>CANMIL010000001.1 GCA_947497895.1 uncultured Tenacibaculum sp.
TAGCCGAGTAGTACTAATAACCCATAGGCTTATGTACGATCCTCTCCCTTCGTAAGGAGGGAGAAGGACACTCTTTATTATCAGAGTATACTTGATAAAAAAACGATATGATTTTAGCAATATGTTAACTAATACAGTTGAGACATACTGAAACGATTTAAGGTGATTATAGCAATGGGGCTCACCTCTTACCATTCCGAACAGAGAAGTTAAGCCCATTAGCGCCGATGGTACTGCCACTGGTGGGAGAGTAGGTCGTTGCCTTTCTTTTTAAAACTCCTCATTACTTCATTGTAATGAGGAGTTTTTTTATACTCATATTTTAAATTAAATTTACTTAGTAAATGCTACCATTCGTCGACACTTTTTAATACTTAAATTGCTGTTTATTAGCATTCTTGTTTTGAATATTATTTTTTTTGAGTTATATTTAGTACATAATTAGTATTAATGATGAAAAAATTGCCCGACTTATCGAAGTTTGATGAGATATGTGACAATGACGCTGATTTTAAAAATCAGATGGTAAATATTCTTAAAAAAGAGTTCCCCACCGAACAAAAACTTTTCTACGAATCATTTGAGGCTAAGAAATACAAAGAGACGGCCGAAATTGTTCATAAATTAAAACATAAGGTAAATCTTCTAAATTTAGAAGAAGGCTATTTGCTCGCATCTGAATTCGAAAAGAAGCTTTTAAAAGGTTCCACGGAATTATCAGATGACTTTATTGATATTTTAACTAAAATCGAACAATTCCTTAAAAAAATATAAATGATTAATTCAATTATAATTGACGATGATGAACTAGCAAGAGTAATTATAGAGAAGTATTGCTCCAAATTAGATTACTTAAATATTCAATCAACCTTTGACAATGCTTTGGATGCTATAGACTTTATTAATAACAATAAAGTGGACTTGGTGTTTTTAGATATTCATATGCCTGAATTAAGTGGTTTTGACTTCATAGATAGTCTTAACAACCCTCCAAAGATTATTTTAACAACCTCTGATGAGAATTTTGCATTAAATGCATTCGAATATAAGTGTATTATAGATTACTTGGTAAAACCAGTTAAATTTCCTCGCTTTATAAAAGCAGTTACTAAGTTAGATGTAAAGAAACAAGCATCTAGTAATGGAGAACAAAAGAATGAGGAGGAAAAGAATGAGTTATATGTAAATATTGATAGAAGATTGGTTAAAATATTGATACCAGACATTTATTTAATAGAAGCGAAAGGTGATTATATAAATATAAAAACCGAGACCAAGAATCACATCGTACATACTACGATGAAGAAAATTGAAGAAAAACTTCCAGAAGACCTCTTTTTAAAGATTCACCGCTCATATATTATTAATTTGAAACAAATAATAGATATTGAGGATAACAGTGTTCTTATTAAAAAAGAGGTGATTCCTGTAAGTAGATCTAATAGACCAGAATTAATGAAAAGACTTAATCTATTGAATTAAAAATTACATTTTAAAACAATACCTATTTCATTAAATTCGAATCCTGAAGCATTTCCAACTGCTTGGTTACTGTATTCACCATAAGTCATTAGTCTTATGTTATCGCTGAATTTATAACCGACATTAAGTTTCATTCTAAAACTTTGTTGTTTGTTTTCGGAATTTATGATCTGATATCCATAAGCAGCGTTACCATCCAGAATTAATTTTGTGGTAGGTTGTGTGAAGCTAAAATCTACAAAAGCTTCAAATACAAAATATTTTTCAGGGCTGAAGTATACTTCAGCTCTTTCTTTATCAAAACTCATCATTACACTATTTAAACCAACTTTAATCGGCGTACTCTTCTTTAATAAATAGTAAAGAGATGTAAATAATAAATTACGCTTATTATCGTCAGATTGAGTGGTGTAGTAATATTGCGTAAATAATCCAATATCATATTTGGTAATAATGTGATAATTTGCGAATAGATGATTCTGACTTATTTCACTGTTTATTAATTGTACATTGAAATTATGATATTCCTTTTGATAATAAATGTTTAAATCTTGATTATGGCTTAATTTTATGTTGGAACCAAATTTGTAGATAAAGTCATTATAAGAGTTATCACCTACAATATCTAAATAACCAAGATTGGCCATTAAGTTTATTCTATTAGTAATTTGATAGGAAGAAGTTATTCCAAAAGTTTTTTGTCTTGAGGAATTAATGTCAATAACTGTATTTGACGATTCTCTAAAATGATAGTATGCACCAATACTAGTTTTGGTAGATAAAGGATAGTTTAATTCTGTTCTAGAATTTAATGATTGATTATCTCCACTATCAGAGGTAATTATACCTTTTTGTGTTATTTGAGGCTTGTATTTTTGAATAATTGTTTTCTTAAGGCCTGATAGTTGCTCATGTTTCGGATCAATTTCCAAAGCCTTATCAATGGTTTCTAAAGCATATTTATTTTCATTGTTAGCTTGGTAGGTGTATGCTAAACCTATATAAATACCAAGTATTTTAGGGTTTAGTGCAATTCCCTTTTTATAATGATGAATGGCTTTATTGTATTTTTTTAAATTACTATAAGTGTTGGCCAATCCTAGCTCAATAATAGGATTAGGATTGTAACTCTTTTCTAAATCAGAATAATTTACAAGAGCCTCATCAAATTCTTTGTTCCATAATAAACACTCAGCGGCATTAATTCTAAATTCTAGGTTTTTTGGTTCGAGTTCTAACAACTCACCGAAAACTTGTTTTGCTTTTTGAGGATCGCCACTTAAACCAACGGCTCTTCCATAACATAGTTTTGCAGTTTTATTTTCAGAATCAGTTTTCAAGTATTCTTCAAAAAAGATTTTTGCTTCGGCAAACTTACCTGTTTCAAGCATATTAAAACCTGGTGACATCGGAGATTGTGCACATAACGTTGTAGTAATGAATAGTAATAAATTTAGGGGGAATAGTTTTATTCTATTTCTCATCTTTTTGGTTTTTGATTTTAAATCCAAGTTAATACATATTAGCACTTCATTAATCTATAATAAGTTGCATTCCGTCGAAACAAATAGAAAAACGATGGTGAAACATTGAATTTTGAAGAAAAAATAAAACATCAATTTTGTATGCTACAAATAAGTTATAAGAAAGGGAAATATGAGTTAAAAGGAAGTCTATTATTGGAAAGTTCGAAAAGTTTACTTTCTTATTTTAAAACTCTAATTAAATACGATTCAAATGTGGTTTTGAGTTTAAAAGAACTTAATGATATTGATACTACAGGGATTGATGCACTTCACGAGTTAGGTAAAATTGCGACAAGAAATAATAAAAACTTTTCAATCTTCAAGAATGTAAATGATAAAATCTCTTGGATTTTGAATGAGCCTAGACTAGGAGAATTTTTGAAAGAATAAAATAAAAAGTTATGCAGGTATCAATTTTAAATAAAACTGTAAAAATAAATTCTGCTCAATGGTTTATGATTAGTGTTATGATTGTAAACGCAGGAAATTATCTTTATAATCTTATTTTGGGTAGGTGGTTGGGACCTGTTTTATTTGCTGATGTAGCGGTTTTGATAACCCTACTATTGGTACTATCTTTTTTAGCCATGACGATTCAGTTATTGTGCGCGAAGTTTGTGATAGAAATACCTCCAGAAAGAACAGATAATTTTAAGAAAGTTATTTATAAGTATACATTGCTATTCAGTGCGATTATCGGTTTCTTATGTATTTTATTTGCTGATCAACTTATTGATATTTTTCGTTTAAATAATCCTTTGATATTTTTTCTATTTGGATTGGGAGTCCCTATTTATTTTGTGATGAGTGTTTCACGGGGATTGCACCAGGGGAAACAAGAGTTTATTTCTTTATCTCAATCTTATTTATTAGAGATGTTCGGAAGACTATCACTCACTTTTGTATTGATAGGTTTCAATATTGTACATCCAACCATAGCCGTAACTATAGGTATTTTGTTTTCATTTTTATTGGGACTCTTTCCTAATCAGTTCAGGTTTTCAAGTCTCAAGGAGAAATCAATTTTAACCGAATTAGAAACAAAAGCCATATATAAATTCTTGTTAATAACGGCTTTATATGAAGGAACACAAATAGTTATTAATAATTCGGATATTTTAATTGTTAAGCATTATTTTGAGTCTAATAGTGCAGGGTTATATGCATCATTAGCGCTAATAGGAAGGGTGGTATATTTTGTGATATGGATGTTGGTAATGGTTTTACTACCTAAAGTGATTTTGGCAAAAAAAGAAGGTCGAGATCCTCAAAAGATACTGATGAATTACCTTAAGTTTATAGTGCTTTTAACTTTAACTTTAGTTACTGGTTGTTATTTGTTTCCGAAGACCATTATTGCAATATTATTTGGAAAACAATATTTGAGTATGGGACCTTTATTGTATAAATACGCCTTAGCAACTTCATTGTTCGCACTGGCGAATGTATTTGTATATTATTACCTATCGCTTTCAAAATACTTACCTGTTGTTATTGCCATGATTTTCGGATTGTTACAAGTGGCTGGGTTAATTCTTTTCCATGATACCTTGGAACAGGTTGTTCACGTACAGATAATCTTAATGTCAATGTTATTATTATTTACCTTGAGTTATTATCTTAAAAGTAAGAGTCAAGTGAAATAAAGAAGAAATAGTAATTCAACAAGTTATATAAAATAAAAAAGATCATCAATTCGATGATCTTTTGCTTATTGTAATGTTTAGTGTTAAACTAAAGCTTTATCCAATTTTAGACTCTTTTTCTTTTCAAAGGTAGCTACATACATTTCACATATTTTTTGCATAGGAAAAGAGGTAGCGGCTTTATAATTAATTTTTTCCAATGCAAGGCGATAACTGTTGTTTTCAATAATAGCTTCAATTGCTTCGGCCAGACTGTCTGTTGATTCTGGATCAAAGAACTCTCCGGCATACCCTTCATCTTGCATTAGTGTTTTTAAATCACCTATGTTAGGCAAAATAACTGCTTTCCCATAACTTCCAGCTTGGTGTAATACACCCGAACTTCCAGTTGTAGAGGTATATGGAAATACTACGACGGTACTTTCAACAAAAATTCGTTCTACATCTTCTTCAGGAACATATCCTGTGAAAGTAATATCTGATATATGTTTATATTTCTCTTGAACACTTTTTAAATATCCAATGGTATTAGGATTATCGGTACCGGCAATGACAATTTCAATTTTTTCACCTGTTGATTGTCTTGCGCGCTCAACGGCTTCAATTAAAATTTCAACTTTTTTATAAGTTCCAAACTTTCCAAAAGTCATTACCTTTTTCCTTTCATAGATATCTTTATAATCTGGTTTCTCAGCTACCTCAAATGTACCATGAGGAATGACTTCGACATTTTTTGCCTTGTACTTTTTTTCAAGGATACCTTTATACCTCGGAATGGTTACTGCAACAGTATTAGCATTGAGGATAAACTTTGTTAAAGTATAACCAATTATATTGTATATAACTTTTAAAATGGGATTTTTTGTAAACCCAGCACTTTCTAAATCAACAGCCTCTAGTATATTATGAATTAAAACTGTATTCGGAGTACCTCGCATTTTTGTGATTTTAGGAAGCAATAAACCTAGCGCCGCAGGAATTTTTTTATCTCCGAACTTCATGAACTGTAAATTGAACAATACGTTATCTGGTTTATATTTTTTTATAGCTTTTAACACGGAAAATAATATGTTATAACTATTAAACCTCCAACATTCTACAATTGTAACTTTTTCTGAATAAGGAAAATCAAGTACTTTATTCTTTGTAGTGAAATCACAGAATAAAATAACTTCTTCAACTTGATCTAAAGTAACAAAACTTTTAACCAAATGGTAGGCGTATTCATTTAGCGTTATCTTGCTCGGGGGATAGGATGATACAATACCTAATTTCATTACATTTTGGTTTTTATTTATTTGTTAAAATTATGATTATAAGTTGTTTAACAAGTCTTGTTTCGACAAGTAAACATTTAGTGTAGTTAAGAGGAAAAAAGAAACCCACTCTGGTTAGAATGGGTAACTATAAAAAACATATCGCTCAAAGTCCCCCCCGACTCTAAGACACGGCAAATTTTGTAAAATTTATTTACATACACGATAGGGAATATCCCTAAACAGAACCTAGTATTTTCCCTAGTATCATATACCTAGCATCCCTTAAATAAATTGGCATTTAATTGGAAGGTCCTGAAATGTATTTTGAAGCTGGTTTTAATTTTCCTTTTACATCTACAAAACCATAGTTTTTTTGTGGACCAATTTTATGAGGCATTCTTCCAAATATTTTGGTGTCTATTTTAGGGAAATCATACAAAGTCCAACTAACAAAATGTTCAACACCATTTTCTTTAAAACTGTTTTGTATTTCTTTATGATAGTTGGCTTGCTTTTTTTTACTATTTCTGAATAGATTCCAAATACTATTATATGAATGTTTCCCGAATTCTTGGATTACAATTGGTTTATCAACTTGTTTTTCTAAGTTTTTAAATATAGCCGAAAATTCTTCTGGAGATTTATAATAATGAAAGGAAACAAAATCTAATTTCTTACTCAAATTTACAGCCTCTTTTGGAGAATACCATCCAATGGTTATTGGGGTTTTGTTATCATAATTTTTCATTCTATTGGCAATAAAACTAAGCCAGTTTATAACCTTTTGTTTTCCATATAATTTGAAATCTAAATCGGGTTCGTTTTTAATATCGTATTGCAATAGTGAGGGATGATCCTTAATTGTTCCTATTATTTTTTCAATATGTCTGTCACAGATGGTATAATCTAGAACTTGATAATTACTATAAAAATCGAAAAATGTAACGATTACTTTTAAGTTGTTTCTATAGGCAAGATCCAAAGTTTTTATAAGTTTCTTTAGTTCTGATTTTGAAACTTTTTCCTTTCCAAATAATTCATAGGGAATAAAAATCCTAATGGTATTTAATTTTAATCTATTAATTAATTGAAAATCTTTGTTAATGGTAATTGTATCATGTTCTGTCCAAAATTCAAACCACGGCGTTTTTTGAGGGTAGTAGTTGATTCCTTTTATTTTAAACTCATTCGGAAAGTGAGTAGAATTACTTTCTACTTGTTCTTTGTTGACTTTTATTTGCTCTTTAATGACATCAACTAATATTGTGTCATTTTTTACGAGGATATTATTCTTTAATCCTTTTTTACTTGGATTTAGTGCTATGAGTTTTTCTTTGGTGGTATTATAAATTTTAGTAAGACGATAAACTGTCTGTTTCGGTTCGACTATATGAGTAATTTCCTTTTCAACTTCTATGAATTCCTCTATGTCATTTTCGATAGTTTCACTTTCTTCTTCGATTGAACTTTTCAAATGTCTTACCCTCCAAAAGCCATCTTCCAGAAGTAATATAGATCTGTAATTTTTTGAAGTAGTTTCCCCGTGAACCTGTTTGTCCTCCTTAAAATAGTACGTGTATTCTTGAACATTTTTGTCATCAATATATGCAACTTGACCATCTTCAGATAGAAATTTAATGGTTAAATCATGTCCTAAACTTGTTGAACGAACATTTACTTTATTGGCAATATTATGTTTTATTATACGCTGTATTTTGACCTGGGCTGAATCCGTATAAAAATCTTCAATGGCATTAGGGTCATTGTTCTGTATAGCATATTTTTTTACGTACCATGATTTTAGATAATCTTCTCTAATATTTTTAATGATTTCTCTGTTAGGAATTCTTCCTTCCGTATCCTCGCCATTGATTTTAATTTTTGGTTGATAATAATCGTTCACACGCAGGTCTATATGCAGAAGTTTGCTTCTGTCTGCGCCAGAGTTGAATTCATAATAAATAGTGGATAATAGACTTACTATTCCAAAATTAATTATCACGAAAAGTATAATGATAGCTATTTGCTTTAATCTTCTTTTTTTATCGATAGTTTTTTTCATTCTTAAAAGGTAGAGGGGGTATACTTTATTTTTATAGTGTTACTCGAACTAACATTTTCTACAAATGCTTGAACTGAATATTCTCTTTCAACTTCAGGGTGAACAAATTGGGCAGTCGCAATACCGTTAATTACTTTACCATAGACTTTTAAATGGGTATTGTTATGAGTTAAATAAAAGCTGACCATAGTTCCATTTTCAATAATATTACCATATTCATCTTTAATCACAGATGTTTTCAAAGTGGTTAACTCTTTTCCATCTGAATAACTTGTGTTTCGGGTATAACTAATCGTGAAATCTGTAGCATTATTTGCCCAAATAATGACATCAGATACTTTCGATTTAACAGTGTCAATATATGCCTTAGCTAGAACTTTGCCTTTTTTTAGCCTACTGTAAATTCTTCGGTGACTTAGAAGTTCTTCAGTTTGAACAAATTCTTCAACCTCTGTTTTGGTATCGAATTCAACTGTATAATGTTCACCAGAATTAGGATTATCATAAATATCGTTTGGAATAACCACAATCATAGAATAATCAATTAATGAAGCAACCATATGAGAAGGCCCACAATAGGTTTCTAAAAGAACTGTGTTTTCGCTAGGGAGAATATTAATACTGCCATTATCAATAACTTGATTATAATAAGATAAAGAGTACGATAATATTCCTGATACCTTTGAAAAACTTTCTGGAAGTGAAAATACAAAAGTGCTGTTTCCTTTCTTCTTCGGTATTATTAACGAACCTCCGAAGTCATTCGATATGCCTAAATGCAAATATTCTAATTCGAATTTACCCGATATGGTAAGATCTATTCGCTCTTGCACAGAGGTTTCTGATACCATATTTTGCCATTCAAAATCTACATCAGGGACTTTTATGGGTATGGAATCTGTATTTTGTTTACAAGATATCGAAAGTAAAAGTAATAGTAAATATAAAGTTCTTGACATATGTTAGTTTCCGATAAAGTTTGATACTTGTAATTTTATGTTATATTGGTTTCTATTAATCATGGTTTTATGTCCAATTATTGAATCGTACATATCAATTCGATCTCTTATGGATTTCTCATTTCTAACTCCATTTACATAACTACTTTTTGTTGTATTAGAGATAACTTTTACCTTTGATATATCAGGTAAAATATGAGTAAAGCTTCTTTTTCTATGTGGTCGAATACTTTCCTGAATAAATTGATGATCAATCCAAATGATTTCATCTTTGTCGTAGTAAGCAAAGAGTAATTGAGGAATCGTAACTTCTCTATGACCAGCGTTAAATAACATACCATTTACAGAGGTTTCTGTACAGTATAAATCGTTTATTTGAGAGTATTGATATAAGTTTTTAATGGCTGTAGTTGTACTTGCATGGATTACAAATTTTGAAGGTTTTGTGTCAAATATTTTAATGTGAAATTCATCAGGATTAAAACTTGTATCTTCTTTATCTGAGTCTATCCAGGCAACTTCTTCAAAACCTATTTTAAACATAGATTTCTCAAAAGGATTTAAGTAATGTTTATTTTGAAATTTTGAACTGTACGAAGCTAATTCGTTATCATCATCATCGTAGAGCATAGCTTTCAAGCTTACTGCAGCTGGAAAGTAGTCTACATTTTGCATTTCACCTAAAACATAGTATTGGTTGTTGTTATATACCAGTTTGGCCTCTTCTATAAAAATAGTTGGCTGTGGTAAAATATCTTCATGATTCGTCTGTTGCGTTGTTATTTTCCTTCTACCTTGATTATAAAACGTTGTTTCAGGAATGTCAAAGAATAAATTGGCAGGGGTGTATTTTTCATTTTTCTTTGGAACAACAAACCATTTATGCTTCTTTTTAACAGTTTTAATTATTTCACTTTTTTTTATGATTTCAAGCGGTGTAATCCATTTGGTTTTTGTTTCAATATATGTGGTATCCTTTGTTTTATTAATAATTTTCGTTTCAATATCCTCTAATTTAGCATAGGAACTCAATAGTCCATCGGTGACTGATATTTCTAACATAAATTGATCCAGGGATTTTTTTGAATTTTTGTCTAAGTAAGCATGCGCTTGTGTAAATCTTTTAAAATCTAAAGCGTCGAAGTAAGCTTTAACCACGTTTTCAGAGGATATTTGGGTAGTATTATGAATGTAAAACAAATACATGCCATAAAATGCGCAAATGATTAAAACCACATTATAAACGAAAAGTGCTTTGGAAAATCGAACAGATGTTGCAATAAATCCAGTGTGAAACGTATAATGGTTGTTTGGAAAAAATAAAGTTATAATAAACCAGATAATACCTAAGGAAACGTAACTAATAGGAACAAAAGACCAAATAATTTTCTGGTACATAGGAGTGTCTATTTTAGTTAGAATTACAGGTAATGGATTTACATTCTTTTTTTCCCATACCATGATTCCATTTTCTAAATATGATAATTTTTCCCAACCAGTAAAGTAAAGTATAGGATCATAAAATTTGTCATTAGAAAAGATATACTTTAAGTTGAATTTATCTGGGTTTGCGAGAAATTGCTGTAAAGAACCGATTCCTTCAATACCTCTAAATTTGGAGTTCTCCAATCGTTCAACTGCTTTTGTTGTGAGTTCAGGAAGTCGTCTTGCTGAATGATAATTTCCATCAACTGTTAATGCTTGAGTTTGTAAAGAAAGCCATGCCATTTGATCGCCGAAGCCCAAGGGAAGGTATCTCCACTTGTAATGCATATCCTGATTAAGAAAGTTAATAATTGGGAGCATTTTAATGGCGGGAGGTTGGCTAGGACGAAATTTACCAAGATTTGTGGTGAAAATGGCGAAATACATGGCAATACCGCCAAGAAATATGATAATCGTTCCATAATAAATACGGCCAAACTTTCTTTTTAAATAAACCTTATAGTCCTTTTTTAGGATTCTCATAAAGAATTCTCCCATTATAGGGTAACTCATAATTGAGGCCCAAAATGTAAATCTGTCAAGTGTTAAAATTGAAAAAGCATTTTCACCAAGTATCATTTTAGGTAGGGGAGTAGTACCTCCAGTTCCTAAAAGAACCAACATAGAAAATGAAATACCAAAGAATAGTAAGCGCTTACTAAAGAAACGATAGAATATATATGGGAAAACCGTTAAAATAACACCATAAGGAATCAAAAAGAACACGAGGCCAGATGATAATACTTCTAAGAAATTATCACGAGAGCCATGGGGAATAGGAACTTGTGTTATTGGGTTGTTCTTAGTATTAATCCAGTAAGGTAATATACTTCCTATCATAATAACTAATGAGCCAAAACCAAATATTAAAACGGGCTTTAACGATTTATATAATTGCTGAACGAAAAATAAAAATCGAATAGAGGAGTAGTTTCCTTTAATTTTTTTGCAAATGTCCATCACAGCTAATCCTATTAAAGGGAATATAAAAAAGACCATTCCAAAAATTGGGGTAACATGATGAGAGCATACCATTAAGCCCATTAAAAGAAAAGAAGAAACTAAATACCTTATTTTTCTCATTACTATCCATAAGTATATTTCAGGTATAGAATGCATTAATAGAGAAATTCCTGTAAGCGTTGGAAGTTGACCAAACAGATGAAATGTTTCAATAAATACCGAAGAAAAGATTGCAAACATACTTGCAAAACCAGCATAATCTTGGTTTTGAGTAAGTAGCAAACTAAATCGATATACCCCTGAGGTGAACAAAATGATAATAATAAACGAGAAACTATAAAGAGCAAATTTAAAGCCGCCAATAAATGAAAGAATGGCTAGCATTTGATGAACTAAAGGAGGATATCCCATAACTGTAAACCCAGTGTACCATTTAAACGACCAAGGTTCCTGCCAATTACTTGCATAATGCTCTGAAAAAAATAAATGAATTAAAGCATCATAAGTGAGTTCAATGGTGTAAAAGATAGCACTACCATGAAATAATAAAGCAAGCCCTAGGGCTAAGAGAAAGTACTTATTATAGGTTCTTTTCATTTTTTGTGGGGGCTTAGTTTCACTTCTAAAGTTAATAAGTATAGACAAGAAACTAATCTAAAGATATTTACAATTTAACGTATAAAAAAACATATTAGTCGATTTTCGATAAGAAAGAGAGGATTTCGAGACTACTTTTGAAATTGAAAAACAATAATTATATGAAGGTAGGTATCATTATTCCATGTTACAATGAAGAGAAGAGGTTAAATGTTGAGGCATTTAGAAAATGGTTGAAAGATTTCAATGATTTTCAAATATGCTTTGTAAATGATGGAAGTGAAGATAATACACTAAATATTTTAACAAAATTTAAGCAAGAATATAACGACAGAATTACTGTAATAAATAAGAAAAAGAATCAAGGAAAATCCATGGCAATTAAAGCTGGTGCCCGGTACTTTTACAGTATTTCGACGATACAGTATGTCGGATATTTTGATGCTGATTTTGATTCTAATTTCGATGATTTTGATGATTTAATTAAGAAATTGAAACAAAACAAGAAACTAGAAATGTACTTTGGAAATAGAGTAGAAATGCTCCATAGAATTAGTAAAAATGTTGCTTCGTTTATCTATCATAAACTATCAAGTTTATACCTTCTCCCAATTTCAACGGGAAATCTTGAGGCTAGATATTAGCCAAACTCCGTATCCCCCCTTAGAAAGTTAGTATTAAATACTAAACTTAAAATTAAATTACTTTTTTAAATATGTATAGGATGTTTTAATTCATCTATGAAATAATACATTTCACCGATAAAAGTGAGTGTGTTGATCGATACTAATGACTGAAAACTAGTTAATTATTTAAATTTAAAGTGTAAAACGAGAAAAAAGAAAATATTTAATAAATAGTTATTTTGTAGTTTGTTTGTATCCCCCTGATTCTTTACAAGCCCTCATTATTAAGTCCTTAATAATGAGGTTTTCTTTTTAATGGAGTGTTTTTAACGGGAGTAAATTACCTTTTATCTACACTTTAATTTCTGATTATCGATTACTTTTCCTTTTCTGAGTAACTAATATTAATTTTGAGTCGTAGCTATTCGACTTGGAATAGCTTTCCCTTTAAATTTCCCAAGAAATCTCAATATTAGTATTAATGTTGAGATTTTTGTTTTTTAAATTGTCGTTAATCGCTGTTTTGGTGTTATTTATGGTTGTAGAAAAATTATTCAGCTATTTAATTTATAAAAAAGAAGCTAATCTTTTAATTTTGAGGAACAAACTCATTTAAATTATTTAAAAACTAAACTAAAACTTATTTTTTAAGAGTCCCTCGAAATTCCTCATTGCAACCTTGATGAGGAATTTTTTTGTTTAAATATACACTTTCAGTTAAATACACTTCTTCTTAATAGTCTTTAAACCGTAAATTATTACAACTAATCTACAGTAATCTAAATTACATCGAAGATTTAAAAAGCACGTTTTTTAATATTCTATTTTTAGTGTATAAAATTAAAGAAAATTAAAAAGATATAGTAGATAATTAGTAGTTTGTATTTAAAATCAAAAAACCTCTTTAAACGTTTAAAGAGGTTTTTTATGCAATTCAAAAAAGAAAGTGGTTCCTTTTTTAGATTCACTTTCTATCCATATTTTACCTTCATACAGATCAATAATTTTTTTGACAATTGATAAGCCAATTCCAGTGGAGTTCTCATTATGTTGTCCGAGAGTTTCAAATACTTCAAATATTTTTGCATGGTACTTTTTATCAATACCCATACCATTATCTTTTACAGAAAATAAATAAGTGTCTTTATTCTCTTGAACATCTATTTCTATGATTCCTTTATCTTTATCATTGTATTTAATAGCATTACTAATTAAATTTTGAAATAGTTGCTGGTACCTGAATTTATCGCCAGGAAGAATTGGTAGTTTATTTTTAATATCGATCGTGAATGTTTCAGGAATAAAAATAGTTTCAATAATTTCCTGAACTACTTCTTGAATATTTACATTTTTATATCCCTTTTCAACTTTGTCGATACTTGAATATTTAAGGATACCATTGATAAGGGAATCCATTTTATGAATCTTAGCTAATAGTAAATTACAGTTATTGGATGTCTCTTCATCGAAAATATCGTCATTATCTTCTTTAATCCATGAAATTAGGGCAGACATACTTCTCAAAGGAGATTTTAAATCATGTGAAACTACATGAGCAAAGTTTTTCAACTCTTCATTATTCTGCTCCAATTTAGTCAACAATTTGTCTCTTTCTATTTGTGCCTTTCTTTCTTTGGCCATACTTATGGCACTGTTAAATTGAGCTGAGCCCAAACTAGCAATATTTTTGAATACTTCAACGTGTTCATAATTAAAGTAATTTTTCTTACTATTTTCAGAATCCATTACTCCAATTACTTTTCCATTGGCTATAATTGGAACTGCTAATTCAGAATATCGAAAGCTAGCATCAACTAAATAGTCAGCGCACTTGGATGTATCGTTTACAAGTTGGTATTCTCCGGTTCTCGCTGCTTTTCCTACAATACCTTCTTCAATAGTTAGCTCAAATAGATTGGTTTTATCATTTCCTTTATATAATGAATGAGAAGCCGTTGCAATTTGGGTGAGTATCCCTGTTTCAAGATTTACAGAGTAAACAACACAATCTTCTAATTGTAGATGTTCTGCCGTAGTTTTGGCTATTTCCCAAGCAATTTCATATAAATCTCGTTTTCCTAAGATAGAAGCTGATAACCTGTTAAGGGTGTTCAGCATTTTAGTTTTTTTATTGATTTCAGTAACATTTTCTATAAGAGCTACTTGATATTTAACATTGCCTTTGTTATCTCTTACGGCACTAACATTTGTTTTACAAAGAACGTAGCTTCCGTCTTTTCGTAAGTATCTTTTTTGAAGCGAAAATCTATCAATTTTATTTGTCTCGAGTAGGTTTGTTTGATAATCAGACTCTTTAATATCATCAGGATGGGTAAGATCATCGCTAATATTCATCGCCATTAAATCTTGATAAGAGTATCCGAGAAGTTTAACCAAAGCTCTATTAATATTTACAAGCTTTCCGTTTTGAGATAGAATAATTCCTAAAGATGAATTATCAACAATAAGTTTTAATTGAGCATTTCTGTCGTCGTATAATTCTTCAATATGCTTATTAGTTTCGTATAGCTCAAAGGATTTTTTTTCTAAAATTTCTTCTGCCTCTTTTCTTGCCTTCCGTTCTCTTGCTAAAGCTCGCTCTAATATTCTTATTTTATCATTCAGCATTTTTGACTATGGTAAATAAAACTTTAGTTCCTGAATCATTTAATAACTTCTTGGTTACAATTGCTTTTTCATCGTAATGTTCCAAGGTGCGTTCAATCAATCCTAAGGCGAAAGAATACAAAGCTCTTTCAGAGTGGTATTCAATAACCAATCTGCTATCAGAACTCTCATGAGTTTCAAAGTACGGAAGTTCTGCCTCAGGATACATTTTCCTAACTTCAACATGAATATGTTCTTCAATACCAGAAATTAATTGAAAAGCATTTTTATAATGGTCAAAAAGGCTTGTATAATTTGTAGCGAGTTTGTCAAAGAAGTAAATACCATACAAATGTATTAAATCCTGCGGATCTATATTGGTACATTTGCTTAAGTTGGTAACTAAACTTTGAAGTTCTTTAAAGGCATAAGTGCCAACTGAGGTATAAGCACCATCAGATTCTAAATTAGAATCAGTGATGATGGTATCCACAGTTTCTATTCCGAATTTTTTTTCTACCATTTCTAAAAATTCGGTAAATACGATTCCTTTCATATGTAGTGGGGGAGTTAATGATATTGTTTAACCTGTAATGAAAAAAGCAAGTTTTATAAAGTGACTAATTCATTAATGGACCAATAATCAATAATTTTTTCTATTTGATTAACATAATCAGAATAGTGTAGAGGTTTAACTACATAACCAGCAATACCCACCTTGTAGGCATTGATCATATCTTGGTGATTGTTTGACGTTGAAAAGACAACTGTCGGAACGAATTTTAAATTTTCATCGGCTCTTAAAATATCTAAGAACTCTAGCCCGTTCATCTTGGGCATATTTAAGTCTAGTAGTATTAAGTTTGGAAGTACATCCTTACAAATTGCTAACGCTTCTTCACCATTGGCTGCCTTTACTACAGAATGGGTTGCGTCTAGTTTTTTTAAGGCCCTTTCAAATTTTAATTTTTCGATCTCGTCATCCTCAACTAATAAAATTTTTAAGTTCATAACTTTTGCGTAAGTAGGCTTTTAGTGTTAAACAAATATATTTTTTTTAATTGATTTAAAAATTTTCAAAAGTCGGTATCATTTAATTCAACGATGAATGGTTCATATTCATCGTTGAATGGTTTTATTTAATTGCTGGTTTATTATTTAATTACTAACTTTTCTTTAACAATACTTCCGTTTAATGTATTAACACTAACAAAGTATATGCCAGAAGAGATATTGTTCTTATGAATTGCAATTTCATTTTTACCTGTTGAAATTGTTATTTTTTGCGTTTGGACCATTTGACCTAGCTGGTTGTATATTACCAATTCAGCTTCAGGCTGTGGTGAAATTCCATTAAAGCTTAATATTGAAGTTTTAATCATTGGATTCGGATTGATAGCAACACCATCGAAATTTTCAACATCACTTGTACTTAATGTTGATTTTGATAATTTTATTTCACTTACCGATAAATTGATTTCTTCTCTCTCTCCAGTAGGTGAGGTTTTTGTTAGCACTAACATGGTAACATCATTAAATACTGGTGAACCACTGTGTTCAGATGCAAACTGATTTAAAGGCAGCGTATATTCATTGGTGTTTTCATTTAGTTCAATATTTATGCTGTACTGCTCTTCCCAAACACTAATACTACTTTTAATAAATCTAACTTCTAAAGATCCATTTCCACTGGCATTAAATGATAATGTATTGTATTCTGTAATATCAATAGGTTGAAATCTTGCCGTGAATGCTTTGTATATTGAAATGTATTCTTCGGTTTCAGCGACTAATTGAACGTTTCTCTCAATGGCCATTTCTTCATATTCTGTAGGCGTTTCGTTAGGTTGCACAGTGAAACTTTCTACTTGCGTGCTAGTAGCAGCATCATCTACGCCCCATGGACCATCCGACATGAATAAGTCATCTGGGGTATTGATACCATCACCAATTCTAAAACCAATATCAAATAAGTTTCCTGTTTCCAAGTGAATGTTAGATAGGTAGGTGTCGTTCAAATCTATTGTAGATGTGATATATTCTGTATTACTTGTTTCAGTAGCTCTATAACCAGCATCAAAATTAACTGAATTACTGCTGTTTGAGTTTACTACAGTCAAGTCTAATTCTCCGTTTTTATAAGACCCACTTTTAACAAAGACAGTCGGTGGTGCTGAAGTAGCATAACTTGATATATTTTTTTGATTTTCTAGAAGTACCAGAATTTCTTCGCTTAGTTTCACTAAATCATCAATTGAATTAGACCAAATTTGAAAGTTGTAAAAATCAGATTCTTGACTATACTTATCTAAGTTCCAGTGATTTTCTATTTCAAACGTATCTGAAATCTTTGCGGAAAAGCTAGCAACAAATTCAGTATTTCCTTCGGTATTTTTAATGATTGATCTAATGAAGTTTTGTTCGTTGATTTCAACGGTTGATACTGAAAGAAGTTCAGCACCAAGTAATCTATCACAAATATACTTACTATGCTCGTATACAGAATTTTCTGTTTTCAGTGCTAATATCGAGGCTACGGTAGCGTTATTTCTTAAATAATCAACAGAGAATACTTCAGTAGCATTGGTTATGTTTAGTAAGTCTGTCGGAGTTGACTCTATCGTTTCATCTTCGCTAATTACTGATAACGGGATAAAGTCTTGTAAACTCATGTTTTGAGTTCTATTTCTTTTACCATAATCATTTGTCTTTTTCAATCTTCTGGCTTTCGCCTTTTGAAAAGAGTAGTTAGTTTTTAATCTGGTAAAATTTCTTTTGCTAATTTGTTCTGCTAGTCTGTTATTACTTTCAAGCCCTCCTTCGTTTCCACCTGATGTTGCTGGATCAATTGTAGGGCATGATTCTACTCCTGAACACGATGGATCGTCACAATCTACTAAACCATCTCCGTCATCATCAACTCCGTTAGAACAATCTTCCATTGGAACGGGAGCTGTCGGACATCTCGCTCCATCATTACTTGAACTAGAAGGACCGTAAGCGAAAAGATTTGAAGATATATTTCCTCCACTTGTAATGTTGGTAACATCGTAAATTACATATACTGTTCCTGTTTGGTTCGAAGAAACATAGAAATTACCTGCATTATCGAAGTAAACTGCACCATAGGTATAATTGAAACCTGACAAAATTGGTACTTCACCTAAACTTTCAACATTACCTGTTGAAGGATTTATTCTGTATAAAATGTTGGTCCCTTTTTCAACGGCGTAAATTAAGTTATCTAAAGAATTGAACGCCCAATCATGAATTGATAAACTACTGCTTAATGTACCTGTACCTAAAGATGTTAGATAGTTAGGTGAGGCAGGGTCTAAATCAATGATATAATAGGTGTCACCTCCTGGTTTTAAATAATAATGTCCTGAAAGACTAATATCACCAATATATCTGTTACTTGATGGTAACTCATTAATTGTATATATGTCTGTAGAAAAGTCGTTTCCGATTCTTACAATTGATTTACTTGGGGTTGAAAGTGAGCCCCAAATATAACCATCGGCGCTATTATAACCAGATGCATTAATAGATCCTTCTGTAATATCTGTACCAACTAAAGTGGAATTACCTGAAGCTAAATTAATACTGTAAACATCGTTGAATTGAAAGAGATAAGCATATTCAACACAATTAAATGGTTGACTCTGAGAGAAAATACTAATGGAAGGCGCTAGAAGTAACGCAATAAAGACGGGGAATATCTTATTCATGGGGTTGATTTTTAGAGGTTTATGTCAAATTTATGAGATATAAGGGGGGGAGGTATATTTATTTGTTTGATGCTTGATTATTGTGGTTAAACGGTAGAAAAGAATAGATGAATAAAATGCGATTATGACTTATATCATGTTATAAATTAAAGTTTAATCTCAAATTTGGCCTAGAAATTAAAGTGAAAAGAACCCCAAAAATAAAAGGCAATTGATTTTTATGAAAATTGTAATTAGAAGGGCAAATATTGGTAGTGATGGGTAGGGAGTAGGCATTATTTTTTATGAACGAATAATGCATGAAATTGATCTCCCAAACACACCTTATGTATATAGAGTGATTCGAAAAAGAAGCATATGAGAGATTTAAAGGTTAATGATTAAATCTCATAAACTCCAAAGAGCAAATGCTCTTTGGGGCTTTAAATTATTTTGAAATAGTGTTTTTTTTAAATTGTTGCTGAATAAATTCTTTAGATTTTCCTTTTGGAATAGAGGCCGTTTGCCACTTGTCATTTAGTATCATTTTTCCAACATAGGCTATTTGTCCGATATGATATGGATAATGTGCTATTTGTCTTGTAATAGTTTCGATTAATTTAACTCTTTTGTTTCTAATTTTTATTGGAGTATTGAAGTTAGACTCGTTTAAACTATCTAGAGCACTGAATAAACATGTCCATCCCTTTTCCCATTCATTTATTAATTCTTCTTTATTAAAATCTTGCTTTTCGAATTCTTTATCACGGTTTCGCCATGCTTTTTCTCCATCGGCATTGAAAAAGTCGGTCCATCGTGATTGCATGTTTTGAGACATATGGATAATAATTGAAGCAATACTATTACTTTCTTCGTTGTATTGCCAATGAAAGTCATCTTCCTCTAGTTGAGAAATTGTTTTGTCTGCGACTTCTTTATAGGATTTAAATTGTGCAGTAATATTATTTAAATACTCTGTTATCATGGTTAGTTTTTGTTTGTAGTAGTAAAAAAAGGAGCTCTTAAAAAGAACTCCTTGTTATATTATCTTAAAATTGTTTGTTTTCTATCAGGTCCAACTGATACAATTTTGATTGGAACTTCAGTTTCTTTTTCGATGAAAGCAATGTAATCTAACAAGCTTTGAGGTAGTTCATCACTACTTGTCATTTTTGTTAAATCAGACTCCCATCCTTTAAATTCAGTGAAAACTGGAGTTACATTTTCAGGTTCAATATTGTAAGGTAAATGCGTAATTTCTTCTCCTTTGTATTTATAAGATGTACATACTTTTAGAGTATCAAAACCAGAAAGCACATCACCTTTCATCATCATTAATTGCGTAACACCATTTACCTGAACAGCGTATTTTAAAGCAACTAAATCTAGCCAACCACATCTACGTGGACGCCCCGTAGTAGCACCAAACTCATGACCAACTTTTGCCATAGTTTCACCATCCTGATCGAATAATTCCGTAGGGAATGGTCCTGAACCAACACGAGTAGTATAAGCTTTGAAAATACCGAAAACATCTCCAATTCTATTTGGAGCAATTCCTAATCCAGTACAAGCACCAGCAGCGGTTGTATTTGAAGAAGTAACAAAAGGATATGTACCAAAATCAATATCTAGTAATGATCCTTGAGCACCTTCAGCTAAGATTGTTTTTCCTTCTTTGATAGCAGAATTCAAAAACTCTTCTGAATCGATAAATTTTAACGTTCTTAATTTCTCAATTCCTTCAATAAATTCTTTTTCTAATTCTTTTAAATCGAACTGAATATCAACATCGAAAAAGTCTAACATTTTTAAATGCTTTTCAGTTAAAGCTTCATAACGCTCTTTCCAATCATTAAGCTCTAAATCTCCAACTCTCATACCGTTTCTACCAGTCTTATCCATATAAGTTGGACCGATACCTTTTAAAGTAGAACCAATTTTAGCTTTACCTTTTGATGTTTCAGAAGCAGCATCAAGTAAACGATGTGTAGGAAGAATTAAGTGAGCTTTTCTTGAAATTAATAATTTCGAAGTATAATCAATACTGTGTTGATCTAAATTTTCAAGCTCTTTTTTAAATATAACTGGGTCGATTACAACACCGTTTCCTACTACATTTAATGCAGTTTTGTGAAATATTCCAGAAGGAATTGTGTGCAATACATGTTTGTTACCATCAAAAATTAAGGTATGTCCTGCGTTCGGACCTCCTTGAAAGCGTGCAATAATATCGTAGTTCGTAGTTAGTACATCTACAATTTTACCTTTTCCTTCGTCTCCCCATTGCAGACCAAGTAATAAATCTACTGCCATTTAGTTGTGTATTGTTAAATAAGTTATATGTTGTTGTTAATTTTGTTGCTTTTTCTTAGTTCCGTAGAAGTATAAAGAATGGTTATGTATATCGATATCAAAAACCTCTTCAATCGTTTTCTTAATAATTTGAATTCGAGGGTCGCAAAACTCTTTAACTTCTCCTGAATCCGTTAAAATAACATGGTCGTGGTTTTTATCGAAATAACTTTTTTCATATCGAGCCATAGATTGTCCATCGAATTGATGTTTTCTTACCAATCCACAGTCTAGTAATAAATCGATAGTATTATAAAGAGTGGCTCTACTTACTCGATAATTCTTATTTTTCATTTTGATATACAATGACTCAATATCAAAATGCTCATCAGCATCATATATTTCTTGTAAAATAGCGTAGCGTTCCGGTGTTTTACGATGTTTATTCTCTTCTAAAAATGAAGTGAATACTTTTTTTACAATTTCTTGATTTTCTTCTGAGTTACTCATTCTTTTGGAATTTTACGAAAAGGCAAATTTACAGTTATTTATTTATATAATAAGCATGAAGTTAAAATGATATTTACAAAGTATTAACACGTTCTACTTTTTGAACTCCATCAATCTTCTTAATTTTATCTATTAGCTTATTTACTTGTGCTTTATTTTTTACTCCTAACGTTAGGCTTCCTTCAAATACTCCGTCGTCTCCTGCAATGTTAATTCCATAAATATATACTTCCGTACTATTGGAAATAATTCTCGTAATATTGTTTGCAATTCCTCTTTTATCAAAACCAGAAAACTTTAGTGTTATCTTGTATTCCTGTTGCGTAGAGTCAATCCATTTCGCAGGCATTATTCGGTAGGCATAATTAGATTGTAACGAAATGGCATTCGGACAATCATTTTTATGAACTTTTATACCTTCATTAATCGTTACAAAACCAAAAACTTTATCCCCAGGAATAGGTGAACAACATTTGGCAAGTGTGTAATCAAGTGTTTGCTCATCTTTACCAAAAACAAGGGAATCGAAATTACTAGTTACTTCTTCTTTATCGGTAACCGTTTTAGACGGGTTGCGTCGGAAAGTACTTTTAATAAAACTCATGATTGCTCCGCTACGCTGCGCAACAAACTCTTTTAGTTTAGTATTATCAATGGCTCCATTTCCAACTCTGTAAAATAGGTCGAAACTTGTTTTTAAACCAAAGTAACTCGCAATTTCATGAATCGTTTTTTCGTTAGTACTTATTTTAAGATGACGTAACTTTCGCATTAAAATAGCCTTTCCTTCTTCGGCTATTTTCTTTTCTTCCGCTTTTAAGGCAGATTTAATTTTAGTTCTTGCTCTTGCTGTTAATACAAAATCTAACCAGCGAACATTGGGCTTATTATTAGGAGCGGTTAATACTTCGACTTGATCACCACTTTTTAACTCATGACTTAAAGGAACAAGTTTCCCATTCACTTTAGCTCCTCTACATTTCAATCCGACATCGGTGTGCACCGAGAATGCGAAATCTAAAGCAGAAGCCCCTTTTGGAAGCGATTTTAAATCTCCACGAGGAGTAAAAACGTATATTTCTTTGGCGTAAAGGTTTAGCTTAAAGTCCTCAACAAAATCGACAGCATTTAAACTTTGATTTTCTAAAGTTTCTTTTAATCTATTTAACCAACCTTCTAGGCCATTTTCAGCAATGTTTCCCTGCTTATATTTAAAATGTGCAGCATATCCTTTTTCCGCAATTTCATCCATCCTTTGTGAACGAATTTGAACTTCAACCCATTTTGATTCTGGGCCTATAACGGTAATGTGCAAAGCTTCATAACCTGTAGATTTTGGTTGAGAAATCCAATCTCTTAATCGCGCAGGATTTGGTTTGAAAAAGTCGGTAACAATTGAATATATTTTCCAAGCATCGAATTTCTCATCCTTCGAAGTTGGTTGATAAATTATTCTAATGGCAAATTTATCGTATACTTCATCAAAAGAAACATTTTGCTTTCTCATTTTTCTTCTTATCGAAAAAATAGACTTGAATCGCCCTTTGATTTCGTAAGAGAAATTTTCCTTATTCAAAGCAGTTTTTAGCATACCAGTAAAGCTATCAATATAACGTTGCTGTTCTTCTTTGCTATCCTTAATTTTGTTTAGAATATCGTTGTATACATCAGGTTCAGTATATTTTAAGCCTAAATCTTCTAATTCAGTTTTAATGTTGTAAAGACCTAAACGATGCGCTAGAGGAGCATAAATATATAATGTTTCAGAAGCAATCTTAACCTGTTTATGCGGAGGCATTGCATCCATAGTTTGCATGTTGTGCAACCTATCAGCAATTTTAATCAAAATAACGCGAACATCGTCGTGTAGAGTCAAAAGCATTTTTCTGAAATTCTCTGCTTGAATAGAGTAGTCTTGCTCTTTTTTTAGGTTAGAAATTTTGGTTAATCCACTGACAATTCTAGCAATATTTTCACCAAAAAGTCTTTCAATGTCTTCAACAGTGTAATAAGTGTCTTCAACAACATCGTGTAAAAGAGCCGCAGCAATAGAGGTTGCACCTAAACCAATTTCGTAAGCAACAATTTTTGCTACTGCAATGGGATGATAAATATAGGGTTCACCTGTTTTTCTTCTTTGCTTGGAATGGGCCTCAACAGATATTTCAAAAGCTTTTCTAATTAGCTTTTTATCTTCTTCAGTAAGCATTTGATAAGTACCTTTTAAAAGGTCCTTATATC
Source organism: uncultured Tenacibaculum sp. (assembly GCA_947497895.1). Classification (GTDB taxonomy): domain Bacteria; phylum Bacteroidota; class Bacteroidia; order Flavobacteriales; family Flavobacteriaceae; genus Polaribacter. The sequence continues at coordinate 23,969 of CANMIL010000001.1, forward strand.
TGTTAGCTATTTCCTTATTCTCTTCTTCTATCGTTGCATTGTAACTCATACACGTGTACTTTAATATTTCGGGGTTTTAAAAGTTAAAGTAGTATAAACTATTTTATTGAGCAAAAATAAAATGAAAATGTTAATAAGAGCTTGTTTAATCAGATTAAAACCAAATAAATTGAGTTAGACATCGTATTTCTTGTGAAAGGAAATACTTCGAAAATTAAGGAACAATTATCTTCGAAAATAAAAAAATGAAATTATCGGGAATACTCTTCGGAATTATTGGAGTGATTATGTTTTCTTCTAAAGCGGTAATGGTTAAGTTGGCCTACCAATATCAAGTAACCTCAATGCATTTACTAATGTTTAGGATGTTATTTTCACTGCCTTTTTACTTAGGAATACTTTTTTATCTAATTAAAATAGAAAAAAAAGAAACGAATGTTAGGTCTAAAGATTATATATGGTTGTTCTTTTTTGGTTTTATAGGTTATTATTTAGCTAGTTATTTTGATTTTTTAGGACTACAGTATATTAATGCAAGTCTTGAAAGAATTATTCTTTTTGTATTTCCAACCTTAGTTCTTCTTATTAATAGATTGTTCTTTAAAAAGCACATAACTAAAAAACAAATAGCAGCTATTGTATTGACCTATTTGGGTGTAATTATTGCCTTTGGAAATCAAGACCAAGTTTTTGAATATGAAGTTATTTTAGGAGGGGCTCTTGTTTTTTTAAGTGCTCTTACCTATGCCTCATACATTGTGGGAAGCGGATGGCTAATACCTAAGTTTGGTGTTTTAATGTTCACATCTTATGCAATGATCGTTTCAACAATTTGTGTGGTTACACATTATTTGGTGACGGATGCTAGTGCTATCTTTATTTATCCTAATGAAGTCTATTATTTGGGATTTGCAATGGCTATTATAGCTACTTTGATACCATCTTTTTTGGTTTCGTATGCTATCGATATAATTGGAGCTTCAAATTTCTCAATATTAGGAAGTATAGGGCCATTTTCGACAATTATCCTTGCTGTTATTTTCTTGAAAGAAGAGATCAATATCTATCAAATTATAGGTGCGATTATTGTTGTTTTTGGTATTAGAGTTGTAACAAAAAAGGGGTAACTTAAAATGTCACCCCTATCATATACTTTGAAATCAATTAATTTATTTCTTTATTATCTTTTTGATCATTGAATTTGATTCATTTTGAATTTGAATCAAATAAATTCCCGCACTCAGTGCTGAGATATCAATATTTTTATGATTTGTACTTCCTGTTTTTAGTACTTGTCCATTTTGATTCATTAAACGAAATGTAGTATTTGAATCATTATTTAATTGTATAGAAAAAGTATCAACTACAGGATTAGGAAAAATGCTGCCTTCTAATATATTTTTATTTGGTTGATTGTTATTAATTTTCGAGCTTCTTGAGCCACTTGAATTACCAATATTTACAGTATAGTCTTCAACTTCTCCATAGGAAAAACTTTCACAAGATGATTGAGAACTATTCCATTTCATAGAAACACGCAATCTAGTTTGTCCTTGCAAAGCAGCATTAGGAATACTAAAGGTACGAGTCAAATTACTAGAACTTGAAGATGATGTACTAACGACCTCTTCAGAGGATTCAAAAGTTCCATTTTTATTAAAGTCTATCCATACTTTCCAATATTCTAAATATGACGTACCAGAGAATCCTGCACTAAATGTGATTGAATTGTTACCATAATTGAGGTTACCAGATAATGAGGTGTTGTCTTTATAGCCATTATCATCTCCTGAACTTTTAGAAATACCTCCAAAGGATACATAGTCGATGTATTCATAACTTGAGTTATTTCCTTTAGAATTGCAATAGCTAATTGAATTCGAAAGGGTTGTAATTGATCTAGTGTTACTGTTTCCAGAGACATTATTTGCGCCATCTTTAGCCCTTACATAAAAGTTATAAGTTGTAGATGCCGAAAGTCTTGATACCGTGTATGAGGTATTTGTTGTTGTAGTTATTCTTGAACCATTTCTATAAATATCATAACCGGTAACTCCTACATTATCTGAAGAAGAAGACCAATTTAAAACTACCGAATTTTGGGTAATATTACTTGCTGAAAGATTGGAAGGAGCAGAAGGGGGTTGAGTATCAGAACTTCCACCATTAACTGAATGATTTCCTAGACCAGAAAAGGTGTTTTTCGAAAGAATATTCCATTCTGAAACAGTATAGTTAGAATTAGGAGAAGTGATGTTAGATTTCCTTTGTAAAGTTTTGTCTTTACCAAAATTAGCGGAACTATTAGAATCACCAACCAAATCAATTAAGGTATTATTTTTAAATAAACCTACGGCATCATTTCCGTTAAACGAAAGCACGCTAGAATTGGTTCTTTGCGCTTTATTTTTTACTGAAGTAGATGCGCTTGAATGAGCAATAACATAAGTCTGTCCGTTTTGCAAGGAACCATTCAATGTCAAAGTATTTGACCATCCGCCACCGTTTGAAGCTTTTTTCAAAGAGTAATTTGATAGATTAATTGTATTTCCTGTAAAATTAGCTAATTCAATTGCTTTGTTATAGGAAGAACCTTCAATATATTCCGAAATTAAGAGTTCCGAAGTCGTCCCTGAAGAAGATCCTGAGGTAGTTGCAGAGACAGATGAACTTGCGGAAGAAGTATTTCCTGCGGCATCTTTGGCTCTAACATAAAAAGAGTAATTCGTTGAAGAAGTTAGTCCTGAGACATTATAGCTTGTTGAGTTCGTCGTGGCTATTTTCGAGTTATTTCTATAAATATCATAACCTGTTACGCCAACATTATCGGAAGAAGCATTCCAAGACAACGATAAAGAAGTCTGACTTATATTCGAAACAGTTAGATTTGTTGGAACAGTTGGTGCTTGACTATCGTTACCTCCATTTCCAAATAAGTCTTCTGCTTGAGGACCTCCCCAAATTTTCGTTGCAAAAGCAGGATTGTCTATAAAAGGATTTCTATTCCCTTGTAGATTTTCAATAATAGGGTTACGCTGTTTTTCAAAATTAGAAACAGGATCTGCTGCGTTCCATTCTAAAAGCATTGTTACCATGTTACTATCCGATGATGGAGAACTACCAATGGCAACGTTTTTTGGTAAGCATTGATTTCCATAACGTAAATACATGTATAGCATCATTCTAGCAACATCACCTTTCCATTCATCGCCAGGATACCATCCTCCCGAAACAGATCCCGAGTTTCCTGATCCTTGAGCAAATTTCTGACTACCTCTTGAAGAGTTGTAGGAAACATCAGAAGATCTTAAGTGGTGAACATCGGCTCCAGGTCCTGAGGTACCTAAATTTGGGTTTCCAAGAGATTTTGGATATACGTGCTCTCGGTTCCATTGACTTCCAGCGCTTCCTCCATTGGCGTTTTTACTTCTTGTTCTATCGGTACGATAATTTCCATCAGTATCACTGTACCCATAAATAAGTAGCACATTGTTACTATTTGTTGGATCGAGATCAGTTTGCTTTAAGGCATTCCAAACACCAGGAGTGTAAGATAAATTTGTAGTGTGAGTACTAATAATTTTAGTAGCTAGCTCATTTTTTAAGGAGATTCCTGTAAGATTAAGATTTACGTCATTGTAGTATGTAGGTATTTGAGAAAAACATACTACTGTCGTAAAAAATAAAATGAAGGGTAAAATTGATTTCATAAGATTTTGTAGATTAAATAATTCTTTACAAAATTAACGTAATTGTTTAATTTTCAACGTTACGCAACTATTTGTTTAATGTTAATGAAGCATTAATAATATAGGCTATAGGAATGATAGTGAACTGTGAAGGTTTTTTCATTAATTTATGTAAATTTGCCAACTAAATTAGATTCTTAGAAGATGAAGATATCATATAATTGGTTAAAGCAATTTTTACAAGTTCAATTAGAAGTAGAAAAGACAGGGGAATTACTTACTGACTTAGGACTTGAGGTAGAGGGCATTCAAAAAGTTGAAAGTATCAAAGGAAGTTTAGAAGGAGTTGTAGTAGGAGAGGTTTTGACTTGTGAAAAGCATCCAAATGCAGATAAATTAAAAGTTACCACCGTAAACTTAGGGGGAGAAGCACCTGTTCAAATTGTTTGTGGAGCACCAAACGTAGATGCGGGGCAAAAGGTTCCTGTGGCAACCATTGGAACAAAATTATATGATGATAAAGGAGAAGAGTTTAAGATTAAAAAAGGTAAAATAAGAGGAGAAGAAAGCCATGGGATGATTTGCGCTGAGGACGAACTAGGTCTTGGAACAGGTCATGATGGTATTATGGTTTTGGATGAAAGTTTAGAGCCAGGAACTCCATGTGCCGAAGTATTCAATATCGAAACAGATCATGTATTCGAAATCGGATTGACGCCTAACCGTGCAGATGCCATGAGTCATTATGGAGTAGCAAGAGATTTAAGAGCAGGGTTAATTCAACAAGGAACAAACTTGGAATTAATAACCCCATCTGTGTCTGATTTTCATGTTGATGAGAGAGTATTGAAGATTGATATTGAAGTAGCGGATAAAGATTTAATTCCTCGTTATGAAGGAATCACAATTACCGATGTTGAAATAAAAGATTCACCAGAGTGGATTCAAAATAGATTAAAAGCAATAGGAATTACTCCAAAGAACAATGTAGTAGATATTACAAATTATGTATTGCATGAGCTTGGACAACCATTACATGCTTTTGATGCGGCTAAAATTAAAGGGAATAAGGTTGTCGTAAAAACTTTAGAAGAAGGAACAAAATTTACTACATTAGATGAAGTAGAAAGAGAATTATCTTCTGAAGATATTATGATTTGTGATGTGGATGAGAATCCATTATGTATTGCAGGTGTTTTAGGAGGATTAGAGTCTGGAGTTTCAGAAAGAACTACTTCTATATTCTTAGAAAGTGCTTATTTCAATCCAGTATCAATTCGTAAAACAGCAAAGCGTCATGGTTTAAATACTGATGCTTCTTTCAGATTTGAAAGAGGAATTGATATTAACATGACAAAATATGCTTTAAAACGTGCAGCTCTTTTAATTGAAGAATATGCTGGTGGTAAATTATCATCGGATGTTCTTGATTTTTACCCAGAGAAAGTGGAAGACTTCCAAGTATTTTTATCTTTTGAAAATGCTTACAGGTTAATTGGACAAGAAATCCCAAAAGAAACTATTAAAAATATTTTAGCTTCTTTAGATATTAAAATAAACAGCGCTACCGAGGCAGGGTTAGGATTAACAATTCCTTCTTACCGTGTAGATGTGCAAAGGGAAGCAGATATAATTGAAGAAATTTTAAGAGTTTACGGTTACAACAATATTGAGTTTTCGCACAAGTTAAATACTTCTATTTCTTTTGATAAGAATAACAATGTGAAAATTGAAAATATTGTTGCTGATCAATTGACTTCATTAGGCTTTAACGAAACAATGGCTAACTCTTTGACGAAGCCTGAGTATGTTGAGCTTTCAGAGAATATAAATGCGGATAATAATGTTGAAATGTTGAATCCTTTAAGTAACGATTTAAAGGTAATGAGGCAATCATTATTATTCAGTGGGTTGGAAAGCATTGCTTATAACTTAAACAGAAAGCAAAGCTCATTAAAATTCTTTGAATTTGGAAAGAGCTACCACAAATACGAAAAGGGATATCAAGAAGATAAGCACTTGACACTTTTTGTAACAGGAAACAGAACAAAAGAAAGTTGGAAGGTTACTTCGGAAGTATCAGATTTCTTCTATTTAAAAGGAGTGATTACTTCTTTGTTATCCAGATTAGGAGTGAATACGTTAAAAACATCACCAATTAAATCGGATGTGTTTTCTGAAGGTATTGTGTTAAGCTTAGGAAAAATTAAGTTGGTTGAACTTGGTGTTGTAAAGAGAAATATTTTAAAGAATTTCTCAATAAAGCAAGAAGTTTTGTTCGCTGATTTTAATTGGGAGAATATTTTAAAGGTAATTAGTTCAAAAAACATTAAAGTGAGTGATTTACCAAAATTCCCTTCTGTAAAAAGAGATTTAGCGTTATTAATTGACAATAAAGTAGAATTTAAAGAAGTATACAATCTGGCTTTCCAATCTGAGAGAAAGTTATTAAAAGATGTAGATCTTTTCGATGTATATGAAGGAGATAAATTACCTGAAGGTAAAAAGTCATATGCCGTAAGTTTTATTCTTCAAGATGAAAATAAAACATTACAGGATAAACAGATTGACAAGATAATGCAAAAGCTACAGCAATCTTTTGAGAAGAATTTAGATGCTGTATTAAGATAACAAAAAAAACTCCATTATTGGAGTTTTTTTTTAATATCAACTATATTAGAGCAAGCCCTAGAGGTATTAAAAGAAATAATTTTAAAGTTTCGATACCAGTATCGGAGCACTTTAATCTCACTTAGTGAGTGAAATTTTTAATTTTAGAAACAGAAATTAACTTTATGTATAAATTTTTAATTCGTCCAATATTTTTCCTTTTCGATCCAGAGAAGATTCACCATTTTACATTTTCATTAGTGAAAGTGTTATCTAAAATACCTTTAATGTCTTCTTTATTTAGAGGAATGTATAAGGTGAAAGATAAGAGATTGGAACGTAAGTTATTTGGATTAACGTATGAAAATCCAGTAGGGTTGGCCGCTGGATTTGATAAAAATGCTGTTTTATATAATGAACTAGCCAATTTCGGATTTGGTTTTGTTGAAATAGGAACTGTAACTCCAGTTGGTCAGGAGGGAAATCCAAAGAAAAGATTATTCAGATTAAAAGATGATCGTGGTATTATCAATAGAATGGGGTTTAATAATGAGGGGCTTGAAGCTGCAATTAAACAATTAAAGAAGAATAAAGGAAAGATAATTATTGGTGGAAATATTGGAAAAAATACCAATACAAAACCTGAAAATTATACAGAAGACTATTTAACTTGTTTCAAAGGACTTCATCCGTATGTAGATTATTTTGTACTTAATGTAAGTTGCCCAAATGTTAGTAGTCATGCGAAATTGGAGGATGCTGGATATTTAAAAGAGTTGATTTCTGCAGTAAAAAATTTGAATGAAAAGGAAACTGTTCAAAAGCCGATCTTATTAAAAATTGCTCCTGATTTAAATAATGGACAATTAGATGAAATTATAGAATTAATTGCTGAAACAAAAATTGACGGTGTCATTGCTTCAAATACTTCTGTAAATAGAGAAGGGTTAAAAGCAACTAATGAAACTTTGAATACAATTGGAAATGGAGGTTTAAGTGGGCAACCAATTAAAGAAAGAAGCACTAAAGTAATTAAATATTTAGCTGATAATTCAAACAAAGCTTTTCCAATTATTGGAGTAGGAGGAATTCATTCTGCCGAAGATGCTTTAGAGAAAATCAACGCTGGAGCGGATCTTGTGCAAATCTATACTGGTTTTATTTATGAAGGGCCAAGTTTGATTAAGAAAATTAATAAAGCAATTCTATCAAGAAGTTAAACTATGATAGAAACGTTAATTTCTTTTGTATTAGCTACTGCCACATTGGCGGTGTCACCAGGTCCAGATAATATTTTTGTTCTAACTCAAAGTATTGTAAATGGAAGAAAATATGGACTAGCAACAGTTGCGGGCTTAATGACTGGATGTATTATTCATACAACCTTAGTCGCTTTTGGTGTTTCCGAGGTTATTAAAAGAAATGAAAGTCTCTTTTTTATCATAAAACTTTTTGGTGCAGCATATTTACTTTATCTCGCTTATAAAGTATATAAGAGTGATGCTAAAATTGTTTTCTCAACGGATAACGTTGATCATAAAAGTACTACAGAATTATTTAAAACGGGGTTTTGGATGAATGTCCTTAACCCCAAAGTAACCATATTCTTTTTAGCTTTCTTTCCTCAGTTTTTATTCTCTGATGAAATATCAACAGTAATACAATTTTACGTGTTAGGAGGTTTGTTTATTCTAACATCATTTATCATTTTTGGTAGTATTGCTGTCCTTGCAGGCTCAATTTCAGATTACTTAAAACAAAATGAAAAGGTAGGAGTTTATCTTAAATGGACTCAAATAGTGGTTTTTATAGCGATTGCTGCATTGATTATGTTATAACCACTTTTTCCTTTTTAATAAGTGTTCAATATGAGCATAATGATGGTTGCAATGCCATGCGTAAATTCCAATATTTTCTTTTAAACCAACGGTCGAATTACTCTCAGGATGTATAAAGTTTTTCGATAATTGCTCATTAGATAAACCTTTTAAAAGATACACCCATTTACGATGCAAAGCTTTTAAATAATCAATAGATAAGAAAATTGGAGCGCTTTTGGTATCAAATAATTCGGCCCAACGCTCCTCAAAATAAGCTTTAATAACTGGAGACTCTTCCGTTAAAGTCCATTTAAACCTTGTATAAGAGTTATGATGACTATCGGCACAATGATGAATTACTTGTCGCACTGTCCATCCATTTTCTCTATATGGTGTATTCAGTTGTTCTTCAGATAAACCTGAGGTAAGACTCTCCAACTTTTCTGGAAATTCCTCGATAATTAAAATCCATTTCTTAATCAATGCTGAATCAATTATTTCAGGTACTTGAAATTTTCCAATAGGATAGCGTATATCATTCATAAAATTTCCATTTAAAATTTATACTATTTACAAATTGAAACTACCGAAATAAAACACCATTTTTTCCTTTCTTCATTTTTTGAAAAAGAAAACGTAGTTCAGGCTATGCTTTATTTTTGATAACTCAAATAAAGAAAATAATCATCATTTTCTTTTACAGTAATTTCAAATAATAACAGTTATTACTCTTGTTTCATTTCTTTTTTAGTTAATTCATTTAATTTTTTTCTGGAACCTCTGTTTTCAGAATTAATAGTTAGAGCTTTTTCAAAATTTTCAATAGCATTTAAAGTATCATTATTCTTTAAATATGCATCCCCCAAACTATCGAAAGCATTTGAACTTTTAGGATATAAAATGGTGTTAATCTTAAAAACATGAATGGCCTTAGTAGTTTCATGATCTCTTAAATAGGCATATCCAAGTCTATTTAAAGTACGTTGCCTAATTATTTTGCTTAGGCTATCTTTTTTCTGAATTGCTAAATAACCTTCTAATGCTTTTTCATAGTTATTATCGTTTAAGTGCTCTTTCGGAGTTTTTTCTCCTAGTTTTAATTTGGCAAATACATATTTTATGTCGTGATGTTCTCTTTTAGGAGCAAGTTGTATTTGGTTATGGGAAGTGTTAAAAATTAATTTTTCATTCATTTCTCTTACATAAAAAGTACTATCATTTACCTTTAAAGGTTTTAGTTCCTTATTTCTCCATTTTACAAATAGAACATTATCTTTAAAGTATACTTCAATGGTTTCATTAGCGTTAAACAAGTATCGTCCTGAGCTACTATTTATGAATTCTTCTGAATTGTTATCGGATTTACACGCTGTAAATAAGGTAGTAAAAAATAGTAGGGCTAAAATTGATCTTAACATAGTTTAGTTATTGAAAAGTAAAAGTTATATAAACAAGACGTATTTTTGTGAAAATAGTTACAAAAAATTTAAAAGGTCAAAATATACTTGGCATAGGAATTGAAATATATTATTCGTAATTATTGACGATTGATTTTAATTTATTGATAATCAGTAGTTTTCTAATGAAAATAAAGGCGTCATATGAACTTGCTTATTGTATGAATGCCAACATGACAGAAAAAAAAATATGAGTAAATCAAAAATAATACATTTAGACAACTTGTCGCTTCAAGATGTTTTTAACGAAAATTCTGAATTAATTCCTTTACTGACTGCAGAAGATGAAGAAAGCATGAATAATGAGGAAATTCCTGAAGAATTGCCAATATTACCACTACGAAACACTGTTTTATTTCCAGGAGTTGTAATTCCTATTACAGCTGGTAGAGATAAGTCTATCCAGTTAATAAAAGATGCAAATAAGGGAGATAAAGTAGTTGGTGTAGTTGCTCAAAAGAATGGAGAAGTAGAAGATCCAACAATCGATGATATTTATACAACAGGAGTTGTAGCGCAAATTCTTAGAGTTTTAAAAATGCCTGATGGTAATACAACGGTGATTATTCAAGGTAAAAAACGATTCGAAATTGATGAAATAATTCAAGAAGAGCCTTATTTAAAAGCAAAGGTTAAGGAAGCTGTAGATGAGCGTGATATCGATGACATAAAGGAATTTGATGCAATTATTGATTCGATTAAAGAATTGTCATTAGAAGTAATAAAGGAAAACCCGATGTTACCTTCAGAGGCTTCTTTTGCTATTAAAAACATTCAATCGAATTCATTTTTGGTGAATTTTATTTCGTCAAATATGGAATTAAGTGTTTCTCAGAAACAGGTTCTTTTAGAGAAAGATAATCTTAAAGAAAGGGCATTATTGACTTTGAAGAACTTGGATAAGGAACTTCAAAAGTTAAGATTGAGAAATGATATTCAATCGAAAACACGTTCGGATTTAGATAAACAGCAAAGAGAATATTATTTAAATCAACAACTTAAAACCATTCAAGACGAATTAGGAGGAGTTTCTCACGATCAGGAATTGGAAGAAATGCTTTCTAAATCTAAGAAAAAGAAGTGGAATAAGGAAGTTGGAGAAGCTTTTGAAAAGGAATTAAACCGTTTGAGAAGAATGAATCCTCAAATGGCTGAATATGGAGTTCAAAGGAATTATTTAGAGTTAATGCTAGAATTACCTTGGGGTGAATATTCAGAAGATAAATTCGACTTGAAAAAAGCTCAGGGAATTCTTGATAGAGATCATTTTGGTTTAGAAAAGGTAAAGGAGCGCATCATTGAACATTTAGCCGTATTGAAGTTACGTGGTGATATGAAATCTCCAATTATATGTTTATATGGACCTCCGGGAGTTGGTAAAACATCGCTTGGTAAATCAGTAGCAGAAGCTTTAGGTAGAAAATATGTACGAATGTCGTTAGGTGGATTACGAGATGAAGCAGAAATCCGAGGTCATAGAAAAACATATATTGGAGCAATGCCAGGGCGTTTAATTCAGAATATTAAAAAGGCGGGAACCTCAAATCCAGTATTTGTTTTAGATGAAATAGATAAGTTAGGTCAAAGTCATCAAGGAGACCCTTCATCTGCGATGTTAGAGGTACTAGATCCTGAACAAAATACTGAGTTTTATGATAATTATTTAGAGGTAGGATACGATTTATCTAAAGTGTTATTTATCGCTACAGCGAATAACTTACAGCAAATACCTTGGGCATTGAGAGACCGTATGGAAATCATCAATGTTACTGGATATACCATCGAGGAAAAAGTTGAAATAGCAAAAAAATATTTACTTCCGAAGCAACTTAAAGAGCATGGGTTAACTGATAAACATTTAAAGGTCGGAAAGGCTCAGATCGAAAAAATTGTTGAGGGGTATACCCGTGAATCTGGAGTTCGTACTTTAGAAAAGCAAGTGGCCAAGGTGGTTCGTTTTGCTGCCAAATCTATTGCAATGGAGGAGGAATATGATGTAACATTGTCTGATGAAGATATTGAAAATATTTTAGGACCTGCACGTTTGGAAAGAGATAAATACGAGAATAATGATACGGCAGGTGTTGTAACAGGATTAGCTTGGACAAGTGTTGGTGGAGATATCTTATTTATTGAATCTATTTTATCGAAAGGAAAAGGAGCGCTTTCTATTACTGGAAACTTAGGAACCGTAATGAAAGAATCCTCTACTATAGCAATGAAATACATTAAGGCAAATGCCGACGAATTCGGAATAGATTCTCGAGTATTTGATAAGTATGATGTTCATATACACGTTCCAGAGGGGGCGACTCCAAAAGACGGACCAAGTGCTGGTATCACAATGTTAACTTCTTTGGTATCATTATTTACGCAGAGAAAAGTTAAAAATAAGATTGCTATGACTGGTGAAATTACCTTAAGAGGTAAAGTACTACCAGTTGGAGGAATTAAGGAAAAGATTTTAGCTGCAAAAAGAGCTACTATTAAGGAGATAATTTTGTGTGAGGAAAATAGAAAGGATATTGAAGAGATCAAGTCAAGTTATTTGAAAGGCCTTAAATTCCATTATGTAACGGAAATGAGTGAGGTTATAGAAATTGCCCTTACAAAGCAAAAAGTAAAGAATGCTAAAAAATTAATAACTAAATAAATCATATTTAGTAGAAAATAAAAAAGGTAGCAATTTGCTACCTTTTTTTATTTGTTATAGTTGATTAAGAGTACATTTTCTCTCTTAACTCTTTTATTTTCGGGTCATCTAAATATTCATCGAAAGAAGAATACTTATCAATAACTCCTTTTGGTGTAATTTCAATAATTCTATTAGCAACTGTTTGTGCAAACTCGTGATCATGCGTTGTGAATAAAACAGTTCCTTTGAAATTAATAAGTGAGTTGTTCAAAGATTGAATCGATTCTAAATCTAGGTGGTTTGTTGGTTCGTCAAGTAATAAGATGTTTGCTCTTGTCATCATCATTCTCGATAACATACAACGAACTTTTTCACCTCCTGATAAAACGTTACTCTTCTTAAGAGCTTCTTCTCCAGAGAAAATCATTTTACCAAGGAAACCTCTTAAGAAAACTTCTTCACGCTCTTCTTCAGTTTTTGCATATTGACGTAACCAATCTACTAGGTTTAAATCTCCATTTTGGAAAAACTCAGAGTTATCACCTGGAAGATACGACTGAGTAGTGGTAACACCCCAAGAATACTTTCCGCTATCAGCTTTTACATTATCAGTAATACTTTGATAAAATGCGGTTGTAGCTTTAGAGTTTCTTGAAATAATAGCTACTTTATCACCTCTATTTAAGTTGATATCAACATTTGAAAATAAAACATCTCCGTCAACATCAGTTTTCGATAAACCTTCAATATTTAAAATTTGATCTCCAGCTTCACGATCTCTTTCAAAAATAATGGCAGGATAACGTCTACTTGATGGTTTAATTTCATCTACGTTTAACTTTTCGATCATTTTCTTACGAGAAGTAGCCTGCTTCGATTTAGCAACGTTCGCCGAGAATCTTCTAATGAATTCTTCTAATTCCTTCTTTTTATCTTCAGCTTTTTTATTCTGTTGAGCTCTTTGCTTAGCCGCTAATTGACTAGATTCATACCAGAAAGTATAGTTTCCAGAGAAGTGATTTATCTTACCAAAATCAATATCAGAAATATGTGTACAAACAGCATCTAAAAAGTGACGGTCGTGTGATACAACGATAACTGTATTATCATAATTAGCTAAGAAATTCTCTAACCAAGAAATTGTTTCAAAATCAAGGTCGTTGGTAGGCTCATCCATGATTAATACATCTGGATTTCCAAATAAAGCTTGAGCTAATAAAACACGTACTTTTTGTTTTCCATCTAAATCTTTCATTAATGAATAGTGGAAATCTTCTTTAATACCTAAGTTTGATAAAAGAGCAGCAGCTTCTGAATCGGCATTCCAACCATTCATTTCTTCAAAAGTAACTTGAAGCTCACCAATTTTTTCAGCATTTTCATCTGTATAATCGGCATACAATGCATCAATCTCTTTTTTAATTTTAAACAATTCTTTATTTCCCATTACAACGGTTTCCAAAACAGGAACTTCGTCAAAAGCGTAGTGGTTCTGAGAAAGAACTGACATTCTTTTTCCTGGCTCTAAGTGTACTTGTCCAGAAGTAGGATCTAATTCTCCAGATAATATTTTCAAAAATGTTGATTTACCTGCACCGTTAGCTCCAATGATTCCGTAACAATTACCTAAAGTAAATTTAGTATTTACTTCATCAAATAATATACGTTTACCAAATTGAACTGATAAATTAGAAACTGATAACATTTATTAACTTTTAAAATTCCGAGCAAAAGTAAAAAATATCTAGTCTATAAAAGAATTTGGGAGGAATTATTTACAAAGACGAATTTAGGTCTTTTTTAAAAGCTTTTTAACAACGAATTAACAAGTTAATTCTAAGTAGATATTTATTTTTGAATGTTATTTTATAGTGAAATAAAATATGATAAAAAACTTAGTGCCCTTTTTCATTATCATCTCATTTTTAATAGGATGTAATTCTAATACCAAAATAGAGTATACTTATTTTGGAGGAAAAATAATACATCCTAAAGATAGTATTGTCATACTTACGGGTAACGATGGCTTCAGAGATACCTTAGAATTATGTAGTGACAATACATTTATGGGAAGATATAGAGACTTTAAAACGGGACTGTATTACTTTAAACATGGTGTGGAATATCAATACGCTTATATAAGTGCTAAGGATAGTTTGATTTTTCGCTTAAACACATGGGATTTCGATGAGTCTTTGGTTTTCAGTGGAACGAATGCTGAAAATAATAATCTTTTAATAGAAGCTTTTTTACAAAGTGAAGAAGATGAACTTATTTTAAATAAGGAAGCAAGATCTAGTACAGAAGGTTTTGTTAGTGTAATGGATTACCTCTTAAGTCAGAAGAAGGAATATCTTAATGATTATAAAGTTAGCAGTAAAAATGTGTCAAAAGAATTCTTAGATATTTATGAAATTGCTTTAACTTTTCCAATCTACTCAAGGTTAGAAAAACATGCCATTAATAATTGTACCAGATTTAAATCTGATACAATAAAAGCCAAGTTGTTAAAGCATAGAAATGCTATTGAGTTGAAAAGAGATTCGCTGTTATTTTATGAACCATATTATACATATGTAGTAGAAAAAATGTACAGTGATGCCATGTTAAAAGGATATAAGGAAGAATCTGAAGAATTTGTTATTGATATATTAAATAGTATTAATGAAGAGGTAAACGATGAGGAAATTAAAAATAGAATTCTTCATAGAACAATCGCTTACAACTTTATGAAAAGGAAAAAGGATAATAATTATCAAAAAGCCTTTTTCAACTATTTCAAGTATTGTAGCGATATAAATAAAAAGAAGGAGATACAGCGTCTGATCAATGATGTAAAGTATATTGAAAGGAATAAAAAAATCCCTGATTTTTTAATGCAGGCTCCAACAGGTAACTGGGTTGACATAGTAGAAGTAATAAAAAGAAAAAACTCAGTTGTTTTTTTAAATAATAGGGAATATTTCTCTGACAGTAATGTCTCAAAACGTTTTAACTTCTTAAAGAAACGTTTTCCTGATATTAACTTTGTTTTAATACAGCAAAACAAGGATAATAAGGATTCATATGTAAGAGGTGTCGATATTAAAGACCAATATAAACTAATCGAGGAAAGTAAAGCACATAACTTCTTAACTAGTGATTTTCCACGTTTAATCATAGTTGATAAGAAAGGTTTGGTATTAAATGACTTTTCGAGCATTTATGCCTTCGATATTGAAAGTCAAATTGAAGATTTGTTAAAAAAGTAGGCTTAACCTGAGTGTTTACGATAAATTAACGTACTTTTGCGCCGTCCAAAATCTCAATAGAGATTAGTATTAATAATAGAATTCACTAGATGGGCATCTGTGAATTCGTTTAAATTCATAGCATGTCAACATTTTTAGAGTTAGGCTTAAAAGAGTCTATCAACAAGGCGTTAACGGATTTAGGGTACGAAAACCCTACGTTAATCCAAGAAAAAGCAATACCCCAAATAATTTCTTCAGATCAAGATCTTAAGGCTTTTGCCCAAACAGGAACAGGGAAAACAGCAGCTTTTAGCTTACCAGTAATAGAGTTAGTTGATGAGAATGATTTAGCCACTCAAGCAATCATTTTATCACCAACAAGAGAATTAGCCGTACAAATAGGGAAGAATATTGAAGATTTTTCGAAATATATTCCAAATTTAAAGGTTACAACTGTTTATGGTGGATCAAATATCGAACAACAGATAAAACAACTTAAAAAAGGAGCTCAAATTGTTGTAGGTACTCCTGGTAGAACGGTTGATTTAATAAGAAGAAAGGCATTAAAATTAGGGAGTGTTAAGTGGTTAGTACTTGATGAAGCTGATGAAATGCTAAACATGGGATTCAAGGATGAGTTAGATAAAGTTCTTGACGCTACTCCTGAAACCAAACAAACTTTATTGTTTTCGGCTACTTTCCCGAGGGAAGTTGAAGCAATTGCTAGAAACTATATGACAAACCCGACAGAAATTAGTTCGGGACAAAAAAATCAGGGATCTGATAATGTGAGTCATGAGTATTACTTAGTTACTGAAAAAACAAGATACCCAGCTCTTAAAAGAATTGCAGATATTAATCCTGATATATATGCCATTGTCTTTTGTAGAACAAGAAGAGAGACTCAAGAAATTGCTGATTATTTAATCAGAGATGGGTATAATGCAGATGCATTACATGGAGATCTTTCTCAGGCGCAAAGAGATAGTGTAATGGAGAAATTCCGTAAGAAAAACATTCAAATGTTGGTGGCTACAGATGTTGCTGCTAGAGGACTGGATGTAGATAATCTTACGCACGTAATTAACCATAAATTGCCTGATCAAATTGAAAACTATAATCATAGATCTGGTAGAACAGGTAGAGCAGGAAATAAAGGAGTATCCATTGCTTTAATAAATAGGAAGGAAAGATCTAGACTTTCTCCAATTGAAAGAATTTTAAAGAAGAAGTTTGTTCATACTTCAGTTCCTACGGGTAAAGAAATTTGTGAAAAACAACTATTTCATTTAATTGATAAAGTTGAGAATACTGAGGTTAATGACGGAGAAATTGCAACATATTTACCGAGTATTTATGAGAAATTAGAGGGATTGTCTAGGGAAGAGCTAATTCAAAAGTTTGTTTCAATAGAGTTTAACTCATTCTTATCGTATTATGAAAATGCCCCAGATTTAAACAATCTAACGTCAAGAGAAAATTCAAGAGGTAGATCTTCGAGTGAAAACATGACTCGCTTCTTTATTAATTTGGGAAGAAAAGACAAATTAAATCCGGCAAAATTAATAGGATTAATTAATGATCAAAAGATTGGAGATCAGGTTGAAATTGGAGCTATTGATATTTTAGATACGTTCTCATTCTTTGAAATAGATAAAAGTTTTGAGGGAGAAACTTTAGCTCGTTTTGAAGAAAATCGTCCAGATTACAATGGTAGAAACGTTAATGTTGAAATAACGAAAACCGATAGAGGAAGCGGAGGTAGAAGAAGACGCGGTGGTTCAGGTGGTGGCTTTAAAGGAAGAGGTCGAAAGAAACCTTCTGGTGATAAAAACTTCTCAGGAAAAGACTTTGGTAGAAATAGAGGAGAAGGAAAGAAGAAAAGAGCTTCTGAAGGTTTTGGAAGAAAACGAAGAAGAGGATAGGTTACTATCGTCAATAATATAAAAAGAGATTCTATGTTATGTAGAATCTCTTTTGTTTTAATAATACTGTTCTTAAACCACTTTACTAGCTAATGTTGTTAAAAAATTAATGCCATTTTCAATAGCTTCAATTTTATCAGCTTTGATATTATTAGCCATTGCGGCATTATCAATTATCTGTAAAACTTTAATGGCATTAGCACTTGTAATTTTACTTTGAGCAATAAAGTTTTCGACTTCCACAAGTTTTAAACTCGTTAATTGAGAAAGTTGAGAACGTAATTCTTCATCAGTTTGTTTTCCTGCTTTATTTGCAATATCATTCCAATCTATAGTATCCATATTCTCTATTTTATAATGCTTTCAAAAGGTTGTATTTTATGAAGGAATGTTGACGTTTTATTAATCGCGTCGTTTAAATCCGTTTCAATTTTGCTGATATTGATTTTATTACCTGTTAAACTATCAATAGACGCAATAATCTTCTTTTCGGAGTTTCCAACGCGTGCTGCAGAACTAATCAAGTTTTGTAATGAGCTAGTAGCCTTTGAAAATGAGTTGTAGTTTTGGTTTAACTTTGAAAGAATCGAATTTTCTTGTTGATTCAGTAATTCTGTTAAAGAATCCTTCTTACGTTCAATCACAGGAATAATACTACCAATAATTTTAGCCAAGTCCTTTTTATAGTTAATGCTATCAGGTAACAATGATTGGTATTTTCGAATTAATTTTGGAGTGTATGTATTATTTATAAATGAATTTAAACGCTGTTGTCTTTCATTAAATAATTGCCTCACTAAATTCAAATTCAGATTGTGCATATTATCTACTTCATTTGAAATTTCTTGAGTTAAAGTAACCGTTGCCTCGGGGATACTTGCACAAGAATTCAATAGAAATAGTAATGCAATGAACATAAATTTAAAATATTTCATAAGTAGTATGATATTTTATTTGATTAATGGTGAAGTAAAAATTGATTTTATACGGTCAATAATACCTTGAATAACACTAAAAATGGCATCAGAAGAGAAGCCTCCTATAAGCGCAAGAATACTTTTACTAAATAAGGAGATGCTCTTGTCACTAGAAGAGTAAAATGAAATAATTTCGGACATAATTAGACCCGCTATTATTCCAATAAGTATTTGAGCCGTATAGGACACAAATTCTTCCTCCACTAAGGTGGTGTTTTTAATGGCTACGCTAATTTTTTTTAATAGAAAAAAGAGCACCCCTAATCCTGAAACTGCTGAAAGAAATGTGAGATTCAGTAATAATGATAATCCACTGTTATTCATAATACCTTCATTAAGAGAGGTATTGTTTACTTGAGGAGATAGTCCTGTTGCTATAAATACTATCAAAAAAACTACAGAAAGTATAATTAAGTTTCTAACCAAAGGAATGCTATTGAAAATCGGCTTTCCTTTTTCATTATCTCTAATCTTCTTGGCATATTCAATTGATTTAGGTGTAACGGGAGCTATGTTTTTAACCAAAATATTATGTGCATTAATCAAATTATCAACACTGCTATTTTGTATTAAGGTATTAACTTCTGTATTAATGATAACACCATTATAAATGGCATAAGAAAGCATATGGTTTACCTCTGTCATTAGTTCGGAAACTACAGCTTTCGAAATCCCTAAGTCTTCTTTGGTATTTTGCTTCGTAGTAGGTTTAGCGGTGGAAGACGAAGGTTCCGATAGAGGAGTAGAAGGTACTTCCTCGTTCGAATGTATTGTGTTTGTAGTCATGATTGCGTTAGATTAATATTCTGCGTAATTGTTGTTTGGGATAGGGGCAAACAAAAGGAATAAGTCTTGCAACTATTCCTTTTGATAATAACTATTGAATTGATTTTACAGGAACATCCTTAATAGATTCGTTACCATAGGTAAATCCTCCAATTCCGTTCCAATTATTATCAATATCCATATATGCAGTAAATTTTTCTAAATAACTACCAATTGCAGGTGGTGGTACCGATACCACATACTCTCCTGACAAGTTCACAATTTGTGTAACATCTCCGTAACCAGTATGTCTAATAGTTCCTTTTACTTGGATTGTAATTGGTGGTCTGTTAATGGCTTGTGTAATTTCAACTACTCCGGTTACCGTATCTTTTGAAGGTACTACTACCAATGAAAAATGTGCTATTGGAGCACCCGGTAATCCTACATTACCAATAGTTCCTTTGGCTAAGTAAGCCCCAGCTAATACCTGTGAAGTCGTTGAAGTTTCGTTTGAAGTACTCATAATTATAAATTTAAATTCGTATTAATTTTAGTTTTATGGCCATAAAAACTATGATGAGTTATAAAGTTAATTTGGTTTTTAATTTGTTGATAATTAAATGTTTTGAGCGTTTGTTTTTTGGGTATAGGCGTATTTACGACAGAAGTTGTCGTTTTTTATTTAAAATTAATCTAGTTAAATCTTTGCTCAAGTAGTATAGTTCAGTACATTTGCGAAAATTATTAAAACTTAATCTAAATAAAATGAAGAAGGTTGTATTATCTACCCTTGCAATTGCAACATTAGTTTTCGCATCATGTGCTGATGATAACGATAACAATATAGACCCAACTGTTACTGCTCCGGCTACGTATAAGTTCGAAAGAAATAATGCTACTTCAGTTAGTTTTAGTGGACAAACTACTAGAATTAAAATGGCTGAGGAAATTATTGGTGCACTTAAAGTGAAAACCAATACTGAAGAGCAATTGAAAAATATGTTCGCACACACGGAAGGTGCAAATAACTTTTCAGATGCAGAATTAAATGCTTCATCGAAAAGCGTTAGAAGTAAAACTGCTGCATCAGCTGATTACTTTTCAGGAACAGCTGAGAGTGTTTCTATAAAAGAAGATTTCGACGGTTTCATTTCAAAGCAAGTTACTGAAGTATTTCCTAATTGGGAAATGGATGCTGCTGAAGGTACTGCCGGAAAGATCCAAGAATTAGGAGGTTCAACTCGTTATGTTAATGCGAAAGGTTTAGAGTATAACCAAGCGTTCGGTAAAGGTTTAATTGGAGCTTTAATGGTTGACCAAATGTTAAATAACTATTTAAGTACTGCTGTTTTAGATGCAGGAACAAATAAAGCTGATAACGATGCAGGTACTTTAGCTGAAGGTAAAAACTATACCACTATGGAGCACAAATGGGATGAAGCTTACGGATATTTATATGGAGCAGAAGCTGATCCAGCTTCACCAGTATTAGGTGCAGATAGTTTCTTAAACAAGTACGTAAAAAGAGTAGAGGATGATACCGACTTCGCAGGTATTGCTAAAGAAATTTATGATGCTTTCAAATTAGGAAGAGCTGCAATCGTAGCGAAAGACTATGAGTTAAGAGACAAGCAAGTTGAAATCATTAGAGAGGCTATTTCTAAAGTAATTGCTGTAAGAGCTGTTTATTATTTACAATATGGTAAAGATAACTTAGCTACTGATTTAGGTGCTGCTTTCCACGATTTATCAGAAGGATATGGATTTATTTATGCCCTACGTTTTACTCAAACTGCAGCTACAAATGCTCCACATTTACCGGTTGCTGAGATTAACGCTTTTGTAACTGCATTACAAGCTGGTACTGGATTTTATGCTTTCAAAGATGACGCTAGTTCTTTAGATTCAATGTCTACAAGAATTGCTAATGTTTACGGTTTCACTGTTGAGGAAGCAAAATAATTAAATAGATAAATAATGATTTATTTATGCAAAATATACAAAGGTAGCCCTCGTTTGGGCTACTTTTTTTATATTTGCAAATCTTTTATTTAGAATAAATAGAAACTACAAAATGAGGAAAATTTTATATGTATTACTGCTTTCTGTGTTTATAGGGGCATGTAGTTCGAGTTCGGATAGCGGGGGCAACACATCTGATGATAATTTTGATAGAAGCACACTTTTATCAAATGTTGCTAATAATATTATAGTGCCAGCGTATACTTCTTTTCAAACGAAGTTGGCTACATTAAAGCAAAAAACAGAAGCTTTTACTAGTTCGGCAGATGCTTCAACACTAGCTGATTTAAGAACAGCATGGTTTGATGCTTACAAAGCTTGGCAACATGTTGGAATCTACAATATCGGAAAAGCAGAGGAATTGGTGTACGATTCTTTCTTTAATACATTTCCTTTAACAGCTGCTGATGTTGATGCTAATATAGCAAGTGGTACATATGATTTAGATCACCCTAATAACCGTGACGCTCAGGGATTTCCAGCATTTGACTATTTATTGCACGGTGTTGGAGCTAATGATACCGAGATTTTAGCGAAATATACAACAGATGCTAAAGCTGATAATTATAAAAAATATTTGACTGATGTTATTACTAAAATGACAGGTCTTACAGATACAGTAGTAGCTGATTGGAATGGAGCTTACAAAAACGAATTTATCAATAGTACTGGTAACTCAGCGACGAGTTCTTTAAATAAATTGGTAAACGATTTTATCTTTTATTATGAAAAAAGATTAAGAGCTGATAAAATTGGAATTCCTGTTGGTATCTTCTCAGGAGGAACATTATTCCCTGAAAAGGTAGAAGCTTATTACAAGAAAACAGTTTCAAGAGAATTAATGTTAGAATCTCTTAGCTCGGTAAAGAGCTTTTTCAATGGAACTCATTTTTCTACTGGAAATGCTGGTGTTGGTTTAAAAGGATATTTAGAAGCTATCGATAGAGCAGATTTAGCAACTAAAATAAACAATCAATTAGATGCTGCTAGAACTAAAGTTACTACATTAAATGATAACTTAAGTGAGCAAATTAGCAATGATAAGGATACAGTATCAGCTGTATATACAGAGCTTCAAAAGGTTGTAGCAATGTTGAAAGTTGAAATGTTAACGGCAATTAACGTTAATGTTGATTACGTTGATGCTGACGGCGATTAAGAGCCACATAAAAAATTAAAACTGTCTGCATTTGCAGACAGTTTTTTTATATATCTCCCTTAAAATATCTTCAAATACTTAGCAGAATACCACTACACAATGAGCCTACACAAAATTTTAACAATAGTTTTTTTACTCGCAGGTGTCTTCAAAGGATTAGCACAATATAAAGTTTCAGGAACGATTACATCGGATACCAAAAAAGCTCTTAATAATGTAAAAGTTTTTGATGGAAGCGGAGGAGAAATTACAACGTCAAATACAAAAGGAGAGTATTCTTTTACTACTGACAAGCGTAATTTAGAATTGATATTTTATGTAGATAATTATCAGTTTGTAGAGAAGAAAATCCTTTTAAAAGAAGGGAGTAATATTTTAAATATAAAAATGAATGCTTTTTCTGAAAACTTATCAGAAGTAGTGGTAAAATCGCAGAGAAGGAAAGCATTTGAATTAGGTAGACTTAAAGATGTTGAACAAACAGCAATTTATGCGGGTAAAAAGACGGAAGTTGTTCTTGTTAATCAGTCTACTGTTAACTTAGCATCGAATAACGCACGTCAGATATATAGTCAAGTTGTAGGTTTAAACATTTTTGAAAATGATGATGCCGGACTACAGCTAAATATTGGAGGTCGTGGATTAGACCCTAACAGAACGTCAAATTTTAACACACGACAAAATGGATATGATATAAGTGCAGATGTATTAGGATATCCTGAAAGTTATTATTCACCACCAGCTGAGGCTATTGAAGAGATTCAAATAGTTCGTGGTGCTGCTTCATTACAATATGGAACACAGTTTGGAGGTTTGGTAAACTTTGTTCTGAAAAAACCAAATCCAAATAAGCAATTAGAAATCGTAACTAGAAATACAATTGGTAGCAATAATTTATTTACCAATTTTACAAGCGTAAGTGGAACATCAGAGAAGTTGAGTTATTTTGCATATTACAACTATAAGAGAGGAGATGGATTTAGACCAAACTCAGAGTTCGAATCTAAAAATGCGTTTTTTCATGTTGGATATGAATTCAATTCCGATACGAAAATAGAAGCAGAACTTAGCTATTTACATTATTTAGCGCAACAAGCAGGAGGACTTACTGATGCAATGTTTAACGAAAACCCTTATCAAAGTAATAGAGCTAGAAATTGGTTTGAAGTGGATTGGTTACTGTATAATTTCAAATTATCGCATGCTTTTTCAGAGAATACAAACTTTACTTTTAATTTTTTCGGTTTAAATGCCAGCAGGAAAGCTGTAGGATTCAGAACAAACAGAGTAAGTCAAGTAGATGATTTAGGAGGAAGAGATCTAATAACAGGTGATTTCAACAACTTTGGATTTGAAGCAAGATTATTGAGTAAGTATAACATTTTTAATAAAGATGCTACATTTTTAATTGGAACCAAGTTTTACAAAGCAGATAACAGTTCTGTCCAAGGACCCGGTACTGATGGGAGTGATGCCGATTTTACGTTAGCATTAGATCAATTTCCTAATTACAGAAATCAGTCAGATTATAATAATCCGAATTTAAATATTGCAGTTTTTGGTGAGAATATCTTCTATGTGAATGATAAAATTTCAATAACTCCAGGATTTAGAGTAGAGTATATAAAAACAGAAAGTGACGGTTTTCTAAAAAAAATAAATTTTGATGGAGCTGGCAATGTTATTTTAAATGAAACCATAACCACTTCAGATGATAATACCCGTTCTTTTGTATTATTAGGTTTAGGAGCTAGCTACAAACCAAGTTCAAAATTAGAGCTGTATGGAAACATTTCACAGAACTATCGCTCAGTAACGTTTTCTGATGTAAATATTGTGAATCCTTCCTTTCAAATAGCTAGTGATTTAGGCGATGAAAAAGGTTTTACAGCAGATTTAGGTATTCGCGGAAATATCAATAGAATGGTTTCTTATGACGCAGGAATTTTCGGCTTATTTTATAATGATAGAATAGGGCTGGTACAAAAAGAATTGGATGACGGCAGAGTAGTGCAAGAACGAAGGAATGCAGGAGATGCCAGAATTTTGGGTATTGAAAGTTTGTTAGATTTTAACTTGAAGAAATTATTTAATATATCTAATGATTTTGATTTCAACTATTTCGTAAATACATCATTCATTCAATCAGAGTATATACGTTCAGAGGTTCCGGGTGTTATTAATAATCAAGTAGAATTTATTCCAGATTTAAATATTAAAACAGGAGTGAGGTTTGGTTATAAAAACTTTTCATCAAACATTCAGTATACTTATCTGTCAGAGCAATTTACCGATGCTTCTAATTCAGTCGGGGCTGGATTGAGTGGTGTAAATGGAGTAATTCCGTCATATGATGTTTTAGATTTTTCAACTTCTTATAAATACAAATACTTTAAGTTGGAAGCAGGTATAAATAACGCTTTAAACAATAGTTATTTTACCAGAAGAGCAACTGGATATCCAGGTCCAGGAATTATTCCATCGGCGCCTAGAACCTATTATGTAACGCTTGAATTTAAAATTTAGACTCAATCTAAATAATAGTGTAAGCATAGCAGATTTTCTTAAAATTTGATTTATCCGTATTTTTAAGAAAATTTGAGAAAATGTTGAAATCAGTAAATATAAGAGAGAAACTTTCCAAAACGAGAAACCGTGAAATAGGAGAGAAGGATATTTTGTCTTGGGTTCAATTAGTTTTTGAAGAATTAGATATAGACAGAACAGAAATAGAAGATGAGTTGAAGAATGCAAGTAATAATTCTGATAGAAATCTTTTTGATTTCGATAAAATTGATCCTGAAGCTGTATTTCACATAAGTCAAATTAAAAAGATCTGTATCGACTATAGATTGAGATTTTTAGATACTAGTCTATTTAAAGGAGACTATCCTCAAGAGGCTGTTAGCGAAATTAGAAGGTTGGAAAGACTCCACAATATTCAATTAAAGGGATTTAAGATTATAGCACCATCTCGATTGTTTAAGCTTAAAGAAACGGATGATCCTCTGTTATTTGTGCCTTTAGGCAACGGATATTATCACTTAATTTATCAATGGGGTAATGATTTACATCCATTGCGTAAAATCAAA
Source organism: uncultured Tenacibaculum sp. (assembly GCA_947497895.1). GTDB lineage: Bacteria > Bacteroidota > Bacteroidia > Flavobacteriales > Flavobacteriaceae > Polaribacter. Next base: position 49,356 of record CANMIL010000001.1, read on the forward strand.
TTTTGGCCAACGAAAAATGTTGGAAACCTTGGAGTCTTTGTTTTCTTAATAAGTGTATTCCTAACTTTCGTTACACACTCAATTTTCTTTAGAGAGCATAGTAATTTAATGTATGCATTCGTATTGTTTTTATTTTATTTAAAAGGTTTTATCGGATGGGCTCTATTTTTTGGTATTTCATCAGGTAAAAATTTCAGTGAATATTGCTGGCAAAGTCCATATAACAAGATTTCTTAAAGTTGTATTTATGAATCATTTTTAAACTAATTTGTTTAGAATGGTTTTAAATAATAGGTTTTAATATATTCTAGAAATCATTGCACTTCAATAAATTTATTTGTAGTATATTTGCACGTAATTAATTTTTAACAACTAAACACTCTCAGGAGTAAAATTGATTACATTTATGAATGCCCACCAATCAAAATTTGTAGGAGAAGGATTAACTTACGACGATGTTCTATTAGTTCCTGCTTATTCAGAAGTTCTTCCAAGAGAAGTAAATATTCAAACAAAATTCACTAGAAATATCACAATCAATGTTCCAATAGTTTCTGCAGCTATGGATACAGTAACTGAATCTGCTATGGCAATAGCTATGGCCAGAGAGGGAGGAATTGGTGTTTTGCATAAAAACATGACTATTGAGCAGCAAGCAAATGAGGTTAGAAAGGTGAAAAGAGCCGAAAGCGGTATGATCATCGATCCAATTACATTACCTGAATCAGCCGTTGTTTTAGATGCTAAAAAAGCAATGAAAGAAAACAAGATCGGTGGAATCCCAGTAGTTGATACTGATGGAAAGTTAATCGGAATTGTTACAAACAGAGATTTACGTTTTGAAAGTAACAATGAGCGTCCTATTAAGGAGGTGATGACTTCAGAGAATTTGATTACAGTAAAAGAAGGAACTTCTTTAAAGGAAGCAGAAGTTGTTTTACAAGAAAATAAAATTGAAAAGTTACCAGTAGTTAACGGAGATAAGTTAGTTGGATTGATCACTTTTAGAGATATTACAAAAACTACTCAGAAGCCAATTGCTAATAAAGATCAATATGGTAGATTACGTGTTGCAGCTGCTTTAGGTGTTACGGGTGACGCTGTTGAAAGAGCTGAAGCGTTGGTAAATGCAGGTGTTGATGCGGTAATTATTGATACAGCACATGGGCATACAAAAGGTGTGGTATCTGTATTAAAAGAAGTAAAATCTAAATTTCCAAGTTTAGATGTTGTTGTAGGAAACATTGCAACACCAGAAGCTGCTAAGTACTTAGTAGATGCCGGAGCTGATGCGGTAAAAGTAGGAATTGGACCAGGTTCTATTTGTACTACTCGTGTTGTTGCCGGAGTAGGTTTTCCTCAGTTCTCTGCAGTTTTAGAAGTAGCTGCTGCAATTAAGGGGTCAGGTGTACCAGTAATAGCTGATGGTGGTATTCGTTATACTGGAGACATCCCTAAGGCAATTGCTGCTGGAGCTGATTGTGTAATGTTAGGTTCATTATTAGCGGGAACAAAAGAATCTCCAGGAGAAACTATTATATTTGAAGGAAGAAAATTCAAGTCTTATAGAGGAATGGGATCTGTTGAAGCAATGAAAAAAGGTTCAAAGGACCGTTATTTCCAAGATGTTGAAGACGATATTAAAAAATTAGTTCCAGAAGGAATTGTTGGTAGAGTACCTTATAAAGGAGAGTTATTTGAAAGTATTCACCAATTTGTAGGAGGTTTAAGAGCAGGAATGGGGTACTGTGGATCGAAAGATGTTGAAACATTGAAAAACACAGGAAAGTTTGTAAGAATTACTGCATCAGGAATCAACGAAAGTCATCCACATGATGTAGCAATTACAAAAGAAGCTCCTAACTATAGTAGAAGATAAATTTTATCTGACATAGAATTTGTAAAAGACCGTTGAGAAATCAACGGTTTTTTTATTTCATAAAATTTGTGAGTAATATTCTTAAATAAATGATAAAATTTGAATCTCATAATTTCTTTATTAAACATATATAAGTGATTTTTAAATGAATATGATTTCTTCTGAACAATCGCAGTGTGAATTGGAATTTGTTAACATTTTTTTGGGCTTTTTCTGATCACAATTGTGTTTATCTTAGTTGTAAAAACAACTATATTGATCACACCTAAAATGAAAAACTGGATTATTGCACAAACCAGTGAATTCGATACATACTTCATACCTACAGAAAAGTCTATTTGGCTTTCCAAACAACCTAAAGGTGTCGATATTCAAATGCTTATTGCCAATAAGAATTTAGGAATAGTAAAGAGCATTAGATACGAAGATTTAAAGGAAATTGTGTTTATTGATACTGATTCTAACATTGAGTTTAAATATAAAAATAACGATTCTGATGATGAAGAATTCACTATTCAAACGGATGTGTATTCTCAAATTCAATCTTATATAAAATCGCATTTAAAGGGAATAGAGTTAAAAAACTATTCTATTTACAAACAGGCCCTGCCACAATTAATAGCCATAACAATAGCTGCGTTTTTGTCAATTGCCACTTATATTACGGCTATAGAAATTGAAAATGGAGTAACAGTAAATGTTTCTGGAAAAAGATCAATTATAAAAGCGATGATGATTAGTGTTGCTGAGAACTTGGGGAGTTTTGGTACGATATCTGCAGGATTTGTTATCATGGGTATTTTGGGTTCCTTATTAATAAGAACAATTAAGAATCCCAAAGAAGGAGAAGTTTTAACAATGTCCAAAATGACAAAGTTAGATGTATAAATTAGCTGTAAACTATCTGTCTAATGGTAAAATGATAGAGTGCATTACAAGTTGCCATTCATTTAATGAGTAATTTATTGAGTTAATTGAAAACAATTCCTAAATTTACTTCCTTTATAAAAGAATGATGAAAAAAATATTAGTTCTAAACGGCCCAAACCTAAACTTACTTGGTAAAAGAGAACCTGGCATCTACGGAAATCATAGTTTCGATTCTTATTTTGAGCAATTAAAAGAAAAGTTTTCCAGTGTAGACTTACATTACTACCAGTCTAATGTTGAAGGTGAACTTATCAATAAGCTACATGAGGTGGGTTTTGAGTTTGATGGTATAGTGTTAAATGCGGCTGCTTATACACATACTTCTGTTGCGATAGCGGATGCAATTAAAGCAATTGAAACACCTGTTATTGAAGTGCATATATCAAATGTATATGCTAGAGAATCATTTCGTCATAAAAGCTTTTTAGCTCCCAATGCAAAAGGAATAATCACAGGATTTGGTTTGAAAAGTTACGACTTAGGTATTCAAAGCTTTTTGTAGTTTCAAAATAACCCAATAGCGTATACCTAATAAAACAAATAAAGGGATTAACACGTACGGAAACAATTGGATATTAAATAACCAAACGATCGGCATTAAACCTAAAAGAATCAATAAAAACTTAATATAATTATAAATCCACTTCGGTGGATTTTTTTTATTAATTAGAAATGCTAAAAAGAAGTTCGGTGCGAACGCCCATAAAAAGTTAAAATTGTTGGGAGCGGTTGAATGATTGGTGAAAAACCATAAAAAAACAATAAGAACACCAAACAAACCTGTTATTAATAGTAGGCTTTTGTCAAACCAACGTGAACGTATACTTCTTTTAAGATCTTTAAAACTGATATAAGCTCCAATGATAAACAATATCAAGAAAACTAGTAGAGGACTTATTAAATCAGAATTAATGGTTTTTTCAGGGTACTCTATGAGTGTGTTTGTTTTTAAAACTAAGTTTTCTTCTTTACCATCTTTTATAATTTTTGAGTTTTCCAAAGCTTCAAAAACATAATCAGGTAAATACATATATTCACTTGGTTGCGCCGTTTTATCTAATCGATTCCCTAGTGCAATATTAATACCTAAGCTACCCCAAGTATTGGTGTGAATTTCCTTATTCATTAATTCGCGAATGGTATTTTCTTCAGTGATATAGTCATCTTTATAAATAATAATATCACCAAAGATATCTTTCATAATATCTACTGGTTTTGTAGAACAATTATTGAAAAAAGGATCGTAAAAATAACTTGCATTTTCCGGTTGAGCATTATTTTCTAAATACCTGAAAAAAGTATTACGCTGCTGAACATTCAAATTAAGAATTTGTTCTTTTACCCAACGTTCATCATTGTTATAACCTCTGAGAGAAGGAGGGAAAGAATAACGCGCTAAACGATATTTCATAAATCCTTTGGTAAAGTTTACGTAGAAATTTTCTTCTGTGAAATCGAAAATTCCATAGTTATAAATCAAATCCAATTGCAGAACGGGATCTTGAATACGAATTGCAGTATGACCGAACTTTTCATATAAAGCATCTCCCGGACCATAGGTAATCACACTAATTTTCGAGTATACAGATAATTGCATTCCTTGAGAAAAGGAATAACTTGATATGATAAAGTAAAGGAAAAGAAAGTATTTTTTTAGCATAGTTATTGTCTAAAGAAGCTATAATCAAATTTGATTGAAAATATATTGGAAAATAAAGCATTTCCAACGCTACCGATATTTGTTAAGGCATAATCCACTTGCACACCTCTGTACTTAAATCCAATACCAAAGTTAGGTTGGAATGAAGTAGATTTGGAACCATCAAATTCAGTAGTATTTTGAATATTACCGATTCCTAAACGTAGAAAAGCCATTTTTTCATAGTCTAATTGCAGTCCAAGAGAAGGATCAATACTCAAAAAGGATGTTGAAATAATATCATTTGTTTCTGCAAAACGCATGTTTAAATCTACTTCCGCTAATAGATGAAAAGAACGATTGATTTCAAATAATCGTGCTGCACCTAACTGTACTTTTGGTTTGGTAATTTCAGTAGTTTCTGGTAGTTCTTGATTTTGACCAGGAATGGCATTTTGAATCTTTTCAAATTCAGTTTCATTAATAGCCCAAGTATTAAAGGTTGTTGTAATATCACGAACCATTAAACCAAATTTCCAATTATTTCGTTCAAATTGTACTCCAGCATCCAAACCAAATCCCCAAGAAGATGCAAAATCACCAATAATTCTTCTCACAACTTTGGCATTTACTCCAAATTGAAATCCATCGAGTAATAATTTTCTGGCATAACCAACATTAAAAGCATAATCAGCTGCTGAAAACAGACTGATTCGATTATAATCAATATTTCCTTCACTATCAATTAATTCGGTGGTATTTAAAATATCGTCAACACCAAAACGGATTATTGAAAATCCAACAGCACTTTGTTGATCTACTGGCATAGCGAACCCAGCGAAATTATAACTAGCAATCCCGGCAAAATAGGAAGCATGCATTAAGGAACCTTGGTAGTCCTCAACCGCGACTAATCCAGCAGGATTCCAATAAATTGAATTGACGTCACCGCTAGTTGCTACAACGGATTTACTCATTCCTAAAGCCGCAGCATCAACACCAATATTCAAAAACTCATTGGAGTAATTTCTAAATTGAGCATTGACTGAGGAAGCAACGAAAAGTGCAATAAAAATAAAACGGATGTTCATTCAATTAAAAATTAGTTTCACCTAGCCATATTAGCTAGGTACAAATATCGAAAATACTAACAACATAACTGTTTTTTTAACAAGTTATTGCCATTATAAATTCAACACTAAAGTAAGAAAACATTGAAAATCAGACGAGGTTCATTTTTTCTTTAATGAATTGAACCATCTTTTTCTCCAACCAATTGTTTTGAGTTTTGGTAAATGATGAAAGAAAGCCAACATGGCCACCATAGTTAGGTGTTATTAGATAAAAGTTAGCAACTTTTTCAGCTTCATCATAAGGATAACATTCTTTAGATAGAAAGCTATCATCTAAAGAGTTGATTAATAACGTTGGATGTTTGATTTTTGGAATGTAGGGTCTTGAGCTAGCTTTTTCCCAATAGTCTTCTGAGCTTTTGAATCCAAAAACAGGAACGGTATATTGTTTTTCTATATGTCGAAACTTATTTGCTTTAGCCAAGAGTTTTCTATCCAGTTCAAATTCGGGAAAACGCTCTGCCTTTGCAATTAGTTTTGATTTCATCGTTTTTAAAAACTCCGACAAGTAAATCTTGTTTTTAAATTTTGATAATTCAGCTTGCGAAGTGGTTAAGTCAACAGGAACAGAAACAGCCACAGCTCCTTTAACAACTTCTGGAATATCAGAATATTCGCCTAAGTATTTCAAACTTAAATTCCCACCTAAACTAAAACCAACAATAACGATGTTTTTGTAACTATATGTTTTATTTAGATAGTTAATCACAAAATCAACATCGTCGGTTTTTCCACTGTGATAGGTACCTAACAATAAATTATCTTCACCGCTACAGCCTCTTAAATTCATACAAACGGTATCGAAACCCGTATTATTAAGGTATTTTGTAGCCGTAAGCATATAACTTGAGGAAGAACTACCTTCCAGACCATGTATCAATAGGACTAATGTATCTGACTTGACAAAAGAGAAATCAAGATCAATAAAATCGCTATCCCAAGTAGTTATTCTTTTTCTTTTAAAGTTAATTTCTTCTTTAACAAATAAAGGTCGATAAATGGTGTTAAAATGCCCATTTTTAAAAGGTAAGCTCGGTGTAAAGTTTGAATGTAAAATTGGCATATGGTTAGTTTTATAGCTATTTTAAGCAAATATCTTAAATTTTTTTCCATTTATCAATGATTTCAAGAAACTAAATAGTAATACCAATCGTATGTGTAACGTTTTGAAAGATAGTTTTTTAGATTTGGTTTATAATAAAATTACTATTTTTGAGTAAGCACAGCTTTAAATGAAGGGGACCATTTTTTATAGTGTATTAATTATCTGTTTTCTTTTCCATTCATGTAGTAAACCGTTTCTCGATATCAACGGAATTTATCTAGATGGGAATGAAATTTCATGTGATGAAGCTGAAGATAATTTGATTGTAGCCGAATCCAATTTTGCAAATGTTACTACTGAAAACTATTTTACTATTTGTGAAGAATATAAAATTGCCTTGCAAGAAAGTATAAATGCGTGTGAGGAAGTTAATCAAGAGTTGTTAGATCAGTTGGCCTTATTGGGTGATTGTAATTTAACTTCTTTTTTTCAAGTAAGCTTTGACGATGCTACCTATTTCGCCACTTCTTCAAAAGCAGAAATTGATGGGCATACTTTATACTTAGAAGCAATGAAAAGTTCTACAGGTGAGGCCTTTAAAATGGTATTGAATTACTTGGATGTTGGAACTTTTCAATTAGGTGTTGATAACGGTAATGGCCAAAGAAACACGTTTCAATACATTCCAGAAATTTCTGGTAACAGTGTTTGGGAATCCAATATTGATGGAATACAACCGCAAGGAGAAGTTATAATAGCAGAAGTAGATTATAATAATATGTGGGTATCTGGATCGTTTAATTTTATCGGTACGGATGCAGATGGTAATCGCAAGGAATTTGCAAACGGAGTTTTTGAAAGGATTGTTTTTACTAAAAAAGACGATTTTTTTGCCAAGGTTGATGGAGTGGAATTTGTAGATGTTGATATAATTCCTGGTATTAATAATTTTGGAATTATTGGTTTTAAAGTGGTTGATGATGATGGCGCTTCTATTACTATTGGAGTGGCACATGATGTAACTATTGGAACCTATAGCTTTACAACTCTTCCTGAAGTACCTTCTGGGGATTATTCTCCTACTTTTGATGATTTTCACAGAGCGAACGGTACAATTAGCATAACAACGCATAACCAAGAAAGTAATTTACTTATTGGCGATTTTCAATTTACAGCAGAACCTGTGCATACAGGTGTTGGTACCTATGAAGTAACTGAAGGTCATTTTTGTGTTACCTATATAGATAACTAAAGTTACTATTCGGGTTTCATATTTATTCTGTTTTGATCAAAATTAAGTTCATATCAAAAAGCCATACTTCGAAAGGATTTATTATTTTCGTTTTTAAATTCTAGTAACTATGAACTTAAAAAGACACATTCCTAACCTTATTACTCTCGGAAATTTATTGAGTGGAACTATTGCAACGATTTTTGCAGTAAAAGGTGATTTTTACGGAGCGGCAATAATGGTGATTTTAGGAATTGTTTTTGATTTTTTAGATGGTTTTGTAGCTAGAATTCTAAAGGTTCAAGGTGAATTAGGAAAGCAGTTAGATTCTTTGGCTGATATGGTAACCAGTGGTGTTGTACCAGGAATTATCATGTTGCAATTGTTTGTGAATGCTATTGATATTGATGCTGTTGGGTATTTTGGTGTTGATGACTACGGAAAATCAGGAAGTAATTTGCCTTATTTGGGTCTAATTTTAACCTTGGCAGCGGGTTATCGTTTGGCTAAATTTAATATTGATGACAGGCAAAGCGATAGTTTTATAGGTTTACCAACACCTGCGATGAGTTTGTTCGTGATTTCGTTACCGTTAATAGGGGAGTTTGGACAAAGTCAGTTCTTTTTGGATTTATTACATAATCAATATGTATTAATTGCAATTACGATATTACTATCGTATTTAATGAATGCAGAATTACCTTTGTTTTCATTAAAATTTAAGTCTTTTGGGATTAAAGAAAATATCGTTAAGTACATCTTCTTAATAGCTTCAATTATTTTTATTGTTTTATTAAAAGTAGTGGCTATTCCAATGATTATTCTGTTATATGTCATTCTTTCAATTTTTCAAAACATAGCAAAAGGGTAGATTGAAATTGATTTAGAACAGAATCAGTCTTCTTACATAAAGATTGCAAAAAATAATTGAGAAATTATTCTGAATACATTTTGTAATCATCATGATGATATATCAAATGTAAGAATGATTATATAGGCCGAAAATTGTTCAAGTCGTGAATCTGTATTACTATACTTCATTAACAACAGAAATAAGAATAATAAATTAAAAACAAAAAAATGGAAAAGGATAACGAATTAGCACATGGTTACAAAATAGCTTCAAAAGGAAAAAGATTTGCCGCTACTTTGGTAGAAGGAACTATATTTATGACAGCTTTAATGCTTGTTTACTTAATGTTTGGAAAGTCTCCTCAAGAATTTTGGAGTGAGTTTAATGAAAATTTTGAGTGGATCGATTTGCTTTATTCTTTAATTACTGGAATTGTGATAGGAAGTACATTTTATCCGTATTATTCTGGAAATTTGGGGCATAAGATTTTCAAATTAAAAGTAATTTCGTTAGAAACTGGAGAAGACTGCAAGAAACCGATGGATGGCATGAAAAGAGAATGTTTGAAGCATCTTTTAGGGTATTTGATTATACCAAGTGTTTGGATATTATGGGATAATAAAAACCAAAATTTATACGATAAGCTAGTACAAACAGTTGTGGTTGAAAGCGAATCAAATAAATAAGAAAGAAGTTATTTTGATGAAATTCGTCATTTCGACCTCTAGGGAGAAATCTTTTGTTTAGTTAGAAATTATTTTTAATCACGAAATAGATTTCTCAGTCGTTATCACTCCTTAGAAAAGACGATGGAGTTGTTTTGATTTTTGTATTAGAAAGTAGTTAGCTATCTTTTCAGAATATGACTAGGTCTTAGATCTTTTCAATAATGTAATTATAAAATTAAGTAAACCAAGAAAAGGACTAAGAAATAAGATTAATAAGGCTATTGTTATCCAGATATTTATATCTGTAATAGAGAAAAGAGAATCGTAATTGTTTTCATAATAATTCCTTGGCATGTTCATATTCGTCATTATAGCATAAATACCATAATTAATTATTAATAAAGTTATACTTATAAGTAAGAGCTGTAGAAATAGGATGGTTTTGTAAATCTCTTTTTTTAGTAAACTAGTAAGGAAATGAATAAATAATGAAATTCCGATAATAATGATTAAGAATATAGAAAAATCAATTCCTGAAAAAACAAAGTAAGTATCATGGATATTAATATCAAGCATGTCAACAGTATGAAAAAATCCAAGGATTAGCTGAATTAATATTATGAATCCATAAAAGAGGTAGGTATTTCGATTTAAGTTGCTCATTTTTTTCTTTTAGTAGCATTACAAAATAACGTAAAAGTTCTCAATATAACTATATCGTATAAAACTAATTCGGTTTGATGAAACTCGTCATTGCGACCTCTAAGGAGAAATCTTTGGTTTAGTTAGAAATTACTTTTGATTACGAAATGGATTTCTCAGTCGTTATCACTCCTAGGAAATGACAATGGCGTTGTTTTTATAGAGCAAGCCATTTCGACCTCTAAGGAGAAATCTTTCATTTAGTTAGAAATTACTTTTGATTACGAAATGGATTTCTCAGTCGTTATCACTTCTGCGAAATGAGGATGGAGTTAATTTTTTAAAGCGAGTCATTTCGACCTCTAGGGAGAAATCTTTTGTTTAGTTAGAAATTACTTTTGATTACGAAATGGATTTCTCAGTCGTTATCACTCCTTGGAAATGACGAAGAAGTTGATTCTCTACTGTCATATCGAGTAGTTTTTCTGACACTAAGGAAGAAAAAATATATCGAAATATGGTTTAATATCCCTCAATAATTCTCGTTAAACAATATTTAGTTAAAAAATGGTAACTTTAATTCCCTGTGAGAATAATATAAAATAAAGCCCAATTAAAATGAAGGTTACCGCAAAAAAGAACGAACAAGTTGCTAATATGATTTTTGGATCTATTTATCCGCATTATTTAAAGCGTATAGAAAAGAACGGTAGAACAAAAGAAGAACTAGACCAAGTTATAAAATGGTTAACAAGTTATGATGACAGTACCTTAGAATCTTTTATCAATGGGAAGTCAACCTTTCGCGAGTTTTTTGAACAAGCAACCCTACATCCAAATGCATATATGATTAAAGGTGTGGTTTGTGGTTACCGAATAGAAGAAATTGAAGATGAATTCCAAATATATAAGCAATGTCGTCAGATGGAAAAGCTTATTGATGAACTTGCAAAAGGGCGTAAAATGGAAAAGATATTGAGAGTAGAGAAGAAGTAGTTTGGAGTATCAAAATAATCACTATTCAGTATTATTTAATTATATAGACGAATATATACCCAATATTCATTTATTGTACTCCATTTAGATATATTGGGTATATGGATGGATTATTTCTATTGTTTTTTATACTTTAAAAAACATCTCGTCTTCTGACAAGTACAGTACAACGTCCTTTTCATATTTTTTGAAAAAATCTTGGCTCAAGTTTTCAGATAGTAAAGAAATTATTTGTTGACCTGGTAAAAGTCTAGATTGTTGAAATAATATGTCAATTTGCTTTTGATCAATATCTTCTATACTGTCATGAATGACAAATGAAGGTCTAGATGAATTAGAGTTTTTTACTGCATGGATATATGAAAAATCGAAAGCTATTACTTCGGCTTTTTTTCGCCCTCCTTCAGGGTTCGGTATAAAGTTTTCAATAGCTAGGTCGCATGTACCCTCCGATTTATCAAAATTTAATTTGAAGGTATAGTTGTCGGCAAGCACGAGTTCCGTAATCTTCTTGAAAGCAATATTGAAATGTTGTTCAAATTCGTCAATATTCTTAAATTCTTTATTTATCTTTTCAAGTGTATTATTTAATGATTTTTCAGCTTCTCCTAAATCAAATAGTGCCTTTTTTTGCTGGTCAATGACTCCTTCATTTTTTCCCAAATCTATTTTTAACCTACCCAATTCTTTCAAATTATCAGTTATCCTATTGATATGTTCTCGTGATCTCAAGTTAGAGAACACTTTAGCTTTCTCCGAATGAATTTCGTTTAAGTTATTAACTAGATTAATTTTTTTACTTTCTAAAGTTGGCAGGTCAGATGATAAATATTGTCTCTTTTTTTCGACTAGATTATCATGGAATGCTAGAACCTCTTCATATTTTCTTGTACCACTTTCTATTGAAACCCCTGCGAAGTCATAAATCTCCTTCAATTCTTTAGTTAAAAGATTACCTCCTTGATTGGAGAGCATTTTAATAGTACTTCGTATATTAGATATTTTACGTTCTATTTTAAATAGATTATCAGAAATAGAATCTTCGTTCTCCTGCAATTGTGTTAAATATTTTATAGGGTCGCTAAAGTTAGAAGAGTAATCAAATTTTAGGAATTGATCCTCTAGTAATTTTATTTTTTTCTTTAATTCATCAACTAATTTCGAAGGCTTTTGTTCTCTTACAATAGCATTCAATGACGTCGAATTCCTTCTTCTTCTTTTTATTAAATTTGTTGCATCTCTTTTTTCGGTTAATAGGTTTGTGTTTTCAAAACCGAATAGGTATAAAAACAATTCACTATAATCTTTATTTCCAGTACGTTTGTCTAGGAATTTTGTGGTGTTAAGCATTCTGTGACCATCATTTCTAATAAATTTTGGCGCCAATGATCTAACAGAAGGACGCCTTGTTAAAATGTTAAAAAATAGAAATTGGATTTGTTTCTCATATTCTTTTTTATCCTTTTCCAATCCATCGACGTAATATTTGAAAGAATTTTTATCTGTATCTAGATTTCTTGTGATTTGATGTAATTTATTATCTATACCTATAAATGATAATTCGGCTTCCACGTAATTATCTTTAAGTAATAACTCTATTTTTTTATTAGGTTTTTTAAACTCATCATCAATATATATTGGTTCTATTGAACCTAAAAATAGGTAATCAACTACTCTAGATAAAGTAGATTTACCTACACTGTTGCCCGATCGCCCAACTCCTCTTTTGTTCGTTATAATATTTAATCCCTCTTTGAATGCAACTTTTCTAACAGGAGTTTTATTTATTAATATAGTTAAACTATTTAGTTTCATTTATTACAATTTTGTCATTATGTTTATTTATGGCTTTAATCATATATAGCCAGTCTAAAGAAAGTATTACATGATCAACCGATATGTTTAAGGAACTTGTTGTTTTATTAATTAAATGCTTTAAATCTAAAGACTCATGCAACAATAATTTTAATATTTCGGACCCAATAAAGACAACATTTACCTTTGGGTCGCATCCAGAATTTAATATCATTTTGTTGGGTTTTCCATTACAATACATTCAATAAAAGCATATGCAACAACTACATTAATGCCGAGCTCTATTGATTCCTGAAATAATGGTTTGTTAGATGCTTCAATTGATGAATTGCGTAATTTTTGAATTATAAAATTTAGTATATCATCTGAATTTTTTCGCACTTTTTCAATATCAACATCTTCGGTGAAATACTCGATCCTTAGTTGGTCTAACGCTTCATAATATAAACCATTTAAGTTTTCAAGAATTTTATCTTTTCCGAAAGGTATTGAAGAATTAATACCTTTTAGTGCATTCTCAATCTTGGATGAATGATTTAAATATTGTTGGATGATATGTCTTTTTGAACTAAGATTGTTATATTTTATTTTAGTTATAGTTTCAGGGGTAGGTTTTCGATTTAATCGCTTAAATTCGGACCCCCTATTCGCAAGATCATTTAATAACTCATTAATTGCAGTATTTACATGAAATTCAGAAGAATTACCTAGATAAACATTTTCAATATTGTAAGTCGGTTTGGTGATATCACGACCAGCAATATCCCCATTACTAAGTGTATTACCAGTTTGGGTTATTTCGTTTTCAGCCATTTATTATTTCTTAATATCTCTACCTGCTATATCTCCACCAACTGTATTATTATCTTGTTTGACTTCATTAGATGAATTGTCCTTTATTTTGTTTTTATATGTAATAAATTCGTTTGTCAAAAAAAGAGCTATTAACAAGCCTAAAATTGAAGCAATACTGCCAATTGTATTTAATATTTCCATTGTATATTATTTTAAAAATTTTATGAGCCATTAAAACTTAATAGGAACAATTTATTTTACCTTCCTTACACCAGATTGCTGTAATGGAGAACTAGCTCTAAAGAGCAAATGAATTATTTCATGGTATAATCTTAAAAGTTTTGTAATAGCTTTTACTATTTAAAGGATCTAATCCTTATAGATTTCTTTCCTTATGAATAATTCCATATCTCTCATTGAAATTTCAACTAATTTTTTTTCATCGTTGAAGTATCTTGTAAATGAAGGAATTTTATCGTTTTTTTAATGGGATAAGACAATTTCATACGACATATTCGTTATTAATGCAATAGCATATTCCTTCGAAAATATGATGTTTATACATTTTATCATTATCCTGTGTACTAATCATTCAAAAAGCTTTGCTAAAAAGTGAAAATTTTTACAATAAGAAAGAGATATAGAAGTATGCATTTAAAACAAGTATATCTCTAGATTTGTAGTATTTGGTTAATTTTTTAGTTTGCTTTTTCTTTATATCGCTAACCTAGAAAAAAGAAAGGAAATATCCTTACGGTTTTCCGTAACTCCCTTTTTAAAATTTTTAGTTTTGAATTTTAAGTATTGTTTTTTTTATAAATTTTAAATTTTAAATTTTAAATGTTAAGTTTAAGTGTTAAGTGTTAAGTGTTAAGTGTTGAGTTTTCAGTTTTAGTGATTGGTTAATTGATAATCGCTCAGCTGGATGACACAACTATTACGATTGTAATCAGTAAATAGATTTCTCAGTCATTATTTTTCTTCCATGACACAGCAGGAATTTTCAATTATCAATGTATTGTTTTCAATAATCCTATTATTCTTTCGATACCAATCATTAGTAACAGTTCATTGTTTCGATTCCTGAAGTCGTCCTGACGTGGGCAGGAAGGTCTCGGCAGTTCCCGAAGTTGTCCTGACGTGGGTAGGAAGGTTTCGGCAGTTCCCGAAGTCGTCCTGACGTGGGTAGGAAGGTTTCGGCAGTTCCCGAAGTCGTCCTGACGTGAGCAGGGAGGTTTCGACGGTTCCCTAAGTCGTGCTAGTGAGGCTGGGAAGGGATTTTGTTATTCTTTTCGGTTATCAGTGATACGTTTTAAATTTTGAGTTTTAGTGATCATTTTTAATTAATAATTGCTCAGCTGGATGAGATTCCTAAATAAATTCGGAATGACGCAATTATTATAATTGTAACTCGTAAAAGCCAATGATATTTTGGATTTGAAAGGTTTTTAGTGCTGTTGGATTCAGTTCTCGATACATTTTTTACTTTGTTAACACTTTGTAAAAAATACTCGAACGGACATTTGGAAGAATTCAATTATCAGTTATCAGGGATCAATTATCTATGTTTAAAGAAAAAAAACAATAGATTGAATAGAGGAGATATAAGGAAACCGTAAAAGTTTCCGCGACATCGTTGAAGAGAATGTAAGCTGTGAATTTTGATCAGCGACATCGCTGAAGAGAATGTAAGCTGTGAATTTTTATTAGCGACATCGCTGAAGAGAATGTAAGTTGTGAATTTTGATTAGCGACATCGCTGAAGAGAATGTAAGCTGTGAATTTTGATCAACGACATCGCTGAAGAGAATGTAAGCTGTGAATTTTGATTAGCGACATCGCTGAATAGAATGTAAGCTGTGAATTTTGATCAGTGACATCGCTGAAATGAATACATACTAAAAACTTTAGATTATCGACTCTGGGAAATCAATAACTTTCAGCATTCGACTTTCAACTTAGGACTTTCCTCTTTCAACTTTCAACTTTTGACTTAGGACTTTCAATATTCGACATTCGACTTTCGACTTTTGACTTAGGACTTTCAACATTCGACATTCGACTTTCGCCTTTGAACTTTCGACCAGTAGTTAGAACTTCTTCTTTTTAAGTTCAAAGTCTTTTCCTAGATATACACGTCTTACGGTTTCATCTTCGGCAAGTTCTTCAGGAGTTCCTTCTTTTAAGATCCCTCCGTTATACATCAAATAGGTTCTATCTGTAATAGCTAAGGTCGCTTGTACATCATGATCGGTAATAAGAATTCCGATGTTCTTATTTTTTAATTGTGCCACAATTCCTTGAATATCTTCCACCGCAATAGGGTCAACTCCAGCAAAAGGCTCGTCTAATAAAATAAACTTTGGATCAGATGCCAAACAGCGTGCAATCTCGGTACGTCTACGTTCACCTCCCGATAATAAATCTCCACGGTTTTTTCGAACATGCCCTAAACTAAACTCTTCGATAAGCTCTTCCAAACGTTGTTTTCTTTCGGCTTTCGTTCTGTCGGTAAATTCTAAAACAGACATGATATTATCTTCTACAGAAAGCTTTCTAAAAACCGAAGCTTCTTGTGCCAAATACCCAATTCCTTTTTGAGAACGCTTATACATCGCATCTTCGGTAATTTCTTCGTCATCTAAGAAAATAGAACCACCATTGGGCTTTATCATTCCTACAATCATGTAAAAAGACGTGGTTTTACCAGCTCCATTTGGACCCAAAAGTCCAATAATTTCACCTTGTTCAACCTCTAAAGAAATACCTTTTACTACTTTACGTTTACCGTAAACTTTCTGTATGTCGTTGGCTTTTAATATCATGTGATTTTTATCTGTCTTTTTTAAAGCAGTTAAAATTAGTCATTCATTCCAAAACGACCTCTTAAAATACTCTTAAACGTTCGTGTTTTCTTCTTCTAGTGCCTCCCAGAACTCTACTGCTCTTCGTAAATGTGGAATTACAATAGTACCTCCAACTAAGGTAGCAATAGACATGGTTTCCATCATTTCTTCTTTAGTAACACCATTTTTATAGGCGGTTTCTAAATGATAAGCAATACAATCGTCGCAACGAAGTACAGCAGAGGCTACCAAACCTAACAATTCTTTTGTTTTTACTGATAAATGACCTTCAGCATAAGCATTGGTGTCAAGATTAAAAATACGCTTGATAACCTTATTATCAGAACCCAATATTTTTTCGTTCATTTTAGAACGATACTCATTAAACTCTTGGACTTTTTGAGACATTTTTTAATTGTTTTTTTAAGACGAAACTCGCTACATAAATACTAAGCTCATATAAAATCATGATCGGTACCGAAACAATAATTTGACTTGCTACATCTGGTGGTGTAATAATAGCTGAAAGTATTAGTACAATAACCAAAGCATGTTTTCGGTATTTACGTAAAAATTGAGGTGTAACTAAACCAATACGTGCTAAAAAGAAGATTACCACAGGCAATTCAAAAAATACTGCAACTCCTAAAATTGTATTGGTGATTAAGCTGATATATGCGTCTAACTTAAAGTTGTTTTCTATGGCAGCTGAAATTTCAAAATTATAGAAGAAATAAACAGACATTGGAATAATTACATAATAGCTAAACAAAACTCCTAAGAAAAATAGGAAAGAGCATGTGAAAATAAATCCTCTAGATTTTTTTCTTTCGGTGTCATGTAAACCAGGAGCTACAAAACGCCAAAATTCCCAAAGAACATATGGAAAAGAGATTACAAAACCTAAAATTAATGAAGCCCAAATACCTGTCATTAATTGTTGTGTAGGGTTCAGTGCTTGTAAGGTTTGTTTAAACGTAATATTACAAAAGCTACTATCAATTCCTATAGCACCAAAGGCATTACAAAAAAACTGATAGGTAGAAAAATCTGGTTTTAAGTGTGCTAAGAGAATATTATCAAAAACAAACTCGATATTTGCAAAAATGATAATTGCTACAATAAAAATAGCTGAAAAGCTTCGAACCAAATGCCATCTTAATTCTTCAAGATGATCTAAAAAGGACATTTCCTTTGCCATACTTAAAATATTCCTTCTTTAATTAAATCATGTAAATGAACAACTCCTACATATTCATTGTTTCCGTTGGTCACTAAAATTTGAGTAATACTATTGTTTTCTAATGTTTCCAAAGCATCAACAGCCATTGCATCTACATCTATAGATTTCGGGTTTTTACTCATTATATCAGTAGCAGTAAGCTCGTCGATTTTTGTCGTTTTACTAAGCATACGTCTAATATCACCATCCGTAATAATTCCAACAACACCATTGTTATCGTCAACAACAGCCGTAACGCCTAATCGTTTCTCTGAAATTTCAATAATTACTTTCGTAATTGTATCGGAAGAAGATACTTTAGGTAATTCATTATTCTTAACTAAATCCGAAACACGTAAGTATAAACGCTTTCCTAAAGCGCCACCAGGATGGTATTTTGCAAAATCACTACTTGAAAAGCCTCTTAACTGTAACAAGCAAACCGCCAATACATCGCCCATAACTAACTGCGTTGTGGTACTGGTAGTAGGAGCTAAGTTGTTTGGACATGCTTCTTTTTCAACGTAAGAATTCAAAACGAAATCGGCATTTTTACCCAAAAACGAATCAGGATTCCCTGTAATTGCAATAATTTTATTACTTGAATTTTTGATTAATGGAACCAAAACTTTTATTTCTGGCGTATTTCCACTTTTAGAAATACATATCACGGTATCATTCTCTTGAACATTCCCTAAATCTCCATGAATAGCATCTGCGGCATGCATAAAAACAGCAGGTGTACCCGTTGAGTTTAAGGTTGCTACGATTTTTGTTCCAATATTTGCGCTTTTACCAATTCCAGTAACGATAACTCTACCATTGGAATTTAGAATAAAGTTAACCGCTTCAGCGAGCGAATTGTCTAATAAATTTACTAAATTAGCAACAGCATTACTTTGCAAAAGGATAGTCTCTTTAGCGGATGAAAGGATATCATTATGATTTTTCAAGGCGTAAAATTTAATTGTCAAATGAAGTTGTAAAAATAGAAATATTTTAGCTATCATTTCTCATAAAAGAAAGATTATACCTTTTTATCGGGAGTTTTTTTTTAAATTAGTTTTAGTTTTTAATTTTGTTCTAAAAAAGATGGATATAGAGCAGTCGGATTTATATAAATCGTTAAAGAAAATTTTTGGATTTAGTCAATTCAAAGGTTTGCAAGAAGATGTTGTCAATAGCATCTTAAACAACAAAAATACCTTTGTGATAATGCCAACGGGGGGCGGAAAATCACTTTGTTATCAATTACCAGCGCTTATGAAAGAGGGAACCGCTATTGTGATTTCTCCCTTAATTGCTTTAATGAAAAATCAAGTAGATGCCATTCGAGGTATTTCTGAAAATCATGGGATTGCGCATGTACTAAATTCTTCCCTTAATAAAACGGAGGTTAATCAAGTAAAAACGGATATTGAAAACGGTATTACAAAATTGCTATATGTAGCGCCTGAATCATTAATTAAAGAAGAATATGTTGAGTTTTTAAGAGCTCAAAAAATTTCTTTTGTTGCCATTGACGAAGCACACTGTATTTCGGAATGGGGGCACGATTTCAGACCTGAGTATAGAAATTTAAGAAATATTATTAAACAAATAGATAATGTTCCCATTATCGGACTTACAGCTACAGCTACCGAAAAGGTTCAAGAAGATATCTTGAAAACTTTAGGTATGTCTGATGCGAACGTGTTTAAGGCTTCGTTTAACAGACCCAATTTGTTTTATGAAGTACGTCCGAAAACAAAAGATATTGAAAAGGATATTATTAAGTTTATCAAACAACACCCAAGTAAATCGGGAATTATCTATTGTTTAAGTAGGAAAAAAGTTGAGGAAATAGCTCAAGTTCTACAGGTAAATGATGTAAACGCCGTTCCTTATCATGCAGGATTAGATGCAAAAACAAGGGCCAAACATCAAGATATGTTCTTAATGGAAGATTGTGATGTGGTGGTTGCAACTATTGCCTTTGGTATGGGAATTGACAAGCCTGATGTTCGCTTCGTAATTCACCATGATATTCCTAAAAGTTTAGAAAGTTACTATCAGGAAACTGGAAGAGCGGGAAGAGATGGAGGAGAAGGATATTGTTTGACATTCTACTCATATAAAGACATTGAAAAATTAGAAAAGTTTATGGCTAACAAACCTGTGGCAGAACAGGAAGTAGGTCATGCTTTATTACAAGAAGTGGTAGGTTATGCCGAAACTTCCATGAATAGAAGAAAATATTTACTGCATTATTTCGGAGAAGAGTTTGATGAAGTAAATGGAGATGGAGCCGATATGGATGACAATATGCGTAATCCAAAGAAAAAATCAGAAGCTAAAGACGAAGTTGCCAAATTGCTGTCAGTGATAGTTGATACAAATGAAATGTATAAGCCTAAGGAAGTAGTAAATACATTAATTGGTAACGAAAATGCCTTATTAAAGTCACATAAAACACCTTCTCAACCATTCTTTGGAATTGGTAAGGAAAAAGATGTGCATTATTGGAATGCCTTGATTCGACAAGTATTGGTAACCGATTTCATTCGAAAAGAAATAGAACAATACGGTGTTTTAAAAATTACCAAAGAAGGAAAGGAATTTATAAAAAATCCATCTTCATTCATGATGACAGAAAATCATGTATACGCTACAGATGATGATGGTACCATTATAACAAATACAAAATCTTCTAAAGGTGGTGTTGATGCAAAATTGGTAACAATGCTGAAAGACCTTAGAAAGAAAGTTGGTAAAAAATTAGGAGTACCTCCTTTTGCTGTATTCCAAGATCCTTCCATTGATGATATGGCGTTAAAATACCCAATATCGTTAGAGGAGCTTTCAAAAGTTCATGGAGTAGGAGAAGGAAAGGCGAAAAAATATGGTGGAGATTTCATAAAATTGATAACCGCATATGTTGACGAAAACGATATTGTTCGTCCAGATGATTTAATTGTAAAGAGTACAGGGGTTAATTCTGGATTAAAACTATATATTATTCAGAATACAGATAGAAAACTTCCTCTTGAAGATATTGCAAGTTCAAAGGGACTTGAATTGCCAGAATTGATAAAAGAAATGGAGGCGATTGTATTTTCAGGAACAAAGTTAAATATCGACTATGCTATTGATGATTTATTAGACGAAGATCAGCAAGAGGAGATTAGCGATTATTTTATGGAGGCTGAAACGGATAAAATTCAAGACGCTTTAGATGAATTTGATGGTGATTATGATGATGAGGAACTTCGATTGATGAGAATTAAGTTTACCAGTGATATAGCGAATTAACATTTAACTTTAATACTATGAAAGTAAATACTTATCTTCATTTTAATGGTAATTGCGAGGAAGCAATGAACTATTATGCGGATGTTTTGGGTGGTGATATCACCATGATGATGCCGTTTAAAGATGCTCCAGAAGACATTTGTAAACAATTTCCTGAATCGGTACATGAATTAATTATGCATGCAACGCTTGAAATTGGAGACAGAGCAATTATGGCTTCCGATTTTGTAAGCGGTAAAGAGTCTTTTAATAAAGGAAACAATTTCGCTGTAAGTATCAATACCGATGATGAAGATGAGGCTATAGCTATTTTCAATGGACTTTCGGAAGAAGGTACGGTATTAATGCCACTGGAACCTGCTTTTTGGGGAGGAAAATTTGGGATGTTAAATGACAAGTTTGGTGTTAATTGGATGCTTACGTTAAATGATAATTCTCATGCGTAAATGGATTTAAGAATTACGGAATACATAAATAAAAATAATCATTGGGCGCAGGAGTTAAATCTCCTGCGTTCCGTTTTATTGGAGGTAGGTTTAGTAGAGGATATAAAATGGGGAATTCCTGCGTACATTCATAAAGGAAAAAATATTATGGGGATGTCCGCCTTCAAGAGCTATGTAGGTATTTGGTTTCATCAAGGAGTGTTTTTAAAAGACGATCAGAAAGTACTTATTAATGCTCAAGAGGGTAAAACCAAAGCTATGCGACAGTGGAGGTTTAATACCATCGAAGAAATCAATGCTGACTTAGTGAAAGCTTATGCTTTGGAGGCGATGAAAAACTCTGAAGAAGGAAAAGTAATAAAGGCTGAAAGGAACAGTAAACCATTAATTATACCAGAAGAATTGCAAACAGTGTTTGCTAAAGATACCGAGGTAAAGTTGAAATTTGAAGAGTTTACTTTAAGTAAAAAAAGAGAATTTACAGATCATATTTCAGAAGCAAAAAGGGAGAGTACAAAACTTAAGAGGATCGAAAAAATAATCCCATTAATTTTAAATGGAGTCGGACTTCATGATAAATATCGAAAGTAAAACAGAATTAACACTAGTTAACTCTATTTTACATATTCTAACCTTTTATGATGGGATTGTTTTATTTATTTGCAGCCTAAACATATTAACATGAAACTACACTATTTTTTTACCCTATTAGCTATTTTAACGCTACCAGACGTGTTTGGTCAGGTAGCCGAAATACCTATGGATATAGAACCTGGAGGTCACACCTTTGTAAAAGTAAAGGTGAACGACTTAAAAAGAGAACTTGATTTTGTTTTTGATACAGGAGCTACGGCAGATTTAATTGACAAGAAGATTGCTGATGAAATAGGTATTAAAGGAAATTATCAACAAAAAATAGATGGTGCTTCTGGTGCGGAGACCTATGATATCGCTTTAAATCAGACTTTGCATTTGAATAATAAGGTGAAATTTGATCATAATAATTTAGTTTTAAAAGATTTATCGAATTTAAATAATGTATTTGGCAAGCATATGGATGGTATTATAGGATATTCCATCATATCTAAGTTCATTACCAAAATAGATTATGAAAATAATAAGTTGGTACTTTATAGAAAGTTAAAAAATATCGATTTGGAAGGATATTCCAAGATACCATTCTCTTTTAATAATGGAATACCGATTCCTCAATTTGATATTAGTTATACCTTAACGAATGGTGAGCAATATACTGGTCCCATACTTTTTGATAGTGGAGCTGGACTTACTTTATTAGTAAACACTCCTTTTGTAAATACAAATAATATTAGAAGTAAGGTGGACAAACGTATTCTTAATGAATCTGAAGGATTGGGAAGTTCATCTGTTTCTGAAATAATTAGAATTAAATCACTTACAATTGGTGATCACACTTTTAAAGATTTGTCTATTTCTTTATCCAATAGTAAAGGTGGTGTAACTGCGATGCCTGAATTTATGGGAATCATGGGAGCAAAAATTATTAAAAGGTTTAGTATTATTCTAGATTACGAAAAACAAGAACTTTATTTGAAACCTAATAAATTTTATGCTGAGGATTTTAAATTTCCTTTAACGGGAATTAAACTTAAAAAAGAAGGTAAACATATAAAAGTAGCAGGAGTAGATAAAACTACCCCAGCGTATGAAAGTGGATTGAGAGTCGGTGATCGAATCCTTAAGATAAATGGAAAAAAGAGACCTTTATCAGAATACAATAAGCTCTTAATTAAAAAAGGGAATAAGTTAACTATTGAATATCTTAATAAAGTAGGAGAGAAGAAAGTGATTTCTTTGATGCTTGAAAATTTATTATAATATCAAATCATAGAAATAAAAAGCCCGTGAAAGAGGTCTTCGCGGGCTTTTTATTGTTTTAAAGTAAGATTGTGATTTACTTCAAAAATATATCTTTAATAGTTGCTATTGAATCACAGCGCTCTACATAAATACTCATGTTTTCCAGGCTGTCTTTTCCAGTAATGAAATACTCAGCACATGGTTTTTGACGCGGTTTACTTTTTCCGAAGTCCACGTCACCTCTTGTTAATACTGCCATCACGTATGAAGTGTCTATTTTTTTAGACTGTAATACTTCTTTGGCATTATCGGAATAAATACGTTGTTTCGTTCTAATTGATTTTAAAGTTCTGGCGTCCATTCCATAATCGAAGGTTACGTTCTTGTTTTTCCAAAAGTAGAGAACGGCCATTGAACCTAGGGCAACACCAATTAAATAATAACCAAAACGTTTTAGTAACTGCATATTTTAAATTTACAGCGCAAAAGTAGAAATAAATCTAAAGTTCTGCTAAGATTAAATTAAAGAATTAAACCAAGTTTATGTTTTATTTTTTAATATATTTAATATTTATTTAATGTTTTGATGATGTTTAATTAATTTAAATTTTGTAATCGTTCTCAAAATAGACATATTATTTTGTTTTCTAATAGATTCACTACGTCAAACGTACTTCATTAAAGTTTTTGATTATTTTACCTTATTATGTTTGCCCCCTCTTAATTGTCTTATATAAAGAGAGTTGAGAGTTTGTCTAATATTAGTTCGTAATTTCAATTATTAAATAATACTAGACATAAGATTAACTCTATTATACTTCCCCCACAAAATTGTTCAGTCAATTTTCTGAATTTTTAACGAAAGAAAATGACGAGCATCCTTAAATGAAAGCAAGAATGATATTTATAAAACCGAGTTTTAATATATATCATAAATAACATGCGAAAAGTTCAATTAATTTTAGTCTTATTGACTATAACCTTTAAAAATTTATCAGGTAAGTTGGTTAATAACCATTGGAAATAGACGTATTTATTATTAAAAAACGCAAAAAAAAAAATTACGGTTTATTATTCCTTAAATAAATGATTATCACCAAAATGTGTTTTACAATTTGAAAAATACAAGTGTTAATGTAGGTTTTAGGTTAAAAACTGTAATAGTTTGAATTATAGATACTTCTATTTATTTGGGGTATTTTAATAAAATTAAAGATAAAACACTGTCTTTTGCGAAATATGCATAAAAAAAGTGTTAATAAAATGTAAGTTGTGAAATGTCACAACGACAACAACTACAATTCTAAAAAAAATGAAGTGGGGGAATGAGAATAACTATCAATATATGCGATAGAGATACTTCTATTGTCTTTTTTGACCCTATTTTTTTACCTCAGTCATTTTAAGAATTAAAAACCAATTTATTAATTAAAATTCATGTATCATGAAAACAAAAAAAACAAGAGTAATTATCCTTGTAGGTTTGTCGATGTTAATCGGAACAATTATGTATTCTTTTAAAGAATCCAAACAGTTAAAGTACGTTGAAATTAAGTACAAAAACTCTGTAGTTAGCTATTATGGATCCAATCATTTTTCAAAACAAGATCTACTTGAAAACGCCAAATTAATTGACATAGCGGATAGGAGATTTGAAACTAAATGGCGAAATAAAGACCCTAAAGGTATTTCTGAAGAATACACTACTGTGGGAGCGGTATTTATGAAGCCAGGTGTGAAACCAAGATTGGGTAGAGCTGATATTGAAAAAGAGTTCACTGAAAGTGTTAAGGGTGTTGATAGAGTTGATTTTTTCCAAGATGAACTAGAGTTCTTTGGAGATATGGATGTAGCATTTCAACGTTGTCATATGCTTGGATATGTAGACTCTAAGAAAGAACACATTTTTGAAGGATCTTATATAATTCTTTGGAAAAAAGAAAATGGCAATTGGCTTATCGAGTACGACATGTTTAACTCGGATAAGTAGAAAAGAAACAATAATATTATTTTAAAAACCCTTTTATGAATATTAATAACTTAAAGCTTTTAGAAGCTGCGAGACAGTACGGCACACCGTCATATCTCTACGATGGTGAACAAATTATCAATAATTACAGAAACTTAAAAAATGCTCTTCCTGAATTTGTAGATGTTTTTTATGCACTTAAGGTAAATCCTAATGTATCTTTAGTAAGTTTATTAAGATCAAAAGGAGCTTGCACTGAGGTATGTTCATTAACTGAAATGGAAATAGCCTTAAAAGCGGGTTCAACACCTGAAGACATCATATTTTTAGGACCTTGTAAAAAAGATTATGAGTTAAAGCGAGCATTAGAATTAAACATTTTTGCTTTAGTAATTGAATCTGAAACTGAACTACAACGAGTATCAGAATTTGCAAAAGAAATGGGAGTTACAGCCAACGTAGCTATTCGATTAAATCCAGATTTTTCAGCTGACGGATCACCTTGGAAAATGGGAGGGAGACCTACTCAATTCGGTATTGATGAAAAGCACGCTGTTGAAAACTTTGGGAAATATCTTCAAGTACCAAATATCAACATTAGAGGTATACATGTATATAACGGCACTAGTATTTTAGATGCCAATTCTGTATATCAAAATACTAAATACATATTGAATTTATTTGATACCATCACAAAGAGGTATAAAACTAAATTTACTATGGTTGATGTAGGTGGAGGAATGGGAATTCCATACTTCACAAATCAAACACCTTTAGATATCAAAGAATTTGAATCGTTAATGAAGCCTTTGTTTGAAGAGTTTCATGCGGTTTATCCTGATACTAGAATTATTATGGAGTCTGGTCGATTCATTTTAGGAACGGCTGGTTATTTAGCTGTAGAGGTAAATAATATAAAAGTAAACCATAATAAAACTTTTGTAATAACCGATGGTGGAACTAATTGTCATTCAGCTGCGGCTGGATCAGGACGTGTAGTAAAGAGAAATTTTCCTATGGAAAATATATCAGCTACAGACAATGCAGAAGAATTTGAATACCAAGTATCAGGACCTTTATGTAGTCCAGATGATATTTTAGGAAGAAATATCAAGTTAAAGGAGGTAAACGTTTCCGATATTTTAGTTGTAAAATCGTCAGGGGCTTATGGTCCAACGTCTTCTCCAGGTTTGTTTCATAGTCATGGATTTCCTGCTGAAATTTTGGTGTATAATGAAGAAATGCACCTTATTAGAAAAAAGGATTTACCAAAAGACATGATTGACAGACAAGTACTTGTTGATTTCAAAGTTCAAGCACCTATTTTAGACAAATAACTAACAATTAAAACTAGACAAAAATGAGTAATTCAAATATATTAGCTATAGTTAAAGATGGATTAATAGATAGCATTCCAAACTTGGAATATGATGCTATAAAACTAGATTCACACTTGAAAAATGATCTAGGTATTGATTCATTATCATCCATGTTTTTTCTGACTTATTTAGAAGATAATATTAAGGGATTCGAAGTTAATCCTGATACAATCGAAGCAAGACATTTTAATACATTACAAACCATTTTTGATTATGTATTGAAATCATTAAATCTTGAAACTACTGCGGTTGAGTAAATAAGATTAATTAAAAAGACACTTTTTCACTTTTAAGTTGGCGTTGTTATCAATGCCAATGGGAGTACTATTACCCTATTAGTACCTAAAATCTTTTGTCTAAAAAGGTTAATGGGATACCCATGCCTAATTTCAAGTGAAAAAGTGCTTTGTAAAAAAGCATAAAAATGATAACACAGTTATATCAATTATTGGATAATACTACTGCTCGTTTTCCAGATAAAATAGCAGTAACGTATGGTGATACTAAATTCACATTTAAAAACATTGAAGAAAAATCGAATCAACTTGCAATTTACCTACAAAATATTGGTGTCCGCAGAGGAGATAGGATAATTATACTACTCGGGAATACCATTGAAACGGTAATTTCGTTTTGGGGTATTTTAAAAGCTGGAGCGATAGTAATTCCACTAAGTGCAGAGCTAAAGCCCGATAAAATAGACTATATTATTGACGATTCTAAAGCCAAAGTTCTATTCACAAATCAAATTATTCTTGAAGAAAATTTAGATCTATTCGATAATAGTAGTTTGGAAAAAGTAATTGTACCTAAGTTGCCAGAAAGTTTAAGAAGTGATTTTGTTGAAGGTTTTGATAACTCGATTTCGAGTTCTAAATCAATATTTACTCCATCTGGTAATTTAAGCGTCGATTTAGCGGCAATTATTTATACTTCTGGTTCAACTGGTGAACCGAAAGGGGTAATGTTGACGCATCAAAATATGATAGCAGCAACACATTCTTTAAATACATATTTGGGGTATAATAATGAAGACAAAGTATTATGTGTATTGCCCTTATCTTTTGATTATGGTTTATACCAAATGATTATGTCAATTTCAACAGGGGCAAATCTTCTCCTTGAAAAAGAATCTACGTGGCCTATTTTTCTATTAAAAACCATAGAGAAAGAAAAAGCTACAATTCTTCCTGCAGTTCCCACCTTAGTTACGTTACTTCATGATCAGGATAAAAATAAAAAGTTTGATTTGTCTAGCATTAGAAAGGTTACGAATACTGGTGCTGCACTCACCAGAACAAATATTAAAATGATTCAGCACATTTTCGAAAAGGCTGAAATATTCTCTATGTACGGGCTTACCGAGTGTAAAAGGTGTACGTATTTACCACCAGAAGACATTGATAAAAAGATCGATTGTGTAGGAATAGCAATTCCTAATACAGAATTATGGTTGGTTGATGAAAATGATAACAAAATTGAAACAGCCAATACAATCGGTCAGCTCGTAATTAGAGGAGCAACAGTAATGAAGGGCTATTGGAACAAACCTGAGAAAACCGCTGAAAAATTAAAAGATGGTCCAATTATGGGCGAAAAAGTATTGTATACGGGAGACTATTGCTCTTTAGATGAAGATGGCTATTTATACTTTAAAGGTAGAATGGATCATATTATTAAGTCTAGAGGTATTAAAGTAAGTCCTAAAGAAGTTGAAGATTTTATAGGAACTATTAACGAAGTGAATGCCGTGGCAATCGTGGGAGTACCTCATAGTAGTTATGGAGATGTTTTATATGCCTTTGTTGTTTTAAAAGATGGAATGGAGATCACAGAAGAACGCATTAGTGTTATCTGTAGGGATAATTTGGAGGCGTTTAAAGTGCCAGAATATATAACAATTATACCTAGTTTACCCAAAACTATTAATGGGAAGTTTGATCTTATTTCTTTAAAAGATAGGGCTTTGAATGAAGTAGAACAAATAGAAAGAAACGTAAAAGCCTCATAATGGAAACTCCAATTGAAATTGTAGTAAACAACTTTACATTTAGAGGTAAAAGTTGGGGAGATTCAAATTGTACCAATCGGATTTTGGCCATTCATGGTTGGTTAGATAATTCGAATACATTTGATAAAATTGCTCCAGCACTTTCTAAAGATCATTATATCGTAGCTATAGATTTGGCTGGGCACGGTATTTCTGACCACAGAAGTACCAATGGCAATTATTATCTGTGGGATCATGCTATTGATGTACTCAATTGTCTTGATGTATTAAAATGGAAATCATGCACGTTAATGGCGCATTCATTAGGTTCAGGTGTTGCCTCATTGGTGTCAGGAGCTTTCCCTAATCGTGTTAATAAGTTGATTTTTATTGATGGCCTAGGACCTCCATTTATTACTAATAAGAATGAAATCGTAGCCAATTTTACAAGAGCATATAAGCAATTTAAAATGGCTAAGAAAGCAAAATTATACGGTTTCTCAGACAAAGATTCTGTAACGTTTTTGAATAGAAATGAAGCAATTAATGATAGGGTAAATAATAGAATTAGTCCTATTTCACATAGTGCTGCTTCAATTCTTGTTGAACGCGGATTAAAAACGGTTTCTGGTGGTTTTCGATGGTCGCATGATCCGAGGGTCGTGCTTCCAGAGTATTATCGAATTACAGAAGAACAGGTTGTACAGTTTATTAAAAATATTAAGTGTAAAACGAAAATTATTTTAGGTAAACAAGGGCTCTTTTCTACCGGATTATTCAGTTCCAGAATTAAAAATTTCACGAATGCCGAAATTCAATGGATAGAAGGTGGCCATCATGTACATCTTGAACAACAACATGGAAATGTTTCCAAAGTAATCAACTCATTTTTAAACTAATCATCATAATTATGAAAAAAGTAATAATAACTTTAGTAACGTTATTTTTAATAACAAGCGCAGCATACTCTCAAGATAATGCTCAAGAAAAAAAGAACAAAACTAGTTTCGCAGCTAAGATAATCCATAACAGTGCGGCAGGTTTCTACCCGATTTTTTTCGCAAACTTTGAAACCAACAAGAAATTTGATATTACCATGTACAGTATTTTTTGGACAAATGGAGCCTTCGGGAATTTAAATTCTGGAAGTGATCTTTTATTAGAAGTTGCGGCTGGTATCGGGTTCAAAGTTTTCAATGATAAATTGTATTTAAACCCGTCTTTTGGTTTTGCAAGTGGTAAGTTTCTTTCAAACAGCGTTGGAACTAGACTAGGAGAAGGAATTATTCCGAGTTTATATTTTAATTACGGTGATTCGGTTATCGATTTCGAGGGGTATTTAGCATATTACAAGTCAATAAGAGACAATCAGAATATTTTAACAAAAGATTACGTCTTAAACTGGTTAGCTCCTGGGATTAAAGTTAGTGACCGTGTAGTGGTCGGAGCATTCTATGAAACATTGGATATTACAAGAAATGAAGGAGGAGAGAATTTACAAATATACCAATGGTTGGGAGGTTCATTAAAACTCAAACTTGATAATGGAATTGTATTTAGAATTTCAGGTGGATCTGTATTGAATACAGATGTGTCTCAAAGTGATGAGTTTTATAAAGTATCAGCATTTATACCTTTCTAATAATAGATGAATATTTAGATTAGTATTATCTGGATATTTAAATAGGTGTGTAACTCTGATTACACACCTATTCTTATATATTTTAAATTCTATAATTTTAGCTTTAACTATAAAAAAAGCAAGTTGATATCGCGATAAGGTAAATCGAACCAATCTGCAACAGATTTATTTGTTAAAATACCATGATAAAAATACATACCACTTCTTAATGTTTTATCGAATCTAGCAGCATTTTCAAAGCCCCCATCTTCAGCTATTTGAAGAATATAAGGTGTAAAAATATTACTAATTGAAAAGGATGCGGTTCTTGCATATCGAGAAGGTATGTTTGGTACGCAATAATGAATAACACCATTATCAACAAAAGTAGGGTGGCTATGCGTAGTTACCTGAGAAGTCTCAAAGCATCCGCCTCTATCAATACTAACATCAACAATAACAGCACCATCTTTCATTTGCTCAATCATTTGTCTTGTTACGACAACAGGCGAACGATCTTCACCTCGTAAAGCACCGATAGCAACATCACACCTTCTTAAAGCCTTTAAAAGTGTTTTAGGTTGAATAGTGGATGTATATATAGGTGAATGTATACAGTTTTGAAGCTTTCTTAATCGTGAAATAGAGTTGTCAAAAACCTTAACTCGTGCTCCCAAGCCTACGGCTGCTTTAGTTGCAAATTCTCCAACAGTTCCAGCTCCAATAACAACAACATCGCTAGGAGGTACTCCACCAATATTTCCTAAAAGCAATCCGTTACCTCCATTGGCATTCGACATTAATTCCGAAGCAATATGCATTGTAGCAATCCCAGCAATTTCACTTAAGGACTTCACTATAGGATAGGTTCCTAGTTCATCTTTTATATAATCGAAAGCAATAGCTGTAATTCGTTTTTTAGCTAAAGCTTC
Source organism: uncultured Tenacibaculum sp. (assembly GCA_947497895.1). Lineage (GTDB taxonomy): Bacteria > Bacteroidota > Bacteroidia > Flavobacteriales > Flavobacteriaceae > Polaribacter. Next base: position 80,517 of record CANMIL010000001.1, read on the forward strand.
AAAGTATTTTTTCTTTTGTGTTTTTAATTGTAAAGCGGATATTAAAACAGCTTGTGGTGTAAGCATTTTAATTTCACTTAATGAAGGTGGTTCTACTTTAAGAACAATATTACATCCAAAAACTTCCTTTGTATCATATGAGATTTTTGCACCTGCATCCGAATATTCTTTATCACTATAATTAGCGCCATCACCAGCGCCAGTTTCGATAACTATTCTATGCCCATGAGCAACCAAGGCAGAAACAGCATCAGGAGTAAGACTAATACGTTTTTCCTCAAAATGGGTTTCCTTTGGAATTCCAATAAACAATTCTCCTTTCTGCTTTTTAATTTCAAGCATTTCGGGTTGTGGAATTAATTGCTCCTTTGTAAATGGAGATGATATTGAACTCATGCGTTGTTTTTTAATTGAATGTTACGTTGTCCATCATCTAATAAAGAGATTTCCACAATAACCGAATCTAAAGGTAATAAATTTTTCACATTTTCAGGCCATTCGATAAGACACCAATTATTGCTGTAAAGGTAATCTTCAACCCCCATATCATATGCTTCTTCTTCATTTTCTATTCGATAAAAATCAAAATGGAATACTGAAGTATCGTCATTGGTTTTATATTCATTTACTAAGGAAAATGTTGGAGAATTAGCAATGTCTTCAACCCCTAATAGTTTGCATATTTCTTTGATTAAAGTTGTTTTACCAACACCCATTTCCCCATAAAACAAGAGCGTTTTGCCCTTCGCATTTTCAACTACCATATTGGCAATTGAAGTCAGTTCACTTAAAGAATAGTTTTTATTCATAAGAACAAAAGTAAATAACTTACTAAAGTTATTAAAATTTAGTTTGAATATCTGTAATGTCCAATTATTTTAAAGTCAAACAAACAATCTTCAATTACTTGACCACTACCAATATTATGAACGATTAAATTTCGTTTTTGATCTTTAGATTTCTTGTTGATGACCACTCCAATATGAGTTACACCACCATATAAATTCCAACAAACAATGTCACCAGGAATATAATCAGAGGCGTTTTTTGTAATTTTCTTAGATACTCCTTTCCTCTTAAAGAAAACCATAAGATTAGGAACTCTTCGGTGATCAATATTGGTATCAGGCCTTTTCAAACCCCATATTTTAGGATATAGGTTAAAGTTAGACCTCATGTCTTCATGAACCAACTTTTGTAAATCAATGCCCAATTCTCTGTAAGATCTTATCACTACATCGGTACAAACACCTTTGTCTGAAGGAACATCTCCATTTGGATAAGGTATGGAAAAATAACTAGGGTCATAAACTACTTTGTTTTTCGTAATAGAAATGGCTGCCTCACTTAAATTATGGATCTTTTCTTGCCCATGAGAAATAGAGACTAATAGGGTAAAAAACAGAAATAGTTTTAATTTTTTCATCTTATTTAGGAGAATAAATACTACAAGGAATAATCATTTCCTCTAAAGAAATTCCTCCGTGTTGATAAGTATTCTTGTAATACTTTACAAAGTGATTGTAATTATTTGGATAAGCAAAAAACAAATCTTCCTTTGTGAAAATGAATGGACTATTAATAGTTACTGATGGTAAAAAGATGTCTTTTGGATTTTTTACAGCATAAACATCTTTATCTTCGTAAGATAAACTTCTACCTGTTTTATAGCGGAGATTAGAACTTATATTTTTGTCTCCAATAACTTTGGTAGGAGTTTTACAATTGATCGTCCCGTGATCAGTAGTAATAATTAACTTTTGCCCAAGTTTCTGAGCTTTCTGAATCATTTCGAATAAAGGTGAGTTTTTAAACCAACTAACAGTTAACGATCGATAAGCTTTGTCATCACCAGCTAGCTCTTTAATAACTTCCATTTCGGTCTTCGCATGAGATAACATATCCACAAAATTATAAACAATAACCGTAAGGTCGTTTTGTTTGGTGCTATTGAAGTTGTCAGCCAAGTCCTTACCACTTTTCAGGGTGATTATTTTATGAAAGCTGTGTTTAATATTTAAACCTAATCTTTTTATTTGTGCTTCAAGGAATTCCGCTTCGAACAAATTTTTACCTCCGTCGTCTGTGTCGTTTTTCCAATAATTTGGATGCATTTTTTCCATTTCTGAAGGCATTAATCCTGAAAAAATGGCATTTCTTGCATATTGGGTAGCCGTAGGTAAAATACTGAAGTACGAATTCTCTTCTTCCTTTTTGTAATAGTTATTAATAAAAGGCTCCAAAACACGATATTGATCGTAACGTAGGTTGTCAATAACAACCCATAACACTCCCTGATCTTTAGATAGGTTAGGAATTACATAATCTTTGAATACTGTATGTGAAAATGTCGGTTTATCATCACTGCTTAACCAATCTTGATAATTCTTTTTTACAAATTTGAAAAATTGCGTATTCGCTTCTGTTTTTTGAGATTCTAAAATCTCCAGCATCCCTGTATCATCAATATTTTCCAGCTCAAGTTCCCAGTGAACAAGTTTTTTGTACATGTCAATCCAATCGGAATAGGTATTAACCATGGCTAAATCCATGGCTATTTTTCTGAATTCTTGTTGGTAATTAGAAGTCGTTTTTTCTGAAATTAATCTTGAATGATCGAGATTCTTTTTTAAGCTTAATAAAATTTGATTCGGATTTACTGGTTTAATCAAATAATCTGCAATTTTTGATCCAATGGCTTCCTCCATAATATATTCTTCCTCACTTTTTGTAATCATTACAACGGGAAGATTGGAGTTGATTTGTTTTATAGAAGACAAGGTCTCCAAACCAGTAATACCAGGCATATTTTCATCTAAAAATACGATGTCAAAATTTTGTTCTTCCACAAGATCTATGGCATCAGCACCGTTTGTACAAGAGGTTACTTGGTAATTCTTTTTCTCTAAGAATAAAATATGTGGTTTGAGTAAATCAATCTCGTCGTCAACCCAAAGAATGTCAATTTTTCGCATATAGATGATATAATATTTTGCTAAATAAACGTTTAAATTTAGTTTTCTTGTATGTTCAAAAGCTAAAAATAAGTTAATAATGAGCAGAGTAATTTGTTTTTATTAATTAATTGTAATTCTTTTGCTTAAAATTGAAGTATTTATCTATTTTGACTAAGATACACACCAACAAATTAAAAATATTAAATGATCCTGTTTATGGATTAATTTCTATTCCCAATAGTTTGATTTTCGATATTATCGAGCATCCTTATTTTCAAAGGTTGCGGAGAGTAACTCAAATGGGACTTTCAAATTTGGTATATCCCGGGGCTAATCATACAAGGTTTCATCATGCTATTGGATGTATGTATCTTATGCAAAAGGCTATTCGTGTTTTACAGTCGAAAAATGTTGGTATTTCAGATGAAGAATCTAAAGCTGCTTGTATAGCCATCTTATTACATGATATAGGACATGGAGCATTTTCGCATGCATTGGAGCATAGTATTGTAAGTGGAATTTCGCATGAAGAAATTTCCTTGAAGTTCATGAGAGCTTTAAACGTAGAGTTTAATGGAAAACTAGATTTGGCTATTGAAATTTTTGAAGGAAAATACCACAAGAAGTTCTTGTGTCAACTAATTTCTAGTCAACTTGATATTGATCGTTTAGATTATTTAAAAAGAGATAGTTTCTATACAGGAGTGGCAGAAGGTAATATTTCTTCTGAAAGAATTATTACCATGATGAATGTTGTTGATGGCGAGTTGGTAATTGAACAAAAAGGTATTTATTCAGTAGAGAAGTTTATCATTGCGAGAAGATTAATGTATTGGCAAGTATATCTTCATAAAACAGGATTAGTTGCAGAGAATATTTTAGTCAACTTATTAAAAAGAGCTAAAGAATTGGCTAGCCAAGGAGTCGAGCTATTTGCGAGTAAAGCATTGAAATATTTTCTGTACAACGAAATAAATCAAGAGAATTTTTCCGATGATACTTTAGAAACTTTTGCAAGGCTCGATGATTACGATGTATTACTAGCCATAAAAGAATGGATCAGTCATGACGATTATGTATTGTCGAACTTGTCTAAAATGATCATTCATAGAGATTTATTAAAGATAGAATTACAAGAAAAGCCGTTTACTGATGCTTATCAGAATAAAATAAAAACGAAATTCAAAGAAGAGTTAAAGCTTAGTGATCATGAATTAGAGTATTTTGTGTTCTCTAGTCATATTCGTAATCAGGCGTATAACACCGAAAAACCCATCATAATTTACACTAAAAAAGGAAAGCTTAAAGATCTTGCGAAAGCGTCAGATCAATTAAATGTTCAGGTTTTAACCAAACAAGTTAACAAGTATTACATGTGTTATCCTAAAATGTAGTTGGGATAAACATGAACTTTTCGCTTTTAGGAAGTAATTAAACAAAAATAACTACTTTTGCCAATAATGAAATTTACAGCAAAACAAATAGCAGAAATTTTAGAAGGAGACGTTGTAGGAAATCCAGAAACTGAAGTTTCAAAATTATCTAAAATAGAAGAAGGAGAGGAAGGTTCATTAACCTTTTTATCGAACCCAAAATATACTCCATATATATATACCACAGAAGCAAGTGTTACCATTGTAAATAAAGATTTATCTCTTGAGAAAGAAATAAATACAACACTTATAAAAGTAGAGGATGCGTACAAAGCATTTTCGAAACTGTTGGCTTTTTATAATGAAGTAAAAAATAATAAGACAGGGCGTGAAAATCCTCATTTTATTTCTGATTCTGCTAAAATTGGAGATAACGAATATATCGGAGCATTTTCTTACATTGGAGAAAATGTGACCCTAGGAAATAATGTGAAAATTTATCCGAACTCTTATATTGGAGACAATGTAACGATAGGAGATAACTGTACATTGTTTTCAGGGGTAAAGGTTTATTCAGAAACTCAAATAGGATCAAATTGTAAAATTCATTCAGGAAGTGTTATTGGATCTGATGGTTTTGGATTCACTCCAGATGAAAATGGAGATTATAAAGCAGTTCCTCAAATAGGAAATGTAATTATTGAAGATAATGTAGATGTTGGTTCAAATTGTACGATTGATAGGGCCACATTAGGATCAACAATAATTAGAAAAGGAGTAAAGTTGGATAATCAAATTCAAATAGCTCATAATGTGGAAATAGGAAAGAATACAGTAATAGCTTCTCAAACAGGTATTGCAGGATCAACAAAGGTTGGAGAGTTTTGTATGATTGGAGGTCAAGTTGGAATTGTAGGACATATTACTATTGGTAATAATGTGAAAATCCAAGCACAATCTGGAATAGGAAGAAGTTTAAAAGATGGAGATGTTGTTCAAGGATCTCCTGCTTTTGGGTACTCAGACTATAACAAGTCTTACGTACACTTTAAGAATTTACCGAACATAGCAACAACAATTCATAAAATTGAAAAAGAGTTGAGTACTCAACGAAACAAAAATGAGTAAAAAACAAACAACAATTAAAAATGAGATTACATTATCAGGTGTAGGATTACACACTGGTAATGATGTTACAATGACTTTTAAACCAGCTCCAGAAAATAGTGGATATGCTTTTGTGAGAGTTGATTTAGAAGGAAAGCCAACGATTGAAGCGAAGGCCGAATATGTAACGAACACTCAAAGAGGAACTAACTTAGAAAAAAATGGGGTTCAAATTCAAACATCTGAACATGTATTGGCAGCTGCCGTAGGTTTAGGTATTGATAACCTTATCATCGAAATTAATGCTTCTGAGCCTCCAATAATGGATGGTTCATCAAAGTTTTTTATCGATGCACTTGAAAAAGCTGAAATTGTTGAACAATCAGCGGAAGTTGAAGAGTATGTGGTAAAAGAAATTATTTCATATAAAGACGAAGAAACTGGAAGTGAAATTATTTTAATGCCTGCGGACGAGTATCAAATTACCACTATGGTAGATTTTGGTACTAAAATCTTAGGTACTCAAAATGCAACACTTAATTCAATTTCTGATTTCAAAGAAGAAGTTTCTCAGGCAAGAACATTTAGTTTTCTTCATGAAATTGAAATGTTATTAGCAAATGATCTTATTAAAGGAGGAGATTTGAATAATGCGATTGTTTATGTAGATAAAGAATTATCTGATGACACAATGCAAAATTTGAAGAAGGCTTTTAAGAAGGATAATATTTCTGTTAAGCCTAATGGAATTCTTGATAATTTAACATTACACTGGGCAAATGAAGCAGCACGTCATAAACTTCTTGATGTTGTTGGAGATTTAGCATTGGTTGGAACTAAAATTAGAGGTAAGGTAATCGCTAACAAACCTGGACACTCTATAAATACGATATTCGCAAAGAAATTAGCGAAAATTATTAAACAGGAGAAAAGAAATTACGTTCCTGTTTATGATTTAAATGAGGAACCTTTAATGGATATTCATAAAATTATGAGTATTCTTCCTCATAGACCTCCTTTCTTATTGATAGATAGAATTATTGAACTTTCTGATAGCCATGTAGTGGGAATGAAAAATGTGACAATGAATGAAAATTTCTTTGTTGGTCATTTTCCCGGAGCACCTGTAATGCCAGGAGTACTACAAATTGAAGCTATGGCACAATGTGGAGGTATTTTAGTTTTAAGCACTGTACCGGATCCTGAAAACTATTTAACATACTTCATGAAAATTGACAATGTTAAATTCAAGCGTAAGGTGTTACCAGGAGATACCTTAATTTTCAAAGCAGACTTAATAGCACCAATCAGAAGAGGTATTTGTCATATGCAAGCTTATGCGTATGCTAACGGTAAATTAGTGTGTGAGGCCGAATTAATGGCTCAAATTTCAAAAGTAAAATAAACAGTATGAATCAACCTTTAGCTTACGTTCATCCGCAAGCCAAGATCGCTAGAAATGTAGTTATTGAGCCTTTTACAACTATTCATGCCAATGTCGAAATTGGTTCTGGTACTTGGATCGGATCTAATGTGACAATAATGGAAGGAGCGAGAATAGGAGAGAATTGTAGAATATTTCCGGGAGCTGTTATTTCTGCGATCCCACAGGATTTAAAATATAATGATGAAGATACAACAGTAATTATTGGAAATAATGTTACAATTCGTGAATGTGTTACTATTAATAGAGGTACTGCTGATCGAATGAAAACTGTTATTGGTGATAATTGTTTGATTATGGCATATTGTCATATTGCACATGATTGTATTGTAGGTGATAACTGTATTTTTTCTAATAATACAACGTTGGCAGGACATGTAAATGTTGGAGATAATGTTGTTTTGGCTGGTATGGTGGCAGTGCATCAATTTGCATCTGTTGGAAATCATGCTTTTGTAACGGGAGGATCTTTAGTACGTAAAGATGTTCCACCTTATGTAAAAGCAGCTCGTGAACCTTTATCTTATGTAGGTATTAACTCTGTAGGATTAAGAAGAAGAGGATTTACAACTGAGAAAATTAGAGAAATTCAGGACATATATAGAATTCTGTATCAGAAAAATTATAACAATACGCAGGCAGTAGCAATTTTGGAGGCTGAAATGCAAGCGACTTCAGAAAGAGATGAAATTTTACAATTTGTAAAAGACTCTCATAGAGGTATTATGAAAGGTTATTTTAAAGCGAATTAAAAATATAAAAAATGGCAACAACATCAGATATTAAAAAGGGATTATGCATCAAGTATAACCATGATATTTTTAAAATTATCGAGTTTTTACATGTAAAGCCAGGAAAAGGTCCTGCTTTTGTAAGAACAAAATTAAAAAGTGTTACTTCAGGAAAAGTTATTGATAATACATTCTCTGCAGGTCATAAAATAGAAGATGTAAGAGTAGAAACTCATAAGTTTCAGTTCTTATATGCTGAAGGAGAAGATTTTCATTTCATGAATACTGAAGACTACAATCAAATTACACTTCAGAAATCTGTATTAGATGCTCCAGATTTTATGAAAGAAGGAGAGATTGTAACTGTTTTGATTAATACTGAAGATGATGCTCCATTATCTGTTGAAATGCCTTCTCATGTTATTTTAGAAATTACACATACTGAGCCAGGTGTTAAAGGAAATACGGCTACAAACGCTACTAAACCAGCAACAGTTGAAACTGGAGCTAGAATAAATGTACCTTTATTCATTAACGAAGGAGATAAGATCAAAATCGATACTGAAAAAGGAGCTTACACGGAGCGTATTAAAGAATAACAAAATATATTAATTCCCGCTTCTAGCGGGAATTTTACTTTATATGAAATTTAAACAACCTCAAACATTAAAACAAATTGCTTCATTAATAAATGCAGAATTTGTTGGAGAAGAAAACTTTGAAATTACTGGGATTAATGAAATCCATGTAGTAGAAAAAGGAGATATTGTTTTTGTTGATCATCCGAAGTATTATGACAAGGCTTTAAATTCAAAAGCCACCACAATTCTGATTAATAAAAAGGTAGATTGCCCTGAAGGAAAGACGCTTTTAATCTCTGATGATCCATTTAGAGATTTTAACAAGCTCACAATTCATTTTAATCCCTTTATTGCTTCAAAACAGAGTATTTCAGATACCGCAATAGTAGGAGAGAATACAATTATTCAACCTAATGCCTTTATTGGAGATAATGTGGTTATTGGAAAAAACTGTGTAATTCATGCAAATGTGGTAATTAATAGCAATTGTATCCTTGGAGATAATGTAATTGTTCAATCAAATTCAGTGTTGGGGTCTGATGCCTTTTATTATAAAAACAGACCAGAAGGATTTGATCGATTAATTTCTGGAGGTAGAGTAGTATTAGAAGACAATGTTGAGTTAGGTGCTTCATGTACTATTGATCGAGGAGTAACTGGTGATACTACCATAAAGGAAGGAACTAAGATTGATAATCAGGTTCATATTGGACATGATACCGTAATAGGTAAAAAAAGCTTAATTGCTGCTCAAACAGGGATTGCTGGTTGTGTAGTTATAGAAGATGAAGTAATTATTTGGGGACAAGTAGGAATAGCTAGTGGTTTAACCATTGAAAAAGGTACAGTTTTAATGGCTCAAACAGGAGTTTCTAAATCTTTGAAAAAAGCTACCTACTATGGAACGCCACAAAGAGAATATAGACAAACTTTAAGAGAAGTAGTTTACTTGAAAAATGTAACGAATAAAGACAAAAACTAACATAAATTTAATTGTGAAAACTCAATTAAAAGATTATTTTTGTCTGACTTTTTAAAAATTTAAAAAACAAACCAATGAGTGTTTTAGTAAATAAAGATTCAAAAATTATAGTGCAAGGTTTCACTGGTAGTGAAGGAACTTTCCATGCTGGTCAAATGATTGACTACGGAACAAACGTAGTTGGAGGAGTTACTCCAGGAAAAGGAGGACAAGAGCATTTAGGAAAACCTGTTTTTAACACAGTTGATGAAGCTGTTCAAAAAGTGGGAGCTGATACGTCTATTATTTTTGTACCACCTGCATTTGCTGCTGATGCTATCATGGAGTCAGCTGAAGCTGGAATTAAAGTAATTATTTGTATTACTGAAGGAATTCCTACAGCTGATATGGTAAAAGTAAAAGCATATATCGACGCAAAAGAAGATTGTACTTTAGTTGGACCTAACTGTCCTGGAGTTATTACTCCTGAAGAAGCTAAAGTTGGAATTATGCCAGGATTCATTTTCAAGAAAGGAAAAGTTGGTATTGTGTCTAAATCAGGTACTTTAACTTACGAAGCCGCTGACCAAGTTGTAAAACAAGGTTACGGTATTACTACTGCAATCGGAATTGGTGGAGATCCTATCATTGGAACTACGACTAAAGAGGCTGTTGAGTTATTAATGAATGATGACGAAACTTCTGCAATCGTAATGATCGGAGAAATTGGAGGAAACTTAGAAGCTGAAGCTGCTCGTTGGATTAAAGCTGATGGTAACCGTAAGCCTGTAGTTGGTTTTATCGCTGGTCAAACTGCACCTGCTGGTAGAACAATGGGACATGCTGGAGCTATTGTTGGTGGGGCTGATGATACTGCTCAAGCTAAAATGAAGATATTGGCAGAAAATGGTGTTCACGTTGTTGAGTCTCCTGCAAAAATTGGAGAAATGGTAGCTAAAGTTTTGGCTTAATCCATTCACTAAACTTCATAAAATATGTTAAATTAACATAATTTAACTCTCAAAAATCCGTTGAATGATTAAATTCGACGGATTTTTTATTTCAATCAAACACTATATAATTTATGAAAAACATTAAAGTGCTGTTTTTATGTTTGTTGGTTGTTGGGATTGTTTCTTGTAAGCAATCTGGTACATCAACTGGTAATATTAAAACGGAGAAGAAAACTGATGCGAGCGGTTTATCCTACGAAACCGTGACCAATGACCCAACAGGATTACGATTGTATACTTTAGCTAATGGATTAAAAGTATATTTAAGTAAAAATACTGATGAACCTAAAATACAAACATATATTGCCGTTAGAGCAGGTTCAAACTATGATCCTAAAAACTCAACAGGACTGGCTCACTATTTAGAGCACATGGTGTTTAAGGGAACTCATAAAATTGGAACTCTAGACTGGGAAAAAGAAAAAGAATATCTTCAAAGAATTTCTGATTTGTATGAGCAACACAGAACTGAAGAGGACCCAGAGAAAAAGAAAGAGATTTATAAAGAAATCGATAAGGTTTCATTAGAAGCTTCTAATTTTTCTGTAGCGAATGAATACGATAAAATGACGGCCTCATTAGGTGCTACAGGAACAAATGCTCATACATGGTTTGAAGAAACTGTATATAAGAATAAAATTCCAGCAAATGAGCTAAACAAATGGTTAGATTTAGAGGCTGAGCGTTTTGGAACTTTAGTATTAAGATTATTCCACACGGAATTAGAAGCCGTATTTGAAGAGTTTAACAGAGGACAAGATAACGACTTCAGAAAGCGTTACGCGGCTATGTTAGATGGATTATTCCCAAATCATCCATATGGTCAACAAACAACTATTGGTACTGGAGAACACTTAAAAAATCCTTCAATGGTTGATATTCATAACTATTTTGATAAATACTACGTACCAAATAACATGGCTGTAGTATTAGTTGGAGATTTAGATTTTGATGCGACTATTAAGAAAGTTAATGAAACTTTTGGTAAAATGGAGAAGAAAGAATTGACACATCCAACGTTACCAAAAGAAGAACCAATTACTCAACCTATAATTAAAGAGGTATTTGGACCTACAGCTGAGAGTATTTCAATTGCATTTCGTTCAAAAGGAGTAAATACAGAGGAAGAGAAGTTTGTTACTTTGTGCGATATGATCATGTCTAACGGAAATGCTGGATTAATTGATTTAAATTTAAATCAGAAGCAATTAGTACAAAGAGCTTCATGTTCTCCAACATTTTTAAACGATTATGGTTACCATTCATTTAGTGGAAGTCCTAAATCGGGTCAAACTTTAGATGAAGTTAAAGATTTATTATTAGGGCAAATCGAAAAACTTAAGAAAGGTGAGTTTGACGAATGGATGATTGACGCAGTAGTAAATGATTTAAAATTATCACAAACTCGTGAGTACGAAAATAATACTGCACTAGCTGGAGCTTATTATAATGCTTTTATTCACCATGAAAACTGGGAAGATAAAGTGAAGTTTTTAGAGGCTCTAAAAAAGATAACTAAGCAAGAATTAGTTGACTTTGCAAATAACTTTTACAAAAACAATTATGTTTTAACCTATAAGAGAAAAGGTGAAGATAAAAGTATTGTAAAGGTTGAAAACCCTGGAATTACGCCTGTGAACTTAAATAGAGGTAAGAGTTCTGATTTCTTAAAGTCTTTTAATAAGAAAGAATCAGAATCATTACAACCTAAGTTTATCGATTATAAAACAGCGATCAAATCAACAAAAACTTCAAATGATATTGAGGTATCATATGTTCTAAATGAAAAGAATGACTTATTTGATTTGAATATCATTTTCGACATGGGAAGTGATAACAATAAAAAGTTAAGTATCGCTGCAAGTTATTTAGAGTATTTAGGAACTGATAAATATTCTGCTGAAGATATTAAGAAAGAGTTCTATAAACTTGGTGTAGACTATTATGTGAGTGCTCAAAACGATAAAACGTATGTTGGATTAAGAGGTTTAAAGGAGAACTTACCAAAAGGACTTGAGTTATTAGAGCATTTATGGGATAATGCGAAAGCAGATCAAGAAGCATACGACAAGTATGTAGAGAAAGTTTATAAAGGACGTCAAGATGCTAAAACTCAAAAAAGAAATATTCTTTTCGGTGGTTTAATGAATTATGGAATGTACGGCGAAAATTCTCGTTTAAGAGATATCATGCAAATTGATGAATTAAAGGCTATCAATCCTGAAGAATTGGTGAACATAGTAAAAGACATGAAAAATTATAAGCAACGTGTATTTTATTATGGTAAAGATGTAGACAATGCTGTAGCTGCTTTAAATGCTCACCACAAAATTTATGGAGATTTAAAAGAGTATCCTGAAGCTAAAAAGTATGTTCATACTGAAACAGGAGGAAATGTATTCTTTACAAATTATGATATGGTTCAAACTGAAATGTTATTCTTAGCGAAAGGAAAACCATTTGATCCTAAAAACTTAGCTGCTTCTCGTTTATTCAATACGTATTTTGGTAGCGGATTATCATCAATAGTATTCCAAGAAATCAGAGAGAGTAAATCGTTAGCATATTCAGCGTTTGCTGCATACGATGATGCAAATAAGAAAGATGATCCAAACTATGTTTTAGCGTATGTTGGAACTCAAGCTAATAAATTATCTCAAGCGGTAGACGCAATGATGGATTTAATGAATAATATGCCAGAAGCTGAAAAACAATTTAATGCAGCTAAAGAAGCAACGTTAAAGAAAATCGCAGCACAACGTATTACTAAGTCTAGTATTTTCTGGTCATATGAGCGCTTGAAAAAATTAGGGATTGATAATGACAATCGTGAAGAAATGTACAATACCATCAAAAACATGACTATTAAAGATTTGAAAGCATTCTTTGATGAAAATATTAAAGGAGAATCTTACAATGTGATGGTTATTGGTAACAAGAAAGATTTAGACGTTAAGTCACTACAAAAATTAGGTAAAATCACTGAGTTAGATGTAGATTACTTATTTAATTATGTAGATAAAAAAGAAGTAAAGCAGTAAATTAGAGCTGTTTTTCTTTAAAATCAAAAACTCCTAAAAGTTAACTTTTAGGAGTTTTTTTATGCTTATAACCGAAGTTTTATATCTGGGTTTTACAATATGTTAATTGATAAAATATATTTCAAACAATATAACTAATGAAATGTTAATGGCAGAATATTACAATTTTTGTACTAGTTTGATCTATACTTTCGCCGCAGAAACCAAACATAATTTATATGAAAATAGGCAAACTACTTGCTATAGGTGCACTAATATTCAATTCTATAGTATTTAAGAATAGTAATGAAATGAATGCACAAACTTTGTTTAAAACTGATAATAATGGTTTTAACTATGAAGATATTCCAAGACCTGTGCATGTTAATTATGCAGATTTAATAAAGAAATTTAAGACTCAACAAGGTCAGGATTTGTCTTATGTTCCCAATAATGATGAAAACTTATTCGAATTATCATACATTTTTGATATGGGTAGACATCATAATAAAAAACTCAAATATGCCTTAAAGTATATGAATTTTTTGGGAACTGATAAGTTAACGAATCAGGAAGTTAAAAATGAGTTTCATAACCTTGGAATTAAATACAAATCAAGAGTACGATCAAATAAAATAATATTGACTATCAGTGGTTTAAAGAAAAACTTAGAAAAGGGAGTTTTATTGTTAGAGGATTTGTTAAATAATGTTGTCTCAAATGAATCGAGTTATAAAAAGTATCTAGAATCTGTTTATAATTCTAGAAAAAATAGGGCTAAAAGGAGAATTGAGGTAAGTCTTATTGCTTTTGAACCTTTATCTGTATTCGGCGAAAACTCACCTTCTAGAGATATTATTCAATATCCAGAACTCAAAAAAATGAACCCAGAAGAGTTTGTTAATATTATCAAAGATTTAAAGAATTTTAAAAACCACTTTTTTTATAACGGTTCTGATCCGAAATCAATACTTTCTATACTTAATAAACACCATAAAGTACCTAAGGAGTTTAAAGATTATAATAAGCCTAAAATTTATAAACCCGTAAAGATCGGAGGAAATGTGTATGCTGTTAATAATCCTTCCAATGAAGTTGAAGTTACTTTTATTGCTGGAACTACTGAATATTCTGCTGAAAATCTTGTATTGAGTAAACTCATGAATTATTATTACGGACATGGGTTAATAGTTGATAAACTCCGATTAGAAGAAAATATAGTGACTATGACACATGGAGGAATTTTTATGTTAGAATCACAAGAAGGAATTCGTGATTTTAGAATGGAAAACTTCTTTATAACAGATTTAAATGGATTGTCAAAATCGTTAAGTCTAATGAAAGGATTTTTAAAGGACTTGGAAGAAGATGAAGAATTGTTTGAAAGATCGAAGAAACGACTTCTTGAAGAGTATTCCCAGGAAAGAGTTACGAATAGTAAAATATTTTGGAGAAACGATGTTATTAAGGATGGTAAATTCACTTCCAGACATTACTATCCACAAGAGTTATATGATATTATGAGAAAAACAACTTTAAAAGATTTAAAAGACTTTTACAACAAAGCTATTAAAGATCACAAATTTGATGTTATGGTATATGGAGATCTTTCAAAAATAAACTTAGATCAGTTTAAAGAGTTTGGAGAAATTAAAGAAATAGATTTAAATTATCTATTCAATTTTTCAGATGAGATAAAAATAGAGCAATAGTATCTCACTATACTGCTAATTAACAAACTCGTAAAGTCATTCATAAAGCTTTACGAGTTTTTATTTTTTAATCACACTAGATTTTTTGAAGTATAGGCTATTATATTATATTTGCCTTTTGTAAAAAAACTAATTACATGAAACTTTTAGAAAATAAAACAGCCATAATAACTGGAGCTACAAGAGGAATTGGAAGAGGAATCGCAATTGAATTTGCTCAACAAGGATGTAACGTAGCATTTACTTATAACTCATCTGTTGATGCAGCGACTGCATTAGAAAAAGAATTAACAGATTTAGGAGTTAAGGCTAAAGGATATCAATCAAATGCCGCTGAATTTGAAGCTGCACAAGGTTTAGCGAAAAGTGTAATAGAGGAATTTGGAACAATTGATGTTTTAATAAATAACGCGGGAATCACAAAAGATAACCTTTTAATGCGTATTTCTGAAGCTGATTTTGATAAGGTAATAGAAGTTAACTTAAAGTCAGTTTTCAATCTAACAAAAGCGGTAATTCGCCCAATGATGAAGCAACGTGCTGGATCAATTATTAATATGAGTTCTGTAATTGGTTTAAAAGGAAATGCGGGTCAAGCAAATTATGCAGCTTCTAAAGCAGGTATTATCGGATTCTCTAAGTCGGTTGCCTTAGAATTAGGTTCTAGAAATATTAGAAGTAACGTGATTGCTCCAGGGTTTATAGCGACTGAAATGACGGCTAAATTAGACGAGAAAGTAATTGAGGAATATAGTGCTTCTATTCCATTAAAGAAATTAGGACAACCTAAAGATATTGCAAATGCTTGTGTGTTTTTAGCATCTGATATGAGTTCTTATATTACTGGACAAACATTATCTGTTGACGGTGGAATGTTATAAGAATCGTAACAAAATCATATATTATAAAGTCGCTTAGGGTTATTTTCTAAGCGATTTTTTTTATGTATATTTTTCAATATGGAAAATCTTCAATAATTGTATTGTTTCTTTAAAATAAAATGCTTGCTTTTAAGTTTTTATAAATAGTTTAACCATAGACTCATAGTCTAATCAAAATTCTAATTATTATGAAAAACTTAATCAAACTTACGCTGTTATGCCTTTCATTGTTTTTTATCTCTTGTTCGGATGAAATCAACATTAATTCACAAGATTCTACTCAGAATAAAGTAAAAAAAGAAGAGATAGAATCAACAACTCGGGGTGTTCAAACCAGCTGCAATATTTATTCGACTACAAATGTTAGAAACTGTAGAGGAGGAATTGAAACATTCAGAGCTTCTACTGATTTACCAAATGCAACATTCTCTTGGAGTGTTTCAAATTCTCAAATGAGTATCATAGGATCTTCTTCAGGACAAACAGTAACCGTAAAGTACGGCGCGAATTTTTCAGGAGGGAATTTAAGAGTAGATATTATATCAAACTCTCCAAATCCGAATGTACAATGTGATGATATACTTTATTTACCATATCAAAATTGTATTTATGATCCTTGTGATCTTTACCCTTCGGCTTATATTCAAGAGACAATACCAGCATGCTATCCAGCATCACACCCTTATGGGAGGTATAACTTGGTTAATTATTCTGGGCCTAGTGATAATGTAAGTTGGTCGGTTAATTACGGAACAGTTCTTTTAGATAGCGGCCCTTCTCAAGTTCATGTTGCAGCCGCTAGCCTTCATCCTTTTACCCTAACTGCAACGATTAAAGAAGGAAATTGCACTAAAAAGGTATCGAAAGTAATTTACCCATGCGATGCCAGTGGTGGATTTGGAAAGTAATAGAAGAATATATTTTCAAAACCTATAGAAACAAAAAAACCTGCTGATTCAGCAGGTTTTCTATATTTTTAAGATTGGATTACTTTTTCCCAAAGATACCTCCTAAAAGACCTCCTAAAAGACCTCCTCCAGAAGATTTTTGGTTTCCACCACCTAGTACCATTCCAGCAACGTCGTCAATAACACTTCCATCGCCATCGGCATCCAAGATTTGCTCTAAGAAGCTTTGTTCTTTTTGAGTTGAATTTCCACCCAACAAACCTCCTAAAAGTCCTCCTAAGTCACCAGAGTTGCTAACACCGTTTTCTCTAGTTTGTTTACCTAACATTCCCATTAAAAGTGGAGCAGCAGTTTTTAAAATATTAGCTACAGAGCCAGCATCAATACCAGATTTTTGACTAATTACTTGCTCAACTCCCTGTTGCTTGTTTCCAAGAACATGACCTAAAATTTTACTTCCATCTTGAACAACATCTGCATTAACACCTCCTTTAAATAAATCTCCAAGATTATCTAAAATACTTCCATCGTGTTTGTTTGATAAAGCACCCATTAATCCTTCAGCACCTTCTGGTGTAGAAGCATTTCGTTGCATTGCTTTCATTAATACTGGTAAAGCCATTGTAAGCACATTTCCAGTTTTATTCGTGTCTTGTCCAGTTGAACCAGCTACTCCTGATATAATCGTTTTTCCTAGGTCGCTGTTCAATAAGTCTAAAATTCCTGCCATGTTTTTGATTTAATTATTAAAGGTTAGTAAATTACATCTACATTATGTGAGACACAAGTTACAAATTTTAGGTCACACTTTTTTTAAATAATTATTTATACTTTTAGCATTCTGAAAATAACAAACTAATTATATGAAAAAATTAGCACTTCACTGGCAAATTTTAATAGGTATGCTAGTGGGAATTTTATTTGGTTTAGCAATGACCACCATTGAAGGAGGAGCTACATTTGTTGGAAACTGGATAAAACCACTAGGTACAATTTTTGTGAAACTTTTAAAATTAATTGCCGTACCATTAATTATAGCATCTCTTATTAAAGGAATATCCGATTTAAAGGATATTTCTAAATTTAGAAATATTGGACTTCGCACTATCGGAATTTATGTTGGAACCACTGTTATAGCAATTACTTTGGGTTTATTACTAGTAAACATAGTAAAACCAGGAAATGGAATTTCTGAAGAAACTATTAATAAATTAACTGAAACTTATGCAAGTAGCGGAAGTGTTCAAGCAAAAATAGCCGAAGCAACAAAGCAAAAAACTAGTGGACCTTTACAATTTATGGTAGATATGGTTCCTGATAATGCTATTAAAGCGATGGGAAGTAATAAATCAATGTTACAAGTAATATTTTTTACCATTTTTCTTGGAATATCAATGTTATTGGTGGGTGAAGAAAAATCGAATCCTTTAAAGAAGTTTTTTGACTCTTTAAATGAAGTGATTTTAAAAATGGTAGATCTCATTATGCTTTTTGCTCCATATGCTGTATTTGCATTATTAGCTAATGTTGTAGTTTCGTCCAATGATCCTGATTTATTATTGGCCTTACTTAAATATGCATTTACCGTTGTAGGAGGTTTGTTATTAATGGTTGGGTTTTATATGTTCTTAGTGGGAGTTTTCGTGAAGAAAAATCCTCTGTGGTTCTTAAAACAAATCAGTCCAGCGCAGTTATTAGCTTTTTCAACAAGTTCAAGTGCAGCAACATTACCGGTTACCATGGAACGTGTTGAAGAGCACGTAGGAGTAGATAAAGAAGTATCAAGTTTTGTATTACCAGTTGGGGCTACAATTAATATGGACGGAACAAGTTTATACCAAGCAGTGGCCGCCGTGTTTATTGCTCAAGCTTTAAGTTTCGATCTAACATTTGCCGATCAGCTTACTATTATTTTAACAGCATTATTGGCATCTATTGGATCAGCTGCAGTTCCAGGTGCGGGAATGGTAATGTTGGTTATTGTATTAGAAGCTGTAGGTTTTCCAGGAGATAAACTAGCTATTGGATTAGCACTTATTTTTGCCGTTGATAGACCTTTAGATATGTGTAGAACTGTTATTAATGTAACAGGAGATGCAACAGTTTCTACTATGGTGGCAAAATCTGTTGGTAAATTAGGAACACCTAACCCTAAGAATTGGGACGATAATTATGATGAAGTTAAATAACTTTGAAGTAATTTTTGAATAAAAATAAAAAACTAAATTTAGAATTTACTAAACATATTACTTATTAGAATTTAAATGAATATTTGCTTTTTAATGTATCCTTGGGAAGAAATTGTCCCAGACAAAGATTCTTCATTGACCTTAATTCATGAATGCGCGAAAAGAGGTCATGGTGTTGCATTATGTACACCTTCGAACTTAACTATCAGGAATAGTGTTACGAATGCATTTTGTTCAATAATTAACAAAATGGAGAAAGTTCCTTCAAGTATTAGATCTTTTTATAAAAAAGCCTCAATACGTGAAGAAATGCTTCCTCTTGCGGGGTTCGATGCTATATTCATGAGAGGAAACCCTCCTTTAGACCCTTTAATGTTAAATTTTCTTGATTCTGTAAAGGATGATGTTTTTATCATCAATTCAGTCGAAGGAATGCGTGAAGCAAATAATAAATTATATACGGCCGTTTTTGAAGATCCGAATAATGAGATTATTCCAGTAACTCACGTTTCAAAGAATAAAAATTACCTAATCAAGACTATTGAGGAGTCGGATTCCGAAAAAATGATTCTAAAACCTTTGAACGGGTATGGAGGGTCTGGAGTAATTTTAATAGAAAAGGCGGCCATGAGTAATATTAACTCGTTGTTAGACTTTTATATTAGTAAAAGCGATGGGTCTTCCGACTATGTAATTCTTCAAGAATATATCGAAGGTGCAGATAAAGGTGATGTTAGGATTTTGCTTTTGAATGGAATACCTATAGGAGCCATGAAAAGAATTCCAGGTGATAAAGATCATAGATCAAACATTACTGCTGGAGGAAGAGTCGAAAAGCATAAACTAACAGCTGCTGAGAAACTACTTTGTAAGAAAATTGGACCGAAATTAGTAAAGGATGGATTGTACTTTGTAGGAATCGATGTAATTGGCGGTAAATTAGTAGAAGTGAATGTGATGAGCCCAGGAGGAATTACTTATATTAATAAAGTGTCTAAAGTAAAATTACAGGAAAAGGTAATTGACTTTTTAGAAAGTAAAGTTTTAGAGAAGAATGCGGCGTTTAGAAGAATGACGGATTTAAAAAGAAGAGTTAATGAAGCTTAAATTAGATGGACCTTTGGTTAGTGCAGAATGGTTGAACGATCATTTGGATGCTGAGAATTTAATGATATTAAATGGGACCATAAAGAAAGTGGGAGGAAATACTGACAATAATGAAAAAGAAAAACAGATTCCGAACACCATTTTTTTTGATATCAAAAAGAACTTTTCAGATACTAACTCTCAATTTCCAAGCACTATACCTTCAGAAGAACAGTTTCAGGAGGAGGCTAGGAAAATTGGAATCAATCAAGATAGTTGTATTGTAGTTTATGATAATTTAGGAATTTATTCTTCTGCTCGAGTTTGGTGGCTTTTAAAAACTTTTGGTTTTGAAAACGTAGCAGTACTCGATGGTGGTTTTCCAGCTTGGGTAAAGGCAGACTTTTCGATTGAAAATGTTATCAATCATTCAAGAGAAAAAGGAAATTTCATAGCGAATTATCATCCTGATAATATCCGTTTTACTGGAGACATCCTGGATATTATTGAGCATAAAAATGATTGCATTCTGGACGCTCGTTCAGCAGGAAGATTTAACGCAACTCAGCCAGAACCTAGAGCAGATTTAAAAGGAGGTCATATTCCAACATCATTAAGTTTACCCTACACCGATTTACAGGTAGATGGTAAAATGAAAAGCAAGGAAGAGTTACGATATATTTTCTCTAATACATTAAATGAAGAAAAACCTTTAATATTCTCGTGTGGTTCGGGAATTACAGCTTGTATTTTAGCTTTAGGAGCCACAATCGCTGGTTATACTAATTTGAGTGTGTATGATGGTTCATGGACAGAATGGGCTAGTACACCAAACTTACCAATTGATACGAAATAGATGACAAATATTTGGACAAAAGAAGAGTTTACAACATATGTGTTATTGTATGTAGCGCATTGTAATTATATAGAAACAGAAGAGGAAAGTAAATACATTATTTCTAAAATAGATGAAGACCTATACAACAGAATTCATACAGAAATTGTAATGGATGTTGAAGAGAAGGTTAAATTAAATAAGATAAAAGAGTATTTACAAGAAAACAAATACAGTCACGAAGAGAAGAAAGAACTGTTAAATGATATTAAAAACGTAATTTTCGCTGATGGTACAGTAGATAATTCAGAGAAAAAAGTATTTAATTTTTTAAAGAAAATATTAAGTTAATATGCCTAATCAGTTTTAGTTCGAATGGAAAGATTAAGTATTGATAATATAATTCTTAAGATTCAAAAGCAAGAGCTATTTGAAGCTGTGAGTGATGATTATTCGTTCACTTTAAAAATTGATTCTTACGAGCCTTATGTTTGTGCCGCAGTGCATGACGGACATCAGTTTAGAAAAGAGTTATGGGATAATTGTTTGCATACTGAATACGAACGATGGTATGAGGAAGATCCTGCTACCAAACAAATGATTCAATCACATCCAATCGTAATTGCAGGAATGGATTCTCGTTTTGAGTATGATTTAAATAGACCACCTGAAACTGCTATTTACAAAGATGCTTGGAAAAGAAGACTTTGGAAATCATCGTTAACAAATGAGCAACGAAATAGAAGTCTTGAAAAACATGCGAATTTTTATAACGTAGTACATACGTTAATAGAGAAAATAGAAAGTACTTTTTCTACTTGTATCGTATATGATATGCATTCTTATAATTGGCAACGATGGGATAGAAAAGTACCTACTTGGAATCTTGGAACTTCAAATGTTGATAATGAACGTTTTTCTGAAGAAATTGAAGCTTGGCGTCAAATACTTGAAAAGACTCCATTTCCTAATGAAATAGAAAGTTCATCAAAAATTAATGATACGTTTCAAGGTAACGGATATTTTCTTAAGTATATAACTTCTAACTTCAATAATACCTTAGTTTTGGCTACAGAAATAGCTAAGGTGTATTGTAACGAAACGGAACAGGTTGTGTATCCTGAAGTAGTATCTTCTGTTGAAAAATATTTAAAATTGGTCTTACCTGAACACGCTCAAAACTTTTATCAAAAGCATAAAAAATAATACTATAAATTAAGAGTAACCGCATGAAGAATGGTGTAAAAGTTGAAAAGGATACACTTTTTAAAATTGATCGGAAGATTGATAAATTGGTAAAGAAAATAGAATTATTAAGCTATGTAAATCCTATTAATATAGAAGAGGAAAAGGCTTTGTTTTTTAAATCTAAATACTTAACAGATCCTGAATTTCGTTATCCCGAAAAGGATTTTGATAAGTTTAAAATTCACCAAAAGTTTTTTACACAACCTATTGAATTAATTGAGGACGAGCGAATACGTAATTTATATGAGGAAATCATTTATTATTATTCAGGTGTTGTACGTTGTATAGAAACGGTTGGAGAAGGAAAGAAATTCTATTATAATAGTTTACAGTCCTTCGGAACCCCAACCGAACAAGATGTAGAAAATGCCAAGTTTATATTACATTTTGAAGAAGAAGATGAAGACGATCCAGCATTTTTACCAAAGTACACTCCTCAAGAAGCAGAAAAAATTTTCAGAGAATATGGTAAACGATACGATTTCGATTACAATATTAAGGAGTCTTCAGCAATGGGAGCTATTGCAATGGTGTTAAATAGCAGTCAAACATTAGTACTTAATAGTCGACATAGGTATTCAGAGAATGAGATGGCAATTTTAACCAATCATGAGATTGGGGTCCATATGGTCACTACGATGAATGGATTATCGCATAAATTGAAAATATTTTCTCACGGATTACCTAACAATGTGGAAACTCAGGAAGGACTAGCTGTATTCAGTGAATACATGTCTGGGAACTTAACTATAAAACGTTTGAAAGAATTGGCGTATAGAGTAATTGCGGTTGATAGTTTGGCAAAGGGGTACTCTTTTTCTAGAACGTTCAGAATGCTACATAATTCGTATGATTTAGATAGAGAAAAGGCCTTTCACATTACAACTCGAGTTCATAGAGGAGGAGGTTTAACGAAAGATTATTTGTATTTGACAGGGCTGAAGCAGGTATATGATTATTATAAAGCGGGAAAAGATTTAAGTATTTTACTGACAGGTAAAGTAACTCTAAAATATGCAGATGATATTCAATATTTAATAGATAAAGGACTCGCTTTAAATTCAAAGTTTATTACAGATTCATACAACGAAAATAAAAACACTAATAAAACTCTAGATTTTATCTTAGATAATTTAAAATAAAATTTACTATTTGCCTCAATTTTGATTTAATGTTTTTATAATGTCATTCAGGGCTAATTTAGCTTCCTTCATCACGGGCAATAAAGGCCAAATATGTGGCATTCTTTTACCCTCAATTACTTCAAGATCGATATTCGCATTTAATATCTTTTCAATCGCTAATTTTTGATCAGGGTAAACAATATCGTATTCCGCTATAAAAATGGTTGTTTTCGGGAAGTTATTGAAATTACCATAAAGTGGAGAAATTATGGGGTCTTTCAAATCTATACCATGAGAACATAATCTTTTTGAACTCAAAACTCCTTTCTTAGATAGCATAACATCTTTGTTGTCAATAGCATCAATATCAGGGTTAGTCAACGATGAGTCCATGACAGGAGAAATTAGTATAATTTGAGAAGGTAACAATTTATTACTTAGAATTAATCGCTGTGTTAGTGTCGTCACCAAAGTTGCCCCAACGGAATCACCCATTAAAACAATGTTTTTTGAATCATACAATTCTAGTGCTTTGGAGTAAACACTATCGATATTTTTTGAAATTACTTCTATATTGTTTTCAGGTGCTTTGGGGTAATTACACAGCCAAATGGAATAATTTGTTTTTGTATAAATAGTTTTTAAAGAGTCCCAATGATGCTTAGCTGGTCCAGAAATAAATGCTCCTCCATGTACAAACAATAATAATTTTTCAGAGTTATTATTTACAAGTTCTGTAATGTTAGAATCGGCAATAGTAAATCTAGAAATATTTTTACCTTTATAGAAACGTCCCTTAGGATGATAAATATCTTCTTTTCGGAGTTTTTTGTAATCAATTGGATCTTCACTAAAGGTTTTCTTTATTCCTTTTAGCTTCAGTGCAGCTACCGTTAAATAGTAAGTTAAACTCGCTTTCATAGAATCTAGATTTTATACTTCTAAAATAAACTATTCATTGAATTTAAATGAGAAAACTCAAATAAACATTAGAGTATATTAAAAAAGAATGGAGCCTCTTATTGAAATAATATGAGACTCCATACGGTTAGGTTAAATAATTAATTAACTGATTAGTTAAAATGTAAAATCTCAGACACCGGTTTTAATCTGGAGATTTAATTTTCTGAAATTACTTCTTTAAAAGCTTTTTTACAACTCTTTTTTTCTTTTTTGATTCTATTTCAACAATATAGAGTCCAGAATTTAGACTATTTATAGAATAACTTTGGTTACTTTTAAAATCACCTCTAAACTGTTTTACAAGCTTTCCTGATAAATCATAAATAGTAACTTTTTGAACTTCTTCATTAAGTAAAAACTAGCTAGTGCTCGGGCTCGGGTATAAAATAATTTCATTACTAGAAAGCTTAATATCATATCAGTATTTACGAGTACTTTTCTTCAAAATTATCGGATAAATGCTCTAAAATGATATGAAGTCATTACCATATTCCTTTCATAACTACATTTTACTCCTGGGATTCATTCTCATGTTGTTTTTCCTAAAACTGTTTCTTTAAAATTCTGTTGAGCAGATAATTGAAAGGAAACAAGTAATAAAATTCTGGATATAATTATTTTTAATACTTCATTTTTTTAGGTTAAATACATATAAGATTGATCTAAGTTTTATCAATAATTTTTACTTCCACGGGAGTGAAGATAGAAATAAAAATAGCTCGTTAACTACCATAAATACTACGAAAACGATTTCGTGTTGATAAGTTTTTTGACCATATATTAAAGGTTTAATAAAACTAACCACATAAAATTGTCATTTTTGTAAAATATGAAAACTAAAATTACTATCAAGATAATTGCTAAAGAGCTGGGTGTCGCAACTTCCACAGTATCAAAAGCTTTAAGAGATAGTTCTGAAATTAGTAAAGAGACTAAAGACAGAATAAAGGCATATGCCGATTATTATAATTATCGTCCGAATAATTTAGCGCTACAACTGAGAAACCAAAAAACAAAGGTCATAGGTATTATTTTACCTCAAATTGTGCATCATTTCTTTTCAACAGTTATCAAAGGAATTGAAAAAGTAGCATCAGAAAGAGGTTATAATATCATGGTTTGTTTTTCTAATGATTTAGAAAAGAAAGAGGCAGAAACTATTGATGTTTTGACTAACGGAAGTGTTGACGGTTTGTTAGTTTCAATAGCCAAAGAAACCTTGGAAAAGGGGAGTTTTAATCATTTTAATCGTTTAATAGATAATAACATTCCGCTAGTCTTATTTGATAGAACCCATGAATCATTAAAATGTGATAAAGTTATTGTTGATGATGTAGGTGCTGGATATAAAGCAACGAAATACTTATTAGATACAGGGTGTAAAAGGATTGGAATATTGACAACACCTCAACATGTAACGGTTGGGTTAGATAGATTATTAGGGTATGAAAAGGCTTTAAAAGATTCAGATTTATCTATTGAAGACAAGTTGATAATTAGAGTGAATGAGGAATATGATATTAAACCGCAAATAGAAAAGGTATTTGAACAGCCTTTAGATGCGATTTTTGCAGTAAATGAAATATATGCAGCTATAGCAATTCGTATTGCAAAGGAGAGAGATTTAAATATTCCGAATAACATTTCTATTGTAGGGTTTACTGATGGATTAATCTCTGAATACGCTTCACCATCGATAAGTACTGTTGTTCAACACGGTTTTACTATGGGAGAACAATCAGCCGAGTTATTAATTGATTGTATTGAAGGAAAAAAAGATAACGATATAACGCAAACTAAAGTTATATCAAGTAATTTAAAAATTAGAGAGTCCAGTAAAAATAATCAAAATGAATCATAGTCATCGGGAGATCTTATTTTTCTTAGATTTATTCTAAATAAAAACTTGTTTTTTGTTCGGAATTTTGGATTTAGAATTAAACTAATTTAAAATAAATTCATAATATTCAGGTGTTTATTGAAAATTTTATTAGCTTTCGTGCTACTAACCAAAACACCCTTCTTATCATGAAAAAACAATTTTCTATTGTTTTATTCTTGCTGTCATGTACGGTATTGGCACAAGAAACTAAGAACAAACCATTTTATCTAGGAAAAATTTCATCAGTTGAATATGTTTCTCCAATTTCAAGTCGATCGGCAGATTTAGTTCCGTTTAAAAACGTTAAAAAGGAAGCTAAAGACAAAAGATCTATGGGAAACATTATTATATCTGGTAAAGATCCTCAAACAAAAGATGACTTTTTCAAAAGAAATAGACATCCACAAGAACAAAGCGTTCAAATGGCTAACGCAAACTTAGTATTCGATACTTATTCTTCGAATTCTCAACCAACGGATCCTTCCTTGGCTGTTGGTCCAAACCATGTCATGGTTGTATTCAACACAGGTTTTATGATTTATGACAAACAAGGAAATCAATTATTAGGAGAAACAGCTCCGAATCCAGCTATTTTCCCTTCAGGAGGATGTTGTGACTTAACCGTTTCTTATGACAATGCTGCCGATCGTTGGGTATTGTCATTTCTAAATGGAGGTGGAGCGGGTGCCCAAGTAGCCATTTCGGATGGACCTAATCCTTTAACTTCAGGTTGGTATATTTATAATGTTACTCAAATTAATGATTACCAAAAATTATCTATTTGGAGTGACGGTTATTATATAACTGATAATACCAATAGCTCAAATAGAGTATGGGCTTTAGATAGAACGGCTATGCTTGCAGGAAATACAAATGCAGGAATCTTAGGATTTAATTTACCTAGCATTAGAACAAGTGGATTCTACAGTCCTCAAGTATTGAATGTTACTGATAGTAATTTACCAGCAACAGGAGGTGCTACGGTGGTGTATATGCAAGACAATGCATGGTCTGGGGTTTCAACTGATCACGTTAAAGTATGGACTATTGATGTTAATTGGAACAATACAGCGAGCTCAACAGTTTCAAATCCACAAGAAATCAATATAACTCCATTTATTGGAGTATTTGATGGTGGAAGTTTCTCTAATTTACCTCAACCAAATGGAGGTCCTTCTATTGATGCATTACAGGCTACTATTATGAATCAAGCACAGTTTAGAAAGTTTAGTACACATAACTCTGCGGTTTTTAATTTTGTAGTTGATACTGATGCCTCAGCTGGAAAGTTAGCAGGAATTCGTTGGATGGAATTCCGTCAAAGTGGTGATAACCAACCTTGGTCTTTATACCAAGAAGGGACCTATAATGCACCAGATGCGAGACATGCTTGGAATGCTAGTTTAGCTATGGATGCAAATGGAAACATTGGTATGGGATATACTTCGTTATCAGGCTCTTCAAGTACTTCAACTACAAGAGTAAGTTCTTATTTCACTGGAAGGTTAGTAGGAGATCCGTTAGGAGCAATGACTGCCGTAGAAGGATTAATAGCTAATGGAAACCAAAATATTCCAGGAACACGTTATGGAGATTATAGTAA
Source organism: uncultured Tenacibaculum sp. (assembly GCA_947497895.1). Taxonomy (GTDB): domain Bacteria; phylum Bacteroidota; class Bacteroidia; order Flavobacteriales; family Flavobacteriaceae; genus Polaribacter. The sequence goes on from CANMIL010000001.1 coordinate 108,135, forward strand.
AATAGATGTTGATCCAACGGATAATAGTACATTTTGGTATATCACTGAATATATGAATAATGGAAGAAAAGGAGTTGTAGGAACATTTGAAATGCAACCTGTAGGACCACCAGATACAGAAGCTCCTACCAATCCTTCAAATTTAACAGCTTCGAATATTACTGGTAATGGAGCAACATTAAATTGGACAGCTTCTACAGACAATGTAGGCGTAGCAAGATATTTAGTTTCAATAGATGGAACCCAAGTAGGAACATCGGCAACTACTTCTTTTAATGTAACAGGATTATCGCCAACAACACAATATACAGCTTCCGTTTCGGCGCAAGATGCGGCAGGAAATACATCGGGAAGTGTTAGTACAACATTTACCACGACTACAGCGCAAATTTCTTACTGTACTTCAAAAAGTAGTAATACAAATGATGAATACATCAGTAATGTAAAATTAAATACAATAAACAATACTTCTGGTGCGCAATTCTATTCGGACTTTACAAGTATTTCTACGGATTTAAACGAAGGGCAGCAATATACAGTAACAGTTTCTCCAACTTGGACAGGAACAGTGTATCGCGAAGGTTATGCCGTATGGATTGATTATAACAACAATGGTGTCTTTACAGATAGTGGAGAGCTAGTATGGTCAAAAGCACCATCAAATGCAGCAACTAATAGTGGTACGTTTACAGTTCCAACAGGAACTGCTCAAGTAGCGGTTAGAATGAGAGTTTCTATGAAGTACAATGCGATTCCTACATCTTGTGAAAACTTTACTTATGGTGAAGTTGAAGATTATACCATTAATTTAAAAGCTGATAATGGAGGAGGAGATCCAAATCCTCCAACAGGATATTGTAATTCAAATGGAAACAATACATCTGATGAATATATTTCAAGATTTCAATTAGAAGGAATTGATAATACAACAGGGGCAGAAACTGGTGGATATGGAGATTACACGAACCTTTCTACAAGCATAAGTGGAACACATACATTAACGGTAACGCCTACTTGGACAGGAACAGTTTACCGTGAAGGTTATGCGGTATGGATTGATTATAATAGAGACGGTGATTTCTTAGATGCAGGAGAGCTTGTATGGTCTAAATCACCATCTACAAATGCTACAAATTCCGGGACGTTTACAGTTCCTGCATCGGCTCAGCCAGGACTTACAAGACTACGTGTTTCTTTAAAGTATAATGCGATTCCGACATCTTGTGAAAGCTTTACTTATGGAGAAGTAGAGGATTATCTAGTAAACATTAGCAAGTCAGTCTCTCCAGGTGAAGATTTAAAGACATTTACTGAAAACTCTTTAAGTAGTATTAAGCTATATCCTAGTCCTGCTACGAATAATTTAACCATCGATGTTTTAAATGGAGAGTTTGAACAAATGACTATCTATTCGATTACAGGAAGAATTGTTTATAGTTCAAAAGGAAAAGTAAACAATACATCAACGATTGATGTTTCTAATTTTGCAACAGGAAATTATTTTGTGAAATTTATTTCTAATGGTAAGGCGGTAACAAAAAGATTTATTAAGAAGTAATAGACTTTTAAATTTATTAAAGAGGTCACCAAAGAGATTTGGTGACTTTTTTTATCAATTAATATTGAATTGATTGATAAATGGCATAAAGTTTTCTTTTTTTGAGAAGAATTAATAAAAATTAATATATTAGCCACATAGAAAACGACTTATCAATAATTTTCTTCCACACCTAAATTAGATAAGTCATCGCGCTTATCGTAGTATGAATTAATAATTACGATAAATGAATAAGCGTAAATTAAATTTCTGGGAAATCTGGAACATGAGTTTTGGTTTTCTTGGAATCCAATTCGGTTTTGCCTTACAAGGAGGCTTTATGTCCCGTATTTTCCAAACACTAGGAGCAGGGAAAGAAGAAATTCCATTGCTTTGGATTGCAGCGCCTTTAACAGGATTAGTTGTTCAGCCAATTATTGGTTATTTGAGTGACCGTACCTGGAGTGTCAGATGGGGTAGAAGAAAGCCATATTTTCTGATTGGAGCGGTATTAAGCTCCTTAGCATTATTTTTTGTACCACACTCACCTGCTTTATGGGTTGCTGCTGGTTTCCTTTGGATTTTAGATGCTTCTATCAATATTTCAATGGAGCCATTCAGAGCTTTGGTAGCAGATAAATTACCAGAGTCTCAACGTTCGTATGGTTTCGTTGTTCAAACATTAATTATTGGTATTGGTACTTGGGTGGCAAGTAACTTACCTTGGTTTGTTTCCAAATTGGGAGTTAGCGATGCTGCAGCTTCGGGAGTAGTTCCTATGTCTGTGAAAATAGCATTCGCTATTGGAGCTTTTGTCTTTTTAGTAAGTATTTTATACACAGTTTTTACAACTTCTGAGTATCCTCCCGAAGATATGGAAGAGTTTGAGCTGGAAAAATCAAAGAAAAACCAATTCATTCCTGATATTATGAATAATATTGGGAACATGCCTACTACAATGAAAAAACTGGGAGTGATTCAATTTTTCAGTTGGTTTGCCTTTTTTACCATGTGGAGTATGGCAAATCCTGCATTGACAGAACATGTCTTTAATACCCCGGCTCCAGAAGAAATGAAGTATAACATGGCTTCTGAAGAGGACAAGCAAGCATTTGATATTGCCAATACTGCTTTTCAAAAATCTTCAAATGCTGTTGGATCGTATATGGGGGGGTATGGACTCTCGTCCATGGCGTTTGCCTTACTATTAGTTGTTTATACTTCTAAAAGAAGAATTAATAGAAAATTTGTTCATATGGTTTCTTTAATTCTTGGGGGAGTTGGTTTTATCATGATGAAGTTTATTCCTTCACCAGAATATTTAAGTATCTCTTTTATACTTATAGGTATTTCATGGGGAAGCATACTTTCTATGCCCTATGCGATGCTTTCTAGTTCTGTAGATCCTAAGAAAATGGGAGTTATCATGGGAATATTTAATATGTTTATTGTGCTACCTCAAATTATAGCGGCACTTGGTGGTGTTAATTTTATTTCAGGTTTACTAGGGAATGAAGCTATCAATGCAATGACGGTTGCAGGTTTGAGTCTGATACTCGCTGGGCTATGTAACTTTTTAATAACGAATAAAAACGCAATTAGCTATCAATCAAGTGATAATAGCTAAAAATCTTATAATCAACTTTAATATTTAGTATATTAATCCATTAAAAATGAATTATTTAACATATAATTAAATGAATACAGTTGGGTTTATTTTTGATTTAGACGGTGTTATTGTGGATACCGCTAAATATCATTTTTTAGCTTGGAAAAATCTTGCTAATAGTTTAGGAATAGATTTTTCAAAAGAACAAAATGAACAGTTAAAAGGTGTTAGTAGAATAAGATCTTTAGAAAAAATATTAGGCTGGGGTAATAAGACCATATCTCAGGAAAAGTTTGAGGCTCTTTTAGATGAAAAGAATGAAGAGTACCTAAGATATATTGAAAGCATGGATGAATCCGAAATTCTGCCCGATGTCCCTCGTATATTAAATCTTTTATTAGAAAACAATTCCCCTATAGCTTTAGGATCGGCAAGTAAAAATGCGAGAGCTATCTTAAAGAAGGTAGATCTTATAGACAAGTTCAATGCAATTGTTGATGGTAATGATGTAACCAAAGCAAAACCAGATCCCGAGGTGTTTACCAATGCAGCAGAAAAAATAAAAGTGATACCAAATAAATGTGTGGTATTTGAAGATTCAGTAGCTGGAATACAAGCTGCTAAAAAAGCGAATATGTTGGCCATTGGAATTGGAGAAAAAGACATCCTTCATGAAGCTGATCATATTTTTAAAAGTTTTGAAGAAATTTCATCAGAGTTTATAACCAAACTTATGAAAAACTAAAAAACATTGAAATACATAATAATACTCACTTAGTGAGTAATCTAACAAAAAAGTAAAGAGCTGAACTCAAACAACTAAAGTAAAATCAATAAAATGAATCAAAATTATGTCCTATCAAATGAATGGAGTGTTATAGAAGAAGGATTTGATAAAAGCCGTGTAAAATCTTCAGAAAGCCTTTTTAGTATTGGTAATGGAGCCATGGGGCAAAGAGCTAATTTTGAAGAAGACTATTCAGGTGATACCTTTCAAGGAAGTTATATAGCGGGTGTTTATTATCCGGATAAAACCAGAGTTGGATGGTGGAAAAATGGATATCCTGAATATTTTGCAAAAGTCTTGAATGCACCTAATTGGATAGGTATTCATATAAAGATTAATGATGAGGTGTTGGATTTAGCTTCGTGTAAAGAGGTGAAAAATTTCCGACGACAATTGAATATGAAAGAAGGATGGTTGTCTCGAACTTTCGAAGCTGTTTTACAAAACGGAATTGAAATAGCTGTTTCAACGAAGCGTTTGTTGAGTTTAGATATCGATGAGGTCGGGGCAATAGAGTATTCCATAATCCCTTTGAGTGAGTCTGTGACAATTGAATTTTCCCCATATTTAGATGCAGGCATTACAAATGAAGACAGTAATTGGGATGATAAGTTTTGGGAAATACTTGATGTATCGTCTACGGATAACCAAGCATTTATTCAATCACACACGATGAAAACAGCATTTCATGCGTGTACCTTTATGGAATCTCAGCTCTTTTTAGAAAATAAAAAAACAAATACACCTTTAAAAGAGTTTGTTTCTGAAACAAAAGTCTCTCATACTTATAAAATTGATGTTTCAAAAGATCAAAAAGTTACTTTATATAAATATGCAGGATATACGGTCGATAGAAACCATAAAAAAGAAGAACTTCTTTTAGCAGCGAAATCTGTTTTAGTAAAGGTATTAACTTTAGGTTTTGAAGAATTATTAAACCTTCAAAAGAAGGCCTGGGAAAAGATCTGGGATATGGCTGATATTACCATTGAAGGAGATGTACAAGCGCAACAAGGAATCCGTTTTAATATTTTTCAATTAAATCAAACGTATTTAGGAACGGATGCACGATTAAATATTGGTCCAAAAGGATTTACAGGTGAAAAATATGGAGGTAGTACGTATTGGGATACAGAAGCATATTGTTTACCTTTTTACATGGCTACAAAAGACCAAAAGGTCGCTCGTAATTTATTAGAATATCGTTATAACCATCTTGAAAAAGCCATTGAAAATGCTGAGAAATTAGGGTTTTCGAAGGGAGCAGCTTTATATCCAATGGTTACCATGAATGGTGAAGAGTGTCATAATGAGTGGGAAATAACATTCCAAGAGATTCATAGAAACGCTGCCATTGCTTTTGCTATTTTTAACTACCATCGATATACGGGTGATTACAGCTATATTCCAGAAAAAGGACTCGAAGTATTGATCGGAATAGCTCGTTTTTGGCATCAGAGAGCGACCTATTCATCGGATAAAAACAAATATGTTATTCTAGGCGTCACTGGACCTAACGAATACGAAAACAACATAAACAACAATTGGTATACGAATTATTCAGCAAGATGGTGTATTCAATATGCCATGGAGAATATCGAGATACTGAAGGAAGATTACCATACCGATTATGAAAGAATAATGGCAAAGGTAAATTTAACGAGTGATGAAATTTCAAAATGGAAAGAAGTTGCCGATAATATGTATTTCCCGTATTCACCGGAACACAACGTTTTTCTCCAGCAAGATGGGTTTCTTGACAAAGAACAGATAACAGTATCTGAGTTGGATACATCGCAAAGACCGATCAACCAAAAATGGAGTTGGGACCGTATTTTAAGATCTCCATATATTAAACAAGCGGATACACTTCAAGGATTTTACTTCTTCGAAGAAGATTTTACAGATAAGGAATTGGAACGACATTTCGATTTCTATGAACCGTTTACAGTACATGAAAGTTCATTGTCTCCTTGTGTTCATGGTATTCAAGCAGCAAAATTAAATAGAATGGAACAAGCCTATGAATTCTATTTAAGAACATCAAGGCTAGATTTAGACGATTATAATAAAGAAGTAGAAGAGGGGCTTCATATTACCTCAATGGCAGGAACTTGGATGAGTATTGTTGAAGGTTTTGGAGGAATGCGTATTAAAAACGATACACTTAGTTTTTCTCCTAGAATACCAAAGCAATGGCAAGCTTTTTCGTTTAAAGTAAACTTTAGAAATCAAATACTAAAGGTAAATATAAGTCAAGATAAAACCGCGTTTGAATTGGATAATGGAGCAGAACTAAATATTATCGTTAATGATCATGAAGTACTGATAACTCCAAATAGTTTAACAATGGTTTAATCGCAGGGCGATAGCCAAGGGTTAAATTTTTAAAGGCCTGCCAAGAAATATATATCATGAACCCAACGGATACCTTGCATGCGTGCATCGGGACAGTTTAGTATCAAAAATGATTTTCAATGAAAAATGTACTACCCGTCGTTATTGTGTTTTTATTTTTCTCTTGTAATAGAGAAAGAAAAAATACGGCTATTCAGAAGCCTGTGGCTAATACCTTCCTAGAAAAGGTTGAGCCACCAAATTGGTGCGTAGGATTCAATAATACTAACTTACAGCTTTTAATTAAAGAAGATAGGATTACTAACTATCAAGTTAAAATTGATTATTCTGGAGTCACTTTAAAGAATGTTCATAAAGCCGATAGCCCGAATTATTTGTTTTTAGATTTGGTTGTAGACAATAATACTCAACCAGGTAAGTTCGATATTGTTTTTACACAGGATACTATTGTTAAAAAACATACCTACGAGCTTAAACAAAGAGATTTTAATGGAGAAGATATAGTAGGCTTTAATAGTTCTGATGCCATATACTTAATCACTCCTGATCGATTTGCAAATGGCGATCATAGTAATGATATCATTGATGATTTAAAGGAAAATAAAATAGATAGGACTCATAACTATAAGCGACGCGGAGGCGATATCAGAGGAATTATTAATCATTTGGATTATATAGAAAATCTTGGTTTTACAGGTATTTGGCCAACACCTCTATTAATAAATGATATGCCCGAAAGCTCATATCACGGATATGCTATTACAGATTACTACCAAGTTGATCCTCGATTTGGCTCTCTAGATGAATATAAAGAGTTGTCTTCTGAGCTACGAAAAAGGGACAAGTTAGAATTAAAAGAAAAAGGGAGTTTAATCTTAACATCGAAAATAGACTCATGAAAAAACTTTATATTCTACTATTATTTCTGAGCTTTCAAGCGCATTCCCAAAATCCGGCTAGAACTTTTGATAAGGTTCTTGAAGAAGAGAATGGACTGTTAAGACTAAAAATGAGTGATGGTGAGTATAGATTCCAATTCTATTTACCAGAAGTTATTGAAACGTCCTTTATCCCAGAAGGAGAAGTCTATGCTGAAGAATCGCATGCTGTTATTCTAACTCCGGAAGGAGTGAAGACTAAACTCAAAAATAAAGCTGATTTTATTTACTTTGAATCGAAGAAATTAAAGGTGATCATTCAAAAAACACCTTTTAAAATTTCATATTTCTATGAAGATAAAGAATTGATTTCTGAAAAACGAGGTTATGTTAAAACTGAGAAGTATGAAACTGTTGAACTAAATTTAGAAAAAGACGAAGTCTTATATGGAGTAGGAGCACGAGCCCTTGAAATGAATAGAAGAGGATATCGTTTAGAGTTATATAATAAAGCCCATTATGGCTACGAAACCCATTCGGAGCTCATGAATTATACAATGCCTGTTGTATTATCCTCTAAGAAATATATGGTTCATTTCGATAATGCTCCCATTGGATTTTTAGACTTGGACAGTAAAAAGAACAATACGCTTACTTATGAGACTATTTCTGGAAGAAAAACGTATCAGATCATAGCAGGTCAATCATGGTACGATATTCTTGATAATTATACAAAATTAACGGGTAAGCAACCCATGCTTCCAAGGTGGGCTTTAGGTAATTTTTCCAGTAGGTTTGGTTACCATTCTCAAAAAGAAGTAGAAAGTACGATAGACAAATTCAAGGAAGATGAAATTCCTGTAGATGCGGTTATTTTAGATTTGTTCTGGTTTGGAAAGGAAATTAAAGGTTCTATGGGAAACTTAGCTCCTTTGAAAGACTCTTTTCCAGATTTTAAAGGGATGATATCCCGATTACAAAGTAAGAAAGTGAAAACTATCGCTATCACTGAGCCTTATATTTTAACGACTTCTAAACGATGGAAAGAAGCGGTTCAAGAAGATATTTTGGCAAAGACGAATGAAGGAAAACCAGCTACCTACGATTTCTATTTTGGTAATACAGGAATTATTGATGTCTACAGTCAAAAAGGGAAGACTTGGTTTTGGGATATTTATAAAGGTCTTGCCGATATTGGTGTTGCAGGTGTTTGGGGCGATTTAGGAGAGCCTGAAGTACATCCTGATTGGATACAACATGCAACAGGCTCAGCGAATGAGGTTCACAATATTTATGGACATGATTGGGCAGGATTAATAGCAAATGGCTATAAAAAATACTTTCCGAATACCCGTCCTTTTATTTTAATGCGAGCGGGATATTCGGGATCACAACGTTACGGATTAATTCCATGGTCGGGTGATGTAAATAGAACCTGGGGAGGATTCAAAAGACAACCTGAAATCGCATTACAAATGGGAATGCAAGGATTGGGATATATGCATTCGGATTTAGGAGGTTTTGCTGGGGATAATTTGGATGATGAACTTTATGTACGATGGTTACAATATGGCGTTTTTCAACCAATATACCGTCCTCATGCACAGGAACAGGTGCCTTCTGAACCCGTTTTTAGATCGGAGAAAGCTAAGGAAAGAGCTAAAATAGCTATTGAATTACGCTATAAGTTGTTGCCTTATAACTATCATTTGGTTTATGAGAATAATAGTAAAGGAACTCCTTTAATGAGACCGTTATTTTTCGATTTTCAATCTCCTAAAACAGAAAAATTAGGGACTACATATTTATGGGGAAATGATTTCTTAATCAGTCCACAACTAGATAAAGATGTAAAAAAGTATTCGATTTTTGTTCCTAAATCAACTATTTGGTTTGATTTCTATTCTGATGAGAGAATTGTTGGGAAAGGGGAGGAAATGGAAATACCCAAAAGAGAAAATAGTATTCCTACTTTGGCTCGAGCGGGTAGTTTTATTCCTATGACAAAGGATATTCAAAATACAGAAGCGTATAATGCCAATGAATTAACAATTCACTATTATCATGATGTTACGATTCTATCGAGCAGTAGATATTTATACAATGATGATGGTAAAACGGCAAATGCTTTGGAAAAAGGAATGTTTGAATTAGTAAAACTCTCAAGTAATTTTAATGGGAAGTCATTGAAAATTAAATTCAATACTGAGCGAGGAAATAATTATAAAGCACAAGAAAAACAGTATAAGTTGGTAATTCATAATGTGAAAAAGGAAGTGAAAAAGGTTTTGATAAATGGAAAATTAGTAACCGCCAGTAATAAAGCAAACAATATCGAAATTCCTGTTATATGGAATACAAAAAAGAAACAGATCATCAAGCTTAAATTTTAATCGCAGGGCGATAGCCAAGAGTTTAATTCCCTAGGACTTGCCTCGAAATATAAAATTATGAATCCAATAGATACCCCGTATGCTTGCATCGGGCAGTTCATTTCACTAAGTGAGATTAAAACGAACTGGTATTTACCTTGAAAGTTTGAGACAAATTTCCTTTGAATTTCTTGAGGGCTGAATTAAAGATAATTGAATAAAAAAGAATTTTATGCGAATTTTTATAACCATACTCATAGCAACAGTCTTCTTTGCTTGTAAAACCAAAGAAACCAAATCAGAACCTAAAAAGATGGAACCTACAGCCAAAAAAGATTTTACTTGGCAAGGAGCGAACCTGTATTTTTTGCTAACGGATCGCTTTAACAATGGAGACACCACAAATGACATAAACTTTGATCGGACGGATAAAACCGCTACTTTAAGAGGATTTGAAGGAGGAGACTTAAAAGGAATTACCGCTAAAATTAATGACGGTTATTTTACGAAACTAGGAATCAATGCCATTTGGCTGACACCAATTGTGGAACAGGTACATGGAAAAGTTGATGAAGGAACAGGAAATACTTATGGATTCCATGGATACTGGACAAAAGATTGGACCAAGATTGATCCGAATTTTGGGACTTCGCAAGATTTACATGAATTGGTAAAAACGGCACATGAAAAAGGTATTAGAATTTTGTTAGATGCCGTTATAAACCATACGGGGCCGGTTACAGAAAAAGATCCTGTTTGGCCAGAGGAATGGGTTCGTACAAGTCCGCAATGTACCTACGATAATTATAAAAATACGGTTAGCTGTACTTTAGTAAAGAACTTACCTGATATTAAAACTGAAAGTAATGTCGAGGTTGAATTACCACTACAATTGATTACCAAATGGAAAGAAGAAGGACGTTATGAAAAAGAACTTCAAGAATTAAATACTTTCTTTGATAAAACTGGATTTCCAAGAGCACCGCGCTTTTATATTATGAAATGGCTAACCGATTATATTCGCGAATATGGCATTGATGGGTATCGCGTGGATACGGTAAAGCATGTGGAAGTAAATGTTTGGCAAGAATTTAGAAAGGCTTGTGATATTGCTTTTGAAGAGTTTAAAGCGGAACATCCGAACAATCAGTTAGAAGACGAGTTTTATTTAGTTGGAGAAGTTTACAATTACAATTTCAGCAGTGGGAAAGACTTCAATTTTGGAGACAAAACGGTGAACTATTTTGACAAGGCATTTAATAGCTTGATTAACTTCGAGTTTAAATGGAATGCTAAGCAACTTCCAAATTATGAGGCCTTATTTACGAGATATGATAGCATACTTGATACAAAACTTAAGGGGTATGGAACCTTGAATTATATCTCTTCTCATGACGATGGAGCTCCTTTTGATGTGGATCGTAAAATACCATTTCATGCTGTAACAAAATTATTATTAACTCTTGGAGCTTCTCAAATGTATTATGGAGATGAGTCTGCAAGAGTTTTAAAAGTCGAAGGCGCAGTTGGTGATGCCAATTTAAGATCATTAATGAATTGGGATGATATTGAGAGCAATCCTGAAACACAGGCTCTATTAAGTCATGCTCAGAAGTTAGGTCAGTTTAGAGATAATCACCCATCTGTTGGGGGAGGAAATCATTGTATGATAACTTATGAACCTTATGTGTTTAAAAGAACTCTGAATAAGGGAGAAATAAACGATGAAGTGGTCATTGGTTTAGAACTTCCAAAAGGTGCTAAAACTTTGGAGATTTCCACTGTTTTCGAAGATGGAACTAATTTAAGGGATCAGTATTCCAATCAAACTGTTACAGTGAAAGAAGGAAAAGTAATTATCGATTCACCGTTTTCAATAGTATTACTTGAAGAAACAAATGAAAATATAGACTAATTGAATTAGAAAACTAATGCAAAAAATAATCATACTCATAGCAGGAATTTTTTTAATACTAACCTCTTGCAAAAAAGAAGTAAAGAAAGTTGAAGAACGTCAAAAAGAAATATCAAACAGCTTGACTTATTCAGAAAAAGAACTTGAAAACGCTATCATTTATGAAGCGAATATTCGTCAATACTCCGAAAAAGGAACCTTTGAAGAGTTTACAAAGGATATTCCTGAATTGAAGAAATTAGGTGTTAAAATTATTTGGTTAATGCCAGTATTTCCAATTTCTGAAACCAATAGAAAAGCTACTGGAGATAAGTTTGTTCATGAATTTCCTGAGGAAGAACGAAAAAAGTATTTAGGGAGTTATTATGCCGTGTCTGATTTTAAGAAAATAAATCCTGAATTTGGAACAATTGATGACTTTAGAAAATTGATAAAAACAGCTCATGATAACGAAATGTTTGTAATTCTTGACTGGGTACCGAATCATACAGGATGGGATCATGTTTGGGTACAATCGAATCCAGATTTCTACACAAAGAATGATAAAGGTGAAATTACTGATCCGTTAAATGAAGACGGAAGTTCTATGGGATGGAAAGATGTGGCAGATTTAAATTATGACAATCCTGAATTAAGAAAAACAATGATTAGCGATATGCTTCATTGGGTTGAAAATGAAAATATTGACGGATTTCGATGTGATGTTGCAGGTTCAGTTCCAACATCATTTTGGAAAGAGGCAATACCTCAGATTAGAGCCAAAAAGAATGTATTTATGCTAGCCGAGGCTTGGGAACATGAGTTATTTAAAGAGAACTTATTTGATATGGGGTATGGATGGGATAGACATCATATTATGAATCATATTGCAAAAGGAGAGAAGTCCGTGAAAGAATGGGATGCCACTTTTGAAAAAGATGCTGATCGCTACGAAGAAGATGTTATTTTAATGACTTTTATTACCAATCACGATGAAAATTCATGGAATGGAACTATTCAAGAAAGAATGGGAGGAGCTAGTGAATTATTTACGGTACTAAGTTATTTGACTCCTGGAATGCCTTTAATTTATTCTGGACAAGAATATGGATTGAAACACAGACTAAAGTTCTTTGAAAAAGATCAAATTCCACATAAAAAAGGAAAAGAATGGGAGATTTTGGAAGCATTAGGAAAATTGAAGGTTGAAAATACAGCCTTATATGGAGGAAAAAATGCTGCCAGTTATTTGAGGTTACCAAGTAATGAAAACATATTGTTTTTCAAAAGAACTAATGGCGGAAAGGAAATCATTTTTATTGGGAATTTATCCGATGAACCTACCAAACAAGCTATTGAATTGGAGAAAAATTATACGGACTATTTCAATCAACAAACTATTGATAAAATGACTAAGGAAGTTGCTTTAGGTGCTTGGGAGTATAGGGTTTTGGTAAAGTAGGTTTATATTAACTTGTTATAGTCAATTAAGAAGAAGTTAAATCTGAGAATTAATTTTTAGTTCGAAGAGAAAAATGAAAAAGAATCAATTAAATGAACTGGTATAGTAAATAAATCTTATTTAGAACCATTTAAATATCTTTTTAAGAAAGTTGCATTACGGCATAGTTATTGGTGGTAAAATATAAATTGGAATATAATATTTCAAACTTCCTATCTCAAGTATATCCATTTTATTATTATGGAAAAGAATTAAAGTTAATAACGGGATTGTTGTTTTTGATGACGCTATTATTTGGTTATTTCTTTGAGCCTTTCGAAGTTTATCAACCTGAGCATAAAATGGGGTATTTTTGGATTACCCTAATACATTCATGTACTCCTGTTTTTATTGTTTTCCTGTTTCTCTCTTTAAAAATATTTCCAAGTTCAAAAGAAAGTTGGACTGTAAAAAAAGAAATTCTTTTGATAGCTTTTTATTTACTTTTCGTGGGGATTACACAATTTCTAATTAGAGATATTATTTACGACAATCCAAATAATTGGTCTTTGCGGTATTTTTATGAAGAGATAAGAAACACCTTTCTGATAGGTATTTTATTTGCGTTTATTTTAGTTCCTATAAATTATCACAGATTAAATTGGAGAAATAGTCGAAACGCAAATACATTTAATGATTCAAAAACAAATACTAATATTTCTGATAGAAACTCATCTTATATAAATGAATTGGAGATTGACTCACAAGTTATTTTATATGCAAAAGCTGACGGTAATTACATAGAATTGTTTTTAAATGATGGCGATAAAATATTAAAAAGATTAACCATGAAAAACTTGGAAGAGATTTTAGAACCTTATCCCAATTATATAAAAACACATCGTTCTTATATCGTTAATGTCGATCAAATTGATTCGGTTACAGGCAATGCTCAAGGATATAAATTACAACTGAAGAACGGTTCTAATATCGTCCCTGTTTCAAGAAGCATGATTTCAAAATTTAATAAAAAGATGAATTCATAAAGAATACTTTGTCACCTGTCACAAAATTGTGTCTGTCATCACATTTGAAAAAAGCCAATATATTTTCTACATAGTTTTGATCAAAAAACATATTTGATGCGTAGACATGATTTAGATTGGTTAAGAGTAATAGTATTTGGATTACTTATTTTTTATCATGTAGGAATGTTCTTTGTTCCTTGGGGATTTCATATAAAAAACAATATAATATATGATTGGTTAGTGTACCCTATGTGGTTTCTTAATCAATGGAGATTACCTATTCTATTTGTAATTTCAGGAATGGGTACCTATTATGCTTTACAAAAAAGAACAGCTACTCAATTTACTTTTGAGCGTATTAAAAGATTAGGATTACCTCTGGTATTCGGGATGCTTTGCATTATTTCTCCTCAAGTATATTTTGAGCGATTAGCTAAAAATCAATTTAACGGAAACTATTTCGATTTTTGGCCGAGTGAATTGTTTAATGGAATTTACCCGGAAGGTAATTTTAGCTGGCATCATTCGTGGTTTTTGCCTTATTTACTGATTTTCTCAATTATATTAACTCCTTTATTCTTGTATCTAAAAAATAATCCGAATAATAAGTTCACTTCTTGGATAAAAAGAATAACAGTTAAGCCTATAGGATTATATGCTTTTATTGTTCTTTTATATTTTATTGAAGCACTAATAGAACCTTTTTTTCCGGTTACTCATGCCTTAATAGATGACTGGTTTACTTTTATAAATTGTATTACATTATTTTTCTTTGGATTTCTCTTAATTTCTGTTCAAAACACCTTTTGGAATACTGTTGTAAAATATCGAAAATACTTTTTAATTACAGGAATACTAAGCTTTGGTATCATGCTTTTTATTACACATCAATATAAAGATTCAACAATTAGACATTTTATTGAGGCTTTCTTAAAAGTAACAAATTTATGGTCTTGGATACTTGCTTTATTTGGATTCTCTGCTAAATACTTAAATAGAAAAAGTACTATACTTAAATATGCAAATGAAGCAGTTTACCCCTTCTATATTTTACATCAAACGATCATGATTATAATTGCCTATTACCTAATAGAACTAGATTGGTCATTAGTTGTAAAATCTTCAATAATGATCATGGGTACTTTTGTTTTATCATGGATTATTTATGAATTTGTAATTCGTCGTTGGATATATATTAGACCATTTTTTGGACTGAAGAAGAGGGCAAAATAGAACCAATTTGAATATATAAAACATTAAAAAGACTTGGGGATAAAAGGGGGAGTAATTTAGTTATAAATAATTTTGGTTACATTTAACGAAAATTGAAACTGAATAGAATTAGAATATTCTATCTAACTGAAATAAAAAAATGCGAATAATATTTATAATTCTTGTAAACTTTTTGATTTTAATGGGTTGTGAAAACAAGGACAAGGATAAAAAAGCTAAAATTGAATTTAAAAAAGACCAAATGGAAACGAAATCGTTACTGGAAAATGTTAGACTTGCAATAAATCCAATATTTAAAGATTGGGTATTATTTGAAAACGGAACATATATAGTATTTGACGATATAACACAAATTGAGAATATAGAAAATGAAGCTATAAGATTAATGAAAGAATTTGGACCTGTTCATGCAGGTGGACCCGCTGGAGATTTTAATGTTATTTCATTAGAAAAGAATATAGGTTGGGTTGTATCTGGTCATGGGTACGGAATGTATACATATGTTCATCCTTCTGAATTGGAGACAAATTCACCAGATGATATCACTATTGGTCTTTATGGACGTTCGAAAAGAAATGATGACGGAGAAAATCCGAAAATAATTCATGTAAACAGTTCAAAAAATAACTAATCGAACAATAACTTGTTTTGTCATTAAAAAAGGTGTAGAACTTTATTGATAATACTAGAATATTTTACCAGACAAAGAATGGTTGTTAAATCGCTAAAATACGATGAAAAAGGAGTTTATCATAATAAAGAAAATTGAAGTATGTGTAGATATGGAATGACAACTTATAAACCTCATTATGCTTGTTTTCAGTGTAGGAAAACGTTTAAAAGAAGGTTAGAGAAAGATATTTATGATGGATTTGATAAATTTAGAAAACAACATCCTGCCAAATGTCCAGAGTGTGGAGATTTAATGGCAGATATGGGACTAGATTTTGAATCACCAAAGAAGAAAGATATAAAAGCTTGGAGTCATATTTCCACACTTTATAAAGTGGGAATAACTTTTCATTCATGTGGTTGTAGTGGACCCGCATATATACCTAAAGATTCTGATGAATTAATAGATCACTTTACAAAAATTAAAGAAGCCTATTTGGAACATCAATACTTTTGGGCACGTCGAAAACAAGATCCTGAGTCACAAAGGGAGATAGCCAAAGATCAACATAAAAATGGAACGTTCTTGTATCGGATTCCCAGAGAATATAAAGAAGGGACCAAAAATAAACCCAAATATGACTCTGAAAAAGCTCAAATATACTGGAACGAAAAAGTAAAAGAAGTGAAAAGGAAAATCGGAGAAATAAACTTAAGTTAATTAGTATTGTTTGGAGTATTGTTAAATAATATAAGTCCAGAGAAAAGTTATACTTAATTGAAAATAATTTACTTTTATATGAAAAAGACACTATTAAAAAAACACTATGAAACTTATCTAAGATTTTTATTGTTATTTCTGTGCTTGATAACAATGAATTCTTGTATTAAAAATTTAACAGATGAGGAATTAATTGAGACCTATCAAGAATCAGTAAGTAATAATAAGTGGGAAAAAGCACTTACTTGCGTGGATGAAGGAATAAAAAGAAACCCCAATAATACTTCTTTATATTTTAGTAAAGCATTTTGCTTGAAAAATATAAGTCCGATAGAAAATCACAGGGAAATTTTAGAAAGCATTAATATTTTTATTGAAAAAAATAAAACATCTAGTTTAGGAAGATTATTGAAATATACCAATCTCTATGAAAACAGAAAATATAAAGAGGCATTGGAAGAAGTTGGGCAAATCGAAAAATATTATGGGGTGTCAGTCAATACTCTATTAATGAAAGCGAATGCTATGTTTTTAAATAAAGATTATAAAAATGCTTCTTTTCAATATGAAGAAGCTTCAATGTATCCTCACCCAAAAGAAAAATTTAAAACTATATATTATTATAAGATTTATTCTAAATATTTTTCTGGGAACAAAGAAGGGGCAATGTGGGATACTGCCTTCTTGAATCATCATGGATTAAAAGAGGATAAAACATTAATGGAGTTAATTTCAAATAACCAACTTGATATAAATGATTATAATAAAATAGAATTTTATAACGAAGCAGATGAATTTGAAGAGCAGATAAAAATAAATCTAGAGTACGATCGTCTTTTCAATCCTATTTATTCGAAAAGATTATTTTATGAGGCTAATAATAAAGTAGACGATTTAAAAAGACTAGACCCCAACATAGAGCTCCTTAATTTAAGTTATTCAAATGCAATAGAACTTCCTGATGATATAAAAAAGTTTAAAAGATTAAAGGGGATAAATTTATCGAAAAATAAAATAAAGGATTTTGATAAATTATTTAGACAGTTAAGTGAATTACCCAACCTTGAATATTTAGAACTAGATTATTCAAACTTAAAAAAATTCCCTTCATCTATATCGAAGTTAAAGAATTTAAAAGGTTTGTCATTAGAAGCTTCAAATATTCATCAACTTCCAAAAGAAATAGGAAGACTTCGAAATTTAGGTTATTTAAGTATTCGCAATAATAGTAAAATAAGAGATTTACCAGAGGAAATAAAGTATTTAAAAAAGTTAAATTGTTTAGATGTTTCAGGTAGTGGAATAAGGCGTTTAAGAGAAGAAATAGGATCGTGCTACAATTTAGTTTCAATCAAAAGTAATGCATCAAAAGTCGAATCAATACCAAACTCAATAGGTAATTTAAAAAACATGAGATTACTAAATTTGGGTTTTAATAATATTTCGAAAATTCCTGAAAGCATTGGGGATATAACATATTTAGAAAATTTTAATATTGGAAGTAATAGTATTGAAGAGTTACCTAGTTCAATAGAGAAATTACAAAACTTAAATATGCTTAGTATGCAATTTAATCGTTTTAAAAAATTTCCTAAAGAAATATTGGGGCTAGAAAACATACAAACTCTTTGGTTACACAACAATAGTATTCCAAGTATACCAGCTGATATAGGCAACTTAAAAAAATTGACACATCTTTTAATAGATCATGAAATTATTACTGACAATAACATTGATCAAATAAAAGAAAGAAATCCTAATATTTATGTCATACGGGAGGATTCAAGAAGGTATGTTGGGGGTATTAAAAGGAAGAAGTAACATCAGTGAATAGAGTGAAAATTTGCTAATGCGGTAAAATCTCTTTTAGAAATTGTTTATAAAATCAAAAACAGGTGATTTTTAGTTATACTGGAGAATAAAAGGTCAAAATATAGAGAATAAATGAAAAGAAATTAATATGAATAAAAAATCTAAAAGAATAGTGGGAATTTTAGCAATAATCATCTATTTGCTTTCGATGACAATGGAGTCTTATCTCGTAAATGGAAAATCTTCAATTGGTTCTTATGGACTTATAGCTTTCCTTTACGGTTGGTTAAATTTCAATTTGATAGGTGTAATTTGGTTGGCAAATCCATTATTTATAACTAGTTCATTATTTATTATGTTTTCTAAAAAACAAAACTTGCCGTTCGTTTTAAGTCTTATAGCATCTATTCTGGCCATATCTTTTACTCAAGTCACCGAAATAATTAGAACTGAAGCGGGCCATACTGGAAAAATAGATAGATACCTGCTAGGTTATTGGCTTTGGTTATTATCGATTCTTCTAATGCTGATTGCAACAATTGTAAATAAAACATTGAATAAAAAGAATAGCAGGAATAACTTATAATCGTCCGAACCATTTGATAAGGACTATCGCAAAATGTATATAGTATGAATCACTTTTAACATGAATTAATAAGAATGGAAAGAGTATGGCGATATGTAAAAGAAAATAAAGTGATAACGATGTTCAATTTTGTTATCCTTTTAATTTTTATAGCGCCTTATTCAATTACATATAATGTTATAGATCATAATGTGACAGAAAAATTGGATTGGAAACCAAATTACATATTTGAGAATTTAGAGCTTTTCATTCTTTTTATTCCACTGTTATTAGTGACGATTGGATTTCAGATAATGAAATTTAATATCTGGAGGAAATTTCTATTGATTCTTCTTGTAGTTCAATGCTGCGCATATGCCCTGAATTCATTGCTTTTAATAGGAATACCTGTACAAGATTATGTTCCAAGTTGGGGGCAATTTTTAACTATAACATTAGGTCCTTTAATCCTTGTTATACTAAGAATTGAAATAATTGATTTCAAAAAGAAAAAGACTGCCAATACTTTTAAGAAAAAAATTAAGCAATAGAATTTATGACTATCCCCGTAATAAGTTATTTTAATTAGATTTGAAACGAAATCGAAACTAATAATACAACATTTTAAATAAGTCTATGAAGAGGAAATTGTTTTACATTCTACTAATCATATACAGCCTAGGTCTATCTAGTCAAACCCAAAAAGCTGATTTAATTTTTATTGATGGAGATACAATTCAAGGGTTTGGTTCAATAACAAGAAATAATAAAATAAAATTTAAACTAACAAGTGAAGACAAAGCCGAAAAATGGGACTTCACTATAGTAAAAGGTATAACTTTTTACGGTTATAATGAGATAAAAGAGTTTGAATATATAGCTTTACAAAGAAGGCAGAAGCCTGTATTATTGGAAGTTAAACATAGAGGAAGAATTAATATTTATGAAAAGCGTTCACTTTCCTATGAAAACTCTTTTGGAGGAGAATTTCCCACGAAGAGTTTAGTAGAATATAGAGAAACCTATTTGAAGCGAGACGAAGAAGAGTTAGCAGTAAATTTATCAGGATTTAATTTTAGAAAAAATGCTTTAAAGTACTTCAAAGATTGTCCAGAAATAGTAGATATGTTTGAGAGTAAAGAATATAAAAATTATACTATTGAAAGGATAGCTTTATATTATAATGTTTATTGTTCCGAATAAGAATACTATCGTTATATTACTTTAATATAATTAGAAAGACAATTAATAAAGTATTGAAATGAAAAAAAGAAAAACAGTAAATTTCTCCGAGGCAAGCCATCTGAGCATTTTAAAAGAATACATTTTCAAACTCTAAACATTTACTAACGAGGCAAGCCTCGGGGTATTTACCCTCTAGAGAATAAATTAAAGACATGTCTTTTGAAAACATTTTAACTATATACAAACGTTACAACATATGAAAAAGAAAACCCTAATATTGATAATTCTATCTTCATTAAATGTCTTAGCTCAAAAAAGAAGTAAATTGTTTTTCGGAGATTTTGTTGAATGCTTCTATTCTAAAAAAGAAACCGAACCAATTTATATTTATAAGAAACCTGATGGAAGTATTGTTAAGAAATTAAATGTTTTGACTCAACCACATTGTTGGTATAAGTTTACAATAGCTGAATCGCAAGATGACTGGTTAAAAATTGAAAATATAGTTGTACTTCCCAGTTGTGAAGAACATGAGTTAAATAAAAATATTGAAAAATTTAAAGGGAAATGGGTTTTAGCAAAAAAAATGAAAATCAACCTCCCAGACATTAGAAAGGAATCTGGTATTAAGATAAAATTCTATGATAGACCAGATAAAAATTCAAATGTTATATTTATTGCTTTAGAATATTTGTCAACAGAATTAATAAAAGTAAAACGAGGTTGGGCAAAAGTAAAATTCAAAATAAATGGAGAATTACATTCAGGATGGCTTCAGCGTAAATATCAATGCCCTTATCCTTGGACAACTTGTCCTGTATGGAATTAGAACTTAATAAAAAAGGATTGAATTATTGTTGACAAATAAATATTATAAAAGCTAACAATAAAAAATCTAAGGTTTCAGGAAGTTTTTCTAGTTGTAGTTACACCTGTGAAAATACAGCAGGTTATTATAAAGCTAAAGATCCATAGAATTTAGTTGTCAAGAGGAAACAAGTTTAATTATTGTAATAAACTGTATCGAATAGTGGATACAGTATCAAAAATAAAAACCACCACTAATTTTTGGTTACATTTAGCGGAAAATTACGTCTAATAATACATAAAACGTTAATCATAATTAATAAAAGAAACCAAGACAATGAAGTTAAAAAACTCTAAATTTCTGACTAGTAATTGGGTTATAACACTCACAGCTACATTAATCGGTGTTTTCGGAGCTTTATTTTTAAATGAATGGGTTGTTTCGAAAAATGTAAAAAATCAAAAATCAATCGCTGTGAAAAATATTTTGATAGAAATTGAAGAAAACAAAACCAAAATTGAAAAGAGTCTTAAAAAACACAAAACATTCATAGGAACATTATTGTTTATGGAAAAAAATATGGATAAAGAAAATAGATTAATCACAGATGTTGAAAGTTTACAAGCTTTTAGAACTGATTTTCCAAATGTATTCACAGCTCAAGATTCAACGCTTTTAGAAAACGGAAAATATCATTATAAAGGTAATATGGATTTGAACTTTGATTTATCGCATGTTAATTTAACCAATATAGCATGGAATACTCTTAAGCATAATAGTTTGGCTAATTCTTTTGGTTTCGATTGTCTTATGTTTTTAGAACAAATGGCAAATATTACCGAGGAGACGCTAAAGCAAGAGAGAATACTTCTCAATTTAATGAAAGATCAGAATAGAAATGAAGCGGATGATTATGAAGAAAGAATGAAAGATGAATTAATGTTTTTAATTGAGTTTGAAAAGGCACTTTTGGAAGCTTATAATTACAGTGAAGAAAAATTAAGTGATTGCAGATAAGGCTGTTGGTTATTAATTCGATTTAAAGCAGGCTGTAGTAGAAGAAATTTTAGAAAAATCGGCGAATAAGTTGTATATAACTACTCAAAAACAAAAAGGCTTTTTCAAATCTCTCGAAAAGAAAAAGCCTCTAAATCGCTAATCAAAAAATTAACTTACTACTACGCTGTAAAGATACTATAGTGTTGTAGTTATATTTCTGAAAAACAGATATTTGGTAGTGGAATGTCGTTCAATGGTATCTTTCTGAAGGTAAGTGGTTTATATAAAAAAACTCATCAATTTTGATGAGTTTTTATCCATTGTGATATACTATCGATCAATCTTCATTGTATAAAGATATTATACTTTTAATTTCAAAATATTTGTAACTATTTTTTACAATTCTATTATAAATTGCTGGTTTATTTTTAAATAACTTTAAATAACTCCCTTTTCTATCAACAAGAAAATACTGTTTAGAATCTTGAGTGATATAATTTCTTCTTTTTTGCACATCCTTATACAATGAAATTTTACCTTTTATTAATTCTCTTAAAAGTCGTTTCTTTTTATCGATAATAATTCCTTTATAGACTCTTTTATTAACAACAAATTCAGATAATTCAGAAGGTCTATATGTTAATGTTTCACCATTCTTAGAAATGAATTTTATTTTCTTTTTTAAGGAAAAACTATTATCCAATTTTATAGAACCATAAATGGTGTCGTTATTTTTTGTTATAACAGAACCAGAAGCAAATTTATTAGGTGTTTTTTCTCCAACAAATTTATTAATGTCTTTACTACTTATATAGATGTTTGATAAATCGACCAATTCATCTATATCTTCAAAGGAATAATTATTATTTTCTATTCGGTCTGTCAATTGATTATCAGTCCCTAAAATATGATAAAAACATAATTTAAAATTTAAAGAATACTTGTCTATTATATAGTGTTTTCTGTATAAGTCTCCATTTTTATATGAAATATTCTTATGAATATTATTTCGTTCAATGTTTTGAAAATTTGAGTTTAAACCACGAAAATTAGCTGTTTTATTTCCAACATTAATAGGGAAAATAGTGTCATTATACTTTAAATAAACGTGTTTTATGTAATCTAGAGTATATTTTGATTTTAAATGTGATTCTTTATAATAGGATATTTTTCCTTTTTTAACTTCTAACAAGAATTCAGGAATACCGGTATTTATAGAAACGAAAACGAAGGCACCTCGCTTGAACAATTTAGTTTTGTTAGCTTTAAATCTATACTTTCCTTCATTGTTTCTAACAAAAACAGAGGTGTTTGTTTTCCATTCTATGATACCATGAATTGTATCATTATCTTTCGTAACTAAATAATCTTGTCCAAAGTTATTTGAAAGAGAAAATATACAAATTAGTAAACTTATGTAAAGTTTTGAC
Source organism: uncultured Tenacibaculum sp. (assembly GCA_947497895.1). Classification (GTDB taxonomy): domain Bacteria; phylum Bacteroidota; class Bacteroidia; order Flavobacteriales; family Flavobacteriaceae; genus Polaribacter. Next base: position 131,404 of record CANMIL010000001.1, read on the forward strand.
TTTTGTTTCATCAGCAAATTCGATTTTTTTATTCTTTTCTTATTTCATGAAGTTTAAAGCTTATAATAATTTTTTAACTTCTTGCTTAAGATAACCAATAGCCGCTTCTGTAGGATTTGCTTCTTTGGTATAGGTTAATAAAACAGTTTCTCTTAGCTCTTTGGCAGTTTCGCTTGTTTCTGCAACGCTCCTAAGCTTGGCAATAATCGCTAATTTGGTAGCTAAAACAGATTTCCAACTATCTTCACTGATATATAATTGCTGAACCAAATTATGCTCATATTCTTGCTCAATATTTCCTATCAGTAGACGCAAATAACTGTTCACATCATCACCAATAGGATTTACTCTTACTAATAATTTTACTGGATTCATACGTTCACAGAATAAAAGCATGCGTTCATAAGCCTGTAGCTTAATCGGAAGACTTTCTTTTTTCTTCGCAACTAAAGCTTCAAACTTTCTCTCATTATTATCTTGTTTAATAAAAGCGCTTAAAATATAATAAGCAACTCCACCAGTAACAAGAGCCGGTAAGGCATAGGCCAATCCTTCGATTATTTTATCTTCCATAGAATATACTATTTGTAAGGTTATTTTATGAGTGTTATACAGATAATAAACGCTGCTAAGATACAAGTCTTACAGAATTTATAAGTTAAATATCTTGTAGAATCTGTTTAAATTATAAACCCAAAAAAGAATTTAAAATTATATGTGGAAAAAAAAATGACTACATATTTTATAAAACCTAAAAGAATGGTTAATTTTCCGTTTTAAAATTCTTTCAATTTAGATTTCATTGAGTACTTATTTAGAACAACTTAACGAACCACAAAGGGCTGCTGTATTACAAAAAGAAGGTCCGATGATGATTATTGCAGGTGCAGGGTCTGGTAAAACAAGAGTTTTAACATACCGAATAGCTCACATTATGCAGCAAGGAGTAGATTCTTTTAATATTCTTTCTTTAACCTTTACCAACAAGGCAGCACGTGAAATGAAAGAGCGTATTGCTTCTGTGGTTGGTCATAGTGAGGCTAAGAATTTATGGATGGGAACTTTTCACTCTGTATTTGCGAGAATTTTAAGGTCTGAAGCAGATAGATTAGGGTATCCGTCGAATTTTACAATTTACGATACACAAGATGCAGTTCGATTGATCTCGTCTATTATTAAGGAAATGAAGTTAGATAGAGAGCGATACAAACCAAAACAAATTTTGGGTAGAATCTCTTCTTTTAAAAATAATCTGATTACCGTTAGAGCATATTTTAATAATTCAGACTTACAGGAGGCCGATTTACAAGCAAGTAGACCTAAAGTTGGAGATATTTACAAGGAATATGTAGATAGATGCTTTAGATCAGGAGCTATGGATTTTGATGATCTCTTGTTAAGAACGAACGAATTATTGGCTCGATTCCCAGATGTATTAGCAAAATATCAAAATAGGTTCAGATATATTATGGTTGATGAGTACCAAGATACCAACCATTCTCAATATTTAATTGTAAGAGCTTTAGCTGATCGTTTTCAAAATATTTGTGTGGTAGGTGATGATTCTCAGAGTATTTATAGTTTCCGTGGAGCAAATATCAATAACATTTTAAATTTCCAGAAAGATTATCCCGATGCCAAGACATTTAAATTAGAACAAAATTATCGTTCTACAGGAAATATTGTTCAGGCAGCGAATAGTGTTATTGATAAAAACAAAACGAAATTAGATAAAGAAGTTTGGACAGCAAATGAATCTGGAGAAAGCATAAAAATTATGCGATCTATTTCTGATGGTGAAGAAGGGCGTTTTGTAGCGCAATCTATTTGGGAAAATCAAATGAATCATCAATTGACCAATAACGACTTTGCCATATTATATAGAACAAATGCACAGTCAAGAGCAATTGAAGATGCTTTACGAAAGAAGGATATTAAATACAAGATTTATGGAGGTATTTCATTCTATCAACGTAAAGAAATAAAAGATTTACTTTCGTATTTACGCTTGTTAATTAATCCACACGATGAGGAGGCTTTAATACGTGTGATCAATTATCCTGCTAGAGGAATTGGTGCTACGACTATGGATAAGTTGGTAATTGCTGCCAACCACTATAAGAAATCAATATTTGAGATTATTAAAAATATCAATAGAATTGATATTAAAATCACAAAAGGAACTAAAAATAAACTTGAAGGTTTCTTAACTATGATTCAACGTTTGCAAGTAGAAGTACAAACTAAAAATGCCTTTGAAGTGGCAGATTTAGTAGTTAAGCAAACACAATTGGTTAAGGATTTACAAAAGGATGGAACTCCTGAAGGAATTAATAAGGTTGAAAACGTTCAGGAATTATTGAACGGTATTAAAGATTTTATTACCGATAAAATTGAAACAGGAGAAGATGCGTCATTAACTGCTTTTCTTGAAGATGTTGCTCTTGCTACTGATTTTGATAGCGAAAAAGATGACACTCCAGTAGTTTCATTAATGACCATTCACTTATCAAAAGGATTGGAATATCCATATGTTTATATCGTTGGATTAGAAGAAAATTTATTTCCTTCTGCCATGAGTATGAATACTCGAAGTGAATTAGAGGAAGAACGTCGATTATTCTATGTAGCCCTAACAAGAGCTGAAAAAGTGGCATATTTAACTTATGCCCAAACCAGATACCGATGGGGAAAACTTACAGATGGAGAGCCTAGTAGATTTTTAGAAGAAATAGATGATCAGTTTGTTGAGTATTTAGCACCTAAAGTTCCTGAATCCAATGCAAATCGATTTATTGATGCTAGTTTATTTGACGAAAGTCCATCAAAAATTCGTTTCCAAAAACCTATTCAGAAAAAACGTAAGGAGTTTTTAGATAAAAAAGAAAAAGCTCCACTAAAAACGGATAAAAGTAGGTTGAAGAAGGTATCTGACGCAAGTAGTTCAAAAATTAACCTATTTGATGGTGATATCGCTGTTGGAAACATTGTAGAGCACAATAGATTTGGAAAAGGACGAGTTTTAGGATTAGAAGGAAAAGGACCAAATAAGAAAGCCGAAATAGAATTTGGTACCGTAGGAAAAAAGAAATTATTATTACAGTTTGCAAAATTAAAAGTAATCGGATAAGTAATAAATAATTATTACTATTTTGCATCTGCATAAAAACAAGATCATGTTTGATTTAGAATATAACTCAGAGAGAGAAACATTAATTATTCCTGAATATGGTAGACATATTCAAAAGTTAGTAAACCATTGTATCGCGTTGGAGGATAAAGAGGAAAGAAATACGATGGCGAAAGCTATTATCAACGTAATGGGGAATTTGCAACCTCACTTACGCGATGTACCTGATTTTAAGCACAAGCTTTGGGATCAGTTACATATTATGGCAGATTTTAAGTTAGACGTAGATTCACCATATGAAACTCCTTCAAAAGAAGAGTTAACAGAAAAGCCAGCAAAATTGGCTTATCCTAAATCAGCATCAAAATACCGTTTTTATGGAACTAATATTCAAACCATGATTGATGTTGCTTTAACATGGGATGATGGCGATATGAAAGAGGCTTTAGTATTCACAATTGCTAATCATATGAAGAAATGCTATTTAAACTGGAATAAAGATACAGTTGAAGATGGTGTGATATTAGATCATTTATATGAATTATCTGATGGGCAGATTGATATGCGTAATACTGAAGAGGAGTTAGCTGAAAGTAAAAATTTACTAAGAAAAAGACCTTCACAAGGACAAAAAGGAAAATCTACTAACAAAAAAAGCAGAAAAAAATAAATGGCATCATTTAAAATAGAAGGTGGTCATAAATTAAACGGATCTATAACCCCTCAAGGAGCTAAAAACGAAGCATTACAAGTTATTTGTGCAGTTCTTTTAACTTCAGAAAAAGTAGTTATTAATAACATTCCTGATATCCTTGATGTAAATAAGTTAATATTTATTTTAGGTGAATTAGGAGTAAAGGTTGAAAAACTTGGTGCAAATAGCTATAGTTTTCAATCTGATAACATCAATCTTAAGTATTTAGAAAGCGCCGAATTTAAAAGAGATGGAAGTTCTTTAAGAGGTTCTATCATGATTGTGGGTCCATTATTAGCTCGTTTTGGTAAAGGATACATTCCTAGACCAGGAGGAGATAAGATTGGTAGAAGAAGGTTAGATACACACTTCGAAGGATTTATCAATTTAGGAGCTAAATTTAGATATAATAGAGAGGAGTATTTTTACGGAGTAGAAACAGAGACAGGATTAGAAGGAACAGATATGCTTCTGGATGAAGCTTCTGTAACAGGAACTGCTAATATAATTATGGCTGCTGTGCTGGCAAAAGGAACCACTACTATTTATAATGCTGCTTGTGAACCATATATTCAACAATTGTCAAAAATGTTGAATAGTATGGGAGCGAAAATCTCGGGAGTTGGTTCAAATTTATTGACTATTGAGGGAGTTAATGAGCTAGGTGGTTGTGAACATACTATTTTACCAGATATGATTGAAATAGGTAGCTGGATTGGTATGGCAGCAATGACACGTTCTGAAGTAACAATTAAGAATGTTAGTTGGAAAGATTTAGGGCAAATCCCGAATATATTTAGAAAATTAGGAATTCAACTAGAAAAGAAAGGTGATGATATTTTCATTCCTCAACAAGATAGTTATGAAATTCAAAATTATATTGACGGGTCAGTATTAACAGTTGCCGACGCTCCTTGGCCAGGTTTTACGCCTGATTTATTGAGTATTGTTTTGGTTGTAGCAACACAAGCAAAAGGTACCGTTTTAATACACCAAAAAATGTTTGAGAGTAGATTGTTCTTTGTTGATAAACTAATCGATATGGGAGCAAAGGTTATTCTTTGTGACCCTCATAGAGCAACGGTTATTGGACACGATTTCAATAGCCAATTAAAAGCAACAAAAATGACTTCTCCAGATATTAGAGCAGGTATTTCATTATTGATAGCAGCCTTATCAGCAAAAGGAACTAGTACAATTCATAATATTGAGCAAATCGATAGAGGTTACGAAAATATTGAGGCTAGATTAAGAGCGTTAGGAGCTAAAATTGAAAGAATAGAAGACTAAGGTTTTAACCTAAATAATATTCAAAAGGTGTCTAGAAATAGATGCCTTTTTTTAATAGAAAAAAAAGCCGAATTCATAAAATGAGTTCGGCCTAATGCAATTCTTAAATTAATATTTTATCTAAATTTTGGTTAATAAAAATAACCTTAACTTTAGATTTCATCGTTACATGTGTCAATATCTGGACATGCTATATAATAAGAGCAATACTTAGGACCCGTTACTCTGGCTGCACAATCACAACCACATTTACTTAAATCAATATTAAGACCAATACCTCCTGATACATTTTTTTGCTGGCGCTTAGATAAAACAGATACACCAGAAATGTTTAATAAGTTTTTCTTCATAATTAAAGTTAATTTCTATTAATATTTGGTTAACGGGGTCTAAAATATGAAATGGATATGTTAAAAAAAATGTAAAACCAGAATTTCCATGTTAAAACAAGGTTCAAAATGTTGGTGTCAATATGGCATAATTATCCCAATGGCAGTATTCTTGCTTAGCATAACATATAAAAAATAAAGAAAAGATTTACAATGAGTAAAGATCAATATACCAAAGAAGACGAAATTAAAGATGCATTAGAAAATGCTGAATTAGAGAAAAAAGAAAGCGAAGGTGTTGATATTCAAGATAAAGAAGGAACTGAAGTAGAAGGAAAGACGCAAGAAGAACCTACAGCAGAGGAGCTTTTACAAGCTGAAAAAGATAAATATTTAAGACTTTTTGCAGAGTTCGAAAACTATAAGAAACGCACAACTAAGGAACGTATTGAGCTTTTTAAAACGGCAAGTCAGGAATTAATGACAGCTTTACTGCCAATTATGGACGATTTCGATAGAGGTTTGGCAGAGATTAAGAAAAGTGAAGATTCTGAGCTTTTAAAAGGAATGGAGTTAATAAGTAATAAGTTAAACAATACGTTAACTCAGAAAGGTTTAACTGAAATAGAGGTAAAAGCGGGTGATGATTTCGATTCTGAAATTCATGACGCAATTACTCAAATACCAGCACCAACTGATGATTTAAAAGGAAAAATCATTGATTGTGTAGAAAAGGGATATAAACTTGGAGATAAAATAATTCGTCACCCAAAAGTAGTTATAGGGCAGGCTTAAAAAATGAATAATAATTAATAATTAGTAAACTTTTACTAGTTTTTAATTGTCAATTGAAATTATATGGCAAAACAAGATTATTACGAGATTTTAGGAATTTCAAAATCAGCTTCTCAAGGAGAAATTAAAAAGGCTTACAGGAAAATGGCTATCAAATACCATCCTGATAAAAATCCTGATAATAAAGAAGCCGAAGAAAAATTCAAAATGGCAGCTGAAGCTTATGAAATTTTAAGTGATGAAAATAAAAAAGCTCGTTACGATCAATATGGTCATGCTGCTTTTGAAGGAGGCCAAGGATTTGGCGGAGGCGGAATGAATATGGATGATATATTCAGCCAATTCGGAGATATCTTTGGTGGTGCCTTTGGCGGTGGTTTCGGAGGATTTGGTGGAGGCGGACAGCGTCAAGCCAGAGTAAAAGGAAGCAACCTTAGAATTCGCGTAAAACTTACTTTAGAAGAAATAGCAAAAGGAGTAGAGAAGAAGGTTAAAGTAAGACGAAAAGTACAAGCCGACGGAGTAACTTATAAAACCTGTTCAACTTGTAATGGTTCTGGACAACAAATGCGTGTTACCAATACTATTTTAGGTAGAATGCAAACAGCAACTACTTGTGGAACATGTCATGGTGCAGGAGAAATATTAGATAGAAAACCATCTGGAGCAGATGCTCAAGGAATGATTGTTAGGGAAGAAACGGTTTCTATCAATATTCCTGAAGGAGTTTCTGAAGGGGTGCAGTTAAAAGTTGGAGGAAAAGGAAACGAAGCTCCAGGGAAAAACTCTATTCCAGGAGATTTATTAGTAGTTATAGAAGAGGTACAACACGAAAGTTTAAAAAGAGAGGGAAGTAATATACATTACGACCTGTATGTTAGTTTTTCTGAAGCTGTACTTGGTGTTTCTAAGGAAATAGAAACGGTTACAGGGAAGGTTAAAATTAAAATAGAACCGGGAACTCAATCTGGTAAAATTTTACGTTTAAAAGGTAAAGGGTTACCGAGTATAGAACATTATGGAACAGGAGATTTCCTTATTCATGTAAATGTTTGGACACCTCAAGAGTTGACAAAAGATCAACGTAAATTCTTTGAGTCAATGTTAGATGATGAAAACTTTAACCCAAATCCTCAAAAAACAGATAAATCATTTTTTGAAAAGGTAAAAGATATGTTTTCATAAAATTAGAAAGCTTAACAAATTGTAAGTAACTGTCTACCATTGTTTTGGTGGGCAGTTTTTTTTGTATAAAGTATTTTCCTAAAATTGTATATTTTGACCGATTTTTAACATAAAAAGCAGAAAATATAATGTTATCGTAAATTTTGTGTTTTTTTATTTGTTTTAAATAAAATAAATACTTTATATTTGTAACATCTAGAAGACGTTCTAGATACTTTTTCTTTTTCATAGCAATTTTCCCACTCAATTTTGAGTGGGTTTTTTTATAAAGACGAATTAAAAATATAAGCAGCTCTATCTTATCGACTTATACTTTTATAAGTAGGAAAGTCCGGACACTATAGGGCAAGCATAGCGGATAACATCCGTCCGGTGTAAACCGAGGACAAGTGCAACAGAAAGAATGTACAGGTAATGCTGTAGTGAAACCAGGTAAACTCTATGCAGTGCAATGCCACGTATATTAGAGATTGAGTGCGGCTCGTACGATTCTAAGGGGTAGGCAGATTGACTTTAACAGTAATGTTAAGGCTAGATAAATGATAAGAGCCTTATTTATAAGGTACAGAACCCGGCTTATTGAGCTGCTTTTTATTTTTAATACTTATTTAGAATTATTATAAAGAAACTACTGTTAAAAAACAGGTCTTCAAATTATCATATTCGTAATATAAGTGCTTTTTTACAGGGTTAAAATATCATAATTATATTTATTTTTAATTTAAGTGGTTATTTTTTATTAATTCCCTTATTCTGTTGTATATTTTTAAATTACTAGCTAAAATCGTATTTTTGCTCAGCAAAAATTAACATTAATTACTGGCGTGTTTAACGTAACTGATAATATCAATTCAGGCTTCTGTGTTAATTGATTCAAAAATATCAGTATAAACAACGGAGTATTCTAATGTATAGTTGACATTTACGTTGTATTAATTACAACAAATCAAAAGGACATTAACACAAATAATGAAAGTTTAGAGAATAATTTTTCTCGACAACTTTCTCTAAAAGAAAAGACTTCTATTTTTATGAACACATACGAAGATTATATCAAGGAGATTGAAGCACGAAAAGTTCAAGGACTTCATCCGAAACCAATTGATGGAGCTGAATTATTAAGTGAAATCATTACGCAAATCAAAGATGAAAATAATGCTCATCGTGAAGAATCTCTTAATTTCTTTATCTATAACACATTACCAGGTACAACAAGTGCCGCTGGTGTAAAAGCTAAATTTTTAAAAGAAATTATTCTTGGAGAATCTGTAGTGAAGGAAATTTCACCTGAGTTTGCTTTTGAGCAATTATCTCATATGAAAGGAGGTCCTTCTATTGAAGTGTTGTTAGATTTAGCTTTGGGTAATGATGCTGAAACAGCTGAAGCTGCTGCAAAGGTGTTAAAAACTCAAGTATTTTTATATGAAGCAGATACAGAGCGTTTAGAAAATGCAATGAAAGAAGGTAATGCTTTAGCAAAAGGAATTATTGAAAGCTATGCACAAGCTGAATTCTTTACAAAACTACCTGAAGTAGAGGAAGAAATAGAGGTAGTTACCTATGTAGCTGGAATAGGTGATATTTCGACAGATTTATTATCTCCTGGAGCGGACGCCCATTCTAGATCGGATCGTGAATTACATGGTCAGTCTATGTTTGAGCATAACAAGGACATGCAAAATGAGCTTTTAGCATTAAAGGAAAAGCATCCTGATAAACGAGTAATGTTAATTGCCGAAAAAGGAACAATGGGAGTTGGTTCTTCTCGTATGTCAGGTGTAAATAATGTTGCGTTATGGACAGGTGTTTCTTCAAGTCCTTATGTACCATTTATCAATATTGCACCAGTAATTGCTGGTACAAATGGAATCGCTCCAATCTTCTTAACTACAGTAGGTGTAACTGGAGGAATTGGAATCGATTTAAAGAACTGGGTGAAGCAAAAAGACGAGAATGGAAATACGATCGTTGATGAAGAAGGAGATCCTATTTTAAAAGAAGTTTATTCTGTTAAAACGGGAACAGTTCTTACAATTAATACTAAAGAAAAAAAATTATATAACGGAGATACAGAGCTTAAAGATATCTCAACTGCGTTAACTCCTCAGAAAATGGAGTTTATTAAAGCAGGAGGTTCTTATGCTGTAGTTTTCGGAAAGAAATTACAAACATTTGCGTGTAAAGTATTAGGAATTGACGTTCCTCAAGTATATGCTCCTTCTAAAGAAATTTCAATTGAAGGTCAAGGATTAACGGCAGTAGAGAAAATTTTCAACAGAAATGCTGTAGGAAATACTCCGGGAGTTACATTACATGCAGGTTCAAATACTCGTGTTGAAGTAAATATTGTAGGATCTCAGGATACTACAGGATTAATGACTTCTCAAGAGTTGGAAATGATGGCAGCTACCGTGATTTCACCAATCGTAGATGCTGGATATCAATCGGGATGTCACACAGCTTCTGTTTGGGATGATAAATCTAAGGCTAACATTCCAAGATTAATGAAGTTTATGAATGACTTTGGTTTAATTACTGGTCGTGATCCAAAAGGAGTGTACCATGCAATGACCGACGTAATTCATAAAGTACTAAATGATATTGCTGTTGATGATTGGGATGTTATTATTGGTGGAGATTCTCACACAAGAATGGCGAAAGGTGTTGCTTTTGGAGCCGATTCTGGAACAGTAGCTTTAGCCTTAGCAACAGGTGAAGCAACCATGCCAATTCCTCAGTCAGTTAAAGTGACTTTTAAAGGAAATATGGTGCCTTACATGGATTTCCGTGATGTAGTTCACGCTACGCAACAACAAATGTTAGATCAGTTTGAAGGAGAGAATGTATTCCAAGGAAAAATTATAGAAGTTCACATTGGTACACTAACTTCTGATCAAGCATTTACATTTACAGATTGGACTGCTGAAATGAAGGCGAAAGCTTCTATTTGTATTTCAGAAGATGAAACATTGATTGAATCATTAGTAATTTCTAGAGATCGTATTCAAATTATGATCGATAAAGGAATGGATAATGAAAAGCAAGTATTACAAGGTTTAGTTGATAAAGCTAACAATCGTATAGCAGAATTAGAATCAGGAAGCAGACCTGCTTTAAGACCAGATGCGGATGCTAAATATTATGCTGAAGTTGTTATTGATTTAGACAAGATTGTTGAGCCAATGATTGCTGATCCAGATGTAAATAACGAAGACGTTTCTAAACGTTATACTCACGATAATATTCAACCATTATCTTTCTACGGAGGAACAAAGAAAGTTGATTTAGGTTTTGTGGGATCTTGTATGATTCACAAGGGAGATATGAAGATTTTAGCGCAGATGCTAAAGAACATTGAAGCACAACAAGGTGAAGTTAAATTTAATGCACCATTAGTGGTTGCTCCTCCAACATATAATATTGTAGATGAGTTAAAGGCAGAAGGAGACTGGGATGTATTAGCTAAATATTCAGGTTTCGTATTTGACGATGATGCACCAAAAGCGGCAGCCCGTACTAAGTACGAAAATGTATTGTATTTAGAGCGTCCTGGATGTAACCTTTGTATGGGGAATCAGGAAAAAGCTGAAGCAGGAGACACTGTAATGGCAACTTCAACTCGTTTATTCCAAGGTCGTGTTGTAAGAGATTCAGAAGAGAAAAAAGGAGAATCTTTATTATCATCGACTCCTGTAGTTGTATTATCTTCAATTTTAGGTAGAACTCCAACATTAGAGGAGTATCAAGCTGCCGTTGAAGGAATTGTATTAACAAAGTTCAAGCCTTCTCAAAAAGAGTTAGTTATCTAATTTGATACAATAGCCAAGATTTAAATACTTTAAATATATTTACAAAGCCCGAGTTTATGCTCGGGCTTTTGATTGTAAATAAAATAATAAAGTTTATTAGAAGACTTTATAAGTTTCTCTAATGCTGTTATAATTTTTACAATTAGGTATTGTGAGTATTTCATTCCATTTTTTGTTAAATTCGTAATTGTAACAGAAAATAATAAAATTAATATGGCTTTCGATATTGAAATGATAAAGGAAATTTATTCTAAGTTTCCAGAAAGAGTAGAGGCTGCTAAAAAACTTACTGGTAAATCTCTCACCTTGGCTGAAAAAATCTTGTATGCACATCTTTGGGATATAAAATCAAATAAGGCATTCGTTAGAGGTAAAGATTATGTAGATTTTGCCCCAGATCGTATCGCTTGTCAGGATGCTACGGCCCAAATGGCCTTGCTACAATTTATGCAAGCAGGAAAGAACAAAGTGGCAGTTCCAACTACTGTTCACTGTGATCACTTGATTCAGGCAAAAGTAGGCGCTACAAAAGATTTACAAACTGCACTAAACAATAGTAATGAAGTATTTAATTTTTTAGAATCTGTTTCCAACAAGTATGGAATAGGGTTTTGGAAACCTGGAGCGGGAATTATTCATCAAGTAGTTCTTGAAAACTATGCATTTCCAGGAGGGATGATGATCGGAACAGATTCCCATACGGTAAATGCAGGTGGATTGGGTATGGTTGCTATTGGTGTTGGAGGTGCTGATGCGGTGGATGTAATGGCAGGAATGCCTTGGGAGTTAAAATTTCCAAAACTAATTGGTGTCAAATTAACTGGTAAATTATCAGGGTGGACGGCACCAAAAGATGTGATTCTTAAAGTAGCGGGTATTTTAACTGTTAAAGGAGGTACAGGAGCTATTGTTGAGTATTTTGGAGATGGTGCCACGTCAATGTCATGTACAGGAAAAGGGACAATATGTAATATGGGAGCCGAAATAGGAGCTACGACTTCTACTTTTGGTTATGATGCTTCAATGGAACGTTACCTAAGAGCTACAGATAGAAGTGATGTTGCCGATGCAGCTAATGAAATTAAAGAATATTTAACAGCAGATCCAGAAGTATATGAAAATCCGGAGCAATACTTCGATCAAGTGATAGAAATAAATTTAGACGAATTAAAGCCTCATTTAAACGGACCATTCACTCCTGATTTAGCCACAGAGGTAGGAGGAGATATGACAGAAAAAGCAAAAACTAATGATTGGCCATTACAAGTAGAATGGGGATTGATCGGATCGTGTACAAACTCTTCATATGAAGATTTATCTAGAGCGGCTTCTATTGCTCAACAAGCTATAGATAAAGGCTTAAAAACAAAAGCTGAGTTTGGAATTAATCCAGGTTCTGAACAAGTGCGTTTTACGGCGGAAAGAGATGGTATTTTAAAGGTTTTTGAGGATTTAGATGCAAAAATATTTACCAATGCTTGCGGGCCTTGTATTGGGCAGTGGGGACGCTATGAAGACCCTAAAAACGCACCTAAAAATAGTATTGTTCATTCATTTAACAGAAATTTTGCTAAAAGAGCTGATGGAAATCCGAACACACACGCATTCGTTGCTTCACCAGAAATGGTAGCAGCAATTGCAATTTCAGGTCGTTTGGATTTTAACCCTATTACAGATACTTTAATCAATGAAAAGGGAGAAGAAGTTAAATTAGAAGAACCTACTGGATGGGAATTACCATCAAAAGGATTTGCTGTTGAGGACGCAGGTTATATTGAACCAATTAAAGATGGTAGTGGAGTTGAAGTAGTGGTTAATCCTAATTCTGAACGTTTGGAATTGTTAACACCTTTTGTTCCTTTAGGAGATAAAATCGAAGGAGCGAAACTACTAATAAAAGCACATGGAAAGTGTACAACAGATCATATATCTATGGCTGGGCCTTGGTTACGTTATAGAGGGCACTTAGATAATATTTCAAATAATATGTTAATTGGAGCCGTTAACTCCTACAATATGAAAACAAACTTCGTTAAAAATCAATTAACAGGAGAGTATGATGCCGTTCCAAAAGTACAAAGACACTACAAGGCCGAAGGTATTAAAACAATTGTTGTTGGAGATCATAATTATGGAGAAGGTTCGTCTCGTGAACATGCGGCTATGGAACCTCGCCATTTAGGAGTCGCAGCAGTTTTAGTTAAATCCTTCGCTCGTATTCATGAAACAAACTTAAAGAAACAAGGAATGTTAGGGTTGACATTTGCTAATGAAAATGACTACGATTTAATACAAGAAGATGATTCATTCAATTTTTTAGATTTAAATGAATTTTCACCAGGGAAACCATTGACAATTGAAGTGGTTCACAAAGATGGTACAAAAGATATTATTACTGCTAATCATACCTATAATGAAGGACAAATTGAGTGGTTTAAAGAAGGTTCTGCGCTGAATTTAATCAAGAAACAAAACGCTTAAAAAAAACACTTTTATAGCATGATAGAAAACTCTGGTCATAATCAGAGTTTTTTTTGTAATGATTTTACCGTATCTTAGACTAAGATTGATAGTTAAATAAAATCGATTTCCTCCCAGATTCTTTAAAGGCTTCGTAAGAACTCTATTAAGAAACCTTTCGATTAGATATCGTTATATTTAAATCATCATTTGATGAGTAAAACTATGAATTATGAACACGTTTTGGTACTTTGAAAATATAAACCTATTTAAGATACTTTGCCCGCATAAATATCCTGCATATAAAAAAGAGCATACATTCAACAACTATAAAAAGAGTGATTATATTTATTTCGAAGAAGATGCAGCAAATAAAATTTATTTGATTGACAGCGGTAAAGTAAAAATAGGATACTATACGGAAGATGGTAAAGAAATCATCAAAGCAATTCTTACAAAAGGAGAAATGTTTGGTGAAAAGGCCATTTTAGGTGTAGAAAAAAGAAATGAATTTGCACAATCTATTGATAATTCAACCTTGATATGTCCTGTATCAAAAGATACGATGTATTCTCTAATGCGCGAAAATGCTTCTATTAGTTTTAAAGTATATAAATTTATTGGTATTCGAATAAAAAGACTTGAACGTAGATTGCAACTTTTGCTATTTAAAGATACGAAAACACGCTTGTTAGAGTTTTTTGATGAGCTTTGCGAAGATTATGGTTATGAATGTGATAAAACAGGAGATAATATAGTTAAACACCCTTATACTCAAAAGGATATTGCTACATTAATAGGAACTTCACGTCCTACTTTAAATGCTCTTATGAATGAGCTAAAACAAGAAAATATCATAGATTTCGATAGAAAAGAGTTAAGAATTCTGAAAAAAACAGCCTAAGTGTAAGCTAGCTGACATTTTATTAGAAAAGTCTAGAATAAATTTGTTTTTATATAATATTAATACAAAAACAATGAAGAAATTATTCTTGGGCTTTTTAGCCATAGCAGCAGTTACTTTTACTTCTTGTAGTGATGACAATGATAACAATTCACTGCCAACTACAAGAAATTTAACCCTAGATATTAGTGGTTTAGAAAATCTTGGTTCAGATTACAAATATGAAGGATGGGTTCTTGTAAATGGTTCGCCAATTTCAACAGGTGTATTTACCGTTGATGATCAAGGAAGTTTATCACAGACTTCTTTTCCTGTAGAAGCAACTGTGTTAGCTTCAGCAACAACATTTGTGTTGTCAATTGAGCCAACCAATGATCCAGATCCTGCACCAGCAGCGACTAAAATTTTGGCAGGAGACTTTTCTAGTGATTCAGCAAGCGTTTCGTCAACGGGAATCGTGGGAGACTTCGCAAATGCGGCAGGAAAATATATTTTAGCAACACCAACAGATGGTGATGATAACAACGAATTCAGCGGTGTATGGTTTTTAGATTTAACAAGTGGAAGCCCTGCTACAGGTTTAACATTACCAACACTTTCAGCTGGATGGAAATATGAAGGATGGGCCGTTATGAACGGAACACCTGTAAGTACAGGTACTTTTACAGCTGTAGATTCAGCCGATGATAATGCGACAACATCAACTTTTAAAGGAGATGTTAATAATGGCCCGGGATACCCAGGAGAAGATTTTATCCAAAACGCCCCTATGGGACTAACCTTCCCAACCGATTTAAAAGGATCAACTATCGTGATTTCAGTTGAACCGGATCCAGATAATAGTCCATCCCCTTTTACACTAAAACCTTTAGCTCATATGGTTCCGTCAAATGCTAATCACCATGAAACATTAATTATGGGAGCAGGACCAGTAGCTGCTATTTCTGGAACGGTAACACGTTAGTTTTTTGTAAAAAGTTCCCTTAATTATAGAGAGCAATCAATTATCTTTGGTTGCTCTTATTTATTTTATAGAAAGAATGAAATATAGACAATTAACGAAGGAACAATTTGAAAGTTTACATCAGGAGTTTGCTCATTTTTTGGCTACTCAAAGCATCGACGTAAATGAATGGAATCAAATTAAACAAGAAAAACCAAATGTTGCTGAAGAGGAAATGAATATTTTTAGCGATATCGTTTGGGATGATGTTTTAACAAGAACAGAGTACTTAGAGCACTTTTCGTCAAATATTATTAACTTGTTTAAATGTGAGGAGACGAAAATTCATAGAATTGTAGTGCAAATTAATAACAATAGTATAAACCTAATGGAAAAAGAAGGATACCAATGGTTATTAAAGAACGCACAGGATCCTTCCGTTGAAATTTTACAAGGAAACAAAGTTTACCAAAGTGAGCGTAATGCTGAAATATTCGATCTTATAGAAAAAGGTAGTAATATTTCAAAAGGTGAACTTTTTGAGTATTTTAAGAATTTGATCAATGCTTCTTAATCATTTATTTAATTAACATTTCGATCAATTGATCAGTACCAGAACTAGCAACGTCTTCAATAATTGTTAAATTATTAAAGGCGTTTTTTGTAATCGCAGGTTTTGGGTCAATAAAGTAAATTGGAGTGGAAGGCGCGACATATTCAATTAAGCTTGCCGCAGGGTATACTTGCATTGAAGTCCCAATGATTACTAAAATATCAGCTTTCATAGTAATTTCTACTGCTTTTTCTAGTAAAGGTACATCTTCCCCAAACCAAACAATATGCGGCCTTAATTGTGATTTCTTCTCACATAAATCGCCTAAAACAATATCCTTATCCCAATTATAGACTAAATTTTTGTCTGTGGTACTTCTTACTTTGCGTAATTCGCCATGAAGATGTGTCACATTTGAGCTACCTGCTCGTTCATGTAAGTCGTCAACATTTTGAGTAACAATTTGAACATCGAATGTTTCTTCTAAATGGACTAGGTTTTTATGACCTCTATTAGGAAAAACCTCTAAAAGTTGTTTTCTTCGTTGATTATAGAAATCAAGAACCAATTCAGGGTTCTTTTGGAATCCCATAGGAGAGGCTACTTCATAAATGTCATGACCTTCCCATAAACCATCTGCATCCCTAAACGTATTGATTCCGCTTTCAGCACTCATTCCAGCTCCTGTTAGTATAACTAATTGCTTTTTCATATATGATTTTATTTATAATTAATCGAGTTTTAATATCCTGTAAACTAGTTTGAAATCTCTTTTTCAAAATTCTCAAGCTATTCGCTATGATAAAGAGTTAAAAATAGGAAAATTTACTATGTTTGTAGCATGATGGACCGAGATTTATTGACGTATTTAGAAGGCTATGTTACCGAGAAAAGAAAAGCCTTATTTCAGAAAGTTTTAGCGCAACGTACAAAGCACTTTACAGTTGTTTTGGAAGATATATACCAACCGCACAATGCCAGTGCTGTAGTCAGAACTTGTGACATCTTTGGAATTCAAGATATTTACGCAATAGAAAACAAATACACCAATAAAGTTTCGCGTCATGTAGCAAAAGGAAGTCAAAAGTGGCTAGATATTCACAGATATAAAAGCGATTGTGATAATACAAAGCAATGTCTACTCGATTTAAAAGAAAAAGGATATCAAATTATAGGTACCACTCCTCATAACGACTCTTGTTATTTGCCAGATTTTGATATATCGAAGAAATCTGCTTTTGTATTTGGAGTGGAAAAGGAGGGCATTTCTGATTATGTAAAAGAAAATGCGGATGGGTTTTTAAAGATTCCCATGGTTGGTTTTACCGAGAGTCTCAATATTTCTGTAGCTGCTGCCATTATTCTTCAAGATGTAACTAGTAGAGTTCGTAATTCTAATATAAACTGGAAACTATCAGAACTAGAAAAACATAATATCTATGAAGATTGGATTCAAAAGTCAATTAAAAACGTAGATAAATTAATTGATCACTACCGTTCAGGTTTAAAATAATTCTTGTTCTTCAATTTAAATATTAAAGAACTTTTCTATCTAATTATAGTTACTCTTATTTATTATTTTGTCTTTAATTTTAATTGAAATGTAAAACAATTGTTAATTTTAATGCTAATTTGATATATTTATGCTAAATAAATATACTTAAATGAATTTATGTCCAAATTGTTCTTCAGATAAAATTATCAAAGCGGGGATTATCAAGGATCGCCAGCGATATAAATGTAAATCATGTAATTATTATTTCACCGTTAATAAAATGGGAAAAAAGATTGATGATTACTACGTAAACAAAGCATTACAACTATATTTAGAAGGATTGACGTATAGGGAGATTGAACGAATTTTAGGGATCTCTCATGTATCCATTATGAATTGGGTAAAAAAATATGGTATAAAACGACCTTACAAAGGAAATTACCATCCATCTTATAAAATTCTAAACCATTCCGAACTTCAAAAATATTTCACAAATATTGATAATATTAAAGGAGCAGGTGTTGTAATTACTGAGTTAGGAGATAAGTTTATGCTTATAAAATGGGAACGATTTAAGGATTAACTATATTAATTTAACAAATAAGTATACTATTTTTCATTTTAGACTCATTTTTTTAGAAGTTAGTGATCAACTAAATGTTAACTAACAATTTAATTATGAGAAAATTATTAATGTTAAAGTTGTTCTTTCTTATAACAATCTTTTCTGCATACTCTCAAGGAAATTCAGAATACACAGGAGGTTATAAGATCAAGTTCAACGAAGACGGATCCAAATATATGCGCATTATCGCATGGGGTCAGTTTTGGGCTCAGTACAACGACAATGCTGCAGCTAATACAAGTAAATTAAACTTTAGCGTACGTAGAGCAAGGATACTTACTTTTACACAACTTAATAAAAAGTTTTTAATCTTAACACACTTCGGACTAAACAGTTTAAGTGGCGCAAACCAACACCCAATTGGGGCTGGAGATCGCTCTCAATTGTTTTTTCATGGTTTTTGGGGAGAATGGAAAGTTGCCGATGAAATCCAAGTGGGAGCTGGTTTACATTATTGGAATGGAATTTCTCGTTTGAATAATCAAAGTACTTTAAACATGCTAACATTGGATAACAATCGTCAATCATGGGCAACTATCGGATTATCTGACCAATTTGCAAGACATGTCGGTGTTTATGCCAAGGGGAAACTAGGGAAGTTACAGTATCGTTTTGCCATAAACGAAGCGGGAGCAAGTACTCTTGATACTAGAGATCCTGTAGCGGACAATGCAACCGTTTATGGTGGACGAAGAATATTAGGTTCTGCTGATGCTGGTAAGGTTTATCAAGGTTATGTAGATTACAACTTCTTAGATCAGGAATCAAACTTCCTTCCATATAAAGTGGGAACTTATTTGGGAAGTAAAAAAGTGTTTAATATTGGTGCTGGTTTCTTCAATCACCCGAATGGAGTAGTATTACCTAATGGTCAGGGAGATGATGTGAGTATTTTCGCTTTCGACGCATTTTATGATGCTCCAATAGGAAGTAATGGTTCTGCAATCACAGCTTATGGAGTTTTCCAAAGTAATGATTACGGAGAAAATTACAATTTCGGAACCTATAGTTCTGGAAACATGATTTATGGACATGTTGGATATTTAGTACCAGGACAAAAAGATAAAACCCGTTTCCAACCATATCTTTCGTATCAAAACCGTTCAATTGATGCCATCAATGACAACGCTAATAGATTTGGTATTGGAGCCAATGTATTTATGACAGGCCACCATTCTAAATTATCATTAGAATATGCTAATTCTCAAGTAGGAAATGGTGATAGTACTGGTGTTTTCACTCTTCAAGCAATGATTTACCTATAAAAATAACATTATGTCAGATCAACAACAAAAGGCAACTTCCTATTGGAAGGAAAACCTTAAATATTTAACCATTTTATTAAGCATTTGGTTTATCGTATCGTACGGAGCAGGAATTTTATTAAAAGACGCTCTTAACTCAATTAAACTTGGAGGATTCAAACTAGGTTTTTGGTTTGCACAGCAAGGCTCTATTTATGTATTCGTTATACTCATTTTTGTGTATGTGAGGCTCATGAATAAACTAGACAAAAAATACGGATACGACGAAGATTAAACTAACCTAAAGAAAAAAATTATGAGTGTACAAGTTTGGACTTGGATTATAGTGGCAGTGACTTTTGGATTGTATATAGGAATTGCTATATGGTCAAGAGCAGGGTCAACAAAAGAATTTTATGTTGCTGGTGGAGGAGTTTCTCCATTAGCCAATGGAATGGCAACAGCTGCCGATTGGATGAGTGCTGCTTCTTTTATGGGAATGGCTGGAATTATTGCCTTTGCTGGGTATGATGGTTCGGTATATTTAATGGGATGGACCGGAGGATATGTACTTCTGGCTTTGCTCTTGGCACCATATCTCAGGAAGTTTGGAAAATTTACAGTCCCTGATTTTATAGGTGAACGTTATTATTCAAAAACGGCAAGAGTAGTAGCTGTGGTATGTGCCTTAATTGTATCATTTACGTATGTCGCAGGACAAATGCGCGGTGTTGGTATCGTGTTTTCGAGATTCCTAGAAGTAGATATTAATACTGGAGTTGTTATAGGAATGGTTATCGTATTATTCTATGCTGTATTAGGTGGTATGAAGGGTATTACTTATACACAAGTGGCTCAATATTGTGTTTTGATTTTTGCATTTATGGTTCCTGCGATTTTTATTTCAATTCAAATGACAGGAAATCTAATTCCTCAATTAGGATTTGGAAGCACATTAGCTGATGGTTCAGGTGTTTATTTATTGGATAAGTTAGATGGATTGTCTACCGAGCTCGGATTTACACAGTATACCAATGGTTCTAAATCAATGAGAGATGTATTTTGTATCACACTAGCTCTTATGGTTGGAACAGCTGGATTACCTCACGTAATCATTCGATTTTTCACTGTTAAAAGGGTACGCGATGCTAGAAAATCTGCTGGATTGGCACTTCTGTTCATTGCTATTTTATATACAACTGCACCAGCAGTAGCTGTTTTTGCAAGAACAAACTTAATTGAAACAGTAAGTAATAAAGAGTATGCGAGCATGCCGGAATGGTTTAAAAAGTGGGAAGAAACAGGGTTGATTAAATTTGAGGATAAAAATAATGATGGAACAATTCAATATGTTGGAAACAAAGAAGCAAATGAGCTAACCGTAAACAGAGATATTATGGTATTGGCGAATCCTGAAATAGCAGATTTACCTGCTTGGGTAATTGCTTTGGTTGCTGCTGGAGGCCTTGCAGCCGCTTTATCTACAGCAGCTGGGTTGTTATTGGTGATTTCATCGTCTGTTTCTCACGATCTATTTAAGAAAGTAATTAAGCCAGATTTGAGTGAAAAAGGTGAGCTAGTTGCGGCTAGAGTTGCTGCTGTAGGAGCTGTTTTAGTAGCTGGATATTATGGAATAAATCCTCCAGACTTTGTCGCCGCCGTAGTGGCTCTGGCATTTGGATTGGCAGCTGCATCATTTTTCCCAGCTATCATTTTAGGTATTTTTTACAAGAAAATGAATAGTAAAGGAGCTATTGCTGGAATGATTGCTGGAATTAGTATTATGTTGTTTTACATGCTAAAATATAAGTTACAATTTTTTGGAGGAGGAACGCAAGATGATTGGTGGTTCGGAATTTCTCCTGAAGGATTTGGAACAATAGCAATGATTGTGAACTTTGTAGTGTCGTTAGCAGTAAATGCCTTTACTGAAGAGCCACCACAAGACGTTCAAGAGATTGTTGAAAATATTAGAATACCAAGTGGAGCAGGAGAGGCTGTTTCCCACTAACCCTAAATATTGTTGGTATCTATAAAACGGAATGGTAAATTTTAATTTGCCATACCGTTTTTGTAAATTGAACAAATAACTAAACCATTCACAATGAAAAAGCGCCATCAACAAAAATTGGTTGTCATTTCTATCTTTCTATTTTTAGCTTGGAACGTGCCTTTTATTACCATTTTCGAATCATCATCTCATATTTTGGGCTTTCCTTCAATATATGTTTACATTTTTGTGAATTGGCTTTTAATTATTGCGCTAACCTTTACTGTACTCAAGAGATATTATGAGTAATTACTTACTGATATTCATTATAATTTGCTATTTAGCTTTCCTATTTTTTCTAGCTTATAGAGCTGAAAAGAATCAACGCAAAAAATGGGTAAACAACCCTTATATTTATGTGTTGTCTTTGGCTGTATATTGTACTGCATGGACCTTTTATGGAAGTGTTGGAATTGCTGCAAAATCAGGAATTAGTTTTTTAACAATATACTTAGGACCTGTTATAGCGATGCCACTTTGGCTCGTTATTATGCAGAAAATCATAAAAATATCAAAGCAGCATAAAATATCAAGTATTGCTGACTTTATATCACTTCGTTATGGAAATAATCGATTTTTAGGAGCCTTAGTCACAGTTACATGTTTGTTAGCTATCATACCTTATATAGCATTGCAACTTAAGGCAGTTTCAGAGACGTTTTCTATAATGTCATCGAAGCAATATATAGCGACAGGTATTCTTGACGATTCTACCTTATATATCGCCTTAATAATAGCAATATTTGTAGTGTTTTTTGGTACCCAATTGACTGATGCCTCGAAGGGAAAACGTGGAATTATGGTTACTGTTGCTGTAGAATCAATATTAAAACTTGTTTTCTTCTTAGTAATAGGTTTCTACGTTGTTTTTTATCTTTTTGACGGCACAGAAGATATTTATAATCAAGCTTCATTATTGGATGGTTTTGAGCAGTTGAACTCTTTTGGTGGATTAAACAATGGATTCAATTGGATGTTCACTATATGTTTATCTTTTTTCGCGATTTTTTTATTACCTCGTCAGTTTCACGTGGCTGTAATTGAAAATCAGAATATAAAAGATTTGAAAAAAGCGATTTGGATGTTTCCTCTTTATCTATTGCTTTTCAATGTATTTGTAATTTTTATTGCTTGGGCAGGAAACTTAAAACTTCCAGCAAGTATGAATAGTGATTACTACTCATTATTACTCCCGTTAAATACAGAAAATACGTTCCTTGCTTTGTTAGTGTTTATGGGAGGATTTTCAGCTGTTATTTCCATGATTGTAGTGTCAACATTAGCGCTTTCAACAATGGTAAGTAATAGTATTATTATTCCTTATGGTTTTCTGAAAAAATTAGTGGAAAGTAACTCTGAGGAGAATGCTAAGAATATTAAAAATATTAGACGTTTATCTATTTTCATCATTATTATTTTTGCCTATCTCTTCTATATTCAGTTTTCCAAGCAACTATCATTATTCTCAATAGGTTTAATTTCTTTTGTCATTATAGCACAATTGGCACCATCATTTTTCTTAGGACTTTTCTGGAGACGTGGTTCTTCGAAGGCTGCCAATGTGGGAATAATCCTAGGTCTCGTTGTTGTTATGTATACTTTATTGATCCCTATTGTTGATCATTCTTTAGGGTTAAACTTTAATTTTATTCAAAACGGATTATTCAATATAGAATTTTTAAAACCTTCTCAGTTGTTGGGAATAAAATTCTTAACTCCTGAAAGCAATGCTTTTTTATGGAGTATGAGTTTAAATACTTCGGTATTTATAGTTGGTTCTCTATTAATAAAAGGAAATTATAGAGAACGCAACTATGCCGAAATGTTCGTTAATAACGAAAACTATGAAAACCTTCAAGATGAGGCTTTTATTTGGAAAGGCGAGGCATATGTAAGTGATATAAGACGTTTGTTGGTACGATTTCTGGGAGATATGAGAACTCAAAGAGCCTTATCGATATTCAATAAGAAATATGGAATTTCTGAAAATGAACAGAAAGCAGATTCTAGACTAATAAATTTTTCGGAAAAACTGCTTACTGGATCGCTTGGGAGCGTATCTGCAAAAATATTACTGACACACGTAACTAAGGAGAAACCAATTAGTTTGGTTCAAGTTTTGGAAATACTAGAAGAAAGTAAAGAAACCAAAGCAAACAACAAATTATTGCTAGAAAAATCTGATGAATTATCAGCAATGACTCATCAGTTACAAGAAGTAAATAAGGAGTTGAGAGAACAAGATAAAATGAAAGATGATTTTTTGGATACGGTTGCTCACGAATTAAAAACTCCTATAACCTCTATTAAAGCGGCATCAGAAATTTTAAGTGATGATGACATGCCATCAGAATTAAGACAGAAATTTCTAGATAATATCATTCAAGATACAGATAGGTTAGCTACGTTAATACATAATATTTTAGATTTAGAAAAACTTTCTTCAAATAGAACTGATTTAGATATTGCCGAAAGAAATATTAATCTTACTATTCAAAAATCAATAGATAGCATTCAGCATTTAGCTGATAAAAAACATGTTAATATCCATTTTAATGAGATTCATGACGGTTATGCTTTTTATGATGAAGATCGAATTTTACAAGTACTCGTAAATCTTTTATCAAACTCATTGAAGTTTGTAGAAAGTACTATTGGTACAATTAAAGTACTGTTAGAAAATACGGAAAAATTGATGCATATTATCGTTGAAGATAATGGAAGAGGTATCCCAAAAGAGGATAATCAATATATTTTTGATAAATTCTACCAGTCTAAAAATCAGAATATTCAAAAACCACAGGGGAGTGGCTTTGGATTGGCAATCTGTAAACAAATTATCGAAAGTCATCAAGGAGAAATTTGGGTTGACCAATCGGTAAAAGAGGGGGCAAGATTAGTATTTACGTTACAAAAAAAGATATGGAAGTAAAAAGAATTTTAATTGTAGATGATGAACCAAACATTGTTATGTCGTTAGAGTATGCTTTTAAAAAGAAATCATACGAAGTATTTATAGCTAGAGATGGTACAGAGGCTTTTGAGATAGCTAAAGACCAGTCTCCTCAGGTAATATTACTAGATATTATGATGCCTAAAATGGATGGTTATGAAACGCTAAAAAAAATTAAAGAGATAGAACATTTGAGAAATACCAAAGTCATCTTCTTATCAGCGAAAAGTAAAGTTAATGACATAGAAAAAGGAATGAAATTGGGAGCCGACGATTATGTTACTAAGCCTTTTTCAGTAAAAAAACTGATAGAAAAAGTAGAAAAAATAATGCTGAAAGAAAAGGGAAATGAATAGATGTAATGATTTTATAAGAGTTTGACACAGTGGGTTTAAGGTCGAAATAAGAGACTTGTGTCTGAACTATTAACTAATAACAAAAACAAACAAATGAAATTAACATTGAAACCATTGGCTTCTGATATATTTATTACGATATATGTAATTATTACTCTCTTATTAAGGTTTAAGTTTGAATACAATAATGAAGCGATCAGTCCAGTTTTATCAATAGTAATGGGACTATGCTTTGTTGTTATATTATGGTCATTGATAAAATTGAAAATCTTAAATCCAAATTGGTTTGGACTTTTTAATTCTAAATCAATGAGTAATGAATAGTAATATTATTTAAAAAATAATAGAAGTTAAAAAAAATAAATCGGACAAATAAAAAATTAGCATCATGAGTAATTACCACATTAAACACCTAGAAGAGTACTTTCAAGTATACAGGAAATCGGTTAGATATCCCGAAGTCTTTTGGGAAGAAGTAGCAGAAGAACATTTTCTTTGGAGAAAAAAATGGGATAAAGTATTAGAATGGGATTTTACAAAGCCTGAAATAAAATGGTTTCAAGGTGCAAAATTGAACATCACAGAAAACTGTTTAGACAAACATTTATACATTCGGGGAGATAAAACAGCTATCTTGTTTGAACCTAATAATCCTGATGAAGAAGCACAACATATTACCTATAATCAGTTACATGAAAGGGTATGTAGATTTGCTAATGTGTTAAAATCGAAAGGTATACAGAAAGGAGATCGTGTTGTTATCTATTTACCAATGATTCCTGAATTGGCGGTTTCTGTTTTAGCCTGTGCAAGGATTGGAGCTATTCATTCTGTAGTATTTGCTGGGTTTTCTTCAACTGCATTGTCTACAAGAATTAATGATTGTCAAGCAAAAATGGTTATTACTTCTGATGGATCTTACAGAGGTTCTAAAACCATTGATTTAAAAGGAATTGTGGATGAAGGATTAGAAGATTGCACAACAGTGGAAAATGTGCTAGTGGCCAAAAGAATCAATTCTGATATTGATATGAAGAGTGGGAGAGACCATTGGTTACAGCCTCTTTTAGATAATGCTCCGACCGAGTGTGCTCCTGAAATAATGGATGCAGAAGATCCTCTTTTTATTTTATATACTTCAGGGTCAACCGGTAGACCCAAAGGAATGTTGCATACCACAGGTGGTTACATGGTATATACTGCATATACATTTAAGAATGTTTTTCAATACAAAGAAAACGATATCTATTGGTGTACTGCTGATATTGGATGGATTACAGGACATTCTTATATTGTTTACGGACCTCTGGCCAATGGAGCCACAACCGTAATGTTTGAAGGTGTACCTTCTTATCCAGATTATGGGCGTTTTTGGGAAATAGTTCAGAAGCATAAAATAACACAATTCTACACTGCTCCAACGGCTATTCGTGCTTTGGCTAAGGAAAATCTTGATTATGTAAATAAATACGATTTAAGTAGTTTAAGAGTGTTAGGTACTGTTGGTGAGCCAATTAATGAAGAAGCTTGGCACTGGTATAATGATAATATTGGAGATAAAAAATGCCCTATAGTTGATACATGGTGGCAAACTGAAACCGGGGGGATTCTGATTTCACCAGTACCATTTTCAACTCCAACGAAACCAACTTATGCCACACTACCACTACCAGGAATTCAACCTGCACTCATGGATGAAAATGGAAATGAGATTAAAGGAAACTCTGTTGAAGGTAGATTATGTATAAAATTCCCTTGGCCATCGATTGCAAGAACTATTTGGGGAGATCATGAACGATATAAAAACACCTATTTCTCAGCCTTTGATAACAAGTACTTTACAGGAGATGGTGCCTTACGAGATGAAGTTGGTTATTATAGAATTACAGGTAGGGTAGATGATGTAATCATTGTGTCAGGACATAATTTAGGAACCGCTCCAATTGAAGATTCTATCAATGAACATCCGGCTGTAGCGGAATCTGCTATTGTAGGATTCCCTCATGATATTAAAGGAAATGCATTATACGGATATGTGATTTTGAAAGAGACTGGTGAAGTGAGAGATCGAGATAATTTGAGAAGAGAAATAAATCAGTTAATTACAGATCATATCGGGCCAATTGCAAAATTAGATAAAATTCAGTTTGTTCCAGGTTTACCGAAAACAAGAAGCGGTAAAATTATGAGAAGAATACTTAGAAAAATAGCTTCAAAAGATACAAGTAATTTAGGAGATACTTCTACATTATTAAATCCTGAAGTTGTAGAGTTAATCATAAAAGATGCTCTTTAATAATGTTTGACAGCATGAAAAAAACGCCTTGAAAATCAAGGCGTTTTCTCGATATGTCGTTATTTATAATTTCCCCTATAATAACATATCATGATATAGACACTTATCAATATTATAACGTGATATGTTATTTGTTATTATATATTTTCAGGTTTTTTACACTGAATAACTATTAATTTATTGTTAAGGTTAGTAGTGAAAAAAATATAATGATTTCCACCGTCTTTTAATTTTGTTTCTTTTCTTAACTGCTCTACAGTTTTCGGAAAATTCCTAATAGTTAGATTTGCCTTATCTTCCTTAATTTCCTTTTTTAATTTCTTTTTATTGTATTCAAAACAATTTAACACATGAAATATTCTCCCGGGAAAGTTTTTAATCAATTTCTCAGAAGTATACAAATGCGAATGCTGATGTAATTTCATGATATTGTAATTATTGGTTATTTCATTAAAAGCTCCAGCTTTGAGAATGGCAGAATTTGGTTCATACAAATAGGTTAGTGGTTCGCTATAAATTACTTCGCTTGTATCATTAATTTGGAATTTAAAATTTTGGACTTCTGTGTTTTTTAAATTCACAGTATGAACAGTTATGCTCTCTTCATAATTTTTCTCTAATAAAAACAAAAGCTCTTTCACTTCGTTTTTTACAGCCACAATATGAATTTCCTTTACAAACTTCAATTCTTTTATAGTTCCACTAATATCAAGAATTGGAGAATTCTTAATCAAAATAGTATTAGATTTCTCAAATAACAAATTCAAATTATAGGGAACATCGGGAGTACAATCTTTTAATAGAAATACTTTGCCCTTTATATCACTTCTTCGAGAAGGATCGATATAAATACAATCAAAATTTTCTTCAGTTTCCTTTAAATATATGAGGCCATCAGTTGCTACTGTTTTAACCGTATTTATGCTAAACTGTTCAAAGTTATGCCTCGCAATTTTTGATAAATCATTATTCATTTCACAATGAATAACTTTTTTAAATTGTTTTGAAAAATAAAAACAATCAACTCCAAAACCACCAGTGATATCAATTAAAGAATTTCCTTTAACCAAATTCGATTTATATTTTGCAGTTAATTCTGAAGAAGTTTGCTCGATACTCAATTTTGGCGGATAAAAAACATCAATAGTTTCAAACCAGGTTGGGAGTTTTTTTTCAGACTTTTTCTTTGAGATTATCTGATTCACTAATTCTTGAATTGTAATACCTTCAAAAGGAGAGCCTTTAAATAGTAATTTGTTGGGATCGCTATTTAAATTCTTTTCAATAAAATCTTGAACTTCTGGAGAGAGTAGTAACGTATTCATTCAAATAAGTAAAACAGCAAAAATACATATAATAAATAGGGAAGTAGAAATGAACTAAATTTATTTATTACTCTCTTAAAAATACCTCTCTGAGAATTGCGTATTTAAATGTAAGATGGGTAATTGTACGTTATATTTAATTTTCAGTGTTTGTAAAATTATTTATTTGCTCTTTTTAAGAGTTCTTTGTTACGGATTAATTAGTTTACACGAGTTTAAAGTATGTTTTTATTTCTTTAAATAGGATTTTATTGTGTTTTTATCAATTTCAAAACTACCTGTTTTGTCGGGAAATTTTCTAACTATGGCATTTTTGACGATTAAACTCCCATAATTAGAGTGAATCGTAGAAATATTCTGTATTCAATAATGATTTCTGAATTGTTGCGAGTGTAGTAATACTATAAAATCTGTTACGATGATTAAAATACATTAAATCCGAGTATTAGCTTAATATCATTTTATACAAGCGTTCAAGATTGAAATCGATAGAATAAATTTCTATTGATTGAATTCATCAAAACTACCGTCATTATACAGCAATATAACCTTTATTAGCCTTTTAGATTTATCAACTTTATGAGGTATCTGCTCATTAAAAGTAGGAGTGTCATTGCTTTTAGATTCTGAGAAAAGAGTAGGTGTTTCCGCTATTTTCGGTGCAGGACTTTCTTCCTTTATTGAAGTTTCAAACTGTATGTTTTGTTCCACTTGTGAAGTAGTTCTTTCATCTTTATCTCTATTTTTTGGAAAAGTACCTTCACCATTGAGAAGCCAATATAGATCCACTTCATGAAATTTGTCGGTTATTTTCATGACGAAGTCCAAACTAGGTTTGTTTCTTCCAGACATTAAATGAGAAATACTCGATTTAGGAACATCAATCTTATCTGCAAAAGTTGACGATGTTAAACTATAATATTTGATAATTTCTTTTATACGATCAATAAACTCTTCTTTGTTCACAATTGTAATTGTTTTGCTGTGTATACAAATGTAAACAAATGGAATTTATTACACAAATTTTAATAATTATGCTAAGTAGCAATATTTTAATTCAAGTAAAACTTTACTTTAAACTACATAATTAACTCAAAAATAGTTAGTTAAGTGTTTAGTATAGAAGAAATCTATTCAAGTCTTTTAAGTGAAGTCTTTACTATGGTTTACATTTGTAGTACGAACACAGTGTTTTGAAATCTAAATATCTATCGTTTACAATTGTGTATTTATTGCATATCCTCTATAATATTTACATAGACACGTACGCCTCCAATTATAAACAGAAAAACCAATACTCTACAATTAAACACCAGAGTATGGGTAAAATTACGTATAATAAGGTCCAATATGGAGTATATGGGCAGAATTATAAGGGCAAATAGTACTTACTAGACTGGTTGAAGATCTTGAAATCAATATATATACCCTTTAATTACCAATATAAAGCTTATAGTACTATATAAAGTACTTAATTAAAGGGTGATTGATTATGAATTACAATTGTAAACTACATGTATGTTACCTGAAACTCTGTATATTCCTCTTTAGAGACAAACCTTATACTACCGTTATGAGCTTCTATAATACTCTTACTCAAGGTAAGTCCTATACCGGCTCCATTCTTACGTGTAGTATAATAAGGAACGAAAATATTATCCTTAATTTCTTTTGAAATGCCTACACCTGTATCCTTTATAAACATATGAGTTCTATTCTCATCTTGTTCTAATCGGATGTCAATTAAACGATGTTTACAATTGTAAACAGCATGAATAGCATTGGATATCAAGTTGATTATTACCTGCTCAATTTGATTTTTATCTCCGTTAACATAAAAATCACCTGTATTGTTAAATGAAACCATAATATCCTTTTGTTCAAATTCGGAATTGAACAAGACTATTACTCCCCTAATTAATTCTGTGAGATTTAATTTTATTTTTTTCGGAATAGGCAATTCTGCGAGTTTACGATAATTATCTACAAAAGTTGTTAAATCCTGAGATCTTCGTTTAATAATTTTTAATCCTTGAGACAGTTCATCCAGTGTTTCTTCAGAACTATCTGTATGTATTAGCGAATCTAAGTTTTGAGCTAAACTACTTATAGGTGTTATTGTATTAATAATCTCATGAGACATTACATTCATTAACTTATACCACGATTCTTTTTCTTTTTTATCAATTAATTGTTGTATGGTTTCTAATGAAACGACTAAATATTCATGTTCCTTGGTTTCTGTGAGTGATGTTTTCAGAAAAAAAGTTTCTTTATTTTCATTTACGCTAATGGTGAGTGTGTGTTTAATCGCTTTCCATTCTTGAATAAAATCCTGTAGTGGCCCGATTTTCTCTTTCAATAGTTCCCAGCGATAATATTTCGGAATGTCCAAGAAGTTGACAAAGGCATGATTTAATTGAAACACCTCAATGGCGTTACTGTTATCTTTTCTTAAAATAAGCATTCCAAAGGATAAGCTTTCAATAATATTTGTAAATATTAGTTTCTCTGAACTATTTTGTAAGCTCTTCTTTCTATGTTTTTCAAGTAATTGAGCGGTTTTATTATAAAGTGAGTTTTTTCTTTTCGTAGCAGAAATGGTGTTGGTATAGTCTTCAAATAATAAACAGTCTATTGACTTTTCTATATCGCCAAGAACTTTTTTTATATAATCGAGAAATAAGAAGATTTGAAAAATTACTATTAAGGAAAAGCCGATACCATTAATAATATAATTGTTTTTAAAACAACTAAAGACAATAATACCATTAATTATCAGTAGGAAAACTCTTATAATTAGTTGTATACGTTGTGATTTTCCCATTATAATTGATGTTTTTCTAACCGTCTATACAAAGCTGCCCTGGTAAGTCCTAAATCTTTGGCAGCTCTAGAAATATTGCCCTGATGTTTCTGTAGTGCCTTTTGTATTAATAACTTTTCTGTTTCCTCAAGATTCAATGTGTCATTAATAGAAGTATCTATTTTTTTACCTGAGAAGTGTAAATCGTGGATTTGTATAATATTTTCATCACTTATAATTACAGCGCGCTCGATAATATGCTCTACTTCTCTAATATTTCCTGGCCATGAATAATTCTTTAGCCCATTAACAGCTTCATTTGAAAAGCCCTCAATACTTTTGCGATACTTAGTGTTTAGTTTTTTTAAGAAATAATTGGCTAGTAATAATATATCATCTTGACGTTCTCGAAGTGGAGGAAGGTTTAATTCAATCGTGTTAATTCTAAATAACAAATCTTGTCTAAATGTTTGTTCTTCAACCATGTCATGAATAGGAGCATTGGTTGCACAGATAATTCTGGCATCTATTTCTCGCTCTTTTCCTTCTCCCAATCGAGTAATCTTTTTGTTTTGAATAACAGTCAAAAGTTTTGATTGTAAATGAATAGGAAGATTTCCTATTTCATCTAAAAATATAGTTCCGCCCTTTGCCAATTCAAATCTACCGATTGTGTCTTTATGAGCATCAGTAAAGGCACCTTTAGCATAACCAAAGAGTTCACTTTCAAATAGATTCTCATTTAAAGCTCCCAAATCAACATGAATAAAAGGGGCATTTTTTCTATCAGATTCTAGATGTATTTCTTTGGCAAAAACATATTTTCCAGTACCATTTTCTCCTAGAATTAAGATATTAGCATCTGTAGGAGCTACTTTTTTCACCAAGCGAATGGCCGATTCCATAGCCACCGAGTTACCAATAATATGTCCTGCTTTTTTATGGAAATCTAAATTATCCTGATTTTGAACAGTTTCTAATTGAACGGTTTTTCTTTTTGAACGTGCTAACTCAACACCAACATTTACCACACCATAAAGTTTTTCCGTATTCCAAGGTTTTAAAATGAAATCGGAAGCTCCTTGCTTAATTGCATCCACAGCTAAATTCACCGAACCAAAAGCTGTCATTAATATAACAGTAGTTTCTGGACTTACTTCTTTTATATACTTTAACCAGTACAAGCCTTCTTTACCATCCTCAAAACCAACTCGGTAGTTCATGTCAAGTAATACTACATCAATAGTTGAGTTACTTAAGTGACTCCCTATTTTTTTAGGATTGTTACTCGTAATAATTTGAGTAAAGTATTTCTTCAAACTAATTCTAGCTGAAAATAAAATATCGTCATCATCATCTACAATTAAAATGGTAGCTTCTTTTTTTCTCATAGTACATAAATAACATATTGTTTGATTACGAACAAAAAAATGTTCGTAAATGAACACTTGATTTTTAACTACTGAATATAAACGCTTGTTTTACAATGCCTTACATCTTTGTTTTTTTCTTGGCATGTTTGTCGCTTTACTATGATCAAACAAGAAAAAAGATGGATAAACTAATTCAACCAAAAAATAAAAAAGTAAAAAAAATGCTACTCATTAGTATTCCTGTTATCCTAATCATTGGATTAACCTTAATGAACTTGACCAGAAAAAAGCAAGTAAACATTGATCGAGATTCATTGATTATCAATGAAATAAAAAAAGGTGAATTCGAAGATGTGATTTTATTTAATAGTACCGTTGAACCGAAAACGTCTGTTTTGGTAAATGTTATTCAAGGAGGTTCAGTTTCGGAAGTATTTGTTGAAAGTGGGCAACAAGTAAAAGAAGGAACTCCTTTATTAAAAGTTTATAATCCAAATGCTGAACTTAATTACCTAACTCAAGAAACAGCGATTGTAGAACAAATAAACAACCTTAGAAATATTAGAGTAAGTATCACCAACCAGCAATTAAACTTAGATCAACAATTAATTAGCATTGATAATGATTACAGAAATGCGAAAAGACAATATAAGTTAGATACCACTTTATATAAAAAAGGAGTAGTAGCTAAGAATGACTTTGATAGATCGGTGCAGGAATTTTCTTTTCAGAAAAAGAGAAGTGATGTTATCAAAAAGAGTGTAACTGAGGAAAAAAGGAATCGCAATACGCAACTATCGAGAATAAATACTTCTATTGCTAACATGCAAAAGAGTTTGGATCTACTAAGAAAAAACAAAGAAAATTTTGTGGTTAAAGCCCCTGTAAATGGATTATTATCGTCTTTCAATCCCGTTTTAGGTCAAAATTATAACCAAGGAGAATCTGTAGGGAAAATAGATGTTCTTGATGGATATAAACTAGTTGCCAATGTTGATGAATACTATATATCAAAATTACAGGAAAACATAAAGGGAACAGTTGCCACAAACGGCGGTAACTATAATATAACCTTACACAAAATATATCCTGAAGTAGTTAATGGGAGATTCATGATTGACTTATTATTTGAAAGTGATTCATTATCGAATGATATTAAAAGAGGAATGACTTTAAAGAGTAAGGTCTTCTTATCAAATAACAGTTCTGCGATATTATTACCAAAAGGCCAATTTTTCCATGAAACAAATGGGCAATGGGTTTTTGTGTTGAACTCGGAGGATAGAGCAGTAAAGAGAAATATTAAACTAGGTAGAGAAAATCCTTTTTATTATGAAATCATTAATGGTTTAAAAGAAGGAGATAGAGTGATAACTTCTGGTTATGAAGATTTCAAAGATGTTGAAGAAGTAAATATCAAAAACTAATTAATATAAATAAAACTATTGAAAACTATAAATAAAACAATGCTACTCAAATTAAAAAACACTTTTAGTAATACGATCAAACTATCTTTTGTTCTATTCACAATAGCGATATCGGGTTGTAAAAATACAAGCAATATTATAACCTCAGATATAGATAATTTTTGGAATGCTTATGACAAGATAACAGCAACTAAAGATTCTACTCTTCAATACAAATATCTAGATAGTTTGTATTTCAAAAAAGGAACCGAAGGCCTGAAAACAATTAGACTTGTTAGAAACTACACAGAAGCAGATTATATTAATGCTATCAATAACTATCCATTGTTTTGGTCATCGATTAGAAAGAATACGTTGAAAGCAGATCGCATGAGTTCTGATTTAGAAAAGGGAATACAAAAGTTAAAGGAGATATATCCAGATTTAAAACCAGCTAAAATATTTTTCACAATAGGTGCATTTAGAACACCAGGAACAACTTTAGATAGTTTAGTGTTGATTGGTAGTGAGTTAGCGATGACAAATAAGAACACGGTATCTACTGAATTTCCAGAAGAAATACAGGGTGCTCGAAGAAAGTATTTTAATTCAAATCCTATTAATGATTTGGTTTTGTTGAATGTTCATGAATATGTTCATACGCAACAAAAAGCGATGGTTCATAACATATTATCACTAGCTATATATGAAGGTGTTGCAGAATTTGTTTCTGTGAAAGCAATGGGAGGTGTATCCGCAGCACCAGCCGTAGCATACGGAAAGAAAAACATGAAAAAAGTGATGACAAAATTTGAAGAAGAAATGTTTTATCCAATAAACAAAGATAAATGGTTATGGGGCGAACCTCATTTAAATGAGTTTAAAGTACGTGATTTGGGTTATTATGTGGGGTATCAAATGTGTGAAAACTTTTATAATAGTTCCCAAAACAAAAAAGAGGCTATAAAACAATTAATTGAACTGGATTTTAATAACGAAACAGAAATTGAGGCTTTTGTTGACGGAACGGGCGTTTTTTCAGATACTTTGGAAAAGCTGTATGAAAATTTCGAAAGAAAACGCCCTAAAGTAATACGTATAAATCAATTCGAAAATCATTCAATTAATGTAAATCCTTCTATAAACGAAATTACAATAGAGTTTTCTGAACCTTTAAATGGATATCATACTGGTGTTGATTTAGGTGAATTAGGAAGAAAAGGTTTTCCAGAGGGAACATTAGTAGGAAGAAGGTGGGGAAGTGAAAATAAATCGTGGACGATTCCAGTAAAATTAAAACCTGAAACACATTATCAAATTTTAATTTCTAATAATTTCAGAACGGATTCGAGAATTCCTTTAAAACCATTTTTAATTGATTTTAAAACTAGTAAAAACTAAACGATATAATGAAAGCACTAAATGTAGTATTCTTTTTTATACTGATTTTATGTCTTCTAGGGTGTTCAAAATCAAATTTCAATGGAATACAAGTTAAAAATTGGAAAATGAAAATGGACCAGAAAGAATATAAGGTTAGTTTTACTGACTTTTATGGGAATACAGAGCAACAACTTTCCTTAAAAAACAGAACCAAATTAACCCTAATAATTCAGTCGAAAATAGAAAAAGGTAAAGTACATTTTCAACTAATTGATCAAAAAGAAAATGAAATATGGAAGGTTGCTTTAAACGGTATTGAGACCTTTGAAAAAAGGATAACAATAAACCCAAATAAAATATATAAAATCAAACTAAGTGGTGAAAAAGCCTCGGGTAATTTTTCTTCAACTTGGAATTAAATAACGGTGAAACAAAATATAATTATGATAAATATAACAGATTTAGTAAAAGTATACAGAACGGAAGAGATTGAAACAACCGCTTTAAATAAGTTGTCTTTACAGGTTGAAAAAGGGGAGTTTGTCTCTATTATGGGAGCTTCAGGATGTGGTAAGTCGACCCTATTAAATATTATTGGTTTGTTAGATGCTCCTAACGACGGAAGTTATTTGTTCGATGGTATAGAGGTTTCAAAATTTAACGAAAAGCAGAGAGCAGGTTTAAGAAAAGCGAACATCGGATTTATATTTCAAAACTTTAATTTAATTGATGAATTAACGGTGTTTGAAAATGTTGAACTTCCATTGATTTACAACAAGGTTAAATCTTCTGAAAGAAAAAAACGTGTTGATGAAATTTTAGATAGAATGGGAATTGCCCATCGCGCAAAACACTTTCCATTACAATTATCAGGAGGACAACAACAACGTGTTGCAGTAGCAAGAGCTTTAGTCACAAATCCTAAAATTATTTTGGCCGATGAACCAACTGGTAATCTAGATAGCAAAAGTGGGAATGATGTTATGGAATTACTTACAGAATTACATGCTAGCGGAGCCACTATTATTATGGTGACGCATTCTTCCTATGACGCGAACTTTTCATCACGTATAATTACTTTAAAAGACGGAGAAATTGTTTCTCAAAAAGTAAACGATCACAAAATTGATGTTCTAGTTCAAAGTCAGTCGACAGTGAACGAATAATTCATATATCGACTAAAAGACGCAAAGAAAACTAATTGAAATACTATAAGAATAAAGCATTTTAAAATGCTGCATCACATACTTTTCATTAAAATAACTAAGAAATAATACCTCATGATTCAAACATGGTTTAAAATATTTTTCAGAAACCAACAAAAAAATTGGTTGAATGGAATCGTAAATATATCAGGACTTACTTTAGGGTTTTCGGCTTTATTGTTAGTTATTCTTTATTTAAACGAAGAAAAAAGCTTTAATCAATGGAATCCTCATAAGGATATTACTTATAGAGTAAATATTAAGCAGGCGAAAT
The DNA here is from genome assembly GCA_947497895.1 of uncultured Tenacibaculum sp. Taxonomy (GTDB): domain Bacteria; phylum Bacteroidota; class Bacteroidia; order Flavobacteriales; family Flavobacteriaceae; genus Polaribacter. The sequence goes on from CANMIL010000001.1 coordinate 168,287, forward strand.
CGGGTGAAGTTTGGTATACTGTAAATCCTGGGATGTATCTCACATATCCAAAAGAAATACCGGAAGTTAAAGAGGCCATTATGATCCGTCCTTTTTATAAAAGTAGGGTTGTTCAGTATAATGATGTTTCTGAGTTTAACGATAAAACAATTACTACAGAACCTCATTTCTTTGATTTTTTCCCGTTTGAAATTATTCAGGGCTCTGTCATTAAGTTTGCTGAAACTCGAAATAATATCGCATTATCGGAAAGCTATGCTGAGCGTATTTTTAAAGATGAAAAAGTAATAGGGAATTCAGTAAAAATCAATGGAACAAGTTATTTTGTCGCCTGTGTTTATAAAATACCCAAAAACTCCCACTATGAGCCAGATATGCTTATGCAATTTGAAACTCCTTTTCAGGTTCACTGGGGAAATCACAATCACGAATTATTTTGTAAAATACCAGAAGGTTCTGATCTAGCTCAAGTAAAGAAAAAAATGGAGGATATCCTGGTTGATGTTTATCGAAGATATGCTTTAGAAGAAGGTGTTACTATTGAAGAGTTTAATGAAAAGTTTGGGATTCCAACAATTTTGCTAGATAAACTAGATACTATTTATTTGCATCATACAGCTAAAAGGGCAGGACCAAGTGGAACTGGGAATTATCAGTTAATTATGATATTACTTGGATTATCGGTGTTGTTAATCGTTATTTCATGTGTTAATTTTATTAATTTATCGGTAGCCTCAGCTAATCAAAGAGCGAAAGAAGTTGGTGTAAAAAAGACCTTAGGTTTTACAAAGAATAGTTTATTGATTCAATACATGTCGGAAATCGTTCTCCAAGGCTTAATTTCTTTCTTTTTTGCTTTAGTTATTGTTGAATTAGCACTTCCATTCTTTAATGAATTTATACAAACTGACATTTCAATTCTTCAGCCAAAATCAATATCTCTTTTATTTATTGTTGTTGTTACCACCTCTATATTAATTGGTTTAGCACCAGCGTTGTATTTATCTCGTTTTAAATCTGTAGAGGTATTAAAAGGGAATATTTCGAAGAGCAAAAAAGGAAATTTCGTTAGAAACTCTATGCTCGGAGTTCAGTTTTTAATTTCTGGTTTTTTCATTATCAGTATTTTAATCGTAAGCTCTCAGATAAACTATATGATGGAAAAGAGTTTAGGATTTGACAAAGATCAGGTACTTACATTAGATATATATAGAATAGGAAATGAATACAATAAATATAAGCTAACGAAACAAGTATTGATTAAAAATCCAAATATTTCTGCTATTACAGCGAGCATGTTTCTGCCTGGTGAAGGTTTTGTAAATGGAACTTCATTACGACACCCTATTAACGAAAAACAGTTTAATTGTGCTTCTAATCCAGTGGATTATAATTACATCGACTTTGCAAAACTAAAAGTTTTAAAGGGCAGAAAATTCTCTAAGGAGATAGCATCAGATAGCATCAATAAAATCATTATTAATGAAACTGCGGCGAAGCAATTAGGTATTTATGAAAATCCAATAGGTGAAAAGGTAAGGTTGGGTTGGCAAGATGATGAAGATCCTTCATTAGAAGTAATTGGAATGATTAATGATTATCATTTTGATGGATTTGATGCTAAAATTAGTCCAATGTTCCTAGTATTGTGGGATAGTTTTAACGAAACCCAAGAATGGATTTCAGCAATTCAATTTAAAGTTAAACTGGAAGGTTTTGAAGAAACGATCAATGAAATTGAAGCGTTTTGGAAAACGAATATTGATGCAAAGTATCCATTTACCTATGAATTTTTGGATAAGAAGTTTGCTAAAACTTATAAAAAGTATAGAAAAGAACAAACAATGTTCTTAATTCTTTCCATCATTGTAATAGCAATAGCTTTACTAGGATTATTCGCCTTGGCAACCTTAACAATTCAACAACGATTAAAAGAAGTAGCTATAAGAAAAACTTTAGGTGCCTCGGTAAATAGTATTACTTTTCAATTAGTTAAAGTATTCCTTAAAATAACATTAATAGCATCAGCTTTATTAATCCCAGCCGCATATTACTTCATGCAAAGTTGGTTAGATAACTTCGTTTATCGAATTAATATGCCTTTATGGCCATATTTAATTACTCCAATTATTCTGTTAATTCTTGTATTTGTAGTAGTGGGATTCAAAGCATTTAAAGCAACCAAAATAGATTTAATAAAGCATTTAAAATTCGAATAATTATGTTCCAAACATGGTTTAAAATATTCTTTAGAAACCAAAAGAAAAATTGGTTAAATGGAATTGTAAATATATCAGGATTAACCTTAAGTTTAGGTGTACTGGTCCTAGTACTTCTTTACTTTAATGATGAAAAAACATATAATAAAGAAAATTCAGAAAGAGATCAAATATATCGTGTGGTTCATGATATGTCTCATGGAGATATCTGGGCTACAAGTACAACGATGGAGGGACCTGCCTATGAAAGTGATATACCAGAAGTAGTTGAAACTTACATGAGTAACTCTTGGTATGGATCGAAACTAGTGGATACTGGTAAGAAAAAGCAGTACACGAATAAGGTAATGGAAGGCCAGGCAACTTTTTTTAGTTTTTTCCCTTTCAAAATTACCAAAGGTTCGGTATCTAAGTTTAAAGAAGCAAAGAATAATGTTGCTATATCGGAAAGTTTGGCAAAACAGTATTTCGGAACTACTTCGGCAATTGGAAAAACCTTAAGTTTTGATGATAGAATATGCACCATTACTACCGTATTCAAAATTAAAGGGAAGCACTTTATGGAGCCCGATTTGGTAATTCAATTCAATGAATATCCAGAAGGAAACTGGGGGAGCTATTCACACGGACTTTTGATTAAAACTACGAAAGGTAGTAATGCTAAAGATATTCAAGAGAAAATGAATCAAGTTTGGTATAAAAACCAAGTGTTACCTCAGTCAAAAGAGGATGGGGTAACTCCTAAAGAATGGGCAGAGAAATTTGGGACTAAAATTCTTTTGGAGAGTTTTGAAGATATTCGATTAGAAGCGTATACAGAAGATGCGGGACCTGAAGGAAAAGGGAATTATCAACTTATTTTGATATTGCTTTCTTTGGGTGTGTTGCTTCTTATTATTTCATGCGTAAATTTCATCAATCTTTCTATTGCTTCTGCTGAACAAAGAGCCAAAGAAGTAGGAGTAAAGAAAACATTAGGGATATCCAAATTCTCTTTAATTACACAATATACTGGGGAGATCTTATTACAAGGAACTATTGCTTTTGTTTTTGCTTTAATTTTGGTTGAATTAGTACTTCCTTCTTTCAACGACTTCATGAATAAGGACATTACTTTAATAAATGAAGTAGGTGTTATTTTCAACATATTTATTACAACAGTAATTTTATCATTGGTAATTGGATATATACCGGCATTTAAACTTTCAAGATTCAAGTCTTCTGAAGTATTAAAAGGAAATATAACAAGAAGTAAAAGAGGTATTGTTATTAGAAACATCATGTTAGGGCTTCAATTCTTGATTTCAGGATTTTTCTTAACAGCATCTATCATCATATATAAACAAGTGAACTATATGATGGAAAAAGATTTAGGTTTTTCTGGAGAACAAGTCCTATTGGTAAACATGAACGATAGTAGATCAGATCGCTATAACAAATATATGGTAGCTAAAAAAGAACTTGTTAAGCACCCAAATATTACTGATGTAACAAGTGATTTTTTTGTGCCAAATGGAGGGCGTTCAAATTCTACAAATACTAATTATCAGGACAAAGTAGTGAACTCAAATGGTAATGCAATTGACTTCAATTATCTGGATATGGTTAAAATAGATATTGTAAAGGGAAGAGGTTTACAGGAGAAGTTCGCTTCAGATACTATTAGAAATATCCTTATCAATGAAACAATGGCTAAAGGATTGGGAATTTATAACGAGCCAATAGGTAAGGAAGTAGAAGTGGGATATCTATCTCCTGAAGATAATAACAAGTTTAAAGTAGTTGGAATGGTAAAAGATTATCATGTATTTGGACTTCAAAGAGAAATTCCTCCAACGTTTTTTTATCACTGGAATACTTTCGGTTGGATGAAGCAATATAACTTCCACAGCATTCAATTTAAGATCAGACCTGAAAACATACAGGAAACGATCAAATTCATTCAAAAATATTGGAGATTAAATATTGAGCAAGATTATCCATTTACCCATCAGTTTCTTGATAAGAATTTTCAAAAAACATTTGTAAAATACCAAAAGCAAAAAACGATATTGACTATTTTAACAGCAATTGTAATTTTAATTTCTCTCTTAGGGTTATTTGCTTTGGCAACACTAACTATACAACAACGTTTAAAAGAAGTAGCTATTCGTAAAACTTTAGGAGCTTCAGTTCAAGAAATTATGTTCCAATTGATAAAAGTGTTTTTAAAAATAGCTATTTATGCTACAATCATTCTAATCCCTTTAAGTTTTTACTTTATGCAAAACTGGTTAGAAAACTTTGTATATCGTATCGATATGCCGTTTTCTCCCTATGTAATTACACCGATAATACTAACACTTCTTGTTTTTATTGTTGTAGGCATAAAGGCTTATTTAGCTACTAAAGTAAATCTAATCAAATACTTGAAATTTGAATAAATTAAATGGAAGTGTCACAAATAAAAAATGGAACAGTCTTTTTTATATCAATCATTAAAACCTAAATGTATGAAGCTTAAATTTACCTCTGTTTTCGGACTATTATTCTTAATAAGTATGATGGTATCTGCTCAAGAAAGTATTAATCTGACAAATAATTTCGATAAGATTATTGTGAGTCCACATATTGAAGCTGTTTTCAAACAAGGAAACACACCTAGTATTGTTATTGAAGATATAAGTGTGCCTAGAGATAAGTTTAAATATGAAGTTAAAAACGGAACACTTCAAGTGTACCTGGAAGGAGCAAAAACATACACAAAAAGTAAGAAGATATACCATGATGGTTATAAAAGAAAAGTTCCTTTATATAAAAATAGGGTAGTAGTGGTAACCATTACCTATAGTGATGTTAGTGTGTTTTCAGTAAGAGGAGAAGAAAAGATATCCTTTGAAAGTCCTTTAAAACAAGACGAATGTAAACTTCGCATTTATGGTGATTCTGAAGTAACCATTAATGAGGTAAATCTTGATCAATTGAATGTTACCATTTACGGAGAAAGTTACTTAAATTTAAGAAAAGGAAATGTTAACAAGCAAAAGATAACAGCTTATGGAGCCAGTAAAGTAATGGCTTATGATGTTCCCTCCAAAGAAACAAAGGTTACGGCTTATGGAGATGGAACTTATCAAGTGAATGCTTCAGAAAGAGTAAAAGTAACTTCATATGGAGAAGCCAAAATTTTATATAAAGGAGAAGCTAGTTTGAGAAAAGGCATTGTTATAGGAGAGTCTACCATCAGTAAAGTAATGTAAACTTAAGTATTGATAACTTTTTTAAAATTAGGATGATGTATATTATTTGTGATCATCATGTTTTTTGTTGAAAAATTGAAACGAACTTAGAAAGTAATTTAAAATAGTATAGTTTTGTAAAGTGAGAAAAGTTTGGTATCTTTTTTGAATGACCAGATGAACGAAACTATACTATTTTATGAGAAAAACTGTGCTATTGATGGTGGTCTGTTTATGGATTTACGCATGTAGTAGTGTAAAATCTACACAAGAAGCTATCAATAAAGGAAATTATGACGAAGCGATAAAGTTATCGGTTAAAAAATTGGTAAGTAATAAGTTTAAGGAGAAAAACGAACCTTATGTTGTTATGTTACAGGATGCCTTTACTAAGGCAACTTCTAGAGATTTATCCAGAATTGATTTTTTAAAGAGGGATCGTAATCCTGAGAATTTAGAAGAAATATTTAATACTTATAATGGTTTAAAGAGAAGACAAGCGAAGATTAAACCATTGTTACCATTAAAACTTGTTTCTACGGGAAGAAATGCGGTGTTCAAAATCAATAATTATGATGACGATATTATTGCTGCAAAAAGCGATCTTTCTGAACATTTATATTTAAAAGCAAAGTCAGTTTTTGAGTCAAGAAATAAGCAAGATTATAGAGCTGCTTACAAGGAGTTTGAGTACATTGATAGGATTAATCCTAACTATAAGGATGTAAGAAACTTAATGAATGAATGTCACCAAATTGGAACTGATTTTGTTTTTGTTTCTCTTGAAAACAAAACAGATAAAGTGATACCTACAAGATTGGAAGATGATTTATTAAATTTTGAAGCGTATCATTTAAATGATTTCTGGACTGTATACCATAACCAAAAGCAGCCAAGATTAAAGTATGATTATACCTTAGAGTTGCTTTTTAGAGATATTATTATATCACCAGAACATGTTTATGAAAAAGAATTTGTAAAGGAGAGACAAATAAAAGATGGTTTTAAATATGCCGTTGATGCTAATGGTAATGTTAGAAAGGATAGCTTAGGAAATAAAATTAAAGTAGATAAATTTATTACTGCTCGATGTAATTTTTATCGATTTACTCAATCTAAATCTGTTCAAGTTGTAGGGCAGGTGAGGTATTTTGACAATGCTAGTGAACAGTTATTAGAGTCTTTTCCATTGCAGAGCGAGTTTATTTTTGAGCATACCTATGCTACTTCTGATGGTGACAGAAGGGCTCTTGAAGATAGCTTTATCAATTTGCTGACATTAAGAGCAGTACCTTTTCCTAGTAATGAACAAATGATTTATGATGTAGGAAAGCATGTAAAACAAAAATTGAAATCGATAGTCTCCAGAAATAGGATTCGAAATTAAGTAATATAGAATGGTAGTTAGAGCTTTAACTACCATTTTTTTATGTTAGTTTTAAAATTTTATATCCGGAAGTATTGAGTCTTTAATACTTTTTACATGTTTAATGCTTGTACTGTACCTTGCTGTAAGTAATTTATTATTTTTCACAATATATTGATTATAAACAAAATACAAGAGGAAGTAAATAAATCTAACACTTTAAAAATGAGTGTAAAAATAAATAAGGCGCGAATTCGCGCCTTATTTGAAAATATTATTAATCTAAAACCCTTCTAAAATAGACTAATATTATCAATCTACAAATATAGAGCTTTTTATATCAAATAACCTAATAATTTTTCATAAAATTATTTTAAACTTTCGATCCACTTTCTAGCATTCACAAAAGCTTCTAACCATGGTGATACTTCGTCCTTTCTTCCATTTGGATAATTAGCCCAGTTCCATTGGAAAGTAGAACGCTCAATATGTGGCATTGTTACAAGGTGACGTCCAGTTTTATCACACATCATTGCTGTGTTATAATCTGATCCGTTAGGATTGTTAGGATAACCTTCGTAACCATATTTTGCTACAATATTGTATTGATCTTCTGATTCTGGTAAATTAAACTTACCCTCTCCATGAGAAATCCATACTCCTAATTCTGTTCCTGCTAAACTTGATAACATTACAGAATTATTCTCTTGAACCTTAACGGAAGTAAATGAACTTTCGTGCTTATTAGAATCGTTGTGAACCATTTTACCATGAACTTTATGCTCAGGGTTAATTAATTCCAACTCCATCCATAACTGACATCCATTACAAATACCTACTGATAAAGTGTCTTCTCTTTCGAAGAACTTTTTAAGAGCAGCATTAGCCTTTTCATTGTATAAAAATGCACCGGCCCAACCCTTAGCAGAACCAAGAACATCTGAGTTAGAGAAACCACCAACAGCTCCAATAAATTGAATATCTTCTAAAGTTTCACGTCCAGAAATTAAATCTGTCATATGAACATCTTTAACATCAAAACCAGCTAAATACATGGCATTAGCCATTTCTCTTTCTGAGTTCGATCCTTTTTCACGAATAATTGCAGCTTTCGGTCTGTTAGAAACATTTCCTACAATGTCTGTCAATTTCCCGGTGAAATTAGTAGGGAAAATATATTTTAATGGTTGATTCTTATAATTGTCGTAACGATCTTTCGCTAAATCGTTAGCCGTTTGCTTACTATCTAATAAAAACGAAGTTTTGTACCAAGTATCTCTTAATTCAGAAACGGATAAAGCAAATACGTCGGCATTGTTTTTAATATTTAAACGATCTGACTCTGTTACTGAACCTATTTTAAAGAATTCGATTTCATTATCTGATAAAATAGCCTCAACAGAATTATCAGCAGCTTGGAAAACAATTCCTGAGTTTTCAGCAAACAATACTTTTATACTATCAGATTCACTTAAAGAAGTTAAATCAATATTAGCTCCAACATTTACATCTGCGAAACAAAGTTCTAATAGAGTAGTGATTAAACCTCCAGAAGCAACATCATGACCAGCAACTACTTTTTCATCTCTGATTAACTTTTGTAAAACATTAAACGTTGTTTTAAACTTGGCAGCATCTTTAATGGTAGGTGCATGATTTCCTATTTTATTAACAACTTGAGCAAATGAACTTCCTCCTAATTTAAATTCATCTTGAGAAAGATTGATATAGTAAATATCTCCTTGATTAACTTTTAATACAGGTTCAACTACTTTAGTAATATCATTACAGTTTGCAGCTGCCGAAATCACTACGGTACCTGGAGAAATAACTTCTTCATTAGGGTATTTTTGTTTCATTGATAAAGAATCTTTTCCTGTTGGAACGTTGATTCCTAAATCAATTGAAAACTCAGATACGGCTTTTACAGCTTTATATAAACGTGCATCTTCACCTTCATTTCTACATGGCCACATCCAGTTAGCAGAAAGAGAAACTGATTGTAAACCATCTTTCAAAGGAGCCCAAACAATATTTGTTAATGCTTCAGCAATAGAATTTTTACTTCCAGCTTCAGGATCAATTAATCCAGAAATAGGAGAGTGTCCGATGGTAGTTGCTATTCCTTCTTTTCCTTTATAATCTAAGGCCATAACACCAACATTATTCAAAGGAATTTGAAGACTTCCAACACATTGTTGTTTTGCTACTTTTCCTCCAACACAACGGTCAACCTTATTTGTCAACCAATCCTTACATGCTACAGCTTCTAATTGAAGAACTTGAGATAAATATTCAGTAAAATTTTCAGTAGTATAGTTTAACTCAACATACTTTCTATCAACAGAATTATCTGTCATAATCGTTTTAGGAGAACTTCCGAACATGTCCTCCAATGCTAAATCCATTGGTTTATTACCATTAGTTTTAGACTCGAAAGTAAATCTATGATCACCAGTTACATCTCCTACAGTATACATTGGAGAACGTTCACGTTCTGCAATTTTATTCAAAGTATCGATATGTTGATCAGCAATAACTAATCCCATTCTTTCTTGAGACTCATTACCAATGATTTCTTTATTAGATAGGGTAGGATCACCAACAGGAAGTTGGTCTAAATCAATATTTCCACCTGTTTCTTCTACTAATTCTGATAAACAGTTTAGGTGTCCTCCAGCACCATGATCATGAATAGAAACGATAAAGTTTTCCTCGCTTTCTACCATTCCTCTTACAGCATTAGCAGCACGCTTTTGCATTTCTGGATTCGATCTTTGAACTGCATTTAATTCAATCCCTGTAGAAAACTCACCAGTATCTGCTGAAGAAACCGCAGCTCCTCCCATACCAATTCGATAGTTTTCACCACCAAGAATTACTATTTTATCACCTTCTTTAGGTGTATCTTTTATCGCTTGATCCTTCTTACCATATCCAATACCACCTGCCTGCATAATTACTTTATCGAATCCAAGCTTTCTAGCATCTTCTTCATGCTCGAAAGTTAATACAGATCCACAAATCAATGGCTGACCAAATTTGTTTCCAAAATCAGAGGCACCATTTGATGCTTTGATTAAGATATCCATTGGAGTTTGATATAACCATTTACGCTCATCCATTGCTTGTTCCCATGGACGGCTTTCCTCTAAACGAGAGTAAGAAGTCATATATACAGCTGTACCAGCTAAAGGAATAGATCCTTTACCACCAGCCAATCTATCTCTAATTTCTCCTCCTGACCCTGTTGCAGCACCGTTAAAAGGTTCTACAGTAGTAGGGAAGTTATGAGTTTCTGCTTTTAATGAAATTACTGATTCGAAATCCTTTGTTTCGTAATATTCAGGAACATCGGCACTTTTTGGAGCAAATTGCTCAACTTTAGGCCCTTCAATAAAAGCTACATTATCTTTATAAGCCGAAACAATATCATTAGGATTTTGCTTTGAAGTTTCTTTAATTAACTTGAATAGGGAAGTAGGTTGTTCTTCTCCATCAATAATAAAAGTTCCATTAAAAATCTTATGACGGCAGTGCTCTGAATTTACTTGAGAAAATCCAAATACTTCAGAATCTGTCAACTTTCGTCCGATTTTTTGAGATACTTCTTCTAAATAAGAAATTTCTTCTTCATTTAATGCTAAACCTTCTTGCTCATTATAAGCAGCAATATCTTCTATCTCTAAAATAGCTTCAGGTTCAATATTAATAGTAAAAGTTTCCTGATTTAATCCGTTAAATTTCTGAGAAATCATAGGGTCGAAATCAGAATAATCTTCAGAAACTGCTTCAAATTCTTCAATTCTAACAATTCCAGAAATCCCCATATTTTGAGTAATTTCCACGGCATTAGTACTCCAAGGAGTAATCATCGCTGCTCTTGGCCCAACAAAAAAGGCGTCAAGTGACGCCATGTTTATTTTAGATTGGTTTCCAAATAACCAAGTAAGCTTCGAAATAGTTTCAGCAGTTAATTCTTCTGTTGTTTGCACAGCAAAGATTTTGCTATTTACGTTTCCAAAGAAATGAATCATTATTAGTTGTGTTTGTGTGTGTTTTAAAAAGGTGTAAATTTAGTTCTTTTCCTCGAATTAGAAGCACAAAAAAAGCAGTAAATTTTACTGCTTTCTTTACTTTCAATATGTAGTGGTAAGTATTATTTGAAATTATTTTTAACAAAATTACTTTCGAAATACATTTCGTTTTCAAATCTATTTTCCGATTTCATAGGAAGCACTTCAACTAAGTCATTAGAAAGCTGTACTCTTGAAGAGCGCCCACTGATATTATCTAATACTGCTTTTAACAGTACTTCATTTTCGTCTCCAAATGCTAAGAAATTATTCCAGCTAGCAAATTCATTCAGATCAATTGTTGGTTCAAAGCCTTGAGTATAATCACTTTGATCAAGTTTATTAAAAATTTGAAAAGTGATAGGTTGCATGGCCATTTTATGTGAACTATTTGCTGCACTTCTATCTGTATAATCAGAAGTAGGAGCATCATATAAAGTAATTGATCCTACATTTTTACCATACGTTTTTTTACCTACAGTTACTACTTCTATATATGGACGTAAACCATTTATAATCATTTCACTTGCAGAAGCGGTTCTAGATGAAGTGATCACATAAATTTTTGAAATACCTGTCAATCGATTTAAAGGAATGTCTTGACCTGGTAAGTAATTCCCTTGGGCGTCATATTGACGAATTCCACTAAGGAAAGGTAAGTTGTAGCCACGGTTTTGATGTTTGCTATTATATCTTGTTTTGGCAAAAATATCTTGTCCAGTTCCCTCTCCATAGATCATACTAGCTAAGTATCCACAGCTTAATACCGATCCTCCGCCATTATATCTAAAGTCTAATATTAATTCCTGTATACCTTCTGATTTGAAAGTGGCAAAAGCGTTGTTTAAATCTTCGTCATAAGATGATCTAAATCCGCTGTAAACAAGATATCCAACTTTTTTACCATTTACATCATTAAAAACTTTAGTTACGTGAACAGGATTATCACTTACTTGTCTTCGAGTTAAACTTATTCTAGACTTTTCAGTAATACCATCTTGTTCTCCAAAAATAAATTCAGCATTGTCATTGTATAATCCTTGAACAACGGTTTGATAATTAGCATCGGTAAATGTTTGACCATTAATTCCTAGGATGATATCACCTCTCTTAATTCCTTTTTCTGAAGCCGGTGAATTTTTAGATACATGAGCAACTACCATGATGATGCTGTTAGTACTCGTTCTAACACCTCTAGGGCTAAATCCAAAACTAGTTGAAGTTCCTTGAAATTGTTGCTCTTGCTCAATATAATCCTCAATAAACCAAGAAAAACGATCTACTTCTCCTTTTTTATAAATAAGAGATTCAAATAAGTCGTTAGGAGAGGAGTAAGAGTTTAAATAACTATAGTAGGTATCTAAATTATCATCTTTGCTATCCGCAAGGTTAGGTACCTTATCCTGCCAATTATACCAAGAATTCATAGCTTTCCAAGTAAAGTCATTGATAGGGTTATTTAATTCTGTATTAGGTCCTGTTGAAGGATTATTCGGTGTATTGTCATCTCCGCTACATCCAAAAATCATTACAGAAACAAAACAAAGTAGTAGTAGGTTTTTGATTTTTTTCATATTCATTATTTAAAAGTTATTTTTACGTAATAATAAAACAACCTTTATTAAGAATTCCCTACTTATTGTCTATGTTTATTCTATTTCTATCAATTTTACCTTTCTTGATAGCCTTATAATTTTCATAACAATTTAATACAGCCTCAATAAGTTGTAGGTCACTTGCTTTTTTTATGAAATATTCAGAGTAATCGCAATCTGATAACAGTTTATGCAATTCAGTTCTGTCCATTTGTAAATACTCCATCATCACCTCTCTGTCAAATTTACCCGCTAGCATTTTTCTTAAATCATCTTCCTTTTTAAGTTTTTGAAGTTTTTGAAGCTGTTTAGGCTTTTTCCCAAATAAGTTATATACTAAATCTACAGGATTTAACAATTTGGCTATTGGAGAGCTAATTTTTTGAGGACGCCCTACTTCATAGGTTTGAGGTAACCCATTAATATGTATTCTCGTGAATCTATCCTTTGGAACTTGTTTTACATCTACTTCTAAAACACCGATAAGCTTTGTTGACTTAATTACAATTTCTTTTATTTCTTCAGGCTTTTCAGATAAAGAAATTTCTACTTCATTTCCTTTTAAAAGGTCATTCGTTACTTTTACTTTTATTGATGAATATCCTAAGAAAGATACCAATACCGTGTCATTTGCTTTTGCTACTAACTCAAATAATCCCTTTTCATTAGTGATGGTTCCGTTAACTGTATTTAAGTTTAATACGTGTGCAGCACTTAACGGTTTTTTAGTTTCAGTATCAACAATCTGTCCCTTCAACCTATTTCCATTATTGTCTTGCGCCGATACTATGAAGCTAATGAACAACATAGTGATTATAAGTATGTATTTATTTTGCATACTGCGAAAATAGCAATTAAACCAATTTATACCGTTAATTATCTGTGAATATTATAAATTACGCATATAAAAAAACCATCAAAATTAAATTTGATGGTTTTTCGTTAATATAATTCAAATAGAAAGTAAGTAGAATCTCTTCTTTATTCAAACCCGTTGAATTCAGTTTGTATAAAATTTCTTACTATTTTTTTTAAATCATTACTACAATGTTCATTCGGATAAATCATTCTCACAATTTTTTGGTCTTTCACTGTGTGATTCCACTGAACTAAATTTCTTACTCGTTTCGAATCTACTTCATACTCATTATCGTATAGGTAATTCTTGATATTATTTTCCAGTAAATTTATTTTACTATCAAACTCCTTCTTCTTTAAATAACTATTAAACGTCATATAGCTGGAAATATTAAAATTAAAAAATAAAAAGAACGGTAGGGGGTATCTATGTTACAAATATATAGCCTGGACTCATTAAATAAAATACTCATTTTTACTAGTTTAGAAACTAGGGAGAATACTAGTTATGTTAAGGGTTTTCCCTGAACATGTTCGAAATCAATAAAATATGAATATTGGATATAATTCGGAGAAGAAGCGATTGAATTGAATAATAACAATAAATAAAATAACTAGATTTTAATTTTCTTCATATTTGATAAAAAGAACATCAAATACTAGAGCATTAAAAAACTCTTACTAACAAACGAATGTTATGTAAGAGTTTTGGTTTTAAGGTAGTATGCTTTATGGTTTTAGTTTTTCATAAATAGCTTTATGAGAATAATTTGATTCAAAGATATAGTAAAAGAAGATTTTGTCAAATACCTAAAACCCCTAAACGTGATATCAGGGAAAACCCTTAGTAGACTAGTAAAACTACTGATATAAAAAAACCGAGAGTTTTAACTCTCGGTTTGTGCGCATAAGAAGATTCGAACTTCCACATTCATAATGAATACTGCCCCCTCAAGGCAGCGCGTCTACCAATTCCGCCATATGCGCTTAAAAGAAAAAAGTTAAGCGTAATTGCTTAACTTCTTGTGACCGGGCTGGGGCTCGAACCCAGGACCCTCTCCTTAAAAGGGAGATGCTCTACCAACTGAGCTACCCGGTCATTTTTTTGCTTTTGCATATCTGCGATTGCGGGTGCAAATATACAACGGTTTTTTAATTCACAAAAACTTTTTTTAAGTTTTTTTTACTGATATTTGTAAGCGTTTAATTATCAATAATTATGAAAGTAATTCTTTTAGGGTACATGGCAAGTGGAAAGTCATTCATTGGCAAAATTTTAGCAAAAAACTTGCAATTACCTTTTATAGATTTAGATGACTATATTGAGGAAAAAGAAAATTTAACTATTCCTCAAATTTTTGCGAACAAAGGTGAAATTTACTTTCGAACAATCGAAAATAAGTACTTAAAAGAGCTTTTAGCTAATAATGATAACTATGTTTTATCTTTAGGAGGAGGTACTCCATGTTACGCTAATAATATGGATATAATTAGAAAGACGGATAATACCACTTCTTTTTATTTAAAAGCGTCTATTAAAACTATTGTAAATAGGTTACAAGGAGAGAAAGAACAAAGACCTTTAGTAGCAGAGTTAAAAAATGAAGATTTACTAGAGTTTGTAGCAAAGCATATTTTCGAAAGAAACAACTATTATAGTATGGCTGCACATACTATAAATATAGATAATAAAGAAGGTGAAGTTATTGCCGAAGAAATAAATAGCTTACTTTAAATTAAGTAAGCTATTGTTTGTTCATCTTTGAATTCTACATTCACATGTTCTTTTATAGAAGTAGAAAGTGATATTCCTTTAAAATCTGCTTTAACGGGATATTTCTTATGGTTTCGATCTACTAAAACCGCTGTTTTAAACTTTTTTAAAGGAACATCTAAAAAATGCTTTACAGCGTATATAAGTGTTGTTCCTGAATTTAGAACATCGTCAACCAATACAAGAGCTTTGTTTTCGTATTCGGTTCTTTCTATTGAAGTAGAAACCGAATTGATCGGATTTTTTTTATCTATAAAAACTTCACAAAGAGTTGTTTTAATAGGTGATATTTCAGCAACTACTTGTGCCAGTTTTTCAGCCAACACATATCCATTTTTTGAAATTCCTGCAATTACAATCTCCTTTTCTGTACTGTTGGTTTCATATACTTGATAAGCTATTCTCTTTATTTTCTGCTCAATCTGTATGTTGTCTAATATTATATTGTTTTGTGCAATCATATAATCTATGAAATTTATACATTTAGAGTATCATTACTAATCTTCATTATCAGTTTGATAATCCTCAATATCTCTTCTATCTTTTTTAGTGGGTCTTCCTGTTCCTTTCTTTCTATAATAGTCTTTCGAATATTTTAAAAGTTCGGTACGTTCAAACTCTTCTTTTGGAGTTAAGTCCTTTCTATATAGGTCTACCAATTTAGCCCCAACTCTGTTCGGAGGGATGTCTAAGACCTTTATTTTATAATTAATTTGATTCTTTCTAATCAAAAGTTCTTCGTTACCATAAATTTCTCTTGCAGGTTTTATAGGCTTACCATCAATTTTTACATGCCCTTTTTTGCAAGCATCTGTAGCAATACTTCTCGTTTTGAAAAGCCGAATACACCACAAATATTTATCGATTCTCATATAAAATCTTAAAATTTATTAATTTTTTTTTACAAAGGTATAAAAATGGTAAATTGCGCATTAAAATTATTAGAACTAAATGATAAAAATTAAGCATTTCTTATACGTTTTGGTTGCTGGAGTGACTTTGTATGCATGTAGCAATAGTAACAATACAGCAGTTGATGAATTTGATCACGAAGCACAGGCTCAAAAAGATAGCGATTCAATTGTTAAATTTTTAAAGAATAACTATTTTAATGAAGAACGTGACTCTATTATGCCGATAGAAAGTGGAGAAACTGCTTTGTTTGATGATAATAGATTGATTACAAAGACTGTAAATGAGTTTGATATCGATTATACCTATTATGTTTTTGTTCAAAATGAAGGAACACCAACCGTAGAGAAAGGTTTTCCAACAGTGATAGATTCTATTTTTCCTGTGTATAAGTTAAGAACTTTAACAAATACTACTGAAGTTAAAAAAGAACAAGATTTAATTGATCCTTTATGGTTTAACCAAGTAAATGTTATTCCTGGGTGGAGATATCCTTGGGTACATTTTAAAAATGGAAATAACGTTACAAACAACGGTCCTATACGATATGAAAATGGAGGTAAAGGTTTTTTCATATTACCTTCAGGTATCTCATATAGAAATGCAGGAACACTTCCTAACAAGATTTTACTATATTACGTAGAATTGTATGATTTTATAAAAGATACAGATCACGATAGAGATAATGTACCTTCTTTTTATGAAGACGTAGATGGTGATGGTAAGCCTTGGAATGATGATACAGATGGAGATAGAACAGTTGATTTCTTGGATGTAGATGATGATAATGATGCCGTACTTACTAAAGATGAAGATGCAAATGGCGATGGAGATCCTAGAAATGACTTTAGCGATCCTGATAATCCAACATTACCTGATTATAGAAATAGAAACATCAGAAATAACTAAAATCTGATAAAAAATAGATAAAAGCTCATTAAAATTTAATGAGCTTTTTTTATTTATACCACTTATCTCTAAAATTATACCAGTTAACGATGTACTGCTACCAATTATCTCTTTTTCAAAGATATAAATACAATTAGGTTGTATGTTTACAGCGTAGTAGTAAGTTAATTTTTTGATTAGCGATTTAAAGGTTTTTTCCGTTCGTGAGAATTGAAAAAGCCTTTTTTTTAGCTTAGTTACCCCGAAATTCTATATCATAATGTATAGCTTAATGAAAAGTCTACTTTACTCATTATAAACACATTAAAAACCAAGTTAAAAGTAATCTAACTTTTTCCTCATAAAATTCTAGGGTTTTCAGCGTAAACACTAGGGAAAAACCCTATGAATAGTTTAGGGGTTCTACCAATTGTGCAGCGTTTAAATTAATGATAATATTGCATAGATAAATCATCAGATTTATTTTTTTGTTGGGAGAAATTCTAACGATGAAGAAAGAGAAACATTAAACTTTATGTGAAAATTCCTGTTTTATTAAAACAAAGCAGGATTTTTTTATTTTGAGTATAGTATTAAAAATACTCCAATAATAATTCCAGCCAATGGAACTAACTTTTTTCTTTTATTTTTCTCCTTAAATAATATACCTCCGATAACAACAGCAATTACAATCTGACTTCTTTTTATAGCTGATAAAAGCATAATCATTGCTTCAGGGTCTTGGAGTGCTTTAAAATAGAAGTAATCTGCAGTTTGTAATAAGACACCCACTGCAGGCATTGACCATCGAAAGGTAAAAGCTTGTCTTTTTTCTTTGTAAGGTAGCCATGTTATAGCTACAATAATACATAGTATAATGGTAGTATACCAGCAGAACCAAAACTGTAAAGTTTGAGGCGTAAGGCTTAGTTTCTGAATTAGAAACTTATCGTATAACCCACTTGATGCTCCTAAGAAAGTAGCTCCAATAATGGCAAAAATCCATTTATTCGATTTAAAATCAATTCCTTCTTTTTTACCAATTCGAGAATATAAGAGCACGGATAATATGATTAAAAAGAAGCCTACCCATTGAAAACCATTTGGCTGTTCATTGTAGATAAAAATAGCTCCTAAAAAGGTGAAAAAAGGTCCAGCAGATCGAATTGGAGTAACAATGGTTATAGGTAAATGCTTTAGAGCTTGATATGCTAATATCCATGATGACGCCATAATTAAGGACTTAATAAAGATAAAGCCATGGTTTTGCCATGAAATATCACTGATATATAAGTTTATTCCTTTTAGAGCTTCAGGATTATATTTAGAACCTAAATAAAGAGGAGTTAAGAGTAAAAAACCAGCAGTAATTGTTCCCAATAAAACTGGGAAAACTTCATTTCCTTTTACAGCGTGTTTTTTACATAAATTATGTAATCCTAAAAAGAGCGCTGCTAATAAACCTAAGTACATCCACATGGGGCGCGAAGATACCTATTCTTGGAAATAAACAGACTTTTTTAATGAAAAATAAACGCTTATAGAATTTTCAAATTTCTTTACTCAATTTTAAGTGTTGATTCCTCAAGTAATGTGAGGGTTTCTGGATAGTTTTTTAAATGTGCATTGAGTATTCGTTTTACATCCCTAGTATCTTTTAATGAAGTAATATTGTTTAAATACTCTTCTAAAGAAGCCTCTTTTGTATTGTTGAGATAGCCAAAACCTTTATAAAATCCGTTTAAAACAAGCACATATCCGTGTTCATCTTCTTTTAAACCAGATTGCTTAATAATAAAATTATCCTCCTTATATTTTATAGAGTCGAGCGCTTCTTTAACTCGAGCATTATACGATTTTATAGTTTCTTCTTTCTTACATACACCTCTGCATTTTTTTAGCTGATAGTGAAAACAACTATTTACATTAGTTTGCAAATGGCAATATTTAGGACATAGTTCAAATTTTTCACACAACTTTTCTACAAAAATTCGGGCTTCTGAAACCGTATAGAATTTAGTAATAGGATTAGGAACCAGCTTTAATTTATTCCAAGCAAGATGTATTATTCCCGATCTATCTTCGTATGAAAACAAACCGATACTTTCAGCAGTTCTTCTTTGAGCTCTATTGTATTTAGGATAGTGCTTTTTGATCTCAGAAGATTCTAATAATAAAGCCAATAACTCACTACCAGTTTCGGTATAGGTAATATCGGCAGTTGCCATACACATAGCTACTTCTTTTTTCTTTTTATCATAAAAATGACTGAGTACTCTTTGTTTTATATTGTTAGCCTTTCCTACATATATAATATCCTTCGTTTCATTTTTGAAATAATACACTCCTGTTTTTTCAGAAAGATTATCAAATACTGTTTTAGGAAGGAGTGGAGGAAGGATGGCTTGCCTTGAGCGAGGGTTCAAAAACGTAGAAATAACACTTTTTTCTTGTTCTTTATCTAGCTCTAATAGTTTCTTAAATAAGATTACCGTGGCATCGGCATCGCCTTTTGCTCTATGCCGATCATTAATTTTTATACCTTCTGAAGCACATAAATTACCTAAACTGTATGATTTTTTATTGGGTAATAACTTTCTAGAAAGTCGTACAGTACATAGTTTTTTACGTTTAAAACTAGAGCCGAGTGATTTAAACTCTTTACCGATGATTCCGTAGTCAAAATTGACATTGTGCGCCACAAAAACAGTATCCTCCGTAATTTCATATACCTTTTTAGCTATTTCATAAAACTTAGGAGCATTGGTTACCATAGGCTGTGTGATTCCCGTTAAATTGGTAATAAATGAAGGAATATTACTTTCAGGATTAACCAATGAAGTGAATTCGTCAACAACTTTTTCTCCATCAAAAACAAGAATACTTATTTCCGTTATTTTATCACCGCCATTTGTTTCTATATCGACAATCGAATATTTCATACCCCTATGTTTTAATTTTGAGTTTTAAGTGATGAATTATGAGTTTTTAGTTTCTTTCGTGGTATAATTGTTTATATCTGCCGTTTTTAGTTTTATTTCTTTACTTAAAATTCAAAATTCAACATATACAACTTATAACACATAATCATTACGATGCGCTGACCATTTTTTCCAAAGCCTTTAATTCTACTCCTAATTGATTTAACATAGAAGCAATACTACTAATTTTTAAATCACGTTCATCATATTCCTGGGTATTAATACTACATGTAAACTCCCATAATTCTAAAACTTCAGTAACAGGAACATGATATGATTGATAGTTTTTATTATCAGGAACCAACAATAAGGCGTTTCTTTCTTCTATTTTATCATACACTCGCTTATAGGTCATTCCATCATTTGCAGTAACAATAATGTATGAAGTTCCGCTTTTTATATCACGAATATCATCTAAATACTTAGCCACTACATATGAACCATCTTTCATCGGTAACATAGAGTCTCCTTTTATAGGAAACGCTCTGTGTTTGCCAGTAGGCAAGAATGGAAGCTTTATTTTTTCTAACTGTTCAATATACTCTGGATCATCATAGCCTAATAAATAACCTGCCGATGATTTTACAGGAACAACTTCAATCAAATCTTCATTATCCATATCCACTGAAATAGGGAATAAAACACGTTGATTTCCGATCTCTATAAAAGAAGTATCAGTAGCGTAGGTTAAATCATTTTTGATTAATACATCTATAGGAAGAGTAAAATACTCTGAAAATCGAATAAGCATATCAATAGGAGGGTCGGATCGTCCTTCTTCATAAGAGCCTATTTTAGAGCGAGTCATTTCAACTTCATCTGCTAATTGTTCTTGAGTATATCCTTTTAGTTTTCGTAAATGACGAATGTTTTTTGCAATATGATTCATAATACTACAAATATAAGCAAGAAAAACTATTTTTTGTAGTTAATTTTGAGAAATGTTTTTAAACAATCACACATATTACAGTTTACGATACGGAACAATCCCCCCAAAACGATTGTTAGAATTGGCTGAAAAACAAAAGCTTAAAGAGCTTGTGATTACTGATATTAATAATACTTCGGCTTATTTGGACATGGTTCGGTTATCTCCTAATTATAAGGTAAAACCAATACTTGGGGTTGATTTTAGAAACGGAGCGAAACAACAATTTGTTATGTTGGCTCAAAATAATAATGGCTTTGAAAAAATAAATGAATATTTATCCAGCTTTCTACATCAAAACTCTTATGAAATCCCTAGAAAAGCAAAGGAATTACCAGATACTTTTGTCATTTACCCTTTTCAAAATGCGATTGATTTTACTCTAAAATCTAATGAATATATAGGAATACGAAAGGAAGAATTGAATAGGTTAAAGTTTTCAAAATGGAAAAATAGTTTGAATAAAATTGTGGTGTTACAAACAGTAACTTTTGAACATAAAAAAGGATTTAATACACATCGATTACTTCGTGCTATAGATAATAACACCTTGTTAAGTATGCTTCCTGTATCCGAACAAGCTTCTGAAAATGAAGGCATTCTTTCTATAGAAGAACTTAAAAATGCTTTTGCTGAGTTTCCTCAAATTATTAAGAGCACACAAGATATACTGGATCAATGTAGTATTGATTTTGATTTCTCTGGAGAAACTCCTAAAAATCAAAAGGTATTTGGAGAAAGTGAAGAAGGTGATTTTGATTTACTTAAAAAATTAAGTTATGAAGGAATTTCGTATCGCTATGAGAATCCTACCAAAGAAATACATAAACGTATTAAAAAAGAACTAGATATCATCAAAGAAAAAGGCTTTGTCTCTTATTTCTTAATCAACTGGAAAATATTAGAGTATGCACGATCTCAAGGCTATTTCTATGTAGGTAGAGGGAGTGGAGCTAATAGTATTATTGCTTATTTATTACGTATTACTGATGTTGATCCTGTGGAATTAGATTTGTATTTCGAACGTTTTATCAATTTATACAGAAAGAATCCGCCTGATTTTGATATTGATTTTTCTTGGACCGACAGAGACGATATTACCCGTTTTATTTTTGAAAACTTTAAAAACACAGCTTTACTAACGGTTTATAATACCTTTAAATACAAGGCTGCTATCAGAGAGTTAGGAAAGGTATTTGGGCTTCCAAAATCTGAAATTGATGTACTATCCTCAGGTAACTATAACTATAATAGTTTAGATAAATTATCGCAGTTAGTGGTTATTTATAGCGCCTATATTGAAGGTTTTCCTAACTACTTAGGAATTCATGCAGGAGGTATTTTAATTTCTGATAAACCTATTTATTATTACACGGCAACTTTCATGCCCCCAAAAGGCTATGCTACGACACAATTTGACATGGTAATAGCAGAAGATGTTGGTCTTTACAAGTTTGATATTTTGAGTCAACGTGGTCTAGGAAAGATTAAAGATGCAGTTGAAATAGTGAGCTATAACCACCCTGATAAAGAACCAATAGATATACACGATATTCAGCGATTTAAAGAAGATGAACGAATCAAATATTTACTCAGAAATGCCAAGGCGATTGGATGCTTTTATGTAGAATCACCAGCCATGCGAATGCTACTAAAAAAACTACGAGTTGATGATTATTTAGGACTTGTTGCCGCTAGTTCTGTTATTAGACCAGGAGTAGCTAAATCGGGTATGATGCGTGAGTATATTTTACGATTTAGAAACCCAGAAAGAAGAAAAGATGCACACCCAATAATGTTAGAAATTATGCCTGAAACCTATGGGGTCATGGTATATCAAGAGGATGTTATTAAAGTCGCACATCATTTCGGAGGTTTAGGTTTAGGAGAAGCTGATATGTTACGTAGAGGAATGTCAGGAAAATTCAGGTCTAGAGAAGAGTTTTTAAAGGTAAAAGATCAGTTTTTTTTAAACTGTAAAAACAAAGGAGAAACATTACAATTAACCCAAGAAATATGGGCACAAATAGAAAGCTTTGCAGGGTATGCTTTTGCTAAGGGACATTCGGCTTCTTATGCAGTAGAAAGCTATCAGAGTTTGTTTTTGAAAGCTTATTATCCTTTAGAGTATATGGTTGCTACTATTAATAATTTTGGAGGGTTTTATCGCACAGAACTCTATGTTCATGAAGCCAGAATGCATGGCGGAATTATTAAACCTCCTTGTATTAATAAAAGTTATAATGAAACGGTTATCTACGGAAAAGAAATATACATTGGTTTTATGTTTTTGCAATCTCTAGAAAGTAAAACCATTAAAAAGATACTAGAAGAACGCTCAAAAAATGGTGCTTTCGAGAGTTTAGATGATTTTATTGATCGCGTATCTATCTCTATTGAACAGATAGCTATTCTTATCAAAATACGAGCGTTTGATTTTACGCAAAGAAACAAACGAGCTCTTTTATGGGAAGCTCATATGAAAATTAGCAAAGTTACTTTTGAAGAGGAACGACCTACGTTATTCAAGTCTAAACGAATTACACATAAAACCCCCGAATTGTTTTCTTCTGCATTAGAAGATGCTTTTGATCAAATAGAATTATTAGGCTATCCATTATGTAGTCCTTTTGATTTATTAGTAGAAGAGAGCCCTTTTCTCATGAAGGTGAATGATTTACACTTGTATAAAAACCAATTTGTGACGATTGAAGGCTATTTGGTAACCACTAAAAAAACAAGTACCTCGAATGGTAAACCTATGTTTTTTGGTAACTTTTTAGATAGAGATGGTTATTTTATTGATTCCGTGCATTTTCCTCCCATAGCAAAAAAGTATCCGTTTAGAGGAAAAGGAGTTTATCGCTTATACGGGAAAGTAATTGAAGAATTTGAGTGTATAACTATTGAAGTGAGTAGTATGCAACGTTTAGCAATTATTGAAGATCCTAGGTATGCAGATAGTAGAAAAGCGCAACGTCCACGTCCTAAAAGAGATGCATCATGAATGAACGCTCAATAGTACATATGGATTTAGACACGTTTTTTGTGTCTTGCGAACGATTAAAAGATAGTCGTTTAATAGGAAAACCTGTACTCATTGGAGGAACTTCGGATAGAGGAGTAGTGGCTTCTTGTAGTTATGAAGCTCGTACATTTGGTATTCATTCTGCCATGCCTATGCGTATGGCAAAACAACTGTGTCCAGAAGCTATTGTATTACGTGGAAATGCTGGTATTTATACAAAATTCTCTGAATCAGTCACTGAAGTTATTAAAGAAATGGTTCCTTTATATGAAAAAACATCCATTGATGAATTTTATATTGATCTCACAGGAATGGATCGTTTTTTTGGTTGTCATCAATTAGCTACGAATCTTCGAAAACGGATTATCAAAGAAACAGGCTTACCTATATCTTTTGGTTTATCAATCAATAAAACAGTATCTAAAATAGCTACAGGAGAAGCCAAACCCAACAATCAAATAAAAATAGAAAAAGGAACAGAAAAGCCGTTTTTATCACCTTTATCCGTTAAGAAAATTCCCATGGTTGGCGAGGTAACTTACAAGTCGTTATGTGACTTAGGGATTAAGAAAATTAAAACGGTTCAAGAAATGCCTATTGAAATGATGTCGCGGGTATTTGGTAAAAATGGAATTTCTATATGGAAAAAAGCAAATGGTATTGATCATAGCCCTGTAGTACAATATCATGAGCGAAAATCCATTTCAACAGAACGTACTTTTGATAAAGATACCACTGATGTTCGTAAATTAGAAAGCATTATTGTAGCAATGACTGAAAACTTGATTTATCAATTACGCAGAGGGAATAAACTAACCGCTTGCGTAACTTTTAAAATCCGCTATTCTGATTTTCAAACCTATACTTTGCAGCGTAGAATCCCTTATAGTTCTGCAGACCATAAAATCATTCCTTTAGTAAAAGAGTTGTATAAAAGTTTGTATAAAAGGCGTTTATTGGTACGTTTAATAGGTGTAAAGTTTAGTCATTTAGTAGAAGGAGGGTATCAAATTGATTTGTTTGATGATAATGATAAAATAATCAATCTTTATCAGGCTATGGATAAAATGCGTGAACGTTATGGAGATCGAGCAGTTATACGAGCCACTGGAATGGAGGCTAAAAGTATTTCAAGATGGAATCCATTTACGGGAGAGCCACCTCCTTTATTGCCCAATCGAAGACGATAAAATATTATTTACTGATACTTACAGTTTTAAAATAAATCATGAGAATTATTGAAAAAAATTAAGTTAAAATTTAAATTTTATCAAGTCTTGTTTAAAATAATAACTATATTCGGATCACATTTATTTAACCAAAAATAAAAAACTACTAGAATGAAAAAATCAATTTTAAATTTACAAGGTACTAAGAAATTAACTACAGAAACATTAAAAGAAATCAAAGGAGGATTCTTCTATGAGCCAGTATGTGGAGGAGATGGATCTTACATCTATCAAAACGGAGCAAAAGTATGTTGCTATGTTCCACCAGCTGACAATTGTACTCCACGCCCTGGTTATGATTGTCTTCATTCAGGTGTAGATCAAGGAACTTACATTTGCTAGATATAGCATTATAAAATAATTGAACACCTATTTAAACTTCTGTTTAAATAGGTGTTTTTTTTTTGTGTAAAAACCTTACTTATAGATTTTTAAGATTGAAATAGCGTGAAATATTTTTTACAAGAAAATAAAGTGAAATTTACTATGTAATAACCTAAAGGCCTTTTTTAAAGTTTATTATAACTGGCGGATTCCGAAAAGCCAAAAAAGAGTAGGAAATATTAACTAAAACTTAAAATTATGGGCGCATGTTCAAAGCAAACATTTAATAATGTATCGGAAAACTCTTGGGATAAAATAAAAAATGCCGTTCAAAGCGAGCTAGGAATTACAATTTCTACTGACAACGGTAACGCTACTAAAGACGGTTTCACAATTTCTTGGAATTATATAGCGAGTAAACAAGAATTGGACATTCAAGCGGTTGACTCTCCCTGGTATGTCCCTTGTTCACTTATTAACAATAAAATACACAGTTTAATAGAAGGTGTTTTACATAGCGAAGCGGCTAAAATAACACAGATGGTATAATTGTCATAAAAACACAGGAAGCCTTAGGGCTTCCTTTTTATACTTCTTAGTAATTTCCAAATCGCATTATCAAAGCTTTTAGGTGAAATTCTAAATAGTAGAGTACTTTTTCCTTCTTTTTTATTAAAGTATTGACTTACTGCAATATTTAACTCAATCATTTTTCCTGTGTGAAACCCATCAAAAAGCTTCATCTTACCAGTAATATTAGTCGTATTACCACCTTTTGATAAAAAAAGAGCATTGGGTCTAGGGAAAGTGGTTTTCCAATGATTAGGAATCATTAATCCTTCAAAATATCCTTCAAAGTTCTGTTCTATTTCTTTAACTGTTAAAGGCTTTTTCCTCTTAACATTCCAAGCCATTATTAACGACCAAAACTGATCACTTTTCGGATTTGACCAATATGGAGAGAAACGTAGCTCTTCAAAACCATTTAAATCCACTTTCGGTGCCCAATCAACAGGGAATTCTATAATCTCTTTATTCCAATTACTATCAGTCAGAATGGACTTTTCTTCATCTATTTGAGAGAAAACAATAAAAGAAGATAAAACTAAAAGCAGACAGCATATTTGATGTTTCATAAATAATATTTTGAAGCAACTTAATCGTCTAAAGCGTAAAAAACTTCAAATGAATGTCAAAAAAATGCAAAACATCATTTTATCAATTAAAGCTAGTATTATATATCGTTAATTTTATTGTAGAATCATATTTTACTCTGACGAAATTATCATTTACTCATAAGAAACCGCTTTTTTACAGGTATTTAGCGTAAAAATTAAAATCACATCTTATGTTAAAAAAATATCGTGTTCTAAAATGGGTTTCTATCTTTATTCTCTTCATCATCGCCGTAGCAGTATCATTTGTATTCTGGCTAAGGAGTGTTTTGCCACCAGTAGACCATAGCCTCGAAGCCACAATGGTTCAAGATATTCCTTATCTATCAGAAAACATTCTTCCTAAAAAAGGAAAAATTTTGGCTATTGTAACAAGTATCGGAAGTATGGGAGAGAGTGGAAAAAGTACGGGCTATGAACTTACCGAATTATCACGCCCATATTATGTTTTTAAAGCAAATGGTTTTGACGTAGATATAGCCAGTACAAAAGGAGGAAAGGCTCCAGTAGTAATCGATGATGAAGATATGGGAATTTATGATTACGCTTTCTTAAATGACATTGTAGCTCAAAACAAAACCAATCACACCATAGCCATAGAAAATGTGAACTCTAGTGAGTATCAAGCTATTTATTTTGTTGGAGGGAAAGGAACCATGTTTGATTTTCCCGAAAATAAAACCATTCAATCAATTGTAAAGGAATATTACCAGTCAAATAAAGTTATTGGAGCCGTTTGCCATGGGCCATCCGCCTTAGTAAATGTTAAGTTAGATAATGGAAAATCTCTTTTAGAAAACAAGAAGGTTAGTGGCTTTACGAATGAAGAAGAATTGTTTTTGATACCCAATGCTAAAGAAATATTTCCTTTTTTATTACAGGACAAACTAACTCAACAAGGAGCTATATTTAACAAAGGGCTTATGTATTTAGACCAAATCAGCCATGATAATAATTTAATCACTGGGCAAAACCCTTGGTCTACTTGGAGCTTAGCTGAAAAAATGATTGAACAGCTCGGATATACACCAAAGCATAGAAATAAAACAGACGAAGAAAATGCTGTTAGCGTTTTAATCATGTATAAAAAAGAAGGTAAAACAAAAGCTAAAGAATTGATTAAACAAATCATTTTAACTGAAAACAACCCCATTAATAGAATGCTTATTGCTAAACATGCAATTATTGGAGCTATGGATTGGAAAATTGGAGATTTTACCAATTTAATGGGACTTGTTTCTTTTATTAAAGATTGTGATGACAAGGCAAAATAAATATGAGAAGTTATTCTTTTGGAAATTACATTTTCAATTATTTTTGAACAAAAACATTAGTACTTGAGCTTTTTAGATATACTTCTAATCATCATAAGCAGTGCAGGCCTTTTACATGGTTCTGCATTTGCTATTTATCTTCTTTTTGTAAAAAAGAAACCTAGTTTAACCAATTATCTTTTGGCGTTGATTCTGGCGTTTATGGCCTTTAGAATTGGAAAATCAGTTGTACTACATTTTAGCAATGATTTAGAACCATTATTTATATTTATTGGACTCACATTAATGTTACTTATAGGTCCACTATTAAGATGGTATATTTTAGGAATGACGAGTATTAATTTTAAAATAAAACGTCAATATTATTTAGAGTTAATACCTTTTATATTACTTTTTTCTTCAAGCTTATTCGTTACTAAAAGTTGGTTCGATACACATAGCAAACAGGTAATTATTGTATTTGCTAGTGTACTTTTCTTTGTGTATTTACATTTTGCACTTTATATATTTCTAGGGTTTCAAAGATTGAAAAAGATTAGGAAGAACCTTCAAAATAACGAAATTACCAAATCACAAAGTGTTGTAATGACATGGTTAAAGTTATTGGTTGTTGGTTTTGTTATTATTTGGGTTTCTTATTTTTTAAATATTATCGATAATACCGTACCCTATTTGGTGGGGCCAATTATGTACTCTTTTGTAATCTATTTTTTGAGCATAAAAGCTTTTCAATTAAAAACAACCGAATTGAATGGAGATGCATTCAAAAAGAATGAAAACACTTCTTTATTTCAACAATTATCAGCATCCATTTTAAACAATGAATTGTTTTTAAATTCCAATTTGTCTCTTGCGGATTTGGGAAAAATAATAAAGAAAACACCTCAAAAAACATCTGAAATCATAAATCAAAATGCGAAACAAAACTTTAATGACTTTATCAATAGTTTCAGAATAGAAAAATCGAAAGATTTACTCGTTAAACATAAAGATTTGACTATTTCAAGTATTGCTTTTGACTCAGGTTTCAATAGTCTTTCCTCATTTAATGCCGCTTTTAAAAAAAACACTGGAGTAACTCCTTCAACCTACCGAAAATCCAATAATAATTAAGAGTTTTTATATCAAAAATTATATTAAGAGGTATACTTTGCACAAGGTGTGCACTTAATTAATTGATATCTTTGTTTCAGTGAAAACATTAAGTATCATATTATCCTTTTTAATTCTCATTTTATCAACGATAGAATGCTCTGATACTATATTGTTTCAGAATACTCAGCAATCAAAAATAGAGATAAGTCATGAGCATGAAGAAGAAAGCCATGATACTTGCCCAGTAACCTGTTTATGTAATTGCTGTGGTATGACAATTGCTTTCCAAGAAATGTTAATTTTCAATCTTCCTGTAACTTCAGAAGAACTTTCTTTATTAGTAACTTCTTATCAATCTACTTATAGGTTTGATAGTCTTTTTAATATTTGGCAGCCTCCCAAATTTATAAGTTAAATATAGAACTAAGTGAGGTGTACATCGGTTAATTCCCTGATGATTCCTTAAAAATTAAGTATCACTATTTGAATCACAAAGAACCATTTAGTGAATTACAATATCTAACTTAATATTACTATAATTCAATGTACAAACATATATTGAGCTTTGTGCTCACAGTAATCTTGTGCCTTTCTATAAATGCACAAACATCAAGTATTATCATCAAAGTGATTAGTAGTCATGAAAATGAACCTTTAATGGGGGCAACTATCTATGTTCAAGAGCTTCAAAAAGGAGCTACCACTAATTTTGATGGTATTGCCAAACTAAATAATATTCCAAATGGAAAATATACAATCACAATTTCATTTATTGGTTTTGAAAGTATTAATACTAATATAACAGCCCCAACAAACCAACCTTTAACGATTGAACTCAATGAAGCTAATAATCAACTTGAAACGGTTGTTTTACAAACAACCAGAAGTACCAGAACAATTAAAAGAATTCCTACAAGAATAGAGTTCATTGGAACAGAAGAATTAGGAGAAAAAGCCATTATGAATCCAGTAAATGTTTCTATGGTACTTAGGGAAAGTACTGGGATCCAAATGCAACAAACTTCGTTAAGCAGTGGTAATACGAATATTCGAATTCAAGGATTAGATGGTCGCTATACACAATTGTTAAGAGATGGATTTCCTCTGTATAGCGGGTTTTCAAGTGGGTTAAGTATTCTTCAAATACCTCCATTAGATTTAAAACAATTCGAAATTATTAAAGGAAGTTCGTCAACTTTATATGGAGGAGGAGCTATAGCCGGTTTGGTTAATATGGTTTCTAAAACACCTGAAGAAACACCATCTTTAGATATTATGTTAACTCAAACACAAGCCCTTGGAAGTACTGCTAATGTGTTTTATAGCAAAAGAAACGAAAAATTTGGAGTAACACTATATGGTTCTGGACACTATCAAAACACCTTTGATCCAGAAAACGATCATTTTAGTAACCTTCCAGAAACAAAATCTATTTCCTTTAACCCTAAACTGTTTTACTATCCTTCAGAGAAAACAACTATTTGGTTTGGGCTTAATGGAACCTATGACGAACGCGAAGGTGGTGATATGGATAAAATGGAGAACGGAGAAAATGGAATTCATCAATACACTGAAAAGAACATATCAAAAAGACTAAGTAGTCAATTTGTCTATGAAACTAATTTAGATTCTATAAGTTCTTTTCAAATTAAGAATAGTATTTCTTTCTTTGACAGGAATTTAATCATTCCTGATTTTCAATTTAAGGGTAAACAAACCAATACTTTTACTGAAATAAGCTATTATAAAGACTTAGAAAAAATTAATTGGACCTTTGGAGCCAATTTATATACTACTAATTTTAATGAAGATGATAAATCTCAATTACAAAGAAATCAAAATGATATTACCTATGGTGCATTTGTTAATAATGTTTTAGATCTTTCCGACAATTGGATCTTAGAATCTGGATTAAGAATTGATTATAATAATGACTTTGGGTTATTTCCTTTACCCAAAATTTCTTTGCTTTATAAAAAAAATGGGTTTTCCTCAAGAATAGGAGGTGGTCTAGGTTATAAAATCCCCGATATGTTTACCGAAGAGGCTGAATATATTAACTTTCAAAATATTTTAGGAATAGACAAGTCTACAATAAAAGCAGAGCATTCATATGGAGTAAATTTGGATTTCAACTATCGCCGTAAACTAACGGATGATTTAACTTTCTCTATAAATCAATTGTTTTACTTATCATCCATTAGCAATGGACTCTTACTAAACAATACGAATAACGGCTTTTTTAAATTTGAAAACGCTCAAGGTAATATTTTAAGTAAAGGAGCTGAAACTAATATAAAGTTTACTTATAAAGATTTTAGATGGTTCCTTAATTACGCTCTTATTGATGCTCAATTAAATTATCTTCCCGGTAATCCTCAAAAACCACTAACCGCTAAACATAATGCTGGAAGTGTACTAATGTATGAGACTGATAAATGGCGAATTGGTTATGAAACTTACTACACTGGAAAGCAATTTTTATCAAATGGAACAAAAACTACTGATTTTGTCACTATGGGTCTTTTATTAATGCGTAATTTTAAAATCGGAAGCATATTTGTTAATTTCGAGAACTTTACTGATCAAAGACAAAGTAAATTTTCACCCTTAGTATTACCTCCACATGAAAATCCGACATTTCCTGAGATTTATGCTCCAACCGATGGTTTCATTTTTAGCTTAGGAGTTATTATTAAGCCTTTTGGAAACAACGATCACGATTAACTATGGAAAAAGTAGAACAATTATTAAAATCAAAGAATATTCGTGTTACAGCGATGAGATTGCTCGTGTTTCAGCTATTATCTGAGAAAGAAGTCGCCGTTGCATTAAGTGATATTGAAAAGGCTTTTGAAAAATCTGATAGAACGACTTTATACCGAACAATCAAAACTTTTGAAGAAAATGACATTGTACATCAAATTGATGATGGCACAGGTATAATAAAATATGCTTTATGTGAACAAGATTGTAATTGCGAAATAGAAACTGATTTACACTTGCATTTTAGATGTAACTATTGTGAGCAAACCATATGTCTCACAGATCACAAAATTCCACAAATAAAAATACCTGATGGTTTTGTAGCGGAAAACGTAAATTTAGTTGTAAAAGGTATTTGTGATAAGTGTAACAAAAAATAAAAATCATTTAATATAAAATGAGGCGAGAATTGTAAGTAATTTGATTCTCGCTTTTTAGTAGGTAATATTTTGTATTTTAGGTGAATAAAAATTAATCATGAGAAAATACTTTTATTACCTTTTAAGTGTATTTCTTTTTATACAATATACAAACGCTCAAGATAGAGTTACTGGTAAATCTTTTGCTACTCGATCTGTAGTACTCGGACAAAACGGAATGGTCGCTACAAGCCATCCTTTAGCTACCCAAATAGGACTGGATATTCTTAAAAAAGGGGGAAACGCAATTGATGCAGCTATTGCTTCGAATGCTGCTTTAGGACTTATGGAGCCAACAGGTTGCGGCATAGGAGGCGATCTATTCGCCATTATTTGGGATGCCAAAACGAAGAAACTGTATGGACTAAATGCTAGTGGACGCTCTCCCAAAGAACTTACCTTAGAATACTTTAAAAAACAAAAGTTGGAAAAAATACCTGCGTTGGGACCGCTACCTGTGAGCGTTCCTGGAACTGTGGATGGATGGTTTGAACTACACAAAAAGTTTGGTTCAAAACCTATGACGGAAATATTAGCTCCTGCGATTGATTATGCTGAAAAAGGATTTCCGTTGACACAACTTATTTCTTGGTATATGAATCGAAGTGTTCCATATTATAAATCAAAGGGCTTTCCTAATATTACCGAAACCTATATTGATCAAAACAATGGAAAACTCCCAAAGGAAGGTGAAATTTATAAAAATCCGTATTTAGCCAATACCTATAGAAAAATGGCAAAAGGTGGGAGAGACGAATTCTATAGAGGAAGCATTGCTAAAACCATTGCTAATTTTATTAAAGAGCAAGGTGGTTTTTTATCTACGAAAGATCTTGCTTCCCATAAATCAGAATGGGTTGAACCAGTTTCTGTGAATTATAGAGGATATGATGTTTGGGAATTACCTCCGAATGGGCAAGGGATTGCTGCCTTGCAAATGCTACAAATATTAAAAGGTTACGATTTTTCAAACATCGAGTTTGGAAGTGCTGAGCATCTTCATTTATTTACAGAGGCCAAGAAATTGGCGTTTGAGGATCGTGCGAAATACTATGCGGATATGGACTTCTTCGATGTTCCCTTGAAGAAATTACTCTCTGATGAATATGGGGAAGACAGAAGAAAATTGATTGGAAATAGAGCAGGTAAATACAATGCAGGAAAAATTTCGGCAGGAGAAACGATATATATGACTGTCGCTGATAAAGAAGGAAACATGATTTCCTTAATTCAAAGTAACTACCGAGGAATGGGATCAGGAATGGTACCACCTAAATTAGGTTTTATGCTTCAGGATAGAGGAGAGCTTTTCAGTCTAGAAAAAGGACAGGCAAATACTTATGAACCTGGTAAAAGACCTTTCCATACAATAATCCCGGCCTTTATTACTAAAGATGGAAAACCTTACGTTAGTTTTGGTGTAATGGGAGGAGATTTTCAACCTCAAGGACATACACAAATAGTTATGAATCTTATAGATTTCGGTATGAACCTACAAGAAGCTGGTGATGCTCCAAGATGGGATCATACCGGAGGTGCTAGCCCAACTGGCGAAAAAACTACAAATACAGGTATGATACGAACAGAATCAGGTATTCCATATTCAACCATAAGAGCGCTAATGGGAAAAGGTCATCGAATGGGAACAGCAAGAGGTGTTTACGGAGGTTATCAAGCTATTATGTGGGATGACAAAAATAAAGTGTACCATGGTGCTTCTGAAAGTAGAAAAGATGGAAACGCAGCTGGGTATTAATGTTATTATCATAAACTAATGAGTAGTAAATCTTTTAAGTTATCCTTTTTTAAGAAGATACCCCATGCAATTACCATGTTGTTTGGTATTATCATTTTCATAACAATATTATCGTATATAATCCCTGCGGGAATGTATGAACGCGTTATCGTAAATGGTAGAAGTACTGTAGTTCCAAACTCATATAAAGTAATTACTTCAACTCCCGTTGGATTACTCGATATGTTTAAAGCCATTCCTTTAGGCTTTAAAGCAGCCGTAGAGATTATATTTATTGTAATTGCCAGTGGAATCATGTTTGGATTTATGGATAAAACAAAAGCGGTTGAAAATGCCGTGGGTACACTGGTAAAAAAGCTAGGTTCTAAAAACAAACATTTGATTATTGTAATAATGACCTTTGTTTACGGCTTACTTGGCGTATCTATAGGATATGAAAATAATATCGCAATGGTTCCCATAGCCGCTGTTTTAAGTCTCGCTTTGGGTGGAGATTTAATTTTAGCTGCGGGTATTTCTGTTGGAGCAATGACTGTTGGTTTCGGATTATCTCCAATCAATGCTTACACTGTAGGAACAGGACATAAAATAGCAGAACTCCCAATGTTTTCTGGAGCATTACTTCGTAGCTTCCTTTGCTTTACAGCATTGTCTGTTATGGCATATTATAATGTACGATATTTCAAGAGGATAAACTCAGATCCTTCTAAAAGTTTGGGGCAAAACTTGGATACAACTGAGCTTTCTTTATCGAAACCTATTGATGAATATACCATATCAAAGAAAAACTGGTTAGTTATTTTGATATTCATCACTGGCCTTTTGTTTATTTTATATGGAGTTTTTAACCTTAACTGGTATATCAATGAATTATCAGCTATCTTTTTAATGATTGCACTTCTTTGTGGATTAGTTTCTAATATGGGTGCTACCAAAATGAGTGAAACGGTATTAAAATCTGTGAGCATTGTCGCTCCGGGTGCTTTTCTTGTTGGTTTTGCAACATCAATTAAAGTATTAATGGAAATGGGAAACATCGGTGATACCATTTCTTATCAACTTTCTACTTTATTAGAAGGTTTACCCTTGCATGCATCAGCAGTATGCATGTCTGTTTCACAATCCGTAATTAACTTTTTTATTCCTTCTGGAAGCGGACAAGCTTTAGCAACATTACCAGTAATGCTTCCTTTAGGAGAATCACTAGGACTCTCGAGGCAAGTAAGTATATTAGCCTTTCAGATAGGTGACGGACTATCGAATTTAATTAACCCCACTTTGGGCGGACTCATAGCCATGTTAAGTATGTGCAGAGTGCCTATTGACAGGTGGATTCGTTTTATATTTCCAGTATTATTAATATTAACAGGCATTGCCTTTATAACGCTAATTATAGCAGTAGCAATAAATTATAGCTAACTATGACCGTAGAAAACATTCTAGCAAAACTTGTATCGTTTCCCGTACTTGGAGGAGAAAGTAATTTAAGTATTATTCAATGGATTAAAGAATATATTGAATCGTACGATGTAAAAGTGAATTTAGTATCCAACGAAAAAGAACAAAAAGCCTCCTTACATTGTCGAATTGGACCTGAAGTAGATGGAGGTATTATCCTTTCAGGACATACTGATGTAGTACCTGTGACTGGTCAAAAATGGGAAACAGATCCTTTTTTACTGACTGATAAAGGTGATGGAAAGCTATATGCTAGAGGATCTTGTGACATGAAAGGCTTTATTGCATGTTGTTTGGCTGTATTGCCTAAAATGGTAAAGGCTGATTTGAAAAAGCCTATTTATTTTGCCTTTTCTTATGACGAAGAAGTTGGTTGTTTAGCAGGTTCAGAATTGGCAGCGGCTATTAAAAACTTTTATAAAGAAACTCCAAAATATGCAATTATCGGAGAACCTTCATTAATGGAGCCAATTGTTGGTCAAAAGGGTATCTATATTTTAGAAACCTATGTACAAGGTTCTGAAGGTCATAGTAGTCGAATAAAACAGGAGGTAAGTGCTATTCATGAATCTATGAGGCTTATTCTTTGGCTTGAAAATAAAATGAACCAACTGATTTCTGATAAACAATTCGATGATCGCTTTCATCCACCACATTCAACAATTCATATAGGAATGGTTCAGGGAGGAATAGCTCCAAATATTATTGCTGATAAAGCACATTTTTTCTGGGATTTAAGAACTATTCCAAGAGATAACGTCAGCACTATCATCAATGAATTTGAAGCATATTGCAAAGAGAGGGAAGAAGAGTTAAGAAAGATTTTTCCTGATTTTTCTATTAAAACCATAGAAAATCATCCAGTGGTACCTCATTTAGATACTAAGGATGATGCGGATGTAGTAGATTTAATTAAAAGTATATCAGGTAAAACAAAATTAAACACGGTATCCTATGCTTCCGAAGCAGGTCAGTTTGCAGATGAAGGTTTCCAATCTGTTATCTGTGGTCCAGGTTCAATAGCACAGGCTCATAGAGCTAATGAGTTCATTGCTAAAGAGCAATTAGAAAAAGGTGTTGAAATGATTCAAAAACTTATGGAGAATTTGTCTTCCGAAACGTTTAAATAAAAACATGAAAATAGAAAGTTGTTATGGTAAAAGAATACCATTTTATTGCGGTAATCTCAAGTTATAAATGGTATAAAAATCAAATTAACCAAAATAATTAACTAAAGAATATGAAATCTTTTTCAAAATTACTGTTTGGATTGGTATTAATACTACTATTAATACCACTTCAAGCTCAAGAAATAACAAATAGCACCTTTTCTGGGTTAAAGCTTAGAAATATTGGTCCAGCATTTACCTCAGGAAGAATAGCAGACATCGCTATCCATCCTCGAAATGAAAATGTTTGGTATGTTGCCGTCGGATCGGGAGGTGTTTGGAAAACAACAAATTCAGGAACCACATGGAAGCCTATTTTTGATAATCAAACATCATTCTCTATGGGAGCAATTGCCATTGATCCTAACAATCCGCATACTATTTGGGTTGGTACAGGAGAAAATGTTGGAGGACGCCACGTTTCTATTGGAGATGGTCTGTATGTAAGTCATGATGATGGTGCTTCATGGAAAAATATGGGATTAAAAAAATCAGAACATATCTCTAAAATAGTAGTGCATCCATCAGACTCAAATATAATTTGGGTGGTTTCACAAGGTCCTTTATGGACTTCTGGTGGAGAACGAGGAGTTTACAAATCTATAGATGGAGGAAAAACATGGAAAAGAACCCTTGGAGATGATAAATGGGTTGGAGCTACTGATTTAGAAATTGATCCGAGAAATCCAGATGTGTTATACGCAGCAACTTGGCAACGTCATCGTACCGTAGCTGGATATTTAGGTGGAGGTTCTGGTTCTGGTCTTCACAAAAGTGTTGATGGAGGTGAAACTTGGACAAAATTAACAAAAGGGATTCCAGGTTCTAACTTAGGAAAAATTGGATTAGCCATTTCTCCATTTAATTCAGATGTTATTTATGCTGCCATAGAGTTAGATCGCAGAAAAGGAGGAGTGTTCATGTCAACAAATAGAGGCGAATCATGGAAAAAGCAATCTGATGCTATTTCAGGAGGAACAGGCCCTCACTACTACCAAGAGTTGTATGCTTCTCCTCATCACGAAGGGAAGATATTTCTTATGAGTAACTACGTTCAAGTATCGG
This sequence comes from uncultured Tenacibaculum sp., assembly GCA_947497895.1. Lineage (GTDB taxonomy): Bacteria > Bacteroidota > Bacteroidia > Flavobacteriales > Flavobacteriaceae > Polaribacter. Next base: position 205,860 of record CANMIL010000001.1, read on the forward strand.
ATAATCACGGAAAGACTTTTTATACTATGAATGAAAAGAATAAGCATGTTGATAGCCATGCCGTTGCATTTAAGGCTTCCGATCCTAATTATATTCTTTTTGGTACTGATGGAGGTTTATATGAAACATTTGATCTAACAAAAAGCTGGAAATACATTAGAAATTTACCAATAACTCAGTATTTCAAATTAGCAGTTGACGATTCTAAACCATTTTATAAAATTTATGGAGGAACCCAAGATAATGGTTCACATGGTGGACCATCACAAACCATGTATTCAGATGGTATTACAAATTCTGACTGGTGGAAAACATTAGGAGCTGATGGACATCAATCTGCAATCGAACCCGGAAATCCTAATATTACCTATGGAGAATTCCAACAAGGAGCGCTTTGGCGAATTGACCAAACTACTAAAGAAACCGTTTTTATTCAACCACAACCAAGGTTAGATGAACCTTATGAACGTTTCAATTGGGATGCCCCAATTTTAGTAAGTCCTCATAATCCTAAACGTTTGTATTTTGCTTCACAAAGAGTTTGGCGTTCGGACAACCGAGGAGATGATTGGAACCCTATTTCAACAGATTTAACTTTAAATCAAGATAGAATGACCATTCCGTATTATGGTAAGCAACAAAGCTGGGATAATGCTTGGGATGTATATGCCATGTCTAATTATAACACCATAACGTCACTGGCTGAATCACCAAAACAAGAAGGTTTGTTATACGCTGGAACCGACGATGGATTAATTCAGGTTACTGAGGATGGTGGCGCTAATTGGCGTAAGTTTTCTTTAACTGATATTAAAGGATTAGACCATGTGCCTTTTGTAAATGATGTTCGTGCCGACTTATTTGATGCCAATGTGGTGTATGCAGCTGTTGACAATCATAAATACGGAGATTATAAGCCTTACATTATAAAAAGTACCGATAAAGGTAGAAGCTGGAAGTTGATTAACGGAGATCTTCCTGAGAGACTTCTTATATGGCGATTGGTACAAGATCATGTAAACAAAAATGTAATATTCGCCGCCACTGAATATGGGATTTATTTTACGTACAATGGAGGAGAAAATTGGATGCAATTAAAAGGAGGTGTTCCAACCATTTCTTTCAGAGATATAACCATACAAAGAAGAGAAAATGATTTAGTCGCCGCTTCTTTTGGTAGAGGTTTCTTTATTTTAGATGATATCACTCCCATTAGAAACTTCAAACCTTCAATGGTATCTGATGAAGCTACTTTATTTCCAGTAAAAGATACTTACTGGTATCGTCAATCAAGTAGAGTTGGAAGTCAGGGAGATGCCGAATATAAAGCCCCAAATGCTCCTTTCGGTGCTCGCTTTACTTATTTCTTATCAGAAAATATAAAATCACTAACAGACACTCGTAAAAAAAGAGAAAAAAATAACACTGATTTTCCTGGTTGGGAAGCTCTTGAAAAAGAGAAAAACCAAGATAAACCAAAGGTTTTATTAATCATAAAAGACACAAATGGAAATATTGTCAATACTGTCAAAGGAACCAATAAAAAAGGATTTAATCGTGTAAACTGGGGGTTAAACTATCCTAATAAAAGAGGAGAACGATTAAATCATAAAGGAGATGGCTTTGGCGGAGGAGGTGTCTTCGTTACTCCTGGAAAATATACAGTTACTTTAGTAAAACGAGTGGATGGTGTTACTACAACTCTGCAAGGACCTAAGGAATTTAATGTTATTCCAATGTATGAAGGAGCATTACCAAGAAAATCATTTAATGAAATGAATCAATTTAGAAAGGAATTATTTGCATTTCAACAAGATCTGACCGCTACAAACTTAATGATGAGTCATCAAACGAAGAAAGTTGCTGCAATGAAAAGGGCTGCTAATAAAACAAATGCTAATAACGATCAAATTTTGAAAGTAATTAATGATGTGAGACTTTCTTTACTAGCAATCCAAAAAGAGTTGCAAGGAGATCCCGTTAAAGGCGAAATTGGGGAACGATCAAATCCAACACCTAACGATGCTAATTGGGTTGCTTGGAGTGCACTTTCAAACACCTACGGACCAACAGGAAACCAAAAAGCTGCTGTAAATAGAGCTAGGACTCAATTACAACAAATAAAAGGAAAACTGAGTACGCTAATTGAATCAACAATCCCTAACATAGAACGAAAGCTAAATCAAGCTGGAGCTCCTTGGATTGAAGGACAAGGTTTGATTAAAAACTAAATATCTGAATTATAAAAATGGCTGATGACTATCAGTCATTTTTAGTTCTTAAGCATACTGAAACTAAATAGGCATATTAACCATATTTTAACGTATCGGAGCTAACTAAATGTATCCGAACTATAAATCTGATTTTTTCTTGTTAAGAACGGTTGATTATGGCTAGATGGTAAGGTTTAATAATCTTTTAAGTTAAAAAAATAATTTATTTTTGAGAAGACACTTATTCTATGCAAACACGATTATTTTTAGTATTTGCCATTTTTTGTTGGCAATATTTCTATGGGCAGTCCACTGAAAATAAACCTTTAAAAGCAAACTATATTACTGAAGAGATTGTACTCGATGGAGAGTTAAATGAAAGTATATGGTCAAATGCAGATAAAATCAGCGATTTTTGGCAGTATTTTCCTTCAGATACTATTAGAGCTAAACATCAAACAAGTATTCAAATAGCCTATAACGAAACCACGTTATTTATTGGTATTCGCGCAGAAGCTCCAAACAAAAATTATGTAGTTACCTCTTTAAGACGTGACTTTAGAGGTTCACGTAATGATAATGTCACCATCATATTTGATACTTTTAACGATGGTACAAATGCTTTTGGTTTTGGTATTACTCCTTATGGTGTTCGACGCGAATTTTTAATAGCTTCAGGAGGTGCCAATTTTGATAATTTTAATTTTACTTGGGATGTTAAATGGAAAGGAGAAAGTAAAATATATGAAGATTATTATACCGCGGAAATAGCCATTCCTTTTACATCATTAAAATTTGAAGAGGGTGCTACAAAATGGAGGTTCCGTCCTTATCGCTTCAACTTACAAACCAACGAAACAAGTACATCATTTCAAGTACCACAAGCTCAAATATTAGCGAATTTGGCTTTTATGAATGAAGTGGAATTTGAAAAACCATTAGGCAAATCCAGAACTCCTTTTGCATTAATTCCTTATATAAATGGTTTAACTCAAAAAGATTTTGAAAACAATACCAGCGAAAGTAAGTTTTTAGTAGGAGGTGATGCTAAAATAGCTATTGGTGATGGATTAAATTTAGACTTGACTTTAAATCCAGATTTTTCCAATGTTGAAGTAGATAATATTTTCACCAATCTAACTCGATTTGAACTGAGATTACCTGAACGTAGGCAGTTTTTTATAGATAATAGCGATTTATTTAGTTCTTTTGGTAATTTCTTCGGAGAAGCTCGTCCATTTTTCTCGAGAAGAATAGGTCTTGCTAGAGATGCTGATGATGATTTAATCCAAAACGATATCATTGCAGGGGCTCGATTAAGTGGTAAACTAAACAAAGATTGGAGATTGGGAGTTATGAGTATTCAAACAGCGGCTGATGAAACCAATGAAATTGCCTCTAACAATAATTCAATGATTGCGATACAAAGAAAAGTTGGGCAACGTTCAAATATTGGTGCTTTTATTGTAAATAGAGAACGTTTTAAAGATTACAGTTTCTCAGATGCCAATGACAAATACAACCGTGTTTTCGGTGTAGATTATAATCTTGCTTCTGCCGATAATACTTGGTCTGGACGCTATTATTTACACAAATCTGTAAACCCAGATGATTCTTCAGGAAACTTGTCAGCTCAAGCAATGACAACATATAATAAGAATAATTGGATTTTCACCAATGACTGGGCTTATGTAGATGAAGATTTTACTGCTGATTTAGGTTTTGTTCCTAGAACCGATATTTTTAAAATGGGAAATTTTGTGCAACGCTTTTTTATTCCTCAACACAGTGAATCTGTAAATAGAAATGCAGCTTCCATTCTTTTTATCAACTATTTTAGACCGAATTTAGATTTTAAACTAGCTGATTATTTTTTAAGAGCCCGTTGGTCAACTCGATTCACAAGTAACTCTGAAATTAATGTTAGCTATACGAATTCATACATATTTTTAACCGATGATTTCGACCCAACAAGAAAAGATGGTGGAAACCCTTTACCAGGAAATCAAGGTTATACGTTTAGCCAGGCAGAAATGAGATTTAGCTCTAACAATACAAATTTGTTCACTTATTCTTTAAATACTACTTTAGGGCAATTTTTTAACGGAAATCGATATTCATTCGGAGCAAGATTAGGCTATCGTTTACAGCCGTGGGCACAATTCAGTTTAGACATGAATTATGATGGTATTAAATTACCTGAGCCTTATGAAAGTGCAGATTATTGGTTAATTACCCCAAGAGTGGATGTTACCTTTAATAAATCTATATTTTTTACGGCTTTAGCTCAATATAGTAACCAACGAGACAACTTGGGAATTAATGCTCGTTTACAATGGCGATTTACTCCTTTATCAGATTTATTTTTGGTATATAACGACAATTACACTATCGATAATTTTGGACCTCGTTTTCGTTCTATTAATCTAAAAATGACCTATTGGCTTAATTTATAAGCCTTATAATTATTTTTTATGTCAAAGCTACCCAACACACCAGCCAGTATTTTCTCTGTAATGTCTAAATTGGCAAACCAGCATAAAGCAATCAATTTATCACAAGGTTTTCCTAATTTCGACGTTGATAGCCGTTTACTTGAAATTTCAACTCGTTTATTGAATGAAAATATTCATCAGTATACACCTATGGTAGGATTACCGTCATTGCTAAAGAAAATAGCTTTGTTAACAGAAAAAAGCTATCAACGAACAGTTGATACTTCTTCTGAAATGTTGATAACAACTGGAGCTACTCAAGGTATTTACACTACCATTAGTACGTTTATAAATTCAGGAGATGAAGTTATTATTTTGGATCCAAGTTACGACAGTTATGAGCCTTCAGTAATTGTAGCAGGAGGGAAGCCTGTACGAATTTCACTTAATGAAGATTATTCTCCTAATTTTAATCGTATAGAGTCTGCAATAACGGTGAATACAAAAATGATTATTGTAAATAATCCTCACAATCCTACAGGTAAAATTTGGAACGAACAAGATTTTGAAAATTTTGAAACTCTTTTAGAAAATCATCCGCAGATTTTAATATTAAGTGATGAAGTTTACGAGTATATTTCATTTAAACATCCTCATATTTCAGTCAATACACGCCCTAAACTAAGAAATAGAGCTATTATTGCTTCTTCATTTGGGAAGTCATTACATGTTACTGGATGGAAAGTAGGTTATTTAATTGCGCCGGAGTACTTAATGAATGAAATAAAAAAGATTCATCAATTTTTGGTATTTAGTGTCAATAGTATTTCGCAACATGTTATTTCTGAATATTTAGATATCGTAAATTTTGATGAAGTAGCACGAATGTATCAGAAAAAACGTCTGTTGTTTCAAGATTTATTGAAAGATAGTAAATTTGAGATATTACCATCAGAAGGAACGTATTTTCAGGTTGTAAATTACAATGAAGTTAGTAATAAAAATGATATGGATTTTGCAACTGAACTTATAACAAAACACGGTGTAGCTGCAATTCCTATTTCTGTTTTTTATGAAGATGGTACAGATAAGAAAATGCTTCGATTTTGCTTTGCCAAGACCAATGAAACATTAATATCAGCAGCAGAAAAACTAATTGCTATTTAAAAATTTTGAGGTAAGTTTCATTATAAGACCTAAGAGATACCCTTTTTTTTATAATATTTTGTTTTTATTTTTCGTAATAGCTATTTCTTAATTTAAAAAAGGTTAATTTACGCCCTTAAATTAATTTATGGGTAGATCACAACAATCGTTTGGAAAGAGTGAAAGAGAAAAAAAGCGTTTAAAGAAGCGTGAAGAAAAGCTTAAAAAAATGGAAGCGCGTAAGCTTGAAAAAGAAGAACATGGCTCAAAAGGTATTGAATTCGCATATGTAGATCATAATGGACAATTAACAGATACGCCTCCTGATCCTTCAGAAAAAGTAAAGGTGAAAGCTAAAAACATAGAAATTAGTATTCCTAAACTAGAAGATAGGGAAGATAAGGTGGACCCTATTCGCAACGGAGTAGTTTCTTTTTTTGATCCTTCAAAAGGTTTTGGTTTTATTATTGATAACGAAAATCAAGAAAAATACTTTACGCATGTTAGCAATTTAAATGATGAAATTACTCAAAATGATAAAGTGACTTTTGAGTTAGAAAAAGGACCGCGAGGAATGAATGCTGTTCGTGTAAGTCTTAAGAAATAATCTAATATTTACTTATCGCAAAAATATGCCTTGTATAAAATTACAAGGCTTTTTTTATGGATATACGTTCCAGAAAATGACTTCTTATTTAATAGAATTTTGATAATCAAAATATATTATTTATTTTTGTTGTTGTAAACAACTATTGTTATATGTCAAATGAAAAGGTTTTTATCGATGATTCCAAAAATTGGTATGCAAAAGGCTATTTTAGTTTAGTTAGAACAGCTGGCTGGGTAGATATCAAACTAAAAGAAGCATTAAAACCTTTTGGAATAACACATGTACAGTTAAATATATTGAGTTTATTAGCTAAGAATCATCCAGAACCAATGGATGCTAAATCTATTAAGGAAAAATTAGTCGTTAAGAGCCCTGACTTGACAAGATTATTGGATCGATTGGTTAAAAAGGGATTTATTGATCGTAGGACTTGTCCAGAAAATAGACGAAAAATTGACATAACCGTTACGGATGAAGGAATACAAGTCTTTTATGATGTTCATTGTATAGCCAAGGCGGCGGTAAACAATTATTTTGAAGATAATATATCAGAAGATGATGCTAAAGAATTATATCGAATCTTAGCCAAAATAAAGTAAAAATTTTTATCATAAAAGTTGTTTACAACAACAAATGTTCAAAACAAATAAAATGAATCAAAGAATCAAAACAATTACAATCTTTAGGTTACTCATAGCTTTTATTCCTATTTATTCTCAGGAGAAAAGTGAAGCACCAAACTATAGTTATTTTAGACAAAATGAAAATTATGAATATTTAAAATCTAGTTCAGAGACTTCTTACTTGAAAGATTTATTTGACCCAATAAAGTTCATTCCACTAAACAAAAAGGAAACAATATATCTATCACTTGGAGGTCAATTAAGACCCCGTTTCGAGTATTTTTCTAACAGAAACTGGACATCAGATTCTGATGAAAATTTCCATTCACAACGTATCGCTTTTCATACAGATCTTGTTCTAGGGAAACATGTCCGTCTATTTGGAGAATTATATCATGGATATACCAGTCATGAAAAAGAATTTGCTCAATCGGACAATCTTGATTTTCATCAGGCATTCTTAGATATCAAATTCTCAATGAGTGAAAATTCCAATGTTACTCTAAGATTAGGAAGGCAAGAATTAGCTTATGGAGCCGCACGATTAATTGGTTTCCGAGAAGGTCCAAATATAAGAAGAAGCTTCGATGCATCTAGGGTTATATATAAGGTCGGATCTGCGAATATTCAAGCTTTTTACGGTAAAGAAGTTCGCCCTGAATTTGGAAGTTTTGACAATAAATTCACTTTTTTTAATTCAGAGGCTAACAATCCTGAATTATGGGGGATATATACTCAATTTAAAATTAAAAATTTCACTGGAAGGAATGAGATATATTACTTAGGTTTTCAATCGAATCAATCACGATTTAACGATGTTTTTGGAAAAGAAACAAGGCATAGTATCGGTTTACGCCGGTATGGAAAACTAGGAAAGCGATTTTCTTATAACACAGAGGTTATTTATCAATTTGGAAAAATTGACGAATCAAATATTAGCGCTTTCAATATAGAAACTGACTGGTATTATCAATTAATTAATACCTCATGGAAAATCAAACCTGGTCTAAAATTAGAATATACAAGTGGTGATAACGAAATTGGAGATGGAAAAATTAACACATTTAATCCTCTTTTCGTTAATCCTGCATACTACAGTTTAGCTGCCACTATTACACCAGTAAATATGGTTTCTGTACACCCTTCAATTACGATGACTCCGACGGAAAAGCTAAATCTATATTTCGAATGGGGAATTTTCTGGAGAGCCTCTAAAAACGATGGATTATACAGTCCTCCAAGATTCATAAATAGACCAATGAATGGTCTATCTGATATAGGCTTAGGAAATCAACTAGGGTTTAAAGCAACCTACGAGATCAATAGACATATCTCTTTTGATTTAGATATAAGCTACTTTATTGCTGGAGACTTTCAACAAAGCAGTGGAGAGTCTGCCAATATTTTTCATATGGCTCCTACACTTAGTTATAAATTTTAAAACAAATAAACTTAATCAATAAATGAAAAAAGCAACTTTAATCATTAGTATTCTACTAGGTTTAATACTAATTACTTTCGGACTAAATAAATTTCTAAACTTTATGCCTCCATTGGACCTAACTCCTTCTGGAATGGAATTCATGGTAGCCCTGGCAAAAACTGGTTACATTATGACCATTGTTGCAATTGTAGAAATTATTACTGGAGTACTTATAATAATAAATAAGTTTAGGGCTCTAGCTTTAGTTATTCTATTCCCAATTTTAGTAAATGCGTTCCTATTTCATGTATTTCTAGACCTAGCGAATGTACTTCCTGCTGCTTTAACTATAGGAATGAACATTTTTTTAATGTTTGAAGGTAGAGACAAGTATGAAAAACTCTTCAAATTATAAATACAATTTAATTAGTGATAAAATGAACAGCCATATTAAACAATTATTCTTTTTAACAGTTATAGCTATATTATTGGTTAACTGTAATAATCATAATGAAACACCTATAGCCACAAACAATCAAGAATTGTTTGACAGAATGGTACTGGCGTTAGGAGGGGAAACAGCGATAAGTAATGCAGCGTATATTAGTTTTAGTGCTAATGGTATTGCCTCTGAATTTCAAGAAGATCCAGAGCCTATTAATGGAGATGTTTCAGAATTTTCATACGATTTGCTCTATAATTTAGAGGGAAATCAATCAAAACAAGCTTGGAGTATCAGTGCAAATTATGCTTTTTATACAGACTTTAGCTTTACCGAAACTATTGATCATATCAATGGTAAATCCGAGGGCGCAACAGGTACATTTTCTACTTTTTTTTCTGGTTTTGGCGTTCAAGGAGACCCTATGTTTTCAACGAAAATTGGAGCGAGGCAAAAAACCTTATTAATGTCTTCTCCTCTTGCAATTTCAAAAATGATTTCTGAACAAAACGAAGTTTCTGGCTCAACTCTGGGAACCATTAAAGTTGGATATAATACATCTGAAATTGGTTTTGGTTCTGATACACCTGATATTGAACTTGTGGTGGATACCAGCTCTAATTTACCAACAAAGGCAAAGGTAATTGAAAATGATCCTTTATTGGGAGATGTTATTTATGAAGTCATATATGATAATTGGACAACAATCAATGACGTACAAGTTCCTCAAAAATTAACTCATATTTTGGATGGAAACATAATTAGAACGGAAACGCGCACTACGATAGAAATCAACCCAAACTTTGATTCTTCAGAATTAACGGTTACAGCAGCAGAAGCTTGGTCTTACGATAGTAATGAGGCTAAATATGGACATTTATCTTCTCAATTTCATTACAGAACCTTATTGCAAACCTTTCCAATAGATTTTCCCGTTGAAATTGTAGACCAAACATCGCCACTTGCTTTAGCTTCAGAATTAGTTGTAGGAGATACCAATGCCTTTAGAGTTTCCGGAGATTTTCAATCACATTATACTTATGCTTTTAAAGTAGATGGTGGAATATTACTTTATGATTCTCCTGTGAATGATAGACGTTCTGCTGCCGTTCTTAATAAGATTAGATCTGAGTTTAGTACAGCACCAATTACTTACATAGTAAACTCTCATAATCACTTTGACCATAGTGGAGGTGTTCGTGGAAATTTAAAAGAAGGAGGAGAACTTATTGTAGGTAATGGTTCAAAATCCTTTATTGAAAATGTTTTAGAAAGACCTAGCACAGTTTTACCCAATCCTATTGCTGGAAAAACAATAAACGTAATAGGACTATCCGATAGTATGAGAATTGGTTCAGGAGAAGAAGAAATACAACTGTATACAATTCCAACAATTCATGCAGAAGAAGAAGATTATATAGTTCTTTACAAACCTTCGACTAAAACATTGTATTTTAATGATTTATATAATCCAGGATTTGTATTTGTCTTTGATTCTTTTATTCAAAAAGATAAAGATAGAATGATTGAACAAGCACATGATATCGTCAATTTTGTCAACGAAAAAGGATTAGACGTTGAAAAATTTCATTGTACTCATGGATTTACAACGCAAGATTTCGATTATCAAACCATTATAAATTTAGCCAATTAACATTTAAATTATGAAATTAATTAAATATATCATACCAATTTTACTTTTAAGCTCTTCAACTTATAGTTGTAAAGCACAGCAAGTAACAAGTTCGAACATAAAGACTAATAAATCCATTGCCAATAATGACAGTAAAAGGAGTCAGCTTGACGGTGCTTCGGTACTAGCTTTTGGACCAAACGATGTTTTATTTGTGGGAGATAGTAAATCTGGAACTATTTATGCTATATCAACTACAGCAAAAACACTTGAAAAACCAATTCCTTTCAATGAAAAAGGAATTGACAAACAAATAGCGAAAGTCTTAGGAGTACCAAGATCGGAAGTAATTATAGCAGATATGCAAATACATCCAACTAGTCAGGAAGCATATATTACCGTAAAAAGAGGGAATTCTTTAGAGTCCAAGAGTTATATTTTAGCTATTAGTCCGGAGTCCAAAGATATCCGCTTCGTTGATGTTTCAAATAGAACACAGATAAAGATAAATAATATAAGAACTGAGTCATTTAACTTTTATAGAGACAGACCCGCAAATACTTTGAATATCACAGATATTGACTATCACGAAGGTTATATCTATGTTGCAGGGTTAACCAATGGCGAATTTGCCTCAACATTGCGCAAGATTGCCTATCCTTTTACAAATAAGCAAGAAGCAGTATCTGGTATTGAAATGTATCATGCTGTTCATGATCAAAACGAAACCAGGGCTCCAATCAGAACCATGGCTATTGAGAACATTAATGGAAAGTCAACGCTTATTGCTTCTTATACCTGTACACCCTTGGTAAGTATTCCTGTTTCTGATATTAAAAAAGATAATCATATAAAAGCAAAAACAATTGCAGAACTTGGTTATGGTAATACACCTATTGATATGATTACTTTCATGGCTCAAGAGCAAGATGGTTCTTTTGACAAGAAATTGCTAATCATTAATAAAGAACGAAGTGCAAGCCTAATTTCATTGAAAGATTTTGCAAATGCAGAAAAGGGTAAAGGTTTATCGAGTTTTTCTATGGGACCTAATGGAGTTGCCATTTTTCCAGTTCCTATGGCTGGGGTGATGCAAGTTTCCGAACAAAATCAAATGATGTTAACTGTTTTACGAAGAAACATTCAGAATGGAGAAATAGATTTATTATCAAAAGTAAAAGGAGCATATTTCAGACTAAGTGATTTCGATAGTGAATACGAATTCCCTGATCATACCTATAGAGATGGAGAGCCATGGATTAACTATCATAATATGATGAAACCTATGGAAGGATATCCTGAATTAATTAAGCAGAAATAAGAAATTGGAACCACTCCGATAATTCTTAGGAGTGGTTTAATTCGATTAATTGACAGTAAAAATATTAATGATGCGTTTATTATTTGGAATTTTATTTTTTGCATGTAGTATTAGTTACTCCCAAGGAAAACTATCATTTATTTCAAAATCAGAAGTGGTATTTTCTCAAATGAATACTATTAAAAATGTGCATGTATTTCTTTTGGATGAAGATAATAAGATTCCAATCAATGGGAATTCAGTATTAAAAAATAACAGGCTCTATTTTACACCCGATTTACCATTTATCTCAAGCGCAAAATACGTATTGGTTTCGGATGATAGCGAACATCTATTTTCATTAGAACCAAAAAACAAGAGACTTCCTTGTGTTTCTAAAATATATCCAACTTCTAATATTCTTCCTGAAAACTTGCTTAGAATATACATACAGTTTTCTGAACCAATGAGAACCAATAACAACTTAAAGTTAATTAAATTATATGATGAAAATAACCAAGAAATCAAAGGTGCTATTTTTAATAATGTTCAAGAATTGTGGGATACATCTCAGAAACAATTAACATTAATATTTGATCCTTCTAGGGTAAAAACAGGGTTAATAGCTCATGAAAATTTAGGAAGAGCCCTTGAGGTCAATAAAACATATTATTTAAAAATTGAGCCGTTAAAAAGTGTTTCTGGAGAGATAATGCCGCAAACAATGTATAAAAGAATTAAGGTATCTAAAGCTGATTTTAATTCTCCTAACATACATCATTGGAAAATAAATCCTCCAAAAAAATATACTAACAATGCCCTGAAAATAGATTTCGATCAATCTATAGACATGATGTCTCTCTATCACAGAATATCTGTTTATGATGGAAACAATAATCTTGTTTTAGGAAATTTAAAAATAGGAGATGGAGAAAAAACTTGGTCATTTTTCCCAGAAAAGCCTTGGAAGAAACATCAGTATTTTATACGTATAAATTCGAGGTTATCTGATCCATCGGGAAATAATTTAAATGGCTTATTTGATCATAAAATTGGAAGTCTAAAAAATAAAAAAGAGGGCAAGATTGTAACAATACCCTTTTATATAAAATAAATAGAGAAAAAATGGACAGAAAAAAGTTTATAAAAAAATCTTTAATAGGAAGTGCTGCTACTCTCTTAACTCCAAGTCTATTAAAAGGAGAAAACGACAATAAAGATTTAAAAAAACACAATAACCAGGTAGGATTTAATCATATACCAAATAATGAAATAATAACTATGAAAACAGTTTTACACAAGGCAAATACAAGAGGAAAAGTCGATTTAGGATGGCTAAAAGCAAATCACTCATTTAGCTTTGCAAATTACTATAATCCTGATCGCATAAATTTTGGAGCACTCCGTGTATTGAATGATGATACTATCGCAGGAGGAAAGGGATTTGGAATGCATCCGCATCAAAATATGGAAATAGTTTCTATTCCACTTGAAGGTGACTTAGAACATAAAGATAGTATGGGGAATGTCGGAGTAATTAATGAGGGAGATATTCAAGCAATGAGTGCCGGAAAGGGGATTTATCATAGTGAATATAACAAGAACTCGGATAAAGAAGTAAAATTACTTCAAATATGGATTCATACTAAAAAACAGAATATAACACCTCAATATGATCAAATTTCGATTCGTGAACTAGAGAAGAAAAATAAATTTTATCAGATTCTATCTCCTTATAAAAATGATCAAGGTGTTACTATAATTCAGGATTCTTGGTTTCATATAGGAAAATTTGAAGCAAATACAACTGACAGTTACACCATAAATAAAAAAGGTAATGGTGTTTATTGCTTTGTTATTGAGGGTAATGTAGAAATCGAAGGGCAAACCTTAGAAAAAAGAGATGGTTTTGGTATTTGGAATACAGAGACTATTCAATTTAAGTCTAATACCTCAAGTAAAGTATTACTTATTGAAGTTCCAATGGTTATCAATTAATCACTGTTTCAAGAATGATAGTAAACGACTTACATGTAAATATATTCTTTAAGAAGATTAAAATGTTAAAGGAATTTTTAATTCTAAATTTAGAAACCAACATAATTTGAAAATAAATTAAAAAGATGAAACAATTAATTCAATATGCCTTTATTAGCTTTTTAGTTAGCTGTAACGGAGTCAAAAAACAAGAGGTATTTGCCGATATGATTGTTCATAATGCAGCAATTACAACACTCGATGAAAATCAACCAAATGCCGAAGCTATCGCTGTAAAAAATGGACTCATTTTGGAAGTAGGGAGTTCTGAAAAAGTTCTGAAACTCAAGGGAGATAGTACGCAAATAATTAATGCAGAAGGAAAGCGAATTCTTCCTGGGTTAATAGACTCCCATTCCCATTTTTTAAGAAGTGGTTTAAGCTATACGCGTGAACTACGTTGGGACGGTGTTCCAACCTTAAAAGAAGGGTTGGAAATGATAAAAAAAGCTGCAGAAATTACGCCTGAAGGTGAATGGGTTCGTGTTATTGGTGGCTGGACACCATGGCAATTCAAAGAACAACGTTTACCAACACCAGAAGAATTGACAATTGCCTCTCCAAATAGACCTGTATATATGCAATATTTTTATAGTGCAGGTATTGTAAATAAAAAAGGGTTAGAAGTTCTAGGAATTACAAAAGATACTCCTGATCCATACCAAGGTCGATTTGAACGCGATGCTAAAGGAAATCCGACAGGGCTAATGTTAGCAGAGCCTCATCCTGGTATTTTTTATGGTAAAATAGCAGCATTGCCTAAAACCACAAAAGAAATTGAAGCCAACTCTACTATCCACATGTTTCGAACCTTAGCTCGTTATGGACTTACAAGTGTTATCGATGCAGGTGGAGGTGGGTTTAATTATCCAAAAGAATACAACACTGCTGAGCAATTAGCGGCAGATGGTAAGTTAGCTGTGAGGACCTCTTTTTACTTGTTCGCTCAAAAACCAAAACGAGAACTAGAAGATTTTAGTGCATGGAGCAATGCAAACAAAGCCGGAACAAATACGGATCCGAACAAAGAGCATGGTTTTGAACTTGATGGAGCGGGGGAGTATATTCTTTGGGAAGCTGCCGATTATGAAAACTTTCGTTGGGAAAGACCTGAATTGCCTGAAACTATGGGTGAAAATTTAGAGCCAGTACTAAAATTATTAATTGAGAGACGCTGGCCTTTTAAGGTTCACTCTACCTATAATGAATCTATTCAGAAAATACTTGATGTACTTGAAAAAGTAAATGCAGAAACTCCTTTAAACGGACTACGATGGTCTATTGAACATGGTGAGACTATTATTCCAGAAACCGTAGATAGAATCGCAGCTTTAGGTGGCGGATTAGCACTACAGGATAGAATGGTATTTTTAGGAGATGATTTCATAAACCGGTATGGAGCAAAAGCAGGGAAATTCAGCCCTCCATTACGTTATATTTATGACAAGGGAATTCCAGTAGGAATGGGTACGGACGGAACTCGTGGAGGTAGCTTTAACCCTTTTGTTTCTTTACATTATATGATTACTGGAAAAACAGCTAGTGGTAAACAGATGTATGACAAAGACAATGTTTTAACCAGAGAAGAAGCCCTTAGAGTTCATACTATTGGTAGCGCTTGGTTTTCGGAAGAGGAAAAAATAAAAGGGCGTATTAAAAAAGGACAGTTTGCCGATTTCATTTTGTTATCTGATGACTATATGACAGTAGATGAAGATACCATAAAAACTTTAGAATCGGTACTTACTATTGTTAATGGAAAGCCAGTATATGGATCTGGAAATTATGAAAAATTAGGACCAAAAGCTCCCGAAATTTTACCAGAATGGTCTCCTGTAAAATTGTTTGGAGCCTATTACAAAAAATAGTCTTAAAAATATGAAAGATACTTTTAAAAAATTACCACAAAACATGCCTCTTACAACCATTGTAAAGCATACAATAAAACCAGGTTTAGAAGAAGATTTTGAAAAGTGGTTGAAAAGCATCGGAAAAGAAGTGAGTAAATTCAAAGGTTTTAAAGGGAAATATGTAATTCGTCCAGGCAAAAACAAAACTAAAAACGAATATACAGTTGCTTTTCAATTTGAGAATTTGGAAACATTATCCTTGTGGATGAATTCAGAAGCAAGAAAGGAAGCTATTGAGAAATTGGACTCATTTTCTCTGGAAGAAATGCAACTTAAACATCAGGAAGGTATCGATTTTTGGTTTACACTTCCAGAAACGAAGCAAAACTTACCTCCGAAGTGGAAAATGGCAACATTAACTTGGTGTGCTGTATTTCCAGGTGTTGTCATTCTTTCTTTGCTATTCAAAGGAATATTTCCAGATACAAATCCTATCATGATAACTCTTTTCGTTACTCTTGCTTTAGTGCCTTTACTTACGTGGGTATTAATGCCTAATTTAGTTAAACTTTTTAAATTTTGGCTTTTTGACGCTAAACACTAAATATCTCTTTAAAGTCCCAGATAAATAGTATCTAAGAAAATCCGGGACTTAGAAAGAGAAAGGGGAGATTTGATAGGTTTATTAGTTTAATTGTTTCTTTTATTTTGAAAGTATTCTACAGCTTCACTTACTGCACTTTCAATGGGTTGATATTTCATATCTAAATGTTGTATAGATTTTTTATTAGAGAAATAGTTCTCAATACATAGAATTTTCATATTAGTTAGACTAAAATCTGATGGTACACGAAGTTTTCTTAAGAGATTGCCTAAATGACCGAGCATTACCAAGATATTTTTGGGTATTTTAATCATTATTGGATTTTGATTGACTAAATAATTCAACTCTTTATAAAACTCTTTATAACTCAAGTTTTCGTTTGCTAATAAGTATTTTTCTCCAGAAACACCTTTATTTATAGCTTTTATGATTCCAGTGGCAACATCTTTTACATGTACAAAATTTTTCCCTCCAGGAGGATAAAACACTATTTTTTTATTCAAACCCATTAATATGATTTTACCTGAACTAGGTTTACTATCATATGCACCTAGCATAAACGTTGGGTTTACAATAATTGTTTCTATTTTATGTTTGTTTCTAATTAAGTATTTTTCAGTTTCTATTTTACTTTTCGTATAATAGGATTGCTTAAATAAATCGTTTACTGCACTTTTTTCATCACCTAATTGTTTTAAAGAACCATATCCCAAAGTATTTGCAGTACTCACGAAAATGAACCGTTTTACATTACAAAGTATGGCAGTAGTAAACAATTGCTTGGTGGCATTACAATTAATAGCCCAATAATCTGAATAATCCAATAATCCCTGATCCGTGACGGCAGCGGTATGAATTACAACATCTATGTTTTTAAATAATGAGGAAAAATCGTCAAATAACTGCCCTTCAATCAAACTTAAATTTTCATTTGTATTTCCTTTATAGCTTTCCTTGTTTCTAACTAATCCAGTAACATGATACCCTTTTGATAATAGCTCATGACCCAAATTTGTACCTAACAAACCGTTAATTCCAGTAATAAAAATATGTTTCATTCAATTTTAATCTTAAGCTTCTCTTTTAACAATATTTGTCATCATTGGTACTTTTATCCAATTGGGTAAAAGAATCGATAAAAACCAACTCATGGGGTTAATTAATATAAAAGTATTGCCTTGAAACATTTTCTTTAATGAATATTCAGCAACCTTTTTAGGATGTAATAAGGTTAATTTCCCAATAAAACCTTGCTTTTCGATTCGTGCAGTAATTTCTGGATTAGTTTTCATAGCGCCTGGGTTTATAACACTCACCGAAATATTGCTGTCTTTTAACTCTTCTGATAGACCCAGTGAAAAAGAATGAACAAAAGCCTTTGAAGCTGGATAAACTGTTTTATAACCAACAGGAGCAAAGGCAGCAATGCTCGATACATTTAAAATATAAGATCGTGATTGTCTTTTTAAATTTGAAAGTAATTGATGGGTAAAAACTGCCGTAGCTTTTACGTTTACTTGAATAATTGTAGTAACGTAATTCAGCGAAACATCTTCGATCTTTTTAGTTCCGCCGGTTCCCGCATTATTAATTAAAATATCTATTTCAAAATTGTTATTTAGTTTGTTTGTTAATTCTATAAGGCTTTCATCTGAGGAAAAATCAGTTTCAAAAAAAGAAACATTTACACCGAAAGAAGATTCAATATATTCTGCCAATTCTTTTAAATTCTGATTGGGCAAACTCACTAATATGATGTTATGTTTTCTTTTTGCGAGAGAAATTGCAAACTCTTTTCCCAATCCTTGACTGGCACCCGTAATAAGAGCATATTTATATTGCGAATGAGTGTTCATAATTAATGATATTAACATTATATAACACAAAATTAGGCCTATAAAAAGCTATAATCGTTCGTACTTACAAAGTCGCACGTGTTTAAAACACCTTTAAAAACAACGAATTAAGGAGAAATTAAGTTCGTACTTATAAAGTAGAACGTTGTTTCTTATATTCGGAAGGTGTTTGATTGGTAATCTTCTTAAAAGTTGTATTAAAAGTGGTTTTAGAATTGAAACCAGATTCATAGGCGATACCCAAAATAGACAATTTATCGTTTGAACTATCTAACAATAGTTCTTTTGCTTTTTGAATACGGTAGGTATTGATAAATTGAAAAAAATTTTGATTAAATCCTTGGTTGATTATATAAGAAAGTTGATGAGTAGTAACATTCATTTCTTCAGACAAAGAAGCAAGATTAATTTCATTATTCAGGTATAGCTCTTTTTCCATCATTAAGCTGTTTAATTTAAATTTAAGGAGTACTAAATCTTCATCTTCTATTACTTTTCGTTTAATATTATCGAGTTTCTTTTCTTCCTTTTCTATGGAAATAACTTCTTTACGATGCTTTTCATTTTTTGGGAATATTTCTTTTTGACTTAATGCATGATATGCTATAAATAAGCCAATACCAAGCATTATTATATTGATGTATAAATTCAATGGAAGACCGAAATACACAGAGTTGAAAATTGCAATTGTAATAGAAGTAAATATAATAGCCCAAATAATAGAATTTAACCATTTTAAATCTATTTCTGATGTATTAGAAGAAAACAAGTTTATTTGACGCTGATGCTTTCGTATCTTTAAATATGACAAGACAGTATATATGAGTGCATGAATAATAAGTAAGGGAACTAAAAGAATTATTAATGAACTTTTATTTTCAAAATCCACAATAAGAACTCCCAGGTAAATACAAGGCAACAATAGATAAATCAGGTCTCGCTTTTTAAGTTGATAGTTAGGATTGGTAAAAAAGACGATACTCAAATAAAAAAATATTGGAGTTAAAAATTGAAAAAACGCAATAATTAAAGCAGGTATAGGTTTTATCGAAGGCGCTTTAATCAACACTAATATTTCATCTAAAAAGAAAGTCGCCCATAAAAAAAGAAACAATCCAAAGATAAAATTAGCCTTTCTGTTAACTTTTAGTGGATTCGATAACATTATGAAAGAGAGCATCAAAAATGATGAAAAAACGAGTATTTGAATAAAATTGATAAGCACTAAGTTGGTTTTATACAAATATACATGATTGGTACTTTTACAGTTTTTCTTAGCCTAATTAATACTTCCAGAAATCCTTAATTTTTTGTTAATTAATTTTTCAGGCGTAACAAAATAGATTCTAGAACATCATACTAGATATAACATTTTGTTTACTGTCAATATTGTATGAATTAGTCAATTTATGAACGACAAATTATTCTTAAGGACAGTGCACAATCCATAATTCACTAAACAATGAAAACTTTAATTTCGAAATGTTTAATTGCAATACTCTTTTTTTCTAGTATGTTAGCAGAAATAAATGCCCAAGATATTTCAGGAGCATGGGAGGGTAAACTTTCTGTTCAAGGAAATAGTATACCCATACTTTTTAACGTGAAGTTAGAAGCAGGTACCTATTCCTCAACAATGGATAGTCCATCTCAAGGAGCTACGGGAATTCCAATGGATAAAACAGTTTTTGAAAACAATGTTTTAACCATTAAATTCAATCAAGCTGGAATAAAATATGTTGGGAATTTAAAAGAAAATAAATTTGAAGGAACTTTTTTTCAAGGTCCTACTGAAATCCCTTTAATATTGAGCAAAACAGTTAAAACATTACCAGGTAATACAGCTTTACCAACATCAGAAACAGAATTAGAAAAATTAGCAAAAGCCGATACTGGCAATTATAAATATTCTGTAGAGGATTACTTTGCAAGACCAAAGGCACGCAGCTTTAGCTTTTCACCCAATGGAAACTATATGTCTTACCAAGAAAAAGATGCTAATAAAAAGAATCATGTTTATGTGAAAAATACTGAAACCGGTGATATAAAAAGAGTTATTGAAGAGAAAGAGGAACTTATTAGAGGTTTTGGTTGGGCTAATGATGGTCGATTAATTTATGTTATGGATAAAGGAGGTAATGAAGATTATCATTTATTCGCTGTTGATGTAGATGGAAAAAACCAGAAAGAATTAACTCCTTATGATGGTGTTAAAGTCAGAATTCTTAATGGTTTAAAAGAGGATAAAAACCATATGATTATCTCAATGAACAAGAATAATCCTTCTATTTTTGAACCTTATAAAATCAATATTATTAGCGGTGAGTTAGAGCAACTTTATAAAAATGAAGATGCTGCTAATCCAATCAATGGTTACGAGTTTGATAAGGATGGAAATTTAAGAGGTTTTTCTAAACTTAGAGATGGTGTTTTTGTAGATATGTATTATACCATTGATGGTAAAAATTATGAAATCAAGAAAAAATTAAGCTGGAAAGATCAATTCACAATCATAAGTTTCAATTATGCTTCTGATAATAAACACGAAGCCTATGTGTCTTCGAACTTAGATAGCGATAAGACGCAATTGTATTTGTACGATTTAAAAGAAGATAAAATTCTAAAGAAGTTATATTCAAACGATAATTATGATGTTTCAGGTTTGTCGTTATCAAGAAAGAGAAACTATGAATTAGACTATTTTTCGTATGAAGGAGAGAAATCTCATATTATTCCTGTAAGTAATTATTATAAAAAGTTACACAAACGCATTACTTCTAAGTTTCCAGAATACAGTTATTCAATAACGGATGTTACTGATGATGAAAGCAAGTATTTAATTTTCCTTCAAAGCGATAAATTATATGGAACTTACTATTCGTATGATGCAAAGAAGAAGACCTTTAAATTACTTTATAATTTAATGCCTAATCTTAATGAAAAGGATATGGCTGAAATGCGTCCTATTACTTTTAAAAGTAGAGATGGATTGACAATTCATGGATATATAACATTACCAAAAGAAGCTCAACAAGGAAAGAAAGTACCAGTAATTGTGAATCCACATGGAGGGCCTCAGGGAATTAGAGACTCTTGGGGATTCAATCCTGAAGCACAGTTATTTGCAAGTAGAGGGTACGCTACACTTCAAGTTAATTTTAGAATTTCTGGAGGTTATGGAAAGAAATTCTTGAAATCTGGGTTTAAACAAATTGGAAGAAAGGCAATGGATGATGTAGAAGATGGACTACAATACGTTATTGATCAAGGCTGGGTTGATAAAAGTAAAGTAGCTATTTATGGTGGTAGTCATGGTGGTTATGCAGTATTAAGAGGATTAACTAAAACTCCTGATTTATATACCTGTGGGGTTGATTATGTGGGTGTTTCTAACCTGTTCACCTTTATGAATAGTATTCCGGCATATTGGAAACCATATTTAAAAATCTTAAAAGAAATTTGGTACGATCCTGATGTACCTGCTGAAAAAGCAATTATGAATGAAGTATCTCCTGTATTCCAAATAGATAAGATAAAGAAGCCTCTTTTTGTAGTACAAGGAGCGAATGACCCAAGAGTAAACATTGACGAATCAGATCAAATCGTTAGCGCTTTGAGAGGAAAAGGTTTTGACGTTCCTTACATGGTGAAATACGATGAAGGTCATGGATTTGCTAAAGAAGAAAATAGTATAGAATTATACAAAGCTATGATGGGATTCTATGCAAAACACTTGAAAAATTAATAAAATTATTTCTATAGTTAAAAGCCGCTTAATTTCCTAAGCGGCTTTTTTATTATACATGAATTCAGTCATCTATAAATGTTCATACTCTTAATTTCGACTTTAATTCTTAAAATTCGACTTCATTAAAAATTTTCTCCATAACGATCATTGAAACTTCATCTTTACTATGAATTTTAAATGTATTTTTAGTGAGAACCAACATAGTATTAACTTTTCTTTGTACTTGGCTTAACGCACTATCGTTTTTTGCTCAAACTAGTACAAATTACGCTCCATTAGAGTTTAGTTCTTTTGAAGAAATTATTTCTTATGCCAATGAACATGCCATATCTATCCTTAATTCAGGCATCAATGAAGAAGTTTCAAAAGAAAGAAAAAAGGCATCCAAAGCTTACCTTTATCCAACCATAAATGCTTCAGGTGGCTATAATAATAACCTCACCTTGCAACCAACGCTCATTCCTGCCCAGATATTCAACCCGAATGCTCCGTCAGGAACTTTTGAAGAATTAACTTTCGGTAGGCAGCATATCTATTCGGCAGGATTACAAGTTAATTGGAATATTTTGAACTTTCAAAAAATATTTGCTTCAGAAACAGCAAATATATCAGCAAAACAAAGTGAAATTACTACTCAAAAGAGTAAGCTGTCCACTTACAATGGATTGGCTTCCAATTACTATTCCGTAATTCTAACACAAGAAGCTACCAAAATATACAATGAAAATCTTAAAGTTTCAGAGGCTTTTTATAACCATACAAAAGATAAGTATGAAAGAGGAATTGTAGATGAAAAAGCCGTAAATACTGCTGAAATCAGGCATATTCAAAATAGAAAAAACCTTCAACAGGCAAAAAACAGTATAAATCGTTATTACAAACAGTTACAAAGTCAATTAAATTGTAATCGAGAAATAAGCATTGAAGACACACCTGATAATTTCAATTTATCGAGTACTTACATATCTAGCACTCATCCCGATGTTGTTTGGCAAAAAATGGAAGTTGAGAAACAAAAATCAATCCTTAAAGAATCGAAATCTTTGTTACTACCCAATCTAAGTGTTAATTACCAGTACAATAAAAGTTGGGCTACGGACACTTTTAACGATTTTTCAAACGTAAGTGAGTTACCACAACAAACCTTAGGGCTAAAACTTAATATTCCCGTTTTTAACGGTTTTTCCAGTCGTAAAAAGATCAAACAGTCAAAATTACTTCTACAGCAACAACAATTACAATTAGAAAACACAAAACTAATTGCTCAAAATGAAGATAAACTTTTAGTAGATGATGTAGAACATTTTCAAAAGGAGTTATCTGAAAATTCTAAAATCCTCAAACTTACTGAGAAAAACGATCAACATGCAGAAAACAAGTATAACTCGGGTATTATTAGTCTGGATGATCGATTAAAAAGTTATGATGAATTGTTGAATGCTCAAAACGCATATTTGCAAAGCCTTGCTTCTTATACCTTATCAAAATACAAACTCTATATCAGGCAAATTGATTTAGAATCTTAGAACTAAAAATTACAAAGATGAAATATAACAACAAACTTTATTTAGTTGTAACCATAATAACACTATGCCTATTTATTTCTTGCAACGAGAAAGAAACAACGAAGCCCACAATAAAAAATATTGAAAACGCAGTATTCGCCAGTGGCCATATCGAACAAGAGAATCAATATACAGTTTCGGCAAGTGTTGATGGAATTTTAACTTCGATACCTGTAAGTGAAGGTGATTCCATTACGAAGAAAACCAACATTGCTATCATCAAAAGTGATATTCAAAAGAATCAAGTAAAAGATGCCCTTGTAGTTTATAACAACGCAGTAAATAATGCAGCAAGTAATTCTTCCACTTTACAACAAATTGAAGTAAAAATTAATCAGGCAAAAGCACAATTAATATTAGATCAGTCTAATTATAAAAGATATAAGAATTTGTTGGAAAAGAATTCTGTTTCACAATTGGAATATGAAAAGGCATATTTACAATATCAAGCATCTAAGAATAATCTTTTAGGTTTAAAAGACAATTATGAACAAACCGTAAAGGATCTAAAAGTTAGTGAAACACGTAGTTTGGTTCAAGTAAACACTCAAAAAGAGCTACTTGAAGACTATCAACTTACATCATCAATTTCTGGAACTGTAATTAATGTTTTCAAAAAGCAAGGTGAACTCATTAGAAGGGGTGAGGCCGTTGCTGAAATAGGTAGTGGGGAATTCATTATTAAACTATTTGTTGCTGAAGATGATATACGCAAAATAAATTTGGGACAATTGGTGGCTGTTCATGTAAATACCAATACAGAGGAAACATTTTCTGCAGAAATATCTAAAATATATCCTGGTTTTAATATTCAAGAGCAATCTTATATCGTTGAAGCAAAATTTAAACAAGCACCTAGAAAAATTTTCTCAGGCTCACAACTTCAAGCAAATATAAAAACTGATAATGTAACAGATGTTTTAGTGATTCCTACAGAATATCTAATTAAAGGAAATCATGTATTGCTAGATAACGGAGAAGAAAAAGCAATAGAAATAGGACACAAAAACATTGATTGGACAGTGGTGAAATCAGGTATATCTGAAAACACCAAAATTGTAAAACCTAAAAAGTAAAACATGAATACCAATCAAAAAATAGCAAAAGTTCAGTTAAGCTCAAGATTTAGGCAGTTACTCGTTGCTATATTAAGCGTCGCTTTCGGTACATCTATGTATATCGCTATGAATAGCTTTATGGCTGGAGTAAACAATATACAAACTGAAATCACTTTTGCTTCCATGGCTCATATAAAAGTATTTAACGATTTAACCGATGGTACTTCTTCAATATTACCTGCACCAAAAGAGAATAACACTGTATTGATGATTCATAACAACAAAAACATTCAATACACAGAAGGTATCAAAAATGTGGATGAGATTAAAAAGAAGATCTTCGAAATCCCTGAAGTGAACAGTGTAACTGTTCAGTTAAATGAGACTATTTTTATTAGAAATGGAGTTGCTAAAGCAAATGCTTCTCTTTCTGGTATTGATACTGTTAACGAAAATGAACTTTTCGAAACAGCTAGCTATATGATCGAGGGAAGTTTGAGCGACTTAGATAAACGTTCTGATGGTATTATACTTGGTGTCAACTTAGCGAGAAAAATAGGAGTAAAAACGGGAAATACTGTATCTGTATCCACATCTCACGGTATCTCTAAAACTTTTAAGATTATTGGAATCATAGAAACGGGTTCTAAAGGAGCGGATATGACACGTGCATTAGTCTCTATTCAAACTGCAAGGCAGTTATTTTCAAAAAACAAGAGCTATGCTACGGACATTTTAGTTAACACCAATAATTACAATAATGCTAACGAAGTGGCTAAAAAAGTTCGTGAAATCACAGATTATAAAGTTGAATCCTGGCAGGAAGGAAACAGTCAATTAGTTTCTTCAAGCATTTTAAGAGATATTCTTGCAATATCAGTTTCCTTAACTATTCTAATCGTAGCTGGATTTGGTATTTATAATATTATGAATATGACGGTAAACGAAAAAATAAAGGAAATAGCCATTCTTAAAGCTATGGGATTCAACGGAAAAGATGTCATTGAAATCTTCTTAACACAATCCATAGTGATAGGACTAATTGGTGGCTTTATAGGTGTATTTTTAGGTAATATTATTGTTCAAACATTAGATGTTGTTCCGTTTAAAATAGCTACACATAATACCTTACCAGTAGTTTATAATCCAAAGGATTATGTTTTGTCTTTTTGTTTTGGTGTCATTATCACTTTAATAGCAGGATATCTCCCGTCTCGTAAAGCATCAAAAGTAGATCCAGTTCAAATATTAAGAGGATAAAAACAGATAATTATGAATATGATTTCAGTAAATAATATCAACAAACACTTCTACGATCCAGTAGAGTTCCAAGTTTTAAAAGATATCTCATTTGATGTACATAAAGGAGAATTTGTATCTATCGTTGGTAAATCGGGTTCTGGTAAATCCACTTTACTATATCTGTTATCTACAATGGATACCCAGTACAACGGTAATATATCAATAAATAATACCGAAGTTACTGGTTTATCTCAAAATCAATTAGCTAAATTCAGAAATGAGCATATAGGTTTTGTATTTCAGTTTCATTTCTTACTTCCTGAATTCACGGTTCTAGATAACGTCATGTTACCAGCACTAAAACTTAACAAAAAGAGTAAGGAAGAAATCGAGGCAGAAGCTATTGAATCGTTGAATCTATTAGGTTTAAAGGGAAATGAATATAAAAAAGCCTCGAAAATATCTGGAGGACAACAACAACGTGTAGCGATTGCAAGAGCCTTAATTAATTCACCATCCATTATTATGGGAGATGAACCTACGGGTAACCTCGATTCCAAAAACACAGATATCGTATTCGATGTATTTCGTGAATTAGCCAAAGAAAGAGGGCAAACTATTATTGCTGTAACTCACGATGATGAATTCGCTGATAAATGCGATCGTATTATCGAACTTTCAGATGGAAAATTGATTCGTCAATAAAGACTTTAAGTAATATATTTCGATTCTAACACAACATATTCGAGTTCAGCTATTTAAATATTAGATAAAATTGAATTATAACTAAAATTGTAAGCATATTAAAACAATAGTAAACATGAAATATTTAAAAACAATTATCACTTTATTACTGATTAGTGTAACAAGCATTACTAGCTATGCGCAAACCGATATAGCACAAGAATGGGTTCTTGGAAAGAAAAATACCATTATAAAAATTGAGAAACAAAACGATAATAATTATGAAGGAAAGATTATAGCTTCCGATAATCCAAAAGTTATTTTGGGAAAACTCATGGTGAAAGAACTAAAAAACAAAAATGGAAAATGGAAAGGAAAATTATTTTCACCCAAAAAGAAGGAATGGTATGATGCTGAGTTCGCACCAAAGGAAAATGTACTAGAAGTTAAAGTGAAGGCAGGATTCTTCTCAAAAACAATAGAATGGACCAAAAAGGAATCATAAATATTAATTTAGAAAGAAAGGCAATTACAAAGCTAATTGCCTTTAGTTTTGCCTTTTTTTCTCTTATTTTCAAAACAGATGCTCAAGAGTTTAGATTAGCGGGACTTCAATACAATAACTATCAAAGGGCAGCGATAAAAGATGCTACAGATGGGCAGGAAATAGCATTTCACGAATTTGGAATTTATTTGAATATTCCAACGTTATTGAAGAATAAAAAGACAACTCTAATAAATGGAGTAGGATATGCGTTTGTTGAAGCAAACATGTATAATTTACTTTTAACTTCTCTTGATTCTTATACCAAAAAGTTACAAGAAGTTCATTATCAACTTATCGTGATGCATCAATTTAATGACAAATGGGGGGTAACAGTTAATCTAAGACCTTCGTTAGCGTCTGATTTTGAGGAATCATTGAGCTCAGATGATTTTCTTTTTCAAGGAGCAATTTTAGCGACTAGGACAATTCATGAAAGGTTAAAAATTGGGGCGGGTATTGCTCAAAGTTCACGCTTTGGGGAATCCAGAGTAATTCCTTTAGTAAGTTTAAACTATAAAAAGAATAAACATCAAGTAAATGCCTTATTACCTGTTAATTTGAAATATACATATTCACTATTAGCCAATAATAAATTAGCTCTTGGTGTAAAATATAATAGTGATGGTGCTAATTTTAATGTCTCAGATGATAACTTAAACAATGTTAATAAAATTAATTATTCACGTACAAACCTTGGTATTTTGACGCAATATAATTTTGCAAAAGGATTTCGTGCAGAAGCTTATGGAGGCATTAGTACGAATAGAAAATATAATTTTGTAGATATTGCTGGTAATACACTCGAAGTAGATTCTAAAGGAGCTTCTTTTTTCAATATAGGCATTGTTTATATTCCTAGTAAAAGAAAATAATTCAATATCTTTCTAAAGACATTTTGTTATAAATTGAAATGAGTAAAAATATAAAAAGAGGTATTGTTCGCATCGTATTGGTTTCAATATATGCAATATTTGTTATGAAATTAGTTACCTATGTAATGCCTTCTAACATTAAATTTGAACCTAAATCGGGAATTCCAAAAGAATTCTTCGCGTTACTATACCTCTTTTTTTTTAATCTGAATGTTGAAGGTAGTTTATTTTTTGATCGCTATTTAAATAAAAAACTTACATGGTTTCAATATCCTAAAAAACGATTATTAACGCAAGTTTCTCTAATTTTTTCTTGGGCAGTCGTTTCTATTATAATTCCTTTCACAGCTTGGTATTATGTAAATGATGAGTCATTTATTTATCCAAGAGCGCCCGTAATTATATTCGCTGGATCTATTATATTTCTTTTAGTTTTTATTGGAATTTCTGTTACGATAAATTTTTTCAAGCAATCTCAAAAGTCATTGCTAGAGGCAGAATATTATAAACAAGAAAAACTTAAAGCGGAATATAGAGTTCTACAAAATCAAGTAAATCCACACTTTCTATTTAATAGTCTAAATGTTTTAATAGCAGAAATAAAACACAATCCAAAGACAGCAGTTGAATTTACACGAAAATTGTCTAAGGTATATAGATATGTTTTACAAAGTAAAAATTACGATTTAATTTCGTTAAAAGAAGAACTCGCTTTTATAAATTCATTTATTTTTTTGCATAAGGTTAGGTTAGGAGAGGCCCTTAATTATGAAGTGACAATTTCAGAAGGCGCCAAGTACTTAAAAATGCCTCCATTAACATTACAAATCCTTGTTGAAAATGCTATAAAGCATAATGTTGCTAATGAAGAAAATATATTGCATATTCATATTAATGAAACTAGCGAAAACACATTAATAATAAGTAATAATATTCAACCTATTCATGGTGAAGTGGAATCAACATATACAGGGTTAATCAATTTAAGTAAACGTTTTGAACTTTTGAAGAAAGAAGGTTTTAATTTCGGAGAAAATAACGGAAAGTTTAACGTAACTATTCCATTAATTGATCAATAATATGATAGAAATACTAATAATAGAAGACGAAATACCTGCACAACGTTTGTTAAAGGAAACTCTAAAGGAAATCTCCATTAGTACTAAGGTTATTACTTGTTTGAACAGTATTAAATCAGCGGTTAATTGGTTACAAAACAATAAGCACCCAGAGATTATTCTATTGGATATACAGTTATCAGATGGACTTAGTTTTGAAATTTTCAAACAAGTAGAGGTCAATAGTCAAATAATATTTACTACAGCATATGATGAATATGCCATACAAGCCTTCAAGGTAAATAGTTTAGATTACTTATTAAAACCAATTGAAGAAGAAGAGCTGCAAATGGCGCTTAATAAATTTCAAAAGCATCATCAAAGTAATAGTGTTCAAGAAAGGACTGCAATTGTAGATTATGAAAAACTAGCCTCCATTATAGGTAATAAGCAAAAGGAATATCGTAAACGGTTTTTAATTCAATCGAATGATTCGTTTTTAAAAATATCAGTAAATGAAATAGCATATTTCTATAGTATGCAAGGGGTAACATTTGCGGTAACCTTCGAAAAACGAGAATATCCAGTTAACTTTTCCTTAGAAAATTTAAAAGAGCAGTTAGATCCTGATTACTTTTTTAAACTAAATCGTCAAATCATTATCAACATTAATAGTATTAAACGAGTACATTCTTATTTTAATGGAAAATTAAAGCTGGAAACAGACCCTGTACACAACGAAGATGTGATTATTGGTAAAGATAAAGCAGCCTTATTTAAACGTTGGTTAGATAGATAATTGAAGTATTCAACATAATCAAATACTCCAATCATAAGTTGGTATCGATTTAACTCCTGTTTTCGTTTTAACACATTTACCAAGCTTAAAAGCAATACTAACGAAGTTATCCAGATTATATACATTTTATCATGTTGAAAACCGCCGTAATAATCTAAGAATGTCATTCCATTTACCACTAAATAAGTAATAAAAAAGAACAATACTTCGAATAGTTTCTTTCCTTTAGATAGTAATCCAAGGATACTTGAAAATAAAACCAAAAGAATACTTCCCAGAAGGACAGAATATACAGCCATCAGATTTCCTTCAACTCCGAGTCGAATTACTAACGGTAATGCTAAAGCCAATATCAATATAAATCCTGAAAGTAGTTGTGCTAACAACAATCTTTTAATAGGATTGTAACTTGTGAATGTGAAATAATGTATATTGTTGATTGTTTCTTTAATTGTAAGATCAGACAGCCTTGATACTTGTAAAAACCAAAGTATTGGTAGTACTATTTGATGCGCTATTTTTAGTGGTAACACTGTTAAGAGAATCATGCCAATGACATTCAATATCCATAACCATCTTTTTCCTTTCCTAAACAACAATAATAACTCGGTTTTTATAATGGGAAATATACTGCTGCTAAAAGACATTGAAGGTAATGTTAGCAAACTAATACTATTATTTCCTTTTGACGAGAGGGTTTCGTTAGTAATTCTTTTACTAGAAGAGGTCCTTTTGTTATCAAAACGATGGAAAAATGGAGAAACTATGAATAATAAAAGAGTGCCAAAACCTATCCAAATGAATCGACTCATGATAAAAGATATTGGAAAATCGATACCATTAAATTGAAATTTTTGAATTTTGGTTTTATCACCAATGATATAGCCTACAGATAAGTTTACATTTTCATATTGATTAATGATAGTTTTTACACCTTGTTCTATCTGATGAACGACAATCTGATTTCCGAAAGGATCAAAAGAAAAGTATTTTTCATTTTGCGTATTAAAGCTCATAACAGCCGTAAATAAAAAGAAAAAGCCTACATATTGAATAACGGTATACTTTCCAAAAAGTATTTCAAAAACTACTGCGATTACTGATACTAAAAAAATAGCTGGAAAGGTAATCAGGAGATAAGGTTTTATGAAATGAATCAATTCAAATGAATAACCATCATTGTACAAAGCAAAGAGAATTAGGCTCATTATGAATACAATAACTACAATTGTGGATAGCACTAAAAAATTACTTAAAGCTTTGGTTAACAAGTATACACTGTTTTTAATTTGAGTTGAAGCTATAATTTGTCCCACTTTAGTTTCACTATCTTTTTTAATACCAGTATTCACCAGATAAAAGCCTATCAAAGATAAAAATACACTCGTCATTACCGCTGTTACATTCCCAATCCAAGCAGAATTGTAAAATCCCACATAATCAGCTATTCTAATGGTAGAATAATTTGCATTCGGTTCAGGAATAAATGTATATGCTATTGCTAATGTTAAACAAAGTGTAATCAAAAAGGAATAACTTCTAGTTCTCTGTAAATAATCTAATTTTATAATAATATGATAAAGTTGTTTCATTTCTTATTTATTTTAATTGGCTTTGGTAAGGTTTAAATACGCATCTTCCAAGTTTGCCGTTTTCATTATCGAATTTTCTAAAGAAATATCTGATATATATCGAACAAGTAACTGATTATCCTGACGAGATGTACTTACTACTTTGTACTTTGATTTAAAGTCAATCAACTCTTCTTTTTTAATAGCTTTTTCGAAAACTTTATTTTCCAGTTGCTTTACGATGCTTTTTTGATTTCCATGAAAGAGTAATTCACCATTTTTCATCACGGCAATTGTATCTCCGATTGTATCAATATCAGAAACGATATGAGATGATAAAATGACAATACAATCATTAGCTAAATCAGAAATCAAATTTCTAAAACGAACACGCTCTTCTGGATCCAAACCAACAGTAGGCTCATCGAAAATCACAATTTTAGGATCATTTAATAAGGCTTGAGCAATACCTATACGTTGTTTCATTCCTCCTGAATAACTTCCAATAGGCTTATTTGCAACCTCAATTAAGTTTAGGCCTTCTAGTAGCAATTCAATTTTATCCTTTAAGTTCTTTCCTCCAATACCTTTTATAGCGGCCATGTATTCTAAGAACTCATACGCATTTAAGTTAGGATATACACCGAAGTCTTGTGTTAAAAAGCCAAGTTGCTTTCGCATATAATTTGCGTCCTTTAGAATATTGTTTTTGTTTAAACAAATAACTCCATCGGTTGGTTTACTCACGGTAGCAATCATTTTTAATAATGTAGATTTTCCCGCGCCATTGGGACCTAATAAACCTAAGATTCCCTTTTCAATATGGATTGAAAAATCTTTCAACCCATATTTATTGGTCTCAGTTCAGGGTTTAAAACCCTGCAATTTGATTGCAGCACTTTTAGTTATGCGAAAAAATCTAACGTTCAATGAAAATCTAACATTTAATCGATTGAATAATTAAATGTGAATAATTCCAATAAAATATTGGAATAAACTTGAGGGACTTTAGTCCCTAGTAAAAACAAACCTCTGTACTTTTAGTGCAGAGTGATTTAGTCTTATTGTATTTCTTTGATACATTTTGAATTTTTAATTGCATAACTTTTATTTTTTAGATGTTAAACTGGTACTGTTTTCTGAATCGATCTTTGTAATTGTAGTGGTAAACCCATTTTGCTTGAAGGTTAAACTATTTTGATTTCCAGTGATTTTAGTTAAAGAGGCTCCTACAGTTGTATCATATAAGGTATCTTCAGATTTTTGAGCTAATTCACTTTTCGCTCCTTGTGCTTCGACAATTAGATATAACTTCTTGTTTTCTTCTTTTATTTCTAAAACTAAATTGGCCTCCTTTAATAAATACTTACCTGTTATATCTTTAAAATCAGACAAGTTTACATCTTCGAAAGCTTGAATCTTTTCATCATGTAAATAAGCATACAAATCGTTCATTATAGATTTCCCTGAAGGAATTCTCATCGTATTGGAGAATATCAAAAATAGATTCCCGGTTTCAATATCGTATGCATTTCGAAAAGCATAACCAATATTATTCCCTCCATGATTTACATATTTTTTTCCCTTATAATCTTTTTTAAACACTCCTAAACCGTAGATATCGTTTCCATCTTCAATTATTAGCTCAACAGTTTCTTTTTTTAATAACTTTTCCGTTTGAAAAAGAGCGCTATAAAAGATTTCCATATCCGATAGAGTAGAAGCTATGCTACCAGCAGAGTAAGCTATATTGGCAAAAAACTTATAATCTAAATATTTACTAACATCTTCTCCGTCATGATAAGGAGTTGCTAACTTTGGTAAATTTTTATGCAAATAAGGATGTGTATTTTTTAACCCTAAAGGGGCTATAATTCGATTTCTAAGTAAATCAAAGTAACTTTCATCGGTTATTTTTTCAAGTATTCTTCCTAAAAGAAAGTAGTTTGTATTACAATAATCAAAAGATCCAATCTTTTCTATATTTCGCTTTTCAACTAGCTTAAATAAATTTTGAGTGTATAGTGAATCTGCTTTCGAAAAGTATATATCTAAAATATTTTTTCCTATAATCTCATCCAAGCCCGTTTCATGCGTTAGCAATTGCTTTAAAGTAATCGAACTATCAATGTTTTTAACTGGTTTTAAAAACTTACCAATCGTATCTGATAATTTTATAGTCCCTTTTTCTACTTCCTGTAATATTAAAATTGAAGTAAATGTTTTGGTAGCACTTCCTATATTAAAAACACTGTTTTCATTTAAACTGAAGTTTCCAATACTCGATGTACTAATCTCATTGTTCTTTTTTACGAGTATAGCTACACCTTTGTTTTGTTCTTTTAATATCGATGAGTATTTATCATTTAATAAGCTTAAGGTAGCTTCTTGTGCAAATAATGTACTTTGAATTAGTATTACTATAAAAATTAAGATGTTCAATAGAGTTTTCATGGTATTTGTTTTTAATTGTCAGGTCAAAAATCAGAAGTAATCAGGCCTTTTAAAAAAAAGAATGATGAAGGTGTTTACTTTAATGATATCCCTACAGATTTACCATTATCATCGTAAAAGAAACGTTTACACTTAAAAAGAGAACTTTCATCATTAAAAGAAGCATTTTCATATACGAACCTTTATTTTTGAAGGGATTTTAAAAGGATAAAATGACTGCACTTGATAAGCTAATTGATAACAAAATTTTTCAGAATGTATTTGCATGGCTGTTACTATTAATCATTTTTACCATGATTATCACGGCTGAAAACACATTCCTTACTGCGTTAATTTTCATTGCCTTTATTATACCACCAGTATACATTAGTAATCTTAAAATACTCCCTCTTTTCTTTAAAAAGAAAGGGAAACTAGGGGCTCTTTTTTATATTCTGAATATTTTCTTTTTCACTTTTATTGGAGTTGCTGTGTTGAGTGATTTCTTCAAAAATTTCGAATTCAGAATGCTTATCAATGTTTTCGGAGCCTTTTTACTCATCATAATTTTTGGAACCGCTTTAAAATTATCAAGAGATAGCTTTATCCGTCGTCAAAAGGAAAAAGAAGCAGAATTACAACTCTTGAAAGCCCAGTTAAATCCACATTTTTTGTTCAATACATTGAATAACTTATATGGACTTTCTGTAATTAAATCAGACAAGCTTCCTAGTTTAATGCTTCAGTTATCGGATCTGCTACGCTACAGTTTGTATGACACTCGAGAAACCTTTGTTTCACTTGAAAAAGAGATGAGTTATTTAGAAAATTATATTTCCTTAGAAAGGATACGATTAGAAGACAAAGCTGATATTAAGTTTAGTAAATCTGGTGATTTTAGTGGAAAGAAAATAGCTCCTATGTTGTTGATTGTGTTCATTGAAAATTGTTTTAAGCATTTAGGAGAACAACCCGATGGCAAAAGTGAAGTTTCTATTTCTTTAAAAGAATCAAATGATAGTATTATTTTTGAATGCAGTAATACCATTGAAAAAGAAAAAACAGTGAATAATATGGAAAAGGGTAAAAGTGGAATTGGATTAAACAATGTAAGAAAACGTTTAAATCTTATGTATCCAGATCAGCACGAATTGCATATAGACAAGATCAATAACAATTACTCAGTACAACTAATTATAAACTTGTAAAATGAAGGTATTACAATGTATTATTGCGGATGATGAGCCTATTGCTCGTCAAATTTTAGAGAACTATATTGACTCTATGCCTCATTTAGAGATTGTTGCTGCATGTAAAAATGCTTTTGAAGTACTTGAAGTACTAAAAGAAAGATCTGTAGACATCTTATTTCTAGATATAAACATGCCAAAATTATCAGGTTTGAGTTTATTGAAAACCATGCAACAAAAACCAAATGTAATTATTACCACCGCTTATCCTGAATATGCCTTAGAAGGTTTTGAACTCGCTGTAACGGATTATCTATTAAAACCCTTTTCCTTAGAACGTTTCTTGCAGGCAGTGAATAAAATTAGTATCCCAGAAACGGCATCAGTACAAACAACAATTTCAATAGAAAAAGAAGAAGAACCTAATTTTATCTTTGTGAAAAGTGATAAGAAAATTATCAAGCTCTTTTTTGATGATATTAACTATATAGAAGCTTATGGAAACTATATAAAAATATATACTGATTCCATGTTGCTAACACAACAAACTTTATCCGATTTCTTAGCTAAACTACCTGACTTCTTCACACGGATACACAAATCTTTTGTCATTAATTTCAATAAGCTGAAAATAATCGATGGGAATCAAATAATACTACAAAACGATGCAAAATTGCCAATAGGGAAGTCGTACAGAAAAAGTATATTAGATAAAATATAACAAAGGCTTTAAATCCATTTCGACTTTAAGTCCTTGAAATTTGTATTCCTTATTTTTGATGAAGATGACCATAAAATGTGGATATACTATAGACAAGCGCTACCTACGAGAAAACTTTTTATACCTTTTATATAAAAGGTATAGCTCAATAATAAGGTATAGGTATTGATCTTTAAGTAAAATGATATATTGACTCAATAGCTGCTTAATTGTGGTTATAGGGGCTTTTTGTGTTGATACAATAAGTATTGCTCAAATTCAGCTCTTTTGTTACAAATCAATCATAAAAAAATCAAAGACAAGTCTTATTTTTGCAATGTATATTTCATAAATCCTGAAACTTGTTAGAAAGAAGACAGCAATTACCCCAAAAACAATTTGTAAATACGGACTATTTTATATTCTGTTTAGAAGGTGTTCATGATGTAGAAGCAGACGAAATCACTTCTACCCAGAATAAATTAGAGGAACTAACCATGCAATTTGGAATCGCTAGTATTCATAAAACATGTGATTCTATTGAAGGTTTAGAGACCAGTTTAAATACTTTGGTACTAGATGATCATAATTTTAAGAACTATGAAATTATCTATTTAGTAATGGAAGGAGAAGCTAATAGTATTTGTTTGAATGATTACTATTATAGTTTACAAGAAATTGCAGAGATTTTTGAAGGGCGATTGAATGATAAAGTGTTGCATTTTTCAAATGCCAAAATTTTGGATTTAGACGAAGAAGAGGCTCAATACTTTTTAGATATAACGGGTGCTAAAGCTATTTCTGGCTATGGAAATGAGTTTAATGGCATTGCTAGTGCAAATCTTGATAAGGTGTTCTTTAATTTATTTAAAGAAGATGATAATATGTTGAATGTTGTCGAAGAATTGTATCAAAAACACTATAAACTCTGTAAACTTCTTGATTTTAGATTGTATTACTAATACCTTTAAAACATTTAATATACTAGTCAAATTACAAAAAACAATATCAAAATATAAACTATTATAATAGGGATAATTTGATATGTTTTATGAATTGAAAAAGCGAACCTGAGTTCGCCTTCATCTAAAAATTTTATTGAATCACACCTTCATAAAATTCAACCGTTCCACCCGTTTTTACACAATGGTCTCCTGCTAAAAACTCGGATTGCTCAGATTTATAATCTAAATCCCAACCTGTTCCATCAGGATATGTACATTTTACGCGACCTCCACTAATAGATTGTTGTTCAGCTTTATTTAATACTGAACCTAATTTCGAAATTGATTTTAACATCTTAATAAATTTTAACTTACTCAAAAGAAACGAGAAAAGAGATACAAATAATGTAGATTTCAAAAAGGTAAGGAAGAAATGTATAAACGATGATTGGGATATTAAATGTGTAGTTATCGTACATGGTTGTTAGGTGGTGTAATTGATACAAAAGGAAACAGAATGTATCTATCCTGTACTTAACGACTTAAACGCCAAAACCACGTTAAGAATTAATGATATGACTAATGGAAGTACATTAATAGGCCAGTAAAGATAGCAATAAGACCTAAAACAAAACCTAGTAACTTACTGGAAAGAGTTTCTGGATAATCTTCGGTACTATTTTTTGGATCAGGATCTAAAGGCTCAACAATTGAGTGGACTAAACAAAATAAACCTAATAAAAGTACACTTACAAAAGAAATGCTTTCACTTATAAAAGCATCATATAGAACAGATAAAAATACACAGGTATAGAATAAATTTTTAAAAGCAGTAAGAGTCTTTTTCATAAATCAAAAATAGTAAAAACCAAATAGATTAAAACAGTAGTTAGTAAAATACTAACATATAGATTGAAAAAACAATGATGATAGAACCAACGATAATCTTGAGAATTTTTTCAAATTTTCTTCCTAGATATTTAACAACTATATCTTGAGAAATGATATTCCAGTTTAATAGACTATCGCCAAGTAAAAACAAGCCTAAGCAAAGCTTGATAATGAAGAGTGTTTTCATAGGGCAAAAATAGAAAAACAAAATAAAGTAAAACAGTAGTTAAATGACACCTGAATCATCACCCCAATCATCAACATATTTTTTTACATCTTCTTCACTACCATATATTATTACGTAAAGGAATTTTCCTATACCACGAAGTATTGAGAGACCAAGAAATATATAAAGTAAATAATCAAACATGCACAAATATAATCAAACATGCACAAATATAATCAAACCTAAAATCAGTAGTTAAACTAAACGATTATGAAAATACTTAGTTATTATTCTCCAAGCAAAATGTGTAGTTAACGAGCTTATTAAACCAAATTTAAAAAATATTAAATGGAAATCATACGCACCAGGCCCACAATAAGTAAAACCTGGTTTTGGTTTAGGATAAAAGAATTTTGGTAAAATGAAATTATAAAATGTTAAGACAATGAATAGTATTAATAAATTATTGATAAATGGTTTGTTTCGCTTGAAATTAGAAAAGCTAGGGAAGTTAATGTAATAGTATAAGCAGAGCTGAAATAATGAAATGATTATACAAATAGTCAATACAAAAGTTAAGGTTAGATACATAGCATTAAATTATTATAAACAAAAATACAAATTTTAATAACTGTAGCATTTCCGCTACGAAAAAACAAAAAGTATGAGTAAAAAAGAAGTATTCAAAATCAGTTACGGTGGTGATTATTGCATCACTGAAAACAAAGATAATGTACCTCACGCTATTAATGAGGTAACAGAGCATTTGGCAGTTGGTGAAGAAGTTGTTTTAACCAAGGAGTTAATGACACAAGATGAATTGAACGAATTGCCAGACTTTGATGGCTTTTAAATCTGTAATAAAATGAATATAGTAACAAAGTCAGACGTTAAAAAGTTTCTTCACTTATTAAAAGCTGGTTTAAAGTCTGGTGAAAGAAAGGAATTAAAAATCTACACAGATACAAAAACTTTAGATGGAACAAATATTCCTATAGATCATTATGTATCGTTAGAATTCAGATTTAGAGTTAAAGATGAGGATTTAGAAGAATTAATACGGGAAGATTCTTATGATGATTTGGTAGATAAAATTATAAACTAATTGTAGTATTTAGTTCTGTTCTATTTTCGAAAGACCTTTTTTCCAACTATCCGAGTAATGTGAACAATTACCGCTGATATGCTTCCAAAAATTAGAAATCCTATATGAATCCATAAAATCGGCATTCCACATTTAATTGAAGCTTCTTGCTTAGGATAAAAGAATCGAGGTAAAATAAAATTATAAAGAAAGATAAAAAGTATGAATACTAAAAAATCAGGAAGATATAATTGTTTATCATTTGAGAACTTCTTTATCAGTTTATCCTTAAGAAAGTAGGACATAAATTGAATCAAAGAAGTGAACAGAAAAAAAATAAAAATCATTAGCAATTTTATATATACCAACAAAGGTAAGAAATCAAAAAAAGTATAGTTAAAAATGGAACTTAAGAATCAGAATCAAAAGTAAAAATGTTAAACAACAATAATAGAAGAGGTAAGAATTAAGCTTTAACAATTTAGAGTTTTCGTTTCCATCAGACCACCTTTTTATAATTGTGCTAATGATTGTTAAGCCCATGAATACCCAAAAGACTATCTCTTTTAATGAATTAGAACATTTTAATAGGCTTAACGCAGTTATAAGTGACAGCGGGAATATTTTTATTAGAATTATGAATGTTTCTTTCTTTAACATAAGCCAAAACTAGAAAAAATAAAATAAAACAGTGATTACAATGACGAGAGAACAAATAAACTGGGAAGTTGAGGCGATTGAGAGATGTTCTGCAATTGCTAAGCAAACAATTTTCAATAAAGAAGTTTTAAATGATGTCTTAAATAAGCATCAAGAAGATATTAACGAACTAAGAAAGAAACTGTAGGTTCTCCGACACCTTAAAAACGGAAAAACGTTCTTTGACATAATTGTGGTAAGTGAAATTAATAAGAATAAAATTTTTATCTTTAATCGATTAATATAGTAAAATTATATGAAAATGAATTCTAAAAAAAACACCTTATTATTACTGTTTACTCTATTTAGTTTTATTATTTATTCTCAAGAAGTAAAGCTAACTGATAATATTTCTTTTGAAATTAACGAGATAGAGTATAGGAAATCAGTTCGAAAAGGATTGTATTGGACATTTGCTCCCGAAGGATATAGATTTTTAATAATTGACTCAAAGTTTTATGGTAAAAGTGGGAAAAAAGAAAAATTACCTTTATTTGAAATGAATTTTGAAACTCAAAAGGAAAAGTATAAAGTACTACCATATTTTGATGTTAGTTCTGAATATGTTAAAGATTATTATTTAAAAGTTAGGAAAAAGAAAAGTTGGATTTTATATATCGAAATAGACGATGATTTTGAGAAAGGAGTTCTAAGTTTTAGAAATAAGGATATTTTAACAATCTCAGTGAAAGAAGGTTCTAAAAAAGCAACTTTTGAATTGATTGAAAATTAATTTTTTTAATACACTCTTATTAAATAGTAATTAAAAAAACACTTACCACAAAGCACCTTAATTGAGGTGTTTTTTTATGTCCAAGATTTAGAAAGCGAATTATAAAATAACTGTAGGTTCTCCGATACCTAAAAAACGGAAAAATGTTCTTTGACATAATTGTGGTGAGAAATATATAATTATTACTTTTATTTATATTCTTTAAAAAATATTAAAAATGAAAAAGATACTTACAGTTTTACTTTTGCCCCTTCTTTGTAGTTCAACATTAAAAGCTCAGAGTTTAGAGATAAAAGATGAAATTATTGATGTTAAAGAACATTTTAAATTCAAGGAAAGAATAGATTTAACAAAATATTATTTATCTCTTATTAAAGATTTGAAAATTGATGAAATTGAAAATCTAACTATAGAAAAATGGGATAATCGTGAATGGTACATTAATCATTTTAAATCAGCATCTGATTCAATTAAAAAATATGGTGTTCCCTTAAAACCAAGTATTATTAAAGTCGTGAAGAGTTTTGCAGGAAATTTTAAGAAACAAGAGTTTTTTGTAATTGAATATTACTATAATACAAAAATGTACATTGAAGAAGAGTCTGTAGGGGTTTCTTTTTATTTTACTCCAGCAATTGGATTTCATAAAGTTTTCAGTATTCAGTTTATAGAGCCTTTTGATTTGAGTTTATTTGAAGAATAGAATCAATAATTATTTTCTTACCACAACGCACCTTAATTAAGGTGTTTTTTTATGTCCAAGATTTAGTAAACGAATTAGAAATAATAGAAAAAATAATGAATAGTAAAACAGAAGAGAAAAGCGACCCGAAAGTCGCAAGAAATTAGAAAGCACATGCTTCTCCACATCCTTCTACTCGATCTGGGCCACATCCAATGACAATGTCACCTGTTAGGCATTTACAGTAATAGCAAGGAGGAGTATCGCCTCCTGAAATTGCACGCTGTTTGGTTTTAGATAGTTCGATTCCTAATCTAGAAATATTTTTTAACATAGTGTAAAGTTTTGGTTAAATTTGAAAGCAATATAAAAAAAATATCGTTAAAAAAAATTAGAATAAAACCATTTTTAACAAGTTAATTTCAAAAATATTAAACACCTAAAAATGAGAGAATATTTTATGATATACTTGTGGTAAGTAAATAATACTTTTAGTTTAAATATTATCTTTGCCAAAAATTGATGAGTAAAAAGAAAATCGTACTCAATTAATTGCAAATATTTACAACTTAAAATTATTAATTATTATGAAATCGCTATGATAAGTTTTCTTCTGAGAAGGGATACTCAAACGGGCGATTCTATCTGACAATTTAAACATTAAATATGAAACAGATTAAAACAACAATGAAAATTGCTGTCATTGCTATGATGGGAATGAGTTTGAACGTTAAAGCCCAAATAACTGATACAGGAGGTGATGTTGGAATTGGAACAACAAGTCCAAAGGCTAAATTAGATGTTAACGGAATTATTCAAGTTGGTAGTAGTTCTGCTACAGGTGGTGGTATTATAATTGCTCAAAAATATGCTGGTAATGATTATTTAGGTACATTAAGTTCAAATTATAGTTCAGGAGCTTTAATCATGGGCTATGGAGCGGCTGGAATGCCTAACCAAGGAGCTTCTGGTCAATTAGTTTCTACTTTCGATAATTGGAATGGCTTTCGAAGTGCCATAAGAGTTGCTTCAGGGACATTTGAATTTGTAAGTTCGCCGACAAAATTACAGACAACTGTTGGAGACCAAATTAATGTTGAATCTAGATTCCTAATTGACAATAAAGGATTTGTTGGAATTGGTACAACCACTCCAAGTGAAAAACTTGATATTAAAGGAGGGCTTAAACTAGGAGACGGCTCAACATATACAGATTTAA
Organism: uncultured Tenacibaculum sp.; assembly: GCA_947497895.1. Taxonomy (GTDB): domain Bacteria; phylum Bacteroidota; class Bacteroidia; order Flavobacteriales; family Flavobacteriaceae; genus Polaribacter. The sequence goes on from CANMIL010000001.1 coordinate 247,917, forward strand.
TATTTAAAACAGGAACACCTGTAGATGGAAGTCATGGTGTTTTTGAAATTTTGCCAAAAACTATGCCTGGAGGAGGGATTGCTAAACAAATCACTTATTTTAAAAATGCCTCACATAGTAACGGGAAAACTCAACATAATGTTGCTATCGATGGAAATGTTGGAATTGGAACGACAAATCCAAAGGTAAAATTAGATATTTATGGAAGTAATAGTCCCATTTCTTTTCGAATTCTTGGGGGTAATACAAACGCCAACTCAGCTACTATTAATTTAGGTGTTGTAAATGGAAGAGATTGGGAAATGGTTGCGAAAAAATATGTAACATCTGAAGGGTATGCCTTAAATTTCAACCATAAAACGGTGGATTATCAAGGACCAATTACTTTTTCTTGGATGGGTAATGAAAAAGCAAGAATAGAACCTAATGGAAATTTAGGTCTTGGATTAAATAAACCATTAGCTAAACTTCATATTTTTTCTGGGAATTCAAATGGTGTTAAAGACCTTCATGCTTCTTCAATAATTGAAGGTACGGATGCGAGACTTCAATTGATGTCCAGTAATGCTGGTAGCAATGGCTCTTCTATTTCTTTAACAAATGAAAGTTCTTCTTGGACTTTACATCAAAAAACTGCTTCATTAGAAAACAGATTTGATATTGGGTACAGAGTTTCGTCAGAGTCGGAGGATATTGCTGCAAGACAAAATATTTATTTTTCAATTTTGAAGGATGGTAATGTTGGGATAGGCACAGTTACAACTGGAAATCACAAATTAGCTGTTGAAGGTTCAATAGGAGCAAGAGAAATTAAGGTAGAGGCTAGTGGATGGTCTGATTTTGTTTTCTATGAAGATTATGAACTACCAACTCTACTTGATGTTGAAAACCATATTAAAGAAAAAGGACATTTAAAAGATATTCCAACTGCTAAAGAAGTAGAAAAGAATGGTTTCTTTTTAGGAGAAATGGATGCTAAACTTTTACAAAAAATTGAAGAGTTAACTCTGTATACTATTGAGCAAGAAAAGAAGTTGAAAATTCAAAGGGAAAGCTTCGAGCAACAGCAAGAAGAAATTAACGTTCAGAAAAAGGAGATCGAAAAATTGAAAAAACAAAACTCTGAAATAAAGGAATTAAAAGCTTTAGTACAAAAATTATTACGAGATAAAAAGTAATTTTAATTTTTAAATACATCTACCTCTAAACACCTTTTTTAAGGTGTTTTTTTATGTCCAAGATTTAGTAAACGAATTATAAATTAATCTCACTAATTAGGTGTGGTTTATTTTATTGTATATTACACACTATCAAAACATTGAAACAACTATGAAATACTTCAATTTTTTATTACTACTGGTTTTAACAATAGGTAATACTACTGCGCAAGAAAACCAGCTTCTTTTGAAAAGAGAAAAGAATAAATACCCGGAATTTATAATAACGCATGTAAGTGTTAAACTTAGCTATATCCAAACTATAGAAAATTATAAGGTTTAAAACCACAGCAAAAACAATGGATAATAAGTTAAGAACATCTTTCTTATCTGGAAATATAAACAAAGTATAATGTTTTTTGGTTTTATAAATATAATTGGGTCTATAATATTATATGAAGTATACCAATGATCATATATTAATTTGTACTTTCGCGAAAAATTCAAAAATTATAAATTTCTTATGAAAAACACATTAAAAACCTTATCGTTAATATTAGTAATTATTCTTCAGTCCTGCACTAATAGTTCTGATGAACTTGAAATGGAAGATGAAGCTGGACAAGATGGTCCATTAGCGATCATGACTGCTAACTTAGATGGAGTTCAATATGATGATTTGAAGCCTAATCTCTTTCATGTTATGGGCAATGCCGTTAGTGTCATAACGATTGGAGGTGATGACACTCTTTATCTTAGAATTAGAGCTAATAGTAGCCACCAACAAATTTTACCTGAAGATGATACCAAAGAGATTACTTTATATATACCACAAAGTAAATGGGGTGTGGGCAGTTATGATATTAAGTTTTCAGCTAATGATGTCGATCCTCATGTGAATATTATTTTTCACTATCCAAATGGGGATAGTGGTGTATTAAACAGTGATGACCAAAAAGGTAATTTAACGATCACTAAATTTGATCTTGCAAATAGAATGATTGAAGGAACATTCTATTTTGAATACTTTATTGAAAAAGATGGTACTTGGGAAAGAATTGGCCCCTTTAATTGTTTAAATGGGACATTTAAATTTTCTTTAGATGACCAATATTTTGATTAAATAAATTATTAAGCAAATCTAATAGATAATTAAAGAAACTCAATGATCTTGTATTAGACATTTAGACCCCTCACAAAACACCTTAAATCAAGGTGTTTTTTTATGTCTAAGATTTAGAGTTTAAACTTCGTTTGAATTTCATTTTCTCAACTAATACTAATTATAAAGCTAACTATCATATAAAATATCCACGCAGGTAAGAAAAAAAGATCAATTTTAATTTCAAGCTTTTCTAAAATGAAAGACCATAGTCCGCAAGTAGAAGTACCAAGGACCATAGCTATTTTAAAGTTTAACCCTAAAAAAAGAATTAACAAACCAGGGAAAAAACTAATTAACGAGATAGCGAAATCTCCTATAATAGGAATATTATCAAGATAGTTAATTCTTTTATATCGATATGAAGATATGTTAGTAATTAAGAACATACACCAAATTCATAAATAAATCAAAATCAGTTCTATTAAAAGCAAACGCACTTTGGAGTAGGCATTATTAAACACCCACTTGAATAAATTGTAACACAGCGTTTGAAGTCTGGTGTAATTTGAGATAAAGGTATTGACATAAAAACCGTAATCAATAAAATAGCTATCAATTTAGTAAAAAGTGAAGCTTTTCTAGGTTCGGTAAATTCAATATTAAGTTGTTCATAGCTGTGTTTCATAAAGTAAAAATAGTAAAAACAAAATATAGTAAAATATTTACTCTACTAAGAGATGAACAATATATCTCATATCTTTTAGAATCTGATATCAATTAAACAGGAAATATTGAGATCTATATGGTTAAATTTTGGAGTTAATTTTGAATTAAAAGAGTATCAATTAACAAAGAAAAAAACACCTCTTTAAAAGTAAATTCGAAGAATAGTTAAAAAGAACCGCGCATTAATCTGTTTCAGAGTATAGTTAGAAGTTTGGTTAATACGCAGAACATTTTATTTAACCTTTAACTTATCTACATAGTCCCCTGAGACAAGTCTTAAGTCGAGATAAATATATAGAGATATTTCGTCTAATAAAACTAGGGGAATCCCTAAAAAACAGATAGGTAAAAACCATTAATCAACCTACTTTAAACACAAGCTCTTTTATCATCTTCAAACTACATTAAAATCAATTTTGTGGTATTTATAAACGTTAAAAATTGTAGTAATCCATCAATTAACTGGTTTAAAAATACAAATAGCCGTATTTTTAAGGTATGAATAGACAGTTTAACAAAGGGTTACGTTTTGAAAAATTCAAGGAAAAAAAACTTCCTCCATTCGACAAACTTTTTGATATCTTCAAAGAACTACTAACATATACTTCTGGAGATTTTGATGAAGCCTTTGAATGGTTGAAACAACTGGACAAAGAATATAAATTAACCACTCCAGAATATACACTCAACGATTTTTTAGAGGATTTAAAGAATAAAGGCTATATCCGAGAGGAAATAGATGATGGAAAGGGTAGTGGTGGCCAAAATTTTAAAATCACTTCAAAAACCGAGCAGGCATTACGACAAAATGCCTTAAATCAAATTTTTGGAAAACTAAAAAAACGTGGTACTGGAAATCATAAGACAAAAGCAATTGGTAGGGGAGACGAACAAACTGGAGAATTCAGAAATTTTCATTTTGGAGATTCTCTCGATCGAATTTCTATGACCGAAAGTATCAAAAATGCTCAGATCAATAATGGTATCGGTGATTTCTCATTAACAGAACGGGATTTAATTGTGCAAGAGACGAATTTCAAAGCACAAATGAGCACGGTGTTAATGATAGACATCAGTCATAGTATGATTTTATATGGAGAAGACAGAATTACTCCTGCCAAAAAGGTAGCGATGGCGTTAACGGAATTGATTCGAACACGTTATCAGAAAGACACGATCGATATTTTAGTTTTTGGTAATGACGCATGGACCATTTCAATTCAAGATTTACCATACTTAAAGGTAGGTCCTTATCATACCAACACAGTTGCTGGATTGCAACTTGCTATGGATATTTTAAGAAGAAAACGTAATACCAACAAACAAATTTTTATGGTTACAGATGGTAAGCCCAGTTGTTTACGGCTTTCAGATGGCACCTATTATAAAAACAGTAATGGCCTGGATAAACATATTGTAGAAAAATGTTACAATATGGCATCTCAAGCAAGAAAATTACATATTCCGATAACCACTTTTATGATTGCGAGAGATCCGTATTTAATGCAATTCATTCAGCATTTCACAAAGGCTAATCAAGGAAAGGCATTTTATACAGGTTTAAAAGGTTTAGGCGAAATGATTTTCGAAGATTACGAACAAAACAGAAAAAAAAGAATCCGAAGAATTTAAAAGGGTTAACATACCATATTAATAAAAAGACGATCCTTCTTTAGAAGGAATATTTACTAAAAATATAACATGAATCATAAGGAAATAAAGACGTTAGGCGAATTAAAAGCAGCAGGCTATCAATCACTTTCAATAAAAGACGAGTTAAGAAACAATCTTATAAAAAAACTCAAGCAACAAGAAACTGTTTTTACTGGAGTATGGGGTTACGAAGATTCGGTAATCCCCGAATTAGAAACGGCAATTTTGTCGAAACACAACATTAATCTTCTAGGGTTAAGAGGGCAGGCGAAAACAAGATTAGCACGATTAATGGTTTCCTTACTGGATGAATATATCCCCGTTGTAAATGGTTCTGAAATTAATGACGATCCTTTCCAACCCTTATCCAGATATGCAAAGGAACTAATTGCGACACATCAAGATAATACACCAATTTCATGGTTACATAGAGACGAACGCTTTTTTGAAAAGCTAGCCACTCCTGATGTAACTGTTGCTGATTTAATTGGGGATGTAGATCCCATAAAAGCTATGAATTTGAAATTGAATTATGCGGATGATCGTGTGATTCACTTTGGAATGATTCCAAGAGCCAATCGCTGTATTTTCGTTATTAACGAAATCCCTGATTTGCAAGCTAGAATTCAGGTATCCTTATTTAATATATTGCAAGAAGGAGACATTCAAATTAGAGGTTTTAAATTACGTTTACCATTAGATCTACAGTTCGTTTTTACAGCGAATCCTGAGGACTACACAAACAGAGGGAGTATCGTAACACCTTTAAAAGATCGTATTGGTTCTCAGATTCTGACACACTATCCAAAATCAATAGAAATAGCCAAGAAAATTACTGCACAAGAAGCTACCTATCTTCAAGAACAAAAAGATACCATACATGTTCCTGAATTAGCAAGAGATGTGATAGAACAGTTGGTTTTTGAAGCAAGAAAAAGTGAATATATCGACTTGAAAAGTGGGGTAAGTGCTAGAATGAGTATTTCCATCTTTGAAAACCTCTTAAGTACAGCAGAACGAAGATTATTATTAAACGAAGAAAAAAGTACATCTGTTCGTGTATTAGATTTCTTAGGAACCATTCCTGCAATAACAGGAAAAATGGAATTGGTGTATGAAGGTGAGCAGGAGGGAGCCGACAATGTGGCGCAACTGCTATTAAATAATGCAATTAAAACGATTTTCAATAATTTATTTCCTGAGATTAAGAAGTTAAAGAAAGAAGGAGAGGCATCACCCTATGACACAATTTCCGAGTGGTTTTCTTCTAAAGAAGCTGTTGAATTATTCGATGACATGGACGATACTTATTTTCAGGAGCAGTTAAATTCCATTACACCTTTAACTGCGTTAATTGAAAAATACCAAACTCAAACTTCTAAGAAAGACATGCCTTTCCTACAAGAATTTGTGCTTTGGGCATTGTCAGAATACAAAGTTTTAAATAAGGAACGTTTTACAACTGGTTATCAGTTTAATGACCCTTTGGATAGTTATATAAGAGGTATTTAAGGTTTCTTTACTATATTGAATCATTAATCAATTCATAGTTGTTTTTTAATTTCACTTTTAAAGAATAGAAACATAAAAAAATAGGATATAGCGTTTATCTCTTACTATATAGGGGATAAATGCTATTTTATTGGGTAGAACTAATTGTTCCTAAACAATAAGATGAAAACAAAAAATATTCAATCATACATTTATTTTTTAGCGTCAGTTATTTTTTGTTATGGTTTCTTACTAGTTTTGATCAATGGTTATTATCATTATACCTACCTAGAGTTTTTAGATATGAAGCGAAAGGACTTAATTGTTCGACTTGGATTTCTATCATATATATTTGGTTCTTTATACTTTCCAACAGTGCTCGTACCAATAATTTTTTTAACATGGAGCTCAATGAAAACTCAAGGTTTAAATGGAAAGTCAATTTGGTTTTACTCATTATCCGCTATATTTTTTGTTGGACTTTTATTCTATACCCAAAAGATCGAAGATTTCATTTATATGGAAAAAGAATCTTGGTTTTTAGGGCTTGTCCTAATTGGATTAGCTATGTCACTATATTGGAATAAATACTTATTAAAAAGAATAAAAACACAGCACACTACGAAAGATAAAGAGCATTAAAGGTATTATTCAAAACGCATTAGAAAAAACATATTAACTTACCTAAGACTAATTTTCATTTGGCGTTAATGCTTTCTAAGAAAGGAATAATCTAATATAGCTAAGGAGTACTAATTAATAAGCTGAGCAAATCGATAATGAGAATTAATAAAAGACGTTTTGAGTTAACGTAAAAAAACTCTTTTGTTTTAGGGGATACAAAAGAGTTTTTTTTTAGGGGAATGTACAAGTGTTTTAGTAAGTAACTAAAAACTTATATTCAAATATATTACAAAACACAAGAATAACAAATACCCAAAAAACCTATAAATCAAATAGATAGAAACCCTGAGTAAGGATAGTAAAATACCTTAACTCATCCAATACCATGAAAAAACGTTAGTGATAGAAATATATACAGATGATAATGGTTCATTAAGCCATTACGTACTTATAGATACTGAAAAACGGAAAAATTCTTTGACATAATTGTGGTAGTTACATAATATTTTTAGTTTAAATATTATCTTTGTCAAAAATTGATAAGTAAAAAGGAAATCATACTCAATTAATTGCAAATATTTACAACTTAAAAATTATTATTTATGAAAACAACAATGAAAATTGCTGTCATTTTTATGATGGGAATGAGTTTGGGAGTTAGTGCTCAAAATATTTTCCCAAATGAAGGAGATGTTGGAATAGGAACTACGAGTCCTTCGTCCGAGTTAGAGATAAAATCAAAATCAAATAATAACGCTGAAATTCATATTAATTCTTCAACTGATGGAAAACCATCAATTATACGATTCCAAGATGCTGGTTTAAATACTTGGGGATTTCTTTCAAATTACCCGCAAATTGATAAGTTTAGTTTATATAATTATCATAATGGATCTAATTCAATTGTTATAGATAAGGAGAGTAATGTAGGTATTGGAACTACAAGTCCAAGACAAAAGTTAGAACTTTACAATTCAAAAGCTTTCAATAATCAAATGGAATTCCAATCTCAAGACCATCTATTATTAAGTTCGTCTTATAAAAATAATGGTGAGTTTTTCGGAGGTATTACATGGGAGTCCGGGGGTAGAAGACGTGCTTCAATTGTTGCTACAAGAGAACATAACGATGCTGATCACGTAGGTATGGCGTTTTTTACAAAAGGAACTGATGGTCCTGGCTCGTTTTTTGAAAGTATGAGAATCTCACATAGAGGTAATATTGGAATAGGAACAACTAGTCCGGATGAAAAATTAGACGTAAATGGTAATGCTGTTTTTAGAGGTGATATAGGGCTATTAAAGTATGGTAATGCAGGAATGAGATTAAAAACTACCGCAAATCATAAAGGTACTTTTATTAGTGGTTTTTATAATTCTACAAGCGCAGAATGGTACTTGGGTTCTATAGTCTCAGGAATTGGTGGAACTCAAAGAGGTATGCTTAGTTATGTCCATGGAAATAACCCTTATCAAGTTTACACAAGTAATCAGAAAAGATTTGAAATAAGCGGCAATGGTAATGCGGCTATATATGGTAAATTAGAAGCAAAAGAGATAAAAGTAACAACTTCACCAACTGCTGATTTTGTTTTCGAAGAAAGTTATAATTTACCAACCTTAAAATCAATTGAAAAACATATTAAAGAGAAAAAGCACTTACCAGAAATAGCATCAGCTAAAGAAATGGAAAAAAATGGAGTTAATGTTGGAAATTTTCAAATTCAATTACTTCAAAAAATAGAGGAACTTACTTTATATACTATTGAACAAGAGAAGAAAATTAAGTCTTTAGAAAAGCAAAAATTAAAGATTGAAACACAAGAAAAGAAAATTGAAAGATTGGAATCTTTAGTTCTAAAACTTTTGAAAAATAAAAATTAAAAAGAACTTTTCAAATTAAATTCAACAAAGCACCTTAATTAAGGTGTTTTTTTATGTCTAAGATTTAGTAATTATAAACAAAAAAGTAGTTAAAAGCAAAAGCATTTAGGAGTTGGCAAAATACTAAGACATCCACCAGTATAAATGGTAATACATCTTTTGAAATCTGGAGTAATTTGAGATAAAGGCAAGAATATAAAAACACAAATCAATAAAATCGCTGTCAACTTAGTAAAAAGAGGCACTTTTCGAGTTTATACATAATCGATGTGAAGTTGTTCATAGCTGTTTTCCATAGAGTAAAAATAGCAAAATAAAGTTAAATTGTAGTTAGGTTAGATTAACTCAAAGATGTATAAGATTAGTAATACCAATAAAACCACCACAAATAAAATCAAATTTCTATTTGAAATCAGAAGAAAGTCAGTTTTAAATTTATTTAACCTATAAACAAATACTCCGATGAAAATTACGCTTATTATTAAAACTAAAAATATTTTCTCTCCATCCATAATTATTTTCGTCTAGAATATAAATAAGCAATTTAAAATAAAATCGCTACATTTTTCAATTTAATTATACCCTTTACCACAAGAGCTAGTTTAGCTAAAAACATAGAAAAAAGAAATTTAATTACTCCGAATGAAAAAACCTCAATTCCCATTAAAAACTTTATAATGACTAGCAAAAAAATTAAAAAAGGTAGTCGAATTATTGTAATGATAAATGGAATTAAACATCCTTTTTCACAAATCAACTACGGAACAGGAAAAAATGTTAGTGAGGAAGCTATTTCAGATGCCAAAGAACCGTTAAAAATTAAATGGTATAGCGATAGTTACGTTTTAATTCCTATTAATACAAATGAACTCTAAAATGATATTTTACTTCTTAAAAAGCGTTTTCGAACGCTTTTTTATGTATTTTTATAAATTAATATAAATGAGAAACCTTATCTTCTATATTTCCAATTTCTTCATAACTTTTTCTATATAACTATCAAGTTTATATGTTGTTGAATCTAATTCTCTAGCCTTATTAAAGTATTCTAAAGCCTTTTGATAATCAGATTCTTCATAATAATACACGCCGAAATTAAAATAGCAGTAGGAATTTGTTCCATCCATTTTCATAGACTTTTCAAGGTCTTTCAATCCATCCTCTTTAAAACCAAGTTTAATCTTAGCAAACCCTCGGTTGTTAATAGGATAAGCAAAGTTTTCGTCGAGTAATATCGCCTTATCAAAGTCTTTTATGGCACTTTAATAATTCCACTATTTGCTTACCATCATTAAATATTTTCGTTCCATCATGAAGTTCTATTGGTTCATTATGCGGAACTATATCTCTGTAGAACTCGTAATATGTTGTTACATTGAAAAAGAACACGATAAACTTCACATTCTCACTTAATTCACCAAAAAAAACTATATAACTTAAAATAATAGACAGTCCAAGTGAAGTCAAAGGCCCCATTACATAAATAAATAGTAATTTATTTATTGAAAGTGTATGTTGCTCGAAAGCACATAGACCAATTTTCCAATGTAAAGGCTTTTTATGCAAGAAAAGTTCTAATCTGCCTATTACAAATTTAAAACTGTCTTTTGGATTACCATAAGAACCTAAATATAAGGTTACTTTTTTGTTTGTAAATAATAAAGCTGGAATACCATGACCTAATTCATGTACTAAAGTTGAAAATGGTCTTAATATCACCACAAATAGTAACAAAAAAATAAAGTAATTAATAAGTAGCATATGGTATCTTTTTCATTTTTTAGTTATTAATATAGCATAAATATTTATTTCGAAATATCTATCGATATAAATTCAAAGCTGTTATATCCGATACTATGCTAAATAACCTTAAAAAAGGCCATAAAGTTTTCTGAATTATAGATTTTTTTTCTTGTTGAAGAAAGAAATAAAGTACTTTAGCCGTGAACTAATTATATGAAAAAGCTTTTATTTTTTGGACACTTAATTATTTCTTTTTGTTCTTACTCTCAAACCTTTGTTGATGATGTTGATAGGGTAGCGGTGATAGACTATTGCGTAGATAAAAATGGCATAGGTTATGATGTAAGTATCAACCAAGAAATAAATTTAAAAATTGACCATCTAAAATTTTAGTTGCTTTTTTTAGTTTAAACATTTATTACTAACCTTATACCGCTATAATAATCATAAGTATTATGAAATTTGAAACCTTAAAAAAAAGAAAATTCTGGTTACGATTTATTGCTTGTGTAATACTTTTACCATTATTCTTTCTGGGTGCTACGGTGTTCTATATAAATACAAAACAAAATAGTATTATTAAAGATCATATAGCTGATCTAAACAAAACCCATAAAGGTTTTATTACCATAGGGCATACACATTTATCTCTCTTTAGTAATTTCCCTAATATTTCTTTTAAAGTAGACGATCTAAAAATAAATGAAACTAAAAAGGATAATTCACCAGTTATTCTAGACGTTAAAGACATCTACGTAGGATTTAATTTGTGGGATATTTTACAAGGAAATTATACCATTAAATCATTAATTGTAGAAGACGGTTTTTTTGATATTGTAATTCATGAAGATCGAAGTCTAAACCTTTTAAACGCATTAAAATCCTTTGATGAAACAGAAAGTGAAGAGCCTATAGATTTTAAGCTTCAAAAAATTAAATTACAGAATTTAGATATCCATAAAAAAGATGAAGGTCAAAATACAGACTTAGAAACATTTATTTATGAAGCTGATGGCGGTTTCAATATTGATAATGAAGTTATTTCAGGACATATTGATACTAAGTTTGAAATGAATGTACTATATAATGGCGATACTACTTATATAAAGCACAAACACTTTGATCTTCATACAGATGTTAGTCTTAATAAAGATACTGGATTGCTTACCATTGAACCTTCTCGGGTTACTATGGAACATGGAGATTTTGATCTAGAAGGAAAAATAGACACAAAAAACGACGTAGATCTTGATCTTGTAATAAAAGGGGCGAAGCCAAATTTTGATATGCTTATAGCCTTTGCTCCAGAAGATCTTATACCTGTGCTAGAACGTTATAAAAATGCAGGAAAAATCTATTTTAACGCAGTCGTTAAAGGACCTACATTGAATCAACAAGTACCTTTTTTTGATGTAAATTTCGGTGTAAGTGAGGCTTTTTTAGAAAACACCAACAAAGGTAAGCGGGTCAAAAACATTGGTTTCAAAGGGCATTTTACGAATGGTAATGAACGAAGTTCTCGTACCACAACATTTTCGCTAGAAGATATGACTGCCAAACTAGGAAAAGGAAAAATTTTCGGAAATGTCGTGATCAATAATTTTGATGAACCAGAAATAGATATGCGATTAAATGCAGACTTTAATCTTGAATTTATAGCTGATTTTTTGAATTTAAGTGAAGTAGATATTGCATCAGGAAATGTTTCATTAAAAATGAATTTTCATGATATTATAGATATTGATAATCCAGAACAAGCACTCAGTAAATTGAATCAGGCTTATTATGGTGAGTTAAAAATTGATGAACTAAGTTTATCTTCCAAAGATCTTCCTGCTCCATTAAAACAACTGAATGCGCATGTAGTAATGAATGGAAAAAAAGCTACAATTAATCAATTTGATATACTTTTAGGTAAATCTGATATTTCAATAACTGGATATGTATCGGATCTACCCGCTATTGTGCATCATACAGATACACTAGCCGTAACTCATTTAGATATTAAATCGAAACTATTAGATATCGCTGAACTTACAAAATTTTCTGCTACTGATAGTATAAAAACAGGTATCGACGAGCAAATTAGAGATTTAACTGCTGGATTTTCATTTAAATCCTCAGCAAAGGCTTTTACTGAAAGTAAATATTTACCTAAAGGAGAGTTTTTTGTAGATAGTCTTAACGCGAAACTAAAGCATTATCCACATAAATTCCATGATTTTCATGTAGATGTATTAATCGATGATAAAGATCTTAAAATTAAAGATTTTACAGGTTTTATTGATGATTCTGATTTTCATTTTAACGGACTTGTACATAATTATGGTTTTTGGATGCAAAAAGAATTGAATGGTGATGTAGATCTAGATATTTCTTTAACTTCGGATTTATTGCGCTTGGAAGACCTTTTCTCATATCAAGGTGAAAATTATGTTCCTGAAGAATATAGACATGAAGAATTTGAAAAACTAGCTTTACATGTGAATTCTAGTATGCATTATAAAGCATCTAAATTACATTCCATAGATTTAGAATTGGACAAGCTAAACACCAAAATGCATGTACATCCATTACGATTTGAAGACTTTACAGGTGATTTTCATTATGAAGATGACCATCTTGTAGTGAAAGATTTTATAGGTAAAATAGGGAGAACTTCTTTTAATATAGGCTTGAACTATTATTTAGGAGATAATGAAGCAATTAAAAAAAGAGATAATAATCTTAGTTTTAAAGCAAATTATATTGATTACGATCAGCTATTTCCTCCTGATAAAACAACAGAGAAGGCAACAATAACCGTAAAATCAAAAACTGCTGATGTTGCTGCGCATGCAGATGCTTTTAATTTGTATGAGCTACCATTTACGGATATGAAATTTGATGTAGATGTAGATTATTTTATGTATCAAAGAATTCATTTACAAGACATAAAAGCAAAATTACGTACAACTCAGAATCATTACATTTATGTAGATACGTTGCATATGAATGCAGCTGGAGGTAATTTTAATATGTCTGGTTACTTTAACGGTAGCAATCCGAAGAAAATTTACCTGAAACCTACGATAGAAGCTACGAATGTTGATCTTGATAAATTCTTATTTAAGTTTGAAAACTTTGGACAAGATCATTTGGTTTCTGATAATTTAAAAGGACATGTTACTACTACAATAGATGGAAAAATTAGAGTATATCCTGATTTAGTTCCAGATTTAGATCAATCTGAAATTCACATGGATGTAAAAGTGTTTAACGGAAAATTACAGAATTATGAACCTATGAAGATGTTATCTAGCTACATGGGAGATAAAAACTTGAACAATATCAAATTTGACACCATTCAAAATCATATAGATATCATTAATGGTCGCATAAATATTCCTAACATGACGATTGAATCAACATTAGGACATATGGAATTATCTGGAACACAAGATTTAAATAATAATATTGAATATTACCTAAGAATTCCCTGGAAAATCGTTAAAAAAGCTGTTCTATATAAATTGTTTGGCAGCAAAAAAAATAGTGGAACTAAAGAAGATGAGGATGAAATTATAGAAGTTGATCCTACTAAAAAAGTAAAATATTTAAATTTAAAATTACATGGAACTGTTGATGATTTTAAAGTTTCCATGAAGAAAGCTAAGAAGAAGAAGTAAGTTTCATAATTGAATCTAAATTAGAATTGCGGTATTACCTATTAAGATCAGTCGTCATAAATTCTGTGTTTTATTTGTCATTATTAATATTTTATGAAAATAAAGTTCATTTTCTTGAAAAATACATTCTGCTATGAGTAATGAAACATTCATTATATGACAAACTTAGGAGAGAAGTATAATATCTGAATAATGGGATTATTCTTATGTTATTTATACTTTTGTTAAGCCTAGGTACATAAACAATTAAATATTAAATGAAGAAAATTGAAGTTGTTGCAGCAATAATAGTTCACGATGAATTAATATTATGTGCTCAAAGAAATGAAAGTAAACTAAAATATATTTCTAATAAGTTTGAATTTCCAGGTGGGAAAATCGAAAAAGGTGAAACAAAAAGAGAGGCTTTAAAAAGAGAATTAGTTGAAGAGCTAAATATTGAACCAAATATAAAAGATATATACCTTTCTGTTGTTCATCAATATCCCGATTTTGAACTTACAATGCATAGTTTTCTATGTCACGTAGATTCTATGAATGTAACATTAAATGAGCATATTTCATGTCAATGGCTAAAAAAAGAAGAGTTAACTAAATTAGATTGGGCTGCTGCAGATTTACCGATAGTTCAAAAATTAATGAATAATGATTGATGCTTTTAAACAAGATTTCAAAAAAAGTCTTGATACTGGATTTGTTGACCAACAGATAGAATCCGAAATAATATATCGGCCTAAACTATTAATCAATAAGCAAATTCCTAAAGAAAAAGTACTTTCAACATTTCTTCAAGAGCTTACTTATTGTGATGAATTTTATTTTTCTGTTGCGTTTGTAACTACAAGTGGAATAGCAGTATTATTCAATACTCTATTAGAGCTTGAAAAAAAAGGGATTAAAGGTAAGATTTTAGTTTCTCAATATTTAAATTTCACACAACCTGAAGCACTAAGGAAATTATTGAAATTTAAAAATATTGAGCTAAAAATAGCTAATAAAAGTAATTCTCATGCTAAAGGGTATATTTTTAAAAAACCTAATTATTGCAATGTAATTATAGGGAGTAGTAATTTGACTGCGTCAGCATTAACAGTAAATAAAGAATGGAATTTAAAAGTATCTGGATTACTTTCAAGCGAAATAGTAAACAATGTCATTTCAGAATTTGAATCTGACTTTAAAGAAGCAGAATTAGTAACTAAAGAATATATTTCTAAATATGAAATCACTTATAACAAAACAAAGGTATCAACTAGATTAAACACAGAAGCTACTACGCCTGAATTTGTTGAACCAAATACAATGCAAATTGAAGCATTACAAAATCTTGAAACACTACGAAATGAACAAAAGTCAAAAGCTTTAATCATATCTGCTACAGGAACGGGAAAGACATATTTATCTGCTTTTGATGCAAAAGCGTTTAAACCTAAAAAGTTATTGTTTGTAGTTCATAGGTTAAATATTGCAAAAAAGGCATTGGATACTTTTAGAAAAATATTTAAGGATACTACTTTAGGATTGTATTCTGGTAATGAAAGAGATTTAGATGCAGATTTTATATTTTCTACAATCCAAACAATTTCCAGAGAAGATCATATATCAAAATTTAAGAAAAATCATTTTGATTATATTATTATTGATGAGTCGCATAGATCGGGGGCTGATTCTTATTTACGTGTAATTAAATTCTTTGAGCCTAAATTTTTACTAGGAATGACAGCAACACCAGAGCGTACTGATGGAAATGATATTTTTAGTTTGTTTGATCATAATATAGCCTATGAAATTCGATTAAATAGGGCAATGGAGGAAGGGATGCTATGCCAGTTTCATTATTTCGGTATAACAGACTTAAAAGTTAATAATGAACTCCTAGAAAACACAAAAGACTTTAATCTTTTAGCTAATGATGAAAGGGTTTCTAAAATTATTGAAAAAGCTAAATTATATGGTACTTGTAATGGAATAACAAGAGGTTTAGTTTTTTGTTCTCGTAATACTGAAGCTAAACTTTTAGCTGAAAAATTTAATAAAAAAGGGTTTAAAAGCGTTGCGCTTTCGGGAGAAAATTCAGAACGAGAAAGAGTAGAAGCTATTCGTTGTTTAGAGTCAGACGATATTAATGAAAAGTTAGATTACATTTTTACAGTTGATATATTCAATGAAGGAATTGATATTCCAAAAATTAATCAAATTTTAATGATTAGGCCTACAGAGTCTGCAATTGTATTTGTACAACAATTGGGACGAGGTCTAAGAAAAGTAGAAGGTAAGGACTTTTTAACTATTATAGATTTTATAGGGAACCACAAGAATAATTATTTAATACCTATAGCTCTATATGGAGATACTTCTTTTAATAAAGATACTTTAAGAAAGTTAATTTCAGAAGGGAGTAAAATAATCCCAGGTTCATCAACTATAAATTTTGACGAAATTTCAAAAGAAAAGATTTTTAAATCAATTGACTCGGCCAACATGAGGACTTTAAGTGATTTAAGAAAAGATTATAATCTTATGAAATATCGATTAGGTCATGTACCAATGATGACTGATTTTCTTAAAAATGAATCTCGAGATCCTTTTTTATTTGTTAATTATTCAAAATCATATTACAACTTTGTTATTAAGGTGGATAATGACTTTATTCCAACCTTAAAAGAAGAATCAATAGAATTGTTAGAACTCTTCTCTAGAGAAATTAACAATTCAAAAAGAGTAGAGGAAAGTTATATTTTAAAAGAATTATTAAGTTATAATAAATTATCTATAAATAAACTAAAAGAAGATTTCGATTTAAAATATGGATATATTCCAACAGATAGAACTATTGAATCTTGTATCATAAATTTAAATTTTGAGTTTATAAGGAAAACGAAAAATATTATTTTTAAACAGAATGGAATGTTAATGCTCCACAATGATTTTTTAGAAAAACTAAAAGAACCTAATTTTAGGGAATTTCTATTAGATTCTATAAATTACTCTATAAAATCATTCGATAAAAATTACAAAAAAGAGCTTTTTAAAAAAGGATTAGTATTGTTTAACAAATACAGTCGAAAAGATGTTTGCAGATTACTTAATTGGGATAAAGATATAAGTGCTACTGTTTATGGTTATAGAACAAAGGAAAATACTACTCCTTGTTTTGTTACTTACCACAAATCACATGAAATTGAAGATTCCATAAACTATAATGATTATTTTGTAAATCCTTCTATTTTCGCTTGGGAATCGAGATCTAACAGAAAACTTGAAAGTAACGAAATTCAAAATGTAATTAATTCTGAACGTATCCTACTTTTTGTTAAGAAACAAGACGCAGAAGGTTCCGAATTCTATTTTATGGGCGATTGTAAAATAATTCCTAATTCCATTAAACAAGCCCAAATGCCTGATTCAAAAAAACCAATTGTACATTTCAAGTTTAAGTTAGATGAGCCCGTTAATGAAGATCTTTATAGATACATTACATCGAATAATAAAATTATAGAAAACATTAAAAAAGAACAACTAATTGAAAACTCTTTCACAATCCCATTTTATAACTTTTATGCAGCAGCAGGTAGTTTTAGTAATTTGCAATCAGAAAAAACTTTTTCTCAAATTGAAGTACCAGAAAAATATTCTTTGAACTCTGATTACTTTGCATGTAAAGTAATAGGAGAATCAATGAATAAAAGAATACCTAATGGATCTGTTTGTATTTTTAAAAAATATTCAGGTGGTTCTCGATCAGGTAAAATTTTATTAATAGAAAATTATGACCGTCAAGACCCTGATTTCAATTCTGCCTTCACTGTAAAAACGTATACTAGCCAGAAGAATATATCTGAAGAAGGTTGGGAACACATTGAAATTTTACTAAAACCAAATTCATATGATCCTAGTTATAAAGATATTGTTATTGATTTGGAGAATGCAAATGAAATAAATGTAATTGGGGAATTTGTCGAAATTTTGAAAAAGGATAAATAGAAAATTGGGAGTTTTTATGAAAATATCACAAAAAAATTATAACATACATTTTCTTAAATATACGAATCTCAGATAATATTTAAATATCAGGTCGTAAAATAGCTGTAACATAATAACTCACAGGTTTATATTGTTTTAGAGGATTTCGTGAATCTCCTAAAGTCGATTTGTTTGACGATATAAAACACCAAGTGTGTTACTTATATCTACAATTATATTGAATATACAGTATTCGCTATTTTACTAATATAATATAAAGTGTATTATAATGTACTGCGTTATGTTACTTTGCTTTGGAAAAAAGCGTTAGCAAAACAAAATTTTTCTTCATTTTTTTAAACTCAAAAGTTTATTTTAAAATGTAATGGAATACGCTTTTTACCGAAAGGGCAGAGGAGTGGAGGCAAAATGTGTATGGAATGGTCATGTTTATCTATAATTATTCTTTTATTCATATAGTAATTCCTCTTGTTTGTCTATCTTATTTTAAGCTTAATTTGGTAGCATATACATTTGTATTAATACAATGCTGAAAAAATAATATTTGTATATTTCGAAAATCAATTTTATATAGATTTAAAAGACAATAGGACTATCATCAAACTTGGGAGAAAAAATAAAAAATAAAAAGCAGTTTCTAATTCACCTATTTGTATGGACTATTCTTTACGCAGTTATTCTATTTTTTGTGTATTCAGAAGGAAAAGAAATTACACTAAAAATTTGTTTTAGAATTGGATTTGCTGCTGTGGTTTTCTACACGAACTATAGTCTGTTAGTACCTAATTTGTTACTTAAAAAGAAGAAAATACCATATCTGTTATCTATTATAGCTCTTTTAATCACAGCCTATTTAATCATTTCAAATGTACTTTATTTTCAGCTTTATAGGAATCAATTCCTCATAGATAAACGCCTTTCAAAATTTATAATAATTATATTTTTCAATGCTATTATAGTTATTATAGGAACTATAATTAGACTATATGAACAATGGATAATAAACGATAGAATTAAAACGGAAATTGAGGCTCAAAAGAATAAAACAGAATTAAAAGCCCTAAAAAATCAACTTAATCCACATTTTTTATTTAATTCTTTAAATAGTATATATTCTTTATCCGTGAAGAAATCCAATGAGGCTCCCGATGCCGTTATTATGCTTTCTGAATTAATGCGATATATGTTATACAAAGCGAATGATAATCAAGTCCTACTTAAAGACGAGCTACAATATATTGATAATTATATTAAGCTTCAACATATTCGAATAGCAAAAAATAAAAATGTAAAAATGAACATTAGAGGCTTTATTTCCACTCAAAAAATTAGTCCTTTATTATTTATATCTTATATCGAAAACGCGTTTAAATATGGAACAGATTTTAATGGTAATACCGAGATTGAAATAGACATTAGTGTGAATGGCGATGAATTGGAATTTAAGGCTATTAACATAATAGGCAGCAGAGCTAAAGACAAGGAGAACTCTGGTATAGGAATGAAAAATACCAAAAACCGTTTGGAGCTATTGTATCCTAATAAACATTGGTTAACTATAATAGAAAAGGGCAATAAATTTATTGTTGACTTAAAATTAATATTAGATTAAATTACAACAGATGAAGTGCGTAATTATAGATGATGAGCCATTGGCTGTTGATGTTATTGATGCTTACATCAAGCAAATAGGAGGGATAGATATTATTGCAAAATGTAATAATCCATTAGAGGCGATTACAATATTAAATAAGCATCAGGTAGATTTGGTGTTTTTGGATATAGAAATGCCTAATTTGACAGGATTAGATTTGGTGAAAGCAGTTGAGAATATTCCTCAATTTATCTTCACAACGGCTTACCCTGAGCACGCTTTAGAAGGTTTTGAATTAAATGCAACCGATTATTTGGTAAAGCCTATTCCGTTTCAACGCTTTTTAAAAGCAGTTTCTCGGGCCAAAGAAAAGTTCCAGTTAGAACAGTCAATTACAATACAATCAAATACTTCTCCTATAGAAACTAATAACGACTTTATTTTTGTAAAATCAGAATATGAAAACATTAAGGTTAACTTACACGACATAGAGTATATTAAAGGGTTGAAAGATTATATTAAAATTCATCTTAAAGATCAAACAAAACCTTTGTTAACACTATCTAGTTTTAAAACAATTTTAGAAAAACTACCTTCAAATTTCATTCGAACACATCGCTCTTATATTATTAATATTGATTGCATTCGGGCGTTACAAAAAACAAATGTTGTTATTAATGACGTACGAATACCTATTGGAGAAACCTACAAAGAAGTCGTTCTAAAAAGACTTGGAGTCTAAATCTCTTTTACACTTAAACAAAAGTATCTATAAATAATCCTTGTTTGTCGATACTTTCTTTTTGTGCGTATATCATTTTTTTCTTGCACTCAAGTTGCTTGTAACTTTGATGTTAAACGTTAAAAATGAACAAAGTTGAACACGAAAAAAACATTCATAATAAGCTTTATTTTTCTTAATCTTTTACTGATTTCCTGTAGCAGTAGTAAACAAATTGCATATTCTGTAACATCCTACGACCAAAATAAACAATCCACAAGCACAGTATATGATGATACTAATAAGTTAGGATATACTATTACTAAAGATAACTCGCATCTATATGTTACAGTAACTACTCGGGATAGAGGAACACAGGTGAAAATGCTGCGAAATGGTGTAACTGTACTCTTTGATAATGATGGGAAAAAGAACAATAACATATCGGTACAATACCCTGTAGTAAAAGAAAATAAGTCCCTTGATATTGAAAAAATGAAAAAAATGAGAGAACAGGGAAATCAACAAGAAATGCTACAAAAAATAATGACTTCAATAGGTACAGATATTAGTATTTCCGAAAGTGAAGGAGATCGAATAATTAATAAAGAATTGAACAGTGAAGGAATCTCAGTAAATCATAAAATAGCTCTTGAAGACTTCTCTTATATATTGAAAGTCCCGCTTTCGTATATCGCATCGCCGTCTAGTACTAAATCTATAGGAATTTCTATTAAAGGTGTGAAAAAACCTAATGGAAGTAATGGTACATTACCTATGGGTGCAAAATCTTCAGGTCGTATAAAACGAGCTTTAGCAATGCGTGGCGGTATGAAAGGAAACAACATTGATATAAATCAATTAAAAGAAATGTTAACTGATATAAACATTTGGATTCCTATTAAATTAAAGTAAAAGCTTCTTAACTAAAATTATTAAAAATGAAGTCAGTTAAAATAGTAACCATACTAACTATTCTGGGAATGCTTTTTATCACTCAGATAACAAATGCCCAAAGAAGAGTAGTTGTAAAAACGCCTCATAGAACAGTTGTAAGAACAACGAGTCCCAGAGTTGTTTATAAAAGACCTACACCTGTTGTAAGAGCAGTAAGAACATTACCTGCTACAGCAGTTGTTATAAAACGTAACGGTATTAGATATCACTACTACAAGGGGCGTTATTACAGATATAATAGAGGAAGATATATTGTAGTTACGGCACCAAGAGGCATAAGAGTTAAAGTGTTACCTGTTGGCTACAGAAGAATTGTAATTGCAGGAAGACCCTACTTTTATTTTGAAGGAGTTTATTATGTTCCGGTCAACAATGGTTATAAAGTGGTAGAAGCGCCCGACAATATCATAGTGTATGAATTGCCAGAGGAAGCAGAACAGATAAAAATAGATGGAAAAACATTTTATGAATATGATGGTAAATTGTATAAAGTAGTTACCACTCCAGATGGTAAAGGTTTCAAAATTGTGGGTGATTTAGAAGAGTAACTAATTCGAAATGATAGCTCGAATTAAAAAACAATTAAAAACTCAGTTATCTTTTTATAGTAACAATTAGAAAACAATAAAAAATAGAAACATGAAATTATTAAAAAATAGCATCGTAATAATCCTATTGTTAGTTAGCACGATAACTTTTGCACAAGACAGAGAATTTACAGAAGAACAAAAAGAGCAGGTTAAACAACAGTTAGAACTGTACTTTGAAAAATTAGATTTATCCGAAGAACAGCAATCAAAATTTGAAGAAATTACAAAAAAGTATGCACTTCAAATGAAAACATTAAAAGGGAGTGGTAAGAGCAAATTTGCTAAGTACAAAGAATTTAAATCGATTAAAAGTTCTAAAAACAAAGAAATGAAAACATTGCTTTCTGCTGAACAATATAAGATGTATGAAAAGACCCAAAAGGAAATACAAAAGAAGATAAAGGAGGAACGTAAAAGTAGAAATTAAAAAAGCAAACAAAATGATTAAAATGATAAAATATAACTTTAGAACATTAATGTTAGATATGTTAGCAGCACTGAATTCGAAAATGATATTAATAATAGGAGCATTAGTTCTTTTATTAAGTTGCTCTCATGATGACGATAATTCTATAAATAACGCAGTGCCTTTAATGGAAAATCAAACATTTTCAATAACAAATGACGCAGCCATAGGTACTTCAGTAGGACAGGTTTTAGCTACTGACGAAGATAACGATGTTTTAAGCTACAGCATTACTACGAATAATGACGATAACATCTTTGCAATAGAGAGTACAACGGGAATCATTACGGTTTCAGAAGCACTAAATCCAACCACAACATATACATTAACTGTGCAAGTTAGTGATGGGCAAAATAATACTAATGCTACTATTACCATTAACTTGGTTGAAATAACCGTTACTTTCCCACAAGGACCTTTATCACTTTTTTATGATGGAACTTTAGTTGGAGCTGACTATTGGTCAGAAACTCCAGAAATTCTTTCGGCATCATATGGTTTTGGAGATATTATTGGATTGCCTAGTACAGAAATCAATCAACAACTGGTTGAACAAGCAGGAGGCGCTTGGTTGTCCGATGTTAATTGTGATAACGGTAATACAGGATCCTTAACTTCCTCAGTAACGCAACAGCAATTAGCTAATGGATATATATTAAAAACTCCTTATCAGCAGTTTTTAAAAGATGGCGCTTTAGGTTTAGATGGTATGCCTATTGTGTTCAGTTGGCCTGTGTTAACCAATACAGTAGATATAAATGATGTTCAAGTTACATTGAACACAGGAGAAGTAGTTTCACCAATGGCAATTGGTATGCTACCTAATTTTGAAAATAATGAACGTAACTGTATCGTAGTTTTTGGTGAATTTGGTAACAGACTGCCTAGTACAGACCCAGATGCACGTTTTCCTGTGAGGGTAGAAATCGTAACAGGTGACACACCGTTAATGTTGGCTGGACCTAATAACCAAATGGTAAGCGCTGTGGGGCTATCTTGGGAAACCACTACAAGCCCATACGACCCAAATAATGGACCAAGATTGGTGGGCGCTAAACTGAACCACGTAGGAACGCAAGCAATTGGTGAAGGTATTAGCAATCCTATTGTGAACGCGCAATTGCCGCAAAACGACGAATTTGATTTATATGGTGGTGGCGATTTCCGACTTCGTGTACTAACCTCAGGTGGTTTTTCACCAGATGGAGTTCGTGGAGTACTACCAACAGATTATGAACGTTTTTTTAGAATTCATGCTACAGCTACAGACGGTTCAACAGTTTTAATCGAAAATGTCGGTGTGGATTACCAAGTTGAAGGTGGTACCCTAAAAGTATTGGGATTATCAGATTTAGGAAACTTAGAAGGCTTTAATGGCACAGTATATGGAGACTGCTATATGGAAGATAGAGACAATTACATAGACATTATTATTGAAGGTAATGAGGCTGCGGCAAGAAACATTACATTCGTAGAAATTCCAAGTTTAGAAGGTGGTTATGATGCTTTTTATAACCCAGGCGGACCAGGAACAACACCTTTTTCAAACGTTAACTACACACAGCCAGGCCCAAGGGATTTAGAACCTGTAATTATAGCATTAGATAATCCGATGCGTATAACAAACTAAAAATATTATCAATAACGGCACCTGAAACGGTATATAAACAATAGCGATATCTGTTACAACACTTTAATAAAGTGAGAAAGGTGCATTTGAATTTATAAATGCAATTAATTGAATTTCTTATCAATAATTCTTTTCTATCTATTGATTTTTGAGATAGAAAAAAAGTGCTAAGATTACAAAATATGATTTAAGATAATAAAAAGCATAATTCTATAATATTATGTAAAATAGAACCTGTGTTTTTTACCCAGATGAAGCGATGGCATATCGGCCTCAGAAAACTTTGGTCAAAACAATAGGTGAATGAGCGTACATATTTTAGAGGGCTAGCAATACATATTCTTAATAATTAGTATTTTAACTACAACTCAAAACAACCTTAATGAGTTACGATGTTTTCTAAAATATAGCGAATGAACCGTGATTGTTTCCAAAGGTTTATGAAGCCTTGAATTTTTGATTCTTTTGTTTCAAGACAAAAGATAGCGCAAGAATGAAAAAAAGTTAATTTTTAGTTACCATGCTAGTAAGGGCATAGAAATTTTAAAACATGGGTTTGAGCTAGGCAAAATTTTATACTCTTGCGGAAACCTTAACGAGAACATCCTAAAAAAAATTGTAACGGACATTTTCTTAAATACACGAATCTCAGATAAGAACTTAATGTAAGCTTTTATGCGGCTGTAAGCGTTGGAAAATTGTGTTTAAAAAAATTACTCCGACAAGTATAATTATTTTTAAAAAGCAATCGAGCATTTGCTGGTGGCAATTTAACATAGCGACCAATTATGGTACAAACGAACGAAATGTTTATTGTTAGCAGAAAACCAAACCAATGTTAAATGACCCAAGTACTGAATAATCTTTAAAAACGAGAACATTCTGGGCTATTTACACATAATATAGAATTATAGCTTACAAATCCTTTTGTACTATAATTAATATTATGTTAAATAGAGTATTTTGTAATACAATTCTCTTCTTTCTTGAATTTATAGTTTATATAAAAAAAGGCAAATTGAATCATCAGCTATTATCCCCTTATTTTCGCTGACAATCCAATTTTACCTAGCAATAAAAACCAATTTGTGTTTTATTTCTTAATGACTTTAAATGATTGATTTATGTTTCCTGTCTGGTCTTTAAAATTTATAATATAAACTCCTGGAGAAAACTTTTGAAATCCTTGCATAGTTTCGGCTTTCAAGGTTTTATATTCCTGAGTGAAAATTACTTCTCCAGAAACATTGGTAATCGTCACAGTGATATCACGAACATCCTCAATACTTTCTACATTAACTTTATTCTCCACATACGTTGGATATACACTAATTCTATTCTTTGAAAAAATAGGTTCGTTTGTAGTTTCTTCTTGTGAATTCGATATAGCATTCAAGTTCAAATCGGTCCCGTTGATATCATTTGCTAACTCAATTTGTTCTGCAGTGATCTGATATTCATCAATTAAAGTATGTATAATCTCATCTGAAGTTAGATTTGTAATATCAATGTTAAACAAGTCTTTGATACTTTCTACAGCTTGAGTATTTGACTGTAAAGCCGCAAGATTCTCACTAACAACCGAATTATCCAGTAATTCAACTGGCAATCCATTGATATTATTACCATCCTTTTTTTCGCGTAAATCTCTTGGTTTTTCAGGGTTTGAAACAATAGCTCTCCTGTCTTCTACTCTTGATGCTGCTCTTTCACATTCCTCCCAAAATCGCACATATTCTTCAGCTCCATTAAACAAAGCAGCAATGGCTCCTTCCGAACCGGGTTGAATTCTCATATCTTCAATTAAATCAGGTAATAAACCTATATGTGCCATACCATCATAATTATAATCGTACGTCTGATTTCCAGAGGTTTGTTTCTCAAACACCACTTTTCCATCTCGTGATGTGAAAGGATATTCCATAATTCCTCCAAATGAGGTTGAATTTTCACAATGATTAAACGTATTGTTCAGTCTTGGTCCTGGACCTGTGAGTGTTCCAAAGAAGTCGGTAGACATACTTGCCGATCGTAATCCTTTATGTTGTTCAGAAACATCTCCAGTATCATTAAAAACCGCAATTAAATTCGTTGATGTATAAGCACAATCCCTTCCATCTTGACTCCTATCTATTTGTGGTGAAGCAATTCCTCCTCTTGTATAAATATAGCTCGCATCACCTTCATGATGTGAACCTTCTTCAATAGAAAAATGCGTAAATAATGGCGGATAACCATATTCATCAGTAATGGCGATAACATCGCGAACAGCTTGCGGACTCATATGCGACATATCAATCATCATTCCTCGTTTCAGTAGTTCTTCTACCAAAATTTCACCCGTTTGCGTCAATCCTCTAGCATTTTCATAACCATGAAACAATTCTCCATTGGCATCCTTGGGAATATCTGAAAAACCATTGAACAAATTGTATCCGAAAATTGCCAATAATCCTTTTAAAACAATAGATACGTTACCGTTTCTTATCGATGGTATATATTCAGTACTAAAGGGTAAATTTTCATCGGATACTTGGTATTCTATAGGTCTATTTATATCCAACATCGCCAATAACTCAACAGATTCTGCAAATAAACTACTCCCTGAAAATTGATTATCATAATGATGTGTTGGAAAAACCACACGAACTCCTTGAGCATACAATCTGTCAAGTTCTGAAGCAATATAAGACCTCGTACAAGGCGTACTGTTTTCTGTACAATTCAAAAAATCAGGATGCTCCATACCAATTATAACCGCCAAATTACCATCACTAATAATCTTTCTTGCTTGAGCGGGTGAATAGGCTATTTTCAGCCATCCTTTTCCTGGGCCTCCCTCCTGCGCGTCTACATAATCAATTAAGCTCAATAATTTGCCCATGGCTATTTCATGCTCTTCCATTCCAGTAATTACAGGAGTAATTTGCATTCCTGGACTAAAAAATGGTAGTAAGTTCTTTATTAACCCATGATTTGCGATACGAACAATCGATTTTGACGACTGTGATAACATGGTTATTAATCGTAGACCTCCTAACCTAGCCCTATTTAACCATTGATAATATACTTTTTGATGTCCAATATCTTTTACTGAAGGATACGCTTCTAATCCAGGATATGAATAAGGATTATGAGATTCAGCAAAACCAAACAAATTAAAATTTGGGTTTAATATGTTGTGGATTCCCGTATCCACGGTAGTATCATGAACAATAGCTACTAAACTTGTTAAATCAAGACCACGACTTCCGTGACTTTCATAACAATTGAACGCATCATACACTCCATAAGGTGAATGTGTTCCTCCTGTGAATAATAAATTCCCCATGGCTCTATCTGACAAAAAATGATCATGAAGATTTGCCATTCCATAGAGTGTTCCATCCGCATTTTTCCCAGCTAAATCTCTTGTTATGGTGGCATTTAATGATATTTCAGGAAAAGATTCGCAGTTTTCAGCGGCTGACATGCGAAATTTCGATGCGGAGCTTACATTGGAGGTAGAAATCCAATTACTCACCCAAGGAAGCCATGTCCACCAACTTGTATTCTTTTGAATGTACTTCCCAGTACTCTTATTCCTAAAAACATAATTATCACCATATTGAACTATTGTCCAAACCAAATAATCATGTCCATCGTATGTGGTGCTAATGTTTTTCAATAGTACGCTCCCATTGTCATCAACAAGCACAGAACCATTTTTATACAACATAAACTCTCCTAAGGCAGAAGGTTTTAAAAAGTAAGTATTGGTTGAAATAATGTTTCCTTTAGCATTTAATAAACTTATGTTTTGACAGGTATTAGCCAAACCAAAAATTGGGTCATTCACTTCTGCAGATAACACAGAGGTGTACAAAATCAGAACCAAAAGTGTAAACAATTGTTTCATAGTAAGTTGATTTAATTTAATGTTGTCGATTAGTGATTTTTCACTAATAAAAGATGTAAACCTACTTTTTAAAAAAAGTATAAAGCTTATTTAATATCCACGCTGGTCCGATAAGTAAAAACTGAATATCTTTAAACAAAGAAGGCTTTTTTCCTTCATGTTTATGACCAATAAATTGAAATATCCAGGCAATCACGAAAATAATTAGTGATAAAATCCAGAAAGGAATGTTTATATACGAAGCCATTACATGGTTTAGATACAAAGTCACCATTGAAAAGGCATACATTCCAACAAATATTGGCAATGATAATGTACTGTAAAAGACCAGTGATACGAATATTAATAGAGTTCCAAAATGCATGTAAGGAACAATGGACGAAGGGAATATACTTGAAAGATCGCCTACAGGAATTGAAGAAAACAACCCTATAGTACTTATAAATATAAGTGGTACACAAATATAATGAATCGTTTTATTAAAAGGTGTTTGATGACTAACTTCGTATTCATCGAACCATTGTTCTACTGATTTCATTTCTTTTATTTTAGTTATTTAATACTCCGTTGTTATATGCATTTATCTCTTCATATTCTTTTTTTCCAAGTGGGGTTAAATAAGGGTAAATCAAATTCCAGATGATTTCTGTTGAAATAGTAGTGGTTTTATTGTTCAGATGATTTTGAAGCAGTTCATCTTGGGAAGACCAGTAAATATTAATGAACCAAATTACATGGACCAAATTATTGTAGTTTGTGTATTTATTCTCAGGAATTACACGTTTAGATTCAATAAGAGCATCAATTAATTTTCTTCCATTTTCAAATCTTATTAAACTTAATTGTTTAAACAGCTCCCCTATCGCAGGATATTTCCTGGTAATGAATACATTATCAATAAAAATGAAATTATAATCGATCTGTAGCTTCCTGAAATTTGAAAGAATCTGTTTTAATTCCATTAATGAAGCTGGTTGCGTACCAAAACCTAAGTAATCTTTGGATTCAGTCACCATACGCTCAAAAATAGCTGTAAGTAAATCTAATTTCGTTTTATAATGATAGGTTAGATTTCCTGCACTAATATTGAGAGCATTGGCTATTTTATTAGGAGAAACATTTGCAATTCCTTCGGAATTAAATAGCTCAATTGCTTTCAGTAATATTTTGGTTTTGAGTTTCATTTTAAAATATACTAATTAGTATAGTAGTACTAATTATTAGGATAAATATACTAATTTTAAATTAAAAACCAAATTATCAAGTAATTACAATATATTCACAAAGAAAAATCACCCTAAAACACAATGATTTTAAGGTGATTTTTATAAGTTATATTTTAAAGTATCTATTCTTGCTAATAGATACTCACTTCAGTATTAGATTCTAATTCTACTGGTTCAGTTGAAGTTTTAAATAGTCTTGCTGTTAACTCACCTTTCAATACAATAGACTCACCAGAAACTTCTAACCAACTTCCTTCACGCAAGCCTAAAACAGCAGTTTCATTAAATACGTGGTACTCTTTTATTCTAGTTTCACGGGTTTCCCCCATATGCGTTGAACTCGGATCAGGATCTAAATAATGTGCATTGATATTAAAAGGAATCATTCCCAAAGTATCGAAACTTGGTGGATATACAATTGGCATATCATTAGTATTCATCATGGTAACTCCACAGATATTACTTCCGGCACTCGTTCCTAAATAAGGAGTTCCACTCTGTAAAACTTCTTTTAATACCTCCACGATATCGTGCTTGTATAATTGATTTACCAATTCAAAGGTGTTCCCACCTCCTGTAAAAATTCCTTGTGCTTGTTTAACTGCATCTTTTGCAGAATCGAACTCGTGAATTCCTCGAACTGCAATACCTATTTTACCAAAAGCCTCTTTTGCTTTTTTAGTATAGTCATCGTAGCTAATACCTCCTGGCCTCGCAAATGGGATGAACAATATTTCACTAATTCCCTTAAAATGTTGTTCTAGTGTTGGTAATATATATTCTAAATATCCACTTCCATGAACCGTAGAAGTACTTGCGACAATTAGTTTTTTCATCTGTTTAGATTTTGTAATTCCAATATTTGAGGAAATTGTCTTTTTAATTTAAAAATTTCATCCCCAAAGCTAAATATGAATCAAAACTAGGTATTCTATAAAAACTCACCAATAAATTCAACTAAAATTTGAAAAATGTAACCCATAATATGCTGATTTAACAAAAGTTTACAAAGCCGTTAAAACATATTTAAGAAAGGTTGGTCATTACTTTGTTCAATAAATAAACCTTTCTAAATCATTTGACTATGCATAAAAAAGTACTTTTCCTATTTTTCCTCTCCTCCCATTTAATCTATTCTCAAAAGAATGCTAAAATTTTGAAGGGAGTTATTACTGACGAAAAAGGGCTCGTAATTAATGCCCATATTATTAATAAAACAACAAGGCAAGGTACATTTAGCAACGAAAACGGTTCATTTTCTCTTAATGTTTCTTTAGGTGATGAACTCCAAATTACGTCTGTTCAACACGAGACTAAAACAATAACCATTGCCAAAGTCATTCTTAAAAAACAAAAATTAGAGATTACTTTAAACACAAAAACAAATATGTTGGATGAAGTGATTGTAAAAAAACATCAATTATCAGGTGATTTAGTCTCTGATACTAAACAAACTCCTATAAATTA
Source organism: uncultured Tenacibaculum sp. (assembly GCA_947497895.1). Classification (GTDB taxonomy): domain Bacteria; phylum Bacteroidota; class Bacteroidia; order Flavobacteriales; family Flavobacteriaceae; genus Polaribacter. The sequence continues at coordinate 278,500 of CANMIL010000001.1, forward strand.
TAAGGAAGAAAGAGTTGAAAAGTTAGTAACCGGTATTAAAGGTATGATGTCCGAAATATCTAGAATGCCCGTTGGGGCTGATGAAGTTCGTTATTCTGCGGCTCCTATAGTTGGTTTACCCAATCAATTTCAAGGAGCTGGTATTGCACCATCAATTGGAGGGAAAAAACTAGAAAAAGAAAGAAAACGAAAAAAACGATTGCAACAAAAACAAGAGTTCCCTGACGAGCTATTACAAGAATTAGGAATGCATTTTTTTGTGAATGAATTAAATATTCCAAAAGACAAATACTATCATTTTATTTCCTTCTGTGAATCGAAAAATGTTGAACATTTATTTCGTTCAAAACAAATATTCAAATTAATTGAACTTTTGGAAAAAGAAAGTACCCTTTATTTACAGGAAATGAAAAATTAACAACGTTTCAAGTTTTCAATTTTAACAAACATTAACCAAGGCTTAACTAAAATTAATATTTACAAAAGGTATATTTGATAAAATTCAAAAGTCTATGCTAAAAACACTACCATTTTTTGTTCTATTTTTATTCGGAGCCAATACTATTTTCGCTCAAAAAACACTTCAAACTCCTTTGAATTATAAGGCTGAAACCTTTAATGATGATTTAAAAGGGCAAGTAGATAAATTTCATAGAAATATTTTCTTTTTCCCTAATAAATCACAAGATGAATTGCATTTGGTTAAGCCTAGTGCTGTTCTGCCTAATACAACAGGATTAGACAACAACTCTTTGCCTTGTCCTCCTGATGCTCTTTTTGAAACAACTAATGAAAATAGTGTAGGTTTGGTTCTATGGGAAACATCTGACAACAATATAAACGTTGTAAATTCTGATCCTCAAAGCTCTGTTTTCGCTGATAACTTATTAAAGAAATTTGGAAATCACTTTTTCTTCCAAGAATTAAATATTCCAAAAGACAAGTATTACCACTTTATTACTTTTTGCTCGCACAGTAATGTTGCCGAGTTATATGATGCAGATAGAGTGCTCGAATTATTAGAACTTCTAAAAAAAGAAAGTGAATTATATCATAAGTCGATTAAATAAATTATTAACCATTACTATTTGATTTTAATTTGATTACGAAATTTCGAACGGTCAAAGCTTCCGTTACATTATCTTTTCGTTCGAAGTTTCTTTAATTGTGCCATATAGGCACTATAAAAATGTTTTTCATAAGGAAGTATTTCGTATCTTGAAACTTTAAAAATTAACAATTAAAATAACTATTGATTTTTATTCAATACCCCATTTTTCCTTTAAAAAACACTCGAATGAAAAACTTACTTACCTACATAGTATTATTCTATTCACTACTCGGATTTTCTCAGATTAACCAAAAATTAATCAAGGGAAAAGTATTAAACCGTCTTGGAGCATTATCTGATGTGCACATTGTAAATACAACCAGTAATAAGGCTACGTTTTCAAATGATGAAGGTAATTTTGAAATACCTGCAAAGCCAAATGACCTATTGCGATTTTCGTACGTTGGTTATGAAACGAAGTTTGTCATTGTCGAAAAAAAGAATCTTCGTCTTCAAAGAAATGTATTCGTTATTGAAAAAACGACCTATACCCTTGATGAAATAAAACTGAGAAGGCACAACTTAATCGGAACCATAAGTACTGACCTTAAAGAAACTCCAGTAAATTATAAAGATAAAGCCTTGTTAGAAACTATGGATTTATCAGAGATTGATTTAAGAGTTTTAAATACCGATGACTATGTTGATAGAACAGTACGCCCTGAAGTAGTGAAATCCGATCCAACAACCTTATTTGAAGGAGTTGGTCCAACATTTAACATGCCTTTTGGAAACTCTAAAAAACTGTGGAATCTTAGAAAAGAACTTGCCTTTAAAAAAGGAATGCCAGCGAAACTTATGAAGGAGTTGGGGGCTAAGTTTTTCTTTCTTGAATTAGGTATCCCACCAGAAAAATATTACCACTTTCTAGAATACTGCAATCCATTAGGTATTGAAAAGCTTTACAGAAAAGGTAAAAAACTAGAGGTTATTAAAATATTACAAAGCGAAAGTAAATCATACATCGAAGTTATTAATGAACATAAATAAAAAAATACTTACTTCCCTCCTTTTATTATTGGTTATAGTAAAAATAAACTCTCAGGAAAAAAGATCATTCTTTTTTGCTGAGATTAGGGATAAGTTTGATTTTTTACCCGATGTTCATATAATTAATAAAGAAACAAAAAGTGGTACTTTCACCAATATTAACGGTGAATTTAAAATAAAAGCAAAAGAGAATGATAGCTTATCCATCTCTTTTGTTGGCTATAAAAGCATCGTTTGGGTAGTGAAAAAAGAACATTTCGGAATTGCTAGAAATGTTATCTACTTAGAAAAAAAAGCCATAGATCTTGACGAAGTTGAAATTAAAGAAACAGATCTTATTGGTAGCTTGTCTTCAGACACAAAACTAGTAAGACACGAGAAACATATTGATGCTGAAACCTTAAATCTTCCTAACGCTGGCTTACCCAAATTAACGGTTGCAGAACGAAGGCTATATACAGCAACTAACGGAATGCCCGCAGCAGTAGCTTTTACTGGATTAGGTTTTATTATGTCTCCTGATTACATGCTCAATTTGATTTCTGGAAGAATAAAAAAACTTAGAAAGCTTAAAGATATTGAGGATTTAGAAACACGTGTTAAAGGACTCAAACATCAATATACCGATTATATTACTAGCGATTTAAAAATAAAAGAAGATCACGTGTATCAATTCATTTATTTTCTTACGGAGGATAGTAATTTTAATTCCGAATTTCAAAAAGGAGAATTCGCTGTTATTGAGTTTATTAAATCAAAATCATCTGAATTTAAAAAATTAAAACCCGAAGTTTATAATAAAAATGCTACTTTAGGGGGCTAATTGCAACTAAATTGCATAAAGGGGGCTTTAAAAATATATCTGTTTCATTGAATAATACATTCTCAATATGTTAAAGATTGTGCTCACTTCGTCAATCCAGTGCATTATAAAAACTAAACAGTGAAAAAAGTAATAATTATACTCATATCCTTTATATGTTTATCATATACTTCATTCCATAAATATTATATAGCTCTTACCGAAATAGAGCATAACGAAAAGAATAAAAGCGTTGAAATGATTATGAATGTTTTTATAGATGATATTGAACTTGCTGTTAACAAAGACTATAATACCAATTTAAATCTTACGACTAAATTTGAGGCAGAAAATGCTGATGAGTTATTTTACGATTACTTAAATAAGCACCTCAAAATTAAAATTAACGACCATTTAAAATCATTCAATTTTATAGGAAAAGAATATGACGGTGAAATCTTGTATTTTTATCTTGAAGTAGAAAATATTGACAAGGTAGAATCTATACATGTTACCAACGATGTGTTAGTTAAATATTTCCCCGATCAACAAAATTTAATTAAAGCAACTATAAAAAAAGAACGAAAAAGTCTCTTTTTAACCAAAACAAATGATAAAGGTTTGTTAAAATTTTAATAAAATCTTAATCTTACTAATTATTAATATTAATTTTCAACTCAATTAAATCAAATTTTTAAACGCAGAAATGAGAAAAAACGTATCGCTTCTATTTTCGGTCTTTTTAGCTTCAGCTTCCTTGTTTGCTCAGGAGGTAGAAAAAAAAGAACCGCAGAAAGGTCATACTGACCAAAATAAGTTTCGTCAGTTAAAAGACGTTTTAGCAACTCCAAATGATCAACGTACAGCTTCAGGAGCTCCTGGACATGCATATACTCAACAAAAAGTAGATTATGTGATGGATCTACGTGTTGACGAGGCTACCAATAAATTATATGGTGATGAATCTATTACCTATCACAATAATTCTAAAGATCATTTAGAATATTTATGGGTTCAGCTTGATCAAAACATGCGTGCACCTGATTCACAAAGTCCTTTAGCAGACTCTAAAGGAGTGAGAGCTTTTTCTACTCCAGATGATTTTGTAAAAGATAATATGTCTAAGCCAAAACCATATGGTTATAATATAGAAGCTGTAAAATATGCTGATGGAAGAGATTTACCTCATACCATCAATCGTACCATGATGCGTATTAATCTACCAAAGCCTTTGGCACCTGGTGATGTTTTTAAATTCAGAATTAAATGGAATTTCTTAATTCCTGATTATGTAAATGATGGTGGTCGTTCTGGTTTCGAATCATTCCCTGACGGAAACAAAAACTACACTGTAGCACAGTTTTTCCCACGTTTAGCAGTTTATAACAACGTTGAAGGATGGCAAAACATGCAATTCTGGGGACGTAGTGAATGGGCTTTAGAATTCGGTGACTACGACGTAAAACTTACGGTTCCTGCAGATCATATTGTAGACGCAACGGGAGAATTACAAAATGAGAAAGAAGTCTTAACTAAAGAACAACGTAAGCGTTGGGAAAAGGCTAGAAAATCATATAAAAACCCTGTTTTTATTGTAACGCAAGAAGAAGCTGAGAAAAACGAAAAAAACAGGACTACTAAAACCAAAACATGGCACTTTAAAGCGAACAGAGTTCGTGATTTCGCTTTTGCTTCATCTAGAAAGTATATCTGGGATGCTATGGCTGTAAATATTAATGGAAGATCAGTAATGGCTGTTTCTTTATATCCAAAAGAAGGAAATCCATTATGGGAAGAGCATTCTACAAGAGTTGTAGCGAATACTTTAGAAGAGTATTCTAAAATGACTTTTGATTATCCTTATTCTAAAGCGATTTCTGTTCATGCTAAAAGACAAGGAATGGAGTATCCTATGATTTGTTTTAACTATGGTAGACCAAATCCTGATGGAACGTATTCTGACCGTGTTAAAAACGGAATGATTGGAGTTATTACCCATGAGGTAGGACACAACTTCTTCCCTATGATTGTAAATTCAGATGAACGTCAATGGACTTGGATGGATGAAGGACTAAACTCCTTCGTTGAAATTTTAGCTGAATTAGATTATGATCCTAACTTCAACACGAATAACTTGCCTAAAGATATCGTTCGTTATATGAGTATGGATCAAAATAACTTGTCTCCGATCATGTCTCAAGGAGATTACGTTCATAACTTCGGTCCAAACGCATATACAAAACCTGCGGCAGGATTATATATGTTGCGTCAAACAATCATGGGACCTGAATTATTCGACTACGCATTTAGAACATACTCTAAGCGTTGGATGTTTAAACACCCTACTCCTGCTGATTTCTTCAGAACTATGGAAGATGCTTCAGGAATGGATTTAGATTGGTTCTGGAGAGGATGGTTCTATACAACTGACTATACTGACATCGGTATTAAAGAAGTTAAGCCATTGTATTTAACAGATAAGCCAAACGAAAAAACGAAAAAACTTAAAGAGCAATATCCTGCATATTTCAATAACTTAGGTAAATTAATATACTTAACTACTGAAAAAGCAGATGCTAATTCTAAAGACTTAGATGAATTCGTTAATAATTTACCAGCAGACAAAAAAGCTAGTTTAAAGAACGTTCCTAAGTATATGTATCAGGTAGAGTTTGAAAAGCCAGGAGGTTTAGTAATGCCTATCATCGTTGAAATGACCTATGCTGATGGTTCTAAGAAACGTGAAACATTCCCTGCTCAAATTTGGAGAAAAGATGAGAATAACGTAATGAGAGTATTCTCTTCTGATAAAGAAATTAAAAGCTTTGTTGTGGATCCAGATTTAGAAACTGCAGATATTGATACTTCAAACAATAGTTGGCCTAAAGAAGAAGCTAACAAGTTTAATAAGTTCAAAAACAAGATAAAACATTAAGAATACATATTCATTGTTGAAAAAACGTGGCTAATGCCACGTTTTTTGTTTGTATAAATACCACAAAAAATAGTACTTTCGACTTTCTAAACAGGATTGAATGAAAGTTTGTATTGCCGAAAAGCCTAGTGTTGCTCGTGAAATAGCTAATATTTTAGGAGCCAATACCAAACATGATGGATATTTCGAAGGAAATGGTTACGCCGTAACCTACACCTTTGGGCATTTATGTACACTTTTGGAACCGAAAGACTATAAACCTTACTGGAAAAGTTGGGATTTAAATAATTTACCCATGCTTCCTGAGCGATTTAATACGAAAGTTTCAGAGGATTCTGGTATTAAAAAGCAGTTCAATATCATCAAATCCTTATTCGATAAAGCTGATATCGTTATAAACTGTGGGGATGCCGGTCAAGAAGGAGAATTGATTCAACGTTGGGTAATCAATCAGGCGAATTATAAAGGTAAAGTACAACGTTTATGGATTTCCTCTCTTACTGAAGAAGCTATTAAAGAAGGTTTTAATAACTTAAAAGAAGAAGAACAATACAACAATTTATTCTATGCTGGATATTCCAGAGCCATTGGAGATTGGTTATTGGGATTAAATGCCACTCGTTTATATACAGTAAAATTCGGAAGAGATCGACAGGTTCTTTCCATTGGTAGAGTTCAAACGCCTACCTTGGCAATGCTGGTAGAACGCTATATTGAAATCAAAAACTTTAAGCCCCAACCCTATTGGGAATTACAAACTACTTATCGCGAAACACTTTTTAATTGTGAAGAGGGACGTTTTCTAAAAAAAGAAGAAGGTGAAACCTTTGCTAATAAAGTAAAAGAAGCAGAATTTGAAATTACTTCTGTTACAAAGAAAAAAGGGAAAGAATACGCGCCTAAATTATTCGATTTAACGGGACTACAGGTATATTGTAATAACAAGTTTGGCTTTTCAGCGGATGAAACCTTAAAAATAGTTCAAAAGCTTTATGAGATGAAAGTAGTTACCTATCCAAGGGTTGATACTACTTTTCTTCCTAATGATATCTATCCAAAAGTACCAGGTATTCTAAAGAATTTAACAGCTTATGCTAGCTTAACGCAACCTCTTTTAGGAAGTAAAATACGAAAATCCACCAAGGTATTCAACGATAAAAAAGTAACGGATCACCACGCTATTATTCCAACGGGGGTTCAAATAAAACTACAATACAATCAGCAACAAGTGTACGACATAATTGTCCGTCGCTTTATTGCCGTTTTTTATCCTGATAGTGATATTGCCAACACTGCGGTAACTGGAAAGGCTGATGACGTTTCTTTTAAAACGACTGGAAAGGAAGTATTAACCAAAGGATGGCGTGTTGTTTTTGAAACAGAGGCTTCTTCGAAAAAATCATCTGAATCTGGTGTATTGCCAACATTTGAGAAAGGTGAAAAAGGACCACACGAACCTTCGTTCTTACAAAAAGAAACCAAACCTCCAAGGAACTATACTGAAGCGAGCTTGTTACGAGCCATGGAAACAGCTGGGAAGCAAGTGGAAGATGATGAAATGCGTGAATTAATGAAGGAAAACGGTATTGGTAGACCTTCCACACGTGCGAGTATCATTGAAACTCTTTTCAAAAGAAAATATATAGAACGTCAAAAGAAGTTAATCATACCTACTCAAACAGGAATCGATTTGATTAATATTATTGACAATGAATTACTGAAATCTGCAGAACTCACTGGACTTTGGGAAAAGAGGTTAAAGGAAATTGAACGTGGTGAATACCATGCGAGCACCTTTATCAAACAGATGAAAAAAATGGTTGATACTTTGGTATATGAGGTACGCTCTAGTAAGAAAAATCAGCGTATTTCCTATGAATCACAACAAAGTGCAGCACCAGCAAAAGCAAAAACAGCTTCAAAAAAGAAAACCGTCGTAGGAAAAGAATGTCCTAAATGTAAAAAAGGGAAAATCTTGAAAGGTAAAAAAGCATATGGTTGTTCAGAGTACGGCAATGGTTGTAAGTTAATGCTTCCTTTTGAGTTTATGGGGAAAAAGCTATCTGAAAGTCAGTTAATACGACTCATCGACAAAGGATGCACGACCAACCTAAAAGGATGGAAAACCGATCAAGGTAAAATTGAGGCTTTACTTCGATTTGACGAAAATTTCGAACTAAAATTAGAACCTAAACAAAAAACGGAGAAAGCAGCACCTTCAAACTCCCCTACTCCAAAATGTCCGAAATGTAAAACAGGAGATTTACTGAAAGGAAAAACAGCTTATGGTTGCTCAAATTATAAAAACGGTTGTGATTTCGTATTTACTTTTGAAAATATCAAAAAAATGGCCAATGGAAAACCATTGACCAAGGAGTTAGTGTACAAAATAATATCAAGTTAATTTTTCAAGTCTATTGATACAACTTAACCTTAGGATTGACGAGAATATAAACTTCCAAGGTTTCAATTTTTTCCTCGTTCGTTAATCCATGAATGCTTCTTGCTTTGTCGAGCCTGTTTTTGTAAAAAGTACCTTCCTTTTTTTACGGATGAAATTATTCTTCTTTGTGTAATTTCTGTTTTTTTATGCTTTCCTTCGTTATTATAAAAATGAGTTACTTTAAAACCTCCATTTCTCTCATTAAAGTTATATTCCAACCTGATATCCAAAAAATCCTTTGCAATGAAATCTCCATAAGGTTTTGTATATAAGCTATCTTTCTGTCAACTTATTTCCTTTTGAAGAACATGAAATTAGTGATAACAGAGAAACAGCAAGAAATCCTTGCTTAAACAATTTTTCTATCATGGTTTTTAATTTTCTTTCAACCAATAACTTTTTTTTAAGAATAACGAATATACATTTTTGAAGAAAAGAAGAATGTTAAAACCATATTATTAACATTAATCAATAATTTAAGTGTAAAATATTACAATATCGACTAGTTTTCACCCTGTTTTATAACAAAGCAACACATTTTCACTAACTTTCTTGTAATAAGTTAATTACAATTTCGTCAAACAGAATTATAAAGTTTAAATTAACCATTTCAAGAGGATGATAGAAAAGATTGAAGTTGCAAGAATTTCAAAGCTACAAGAAAAACAGCCAACCTACGCTCTAGTAAAAAATACAGATTTAGTAATTATAAAACATGAACAAGGTATTTCCGTTTTATATGGAAGATGCCATCATCGAGGAGCACTCCTAGCCGATGGACATATTGAGGGAAAAAACCTGATTTGCGGTGTTCATGGCTGGGATTATCGTTATGATACAGGAGTAAGTGAGTATAATAATGACGAGTATTTGCACAAATTCACTCACTTTATTGAAGGAGATTCCTTAATGATCGATAAAAATGAAATTATAAGGTTTGAAATTGATCACCCTCAACCATTTAATCGTGACGAGTATCTTGGAACTTATGCTGATACTCATCCTGAAGATACCGAGCCATATACAGGCTATATTAGGGAATTAGCGAAAAATCAACTAAAAAAAATTGGACACCATGGCTTTTCTGCCTCTATGGGGGTCGATAGAAATACACTACCTAAATGGAATGATATTCAATTTCTTCCGGCTCAACTTTCTTCTCGTCCGTTATTGGATCATGATGATGTAAAAACAGAAATCATAATCGGTCCTAACGCTAAAAAACCTTTAAAATTAGAAATACCGGTTTTTGTAAGTGATATGAGTTTTGGGGCCTTATCTAGAGAAGCCAAAATAGCTCTATCAAAGGGAGCTGAAATGGCTGGAACTGGAATATGTTCTGGAGAAGGTGGGGTTCTTCCTGAAGAACAAGCTAATAATTCAAAGTATTTTTATGAGCTTGCTTCTGCTCAATTTGGATTTTCATGGGAAAAATTAGATCATGTTCAAGCATTCCATTTTAAAGCGGGCCAAGGGGCAAAAACAGGTACAGGAGGGCATTTACCAGGAAGTAAAGTTACTCCTGAAATCGCTTCTGTTAGAGGTTTAAATGTAGGTGAAACGGCTATTTCTCCTGCCGCTAATCCTAACTTTCACTCTGTGGATGATTTTAAAAAATTTTCTAATGAAGTTAGGAAACGAACAGGAGGAATTCCTATTGGATTTAAAATTGCTGCTAGCCATATAGAAAAAGATATCCAGTTTGCTTTAGAAGTAGGTGTTGATTATATCATTCTAGATGGTCGCGGTGGAGGAACAGGCTCCGCTCCTACCATTTTAAGAGATCATATTAATGTTCCTACCATTCCTGCTCTTGTGAGAACGAGAAACTATCTTGACAAAGTCGGAGCTTCTGATGTAACACTTATTATTACTGGTGGACTTAGAGTTGCTGAGGATTTTGCCAAAGCTTTAATGTTGGGAGCAGATGCCATTGCAGTTTCTAATTCTGCTTTACAAGCTATTGGTTGTTTAGGAATGCGTGCTTGTGGAACGAATAATTGCCCAGTAGGGATCGCCACGCAAAAAGAATCATTACGCAGTCGATTGATTATAGAAAAATCAGCTCAACAATTATACAATTACTTTAACGCTACAAATGATTTGATTAAGGTAGTTGCACGATCTTGTGGTTATGATACAATTCAAAAGTTCAACAAAGACGATTTGTCTACTTTCAACAGAGACATTCATCATCTGACAGGGATTCATTATGCTGGAGTCAATCCTTAAGAAAATCATAGTTGGCTAAACTAGTTAATAGCAATTATCTATACGATTACTTTTTAGCATTAGAATATTTTTAAACTCCTCCATTTCAATAAAAATAACAAACTAAACATTAATTAACCATAAAACATGACTAACAAAAGCATTATTTGGCACAAAGTATTAAATAATAAAAAAGAACTACCTGAAGGGAGAGTTAAAACAGTTACCGCTGGTCATAAGGGAATATGCTTAACACATTTTAAAGGAAAGTTTTCCGCTTTGGATAATCGTTGTCCACATCAAGGAGGTCCTTTAGGTGAAGGGTCTATTGAAAACGGATTATTACGTTGTCCCTGGCACGGATGGGATTTTGATCCTTGCACAGGACATCCTCCTGGAGGTTATGATGATGGTATTGACACCTTTCCTATTAAAGAGGTTGATGATGTTATTTATGTAGGATTAGAGGAAGAAAAACCGCATGAAACCACTGTTTCTGATATTATGGTTGAAACCATGATTAATTGGGGTGTTACAGAAGTTTTTGGAATGGTTGGTCATTCAAACCTAGGATTTGCCGATGCTATGAGAAGACAAGAAGAACAAGGAAATCTTAACTTCTATGGTATACGCCACGAAGGAGCTGCTGCATTCGCTGCCTCAGCTTATGGAAAACTTACAGGCAAACCTGCAGCATGTTTTTCAATTGCAGGTCCTGGAGCTACCAACTTGTACACCGGTTTATGGGATGCCAAGGTTGATAGAGCCCCTATTTTAGCGATAACTGGACAAGTAAAAACACAGGTAGTTGGTACAGGAAACTTTCAAGAGGTAGATTTGGTTCAAGGTTTTAATACCGTTGCCGAATTCAATCAACGTATTCAAAGAGATAGTCGACATGCAGAATTAATGTCACTAGCAATAAAACATGCCATTTTAAAGAGAGATGTATCACATCTTACACTTCCAGATGAAATTCAGGAATTAAAGGCAAAATCATCAGCTAAAGCAAAAACACCTAAAAATAGAATCACTTCACTGACAATAGCTCCTCCAAAAGAAGCTGTTAATGAGGCAATAGATTTAATAAACAAAGCCAAGCGTCCAGTAATTATTATGGGACACGGAGCCCGTAATCACAAAAACGCTGTCATAAAATTCGCTGAAACTCTTAACGCTGCGGTTGTTACCACTTTTAAGGGAAAAGGACTTATTCCAGACAATCATCCATTGGGAGGTGGAGTTCTTGGAAGAAGTGGAACTCCCGTTGCATCGTGGTTTATGAATGAAAGTGATTTGCTTATCGTATTTGGAGCTTCTTTTTCAAACCATACCGGAATTACTCCTAAAAAACCAATTATTCAAGTAGATTTCGATCCATTAGCTCTGAGTAAATTCCATCAAGTGGAAGTTGCTGTATGGGGTGAAATCTCAAGGACTTTAGAAATTTTCGAGACACATCTACATAACAATACTAGCACAATCAATCAACAAGATGAAATAGCCTATCGTTGGAAAATTTGGAAAGAAGAAAAAAATAAACGTTTAACTGAAACTTCCGACAAAGGCATCAGTTCTATTGCCATTTTCGAAACTATGAATCATTTAACACCAGAAAATGCAGTGATGTGTGTTGATGTTGGAAATAATGCCTACTCTTTTGGAAGATATTTTGAGTCGAGAAACCAAGACTTCTTAATGTCAGGATACCTCGGATCTATTGGTTTTGCTCTTCCTGCGGCTATCGGAGCATGGGCTGCTGTTGGTAATTCTAGACCTGTTATTGCAGTCGCTGGAGACGGTGGGGTTTGTCAATACTTGGCGGAAATTACCACATTGGTAAACTACTCTATGCCTGTGAAACTTATAATTGTTAATAATCATGAATTAGGTAAAATTTCGAAAGAGCAAAGAGCTGGTGAGTTTGAAGTATGGAAAACGAATCTTTCAAATCCTAATTTTGCTGAGTTTGCTCAATCATGCGGTGCTTGGGGAAAACGTGTGGAAAAACAAGAAGATTTAGAAGCAGCCATGAAAGAACTATATAACCAATCGAAACCAGCCGTACTAGAAATAATAGCTGACGTTAATCTTATATAATAATGGAACTTATCATAAAAATTTTCATAAGCATCTTGGGAATCTATTTCTTTATTGGGGTTGTTTTCGGTATTATTTTTCTAATAAAAGCCTCGAAGATTGATCCATTATTAAGAGATAGTAAAAAAAATGTGAGATTTCTACTCTTACCTGGAGTAGTTAGTACTTGGCCTTTTTTAATCAGAAAACTATTCAAAATATAATAATATGGATTTAAAGCAACGTAAAACTCATCGTATTATTTGGTTTGTTTTAACAATCACCATAACAGTTTTCATGTTTTTTTCAATTAGAGAACTTCATTTTAATACGCATACTAGTGAGAAGTTAATTACCCAGACTATTCCTTCGAATCCAAACATTAAGTATAACGATTTGGTTGAAATAGAAGTGTTACAGAATAAAACTCTCTCTATAACCTTAAGAAAACCTTTAAAGTCATCTTTTTCTTTGGTATATGGTAGGAAAAAAAATGGAAAAGAAATCTTACTTGGTCAGGTTTTTAATTCAGGTAAAGCTCACTATTTCAAATTAAAAGAAAGTATTGTAGAAATAGCTATATACGACACCTTAAAACAAAAAGAAATCACTAAGATTAAATTTTAATGGGATTAGATTACAAATTAGTCATTTGGAATAAATTCAAAAAGCAATACGACTCCATTATTGCATTAGGTATGTTCACCTACCTCATCATATTTGCCATAATTACATTTGTTTTTAATTCAGAAACTAGTATCGAAACTCTTATTATAAGAGCCTTCGGATCATTAGCTATAATTATGTTGCATATTATTTTGGCCATAGGTCCTTTAAGTAGGATTAACAGTCAATTTATGCCCATACTGTACAATAGAAGGCATTTGGGAGTTAGTATGTTTTTAGCAGCTCTAATTCACGGTGGTTTTGGTACATTTCAATTTCACGCCTTAGGGAATACAAATCCGATATATTCAATATTTCTATCGAATTTAGAGTATGATTCTTTGATAAACTTTCCTTTTCAAGTACTAGGTTTTTTGGCGCTAATAATTCTATTTTTAATGGCTTCAACAAGTCATGATTTCTTTCTCGCTAACCTTTCTGCTAAACTGTGGAAAAGATTGCATATGATGGTGTACCTTGCCTATGCCCTACTGATTGGACATGTATTTTTGGGAGCATTCCAGCAAGAAGCTTCATTATTTTCTGTAGGCTTTATGGTATTTGGTTTTATTTGTATTGCCTCTTTGCACTTATCTGCAGCTTTTAAAGAACATAAAATAGACCATGTACTAAATCTTGAAACTAGTCAATGGATAAAGGTTTGTCATGTGGATGAAATTGAAGAAACAAAAGCCAAAATTTTCACTACCAAAACAGAGCGTGTTGCGGTCTTTAAACACAACAATAAATTATCCGCTATTCATAATGTTTGTAAACATCAAGGAGGTCCTTTAGGAGAAGGTAAAATTATTGATGGTTGTATTACCTGTCCTTGGCATGGGTACCAGTATCTACCTCAAAATGGGCAATCACCGCCTCCATTTACCGAAAAAGTAGCAACATACCAATTAAAGTTGGACAAAAAAGGTTTTGTTTTTATTAATCCAGAAGCATTACCTGAAGGAACTGAAGTCGAACCCTTATCTATTGATTCATGAAAAATAAAGAATTTTTTGTAGCCTATATCGAAGGAAGCTTGGGAACAAAGACAAAGAAAACACTGAAACGATTTACTATATTATCCATTGGTATTATCATTATCGGTAGTTTAATTTTTAGTCTCATTCAAACCCGCTTTAAGAACAGTACTTTTGAACTATCAGAGTTAACAAAAATAACAGGAACCTTTCATGCATCTCCCTATCCGATGCTAACGATTAAGGTTAATGAAACTATTTCCAAGAATATTTTATTACTTGGCTTTGGTAAATCAAGTGTTAATCCCTATTTAAAAGCAATTTTAGAGAAGAAATCTGATTTACAAGGACAAACCCTAACCATTGAAGGGAACTTGATTTTTTACAATGGAAAAACACTTCTACAGGTAATTGACGAAAACAAAGTATCCCTGACTTCAGGAAAAGGAAACTTACCTCAAAAAACAACTATAGGAGAAACAGTTTTAAAAGGAGAAATTGTGGATCCTAAATGTTACTTCGGTGTTATGAAACCAGGTTTTGGTAAAATTCATAGAAGTTGCGCTATTCGCTGTATATCTGGTGGGATACCTCCCGTTTTTGTTTCAACCCCAAAAAACATTTCAGAATATTATTTATTGACTGACTTAGATGGAGAACCAATAAATCAAGAGGTTTTGCCATTTATAGGTAAGCCTTCAGAGATAACAGGTTTGGTAGAAAAACTTGATGATTGGTATCTTCTGAAAATAGATATAGCAAACATTCGCGTATCCAACAACTCTTCAAGTATATATTCTCAATAATATGTAAAAGAAAAGTTCAGTACCTACTTCTTAATGTTTAATAAATTCAGATGATAAAAAGCGATCCATCTTTAAATCATATTTTTTAATGATTTTCGGTATTCTTTTGGAGAACAACCATAATTTTTTTCAAATTGCGAGGAAAAGTAGGAAGAACTACCATACCCTAAGCGATAACTGATTTCCGCAATTGACTCCGTAGTCATAGTTAACAATTTTTTACCCTCTTTCATACGCTCGGAATGGATATAGGTTATTGGCGTCATACCAAGATGATTTTTAAACTGACGGAAAAAAGTGGCTTTACTCATACAAGCTTTATCTGCGAGCGTTTTTATATTAATTCGTGTGTTATAGTGTTCCTTAATATACTCAATTGCAAATCCTAAAGGGTGTTTAATTAAAGAATTCTTAGAATATCCTTCTAAAAGAATTTTTCTCATATTGGTTTGTAAACAACTATTTAGATACAGAAAATGATAAAACTAGAGCTATTTGGGGCTACAAATTGGCTGAAAAACTTGGAAACGCTAATGTTTTCTCTCCCTACAGGAAAAGTCTCTTTGAACCTGAAAAACCATTAAAAAGCGATGATGATATTTTAGAGTATATTAAAAATACAGCTGAAACCTTATACCACCCAACTTCTACTTGTAAAATGGGAAATGATGAGATGTCGGTCGTAAATTCCGAACTAAAAGTTCATGGTATTCAAAATTTACGTGTAGTTGATGCTTCTATTATGCCTAATGTAACTAGAGGAAATACCAACGCTTCGACCATAATGATCGCTGAAAAGGCTTCGGATATGATTTTAAATGGTTAATTACTGTATAACTCTTATATCAACCTGTTACGTAAATTTTATGGTTATAACTTCGTTATTTTAATAACCATAATTTTATCTAACAACATATTTAAAAACTCAACAATAATTACTTGTAGATCAGAGATTATAGGAACAACCTTTATTAAAATGAATGCAACAAATTAATCGCGTTCTGTATAACTGGATTTCGGTTTTCTTTACTCCAAACAGCAGATAACGTTGTTCTTTGAGGTATTCTATTCAATTCAATAAACTGAATTCCTGTATAATTTGTTTTTGTTAAGGATTTAGGCACAATTGAAATGCCAAATCCATTTTCAACTAGTTTGTAAATAGATTCCGCATGAATGGTATTGTGTGAAACAATAGGTGTAAACCTAAATTGCTGGAATATTTCCATCACTTTTTCATAGTAGGAAACACTATACTTAGCATCAAACAAAATAAAAGGTTCAGTTTGAAAATCCTTCAACGATTTAAAGTTGTACGCATTAATTTCGTGATTCTTTGGCAATACTAAACAGAAAGATTCCTTTAAAACCGTTTTTCTCTCAATACTTTTGGGCACCTTCTCTACTCTAACAAATCCAATATCAATTTCATTAGACAACAAACTTTCAATTTGGCTTTTATTATCCATTTCCTTTAAACCGAAAGAAATATTCGGATACTGTTGATTGAGCCTTACCAATAGATTCGGAATAATATCCTGCATTGCTGAACCAACATACCCAAATTTTAAATTACCATCCTTCCCTGTATTAATTAATTTCGCATGATTTAAAATATTATCTAAGTCTTTTAGGTTTTTAGTAACTTCAACTTTCAAGTATTCGCCTGCCTTAGTTAAAACCACCTTTCTATTATGACGTTCGAATAATTGAACACCCAAATTTTCTTCAAGTTGTTTTATTTGTTTACTCAATCCAGGTTGCGAAATAAATAACTTTTCAGCTGCCTTTCGATAGTGTAATTCCTCGGCTACAGCCAGAAAATACCTCAAATGTCTTAATTCTAATTGATAACCCATAGTTATTATTTACTACATTACTTAATATTGTTGTCTATCAAAAATAACAATAAATTTGTAAAACTTCTAGAAACTATATAAAAAAGTGGTTTTAACATGGTATTAAAAAGTATTACAACAAATGACATTTTGGAATTACAAAAGATATATGTTAAAGCATACTCTTCCGTTTTTTCAACCTATTGGATTGAAAATGGTATGGAACAATACTTAACAAAAGAAGCCGATTATATTGGGTTAAAATCTGATATTGAAAGTTTAGATCATCTTTTCTATTTTATAAAAGATAATACAAGAAATGTTGGTTTTATTAAACTTAACCATTTTACCCAAGATCCTCCATCAGAAAACAAAGATGAGAGCGAGCTTGAAAAAATATATATTTTACCAGAGTACATCGGTAAAGGTATTGGAAAAGAAGCTATGAGAGAACTTATTAGTCTAGTGAAAGGATTAGGAAAAAAACAATTCTTCTTATCGGTGGTAGAGTCAAATGACGATGCCATTGCGTTTTACAAGAAACTAGGATTTCAATTTCACAGTAAAACTCAAATAAATGAACCAGGTTTCAGAGAAGAATTGAGAGGAATGGACCGAATGGTCTTAAATTTAAAAGAATAAACAAACTAAATAAAAACGTTACGAAGAATGTTTAAATACGGAATTGATACATTAACTGTGGATACAGTAATTGCCATTGCTAAAAACGAATTGAAAGCAGGCCTTACTGATGAAGCTATCAACAAAATAAATGTCTGTCGTGCTAAGGTTGAGACTATGGCAGCGTCGGACAAAGCTGTATATGGAATAAATACAGGTTTTGGACCTTTGTGTGATACTCAAATTTCACCTGAAGAAACAAGTTTATTGCAAAAGAACCTATTAATTACACATGCTGTAGGTGTTGGAAATCCAATTGATCAATTTTTATCTAAATTGATGATGATTACCAAAGTACATGCTCTATCTCAAGGATTTTCCGGAGTTCGATTAGAAGTTGTTGAGCGTATCATTTATTTTATTGAAAATGATTTATCTCCAATCGTTCCTGAACAAGGCTCTGTAGGTGCTTCAGGTGACTTGGCACCTCTCTCTCACTTATTCTTACCGTTATTTGGTGAAGGTGAGTTTTGGGTAGGTAATGAAATTAAACCAGCATTGGAAGTCTTAACTCAACATAACTTAGCTCCTATTGAATTGAGTGCCAAAGAAGGTTTAGGCTTAATTAATGGAACCCAATTTATTCTTTCTCATGCAATTGCAGGTCTAAAGAAAATGGAATACTTATTAGACTTGGCTGATGTAGCTGGAACCATGTCTTTAGAAGGTTTCCAAGGAAGTAGCTCTCCTTTTAGAAAGGAATTACACACCATAAGGCCATTTAAAGGTAATTTAAAGGTAGCTGAGCGAATTAGTATGCTCTTAGATGGTTCTCAGAATTTAGAAGCGCATTTCGAATGTGAGCGTGTTCAAGATCCGTATTCAATTCGTTGTATGCCACAAGTTCATGGAGCTTCAAGAAATGCTTATGCACATTTAAAGGAATTGGCTGAAATTGAAATGAACTCAGTAACCGATAATCCAATTGTATTAAGTGAAACAGAAGCCATTTCTGGAGGTAACTTCCATGGACAACCACTAGCAATGGCTTTAGATTATGCTTCAATTGCTGCTTCTGAATTAGGAAACATTTCTGACAGAAGGTGTTATTTATTATTAGAAGGAAAGTATGGATTACCTCGTTTATTAACAAATGCTGGTGGTTTAAACTCAGGATTCATGATTCCACAATACACCACAGCAGCATTAGTAACTGAAAATAAATCGTTATGTTTCCCTCCTTCTGCCGATAGTGTTCCGACATCAATGGGACAAGAAGATCACGTTTCTATGGGAAGTATTTCGAGTAGAAAGTTCAACCAAATTTTAGGAAATTTGGAGAAAATATTCGCTATTGAGTTTATGTATGCAGCTCAGGCAATGGAGTTTAGAAGACCTAATACTTTTTCTGATATCATTGAAGAAAATTTTGCTTTAATACGTAGTAAAGTCGCTAAATTAGAAGAAGATAGAGTATTAAAAGACGATATTTACGCATTAATTCAGTTAATTAAAGAACAAGCATTTAAAGTAGCCTAACCATGACATTTAAAGAATTAATTTTACAAGGAATTCCTTCGGAATTACCAGAAAAAAGAGTTTATCCTGAAGGAGTCAATAGAGCTCCAAAGAGAAAAGATATTTTATCAAAAGAAGAAAAACAGTTAGCTATTAGAAATGCTTTACGTTATTTTCCTGCGGAATGGCATCAAGAATTAGCTACTGAATTTGCTCAAGAATTAAACGATTTTGGAAGAATATACATGTATCGTTTTAAGCCTAGTTACGATATGCATGCTAGAGATATCAAAGAGTATCCTGCAAAGTCATTACAAGCAGCATCGATCATGTTAATGATACAAAACAACTTAGATCCTGCGGTAGCACAACATCCTGAAGAGTTGATTACTTACGGAGGTAATGGAGCTGTTTTTCAAAACTGGGCGCAATACTTATTAACCATGCAATATTTGGCTACCATGTCAGATGAGCAAACCTTACACATGTATTCGGGTCATCCAATGGGATTATTCCCTTCTTCTAAAGAATCTCCAAGAGTAATTGTAACTAATGGAATGATGATTCCTAACTATTCGACTCCTGACGATTGGGAAAAATTCAATGCTTTGGGTGTTACTCAGTATGGTCAAATGACAGCTGGTTCTTACATGTATATTGGTCCACAAGGAATTGTACATGGTACTACTATCACTGTAATGAATGCTTTCCGTAAAATATTAAAAAAAGGAGATACTCCTAAAGGAAAAATCTTCTTAACCGCTGGTTTAGGAGGAATGAGTGGAGCTCAACCGAAAGCTGGTAATATTGCAAGTTGTATTACAATTGCTGCAGAAGTAAATCCAAAAGCCGCTACAAAACGTCATGAACAAGGTTGGGTAGACATTTTGATTGACAATATTGACGATTTAGTAAATCGTGTTCGTGAAGCTCAATCAAAAGAAGAAGTGGTTTCTATTGCATTTATTGGAAATGTAGTAGAAATATGGGAACGTTTTTATGACGAGGAAATCTTTATTCATGTAGGTTCTGATCAAACTTCATTACACATTCCTTGGACTGGAGGGTACTACCCTGCTGATATTTCTTACGAAGAATCGAATAGGTTGATTCGTGAGGAGCCGGAAGTATTCAAGCAAGAAGTTCAGAAAACACTTCGTCGTCACGCAGCTGCTATCAATAAACATACAGAAAGAGGGACCTATTTCTTCGATTATGGAAATGCCTTCTTATTAGAAAGTTCGAGAGCAGGTGCCGAAGTAATGGCTGAAAACGGTATCGATTTCAAATATCCATCATATGTTCAAGATATTTTAGGTCCTATGTGTTTCGATTACGGATTTGGTCCTTTCCGTTGGGTATGTGCTTCTGGAAAACCTGAAGATTTAGATAGTACTGACGAGATTGCTGCTTCTGTTTTACAAGAAATCATGGAGAATTCTCCAGAAGAGATCCAATTACAGATGCAAGACAATATTACATGGATTAAGGATGCCAAGAAAAACAAAATGGTCGTTGGTTCACAAGCTCGAATTTTATATGCTGATGCCGAAGGGCGCGCTAAAATTGCTGAAGCCTTTAATAATGCCATTGCTGAAGGTAAAATAGGTCCAGTTGTTTTAGGTAGAGATCATCATGATGTAAGTGGAACGGACTCTCCTTACCGAGAAACTTCAAATATTTACGACGGAAGTAAGTTTACAGCTGATATGGCTATTCATAATGTTATTGGAGATAGCTTTAGAGGTGCTACTTGGGTTTCAATCCACAATGGTGGTGGTGTTGGCTGGGGTGAAGTAATGAACGGAGGATTTGGAATGTTATTAGACGGAACTCCTGAAGCAGATGCTCGCTTAAAAAAGATGCTTTTTTACGATGTAAACAATGGAATTGCAAGAAGAAGTTGGGCAAGAAACAAAGAAGCTCTTTTTGCTATTAAACGTGAAATGGAACGTACTCCTACATTAAAAGTTACTGTTCCGAATCTAGTTGAGGATTCATTATTAGAAAATTTATTCTAATTCTTATATATGATAAAAGCCTGCAAATGCAGGCTTTTTTATTAATCCTTAAGGGGTAGTGTATTGACTACTAGGGAAACCACTTAGTTCATTTTCAGCAGTTTTACTGAGTCATTTTGTCATTTTTAGCCTTTATATTTAAGTGTTTTAACTTATAAACTAGCCAAATGGAAACCCTAAAAAAAGAATTATCTGCTCAAGAACGTTTTTCGAACAACTTCGAGCATCGTTATGGCGTATTATCTGGTTACATAGACAAAGATTTGTCTCAAATTGGAAAATGGTTAAGTGATATTATCGGACGAGCTAAAGAACATAAAGTAGATGAATATGAACCTTCTGTAAGAGCTTTACAAGTATTATTGGAAAAGAACCAAGAGTTACGAGAACTTGTAAATAAAACAATTGCTGAAGGATTGGTTGTTCATTTACATTTTGAACCGAAAGCTCCTTATGGTATCAAAAGTATTGACGATTTATTAGATACTTTAAACTATATCATTACACGTGCTCCTAAATTTGAGCCTAATGTTAGTCATTCCGCATTTCCAATGTCTGGACTTTTCGTGTATATGATGGCTACACCTAGTGGATGGAATCTGTTCAGAGATCCTATTTTTAACCAAGCACTTACACTTATTTTAAAAGAATGGTGTGCTTATTTAGATTCGACAGCTTCATTAAATGTTGTTACTACTGATAGTGATGGTTGGTTATCTCCTGAATCTGTAGTAAAAAATAATCTTGATCAGTTTGTTACGGAAGAAATGAAACTAGAAGATCCTATTCATTGGACTTTCAAAAGTTTTAACGATTTTTTCCATAGACAAATTATTCCTATTTGTAGACCTATCGATGGTATTGGAAACGATCATGTTATTGTTTCTGCCAATGATGGTACCGTATACAGAATAGCCGAAAATGTAAAAAGAGAAGACGATATTTATGCTAAAAATCAGCCTTATTCCCTGAATCATTTATTAGACAATAACTTCGTGGATGATTTCGTTGGAGGTACTGTATTTCAATCATTTTTAAGTGGAAATGATTATCATAGATGGAGAGCTCCTATCACTGGAAGAGTGATTAAAGCGGAGGTCATTCCTGGATATATGTTCAGCGAATTAGCAAATCAAGGAGATCATGGATTTGATCCAACTGCAGGTACTTATTCTCAAGGATACGAGGCCAATGTAAACACCAGAGGCTTGGTTGTGATTGAGCATGAAAATCCAGCAATCGGCAAAGTAGCCGTAATTCCTATTGGAATCACCGAAATTTCGTCTGTCGAAATTCAAGTAAAACCGGGTGATTATGTTACAAAAGGTGACGAATTAGGTTGGTTTAGCTATGGTGGCTCAAGTATGTGCATAGTATTTCAACCGAATGCGATCAAACAATTTACCGTGGTGAACCCACTACCAAATAGTAATTCTGATAACGGTCCATTCATTAGAGTAAATGCTCAAGTTGCTATTGCAAATATTGACTAAACTCTAAAATCTATACTGTAAAAGCCTGCGAATCGCAGGCTTTTTTTGTTTTATAATTGTTTCAAATTATCAACTCTTCGTTCCTCTAATCTGGTTCCATAAGGGTCAATTGCCACAAAAGAAGGTTTGCTATTAGTTATAATTTTTATTTTCTGTGTTTCTTGATTTATTCTATGATGTTCTAAATGAAGAATATCTTTTGAATTTGAAATACTTGGATGCTCTTTAAACAGCCCTATTTGTATCGGTTCGTTTATGTCAATTTCAAAGAGCTTACCTCCTATTTTTTGTTCAAATCGTTTAGCTGCAATCACTAACGTTGTTTCAAATTGTCCAGAACTCAATTCTTTAGTCTCAGTATTCTCAATTTTTAATTCATAAGTGATAATTCTTTTAAACCAATCATCGATAAAATCATGATAATCTTTTGGAGTAACTTCATAGAAAACACTCAAAAGATCATTTGAGGTAACCTTAGGTTCAATATCACTTTTATGAATATCTAAAAGCTTTTTGATAGCTTTATTTAAAACTTCGGCGCCAATTAACTCTTTCAATGCCGTAAACGATAGACATGCTTTGCCATAAATCAAATGGCCCTGACCATTTTCTAAATAAATTGGGACTTCTTCTTCAGTTGTGTACGATCTTCCTGAAAAATATCGATTGTTAGCTTGTTCATTTAATTGCCATAACACCTTTTTTCCATACAACTCTTCCATAATTATAGCTTCAGTATATTTGCACAAACCTTCCGTAATAAGTCCAGCTCCATCAGTACTTTTTGGTGTTAACGTATGCCCCCAATATTGATGCGCTACTTCATGTATGGTTCTTTTCGCTACAACATCAAAATCCGTATTTCGATTATCAATTAAATACAAATTATCTTCAACCATCACAATAGTTCCAGGAAAAGCAATACCACCAAACCTAAAATGATTCGGAATTTCAATAATTCTAAGGTGCTTACTAGGGAACTCACCAAAGTTTTTTTGGCAATACTGAATAGTTTCATGTGTAAACCCCTCTATATCTCCAATATTTGCCGAATGATTTTCTACATAATAATTTTGAATATTAACTCCAGAATAATTACTTTCCTTTAATTGATAACTACCAGATATGAATGCTATAAACGGTGCCTCCTTCTTTGAAGCCTTGTAATGATAGTAGTTTCTATCCTCTTTTTTCCATTTTTTAAGTAACTCCCCAGGAGCAAAAGCAATTTGATTACTTTGTGTAGAAATTATAGTTTCAAAAACAAGCTTTTCATAATGCTCACTCTTAACATGCATATGAGATTCGTCATGATCCTTTCTGATAGGTAATCCTCTTTCTTTTCTTTCACGGACATTTCTAATTTCATATCCTGAACTGTAGCCTAATATTGGGTCAAAACCACTTCTTTGTATAAAAGAACCATTACTCACAATACTTCTATCTGTTTCAAATCCTTTATTTTGATATTCCAGCGAATACTTATAACGAATGCTATCTCCCTGTTTTAACGCATTTTTAAACTCATATATCCTAACATTGTGAATACTATCATATAGTTTTAATTGAGCTCCTTCAATGGTCATATTTTTAATTGGTAAAACTTCCGTTATTAATAACTCCGTTAACGGCTTTTCGCCTTTATTCTCCAATACATAATTCGCAGATACCTGATACTTTCGTTGTTCGGGATATAAATTGACTTCAAAACTCAAATCCCTAGGAATTAACTGCTTCTTTACCTCATACTTTTTATAAGTCCGTTCATAACTTTCCCTTAAATCTAGTTCCATTTCAGAACTTACATAAGTCGATAAAATGTTTGTGTTGTAGTACACTAATGCAATAGCAATTATAAAAATTACGGCCATTGAGAGAGTCATAAATTTATAAATAGTATTCCATTTTTTCAACAACAACTTTTTGGTTTGATAAAGGCTAAACTCCACTCCTCTTTTCCATACTTTAAATGAAAGTAACGCTAAAAGAAGTCCTAAAACAGTCCAAACCAATGTGTAATAATTGAACATTTTTATAGTATCGGTGTAACCATATAAATTACTAAACCCCACTCTGGGTAAAGTGCCCAATTTTAAAATAGGAAGCTTAAGACCTATCATTCCTGACAAAGGAGTGGCGAAAATGATAATACAAATACCCGAAATAGCCATTCCGATGTATTTATTTGAAGAAATACTCTGAATAAAGAAAGCTAAAAACAAGTAAAACGAATAATTGGCTATCGTAAAATAAAATCGATTGAAATATAGGTCGAATTCCAAAGTATCATGGTTAACCATTAACTGGAATATAATTGAACCAATAATACTCATTGTTAGCAAAATAAGTGGTAATGAAAAGACGGTTAAAAACTTTGCTGTAAAAAACACTCCGTTTGAAACTGGAGTTGAATAAACCAATTGATTGATTTTATTTGAATTTTCTCTCCAAATCGCTTCTCCACTATAAAAAACAATCAAAATTAAGCTTAACAATTGAAGTGGTATCTCAACAATTTCGATAAGCATGCTCGTCGTTGGATAAAAGCTTTCATTATAGGGACCGCTACTGTATATTCTTGTATAAACTTCCATCACAAAAACAATTATCCAAATTAGAAGTATTACTAAAAATGGAATACTTCGAAAAACAGACTTTAATTCTAATTTTAAAATAGATATAAAGCTTTGAATGGATGAAACATTACCTATCTTAGGTTTGATACTCTTATGCTTCAAATCTCCGTTGTAATCTTCTACTGTTTTTTGCTCCTTCACCTTCTTATTAACTTCTTTAAAAGAAAAAATACGGTATGTTAAATACATAAAAGCAGAAGCTACCCCTATCCATAATAAACGATTCCAAAGCAATAGACTTGAAAAAGAAATCATCTTTGAATTCTTATCAACGGGAGCCCAAAATAAAGTTTGTTCGTAAAACGAAGAGATTCCAAAAGGATCTAATAACGAAGCAATCATCATATTCTCTGGTGATGAAGAAACGGCGTTAGCCATAATGGGTGAGTTGAAAAACATAGCACACAAAAAATAGCTTGTATAAATCACAATAGCACTTGCATAAGTTGCTAAACTATTTTTAGTAAGTATACTAACTGCAGTAATTATAGAAGTACACACAAATACATTCGGTAAAACGAAAATACTCCAACTCTGTATATATTTTGTCAATTGAAAATTTTGAAGCCTCTCTGGTTCTAATTCTGAAAGATTATACCCCAAAGCCAATCCTATTAAACTCATACTAAAAACAAAAACAGAAGGAATTAAAACCCCCATGAATCTGCTGAGAAAGAAGTCTTTTTTCAAAATAGGACTTGAATAAATCAAGGCTTCCATTTTATACTGCTTCTCTCTTAACAGTCCACTTACAGCAAAAAACATAATTGCAAATACGACACCCAAACTTAGCAATGCTACTTTACTATTAATTTCATAAGCTGAGTTAAAATCTAAATTAGAAGCAATAGCACCTTGGCTGGATACTAGGTATCCGAAATACAAGAATATTAAACTGAAACCAATAAACGCTCTCTGTTTAAGCTGAAATTTGATTTCAAACATGATTAAACTAATTAATTTCATCTTTTTAAAGGCTTATGATTTTAGTATTGGATTTAAATAAGAGAAGTAAACACTTTCTAAGTCGGGTGGATAAGCAGTAAAACCATTATCGAGTCTTGTATCTGATAAAATTTGGATTTGTGTTTTACCCGAAAGAAGTCTTGTAGAAAGTAAATGATAGTTTTCCGAGTACCTTGCAATGTCATTCTTTTCTATAATTTTTACCCAAACCTTGTTTACTAATTTGCTGGTGAGCTCATTAGGATTCCCTTGCACCACAATTTCTCCTTTGTTTAAAATCGCCATATTATTACACAAGTCTCTAACATCTTCAACAATATGAGTAGATAAAATAATGATCACATTCTCTCCTATTTCACTAAGTAAATTCAAGAAACGATTGCGCTCTTCTGGATCTAATCCTGCTGTAGGTTCATCAACAATAATTAATTTTGGAGCTCCTAATAAAGCCTGAGCTATCCCAAAACGCTGACGCATACCTCCAGAAAAAGTGTTCACCGATTTCTTTCTATGTCCATATAAATTCGTTTGTACTAAAAGAGCATTTACTTGATCTTTCCTTTCTCCTTTCGAAACAACTCCCTTTAAAACAGCCAAATGATGTAGTAAATCTTCTGCATTTACTTTAGGATACACTCCAAATTCTTGTGGTAAATAACCTAACTGACTTCTTAAAACTTGAGGATTTTCAATACAATTACTTCCATTAAATAAAACTGTTCCTGAGCTTGGTTCTTGTAAGGTTGCGATCGTTCGCATTAACGAAGATTTACCCGCTCCGTTAGGACCTAACAGTCCGAATAAACCGTTTTTTAGCTCCAATGAAACATTATTTAGGGCCTTTACTCCATTGGCATATTGCTTTGTAATATTTTTTATAGATAAAGTATTCATGTAGTATTAATTTGATACATCACGAATCTAATATGACCTCACAAGTACTAATAATTTTATTGATAAACCCCGAAGTTTTTAATACACGCTATATTATTTTATCGTTCAATCGAGTTTATGCCAATTTTTACTTAGTACGACTCAAAAAATTGGTTGTTCATCAAATTTATTGTTCACCGTAATTAACATGAGTATTTTTGCTATATGATTCAAACATTTTTGAAGAAATACAAGGCTTTTATAATTGTACTGCCTATTCTTATTTGCATTCTATATGCCTTACATGTTGTAGGAATTCTTAACATTCCAAGCAATCAACCAATTGAAGTATTGATAATCACATTTTTCTGGTGGATAGGACTCTCTTTTTTATTAAACAATCTACTAAGAATGACAAAAAAGGATAGAAAGAAGATTGGTCTTAAAATAGTAATCTCACTATTACTTCTATTCATCGCATTGATCATCGATAATTGGATTAACATTCCCGACAATCCTTTAACTATGACATTAATGCTACTCTTTTGGTTTGCTTTTTTTAATTTATTCGCTCCAAAGTTTATTCAGAAATATAAAAAAGTATTGCTCATTTTTTATTCTGCCATTTTATTGGTGTTTTTTTATTTCAGATTTCAGACGGATGATTATGAGAATTATTTAAACATAAAAAACGAATGGATTCTACCCATACTAATTGGTTCTTTACCTCTACTAGTATTGTTATGGGTTTACGAACAGTGGCAACTAATAAACACTTTAAAACAAGAAAAATCACAAGCAGAATTAAGTCTATTAAAAACTCAAATCAACCCGCACTTCTTCTTTAACACACTCAATAATTTATATTCCTTAACCATAAAGAATTCAGAAAAAGCTCCTGAAGTAATTCTAAAATTATCGGATATGATGCGCTATACCATTTATGAAGGAGAAAAAGAGACTGTTTCTATAGAAAGAGAAATCAGTTATTTGAAAAACTATATCGAACTTCATAAAATACGTCATAGAAACAATACCGATATTCAATTCAATATTGAGAATAATAAAAACAATGAAGTCGCCCCTTTGCTGTTTATTATATTGGTTGAAAATGCGTTTAAACATGGTATTGAACAACAAACAGATGGTGCTTATATCCAAATGAATTTAATAAGTAATTCTAAAGGAGTTTTCTTTACAATAATAAATAATTTTGATGAGGAAGAGGAAAATCAGAGTTCCGGAATCGGACTAAAAAACCTAAAACGTCGATTGGATTTAACATATCCTAACAAGCACGATTTACACATAAAAAAGAACGAAAGAGAATTTGAAGTACAACTAAACATTTACCTACATGATTAAGTATATTATCGTTGATGATGAACCATTAGCTCATGAAATTATTGAGGAATTCAGTGGAATGCTTTCTAATTTATCCTTAAAAGCCAATTGCTATAATGCGTTGGAAGCAATGGAATATCTGAAGAATAATGATGTCGATCTTATATTTTTAGACTTAAATATGCCCAAATTGAAAGGTTTTGACTTTTTGAAAACCTTGACCAACCCTCCGCAAATTATAGTCACCACTGCCTACAGTGAATATGCTTTAGAAGGATTTGAATTAAATGTTCTAGATTACTTATTAAAACCATTTAGTTTTGAACGTTTCATTAAAGCGGTAAATAAAGTATCAGAAGAAACATCAAACACTAAGAAAGTATCAGAATCACATTCGAACAACGCAGATACAGGAAATCAATCGTTTTTTATCAAAGGAGATAAGAAACATCATCAAATTAATTTTAATGAAATTGTATTTATTGAAGCCTACGGAAATTATTGTAAAATCTATCTGATTTCAGGTGAAATGCTTGTTTGTCATGAGAAAATATCGTCCTTTGATGAAATTCTATCTAGGTCAAACTTTATAAGAATCCACAAATCTTTTATTATTTCATTGGATAAGATCAAAACTATTGAAGGAAATCGAGTAAAACTCGTTCAGGAACACGTAGTGCCAATCGGTCAAACGTATAAAAATTATGTTAGTAAACTTATCAACAAATCTCACTAACATTATCGTTTATTTGCGAAAACGTAATTTGTTGGGTTCTATTCCAATGGTAATTACAGCTAATATTGTAAAAATAAGCGCTCCAAGAGCCCAAATTCTTGTCATTAACCCTATTTCAATACCTGTTGGCGTGTGTTCAGTAATTTAGTCATAAAACCCTAAAATAAAACCTAGGACTATTAAGCTGAATCCTTTTTTTATCCGTACAGCAATAAATAAAACAGCGGTAAATTCATATAGATTTTTTAAAAAATTTATTGCATATTTTATTTTAAAAAAGATAATTCTGTGATACCTAAACTGAAAAGGTTTTTGACATAATTGAGGTAAGAAATATTTTACGGATAAACGAAACTGGTTTATGCGGTTATCCGAAAAATATAAAGGGATAACTCTTATATTTGTCAGGATATAACTAGTTACCATACATATGAGAAAAACCAGTTTCATCATTTTAACTTTAGCTTTCAATCTAATATTGAATGCTCAAAATATAGATTTTGGAAATTTTCCATCCGAAAACAATGATGAGAAGCCTATGCTAACTTCTGACTTACTAAAGTCATTGAATTGGGAAAAACTAAAAGAAATTAGCAAATCAAACGAAGGTCATTACGCTTATGAAAAGAAGGACAGTTTATTAGTAAAATATGAATATGTACAGCAAGGTCGAGTAGCTGATTTTAAAATAATAAGTTTTAACGATACAGTATTAGAATATAGATGTCAAATATCGAATACGTCTAAAGAAACCAACACAAATTATTTTGACAAAAAACTGTGGTTAGAATATGCTCACACTTATTTACCAAATCTTGCAGATAGTTTGAAGTTGAGTATTAACGAACCTAAAAGAATTTTAAAAGCCTATTACGAATTATTAGGAGTTGGAACTTATGATGAATATGGCTGGATTTGCGAATATTCAACAGTTGGAAGAGCAACTGACCGAAGAATGGCTGTTATCGAATTATTAGGTCGAGAAGAATTATTGTGGCAACTTATGGAATATTCAAACGTACACGTTCAACTTTATGTTGCGGATGCATTAATTTATTCTGATTTCAGGAACAAACAAATGATAGAGGAATATAAAGAAAATAGGAAATACAGAACTTCTCGCGAAATGATAAAGTATCTGAAAGACGAATTGTTGACCAAAGCAGAATGGAAAAAAATATATGAATTAAGAGATAGTAATCAAAAAGTAAGTACTTGTAAAAGCGGAACAGGGTCGTTTAAAATTTATGAAAATAACACTTCCGAATTGTTAAGTGAACAAGCTATTTCTGAAATTCCAAAAAGATATGAAGAATTGAGGGAATTGGGCTACTTGAGATAAAATACGTGTGGTAACAACGTATATAAAAAATAGCGGTTTAAATGCTTAAACAAAAGATAAATAATAAAATATAAGGTCAGTTATAAACCGAAAAGTTAGTGCTTAAAATCCGCTACTTTTCATATACAAAACCGTTGTAGCTAATTGAAAAACAAACAGGATTTGACTACTAAAATAAAACCATTAGAAGAAATAGAAGACGACATGGAATTTTGGAAAGGAACAAGGTTTCGTCAATATCAAGTAGGATTAAATGTTCCCAATAAAGAAGATGATTATCATGAATATATGCTTGCTGAAATCCCTGGAGAAAGAGATTTTATGCTTTTAACCTGTGTTGAAGGCTATAAGTCTGGAAGTGCTCTAGCCTTAGTAAAAACATCTAAAGACAAAACGAAATTCGTAATTAAAGCTCAGGCAATAAAATACTCAATGGGTATCGAAAACACTTTTCTAATAGTAACGGAATAAAACTAAAAGATGGCTTACTCAATTGAAAAGAACGAAATAATAAAATATCCACCAGAAGACTTAAAGACATTTACAGTTGACTGTTACGAATGGATTGATAATTTGAATTTCACTCTTAAACCATCAGAATGCATTGCGAATTATAAAGACTATATTGAAATTGCTAAGCAAATGTTTTTAGATGCTGGCTGGTATGGAGACGGAGAAATTGAATTAATGTGGATTCCTCCTTTTGCTATTAAAAGCGATAAAATCGAACCAAATATTGGATTAACAATTTGGCACGTTAAACAGATAGAAGATGGGATTTCTTGGATTCTTTCCCCAATAAGTATCAATGAATAAAAACTAGCTACAACACTGTATATAGCAAATAGGGCGTTCGGTGGTTTAAGAAAGTAGTACTATTTACCAACACCGCCAAATCGTTAATTTGGCTTTTAAAAGGAATAAATTAAAAACAAAATACAACGATTTGGCTCAGAGCAAACCTGAAAGTTTATCGCTTTCTACTGCCCTACTTGCCATATACTAAACGTTGTAGCTAATTAAAAATATGAAAAACAGTATACTTTTACTATTGGTAAGTTTAACAATCAACTTTTGTTACTCACAAGGAAATTATAAGACTATAATGTCTGAAACAATAAAAAATTACGATTACACCAAAATTAATGAATTGGCTAAAAAAATGGGGTATTCAATTGGTACAAAAGTTAAAACGACGGTTTCTTTTAAAGTCAATGATAAAGGTGAAACTTTTGATATAACAGCAAAAGGACCTGAAGAAATTTTTATTAAGGAAAGTGAAAAAATAGTTAGAAGTTTACCTAAAATGAATTTTGGAGTTCCTCTTAAAAAAGGTCAACATTTTATGTTTAAACTTCCAATAACTTATAATATTTCAGAATAGTCTTAAATTAATAGATAAAATAACTTGCTACAACACCACCTAAACTGCATTAAAACGCAGTTTAGCCAAAACGTTAGCATACAATTTGAAAACAAAACTCTACTTACTGATGTTTCTTTTAGCGTTATCCTGTAAAGACATTAAAAAAAATGACAGGAAAATTAAGAATATAAAAACGTCGACGAATGTTATGAAAAATAAAAAACATCCTATATTACCTAATAATATCTCAGTTCAATTAATTGACAATAAAGGTGATAAGATAAAAACTGCAAATATCCTTTGTCATTTGAATATTTACATAAACTCCTCAAGTTATTATACTTACAGTTTCATTCCTACAAACTCAGATGGCAAAGTTAATTTGACAAAAGAACAAATTATACAGAATACTGAATTAAAACATTACTATGACAAAACTATTCCGCTAGAGAGAATTCCTATAAAATTTGATTTTATAATTATGGATACTAATTTAATCAATGGAATGATCGCTAGCATGAATAATTATCTTTCAGTTGATATAGAGTCAATAAAATTAGATTTGAAGCAAAGAGGATTAACTGAGTCGCAAATATCTTTACAAATCTCAACTATTGAAGAAAAATTCAAAACAGACAAGAAACTGTTAGAGATTTTAGAGAATAACCAGAATTCTAAAACAGATAATTCTAATAGAATGAAAAAGATTACTGATTTTTGGGACAGCGAATCTGATTATAATTATGAAATAAAACTGTAGATAACAAGGCGTATAATTAACTTGGCTAAACTTTATCGAGAAAAAAACATAATCAATTACTTTTCAGACAAATATATACAAACAGTTCCTTTATCTCTCAAAAAATCATACACAAATATGTTCCGCGTAATATGAAAAAAAAGAAATTACTACTTATATCACTGAGCCTAATTGGATTAAATTCTTATGCTCAAAAATTAACTTGCTCTGACTTTAGAGTTGGGACTTTTTATATCCCAGAAACTAAAGAAGTGGGCAAATATACTATTGAAGCGAATGACAGTATTGTGGCACTGACTGGTAAACGAGATTTATCTGTTAAAAAATGGATTGTAGTTCGAGAGAAAAACACTCAAATCGAATGGAAAAACGGAATCGGAAACGGAATACCTGAATATGAAGTTATTGAATGGATTGACAATTGTACTTATCGATTGACTTATGACTCTTCGAAAGAGGAATTGAGTGAAGAAAAAAAGTGGGTAAATAGAAATAATGGAATTGTCGTAACTAAAACAAAAATTGAAAATAAATGTATGTATTATACAGCAGCAATGACAACAAACGATGGGCAAAAAATTTCACATGACGGAATAATATGCAAAGAGTAAAAAGCTATGCGCAATATAACCTAACTAATAAATAACGAATGAACTATAAAATTTATAGCCTAATAATTGGATTTAGCATTTGGCTCTTGGCAACAATTGCATTTAGAGTTGCAGGACAATATTTTTTCCTTACTGACAATTCATTAGTTCTAATTGGGCTTTACTTGGCATTAATCCCATTTTTAGGTTTTGTGGCAAATTGGGTTTTTAATAGATACAGATTGAGCCAATTACAAGCTGTTCAATCCGCTGCAATTATGGTTTTGCCAGGAATGGTTTTTGACACATTTTGTATTGAATTTTTTGCTTGGGTATTTCCTAATCTTCCTGAAACGGACAGTGCTACTTTTGGCTCTTGGCTAATGTGGGCCTATGCAACCGTTTTAGTTTTTGGACTGATAAAAAAAGACAATAAATAAAACGAGTTCTTGTATTTGTGATTGGAGTAAGTTTCAGGTATCGCTCCTCACAATCATCTGAATTATCCATAGCAAAGCATTCTCTAGAGAATACAATTATCTCTCTGAGTAATCTTACTATTTGATCACGTTGATCTTTTAAAGGTTTTATTAAACTTATGATTTCTACATCGGGAGAAAACTCATACGCACTATTACCATTTAATATGGCAGTGAGCTTCTTTATATGAGGAAAAAGTATCATTTCTTCTTTTCTCAAATACTTTAGAATCATTTCATTTATTTCGAGATACATTTTATGTAGCTTCAAACCTTTTAAACTATTACTCTTTTTTCTTGGTAACTCTAATACATAAGGTAGATTTTGCTTAATATATGAATGATGCGTGTTTTCAATATAAATAACTAAAAAATTTAAAGACCATTTATTATAGTCTTCAAATACATCTTTAACAGTTTCAACTTCTGAAAGTTCCTTTTGAAGTACTATATATGGAATATTTAAACTCTCACATATCTCTTTAATGGTACTATTTCCCTTGCAGTAGAAGTCAATACCATATTTCGTAAAAACCTCCGGAGTTCTCATGTTTTCTACAACAAAACTAGCTACCGTTTTTTCCCCCGAAATAACCATTATAATAGCGTTTTATATATTTAATATTAATCTAAGAGTCATTCCCTTTACCTTGATAAAAGACCTTACAAATATGCCTACCATATTTCTATTAAAAAATGATAAAAATCATACACTTAAACCTATAATTAATCATTAAATCTGTTAAAATTATAAATAAAACCTACTGAAGTATTTATTCCTTATGAATTTGCCTTCTTTTTAAGATTTACATACTTTTGCCACATGGAAAAATTAAAACAACGCTGGGGAATTACTAGTAATTTAGATTTGATTGCTATTTTTATTGTGTTTGCCATTAATGGATCGTTTGCGGCATGGGTTGCAAAACCAATTACGGCCTTTATTGGGCTTTCTCCACAAACAGTGTCTCCTTGGATTTACTGGCCTTTACGTATTTTATTAATTTTCCCTATTTACCAAACTACACTTCCCATGGTTGGATGGCTTTTTGGACAATTCAAGTTCTTTTGGGAATTCGAAAAGAAGTTTTTAAGCAGATTGGGCTTAGGTTTTTTGTTTAAGAAAAGATAAAGCAAGTTATTAAACACTTCATAATTTATAAAAATAAATCCCGATTCGGTAAATTGAATCGGGATTTATCTTTTTATAATATATAGTTATTATTTAGAATTATAAATGTTATCATTATTTATTTTGTTTTGGAATCTCGATAAATTAGACTTCCTTGTATACTCCAAGCAAAATCTAACACAACACTATTTTTAAAATAGGGCGCGTTTAAATCGAAATACTGATCAGTGATATAATACTGATAAGAATCTTTTATTGATTTCACATCGTATAACCTCGCCTGACCATGGCAACTCATACAATTAGTTTCAATCCCTACTCTATTCAATTTTCCTCCTTCATAAATTTTTTCACTAAGTCTAATTGCTCCTACTTTTTGATACCCCTCATTATAATATTTTCTAATTGAATCGTTACCACCTGAATTATTTGGATTTTTAGTAGAGGCAGAAACATCGAATGTATTCGCATTGAATCCTGCTTCTAAATAAGGGTTGAATGCATAAATCGATTCCTTTTTAGGTTGTTTATCAGTTATGGCGTTGGATCCTTCATAATAAGGTTGTGATGGACTAATCATATTATATGCTAACGCCATAGAATAATGTTTAGATGCTCTATCTAATGTAATTGGCTTTAATTTTGCGATAGCTGATGAACTAGGACTTTGAGGAGAGTCAGGATTCTCTGACCACCAAAAAGTTTGCCATGTCCATCTTCTATTTTCTCTAGTATTAACATGCATTCCTACCAGTACTGCATAATCTCCTTCTTTCGCCTTTCCATTATCAATTACATTAATAATATTTGCCGCTTGAGATTTACTCAATTTAAAGTGAATGAAATCATTTATTGAAAATACTTTTTTGTCCCTGTTAGTCTCTCCAGTTGTTGTTATCGTAATATCATTATTCCAAGAATTTGGTCCAAAACCATTTTTCACAATAGATTCCATTGGAATTTGATCATGATATCCAGGCCAAGCGGGTAAAGAATATGAATTAGGACTTAATGAATCTGTTTTAGTTAATGGATAAAAAACAGGTTTTATTAATACACTTGAAGCTGGAAACGCTGGAATATTTGCTATTTTTCCTGGCACAATCATACTTTTTAAAACTTCAAAAAAATATAACTCCTTATCATAAATGTGTTGTGCAGAAGTAGGATCGCATTTAACAAAACCTACAACATCAGAACTCTTTACCTTTAACCCATGTTGATTTTGATGAGGAATCTCTAAATTCCCTGTATCGAATCTTTGTAAATGAGATAGCTTTATCTCTGAATTAGAGGTTTTAGCTCTGAGGGATTTTTGAATATCTTGCGGTGTATACCATGTTTCGAACCTCCTCAATATCTGATCATTGCTTTTCTCATCAGTTTTCTCCATTAAGGCATTCCAAATATCCCAACCATGTGTTATAATATCGGTATTCGTTTCTAAATTATTTACTATCTTACTTTTTGATACCCAATCATTAATCATTGTTGAATCAGTGGGAAAACTTGTACCTGATACCAATTTGCTCGGCATAGGTATGGCGGTAATTCCAACTTTTTGATCTTTTTTCTTTACTTTTTCCTTCTTTTCAGTTTTACATGCGAATAGCATTAAGGCTATAACTGCATACATACAATAATTTTTCATAATGTAAATATTTGTTAGTTTTTATTGGTTACGTATACCTTAGTGTTTATTCTAAAACACCTTTAGAAACAATAAGTTATAAAAACTTCACCTTACACTGCAGAAAAAGACATAAGAGCCCCAAAATTAGGTATGAGATGGTTATTTAGCCCCCTAAGAAATTTAATACCGTTTACATTTTGAAACTTGCTAGAAATCAATTGGGTATTATTCTTAATAAACAGCGTGTAAAAAAGACAATAACCAAAACTATGTTGATGCTGATTTCTAATATATTGGAAAAAGAATTTGTATGCTAAATAGTTGTATTATTTATTTAACGTTAGGTTATTCAACTTAAAAAGTGACAATTCGGGTGAAAATCGCACTTTTCTATTTAAAAAAGCTTTTTAAAGATTAAACTTAAAGACGTTCGAAAATAGGAATTGGTAAATCAACCCCTTCTTCAATAAATCTCTTGTGGACTGCTTCTTTTAGTGCACATTTCGTTTTAAATTCTAAAAAAGGTTCGCTAACCCATACATAAGCTCTAATGTGAATGTAATCCGGATATATATCAATTACCCGAACATCTATTTGATCCACAGAATCAATTACTTGTTCCGGAGTTCTGTTATCAATAACTTTAGGGAGTTTAACGGCTTCTTCCTGAATAATTTTTCGGGCAAGATCGATATCAGCCCTTAAACCTATTTTAAAATTATTAAAGCTTAACACCTGAAAATCTTCAATAGTATGATTCAATACAGAGTCAGTACTAATAACAGAATTAGGTATGATTAATCGTTTGTTCTCAAAATTATTAATGACGGTATGCCTTAGCGTAATATCTTCTACAATCCCTACGCGAGCTTCATCCAATTTAATATAATCTCCAACTCTAAATGGCCTAAATATCACAATAAACGCACCTGCTATTAAATTAGAGAGTGCCGCCTGTGCAGCGAAACCTATAATGGCCGCTAAAATCCCCGCTCCAGAGAATATAAATGCTGCCTTACTACGAAATAAAGGAACCGTCATTATTATGTAAACGATACATAAAATTCCAATGAAAAACTTTATCGAGTTTCGAAAAAACTGAATACTTGTTCTTCCATAACGATCCGTTTTCCTATGCTTTATTAATAAAACGATAAAGTACCTTATGATTCTGGATACTATCCAAGCAACAAAGATTACGACTAATACATAGCCCAAAATTCCGAAGAAGGAATCTAAATTAAACTGATATTTGGATAAAAAGTCTTTCATTAAATTGAAAGCTCAAAAGCCTTCGTTGCATGGATGGTTGTTGTATCAAAAATAGGAATATTTACATCGTCCTGTTTTATTAAAAGAGGAATTTCTGTGCAACCTAATATTACACCTTCAGCTCCATCAGTAGCTAATTTTGATATAATATTTATATAGTCCTTTTTTGAACTTTCTTTTAAAATGCCTTTTGAAAGTTCTTCATAAATCACATTATGAACGATATTCCTATCTTCAGTATTCGGTACAACTACATCAATACCTTGACTTTCAAGAATATCGATGTAAAATCTTTTTTCCATTGTATATTTTGTACCTAACAAGATAACCTTCGACAGTGCTTTCTCCTTAATCTTTTCAGCAGTTGCCTCAGCAATATGAATTACAGGAATGTTTACTTTGTCTTTAATTGCTTCAATGGTAAGATGCATGGTATTGGCACAAATTAATATACAATTTGCTCCTGCTTTTTCTAAACTAATAGCAGCATCCGCCATGATAGTATCTAAAAGATCCCATCTTCCCTCCTGTTGTAGCCTTGAAATTTCACCAAAGTCTACCGAGTTCATAAGCACTTTAGCAGAGTGTTTGCTTCCGTATTTGATTGAAGCCAACTGATTAAGTACACGATAGTACATAATCGTTGATTCTGGAGTAATTCCCCCTATTAATCCAATTGATTTCATTTATTTAATTTTTTGCAGGAAAATTATTCCTACTTCAAACTTATAAAATTATTTTAGAACAATGCTGTTTGGCTATCATCATCATCAGCCACATTTTTCTTCTTTTTTTGAAGTGCTCTTTCTAAAGCTTTTTTAGCTTTATCCTCTTTTGTTCCATCAAACTCCTTCGGGGCTGTTTCCTCAACATCTAAAGGAAGTACTTCATCCTGAATTTCCTCTTCCTCCTGAACTTCAATATCTTCTAACGTCTCTTCAGGCTCTTCATATGGTAAAGACTCTAATAGGTTTACTGTTCTAATTTTATCACTAGTTAATTGATTTCCTAAAGCTTTAATTCCTTTAATAGAAATGAATTCTTCAAAATTAACCTCAATTTTCTCTAAACTACGCTTTGAAAATATTATTTCAGCCATTGGACGGAAATCTGTTGCTATTATTTCCAATTTCGATTTCTCATGATCTGAAATAAATACTTCTTCTTTATCTGGAGATTCTATTAAGAAGCGCTTTACGTAGTATTTGTCTTTGCTTCCTTCAAAATAAATAGCAGAAATTGGTTTGTTAGGGTTCCATTTTTCAAGAACAATCATATCATTCTCAAAATGCATGGTCAGATCCGGAATTACAGCTTTTATTTTTCCACTTTGCGTAGCAATTAAGATTCTATCTTCAGCTCTAAATTCACCTAACAATTCTCCTCTTTCATCAACATTTAAACGACGTACAGTATCATCAAACCATATTTTTCGAGGCTTTAAGGTAGACACCCCTGCAGACTTGAATTCAATTTTCTTAATTGCATATTTCGTTACCTGATTTCCTCTTGCGCTTCTACTCTTAATCGCTAAATCGGCAAAATCAATATCCCATTTCAGTTTTTTAATACTACCAACTGCTCTTAATAAAATGGTTACAACTTCCGCCTCGCCATTTGGATTTGCAGAAAAATATAAAACTTTAGAACCTTTACTACCATTCGTTAAATCATACTCTTTATCACGTGTAATACTAGTTACATTGAATCGCTTCATATAACTTGGTCCGCGAGCACCATCTTTATAGATCATGTTGTAAACTGTTCTCTTATCTTTCTTTTTAAAGATCGCAATGTGCATAATTCCTTTACCAACAAAGGTTTTTGAAGCCACCTTAGTAACAATCATAGTACCATCTTCTCTAAACACGATAACATCATCGATATCGGCACAATCAGAGATATATTCATCTTTTTTAAGCGACGTTCCAATAAAACCTTCTTCTCGATTAACATATAATTTCGAGTTCCTCATTACAACTTTCGTAGCAACAATATCATCAAAGATTCTAATTTCAGTTTTGCGCTCTTTTCCTTTACCGTATTTGTCTTTTAAGTTTTTAAAGTAATCAATGGCAAAATCAATTAGGTTAGCCAATTGATTCTTAACTTCTGCGATTTGTTCCTCTAAGCTCTCAATAAATTGCTTCGCCTTATCAATATCGAATTTCGAAATCTTCTTAATTCTAATTTCCGTTAAACGAACAATATCTTCTTCAGTAACTTCTCTTTTTAAATGCTTGGTATGAGGTTTTAACCCAAGATCGATTGCTTCAATTACACCTTCCCAGGTATCAACTTCTTCAATATCACGATAAATTCTATTTTCTATGAAAATTCTTTCCAATGAAGAAAAGTGCCATTGCTCTTCAAGTTCATTTAACTTGATTTCAAGCTCTTGCTTCAATAAATCGACAGTAAAATCAGTCGATTTTTTCAACATTTCAGTAACTCCAATGAAAACTGGCTTGTTATCTTCAATGATACAGCACAATGGCGAGATAGAATTCTCACAATTTGTGAATGCATATAAAGCATCAATGGTTTTATCAGGAGATACATTCGGAGGTAAATGCACCAAAATTTCCACTTCAGCTGCCGTATTGTCCTCGATTCTCTTGATTTTTATTTTCCCTTTGTCATTCGCTTTCAGAATACTATCAATCAACGAGGTTGTAGTTGTTCCAAAAGGAATTTCATTAATAACAAGGGTCTTTTTATCTAACTGCGATATTTTTGCTCTAACTCTTACCTTTCCACCTCTTTTACCATCACTATAATTGGTAAAATCAGCAACACCTCCAGTTAAAAAGTCTGGAACAATTGTAAAGCTCCTTCCTTTTAAATACTTTATAGAAGCATCAATAAGTTCATTAAAATTATGTGGTAAAATCTTTGTTGATAAACCAACAGCAATACCTTCTGCCCCTTGTGCTAATAACAGAGGAAACTTAACAGGAAGATTTACGGGTTCTTTTTTTCTACCATCATAGGAAAGTTGCCATTCAGTTGTTTTAGGATTAAACACAACATCCAATGCGAACTTTGATAAACGTGCTTCAATATAACGTGAAGCTGCAGCTCTATCACCAGTTAAAATATTACCCCAGTTTCCCTGCATATCAATTAACAACTCCTTCTGTCCCATTTGAACCATGGCATCAGCAATAGAAGCATCTCCATGCGGGTGATACTGCATGGTATGTCCTACAATATTTGCAACCTTATTATAACGACCATCATCCAAATCTTTCATAGAATGCATGATACGTCGCTGTACTGGTTTAAAACCATCTTCTATAGAAGGAACGGCACGTTCTAAAATTACATACGAGGCATAATCTAAAAACCATTCCTTGTACATTCCAGTAACTTTTGTAATGGTTTCCGTATTTTCTCCGGATGTATTTAAATCTTCTTCTTCGTGCTCGTAATTGTTGTTGTCTTCGCTCATAAAAAAGCTCCGTTTTATATTTAGGTTAGGGAAATATTATTGGTTTTACTTGTTTAAGCTCCCTCATCAAGTAAATCAAGTTCCACTTTCAGGTTATTAATAATAAACTTTTGTCTATCAGGTGTATTTTTCCCCATGTAGAATTCTAACATCTGTTCAATAGACATTTCCTTATCTAACATCACTGGGTCCAAACGAATATCATCACCAATAAAGTGCACAAATTCATTCGGAGAAATCTCACCAAGTCCCTTAAATCGTGTGATTTCAGGTTTTCCTCTTAGTTTATTAATTGCTGCTTGTTTTTCTTCTTCAGAATAGCAATAAATGGTTTCTTTTTTATTTCTAACTCTAAAAAGTGGTGTTTCTAAAATATATAAATGTCCTTCCTTAATCACCTCAGGAAAAAACTGTAAAAAGAAGGTTATTAATAACAATCGAATGTGCATACCATCGACATCGGCATCGGTAGCGATTACAATATTATTATAACGCAACCCTTCCATTCCATCTTCAATATTTAGAGCAGATTGTAATAGGTTGAACTCCTCATTTTCATACACAATCTTCTTTGATAATCCGTATGAATTTAAAGGCTTTCCTTTTAAACTAAATACTGCTTGGGTGTTTACGTTTCTGGATTTAGTAATAGAACCACTTGCCGAATCTCCCTCCGTTATAAACAACGTAGTTTCTAAGTACGCTTCTTTTTTGGTATCACCAAAGTGAATACGACAGTCTCTTAGTTTTTTATTATGCAAGCTAGCCTTTTTAGCCCTATCCTTTGCTAGTTTTCTAATTCCTGAAAGCTCCTTTCTTTCTTTTTCTGCTTGAAGTATTTTCTTTTGAAGTTGTTCCGCTACATCAGTATTCCTGTGAAGATAATTATCTAGCTTATTTTTTACGAAATCATTAATATAGGTACGTACAGTCGGAAGATCGCCTCCCATCTCTGTTGAACCTAATTTTGTTTTTGTCTGACTTTCAAAAACAGGTTCCATAACTTTAATAGATATGGCTCCTATAATAGATTTTCTAACATCTGATGCGTCAAAGTTTTTACCATAATACTCACGAACAGTTTTTACTATGGCCTCTCTAAAAGCAGCTAAGTGCGTTCCTCCTTGTGAAGTATTTTGTCCATTCACAAACGAATAATACTCCTCTGAATATTGTGTTTTACTATGTGATATTGCTACTTCGATATCGTCTCCTCTTAAATGGATTATCGGATACAACATGTCTTCAACGTTGTTGTTATCTTCTAATAAGTCCTTTAAACCATTTTCTGAGTAAAATTTTTCACCATTGAAAACAATGGTTAATCCTGGATTTAGATATACATAGTTCTTAAGTAATTTAACAATGTATTCTGGACGATACTTATAATTTTTAAAGATACTATCGTCAGCAATAAAGGTTACTTTCGTTCCTCGTCTACGAGAAGTTTCATCTAGTAAATCTTGATTGGTTAAAGTACCTTTTTCGAATTCCGCAGAAGCAGATTTTCCATCTCTTGTTGATTCTACACGGAAATATGTTGAAAGTGCATTTACTGCTTTGGTACCTACCCCGTTTAATCCAACCGACTTTTTAAAGGCTTTGGAGTCATATTTACCTCCAGTATTCATTTTCGAAACTACGTCGACTACCTTTCCCAGAGGAATACCACGACCATAGTCTCTAACGATAACTTTATTCCCTTGAACCGATACTTCGATGGTTTTACCACCACCCATAACAAATTCGTCAATAGAGTTATCTAAAACCTCTTTAACAAGAATATAAATACCGTCATCAGGAGAAGATCCATCTCCTAATTTACCAATATACATCCCAGGTCGCATTCTAATATGTTCCTTCCAATCCAGTGATCGTATATTATCCTCGGTATATTTTGTTTCTTGAGCCATAAAAAAGTTGAAATTCGTGAATGAACCGCTAATATACTATTTACGTTATTTTTTTACCAATGCAATTGCATAAAGTAATTAACAAAGAATCGCCCATATTGTTGAAAAACCTAGAAACCAAAACATTACTAAAACTGTTAAATCTGATTAAATTTGGAAGCATAAACTTATATATAACTTCGATTACTTAGATTTAAAAACAGGTTGGTATATCAAAACTAGTCGGTTTTATCCAATGAGGCAATCCATTTTTCAATAAGTTCAATCCCCTCTTTATGCAACGTATTTTTACCGATCTCTGGCATCATAATATCAGGCTCTAAATGCTTCATTCGATACATTAAAATAGATTCGCTCGGCTTTCCTGCTACAATATCGAAATCTAGGTTTCCTGAACCCTTTCCAGCCGCAACCGGGGGTTTATTTACTCCGACCTTATACATATCGTTCTGTAAAAAATTAAGATGTAATCCAGAGGTTTTAGCAGCTCCTCCTTTTCGATGACAATGTGCACAGTTAACATCTAAATAAGCTCTTGCTCTATCATTTAAATTAACCGTTTTATCTAAATAATTTGGCATTTTTGGACTATCTTCTGAGCTTTCAATTCCCGTCATGAAATTGTTTGCTATCAAATAATCTAGTTGATTCTGATGATATACTTCATTCATACGGTTTATTTGCCTCGCCGTGGGACCTAATGGGACTATTTTGGTATCTTTTACATGACAATTCTTACACATATTAATATTTGGTACTGAATACACAAACGAATCTTCATTTGACTTTGCGTTTTTCCTAACAATATCTAAATCTTTACCTAATATATATAAATAAGCCTCTGTTTGATCTTCGTTCCAGACGTATGGTAACGGTGTCCATTTTTTAGAAATGCTATCTAAAATCAACAACCTTGTTTCAATAATTTGGTCTCTACTTTTGCCTAGTTCATTTGATGTATAATAGAAATTCTTTATGATGATTGTTCCCAATGGAAACTCTAAAACATCATTCTCTTTATAAGAAATGGTTTTATCCTTTGGCAATACAATGAAACGCTTTTTAGAAGCATAATCCGTAAATAAAGGAGAGTTCAATTCGTAAGAAATAACTCTTTTATTTGCTGGCTTTAATAAGTATAAAGGTTTTTCAAAAAAATCGTAATCTGACAACCGTTTTAATCCTATATCGTAAGTAGTTACGGTATCAACGGGTGTTAGTAAACCTGAAATCCCAAGTTGTTTCTTTGTATAAATCTCTTCTTTTTTTGAATTTTCTTTTTTACATCCGAAACAAATAATAGAAATTAAACTAATTACACTTAAATAACGATTCATCCGTAGTCGCATTTTTGAAGTCGTTTAATAAATCAGCGTTGTAAAAATTAATGTCATTAGTGTCATTTATACAAATGGTATAATCTGTATTTGGAGAAATCACACCATCCCATAAAATATCTATTGTTTGCAATGGTTTTTTAAATAACAACAACAATCCGAAATCATTATTAAGTGTTGGAAACCAATGCGAATTGGAATAGTTATTTGAACCAATTTTTACCTTTCTATTATAAGGATTGTATTTTTTATCTTTCAAAAATTCATCATTGAGTTTGTCTGCTGATGCGACACCATTACCCAATTCATCAGGAGATTTCTCGGTTTCTGCATCTCGCTTTCCCATTTCATAAATTAAAAGATAACTAGACAATGCTATGGAAGTAGTTTTATTATCGGTAAAAACATTATCGTGGAAATGTACATTCTCAGTAGCTAAGACTAAAGCTCCTGTTCCAGATGGAGTTTGCCCAACAATCGAGCCCTCTGGTGCGTAATTTTTAGTATTGTTATTATAAATGTTATTGTTAAAAACCTCAATATTTCTGCCATATTGGGTTAAACCCGGTAGGTCAAAGACTAAAATACCTCCTGTATTTTCGTAAACCTCATTTCCATAGATTTTTACATTC
Organism: uncultured Tenacibaculum sp.; assembly: GCA_947497895.1. Taxonomy (GTDB): domain Bacteria; phylum Bacteroidota; class Bacteroidia; order Flavobacteriales; family Flavobacteriaceae; genus Polaribacter. The sequence continues at coordinate 323,476 of CANMIL010000001.1, forward strand.
GTAGAGTTTTCACTTTCAATCCCTGCAACATTGTAGTAAACTGTATTGTTACTAATGGTAACTTCTTTCGACTGCCCTACGTAGATTCCGGCGTCGGAAGCTCCTATGGATACACAACCATCTATAGTAACATTTTCGCATAAGACTGGATAAAAAGCATAAGCTCCATTTTTTTCACTAACTTTTCCTATCCAAGAACTCTGTACATTTTGTATGGTAATGCCTTTGGTGTCCATCACTTTGATGTTATCACCTTTAGCATCTTCAATCGTTAAGTTTTCTAATGTAATATTTTGAGCGTTTGTTATTCTTATTCCCTCAGCTCCTTTTTTCTGGCCTTTAAAGCTCAAAACAGTTTTATCGATCCCTTTTCCTCTGATAGTAACATTATTTACACCATCGAGTATGAGACTTTGACTTAGCGAAAAATGTCCTTCATCCAATTCAATTACAGTGCTATCCTTTGCTAATAAAAATTTAGAAAGTATTTCATTTTCTTTTCCTTGTACATAATTCCTTTTTGGATTATATGTTGGTAAAGGTTCATTTTTTAGAAATAAATAGGCAACAAAAACAATTGCAAACAGGCCTATTAATAGATACAGTAATTTCTTCATAGTAGCCAATATCTAGATTAATCTCCTGTAATATATATAATTATATCAAAAAGAGCAACTGAATCTAGATTAGCCCGAAGTCCTTTGTTATCGCGATCAGTTGTGTTGGGTTGTTCGCATTAAAGTTTTCCTTTAAAATTTTCAACCTCTTTTCAACGGAACTTATACTCGAAGGTTTCATATTCTTTTCTTTAAAGTCTTTACTAATATCTCTTTGATCCATTCCATTAGCAAGGTGTTTCAATAAAAACACGTCGTACTCGGTAATTTCAAAGGTTTCAATCGTTCTTAAGGAGTGTGCTAGTTTAGGAGTTATAAAAAACTCATTTCCATACACTGTATTGATAGCTCTTTTCAATTCCTTTTGCCCATGAATAGATTTCCATACATATGCATTTACTAATAATTCTTTGCAAAGGTGTTGAATTCTATAAGGTTTGTCTTCAATAGAGAATACAATTGTTTTAAGGTCAGGTTGTAGTTCTTTCGCTTTTTCTATTAGCTCTTCACCTGTCGTTAAATTTTGTGGGCTATAATTGTCTACAAATGAAAGGTCGCTAATTAATAGATCAAATGGCTCATCGTTTAACCAAGCTTTTTTAAGTTTTAAATAAGCTTCGTCACAATATTGAGCATATTCAATTTGAGGTATTTGAAAGCTTTCTAAAGCTATTTTAATACCACTTGACATATAGTCAGTGTCCTCGGCGATTAATACTTTTTGAAACATAATTATTTTTTTATTTGAAACTTCACTTGGAAGCCTTTATTGACTTCTGAATCAAATGTAATAGAACCATTTATAGATTTAATACGGGTTTCCATATTTTGGAGTCCATTTTTAATTTTTATTGAATCTACCCCCACTCCGTTATCCTTAAATGTTGCATGAATTATGTCCTTTTCCTCCCAAAAATTAATAAATACCAAACTGGCATTACTATACTTTTTCATATTAATTAAAAGTTCTTGAAAAACTCTATAAACCACTATTTGCGTTTCTTTAGACAGTTTATTTAGTTGAATATCAGAAATTCCTTTACTAATTATTCTGCATTGATTTGTTGAAAACTCGGAAAGCAATTGCTTAAAAAAGCCTTCAAACTTGTTTCCTGTTAATACCGGACTGTTTTCATGCGAAATATTTCTGGTTTGCATGTAAATTTTTTCCAAGTGGTTCAAAACATTTCCATCGGTACTTTCATTTTGTTGCACCTTATTCATGACTAAAAAGATATCATTTGCCAACTCATCATGGATTTTCTTCGCCAATCTGGTTTCTGTTTTATAAACTTCAATGATCTTTTCTTTTTTCGTTTGCCCTCGTTTATAAAAGAAATAAACAACAAAACCAATAATTACAAAGCAAACAGCAAAAATCCATTTTTGCTTTTGAAGCTTTGCCTTTGACAAGTTATTTTCAGCGACAATTCGTTTGTTTACTTCATCTTTATAATTATAAACAGTTGTTGCAAATTCATTTCTCTTCTTCTGAATACTATCTAAAATATTGGATTTTTCAATACTTAATTCTCTCGCTCTCGATTCTGGCTCTAAGGACAAAATTCTATCAATTGCAAGTATTTGAGAACTCGTCATATTATGTTTTAAGGCTAAATTATGCATTAAATAAGCATATCTCCTAGCATTTGCAATATCCCCATAGGTTTGATAATATTCAGATAAATAAAGATAATTGGTTGATAAACCATTAACATCATCGATTTCTCTTTTAATATTTTGTCCTTCTATAAAATCATTTGCAAATACCTTTTCTTTATTTAATAATTTAGAATATGCATGGTTATCCAGAACTCTAGCCTTTAAACGATCAGGAATACTATCAAAGTAAATACTACCCCTTATTTTGCTATATATTTCATTTGCTTCATTATAATTCTTGAGGTAAATTAAGTTAAAAGCAATATTACTCTTATAACCAATAATACTGATTGAATCGGAAGCAATCTCTAATACTTTATTATAACAATTAACAGCTTCCTGATAATTGCCTTGATAATTAGCATTGAGTCCCAAAGTATTATATAATGATACAGTTATTTTGTGCTTATTTTTCTTGGGGCCCAGAAATCTCAGCGCTTGTATAGCTGTAGAATCGCTTTTCGAAAAAAACTCTTTTCTAGTTTCTATTCGAGCGAGGCTAAACATTCTTTGAACCATCTTTAAAGTATCCTGTAACTCTAAAGATAGATCCTTTGATTTGGATATGTACTTATATGCACTATCCGATTGATTTATCTTATTAAAATAATAACCTATTGAATAGTATTTATTCTCTAATATTTTTTCATCATCTTCCTCCTTAAGTTCCTTTTTTAATTCTTCAATTTTTTGATTATAGTTAATTTTCTTTCTTTTCTGTCCATATAAATTCACATATAAAACAACAAAAAAGGAAAGAAGTACCACTTTCATTTGTTTCATTCCCCTAAAATATTAAATTCTGGAGGCATTAAAAAATCTATTCGCCGAATTTCTCTCTTAAAAAGACATATACTTTCTTCTATGATAAACCCCAAATTAACAGATTATCATCGAACACTTATTTAATATATTCCGTAAAAACAAAAAAGGACTAGATAACAACCTAATCCTCTTTTTATTATATATCAAGTAATTTTTTAATCATACACTAACCACCTGTTTGATTATTCGAATTATTTGACTTTGGGTTTGGATCGGGTTCTGGATCAGGATCATCGTATCCTCCACCAGATGAACCTCCAGTACTCATTTCTTCTACTTCAATTTGCTGTGGTTGGCTTAACATTTCCTCAGATGAATCTGTACATGCCGTGAATAAACCACCCATTAATACTACTGCTATAAAACTTATTTTTCTCATTTTTTCCTACATTTAAAATTTTGCATAAAACTTGCATGCTGAGTGATAAAACCAACTCAGTTTACTATGCCCAAAAGCATTTGTTTTTAAGAGGCGCGCAACTCTTCAAGTGGGAAGTAAAAGATTCTTCTGATTGGTCAATAAGACTTCCCTTCTCAAGACGTCAGATAAATCTTTTATAAAAAATTAACGAATGCTATTACTTGTTAATTTCTTAGTCAAAACTAGCAGTTTTGTAAAGTTCTGTGTGGAAAATAAATAGAAAAGAAATGGAAAAGATTTTCCATTTTTTACGGGTTTCCTTTAAGTTAATATGAATCACCTTCTTACATTTGGTTGAACCAATAAATAAAAACCTACTGATGACACGAGAATTATTAGAAAAACTTTATTCGAAGCTTAAAAATGAACCCGAAAACCATAGAAAGAATAAAACTGGGTGTTTCGATTTTTTTGAAGAAAAAGTGTTAACACAACAAATTTTTGATAAATATAAGCATATTAGTGTTACTGCGAAAACTATGAAAAATTACTACGAAAAACATGTTGAAGGAAGAGCTAATAAATCAAAAGAACCATGTACCGAGTTAAAGGACTGCATTGCTGAATACCTCGGTTACCAAAACTATCTCCATTTTTGTAATAGCCTTTCTAAAAACTCAAAAACTACCTCTCGCAGAGCTTTTGTTAGTTTCAAAAAAAAAATATATTCATTTAACAGCGTTTTCTTCCATCCTGCTAATGATATTCTTTCTATCGCCCGATAATATTATAACCTATTATCAATACCGCGAAATTAAGGATAATAAGCAATACACAAATACTACATTGGTGTTAATGAATATTAATATTTTCAAAAAAATTGAAACCGAAAATTATCCAATAGACTTAGAAACCAGCACCAAACTTCCTACTAGCAGTATTATCCCTTCTCATAAGCAATTGACTCCTTCTCAAAACAGTAAGTTCTTATATACAACTTACTCGCATGAATACACCAATATCGATTAGCACACATCTTATCAAAAAACATATCTCTCACCTCAATTCTTTCATCTTAGAGTTGAGGTTTTTTCCTACTACATATACCTACTACACTTTATAAAAAGACCTTTTTACGTGACGATATCGTTGGTTTACTCATTCTTGGTTTCTTAGAGAACTATGTTGAATTAAGTTTGACCTAAATTCAACTTAAAAACGACAGATATGAAAGAAAAATTTTCAATTTCAATTAAATCGCCTTGTCAAGAAGACTTTGATAAATTTTCACCTACTAAAAACGGAGGCTTTTGCAATGCTTGCAGTAAAGAGGTGATTGATTTTACCAATATGTCATCACAAGAAATTCTTCATTATTTTAAACAAAACCAATCTCAAAAAACTTGCGGGCGCTTTAAAAACCATCAATTGAATGTACTCTATTCTGAACCTCCACAAGTAAAAAAGTATTCTTTATTTCATGGCTTCGGAATGCTATTATTATCCTTATTCCTTCCACAACATTTAATGGCTCAAAAAAACACTCCAAAAATTGAGATTAGAAGTATTAAGGAAAAATCAAAAACACTTCACAATCCGAATCGCTTTACAGTTTCTGGTAATGTAAAGGATGAGTCAGGTGTTTTACCAGGAGCTACGGTACTATTAAAAGGTACCACCTTAGGTACAGAAACTGATTTTGACGGTAATTTCGAATTTCCAAAACCTTTAAAGGAAGGAGATGTTTTGGTGTTTAATTTTGTTGGATGTAAGACTGAAGAAATTGTTGTTTCTAAGAAAAATAAGAATCTGAATTTGGTGATGGAAAACAACCTTACTATGGGTGAATTAATTATGGTTGGGGAAGTCGCTATTAAAAAAACATTTGCAAAGAAAAAGAAGAATTAATAGAAATATACAGTTCAAAATTCAGAAAAAATGTAAATAAGACAGATACAGTGGACATAACACTTCTTCAAAAAATCTCCTATCAAATATTAACTTAAATCTATTCTCATGAAAACTTTCACCTTCATACTTCTTATTACCTTTTTAAACATTAATGCTCAGGTTTCGGATTTTAAAGACGTCAACTTCACAAGAGCAGATAACTTAGCTAAATTATATGAAGGAGAAAGTTTAAAGAATGTGGCTTTATTAACACATAACCTTACCAAACCTCTTAAAACAGATGTAGAAAAGTTTAGAGCCATCTATAAATGGGTTTGCTCCAACATCCATGGTGATTACTCACTGTCTAACAGAATTATAGCAAAGAACAAAAAATATAAAAATAGTCCTGAAATATCAAGGCAATGGCAATTATCTATACTTCCTAAAGTTTTGAAAAAGCTTACGAAACAAAAGAAAACTATGTGCACAGGCTATGCTTATTTATTAAAGCACATGTCAAAATTAGCAGGTATTGAATGTCAACTCATTCATGGTTATTCGCGCGGTTCAGAGTTAAACTTGCACTCCTTTGATTTAATTAATCATTCATGGAATACCGTAAAACTCAATGATAAATGGTATTTGTGTGATCCTACGTGGTCGAGTGGCTATATCAACGAATCTTATGAATTTATTGAAGACTATAATGATGGATACTTTTTAACTGAACCAGAATTATTTGCGAAAAATCATTATCCAATGGATGAAAAATGGCTTTTATCCAATCAACACAGTTCAGATCTGTTTTTAAAATTCCCGATTGTTTACAATGAGAGTTTTAAACACCTTGTGTATCCCGTTTCACCGTCTAAATTAAAAATTAAAACATCAAACAAACAAGAAACGACGTTGACACTAACTTGTTCTAAAGAACAAAAGGAAAGCTTCGACCTAGTGATTGAAAAAGGAAGCTTTATCAATAGAATAACACCAAAAACTAGGTATAACCGCGAGAAAAACGAAATTTCCTTATCACATCGAATCAGGACTAAAGGGAATTTTAAACTTCATGTTTTAGTCGATGACGATATTGTTGCAACTTATTTTGTAGCTAATGATTAAGTTGAAAACATGAATTAAAAAATTCATGTACTTTTGATACAAATCAAAAATGATATCATGCGAAAAATACTAGCTTCTGTTATTGTTGCCTCTCTTTTATTTGTTTCATGTAAAAAAGAGAACAATAAGTCGGTAACTGATACGAACACCACTTCAGAAAGTTTTGATCAACTTTTAAAGGATTATAACGAAGGAAAGTTATTGTTAAATCCTATAAGTGCCACTTTTGCTGGAGATAATAGATTTAACGATCAATTCCCTAATTTTCTCTCTGATGACTATCAAACTAAATTAAAAGCCTTTTTTACATCTTATAAAGAAAAGCTTAAGAACATAAAGGATACAGATTTAAATGAAAGTCAGAAAATGAGTAAAGCCGTACTTAATTGGGATTGCGATATGGCTTTAGCACAAGCAAGTTTTAAAAACGACGTTTTACTGCCAATCAATCAAATGTGGACTATTAATTTAACTGTTGGACAATTGGCTAGCGGTAGCAGTGCACAACCTTTTGAGTCAGTCGAAGATTATGAAAACTGGTTGAAACGCTTAGAACAATACAATATTTGGCTACAATCGGCAGAAGCCAGAATGAAAGAAGGAATGAAAAATGGTTATGTATTACCTAAATCTTTAATAAAAAAGGTAATTCCTCAATTTGAAGGTCTTAGTACAGTAACCAAGAATAAAGAAGGTATTGTTGATTTATCGAATCATCTTTTTTATTCTCCAATTGCAAAGTTCCCTGAGAGTTTTTCAGAAGAAGAAAAAGCCAAATTAACAGGACTGTATTCAAGTTTCTTGAATGACAAATTAATTCCTTCTTTTAAAAGCCTGTACAACTTTTTAAGTACAGACTATTTAACAGCGGGAAGAGATGATAGTGGTATTGATGGAGTTCCGCAAGGAAAAGAATATTATCAGCATGCTATTAAAAACTATACAACCACGAATATGACCGCTGATGAGATTCATGAGTTAGGTTTAAAAGAGGTGGCTAGAATTCTTTCTGAAATGGAAAAAATAAAAGAGCAAGTTGGTTTTAAAGGTAGCTTAAAAGAGTTTTTTGATTTTGTAAGAAATAACAAAGAGTTAATGCCATATACTGAAGCATCTCAAATTATAGACAACTTTAATGCAATTCATGATAAAATGAAACCACAATTGGAAAAGTTATTCGGAAACAAACCGAAAACGCCTTTTGTGGTAAAGCAAACTGAGAAGTTTAGAGAAGCTTCGGCTAGTGCTGAGTACAATCCAGGATCGTTAGATGGAACAAGACCAGGTGTTTTTTATACACCCATTCCTGATGCCAGCAAATACAATGTTTTTTCGGATGAAGCTTTATTCTTACATGAAGCAATTCCAGGGCATCATTATCAAATTTCATTAACTCAAGAAAATGAGAACCTTCCTGATTTCAGAAAAACATTATGGTATAGTGCTTATGGTGAAGGTTGGGCCTTATATACAGAAAATTTAGGAAAGGAATTAGGTTTGTATACCGATCCTTATCAATATTTCGGAATGTTAGGAATGGAAATGCATAGAGCTATTCGACTTGTTGTGGATACTGGACTGCATGCGAAAGGTTGGACAAGAGAACAAGCAATTCAATATTCATTAGATAACGAAGCTGAACCTGAAGCAAGTATTATTTCTGAAATAGAACGTTATATGGCTAATCCAGGGCAAGCACTTTCTTATAAGATTGGACAATTGAAAATAAGAGAATTAAGAGCTAAAGCCAAAGAAGCTTTAGGTGATCAATTTGATATTAGAGAATTTCACAATCAAGTATTAGAAACAGGTTGTATTCCTTTAGCCTTATTGGAAAATAAAATTGATACTTGGATTGCTTCTTATCAAAAATAAGTCGTTACGAAACATAAACTATTATTTAAAAACCACCTTTATTTCCAAAGGTGGTTTTTAATTTTAACAGCTTTTAATTTCATTAGCCTTCGATTTTATTTAGTATTGCAATAACTAATCAATAAAACAGACTTATGAAAGCGTTGTTTTCTTCTTTATTTCTTTTATCATCAATTACTTTTTACGGACAAATGGATACAGAAGTATACCTAATGGATATTCAAAAAAGTAAAAATGACCAATGGAAGTTATCAAACCCGATGAATATTTCCAATAATGAAGGTTATGATAGTCAACCACATTTTTATGATGAAAACACTCTAATTTTCTCTTCGGAAAGAAATGGATATCCTGACATTAAAAAGTATCATTTAAACTCTCAAAAAACATCTTTTATTAATTCGACGAAGTTAGGCGGAGAGTACTCACCACAACGTATTCCACACTCTAACGATGTATCTGCAGTGAGACTTGATAACGATGGAAAGCAAGCTATTTATAAGTATAACTATGTTTCTGGAGAACATACGGAATTAATTAAAGATTTTGTAGTGGCCTACCCTACTTGGTACAATAAATCAACTTTGATTTCTTCGGTGATCATTAACGATTCGCTTCATTTATATAAGAGTGATGTTAAAAAAGGAAAAAACTACTTTATAACGAAACAAACAGGACGCTCAATTCACAAAATTCCCAATAGTAAATTGATTAGTTTTACCAAAAGAGTTGGAAAGTCATGGGAGGTTTGGTCGCTAAATCCAAAGTCTCTTAAAACTGAAAAGATCGTAAATATTGGTAATAGTCAAGATGTTTGTTGGCTACCGAATGGAATCCTTTTAATAGCTTCAGGAAATAAATTACTTCAATTTAACCCTGAAGAGGATACTGCTCCTAGTCTCTTTTATGAATTCAAAAACAATATTGATAATATTTCAAGAATAACAGTTAACAAAAACGGAACAAAATTAGCCATGGTTGCAGAAAAATCGCCAGAAGCACTAGCTCAAGAACAACTTGATGCTTATAACAATAGAGATATCGAAGCTTTTTTAAAGCCTTTTGCAGAAGACGTGAAAATTTATACGTTTCCTAATACCTTAGATTATGTTGGAAAGGCTGAAATGAGAAAACGTTATGGAACAAAGTTTAAAGAAGTAACGGATTTAAACGCTCATGTAACCAAGAGAGTTGTAAAAGGAAATGTTGTTATTGATGAAGAATTGGTGACCGCCAATGGTCGTAAATTCACAGCAGTTGCGATCTATGAAATGAACGATGGTAAAATTACCAGTGTTCGATTTATACGCTAAGATTTATTTAAAATAAAAACCTCCGGTAAGAACAGCTTGTTTGTGGGGTAATCCGGAAAATATATTAGGATGCCTTTTATATTTGAGGGGATATAATTGTTTCCAACCATTAAAAAAGCGCTCTAAAAACGCAAAAAAACATACTTGTCAAGTTTTCGGAAGCACACTATTTTAAATAATAGCACTTTTGTGCCATAAACACGCAAAATATTATGAACAAATACAACACATTTAAAAATTTACATCAACAAGATTCAGCTTTATTATTAGGTAACGTTTGGAATGTACAAAGTGCTTTATTATATCAAAAATTAGGGTTTAAGGCAATAGGTACGTCAAGTGATGCAATTGCAAGATCTTTAGGGTATGAAGATGGAGAAAAAATGCCTTTTGACGATTTATTACGAATTGTAAAAAATATTCAATCAAAAATAAGTATTCCTTTGACTGTTGATATTGAAGGTGGTTACAGTAGAAATACTTCAGAAATAATAAACAACATTATTTCACTTCATAATTTGGGCGTTGTTGGTGTTAATATTGAAGATTCAATCTCTAGTTCAACAAGAGAAATTGTAGATGCTCAAGAATTTTCTAAAACTATTCAAACTATAAAATCATACATATCAAACAACAATATTGATATTTTTCTCAATGTTCGTACCGATTTTTATATTATGGGATTAGCAAATCCACTTTCGGAAACACTCAAAAGAATAAAGGTTTATGAAGATAGTGGAGCTGATGGAATTTTTGTTCCTTGCATTGAAGCAGATAAAGAAATACGACAAGTTGTAGCAGCAACTACTTTACCTATTAATGTATTGCCTATGCCAAATCAATCTGGTTTTAATAATTTAAATGATTTAGGCGTAAAAAGAATTAGCGTTGGTTCATTTTTGTATAATGATATGGTAGCTACATTAGAAAAAACTATAGTTGACATCCTTAAAAATAAATCTTTCAGCCCAATATTTGATTAATTTATGAATGGTAAAATGTCTTTTGAAGAAAAATATAGTGTTCTTGGAACAAGAAGCACTAAATATGATGGTACTTTCTTTACCACAGTAAAAACTACGGGAATTTTTTGCCATCCATCTTGCAGAGCAAGAATTCCAAAGGCCAAAAATGTTACGTTTTACGATACTATAGAAGAAGCTTTACATAATGGATATCGCCCTTGTAAAATTTGTAAACCGATGGAAAAAATTGGTGAAACTCCAACATATATCAAAAACATTATTTTAGAACTACAACAAAATCCTCACGAAAAAATTAGTGATGAACAATTAAAATTAAGAGGTATTGAACCACACACTATTAGAAGATGGTTTAAAAAAAATTACAATGTTACTTTCCATTCTTTCCAAAGAATGCTACGTATAAATTATGCTTTTCGGAATATAAAAAAAGGAAATTCAATAACACATTCGGCATTTGATAGTGGTTACAGTTCTTTGAGTGGTTTTAATGAAAGTTATCGCTCATTATTTGGAGAATCAGCCAGTAAATCTAAAAATCGAAATGTTATAAATGTATCGCGTTTTAGTTCACCAATTGGCAGTATTATAGCCTGTGCAACAGAAAAAGGCATTTGCTTTTTGGGTTTTATTGGTCAAAAAATGATAGAGGAACAATTTGATGAACTTCAAAAACACTTTAACGCCATTATACTTCCTGGGAAAAATATTCATCTCACGAAGGTGAAAAAAGAAATAGCTGAATATTTTGAAGGGAACAGAAAAATATTTTCTGTTCCTTTAGATATTGTTGGAACTGATTTTAGGAAAAAAGTTTGGAATGTACTATTAGATATTCCTTACGGAAAAACTTCTAGTTATAAAGAACAGGCAATTGCTGTTGGCAATGTAAAAGCCATACGAGCAGTAGCATCTTCAAATGGAGCTAACAAAATTAGTATTATTATTCCATGTCATAGAGTGATTGGTTCAAACGGAAGTTTAACAGGTTATGCAAGTGGCTTACACAAGAAAAAATGGCTGCTTAATTTTGAAAAAAGCAATTCAAACCAACCTATTCAAAAAACAATAGACTTTTAAACGTGATCAGAAAAATTAATCTTTCAAATGGAACAGGAATTATATTTTTTTTCAAAATGAAAACGCTTTGGAAGTTAAATTATGAAATGTAAAAATAAAATCTATTAGGAATTTTGAACAAAAAATAACCTCTAAAACAACAATTACAGTTAATGAGCTTTAAGATGTGTAGTGGATTTCCTTTTAAATTTATCCATTCCTCCACCCCTTTCATCTAATTTAGTTATCAGTAACACAACCCATATACTAACGTATTAGTAATCATTATGAATAAACTCTATTGGTTGGCATTTTTTATTTTCACAACTAGTTGTAATCATGATAAGTGTAATTTAAATTATACCGAAGAGACTTCTTGTTTTAATAATTTACAAGGAATACTTTGGACATCATTAACTAAAGAGACTAACTTTTCAAAAAAGATTAACTGTTTTGAGTGGGACAGTTTAAAAGTTGGAGAAAGAGGTTCCTATCAAAATTATCCTTGTTTAAAATTTCATCAAATATGTAAAAAAGGATGTGGTACATATTTTGGAAAAAACTTGGAGAAACATATGAATTGGCTTGATCAGGATAGAGATTGGACTTTTATATATTTTTACAAAAACGGAACTTTATTAAACAACGTTATCGCTATTCCTCAACCTTCTTATTTGTTCCAAGAGTTAAAAAAAAATAATAAATCTAATTTATTTCGTAAAGTAAACTATCTAAATTAGAACAAGTTCATTAAGCTTAAAACTCACGAGTTTGTAAACATCAACATTTAACCGAAAACAATAGCCCAACCTAATAACAACAATTAAAAACAATAAAATACATTCGAAAAAAAATGGAATCTATACAAATAGAAATTGAGGAGATTAAAGATTATTACGAAAAAAAAGAAAAAATGTATTATTCTCACTTTTTTAGTTTTAAACAAACGTTGCCATTTTTAATCTTACTATTAATAGGTCTTTTTCTATTGTTTAACGGAATTTTTGAACAATATGATCTTAAACGAGAAGTTTATAAAAATGGAAAGGAAAATGTAACTTTAATAAACTTTAGTGTCAGTTTAGGTATTGGATTGGGATTAGTAATATTCTCAATTTTAAAAAATTTTGAACTTTGGAAATCTAAAAAAAACTACAAATCCTTAACAAAGCTAAAAAGAAATAAAATTGAAAATCAAGTATCCCATTTAAAATTTGAAATAACAAAAGAAAATGTTTTTCTAAAATCCAACCTAACTGAAAGAAGAATATCGTGGTTGTATTTTGATTTTTTCAAAACGGATGGTAACTTCTTGAGTCTATACTCCTATCATTACAGTAATGATTTACCAGAACTCTTACTTCCATTAGAATCTTTAACAGAAGAAGAGAAAAAAATATTAACGGAATATCTAAAAAATAGATTCATGAAGGAAACCTATGGCGTAAATTAATTATTAATTTCAGTGCACTTCGCAAAGTACTCCTTTTGAACTATAAACTTCTGTTTTTAAACTGCACACAGGCATACAGAAAAACATTAACCTAAAACAAAATGAAATACGGATATACAATAATCTACGTTGAGAATGTAAAAGAGACAATCGAGTTTTACCAAAAGGCATTCGGATTTCAGCAGAAATTTATAACACCTGAAAACGATTACGGAGAATTAATTTCAGGCGAAACAACCATTGCTTTTGCTTCAATTGAATTGGGGAATTCCAACTTCAAAAACGGATTCATTAGAACAGACAAAACTGAAAAACCATTCGGCGTGGAAATGGCATTCGTAACTGAAAATATCGAATCTGACTTTAAAAAAGCTGTGGAAATGGGTGCTACTGAATTTGAGCCTTTGACTAAAAAACCTTGGGGACAGAAAGTGGGTTATGTAAGAGATAACAATGGGTTTCTAATCGAAATATGCACTCCTATAAAATAAATATTTAAGAAATCCTTACTTAGTTAGACTTGGAGAGAAATTGCAACCAATTACACTCAAAACATCCTATGTCCTTTAAGAATAACAAAATTGAAAAAAAAGAAATTCATAATAGATGGAAAAAAGTTTAATGACCTCACATCGTTTTACAATCACATTGATAAAATATTCTCCTACAATCTGAAAAATCAATGCGAATTAGTATAATTATAACATTATTGATTCTGATAAGTTGTTCTTCTTCAAAAAATAACTTCGGGAAATATGAAATAGAGAAAGGAACAATTACATACTCCCTAAAAACCACTATGACGAGTGGTTCTGTTGAACAAAAGGTTTATTTTACTAATTATGGTTCTTCTGAATATATTGAAAATGTAAATAAGCAGGACTTCCCCACTTTTCCTATATTTAAAAAAGATAGCATTGAATACATCTATGTTAGTGACTCAATGGCTATAAATAATAAAAGAGGTATGGATTTCGTCTATGAGAAATTAGTTCAGAAAAAAGAATCCAATTTGTTCAATGAAGATTTAATTGTAACCGCTAAATCAGATACAATTATTAATGCAAAACATTGTAAACTTATTCATTTTAAATTAAAGAGTACTGGACAAAAAGGAAAAGCCGCTTTATGGAAAGGAATACCAATATGGGTTAATTCAAAATGGGAAAAAGGGCTTTATGAAAATGTTACTATTATTAAACTAGACTTGAAAAGTAAAATTCCAGTTCAAAAAACTAAAATCATGGATTATGTCGATACCGAGTAAAAATAAAAGTTAACTCTAAATATAATGAATTGCTCTCTCCTATTTCAAAACACTTCTATCACAATTATTCAATTCCATCAACCATAAAATGATAGCAAAAAAGATTTATAATAATGATTAACCCGCTCTTCTAATCCAACCTCCTCGAAAAGAATCCTTTTAAAACATATATCTGAACAAATGCCATCACACTAAATAATAAACAGGTATATAACATGGTATTTGAAACAGTGATATCGAATGAAATATTTGGAATTTCAATACTAGAAAGTCTACTAGCATCAGGAATAGTTATTAGCTCACTAATAGATTTTCCTTGGGAAACAAATAAAATCGATACAACTAGAATCAGTCCTAAAACAAACCAAGTTTTACCCGAAATCAACGGTTTGGCCTTAAATACTTCTTTATTCTCTAAAGAATGTATCGTATTCATTATGTTTTTAGTAAAGTCAATAGATGGTGTTTCAATGTCCATATCCTTTACATATTTCTTCATAAAACCATCTAGCTCGTCAACATGTTTATTTTCTTCCATAATGTTTTATTAATTCAGGTTCAACATTTCTTTTTACTATAGACAAAAGCCTCTTTCTTGCACGGTGTAACTTTACCTTTACATTTGCGGTAGAGAGTCCAGTTACTTCAGTAATTTCATTTAAACTTAATTCATCAAAATAAAAAAACCAAAGTATTGACCTTTCCTCTTCAGGTAATTTATGCATGCATTTCTTCATCACTTCTGAACGTTCTTTCCTTTCTATAGACTCCAATACATTTGATGTTTCTTGAATTTTATTACTATTAACTTCGTCAATAGTTTCAGTATTGTAGTTTTTAGTAATTTTCTTCAAACTATCTAAACAATTTCTATAGGCAATTTTATACAACCAGGTTGAAAACTTAGATTCTCCATTAAACTTTTGTAAAGCTTTATAAGCTTTAATAAAAGTATCCTGAGCAATTTCTTCAGCCTCTTCCTTATTCTTTAACATCTTCATGGCTAATGAAAGTACCATTACCTTATATTTTTCAATAAGATAAGCAAAAGCATTTGCATCTCCATTCAGAGTTTTATCAATATATGTTTGGTCGTCTTTAATAGTCATTGTTATGTTTTGACTATTTCTTTTCAAAAAAGGTTACAGATTATTTAAAAAAATATTTTTTTACTTTTTTTGTAACCTTTATAACAAAGATAATGTCATACCAACAAACACAATAAAATAATCATTAAAAATAATATTTATGGAAGTTGCAATTGTATTTATGTTCTTATTTGCCGTAGTTTTCGGAGTCTTCTATTTATTCTATTCAACTAGAAATAAAGAACGTTTAGCTCTTATTGAAAAAGGTGTAGACGCGAAAATATTCATGCAAGGTGAACGACAAAAAAAATCAACTTTAACTGGAAGAGTTGTTGTTTTAAACCTTTCCTTACTATTAATGGGTATCGGTTTAGGGGTATTTTTAGCGTTGATTTTAACAACGTATACAGCATTGGAAGAAGAGGCCGTATATCCTGCTTTAATTTTCTTTATGGGAGGCTTAGGTTTATTTACGGGGTATCATCTTACCAAAAAACTAGAAGGCGAATAGTATTTATCAACATTTTAAAATAACAAAACCATTGCTAAAAAGTGATGGTTTTGTTGTTCTATAAAACTATGTATCTTTACTCAAAAGAAAACAACTATGAGCGCTAACCATGATAATCAAGACTTTAAAAGGCTACTTGATAAACTTCAACAGGAAAGTTGGCAACTCGAATTGATAATTTCTGGTTTTGCCATTTTCGGTTTAATAACAGCCTTTCCTGAAATTCAAGTTGCTTTAATAAAAGCTGAAGCTAATGACCAAATTTATAGTTTTGTTTTACTACTTATATCAAAAGTGGCCTGTGGCATATTATTGTTCAATTTATTAATCCATGTCGTACTAAGAGGGCTATGGATTGGTGCGCTCGGTTTAAGATATGTTTCTGGTGAAATTGAATTCGAAGAGTTAAAATATCAAAACAGATTTACAAAATACTTAAAAAGGAAAATTGTTTCTTTTGATAAATACGTGGCTACTCTTGAAAACTATTGTAGTGTATTATTTGCAATATCGTTCTTGCTTATCTTTTATGTGATTTCGATTACGATGGTAATACTAACCATTATTTGCATTGCTTTTTTTATACTTGATAATGAAAATCTTAATGAAACCTTCAGAACAATACTAGGAGTTATTCTTTTAATATTTCTAATTACTGGAATGTTTTTAACTT
Organism: uncultured Tenacibaculum sp.; assembly: GCA_947497895.1. GTDB lineage: Bacteria > Bacteroidota > Bacteroidia > Flavobacteriales > Flavobacteriaceae > Polaribacter. The sequence goes on from CANMIL010000001.1 coordinate 340,178, forward strand.
TTATCGATTTCGTGACCCAAGGATATCTTAAAAAGAAAAAGTGGCTTTCTAAAATATACTTCCCTTTCTATTGGGTGTTTAGTTTTATTACCTTTTCATTTTTATATCGCGCTCTTGTTTATAATTTTTTAGATAATAAATTCACCAAAAGAATTAGCTTTCTACTGGTTCCTATGTATATTTTGATTTTCATCTTAACATCATCGCGATACCAAACATCAAACCATTTGGATAATATTAAGAAGAGTTCAATACTTTATTTAGATGAATCAAAATATGAAGATTTGTTGACTGACGACGAAGATATTGTAGATAAAGCTAGCATTCAATCTAAAACAATAACTGAACCTTATTTAAAGTTGTTTATTTCCTTTAGTCAAAATTTAGAAGATAGAATTTACAGATTTCATCCTACACTAAAACCTGAAAACGATCGTAGAGGTTTTAGAACAAAAGTTAAGTTCCAAAGTGGGAGTAATTTTAAATCAAGAAAAAAAAGAGATAGCCTAGCCAAAAAATATGTTGATGTTTTTAATACAATGCACGAAGTTTATATTGATACCGTAAAATGTTCTTCGGATTTTTTAATTAGCACCAATGGAAAAGGTCAAACCGGATTTGAAACTTATTTACCAACAAAAGGATTGTCTGATGGAAAACACCTTTTAACAGTTAAGAGAAAAGCCCTTAGAAAACAGGATACCATTCTTAAAAAATATGTGATTATTCCATTTTGGTACTTTCAGGAATAATTCAAGTCTTAATATAATATTTTTGGGGTATCACAAGCTTATACTAACCTAACACATGACGAAAGAAACATTCTACTTTAAAACACAAACCCAATGGCGCAATTGGTTGTCCAAAAACTATAATCAAGTTGATGGTGTTTATTTAATCTTCTACAAAGTGGAATGTGAAGAACCAAGTATGCGATGGGAAGAAGCTGTTAAAGTAGCACTCTGCTATGGATGGATAGATTCTACCGTTAAAAGTCTTGGTAATGGAAAACGTCAACAATACTTCTCTCCAAGAAAAAAGAAAAGTGTTTGGAGTAAGCTTAATAAAGGCTATATAGAAGAATTAATAGAAAAGGGACTCATGCATGAATCGGGGTTACTTAAAATCAATGCTGCTAAAGAAGATGACTCATGGAGTTCCTTAGATGATGTCGAAAATTTAGTGATTCCGAAAGATTTACAAACTGCTTTCAATAAAAACAAAAAAGCATATGAAAATTACACAAACTTTGCTCCTTCCTATAAAAAAGGCTATTTGTATTGGTTAAATCAAGCGAAAAGGGAAGCTACTCGTCAAAATAGAATAACAAAAATCATTGAATTATGCGCTTCCAATCAAAAATCTCGATAAATTGAGTGTTGAGTGTTGAGTGTTGAGTGTTGAGTGTTGAGTGTTGAGTGTTGAGTGTTGAGTGTTGAGTGTTGAGTGTTGAGTAAAGTAATAAATGTTTATTTCCTATACTTATCATTTATCGAATCATTTAATTTCTCATCCGCTGCTAAGTTTCGTATTTTTGTAACATGAGCAAAATATTAATTTCTGGTGGTACTGGTTTGGTTGGAAAGCAACTTCAAACCTTATTAAAAAATAAAGGTCATGAAGTTGTTATCTTAACTAGAAACCCGAAAAAGATCAATGAATTTTCTTGGAACATCAAAGAAAGTTATATCGATGAAAATGCCTTTAGTGATATTACTCATATTATTCATTTAGCTGGTGCTGGAATAGCCGATAAGCGATGGACAGAAAAAAGGAAACAAGAAATAATTGATAGTCGTGTAGAATCGGCCGATCTTTTATTTAATTACGTGAAAAAGTTAAACATTAAACTTGAAGGTTTTATATCCGCATCAGGAATAGGTTATTACGGCGCTCGTACTTCAGATGTCATTTTTAAGGAAGAGGATGCTCCTGATAACGATTTTATTTCAAAAGTATGTATAGCGTGGGAAAATGCAGCAAAACGATTTGAAACGCTCAATATTCCAGTTACCATATTACGAACAGGTGTTGTACTAAGTAAAGAAGGAGGTGCTCTTGATAAAATGAACACCCCACTATTTTTAACTGCTTTAGGAAATGGAAAACAGTATTTCCCTTGGATTCATATTGATGATTTATGTAATATCTATATGGAAAGTATTGATAACCCAAAGTTATCAGGAGTTTTTAATTGTACTACCAGAGAGCATCAATCAAACATATCTTTTACGAAAACATTAGCGAAGGTTACTGGTAAATTCTTATTTCCGTTAAATGTACCTTCATTCGTTTTAAAAGCCATCCTAGGAGAGTTATCCATCATTTTGTTAGAAGGAAGTCGAATATCAGCTGATAAAACTGAATCTGTTTATGATTTCAAGTTTCATAATTTGAAAGAAGCTCTAGAAGACCTTTTGAAATAAATACTTTATTTGTCTTTTGATAGTAATGAAATGATTTTTTCAGAAACAGGTTTTGATGATTTGTAGTTCTGTCCTGTGACTAATCGACCATCCACTTCAACATGAGGTGTATTACGCTTAGAAAATTTAAAAATACCGCCTCTTTCTTCAATAGTCTTTTTAATTAGAAAAGGAAATGTCTTAAAGTAAGGGCGCTCTGTATGCTCATAATCATCAGGATACCCGTTTACTCTTTTGCCTTTTACCAAATAGTCTCCATTACTCGTTTTTAGGTTTACAATACCAGCAGTTCCATGACATACCGATGAAATAATTCCATTATGATTTTCGTAAATATCCATAACGATTTTGGCAATTTCTTCATTATCTGGTACATCGAACATTACACTTCCTCCACCAATGTACTGAACAGCCTTATATTCAGAAGTATTGATTTGACTTGGAGTTAAGGTAGTTTTGAGTTTCTTCATAAAATCTGCCGAATACACGTACTTTTTCGATAATTCATCGGAAGTATTGACATATGCCAAAGGAATTGCTCCACCTTTCGGACTTACCAAATCCACTTCATATCCATTATTTGTAAAAACATCATAAGCATTTACAATTTCTGAAAAACTATTTCCCGTTCTTAATTCGGTGTTCCCATAAAAATGAGCATTTGAAACAATGAATAATACTTTTCCTTTTTTCGGTTTTTCTTTTAAACGCGTCGCAGTTTTACTGATAATCTTCCATCCATCAGAAGTTTGCTTCAATAAAAATAAATCGACATAAACTACCTTGCTCTTTGAAAAAAGAATTTCAACTTTAGCCTGAGCAATGTCTTCAAATATATGTACATCCAACACCTTACCTACTCGTCCGTTAAATTGTCCCTTCTTTTGATCATTAAAAAAATTGGCGTATTGATCTACGGAAAGTTTCTGGAAACCTGATCTAGTTGTTAAATACAAAGTAGCATCGGAAACGAAAGCGCTCTTTATAAGCTTACTATTGTTATAAGAACTTCCTTCAATGTATCTATTTAAGGTATTTGTTATTAATTCTTGATTGACTTTCTCCTTATTCTGGGAAAAAATTGTATTCAAAAAGAGAAATGCGATTACAAAATATATTTGCTTCATTTTTAAAAGATTTAAGTTCTTTCCAAAAATGAATAACTACTCTTGAATTTGAATTCTCAATTATAATTTAGGTGTCTAGAATTATAATTATACACCTATAACTCCTTTAAAATCGACGTTTTATACTCAGACGGTGTTTTACCGACCATTTTCTTAAAAGTAGCGTAAAAACTAGATTTTGAGGAAAAACCAGACTCATATCCGATAGCTTCTAAAGTGAAACTTTTATTTTCGCGAAGTAATTTCTTGGCTTCCTCTATTTTAAATTGATTGATGTATTGAGCAAAGCTTTTTCCCATATTATCGTTCAACAACTGTGATAGCTTATGCGGAGTTACTTCCAGTTCTTTACTTAATTCCTTTAGTTTTAAATTCGCATTCTTATATATTTTCTCCTCATTCATTAATTTGTTCAACTTTACAGTTAACTTATCTACTTCTCCGCTATCTATCTTTTTAGAACTATACTTTTCGGGAACTTCTTCAAAAATTATCTTTCTATTCTTTTTAGACAAGAGGAATATTACTAAAGCATAAAACACCAATGAAAAGACCAAAGTAGCCACATAGTACAAATGAAAATACCCAATTATATACGCAGCATATACCAGAAGATTTCCTAAAACAACGCAAAGAAGCCATTGTTCTTTAACAGATGTTTTGTTTCCTTTAATAAACTGCCATACTACTTGGCGAATTTCAAAGATAGAAGCCGCTATATAAGCTCCCCAGGAAGAATAAATAAACTTAATAAAGTAATTTCCCCATAATTCGGGATTTGTTTTATATGGTAGAATAATTCCTAAAGAAACAAGAATGACAATCAAAGTTAGGTAATGAAGTTTCCATAGTTTAGGTACTATATTTCTATTTTCCAACGAGGACTTTATATAATATAACAATGAAACTCCAATCAAAAAACAACCTGAAAGTCCAATTTGAAGGATAGTCAGATTAATATGTTCTCTTTCTGTAAAAATTAGGTAAACCGACTTTCCTATTCTTATACTTAACATAAGTAATAGAATGCCTAAAAATATATTCTGAACTCTTTTCACTTTATTGAAAAATAGAAAATATATACTTACCAAAAAGCCATTAAAAACCCCAAGCGAGCAAAAGAAAAACAGTAAAGATTCCTTCAAGATTAATCGTTTTATAACGATGCTAAAATAAAAAAGCTCAGAAATACTTCTGAGCTTTTCGAGTTATAAATATTATAATTTTAGTTCTTAGTATAAGTAACAGTCATATTTGTTATTAAATCTTGACCTTGAACTTTCATTGTCATATCAATATTTGATGTTACAGGAACTCCTGATTTTCTATCAATATTCATGCTTCCTTTGATATCTCCTTCTCCTATTCCAGCAACTTTACCTCCAATTTCTAAAACTACATTGTTGGCTTCAATAGATTTTACTTTGTATTCAAAGTTCATATCCAATCCATTTTTGCTTTTCGACATTGTCCAAGTATCACCAACGGCAACTTTATTCTCTGGATAAACAACAGAAGAATCGTTTGTATAATCACTAGCACCTGGAATATTAGGCTCTGCTTTTGTTTCTAAAACTTCTCCTAAATTATTACCTTTCATTGTAATAACTGTTTTTAACATTGGTTCCATTCTAGTTTTCATCATTTTTCCAGCATCATCTAATTCAGAATCTTGCTTTGACGAATCATAAGACACAGTCATTCCTCCTTGTGACATGTCCATGATCATTCTGTCAAACTTAACTGTAGCGTTATACGAATCACCAGTTACCTCTGTAATAGACTGTTTCATAACAATATTCATTTTATTTGTCATTAATCCAGCTCCCATAACTTGGTTCATTTTCATGTCCATTGTATAAGATGCTCCTTTTTCATAGTTCAAACGTAATAGAACTTTTTCCTGTGCCAAAGTAACCGTTGAAACAAACAATAAAACTAAGGCTGTTATTTTTTTAATCATGTTAAATTGTAATTTGTTGCTACGAATATACGGAAATAAAAAAACTAAAAATTGTATACTACTACTTTGATTCTATTTTTTTTTTAATCACATTTGAATAGTATTATTCCAAATACATCTTGTAGGAAACTAAATAAACAACAGTTTAACAATGGATTACAGCAAACATCAACTACCTAACGAAATACTTTTACAACTATACAAAAGCATGCTTTTACCTAGATTAATTGAGGAGAAAATGCTTATTCTCCTTCGTCAAGGTAAAATTTCAAAATGGTTTAGTGGTATTGGTCAAGAAGCTGTATCTATTGGTGTTACTCTTGCTTTGGATAATGATGAGTATGTTTTGCCCATGCATCGTAATTTGGGGGTTTTTACTACAAGAAAGATTCCTTTATACCGTCTGTTTTCTCAATGGCAAGGAAAAGCCAATGGTTTTACGAAAGGAAGAGATCGTAGTTTCCACTTTGGTACTCAAGATTATAAAATTATTGGTATGATTTCTCATTTAGGGCCTCAAATGGGAATTGCTAGTGGTATTGCTCTTGCCAATAAGTTGAGAGAAACAGAAAAAGTTTGTGCTGTTTTTACTGGTGATGGAGGTACAAGTGAAGGAGATTTCCATGAAGCTTTAAATGTTGCCTCAATATGGAAACTTCCTGTTTTATTTTGTATTGAAAACAATGGCTATGGACTCTCCACTCCTACTTCAGAACAATACAATTGTGAAAATATTGCTGATCGCGGTGTTGGTTATGGAATGGAATCACATATTATTGATGGAAATAATATTATTGAAGTATATACAAAGGTTAAAAAGCTTGCGGAAAGTATTAGAAAAGATCCAAGGCCAGTTTTAATCGAATTTAAAACCTTCAGAATGCGTGGTCATGAAGAAGCTAGTGGAACGAAATATGTTCCAAAAGAACTTCTAGATTCTTGGGCCTTAAAAGATCCATTAAATAATTTTAGAGAATATTTAGTTTCTAAAAAAATACTTTCAGAGCATTTAGATCAGCAATTCAAAGATGAAATTACTCATCAAATTCAAGAGGATTTAAATAAAACTTTCGATGAACCTACTATAAGTTCCACAATCGAAGATGAGTTAAAAGACCTCTATAAAGAAAAAATTTCCATTGCTTCTTCTCCTTCTGGAGAAAAGAATAATATCAGACATGTAGATGCCATTTCTGAAGGATTAAAACAATCAATGGAAAAACACAAAGAATTAGTTGTCATGGGACAAGATGTTGCCGAATATGGAGGTGTCTTTAAAATTACAGAAGGTTTTGTTGAACAATTTGGTAAAAGCAGAGTTAGAAACACACCTATATGTGAATCTGCCATTGTTTCTTTAGCCTATGGTCTTTCGATTCAAAAAATAAAGGCTGTTGTTGAAATGCAATTCGCAGATTTTGTTTCCACAGGATTCAATCCTATTGTTAATTTACTAGCGAAATCACATTACCGATGGGGACAAGAAGCTGATGTTGTTATCCGGATGCCTTGCGGTGCGGGTGTTGGTGCAGGTCCTTTTCATTCACAAACAAATGAAGCTTGGTTTACTAAAACTCCTGGTTTAAAAGTGATTTATCCAGCTTTTCCGAAAGATGCCAAAGGTTTGCTTATTGCCGCTATAAATGACCCTAATCCTGTGCTATTCTTTGAACACAAAGGTTTATATCGCAGTATTTATGAAGATGTACCTTCAAATTACTATTCGCTACCACTTGGAAAAGCATCTCTATTAAAAGAAGGAAATGATATTACGGTTATAACTTTTGGTGCGACAGTTCACTGGGCTTTAGATACTTTAAATACCTTAGAAAACGACATCTCCATTGACCTTATCGACTTAAGATCATTACAACCTTTAGATACAGAAGCTATTTTCAATTCTGTGAAGAAAACAGGGAAAGTGATTATTTACCAAGAGGATTCTTTATTTGGTAGTATTTCAAGTGATATTTCTTCGTTAATTATGGAAAATTGCTTTGAATATCTTGATGCTCCTGTAAAGAGAGTTGCAAGTCTTGAAACCCCTATTCCGTTTGCTGCTAATCTTGAACACCAATATTTACCTAAAGAACGTTTTAAAAAAGAATTGATTCAGTTAGCTGAGTATTAATTTTGCCTAAGAAATTACGGGTAAAAACATCCGTTTTATGTGATTCTTCGGAAGAGATATAGGGATAACCACTATATTTGTGGAGATATAAGTAGTTAGGCATAATTAAAACCAAGAAATGGCAGTTTGGCAATATCAACTAAATATTATTCCGAAAAGTGCAATAATTGAAAAGTACGGAGAAATTCCGAACGAACTATTTATTGACGAAAAAGGCTGGAAAGATTATTGGGATAATGTCAAATTTGATAACGGATTTCCTGACCCAGAATTTGAAGATGCTCGTACAATCAAGTGGTGGAAAAATAAAGCTCTGAACATTCAAGAAATTGCTAACCAAATTGATAAACTTGTAAAAAGAGGTGATTGGAGTAATGACAAAGACTTCATTGGTTGGAAAGGCGATTCAGAAAAGGAAGAAGATAATGACTGTCATATTGCATTTAATGAGAAAACACTTGTGATAAGTGAATTCCAATTCCGAACTGATTTGAGAAATTTAGAAAAGGCAAGAAAGTTTATGGAAGGTATGCTGAAAATTTGTGCGGAGAATGACTTACTTGTTATGAATACGGACGGACTTTTATATGAACCAGAAATGGAAATCATTTTTGAAGATATAAAAAAGTCAAATGCAGTGAAATTTCTAACAAACCCAGTGAAATTTATAGAGGAAATAGCTGAAGATGAAGATAACAGGTTGCGAATTGAACCGAAAAAGCAAAATATTTGGAACAAAATAAAAAGTATATTTAACTAATAATAACTATGCCTAACAATGGCTATAAGTAATTGCTTGTTCTCGCCTACTTCTGAAAATCTTCACGGATTTTCAGTTTGGTGCGTACTTGCATAGTTATGTGCTAACCCACGCAACTACTCATAGCCGTGACCGATGGCAGTAATTTGATAAACCACTTTACTCAACGAAAAACATACTTCACTAATTTTGATTTTTAAGACAAAAAAGACTGAATTACATTTGAGAAATAAAATTCAACTAATGAAATTTTCACTAATCATATCAATTTTTCTTTTTTGCAAATTCAGTTACGGAACTGGACAAGTTCCAGATTATTTGGTTTATAAAGGTGAAACACTTGCTATTTTTTCAAACCCGCTAGAAAAGTATTTTGAACTAACTGGGAAAAGAGAATTAATAGATTTTGTTGGCTGTGGTTCAACCGCTTGTTGGAGAGGCTACAAAGCTATATGGGAATTAAAAGACGATAAGCTCTATTTAGTACAAGTAACCAGCTGTCATAACAGTTGTGGGCTCGAAATAAAAAACGCTAATTTAAAAAAGATGTTTGGAACTGACACTGTATTTGCGGATTGGTTCACGGGAAAAATAATAGTTCCTCAAGGTGAAAGAGTTCAATACATTCATATGGGTTATGCTTCAATTTATGAAAAAGAACTTCATATTTCTTTTAAATCTGGAATTAAAACAAGTGAGAAAATCATCTCAAACGAAAAAATCGCTAACAAAATCAGATTTGAAAAAAGACAAAGAGAAATAGCAAAAAAAATTCAAGATACTCTATACTATCAAGTCAAAAACAATATAATTTGGGACACAATTAAAACACCACGTTTTGACTTATGTGATGAAAAATATATTTTGACTTTTAATAAAAAAGGGAAATTAAAAAAGGTCTGGGTTGACTTGGAAGGAGAAACTTTTAGGGAAAAAATAGTTGATTGGTGGTGGAATATAACTGATGATAGAAAATGTAGGAGAATAATAAAAAAAGCACTTAAACCTATTAATATTTCATATCTCGATTTACCAAAAAAGAAAATAGAAATACCATTTGAAATATTTTACAGAAAAGAAACAGGAGAATTGGAATTATGGAAAGAAACGTGGATGGAAGGAGAATAAAAACTACTGCCAACAATGTTTATAATTCATTGCTAGTACTCGCCTACTTACGAAAATTTTCGCGAATTTTATATTCGCTTTTTATTTACTAAATTAGGTACTTAAACCACGCAACAAACCATATACAAACACGTTGCCAGTAATTAAAAATGAACTACGGAATTTACATAATAATAGGATTTATAATTGTTCCACTTGGAATATTATTTGCCTATTACAAAGATTATAAACAGAATAAAATTGAATTTAAAAACTCAATAAAAACAGTTGTAAAAGGACTAATTAATGGCATTATTCTACTTGTTATAATCGGAGGTTTAAAAATGGCTTCCGAATTTATAATTCCATTTAACAAAGATCATGGAATTGAATTCAACTCAGAACGAGAAAAGCTTGGAATCCCAACTATTGCCTCTAATTGGAAAATTGACAACCATTATTCTGGGCAATTTGAAACGCAATGGTGGAAACCGAACCCAAGAAATGGTTATTTTAAGAAAATCATAGAATACGGAATATTGAATATCAAATCTGAAACTGATTATTATCAAAACGAGAATATAAAGGGAACATTCGCTTGGTCTAAATATGATTTTGAAAAGAATACAATTCAATACTTTCTGGAAAAACCTAATGAAAAAGAAATCTCAGTAACTGAAAGTGGAAAATTAAAGTATGGAAAACCGACTATAATTGTAAATATCGATAAAGAAGAATTTAATAATTATATAACTGAAAAATAACTACTGGTAACAAGAGGGTATAATTTATTGTTATTTAAGTGCTAATTTTAGAAATATATTGTTGAACCAAAATTTAGGCTTTATTTACTAATTTAGAACCAAATAACCACAACAAACCATACCCCAAACGTTAACAAATATCGGACAAAGCACTGTAGCACATTAGATGTCAAGCTACTAAAACTAAAAAAAACAGAAATTAAATAATCTATAAAAAAGAAAAAATGATTTGGTCTTTATTAATAATATTTATCATAGCATTCTTAATTTTAACTAATACTAAAATTGAACATTTAAAAGCTAGAAATAAATCTAAAAAAATAATTGCTGAAGTTGGAGAATATAGAAAAGAAAAAGGTCCAATGAGGAATGACTTTACACTTCTAAATTACCCTTATGTATGGATTGAAGTCAAAAATGACGAGTACAAGTTATTTAAATTGAATTATGCTAACAATGGAACTAAACCTTTTTACATCGGAGAAAAGATTCCTGTATTTTGGCAAAATGATCTTTTAATATATTGGGATGTTTATGATAAAGGAATATATAAATACCTACCTAAAAGCTGGAAAATTTTAAGCTAAATAACATTTGCTAACACCTACTAAACTGCATTAAAGCGCATTTTACATAAAACATTGGCATTCATTTAATGACAAATTTGAAACCAAAAAATAATTGGATATATTTATTAATTGGGATTGGAATCTTGATTTGGACTTTGATTACATTTGACAAATCGAATTCTGAGTATTTTGAATTAAGAAGTATTAAAGTTCAACTTAGACAAGACATTGAAAAAGTTACTGGTGCACGAAAAAAAGCTGACTATAAGTTCTACGCAAATAGTTATAAAGCAATGTTTCAAATTTTAGTTGGTGGAATTAGCAGCGATAATAGAAAATATATTTCAAATCTAAAGAAAGGACAAATAATAGAAATAAAGATTAATCAGTCTGCTATAAATAATTTGAATTTAAAAGAGAAAATCAATGTATATGGAATTGACTATGAAAGTCGTTCACTGTTAACCACTAATGAGTGCGTAAATAATAGAAAAACGTACAAGAATAGAATAAATATACTTTTTATGGTTTTCGGATTAATGAGCATTCTTAAAGGGTTAAATATTTCGAATAAAATAAGATTAATAGCTTTTTTTGGAAGTATTGCAATATTTGTAATATTAAGGATTTTAAATATTGGATATTAAAACGAAATGCCAACAAAATTTATAATTAATTGCGAAGTATATTCTACATCAGAAAGTATTCTCTCAAATCAAAAACCAATAATTTTTATTTACATTTGGAGAAAATAGCGCAACTAATCCTATATAAAACGTTCTACACAATTACACAAAAAAGATGAAAATAGGTATTGGATTTGATAAATATCCAGAGTCTTATGACTTTATTGCTACTTTCAAAGATATATCAGGAATTGAAGGTGAAAATGTGATTCAATATTCGCAAGATGATGATCCAATAAACTTATGCGAAATAACATTATATCAATGCGATTTAGAAAAAGAAAAGTTTATAGATAGGTTTAATACTGAAAGTGAATTATATGATAATTCTGCTTACTTATACATATTGTCTTCTAAAGGAGAAATACTAACCTCCAATTTTATTTCAGAAATTAAGATTGAAAAAATATTTCAAAATAATTTTAACAATTTAAATGTTATAATTAGAGGTTGGTTAAGTGAATCTAGTAAAGGGTTCTATGAAATAACAAAGAAACGACTTACTTCTGGAATAAAGAATCTGGGGGAATGGAAAAGCTTGCCTGCTGAAAAAGTTCAAGGCTGGTTAGATTCATCATTAAGACTAGGAATTTATGGGAATGACAAATCAAACAAATATGCAATAATAGACGGTAAAAATCTTGATTCTCAAGATAAATTCTATTGTGCTTTAGGAGAAGAAATTAATGGGATTGGAGGCTATTTTGGAAGAAATTTAGATGCACTTCATGACTGTTTTTATGGTGGATTTGGAATAACAGGAAAATTTACTTTGGAATGGCTAAATCATGGAGTTTACAAGCAGAAATTCCCTGAATATTTTAAAGAAATATTAGAAGTCTTTTCTATAAATAATAAAACAATAATCTTAAAATAAAACTGTGTACAACAACGTATAAAATGCATGCGGACTTTGTGCCAAACTAATGTAAACGTATATTTACAATGTAATTGTCCTAACAGACAATCAGCATGCGTCAGCGACGCACGCATCTTATATAAAACATTACCCAACATTTGAAATGAATATCAGTTTTGACCTCGATAGCACACTAATTCCAAAGGGAAAAGAATTCGAAACAGAAAAAAGAAACGGAATCGCTAAACTTCTTGGAATTGAAGAAATACGGAAAGGAACTGCTGAATTGATTTCTGATTTACAAGGTGAAGGACATAAAGTTCATATCTATACAACATCATTTAGAACAAAAGGAAAAATAAGATGGACTTTGAAATATTATGGAATAAAAGTTAACCGAATTGTAAACCAGACGGAAAACCAAAAAGTTCTAAAATCTCGGAAAATTAATTCTTCTAAATTTCCACCAGCATTTGATTTTGAATTACATATTGATGATTTAAAAGGTGTTGGAATTGAGAGTGAACGATTTAATTTTAAAGCTATTATTATTGAACCGATTGACAAAAACTGGATTGAAAAAATAAAAAAAGGAATACAAAAAACATTCGAATTGAGAATACTCAAAAGACTATTAAAAGAATTATGGCTTCAATCAGATAATTGTACAGAACCGATTGAAAGTATGTGGTTTTCTATTCAAGAAGTAGCTAAATCAACTGGGAATACAAGAAAAGAAATAAGAAAATATTTGTATTTATTAGTTGATAACAATTATTTAGAGCTTAAATCGGAAGAACCTTTATTATTTGAGTTTACCGAAAAAGGCAAAAAAATTAAAACCGATTTAGAAATAGAAAAAATAATAAAAAACGTTGGGTAACACCACCTAAACTGCATTATAGCGCAGCTTAGCTAAAACTTGGATTGAATTTAGAAAATGGAAAACCAAGAATTAATAAATGCTATTAAAGAGTATAGACTTCTTTGTAGGAAGCTGATTTTTGAACTAGGAAATAAATTTGATTTCGATATCAGCTATAAAAACCAATTCGAAGATTTTATTTGGATTAGAAATCAAAAAGTTCCTAGAAGGGGACAAATGAATGATAGTTGGAAATATGCTTTTCACGGGACTCAATGTGGATTCCATAATAAAAATGGACAAACAGTAGTAGTGGAATTAGCTGACCATCCAAATTTCAGAGTCGTTGAACCTTGGTTTTTGAAAGAGTTTATAGATTCTACACCTACATATAAAATTTCAATTGGGGAACTGTCTTGGCAGGTATTAAAGTCAAAATTGGAAGACTTATATACGTCAGGTCAGGTAACTGAAATAAAGAACGAATTCTAAAAATAAGTAAATGAAAGAGTCTAAAGCTTCTAAAATTGAACTTCTTGCAGGAGATGGAAATTTAAACGAATTGAAAAATCTTCTAATGACAGGTTATACTCAACTTGAAATTGATGTAGCTCTTGAAAACTCAATTGCATACTCCAAAATAGAAACTGCTGAATATTTAATTTCTCTTGGTGCCGACCTTTCAAATTATGATTACCAAGGAACTTATTATGCGGTTCACAACAATGAATTTGAAGGTTTGAAATTTGCAGTTGGTAATGGAGTTGACATTAACGTAAATAAAGGACAACTCCTCAATACCGCAATTGTAACTGCTTATAATGAGAAAGATGCAACTATTCTTAAATGGCTTCTAGATAAAGGAGCCGATATCACATATCTGTCAGATGATATAATGAGTATCTTTGGAACTGACGAGTTGAAAGAAATTATAAAACACCACACAGCAAAGCCTAAACCGCATTAAAACATAGTTCAGCCAAAGCGTTATTACCAATTAGAACAGAATGCTAGGAATTCCATCATACAAACCAAAATTTCACAATAACGGAAAAAGTTTCAAAAATAAGTTTGAAAAAACTTTGACAGAACTAATTGGCAAAAAAATCGAACGCTATTGGCTGATGTGGAACTTGAATGAAGATGAATGGTTAGCTGATGGACCTGTTATTATTGAAATTATCGGGCAGAGATTTGAATTTACAGCTTATCAATTGGACGATTTTAGTATGACAGTAGACTCGTTTAAGCTATCTGAAAAATTGGATTGGTATGGTAGCGGAGATGAAATGCCTTTAAATTGGCAAGAAAATCCGAAAATAGAATTAAATGAAAATCTAAATAAGGCTATTACCGAAATCAATATATTGACATATGATTTTTACAAGAATAATATTGAGTCAGAATATGTTCTTATAGGAATAGAGTTTGTTTTAGAAAAGAAATATGAATCTGATGAAGAAAATTTCTTTTCAATATATAATGGGCTTGACCAAAATGAAATTAATAACAAGGAATTACAAATAGAAAATCAAATAAAACGAATAAAAATAGCTGATTATAACAATTGCAATAAGTAACCTGTAACTATTAAACAAAACTGTTATCATACAATGAGCTATGAAAATCATAAAATTATACTTTCGATTTTTTTGTTTTTGTTCACAATAAATGTATGTATTGGTCAAACCAAAAATTATTTCGAGGATTATACCTTTGAATCAATTCAAGTACAAGCAGATTCAATACATCAATTTGTACTTAAAGCAATGTCAGCTAATACTAATGATAAAAATAAATGGGAAAGAAAATTTTTTTGTGCATTTCCTAACTCATACGCAATTATGGACTCTATTTTCGGTTTCAAAGAAAAACCAGCACCTCTCTATCATTCGAAAATCCCTCGAAAAGTTAGCTCTTACGTAAGCTCGACCTCACACATCGGTTTTTTCAGTCAATTAACATCAATTCCAACTGACCAATACTATAACAAATATGTTAACATCTGTATTGATGGATATTGGCAGGCTGACAAAATCAGAATAGCCTTTGGTTTTGGGTTACATTTATTCTATAACACTAAACCAGCCTGCAAAGCCCTTTCAAGAAAGTCCAATTCGGAAATAAAAAGTGTTTTTAGATTTATCTTTGATGGACCGCATCCTGACAATGACCAAAATAGACACTTTTATAAATTGCTTCTGCCATTAATAAAAGCTGAAAATCAAAGATTATCCAAACTGTTGACACTCGCTTTTAACAAATTGATGGAAGAAAATCATGGACATTAAATAAAGTAAACTACAATTATGATAGCATATTACAGCGAACATGGTTACTAAAATATACAGCCTTCTAAGTAAACTATTTCACCTGTATTAAGAGAACCTTCCGTATAATTTTTTTCAGAGGGTTTGAAAATAAATGTTTGACCTTCAGAATTTGAAAAATGAAGTAAACCATTAATTACTTCATATTTATAAGTTATAGTATATTCAATTTCTTCACTAGTCCCGAAATATTCATAATCAAACCACAAAGTATCTGCTTCATCTTTTTTGATTTTTATATTCCATTTTATTCCATCGTACTTGTTTTCACCTTTTTTCCACCCTTTGCAATGTGAAGTTACAACATCAATATTAAAGAAGGATATAAAATATTCATCGCCATTAAAGTTTGAAAACTTTATATCTGAAAAATCGCTGTAATAATTTTCGGCATCTGCCCAAGTTGTCCCATTATATTTACGTAAAAATCGACAAAACTTTCTTCCCCAACCTGGGCCACAGTATTGATATGATGGCGGATCCAAAAAAGGATATTGTACTCCACTCGCATCTGTTACAAAATCTTGCGGTCCATACTCCAACGGCTCTGAGTCTTTCTCAACACCGTTTTCCGAACAAGAAAACAAAACAAAGAATACAAATGGTACAAGTATTTTTTTCATTTCTGATATTTTTCAAAGAAACTCCTAAATTAGTTTCAATGTTATAATAAACAATAACACTTCAAACGCTATAGGTAAAACATTAACAATCAAAAACTTTATACTCTTGGAGCAAATCTAGAATTATTAAAACTCCTGAAAACATTCTTGAGGAATAAACAAACTATCTTCAAATTAAAACCTAATAAAATGCCTCATAAAAATTAACCCTCAGTTTTTGAACGTATTAAGTTAACATTTTATATCCATAGTACCTTCTATTTTATCGTTTTTTCGTTGCCCATCGGTTTTCAATAATTCGATACTAAAAATCTCCAAAGAAACTGATATTCATTAGGTTTAAAAAATTACTGTTTTTCTAAATAGAATAAAAGTTATATAGCTTAGAATAAAAAATAATTAATCGCTAAGTTCAGTCTACTTTAAAAAGTAGCCCCAGAAACAAAGAGCAATAATTTTTAGTTACATTTAGAAAAAAATCACAGCTAATCATACACAAAACGATGTACATAATTCCCTATGCTGGAAAATTTATTAATTGGACATAAGATAAATGAAATCATATATAGAAAAATGGGTATGGATTGCTGGAAATGATTCAGCTTTAGAATTCGTGTATTTCATAGAGAGCTTAGGGACAAAGGTCTCTTTTAATGAAATCAACAAGTATTGTAACTTATATGAAAAGTTGAAAATCAGGAATTCGATAACAACATCCGAAACATGTGAACAATTGGCTATAAATTATACTTGGAAAAATGGTGAGATTAAAGATAGTTCATTATTTGCTGATGCGATATTGACTATATCTCTAATAGTAATCGATTGCCATAATAACAAAAACTCATCTGACCTTACCGTGTTTACTGGAGCTCAAAAAACAATCTCTTTCAAATATGATAAAAACGATATTGAAATTCTGATTGATAGTTTAAACCTTTTGCATACCTATTTATTAAAATTCTTTGGATTTAATTTCTATGAGGAAGATGACTGCGAAATAAAGGAATCTAGAGCTGTTATATCAGAAATTAAAGAAGAATTAATTAAACTATATAAAAAGCATTAAAGCGCCTTTTTATCCTAACCGTTGCGGCCAATTTGAGTTTCAGGCTAAACAGGAAATATAGTTTACTCATTCAAAAGGCTAGTTTACACATTTAGTGTTTGGATTAAAAAACTGATTTACCAGTTTTGGTAAAAAAATATGAAAATAATTCAAAGGTTTTGGATTTACGCCATTCAATGGAAGAAAAGATTCACGAAAAATTGAACAGGAACAAGATAGGAGAATGGATTGCAGGGGATTCAGGTGTAGCAAATATGCTGTTTAATGTCACTGAATGGAAAAAGTCAATCCCAATAATTATGAACATTCTGAATCGAGAAGGACTTTTAAAAAATAGTTTAATAATGAAAAGATTGAATACAGCAGGAGATGATTGGAACAATGAAATTATATACCCAATAGAATATGACGGAATATTTAATCAAATGTAAAAATAAAACTACAATATGGTATATAACAAAATAAGGCATACGGTATTAAATGAAAGTTCACTGCTATTCAGGAATACCACCAAATCGTTGATTTGGATTTTAAAGTGAATTATATAAAAACAAAATACAACGTTTTGGCTAAGTTCAAGCTCGAAAGTTTATCGCCTCCTACTGCCCTACTTACCATATACTAAACGTTGGAAATAATAAAAACAAACATTATGAAAAAAGTAACATTTACAATCGTTCTTAGTCTTATAGGAGTTATAGCGGTTTCCCAAAGCTCTAAAACGGTAATAAAGGAAATGAATACAGAAAAAAACTATCCTAAATCACTTGCCGATTATAACGATTTTAAAAATTTGGTATCAGAAGTAGAATTTTACAGAGAAAAACGACTGATTGATTTAGATGAATTCCTAAGAATGAGTCAACATGAAAATACTATTATTATAGATAGTCGTTCTACCTATCGTTACAAAAGAAAACATCTTAAAGGTGCAATTCACCTAAGTTTTACAGACTTTACTCAACAAGCACTTTGGGATTTGATTCCTGATCCTAACACTAAAATTTTGATTTATTGTAATAATAATTTTGACGGTGACCAAATAGACTTTACTTCTAAAATTTCAATTCCAAGGAACAATAAAAATAATGAAACTCAAATTTTGTCTAACAGGAAACCTATTATGCTTGCTTTAAATATTCCAACCTTCGTTAACCTATATGGATATGGTTATAGAAATATATATGAATTAGATGAGTTAGTGAATATAAATGACCCAAGGGTTGAATTTGTAGGAACAGAAGTAAAGAAATAACGACCATCAGCACAGTGTATAAGTAAAAGGAAGTAAGTGATAAAACTAAGATTTGCGAGTAGAAATCCACAAATACTCATAAACAAGACCTTTTATATTAAATATACTCAGTATTTTGATATCCAAAAACGTGAATTTTAGAAAGAAATCTTAGTGATTAAGAATAATTGAGAAAATGGGACCATTTTACATCGAAAATGAAGTGAAAAATAAAGAGAAATTTATACCAAAATGACTAATTGAATTAAAAAATATTAGTTAATAAGAGGGATAGTTTATTGTGTTTTAAGTGATACTTTGGAAAAGTGATAACTCACCAAAGTTTAGATTTTATTTACTAATTTAGAACTAAAACACAACAGCAAACCATATCTCTTATGTTAGGCCGTAAGTTTACGGTAAAAACAATAAAAAAATGGCTAAAATAATTTTCCTTATTTTAAAAATTTATTTAAAGACAAATTAGACGAATATTATGATGTTGATATTGAATTTTGCAGAACTTTAGGTAAGATTAGAATAATTGAGTGAATTTTAAACAGAATATTATATATCCAATAAATAGTATTTTCTTCAAGTATCTAAAAATCGACTTATGAGATGGAACTTTATATTTTAAAAATTGGTTAAAAACAAGAACTATATTTAATAAGGTAAAGATGATACTATTTAATGTATTTGGTATTAACATATAAATGTTTAATCGGAAGTAAATAATATAAATTATAGGACTTGAAAAAGGCTAAATTTTGACCTTTTATACAAGTGTATAGACTAATAAAAATTGAAATACTAACAAATCATATACACCTAAAACGAGGTTATATTTATTATACGAAACGTATTTATGAAAAGAATGACATATAAATTTAATATGATTAAAGGAAGATACTTTATAATACTATTGAGCTACCTATTAGGTGGATGCAATTATCATGAAGAAGTGATAACTAATAAAACTAATATAATACTTCCTAACGGTAAGCATTTAGTTATTGAAAAAACCAATATAGAAACCACTTCTATAGGTATCTTTACAAATCATAAATATGGGACATCACATAGATTTAAATATAATCTTTTACTTAGCGAAGAAGACATTAGTTGGGATGGAGGAAGTGGAGTACCTAAAAACATTCTTTTCTGTAATGACACTGTATATATACGGTATCTCGAAAAGAGGAATATTAAAACTGAATATTTAGACTCTCTAACCAATACGACCAAATACAATTATCATTCAGAAATATGCGAGTCTTTTCAAAAACATATAGATAAACGTTATTTTTTCAAACTTTTCGGTTCTGATTTTTGGTTAAACATTACCTCAGAAGATTATTATTCCTTAAATAAACATTGTAAAGATTATGTTATCCCAAATGAAAATGAATTAATCCTAAAACCTGTTACAAACAATTAATCAAAAACTTCTAACATACAAAACAACGCATTACACTTCAAGAAAAACAAGTACTTCCCCCTAAGAATGGATTATAATTAATTGTTTGATTTTAGTAATTGTAATTTTTCTATTAGTACTTACTATCAATCCAGCTGCCTATAGGCAATCACCTATGAGAACTCCCAAACAACATTAAACCATAGTTAGATGAAACTAGCTACATTTTTAAATATAAAAACAAATTATCTTAGTATTGGAATTAGAATAGTTCTATCCCTAGGAACTCTGATGCTTCTTTTTTTTCTTGAAACACTAACTTTCTTCCTAATTTATGGTTCTGGAGCATCCTCAAGTAGAATAGCCGAATTATGGTATATCAGTTCAATTTTAAACTATTTACCTATTTCATTTGTGGGAAGCTTTTTTATTTTTCGAATTATAATGGAATACAATAAACATCAATACATAAAATTCAAAACTAATTTGATAACTCTTTTTATTTTGATATTACTGTTTTCTATAAAAATTCAATTTGGAATATGACTCCTCTAAAATCAATGAATTTACCTTATTACAAACACCTTTAGAGGGTGTTTTTATATTCCATATTATTATCAAAAATTATAGCTGCATAAACAAACACATCAACACATAAAATAATTAGGGTATTCACTCCTTTATCTGTTTAAGTAAGCATTACTATATGTAAAACATGATATGTAAGCATGCCTTCTGTATAAATGTAAAAATTGCAGTACAAATAATAGTACCATTACACCTTTATACAACATACTTTATTACAATTACTTAGATAAAATTCATTTCTTTGCTTTTATTTAGACTCATTAAATATTAAATTTGTCATAATTATAGTAGTTATGGCAAACAAAAAGATAAACTTACTCTTCAACGGGATATTGCAAGAACAATATCACACTTCAAATTGTGGAATTCTCTCTAAGAAATATAGTGTTAACCCATTATATGGAAATGGATCCGCAATTACATATAGCTTTGACGGCTTATATATAGAATATTTGAACACCACATTTCATGAAGACTATGTTTTCAATAACAATTCAAGTACCAATACCTTGGAACTTTCCCTCCTACTTAGTGGTGAAAAAACAATGGAATGTGAAAACATGAATATGGAAATCGTTCAACAAGAGCAGGAATGTTTTCTATTTTCCTCCAATGGTAAATGTATCAATACCACTTATTTTAAAGATACCTTGATAAAAGAAATCAGAATAAGAATGTATTATGAGTTTATTAAAAAGCATCAACTTATTGATTTCATAAATCATATTAAAAATTTCAGTGTAACTGAAAAGGAATGTAATTTCTTTGCTACTTCTTTTTCTTCTAAAACAAATGAAATTGTGTCTGAAATTTTATCCGATACACGCTCAGGTATTTTAAAAAGGCTATTTCTTGAAGGTAAAACCCTAGAATTAGTTTCTACCTTAAAACAAAGGAATGCCATTGGTAGATCTCCACAAAGTCTAATTAAAAAACTCTATGATGTAAAGAAAATAATTCTATCTAATTTAAACGAACCCTTTTCTGTTAAGGAATTAGCCAAAAAGGTTTTATTAAATGACACTGTGCTAAAAAAAGAATACAAACGAGTTTTTAATACAACCATTTCTGAATATTCATTGCAAGTTCGAATGAACAAGGCAAAAGAATTGCTTTCTCACACGAACAAACCTATTTATGAAATTTCCGACATGGTAGGTTATAAAAACCCGACTCATTTTTCGGCTGCTTTTAAAAAGCATAGCAAGCAAACACCGAAACAATTTAGAAGTTTATCCTTTAAAATTTAAATAATCCCCCGTTTTATTTACATTTTGAAACAAATATCCGCCCATATAGGCGGATATTTTCATTTAGTCTGTTTTATGGCAAAAAACTTCTCAACTAAATTCAATGTTTAGACCAATTGATTTCTAAAATATTGTATAAATAGAAACCACTTATACACATTCTATAAGGTCTAATTGGTATTATAATGTTTGTTTTAATTTTCTATTTTGAGCGTTTACAATAAGTTCCATTCTTCTTAAGTCAGCATCAGTCATTTTTAAGCAAGACTCAACCCAGATATTTGTTATTTCAATCAATTCCTTTTTCTGTAACGGAAAAACCTTTTTTAAACATTGAAAATGGCCATGATTGAAGTTATAATTTCTATCGATTTTCTGAATAAAGCTTTTGATAGAATCTATCCCTTCTTTCTCCTTTTCGATATGATCAATTAAACCAAAATCGAGCATATCATTGGAGCTATAAACCTTTCCTCCATATAAAATTTCTGTTGCCGTTTTAACATTCAGTTTTCTACATAAAAGACTATACGCACCCATTCCAGGAAATAAATTAAACTTGTTTTCTGGAAGACAGAATTTCGCTTTTGAATTACTTAATATAAGGTCATGTGCCATTGCACACTCAAAACCACCTCCATAAGCATTTCCTTCTACTAATGCTATCGATACTGCCGAAAGACCAAACGAAGTATAAATATTATAAATAGCATCAACTGATAAATAGGCATATTCTTTTAGCCCTTCTTCATCTCTAGATTTAATGCATTTCAAAAAGTATGGAAGGTCTCCTCCTACATTATACACTTCTTCATGTGTAGAACTAGAAACTAAATATTTTAGTGGATATGAACTATCCGTAAACATTATTTTCAAATCTTCAGTAAAATGAGTAAACTCTCTTAATCCGTCAAGAGTTAAATTAGGAATCCCTTCTGTTTTAATCTTCCAAACAGCTGTTTCTATTTCTGGAAAATAATTTACTTCTACGTGTTTATATTGATTTAACATTAATGTTTTCTATAGTTGTTAGGTTAGTGTAATTTTTTATGTCGCTTTTGCTGGAATTTTGTTTGAATTTTTCTCGGAAGAAAGTGTCGTTTTATCCGTTATGATATCAATAACCTTTTGAACTGCGAATGTTCCAATCGTAAATAAAACCATTAAAATCAGACTGGTTTTAATATCCTTGTCATGATACCCTACAAATCCCATTGACCAACAAATTAGTACCCATTGGATTACATAAATAGAAGTTATCTTTCTGCTACAATAGAAAAATAGATCCGTTATTCTGTTTGATTTAAACTTCTTGAGAATAAAAAGTGCTAACCAAAAGAACAATAAATTGCATCCAATTAAATAGATTACTCCTCCAATACCGGTATGGAAATAATCTCTCATGTGAAATTCGTAATTCTGCAAACACAAAGCTCCTCCGATGATGAAAGTAGCCAAACCAACAAAAGACATTAGTTTAAATGTTTTTTGAACGTTCTTTTTATTTTCGTTAAAGTAATACCCAAAGAACATACCTAGCAAAATGAATACGAACCAAGGAAATACAGCAAAATAAATATTCCAGTCTTTACCCCAAAGTAAGTCCAACATATAATCAATGGCAGGAATTCCAGCTTGAGTACCTCTTACAAACTCCGTTAGTATGAGTACTGTTACTGCTATGTATAAAACTAAATACTTGTGTTTTTGAGCATATTTATGAATTATTCCCATAAATAGAAGACATGCTCCCGCTAGTTGCAAGATATCTCCTGTTAGCACGAGGTATACCATTTTATCCAATCCTATTGGTATTTCCCAACCATAAGCATGAATAAAACTGTCTGGAACTATCCCCAATAGAATTGGAACAATAAATTTTAAGAAATTCATTAAATATCCAACTAACATTAATATAATTCCCCTCTTTATTGAACTCAATACCGAATTCTTTCTTGATAGTGTATATGAAAAACCCATAGCTATTAAAAATACACCTGCCCACTTTCCAAAAAAGTGCACTACTAAACCTAGCCAACTTTCTTCTTGAGTATAACTCGATCCGTAAATTAATAATGTATGAGCCATTGGAATAAAAAATACTCCAATTCCTCTAGCCAAATCAATAGCTTCTATTCTTTTCTTTGATAAATTTCCCATTTTTATTGAATCCAACTTAGTTTTTTAGATAAAGGTTTTCGTTTTCTATTTGCTTGCATTACATCTTCTTTCAAGTGCCCCATAAAGAAAACACCCAAGCATTTTTCTCCTTCATTAATTTCTAAACAATTTTCTACATACTTTATAGTCGCTGCTCCAGTATCCCAATAACCACCAATATTCATAGCAGTACAGCTCAACCACATATTTTGAACAGCGCAAGAGACTGCCGCTACTTCTTCCCATTCTGGTAATCGAGGGCTTGGTTTACATAATATGGCTACCATGGTTGCGTTTTTGGCGTACTCTTTAGTTTCTTCAAAACGTTCGTTTGGAAACTCTTCTAAAGTGAATAGCTCTCTATAATAGTTTGCCATAAACACTCCCATTTCTTGTCTATGTTGCCCTTCTAGGACTGCAAATCTCCACGGTTGCGTTAATTTATGTGTAGGAGCCCAAAGTCCATTTTCTACAATCGTCTCAACCGCCTCTCGCGAAAGAGGTTTATCTGAAAAATCGGAAGCATAAAATGTTCTTCTTTTCTTTATAATTTCGCTTAAATTGTCTATTCCCATTAATTGACAGGTTTAAGTTCAACAAGTTCGTGTGCATATTTTGCTATTGGATTTTCAAGTACTCCGCTTAGCTTTAAACTCTCAATAGGATCTGCCAAATTGAGCATTTGCTTTGTATTTGATAGTTGAAGTTTATTTAAACAACAACGATCAAACTCAGAAACAAAGAGGTTATACCTCTCATACTTATCCGAATATTCAGGATGTTTTTCTTGATATTCGAGGATACTCTTTGCTACTAATTCCCAAAATTTATCTTCAGAAAAATCACAATGTGTTTCTAAAATTTGTCCTAAGAATCTGAAAATACAATCGAAAATATCTGTGAAGATTGATAATATTTTCATTTTGTCTGAAGTCTTTGTAAACAATCTATCAGCGTGCTCTGGTAAATACATTTCTTCATTAAAAACAATTACTTCTTCTGTAATGTCTTTCATTAAAATAGAAACAGGTTGATTGTTTTCTAACACCATGATGATGTTTTCACCATGCGGCATAAACACAAGTTCATACTTATAAAAACAATGAATTAAAGGTTGGAAGTATGCTCGAAGATATTTCTCAATCCATAAGTCCGCTTTAATACCAGAACTTTTGATAAGCTCCGCCAATAAAGAATTATTATTTTTATCAATATGAAGTAATGCTGCCATGGTAGCAACCTTTTGATTCTCCTTTATTTTAGATAATGGACTCTCTCTCCATAATGCAGAAAGCATTTTATTATGAGGGTTCGTTTTTCCTAATACTTCATAATAATGGTTATGATATCCAACAGTTGCCACCTCCCCTAACATTTCAAAACCAACATCTTGTAAATAGGTATCGCTTTCTAAAAGCTCATTAATCCATTTTGTGATGTATGGAGTACTTTGCATGTAATAAGGTGACAAACCTCTAACAAATCCCATATTTAATATTGACAACGATGTCTTTGTATATAATTTCTTCGGATTCGTTAAATTGAATAAGGTTCTAATTGATTGTTGTGCTGAATAATCATCATTACTATCTCCAAGTAATACGATATTCTTATTCGCGATATCAGATGCAAAAACATGTACTAATTTGTTTGTCCATTGCCAAGGATGCACTGGCATAAAAATATAATCAGACTTTGCTAATTGTAATTTTTCAAGAGTTTCATTGAACTCATTTATTTTAGCAATGCCTAACTCATTAATCAATAAATCATTATACTCATATCCTTCAACCGCGGTATACGTTGCGTAGTTTTTATGAGCGGCTATCCAAATAATTTTGAAAGGGTTATTGGTTTCTGGAGCATACTTGTGGTAGTCACGAATATTAAATCCGATTCTTCCATTATTCGCCACAAAACAAGGATGTCCTTCTGACATGGAATGTTCAATCTCTTGAAAACCTAAACTAGCCAATTCTTCAGAAGATAATTTCTCATTCTCGTATTTATAGGCAGCACTAATTAAAGTACTAGTAATTTCCTCTAAATAAGTCGCTAAAAACTCATCAGGTATTTGGAGTGTTTTTCTAAACTCTGTAATGAATACCATAGCGTCAATTGATTCTTCTACGTTGTTTCTATGTTTCTTTATGCTATCAATATCGATATACCAATGATCTAAAAGAAATTTCTTCGCCTTAAACTGGTAGCTCACTTCCGTATCATCACTTGTAAGTTCATATACATTCCAATCGCCTTCAATATCCGATTGCCTTGCGATTGGGCTAAAAATAAGCTCATGAGTAAATTCGCTAATTGCCTTTTTTACTAAGTACTTATTAACGATTCCCCAAGTTTGAGGATTTATAAATGTTATTTCTTTATTATTCATGACTTTCTAACTTGTTTAAGGCATCTTCATAATTCTCCTTAGTACAAATAGCCAAAGAGGCCACTTTATGAGGTAATTCTATTTCCTTTTGATAAACAAATCCAGCTTTTTTATTTAGCTTATGTATTTTTTCATTGTTTGCATCAGGCTCTACCACTACCCTTTCAACATACGGAAGACTAAAGAAGTAATCCATAATTGTAGAAAACACACTCCAAGTAAATTGAGGAATTCTCTTTTCAACAGGAGCGACTAAAATGTGCATTCCATAATCGTTCAATTTGGCATCATAATAGTTTCCAATCATATCTTCGGAAGCTTTGTAACGTTCCATTAGAAAAATTGGTCGATTATCTAGCATACCGATGTAGGTATGGTGATGAGGATTTTTTTCTATTTCGTCGTAAGAATCAAACACTTGATCTTTCGAAAAATCAAGCATTCCCCAATACTTTGCATAAGGTTGTTTTACCCAATTGTACAATGTATCTAGATCTTCATTTAAATGAATTGGTCGCAATACAATACGCCCTACTCCTTCAATTTCTTTGCTAAAAATCTGTTGCTCTATTAATGACATCATACTACTTCTTCAGGTTCGTTTTCAACACTATACACTGCTATCGGGTTGGCTATTTCACCAGCGAACTGCAATAATGCTACAGGATCATCTAAATCAATCATTTGTTTATGGTTATTTAATTGCAATCGATTTAAGCATGATAGTTTAAAGGTATCTGCAAACAAATCGTATTTGTTAAACTTATCAATCAACTCAGGATGCTGTTCCTGGTATTCTTTTATATTAAGTGCTACTAATTGCCAAAACTTGTTTTCAGGAAAGTTTGCATGCTCTTCTAAAATTGGTGTCAAGTATCTAAAGAATCCATCGAAAACATCTGTAAATATTGATAATAACTTCACATCTTCAGGTACTGGAGCATACATTCTCTTTAAGTCTTCTGGTAATTCCACATCAGGACTTAAAATCACAGCTTCTTCTGTAATATCTTTAAGTAATGCACTCACAGGTTTATTATCCTCCAAAACTAGAATGATGTTCTCTCCATGTGGCATAAACACTAAATCATATTTATAGAAACAGTGAATTAATGGGCTTAAATACGCTTTCAAATAACTACTTATCCAATATTCGATACTCAACCCAGAACTTTTTATGTATTCAGGTAATAATGCTTTCCCATGGTGATCTACATGCAGTAGTGCAGCCATGGTTATTGGCTTTTGCCCTTCTTTTATTTTCGAATATGGACTTTCTCTCCATAAAGAAGCCAGCATTTTATTATAATCGTTATGAGGTCCGAACTCTTCGAAATACGGATTCACATAACTCACAGAACCAATTTCACTTAACATTTTGAATCCTGTTTCTTGGATATAGGCGTCTTCATAAAGTAGATTTTCTAACCATACAGCCATTTTAGGAGCAGTTCCCAAATAATACAACGGTAGTCCTCTCATGAAGCCCATATTAAGAATCGATAAAGCCGATTTTGTATAGAACTTTTCAGGATTTGTAGTGTTGAATAAAGTTCTGATAGATTGCTGTGCTAAATATTGATCAGGTCCATAACCCAAGCAAACTAAATCCGCTTTTGCAATTTCAGGAGCAAATACCATTGCCAATTTATTAAACCATTGCCAAGGATGAATTGGAAGGAATAAATAGTCTTCTGGATTTAGTCCTTTAGAAGATAAAATTTCGTTGAATTGACTTATAGTATTAGCATCTAATTCTTGATGAATCAATTTATCATAAGGTAAGCTCTTTATAGCAGAGAAAACAGCTTTTGACTTATGTCCAGCTAGCCATAACAAAGAAAATGAGTTTCCAGCTTCTGGTGCATACGAACGATAATCACTACTATCAAAACCTATGCGGCCATTATTTGCAACAAACCCAGGGTGTCCTTCAGTCATGGATTGTTCAATTGTTTGAAAGTCTGCTTGAGCTAATTCCTTTGCTGTTGGATTTCCTTTAGTAATTTTAAAAGCACTACTATACAAAGTGCTAATAATCTCTTCCAAATACACAGGCATTTTCTGCTTATCTATACCTAAAGTTTTTTCAAACTCTTTGATAAATAATATCGCATCTAAATCAACAATCGCATTATTATGCTTCTTAATTAAGGTAGAATCCTTAATCATCAATTGCTCTAGAGCCAATTCTTTCGCTTCAAATTCATAAACAATAGTTGAATCATCTGAAGTTAGAGAAAATAAGCTCCATCCATTTTCAAGACTTTGGACCTTTTTCGGAGCTAAAATCCTTTCGTGAGTAAATTCGCAAATTGCTTTTTTAACTAATAACTTGTTTGATTCTAGCCATATTTCAGGCTTTATATGTTGAACAGATTGTTGTGGTGAAACCACATTATCTAATGTATTCATATTACTTCGTTTTGAAGGGGTAATTTTCTTCGTTTGATTTTGGTATCTTTCTTTATCTAGAAAAGCTAGTTGTGCCGTTTTATGTGGTAATTCAATTATCTTATCCAACTGAAATCCAATCCTTTCACATAAAGCAAACATCTTTTTATTTCTGATATCTGGCTCCACAACAATTCTCGTTATACTTTCATTTGTGTATACGAAATCCATGATTGCTTGAAACATGTACCAAGTAAAGTGTGGAACTTTCGTTTTTTTGGGTGGAGCCACAATTATGTGGACTCCCGCATCAGTGGCTTGCGCATCATAGTGCTTATTTATGATATCACTTTGTGGATTGTATCGTTCAAGAAAAAAGACTTCTTCATTGTTAAAAACTCCAACGAATACATCATAATCGATTGGTTCCGTCAATTTCTTATATTCAATCCTTACATCTTCCAATGAAGTGTTTTGCATGCCCCAAAAAACAGCATAATCTCTATTAACCCAATCGTGAAGAATTTTCGAATCTTCATTTACATCAAAAGTTCGGATACTTACTTCTCCAAAGTCTTTATAATGGTGGGTATATACTATTTTATTTTTTACTGACATTTATATTTTTTTTACTCATAATCTGAGATCTAAATAATCCTTATTTAGCATGTAATTATTTCACTAGCTTCGTTTTAGTTTCGGCTGATTACTTTTGAGGTTAGAAGAAAACTTAAAAACAAAAAAGTATAATAACAGCGTTACAATAAAACCTGATAAAGCTATTATAAATGGCATTCGAAGTCCGAAATTATCAACAACTAAACCTACATTAAGTGAAGCCAGTAAAACTCCTAGATTTTGGAAAAAGTGTATTTTACTATAGTCTATAGAATATGATTCTGGAGAACTCTTTTCGAAAAGAAAAACATCGAATTTCACCATTCCTTGGAATATTGCCCATCCATAAATTATTCTTCCGACAATAACAGCCGTTTCTGAGGGTATTCCTTGAAGTGAAAGTCCTACCAGTCCAATGATTAAAGCTTTAATAATACCCTCATACCCGCTTGCTTTTCTCTTGTTATTTATCCATAGTGCAAGTAGTGCGACAAATCCAGGAATAGCATATATCGTTCCCGAAATAAGCTTTGAGTGATTCGACGAGAAACTCTCCCAATAAGACGAGAAAAACGGACGGATTAGGAAATCACTGAAATATAAAATCATGGTTAATAATCCAATCTTTACAATAAAACTGTTCGGAGTAGAGCTTTTTTCTACTTCGTCAGTTGGGATTACTACATCGGTATCATATTTCTTACTCTTTAATAAATAGGCACTTACTAACATTTGTAAAAAGTCACCAAGTGCCATTATTAGGAATATTGAACTAGGATTGATATAATCGACTGTAAACCCTCCTATTACGGCTCCTAGAATACCTCCTAAGTGAACCACTACCGATAATAAACCGATAGTACTTGTGTGCTCTTCTTTATTTATAATTTTTAGTATGTAAGGATACACTAACAAATAACTTCCTTTGAATAACACCATAACTAATGAAACTATCCAAAAATTGATATAAGAGTCCGTCCAATAGCAATACAAGGCTAAAATGCCCGCTATTGCCTGCGTATATATGAGTATTTTTAACTCAGCTACTTTTTTCGAAACATATGCCCAAAATGGAAACGCAATCATTACCATAAAACAAATAGCAGCGAAATAATAACCAACATTCTTAGGATTTGTCATCCCAAACCTCAATTCGAAGAACTGAGGATAAAAAGGATGTAATAAATAATCACTAACAACGGCTATAAACGTCATTGTTATTAAAAATGACTTCAAATTCATTTGTAAACTTTTATGATTTTTGAAAGTCAGTTATAGATCGTGATATTTAAAATAGTTTTAGGGGGAATTTTATTTTAAATACTTTTAATACCATTTGCATTTTGAAAACACCAACTGGTATAAGACCTATTATACTGTTTCCTTTACTTGTTTAACTATTTCTTCTTCCTCACTTACTCCAAATTGCTGAAAAGCAATATTCTTTTCAACTGGATAGTATTCCTTACCTGTAATTTCTTTGATGATATAAGAGTTACGATAACATGCCATTCCTAAATCAGGAGTTACAAATCCATGAGTATATAATTCCACATTTTGAACAAATACTTCATTATGATTTTTGTCAATGGTATAATTACGTTGTACGTCATATCTACCTTGATCATCCCATCCAATTCTATTGTTAATTCCTTCAATAAATTCTGGCATTTTATAGTGATAACCCGTACTTAAAACTAAACCTTCAGTATTCTTATTGAAATACTTATCCTCTTCTACCTGATGTAATTCTAACGAAATTTGACCATCTTCATACGATGAGTTTATTAACTCTGTATTGGTTCTTAATGAAACTTTTAAAGGCTCTTTAGCATATGATCGTTTCGTGTAAAGTAAATCGTGAATATCATTTATTAAATCCTGATTGATTCCTTTGTATAAATGCTTTTGATTACGAATTAAATCGTCACGTTTTTCTGAAGGAAGATTATAGAAATAATCTACATATTCAGGAGAAGTCATTTCTAAAGTAAGCTTTGAATATTCAAGTGGGAAAAATCGAGGAGATCTAGTAATCCAATTTAACTCATACCCTTTGCTGTCAATATCTTGTAATAAATCGTAAAATATCTCAGCTGCACTCTGCCCACTACCTAAAACAGTTATAGATTTCTTTTTCTGCAGTTCTTCTTTTTTAAATAAATAACTAGAAGAATGAGTAGCTACTTCACTTAGCTCTTTAGCGCTATTTGGAATGTAAGGTTGAGTTCCAGTTCCTAATACGATCTTTTTAGCCTTGTAAATTTTGATTTCATATGTTTTTGTACAAACACTAGTAACCACATATACTTGATCCTTTTCGTCAAAATCTATATTCTTTACTTCTGTATTGAAAAAAATATTCGGTAACTTTTCAATAGCCCATTGGCAGTAATTATTGTATTCATTTCGAAGTAATAGGAAATTCTCTCTGATATAAAATGAGTAAATCCTTCCCTGCTCTTTGCTATAGTTCAAGAAACTATAAGGATTTGTTGGATCAGCCAAAGTAACTAAATCGGCCATAAAAGGAATTTGTAAGGTAGTGCTCTCCAACATCATTCCTGGATGCCAATCGAACTTTTCACTTTTATCTAAAAATATTCCATTAAGCCCTTCAATAGGTGCTGCTAAACACGCTAGTCCTAGATTAAAAGGTCCTACTCCAATTGCTATAAAATCTGCTATATTCTCTGCCATTTTAGTCTAATTATTAGTTTTATATTGTTCTCCTTTTTGTCTGATCATATTTAAGATCTCAAAAAGATTTTCTTCTGTATTATTCGGATTCAATAGCGTGAATTTTAAATAGATGTTACCATCTAATTTGGTGCTAGCAACAGAGGTTTTCCCTTGTTTGTACAAAGTATTTTTAATGTACATGTTTACTCTATCGTGCACCTTGTTTTCTCGAACTCCTAAGGCTTTATATCGAAACACTACTGTGCTTAACTCAGGCTCATGAGCCACTTCAAAATGAACGTCATCCTTAATTTTGTTGTAAACTGAAGTTGCTAAATGATGAACTCTTTCTAAATACTTTGCAATTGTTCCTTTACCTAATGTTTTTAGAGTAAACCAAACCTTAAGTGCATCAAATCTTCTCGTTGTTTGAATAGATTTTTCAATTAGATTAGGTCTTTCTACATCTTTATCTTCAATAGGATTCAAATAATCCGCGTAATATGATACATATTGAAAATGTTTCTTATCCTTGGCTAAATAGGCACTACAGCAAACTGGCTGAAACATGGTTTTATGGAAATCCACAGTAATAGAATCAACCGAACTAATTTTTTCGAAATAATTCTTGTGTGTATCTGTTAAAACATAACATCCACCATAAGCTCCGTCGGCATGTAACCACATTTTATAATCTTTCGCAACACTCGAAATCGTTTCCAGCGGATCAAAACTACCGTAATCTGTAGTTCCTAAAGTAGCTACAACTGCCACCGGAATATTACCTTCTTGCTTTACTTTTTCAATGGCTAAAACCAATTCATTCGGATCCATTCGCATTCTACTATCCGTTTTGACTGGAATAACGGCATCATACCCCATACCTAATAAAGCAGCGTTCTTCTTGATACTAAAATGAGCTTTGTCTGAACAGAATATTCTGAACTTACTAACTTCATCAAACCAACCATTTTGCTTAATATTCACTCCATAATGTTCAAAAGCATAATGGTCTCTCGCCATCAATAATGCCATAAAGTTCGACTGGGTACCTCCACTAGTAAAAACTCCATCCGAGGTTTCTGGAAATTTAAACTCGTTACAAATCCATCGAATTACTGCTTGTTCTATAAATGTTGCTGAAGTACTTTGATCCCAAGTTTCAATAGCTGTATTTATCGTAGTCGCAATAATTTCAGCAGCCATTGCTGGTAACACTACAGGGCAATTTAAATGGGCTACATAATTAGGATTATGAAAAGCAATTGTATTCTTAATATATAAGTTGTTCAGATATTCTAAAGCATTCTCAAAAGAAAGTGTGCTTACTCCATCAATTTGGGCATCAATCTTATGTTGATTTATCTCCTCCAAATTGTCACCTGCATAAAAATCTTTTTTACTAAAGAACTGTTTTAAGGTCTCTAAAATTAAATTTGTTTGTTTTTCTAAGTCTTTGAAAGACTCTCCGTGTAGTAAGTTAGTTTCTAGCGAAGAATCGACAAGTACCGGGAATTCGTCTAAGATCATTTATTTTTATTTAGTCTTAATAGTTGCAGCAAAATTAAGACGTAAAAAAATGTTAAAATGACGCAAATGTGAGAAAAAATGACGCGATATTACACGCTAATAATACCAATAAAAAAATTGAACATTTAGGTATAAAAACAAACAAAGTCAGAGATATATCTCCAACTTTGTTTGTGTTATTATTTCTGAGAAAATTATGCCTTCTTGTAGGCTTCAAGGGCTCTTAATCTAGCAATTTTATGATCTACAATTGGTTCTGGATAGGTCAATTCATTTAAATCTTCTACCCATTTTCTCGTATACTTCAATTCTTTATCGAACTTTTTTAACTGTTCTGTAGGATTAAAAATTCTAAAATAAGGTGCGGCATCGCATCCTGTTCCAGCCGCCCATTGCCAATTACCATTGTTCGATGCCAATTCATAATCTAACAGCTTTTCAGCAAAGTAAGCTTCTCCCCATCTCCAATCAATAAGTAAATGCTTACATAAAAAACTTGCTGTAATCATTCGTACACGATTGTGCATATAACCAGTTTCATTTAATTGACGCATTCCTGCATCAACAATCGGATAACCAGTTTCACCTTTACACCATTTTTTAAACTCTTCTTCATTATTTCTCCAAGGAACAACATCATATTTTTCACGGAAGTTTCTGGTAACTACTTTTGGAAAATGAAATAGTATTTGCATAAAAAACTCGCGCCAAATAAGTTCACTTAAAAATATAGCGTTTGTTTTTAAAGCATGTTTTACCATTGTACGAATACTTACTTGTCCAAATCTTAAATAAGGTGATAAATACGACGTTTGATCTAATGCAGGATAATCACGAACCTCTTCATAATTAAATAGCTTGTCAATTTTATATGGAACTACTTTAATCGTGCTTTCTTCAAAACCTATTTCCTCCATTGAAGGAAAGTCAATATTATAGTTATAAAAGTTATTAGAATATTCACTTGTATCATTTTGAATCAAGTGTTCTTCTTCTTTAAATAGCTTCAACCATTGATTTTTAAAAGGTGTGTATACGGTATACGGGGTATTATCTTTTTTTAACACCTCTCCTTTTTCAAAAATTACTTGATCTTTAAATGTATTTGCAGGAATTTCATTCTTCTCAAAATGACCAATAACCTCAGCATCTCTTTTCAAAGCATAAGGTTCGTAATCTCGATTAAAGAACAGCCCTTTACATGAATACTCTTCTAATAGGTCATTCCAAACCTTTAGCGGGTTTCCTGTTTTTACAGTTAAAGCGCTACCAAACTGTTTTAATTTGGTATCTATTTCTTGCAAGGTTTTATAAATGAACGTTACTCTTGCGTCGTCCTTAGGGAGTTTATCGAGTATTTCTTCGTCAAAAATAAAAACTGGAATGACTTCAAAACCAGATTTTAATGCATGAAATAAAGCGGTATTATCCTCTAAACGAAGATCTCTCCTAAACCAATAAAAAACAATATTATTTTTCATTAAACATTTTTTCCAATGTGTTAAACCTATGCTCAAATATGTCTTGTAACTGTTTCTTTATAAAAACATTCTGAGCTATTGTTCCCAAAAAACCTAAAGGTATTTTATACGAAATTTTATCTTCCATAAGTGTTTTACCTCCAGGCGTTTCATAGAACCAATGCTCGTGATGCCACATATTATACGGCCCAAAGCGTTGTTCGTCAATAAAAAACTCACGCTCTTTTACATGTGTTATCTCGGTTACCCAATTTTGCTTTATTCCTGGTAAAATTCCTACTTTGTAGGTTATAATTTGACCTGCATATGCTTTATGGTTTAATTCAGAAGTTATTTGAAACCCCATATGGGACGGGGTTATTCTCTGCAGATTTTCAGGTGAACTAAAAAAATCCCAGGCTTCTTCTAACGATACATTTAATACTTGCTTTGTATATAACGTATATATTCCTGAATGCTTTTTAAACTCAATCATTTTATGATTTTTCTATTTTATTCCAAATTTTATCCGAGTCTAATCTAAAACTACCAACATAGTTGAAGTTACACTCTGTTGGTTTAAGCAATGATAAAAAGTATCCTTTATCGTTTTGGTAAAGATGGTAAATTTCGCCAACAATAGGTTCGAATGTGAATTTCGCACTATATACTAATTCGTTGTATGTAAATTTACTATACAACGTTTCAAACTCCTTTTTCAGTTCGTCAAAAGAAGCTTTTATTTGCTTATTTGCTAATGTTATATTTTGCTTCTTCCAACTTACAGAGTTTGGTAAATCTATTTTCGGTGCTGTGAAATTTGTTGCATACGGTTTTAAGTAAGCGTCATATTCTTTCGTCTCCTCGTTGTAAACAACATTATCAGGTCTTTTCATGTATTTATTCTTTTCTTGTTCTTTATAAGTTATATGTAATTTATCAGAACCATTAAGTTAGTAATGAATTATTTGATATGATTGAACCTAAGTATCAATATTAAAATTAGATATTTAATATAACGAAAACGCTTAAATATTACTATACTTTTATCTCTTAGAGGGATACCACAGATTTCGTGCGAGTTACTATGACTAATAGCGACTATATCTACTAACAAAAAAGAGAATGTCTTAGTAAGAAACTTCTTAACACAGACAATGACAATTCCAAAAAAATGAAATCTGCAGCACCACCTCTCTCAAGAGTTCTTCTTATATATATTTCGTTATTTTTTTACTATTCGGTTTCGTCATTGAATAGAAATAATCCAATAATCTACCATTCTCATCAACTAAATACTTCTGAAAATTCCATTTTACTGTTGAATTAGAATTTCCATTTAATCCTTTTTGCGTTAACCACTTGTACAATTCATGCTGACCTTCACCTTTAACATCTACCTTTTCGGTTATTAAAAAAGTAACTCCATAATTTCTCTCACAAAAACTTTCAATTTCCGTAGCTGTCCCCGGTTCTTGTCCTCCAAATTGATTGCACGGAACTCCAATGATCATTAAATTATCCTTGTGAGCATTGTATAACTCCTGAAGACCTTTGTACTGCCCCGTAAATCCGCATTTTGAGGCTACATTTACAAATAGTAACTTCTTTCCTTTATAGTCGTGTAAACTAATTGGATTATTATTAATATCATTAATTTCTATATCGTATAAAGAGGTTTTAGGCTCTAATGTTTGTGCTTTTATTGATGATCCGAACAGTGTCATAAATACTAATATTTTTAATAGTTTCACAGTTTTAATTTTTGGTTATTCGATTGTTATTTTTTTTATTTTTAATTCAAATTTTTCATCTTTCTTATTTCCTATCAAAATAGCGATTTCTTCAATGCTTTTTGAATCAAAATTTCCCTTATTCAATCTATATCCTCTAAAAGAAGGATAAAAATCATTTAAGTTTAGTTCTATTCTTTGCTCTTTATTTGTTGTGTTAAATGACTGTACATACCAAAACCTCATGTATTGTTTAGATTTAATACGAAACTGGTACTTTTTACCATCTCCATTTACCCACAAAACAATCTTTTTATGACTTTCATCGATCGCAATATTAGTTTTTAATCGAGTCATAGCGAAGCCTCCATTATTTTCAGTAAACACATTTCCTGAAAACACTCCATATCCGTTAGAATTTGAAAGCATTGCAGAAGTAGAAATACCTCCCATGACATCATCATTGGTTTGTCTCCATTTCTGGGAACTATTCTTTGAGAAATCATATATGATTATTTCAGAAACTGTCATAAATAAAACGGTTATAAGGATAAAAAATCGCATCATATAGCTTATAATTTGACGCTTACAATTCCGGCATCCATAGGTATTACTTGGCCTGAAATGGATTTTGAATGATCCGCTAGCAAATATTCAGCTAATGTAGCTACTTCCTTAGGATCTAAGTATTGTTTTAAAGGGTGTCTATCTCTCATACTTTCTTGTTGCTTTTCATTTCTCAGCAATCTCGCAGCTAAAGGAGTGTCTGTAACGGTTGGAGCAATTACATTGAATCTTATTTTCGTTGCGTATTCTGCTGCTAACGATTTCGCTAGACCTTCAATAGCCGCCTTGCTGACCGCAATGCTCGAATGGAAAGGCATTCCTAAGTGCGTAGCAACCGTACTAAACAAAACTACACTTCCTTTTGATTGAGATAATTGCTTCTCGTAATGTTTTATGACTTTAATAGCACCCAGTACATTAATATTAAAATCGTTTTGGAAATCTTCAATTTTAAGCCTACTCAAGGATTTTAAATTAATACTACCAGGACAGTATACCAATCCTTGAAGATCTTCAATATCGGGTAAATCATCTTCTAAAACATCTAAGCTATGATGCGTTATGTTATCGATATCATTTGTCCCTCTGCTAAAGGTAATAACGTTATGTGTATCCTTAAGCTGGTTTGCTATGGATGCTCCAATTCCCTTACTTCCCCCTACTATCAAAATGCTTTTCATCTATTCTTTTATTTTTTTGAGTGTAACTGTTAACTTTTCAAATAGTTCTGTAACTCAACAATTTTCTCTTGCTTATTAAAAGCTCCTCCGTAAAAACAGGTAACGGTTGATGAAGAGTCGTCTTTAACTCCTCTTGAAGAAACACATAAATGCTTTGCGTCAATAATTACAGCGACATCTTCAGTTTCAAGAATGTTTTGCAAATCAATCGCTATTTGATTCGTTAAACGCTCCTGTACCTGAGGTCTTTTCGCATAATACTGAACAATTCTATTCAACTTTGAAAGTCCTATCACTTTCCCCGATGAGATATAAGCCACATGTGCCTTTCCGATAATCGGTACAAAATGGTGTTCACAGTTTGAATAAAACTGAATGTCCTTTTCAATCAACATTTGATTGTATTGATATTTGTTATCAAACAATGCTATTTTCGGCTTATTTTCAGGATTCAATCCTGAAAAGATCTCATCAATATACATCTTTGCTACACGCTGAGGAGTTCCTTTTAACGAATCATCAGTTAAATCTAGCCCCATTACGTCCATTATCTGTGAAAATAAATCAGCTATTTTTTCTTTTTTATCCTCATCTGATATATCGAAAGCATCTGCTTTCATTGGGGTTTCTATTCCTGTAAATAAATGATCTTCTCCTATTTCGTCTACTGAAAGACCATTTAGCGAATTAGACGTTAAAAGGGTATTCAACAAAGTTTCTTGGTGTTTCATATAGTTTAATTTTTAATTCCAAATGTTCTGGAATTTCTTTTTTAATTACTTGGTAAATCACAATGGCAATATTTTCAACAGTTGGATTTACGTCTTTAAAATGTTCTACTTCTAAATTCAAATTTTTATGATCAAAAGGCTCTAAAACCTTTTCTTTAATAATATCGGACAATATTTTTGTATCGATCACATATCCTGTTTCTTCATCTACATATCCGATAACCGTGACTTCTAATTCATAATTATGGCCATGATAATGTGGATTGTTACATTTTCCGAAAACTTCCTTATTCTTCTCATCAGTCCAATTTTTGTTGTGTAACCGGTGGGCAGCATTAAAATGCTCTTTTCTTGTTATTCCCAGTTTAAATTCACTCATTTATCTCTTAGCTATCTTATTATTGTTTATTGCTCTTTGTCTAGTACATTTGAATCTTCCCACTGAAAATTCTCGTTTTGCTTGATGCTTAGTACTTCTTCCTTGAACTCTCTTTCTCCAACGCTTAAAACTTGTTACTTTTAAATTCCGCCTCATCAACTGAATTACTTCTTTCTCACTAAGCCTGAATTGAAATTTAATAGCATCAAAAGTTGTTCTGTCTTCCCATGCCATTTCAATTATACGATCTATTTCAATAGCCGTCAATGAACTCAAATTCTTCATTCGATAAATTTTTTAAATCAATCATTTTGTCAAAAAACTTCTTGTTGAAAGTATTTCCGTGCTTTTCCATCTGTACAAAGCTTCCATCTGAGTGTATGCTAAAATACGTCCCATTAAAAATGACTAACTTGTAATATGGAATCGCCCATGAGAATCGCTTTAATTGATTCGTTATATGCACAATAATTCCTTTGGGTCGAAGTTCTATATTCGCGTAATTTAAATCAGAAACCTTGTTTACAAAGCCCTGAAAGTTGTGACTCACATTGTTTATTATTAATCTACCACTTCCAATTCCTCCTAAACGTAATTTGTCTAGGAAGGAAAATGACTTTCCAATTAAATGATTAATTTCACGTAGGTCTGATTTTTCCGTATATGTTGTATTAAAAATAATCATGTCCTATTTTATTACGTGTTTATTTAAAATTCTATAGCTGTCCTCAATTACATCCCTATCATTTCTCATATTCCATATGGTATCTGAAGCTTTTTTTCTGGTAGAAGCAACGTCTACAATTGGATTCGGATAATTTTTACCTAATTTGAATCCATACAATTTTTGCTCAAGCATGGTTAACTTAAATGGTTCATGTCGAAAACTAATGGGTAAACCTTTTAATTCAGGAACCCATTTCGATATAAAATATGCTTCAGGGTCATGCTCAATACCGTTTTTTACTGGATTATATATTCTTAAGGTATTAATTCCAGTTTCTCCAGCTTGCATTTGAAGTTGAGGAAAATGTATTCCAGGTTCAAAATCGAGAAATACTTTCGATAAATACATTGACGCCTCTTGCCAAGGTTGCCAAAGATTGTGTGTAAAGAATGAAACCACCATTGCCCGCATTCTGAAATTCAAATATCCGGTATCTCTCAAACAACGCATACAGGCATCTATAATAGGGATTCCTGTATTTCCTTCTTTCCAAGCCTCTTGATATTTTAAGGAAATATCTTTCTTTAGTTTTCGAAATCCTTTATTAATACTTTCGCTTTCCATGATACACTCCATTTCAAACTTTTGAATAAAATGAGCTTGCCATCGGAGTCGAGAGGTAAAAGCGTCTATTGCTCTTTTATTAGAGGCTTCTTTTCTAAAAGCTCTTGCATATTGATAAACCTCTCTGACTGAAAGATTTCCCCAAGCCAAATACGGTGACAACCTACTACAACTTTCTCGTCCCTGATTAGGTTTCGAAATAAACTTCGCGTAGTTTATATAACGATCTTCAAAGAAAGATCTCATATATTTTAACCCAATAGTCCTTCCTCCTCTTTGTAAACTAGGTGTATCTTCTGTATCTAAACTTACTGGAGTTAGGTTTTGAGCTATTTCTTCGATTCTTTCATTACTTAGGAAACACGAATTGTCTTTAACCTCAAAATTAATTTGAGTGCTTGCCATATAATTTTCCCAATCTTCTTTCCAATGCTCTCTATTCTGTCTTCCTCTGAAAACACCATTGTTCACATTTTCTGTCCAATCAATAGAGTTGTTACTACAAAAACGTTTAAATGTTTTATCTCTATTGTATGTTTTTAATAGCCCTGTTTCTTGGTGGGAATAAACATTAGCTATTTTATGTTGGGTTTGTAGATAACTAAACAAAGGAATAACCTCTGAGTTAACAGTTAGTATTTTAGTTTGATAAGGCTCTAATTGTTTATTTATATCTATCAGAGATTGTTTTATAAAATTCCAATGTCTTTCTGAATAATGAGCATCCTTTATCAAACTAGGTTCAAATACATATAACAACAAGACCTTATGGCCTGAATTTAAAGCATTATAAACAGCCTCATTGTCATGTAATCTAAGATCTCTCTTAAGCCAAACGATAACTATTTTTTCTCTTTGAAGCATGTAAAATTGATTAATACTAACTATACTTCAAATTTACAAATTTTGTTTAACTTAATAAAAAATAGGTTAAACAAAATGTATTTTTATTTCTTATGGTATCATTGGTTTATACTATTAAAGCATAACTCTCTTAATTTCAAATAAGTTAGCTATGCTTTATTATGTTATATAGTATGATTTTACCTAAATCTAATATTTGAATGATTATTTTCCCAACACTTGAATAGAAAACATCTTTTATGAAAAGTAAATGAAACTCAAAATAACAATGACAACCACGATTACACTGACTGGTTTTGCATATTTCCAAGGAGTAATATCTACTTCTTCTGTAAACTTTTGAACATAGGACTCCTCGCGCGGATACAACTTTCCTATTAAAAGCATAATACCAATATTAATTAAGAATAGAATTGCCATTACATGTAGGAAGTGTGGGTACTTTTCTGAACCAAAAACTAA
The DNA here is from genome assembly GCA_947497895.1 of uncultured Tenacibaculum sp. Classification (GTDB taxonomy): domain Bacteria; phylum Bacteroidota; class Bacteroidia; order Flavobacteriales; family Flavobacteriaceae; genus Polaribacter. The sequence goes on from CANMIL010000001.1 coordinate 381,892, forward strand.
AGGTTTCAAAACAAACTGACTAACTATGTACAATACAGCCCCAGAAATAATAGCAAAGTTCGCAGCAATTGCAGGTACACGTTTCGTTAAATAACCCACAACTATAATTGTAAGAATAGGAATACTATAACAACCATTTACTTCTTGCAAATAACCAAACAACCCTTCCGGCGCGTTGGCTATAAAAGGGGCTACAAACATGGCTAATAATGCCAAAAATAGACCAAACCATTTTCCTGCTTTTACAGTTTCCTCTTCAGTCGCTTCTTTATTAATAAATTCTTTATAAATATCTAACCCAAATAAGGTAACAGAACTATTTAATGCAGAATTGAATGAACTCAAGATCGCACCAAACAAAACGGCTGCAAAAAAACCAACGAGAGATGCTGGTAAAACTCGAGTAACTAGCTCTGGATAGGCTTCATCTGCATTAGGAAGGTTTCCTTGGAAAAGATGAAAAGCGATTATACCTGGTACCACAACAATCAACGGACCTATTATTTTGATAAACGAAGCCAAAAGCAACCCCTTCTGCCCTTCTTTTAGATCTTTTGCACCCAAAGCTCTTTGAATAATTGCTTGATTGGTTCCCCAATAAAACAGTTGTACAAGCATCATCCCTGTAAAAATAGTTGCAAACGGAATAGAAGACTCATTGCTACCTATAGCATTGAACTTTTCAGGGTTACTATTTAATAATGTCGATACACCATTAGCAAAATCGCCTTGACCAATTTCAACAAATCCAAAATACGGAATTAGTAATCCACCAATTAATAAACCTATTGCATTGATGGTATCAGAAACGGCTACTGCCTTTAAACCTCCGAAAATTGCATAGATAGAACCAATTATTCCTATTGAAAAAACTGAAATCCATAATGCTGTTGTTTTAGAAACATCAAGTAACTCAGGAATATCAAACATAGTATTTATTGCCAAAGCACCTGAATACAATACAATTGGTAATAGTACAACTACATATCCTGTTAAGAACAAACCTGAAGTCAGTGCTTTTGTTGTTTTGTTATACCTTCTCTCTAAAAACGTCGGAACTGTGGCAATTCCACCTTTTAAATATCTAGGTAATAAGAACAGCGCAGTGATCACCATGGCTATTGCTGCCAATGTTTCCCAAGCCATTACCAAAATCCCTTCTTTATACGCCGAACCATTCAACCCGACAATTTGCTCTGTAGATAAATTGGTTAACAATAAGGATCCCGCGATTACTACTCCGGTTAAGCTTCTACCTCCTAAAAAATAGCCTTTCGATGTGTTTTCATCTGTTTTTCGAGTTGCATAATACGCTATAATAGCTACCAATGCCGTGAATCCTAAAAAAGAAAATAATGCTCCCATAATTATTTTAATGTAAAAGTATTTGTTAAATCGGCTTTTGAGTCTCCTCCAACAAACACATTGAATTTTCCTGGTTCGACTAAAAACTCCCCTTTGTTATTATAAAAACCTAATTCTTTTTCAGTAAGTTTAAATTCTATTGTTTTCGATTCTCTAGGTTCAAGTTCGATTAACTCAAAACCTTTCAATTCTCGAATAGGTCGAGTTACAGAAGCATATTCATCATGAATATATAACTGCGCAACCTCTTTACCTTTTACTTTTCCCGTATTTGTTATTTTAACGGATACTTGAACCTCATTCTCACCTACGACATTTACATTTAAATTATCATAAGAAAACTGAGTATAGCTCAATCCATATCCAAAAGGATATAAAGGTTCATTAGTTTCATCGGAATAATGAGACCAGAAAACATTTCCATCTCGAACGGGCCTTCCTGTATTCTTGTGATTATAGTACAAAGGAACTTGACCAAGGCTTTTTGGGAATGTCATAGGAAGTTTACCACTTGGATTATAATCTCCATATAAAACCTGAGCAATTGCATTTCCACTTTCAACACCTAACTGCCAAGCCTCTACAATAGCAGGAACATGTTCTTTTGCCCAAGGAAATGCTAAAGGTCTACCATTCATTAACACCAACACGATATTCTTGTTAACCTTATAAACTTCTTCCAGTAATTGTTGCTGAACGCCAGGTAAATCAATAGTACTTCTACTTCGTGCTTCACCGCTTTGCATTCCATGTTCACCTAAAACCATTACAACAACATCCGACTTTTTTGCTAAAGACAATGCTTCCCCAAACTCAGAGGTATCGGTTGTATTCACTTGTACCTCTTGTACCATTGAAATTTCGGTATTCGGAATTACTAAATCCGCTCCTTTTGCATAGTTTACCGAATTTCCGTCATATTTTTGAAAACCTTCGACTACTGAAATAGCAGTTCCTTCTTTGGCTGCTAAACGCCAATTTCCTAAAGGACTTGTTTTATCATTTGCTAAAGCTCCAATAATAGCAACCTTAACACCTTGTTTTTTTATAGGAAGTAAGTCATTCTCGTTTTTTAGTAATACAATCGATTTTTTAGCGATATCTAAAGCATCTTCATGGAATTGTTTTTTACCAGTTACTTCTTGTTCGTTTTGTTCATTACAATAACGATAAGGATCTTCAAAAAGTCCTAATTCATACTTCACGCGTAAAATTCGCCTAACAGCATCATCTAATAGCTTCTCATCAACCGTACCTTCCTCAACCAACGATACCAATTCTTCAACATAAGCGCTTGATTCCATATCCATATCTGAACCAGCTTTTACAGCTAGTTCAGCTGCCTTTTTTAAATCTTTAGCATAACCATGCGATACTAATTCACCTATCGATCCCCAGTCCGAAATCACAAAACCTTTAAAGTTCCAATCTTTCTTTAATATTTCTCTTTGCAAAAAGGTATCGGCTGTTGCTGGAATTCCATTTAGTTCATTAAAAGCATTCATAAAGGTTTTTACACCAGCATCTGCAACCTCTTTAAACGGAGGAAAAACGGTATTGTATAATGTTGATGTACCAATATCTACCGTATTATACTCTCTTCCAGACTCTATAAAACCATAAGCCGCGAAATGTTTTGCACAGGCAGCGATTGTTTTGGAAGAAGATAAATCATCTCCTTGAAATCCATGAACTCTGGCTACCGCAATTTTTGCTCCTAAATAAGGATCCTCACCGCCTCCTTCCATCACTCTTCCCCAGCGGGCGTCTCTATAAATATCAATCATTGGAGCGAATGTCCAATTCAAACCTGCAGCCGCTGCTTCTTCTGCTGCATTTTTTGCTGATTTTTCAATTATCTCTAAATCCCAACTTGCAGATTCTGCTAATGGTATAGGTGCAATCGTTTTAAATCCATGAATTACATCAAAACCAAAAATTAAAGGAATTCCTAAACGTGTTTCTTCTACTGCTATTTTTTGCAAAGCTTTAACCTGCTTCACTCCTCTTACATTCAGCATAGAACCAACAAGACCTTTTTTTAAGTCTTCATATTTTTCAGCTTGATTCCCTTTCTTGGGCACAGGTCCTGTAGCATCCCAAAAACCATTGTATTGGTTCATTTGACCGACCTTCTCTTCTAAGGTCATTATTTTTAACAAACTATCAATTTTTCTTTCTATTGAAGTATCGACAGTAATATTATTCATAGCATCAGAAGTTTGATAATTGGTATTTGATTTTTTACAAGAACAAAACGCTATTGTAACGAATATGAGTAAGATTTTTCTCATTAGATTTCAGATTGTTTAGTTTCAATACATGGCAACGATCATTATTAAAATGAACTTCACAGACAGTTAATAAACTGACTAATCGATCACCATGTTATTTTAAAGTTAAACAAATATTTAACAATAGTATTATCATAATCTCAAAAAGAACGATAAATAAGTATGAAAACGTTTTCAGAAGTTCATTTTATTGAATAAAATATTGTAAAAAGCTTAAGATTTAACTGTGCTTCTTTTTGAATTTCCGCTGCATCTTTTACTACAATACTTTACGGAATCCCAATTTTTCTCCCATTTCTTTCTCCATGAAAAAGGACGATCACAAACTGGGCATATTTTTGTGGGTAAGTGTTGTTTTTTAGTCACTACGTTGGACTTAATCTTTATATATTAGGAAAATTATGAAGGCTTTTAGTTTTTACCTCCTACTAGAGCATTTAACATACCTCTAAATACGAATCCGTGAAAAGGCAATACAGCATACCAATACATTCTTCCTAAAATTCCTTTGGGTCTAAATACTGCTCTTTGGTAAAGCGTTTCTTTAATAATTTTAAATTCCAACCAAGCCTCTCCAGGAAGTTTCATTTCAGCATATAATAGCAATCTCTTTTCATTTTTATCTGCCAATAGAACACGCCAAAAATCGAGTGCATCTCCTGATGTTAATTCTGTTTGGTGCCTTCTTCCTCTTCTCAATCCAACTCCACCGAATAGTTTATCTATAAAACCTCTAACTTTCCATAAGAAATTGAAGCGATACCATCCCGTTTCTCCACCAATACGCCAGATTTGATCTAATGTGAAATTTTCGTCAACTACTACCTTACTTCGGATATCCTTAAAACATCCATATTGAGGTAAGTTAATATGCTTCGAAAACTTAGAATTAAACACGCCACTAATCATGGCATCTTTCCAACTTGAAACAATAGAGTTTTGTTCAATTTTTATAAAGGCTTTTTCTACAGCTTCCTTATAACTTATAGGTTTAATTGCTATTATTTCATTGATTTCAGAAGGTTTCCCAATTACTTCTACTTTCATACTATCCACCAAAGAAGCTGCCAATTTAAAAGAAGTCGATGTAACAAAATACAACCAATACGAAGATAGTTTAGGTGTTAAAACCGGTAAGGTAATAATTAACCTTCGTAATTTTCTTACTTCAGCAAACTGCAACAACATCTGCTTATAATTAAGCACCTCAGGCCCAAAAATATCAAATGAACGATTGTATAATTCTGATTTACCAATCGCTTCTGTTAAATAGGTTAGAACATCTCTAATAGCAATGGGTTGTGTTTTGGTATTTAACCACCTTGGAGCTACCATAACAGGTAACTTTTCTACCAAATCTCTAATAATCTCAAAAGAAGCACTTCCACTTCCTACAATAATACCAGCTCTAAAAGTTGTTAAGTGATATTTTGAAGAATGCAGTGTTTCTTCTACTTTAAACCTAGATTTTAAGTGTTTTGATAGACTTCGATCATTTACAATACCACTTAAGTAAATGACTTGATTGCACTTAGTGCTTTCTGTGAGTTTTTTAAAATTTAATGCGCAAGTATATTCAAGTTCTTCGAAATTTGAACTACTAGTAGACATTGAATGAATTAAGTAGTAAGCCATATCAATATCACTAGGAAATTCAATGTCACCTACCTTTAAGAAATCTACTTCCAGAAAGGAGATGTTTTCTTTTTCTTTTAAATCTTCTGGAATTCTATTTAAATCACGAACACAACAGACTAATTCATGGTTATCGTCTAATAATTTTGGAATTAAACGTTTTGCGATATAACCTGTTGTGCCTGTGATTAAAATTTTCATTTCTATTTATTTTTTGGGTCGTTGGTATGATAAACGCTTATTAGTTTCAGGAACCAAATAACTATCCAGTCCGTTTATTGCCGCAACTTTTGCTTTCGACAAATTCACAAAACCATCATCTTCAACCAATCGTTCTTCGATGTATAAATCTAAAATTTCACCAAGTAGAAGTATGGTATCGTTTGCTTTTATGTAATACTCTTCAACATATTTCAACCCTATTTTAATAGGAGAAGTTTTTACAAAAGGAGCGTAAAACTCATTTAAGTATTCTTCTTCTAATAGAGTTTTATCAAACTCTGAAATATCAGACGGATATTTAGCCGAAGTATGGTGAGCATCTTCAATAATATCGTTGTGAATATGATTTACTGTAAAATACCCCGTTTCCTTGATATTATCATAAGTATTTCGCCTAACGGTAGTTGGCCTCAAGACAAAACCTAATATTGGAGGAGCCGAACCGTAATGTACTACAGAGCTAAACACTGCTACATTTGGTACACCTGTTTTTGATTTTGTTCCAATTAAATTCGCCGATTTGAAACCTGAAACACTATTGATAAGGTTTATTTTATATAAATGCTCTAATTGGTCGATGTGATCGCGAGTGAAATACATTTATAAGCTTTTAAAATTATTAATCTTAACTCCCTGTGCTCTTAAATCGTGCATAAGGTTGTACAATCCAAAAAAGGTTCTGTTGATGTAAATAAAATGTTTTGAACCTCTATTTCCATTCATCTTCTTCAACTCTGTACTTTTCGCATATTTTTGACCTAAATCAGCTATTTTGTTGAAAAAATCTTCGTTTGAAAAGTCAAATTCTTCTTTATGGAAAGGTTGTGTAAATAGAGAAAGCATTTCATGAAATAACTCAGTAAAAAACACTTTTTCCTCTTTAGAATCATCTTTTCTTAAGATTTCCAACTCGTATAGCTTTGACTCGAAAAACTCAGGATTGTTTACATTGTCTTTCTCTGCCAGCTCAAAATAAGGCACATAAAAACTATCTGGTACCTCTTTCATACATCCAAAATCAATAACAATCAGTTCGTTTTCTTTTGACACTAAAAAGTTACCTGGATGCGGGTCGGCATGTACTTTTTTTAAAACATGCATTTGATACATGTAAAAGTCCCATAAAGCCTGTCCAATTTTATTAAGATTCTCTTGAGAAGGTTTTTGCTCAATATATTCCGACAAATGAACACCATCCATCCAATCCATCGTTAAAATTCGCTCCGAAGAATACTCTGGATAATAATCTGGAAACTTAAGATTAGGTATTACACCGCACTTATCTGCTATTTCTTTACTTTGAGCCAGCTCCAATTCGTAATTGGTTTCCTCTATTAATTTATTTTCTACTTCTTTAAAATACTCATCAGATCCTTCACCTCTAATATTAAACATTTTAATAGCTATTGGTTTTACCATAGCTAAATCAGAAGATATACTATCGGCAACTCCAGGATATTGTATTTTAACCGCTAATTTCTTTTTATTCTTTGTTGCTTTATGAACCTGCCCTATACTAGCCGCATTCACAGATTCTGCGGTAAATGTATCGAATACTTCCGTTGGAGCCTTCTTAAAGTATTTTCTGAAGGTTTTTACTACCAAAGGAGATGATAATGGTGGAACTGAAAATTGTGATAATGAAAACTTCTCTACATACGCTCTTGGAAGTATGTTTTTTTCCATACTTAACATTTGAGCTACTTTTAAGGCCGATCCCTTTAAGGTCTTCAATCCATCATAAATATCCGTTGCATTTGCTTCATTTAAGTTCTCTTTTGCCTCCTCTTCCGATTTTACAATTTTTTCTCCATAGTACTTCGCATAATTCACTCCTACCTTTATACCTGTAGTGATTAATTTTGAGGCTCTTTCTATCTTTGAAGTTGGAATACTATTTATACTCTTCATTTATTATTTTTTTATTGTTGCCATATTCAGAAAGCAAACGTTGTCTTAGAAATCATTATTCTAAAAATCGTTTTCAAGCTGTAGGTGTTTTTTCTTTCCACAAAAACTTTGCAAAATCAAAAACACTTTGTACTGGCGTTAAATCTTTTAAATCAAAACTTGCTTTTACCGACTTCTCTATGAAAATATCTGTTTTTTCAAAATTTGGTGATTCATCCTCTAACCAAAACTGAAGCGTAAATAACAACTGTAACCATGAGGCTTCGCCCATTCCTTTATCTCTCAGCTTATTGATTCTTTCATTTTTTAAATCAATTGCGTCTGTAAAAATCTCTCTAGTAGTAAACTCTATGAACTCTTTTCTTAAATTAGACAATAGCTTTAGTGATTCTAATTTATTCTTGTTTTCTTTCAATCGCTGATAAACATATGATCGATTCGCTGTTAATAATTCAAAGAAAGTATAATAGAAACTTAACAACTTGCTTTTCGAATCATACGTTTTATAATCTTCATTATTCAGAAGAAGTTCTAATGTTTTGGTACAGAAAATGGCAAATATCTGCTTTTCCAATACTTCAAAACTTGAAAAAAACTGATAAAACTCGTTTTCTTCAAATTTGTTTTCTTTTGCAAAAGCATATACTGATTTTGGGGTACCGTTTAACAGCACTTCATTCATATATAATTCAATTATTTTGTCCGAAGTGATACTCTTTTTTGCTGTCATTTTTTTAATATTTAATTATTTAAGACAATGTATGTATTGAGACTCGTTGCAATAATCATCCATAGCAAATAAGGGACGATGAGCCACGAATATCGCTTAAGTTCTTTTTTAAAGTTGAAAGTAAAGTAAACTATCAACAGAAGTAATAGTGAAATTACCAATAAACCAAGAGCTGTTTTATGTTGATTGAAAAACACAAAGTTCCATCCAACATTTAATATCCATTGTACTGTGTATAGTAGTAAAAGCTCTTTGTTTAAAAAGCTTCTTTGAAAGCTCAATTTTGTCATATATCCTGCAAAAAGAACCATAATTGTTGTCCAAGCAGTTCCAAACATCCAGTTTGGTGGCGACCATGGTGCTTTTTCTAATGATAAATACCAATCTGTCCTAGGACCATCATTCATTAAAAGAACACCTATATAAAGTGCTAATAAATTTGCGATAAGAAATATTACGTATCTAACTACTGGTTTATTCTTCATAACTTCTATTCTTTAAATAGTTAAACAACAACTGAATAGAAAACAACAAATTAAAAGCGTAAAAAATGTCTTCAAATGGTATTGTAAACAATCTAAAACCTAAATTTTCATTGTTATTATACCAAACAACAGGCTCATCTATAAAACTTCCTGTCAAAATTCCATTTACAATAAAAAAAGGAATTAATATAACTAGAAAACTAGGATAGTAAACTCTTAACTCTTCTTTATGATACTTCATTGAATACATTAAAAGCACTAAGAAGAATATAAAATTTACCGTACTATACCATTTCCCGAAATTCATAAATAACAACCCTCCAACTACAACTAGAAGAATTATCGACACCCATAAGCTAACTTTATCTGTGAACTTGAAATTAGGAACATAGTATTTCAATACTTCATGTGTAAACAAACATGCATAAGGAATACAAAAGAAGAACATCCATTCCTCTAAAGGCATTTTAAAAATTAACAAAGAAATATGATACTCTGAATTAAATCCCCATATCCCCGCAGAGGTAAAAAAAGCATCCCATATTAAAAACGGTATTGCTATAGCTAAAATGCTTAAAAACGCGTACTTAAAGTATTTTATAAAGTGAAATTTCTTCTCGAAAATACTATACAGTAAGGGAATACTTAAACTTCCAAGATTTAAAATCAAATACAAATAATTGTTTACCATTTCGCTTTTTTGAAATACTTAAATGGAACAAATAACATTCCAAAACATTCACCATGTTGTTTTCCCATATGCTTGTGATGTATTTTATGGGCCTTTCGTAAACCTCGTAAATACCTATTTTTTGTATTCTTAAACCAATTAAACCTTCTATGGATTAAAACATCATGAATAATGAAATACGCCATACCATATAGCAATATCCCTAATCCAATAAAAAACAAATAATTTAGCTCTGGTCGAATACCAAAATAGAATAACAACATACTCGGTATTGCAAATACAACGAAAAAAGCATCGTTTTTTTCGAAAACATGTGGATAACCAGGTTGATGGTGATCTTCATGCAAAAACCATCCAAAACCATGCATAACGTACTTATGAGTGCACCATGTAACTCCTTCCATTATAATAAATGTTCCTAAGGTTATTGCTATAAATAAAATCATAGAGATGTATTCTTTTTAATATAAAAATCCAAATAATCTGAGCTATCTACTTCCTTTAGCTTTTCCGATAAAAACTCTTTATCCATATTTATACTCGATTTATAGTTTAGTATTGCTGGTATATTCTCCTGAATCACCAATCGTAAATAACGTAAATCTGTATTGTTTGGATTTTCTTTAATTAACTTTTCTAGTTTTTTCTTTCCTTCATTAAAAACAGCTAATTTTTTCCATGGAAAAAATTTATGTTTCGCTTGTTTCATTTGTAACGAAACCACATAACCTTTTACACTAATTTTATCTGAAGATTTATATTTATTTATAAAAACAATTTCTTTTTCCTTTGTATCCGCCATATGATAGTCCATAACATAATTAGGAACGTCATTTAACGTCATGAAAACATAGGTAAAAGCAACTAATAATAGTTTCATAGAGATAGGGCGAATTTACTCTAACAAATTTAACTTATATCTAGCATATCCCCTCATCAAAAGACTAATTTTTAATCCGTTTGATATTCTAACTCTTGACTCCATAATTTCTGAAGAAGGAACAGATTTTAATTTTCTCAATAAGCGTTTATAATACTTGTAAGCAATATACACTCCGAACTTTGCTTCAACAGGTAATTTCAATATCCCCTTGTTATATGCATACTCAAAATCTTCCTCTATTTCCTTTATGATAACTTCTTTCGATTCATTATTCAGCTCTCTTAAATTCACATTAGGAAAATACGATCTGTTTAGTTCTTCTATATCTTCTTTTAAATCTCTTAAAAAATTCACTTTTTGAAAAGCAGACCCTAAACGCATTGCTGCATCCTTTAACTCTTGATACTTTTTCTCATCTCCTTTAACAAAAACTCGTAAACACATTAACCCTACCACATCTGCCGAACCATAGATATAGGCATCGTACTCTTCTTGAGTTTCATATTCTTTTTTTGACAAATCAGCTCTCATACTCTTCAGGAATGCTTGAACTAAATTATCTTCAATATTATACTTTTTCACAGTATGAATGAACGAATTCAAAATTGGATTCAAGCTAATACCCTGATGAAGCCCTAAGTAATAATTTTTTTCAAATTGAAACAATAGCGCTTCCTTATCATAATCATGAAAGGTATCCACTATTTCATCAGCGAACCGAACAAAACCATAGATGTTATAGATAGCAGATCGTATTTCAGGAGCCAACATTCTCGTGGCTAAGGAAAAAGAAGTACTATACTTTTTTGTTACTAGCTTACTACAGGTATACGAAACTTGATCAAATAGTTCTTTCATTATTTGCGTGTTTTTAAGATTAGTTCTGAGGCTACTTTTCCAGAAATCAAAGATGGAGGCACTCCTGGTCCGGGTACCGTTAATTGCCCTGTAAAGTATAAGTTGTTTACTTTCTTACTCTTTAACTTTGGTCTCAGAAAAGCTGTTTGGGTTAAAATGTTTGCCAATCCATAAGCATTCCCTTTATACGAGTTATAATCTTTAATGAAATCATTAACACAATAACTCTCTTTAAACAGAATACTGTTCCTCACTTTTTGGTTGGTTAGTTTTTCAAGTCTTTCAATTATTATATTGAAGTATTTTTCTCGTAGCTCAGGTGTATCTTCTATCCCTGGAGCTAATGGTATTAAGAATGTTCCTGCTTCCTTACCTTCTGGGGCAAATGATTCATCTGTCATTGAAGGAAAACTTGCATAAAACAAAGGATTCTCAGGCCAACTAGGATCATCATATATTGTTACTGCATGCGTATCAAAATCGGCATCAAAAAACAACGTATGATGTTCAACATTCTTAATCTTAGAATCAAACCCAATATAAAATAATAATGATGAAGGTGCAAATATTTTTTTAGACCAATAACTTTCAGAATACTGTCTAAACTTTTGATCTAAAAGACTTTCTGTATGATGATAATCTGCTCCACTAAGTAATAGTGACGTTTCAATTTCTTTATCGTTTACCGTAATGCTTTTTACATTGTTCTTTTGGTCTAAGTTAATTTTACTAACATTTGCATCGGTTACAAATTTAACTCCCATTTCTTCGGCCAAACTCACCATACCCTCTATAACTTTATACATACCTCCTTTTGGATGCCAAGTTCCAAGAGAAAAGTCAGCATAATTCATAAAGTTATAAAAGGCAGGTGTATTACTCGGTTTGGCACCTAAAAAAAGAATGGGGAACTCTAGAATTTGAATTAACTTATTACTTTTTATTTTTTTTCTTACTTGTTGTCGTATTGTAGAAAAGAACTGATTTACCCTTACGGCTGTTTTAGGTGTAACTAACTCAAGAGGTGAAACTCCAGGCTTGTATACCATATCTTTAACAGCAATATCATAATTGTCTTTTGCCGAATTCATGAAATTCATAAGGTGTTTCGAACTTCCTTTCTCTTCCTTTTCAAAAATCTCACAAATAGCTTCAAGATTATCAGGAATGGTAATACTATCACCTACACCAAAATAAACTTGGTAAGCTGGCGACAACTTTTCCAATTGATAATAATCCGATGGTTTTCTACCGAAGTCTGCGAAAAACTTTTCGAAAACATCTGGCATCCAATACCAAGTTGGACCAATGTCGAAGGTAAAACCATTATTTAAATATTGCCTTGCTCTTCCGCCTACTGTATTATTTTTTTCATAAACAGTAACATCATATCCATACTTGGCCATATAACAAGCCGCAGATAATGAGGAAAAACCAGAACCGATAATTGATATTTTATTTTTTTGTTTAATCATACATCTACAAAGTTAAACAAAATTATAATAGATCTGAAAAAAGCTTCTAAAATTTCTGTTAATTTTTTCTTTAGATTAATTAAACAGAATAGAAATCAAGATGAAAGTTTACATCTGATCAAGAAATTTTATAACCGATGGAAAGGCAGAAATATCAGATTCGAAATTACTCAAATCAATAGACATCGCTCTATTTCCAAGACTCACGAATTTATGATTCGTATTTTTAAGCACATTATCTACTTCTTCAAAATATCCTAATAACTTATCGTCATATGGTTTCACAGTCATGGAATTAACAAAACACACATCACTCTCACTATCAAAGAAATAAGTTAAGTTATTTAAAGGTAAACTTTGACCTAAGTATATTGTATGGTAACCTCTCAAGGCTAACTCATAATTTAAATACAGTAAACCAATTTCATGGATTTCTCCATCGGGTAAAAACAATACAAACGTAAGATCTTTATTGTTTGCAGTGTATTCCAGCTTTTCTGTATTCAACTGAATTTTTTGAATAATTAAATTAGAAATAAAATGTTCATGGGCAGGCATTAAAGTGTCCGTTTGCCATAACATTCCAATATGCTCTAAGAAAGGAACAAAAACATCTTTAAATATTTCACGAAAGGTCTTCTTATGCAATAATTTATTATAAGTATTATTAAATAAAACCTTATCAAACTGAAACATTGATAACTTAAACGAGTTAATAGCTTCATCACTTGCCGCTAATTTAAATGACAATTCACGTGCTGTCACTTTAATTTGCTCTGGTGACATATCAGCTATCTTCGAAATTTTATAGTTATGTTTATTCAACAAAACTACGTTCAACAGCTTTGTCAGGCTGTCCGAAGAATAATATCTAATATTGGTATCTGTACGTTTAGGCTCAAGTAAACGATACCTTTTTTCCCATATTCTTATGGTATGCGCCTTGATACCCGAAATATTTTCCAGGTCTTTAATCGTGAAGGTCGTCTTAATATTGTTCAATATTTGAGTCTTTTTATTAAACAAAGGTACAATATTTTTTTTAATTACTTTAAAAATAGTCTTAGTACAATATTCGGTGTAAAGCCGAGAGATAGATTATCTACTGGTCGAACTTTAAATTGAGAATTTTCAGAAATAACTGTATGTCTACGATCGAGTATGTTGGTTCGATCATAAATATTCAATAAAGAAACTCCAATCCTTCCCTTCCATCTTTTGTATTTATCGAAACTAAAATCATACGATGAAGAAATATCAACTCTGTGATAATCTGGTAATCGATATGCATTTAATTCTCCTATAACAACAGCGCCATTTTCCTGAACATTATCAACAACACTATACGGTGTTCCTGTTTTATACAACCAAGCCAGTGACAAGCTTAAATTACCGAACTTTAAATTATGTGCCCATTGAAAACTATTTGTTATATCAAAATTACTAGGAAAAGGTCTTCCTTCGTTTGCTCCTTCAAAAGTATATGTTGATTTCGCATAACTGTAATTTATCCAAGAATCGTATTTTCCAAAACTCTTTTTTAATAAAATATCAACACCTTCAACATCACCTGTTCCCTCCAAAAGGTTTTGCACACTCCCTACAGTACCACGAGTATACGATGAGATACCTAGACTATGTTTTTTATAAAAATCAATATCAAAAATGGTTTTATCCGATTTATAAATTGCTCCAAGCGTATATTGATGATTTCTTAAAATTGGTAACTCCTCATTATCTATCAATAACCAAATTTGATCCTCCAACCCAAAATCGGATGTATGGTTCTCTAAAAGCTGATTTATTACCTGTTGTTTAAACTCATACGAAGTCTTTATATGCCATTTTGGTAAAATTTGTTGCTCCACATGTAATCTAGGCGCAAAGTAGCCCTTATCGGCTAAGGAGAAGTAATTCGCTCTAAGTCCTAAATTTAAAACTGTTTTATTTTTGTTATTGTAAGCATAGTTAAAAAACAAGGAATGCGTATTATTATCCTCTGTATCGCCGAGCCTATAAAATATACCATTTCCCAGAGTAGATTGACGTTGAATTTGATAACTAATTCTATTATTCACTAATTCGTAACCAGTCAAAAATGAGGTTCTTTCATCTGTTTTAGTTTCAACTGTTGTTTTAAAACCAAAATCTTGAATAAAGTTTGTTTTTAACGCCTTTTGAGTATAAGGTTCATCATAATTGAACTCTCCTTCATAATTATATGAAAAATCGTACTCCGACGAATATATACTGGTTCTCTGTACTGTATTATCGCTCCAGTCATGATCCCACTTCAAACGCCATCCAGTATTTCTTATATTTAAGTAATCTCTTGTTATATAAGCATCGTTATTTATCGTATTAAAAAAGTAACTCAATTTATTTCGTACTCTTAAATAATTGAATGTTAAAACATCTCTATGAGATAAATCATAGGTAATTTTCCCATTAAAATCGAAAAAATAGAAGTTATTTTCGTTTTCAAAGGTACTCCCTATAAATGCCTCGTTACTCGCTATAACTGAATTTTGAAAAACTTTTTCTGAAAAATTATTAAAAGTTGGAGTTTCAAATATGTCCGATAGTGACCTTCGCCCCGATAACACTATTCCCAGCTTTTTTCCTAGAGGAACATTTACAAAAGCATCGAAATGAGTCATGTTTACTCCTAAACCTCCTTGTATTTTATTTGGTATTTGTTTTTTTGTTTCTATATCAACTACGCCTGATATGTGATTACCATATTCAGAACTTGTTCCGCTCTTATATATTTTAACATCACTAATAATATAAGGATTGAATGCCGAAATCATTCCAAATAAATGAGAAGAGTTATACATTTTAATTCCATCGAACAAAATTAAATTTTGTTCAGGTGTACCTCCCCTAATAAAAAGATCCGAAGCCGTTTCACTAGCGCTATTAATTCCTGGTAAAAATTGTATGGTTTGAAGTACATCAGGCTCTGTTAATCCTGAAATGGCGCCAAGTTTTTGTGGTGAAATAACTATTGCCCCATCGGATTGTTTATCAATTCCTCCTGACAAGTAATCGGAAACGAGCACCTCCTCTAAAACTGTAATTTCTTTCTTTAGAAGAACATCCACGCATTTATTCTTTTCAAAAAAACTACAAGGAATTATTTTAGATTCATATCCCACATAGGAAATACTGATAGAATCCGATTCTATAGTATTATTTAAACCGAAAAATCCTCTTGAATTGGAACTGACTCCTCTTTTTAGCCTTTTTACTAGAACATTGGCTCCTTCTATTACTTTTCTATCTTTTTCATCAAAAATATACCCACAAATCTTATAATCGTTCTTCAAATTATATTCAGAAACGATAATATAGCGCTCCTTTACAATTTCAAACTTTAAAGAAGTTTCTTCTCGCAACTTATTCAAAACAACCGAAATTTCCTTGTTTGAATTATCAGTTTTCACATATTTATTTTGAATAACTAGATCACTATAAGAAAACTTAACTTTATGAACAGATTCTACTTTTAACAAGTAGTCTCTCAACAAAAAAGTCTTCTTAGAGTTATCCTCCTGCGCAAATACTTGGTTTACAAATGAGCTAAGAAAATATAATATTAGAACATAAAGTTTAAATTTCATTTATTGCTTTAGTAAGGTGACTGTATTTTCACCTGTAAAAATAACATCTATTTTCATAGGTTCAAAAACAGTTTTTAAAGCAACCTTCAAATCGCTATGTGTATAGCCACCTGTAAATTTTTGTTCTAAATTTATTTGATCAGATTTCACCTTTATACCATACTGGTTTTCAATAGAATAAACCACATACCTTAAAGCAATACTTTGAAATGAGCTTTCTCCATTTTTCCATAGTGGTTCTTCATTAGATATTGTCCAATTTTCAGTAGCTCCGTTTTTAAAACTCCTGCTCGCCTTTCCTTTCGTTAAAATATTCTCTTCATTTCCTGATACAACACTTACTTTACCTTCAAAACATTTAACTTCTACATAATCATTCGAAGTTTGCACATCAAATTGAGTTCCTAGAACACTAACATTCCCTAAATCAGTAATTACGCTAAACCTTTTTCCTTTTTTAACTTTGAAAAAGGCTTCTCCTTTTAAAATTACCTCTCTTTTCTCATTCCAATTCTTATCATCAAAACTAATTGATGCCTTTGAATTTAAATAAACTTGAGAGCTATCAGGTAGCATTACAGCCATTTGTTCTCCATATCCAGTTGTATAGTTAACTGAATTGTCAATAAAAAATATAAATCCGATAATTAAAGCTATTGAAGCAGCTGCAAAATATTTCCAATTTAATTTTACCACTTTTGATTTCTTCTCTTCAATACGCTCATTTAATTTCGCATAAACTTTATCAGAATTAAATTCAGGCTTTTCAAAATCAGCAGAAACCTCCATTATCTTTTTACATATGGCATAATCAGAGGTTTTCTGAAATTCATTCAGCTCACTCTCTGTAAGTTCATTATTTAACCACCTCTGTAAGAAGGCTTCATCTATTCTTTTATTCATTTCTCGTTTTTCTATGTGTATAACAAATAAACCTCATGCAACCCTACCTAAAATTTGCCCCTAATCGATCTCTAAGGCTTTTTAAAGCTAGTGACATTCTTTTCTCAACTGCTTTTACAGAAAGTCCAAGTATGTCTGCAATTTCTCTATATTTCTTCTTATCAATCCTATTCATTAAAAACACCTCTCTTTGCTTGGGAGGCAACTCTGCAATTGCATCTTTTAATTTTTTAAGAAATTGTTGTTCTTCTAAAATAAATTCGGGGGTTTCGTTTGTATACTCTTTTTTATTTTCAGAGGCATGCTTTAACACAATTTTTTTATGAGCCACATGGTTCAAAAACATATTATTGGCTACTGTAAATAAAAAAGATTTCGCCTTTTCTAAAACTACTTTAGCGCAATTTTCCCATAGCTTTATAAATGATTCTTGAACAAAATCCTCTGCGAGGTCTCTATCAGCACATTTATAGTACATAAAATTATATAAAGACTGCGATTGATCTTCATACAATTTGTTAAAGGTTTTCTTTTGGCAAATGTTCTTTTCGGTTTTCATTACAGCAAACTTAAGATTTTTTAAAAAAATGGTAGGGTATTTTTATTTTTATTTGTTTAACACATGATTAATTAAATAAAGGTGCTATTAGCCATACCCTACCACCCTTCTAACTTACTAATAGCACCACTTTAATTAATGATTATTTTACCTCTCATAAAAAAGATTCTTTTTACTTATTGTACCTTTGCCCGATGCAAAATTCAAAAAATCAGTCTAGGTTAGAATTCATCGTTTTAATGGCATCCTTAATGTCATTAGTTGCTTTGTCAATTGATGCACTACTTCCTGCTCTTGAAAATATTGGTAATTCAATACAAATCACAGACTCAAAAGACAACCAGCTCTTAGTTACTATGATTTTTTTAGGACTTGGTTTTGGACAGTTAATCGCTGGGCCAATTTCAGATAGTATTGGTAGGAAACCTGTTATTTATATTGGTTTTATTCTCTTTGTTCTTGCCAGTTTTCTATGTGTAGTGGCAAATAATTTAGAGACTATGATAGTGGGTAGAATACTTCAAGGAATCGGCCTTTCGGCACCAAGAACGATAAGTATTGCCATGGTAAGAGATACGTTTAGCGGGAATTACATGGCAAAAATAATGTCTTTTATCGTTGTAATTTTTATTCTAGTTCCCGTTATTGCACCTTCTATCGGTAAAATTCTTTTAGACCTGTATGGTTGGAAATCGATTTTCCATAGCCAGCTTATTTTTGGGGTTTTAGTAATGATTTGGCTCTGGAAAAGACAGCCCGAAACTTTAAAAGAAGATCATAAAACACCTTTATCATCTCAATTATTTATCAACGGATTCAAGGAGTTCATGAAATATAAACAAGCAATCATTTTCACTTTGGTTTCTGGATTGATCACTGGTTCTTTTATGGTGTATTTAAGTGCTTCACAACAAATTTTTCAAGAACAATATAACTTGGTTGATGAATTCCCATTTATTTTCGCTGGACTTGCTATTTCAGTAGGGCTGGCTACTTTTTTAAATGGAACTCTAGTCATGCGTTTCGGTATGTTTAAACTCGTGAAGTTTTTTTCTGTACTATTTGTTGTTATATCCATAGCATATATTTTCTTGTTTTTCGGAAAAAAGAATCCTCCTGTTGAAATTTTAGTAGGCTTCTTCTCTATTCAGTTTTTTGCTATAGGCTTTTTATTTGGAAACTTAAGGGCACTAGCAATGCAACCCATTGGACATATCGCTGGAGTTGGTGCCGCTTTAAATGGATTTATATCTACGATTATGGCTGTTCCTATCGCCAGTTTTATTGGTAATTGGGTAGATAAAACATCAATTCCCTTGTTTTTTGGTTTTTCCATATGTGGAATTATCACTCTTATTTTATTACAGTATGTAAAAAAATATCTTACAGTTTAACGAATTAATCATTTGAAATTTTGAGTTTAGAAATAGTATATCAAGATGAATACATAGTTTGTGTATCAAAACCTAATAATGTCGTTGTGCATCATGCTCGCCATTCTAGAAATGTTGTTGATGAGAAATCTCTATTACAACTACTTGAAGAACAACTAGGAGAAAAACTATACCCTGTTCATCGATTAGATCGTAAAACTTCTGGAATTATTTTGCTTACAAGAGAAACAAAGTTTGTTTCAGAGTTTCAAAAACTCTTTACAGATAATGCGATCACCAAAACATATTATGGCTTAGTTAGAGGTCATGCACCTGAAAAATTGGTGATTGATTCTCCTGTAAAAGGAAGGGATGCTAACGTACACAAAGATGCTGAGACCTTACTCGAAACGATTCATAAAATAACTCTAGACATCCCTGTAAAACCCTATGACACTTCGAGATACAGTTTGGTTAAACTTACTCCGAAAACAGGGCGACTCCATCAATTAAGAATTCATACAAACAAAATAAGCCATCCGCTTATTGGTGATCCAAAATATGGTGACAAAAATCATAATATCATGTATCAGGAGA
Source organism: uncultured Tenacibaculum sp. (assembly GCA_947497895.1). GTDB lineage: Bacteria > Bacteroidota > Bacteroidia > Flavobacteriales > Flavobacteriaceae > Polaribacter. The sequence continues at coordinate 401,499 of CANMIL010000001.1, forward strand.
ATTTTAATTGTGAAAATCTTTTTTTACATGCTAAAAACTTAGAGTTTGTCCACCCTTTTTCAAAAGAAAAACTTAGTTTATCAGTATCATTTCCTAAAGACTGGGAACTCCTTTTTGAAAAATTTCACTGGACTATTTAAGCTACATATTATTATAAAATATAAAAGGTTGCCAAATGGCAACCTTTTATATTTTGTTTCGATTTTAGTCTAAGTACATTTGCTATTAAAACTCTTTGAAAATAGCATGCATTAAACGTTTTTTATCATTAATACTTTCTTCTAATGATATCATTGTTTCCGTTCTATTAACACCATGAATATCATCAATTCTATAGATAATATCCTTAGCATCATTTGTGTTTTTAGCTCTTACTTTACAGAATATGTTATACTTTCCTGCAGTAACATAAGCAACAGTAACATTCGGTATTAATCTAAGGTTATCTAATACATGCTGTGTCATAGATGTTTTTTCTAAAAATACACCTACATGCGCTATGAACGAATAACCCATTTTTTCATAGTTCAAAGTAAGAGTAGAACCTTCAATGATTCCTTCATCTTCCATTTTTTTCACTCTCACGTGTATTGTACCTGCAGATACTAATAATTTCTTTGCGATATCGGTAAATGGTGTTCGAGCATTTTCAATTAAAATGTCTAAGATTTGATGATCGATCTCATCCAGTACAAATTTTTTCATTTTTGTATTTATTCAAGTAATATTGCTAAAATATGATTTTTTTTCAAACTTTATATACTTTAATTACAAGAAGTCTAAAGATTAATCATTTTTATTGAATTCTTTGTGACTTAAATAAGATGACAGGTCTCCTTCTTTCTCTTTAACTAAAGTGAGTGCAAATTTATTACTTTCAATTCGTTCTACATACTGATAAGCAATATCTTTTTCATTATTTTTTGAGCGCTCAATTACGTCATAGAAGTTCTTGATATTGTTAGGTATAGCGAAATATTCTTCATATTCGTCGAAATTATTTGTTGCGGAAATATGAAAAATTCCTTGAATTAGAGCATAAAAATTGAATTTTCTCACCTCTTCTCTTGCATAATCGTCAGAAAAATGTCCTGCCTCGATCAAAATTGTGTTGTGTCCAAGCTTTTGAAAATTGTCTCCAGTTGCCGTTGGGTAAAACTCATCCGTATACCTTCCGACATGATTCGGAATTACCTCCTGCAAAAGCTTATTCATGGCTATAATTACATTCATCGTTTGAATTCTACCTGGAGTAACTTTTCTAGTTTCCTCTTCAGAAGGTGCTAAAAATGATATTGTTGCAGGATTCTCTGTTCCTTCAACACCAAATATTGTTCTTTGATCGTGAAGATTAAAACAAAATTCTGGGTTAAAATTATCTAGAACACTACGCAATATTTTACTCTCCTTAGCTTTTAAGTCGACCGCATCTCTATTTAAATCAACACCGTTAGCATTAACTCGGGTATAAGCCAAAGCTCCATCAGGATTTAAAATAGGAATTATGTGAATTTCAGTTTCCCTTAAAATAGTTTTCACTATTTCATTACTCTGATAGGTAACCATGAAATTTAAAAAGTCAAAAACAGCCTTTGTTCCTGTACTTTCATTTCCATGCATTTGACTCCAGATTAATATTTTCTTTTTACCAGAACCTAATTTTAATTTAAAAATAGGAAGCCCCTCTTCGGAGTTTCCTATTTGTTTGTTTTCAAAGTTTTCAGAAAGCCTCTCCAGTGCACCTTTTATGTCTTTAAAAGTTACCCACCTACCTTCGATAGATTTCTCTTTAATAAATGGATATTCCTGCTCTAGAAAATCTAAATTAATAATACTCATGTTTATTTTTTAAACAGCGAACCAAGCGTCCACTAATTTTTGCTCAATTGATTCTTTAGAGTTATGTACATAATCATTTTTAATAGGATCATATTTATAATCTTTTGACCAATTTTCTATATTTTCTGCTAGCGTATTTAAAGATTTACAGATGAAGTCTACTTCATCATTCGTTGTTGTTGGATGCACGGACAAACGAATCCATCCTGGCTTTTCGGTATTGCAGCCATCTTTGATCAGATCTTTAATTTTATGTGAAGTATTTTGATCTACATTTAACAAGAAATGTCCATAGGTTCCCGCACAGGAACAACCTCCTCTTGTTTGAATACCAAATCTATCATTCAATAGCTTTACCACTAAATTAAAATGATATCTTTCAAAGTAGAACGAAAAAATACTCAGTCTATCCTTATGTTCTGGTGCAAGTATCTTAACACCATCTATATTCTCTAAACACTTAAACAGCTCTTCATTGATTTCATCTTCTCTAGCCTTCATTTTATCAACCCCCATTTCGTCTTTAAGCTGAATTGATAAGGCTATTTTTATTGCTTGTAAAAAACCAGGCGTTCCTCCGTCTTCTCTTGTTTCAACATCATCTATATAATCATGCTCTCCCCAAGGATTGGTATAGGTTACCGTTCCTCCTCCTGGATTATCAGGAATTGTGTTTTTATATAGCTTTTTATTAAATAATAATACACCAGAACTTCCTGGCCCACCTAAAAACTTATGAGGAGAAAAGAAAATAGCATCTAGGTACTCATCTTCTTTCTCAGGATGCATATCAATTGAAACATAAGGTGCTGAGCAAGCAAAATCTACAAAGCACAAACCATTGTATTTATGAATTAAGGAAGCCACTTTGTGGTATTCCGTTTTAATTCCTGTTACATTTGATCCAGCAATTACAGATGCTATCTTTATTGGTCTATCTTGATACTTTTTCACTACTTCTTCAAAAGTATCAATACAAATTAAACCTTCTTCATTACAAGGAACTACTTCAACATCAGCAATGGTTTCATACCATGACGTTTGATTTGAGTGATGCTCCATATGGCTTACAAAAACAATAGGTCTTTTATCGCCTGGAATGGTAGTGTGTTCTTTCAGGTTTTCAGAAACTTTAAGTCCTAAAATCCTCTGAAATTTATTAATTACACCTGTCATACCAGAACCTTCAGTTATTAAAACATCGTCATTACTAGCATTAACATGCTTTTTAATAATATTTCTGGCTTTATGATACGCGAGTGTCATGGCAGCTCCTGTAGTTGAAGTTTCCGTATGAGTATTCGCCACAAACGGACCAAACTCGTTTAAAAGTTTGTTTTCAATTGGTCTGTATAATCTTCCGCTCGCCGTCCAATCAGTATAAATTAACTTCTTTTCACCATAAGGTGTTTCAAAAGTTTGATCAATTCCTACAATATTTTGTCTGTATTTTTCGAAATATGCTTCTAAATCCATGCCTGAAACGTTATTAACTCTAACTAAATTTTAATAATTCTTTTTTCAATAAATCCCTTTATTGAAACAAAATGACAGTAATTACTCTATAATCTCCTCGATTTCGGTAATAAATCTCTTAGCTAATGCATCAGCACTATCTTCAGAAATTGATTCTGTATAAATTCTAATAATCGGTTCTGTATTAGATTTTCTTAAATGAACCCATTCATTTTCAAAATCGATTTTTACTCCATCGATTGTATTTACTTCTTCATTTTCATATTTCGCAGCCATTTTACTCAAAATATCATCAACGTCAATTTTAGGTGTCAACTGAATTTTATTTTTACTCATAAAATAACTAGGATAGCTATCGCGTAACTCTTTACATGATATTTTTTTATCTGCTAAATGAGATAAAAACAAAGCTATTCCTACCAAAGAATCTCGTCCATAATGAGAAGCAGGGTAAATAATACCTCCGTTTCCTTCTCCTCCAATTACGGTATTGGTCTCCTTCATTTTTTTAACCACATTCACCTCTCCCACTGCACTTGCGGTATAACTACCTCCATGCTTTTCTGTAACATCACGTAACGCACGAGAAGAAGAAAGGTTAGAAACTGTATTTCCTCCACCTAACTTTCCTAATACATAATCTGCACAAGCTACTAATGTATACTCCTCTCCAAACATTGAACCATCCTCCGATATTAAGGCTAAACGATCTACATCAGGATCTACTACAATTCCAAAATCAGCTTTCTTTTTAACGACTAACTTTGAAATGTCTGTTAAATGTTCTTTAAGAGGTTCTGGGTTATGCGGAAATTCACCATTAGGTTCACAATACAATTCTACGCACTTTACCCCTAACTCTTTTAATAACATTGGTACAGCAATACCTCCTGTAGAGTTTACTCCATCTACCACAACTTTGAACTTCGCTTTCTTAATTGCTTTTTTATTAACTAAATCAAGCTTAAGTACTTCTTTGATGTGCTTTTTTATGTAGTTCTTTTTCTTTTTATAAACTCCTAAATTATCTACTTCAGCAAATTGTAATTCATCGCTCTCAGCTAATTTTAGTACTTTAGCTCCATCTTCACCATCGATAAACTCTCCTTTTTCATTCAACAATTTTAAAGCATTCCACTGTTTTGGATTATGAGAAGCTGTTAAAATAATACCTCCATCTGCTTTTTCAATTGGAACCGCCACTTCAACTGTTGGAGTTGTAGACAAACCTAAATCAACCACGTTAATACCTAAACCTATCAAGGTATTAGCTACTAAACTGTTGATCATTTTACCCGAAATACGAGCATCTCTTCCAATGATAATTTTTATACTATCTTTTTCTTTATTCTTGTTTATGATAAATGTACCATAAGCAGCAGCAAACTTAACTGCATCAATAGGAGTTAAATTATCTCCTATGTTACCACCAATTGTACCTCTAATTCCGGATATAGATTTAATTAATGTCATGTTAATTTTTTATTAGATAACAAATATAGCGGTATTTGGGGTATTTACGACATTCCGTAACACGTTTAAGTGTAACAATTGTTACATTTAACAACAACAAAAAAACCGTTAAACTAATAACGGTTTTTTTCGATCTGGGGGAAATAAGAAGCCGTTACTGGCTTTTGTATATCATTTTTTGAACCGTTCGTCCATCTTTATCTTTTGATTTTATTAAATTATAACCTTCTGGTACCTGCTTATAAAACTCTTTTTCGTTTGCACGTTCATATTTGATTTTATGTACGGTGTAATTGTTATCTATAATTCTTCCGAAGTTAACAACCGTTCTCTCCCTTTCTTCGACACCTTCCTCTCTCGGAATATGACACTTAAATGCTTTTTCTCTTGAAATTTGTAATATTTTTATTGCTGTATACGGAGGATGCGTATTTGGGGTTTCGTCTTTTGAAAAACTCTGTTCTATATCATTAGTATCATAGCAATCAACAAACTCGTAATCAAATCCTTTTTGAAATTTAAAATTGCCGTTATTATCATGAGAGTCGTCAATAACTACCTTATCGTAATTACCTTCATAGGGTTCATATAAACTTTCTACCGAAGTTTGAACTCTCACATAAAAAGGAGAAACTTCTTGTTGGATACTCAGTTTCATTCTTTTTCCTTGTCCATCAGTAAAAAAGGCATTTTCTAAAGAACGACAAGGCATTACATTTGAGCTCATGAAGTTTGAAGAAGGTACTTCTGTTATCTCTATACCACATTTATTCCTAGTCACTCTAAGCTCAGAAGAGCAATCTCCTACAAGATCATCAATAGAAAATTCTACGGATGGAGAGGTGTCATCTACAAAATCATTGTAACGCACTAATTCACAATTGTTTTTATTCCAGTTGTGATGAGTATGATACAAATTAAAGTTATGACCAACTTCATGTGGTAAGGTGGAGGTTAGCAAATACTCATCATCAATAACAGTATTAATTCCAGGTTTATTGGCAACTCCAGCAATTCGTGTTTGGTCGTATTGACTTCTTCTTATTGAAGATGCTATGAATATATTGAAACTATCAGAACGATATTTATTAATTCCTTTAGTGTATTCCACCAATTGATTAAATGTTCTATTTCCTCCTAAGTAAACAACCGACCTCCAAGTGTTATTAATACTACCGTAGCCTCTATATTTAAAAAATATATTGAAAGCGTTAAATGATTTATTCAAAATTGTAACAGCTTCTAAAATATCGTCTTCTGATATTGGAATTTCTCTGTATCCATTATTATCATTCAAAATATGAAAGTAAACATTAAACACATAAATCGCGTTCGTAGGTTTTTTAGACAAACCAAACGATTTCGCTTCACTTAAACTATTAACATTGTTACCGTATTCATGGTCTTCCTCACATGAAAAAGGAACAATATTGTTTAATTTCATATAACTTTCTACTTCCTTGAGCTCTATAGTATTCGATCTGAGTACATCAAATATTTTCTCTTGTGCCAAACTTATACTAATGCAACACAAGCTTAAAATTAGGGTACACAGTGCCTTTAATGCCATATTCATTATAGACAAAATTTTCACTTTGGTTAGAGTATTTTTTGGAGATCATTCTTCCATTATCTATGCAATAGACAATGGACAAAATGTTTCATGAAAGCATGTGCTAATCTTTCACAATTCAATACATCGTTTAGAAAACGATGGTCCACAGTTAAAACTGATTGCGTAAATTTTTTAAACCGTTACGTTAATTTAATTAAATAAAGTATTGTTTAGATGAGAAGTTCTTTTTTCATATTGTATCTATTATTTAGGGGTTATTAAAATTTGTTCAATTAAAATTAGGGGATAATTTTAAATTAATTGTCATCGGCGCGACAAATCATTACCACATATTCACAAAATTGATTGTTAAGTGTGTTTAGATCTCATACAAGGTTTCATGGCTTGTACAGTGCGTAGTAGAACAAGTAGTAACTATAATTTTAAAAAGTATAATAATTTGTTAATTAGGGTAATGCACAAATTATTAGGCGCTAAATATGGTTTCTTCCAATTATTTTTTTCGATACAACTAAGATAAAACTAGAATATTTATTTTAACATGATAATTATCAAGCTTTTGCCACTTTTCCAAAGAAAAGTTGTTTTTCTTCCATTTTTCCGAATTGATTCTCTTTTTTGGGGTTAAAAAAATTCAATTCGACTAATACTCTTGATTTTATAATATGATCGACATCCATATTCCCCATATTGTTTGATACTACTGCTAGATTATTTATTTTTTGATCGTAGATATTTTCAGTTAAACACATTGTAAGTGCTCCTTGAAAAGTAGGATCCTTAGCATCTTTGCTTGTAAGTAGAATTAGTAACTTTTTCTTATCCATCAATAGCATTCTCAACTAATTTGGGGTTTCCTTTACGAATTTAAAAGAAGTATTCTTAAATGGATAAAAATAATGTTAACTATATGATATAGTGTAGACAACTTGCCTTTAAGTATCGTTAAAACGCAAACGACTTATTAACAATTGTTTAAAAATAATGGCTCACGAAGATTAAAACCACAAAAAAACCGACTAAAATAAATTTTAGACGGTTCTATAACATAGTTAGAAAATAATATTATTTCCCTTCCATTTTCTTCTTTAATTCAGCTAATCCACCGATATCTCCTAAAGTAGTTTTTTCTACTTCCTGAGCTTTCTTAGCAGCAGCTTTTACATTCTTTTGCTCTTCCTCTCTAAAGATAGATGTATGAGAAACAACAATTCTACGGTATTCTTTGCTAAACTCAGTTACTTGGAACTTAACAGCGTCACCTTTAGCTAACTTACCACCTTCTTCTTTTTCTAAGAAACGAGTTGGAGCAAATGCTTCAACACCATCAGCGAAAGCTACAGTAGCACCTTTATCATTCTTTTCTTTGATAGTTCCATCGTGGATAGATCCGATAGTATACTTAGATTCATGAGCATCCCAAGGATTCTCTAAAGTTTGCTTATGACCTAAGTTTAACTTACGGTTTTCAACATCTAACTCTAATACTTGAACATCTAATTTATCACCAACTGTTACAAAATCAGATGGGTGCTTAATTTTCTTAGTCCAAGATAAGTCAGAGATATAAACTAATCCGTCGATTCCTTCTTCTAACTCAACGAACACACCAAAGTTAGTGTAGTTACGAACAGTTCCTGAATGCTTAGAACCTACAGGGTATTTTGTAGTAATATCAGTCCATGGATCTGGGTGTAATTGCTTGATACCTAAAGACATTTTACGCTCTTCACGATCTAACGTTAAGATTTGAGCCTCAACTTCGTCACCAACTTGTACGAAATCTTGAGCTGAACGTAAATGAGTTGACCAAGACATTTCAGATACGTGAATTAAACCTTCAACTCCATCTTCTACCTCAACAAAAGCACCATAGTCAGCTAAAACAACTACTTTACCTTTTACATTATCACCAACTTTTAATTCTGGATTTAATGCTTCCCATGGGTGAGCAGATAATTGTTTTAATCCTAATTGAATTCTTGACTTGTTATCATCAAAGTCTAAGATTACAACGTTTAATTTTTGATCTAACTCAACAACTTCGTTCGGGTGGTTGATACGAGACCAAGATAAATCAGTAATATGAATTAATCCGTCAACACCTCCTAAGTCAACAAATACACCGTAAGAAGTTACGTTTTTCACAACTCCTTCTAATACTTGTCCTTTTTCTAATTGACCAATAATTTCACGTTTCTGATCTTCTAAATCAGCTTCGATTAATGCTTTATGAGATACAACTACGTTTTTAAATTCATGGTTGATTTTAACAACTTTGAATTCCATAGTTTTTTCAACATACTGATCGTAATCACGGATAGGCTTCACATCAATTTGAGAACCTGGTAAGAAAGCTTCAATACCAAATACATCAACGATCATACCTCCACGAGTTCTACACTTAACAAAACCGTTAACGATTTCTCCAGTTTCGTGAGCGTTGTTAACACGATCCCATGCTTTAATTACACGTGCTTTTTTGTGAGATAATACTAATTGACCAGAAGAATCTTCTCTTTTATCAACTAATACTTCTACTTTGTCTCCAACAGCTAAGTTAGGGTTGTAACGGAATTCATTTAATGAAATTACACCCTCAGATTTAGAATTGATATCGATAATAGCATCACGATCAGTAACACGTACTACAACTCCTTCGATTACGTCACGCTCGTTTACGAAACCTACAGTTCCTTCTAAAGCCGTTTCAAATTCTTTTAATTTAGCCTCATCAACTGCTTCAATACCTTCTTCGTACTTGTGCCAATCAAAGTTTGCTAAAAATTCCGCTGGATTTACAGCTTCCGCTGTATTTTTTGTTTCTTCAGACATGTCTGAATAAAATTTTGTATCTTTTTGTTAGTCAGATTTTTAACGATACTAACGCCAAGAGAAATTAAACTTATTAAAATATAAAATAGACCTTTTTTAAATCTGTTCTCGCGAAAAGGCGTGCAAATGTACGGATTTTTATTTGAAAAGCCTAGAACGCACTAGATCAATTTTTTAGAAGAACTCTACTTTTAAGTAAAAAAGCGTATAATTATTACTTTTTCATACCAAGAGGCAAAATTAATCTAATAAAGAACACAATCAATAATCCATGTAAAAAAAGTAATGATCTGCTGGTAAAAGAGAAACTTTTGAAATAGTTTTGACCACTACCCACCGATTTTAATATGGTATCGGATATAAATAAGTCCCAAGAAATTCCCACGTTTTTTAATTCTTCTTTTCTAGCTAATAACTCATTTTCCACAATATCAAAATCAATATTGATTAACTCTAAAGTATCTAACAATTCACCCATTGAAACCTTATTTTTAGAACTAAAAGGAGTAAAACGCTCAATTCTATTGTAGAACTGATTAACCTCAATCATTTTCTTAGCATTGCCTCCCATTGAATCAAGTTTCTGTAAGTCAATATCTTTTAAATCTGGAAGTGTACAAACAAACTCTGTTTCCTCCTCTCCTTTACTTATATTAAATCGAATACTTCTATTTGCAGGAAATTTTTGAAAAAAAATAGCTAACGATTTATCTGGGCAAATAATATCATATCTATACAGGTACTTTGTTTTACTAAAAAAAATACTACCACTTTTAAACTTTACATTTAAAGAATCAAGTTCAAACATAGATACTTTCTTCTTTATAAAATTAACTAATTCCATCTTCTTTATGATGGTTAGTTGAGCTTGATTAAATTTTTCATTATCAAGATCTTGCTGATATTTAAGAATATCTTTTGAAATTGTATATTCGGAGTTAAATCCATAATAATTAATACAATGGAAGGCTCCTATTATCGATGAAGAAACCAAAAGCATGGAAATAATCAGTACAAACTTTAATAGTTTTGATTCGCTAAAGCGGGCTTTTAAATACTGAATAAGTAGAACTGCCAAAATAATTAACGCAAAAAACGTAAATACAACACTAAAAATTGTATTCACAGTTTTATACCTAAAGTAAAGGTACATAGGGTTTATCCCATACATTTTACTTAGCTCTATGTAATTAGCTATTTCATATTTGTAGATCCCCAGTACTAAAACAATAATTATTACAGATATGGCAATAAAAGCACCTAAATACGTAGTTAGTTTTTTAATCATCCCCCTTTTAACTTTTTCAATAGTATCTCATTAAAACCATGAATACTTTCTAGCTAAATTAAACATAAAGAACTAAAAAACAAGCTATTAATTGTTTTATCCTTCTCAAGAATCTGAATAAGGTTTTGATGTAAAATGAAATCAAGAGTTTTACTTACAAGAACATATTTCTATAATTTGTAACTCTATAACTTCGTATAAGAACAACATTATTGCTTTTAAATAGATTGTAATAAACTATTGATGAGATAAGGAAGTGATCTACGGCTCTATTTCCTTAATTTCCACTTTAAATAAAGATTCGAAAATATAGAAAATTTGTTGAGCATCTTTTTTTTGTACAGAAATTGTGTATTCACAATCCATTTCCAACTAAAACTTTATTTGAGTTTAAAAAGTATATTTTTTAATTGATTTGTGTAATTAATATCTTTTACAACATCAATTAACCTAATTTTGCGGGCATTTTATTTAATGAATGGTTGTCATTAAAAAAACCGATTTAGACACCAAAGAACAATAATATTTAATTAATTCAAACTTCAAACAATTAGAGATTTATTAACGCAATGATCCCCGTTAAATGTTATATTTTTTATTGTTTTAGTACTCTAAATCGGTTCAATTATTTATCACAAAAGGTTTACACCAAAATCATTTTGAAGATTTTAGTCATCATCTAATTGTGACATTAATTTTTAAGTAAAAGGTTTATTATTAATATCCCGCATTTTGCGTTATTAATGAATTAGTATCCAGTTCCGACTGAGGAATTGGTAGTACTAAAGAATTATCACTAGCCGCCAAAGTTCCGATAGCTCTACCTGTTCTTTTATGATCATGAACTAAATGACCTTCGAAACCTAATTCCAATTGTCTCTCATTAAATAGTAAATCTAAAGTTAAAGCTCCTAATGCAGTAGCTCCTGATCTTCCTCTTAATGCATTAATTTCAGCTAACGGCGCCATACCGATAGAGGTTCCTTCTCTAAAATTAGACTCAGCTCTTATTAAATGCATTTCTGCAATTCGTAATACTGGAACATTTCCAAATTGATTGGTATACTTAGAGGTTAAGTTTAACCCGTTATCAGGACTTACATAATGAAAAGAAGATCTTACATCATTAGCAGGATCATCAAACAAAGCTGTATAAGGTCCTTCAATAGCAATATCTCCTTGTCTACCTCCATTTGCCTGAGATGCATAAAAAGTAATCATTTGATTTGTACCTGTTTGAGAAGTTACCTGAAAAGCAAAAATATCTTCAACACTATCTTCATCATTATTAAAAGCTCCTGCAAATGTTGGTGCTAAACTATGACCACTATTCATTAACACATCGTTTGCTGCATCTCTAGCTCCAGTATAATTTCCTTGTTGGAAATATACTCTAGCTTGTAAAGCCTTCGCTGCATATTGATCTGCAAAAAAGCCATTTGACCCTGGTAATTTCATAGCTGCATCAGAAAGGTCGCTCAAAATTTGAGTATATACTTCTTCTACAGAACTACGAGCAATATCTAAATTTCCACTATAGTCAATAATACCATTCAGATGCAAAGGAACTCCGTCTTGAGTATTTCCTCCACCTGTTTGATAATTCGGTCCAAACAATCTCACTAAATCGAAATATGTTAATGCTCTTAAGAACTTAGCCTCTCCTTCAATTCTATTTCTCTCTTCAGTACTACTGGTAACTTTACCTATGTTATCAATTACTAAGTTAACCTGATTAATAACCTCATAAGAATTATTCCAATGACCTGATACAAATCCATTATCTACTAAAATACTTTTAGTAAAAAACTGTCTTGGGTCCAAAAATGTACCATTCCAAGAAACTTGGTTGGTAACTCCTAATAAATCGGCAATGATGTGCGTTCTACCCCCAAAGGTAGCCTGTTGTCCAGCTTCATCATATGCTCCAATTAAAATATTTGCAATATTCTCTTCAGTAGAAATAGCAGTTTCTACTGAGATACTTTGTGCAGGCTCTAAGTTCAATTTATCCTCGCAACTAACAAAGACAATCGATATTGCTATTATAAGTAAATATGCTTTTTTCATCTTATTATCTTTTTAAATTAGAATGTTAAGTTTAATCCAATAGATACTGTCTTAGCAGCTGGTGCTGAATAGAAAACTTGTCCTATTCCACCTGCGTCACTTCTAGACTCTGGATCATAACCATCATAATCAGTAAAAGTTAACAGATTAAACCCACTGACATATACTCTAACGTTCCCGAATTTTACTTTATCCAAAATTTCTTTTGGTAATGTATATCCCAACGTAATATTTCTTAATCTTATAAAATCACCTTCTTGAAGATATCTCGTAGAGTGTGCTGTACCATTACCCCATCCTAATCTCGCTTGAGGAACATCTGTAATATCTCCAGGTTTTTGCCATCTTCTTAACTGATCTTTTGTTTGGTTATCAAACCAATCTGCATTAGCCGATTGGAAACGCCCACCATTATTATAAATGCTTGCGCCAAATTCTCCTTGTAAAGTAAAGTTGAAATCAAAGCCCTTATACTTAATCGTATTTGTTAAACCTGCTATCCATTCTGGAAATGGATTACCTACTACTACTCTTTCTGCCGAATTCGGATCGTTTGTTGTACCTCCTGAACCATCATTTAAGTTATATAATGCATCTCCATTTGCTGGGTCTACACCTGCATACTCAATTAAGTAAAATGCATTGGCCACTTCGCCTTCTCTTAAGATATTTCTTCCATTAATTACATCATTTCCTCCTGGCAACGATACAACTTCATTATCATTTTGACCAATATTGAAATTTGTTGTCCATTTGAAATTTTCATTCGTAATATTTTCAGTTTGCAAAGAAAATTCTACCCCCTTACTTCTTAACCTACCTATATTTCTATTAATACTTGTAGCTCCAGAACTCCCAGGAAGTGGAGAAGCAAAAAGTAATCCATCAGTGTCTTTGTTATAATAAGCAAATTCTCCTGTTATTCTGTTATTTAACACTCCAAACTCAAGTCCAAAATCTGTTTGACTTGAAGATTCCCAAGATAATTGGCTATTTCCTGGTTGAGTTGGAGCAATACCTGGTCTTTGGTTATAAGATACCCCTTGAAACAATCCTAATGCGGCAAAATTTCCAATCTCGGCATTTCCTACCTCACCATAACTAGCTCTTAATTTTAAGAAACTAATAACTTCACTGTCTATTAAAAAGTCTTCTTCAGAAATAATCCAACCTCCTGAGAAAGCAGAGAAAGTACCAAACTGATTGCTTCTACCAAAACGAGAAGAACCATCGCGTCTTACACTCGCTTTAAAAAGATACTTATTCTTGTATGAATATGTTGCTCTTGCGAAGTACGATAAAAATGAAAATTCAGTAAAACTTCCTTCTCCTGCAGTAATTTCTGCCGCACTATTTATTGTCTGAAAGTCATCAGTAGGAAATTGAGTTCCTGTAACACTGGTAAACCTTCTTTTAGATTTGTTAAATTCAGTACCAAGGACAATATTCAAGTCATGATCTTCTGGTAACCCTACATCATAACTTAAATAATTACTAAAGTTATAGCTTTCAGTATTTACATTCGAAGCAAAAGCCTCTCCATTTGTTGATTGGAATGGTGCTAATCTTCCTGTGAATGAGTCTTCTGTTTGCGCATATAAGTCATAACCAAAATCAGTATTGAATGTTAAACCATGTATAAATTCATAGTTCGCAAATGCACGACCTGTTACTCTTCTAATAATAGTGTTATAGAATGCGTGTTTATCTTGTAATAAGAAGTTGGCATACACCGTATTTGTGAAGGGATCTCCATTAGCATCATATGCTGGAGAAATAGGTGCTTGAGCAATTGCTTGTAAAGGAGTTACGAATGCATTGTCATTAGCAATTCTATCAATATCAACTCTTGAAAAGTTCATATTCATTCCTGCTGTAAACTTATCAGTAAGCTTGTGCTGGATATTCAATCTCGATGAAATTCTTTCTAAATTATTTCCTTTTACAATACCTTTAGTATCATTATAGGCTCCAGAGAAAAAATATGTAGTTTTTGCATTACCACCAGAAACTGAGAAATCTACATCTCTTGTATAACCATCTCTCAGTGCTATATCTTGCCAATCCGTATCATAAGTCCCTTCTCGCCATGTTCCATCAGAGTATCTATCTAATCGAGCTTCAACAAAACCTGCAGCGGGCCAACCTCCAAAATTCAAACCATTTTCTCCTGCTTCTAGAAAAAGCTCTACATACTCTTCCGCATTTAACCAATCTCTTTTATTGGCTGCAGAACTTATACCATTCGAAATATTTAGACTAAATTTTGCCTTACCTTCTTTACCTTTCTTGGTTGTTATAATCACAACTCCGTTTGCTCCTCTCGATCCATAGATTGCTGCCGAAGATGCATCCTTTAATATATCAATAGATTCAATTTCATTTGGACTTAAAGTCAATAATGGGTTTGTTGGTGAACCATTGTTTGACTCATCAGCATTTATTAATGGAATACCATCTAATACATATAAAGGTTGAGTACCTGCACTAATACTAGCCTGACCTCTTACCCTTACATTTAATCCTGCTTCAACTTTACCATTACTTTGGCTTACTTGAACTCCGGCTGCCTTACCCGCAATATTATTAATAACACTAGGGTTAGGAACATTTGCAATATCGCCAGAGTTAATTTTAGCAACATTATCCGTTAGATTTCTTTTCGTTTGTGTACCGAAACCAATAACAACGACTTCGGTTAATAAGTTATCACTTTCTAATTTTACATTAATAGTAGTTTGTGTTCCTACAGTTTGTTCTGATGTTTTCATTCCCACAAAACTGAATAGCAAGGTATCACCAGTTTTCGCTTTAATGCGGTATCTACCATCAAAATCCGTTTCTGTACCCAAAGTAGTACCCTTAATTAGTACCGTAACTCCTGGTAATGGTCCCGTCTCGTCAGACACAATCCCAGTAATCTCCCTTACTTGAGCAAAAGACCATAGGATGTTAAATAAAAAGAGAAGTGTTATCCCCCGTTTTAATTTTACTTTCATAATTGATTGATTTATAATTAACTATATCAAAAGAAGAAAAATTAATAGAAATATCCAACTAAATGTTTAAATTTAACAGAAAAAAACGAAAAATGTAAAATTTTACAACAAGTGAATTTAAGTTTAATTTTATACAATTACTTTATAAGACATTAGATCAATGCCTTAACAATAAAAATGAAGTAATAACCACCTATAGGTTGTCGTATTAGTCAATAAAAACTTAATGAAATTAACAAAAAATTAACACTTAACAATGAAAAAATAAAATTTTTCCCGTTTAGAGAATCTTTCGACTTTCAATTAATAAATATTCAAAAATATAGATGGAAATTTATTAATATTGCAAACCAAATAATTGCTATTTATACCCTGTAATTGTGCATTCTATATGTTTTTTAAGGATAATTTACAGAGAATTAAACTCAATAAAAGTAAATCTCTCTTTATCAAGGCTAATTTTTTTTGATTTGTGCAGCAATTAATAATCTCTAACAATAAGATTTAAGCCAAATTATAGAAGTACCATATATAGACTTACTCATTTTAAAATGAGTAAAAAACATAAAAATTAATTTCAAGTAGTATACTCGCAAATTACATTTCCTTAATTTCCACTTTAAATAAAGCTTCGAAAATATCGAAAATTTGTTGAGCATCTTTCTTTCGTACAGAAATGGTGTACTCACAATCCATTTCCAACTTTTGATTCACAATAAGAAGATTACGTTCTTTTATGATTCTTTGTACTTTATTCATCATATCGTAACCAAACTTTAACTGATAAAGAACGTCAATGGTTTTCTCAACTATTTCAGATGCTTCTAAGGCCAGCTGTGCTGAAGTTCTATACGCATTTATTAATCCACCAACACCCAATTTCGTTCCACCGAAATAACGTACTGATACTATTAAAACATTAGTTACATCAAATGCTTGAATTTGTCCATAAATTGGTTGTCCTGCAGAGTTACTTGGCTCTCCGTCATCATTTGCTCTAAATCGAACTTTTTCTGTACCAAGTTGCCAAGCATAACAATGGTGTCTTGCTGTATGATGAACCTTTCTTAATTCTTCTAATCTCTCTTTAACATCTTCTTCCGATAAAACGGGATAAGCATAACCGAAAAACTTACTATTTCTATCTTTAAATAGCGTTTCCTCTGAAGGTTTCGTTAAGGTTTTATATGTATCTTTTATTTCTTCACTCATTAGGCTACTGTCACTAAAATAATTCCAATAATTGCAAGTCCCACTCCTATTTTATTCTTTAAACTGAAAGTTTCTTTAAATAATAAAAGCCCTAGCAACGTTGATGCTATTACTATTCCTACGTTATTAATGGTAAACAATTCGGAACTCTCAAAATTCTTATTCTGAAGCGCCTTCACTAAAAATACAATAGAATAATAATTGGGTATTCCCAAAACTACACCAGCAATAATACTTTTGAATTCTAACTTTTCTTTTAAAGCAAAATGCTTTACAACCAAAAGAATTAAGCCAAAAAATGCAGCAAAACCAAATAAACTTCCCGAAAAGAAATCTACATCATTCTGAGAAACATAATTGGTTTCTACATATTTTAATGTTGTATCAATAACACCAGAACCTAAAAAAAGTAAAATAGGAAACATTAAACTCCCTTTATTGCTAGATTGAGAATCTTTTACTGAAGATAAATACACCGCAACCAGTGCAATTACAATTCCTACTAGTTTTAAAAATGTGGTACTCTCCTTATAAAGTATAATTCCAAAAACAACTGGAACTACAACGGACATTTTTCCTGCTATAGAAGCCACCGAGACTCCATTATATTGTGCCGTTTTTGCCATAACAAAAAAAATAGTCACAAAAAGTAATCCTAAAACGACAGCTCCAACAAACCAAGGTTGATGTCCAATTGTTCCAACATTTCCAATAGCATTAGCAGACAACATTCCAAGCACAAAAGCAACCATATAGTTTACTACAATGGCTTGCAACGTATTCACTTTATAAACACCGAAATATTTAAATATGACAAATAGTGATGTTGAAAAAATTATACTTAAAATAAGATGTAGCATACTATTTAAATACGTTCCTATCTAACAAATTAATAACATCTTCTTGTTCAGGGTTTATATTCCATGTTTTTATCCCTAACTCATCAGCGGCAATAGTATTTTCCTCTGTATCGTCAATAAAAATAGTTTCTTCTGCTACTAAATTGTTTTCATTTAAAACGAATTCATAGATATTAGCATTCGGCTTTCTAAGATTTATTTCATGTGACAAATAAAACTTTTCAAAGCAAACCTTGAACTCTTCGTATAACTTCGCTCCCCAATCTCTTTGTATCCAAGAAATGTGTAAATCGTTAGTATTACTTAGCAAAAACAATCTGTATTTATTGCTTTTGGCAAGCTCTTTTAAGAAAGTCAACCTATGAAGAGGAAAATCTAATAGAATTGCATTCCAAGCATCTACTAAACTTTGTTTTTCAATATTAAACTTATCATGAAAGAAACCTACAAACTCATCTGTAGTCATCAATCCCATTTCATAATTATAATACACCTCCATCATTTCATTGGAGATTTCTGTAACTCCTAGTTTTGCTAACTCTTTATAAGTTGCCTGCTTATCTAAATTGATGAAAACATCCCCAAAATCAAAAATGATATTTTTAATCATTCCTATATATTCTTATTATATCGTTATTATTTCTTTTTTCTTCTTTTACAACACCGTTTAAATTAGGTCCTTTAACTCCATTATCAAACCCACCTTCACCTATGAACACTCTTGCCTCATCCCATAAATCATTATCAATGAATTGCTGTAATGTTTTCGCCCCACCCTCTATAATAATAGATTGAATTTTATGCTTGTTCAGAACCTCAACGATTCCATCTACTAAACTATTAGAAAAATCTAATGTTTCATAAATAACACTCTTTGAATCCTCTTTTGATACTTCAGTTATAACAATAGTCTTTTGATCATCGGAAAAAACCTTACTAGTTAATGGTAGCTTCAAACTCCTATCAATAACAACTCGTATTGGATTATTGCCTTTCCAACTTCTTACATTTAATGATGGATTATCCAACTGCACCGTATTAGTTCCAACCAAAATCGCATGCTCTTGGCTTCTCCATTTATGTACCAATTGTTGAGAATATTGATTCGAAATCCAAACTGGCTTCAATTCATCTTTAGTTAAAGGCGCTATAAAGCCATTCTTCGTTTCTGCCCATTTTAAAATTATATAAGGTCTTTGTTTGTTTTGAACTGTAAAAAATCGCTTATGATGCTCAAAACATTCCTTTTCAAGTACACCTACGGTAACATTACAACCTGCTTTCTTTAGCCTTTCAATTCCCTTACCCGCGACAAGTGAATTTGTATCAATACAACCAATGACAACGTTAGGTATTTTCTTCGCTACAATGAGATCAGCACAAGGAGGTGTTTTTCCATAATGTGAACAAGGCTCTAAGGTTACATAAATTGTAGATTTTTGAAGTAATTCTTGATCTTCTGCGGAATTAATTGCATTTACCTCAGCATGAGACCCTCCATATGGTGATGTAAAGCCCTCTCCAATAATTTTATCTTCATAGACTACCACTGCTCCAACAGATGGATTGGGCCTACAAGTTCCAATACCATTTTTAGCTAATTCTAAACAACGTGATATAAATATTTTATGGTTCAAATTTAATACTAGAATTAGATTTTAATTTCAAGTTCTTTTTCTTCATCTATAGAATAATTTGATGTAAAGTCTAATAGACTGTAAGTCATAATACCTTTAAAATGAAGCTTAACAGTTTTTTTAAATAATGAATTGAATATACCTTCAATCAATTTATCCTTCTCTCTTCCATACAAATCTGAAATAGGGACACTGACGTTAAAAGGAACTGCAAACTCATCAAGCATTGGAACATCAAATTCTTCGGATACGACATTTGCCAATTTGGCTTCATTCAATATCACATTCAATCCTTCAATGGTTATTTTCCCTCCAATATGGTTGGGGTTTTTAAACCAGGCTTTTCCCGAAAAGACAATCTGACTAGCATCAACCTTAATCACATTTAAATCATCTAATTTTAAGAATGTCGGAGTCTCCTTAATTTTACAACTAACGCACATCCCAATAAATAAAAAACAAGTAATTATTCTAATCATCATTATTCTTTTTTTTAGGTATCTTGCCAAAGCAAAAATACTATATTCATATGACTCCGTCAGATTTTATTATAAGAGAAATAAAACCAGATGATAATCTAGAAGTTGCTAATTTAATCAGAAATGTATTAATAGAATTTGGTGTTCCCAAAACAGGCACTGCTTATGAAGACAAAGCTACAGATGAGATGTATGAAACCTATCAAAACTTAATTGGTCAATATTATGTTATTGAATTCAATAATCAGATAGTTGGAGGTGCTGGCTATTCGAAACTTGAAGGAACCGATAAAAATATTTGTGAGTTGCAAAAAATGTACTTCTTACCAATCACCAGAGGTAAAGGATTAGGAAGTAAACTTATCAATCATTGTTTAGACAATGCTAAAAAGGAAGGTTTTGAACAATGTTATTTAGAAACGATGCCTTATATGAATGCCGCACGTGCTCTATACCAAAAGAACGGTTTTAAAAACTTAGACAAGCCATTGGGAAATACAGGACATTTTTCATGCAATGTTTGGATGATTAAAGATTTAGTATAAATGACAATCAAAGAGCTTAAGTCCTTATTCTCAGAAGAACTTTCTTCTACATATCCTAAAACCGAAATCGACACCTTCTTCTATATAGTAGTTGAAGAGTATTTAAATTTCCAAAGAATTGATACGGTACTTAACTCTCATGAAAAATTAAAAAAAGAAGAAGAAACCTCAATCTTATCTGTATTAGATAGATTAAAGCAAGAAGAGCCGATACAATATATAATAGGTAAAACTGAATTTTACGGACTTCCATTTAAAGTAAACACTAACACATTAATACCAAGACCAGAAACTGAGGAATTAGTTGATTGGATTATTAAAGAAAATAAGAATCGTGATAAGGAGCTAAAAATTCTAGATATTGGCACTGGGTCTGGGTGTATCCCTATAAGTTTAAAAGCAAATCTTCCGAAATCCAAAGTTTCTACAATTGATGTTTCTAATGATGCCATTGAAGTGGCAAAACAAAACGCAATAATTAATAAGGTAGAAATTAATTTTTTAAATATCGATATCTTAGATAGTGAAACACTTCCAGAGACCTATGATATAATTGTATCTAATCCTCCTTATGTAAGAGAGCTAGAAAAAGAAGAAATAAAAAACAATGTTTTAAACAACGAACCTCACTTAGCTTTGTTCGTTGAAAATGATAATCCACTTATCTTCTACAACAAAATATCGAAACTTGCTTCGAAACATTTACGCAAAGACGGAGCATTGTTTTTTGAAATTAACCAATATCTAGGAACAGAAACTTCACAGCTTGTAAAAAATAATGGTTTTCAAACCGTTCATCTAAGAAAAGACTTATTTGGTAATGACCGTATGATTATGGCAAACCTATAATGACCAGTATAATAGGTGCCAAATTCCTATATATTCCCTTTTAAAATTTCATTCAACTATAAAAAAGTGTATTTCACCTTCGATTAACGGCATATACATCTAAGTTTCCAACTTAAAAGAAAAAAGATATACTACTTTTAAATCGTAGAAACAAATCAACTCCTACTACTACTACTAACCATTTATTGATAGCGTTTCTATAATTATTAGCTAATCATAAATTTTTTAACAATTAATACCCTATAACAATATTAAAATGGAAAAAGTAGATCTTACTATGCTTATAGAGAAGTCACAAGCAGAATCTGGACTTGTTTTTGACTCTGAGGGCCATGTACTTGACTCTCACAACGTAACCAACGAGAATAATGTCTCCGCCATGGTTAGCGTAATGGCAACTATGTCTGACGAGCTTCTTCAAGATACTATGGGTGCAAAAGACTCAAAGCTTATCTCTTTAGCCTCGGAAAGCGGTTTCATTATTATCAACAAAATAAATAAAGATCAATCTATTTGTTTAATGACAAAAGATCTTTCAAAAGCTAATTTCATGAAGCTTACGCTTCGTAAAATAGTTTCAAAATAATAGCAAAACATTTTTATTAATTAAATCCTTTTTATCATGAAAGAAATTTTAAACGACCTTATTACGAATTTAAAAGGAATGGACGGATTTGTTGCCGTATCAATTACAGACGTAGCCTCTGGAGAAGCGTATGACTCGTATACTGCTGACAAGAAATTCGATCCGAATTTAGCTTCTGCTTATAATCTAGAGGTAGTAAAAGCAAAACTAAAAGCTATTGAAGCTTTAGGATTAAAAGAAGAAATTCAAGATATAACAATTACGTTATCTTCTCAAATACATATTATTAACATTGCTCCAAGTGGAGACTACTTCATCTACTTAGCTGTAGATTCTGGTAAGGCAAATATGGGAATTACCAAAGCTATGCTAAATAAGCATAAAGCTAAATTAAATGAAGCACTATAAAATATAACACATGAAAGACACCAATCACTTACCTATTGATAAATCGTTAAAGAAACATTTGAACGGTCAACTGAAATCTTTTAGAAAATATAGATTTTCAGAAGGAGTTGTTACAGTTACAGCAACTGGCAAGAAAAAGAAGGCTTTTCTTGACATATTATTCGATGAACATGATAGTTTAGGTGATATGATGAAAGCTTTATTCTAAAAAAAAGGAATACAGATTATAAAATATAAAAAAAAGAAAAACTTAATTCTTTCAATTATAAAACTTGGGTAAAAAATATTGCTTAAGTATATGATGGCGAAGATACTTTCTGATAAAAAAGGTTTTCCCCTTGATAACATACTATACAAACAATGTTTAAACCCCTTTAATCAATTAAAATTATGAGTAACAACAGACCAACCCCTACTAACGAAGAAATTGCTTGGGACAAAACGAAAGTTATTAAAAGTAAAACTGATGAAGTAGGTACTATAACTTATGTTAATAATGTTTTCATAGAAGCTAGTGAATACACTAAAGATGAGCTTATCGGTCAACCGCATAACATTTTAAGACACCCAGACATGCCTAAGGTTATTTTTAAAACCTTATGGGATCACTTAAAAGCTGGAAACAACTTTAACGCAGTAGTTAAAAATCTTACAAAAACAGGTAAATATTATTGGATTGTTACCAACTTCGATATTTTCAAGGATCCTTCTGGTACACCTACAGCTTTTTTGGGAGCTAGAAGTTTTGTTCCGGATGCTGTAGTAGATGTGATTGCTCCTCTATATGCGAAATTATTAGAACTTGAAGCTAGCGGTGGTATTGATGCCAGTGAAAAACACCTGAACGAATTTGTTGCAGACAAAGGTGGAGATTATGTTTCTTTCATTAAACAAATAATATCAGATAATGGAGTTGACACAAGCTCTTGGTAGAAAGCATTAAAATTCGTTAAATAAAAAATTTTTAAATATTATGAACCTAGAAGACATAAAAAAATATTCGCAAACAATAAGTAATCAATTAAGCGGACTAATCTCCATTACTGTTATTTCAGCTGAAGATGGAATGGTGGTAGATTACTTCAGTAGCAATGAAGATGTAGATAACCAGTTAGCTGCTTCGTTCCAAGTTGAGGTATTAAGACAGATTACCAGAGGGTTGAACTATATTGATGATTTAGAAAATAAAGAAATCCAAAACTTAATGGTTACTTTAGAGGACCAAACACATTTTGCTTTCTTATCTGATTCTAAAGATTTAATTGTTCACATTATTGCAAACAATAAAGAAACAAACGTTGGAATGGTTAACTTATTCCACAAAAAGAACAAGCAATTATTAGATTAAACTATTCAGTTTTATTTCTAATAAATAATATATGATTATGAAACCTCCTAATATTTATATGGAGGTTTTATCTTTATGTAAAAAATGATTAAGATAGCTCCTTAATCATTTGAACTACCTATTAAAAACAAAAAGCAATGATAAATTATCATTGCTTTTTGCTTGTTATTTTAATACATCATCCTATTCTAAACCAAATACCCATTTAAAAAAGGAACCTTTCTTTTTTTCACGAGTTCCTCCCTCTGTTCCTACCATATCACTATCAAGTACTAAGTCTTCAATATACTTATTGTAATCAGTATCTTTAGAATCAAAGAAACCTTTGAAAAACTTTTCAGACGCCTCTAAACCCGATTCTTTTTCTATCTCTACTAATTTTTTATAAAAAGGAATCATTTCATCTACTGCCTTTCTAGGTGCAGGCTTTCGTATACCTTTATATCCTGTAATATTTCCTTTGCTATCTTCCTTCACCACAAAATCCGTAATAACCCAATAGTATCTTCCGGTTTTAGCTAAGTTTTTAACCACTGCAATAATATTCTGTTTCGATTGAATGCGATTCCACATCATTTGAAAAATAACACGCGGCATATCCGGGTGTCTCACAATATTGTGACCAGCACCTACCAATTCAAACTCCTCATAACCACTCGACTCAACAAATGCTTCGTTACAATATTCAATTACCCCCCGTTTATCTGTTATGCTGATAAGTACATCATCTTTATCTAAAACGATTTCCCTATCTACTGGTTTTGGCGGAGTAATTCTTGGTTTTCTTTCTAAACTCATAATTTTGATTAAAACTATTTATATTAAACTTAAACTTTATTCCTTTTTTGGGAGAATCAATGCGTAAGAATTGTCATTTGACATTCTTCCAACCATTAAACAAAATGCCTAATTACTACAATTCCTAATTATAGCTAGAACTGTAAATAATAACACTTCTTAGTTTAAATTCGATGATAAGGAGGGGAATTAATAAAGTTACTTTTAGTAAGTAGTTTTAGTCTGGTTAAAGGTCAAATATATATATTTTTTTGATATATCCTTACTGTAATGATTCTAAATTAATTGTTTCATTTTCATTTAAAAACGAGTTCTCAATATGTAATTGTTTTTATCAAATTTTGTCTTGTTCTAAAAATGTAAAAATCTGCTTCATCTTTTCTATTAATTGGTATATTTCTTCTTTAGTATAACTAGCAAACCCCATTCTAATAGCATTGTGTTTTTTGTTTGCCATATCATAACGTTTCCAATCTCCAATTGAAAAGTTATGTTTTTCTCCTTCTCTTTTTACTTTTTCCCAAGTATACCTATTATTTAACTTTACCCAAATAGCCATTCCTCCTTTAGGAATATCAAAAGAAAAATAATTTGAAAGCTCACTTGAAAGCAAACTACAGAACAAATTTCTTCGTTCTTCATAAATTTTTAAAATTTTTCTAATATGCCTATCTAGATCTCCTGACTTAATGAATTCAGCAAAAGTTAATTCAAGTATGGCATCTCCTTGTCTATCAACATAACCTCTATATTTCGACGCTTCTCTTACAAAAGCCTCCGAACCGATTAAATATCCTATTCTAAACACTGGAGCTACTGTTTTACATACTGATCCTATATATACCACATTCTTTCTTTCATCATGACTAGCTAAAGGCAAAATAGGCGCATGATTGTAGTTAAAATCGTAATCATAATCGTCCTCAATAATAGCGAAACGATATCTTCGAGCTAAATTCAATAAATGAATCCTTCTTTCGGCGGATAAAGTAACTGTGGTAGGGTGATGATGATGTGAGGTAATATAAACGGCTTTTATTGCTGATGTTTTACATATTTTTTCAATTTGGGAAGTAACAATTCCCTCAGAATCCACCTCTACTCTTTTTAACATTGCACGAGTTTGCATAAACGTGATATCCGCTGAAGAGTAGTTTGTCATTCCAACAACTATTGTATCACTTTCCTTCAATAATAGTTGAGCACTCAGCCAAATCCCCATTTGACTTCCTCTTGTTATCAATAGGTTATCCTTTGTGATTTTTAAACCTCTTGAAGAATTTAAGTACTCTACCAATACTTCTCTTAATCTTTCGTTTCCATACGTAGAGCCATATGAAATATCTTTAAAAATATTTTTTCTCGCCGATATACGTCGATAAATCCTTCCCAGTTCAACTGTTGGAGCCAACCTTGTATCTGAAACTCCATCATTTATTTTAATCCATCCCTCATCATTAATACTTTTCTTTTCTGTTAATAAAGGGTCTTTATAAAAAGTAAAATCAGCCCCAACGATATCATTATTTTCTTCCATTGAACTGATAAATTCTTGTTGATTCAAAATAGGGAGATCTTCTTTCACAAAAGTTCCTTTCTTTGGTACACTTATCACCCACCCTTGCTCTTCTAATTCTTCATAGCACGCCACTACAGTTTTTCTATGCACATTCAACAAGCTACTTAACGACCTGGTACCTAAAAGCTTTGTTCCACTTGGCAATCTTCCTTCGCTTATATGCACAATAAACTGATTTGCCAATTGTAAATACAAGGGTTGATTCGTATTCTTTTTAAGTGTAAAACTAGTTTTATACGGAAACATCTGGACTACTTAATTTATTAATTCTGGACTAAAATAATAGTCCTTAAATATAGTATTTTTGTCTACGAACTTGAATTAATAATTATTTTTTTACTAACCATGTCTAAACAACACAATTACAAAGCAACTATTAAATGGACTGGAAATAATGGAACGGGTACCTCTGGATATAGGGATTATGAGCGTAGTCACGAAATTATTATTGAAAACAAACCTATAATATCAGCATCCTCAGATCCGAGTTTTAGAGGAGATAAAACCAAACACAATCCTGAAGATATGCTCGTTTCTTCTGTTTCTACCTGTCATATGCTATGGTATCTTCATTTATGCTCAGAGGCTGGTGTTATCGTTATTGAATATGTAGATAATGTGAAAGGTACCATGATTGAAACCAGTAATGGGGGTGGAAAATTTACTGAAATAGTATTACAACCTATGGTCGTTGTTCAAAACGCCTCTATGGTTGAGAAAGCCAATAAACTGCACCATAGAGCGAATGAGCTATGTTATATTGCAAACTCTCTTAATTTCCCAGTTAGTCATATTCCAAAAACAAGCTATATAGAAAATTAACATGTTAGAAATAAAATTAGCCAACCAATCAAATGCCGAACTTATCGCCTTATTAGGAAGAATAACCTACTCTGAATCTCACGGTCATTTTATAGAAAATCAGCAAGACTTATTTGATTACAATACTGTGGCTTTCTCTATTGAAAAAGTTGCGAAGGATTTGGAAGATACTAATAACATCTACTTCATTCTTTATTACAATTCTTTTCCAGCTGGATACGCCAAGATTGTTTTAAACGCAAAAAATGAAAATGTTAGCTCAAACAACTGTTGTAGATTGGAGAGAATATATATTCTAAATGAATTTATTCCTTTAAAACTTGGTCAACAAACCTTAGATGTTATGCTTAACAAAGCTAAAGAGCTGAAATTCGATACTGTTTGGTTAACAACTTATATAAAAAATTATCGAGCGATTAAATTTTATCAAAAAAATGAGTTCTTAGAAGTCGGAAATTATTCATTTCGAGTTGGAGAGACAGACTATGACAACTTCGTTTTTTCTAAATCTTTATAAATTAAATAGAAATGAAAGAGTATTCTAAATCAAAGTTAAACAGAGTAAAAAGAGGTGCAAATAGAGCTGTGTACGATCAAGAAGAAATCAATAAAATTATTGATGCAGGGTTTCTTGGCTATGTCAGTTATACTTATGACGGCGTACCTATTAGCATTCCAATGGCTTATGGAAGAATTGGTGATAAAATTTATTTACATGGATCAAATGGGAACAGAATGTTACAATCATTACTTTCATTAGAAACAGTGAGCATCACCATTACCCATTTGGATGGATTAGTCCTTGCTCGTTCAGGATTTCATCATTCCGTAAACTATCGTTCAGCTACTATTTTTGGAACTCCGAAAAAAATAGAGGACGATAAACAAAAAGAAATTGCCTTAAAATGCGTCCTCGATTATATGATTCCTGGAAGGTGGGACAGCTTACGAGAAATGAATCAAAAAGAGCTTAATCAAACTTTAGTAATTGAAATTTCAATTGATACCGCATCTGCCAAAGTTAGAAATGTAGGTGCTATTGACGAACCTGAAGATGAAACATTACCAATTTGGGCAGGAATTGTTCCTATAGTTCAAAAGGCGGAAGCCCCCATCTCAGATGAAAAATTGGCTCAAAATATTACCATTCCAACACATGTTACTGAGTACTACGAAAAGCATAAATAATTTGGTAACTTAGCTATTAAATTTATTTTAGTTAAGATGAAGAAACTATTGAAAATTGTAGGGCTTCTACTATTAATTATCGCAGTTGCTTTGGGTATTTATATCTACAGTAAAAATGAACCAATTCCAGAAGGTGAAGAAGGAATAAAAGCAGACGAATTAGCTCAAAAAATGCTAACATCTCTGAACTATGAAGCTTATAAAGCAACTCGCTTTATTGAATGGAGTTTTAGAGGAAAACATTTTTA
This sequence comes from uncultured Tenacibaculum sp., assembly GCA_947497895.1. Taxonomy (GTDB): domain Bacteria; phylum Bacteroidota; class Bacteroidia; order Flavobacteriales; family Flavobacteriaceae; genus Polaribacter. Next base: position 429,614 of record CANMIL010000001.1, read on the forward strand.
TAAATGGGATAAAGAATTGGATACAGTATCCGTTATGTGGGATGATAAACGAGTTTCTTTACATACAAAAAATCCAGAAAGTAGTATTGTTTTCGTAAAAAATGAGAAAACTAATGCTCCTGAAATACTTCAAAAAGCTATCGATTATTTTAATAACGATAGCTTTTGGCTAGTTGCTCCCTATAAAGTTTTTGAAAAAGGTATAAAACGAAGCCATGTTAATTATGAAAATAAGGATGCATTGCTTATCACTTATACCACAGGAGGTTCCACTCCAGGAGATTCTTATTTATGGATTCTAGACGAAGACGGGAAACCTGTTTCTTATAAAATGTGGGTATCAATTATACCAGTTGGTGGTATGGATGCTACATGGAATGACTGGACTACTTGTGAATCGGGAGCCCTACTCCCATCAAAACATGAACTTTCTATTGGTACTCTTGATATGGGAAATGTAAAAGGTTATAATTAAACTAAAATTGCTATGGAAAAGAAAGATTAACAAAACTTCCGATAACATTTCATGGTGTCGATCAGGATACTATAACTGACATCCTTTCAAAAATAATTAAAGGCGGTCTTTGTACATTCGATATTCTTGAACAAGAATCTAACAGTTTTAAAAATTATGTAGACAACGCTTCGATGGAGGATTTAAAAACTGTTTGGTAAAGAATGATTTGTTTTATTTTGGATACTCTTTTAAATTCTAGGTTCCAAATAAAACTTATATCTTAACTCTACAACTCCTCTTTCAACAATCAAACTAATTTTTTTATTGGGCTTTGCTTGAAACAATGCTGTAATGGACTCTAACGTGTATTCATGTCCGAACTTACCATTAATTCTTTTTATGATATCTCCTGGCTCTATTCCTGCGATATCTGCTGGAGAACCTTTAACTACACTTTCCACTCTAAAAGAAGGTTTAAATTTGTAGGCATAACTTGTAACAAATGAAATCACATTTCCTGAGGTATCATCAGTTGTAAAGCTCGTTCGGGCCTTTAATGCATTTTTCTCTTTTACCAGTTCTAAACCATTGTAAACTACATGTAGCCCACTCATATTGTAATGAAAACCTTTCTTCAATGAACTAGATTTTTTTAACGTTAGTTTTTTATTCGGATAGTCAATCCAAACCTTAAATCGTTTTAATATACCTCCACCTATACTTCCATTACGCTTTTTAAATTTTCTAGCATTTAACGTTGATATAGTGTCCAAAAATGAAGCTGTTGGTTTTTCAAGTACGTACTTACCTATTTTTACTTCTTTTACTCTACTTCTTTTACCATAAATAGTTCCACTTAATCCTTCTCCCAAAATATCAATAAAATACTTTTCAGGTGTTGCAATGTTTTTATCCGTTCCTTCAAACATCCAAATAGCATCACTTCCTCCAGAGTCTATAAGCATGGTAACAGGAATATCCTTTCTATTATCATCAGTACTAACGGAGATATTCACAAATGGCTTGTTTTTATAAGACTCTAAGTCAAGTACCTCACAGGAGCCACACCTGGGTTGTTCATATGTTTCGGGTTTATATAGTGTTAATGTCTTGGTATTGTAATTAACCCTTGCAATCACATCCTTAAGCAAATCATGGCCAATAATTCCATGAATAGTCGTTCCCATTTTGGAAGAGAGTTTAAATGTATCGTCCAAAATCACAAAAATTTCTTGGCTAAAACCTAATATGTTTTTAATCCGAATTTCATTGTTTTTTGAACGGATCGCCTCTACTGGTTTTCCCGACCCAAGACCACGGATAAAAACCTTCTCCGTGTTTTTAAGAGTTAAACTATCTTTTTTGCTTAAATTAAAAAGTATCGACTTTCTAACTCCTGTATCTAAAATAAACGAAAGCTCCTTTCCATTTATACTTAACGGAAAGACTATTAAATTGTTAATTAAACGAAATTGAACGACTTCTTTTTCTGATTTTTTTATAAATTGGAATTTAGACTGCGCTTTAATCACTGAAATTGAGAACAGTAAGAGTAAAAGTATTTTTTTATTCAAGGACTAATTTTTAGGGTTTTACTAAATATACAATCATATTTTTATTTGATATAAAATTTAGGATATTTTTAACCTTATTTTTTTAATTAAAACGCAGTTATTTTATCAAAATATTTTCGCAAATTTGCCGCATAAACAACTAATTTTTTTGAAAAATGCCATCTATTTCTAATAAAGGAAATTCAATGCCTCAATCACCAATAAGAAAATTGGTTCCCTATGCTGAGGCTGCAAAAAAAAATGGAACAAAGGTTTATCATTTAAATATTGGTCAACCTGATATTAAAACTCCTCAAGTTGCCTTAGATGCTGTGAAAAATAATTCTATTGAAGTATTATCATATGCTCGTTCTGAAGGATCTGAAATATATAGAACTAAATTAGCTGATTACTACGGGAAAAACGATATTAACGTTGCGGCGAATAATATCATTGCTACTACTGGTGGATCTGAAGCGTTATTATTTACGATTGGTAGTATTACCGATCCAGGAGATGAAATTATTATTCCTGAGCCTTTTTACGCTAATTACAATGGTTTTTCAACTGCTTCTGGAGTTAAAGTAGTACCTGTTATTTCGAAAATTGAAAATAACTTCGCATTACCTGCTATTGAAGACTTTGAAAAGTTAATTACCTCAAAAACAAAAGCTATTTTAATTTGTAACCCTGGAAATCCAACTGGATACCTTTACAGCCAGGAAGAATTAGAAAAGTTAAAGCAAATAGTTGTAAAACACGATTTATTCTTAATTGCTGACGAGGTGTATCGTGAGTTCACTTATGATGGTGAAAAGCATAATTCTGTAATGTCTTTAGACGGATTAGATCAACACACCATTATGATTGACTCTGTTTCAAAGCGTTATAGCATGTGTGGAGCTAGAATCGGTTGTATTGTATCTAGAAACGAAGAGTTTATCAATACAGCACTTAAATTTGCTCAAGCACGTTTAAGTCCTCCTACGTATGCTTTATTAGCTAGTGAAGCGGCATTAGAAACTCCTCAAATTTATTTTGACGAAGTTATTGAAGAATATCAAGAAAGAAGAAATATTTTAATTTCTGAATTACAAAAAATTGAAGGAGTTCGCGTGGCAAATCCAAAAGGTGCATTTTATTGTATCGCTGAATTACCAGTTGAAAACTCTGAAGATTTTGCTCAATGGATTTTAGAAAAATTCCATCACAACAATGAAACTCTAATGGTTGCACCTGCAGGTGGTTTCTACTCTACAAAAGGAGAAGGCTTAAATCAGGTACGTATCGCTTATGTATTGAACAAAGAAGACTTAACTCGTTGTGTAGAAATACTAAAAGTAGCGTTAGAACAATACAATAATCAATAGTTTGAAAATACAACAAAACATATCTCTAAAAGAGTTTAACACGTTTGGTATTCATGTGAATGCCAAACGTTTTGTTTCTATAGAATCTGTATATCATTTACAAGAACTTCTAAAAATTGAAAAGGATATTTTCGTCATAAGTGGCGGAAGTAACATGCTTCTAACAAGAGATATTGACCAACTTGTTGTTCATATTAACATAAAAGGAATTTCTATTGATCGCGAAAGTGAGAATTCTGTTCATTTAACTGTTAATGCTGGAGAAAATTGGCATGAGTTTGTTTTATGGTGTATCTCTGAAGATTACGGAGGAATAGAAAATCTTTCTTTGATTCCTGGTAATGTCGGAACCTGCCCTATTCAAAATATTGGCGCTTATGGTGTCGAAGTTAAGGATGTTATTACCAAGGTAGAAGTTATTGAAATAGCTACTGGTAAAACACATAGTTTTTCGAACAAAGATTGCCAATTTGGATATAGAAACTCTATTTTTAAAAACGAAGCTAAAGGAAAATATATAATCTCTTCTGTTAGTTTTAATTTAACAAAAAAAACGCATAAACTAAACACCTCTTACGGTGCTATTGAAAAAGAATTAAAGGAACGAAAAATTGCATCTCCAACAATTAAAGATGTTTCCGATGTAGTTATTGCAATTCGTGAGTCAAAATTGCCTGATCCAAAAAAAATTGGGAATAGTGGGAGTTTCTTTAAAAACCCTGTAATATCAAAAGAGCTCTTCGAAAAAATACAAAAAAAACATCCCAACATACCTTCATATCCTGTTTCAGAAACTGAAATAAAGGTTCCTGCTGGATGGTTAATTGAACAATCAGGTTTTAAAGGAAAACGTTTCGGTGATTATGGAGTTCATGAAAAACAAGCCTTAGTGTTAGTGAATTATAGTAATGCTTCAGGTAAGGATGTTTATAATTTAGCTCAAAGAATTCAAAAAACGATATTCGAAAACTTTTCTATAGATTTAGAAATTGAAGTGAACATTATTTAGAATGTCCTTCTATTTCTAGTTTCTACTTTTACTGGGATTAAAACTGTTTTTCTAGTACTGAAAATTGCGTTGATTAAAGCTAAAATGTTATTTGATAATTTCATAATTGAATGACTTTAAGGGGTTATTCATTTATTATGACACATAAAATTTGAATAAGTCACATTTCTATATATCTAAACTAAAAATTCGCTTAAATAGTATTCAATTAAAAAAAAATGCGGATAATTCAGGGTAATTGAATTTAGAGGGAAATTTTGCTTTTCAAATGAGAATAGCCAAATATTGTAACCTTATTCTTTTATTTCTAAATCTTAAAGGGAATTAAAATTTTCAATTGCACAGAATATTGATTCATTCGTACTCCCAACTCTAAACTTATATTAAATGCTTATTAAAAAAGCGGATAATTAAGGGCGTTTAGCTGGAGAGGGGTATTTATTCTTTCAATAGTAGCTAAAAAACTAATTAAAAATTTCTTCTGTTTCTCTTTTCAACTTTAACAGGAATTAAAACAGTTTTTCTAGTACTAAAAATTGTATTTATTAAATCTAAGATAGTATTTGACCAATTCATGATTATAAGTATTTTAGGGTTATTCACACTTATATGACACCAAATTTTTTAATCGGTCACATTTTTAAATATTATTTTCTTTTTTCAGCATATTTATGTGCTTAATAAGTCGTTCTACCTCAATTGCTAGAGTACCGTTATAAACACCGCGGATTCGTCTTTCTCTATCTACCAGAACAAAATTCTCTGTATGTATAAAAGCATTTACATCTCCCGTTTTTACAAAATCTTCATCTGCAAAATATCCGCTTCTCGCAATATCATAAATATGATTTTTATCGCCAGTTACCAAATTCCATTTCGATGTGATAACATTGTTCTCGATAGCATATTCTTTTAAAACTGAAACAGAATCTTTCAATGGTGTTACTGAGTGTGACAATAACAATACGTTATCATCATTTTTAAATGCATCTTGAAGTTTACTCATATTTTTTTCGAGCATCGGGCAAATTCCAGGACAAGTTGTAAAAAAGAAATCGGCAACATAAATTTTACCTTTGTAAGTTTCCTGACTAACCCTCTTCCCTTCCTGATTAACAAACTCGAAGTCAGGTATGGTATGAATCTTTTCATAATTAGGATTATCACTTGAGATCCATTCAGGATTGAGCTCCGCAGAGTTAAAAAACGGTAGTCCTTCATTATTTTTTGAGGTCGTTGTACATGACACTGATACCCATATCACTAAAATCAATTTATTGAATACTCTCATCCTTTATATTTACAGTATAACATTTTTTTAAACCAATTAAGCCATAGCGTTCACCATTTTTTGTTACGTAGTTGGCTCTTATTTTTCCATCGGGTTGCCACATTTTTTGTGCCCCTTCCTCTTTTCCATTGGTATAATTGAAAAATTTAAAAATTTGTCCACTTTTATACCAATCTTTTACTATTCCATTATACTCACCTAACGCATTAAAATAATACTCAAATTTTTGTTTACCATTTTTCCACCAGCCTTTATGAACACCTATTTTCACACCTTCTTTATAGAATCTTTCTTCTGCTAATTCTTGGTTGTCGTATCTTTTTACTTCGTATCCATTTTTTCTTCCATCACAATAATCCGTTAGAATAGAAGTATAATTTACCGGATCATATGAGCTCAGTTTTCCAGAGAACTCTTCATTTTGAAAGAAAAGAACACCGTTAATTAAAGAAAAGTCCTCTTTGGAAAACTTGTATATAGTATCAGTAGAGCATTCTGTTTTACAGTTAAAACAAAAACAAAATACCAACCCTACTAAAATTGAGCTCTGAATTTTCATTTACTATCGTGTTATAGTTCCAGGAGTTCCGTAATATCCATTTCCATTTAAATATGGAGCATCAGCCGTTATATTATAGTGATAAATTCCATCCGGAAAATCTGTAGTCGCAGAAATATGACCGTGATAAACATCTAAATCATCACTAGTAATTGTTGTATTTCCTTCAAGAGGACCATAAACAGGAAAACCATCTGCCAATAATCCAAGAAAAGCAGATTTACCAAATTGTTCTGTTAAATACAAAGGTTCTATGTGATAGTGATACTGTCCTCCTTGTTGAGGATGCCCTAAATATTGATCGAAAGAATCAATTTCATTTGTTAATGGTTCATTATTAGGGCCGGCATATTGATTATAAAACACCACCCCATTAACTGAAATTCCAATAGGTCCAAGGGATGTAGCTTCCTTCACCGAAGCTTCTTTTGGGTACAAAGGAATTCTTAACGTTATATTTTGGCTTTGAATTGTATTTGGGTTTTGATGCCAATTAGGATTTGTTCCGTTATATGGTTCATACAATGGATTATTCTGATCCCAATATGGGCTTTTGTGGTTTGGAAGGTTATTCGTGGTAAAAACTACATAATCACCTTGAATTTCATAACTCAATCCGTCTACATTATCAAATTTTGACAAAATAGGTCTGATATCATAAACGGTTTCATTCACCGGATCTGAATTATCATTTACCTCATTATTATTGTCAGAACTACAACTACACATTAAAACAGTTATCGCTACGATACTGAACATTTTTCTTACGTTTTTCATAAAAACACTTTTAAACTATTTATAAACTAATACTTATTAGACCTCGAAGATCAATAATAGTTTAAAATATAATGGATTTTTTTTTATTGATTCAATTTATTTCATAAACACTATGATTTTTAGATTTAGTATCTTTGTGCTTTAATTCTTTATAAAATGAAATTAGTTTTTGTGACAATTGGTATGCTAGCCCTTGCATTTGCTGGTATTGCTATAAAAATATGGGCTAAAAAAGACGGTGAATTTGCAGGAACATGTGCGAGTCAAAACCCTGTTTTAAATGAATCAGGAGAAGCCTGTGGTTTTTGTGGTAAAACTCCTGACCAATTCGACACCTGTAGCGAACCTCAACACAATTAATAGTTAAAAAAGTATGTTTATTACTGCACTTTACTGCATTTTAATTGCAGTTCTTTTGGTACAGTTTATTTACTATTTATTTTTCTTTACGCTTCCTTTCAACAGTAAAAGAAATGGTGGATTGACAAATAAAACTAAAGCAATTTCAGTAATCATTTACATTAAAAACAATGCAAATGAATTGAAGCAAAATTTAGAGTCAATTATTCACCAGGAATACAGCGATTTTGAAATAGTTTTGGTAAACCATTCTTCATCAGACGAAAGTTTGGATATCATCAAAAATTTTCGACAGAATCATAATAACATAAAGGTGGTCAATGTTGAAAATAAAGAGGCCTTCTGGGGAAATAAAAAATATGCTTTAACCTTAGGTATCAAAGCTGCTAGTAATGGTTATTTACTATTTTTTGACATTCATTGTAAACCTTTGAGCAAATTCTGGATAAAAGAAATGAGCTCAAAATTGGTAGACAAAACGAGTGTTGTTATTGGTTATAAGTCCTTAACAAGTAAAAAGTTTTCACTTGGCAACATTTTCATTCGATTTTACAACACTTTATCCTCTTTGAAAATGTTAACGTTTGCCAAACTTAATAATCCTTATCGGGGGTATCATGAAAACTTTGCCTATAGCAAGGAATTGTTTTTTAATGTTAAAGGTTTTATCAATCATATTAATATCAATGATGCTGAAACAGATTTATTTTTAAAAGACTCTAAAGGAATAGCTAAAGCTCAAATACAATTATCAACTGATTCATTTGTTAAAGAGCAGTTTACCATCAATTTTTCAGAATTTATTTCTACATTCAGAAAACACCATGCTCTAAGAAAATTTTACTCGGGTAAAACAAGATTTTTTCTTGGTATATTTAATCTTACTAAACTCCTTTTTTGGGTTAGTTCTATTTATTTATGTTTTTATAATCTAATATTTGGTCTCTTAGCTATCGCTTTTTACATACTTTTCCAATATATATTCATTGGGAAGGCTGCGGTGAAACTTAAAGAAAATCAGTTATTATATTTTTTACCAATATTGGACATAAGTTATGTATTTTTTGTACTTTTTACCTTGATATTAAACTTAGTCTCAAAACCTAAGCTTTGAAAATAGATACAGAATTAGTTTTAAAACATATTAAAGACGCCAAAAAGGGTAAACAAATTTCATTTAACTTTCTTTTAGACCAATTTTGGGGAAGTGTTTATTATTACCTCTTAAAAAGAACGGAAAACGATAATGATGCAGAAGACATTGCTATTCAAACCTTTTCAAAAGCCTTTGAAAAAATAGATTCTTTTAATGAAGAATATCAATTCAAAACTTGGTTAATTGCTATTTCTAAAAATGTTTATGTAGACTTCCTTAGGAAGAAAAAAGCTTCTATTTCAGTTACTACCACTAATGAAAAAGAAGAAGAAGCTTTTTACGTTATTGATGATTCTCCTAGCCCTGAAGATAAAATTATTACTGAACAAAACTTGGCAAAACTTCTTCGAGATATTAAACAATTGAAACCTAAATATCAAGAAGTAATAAATCTTCGTTATTTTCAGGAGTTGAGTTACAAAGAAATCGCCACTCAATTGAACGAGCCTATGAACAATGTTAAAGTAAAATTATTAAGAGCAAGAAAACTTTTAGCTGAAATAATAAAAAACACACCATAACTCACAAAAAACCTGTAACTAACCAAAATTCACCTTAATTTATTATCGTTACGCTATTTTTTACCTACCTTTAGCGAGATTTTAATTCCCTTTAAAGGTCATGAAAAAAGCTTTTTCAACTATTGGACCAGGATTACTTTTTGCGGGAGCTGCAATTGGTGTATCTCATTTGGTTCAATCTACCAGAGCTGGAGCTGAATTTGGTTTTGGTTTACTTTGGGCCCTTGTATTAGTTCATATATTTAAATATCCTTTTTTTCAATACGGTCCTCGGTATGCTTCAGCAACTGGAGAAACTTTATTGGATGGATATCGAAAACTTGGTAAAGGAGTTTTAATAAGCTATTACATACTAAACTTCGCTACAATGTTTACCATTCAAGCAGCAGTTACAATTGTTACAGCTGGTTTGGCCTCTCACCTATTTGGTATTAGTAACGATGTTGTTTTATGGTCTGGCGTTATCTGCGCTGTAAGTTTTGCCATTCTTCTATTCGGAAAATATAAAGTTCTTGATAACTTAATGAAATATATTGTTGTTATCTTAACAGTAAGTACTATTCTCACTGTGTTGGTTGCAATATTTAGTACAAATAAAGGATTCACGTTTACGCAAATACTACCTTCTGGTAACGCTGAAATTACTTTTTTAATAGCTTTTTTAGGATGGATGCCTGCACCTTTAGACATTTCAATTTGGCATTCTTTATGGTCTGTGGAAAAAAACAAAACCACTTTTGAAAAAATTAAGCCCAAGCAAGCAATTTTCGACTTTAATGTAGGCTATATCGGTACACTTTTTTTAAGCGTTTGTTTTGTCATTTTAGGCACAATGGTAATGTTTAAAACTGGTCAAACATTTTCGAGTAAAGGAACTGTATTTGCATCACAACTAATTAACCTTTATACCAAAAACTTGGGTGAATTTGCGCATATATTTATTGGTGTTGCCGCATTTACAACAATGTTTAGTACAACCCTAACAACACTAGATGCTTCTCCTCGTGCCATGGAAAAAACTTCTTTCCTTATTTTCAAAAGAAAAGCAATTCTTTCCTATTGGCTTTGGTTGGTTATTTTGGCATGTGGAACGTTCATCATCTTAAAGTACTTTTTATCAGATATGGGTTTTCTCATTAGAATTGCCACTATTTTATCATTTTTGACCGCACCTTTCTATGCCATTTTAAATTATATTTTAATAACTGGAAAGCATACGCCAGAAAAACACAGGCCTGGAGTTGGTTTAAAAATATTGAGCATTTCTGGAATTGTATTTTTAATTTTATTCAGTATTTGGTTTTTGCTTAATTTCTAAATCTTTTCTTCGTAAATTTGTTGTCTCAATTTAGTTATTAAAAATGGCAAACGAATCTGTAGTTTTACCTGAAAGAACAAAGAAGCCAAAATGGTTACGTGTTAAACTACCTGTTGGTAAAAAATACACCGAACTAAGAGGCCTTGTTGATAAATACAAGTTAAATACAATTTGTACAAGTGGTAGTTGTCCTAATATGGGAGAATGTTGGGGAGAAGGAACTGCTACATTTATGATTTTAGGAAATGTTTGTACAAGATCATGTGGATTTTGTGGTGTAAAAACTGGAAGACCTGAAACTGTTGAATGGGACGAACCTGAAAAAGTAGCTCGTTCTATCAAATTAATGAATATCAAGCACGCTGTAATTACATCTGTAGATAGAGATGATTTAAAAGATGGTGGTTCTATTATTTGGGCTGAAACGGTTCAAGCAATTAGGCGTGCAAATCCAAATACTACTTTAGAAACTTTGATTCCAGATTTCCAAGGAAATGAAAAGTTAATCGATCGTATTATTGAAGTACACCCTGAGGTAGTTTCTCATAATATGGAAACTGTACGAAGATTGACAAGAGAAGTAAGAATTCAAGCGAAATACGATCGTAGTTTAGGTGTTTTAAAATATCTAAAAGAAAACGGTATGCGTACAAAATCTGGAATTATGTTAGGATTAGGAGAATCGGAAGAGGAAGTAATTCAAACGATGAAAGATTTAAGAGGTGTTGGCTTAGATGTTATTACCATCGGTCAATATTTACAACCCACAAAAAAACATTTACCTGTTAAGCAATTTATAACACCAGATCAATTTAAGAAGTACGAAGAGCTTGGTTTAGAGATGGGATTCATGTATGTAGAAAGTGGTGCTTTAGTACGTTCTTCTTATAAAGCTCATAAACATGCAAGTTAACCATTAGTAATCCGTTAACTTTTTAACGTTATTCTGTTAATTAAATGTAAAATATATAAAATTCAAATAATTTAAAATTGATATTTTATAATTTTGGCACAGAATTTGAAACTAATAGTTTGTAAACAAATTAGTTTTGTTTTCATTGTGTAAATTATTTGAATTAGTTGATTAACAAAAGCCCGCTCTCAGAGCGGGCTTTTGGATTTTATAATTCTTCTTGGTCTAGTTATAGAAATCATCTTCATCAACCATTATAGTGGTCAACTCTACTTTATGACCATCAGGGTCCAAGGTATAAATAGAATGAAAATAATGATGATCTTGAAATGTAAATTCTAATCCCAATTCTGAATATCTCTTTTTTGCCTTTTTGAAATTTTCATTGGTTACATTGAACGCAAAATGATCAATCTTTCTATTTCTTGAAGCTATATTAACTAGAGGCTCATCAAGATTTTCAGGAAATAAAGCAACGCCCGACTTTCCTGATAGCATAAAAATTGGATAATCACCCCATTTCGGTAATTGATACTTTTTTAAACCTAAAACCTTTTGATACCAATCTATTGAATTTTCCATATTAGCAACTCGTATGGCTACGTGATCCAAAAATCTAATTTCTATATCATTACTCATTTCTAAAAACTTAAATAACTAGAGTTTTGAACTTGATTATTTATTCAACTGCAGTAAATCCCACAGATTTCCATATAAATCTCTAAACACAGCAACTGTACCATATTCTGCCTCTTTCGGCTCTCTTACAAACTCAATTCCTTCGGATAGCATTTCGTTGTAATCACGCCAAAAATCGTCTGTATTTAAGAAAAGAAAAACTCTACCACCTGCTTGATTTCCAATAAAACTTTCCTGCTCCTCATTAGAAGCTCTCGCCAATAAAATGGTAGTTCCTGTTGAATTAGGAGGTGCTACTACCACCCATCTTTTATCTTGCTCTGGTATATAGGTATCCTCTATCAATTCAAAATGAAGTTTCTGCGTGTAAAACTCAATAGCTTCATCATAATCTTTTACAACTAATGCAATATGAACAATTGACTGTTTCATCTATTCAACTTTTAATTAATTTTAGTTTATTTATTAATTGATGATACATCTACCCTGGAGTCAACTATCTCGGAGCAAACCCACTAGCCATCCAACGAAGACTTTTTTAAAATTTCTAAAAGTGCTCGCATTTTAATCTCACTTAGTGAGTAAAATTAGCCGCAACATAAGCATTAGCCTCTTTTAAACTATTGAATATTTTATCTGCCGCTTCTAATTTAAAATGTAAATCTTTTTCGCTCTGAATTGCGAAACAAGTTAAACCTGCCGCCTTAGCAGCTTTTACTCCATTCTCAGTATCTTCAAAAACAATAACCTCGGAAGATTTGCAATTCGATTTTTCTAATGCTTGCAAATAACATTCGGGATTTGGTTTACTATTTTCAACATCATCAAAAGTAACCGTAAAACTAAAATGGTTGTCGAAAGACTTTTTCTGGAAAAAATTGGCAACACTCCTATATGGACTAGCAGTTACTATTCCTAGTTTAAGCCCTTTATTCTTATAATGATTTATTGATTCTTTGGCGAAAGGCATAAATATAGGATCGTGAGTTTTCTGATGCTCCACAACCAGTTCTTCTATTCTTTCTGTAAGCTCATCTGGCGTTATTTTTAATTCGAATTTAACTACAATTCGTTCAGAATTTACATCGGTTGGAATACCTGCATAATTCGATAAATAATCTGACTCATCTAAATTAACTCCTAGTCCATTTAAAATTTTATTCAAACATCGATAATGGAAGATCTCCGAATTAACAATGGTTCCATCAAAATCAAAAAAAACAGCTTTCAAGTTCCTTTTCATAAAACTTATTTATTTTATAATCACTCTGTATGTATCCAAAACGAATACCTAATCACCCGATCTAACTCTAAGCACATTCTTTGAAGAATATTTTACTTCAAGTTCTTTACGAATAACTGCGATTTTAGACTCGAGTTCTTGAATGTCAATTTTACCATTAAGCAATTCTATTTCAAGATCTAACATAGCTATCATCTCTTCAAGAGTTTTTAAGTAATACTCAACTGTTGCATAACTTGACAACTTCCTTAGATTAATCAAACAATTATAAATGGAACTATGCGAATATTCTGATATATTTCTTGAAACTAGTTCATTCACCACAATACCTTCCAATAAATTTGGATACGGAATGGGATTATTTGTTTTCAAATTTGAAATAGACTCCTTTGTATAGTTCACTGTATCTTTTTCAAAAGACAACAAAGCTTGATTAAGATTTTCACTATACTCAAACGTATTATTCACAATCCTTTTTGCAGTTTGTAATAACTTGACCGTATCTTCTTTTTCTTTTTTTCTAACTTCTGAGTTCGTCAACCATATTGCCACTAACACTCCAAATAATGTTGCTACTAATGTTAAAATAAATGATACCCAATCACTTTGAGTAATCTTCGTTTTTTTTAGTTTAAACTTCATCTCTATAAATCTCTACTTATCCTTTTTTAGATAATAATTATGTTAATCCTTCCTTTTTCAAATATACCTGAAACTTATATTGTCGATGAGATTTTTAATAAAAAAATTCCATGTTGCAAGCCAGTAACATGGAATTTTTCTATTACCTTATAAGATATTAACTTAAGCCATCGCACTAATAATATCATACTTTGTGATAATATGGTATTTACCATTGTCCAAATCGACTAAAACCGCTTGATTATCTTTATTAATAAGCTTCGAAACATTATCTATTGAAGTATCCTTCTTTACAATTGGATACTCGTTTCTCATAATTACTTTAATTGGTTTTTCAGCTATATTTTTATCTTCTAAATAACTGTGCAACAAAGTACTTTCATCAACAGATCCAACAAAACCATTACTGTCTTTCACAGGAATTTGAGAAATTTTAAACTCTCTCATTCTTTCAATGGCATGACTTACCAGTTCTTCTGTTTGAACCGTTACTAAAGGTTTATCAATATGAGAACGTACTAAATCTTCTGCGGTAGTAATTTCTTCTTCTAAAAAACCTCTATCTCGCATCCAATCGTCATTAAACATTTTACCTACATACCTACTTCCATGATCATGAAATAAAACTACAACAACATCATCAGGTTTAAATTTATCTTTTAGCTGTAACAAACCTTTAATAGCTGCCCCAGCCGAATTCCCAACAAAGATTCCCTCTTCTTTCGCTATTTTTCTAGTATAAACGGCGGCATCTTTATCTGTTACTTTTGTAAAACCATCAATTAAACTAAAATCTACATTTTTAGGTAAAATATCTTCTCCAATTCCTTCAGTGATGTACGGATAGATTTCATTTTCATCAAAAATACCTGTTTCATGATATTTTTTAAACACCGATCCATAAGTGTCAATTCCCCAAATTTTAATATTTGGATTTTTCTCTTTTAAAAACTTGGCTGTTCCTGAAATGGTTCCTCCTGTTCCAACTCCAACAACAAAATGGGTGATTTTACCTTCTGTTTGCTCCCAAATTTCAGGCCCTGTTTGCTCGTAGTGAGCGACTGCATTGGAAGGATTGTCATATTGATTTACGTACCAAGAGTTAGGTGTTTCTTCACCCAACCTTTTTGAAACAGAATAATAAGACCTTGGATCTTCAGGCTCAACGTTTGTAGGACAAACAATTACTTCCGCTCCTACTGCCCTTAAAATATCCATTTTCTCCTTTGACTGTTTATCTGATATTACGAAAACACATTTATATCCCTTCACAATAGCGGCTAAAGCAAGTCCCATTCCTGTATTCCCTGAAGTACCTTCGATAATAGTCCCTCCTGGTTTCAATCTTCCATCCGCTTCAGCATCTTCAATCATTTTTAAAGCCATGCGGTCTTTTACAGAATTCCCTGGGTTAAAAGTTTCAACCTTCGCCAACACCAAAGCATCTATTTCTTTGGTAACAGAATTTAACTTGACCAAAGGTGTATTACCAATGGTTTCAAGTATATTTTTTGAATAATTCATTATAAGTTATCAGTTTACACGTACAAATTAACGAAAACTTACGACGAACTCAAGGGTGATTTTTGGTAATTTCTAGGAAATGGTGTTAAAATTTTCTTTTATTCACGACAAAATGTATCATGAATATAAAATCATTAATAATAGTTAAGCGAACTTAATGGATTTAGAAGGTTTTATTTTGGTTATAATGTAGGATGGTACAATTAACATCAAAAAACATAATACTAAAGTTCCAATATTTAAAAGCAGTATGGAAAGAAAATCTAAAGAAACTGGAACTGTGGATACATAGTAGTTTTCAGGATCGAGCTTAATAAACTTTCCATATTTTTGAATAGCTAAAAGTGAGATTCCAATAATGTCTCCATAGAGCAATCCTTTCAGAATTAAATACGAAGCGTTGTATAAAAACACTTTACGGATACTCCAATTCGGACTTCCCAGAGCTTTTAAAACACCTACCATTTGTACTTGTTCTAAGATCAATACAAGTAAAGCTGTAACCATATTAATTCCTGCGACTAAAATCATAATACCAATGATTACCCAAACATTATTATCTAAGATATCTAACCAATTGAAAATTAACGGGTAATTCTCAGCAATGGTGGCACTATTCAATGTTACTGGTATTGAGCTGTAGATTTCATCTCCTTTTAACGCTAAATCATCAAAATCATCTATTAACACCTCAAAGCCTCCAATTTCATTCTCTGTCCATTTATTTAAACGTTGAACTTCTCGGATATCACCAATCAACATGGTTTTATCAAATTGCTCAAAACCTGTATTATATATTCCGACAATAATTGGTTTTCGCTGAGCAAATTTGTTTTTGTGTTTTTCCGCATTAAATACAATTTGGATAGTATCCTGCAGTTTTAAATGCAAACGATTTGCTATCGATTGAGAAATCAAAATTTCTTTATTTCTTTTAAGAGAAAAATCAGGTAACCTTCCTTCTCTTAGGTATTCTTTGAAAAACGTAAAATCGTAATCACTCGAAACTCCTTTAAAAATAACACCTTCAAAATCGGTTTCAGTTCTAATAACACCAAATTTATTTGCAAAAACCTGAACATTTTTGATACCATCAACATTCTCAAATTTCGGATAAAACGGCTGATTCTTTTCTATGGATGCTAATGAAACTTCAGAATTGTTATTATCGTAATTTACAATTTGAACATGCCCTTTAAACCCAGACATTTTATCTCTAATCTTCTTTTGAAATCCCGAACCAATTGATACCGCAATTAACATAACCGTAATTCCCAAAGTAATGGCAATAGTTGCAATTTTTATTATTGGTGACGATATACTATTTTTATACCCTTTGCCAGCAATTATTCTTTTGGCAATAAATAATTCGAAATTCAAAAGTTATGATTTTAAAGTACTCCAAAAGTACATATTTATTATTGTTTTTTTCCATCTGTTTTAAACTTGTTTCTTGCGCTCAGCATTCTCAAAAAAAAGTTCAGCCAGAGAAAAAAATAGCCAAAATATTAAAGACTGGTGCGAATAGAACCGAATTGTATCTTGATTTACTTAAGAACAAGAACGTTGCTATTGTAGCAAATCAAACATCGGTTATTGAAACATTGCAACGAAAGGAAGTTTCTCCGAATGTTATGGGATCAGAAATGATTCATCAGCATTTAGTTGATTATTTACATTCAAATAAAAACATAACAGTTCAACGAGTTTTTGCTCCTGAACACGGTTTTAGAGGAAAAGCAGATGCAGGAGAAACAGTTAAGGATGGAATTGATACCAAAACGGGACTTTCAATAATCTCGTTATACGGTAAAAACAAAAAGCCTTATCCTGAACAGCTAAAAGATGTAGATATTGTTGTTTTTGATATCCAAGATGTAGGGGCTCGATTTTACACATACATTTCTACTTTGCATTATGTGATGGAGGCTTGTGCCGAAGCGAACATTCCCGTTATTTTATTAGACCGTCCAAATCCAAACGGGCACTACATCGACGGTCCCGTACTTGAAATGAAACATAAAAGCTTTGTTGGGATGCATCCAGTTCCTATTGTTTATGGAATGACTATCGGAGAATATGGTAAAATGATTAATGGAGAACATTGGTTAGAAAATGGTATTCAATGCAATTTAACCGTGATTCCATTGGAAAACTATACGCATCAAACTAAATATAGTTTACCTATAAAACCTTCTCCAAACTTACCAAATGACGTTTCGATTAACCTATATCCAAGTTTATGTTTCTTTGAAGGAACCAATGTTTCTGTAGGAAGAGGTACTTCTGAACAGTTTCAAGTAGTTGGTACTCCTTTTTATGATTTAAAGAGATACTCATATCAATTCACACCAGTACCAAACGAAGGAGCTAAATACCCTAAGCATAAAAATGAAGTGTGTTATGGATATGACTTGAGAAATGTTAAACCCCTAAATAAAATAGACCTTTCTTGGTTAATCGATTTTTATCAAGGACATCAAAGTGATTCAAAGGAAAAGGAATTCTTCAATACTTTCTTTGTTAAACTGGCGGGGACCGAAAGATTAAAAGAACAAATTAAAAAAGGTTTAACATCCGATGAAATAAGAAATTCATGGAAACAAAAGCTTGAAGAATTCCAAGTAAAAAGAGGAAAGTATTTACTTTATAAATAAAATTTTAAAAGAGTCCATTTTTTAATGTAAAAGCCGAAGAATATTCTTCGGCTTTTTAACTACCAAACATGAAAAAAAGTTACTGAACGGTGTATACTGCTTTAGATACTTCAGATACATTAAAGTATCCGTGACAGTAATTATCCTTATTCGTAACATTAACAATATTTCCTTTTAACTTAACTGGAATCGCCTGAAATGGACTTCCCCCTTGCCCAGAATTGTATTGATTGATTAAAATATTCATATACACATAGTATTGTTCCGATATACCTTGATGCACTATAGAAACCACATCATCCTTTTTTAATTCTTCATTTTCACTCGTATCTGTATCATCTATCTTTTCCCAAGTCTCTTTAATCAAATTCCCATTAATAAATTCATCTTTGGTTAAATCGAAAGTTGTAAATAAGTCTCTTTCTGTTTTAAAACCCGTCAGATAATAGTTTTCTTCATCAGGAGCATCTTGATAAAAGAACTTTACTTCCAACACTTCATCATCCTGGCCTTCCGACTTTGACTGAGAAATATCTTGTATTTCCGGAACCATCATTAGCCTCTCTGCTCCTTCGTATATTTCACCTTTATATGTGATTCTAATCAAATAATCGTGGTTGGCATTAGGCTGAAAAGTCGTCGTTTTATAAGAACCATTTTCATCCTGGGTGAAATTATACGTTTCATTAATCGTTGTGTTTATTATAATTACTGTGGCATCTGTAACTGGTTTTCTTTCATTTACATTGTAGTAAGGAGTTGTAAGGCTCAGTTTTACTTCCTGTTCATTTCCTGTTGTATTCTTTTCCCATAAAATGTTAGCTTCCACTACCAATCTCTCTTCTCCTTCTGGTAATTCCATATCAATTACTTCTGTACACGAAATTGTCATGATAACAGTGATTAATAGGAAAAAGGTTTTCTTATTTATAAATTTCATTTGTTTCTTTTTATTAGTGTTAAACTCGACATTCATAATTCATTTAATTGAACTCTCAAAAATCGTGTTAGTATTAAAATTTAAAGTTGTAGGATACAGAAGGTACCAAACCGAAAATAGATGTTTTAGTAGCTTCATTACTTCCAGTTGAAGCATTTTGACCAAAACTAATATCTTGGGCATTGTTTCTATTGTAAACATTGTAAATACCAAACTTCCATTCACCTCTCCATCTTCTGTTCGGATCAATTCTTGGAGTATATGTTGCAGAAATATCAAGACGATGATAATCTGGTAAACGACTGCTATTTCTATCACCATAGGCAGCAATTGACATCCCTAAATAATTATATTGACCATTAGGTACTGTTAACGGACGTCCTGTTTGATATACCAAGTTTCCTCCAAATGTCCATTTTTCATTCAGTTTATAGGTTCCTGTTAAAGAAAAATCATGTGGACGATCAAAATTCACATTATACCATTCACCATTGTTAATACCAGGCCCTCCAGCTGCTCCGCCTAGTGTTTGTTGTTCCGATTTAGAAAGTGTATATGCTAACCATCCTTGAAAGCTTCCTGTGTTTTTTCTTAATAAAAACTCAACTCCACATGATCTCATATGACCATTAAGAATTTCTGTTTCAATATTATTATTTCCTATCAAATCCGATCCATCGATATAATCAATTCGATTGTCGATAGTTTTATAATAAGCTTCTACTTCTAGTGAGTAATCGTTATCTAAAAAATTTCTAAAGTATCCAACAGCATATTGATTTGACATTTGCGGTTTCACAAAATTGCCACTAGGCGCCCAAACATCAACTGGGTTAATCGTTGTTGTGTTCGATAATAAATGTAAATATTGTGCAGTTCTTGCGTAGCTTGCTTTTACAGAAGAACCTTCGTTTAACTCATACGATAAAGCTAATCTTGGTTCAAAATTATAATACGATTTCATGGAAGAGGTTTTTCCTATAACTTGTCCTCTTTGATACTTTTCAAGTAACTCATTATAAACAACGGCTAAGCCATCTTTATATACATTTAAATCTTCGGTATGGAATCGATGAAAACTAGAAAAACGTACTCCATAAGAAATTCTAAATCTATCCGTTAACGTTTGGTTGACATCAAAATACAAAGCGTTTTCTAAAGCGTTCTTTCGATCTAATTTTAGCGGGTTAATCGGTGATGTATCCGTTAATGGCTTTATCTCTCCTGGATTAAAATCATGAAGAGCACTATTAAATCCAAAGTTAAATTTAAATCGCTCCGACAAGTAATATTTAAAATCGTACCTAATATTCACATTTTCGATATAGGCCTTCCAATCTAAATCAATTCCATTAAGAAGTATGCTATAGTCGTAATTACTATAGATGAATGATAAATTAGAGAAAAGTTTATCATTAAAAATATGATTCCATCTTAGGTTCGCGATTGTATTTCCATAATCCGTGGCTACGAAATTGGTATTAAAATAATCTCTACCAATGTAAGAAGATAAGTATAATCGGTTGTTTTCATTTAATTCATAATTGGTTTTGAAATTTACATCATAAAAAGAAGCTTTATTATCACCCGTAACTAATAAATGTGCATAAGATGCTCGCCCAGCTAACAACATCGATCCTTTTTTGTTAAACATAGGTGTTTCCATCGTTAATTTACTTGACACTATTCCTATTCCACCATTAATGGTAAATCGTTTGCTATTTCCATCTTTTTGACGCACATCGAGTACTGAAGACACCCTACCTCCAAACTCAGCTGGAATACTTCCTTTATATAATTTTACATCTTTAATAGCGTCAGAATTGAAAATAGATACAAAACCTAATAAATGCGCTGTATTGTAAATTGTGGCCTCATCAAGAAGAACCAAGTTCTGATCAGCTGCTCCTCCCCTTACATTAAAACCACTTGATCCCTCTCCTCCATTAGTAACTCCCGGTAAGCTTTGAATGGATTTTAAAATATCAGGTTCGCCTAATACGACAGGTATTTTCTCAATCTCCTTAATTTGAAGTTTTGAAACCCCCATTTGCGGTGATCTGATATTTACTTTTTTAGATTTCCCTCCATCGATAACCACTTCAGATAATTGTGTAGATTCAGGTTCTGCTTCAAAATTTAATGTAATATTCGCTTCCCCATTAATTTGTTTATAAATGGTTTTGTAACCAACAAAACTCACTATAATCGTATTTTCGCCTTTAGGTAGTGTAATCGAATAAAAACCGTATTCATTAGTCATACTACCAATAGTCGTCCCCTCGACGTAAATACTAGCTCCAAAAATATTTTCTCCGTTTTGCTTGTCCTTAACAGTTCCCCTTACTGTTATGTTTTGTGCAGTAACAAATGCCGGAATTAACAATAAACATATTGCAATAAAATTCTTCATTAATTGTACTTTTAAGTTTAATTACTGAGGCAAAATTGAAGTGTTAAAACATTAAAATCGACCCAACCTATCGGCTAGAATGAAAAAAAGGTTCGAACTTATCCGTTCGAACCTTTTTTAGCTGTTAAAAATCAATTAATTATGATTTCACATAATCTTTAGGAGTTTTTCCAGTGATTAACTTAAAATGTTTGTTAAAAGTAGATTTAGACTTAAACCCACAATTTAAAGCCATTGCAAAAATTGTAAGATTTTTGTTCTCTGGCGCCCTATGGATTTGCAAGAATTCGTTTATACGTAATGTATTTATGTAGTTGTAAAAATTTTTATTTTCTCTTTCATTAATGACCTGAGATAAATGATTCGATTTTACCTCTAAATTCTTCGCTAATTCAGTTAATGTTAATTCATTATTCAAAAACAACTTTTCCACTTCCATTCTCGATCTCAATAATCCATATATAGTATCAGACATTTCAGCTGTTAAACCAGACTTTACGTATTGTCTTTTCACATCATTCATATGAATTTCATTCTCTATGCTTTCCGATTTATTATCAGACGAATTTATAGGTGAAGATAAATTTAACTCTTCTTTATTGAGGTTTTGAGATGAGAAAATCGTCGTTTGATTGATACCGAAGAATCCTATAAAGAAAACGAAAAGTACCACCAAAGAAAAAATAATAGCAGGATTATCTGTCAAAAACACCGACAACCAAATAATTAATAACCCTATTGTTAGGTTTCTAAGCCAAATCAACTCTTTATTATCAGTATTTGAAAACCTATGTAGTATGTTCTTTTTATGTTCATCTATTAAAAATAAGGTAGCTACGCAATAGCCAAAACCAGAAATAATTACAAAGTACGTATTTAGATAGTCATACCAATCGAAATCATGATTTGTACGTCGAATCACAATGTTAATCTTCGTTTCATCCTCCAATAAAAAAAACGGAATAGAAGTAACTAGTAAAATTAAGGCTGGTATTAAATGTATTAATGTTTCTTTTAAGGACAAATTATTACCAGTAATACTTCTGGCATAGAAATACAGGAATACACTTTGAAGTATTGGGAAAGTAAAATCAACACCTATTAAAAATGGCATTTCTACCATTAATTCTGTATCTCTTAGATAAAAGAAAAAAAGATGTACTGCCATTAAACACAACCAATAGCCGAGTATTCTATCTGATTTGGTTTTATCCTTTTTTAAAATGAGTAATATCACTAAAAAAACAGCAATGAATATTCCGAACTTAAAAAACATGGGGGTTAGTTTTCTTAAAAAGTAAAGTTTTCCGTAAATCTAATTTTTACTTAGCATTTAATTGAATATCTACCAATTCAATATCA
This sequence comes from uncultured Tenacibaculum sp., assembly GCA_947497895.1. Taxonomy (GTDB): domain Bacteria; phylum Bacteroidota; class Bacteroidia; order Flavobacteriales; family Flavobacteriaceae; genus Polaribacter. The sequence goes on from CANMIL010000001.1 coordinate 452,318, forward strand.
GAAACCTTCAATAGGCTTCCTTCTTCGTATAACTTATCTATTTGGTAAAAATCAATATCAATCGTTTTTGGTTTTAGATTTTGATAATCCAGAAATCTCACTCCGTTAACTTTATGCTCTTTTTTAATGTCTCTAAAGCGAATTCCACCTCCGCTTGTATGGTATTTATAAGCTAAATATTCCAATAAAAGTGTTTCCGAATTAAACCAATATAAAAACACATCATCAAAATCATCTCCCCCACCTTCTTGGTTGAACGTTACTTGGATTTTATAATAATCAACTCCTTTTATGGAAACTGTTCCCAATAACTTCTTTTTTACAGCATTATCATTTAAACCATAAGGTAATATAGAAAAATAGTGCACTGAATTTACAGAATTACTTAATTGATTTATTCGTTTGTCCGTTAATTCAATCTCCTGTCCGTTTACAAATCTCCTAAATCCATTATTCGATAAAACATCGTTCGTTACGGTATCACCAATTTTTGCAATTCTACTGTAATTGTAATTCCCTTTATCTCTAAGTCCAGCATAATGTTTGTTTCTGAATTTAAATGTTAATTCAGAGCTTTCAAGGACGTCTAATCCTGCATTTTTAATGGAACCATCAACAATTTCTTGAGCGGTGTATTCAGGTTTACAAGAAACAACCGCAAGAAACACTACGAGATATTTTAAATATTGCATAAAGTTTTGTTTGATTTAGTCGATATATAAATTGAACTCATCTTTACTTTTTCTATTCCCTAAAAATGACTGAAATTCCCCCATATTTCGTTACTTTATTCATTCGTAGCTATGGCTATGACTTTCAAAAAGTGTCTCATCTGATTAAATTTCAACTCATCTTCGGTTAAAAACAAAAAGTAAAGATAAGTTCGGCAAAATTACGAGAAAGTATTGCCTCGTATATGATAAAATTGTGTTAATAAAAAAAGCTGCTTTGAAGCAGCTTTTATTCATCGGTTAATGTTTCCATAAAGGAAACGAGATCTTTTATTTCCTGATCAGTTAGTTCTAAATTATCAAATGGCAAAGTTTGATTTGGTAAATCAAAACCTAAACCTACTCCCCCGCCTTTATTATAAAAATCAACCACCTCTTCAAGTGTTTCAAAAACACCATTATGCATATAAGGAGAAGTTTTTGCTATATTTCTTATCGTTGGTGTTTTAAAGAAATGCTTTCGTTCTTCAGTTTTAAAACTATAATATCTCCCTAAATCTTCGCTTAACCCATTTTGAGCCAAATTAGGCGTTCCAATAGCCTCCATTTCAGTATCTAGATAATTTGGAGGCACGGTTCCATTAAAAACTGGAGCAAAATGACAAGTGGCACAAAGCGCTTTCCCCATAAAAAGATTAAATCCGTTTTTCTCGTTTTGAGTCAATGTATTTTCTTCCCCTCTAATGTTTTTATCAAATTTTGAACTAAAGCTATTTAATGACCTGATATAAGAAGCAATGGCATGCCTGATATTATAGGATACTCTTTTATTAACGTATAACTCTTCAATACTTTTTTTGTAATCATTATTCTTTAATACTCTGGCCACAATTGAATCCATTGACGTATTGAATTCATTATGATTTTTTACCACTCCTACTACTTGTCCTTCCAAACTTCCTGCTCTAGAATCCATAAAAAATGCCTTTTGATAGGTAGCATAGGTTACCGTTGGCGTATTACGTGTTTGATTTTTATCAAAAACTCTATTACCATCGGTAAATGCCAAATCTTTAATATGACAACTAGCACATGACATAGTATAATTTTTAGATAAAGAAACATCGTTAAACAATGCCTTACCAAAAGCTATCTTTTCGTTAATTTGAGTAGTATCGCTTTGTAGATCAGAAAAATAATCTTTATTGAGAGTAGATTCTGAAAATAAGGTATTCATCTCATTGCTAAGTCCTAACTCAAACGGAAATTGAACCTTCCAATCTTTCTGCACTTCTAGCAAAAGTTTTAATTGAGGATCTGTATGTTCTTTTATAAAATCGAATCGATCAAAAGTATTAAAATCCGATTTCAAAACTTCTTGAGCAATTTCGAAACTTTTAATCATTTTGTCATAAGTCTCTATCGAAGAAAATTTTGATTTCTTAAATTTAAGAATGTCCTTTAAAGTTTCGTAAGTATAACTCGACTCTAACAATGACTGATTTAAAACAGGAGAATCAAAACCTGTAATTCCAGTGGTAGCAATTCTTGTAATTTGCTCTCTCAACAACCAAATAACATGATAATCTTTTAATTGAAGTTTTACATTGTTTTTAATTAGCTTTAAACGAGCACTGGTTACATTTACCAAATTCTCAAGAGCTAATGTATCCAAAACATCTTCATAAAGTGTTTCTTCAATCACCTGAAAACCAATAGGATTCATCACCTTTAAATCCATACTTTCTTCTCCTTTTACAATAAGAATATTGGGAGCGTTCAACGATTTATAGTTATTCTTATCGGTATGCGCTAAAATTGGTTCTAAAAGCTTGAAGTTCTTACGAGCAAGTTCATATAATTTACGCTTCTTTTCAATAGCTTCTGTAGTATTAATACTATCTAAGAATTTCGCAGAAGCTTTTAATTGACTTTCGTAAATTTTGGTAATATCTTTTTCAAAAGAATCAACAACATCATACTTTTTCTGTTTTTGACCGCATCCTATGGTCAAAAGCAAAAGACATACAGAAATGTATGCCTTAGCCTTTTGAAATATGTACTTCATAAATACTATCTCTCTAATCCAGTAATTATATGTAAAACAGAACCTTCTTTTCTACTATTTGCTACATCAGCATTGGCATTCGGATCAGTAAATGCAGTTCCATCAGCAGGATCCCATCCATGATTTTGAGTAATTACCATAAATGTGTTCTTTCCGTCGTTTATAACGTCAGTAACATCAATCATACCAGTAATTTCCCAAGCTTTTGTAGTATTTCCATATCCCTTAGATGCCGCATCTTCTTGATTACACTCTAAAACAACCTTAAGCTCTCCAGTATTTAAATTATATTGGTATAAACGAGCCCAGTGTGTTTTATCAGCTGTATCAAAGTACCCATTCGGATCTTCTTGGATATAAGCATAGTTTTCAGTTACTAAAATGTTATCTGGACTATGGAAGTCTTTAGCTACACCGTCCAATTTATCTCCATCTAGCAAACATGTAATTTTTGCTGGTCCAGTTGGATTATTTTCATTTAAAACTACTTTATAAATACGTCCATAAAGAGTTCCTTTTCCAACAAGTCCTGGCTTATTTCTACCTGTAACAGCCATATACAACTCTCTATTATTAGCGGCTGAACCTCTTCTCCAGTCGATATCCTCTAATCTTGAGAATCCCATTACTCCTTTTGTTTTACATTCAGTATCTAAAGCTGTAATTTCACGTTCAGTTAACTCCACAAATTCAGCGTCGTAAGTAGATCCTTCAGCCATGTCCATTTCATAATTGATACCTGCCGAAGTAACTTTTAAACCATATAATTTACCTCCTTCTAAATCACCTCTATTTCCAACATACATTCCTAATTGTCCTGAAGGAACACTGTTATTAGAGTTATCATCACCAATAAAAACAACTGTTTTATCGGCATAAGCATCTTTACCTAATGCTACAGCATTTTCAGTAGACCATTGTCCCATAGCTGTTAACATAGTAGCTGAACCAGCTTCAGAAGCATTTTTGTTCGTTTCAGTAGCGAAAACTCCTTTTGAAGATCCACCCCATTCACCTCCTGATAAATATAAAGGTCCAAATCCATGCTCTTGAGGAGTAATTAACGATCCTGAACATTGAGCAGTATTTGCAGTAGCTTCAGCATTTAAAATATATTCTCCGGAAACAGGTCGTAATTTATCATTCAATTTAATTCGAGCAATTGAGTAATCTGCTTCAATATTATTAATAAATGTATACGTACCATCCGCCTCAGCTAATAATCCAGCCCCATCAGCCATAGATCCATACACGAAATCAGGAGTATTCGGAATTACATCTTCCGAAGATAAAATTGGCTTTATTTTTAAGTGAGAAAATTCGCCAGTAACTTTTAAAAAGTTTGGTGTTTTTGATGATGCTAAATATAATGTAGCATCTGATCCATTAGATCCATCGGCACCATCAGCACCGTCTACTCCATCTACACCATCTTTTCCGTCAATTCCATCTTGACATCCAACAAATGCAGATAATACTAGTGATAATGATAACAAGGTTAGCTTGCTTACGTTGATTTTTTTCATTGTGTTCGTTTTTGTTATTCTTTACAGGGCAAAACAACACCGATGAAATTATCTTAGTCTTATGTGAAGATTAAATTGATATAAGTTAAAAGTTAACTAGTTTATTAAATTGCAAATAACTAAAATCAATCTAAATAAGGCCTCTAAAAATACTCCTATCATTTCTATATTCGTTTATATCTATTAAATAACTACCTATATAAAAGAAAAAAAACGTCAGGACCGACGTTTTTTTTACCCCTTCATTCATAGGCAATAAAAATTTGTTAAAAGAATCGTTTTGTAATACCCTGCAGTTAAACCTAACTCGCAACAAATAATAAACAATGAGAACGTTTCCGATTCTTAAAACACTTTTTCATAATAATTTTCCCCGACGGCTCCTTGTATTATACTGTCATTGTTTATGTAATATTGTATGTACCGTTTTTGTACAGGGCAAAGATATTGGGCTTATTTTTGAAAGTGGTAAGTCAATGACTTACTTTTAGTAAGTCATTGACTTACTTTTTACCCTCAAATGTTAATTTTTATAGATATTTAGAAAAATGTTCGTTTATATTTAACAAAAACAATATATTCGCCAAATAATGACAAAAATGAAATTACATATAGCTTATAATGACCAAAGAAGTATTTGGCCATCTTTTACACTAGAAGGACTTCTAGTGCAGAAAAAGCGACGTTATGTGTATGATATTAATAGATGAAAAGACTAAAAATTTAAATACAACAGGCGTCCAAAATATTTTGGACGCTTTTTTTTTGATATTTTTTTTAATTAAATGATGAAATCTTAAAAACATAGTAAATAATTGAGTTTAAGCAATAAACTACTGACTTTAAAGAAGTTGTAACTTAACTAGTTTCTGGATAAATTCCGGAGAGGAATCTTATTGCTTAAAAACATCTTTAATATATTGACTTACAGTTATTTAAGCTTAAAACTATTTGGTAAATTGAAAAATAGTTTACATCTTTGCCCCATCAAATAAAAACAAATAAATAATTATTAAAAACTAAAAACATGCATTTACGAGAAAAATTTGGAAGTAAGTTTGTAATCGCGATGATCTCGGATAACACATTAAAAAAGGATGCTTTTTGGAAACCATTACGTATGAGGCGGTAAACTGCTCATAATATATTGATATTTTCCAAGGCATCTTAGTAAAGATGCCTTTTTTATTGCATTAAATCTAGGTTTTAACAGCTATAACACACAATAACACATTAAAAATGTTAAAATCGGTAAAAAATTTGCAAATATCACAATTAATTAGTATATTAGAGTATATGAAAAAATAAAAATATTATGAAAAGTTTAAAATTGCACATACTAAATGAAAAAGGACGTTTACTCATCCATACGGAACGCTTACTAAAATTACGTACACCGTAATCTTTTAACCCAGTATTTTAGGGTTAAGATCAACTAGCGTTCAAACCAAAATTGCAAACGCTTCCTAAATTTATGACAATGTAGAATTTCCTGAAGTCTGTTGTACTCAATAGGCCTTAGTAGTAAAAATGTCTTCAATGTTGTTGGGCAAAATCTGCCCGTAAAATTCTACTAACACACCCATTGCTATGGGGTGTATGGCTATATCGCTATATCAAAATTTGGCGAAATAAAAATTGATCGAAAATGATTCGATGTTCTGATGCTGCTCATATGCGGCCAGGAAAACTATTGTCAACTATTTAAATTATTAAGTTATGAAAACGCTAAAAACTATTTTTGTTATGTTATTTTTAATCGTGTTAACAACCTCTTGTACTGATCTTACTGAAGATCTTAAATTACACGATAAAGTAAAAACAGAGAACACAATTACTAAAGTTCCAACTACCATGCCAAAAGATACTGGTAATGATGGTGGTGGAGATGATACTGATAAAAACTAATAACAGTTTTTAATAACCTTAAAGTCTTTGGATAATCCAAAGACTTTCTTTTTATTTGTATGATATGAATAATACTCTTTCTTCAGTTAATCTTCTTTTCTTCCTTCTCCTTTTATCATATTCAAAAACAGAACTCCTTTTTAGTCAGCAAAATAAGGATAGTGTTAATATTTGGATTCGAGAGGCAAAAAACACTCAATTAGATAAAACCAAAAGAATTACACAACTTGGAAAAGCTTATTATTATACAATTCAATCTCCAGAAGACTCATTAAAAGGTGATCGTCTTATTGAAATCGCCTATAGATATTATAAATTAAACGACTCCATTAATTTTATAAAAATTAATAAACAATCTGAACGTATTATAAAAAAAATTAGGAATGATTATTTATATGGACAATTACATTGGAACTATGCCATTTACTATAAAAGAAATAGTAAATCGATAAAAGCTTATACCCACTACAACAATGCTTGTGGATACTTTGAAAAAGCTAAGGACAAAGAAAATATGGCTATCATGCTTCAAAGTATGGCACAGATTAAAGGTTCTTATAAAGATTACGCAGGAAGTGAACAGTTAGATATTCAAGCTATTAAATTATTCAAAGAATTAAACAATAATTTTAAACTATATGCTTTAAATAATCATTTAGGATTGTTACAACATGATATTAAGGAATATGACAAAGCCATAGAATATTATCATAAAGCCCTCTCTTATTATAAAAAAATTTCGAAAAAGGTTCTACGAAAAAAACATATAGAAATCTATAATAATATTGCCAACGTTTACTTAGCAAAAAGAGAATATATAAATGCTTTGAGCCATTATAATAAGGAATTCCAAAATAAAAATTTGCGTAAGGACCAATATGCTAGAATTCTTGAGAATAGAGCTTACTGTAGATTTAAAATGAAGGATACTATTGGAGTACTTAAAGACCTTAAGTATTCTGGGGTATTTTGGGACAGTATTAAATTAAACTCTGGAATTGTTCTTTCAAAAATTAGACTTTCGGATTATTATTGCTATTCAAGAGATTCTATGAAGGCTTTACAATTAATCAAAGAAGCCAATGTCTTAGCCAGAAAAATAAAAAATGGACGAGACTACTTATCAACTCTTCAGAAATTATCAATTCTAGACAAAAAAAACTCAAAAAAATATTTAGATCGCTATATCGAGTTTAATGACAGTTTGGTCAGTGCCGAGCGTCGGATGCGTAATAAGTTTACGCGTATAGAGTTTGAAACCGATGAATATATTGAAGAAACGGAGCGCTTATCACAACAACGTATCTGGATTATCGTTACTAGTATTGGTGGTATTCTTATTTTAAGCTTATTATACTTTTTACGTGTCCAAAAAGTTAATAATGAAAAGTTACGTATTGAAGCCGAGCATCAAAAGGCCAATGAGGAAGTGTATGTATTGACCTTACAACAACAAGCCAGAGTTGAGGAAGAACGTATTAAAGAGCGTAACAGAATTTCTGAAGAATTACATGATGGAATTTTAGGAAAATTATTCGGTACTCGTTTTGGTTTAGGTTTCTTACCTTTAGAAGGCGATGAGGATACTTTAGAGAAACATCAGAGCTTACTAGATGAATTACAAGATATTGAAAAGGAAATTAGAGATGTTTCTCATAAACTGAGCGATAATTTTAATAACACAGATATCAATTTTACGTCAATTATTAAACAATTATTAGAAGATAAAAGTATTATTGGTAAATTTACCCACAGTATTCAGTTTTCTCAAGATATTTCATGGAAGAAAGTTGACGAAATATCCAAAGCCAATATATACAGAATTATACAGGAAGCATTGCAAAACATTATTAAACACGCTAAAGCTAACCATGTAAGTTTGAATTTTGAATTAATCAATAACCAACTTGTTACCACCATAAAAGACGATGGTATTGGTTTTGATACGAAAAAAGGCAAAAGAGGAATTGGAATAAAAAATATAAAATCAAGAATTGGAAAATTAAAAGGAAGCATTAAGATAGAGTCAGAAATTAACGTGGGTACAACCCTGCAAATTAACACCCCTTACATCAAAAAAGATGGACAATAGACAATTAACTGCTTTAATTATTGATGATCATCCGTTAATATCAGAGGCCTATAAAAGCGCCTTTAAGTTTTTTGAAAGTCAAAACAATCCCTATTCATTTGACATTCATGTTCGGCATAATTGTGATGATGCACGAGAAATTATCCTTCACTACGCCGAAACAAAACAAAACATTGATATCATTTTTCTTGACATGAGGCTCCCTCCTTCTAGCGATGGAAAAATATTATCAGGTGAGGACTTAGGATTTAAAATCAATGAACTCTTACCAGATTCTAAAATCATTGTTTCAACAACTTTTAACGATAATTACCGAGTACATAATATTATTAGAAGAATCAACCCAGATGGATTCTTGGTAAAAAATGATATTACTCCAAAAGAATTGGTTACTGCCATTGGAGAAGTTTTAACCACTCCGCCTTATTACAGTAAAACTGTCATGAAAATGATTCGCACACAATTATCGAGTGAGTACATTTTAGATGATATTGACAGAAAAATACTATATGAGCTTTCTATTGGTAATCGAATGAAAAAATTACCTGAAGTTATTCCATTATCCTTTGCGGGAATTCAAAAAAGAAAACGACACTTAGCGAAAATATTCGAAGTGGACAGTAACGATGATCGTGAATTAATCCTAGTCGCTAGAGATAAAGGATTTTTATAAAAATAAAAACAGGAACTATTTCTTAATAGTTCCTGTTTTTATTTTGAGTAGAAAAAAAGTTTAAATTACAAATAAATTGCAAAACCTATTAATCCTTGAAATATATCTCTTTGGTATTTTTCTATTCCAATGTTATATCTTATCATCGGTTTTATGCTTACACTTTCATTCAAAAAGTATGCATAACCTCCTTGAACGCCAACCCAGTTTGAGTTCGAATTAGGATATGCCTCAGAAAAATAAGAAACACCTGTAAAGTCAATTCCTATTGGTACAATTCCCTTGATATAATATTCCGCACCTAATTTGTACTCTAAAGCATCTACAATTTTACTTCCATAATAACCTAAGCCCAGCTTTACCGCCAAATTATCAATTGTAAAATAACCACCTTCGAAACCTAAAGACCAAAAAGTTCCATAATCGTTAGATCTAATATAACCACCTGTATCTCCTATTGTTCTCGCTCCTGTATTTACTTCTATTACGAATTTTCCTTTTTTCGTTTGGCTAGAAGTCTCTTCCTGTGCACTTACAGTTACCCCTAAAAGCATCAATATTGCAAATAATAACTTTTTCATTTAGTTTTTAAAAATTTAATTACTTATAACAGAAACGGAAGCTATTTTACATAACTCCCGTTTATCATATATAAAATTTGTTCTCTTCTTAGAAATATAAAGCAAATCCAATTAATCCTTGGAATTGTCCTTTTTGACCATCTTCTAATCCGATGTTATACCTTACAGCTGGCTTGATACTTACGTTCTCACCTAAAAAATAAGCATAACCTCCTTGTAAACCAAGCCAGTTAGTACTTCCTCCAGTGTAAGAAGAACCAGTGAAATCAACTCCTACAGGAATTTGTCCAAGGATATAATATTCAGCACCAATCTTATAATTGAATGAATCCGAAGTACCGTTATCTCCATAACCTAAACCAGCTTTAACTGCTAAGTCATCAATTACAAAATAACCACCTTCAGCACCAACAGACCAAGCAGTATTACCATCTACCGACGTTAATGAAAAGCTAGTGTTTCCAGTTGTAGCTGAACCAGTGTTCGCTTCGATTACGAATTTCCCCTTAGCTGTTTGACTTGAAGTAGTCTCCTGTGCATTTGCAGCTAATCCGAATACCATCATAGCCGCTACTAATAATTTTTTCATATTGTTTAATTTACATTTTTGTACAACAAATGTATGTTGAAATAGGAAATCTATAATGCTTCTTCATGTTAAAAAAACAAGAAAAACCAGCCCGTTTTTTAAGTCTTTTTTAACTAGGAAAAGTTGCTATTTTCACATAAACCATACAAACCTAACTTACAGTATTTTAAAAAATTTACAAAACAAAAAAAGCAGGGAAATACCCTGCTTTTACTATTATTTTCTTATGGTAATTTCTTAAAGAGAAAAAGAATATGTTCCTCCTACACCGAAAGTACCGAAACTAGTGCTAGCACTTGCGCTACCAAAAACACCTAAGTCAACTGATTGACTAACACTTACAGCTGAGTAATTCGCGTGTAAAGTGATTTTGTCAGTAACTTTGTATCCAACCATTGGACGATAGTAAAAACCACCATCGTTACCATCAGGTCTTACACCGATACCATACCCTAAATCAGCTCCAACGATAAACTTATCGCTAACACTGTAACGTGCCGCTGCTGCCAAAGGTAAAAAAGCGAAATCTGCTCCTTCACCATTGAAGTGTAAATAAGAAACAGAAGGCCCTACTTTAAATTTCTCTGAAACATCAAATAAGTAATTTGCTTCGATTGATCCAGTAACGTCAAATGCATCACTTGCATCACCTACAGGTAAACCAATAGTACCTCCAACGTTAAGTTCTCCTTCTTGTGCGTTTGCAGCTAGCCCAATAAGCATCATTGCTGCAACCAAAAATTTTTTCATAATTTTTTAAATTTTGATTTTATATGACAAATGTAGCCATTCTTATCAATTTTCCTAATACAATTTGTTAATTTAATCTTAATTCAATAAAAACTACCAAACATATAGCAGTTTTAATGAAAATAATTCATTCCATTTTTCTGGATAAGTAAGGTAATTGTAATCCTATGATAGTTTCATTTATTCCCCTAAAAGCATTAAAAATTTAAGCTCCTTAACTTATGTAAGTATTTATAAAAACAAAAAGGAGATTCTTTCGAATCTCCTTTTCAGATATAGTTATTTCCTTTCTGACTACCAAGCGTAACCTAGACCGAATCCAAAAGTTGGTAAAACACCACTTCCTTTTAAACCGTTAATAAAAACAGCATCTTGAGGGTCTTCATTTTCATAATTAAATGAAGAATAAACCCCACCAAGGTTAAGATCTAATGAGAAACCACTTTCCCATACCCATTGGTATCCAATTCTAACACCTCCATTTATCGATGTAAAATCGGTCTTTGAAGTAGCTACATCCGTAGAGAAAATTGAATTCCAATTGCTCTCTACTGAACCAAATTGAAAACTTGCAGAAGCTCCAGCATACCAAGCTCTTAAAGCTTCACTGAAATAATACCTGTACTGCGCTCCAAAACCTTTTGAATCGTACTCAGTACCTCCAAGTTTAAAACCACCAATAGCACCACTAACAGATACAGATGAGTTTTCTCCGATAGCTCTTTCGTAAGAAACTAAGTCAGATCCACCTAATAAAGCTAATGGGTTTGCTTTCACAACATTTTTTTGAGCATAAGCAGTAAATCCTACTGCAATCATAGCAATCACAAATAATTTTTTCATTTTTAAATTTTTATATTTGAGCGGCAAAAGTATACTTATTTTTGACACAGCAAACCTCCTTTTAAACTTTATTTAATACGCTATTTTTAATGAACTGGAAACAAGCTTTATATGATTTTGTGATTTTTATAAAAATCGAAAGAGGTTTAGCCGAAAACTCAATAAACAGCTACAAAAGGGATATAGAAAAGCTTTTAAAACATCTTGATCTACTCGAAAAAGAACACTCTCCCACAACTATTAATTCGGAAACAATTAAAGATTTTATATACCAACAAAGCAAGATCATTTCTTCAAGAAGTCAAGCAAGGCTAATTTCGGGATTACGTAATTTCTTTGACTATTTAGTTTTTGAAGATTATCGAAAAGACAATCCAATGGATCTCATTGAAAGTCCTAACGTAACAAAAAAACTTCCAGATACACTTTCAAAAGATGAAATAGATGCATTAATAGGCGCCATTGATTTAAGTCACCCTCAAGGAGAAAGAAATAAAACTATTATCGAGACTATTTATAGTTGTGGATTACGAGTTAGTGAATTGATTAATCTACAATTATCAGATTTATTCTTTGATGAAGGTTTTATTAGAATATTAGGTAAAGGAAATAAATATCGTTTTGTGCCGATACATCATACTACTATAAAGAGATTAAATTTATACATCAACGAAATCCGATCAGCGGCCACTCCTACAAAAGAAGATGAAGATATTATCTTTTTAAATAGAAGAGGAAAAAGACTTACTCGTCAAATGGTTTTTATTATCCTAAAAAATTTAGCAAAAAAAATTGGTTTAAATAAGAAACTTGGACCTCATACACTTCGTCATTCTTTTGCCACTTATTTATTGCAACATGGAGCAGACTTGAGAGCCATTCAACAATTATTGGGTCATGAGAGCATAACAACAACCGAAATATATGTTCATTTAGATAAGAAAGATTTAAAGGAAGCTGTTCAAAAATTTCATCCGAGAGGAAATAAAGAAGATCAGTAAGCTTAGGTAAATTTATTGCATAAAAAAAGGCAAGCTACCTACATCACACTGCTACAACCTAATACCCTTGCTGCGTTCCCGCCCTGGGGGATTCAAAGGGAGCTAGTTGTGTAGGACTTGCCGCTGCAAATGTACAGTCTTTTTTCAATAAAAAACAATAAAATTTGCAGAAAATTATTGTAACATTTTTAAGTTTTTGAATACTAACACATTGTTGTAATACTTTTTTTCTAAAAAACAATCAATTAGGAAAAGTATAACCAAAAAAATATATTTGTATCACTAACTAATTTCACACAATGGAAAATCAAATAAGCAGTAAAAGCACTATTTTAAACTATGGTTTATATGCCGGAGGCGTTAGTATTCTATTAGCATTGGTATTATATGCTATGGGAAAAGCAGCAGATCCTGGTATTGCCCTTTCTCTAATTGGTTCAATAATCCCTTTAGCATTATTGGTTTTAGGTATTCGAAAGTTTAAGTCTTTAAACAATGGATATCTTTCTTGGGGACAAGCTGTAAAAATTGGGGTAGGAATAGCAATGATATGGGGAGTATTGGCATTAGGTTTCCAATATATTCTTGAAAATGTAATTGCTCCTGAACTAATAGAACAAAAATTAGAGGTTGCCAGATTAACTATGGAAAAATGGGGAATCTCAGAAGATGTTATTGAAGAAAGCTTGGAAGATCAAAAAAACCAAAGTCCTTTTTTAGGTATTGCAATGGGCTTATTAATCTTTGCTTTTATGGGGTTTGTTGTTTCGGCAATTGCAGGTGCAATCATGAAAAAAACAGAAGAAGTAGAGTACTAATTAGTTTATAAAAAAGGTTGTATAGTCTTTAAAAGACTAGTAACTTTGACTTTTATAGATTTAAGAAATTCGTACATGAATATATCGGTAGTAATACCACTTCTTAACGAAGAAGAATCATTACAAGAATTATATGATTGGATTGCAAAAGTTATGCAATCCAATCACTTTATTTACGAAGTTATTTTTATTGATGATGGTAGTAATGATAACTCTTGGAATATCATAAAAGAATTGTCAGAAAAGAATACAGAAGTCAAAGGAATTCGTTTTCAAAGGAATTATGGTAAATCTCAGGCTTTAGATGCTGGTTTTCAAACTGCAAGTGGAGATGTAGTAATCACTATGGACGCCGATTTGCAGGATAGTCCGGATGAAATTCCTGAATTATACACAATGATTCAGGAAGACAATTTCGATTTGGTTTCTGGATGGAAAAAGAAAAGATTTGATAATGTAGTAACGAAAAATATCCCTTCGAAACTTTTTAATTGGGCTGCTAGAAAAACTTCTGGTCTACAGTTAAATGATTTTAATTGTGGTTTAAAAGCCTATAAAAATGAAGTTGTTAAAACGGTAAAAGTAAGCGGTGAAATGCATCGATACATACCTGTACTAGCCAAAAACGAAGGCTTTAACGAAATCGGGGAAAAAGTAGTTCAACACCAAGCACGAAAATATGGTGTTACCAAATTTGGAATGGATAGATTTATCAATGGTTTTTTAGATTTAATAACCATTTCTTTCTTAAGTAAATTTGGAAAAAGACCTATGCACTTCTTCGGTTTATGGGGAACTCTAATGTTCGTTTTCGGGTTTTTCTCTGCATTTTTTATCGGTGCTATGAAATTGTATAGAGTAGCGAATCACATAAAAACTATCCTTGTTACCAATAATCCTTGGTTTTATATCGCTTTAACTTCGATGATTTTGGGAACACTACTATTTTTAGCTGGTTTTTTAGGTGAGCTCATCATTAAAAGTAATACTCACCAAAAACATTATAAAATAAAAGAACAACTGAACTCATAAAGTTGTATTTTTGTTAACTTTTTATTTAACTTTATGGAAGAAATACTAGTAAAAGCAAAGCAATGGCTTTCAGACACTTTCGATGCTGAAACGAAAAAAGAGATTCAACAATTAGTGGATACTAAATCTGAAGATATTTCAGATAGATTTTATAAAAATTTAGAATTTGGAACTGGTGGAATGCGCGGTATTGTAGGTGCTGGTACAAATAGAATTAATAAGTACACTATTGGTAAAGCTACGCAAGGACTTTGCAATTACTTAATCAAAGAAAAACGAGGAAAAGAATTAAAAGTTGCAATTGGGTACGATTGCAGGCATGATAGTAAATGGTTAGCTAAAGTTGTTGCCGATGTTTTATCTGCAAACAATATAAAAGTCGTTCTATTTGAAGATTTAAGACCTACTCCAGAGCTATCTTTTGCTGTAAATCACCTAAATTGTGATGTTGGTATTGTTTTAACTGCTTCTCACAATCCACCAGAATACAATGGTTATAAAGTATACTGGAGTGATGGCGGGCAAATTGTACCTCCTCAAGATAAAGGGATTATTGATGAAGTAAATAGCTTGGACTACTCTGATATAAACTTTAATGCAAATGAAGAATTAGTTACTGTTATTGGACAGGAAGTCGATGAAGCCTTTTGGGATGCTTCTTTAGAGAACGGTACTTTTAATATTGAAGGACGAAAAGATTTAAAAATTGTTTTTACTTCTTTGCATGGAACATCTATTAAATTGATTCCTGAGGTATTAAAAAGAGCTGGATATACAAACGTTCATATTGTTGAAGAACAAGCCGAACCAGATGGCGGATTCCCAACGGTTGAATCTCCAAATCCAGAAGAGCCTGAAGCGTTAAAGATAGCTGTTGATTTGGCCAATGAGACAAATGCTGATATCGTGTTAGGAACGGATCCCGATTCTGATAGAATTGGAATTGCAGTGCGTGATATGGATGGTAATATGAAATTGTTAAATGGAAATCAAACAATGAGTTTAATGACTGATTTCCTCATTAATGATTGGAAAAAGAATGGTAAGCTAAACGGAAACCAATTTATTGGTTCTACTATAGTATCTACAAACTTAGTTAATGAAATAGCTGATAGTTATGGAGTTGAAACTAAAGTTGGATTAACAGGATTCAAATGGATTGCAAAAATGATTAAAGACTTCCCTCAACTAGATTTTATTGGAGGTGGTGAAGAAAGCTTTGGTTATATGGTTGGAGATTTTGTTAGAGATAAAGATGCTGTTACCTCTGCCCTACTTGCTTGTGAAATTGCAGCAGATGCAAAATCTAAAGGAAGCTCTTTTTATAAAGAATTGCTAAACCTATACACTCGTCATAATTTCTATAAAGAACATCTCGTATCTTTAGTAAAAAAAGGAATGGATGGAGCCGCTCAAATTCAACAGATGATGAGCGATTTAAGAAATAACCCTTTATCAACTATTGATGGTGAAACTGTAAAGTTCTTATATGATTATAAGGCCTCAGTAAAGAAAGATTTAATTACTGGAAACGAGACTAATATCGAAATTCCTAAGTCAAATGTATTAATCTATGAAACAGAAAACGGAACTAAAGTCGCTGCTAGACCTAGTGGAACCGAACCAAAAATTAAATTTTACATAAGTACAAATACTTCACTGGACTCGATTGACAATGCGAAATCCGTTGAAGAACAACTCGATTCTAAAATACAACGAATAATTAATGAATTATTTTAAGCGTTTTTTCAAATTCGCATCCCCTTATAAAAAATTGTGGATATTAAGCATTTCCTTAAATATCCTGTACGCACTATTTACAACACTTTCATATGTTGTGCTCATGCCAACTTTGAATATATTGTTTGGTGAAACAGAAAAAGTATATACAAAACCAGTATACAAAGGCCTATACGAATCCTTAAACAAAGACTATTTAGGTGACCTTTTAAATTATTGGGTTACCTATACCAATAAAACCTTTGGTGCAGAGAGAACATTACTCTATGTAGTTTTAGTCGTTGTTGCTGTATTTCTCTTAAAAAATATTTTCAATTATCTAGGTCAGTTGACCATGATATTTTTGAAAAATAGCGTTTTAAAAGATTTACGTGCTATTATGTTTAATAAAATAATTAGTTTACCTCTTCCGTTCTTCGCTGAACAAAAAAAAGGAGACCTTATCAATAGAGCAACGGGAGATATTGGTATTATCAATGAAACCTATTTAAATCTAGTTATTACGTTTATACGTGAACCCTTAAATATAATTTTCACGTTAATTTTTATGATAAAAACTAGCTGGGAGCTATCTATATTCATCTTTACATTTATTCCTGTTGCTGGATTTATCATATCAATTATAAGTAAGAGAATTAAACAGCAATCATCTGAGATTTTTGAAAAAAGTGGAAACCTATTAGGTATTATAGAAGAAAGTATTTCTGGTCTTAAAATTATTAAAGCTTTTAATGGTGAGGGACTATTCTCAAAACGCTTTTTATATCAGTCTGAAGAAGTCAGAACATTATCTAATAAAATGAGTACCCGTGAAGCATTGGCTAGTCCAACCAGTGAGTTTTTAGGTATTGTTACTATTGCAGGTCTTTTATGGTATGGAGGAAAAATGGTATTAATTGACCAATCATTATTAGGAGGTACTTTCATTGCCTTTATGGCGGCAGCTTATAATGTTCTTACACCTGCCAAAGCAATGGCAAAAGCTAATAATGAAATTAAAAAAGGAAATGCTGCTGCTCAACGTATTTTTGAAATATTAGATACAAAAAACCTGTTAGAAGATAAAAAAGATAGTATTGAGCTTAAAGAGTTCAACAATGAAATTGAGTTCAAAGATATTTCATTTAAATACGGAGAAAATTATGTTCTGGAAAATTTTTCGTTAAAAATACCAAAAGGGAAAACCGTTGCGTTGGTGGGACAATCTGGAAGCGGTAAATCTACATTAGCAAACTTAATCACTCGTTTTTATGATGTTAATGAAGGAGGAATATACATTGATGGTCATAATATCAAAAATGTCACTAAAAAATCACTTAGGGGCTTAATGGGGGTTGTAACTCAAAGCCCTACTTTATTTAACGATACAGCTTCTAATAATATCGCTCTTAGTAATCCTAATGCTCAAATTGAAGATATTGAAAATGCGGCAGAGGTTGCTAATGCCCATGAATTTTTGAAAGATCTCGATAATAAATACGACACTTATATCGGTGATAGAGGTAGCTCTCTATCCGGTGGACAACAACAACGTGTTGCCATTGCCCGAGCTGTATTGAAAAGTCCTCCGATTATGATATTGGATGAAGCTACATCAGCACTAGATACTGAATCAGAAAAATTGGTACAAGATGCACTAGAAAACATGATGAAAAATAAAACATCATTAGTTATTGCTCACCGATTATCTACCATTCAAAATGCAGATCTAATTGTTGTAATGAAAAAAGGTAAAATTATTGAGCAAGGGAGGCATGAAGAATTATTGAAAACTAAAGGAGAATATCACAAGCTAGTAACCATGCAAAGTCTTGAATAATGAAGTTTATTAAAACGCTAAAAAGGCAAAAATTTTATTATTATTTAACCCATATCATCATTCATGCAATTCCTAGCGTTTTTTATCGTATTCGTTTAAAAAGCTGGTTGATTGACAGCAATAAGGAAATTGAAGATAGAATAAAATACTATATTTCTTCCAATATAAACTCCACTCCAAATGTTGAATGGATAAATATTGGTAATTTTAAGCGTCCTAAAAAAGGAAGCATGTATTTTTTCGATTTAGTGAAAATTACTAAATACTTCCAAAAAGACAAGAAAATTAATTTTGTTTTTGGTGATGTTACAGAAACATTTGATTCTCCAACTCTTGTTAAAAGTAGACCTATAAATCAAAACGGTAATTCTGTTTTAATGAAACTAGATTCACTAAGACATTTTCATTTTATTGATGATTCTCTGAGTTTTATGGAGAAAAACAACAAAATAATTTGGAGAGGAGAAATACATAAAGAAAATAGGCGACTTCTTGTAGAAAAATTTTATGACCATCCTTTTTGTGACATCGGAGATGTGAGTCATAAGGTATGGGCAAATCCAAACTGGAAAAAAAATTATCTATCTATAGAGACACAACTTAAATCTAAATTCATATTATCCATTGAAGGTATTGATGTGGCAACCAACCTCAAGTGGATTATGTCTTCAAATTCATTATGTTTAATGCCAAAACCTAAATTTGAAACTTGGTATATGGAAGGTAAGTTAATTCCTGATTATCACTACGTTTTAATAAAAGATGACTACTCAGACCTTTTAGAAAAAAGAGCTTATTATCTCGAAAATCCGAATGAGGCGTTAAAAATTATTAAAAATGCTCAAGAATGGACCCAGCAATTTCGTAATAATAAGGTAGAGAAAGAGCTTTCAATAAAAGTTTTGAACCAATTTTTCAAACAAACGAATCAAAACTAGGCTCTTTTTAGGCCTAGTTCTTCTCCTCTTTTTATCATAAACTCATAAGAAGCCTCATATTCATTTGGAATTGTTCCGTCTAAAATAGCTTCTTTAATCGCCTCTTTTATTTGACCAATTTCTCTACAAGGCTTTAAACTAAAAGTTTTCATTATTTCTTCTCCTGTAATTGGTGGTTGAAAATTTCGAACTCTATCTCTTTCCTCAACTTCCTTAATTTTATGCCTAACAATTTCGAAATTCTTATGATATCTTTTGAATTTCTTAGGATTCTTAGTGGTTATATCCGCTTCACAAAGTGTCATTAAACTCTCAACATCATCACCAGCATCAAAAATTAAACGTCTTACAGCAGAATCGGTAACTTCTGAGGCCAATACTATTGGACGAGAACTCAACAAAACCATTTTTTGAACAAACTTCATCTTATTGTTCAATGGCATTCGTAATCTTTTAAATAACTTAAACACCATTTTCGAGCCTACGAATTCATGAGAATGAAACGTCCACCCTTGTTTTTTATGGTACTTTTTAGTAGGGGCTTTACCTATGTCGTGTAAAAGTGCCGCCCAACGAAGCCAAACATCTTCAGTATTTTCAGAAATATTATCAACAACTTCCAATGTATGATAAAAGTTATCTTTATGTTTCTGTCCTTCTACCTCTTCCACTCCTTTCAATGCCGTTAATTCAGGAATAATTCTATCCAATAACCCCGTTTTTTCTAGATGCAAAAAACCTACAGAAGGTCTTGGAGATTCCAAGATTTTATTTAATTCAACGACAATTCTTTCTTTGGTAATAATATCAATACGAGATGCATTCCTTTCTATGGCCTTTAATGATTCTTCTTCAATTTGAAAATTTAACTGGGAAGCAAATCTAATAGCTCTTAACATCCGTAGCGGATCATCAGAATATGTTATATCAGGGTTTAATGGTGTTCTAATTAATTTGTTTTCTAAATCAACAATTCCACCAAACGGATCTAAAAGTAATCCGAAATTTTCTGTATTTAAACTTAATGCTAGTGCATTGATAGTAAAATCTCTTCTATTTTGGTCATCTTGTAAGCTACCACTAGATACTTGTGGATTCCTACTGTTTTCCGAATAAGATTCTTTTCTCGCTCCAACAAACTCAATTTCAACATCTTCAAAACGTAACATGGCTGTTCCATATGTTTTAAAAACCTGAACTTTGGGCTTATTTGGTAAAATTTCTGCTACTTTTTCTGCCAAGGCAATACCACTTCCTACAGCAACTACATCTATATCTTTCGCATTTCCTCTTCCTAAGATGAAGTCTCTAACAAAACCACCAATTACATAGCTTTCCAATTGTAACTCTTCTGTGGCTTCATTTATGTATTTAAATATTTCCTTTTCTAAAGCTTCTTTAAAATAGTGGTCTGGCATAATTTTATTCTCTAATCACAAGCACATTTCCATCTTCTATATTTACAATAGTTGATGACCTTTCTGCTATTCTATCTTGGTGCAAATTTACCACATAATCTACATTATTTACAATTAGGAATAGTAATTTTCAAAAAAGTTCAATGATTATTGACAATATATAGTAAAATGTAATTGTTAACCCGATAGCAATTAGGGATCTGACAAGAAATATTCTTTAAGAGTCTAATCATATTTCGGAATAAATTAAAGATCCGATTATATTTTTTATTACGAATTATAATGGAGATTATAAATAAGTCTTAAACTGATTTCTTGAGCAGAAAAAAATTGAGCATTTAATATACTATCACTTTAAATTTATATTTTAGCAAAAAAAATTGCCAATGAATATATAACTCACCATTTTTAAGGTAGCGTGTATGTTATGCTAATTGATAGTAGCTATTTTGCTATTGATATGTCTGATAAGTGGCATCCTAAGACTTGAAAATATAAATTTAAAAATATAAACACATATCTCTAATCGAGATATTTAATTAACTATGAAAAAAACATTAATACCGATTTTAGGTATACTAATTTCGTGTTTCTCTTGCTCTACAGAAGAGGAACTTTTAACTAATCAAAACACTAACACAGAAAACACAAATTCAGAAAAGAATAGTCACTTAGGAAGAGGAATTCAAGGTTTCTCTAATTTAAGTGATTTTACTTATGCCCAAGGTTGGCGTGTTAGATATGAAGTTACAGAAGAAACATTAATAGATACTGAATGTAAAATGGTTACCAAAGGTGCTCATCCATATGAATATGAAGTTTTGGAGTGTGAGGATATATATGAAACTCAAACTTTTTACAAAGGAAATCCAAGAGAAATAGCAGATGTAAACGGTGATGGGAAAGCCGATATCATTGGCTTTGGATATGAAGATGTATGGGTAGCTTTATCTAATGGAAATGGTTTCCAACAAACTAGATCATGGTCAAAAGATTTTTCTGCAATTAATGATTGGCGAGTTGATATTTACGAAAGGACTGTCGCTGATGTAAACGGAGACGGGAAAGCAGATATTATTGGTTTTGGTTTTGATGACGTTTGGGTTGCCTTATCCAATGGAAATGGTTTTAATAAAGCAGAATCTTGGCTTCAGGATTTTTCATACCGCAACGGAGCGTGGAGAGTTGATAGACATGTTCGTACCATGGCTGACGTAAACGGAGATGGAAAAGCAGATATTATTGGTTTTGGAGAAAACGAAGTAAGAGTTTCGTTATCAACTGGTACTGGCTTCGCTCCTTCTACTGCATGGACTTCTCATTTTGCATATAACGGTAGTGGATGGAGAAAATATAGACATGCAAGAACTGTTTCTGACGTAAATGGAGACGGAAAGGCAGATATTATTGGTTTCGGAGAAAATGAAGTAAGAGTAGCTTTATCGAACGGAAGCAGTTTCGGTTCATATCGTGTATGGAGTACTCATTTTGCATACAATAACAGTGGATGGAGAGTTGATAAACATGTAAGAATTGTCACTGATGTAAACGGAGATGGAAAAGACGATATTGTTGGTTTCGGAGAAAACGAAATAAGGGTATCTTTATCTAATGGAAGTAACTTCCAACCTTATACTGTGCTTTCTTCTGATTATACTTATAATAGCGGATGGAGAAACGACAAACATGTTAGAACTGTTGCCGATGTAGATGGTGATGGGAAGTCCGATATTGTTGGTTTCGGAGATTCGCAAGTTTTGGTTAAACTTTCAGAATATTAAAGAAATTAGGTTTTATATATTCTTACCCGACAGGACTTATAATCTTGTCGGGTATTTTACATTTTATTCGCGAATAATCGTCACATTTCCATTATGAATCTTTACAATAGTTGATGATTTTTTTGAAGAGACTTCTTTATCTAAATCAACTATGAACTCAACTCCATTAGTTATTTCATCATTAATTTCCGAAAAAGATTTCGGAGTAGGCTTTCCACTTACATTTGCAGAAGTAGAAACTATAGGCTTTCCGAATTCCCTAATTAAATTCTGACAAAACTCATTTTGAACAATTCTTATAGCAATTGTATTGTCACCAGCAATAGTGTTTTGAGCTAAGTTAATCGGATCAGAATAAATAATAGTTGTTGGTTTTGTTGTATTGCTTAAATATTCCAATGCTTCCTTAGGAACACTTTTTAAATACTTCCCTAGCATTATAACAGAATCAACCAAAATAATCAAACTCTTAGATTCTTCGCGTTTTTTTAGCTTATAAACCTTTTTTACGGCCTCACTATTTGTAGCATCGCAACCTATTCCCCAAACTGTATCCGTGGGGTAAAGAATTGTATCTTTATTTTCTAAAACCTTAACTGTTTTAAAAACTATATTCTCCATTGTTGTTCGATAATATTATATTTTTGACGTAAAATCTCATTTATCACTAGAAGCTATAATTTTTATAGTTTCCAAAAAAATATTTATAAAATCTTGATATTGAGCATTCAAATTTTTCTATGCATATTTTTGGTTAATCATACCTCTAAGCTTTCTTCTATAATTACTCAAAGGGATAATTTTAGATAAAAATA
Organism: uncultured Tenacibaculum sp.; assembly: GCA_947497895.1. Classification (GTDB taxonomy): domain Bacteria; phylum Bacteroidota; class Bacteroidia; order Flavobacteriales; family Flavobacteriaceae; genus Polaribacter. The sequence continues at coordinate 475,381 of CANMIL010000001.1, forward strand.
TCAGTGCTTTTCTTTTAATTTTTCTCTTTTTTAAAAACTTCTCATACCAAGAATCAAATTCGTTAAATTTTACACTATTCAAAAAAAAATTAAAAGGCAGGCTTAATTCATCTTCTTCTTTCAAATTGGGTATTACATTTTTAAACATAAAATTCTTTATTGATCGATGTAACAATTCTTTCTCCTTGTCATTAAATGGCATTTTTAAATAACGAAATTCAAAAGGTTCATGCTCTATAAATAAAGCCAAATGATATGCGTGTGTTTTAAATAAATTATTTTTATGATAAAAAGTTTCTAAAATTTCAAACCACTCTGGTATTTGCCTTATTATCCTTGAGGTATTCTTGTTAATCATTATATGGTTTTGATTATCATGTTGTCTGTAATAATACACACCTAAAGGATTAAGTCCTATTTTTTCTGTCAATGCAAATAACCGATGAGAAAATAAACCATCTTCACAAGGCTGTATTCCTTCAGGAAATCTAATATTGACATTGTTTTTTAGAAATAAATGAGAAATCATCAATGAACAAGTTGGAAACGCAGACATGTTTGGTAATCGTCTACAAAAATAATCACCGATAATAATAATGTCTTCATTTTTTAATTTTGCGACGTTATAAGATGACTCTATAAACTCTTTATCTATAGTATCATCGGCATCCATAAAATAGATATAATCACCAGATGCTTTTAAAAGACCATTATTTCTAGCTATTGAAACCCCTTTATTATCCTGCTTTAAATAAATAATCCTAGCATCCTTTTTTCCTTTACTTACACAGATATTATTGCTTTTGTCAGTACTCCCATCATTTACCAAAATGATTTCAATATTTTTTAGCGTTTGATTTAAAACACTATCAATTGCTTCTTCAAGAAATTTATCTACGTTATAAATTGGAATAATTACGGATACACATGGAGATTCTCCTACCTCCTTGTTAAATTTTTTATTTAGATTATTGCTACTTTCTTCCCTCATATTTTAAAGATATCCCTTTCAGCAAACGTTATTTTCTATATTTTTGTTTGAAAAATTTTTGAATGACAAAAATACTATTTTTTTACCCTGATAATCCTTTAATTATCAACCAAGGTAATAATTCAAGAGCGAATAAATTGCTAAATTACTTTAAAAGTAGGAATTGCATTGTAGATTTTGTTGGAGAGCATAAAAGAGATTTTTTACCGGAAGAACTAGAAGATATTAAAAACTCGGGCTTAGTAAACGATGTTTATATGGTTCCAAAGAGAAAAAACAGTGGATTAAAGTACTTATTTGGTACTTCTATCCCTAACAAGATCAAAGGTTTTCCTCGACAATTTCAAAGAATATCATATAATCAGAAAAAATACTTTGAAAATATTCTTAATGAAAATTCTTACGATTATATCATTATTTCTTACGTTCTATTTTTTCCTTTTATTGAGAATAAGAGTCTTACCAAAAACTCTAAAGTAATAGTAGATACTCACGATTTCTTTACAGGCCAGTTTAGTCAGATAAAAAGAACCGATTTAGGTAAACTATTTAAAACAGAAATAAATCAACTTAAAAAATTTGATTCTATTTGGGCCATATCTGCCGAAGAACAATTTATTTTTTCTCAATTTTTACCTGAGAAAGAAATTCTTACGATACCACATGGGGTTGAAAGTAATTTTACTCAAAAATCAGAAACTAAAGAAATAGATTTATTTTATGTTGCGAGCAACAATCCTCATAATTTGAATTCTGCAAAATGGTTTTTTGAAAAAGTTTATCCGCTACTTCCTAAACATATACAAATTACAATAGTAGGAAGGGTAAATCAAGTAATTGATGACTATCCAAATGTTAGAAAAATAGAATTCGCTGAGAGTTTAGATGAATTATATCAATCATCAAAAGTAACCATTTGTCCAATGCTTAGTGGTACTGGCTTAAAAATAAAAGTGGTTGAATCTCTATCCTATGGTATTCCTGTAGTATGTAATGAAAGAGGTGTGGATGGGCTCTTATCTAAAATTAACAACGGTTGCTTAGTTAGTAATAACCCTAATGAGTTTGCTGATTTCATAGAAAAATTATTAAACGATGAGGAATATTACAACAAAATTTCGAGAGAAGGTAAAGAGTTTTTCACTCAAAGTTTAGATGAAAATATTGTATTTAAAAAGCTTGATTATTTTTTCAAGTTTGAAAAGTAAAATATTCATTAAAAATGAATAAATAAGGCTCTAATTTCTAATTTAGAGCTTTATTTTTTTTCATTTAAAACTTCATCATAAACACTAATATATTCTTGACTTGCTCTATCCCAGTTGAATTGTTCAGCCCATGTTTTAATTCCTTCTGACATTCGATCATCGACATATTTCTTTAAGCCCAAATCTAGAACTTGCCTCATATGATCACCTTCAAAGTTTTCAAAATAAAATGCGTTACTACCTCCTATTTCAGGTAAACTTGTATGAGTTGACAGAAAGACAGGTTTACCAAGTAACATTGCCTCTATCACTGGAAGACCAAAACCTTCTGCTATTGACGGAAATAAAAATGCTTCGCAATTATTCAAATACCAAAATTTTTCCTCTTCCGATACTGGTCCTAGTAATACCAATTTGTCAGATACTCCTAGTTCTTTAGCTTTGCTCCAAATTTTCAATATATAATCGTCATCGGGGTGAATACCTGCAATAAATAATTTACTCGAATTTACATTTTGTAACAAATTCAACAAAACATGAAAATTTTTCTTAGGTAAAACTGTTCCAATACTAAAATAAAACTTCCCTTCTGGCCTTATTTTAGGAGAATCAAAACCGGTATGTTTAACTAAACTAACACCGTTATATATGACCTTAACTCTTTTCCCTGAAATATTCAAATTCTTTCGAACATCTTCCAAAACGAAATTAGAAATTGTGGTAATATAATCCGCTCTATCAATAAGTTTCTGAACCTTCTTTAATAATTTTTCCCGCTTTTTTTCGCTCTTATTTTCATACAGGAAGTTCAAGTCATGAATAGTTAAAACGAACTTTATTGGTTTTGAAGGTATATATTTTGCGGTTTGATAAGTTGCATGCCATAGTGAAAATTTTTTCGAAGGCTTTACAAAAAGCTTATGCCCAACTTTAGTATTTATTCTATCAGGATCATGATCTAACTTCACCTTTTTAGGTAAATAAAAAGTATAATCATAGCTATTATTTTTTAATAAAGATTCTGCCAAATTTTTACAGTAATTAAATAATCCTGTATTCGGATATTTCATCCTTTCAATATCAACTATAATATTTTTTTTCTTCAAACTATTCATGAAATTTATTTATAGTCAATCTTTCAAGTTTTCTTATTATTCTTTTCACACAAACAAACGAAGACTTACTGACCGTTCCTTTCTAAATATTTTCGACAAAATTAAACTTTAAAACGGTTTATTGCTGTGTATTCTTAAATTTTTATTTTGAACTAGTAAATCACAACGAGCTCATTGGTAAAAACAAATCTACCGATTACCACCAGCTTTGAGTGAATAAAGATGTTTTTATAAATTAAGTTTTTTTATTTTTTAATACATCGTTTCTTCTTAATTTTGCTCAAAAAATATGCTGTTTCAAAAGAATTTCTCCATTTAACTTCTTTATACATAATTGGATTAACAAGGTATTACTTGAATTCTCCCTTGAAACAATTAATAATTAATAATTTAAGTAAACTATGAAATTAAAAACAAACCTTAGTATTAAACTAACCACAATTCTCCTATCTACTTTTCTTGCAAGTTGTCAAGATCAGAATGATCTTCAACTTATTGAATCGAAAGATAAAAGTATAATTGAAAACTCTGAGCAATCTAACGAAAAGGAACCAGTTAAGATTATCGAAGAATCTGTAAAAGAAATCAAAAATTCTTCAAAAAAATCTTCATCAAGACAGTATGCATCAGATAAACTAATTGGTAGATACAATCAAGTAATTTATAAAAATGGTTCTATAAAAAGTCAAAATAATCAATACAGATTAACCCTGCAAGGCGATGGAAATTTGGTTCTATACAAAGTATCAAATAATAGAGCTTTATGGGCAACAAACACTGTTAATTCAGGTGCAAATAAATTAATTATGCAAAGTGATGGAAACCTTGTATTATATAGAAGTAATAACACCGTCGTTTGGGCTTCAGGTACTCAATTCAATGGTGCAAGTATTCCATACCAGAAAAAAGGTGATTACGTTATAATTCAAAACGATGGTAATCTAGTTATTTACAATCAATATGGATTCAAAAATGCAATTTGGTCTACTGGAACTAATCAATAATAAGTAAATTATAATCTTTATAAAGAGTTTGGCATATTTTCTCTTTATAAAGATTAGTTCTTAAATTAATCCTCAAGCAAATTTCTATAAACATTATAGATTTCCTGTACAATCACTTCATCTCTAAACTTTCCAGCGTACCTATACCCTTCTTCAGCAATCTCATCTCTCAATTCACGTGATGATAACAACAGTTTTATTTCATTTTTCATTGCTGTAACATCTGTGGGATTAACATATCTAGAATGACTTCCTCCTGCTTCAGGAAAAACGCCTCCATCAGTTGTAATAACCGGAGTTTTCGAAAATAATGCTTCAATAATTGGAATACCAAAACCTTCAAAAACACTTGGATAAATAAAAATCTCAGCCAATTGATACAACGTAGATAACTCCTCCATACTAAGACCTTCCAGAAAAATAACTTTACCTTGTAAATTATCCTCTGTAATATACTCCTCTATTTCTTTATAGTATTTTGTTTTTCTTCCTACAATAACTAATGGAATATCCAAATTTCTTATCGCTTTAATTATTGTTAAAGCATTTTTTCTTTTTTCAATGGTTCCTACATTTAATAAAAACTTCTCAGGTAAGTCGAGCTTCTTTTTTAAACTATCCTTTTCCTCATTGGTTCTTTCAACCTTAAAAGCATTATGACATCCTTGATAAATCACTTTTATTTTAGATTCGGGGATTTTTAGATATGTTATAATATCTCGCTTTGTTTGCTCACTAATGGCTATTACGCAATCCGCATTTTCAGCGGCATATTTAAACTTAGAAAAATGAATCTTTCTATCAAAATAAGAATACCATTCTGGGTATCTCATAAAAATTAAATCATGAATAGTAACTACTGATTTTATTCCGTTTTGTTTGAGTTTGCGAGGAATTTCCCCAGACAAACCATGAAAAACATCAATATTATCACTTTTAATTTGTGAAATCACCCCTTTTTGACGCCATAATGAAGACAACTTCTTCCAAAACCATGATTCAGGCAAAACCTCTTTCATTGATGGCTTTAGTTCTAACCTCCTTACTTTTTTAGGTTTAGGGTTGTATAAATAGTAAAAATTCGAAGGATAATACTCATCTAATATTCGTACTAAATCGCGACTATAATTTCCTAGTCCAGTAGTATTATGAAAAATACGTTTAGCATCAAATCCTATTTTCATCTATTTATTGTTTAATTTTTTTAAAAGCTGAAACCTCTTCCATACACCATACGATATTAAATAAGAAAACTCAAATCCTCGAACACCGTCTAAACATCCTAATTTGATAATATAATGAATCACAAACCTAGCTATTGGTTTAATCCATTCATGATACAAAGTTACTTTTTTATGTTTTAAATGGAGTTCTGTTGCTCGTAATCGAGCATAATGTTCTATCTTTTTTTTAAACTGTTCAGAATCACTATAAGTATAATGATTTAAGTTTCCTCTCAGTTTACCTATTGTCCCTTTTATTTGAATTTGCTCGTGTACCATTCCTTCATAAAAAGAACCTTCCTTTTTAAATAGTCGAATTATAGTATTCCGAAAGCCACCAAAATTAAGTTTCCTCCCTTTCATAAAAGTCTCCCTTTTTAAAAGAAAACCTGAATAAGAAGTATTATCATTCAAATTTAAAAGTATACTTTCCCTAAGTTCTTTTGTAATCTCTTCATCTGCATCTAATAAAAAAATCCATTCATTTGATGCTTTATCAATAGCATAGTTTTTTTGAGACGAAAAATTATCAAACTTTCGTTGTATTAATGTTGCTTTCGACTTACTTACTATATCAACCGTGTTATCAGAACTAAAAGAATCAATTACAATAATCTCATCAGCAAAAAAAGCAGAATCCAACGCTCTTTGAACGTTGGACTCTTCATTTAATGTTGGTATTATTACTGTTAATTTTGTCAACTATATTTTTTTGTCAAAGATTACTAAAAAACTTAGTTAATCAAAATAATTTTTAAATTCATACAAAGAATTATACGGCCACATCATACTCACGAAGTGCATCGTTTAATGATGTTTTTTTGTTTGTACTTTCTTTACGTTTACCTATAATTAATGCACATGGAACATTGTATTCACCTGCCGCGAATTTTTTAGTATAACTACCAGGAATTACGACAGATCTAGCAGGAACTCTACCTTTCATTTCAACAGGTTCATCTCCAGTAACGTCGATAATTTTCGTCGAAGCTGTTAATACCACGTTTGCACCAAGTACAGCCTCCTTCTCTACTCTTACTCCCTCAACAACGATACATCTCGATCCGATAAACGCATTGTCTTCAATAATTACTGGTGCTGCTTGTAATGGCTCTAAAACTCCACCAATTCCAACACCTCCAGACAAGTGTACATTCTTTCCAATTTGAGCACAAGATCCTACTGTAGCCCAAGTATCAACCATAGTACCTTCATCAACATAAGCTCCAATGTTTACATAACTAGGCATTAATATAGTTCCAGATGATATATATGCTCCGTGTCTTGCTACAGCATTAGGCACTACTCTAATTCCTTTTTCCTTGTAATTTCTCTTTAAAGGAATTTTATCGTGATATTCGAAAATTCCAGCCTCTAAAGTTTCCATTTTCTGAATTGGGAAATATAAAACCACAGCTTTCTTCACCCATTCATTCACTTGCCACCCATCGTTGGTAGGCTCAGCAACTCTTAATTCTCCACTATCTAGTAAATCAACAACTTTTCTTATCGAATTAATTGTTTCTTCTTCCTTTAATAACTCACGGTTATCCCATGCTTTTTCTATAATAGATTGTAATTCTGTCATCTTAAAACTTATTTCTCGCAAATATAAATTGTGTTCTTGAATTGAACACGAAGATACATTTTTTAAACAGAAAACGAGCTCTTGTTAAAATTCATTATTTTTGCCAAAAAGAACGTATAAATGGGTAGAATCCTTGCCATTGATTATGGACAAAAACGAACTGGAATTGCAGTTACTGATGAGCTTCAAATTATAGCCTCTGGACTTGCAACTGTTAATACTGATGAACTTATTTCTTTTTTGAAAGATTATATTCAAAAAGAAAATGTTGAGTTATTTGTGATTGGAGAACCGAAACGATTAAACAATACAGCCAGCGAAAGTGAAATTCTAATTATTCCATTTTTAGAACAACTCTCCAAAGAAATTCCAACTATACCTGTTAAACGTGTTGATGAACGTTTTACTTCTAAAATGGCTTTTCAAACAATGATTGACAGCGGCTTGAAGAAAAAGCAACGTCAGAACAAGGCACTCATTGATGAAATAAGTGCTACAATCATCTTGCAATCTTATTTATACAGCAAATAGTTTTTTTTCAGAAGACCATTCTTTGTACTTTTGCCCACATTAAAAATAAAATAAATGATTTTACCCATAGTAGCATACGGTGATCCGGTATTACGTAAAGTTGGAAAAGTGATTGATGCTGATTATCCTAATTTAGAGAAATTAATTGAGGATATGAGACAAACAATGTATAATGCTCAAGGGGTTGGATTAGCCGCTCCACAAATAGGAAAAGACATTCGTTTATTCTTAATTGATGCAACACCTTTTGCTGAAGATGATGATGTTACTGAGGAAGAAAGAAAAGTATTAGAGAGCTTTAATAAGGTGTTTATCAATGCTAAAATTATCAAAGAAGAAGGTGATGAATGGGCTTTTAACGAAGGATGCCTTAGTATTCCTGAAGTAAGAGAAGATGTTTTCAGACAAGAGTCTGTAACCATTGAATATCAGGATGAAAACTTTGATACGCATACTGAAACCTTAACTGGTTTAGCTGCAAGAGTTTTTCAACACGAATATGATCATATTGAAGGAGTGTTGTTTACAGATAAATTATCGTCTTTAAAGAAAAGACTTTTAAAGAAAAAATTAGATAAAATTTCTAATGGGAAGATTGATCCAGGATATAGAATGCGATTCCCAAATAGAAAAAAATAAACGACGTTAAATTTTAAAATAATATATGGAATTTAGTAAAATTATTGCCGTAACTGGAAAACCAGGTTTATTCGAGATTTTATCTCAAACAAAAACTGGTGTTATTGTAAAGTCGATTGTAGATGGTAAACGTTTTCCAATTACTGCAACTCACAATGTAAGTTTATTAGAAAATATTGCTATTTATACTTATGAAGAAGAGGTACCTTTAGCGCAAGTAATTAAAAACATTGCAGATAAGGAAGATGGGAAAGAGAGTATTTCTCACAAAGAAAGTAACAATACTTTATTAGCTTACTTTTCAGAGGTTTTACCAGGTTTTGACGAAGAAAGAGTATATGCTTCTAACGTTAAAAAAGTAATCCAATGGTATAACATCTTAGTAAGCGCTAATTTCGACTTTAGTACTCTTGCCGCTGAAGAAGCTGTAGGGTCTGAGGAAGAAGAATAATTTAAATGTTTAGGATCATTATTAAAGAATACGCACATGAATTCTCGTAAGGAACAGTTGGCCGCTTTTAATCGTTTGTTAGACATTATGGATGATCTTCGTGAGAAATGTCCATGGGATAGAAAACAAACATTACAAAGTTTAAGACACTTAACCATTGAGGAAACTTACGAATTAGCTGATGCCATTTTAGATGATGATTTAGAAGAAATAAAAAAAGAATTAGGCGATGTGCTTTTGCACATCGTTTTTTATTCTAAAATAGGAAGTGAAAAAAACGCTTTCGATATTGCCGATGTGGCTAATTCAATTTGCGACAAACTTATTGAAAGACATCCTCACATTTATGGAGATGTTGAAGTTTCCAATGAAGAAGAAGTTAAGCAAAATTGGGAAAAAATTAAGCTAAAAGAAGGTAAAAAGTCAGTTCTCGAGGGAGTTCCTAAAAGTCTTCCCGCTTTGGTTAAATCCAGCAGAATTCAAGAAAAGGTCGCAGGTGTAGGTTTCGATTGGGAAGAACCACATCAAGTTTGGGATAAAGTTCAGGAAGAACTTTCCGAACTTAACGAGGAAATAAAAAATAACGATTCCGAGAAGATAGAAAAAGAATTTGGAGATGTTCTATTCTCAATGATCAACTATGCTCGTTTTATCAATGTTAACCCTGAAAACGCTTTAGAAAAAACGAATAAAAAGTTTATTAATCGCTTTCAATATTTAGAAGAGGAAGCAAAAAAAATAGGAAAACCATTATCGGATATGTCTCTAGCAGAAATGGACATTATTTGGGAACAATCTAAAAAATTTTTTAAATAAACCTCTTCATCAATTTAGTGCTTCTAAAATGCCGATTTCTAAACCTTACTTGTTAATAATGGCAGTCTAATGACGGCCTTACTACCAGCAATAGAGCCATCCTCACTCTTTAAATCTTCAATAAAATAATTTAAAGTCAACTTCGTCTTTTTAGAAAGAATTGCCAATCGTTCTCGAATAATGTTTGTGGCAAATGATTTTTTATGCGGATTGCGATGCTCAACAGTATTGCTATAACCTCTACCATTATCTGTAATTATGCACTCAATATAATCTTCCATATCTGCAATATCAATATTAATCTGAGCATTTTCAACACCTTCTACACCATGTTCCACAGCATTCTCTACAATAGGTTGAATAAGCATAGCTGGAATTTTGAGCATGTCTTGTTCTATTGTATCATGTATCTCAATACGATAATTAAAATCATTTCCAAGTCTCAGTTTTTGTAATTCCAAGTAATCGTAAATTGATTTTATTTCTTCCGAAATCAAAATACTATTCAAACTTGTATTTTGAAGATTATGTCTCAACAACTTTGCGAACTTGACAAGATATTTAAAAGCCATATCATTCTCTTTCTTTAATATATTCGTTTGAATGTTAGACAAGGCATTAAAAATAAAGTGCGGATCCATTTGTGATCTGAAAAGTCGCATCTCTAGAGATAAACGTTCGCTTTTGACTGTTGTTCTTTGATTCTGAATATATATAAAACCAAGTGATATACTAACCAGAATTAATAAGATCAAACCAATGATTATGTATATATTCTTTTTGTTTGAAACGGCCTGAAGTTCCGCTTTATCTTTTAATAATTTTAGTTCTTTTTCTTTTTCCTCTGCCTTTAAAATTGCTAACTCTTTCTGATGTACTTCATCTAAATATTTAACTTGTAAAGCGGTATAATCTTCAATATTGGTTAGTGCTTCGGTCAACTTACCTTTTCTAATATTCTCTTTTAATTTTGTATCCAGAGTTTTTAAATCCTTTTTAACTTTTGGCTCAGAAGTTTCGGCAGTAGTATTTTTATAATCAAAAATTTCGTTTAAACTTTTCACTCGTTTCGAAGGCCTCTTTTGAGTTACTTTGCCGATATCAAAAACCATTTGACTAACTGGCGTTTTACTCATATGAGTCCTAAAGTTTTCTTGATTAAAACCATACTCCGGATAAGAATTAATTAATTTATTATAGGATTCCACCATATCGTTGTAACCAATTAATAAAGGACTTAATGATACCTTCTGATTATCTGATTCAGCTTTTGACCTAATCAATTTTATATAACGTTCGTACTCTCTATAAAAATCTTCATAAACCGATCTGTAATAAATATCCTTTAATGCCTTTAAATCTTTTTTCTGCGTATCTTTTTTTGATTCCATTTGGTTCTCTTCCACTATAGCCAAACGTTTCAACATGTCATTTTTCCCATCAAATAAATAATCAAGTATTTTTCCAGCGGTTTTTAAATCTTTCTTCATTGGGCCTATCCATTGATTTACAGGATCTGTCTTAGCAATTTCAGGTTCAGAACTAACTGCCAATTTATTGAGATATTTAAATACTTTAGTAAAACTTTCAACACACTCGAAATAACTAAACCTAGAACTTTTGTATAGGTTATTATAAGTTTTAAAATCATCCTCCTTTAAATAAGTTTTAGAACTAACATAGCTACTCATTTTAGAACAGTTCTCCGATATAATATTGAAATGATCAAAGCTCTTTTTTAAGTTAGTTACAATTACTTTTTGATGAGGTAAAAAGGGAGGTGGGTTTAAAATTTCATCTTTTAACTTCGCTATCGTTTTATGATGAATTAAAAACTCCTCTTTACATGATAAATAATAAGGCCTTCTCGCCGGATTTTTTTTATACTCTTTTAACAACGCCTGGGTATTACTTAAGTTGGAACTATAAACCTCTAATGCATTGTTGTATGAGTTAAAGAGTTGTTTAACTGAATTACAATAGTGAGCAATGGCTTTATTCTTATCTATCGAAGATTCCTGAGCATACAAATTCAATACACAGAAAAAAAACAAAAACTTCAAAAATTTCATTTTCAACAATTTAAAGTAGGTAAATCAACAATGCGTAAAAGTAATCATTTAACCATAATTATCGAGTAATTCTCAAAACTATCAAAATTATAGGGTAATTTTCGGTTATATTGGTATCGTTGAGTAGTAAATAAAATTAATATTTCTACAATAAATTCTGGCTAGATTTCTTAATCGTAAATAAAAAACCTTCAAATAATTATTTGAAGGTTTTTTTTACTTGAGCTGTTTTAAATATGTTATGATTGACTTTCGAATGTCATACGCTATTTCTTCTTTCAGAGGATCATAAACATCAAGAACTCCCTTGTTTTTTTCATTTAAAAAAGGAATATCGAACCCCTTCAACAAATAATCAGAAAAAGCGACTATATACTCTTTGTTTTTATCCAGTTCCTCCCCTCCTATAATCCACTTACTTCCAACTTTATGCGATTTATACCTTTGCAAGTACGCCCCATTACCAGCAGCATTTACACCAAAATCTAACACCTTTTCAAGCAAACCACCAGTTAATTTAACTTTTAAAACAGGTCCTCCATATGGTAAAACTCTAAAAATATCAACGGCATTAATATCTCCACTCAATTCATCATCAATCCTCACTGAGCCTCCATTTACCAAAGCACAATCTACTTTATCTTCATAAGCATAACTCATAGCTTTTGCAATAAGTTCTCCCATATTTGTTTGAACACTTCGAATTGGGGTATCTCGCGCATCTAAAGGTTCTTTAGCAACATATATTACCTCTTCTGGATTATCAACAACTTCTTTAATTTTTATATTTAAAACATCTTGCCACTTCTTTACTACTTTATCAACGTTAACATCAGAGCTGATCTTATCATTTATTTCTTTTAACTCCGATTTCAAAGAAACGTTTTTGCTCTTTGGGTTATATTTAAACCTGTGAATATAAACAGTTTTAGCATTCGCATCAGCTTTTGATATTGCTACATTACCAACATAGTCATAAGAATTCGTATGCTCATGTCCTCCCATAATTAAAGGTAATTCTGGCAACATGGCTGCTACTTTTTTATCTTGGTCTATAGAAAGATGTGTTAAGCCTAGTACAATATCAACCTTCGGTTTTAATTCATTATATGAACGCATAATTTCCTCATAGATATCACCGTAAAAGACATAATCTTTAGGGTTTGAAGGAATGCAAACACTAATAAAACCAACTTTTAACTTATTGTTTCCTACAAAATCCAACTCTTTAATAAAACTGTCTTGTAAATCATGTTTGGTTCCTTTAATTTCTTTGTAAAATCTTTCTTTCTTATTAGAAACTTTATGCAGAACATTTGAAGAAATCCAATCGAATGTACTTTCATTTATTCGCTTCTGTAAATCTTTATACCCCAAGTCAAATTCATGATTTCCAAAAGCCGCTACATCAAAGTTCATGGTATTCATAACCTCTACCATTTGCCTTCCTCTTACCCTTTCTCCATTAACTTTGATCGTTCCCAATAAAGAAGGATTCAAGAAATCACCTGCATGCACTAAAAGCACATTTTTGTTTTCTTTTAGTAAGTTTTGATGAACGGTCTCCACTCTAGCCATTCCTCCATATCTCCCACCTTGGATTGGAGAAATTTCATAAACATCATTTAATTGAAGAATCGTAAACTCATACGAATCATTAGAAGCACTGGAAGTTGGTAAATTTTTATAGGAACATCCATTTAAAAGTATAATGAATGTTAAAAGCAGCAATAACTTTATTGATTTCATTCGTTTAATTTCACATGTTAGTAAAGCAGACTCAAGTATAGAAGCCATATTTAAAAGTATACCTATCTAATCAACTTGTTTCCCCCGATATGAAGTCAAAATTACTAAAACTAATGTAAATAAAATCTAGTATTGTGCCTTATTTGTCTTCTATATTCAACTAATTCAGGAAATTGATAAAAGAAATTTATTTTCTTCTGAGCAATCGTCTTTGGATTTTTGACTTTCTTCTTCAGTACAAAAAATGTCCAGCTTTCGACGATGTCCTCCTCCGGACTTTCAGCAGCATAATTAGTAACAAACTCCGAATAGTTTTCAAAATAAAGCTTAGAGAGTTTATCCACACAACTTTCTTCTGTAAAGCAATGTCTTTCCTTTATAAAATCCCATTTCTCTAGAAGCTTACCTTTCCAAAATAAAGTAACAAATTTATTCAAATAACTGTTTTTATAGGCCTCCCCTTCTGTTGTTAAATAAGGTTCTCCTTCTTCTTGACTAAGCTTACTAGTAGGTCGTACTTGGGTATTATTTAAAGTTAATAAATGACCAAACTCATGGATCAAAGTATATACAGATTCACGTAGCCTTCTTCTATCTTTTGTCCTAAAATTTACATCCAACGTATCAAGAACAAGTTGCCACTTATCATTTTTCTTACTAAGAGAACCAAGTGCCCCTGTTTTTTCATCTAATCCATCGGATATTAAAACCAATTTTTTAATATATTTTTTTACTATTGGTTTAGGAAAAATATCATAAAAGGTCTTCCAATGCATAGCCGCCAAATCGTCATTCTTGGTGTAATTTTTAATAAAACTACCATTCTTAATATTCCAAGCTCCAATTTTTTCATCATTTGAAGAATAATGAAACAACGAAAACGAAACAAAAAAAGAAATAATTATTAACTTCATAAACCTTAAAAAACCTCTAACTCTTTATTAAATTACATTACAACATATAACATTGAAATCGCTATTTTTCTATGAAATGCGCGACAAATTACAAAAGAATACTGTAAATATTAATAAATTTAATGATTTTAAGATTTAAGAAGTTTTTAAAAAAAGAGTGTAAACCAGCATCAAACTAAAAAACAAATAGTTATAAATGAATCGGCATTAACTAAATACTTACTTAAACAAGACTGGATTATTCTAAATTTTGAAGAAAACTCTTGAATTTAATGCAAGTAGTATCTCGTATTAAGTCTTATTTGTCTTCTATATTCAACTAATTCAGGAAATTGATAAAAGAAATTTATTTTCTTCTGAGCAATCGTCTTTGGATTCTTAATTTTCTTCTTTAGTACAAAAAACGTCCAGCTTTCAACTATGTCTTCCTCAGGGCTTTCGGCAGCATAATCAGTTACAAATTCAGAATAATTTTCTTTGTATAGACCAAATAGTTTTTCAACACAACTTTCTTCTGTAAAACAGTGCCTTTCTTTAATTACGTCCCATTTTTCAAGAAGTTTACCTTTCCAAAACAAGGAAACAAATTTATTCAAATAACTGTTTTTATAGGTTTCTCCTTCAATAGTTAAATAAGGCTCCCCTTCTTCCTGAACTTTTTTACTAGTCGGTCTTATTTGAGTGCTATTCAATGTCAACAAATGTCCAAATTCATGCACTAAGGTATAAACAGACTCTCTTAACCTTCTTTTATCGGTAGTTCTAAAATTTACATCCAATGTATCAAGAACAAGTTGCCATTTATCATTTTTCTCATTAAGAGCTCCAAGTGCACCCGTTTTTTCATCAAGTCCATCAGAGATTAAAACCAACTTTTTAATGTATTTTTTTACAATTGGTTTTGGAAACATATCATAAAAAGTTTTCCAATGAAGGGCCGCTAAATCATCATTTTCAGTATAATTCTTTATGAACCTTCCATTTTTAATACTCCACGCACCGATTTTTTCATCACCCGAAGAATAATGAAACAATGAAAACGTAACAAAAAAAGAAACAATTATTAACTTCATAAATTTAAAAAACTTCTAACGCTTTATTATAAGCGCTTTCAAAACTCATTGGTTTAATATTAGTTTTCGCATTATTTGACGTAAAATATGACAACAATTTTTCCGTTGGCATATTTCCTGTTAAATCATCTTTTGCCATTGGACATCCTCCATAACCTTTTATTGCACCATCAAAACGTCTACATCCTGCTTTGTATGCACTATCTACCTTTTCAAACCACGAATCGGGAGTTGTGTGCAGATGTGCCCCAAATTCAATATTTGGATATTTTGGAATTAAGTTTGAAAACAAATACTCAATTACCTCAGGAGTTGAACTACCTATCGTGTCAGATAAAGATAATATATTTACCCCTAACTTACAAAGCTTTTCTGTCCATTCTCCAACAATATCAACACTCCATGGATCTCCGTAAGGATTTCCAAACCCCATAGATAAATAGGCTACAACCTCTTTATTGGTTCTATTTGCTATAGATAGTATTTCTTTTAACGTTTCAATAGATTGCTCTATTGTTTTATGTGTATTCCGCATCTGAAAATTTTCAGATATAGAAAACGGATATCCTAAATAATCGATTTCTTCAAAAACAGAGGCATCGTTAGCTCCTCTAACATTAGCTACAATAGCTAAAAGTTTACTCTTTGTTTCTGATAAATCCAATCCTGCCAAAACTTCCGCAGTATCACGCATTTGCGGTATTGCTTTGGGTGATACAAAACTACCAAAATCTATGGTATCAAACCCAACTTTCAACAAAGAATTTATGTATTTTATTTTTGAATCAGTAGGAATAAAATGACTTTTTATTCCCTGCATAGCATCTCTGGGACATTCAATAATTTTTACGCTATCACTCATTGCTCAAATATACATAATTTCAATAAAATTTAAGTTTGTTTTGTCATTAACCAATTCGTTAAATAAATTATTTTAGTGATCACTTTCAACCACTTCTCTATTTATTAGACAATTTTTTTTGAAAAGTGTCACATATTAAAAAAAGAAATGTCGTTAGAGTAGAATTTAATTTTTTGGAAAAACAAAATTCACATATCAATCAACTAATCGAACGCTGTAAAAATAATGATAGTAATGCTCAGATGTTAATATATCAGCAGTATTACAAAGCAATGTATAATAGTGCTTATCGTATTTTAAAGGATGAGTTCGAGGCAGAAGACTTAATGCAGGAGGCATTTTTATCTGCTTTTTCAAAGCTACATACTTTCAAAGGTGAAGTTACTTTTGGAGCATGGTTAAAACGAATAGTAATTAATAAAAGCTTAACACAGCTCAAAAAAAACACAAGATATGACGTAGTAAAAATGGATGTCATTCCGAATTACGAAATCGAAGAGGAAACTATCGATTACAGTGGTTTAAATGTTAAACAGGTATTGAAAACAATTGAAAGTTTAAAAGAAAATTACCGAGTTATTTTAACCTTAAACCTAATTGAAGGATATGATTATGAAGAAATTTCCGAAATATTAAATTATACCAATGAAAATGTAAGAACTACAGTTTCAAGGGCAAAAAAGAAGTTAAAGCAAGCTTTACTTGCGACAAACACAAAAAGTAGTCTGTATGGAAGATAAATTACAATCTTTTTTTAGTGATAATGATTTTGATATTCATGAGCCACACTCAGGGCATCTTGATCGTTTTCAACGAAAACTAGAAGCTCCTAATAAGAAAAAAACTATTTCATGGAAATGGATGGGAGCCGCAGCTTCGATTATCTTAATCTTAGGATTTTACTTAGGAAAATTTCAAACTGAATTACCCGATAGTATTGCTAAGTTTGATCCTGAAATGGCTGAAACCGAAAGCTTTTTCGTTACGACAATACGTCAAGAATTAAAGGAAATAGAAAGGCACAGAAACATTGAAACCGAGTCTATAATTGAGAATGCTTTAGACGAAATTGAAGAGTTGGAAGAGCAGTATCAAACTTTTATTAAAGAATTATCTAAAAACCACAACAAAAGATTAATTATCAAAAGTTTAATAGACAACTACCAACAACGTTTGACAGTGTTAGAGAACTTGCTATCAAAGCTCGAATATCAAAAAAACCCCGCAAAATTTGAAATTAATTATGATGAAATTATTTAATATAACTCTTATACTAGCTCTATTTACTACAATGAGCTTTGGAAACAACACTCCAAAAGTAAAACGACATGAGAAAAGTAAAACCATTAGTAAAAAATTCTCTGTAAATAAGAATGCTACATTATTTATTGATAATCGATATGGTAATATTAATGTAACTTCCTGGGATGAAAACCGAATTGAAATAGATGTGAAAATTATCGTAAAAGGTGGTAGTTTAAGCAATGTAGATGATAAACTAAATGGTATTGACGTAGAGTTTCAAGCAAGCAAAGATTTGGTAAAAGCCAGAACAATTATTGAAAGCAACAAGTCAAGCTGGTCATGGTGGAAAAAGAATAACACTTCTTTTAAAATTCACTATACTGTGAAAATGCCGATAACGAATAACGCCGATTTTCATAACAAATATGGAAATATCGATATTGACGAATTAAAAGGAAAATCGAACATTAACTGTGATTATGGTAGTATTGAAATAGGTAAACTTCACAATGCCGATAACTTAATCGAAATCAATTATTGCAGCTCATCAGAAATTGATTACATGCGTTCTGGAAACGTGTCTGCGGACTACTCTACTCTTAAAATCGATGAATCTGAGAAATTAAAAGTAAGTTCCGATTATTCAACAATGAAAGTTGGTAATGCTGAATCCGTATATTTTAATTCAGATTATGGTAGTGTTGTAATTAGAGAAGCTACAGATATTAAAGGAAATTCTGATTATGCCGGAGTAAAAATTGGAACAGTTAAGAAAAATCTAACTATTGATACTGATTATGGTAGTGTTAAGGTTCAAAATATAAGCAAAGGATTTGAACAAATAAATATCGAAGGAAGTTATGCAGGAATAAAATTGGGAACAGAAGCTGACAATAATTTCAGGTTTAATGTAAATCTAAGTTACGCTGGCTTTAGTTATCCATCAGATAAAGTAGATCTGCAAAAGAGCATAAAAAAATCGACCAAAAAATATTATGAAGGTGTTTTTGGAAACAATTCATCTAACTCTGTAATCAATATTAAATCAAGTTACGGGGGGGTTAGTTTAAAATTAAATGATTAACTAAAATTATATAAAAATGAAAAGAATTACGCTATTATTAGTATTAACTTTAGGTATTGCATTACCTAGTCAAGCTCAAAATTGGTGGGGATCAAAAAAAGTAAAAGGTAACGGAAATGTTATTACCAAAGAAAGAAAAATTAATCGCTTTAATGAGGTAAGTGTTGGTGGATCGTTCACGGTTATGTTAGTGGAAGGTAAAGTAGGTACCTTAACTATTGAAGGAGAAGAAAACATAATTCCTTACTTAGAAACAAAAGTAAAGGGTGGCGATTTAAGAATTGGTTTTAAAGAAAACGTAAATATTAGAACCACAAAAAAAATAGTTGTTACTGTTCCTTTTAACAACTTATCTGCAGTTTCATTAGGTGGGTCTGGAGATATTAATGTTACAAAAGAAATAGACAACAGTAGTGTTGATTTTAGTATTGGTGGTTCAGGTGCAATCAAAGCACGTGTAAATACCTCAAACGTTAAAACATCAATTGGAGGTTCAGGTAATATTAAGCTGAGTGGTAAAACAAACAACTTAAAATGTTCTATCGGTGGTTCAGGAAACGTAAAAGCTTTCGATTTAAAAACAAACAGATTAAAGGCCAGCATTGCTGGATCTGGAGATGTATACATTCATGTTACTTCTGAAATTAAGGCTGCTATGGTAGGATCTGGTAACATTTATTACAAAGGAAAACCTAATAATATAGATATTACTTCTGCTGGATCAGGAGATGTTGTTGATAGAAATTAATTGAAATTTTAAATATTCCTAGAAGCCCTGTGAATTGTATTCGCAGGGCTTTTTTAATGTTTTTATACAAAATGTATAGATATGTTTATTTCTTCAAATTAATTTTCATACCTCCTACTCTTTTCTAATTTTGGCGTTTTAAATTTATAATAATGAATAGAAAAGAATTATTACGATTGGCAGATACTTATGGCTGCCCTTTATATGTTTATGATACTGATGTTATTATTAACCAGTATAAAAAAATTACTAAAGCTTTTTCTAAGGTTAAGAACGTAAAGATTAACTATGCGACCAAAGCACTTTCTAACATAAATATTTTAAAGGTTTTTAATTCTTTAAAGAGTGGTTTAGATACTGTATCTATTCAAGAGGTTAAACTTGGTTTATTAGCTGGTTTCGATCCGAAAGATATTATTTACACACCTAATGGTGTTTCTTTACAGGAAATTGAAGAAGTAGCAAAACTAGGTGTACAAATCAATATCGACAACTTATCTATTTTAGAGCTTTTCGGACAAAAGCATCCAAAGATTCCTGTATGCATACGTATTAATCCACACGTAATGGCAGGAGGAAATAGTAAAATTTCTGTAGGTCATATCGATTCTAAGTTTGGTATTTCAATTCATCAGGTTCCTCACATTAAGCGTGTCGTTGAAAACACTGGTATGCGAATTAATGGTATTCACATGCACACAGGTTCTGATATATTAGATATTGATACTTTTATCCGAGCAACAGAAATTCTATTCGAAGTGGCTAAGCAATTTAAAAATATTGATTTTATCGATTTCGGAAGTGGATTCAAAGTTCCATATAAGAAAGATGATATTTCTACGAACATTGAAGAGTTAGGAGAAAAACTATCTAGCAGATTTAATGAATTCTGTAAAAACTATGGTAAAGACATTACATTAATGTTTGAACCAGGAAAATTCTTAGTAAGTCAGTCAGGATATTTCTTAGCAAAAGTAAATGTGATTAAGCAAACGACATCTACAGTTTTTGCTGGAATTGATAGTGGACTAAATCATTTAATAAGGCCAATGTTTTATAATTCTTATCACTTTATTGAAAACATTTCGAATCCAAAAGGAAGAGAGCGTTTTTATAGTGTGGTGGGTTATATATGTGAAACAGACACCTTCGGTTCGAACCGAAGAATTGCAGAAATTGCAGAAGATGATATTTTATGCTTCCATAATGCTGGAGCTTATTGTTATTCTATGACATCGAATTATAATTCCAGATACAAGCCAGCAGAAGTAATGCTTTATAAAGGTAAAGATTACTTAATCAGAAAACGTGAAACCTTCGAAGATATATTACGAAATCAAGAACAAGTAACAATATAAATTAAAAACTCCAATTTCATTGAAATTGGAGTTTTTTTACATACTTTCTTAAAAGTAATTGCGTAATTTGATTTGATTGTGTAAATAAACTCCCCTAAAATTTATTTACCAGTGCAATATCATGCTTAAATATATAATATTTTACAGGAAAATCACCCTATAATAACAAAAAAAACCGCTTATTAAGCGGTTTTTATTTATTTTAAATAAAGATTAATTACTTTTCAGCAACTACTTCAAATACGATGTCAGCAACAACTGTTCTGTGTAAACGAACTGCTGCATTGTATTTTCCTAATCTTTTTACATTACCTCCAGTAACTTTGATAAACTTCTTCTCTACTGCAGTCCCAGCTTTTGCTAAAGCTTCAGCAACATCAGCATTGTTTACAGATCCGAATAATTTATCACCTGAACCTACTTTAGAAGCAATCTTGATTTCATATCCTTTAACAGCTTCTGCTAACTTGTTAGCATCTTCTACTAATTTAGCTTCTTTGTAAGCACGTTGCTTTAAGTTTTCTGCTAATACTTTTTTAGCTGAAGAAGTAGCTAAAACAGCATATCCTTGAGGTATAAGGTAGTTACGTCCATAACCATTCTTAACAGTTACGATATCGTCTTTAAAACCTAAGTTTTCTACGTCTTGTTTTAATATCAATTCCATGTTTCTACTTCTTTATTATTTTAACATATCACCAACATATGGCATTAACGCTAAGTGACGAGCTCTTTTGATAGCTTGTGCAACTTTACGTTGGTACTTTAATGATGTTCCTGTTAAACGTCTTGGTAAAATTTTACCTTGCTCGTTTACTAAATACATTAAGAAGTCAGCATCTTTATAATCGATATACTTAATTCCGTTTTTCTTAAAACGACAGTACTTAGCTTCTTTTTTAGTTTCAATATCAAGTGGAGTTAAGTAACGTACCTCTCCTTGCTTATTTCCTTTCGCTTGTTGATCTATAGACGCCATAGGTTATTTTTTTGCAGATTTAACACGTTCTTTTCTCTTTACAGCCCAAGCAGCAGCGTGCTTATCTAACTTTACAGTTAAATAACGCATAATGCTATCGTCACGTCTGAACTCTAATTCAAACGGAGCGATTACATCACCTCCAGCTTTAAACTCTAATAAGTGGTAAAATCCACTTTTTTTCTTTTCAATTGGGTAAGCTAATTTCTTTAAGCCCCAATCTTCCTTGTGAATCACTTCTGCGCCCTTTGAAGCCAAATAGTCTTCAAATTTTTGCACTGTTTCCTTTATCTGACCTTCAGATAAAACGGGATTCAAAATGAAAACAGTTTCGTAATGGTTCATATTTAATTATTTAAAATTTAATTTTAAGCGTGCAAATATACGTATTTATTTTTAAAAATGTTTAATGAGATACAACTTAATTCAGCGATGTTTTTAAATATTGCTTTTAATCATCTAAGAATAAAAGAATTGCAAAGAAGTTCGGTTTAGAGTATCTTTAAACCAAACTATTTAAAAATCAATGCAAATACCAGATTTACCCGATATTATTCATTACGCCATCCCATTTTTCATTGTTACGGTTATTATAGAGGTGATACTTACTGTTCGAGTAAAAATGGAACATTATGAATACAAAGATGCTCTTACCTCTATAACCATGGGCCTTGGTAATGTATTTATTGGACTATTTACAAAAGGAATGATTCTAGGTTTCTTTTTATTTCTGTACAATTATCGATTTTTCACAATCCCTTTTACTTGGTGGGCATGGCTTACTCTGTTATTTGCCGATGATTTTGTGTACTATTGGAAGCACAGAATTGGTCATGAAAGTAGGTTCTTTTGGGCAAGTCATGTAGTTCATCATTCTTCTCAAAATTATAACTTAGCAACTGCATTACGACAAACATGGTCAGGTAGTTTCTACACATTTATATTTTGGATTCCTTTAGTATTCATAGGATTTCATCCTGTAATGATTTTAATGCAAATGAGCATCAGTCTTTTATATCAATACTGGATTCATACGGAATTAATCGATCGAATGCCTCGGTGGTTCGAAAGTGTTTTTAATACCCCTAGTCATCATAGGGTTCATCATGCGACCAATCCTCAGTATTTGGATAGAAATCATGGTGGTATTTTTATCATTTGGGATAAACTGTTCAGTACGTTTGAACCCGAAAAAGAAAAGCCCATTTACGGGTTAGTTTCAAATATCGAAACTTATAATCCTTTGAAAATTGCTTTTCAAGAATGGATGAATATGTTTCATGATGTATTCACTTCTAAAACAACTTTTCTCAACAGATTCAAATATTTTATCAGACCTCCTGGTTGGAAGCACGATGGCTCGGGAAAAGTCTCAAGCGATTATAGAAACGAATGGTTAAAAACAAAAAAAGAGAGCTAAAAAACTCTCTTTATAATCTATATGTTAATGTTCTTAATTCTGATTTCCAAGAATTATCGGCATTCCTGACTTTCCCGAACCAATAATAACTACTTTGCTATTTGGTGATTCTGCTAATTTATTTGTTGCCTCTATACCTTTATCTTGTAATATTTTATCTGTTAAAGAAGCACTCAAAATTTTGTTTGCATCAGCTTTACCTTTCGCTTCAATTCTTTGTCTTTCCGCTTCCTTCTCAGCCTTTTCAATTCTAAATTGATACTCTAAAGACTCTTGCTCTTGTTTTAATTTTCTTTCGATAGCATCTCTAATAGTTGTAGGTAACTGAACATCTTCTACCAAAACTCTCTCTACTATAATATATTGGTCTTTTAGTTCATCTTGAGCTACTTTTAAAATTTCTTGTTCAATAACATCTCTTTTACTAGAATATAATTGCTCTGGAGTGTATCGTCCTACCACACTTCTTGCTGCTGCATTAATTGCAGGATCTAAAATGTCAGTAATATAATTTTTACCTTTTGTTTTAATTAAACTTCCCAATTTATTGTAATCTGGTCTAAACCAAACGGTACCATCAACACGAACCTCTAGACCGTTCACAGATAATACATTCATTTGATCTGATATAGATTGTTGACGTACTTTTTGTACAATCATTTCGTTCCAAGGAGCTACGATATGAAAACCTTCTCCGTATGTTTTTTCCGTATTAATACCATCTCCAAATCTTTCAAAGATTACTCCAGCTTCACCCGGACCAATTGTTTCGGTCGATTTCACGATAAAGATTAATAAAAATACTGCTACTGGTATTAAAAAAGAACCTTTAGGTATATTAAACCCAACTTGATTTCTTGCCATTATTAAAGTTTTAATTTACTCAAAAATACGACTAAAAAAACTAATTACAGCCTAAATATTCGCAATCTGTACCAACCTGCTCAAATTCAATTGTCGTGTGTTCTAATTTAAACTTATCATGCAGTGTTTTCTTTATTCCACACTTTAAAGATTCTAATTCCGATAAGTTCAAATTCTCATTTACCACAATATGGGAAGAAAAAACATTGTACTCTCCATCCATAGTCCAAACATGGCAATCATGAACACTCTCTACTTCCGCCTTCTTTAAAATTTCTTCTTTAATCTTTTTTGAAGAAATGCCTTCTGGAGTACCTTGTAAAATTATCTGAACACATTGTTTCATATTTCGAAACACGTTAATTAAAACATATATTGAAATAGCAATAGATAAGAGTGGATCAAGTATTGGAACTTCCCAAAATTGCATGATTATACTGGCTATTAATACTGCAGCCCAACCTAATACATCTTCTAATAAATGAAGCATAACAACGCGTTCATTCAGAGTATTTCCTTTTTTTAGTTTTAGAACTGCCGCTCCATTGACTATAATACCAAGTAAAGCCAACCACATCATTCCTTTTGCATCTGAATGCTCAGGATTCAAAACTCTAGGAATCGCTTCTGCAACAATAAATATTGAGCCCACGATTAAAATAACAGAGTTAATAATGGCTCCTAATAAAGATAATCTCTTAAAACCATAAGAATACTTTTCGGTAGGTTTATCGGTCGACCGTTTTTCAAAATACCAGGCGAGTCCTAAACTTAAACTATCTCCCAAATCATGAAGTGCATCGGACATGATAGCCAAACTATTGGTAAAAAAACCTCCAATAAATTCTATAATTGTAAATCCGAGATTTAAAAAAAATGCAGTCGCTAGATTCTTTCCTGAAGAATGATGACAGTGATGATGATGGTGAGAGTGATTATGGCCCATTGTTTGTTTGAATAGACCTTAAATTTACACAAAAGATGCAATGAATCCATAATTATCACTCTGATTTAAAGCACTTTTTAAAACATTAGATAATTGTAATAGTTACCCCCATTTAAAACAGTTAGTATACTTCAATAATTTCAACTTTAAGATGAAATACAGCTTAAGTAGATCTAATGAGATTCGTAAATACTCATTTTTATAAGTAAAATTATCTCATGTAACTCATTAAAACAACAACTACATATTTTGAGTATAATAATTGTAGTCTTTTAAAACTCTATCGATAAACTGAATATCCGAATCTTCTTTGGATTTTATTCCCGTTACCTCTTCTATTTTCGTTCTAAGCTTTATTAAAGTTTTATAATCTCTCGATTTTCTTGCCGAATAAAAAGTATCTTTAATAATTCGGGCATCATTATCAGAAAGTTTAATAACACTAGCATACTTGGGAACATATTCTTCTGCTAGTTCTTCGATAATCGTATGTGAAAAAGCCGCTTCATCCTTCAAATGAATCACTACTGTATTAGCCGATAAATCACCTATTCTCTGGTTGTTTTCGGTAGTTAAAATACTAAAAAAACCTACCAGTTTACCCCCAAAAAAAATCAACCATAGTAAAACTAAATATCGATCCATTCCGAGTGAATATGCATAGATAAACACCAAAATAAAAAAATTAAAGTCCACAATACGCATAAACCATCTCATGGTAAAATCGATAAATGAAGGCTTAAATCCATCCAGATTGATCACCTTAATTTTTGCTAATTTCTTTCCTATGGTTTGCCCATTCATCAAAACTTCCGAATAAAGAGAGTAAAAGGTAATTGGTAAAAACATTAAAATATCCAATGCTCTGATCGACCAAGAATCTGATGCAACGCCTCTTATAGCGCCAAAATTCAAAAAACGTATAATTAAATAAACATAAGCGAACTTAATAATATTATCAACAAGGAAAGCAAGCATTCTATGTCCAATATTCGCTAATTCAAAGTCAATTTTTACATTTTGTGTGGTATTTACTTGCAGTCTTTTCATACATTAATTACATTTGTCTCAATGAGAGAGGTAGCTTTTATTAAGCAAAATAAAGAAAAATGGCTTGAATTTGAAGAAGTAATTTCAAATAATACTGAAAAAAGCCCCGACGAAATTGCTGATTTGCATGTTAAAATTATGAACGATTTGTCTTATGCTCAATCGTTTTACCCTAAAAGTAAGGTAGTTTTATACTTGAATAAATTAGCAAAGAAAAGCTATGAAAAAATTTATCACACTAAAAAACAGGATAAAAACACTCTACTAGAGTTTTTTTTAGATACCATTCCTCTATTAGCTTACAAACATCGTAAATACATATACATTTCCTTTATTTTCTTTTTTATTTGTTTCTTTATTGGATTGCTTTCCACGTTTAATGATGAAACTTTTGCTAGACAAATCCTTGGAGAATCGTATGTAGATCAAACTCTTGAAAATATAGAAAGTGGTGATGCCTTAGCCATATATAAAGGTGGTAGTAATTGGGGAAGCTTCATTGGTATTTTTGATAATAACCTAAGAGTCGGACTCAATATGTTTCTTTCTGGTTTGTTCATTGGACTAGGAACTGGATATTACATTATTTATAATGGAATTATGGTTGCCGTTTTCCAAGCATTCTTTTACCAGAACAATACTCTTATCGATAGTGTAAAAGGAATTTGGATTCACGGAACTTATGAAATATTTGCAATGATTATAGAAGCTGCAGCTGGATATATTATTGGCGCTAGTATTTTATTCCCAGGTTCGTTAAAGCGTTGGTTATCCTTCAAAAAAGGACTCAGAGAAGCTTTTTATATTTTCTTAAGTACAATACCATTTACCTTTGTTGCTGGTTTTTTAGAGGGCTACGTAACTCGTTATTACAACCAAATGCCAGCTATATTTTGTTTTGCTATTATTTTATTCTGTCTATGCTCAATATCATATTATTATCTCATTTTACCTTATAAGGTAGCCTCTAAACACAATTTGCGATAATGAAAAGGTTTGTACTCATAGTATTTCTAGTACTTTCATGTAGTGTTTTCGGTTTCAATAAAGCAACTTACTTTTATCAAGAAACCGATACGTTAACCTATGCAGGAAATTCGGATTTACAAGAAGAAAGAGTTTTTAAAAAGGACCTAAACGAGAAGTATAGCGGTAAAGATTTTACATATACAGAAGAAAAGGAAAAGCCTCCTAAGAAAAAAAAAGAAATAGACCCGAATACGGGTAAAGCTTTTGCTGATTTCTTTGTATTTTTAGCTAGTATTTTCCCTTATATACTTGTATTGCTTGTTATTTTCATTTTAGTAAAAACCTTTGTATTTAATGATAAAGATTTTTGGAAATTTAACAAGAGTCAAAAATTACAAACGAATAAAAAGCTTGTTTATGAAGATGAAGAGGAAAACATCCATGAAAATGACTTTGAGAAATTGTTGAAACGAGCTAAAAAGAATGGTGATTTTAGATTAGCTACGAGGTACTACTACTTATTATTATTAAAAAACATGAGTAAGAAAAATCTTATCGATTACCATAAAGATAAAACGAACTCACAATATATTTTCGAATTAAAAAACGCTGAAACAAGAAAGCAATTCTCGTACCTTCTTTATATCTATGACTATGTTTGGTACGGCGAATTCCCTGTGGATGTTGTTAAATTTGAAACCATTGAAACAAGCTATTCCAACTTTATAAAAAAACTATAGTGAACTACTTTAAAAGAATATCATTTTTATTTGTACTTACCTTAGTTTTTGTAGGTTGTGAAAAAACAAACTGGAACGAAAACTTTAGGGAATACTCTAAAGATCCTTTTGGTACTTATATTCTTCATGAAGAAGCCGAAGAACTCTTTAATGATAATGACGTCGTGTATCTTAAAAAAAACATCTACGACCATTTTTACGATGTTTATTATCAAGATGAAGGAAACTTTGCAAACTATATTGCTATAAAACATAACGCAGTTAAGCTAGATAAAGAATCTATTACGAGGTTACTTGAGTTTGTTGATGCAGGAAATGAGGCTTTCTTATCGTTGAACTTCTTCCCTGCACACCTAAAAGAAGCTCTTAACTTTGATACTGAAAATCTTGATAGTAATGTGTATGGAGTAAAAGGGTTAAAAGCACTGGAGGGTAAACTTTATTTGTATCCGAATGACGATAATTTTTCAAAAGGAGAATATGAGTTCGATAGAAATATTCGACGTCATCATTTTTCTCAATTTGATTCGCAACATACAGTTGTTTTAGGCTCTCAGGATATTGAGGGAGAAAAACTTCCTAATTTTATAAAAATCAACTATGGTAACGGTGCTGTTTATCTGCATTCGCAACCTATAGTTTTCACCAATTATTACTTACTAAAAGATCAAAAAGAATATACCGAACATGCCTTGTCGTTTTTATCTGACCATACAATTCTTTGGGATCCATTAATAAAGTACAGAAAAAACACAAGGGAAAAAGAAGACAAATCGATATTCAAGTTCTTTTGGCAGCACGAACCCTTAAAATGGTCTTTATATGTTGCTCTTTTCGGATTACTCCTTTTTATTGTTTTTAATGCGAGAAGAAAACAAAGAGCCATTCCAATTATTGAAAAACTAAAAAATTCTACTGTAGATTTTACACATACCATCGCGAACCTATATCTTAAAGAAGATAATCACAAGAATCTAGTAGATAAAAAAATTACGTACTTTTTAGAACTGGTTAGAACTAAATATTTATTAAACACTCGAAATTTGAACAGTGATTTTATTGAAAAACTAGCCTCTAAATCAGGAAATAAGTTGAGTACGACAAAATATTTAATTAATACGATAATCGGTTTAGATAAAAAATCCTCTTGCACGCAAGATGAACTGATGCGTTTGAACACACTTATCGAAAACTTTTTTGAAACACATTAACTATGGAAGATAATACTATTAACAACAATAACTTAGAGTTTGAAAACCGAATTGATCTAACAGAACTTCAAGAAAGTGTTTTCAATATAAAGGATCAATTAGGAAAGGTTATTGTAGGTCAAAAGAACATGATTGATCTTTTGATCGTGGCCATTCTTTCCAATGGACATGCTCTTATTGAAGGAGTTCCAGGTGTAGCGAAAACTATTACCGCTAAATTATTATCCAGAACTATGTCTGTTGATTTTAGTAGAATCCAGTTTACTCCAGATTTAATGCCATCCGATATTCTAGGAACTTCCGTATTTAATGTAAAGACTTCAGAATTCGAATTCAAAAAAGGACCTATCTTCTCAAATATGATTTTAATTGATGAGATTAATAGGGCCCCAGCTAAAACTCAAGCCGCACTTTTTGAAGTAATGGAAGAGCAACAAATTACAATTGATGGTGCTACGTACAAAATGGATCAACCTTTTATTGTTTTAGCAACACAAAACCCAATCGAACAAGAAGGTACCTATCGCCTACCAGAAGCTCAATTGGATCGTTTTTTATTCAAAATAGATGTTGAATACCCTACGGCTGAAGAAGAATTAGAAATTGTAACGAGAGAACAAGCACTAATTAATGGTGCTAAAATTGATAAGATTGAAACGGTTATTTCTGGTGAAAACATTCTTAAGTATCGTAGTTTGATTACTCAAGTAAAAGTAGAAGCTCATTTATTAAAATATATTTCAAATATTGTTGTAAACACACGTAATAATTCTTTCTTATTCTTAGGCGCATCTCCAAGAGCAACAATTGCTATTTTAAAGGCTTCGAAAGCATTTGCTGGAATTAATGGTAGAGATTTCGTGACTCCAGAAGATATTAAAAATGCTGCAATACCAGTACTGCAACATAGAGTAATTGTTACTCCTGAGCGAGAAATGGAAGGTCTTACGAGCAAGCAAATTATTGAACAAATTATAGAATCTGTAGAAATTCCTAGATAAATCAATGAGTAAGCTTTATCATTCTTTATTTCTTAATAATAGGTTGTTCTATTGCCTTACTGTTATTGCCGTACTCTTTGTTTTAGGCTTTTTCATTCCTATTTTCTTTAATATTGCTAAAGTGTTGTTATTTGCCTTAAGCATTATTACGTTTATTGATATTATTCTGGTTTATAGTGTTAAGCAAGGTTTTGAAGTAAAAAGAACACTTCCTGAGCGATTATCGAATGGAGATGATAATAAAATCACTTTAGAGTTTAAAAATAACTACCGATTCAATACGTATTCAATTATTATTGAAGAACTTCCTTTTCAATTTCAAAAGCGTGATTTTTCATTTAATCAACTTTTAAAACCTAAAGAAGAAAAGCTTATCCATTACGATTTACACCCTGTTAAACGTGGTGAATATCATTTTGGTCACATAAACGTATACGTGAGCTCTCCTCTTCAACTTGCTACAAAAAAATACGTGTTGGGAACTGAAAAAAAATTAAAATGTTATCCTTCTTTTTTAAGGTTGAACGATTTTAGTATTAAGGCAGTTTCTAATGATTTAACTGCCCAAGGAAATAAAAAAATCCGACGTATTGGACACTCCTTGGAATTTGAACAGATAAAAGAGTACGTTTCTGGCGACGACATTAGAACCTTAAACTGGAAAGCGACGGCCAAAAGAAACCAACTAATGGTAAATCAGTATGTTGAGGAAAAATCGCAACCTGTTTATTCAATTATAGATAAAGGTAGACCTATGCAAATGCATTTCAATAACCTTTCTCTTCTTGATTATGCTATCAACGCTACCTTAGCAGTAAGTAATATCATTCTTAGAAAGCACGACAAGGCAGGAATGCTTACCTTTTCTAAAAAAATTGAAAATCTCATTGTTGCGGAACAAAGAACTTCTCAAATGAATCTTATTTCTGAAGCTCTCTACAATGTTTCTACAAACTTCTTAGAAGCTGATTATAGTTTATTATATGCATCTATTAAAAGAAAAATCACCAGTAGAAGCCTTTTAATTTTATACACTAATTTCGAAACCTTAGATGCTTTAAAAAGGCAACTTCCCTATTTAAGAGCAATTGCTAAAAATCATCTTTTATTAGTTGTGTTTTTTGAAAACACCGAGTTAAACAGCTTGATTAAACAAAAAGCAAAAACTGTTGAAGATGTTTACGATAAAATAATTGCGGAAAAATTCATGTATGAAAAGAAGCAAATTGCAAATGAATTAAGGAAATACGGAATACAATCAGTACTTACCAAACCCGAAAATCTAACAGGAAATACTATTAACAAATATTTAGAATTAAAATCTCGAGGGTTATTTTAATTTAGACTAGATTAGCGCGCTTAAACTATAAAAACTATAATCATGGATTGGTATTTAAAAGTACTAAAACAGTATGCAGACTTTAGTGGTCGCGCAAGAAGAACAGAGTATTGGATGTTCACTTTATTCAATATGCTCGCAATAATAGCTTTAGTATTGGTAGTAAGCCTCCTTTTTGGCAACGACAACCCCATTTCTTCAATATTAATCGTAGTTTACTACTTAGGGGTTATTATTCCTTCACTTGCAGTCACAGTTAGAAGACTTCACGATATTGGAAAAAGTGGATGGAATATTCTTTTCGGAATGATTCCTTTAGTAGGACCAATATTACTCTTCGTATGGTACTGTACAGACAGTGAGCCAGGAAAAAATAAATGGGGAAATAACCCTAAAGATATCGGTAATGATACCGCTATTGATTATATAGGTAAAGAATAAAATTAATTCTTTATAAATTTTTAAGCCAGCATTTAGCTGGCTTTTATTTTGGGCTAAACTTCATTATACATCACTAAAACCAAAATTAATATCGTTATTGATAACAACATACTGATTTTTAAGTAAAAAGGGCATTATTTTTTTATTCTTTCTCTTTTTTAATTTATATTCACCAACGTTTTTAGAAGGTTAGCTATGAGGATTAAATTTAATATGTATTAAAAAATTGACTCCCCTCTTTTTGATGATAACAAATAAAAATCAACCTAAATTGATTTTTTATCATTCACATTTTAATACTTATTATTAGATAATATCTCTACTAGTAATTTTCTTAAAAACAATCAATAAATTAACTGTAAAACTATAATTATGAATTGGTATTTAAAAGTACTAAAACAGTACGCCGACTTTAATGGTCGCGCTAGAAGAAAAGAACTTTGGATGTTTTTTTTGTTCAATATTTTAATTTCCTATGGAATACTAGGAATAACTTTAGGTCTAAATCTACCTGAGTTAAGTATTTTAAGCACTTTGTATTCATTCGCTGTATTGGTTCCCAATATTGCCGTTTGGGTAAGAAGAATGCACGACGTAGGGAAAAGTGGATGGTACTGTTTAATTCCTATCTATAATCTTGTTTTAGCTTGTACTGACAGTGAGCCAGGTAAAAACAAGTGGGGTGACAACCCTAAAGGTATCGGAAATGATTCCGATATTAATCAAATTGGTCAAGAATAAATCTCTTATAAAAAATAGAAGTCAGCAAAATGCTGACTTTTATTTTTTAGTCTATATTCTAAGTTTTAGTAAAGATTCCTCTTTATAGTAAATCTCTTCCCTCTATGAGACTAGTCCTGAATTTTATTGATTAATCTTTACAATTAGCTATATTTAAAGCAATACTAATGGGGTCTCAAAACCTTTACAATTAATCAGAATTAATCGATAAACACATATTTATCATGAAAAGAAGCGTTATTTTCCTATTTTTTATATTCATTGTTCTGAGTTGTTCTAAAAAAGCAAAAGAGAAAAATAATAGTTCAGAAGTTCATAAATTACAAATAGAAAACGACAGTCTCAAAGCTGTCATAAATCAACATAACTCTATTATGAAAAATCAAATAATTAGGTCGCTAACCTTTCAAGATGGTAACGCTGAAAATGCAATGAACTTCTACATGGGAATATTTGATAATTCTGAAATCATTACCATAAAACGCTGGGGAAAAGGAGCTCCTACAGATGAAGGTAAAATTATGCAAGCTACCTTCAAATTAAACGGTAATCTATTTATGTGTAGCGACAGTCCTCCTGTCCATGACTGGAATTTCACTCCAGCTGTTGCACATTATATTGAGTGCGATGATGAAGAAGAAATTGAAGAACTTTTCACCAAACTCTCAGAAAAAGGTAAGGTTATGATGCCTTTAAACAATTATGGGTTTAGTCAAAAATTCGGATTTATAGAAGATCAATTTGGAGTTTCCTGGCAATTGAATTTAGAATAGCAAAGCAACTATTCTACCTTTTCTAGCATCACTCTTTCAATAGATAGGTTTTCAATGAATGCTACTGTTCAATGTTAATCGCATCAAAACTAACAAGCTCAGTATCTTCAAAAGAAATATTTATTTGTATTGGATTGCAACAATTTTCACAATCTTCAATATAACTTTGATGAGGAATGCTTGAATCTAGTAGCATTGATATCTGCTCCCAGCAATAAGGACATTGAAAAAAATGTTCTATCATTTTAAATAAAATACTTTTGTTAATATACCACTGAACCTTTGTTTATTTTCCCTCAATTAAACTACATAAATAGCGGTACCTAAGAAATAATACTTAGCTATCCAAAGGCTAAATTTTTCCATAGTATTTTCTAATAAACCATTCTAAAGATAACAAGAAAACAATCAAAATTAAAATCCAGTACCACTCAATCAAGTTCTTTTTTGATGTTGTTGATTTTTGAACTGTAAAATAATTTGAATCAGAATTCAATTCTTTTATTAATTCATTAACTTGATTTCTATAGTATACCTTTCCACCAGTATTCAGCGCGAGTTTTTGAAGTTTTGCTGTATTTGCATTTACAAACTGATCTTCAATTTCGAACGCTGTTATTTTAAATCTACCGAATTTCTTTATGGATTGACTTTTTACTGAAACCTGATATGAATAATCACCAGACTCCAGTCCTTCAACTGATACTTGATAAGAATTATTCATTAAAGAAAAAGGTAAAATAGTCACCTTCTTTGTACCAACATTGGTGATTTTCAATTCTAATGAAGCTCTATTATCGAAACGATAATTTTTATCAACATAAAAAGCCGAAAATCTAATACTTTCATTTGCTGGATAAATACTCTTTGCTTTGATCTCTAACCTGCTTCTCTTTTTATTCGTTGCTAAATACTGAACAATATTGCCCATAAATGCATCAAAATTCTCAAAAGTTTGATCTTTTATAAAACTTGCGGCTCTCCACTTCCATAATCCTTCACCAAATAAAATCATCGTATTATCCTCATTATCTTCAAGTGTTACCAATAAAGGTTGTCCTGAATCGACTCCTCCGATATTCTGACTCAATAAAATTTGGTTACTTTTGGTTAATTCTATTTTTCCGAATGTGTCTTCCAAAGGAGGAAACTCATCAAAACCGATATCTTCCTGCAAAAAAGTTAAAAACTGATCATTATACAAGGCTGTAGCAGCATCTCGCTGATTTATAACCGTCCTATTAGCCCCCAAACCTAATGTACTTAAAAACCTCCAATCAGTTTTTGTTCCAGAAATCAAAAGATAGTCCGTTGAAACTTCCTTAAAAACATTTCTAAAGTGAACGGTAGGCTGGTAAAATACATACATCTGATAATCACCTAAAACAAACGAGTCCTTATTCATAATTTTAATATCAACTTTACGTTGCTTATTACTCTCTATAGACTTTTTAATCGCTCCTAAATCTGGATGTAAAATAGAACTTAATAGCAATACTTTTGTTTGCTCGTCGATTACCTCTACAGAAAAACTCTTATAATTATTCTTCGTGTTCTTCTCCTCTGATAATCGACTGATAGATGCCTGGTAATATTGTACTCCTTTCTCTGTTGATGTTAACGTTACATCAACCATTTGTGATGTTTGATTTGGTGAAAATTCTAGTTTCTTGGTAAAAACTCTTTTCCCTTTGTGTGTAATAGTAAAAACAGCCTTTACGGATTCATTACCGTCGTAATTTATAAGTGCCTCAACAGGGAACTTGTTTTTGATATAGCTATATTTATTAACGTTTAATTGCGTTAGTTCAATATCTTGATAAGATGTAGTATCTCCCAAAACAATAGGATAAACTTTATTTTTTGATGTGTAATATTCATAATCATTACCAGAAGTTTGATTTCCATCTGTAACCAAAATAGTGGCTAACTTTTGATTTGAATACAACTTATCAACGCTTGCTATTGCCTGATTAATATCACTATTTCTTTCTTTAAAATTTAAACTATCTAATGGTTTTAAATTTCCCCCAAAAGAAAAAGGAACTACTTCAAACTTCTCATTAAGTTCTCTATTATTCTTTACAGCTTCAAAAACCTCTTCAGCGTTTTTTTGTTCTTTAAAGAAACTAATTGATTTGGAATCGTCTACCAATAAAGAAACTATCGGTTTTATGTTTTCAGTACTTACAACATCCAACTGTGGATTTATTAAAAGAATTCCAATAAAAAATAAACTTAACGTTCTTAAAGCAAAAAGAACGATTGTTATTTTGGGTTGTTTTCTTTCCTTATAGAAATACTGAAAAAAAGCAACGGCTAAGCTAATTAGCAAAGCGACTACAACATAAATTAGGGTTAATGACTCCACAGAATATTTTTTAAAAATGTGAAGATAAAAAATCTTATAAATATGTGTTATTCATTTTGTTCTTATTTATGATTGAGGTCATAAACCAATGAAAAACTACCCCTTAATTTTGTGGTATTAAATATTAAAACATGAATACCACAAACTCAATACTTGCAAACGTTACCGTATCAAAACAACGAAACTTTTCTTTAATTTCAGTTATAAATAATTGGGTAAAAAAAGAAGAAAAGAATGCTATTGGAATTTCAATTCTGTTTATCATGGTTGGTACTATGGTGGCATCCATATCAGCAGCTTTAGCAATAAATGGAACTATTGCTTATTTCCCACTAATCTTCACTTGCCTATCAGCTATGGGAGCTAACGTTACTGCAATTAGTCAGAGACCATTTAAAGTAGTAACATGGGCCTTTATTATTAATATCTTGGGAAATTTAGCACTAATTATATACCAATTGATTCCTTATATGTAAGAAATTAAATCGGGCATAAAACTTCAAAAAAAGTAGATATACCGGTATATCTTTAATTTCAATGGCTGGGCCATGGTCAAGGATTTAATTCCCCAAAACTTGTCTGGAAATATCAAATTATGAATTCAACAGATGCTCAGTATCCTTGCACCGGGGCAGTCATTAAATTATTCTTGGGAAGTTTTTGGTCGATTTTCGAACATTTTAAAAAATAACATTGAAGCTATATTTCTTGCTCTTTCTTTCGCATTATCAGCTCTTTCTCCTATGAAAAGCTCATCAATGGTAGAAAACCATAATTGAAGCCAACGTCCAAAATGATTTTGAGAAATACTATACTCAAAATTCCTATCAACTTCTTTATGCGCTTTAACAGGATTTCCTTTAAACTTTCTAACAAAAAATAAATTCGTTTCCCAAAAATCAGTAAGTTTTTCCAAGTGATCGTTCCATTCAGCATCAGGTATTGTTTCAATAAAAATAGGTCCGATAAAATCATCCTTCTTAATTCTATCGTAAAATGTTGATACTAATAAATAAACGTCTTCTCTCGAAGCTATTTCTTTTTTGTTCATATAAAATCTAATTAATACACCCCAAAAGTATATATTTATAGAATCCGCTTTTATGACCTAAATCATAATGATACCACAAGATACATTATTCGAATATAACGCTAAGATTAAAACCTTTAAGAAAGATGAAAAAATTTTTTCTGAAGCTGATACTGCCAGAAATTATTATCAAGTATTGAAAGGAGCCGTTAAAATGAGTAATTTTAACGATGACGGAAAAGAGTTTATTCAAGGTATATTTTACAAAGAACAATCCTTTGGAGAACCTCCTTTATTTATTGATGTCCCCTACCCTGCAAATGCCATAACGCTGTCAGATTCTGAAATAATTATTTTGCCCAAAGAACAATTATTTAATCTATTGAATGAACATCAAGCTGTTCATTTGAAAATAACAGCTAACCTAGCGAAACGCCTTTACTATAAAGCCATTATTGCTTCCGAAATTTCTGGGCAAGAACCCATGCATCGTATACTACGTTTTTTCGACTATTTAAAAAATGATGTTCATGAGTTATCCTCTGATTCTTCTTTTAAAATTCCCCATACCAGACAACAAATTGCCGATGTTTTAGGTCTCCGAGTTGAAACCGTAATTCGCTCTATAAAAAGCCTAGAAAAAAAAGGTGAAGTAAAAATAATTTCTAGGAAGGTATATCGATAATACAGCGTTCAGAACCTCACACCTCTATATCATAATTTAAATACTCAGCAACACTTAAAATTTCTAGTTTTAATACTTAATATCAACTCTAGAATTTTTACTTTTGTTGTTTCAACACAACAAAAAAACATGAACTTAACACAATTAAATGCCATTTCTCCTATTGATGGTAGATACCGTAACAAAGTAGCAAGCTTAGCAAACTATTTTTCTGAAGAAGCATTAATTAAATATAGAGTAAAAGTTGAAATTGAATACTTTATCGCTCTATGTGAAATTCCTCTTCCTCAGTTAGCGGAGTTCAATAAAGATTTATACAGTGATTTACGTAAAATTTATGAAGATTTTTCTGCTGAAGATGCTGGAAAAATTAAAGAAATTGAAAGCGTAACCAATCACGATGTTAAAGCTGTGGAATATTTCATTAAGGAAAAATTCGATGCTTTAAATTTACAAGCCTTTAAAGAGTTTATCCATTTCGGATTAACTTCTCAAGATATCAATAACACGGCTATTCCATTATCTATTAAAGATGCTATGGAAGAAGTATATTATCCTAATTTAGATACGTTAGTTTCTAAATTGGCTGATTTAGCTGAGGAATGGGATGACGTTCCTATGCTGGCACGTACGCACGGACAGCCAGCCTCTCCTACTCGATTAGGTAAAGAGTTTTTCGTATTTGTTGAACGTATCAACAATCAGGTAATTCACATTCAGCATGCTCCTCACGCAGCGAAATTTGGTGGTGCCACTGGTAATTTTAACGCTCATAAAGTAGCGTATCCAAATATCGATTGGAAAAATTTTGGAACTGATTTCGTTGAAAATGTTCTAGGATTACACCATTCTTTCCCAACAACGCAAATTGAGCACTATGATCATATGGCTGCTTTATATGATGGATTAAAACGTGTGAATACTATTTTAGTTGATTTAAATAGAGATGTTTGGACATATATTTCAAATGACTATTTCAAACAAAAAATTAAAAAAGGTGAAGTTGGATCTTCTGCAATGCCTCATAAAGTAAACCCTATCGACTTTGAAAACTCTGAAGGTAACTTAGGTATTGCAAACGCTATTTTTGAGCACTTGGCCATAAAACTTCCTGTTTCTCGTTTACAACGTGATTTAACCGATAGTACTGTTTTACGTAATGTGGGGGTTCCTTTCGGACATACTTTAATTGGTTTTGCCTCAACATTGAAAGGTTTAAATAAATTGTTATTAAACAGAGACAAATTTGAAGAAGACTTAGAAAACAACTGGGCTGTTGTTGCTGAAGCTATCCAAACAATCTTGAGAAGAGAAGCATATCCTAATCCTTATGAGGCATTAAAAGGATTGACTCGTACAAACGAAAAAATAACTCAAAATTCAATTGCTTCATTTATTGATACTTTAGAGGTTTCTTCTGATATTAAAAATGAATTAAAAGCGATTACTCCTTCTAATTATACAGGAATTTAAGGTTATGAATATTATCATTTTCGGTCCTCCGCTGGCAGGTAAAGGAACTCAATCGAAAAAAATAATTGAAAATTTCGGTTTAACACATCTCTCTACAGGGGATGTGTTGAGAACCGAGAAAACTAAAAATACTGACTTAGGTAAAAAAGCCGAAGAGTATAGTAAAGAAGGGCTCCTAGTTCCAGATGAGTTAGTTATGAAAATTGTTGAAAGTTTTTATACTCAAAATAAAGGAAACGGACTATTGTTTGATGGTTATCCTAGAAATATCGATCAGGCAAAACATTTACTTGATTTTTTAAAAGCTGATAATAATAAAATAGATTCTATAATTTATTTAAAAGTTCCTAAGAATATACTTTTAGAAAGAGCTGAAAAAAGAGCTATTGAAGAAAACAGAAAAGATGATGCCGACTCAAATACTGTAATCACAAGAATCAACGAGTTTAGTAGTTTTACGATTCCTGCAATAGAATACATAAAAGAAACAGGAATTAATACCGTTGAAATTGATGGCACTCAAACTCGTGAAGAAATATTTCAACTGATAATTCAAAACTTAAAAAAGTGAAAGGTTTAATAAAAGAATTGAGTACTAATACAATTAAGGTTACTTTCTTTATCGCTTTTATATATGTCATCATTGGATGCGAAAATGAACCAAAAGGGAGCCCTGATCGTTTTAAACTAGGTGTTTTTGAAATACCAGCCAGTGATTCTTACAGTAAAACGGTAATTACTCGTGTTGATAGTTTACAAATTGAAGAGTACACTAAAACCGTTAGTAAATCAAACGATAGTACTGTTACTTCTCAAGTAACAAAACATATTGATACATTATTCATTACTTGGAAAAATAATTTCGCATATACCCTGCGAATGAAAAATCCTAAAACAGATTTAGATAAAGATCCTATATTTGTCCAAATAACCAAAGTAACAGATAAGTCTTACGATTTTACAGCAAGAGTTGGTTATTCAAACTTTAAACAAAAAGGAACCGTATATAAAGTGAAGTAAACTATGGAAATTTTCTTACAAGCAGACACCTGGGGAGCACTTGTAACCCTAACATTTTTAGAAATCGTATTAGGTATTGATAATATTATTTTTATTTCAATAGCAGCAAACAAACTCCCTGAAAGTGAGCAAAAAAAAGCAACCAATATTGGACTTTTATTAGCAATGTTACTGCGTGTATTATTGTTATTTGGAATTTCGATATTAATTGCCATGAATGCTCCTTTCTTCCATATAGACTGGTCTTGGTTTAAGGCAGGTTTCACAGGGCAGAGCTTAATTCTGTTTGCTGGAGGATTATTTCTACTATATAAAAGTACTAAAGAAATCCATCATAAAGTTGAAGGAAGTGAGAATCACTTAGAAGATGATGAGCCAAAGAAAAAATACACAATAGGTCAGGCAATTGTTCAAATTACCTTGATTAATATCGTATTCTCGTTTGATTCTATTTTGACTGCTGTTGGTATGACAAATGGTGTTGAAGGCGCCATGATTATTATGATTACTTCTGTTGTATTATCAATGGTTATCATGATGCTATTCGCCAATCCTGTTGGGAAATTCGTAAATAAACACCCTACTATTCAAATGTTAGGGATGGCATTCTTAATTCTTATCGGATTTATGTTAATCGCGGAAGCCGCTCATTTATCTCATGCCAAACTATTTGGTCAGGAAGTTGGAGCAATACCAAAAGGATATTTATACTTTGCTATCACATTCTCATTAGTAGTTGAGATGTTAAATATGCGAATGAGAAAAAACAAAAAATAGATCCAATCAACAATCTATCACACGATAAAAAACCTCAATATTTTAAAATATTGAGGTTTCTTTTTTTTACTTACATTTGCTACGTGTTAAAACTTAAAAAACACATAACATTATTTTGCTTGGTTGTATTACTGACTCCTTCAGTTTTACAATCTATTCATGCTTTTCATGATCATACACATATTGTTTGTTCGTCTATGGATGAACACCACTTTCATGAGGGAGATGTTGATTGCTCACTATGGCATTATCATGTTGAGTTTTATAACTACGATCAAATACTTAGCTCTGAAATAGTCTTTAATCAGTTATTTGAAGTTCTAATTCCTCAACCTGAAAGCGTATGGATTTTAAGCAATGCAAAAAAGTCTCCTAGAGCACCTCCTGCTCTAATGTAACTATTGAGACGCCTTTTTACAATTTTAATAAAATCATAAAT
Organism: uncultured Tenacibaculum sp.; assembly: GCA_947497895.1. Taxonomy (GTDB): domain Bacteria; phylum Bacteroidota; class Bacteroidia; order Flavobacteriales; family Flavobacteriaceae; genus Polaribacter. The sequence continues at coordinate 516,321 of CANMIL010000001.1, forward strand.
GAATTTAAAGAGTATCGTTTTGGTACTTTTAATGATATTTACTTCAATATCGTTAAAAGCACAGGACTGTAAACACACGTTTTCTGGATTAGTAGAAGATTTTCATGATAAATCTCCTCTCGTTGGTGCAACCGTTTTTATCAAAAATTTAAATAAATATGGTACTACAAATGCGCAAGGGAAATTTACCATTGAAAACATCTGTACTGGTAAAATAATTGTTGAAGTATCACATTTAGCATGTGAGCCTCAACTGTTTGAGCTTACCATTAACAAAGATCTTTATAAAGTAATTGATTTAGAGCATCATTTGGAAGAACTCCATGAAGTTAATGTAAAATCAGAAACTAAGAAGGAAACTAAAACAGCGCAAGAAACTGTTATTACATCGAATACTCTTGAAAAGTTTGCAAACCTAAGCCTTGGAGATGCTCTTAAAGAAGTTTCTGGAGTATCATCAATAAACACTGGAAATACGATAGTAAAACCAATGATAAACGGTATGCTCGGTAGTAGAGTTTCAATCATTAATAATACTGTACGCTTGCAAGATCAAGAATGGGGTATTGAGCACGCACCAAATGTTGATGTAAACTCTGCTAATAAAATTTCAGTTATAAAAGGTGCTGGCGCATTGGCATATAGCGGCGATGCTATTGGAGGTGTCGTACTTATTAAGCCAAGCCGCGTTATTAAGAAAGATACACTTTACGGACAAACTGTATTTGGAATACAAACAAATGGTATGGGCTACAATACTTCTACCAAATTAAATAAGAGTTATGATTCTGGTTGGTTTATGCAATTTCAAGGTAGTTACAAAGCAAATGGTGATTTTCATACACCTGACTATAATTTGACCAATACAGGTTCGAATGCAAAAGGCCTTACAACTCGTTTTGGAAAAAACAACTTTGAATCAGGGTTTGAAGTATTTTACAGTTTTTTAGATTCGAAAATTGGTATTCTGAGAGGCTCAGCCGTAGGAAATGCTTTCGATTTAGCTCGTGCAATAGAAACTGGAATACCTAGTGTTATTGAAGATTTTCGTTATTCTATAGATCTTCCAAGACAGGAAATCACGCATCACCTTTTAAAAGCAAATTATTATAAACGATTTAAAAACTTCGGTAAACTAAACTTACAATATGATTATCAATATAACCAACGTTTTGAGTTTGATGTAAGAAGAGGAGAATTAAAGTTTATTCCTGCAATTGATTTAACGTTACAAACGCATTCATTTTTAGCAGATTTGAACTTAGATTCTAATTCAAACAGAAAATACAATTTTGGAATAATGGCTCGTTACCAAGATAATTTTGCTGATCCAAGCACTGGTGTTCGACGTTTAATTCCTGATTATAACAAATACGATCTCGGAGCATATGCTACCGCAGAATGGTTATTAAGTGATCAACTAACTACTGATGCAGCTATTCGTTACGATTTCAACCGAATTGATGCCAAAAAGTTTTATCGAAAGTTTCGATGGGAAGAACGCGGTTATGATGAAGATTTTTCTGACATCATCATTGATGAAACAGGTACGCAATACTTAACAAATCCTGTTTTCGATTACCATAATTTTTCCGCTTCGTTAGGTGCTCAATTAAAACTGAATGACAATAGTTCTTTAATAACTAATTATTCATTAACGAATAGACCACCTAATCCTGCCGAATTATTCAGCGATGGTTTGCATCACTCCGCAGCAAGATATGAACTTGGAGATTTGAGATTTGATAAGGAGGTGTCAAATAGATTTTCTGCATCCTATAAATACAACACCGATAAAACTTATTTCTTAGTGGAAGCTTTTTACAATAATATCAGAGACTATATATATTTAAAACCTTTTGATTTTATTGAAACGATTAGAGGTCCGTACGCTGTATGGGAATATAAACAAACCAACGCCCAACTTTATGGTATTGATGTAACCTTGAATTATGACATAGCAAAAAACTTAGAATGGCAGAATAATTCAGCTTTTATAAAAGGGTATGAATCGAATAGCACACCATTAATCGATATACCTCCTTTTACAACTATCAATAAAATAAAGTATTCCAATAAAAATTGGTATGACTTTTCGGCTACAGTAAAATCTGAATGGGTATTTGAACAAAACGAATGGCCAGATTTTAACTTTACTGTTGTCGATAGATTAACGAATGAAGAGGTAGCCATAAATATTAGTAATCCTCCTCCAGCTTATCACTTATTACATTTTAATAGTGAAGCTATGTTCCCTATAGGTAAATCTACTAGTTTAAATATAAACTTTGGTATCAATAACATTTTCAATTTAAACTATAGAAATTACTTAAATCAATTACGCTTTTTTTCAAATGAATTGGGGAGGAATTATACGCTCCAATTCACATTTAAATATTAACAATTAAACATTTATTTATTATGAAGACCATTAAACTATTATCCATTCTATTTATTTCAACAATGTTGTTTACTGCTTGTTCTGATGATGATCCAGTACCAGTACTTGAAGAGGAAATGATTACAAACGTTAAATTAACATTTACAAATGCAGCTGATGCAGCAGATAAAGTTGAATTAATTAACGTTGCTCCTAACGGACAAGACGGAACTTTTACAAACACTATCAATGGAGACTTCAAAACAGGAGCTACTTATGCACTATCATTAGAACTTTTAAATGGTGATGAAGATGTATTAACGGAAGATATTATTCCTGAAGCAGCAGAACACTTTTTCAAATTTAAGGTAAATGAAATAAATTTAACGATGACGAGAGATAATGACGATACTGATGGTGCTGGAGGTAGCAAATTAGGTGTTAAAACTACTTGGGTTGCTGGTGCCGTAAGTTCAGGAAATGTATCAATCTCTTTAATACATGAACCAACTAGTACCAATGATTCTGATGAATGGGGTGTTGTTGAAGGTGGTTCAGAAGATTTAAATATTACTTTTATTGGAGTTAAAGTTGTTCAATAATCAATAAATCATAAATTTTTAAAGGCTGTCTTATTGTTTTAAGACAGCCTTTTATTTTTTTATTGTATTAGAGTTTTTCTCTAATCTATAATTTTCTGAGAGTTTTCTTCCATATAACTCTCATGTTCTAGTACAAGGGGGGGAAATAATATATTGTTATATATTAACTTAAAAATACACATCCAAAGTCTTTAATCATATATACCTGATTAAACAACACTTCATTTGAAACTAAGGGAATCTCAATGAACACATAATTCTGTGTGGCTTCGTATCCGTTTTTATTGACTAGCTTTAATTTAATGACTTCTGTTTTCATATATATAAGCTTTAATTACACTGCAAATTAGTGAGATATAAGAATCGTAAGCCTCGCTTTTAGTTGAAATTCTGTTAACCTTCTATTAACACGCCATTTGAGTAGATAAAACGTAAATGACATTAGATAAAAAAACCCACTCAAAAGATTGAGTGGGAAAATTGCTATGAAAAAGAAAGTCTAAGGACGTCTCCAAAGACATTTCAAATATACAAAAAATATATTAACTACAAAAAAAAGTTATGACAGAAATGTATTTTTTCTAACTATTAATTAACATAAGTCTGTAATACAGTCTAATATGCATCAACATCTATGGTAAACCTGATAGGGCGATAGTCTTTAATAGCCTCAAATGCCATTCTTATTTTTTGTATTTGATCTTTTGTTTTTACCAAAGATTGCTTTGGTGGTATTTTTATAGTTACATTTTTAATGTACTGATTTCGAATTCGAGATACCACTGGTTCAGATGGTCCTAAAACATGTTGACCGAAAGAATTTCTTAATGCAGTGGAAAGCCAGTTTATACCAGAATCCACTCGCGTATAATCTCTATGCTTTAATGTTATTTTAATTATTCTATAATAAGGAGGATAATGGAACTGCCATCTATCTTGAAGTTGTTCCTTATACATTTCATGATAGCTATTCGTAGATACCTGCTGAAGAATTTGATGGTATGGATTGTAGGTTTGTATCACCACATTTCCCTGTTTTTTAGATCTTCCTGCACGTCCTGATACTTGAACCATTAATTGAAAAGCTCGTTCATGTGCTCTGAAATCAGGAAAATTAAGCATGGAATCGGCATTTAAAATTCCAACCAAAGAAACATTATGAAAATCCAAACCTTTAGATAACATTTGAGTTCCCACCAAAATATCTATTTCCTGCGCTTCAAAAGCTCCAATAATTTTCTGATATCCATATTTTCCACGAGTAGTATCTAAGTCCATTCTTCCGATTTTATTATCTGGAAAAAGCTCTTTAAGTTCTAATTCTATCTGTTCAGTTCCAAATCCTTTTGTATCGAGAGTACTACTTCCACATGCGCTGCAAGCATTGGGCATTGCCCTATGGTAATGACAATAATGGCATTTTAATTCATTTCTATATTTATGATAGGTTAAACTAACATCGCAATTAGGACATTGAGGAGATACTCCACAAGTTTTACATTCCACTACAGGAGAAAATCCCCTCCGGTTTTGAAATAGTATTACTTGCTCCTTTTCATTCAAAGCTTCCGTTATCATTTCCAACAAACGGTCAGAGAAATGACCTTTCATTCGCTTTTTCTTATACTTCTCCTTTATATCTATTAACTCAATTTTAGGTAACTGAATATTCCCAAAACGTCTATTTAAAGGAATAAAACCATATTTTTTCTGAGTAGCATTGTAAAAGCTTTCCAAAGAAGGCGTGGCAGACCCTAATAAAACATTTGCTTTATGTTGATATCCTAAAACAACCGCTGCATCTCTGGCATTATATCTTGGAGCCGGATCATATTGTTTATAGGAACTCTCATGCTCTTCATCTACTATAATTAATCCTAAATTGGAAAATGGTAAAAAAATAGAGGAACGTGCCCCCAATACTATTTGAGCTTTTGTTTTTGCCTCCAAAACATTGTTCCATACCTCTACCCTTTCGTTCATTGAATATTTCGAATGAAATACCGATAGGTAATTTCCAAAATATCGTTGAAGTCTTGTAATAATTTGAGTAGTTAACGCTATTTCTGGTAATAAAAATAAAACTTGCTTACCTTCTTCTAATACTTCCTTGATTAATTTTACATATATCTCTGTTTTACCTGAGCCTGTAACTCCATGCAATAAGGATATTGGATTTTTATTAAACGACTCTTTAATTTTTAAGAAGGCCTCTTCCTGAAACTCATTTAATGTTTTCAATCCATTCGACTCCCCTTCAAAACTAATTCTATCTTGTTGGATATGATAGTACTCAAAGATTTCCTTATCCACCAATGCTTTCAATACAGCTGAAGAAACTCCTGCCTTATCTTGCAACTCCTTTGCCTTTACGGGCTTCTTACTCCCTGCTAATTGAAAGTAATGCAATATGGCTTCACGCTGCTTTTTTGATCTTGACAATTTGTCCAATAACAACTGCAAGCCAGTCTCATCATTAAATTCACCAGTAAGCTTAACGTACTTGATTAATTTAGGTTTGTAAGTTTCATATATCTCCTCCTTTATATATATAGCGTCCTTTTGAAGCAGTTCATCAATAATAGGTAATACTTTTTTCTTCCCTAAAATATCTGAAACTTGGTGAATGGTTAATTGAGAATGATGCTGGAGTGCTTCAAAAATCAAAAAGGATTCATCTCCTAATGAGACATCATCTGTAAATGAAGCATTCTTATAAATAATAGTTTCACTTTCTAATAGAAATGCCGAAGGTAAAGCCGCCCGATACACATCTCCAAGAGAACACATATAATAATCGGCAATCCACTCCCAATGCTTTAATTGACTTTCGTTCACTACAGGACGTTCATCAAGAATTTGTTGAATATCCTTTGCTTCATATAACTCAGGTGGAGTTTGATGAATATTAAAAACTAAAGCAGTATAAATTTTACTCTTTCCAAAAGAAACCGCGACACGCATCCCTCTTTTTAAATACTCAGCTTCTGCTTGAGTAATTGCGTAGGTAAAAGTTTTACGCAGAGGAATCGGTAATATAACATCTATAAAATTGATAGGAATATAAATTTAAAGAAATCAAAATTACAACAAATTGATAACATTTACGAACAGTTTTGTATTTGTTAACAAAATCTCAAACCAAACCTCAAAACACTAACTAACAACACATTAAACCTAGAAAATGTTAAAATTATATTAAACAACCACTCAAACTGAAACATAAATCAAACAGAGTAGTCTTATAATAAAATCATTAACACAACCATTATATGAAAACCTTAATAAATATTATGATCACCATTGGAATTACAATTTTAACAATGGTATCGGCAGTAGCTAACACAAATCCTACTTCTCCAGAAAATAAAACAAATATCAGAAACCAAATTGTTACTCTACTAGGTAAAGAAATTCCTGCAGATAAACTTAAAGCTTCTGAAGCTCATGTAAATTTCATAATTAACGATAAAGATGAGATCGTTGTTATTGACGTTATTTCTAAAAGTGAAAATTTGAGTGAAATAATTAAAAACAGACTAAATTATAGAAAAATTGAGGTCTCTAAATCACAAAGAGGTTCTTTTTACAAAGTTCCTATAAAATTGGATATTAAAAAGTAAAAATCTATTCAAGAACTAGGAAGTTGGAGTTAGGATTTAAGCATGAAAATTGAAAGAATTTTCTTTAACAAATCAACTCTTTACGAAATTGTTTAAAAATTAATACTTAGTTAAATTAATTAAAACCTAAACCTTGTCAAAATTAAATAATATGTAAAAAAATAGTGTTTTTAAGAGTTTAAAATATAGTTTTATTAAAAAAACGTTAATTCTATTTTTAAGTTTCTATTAGAACTTTACTCTACATATCTTTGCCTCATCATTTAAAACCGAAATAAAAACTGTAAAAAAACGATTATGAAATCAATATTTAATTCCTTATTAGTAGCTGTTGCTTTATTCGTATCTGTAGGTACATATGCTAACGACAAAACTCCGAAAAAAGTTGGAAATGCTTTACGTACAGAAATAGTTGAATTAATTGGGAAAAAAGTTCCAATGGATGCAAAAGAGAACTTAATTATTCGTGTTTCTTTTGTAGTAAACAACCAAAATGAATTAGTAGTTGTAGATGTTATTTCTAAAAACAAAGAAGTTAACTCTTACATCAAGGACAAAATTAATTACAAGAAAGTTTCAACTGCTTCTGAAGTAAAAAATCAAGAGATTTATATTTTACCTATCAAAGTAAAAAAATAATACAATCTAAATATTAGCAGAAAAAGTGGCCTCGCGCCACTTTTTTTATTTCTTAGAACTCAGCTCATCTAAAAGCTCTCTCACCTTATTAGAATTCCAATTCGCGGCTCCATTCTTTGATACCATTATCTCCCCTTGCTTACTAAGAATAAACGTTTGAGGTATAGAAGAAGTTTCTAAAATAGTTGGCAATCGCGAACCTAAATTATAGGTTGGTAATTCATACCCGTTTTCTTTATAATATGTATTTACCACTTCCCATTTCTCATTGGTTACAAAAACGAATTCTACTTTAGTATTATAATCATTATATAACTTTTGAATACTAGGTAACTCCGCTCTACACGGAGGACACCAAGTAGCCCAAAAGTTTAAAAACACAACCTTTCCTTCTAATTCTTTCCCTTTTATGGAGTTGCTGTTCAATCCTTCTAAACTCCAAGTATAATCCTTTAATACCTTTCTATCTTCTTTATCAATAGTAGAAGGAGCCAACGAGATTAACCGTATTATACGCTCTTTTGTTGGTGGGTATAAAAACAATGCAATAACTAGTATAAACAGTAGATTGGATACTAATTTTTTGGTTACTTTCATCTATTATCTCTTTTCTTAATTGAAAAATACGCAAAACGAGTCTATTTTTAATAAATACCTCGATAAGATATTTTATCCTTTAGTCATTGAAAAAAAACGAACCTTACTCTAAATAAAATTCGTTAAAATATTCAACAGTTTCGGAGAATTTGTTTCTCATTTTTTAGCTACTTTAGCGGTATATTAAAACAAACAATTCTACATAATGAAAAATACTGCATTAACGCACGTTCATGAGGCCTTAGGAGCAAAGTTAGTTCCTTTCGCGGGCTTTAATATGCCTGTGCAATACGAAGGTGTGAACGCTGAGCACGAAACTGTAAGAAATGGAGTTGGTGTTTTTGATGTAAGCCACATGGGTGAGTTTTTTTTGAAGGGTGAAAATGCATTGGCTTTAATTCAAAAAGTTACTTCAAATGATGCCTCTAAATTAACTCCAGGAAAAGCACAATATAGCTGTATGCCTAATGCTAACGGTGGTATTGTTGATGATCTAATTATTTATATGATTAGTGAAAACGAGTACATGCTAGTTGTAAATGCATCGAATATTGAAAAAGATTGGAACTGGATTTCAAAACATAACGACTTAGGTGTTGAAATGGAAGACCGTTCAGAAGATTGGTCTTTATTAGCTATCCAAGGTCCAAAAGCGGCTGAGGCAATGCAATCTTTAACTTCAGTAAACCTTTCTACTATTAAGTTTTACACTTTCGAAATAACTGATTTTGCTGGACTTCCAAACGTAGTTGTTTCTGCAACGGGATATACTGGATCAGGTGGTTTCGAAATTTATGTTAAGAATGAAGATGTTGAAGCTGTATGGAATAAAGTATTCGAAGCTGGCGCTGATTGGGGTATTAAACCAATTGGTTTAGCTGCGCGCGATACGTTACGTTTAGAAATGGGATACTGTTTATACGGAAATGATATTGACGATACTACTTCTCCTATTGAAGCTGGTTTAGGATGGATTACTAAATTCACCAAAGACTTTGTAAATGCTGAAGAGATTAAAAAGCAAAAAGAAGAAGGTGTTACTCGCAAACTAGTAGCTTTTGAATTAACAGAACGTGGAATTCCTCGTCAAGGATATGATTTAGTTGATGCTGAAGGAAATGTAATTGGAAATGTTACTTCTGGAACAATGAGTCCTTCTTTAAATAAAGGAATAGGATTAGGATATGTAACTATTGCTAACTCAAAAGTAGATAGTGAAATATTTGTTCAAATCCGTAAAAAACAAGTTGCTGCCAAAGTAGTTAAACTTCCTTTTTATAAAGGATAAAAACGAACAACTAAAAAAATATAAAAGGCTATTCTTAATTGAATAGCCTTTTCTTTTACTTTTATTTTCTACTTTCTAAAATTTCTTCTGCGTAACTATTACAAAGAAGGAATGTAGATTTTACATCATCAAAGGTAGTTTTCGGATTAATCAAACACATTCTTAATACTACCTGCTTGTTTAATATAGTAGTAACCAAGAAAGCTTCACCTGATTCCATTACTTTCGCCGAAATTTCCTGATTTAATTTGTCGATTTCATTTTCTTCCAAGTTTAATCCAATCGGATTATACCTAAAGTTAATTACCGCTAAATTGGCAGGAGAAATAATTTCCCAGTTTCTACTTTTACGTAGCATCTTTTCAACTTCATCCGCCAAATAAATATTATAACTTACTGCTTTTTTAAAGGTTTCTAATCCGTATGTTTTTATAGACATATAAAACTTTAATGCTCTAAAACGACGTGTTAGTTGAACTCCGTAATCGTAAAAATTGATTTCAGATTCGTTTCCTTCAATATCTCTTAAATATTCAGGAGTTTCACTGAATGTATTACTTAGCCAAGAAGCATCTTTTACCAATAAACATCCGATTTCATAAGGCTGATAAAACCATTTGTGAGGATCAACTGTTAAAGAGTCTGCTCTTTCAATTCCTCTTAAAGCTTTTGCTCCTTTATCAGACAAAATTGCCGCACCTCCATAAGCACCATCAATATGAAACCATAAATCTTCCTCTTCACAAATATCAGCGATATCATTTAAAGGATCTACCGTTCCTGTATTTGTTGTTCCTGCTGAAGCAATAAAACAAAATGGCTGTAATCCTTCTAACCTATCTTTAGCAATAGCATTCTTTAATTTATTAATGCTAATTCTAAACTCTAAATCAGTTGGTAATACTCGAATTTGCTCCTTTTTAAATCCTAAAACTCGAATTGCTTTAATATTTGAAGAATGCGCTTGATCCGACAAATAAATAACCGCTTTTGAAAAATCGTCACCACATTTAATTCTTCTTGCTGTAACCAACGCCGTTAAATTGGCCATTGAACCTCCGCTGGTAAATATACCTCCTCCTTTTTCAACAGGGAAGTTATACATTTTTAATAGCCAATTCATTGTTACAATCTCTAATTCAGCAGCGGCAGGAGAAACCATCCAACCACCTGAGAAAATATTAAACCCAGTTGCTAAACTATCGGCCATAGTACTAATAAAGTTACTTGGCCCAGGCACAAACGAATAGGCCTTTGGGTGTGATATAACCGTACTGTTTGGCATTACGTTTTCCATTACGAAATCTAACACTTCTTCAGCAGGGGTTCCATGTTCTGGGGCCTCTTGCAAAAAAACTTTGTCCATTTCTTTTCTGGTAGCACGCATTACTGGTTTTTTACTTCCAATACTGTCCCAATGCTCAGCAATTAAATCAACAATTTTATATCCATACGACTTCATCTCTTCTTTTGATAAATCAAAATGAGCGCTCATATTTTTAAGTATTTTAAATTTTGTGCAAAATTAAGATAATTATAGCCGGCAACCGTTGTTATTCCTAATTATCTTTTAAGAAATCAAAGAAAAAATAGAACTCATTATCAGAGTGTTTAAAAGCTAAAGTTTAGGTGTCAAAATCAAAATATTAAGTATATTACTTTCCAAAAATTGAGTTATGAGAAAAAATGACATTCAAGACTTCATTAAAGACGCTAGTAAACATGCATTTAGGATTTTTTCACCATTTATAATCTATTTTATTTTACATATTTTCTTTCGTGAATCTTCGGTTTGGTTTACCTTTTTAATAGCAATTCTTCCATTAGCGTTGGGTATTAAAATAGCCGAAACCATCCTTCCTTTTAAAAAGGCTATAAAATTCATAATTTATGTTTCTACGTTCATTTTAATAGTTTTGTATATTATCCTATTTACTTCACTTGCGTTTTGGGGTATTTTCTTTTATCTTATGGGTGCATTTTATCATGCCTATCTGTATGGAAAGATGATTGAAGATTCAGATTGGTAATTTTATACTCTCCTTAAGAAATTTAGCATCCGTTTTTCCTTACTTTTGTTCACTTAAAACAATACTATTTTGAAAAGATTATTTGTTCTATTCTTTTTATTAATTCCTGTGATTGGTTTTTCACAAACAAAGAAAATAAAAGTTTTATCAAGTGAATATTCCGAAGCCGATGAAAAAAAGTATCCTGGAGCTACTATATTAATTGGTAACGTAAAAATTGCTCACGAAGGAGCTACTCTTGATTGTAAACAAGCATTACTTTATAAAAAAGAGAATATCTTTAAAGCTCTGGGTGAAGTTGTTATTGAGCAAGGAGATAGTATCATTCAATACAGTGATTTTGCAGTTTATAATGGTAATACGAAAAGAGCCACTTCTTGGGGAAATGTTGAGGTGAATGATAAAGAAATGAAAATGAGTACCGATACTCTTTATTTCGATAGAAAAGAACAAGTATTATATTATCAAAGTGGAGGAACTATTACCGATAAGAAAAACACTCTAAAAAGTAGAAAAGGTACCTATTACTTAGAGGAAAAGAAATTTTCAGCTAAATCTAAAGTCACCGTTGTAAATCCTGATCACTTTTTAGAATCTAATCATTTAGACTATTATACCAATTCAAGTTTAGCCTACTTATACGGACCTAGTACGATAACCAACTTAAAAGACAGTACTAAAGTATATTCAGAACGTGGGTTTTACGACACAAATACAGAAATTTCTTACTTCGTAAAAAGAGCGAAACTATTTCTAAAAGACAGAACGGTTGAGGCCGACAGTTTATATTATGATAAAAGAAGAGGTTTTGCCTCTGCTACCAATAGGATTAAGGTTATTGATACGATTCAAAACATGGTTACTAAGGGTAATTACGCTGAGTTGTATGAAGAAAAAGATTCTTTATTTATTATAAAAAAGGCAGTAGCCATTTCTGTTCATGATAAGGATTCTATGTATGTTCATGGTGATAAGATTCTTGTTACTGGAAAAACTGAAGAACGCATTGTACGAATATTTAACGATGTAAAAATTTTCAAATCGAATTTACAAGGAAAATGCGACTCTATACATACAAGCCAAGTAACAGGTTTAACTAGAATGTTTAGAAGTCCTGTTTTATGGTCTGGAAAGAGTCAAATAACTGGAGATAGTATTCATTTACTTTCTGATAAAGAAACCAATAAACTAGACTCATTATTTGTGTTACAAAATGCATTTATGATTGAAAAAGATTCACTTGCCATTGATGATTACAATCAAATTAAAGGGAGGAACATTTATGGAAAGTTTGATGGTAACGATTTAAGAACAATGTTGGTAAAAGGTAACGCAGAGTCCTTATATTATAGTAGAGATGAAGAAACTAAAAAACTAGAAACGATTACCAAAGAAATTGCGAGTGATATAGAGTTTACTTTGGAGGATAATGAAATTACACAAACGAAGTATTTCAAAAAATCCGAAGGAAAAACATTTCCCCCTTCCGAGTTTCCAGAAGACCAGAAAAAATTCAGAGGTTTTATCTGGCGTGGTAAGGAACAGCCCTTAACTATGGAAGATATTTTTATTAGTGATAAGAATAAATACAAAGCTGATAAGAAAGACTCCAAACCTATTTTAGATAAAGCTAAAAAAGAGGTTTTAAAAGCAAAACGACAGTTTTCGAAAGAACTCGAAAAGAAAAAGAAGGAAAAAGTATACAACTTTAAAAAAGAGTAATTTGACATGAAAGACGATTTCTTCAAATATCAAGGTCAAACATCTCCTCATCCTTTGGCTATTGAAATTTCTCATGCTAATGGAAGTTATATTTACGATGCCAAAGGAAACGAAATGCTAGATTTTGTTGCTGGGGTTTCTGCGAATAGTTTAGGACATAATCATCCAAAGGTGACCGCGGCTATACAAAATCAGTTAACTAAATATACACATGTAATGGTTTATGGCGAGTTTATTCAAGCTCCTCAATTAGAACTTTGTAAAGCTTTGTCCAAAACCTTACCAGAATCATTATCTTCAGTTTACTTGGTAAACTCTGGAACTGAAGCAACCGAAGGAGCTCTGAAATTAGCGAAGCGTTATACTGGAAGAAGTGAAATTATTGCGGCAAAAAATTCTTATCATGGAAACACACAAGGTTCCATGAGTGTATGCGGTGCAGAACAACAAAATCAGGCCTATAGACCATTAATTCCAGGAACACGATTTATTCAATTTAATGATGAATCTGCGCTAACAAAAATAACTAAGAAAACAGCTGGAGTCATTTTAGAAACCATTCAAGGTGGCGCTGGTTTTATTGAACCTCAAAATAACTTTTTACTAAAAGTTAAGCAAAAATGTGAAGAGGTTGGTGCTCTTTTAATCTTAGATGAAATTCAGTCAGGTGTTGGAAGGACTGGAACTTTTTGGGGATTTGAAAATTACAATATGTCTCCAGATATTATTATTACAGGAAAAGGTCTTGGTGGTGGAATGCCTATTGGAGCTTTTATTTCCTCTCATGAAATTATGTCTACCCTAAAAGAAAACCCAAAACTTGGTCATATTACAACTTTTGGAGGACATCCCGTTATTGCTGCTGCAGGTTTGGCTACTGTCAATGAAATTAACAATACATCTTTAATGCAAGATGCATTGCGTAAAGAAAATATTATAAGAGATTTCTTTAAGGATCATCCAAAAGTTAAGGAAATTCGAGGAAAAGGACTAATGCTTGCGTTGATTGTAGACTCTCCAGATTTCGCAACCAAGGTAATTTTGGAGTGTATGAATAAAGGATTAATCTTATTTTGGCTATTATTTGAAGGAAGAGCCATTAGAATCACTCCTCCCCTAACCATTTCAGATGAAGAAATTATAAAAGGCTGTACTATTTTACTAGAAGCTTTAAATAATTAAAAAACGATCGACCTCCTCAACCTAGAATGTTGAGGATTTTTATTTTTATATATCATAATTTTCAATAAAATATTTCATATTTCAAAAATCAGTTGATTTTTAATTTTATTGACCAACTATTCAATGAAAATTTAATTTTCAAAATATAAATTAATTATCAACAAGAAATAATTAAGCCTAAAAACAACATAAAACCGTATTTTTTTCACTAAAAAATTAGGTAATCATCAATAAATCAAGCTACAAGACATTTTTTGTGCAATCGACCTATTTTTGCTATTTTGCATAACACTAAACATTGATTATATGCCGCGCGAAATTAAACGTCTTTTTGATTTTCCTTATTACCAATTAGAGACTTATAATTTATCGAAAGCATTTACCACTAAATATAATGGCGAATGGCAGTCGATATCCACAAAAGAATATATTGAACAAGCTAATACGATAAGCCGTGGTTTATTGCGATTAGGAGTTCAACCAGATGATAAAATTGCAGTAATTTCTACAAATAACCGAACAGAATGGAATGTTTGTGATATTGGTATTTTGCAAGTTGGAGCGCAAAACGTTCCTATTTATCCAACTATTTCCAAAGAAGATTACGAATACGTTTTAAATCACTCAGAAGCTACCTACTGCTTTGTTTCAGATGTTGAGGTTCTTGAAAAATTGAATCAAATAAAATCAAAAACGAAATTAAAAGGAGTTTTTACCTTCGACGAAATCGATGGAGAAAAAAATTGGAAAGAAGTTCTTGACCTAGGTAAGGATGAGAGTAATCAATCAGAAGTAGAAGAACGAAAAAATGCCGTAACTCCAGATACTTTAGCTACTTTGATCTATACCTCAGGAACAACTGGTAGGCCAAAAGGTGTTATGCTAACTCATAAAAACATTGTTTCCAACGTGATCAGCAGTGAAAAACGTGTTCCTTTTTCATACGGAAAAGAAAAATCTTTAAGTTTTTTACCAGTATGTCACATTTTCGAGCGTATGATATTGTATTTATATCAATATTGTGGTGTTTCTATATATTTTGCTGAGTCTATTGAAAAGCTTAGTGAAAATGCTCAAGAAGTAAAACCTAATGTAATGACTGCTGTTCCAAGGCTTTATGAAAAAATATATGATAAAATCTATGCCAAAGGAACGGAACTATCAGGAATTAAGAAAAAATTATTCTTTTGGGCTATTGAATTAGGGTTAAAATACAAACCTTATGGTGCTAATGGATGGTGGTACGAAAAACAACTAGGTTTGGCTCGTAAACTTATCTTTTCAAAATGGCAAGCTGCTTTGGGTGGTGAATTGAAATTAATGGTATCAGGTTCTGCTCCTTTGCAAGCGAGATTAGGTAGAGTTTTTGCTGCGGCAGGGATGCCTGTTATGGAAGGTTATGGACTTACAGAAACCTCTCCTGTTATTTCTGTAAATGATCAGAGAAATGGAGGTTTTAGAATTGGAACGGTTGGAAAAATTATTGAAGGTGTTGAGGTTAAAATAGCGGATACCGGTGAAATTCTAGCGAAAGGGCCTAATATCATGGTTGGATACTATAAAGATCCTGAAAAAACTGCCCAAGTATTAAAAGATGGTTATTTCCATACTGGTGATAAAGGAGAAATCTGTGAAGAAGGTTTCTTAAAAATTACAGGTAGGACTAAGGAAATGTTCAAAACATCTGGAGGAAAATACGTGATTCCACCGTTATTAGAAGGAAAATTAAAGCAATCAAGATTCATAGAACAAGTAATGGTTGTTGGTGAAGGTGAAAAAATGCCTGCGGCACTTGTTCAACCTAATTTTGAATTCGTAAGAGAATGGGCTAAGCGCCATGATATTGATTTAGGTGATAACGCTGATGTTATCTCGAATCAAAAAGTAATTGATAGGATTCAAGAAGAGGTTGACGAATGTAACTGTAACTTCGGAAAATGGGAGCAAATTAAACGATTTGAGCTTACTCCGGACGAGTGGTCTATCGATGGTGGTCAGCTTACTCCTACCATGAAAATGAAACGTGCAATCATTAAAGATATTTATAAGGATTTGTATGATAAAATCTACAGAGCTTAGATAATTAAAATATAATTAAAGTTAAATAATGACGTCATTGTATATTTGCAATGACGTTTCTTTTTTTATCACTATTAATGACTAAATTTCACTCCTTTCAAAGTAATATTAACGCTATTGAACTTCCAGAAGAAATAGCATATCCTCACAATTATACTCCTCATAAAATCGCTAAACTCGCTTCTGAGAAGCTTCAAAATTACCTTGAAAATCAAATCGATTTTACGCATGACTTTGGTCTCCATTCTTCAAATGGTTTGGGTAAAATGTTTGGAGTACTTGTTGTAAAAAATAAATTCAATGAAATAGGTTATTTGGCAGCTTTTTCAGGAAAACTATCGGATCGTACACTTCATAAACACTTCGTTCCTCCTGTTTTTGACACTTTAGACACTAATAATTTTTATATCAAAGCAGAAAACCAACTGAATGAATTAACAAAGGAAATTGAAACACTTAGCGAAGATAATCGCTATTTAGATCTAAAAAAACAATACCACACTCAAAATCAACTTAATAAAGAGTTTTTGGAAGCTGAGCGCGCAAAAATAAAAAATAGAAGAAAACTTAGAAAAGCTCAGAACGAAGTTGACAATCAAAAAAACATTAATGAAGAGTTTTATCTAAGAGAATATGAAATATACCTCAATGATAAATTAAAGCCTTTAAAAACGCTATTTACCAATAAATATGAAGAAATAGATAGTCTGAAACAAAAAAGAGCTACCTTATCTGCAAATACTCAGCAAAAATTGTTTCGAAGCTATCTGTTTTTAAATGGTAATCATGAAAAAGCTAATTTATTAGATCTATTTGAAGAAAGCCCACAAAATATTCCTGCGGGTGCAGGAGATTGTTGTGCTCCAAAGCTATTTCAATACGCTTACCATAATGAACTTACTCCCATTGCTCTTGCGGAATTTTGGTGGGGAAAACCTTTAACCTCAACGATTAGAAAACACAAACAATATTATCCAGCATGTACTGGCAAATGCAAGCCCATTTTAACTCATATGCTACAAGGATTGAAAGTTCAAAACACCCCTTTGCTTACCGAACTCAACAAAATAGATTCACTAGATATACTTTATGAAGATGAACATTTAATAGCTATAAACAAACCTCATGATGTATTAAGTGTTTCTGGAAAGGAAATCGAGCACAGCATTGAATATTTGGTAAAAAGAAACTATCCAAAGGCTACTGGCCCTTTAATCGTCCATCGATTGGACATGTCAACATCGGGTATTTTATTAATTGCTAAAAGTAAAGAAGTTCACAAGAAACTTCAGGAGCAGTTTATAAATAAAACTATTGAAAAAAGATATATCGCGCTTTTGGAAGGTGTTTTACCGAAAGATAAAGGAACAATCGATTTACCACTCCGCGTTGATTTAGATGATAGGCCAAAACAAATGGTATGCTATAAACATGGTAAAAAAGCACTTACAAAATGGGAGAAAATTTCTATTGAAAATAATTCTACCAGAATATACTTTTACCCTATTTCGGGAAGAACACACCAATTACGAATGCATGCGGCACATCCGAAAGGGTTAAACATCCCTATTGTAGGTGACGATTTATATGGTAATAAAGCGAGTAGATTGTGTTTGCACGCCGAACAAATTAAGTTTATTCATCCAGTTTCAAAGAATGAAATTATTGTTCATTCTCCTGCTCCTTTTTAGGCAAACTTTAGACAAGAAAAAATCTCCTTTCGTTAGAAAGGAGATATCCCTTAAATATTAGCAGAATGTATCGTATTTGTATCTTCGGTACAAACACATTTGCAAGGTAGTCAAAATCATCATATTTCCTTGTAAGGGTTAGCCCTAGAAATACGCTAAGGGTTTTCCCTAGTTAGTATTACCCAGTAACCATTACCCATAAAAAAAGCCCTCCGAAGAGAGCTAAAACTAAAAACCAATTTAAAAAATCTAATAATGAAAAAACTTTTGTTTAAAGATACATACGAACTCTTTTTAATACTGGTAAAATAAGACAGCTCCCTTTTTATCCTGCGTTCAATAAAGTCTTCTTTTAGACAAATGGTTTTTTACCATTTATCGGTCTTTAAAGCATTTTTACCGTATCTTTACACATATGAATATTGTTATTATTACTGGGGGCAGTAAAGGAATTGGAAAGGCCTTGGCTAAAAAATATGCTTCAGAAAATTATAAAGTTTATTCCCTTTCGAGAAGTATTATCAACATACAAAAAGTAACTCAGATTGCTGTTGACTTAAGTGATTTCAAAGAAATGAAAAATCAATTTTCCATGCTATTGGATGAATTGAAGAAAGAGCCTATTACCTCTTTGACCTTAATTAACAATGCGGGTAGACTTGGTACCATAGCTAGCTTGGAAAACATTACTCCAGCAGATATTGCTGAAAGTGTGAATTTGAACTTAACAGGGCCTATGGTTCTATCGAATATGTTTATCAATTTCTCGAAAAACCTTTCCTGTAAAAAACAAATTATTAATATATCCTCGGGAGCTGCCACGAAACCTTATGAAGGTTGGAGTATTTATTGTGCATCCAAAGCTGCACTCGATATGTTTACCAGAACTGTTGCTGCCGAGCAGGAAGCGTTTTCCAATGGCGTAAAATGTATCGCACTATATCCTGGTGTTGTTGATACTAGTATGCAAGCTCAAATAAGAGGTACGAAAGAAGAAGATTTCAAAAATTTACAACGATTTGTTGACTTAAAAGAAAATAACGACTTGTATTCAGCAGATTACGTGGCTGCAACCATTTACAGTATCGATATTGAAAATAAGTTATCGAATGGAGATATTTTCGATATAAGAAATATATAAACTACCTAAAAATAGTATTATCCTTTATAAATGCGTTTTTATAACGCTCACTAAAAGGAATTTGATTTCCATCTTGGAGGATGATTAAGTTATCTTCGAAGTAGATTTCCCTTACCTTTTTAATGTTGATTATATAATTTCTATGCACCTGTCTGAAATCAGTATTTCCAAGTATTTCTTTTAACTTGGTTAATGATAATTTTATCAAATAACTTCCATCAGCGCAAGTAATACTACAATACTTCTCTTTTACTTCAACAAAGTTTATAGAATCAACATCTACTTTAACAACACTTCTTTTTTTCTTAATAAAAAGATATGAAGGACTGATAACAGCACTTTTCTCATTAAAACTGATACTGTTCGATTGTTGGTAACAGGATTCAATAGCTAACTCTAATGAATACAAAAGCTCTAATTCATTGTATGGCTTGAGTAAATAAACCATTGGATTGGTAAGTTTCGCTTCATCAAATACAGCTTTACTCTGCATACTAGTTAAAAATAAAAACGGAACTTCAACCCCTTGCCTATTTAAACGCTGCGCTAATTCTATTCCTTCAGGCTTTCCATCAATCATGATGTCTAAAATTATTACATCAAAAAAACGATTTTTTATCTCCTTCTCTGCTTCTAATGAATTATGAGCTCTAATTACCTCATAATTATTACCTTCAAGAAAAGAAATTAATTTCGACGCTTCTTTGTCTAAATCTTCAAGCAATAATAATCTTAGTCTATTCATAACATAAAAGTAAAACTAATTTGTTAACAAACCCAATTTTTACAAGGCTTTATAATTATGATTAAATACGAATGTAAAATTAAGCATAACTATTTTTACAAAACTGAAATAAGTGCAGAGCAAAAGAGAAAAAAGCCACATGAATAACTTCATTGTGACTTTTCTCATTTATAAGGGGAACTAATTATAATTTTACAACACATTCATAATACCGCAAACATAAATATAGTTCCTATTTATAAGGTTAGATTAACCTTAACAAAAGGCTAATTAAAAGAAAATACTTTCAGTTTCTATTTAAGATGTGAGCCCAGTAAAAACAATAGCGAACTAACAATCAAAACCTTATTATAAAACAAAAAAAGAAGCTCTATTAAGAGCTTCCCCTAGTGCTTTCCATTGGTATGGAAATTAAAGTCCCTACACTATAATTCATATCAAAAATAATACTATAATCATCATTAAAATAGTGGCAAATTCCCTAAAGCTTTTATAGTAAAAACCATGAGTACCTACCTCAGTATAACTGAAAAGGATAAGAAGTTTTCCCTAAAGTCAAACCTTCCTATCCTTACACTAAAGCTTACTACACTTATATCAAAACTAAGGGTATATATGATATTTCATGGGTTATTTAGATATTTTGTTCTTTTTTCTAGTTAAATGGTTCAATTTCATCGATGAATTAAACATCCTAATAAATTAATAAGCTAAAAAACAACTAACCGTATACGTATCATTAACTTGAATTACCAATTTCCTTAAAAATGTTATGATATAATACACAGTTAGTTTTGAGTGATATTTAAATTTATAATTTTTAGCGTCTAACTTCTCAAGAATTGGTTTAATTACTTTTACTAACAAGGTCGTTTGCAAGATTAAATCGACTAACTGCTTTTTATTTAAATAAGCAATTATAGGTACTTTTTTGATATCTTTCCAAAAATAACACCTTAAATTACCTACTCATAGGTAGTTATACTTATTACATACTTTCTACCTTTACCCTACTTAACTGAATCTACAAATTATGATAACAACCGAACACTTACAAAGCAACACCCGTTTAAAAAACCTAGAAACGGAAATGAAAAGTATTATTGAAGCAAGCTCTACCAAATTATCTCTTGAGGATTTAAAAGGAAGTTTCTATAAACGTGCTTCTCTTCAAACGGTAAAAGGAATCTTAGAAGCTTCAGACGTCATAGGAATTAGCACCCTAAATAATGTTGGGACTCTTGTTGAAGTTAAATATTCTATTTCAGGAATAGATTTGGATACTATTTACATTGGCGGAGAAGGATCAACAAGCGCTTTTGGAATTCTATCCAATGTATCCATGAACTCCGACAATACTATTGATTTAGAGGTAAATCAAAACACTCCTACAAATAATTCCTACACCTTTAGTACTGATTACATTCGTAGTAGCTCACAAGAGTACAATCACACGAATAATCCTATAAATGACTCTGATGACTATGTTCTTATAGAAACGGAACCCGCATAAATGTCATACTCTTTAGTTTGAAAGACTACAAAAAACTATAAAAAACAATACACATGAAAAATCAAATCAAACTTTGGCTTGGGGGAACTCTGTTGATCTTATCCAGTCAAATATTCAGCCAATCACTCGGACAAGATACCGAAGGCTTCAGTACCTTAGTTTTCCCATCAACAAATATTACATTGAACCTAAGTGAAGATGTAGCTAGCTTTAGTCTATATAGAAGTTCAAGGTTTAATAATGATAACGTAGCTTCTCTTCCAACAATATCTAGTGCTTTTAGAGGAAGTAGTGATCCTAAAATTATAAGCGAGAAACTGGAAAAAATACTAAAACAGAGAGAAGTTATTCGAAATAAAGAAAAGGCTAGTAAATATGTTTATTATGGAGTAGATTTAAAAGGAAGCTCTGAAAACGGACTGGCTCCCATATTTTCTTCAGAAAAATTAGCTTCGTCAGCCAGTATTAATGGTCTTGTTGGGATAAAATGGATGACTCACCATCACACAAAAGAGTATTTATTAGACTATGTTCAAGCAAGGTTGAATATGCAAGAGTATTCAAAAATTAAAAAGCAGTTAAAAAAACTAGTACAAAACAGAGTTCTGACGGCTACGAATGAAAAGTATCTTATCACAAAGCTGAATAGCGATTCCATATCTGTTAAAGAAAAGCTTAGTAAAGTTCATAGTAATATAAACGTACTTGAAAAACTAAAAGCCAACTATGTTCCCACAATAGATGATGTTATAAATCATTTACAATTATTGGCATCGCATACGAAAGATTTACAAGGAGCAATTGATAGAAACGAACCTGATGGGAATATTTTCTCTCATAAAAAATCTTTGGAAAATCTTATAAAGAAAAAGGATTTCAAGTTTTTACTTGCATCAATTCCCTATGATAACGACAATTTCTTCGGATCAGAATGGGATAAGGTTATTGTAAAAATTGATCAATTAATTTTACAAAAGAAAGATCAAAAGTATAACGCTAAAGCTACCTTTAATTCCATACAGGAAATAGATAAAGCGATTACTTCGTTTAAAAAATATGCAAGTGGTTTAGATTTACTTCAAAAACTTGATGTAGAAAGTGAAAATGATATTATCAATCAACTAAACTATAAAAACAAATATTTAGTTTATGTCCGTGGTGGATTTTCAGGATCGGAATTCAAACTTGACCTCCAAAACGATGGAACTAGTATTGATTCTAGATTTGCCGATACTTCCTTTAATGGCTTTAACGTTGAATTGGGAACAACCATGCAATTCAAAAAGCAAAAATTCTTTGGTGCCAGTCTTGCTTATGCTTACACTCATAATTTAGGTAGTTTAGAAAATAGAACTTTTGCCTTTCAAACCGTTGACCCGAATGTACAAGGAGGAAATTTAGTTAATGTTGAACAGATAAATGCCCTCACAGGAAGTTATGATCGTTTTCATCGTTTAGACATTAATTTAGATTATGTTTATTTGTTTAAACTTCTTGAACAACGAACCCCAGACAAACAGAGTCAAATGTATTTAAGTTTAAATCCATATTTAAGGCATAGAATTTACAACAATGCTGATATTTTAAAAAATAATACAGTACTGGGACTTGGTTTTCATGCCTACAATAGTAAAGACAACAAGCTCATGGGAGGAGTATATGTACAAACAAGGGATTTATTTGGAGTACATAAAAATGATAAAGGCTTTTTTGATGAAGGAATTTCATTCGGTTTAATTGTTCAATATAATTTTGATGGACTAAAACTATAGCGTTGGAATTAGGTAAAAAAAGAGGTTGTTCATAGCAATAAACAACCTCAACTCTACAAATGAGAAATCAACCATACAGGTACCCCCATACCTGTATTTTATCCCCAGATAAAACTTAAAAAATCTAGGGCGTAGTTTTCCATTGATCTCAAAAATGGAAGAACTACAATATCTTTATCGCTGTTTAGAAACATTTATCTGCAGCAACATACACTTTGAATATTTGAAATATTCAAACATTATTTCTTCAAAATTTTATGATTGAAAGCAATTTTTACGTTCGTTTAGAAAGTAAAGCACTTCCATAGCTGGTGCAATATACAAATATTAGCAACAAAACGTGACTTATTTAATGTTAAAATTAACAAAAAACTACAGCACTAACATTATTCTAAAACACCTCTAAAAAACCTATTGAATAACTCAATTATTTGCATAATTTTGGCTCAAATCAAACCATCAAAGAAAATACCTTACATGTATTTTCGATATTAAAATTAAAAAATGAAAAAACTACTATTAGCATTTGCTATTCTCCTAAGCAGCCTTTGTTACTGTCAAATCAAAGGTATTGAGTTACCAAAAAATGGAGTAGAAATGAATTTAAAAAAAAGCCGTCGTACGATTGCTCTTTTTGATGTTTACTTAAAAAAAAATGGAGATGTTTATGTTCAAGATTCACTAGTTAGTTTTGAACGGCTTGGAAATATGGCCTATAAATTTATCATTGATCATCCTTTCGACAAATTCAGTACTATTGCTCCTTTAAATATAGACATTAATACTCCTTACAAATATGTAGACAAACTAAAAAAAGAGTTAAAAAAAGCGCAGATAAAATACTATTACAGAACGGATAACATTGAAGATTTTACTTTAGGTGTTTACTTCTTTGCTTTAGAACCTACGTTATTTTACAGAACATTAGATGAAAAATCTCCTGATGGAATTAAGTTAATACCTTTTAAGGAATACCAATCACCTGGTACTTCCAATCACCAGAATTTTATATACAACTTGTATTCCAAAAAATATAAGTTAGCTAAAGAGATTTTTACGAAGATGAAAATAAAAAAAATGAAATTCCTAGACTCATCAACATTAGTAATTAACGGCAAAAAATTTAGTTTAAATGATATTGAAGCTATTCATAATGAAATAAAAGAGGTAGATGTTTGCTTTATTGAATACCAACCAGAACTACTTTACTCAATTTATTTTAAAAACATACAATGTGTTAGAAAGGAAATGAAGTTAAGAAACAAGCTGTATAACAAAAAAGACAAAATGAGAATCCCTAACTACTTACATATTTCTCATGAAATGTTAGAGTTATTAAAAAATGCAGATATAAAAATCTAACAGACCTATAACATTCTAAACCTTTAAATTTCAATTTGTATGAAATCCCTTCCCTACATTACCACTTTTGTTTTTCTAGTATTTATTCTAATTTCTTGTGGAACAGTAAAAACATTAAGTACTCAAGATAAAACACATTTAAACAAGATGATTGATTCAATGTACGCCTTGGATCAAAAACATCGACATAATTTAATTGCTGTAGATTCAAAATTCAAAGTGGATACAAAGAGTAATGATGGGAAGTTTCTGTCTCAAAAGGCGAAAAAAGAAAAATTAGGAGATCAATACACAAGGTATAGAAATACTAAAGACAGTTTACAAAATGTTATAAGCAAAACCGATGAATCGAATACGAAACTACTACTCCATTTAACTGAAAAATATGGTTTTCCTAGTAGAAATCGATTAGAAATATATCGAGCATCGGCCTATTCTATTTTCGTTCATTCTCCCAAAAAATATTATAGCACCATAAAAGAAGTCATTGCCAAAGAGTTTAAAGAAAATAGAATTTCAGAATACGAAAAAGCCTATATTTTTTGGCATATAAATGGAAGAGCTGGTATGCCTCCAAGATTAAAGAAAGATGGAACTGTTTTATATGATAAATAAGAAAGTTTTTTTTGACATCATTCCACCTCGAAAGGAATTATAATTTATGACGACTGAGTTTTCATAAACTCAATTACCATGAAGCTATCATCTTTTCTTATTAATATTCTATTCTTAGCTATTACCCTTCCAACATTATCACAGCAAAAAGAAGTACAAATTAAAGTTCATCATGTTTCGAATAACGTATATATGCTAATTGGTCAAGGAGGGAATATTGCTATTTCGGTAGGTGAAGATGGTGTTTTTATGATTGATGACCAATTCGCACGATTAACACCTAAAATTTTAAAAGCAATAAAAACGGTTAGTGAAAAAGAAATTAAATTTCTATTAAATACTCATTGGCATGGTGACCATACGGGGGGTAATGAGAATATGGAAAAAGAAGGTGCGGTAATTATTGCACACGAAAATGTAAGAAAACGTATGAGTACGGATCAGTTTCAAAAAGAACGTAATCGTACCATAAAGGCTTCTCCGAAAGGAGCTTTGCCTGTAATTACATTTACAAAAGACCTCAACTTTCATTTTAACGGAGAATCGATATATGCTTTTCATGTACACAATGCTCATACCGATGGAGATGCCATGGTGTATTTTGGTAATAGTAATGTACTTCATATGGGAGATACTTACTTTCAAGGGAAGTATCCGTATATTGACCTAGACTCCGGAGGAAGTGCTCAAGGATATATTGACGCTATTAAAAAAGCTCTTTTAATAATTGACGATGACACCAAAATAATTCCTGGTCATCGAAACCTCTCTTCCAAAGCTGAACTAAAAGAATACCTAGCCATGTTGGAAGAAATTAAAACGAATATTCTTATAGAAATCAACTCTGGGAAAACTGAAGATGAAGTCACGAACAACATGGAACTCACTAGAAAATATGACAATCTAAACTATGGTGACTGGTTTATTTCTGGAAAAGCGATTCGAAAAACCTTCTATAAAAGCCTGAAACAATAACTATTAACATTTCTACACGGACTAATAATGAGTTATCAATTTATGTTTTGAAATGTCAATCAACAATTTCAATAAATCAAATCATGTAAGGCCAATAAACAGGTGATCCACTTTTTTTATTTTTTGTTTAACATAAAACAACAAACATTAAACAAAATATTTTATCTTTGATATCTCCATCATAGACAAAAGAATAATGCAGCAAAAAACAGCAATTGTATGGTTTACCACTAATTTAAGAGTAAAAGACAACAAAGCTCTATATGAAGCCTGTTCACAATACTCCAGAGTGATTGGTATTTATTGTTTTAACAAGCACTTATTCAATACCTCGCAGTTCGGATTCAAAAAAATCGAAAAGTTTCGCGCTCAGTTCTTAATTGAGTCCGTCGACAATCTTTCAAAAAGCCTGAGGGAATTAAATATTCCTTTATATACTTATTTTGATCAACCAGAAGACAAAATTCCAGTCTTTTGTAAACTCCATCAAGCCGAAGCCCTATTCTTTCAAAAAGAGTTTACTCAGGAAGAAAGTATCGTAATCAATTCCGTAAAACAAAAGCTCTCGAAGACCATAAGCCTATACTACTATTATGATCAGTTTTTGTACCATCCTGACACGATAAATTTTGACATTAGTAATACGCCTGAGGTTTTTACTGTTTTTAGAAAAAAGATTGAAAAATACGTTGCTATTCATCCCGAATTAAAAGTAACTCCTAAAGAAGCCAGTAATTGGATTCCTGTTGATACGAAACTTCCATCATTGAAGGATCTAGGATTTGAAAATTTTGAAAAGCATCAAAAGTCTGCCTTCCCTTTTAATGGAGGCGAAACCGAGGCACATAACCGTTTGCTTCATTATTTTTATAAAACTAAAAAGCTCCAAGTCTATAAAAAAACGAGAAACGGATTATTAGGAATCGACTACAGTTCAAAATTTTCTCCTTGGCTAGCCAATGGTTGTATTTCGGCAAAAACAATTTACTGGGAAGTTAAAAAGTTTGAAAAGGAATTCGGAAGTAATCAGTCTACCTATTGGTTAATCTTTGAATTGATTTGGAGAGATTACTTCAAGTTTTTATCTCTTAAACATGAAAACGATTTGTTTAAAGTTACTGGAATTAAGCGTGTAGAATATACTTGGAGGCAAGATAAAGATCATATTTATGATTGGATTCATGGACAAACTTCCAACGATTTTGTTAATGCCAATATGCTAGAACTTAAGAAAACAGGATGGATGAGTAACAGAGGAAGGCAAAATGTAGCGTCCTATTTCGCCAAAGAACTTTTGCTAGATTGGCGTATTGGTGCTGCCTATTTCGAAAGTATGCTTCTTGATTATGATGTGCATAGTAATTATGGAAACTGGCAATATGTAGCTGGTGTCGGCAACGATCCTAGAAATAGAAAGTTCAATGTACAATTGCAAGCTGAACGATATGACACCCAAGGAACTTACCGCAGAACTTGGCTACAATCTTCCTTATTTTAAATAATTCAATACAATTCCCCAATGAAACAGGTAACCTTTATTTTCCCTCACCAAATCTTTAAGAACACAGAAATCTATAATTCGAAGTATACAATCTATCTAATTGAAGAATCTTTATTCTTCAACCAATATAATTTTCATAAACAAAAATTGGCTTTCCATAGAGCTACTATGAAGTATTATGAAAACTATTTAAAACAACAAGAATTCGAAGTTAATTATATAGAAGCGATAACTGAAGAAAGTGATATAAGAATACTTTTAGAAAAACTTATTCAACAAGGTTTAGAGGAGCTACATCTAATTGACCCTACCGACAATTGGTTGGAAAAAAGAATTACGAGTTTTAAAGATAAAATTAACATAAGCATTCAGGATTCCCCCCTTTTTATAAATAATAAAATTGAGTTATCATCTTTCTTTAAACCAACCAAAAAAAAATTCTTTCAAACTTCTTTCTATAAAGAACAACGAACAAAAAGGAATATTCTCATGGAAAATGAGAAACCATTCGGTGGAAAATGGACCTATGACACTGATAATCGAAAAAAATATCCGAAAGTCAAAGTCCCTCCTACTATTTCATTTCCTAAATCAAATTTATACTATCAGGAAGCGAAAGATTATGTTCAGTTGTACTTTTCTGAAAACTTGGGTACCCTTCAAGTAGCCCCAATTTATCCAACAACCTATGGAGAGGCTGAAGTCTGGCTAACCGACTTCTTCGAATCGAGATTTCATGAATTTGGTATTTATGAAGATGCGATCGTGGCTCAGAAGCATTTTTTAAATCACAGTGTTCTTTCTCCATTAATAAATATAGGATTATTAACTCCTGAATATGTTATTAAAAGGGCGATTAGCTATTCTGAAGAAAATGACATACCTATTAACTCATTAGAAGGTTTTGTAAGACAAATTTTGGGTTGGCGTGAGTTTATACGTGGAATTTATGAGGTTAAAGGAACGGAAGAAAGAACTAGAAACTTTTGGAATCACAATCGAAAAATACCAGCTTCATTTTACGATGGAACAACCGGTATATTACCTGTAGACACAACTATAAAAAAATTAAAATCTACTAGTTACGCTCATCATATAGAAAGATTAATGATTCTTGGGAACTTTATGCTCCTTTGTGAATTTGCCCCAAATGAGGTATACAAATGGTTTATGGAGTTTTTTATTGATAGCTATGACTGGGTAATGGTTCCAAATGTTTATGGAATGAGCCTCTTTGCAGATGGCGGATTAATGTCTACAAAACCTTATATCAGCAGTAGTAATTATATCAAGAAAATGAGCGATTATCCAAATGGCGATTGGCAAAATATCTGGGATGGATTGTTTTGGAGATTTATGGATAAAAACCGCGCTTTTTTATCTAAAAACCCACGACTTAAAATGCTAATTACGAATTTAGATAAAATGGACTCTGAAAAACGTACGAAGCATTTTGAAAACGCCAATACCTTTTTAAATAACCTTAACAAACCTAAAAGCTCTAGGCAATTGGATTTATTATAAGTCCAATTACATTTCAAATAATTGTTACAGAAGCAACCACAAACCTCTTCTGTATGTTGCTAATTTCCCTATTTTATTTGGCATATTTTTTGATTTCTTTAAAATAAACAACATTTTTTTTACAAATATGTGACCTATGAAAAAAAACTGTGTCATAATTAATGTAAACGAAAAGTTCTTATTTATTTCGAAATAGACATTTAACTAGATATCATAATTGATAGCAAAAAATGAAACATAAAGTAAACCTCATTGGATAGACCGAGGTCCCTAAAAAGAAACATTACCAAACGCTAAAAACTACTTGATTCTACATAAAATACTTAATTGCTATGTCAAAAAATAAAACTTACTACTGCGTTTATCTCTAATTACTTACACTACACCACATACGAATTTTACTCGATATTAATCGATTGATTACAATTAGATGAAACATAAAGTAAACCTCATTGGACAGACCGAGGTCCCTAAAAAGAAACATTTACATAGGTTGCAATCCATAAATATTTAAAAATACATAACTAATCAATCAATTAACTTACTACAACTTCTTGCCCTTACACACTGCACACTATATTAACCCTCTTTTCGGTATAATAACATCAACTCTAACATCTTATTTCTAACAACAGGCATCTGTAACAAATGTTACACGCTATCAAGTAATTATCTATTATATTTATATCATCAAGAAAACAGAAACATAAAATTTATCATATACCTTAGATGACTATTTCATATAGTCGAAAGGCTTACTCAATAAAGTAAGCCTTTTATTTTGTTTTAAATTCACATTCACATCTCTTTTATTCTTTTTATAATTCAATTTCAATTGATTATATTTAAGAAAAGAATATTTGCATGTTAACCAAACAAGAAAAATCTCACCTCAGAAATCAATTATTCAGACATTTAGATGGAATTGTTACCTGTCCTTCAGCATTCGTGCTTTTCGATAAAGGAATTACCAAGTATCTTTTAGAAAATAAGAAAGTAACTTTATATGAATTAGCTGAAAGATTCAAAGCGAATGATGGTTATTTAAATGTTGCTCTACGAACACTATGTTCGCAAGGATGGTTAGATCAAAATGTAGATAATACAAAAAATATCGTCACTTATTCTTGTAATGAAAATTCCCAAATAGCTTTTCAATATTTCTCTATTTATAAAGAAGCTTTTGAATTACTTCAATACTCCGAAAATTACAGTTCAAGAAAATTCGAGAAAGAACCTTTTTATAAATTAGAAAAACTATTTAAAAACTTCTCTAAGAGTTTTAATATTTCCGTTAAAGAAAATTCTAAAGAGAAAACTATTCTATCACAAGTACTTCATCATATTGAGGGTATTATTGTTGGACCAACCATTGTTTTGCTTGGTATGAGTGGTATGTTTCATAAATACTTTATGCAAACAAAATTTAAGGCCGAAGAGTTTCACAAAGACCCTGAAATTTTTGCGCGTTTGCTGGATATTCTCACTAAACTTGATTGGTTTACAAAAGAAAATGAATCTTATGAATTTACTGATAAAGGCTTATTTTTTGCGAAACGCGCCAGTGCCTACGGAGTTACGGTATCTTACATTCCTACCCTTCGAAAACTAGACACTTTAGTTTTTGGTAACCCAAGTATTTTTAGAACAGAAGGAAAAGGAAATCAAGAAATCCATGTAGATAGGGAAATGAATGTTTGGGGAAGTGGTGGTGCTCATGCCGCTTATTTTAAAGTTATCGATGAAATTATTATCAATTTATTTAACAGACCTATTAATGAGCAACCCAAAGGAATTTTAGATGTTGGTTGCGGAAACGGAGCCTTTCTAAAACACCTATTTAATTTGATTGAGAATAGAACCTCTAGAGGACAGCAATTAGAGGAACACCCACTTTTATTGATTGGTGTAGACTATAACGAAGCCGCCTTAAAAATAACTCGAAAAAACCTAGTACAAGCTGATATTTGGGCAAAGGTAATTTGGGGCGATATTGGAAATCCTCAATCACTATCGAATGATCTAGAAGAAAAATATGGTATTAATCTCTCCGATCTACTAAATGTACGAACCTTTTTAGATCATAATAGAATTTGGGAAGAACCGTCTGTTTCAGAAAATATGTCTTTGTCAGAATCTACTGGTGCCTATGCATACCGTGGAAAGCGACTCGATAATAATTTAGTCATAGAATCATTGAAACAACACTTTACTAAATGGAAACCCTATATTGATAAATTTGGGCTTTTGCTCATAGAACTTCACACTTCCGACCCTAAACTAGTATCTAAAAATCTTGGAAAAACCGCCGCTACAGCTTATGATGCCACGCATGGATATTCAGATCAATACATTATCGAATTAGATGAATATATGAAGGCCATGGAGTCAATCGGTCTGTTACCCGATGAAAAAGCTTTTAAAAAATTTCCAAATTCTGATTTAGCTACGGTTTCTATAAATTTATTTAAAACAAAGAATCCATAACAAGAATTATAATTTTCCGATTATGGACTCTTTTTTTATTTTAAAGATGCTTCTCAATAGAAACAGCCGTATCTATAATAGTTTCTTCAAAGGGAATTGGTTTCCATTTAAAAATTTCCATTGCAGGCGAAATATCAGCGCTTACCAACACATCAACAAACGGTAACATTCCTTTCATTTCACTATCAAAAAGACTCATAAATTTCACGAGTAAACTCGGTGCTCTTTTCGGACTTGCCTTCTTAAAACCATTATCTTTTAAAATTTTTGCAACTCCAACGAACGAATAAGGTTTTGCCGAAGAAACAATAAATCTTCTTCCTTCCGATTTTGAATTCTCTAATGCAGCAACGTGAATTTTTGCAATATCTCGAACATCAGACATTACATAATTACTGTTCGGTAGCATTGGCATTTTTCCTGTAATTACCTTTTTTATAAGTTCCATGGAAGCTCCAGATAGATTTCCAGTGAGTGTTGGTCCGTAAATAGGTCCCGGATTTACAACTGTCAGTTGAATTTTATTCGGACCTGTTTGGTTATTATAAAAATCCCAAGCAGCCTTTTCAGCCATTGTTTTACTTTTAATATAAGCTGACACTTTATCATTTTTCGCATTAGTCCAACTACTTTCATGCAAATGATTAACTTTTTTATCTCCAGCCATGGCCACTGTAGAAGATGTTAGTACAACCTTTTTAATTCCTGTTTTCTGGGCAAACTTCAACGCCCTTAATGTTCCATCAACCGCAGGTTTTATTAGCTCATTCTCATCCTTTGGTTGGGCTATAACAAAAGGAGATGCCACATGCAATACATAATCACAATCTCTCATTGCTTGTTCCCACCCCGTATCACTCAATAAATCAAGTTTACAAAATTCAAGATTATCTTTTGCATCAATTACATCCGCCAGTCCTCTCCTAACTTCTTGTTCCTTTGATAAATTTCTTACTGATCCTTTTACTTTATATCCTTGCTTTAACAATTCAACAGCACAATGTTGCCCTACAAACCCAGATATTCCTGTTAACAAAACCTTTTTTTTCATGATATGATTTCCCTAATTATTATTACTTTTGTTTTGCAAGTAAAAATACATAATTACTTTCATTTTGCAAGTAATAACAACTTTTTAATCATGGATACTAAATTTCGATGCAATTGCCCCGTAACTTCTACTTTAGATATACTCGGTGATAAATGGATGCTTGTTATCATAAAACAAATTTTAATTGAGAATAAACACACATTTAAAGATTTTACAGAAAGTGAAGAAGCTATAGCCACCAATATATTATCAACAAAATTAAAGATGCTCGAAGAATTTGGAATTATAAAAAAAAACAAACTCCCTCACAATAAAAAGACGAATCTATACCTATTAACTGATAAGGGGCTAGCCCTGATTCCATTGATTGTTGAACTAGCTGCTTGGGGTGATAGTAATTTAAGAGAACTCAATCCAACAATTATCAATAATGAAGCGATGGAAATTTTAAGAACCGATAAAACTGCTTTCGCTAACCTGCTTGAAGAAAGATATCGAAAAAAAGTAGCTTCCTTGAACTTATAAGATATATTATATCCTATGAAAAATAAACTTCAATCTATTATTAGCCATTTTGTACCGTTAATGCTCGATGATATCGACTTATTAGTAAATACTTGGACGGTTAAAGAGTTGAAGCGCAACGAAAACTTTATAAACTCAGGGCAAAAAAATAATTTGGTAGGTTTTTTAAACAAAGGCTTATTGAGAAGCTACTATCATGATGACAAAGGAAATGAACTAACTACCGCTTTCATTGAACAAAACTCTTTTTTTTCAGAATTAAAGAGCTACCAAACGAAAAAAACTAGTGAAAGAACTATTGAAGCACTTGAACCTTCAGAAATATTTGTTTTAAACACAACCAATATTCTCGAATTAAGAAAGAGAATATCGAATTGGGAATTATTTGAAATTAAGTATTTTGAAAAAATTCTGAGAGACAAAATAAGTTTTCAGAGGGAATTAACTCAAAGTTCTAAAAAAGAAGCGCTAGAATTATTCATGAAAGAATATCCTCAATCTGCAAAATTTGCTCCAAGACAGTATATTGCTTCCTTTTTAGGAATGACTCCATATACACTTAGCAGAATAAAATTATAATTTTCAATTTCTTGCTTTTTAGCAAGAGCTACACCAATACCTAAATCTAATTTCGCATAATATTTAAAAATTAATCAATTATGCTAAAATTTAGAATAAGTATCGCATTGTTAATCTATACTTTGACAATTATATCATGCTCTGATAGTAATGAAGAAGTGCCGTGCATCGTGGATACTACAATCGATTTTCCTACATCGAACATAACTCAAATCGAATCAAATAAACACAAAGTTTATACAGATATCGTTATTAATCGATCCGCTGAGGTCGTTTGGAATACATTAACCGATTTTGAGAACATGCCCAATTGGAGTAGTTCGTTTCAAGGTCTTTCTGGTGAAATAGCTAATAATAGTGAAGTTACTGTGACCTATATTTTACCAAATCCAACAACAGGTCAACCTACAGAAAGTCAATTCATCCGCACTCTTTCGTACGTAGAAGGACAACAATTTGGATGGTCCGCCGAGAGTACCACTTTTCCGGGTATTGTTGACAACCATATTTTTAAAGTTGAAGCTATTTCAGAATGTCAATCAAAATTTATTCAAACGGATGAATTCCATGGAACGAATAGTTTCTTCACCACTAATGACTTAGCCAATGCATCACTCCCGCTTTATAATCAATTCAATATTGAGCTTAAAAATGAAGTAGAAAAGTAATAAGATCATAAAAATGTTTTAATTGTATACTTTCCAATCCCTTATTTACCATCCTTAATTATTTAATTTCAATAATAAAAAATCCCATGCCTGATTAATACAAGCATGGGATATTATTTTATTTAATGAGTCTTATAAAGACAATAAATTTGTAAATAACTTATAAGCTCCAGAAACTCCTGCGGGAAGTTCTCTAAAGAAACTCACTCCAGTATACACATAATTTCCTTTACCATATTTAGCAATTAAAAGACTTCCTTTCTTTGGCGACTCTCCTTTATCATTCATTGATAAAATTGGCACATATTCCTTACTCCAAGAATTCGGGAAATACAATCCACGTTCCTGAACCCACCCTTCAAAATCTTGATCTGTTATTTTATTTGGATATTGTAAAGCTCTATGATCTTTTGCTAACATTGTTACTTTCGCATATTCGTCAGTAACTCTATCTCTAGATAGCTTCAATTCAAATGGAGCCTTTACATCTACACGACGATTTGTATTGTATTGAACGATCATGTTTCCTCCATTTTTAACATACTCCAACAAGTACTTTTGTTTAAACTGAAGTTCCTTTTTGGTATTATATGCTCTAATTCCAACAACAACTGCATCGAACTTAGAAAGTATTTTGTCATTTATTTCACTAGGAGTAATTTCGGTTACCTTATAACCAATTTGCTTTAAACTTTCTGGAACGGCATCTCCTGAACCTTGGATATATCCTATATGAGAACCTTCCTTTTTAATATTTAAACGAACTACTTTTGCTCTTGATGGAAGTAAAACAGTTTGTTTTGGTATGTGATCATAATTTATTTCTACCAATTCCTTATCATACGTTTTTTCATTTACTACAGCTATTGCATTAATATAACCTTCTGATTCATTTGATGTAGGGGTAACCATAAAATCAGCCATTCGAACATCTCCCTTTTGTTCTATTGAAAAAGAAATTTCTGCTGGACTCACCTTCCATCCCTTTGGAGCTTTAATTTTTACAATTCCGTTTGAATTATCAGCTCCTGCCTTTACTTCAACACTGACTTTTTGCGCGTCTCCTTTTGAGAAAATCAATACTTTATCGGTTAGTTTAGTTGATACCTGAGGTACGATTTCAAAAGGCTCATAAATTTCTCCTTTGTCTCTCTGAGAATATCTGTAAACAATAGGCTTCACAAACGAAATATTTTCTCCATTAATTGTAAGATTATATTTGATGTTGAAAGGTCTTTTACTCTCAGGATTTCCAATTTCGGTTTGATCTGCCACTTTATACATTCCTAATCCCCAAGGTTGATCTAGCCAATAAGGGGCAGAATATTTCATATTTCCGATATTTAGATTTTCCGAAAAATTCTCTTTTTTATTTGAGTTCAATTTCAAATTTTTCAATAGAAGCCTTTCTTGAGGTTGAACTTCCATAGATACCAACTCTATTGGAGTATTACTTCTATTTAGAGCTTCAAAATTCACTTTTACCGTACTATTTGGTGTAGCACTTGAACTTGATGCAGAAGCTTCTAAATACAAACCTGCACAAGCTTTTATAATGGCTTTAAGTTCTTTTGACTTTATTCCTTTCCAATGCTCATCTTTTAACCCTTGAACCAATTTGTAAGCCTTCATTAGTTCTGGTAAATGTTTTGATGGGTTTATAAAATCAAATTCCTTTTCAACTTTGTTTAAAATATCTCCAATTTCTTTACCTCCTTTTACACGACTCCAAGTAGTATTAATTCCTGAAAAAATATCTTCTTTACTTGCAGGGAAATCACCTTTTAAAAACTCTACATACTCTTCTTGACTACCTCTAGTTGTCAATCGTCCAAATCCTTGGCATAAGTGTTGACTACTTGCCATTGAAGCTAATTCGTTATTTGACAACCCTTTCAATGGATAATAAGTTCCAATATCGAACTTCAACATTTTCGACTTATCTGCTTTAGCGAAATTATCACGACTTCCATAAAACCACCATGAAGTATTAAAAAACAACCTGTTTGGCTGCCAAGTCTTGGTATAATTCAATTGATCAGAATATTTCGATGGATCATTTGCTAGATCAAATGCTTCTACACTTAACATCGCTGAAGTTGTATGATGTCCATGTGTTGTTCCTGGTGTTCTATGATCGAACCTATTTATAATTACGTCAGGTTTAAACGTCCTAATAGTCCAAACAACGTCTGCTAATACTTTATCCTTATCCCATATTTCTAAGGTTTCATCCGGGTGTTTTGAATAACCAAAGTCATTGGCTCTTGAAAAAAGTTGTTCTCCTCCATCTACATTTCTTGCCGCAAGAAGTTCTTGAGTTCTAATTACACCTAACAATTCTCTTATTTCAGGTCCAATTAAATTTTGTCCTCCATCTCCTCTAGTTAAAGATAAATATCCTGTTCTTGCTTTATCATGGTTTGCCAAGTAGGCTATTAAACGAGTATTTTCATCATCAGGATGGGCAGCTATGTACAAAGCCGATCCTAAAAAATTTAGCTTTTGAATTTTTTCATAAATCTGGTTTGAAGTTAGTTTTTGTTGTTTTTGGGCTATTATTGATGAAGTCATCAATAAAAATGAAAGAAAAATGGTTACTTTTTTGTTCATTTTTAAGGTTTTGATTGCTAACAAAAATAAGTTTTTTGTTTCGGCATTCCATCAAATTAACAAAACGCTAACATTTAAATTATAGAAAAAGTAAATTTTCATGGATCCCTTTTTAAATTAGTTAAATGAAACAATAAAAAAACTCCTTGTTTAAAACAAGGAGTCATCATGTACTTATTTAGGGAAAAGATTTATTTACATTGTAAATATCTTATTAGTTTATTTTAAATTCCATTGGAAAACTATACGTTACGTTCACGTCTTTTCCGTTATGCTTACCTGGAACAAATTTCGGTAATAATGAAACTATTCGAACAGCTTCTTTTTTCAAAATATCAGTATTCTGAGGTGCTATTGTTTTTAATTCAGTAACATTTCCTTCAGTATTGATTACAAAACTTACTAAAACAATACCTTCTGTTTTGTTTTCTAAAGCTTCTTCTGGATAACTGAAATTGGCGTTAATATGTTGTTGAATTGCGTAATTAAAACATAATTCTCCATCCATATTTTCATCGTTACAAGTTGAAAAAGCAGGTAAAACATCAACTTCTGAAAATGAAACTACTGCTGTTTCTTTAGTCTTTGTATTAACAACATTACTAATATTCTTTTTAATATTGGCTAATTCCAAGTTTTCTACTGGCTTTTCACTTTCAATAATATTTGCGACGAAATCGGCACTTCTTGAACGCTTTCTTCTTTTTAAATATCTTGTTCTTAAATGAAGTTCTTTCGTTGTTTCTGTCTCATTGATACTTTCCTTTTCAACTTCACATTTGCTTAATGAAATCGAATTAGGATCGTTAATTTCTTCTTCTGGTGATGTACAGTGCTCTTGAGCAACCATATGCTGAGCAAATAAAAGGGCGATTAAAATTGTTAGTTTTCTCATGATAAAATGTTCTAATTCTTCAACTTAATTTTATCTTAATAATTTCAAAGAGGGTTTCTACTATTATGACGCACTTTTTCTAAATAAGTCACATTCAAAACATTAAATCATCAAAAACTATGTAACAAACTGTAAATTAAATCAAGTTTTATAGGACAAAGAAGACCTTAATTATTCACAAAATACTCGTCTTTAAAGCCTATTAAATACAACTTTTCTTGAGCACGAGTTACCGCTGTATACAGCCAACGTAAATATTCAACATTTGGACCGTCTGGTAAATAAGGTTGTTCTATAAAAATAGTTTTCCATTGCCCCCCTTGCGACTTATGACAGGTCATGGCATAAGAAAATTTTACTTGTAGTGCATTGAAGTATTTATTTTTCTTGACCCCCATAAATTGTTTGTATTTCGATTTTTCATGAGCAAAGTCCTCTCGAACTGCTTCATATAACTTATTCGATTCCTCATAACTCAATGAAGGACTCTCACTTGTTAAAGTATCAAGTAACAATACAGTATCAAAAGGGTTCATGTCGGGATAATCAATCATTCGAATTTCAACTTCGGCAAACTTGAATCCATAGAGCTCTTTAATATTTCGAATCCTTAAAACTTCACAAATGTCACCATTAGCAATAAAACCAGCTGAAGAAGAATCTTTTAACCAGAAATAGTTATTCTTAACAACCATTACATAGTCTCCCGTTGAAATTTCGCTTTCTTGCCCTCGAATTTTAGTTCTTATTTGTTGGTTGTATTGATTGGCTCTTTTATTAGAACGAACGATAATAGCCGTATCCTCCACACCAATTTCCCCGTCATAAGCAGAAGTTATCGCATCTTGAATATCATAACCGTCCTGTAAACGTATAATATCGGGGAAATCCGTATCAAACTGAAAATCAACAGCGTCATTTTGAATAAGGAGTCTTAAATCTGTTGCATTAAAAAGAATTCCCGAATCTCCTTGTTGACGTACTACTTCATCTAATTCTATTTCTGTTATTTCCTTATTAAACTCAAAAGAAAGTTTGTCAGCTTCTAAAGCGGGACTAACATTCAACTTTACTGGCGGCAACTGAGCTGTATCACCTATAAATACTATTTTACAGTTCTTTCCTGAATACACGAAGGAAATTAGATCATCTAATAAAGAACCATTTTCAAACAATTTAGAATTTTGTTTTTCGTCAGATATCATAGAAGCTTCATCCACAATAAATATGGTATCGGTGTGTTTATTCGGTTGCATTACAAAACTCACACCTCCACTTCCCTGCTTTTTAGGAAAATATATTTTCTTATGAATTGTAAACGCTTGTTTTCCAGAATACCCAGAAATAACTTTAGCTGCACGTCCTGTTGGTGCTAATAGTACGGCTTTCTTTCCTGCCCTCCACAAATTATTTACTACCGTACTTATTGTTGTTGTTTTTCCTGTACCTGCATACCCCTTTAAAACAAATAAGGCACGATTATTGTTTTCAAAAATAAAGTTGGTCAACTCATTCAACAATTCATTTTGCTTATAAGTTGGCTCGTATGGAAATTTTTTAAGTATTTCAGTATAAAATTTGTGTGCTGATGCTATCATAAATTCAAATAATTTTCAAAGATAAATCTATTTATAGTTAAAAATTTTCATCATTAAAAAAAAATTGTAGATTTGCGAATATCATATATTAAAAAACTAGAAATAAAATGAATTTATTATTGATTTTAGCAGCGGTTGTTGTGGCAGTTTTACTGGCAATCGTGATTGTTAAGTTTGTACCACTAAAATTAAGATGGTTAGTATCTGTTGTATTATTAGCACTTGCTGTTTTCTTGGTTTTCAAGATTTATAACGGAATTATGGAGCCTATTAATTTTGCCAAGGAGAAAAAGGTTCGCTACGCTAAAGTTATTAAGAATTTGAAATTAATACGAGACGCGGAAATAAAATATAACGAAGCTCACGGAAAATATACTAATAACAAAGACACTCTAATCGCTTTTATTGAAAAAGGTAAATTAGTTTTAACACAGACAAAAAACGTTGCTAAAACTATTGAATTAGGTGGAGGAATTACAAAAGAAATTTCTGAAAAAGTTATTGATACTATTGGAGACGAGCCTGTTCGCAAATACTTCGAAGGAAAGGATTACAAAAACATGTTTAAAGTTCCTGGTACGGATGCTGAATTCGAATTAGCTACTGGAACTGTAGAAAAAGTACAAGGTTTAAACGTTCCTGTATTTGAAGCTAAGGTAAGTAAAGAGCCTATCTTAAAAGGATTATCTCGTTCTTTAGTAAAACAAGAATTAGAAGCTGTTGAAGCTGATCAAATCAAAGGAACTCATGTTTCTGTTGGATCTTTAGGAGAAGTAACAACAGGAGGAAACTGGCCTCCTTATTACGATAAAGCTGATGCACTTGCAAAAAAGGAGTAAAAAAATTAGCGCAATAGCGCCACATAAAAGTCTATCCATCCAATTCAGTTTGGATGGATTTTCTTTTTGTATTCGAAATTCTAATTCGGAAGAAGTATTAAATTATACCGAATACTCTTTTGAAAAAACAGTAGCTTCTCCAGAGTTACTCCTTGAGAAAATCATGTTTATTTTTGCTAATGATGCAGAACTACAACAAGATTTTACAAGCGTTTTTGCCATTCATCAGAATAATTTGGCAACTATTGTTCCTACTGAATATTTCGACCGAAACAATTTAAAGCCTTATTTAACCTATTCGGTTAAAACATTATCTACAGATTTTTTAACATATGATAACCTTGAAGCTATCGATGCGCACAATGTATATATTCCTTATGTAAACATTAATAACTTCATTTTTCAAAATTTTGGTGAGTTTGAATATCAACATCATACTTCCATTTTAATAAGCAAACTCCTTTCTAATTCTGTATCAAAGGAAAAAGAAATGTTTGTTTATGCAGGAGATTCTCAAATGGATATTGTTGTGGTAAAGGATAAACAACTAGTATTGTATAATTCTTTCTTATACGAAACGAAAGAAGATTTCATTTACTATATACTATTTGTTGCTGAGCAACTTCATCTAGATCCTGAGGTCTTTAACCTAACCTTACTAGGTAATATTGAAGAAACTTCGGATGTATACCAAATAACTTATAAATTTGTAAGGAATATTAATTTTATTGAAAGTTCAACTGCCTTTTTTAAAGCTGATGACGAACTTTCAAATCACTCAACCTATCTATTACTTTCATAATGCGTATTATTTCTGGAAAATATAAAGGAAAAAGGTTCTCTGCACCAAAAAAACTACCTGTTCGACCAACGACAGATATGGCAAAAGAATCATTGTTTAACATCATTAACAACTTATACTATTTCGATAGTATATCGGTGATGGACTTATTTGCTGGTACAGGTAACATAAGCTTTGAGTTTGGCTCGAGAGGAACCCAAGAAATATATTCAATTGATGCTCATTATGGTTGTATCAAGTTTATTAATGAAATATCAAAAGAGCTAGAATTCAATATTTCAACGTATAAAAGTGATGTCTATAAATTTCTAGAAAAAACTCCTCTGAAAACAGATTTGATATTCGCGGATCCTCCTTATGATTTTAAAGAAGAGGAATTCATCAAAATAGCAGATCTTGTTTTTGAAAGAAATTTATTAAACGAAGAAGGTGTTTTAATCATTGAACACTCAAAACACACCACATTATCAAATCATCCTCAATATAGCTATGAGAAGCGTTATGGTGGTAGTGTATTCAGTTTTTTCGAAACCACAACCGATTAACTATATAAACTGGTATTCTAACGAATTTATAGGGATATTAAACTAATAATTGATTTGATATCATTGATTATAAATAATTTTAAGTAACCTTAAAGATTTATACAATGCCCCTAAAAATTAAGAAAAGTGACAACCTTTTTTACTTAAAAGGTGATTTAAATGTTACAAACTTCAAAAAAGTTGAGAAAAAAGTCAATAACTTTCTAAAAGAGCAATCTAATGTTACTTTAAACATTAACGGTATTAACGAAATTGACACCTGTGCTGTAGATTCTATTGCTCAACTATTTTTAAACGTTTCGAACCACAATAAACAACTAAGTATTGTTGGTTACGGTACCAAAGACATCTATGACGAGCTAATTGCTCGGGATATAATTTAAAATCAATACTATCTTGTATTGATTCCTCTTAAGAGATTTGTTATAAGCTAATAAAGCTGTTGATATAAAAAACCCTCGAACTGGTAAAGATTCGAGGGCATTTTAA
Source organism: uncultured Tenacibaculum sp. (assembly GCA_947497895.1). GTDB lineage: Bacteria > Bacteroidota > Bacteroidia > Flavobacteriales > Flavobacteriaceae > Polaribacter. The sequence continues at coordinate 558,393 of CANMIL010000001.1, forward strand.
TCAAAAATGTAAATAGTTCCCTATTTATTTAGCTAACCAATTCGCTGCTCATTCGTTTGTCAATAATACTCTGAACTACTTCAGGGTTTAACAAAGTTGATACATCGCCTAAGTTATCTAACTCGTTATGCGCTATTTTACGCAAAATTCGTCTCATTATTTTACCTGATCGAGTTTTTGGCAACCCCTCGGTAAATTGAATTTTATCTAATTTGGCTATAGGACCAATATGTTCCGTTATAATTTGATTTATTTCTTTTCTAAGGTTGTTATGATCTCTTCCTTCTCCTGTTTCTTTTAAAATCACATAACCATACAAGGCATTTCCTTTGATATCATGAGGGAAACCTACAATAGCACTTTCTGCTACAGCTGGATGCTCGTTAATAGCATCTTCAATTGGTGCTGTTCCAAGATTATGACCTGAAACAATAATTACATCATCTACTCTACCTGTAATTCTGTAATATCCAACTTCATCACGTAATGCGCCATCTCCCGTAAAATACTTTCCTTCAAAAGCTGAAAAATAAGTATCCTTATATCGTTGATGATTACCCCAAATACTTCTTGCCATTGATGGCCACGGGAATTTCACACATAATCGTCCATCTACTTGATTTCCTTGAATTTCATTTCCTTGCTCATCCATTAGAGCCAACTGAACTCCTGGTAATGGCAATGTGGCATAAGTAGGCTTTGTTGGTGTTGCATATGGAATTGGAGAGATCATCATTCCTCCTGTTTCCGTTTGCCACCAAGTATCAACAATTGGATTTTTCTTCTTTCCTACATTGTCATTATACCAATGCCAAGCCTCTTCATTAATAGGCTCACCCACCGTTCCTAACACTTTAATTGATGATAAATCATATTTATCTACATAGTCTAAGTTCTCTTTAGCTAACGCTCTAATGGCTGTTGGTGCTGTATAGAATTGCGATACTTTATGCTTTTCAACAATTTGCCAAAAACGGCCAAAATCTGGATAACTAGGCACCCCTTCAAACATCACTGTAGTCGCTCCATTTGCTAAAGGACCATATACTATATAACTGTGTCCAGTAATCCAACCAATATCAGCGGTACACCAGTACACATCATTTTCTCTATAATTGAATACATTCTTAAAGGTATATGCAGTATATACCATATAACCAGCTGTTGTATGAAGCATTCCTTTAGGACTTCCTGTAGATCCAGATGTATACAGAATAAATAATGGATCTTCAGCCTTCATTACTTCCGCTTCGCATTCTTCAGAAGCGACATCTAATAACGGTTGTAACCATTTATCCCTTCCTTCTTTCATAGGAACTTCAGAATGAATTCGCTTTGCTACTAATACGGTTTCAACTGTTGTACAATCTTCTAAAGCTTCATCAACAATTCCTTTTAAATCTATTGTTTTTACACCTCTGTAAGAACCATCAGATGTAATAACCATTTTAGCCTCACAATCATTTATTCTTGTTCCTAAAGCAGAAGATGAGAATCCTGCAAATACTACTGAATGTATTGCTCCTATTCGAGCACAAGCCAATAACGAAATTGCTAATTCTGGAATCATTGGTAAATAGATACAAACTCTATCACCTTTTTTAATCCCGTTATCTTTCAAAACATTTGCAAACTGATTTACTCGTTTGTGAAGTTCTATATAACTAATTTCTTCCGCTTCTTCATCAGGGTTATTCGGCTCAAATAAAATGGCAGTTTTATCACCTCTTGTTGTTAGGTGACGATCAATACAGTTTTCAGTAATATTCAATTCTGCTCCTTCAAACCACTTTACCTCAGGTTTTGAAAAATCGTAACTTAAAACTTTATCCCATGGTTTTCTCCATACAAAATGCTCTTCTGCTACTTCATCCCAAAATAATTCTGGATTTCTTACTGATTTTCTGTAGACTTGATAATATTCTTCTAAATTCTTTATATGATAATTACTCATTAATTCAACCGTTTACATTTTTCGAAACCAAACTAGGTTTTACATATTAATTTGACATTTTTTTTCTACTAACAACATATTTTTAGCACCTAAATGCATATATAAACCAACTATTATCATAAATATTACTCTAATAGTTTCGAATGCACAATAAAGCGAACACCTAAAGGTATTTCTAATGAAAAACTAGATCCTCTACCCTCCGTAATATCAATAGTTAAATGCGTATGCTTCCAATATTCGAATTGATCTTTATTCATATAGAAAGGGACTTCCAGCAGTTTTCCTAATAAAATATCACTATCATCCAAATAAAAATCTTCTTTAGGTAAAATCATTGGGGCTGAACCATCACAACAACCTCCACTTTGATGAAAAATTAAATCGCCATGTTTTTCCTTTAACTCCTGTACTATAAAGTACCAAACATTTTCTGACACTCGAATTGGAACCGTAATAAAGTTTATTAAAGAAAGCCTTACAAACAAAGATATTACGGTAGATTTACTCACTAAAAAAGCTTATATGAGTACTTCTCACTTTCATAAACAATTTAAGAACACATTGGGAGTTTCTCCAATTGATTATATAAATGCCAAAAAAATTAAATTTTCGAAAAAGTTAATGAGAGAATACAAAAACTATCGCATGTCGGAAATTGCTTTTAAATCTGGTTTCAATAGTACAAGTTACTTTAACCGTCAATTTAAAAAAATGGAATTAATGACTCCTCAACAATTTAAAAAATCAATTCTACTTTAGTATTTTTAGCTTTTCAAGAATATATAACCTTAACTTTAGTGGCTGAACTTTTTATTAATCATTGGTATTTAATCATCTTCTTTTTTGTAATTGCTTTGCTCTATTCCTCAGTTGGTTTCGGAGGAGGTTCGAGTTATTTAGCTGTTTTAGCCTTAACAGGAATGGCTTTTTCTCAAATTAGAGCAACTTCGCTTCTATGCAATATTGTTGTTGTTTCTGGCAATGTATTGTTATATATGAAACTAGAAAGATATCCCTGGAGAAAAGTTCTTCCTCTTGTTATATTTAGTGTTCCTCTCGCATTCCTAGGAGGCTATTTAAGAATTAAAGAGACAGCTTTTTTCGTATTATTAGGATGTACACTTCTCCTTGCTGCCATTATCATGTGGAAATCTCAAAGAGTGATATCTAACGAAGATCAGAAAGAAATGGATATTTCTAAAAATGCTTTATATGGAGGAGGTATTGGATTCATATCTGGAATTGTCGGTATTGGCGGAGGTATCTTTTTAGCTCCTTTTCTACATCTAATAAACTGGGACACTCCCAGAAAAATTGCAGCGACAGCCAGTTTTTTTATTTTAGTCAATTCTGTTAGTGGTTTTATAGGGCAATACTCGAATCCCGATTTTCAAATAGATTGGTTGCTTACTTTATGTCTGTTGGTAACTGTATTTTTTGGAGGTATTTTGGGCAATAAGTTAAGTAATAAACTACTCGGTCCTATTAAATTAAAAAAAGCTACTGCAATTCTTATAGCCTTCGTTAGTTTGAGATTGTTATGGAAATCATTCTTTTAACTCTTCACATTTTCTTTTCATCGACACTCATCTTACTAAAAAAAACGACACCATTTATAATTAAAAAATAACCATTCACAATAAAAAACAAACAAAATATACTGAAAAACAGATTTTTAACCGCTTTTTCATCTATAGTTAAATGCAACTCACCGATGAAATGAATCCAGTCATCTATAAAAAAAATAAACATCGAAGCTCTCTTTTATATTTGTAATCAATTACAAGACCCCCCACTGTAAGTATTACCGTAAAAAATTAAAAGAAGCACGATTTATGTTGAAAAGAGTAATATTAATAACGTTTTGTTTTGTAATACAACAAAATTTCGCCCAACACTGTTCCGAGGAAAGTGAGGAACAAAATGATGCGAATTCAATTTCCCAAATTACTAAATGTAAAGTTGAAGAATCAGAAACTGCAAATGATACTTCTTCGGCTGATTTCTCATTAAATAACAGGTTTTTAAAAAGAAGAAAAAATTCTTTAAATGAAAATTCATTGAACCATACGAAAAATGAAATAAGTGAAAATCGATCTGTAGAAAGTGTTGAATTAGCAAATATCAAAAAGAATATAAATAGTTTAGTTAACTCGATCTCAAAATCTTCTAAAGAAAATATTATTCCTTTCTCTGACGTAGAATATGTGCCATTGTTTTCCGATTGTGATGGAGATTCTTACGATCAATATGATTGCTTCAGCACAAAAATGCAGGAACACATTAATTCTAATTTTACTTATCCTGAAGAAGCTTTGGATAAAAAAATGGAGGGTACTGTTTTAGTAAGTTTTGTAATTGATACCAACGGAAATGTAACCAATATTAAAACGATTTCTTCAAAGAATACTGAAATTCTTAAAGAAGAAGCAGTGCGTATCGTTTCAATGTTACCAAAATTTATTCCTGGAGAAAACGATAAACAAAAAGTAAATGTTGCCTATAGTTTTCCTATGGAGTTCAAAATTGATTCTTCAAATTAAGAACAATCCTCATTAATCATCAACGAATAAATCAACATAAAAAATAAAATCAGCATGTATTTAAGATTCCCGTTTTAATTATCATACGAATTGATTTTTTAATCCCCTTTTGCGTTTGTAAGTTCTTCTCTCAAACAAAAAATCCCCTTGAAGTGAAATCTTCCCAAACTAAAATAAAAGCTCCATCCAAACGGAGCTTTTTTCTTTTTATTAACTCAAAAGATATCAATACTTTTTATTTTAATACCACCAAAAACACATAAAAAACAACCATTTACAATCAAAAAACAACAAAACATACATCAAAAAAAACAAAATCAAAAGATACTTTACCCTTAATAATATGCAACTCACCGACTGTACTTGATTAACTATCTACAAATAAAAACCTACTCTATTATACTGCTTTATATTTGGAATATATTACAGCCGCTACACTATAATAATTATCATAAAAAGTTAAAGAAATACGAGTCATGTTTAAAAAAGTAATCTTAATATTGTTTTGTTTTGTTGTTCAACAAAATTTTGCTCAACACTGTTCTGAAGAAAGTAAAGAGCAAACCGATCTTAATTCAATTTCTTCAATTAGTAAATGTAAAGTTGAAGATAAAAAGAATGCCACTTCTAATACTATTTCACTAAAGACTAGATACCTTAAAAAAAGAAATCGTAACACAAATATTCATTCCATATTAGATGCATCGAATAAAAGTGATAAAAATAACTCTACGGAAAGTGTTGAATTAAAAAATATAAAAAAGAACATTAATAGTTTAGTTCCTTCTATAAGTAAAACTTCTGAAAAAACAGTTTCTTTTTCTGACGTAGATATCGTTCCCTTGTTTACGACTTGCACTGAAAGCCTAGAAGATCAATACGACTGTTTTAACGCAAAAATGCAAGAGCATATTAGTAGAAATTTCAATTATCCTGCAGAGGCATTGAACAATAAATTAGAAGGTACTGTATTGGTAAGCTTTGTTATTAATACGGAAGGTGAAATAACAGATATCAAGACAATTTCTTCAAAAAACACTGAAATATTAAAAAAAGAAGCCGTACGTATTGTTTCAATGCTTCCAAAATTCGTTCCAGGAAAAAACAATAACGAAAATGTGAACGTAGCTTATAGCTTTCCAATGGAATTTAAAATTGATAATACGGATCAACTTTAATATTTAAATCACCCCAGCCCATTATTTAATCTTACCATTCCCTCTTAAGTAATTTAATTCCTTCATTTTTACACAACACAAGAACATAATTAGTATTCGCTATCGTAATTGATTTCATTGCTTTCACTTGCAACTCATCAAAAATATTTAGAGAAGACACGTTAGAAGCTTTTCCTTCATTACTAATTAAATAACCTTTGTTCGCATCATATCTTACTGTTTCGACCTCGGCTTCATAAATGGCTCCCGCTCCTAAAATTGCGCCTTTATTCTCTACATCCGTCTTTAAAAAAACAAAACTGTTTGTAGGTCCGAATTGAGATTGTACTGGTAACCTTTCCATATCAAAGTTAAAATCACCTTTGTTTTTTAAAATAAAAGAACTAAAATCAGTAGCTTTAAAATGAATCGAGTTTTCTAAGGCAACTTCTCCGTAAATCTCAGATAAGCTCGCACTAGCAAACTGTTTATATGTTTTAAACTTCGAATTTAACATAGGTAACTGCTCTGAAGAACACTCTTTTCCTCTAACTGGTAATAAACCTCCTTCTTTAGTTTCTTTGCTCAACACGACATCAACATAATTATTCTTATCAAAATCGTCAGCATAAATATGAAGAGGTTTGTCAGTAGAAGGTTTGAATTTATTATTACTTCCTATATTCCCCACTAAGAAATCCATTTTTCCATCCAAATCAATATCAGTTGGAAATACCGAATAATGCCATCCGATAGTATTTAGAACATCTTGAACGATCCTTTCAAACTTTCCTCCATTGTTTTTAAACATAGCCATTGGCATCCATTCTCCGACTACTACTAGATCTTCTACTCCGTCTTGATCTATATCTTGAAAAACAGCATCATTTACCATGTTTATATCTTCAGTATTATCAACTAAATCTGAAGTAGCATCCACTAATTTTCCGTTTTCATTTTTAAACCATTTCGATGGAAACGCCGATGGATATTTCCCTGGCATAACTCCTCCTCCAACAAAAACATCAGTATCTCCGTCTTTATCAAAATCACATGCTTTTACCGTGGAGCTAACCATTTTAATTTGTGGGTGAAGAGTTTTTGATTTCTTAAAATTCCCTTTCCCATCGTTTATATAAATACGATCTATTAAATATTCACTACTTAGCTCATCTTCGTAACTTCCAGTAGCTACATATAAATCAAAATCTCCATCAGAATCAATATCTAAAAACGTTGCTGCATTGTCTTCATAACTTGCATCTTTAGCAAATGTTTCTTTACTACTTTCTTTAAAACTTCCTTTTGAAGTCTGTAAGTATAATCTAGCACTATTACCTTTTCCATTTCCCACAAAAAAGTCCTCCAATTCATCTCCATTTACGTCGGCTACACACAAAGCTTTCCCTTTTTCGCTTTGCTTCTGAGGTAATAAAAGTTGTTTCGAATAATCGTTAAACAGGTTTTCAGAATGCTTAAAATTTATTCCAAAATCCTTCCCATCCACTAATGCATATTCGGAAACATCTTTATTGTTGATTGAAGAATTTACAGCTTCACTTTCTTTTAATTTTAAAAACTTATTTTTTTCAATACTTTTCAAATTTGAAACTTTTCCTGAAGGCCATTGCACCAATAAACTGTCTATAAATTCATTCTCTCCTATTCCAAAATGCAACACTTGACTTACTGAAGACTGAAAACCTCTGCTCGGATAGAACTGTTGACTTTGAACCTTTCCCTTTGAATATAGTTTCACCGTCGAACCTATTGCCTGTCTGTTATTATCAGCTCCTTCTAGAGAAATAGTAATAAAATTATTGGTTTGAGTATTTTTATAAATCCCTGCTTCTTCCATTTGATTATTAACCACCAAATCTAAGTCACCATCGTTATCGAGATCAGCATAAGCTATACCATTTGAATTAACAGCTTCGTTCATTCCCCAAGTATTGTTAGCCACTTTAAACTCGTATCCATTTATATTCCTAAAAATCTTATTCGGAATTTTTGTTGAAGGCATCATTGCAATGGCCTCTTCGAGAGTAACCTTCTTTCGATTCATTATATTAACCCTCATCTGATTTCTAAAATCTTGATTCGACAAATCATGATAAATTCCATTTGTAACAATCAAATCTTTGAAACCATCATTATCGAAATCAGCCAATAATGGAGACCAACTCCAATCTGTTTTAGAAATACCTGCCAATTGTCCAATTTCACCAAAAACACCTTCTCCCAAATTTAATTGTAACATATTTGACATGTATTGATAATGGTATCCTTCATTGACTAATCTTTCAAAATTTGCAGTACTCATGGTTGCCATATTCTCTTTGCTCCTCTTATGGTCCGAAGAAACCATATCTACTACCATTAAATCTGGCTTGTTATCATTGTTTACATCCGCAAAATCCGAGCCCATACTATTCGCCGTAATATGCTCAAAAGTAGAATTTATAGTGTTTTTAAACGTTCCATCTCCATTATTAAGATATAGGAAATCCGCATCCAAAAAATCATTTGCCACGAAAATATCTTCCCAACCATCACCATTAAAGTCGCCAATTGAGGCACTTAAACCCCAAGCTTTGTTTGTAATCTTGGCTTTATCAGTTACATTAACAAATTTTCCGTTTACGTTCTCAAACAATTCATCGGTCATCAATGGATGAATGTTATTCTTTATTGAAGCCTCAATATTTGTATTGTTCCTAAAATCTGCTCTATGATTTACTAAAAACACATCGATGTCACCATCCTTATCATAGTCGAAATAATATGCCTGTGTAGAAAAAGCAGGAGAATCTAACCCATATTCTTTCGCACTTTCTTTAAATGTACCGTCTTGTTTATTTATAAAAAGCTTATTTCTTCGTGGATTGTTATCTCGTAAAGAACCCGATTTACAAACATAAATATCCAACCAACCATCTTGATTAATATCAATCATAGAAACTCCAGTTGTCCAACCTTGTTTATCTTCGACTTTGGCTATTTTGGTAACATCTGAAAACTCAAATTCTCCTTTATTTATGTATAACTTATTAGAACCTTCATTGGAACTGAAATAAACATCGTCCAATCCATCGTTGTTTACATCTCCTACTGCTACTCCTCCACCGTTATATATATATGGATAATTCAGAAAATTGAAATATAAGTTTTCTTTAAAGGTGTTTTTGAAATCAATTTTGGTTTTTTCCTTTCCTTGTCTTTGAAAAAGGTAATTAATCGGTTTATGCGTTTTATCTTTTTCAATAGATTGTTCATTGTTACAGCCTGTAAAAATCAGCAGTAAAATAGTTAGTAAAGATAAAGGCGCCCTCATATGTAGTTTTAGTTTGTCTGTTGTAAAGCCTACTAAATTAAGAATATTCTTACTGTTCTTTTTAATCTTATTCCTAAAAAACTATAAATACCCGACAAAAAACAAGTACTCACCCATAAATTCTGCTTTTAGCGTGTTTTAATGCACTCTCGTTTTATGCATAACTTCATTTTTTATATTTTCGTTCACTATGACGAACACTACACTTTTGAAAGTCTTTTTTTGGACACTGTTTTTGAATATTTTACTAACCATTAGTTGCACAAAAAAAACAAAAACAACTAGCTCTTTTAGTAGTTCTAGAAATACTTTGGCTAATGAATTGAGCCCCTATTTAAAAAAACATTGTGACGATCCTGTTTTCTGGAATACTTGGAATGAAGAAAGTTTAGATTATGCAAAAGAAACCAATAAACTCATAATTTTAAGCATTGGATTTTCTTCTTGTCATTGGTGTCATGTCATGGAAAAAGAGACTTTTGAAGATCAGGAGACTGCTAAGTTTATGAATCAAAACTTCGTAAACATAAAAGTAGATAGAGAAGAGCGTCCAGATATTGACCATCTATATATGAGCGCTTTACAACTTATGACAGGCAAAGGTGGATGGCCTTTAAATGTCATACTTCTGCCAAATGGACAACCTGTTTACGGAGGAACTTACCATTCTAAAAAACAATGGAATTCTGTTTTAACTAAGATACTAGAGCTTTATAAAAATAAACCAGAAGAACTCGTTTCTTATGCTAATAGTTTATCGGATGGGATTAAATCCAATAACCTTATTGAAGTTCATAGTGAAACTCCCAAGTTTTCGAAACAGGATTTTATCGATAACATAACTTCTTGGCAAACATCATGGGATACTATTTATGGACAGGAAAGAACAAAGGAAAAGTTTATAAAGACAGGGAATTTAACCTTCCTAATGAACTATGTTCACTTGTTAAAGGATGAAAAAGTTTCTAAACAAGTAAAAACAACTCTGGATAACATGTATGAAGGTGGAGTTTTTGATCATGTGGGAGGGGGCTTTTTTAGGTACAGCACGGATACTCAATGGTTAGTACCTCATTTTGAAAAGATGCTTTATAACAATGCTCAAGTTCTCAGCATTTATGCCAATGGTTATCTTAAATATAAGGATCCAAGATACAAGTATATTATTGAAAAAAACATCCAATTCTTGGAGCAAAACATGGCAGATTCAGATGGTGGTTATATTTCGTCAATCGATGCCGATAATGAAGGAAAAGAAGGTGCTTATTATATTTGGAGTAAAGAAGAATTAAAAAAGGCATTGGGAGAGGGCTTTGAAATGTTTTTGGAAAGATATAAACTTACCCTTTTAAATGAGGAAGGGAAACATAATTACGTAATATCTAAAAAATCAAGGGATAGCATTGTTTCCAAAGAAGAATTTAAATGGCTTGATCTTTTGAATAATAAAAGAAAACAACGCACACCTCCAAATAGAGATATCAAAAAAATAACTTCTTGGAATGCATTGCTAATTATTGGTTATGTTGATGCTTATCGAGCTTTAGGAGATAAAAAACATCTAAATTTAGCAGAATCTTTGGTAAAAACGGTGTACTCAGATGCTTTTAAAAATGGGAAATTAAAACACATATTTAATACAAATTCAAACAAAAGCGATGGCTTTTTAGAAGATTATGCTTATCTGATTTCTGCATATTTGAAACTTTATAGTGTTACTGGCAAATTAACTTATGCTACGAAAGCCTCAGAACTAACGGAAATTGTACTTGAGCACTACGGAGATTCCCAGAATAATATGTTTACGTTTGCTCAAAAATCGAACTTAGTTTCTCCATTGGTTAAATTAAGTGATGGAGTACTTCCTTCTCCAAACTCTATAATGGCAGATAATCTTAAAAAACTGAGTATTCTTTATAGAAACGAAAGATATGATTTACGCTTCTCAAAAATGATGACGGCAATAACTCCGTATTTAAAAGAAGACTTTTCTAACTATTTGAAATGGGGTAATTTGCATTTACAGGAACTGTTTCCTACGAAGGAAATAATTGTGGTGGGAACTGAGGCTGAAAGTAAAGCCTGGAAATTTCAAAACACCTACTACACCAATGTATTAATTTACTTCAATAAAGAAAATTTCGATTCCCCTCTTCCTGTATTTAAAAGCAAGTATATTGAAGGGGAAACCTATATTTATATTTGTGAGAAAGGTTATTGTAAACTTCCAGTTACATCAGTACAAAGAGCTAAGAAAATGTTAGATCATTAAAATAAAAAAGAGGTAACGTATATTGTTACCTCTTTACTTCCCCCTAAAAAAATGGACATGAGCTTAGCCTAACCAAGCATTCATCATCCACAAAGTTTTCTCTTGTTCTGAAATGAAATCACTCATCATTGAGTTTGTTCCTTCATCATCAGCTTCATCAGATAATTCAAGTATTACACGCTCTATTTTTAATAATTCTGCTAAAGAATCTACAATTAACTTCACAGCTTGCTCATCATTTGAAATATCTTTACCAACAGGTACTGTAGCCAATGCCTCATAGTCCCCGAATGTATGCAAAGGAGTACCTTGTAAGGTTAAAATTCTCTCTGCAATTAAATCCACTTTTTCCTGAGCATCTGTGTAAAACTCTTCAAATTTCAAGTGTAATTCAAAGAAATTTTTCCCTTTGATATTCCAGTGTAAACCTCTTGCATTTTGGTAGTATACTTGAAAGTTTGCCAGTAATGTATTTAATTCTTTTACTAACACTTCTGTTTTGTTTTTATCTAATCCTAATATTGAAATTGCCATATTTTATTGATTTTACGTCCTTTAGTTTTTCTATGTCAAAATTACCTCAAATTAACACGTTGGGAATATAAATTATATTGATTGTTTTAATATCTTTATCAAAAAATATTATAGAAATGACTATTACTCAATTGAAATATACATTAGCCGTTGCGGAGTACAAAAACTTCACTGTAGCAGCTGAAAATTGTTTTGTTACACAACCTACGTTGAGTATGCAGATACAAAAACTTGAGGAAGAATTAGATGCTAAGATTTTTAATCGTTCTAAAAAGCCAATTGAACTTACTGAAGTAGGAAAACGTATCGTTGAGCAAGCAAAAGTTATCGTAGATGAAAGTAACAGGATTGTTGATATTGTTCACCAACAAAAAGGATATATTGGAGGAGAGTTTAAGCTAGGAATCATTCCTACTATAATGCCTACGTTATTACCTATGTTTTTAAAAACTTTCAATAAAAACTATCCGAAAGTTCAATTGATTATTGAAGAGCTTACTACTGAAGAGATTATTAGAAAGTTAACCGACGGTTATATTGATGCTGCCATTGCTGCTACGCCTTTGGAAAATGAAGCTATTAAAGAGCGCGTTTTATATTACGAACCTTTTGTTGGTTTAATCCCTGAAGAACATAAGTTATATCAAAAGAATAAAATCACAGTAGACGAACTAAATGTTGAAGATATTTTATTGTTAGAAGATGGTCACTGTTTTAAAGATAGCGTTCTAAATATTTGTAGATCTCCAAAAACAAGTAAGAACATTCATTTTCAATTAGAAAGTGGAAGTTTTGACACTCTAATCAAGCTTTCTAAAGATGGATTAGGAATGACGCTTTTACCTTATTTAAACACTCTAGATTTAAATGAAAAGGATCAAGCACATTTAAGAGAATTTGAAACACCTCCACCAGCAAGAGAGGTTAGTTTAATTTATCATAAATCACAACTGAAAATGCAGCTCATCGAGGCGTTAAAAAGCACTATCGATGGAGTGGTTAGAGGCGCCATTGCTTTCAGTGATGTCGAAATTGTAAGTCCTTTAAATAAAGCATAAAAAAACTCCCGCAATTGCGGGAGTTTTTACTTTATAATTTGGAGAAAGCTTCAATACTCAAACTCTTGATTATTGTCTTTCTATTAAAACTCGTATTCCGATAAAGGCTTTGGGAATTTTTCTGGATTCTCTGCTAAGTGATACCTAGGATCATCAATATCCTCCTCGATTATATTGTGAAACTTCTCACTCGCTTTATACATTAACACTTTACAGTCTTCACTCAAATGCTTCAATACAACCTTCTTACCTACTGCTTCGTATTTTTCTACTAAATTAAAAATAGCTTCAATAGCCGAGTGATCCGAAACTCTAGACTCTACAAAATCTATCTCTACTTTCTCCGGATCATTTTTAATATCGAACTTTTCATTAAAAGCTGTAATACTTCCGAAGAACAATGGTCCCCAAATTTCATATACTTTAGTACCATCTGCTTTCATTCTCTTTCTTGCTCTAATTCTCTTGGCATTTTCCCAAGCAAATACTAAAGCCGAAATAATTACCCCAACAAATACCGCAATTGCCAAGTCAAATACTACCGTAACCGCCGATACAATAATTAAAACAACAGCATCCGATACTGGTATTTTGTTCATTATTCTAAAACTCGACCAAGCAAAAGTTTCAATTACCATCATAAACATTACTCCAACTAAAGCTGCAATAGGAACTTGTTCAATATACTTGTCCGCAAAAAGGATAAAGATTAAAAGTGTTACAGCCATCATCACTCCTGATAAACGACCTCTACCACCTGCATTAATATTAATTACTGTTTGACCTATCATACCACAACCACCAGTTCCACCAAACAAACCACTTACAATATTACCAGCTCCTTGTGCTACACATTCTTTATTTCCATTACCACGTGAATCTGTTAACTCATCTACTAGGTTCATAGTCATTAAAGTCTCGATTAATCCAACAGATGCCGCTAAGAATGAATATGGAGCAATAAACTTTAAAGTATCCAAATTAAATGGTAGGTTACCCCATAACTCTGCTAAGTTCAATTTTTTGGACAACTCATCGAAACCATTTAAACCAGCTCCTCCTCCATCGCGAATAAAGTCTCCTACATTTATTGATTCAATTCCTCCGAATACAACAATAAATGTAATAATTAATATAGCCGTTAAAGCCGCAGGAATCTTTGTTGTTAATTTTGGTAATCCCCAAACAATTAACATTGTTAATAATACCAATCCAATCATGGTATATAATTTCTTTCCTTGCATTGTTGACTTTACAACTCCTTCATCCTTTACAGAATAAAATCCTTCTTCCCCAACATTAAAAACAACTTTCTTTGTATCTACATCAAAAACTTGCCCTTCCGAAACGATGTACATTTCTTTGTTCGATCCATTATTAACAACCGATTTATCCTTAATGGTAAAAATAGTATTGTTAGAAGCAATATCTTTTACCTCTGCTCCTTCTACTTTATATACTAACTCCTTATTTTCCGTTTTTCTCTTATTCTGACCGAAAATATCTTTAGAATTCTCTTTAAACATTCCTAATTGAGCCATAAAAATCACAATAGCCAATCCGTTTACGAATCCCATCATTACTGGATGAGGAATTAAGCGAACAAACTTTCCTAATTTAAAGATCCCAGCAAATACTTGAATGATCCCCATTAATACGACTGCTGCAAGTAAATAGAAATACCCCATATTCTCAACTGGTGTGTCAAATAGGAGGCCTTTCGCATGCCCTTCCTGAATCATATGTACGAAAATTACAGCTACTGCTCCTGCTGCCCCAGAAATAAGTCCTGGTCTTCCACCAAAAATTGCCGAAATGATTCCAACTACAAAGGCCCCAAATAATGCAACGATTGGGCTTATCTGTGCAACAAAGGCAAAAGCGACCACTTCAGGTATCATTGCTAAAGAAACGGTAATTCCAGCTAAGGAGTCATCCTTTATCTTAATCTTCTTATTTTTAATGTATTTCATCATAATGTTACGAGACTTTTCTAAAAGTTGGCAAATGTAAAGATAATTTTACTGATATACTTTTATGTTTCATTAACTTTAATTTTGCTACACTATTTTTTTGTAGTAATTTTGAACGTTGAAACTATCAAACAAATTTGGTAGCAACAATGAGCAGAAAAATACTACTTACTTCAAAAGAAATTGAAATCATTCTGCATCGATTAGCATGTCAGTTAATCGAAAACCACAACGATTTTTCTAATACCGTTTTGATAGGACTTCAACCAAGAGGTACCTTTTTAGCAAAGCGTTTGGCTGAATTATTAAAGAATGATTATTCAATTACTGATTTACAGTTAGGGTTATTGGATATAACCTTTTATAGAGATGATTTTAGAAGAAGAGACGAACCTTTAGAAGCAACATCAACTCAAATCGATTTCCTTATTGAAGGAAAAAAAGTTGTGTTTATTGATGATGTTTTGTACTCTGGAAGAAGTGTTCGTTCGGCTTTAACCGCAATTCAATCGTATGGAAGACCTCAAAGTATTGAACTTTTGGTTTTAATAGATAGAAGGTTTAGCCGCCATTTACCAATACAACCAAATTATAGGGGTAGACAAGTCGATGCCATTAACGAAGAAAAAGTTGCTGTGCATTGGAAAGAAACCCACGAAAAAGACGCTATTTATATTGAAACCAAGCAAAAGCTTGATTAACATTATGATTAAAAAATTACCTTAAGAATGAAGCAGTTAAGTGTAGAACATTTATTAGGCATTAAGTATTTAAATCAAACAGATTTAGAACTTATTTTTGAAACTGCCTCTCATTTTAAAGAAGTTATTAATAGACCTATTAAAAAGGTACCTTCATTACGTGACATTACTATTGCAAATCTGTTTTTTGAAAATAGTACGCGTACTAAATTATCTTTTGAACTTGCTGAAAAAAGATTATCGGCCGATGTCATCAATTTCTCTGCAGGACAATCTTCTGTAAAAAAAGGAGAAACATTAATTGATACAGTAAACAATATCCTTTCAATGAAAGTTGACATTGTTGTAATGCGTCATTCAAATGTTGGTGCAGGAATTTTCCTATCAAAGCATGTTGATGCCAAAATAGTAAATGCTGGTGATGGAACTCACGAACATCCAACACAAGCTTTACTGGATAGTTTCTCAATGAGAGAAGCGCTTAACAGCAATTTAAAAGGAAAGAAAATTGTTATTGTTGGAGATGTGTTACACTCACGTGTAGCGCTTTCGAATATTTTCGCTCTTCAATTGCAAGGTGCCAAAGTTAAAGTTTGTGGTCCTACTACATTAATTCCAAAATACATTACGAGTTTAGGTGTTGAAGTAGAAACAAATTTAAAAAAGGCCTTAGAATGGTGTGATGTTGCCAATGTACTTCGTGTGCAACATGAAAGAATGGCTATTAAATATTTCCCTTCAACTCGCGAGTACACTCAATTGTTTGGAATTAACAAGGAAATATTAGATAATGTAGGTAAAGACATTGTTATTATGCATCCTGGACCAATAAACAGAGGGGTGGAATTAACTAGTGACGTTGCTGACAGTGATCAATCAATCATATTAAATCAGGTAGAAAACGGTGTTGCCGTTAGAATGGCTGTAATATATTTGTTAGCACAACAAATTAAGAGATAGTGATGAAAATAACGCAAAAGGAAGAGTATAAATTAATTAGTTCGGACGATAATTCTTTTGATAAATTCTTAAAGAATTTCGAGCAACAATATGAAAATCTTAAAGATTCACACATTGTTTTAGAAATTTCTTCTAAAAATAATTTTACTGAACAAAATATTTTGCTATTTTTGAAATACGCTGATATTCAAAGAGAAAATGGCATGTCTTTTGTTGTTATCAAAAAGGGTGTAGAAGTTGATAATTTCCCAGAGAATTTTAACATAGTTCCGACCTTAATTGAAGCAGAAGATGTAATTGAGATGGAGAATATTCAACGTGATTTAGGTTTTTAACCATTAATTTATTCATCACCCCCTAATGAATTATATATGATAAAAAAATTACTCTTCATTATATTGTTTTCTGTTTCAGCGTTTATGTACGCTCAAGAAACTCATTCACTAAAAGGTTTAGGAACTCACCCGAACCCATTTAATTTTGAAACCAAAATTTCTTTTGTGTCTGAAAAAACACAGCCTGTTATTTTAACTGTTAAAAATATACTTGGAAAAACTATTTTAGCTAAAGAGATTAAAGCTGAAAAAGGAAAAAACAGTATTACTTTTAGGAGAAACGACTTAAAGTCAGGCATGTATATTTATTCTATTCAGACAAGTGAAGAAGTACATTCAAAACGACTTGTTATAAGGTAATGGATTTAAATCTTACGATATTGGGATGTCATTCAGCTACACCACGTGCTAATGCCTTTCCAACCTCTCAATATTTAGAAATTAATAACAGACATTTTTTAATCGATTGTGGAGAAGGAACGCAAAGACAAATGCGTAAATACAAAATAGGCTTCTCCAAAATCAATCATATATTTATTTCTCATCTACATGGTGATCATTTTTTCGGTTTAATCGGTCTTATTTCTACATTCGGGATTCTAAATAGAGAAAAACCTCTTCACATATACGGTCCTAAAGGAATTAAAGAAGTTACTGTTTTACAACTAAAATTATCAAAATCATGGACAAAATATGATATTATTTTCCATGAACTTTCTTCTAAAGAGAGTGAAGTAATTTTTGAAGATGAAAAAGTTACTGTTAAAACAATTCCATTAGATCATAGAGTTTATACCAACGGTTTTTTATTTACTGAAAAACCTAAACCTAAAAAGTTACATATTGACAAAATCAAACAATATGATGAAATTGAAAAGTGTGACTATAACAATTTAAAGTCTGGTAAGGATTTTAAGCTTTCTTCTGGAGAAATTATTCCCAACGATCAACTAACCATAGAACCAGATACTCCTAAAAGTTTTGCTTTCTGTAGCGATACTTCATATAAGCCAGACATTGTTCCAATCATTAAAGAGGTTGACGTTTTATATCACGAAGCTACATTTTTAAAGGACCGAGAGGATTTGTGTGAAAAAACAAAACACTCTACTGCCGAACAAGCTGCCTCCATAGCCGATCAAGCAAATGTTGGTAAACTTATTATTGGACATTATTCTAGTAGGTACAAGGATATTTCGGAGTTTAAAAAGGAAGCCGAAACAATATTTAGTAATGTTGAACTTGCTGAAGCTGGAAAACGTTACTCTATCGACTCATTCCCCATTCAAATACTAAACTAGAAGGTGTTTTGTAGACGCTGTTAGTTATATTGATTTGTAGCTAAAAGTACTAGTGTACAAGCCTCTTCCACTATAATATTATTAGCATTTAATATTTCTGCAAATTCTATATTTTCCGTTCCTGGATTAAAAATAACTCTACGAGGTTTTAAATCTAATATATAATTATAGTACTCTTTTTGAATCTTGGGATTAACATATAATGTTACAGTATCTACATTTTTGAACATTTTTTTTTCAGTCGAAATTAAAACATTAAACACCTCTCCTTCTCTTACTCCTATTGCCAATGTAGATACCTCTTTTTCAACAAGTAAGCGTATCGCTTTATTCGAGTATCTCGATTCATTTAAAGAAGCGCCCAACACCAAAGTTTTACTTTTCATATTGTTAATTATACGTTAAATTGAATTATTACAGTAACAAAAGTACAACTTGACTTGTCTATTAATCATTAAGACAATTCAAAAACTTACGAAATGAGAAAATTATTACTGTTTTTTATGACCTTTATGACACTATTCTCCTATGGAAGTGATTTACCAAAACCAGGAGTTATATCAGGAAAGGTTATCGACAAGACCACTAAAGAGCCTTTACCTTATGTAAACATTATTATCAAAGATGCTGCCAAAAAACTAATTACTGGTGGTATTACGAACGAAAGTGGTGCTTTCACCATAAAAAATATACCAAACGGAAACAATACCTTAGAAGTCCAATTTATTGGTTATAAAACATATACAAAATCAATTACAGTTAGTAAAAGCAATAAAAACATTCAATTAGGAACTATTCAATTAGAAGAAGACTCTACAACTTTAGAAGAAGTTGAAGTAAGAGCTGAAACTTCTACAGTTACACAAAAGATAGATAGAAAAGTAATCAATGTTGGAAAAGACCTTACTTCTGCTGGAGCTACCGCTTCTGAATTATTAAACAACGTACAATCTGTTAGTGTAGATAGTCAAACAGGAAATATTAGTTTAAGAGGTAATGAAAATGTAAGAGTTTTGGTAGACGGTAAACCTACCAACGTACCTGCTGCTCAGTTATTAAAACAATTACCTTCTTCTTCTATTAAAAGTGTTGAATTAATTACTAATCCTTCAGCTAAATACAATCCTGAAGGAATGAGTGGGATTATCAATATCATTTTGAATAAGAATGCTAATATGGGATTCAACGGTTCTATAAATACTGGTGTTGAAGCCGGACATTATGTTCGTTACAATGCTTCTACAAACATGAACTATAAAACCGGAAAAGTTAACTTTTTTGGTAACTACGGATTTAACGGAGGTGATCGTTATAATTTTGGTTTTGTAAATAGATCAGGAGTAAACAATCAAGATTTTACCTTTGTAAATGATAATGAATCTCATTTGGTGAAATTGGGAGCTGATATCTATTTAGATGACAATAACACGCTTTCTTTTTATACTACTCAAAACTGGTTTAGAAATAATACTAATGGACGCGTACAAATTACCGACAATTCAGGTACTGTCACCAATATTTCTCCGAATGCTCAATTATCAAATAGTAAAGACCAGACGTATAATGTGAATTATAAACACGATTTCGATAAGAAAGGACACAATATTGAATTTGAAGCAACGTATTCAGAAAACGAAACTCCACAAGATTTATTTAATAGTGATCTTGTACAACCAAATGATGGTAGCTTAAACTATTTCAATGATATATTCAACGACAGATCTACAACTTTAATTAACCTAGATTATACAAATCCTGTTTCAGAAAATGGAAAGTTAGAGCTTGGTCTTGAATATCGTGCAAATAATACCGACAATACAAATATTACCAACCAAACTGGATTCAACAATTCGTCATTCTCTTATGACAGAAAAATCTATTCTGGTTATGTTAATTACGGTCATCAGTTTGGAAAACTAAGTATGCAATTAGGTGCAAGAATTGAACAATTCAATATTGAAGGAATTTTTAACCAAGAAACACAATCAAGCCAAACGGTTACAGATGATATTTTCACAGTATATCCTTCTGCATTCTTTACTTATAATCCTTCAGATAAAAATCAATTTCAATTGAGCTATAGTAAAAGAGTAGACAGACCAAATATTCAACAAGTAAATCCAATTAGAGAATGGAGTACTCCATTAATTACTTCAGTTGGTAACGCTGAGTTACTACCTCAGTTTACAAATTCAATTGAATTCAATTATACTAGAAAAATAAAAGGTGGATCGATTACTTTTGGAAGTTTCTATAGAAACGTAAATGATGTAATTTCGAGAGTTACCTACAAAGATCCTAGTGACCCAAGTAATATTCGTCAAATATTAACTTTTCAAAACTTTGAAGATACAGACGCTTATGGCCTTGAGCTTTCAGCAAACTATAAAATTGCAAAGTGGTGGAGAGCCAATGCTAGTATGGATTTTTACTCTCAAAAACAATTTGGTACAACTGACTTAAGTACTCCTAATGCTCCAAGATTGGAAGTACAAAACGAAGTATTTAATGCTAGAATTAGCAATACTTTCACCGCTACTAAAAACTTACGTTTCCAATTATTTGCAATGTATCAAGGAGAAGTTCAAGATATTCAATGGAAAGTAGCTCCAATGCGAATGATTAATCTAGGAGCAAATTATACAGTATTAAAAGGGAAAGGAAACATTACTTTCAGAGTTAATGATATTTTCAATACAATGAGGTTTCAGTTCCAATCTGAAAACCCATTTACTCAAAATGGTAGATTTAAATGGGAAAGTAGAACTGCCTATATCGGATTCAATTATAGATTTGGTGGAGGTAAAAACCGCGCTAAATCAAGAAGAAAAAGAGATAGTAACGAAAAACAAGGTGGAGGAGGTTTTATTTAATAAAACCAAACACTCGTACAGAAAAGCTCCAGATATTTATTTATCTGGAGTTTTTTTTTTATTATTGCACTACATTCCGCATAATGACTGAGAATGTATCATTCGGCTATATACTGCATAAGATATTAATAATATCTCCCCACTATACTAATTAAGTGTACTATTTCATTAGATACCCAACAATGAAAAGACTATTACTACTATTTCTATGTCTTGGTATATCTAAACTTGTGGCTCAGAAAAAAAACTTTGGTGAGGTTCATGGTTATATATACGAACAAAAAAAACAAATCGCTATTCCCTTCGCTAGTGTAACACTTAAGTCAGAAGCAGGAACGATTATCTCTGGAGTTGTTTCAAATAAAAAAGGAAAGTTTTCATTGAAAAAAATTCCTTTAGGAACCTATATTTTAGATGTACAATTTATGGGCTTTGATTCAATTGTGAAGAACATTAATTTATCTAAAACTAACCCGAAACTTCAACTTGGAAAAGTATATTTAAAAGAAAGTAATGTTATTCTTGATAATGTCACTGTAAAAAATGACGAAACTTACGTCGTTCAGAAAGTTGATCGAAAAATTATAAATATTGGTAAAGATATTACCGCCACTGGAGCAAATGCTTTACAGGTTTTACAAAATGCGCCATCCGTTAGTGTCGATGCTCAATCTGGAAGTATTAGTTTAAGAGGAAACGAAAACGTTAGGATTTTGATCAACGGGAAGCCTTCAAATATGGATCCTGCACAACTTTTAAGACAAACTCCTTCTACTCTATTAAAACAAATCGAAATTATTACCTCACCCTCTGCCAAATATAATCCAGAAGGAATGAGTGGTATTATAAATTTCATTTTGAAAAAAAATATAGATACTGGGTTCAACGGAACAATCATGGTTGGGTTAGAACATAGTAAACACACAAGACCTAACAGCTCCATTGATTTAAATTACAATACTGGTTCTATAAATATTTATGGAAATTATAGTAGTTACTTTGGGAAATCAAGAACCATTCAAAGACTTGAAAGAGTTGATAAATTTCTGACTCAAGATTTCGATTTTTTATACGATTATAATGACCATTCGTTTAGGGTCGGTGCTGATCTATTTATCGATAAGAAAAACACAGTTTCAGTTTATACATATCAAACCGTTAGCAGTAATTCTTTAAGCAACAACGCATTGTTTCAGTCAGATGCTGGTAATTTATACACTCCTAACATTTCGAACTACGACTTCTCGGAAAGGATTTATAATATTGATTATAAATATGACTTAGCAAACGGAGGTAGTATTGAACTCGAAGCCAATTATAGTGATTATAAAAACCCTGAAGAATCAATTAACCGCTTACCTCAGGATCCGAGTAATAGGCTTTATCATTATAATAACAATATTGATGATACTCAAAAATCATGGCTTATTAATTTAGATTTTGAAAAAATCATTGTTGATAGCATAAAACTTGAGGCTGGACTCGAATACAGAAGTCAATTAATGCATAATAGCATTATTACAAATCAAGAAATTGAAGTGGGGTCACCGGTTACTGTCGTACCACGAGGGAATACCAACTTCAATTACGATCGCTTTATCTATTCTGCATATTTCAATCTGAATAAAGAACTAGGAAACTTATCATTGCAAGCAGGACTTCGATTTGAACAATACAATGTTGTTGGTTTATTCTCAAATACACAACAAGTTTCAAATGTTCCATACACTAATAAAGAATTCAACATATATCCATCAGTATTTGCTTCATATGCTATTTCTAATAAAGATAACCTTCAACTTGCATATAGTAGAAGAGTAGAAAGACCTTCCTTTACACAGGTAACTCCAATTCAAGAATGGGTGTCTCCATTGACTACCTCGCAAGGAAATCAAAATTTAAGCTTGCAATTCACCAATTCGTTTGAGTTAAATTATACTAGAACAATTTCTAAAGGATACATTACTTTTGGAACTTTCTACCGACGACTTTCAAATAGAATTGGAAGAACCATTCAGCAAAGCGAAACGAATTCTGACGTTCAAATTATATCGTATGACAATTACGATTTTGCCGATAATTACGGAGTAGAACTATCTGGTAGTTATAAAATTTACAAGTGGTGGAATGTAGTTCCTTCAGTTGAAACCTATATTCAGCAATCAGAAGGAATCATTAACAATCAAATGGAATCTGTAAAAAACACCTATTTCAAAACAGTATTTAGAAACCGGTTTAAAATAAACAATGACTTTAATGCTCAACTAACAATTAATCATAGAGGCAGAAGAAAGAACATACAATTTGAAGTTGATCCGTTTACAACTGTTGATGTTGGTGCAAGTCTTAACATACTAAATGATAAAGGTACTATATCTGTTAGAGGATCGGATATCTTCAACAACTTAAACTATAAATATTTTTCCAACAATCCTTTCCCGCAAAATGGAAGTTATGATTTAGAGTACGACCTTTTTTATATTGGATTTAGCTATGCTTTTGGAGGTTCAGAAGGAAAAACAAGATCGCGAAAAGATAGAGATGATAACGAATCACGAGGAGGATTCTTCTAAAAATACAAACCCGAAGAATAAAGTTCTTCGGGTTTTCTTTTATATCATATTTTTCAAAACATATACTTACCAACGAATCACAACCGATCCCCAAGTAAATCCACTTCCAAAAGCTGCCAAAACTACCAAATCTCCATCATTAATCTTTCCTTTCTCCCATGCTTCCGTAAGTGCTATTATCACAGATGCAGCTGTCGTATTTCCATATTTCTGAATGTTATTGAACACCTTATCATTTGACAACTGGAATTTTTTCTGAATAAATTGTGCTATACGTAAATTCGCTTGATGAGGAATAAGCATGTCAATATCTTCCTTCTCCAAATTATTAGCCTGTAATCCTTCTACAATAGCTTCTGAGAATCTAACAACCGCATGTTTAAAGACAAACTGCCCGTTCATATATGGGTAGTAAGATACGTCTTCTGGATCATTATCTTCCATGATCTCTGGAACCCAACGCCCTGTAGATGGACCTTCTAGTGCTAGCTCCTTTGCATGCTTCCCTTCAGAATGTAGATGAGACGATAAAATTCCTTTACCTTCTTCTTCGCTACGAGACAAAACAGCAGCTCCAGCTCCATCACCAAAAATTACAGTAACTCCTCTTCCTCTTGTCGATTTTTCCAATCCTCCAGAGTGATTTTCTGAACCAATTACTAGTATGTTTTTATACATCCCTGTTTTAATAAATTGATCAGCTACAGATAAGGAATATATGAACCCAGAACATTGATTTCTAACATCTAAAGCACCTATAGTTGGCATTCCTAACATATCTTGAACACGCACACCGCCTCCTGGAAAGTACATATCAGGACTTAAAGTAGCAAATACTATAAAGTCGATGTCATCCTTTGTTAAACCAGCTCTTTCTATAGCTATTTCAGCAGCCTTTGCTCCCATTGAAGACGTATTATCACCGGTTTTGGGATCAATCCAACGACGTTCTTTAATTCCAGTTCGCTCTTGAATCCATTCATCACTCGTCTCCATCCACTGGGTTAAATCATCATTGGTTACCACGTTGTCGGGTACATAATACCCCAATCCTGTAATTTTTGAACTATACATAATTTTTTATGTTATTTTATTACTTGTGTGCAAATTTTTGACTATCAAAAGTAGCAATTTATAATTTTTAAAACAATTTAAGAAACCTTTTGGCTTAATTACATGTCATATTGTCATTTATTTAGTTTTGGTATTTTTTTTGACTAATTCAACACAGAAAATAATATCAAATAAAATATATAAATTATGAGTAAAGGAAATATTAATGTATCGGTTGAAAACATTTTTCCTCTGATTAAAAAGTTCTTGTATTCTGATCATGAAATCTTTTTACGTGAACTTATTTCTAATGCTACAGATGCTACTACAAAGCTTAAACATTTAATATCAATTGGTGAAGCGCAAGTTGAATACGGTGCTCCTAAAATTGAAGTTAAAATTGATAAGGACAGCAAAACTTTGAGTATTTCAGATCAAGGTTTGGGAATGACTGCTGAAGAAGTTGAAAAATATATTAACCAGATTGCGTTTTCAGGTGCTGAG
Source organism: uncultured Tenacibaculum sp. (assembly GCA_947497895.1). Lineage (GTDB taxonomy): Bacteria > Bacteroidota > Bacteroidia > Flavobacteriales > Flavobacteriaceae > Polaribacter. The sequence continues at coordinate 583,521 of CANMIL010000001.1, forward strand.
GAATTTTTGGAAAAATATAAAGATGACAAAAATGAAACAGGTGTCATTGGTCATTTTGGATTAGGCTTCTACTCTGCTTTTATGGTGGCTGATAAAGTTGAAATTATCACAAAATCATTTAAAGATGAAGCTGCTGCTCACTGGACATGTGATGGATCTCCAGAGTATACGTTAGATGCGCATGACAAATCAGAGCGTGGAACTGAAATCATTTTACACATAGCTGAAGATTCTTTAGAGTTTTTAGAAGAAGGTAAAATAAGAGGACTCCTAACTAAATACAACAGATTCAACCAGATACCAATTAAATTTGGATCTAAGAAAATTAATGATCCTGATTTTACTCCTCAAACAATTACTGACGAGGAAGGTAAAGAAACAACTGAGCCTCACAAGCAAATTGAAGTTGATGATATTATCAATAATACTGAACCCGCTTGGACTAAGAAACCAGCCGATTTAGAAGCTGACGATTATAAAAACTTCTACCGTGAATTGTATCCAATGCAGTTCGAGGAGTCATTATTCCACATTCACTTAAATGTAGACTACCCATTTAATTTAACAGGTATTTTATTCTTCCCTAAGCTGAGTCAAAATTTAGACATGCAGAAGGATAAAATTCAATTATACCAAAACCAGGTATTTGTTACCGATAATGTTGAAGGAATTGTACCTGATTTCTTACAAATGCTTAAGGGTGTTATTGACTCTCCAGACATTCCGTTAAATGTATCTCGTTCTTATTTACAAGCAGATGGTGCTGTTAAGAAAATATCAGGATATATTACTAAAAAAGTAGCCGACAAATTAAGTTCTTTATTCAAGAAAGATAGAGCAGATTTCGAAAAGAAATGGAACGATATTAAAGTTATCATTGAATACGGAATGTTATCAGAAGATAAATTCTTCGATAAAGCTAAGAAGTTTGCATTATACCCAACTGTTAATGATGAGTATTTCACTTTTGATGAATTAATTGAAAAAACGAAAGATTCTCAAACTGATAAAGATGGAAACCATATAATTCTTTATGCAGCTAATAAAGATGCTCAACATGCATATATCGAATCTGCAAAAGCAAAAGGATATGAAGTTGTGTTACTAGACTCTCCAATCGTTTCACATTTAATGCAAAAGCTTGAAACTTCAGGTGGCGATACTAAAGTACAATTTACTCGTGTTGATGCTGATCATGTTGATAATTTAATTAAGAAAGACGATACCGTTATTTCTAAGTTATCAGATGAGGAAAAGGATAAATTAAAGCCAATTATTGAAGGAGCTGTTCCAAAAGAGTCATATACTGTTCAATTAGAATCTATGGATTCTGATGCTTCTCCTTTCTTAATCACTGTTCCTGAATTTATGAGAAGAATGAAAGAAATGAGTGCTACAGGAGGTGGTATGATGGGAATGGGTAATTTACCAGAAATGTACAACCTTGTAGTAAATACGAATCATGAATTAGTTAGTGATATTTTGAATGCTGACGAAGACAAGCAGAAAGAACTAATTTCTCAAGCCTTCGATTTAGCGAAATTATCTCAAAATTTATTACATGGAGAAGAATTGACTAACTTTATCAAAAGAAGTTACAATTTGATAAAGTAATCATCATATAATATTATGATCAAAGAGCTTACCAAAATGGTAAGCTTTTTTGTTTTAATACGGTTATCTCTCTACATTATTTGATTAATAAAAAGATTTTTATATTTTTAATGCACAAACAAAAATCAACTACCCCTAAACTATGAGAAACTTTTTAAAAGCTTTTCTCGTTTTTTTGTGTTGGGCAACCCTAGCTCTTCTCGTTCAGAGTCGTAACTTTAGTTATGAGGACTCCCCTACGCCGACCAACAAAAATTTGACAAAAGAAATTTCAGAAAAGAAAAATCAAGAAACGTCGACACCGTCAGAAGCGACAAAACAGGTAGAGAAAAAAGCTTCCGAAGCTTCGGTTATAACGGAGAAACCTGCTGAAGTAGTTAAATCAGGAAAAATAGAGTCTCAATTAACTCATTTTAAATTTAAGCATAAGTTTATCACAAATGCTGCGCACACAAGAGTTTTGTTTCCTCAGAACTTTTCGTATTTCAAAGATTCTATTTTCAATTTCTTAAACAACAATCCTTCAAAGGAAATTTTAATTGTTGGACATTATTTGCCTAACGAATTTTTATCTAACAAAATCTCTTTCGGTGAATCTCGAGCTATATATATTAAAAACCGACTAACAAAATATGGAGTGAATCCAAACAGACTTAACATAAAAGACTCTGTAGTTAACTATACCTATGACAATGACGGTTTTTATGCAGAAGGAATTAGTATTTATTATGGCAATGTTTCAAAAGAGAAAAAGGAAATGTTGGATAAATTCATTGTATCGAAAACAATACAGAATGTGTTCGGTAGAAATACAATAAATCCTGATAAAAGTTTAATTGCCTATACGTTCGAGTTAAAAAGTTATTTGGTCAACAACCCCAATAAAGTAGTAAACATTGTCGGTCATACAACAAAAAGTAGAAATCCAGAAACCAGTAATTCCGTTGGTTTGCAATTGGCTACTCAATTAACGAATTACTTTATTGAAAATGGAATCCCAAAATCAAACTTAAAAATAAGCTCTAAAGGGGACACCCAACCTTTAGAAGGTTACAAATCTACTAATTTAAAAAACAAACGAATTGAAATACTAATCAACTAAACAATAATCCCTTGAATATGGCACTCTATTTAGCAGAAAAATCCTCTCACCTTCTCGGACTCTTTTTCTGGATGTTTGGCTCATTTTTAATAGGCTATTTATTTTCTTGGTTTTACTACAAAAAGAAGTACGAAAATCAAATAGAAGAAAGTAAAGAAACCATTACGGAGCTACGAACAGAAATGCAATCTACCATACGGGCGAAAAAAACCGTTGAACGTGGTGGAATTGAGATAAAACACCCAAAAGAACTCAAATTTGATAATATTGGTACCGGTAGCGAAGATAATAAGGACGACCTAACTCAAATAAACGGAATTGGAAGTTTTATTGAAAAAAAACTTAACAATATCGGTATTTACAATTACCAACAAATAAGTAAACTATCAAAAGATGAAATTGAAACCATAACAGATTTGATTCAATTTTTTCCAGGAAGAATCGTAAGAGATAATTGGAAAGGTCAAGCTAAACAGTTGTTGGAAGATAAAAAAGAATAAAAAAGGCGGGTTTAGCCCGCTTTTTTATTTATTCATATTGTTTCATTTCTTCATCGTAAAATGCCCCTGCCAATTCGATTAAATTCTCGAGCTCATTTGCTAAATCTTGCTCATTCTCTCCTGACACATCTTCAAACCACTCCACTTCATCATCTTTTAAATTGATTAAAAATCTCGGATATTCAGTATGTAACACAAAAATATCTTCAGGATGATTACTATTATCTGCCAATAAAAACTTAGGTAAATTCATTATGTTTTGTTTTAATCAATTTTAATGTTAAATAATTAAAGCGCAAATATAATAGAATTGAAGCTGATGTCAGTCCTGCAATTAAACCAAGCCAGATACCAAAACTTCCATACATGTCTGCACTTCCGAAGTAAAAACTGATAGGAAAACCAATAATCCAATACGAAATAAGTGTCATAATTGTCGGTACAACAACATCTTGTAAGCCTCTCAAGGCACCTAAAACCATAACTTGAATACTATCACTAATTTGAAAAAATGCCGCCGCAATAAGTAATTGCGATGCTATTTCTAAAACTTCCATGTTATCGGCATAATTAGTAGCATCACTTGAATCTATATACAAATGTGGTAAGGATTGATGGAAAACGAAGAAAAATCCGCAAAAGATCACAGCTAAAATGGTACCCATTAAAAATATTGAAAAAGCTATTCTTCTTAATTCCTTGTATTTTTTTAACCCTTTTTGATTTCCTATTCTAATCATAGAAGTAACTCCCAAACCAGTTGCTACCATAAATGTCATTGATGATAAATTGAGTGCTATTTGATTTGCTGCTTGAGGGTTCTTTCCTAATAATCCGCTCAACCAAATAGCAGACGTGAAAATTGCTACTTCAAAAAGCATTTGCATAGCACTAGGAGCCCCTAAACTTATAATCTTTTTGATCATGCGCCCTTCTAACACAAAAATCTTTATTCTAGTTACCAACTGTCTAGTGCGCTCCTTCCTAGTTAAAACCCACCATAAGAAAATTACCATCACTACACGAGATAATAAAGTTCCATAAGCAGCCCCAACAATTCCTAAGGCTGGAAAACCAAACTTTCCAAAAATCAACAGGTAATTAAATATAACGTTCAGAATATTGGCTAATAAAGTGGCATACATTGGATACTTCGTTATTGACATTCCATCACTAAACTGTTTTAACGCTTGGAAAGTAATCATTGGAATCAAAGAAAACGCCACCAAATCTAAATAAGGTAAAGATAGCGTAACCACTTCTTCGGGTTGATCCATGTAATACATCAAAGGTTTTGCAAAATAAACACCAAGAAACATCACTAATCCCATACAAAAACATAGAACAACCCCATGTTTAAAAGTGGATTTTGCATTTTCAAAATTATTCGAAGAATCAGCTTCGGCGGTCAAAGGCGTTATTGCTGTAGAAAAACCAATCCCCAAAGACATTGCTATAAAAATAAAACTGTTTCCTAAAGAAACAGCAGCTAATTCAGCAGTTCCTAACTGCCCTACCATAATGTTATCAATGAAACTCACAAAGGTATGCCCTAGCATTCCTAACATCACAGGAGCGGCCAATTTCCAATTATACCTAAACTCCTTTGTATACTCCCCTAAACTCAACTTTATATCCTTAAATTTCTGGTTACGAAGATACTTCTTTTTACACCTGATAATGTTTGATTCCAGCCATTTTTTTTAAATTATTTAACTACCTTTGAATTCCAATTAAAATGAAAAAATGGCAACTATTAACTTACAAGGAAATCCAATTGAAACAGTTGGTAATCTTCCTAACTTAAACGAAAAAGCTCCTGAATTTACATTAACTGCTTCTGACTTATCAGACAAGAAGTTAAGTGATTTTGCAGGATCAAAACTTGTGTTAAATATCTTTCCTAGTGTAGACACTGGAACTTGTGCTACTTCGGTAAGAGAATTTAATAAAAAAGCTTCTGAACTTGACAACACAAAAGTTATTTGTGTTTCAAAAGATTTACCTTTTGCTCAAGGTAGATTTTGTGGTGCAGAAGGTATTGAGAATGTGGTAATGTTATCTGACTTTAGAGATGGTAACTTCGGAATAGGATATGGTTTAGAAATTACTACGGGTCCTTTACAAAGTTTACACTCTCGTTGTGTTGTTGTAATCAACGAAGAAGGAAATGTTGTTTACACTGAACAAGTTAATGAAATTGTAGACGAGCCTAATTACGAAGCAGCTTTAAAAGCTCTTTAATCTTTTATGAAAGATCATAATCTAGGATTTGTAAGAGGCAGACTACGTAGCATAAAATATGCTGTTAAAGGCATGTGGTTACTTCTTACCACCGAAGATAGTATTAAAGTGCAAGCTTTTTTTGCTATCCTCGTTACCTTTATGGGATTTTATTTCTCTATTTCAGCAAATGAATGGATGGCTCAGGTATTAGTAATTGCTTTGGTACTGGTTGCCGAGGCGCTAAATACAGCCATTGAAAAAGTAGCTGATTTCATACATCCAGATTATGATGAAAAAATAGGCTTTATTAAAGATATAGCTGCTGGAGCACCTGCTTTTGCAGCTTTCTTCTCTTTAATTATTGCGGGTATTATTTACATACCTAAAATTATCGCTATATTTTAGCGTTTTAAGTACTGATTAATTTTTATTTATGGCAAAAAAGAAAGCACCTGTTAAGAAAAATCAAAAATCTGTTTCGACTATTTCAAAAGTAAAAGCTTTTGCAAAGAATAGACAAAACCAAACCATTTTTGGAGCTTTTCTGATCTTGTTTTCTATTTTTCTAACGGTTGCATTTATTTCATTTTTTTATTCTTGGCAACAAGACCAAAGTTCATTAGGTCAATTTTCTGATAGAAGTATTCCTACAAGCAATTTGCTAGGTAAAATTGGTGCAAAGCTTAGTAACTTACTTGTATTTAAAGGTTTTGGCTTAGGAGCTTTCATTTTAAACGTAGTATTGTTCTTTACGGGAGCCCGAATCTTATTACAATCAAACTTAAAAAAAATCATAACTTCTTGGAATTGGGGGATGCTTGGAATGCTTTGGGCATCGATTTCTTTAGGTTTTGTAAATACAAAATATGCCATTTTATCTGGTACAGTAGGTTTTGAACTCAATGAATACCTACAAACCTTTATCGGAAAAACGGGGCTAATCATTTTATTGCTGTTCTTTTTTATTTCTTACCTAATCATTCGATTTAGTATTGATCCGGATACTATTGTTGAAAATTTAGAGGCAAAGAAGAAGGAGAAAGAACAAGAACGTTTAGATGAATTAAACAATAGAGAAACAGAATCGAACTCCGATATTACAAATGATAGTTCTGAGAATGATTCCGAAAACATTGAAAGTGAATCTAAATCAGACTTTGAGTTATCAGTTGAAAACCTCACTCCTACCATTAAAAATCATTCCGATGTGAATCAAAAGAATGAGGAAAAAGAAAATGATTCTAATGAATTGACTCTTGACGTAACAACTTCCGAAAATGAACCTGAATTAAAAGTATCAAAAGATACCATGAAGGAAGTAGAAGTTGCTATCGAAAAAATTGCAGAGGAAAAGAGTGTTACAGAAAACTTATCTGACAAATTATTAAAAGACTTTGGTGAATTCGATCCTAAATTAGAGTTAAGTAATTATCGTTTCCCTACTTTTAATCTTCTAAAAGAATATAACGAAAGTATTTCCGTTGATCCTACCGAACTAGAAGCTAATAAGAATCAAATTGTAGAAACTCTAAAGAACTACAAAATTGGAATTGAACAAATTAAAGCTACTGTAGGTCCAACAATTACATTGTATGAAATCGTTCCTGAAGCGGGAGTTAGAATTTCAAAAATAAAGAACTTAGAAGATGATATCGCCCTATCGTTGGCTGCTTTAGGAATTCGTATCATTGCTCCTATCCCTGGTAAAGGTACCATAGGTATTGAAGTACCAAACAAAAAAGCTACGATTGTTTCTATGCATTCTGTTATTTCGTCTAAGAAATTTCAAGAATCACCAATGGAATTACCTATTGCTATGGGGAAAACCATTTCAAATGAAACTTTCGTTGTCGACTTGGCCAAAATGCCTCACCTATTAATGGCTGGTGCAACAGGACAAGGTAAATCTGTTGGTTTAAATGCAATTTTGACTTCTCTTTTATACAAGAAGCATCCAGCAGAAGTTAAATTCGTTTTGGTAGATCCTAAAAAGGTCGAATTAACGTTATTTAATAAGATTGAACGTCATTACTTGGCGAAACTTCCTGATGAAGAGGAGGCAATTATTACCGATACCACAAAAGTGGTTAACACATTGAACTCTCTTTGTATGGAAATGGATGCTCGTTACGATCTTCTTAAAGACGCAATGGTTCGTAATATCAAAGAATACAATGCTAAGTTTAAAGCTCGCAAACTAAATCCAGAAAATGGACATCAGTTTTTACCATATATCGTTTTGGTTATTGACGAATTCGCAGACTTAATTATGACCGCTGGTAAAGAAGTGGAAACACCAATTGCTCGTTTAGCCCAGTTGGCACGTGCAATCGGAATTCACCTAATTGTAGCAACTCAGCGTCCTTCTGTAAATGTAATTACAGGTATTATCAAGGCGAACTTCCCTTCGAGAATTGCTTTTAGAGTAACCTCTAAAATTGATAGTAGAACTATTTTAGATGCGCCTGGTGCAGATCAACTAATTGGTCGGGGAGATATGCTATATTCAGGAGGAAATGATTTAACTCGTATTCAGTGTGCTTTTGTTGACACTCCAGAAGTTGAAAAAATTACAGATTTCATTGGCTCACAGAGAGCTTATACCGAAGCTCATTTACTTCCAGAATATGTTGGTGAGGAAGGTGGCACAAATGTTGATATAGACATAGCAGATCGTGATAAATTGTTCAAAGAAGCGGCTGAAGTTATTGTAACTGCGCAACAAGGGTCGGCCTCTTTATTACAAAGAAAATTAAAGCTTGGATATAATAGAGCTGGACGTTTAATTGATCAACTTGAAGCAGCAGGAATAGTTGGTCCTTTTGAAGGAAGTAAAGCCCGTCAAGTTTTAGTACCAGATTTAATTGCTTTGGAACAGTTATTGGAGAATGAAAAAAATATTTAGAATAAAATACATGCAAACAGAAAATATAGGACGAATGAAGTATATCAGTTTATTTTTAATCGGAATTCTTTTTAGCTTTAATACTATTGCACAGAATTCTTCTAGTCAGGCAAAACAATTATTAGATGAAGTATCATCTAAAATGGGAGCCTATAAAAACATGGTTATTGGATTTAACTCCACTTTAGTGAACCGAGAAGCTGGTATTACTAATGATCCACCAATCCGAGGAAACATTGTTATATCTGCCGATAAATACAATTTAGAGTATTTGGGAAATAGCTTTCTATTTAATGGGAAAGAATTAGCCGTTATTAATCATGAAGATAAGGAAATTGCCATTTCTGGTGGTGATTTAGAGGAAGAAGATGGATTTATCTACCCTTCAAAATTATTAACTTTCTATAAGGAAGGTTATAATTACACCATGGGGAAACTGGCAAATGACAAAGGAAGAAAAATCCAATATGTAGATTTAACTCCTATTGATAGTAATTCCGATATTGTAAAAGTTAAATTGGGTGTCGATGCGAAAACAAAGCATATTTACGAGTTAATCCAAATTGGATCAAATGGAGCTGAAACCACTTTTACGATCACAAAATTTAAAAAAGATCAACCTATTTCCGAAGAATCATTCTCATTGAATAAAGACAAATATTCGAATCTAGGTTACTTAATAGATTAATTTCATAAAACTTTTGTTATAATTAATACTTATTAACAAAAGTTTTATGTTTTTATATGATACTAACACACTACCTTTGCATCTGTGAAAACATTAGACAGATACATACTTAAAAGTTTTTTAGTTCCTTTCCTCACAACATTCCTAATCATACTATTCGTATTGATAATGCAAATGTTATGGTTAGCCTTTGATAGTTTTGCGGGCAAAGGAATTGGTGTTGTTATAATCTTAAAGTTTTTATGGTATTCTGCTTTAATGGCAGCTCCACAAGCACTTCCCATTGGGGTATTACTCTCATCAATTATGACTTTGGGAAGTTTATCAGAAAACTACGAATTTGCTGCTGCAAAATCTGCAGGAATCTCCTTACCTAGAATGGTAAGATCTTTAGTTTTCTTAGCGCTGTTCTTGAGCTCGATTAATTTCCTTTTCTTAAATTATGTGTATCCGTATGCGGTACTAAAGCAATTAAACCTGCGTCATAATATCAGGAAAAAACAACCTGCCTTGGCTTTAGTCCCAGGTAGTTTTAATACCGAAATTCCTAATTATCAAATAAAATTTGAGGAGAAATACGGCGAAGAAAAAAACCTTCTTAAAAAAGTACTTATATACGACCTTTCATCTCGTAAAGGGAATAATAAAATTATAACAGCCGAAAAAGGAAAAATTATCTCCGAAGAAGGAAGCCGATACATGACTTTAGAACTCTATGATGGGTACTATTTTGAACAGCATGACAAAAAGGGAGCAAATTATCGCGAGCAATTAAAAATGCCTGCATCACATGCGGATTTTGATGAATATACTATAAATATTGATGTTTCTTCTTTAGATGGTACAGACTTGGATGATTTAAAGTACACCAAAAACTTTAACATGCTAAGCATGAAACAACTAAAGGACACCATTCCTACGTTAAAGAAAAATTACGATACCTATATTAGTAATAGAGCTAAAAACTTGTTTTTAACTTTAGACATTAGCGACTTACATCAGTACCCTGATTCTCTTAAAAATAGTGAGTTATCACAAGATATTTTATCTAACTTCGACATTGATCAACAAGATGAGATTATGAGTACTGCTGCTTCCAAATTGGAAAGAACACTTAACAATCAAAAGTCTTATAAAAACAATTTAAAAGATAGAAGAAAATGGCTTAATCTTCACGATATAGAATATTATAATAGAGTAGCATTTTCATTGTCCTGCCTACTATTATTCTTTATAGGAGCTCCTCTAGGATCCATCATTAGAAAGGGAGGAATGGGACTTCCTATGATTTTAGCTATATCGGTATATGTCTTATACTTCTTTACAAATACTTTCGGTAGAAATATGGCTGAAGAAAGCACTGTAACGGCCATTGCAGGTTCATGGATAGCGGTCGCCTTGATGCTTCCATTAGCTTTAATATTAACAATAAGAGCAACAAAAGATAAAGGTCTGTTTGATATTAACGGATTCTTTAATTCAATTATAACTTTTTTTAAAAATATTTTCTCAAAAAAAAGAGAAACAACACACAATGACAACACAGACCTCATCTAGAATTCAATTAAATTCAATTGAAGAAGCAATTGAAGATATAAAAAATGGTAAAGTAATCATCGTTGTTGATGATGAAGACAGAGAAAATGAAGGAGATTTCCTAGCTGCGGCAGAATTAATCACTCCTGAAATGGTAAACTTTATGGCAACTCATGGTAGAGGTTTAATTTGTACTCCTTTGACAGAAGATCGCTGTGAAGAATTAGAATTAGGAATGATGGTAAGCAATAATACGGATCCTATGGAAACTGCCTTTACGGTTTCTGTTGATCTAAGAGGAAACGGCGTTACTACTGGAATTTCTGCTTCGGATAGAGCAAAAACAATTCAAGCACTTGTCGACAAGGATACAAAACCTTTTGAACTAGCGAGACCTGGCCATATTTTTCCTTTAAAAGCTAAAAATGGCGGTGTTCTTAGAAGAACGGGACATACAGAAGCTGCAATTGATTTTGCACGTCTTGCAGGCTTAAAACCTGCGGGTGTAATTGTTGAGATAATGAATGAAGATGGAACTATGGCACGATTACCTCAGCTAATTGAGGTTGCTAAGAAGTTCGAACTTAAAATTGTTTCTATTGAAGATTTAGTTGCATACCGCATGGAGCATGACTCTTTAATTGAAAAGAAAGAAGATTTTAATATTCAAACTCGTTTTGGTGATTTCCGCTTAAGAGCTTACAAACAAACCACGAATGATCAGATTCATATCGCTTTAACAAAAGGAAGCTGGACAAAAGAAGAACCTATTTTAACAAGGATTAACTCTACCTTGGTTAATAATGACATTTTAGGAACTTTAACCAATAATGCTGATAAAAAGTTAGATCAGATGTTTAAAGTGGTAAATGAAGAAGGTAAAGGAGCAATTATATTCATCAATCAACAATCTCAATCACTTAATCTTTTAAATAGACTTCGCGGTTTAAAGGATAACCAAAGCAATGGAGAAATGAAAGCTCCAGGTGTGGTAATGGATAATAAAGACTTCGGTATCGGTGCCCAAATATTACATGATTTACATATTCATAAACTACGTTTAGTTTCAAATACACAGCAGAAAAAACGTGTTGGTATGATTGGGTACGGTCTTGAAATCGTTGACTATGTAACGTATTAATTTTAATAATAAATAAAAGAGACTGTCTAAAAAGAAAAACAGCCTCTTTTATTTATTCTCAAACATCCAATAAAACCTTAGAATAAATACTTTATATTGGTTAAAAATCAATAAATTTGTTGATTTTTTAAAGATTTTTAACCAAAAGACTTTTTAGGTAGCCTCTTTGTACTTTTCGATAGTCTTATTCAGGACCTCCGCTCCCACCTTGGATTGACAATTTTTTATCTTCGGTAGTAGACTGATGATTATTCAAATCATGAATAGATTCTTGTTGGGAATTCGGAGTTTGACTGTTCGTATTAAAGTTATCTTCCGAATCTGTACATTGCAAAAATGTTAAACTGACCACAGCAATTAACGATAGTTTACTTATTTTCATAGTTATATAATTTATATATTCACGTAAATATAATAAAAACATCAACTTAATGAAAATAAAATTCATTTATTAGAATCTGAGTAATAGCTAATTAACAATTTACTTGTAACAAAGATTAAAAGCATAACTACTACCACCCATATTAATCTAAAATAGTCAATTTGGGGAGATATTGGATCAGTATTTCCCGTTAAAACCAGCGTTCCCCAATAGTATGGTGAAACTTCGCTAAGTTGATGGTTTTTAAGGTATTTTTTCTTAGCCATTTGTAATGATTTCGATTTGGTTAGACCTTTACTTAGTTCCCTATAAAAATAAGTCAAAATTTCCGTAACTGCCTTCTCATTTGCCTCCCATTGCGTTGTTATTACACTTTTTGCCCCACCTTTAAAAAAGCTTCTAGCCAAACTCATAACTCCTTCTCCTATTTCTTGCTCTCCGAGTGCACCATTACATACATCTAAAACAACAAGATCTGCACTATTCCTTAACTGTGATATCTCTTCAAAACTTAAACTTTTATCGTGAAACATTATCCATGGAGTATTTTCAATCTCATCAATCCCCGCATGGGTATTCAAATGAATCATATTATACTGCTCAAGTTCGCTAACAAAATATTCAGACTTCGCCTTCTCTCCTATCAACATTTTATTAGGATATAAATTAGCTATTGTATTCATCATTGCACTACTCCTTCCCAATGTTGGTAAATTATTTTGTTTAAAATTCGTTGGAGCAATTCCAAAAACACCATAATTCGATTTATTTTCTCGCTGGTTTAAATGATTGGCAATAGATAAGGATAATAAATATCGTATTTCGACATCTTCGACAAGATAGTTTTCTGAAGAGTTGGATACTAAGGTTTCGAAGTTTATATACTGCAACAAATAGTCTGGAATAATAATTAGCTCTTTCATTTCAATTCGTTCAAAAGATCGATCAAAAGGGAAAAGAGTTTTATAAATTCTCTTGGCGATTGCTACATATTCCGATTTTTCTTTCTCTGTCTTAAAATGCTCAGTTACTCTTATTTTTAATTCTTTAATATCCGAAATTAATTGAGGAACATTATTTAATTTAAAAAAGACTTCTCCATCATTATCATAGAATAATCCGAAGCCTTCATTATCATTTAATATGTACTCAACGAGTGACTTCTTAGTATCGATGTAATCTTCTATTTTTATTGATAGTTTATCGGAACTAGGCTCTCGAAAATATTCATTGTTAGATTTGTGCAACCCTTCCAGCAATAAAAGCCCTTTATTTTTCTCCATAAAATAAAAAGCCAACGAAGAATTATTCGAATAATACGCCAACGTAACGCCATTCATATAGAATTTACTTGCTTTTTCTATCCAAAATAATTTCGACAAATCTACAATACTCTCTTGCCTAATTAGCGATATTAATTTATCCACTAAATCGACCATTTGAAGTGTTTTATTGATCCCTTCGCCATCAATTACTCGAGTGTACAACTTAGTACCAGCATCAACACTCTCAATCATGTACCCTAAAATATCTATTACATATTCAGAATTCCTGATATCCTGTAATTTTGGTACTCCTTCGTAAGTTGTACCTAAAAGTGTTTCAATTGCTTTTTTATTATTAACCAATTTTATGGATACATCTAAAACGTCTCCCTGATTATTATAAACAGCAGCTTGAGATCTTAAATCAGATGAGAAATCCAGTGATTTTCCGAAGCTTTCTTGTGCTGCTTTTCCTTCACCTACAATATTATATACTCTTCCTAAATTATTATAAATGTCTCCCAATTTAGCACTATCTCCATATTTTAAATTTATCTTCTCCGCTTTTTTGTAAAATTCAATTGCTATTTTATATTCACCTTGATCATCATAAATATTAGCAAGATTATTGTAGTAACCTCTGCTTACTTTTAAAGCTGTATTATTAACCAAGTTCGTTATAGAATTAATATGTTGCTCTATTTCTTTCTTATATTTTCTTGAATCATTAATCCCACTATAACTCATTATGGAATTTTCATGCGCTAACAAAAGCGTACGTGCATCATGATAATTAATTCCATAACTATTTATAACTCCCCTCAAAAGATTTAAGGCTTGGAAATAGTCTCCATTACTACTATATATATAACTAAGATCGATTATTGATTTATAGGTAAACTTATTCTTTACAGGTAGTTTTTGAATTTCCAGAATAGCTCTTTTTTGTCTCTTTTTGTCGCCTAGAACCTTGTAATAAAAATTCAAGTTATAAAGACTATTGCTCATCATTAAAAAGTCAATCTCATCAGTTTTTTTTCTAACTTCAATTGATTTTTCTGTCACAAATATTGCTTTTTCAATTCTTTCAACTAGAGGCTCAGAAGTTAATCTATAAAACAGTAATCCCTCCTTATGAAGAGCATATGATAAAGAGTTTTTATTGTTCTGAACGACTTTCGAGTTTTTATAACTCTGTAATAACTCAATTTTATCCTCAATAGAATATCCACTTAGAGAATAAATAGAATCTATTCTTCTTATTTCATCAGAATTTTGAGCACACAGAGGTGCACTAAAGATTAGTAAAAACAAGAAAAATCGACTCATAAAGTGGTTAATTTTAGTTTAACCACTAATTTAATAATTTATTATATTTTACAGGTCTGGAAGCATTATAAGATACAGTTGTTCCATCTAAAGTTAATTGATATATTATTTCACTTGGTGTATCCACCATTCCTGAATTGTAAAGTATCTTTGCTGAAAGCGCAGAAACTAATGGTGCAGAATACGATGTTCCCGATATTGGCACAAAAATCATTGATATGTCATAAAAAGCTACTTCCTCTCCAGGAGCATAGAAATCAACAGTATTCGATCCATAATTTGAAAAACTCGCGATATCAGAATCATTGGTATTTGAAGCAGCTATAGACAATATGTTTCTTTGAGGATAACATGATGGATAATGAACGAAATCATCTGTATTCTTGCCACTATTCCCTGCAGACGTTACAACCAGAACACTTTTTTGATACTCCTCAACCATCGCGCTAAAAATAGTATTTACATCAGCATTTGTTTCATACCATCCTAAACTAATTTGAACGATGTTAGACCTAGGTAGTGCATATTTTAAGCCACATAAAATATTAAAATAAGTAGCTACACCATTTTCATCACAAACCTTTACAGGCAAAATTTGATGTGGCACTCCTTCATCTCTCAGTCTCTTATTTATTATATAACTAACTTTCGTTCCATGAATTAAATTATAATCATCAAAGAAATTACTATTGTGACCAACGAAATTCCATCCCGAAAGTTCACCCTCTACAGATATACCAGCAGAGTTATACAGAAATTGTTCAGGAAATAATGGATAATTCGCATCAATTCCCGTATCTAGAACTGCAATAGTTACCCCTTCATTTACCTCAACAATTTGTCCTTCATAGCCTCCATGACCATCTCCTAAACCATAAGAATCATGTTCTCCTTCTAATCTAAAAGAAAATTCATAGTCAACATCAGTAATATCCCCTTCAGGTCCTCCACTACCAGCGTCTATTGTTAATTTTTTATCTTCTACGTTAACTCCATTTCCAAAATCCCATTTCTCAATAAGATCATCATCACATAGATCACATTGTTCATATGTTTCAACTCCATAAGTATTTCTCAAACTCTGTTTCTCTGCTCTACTTAAATTCGGTCGATATTTAATAATCAATTCACTTCTAGAGTATCTAGGAATGTTTACACTCTTCTTCGATTTTGTTACCTTTCTCCGTTCCTGCAACTCTATATTCTCCTTATTTTCATTACATTGATAACTAACACATGCAACCAACAAAACAAATAGTAATTTTAAAAGCTTCATCACTGTTTAAATTTTTAATTATAATTTTCCCCCTTGACAAAAGACCATACTTTTGTACCCAATAGTCTAAATTTAAGGATTTTATTACCCAATTTTTCTGAAGAATTAGTTTATTTTTAAATTCTCATTAGTAATTTATGACAGAAAGTGATCGATATTTGAGTGCCTTATTGAACGGAAATGAAAAGGTAACTTCAGAAATATACACCAAATTTTACCCTAAAATTTGTTCTTTTATTCTTAGAAATAAAGGAAAAGAGGAAGACGTGGAAGATGTATTTCACGATGCTCTTATGTACTTAATTGTTACGCATAAAAAAAAACAGTTAAGTATTAACTCTTTTGAAGCTTACTTTTTTACGATTTGTAAGAATATTTGGAAAACTTCATTAAAAAATCGAAAAAGTCAGGTAATGAATGAACGCATTTTAACACTAGATATAAAAGAAGACAATTTAAGCTCGTTTATAGTTGAACAACAAAGAAGAGAACTTTATACTGACGCTTTTCAGGAACTTTCCGATAATTGCCGAGAAATATTGAGTAATTATTTTAACGGAATGAGTTACGAAGAATTGGTAAAAGAACTTTCTTATGCCTCTATTAATACTGTAAGGCAAAGAGTTTTTAAGTGTAAAGCAAAGCTGATTTCAATCATAAAAAAAGATCGTCGTTATAATAGTTTAAAGTAATGGAAGAAAAGCATCAAGAAAATATAGAAAGATACATTCATAATCAAATGAGTGATGAGGAAAAGCGCTCTTTTGAAAATGAAATGGAACTTAATAGTGAATTAAAAGAAACTGTTGCTCTGCAAATCAATATTCAAAGAGTTTTAGGCAATCATAATGACCTTTACAATGATTCGAAGTTTAATTCGAATGAAGAGAAAGAATCTATCAAAAAACTTTTACACTCAGAAGAATTAAGAAACACATCAGATTTCATTCGAAAAAGTACTAAAGAATATAAAAATCGAAAAAAGAAATTTAACTTTTATAAATATGCAGCAACTATAGCTGCCTTAATTTTAGTAGCTTTTATTGCTAAAAACGCTCTGTTTTCAGATAATATTGATTTCTACAACGAATATGCAGACTGGAATGACCTGCCTTCTCTAGTAGAAAAAGGAACGAATGAGAACTCTTTAAACTCTATTGAAACACTCTACAGAGACAAAAACTACGAAGCAATCGTCAGTATTAAAAGTGATACTCCGAACGATTCTTATGTTTTAATATATAAAGGCGTTGCTTATGCGCAACTAAATGATATTGACAATGCTAATAGAGTTTTTGACATACTTATCAATAATAAGAGCTTGGAAAGTTCACGAGGTTATTGGTATAAAGCGCTACTGCTGCTTAAACAAAACAAATTAGAGGAAGCTAAAACACTTTTAGCATTTATTGTAAAGGATAAAAACAATTATAATTACACAAAAGCTCAAGAAATTTATACCGATATGGAGTAAGGCGTTATAGCTGATACTGCTTTTTAAGCGATGCTATTAACTCTTTTGACGTTTCTGTATTTTGATGTTGTAATTCGGAAATCATTCTCTTAACCGTATCGATTTCATATGATATCGTTGGTTTAGATAGTAATTGTTCTTTTTTACAAAGAGAAAAGAAGATGGAATCCGACCATTCATTTCTTTCCAAATCGATTACTAAATGTACTCTATCAATTTCACTAAAATTCGAAACTGAATGCGTGTGATTTACATTGGTGTACCAGCATTCACCAGGTAACATATTCAATCTTTTTTCTTCAATAAAGAAATTTACCTTTTCATGGGTAATAATAGGTACATGAATACGAAAGCAGCCGTCTTCATATCCTAAATTATGGTCCTTATGTGGTTTTATTTCCGATCCTTTTTTCAACTTCAAAAGTCGAGCAGAAATAATCGGTGTTTGAAATGTTCTGAGCACCTCTTTAAAGTATTTACTCACTTTTAGAGCTTTTGTCTCTAATAATTTTTCCTCATTCAATGGAACGGAAATAGTGCTAAGTTCACCATCAACAGACAGTAAAGGAATTGAACTCCAAGTACCAGAGTAACCATTTTTATTGAAATGATTACTCCAGTCTAATTTTTCTAAGCTGCTTAAATCTTGTTCAAGCTTATCTATATTGAAGTTAAATGGTAATTTTAAAAACTTAACAACTTCTACTTCCATTTTTATAAAGAGTTTATTTCAGTTTTTACCTCATTGAACTCTTTGATAATTTCATTGACAACTTCTTCGGCAGGTTTTATTTCATGAATAAGTCCAGCTATCTGTCCTATTTCAAGTTCACCTTCCTCTAAATCTCCTTCAAACATCCCTTTCTTAGCCCTAGCTCTTCCTAACAACTCTTTGATATCATCAATGCTTGGATTGTTTTGATATAACTCCTGAACTCTTTCAAAAAATTTGTTCTTGACTAGCCTTACTGGAGCTAATTCTTTCAATGTAAGCTGTGTGCCCCCATCTTTAACTTCTACAATTGTCTTTTTAAAATTATCATGTGCTGATGATTCAATAGTAGCTGCAAACCTACTTCCAATTTGAACTCCATTTGCTCCTAATACCATTGCGGCTAACATTCCTCTTCCTGTTCCAATCCCTCCAGCCGCAATGACAGGTATCTTCACTTGTTCTTTAACCATTGGAATTAGCGTGAATGTAGTTGTTTCTTCTCTCCCGTTATGCCCACCTGCTTCAAAACCTTCACAAACCACAGCATCTACTCCTGCTGCTTCAGATTTCAACGCAAACTTTACAGAGCTTACCACATGAACAACAGTTATACCCTTTTCCTTTAAAAAACTAGTCCAAGTTTTAGGGTTTCCTGCAGAAGTAAATACAATTTTAACCTCTTCTTCAACAATAATATCCATGATTTCTTGAATATCTGGATATAACATTGGAACATTAACACCAAACGGTTTATCAGTTGCTTTTTTACATTTCTGAATATGTTTTCTCAATACTTCAGGATACATTGACCCTGCCCCTATAAGTCCCAATCCTCCTGCATTCGAAACGGCTGAAGCCAATTTCCATCCAGAAACCCAAATCATTCCTCCTTGAACAATTGGATATTTAATATTAAAAAGTTCAGTGATTTTATTCATTATAATCAATAATAGATACCTCGAATATGGGCTTATCTTAATTTTCTAAGAGTATAAGCCTAGCATTCGTTGTTATCAAAATATGTTTATGTGTTATTTTTTAAGAAATTTAATTTTTTGAAAAAGTCCATCTTTTTCAATCTGCAATATATACATTCCTTGTGATAAATTTGAAACATTAATTCCTTCTGAAATTCCCTCTTGTTTCTTTACAAATTCTCCCAAAAGATTTATAATAGATGCTTTGACATTATTATACTGAATATCAATAAATAGAACATTCTCCACTGGATTAGGGTATGCAATAATATCTTCATCATTGGGTAGTTTTTCAATAGACAAAGTTCGATAAGCTTGCTCAAAATCTGGTATTCCATAACCATGTTGATCTGTTGGATTTGAGTATCTATCAGCCGACTCTCTTATCTTTTGCATAATCTCGGTATGCGTCAAATTAGGAAAAGCTTGCCAAAAACAAGCTACTGCTCCAGCCATTACAGGTGACGAAAACGACGTTCCATTGCTGGTAGAAGGTAATCCCGAAATGTAATTAATCACATAAACACTTTGACCATGAGCCAATACATCTGGTTTTACTCTACCGTCAACTGTTGGTCCATAAGAGCTAAACGAAGCTATGTTCTCAGAAGCATTTACTGCACCGATTGTAAAAACTGAAGCAGCATCAGCAGGTGCCGAAATATATCGCCATGATTGATTACCACTATTTCCTGCCGAAGTAACAAATATAACACCTCTAGAAGCTCCTATTTCAGCCCCTCTTGTTATAAACGTGGTTTCCCCATTCATATCGTTATAGCTGTAATTATAATTTGAATTATCGAATGTTGTATATCCCAAAGAAGTATTTACCACATCAACACCTAAACTATCTGCTCTTTCGGCAGCCTCTACCCATAGACTTTCTTCTAAAGGAGTTTCATTAGCCGTATCTTCAGTAATAAAAAGGTAAAATGAAGCATCGGGTGCTGTCCCCACAAATTGATTCTCTATATAACCAGCGATATCCGATAATACATGTGTCCCATGATTGTGTCCCGAATAAAAGTTAGTACTTCTATTCACAAAATCATATCCACCTAAAATCTTATTATTATCTCTTAATCTTTGAAAAGCACTCAAGGTTTGAACATTTGGAAAACCTGCATCAATTACAGCCATATGCATGCCTTCTCCAGTAAATCCTTGTTGATGTAAATAATCAGCTTTAATCATGGTTACTTGAGTATTTGCTACACCATAATCAAACTCAGTATTTAAACCTTCAAATTTATTAACATAATTATTTTCTTTTGTTTCTTCAGAAAGGTTTACCGCTCTATTTAATGATTTATTCGCAAATTCAATTTTATCAATAAAGGTAAACGAAGTCGATAAACCATCAATTACGGTTTGAGTACCTGTGACATGAATCGCATTTAACCATTTTGATTTCGCCATTACTGTGATACCTGAAGTATTTTTTACCTGATTGTAGTAACTAGAATGAATGGGCACATCTTTTGTATCAAAAGCTATGTTTAAACGTGTTCTTCTGTCAATGGAACGTTGTGTTAACATAGATGTAGGATTGGACAAATAAGTACTTGCTTCGGGTTTATCTTTAAAAAACACCCAAGCATCTTCAGTCTGAGAGAATGTCAAATTACTCAGAAGGGAAGCAATAAAAAAAAGTAGTAATTTTCTCATGTCAACTAAATTACTACTTTTCTATTTCATTTTTAAACAATTAGCTAACTAATTACTCCAGAACCTAACAGCTCTTCATTCTTATACCAAGCTACAAACTGCCCTTCCTGAATCGCCGATTGAGCATTGTCAAACTCTACATACAGACCTTCCTCTACCTTGTGAAGTACTGCTGTTTCTAATGATTGCCTATATCTAATTCTTGCCTCTACTTCCATTGTCTCACCCGGACTTAGTGCTAAATCTTCGCGAACCCAATGTAATTCGTCATTAGAAACAAATAAAACATTTCGGTACAACCCTTGATGTTTCTTTCCTTCACCAGTATAAATAATGTTTTCCTCAACATCGGTTTCAATAACAAATAAAGGCTCCTTGGTTCCTCCAACGGCCAATCCTTTTCGCTGTCCTTTTGTAAAGTAATGCGCTCCTTGATGCTTTCCTACAACTTTACCATTTTCCTTTACGTACTTGTATTTTTCAGAAAAATAAGCTAGTTCTTCTTCTTTACTATTGAAATCAGGTGTTGTACGATTAAAACCATGAAAGTTATTTGGTATTTGTACTATTTCTCCTTCTTTAGGTTGTAACTTTTGCTGTAAAAAGTCAGGTAATCTTACTTTTCCAATAAAACACAACCCTTGCGAATCTTTTTTATCAGCAGTAATTAAATCCGCCTCCTTTGCTATTTCTCTAACTTCTGGTTTTGTTAATTCACCAATAGGAAATAAGGCTTTAGATAATTGCTCTTGTGATAATTGACACAAGAAATATGATTGATCTTTATTGGTATCTTTTCCCGCTAGTAACTTATAAACTGCTTTTCCATCAATTACTTCTTCACCTTTTCTACAATAATGTCCTGTTGCTACATAATCGGCTCCTAAACTCAAAGCAATATCCATAAAGACATCGAACTTAATTTCACGATTACATAAAACATCTGGATTTGGAGTACGCCCTTTTTCATACTCAGCAAACATATAATCAACAATACGTTCTTTGTATTGACTACTCAAATCTACCGTTTGAAAAGGAATATTCAATTTTTCAGCTACGATCATAGCATCGTTACTATCTTCCAACCATGGACATTCATCAGAAATAGTTACCGAATCATCATGCCAATTTTTCATGAATAATCCAATAACCTCATAACCTTGTTCCTTTAAAAGATAAGCTGTTACACTACTGTCTACCCCTCCTGAAAGTCCTACGACTACTCTCTTCATGTGTTTGTTTTTATTGTTTTTCAATGGTCACATGTAACCTTGGATGTTCAAAATAATCATTCATCTGAGTTTATTAATTATTTTAAACATGCCGGTTTCATTAGTTTCGTTTTGAGGCGACAAATTTACGAATTTGTTTTCGTTTAAAAGTATGATAAATTCTAATAGCTGGATAGGTAATTCCTATTCTTTAAATTCAGACAATTTCTCCTTTTTCTTTTTTGAAACTTGTCCATCGATGTAAAACTCCCATTTCCCATGACGTTTTCCATCTTTATACATTCCTTTTTCCTTTAAAGCTCCTTTTAAATCATAATATTTCCCTTCTCCATCCAAACTTCCATTTTTATAATTTACTTCTTCCAAGATACTTCCCGTTTCTGAATAAACTTTAGATATACCATGCTTCTTTCCATTACTGTAATGAGTCTCTTCAGTTAACTTTCTATTTGGATAATAATTCTTTAAAACCCCATCCAGTTTTCCATTTGAGTAGTTTTCTTCAGACATAACTTCTCCATTAAGAAAATAGTAAAGCCACTTTCCTACTCTATGTTTTTTAACCATTTTACCTTTAGACTTTAACTTTCCGGCAAGTGTATAAAATTTTACCATTGCCGTATCGCTAGTCCTTGTAAATTCTTTAACTATAATTGGTTGAGTTGAAGAGGTAATCCAGTAAAACTTAAAAGTTCCAACTTCTTTACCATTTTCGAAGCGTCCAGTATAACGAATGTTTCCATTCTCATAATTCTTTTTCCATATACCAGTTCTTTTTCCATTTTTATCAAACTGGTTAACTTTTTGTCCATAGGTGAAATCTCCTAAAAATAGTAGTAATAAAAGCGATATTGAAAATATCCTGTTTATCTTTATCATTCTGTTATTCTTTAAACATATCCAAAGTTACATAAACTATACCAATATGAATTCAGATTCTTTAATTTCTATATTAAATGATGTAGTTAATGCTTCAAAAGTTAATCGTACAAAAGCTGCAAATATTATATTAAATAACGAAAATTTATTCAAAGAATTAGTGAAATTTGTTTTCAATGTTGATGACAAACTATCGATAAAAGCCGCTTGGATTTTAGAATGGATATGTACACATCATGGTATTGATTATATTCTTCCTCATTTAAACTATTTTACAAAAAACATTTCAAAAGCTACTTTTCATAGTGTTAAAAGACCTTGTGCCAAAATATGTGAACATTTAGCAATGGCATATACTTCCAAAAAAGATAATAACTCCAAAAGCTACCTTAAAAACAAACACATAGATTTAATAATTGAAACAGGATTCGATTGGCTAATTTCGCAGGAAAAAATAGCCGTTAAAGCTTATACTATGAACACTTTGTATTTGTTTGGATTAAAAAAGAAATGGGTACATCCAGAATTGAAACATCTTATTTCCTCCAAAGTAATTCATGAAAGTAAAGGTTGTGAAGCAAGAGGTAAACATATTTTATATTTAATTGAAAAGTTTAACTCTAAAAAAGTATAGTTTACTATTTATTAATTTCTTCCAAATTCGTTGGTTTTCTATATCCTTGAAAAGGTTGCTTTAACAATTCCAACAAACTTGAGTTTTTAACTTCATCTGGAAATGTATCCACTCCGTATACAATTTCTTCTCTATCCATTTCCATGTAGGTACCCAAAAGTCGATCCCATATAGAAAATATATTACCATAATTACTATCCGTATAGGGAAGTAAATTATGATGATGTACTTTATGCATATCTGGTGATACAATTACATAGCTAAGTAACTTATCTAATTTTTTCGGCATTTTTATATTTGCATGTGTCAATTGAGTAAAAATCAATGACATTGACTGATACAACATAACAATTCCAATTGGAGTTCCTACTAAAAACACTCCTAATAAAGTAAATGAAAAACGAATGACACTTTCTATTGGATGATGTCTATTGGCAGTCGTAGTATCAACTTTATGGTCTGTGTGATGTACAAGATGAACCATCCATAAAAGAATTACTTTATGCTCTACTAAATGTGCCAAATAAGCGCCAAAGAAATCTAAAAATAGCACTCCTAAAAGAACATATAACCACAATGGCATTTCGGGTAACCAATTAATTAATCCAAAATCATTTGTAACTACCCAATCAGAGGTTTTTAATAATAAGAATGCTAAAAAGAAATTAATAATAATTGTTGTTGCAGTAAAAAAAAGATTTGGCAAAGCATGTTTCCACTTGTTATACTTAAAACTGAATAAAGGTACAGCACTCTCTAAAAGCCAGAAAAAAGTTATGCCTCCAATCAAAATCATACTCCTATTTGCGGGAGGTATATTTTCGAAATAATTAATAATCGTGTCCATTAATTTCCGTTTGTTTTTTAGATCTTTGAAATTACCTCATTTTAAGTTAAAAACAAAATAAAGGACATTGGTTAAACTGGTTAATACCCGTTTATAAAATAAAGAGTATTTTAATTTAAAACTTAAAATTATTAAGTTGTTTAAGTTAAATAACGTATTCTTTCAGAAAATTAAAAAAATAATGTACTTTTACAATGATAAGTAAACAGCTAAACCTGTTCAAAATTGCTAAATGTATGTTTTTCTTAATTTAATTAAGTATCCTAAAACGAAGTTTTGTTAAGGGAAATAAAAGATATAAAACAGAAATTAAATAATACCCAATAAAATTGCAAAAAATACCTCTTATGATCTAAAAACACACTGTACTTACTAAGCAGTAACTAAATTTTATGGTCATAAATCATATAAACATTAAATTAAATACTTGAAAAATGAAAAACTATTTATTCTTATTAATAGCTTTTAGTTTAAGCTCAAATACTTATTCACAAATTTTATTTGAGAATGGGTATTATGTCGACAACTCAGGCAAAAAAAACAATTGCTTTATCAAGAATGTTGATTGGAGAAATAATCCTACTCAATTTGAGTATAAACTTTCTCTAAAAAATAATGGTAAAGTTCATAAAGGTAATATTGAAACTGTTAAAGAGTTTGGGATAACAAATGTTTCGAAATATGTTAGAGCGAAAGTTAAAATTGATAGGTCTTCTGAAAACGTTAATAAACTAAGTTCTGATAGAAAACCAATTTTTGAAGAGGAATTACTCTTTCTAAAAGTATTGGTCGGAGGTACTGCAAACTTGTATCAATATGAAGATAAAAACTTGAAAAGATATTTTTATAATAAAACGACAACTCCTATTCAACAATTGATTTATAAATCTTTCTTAACTGAAAATGACAAAGTAGGTAAAAATAATAGGTTCAAAAACCAACTTTGGAATGATCTGAACTGTGCTAAGCTCAATATTAAAATGGTCGAGAAATTAGCTTATAAGAAGAATGATCTTATTTATTATTTTTCAAAATACAACGAATGTACCAATACTAATTATGTAAACTTTGAAAAAAAACAAAGTCGTGACTTATTCCATTTAAACATTAGACCAGGGGTAAATCTTTCGAATCTCTTAATAGACAATTCACTATCAAAAAATAATACTAATTTTGAAAGCAACCTTACTTTCAGAGTAGGAATTGAAGCTGAATTCATCATGCCGTTTAATAAAAATAAATGGGCATTAATTATTGAACCTACCTATCAGTATTTTAAATCAGAGGCTGAATCAGCATTTGGAAATACTACTGTTAATTATAACTCTATTGAAATCCCAATAGGTATTAGACATTACTTTTTTCTAAACGACAATTCCAAAATTTTTATTAATAGCTCATTTGTTTTTGATATTAATAATAGTTCAAATATAGATTTCGATACAATCGAAAGTTTAGAAATTAATACTAGAAATAATTTCGCCGTTGGCCTTGGTTATAAATACAACAACAAATATAGTGTTGAGCTAAGATATCAGACACCAAGAAATGTTTTAGGTGATTATATATTTTGGAATTCTGAATATCGAACTTTTTCAGTAATATTTGGATATTCAATTTTATAAAAGTTTTTCAGGCTGATTTATAAAGTTAAGAAAGTTTTAAAATCAGCCTTTCTTTTTATTAAGGCAATCTCTTCTTCAACTCCTCTACTATTCTATAGGTTGCTGGACAAACTTCAGTATTTTTAACCGTAAGGTTTGCCAATTGAATAAACTTTTTTCTATTTGTATGTGGATATTCTGAACAAGCTTTTGGACGAACATCATAAATGAAACAACTATTATCACTTTCATCTAAAAAAGGACATGGAGCCGTTTTTAATACATGAAAATCATCTTCATCAATCCTTAAATATTGAGCAACGAAATCTGCTACTTTCATTTTTAGATGTTTTGCTATTCGTTCAATGTCTTTATAAGTGAACATCGGACTTGTTGTTTTACAGCAGTTAGCACAAGTTAAACAATCGGTTCTCTCAAACTCTTCCTCATGAATTTCTTGCATTAGTACATCCAATCGTTTTGGAGTTCTCTTCTTTAATTTCTTAAAGTATTTTATGTTTTCCTCTTTAGCTTCCTTTGCTAAACGTGGTAAATTCTCTAAATCCTTATCTATCATCACTTACATTATTATCATTAAAAACCAATATTTTACTCCAATATCCACCTTAAATTCTCATCAAAAACTTATGATTTTCATGTCGCAAAAATACCCATATAAATTGTTAGAATCAGTTTAAATATCATCCAAATAATTTATGTAATTTTGCACTTCAATTTATGACAATTAATGAATATTCAAAACGTACTAGAAACTAAAGTAAAAGAAGGATTTTTAGCCTTGTATGATGTAGAAATTCCTAATGTTGAATTTCAAGCAACCCGTAAAGATTTTGAAGGAGATATTACAGTGGTAGTATTCCCATTACTGCGGTATAGGAAGGGAAATCCAGTTCAAATTGGTGAAGATTTAGGAAAATACTTAGTGGAGCATGTTGAGGATGTTACTAGTTACAATGTTGTAAAAGGCTTTTTAAACCTAGTAATTGCGGATAGTTTTTACACCAATTTTTTCAATCAAATTTCATTGAATGAAACCTATGGTTATGCTGAAGTTGATACTAGAGATGCTCGTATGGTTGAATACTCATCTCCAAACACCAATAAACCATTGCATTTAGGGCATGTTAGAAACGTGTTATTAGGATATGCTGTATCGGAAATTTTAAAAGCAGCAGGACATAGAGTTTACAAAACTCAAATCATTAATGATAGAGGTATTCATATTTGTAAATCGATGTTAGCTTGGAAAAGATATGGGAATGGAGAAACTCCTGAATCTACTGGTTTAAAAGGAGACAAACTTGTAGGAAATTACTATGTAAAGTTTGACCAAGAATACAAAAAAGAAATCAACGCTTTAGTAGCAAATGGTGTTTCTGAAGACGACGCTAAAAAACAAGCTCCTTTATTCCTTGAAGCGCAAGAAATGTTACGTAAGTGGGAAGCCGGAGATAAAGAAGTAGTAGCTCTTTGGGAAATGATGAACGGTTGGGTTTACAAAGGATTTGATGTTACTTACGAAAACATTGGAGTTGATTTTGATAAGTTATATTATGAAAGTAACACCTATCTTTTAGGAAAAGATGTTATTGAACAAGGATTAAAAGATGGCGTTTTCTTCAAGAAAGAAGATGGTTCTGTTTGGTGCGACTTAACGGATGAAGGACTTGATGAAAAATTAGTACTTCGTTCTGACGGAACTGCTGTATATATGACCCAAGACATTGGAACTGCTATTCAGAGAGCGAAAGATTTTACTGATTTAAGTGGAATGGTTTATACCGTTGGAAATGAACAAGATTATCACTTTAAAGTATTGTTCTTAATTCTTAAAAAGTTAGGATATAACTGGGCAGATCATTTATATCACTTAAGTTATGGAATGGTAGATTTACCTTCTGGTAAAATGAAATCGAGAGAAGGAACTGTTGTTGATGCCGATGATTTAATGGTTGAAATGGCAGATACTGCTAAAGAGATTTCTCAAGAATTAGGAAAATTGGAAGGCTATTCAACTGAAGAAAAGAATTCTTTATACAAAACAATCGGTTTAGGAGCTTTAAAATATTTCATTTTAAAGGTTGATCCTAAAAAGAGAATTTTGTTTGACCCTCAAGCTTCTGTTGATTTTCAAGGTAACACGGGGCCATTTGTTCAGTATACCTATGCTAGAATCCAGTCTATCTTAAGAAAAGCTGAGTTCGATTATAGTAAAGAGATATCAGGTATTGCGTTACACGAAAAAGAAAAGGAGTTAATTAAACAACTAGCTCTTTTCCCTGATACTATTCAACAAGCAGCTAAAAGTTATTCTCCTGCTGTTGTGGCGAATTACACATACGATTTGGTAAAAGAGTTTAATTCTTTTTATCAAAATGTATCTATTTTAGGAGAAGAAAATGAGGATAAAAAAATATTTAGAGTTCAGCTATCAAACAAAGTAGCGAGCACCATAAAATTAGCATTCAAATTGTTAGGAATTAACGTTCCAGAAAGAATGTAGATTTTTAATTATGAATGTTGAATTATGAGTTATGAATGTTGAACTGTTAATTCAAAACTTAACATTCATAATTAAACTAGCGTTAGGGATTGAAGTGGCATCCTTTTGGTTTTTATTCGAGTTTACGAAGTAACTAACGAGAATAGAAAACAAAAGATATAACAGAAAGCCCGCTCGAACGCCCAAATAAATTAAATTAATGAATTCAAAGGAGCAATTGTTTTTTTAATCTTGCTTCTTATAAAATTAAGTAAACAACTAAAACATGAAATACGACGTACTAGTAATTGGAAGTGGTCCTGGAGGTTATGTAACTGCCATTAGAGCATCACAATTAGGATTTAAAACTGCCGTAGTTGAAAAAGAAAACTTAGGTGGAATATGCTTAAACTGGGGATGTATCCCAACCAAAGCTTTATTAAAGTCTGCACAAGTATATGATTATTTAAAGCATGTTGATGAATATGGTTTAAAGGCTGAGGCTATTGATAAAGATTTTGATGCTGTTATTAAGCGTAGTCGTGGTGTTGCTGAGGGAATGAGCAAAGGTGTTCAATTCTTAATGAAGAAAAATAAAATTGATGTAATCGACGGATTTGGTAAAATTAAGACAGGTAAAAAAGTTGATGTAACTGATAAGGATGGTAAAGTAACTGAATATTCAGCGGATCATATTATTATTGCTACAGGAGCTCGCTCACGTGTATTACCAAACTTACCTCAAGATGGTAAAAAGGTAATTGGTTACCGTGAAGCAATGACGTTACCTACACAACCTAAGTCAATGATTGTTGTTGGTTCTGGTGCTATTGGAGTTGAGTTTGCTCACTTCTATAACTCTATGGGAACTGATGTAACTATTGTTGAGTTTATGCCAAACATTGTTCCTGTTGAAGATAAAGATGTTTCTAAGCAAATGGAGCGTTCTTTCAAGAAAGCTGGAATTAAAGTAATGACGAGCTCTTCTGTTGAGTCTGTTGATACTTCAGGAGATGGTGTTAAAGCTACGGTTAAAACTAAAAAAGGAGAGCAAGTATTAGAAGCTGACGTAGTTTTATCGGCTGTAGGTATTAAAACAAACATTGAAAACATCGGTTTAGAAGATGTTGGAATTATTACTGATAGAGACAAGATTTTAGTAAATGATTTCTATCAAACAAATATTCCTGGATATTATGCTATTGGTGATGTAACTCCTGGTCCTGCATTAGCACACGTTGCATCTGCGGAAGGAATTACTTGTGTTGAGAAAATAGCTGGTTTACATACCGAAACTATCGATTACGGAAATATCCCTGGATGTACATATGCGACTCCTGAAATTGCTTCTGTTGGTTTAACTGAAGACAAAGCAAAAGAGCAAGGATATGACATTAAAGTTGGTAAATTCCCTTTCTCTGCTTCTGGTAAAGCCAAAGCTGCTGGTACTCCTGATGGTTTCGTAAAGGTAATTTTCGATGCTAAATATGGTGAGTGGTTAGGTTGTCATATGATTGGTGCAGGCGTTACCGATATGATTGCTGAAGCTGTATTAGGTCGTAAATTAGAAACTACTGGTCATGAAGTATTAAAAGCTATCCACCCTCACCCAACGATGAGTGAAGCGGTTATGGAGGCTGTTGCTGATGCCTATGATGAAGTAATTCACTTATAGTTTTATAGATATTAGATCGCTACGCTGTTAGTATTGAGTAGTGAGATTTATATATAATTAAACCTCACAGAATTTAAAATCTGTGAGGTTTTTTATTTTCTAACGGTAAATTTTAAACGCTATTGGTTTTCTAACTTTTCTAATCTCTTATAAACTTCTAAAAGTTTTTGATTTAGTTGCTTTACCTCAGAATTTTCCTTTTTTAATTGCTCTATTTCTTTTTGCTGCTCAATTGTATACAAAGTCAATTCTTCAATTTTTTGTAACAATCTTGCATCCATTGCGCCTAAATAAAATCCATCTTTGGCCACTTCTTCTGCACTTGGAATATCTTTTAAATGTCCTTTTTCTTTAATATGATTTTCAACTTCGGTAAGGGTTGGAAGGTCATAATTTTCATAAAAAACAAAATCAGACCAGTTTGAAAAAGCTGCAACTTTAACTTCCTCTGCTGCTATTTTACCCTTAACACCTAACTTGAAACCTTTGGTATTTGCAGTACCTATACCTAAATCTCCATTTGCCAGTAATGTCATTCTCCTTTGTCCATGAGAATCCCAACCAAATAAAGGTCTATTTATGGCGGGTTTTCCTTCAATTCTTGAATCGAAAGTCATTATGGGATTATCCCCTTGATCATTACCTTCTTTTATCCATCCACTCAAATACAATGCCGATCTATTATCAGACGTATGTCTACCAATAAGGTTTGGTATAAATTGACCATTAGCTCCCGTTGCGTTTTTCAGTGCAAAATAATCCTCTGGTGCATCCTTAGTTTTCGCTTGAAGAAACGATTCAAAACTAGTCAAATCAGTTAGCAAGTCTATTTTCGCGCCAGGATCAGTCGTCCCTATACCTACATCACCATTATTATCCACGTAAAATCTAGACTTTACACTTAACTCACTATCAACCGTCGTCTGAACAGCACTTGGTGTTGACAAAAACTCCAAAGTTCCTTTTCCTATCCTCAATGCTCCTCTATGGGATGAAAAGTTATCAAAAGTAGAAACCAAATGACCAGAAGCTCCTTGATTTTTCATTCCTGCTGCTCCATAACCTAATATCAAAGCTCCCGAACTATAATTTGAACTTAATGTTCCGATATAATCGTTTCCACCATATTTTTGAGCTAAAAACACCCCTCCTTTTGTGGCATTATTATCTCCAGCTTGGATGATACCATTAACATCTAGTTTCGCATTGGGACTTGTTGTTCCAATTCCTAAATTACCATTATTTAACATGGTTGCTAAAACAGCATTAGAATTCTCAAAATATATATTACCCGCGGTTTTCATATAACTAGATAAACCATCAGAAACCATCACTTCGCGACCTCTTGAAAAATAACTTCCGTTCACATCTAATTTACCCTTCGGATCATTTGTACCGATTCCTACATTCCAAGGAATCATAACTTTGCTATTCCAATCTTCTCTACCGATCATTATACCTCCTTTTATCGTTTGTGACCCCATTGTAATTTTAAATGGATCATCTGATGACTCTGGTTTTTGAATATAAAAGCCTGACTTTCCATCTCCTGAGGTTAAAACGAACTGTCCAGCTTGAACTGAACCTGTTGTCGAATTATTCCCATTTGTATTCCATTGTGCATTCACTCCTAAACACATTCCAAATACAGCAATAACTGCAATTTTAATTCTTAATTTCATCTCTTATTTTTTATTTAATAGTTTGTTTACTAATTCTTTTAAAACTTCTACTTCTCTTTCAAGTTTCACAGTTTTCTTTTTGTACTCCAACACTTCGTTATTTTCAGATTTCAATTTTTTAATCTCCTTTTCCTGCTCAATTGTATACAAAGTCAATTCTTCAATTTTTTGCAATAATTTTGCATCCATTGCGCCTAAATAAAATCCATCTTTGGCCAC
This sequence comes from uncultured Tenacibaculum sp., assembly GCA_947497895.1. Taxonomy (GTDB): domain Bacteria; phylum Bacteroidota; class Bacteroidia; order Flavobacteriales; family Flavobacteriaceae; genus Polaribacter. The sequence continues at coordinate 615,597 of CANMIL010000001.1, forward strand.
TTCTTCTGCACTTGGAATATCTTTTAAATGTCCTTTTTCCTTGATATGGTTTTCTACTTCGGTAAGGGTTGGAAGGTCATAATTTTCATAAAAAACAAAATCAGACCAGTTTGGAGCAGCTTCTACCTTAATTTCTCTTGCTCCAATTGAACCTTCAACAGCCAACTTATGAGATCCAGTCGTTGAAGTTCCGATTCCAAATTTCCCTCTGTGATAGTAAATTTTTTCTGTTATTCCTCCATCTACGGTTTGAATAAAGTTCAAAACGAATGGGTCATCATATTCAACAAAATTTAAATACCCACTTCCATTTTCATATGAAGTATAAATTTTACCTCCATCGTCATGACTTGTACCTATATGAAAAGCATTTTGCAAACTTCCTCCTGCATTAATATCTAATTTGAAATTTGGAGATGTAGTACCTATTCCTACATTACCATTATAATCCACTCGCATCCTTTCAACTGGAGCAGCACTCCCTGAGCTTAATTCTTTCGTTGCAAAAGTAATTGCTCCACCTCTATCCGCCGCGGAATGCCCCCTTTCAATGAAAGAAATTCTATTAACTGCATGAGGAGTAGTATTCTGGTAGGTTCCTCTAAAATCCACAATTCCAGTTCCAAAACCATCATAACCTCTGTTAATATTTTTAGCAGATAAATACAGCATATCCCTTACAGAAGTCCTTGATATCGCTTTTTCATCAATAATATGTAGCTTCACTTCTGGATTTGTAGTCCCCAAACCTACATTACCATTATAATCCACTCGCATCCTTTCAACTGGAGCAGCACTCCCTGAGCTTAATTCTTTTGTTGCAAAAGTAATCGCTCCACCTCTATCCGCCGCAGAATGGCCTCTTTCAATAAAAGAAATTCTATTAACTGCATGCGGAGTAGTGTTCTGATAAGTTCCTCTAAAATCAACAATTCCAGTTCCAAAACCATCATATCCTGAATTAACATGTTTGCTAGATAAATAAAGTAAGTCTTTAACTGATGTTCTTGAAACAGTATTTTCTCCACTAATTTGAAGGTTTGCTTTTGGCATTGTTGTACCGATTCCAACATTGCCATCATGCCTTAAAGTCAATGTTTTATTACTTCCATAACCAATATCTAAATTAGCAAATGGTGTGTTATCTCTTGCTGTAAAGAACCAATCTGACCCACTATGGACAACTGGAGCCAGAGCAAGTCTCTTTGTTTCTAATTCATTTGCTGGACTTCCCGTATTATCGCTATCCCCTATTTGTAACGTCGCATTTGGATTATTTGTACCTATACCAACTTTACCATTTTGATGTAAAACAAACTCTCCTTGATACGTTTTGAATAGCAATCCATAGTAACCTGCTAGTTGGACCGCTTCATAATTTGCACTTGGCATGGTTAAATTACTTCTTCCTAAACCATACCAAGGACTGTTATTAACTTTTACTATTGGTTGGGTTATTGGATATTCATTTTGTTGCGCTACAGTTCTAATACTAAACAAAAACATAGCAATTACTGCAATTTTTATCGTTGCTTTCATAGTAAGTTATAATTTAATTGATATTTAATTCTTAGATTCTTAATCTTCTTTGAGATCCTACAGATCTTAGAAGTCTATAAGGATTCTTCATATGTATAAGGTCTCTACTTACTTTCTAAGCTATCTTCAAATAAAAATTTTTTATTTTCGACAATATTCGACCTGACAATACTTGATTTTAATTGAGACTTTCGACTTTAGACGTATGACTTTAATCTCATACCTCTTCTATAATTTTTTTTAGATACAATTTTAAAATAATGTACTCCTTTCGAGTACTGTAATTCTTTTTCTTTACAAATTCATAATTTTTAATCTCTGCCAATCCTTGGGCTTCCATATAATTTAAAAACGCTAATAAATCATTGAAGTTCCCTTTTACTGATAATGGATACAATAAAACTTTAATCCCATTATCTTTTACTTGAACTGGGTTTTCTACACCAATGATTTCAACAGCATGATCAATTCTAAATGTATTGATTTTCTTTAATAATATTTGTTGAAAGGAGTTAGTAATAGAAATATTCTCTTTAGATAAAATAGAGTCGATTGAGATCGCTTGTTTCTTTAAACCTAAAACTCTATTTGAAATGGATTGAACCTCCGCCTTTTCTTTTTCCAATTGCTCTAATCGAGACTTACTCTCTATGGTCTTTGAAATCGTTAAAAAGTAAATCAAAATCATACCTAGAATAAAAACGATTAAGAGGGCTATATTTTTCTTTTTATAATTCATCTTAATCAATTTTTATATGGAAGTAAAATTTCGATACTTTCTTTCTAGTGTCGCGTTCAATGGAAAGTCCATCTACCTTTTTTACCCATTGTTTCTTTTCAATAATATCTATCCAATCACTTAACTCAGCATTATCCTTAAAAACTCCAGAAACGGATAGTGTTTTTAATTCATTCTTGATCAACTTATCTTCTTTTATTACTGTAAGAAATGGTTGATAATTCACTTCTTGTAATAAAACAGATCTTGGTATTTCGCTCACCAACTGATCTACATATTTCGACAAGCTACTAGTTCCTGAACTTTGAATTTGTTGTAAAAGTTTCTTTTTCTTATCTACATCTTTCGCTATCTTTTTTAAAACTTCTTTGGTTTGACTATGTTCGGTCAAATCCGCTTGGAGCCGTTCTATTTTACTATAGTATTTCGAAAAAAACATAAAGTTCACTAAAAGCACTATAAAAATCAAAACGAGTCCTGCCATAAGACCTTTTGTGAATATAGTTTTATGAGTAAACTCTTCCAATTCCTCCTTTGATTGTTGAACCTGTTTATTTAGATAGAAATTTACTATAGCTCCAAGGTTTAAAATTTGATAATTATCAAGTTCTAAACCATTTATTCCATATGTCTGATCATGAAAAACACGAGTCTCTATTGAAGAAATCTGATTCTGATGAATAGTAACTTTGGAATTGGTTGTATATACTTCATCATTCTCTGGAAATACCTCTAATAAACCAAAAACAGACAGACCTCCTATAACTATGTCCAAAACAGCGATTCCGTCTTTTTTTAAAAAATCGACAAGACTTTCAACATAATTCTTTCTTACAATCCCCACGAAGGATTTTTCAGCGCTGTGCTGAACTTCAGAAAGAAAATCCTTTTTGTTTACTGTTGGAAAAGCAACGCTAATAGGATTTTTTTCGTTTTTTTCAATTGTCTTAAATAATACTTGCTGATTATTTATAACTAAAACCAGGTGCTTTTGTTTTTCTTTCTTTAGAAAATCCCTTAACTCAATTGGCGACTTGAATTTTTCTTTGGTTTTAACCTCTAACTCACCATTTTTCTTAAGCAGCAATAACGCAATGAACAGTTCCTCTCCTACTTCATTAACACTATATTCGATAGCGCAATAAGTGTTTCCATATAGTAAACTATCCTTTAGCATTATTTAATAATTGTAGGCTTAATTAAAACAGATAATTTCTTTTTTGAATCGATTCTTGTTTTTTTACTGAAAAACCATTTAATAATAGGGATTCTAGCTAAAAAAGGAACACCAGAACCTGAATCATTTTTCAAATTTTCTTCAAGTCCTCCTAAAATAACTACATCATTATTTTTTACTCGAATAATTGAGTTAAATTCTCTCGAATTCATGCCTGGAGGCGCATCTTCTTCTATTCGCTTTCCGTTAAAGCTTGACTGTACAACATTAATACTCATCGTAATTTGATCATCTCCCGCTACCATAGGTTTTATAGCAATTGATAAATCAGCATCAATTGGTACATAATTTCTTATTTCAGTAGTTTGAGGATTTTGTGCTCCAATAATATCTCTTCTAGTAATGGCATAATATGAACGCTCACCATTTGACAAAATGGCTTCATGACCATTTAGAGTAGCTAATTTTGGTGTTGATCGAATTTTAATGTTCCCGTTGGATTCCATTGCTTGAATGCGTGCATAGAAATTAGGTACAACCTTTCCAACATTCAAAGATCCAAACCCATTAAATCCTCCTATAATTTTATTGATTGTTGTGGCTCCTAAAGTTATATCTCCAGAAGGAAATAACTTCCCTTGATCCGTAACAGGTTTGTCTCCTATCCCCAATTCAACACCAGTATTTAAAGTAGCCGATTTACTTACTTCTAAAATCATTACCTCAATAAGAATAACTGGAATAGGTTTGTCAATTTCTTTAATAAACGTTTTTAACCTGTTTATCTCTTGAGGATCACCAGAAACGATAAAACTATTACGTTCTCTATCGACCTTAATATCTAAACCTCCAGTAACGTATTTCGGAAACATTGCATTAACTTGCTCTCCAGAATTATTCGATTGAGAAGAAATTCCTCTTTGTTGGATTCCTCTTCTATTCTGATTGTCAAAACCATTTCTTCCTGTATTTCCTCCAAAAGATTGATTTTGTCCAAAATTATTATTGTTTTGAAAATTTCTATTGTTAAAATTAGAATTTACCCCTGAGTTTTGAAATCCTTGATTTCCAATAGTACCTTGAGTAATTGAATTGATAGCATTAGAAAAATTGTTATTTCTAGTACTTGTTAATGTACTCATCGCCTCAATAGATCGATGCATCAAAGGAATAATTTCAACCGTATTCAAAGAAACTTTATCGTTCGAACCAAAAATGTACAGGTTGTCTTCTTTTTTGAAAGTAAAATTAGTGTCTTCCAATAATTTAAAAAGTAACCAATCATAGGTAATGCTTTCGCTTTTTATTGAAGCCTTACCTAAATTATTTAAAGGAGCACTAGTAAAAATGTCAATCTTTAAATCATGACCTATATCCTTTATAACTGAAGAAATATCAGCATTCTCAAAATCTACCTCAACAACTTTTCTTAAGGTATCCTTTACTTGATAATAAAAGTTTGATTTACTATACCTTCTAGGTTTTATTCTTGGCCTTTTACCATTCGAACTCCCTTTGATATTTGCATTACTAGCTTCTAATCCTTGAAATAAATAGTAATCATCTTTAGTTTTGATTACTTCCAAATTATTTGAAAAAGCTAATTTGTCCAAAGCACTTTCTAATGACTTTTCTTTGATATACCCCGTCAACATTCTATTTCCAAGTCCGGATGCATAAACCAAATTCTTACCCGTTACATCTGTAATTCTCTTAAATGCTTTAGATATTGAGTCATTTTGTAGCTCTACACTAAACTTATCTTGCGAAGCATCATATGAAACTGGAATTATACGTTGTTCTTTCTGAACTGAAACAACTACTGGGATGTGTTTTTTAAGCGTTAAGATATTCCCGACATTATCAATTGTATACGAGTATTCCTTACATAAATGCAACAATACATTTTTTACCGTTGTCTCGGAAAAATTGTAAGATACTTTTTGGTTAAACAACTCTTGATCAACACTAATGTTTACTTGATGCGTATTTGCCATTGTATTAATAAACACTGGTAAATTGGCATCCGTAATATTTATATCAACAGTCTTAGATAGTCCTGGAATCGTATTCGATAAATTATTTAATTTAGCTTGAAGTTTGTTAATCCGGTCAAAATCATTACTCACATTTTGACCTACTAAATTGCTGACTAAAAGCAAAAAAGCTGTTACTAAAATTATTTTCTTTTTCAATTTATTTATTTTAGGTTTAACATTTTTCTGTTTAAAATACGGATATTTTTTAAATCTCTTTTTCTTTTTTTCTTAAATTGGGTGTAAAGGTAAAAAATTATTTGGTTTTTTATACCTTTGGACTTTGATATGAACTCTATAAAATAATTATGAAATTGAAATTATCTAAAAAAGTTAATGCATATAATCTTCAAGAACTTTTAGTTGTTCTTGTAATTATAGGTATCCTAATTTTAATTGCGTTACCCAATTTATTACCGCAAATTGCTAGGGCTAGGAGCATTGAAGCTCAAACTCAATTAAACCAAATACATGGTTTACAAAAGGCTCACTTTTACCTGCACTCAAAATATTCTACTGATTTTAATGAGATTGACTTTATTCCTCCAAAATCAATAAATGAAGGAGGAAATGCAAACTATAGTTATGAAATAATTCAAGCTTCTAAAAACGCCTATAAAGCTCGTGCTACAGCTTTGACAGACTTTGATGGAGATGGTGTTTTTAATGTTTGGGAAGTAGATCAAGAAAAAAATCTAAGAGAAGTAACAAGAGATTAACCATTTCCTTTGTTTCATCCTGAGATAAGCTCTGATTACCTACCCTTATGGTTTTAGTATATAAGAATTAACCAATAATTGTACTAAGCTTAAACATTGGTATGTACATCGCTATTAAAATGGTGGCTACAACAATCCCCAGTATTAAAATGATTAATGGTTCCAAAATTGTGCTCAAGCTTTTAGATTGATACTCTATGTCTTTGTTATACTGATTTGTTAACCGCTCGAATATAATTTGGTTTTGATTCGTTTCTTCAGCTACTTTGATTAAAGAAACCATCTTAGAATCAAAAACGGAATGTTTACGGATACTTTCAGAAAGTGTTTTCCCTAATAAAACGTCTTTTTCTATTGCGATTAACGCACTTTGCAATGGATAAAAGTCAATCATCTTTTGCGTTAGTTGAATCCCATTTAAAACAGGGACTTTCGCACTAATTAATAGTGATATTGCTTGTGTAAATTGGGCTATTTTTATTTTACGAATGAAATTTCCAAAAAACGGGATTCTTAAATAAACATTAGCGATTAACTTTTTATACCATACTTTATTCTTGTTTAGTTTTTGTAGGAAATAACTCCCTAAAAAGAACAGCAAAAAGATCCAATAATATTCTTTAAAGAAATTTGACAGACCGATAATCTTCTTGGTTATCCATGGTAAGTCAACATTGTTTTGTTTGAAAATATCAGCAAACATCGGAACGACAAAATTCAACATAAAAAGTACCGCTAAGAAAGCGGTGCTTAGAATAATTATCGGATATGACAATGCACTCTTAATCATTCTTTTTTGTTCATTACGTTTTTTGTAATAATCACTTAACTCCTGAACAACACTGTCAATTGTTCCTGTTTTTTCACCTATTTGAAGTGAATAATATTCATAGGTTGTAAACTCCTTTTTCTCTTTTATACTATCAGAAAAATTCTTTCCTTCAATAAGGTTTTTAACTAAGTATTGGATTAACTTTTTATCACTTTCCTTTTTTTGCTCTTTTTCAATTAACTCAAGCGCATCCTTCAACTCCAAACCTGCTTGAAGTAGTACAAATAATTCTGTATAGAAAGCTTCTTTTTTCTTATTCGAGAAAGAACTTCCTCCAAAACTAATTTCTTTCTTTAAAATAGCATCAATATCGAAAGATGACTTCTCTTCTTTATTTTTCTTTACACTATTTACTTTAAATCCCATAGCTTATTGATTTAAATAAAAACTGGCATCTTTATATCCAAAAATGAACAAATCATTTGAGGAATAAGGAGCTTTAAAATTAACTTTAATAGCGTCAACATGTCCTTTCTTGCAAACTTCGCCATCCAAATAAAAAATACTGGATAGAGCAACTAAATTAATACTATCACTATTTCTAATGATAATTTCATCATTAATGGTATATGACACCGAGTCTATTAAACTTTTAAAATACAATTGATTTCCATTCAATTCAGCATGTCCAAATTCATTAAAGTCTCTCCACAGAACACGTTCTAAACTTTGAATATTCTCCTTAATATCGATTGTTTTTTTTATAACACTAACTTGTTTTTGAACCATATTCAATACTGTAAAAGCTAACGATATTACAATGGTAGAAATGATCATTACTACCAATATTTCTGTAAGTGTAAATGCCTTAACCTTATTCATTTGAAAACACTTTGCGTTCTATTTTCTTCTTGTTTCTTTTATTCAAAATATTAAATTGAATACTTCTATTTTCTCCTTCTAGGACTTCAGTTATATCGATAGATACATCCTCCGATTCTTCTCGATAAGGAAGTTTTAACTTCTCATTTCGATAACTATAAATTAACTCATTGATTCGGTTATCAATACTGCTCGTATTTTTATTAGCCGTATTCATGAGTATATTATTAAGAGTAGCAACGGCTATACCGAAAACTAATACAATAATTACCGTGGCTACAATTACTTCGTTTAGCGAAGAGGCCTTTACTTTTTTTAATACAACCATTTTACAATACTACTATTTTTAGAATCGACATTTAATCCTGCAAATTCGTCATGTAATTCATTGTACAAAATCTGTCCGTTATAAATATGGTTGATATAGGTACTTCCCGATTGTTTGGTTAAAAAGTTGTTGGTGTAAACCGTTCCTTTTACCGTGCCTAAAATCTCTGTACTAGCAGAACAATAAACATCTCCTGTTATAATTGCATTTTCAGAAATAATAACCTGCGGAGTATAAAAGCTTCTTGGCTTGCTAGTCTCTGTATCATATACAATACATCCTGAAACACTAGACTTCTTCCCTATTTCTATTCTATTTTCTTTATCCTCTACCTTATTAAATATTGTTAGAGCGGTAGGATAATTCAGTTGGCAATTTTCTTCAACAATAATTTTAGTTCTGGCAAAACATTGAAAGTTTCCTTCAACACCCTTTTTAATATGGATTTCTGGAGCTATTAAAATCAAATCTTTTAAGTTAGCAGTGCGTTCAACAACAATTTTAGATCTAGAGTTAATAACAATGTTTCCTGCTAAATCTAAACTCCTTAACGTCAAATTACCATCACCTGGGTAAACTAACGTGGGTTTCGTAAAAGAATTAGTAAGTTCCATACCATCTTCCAACTCGAAAAACATACTCTCTCCTTCTATAAAATCCAAATTATACCATTTCCTAATTGAGTTCTTATTCTTCAATGTTGGCATAGATTGTTGACTACGAAACTCTCTTCCGTAAAACAATTGACTTCCATAAAAAGAGTTTCCCGCAATGTTTCCTGTTTTAATACCTTGAATAGGTAAGTAAACATTACCAACTATCTTAGTTTTTCCAACAACTATCAAAGGGGTGTTATTTTCTTTTAAATAAAGTGCTTTGGGTTTATCAGTTTTCCATCCCATTAAAGCTACTTTAGAAAAATATTCTTTCTTTACCTTTGATGCTACAATACCTAAATCAAAAATTCCCCAAGACTTTCTTATTAATGTTGTTTCTTCCTGAAGATTTGCAGAAAAATTTTGCTTAACTTCTTGATCATAAGCAATTTCATTTTTAGCGTGATATGAAAAACCATTCATCACATTGGTTATAGCTTCCTTGTAAAGTCTATTTTTTGAAGCCACTTTTTGTTGAATATTAATCAACATGATAAAGCCTAATAAAATTATAGCTATAATTACCGAAATGATAAGCACATATTGTAACGCCCCTGCTTTTATTTTTTTTAAAATGGTAGACACTAACCTTTTATTTTAAATGTTTGCCTTTTACCTTTATAACTCAGTAATACTTCTTTAGAAGTTCCTCTTATAAGCTTTACTTCATTAAAAGTTTGTCCTTTGTTAAGTACTTTTTGCTGGCCATTCACAGTTAAAACAAAAGCTTTCTTTTTGTTACTTTCAACGATACCATTGTACTGAATACTCGGGAAAATGATTGGATCTTTTTTAACTATAGGTCTTTTAACCGTTTTAGGTTTGATTAGTAACTTTCCTAAAAAAGGATCTCTTTTATGTATTTTAACTTGATACGTTTCTTTTTGCTTTTTAACTATAGGACTGAACTCTTCTATTGATATCTCTTGCAGTTCTTCTTCTTCAGGGTTTAAATACGAAAATATTTGAAATCCGATTATTCCCCAAACAACGAGAACTGCAACAAGTAATATGAGTGTTTTCTTTTGTTTTAACATAGCTCTACGAAATTAATAACGAATACACTTCTTCTATAGAAGTAACTCCTTGTCTAACTAGTTCTATGGCATTTTCTTTTAAGGTTTTAATGCCATTTTCATTTAGATAACCATCGATTTCCAATTCTTCTCTTTTTATAGCTGAAACAATCTCTTTGGTTACTGGGATGATTTCATAAATAGCCTTCCTTCCTTTATAACCAGTATGGTAACAACTTTCGCAACCAACAGCCTTATAATGTTTCGAAATAACAGGTTCAAACTCTTGGTAATCGTCTAGACCGTTTTTTTCGATCTCTGTTTCTTCCTTACAGTGATCACATAACTTTCTAACTAAACGTTGAGCAACACTTACATTTAAAGTACTTGCTATTAAAAATGAAGGAACTCCCATATCAATCAATCTGGAAATAGTTCCCCATGCCGAATTTGTATGAATTGTTGATAACACCAAGTGTCCTGTTAAAGCAGCTCTAATGGCCATATTTGCTGTAGCAACATCACGAATCTCCCCTACCATTATCACATCTGGATCCTGTCTTAAAAAAGTTCGTAGTGTACTAGCGAAGTCCAACCCTATATTTTCCTTTAACTGAACCTGATTAACTCCTTCAAGTGTATATTCAATTGGATCTTCTATTGTTAGAATATTCGTGTCTTCTTTATTTAATTGCTTTAAGGTCGCGTATAAAGTTGTGGTTTTACCTGACCCTGTTGGACCAGAAATTAAAATAATTCCATTGGGCTTTTTTACAGCTTTATTATACCCTGCTAATTCAGCCTCAGTAAATCCTAAGTTTGTTAGCTGTAGGGAAAGATTGTTTTTAGATAGAATACGCAACACAACCTTTTCTCCATGCAATGTCGGTAATGAAGATACCCTTATATCAAAATCCTCATGTTCCGTATTAATATTTATTCTACCATCTTGAGGCAATCTTTTTTCTGAAATATCCATACCTCCCATTATCTTCAAACGGTTGATAATTTTAGGGTACTCTTCAAAAGCAATCACATACTTTTCTATTAATTTTCCGTCAATTCTAAATCGAACTCTTTTCTGATTCTCAAAAGCTTCTAAATGGATATCACTACTTCCTATTTCTTTAGCTTCATGTATAATATTTAATAAGAAATCTTCGGAGTATTGTAAAGTCGTACTTAATTTTTGTTTCCTTTTTCGATAGTTATTGAGCAAATAACTATTTAACAACTCCGTGTCTTTTTCTTCAAGCTTTACATTCTTCCCTAAAATAATTTGAAGCTCATTGGTCAATCCTATCAGGTCCTTTTTATCCGTATAGAACATGTGCACTCCTTCATCTATTTTGAAAGGGACGATTCTGTAGTCGTAGGCCAAATCAGAAGAAATCACCTGCAGAATTTCGGTAGGGATATCGTATTTATTCTTTTCCATTAGATAGCATATAAGTTTAATAAATCGAAGATCAAATTTATAAATAATAAAATAAACAAAAACAACGCCTGCAATCCTGCTAAGGGTACAGTTTTATGCTTCAATTTTGGTTTCAAGATCATAAATAAAATTAGTGAAAAAATTAATGAAAATGAAAACAATACCAAAAAGACATTCGTCGGAAAACTAACTGCCATAAATAGAAAAAACAAAAAATCTCCAATACCTATCCCATCGTATAACGATATCTTCATTTTGAATTTACTATACCCCCACAAAACAATACCAATCAATAATAAACAAATGATGTTTGTAGCAATACTAATTGAATAAAGTTCTATTGTTGTGTTTCGATAAAATAAGAATCCTCCTAAACCAATTATAAAAAGGAATAACAGAATATAAACCTGCCTTTCTTTTAAATCAAAATAAAAAATGGCTAATAGTGCCGCTAAAATTAAATAGATCAACTTTTTTGTTTACAAAGGTATTACTTTTTAACTTATCATATAAAAGAACCGTATTTGATGTTTCAAATACGGTTCTAAATTGGATATAAAAACGAACATTGTTAATACAAATATCCCATTTTTCCTTGCTGATAATCCCTTAATGCTTCCATTATCTCAGTTTGATTATTCATGACATAAGGTCCCCAAGAAGCAACTTTTTCTTTTATAGGAGCTCCTGAAAGAATTAATAAGCGACTCTCTCCTCTGCCTTCCAGTTCTATCTGATCTCCATCTTGATGAAAAGTTATCATTTGCGCAGCTCCTTTTTTCAAAGTTGCTTGATTATTAACTAAAACTTCACCATCTAAAAGATACACTAATACTTCATGATGCTCTGGAATCTCCACCATCATTTTTCCAGAATCCTTGACATCAGCTGTAAAAACATTCACTTCCGTTTGTGTTAGAATTCTACCATTTACACCCTTTTGAGCTCCTGCTATGACTTTTAATATGAAGTTCCCATCTTCATCTTGGACAGTAGCTATATCTTCACTTTTCACATGTTGATAATTCGGAGTCATCATTTTCTTTTCCGCTGGTAGATTCAACCATAACTGGATACCTTCCAAATCCCCTCCTCTTTCTACAAATTCCTTAGAGGGACCTTCAGCATGAATAATTCCTCTCCCAGCTGTAGTCCATTGAACATCTCCTGCTTTCACCAACATTTCATTACCTAGAGAATCTCTATGTAATTGCTCTCCTTTGAATAATAACGTTATTGGCTCAAATCCCCTATGTGGATGCGGTCCTAAATCAAATGGGTTATTAAATGCGCTTATGGCGTATGGTCCATAATGATGAAGTAATAAAAACGGATCAACCATTTCTATTCCCTGTGTAGGTAACGGTTGTCTTAATCTGACTGGTCCCATGTTTACCATTGGACTTCCTACTTTATGCTTTATTGTTTTAGTTTTCATGTGTTCTTTTTATTGTTTTTTAATTGTCACATGTAACCTGTGATGCCAAATAATCATTGTTATCAGTGTTAATAATTATTTCGAACATCTCGGTTTCATTTGTTTTTAATTTAATTATTTTCCATGGAAAATATTAGTGTAAATTTTTTTGTTTTGCTAAGTCTATCTTATCTTATCCAATAAAGAACTCAATTGCTCAGCCTCTTGTTTTGATAAGTTATCCATAAAATCAAAATGCAATTCGCTATCAATAGTTTCAAGGATTTCTAATCCTTTGTCAGTAATACTGATGAATACCACTCTCCTATCATGCTCACAACGTATGCGTTGAATATAATTTTTATCGCACAATTTATCCATTAAACGAGTAGCATTCGGTGCTCTTTCCACCATTCTATCTTTTATAACCTGAACTTTAATAGCTTCTTTTGCCCCTCTTAAAATTCGAAGTATATTATATTGCTGTGGTGATATACCATAAGGTTTGAAAAAATCATTTTCCTTACTTTGAATCCAGTTAGCTGTATACTTAATATTTATAAAAGCTTTCACTCTACTATCCTCAAATGTTGAATTAATATCCTTTGAAATATCTCCCATTATATAATTATCCTCTTAATTTTAAATCCTTCATTACTTTATTAAAAGTATCTGAAGTTGGCGTTAAATATACATCATCGTTTACAAATAAAGTTGGATATTTAATCATACCATCATACAACTCTCTTGTATGTTCTTTTGCATTCTTATCTCCATAAACATCTTTGAAAGTAAATGGTACTTCAGTAGACTTCAAGAAGTTTCGATAAGCAATGGTATATGCATGTCCTTTTTTACCGTACAATGTAATATTCATTTAGAATCCTCCTTTCTTATTTGATAGTACAAATTTACGAAAATTATTTTTATTTTCCAAGGAATATAATTTCAAGGTAATTATATGGTTTTTAAACTAGTATTAACCAATAAAGTCAACTTTACTATGTGTTCCGTCACAATAAGGTTTATTATTTGAAGCTCCACAGCGGCAAAAGGCGGTAGCCTTCTTTTTTACATCTTCCGATCCATCTGAATTAACAACATGCACATCTCCCATAATCATTAAAGGCCCATTTTCCAAGCACTTTACCACCGTTTCCTTTTGAACTTGATGATCACTTGATTTCAACTCATAAGACAATGCTCCGGAAGGGCACTCGTCTATTTGTTTTTGAATTCTTTTACTAGCAGCAGTTTCTAAGTTTACCCATGGCCTGTTCTTAGGATTAAATACTTGAATTAAACCTTTCCAACATTTTGTTGAATGAATACAAGAATTTGGTTTCCAATATACCTTCAATTCATCTTTTTCGTATGTTTTTAAAATTTCTTTGTTATCTGACATGATTATGTTTTTGTTAGTTACTCGTTATATGAATTTATCTGATTTCTATCTCAGAATAAAGGCCCAATATTAAAACTTAAGATGAGATAGATTCGAAAAAAAACTCGTTTAAACTTTAAATGTCTAAACGAGTTTTGTTTTATAATGCTTGTTCGAATTCCGTCACGATGTTCTTTAATTCAAGCGACTTGTCATTATCCGTAATTTCATCTTCTTTAAAAGTATCATAAAATTTTGGTAAGGTATAGCTCCCAATTACATTAGCGCCAAAATGCGGAAATGATCCTAGAGCAGCTCCCAAAACAGTAGCTCCTCCTCTACCTCCAGGAGAAGTAGCCATAACTAGCACTGGCTTCTCGCGAAATATTTTTATATTTTTTCTAGAAGCCCAATCAAATAAATTCTTAAATGCTGCTGCGTACGATCCATTATGTTCGGCTAATGAAATGATGAATCCGTCATATTTATCTAATGTTTCATTAAATAATGCAGCTCCATTCGGATATTCATTATCTTTTTCAAAATCCTCACTAAACATAGGTACTTCGTAATCGTTCAAATCTAATACATCAAAGGTTGTATTTTGAAGTTGTTGTGCTGCGAATCCGGCCAACTTTTTATTTATTGATGTTTTACTTGTACTTCCAGCGAATGCGGCTATTTTTTTCATTTTATATTATTATTTTGTTTGTAGTATTCTATATAATTAAACTTTCAATAGGTGTTTCTCCTTTAACCATTTTGGCCACTGGACATCTACCCGCTATTTCAACAAGTTTGTTTCTTTGCTTATCTGTAATTTCCTTTTCAAAAGAGATTTCTTCAATCAATGATTTCTCGATGCCTTTGGGTCCCAATGTTTCTTTTTGCGATACTTTCACTGTAATTTTTCCTAAATCCCAACCTTTCCTTTCAGCATACATACGAAGTGTTATCGATACACATCCTCCAATTGCCGTTAATAAATATTCTACAGGTGTTGGAGCTGTATCACTTCCACCTGATTTTAAAGGTTCGTCTATAACAGCAAAATGATTTCGCATTTTAGCCTCAGCTAGATACTTTTTTTGGGTTAAGGTAACTTCAGAAATTGTAATTTTATTCATGAATTTTCTTGCTAAAAATGTAAGATGCTATTAAGAGTACTAAAGCAACAATAGCTCCCGTTTGTTCTCCATCGTTAATCATTACATGAGCGAAAATAGCTAAAACAAATGCAAAGAAAAATCCAGCATATGCCCATTCATTGACTGCTTTACCTCTAAAAAACCATAAAGCTATAACTCCTAAAACTTTAGCGATTCCATATGGATAAATGATGTATGTTGGGTACCCAAAGTTTTTAAACATACCAGCAACATCAGCATGATTAAAAAAGTACATTCCTGCTGAGAATAGCATTAATAATGATAAAAGTCCTGTGGTTACATAAAAGATGATTTTGTTAGTTTTCATGATAATGTGTTTTTTTATTGATACAAAGATATAAAAAATAAATTCCATGGAAAATATTTTCTAGGAAAATTATTTCATTTCATTATTTCACTCAATTTAAAATTATTTCTTTACTTTTACATAAGTACTTATATAAATAATAATACATGGATACATTACAAGGTTTGGGAGAAATAAGTATGGGCTCTCGATTGAAGCGAATAAGTGAATATTTAATGCGAGAAACTCAAGTTGTTTATGATACCTTCAATATTAACTTCGATCCTTACCTCTTCCCTACTTTTAAAATAATCAAAAATAGAAATGGGGTAACCAACACAGAAATAAACAACTGCTTACGAACCACACAACCAGCAACAACGCAAACCATTAATAAGTTATTAAAGAAAGAACTTATTATGTATAAAGAACATGATATTGATAAACGAAAAAAAATTTTCTATTTGTCCAATACAGGTAAACAATTGGTAAATGAAGTAACACCAATTTGGGAAAGTATTGAGTTTATTATCAAAAAATACACATCGTTTGAATCTCAATCACTTATTGAGCATTTAAACATTTTAGAAGCACAGTTTGAAGAAAAAAGTTTTAGTAAAGCCATTATAGAACATATAAAAATGAAGGATTTTAAGGACACAATTAACATTATTCAATACAAAAGCGAATACAGCAACAATTTTTACGAACTTAATATCGAATGGTTGAAAACCTTCTTTTATGTTGAACCTTACGACGAAGAAGTATTAAGTAACCCCGAAAAATATATTATCAACAACGACGGGTATATTTTCTTTGCCAAGCTTAATGATACTATCGTTGGTACTGTTGCTCTCATGCCAA
Source organism: uncultured Tenacibaculum sp. (assembly GCA_947497895.1). Taxonomy (GTDB): domain Bacteria; phylum Bacteroidota; class Bacteroidia; order Flavobacteriales; family Flavobacteriaceae; genus Polaribacter. Next base: position 632,019 of record CANMIL010000001.1, read on the forward strand.
AAGATGGAATCTATGAATTGACCAAAATGGCCGTATCCCCGAAACATAGAGGTTATAAGATTGGGCAAAAATTAATGCAGCATTGTATTGATTTTGCTAAAGAATTAGTACTCGATAAATTGATTCTTTATTCAAACACTATTTTAGAAAATGCCATTTATATTTATAGAAAATACGGATTTATAGAGATTCCAGTTGAGGAAAACTGTCCATACGAACGCTGCAATATTAAGATGGAATTAAAATTGAAGCCGTTGAAACCTGAATAATAGTTAATATGACCATCAAAAAAGAAATGAAAACATGGAAATAAATAAAAAACTTAATTTAAAAAAAGAAGCAGCTATCATATCAGAATATTTCTCTCCAAGGATAATCTCTGAAGTTAATGATCAATATGTGAAATTAGCCAAAATTAAAGGAGAAAACATACCTTGGCACAACCATAAAGATGAAGATGAGTTATTTTATATCATAGAAGGAAGCCTACTAATGGAAATCGAAAATGAACCTAGTTTTGAAATGAAAACAGGTGATCTATTTGTTGTGAAAAAAGGAATTAATCATCGTGTGTCATCCGTTAACGAATGCTTAATTATGTTAATCGAATCGAAATCGACCCAACATACAGGTAATGTAGTTTCTGATGTAACCAAAAATATCGATCAGCAAAAATATTAGCCTCCACTCTCCCCCCCCTTTCTTTTAATATCTCTTCTTTATTTTATACTTTTGTAGTAGAAATGAAATGCTATGAAAAATTTAAGTTTTAAGTAACTTAAACTCTCTTCATAGTATTCTATTTTAGAATAAATATCACTACTTTTTAAAAAATAAATTATTATGAAATTAAAAATAGCAATTGCTGTAGTCGTAAATACGGTAATAACTTATAGCTTGTTAGGTCAAAATCAAAATATTGACGGAAAACTTCAAATTAAGGACATTCTAACTATCAACAATTCAACTAATGACCAAATTTTACATTTAAGACCAAATTCTGGTAATTCAGGATTCATTTATTGGGCTGAGAATGGAGTTGCGGAAAAGGGAATTTTAGGATTTGAAAAAGGAAGTAAAGACCTAGTTTTTTCAACAGGAGGGTGGAATTTTTCTAACTCAACCGAACGCTTTAGAATTAAATCCAATGGTCATGTTGGTATTGGAACAGATAACCCGACTTTTAATCTTGATGTTCTGGGATCGGCTGGAGCGACAGCTAGATTTAGAGGTAACGGTCAAAGTACATTAAGTCTAAATGACGGAGTAAACGACAATTATATTGTTGGAAAATCTGGAGCTTTATCATTTAGACCAAGCGGAAAAGAATCTCTCTACATCGATAATACAGGAAGGGTTGGAATTGGAACTACTTCCCTTAAAGCAAAACTGACTATCGAAGGAGTTAATACCCCATATCCAAATAATAGAGTCTTATATATTAACACGAATGGAGAAAGTCCCAATTGGAGAGATCAAATAATGATAGCAAGTAATTTAGATACTGGATACGGTATAGCATTTGCGGGAAAGGGGCATCACAGAGGTGGAATATATGCTGAAAGCGGTCCAGTGGCCGATGGAAATATAACTATTTGGGCTCGTAATAATGGTAAAATCAATCTAAACAGTAAAACAATTTATTTAGATGGAAATACTGTTTTTAATGCTAAAACTTCCAGCCCTAGTTGGAAAGATCAGTTAAAAATTTCCAGTAATTTAGATACTGGTTATGGAATAGCCTTTATTGGAAAAGGGCATCACAGAGGTGGAATATATGCCGAAAATGGTGCTAACGCAGATGGAAATATTACCATTTGGACTAGAAACAATGGTAAAATCAACTTAAACTCAAAAACAGGTATTGGTACTACAGAAATTCCTTCTGGTTTCGACCTTGCTATTGCAGGAAGAACAATTACCGAAGAAATTAAAGTTCAATTACAACAAAATTGGCCAGATTATGTCTTCAAAAATGATTATAAATTACCTACTCTTAAAGAAGTAGAAAATCATATTTTAGAAAAAGGTCACTTAAAAGGTATTCCTAGTGCTAAGACTGTTGAAGAAAATGGATTCTTCCTTGGTGAAATGGACTCTAAACTACTCCAAAAAATCGAAGAATTAACTCTATATACAATCGCTCAAGAAAAAAGCATTAAAAATCAAAGCGCTAAACTTGAAAAACTTGAAAAAGAAAATGAATCATTAAAAGATCTTAATGCAAAATTTTTAGAGGTCCTACAAAGGTTAGAAAAGCTCGAAAACAACAAAAAAAATTAAAAATAAATTATTATGAAATTTAAAATAGCTATTGCCGTAATTACTGCATTTGGATTAAATACTGCACTGCAAGCACAAGTCGAAGAAAAAATCACTACGGAAAAAGGTAACAAATCAGATTTTGTATATAAAAACGGTAACATTGGAATAGGTACTGTAGGTCCTCAAACTAAGCTTGTGGTTGTAAAAGATGGTGTGAGTAATCAACCCAATATATTTAAATCAAACATTGTTGTTTATGACAATTCTGCTTTGGCCACAGATGTCGGTGGCTCAATATCATTTACTGGACACTATAATAATGGAGTAATTCTTCAGGGAGCTCCTTTTATCAAGGGATATAAAGAAAATGCTATTGAAGGAGACTATAGTTTTGGTTTAAAATTTGGTACCCGACAAAATGGTACCTTACACGCTACTAAAATGACATTAGATGGGAAAGGAAACTTAGGAATTGGAACAACTATCCCTTCTTATAAATTAGATATTAAAGGAGACTTCAGAAATATTTCAAATAAGGCAGGTTGGGCTGGTTGGATTGAAAATCAAGGTACTGGAGGTAGTAATAGTGGTTTAGTTATTACAGCAGGAGAAGATGACGGAGATCATGTACTTTTATTAAGGAATAAATCAGGTAATGAATTATTTACTTCTCGTTCAAATGGTAATATTGGAATAGGATCAATTAATCCTAAAGGAAAACTTCAGGTATTATCTGCGAATACCATTGGTTGGAACAGTCTTGAAAACTCAACTGTATTAGTAGGTACTCCTACGGCAGGTATTGGATTTGACCCTAATGAGATCGCGGTAAAGGGAAACAACTTGCACATAGGTACGATCACACCTAATAGAAATGTGTATTTCAGAGCCGGTGGATCGAGTCAAAGAATGACGATCTCTGGGACAAATGGATATGTCGGTATAGGAACTATGAATCCTGATATGAGACTTACTGTTAACGGAAACATTCATGCTAAAGAAGTAAAAATTGATTTGGATATCCCTGCTCCTGATTATGTGTTTAAATCAGATTACGATTTGCGAAGTATTGAGGAAGTAGAAAGTTTTATCAAAGAGCATAGCCATTTACCTGAAATTCCATCTGCTAAAGAATTTGCTCAAAACGGAGTGATGCAAGCTGAAATGGACATGAACCTTCTAAAAAAAATCGAAGAATTAACCCTTTACACAATTGCTCAAGAAAAAAGTATTAAAAATCAGAGCGCCAAAATTGAAAAACTTGAAAAAGAAAACGAACTACTTAAAACATTATTAGAAAGGGTTACTAAACTCGAAAAACAAATCCAAAACTAAATATACTTCTATTAAAACTCCACTAAAAAGTGGAGTTTTAACTTTAACATAATAATTTGACTTTAACATAGGTACGACCCAAAAAAGTAGTATTTTTACGTTTGGTTGACTATTTGTTAACGTAAAGTGGCTCAATATTTGAGGCATAAGGGAAATTAACTATTATCTTTTTATGAAAAAGCTCATTTTAATTGTTTGCTGGATTTTTTTATTAAAATCAGTAAACTCTTATTCTCAACGACGGTGTGAAGGGGAAACACTAAACAATAGCGAAATTACTGGGACAGCTGCCTTCTGTTCGGATACTGGGATTACATTTTGTAACTCTTTAGCTGATGGAAGTACAAATCCTGCAACGCAAGCAGCTAACGGACCTGCTTATGGATGTTTAGTCTCTCAGCCCTATCCATCATGGTTTTTTATTCGTGTTGATCAACCAGGTAATCTAGCACTTACTATTACACAACGAAATTTGGTCAGCTCCCCTCCTAATGATTTAATTGATGTAGATTTTATTATTTGGGGACCTTATACAGAAACTCAGCTTGACAATATTCGAGGTGGAGATTATAGTCTTTTAAACGCAGGAAGTATTAAAGACTGTAGCTATCTGCCAGATGCTATAGAATTTTTAGAAGTAAACTCAGTTCAAAATGGAGAATATTATGTTATTCTTATTACTAATTTCTTTGAACAAGCTGGAACCATTAGCATGGAAAGTACAAATCCTTCAGACCCTAATAGTGCAACAACAGATTGTTCTATTATCTCTTCCACTCTTGGACCAGACCAAAAGGTATGTGAAGGTACAGAGATTACTCTTGATGCCACTCCTTCAAACGGAACTGTAACAGCTTACAAATGGTTTTTAGATACTGGATCAGGTTTTAATGAAATCGTTGGCGAAACCAATGCAACACTTGTAATTAATAATAATGTTTCTGGTATTTATAAAGTGGAAGTTACTGACGATACCGGTGGAACAGGTAGTGACGAAGTGGAAATTACTTTCTTCCCTAACCCTGTGGCCAATACCGTTGATGATATTTTATATTGTGATTCCGATGGTGATGGATTTCATACTTTTAATTTACAGAATTTAGTTACTCCTACTGTCTTAAATGGTCAGGATCCGAATCAGTTTGAAGTAATATATTATTCGAACATCAATGATGCCAATACCAATATTTCTGGTAATGCACTACCAAATAACTATACAAACCCAACGGCTTTTGGTTCTCAAGATATTTTTGCTCGTATTCATAATAAAAACGCGCCAACTGCATGTTTTGATGTTGAACAATTTAAAATCACTGTCAGTTCCGAACCCCAAGTAAATCAGCCTACAGATTATATAGTTTGTGATGATTTGGTAAGTGGTAGTGATACCGATGGTATTTTTAATAATTTTAATTTAGCGTCTAAAGATTCAGAAGTTTTGGGAGGTCTTTCTACGAGTACATTCTCAGTTTCTTACCACACAACGTTAACTGGAGCACAAACAAGTTCCTCAACAGATGTTATTGATAAAAATGTTCCGTACACAAACATTGTAGCTAACAACCAAACCATTTATGTGAGAGTTGAAAACAATCTGAATACAGATTGTAATGTTGTTACCGATCCTAGTTCGACAACATTTAAGCCGTTTAACTTAATCATTAATTCATTACCCACAGTTGTTAGTACTGTCGATTTACGACAATGTGATACTGATGCCGATTTAGTAACAATAATGAATTTAACATTGGCTCAACAGAACATTTCAACAAATTATACAAACGAAATATTTCAATACTATCCTACCCAAAATGATGCGATAAATAATACAAATGTAATTTCTGATCCTTCAAATTACAACGCTTCGAACGGTCAAACCATTTGGGTAAGAACGATCAATAACAATCAGTGTTATCGAATTTCTTCAATTAATATTATTGTAGGTTATGCCAGTAATGTGGCTTACAACAATCAATTTTATGAATGTGATGATTACCTTGATACCAATGGTAATGATGTGGCAGGGAGTAATGATAACACAGATGGTATTACCAACTTTAACTTAAGTTCTGTTGTAACTGACGTAAAAGCACTATTCCCAACCAATATTCAACCAAACCTTAATATTTTAGTTTTTGAGAATATGGCTGACAGGAATACGGTAACAAATGCGATTCCTGATCTATCAAGTTATCGAAATATTAATTTACCCGCCTTAACTCCTCAAACGCTCTATCTTAAGATTATAAATTCTCAGAACAATGAATGTGTTGGACTAGGTGAATTCACAATTTTAACAGGCATTCCTGAAGCCAATGTCGTAACTCCAATTGTACTTTGTGATGATCGTGATAGTGGTTCTTCAACGGATGGAGAAAATATTAATATTGATTTAAGGGCTAAGGTTAACGACATTCTAGGTTCTCAAAACCCAAGTGACTTTACCGTTACTTTTCATACAAGTTTTTCCGATGCTCTTTCTGCAAGCAATGCTATCGCAAATGATAATGCTTTTAGAAATACAGCTCCTGTTGGATTTGTACCTGGTACTGTAAGCGAACAAACCATTTATGTCGCTGTTCGTGAGAACGCCACAAACTGTATCAATCCAAATACACAATTCAACATTAGCATTAATCCACTTCCAGAATTAAGTACAAGCATCAGTCCTATTGAACTTTGTGATGTTGGAACAGAAGATAACGATACCAGAAACGGTTTAGAACAAAACATTGATCTTGCGCAAAGAATTAATGAAATTTTGAACGGAAGAGATATTGCAGATTATATTATTTCTTTCCACAATACGGAAGCTGATTCCTATTCAGCACTAAGTCCAGTGTCGTTGATTTATGATATGAATCCTGCCAATACAACTATAGTTAATAATATTGGAGAAGAAATTTTATGGATTAGTTTACAAAACAGAGCTACTGGATGTATTTCAGGAGGTTCTCAATTACTCCTAAGAGTATTTCCTGAACCAGATCTTCCAACTTCAATAACAAATTATATTGAATGCGATCACAATAACGGAGGATTAGGTGATGATACTGATGGAGTTTTAGAAGATATTAACTTAAGTACTAAAGTTCAAGAAGTATTGGCTAACTACAACGCTTCGGAATTTTCAAATTTCAATGTGACATTTCATCCAACATTAGCCGATGCTAATGCCAATACTAATGGTATTAATAGTAACGAATATACAAACCAAAGCAACCCTCAAACAATTTATGTAAGAGTTGAAGACAAGCAATCCGGTTGTTATAATTCGAGTTTGTCTTTTGAAATTATAATTAATGAACTTCCTTATTTCGAGGTTACCTCTCCTCAGATTGTTTGTTTAAATAACACTCCTTTAAACATTGCTGTTGAAAATCCTGATAGCACTTCATATCAATATCGTTGGGTAAATGCGAATCAACCAAATGCAACCATAGGTACAACAGACAACATCAATGTTGCAAATGGAGGAACTTATATTATCACAGCCACGAATACAACAACAGGATGTGAAAGACCTTTAGAAATAGTGGTGAATGAATCTATTGTAGCATCAATTCAAGAAGATGATGTTACCGTTATTGATGACACCAATAACAACGGAAACAATAACTATTCAATCATCATAAATAATGAAAATAATAATTTAGGAATTGGTGATTATGAGTTTGCGCTTCAAAGTGAAAATGGAGATGTAACTCCGTATCAGGACGAACCAAGGTTTGATAACCTTCAAGGAGGTATCTACATTATTTTAGTGCAAGACAAAAACGATTGTGGAATTGCTCAAGTAGAAATACCATTAGTTGAATTTCCTAAATTCTTTACTCCTAATCAAGATGGCTATAACGACACTTGGACAATAAGAGGAGTTAACAGCACGTACTTCCCGTTAGCTGAAGTAATTATTTTCGATCGTTTTGGTAAAATAATATCAAAACAAAATGTAAACGATGATATTGGTTGGGATGGAAGTTATAACGGACAAAATTTACCTTCTAACGACTATTGGTTTAGAGTAATACTTACTGATAGAAACGATAAAACTTATATGAATTCAGGGCACTTCTCCCTTCTGAGAAACTAAAAATCAATAAAAATATAAAATGAAAAGACTGTCAAATATGGCAGTTTTTTTTATCATCTTCTTCTTAATTAGTTCAAAACTATAAAAACACATCTATATTTAATCTTGTCAACGATTCAAAAATAGGAGCTTTATTTCCTCTAATTATACAATTTAAAATAAAGCGAATAAGCTGCCCCGATGCAAGTTTGAGGGAATTAGACTCTTAGTTATCTCCCCGCGATTAAAACTCATCAATTTTATTTATCGATGATAATCATATATTCGTCTCAAATAAACACTTCTCACTTATCAATTCAATTGAACTACCTAAAATTGTAAAAGTTTCAGAATTTAATCAGTTATAGTGATGTCATAAAAAATTTCCGACAAAGTTGAAATAGAGATAATTTTCATGTCACAATACGATCCAAATTCTTTCAAAACGGATAATCAAAAATATCAATCTTTTAATTATTTAAACCATGGAAAATTTTAAAAAATTAGGTAAAACTTTAAGTAAAATTGAACAAAAATCAATTAATGGAAGCGGAATTTCATGTGTAGAATGGTGTGCTTTAACTCCAGGAATTCAAAACAATATACCTAAACCTTTTTGGTGTCGTTGTGGCAGTGGTAGTAGCAGTGGTTCAGGTGGGAACTCTTCTAATGGAAATCCTCCATACGATGCTGTATAATAATTAGAAATCGCCTCACAGTAAAACCTATAACTTTATACTTAGCATAAAACTTTGTCAAGTAAAAGGTTAAACAAAAAAGGTACTGTTTAAAATAGTTTTTATACAGTACCTTAACTTCAAAAATAATATAACACTAATCTACTTGTTATAAATTAATCATATTATCACCACGGTTAACTATATTTTTATAAGTTCTTCTAAAAATTACGCAACGGCCGTTTCTTGATTCGTTGTAACTTTTATACCCGATTGTTTTGTTTCAAACTGATTAGAAGTATTTTTTTCTCCACCAGCTTTTAAAGCATTGTCTCCTGCAAAGAAGGTTTTATGATCATCTCCTAAATCTGATCCTGCCATCCTTTGATGCTTTACACACGAAACACCTTTTCTAATTTCTTGCCTTTGTACACCTTTTACATAGGCTAACATTCCTTCTTCTCCGAAATATCCTTCCGTTAAGTCATTCATATGAAGCGCGGTCGTATGATACGTTGGTAACGTAATTAAATGATGAAATACTCCTGCCTCTCTTGCTGCATCTAACTGAAATGACTTTATTTTTTCGTCAGCTCTAAAACATAACTCTGTACCATCGTATTCTGCATCCATTAAGTTGTTACGATCGTAAGCTGTCATATTCTCTCCTTCCGCTAACATTTCTTCATATACTTGGTTACGGAAGTTCAATGTCCAATTAAATGAAGGAGAATTATTATAAACCAATTTTGCATTTGGAATTACTTCCTTTACTCTGTTTACCATGTCGGCAATTTGACCAACATGAGGTGTTGGTGTTTCAATCCATAATAAATCTGCACCGTTTTGCAAACTAGTAATACAATCGAGTACTACTCTATCAATATTGGTCCCTTCTCTAAACTTATACAATCCGTTAGCCAGTCTTATTGGGCGTACCAGTTTCCCGTTTCTTTTCAATAAAACCTCATTATCAGAAACATCTCCAATAGCAACTTCTTCACAAGCTACGAAGTCTAAATACTTCGATGCCAAATCTCCTGGTTCTTTACTTACTGGTAATTTCTGTGTTAATCCTGCTCCTTCTGAATCTGTACGAGCCACAATGATTCCGTTATCGATTCCCAACTCAAGGAATGCATACCTCACTGCATTTAATTTTGCGATGAAATCTTCATGAGGAACAGTTACTTTTCCATCCTGATGTCCGCACTGCTTTGCGTCCGATACTTGATTCTCTATTTGAATCGCACAAGCTCCGGCTTGAATCATTTTCTTTGCTAATAAATAAGTAGCCTCTTCATTTCCAAATCCAGCATCGATATCAGCTATAATTGGTACAATATGAGTTTCAAAATTATCGATTTGATCCTGCACATCCTCTCCACTTTCCAGTCTTCTATACAAGTCATTTAACTCAATAGCATCTGCCTGTCTTAAAAAATTATAGATTTCTTCAATAAGCGCAGGAACTGCTATTTTCTCATGCATTGACTGATCAGGAAGTGGCCCAAATTCTGAACGTAAAGCCGCTACCATCCAACCCGATAAGTATAAATATTTCTTATTGGTTGTTTTGTAATGCTTCTTTACAGCGATCATTTTTTGCTGAGCCACAAAACCATGCCAGCACCCTAACGATTGGGTATAATTAGAAGGGTTATTATCATAATCAGCCATATCCTGTCTCATAATATTGGCTGTATATTGAGCAATATCTAATCCCGTTTTAAATTGATTTTGAGTAATCATTCTCGCTGCATTATGCGGTCTGATTGCATTCCACCTATCTCCGTACTTTTCCTTTAAACCGATTACTGTTTCTAAAGCCGATCTATAATTGGTTTGTTCTATATTTTTCATAATTTTGTTCTTGATATAAGTTATTAATTTGTTAATGCTTATCTGCCCTTTAAATGTTGCCGCATTTATGGGGCTTTATTTTTTTACTCGATAATCGAGATTTAAATGCTCCGATGCTAGGTCGAAATGTTTGGAATCGTTTCCATTGAATACCTCGTGGGCTTGCCCCGAAGCTATTGATTATAGTATTTCGTATGCTGGTAGTGTTAAAAACTCAATAAATTCTTCTGTTAAAACTAATTGATCAAACAAGTTAATTGCCTCTTTAAATCGTCCAGAGTTAAATCTATTTTCTCCAACCAAATCCTTAATCTTTTGGATTTCTTCTTCTTTTAAAGATTGGTACAACTTTTCATTAAACAATTGACCATTATCTAAAGTAACTTGGCCTCGTAACCACTGCCAAACCTGAGTTCTTGATATCTCTGCTGTTGCAGCATCTTCCATTAAATTATATAACGCTGCTGCTCCATTTCCTGTTAACCAGCTTTCGATATATAAAATTCCTACATTGATATTATCTCGGACGCCTTGCTCAGTTATAGTACCTTGAGGTAGTTCTACTAATGCTTGTTCAGTAATTGTAAGGTTATCAATTCTTTTATCTATTTGATTCTTGTTAGGCATGTATTTATTAAATACCTCGGATGCTATTTCAACCAATGCAGGATGTGCCACCCAAGTACCGTCATGCCCATTTTTAGCCTCTTGCTCTTTATCTTTTCTCACTTTCGAGAATGCTTGATTGTTCGCCTCTTCGTTATTCTTTACTGGAATTTGAGCGGCCATACCTCCCATTGCATGTACTCCTCTCTTATGACATTTTTGAATTACTCGAAGCGAATACGACTCCATAAAAGGTGTTTGCATAGTTACCTGACTTCTATTTGGAACTATAAAACCCTTATGCTTTCTAAATTTCTTTATGTAAGAAAATATATAATCCCATCGTCCACAATTCAAACCAGACATATGATTTCTCAATTCATATATAATTTCATCAAGTTGGAAACTTGCTGTAATCGTTTCTATTAAAACCGTAGCTTTAATTGTTCCTTGAGGAATATTCAAATAATCTTGAGCAAAAACAAAAACTTCATTCCACCAACGTGCTTCTAAATAATGCTCTAGCTTTGGTAAGTAGAAATAAGTTGCTGAGTCCTTCTTCAATAACTTATGAATGTTATGAAAAAAGTATATACCGAAATCAACTAAAGATGCACTCATTTGCTCACCTTTGATCGTTATGTGCTTCTCATTCAAATGCAAACCTCTTGGTCGAACCAATAATACGGCTGTAATTTCATTTAGCTGATAACTCTTTCCTCTCCTTTCATCATAGAAAGAAATCGTTCCATTGACGGCATCACGTAAATTTACCTGTCCGTTCAAAACATTTTCAATAGTTGGTGAATTACTATCTTCAAAATCTGCCATGAAGGTTTTGGATCCAGAATTTAAAGCGTTAATAATCATCTTACGATCTACTGGACCAGTAATCTCTACTCTTCGATCCAATAAATCCTTTGGTAAAGGTGCACATACCCAATCTGACTCTCTTATTTCTTTAGTCTCTTCAGGAAAGCTTGGAAAATTACCAGCATCAAAATAAGCTTGATAGATTTTTCTATCCTCCAATAATGATAATCTCTTCTTATTAAACTTTTCATGTAATGCGACCAAAAAACCTAATGCCTCATCAGTTAACACGTCATTGTAGTTAACTGTATTAAAACCTGTTAATCCAATTTCTTTTGTAATTGTTTCTGTGTTCATGATTATCATTTTTTGTTTGACACAACAATTATATAAAATATTTTTGAACTCCACAAGCGAACGTTCGCTATTTTTACAAAGTTTTCTAAATTTAATTATTCGCTAATTATTAGTATCTTTGATTTTATGCACATAGAAGACGAATACATACGCCTTATTTTTGGGCTTAAACTCAAGCAAATTAGAACCGAAAAAAAATTATCTCTTTTTGGTTTAGCCAAGCTTACGGGATTATCAAAATCGTATTTAAATGAGATTGAAAAAGGGAAAAAGTATCCTAAAACCGATAAAATTGCGATACTCTCAGATCAATTGGATGTTCCTTATGATCATTTAGTTTCGCTAAAACTGGATAAGAACCTTGCTCCTATTGGTGAAATCTTAAAATCTAAAATTTTAAAGGAAATCCCTTTAGAGTTGTTCGGCATTCAGGAAAAGAATCTTATTGATATTATCGCTAGCGCACCAGTTAAAGTCAACGCTTTTATTAGCACAATTATCAAGATATCTCAGAACTATAACCTGACAAGAGAAAGTTTTTTTTTGGCTGCATTAAGATCTTATCAAGAAGCTCACAACAACTATTTCGACGATATTGAAGACCATGTAGAAAATTTTGCAAACTTGTATCATCTCAATTTAGAAGAGAACATTTCTTCGAAAGATTTAGAAGAAATATTAATTGAAGAGTTCGGTTACACCATAGATCGTGAAGAACTCAGTAAGCATAACAATTTGATGGAATTACGGAATATTTATATTCCTTCTAAGAAAACACTACTAATAAGCAATGACATTTCGGAAGCTCAAAAAACATTCATATATGCAAAAGAACTCGCCTACAACCATTTAAAAATAAATCATCGATTATATACGTTTCCTTGGGTAAAATTTGATGATTTCGACCAAGTTTTAAATAATTTCATTGCTTCATATTTCGCTGGAGCTTTAATAATCCCGAAAAAAACACTGGTTAATAGATTGAATACCTTCTTCGATATAGAAACCTGGAACACCGATGAGTTTATTAATATTATGCACTCATACAACTGTTCTGCAGAAAGTTTTTATCAAAGATTAACGAATATACTTCCAAAGTTTTTCCATATTAAAAATCTATTCTTCTTAAGGTTTACTCATAAATTAGGCTCTCCAAAATTTAGACTTACAAAAGAGTTACATATTACACAACAACAAACGCCTCACGCCAATAGAAATAACGAACACTATTGTAGAAGGTGGGTTTCGATTCAATCTATTAAAGATTTAGAAAAAACAAATAATTCGTCATCATTTGGGCTTCAGATTTCCTCTTATGAAAATTCTGATAATGAATACTTAGTATTGTCTTCAGCTACTCAGGATCCATTTAGAAAACAATTAAACAGGAGTATTTCCATTGGTTTTTTGATTTCACCACACTTAAAAAAGAAATTGAAGTTTATAAATGATCCGAAAATACTTACCAAAGAAGTTGGAATTACTTGTGAAACTTGTTCATTGACTAATTGCGATGTTCGTGTTGCTGAACCTTCTAGACTTGAAAGGCAATTGGAATATGAAAACATAGATAAAACAGTTAGCGAAATTTTAAATAATTATGATTAATAGTACAATTAAAAGTAACACCCTGCGAAACGGTTTTTAAGAAAAACTGTTAACATAAAGCATCCATTTTCACATTGAACCTTATTCAGTAATTTATTATTTTAGCAATCGCTTACAAACAACGATAACATTATATGGACCTTACCTTTAATAAAAACGAAGATCACAACAGACTTTTAGCATCAGATTTACGCAGACGTTTAGCCAAAGTAAAACTTGGTGGAGGTCAAAAGAGAATTGACAAACTCCATGAAAAAGGAAAAATGACTGCTAGAGAACGCATCGAGTATTTATTAGATGACGATAGTAAATCAATTGAAATAGGTGCTTTTGCAGGAGAAGGCATGTACAAAGAACATGGTGGTTGTCCTTCAGGAGGAGTGGTCGTTAAAATCGGGTATGTTCAAGGAAAGCAATGTATTGTTGTAGCTAATGATGCTACGGTAAAGGCTGGAGCTTGGTTTCCAATTACAGGAAAAAAGAATTTAAGAGCTCAAGAAATAGCCATTGAAAATAAACTACCTATTATCTATTTAGTGGATTCTGCAGGAGTTTATTTACCAATGCAAGATGAAATTTTTCCGGATAAAGAACATTTTGGTAGAATTTTTAGAAATAATGCCGTAATGAGCAGTATGGGGATTACACAGATTGCCGCGGTTATGGGAAGCTGTGTTGCAGGTGGAGCTTATTTACCTATCATGAGTGATGAAGCTTTAATCGTAGATAAAACGGGTAGTATTTTCTTAGCTGGAAGTTATTTGGTAAAAGCCGCGATTGGAGAGACTATTGATAATGAAACATTAGGTGGAGCGACTACTCATTGTGAAATTTCAGGTGTTACCGATTATAAAGCGAAAGATGATAAAGATGCATTAAATACTATCAAAAATATCGTTGATAAAATTGGAGATTATGATAAAGCAGGTTTTAGCAGAAAAGAATCATTCCCTCCAAAAGAAAACGAAAGTGATATTTATGGAATTTTACCAAAAGCACGTCATGATCAATATGATATGCTTGAAATTATCAAGCGTTTAGTCGACAACTCTGATTTTGAACAATATAAAGAAGGTTACGGAAAGAGTATTATTACTGGATATGCTCGTATCGATGGTTGGGCAGTTGGAATTGTTGCCAATCAACGTAAACTCGTAAAAACTAAAAAAGGAGAAATGCAATTTGGGGGAGTTATTTACAACGACTCTGCAGATAAAGCTACTCGATTTATTGCAAACTGTAATCAGAAAAAAATACCATTAGTGTTTTTACAAGATGTTACTGGATTTATGGTAGGAAGTAAATCTGAACATGGTGGTATTATTAAAGACGGTGCTAAAATGGTAAATGCTGTGAGTAACTCTGTGGTTCCCAAGTTTACTATTGTTATTGGAAACTCTTACGGGGCTGGTAATTATGCGATGTGTGGTAAGGCCTATGATCCTAGATTAATTGCTGCTTGGCCTAGTGCTGAATTGGCAGTTATGAGTGGGGCTTCTGCTGCCAAAGTTTTATTGCAAATTGAAACCGCTTCGTTAAAGAAAAAAGGAGAAGAAATCACTCCTGAAAAAGAGAAAGAATTATTTGATAAGATTAAATCTCGTTACGACAACCAGATTTCTCCATATTACGCAGCTGCTCGAATTTGGACGGATGCCGTTATCGATCCTTTAGACACTCGAAAATGGATTTCTATGGGAATTGAAGCTGCCGATCATGCCCCAATTGAAAAACCTTTTAATTTAGGAGTGATTCAAGTATAATTTCACAGTTAACCAACCTAAACTTATACATCATGAAAAAGAAGCTTATTATTGGCGTTCTTGTTTTAGTCGCAGCCTTTTTAGCTTATCAGGCATACATCTTTACCACTGCAAGTGAAGATAATATAAATCCTATTTATCTAATACCTGATGATGCTGTTTTTATTATTGACACGGAAAGACCTATTGATACCTGGGATGAAATCAGCAATAGTAATATTTGGAAGCACCTACAAAAGAATGATTATTTTAGTGAAGTAACTGAAAGTCTAAACACTTTAGATCAAACTTTTAAAGAACAAAAAAAGCTAATTCAGTTCATTGGGGAACGCGATATTTTAATTTCAGTTCATGTGTATAAGCCCAAAAGTTATGGTTTATTTTACACTGTAGATATTCAAAAATTATCGAAACTACGATTCTTGCAAAACTCTATTGCCAAGCTTGCTGGTGAAGGTTTTGAAGTAACTAAAAGAACCTATAAAGACCATGAAATTACTGAGCTTTACAATAAAAAAGAAAGAGAAACTTTATACCTTTCATTCGTAAAGAATCAATTAATCGCTTCTTATACACACGTCTTAATTGAAAAATCAATTGATCAATATCAAAACCCTGTCATTGGTAGAGATGTCAATTATATTGAAATCAACAAGGAAACACCCGAAGATGGATTCTTTAAAATGTTTGTACAATACAAATACTTAAATAAGTATTTAGCTTGTTTTTCGAACAAAATGAATTCCGATCTTTTGAAAACCGTTGAAAAGTCTTGGTTATACTCTGGCTTTAATATTGGACTAAAGGAGAGTACAACAATTCAAGCTGAAGGTTTTACTAATTTTGACATGACTTCAGAAAGCTATTTAAGAGCATTACAGAAGTCTGGAAAAGGAAAAAGGACGATTGCGAAGGTTGCTCCAAAAAACACAGCACTTTATCTAAGTTTTGCCTTTGATGATTTCGATACTTTCTATGAGAACTTTGAATCTATAAAAGAAGAAAACGAGGAAACCTTTAAAGCATACAACAACCAAGTAAAAGAAGTTGAAAACATGCTCGATATCAATTTAAAGGACGATGTATTTAGCTGGATTGGTAGCGAAATTGCCTTGTTACATATTAACAATGTCATTTCAAAAAACAAACAAGACTTAGCCGTAGTTTTAACCACTAAAAATATTGATAAAGCTAGAGAAAAACTCAACTTTATTCTTTCAAAGATTAAAGAAAAAACTCCTTTAAAGTTTAAACAAATCAATTATAAAGGATATGATATTAACTTTTTAGATTTAAAAGGCTTCTTTAAAATGTTAGCTGGTAACCTGTTCGCAAAAATGGAAAAGCCTTATTTTACTATTATTGACAACTATGTTATTTTTAGTAACAGTCCAAATACCTTAAAGGAAATTATTAATACGCAACTTATAGGCTTCACCTTAGCTTCAAATCAAAACTATTTAGATTTCAACGATCAATTTGATGAAAAATCAAGTGTTTTCGCTTATATCAATACACCATATATTTATGATGAATTGTTAAGCCTAACAGATAGTAAAACAAGAAATAGCATTCGCAAAAACAAGGATTATATCGTTTCTTTTTCTCAATTAGGACTCCAATTGATATCACAGGGAGACTTTTTTGAAAACTATCTAGTAGTTGGATATGAAGACCCTATGAATGTTCAAAAGCAACGAATTGACGATAAAAAATTAAGAGCTGAGTTGCTTCAGAAAGTAGCGAAGGAAGTAGACACTGTTTTAACAGAAAAAACTGTTTTCAAACTACCGGAAATATACCCAAATGATTTAAGCGCTTCAGAGTTTATTAAAAAGTATGAAGACGGACAAATACATATAGAAGTCGAACTTAAAAATGGGTTAAAACACGGAGATTTCACGGAATATTATAGAAACGGAAATGTTAAGATTTCTGGAAAGTTTAAAAAAGGCACTCAAGTAGGAACTTGGAAAGCTTATGATAAAGAAACTGAAGATCTTTTATTTAAAAAGAGATTCTAGTGATATAATGTTAAGAAACGAGTACTGAGTATTGAAGAATAAGAAAACAGTCCTCAATACAGTTTTTATCTGGCTCATCACTCAAACTGACAATAAATAAAAAGCTAGAAGTTTTTTGATACAATAAACTAAAATTAACACAAAAACATAGGCTTGCAAGCAAAAATATTTTGCTAATTTTTATCGCAATAATTACATTTGCAAGCACTAAACAAATTTTTATAAATGGGAAGAGCATTTGAATTTAGGAAAGCAAGAAAAATGAAACGTTGGTCTGCCATGGCAAAGACCTTTACACGTATTGGTAAAGATATTGTAATGGCCGTTAAAGAAGGAGGTCCAAACCCTGAATCAAATTCTCGTTTACGTGTTGTAATTCAAAATGCGAAGGCAGCAAACATGCCTAAGGATAATATTGCTCGTGCAATTAAGAAAGCATCGGATAAAAACACTGAAAACTATAAAGAGGTTCTTTTTGAAGGTTACGCTCCTCATGGAGTTGCCGTTTTAGTTGAAACTGCAACTAACAACAACAATAGAACAGTTGCAAACGTTCGTGCTGCTTTCAATAAATGTAACGGAAACCTTGGTACTTCTGGATCAGTTGCATTTATGTTTGACCATACAGTAAACTTTAGAATTGAAGAATCGTCATTAAAAATGGATTTAGAAGAGTTCGAACTTGAAATGATTGAATTTGACGTAGAGGAAGTTTTTAAAGACGAAGATGGAATCTTAATCTATGCTCCTTTTGAACAATTTGGAGCTATCCAAAAATATTTAGAAGAAAACAGTTTAGAAATTCTTTCTTCTGAATTTGAAAGAATTCCTACAACTACAACTAAACTCTCAGCTGAACAACAAGAAGAAGTTGAAAAGCTTTTAGAGAAACTAGAAGAAGACGATGATGTAAACCAAGTTTATCATTCAATGGAAATGTAGTAAGCATATTAAAAAATATAAAAAACCTCCCAAATTGGGAGGTTTTATTTTTTACAACCATAAATACACTCGTATGTAATTATTCAGATTTCCTAGAAGACTTCAAACTCTTTTATTTGATTATTAAAAAAAAATTAAGATATTTGAGATACTTGCCTTAGATAGTTATGATTTTATGCAGAAAGTGGACTTCTCTATGTTCTTCATTCATATAAAATCATTAACACAATAATTAATATTTGATTTCTCTTAATTAAATCTCGTTCTAATACACCCAACTATATTTAGGTATTGCAAAATATGGTTTCTCCTACTTTAACAAGATATAATACTCCCTTCTAATATAAAGATTAAGATATCATATAAAACTTTTAATAAAATGAAAGCCAAACTAAGAATTAACGCCTATTACTCATCTGGAAAAAAATTCATTGAATTACCAGAAACAAGTCAATTTCTTCAACAGAAACAAATGATTCCTTCAAAAGGGGATGAAATACAGCTTTTGGGAGAGGATGGAACCATTATCTTTGGATTTCAATCTGGCCCCAATGTAAAACACATTTTAACGGTAAAGAAAAGATGGTATAATTATAATAACTGTGACATCGCTCTCATACTCCATTATCCACCTATGTCTGAATTTTAGCTCTTCAAAACATTTCCTGTTACACTTTACCAAATCATCCTATCTTCACCATATTCTTTGGCCAAGGGTCTTGAAATTCATGTCCATACTCCCAATGATCAATTTCTTCTTCTGTAAGAAAACACATTTTCAAAGCTTCTGTAAATTGGTCTACATGATCTTTATCACCAATTACGGTTAAATGACAATGACGATCACCAAAACGTCCTGTTTCATTTGCTAGGAGCTCTTCTAATTGTTCCAATTCCTCGTTACTAAGATTGTTATTCTCTTCTTCTAAAACACCCGAACGCCAGTACCCCATTAATTCAAGGCTTATATTACCCGCTGCTTGATTCCATAATAAAGATATTTTGCTTCGAGTACATAGCCAAAAGAACCCTTTACTTCTATAAATTCGTTGATCTAAATACTGGTGACATACCTCCCACAATCGTTGTGGATGAAAAGGACGATCATCACGAATAACCTTAGTGACCATATTATATGGACGATCTCCGTCCGATTCTTTTTCTAATGCTGGTTTTACCTCCTCCATCAATTGTGCTACTTTGAAAAAGTCATAACTTGGAAGATTTAAAATGCTATCAAAATCTAACCTTCCAAATTGCACTGAAAGCACATCGACATAAGGATTAAGCGGGTGAATCGACTGTGCTATTGTTGACAGTTTCCCCTCTGGTATTCTATCAGCTTTTGTCAAGATTAAATGACTACAGAACATTATTTGTTCTACTAACAAATTAACCATATCTCTTTTTTGAGATTGTAAATTGCTTTGTAAGCGAGGAATTAACTCTTCTCCATAGTTATAATCCTGAGCAAACATGGAACTATCCGCCAATACCAATACTCCTGTTAAATTGAACTTCGATTGCTTTTGAAAGAACTCTATTAAAGGCATTGGGTGGCAACTTCCTGATGTTTCAATAATGATCAAATCTGGTTTATGATTTGACAACATTTTGTTCAATACCTTATCTAATTTTTGAATTCCCTGTTTACTACTTAACACACAAGAATGAATAGACTCAAAGTTATGATCAGTTTTTCTTACAATTTCTGTATCTGCAATAAGCTCTCCATCAACATCAAGTTCACTCATATCATTCACAACAACAGAAACAGATAGTTCTTTCTTTTTGGATTGAACCAGTAAGTTTCTGAGCATTGTGGTTTTTCCTGAACCTAAAAACCCGTTTAATATTACAACAGGAACTCTCCCCTGCTGATTAGATGTTTCATTTTTCAATTTTGAACTGTTTTCGGTATAAGTAGTTGCCTATGCTTACTTAGACTTGTTAGCGTTGCAATATTATTAAAAAACGACTTAAAAACTTAAAATTGAAACCTATTTATATTGACCGCTATTCAATTATTATAAATAAATTATAATACATCATGACCGTTATTATCGGTTCGAATGTCAGACTAAAACGGTAAATTACGAGATATTAAGAAACATCTCAATACAATTTTTCCTCCTTAAGGTCTTGAAACCTCTTGATATAACATTAAAGAAGCTAATCTTCATCTCATACATCAAAAAAGTAATCAAACACATATAAAAAAAGCCTTACTTTATCAGTAAGGCTTCTATTTAGTAGTTTCTATATTTCTTTGTTTCTTGAAAAATATGATCCAGTATCCTTTTTTCTTTATCATCAAACTTCAGCCCTCTTCTCTTCATTACGACTTCAGCTACCTCAAAAACTTTATTTGTTTTATACTCGGTAAACCCTGAAGCTCCTCCCCAACTAAATGATGGCACAAAGTTTCTCGGAAATCCACTTCCAAAAATATTCGCAGATACTCCAATAACAGTTCCTGTGTTAAACATGGTATTGATTCCACATTTAGAATGATCTCCCATCATTAATCCGCAGAATTGTAGTCCTGTTTTAGCAAATCTACCTGTTTCATAATTCCATAAACGAACTTCCGCGTAATTATTTTTTAAATTAGAATTATTACTATCTGCACCTATGTTACACCATTCTCCTAAAACAGAGTTCCCTAAATATCCATCATGCCCCTTATTTGAATGTTCAAATAAAACTGAATTATTTATTTCTCCTCCTACTTTACAATAAGGCCCTAAAGTAGTGGCTCCATAAATTTTTGCTCCCATTTTTAATACCGCGCTTTCTCCCATAGCAAAAGCACCTCTAATCATGCATCCTTCCATTACTAAAGCGTTCTTCCCAATATAAATTGGTCCTTTGGAAGCATTCAATGTTGCAAATGTTATTTCCGCTCCTTCTTCAATAAAAATATCATCTCTATTAATACAGTTTACAGTTTCAGGTATTGGTTGCGACTTTCTTCCTTCAGTGATCAAATCAAAATCAGCTCGAATTGCTTCAGCATTCAAACTAAAAATATCCCATGTATTCTTAATTTGGATAAGCTCATCCTCAAACTCAACTTGATCATACTCACTAAATTCCACTTCTTCCTGAGAATCGGTTGTATAAAAAGCAATTACATCTTCACCTTTAAATATAGCCTGATTCGGTTCAAGATTTTTAACCATTTCAACCAATGGCTTGGTTGGCAAAAATGAAGAATTTAATAAAACATTAATCTCCATTTCTACCATCGGATATTTTTCTTCTAAGTATTCTTCAGTAATTGTTGTGGTTGTAATTCCCAAAAACTTCTCCCACTTTTCTCTTATGGTTAAAATTCCCACTCTAATATCGGCAACTGGCCTTGTGTAGGTAAATGGTAACAAGGCGTTTCTTACATCACCATCAAATAAAATGTAATTCATTTTTTTATTTTTACAGCAAGACAAACTTACCAATTTCAATTCATTTTACAAGTCAAAATTTTAACCTTACTTTTGTTACTGAAAAATTAAATTATCTTGATGAAATAAGCATTGATAAATTTTAAGCTTTTGCGATAAAAATCGTTTCTTAAAGTTTTTAATGTGAGAGCGTAAGTTTACTCATGTTCTCAGTTCTGAAATTACATTAACTGATAATTACTAAAATTTAAACGTGTGAAAAAAATACTAGCCTTGATTTTGATTATAATAGCATTAATAGCTGGTTTGTATTATGCTTTTATCTATTATATTCCTTACAGTGAAGGTGTTCGCTCTGGAGAATTAATTAAAATTAGCTATAAAGGGATTGCTGTAAAAACTTGGGAAGGACAAATTAGCCAAGGTATTTCGGGAGCTCAAATTTTTTCTTTTTCTGTTGAGGATGGAGAAAAAAAAGTAATTGATGACCTTCAAAAATACCAAGGAAGGTATGTGAAAGTTCATTATAAAGAACGTTTTGGAACTTTCTTTTGGTTAGGAGACACGAAATATTTCGTTACTAAAGTTGAAGAAGAACAATCACCGCATTTTAGAGGTGGTACGACAGAAAAGAATGAAGAATAATTTTGTAAATGTAGAGGATACACGAATTTCTATTACGGAATTAATGTTGCCCTCTCACGCGAATTTTAGTGGTAAAATTCATGGAGGTTACGTATTAAACCTCATGGATCAAATTGCTTTTGCTTGCGCTTCGAAGCATTCAAGCACTTATTGCGTAACGGCTTCGGTTGATACGGTAGATTTCTTAAATCCGATTGAAGTTGGAGAGCTTGTTACCATGAGAGCTTCTATTAATTATGTAGGAAAAACCTCAATGGTTGTAGGTATTAGAGTAGAATCACAAAACATCCAAACAGGAAAGATAAATCACTGTAACTCTTCCTATTTCACAATGGTTGCTAAAGATGAAAACGGAAAAGGAAAACCTGTTCCGGGAATCATTATTAATGATGAAATAGAAATGCGTAGATTCTTAAAAGCTGTTAAACGTCTTGAAATGAAAAAGAAACGTCAGCAAGAATTTGACAGTAAAGATTTTATTGCTCACAACTATATTAAAGATTTAGAAGCTTACAACGTAAAAATCGAGTTATAATCGATGCCAGAAATTATAGATTTAAGCCAAGAAATTTATGAAGGAATGCCTGTGTATAAAGGATTACCGCAGGTTAAAATGTCCGTTCATAATACCCATGAGGAATGGGATGGAATTGAAAATCCAACTACTATTACACCTAGTGTTTACAAACTCGAATTAGGTGAACATACAGGAACACATGTTGATGCTATCAATCATATGGCGGCCAAGCATAAAGGTCAGTCAATTGATACCATGCCGCTTTCAATGTTTTACACGGAAGGTATTTGTTTGGATTTTTCTCATAAAGGTTTAAAAGAACTTATTTCTTCTGAAGAAATAGAAGAAGAATTACAAAAAGAAAAACTCGAAATTAAAGAATGTGATACCGTTTTACTCTACACAGATCATTATCGCAAGTACTTTAATACGGACAACTGGAAAAATGGTCCTGGTATTACCGTTGAATGTGCTGAATATTTAGGAAGCAAAAAAATAGCTGCTTTTGGAGTAGAAACCATGTCGCCAGGTGTTCCTGGAATTTCCAATAAAAAGGTTCATCACATTTGTGGAGAATTAGGTTTCACTCATTATGAAAATATGATTAATCTTTACAAACTGATTGGCAGAGGTAGGTTTCGTTTTATTGCCTTACCTTTAAAAATTAAAGGAGGTACTGGATCACCTGTTCGTGCGATTGCTGTTTTTTAAGTAAAGAAAGCAAATTTGGTAAGCAACTTCCAAAAACATATTTTTGTTAATATTTAACAATTAGTTCTTTTTGAAAAATCAACGACAAAATAAATGGAAAGAAAAGCTTCATGAGATTATCTATGAAGCAGATACGCGTGAAGGAAAAATCTTTGATGTGATTTTGATGATCGCTATACTTTCATCGGTTCTTTTTGTTATGCTAGAAAGTGTTGATGATATTCAAGTGAAATATGGAAATGCTTTAAATATTGGAGAATGGATTTTGACTATTTTATTTTCTATGGAGTATATTCTTCGGATTTTCGCCATCAATAAACCCACAAAGTACATTTTTAGCTTTTACGGTATTATTGATTTTTTATCAACCATTCCAAAATATCTATCCATATTCTTTATTGGTACGCATAGCTTAGTAGCACTTAGAGCACTTAGGTTGCTTCGAGTTTTCAGGATATTGAAACTAGCTAGGTTTATTGGTGAGAGTAATAACTTCGTAAAAGCTCTTAGAGCTAGTAAGGCGAAAATCGCTGTTTTTTTATTTTTCGTTGTAATCCTTTGTATTATTCTAGGAACAATTATGTATTTAATTGAAGGTGGAGATAATGGTTTTACCAGTATTCCTAGAAGTGTATATTGGGCTATTGTTACACTAACAACAGTTGGTTATGGTGATATAGCACCACATACGGCCATTGGTCAATTAATTGCCAGTATTATTATGATTCTTGGTTATGGTATCATTGCTGTACCTACCGGAATTATATCATCGGAAATGACAAAAACACAGGATATACACTTAAACACACAAGCATGTCCGAACTGTGGTGAAGAAGGACATGACGACGA
The DNA here is from genome assembly GCA_947497895.1 of uncultured Tenacibaculum sp. Classification (GTDB taxonomy): domain Bacteria; phylum Bacteroidota; class Bacteroidia; order Flavobacteriales; family Flavobacteriaceae; genus Polaribacter. The sequence continues at coordinate 656,470 of CANMIL010000001.1, forward strand.
TGCCGAATACTGTAACCACTGCGGAAGTAAATTGCACAATTAATGACAAATACACTTATTACTATTGTTGGAGCTACGGCTATAGGAAAAACAGCACTAAGCATAAAACTGGCACAACACTTTGGTTGTGAAATTATTTCTTGCGACTCACGACAATTTTATAAAGAAATGACCATAGGAACAGCTGTTCCTGATGAAGACGAATTGAGCGCAGCACCTCATCATTTTATTCAAAACAGAAGTATTGCTGAAGATTATAATGTAGGGCAATTTGAAAAAGATGCCTTATTAAAGCTCGATGGACTTTTTCAAAAATCTCCAATTCAAATCATGGTTGGTGGTAGTGGATTGTATGTTGATGCTGTTTTAAAAGGATTAGATTATTTTCCTGATGTTGATCCTAAAATAAGAATAAATCTTACTCAAAGGTTAGAGTCCGAAGGTATCAATACTCTTCAAGAGGAATTAAAAACTTTAGATACTGAAGCCTATAATTCCATTGCTATTGACAATCCTCATCGATTAATTAGAGCTTTAGAAATATGTATCGGATCGGGAAAAACCTATTCTTCCTTTAAAAACAAACCTAAAACTCCACGTAATTTCAATAGCATTAAAATTGGACTGAACGCGGATCGAGAAATCATGTACAATCGTATTAACAAACGTGTTGATATCATGATGAATAATGGATTGTTAGAGGAAGCTGAAGCTCTCTTACCTCACAAACAATTAAATGCATTGCAAACGGTGGGCTATCGTGAACTTTTCGATTATTTCGATGGGAAATTTACATTGGATTTTGCTATTGACGAAATTAAAAAGAATACAAGGCGTTTTGCTAAACGACAAGGGACTTGGTTTCGAAAGGACGAAAATATCATTTGGTTCGATTTCCAGCAAGACGTTCAAACAATTATTGAAACCATTAGCGATAAACTTTAACTTTTTTTGAATACTCAAGATACTCACTTTTATATATTTGTGACAATACAAAGTAAATATGTATCAAAACACAAGTAGAAATCAACATCTAACACGTGAACAATCAGGAAGAAACAAAATGGTTTAGAAGAAATTTAAAATGGATATTAACGTTTGGACTTCTATTCTTATTTTTTGTTTTATTTATTTTAACTGAACTTGGTAAAATAAGTACTGACTTTGTCAAAGCATTTGCCGATACTGAACTATATGAAAATGCCTTAGATGAAGTGAAAAATAATACGGACGTGATCAATTTGCTTGGAGAGATTGAACCAATTGATAAGATGTCAATTTTAGAAGGCGAGGTTGAATACAGCAACAATAACAAAACAGTGAATTCAACTATTAGAATTGTTGGTACAAAAGGAAAAGCTCGAATGGACATTATCGCGGAGAAAATATCTGAAGAGTGGATTTATTCCAAAATAAACGTTCGAATTAAAAACCCAACAGAAAAACGACAAACAATAGAAATTATATCTAATAAATAATAAAAACGACAGAATGAAATTAAAAATTACCCTTATAGTAGCCTTATTAATAACAAGCTTTGGTTTTTCTCAAACTAAAGTAGGAACTGTAGATACCGATTTTATTATGGGGAAAATGCCTGAAATGAAAGATGTTCTTACCAGAATTAATAGCTACGGAAAACAATTAGATTCTACATTTCAAATAAAAGCGAAAGAGTATAGTGAAAAAATTGAAGCCTTTAAAAAAGTTGAAAAAACATTATCAGAAGACGACAAAAAAACGAAAATAAATGAGATTGCTGGTATTGAACAAGAAATGGCTAAATTTCGTAAAAATGGTTCTACTTTAATTCAATTAAGAAGGGATGAATTTATGAAACCTCTATACAAAAAACTGAATACAGCAATTCAACAAATAGCAAAAGCTGAAGGCTATACTCAAATATTATCAACCAGAGGAAATGACTTTGCTTATATCGATGATCGTTTCGATATTACAAGTAAAGTTTTAGCTAAACTTGGTATTAAGGAATAACTTAAGTAAATGCACCCAAAACATAAAAACTTACAATTACAATATATAGGTTTTCATAAAACACCTTTTCTATGGTATGGAAAAGGTGTTTTTGATTTGGAGCAATTTAACATCAAAAACACATCCTATCTTTCTTTCAATACTGTTATCAATGAAAAGTTAAGACTTGGAAAACTTGTGGAAAGATTCGTTTCTTTTGATTTAAAAAATCAAGATGACGTTGATATCATTGTTGAGAATGTTCAAATTCAAAAAGAAAAGATAACCCTGGGGGAAATTGATTGTTTACTCTACCAAAATAACATCCCAATTCATTTAGAAATCATTTATAAGTTCTATTTATATGATCCGAAAATATTGGATGGTGAAATTTACCGATGGATTGGTCCCAACAAAAGAGATTCGCTTGTTCAAAAATTAACAAAACTCAAAGACAAACAACTTCCTTTACTTTTTTTAAATGAAAGTAAAACCTACTTAAACCAATTGGGGTTATCTTCAGAAAACATAAAACAACAAGTTTATTTTAAAGCACAACTTTACATTCCATACAATAACATCAATAATAATTACCCTGAAGTTAATAATGATTGTATTGCTGGATACTACTGTCATTATAAGGAATTAAAACAACTGGCTAATTCAAAATTTTATGTACCGAACAAACACGATTGGCTAGTTATTCCGCATGCAAATGTTGCATGGCTTCCTTATGAAAAAGCCATCTCAGAAATTTTCAGATTCATTGATCAGAAAAATTCTCCGTTATGCTGGGTTAAAAAGCCAAACGGTGAATTTATTAAACTTTTTGTGGTTTGGTGGTAACTTTCAGTTTACTCTGCCTCTTCCTAGAATTGATAAAATAGACTCCTGTTAATAATACTGCCGATGCTATAATCGATTGTGTACTCAATTTTTCATCTAAAAAATACCACCCTAGCAACAAAGCTATCACTGGATTCACATAAGCGGAAGTAGAAACTTTCTCCGCTGAAACATTTTTTAGTAAAAAATTAAAAGCCGTAAATGCAACGATTCCTCCGAATAGAATTAGCAAAATCATAGATACCTGAACTTTGCCACCCCATTCAGTTGGAACTTTCCAAGTTTCTCCAACTAAAAAACTTAATGTAAACAGCATTAATCCAGCAATTACCATTTGAAAGCCCGTACTTACAAAAAAATTATTTGGTAGTTCTGCTTTCGAAACAAACACACTCCCATAACTCCAGCTTAAAACACAAGAAAAAATCATAAAAATACCGAGAATCATATTTTCTGATGTCGTCACTTCCTTCTGACTTACAAGCAAGTACATTCCAACAACCCCCAATCCTACTCCAATTATTGACCTTCCTTGCATTTTCTTACCATCAATGAGTCTCATTAAGAAAAGTACAAACAGGGGTTGTGTTGAGGCCAATAAAGCCGCAAAACCGCTATCTACATACTTTAATGCCCATACAAAAACACCATTTCCATAAACCAAAAAAAGAAATCCAGCAATCGTTGAGTTCAGTAATTGCTTTTTAGTTATCCTTAATGACTTATTTGTCATTTTTGCAATTAACATAATTAACAAACCAGCGGAAGTAAAACGAAAAGCTCCAATAAACATTGGATCTAAAACGTCAACTGCAATTTTGTTCATTAAATAAGTTGATCCCCATATTACATAAATAGAGAAAAAAGAAGCAATGATTAGAATTTTAGTTTTATTCATTTTCAAGTTAGTTCGTTGACAAAGTGATGCTTTTAAAATACAGTCCCTTATCTCTGTATTTTCTCATAGAACTCATTTAAATGAGTTCATAGTTTTCTTTGCATTTCTCATGGACCTGTCATGAAGAAGCTGCCTTTCAAATGTACAACAAAGTTCGATTCAAATGATATTTATATTCTTTATCATAGCATCATAAAAAAAGCCCTTGAAACCATAGCATTTTCAAGGACCAAACTAAAAGATATGTCAACTATTCTTCCTCTTTCTCAGCGTTTTTATTAATATATTCTATATCTCTTGTGTTTTTTTGAACGGAAATTGCGGCATAGACACTTAACGTAAAAGCCATTGCATAAAATCCTTTTTCACTTAGTAACAGTTCTGCATTCCATAAACCAACAATTAGAAGGATTATTGAAACAACCGTTGTAAACCAACTTATACTATAATATATTTCCGTTACTTGAACTCCTTCCAAACGATCTCTAATCGATTTTTGAACTGATATCACCGAAAACAATGCAAATAATAACACTGTAAAATAATAGCCCTTTTCATTCAGTTCCATTTCAACATTCCACAAACCAATACAATACGCGGTAATTCCAATTAGCAAACCTGCCCATGATGCACCAACATATGCTGAAGTTGGTTTTTGATTGTATACTTTTTTCTTTTTGTCTTTTTCAATGTTATTCTTTCCTTTTTGATCGAATACGTTTTTAATTTGATTGTCCATAACTTTTGGTTTTAATTATGGTTCAAAATTCAGACTAATGAGGAAGGTTCACAAAACAACTTTCAAAAAAACCTATTGATATATTTTAAAACAATTAAAACAAAACTACTATATTTACTCACAAAAATAAACATAAATCTAACGACTAAATGAATCAAATTTCCCACATAATCTCATCATTTTCTCCTGAAGAAAGTCTAAAATTTGAATCATTTTTACAAAGAAGAAACAAAAGAAAGGATGCTAAAAACATCCAGTTATTCAAACTTTTAAAACAAGGAGAATTATCAACCGAACTGATATGCAACACATTATACGGTAAACAAAATAGAGCCGCATTGTATACTTTAAAACAACGTCTTCATGAAAGTTTAATTGATTTTATTGCTATGAATAAGATCCAAGGTGAAAACTCCATAGACATGCTATTGATTAAATACATTATGGTTTCCAGAGATTTCTTATTTCAACAACATTATAACGAAGCATATAAACTATTGAACAAAGCCGAAGTATTGGCCAAAGACTATGAATTGTTTTCTATATTAAATGAAATATATCACACCAAAATTCAATATGCGCATTTACATCCCAAAACTGATTTAGCCAAAACAATTGTAGAATTTAAAGCAAATCAAAAAAGTTATTTTCTTGAAGAAGAGTTAAACATTATCTATGCGAAAATTAGAAACAACCTCATTCTAATTCCTAATGAAAGAGGTTCTATATTAGATTTTGAATCATTCATTCAATCCATATTTGAGGAACATGACATTAACATCAATGATTCACTGTCCTTTAAATCACTCTATCAATTAATTTCTATCGTAAATCTTTCAGCTTTTATCCATAAAAATTATTTAAAAGTTGAACCTTTTTTAATAAAGACCTATAGTATCCTTTCCAGCAAAAAAGGGAAAGAAAAACAGCTGTTTTATCATATTCGAGTACTCTATTTAATTGCAAACACACTCTTCCGAAATAAGAAATTCGAAGAATCTCTAGAATATCTTGAATCCATGTTGATTTTAATGAAGAGTAGCAACAAAAAATATTACAAACTCTTCTACCTAAACCACCTCCTACTCTACGTTTTGAACAAAAACTATATGAATAAGCAAGAGGAAGCTATTACATTATTAGAAGAAACGGTTCGCAAAAAGCATAACGATCAAAAATCACTCTTGGAAATTCAATTAAGCCTACTGATGTTTTACTTTCAAAGTAATACGTTTGATAAGGCCATGAAACTCCTTAATCAATTGAATCATTCAGATCAATGGTACACAGATAAAGTAGGAATTGAATGGCTGATTAAGAAAAAGCTCTTTGAAATACTTTTGCACCTTGAATTAGAAAATTTGAACTTATTTGAATCTCGATTATTGAGTTTTAAACGAAAATACTATTCCTATCTGAAAGAAATACACCAAGAAAGAGTTATTGACTATTTAAAATTAGTAGAACTCTATTATAAAGATCCTTCTATAGTTACAACAACAAAGTTTCATGATTTGGTAGAAACATCCTTTGAATTTGTTGGCCCAAAACAAGAAGATATATTCGTAATGAGTTTTTACGCTTGGTTAAAAAGTAAAATGCAGCAACTACCTGTTTTCGAAGTTACATTGAACCTAATTGAGCAAGCTCAAAACAGTTCAACGTAGTTAATTCTCATTTAGATTAAAGTAAACTTTCTAAATAATGCTCATCTATTTGATAGGCATTTTTTAACTCATCTATTTTTTTATTCAATGAATCAACATCTGTTCTTTTATTCGATTTAGAACCGATAAGCATTACATTCTTTCTTGTATGTTCGTTACTGATAAATTCGAAGACCTTTGTGTTGTAATTATGTTTCTCCATAATTAAAGCACGTATTGTGTCCGTTACCATTTCAAAATGACGCTCTTTAAAAATTCCGTATTTCAAAAGTGGGCTCTCCTGCTCTTTGCCTTTCACTTGCTGCCTTACTTGTTTATGGCAACAAGGAGCACAAATAATCAATTCAGATTTAGCAGATAATCCTTTAAAAATAGCATCATCCGTAGCAGTATCACATGCATGTAACGCTATTAATATGTCGATTTTATCATTGTCATATTCCTGAATTGGCTGCGCAACAAATTTCAAGTCATTAAAACTACATTTTTCAGCTACATCATTACAATATTTTACCAAACTATCACGCAATTCAATACCCGTTAAAGTAACCTTATGCTTACGTTTATTTACTAAGTAATCATATAAAGCAAAGGTCAAGTATCCTTTTCCTGACCCCATATCTACGATATGGACTGTTTTGGGAAGTTTAACCGATTTTAATTGAACCTCTATAATTTCCAAATACTTGTTTATCTGACGATACTTGTCCGCCATTTTAGGAATCACCTTCCCTTCTTTATCCGTAACTCCAAGTAATTCCAAATACTTCCCAGAAGCTAATCTTTCTTTGGATTTATCATGACTTTCTGAAGGCTTACTGGTTAAGCTAGGTTTGGTACTTTTATAACTTACCTTTTTCTTTTTTGAAATTAAAACAATTAAATCGTTTGTTAAGGTAAACAAGGTAGCAGCTTTAAAGTTCTCTGTTAAAAGTAGCTCCAACTGCTCAATGCTTTCTTCTAATGAATAGTTTTTAACTTGATCGTTGGTTAAATATCGATATAAGAATTGTAAACAAGGCTCTTCTTTAATAATAACCTTTCTTACATATACATTTGCCAATTTATCGCCTTTCTTAGCAACTTTACTTAGAGTAAGTTTTACAAAGTTATCGTTAGTACAACTCTCTTTTAACTCTATAAATAGTTTCTGTAATGCTTCTTTCAAACCTTAAACTTTTAATCGATTCTATATGTTTTTTTTAATTAAACATATTCATACTGCATAGCAAAAGTAAGCAATCTAGAAATATTCAGATTCTTAAAAGACATTAGATTTAAACCTTATCCAAAAACACGTACATTTTATAAAATAGTTTAAAAATTATGCTCCTATATCTCCCTGGTTATGGAGACCACGTTCCTTTTTTTGCAAATAATCTCTTTTTGTTTTCGTCATCACTTCAAATTCATCTTTAATTAAATCTTTAATCAGGAAATACCACACAAAAGGAAGTAAACAAACGAAAATACTATTCATAATTTTCTGAGATCTTGTTAAGACTCTATTATTGATAATTCTTTTTAAATAAAAGTATGTTTGGATTATATAGGTAATTAAGAGAGTAGAAATGTAGAAAAGTTTCATGAGCTTTTTCTGCAAAAATAAAAAAACCGGCATAACAACAAAGTTATACCGATTTAAATAGAAAAGTCTAGGAATCTTTAGACACCTGGGAGTAAAACGGTATTCACGACATGAATTACTCCGTTGGTTCCTTGAACGTCAGTTGCAGTTATGGTAACCGTTTGATCGCTTGAGGTCTTCAATTTAGCCCCATCAGTTAGATCAACAGTAACTTTTTCTGTACTTAACATAGTTATTTCTTGGTTATTCTGTAATTGTTTCGATTGTACATTGGCAGCATTTACCACATGATATTTTAGAACGGCATCTAATGTTTCAATTGGAATATCCGCTAAACCATTCCAATCTGCATTACTGTCCAATAACGCTTGAAAAGCCTCATTTGTTGGTGCAAAAATGGTAAATGGACCATCTCCGTTTAAAACAGATACAAAATCAGTTGTATGTCTATTATCGGTTAACGCGGCAACAAGAGTTGAAAAATTAGAGTTGTTAATTGCAGTTGTTACTACATTAGGTGGTAGCATCACTTTATCAATTATATGTACAATACCATTACTAGCTTCTATATTCACCGTAACAGGTTTCGCATCCCCATTGAACTCAATAGCTCCTGTAGTTTCTATCTGTAAAGACAAACTTTCATCATTTGGTCCGATAGCCAAAGTAGTTGCATAAGAATCTGATAAATCGCCTGAAGCTACTTTCTGTCCTAAAACATGAAACTTAAGAACATTTGTCAATACATCCGTTGGAATATCATCTAAAGAGTTCCAATCGTTGTTAGAGTCCAACAAAGCTTGAAATGCAGTATTTGTCGGGGCGAATACTGTTAGAGTACCATCTGCGGAAAGAGCATCTACCAATCCTGCCTTCTGCACGGCAGCAACGAGTGAACTCAAATCAGCAGTAGCAGAAGCTAATTCTACAATATTTTTTGGTTGTTCTACGACTGGTGTATCATCATCAGAGCAAGAGATAAATGACACGGAAGCCAACATCAATCCAGAGAACATCATTGTTTTTAAGTTTTTAGCAAACATTACTTATTGTTTTAAGTTAGCACCTACTTCTTATTTTGAGTCTATATTCGGCTAATTCAGACTTTGTTTATTTTAAATAAAAAAATATTAAACAAAATTAATTGCTTCAAAAAAAACACGCCTCAGCGTTGTTCAAATTTAAATAATTTTGTTTAACAAAACAAAATATTATTTAAACAAAAATATTTACACATGTGAATTATCTTTAGAAACAAGCTTTAAACCGCCTCTCCTAACACGGTTTAGTATCAAAAAAATATTTACTTCTACTCATTCTCTTTTTAATTTACATTATTAAAAGCTTTTAAAATCTCACAATACTCTATAAAAAAACCAGCTCTATTCTCTAGAACTGGTTCAATGATGTAAGTAGTAAGCCTCTTTTCTCCTTCTGTGAATTGTTTACATTGATATATTTTCTTTTAGAACTTTAAGTATTATATCAACGTAAAAATCCTTTTGATGAAGGGTCCTTAACTTGCCCCACAAGACAGAATGGCTATTATTTTCTACACTAAGTCGCCTGGTTATTTAATTTTAGAATGTTTATCTATTAATTTTATTTTATAAACAAATAGCATTCAATACCTTATGACTCCATAAAAGTAACGCTTTTATGTTTAAACATCAAGAATTTTATGTAAACATTTTATTAACTTATTTTGTTATATAATCAAGTTATATCCATCATGAGTTACCCCATAAAAAAACAGTGCCCAAAAGCACTGTTTTTTTATAGAAACATTGAATTCTAATGTTTTAATTTCTATCTTTTAAAATCTTTTCTATTGAATCTAATGTCATTCCTTTTGCTTTTAACAACAATAAATAATGATATAATAGATCAGCCGCTTCATTCTTAAACAATTCGTCATTGTCATCTTTAGCTTCAATTACCAATTCCACTGCCTCCTCTCCAACTTTCTGGGCTACTTTATTAATACCTCTTTTGTAAAGTTTATTGGTGTATGACTCTTCGATATTATTATCGATTCTATCATGAATAATTTCTTCTAGTTTATACAAAAAACCTTTATTCACTTCTTCTCCAAAACAACTTGTGGTTCCTTTATGGCAAGTTGGCCCCTTAGGAGTAACTTGAACTAATAAAGTATCATTGTCGCAATCCAGTTGAATTTTTTTCACAAACAGAAAGTTACCTGAAGTTTCCCCTTTGGTCCATAAACGTTCTTTTGTTCTGCTGTAAAAAGTAACTACTCCTTCTTTCTGTGTTTTTTGAAATGCTTCCTCATTCATATAGCCAAGCATTAACACTTGTAATGTTGCCTGATCTTGAATAATTACAGGAACTAATCCATTTACTTTTAAAAAATCTATATTCATCGTATTGGAATATTTTTTTGTTTCAATTCTTTTTTTAAGGTTGGTATTGGTATTTCTCCGAAGTGAAATATACTGGCTGCCAAACCTGCACTTGCTTCAGTTTTTGTAAACACTTCATTAAAATGTTCTACCTTACCCGCTCCTCCTGAAGCTATCACTGGAATATTTACTGAACTACTGACTGCCTTTGTAACTTCAATATCAAAACCATCTTTGGTTCCATCACTATTCATTGAAGTTAGCAATATTTCACCTGCACCTAAATCTTCTACCTCCTTCGCCCAGTTCAATGTTTCTAAATCTGTCTCAAACGTCCCGCCTTTTGTAAAAACCTTCCAAACGCCATCGACATTTTTAGTATCTATTGCCACAACTACAAACTGACTTCCAAATCGTTCTTTTAAATCAACAATTAACTGAGGATTTTTAACTGCGGAAGAGTTTATACTAACCTTATCTGCTCCAGCTTTAATCAATGCTAAAGCATCATCAACAGAACTAATACCTCCTCCTACCGTAAATGGAATATTAATTTCCTCTGCAATCTTCTCCACGAGATTCACTAAGGTTTTTCTATTTTCTATAGTTGCAGTAATATCTAAGAACACCAATTCATCAGCTCCCTGTATTACGTACTGCTTGGCTAACTCGATAGGATCACCGGCATCACGAATCCCCACAAAGTTTACACCTTTTACGGTTCGTCCATTCTTAATATCTAAACAAGGAATAATTCTCTTTTTTAGCATAATTGTTGTAGTTCTTTTAACGTTATTTTCCCTTCATAAATAGCCTTCCCTAAAATAGCACCACTGCACCCTATTTCTTTCAATTCAAAAAGATCATCCATGTTTGAAACACCGCCACTAGCTATTAAATTGATTTTAGTTTCTTTGTTTATCTCCTTATACAAATCAACTGAAGCACCTTGTAACATTCCATCTTTGGCTACATCCGTACAAATACAGTTATTTACTCCTTTTGTTTCATATTCTTTGATAAAATCGACAACATCTAATTCAGATTTCTCCAACCAACCGTGTGTTGCTATTTTTCTATCAATACAGTCTGCTCCTAAAATTATTTTCGCACTGCCATATGTCTTCATCCAGTTCATAAAAACATCAGGATTTTTAACGGCAATGCTTCCTCCCGTAATTTGACTTGCTCCACTTTCAAAAGCAATTCGCGCATCTTCCTGAGATTTTAAACCTCCGCCAAAATCTATAATTAACCTTGTCTTAGACGCGATTGCTTCCAATACTTTGTGATTTACTATATGACTAGATTTTGCTCCATCTAAATCTACTAAATGTAAATACTGAATTCCATTATCTTCAAACTCCTTGGCTATTTCAACAGGGTTTTCGTTGTACACTTTTTTAGTACTATAATCTCCTTTGGTCAAGCGTACACACTTCCCTTCGATAATATCAATTGCTGGTATAATTCTCATTACTTAATTTCTAAAAAGTTCTTTAATAGTTGTTCTCCTACATTTGCCGATTTTTCAGGATGAAATTGCATTGCATAAAAGTTATCCTTTTTCATAATTGAGCTAAAAGATGTTATATAATCACTAGTAGCAATGGTATCTTCACTTACTTCTGCATAATATCCGTGGACGTAATACACATCATTCTCCGTAGGTATCTCCTTAAATAAATCAGATTCCAAACTCGCCTTAAAATTATTCCACCCCATATGAGGCACTTTATCTTCAGGAGGGAACCTCTTAGTAGAAGCATTAAAAACTCCTAAACATTTTGTATTTCCCTCTTCCGAATCTCTACATAACAATTGCAAACCAAGACAAATCCCCAATACAGGTTGTTTTAAAGAAAGTATTAAGGTATCTAGCTCCTTTTCTCTTAAATACGCCATTGCCGAACTTGCTTCACCAACACCAGGAAATATAACCTTGTCTGCCTTTAAGATCTCTTCGTGATTATCAGTAATAACGCTATCATACCCTAATCTTGAAACAGCATTCTGAACTGATCGTATGTTTCCTGCATTATATTTTATTATTGCTATCATTTTTTAGTCCGTTTTCATTTATTATAACACACCTTTCGTTGATGGCAATATCATTTTATCAGCATCTCTTTTCACTGCTACTTTAATAGCTTTAGCAAAAGACTTAAATATTGCTTCTATTTTATGATGTTCGTTTGTTCCTTCTGCTTTAATATTTAAATTACATTTTGCTCCATCTGTGAAAGATTTAAAAAAATGATAAAACATTTCCGTAGGCATCTTACCAATCATTTCTCTTTTAAATTGAGCTTCCCAAACCAACCAATTTCTGCCGCCAAAATCAATAGCTACTTGCGCTAAACAATCATCCATTGGTAGGCAAAAACCATAACGTTCAATACCTAGTTTTCCTCCTAATGCTTTTGAAAAAACTTCCCCTAAAGCAATGGCCGTATCTTCAATAGTATGGTGCTCATCTACTTCTAAATCGCCAGTAACTTTAATATCCAAATCCATTTGTCCATGACGTGCTATTTGATCGAGCATGTGATCGAAGAATGCTATTCCCGTATCAATATTACTCTTTCCAGTACCGTCTAAATTTAACTGAATATTTATTTTAGTTTCGTTCGTATTTCTTGTTATTTCAGCACTTCGATCTTCTAATTTCAAAAACTCATAAATCGCATTCCAATCATTACTTTCCAAGGCTATGAACTCATCCAATTCATTTCGCTTCACCGTAATTTCATCTGAACCAAAATAAGTCTCATCATTAATATAAATGGCTTTCGCATTTAAATTTTTGGCTAATTCTACATCCGTCAATCGATCTCCAATAACAAATGAATTTGCCAAATCATACTCATCGGAAAAATATTGTGTTAACAACCCAGTATTAGGTTTTCTGGTTGGTTGGTTGTCTTTTGCAAAAGTTCTATCAATAATTTCATCAGCGAATACAATACCTTCTTCTTTTAGAGTATTCATTACAAAATTTTGAACGGGCCAAAATGTATTTTCAGGATAAACTTCGGTACCCAATCCATCTTGATTAGTTACTAATACAAGCTCAAAATCTAACTCTTTTGCTATTCTACCTAACCCTTGAAACACCTTAGGGTAAAAAACTAATTTCTCAAACGAATCCACCTGTTCATCAGCTGGTTCTTTAATTAATGTTCCATCTCTATCTATAAATAATACTTTTTTCATCTTCCTAAGTTCTATTAAGCTTTTGCTGTTGTTGTTTTACTAATTGTTTCCATAGCTTCAATTAATTGATCGTTTTCCTCTTTGCTACCTACAGTAATTCGTAAACAATTTCTAATCACTTTATTCCTGTTTCTAGTAATAATTTTTTGAGTTACTAAGGTTTGATAGATTTCATTAGCATCAGCCACTTCAATTAATATGAAGTTAGCTTGCGAAGGATATATTCTCCTAACTAAATCCAACTCTTCAAACCGCTTGATCAGTTTTTCCTTCTCATTTAAAATGATATTCTTTTCTATTTCAAATTGTGCCTTGTTTTCTAATCTATCTAAAACCGCCTGTTGATTTAAGGTACTCACATTATAAGGAGGTTTTACTTTTTTAAACCAATTGATAATTTCAGAGTTCGAATATGCCGCCCCCACTCTCACACCTGCCAATCCCCAAGCTTTACTGAATGTTTGACAAACTATTAAGTTAGGATAATTGTTGATTTTAGAAGTATAAGATTCTTCCAAACTAAAATCGATGTATGCCTCATCAATTACCACAATACCTTTGAAGGTATTTAGAATGTATTCAACTGAAGTTTTATCAAAGTAATTCCCTGTTGGATTATTTGGAGAACAAATAAAAATTAGCTTTAGATTTTCATCATTGATATACGCATTCAGGGCATTTATATCTATTTCAAAACTTTCATCCAATGGAACTTTGATTAGTTCAACATTATTTATTGACGCAGATACATCATACATCCCATAAGTTGGAGAAAATGTTAGTGCTTTATCTATTCCCGGCTCACAAAATATTCGAAAAACTAAATCAATAACTTCATCACTCCCATTACCAATAAAAACTTCATTCGTATTTACTTTTTTAATTTTTGAGAGTTTTTTCTTTATTTTCGATTGATTAGGATCAGGATATCTATTCAAATCTCCAAAAGGATTCTCGTTTGCATCTAGAAACACTTCTGCTTCGCCTTTAAACTCATCTCGAGCGGAAGAATACGCTTCTAACTTTAATATATTTGGTCTTATTAGTGAATTCAACTTAAACATTTTCAATATCTTTTAATCTTACAGTTATGGCATTTTTATGTGCTTCCAAACCTTCTGCACTTGCCATTAATTCAATCGCATTTCCTATATTTTTAATTCCTGTTTTCGTAACTTTTTGGAAAGTTATTTTCTTAACAAAACTATCTAAAGAAACTCCACTATAGTTTCTAGCAAAACCGTTTGTTGGTAAAGTATGATTTGTTCCACTAGCATAATCTCCTGCACTTTCACAACTATAGTTCCCTAAAAACACTGAGCCTGCATTGACAATTCCTTCTATGAATTTTTCAGAATTATCCGAAGCGATAATTAGGTGTTCAGGTGCATATTTATTACTAAAATCAAGACACTCATCATCACTTTCTAAAACCAAAACAAAACTATTTGCTATGGCTCTCTCTGCTATTTCCTTTCTTGGTAATTCGTTTAATTGCTTTTGAACTTCTTCTACCACCTCTTTCGCAACATTTTCGCTCACCGTAACCAACAGAGCTTGGCTATCAGGCCCATGTTCTGCTTGAGATAGTAAATCCGCTGCGACGTATTCAGGATTCGCTGTTTCGTCAGCAATAACCAATACTTCACTTGGACCTGCTGGCATATCAATAGCCACTCCTTCTTGTTGAACCAACTCTTTTGCCTTAGTTACAAACTGATTCCCTGGTCCCAAAATTTTATAGACATTTGGTATAGTTTCTGTTCCAAAAGCCATTGCTGCCACTGCTTGTGCCCCGCCAACCTTAAAAATTTTTGTAACACCAACTAAAGATGCTGTATATAAAATCACAGGATTGATTTTTCCTTCTTTATTCGGTGGAGTACAAAGTATAATCTCTTTACATCCTGCTAATTTTGCTGGTACTCCCAACATCAATATTGTAGAAAATAAAGGAGCCGATCCTCCCGGGATATACAATCCTACTTTCTCTACTGGAACACTTTTTCTCCAGCAATTAACTCCTTCTGTTGTTTCAACTATTTTTTCTTCACCTATTTGCGAAGTATGAAACTTTAATATATTCGATTGCGCCAACTTAATTGCTTCTTTTAAAGAGGCGTCTACTAAGTTCTCGGCTTCACTTAATTCTTCACTCGATACCAACAGGTTATCAAGAACAACACCATCAAATTGTTTTGTATATTCTTTAATAGCTTTATCTCCTTCTAGTTTGATTCTAGATAAAACATTTTGAACCTTTTCTGTTAAACCTTCATTATTTAGTAGTGCTCTTTTTGTTAATTTTTGAATAGAGCCTTTGTCCGGATTTGTTATTATGTTCATTCGATTATCCATATTACATCACCATTTTTTCAATTGGACACACTAAAATACCTTCCGCTCCAGATTTTTTTAGTTCATCTATTATTTCCCAGAACTCATTCTTATTTAGTACTGAGTGAACTGAACTCCAACCTTCTTCAGCTAAAGGTAGCACTGTCGGGCTTCTCATACCTGGAAGGATATTGATAATTTCATCCAATTTATCATTGGGTGCATTCAATAAAACATATCTTGATTGTCGCCCTCTTAAAACGGATTGAATTCTAAATTGAAGTTTATCAAGTATTTCTTGTTTCGAACTATCAATCTGAGGAGAAACGGCAAGAACGGCTTCAGATTTTAAGATTACCTCTACCTCTTGTAAATTATTCTTGAATAATGTTGAACCACTTGAAACTATATCGCAAATACCATCAGCTAAACCTATATTAGGTGCTATTTCAACCGACCCATTAATAATATGTAACTGCGCATTAATACCGTTTTGAGTAAGGTAATCACTAACAGTTTTCGGGTACGAAGTAGCTATCTTCTTTCCTTGAAAATAATCTAATCCTTTATAAACTTCACCTTTTGGAATGGCTAAGGATACCCTACATTTTGAAAAACCAAGCTTTTCAACAAACTCAATTCCGCCTCCCTTCTCTATTAATAAATTTTCACCAATAATGGCTATATCAACAACTCCATCCTTTAAATACTGAGGAATATCACCATTTCTTAAATAAAAAACTTCAAGTGGAAAATTACTTGATGAAGCTTTAAGCTGATCTTTTCCGTTATCAATTGAAATACCACAATTTTTTAATATTTGAAGAGAATCTTGATTTAATCTTCCTGATTTTTGTATGGCTATTTTTAATTTACTCATTTTAGTTTCTTTTGTTTGAGTAAATCTTCTTGGAAAGTTTATTTCTTGGTACCGTTAGAAATAAAAAACCCGTTTGATCTACTCAAACGGGTTAAAATATATTTTAATTTTTATTCAATACATTTTCAGCTCGCCTGAGTGCAAGTATGAAAATGATGATGATGTAATTGAATAAAAGTCATTTCTTTGTTTTGAACGATACAAATATTTGAAAAAATATTCTAACTCGCAAACTAATCTTTAAATATTTAACATCTAAACTGATTTGATAACCTTAATTTAAAATTTTAGCACGTCAAACATACTACAAGTACTGCAAAAAGCCACTACACGTCAAAAAATCACGATAACCCGATATACATTTGTCACCGATATAGTTTAAATAGACTTTCAATTGAGAGAGTCCCCCTTTTAAAGTTTACCGTTGATTTTTATTACCAAGACAGATTTTTCTGCTCTTGGTAATTTTTTTTAAAGTTCAGCCAAAAGATCATATAAACTTTCTTCCTTCTCTAATCCAAGTTTCTTTTTTATTCTATAACGGGTTGTTTCTACACTTCTTGGCGAAACATTGATTAATTGTGCTACTTCTTTACTCTTTAAGTTAGATACTATATAAGTACAGTGTTTTAAATCGTTTACCGATAAGTTTGGTGCTACTTCTTTTAATCTATTAAAAAATTCAGGCCTAATTTTTTCAAACTGAATTTTGAAATCCTCCCATAACTCGTCCTCGGAGATTAAAGCCTTTAATTTCTTTCTAACTGTCATTAAATACCCTGACGCACTCGGACTACTATCCATGTAGCTATCAATATCATCACTAATCTTACCAATTGTGTCGTTATATGTTGAAATCTTCAATATTCGAGAGAATAATGACTGTTCATTAAGTTTCAATAAACTCTCAATCTCTCTCTGACGTTCTTCCAGAATCAAATTGTTATCTTTTAGATTAACAATAAGGTCATTTAATTCATTGTTTAACTCAACTATTTGTTGATTTTTCTTCCTATTCCTTTTAAAAAAGAATACCAATAAAAAAATCAACCCAAATAAAAGTACGATTGCCAAAAAACTGATAAACAATATCTTTCTTTGATCACCGATAACAACTTCTTTCTCCTTCCTTACCGCTTTTTCTAAAGACAATTCTCGTTCGTACGATTCATTAATAGATTTTTTATTCTCAGTATTTAATTGGCGCCAGTATAAAATTGATTTGTTTAAATTATCAACCGCCGACTTATAATCTCCTTTAGATATATCTAAATCAGCATTTGCTCTATGAAACCAAGCATAGGTCAGCACCTTATTGTCAAAATTGCTATTATTTAAGTGTCCTTCTAATATCTCAATGTACTCTTGTGCTTTATCAAATTCTTTTAAATTAATATAATTCGATGCAATAAGATAGAAAATGCGTTTATAGTAGATTAATAGCTCATCATCGTTTTCTTCTTTGATAAGCTCTAAACAAGTTTTCCCAGCATTAATCGACTCTCTGTATCTTTTTAAATCTATTAGAGCTAACGTTAAATTATAATAGCTCTCAATTAATTTTCTTCTATTATTTACTTGTTTAAAAGCTTCTATCGCTTTTTCTAACAAAATTTTTGATGTAACATAGTTCTGAGTGAGATAGCCATTTACAACCGCTTTATCGTTGTAAATTAACCCCTTTAATAAATAATCATTTGTTTTTGAGGCTATCTCAAAAGATTGGTCAAGTAATTTATCTGCTTCTTCGTATTGATGCAAAGACACAATATTATAGACACTTTCAAGATACAACGCCTTACTCTTAATTGTGTCGTGTAACTTTAAATCGTGATTTTTTTTAAGGAATGATAGTATCTCTTCTATTTCTCCGGTGTCATCCGTTTCATAGAAGTTATTATACACTTCGCTTATTTTATTGGTTATGCTATGGTTGGTTAGTAAAAGATCATCTGATTGTCCGTTAATGTTTGTTTTCAAGAACAAAAACAGACCCATTGTAATTGTAAATATCCTATTCTGAATCATGTCTTTCTAGAATCGTCGTAAAATATTATTAGATAGCTTTTTCATTAACATAATCTATGTTTTTAGGTGGAAAAATTTCCTTGACAAATATACTACAAATGTACTACACACCACTATACTCGAATGATTTACAATAATTTATCAAGTTTTATTTTTTTGAATTGAATCAAAAAAAAGTAAAAATCACAAACTAGAAAATCAAGACAAAAAGCAGAAAAAAGAAACAACTACCTAATTAACAAAAGGTTAAAAACAAGCTAACAACGGCTTTGTTTTTAAATTACATCATACTCTGGCAAATTTTATAGCAAAAATGGTGTTTAACCATTTTTTTGTGATAATCACAAGTATTTAATTTTACAACTTGCTTAATAAATCGTAGAGGCTATCGTCTTTTTCTAGACCAATTTTCTTTTTTATTCTATACCTCGTTGTTTCTACACTTCTTGGAGATACATTAATTAACTGAGCAACCTCTTTACTCTTTAAATTTGAAACTACATAAGTACAGTGCTTTAGGTCATTAACTGACAAATCAGGAGCCACCCTTTTTAGTTTATTAAAAAATTCAGGGCGAATTTTCTCAAACTGAACTTTAAAATCATCCCATAATTCTTCCTCTGAAATAAGAATATTTAGTTTTTTTCTGACCGTCATTAAATAACCTGAAGCCGATGGATTCATATCCATATAATTATCTATTTCTGCACTAATTTTCCTGATAGTATCATTATAGGTCGATATTTTCAATACACGAGAAAATAAAGATTGTTCATTGAGCCTTAAGAAGTTTTCAACTTCCATTTTCTTTTCTTCCAAAGAGAGGTTTTTACCTTTAAGTTCCTCTATCAACCTATTTAAATTATTATTTAGTTTAATAATTTCTTCTTTTTTCTTTCCATTTCTTTTGGAATTGTAAACCAAAACAATGATCAAAACAATCAAAATAATCAAGGCAATACCTGCAAAGAATAATGATCGATTCTGACTTTGAATAACCTTATCTTTATCTCTCTTTAATTGGCCTTCTAGCTCTAACTCTCTTTCAAAAGACTTTCCTAATAGTTTTTGTGTCTCAAAATTTAACTTTGCTACAGAATCACGTGTCATTTTATATCTTATGGCTGCAAGTTCAAACTCCTTTTTTTCCATGTGATATTCAGCATAAGCATAGTTTAATAAATTACTTTCATTTCTGTCTTTCGCTGTTATATTATCCTCTGCCTTTTTTAGGTTTTCCAATGCCGCATCAAAATCACCTAGTTTAGAATGACTGTGAGCAACTCTTATGTATATCGTTTTTAAAACTCTTTTCCTTGAACCTGTTTTATTTATCCGAGTAGCACATGTATCCGCATATTTCAAAACTAACTCCCACTTCTTTCTTCGACGCGAATTCATAAATAGATTATAATAGGTGTCAATTATTTGATATTCTTCATTCGCCTTTTTAAAATACACAATTGCATCCTTGAAGTATTCTTCTGCTAAAAGAAAATCACCAGTATCTTGTGTGATATTCAGGCCTCTCATATTGTAAACAACTCCGATTAACTGCAAGTCGTTCGTTTTCTCAGCTAAATCGAGAGACTTTAATAAAAATTGCTCACACAGGTCATACCTACGTAACATATAATTGTTAACCGCCTTTAAATAATACGCCTTGCTTTGTATCGAATCTTCTTTTATTTGAATATTATTAACCTTGAGATAGGTCAATATTGAATCTAATGTCTTAGGATCTTCTTTTCTCTGAAACGAATAGTAAGCTTTTGAAACTCTTTCATCATCCGATAACCCCACATTATTTGTACCCTTTTGGATATAACCAAAAACTGAACTTCCTATAGAAGTAAATAAAAAAGCAATTATATATGCTTTTAATAAAACTATTTTACCCAACCTTATTTCTTTTACTTAAACGTTATTATTTCTATGATATTATTTAGTTTAAGACACTATTAAATCTATAAACTTGCTAATAAATCGTAGAGACTATCATCCTTTTCAAGCCCAATTTTCTTCTTAATCCTATATCTCGTTGTCTCAACACTCCTCGGAGATACATTTATTAATTGCGCTACCTCTTTGCTTTTAAGATTAGAAACTACATACGTACAATGTTTCAAATCGTTTACCGACAAATCGGGAGCTACTTCTTTTAATTTATGAAAAAATTCTGGTCTAATTTTCTCGAATTGTATTTTAAAATCTCCCCACAATTCTTCCTCTGAAACTAATGTATTCAGTTTTTTCCTTACGGTCATCAAGTACCCAGAAGCTGTAGGATTACTATCCATATAATTATCAATTTCAACACTTATTTTATTAATTGTGTCGTTATAGGTTGAGATTTTTAAAACACGTGAAAAAAGTGATTGTTCATTTAGTTTAAGTAAGTTTTCAATTTCTATTTTCTTGTCCTGCAGGACAATATTGTTATCTTTTAATTCTGTTATTAAATTATTTAGTTCTTGGTTAAGTTTTGTAATTTGATTGTTTTTTCTCTTGTTCTTTTTAAAGAAAAAAATAAGTAGAAATATTAATCCGAAAAGTAATGTAATAGCTAAAAAGCTAATCAGGAGTATTTTTCGTTGATCTTTTATAATTATATCCTTTTCTTTTCTAAGCTCTTTTTCTAAGGTCAATTCTCTTTTGTAGGACTTGTCAATAGACTTTACGTTCGCACTATTTAATTCTCTCCAAGAAAGCACTGATTTTTTAAGGTTTGTTATAGCTTCCTGATATTCTCCTTTGGAAACATTTAAATCCGCACTAGCTTCATAGAACCAAGCATATGTGCGTACCTTATTTTTTAAATTACTCTTCTCTAATTTCTCTTCTAGAATATTGATATATTCTTCAGCCTTTTCATAATTATTTAGTTGAATATAGCTATCCGCTATGAGATAATAAATTCTCTTGTAATATATCAATAACTCTCCATTATCACCAATCAATTCGAGGCATTTATTCGCATAACCAATCGCTTCATGATATTTAAAAAGTTCTCTGGAATTTACGGTTAAGTTATAATAGGTTTCAATCAATTTGTAATCGTTACCTATTTCTTCGAAACATGCTAAGGCCTTTTTATAAAGATCGTCAGCTTTTTTATTATCATCATTTATATAATTTGCTAAAATAGCTCTGTCATTATAAATAAAACCTTGAAGTAGTTTATCTTGGTTTTTTGCAGCAAATACAAAAGACTCCTGCAATATTTTATCCGCCTCTTTATATCTATGCAACGATAGGATATGATAAACTCCTTTTAAATATAATACACGACTATTGAGTGTATCATGTAACTTAAGACCTTCATGCTTCTTAAGAAACATTAACATACTCTCTATTCTGGAAGTATTCTCTGTTTCTTTAAAACCATTAAAGACTTCAATAATTTTTTCTTTATAATTTTCTTTTGTAAAATCTACTGCTCCTTCTTGTGAAAATGAAGAGTCAATAAAAAAAACGAAGAAAGTAAGAAATATCGAAAATATTCTACTCAAAACCATAACCAATAAACCCCCTATAAAATATCAACTATTAAAAAATCCATTTTTACCATAATTTAATGTGGCAAAAGCAAAGTTAAAGTTCACGACAAATGTACTACATAGATTGATAATGTGATAATTTATATTAAATATAACAATTTAATAACATTAATAAAAATCTTCCTTTTCAAAGCAATCTGTTACTCAGTAAAAACCGTTAAAGTTCGTTCAATAACTCGAACAGGCTATCATCCTTTTCAAGTCCAATTTTTTTCTTAATCCTATATCTAGTTGTCTCAACACTTCTAGGTGACACATTAATAAGTTGAGCAACCTCTTTACTTTTTAAATTCGAAACAATGTAAGTACAGTGTTTTAAATCATTCACAGATAAACTTGGAGCCACTTTCTTTAATTTATTAAAGAAATTAGGTCTAATTTTTTCAAACTGCACTTTGAAATCTTCCCACAATTCTTCCTCTGTTACAAGAGCCTCTAACTTATTCCGAAGCGACATTAAATAAATAGGAACGTCTTCATTACTCTCTATATAACAATCTACCTCCTCATTCAACTTTTCAATAGAGTCTTTAAAAGCAGATATTTTTAACATTCTAGAGAATAAAGTTTGCTCATTGAGATTTAATAAATGTTCAATTTCATCTTTAGTATCCTCTAAGGCAATATTTTTCTCTTTTAAATCAAAGACTAAATCCTTGAGATTAGTATTTAACTTGAAAATTTCCTTGCTCCTTTCCTTATTTTTCTTAGCCAAGAAGTAAACTAAGATCAATGAAATTAAGAGTAGTATTATAATTAACGCCCCCAAATAAAGAACTCTTCTTTGAGATTTAATCACCAATTCTTTATCACTCTTTAATTTATTTTCCAACCCCAACTCTCTTTCAAATGCTTCTTTTAAACTAATCTCAGTTTCTCTTTTTTCCTTATTCCGAAGTGCTATAACATTTTTATACAACTCATTAGCCTCACTGTAATCATTTCTTAACTCATGATATTTAGCATACTTTAAATAAAACAACGATCGTTGAGGGTCATCTTCCGAAATAACGCTATCTGCTAGTATAAAGTCTTTTTGAGCTTCTTGATAATTTCCCAGTTTAATATTACAGTCTGCCTTAATGATATATAACAATTTTAACAGGTCTCTACTATTGGGAATTTTTTCTATCAATGCTAAACAAGACCTTGCATATTTTAGAGATTTTTCACAGTCACCTTGCTTTTTCCCAACGATTGTCAAATTATAATAGGTGCCTAGCTCTGAAACTAAAAGACCTCCCCTTTTAAAATATTCAATAGCTTGATTATAATGTTCTTCTGCCTTTAAATAATTTCTTTTGCTCTTAGATGCTATAACACCTCTATCATTATAAACCAACCCCATTAACAAATTATCATTTGTCTTTTCAGCTAATTCAAATGACTTAGTATAAAAGTTTTCGGCGTCATCATATCGTAATAAATACAGGTTATTAACTGCTTTTAAATAAAGTATTTTACTATTTATGGTATCCTCCTCAAACTTCAATTCATTTCGTCTTATATGAAGTAATAAAGAATCTAGTAATCCTTTATCTTCTGACTCGATAAAATCATAGAAACTTTTAACAATTTCTTTATTTGTATCTCCATCATCAACTTTTTTTTCTTGTGCTTGAAAAGTAAAACAACAAAAGTATACACTTAAAATAACACCCCATTTTTTTATTCGCCCCCTTAAAACCAACGCATACATCATTTATACTACATAAAATTAAACCCCCGACATTAGAAACCTGAAAATCAGCTAACAAATCCCTTGCAAATATAAGCCTTTTAGAAGATAACCAAATAAAAAACAGGACTTTAGCTACAGAAAACCAAATTAACAATAATTCAATAAAACAACAAAAAAACTACTTCATTTATACTACAATTAGTTTTTTAAAATTAAATTAACAGTTAAATAGCACTTTTTTTATGTTTATTTTAACAAAATTGAAGACTCAAAAACACAAAATACTTAAAACGCTGTTTTACAGTCAAATAAACACCCAAACCTAGAAATACAACTTCCAACTTACCTTGTTGAAATTTATCTACTACCGTAAACTAAATAAAACACTTCAAAATTACTACAGTGGTAATTTCATTGATTTTTAATTATACATTTGAGAAAAATAATTGATATTCCCCTTTATCATTATATTTCGTTTTACAAAAGTTACCAATAATAATTTGCGTTTTCCCCTTGTATATTACACTTGCAATTATATTGGTGACTTTTCTTTTTTATCTTCCTTCTTTTATTTAACATAACGTTATTCATTTATTTCTTTTAGTTGGCATGTTCTTTGAATAACTGACCTGATATAATCAAAATATTACTCAGTATGAAACTACAAACCATCCTACTATCATTATTCTTTACTTCCAGTATAGCTTTCGGTCAACATAAAACAGATGATTATAAATCTTTTAAGAGCGAACTCAGAAAAAAGGAGCAAATAAAAGACTACAACTATAATAAGAGTATCGACTATATTAGTCATCATAATCTGTTAGTTATTGACCTAATTGACATGTGTAGCTACTTCAGAAGTGACAGAATGAAATACAAAATCTGTTTAAAAGCCTATCCAACAATCATTGACAAAAAGAATTTCTTTAAGGTGTACGATTCTTTTAATTCTTTCTCGTACGCCATTAAACTATATCATGAAACAGAAGGAAATAATGTACAGCAAGAACATGAAATTCACTTCCCGGATCCTTTTAAATACAATGGAGTTATTTCAAGTAATTGCGAACGTCCAATTAGCCAATATGCTTTTGAAGAAATCCTACATAAAATAGAAGAAGTTAAAAATGAAAATTATAGGTTAAGTCAGTTAAAGAAGTCAATATATCATTCGTGTTTAAGTATTGAGGAAATCATGAAATTAACACAGACACTAGATAGTGATCAAAATCGTTCGACCTTCCTTAGGTACGCTGTTGATTACGCATATGACATTGAAAACTATTTTTATGTAAAGCAATTAATTGACAATGAGTTTGAGAAGCAACAATTGGTTAGTTTTATTAATGGTAAAGTAGAACAAATTATCAATCAACATAATGATAATCATTGTAAAACATCACCAAGTGAACTTGATTATATCTTAAAAACTATTAAAGACCAGCAATTCACAAAAGAGAAGATCAATATTGCTAAAGCTCATATTGCAAAAAACTGTTTTGATCTACCTCAAATTTCTTTAATTGTTGAGCAATTTAGTTTCGATAGCAACAAACTAGATATTTTAAAATATGGCTTTCAACACTCAGATGAAAAAGATAAGTTTTACAAATTACGTGATCTCTTAAACTTTAATGCAAATAAAAGAGACTTTGATGAGTTTCTTCTAAATCAAAGAATATAAAACATAAAAAAAGCCACCGAAATTTCGGTGGCTTTCTAATTATATCTATTGTATATTACTTTACAAAATTAATTTTACGTAAACGTAAACTTTCAGGAGTTACTTCCAAATACTCATCATCTTTAATGTATTCCATACATTCTTCTAATGACATATCTATTTTAGGAGCAATTTTAACACCATCATCAGAACCAGAAGCTCTTACGTTAGTTAATTTCTTTCCTTTAATTAAGTTTACAGCTAAATCGTCTTGTTTTGCATTTTCTCCAACAACTTGGCCTTTATAAATTTCCTGGTTAGGATCAATAAAGAACTTCCCTCTATCTTGTAAACGATCAATTGCATAAGCTGTAGCTTTTCCAGCTTCAGAAGATACAATAGCCCCATTTACTAAATCAGAAAACTCTCCTTTATAAGCATCATATCCACGTAAACGGTGATTAATGATAGCTTCTCCTTGAGTTGCCGTTAATAACTTATTACGCAATCCAATTAACCCACGAGAAGGAATATCAAATTCCAAATGTTGTAAATCACCTTTAGGCTCCATTACTAATAAATCACCTTTTCTCATAGTAACTAAGTTGATAGCTTTACTCGCTAACTCCTCTGGAACATCGATTACAAGTGTTTCATAAGGCTCACACTTTACACCATCAACATCCTTTAAAATTACTTGTGGACGTCCAACCTGTAACTCATATCCTTCACGACGCATTGTTTCGATTAGTACAGATAAATGTAAAATTCCTCTACCAAAAACATTAAACTTATCTTCCGTATCAGTATCCTCTACTCTTAAAGCTAAGTTCTTCTCAGTTTCTTTATATAAACGATCACGTAAGTGACGAGAAGTTACATACTTTCCTTCTTTACCATAGAAAGGTGAGTTGTTAATCGTAAATAACATACTCATTGTTGGCTTATCTACTTCAATTCTAGGCATTGCTTCAGGAGCTTCTAAATCTGCAATTGTATCACCGATTTCGAAATCATCCAATCCTGTTACCGCACAAATATCTCCACTTCTTACTTTATCAGCTTCAACTTTACCCATTCCTTCGAAAACATGAAGCTCTTTAATACGAACTTTCTTAGTTGTTCCATCAGACTTGCAAAGCATATAATCTTTGTTTTTCTCTAAATCACCTCTAAATACACGTCCAATTGCAATTCTTCCCTTAAATGAAGAATAATCTAATGAAGTGATTTGCATCTGAGGAGATCCTTCTCTATATGGAGCTTCAGGAATCGTTTCTAAAACAGCATCTAATAATGGAACGATATCTTCTGTTGGCTTTTGCCAATCCGTACTCATCCAACCATTCTTAGCAGAACCATAAATAGTAGTAAACTCTAATTGCTCTTCTGTCGCATCAAGAGCGAACATTAAATCAAAAACTTTCTCGTGAACTAAATCAGGAGTACAGTTTTCTTTATCCACTTTATTTACTACTACAATTGGAGTTAACCCTAATTCAATTGCCTTTCCTAAAACAAAACGTGTTTGAGGCATTGGTCCTTCAAATGCATCAACTAATAAAAGAACACCATCGGCCATTTTTAATACACGCTCTACCTCACCACCGAAGTCGGCGTGACCAGGAGTATCAATTACATTAATTTTTACACCTTTATAATTTACAGATACATTTTTTGATAAAATAGTGATTCCACGCTCACGCTCTAAATCGTTATTATCCAATAATAAATCTGTACGTTCCTTACGTTCATCTAAAATTTTAGCTTGATCTATAATTTTATCAACCAAGGTAGTTTTACCGTGATCAACGTGTGCTATAATAGCGATGTTTCTAATTGACTGCATTTTGCTACGTTAAATTTGGCGCAAAAGTAGTGTATTATTATGTAATATTTGAAGTTTTTTTATTGGGGATGTAAAATTTAAAGTAATCTCTTAATAAACTTAAAAATAGTTTATCATTTATTCTTCTTCATCTGTTTTTAATTCACTGTCATCTGCACGAAAAGCACTAGGTAAAATGTCAGGAATTAATTTAATTAATAAAGGTAAAAGCAAAGCTCCACCAGGAAGCATAAAAACGGTAAATGCTGGAATAGCTTTGCAAATATCTAATGTTTGCTCTTTTACCTTTCTTTTTTCCTCATCTGTTAATGAGGTAGAAAACGACTTTCTAATTAAAAACACTAGCTCTTTGCTCTCTCGGAGCTCTTGAGCTAGTCTTTTTTTATTTTTTTGAATCGCTTCCTTTATTTCGTCAACTGTAGTCATTACAGCTTACGTCTTTTTTTCTCTGTTTTCAATAAGTTTAACTCACGAGAAGTTTGTCCAGCAACCGAAGTATTTTCCTCAGCTCTTCTTATTAAATACGGCATCACATCTCTAACAGGACCAAAAGGAACATACTTAGCTACATTATATTCTTCTTTTGCTAAATTGAAACTAATATGATCACTCATTCCGTATAATTGACCAAACCACATACGCTTATCTGTTGAAGCAATCTTATGTTTTTTTGCTAATTCCATTAACAAATATGAACTATCCTCATTATGAGTACCTGCAAAAATGGCCATATTCTTATGCTCCATCATGTACGTAATAGCTTCATCATAATTAACATCAGTAGCATTCTTATCTACACAAATAGGAGATTCATATCCCATTTCTTCTGCTCTAGCTCTTTCTTTTTCCATATAAGCACCGCGAACCACTTTCATTCCGATATGATATCCTTTTTGATGTGCTCTTTGGTGGAGAGATCTTAAATACTCCATTCTATCATGACGATACATCTGTAAAGTATTAAATACAACAGCTTTTTCCTTATTGTACTCCTCCATTAATTCTTCTATCAAGTCATCAGCAGCTCCCTGCATCCAGCTTTCTTCAGCATCAATTAACAAAGGAACATCTTTTTCCGAAGCTGATTTACAAACCTTATGGAAACGCTCTACTACCCTATTCCATTCAACTTTTTCTTCTTCATTTAACTCCTCTCCTTCTGTTAATTTTTGGTATAGCGCGAAACGTCCAAAACCTGTTGGTTTAAAAACAGCAAAAGGAATTGATTGTTTTTCAGCAGCGAAATTGATCGTTTTTAACGTCATTTCTAACGCATTTTCAAACTGCTCTTCATCCTCTTTACCTTCAACAGAGTAATCCAAAATACTATGGACATTTGCCTTATCGAACATTTTTTCGATATTTGGTAAACAATCATCTTCCGTTACTCCACCACAAAAATGATCAAATACAGTAGCTCTAATTAATCCTTCAACAGGTAAGTGTGCTTTTAAAGCAAAGTTAGTTACCGCAGTACCAATACGAACCATTGGTTGGTTTTGAATCATCTTGAATAAGAAATAGGCTCTTTCTAATTCAGAATCCGTTTTTAATTTAAACGCTGTTTCTGTGTTGTCAAATAGTTTCATTAACAAGTAATGTTATTATTAATCTCCGCAACAAATATAGTTGTAAGGTATGATATATTTCAAATTTTTCTATTTAATTTGCGTCTTTAGAAAAACATAACAAATGAAATCTATTCAGGCAGCGACATACCCAGTTCACTTCGAAGAAAAGGCATACAATGAATTAGCATCAATAATTGAAAATAGAGGCTATTCTTCTATTTTTATTTTAGTTGATGAGAATACTTTTGAGCACTGCTACCCTAGGTTTATGCAACTATTACAAACCAATAAACCTATAGAAATTATCCAAATTGATGCCGGAGAAATCTACAAGAATATGGAGACTTGTATTGATGTTTGGAATGCAATGACTGAACTTGGTGCAGATAGAAAAAGTTTGATGATTACACTTGGTGGTGGTGTTATTACTGATTTAGGTGGTTTTGTTGCTTCGACTTTTAAAAGAGGAATTGAATTTATAAACATTCCAACAACACTTCTCAGTATGGTTGATGCCTCCGTAGGAGGAAAAACAGGTGTGGATTTAGGTGTTTTAAAAAATCAAATCGGAGTTTTTGCGAATCCAGAAATGATCGTCATTGATCCTGAGTATTTACATACGGTAACTCCAAGAGAAATTCGATCGGGAACAGCGGAAATCATTAAATATGGTATGACTCATGACATTCGCTTATTTAATGAAATAAAGGACAATCCAAGTTTAAATATAGTGGATTTGATTCATCGTTCTATTGAAATCAAAAATGAAGTAGTTTTAGAAGATCCGAAAGAAAAAAGCATTCGTAAAGTTTTAAACTGGGGTCATACCATAGGACATGGTGTAGAGTCTTACTTTTTAGATAGTGAAACCAAGGAGAATCTTACACATGGAGAGGCAATTGCCATTGGAATGGTATGTGAAGCCTACCTTTCTTCAAAAGTTTTAAATTTTCCTGAAGAATATATTCATGAAATTAAAGCCGCTATCATCGCTATTTATGGAAAAACAACAATCGAAGAAAGCGATGTTGACCATATCATTGGCTTAATGAAGCATGATAAAAAGAATGTTGGTGGTGAAATCAATTTTGTATTATTAGAAAATTACGAAAACTTCAAAATAGACTGTAAAGTTCCTAATGACCTTATTAAAGAAAGTTTACAATTCTATAATTCATAAATTAAAAAATCAGGAGTTATTCCTGATTTTTTTTGCTTTACATTTATACGATTTATAAATAAATATTTCGCATATGAACAGTTTCTTTTTACATTCTACTGCGTTAAAAAAATAAAACGTAGCCAAGGCTATGTTTTCTTTTCTTGCCTGCTATAATGAAAAAATAATTCAATTAATTTACACCAAATTTTTAATCACAAATCGTATTAAAGCTCTAGCTATGCTAGCTTTTTCTGAGCTTACAGCATTCTTTCGTTTGAAAAGGAAAGAGTAATTGCTTCACATAATTGTTGATATCGGGGTACTGTAAATATTCTGATTTAGAAACTCCTACATTATCAACACTTCCTTTTCTATTGTAGTATGTATTAAAAACTAGATCCCAAAAAGGAAGCGTATTTCCATAATTTTTTGCTTCTTCCATCTTTATACTATGGTGAAAATGATGAAGTTTAGGTGTTATGATGATATAATCCAAAATTCCTGTTTTCGCTTCGATATTAGCATGTGAAAGATACCCGACAACGATGTTGATAATTCCAATAATAAACAATACCTCTTCATTGAATCCTAAGATTAACAATGGCAGCATTTTGAAAACAACATTAAAGAATGTATTTAAAGGATGAATCCAATTGGTTTTAAACCAGTTTATACTTGTTGGTATATGATGAATCGAATGGATTTTCCAAAAGAAAATACTCGATTTGGAAGTAATATTGCCAATATGGCTATATCGATGATATATATAAGGGAAGAACTCACCTATTACTGCTGCTAATACCAAACTCATCCAGAAAGGAAGAATTTCCCAGTCAATCATGGTATCGAAAACCCTAGTTTTTAAATAAAGTACCAACGATAAAGACAGTGTATTGGTCAATGCATCTACAATAGCCGTGGAAAACAAAAAATGTTTTATTTCAATCTTTGTTGATTCCTTTTTTACTTTCCACTCAGAATTAAAGGGAATAATTCTTTCGAAAAGTAAAATATAGATGGTCGTAAGTAAAAAAATAAAGTAGGTTCCAAGTTCATAAGAAAAGTGTGAACTAATTACCCAATAGACAATGAAAGATACAATGAGTAATAAGGCTGGAACAACAAGGATTGGTAAAATTTTAGTTCGGATCATTACGTGTGTTTCTATTGAAGACGTAACACACGATAAAAAGACGCAAAATCTATAAAATAATATTTAGTTTTTCCATCTCGTCCACTAATTCATTAGGTAATTTACAAGAATCTTTTAAATTAAAATCAACTAAGCGTCCATGATTATTGAAAAATAAATCCACACATTCCTCGACTAACTCCTTTAACTTTATTCTTCCTCTTTGAATTCGTGATTTCGTCGCTGACAAGGATAAGTTCAATTGCTTTGCAATGAGTTTCTGAGGAACTTTTTCTATGTCACTTAAAAATAAAGGCTCTGAATATTCTTTGGGAAGATAGTTTTGAATAACAAAACCAGACAATTCACAAACACAGGTTTCTTGGTCATTATCCATTTCAAAATCAAAGAATGAAGAAATTTTCTCTTCTCTCTTATCCGTCTTTCTGTAGTAATCAATAATTAGATTGTTCGTAACACGATATAGCCAAGCTCTTTTATTTTCAATAGAAACTCCTTTTGCAAGTTCACTATAAAATCTCAGAGCGACTTCTTGAAGCATATCTTCTGCACATGTTTGGTTATCTATTTTAGATTTTACGAAACTAAAGAGTTCATCTTTGTGTTGATTCCAAACAATATCAAAAGCCATATATCGAATAATTTATGCCTTAATATAGCACTTTTTATAAATACTTTCGTATTGAGGTAAAATGTTACCCAATGAAAATACCGATGTATGCTCCATGGCATTCTGTTTAAATCTATCCAGAACAGAGTCATCTTTTAATACTTTTATGGCGTTGCTTGCCATATCTTGTATATCACCAATATTACTTAAAAATCCCGTTTGACCGTGAATATTTACTTCAGGTAAACCTCCTGTATTTGTTGAAATTACCACATTTCCAGCGGCCATGGCTTCTAATGCTGCCAATCCAAAACTTTCTGTTTCTGAAGGCAGTAAAAACACATCTGAAAAGCACAGGATTTTTGCCACCTCATCGCTATTTCCTAAAAACAGCACCTTATCCTCTATTCCAAGTTCATTAACTAGGTTTTCTGCTTTTAATCTTTCAGGACCGTCTCCAACCATCAACAACTTTGAAGGAACTTCCTTCTGAACCTCGTAAAAAATCCTGATCACATCATCTGTTCTTTTTACAGGTCTAAAATTACTTATATGCGTTAAAATTCGTTCATCATGATTTGCCAAAGCACCTCGCTTACACTCCTCCTCTTTTTCTTTGTTATATTTCTCACCATCAATAAAATTGTAAACAACCTTTATATCTTTCTCAATATTAAATAAACGTAGTGTATCCTCTCGTAAACTATTCGAAACGGCCGTTACTTCATCCGATTTATTAATACTGAATTCAACTGCCGTTTTATAGGTAGGATGGCTTCCCACTAAAGTAATGTCAGTACCATGTAAGGTTGTTACTACCTTTACATGAATTCCTTTATCCAATAACATTTTCTTAGCCATATAAGCGGCATAGGCATGAGGAATTGCATAGTGTACATGAAGTACTTCCAATTGATGTTTTTCAACAATTTCAACCATCTTACTAGAAAGTGCTAACTCATAGGGTTGGTATTGAAACAACGGGTATTCTTCCAAAACTACCTCATGAAAATGTAAACGATGTGAAATGAAATCAAGTCGAACGGGCTGATTGTATGTTATAAAATGTACTTCATGTCCTTTATCTGCTAATGCCATTCCTAATTCAGTTGCCATAACACCACTTCCTCCGAAGGTAGGATAACATACAATACCTATTTTCATGTAAATATTTTTTTATTGATTGGGTTTATTTTAATAACTCTTTCCAAGCTATATATTTTGTTTCTTGTGTCATTTTAAGTTTATTTCAGCACCTTATGATACTACAAAAAGTAAGCTCCGCTGAGAACCTGAAACAAGTTCATGTTGACACTTATCATTAACAATTCACTACCGTTGGTATCACCGTTTCTATACCTCAACTTTTAGCAATGAACTATATGGACGTAAATTTACATTTTTACTTACGACATCCCTTTTATATTTTCAAAAAAAAATCATAAAAAAACGCTATTGTTATTCACAATAGCGTTCCTTATTATTTATTATCTAAGACTCTTAGTAATCTCCTAATGTTTCTGGATTTTGAGTTAAAGCAGCCTCTAACTGCTCATCGTTAGGTGCTTTACCATGCCAAGCATGTGTTCCCATCATGAAGTCAACTCCATTACCCATTTCTGTGTATAATAACACACAAACAGGCTTTCCGTTTCCAGTACGTCCTTTAGCTTCAGCAATTCCTTTCAAAATCGCTTCAACGTTATTTCCTTCTTTTATTTCTAAAACATCCCAACCGAAAGCTTCAAATTTAGCTTTTAAGCTTCCCATTGCCAATACCTCATCAGTACTACCGTCAATTTGTTTTTCGTTAACATCAACAGTGGCGATTAAGTTGTCAACTTTTTTAGCAGCAGCATACATGGCAGCTTCCCAAATTTGACCTTCTTGTAATTCACCATCTCCGTGAAGAGAGTAAATAATTTTATCGTCGTTGTTTAACTTTTTAGCTTCAGCCGCTCCAATAGCAACACTCATTCCTTGACCTAAAGAACCAGAAGCAATGCGTATACCTGGTAAATGTTCATGAGTTGTTGGGTGTCCTTGTAAGCGAGTATTCAACTTTCTAAAAGTAGCTAATTCAGCTACTGGAAAGAAACCACTACGTGCTAAAACACTATAGTAAACTGGTGAAATATGTCCGTTAGACAAGAAAAATAAGTCTTCATTCTTACCGTCCATTTTAAAATCGGTAGAATAATCCATAATTTCTTGGTACAAACATGAAATAAACTCTGCACATCCTAAGGATCCACCTGGATGTCCTGAACTTACAGCATGAACCATACGAACAATGTCTCTACGAACTTGTTGTGTAAAATCTTGAAGTTGTTGTGTTGTTGGCATTCGTGTTACGTTTTGTGCGACAAATGTAGTTCTTTAAATAAAAATGAGCAATTACTTTTTTTATTTCTTCTAAGAATTTATAGCGAAAACTACTTATGCTCATACTTCTTACTTATAATCTCTATTATTTTTCAAAGTCACTGCTCTCCAACTCAAATAAATCTTCAACTTTTTGATTTAGAAACTCTGCCATTTTTAACGACAATACAGTAGAAGGAACATAACGACCTAATTCAACAGAAATCACAGTTTGTCTGGACACTCCGAGAAGCTCTGCGAATCCTTTCTGAACTCAGACCTTCTCATTTTATTAAGGAGTTGAAGAAAAAAGCCCCCTCCTCCTTTTAACTTAAATTAACATAATTAGGTGTTACAATTTAGTAGATTGCAAAAAAAAATTAATCAAATGAAACACCTATCATTACTTCTTACATTTTTAACATTGCAAGTCTTCTCTCAGGGAACGCCCAATTGGTTAAGACATTCTTCTATATCACCAGATGGGAAAGAGATTGTTTTTACTTATAAAGGCGACTTATATAAGGTTTCTTCGAGTGGCGGAAATGCAGTTCAATTAACTTTTCATAAAGCACACGATTATAAAGCTATTTGGAGTAAAGACAGCAAAAAAATTGCGTTTTCTTCAAATCGCTATGGTAATTTCGACATCTTTTTTATGGACGCTAAAGGTGGTGAAGCCAAAAGATTAACTTTTCACTCTAATGATGAAATTCCATTCTCATTTTCAGCAAATAATCAAGATGTAATTTTCGGGGCACAACGCCAAGACAAAGTAAATCATAGACAATACCCTACAAGATCTCAACCGGAATTATATAGTGTACCTGTAACTTCAGGACGAATTAGTCAATTACTTACGGTTCCTGCTGAATATGTTCAAGTTTCTAAAGATGGTAGCACTATTCTCTATCATGACAAAAAAGGTGGTGAAAACGAGTGGCGTAAACATCATAAATCATCAATTACCCGAGATATCTGGAAATATGATGTTAAAAATAACACCCATAAAATGATTACTTCTTTTGCTGGAGAAGATAGACATCCATTTTTCAATGAAGATGAAAAAAGCTTCTATTATTTAAGTGAGAAAAGTGGAACATTTAATGTTCATAAAATGAATATTAATAATCCTAATCAAGATCAACAAATAACAAATTTCAAACTACATCCTGTACGCTTCTTAAGTTTTGGTAATGGTACCTTAAGTTTCGGTTATGACGGAGAGTTATATACCATGAAAGAAGGTGAAAAGCCTTCAAAAGTAAAGGTTATTATAAGAACACAAGACAAAGATAATAGCGATAAATTTGTATCTATTAATGGAGGTGTCGATGAAATGGCAATATCTCCAAATGGAAAAGAAATTGCATTTATTTCCAGAGGTGAAGTATTTGTTACCTCCGCAAATGAATCTTTCACTAAAAGATTAACTAATACTCCCGAAAGAGAACGTTTTGTAACTTGGACACCTGATGGAAAATCTGTTGTTTATAGTAGTGAAAGAAGCGGAAAATGGAGTATTTATAAAACCGAAAAGGTAAGAAAAGAAGAACCTTTCTTTTTTGCTTCTACGTTAGTAAAAGAATCTTCTCTTATAGAAAACAAACTTGACAATTATTTACCTAAGTTTTCTCCTGATAGTTCTAAAATAGCTTTTGTTGAAGGAAGACGTACCTTAAAGGTAATGGATTTAAAATCTAAAAAACAGGTAACCTTATTAACACCAAAAGATTTATTTCACATGCGTGATGGAGACAAGTATTTTACTTGGAGTCCGGATAGTAAATGGTTATTAGTTGGATGGAGCAAGACATTAAGCAATAGTGAAGTACTATTAATGGCTGCTGACGGTTCTAAACGTGTAAACTTAACTGAAAGTGGCTATAGAGACGGTTATCCTAAATGGGTTAATGGAGGAAAGCAAATGTTATGGTTTAGCAATAGAAATGGGTTAAAGTCTTATGCTACTAGTGGACAATCTCAAAATGACGTTTATAGCATGTTTTTTACTCAAGAAGCTTGGGATGAATTCAATCTTAGCGATGAGGAATTTAAATTAATGGAAGCCATTAAAGCTATTAAAGCCGAAGAGGAAAAAAAGGCTAAGAAAAAAGATTCCGATAAGAAGGACAAAAAAAATGAGAAAAAAGATAAAAAGAAAGACAAAGACAAAAAGGAAGTAAAAGAACTTACTTTTGATTGGGATAGCATGAAAGACCGAACAAAAAGATTGACAATACATTCTTCTAGTCTTGGTGATGCTGTTCTTTCTAAAAAAGGAGACATTTTATATTACTTAGCTCGTTTTGAAGGAAAGATGAATCTTTGGAGTACAAATTTGCGTACAAAAGAAACTAAAATGGTCATGAAATTAAATGCCAATTTTGGTTCTCTACATTGGGACAAAGAAATGAAAAACTTATACCTTTTAAGTGGTGGAAGAATTTCTAAAATAGATCCAGCAAAAAAGAGCAATAAGCCAGTAAAAATCAATGGAGAAATGATGGTGAATACAGATGCTGAAAGAGAAGCTATGTTTAATCATGTATGGATAAGAACCAATGCTATTTTTTACCATCCAGATTTCCACGGGACGGACTGGAATAAAATGAAAAAAGAATACAAAAAATACTTACCATCGATAGGTAATTCTTTTGAATTCTCTGAAATGCTTTCTGAAATGCTAGGTGAATTAAATGTATCTCATGCTGGAGCTCGTTATCGTACAAGTATTAAAAATGCGGATGCAACCGCTTCTTTGGGAATTTTCATGAATTATAATCATAAAGGCAACGGAATATTAATAGATGAAGTTATCAAAGATGGACCACTTGACAAATCATCTTTCAATGTTAAAGCTGGAATGGTTATTGAAAAAATTGATGGTGTTACCATCGATAAAAATGAAGATATTTCTAAATATTTAAATAGAAAAGCAGGCAAATTTGTTTTACTTAATATCACAGATCCTAAAACAAAGAAAAAACAAACCATAACTGTAAAGCCTATTTCTTTAGGTCAAGAAGGTCGCTTATTATATAAAAGATGGGTTAAAATCAATGAAAAGGAAGTCGACAAGTTAAGCAATGGAAAACTAGGGTACGTACACATTCCTGGAATGAGCGATGGTCCATACAGAAGTATTTATAAAGACATTATGGGTAAATTTTCTGAGCGTAAAGGAATTATTATCGACACACGTTTTAATGGAGGTGGTGATTTAGTTGCTGATTTAGCAATGTTCTTTACTGGAGTGCCTTTTATTTCTTATGAAACAGAAGCTAAAGTAGTTGGAGGTGAACCTACTTCACGTTGGACAAAACCTACATTGTCTATTTTCAATGAAAGCATGTATTCAGATGGACATTGTTATGCTGCTGGATATACAGATCTTAAAATTGGAAAAACTGTAGGTATGCCAGTACCTGGTACCTGTAGTTTTGCTGGATGGGAAGGTTTACCTGATGGAAGTTATTGGGGAGTTGTACCTGTGAGTGCTAAAGATAAGTCTGGTAGATGGATGGAAAACAACCAAACCATGCCTATGATTAAAGTAAAAAATATGCCTGGTATTATTGATAACGGTCGTGATCAACAATTAGAACGATCAGTATCTGAAATGCTTAAAGACATCAAATAACTCTTTTAAAACAATCAATAAAAAAAGGTTAAAGTATGCTATACTTTAACCTTTTTTATTTTTATACTACAAAGCTTTTTATAAGTGCTCCGAGTTAAAATAGTCTTATTTTATATAAATTGGAAAAAAGTGAGATAATACTACAGAACAAATTTGAATGTTTTTAATTAGTTAAGATATCTCGATACAATTTTTCTCTTTACAGTTCAAAAAATCACTCGATATGACAACTTTCATGGTTTCAGGAAAATCTTTGAATTTGTGGATATATATATTCATCAAATCATATTTCTCCTTTTGGTCGAAATTGTAAATCTAAATTAGAAATTGAATCAAGTCTTTTGTTTCTTCTTTTTAGCTGCGGGGAATAAAACATTGTTTAAAATCAATCGATACCCAGGAGATGTTGGATGTAAGTCTAATTCAGTTTTTGGATCTCCTACTCTATGCTGATAATCTTCAGGATCATGACCTCCATAAAAAGTAAACATTCCCTTTCCTTTTACGCCATGAATATAGCGAGCCTCTCCATGGTTTTTACTCTCCCCCAAAATCATCACATTTGACTTTACATTTTTATTATCAAACGAAGTGGTTTGTCCCATAAATCCCTTTACCAATTGGGTATGATTTTGAGTTAACATGGTTGGAACTTGATCCCATTTTGCAGAGAACTCTTTCAATGTAAAATAATCTGTTTCCTTATTAATTCTTCTCTTTCTGGTCATATCAATAGAAGAAAACTCGTATGTCGTTGGATTTCTTATTAACTCGAAATCCTTAAACGCCATTGTTTTACTATAATCTATTTTCGATTGATAATTTGGTTCAGAAGGATCTCCATCAAACATACTTTCGCAAATATCAACACCATCAGCCGCAAGAGCAATATCAAAACTATCAGTCGCAGAACACATAGCAAACATAAAACCTCCTCCCACAACGTAATCTCGAATTTTCCTAGCTACCGCACCTTTTTCCTCTGATACTTTAGAGTATCCAAGTTTCTCAGCTAAAGCTTCAGAATCCTTTTTCTGTTGAATATACCAAGGTGCTGCTCTATAAGCTCCATAAAACCGTCCGTACTGACCAGTAAAATCTTCATGGTGTAAATGCAACCATTCGTATAACAACAGTTTATCATTCAATACCTCTTCATCATAAATCACATCAAAAGGTATTTCTGCATAGGTTAATACCATTGTAACGGCATCATCCCAAGGCATTTTATCTTTAGGAGAATATACCGCAATTTTCGGTGCTTTTTCCAAAGGAACTGCTTCTTGATTTTGTGAAGGGGAAGAAATTCCTTCTAAAATAATTTGAGCCTTAGCTGCTGATATTGTTTGATATGAAACACCTCTAATTTTACATTCATTTACAACAGCACTATTATTCTCTACTAAAAAAGCTCCTCCGTCATAATTGAGTAACCATTTCGCCTTTAATCCGTTTTGAAGAGCGTAATAAACGATTCCATAAGCTTTTAAATGATTTTTTTGATTATCATGACTCATGGGTAAATAAATAAAAGATGCCCACAGCGAGTTAGAAAATGCTAAGAATATAAGTACGATTGTAATTTTTTTCATACGAAATCAACTTCTATTTTGTTTTTAATATCAACTTAATTTTTAGCTCTCATTTTTTTCTAAAATATTCGAAAGCTTTAAATAGAATTTTGGCAAATTAATTAGAATATTGCGAAAACTAAAATACACAATTATAAGGTTATAATTGTGTATTTGATTGTATTTTATGATAGATTTAATCGCAAGGCGATAGTCCAGGGTTTAATTCCCCGAGGCTTGCCTCGAAATGTTTGAAATAGTTTCCGCTGAATACCTACTGAAGTAGTTCTTTTCCGAAAAACATATTGCTAGTTTGCTACATCGACTAGAATGGCACATCATCTCCTCCACCTGGATCACTTGGTCCAAAAGCATCTTCTGGTGATGCGAAGTTATTGGATGAAATCTCATCATTAAATCCAGAATTCATACTCGATTGGAACTCACTACTAAATCCTTCTTCTAAATCCGAGAATTTTGCCAAGTGCCCAGTAAACTTTAAACGAATATTATCTAAACCACCGTTACGATGTTTCGCTACAATAAATTCACCTTGCCCCTCACATGGCGCATGATCATCATCATCCCATTCTGTCATACCATAGTATTCAGGTCTAAAGATAAATGATACAATATCGGCATCCTGCTCAATCGCCCCAGATTCACGAAGATCGGATAGTAAAGGTCTTTTACTTCCTCCACGCGTTTCTACCGAACGAGATAACTGCGATAATGCGATAACCGGTATATTTAATTCTTTTGCCAATGCCTTTAAGTTACGAGAGATGGTCGAGATTTCCTGTTCACGGTTTCCTGCTCCCGCTCCTCCAGCTGTCATTAACTGTAAGTAATCAATAATTAATATTTTAACATCGTGCTGGGATACCAAACGACGTGCTTTCGCTCTTAAATCAAAAATAGATAAGGCTGGTGTATCATCGATAAATACTGGCGAATCGGATAAACGTTTTACTTTCACGTTTAACTGCTCCCATTCATGAGGCTCAAGATTACCTTTACGTAATTTTTCTGAAGTTAATCCTGTTTCTGAAGAAATCATACGAGTGATTAACTGAACCGAGGACATCTCCAGAGAGAATATTGCTACGGCATGGTTAAAATCAATGGCCATATTCTTTGCCATCGAAATTACGAATGCCGTTTTACCCATACCTGGACGAGCTGCAATAATAATTAAATCCGACGGCTGCCATCCAGAAGTTAATGCATCTAGTTTTGTAAAACCAGTTGCCAATCCACTCATTCCTTCTTTTGTAGAAATTTCTTGGATCTTATTGATCGATTGCTGTACTAATGAATCAGCTTTTTCCGCTCCTTTTTTAAGATTTCCTTGTGTTACCTCAAAAAGTTTTCCTTCTGCATCATCTAATAAATCAAATACATCAATTGTTTCATCGTAAGAACTTTCAATTAAATCTGAAGAAATCGTTATCAGTTTTCTTTTAATATACCTTTCAAGTATAATTCTTGAGTGAAATTCAATATGGGCAGAAGAAGCTACTTTCTGTGTAAGACCGATCAAATAGAAATCACCACCAACTAATTCCAGCTTAGCGCTTTTCTTCAATTGATTTGAAACCGATAAAATATCGATAGGTTCAGAGTTTTGGAAAAGTGTATAAATAGCTTCATAAATCTCTTGATGACGTTTATCATAAAAAGCTTCGGGATGCAGAATATCAATTACTGTATCGATTCCTTTTTTATCAATCATCATAGCACCTAAAACAGCCTCTTCTAAATCGATAGCCTGTGGTGGTAACTTTCCTTTTTCAAGATTAATAATTCGAGATTTATCTACTTTTGTACCTCTTACTGATTGCGCTCTTTCCATAGTGGCAAATGTAAATTTTTAAGATTAAAATTATCCAACAACACCGATTTTTCTTTTTGCACATTTTTTGTAAACAAAAATGTTATTAACTTGTTGATAACCTAATATGTTTCTTATTTTTGGGAGCAATGAAGATTTCTAAAAAAGCCATTTTTCTAGCTATTTTATTGCCTATCCAGTATTTTTTAGTGCAATTTTTAAGCCAAAAGCCCGTCTGGATTGAAAAGTATTACAGTACTATTATTTTTCCTTTCATCTCGAAAGCTTTAAGAATATTATTAGGATGGATTCCATTTTCTTTCGGTGATGTTCTTGGGTTTATTTTACTCTTCCTTCTTCTAAAAAGTTTATACCAACTCTTCAGAACTAAATTTAAGAATTTTCTATCGAAATTAATAACCTTCATCGCTTATTTATCGGTTATCTACTTTTGCTTTTATACTTTTTGGGGATTCAATTATTTTCGTGAACCATTAGCGAAAAAATTAGATTTACAACAATCAAACTATACTACAGAACAGTTATCAAAGACAACTGACAAAATTGTATCCTTATTAAATAATAGTCATTTTGACATAACAAAAAATGACAGTTTAAAAGTTACTCTTCCCTATTCTATCAACGAAATATATGACCTTGCTCCTGATGGTTTTAATGAAGTAGCAAAAACATATCCAGAATTTGAATATTCTTTTCCTTCAATTAAAAGTTCAATCGTTAGTACATTCCAATCGTATAATGGCACTTCTGGGTATATTAATCCAATTACAGGAGAAGCTCAAGTTAACTCCCTAATTCCAAAGACTGGTTATCCAGCAACTACTTGTCATGAAATGGCTCATCAAATAGGATGGGCAGCAGAAAACGATGCTAATTTCATTGGTTTTCTTACCTGTATTAACAATAAAGATTTGTATTTTAAATATGCAGGTTACCGTATGGCATATCAATACTGTATTCGAGAACTTTTTAAAAGAGATAAAGAACTTGCCAAAAGCTTAAAAGAAAAAGTAAACAAAGGAGTTTACAAAGATTACAAAGGTAGTTATGCTTTTTGGAAATCTTATGAAAATCCTATTGAGCCCTATTTCAAAAAAGGGTACAACTCTTATTTAAAAGCAAATA
Organism: uncultured Tenacibaculum sp.; assembly: GCA_947497895.1. Lineage (GTDB taxonomy): Bacteria > Bacteroidota > Bacteroidia > Flavobacteriales > Flavobacteriaceae > Polaribacter. The sequence goes on from CANMIL010000001.1 coordinate 698,819, forward strand.
ATCAAACAAAAGGAATTAGTTCCTATAGTTATGTAGTAGATTTGCTTATTGCCTATTTTGAAAAGCATCAGCACTAGCCATAACATCAAATTAAAAACAATCTATGAGATCTCATCTATACCAATTAATTCTGCTAGCTATTCTAACAGTTTCATGTACTTCAACTGATTTACAAAAAGAATTTTCATGCAGTGGTTCAACTTATTCTGGCCTGTCAGAAACAAAAGATATTAGAAACTTATTTTCGATAAAACTTCCCAAAACTTGGAAAGTGAATCTTTATTACGATGATGGCCAATCTTCTATTTATGCAGCAGATACTACTTTAAACTTAACCAAAACAACCTTAATTGACGTGTCCTTTATTCATGCTTCTGTTTTTTTTGATACGGACTTCAAGCAAAAGCTTTCGGCTGATAACAACAACATGGGACTCGAAGAGATTAAAACAAAGGATATTAAGCATCTCGATAAAAATGCATATCTATCGCTTGCTCAAGGTAAAAAAGGTAAATACAAATACCATATTTTAAACGTATTCACAAAGGTAGATAATGACAACTTTTTACACGCAAAAACGGAATTTTATGGAGATTCTTTGGTGAATGAAAGAATTTGTAAAGCGGTAAATTTAATAGAGAAAATCGAAATAAAATAAGTTCACTATTGAACGGAGTAAAAAATGAATCAAAGAGAGTTTTAAGAAAGTTAAGGAATTTTATACTGACAAATTACATTTTCAAATTTCTAAATTCATTTGGTATCATTATTTTTGAAATCTAAAACAAACACAATGAATAAACAGCATATAATTGACCGTTTTATTAGCTATGTAACGGTTGATACCGAGAGTGATCCAAACAATCCTGCTTTTCCTAGTACCGAAAAACAATGGAATTTAGCTAGAATTCTTGAAAAGGAATTAAAAGAAATTGGTTTGGAAGATGTTGAGTTAGATGAAAATTGCTACTTAATGGCTACCCTACCTAGTAATATAGATTATGAAGTGCCTACGATAGGTTTTGTTGCACATATTGATACAAGTCCAGATTTTACAGGAGCTAATGTAAAGCCTCAAATTCATGAGAACTACGATGGTAACGACATTGTTTTAAATAAAGAAGAAAATATTGTTTTATCACCAAGCTATTTTGAAGACTTACTTCAATACAAAGGGCAAACCATTATTACTACTGATGGAACTACCTTATTAGGAGCTGATGATAAAGCTGGGGTTACAGAGATTGTTTCGGCCATGGAATATTTAATCCAAAACCCTCAAATAAAACATGGTAAAATAAGAATTTGTTTTACTCCTGATGAGGAAGTTGGTAAAGGTGCTCATTTATTTGATGTTGAGAAATTTGGTGCGGAATGGGCTTATACAATGGACGGAAGTCAAATTGGAGAATTAGAATATGAAAACTTTAACGCTGCTGGTGCTAAAGTTACTATCAACGGAAAAATAGTTCATCCTGGATATGCTAAAGGTAAAATGATAAACTCTATGACTATTGCGAGTGAGTTTATTAATGCCTTACCTGAAGATGAAGTACCTGAAAGAACTACTGGATATGAAGGTTTTTTTCATTTACACCATATGGAAGGAAAAGTAGAAAAAACTACTTTACATTATATTATTAGAGATCACGATATGCAGTTGTTTGAAAATAGAAAACAAGCCATATTAGATTTAGGTAAGGTGATGAATGAAAAGTTAGGTAAAGACTTAATTGAAGTTGAACTTAAAGATCAATATTACAATATGAAAGAGAAGGTTACTCCTGTAATGCATATTGTTGATATTGCTGAAGAGGTAATGAAAGATATGGGTATTACTCCATTAATTAAGCCTATTAGAGGTGGTACGGATGGTTCTCAGTTATCGTACAAAGGATTACCATGTCCAAATATTTTTGCAGGCGGTCATAACTTCCACGGTCGTTATGAATATGTTCCTGCCGAAAGTATTGTTAAAGCTACTGAAGTAATAGTTGGTATTGCTCAAAAAGTAGCAACAAAATTTGCTTAAACTTATCTTATAAAAAATTAGACCTCACAGGTTTTAGAAACCTGTGAGGTCTTTTTTAATGATTGTTATCAGTACTAAAAAATATACCTCAATCCAAGTTGCATTTGCCATCTCGATAATAAACTACTATCAGGACTAAATGTTTCGTTTAAGTTAGAATTGAAGCTATACACTGGTTCTTGAGTATAGTCTCCTCCTGGAAAACTTACACCTACTGGTTGTACATTGTTTGGTTGTTGTACTACCCCCCAATCAGAATTAATTAAATTTCCAACATTTAAAATATCAACACTTAACTGAATTGTATTTTGTTTTTCTTTAGAAACGTTAAAATTGAAATCTTGTAGTATCTTCACATCCCAACGCCCTCTCCAAGGTGCTAAAGCGCCATATCTTTCAACATATTCACCTCTTCTTGAATTCAAATATTCATCTTGTTGAATATAATTTTCAAAAGCATCTCTTTGAGTAGTATCCGTAAATTGCATCTGACTTAATTCAGAAGAAGTAGGAACATATAGTAAATCATTTACAGAAGATCCATCGTTGTTGATATCTCCTCCATACGTATAATTAAATCTACCTCCTTGTGCATATTCAAAGAATGTTGAAATCGTAGTTGCATATTTTTCACCACCATAAGTAAACTTCTTAGAAGCTACACCAATGATTCTGTGTGTATCACCATATCTTGAATAAGTTAAAACATCGTTATTCGCATTTCCTACAACAGGATTAAATGCAAAGGCATCTCCCGTAATTTCTGCTTCAATCGAATTTACATCTTTAGCATTTAAATAACTATATGCAACATTTGCATATAAACCATTTTTAAATGATTTTTCTACTTTAAAAGAAGCATTAAAAATTCTTCCTTTATCTGAGTTTGTAAATACGTAAGCGTTATTTCCTTTGTCTGTATAATACAATCTGTTATCAACCCCTGTTAGTCTTTCTGTTGGATTGCGTAATCCCCAGTTTTGAACATGAGCACCGTTGATATCCTTTGTATAAGCAAAATCAGCTGTTAATACTAAGCCGTTTTCGAAGCGATAATCACCTCCAATATTCGATCTCCATACTTGTGGAAATTTAAATTCAGGGTCAACTAACTGAAAGAATCCATCATCAGCACCACTCACTTGGTTTCCTAACCATACGAAAGGAAGTCTTCCCGTAAACACACCTGTTCCTCCTCGAATCTGTAATTTGTTTTCACCATTCACATTCCAGTTAAATCCTAGTCTTGGAGAAATTAACCATTGATTCGTTGGCATCTTTGTTGAATTCAAAGTAACCTCTTGATTCGTATTTGGGTTGAAATACACTACCGAATTATCTCTTGAAGCTCCATTATCCGTATCTATATACTTTTGTACCAATCTTGACGTATCAAAATATAAAGGCTTATCAAAACGTACTCCATAAGTTAATTTAAAGGTGTCATTCACTTCCCATTCATCTTGAAGATAAAAAGCTAACTGCCCTACATTTAATTCTGCCAATTTCCAACCACCATCGTTACCTACACCATTTCTGTTAAAAGTATCAAATGCATTTTGTGTCGCACTTAAATATTGATCAACAACTCCTCCTGGCTGAGCATTTGTTAAAAATGTTGCCACATCAGGATAAGGACTGAATATTCCATAGTATGGGAATATTCCAAAGTTGAACGATTCGTAGTTCACTAAGTTAAACGAGTTTTGAAACATAAATTTTTCAAAAGAAAAACCTACAGTAAAGGTATGATCTCCTTGGAAAAAATTCATGTTATTCGTTAACTGAAATACACGTTGATCCAGAACATTGTTGATTGAAAAAGGTTCATGTCCAGCAATAATATGGTTACTTCCATTTCCATCTTGAATGGTGATTACAGGTGCTGGAGTAGATAATGGGTTTCTAAAATCGTCAAAATAAGTATATCCTATTTGTAATTTATTCGTTGTACTCTGATTAAAGGTAGAGTTAATCTCCATTAAAAAAGAGTCGATATTGTTATTGATTTCGTATCCAGAATTTTCAAATTGAAGAATGTTTGCACTTGGTCCTCTTAAACCTAAAGCTGTTGGATGTGCCGGTTTTTCTTTAGAAGCTCTTAAAAAGTTATAAATTAAAGCCATTCTATGCTTTTCATTCATATTCCAATCTAACTTAAAAATACCCTTTGTAGAACCCGATCCATAGGTAAAGTCTTTATAAGCTCCAGTGTTATAACCTAAGTTACTTAATGCATTACTAACAGCTATTAAATCAGACTCTAAAACAGAAGATTCATTTACAGCTAAGGTACCGTCGTTGTTATTTGGAATCCATCCATTAGTTCCTAAATCTTCTCTTTCATCTTTTTCAAAATTAGCAAAGAAGAAAAGCTTGTCCTTTACAATTGGTCCACCAATACTAACTCCGTATTGACTTTGAGAAAGTTTTGGTTTCACCACATCTTGACCATTAATACTTCCACCTGTTAAGTTTTCATTTCTATAAAAACCATATACCGTTCCTTTGAATTCATTCGTACCACTTTTCGTAACGGCATCAACCGAAGCTCCAGTGAACCCAGAAAGCGTAACATCATAAGGTGCTGTTGATACAGAGATTTGCTCAATAGCATCAAGAGAAATTGGTTGTGAATCGGTTTGACCACCTGGAGTAGCCGCATCTAAACCAAAAGGATTATTGAAAATAGATCCATCTAATGAGAAATTGTTAAACTGATCATTTCTTCCCCCAAACGAACCATTACTAGCAGTAGGTTCTAACCTTGTAAAATCTGCCGCAGAACGAGAAATTGTTGGTAATGTTTTTAACTGTACCGCACTAACACTCGTTTGAGCTCCAGTTCTATCACTATTAAATGTTTTATTTCTAGAGCTAGAGATAACAACTTCTTCTAAAGAAACCCCATCTTCTGATAATTTTCCATCTACAATGGTAGTTTTACCCAGCGTTAAAAACACATTTTCTACTTCATAGGTTTTAAACCCAACATAACTAAATGTTATTTTGTAAGGTCCACCAACACGTAAATTAGGAATTGTATACCTACCGTTATCTTGAGATATTGCTCCCGCAAGCGTTCCCGTAGGAACATGGAGAACAGCAATATTTGCCCCAAATAAAGCCTCTCCTGCCCCATCTGTAACCGTACCTTTTATTTTAGAGGTAGTTACCTGAGAAAAGACCGACAGGCAGCTAAGGAGGAAAAAAACGTTTAATAATTTTTTCATTGTTAACTTGTTTTAATTGATGCCCAAAGTTACAAAATACTTTAACTTTATCTTAACCATTTATTCATATTGAAATTTATCAACATGAAACAATAAGCAAAATAAAACCCTATATTTCATTGAATTAAGAAATATAGGGTTTAAAAAACACCTAAATATTAGTGCTTTAGTAGTAGGGTGATTTATCTCATATAATGTGATTATAAAGTTTCTTAGCTAGAGTGTTTACACTTTAATTTAAATCCAAACGTACTCCCATAGAAATATTTCTAGTGGCGGTATTTTTAAATAATGGGTTTAAATCGTATTTCACATACAACCCTATCCCTTCATAAGCCAAATAACCACTTAATCCATAGTTTACTGTATTCATATCAAAATCCCCTTTCTGAAGCTCTTCAACTAGAGTTCCTTGATCATTTCTAAATTCTAAATACTGTCTTGTTCCTAATTTAAAACCAAAGAATCCTCCTATTCCAAGTCGTATCCCATCATGTGTATTATCTACAACAGTTTCGTCAGAAAGAACTTTATTCTCAGAAAAATCAAACTCTAAATGCATTGGGAAAATCATTTGAACATGTCTTAATCTACTTTCCGTTAACTGCATGGCGTTTTCCTCCAAGCGTACTCCATTATCCGTTATCGTGTGGTACTGATTGTTCTTAGGCCTTAAATTATTCCAAAGGAATGAAAGACCATATTTAAAATATGTTTTAGAAGGTTCTTTTGTAAATCTTGTTTTAAATGTAAAACCTAATTCATAAAAATGCGACTGCCAAAATTTATAATCTGAGCTATTTAAAGAACCAAAATCATTACTATCGAGAACATTGTTTACTCCCATTGCAAATACAAATTGCGTAGTAGTTCTTTTGTTGTACTTCTTTTTTTCATCTTTTTTCTCAGTTCTTAAAACAAAAAAGTCTTTATCGAAGAAACTAACTCTAACTCCATCTTCACTGTCTTCGCTTGCTATTTTTCCATCCACTTTATCCTGGACTAATTGTTGTAACTTATATTCTTGAACTCCTGCATTTAATTCAATTTGTCTGGCATGATAATTAGCTGCCTTTTTCTTTAACTCCGTCGCTTTTTCGCTTGTTATTTCATTATTCTTTAATCTTAAATTAATTTTTTCAATCTTTTGTTTTAAAGAATCTTTTTGCTGTGACGTTATTTCTTCTATCTTTTTTGAGATTTTTTCTACCTCTTTTTCAAAAGTTCGTTCTTGAGAAAAGACCATAGTGGTACTCAACAACACTAAAGCTAGTATTATTCTTATCATTTTAATTGTTTTTTCGTTATACTTAAATAATTTGGTAATTGCTACTTATTTCTATCAGCGAGCGCTACAGCTATATCAGAAATTTTTAGCTTTATTTTTTGCATGAAGTTTCCTTTGAACTGACTGTCCAACATTTCATATTCCACTTGTGCAAGAATTGTTTCTGGTGAAACTTTAAGATTTCTTTTTCTTAACTCTATCTTTATGGAGTCTATAACAGACCCTCTTTCTATTCTATTTGCTACATAATACTTCCTGACCTCTTCTGGTGAATGAGTTACTGCGTACAATAAATCTTCACCTTTTACAGTTATCCTGCTTTTCTCCTCATTGGATATTGGGAGCTCTTTTAAAACATTCTCTTTTTTAACTTCTGACGAGGCTATGAACGAATTATTTAGAGAGAGATTCGATTTTTCCTTTAATACCTTCGGAACGGTTATTTTCTCCTTTCTTTTAAATTGATTTTGTTCAATCACTATTCTATCAAAGCTTATTTCACTTACTTCAACAATATCATTTGAGGGTAACGTATGAACTTCTGATACTCCCTTACTTGCTAATACAATAGCTTGAGTCGTTTTATACGATCTAGAAGATTGGACATAACCATATCCAAAACCTAAAAGAATTATTATGCTGGCCGCATATGAAAAAATAGACTTCCAATTTATTTTCTTTTTTTGATCATTGTCGTCCAATTTAGCTTCTAATCGATCCCAAGCCGACATTGATGGTGTCATTTCTCTTGAATCAAATTTTTCCTTTATGATTTTATCTATACTATCGTTCTTCATTTTCTAATTTGTTCATTTTTAAATAACTTGCTTGGAGCCACTTTCTTGCTTTAAAAAGTTGAGATTTTGAAGTGCTTTCACTAATATTGAGCATTTCTGCTATTTCTGAATGCTTATACCCTTCGATTGCGTAAAGATTAAACACTACTTTATAACCATTAGGTAATTGATCAATTAATTTTTGAATATCTTCAACACTTGTGCTCTCGAGATTATCAACAGTTTCACTGTTAAAAACATATTCTTCATCTGTATATTCGAATATATTCTTTCTCTTTAAATGAGATAAACAAGTATTTACCATAATTCTACGAATCCACCCCTCAAAACTTCCTTCATTTTTAAACTTTTTAATATTTGAAAAGACCTTCATAAACCCCGAAAGCATCATTTCTTCTGCGTGATAGTCATCTTTTACATACTGCCTGCAAACACCTAGCATCTTAGGAGAGTATAGTTCAAATATCTCCCTTTGAGCTTCTCTATCCTGTTTACAAGCTCTTTTTATGGTTTCAAAGATTTTTACATTATGTAATGAAATTACCTTCACTCTCTCGGTTTAAAGTTTGACTTCAATAATATAGACTGTCATGTTTTAAAAATAGTTGCCTAAGTAGAATAAAAAAAATAATTTTTCGAATTTTAGTTTGATATAACTCTTTAAAAAAACTTTTAATTACTAGTCAAAAGGAAAATCTTATAAAAATGTTAAAACTTTTAACTTTTGTCCCAAATACCATTCTTTAGTTATTTTCTTCTTTTCATATAAAACTATAAAGTACGATATTTGCACCATAAAACGCGCTAATGAATTTATTTATATATACCATAACTTACCCGTTTATTTGGTTGTTTTCTTCACTACCCATGAGAGTTCTATATTGGGTATCTGATCTCTTATTTATTTTGATTTACTACATTATTGGTTATCGAAAGGAAGTAGTAAAGAATAATTTAAAAATGGCTTTTCCTGATAAAAGTGGTAAAGAGATTGATCAACTAACAAAAAAGTTTTTCAAACACTTTATGGACATAATGATAGAAAGTGTTAAAACCTTTTCTATTTCCGAAAAAGAAATGCTAAAGCGATATACATACAAGAATCCAGAACTAGTAAATTCATTAGCCAAAGAAGGAAGGAGTATTGTTTTAGTTGGAGCACATTTGGCAAACTGGGAATGGTCTGTTAGTATGCCCCTTGTATTGGATATTAATGTTTTTGGTACCTACAGTAAATTAGCTAATCCTCATTTTGATAAAAGGATAAAACAAAATAGAACTCAGTTTGGTGTAATTGCCGTAAAAACATCAGAAACTATAAAAAATATTCATCAAAATTATTCGAATAAAAAGCAGGCATTATATATTCTTTTAAGTGATCAATCACCTATGCTTCATAAAGCTCAGTACTGGAGAAACTTTTTCAATACAAATGTGCCTGTACATACAGGAGCTCAAACTATTGCAAAGAAATATGATTTTGCCGTAGTTAACTATTCAACAAAGAAAGTAAAAAGAGGTTACTACGAAACAGAATTTTCTCTAGTTACAGATAGTCCAAAGGAATTTGAAGGTTACAAGTTAACAGATAAATATTTTGAAATAACTGAAGAGGCTATTAAAAAGCAACCTGAATGTTATTTATGGACTCATAAAAGATTTAAACACAAAGACAAATACGATGAATGGCTTGAAATAAATAAAAACAAGTTATCAAAAATTAAAAAAGCCAAGTCTTAGGACTTGGCTTTTTTAATATCTATTTTTTTCTCTTTAGAATCTGTATGAAAGACCTACGATAATTTGATTAACTCTTGTATCAAATCTTGTAGTATCACTTCCGCTTATAAATTTAGACTCTGTATCAGAGAAAGCTCTTTCCCATCTAATATCTAAACCTAGTTTTCCTAATTCAACACCAGCTCCTAACTGCATTCCAACGGTTAAACCATCAGCTTCTGTTACTACATTACCAAGTGTTTCTAAACTAAAATCTCCATCAATAATATATTGAAAAGAAGGACCTACAAAAACATGAGCAACCTTAAAAAACTTCTTTCCTAATAATACAGGAATATCAATTTTTTGAAAATTATAAGTCGCTTTAGCATTTGAAACTCCTTTTGGAGAATATTCACTCTTTAAACTTGTGTACACTAATTCAGGACGTACATATAACCCTATTACAGGAATTTTAATACGCGTCCAAATTCCAGCGTGAAAACCGGTTCTACTTTTCGCTCCTTCTAAAATATCTGTTGATACTTCTTGGAAAGAGTCAGAGTTATAGTTAACCCCTCCTTTGATACCAAAGTGTATTTGAGAAAAAGAAACTTGAGTAGCTCCAATGAATAATAAAACTAAAAGTGCTAGTTTTTTCATAATTATTTTATTTTAAGTTTGCTATTTAAACGTTTATTAAGCCGTATTATTTTCTTGAAATAACTTTTTCAACAGCCTTAATAACCGCCTTATCGTTTAATTCGTATTTTTCCATTAACTCTGCAGGAGTAGCTGATTCACCGAAACTGTCATTCACGGCAACAAACTCTTGAGGTATTGGATTGTTTTTAGCTAAACAACGCGCTACGCTCTCTCCTAATCCACCATATACATTGTGTTCTTCAGCAGTAACTACACATCCTGTTTTTGCAACAGATGCTAAAATAGCTTCTTCATCTAAAGGTTTAATCGTGTGGATATTAATTACTTCTGCAGAAATACCTTTTTCTTCTAATTGCTCAGCCGCTTGAAGCGCTTCCCAAACTAAGTGCCCAGTAGCAACAATCGTTACATCAGTTCCTTCTGTTAATTGAATTGCTTTACCTACTTCAAAAGGCTGACCTTCCATGAATACAGGTACTTTCGGACGTCCAAAACGTAAATACACAGGTCCTTCGTGATCTGCAATAGCAATTGTAGCCGCTTTTGTTTGACTATAATCACATGGATTAATAACGGTCATACCTGGTAACATTTTCATTAACCCGATATCTTCTAAAATTTGGTGAGTTGCTCCATCTTCACCTAAAGTTAATCCAGCGTGAGAAGCACAAATTTTTACATTTTTATCTGAATAGGCAATCGATTGACGAATTTGATCATATACACGCCCTGTTGAAAAGTTAGCAAAAGTTCCTGTAAAAGGAATTTTACCACCAATAGTAAGTCCAGCAGCTACTCCCATCATGTTCGCTTCAGCGATACCTACTTGGAAAAATCGCTCTGGGTGATTGTCGGCAAAGGCATTCATTTTTAACGATCCTGTTAAGTCTGCACATAATGCAACTACATCAGAATTTGTTTTCCCTAATTCCGTTAACCCATCTCCAAATCCAGAACGGGTATCTTTCTTTTCTGTAAATGTATATTTTTTCATTTAGTCTGTGTTGTTAATACGCTTCAAAAATAATCTTTTAAACTATAATGGAGTTATAATTTCTCTAATTCTTTGTAAAGTTTATGAACAGGAAAGCCCATAACCGTAAAATAGCTTCCCTCTATTCGATCGATACCTATTTTTCCTATCCATTCCTGAATACCATAAGCCCCTGCCTTATCAAAAGGTTTATATTCTTTTATATAATAATCTATTTCCTCTTCTTTAAGTTGCTTAAAAAACACCTTAACAGTATCGTTTATAATGGTTTTCTTCCCTGACCCTGTGCTAATACACACTGAAGTAATTACTTCATGATGAGTGTTCGATAAACTACTTAACATTTTAAAAGCTTCATCGTAATTTTTAGGTTTTCCCAAAGCTCCATTATTCAGCCAAACAATAGTATCCGAAGTAATTAAAATTTCGTTGAAGTTTAGCTCATTTAAATAAGGTTTTGATTTTAACTCTGCTAAATAGTCGGTTATTTCCGAAGCCTTTAAAGTATCAGGATATACCTCTTCAATACTTTTAAGTTTCACAGTAAAATCTATATCTAAATCTTTTAGTAACGACTGTCTTCTAGGCGATCCAGAAGCCAATATAATTTTATAATCTTGTAATTTTTTAGCCAACATATCTGAAGTAATAAGCTATCAAAGGAATACTAAGAATGGTGAGTAAGTATACAAAACTCGAAACCTTTAATACTTTTCTGAAATCTTTTTCTGAATGAGCATTCATTATAAAATAAATTAAACAAAGCTCAGGTATTGTTCCCATGAACAAAATTGTAGATAGAATAAATTTATTTTCAATACAGGTTATTGCAAAACCTAAAACAAAAACACATCCGACAATAGTAAGAAATAAGGCAACAGATTTTGCTCTTCTTCTTCCTAATAAAACAGGTAATGTATTATTCTTAGTAGCAAAATCTTCATTAATATTGACAATATCGATAATAATTTGATGAACGATATTTCCCACAACTGATAAAGCAATATAGAATACAGCAATTAATTGAAAATTGAAGTAAACCTCCCATTGTTGATCCGAGGCATTAATTGGCGTATCAAACCACCAAACTATGAAAATGCTTATAGCTTTTATACACGGTCCTAAAACAATATTAAAAAAACCTTTTTCCGGATTGTAATGAAGATAAAAAAGTAATAAACCAGCTGTAACCATACCGATAAGACTATGGTAAGGTTTACCAATATAAAAGGATATAAACATTCCGAGAGCTGCACTAATGAACGCACTAATAACACCATAGTTATATGCTTTTTTAGCAGTTACTCCCAGAAGTTTATCTTCTTTATGTTTATTATGATAACAGATTAAGTACCCTGCAGCTAGCATACTTACTGTTCCTATTGAAAGTAATGAAAAACTAAAGAAAGACATCGTCGTTTCAAACCCTAAATTGTAGAGAAAACAAATCTTAAAAAGAAATTGCAGTATAATTAAATACACCAATTTTCTCCAATTAATAATGGAAAGAAACGTCGATAGTTTCATTAGTTATAGCTCTTTTTTATTCTTGCTAAACTCCTTTTTGTATCTCTATCCTTCATTGTCTGTCTCTTATCATGAATTTTCTTCCCTTTCGCTAAAGCGATATCGAGCTTTGCCCAACCATTTTCATTAATAAATAATCGTAATGGCACAATTGTATTTCCTTTTGCCTCTACTTCTTTTGCGAGCTTTTTTAACTCTCTTTTATTAAGTAAAAGTCTTCGTTCACTTTTTGGATTATGGTTATAATGATGTCCGAACGCATACTCTTCTATATACATATTAATAACGAAAAGCTCTCCCCTATCATTAAATTCACAAAAACTCTCAGTAATTCTTGCTTTACTTTGACGAATCGATTTTATTTCTGTTCCAGTAAGCTGAATCCCCGCAGTGTATCTATCTATAATCTCGTATTCGAAACGAGCTTTTTTGTTTTGTATGTTGATATTTTTTTGCATAGTTAGGGGCAAATATACAGATAAAAACAGGGAACTAATAAAAATAGTAACCTATGATTTTCATCATCTTTTAACTTCTTTTTCAGTGATAATTTTGTTTTGAAATTAAAGATAAAATTAAATTTACTAATTATGAAAAAAGTTTTATTAAGCTTCGCTTTTATTGCTTTGTTTTTTACCAATGTGAATGCTCAAGAAAAAAATAGCAGCGACAAAAAATGGCAGGCAAGATTTAGATGGGTTACCGTTTTACCTAATGAATCTGCTGAAATTGGAACTATTGGTGGTGACATTCAAATAGGTAATAATGTGATTCCTGAATTAGACTTTACTTATTTCTTTACAGAAAATATTGCCGCAGAATTAATTTTAGGGACTACAAAACATGATGTAAAAACAGTTAATACATCTTTAGGAAATGTTGATTTAGGTCATGTTTGGTTATTACCTCCAACGTTGACAATTCAATATCATTTTAATTTAAACAAATTCAGACCCTATGTTGGAGCAGGTGCTAATTACACCTTTTTCTACAATGCCGACCCGGGCGCCGTTGTTAATGTTAAGTATGAAAATTCTATCGGATACGCCTTACAACTTGGTTTCGATTACGATTTAGATGATACTTGGTTTTTAAACTTCGACGCGAAATATCTTGGCTTAAGCACTGACGTTACTGTTGATGCTGGTATTGCTACCGTCCCTGCATCTGTTGACATTAATCCTTTATTAATTGGATTTGGTGTTGGACTTAAGTTTTAAAATAATCGCCCCCCGTTTATTTATACTAATCTCTTAAATAAAAAGCTCGGAAGTTAACTTCCGAGCTTTTTTATATTATGCATTTTTTAGCTTATTCAGCCATTATAGACGCTGCTAACTTTTTATAAGTTCCATTCTCAAGCTTTTCTCTAATTGCTGAAAATGCTTCAATTGTTTCCTCAACATCTTCAATTGTATGACGTGCTGTTGGTATTAATCTCAATATAATTAATCCTTTAGGTATTACTGGGTATACTACGATTGAACAGAAAACTCCATGATTCTCTCTTAAATCTTGTACCATAGCCATTGCTTCTGGAATTTCACCTTTTAAATATACTGGAGTAATACAAGTTTGTGTAGTTCCTAAATCGAAACCAGCATTACGTAAACCTGATTGTAATGCGTTTGTTATTTCCCATAACCTATCTTTTAACTCAGGCATAGTACGGATCATGTCCAAACGTTTTAACGCTCCCTTTACCATTGGCATTGGAAGAGACTTCGCGAACATTTGAGATCTCATATTATATTGTAAATATTGAACTACATCTTTATCTCCTGCGAAAAAGGCTCCAATACCAGCCATAGACTTAGCGAATGTTGCAAAATAAACATCAATTCCATCTTGAACTCCTTGCTCGAAACCAGTTCCTCTTCCTCCTTCTCCTAAAGTTCCAAAACCATGAGCATCATCTACTAATAAACGGAAGTTGTATTTCTCTTTTAAAGCGACGATTTCAGCCAAACGACCTTGCTCACCTCTCATTCCAAAAACACCTTCAGAAACTAGTAAAATTCCTCCACCAGTTTTTTCTGCCATTTTAGTTGCTCTCATTAAGTTTTTTTCACAACTCTCAATATCATTATGACGATAAACAAATCGTTTTCCAGCATGCAAACGAACACCATCTATAATACAGGCATGTGTATCTACATCATACACAATAATATCATCTTTCGAAACCAAAGCATCAATTGCTGACACCATTCCTTGATATCCAAAGTTTACCAAGTAAGAAGCTTCTTTTCCAACAAATTCAGCACATTCTCTTTCTAACTGCTCATGATATTTAGTGTGCCCCGACATCATTCTCGCTCCCATTGGATACGCCATTCCATCTTCAGCTGCAGATTCACCATCAACCTTTAAAACTTCTGGATGATTTGCTAAACCTAAATAATCATTTATACTCCAAGTAATAACTTTTTTTCCATTGAAAGACATTCTATTTGATATTGGTCCTTCTAACTTAGGAAACACATAATACCCTTCTGCCTTATCCGCCCATTTTCCTAAAGGTCCTTTATCTCCTTTAATCCTCTCAAATAAATCTTTAACCATTTTTACTTTTTGTTTTTAGTATGATGCGAAAGTAACCTTTTTTAATAGTTTTTCAAAACCCCCTTGGGCAATTCAAAAAACTCAGTCCCCTCAATTTTTAAAATTGCATTTTTATCTGGAAAAATAAAAGTCTTCCTTCAAATGACGTTAAAATTTTAAATTCTATTTTGAAAAAAAGCCTGTTTTTTAACATAAAAGTAAAAGAGTTATAACGTGAAGCTTTCAAGTTATAACTCTTTTATCTTATTTTTATTAATTCTAAATTAGAAGATATTTATTTCTATGTCTCCAATTCTTACTAGCCTAAAATTTTCTCTGTCTCTTTCTTCATTGATTCAACAAAAGGCTGGCTGTATAATCTTTTATTTAAAGCCTTAAAAATTGCATTCGCCACAGCTCCTCCTGCTGGTGGTAAACCTGGTTCTCCAAGTCCCGTTGGCGATAAATCATTTTTTACGAAATGCACTTCCACCTTCGGTGTTTCATTCATTCGAATTAATCGATAAGAATCGAAATTTTGAGCGGTAGGCTTTCCATCTTTAAAGTTTAAATCACCATACATGGCATGTCCAATACCATCAAGAACACCTCCTTGAACCTGATTAATAGCTCCTGTTGGATTCACCACAATTCCACAATCAACCGCGGCCACTACTTTAGTTATCTTTGGAGTTCCGTCTACCAACTCTACTTCTGCCACCTCAGCAACATGGGTATTATGACTGTAATATGCCGAAAATCCTTTGAATACGCCTTCCTTATTTTTACCCCACTCACCTTTTTCAGCTGCAAGTTTAATTGCATCTTGCATTCGCTTGCCTGAGTATTGTATTTTATCGTCGGTAGTACCTTTTACATTTTCAAGTAAATCTAAACGTAATTGAACAGCATCCTGTCCTAATTCATCCGCTAACTCATCAAAAAAGCTCTGCTCAGCGTAACCTAAGAAATTCGTATAAGGCGCACGCCATGCTCCAGTTGAGATATTACTTCTGTAATTTGCTGTAGATACTTTGTAATTAGGTATACAACCCGCTGGAAAGAAATGAGCAATTAACCCATACATATTTCCATTAATAGCAGCTTCCTTTAAGTGATATCCAGTAACTTTACCATCTTTTATAGATGCTGCAATTCTATACTTTATTGCTGGTCGGTAAATACCACAATTAATATCATCTTCTCTTGTCGTTATAAGCTTTACAGATTTCTTAATTTGGTCCGATATTTCGGCTGCTTCATATACAAAGTCGCCATACAATCTCCTACCAAAACCACCTCCCATTCGTGTCATTTCAATATGAATTTGAGACAAATCACGACTTAACATTTCTGACACTGCTGTTGCCGCGAATTCAGGCGTTTGAACTGGACCTACTAAGTGAACTTTACCCGAAGTAACATTCGCATAAAAATTCATAGGTTCCATACAATTATGCGGCAAAAATGGTGAGTGATAAGTGCGTTCAATTACCTTATCAGCCTCATTAAAAGCTTTATCTACATTTCCGTCCTCACGTTGAACATTAAACTTTTTACCATCTAATAACTCCGTCAGTTTAGCCTCGTGGAAATCGGTATCTTCCAATTCCGAATCATTTTTCCAAACCGCCTTTACAGCATTTTTCCCTTTAATAGCTGCCCATGTACTTGTAGCTAAAACCACTACCTTGTCAGTTCTTGTTAATTTGAAAGTCCAGTTAAACTTTCCAGCATCCAAAAACTTTCTTGCTTTTTCACCAATAGTGATCACATCTACTACTCCATTTACTTTTTTTGCTTCTTCCGCATCGAATGATTCTAGTACTTGCCCAAAAGCAGGTGGTCTTACCACCGCAGCATATAACATTCCTTCCTCCTTATAATCAATACCGAATAGAGGTTTTCCAGTTACAATCTTGGTTAGATCAACGTTTTTAGCATCTCTTCCTATAATTGTATATTCTGAAGGATCTTTTAGTTTTACATTTTCAGGCACCTCTAAAACTGCCGCTTCGGTTACAACATCACCATAACCAAGTGTTTCCCCCTTTTCATTTGTAACGACTCCTTTCGACGCCTTGCATGTTGAAGCATCAACGCCCCATTTTACAGCTGCAGCATTAATTAACATTTGTTTGGTTGTTGCTCCAGTTTGACGTAAAGCATCCCATCCATGACGTATAGACTGACTTCCTCCTGCTAATTGCCTCGAATAATTCTTAGTATCCAATGGAGCTTGTACCACATGCACTTTATCCCATTCTACATCCAACTCTTCAGCAATAATCATAGGCATTGTGGTTTTCACACCTTGACCAATTTCAGGATTAGGAGAATATATGGTTACATACCCTTCATTTGATATTTTTATAAACGCATTGAAATCTTTAAAGTTCAATTTTTCAAAATCTACCGAAGGTTTTACATTGTCTTTACAAGCTGTAAAAAGGTTAAATCCTATCATGATTCCTCCTCCTGCTAAAGCCGATGTCTTTAAAAAATTTCTTCTACTGAATGTGAATTTATTTTCTTGCTTACTCATAACTAAAATTTTAAGACATTTTTTCTGAAGCAATTGCTACTGCTTTTTCAATCCTGTTATAAGAAGCACATCGACATAAGTTACCATGCATGGCTTCTCTAATTTCTTCATTACTTGGCTTTGGATTTTCTTTTAAAAAAGAGGCAGCCGTCATAATTTGTCCAGATTGGCAATATCCGCATTGAGGAACATCTACTTCTTTCCAAGCCTGTTGCAAAGGATGATCACCTTTTTTAGACAAACCTTCAATTGTAGTGATTTCTTCATTTTCTATCATTGAAACCTGTAATTGACAGCTTCGCATAGCTTTACCATCGACATGAATTGTACAAGCTCCACATTGTGCAATACCACAACCGAACTTGGTTCCAACCATGTTTAAATTATCTCTTAAAATCCATAATAAAGGAGTGTCAGAGTCGGCAGAGACGGTCACCGATTCTCCGTTGACTTTTAAAGTATATGTTGGCATTGTAAAAGTTTAGTTTTTTGTTACGTCTTGTGTAAGTTACATAAAAAAACAACCAATTAACTTAATGATCACTATTTTTAAGATAGTTTTAATAAAAAAATCGCAATAAAAAAGACAGCTTTAATAAGCTGTCTCCTTTATATGTTTTATTTTACGAAAATTATATGTTAATCTTTTCTAGAAATCCCTTGTTTTAAACCTTTAAACTCATCAAAACTATCATACAATCTTTGTTTTATCATATTTATGATTCGTTTATTGTACTCTGATCTATTCTTCTTATACTCATCAAATTCACTTATTGTAAACTGTCCCAAAACAAGACCGATTAACAAGTTTCTTAACGGAATATTTTTAACGATCGAAGTTTCTATAAATTGAAAAAAGACTTCTTTATTTTCTATTGCCTCTTGTAATTTCTGCTTCTTGATTGAATTAATAAACAAACGTATAATAATATCATGTTGCAATTTTAAAATAGGTCTTAAGGTCAAATTTTGAAAACTCTCATTTTCCTTATCTGCCGACAAATTTAAAACTGGTCGAATCGACATTCTATTATCCTTCATTTAAAAAAGAAGTAACGTTTTTATTTATTCTATCAATTACATTTTCAGTGTTTGCTTTGACAAATTCTTCTCCTGTAATTTGCTCATATAACTCGATATATCTATTTGAAATTTCTGTGATTTTATCATCAGACATTTCTGGTATTGTTTGTCCATCTTTACCTTGGAATCCATTTTCAATTAACCATTGACGAACAAATTCTTTAGATAATTGCTTTTGTTTTTCTCCTTTTTCTTGGCGCGCTTCATACCCTTCAGCATAAAAATAACGAGAAGAGTCTGGTGTATGTATTTCATCAATTAATACGATTCTTCCATCCTTTGTTTTTCCAAACTCATATTTGGTATCCACCAAAATCAGTCCTCTCTGCTTCGCTATTTCTGTTCCTCTTTCAAATAACTTTCTAGTATAATCTTCTAATACTAAATAGTCTTCCTCAGAAACGATTCCTTTCGCTAAAATATCTTCTCTGGAAATATCCTCATCATGCTCTCCATTATCCGCTTTTGTTGAAGGCGTGATTATTGGATTTGGAAATTTATCGTTCTCCTTCATTCCTTCAGGCATGGCAACACCACAAAGCGATCTTTTACCAGCATGATACTCTCTTGCCGCATGCCCAGACAAATACCCTCTAATAACCATTTCCACTTTAAAAGGCTCACATAAATGTCCTACAGCGACATTTTCATCAGGATTTGCCACTAACCAATTCGGAACGATATCAGCAGTATCATTCATCATTTTTGTAGCAATCTGATTTAAAATTTGACCTTTAAAAGGAATCTGTCTTGGTAAAATAACATCAAAGGCAGATAATCTATCAGAAGCAATCATTACCAATACCTCATCGTTAATATTGTATACCTCTCTTACCTTTCCTTTGTAAACTGATTTTTGATTAGGAAACTGAAAGTTAGTTTCGTTAATTGTATTCATTGTTGTCTTTGTTGTGTTGTAGTGTGCAAATGTAAGTTTTTTTACTCACTAAGTAAGACTAAAATATTCCACTTGGATCTAAATTTTCAAATAGTTTCTATGAAATACCTCTTCGGCTTGTCACATACTAGTTGACTTATGATTATGCCATTTCATTTTCTTCATTACTCTTGTAATAATTCGAATAGCTTTTCTTTGTAAGCATCACCTATTGGAAGTTCAATCTTCCCAATTTCCACATCATTTTTTGTGTATGCACTTACTTTATCTTTATTTACTATAAATGATCTGTGAATTCTTAAAAAACGAGCGTCCAGTTCTTTTTCAAATGCAGAAATACTATACTTCACCATATGAAACTCGTTTTGTACATGAATTTTAATATAATCTTTTAAGCTTTCGATATAAAGAATATCATCGAATATTACTTTTATCTGTTTTCTATTTTTCCTCACATAAACGAACTCCTTTTTCTTTTCAGGGGCTTCTATTCTAACCTCAGTAATCACTTGAGCATTTGCTTGAGTTAAAAACTTAGTGACTGCTTTAAAAAAACGTTGGAAAACGATAGGTTTTAACAGGTAATCAATAGCATCCAATTCAAAGCCTTCAATTGCATAATCTCTGTAAGCTGTGGTAAAAATAACCTTTGGTTTTTGAGTTAAATTTTTAAAGAAATCCGTTCCTTTTAAAACAGGCATTTCAATATCTAAGAATAATAAATCGACATGGGAGGTTTGTAAAACCTTACTCGCTTCAATTGCACTAGAACATGAAGCCACTAATTCAAATTGATCTAGCTGTTTTAAATGGGTTTCAATAAGCTCTCTGGCCAATTCTTCATCATCAACAATTAGGCATTTGTATTTCATTTCACGGCTAGTTTTAAAGTTGTTTGGTATTTTTTCGGTTGGTTTACAATCGACAAGTCATAATCCTCTGGGTATAATAACTCCAATTGTTTCTTTACATTGGTTAATCCGATCGATTGTTTATCTTCATTCTCAACGACATCATTAGGTTTGGTATTTTCAACTACGAAAACAATGTTGTCCTTCGTTTGTTTTAATATAATTTTGATACTCGCTTTATTCAGCTCTTGCGCTACTCCATGCTTGAAAGCATTTTCAATAAACGTAAGCATTATTAATGGAGCAATCAACACGTTTGACTCTAAGGTATTTTCAAAATTAACATCGACTCTACTGCCGTATCTAAGTTTTTCTAAGACTAAATAGTTCTCAATAAGTTCAACTTCCTTGTTTATTGGAACGAAACGCTCATTGCATCGATACAACATATAATCCAGCATATTCGATAACTTCTCTATAATTAACGGAGCATCGTCAGACTTTTTAATTGTTAAAGCGTATAAGTTATTTAAAGTATTGAATAGAAAATGTGGATTCAATTGCTGTTTTAAAACCGTAAGCTCAGCTGTTGTTTTTTGTTCTTTTAACTTTAAAAGATTTTGTTGTTTTTTATAAAATCGATATGTAAGTAAAATAGCAGCTGGAGTAATAAACTTAAGTCCTTTGTTTAAGAAACCTGAAACATTGAAAACCCTATCAACAAAAGGTTTTTGAAATAACTCTTGTTTAATCGCTGGGTAAAATTCGAAGTACTTGGTTTCATAATAATATGATCTTAACAGTGAATATAAAATATACACTGCGAATAATGTAATTAAAAGCCAGAAAACGAAATGGATTGGTTTATTTCTTTCTAAAAACTTAGGCACCAAAATATTCAATGTCATAATAGCGACAATAAATTCTGCCAAAACAAGTATAAAGACACTTTCAAACATTTGAAAGTATCCTGATTCAAAGTAAGCAATGTCTGAGGTTAAAAAGTAATATAATAGGAAACAACCCCAGAAAATAGTCATTCTGACGCCCGAACTATTGTAATTGGAAAAAGCTTTTTTTAATGCATTCATATGAATCCGTAAAATTACGATTATATAACCAAGGTCAGATTAATAATTGCTATAAATGAATCAAACGATGACAAACCTTCGTTTTTGGATGACAAAACTTGAATTATCGTCTAATTCCTTTTTTGATTTCATCTATTGCCAATTCATCTACTTTTAAAATTTTGCATTAAGTCTGTTACTACTTTTCGACTGGATAACAGAAAACTTAAATACATGATAAAGAATTTT
Organism: uncultured Tenacibaculum sp.; assembly: GCA_947497895.1. Lineage (GTDB taxonomy): Bacteria > Bacteroidota > Bacteroidia > Flavobacteriales > Flavobacteriaceae > Polaribacter. The sequence goes on from CANMIL010000001.1 coordinate 720,315, forward strand.
CTTTCAACTTTTCTTGTACTCACATCTCTCTTTATAAAAGCACAAGAACTTGAAATCACCTATAAAAATGCCACTATTTCCGTAGACGGAACTCTTAACGAAAGCATATGGAATGAAATCCCAATACATACGAATTTCACTGACTATTCTCCAAAAAATGGTTCTAGAGCCATTAAACAAACTGAGGTTAAGATTTTTCATAACGGCAAATCAATATTTATCTCAGCTATTTATCATGATCAAGAGTCGAGAGTTCAACTTAGCTCTTTAAAAAGAGATGATCTGAGAAATACGATTGGTTTTAGTGATTCTTTTATCGTCATACTTGACACCTATAATCAACAACAAAGTGCTTATTATTTTGCCTTGAATATGGGTGGTGCAATGACAGATGCACTTATTGAAAGAACTGGTGAAAGCTTTTCGATAAATAATAGCTGGAATGCCGTTTGGAATGGAAAAGTACGTATTAAAGGAAATAAAAAGATGTATGAAATGGAAATTCCTATGAAATCCATTGGTTATGAGCAAGCAAATGATACCTGGGGTGTCATTTTTAACAAACGAGATGTAAAAACTGATGAATGGACTACTTTCGCACCAAGAGCCAGAAACTATCGTCCTTTCGATTTACGATTCTCTAAAAAATTTAAGGTTAAGAACCTTTCAGAATCGAAATCTTCAAGATTTACTTTAATTCCTTCCTTAACTATTGATCACAATCAAAAATTAACTAACCAAACTAAAGAAACTAGCGTTACGCCAAGCTTAGATGCTCAGTTTAACCTGACTTCTTCATTAAAACTAGATGCCACAATTAATCCAGATTTCTCTCAAATTGATGTGGATAGACAGGTAACTAATTTGACGCGATTTGCTATTAATTTTCCTGAAAGGAGAAACTTTTTCCTAGAAAATAGTGATCTATTCTCTAATCTTGGAATACGACAGGTGAATCCATTTTATTCCAGAAGGATTGGTGCGCAAACCGATATTCTTTTTGGGTTAAAAGTCTCTGGAAATCTCTCAGAAAAAACAAGAATAGGAGTTTTGGATGTTGTGACAAAAGAACAAAACGACAACCCCTCACAAAACTATGGAGCCTTGGTATTACAACAGCAACTTTCTGATTCTTTTACCACAACCGGATTTGTCATTAACAGACAAGAAATGAACGGTTTTAGTTTCTTAAATGATTTTAATCGCATTCTAGGTGTAAATCTTAATTATAAATCAAAGAATAATAAATGGACAGGATTGGCTAACTACGGTAAGAGCTTGGATAACGAATATAGTAATCAAAACAACTTTTATCATGGAGGTATTTGGTATAATACATTAAAAACAAACGCAAGTTTTGCTATTCATAAAGTAGATAGAAATTACATAAGTGATGTCGGTTTTGTTCCTCGACTTTCAAACTACGATGCCATCAATGATATTACTGTCAGAGAAGGTTATACTCAAGCCCAAACCCGTATTTCCTTGCGACACTATTCAAAAGAAAGAAAGGTTATTGACTCGTATCGCTATTTTTTACTGGACAATAACAACTATTGGAATGAAAGAGGTGAATTAATACAATCATCGTTTTTCTTTAACAACGCCTTATGGTTTAAAAATTTCTCTTCTATTTATTTTAATATTTTTTACGACTATAATAAGTTACAATATGGATTCGACCTTTTAAGAAATGGAAATAGTATTGAACCAGGAACCTACAAATACATTCGATTTCAAGCAGGCTATAATTCTGTTAGAAATAAGAGATTATTATATAATCTTTCATTGAGGCATGGTCAGTATTATCACGGGCAAAGAACTCGTTTATTTTCTAATTTAGAATATTTAATGCTTCCTGCTGCCAAGTTAAGACTTACTTATGAGGCTAATAAAATCAATTTAAATGAATTAGGGAAAGATACCTTTCATTTAGCAAGATTTACTGGGGAAATCTTTTTCTCTGAACGTCTTAATTGGACCACCTATATTCAATACAACACTCAATTTAATAATTTTAACGTAAACAGTCGTTTACAGTGGGAATACAAACCACTATCTTATGTATACTTAGTTGTTACAGATAATTTCGATCGATTTATTAATCGACAAAATTGGGGCGTCGCCTTAAAAGCCAATTACAGGTTCGATATATAGCTCTATTTTACATTCCTCTCTTTTACCAGAGAGAAATGTTCTTTTAGATACTTTTTTATTATTCATTAATTTACAGATCTCTTTACCTTACTTAGTACTAATATCAAAAAGGATAACGACAATGATTTTATGCGGTTATCCGGAAGTATATAAGGGATAACGGTTATATTTGTTCGGGTATAACTAGTTGTGCAACATATGAAAACTGAATGAGAATATTAATTTTGGTAATATTATTTCTGACTTTTAATCTGTCATTTTCTCAAAATGCTTTAGATTACAACAAAATTCTGACAGAATTAGAAAACTCATCAGAATCCTTAAATACAACTCTGATTTTACCAAATTCAGACTTTTATATTGGAATTACTAAAGACGTAATTGTTGAAAATCCTGAGTTAAATTTCTGTATTGACATTCCAACTGATGAAAAGAAAAACTCAGAAATTATAGAAATTTTGAAAAAGTATAATTTATTGAATAAATTGTATGTGGAAATTGAAAATGAATACGTTGATTTAAGTTCTGACAAAATCTTTAAATCAAGTGAAACGGAATTTTATCTGGAGTTATTTTTTGAAACAAAGGATTTTGGAATTATGAGCTGTTTTATTCCTGTATTCGAAAAAAAGGAAGCTAAAGAATTGATTTGCGACTTGGATAAAATATTTGATTATAAATACTGTTTTAAGAAATTAAAACGAAAAATATAAAAAAACGTAGCACAACACCACCTAAACTGCATTAAAACGCAGCTTAGCCAAAACGTTGTAGCTAATTAAACATGGCAAAAGTTGAACAAAAATATTTAAAGGTTTACGGAGGAGTAATGACGGGGTCATCTGTTGAGTTAGATATTGAGCCGAATAATTTGAAAATAAATAGAATTATCATTGATTCTGAGAAAATTCCGTTTAGATCGCAAGGTTGTATTGAGGGTGGACATGAAAATTGGAATAAATCTGCTAAGCAAGCTCTAGAAATAGGCATAGAAAAGCTGAATATTTCAGATAAATTAGATATAACTGTTAAAAAACTTGAAGGAAGAATTTTTATTGACACTAATAATGCTTCTATCGGAATTGCTTGTATTCTGGCTCTGTGGAAATATTGTGATTCCCAACCTGAAAATTTATTGATGGAAAGAATCCATGAATTTGTAAAAGAGGATTGGCAAAATGAAGTCGATTTAATTCCAGACTTCAAAATGATATTTGAAAATTAAAAACAAGCTACAACACCGCCTAAACTGCATTAAAACGCAGCTTAGCCAAAACGTTAGCTAACATTTAAAAAAGAACTATGAAAAGTAAACAATTGCTATTAATTATTATTGTATTTACATCTTTTGTTGCAAACTCTCAGAAAAATAGATTTGAAAAAATATTGGGAGAAAAAAATACTCAAACCCTCAATTTAATGTTAATTGACTTTGAGAATAATGTTCTTAAAATTAAATACCCAAATCTCGAAATTGAAGACGCCTATAGAAAGTTATTGAGTGACATTGTAAATCAAAAGACAACCTTTAAACAAATACAATCTGAAGAAATAAAGAAACTTTTCGATAAAAGTAAACTAAAAAGACATATTTATTGTCTTCCTGACTCTGTATATTTCGGAAAATCTAAATATGACTCAAGCAATAAAAGAAAGGTAGTCATTGCGGAGTATAATTGTTTAGGTTCAAATAACAAAATCACAAAAGGGCGAGCTGAATTTTATTGGCGCGAAGATTATGGAAAACTTGATCAAGCACTTCGAGATGCAAAAAATAGCGACCAATTAAATTTGACCGGGCTTTTTATGAAGGCTTTAAAATCGATAAAAAATAAACCTGATTTTTTGAAATCTTACATAGATTATGTTGAGAATATGGCAGACTTAAGAAATCCAGTGATTATGTGTGAAATTTTATTAAATAAAAAAGTTGACTTAACCGATTTTATAATGAAAAGATTAATATTATTAAATATAATTTATAGATACTAACGTTAGCTAACAAGGTGTATAATTAATTGCGGCTGAATTTCCTCAGCGGAAATTCAATCTTATTAATTATCTTTCCGCAACAACGGAAAATGACTCGCGTCCTTTTCCCGCAAAAAAATCATACACAAATACGTTGTAAACAAGCTGAAAAACGAAAACTATGATACATTTAATTTGGTCAATAATAAACGGAATAATTGTTATTTACTTTCTTTATCTGATTGTTGGATTTATCGCAAAAGGAAAGAAAATATTTAAACCACAATTTAAAGTTGTCTCTATTTTCATAATGGTAATTGGAATTGTTCAAATAATTTCGGCTTCTGATTCTGAGAAAAATTCAAACCGAATTTCAATAACTGAAGATTATAACAGAAAAAGCAACTCAGCAATAAAACAAGTAAAACTGGAAGACAATTGGACTTTTGACATAAATATGCTTGTAAAGTATTCGATTGAACAAAACCAATATATCCCAATAGAAAGTAACAGCTTTTTGACTGGACTCGTGAGTGGTTACAATTGGGAATTTAATTCGATTGACACAAATAACTTGAACCCGAATGGAAAGGCTGAATTTATAGCTAACGGAATTTTAAAATGGAATCTTTTTGGAATCACAGTTTATAGTGAATCCAAAACATTTAATGGAACAATTGAATAAAAGCCAGTTTACAACAATGTATAACCGCAATTACGGCGGATTCGACTACGTCCGAATCCACTCGGAATTGCTAAAGCCTGAGCTAAACCGAAAATTAACGCATATTAACCCGTAACTGACGGTTATACGAAACCGTTACCCACAATATGAAAAAACCAACTATGACACAAACTTTACTTTTTATTTTAGTAATCGGAATTGGACTATTTTATGCTCTTAAACACGGAAACGAAGCGAAAAAAAATATTGCAGAATTTGAAAGTAAAAAAGCGGAGGAAACAACAACACAAGAAATAATTGAATTAAAATATTTCGGAAAAGTAGACTTAAATAACACGGAGGAATATATTGATGTTCTGACAAACATAAACGGAAATGAAGTATCGATTGACTTAAACATTATTGAGGAAAAAATCACTAAAAAAACTATTCAACCCACAATTAGTTTTTTAGAAAATCTGCCAGAAATTGAAAAGGTTGCTCACAAACAAGTATTATCGGATTTCAAAAACGGAAGTATTGTTAAAGACTACATAGAACATCACATTGGAGAATTTAATGATAAGGAATTAAAATCTCTTGGAATTGAATCGACTGACAGTTCTGAAAGTAAGAAAGAAAAATTCCTTAATAAAATTCACTTAAAGAGAATTGGAATTTATCCAGAGGAATGGGATAGTTTGGCTATTTTCGATTATACGATAAACGATGATTTGACCCAATATCTGATTGTATTAAAGTTTGATAGCGAAGGAAAATTCGTTGATATTTATACTGAAAGTTAAAAAATACTGTGGGTAACAATGTGTATAATTCATTGCTAGTAATCGCCTACTTACAAAAGTCCTCGCGGACTTTCTATTTGTGATTTATTTGCTAAATTTAGTGCTTAAACACGCAACGAAATCATACACTAGACCGTTGTCTATAATGCGGAAGAGAAATCGTTCATTGAAAAAATAATCTCAAAAAAAGAGATAAAAATCTTGATTCTCAAGGTTACTAAGTCGATTGACTTTACTATGCTCATAGTCAGAGTTGGGCTGTCTTTAAATCCAACATATTTAATAACACCTATAAAAACGAAGATTATGAAAAAAATAAAAGAGATTAACGAAATTCTGAAAAGAACAAAAATTATGAATTTTATTAAAAGTATAGCTTTAGGAGTCGCATTCGTGGAGGAAGGGCTGGTCCCACTTCTGACTATAAAGCATAGAAATCTATTTGCACGAAGTAACTGAATTCAAGACAGAATGCGAGGGAGGTTCGAATCCTCCCTTTCTCCACCATTCAAAAAACAACAAATATGGAAATAGGAAGTTTTAAAATACCTGGACATTCTACTAAGAGAGAATGGGCTGTCTATCTATTTATTGCCACACCCATTGATGGAAATGGAAAGAAAAAATTATATGTTGGAAAAGTTGGAGATAATAGAGATGGTTGCAATCCAGTAATATCTAGAGTTGGCAATCACTTTTCTCATAACAAGATTCATTCTCAAATTCGGAATAAAATTGGCGTAACGGAAAATTATGACTATGAATATTTTTACTGCCATTTTGGTCATTACGAATCTGATGAAATGTTGAAAGTTAAAAGTCGTGATAAGACAAATGAATTAGAGAGGGAATTAAATAGAATTGTCCAAAAACGGATGAATAAAGATTCTTTTGAACTGATGAATCCATTTATTGGAAAAACTATTTCTAAAGCAAAAAAAGCTGAACGAGCAAAATTGATAAACGAATCTGAAAAAGAAATGTTGGAGAAACTATGTGCGAAAGCACTATAGACAACACAGTGTATAAAACATAGCTAATAAGTGCTTAACCGAAAGGTTTGTGTATATTTATAAAGTCCGCCAAATTTTTAATTTGGCTTTTAAAAAGAGAAAATTAAAAACAAAATATAAAAATTCGGCTCTGGGTAAACCGAAAAACTAGTGTCTTTTTAAACGCTACGTTCCATACACAAGACCGTTAGAATCAACCTGGAAAAATGAAAAAATATATTGGAATATTATTAATTCTTTTCACAATAATTGCAAAAGGACAAACCAAAAAAGAAATAAAGGAAACTTTAAAAAATATTGAATCCAAAGAAGAGTTTAAAAAGTATAAATCTAAAAATTCTCATTGGGTTATTGAATTTATTGAACTAAACACATTGAATTCTGAAATCCCTAAAAGACTACTGCGGTTAAGAAAAGGAGAAATAAAAAAGATAAAAATCGAAAATGGAAATTATTATTATAAGTTAATAAGTTCTTCCAAAGAAACTGAATATCGTGCAAGTTATATCTACTTAAATGCAGATGAATTAACTAAAAAAGAAATCGATTCAATTAGACCGATTATAATAAAAAAATATAAATCTGGAGTTTCATTTATTGATTTAGTCAAAGAATATAATATGGATGGTAATTCTAAAAAAGGAGATCTAGGATGGTTTAAAAAAGGAAAGCTCGTTCCTGATTTTGAAAAAGCAGTTATTGAACATAAAGAATCTGATATTTTTACTGTTGATGTAGATAATTCAGACAAATATTACATGAAAAATTGGTATTATGTAGTTCTAAAAACACATAAAGACAGAATTAATAAAACACAAACTTACATTAGAATAAAAGAGCAGTAGCTAACATCTTGTATAAAACATAGCCAATAAGTGCACATTCGAGAGGTATGTTTATATTTAGAAAGTCCGCCAAATTCAAAAATTTGGCTTTTAAAAAAAGGAAAAATTAAAAACAAAATAAAAAGTTTTGGCTAAGTGCTTAATCGGAAATTAATCGCTTTTTAATTTTCGTACTAATCATAACCAAAGCCGTTGTGTAATTAAAAATTTCTATGGAGAATTTTGAAATTAAATCTAATTTATTGAGAGAAAAATGGGATTCAATAAATACTGTATATTATTCTTTAAAAGAAGAGTTGTCAAAATATGAATCAGGTATTGAATTTGATGAACTTTATGATTTTCTTTTAGAAGAATGGAGAAGTATTTATTCTAGTTTTGTGCTTTACCCTTTAAAAGAAAAAATCTTAGAGCTCTTTTTACAGGCTCAAAAAATAAGTTCTAAATTGGAACACTCAGCTAAAGAAGAGTCCAAAATTTATTCAGTCCACTTTTATCTATATCAATATTTTCATATTGGAATTATACCTCCGGACCACTCTCCTGATCTCTCCTTAGATACTGCAAACATCGGTAATCCAAATAAAATACTTTATAGAGTATTTGAAGAAATTTGTTCAGAATTAGAATTAGACCATATTACTAAAAGTGATTTATTTGATGAAGATTTTGAAGATTTTTATGAAGTTGAAGTCGAACTATTACGTTTTTTTTTATCTGAATGTTGGAATGAAGTAAAATCACAAACGAAATTGAATGTTAAAGGAATACTTTTCGAGTCTACTGGAGCTGACATCGATTACAATTTAGATGAAAACAAAAAGATTGAATCATAAAAACTATCCACAACACTACCTAAACTGCATTAAAACGCAGCTTAGTCGAAATGTTATGATTAATTAGAAATGAACGAAATATACCTATCCAAAACGAATAATGAGCAGAACCGAGAAGTTATTGTCGAAGGAGATGACCATTCTGTTTGGGCTTATGTATTAAAACACTCTGATGAGAGTATCGGATTGGAGTTTGACGGATTCATATGTTCACGCGGAACTCTTGTGGAAAATAGTAAAGAAGTTAAAGAATTTATTGACAAAGCTATTTCGCCACCTTTGATGAAAAAGTATTCTAACGAATTCTCTGTTCAGAAAAGTATCGAAAACGAAAATATAGTAATCGAATGGAACGGAAATGAAATAAAAGTGAAATTGAACGGAATTGATTTTTTGATTATGGACATTAAAAACCAAAAATCATATTCAAAAGCCACTTCTGAAAACGGACCTTATGGAATTCCAATCGGAGAAAAAAACTAACCACAACAACACCTAAACGGCATTAAAATGCCGCCTCGTAAAAAAGTCGAATATGAAAAAAGAAAAAACAATCGGAATTATGTGGTTGGCTTTAAGTTTTATTAATTTTTATCAAGGCTGTAGTTATATATTCCAATATTCTACACCTGGAGTTTTATGGCTCTTTATGATTCCGATTATAATAGCATATGTAAAAATCGTTTGCGGAGTTTTAAGTTTATTCATCGCAGTTAAGTTTCTGAAGAACGAATCTGAATATAATTATATGATCTTGCCTATTACTTTTCTTCTAATTATATATTTAATTGATGATATAATTCAGTACGGGTTTTCAACGGTTTATTACTCTGGCGAAAATATTTTATTATTGATGCTAATTGCAATAACTTTTTATAAACTAAAAAAGAGAATAAGAATTACTAATCTGATAGTAGAAGTAAAACAAAACAAGATGAGTACATTAGGTGCTTTAGTATTAGGGGTTATGCCATATATACTTTCCGAATTAATAACCTATAATTTCTATAAATTCTTGCACTGAAAAACTACACGAAACACAAAATGGATTTCAATACACCGCAGCTAATCAAAAAGTTATAATTATAAAAAAAGAAACAAATGAAAGAGTTTAAATTATGGTTAGAGTATGAAGAAATAGATCCAGGTAATTGGGATATTGATAATGAATTTGCAAACATTCAAGTACATTTATCTGATGGAAGACAATACGGAATTAATGTTTGGACATATAAATTCCTTGAAACAACCATCAAAATGGATAAAAAAAAAATGAAAATTTAAATGGCATGTATCAAATACCTCCGGACTTATTTGTAAAAGAATTGAGTAGGAATTGTATTGAACAAACAATTAAAGACCTTTTAAAATTAGGCGATTTAGAAGAAGTTCTTAATCCATCAATAAAAATCGAAAATCAATACTAATGAAACAAAAAAAATTAAATCTATAATCGATATTATAAGCTTATTGACAATAGTTACTGGCCTATTTGGAATGATGTTTTCCTTTCCTTTCCTATAGTCGGTACTACTTGAAGATTTAGTTGGAGCTGGATTTCCTTTTGTTTCTGGTGCTATTTTATTTGGTTCTGGATTAATCGCCTTAACAATAAATAACAAAAAATAAAAACACTTAAACTTCACTAAAAAGTATCTTAGTCAAACTTTTACACAATATTTAAAATCATCATGAGAAACATTCAATTTTACTTTCTGATATTAACCTTTTGTGGGTGCATGCCTTCCAAAAATGTAAAAGCTAATATTTCTCTTCACGAAATTGGAATTCCTTCTGTTATTGAAGTAGGCTCGAAAAGTTACTCAAAATCAGATTATGGTATTATTAGAGGCCAGTTTTTCAACCGAATTGATAGCTTGCCAATAGCAAAAGCATTAGTTAAATTAACAGAATTTATAACCATTGCAGATGAAAATGGAAAATTCTCAATTGATTTACCACCCTATTCAAATCCATATAACATTGAATTTAGTTGCTTCGGATTTAATAGTATCTCAAAAAGTATAAATTTAGAAAACAAGGAAATAGTAGATCTAAAAATATATCTCGGTGTAACTGACTCTTGCTATGATTTTACAACAGAAAAATCAAGAAAACTCAAAAAGAAACTTTGACAATAAAACAGAGAACTCAAAGCCAAATACGGATTATAACAACCATCACACAATACAACGAACTAGCTAAATCAAAAACAATTATTTTTTGATTATATTTAGAAAAAATCGCTACTATTGATAGCTGAAATTAGCATATATAATGAAATCGAAACTATCAAAATTACTATTGGTTCTGACTGTTATTGGAATAGGATATGTCAGTTACAAACTTCACTCCGAAGATAATTATTCTGTCGCTAGGGATAAAATGGAAAATCTCCTTTCAGAAAACAAGTTTGAAACTCAAGATAGAAATAAATTGATTAGAGATTTTGAAAGTGAAATCAAGAAAAGCGAAAATCGCGATCGAATCGTTAATATTCTTGATGGCACAATCCTAATTTTTTTAACTGGATTATATTTCTTAACTCCAATACAAAAGAACTAACCTCAAAGTAACCAAAACTAAATTAGAAAACATTATACAATAAAAATCATCTGTGATACAAATAAAAAATTTGAAAATGAAAAAAATAATCTTTACCATACTCGCCATTTTAATTACATCAATATCAATATTCCTTTATGTCAATAAAGATAAATTCGTTTATGTAGGATCAGTAGATATTATTGAAGTCGATTGTAGTAAAAAAAAACAGATTTTAGATGAAGTTCTTGAAAGTGACCAAAGGATTAGAAAATCAAATGAACTCATCAAATACGCCAAAGAAGATCACAGGAATCAAGAGCTGGTAATTAGCATTATTGAAAAATGTGGTATGCCTACATTGAATGAAGTTTCTCAAAGACAGATGGTTGCTGTGTGGTTAGTTTTGCAACACACTACTCATAAGCATAGAAAAAAGTACTTTCACTTGATAGAAGAAGCTGTAAAAAATGGAGACTTATCGAAATCCCATTATGCATTGATGAAAGATAGGATTTTAATGCATGAAGGCAAGCCCCAAATATATGGTTCACAAATAAAAGACGGTAAATTGTATACATTAGAAAATCCTGAAACTGTCAATGAAAGAAGAAAAGAAATGGGTATGGAAACAATAGAAGATTATTTAAAGCATTTCAACATTCAATTTAGTGCAAATTAAAAACATCATATCGTTATGATATGTATGATTTATTGCTGAGTTTAACCTAATTTACAGGTTATTTGGAGCATCTGAAGCGATATTCCTCAAGAATACCCTGCTTAAAACAAAAACTAATATTACCCAAAAAGTTGGCTATAGGTAAAATGAAAACCAGAAGCACATATACCTCTTCAATAGAATACATAGATAGTCTTAAATTCGACTACTTCGAAACCTATTCTTTACAAAGAGGAGTAAAATCTAAGGATAAAATCAAAAGATCGTATTAAAATGACAACAACATTTCTAACATTCGTAGGAGACCAATGTGGAAAAGCAGAAGAAGCTATAAGGTTTTATACTTCTATTTTTCCAAATTCAGAAATTAAAAATATAACCAAATACTCAAAAGGAGAAGCTGGTGGCACACCTGAACTTATTAAACACGGTGTATTTACATTAAATGGAGTTGAATATATGGTTTCAGAGAGTAACTATAAGCATCATTGGTCTTTTTCTCCAGCAGTTTCTATTTGTATTATTCATCGTTCTGAAGAACTGATACAAACACTTTTCGAAAAGATTTCTTCTAATAACGGTCAAATAATGGTTCCACTAGAAGATTATAAAGGTGAAGGAGATTACGGTTTCGGTAAAAAGTTTGGTTGGTGTGAGGATACGTATGGTGTTTCATGGCAATTTATTCTTTCTGACTAATTTGAAATAGCGATTTTTAGTTATTTTTGAGAAAAGATAGCTATAACCGTTTACATATGGAACTTCTCAAACAAAAAAGAAAGAAAACAATATTTTTACTCTGCTTATCGTTGTCAGTATCATGCTTTTCCCAGCATACAAAAAGCTATCTTGATTTTGCGAACGACTTTATCTTCTTAGATTCATCTAAAGTTGAAACGAAATGGAAAAATGGCACAGTGAAAGAATTAAAAAACATTGTAGTTATCGAGCATAACAATCGTAGATATGAATGTTTAACAGGCGAGTTTTTCCAGTTTAACAGAAAAGGAATCAAAAGAACCAAATCATTATTCGACAAATATGGAAACTATTTACATTACAGTTTTTTCGATATAGATGGAAACATCATTCAGGAAAACAGTACTATAAAAATTGATTTTAATAAAGAAGCTGATTTAGTTGAGATAACGATACACGAAAAAGAATATATTAAAACCAAAAATGATTTCTACCTGTACAAAGAAGGTAACAAACTCAATGGAAAAAAAATAGGTAAATGGTTCACCTATGATTGTCAGGGAAACATAGTGAAAGAGAAAAAGTATTCTTATTAATTATACCAATATCTAAAAGTATATCGAAGCCATAATAAAACTATAACCACGATTTATTTAAAGACAACTATTAAATTAAAAATCAATATCTTTATACTATATTTTGTTATATAAATGGCTATGTGATACAAAATTGTTAGTTTGAAAAAGTATATAAAACATATCATTTCCTTTCTTTTAATAATTGGTCTTACGATCAATCTTTGTTCTGTAAACTCTCAAACAAATTCTTCTAACTATTATCAAGTTTCACATCTTAATGCTCGAAATGAATCGAGAAACTCGAATAACAAGGTTTATGTTTTCAGGAGATATTTTCTGAAGAAAAACGCACGTGTACCTCTAATATCCTACCTTAAACTTCGAGATATTCACAATTTTTTAGTTAAGAATATTTTTAAAAAATATATTCCATTATATCAAAAAATAAGTTCCAGAATAACTCAACATGTTTTTCTGAATAAAAAAATTACCTCCTATTACCACTATCCAAGTTTATACATAGCATAGAGTAGATTTTTAATTCTATGCACACGTGCTTCCGAGCATAAATAATGAAGTCAATATTCAACTACTAATCATTATTAAAATGTGTAAACAAAAAGATAAAAATAAATTGGAGAAATCCAGAAAACTAGGTTATAAGATAAAGCATAGACTAATTGCTATGATAACCGCATTTATGATAGGAATGTCAAACGCAATGTACAATGAAGACAAATCATTAAACGAGAATCAATATAGAATTGAGCAAAAAGATAAAAAAGAATGACAACAGTAAAAATGGACACATTAAATGTTTACACTCATATGAAATCATGGCTATTTCTAATTCTTATTATTGTATTCACTTCTTGTGACAAATACTCTCGTGAAAAATACCCACAATTAGTTTCTAAAAGAGAAAGTTATAAAGAAATCAACAGCTGTTATTCTAAAGAGTTCCATAATTTTAATCAAATACCAGGTACTATTCAAAACAGAATTAATAGACATTTGACAAAAAGACTAGGTATCAATAATTTCAAGGAATTGAAATTTAAAAATGGTTTCATTCTTTCAAATGTTCCTATTAAAATTAAAACTAATAACAAATCCGTATCTATAGCAGATCTTCTTGGAAAAGAGGTCAATAAACAAGATTGCGATACAATTTTGATTAGCCCCATATATTCAGTGTATCATGAATTAGAAAAACCTGAATTGGGTATTGAAAAAATAAGTTTTAATCTAATGATTGATAAAAATGGAAAATGTATTAAAGATATTGATTTTCCAAAAGTTAATTTCGCAAATAATATCATTCCTATTGATTCTGTTCATTCTGAATTAATTCGTAGAAAAATTTCACCGAAAAAATTACATATCGATTTTTGGTTTGATAACAGAAAGGACACTTTTTTTTGGGCAACAAGTACAGTAATTAGTGAAGGAAGTATATTAGGTCCAAGTTGTTTTCCTAATGTTCAATATCATTTTAAAATGAATGCGAAAAGCGGTGAAATAACAGAATATAATTTTCAAAATAGAGAAGATTATTTTTTTGGTAAATATAATCTCTATGATGAATAATAGTGTTTAAAGTAATATCCTTAAGCTAGCCCTATTCCCCTATCAATATCGACAACTTTTTTCTAATTAAAAACTGTAACTTTAAAACAAATCATATTATGAATTACAGAAAATTCAAAGAAAGTATTTTAATAATAAGTATGATATTTATGACAAATATTTATTGTCAGAAAGAAGAGAAGTTTAAAACTGGTGTTAGATTGATTGAAAAGAAATCTGTAGGAAACATTAAAGAATACGAATCCATCTTATTTGTTCTTGAAATAAATGGATGTGAATCGGATTTTTATATTGATCTAAAGAAAAAAATTGAAAAACGTTTCAAAAAAACCAATAAAAATATAAGTTTCAACTTTAAAATAAATACAATAATTGAAACCGAACAAATACCAAAGGATAAACACCTCTACGAAGATTACGATCTCATCTGTGAAATTAAAATAGAAAATTTCAAAAGCTGGGATCAAGACTTGGTTAAAAAAAGAAAGCAAAATTATGATTTGGTTTTAATTGTAAAAAATAATAATTCAAACTCAGTTTTAAGTTCCGTTAAAATTAATGTGAACAGCTATTGGACAATTACCACACAAAATAAAAACTCAAGTAAACTCATATATAAATTATTTAATTATTAATTAAATATCACATTCAAACTCATTAAACACTAATAACATTCTCTAATTAAAAAGTGTAACTTTAAAATCGAAACTACTGTCATATAAAAGAATAAGTTAGAGATTACCGTTATGAACAAAAAAAATCGCATTTATCGAAGCTTATTTATTACTTCTATTATTGTATTGTTAATTAACGATATGTATTTGAAGTATGAATATCACAACTATATAACAGGAAAATTATCTGATTTTGCTGGTATTTTTGCATTCCCCTATTTCTTTAGTTCCTTCTTACCCAAAAAATCAAAATCCATCTATATCTTTAGTGGTATTTTATTTATATTTTGGAAATCCGAATATTCACAAATTATAATAGACTTTGCAAATCTAAATGGTATTGGAGTCCATCGAACCGTGGATTATTCTGATTTAATTGCTTTGCTTATTCTTCCTTTTTCATATAACTATTGGATATCTGAATTTAAGCTACTCATTGAACCACAAATCATACTTAAAATACTAACTATAGGTACCTGTTGTTTCTCTTTTATCGCTACAACACTTCCAAGGTTCTACAAAGATATTCGAATAAAATCAGATTTTGAAACCCAGAAAAGGATTGGGTTTAAACAGGCTAAAGAAAAAATGTCTTTTTACGAATCCTCTCAAAAAGAAAGATATATCTATCATATATTAATTCCGAATAGAAAAATGAGTATCCAAACGAAAATTATAATTCAAGAAAAAAACTCGGGAATTTTAAATATTAAATTAGATAGTATTTTAAGCTATACTGTTCGAGGAAATGGATTTCTCATATGGAGTGGAATTAATGAAGACGATGTCAACTATGGTAATAGCTTAACTAAGAAAGAAATTGAGAGTTTATTTGAGACACAACTCAATAAACAAGTTCAATAAAGCAAACTCATCTAAACCCCATTATGTAAGAATAAAGCAAATGAGAAATGAAAACATTCAAAAAAATCGAAATTAACTCTGATATTAAAAAAGTCTGGAGTGTTTTAACAGAATCTAAATACACAAAAGAATACATGTTCAATTGCACTGTGGAATCAGAATAGGAAAAAGGTTCTGCTGTTTTTAAAACTTAAATATGGTCATGACGTACTAAAAAAATTAAATACAAATGTTCTTGGTTTCCACAGATAACAACTAAAAAAACGATACTTATGAAATTCTCTTCCAATCTACTATTCTTCGTACTTGTCATTATTGTTAGTTGCGATTCATCTAAGAACTCAAAGAAATCCTCTTTAAAAGTAGCAGATCAGCAGATCGAGACAATAAAAACTGATAATATCACCTTTCGAAGTCAAGGAATAAATTTAGCAGGAACTATTTATACTCCTGAAAACCCTGACGCTGCATTAGTTATTGTACACGGTTCTGATAGCGTTCCAAGAATGCCAAAGTTTGCTCGATCATTAGCGGAAAAGAATATTTTAGTCCTCACGTATGATAAAAGAGGCGTTGGTGAATCTGGAGGCATTTACGCAGGTCCAGAAGTTGGAACAAATAATATCAGCATTGAAAACCTAAATTTATTAGCGAAAGATGCTAACGCTGCGGCTGATGCAATAAAAAAAGAGCATGAAAAATTACCAATAGGCTTAATCGGTTTTAGTCAGGCTGGTTGGGTAATTCCAATTGCAGCTGAAAATAACTCAGCCATTCAGTTTATGGTCATCTTTAGCGGTCCTACCATAACCACTCTTGAACAACTAAGGTTCCAGTTTTATACCAATGGAAGAGCCAATTTCTGGGACAATCATACTCAAGAGGATGCCTTGTACCATATGAAGAATGATCCGGACCGCTATCAGTTTGAAGCTACGGATCCAAAACAAGTCTTAAGCCAACTCTCAATTCCTGGTTTATGGATTTTTGGTGAAAAAGACATTCAAATTCCCGTAAAACTAGGAATCCAACACCTAAATACATTAAAAGCAAATAGCAAATCTTATGATTACCTACTCTTTCCAGAATTAGGCCATAATACTGCCTTTACTAAGACTAGTGAACCATTTGATATTTCAATTCGTTGGATAAAAGAGAAAGTATCAAATATCAAGTAAATCATGACTTTTCTATCTTAAAGACAATGAAACTTTAATTAATTCTTCTAAAATACTTTAAACGAAAGTCTTCCTTAAGCTAAAAGCTTTTTACATTTGCCAAAAATGTCAAAACCACCTTGTATTACTATTAAAATGGTGGCTGGCGTACAACACTAAAATAATTTATATGAAAATCAAACACTTACTTATTTGTGCATTATCATTTTCCCTTCTTTCATGTGGTAATGATGATCCTCCTGCAAATTCAGATCCCGCTCAATTAGTCGTTAAACCCGAAATAACTTCACTACAAAGTGATTTCCTTATTGAAGGGGAAACATTAATTATTGAAGGAAACAATTTTATTAATGACAATTTTGAAACAGAATTAGTCATAAATAATCAAACTTATAGTGTTACTCCAGTATCAAACAGTCGAATTTCTATTGATATTACAAATGCAATGGGTACTGAGAGCAATTCGGTTACCGTTAAAGTAGCTAGTAAAACGAGTGATCCAGAAAACTTTTTTATTGTTCCTAAGGGATGGTATCAAATTGAAACGGATTTAGAGATTTTAAAAGCCTTTATTTTTGACGACACAAATACTATAAACGTATTAATAGATACTGAACCAGCTTCTAATAGATTTTTTGGAGATACGAGAAATATCGAAGGAAAAAACGAGGGATATCTAACTACAACCACAAGTATCTCTGGAAAGTATCAGAATGATCTAAAAATGCTAAACAAAAATACAGGTGTTTCTACAAATCCTGATAGCGGATTCTTCACCTCTAATTTATTTGAAGAGTTTAAAACTTTTGGAAGCTTCTCTGCTGATGGAGAATTTGTAATCGAATCTTATATTACCCATGTTGATGAAAACTCAAGTATTGTTGTAAACTGTTGTGGTGCACATATAATGACCAACGATAAAGGAGAAACCAGTGCAAGTTCTAACGCTTCAGAAGAACTGTTTTCCGATGACAGGTTTAGAACAAGAGCTTATGGTAGAGGTTCTGACAACTATTTTTATGAATTAGGAATTGATATTGGTGTTAGACCTTTTACACATTATATTATAAAATCGGCAAATGGTTTCAATAATTGGGAACTTGTGGATAATAGTATTGAATACAATTTAGGAACGAAACCATATTTTTATGATACTAATTTATTGTTTACTAAATCAACAAATGATGAATTAACTGTAAGTACTGATTTAGGTAGTACTTGGACAGTAATTAAAAGTAATATTCAATCATATTTTATTAAAGATAGAACCAATTGGTTCATCGTTTCAGAGAACAAATTATATGCTACTAACGACTCTGGACAAAATTGGAATCTTGAAATTGAGCTTCCGGCTGAATCAGAAGTAAATTACATGCATTTTTCCGATCACAAAACTGTCCTTGTTGGTAAGAACATCCTGTTTGTAAAACATGAATAGTTTATAATGTAATTTGAACAAAACAATAGCCCATTCTTTTGAAGAACGGGCTATTTCGTTTTATTTATATATTTCAATTACTCCGTTTCTATACTTTTATAAGCAGAAATAATTCTTCTTACAAGTCTATGACGTATTACATCTTTATCATCTAAATACACCTGACCAATTCCTTCGATATCTTTCAATGCTAATAATGATTCTTTTAACCCAGAAACTTGTTTTCTCGGTAAATCTATCTGACCT
Organism: uncultured Tenacibaculum sp.; assembly: GCA_947497895.1. GTDB lineage: Bacteria > Bacteroidota > Bacteroidia > Flavobacteriales > Flavobacteriaceae > Polaribacter. The sequence continues at coordinate 739,100 of CANMIL010000001.1, forward strand.
GGATCACCTGTAATTATAAACTTAGCATGCCTTCCCATACGAGTTAAAAACATCTTCATTTGTGCATGTGTAGTATTTTGAGCTTCATCCAAAATTACAAAAGCATTATCTAAGGTACGACCTCTCATAAAAGCCAATGGAGCAATTTGAATGGTTCCGTTCTCAAGATACGCTTGCAATTTCTCATGAGGAATCATATCTCTTAAAGCATCATATAAAGGTTGCATATACGGGTCTAACTTTTCCTTTAAATCTCCTGGTAAAAAACCTAAATTCTCGCCAGATTCAACAGCAGGTCTCGTTAAAATAATTCTTCGAACTTCTTTTTCCTTTAAAGCTTTTACGGCTAAAGCCACAGCTGTATAGGTTTTACCCGTTCCTGCTGGCCCTACTGCGAATAACATATCATTTTTGCTCATTAACGAAACCATCTTTCGCTGGTTTTCCGTCTCTGGTTTAATCAATTTTCCACTTACACCATGAACGAGAACATCATTTTTATTTCCCGCCTTTCTTATTTCCTCTTCTTTTCCTGTAGAAGTAAGAATTCGCTCAATACTGTTTTCATCTAGTCTGTTATATCGATTAAAATATTTAATAAGCATATTCAACCGTTTTTCAAACTCATCTAAAATTTCAGCTTCCCCGTAAATTTTAAGTTTATTTCCTCTAGCAACAATTTTTATTTTTGGAAAGTACGTTCTTAATTGAGAAATGGTACTGTTTTGAGCACCAAAAAAATCATTCGGATTGATTTCCGTTAATTCAATAATGCGTTCGTTCAAATGTTATAAGTTTTAAGATTATTCTTTCTAAATGTAACGATTATTTTTAATGAATTGCTTAGTTTTGTTCTAAATTTCATCAATATTTTTCACAAAATAATTAACAAGCACCTAATTCAATGCCTATCATAACTTTAACCACTGATTTTGGAATTAAAGATCACTTTGTAGGTGCTGTAAAAGGAGCAATCTATTCGGAATTACCCGATGCGACTATTGTTGATATAACGCATCAAATTTCTCCTTTTAATATAACTGAAACGGCTTATATTTTGCGAAACGCCTATAAAAGTTTTCCTGATGGAACGATTCATATTGTAGGTGTAGATTCAGAATTGAGTAAGGAAAACAAGCATTTAGCCATTGAGCTGGATAATCAATATTTTGTTTGCCCTGATAACGGCTTAATTTCAATGATTGCTTCGGAGGTAAACCCGACCAAAATTGTTGAAATTAACATTCACAATCATATCAACTCGAGTTTTCCCGTATTAGATGTCTTTGTAAAAGCTGCATCGCACATTGCGCGTGGTGGAAGTTTAAGCATTATTGGAAAAGAAATACATGAGTTGAAAAAGTTGGTGGAAATTCAACCCAAAACAAATCAAGCGCAAAGTATTATAAAAGGAGGTGTAATTTATATTGATAATTACGGTAATATCATTACCAATATAAATCAGAAACTTTTTACATCAATCGGAAAAGGAAGAGCCTTTACCATCACGGCAAGTCGTTATAAATTTACTGAAGTCTTTAAAAGTTATAACGGAATTGTAGATTATAATATCCCTGAAGAAAAAAGGCAATATGATGGAGAAAAATTAGCTATTTTTAATTCCGCTGGTTTCTTGGAAATAGCTATCTACAAAAGTAATTTGGAAACTGTAGGTGGGGCTTCTACCCTACTTGGATTAAAATATAGAGATACTATTATTGTAGAGTTTGAAGATGTTGTTAAACCTGAATTTATTCCTATAAATCAATAAACATGTTTGTTAGAATTGTAAAATTGAGTTTTCAGCCTGAAAAAACTGAAGAATTTCTTGGTAATTTTGAGAAAAGCAAAGAGAACATAAGAAATTTTCCTGGTTGTCGGTTATTAGAATTATACAGAGAAAAAACAAATACGAATGTTTTTTTCACCTATAGTTATTGGGATTCTGAAGAAGATTTAGAAGCTTATAGAAACTCTGAGCTATTTAAAGGTATTTGGAATAAAACCAAGATATTGTTTAACGACAAACCCATGGCTTGGAGTGTTGATAAATTAGCAACGCTTCCTTAGTCCATTATTTCAGATTGCCTAAAAACAATTAATTCCCAATTCGTGAGTTATATTTAATTAATCAATGAATAATTTATTTTCCACTTTTCCTGAATTACACACCAATCGATTACTATTGAGAGAAGTGTTACTAGATGATAAAGATGAATTATTTGAACTAAGATCAAATGATTTAGTGAATAAGTTCATTACAAGAAACATTCCTAAAAACATCAAGGATGTAGAAAATTTTATTCTAGATATACATGAACTTGTAAATGCGAAAAAAGGAATTTACTGGGTTTTAGAACATAACACAACTGTTATAGGTTCTATCGGTTTAAGACATTTCAACGACGTCAATAGTTATGCCGAAGTTGGATATGAATTGCACCCTGACTATCATGGTTCAGGATTCATGAGTGAAGCCCTTGAAAAAGTATTGGAATTTAGTTTCTTAAAACTTCAACTTGCCGAAATAGAAGCTTACACACATGGAGAAAACAGAAGTTCAATAAATCTATTAAAGAGACATAAATTTCAGTTAAAGAAAGATAAAGTGGATTTTCACTTTGAGAATAATCTTATTTTTGGACTGTTAAAAAAGGAATACCAATAATCATCTATGTTTTCAATTTTAAAAAAAGAATTCAACTCATTTTTTGCTTCACCGATTGCTTATTTGGTGATCGGAGTATTTTTGCTAATTAATGGTTTGTTTTTATGGGTTTTGAAAGATGACCTCAACATTTTAAATGCTGGTTTCGCCGATTTGAATAGTTATTTTTATTTAGCTCCTTGGTTATTTTTATTTCTTATTCCCGCAATAACCATGAAAAGTTTTGCAGATGAATTCACTAATGGTACCATTGAAATTTTAAAAACAAAACCTTTAACAGATTGGCAAATTTTGTTAGGTAAATTCATAGCTTCATTACTACTGGTACTTTTAGCTATTTTACCTACACTTACCTATGTTTACAGTATTTATAAACTTGGAAGCCCTACTGGAAATTTAGATACTGGAAGCACACTAGGTTCCTATTTAGGCTTGATTTTTTTAGCGTCAACCTATACTGCTATTGGTTTGTTTACCTCTACACTTTCAAACAATCAAATCGTTGCTTTTATTCTAGCTGTATTTATTTCTTTTCTACTATTTGCAGGACTTGATGTCATAGGAAGCACCACTGGAGACAATGCATTATTAATTCAACAATTTGGTATTAACGAACATTACAAAAGCATTAGTAGAGGTGTTATAGATACTCGAGACCTTATTTATTTCGTTAGTATTACGTTCTTCTTTTTATTTCTTACAAAACAACAACTTAAAAATGAGTAGAAAAATTAAACATAGTATTTTAGTACTTGTCGGATTACTTATTTTAAACTTTGTAAGTAATAGAGTATATAAGCGATTTGATGTTACGGCAGATAAACGTTACACCTTATCTGATATTAGTAAAAGACTATTGAATAATGTGGATGAATCACTAGTGATCAATGTTTATTTAGAAGGAGAGTTCCCTTCAGAATTTAAACGTTTACAATTAGAAACACGTCAATTTTTAAATGAATTAAAGGCCGTTAACGATAATGTTTATATTCGTTTTATAAACCCCGATGACAAGCGAGATAAATTAATCAGAAAAGGAATGCTTCCGAGTCAGTTAACTGTTGAAGAAGATGGAAAACTGTCTGAAGCAATTATCTTTCCTTGGGCCGAAATTTTATATAAAAACAAAAGTGAATTGGTATCACTTCTTCCTGATACTGCTTTTAAAACTCAGGAAGAGCAACTTCAAAATGCCATTGAAAAACTTGAATTTTCATTTGCCAATGGTATTTCATCTATTTTAAAATCTCAAAAACCTTCTATTGCGGTTTTATCTGGAAATGGGCAATTGGGAGATATCCATCTATATAGTTTTCTTACTGCTATTAAAAACAAATATCGTTTAGCTAAATTCACCCTAGATAGTGTTCAGAAAAATCCACAAAAAACGCTAAACAATTTAAAGAAGTATGATTTAGCTTTTATAGCAAAACCTACCGAGCGTTTTTCTGAAGAAGAGAAATTCGTTTTAGATCAGTATATCACAAATGGTGGAAAATCTTTATGGATGGTCGATAATAATTTTTCAGACACTGACAGCCTTTATAATGAAGGTAAAATGATGGCTTTTCCAAGAGACTTAAATCTAACTGATTTATTATTTAGTTATCAAGTTAGAGTTAATAATAAATTAGTACAGGATTTATACAGTGCGAAAATACCTTTAGCTACTGGTAATGTAGGTAACCAAGCACAATTTCAGCATTTAAACTGGTTTTACAATCCATTGGTAACGGGAAATCCAAATCACCCAATTACAAAAAATATACCTCCTGTTAGATTCGAATTTACTACTCAAATTGATATATTAAAAGGAGATATCAGAAAAACACCGCTATTAGTTTCTTCCGAACTTACTAAAAAAGTAGGAACTCCTGCTTTTGTTGAATTGAGCAGTATTGCCAAAGAACCTAAACAAGAAGAATACACTTCTGGACCTCAGCTATTGGGTGTTTTATTAGAAGGAACATTTCCTTCTGCGTATAATAACAGAACGAAACCATTTAATGTTGAGAATTTTAAAGGTAAGAGCTCTGAAAATAAAATGATAGTACTATCGGATGGAGATATTGCTAAAAATCAAACCTTAAAAGGAAAACCTTATGACTTAGCAAGAGATAAATGGACTGGAGATTCATACGGAAATAAGGAATTCTTACTGAATGCCGTTGACTATTTACTAGATGATACAGGGCTAATCTATCTTCGAAATAAAACGCTCCAAATAAACTTATTGGATAAACAAAAAGCCTATGCTGAAAAAAGGTATTGGCAAATACTTAATATAATTTTACCATTAACTTTATTAGCCATTTTTGGATTCGCTTTTAGTTACCTTAGAAAAAAGCAATATTCAGCTTAATATTCTGAAAAAGTAAGAGATTATTCTCGTTTTAAGTATTCATGAATAACCAATTACTAATGAGAATGATCTTTTTCATGGTTTGGTGAATGTTGTTCTTCATTCGGTGATAAATTATTAAACCCATAGAACTTAGCATATTTCAAATCGTAAAGCTTCCACGAATCCGATACATTATAAAACCAAACATCCAGAAGTAAAGCTCTTATCTCGTAATATAATATCACTTGATACCTTCTAACTTTTTTAGAATAATTAATTTTCTTTTCGTTATCCAGATTTAAGATTTCAAAGTCCTGAAATTTTCCAAAATCGTGTATGGTTTTGTAAAAATTGTTTTTATAATCTTCAACAAATTTTTGTTCTTTCTTGTTGAACGTTTCATTTGTTTTAAACAGATAATCTAAGGCATTATCCGAACTCATATAAAACAAATTTCCACTTCTGTTTATAATATCCTCTGGTGTTTTTGTTTGAGAATATCCTATAGAAAAACAAAAAAATAAGAATAGTGAAATACCTTTAATCATACTGGAAAGGTTGTCAATTTTAATGTGCTTTAAATACATCTTTTTCTTCTCTGAAAGTTATGCTGACTAAATAAAAATCGAACTAACCATTTATTTAATCTTCACTAAGTTAAAGATTTATATTCAAAACGAAAAAGACTCTTATCACAGAATTAACATCCAGAATCGCAACATTGATCGTCTTTTACCCATTTACACGATAAAACGGCCAACAAGGCTCCTAAAATTGGCGCTGCTATATACAACCATAAATGCTCAAAATGACCTGAAACTATTGCGGGAGCTATTGATCTTACCGGATTCATGGAAGCTTTTGTCATAGGTCCCGCAAACATTGCTTCTAACAAAACAACTCCTCCAATAGCAATTCCAGCCATCACTCCTATTTCTTTACTTCCAGTGGATACATTAATGATAGTTACCATTAAAAAGAATGTGAGTAAAAGCTCTAAAATAAATGCCCTCCAAGGTTCTAAAACGGGAATAGTAGCCCCATAGTACTCACTTTCTGGAAACAATATCCACAACATAAAACTTGCTAAAATCGCTCCGAATAACTGAGCTATAATATATTTAGGCACTTCTTTCCATTCAAACTTCTTTGCAAAAGCAAATGCTATGGTCACTGCTGGATTAAAATGTGCACCTGAAATCTCACCGAATGCGTAAATCATTGCCATTACGATTAATCCCCAAGTTATAGCAACCCCAATATGTGTTAAATCGGCTCCATTAGTAACCTCACTAATAGTCATTGCTCCTGTTCCACAAAAAATTAAGGAAAACGTTCCTATAACTTCAGAAATATATTTTTTCACTGGTTAGATTTTAAGTAATGTTAATTTTTAAGATTGTAAAGATAACCTTCCTTATTTTAAGTTTTTGTTAACATTAATAGGCTTTTTTCATCGTAATTTTATCAAACTAATTAAAAACAAAGCCATCTAATGATGAAAAAACTTCTTTTAACCATGTTTGTTGCTATAGTAGCAACGAACTTAAACGCACAAGTTGAAACTCCTGCCCCTAGTCCATCTTCTAAATTGGAACAAAAAGTAGGTTTAACTGACGTTACAGTGGAATACTCAAGACCAGGAGTAAAAGGTAGAACCGTTTTTGGTAACCTTGTACCTTATGGAAAGCTATGGAGAACTGGGGCTAATAAGAATACCATTGTTACTTTTAGTGACGATGTAACAATTGATGGAAAAGAATTAAAAAAAGGTTCATATGCTATCTTTACTAAACCAGGAAAAAGTACTTGGGAAGTAATTTTCTACTCAGATACGAATAACTGGGGTACTCCTAGAGAGTGGAAAGACAGTAATGTAGCATTAACAACTACAGCTAAAGTTCAAGCAATGCCTATGAAAATTGAAACATTTACCGTTTCTTTCGATGATATTACTAACAACTCAGCTGTGTTAGGTATTTTATGGGAAAATGCTTACGTAGGTGTTAAGTTTAATACTCCAACAGAAAAAGGAGTTGAAGCAAGTATTGCTAAGGTAATGAGTGGTCCTTCTGCAGGTGATTACTATTCTTCTGCAGTTTACTATTTACAGGAAGGAAAAGACATTAACAAAGCAAAAGATTGGATTAACAAAGCTGTTGATATGACTAAAGACAGACCTCGTTTCTGGTTTTTACGTCAACAATCGTTAATCTTAGCGAAAGCTGGAGACAAAAAAGGAGCTATTCAAGCTGCAAACGCATCTTTAGCAGGCGCTGAAAAAGCTGGTAACGCTGATTACGTTAAAATGAACAAAGACTTTTTGGCTAAAATGAAGTAATTTGCCGAAAATTGATTTAATAATAGAAAGGCTCATAGATAATCTATGAGCTTTTTTTATAATGACATTCTCATTTTTAATAAATGCCTTTTAAACCCGACTTTTTCATAAGCTTTAATAGCACCTATATTTTCATCAAAAACATCCAAACGAACTTCCTCTATACCTCTTTCTCTAACCCATTTAAATAAAGAGTCTATTATTTGTTTATTCACCCCTCTCCCTCTATGTGTTGGTTTGGTATACATAAAACCTAGGTAAGCAAACTTTTCAAATTTAAAATAGTCTTGTGGTTTTAAAACACGAGCATATCCAGAAGCCACTAACTCTCCATTTTCCTCAGCTACCATTACCACAACATCATTCGCTTCGATCATTTTTTTAATATCATAATAATGAATTTCCCCCTCTTTAAAAGTAGGTTCAAAAGGCCGTTCTGCTTTGATTAATGCTTGTTCAAAATCTAATAAAGTCGGCAAATCGGTTAACGTCGCCGTTCGAATTGATATCATTTGTTTGTTGGATTAGTTTTTCTCATTAATTTTGCTCTAAATTAGACAAAATATTTATGAAAAGTAAAATCTTAACAATTGCTATGATGGATATTTTACAAACCAAAAAAGCGGAAAACTTAGGTTTTCCGCTTTTTTGGTTTCTTTAATCATTTTATGGATTCTCTGTAGAACTATTACCCGATATAGCCTCAATAATGGTAGCTATTATCATCACAATGGCACAACCTAAAAGGTTCAACCATAAATAAGGCAGTATATCCGTAAACCAAACTACGATAATAATCAACTGAGTAATGATCGCTGCTATAAAAACAGAACGACCCTTTACGAATTTCACGAAAAACGCTAGTAAAAAGATTCCCAATACATTTCCGTAAAAAATAGAGCCAATAATATTCACTAATTGAATTAGATTATCAAATAAGTTAGCGACGCAGGCCACCAAAATAGCCAGAACTCCCCAACCTAAAGTAAACCACTTCGATACTTTTACATAATGTTCATCAGAATATTCATTGGAACTATTTCTTTTGTACAAATCGATTGTTGTTGTCGAAGCCAGAGCATTTAATTCAGATGCTGTTGAAGACATTGCTGCCGATAAAATAACTGCCAAAAGCAATCCGACTAAACCAGCAGGAAGATATTTCAAAATAAAGCCGATAAATACATAATCCTTATCATTAGTTTCTACTTCACTACTCGCTTTTTGAATTATCGTTTTTGCTTGTTCTTTTAATTCAACATCTTTTTCATTTAAAACAGCCAATTGCTTCTTTGATTCATCTGTTAATCCATTCGCAATAAGAACTTTCTTTTGCTCTTCAATATTTTTATGATTAAGTTCTAAGGTTTTATACTCTGAAGCATAAGCCGAATTAATCACAGCTTCTTCTGCTTTTGGATTAAAGTTTAAAGGAGAACTATTGAATTGGTAAAATACAAATACCATCACTCCTACCAATAATATAAAAAACTGCATTGGTACTTTTAATAATCCGTTAAAGATCAATCCTAGCTGACTTTCTCTTAAGGATTTTCCTGATAAATATCTCTGCACCTGACTCTGATCCGTTCCAAAATATGATAGCATTAAAAAGGTACCGCCTAAAATTCCTGTCCAAACCGTATAACGATTGTTTAAATCCCAAGAAAAGTCTAATACCTGCATTTTACCACTCGCTCCTGCAATTTCCAGCGCTTTCGAAAAAGTAATATCGTCTGGTAAATATTGTAAAATGATATAAAAGGCAATAAACATTCCTGCGAAGATCACAGCCATTTGTTGCTTTTGTGTTACGCTTACTGCTTTTGTTCCTCCCGAAACGGTATAAATAATTACTAAAACACCAATAATAACATTCAAGGTAATTAAATCCCAACCTAATACCGCTGATAAGATGATGGCTGGAGCAAAAATGGTAATTCCAGCGGCCAATCCACGCTGAATTAAAAACAGTATTGCGGTTAAAACTCTCGTTTTTTGATCAAAACGGCTTTCTAAATATTCATAAGCCGTATAAACATTGAGTTTATGGTAAATAGGAATAAATACCAAACAAATAACCACCATGGCAATAGGCAATCCAAAATAAAATTGCACGAAGCCCATTCCACTATGAAAAGCTTGCCCGGGTGTAGATAAAAATGTTATTGCACTTGCCTGAGTCGCCATTACTGACAAACCAATAGTCCACCATTTTGTTTCATTTCCACCTTTAATATAATCTTGAACACTTTGCTGCCCTTTTGTTTTCCATGCTCCGTAAACAACTATAAATAGTAATGTTAACGAAAGTACTATCCAATCAATACTTTGCATACTCTATTAATTGTAAATGTTAGTTATTAAATAAAACAAAACAATGTAAAAGACATTTGCGAGTAACACGAAAGTGTACTCTCGTTTCCAAGAATATTTCTGGGGATTCATTTGGGTTGATTTTTAGTATTAATAGTTCGTTTTTTCAAAAATATTGTCAGGCAAAGACGTTTCATTAATTTCAACAGAAGAGAATACTGTAGCCTCTCCTCTTGGTTCTAATGGTTTTCCATCTTCATCTTTCGTGTACCAAATTAACGATTTAGGTAATAACAAACCGTTAACGTTTTCCCAATCATCATATTTTATAATATTAACTTTGTTTGTTGGTTTTTTAGAAAAGTAAGTAACGGTATACCCTAACCACTCCATTTGGTAGGTATCTGGATTGTAATATATAAAATAATTATCATCAGGAGAAGTACCTACATTTGCTCCGTAAGAAATTTTAATACCAGGATAAGAACTTCCTTCAAACTCTAAAGGGGTTGTTTCCGAATATGTAATTCCCTCATCAGCTAACACAAACGGCATTGCGTAAAAGTAAAAATACAAATTGTAATAAAATTCTGGATTCCCTTTAAAAGCTGCAGTATCTTGTTTTTGTATCCATACTTCTTTACCATCATAACCTAATGAATACTTTTCTGACTTCACTACTGCTTTTCTAGAGTGTAAATCCGTGGTATGTTTCTCTCCTTTTAAAGAAAAGGACAATGTTTTCATGGTGTTCCATTTCTCCATTCCTCCATGCTTTTTTAAAATATTTCCGATAGCATCTGGATACTTTTCTTCTACTGAAACTACCTTTTTATTTTCTTTAGAAGTAGTTTTACATCCAATTAAAACAATTGTTAACAACAATAATAATCCTAATTTTTTCATACGTATAAAAATTTGATTTAGTCAAGAGCTTTGGTTGCTCGTTAATTTACTTATTTTAAATGATTGATAAAATCATTATTGATGAGTCGCAATTATGATTATAAATTACATTTATAAAAAGAAAAAACCTGAGTTTAAAAACTCAGGTTTTTCATTGTTCTCATTGAATATTTGAAGTGGAAGTTAGTCGTTGTGCATAAACTTCTGTTTAGCCAACAACTCTTCTTCAGTTTCCACATTATCTTCATCAGGAACGCAACAATCTACAGGACATACAGCGGCACACTGAGGTTCTTCATGAAAACCTTTACACTCTGTACACTTATCTGCTACGATATAGTAAATTTCGTCTGAAATAGGCTCTTGCTCTTCCTCTGCATCTGCACTATTCCCATTAGGTAATACTATACTTCCTTCTAAATCTGTTCCATCTGCATAACGCCAATCATCAGCACCTTCATATATCGCGGTATTTGGGCACTCTGGTTCACAAGCACCACAATTTATACATTCATCTGTTATTATTATTGCCATAATATATCTCTTTCAGTTTTTGTAACTTTGCACGACAAAAATAGTTCCAATTTAATTTAGAACCAATATAAATGGATAGGATAAAAAGTAGATTAGAAGCTTTTAATAAACTTGGTAATTTTTTAAATCAATTCTCTTCAAAAGAAATAAAACAACACGAAAACATCCCTCATAACGATTTATTTTTTGATGGATTCAAACATCAACTTAAATTAGCTGGAGAAGCCAATACTTGGTTTACCAAAGATAATTTACTGTTTGCTATTGAAGGTTGGGCTCAATCTTTAAATACTGAAAATCTAGAAAAATGGGTTCAAGAGGTAGACCTTGGCTCAAACGAAGAAAAAACCGTGGCGATTATAATGGCTGGAAACATTCCATTAGTAGGGTTTCACGACTTTTTATCTGTTCTAATTTCAGGACATTCGGTTTTAGTAAAGCAATCATCAAACGACAAACATATACTTCCATTTTTAGCGAAATACTTAGAATTTGTCCTTCCTGAATTAAAAGGGAAAATAGTGTTTACAGAACAAAAGCTTTCTGGATTTGATGCGGTAATCGCCACAGGAAGTAACAATACTGCTCGATATTTTGAATATTATTTCAAAGGGAAACCAAGTATCATAAGAAAAAACAGAAATTCGGTAGCTGTAATAACGGGTAATGAATCGGAAATGGATTTTGATAATTTAGGTGAAGATGTTTTCAGGTATTTTGGTTTGGGATGTCGTTCTGTTTCAAAGATTTTTGTTCCTAAAGGATATGACTTCGATAAATTCTTTAAGGGAATGTACAAACAACACGAAATCATTAACAACGTTAAATATGCTAATAATTACGACTACAACAAGGCAGTGTATTTAATGAGTGAGTTTGATATTTTAGAAAATGGTTTCTTAATGATCAAAGAAGATGAAAGCTACGCATCTCCTATTGCTTCGGTATTCTATGAATATTATGATAATGAAGATAATTTAAAAATTAAGTTGCATGAGGATAGAGAACAAATTCAATGCGTAGTTTCTAATAATTTTATTGAAAATGAAGTTGCTTTTGGTCAAACTCAACATCCAAATCTTTGGGATTATGCCGATGGAATAAATACCCTAGATTTTTTAGCAAAGCTTTAAGGTTATCATTGTAATTATTCAGATATTTGTTAGCGAATTGAATACGATTTATTTGCAACGATTTTTAGAATTGTTGTTTTGTAAATCAATAATAAACATGCATTATTAATGATAATAATGTACATATCTATAAGTTTAAACGGATGAAAAAACACAACTTTAGTGCTGGCCCATGTATATTACCAGAAGAAGTATTACAAAAAGCTTCTGAAGCAGTAATTAATTTTAATGATGATAACTTATCACTTATTGAAATTTCCCACAGAAGTAAACCATTTGTTGATGTTATAGAAAAAGCTAGAAGTTTAGCTTTGGAGTTGCTTGGTCTTGAAAATAAAGGATATGAAGCACTATTTTTACACGGTGGGGCTAGTACACAGTTTTTAATGACTGCGTACAATTTATTAGATAAGAAAGCGGCCTACCTAAATACGGGTACATGGAGTAGTAAAGCCATAAAGGAAGCTCTTTTGTTTGGAGAACTTGTTGAAGTTGCTTCTTCGAAGGATAAAAACTTTAACTACATCCCGAAGAATTACGATATTCCAAGTGATATTGATTATTTTCATTGTACTAGTAATAACACGATTTATGGAACCCAAATGAAGAGTTTCCCAGAAACTTCTGCTCCATTAATCTGTGACATGAGTTCGGATATTTTTTCAAGACAACTGGATTTTTCAAAGTTCGATTTGATTTATGCTGGGGCTCAAAAGAATATGGGGCCTGCTGGAGCGACTCTAGTTATAGTAAAAAAAGATATTCTAGGAAAAGTTGAAAGGAATATCCCTTCCATGTTAAACTACCAGATTCATATAGAAAAAGACAGTATGTTTAATACGCCATCTGTTTTCGCTGTATATGTTTCAATGTTAACATTACAATGGTTAAAAGATTTAGGAGGAATTCCATTTATTGAAAAAATAAATGAGAAAAAATCTGCGCTTCTTTACTCTGAAATTGACAGAAATCCTTTGTTTAAAGGTATTGTTAATGAAGAAGATCGAAGTCATATGAATGCCACATTCACAATTGAAAATGATACACTCGCTAAGAAGTTTAATTCAATGTGGCAAGAAGCAAATATTAATGGGTTACATGGACATAGAAGTGTTGGTGGATACAGAGCTAGTATGTACAACGCACTTCCTTTATACAGTGTTCAAGCCTTAGTAGATGTAATGCAAGAATTAGAAAGACAAGCTTAAAGAATAATAGTTTATTAAGAGCTCTTGCTCGATAAACAACAAGAACTAAACAAAATGAAAATATTAGCGAATGATGGAATTTCTCAAAGTGGAATTGCTGCTTTAGAGAATGGAGGTTTTGAGGTTATTACTACAAAAGTTGCACAAAACCAGTTGGAAAGTTTTATTAATGAAAATGGAATTGATGCACTTTTAGTTGCGAATAATACGCAAGTTAGACAAGAACTTATTGAGGACTGCCCTAGCCTAAAATTAATTGGTAAGGCTGGAGTTGATTTAGATAATATCGATGCCGATTTCGCGAGAGAAAACGGTCTTCATGTAATTAATACACCAGAAGCTATTTCAGGAGCCGTAGCTGAGTTAATTTTTGCTCATATATTTGGTATGGCTCGCTTTTTACACCAATCAAATCGTGAAATGCCTTTAGAAGGGGAAACCAGATTTAACGGCTTACGTAAGCAATTTGCGAATGGTGTTGAATTAAAAGGAAAAACTATTGGTATTATAGGAGATAATGAAACAGCTGAAGAAGTTGCGAAAATCGCTTTAGGTGTTGGTATGAAAGTTATCTTTACTGGAGATTATTCGGAGGAAAAAAACATCACCTTAACTTTCTTTAACGGGCAAACGGTTGACTTTACTGTTGAAACAGAACCGTTCAAAGAAGTTCTGCAAAAATCAGATTTTATTTCAATTCATGCTCCTTTACAAGATGGTTATATCATCAGTGCAAAAGAATTCGAGCACATGAAACCTGGTATTGGAATTGTTAATGCTTCACAAGGAGGTCTTATAGATGAAGTTGCCCTTGTAAACGCTATTGAAAATAAAACGGTAAAATATGCCGCCTTAGATGTATTCGAAAACCAACCAACTCCTGAAATTCAACTTTTAATGAATCCAGAGATTTCGTTCACGCCAAATATTGCTGCTTTAACTATCGAATCAAAACAACGAGTAGATGAAGAATTGGCCAAGCAAATAACAGAATTATTAGCTGAGTAATTTTATGGCAATAGTAAAACCTTTCAAGGCAGTGAGAGCAACGCGTGATAAAGTTGCATTGGTATCCTCAAAATCTTATGAAGCCTATACGATTGATCAGTTAAATGCAAAACTTGCTTTTAATCCATATACTTTTTTACACGTTATTAACCCCGGTTATAAATACCATAAAAAGGAAATTACAGGAGAGCAACGTTTTAAACTTGTGCACAATCGATATTTGGAGTTCAAAGAAGATGGTTATTTAAAAGAGGATGAAACGCCTGGGTTTTACATCTATGAAAAAATAACATCATCTCGCTCCTACTGTGGAATTATTGCTGCAACTTCTGTAAATGATTATCATAATGATGTCATTAAAAAACATGAAAGTACGTTGCACAAAAGGGAATTGTTATTCGAAGATTACTTAAAAAATACAGGGTTTAATGCCGAACCTGTACTATTAACGTATCCCGATAATGATAGTATCGAAACTATTATTGAAAAATATAAAGTAAATAGACCTGAATATGAGTTCTCTTCAACGGACAAAGACTTACATAAACTATGGGTCATTAATGAAGAAGTTGATATTAAAACAATAATTCAGTCGTTTGAAACTGTCAATACATTGTACATAGCAGATGGTCATCATCGATCTACGTCTTCATGTATGTTAGCTCAGAATTTAGCCAAGCAAAACCCTGAACATTCAGGAAACGAGCCTTATAATTTTTTTATGAGCTATCTTTTACCAGAAAGTCAACTTTGTATTTACGAATTCAATCGATTCATTAAAGATCTAAACGGTCTTACTTCAGAAGAGTTCCTTATTGAATTGGATACAATTTTCAAAATAGAAAATAAAGGTCAAGAACTTTATCGTCCGAAAGAAAAACATCATTTTAGCATGTATTTAGATGGTAATTTTTATTCACTAACCTTGAGGAAATCCGCTTATCAATTCGATACCGTTTTAAGTGAACTAGATGCTCAAATACTATTTAAAACTGTTTTAAAACCTATTTTAGGAATTGAAAATATCAGAAATAGTTCGAAAATTATTTATTCTCAGAATAAATCTGGAGGATTAGAATTAAAAACCAAAGTAGATGAAGGTCTTTTCAAAGTATCCTTTGGAATGCGTCCAACAACTATCGATGAAATTAAAAATATTGTCGATTCTGACTTAATAATGCCTCCAAAAACAACTTATATAGAACCCAAATTAAGAAGTGCTTTAACGATATATGAGATATAGCACCTCACACCATAAATTATGATAAAAGACAATCTACAAACAATACAAAAATCAATTCCTGAGCATGTTACTTTAGTAGCTGTTTCAAAAACGAAGCCAGCTTCAGATATCCAAGAAGCTTATGATGCTGGTCAGCGCGTTTTTGGTGAGAATAAAATTCAGGAAATGGTTGGTAAATATGAGGAATTACCAAAAGATATTGAGTGGCATATGATCGGGCATCTTCAAAGAAACAAAGTCAAGTATATGGCTCATTTTGTTAATTTGATTCATGGTGTAGATAGCTTAAAAACCTTAATTGAAATAAACAAACAAGCAAAGAAACATTCAAGAGTGATCAACTGTCTTTTGCAAGCTAAAATTGCTAAAGAAGAAAGTAAGTTTGGGTTATCTTTTGAGGAAATCGAAGCTATTTTAAACTCTGAAGAAATAAAAACTCTTGAAAATATTAAGGTAGTTGGACTCATGGGAATGTCAACCTTTACGGACAATATGCAGCAAGTTACAAAGGAGTTTGAATCGCTATCTGAATTTCATAATAAAATAAAATTAATACATGAGGATTTAAATATCCTTTCAATGGGAATGAGTGGCGATTACGAATTGGCTATCACAAAAGGAAGTACCATGGTTAGAATAGGTAGTTCAATATTTGGAGTTAGAAATTATAATGCTTAGATTTAACCCTAAGTCAGCCTAGAAAGAATTAAAAAGAGAAAGAATTGTACGCAATTTTAGATATTGAAACGACCGGAGGTAAATTTAACGAAGAAGGGATTACGGAGATCGCAATTTACAAATACGACGGACATGAAGTTATAGATCAATTTATTAGCCTAGTTAATCCTGAAAGAGAAATTCAAGAGTTTGTTGCCAAACTCACTGGGATTAACAACTCGATGCTAAAAAATGCTCCCAAATTTTACGAAGTAGCAAAACGAATTTTAGAAATTACTCAAGACTGTATTTTAATCGCTCATAATGCAAGTTTTGACTATCGCGTTCTAAAAACAGAATTTAAACGATTAGGCTACGACTACCAAAAAAACACTATTTGTACGGTAACACTGAGTAAAAAATTGATTACCGATGCTCCATCTTACAGTTTAGGAAAATTGTGTAGACATCTCGGTATACCTGTTACGGATAGACATAGAGCTAACGGTGATGCCTATGCTACTGTAAAACTTTTTAAGTTATTACTTGATAAGGATAACAACAAAGAAATTACTACTCAATCTATCAAATATTTTGATAACCGACATGAAAAGCTAAGAATAGTTAGAATCTTAGAAGGTCTTCCAGAAACTCAAGGAGTATTTTATGTTCATAATCAGGAAGGTAATATCATATTTATTGGTAGAGGAAAAAATATAAAGTCAGAAGTAAGTAAGCAGTTTGTAAAGAAAACTTCTAAGGCTGAAAAGGTTTTAAAAAGAGCTTATGAGGTAAGCTATGAAGAAACAGGAAATCAACTTCTAACACGATTAAAATATCATTTAGACTTAGATAAAATTCGACCTAAATACAACATTATTAGAAAACGTAAGAATATTAACAAAATGTTCAACAACCCAAGTTTTTTGATTATTGATAGAGGGCGAAAACCTGAAGAAAATTCAGTTATTCTCATTGAAAATAATGAAGTAATTGGTCATGCCTTTACAAATTTAGCTTTCCAAGAAAATCAACTTCATATTCTAAAATCAATGCTTACTGAAATTGAAAACAAGCAGCTCGCTAAAATTATCATTAAGAACTATCTTCTAAGAAATAAAGTTCAAAAATTAGTAAGACTATCAGACGAAACATCTGATAGCCCAGCAACTTAATCTAAATATATACTAGTGGTATAAATTTTCCATTTATTTATTCAGTCTTCATTTAATAAGTAATGGAAATATTACTAACCGTACTATTTGTATTGTAAAAAGATGAATCTAAATACAGGGGAGAACTAGCACTAATTGTGGAAGTGTAAAATACCGTTCCGTTTTTCTTATAGGTAACGGTACCATCACATCCTACATTAATTTCGAACTGATCCCCTGAAACATAGGTTACAAATCTACCTCTATAACTCCCATTTTCATATATATAAACCCAAGTAGGCGCCAAATAAATGGCATAATCTAAGGATGTATAGGATGTATTTGTCGTAGGATCACTATTTAAAGCTATCATTCGATAAGTATTATTGGGCCCTGCTGTAAAATTCAAATGGCCTTCAGCTCCACTAGGAATTACTCTAACAAGCGAGTATCCTTGCTGATTCCATCCAATACTGGTAAATCTATTTAAATCACCTCCTGTATAGGACATTTGATTTGAAATAACCATATCCGTTGTACTATAGGTATAGGTAGTAAGTGCAGTTTTTATAATAAACCCATTTGGTAAAGTCCCCGTTCCAGCGTTTGTCGTAACGGAAATATCAAAGTCGCCTGTAGCTGAACCCGCAGTTACATTCGCTGTAATTTGATTATCGCTATTAACAGTTACCGAATTTACTGTTTGTCCTGGTATTGTTACCGAAGCACTGCCATCGAAATAGTAACCAGAAATAACAACATCTCTAGTTTCATTGGTTTGAAATTGACTTGCACACCCACCATTCGCATCAGAACCTGAAACAATAGGAGTATTTCCAACACTTCCAGGTATAATAGTAACATCCGGATCAACTCCGTTAGAAAAAGTATAACTACCATCTGGATTTTCAGTTAAAGTAGCGGGAGTAGTAGTAATTACGTAAGGACTAGTATCGGTACCTGCTCCTGAAATGGTTACATTCGAACCAGCTATAAGTTTTGTTTCGCTACCAATATTTAAAGGAATCCACGACGTTCCATCATATTTGTAAATCCGTTTATCTTCTGAATTATACACAATTGACCCTTCATTTGGAGAGGCAATTGCATTAATCTCAGCGGTAGTACCTTGAGGTAATCCCATTAATGAATTAGCGTCTAATTGAGCATTTACACTATACGTAAAAGTTAATAACAGCACTATTAATATCTTAAATTTCATATAAAATAGATTTTGTTGTATAATATTGGGGTAAAGAAGTAGAAAGTAAGTTTGGGGATAAAAAGTAGTATAGTGTGCTTTTTATAGTTCAGATATAAGTTTTGATAAAAAAACTAAATTCTGACTATTCAAATTATTCTCTTTTTTAAAAACGTTATGAGTTAACATGGTAATAAGGGGATTATTTGTTAATATGACCGTGAATTTAAGAAAAAAAAAATTAAAGTTTTAAAAACCCACTTAAAACAATATGGTTAACTACTCAATTTAGAATTAGTACACTAACTCCCATCTCTTTAAAAAAGAAAAAGCTCCTTTCAAAAGGAGCTTTTCAATAATAAATATATTCTTTCTTATTTACTTAAATACATTTTACGACGAGAGTATAAATCATAAAACTGATCGTCTCTTAAATTCTCAATGAATAAAATACTCTCTCCAGTACTCTTCATTTCAGGTCCTAGCTTCTTATTTACATTAGGGAACTTGTTGAATGAGAATACAGGTTGTTTGATTGCAAAACCATCTAATTGAGGATTGAAATCAAAGTCTGTAACTTTCTTATCTCCTAACATTACTTTAGTTGCGTAATTTACATAAGGCTCTTTATAAGCTTTTGCAATAAACGGAACTGTTCTAGATGCTCTAGGGTTTGCTTCAATGATATATACTTTATCATCTTTAATAGCGAACTGAATATTGATCAATCCAACAGTATCTAAAGCTAAAGCAATTGTCTTAGTATATTCTCTTATTTGCTCTAATACTAACTCTCCTAAGTTAAATGCCGGTAAAGTAGCATTTGAATCTCCTGAGTGAATACCACATGGCTCAATATGTTCCATGATACCAATAATATAAACATTCTCTCCATCACAAATAGCATCCGCCTCAGCTTCAATTGCTCCTTCTAAATAGTGATCTAATAATAGTTTATTATTTGGTATTTTTCTTAATAAATCAACAACATGCTCTAATAGCTCTTCCTTGTTGATTACAATCTTCATTCCTTGACCTCCTAATACATAAGAAGGACGAACTAAAATTGGGAAATCTAATTCATCTGCTAAAGCTAAAGCTTCATCAGCTGTTTCGGCAACACCAAATCTTGGATAAGGAATGTTATTATCTTTTAATAAAGTAGAGAAACTTCCTCTATCTTCTGCTAAGTCTAATGCTTTAAAGCTTGTTCCAATAATTGGGATTCCATAACGATCTAACTTCTCAGCTAGTTTAAGCGCTGTTTGTCCTCCTAACTGAACGATTACACCTTCTGGTTTTTCATGCTTAATAATGTCGTAGATATGTTCCCAGAAAACAGGCTCAAAATATAATTTATCAGCAGTATCAAAATCTGTAGAAACTGTTTCAGGGTTACAGTTAATCATGATTGTTTCATACCCACATTCCGCAGCTGCAAGAACACCGTGCACACAACAATAATCAAACTCAATCCCTTGACCAATTCTGTTTGGTCCAGAACCTAATACAATTATTTTCTTTTTATCTGAAACAATACTCTCATTTGCATGTGTCTTTGTTCCATCAGCCGTTTCAATTTCGTTTTCGAAAGTTGAATAATAGTAAGGAGTTTTCGCTGTAAACTCAGCAGCACAAGTATCTACCAACTTATACACACGATTTACACTAAGTTCCTCGCGCTTTTTATACACTTCACTCTCTAAACAACCTAGCATATGAGCAATCTGACGATCTCCATACCCTTTTTGTTTAGCTTCTAATAATAAATCTCTTTGTAAAGTTTCAATTGTAAAAGATGAAATTTCTTTTTCTATTTCGAATAGCTCTTCATATTGTTTTAAGAACCACATATCGATTCTTGTGATTTCATGTATCTTGCTCAACGGCATTCCAATTTGAATAGCATCGTAAATGGCAAATACTCTATCCCAAGAAGCAAATTTCAACTTCTCCTTTATTTGATTATAGTCTTTATATCCTTTTCCGTCGGCTCCAATACCGTTACGTTTGATTTCTAAAGACTGAGTAGCTTTGTGCAATGCTTCTTGGAAAGAACGTCCAATTCCCATCACCTCTCCTACTGCTTTCATTTGTAATCCTAAAGTTCTATCAGAACCTTCGAATTTATCAAAATTCCAACGAGGAATTTTTACAATCACATAATCTAATGTTGGCTCAAATAAAGCCGAAGTAGATTTTGTAATTTGATTATCTAATTCATCTAAAGTATATCCTGTAGCTAATTTAGCCGCAATCTTTGCAATTGGATATCCAGTAGCCTTTGATGCTAATGCTGAAGAACGAGAAACCCTTGGGTTAATCTCAATAGCAATAATATCTTCATTTTCATCTGGAGAAACAGCGAACTGTACGTTACATCCACCTGCAAATTCACCAATTGAACGCATCATTTTGATGGCCATATCACGCATTTTCTGATACGTCTTATCAGAAAGTGTCATTGCTGGTGCAACGGTAATAGAATCTCCAGTATGGATTCCCATTGGATCCATATTTTCAATAGAACAGATAATTACTACGTTATCATTATCATCACGTAATAATTCTAACTCAAATTCTTTCCATCCCATCATTGCTTTATCGATCATTACCTCGTGAATTGGAGATATTTCCAATCCTCTTGATAATGCTTCTTCAAATTCAGCTTCATCATAAACAATTGAAGCTCCCGCTCCACCTAATGTAAAAGATGCTCTAATACATAATGGAAAACCAAACTCTTGAGCAATTTCTTTTCCTTTTAAAAATGAAGTAGCTGTTGCCTGAGGTGCCATTGGCACTCCTATTTCCTCCATTAATAAACGGAACTTATCACGATCTTCCGTAATATTAATTGCATCAATGTCAACTCCAATAATTTCCACTCCAAAGTCTTTCCAAATACCTTTTTCATCAGCTTCGATACAAAGGTTTAATGCAGTTTGTCCTCCCATAGTTGGTAAAACAGCATCAATTTGTGGATGTTCTTTTAAAATTTGGACTATTGATTTTGTATTTAATGGTAAAAGATAAACATGATCGGCCATTGATGGGTCTGTCATAATGGTCGCTGGGTTAGAATTGATTAAAATAGTTTCAATTCCATCTTCACGTAACGATCTCAATGCTTGTGATCCTGAATAATCAAATTCACATGCTTGACCGATTACTATAGGTCCTGATCCAATAATTAAAATCGATTTAAGGTCTTGTCTTTTAGGCATTATTTATTGATTGTGTTGTTTTCTGAAAAAATAAAATTTACTTGGGTATAAAAAAAGGTGTTACTATTAAAAAGTAACACCTCTATATTAATGATATAAATACCATTATTTTTTAGGTCTTGCTTCTGATGAAACAGTCAATCTCTTTCTTCCTTTTGCTCTTCTTCTAGCTAATACTTTACGTCCATTAGCAGAAGCCATTCTTTCTCTGAAACCGTGTTTGTTTCTTCTCTTACGTTTTGATGGTTGATACGTTCTTTTACTCATTACAATATATCTTAAATATCTTCTTTAATTAATTTGCTTTATGTGAAATTCCGTCTGCTAAAAGCGTGGGCAAATATACAACAGTTTTTTAGTCTAACAAATCCAAATTCCTTTTTTTTTGAAAAATTTCATCTTTAAGAAAAATTCATCTTTTTGAACATTTTTTTTGCCGTGTTTGGTAGAGTTCTTACTTTTGCGCAAACCTAACAATACCATGAATAACACAAAATACGTTTTTGTAACTGGAGGCGTAACTTCATCCCTTGGAAAAGGAATTATAGCTGCTTCGTTAGCTAAATTAGTGCAAGAAAGAGGATACTCTGTAACTATTCAAAAATTAGATCCATATATTAATATTGACCCAGGTACATTAAATCCATATGAACATGGAGAATGTTATGTAACTGATGATGGTGCTGAAACAGATTTGGATTTAGGTCACTACGAGCGTTTTTTAAACATTCCTACTTCACAAGCGAATAATGTAACTACAGGTAGAATTTATCAATCTGTAATTAATAAAGAACGTAAAGGAGAGTTTTTAGGAAAAACTGTACAGGTTATTCCTCATATCACAGACGAAATTAAGAATCGTATTCAAATTTTAGGAAATACAGGTGAATATGACATCGTTATTACTGAAATTGGTGGAACTATCGGTGATATTGAATCATTACCTTATGTTGAAGCTGTAAGACAATTACAATGGGAACTTGGAGAGGAGAATGCAATTGTTATTCATTTAACTTTGGTTCCTTATTTAGCTGCTGCTGGTGAGTTAAAAACAAAGCCTACACAGCACTCTGTAAAAATGCTAATGCAAAGTGGAGTTAGTCCTAATATATTAGTATGTCGTTCAGAACATGAGATTAATGATACCATCAAACGTAAGTTAGCCTTATTCTGTAATGTAAAACAGCAAGACGTTATACAATCGTTGGATGCTGAAACTATTTATGATGTACCTAATTTAATGTTCCAAGAAGGATTAGATTATGTTGTTTTAGAAAAACTTCGTTTATCAACCAGAAAACAACCAAAACTAAAGGCTTGGAATAAATTTATAGAAAAGCATAAAAACCCTACCTCTACTATTGAAGTTGGATTAGTAGGTAAATATGTAGAATTACACGACTCTTATAAATCAATTACTGAGGCTTTTATTCATGCCGGCGCTGCCAACAAAACCAAAGTAAACGTACGTTGGATTCATTCAGAGGAATTAACTCCAGAGAATGCAGCAGGAATGCTTGAAGGTTTGGATGGTGTTTTAGTTGCTCCTGGTTTTGGAGATAGAGGTATTGAAGGTAAAATTGCTGCGGTACAATATGTACGTGAAAACAACATTCCTTTCTTGGGTATTTGTTTAGGTATGCAAATGGCAGTAATTGAGTTCGCTCGTAACGTTCTTAATTTAGAAGATGCCAATTCTATTGAAATGAATGATTCAACTTCGAATCCTGTAATCAACTTAATGGAAGAGCAAAAAGATGTTACTGAAAAAGGTGGTACTATGCGTTTAGGTGCTTGGAATTGTCAATTAACTCAAGACTCAAAAGCTTATGACATCTACAAAGATGAGTTAATCAGCGAACGTCATAGACATCGCTATGAGTTTAACAATGTATATAAAGAGCAAATAGAAGCTGCAGGAATGAAGGCAACAGGTACAAATCCTAAAACAGGACTTGTAGAAATTGTTGAAATACCTACACACCCTTGGTTCGTTGGAGTGCAATACCACCCAGAATACAAGAGTACGGTATTAAACCCTCATCCACTTTTTGTAGACTTTATAAAAGCTGCATTAAAGCAATCGAAAAAATAAATTTCAAAATCCTGTAAGTAAAATTGCAGGATTTTTTCGTTTTTGGAATAGCCTTTGCGCTACTATAGAAATGAAAATTAATCGCAATAAAACTGACTAAATTGTTGACAGTTTTGCTACCTTTGTCGGGTTTTTCGAACGAGAAGAAAAACACAAACTGACAGGTTGACATTTATAAAACATATCAATGGAACAAAAAAAATTTGATTTAAATTCCTTTATTGGAATGCTTTTATTAGGAGGAATCCTTTTATGGTGGATGAATACTCAAAAGCCAGAGGAAACTCCTGAAACTTCTACAGAAACTCAAACAGAACAAGTTACTAGCCCTACTTCTACTACTACCGAAGTAGCCAATGCAACTTTCGAAAACGACTCTTTAAAGCAAGTTGCTTTTCAAAATAAACTAGGAGCCTTTGCTTATAGTGCTTTAACTGGAAAAGAAGGTAGCACAGTTATCGAAAATGATTTACTAAAACTTACAGTAAACAATAAAGGAGGACAAATTACTGAAGCTCTTTTAAAGAATTATAAAACTCACGACTCGTTACCTCTTTACTTAATTAAAGATAACAACGCTTCGTTTAATATTAACTTTGGAACTTCAGACAATCGTATTTTAAATACCAACGACTTATTATTTGCACCAACGTTGACTAAAAATGGAGATACGCAAGTACTTTCTATGAAATTGAAAGTTGCTGAAGATAAATTCTTAGAATATCGTTATGAAATGAAACCTAACGATTACAGAGTTGGTTTCGCCGTTAGATCTCAAGGATTAGGAAATGTAATCAATGATTCTCAACAAATTAACTTAGACTGGAAATTAAACGCTTATAGACAAGAGAAAAGTTTAAAAACTGAAAACACGATGTACTCTTGGTATTATTACAAAGCTGACGATGAAGTAGATTATTTACGTCCTGGTAATTCAGAAGTTTTAAATGATGTAAACTGGGTATCTTATAAGCAGCATTTCTTCTCTTCTATTTTAACTAGTGATACTCCTTTTAACAATGCTACGTTAACTTCTACAGATTTAGCCACTGAAGATGGAAAAGAACATATTTTCACAAAAGCTTATGAGTTAAAAACTCCTTTAGCTTTATCGAATGGAGAATTTAATTATAACATGGAGTGGTTTTACGGACCAACAGATTATAATTTATTAAAAACATTCAAAGGAACAGATTTAGATCAAACTGCTGATTTAGGTTGGGGTATTTTTGGAACTTTAAACCGTTATGTATTTTATCCTGTATTTAATGTTTTAAAAGGTTTTGTTGGTAACTACGGACTTATTATTATTTTAATGACTATTGTTGTTAGAATCTTGTTATCTCCGGTGTTATACAAATCATACTTATCAAGTGCTAAGATGAAAGTGATTCGTCCAGAAATGGAGGAAATCAACAAGAAGTACCCAGGAAATGAAAATGCCATGAAGCGTCAGCAAGAAATTATGGCTGTTCAGCGAAAAGCTGGGGTTAGTATGATGTCAGGATGTATTCCTGCTTTATTACAAATGCCTGTTTTCTTTGCTTTATTCAAATTCTTCCCTACAAATATTGATTTTAGACAGAAGAGTTTCCTTTGGGCAAATGACTTATCATCGTATGATATCATTTTCAAATTACCGTTTGAAATTCCTTGGTATGGTGATCATGTAAGTTTATTTCCAATTTTGGCTTCTGTTGCTATTTTCTTCTACATGAAAATGAACCAAAGTCAACAAGCGAATATGCAGGCTCCACCACAAGAAGGAATGCCTGATATGAGTAAAATGATGAAGTATATGATTTACTTCTCTCCTATTATGATGTTATTCTTCTTTAATAACTATGCAAGTGGATTAAGTTTATACTACTTTATTTCGAACTTACTTACCATTGCAATTATGTTCGTAATTAAGAACTTTGTAATTGATGAAGCTAAGATTCACGCTCAAATTGAGGAAAACAAAAAGAAGCCTGTTAAAAAGAGTAAATTCCGCGAGCGTTTAGATGCTGCAATGAAGCAAGCTCAAGAACAACAAGCTGCTCAACAGAAATCTAAGAAAAAATAGAACGATTAAATCGTTATAAAATAAAACCATCTAAGCTCTCGTTTAGATGGTTTTTTATTTCTTAAAAATCAAACGAAGAATAATCTTGCATTTAGAAGTGTTCCTTTTACTGTATGCTGTTCTCGATACATTTTTCACTTCGTTTTCATCGTTATTCCAATATATTTATTATCCTCATATCGGAACTCCTTTAATCATCATAGGTAGTCTCAAAAAAGGAAAAGCCATCTAAACAATGTTAGACGGCTTCCATTCTGCTAATATTAAAAAAATCTATTGATTTAAATAATCGAGTGATAATTGATACATCGTTTTTACTCCTAAAATCAATCCGCTTTCATCAATCATGAAATCTGGAGTATGATGTGGATAAGGATTTTTGTCATCCTTTGCTTTTCCTCCGAGGAAAAAATAAAATCCAGGTACTTCTTTTTGAAAGAAGGAAAAGTCTTCTGCACCTGTTATTGCTTTCGTTAAAATTACATTTTCCATACCAGCTACCTTTTGTAAGGTTGGTAATGCCATTTCAGTAAGCTCAACGTCGTTATAAGTAATTGGATATCCTTTTTCTATAGCTATGGTGGCTTCTGCCCTATAAGCTTTCGCTATGGTAGGAACCATTTCTTTCATACGATCATTAATTTGCTTTTGCATTTTATAATCCAATGTTCTAATCGTACCGATCATGGTCGCAGATTCCGGAATAATATTCGAACGTACGCCTGAATCAATTTTCCCTACCGTTATTACGGCTCCTTCATTGGTTAAATCGGCTTCACGACTAATAATGGTTTGTAAACCATCGATTATTTTGGCTGAAGCCACAATAGGATCAACTCCAGACCAAGGTCGTGAACCATGCGATTGTTTCCCTTTTACATTAATTTTATAACTCTGAGAAGCCGCCATAATACCTCTAGGTTTGTATAGAATTCTACCTACATCAAGTCCAGAAGAGATGTGCAAACCAAAAATAGCATCAACATCAGGGTTCTTCAAAACTCCTTCTTTCACCATCAACTCCGCTCCTCCTTCTTCTCCTTCAGGTGCTCCTTCTTCGGCAGGTTGAAAAATGAACTTTATAGTACCATTTATTTTATCTTTATGTTTCGAAAGTAACTCTGCTACTCCCATTAAAATAGCAGTATGCGTATCATGTCCACAAGCGTGCATTACACCAACCTCTTTTCCTAAATATTCAGAAGTAACGGTAGATTTAAACTCTAAATCATTTCGTTCTCTCACAGGTAATGCATCAATATCGGCTCTAAGAGCTACAACTTTAGTACCTGCTGGTCCTTTTAAAACACCCACAACACCTGTTTTAGCAACGTTCTCTTGTGTTTCAATACCAAGTGATTTCAAATGTTTCGCAATGACTTTTGCTGTATTAAACTCTCTATTTGACAATTCTGGGTTCTGATGAAAATGTCTACGCCATTTAATTACTTTCGCTTCAATATCCTTCAATTCTGAAGATGATAAGTCTTGAGAGAAACAAAATGAAGTCATTCCAAAACCTACTAGTGCCAATAAAAATAGTTTCATATAATAGTTTAATTTAATGTTTTCGTTTGATGAGTAGGAGAATCACTTAAAGACCAGCAAGTACGAACTTAAGTCTAAAAGATTTTTGTTTGTAAAAATATTATTATCCCCCCAAAAGACATCTAGTCTTTCATCTAAAGTGCAGTCAAAAGATTAACAATAGCTAACCAATTGATAGCTAGTAAATTTAACATTTTTTTTTAATTATCAATGGAAGAATATTTTTCTATGTGAAAAACGCTGAATTTACAAGCTTTGTTTGAAGTTTACTTCTTAAAAAATGCCTACAAGAATGATTTCTATAAAATCGTAATAACTTAAAAAATGTATTGAAAATGTTATTTTATAAAAACAATGAATACTAAAGTTTTCTAACTAATGCTTGATTAACCTAATATTTACTCAAAAAATAAATCGGGTTTTAACAAAAGGTTTCTCCCTAGCATTCGAAATGACAAACTATTAGTTATCATTTCATTATTTACCTAATCTATTTTGGATTTTTCTTTAATCCAATTGACTGTTAAATTTAGAACCTCTAATAATTGCGATGAAGGTCCTTCAAAAGGATGTTTTGTATTTAAGGTATGCGTGGCTTTTTCAATTAGACTTAATTCTGAATTCAATGTTTTCCATAAAAATTGATTCACTCCATGCTCATAAGGTATTGCTTCATCTTCTTTTCCATGGATATAGTAAAAAGGTGTTTTAATTTCAGGTAATAGAGACTGTAAACTCCAATTTTTACTTGCATTCAAAACTTCACTTAAAAACTCGCTTCCTTGTGGCAATTCTTGTTTCGTTCTATTATTTTTTTTGTGGAGAACTTTGTTTGTTTTGCCATTGCAAATGGCTAATAATATATTCGTTTCTTATTTAAATTCCTTCTTAAAACTTGCCATTACGCTAACGCTAAATATCAAGGTGCGGAACCATCAGGAGAACCATTCCAAGATATATTTTTTTTATAAACTGTAATCCATTTAAAAAAAAACCATATACTCACAACATTATAAATGTTTATCTATTTTAGGTTTCTCATAAATACCTATTAATGAAGAATTAATAACCGTTTTTGATCCTATAATCTCTATTGAATAATTTGATTTCTCAAGATCATAAATTTTATCTCCGCAAAATAAAGAAACATTATTATAACCTTTACTTTTAAAGATATCAATTATTGATTTATGTTCTTTTTCATCTGGCTTAAAATCATATAATATGACATCTATTGATTTCTCTTCTAACTCAATCTCATGATTTTTTATTAAGTTTAATATTAAATTACGTTCTGCTAAATAAAAATAAGTTATTAAATATGATACAATCACTAATACTATAAAATATTTTTTCATATCTAAAAAAATTATTAAAAATGTTTCGCATGTGACTTTCTTGGCTTTAATTTATCATGAATGAAAGGGCTATTAAAATACAATGTATTAATAACTAGCACATCAGGAATTCCTAAACTTATAAATAAACAAAAAAACTACCTTGCAATGTAATCTAAAGAAGCTTTTTTTATAAGTTATTGTTTTCTTACTCTTACGGGCCGCACGAAATGGTTCGTACGGAAGCCTCAATCTTTATCGCTCATTCGCATGGCTTTACTTGACTTTAACGCTAAAAAAGCTTATTCTTCTTAAAACAAAAAAACTACCTTACAATCTAATGTAAAGTAGCTTCTTTATAACTTGTCGTTTTGCCATTGCAAATGGCTAATAATATCCTCGTTTCTTATTTAAATTCCTTTTAAAACTTGCCATTTCCGCTAACGCTCAAATGTCAAGGTGCGGGGGGATAAGAGTTATTGGAAATACTGCGTAATCATAAGAAGAGTCACGTTTCTTTAAGAATAATGTTTGTATTTTATTAAGAATGTCTAACGGAAGTTTATTATTACAAATGTTCTTTATTCTATTTTCTTTAAACCTTAAAAAATATGTATTCGTTGCACCATCATAATCTTTTAAATCTACCCCATTAATCTGCATTTCAATAGACTTTACGTCTCTTTTAAACCCATTCAACAAAACATCATCGACAAGAATCTCATGTCTATTGTAAAGTTTATATATATCACTAAATTGAGCAACATATCTTTTATCTTTTAAGTTTTCATAATTTTTAATGCCACAAATATCATAAGACCAACTATCTTCACAAAACTTAACAAATTCGATATCAAAACTTTTATACTTAAAAAACAAACTTAAAAAAGTTAGTGAATCTGGTCTTATTGTTCTTCCTTCACTAAAATCTTCAACGTTATCTGTGTTGTAACTATATATTGTTGTACATCTACTAAGACTATCGTAATATACACCATAGTCATGAT
The DNA here is from genome assembly GCA_947497895.1 of uncultured Tenacibaculum sp. Lineage (GTDB taxonomy): Bacteria > Bacteroidota > Bacteroidia > Flavobacteriales > Flavobacteriaceae > Polaribacter. The sequence goes on from CANMIL010000001.1 coordinate 769,095, forward strand.
TAAAAAATGTAAATTGAGGATCTGCTGAATTGGCTCTAATTGAATTAAAAATTAGTTCAATATCTTTCTTTGTTTTTGGAAAGTCATCTGATCTATTAACTAATTCCCCTGCAAATACATGAGAAAACATACTTCTTTCAGTCTCTAGAGCTTGGATAAAATCACTCGTCGCTTTAACATTGCTAACATAATTATATGTATAACATAGCAATAAAAAAGTAATTATAATATATAAAATTTTCTTCTTAACCATCTATTATTGTTTTATTGGAACAAATCCTGATTGCATCTTTTTTATAGGCTCCCCATAAATGTAGCTTGTCGCAAAATGAAAGTCCTTATTAGTTTTGAATGTAATCCAAAGAACACCAACCTCACCTCTATTTGAATTAGTAAAATTAAACCCCCTTCTACTCTTTCCTTGATCAGCATATAAGGCCATTTCTATTTGCCTTCCATTTAATCTTGGTCTTAACTCTGTAACATAATTTCTATAGTCAACTGTATTTATCTTAGAAAATGTTACCTCTAACTCAACCCCTGCTATAGTTACTGTATCTTCCCAATCTCCCTGCTTAATTTGTCCGTTCAACCATGTTTTTTCAATATAGGGATGTTGAGATCTTTCAACAAGGTCTTCTGGTGCTAAACTAGATTCACGAGCCATTTCAATAAACTTTTGACCCATCCATGAATAAGTAGCTCTTAAATAAGAAGTCTGATCTATATAATCCATAACACCATTGGAGCCAACTTTATACCTAATCCAATCCAGACCATTTAGAAGATTTCCCAAATTAGCTTTTAACTCATGCAAGTCTTTACCTCCATATTCTAAATCTTTTGCCAACGCCTCTTTTTTAGAATTTATATTTTCATCCCAATAAAATAACTTACTTCCTTTTCCTCTAACCCAATCATCAGGTCCTGCCGTACTTCCTCCATCAGGATCAATCTTATTCAAAGGATTATTTCCCATTCCAAGATATGGAGAACTAAACTCTCTTTTCGGGTCTGTCGTCAGCCACCTCCCAATTCTCGCATCCCATAAACGAAGTTGAAACGCTTCCTTTCCAGTTTCGGGATCTTTCTCTTGACCTTGATACGCGTAACGATACGGTTCTCCGTTTATTATCTGGCGGTTCGGCATTGGCATACCAAAAGGATAGTAATCAGTGGTACTTGATGCTATCGCCTGATCACCATTCTTCGCGATCACTGCGCGTACATTTCCTAAATGGTCTGTTAATTGGTAAACGCTTGTACCTGTTGCTTTATTGTAGATACCCAAACGCGAGGCCCCATAAATTGGTAATTCCTTCAATTGTTGGTTTTCATAAATTGCCATTGCGGAACCTGAGGCATCTAAAACATAATCTGTCGTTTTATCTAAAGTACCATCAACCTTATAACTCAACTTCTTCGTTCTAAAACCTTTGTCGTTATATAAAAACTCCACTCGAACTTTATTATTATAACGTACTTTGGTTACCAAACCACTAGCATTGTACTCATATTTTACATCCTCATCTATATTTTCAGTTAACTGTCCAATACTGTTGTATTTGTAGTTATCGGTTGTAGTCTGGTCTTTAATATCGTTAGCGTGGGTATCTTCTACCACAGCATCGTCCACTCGTTGCAGTTGATTTGGTTTATTTGCCTTATACCTATAAGTCAATTTATCCATTTCATTGCGCTCTACTCCATCAATCATTTCACTATTTTTATTCCTAGTTAACGAAAGAATATTTCCATTGGCATCGTAGGTCAAATTACTTACATTATAATCACCAGCTTTATAAACTCCATTAGCATTGGAAGAAACTATTTGTGCTGTAAAATCAAGACCATCAACAGCCAATACATGAAAACCTGGCTTCATGGTTATGGAGTTCGTTGCCTTTCTATGCTCTGTAGAAAAAACATCGTGGTCTAACACTAAATCAGCAGGATAATTTCTCTGTTGGCTATTTAGTCCATTAAACTTAGCATTTTTCAAGAAATTACGTTCATCGTATTCATATTCATATAGCACTGGATCGTGAGAATCAGTAGTATTTTGCTTACTGTTCCACGTCATCGCTTTGATATTTCCTGAATATTGATCATCAACGGTTAAATTACTGTTCGAAGTAAAGTTAGTACTTCTTTGGTAATCTCCCGCATAATAATCTAGAGTAACTCCAAATAAATCCGTCCCATTTCGATTTACATCATTGTCTTGTGCCAAACTTGGGTGATTGATTGATTTTAGCTGACCTGCAACATTATATACATAATCGATTTCTTGTAGCCCTTCGGCTAAAGTAATACGCTTTAATGCTCCAGTAGTTTTATAATATCTATACTCTGCATGTTCCGTAAAACTAGTATCATTCACAGAAGTTTCTACTTTTACTAAACTTTGATCATCAGAATCATAGGTATAACGATGAATAAACTGATCCGACTGCCCTTTCTGATAATACACTTTGGTCACTTGTCCTGTTATAGGGTCATAACGATAATCAATGATTTTCACTCCTAAACCTTGCAAATTCTGCACTATCCACCTTACTCTTCCGTAAACATCATAACTATAATAAGTTTCCGAGATTATACTACCATTCGAATCTTTATTATAACTTCTAGCTACGTTACCTGATAAAAAGGTAGGATTTTGATAAAATGATGATGTTACCAAACTGTTCAATCGTGCATGACTATTATCGTTCAAATAGTCATATTCAGTAAAGTGTTGTTCGGATCTTGCTCCCGTAAAATCAACACTATCTGGATTTAAACTGGAAAAATTACCTGTAGAAACTCCACTCTCTATAGGGCGCCCTAAGTCGTCATAATTACTATATGAAAACTCACTATTGGCTAATTGTTTACTATTTTGAGAAAAACGAATTTGACCATCATTTCGATATTTAAAACGAGCTGTTCCTTCATCTGGGCTTTCAGTTTCAATTAACTGCCCCAAAACATTATATTTAAAGCTACTTTTTAAACTCGTATCATGACTAACTGTAGCCGATAAACCAGATAAACATGCGTCATTAAAACCTAAAGGTTGTAATGTAGAAGTTAACTGACCAACATCGTTATACTCATTTAAACTAAATGCATGGTAGTTTACTTTGTAACGTATACCTACCGCATTCGTTTTAATTGACTTAATCTTATTAGTAGTTGTAGTTACCTCTGTATCTATATAACTAAGCTGATGTTCCTTTGTTAAATTTGTAGCGCCAATATATTCCACTCGATAAAAACCAGGTTGTAGCGTATTGGGTGTCGGAGTTATTAACGTTTCCTCTTTTAAATTATAAACCTTATAGTTCGACGCTCCATTTAAAAATGTTGCAGTATTTCCACAACCTAGAGGAATATGAATATCTATAAACTTCTGTTCACCAATTAAAGACAACACTTCATATTGCGTACCTCCCGAACGAGCAGCTCCTAAAGTTTTACCATCGGCATCAGTAAATACTACTGACTCCCTAGTTCCTGTAATATCCTGTACTACCGTTTTAGAAGACTTTAACCAAACTATTTTATTAGAATCGTCAGTCAAAACCGTATTAATTCCTTCGTATGTAGTTGCTATATCTGGATTCGAAGGAAACATATTATAACCAAATGCGTAATACAATTCTTGAGCGGCTGGCATAGAAAAAGTATAGCCTTGACGCCATTCTCCATTCAGTTTATTTCCTCCTATTGTTTGTTTTACAGCTCCAGGAATTAATTTACTATATAAGGTTCTTGTATAAGGTCTATCAGTAATATCCTGATTGGGTTCATCTGTATTTAAGCTACTATATTCTCTTCCTAATGTGTTTAACTCATTTCCAACTGCATTCGGTTCTAAGCCTCTAAATTCAAAATCTCTCCAGCTATAGATTTCATTATTTGCATTCTTTATAAAATCAGGAGCATACCCATAAAAACTAGTACTTTGACTCATGGGAGCTGCTAATGTATTAAGAGCTCGACGTCCCTGTTTATCATATAAGATTTGAGTACCAATAACTTTTGATCGCTTAAAATCAGTTGTTTGATTTTGTATGTTCCTTCCTAATTCGTCGAAATATGAAATACTTTTTGCCTTTACTTGCCCAGAAATATTTCTTACTTCAGTTGAAACACTATTAAGCTCTCCTATCTCATATCCTTCAGGGCATCCTTTATTAGAAGAACTATAAGTATTTCTACATCTATCCCAATTATTAGTAGCGTAACCTTGTGTTACAGGTAAACAGGTTCTCATAACGGAAGTAGAGTTGTAATCACCATAACCATCTCCATCAGAATCTGGGTACCATGAATTCATGGTACAACCATCCTGTGACACAATAAATGTACTGATATATGCACCCGAAATAACCACTACTTGAGCAGATCTTGATGCCCCTGTATTCTGCTGAGTTGTAACATATGCATAAGGCCTACTTGTCATGTAATAATAATTAACTGATAGCCAATCCGGAAGAAGAGATGTATCTACGGTTGGAGTTCCTCCTGTACATCCACTAGATTGATGTGTTGAATAATTTGATAGAGCTTCTCCAGCCTCCGAAAACATCACCTCGCTCTTTTCAAAACTACGTGAACAAAAGCCTTCACCTCCCGAACTAATGTTTGACTGAGCAACATACACGAAAAAATCTACATTATCATTATAACATCTAATTTTTGCAGTTCTTCCAGTTGTCCCATTATTCGTATCCGCAACAACATTAAGCACTCGAATAACTCCTCCTGAACTATAAGACCAACCTACACTTATCGAACTAACCCATGAAGGTACATTTTCATAATTTAATGCAGAATTACAATAATAGTTAATTGCTTTGCTCGTAGTTCTACCTTCTTTAAAAATAGCAATGGGAATATCAGGTATAATTACACCACTACAATTATCCACTCCTGCCTGATTAACAATTATTTCATACGTTTGACTATTTTGAGAAGGATTCACAACCAAATTAATCGTCGCGCTTCTTTCATTTGCCTGACTATTAGGTTGCACAATAAGTGTTCTTAACAAAGAATTGCTACTATCCACCCCAAGGGTAATCCATGATGGTAAAGTCCCAGGATAAATTACATCCGAGCCACAACCCGAAAAATAAACTCTTGTTCCTCCTTGATTCGAAAATTGAAATTGGCTTTGTACCAAAGTTGGACTGCATTGTTGAGCTCTTAAATTCCCAATTAGTAATAAGGTAAATATTAAAATACTATTATAAATAAACTTTTTCATAATAATTATTTCGTATTAAATTTATAATTATTCTTAACAATTTGTTTGAATCCTCCATCAAAATAAGGTACATCCTGAACTTCTTCCCAAGTTTCTATTAGGCGTCCTGCCTCATCGTATACATATTTCGTTGATAATCCGTTCTCTCCTGTTATTATCGATAATTGATCATATTCATCATAACCATAAGTTTTCATGCCTGAAACCGCAGGATGTACTCTGAAATCGTCCAATTGAATACTTCCATTTATACTAACTATAGCAATAGTATTATCAGAACTATTCGATAAATTAACATAGCCATTAAGCAGAACCCATTTCCCGGCATTCACCCTTTCATAAGCATCATGGTCAACTATTTCGTTATTTAATTTAATTCTTGCATTCCAATAGTGTGTTCTTTTTACCCAAACAGAAACCTTGAATCGATTTTCAATTGATTTTCTAGATTCTCTTTTCGGAATGGTTACTTCAAATGCATTTTGACCAGGTTCCACTTCAACTATTGATTTTCCAGTATGAGCATCTGGCACTTGTTTTCTACCAAAAGATTTTATTCCTCCATCAAAATAACTTCCATCAACATATTCTGCACTACTATAATACATTTCATTATAATTAGCGTTTGCCGTGGCTATTATTTTCGAATAGGAATCTCCCATTTTTGTTGAAGAAAAATTCTCATTAATATCTTTTATCTCTGTTGGAACAGAGAATTGATTATACCTAGTTATTTCACTGGTTTTTTTCCAATTGGTATTAGACGCTCCTTGACTAAAATTAAAATCAGTAAAACCAGTATAAATACCATTTTGAGCAACTCCTCCATTCCAAGTAAATGTTTTGTGTTTACGCCAAACATCGTCGGAGGAAACGGAAGTTCCATTATTAAATTGGTAATTCCAGTCATTTTTCCAAGTAGTAATCCCTACTCCTATTTCCTTCCATTCATCATTATCAAATACGTAAGAATATTCTCCCACAGCCTGAGTTAACATATTTTTATTGTTAATATTGTCGACTTTAGCTCCCATTTCGGAGTATTTTTTATAAGCTGGTATTGTAACCGTTTTATAAGCTTTACCATTACCAGAGTAAACTCTACTTTCTAATACTTCCCCTGTTAAAAGATCATACTTATCAAAATACTTAGTAGTCGTGAAATTATTACCTATAGATTTAATACTTTTTAAAACACCAAATCGATCTACTTTTTCTGAAACAGTACCATAAACATTTGATGTATTATAGTAATAATCATTTACGCTCTTTATAGTATGGTACGCTTGTTTATGCTGACCAATAGAGTATCTCTCTTCAAAATTAGAATAGGCATATTGAGTTCCTTCAACCATATGTCCTTTAGAATTGAATATTTTCTTTTCTTCTAATCTTCCCAAAGATGAAATTTCATTGTAAATAATTGTATTTTTCAAACTCACATTTAAATTACCAGAGAAACTTTCCTCGGATGATTCCATTTTTAATATGTCTCCAAAAGAAATACGTCCTTCAACAGATTCATCGATATCATCTAAAACTTTAAATTTATACTCATTTGAAATTTGATAATCGGTGTAAGGAAATTTTACTTCGGTAACCTTTCCATAAGTTACAATAGGTCCAGGCAATAAGGAAATATATGGTGCTTGTTGCTGAACTTGATAGTTGGGCTCTGGGTAGTATGGTAAAACTCCGGAAGTACCGTAATTATATAACGTAGTATAACTCCCCCCTACACCATCATTTACAGTAATATTTTGTACTCTAATTCCGCTACTTCTATCTCTCGCCTGACCTGTTGGAATTTTATTTCCTATAATCGTATGTCTTAGTGAATATTGATGATCACTATCCCCTTCATTATGTTCTAGGACATTAAAACGAGGTAAATTTCTATTTTCCGTATTTGACCAATCATTCATTGCATGTAAAACTGATACTGGTTCTGCATCCTGAGGTAATCTTCGAATTAATGCTGGACTCGAAACTTGTACCTCGACAATCATGTAATTTCCAGTTTCGTTCAGCTCGATAATTTGTGCCTGTTCTTTATCTATATTAATCGTTCCACGAAGTAAAGTGGCATTATACTTCCATAAATTGCAGTACCACATATCCATAAAAAATGGTTTGGAAAAATCGAAATAATCTTTGAATTTTATGTTATCTAGGTTACTTTTAGTTGAAACATCCTGTTCATCAACCTCTATCTTTATTCTTATGGTACTTTTAGGAGTACTCCCCATTGATTCAGGGTTTGTATCAGTACTACAAGTAGCAGGATTAAAAGTTGGATTCGTGAGAAAACTAAACTTTAATTTACTCGTAAAAACTCTTCCATTCTTTATTGCAATGCGATCATACCTATCTGGCTGATAAGCTACATTAATACTTCCACCTGTAGGTAAACTTATTTTTTTTAAACTACCTTGAGCCGGTTCGTATTTATGATAACCAAAATCACCAATATTTAACTCACCTGGATTTTCTATGGATTGATTGTAAGAATAACGAGTTGCTGGTAAAATAACTCTTCCTCTTTTTCCTCCAAAACTCAATGAGTTTAGACTATGACGTCCCGAAGGAGGAGTATTAGTATAAGCACCTATTGGATGACCTTCTATTGGTGTTCTCCTATGCGGATTGTAATCATGACCAAAATACACTGATTTTACAACTTTTTCCTTATGAGCCTCAGAAATATCACTAATATCATAGACTTCATCATGTAAATTAGAACTAAACTGTATTTCACTGTAAACATCTTCCTTCCAAACTCCATCATTATTCTTGAAACCGTTTAATGTATATCTACTTACTTCGGTACTCACCTCTAATCCTTCTCCAGAGGCTTTACTTATCAAATTTGCATCTTCATTTTTAAATAAGTAAACATCTGACAACCCCAAAGTTGGTTGCCATTTTACATTTACATACTTATTTTGAAGAGTTGTTAATTTATGAACAGCCATGTTTTTATATACCATCTGTTCACTTTTCTGATCTTGACGTAGCTTCTTAATAAATAAAGCAGAGTGAGTTCTAGTTTTTATTTTATCCAAATAATATAATTGCTTTCGACCCCAAGAATATTCTTTTTTCTTACCAAAAATATCTGCATTTTCCGAATACTTATTCCCATTAGGTGTTTTCCATATATACCCTTCACTCCATTTACCATAGTCAAAACGAACCCAATAACCATAATCTCCTTCATCAGGATACTTTCTATTAACATCATTTTTAACGTAATCAGGTCCTGTTATTGCCGTTAATAGCCAATGCGTTGCATATGGATTGGCTTGTACTCTATCCATATGCGCTTGATTTTCATTCTTTCCTTCAACAATTCCATAAATACGTCGTACCTTTTCCATTTGGTAAACAGGTAAAGAATAATGATACGTTTTACCATCTTTCATAGTAATTTTAAAACCACCAATACTTTTATTAAAATTTCTTAAGTAATCACCTGTGAACTCATTAACAAAACCACAACCCTGAGGACTTAAATCATAGTTATTAGCCTCACTCAAATATCCTTTTGAATTTGCTACTCCGCTATTAATTTCCTCTATAGTAAAATACTCTACGTATTTACCCTTTCTTAATTTATGCTTAGTTTCTGAAAAAGAATTATTCAAATACAAGCGCTTGGAATCAGAGCTTAGAGTAAAACCTTCAGGAATACTTGTTAAAGTGGGTGTAGAGAAGCCTACTCCCCAAGGAGTTCCTGGATAAGACATATCGTAAGGTAATGTCTCTAAGTAAGTATTAGTATATTCGCCAAAGTCAAATGTAACTGGTTTTAAAATAGAGTGATTCGGACTATTTTCTACATAAGATACAGATAAAAAATCACCTCTTGATCTAGCTCCAAAATGTTTTGCCTTTGTTATTTTTAAATTTAAATTATTATCTATTTGTGGTTGAATAGATCCAGAAATACCTTGCGCAGATACATTATAATTATCAAAGTTCGCAAAAAGAGCATTATTACTTTTGGTATAAAATTCTTTAGTTGACTGCTCAAATTTACTTTCAGTATTTATTTCATTTACATCATAAGAATTAGTAAAATCATGTCTTACCGTATAATTTCCATCAAAGTAAGAAGTAAATTCATTCAAATATAAATACATCGAGCCCTGAACTACTTCTGACCTTACTTTATCTAACTTCCAAGAAACCTCTTGTTTACCATAAGAAAAATACCCAAATGGCGTAATTAAAGAAAACTGACTACTTTTATTGGTTACATCATAGTCGGAAGCGTTAACTTCCGATTTAAAATCGAAAGATCCTGAGGTTCCCATACCATTTATTTTTCCAGAATAGCCAATTCCATTTGATGAGAAATCTACCCCCAAGCTTGAAGCAGACAAGTTTTTACCTCCTCTTCCTGAAGCTCCCAGACCTAAATTACCATTAAAACCACTGGAACCACTTCCAACTCCAAATGATATTGAGGCATTTCCAACACCTATATTAGCAGACACACCGAAACTTCCATTGTTTCCAAAGGAAGCTCCAATACCTAAATTATCATTTACACCAAATCCAAACGAAACCCCATTGGTTCCAATTCGACCATAAGTTCCTTTAAAGCTCATGCTGACACTTCCTGCTAAGGATCTATTTGATCCCCACGACACTCCTACTCCAACGGACAAAACATTAGGAATACCATATCCTATAGAAACCGAGGTAGAATATTCATGCCCACCTTCATCATAAGCAAATTCACGTATTAAAGCTTTGGCCCAATCATCAGGGTTTCCGTTTACACTTCTGTTTATTGCTCCAGGATTTAGGGACCATCCTAAACCTACCCAAGATGCTTCCTGGCCAACAGCAATACCTGCATGGTAACTCAGAGCTAGCGGGTAACCACCCTCTGGACTTGGTACGTTGATTAAAGGCTGAACATAAGTAAAATCACCTGTTAGTAAATTAACCATATCTGTTGCATCTACAGGCTCAAAAGATGCAGCTTCCGGGGCATTTGGTCCTTGACCTTGCGTTTTCCATATAATGGCGAACAAAATAGTCAAAACAACCATTGTTTTTCTGGTGTGTTTATTCTTTATCATAATTATGGTATTAACACTAGTTTAAATTTTCTATTATTTTAAATGACTTTTCTAAGTTATAGTCATCATATACCTTTAGAAATCTATTGTGGTTAAAACAAGTGTCTGGCTAGTAGTTTTCAATAAAGGATTTATCTATAATCAACCCTTTGTATAATTTCCTTTGCGAATCTTATATTTAGTTTTCAAGTTTCACCTTGTAATAAGATGAATTATTTAAAATTTATTCTTGGTTCATTGTTTAGCAATTTTGTAGGGACTTTGAATTTCACTTCTCCTGTATAGGTTCCTAAATCTCCGATTACTACTGATAAATAGTCTTCTTTTAAAAACTTCTCATCTCTAGGATATACAAAAAGCATGGACGTATTTCTACTCATGCCATACATTCTTGGATATACATAATCTAACAACTCTAAGGTATCTTTTTTAGGAGACAATAAATGTACTTTCTTTCCCATACCAAAAGCTAGCTCGTTCACCATTGCACCAAATTCTTGTCTGCTTTTTGGAGTGACACTTAACAGCTCCTTATTATCTTTAGACATTGACAATGTAAAATATAGATACTTACGATATTTAGTTCGTAAATCCTCTACTTTATCAATCGTTTTATCATCTCCTAATTCTTGCTCTACCAGTAGATCTGTAGGTTTATACAACAATGAAAAGTCATAGCCATTTACACTTTTCGTTTGTAAATACCCATGATCTTCTTTTCGTATGTATTCCCATAACTCTTCCTTTGAATCAAATGATTTTGAAGAACAGCCCCAAATACATAAGAGCAATACTATTTTAAATATGCGATTCACAACAATAATATTTAATTTTCACTAATGATCGACTTGAGAACTCCATCATTGATATTTTCCTTCTCACATTCACATTTTCTCATAGTAAATTTTGTTTCTCTTTTTCTTTTTCCATTGATGAAAAAGAAACAAAAAATCTAGTCTTAACCGTACTTCACTCAAAAATAATCTTCCTTGAATCTAAATTAAAATAACTCGCTATCGCTCAAACAGATTTTAATTCCAACGATTCTCACGTCGTTATTTTTGGATCGTATGCTTAGGTCAACATTCCAATACTGATATTTAACATCAATCTGGAATTACTTTTCTCCTCCATATTCGGCGTTTAAGCCTTCCAAAACTTCTTCGGTTAAATCTGCTGTTTTATCAGCATACATAATATTACCGCTTCCACTTGCTCCAAAGATTATTTTATATCCTTTCTTCTTCCCAAATTCTTTTACATAATCGTTAATATCATTTACCACCGTTTGTGTAGCTTTTTGATCTTCTGATTGAATTTGCTTTTGAATAGCCTGTTGGTAATTATTAATTTGCTGTTGTTTGTTGCTTAGTAAATGTTGTTTTAATTCTAACTCCTTTTTTGAAAATTTAGAGCGTTCTTTTTCATACAATTTTAATTCCTTTTGCCAATCTGTAACTAAACTATCGACATTAGACTTTAAAACTTTTGCTTTCTTTTCAAATTCTCCACGAACAACTTTTGTTCGCTTATATCCATCTAATAATTTATTCACATCAACATACACCAGGTCCGATGAATTTTGAGAATAAAAAAATGTTACTAACGAAATTAGGAATGCTAAAATAGCTAAGGGTAATACAATTTTTTTCATTTTTTCTATAATTAAATAATAAAACGTGTTTTCTTTTTGGTCAATTTTTCAACGGCGCAAAAATATGTTTTTTAACATAAATGGAAAACAAAATTCTAGTAAAATTAAGTCTTTTTCCTAACAATAACAGACCATACATCAAAACTACTAACTAACAATTGATTAACTTGATAAAACCAAAAAAACTACCTCACAATTTAATGTAAAGTAGTTTAATATTCTTTGCTGTTTTGCTTAATCGTGCTCACCACTAGTTACAAACTAGCGGTAACCGTTACTTTGATATACCAGCATCATCAGAGCCTAAATATTGTAAAATATTCTTTCTTTGGTTATGCAAATAAACTAATTCCTTATTTAGTATAAAATATTGGCTATCTAATATCTCCTTTAATGAGTATTCTTCAACATCTCTAACATTTGATAGAACTGTACCGTTAATAAAAATTTTATCAGGTATTTCACCTTTTAGATCAATAATAAAATACTCTAACGCTCTCAAGTTTCTTGTAGACAGACAAAAATAAATAATATTTTCCATATAATTTTCAGGATCATTCTTCTCTTTTAGGTCTATTTTTCCGATCTTTGTTGTCAACAAGCTAAGTATATCAATACAACATTCTTCAGAATCATAATCATTAAAAAACATAATCACCTCTAAAACAGGATCATAGTGACCTGCGTTACAAATTTTGAAAAAACCAGGTTTTAGGTTTACATCATATTTTAACAATTCTTTAATAAAAAACAAATCACAATTTTTATTAAGTCTAATTGCTGTAATTAAAGGGCTAAAACAATTCTCTTGGCTATAATAATTTGGATTAGCTCCAAATCTTAAGAGTTCTTTAAATGCTAACTTTTTATTATTCGCTATCGCCAATTCTAGTAGCGTTTTATCATACTTATTATCTGTCAAATTAATTTTAACCTTTTTTTCTACAACTTCATTTCTTATAGCTTCTAAATCATTATTATTCACAGCTTTTGCTAACTCATATATTTCTGTATTTTTAAAATTTGAGAACCTATAGGCAGGAAGTCGATGTTCACAAGATGAAAATATTAACCCAACCAAAAAAAGTAAAAAAAACTTCATATCTTAATAAATTAACATTAAAAAAATCTAGGACTTTTTATTCTCTTAGAGCCTCCGTTAGAATTAGCCTTAAAAGTTTTCAGAATATCCTTTGTTATATTATCGATATCATGAACATTAAATAAATTAACTCTGAAATTATCTTTATAATTACCTACAAAAAGATTTACCCCAACAGAATGTACAAAAGCAGAAACAGTTCTATTATTTTGTACCTCATGGAGAGAGAGCCCTTTTGGTATAAAATTAACTTGATTCTGTTGGTTTTGTGGAGATTTAATATTTTTTAAACTAGAATCGGATAACCAAGCAGGATCAAATGTTATGGAAGCCCTCCCTGTAGCAATAGATGAATAGTTGGAAAGCCCACCACCTAAAGAGTGTCCAACAAATGTTAATTCTTCATTACCAAAGTAAACAGACATTTCTGTTGCTATCCTTAAAGCAATTGAATATTGTATACCCGTTCCAAAAGCTTGCCTTCCGTTATCTTTCCAGTCATTTGGATGCTCAGTTCCAGCATACACAAAGGCATATTCAGTAGTACCATCCTCTAACTTTCTCTCATACATTTTCGCTTTTAATCCGATATCACTTTCATCAAATTGATCATAATATTGTATTGATGATTGTTTCCAACCTCCAATTAACTTCACTTTTCCATTATATACATGAGATGCTAATACAGCAGCTTCATGAGGTGTAGGTTTACCTCCATCGGAATCTATAAAGAAAATAGGGTTATTCCCCATTCCTAAATAAGGGCTATGATGAAATCTTTTCGGGTCAGTAGTCAACCATCTCCCAATTCTCGCATCCCAAAGCCTTAATTGAAACGCTTCCTTACCAGTTTCAGGATCTTTTTCTTGACCTTGATACGCATAACGATACGGTTCTCCATTAATGATTTGCCTGTTAGGCATCGCCATACCAAAAGGATAGTAATCAGTTGAGCTACTATTTTCTGTTAACACTTGTCCACCTGAAGTTTTTCCAACCGTTGCACGTACATTTCCTAGATGATCGGTAATTTGATAAATAGCACTTCCATCTTTTTTATTATAAACCCCTAATCTACTTGCTCCATAAATAGGTTGTTCAATACTCTCTTGTAGTGTGACACCTGTCTTAGGAGTGATAATTGCCATCGGACTTCCAGCCGCATCTCTGACATAAAAGGTTTCTTTTTCTAAACTCCCTGTACTCGTATAAGCTCTTTTACGAACTCTAAACCCTTTGTCGTTATAATCAAACTGTACTCTCAATTTATTGCTTTGGAATACTTTCGTTACTAATCCACTCGCATTATACTCATACTTTACAGCATCACCTTTATTTTCAATTAACTGACCAATATTGTTATACACGTAATTACCTGCATTTTGGTCTTTCATATCATTCACACCTGCATTCACCGTATCATCAACATAGTCCAACTGATTTGGTTTTGTTGCTTTATAATGATAGGTCATACGATCCATAGCATTACTTGCATTACCGTCTTTGTTACGGTTCAACTTTTTAATGTTACCATTGGCATCATACTCCAATCCATAAACCTTATAGTTTCCATATGCATTTTGAGTAATTGTCCCTGTATTCGTTGCCGAACCAAAAGTTGCCTGTTGCAACCAATTATTCTTATTATAACTAAATAACTGAGACGCCTGTGCTCCATTTGCAATGTTTTGAGTGGACCAACGTGTGGCTTTGATGTTACCATTGTATTGGTTATTACTTGCAAATGCATTATTACTTGTTACTGGTGTCGGTGTATTCGTACGTGTATAATCACCATTATAATAATCGATAGCAAAACCAAATAGGTCATTTGGCATACCATTGGCTCCATCCTTTCCTGGATCTAAAGAGCTACTGCGCGAAGGGTGATTAATTGCTTTCAATTGTCCGTTTAAATTATAAATATAATCAATCCCTTGAACATTTTCTGCAATTTCTACACGTTTTAAAGCTCCCGTTTCATAATAGTTATACTTTGCTTGCTCTTTGTAATCAGCTAATTCACTATTCGCTTTTGTTTCTACTTTAAACAATTCACCAGCCACATTATAGGTGTATTTGTGTTCAAAATACTCTCTTGGTACATCTTGCTGAGGGTTATGATATTTTTGGTAAATAACATTGGTTACCTGTCCTTTAGCAAAATCATATTCATAATCAATACTCTTTACTCCTAACCCGTCTATTTTCTGAATAATCCATGTTACTCTTCCGTACACATCATAACTATACCAAGTAGTAGTTGTACTAGGATTTGACGTATATGTTTTAGAAACATTACCTGCTACAAACTTTTGTTGGTATTTCGAAGCATTACTTCCATATTGAGCATTTACTAAGGCAGCTTGTAAACCTGTATCGGCAACATCGTATTCAGTAAAGTGTTGTTCTTTTCTAGTTCCTGAGAAATCATCGGCATCAGGATTTAAAGAAGTGAAAGTTCCTGTTGCCACTCCACTTTCTACTGGACGACCATAAGTATCATAATTTGAATATGAAAATTCTCCTGCTAACTTTTGTTTCGCATTCTGAGAAAATCGAATTTGTCCATCTTTTCTATACTTGAACTCTGCATTACCTTCATCGGGGCTACTTGTTTCTAAAAGTTGCCCTAATGTATTATAGGTAAATGTAGTTTCTTGATTTATTCCTATAGGTTGTGTACTCTTTGTTAGTCTATTCGCTTTATCGTAATAGTTTAAACTATAATCATAATAGTTAACCTGATATTGTACTCCAATTGTATTCACTGGATCTAATAATGTAGGTCTGTTATTACTATCTAATTTAACATATGGATGCTCGGGATTATAATTTGTTAAATCAAAAAATGATATACGATATGCTCCTGCCGCAATGTTGGTTTTCCCCATAGCCCATGGAACTGTCTTCTCTTCAGTGGCAAGATTTGTAACTTCAAATGTTCTATCCGCTCCATTATTTCCTACCAAACGTATCTCCCCTTCACATCCTACGGGTATATGGATATCGACAAAACCTTGTTTTCCTATTGGAGAAACAACTGTTCTCTTAGTCTTAGTTCCATCTTCATTTCCACTTCTTGCCGCTGCCAATACATTTCCATTACCATCCTTGAAAACAACACTTTCAACGCCATTAACATCTCTTACAATTGTTTTCTTACCTTGTATATAAGAAGGTTTTCCTAGAGGACAATTGTAAGCATTATTACTATCTAACAAGGTAGCGAAAGGTCTAATTTCGTTAACACCTCCAGGTCCAGAGGAACTAGAATTATTTCCCGCAAAAGGGTCTCCATTATCGAGACCTCCTCCACCAAATTTTATATTATCGACTCTAAAATATCCTCTTAAATCTTCTACCGTATTGGTATCTCTATTTACAATCCTCATCGATAATTTATATACATAGTTTTGAGTTAATTGAAACCTATCTACCATTACGTTTTCAATTATTCTTCCTGTACAATTTTCTCTTAATGTATAAGTTGTTTCAAATGTATCATTATCATTTGGAATAGGTTTACCGAAATCTCTAACAGACGCTACAACCTCCCTCTCTGGAAAATAATTTCGTCCAAATTGATAAAACATTTCTTGTGCTAAAGGCATCGTAAAACTATAACTCTGTAACCATTCAGGCGTACTCGTTGGTGTTCTTTTAATTTTATTTCCTCCAAAGGTATTTAAAGCTATTCCTGGATTTAATTTACTATAAATAACTCTGCTATAAGGATGAGCAGTAACGTCTTGATATTGTTCAGAAGTATTATTTTCGCTGTAATACCAACCTAAAGTATTCTCTTGATTTCCAATAACTTCAGAAGCATTATTATCTGTTATAGATTCTAAATTCGCCTGATTAAAAGTACTTCCAGTTTTCGTTTTGATAAAATCAGATTTGTATCCATATTGCGTTCCTACAGGAGCACTTAAAGTAGATAGAGCCGGTCTATTGAAGGCATCGTATCTTGTTTCCGTTACCCAAATTTTTCCAGTTTTAATATCCAACGCATGGCTCTGTGTTGGTTTTCCTAAAGTATTAAAATAGGAAACTCCACTACCCGCTAGGTTACCTGATAAATCGTAAGATGTACTAGACACCCAGTTTAACATTTCGTTCCCTGCATATGGATTTCCCACAACTACATCATAATTGTTCTCAGCTACTATTCTAGCAATAAACGGTGTCGTCCCCTTTACACTAAAACCTGGTTGCAACAATATAAACTCCGTAGCCTCAACCGTTCGAGATGTTGTTAATGGTTCATTTAATATTTCTGATCGTGATTGAGCATAGCTTGAAGCTACATTCCCCAATAAAAGACCAATTAGTATCGTAAAAAATAATGTAAACTTTTTCATGTTCTATTTTTTAATTATCACAACAATTACAGTTCGCTGAAGAGCTCGTATTATTTTTATATTGGTATTTGTATTCATTTACCAATTTAAAACCTCCTCTTTGTTGACCTTGATTCACAACCTCTTTATACGTTCTGCACAATCTACCTGCCTTATCGTATTTGAATTCTGTTGCCAAATTATTGCCATCTAAAATGAATTGTAACTCATCAGTCGTTTGATTATATACATAGGTATTCATACTAGATACAATTGGGTGCATTCTAAAATCATCGATATAGATACCGTAGCTGTAATTATTATTTCTAAAATAAATTTCTGTGTTGGTATTTGGTAAAATATCAATATAATAATTACATAAAGCCCAAGTTCCTGCTTGCAGTATCTCGTCAGGTTTTTTAGCAACAGTTCCTACCATTAAATCAAAAGAATTCTGCAACTTAACCCCATTATAAACCCACGCTGAAACTTTGTATTTCCCAGGACGTAAATCTTTTGTAAAATCCTTGTCATTCAATCCTGACATAGCTTGAACTTTAAATCCTTTTTGTGAAGCATCTGTCAACTTTACGGCATAATTACCAGTATGCACATGAGTATTATCACGATAATTGGCTCCTTCAACTTCTCCATCAAATTGATTATTATTAAATACGTGCTCTGCACCAGAGGCATACATTTCAGTATATCGTGCATTTCCACCAGCAATAACTTTACTGAAGCCTTCTGCCATTTTAGATGAAGCATAGTTGTCATTAATATCTCTTGTTTCTATTGGTAGCGAATAATTTGTATATCGCGTTATTTCAGAAACATTTTGCCATTCCTCATTGGTTTGAGTAGCATCCAATCCCCATTTAAAATCATATTTAGATAATAATCTTCCATAAGTTCCATCTTCATCCAAAGAACCTTTCCAAACAAAGTTCTTATGCTTACGCCATATTTTCTCCGAATCGTTTGTAGGCGATGATTCAACTCCTACTTCGTTCCTATACGTCCATTCTTTATTCCATGTAGTTACTGAAGCACTTGTAGTTTTCATAATCCTTGAACTTCCTTCACCCACCGCAACAGAGTTAATATGCATTGCTTCTTGAGTTAACATATTCCTATTTGTAGTATTCACCTTCTTAGATCCCATTTCAGGATACACCTCATACGCCGGTATTTTTGTCTCTTTGACTATTGATCCATCTGCCATACTTCTTACAGATGTTCTATAGGTACCTAAATAAGGATCAGGGTTTTCATACTCAATAGATGAAGTCCCATAAGGCGTTGTTGTCGATACTTTATTTAAAACTTTCCCATGCTCTGTTTTTGAAGATAACGACAAAAATCTTCCCTTTAATTGCCTATGCAAGTATTTATGTTGGTCATCACCTTCATCTGGATAATGGTACTTATACACGGATTTCATAGAATTAAAAGTCTCTTTAAATGATCCTTGTTTATTTCCATAACTATTCACAGTTTTATTCATCAACTGCCCTTCTGTATTGAACTTCTCAATAGAAATTAACTGTCCTATTTTTGCTAAATTCTTTTCAATATTGATGTCTTTTGCAGTTACATAAGGTTGACTGATATTTTTATTTTGAACAGTCGCCTTGAAAAGGATTTCACCATCCTTGTCTTTCATTTCAAAGTTCGGATCAAAGATGTGAAAGTTAGGTTGTAAGGTGTAAAAATGATATCGTGTTTTTTCCGTTGGTAAAGATCTTCCAGCGGCATCATACCCTTTTGCTTCCATGGTTACCCATTCATACATTACTCCAGGACCAGGAAGCTCATTCTGATAAGGAACAAACTTAGTTCCGTATACTGGATAAAAAGAGGTAATCCCTGAAGACCTACTTGTTAATCCTACTCCAGTTCCATTTACTGGCGCATTGTAATTATAACTTGTTTCATATTTTGCTCCAGCGTCATCGTTTACAGTGATTTTTGTAACTTTTAATCCTCCACCACTATTTCCTGTCGGCGATTTTGTTGCTAATAACTTATAAGTTAATGTGTGATTATTTAAATCCGGTACATCATTTTTACTTAAACAGGCTCCACGATTTTTATTAACATGACCTTGACTTACGTTTGGAACTCCCGCTGATTTGCTGAAATAATTATTCAAGACCCAAGTTGGCCTAGCAAATTCACGGCTATAACCACAAATAATATCGTTATTAATGGCATTACCCTTAGTTTTTAAAACCAATTCATTACTACCATTAATACTGTGAACGGTACAAATATCCCTATTAACATTCAAATCAATCTTCGCTCTTCTTAAACCTGAATCCCATCCTGGGTTATCATGAGCTAAATTCAACCATAGATCTAAATAAACTCTATCCCCTACTGAAAAATATTTACTGAAATCTGCATAAGCAGAACCATTGTCATTCTTAACATAAATTGTAAAATTATCTACACCATTGATAACATTTTTTACAAACTTAAATTTTAAGTTATTATCCCAATATCTTCTTGAGAAGGCTTCTACATGATAATCATCTTCTTCATAATCAATATCTATAACACTTCCCTGAGGTGTTTGGATTCTATTTAAACTCCAAGAATCCGCCAGAGTTTTACCGTGAGTATCATTACCTTCAATGAAGCCCCAACTATCTCTTTTGTTGTACAAGTTTAAACTATCTCCAATTTTACGAGGTTTGTTTCCTTCATCAAAAACAACTTCATTTGTTGTTCCCCTTTTATACGAAAACTGATATGGAGGCATATAGTCATATAACTGACTTTCATTAGCACCATTTACAGTTCCTCTACCAAAGTTTTGTACCTGAGTTAAGGTTAACTTTCCTTCCGTGTTTTTATTTGTATGCGTTGTGTTAGGTGTTTTCTTTGCTAACTGATAATCGTATGAAAATTTGATAACCTTTAAGGCTTTACTATAATCATAATTACTAAAATCATTCACATCAATTACTTTTTGATTTTGATGTAAGCGATGCGTTTGACTTTGTATTGGTAAATTTCTAGAGAACAAAGTTCCATTATTGTTATTTAAATTGCTTTTGTAAGCATCAGCCTTAATTTGAGCTGCAATTCCTCCTAAATTTAGAGTACTTCTATTAGAACTAACCTGATTATTCTTTCCTAAATTCTTTTCGATTACAATCTTATCAAGTTTCAGCAAATATTCCTTAGAATAATCAACATACTCTTCTCCTAAAATTGTTTCTCCTCCCATTGTTGAGTTTACACCTTGCTTTACACTGTGACTAGTTTCTAATCGTTCGAAATTACGTCTTATAGCTTGGAGTATTAAAGGATTATCTGCATAAGCTTTTTCATATTCTTCTTTAGCACCTCTAAGTAATCCAAAATTATAAGTATCTGTAAATTCATAATTTAAATCAGTCCCTAGACCATCTTTGCGTAAATCCTTAACAAAATACGCTATTTGGTTACGAGAAACTATTTTATCCAAATAATAAATATCCTTTCTCCCTTGCATGAAATGACCTGCATCGGCCTTATCAACATCATTCTCATTATATGTAGAATACCTTCGATAATTTTTATTATCAGTAATACTATTATCAACACCAATTAAATCACTATCTGCATAAGGAGTTCGCCATGAGTAGGCATTTGACCAATGTCCATGATCTAAGCGTAACCAGTACCCCAAATCATCCTCATCAGGATAATTGTTCCCGTTATCTATATAATCAGGACCAGTAATTGCCGTTAACAACCAATGTGTTGCATAAGGGGTCGCTGTTCTTTTTGAATTTGAATTCAATCCACTTACATTTAAACCTTCATCAATTTCGATAAAATTGTGTTCAATTTTTTCATACTGATATACAGGCTGGGCAAAGTGATACGTTTTACCATCAGGAGCCGTAATTTTATAACCTCCTATTCCATCGCCTACGTACCCCAAGTTACTTTGCCTAGATAAAATATTATTATCATTGTAAACGGTATTCGGAATCAACATTAACGACGGGTCAGCGTCCAATTGTTTATTAGTAAACACTTCAACATAACTTCCCATTTTTGGACGTCCTGTATAAGATCTATCTTTACTTACAAAATCAGATAAACTTACCCCTGTTGTATTTGAGCTGCTTTTTAAACTTCCTGAAACATTAACTACATCCGTAACTTGACCATCAAAGGCAAAATGGAAATTATTATCATTCAATTTCTTATTTGTTGCCAATGTAGGAGAGTATTGACCAGTACTGCTATTTCTTACCATAGAATTATGATAAAAAACCTTCATCTTGTTTATTGATTTACAAACATTAACACCAAAAGGAGGTATCTGATAGCATACCTGTTCATTGGATGTATTATCACCCTCAAAACCCTCTCCTATCAATACGGTATTTTCACCTACTATTGGCGAAAGATTACCGCTAATACCACTAGCATTTACTCCATAATTATCATAACCTGCAAATGTAAAATTCAACTTTTCAATAGCATTTCTATAATCTGAAATAAAGTCTGCCTCAACTTGAGGTATTTCTTGATCATATGTATCTCCGTAATAATTTCTTCTCTGTAAATCTTCGAAAGTGCTAAAATATAATGAGCCATCGTTTCGTTCATTAAGGTCTCTTTCAAAAACATCCGCTTTAGTTAAAGAGTTTTCAGATTGGTAGAGACTACCAAAACCATATCTGTTTAGTCCTTTCTTTGAAGAAATTTTTTGTCTTTGGTAGCCGAATCCAAAATTAAAAATCCAAATATTAATTGGAATATAAAATCCACTTGTACTAATACTCATATCTCCAGCACTAAAACTTCCGATACTTCCACCACCGCCAGCACTCACTTTATTTTTTCCCGTTTTATTATTACCTCCTCCAATAGAATACCCTGCTCCAAAGCCATTTCCTGAAACGGAAACCCCTAAACCTGCTGTTAAACCATTCTTGCTAAAACCAGCACTGGCTCCAACTGATGTCCCTCCACCGTTCGTATTACCACTGATAGAAAGACTTCCTCCAAAACCATTAGAGCTTCCTCCAGGTGCATCAAACGCATCTTTAAAACCTAAACCTTCTGTTAAAATATTTGTATTTAGCCCTACACTATAATTACCGTTAGTATCCATAGATGCCGATATAGGCCCAATAGAAGCCGACACCGAACCTGACAAGGATTTGTTCGACCCCCAAGACAAACCTACACCAACTGATGCGGCTTTTCCAAACCCTACACCAACGTCAACAGAATAAGATTCAGTTTCAAAATAATAATACCTAAACTTCATACTTCTCCCTTTATTCCAGTCGTCTGGAGTAGATACAACTCCTCTAGAAATAGAACCTGTATTAATATTCCATCCTAGTCCAACCCAAGAAGCATCCATTTCCATTGGTATTCCTGCATGGTAAGATAGGGTTACTGGAAAACCATCAACTTCCAATAACGGTAATACATAAGACATATCACCAGATGATAAGTTTACCATATCGGTTGCATTTACTGGTTCAAAGCCTGATGCTTCAGGGGCGTTTGGTCCATTATTGTTTGCATATAATGCGTTATAAGGCATTATGGTACTCAAAAAATTGAGCAGAAAGAAAACAGCAATTGTTTTTCTGGTGAGTTTATTCTTTATCATAATTACGGTGTTACACTATTATACTTTTTTTGAGGTTTCTAACGAACGTTCGAAATGACTCTTATTTTCTTTATTATTGTTTGATTCAGATTTGTCAATATCAAATATGAATCTTATTTATTGTTTTTTTTCTATTTAGATTTCTCATAGTCATTCAACAATGACATCTGGTCTATTCTTAGATTTCTCATTACCATTCGAAATGACAACTGGTTTATTGAAATCTACATTTAGATTTCTCGCTAATGCTCGAAATGAAACTTTTATTTAAAATTTATTGTTGGTTCATTTTTTAGCAATTTTGTAGGGACTTTGAATTTTACTTCTCCTGTATAAGTTCCTAGATCTCCGATTACTACTGATAAATAGTCTTCATTTAAAAACTTCTCATCTCTAGGATATACAAAAAGCATGGACGTATTTCTACTCATGCCATACATTCTTGGATATACATAATCTAACAACTCCAAAGTATCTTTTTTAGGAGACAATAGATGTACTTTCTTCCCCATACCAAAAGCTAACTCGTTCACCATTGAGCCAAACTCCTGTCTGTTTTTTGGAGTGACACTTAACAGTTCCTTGTTATCTTTTGACATTGACAACGTAAAATATAAATACTTACGATATTTAGTTCGCAAATCTTCTACTTTATTACTTCCTTTATCATCTCCTAACTCTTGATCTACCAGTAAATCTGTGGGTTTATACAACAAGGAAAAGTCATAACCATTTACACTTTTTGTTTGTAAATAATCATGATCTTCATTTCGTATATATTCCCATAATTCTTCCTTCGAATCAAATGATTTTGAAGAACAGCCCCAAATACATAAGAGCAATACTATTTTAAATATGCGATTCACAACAATATTATTTAATTTTCACTAATGATCGATTTGAGAACTCCATCATTGATATTTTCCTTCTCACATTCACATTTTCTCATAGTAAATTTTGTTTCTCTTTTTCTTTTTCCATTGATGAAAAAGAAACAAAAAATCTAGTCTTAACCGTACTTCACTCAAAAATAATCTTCCTTGAATCTAAATTAAAATAACTCGCTATCGTTCAAACAGATTTTAATTCCAACGATTCTCACGTCTTTATTTTTGGGTCGTACGCTTAGGTCAACATCCCAATACTGATATTTAGCATCAATTTGGAATTACTTTTCTCCTTCATATTCGGCGTTTAAGCCTTCTAAAACTTCTTCGGTTAAATCTGCTGTTTTATCAGCATACATAATATTACCACTTCCACTAGCTCCAAAAATGATTTTATATCCTTTTTTCTTACCAAATTCTTTTACGTAATCATTAATATCATTTACCACCGTTTGCGTAGCTTTTTGATCTTCTGATTGAATTTGTTTTTGAATAGCCTGTTGGTAATTATTAATTTGCTGTTGTTTGTTACTTAGCAATTGTTGTTTTAATTCTAACTCCTTTTTCGAAAACTTAGAACGCTCCTTTTCATACAATTTTAATTCCTTTTGCCAATCTGTTACCAAACTATCGACATTAGACTTTAAAACTTTTGCTTTCTTTTCGAATTCTCCACGAACAACTTTTGTTCGCTTATATCCATCTAATAATTTATTCACATCAACATACACCAAATCAGATGAATTCTGAGAATAAAAAAATGTTACTAACGAAATTAGGAATGCTAAAATAGCTAAGAGTAATACAATTTTTTTCATTTTTTAATATAGTAATAAGTAAATTATCTTTCTTTTGTTTCAATTTTTCTATACGGCAAAACTATATTATTTATATGAATTTAAAAAATTCTTTTAACATAATTTTTAGTAATTTATGCAAAGTGAAGTATCCAACCTTAATAACTAAGATACCAAGGACTTAATCATCCTTGGCATCATTTATAAATTTAATGCTGTTTTTTCACCTTACTCTTCCCATAAAACCAGATATATCCATAACAAAGGATTACTAAGACAAAGGCTAATTTAAAACCTATGTTATCCGTTAACAATCCATATAAAGGAGGAATAATAGCTCCTCCAACAATCATAGTACATAAAACACCAGAAGCCTGAGGTTTTAAATCATCCAAACCATCAATTGCCAGTGTAAAGATTGTTGGAAACATAATAGAATTAAACAATCCTACAGCTAAGATCGTCCACATAGCAACAAAACCTGAAGTGTTCATGGATATTAAAATCAAAGCAAGAGCTCCAATAGCAAAACTCATTAATACTTTTGCTGGAGCGATAACTTTAGTTAAATAAGCTCCAATAAACCTTCCAACCATTGCTCCTGACCAATAAAAAGTTACGAAGGCTCCTACTATTGCTTTATTATCAACGGTTCCAAGATCTGCATTTAATAGGGTTTCTGAAATTCCTTTCATAAAAGCATTATTTTTTATGGCTTCGAACAAATTCATATCCATAAAATAGTTCACCAAGTAACTTCCTATCGACACCTCAGCTCCTACATAGACAAAAATCCCGATAGCTCCCATCATTAGTGATTTATTCGAAAGTAATTTTGCATATCCTCCATTTGGAACTTTTTCTAATAACTTTGGAAGTTTTACAAAAACAAATATTAACGCTAATACAATTATAAAGCCCGCAATACCAATAAAAGGGGTTTGTACAGCTTCTGCTTCTGCCAATAAATATTGTTCTTTTGCTGTTTCCGATAACGCTGCAATTTCATCTTTAGACTTGACCTTATCACTTAAAATTAACATAGCTCCAATGGCAGGTGCTATAGCCGTTCCTAAAGAATTAAAAGCTTGTGATAGATTTAAACGGCTACTTGCGCCTTCCTCAGAACCTAAAACGGCAACATAAGGATTAGCTGCAACTTGAAGAATTGTAATTCCTCCTGCCAAAACAAAATAAGCTAACATGAAAATTCCAAAAACTCGATAAGATGCCGCTGGATAAAACAATAAACATCCTATAGCCATGGTAGATAATCCTAATATGATTCCTTTTTTATATCCAATTCTAGCTAGAATGTATCCCGCAGGAATGGATAATAAAAAATACGCTCCAAAAAATGCAAACTGGACCAAACCAGCTTCAAAATACGAAAGTGTAAATAGTTCTCGTATTCTAGGAATTAAAGAATCTACTAAAACAGTTATGAATCCCCATAGGAAAAATAATGATGTTAAAAAGATAAATGCCTTTTGATAGGATTTATTAGTTGATGTAGTCATAGTTAATTAGCGTTATTGTTTTCTATTTAAAATGAAGTCTGATTTAATGTTTTTGTTTTCTTTGTTTTTATAAATATTGTAACTAAACCATTCGTGAATTGAATAGGCTCCAGTTTCACCTTTTTTATTCACCGCAATATAACCAACTTGAAAGTTTTTATAATCACTATTCGGTTTATTTACGATTCTAGCAATCGCTTCTTCGCAAGCTTCTTGCGGAGATTTTCCTTGTCTCATCAATTCTACGATCAAAAAACTACCCACAGTTTTTAAGACCTCTTCTCCCAAACCTGTTGCTGCGGCTCCTCCAATTTCGTTATCTACAAAAAGTCCTCCCCCAATAATCGGAGAATCACCAACTCTTCCTGCCATTTTATAGGCCAATCCACTTGTAGTACAAGCCCCAGAAATATCACCATTATTATCAATAGCCAACATACCAATGGTATCGTGATTCTCTATATTGATAATTGGTTTGTATTCCGATTTTTCCTTCCACTTTTCCCAAGCTTTTCTTGAGGCTTCTGTTAACAAATCTTCTCTCTCGAAGCCTTGCGATACAGCAAACTGCTCCGCTCCTTCTCCAACAAGCATCACATGAGGAGTATCTTCCATAACTTTTCTCGCTACAGAAATTACATGTTTAATATTTTTCACACACAATACAGCACCATAATTCCCTTTCTCATCCATGATACATGCATCCAACGTAACATTTCCATCTCTATCAGGTAATCCACCTTTTCCAACAGATTGTCCTTCTTCGTTCGCTTCCTCTATCCGACAACCTTCTTCTACTGCTTCCAAAGCTGAACCTCCTCTTTCCAACACCTTAGCGGCTGTTTCAACTGCTAATGGCGTGTTCCAAGTTGCAATAACTAATGGTTTAATTACAGCTGAAGTTCCTTTTTGTTCGTTTTGAGTTTTATTTGACTCTTGCTCTGTTTTGCAAGCTAATATGGATGAAGCAGCTATAATTCCTAATCCGGATACTGATGCCTTTTGTAAAAACTTCCTTCGTTTCATTTGTTTGTTTGTTTCTTAAGTATTTTAATAAGGTTTAATGTATGTTATAGTTACCTTTTAATGTCAGTTCGAGTGTTTTTTATGAAGTGATAACGAAATAAAAAATGTATCGAGAACAGGACTCGTTTCTAAAAAACTACTTCTCAAAAAATTATTTATCATTTCGATTACAGACAGCCTCTTCTAGCTTTTCAAGGTGATGAATCCCTTGGCTACTTTATCTGTATTTCATCGACAAACAACCATGATTTACCATCATGTTCATATCCTAAATGCCATTCTGGTAACCTTCCTAGTTTTTTCGCAATTACTTTCACATACCTTGCTTCTTTTCCTTTAAATGCATATCCTAACTCTTCAATATCCGTATTCTCATTTTTCTCCGTTGCTTTCAAGCTTGTTTTTGTTAATGAAGTATAGTTCTTTCCATCAGAAGAAATTAAATATTCTACTTCTGTCGGTAGGAATATCCAAGAGCGTTGATCTTCCAGAAAATTCACTTGTACATATTCTATCCATTTCTGTTTTCCTAAATCAACAACAGCGACTAAATCCGTATCAAAATATCCTTGCCAAGTACCTGTTCTAAAATCATTAGCTCCGAGAACACCATCGATTAATGCATTATCTCCTCCTGCATTATATTGGTTGGCGTATTTGGTTTGTAAATCTATTTTTAAATTCGGATCTATCTTGTATAATTCTGTGGTAATCGTTGCGCTTTTAATTCCATTCTTTTCCGCATAAACCTTTAAAACTCCTTTTTCTGTTATTTCTATTGATTTATTATATTGAGTAAACTCTCTTTCATTTAAAGAATAAAATAGCTTTGCATCTTTATCAACACTTGCCAATGTTAGCGCTGTTTTACCCTTAAAAGCAATATCTCCCTCTGCAATAAATGGTGCTGCAACAATTGTATGTTCTTTTATTTCGGTAACAGGCTCTTGCCCTTCTTTTGTTCCCCATTCTGATGGAGAATTAGTCATATAAAATTCCAAAGCTCCTCCGTTAACAACTTCAGCATGATTAATAAATGATCTTTCTAACGACTTACCGTTTAAAATCACTTTAGAAATATATTTATTCTCTTTTGTCAAATCATGAGTAACCATTGTAAATTTCTTTCCATTTTCGAGATTGATGGTCGCTTTATTAAACAATGGACTACCAATAATATATTGATTCGATGCCGGAGTAACAGGATAAAAGCCTAAGCTACTAAATATATACCATGCACTCATTTGACCACAATCTTCATTTCCAGAAATACCATCTGGAGTATTGGTATATTGTTCTGTTAGAATTTGACGGATTCGCTCTTGTGTTTTTGATGGTTTATTCACAAAATTATACAAATAAGCCATGTGATGACTTGGTTCATTTCCATGCGCATATTGACCAATCAATCCTGTTATATCCACCTGATGACGACCGGAAGTATTATCATCTGCACTAAACAACTTGTCTAAGTTTTCTTCTAACTGTTGCTTCCCTCCTAATAATTTCATAAACCCAGAAACATCCTGTGGTACATAGAAACTATACTGCCAAGAATTGGCCTCTGTATAATTGAAGTTTACTTCATACGGATCAAAAGGCTTGAACCAAGTATTTCTAAATCGTCCACGCATAAACTGACTCTTTGGATCAAAAACATTCTTATAAAACTGCGCCCTTTCTGTATACGTTTTTACATCTTCTTGTTTCCCTAAAGCCTCGGCCATTTGTGCAATAGTCCAATCATCATATGCGTACTCCAACGTTTTCGAAACAGATTCTGATTCTTTTTCTACAGGAATAAAACCATACTTTTTATAAGCTTCTAAACCTAATTTATCCTGAACAGCAGAATGCTTCATTGCTTCAAATGCCTTTTCTGCATTATACCCCTGTATTCCTTTTAAGTAAGCATCAGCAATTACAGGTACTGCATGATAACCAATCATACACCCCGTATAACATCCTGATAAATCCCAAATAGGCATAATTCCTCCTTCTTCATATTTCGCCAAAAACGTATTGATAAAATCGTTTGTTCTTTCTTGTTCTATAATTGTATAAAGTGGATGGGTTGCTCTGTAAGTATCCCATAAAGAGAAAACCGTATAATAATCAAACTCATTAGTTTCATGAATTTGTAAATCCATTCCTCTATACCTTCCATCAACATCTTGATACAAGTTCGGAGCAATCATTGTATGATACATTGATGTATAAAAATTCACTTTATAATCTTCATTAGTATCTTCAACTATAATTTTTTCGAGTTGTTTTCCCCAAGTATCTTGTGCTATTTTCTTAAGCTCTTCAAATGTTTTATTCCCTATTTCAGTTTCTAAATTTTTCTTAGCTCCTTCAACATCTACTGCGGAAATTCCTACTTTAACAAAAACAGGTTCATTATTCGGATTTATAAACTCAAAAGCAACCTTCGATGCTTTCTTTTCGTTATTGTAAAATGGTTTAGCAATTTTATGAGAGAATTGGATGTAGTAAAACAACTTTTGATTTGTAGCCCAAGCTTTTGAATGTCGATAACCACTTATGGTATACTTATCATGTTGTTCAAAATTAAAATCCAAAACCTCATCACGATGTTCTAAATCCAAAATAACAATCTGATTTTCTTTATTTGGAAATTGATATTTATGAATTCCGCTTCTCTTTGACACAGTTAACTCAACATCAATATTAGTATCGTCTAAATGAACTTTATAAAAACCTGGTTCAGCGGTTTCTTTTTGATGAGAAAATTTAGACTTGTAACCTTCCTTTCCGTCTGCACCATTATTAAACACAACTTTATCGGTAGGCATTAATAAGATATCTCCATAATCCGAAACTCCAGTTCCGCTTAAATGTGTATGTGAAAACCCATAAATTTGGGAATCTGAATAATGATACCCTGAACAACCGTCCCATCCATCTAATCTGGTATCTGGTGATAACTGCATCATCCCAAAGGGCATAGTCGCGCCTGGATATGTATGTCCATGTCCACCGGTACCTATAAATGGGTTTACATATGAAATCAATAATTTATCTTTTGTTGCTTCTGAAATTGTTGAACTTGTGCTATTACAATTCGTTAGTAGAATTATCGCAACAAAACGGCAGAAAATTTTGAATTTCATATTAATAGATTGTTATTTTAGTACCAAATATAATAGAAAATGAAAACTACTTACTACCTAGGATTATTTTTTATGCTGTTATTCGTTAATTGTCATGAGAATATTCCAAAACCAATTTACCCAGCAATTATCCCTGCACCCGCATCTCAAACTGTCAAAAATGGTTTATTTTCTCTTGATAATAACGTAGCTTTAAAAGTGGATGATCGCTTTACAGACGTTAGCAATTATTTGAAGAAATATGTATCAAAAAACTTTAACTTTATCCTTTCTGATAATTCAAATGACAAACAGATCATTTTTAATTTTAATGATCAAATTGAGAACGAAGAAGGCTATACTTTAAATGTTACTCAAACGACAATTACCATTGAAGCAAAATCTCCAAGGGGAGCTTTTTATGGGGTTCAATCATTGATTCAATTAATGCCATTAGAAACAAAAGCTTCTCAAGTATCTATTCAATGTGTTGAAATCGCCGATGCCCCTCAATTCAGATACCGAGGAATGCATTTAGATGTTGGAAGACATTTCTTTCCTGTTGATTTTATCAAGGAATATATTGATATGATTGCTTTGCTTAAAATGAATACTTTTCATTGGCATTTAACAGAGGATCAAGGATGGCGTATTGAAATTAAAAAATATCCAAAGCTTCAAGAGATTTCGGCTTTTAGAGACGGGACTTTAATTGGTCATTATAGCGATAAACCTGAACGATATGACAACAAACGTTATGGTGGATACTATACTCAAGAAGAAGTTAAGGAAGTTGTGGCCTACGCTGCTGAAAGACAAGTTACCATTATTCCTGAAATAGAAATGCCAGGGCACTCACAAGCCGTTTTGGCTGCATATCCTGAGTTTGGTTGTACTGGTAATAAAGTAGAAGTTGTTCAAAAATGGGGTGTATTCGAAGACATTTACTGTCCTAAAGAAGAAACTTTTAAATTTTTAGAAGATGTTATTGATGAAGTTATCGAACTTTTCCCTTCAAAATACATTCATATTGGTGGAGATGAAGCTCCAAAGAAGCAATGGGAAGAATCTAAGTTCTGTCAAGACTTTATGAAGAAAAATGGTTTAAAAGACGAACATGAGTTACAGAGTTATTTTATCCAAAGAATGGAAAAGTACATCAACTCAAAAGGTAGAAAAATCATTGGATGGGATGAGATTTTAGAAGGTGGTTTAGCTCCAAATGCTACCGTGATGTCATGGAGAGGAATCAAAGGAGCTATTGAAGCTGCAAAAGAACATCACGATGTTATTTTAACTCCAGGTACTCACTGTTATTTCGACCACTATCAATCTAAAAACAAGAGTGAACCTTTGTCCATTGGAGGATTTTTACCACTTGAAAAAGTATATAGTTTCAATCCAATTCCAGAAGAATTAACAAAAGAAGAGGCTAAATATGTTCTTGGGGCCCAAGGAAATATTTGGACAGAATATATTCCTACTACAGATAAACTTGAGTACATGGCTTATCCTCGAATGATGGCTTTAAGTGAGGTGGTTTGGTCAACATCTGAAAACAAAAACTTCGATGACTTTAAGCAAAGACTTTTGCATTTTATGAAGCGCTTAGATCATTTAGGAGTAAACTATGCAAATCATTTATATGAATTGAGTGGGCAAATCGAAACTAAAGATGGTCAAACTACATATACGTTGCAAAGTGAGACTGAAGGAAAATCGATTCGTTATACAACTGATGGAACCGATCCTACTATTTCTTCTACCCTTTACGAAAAGCCAATTGTTATCGAAAAAGACACACAATTAAAAGCTGCTAGTTTTGATAAAAATAGTAGAATCGGTAATATACTCGATCAGCAAATTTATAAACATAAAGCAATCGGAAAAAAGTTAAGCTTGAGTGCACTTCCTAATGAAAAATTCAATGCAGGAGGTAAAATTACATTAAGCAATGGTGTTCTTGGAAGTGACAAACGTTTTCGTGATCAAGAATGGTTAGGTTTTAGAGAAGATACACTTAAATTAACTTATGATCTTGAAAAAACTATTGATGTTAACTCCATTAGCACGCGTTTTCATAATGGTCAATATCAATGGATTTACGCTCCAAATGAAATATGGGTTTCATTCGATGATAAGGAGCCTAAAAAAGTTGAAGTACCTAGTTCAAAAGATTGGATTGTCAACTTTAAAACCACATTTGAAGGTATAAAAGCAGAAAAAATATCTATTATTATTCCTAACTACGGAATTATTAAACAAGGAAAACGTGGTGCAGGTAATTTATCTTGGTTATTTTTAGACGAAATAATTATTAATTAAATATGCTTTTAGAAATTTGTACCAACTCTTATCAGTCAGCAATAAACGCTCAAAATGCAGGTGCAAATCGAATAGAATTATGTAGTGAGTTAAGCCTTGGTGGTATTACTCCTTCATATGGACTTATAAAACAGGTTATTGAAAATGTTTCAATACCTGTTTTTGTTTTAATACGACCTCGAAGCGGTAACTTCGTTTACTCCAACACTGAATTTGAAATTATTAAAAAGGATGTCGAATTCTGTAAAGAGGTTGGTTGTTCAGGCGTTGTTACAGGAATTTTATTAGAAAACGGTGGCATTGATTTAGAAAGGACAAAGATTTTATTAGAATTAGCTAAACCTATCGATTTTACTTTTCATAGAGCCTTTGATTGTGTAAAGAATCCCGAGGACTCAATTAAAGCATTAAAGCAAATTGGTGTCAAACGCATTTTAAGCTCTGGGCTCAAGTCCAAGGCTATCGAAGGGATCGAATTATTGGTTAAACTTCAAAAAATTGTAGGTGAGGATTTGAGTATTATGCCAGGAAGCGGAGTTAACATATCGAATATTTCAATATTTAAAGAAAAAGGGTTTAATGAAATTCATACTTCTGCCTCAAAAATTATTCACCAGAAATCATTCCTCCAAGAGTTCGAAACAATCCCACAAACAGTTTCAGATAGCGATACCATAAAATCACTCTTAAATCAGCTTAACAATGCGTAATGTACTTCTACTTCTTCTCATCATTATTACTTTAAGTTGTAAACAAGAATCTCGTCTACCCATCTCTGTAGACCTTAATAAAAACTGGTCTTTCAAAGGAGTCGACACTTTAAATTGGCAAAAAGCAACCGTTCCTGGTAACGTCTTTACCGACTTAAAAAAGAATAACATTATTCCTGATCCTTTTATACTTTCTAACGAAGAAAAAGTACAATGGGTATCTTCAAAAGACTGGGAATACAAAACTTCATTTAAACTTTCTGAAGATATCTTAGAAAAACAAAATATTACCTTAAACTTCGGGGGGCTTGATACCTACTCCTCCATCTTTTTGAATGATCAACTCATTGGTTCAACAAACAACGCATTTCGAAATTATTCCTTCTCTGTAAAGGGAAATATCAAAACCACAAATAACTTAAGAATCGTTTTTGACGCTCCTGAAAAACGAGAAAAAGAACTTAAAAATGCAATTGATTATTCATTACCAGAGGGAAATCGTGTTTTTACTCGAAAAGCTCAGTTTCAATATGGTTGGGATTGGGGACCTAAGTTAAATACCTGTGGAATCTGGAAAAACACAACAATTAAGGCTTGGGATAAACTCATCTTTACCGATATTTTCCTGCAACAGAATTCGATTCATAAGGGTTCGGCAAATCTAACCGCAAAAATAAGCATTCAAAGTGCTGTTGGTACTTCTGCAAATATTCTGTATTCAATTGATGGTAATCAACAAAATTTTCCTATTAAATTAAAAAAAGGAAACCATGAATATAACGTTCCTATCACTATCCACAACCCTAAACTTTGGTGGACACATAATCTTGGAAATCCATACTTATACAATTTTGAATTCGCTTTAGAATCGAACGGCGACGTTTATGACAAAAAAACAATCAAAAAAGGAATAAGAAGTTTAACGTTAATTACGGAAAAAGACTCCATTGGAACTTCCTTTTATTTCGAACTCAATGGTAAGCCCGTATATGCAAAAGGCGCAAACTATATTCCTCAAAACAGCTTTCAAAATGAAGTAAAAGATAATCATTATGAGAAGCTACTATCTGATGTTGTAGATTCTAATATGAATATGCTTCGTGTTTGGGGAGGTGGTATTTACGAAAATGATATTTTCTATGATTTATGTGATGAAAAAGGAATTTTAGTTTGGCAAGATTTTATGTTTGCCTGCGCCATGTATCCAGGAGATAAAGCATTTTTTGAAAATGTAAAAATCGAAGCTACGCAACAAGTTAAACGATTAAGAAATCATAGTTCCATTGCTCTTTGGTGTGGTAATAATGAGAACTCCGAAGGTTGGCATCGTTGGGGATGGCAAGGAAATAGATCGGAAGAAGAGAAAGAACTTATCTGGTCTCATTACCAACATCTATTTAATGATTTACTTCCTAGCATAGTAAAAAACCTTAGTGATTCCACACCTTATTGGGAAAGCTCGCCAAAGTATGGTAGAGGAAATCCTAAATATGAATTTGAAGGAGATGCGCACGATTGGTGGGTATGGCATGACGCTACTCCATTCGAACATTTTGAAGAAAAAGTTCCTAGGTTTATGAGTGAATTCGGATTTCAATCTTTTCCAAGTTATGAAGTAGTAAATACCATGAATCAAGACACCAGTTTAAACTTAACATCCGATGCTGTTAAGAGTCACCAAAAACACTCTCGAGGCTTTCAATTGATTCAGCAGTACATGGAGCGAGATTATAAAACACCCGATAATTCAGAAGATTATATTTACACAAGTCAATTAGTTCAAGCGAAAGGAATTACTATGGGAATCGAAGCCCATAGACGTGCTAAACCTAAAAATATGGGAACTTTATATTGGCAATTAAACGATTGTTGGCCTTCAATCTCTTGGTCTAGTATTGATTATTTAGGAAATTGGAAAGCGCTTCAATACAAAGCCAAAAAAGCCTTTAAAAATCTATTGATCTCTTCGGAAATAAAAAATGACAGCCTTCAAATTTATGTTATTAATGATCATTTTAAAGACTTACAGGATACCTTAGAAATTAAAATCATGGACTTTGATGGAAATATCACTTCTTCCTCTAAAAAAGAAATAACAATTCCTTCAAACAGTAGTTCAATTTTTGAAAAAATTTCATTGAAAAATATTGATAGATCTTCTAAAGTTATTCTCGCCACTTTAAATGACAAATCTAGAATCATTTATTTAGACAAACCGAAAAACCTAAAACTAAAAAAAGCTCCAATCACAACGTTAATTGAAAAAACTGAAAAAGGTTTTTCTGTTCGCTTAAAGAGTGAAACGCTTCAAAAAGATGTTTTCTTATATACAAAAGAAAAAGGAAGATTTACTGATAACTTTTTTGACCTATTACCTAACACTGAAACTACAGTTGAATTTATAACAAATTCTAAAAAGATTGGGGATTTAAACATCAAAAATCTTAATTCAATTTAATTAAATATTTATTTAACAAAGCTTTAACAAAAAAGAATTAAACCTATAAAGAACTTCGCAGTCAAAGGTCTTTACAAACTAATTCAATGAAAAAAATCACGGTATTATTTTTACTTTTTAGTGTAACATTATTTGCACAAAGAGGAAATTATGGAGGTAAATCTCCGAAAGTAACCATTACTGGTAAAGTTTTAGAAAATAATAGCAATGTCCCCTTGGAATATGCAACGATTGTATTAACAAATCTTAAAAACAACAAAGTTACAGGAGGTGTTACCAATACTGCCGGAGCTTTCGATATTCAAATTCCGAAAGGATCATATGCCATAAAAGTTGAATACATTGGATTCAAGACGAAAGCTTTACCCAATAAAGTTTTTTCAAGTAATACAAATCTCGGTACTGTTTTTCTAAGTGAGGATGCAGAGCAACTTAATGAAGTAGAAATTATTGCCGAAAAATCTACTGTCGAAATTCGTTTAGACAAGAAAATATACAACGTTGGTAAGGATATGACTGTAAAAGGTGGAAATGCCTCTGATGTTTTAGACAACGTACCTTCTGTGAATGTTGATGCTGAAGGAGCGGTAAGTTTAAGAGGAAACGAAAATGTAAGAATCCTTATTGACGGAAAACCTTCTGCTTTGGTTGGTCTTAATGGAACAGAAGCGCTGAGAAATCTGCCTGCTGATGCTATTGAAAAAGTAGAGGTGATTACCTCTCCATCTGCTCGCTATGATGCGGAAGGAACTGCGGGTATCTTAAATATTATTTTAAGAAAGGGCAAAATCACTGGTTTCAACGGTTCTATTAATGTAACCACTGGTTATCCTGCTATGTTCCGAGTAGCTCCTAACTTAAATTATCGCACGAAAAAGTTTAATATATTTTCGAACATTGGTTACTCATACAGAAAAGGGCCAGGGAATTCACAAAGTTTCTTTACAAATCTCGAGGATGGCGTAGTACAAAACTATAGAAATGAAGACAGAGTTTTCGACAGAAAGAACAATAATTTTAATGGTTCATTAGGCCTTGAATATTATATTAATGACAATAGCTCAATAACAGGATCGGTTTTCTATAGAGATTCTAATGGGGAAGATATCGCTACAAACATCACTACAAACTTTGATGCGAACAATGTACTAACTTCAACAGAAAATAGAATAGAAAATGAAAATGAAGACGGTATTGACAAACAGTTCTCTCTTAACTACACCAACAATTTTGATGGTAAAGGAAAAAAACTAATTGTTGACCTACAGTATGGCGATAGTGATGAAACTGAATTGGCTCCTATTACTGAAAATGATGTTCTTATTGAGCAAAATTCTCAAACAACAAAATCAGTTGATAAACTTGTACAAATAGATTACATACATCCAATTGGAGAGAACAGTCAATTTGAAATAGGACATAAATCTACTTTGCAAGACTTAAATTCTGATTTTAGGGTAAGAGATGCCGATGGAAATCCTTTTGCTTTTGACCCTTCGAATGCGATTGATTTTAAACAGAATATTTATGCTTTCTATGGGCAGTACGGGAATAAAATTGATAAATTCTCATACTTACTTGGGTTAAGAACTGAAATCACAGATATTGACTTAAATGTACTTACAACAAATCAGCTTTCAGACAAAAATTATACAGAATGGTTTCCTACGGTTAATTTCGGATATGAACTTAACGAAACAGACAATGTAACCTTGGGATATAGCAGAAGAATACGTAGACCAAGATTTTGGTTTTTAAATCCGTTTGAATCTCGAAGTTCCGCTACCAACGTGTTCAGAGGAAATCCTGATATTGATCCGATGTTTACCAGTTCTTTTGACTTGGGATATACAACTAAAATAAAAAAGTTCACACTGAACTCTTCTATTTACTATCAATATTCAACAGATATTATTCAGATGGTATCTATTATCGAGGAACGAAATGGAACAAATGTATTTGTGCGCCAACCGACGAATTTAAATAATGAAAACCGCTACGGTTTTGAACTTACAACCAACTATTCTCCTGCCAAATGGGCTAGACTTTCGGCAACCTTTAACTATTTTAAATTTAAAACAGGTGCCTTTACTTATGTAGCCACAGCTCCTAATGGAGAACAAACAACTACTCAATTAGAAGAAGTTAATAATAGTAGTTGGTTTACAAGGTTTAATGCTCGAATTACCTTACCAGCGAAAGTACAATGGCAAACTAGAATTATGTATCGTGGTCCGCAAGAAGATGCTCAATCGGAACGAAAAGGAATATTCTCAGCAGACCTCTCTTTTAGTAAAGATTTATTTAAAGATAAAGCAACGTTGGTTTTTAATGTTCGAGATTTATTAAACTCAAGAAAGCGAGAAAGTATTACTTATAACGGAGACAGATTGAATCCTACAAGCATTGTTGATGGTTCATTTCAATGGAGAGAGCGTCAAATATCGTTAAGTTTCACCTATAGATTTAATCAAAAAAAGAAACGTGAGCAACCACAAAGAAGCTATGATGGCGGTGGTGGTGAAGGTTTCGGAGGCTAATTATTCATTTATCGAAGATAATCTACTCTTTAAAACGTTCCATCACCCATTTTAGAGCTATTCAACTTTAATAACATTCATTTGAACTAACAAAACGAAATACATCTAAAACATCTATTAATTTTGGAGTATAGTTTTATTTTTAAATAGTTGTTTAGTTAGTTTAAGAAGAAGCATTTTAATAAAATGCTTCTTCTTTTTTATTTCCAATTGTTTGTGTCAGTTCACCATATACAATTATAATTTTGACATTTCTATTAAAAACGATATCAAACTCCTAATAAAATTGATTTATCTAATAAAAAACTACATTTCAACCATACATCTTTACAATACAACTAACTATTCTCGCGTTATTAAAATGATACCATATCTTTAAGATATAATTACAAATTTGATTTCAATTTTTAATAAATCAATAGTTAGACAGATTCAAAGTTAGTATAAGAAGTATTCGCGGGGAATGCTTCTTTTTTTTGACCTTAACTTATAAAACACAGAGAATACTTTAATCTGCAGTACATTTTTTTCTGATAAATGTTATTTTTTCCAGAAAAACTCAATTTTTAACAACCTTATTCAAACTCTAATAAAAACATACCACCTTATCTCTTAAAGTAATGCTTTTCCAGTAAATCCAACAGGAAAATGGAGTTTAACATATCTCCGATTTTTCGGTAAAATTTAGGTTTTTTTTAAGTTTTATTTAATACACATTTCCTCTAGCCGATTTTACTTTTGCCGTGCATTATATCAATAGAAAAAATGAAGGGTTTCTAAAAAATATTAATGCGTAATTGTTTGATTCATGCCTCTCTGTTTTTACAGAGAGGTTTTTTGTTTTTAGAACTTATCTATACTTTTTATTGTTTAATAAGTTTTATTCTGTTTTCTGTCTATATTTTCGTGCTTTTCAACTAACTTTCTAGGAATGTAACAGGCGTTAAAGCTATCTTTATTTTAAAGATAAAAACTTTATCCTTTATTTTTCAATGTTTAGTTTGTTTTAAAGAATAAGAAGTATTTTTTTTATAAAAGATGCTTCTTATCTTTTTTTTTAATTTCTATCAAAAACACTTCATTTATTCAATTCTATTTTGTTTCTGTTAACACTTTTTAAAGGTAAAATAGTTTACTTTTAGACAAAAAAATCGATGGATACGCTTAAAAAAATTACACTTCCAAAATTTTCTAATGATATCGCGCTAAAACTTGGACTAAAAATCATTGATTTGGCTCGTGAACGAAACCAGAAAATTGCTGTGGAAATATGCCGATTAAATCACAGTATTTTTCTTTATGTGGATGATAGTTTACCCGCAGATAAGCATAATTGGTTGCAAAGAAAAGCTAATGTTGCCAAACACTTCGAAGAAAGCTCTTTAAGTGTAAAGAACGATTTAAAAAATGGAAATATGACTTTGGCTGAAACTTTTCAACTATCAGATAAGGATTACTTAGCAAAAGGAGGCTCAATTCCGTTATTTGTTGAAAATGCAGGTATGGTTGCTACTGTTACAGTATCTGGATTAACCGATGTTGAAGATCATCAAATAATTCTTGATGCATTAGACTTATAAATCTAGTTCTACTTCACAACACACTTATTATGGCTGAACTATTCAAAAATATATACAATACTGATTTCATTAGTCAGTTCTCGGATATTGTTACTAAAATCAATCCAGATTTTAACAAAACATCCTTCTCTAATTCTATTTTTAATAGAGAGTGGGAAGCTATGGAACTAAAGCAAAGGATGCGACATATTTCCATCACTCTAAATAATCATTTATCTAAAGATTTTAAAAAGGATACTGATATAATCCTGAAATTAATTGATTATCTGGAGATACAAAATATTAGAGAAACCTCTATTGAATATATGTTCTTCCCTGATTATATTGAACTTTATGGTATTGATAATTATGATATTTCTATAAAAGCAATGGAAAGAATTACACAGTTTACTAGTTGTGAATTCGCTGTTCGTCCATTTATCATAAAATATCCTGAAAAAATGGTGCCTCAGCTTCTGTTATGGGCATCGCACAAGCATCATATGGTTAGAAGACTTGCCACGGAAGGATGCCGACCAAGGTTACCATGGGCAATGGCTATTCCTTTTTTGAAAGATAATCCTGACCCCATACTTCCTATTCTCGAAAAACTTAAAGATGATGTATCTGAAACTGTGAGACGAAGTGTTGCCAATAACCTCAATGATATTGCCAAGGACAATCGCGAAGTTGTAATTGAAATTGCTAAACGCTGGATTGGCAAATCGAAAGAACTTGATTGGGTTGTAAAACATGGCTGTAGAACACTCTTAAAACAGGGTGAGTCTCAAGTATTACAATTATTTGGTTTTGGCTCTGTAGAACATATTGAAATCGAAAAATTTAAAATCAATACTCCCCTAGTTAAGATTGGAGATACTCTAGAGTTCTCATTCTTGCTTAACAATAATAGTCAAGCATCCTCTAAATTAAGATTAGAATATGGTTTGTATTATCAAAAAGCCAATGGAAGTTTATCAAAGAAGGTCTTTAAAATTAGCGAAAAAGAATATGAACCAAACAGTTCTACCAACATTATAAGGAAGCAATCCTTTAAAATTATCACAACAAGAAAATTTCATCTAGGACTTCATCAAGTTTCAATCATTGTTAATGGACATGAATTTGACAAATATGATTTTCAGTTGATTGATGCATAAAAAAATGTAAACACCTTAAAAAACTAATATCTCGTTCATTTAAGAGCTATATTATATTTTATTACATTAAAGTACGCTATATTATCCAGCTATAATTAAATTTGGATAAATTTTATACATCAAAACAAAAAAAGGCTGCCTCGATACAAGGCAGCCAAAATAAAAATTTTGCTATTGATTTAATTACCAATTTTAGTCCAACGATGTTCGTGTCCAACCATTTCAGGATGTACACTATGTAATTCATTATTTTCGGACATATATATATTTGAATTATACTTCACATAATCACCTTTATAATACAAACCTTGTATAAACGTTCCTGTATTATCAAAGGCAGAATAATTACCTGAATTACCATTTGCCCCAATTTCAGAGGCAAAACCTCCTTTTTCTATTGATCCGTAACCATCCGTTTTTCCATTATTAACTAATAAGATTCCTGCCACATGTGGTGCTGCCATAGAAGTTCCACTTAGAATAGAAAATCTTCCATTTAAATAAGTTGATACCACATTTGAACCTGGAGCGTAACAATCAACACTTTCACCATAACTTGTAAAACCTGATGTATTACCTAAAAAATCTAAACTTCCAACCACCCATGTTTGATCCGATTGAATATGTTGTGGCGAATAGTAAAAAGTATCATCATTATTATTACCAGCTGAAATGGCTCCTTTAGCCTTTGATGCTATTTGCATGATAAAGAAGTCGATAACCCAATTTCTTCCTCTTACTCTAGAACCAATACTGTAATTCCAAGTATCTTCAAAACCAATATTTCTAGCTACGTAATTAATTCCGCTTAACAATGAAAAACCAGTAGTAAATCCATTCTTATCAAATACCCTTACAGCGACAATATTAGCCCCTGGAGCAACCCCTATTACACCAGAACCATTATTCTTTGCTCCAATAGTTCCAGCAACATGAGTTCCATGACCATTCTCGTCTATCCATGAATCTGGATCCTCTGATTGAGGATAGTAATACTTACTTCCATTAGAAAGTTCAAAAACTGTTGGATTGTTAATGAAACTAGCACTTCTGTCCGCATCAATATTCAAATCACCATGTGGTGCAACCCCTGAATCAATTACCCAAGAAGTTTTTCCTTCTCCACTCTGTAATCCAACTAAACTAACTCCAAAGGGCATATACTCCCCTTCATACTCTCCTTCATATCTTCTTCCAAGATTATTCATTCCCATCTCACTCAACTCCTCCTCAGTTAAAAGGGTAAATCCATTCTTCTTGTGATCCTCAAGTTGTAAATAAAAATTAGGAATTACCTTATCTACATTAGGATCCTCTTTTAATTTCTCAGCTTCTCTTTCCGTAATATCATTTACACCGAATCCGTTAATAAACCCTTCATAAGCTTTTACTTTTTTAGAACTATTAATTCCAAGATTTCCTAAAATATCGTCAGCTTTTTTACTTACAAATTTTGTTCTCTTTGTGTTTGACGTATCTCCTCCTTTTAATAGAACTATATAACTATTCGGAATAATATTTTGTTTGGAGTCTTGCGTCTCTGATGCAATAGAAGTGTTTTCATTATTGACATCTTCGACTTGACTACAATTAAACAAAGAAAAACTTAGCATTGCGGCTAAAGAATAATTAATAAATTTTTGTTTTTTAAACATAGTTAGTAATTTTTAAAATTAAGTTTGTGTTATGAAAAGCAAACTTAATTAAACTTACCTGATTTTTTTTTGATTTTCTATAAAAAAAAACCAATTTTTAAACAAAATAATTATCAAAAACAAAAAATCAACTAACACAGTTAT
Source organism: uncultured Tenacibaculum sp. (assembly GCA_947497895.1). Lineage (GTDB taxonomy): Bacteria > Bacteroidota > Bacteroidia > Flavobacteriales > Flavobacteriaceae > Polaribacter. Next base: position 812,088 of record CANMIL010000001.1, read on the forward strand.
ATCGGGAGATTTAACAGGTTTAACAACGCAAATAATACGGCCAATTTATAATTACCATTCTCGTCTCTATTTTAAAAATAACGGATTTTTAGATGACTCATAGTTTATAACAATTTTTGCATTAAGACATGATAAGAAAATTTCTTACAGCAATTGACTTCATCAAGTTTCAATCTTTGTTAACGGACATGAATTTGATAGGTATAATTTTCAGTTGATTGATGCATCTAAAAAAATCTAAACGCTTAAAAACTAATTTGAACGCTAAGAACTCTCTGCTAATAAGTTCTATCCTATACTTATCTCAATATAACATGAAGTAATATTCTTATAATTTACCAAGTTTACTCTCTTTATATCCAGTTTATTTAAGGGCTTTATTGTATTTTGCCACATCAAAATAAACTATGGTATTATTATGGGGTTATTTAATTTTTTTAATAGAAAGAAGAAAGAAGACAAAACCAGCAGTAAGAGCTTAACAAAAGATGAACTCGATAAATTATTATTAGGTACTTTAGATATTTTATGCAATGAAAACAAGACTCAAGAAGATGCTTTTAAGTTTTTAAAAGAAAAAGGTCTCCATAACGACCTCGTTACTGCCATTATGGAAAAAGCTGTTGGGTTAAATGACAAATATTTTAACAAAACTCATGAAAAGATCACCCCTGACATGAGTAAAGACGAGCTATCTAAATTTAATTGGTTAATCAATGAGTCTATTTTAACATTTTCCCTTGGAGTAAATTTTTTAATGCATTACTTCAATCAAAAATCAATCAAAAACAAACAAGATCCAGCTTGGCAAAATCAAGGGATTTTCTTTTGGTCTATCGATGAGAAATTTGACAATAAATCACTCCCTGACGACTTCTTGAATTATGAAGAAAAATACTTTATGCTTAATAAACTACCTGAATATATTGAAATTAAATCGACAAGGGTAATTCCATGGTTTGGAAAGGAAGGTGGTGGAACTAAACATATGTTTACCTACAATAATGATGCTATCACAATCGAAGAAGCCTTTGAATTAAAATGTTTGGGTTACATAGAGTTTATTCAATTAAATCAAGATAACCTAAGTATATTACAAGACAGAGATAATTATATTTTTATCGCAGACAACCATCTTTCATTTAACGATTCTCTTCCTTATTATAAAAATAAGGTGACCTCTTTATCTGAATTATATCATAGTGGAAAGCTAAAAATTGCAAAAGTTTTATAAGAACAATAAGAGGTCATAGCCATTGACATTAACAAACTTGGATTTCACATATTGTTCGTAAAGGTTACTTAATACTCTCCTGTTACATTTATAACTAAAAAAAACTAACTAATATTACTCCAAATACCTGTTTTCTTTCGAAGTTGAGAAATTACCTTATTTAAACTCTCATTTTCTGGTTTAGCTAAGGCTGGATCATCATTTATAGTCTCAATTGCTGTTTTTCTGGCTACATGTAATATTGGAGAATCCTTTACAACATCTGCTATCTTCAAATTGAGAACACCACTTTGCTGTGTTCCCATAATATTTCCAGGACCACGAAGTTTCAAGTCTACCTCAGCAATTTTAAATCCATCTGAGGTGTCAACCATTGTTTTTAATCTGGTTTTACCGTCAGATGACAATTTATAGCTAGATAATAAAATACAAAAGCTCTGTTCTGCTCCTCGTCCTACTCTTCCTCTCAACTGATGCAATTGACTTAATCCAAAACGTTCAGCACTTTCAATCACCATTACAGAAGCATTTGGAACGTTCACTCCTACTTCAATTACCGTAGTTGCCACCATGATTTGTGTTTCGCCTTTCACAAAACGATCCATTTCATAATCCTTATCCGCGGCCTTCATTTGTCCGTGAACAATACTAATTTGATATTTTGGACTAGGAAATTCTCTGGCAATACTTTCATAACCATCCATTAGATCCTTATAATCCATAGCCTCAGACTCTTGAATTAACGGATACACAACATACACTTGTCTCCCCTTCTCTATTTCATCTTTTAAGAATTTGAAAACTCCTAATCTGTGGCTTTCATAACGGTGTACCGTTTTAATTTCTTTTCTTCCAGGTGGTAATTCATCAATTACAGAAACGTCTAAATCTCCGTAAACAGACATTGCTAAAGTTCTAGGAATAGGCGTTGCTGTCATTACCAAAATATGTGGTGGTACTAATTCTTCCCCCTCAACTTGCCTTCCTTTTTTCCATAAGCGAGAACGCTGTTCTACACCAAAACGATGTTGCTCATCAATAATGGCAATTCCTAGATTGTTAAACTGTACCTTATCTTCCAAGATAGCATGCGTTCCAATAAGAATATGCAAACTTCCTTCTTCTAAACCAGCATGAATTTCTCTACGCTTTTTTGTTTTTGTAGACCCAGTAAGCAAATCGACTTTAATTGATGTATTTTCAAGTAACTGAGCTATTCCATTATAATGCTGAATGGCTAAAATTTCAGTAGGAGCCATTATCGTTGCTTGGTATCCATTGTCAATTGACAAAAGCATTGTTAACAATGCCACAATCGTTTTTCCAGATCCAACATCTCCTTGTAACAATCGATTCATATGAGCACCAGAACCGACATCTTTCCGAATTTCCTTTAAAACTCTTTTTTGGGCATTGGTTAAACTAAATGGCAAATGATTTGAATAGAACTCCGTGAATTTTTCACCAACCTCTCCAAAAACAAATCCTTTTAACTTTGCTTTTCGAATGAGTTTTTTCTGAAGTAATTGCAACTGTATAAAAAACAATTCTTCAAACTTCAAGCGATACTGAGCTTTTGCCAGTAATTCCTGGCTTTTCGGAAAGTGTATATTCAGTAGTGACTCCTTCTTGGCTATCAATTCATGCTTATCGATTAAATATTGTGGTAAACTCTCTTCAATAGTACTAAAAAACTGTTGAAACAAGTTCATCATCATTCCCCTTACAACCTTATTGGTAATCCCTTTATTCGATAACTTTTCAGTAGAAGGATATACAGGCTGCATCGCCATTTGAAGCTTGCTTTTGTACGCCTGTACTGTTTCCATTTCGGGGTGCGGCATACTAGCTTTGCCCCCATACCAATTTAATTTACCGTAAATCACATATGGAACATTAACTTTTAAATTGTCTTTTATCCATTTAGCGCCTTTAAACCAAACGAGTTCCATAGTTCCAGTGCTGTCAGAAAATATCGCTACCAATCGACTCCCTCTTTTCTGCTTTACCGTTTTAATCCCCGTAATTTTTCCAACAATTTGGACTTCAGAAGAGTTCTGTTGTAATTGGTTAATTGTATAAAACTGTGTTTTGTCAACGTAACGAAAAGGGAAAAGGTGTAATAAATCTCGACAAGTTTTAACACCTAATTCCGAATACAATAATTCAGCTCTAGCAACACTTACTCCCTTTATGTATGTAACTGGACTGTTTAAGTTCATCTTTTATTACTCCTGTCTTATATCTAATTTTAGTTCCTTCCCTTCCCAAATAAATTCTTTAGATACTAATGTTTCTTTTTTATAATTTGAATCCTCTTCTATTACCTCTCCATGCTCGGATATAAAAATAATTCTTCCTGCTTTTCCTTTTCTATCATTTGGAAATATTAAATCTTCATGTAACCAATACAAACCTCCATCCGCAACACTTGATACTTCGGCAGCTTTTAATAAAGATGTTCCGTTATTAAAAAAATATACACCACCACCTTCTTCACCACAAGCTTCAGCCATATAATCTAGGTAAATAATGTTCTTAATTCCCTCTACTCCTTTGTTGGAATAGGTTTTTACCGAAAATGTAGAATTCGCTAATTGATGCGTTGTTTCAATATATTCAGAACTATTTTCTTGAACTGCTCTTAAAACCACAAACCATTTTTCTTCATTCAGCTTCAACTGAACCAGATAGGTCCAATTATCAACCTTCTTACTATCCAATGCTAATAAGCCTCCTACCACATATCCTTCTTGATTGTTTGTTGTCTTAACTTTATACCAAGGATTTTCAATTCCATTGTATAAAAAGATTTTAGTTGTCTTTTCTAGTACCGTTAGCTTTGAAAGAATTGGTAAAAGTTCTAAAGTTTTTGAAGTTGTATTAGGTTCGCTTCTTAGTTTCACATCATTCCCAAATAAAACAACTTTATCATTGAGTGAAAACTCTATAGCTTCGTGTATATATCCTTCTTGAGCTCTTATATTCGAAGAGATTAATCCAAGAAATAAAAAAATCATTGTCAAATTTTTCATTGGAAGTTTGTTCTATTTTTTCACAATACAATCTTAAGAGACTTGTCTTTAACAAACTACGAGATGTTTGTTCTTCAATCTATCTGAATTTATTGACATATTAAATTAAGACAGTTCCTATTAACGAAAATACAAAAAACCACTAAAATCAACTATCTTTGCAGCCTTAAATTCAATCAATGAGATTACATAGGAACTTGGTTTTCGCGGTTATTGATAGTTTACGCGATATTTTTAATGAGGATGTTTATGCCGACAAAGCTGTGGAATTAGCTTTGAAAAGAGATAAACGTTGGGGAGCTAGAGATAGAAAGTTTGTAGCAGAAACTATTTATGATATTGTTCGTTGGAAACGTTTGTATGGAGAAATAGCCAATGTAAAAGAACCTTATTCAAGACCTGATTTATGGAGAATGTTTGCTGTATGGTGTGTATTAAGAGGAATTCAATTACCTGACTGGAACCAAATAGAACCAACTCCTACTAGAAGGATTAAAGGTAAGTTTGATGAACTTTTAAAAATTAGAAAATTTAGAGAATCGATTCCTGATTGGATTGACGAAATAGGTCTACAAGAATTAGGAGAAGATATTTGGACAAAAGAGATTTCTGCTCTAAACAAACAAGCAGAAGTTATTTTAAGAACCAATACTCTTAATATTACCAAAGATAAACTTCAAAAGGTTCTAGCAACCGAAAATATCAATGCAGTTCCTATCAAAGGATATGACGATGCCTTAAAGTTAGTAGAACGCGCTAACGTTTTTAAAACGGAGGCTTTCAAAAAAGGATATTTCGAAGTTCAAGATGCTTCTTCTCAATTAGTAGCAAAATATTTAGATGTTCAACCTGGTATGAAAGTGGTTGACACCTGTGCAGGTGCAGGTGGAAAAACATTGCATTTAGCTTCGTTAATGCAAAATAAAGGGCAAATCATAGCTATGGATATTTACGAAAGTAAATTAAAAAAGCTAAAGGTACGTGCTAGAAGGAATGGAGTTCACAATATAGATACTAAGGTTATTGATTCAACAAAAGTAATTAAGAAACTACATGACAAAGCAGATCGTGTATTGATCGATGCTCCGTGTTCTGGATTAGGTGTAATCAGAAGAAACCCTGATAGTAAATGGAAGCTTGAGCCTTCATTTTTAGATAGAATTAGAGGCATTCAACAAGAAGTATTAGCTAAGTATTCAAAAATGGTAAAACCTGGAGGAAAACTTGTATATGCTACTTGTTCAGTACTACCATCGGAAAATCAGCAACAGGTCGAATTATTTTTGGCTTCAGATGAAGGAAAAGACTTTTCTTTTGTAAGTGATAAAAAGGTTTTAGCTCATAAATCTGGATACGACGGATTTTATATGGCACTACTTGAAAGAAAATAATAGACGAAATAATTTATTTAAAAAATCCCCTTTCTGAATTCAGAAAGGGGATTTTCTTTATTGAACAACGATCTTTTTTACCAATCGTTCATTTTCTGTTTCTACCAGAACGATGTAAACACCAGTTCCTAGTTGTAAATCATATTCTAAGTTATATTCATCACTTCCATTTACAGACTTAACATCTATTAAATTGTTATTGTAAATTCCGAATATTCTAACACTTAGTTCATTTTCCTTTCTTAGTTTCATATCGATCTTAAACCTTCCTGAAGAAGGATTCGGATAAATAACAAACTCATCAATCATAGGTTGACTTCCAGTAACCGAATCCGATTCACCATTATTTTGTTTTTCAATAACGTAAACAGTCTTAGTTTTGTATTCGTAGCAATCACCTATTCTTGTCATTAAGGTTATCTCGTATTCTCCTACTTGATCAAATAGTACTTCTACATAATTAACACCTTCACCAACCTTTTGAGCGTTATCGGGAAGGATCCAAATTGACTCATCAGGCCTTGGTGTACTTACATTAGCAGCAATAAAACTTTCATTTTTGAACACCTGTGTCGATACTATAAAGTCTGCCATTATATCTTCTTCCGATGATTTTATAACAATCTCATCTATAGCTTCACAGCCTTTATTATCTACTGCATGTAATTTATACGTTCCTGGTTGATTTACTTCGATAATTGCATTGGAACTACTAAATCCGTTGTCCGAACTCCAGCGATACCTAATACCATCCATAACAGTTCCATCTAACACAGCTGTTTGACCATTACATAAAGTAATATCTTCACCTAAATCTAAATGAACTGGTTCTGGATCTTCTACGATATATTCTCCTAATACTTTACAGCCTCTGCTATCAGTAACAATTACATTATATTCTCCCGCTATTAAATGTTCAATGCTACTACTAGAATCACCGTTATTCCAATCATAAGTATATGGACCTGTTCCACCATCAACAACAATTTCAATACTTCCGTCACTACCTTGATAACAAGTCGGATTCACCACTTCTTCCTGTGTTATTTCTAGAGGTTCAGGCAAATTAATTGTAACACTTTTATTGATTCTACAACCATTAATATCCACAATAGTCACTTCGTAAGTATCTGCCACTACATTCGTTATTGATGAAGTGTTATCATTCGTGTTCCATAAATAAGTATACGGTTCCGTTCCTCCAGTCACATTTGCATTAACAGTCCATTCATTCTCCAATCCACAGTTCACATAATCGTAGGTTAAAGTTAACTCTAACACCTCTGGCTGGGTTAATTCATACCTTTCACTCTCTGCAATATTACCATTGGCATCTTCAACAATAAAATAATAAGAACCCATTGATAAATTATTTAAAACAGAAGAAGTACTAATCACTGTAGAATCACCTTCTTTATACCATTTGAAATGGTACCCTGGTACTCCTCCACTCACTTCAACTCGTAAAGCACCATTTGATTCTCCATTACAACTAATGATTGAGGTACGAACTACAGAAGCGATTAACTTATCTGGTTGTGTTAAGGTATAATCCTGAGAAATAGTACATCCTTTTGAATCAACAATAACCAAGGTATATTCTCCCTTTGGAAGATTTTCAATATGTAAACTATTTGGTAAATCTAGCCCAGTATTTGATGTCCAAGAATAATTGTAAGGAGGAGTTCCTCCAACCACTTCTGTTTGGATGCTTCCATTAAATAAACCAAATCCTGTTGGATTCGATGTATTCAGTGTATTTATTGTTAAGGTTGATGGAGTCCTTAATTTAACCTGTTGTGACACTCTACATCCATTAATATCAACCACAGTAAGTTGATAACTTCCAGAAACCACACTTTCTAAATTAGGGGTTGCTTCACCATTATTCCATAAATAAGTATACGGTTGTGTTCCTCCAGTAATACTACTTGTTATAGTCCAATCATTTCCATCTCCACAATAAACGTAATCGGCCGATAAATCGAGTGTTAAAACTTCTGGTTCTTGTAATTCATACCCTAATGTTGTAAAACTGTTGTTATTTGAATCTGTAACCGTGACATAATAGGTAGCTGCATTTAACTCGTTTATAATTGCATCGGTGCCTAATGTAACCGAGTTTCCATGTTTAAACCAACGGTATGTATAATTACCGACACCACCTTCAGCAACAACTTTCAATCCCCCGTCTGAAGAACCATTACAACTTATTATAGACGTCCTAATAATAGCGGCTTCAAGTTTGGCTGGTTCAATTAACTCATATTCTTGTTGAGTTGAACAACCATTCGCATCTTTAATAGTAACGGTATAATTTCCATCTGCTAATCCTTCAATTAACGATGCATTACCAATTTGATGGCCAACTTCATTTGTCCAAGTATAAAGATATGGAGCTGTTCCTCCCACAACATTAACCTCAATAATTCCATTTGATAAACTAAACCCTGTTGGATTCACACTATTCACCAAGCCAATTTCAAGTAATTCCGGCTCAGTAATATTCACAACAAACTCATCATTCCCTTGGTTATTCAAACCGAAACAGTTAAAACCGTCTTTTAATTGTACTTTATATTCACCAGGTTCTAAACCAGAAATGATAGCGTTTGTCCCTTGAATATCTACCCAATTCGAATAGGAATTTCCTTGATATGATACACGATATTTATATACTCCATTTCCTCCTGTAACATCTAATAAAATTTGACCATCGTTTGCTTGGTAACATGAAGCGTTCTCTATTGAAAGAGTAGTTTCAATTTTAACAGGCTCTGATACCTCTATTAATGGGCTTCTTTCGTTTATTCCATCCGCATTATCAACAATAACATAATAAATTCCCGAAGGAACGTTTACTAATTGCTTTTGATTCCCTACAACAGTATCATCGGCTGCATTATACCATGTATAACTATTCCCTCCTGCTCCACCAATAGTAATTACGTCTAAAACGGCGCTATTTCCATTGAAACAAGTAATCTCTTGAATTTGCTCAATGTTAACCAATAACTCACCAGGATTGGCTAGATTATATGTTTCTTCAGCTATACATCCTTGAGCATCCGTTACTCTGATAGTATAAGTTCCCTCACCAAGATTCGTGATATCCAAATCTGTTAAACTAGTAGTAATATCCTTAAACACATCTCCATTTTCATCAGTACACAAATAATTGTAAGGAGCTACACCTCCTACTATTTTTACATTTATTTTTCCATCATGGATGGTATTTGAAGTTGGTCGAATTAAACTTGTTTCGGCTATTTCATATACATCAGGCTGTGATATTGTAATTTCACTATTCGATATCGAACAACCATTTTGATCGGTAACTACAAGACTGTATACGCCGCTAATTAAGTTCGAAAGAGAAGATTCATTTTGAGCTGTATGACTCCAATTATATGTATATGGAGGTACACCTCCTAGAACTTCCACATCAATAGTTCCTGTAGCTGCTCCGTAACAAATTACATTTTCAATATTGATATTTCCAAACTCCAACAGAGTTGGTTCAATTAAATCAATATTAGTTAATTCTGTTACGTTGTTATTTGCATCCGTTATATAAACATGGTAAGTCCCAGCTAATACTTCGATAAAACTATCCGTAGAGATGATATTTCCATCTATATCTTTCCAAACATATGCATACGGTACTACTCCTCCTGTTACTATAGAGCTCAACTTCCCTTTCTCACCTTTACAAGAAATAGCAAGTTCATCGACACGAACTTCTAGTTTTTCAGGTTCGGTAAGAGTATAAACCGAAGTAGAAATACAACCAGCGGAATCGGTAACTATTAATTCGTATTCATCAGCACCAATATTACTTAGTAAATTTGTAGTATTAGATAAAATATTTCCTAAGGAGTCTTTCCAAACATAGGTATATCCAGTAGTTCCTCCGCTTACATTTACTTCTATTTTACCATTCGTTAATCCAAATCCTGTGGCATCAAGCTTTTCAACTAGACTAATTTCTAGAGGAGCTAAAGGAGATTGTATCTCTACTGTTCTTGTAATTTCACAAAGATTTTTATCTCGAACGGTAACTGTATAACTTCCTGATGGAAGATTTGTTAATTCACTTCCAATATCACCATGTCTCCAACTATAAGTATATGGGGCAACTCCACCGTTTACGTTTACATTTATACTCCCTGTACTATTTCCATAACACAATACATCTGTAATATTTACATCAGCGAACTCAAGTAATGGTGGTTCCGAAAGAACTATATTACTTATTTGAGTGGTATTATTATTAGCATCAATTACTTCTAATGAATAGGTTCCTGCAAGTACTTCTATAAAGTCATTATTTGAAATCACTTGATTTTCATAATCCTTCCATACATAAGTATAGGGCATAACACCTCCTTTGACCAAAGCCTTTAGTTTTGCCTTTTCACCATGACATAGAATGGTTCCATAATCAATTGAAGCTTCCAGTTTTTCAGGTTCCGTAATTACATAATTCGATTGTTTAATACACCCATTATTATCTTGAATGGTTAAAGTATAGGTATCGGCCTTTAAACTATGAATTTCGTGAGTTGTACTCGCTAAAATATCTCCCGTTGAATTTTTCCATTGATAACTGTAGTTTGGAGTACCTCCAGTAACATCAACCTTTATACTTCCGTTTGACAATCCAAAACCTGTAGCATCCTTCTTTTCTACTAAATTTATCGCTACTGGAGTCAACGGAGATTGTACCTCAAAAGTTCTAGTGATCTCACAGAAATTCTTATCTCTTACTGTTAGTGTATAACTTCCTGCCAATAATGTTGAAATATTAGCCTCACTTTCACCATGCCTCCAACTGAAAGTATATGGAGGTGTTCCTCCAATAGCACTTACATTAATTTCTCCAGTTGCCTCACCATAACACAATACATCAGTAATAGCTATTGATCCTAAATCCAATTGTGTCGGCTCGGTTATCGTAAATTCTTTTTGAGCGTTAATTAGGTTTGCATCAATTACTTCAGCCACATAAATACCAGCTCCTAAGTTCTCAACAAAGCTTTCAGTTGATAATACAGTAGGACTCCCTTTTAAATACCAATTGTAAGTATAAGGAGCAACTCCTCCATCAACCACCATATCTAATCTGGCTGTTTCATCTCCCTTACATAGTATTTCATCCATTTGAACGATGCTTGAAACTATTAATTTAGATGGTTGAGTTACGGTATAATTTTGACTTAAAACACAATTATTTCTGTCTTTAATTGTCACTATATACTCTCCTGCTTCAAGATTCTCAACCTTGTTTTCTGTGCTTAAAATGGTCGTATTTGTAACCGATCTCCATTCATAGGTATACCCAGGAGTTCCCCCTATAACTGAAATGACAATACTTCCATCATTAGTTTCGAATCCTCTCAAATTTGTAATGGTTACTGCATCAATTGAAACTCCCGAGCTCGGTTGTTTAACTTTAATATCCTCAGAAACTGTAACACATCCATTGGCATCAGTAACTTCAACAAAATAAACTCCTTTTTTAAGCCCCGATACATCCTTACTTAGAGCATTAAAGCTCGCATCACCATGTTTAGACCATTTATAAGTATATCCCGAAGTTCCTCCTGATACATTTACAGTAATTTCTCCATCATTCCCTTCATAACAACTAACGTCTTTTACTGTTTGTAAGGTTACTCCAAGTATGTCTGGCTGTGTAACAATAATCTCGGCAAAATTATCTTCACCTTTAATATCTGAAGCTTCTACTCGGTATTTCCCAATTGGTAAATCTGAAATTGAGGTCAAAGAATAGTCTGTGTTTAATGGAATTTTATCATTCCCTACGATTGAAAACCACTTATAGGTAAAATCTGCTGGTGTGGAAATGATAGGATATCCTCCTTCTACAATAGCCTTCAATGAGGCTTTACTATCACCAAAACAAGGAATTTCTTGTGTTTGAGTAATAGATACTACTAAAGGTTGTGGCTCCTTGACTTCAAATGTATCCGTTTTTTCACAACCATTTCCATCGGTTACTTTTACAGTATAGAATCCTGCGTAAAGATTTTCTATATCTTTTGTAGTTCTTGAAAATGATACATCACCAGCTTTTCTCCACTGATAAGCATGAGGTGTAATACCTCCTGAGGTATTTATTGAAATACTTCCTCCATTTCCTCCCGGAACCTCACAATTTACTTTAGTATTTAAATTCAAAATTACCTCGGATGGTTGTGTTATAGTAGCGGTTTTTGAAGAACTAACCTCACACCCGTTACTATCTTTCAGCCATACATCATAGGTATTATTTGAAAGTCCTCGAATCGTATTATTCGATAACGTGGCTGTTGGAACGTAGCTAATTTTATTATCAATAGAATAAAAATATACACCCGTTCCTCCACTAATATTCAACTTAATGGTACCATTACTTACCTCAAAACAGGTTACATCAGTTTTTGTAATATCGAAAGCCAAAGGATCTGGTTCTGTTAAAGAAACAAATGCCGTTTTACTTGTATATCCATCATTTACAGTAACGGAATAATTTCCTTCAACTCTATTCGTAAGAACACCTCCAAAACTGGTAATGTTAACTCCATTTCTCTTCCATCTATAGGTATACGATCCTGATCCTCCTAAAACCTGAGCTCTTACATCACCTTTTCCTCCATGACAATCTATGGCTTTAGATATACTCAATTGTACCCTTAATTCTGGTAACTCCGTAATTTCAATTTCATCCGAATAAATAGTACATAAATTCACATCTCTGATTGTAGCTACATAAATACCCGCTTTTAACCCAGAAATATAAGTTCCAGATCTTGAGAAAGAACTATCTCCTCGCTTTATCCAAGTAACAGTATACCCAGGTGTTCCGCCTCTTAATGATAAACCTATACTTCCTGAACTTCCGTTGAAAACCATATTATGGATTCTGTTCACGTTAGTTATTTCAATGGGCTCAGGTTCTGTAATTCTTATTGGACTAGAAACTGAAGACATACAACTTGTTACGTTTTTATCGCGTATTCTAAATCGGTATCCAACGTATTGATTTTTGTCAAGAAGAAACACATTATTATTTTGCCATACGGTTCTGCTCCCTTTCCAAACGGCATATTGATATCTTCCTGTTTTTCCTCCCGTTCCTAAAACTGTTACTCTCGCTTTTTGTCCATTACATCTTATTCGATCTGTAAAAATATTTGCTATTTTGACTTCACTTTGCCCTGCAACAGTAATATTTCGTTGAGCTTCTCCACTTCTTCGATCTTTTACCTCAACGGTGTAATCACCAGGATTAACATTGGCAGAAGTACTAGTACGTACATTATAAATTGTTTTCACAACGGTATTCCCTTGTTTAATAAATACCGTATAATCAGGATATCCTCCTCTAATGTTATTTATATTAATACGACCACGATCACCAAAACAATCTGGCGGAACTGATGAAACTGAAAAAGTTACAGGAGCTGGATTTGTAATTCTAGGTAAATCTAACTGTCTCTCACATCCATTCTTATCGGTATAAATGATTTTATGATTTCCTGCTGGTAAATTATTTATAGTAAAACCATTCCTGTAAGCTGTCCCTCTGATAGTATTTGAAGTACTGCCATTAATTAAAACTCTATAATCATAAGAATTGAAATTTGATGTACCTCCTGAAACACTATTTATTCTAATTGAAGCATCACTCTGTCCAGAAGCACTTGGCATCGTTACAGTACCAGGAGAATGAGATATAGCACTCTTTGATTCTATTTTTATAGGAATATTTCCTTTAGTTTTATCTTCACATCCCTTTGAATCTCTTACTAAAATTCTATAGGTAGCAGGGGCCAATCCTGACACTTGTGTTGACCCAGAAAACCGACTGCTCCATGTTCTACCATTATCTAAGCTATAAATAAATTGTCCTGAACCACCAGATGCGGAAATGTCTACTTTTCCATCTTTACTTCCGAAACATTGTTCATCTTGAATTTTAGATGCGTCAAATTCTACTGGAGCTACTGCATTTATAGGAAACCTAAATGTGCGTTCACCACATGTGTTTTTTCCATTAAATTTTCCTGTTATCGATACCTCATAGTTACCTACCGGTAAATTAGTAGCCCTCCAATCATAGGTCCATCTTCCACCCGATCGACGGAAAAAAGTTATATTCTTTCTATCATCAAAAGCGACATAAGTATAGGGATAACGACTTAACTTCTTCCTTAAAACAATATTAACCTTTTCCCCACTTTTTACTTGCCTATTGAAGTATAGAACAAAATTGGCATCTGTGGAATATGAGCACGTTGGTTGCTTTACCGATGGACTACCTGCACTCCTTGGCCCTTCCGCTCTAAAAGTCACACTAATAGTCCTAGATTTATAATCACCTGCACAACTTGGTTTTACACGTATATTTATTGATCTATTTAATGCTCTGTCTCTATGTGATGAATTTGAATATAAGTGACTTAATCTCAAATTAAAACTCGATCTTCCACGACCTGCAGAAATAGATCGCCAAACTGCTACTTGATGAGTTCGAGGGCCAGTATAGTTGTCTCGAGCTTCCTCTGCCCTCCTTAAGAAGCCTCTAAACATATGACATGTCCATGACGAACATGTTCTTAATAAATCTCTATATTTCTGAACTTCGTCAAGAAGTCTCTGATAAGTGGGATGTGTTTGTGTTGCTGTATTAATAGTATCGAAAAATTCCCAATTATAAACACTTCTAGTTGGGGTAAACCGAGAAGTAGCTCTTAAACCGATTGAAGAGTTTTCGCAAATACTAGCCGATGTAGGACTACCGCTAGTAAAGGAAATATTCACATTTGGAGTCATGGTAACCTGTGCCCAACCCCTGTTTATGGCGTCACGAAACACTTGATTTTTAGAATATCTTTGTGAAAAACAAGTCCCATTAACATTTATTGTTTTTCTACTCTCTTTTGAACTCCTACAATTTCCCCATTTTCTTCGTTTTCTTGTTATTGTATGAAACATTATTCGTGTAACCCTTTTGTTAACACTATAATTTTTTTGATATGAAAAGTCTCTATTGATAAATTGAGATGAGTTGTAAGCAAATCGTTCAGATGAACCATTGCTAAAGTATACCCGTATTTCTTTCAATCCATTTTTATTCGATCCACAGCTTGAGCTTCCTTGACCTATGTATCCATTTATTTTTAATGTATAAGTTTGTGCAAATGATACTCCATAAAAAATCAAGGCTATAATAAATAGTATATTTTTTTTCATGCCGCATAAAGTTTAGTAGTTAATTTCTATTTTTTTTAGGGGAGATTTAGAGCCAGAACTAAAAACTGCTTGTAGCAAATAAGAATATTTGGTATTTATCAGTAAATTTTTGTCTTTAAAATTGTCGGTATTAAATGCCAAGACCTTATATAAAGTTGGTTTTTTACCTTCTTGGGCCTTGTATAATTTAAATTCTTTAACATTCGGATATTTATAAGTCCATTTTAATTGGATATAATTTTCGATCCTATTGGCCTCCGCATCAAATCGGTCAATTATGGGTTTAGGACTATTATCTACAATAGTAATTTTTAAAGGGCTAATTGGTTCTGATTCCAATCCTGATTCGTCAGTGGTTAAAGCCGTATATAAATAGGTTTTATTCGGAATTCCCTTTTTATCTATATACTCTGTACCAGGCAATGGAATTGACGCCAGTAGCTCCCAAGAGGCTTCTACTCCTTTTTCTTTTCTATAAATATTTGTGAATTGAGCATCTTCACTTTTACTCGTAATCCAATTTAATGACACAGATCCTTTATCTGTATTAAAAGATGTAAAAACAGGAGGTGTTGGTGGTACAATATCTGGTCTTTTCAATTCTAGAACTTCCGAAAAATCAGAAGGATTATACCTTTTATCAAATGACTGAACTTTATAATAAATATGTTTGTTCAGTGTTTTTATGTTCACCGTATCGATGATCGAACTTTGAGGTATTGGTTCAAAGGTTATCTGAGTAAATTCATCTGTTTTCAAATTCGCTTTAAAAACTCTATATCCCAGAAAATCTATTTCCACATTTTGCTTCCATTGAAGTCTTACTACCCCTAAAGAATCAATTGTTCCGTTTAAAAGAGAAGGTATTGCTGGTGGTGTACTATCATCTGGTTGAACCATTTTCGGAAAAGACTCTCGAGTTCCTCCATCGAAACCTTCTCCTACTATTTTATAGTAATTAATTGGCTGAAGTCCCGTTAAACGAATACTCCGTTGATTTTTTGAAATGTTATCGTTAATAACTAAATACTTTCCTTTCGGAGTATTTGATCTTAATAATTTGAATTTTTTTAAGGTATGAACTGCTTCATCAGCAAATTCCCACTTCAACATTACTCCATAATTATCAACAATTACATCAGTAATAAAAGGTGTAAACGTTAATGGTGTAATCCCTTTTCCTGAGACTACTTTAGAATATGGACTTTCAATTCCAAAAGGCGAAACTCCCTTTATTCTATACTTGTATGTTTTATCATTTTGAAAGAGACTATCAATATACATCATTCTATTTGATGGATTTCGCTCCCTTCCTCCCAAATCTACAAGTGGAGTTCCTAATAATTCTTTAAAATTCTTCCCTCCATCTTCTGATTTTTCAACTATGTAATTTGTATAAAAATGGCTCACTATTTCCCTATTCCATGATAATAGCACCGTTTTATCTTTAAAAACTCCAACAAACTCTTTCGGTTCAGGTAGAGGTGTTTTGTCTTTTAAGCCAATGTAGGCTCCTCCTGATTTCACTTTTTTATTTTCGTTCGATGGAAATGCAATTCGAATCTTATACAAATAACTTTCGCCTTCATTGACTTTTGTATCTTCAAAGGCCAAACCTGAAAATTTCGCAACTTCAAAGTCCTGGTCAGCAGCGTGCAAAGCAAAAGAAAAACGCTGTTCTATCACCTGGGATTTGTTGATAATGTCCAAAAGACCGTTACCTCCATTGTTCATATCCACTTCAAAATCTTCTCCATACAAAGCTTGAGCTGCAATTGCCGCATTTACATTTTTCTCAGTAAACTCCTTCCATTCCATCATTGGACGAGGTTTCATTGGAGTTTTCGTTAAAGATTTAACTACAGGACTCTTCAGTACCTCACCATTCTTAACTATTGTTTTTCTTTCAATATGATATCCAAATTTATTAGCGTAGGTCCAGGCTGTAGGTGTTGTAACTGCCCATCTCAATAATATTTTATTATTTGCAACAGTCGCTATTACTTTTACCTCTGGAGCCTCTCCCCCTATTTCCTTTTGTGAATAAACACTCGATATTATTCCTAGGAATAAATAAATTACAGTTAATTTCTTCATCTTAATCAAGTAAATTTTCGTATTTAATTTGATGGCTTGAACTCGCTCTTGATTGCCCCGGCAGCATATATTTTAAAGTTGCTCTATATCTTCCTTTTCTCATTTCTGGAAAAGGGTCCGTAGCTAATCTCAAATATCTCTGATTTGTTTCCCAAGGTAAATCTGAATTGACTAGTTGATATCTCAAATCAATAAAGTCTCTGTAATAATAATACCCCAATTCATATTGGTACGGACTATAAAAATTGGCTTCTGCTTGGTCTCCATTTTCTGCATAGGTTACATACCATGACAAAGGATTTACAGCTTCTTTGGGAGGAACTCCTATTTTATTAGTTTCACGAGTTACTGATATAACACCTCCGAAAGGATAGCCTTGGTAAAGCATTGGATAAACATCTCTTCGGTAATAACTATCATCGAGATTTGCTGTTGCTACTACAAGCGGTCTATTTCCTGTAAATTGACTTCCTTTTAGTTCTGGAATATCAAAGGTTTCTAAGTAATCAATACGTGATAATAAAACAATTCCTGCTGGATAAACAGCATAATCATACAAGTCTTTTACCACTCTCATTGCTCTCATTTTCCCTCGGAAAGTTCGGAAAGCACTCGTTTTAAAGTCATACGCTAAAAGTTCTCGTTCACCATCTTTACTAATACTACCTTGAGCTTTTCTTGATTTTACTTCAGCTGTATTATTACTGTCTCCATTTATATCTTTAGATTGATAACTTTCACTAACATTTGTGTCTAACTTATTTCCATCTGATACTAACATTAAACTCACACTATAATCTGTTTGATTATCTATTTGAGGAGGCATAGCAAACGTTATCTGTTTGCTGGCTCTATTATAACTATAAGCCTTCTTAAATTGCCTTCCATATCCAGAAACCATATTCATTTCTTTTTTCCATGTTGGTACCTCATCAAAAAGATAGGATTGCCCTCTTTTTAAGTTAATATAAGCCGTCTTGTACTGATCTTTATAGTAATTTTTCTGACCAAGAACAGGATACATATAGTCAATATTTGATAACGGAATTGTAGTTGGTGCCTCTCCTGTTGTAAAACTAACTTCTCTAAATTCTGTTGCAGTTTTACCTCCTGATCGCATTGTTTCCCATCTTCCATTTTTATATTCTTGGAAATATAATTGCACCTTTGCCTTCAATTGAGAGTGTGGTGGTAAGATTTCATGAGAATAAAAAGCAGCTACATCGTTTCGATCATTCCATTTCACTTCACCAACAATTTTCTTCCCATTATGAGTTACGTTAAACTCATCCAATAAAATTTTATACCTTCTATCTCCTGTATCATCTGGAATATCAAAAACTTTGTTTATCTGCATGTTAAAAACCGCCTGAGGAGCTGCAAATACATCAACATTACTACTTCCATCTTTTGGTGTTAAATCACTAATCACAACAATACCATCTAGAGGGCTTGCTCCAACCATATCACATTTATCACCAAACTCAATTTTAAATCGGAAACGCCCCTTAACAAGTCCTCCTAAAAGGCTATATTTCCCAGCCAAATACCCTCTAAACCATGCAGGGTTTGGCAAACGTGCTTGCAGCAATACGGCACCACCTCCTGAAATGATTGGAAGCTTCTTTTTAATTCCAAACAGTTTAAATGTAAGCCCCAAAACTCCTTGCAGATATGCATATGCCTGACCATTTGCATACCAACCATTCATTCCTACAGGTTCCGAAGATCCTCTACAATAAGCATCACCATAATCCTTTAGCATTATATCAAAACCTATTCCCGCATCAAAACGAGCATAGAATATCAAAAACTTTAAATTTCCAGTTGATACACTCATACTAGATCCAAATGCTAAACCCTTTCCAGATTTCAACATATTGGCATCTCTCATATAATCGAGCTCACTAACATCCATTCCTAAAATATCAGCTACTATTGGCGGAGGTGGAGGACTTCCTGGTAGATCATCACCCGTCATAAAGTAACTATCCATTTGAACTTTTAGAATTCCTAGATCTATTTTAACTCCCACTCTATCTTCAGGTGTTCCTACGAGTATATGCCATTCATCGGGAGACACATAAAAATCGAGCCACCCAGCTCTTCCGTTAGGTCCAATACCTTTTAACACTCCAAAGAAGTTGATGTACACTTCGGAAGTTGAATGGAAAATATCATTGACAAAATCAAATCCTATAAAGACATTAGCAGAAATAGCAGCGGTTGGTGTCATTTCAGGTATTCCTTGGCTTCCAATTGCCGCTATACTTGTTAAATTATTATTTACCGTATCAAAGAAATCAGAAGGAAGAGAAGCAATCAACTGACCAAAACCTTTTAGATATACTTCTTGTAATCCTCCAGATCTTCGAAATGCCATACCAAACTCTACGGTAGCATTGAATAAATCTTCAGAATTCTGAGTAATGATTCCTACGGAAGCTTTCATTCCAAATGAATTTTGCTCGTAAGGTTCGTATATTACACCTGATGTCGAAGCTCCAATTTCTTTATAGGCGGCATCTTGAACATTTGTGTTTCCTGCCATTCGCATTTTATTATAGAAACCACCTCCAAAAGCATTTAGAGCAAAACCCGGAAATACTGGAATTCCACCCGGTATCGTTACTTTAGCATCAGCATACCAATAACGGAAAGTTTCTGTTCTTCCAAAAAGAGCTTTCGCCTCACATTCAAAATTCAGTCCTGTTGAGAACTTTGCACCAACAGCACCCGCGAAACCAGTCCCATAAGTTGGATCATCTTCAAAAATAAAAATGGCACCTTTCAGTTGCATTCCCGCTACATCCATTCTAATAAACAAATGTTCCAGTCGAACCCCATCGAACTTCCATTTGTTACCCGTATCATCTAATTTTCCTTTGATAGCCAGCTTCGAGGCTCCACCATTTCCCCCATCAGATTCGGAAGTTAGATTCACTTCAAAATCAAAAAGTAATTCTGCCTTATTATCTGAAGGTGTTTTAAGCCCAATTTCATTAATTGCAATTGGGAAATTGGCTAATTGCAATCTTCCTTTTATCCCAAAATAATCCACAGAGAATTTCGGAGATTCTGTTTGCAGCACCATTTTTTGAAAGGTAATCCCTTTAAAATCGATGATATTTTTAGAACTATCGTAACTATTAGACGAATCATCCTTTTTTAATCCTGATGCCAAACTCATAGAACCATTTAAACTCGCCTTCGGTCTAAACTTCCCATCTTTCACTTTCATTTCAACATAAGAATCTTGAGTCAAATGAACCTTTGCTTTCCAAACATCAAACTTTATATCATTTTCAGTTTTTACAGCTAATTTGTACTCTCCTGGTTGAAATACGGCATTGTATTGTAAACTATCTAATTGAGATACTGGTAATACGAGTTTCCCCTTAAACTCTCCTCCTCTCAAATGATTCATTTCAATATCTAATAAAAAATGATCCAGAGAAAAATCCCAACCAGAAGCACTTCCTTCATTTAATCCAATAATATTTTCGCCAATAAACTTACCTGTTACCCCTTGCTCGTCTATAATTAAGTCTGAGGCGCCAAAAGCGATTCTATCATTATTATCTTTCTTTTTAAACTCTGGTGGCAAAACAACTTGCAGTGATTTCACATAAACACCTCTCCACAAGGTTGGCTGTGTACTATAAAACTTATCTATATAAGTTTGCGGTGTGGCATCGTCATTTCTTAAATCACTAAAATCGAATACTGCTGTATTTAATTTAAAAGTCGTTCCTTCTAAGCCCTTAATACCGAACTCAGGCAATGATATATTCACCACCATATCATTCCAATCAGAAGCTGTTGTTTTAAAATCGGCTTCAACGTAACCAACTTTCTTTTTCCCACTCTCGTCCACTGGAAATAACAAATCACTTGCAAATTTCAAATTAGCATCAATTCCCATTTCTTTAAACCCAGAACAATCTATAGTTGCGTAGGTTCCAGGTTCTTCAAAACTTCCTTTTAAGGTTAGTAACAGTGAACCACTGTTTACATTTACGGTAAATTGAGATATTAAATTAAGTTTTGCTTCTCCAACAATTCCTCCATCGTGAGATAGCTTTACGTTGGACGCCCCAAGAATTAATTCTTGGTCTCCTCTATCTGGATCAGTATTTGGTAAATCAACTTTTAGGAAAACAGTTAACTCAGAATAGGTTGGCTTTAAAACGGCTTTGGCAATACCTACGGTGTACTTTACATTGCTAATAGTTACAGGTTTAATAGCGACCGGTAGTTCGCTAAGACCATCTCTTGTTAAAACATCAATATAATTTCCAGACTCAGCAATACTTTTAAAAGTATTCTTAGCCATTTTCAGCCACTTTTCATTCGTCTGATTTTCAACAGAGGAAAAGTCATATCCTTGTTCTTCGAAATCTATTTTATCTTCTAGTTTTTCGTTAGTATCAAACTTTTCTAATGAAGAAAATTTTCTAAACTTCTTTTTAGCTAAGGGTACTGATATGTTTGGAGAATCCAAACTTTTTACACTTAAACTATCTTTTTTATCATCGAAAGTATTCCTTGAAAACAATTGAATACTTAAAAACACGATCATAAAAAAGCTTAGGGGTAGTTTTTTATTCATTGGTGTAGTTTAGTTAGTTAATTTTTTAGTTTTTCGCTTTATTTTATTGTTTATAATTCTTCTAGGCTATAAAAAACATAATCACTCCATTCATCGTATGGAATTGAATTATGAGGACAGTTTATTACTAGTTTATTCCATGAATCCCACTCATTTCTTAAGTCATTATTAGTCATGTCGAAGTGTTCTAAAAGTGCCTTCTCAACATAGTTTGGTAAAGTCATAGATAATTTTCTACTCACACCATCTTTCAGTAATTCTATTTCATGACTTACTGAATTATCATTCATGGTAAAAGTGAAAATTCCGTTGTCATAAGAAGATTGATAATCGATAAGATCTCCATCTTCATCATAATTTGGGATTAGTAAATTATTTTCTATCTCGTAATCGAAGATTCGATTCATCATTGTTTCATTTAACCATTGGAAAAAATATTTTGCTCTTTCCAATTTATCTTGAAATTCTTTTGATGAATCCCATGAATAGTTTTCTTCAAAACTCCCATCTGGGAAGATTTCGAATTCTATTTTATTGAAACGTTCAATTTCATTTATTTTTTGATCAAAATCACCCCATTTCAGATCTGTGTAAAAATCATATTCCTTACTCTCTACATCGAATAAAAATTTATTTTCATTTTTAAAATAAAATATATGTCTTTTTACAGTCGTTTTCGTGAACCTAACCTCTAAGATAATTTTATCCCATTCGATTTTTTGTTCAGAAGCTTTAACTAATAAAAATTCTTTTAATTCTATCATCTTTATAATGGATTTCTATATTTTGTACTCAGATTAGTATCTTTTTGATCATTTACGATTACCTTAACATCTACGAAATCTGGTCTTTTTGAATTCCCTGGATAACTAAAATCCATTTCGATTTTAACACTTGGAGGACTGTCAGACTTTAACATATCTGAAACAGCTTTTTCCATCTGAAACCATGCTCCAGAACTATTTTCATTGGCATTCTGAGGAAAATAGTTTATTTGTTCACTTGGTCCTCCCCATTCATTCCTAAAAATATGACCTCCATCATCTACATTTTGATTAGAACCATCTTTAACGTTTTTAGCCCTTCTTTGTGCAGTTTCATTTCTTCTGATATTTCCATTAATCTCAACTGGATTCATGATAGCTTTTGCTACCCTACCTTGATCATCAATCTTATACTCAAATTTTCCTCCTTGTACCTTATAGGTAAAACCTTTCATCAATGGAGGATCAACATTCAGCAAAGGATTCCATCCATCTCCAGTCCCTCCAATTTTTGCATCTATTTTTTTATCAGAGATCGTAGCCCAAACCGTACCTTTTCTGTCAACTACTTGTAAAGCATTTCCGACGCTCTTTAAAGTCCATGTACCGGGTAAGTTACTTCTTGTCAGCATTTCAATGAATTCATCATATTGATTTCCAAGAATGTTACGTGCTTTTGCTGAAACAGCAGGAGGTATATCATCTACAAACTTTTGCTTAAGAACAACAAAAGAACCTGAAGGAACATCTGTGTTTATTGAAATATCATTGACTTGTCCATCTGGTTTGGCTACATACCAATGATCTCCTTCAACAACACTATTACTGTATATCTTCATTTCACCGGTAGATCCAATAACATTCCTATTCAATATTTGAGCTATTTCACTTGCACTTGAAGGTTTGTTACAACTTAATAAACGAATTGTTTTATCATTAGGAATAGACTCTAAAGCTTCTGCGAATTCTCCTGCTGTTAATGTTACATTTTCAGTTTTTCCGTTTAGTTCAATAATTACGGAAAAATTGTCTCCCACATCATCCGAGTGAACAATAACATCAACATACTCATCCGAAGTATTTATATAATTCTTTACAACCCCTAGATCATCATCTGTTAATTTGATAACTCCTGTTAAATGTTCTTTAAGTTTACCCGCAACTTCATCAATTGCTTTTCCTACTTTAAAGTGATTATCTAACTCTAGTATTCTCGAGTCATCCTCTCCATATTTATCTATAAGAACTTGTCTATGTTCTTCGTAGGCTTCTTTTGCCTTATCCCTCGAAGCCTTAAATTTTGCTTCAATCAAGCCCGAACCAAGTAATCCTAACTGTAAGTATGTATTATACTCTTGAATTGTCTTACATAACTCTTCATTTCCTTCACACAAATCAGAGTAATTCATAAGAATATCAACCACCCCACTAGTTATTTCAACTGTACCAAGTGTTACTTTTCCTACTTGTTTTAACTTAGTAAGATGTCTCAGCTTAGTAAAGTTACCTACTCCAGAAAATATAAGCGCAATATCAATGGTTAACCCTATTTTATTCAGACTTTTCTCTAAATTGTCTTTTCTAGTTGTTCCTGCAAAGTAAATCGCTGGCACCTCCGTTTTTGTTATTCTTGCTTTCCCTTTTCCTTTTTCAAAAACGACTAGAATTGGTTGAAATAAATCAAATTTAATCCTTCCCAATTTCCCATAAATGGTTTCAGTTTGAATAAAGATTTTATTTCCTCGAAAACGAACATTTTTATAGGTTACATTTGGAAACCAAGAATGTCCATCATACATTATTGTGTTAGGACTTAAAGTCACACTTCCCCCTATATAATCACCTATATTAACATATTCATATTTACTTTGATCCGCATATGTAGTACCATTCCACAATCCAAAGATTGTATCTAAAAATCTAGTAAAATTATTATCGTCTCCTTTCCAAAAAAAGCCTCCATGCTCATCATCCATTTTATTGAAAAGTCTTCTAGTTAATCCTACATCATTATTCAGATAATCTAAAAACTCTTGAGAATATTCATTAGCATCTCCTGTAAAATTGTTTATCAGATCTAAAATTAAATCCTCATAGTACTCAGTGAGAGCATAGCTCCTAGCTGCAATTTTTTTAATTATTATATATTTATTTTTGGTTGAAAAGTATTGCGCACCACAATTTGCTATTTTCTTAATCTCGATTATATCTTGATCTGAGAATTCGGTTTTACCAACTATACTATTCAGAACTTCCTGGTAATCCTCCTTGATAACCTCAATATTATCAGGAAATAAATATTTTTGAAGTTTCTCTAGCTTTTCACCGGTTTTACTAAGCTCATTCATCCATCTCGCTGAGATCTCTATTCCTCCATAATTTATAGTATAAAGTTTATAAGTATATTGTCTGTTCCCTACACCACTAACCTTTTCTTCAATTTTAGGAGTCTTTTCTCCCAAAGCTACTTTTTCATTTTTCAGTAATACCTTTATTTTTCCGTAGTCGGCATGTTCTGCTGAAAAACTTCCACTTTTATTAAAGAAATTAGCTGCTAACTCCCTATTACCATTTCCATATTCACATCGAATCCTTTGAAAAACTTTAGAGATATATTCATCATCATTATACTCGCCATCCTCGTCTGTTTGGAACCAATATAATTTCATACCCGGTGCATGAATCTTTTTCCAATCCAAATGATTCAAGACAGTTCCTGAACCGTAATCCATTAAGAAGTTCGTAGCACCTTTCGGGAACTTATATTCATCCCATGGATGCTCCATTCCAAAAATTCCATGTCCGAGCTCATGTGCTAATGTTCTCGATTGCTTTTCTATTGTATTTGCTCCCCGTGTAAAAACAAAACCAAATTGTCTTTTTAAAGGCATAAAACCAGCTACTTCCGAATCTGTTACAGGTACATTTGTTACAAAAACATAGTAGGTTGTCTTTGAATAATAGTTTTGTTTTTTTACATAATTGTTGAACGCCTTTTCTTCGTCGGTATAATGTGATAGAATAGAACTATCACCTACTTTCAATCTAGTATCATTATTGCTATCCCATTCATAAATTTGATCCAGGTCTACGCTTGGAACCTCTTGTATATTTAATCTAACTCCAGCTTTTTTATAGATTTCTTTGACTCCTATTTTCACCTCTGCATCAACGCTTGGTATTCCAACAGGTACTAACGTAACATTAATTACATCAAGTTTTTCTGACGCCAAGTGAGTTACGATCAAACTACCAGCAATTTCAAACTTTTCAGGATCATCCTTGGATTTAACTACAGCCAAAATCTCTTCATCTACGTAATGATACTTTCGTTTTAGATTAATCCTTACAGTTTGATCATCAAGCCAATTAATATCTAATTTTGCCCCATCTTTCGTTTTAAAGATGATATCGTCTTTTGTGATATCGGGATCTGAAATTTCTACTTTAGCTCGAACAAAATCATCACCGTTAGCATCTGAAATAGCTTTGTAAGCAACTTTGTATTTATTATTGCCATTCTGAAGTATTTTATATTCTTTTTCAAAAACATCCGAAGTTCCTTCCGGTAGCTCATCAAAATAATAGTATCCTGAGTTTTCAAATGTTACTTTAACTCCATCTGCGGAAACCTCTGTTACGTTTCCATCATCATCAACACCATCTGTATTAGAGTCGACAACTGCTCCTCCATCGGCACCATCTTGTTTTGTTATGGTTCCATCTTCTCCTACCGACCATACATCGCCATTTGCACTTACTATATTGATATCATCATCACCTGGAACAGTAGCAGATTCTCCATTAGTTCCTATTACAACAATAGCTCCATTAGAATCAATCTCGACTGTATCAATCACAAAATCAACCTCTATTGCATCTTCCAATATACCGTCATCACCATTAATTCCATCAGAAATATCAAGATCAATTGTTCCAGAAGAACCTTGACCAAACTCTGCATCATATAAGGTTACTACTTCACCTTCTGCTAGCTGACTAGAGGTATTTACCAATACATTTTTAAATTCTACTCCAAACTTTGCAAACTTTAAATAAGGTATTTCAACATACCCTCTTCCGGTTAGTCTACCATTTGATTGGTTTTGTATTTCAGTAATTGTTATTCTAAATTTTCCAGCTGTGAAAACATCTCCTAAAATTAATCCTGGATGTGGATCTCTGTTACTAATTGCAATAGCATCAGGAACAATTCCACACTGGTAATTGGCATCATCATTTTGAACAGTCTCTGTTGTGATTCGCTGAATCTCTGAGTAATCACTATACTGAAATTGACATTTTCCTTTTACTTTATATTCATAGGTAGTCCCCGGTTTTAAATTCCAAATAGTTGCCCAGCTACTGTTGGTTCTCTTAGTAAACCAATATGCATTAGCTCTATCCGCTTCTCGATAAGCAATTATATATTCGGAATGTAATTCTGGATTTTGATTCCAATACACATTTATTTTCGATGTCCCTTTTGGTTCCCCACTTACTCCATCAGGCGTTTCACAAGGCAAGGTTCTAGAAAACCAAAAAACTTCGCTATACCCTTGATTTTTGAATAATCCAATTTCTTCAAGGCCTTGTAAGGCTTTTGCCCTTACCCTCCATGCATAACGCTTTCCCGGAAGTAATAATGGCTTATCTGGTCCATAAATTAAAGTGGTTCTTCTTGTAGTCTCTTCATAAACTGGCACCTGAGATAAAAAGGCAGTTTGAGGATTAATATGATCATCCCAAATCTCAACCATACTAAATTCATACTCAACATTACTTACATTAATATGCCTTGGTGTCCATTGAAAAATGATGTTTTCGAAATCACTAGGCTCAATATTTGAATTATTAAACGGTATGTTAAGAATTGGCGGCTCATTTTTAAATATAAATACGGTCGCACAGCGTTTATCTGAAAGTTTTGTTCCTGATAAGTAATCATATATCTCAAAACAAAAATTATAACTCCCTTCTGGAATCGTTTGAGAATAAGTGGTCGAATTAATACCTTCTATATTCTCGAACTTATAATATGGCGCTAAATCTACATTGGTAAGACTTAAAGGAACTCCCCCTTCAATAAATAAATCATTAGCCCCCAAAACAAAATCTTTACTGTTAAAGCTAATATTGCCTCCTTCAAAATAGGTTTTTAGTTTAACCTGCCTATTTGAAATGGTTATATCGTTTAGAAAGATTTGAATTGTTACTGGACTATTTAGACTGGTGTCATCAGCATAATTATAAAAATTAACTGGGGCAGGACTGTTAACCCTTGGAACAATAGTTACAGGATATTGTTGTCCTAATATAGTTTCTACAATTGTAAAAAAAATAAGAAAGGTTAGTAGTTTTTTCATACAATGAAGTCTGGTTAGTTTAAAAATATTTTAATTTAAAGTTTTCTCTATCTAAGTATTTTTGAGACTTTTCTCCAAAAAACTCAATAACTGATTGTAAAATGTAAAAGCGTATTTTTCGCTTATCTCGTTCATTTTCGAACGTATCAAAAATTTCATTCTGAGTTTTATTATAAAACTCCCTTAAATGTATTTTATCCTCTTTTACATCATCGATAGTCTTATACTGTTGAATCTCTTTGCTGATCCAACGATGAGTTAATAACTTGTCAAGTGAAAGCTTAAGTTTAGTATCAATTTCTTTATATTCCTCCTGTAATTCATCGGAATATTCTCTTCGGTCATTTTCGCTTTTATTCCAAAGAAGATGCTTAATTCCTTCTTTTTTGTTCTTTACGTATTGTGATTCCATTGCATAGTCCAATCGCTTAGCATCTAACTGAAGTTCCTTAATGGTATTAAATAGTATTCGGTAATATTGATCTAAAATTGCCTTAGAATCGTAAATTTCTTTCAGTAATTGAATCGCTTTTATTTTATAAGCTCGCTTATTTTTTTCTTTAGCTATTTCAATTCTATTTTTCTGAAATTTAGATTTTCTTGTTTCAGGTACCTTTGCAAAGTCCGGTGCTTTTATCAATCGCTCTATTCGGTAATCTATTTGCTCAATAGTTCCTTCATACAAGGAATCTTTGAATGTAAACCTTATAAGGTTCTTATCTAATTTGGTTTTCTTAGTTTTTCTTGAAGTTTTAGTCTTGGCTTTTCTCTTAAACCTAATATTCTTAGAATCAAATACACCAAAACGATACGTATAACCAAAAGTAATAGTGAAGTCTTCTCTCGAATTACTTAATGAGTTTCTCAATTGCGCCAATCCGTTTAAACTAAAATTGTGTCTTTTTCTGTAAACATATCGACTACTAACTCTAAAATTGGTAATATTCCCTTGATCTTCTCCATCAATACTGCTTTGATTATAACCTAAGGAACCGTTTAACTTTAGCTTTTTTTGGAAAAAGCTTTTACTCGCCGAAATCGTTGGTCCAAAAATAACGTTGTTGCTTTCTGAAATCTTACTTAAACTAGCATTTACAGCTCCAGAAATACTCAGATTTCTTTTTGGGTATCCAACAGTATAAGCTAAGTTTCCGTTGTATAGAGTAGATTGATCCAAAGCATTTCGCTCCTCTCCAATTCTATTTTCTGCATCTTGAAAAGTAATAGCAGCGTTTATGTTTTCTCTTTTGTTTTCGTCTTCACTTAGAATATAATTGGCATTCAGATTAGCATTTTGAGATATTTGGGTAATATTAGCTCGATCAAGATCTTCCTCTATTTGAGAAATACCATTGATATAATCGAATTGGTTTTTAATATTTGTATAGGACTGAAAGTTAGAGTATCCAAAAGTCAGGTTTAACTTTTTACTTGCATTATAGTTTAAGTTTAAAGCACTTACTAATCTTTTTAACTGCGAAGCTTTGTCTCCATCCAAATCATCTCTTTGCAAACCTACATTCAACGTAATCCCTAATTTATCATTCAAAATTTGTTGAGAAGCATTAATGGTTACATTCTCTAAATCGTTATTAAAGAAATATCCACCGAGTGTACGATAATTTGGGTCAATAAACTCATATCTTATTCCAATATTCCCTTTCCCTACTTGATAGGTAAAATTCATATTGTAAGCTTTATAGTATTGAGTCGTTAAATTTGTATTCAATAAAGAGGACATGAACCCTTGAGTACCTGCACCTCTAACATCTTCTGTTAATGCAGATAAAGCAACTTCTCCCTTTAATTTTAACCCTTTTAATACTTCAAATTCTCCATTAACACTAATTACTGTATTATCTTTAGGTTGTACTTCATTTTCAATAGGAACTCGCTCCTTTAATGATTCAATAACGTCTTTTGCTTTAAAGAATATTCCTCCTAAAGTAAACTTATCGAATTTATAGGAAGCCTTTATCCCATAACCTATTCTTCTGTAATTCGCTTCTCCATTTAGATTATTAACATCGTATTCTCGTTCTCTAAGGAGCCTTCCATACATTAGACTTATTTTGAGCTTTTCTTTTGGTGAAAGATCAAAGCCTATTCCTGTAAATTGATGGCCATTTAGTGTATAGGGTGAAAAAGTCATATTAATATCACCAATATGAGCTGTTACCCATTTATAACTTGGATGGATACTAAACCTGTTAAAGGAAAAAGGGTTATTTGTTTGAAATTTTGCATTGGAATAAGAAAACGAAAATGGAATATTATATACATCGCTAATATTCAAGTTTACATTTCCAGATAGAAAATAAGTGAAAGGCTCACGATTTGAGCTTCCTTCATAGAATACACTATTTACACCAACGCCTCCCGTTAGTTTAAATAGTGAAGATTTTCCAATTTTCTCAAGGTTTTGACCCAGAGATATAGTCGCACAAAGCAACAGTTTGATTCGTAGTAGTTTGGTTAGTTTCAATTTTAAATTAAAATTCAAAATTAGAACGGCAAATAAAAAACTATTGACCTACATTTTGAATTTTTTTCGCTGAACGACAAAACAAAAAAGGCTCAAATATTTATTTTGAGCCTTCTTCAATCAACTATTAAAAACTAACTAATCACCAACTGTTATTGTTAAGTAATCAATTATAAGACGACCAAATAACAAGTCAGTTACAGTAATTGTCTGAGTTTAACAGTATTTTAAGATTCCTATTTAATTTTGAGCTTCTGTCCCAGATAGATAGTATTATCCTCGATATTATTTTTACGCTTAATTTCGATAACCGACAAATTATATTGCTTCGAAATACTATATAAAGTTTCTCCTTCGCTTACTTTATGAATCGTATAATTAGGCATTCCAATTTTTTCAAAAAACGCTTCTTTCTCCTCTTGATTGGCTGCATAACCTAAAACAACTTCTGTTCCTACATTAAGTTCATCGAAGTTACTCATGCTGTTTAATTTATATAAAGTACTTAAGGACAGATTATATTTTCTAGCAATACTACTAAGATTTTGACCTTCCATAACAATATGAACAATTGTAGGATCAAATTCTTCAAGATTTACATTTTCATCAGCCGGGTTTTCAGGAAATATCTTTGATACTTCTCCTGTAACCAAATTCATGTAAGCGGTTTCTTTATTAAGTGTAATTTTATCCCACCCTTTGGGTAGTTGTTTTTCTTGTCCGTGTAATAACAACTGGTTAAAAACCAACAATGTTAGTAGTAATAGATATTTCATGATTCCCCTAATAAGTTATTCAAATTTACAAATCTTTTTAATTAAAACGAATTAAAAAGATGAATAACAACCACTTAAAACCCCATGTAATAACAAAAAATCCTGTCTAACTTTTGTTAGACAGGACCAGAACAAGGTTAAAAGAATCACTATTCAGCTTTTACAAATCTTCCTTCGTATTTCACTTGTCCATAATGAACTACATAGAAATACAATCCTTTTCTTAAAGAACTAACATTGTATGTTATGCTTCCATTATTAGAGCTAGCATTCGAATTTATTACTTGTACACCACTGATATCATAAATCTCTATTTGAACATTCATATTTCTAGCTGTAGAACTAGATTCTTGAGTATTCAAAAGAGTTAAATTATCTATTACGGGATTTGGATATACCTCTAAACTGTTACCTACAACTGGAGCTGAACATGTTCCTACTTTTGTCCAAGCAAGTTCCCAGTGCATTCCTGTTCCTGGAGCATAAGCCCAACCAGAAGCAGATGAACACCATCCTGCTACTTTACAGTTATATTTCGCTCCAGCATTTTGAACCTCTTGATTTAATTGATATGAAGTTCCTGCAACATATTGTGTTACACCAGCACAACTTCCACCAGTAGAATCTGATTTTACTGTTACCATTACGCTTCCTGAAGTTGTTGATGCTCCTTTATCATCAGTTGCTTTTGCTGTTAAGTTATAGTCTCCTTCTGGAGCATTCGCTATGCTATAAGTATATGGAGCTGTTGAATCTTCTCCTAATTTAGCTGTTCCATTAAAGAACTCTACTTTTGCCACAGTTCCATCAGCATCTGAAGCACTTACGGCGATATTGATAGTAGCACCGTTATCAAGAGTTGTTCCAGTAACTGGAGAATCTATTTTCACCTTTGGAGGCATATTAGATCCTGTTCCTCCACATGGACCAATTTCTTCCCATACTGCCCAAGGACCAGAATTATCAGCTGGGTTTTGGTTACGAGACCACCATCTATTTCTATAGTGAATATTGTTATATTTTACATCTGTTCCAGTAGAATAAGCTACTGATGGCGACCATACTGGATAACTATCACATGGTCCCGTTGTACTTGGAGTTACATCTATTTCTACAGCAGTAGAAGTAGTTGAAGCACCTAAATCATCAGTTGCTTTCGCAGTAAATGAATGCTTACCAACAGTTAATCCACTTACCACAAAATTGTATGGTGAAGTACTTGACTCACCTAATTTTGTTGCCCCTTTGAAGAATTCAACTTTCGCAATGGTACCATCTGCATCTGTAGCGCTTGCTTCAATTGTAACATCTACTCCTTCATCAAAAGAAGCTCCATTAGCTGGTGAAGTAATTGAAACTTCTGGTGCTACATTTTGTGTTCCGTCTTTAACGGTTACTTTTACTAAACTAGAAGTAGTTGAAGCTCCATCATTATCAGTTGCTTTGGCTGTTAAATCAAAAATACCTACTTGCGCATTTGCAATTACATAAGAATAAGGACTTGTTGCATCCTCACCTAACTTAGTTGCTCCATTAAAGAATTCAACTTTTGTTACTGTTCCATTGCTATCCGCAGCATTAGCCTTTACAGTAATAGAATCTCCCACTTGGAAAACTGCATTGTTTAAAGGATCAGTAATGCTTACTGTTGGAGCTACATTTCCTCCTCCGTTTCCGTTAGCGAAAACTTCGTTTATTTTATTAATTAATGGCGATTTAACATTTGACCATTTTTTAAGTTTTGTTCCATATGAAGTAACACTTCCTCCAAATTCAAGATCTCCGTAAACAGTCCAAACAATAGTTCCTCCTAATGAGTTATCGTTAATAAACTGTGCTTTAATCGCAATTGACTCCTCGTCATCATAGCTCAAGAAATAATTACCTTTTACTAAATAAGGAACTTTTGCTTCATTATCCCATTTTCTAGTCCATCCGCTATTAGGAGATAATGCTTTTTGCTTAATAAAGTAGTAATTTGGTGTACCATCATACACATCCTTTTTCCAATTAGTGTAATCTGCAGCTGTTAAGATAGGTCCGTCAGGTTGTACTGTTTCATTACGTTTTACTGTTTTAACATTTAAATCAGCAGGTCCATCAGTAACAACTCCTCTACCATAAAATGGAGCTCCCATACAAATTTTGCTTTTTGGCACTCCTAATTCATTTAACTTTTGTAAAGTTGATTGCCAGTTGAAAAATGGTACTTCAGCATCAGTGTAAGGATAAATTGGAGCATTGTGCCCTGCTTTATTTGACCATCCTCCATTGAAATCGTAAGTCATCATGTTAAAATAATCCATAGAGTTTACTAAACGACTCCAGTTGAATCCATCTAATTTTCTTGGATCAGCAGAAAAACAAGAAGTAATTAATTTATCAGGACCAATCGCTGTTCTGATTTCCTCTACTAAAGTTTGAAAGTTTGCAAAATCAGCAGGAGTTCCTGTAAAATTCATTCCAGAATAAGGCCCTGGATATTCCCAGTCAAGGTCGATTCCATCAAAACCTGTAGCAATTAACTTTTTACAGTCTTCAATAAATCTTGCTCTTTTTACAGGATCAGCTGCCATTTCAGGGAAATGCTTACACATACTCCATCCACCAATTGAAGCCATTACTTTAACTCCATTTTGATGAGCTAACTCCAATAAACCTGGAGCTCCAGTTTCCTTGTGTAATGGTAATGGTAAACCTCCGCTTAATCCCCAAGTAGGTTGCGTCCATGATGTTCCATTAACCGCTACTTGGAATCCTTGAGCTTCTGCTCTTCTTTTTGCCTCTTCATTTATGAATTGAAGTGGTTCAATTTCTCCAAATAGGATGTGCATATCCCAGCTACTGTAAATATCTTTGAAAAAGATATCGTTAGGTTCCTGTGAAACACCATCTTTATAAATGCTTTTATTTCGATGGTCTCCACTATGCAATGATCCGTCTTTAGCTACACCAAAGAACGAATAGTTCAAAATAGTGTACTTAGAGTAATCAATGTTTAAATGAGTTAGAGCTCCTGCACCAGGCACACCTGCTCTGTTGTTTTTCCAAGCATCCCAATTGGTTATATAACCAATTACCTGCTTTTGATGGTTTGCAGTGGTGGCATTTCCACCAGTGTTGACTTGCGCGTACAAACACGCCGTTAGGAAAAAGAACGCCATAAACATCCTTTTCCTGATAAGTAAGAAGGGTTTCATAAATATATAATTTAGTTGATTATGAAATTCCTAATTATTGGATGAGCCTTAAAAAAAAATCGACAAACAACATAAAATTAACAACCTAAGACAGGCTTTTAGGCATGAAGGTTAATCTCTGTTAATGAAGTTGTTTTAAGCACTGAAATTGTAAAAACAGTAGGCAAATAAAGGGCTAAGACTATTTATTGAATGAAGTAAAGATATCTCCTTTAATTTTTGGTAATTCGTATTTTTTTATCACTGAAATAGTTCTAATAATAATGATTACCACCGCGGAAATTACAAACTGTAAATTGTCATTTATTTCAATATTTTCAAGAAGTAAATAGGTAATTCCACCAGAAAGACATGCAGAAGCATATATCTCCTTTTTAAAGATCAAAGGGACTTTTTTTGTCAATACATCTCTAATGACTCCCCCAAAAACGGCTGACACCATTCCCATGACTAAAGCCAAAAAAGGATGTAAATTAAAAGCTAATCCTTTTTGAAGTCCAAGCAAGGTAAAAACACTAATCCCGATAGTATCGAATAAAAACATGGTTTTACGCAAGGGAGCTATTTTCGATTTAAATAAAAATGTAAAGACTACCGCCGATAAAATTGTCCAGATATAATTAATATCTCCCATCCAGTTTATAGGATGTGCATTAATTAAAACATCTCTAAGCATTCCCCCTCCGACGGCCGTAACAAATGCAATTATAACCACACCAAAAACATCAAATTCTTTTTTAATAGCAACCAAAGCGCCACTAATTGCAAAAGCAAAGGTTCCAATGATATCGATGGTGTAAATTATATTCATCTTATATTGAAATTTCCGAAACTCTTATTTGTAGTAATCGTTCTATTTCTCTAATGCGCTCTCTTTCATTATTTAGGGTTAAAACTAATGAAACCCCTCTATTTCCAGCACGAGCTGTTCTTCCACTTCGATGCGTGTAGTACTCCATTTTTTCAGGCAATTGATGATGAATTACAAATCCTAAGTTCTTTACATCAATACCTCTCGCTGCAACATCTGTAGAGACTAATACTTGTAAGTTTTCATTTTTAAAAGCTCTCATCACTTTATCGCGCTCTTTTTGTTGCATATCGCCTTCTAAAGCTTCCACAGAAAATCCTTCGGACTTCAGTTCCTTGGCTAACTTTTGAGCTCCTGCTTTGGTTTTCGTGAAAACAATTCCTCTTTCTGAATTTCTTTTCTCTAGAAATCGAACAATAACATCTAATTTTTCAGGAATCGTGGTTTCAGTAAATTGATGAATAATATTCGCATTTACTAAAGAGTTTTTATTTACTTCAATTTGCTTGGCCGAAGCAGACATGTATTTTTTAATGATATTTCTTATTTCAGGGGGCATCGTTGCTGAAAACAACCATGTTTTTCTCTCTCCAGAAGTATATTTTAGAATGCGATTTAACTCTTCTTTAAACCCCATACTAAGCATTTCATCAGCTTCGTCCAGAATTAAAGTTTCTATATTTTTTAAATCAACTTCTCCTCTTTCAATTAAATCAATAAGTCTACCAGGAGTCGCTATGACAATATGAGTTGTTCTTTTTAAATTCTTTATTTGACGATCAATCTTTTCTCCACCAAAAACAGCTTCTAAAAAAATTCTATCATCAACATACTTGGTAAACTTAAAAAGTTGCTTTTTTATTTGCTGAACTAATTCTCTTGTTGGAGATAAAATTAAAGCTTGTATTGTATTTTTTTTAGCGTTGATTTTATGCAAAACAGGTAAACCATAAGCAGCTGTTTTTCCAGTTCCAGTTTGTGCCAAACCAATAAAATCAGAATGCTTATTTAACAAATAAGGAATTGTTTCTTCTTGAACTTGAGTTGGGCTCTTTATACCCAATTCATTTAATCCTTTTATATAATCCTTTCGTACTCCTAGTTCTCTAAATGTTGCCATTCCTTTTTATTTGTGCGCGCAAAGATATTGCTTATTTTTTGCCTAAAAGTAAATTTGTTACTTCTTCCGTAATTCTTTTAGGTTTTCCTGTTTTCGTATCTACCAAACAAAATGTTGTTTGTGCTTTTACAATAACCTGAGAATCTCTGCTGATTTCAACATGACGAACAGACTTGACTCCCGCTGTTTTTCCAACCCAAGTTTTAATGGTTACCGTTTCATTTAGTCGTGCTTGAGCTTTGTAATCTATTTCATGACGAACAATGAACCAAACATAATCTTCAGGCTCAACTCCTCCTGTAAGTTCTTGCCAATGATCGTTTGCTATATCCTGTATCCATTGCACATATATAACGTTGTTAACATGATTGTATTCATCTATCTCACTTTTTTGAACTACTTGAGTCTTTTCGTAAACATTCATTTAACAAACTTACAGAAATGATGTTAATTTATACTTAAAAAGGTCTTACGTATTTGCTTTGTAGGTGATAATAAGGAGATATTGAAAATCCAAACTTTAAATTAACCACCGTGATTAACAAATTTGGTATCGAAAAAATTAGCTCGTTAGTCCTCAAACAAGCGATCCCTGCTTCTATTGGAATTCTTGCTATGTCTCTTAATATGATTGTGGATACCATTTTTGTAGGAAGATGGATTAACCTTTTGGCTATTGGAGCCTTAACCGTGGTTCTTCCTATTGTTTTTCTTGTTTCTTCTGTTGGAATGGGAATTGGTATTGGAGGTAGTTCTATTATTTCAAGAGCACTTGGTGAAAAAAATAAGGAAAAAGCCAACTCAATTTTCGAAAATCAATTGTTTTTAACATTGGGTGTATCGATTCTCTTTTTAATAATAGGGTCTTTGTTTTCTGTAGTGCTACTTCGTTTGTTTGGCGCACAAGATCAAATTGCCGTTTTGGCAAAAGAATACTTCGATATCATTATTTATGGCGTCCCATTTTTCACTTTTGCAATGATGGGAAATCCTGTTATCCGAGCTTTAGGAAAGCCGAATTATGCTATGTATGCCATCATACTTCCAGCACTGGTCAACATTGTTTTGGACATCGTTTTTATCAAGGTCTTTAACCTTGGAATGTATGGAGCTGGTTTAGCAACCACCATATCATTTATCACTAGTGGTGTACTAGTCTCTTGGTTTTTTATTTCAAAGAAGAATTGTTTGTCCTTGAATTTAAAGCGACCAAGAATTAAAACTTCCGTTATTAAAGAAATTTTATCCTTAGGAAGTATAACTTTTATTAGACAAGGAACTATTAGTATTCTAATTATCATTTTAAACTACAGTTTATTTAAATATGGTTGCGCAATTTCAATATCCATTTATGGTATAATTAATAGAGTAATGATGTTTGCTTTGTTCCCTGTTTTAGGGGTTACTCAAGGATTTTTGCCTGTAGCTGGCTATAATTACGGGGCTAAAGATGTAAAACGCGTAAAAGAAACTATTAAAATATCATTATTGTTTGGAACTGGAATTGCTAGTTTAATTTTTATTTTAATTATGCTTTTTCATACAGAATTAATTCAAATATTCACTGATGATGAAAGGTTGGTTAAATTGACTTCCAAAGCTTTAATTATAGCTTTTCTAGCTACTCCACTAATTACAATTCAGCTGATTGGTTCCGCATATTTTCAAGCCGCAGGTAAAACATTAAAGGCATTGCTTCTCGCATTGTTGAAACAAGGTTTTTTCTTAATTCCATTAGTTTATTTTTTACCCAAAATTTATGGAATTAATGGCGTATGGATTTCATTCCCTATTGCTGATATACTATCTGCTTTCGTAACCTTTGTTATTCTAAGAAGGGAAATGAAATTGAATTTAAGTAATAATGCTTAAATAACTTTTTGTACAGTTAGATTCACTTAAGGCTAATTACTAATGTTCTTACAATCAAACAGTGATATTTTCGTTCGTTAATTATTCCTTAAATTAACATTATTTTGATAATTGGTACAAAAAAAACATTGATCTTCGGGGCGAACTAACTAAAGCAGAAATCTTGACAAATAAATTTGAAACTGAGAGCATTAATCGATTATTGCTAAAACAAGCCATTCCAGCAACCGTTGGTATTTTGGTAATGTCGTTGAATATGATTGTTGATACCATTTTTGTAGGAAAATGGATTGGTGTACTCGCTATTGCAGCAATTACCGTTGTTTTACCTATTGCCTTTTTAATTTCATCCATTGGAATGGGAATTGGAATGGGTGGAAGCTCCATAATCTCAAGAAATTTAGGAGAAAAAAACCATACAAAAGCCTTCCATGTTTTTGGTAATCAAATCAGTTTAACAACAAGTTTATCCATACTTTTTGTCATTCTTGGAACGTTTTTCAGTGTTCCTTTATTGAAATTATTTGGCGCCAATGGAGATATCATAGAACCAGCCAGAGAATATTTTGATGTCATTATTTATGGAGTACCTTTCTTAGCATTTGCCATGATGGGGAATCCTGTGATTCGTGCTCTCGGAAAACCGAATTATGCGATGACAACAATGATTTTACCAGCTATTGTAAACATCATTTTAGACATCACTTTTATAAAATTCATGGACCTTGGAATGTACGGAGCGGGATTGGCAACCTCTATATCTTACGGTGTTTGTGGTCTATTCGTTTTATGGTTCTTTTTATCAAAACATAATGAACTGAAGATTATTCCTAAATACTTTGTTATTGATCTTCCAATCTTTAAAGAGATTATTGCCCTTGGAGGAGTTTCAATTGTAAGACAAGGAGTAATTAGTGTTTTAATCATTATTATGAATTATAGCTTATTCAAATACGGAGGTGAAATTTCAATTTCAGTATATGGAATTATCAATAGAATAATGATGTTTATATTATCTCCAGTACTTGGAGTTATGCAAGGTTTTTTACCCGTGGCTGGTTTTAATATTGGAGCTAAAAATGCCGATCGGGTGAGAGAAACTGTAAATAAATCCATCATATTTGGAACAGGTGTGGCTACGGTTATATTTTTAATTATTTTAATGTTCCCTGCTCCGTTAGTAGCAATATTTACAAATGATAAAGAATTGTTGGACTTAACTCCTAATGCCTTAGTAATTGCATTTTTAGCAACTCCAGTTATTACTGTACAACTTATTGGTTCCGCCTATTTCCAAGCGGCAGGAAAAGCACTTCCAGCCTTAATGCTAACTTTATTAAAGCAAGGGTTTTGTTTAATTCCATTGGTGTACATATTACCTAAATTTTATGGGGTAAATGGTGTTTGGATCTCATTTCCATTGGCGGATGTATTGTCAACAATTATCACCTATATTTTTCTTCATAGGGCGCTCAAGTCAGACTTGAAATATGAAAATTAACAGTTTTTTAGAACTTTGTATCTATATTTTATTTACTTTTGAAACGATCATTTCAAATATATGCCAAAAACAGAAACATTTGATAAACAACACGCAATAAACCAAGCAAGAGAGGTTTTTCATAGCAAAAGCTATAATGCTACCTCTATGCAAGATTTAGTAGATGCTACAGGATTAAACCGATCTAGCATCTACAATTCATTCGGTAGTAAGCACGAGTTATATTTAGAGTGTTTGAAAAGCTACCAGTCTGACTCGAAATGTAGAATTGAAAATATCATTGATAAGGATAATTGTTCTTTAAAAATTTTGGAGAATATTTTTTCTATGAATATGAATAATTCCAAAGGATGCTTAATTAATAATTGTACTTCTGAAATGGCCAATCAGGATGATACAATTAAAACCTTCCTAACCAACAATCAAAAAGGAATGACTGGTGTATTTGAAAAAATTGTAAAATCAGGGCAAGAGCAAGGAGCTATTAATAAAAACAAATCAGCTCGAGAATATGCCTTGTACTTGCTTGCTACTTTTCAAGGATTAAGTATGGCAAATATATTGGAGAGTGATCGTAAAGAGATAGAAGGTATTATTAAAACAACCCTATCCGTATTAATACCAAATAAACTCTAAAATGCGACAAAAATACTTGTTCATTCTTCCTTTTTCTACATTGAAAAAAACTTCCGTAGCTACAACTATGCAAGTGTTTGTCAGCTTTGAAAAAGAAAAAAGCAACGTCCCATTTTTTATTGCATTTTAAACCCCATTTGGTATAACATAATTTTTTTTTAACTCTATTTGAAACGATTGTTTCAAATAAAAATAAAATCACAATGACTAAATTAAAAGACAAAGTAGCCGTTATTACTGGTGCAAATAGTGGAATTGGACTAGCAACAGCAAAGTTATTCCTTAAAGAAGGTGCAAAAGTTGTTTTAGCTGGACGAAGAGAAGAAGCTCTTAATGAAGCTGCAAAAGAGTTAAACGGAGACTTTATCACCGTGGTTGCCGATGTAGCCAAAGAAGAAGACAATAAGCGTTTAATTAAAGAAGCCGTTGATAAATATGAAAATATTGACGTACTATTTTTAAATGCTGGTATTGCTCCAATTGCGCCTACCAATGATATTACATCAGCTCATTATAACGAAGTTTTCGATATTAATGTAAAAGGACCAATGCTAGCTACGAAAGAAGCGATTCCTCACCTTAATGATGGTGGTTCCATATTGTTTACCAATTCAATTGTACATCAAAAAGGTTTCGATGGCTTTGCGGTATACTCAGCTAGCAAAGGCGCTTTAAGAGCTTATGCTCGAGTATTAACTTCTGAATTAAAAGACAGAGGAATTCGTGTAAACTCTATTGCACCTGGACCAATTGAAACACCTATTTATGGAAAAATGAATTTACCTCAAGAGGTTGTAGAAGAAATGGGTAAAGGTTTTGCTCAAAACGTTCCTTTAGGGAGATTCGGGACCTCTGAAGAAGTAGCAAACACTGCTTTATTCTT
The DNA here is from genome assembly GCA_947497895.1 of uncultured Tenacibaculum sp. Lineage (GTDB taxonomy): Bacteria > Bacteroidota > Bacteroidia > Flavobacteriales > Flavobacteriaceae > Polaribacter. The sequence goes on from CANMIL010000001.1 coordinate 853,132, forward strand.
AGCTTCAAATGAAGCATCATATATAAATGGTGTAGAACTTGAAGTAGATGGAGGACTCAGTCAAATATAACTTTAATTGATTTTATCAATACTTTAAATGGAGCTTCCGTTTAAAGTATTGACTCTCCATTTAAATTAGTGGTTAACACATCACTCATAAAATCAAAATAAGGGCGAAGTGCTAAATATGAATTATTAACTTCTTCCAAAAAGTTATCTGATAATACTTCCTCATCTGAGAAGTTCCTTATAGCCACAAAGGCCTTTTTTCTTATCAAATCAATTGATGGATGCTCTTTATCAAATCCTTTAGGAGCTGTTTTCAATTCATCACCTTCTAACTTACCATCAAAATACTTTTTGAACTTTTTATCATTTAGAATATCTCTTATTTCAGAATCATCTAACTCAAATTCTTTTCTAATTCGGAATAAATCTTCTTTGTTTGGTTCCCAAAAACCACCAGCCAAAAAGCTTTCACCGGGTCTTATTCTTAAATAATAACCTCCTCTTAAATACGCTCCCTTACGAGAAAAAGAACCAGCAAAATGAGGTTTATAAGGTGTTTTATCTTTACTAAAGCGAACATCTCTATAAATTCGAAATAACTTGAACTTTTCTATTTCATCATGTTCTTCTAATTTTTCTCTAATAGTTGCGTATAATTCCTTTGCATTATTCTGAGCTTCAGTAAATACTGCTTTATGTTCAGCAAACCAATCGCGGTCATTATTTTCCTTTAAGTCTTTCAAAAAATCAAGACTTTCCCTTTTAAAGTTCATAAGTAAATAGATTTGGTTAAAGATATAAAAAAAACTCTATCAGGAATTCCCAATAGAGCTTGTATATTGTAGTTTGTTTGTATTCTATTATACGTTGAATCTGAAATGCATTACATCACCATCTGCTACTATATATTCCTTCCCTTCTACTCTCATTTTCCCAGCTTCTTTTACTTTAGATTCTGAACCAAAAGCTACATAATCATCATATCCTATAACCTCAGCTCTAATAAACCCTTTTTCAAAATCAGTATGAATTACTCCTGCTGCTTGAGGTGCTGTCGCACCAACATTCACCGTCCAAGCTCTTACCTCTTTTACTCCTGCTGTAAAATATGTTTGTAAATTTAATAAGGTGTAAGCAGAACGAATTAATCTCGAAACTCCAGGCTCTTCCAATCCTATATCAGATAAAAACATTTGACGCTCTTCATAATCTTCTAACTCAGCGATATCTGCTTCTGTTGCTACTGCTAATACAATGATTTCAGCATCTTCATCCTTCACCATTTCACGAACCTTTTCTACATAAGCATTTCCTTCTTTTGCCGATGATTCCTCTACGTTACACACGTATAAAACAGGTTTAGCTGTTATGAATTGCATAGACTTTACCAACTCTTCTTCTTTCTCTCCAAATTCTAGAGTTCTCACCGACTTACCAGCTAAAAGAGTTTCTTGAATAGTTTCTAGGATTTCTAACTCCTTTTGAGCTTCCTTATTTCCAGTTTTAGCAGCTCTTTTTACTTTATCAAGTCTTTTTTCAACTGCTTCTAAATCTTTTAATTGTAATTCAATATCAATAGTTTCTTTATCTCTAATTGGATCAACCGAACCATCAACGTGCACAATATTGTCATTATCGAAACAACGCAATACATGTAAAATAGCATCTGTTTCTCTGATATTTGCCAAGAACTGATTTCCTAAACCTTCTCCTTTACTCGCCCCTCTTACTAGTCCAGCAATATCAACAATCTCAACAGTTGCAGGTATCACTTTTTCAGGTACAACTAACTCTTCAAGTTTTTCTAATCTAGTATCAGGAACATTTACAACCCCCAAATTAGGCTCTATGGTACAAAAAGGAAAGTTCGCACTTTGTGCTTTTGCGTTTGACAAACAGTTAAATAAAGTTGACTTCCCTACGTTAGGTAATCCTACAATTCCGGCTTTCATTATCTATTGTATTAATTTAGCGTGGCAAATATAGTATAATACTTCATTTTTTACGATATGATGACCAAACTCTTATGTAGTATTTTAACAGGAATTTAAGACTTAAATAAAGGTTTGTTAATTTTTTATTACATTTACATACTTTAACAAACAAAAAATGAGTTATTTAAGTGACGAAATTTTATGGAAATCGTTAAAGGAGGGGGATTTAAAAGCTTTTTCTGTTTTATTCAAAAAGTTCTACCCTTCTCTTTTTAGTTACGGTTTAAAAATTTCAAATGATGCGGTTCTAACTGAAGATTCTTTACAGGACTTTTTTGTTTATATCTACGAACATAAAGAGAATTTGAGTAATTTGGAAACGATTGCTCCCTACTTATTCTCTTCCTTTAGAAGATTTATTATTAAGCGCTTAAATAAATCAAAAAAATATGCAATGGTTCGAAATTTAGACACCAATATTGTCGATATAAATTTCACGCCAGAAGAATTCATTACCAACCAAGAATCAACAACCTTTCGAAACAAAAATTTAGCTAGAATCATTAACCAACTTCCTAAAAGGCAAAAAGAAGTTATTTATTTAAAGTTTCACTGTGGTCTAAAACCACAAGAAATTGCTGACACTATGGAAATAAATTACCAGAGTGTTGTGAATACCTTACACAAAGCCATTAAAAATTTAAGAGAGGAAATAGCAGTTTCAGAATTATTAAATTTATAAATTCGTAAATTTGCAAAATTAAAAGGGTATAATTATCATATTATCATCTTATATAGGTGTTACCCTATGCTTAGTTTTCGTATGGCACAAAGAAATTACAATACCATTCATGATTTTTTAAATGACCAGTCATTTAAAAATTGGGCGTTCAATAGCCGGCTCTCGGATGTTTCATTCTGGGATTTCTGGTTAAAGAACAACCCTCATAAAAAAGATTTAGCTTTTGAAGCCCGGGATATTTTGTTAGGCATTAACTTCAAAAAAGACGATGTTCCTGAAGAAAAAATTAAGTTTGAGTGGAATAAGTTGGAAACAAAACTAAAAAAGATTCAGCAGAAAGAGCAAAAAGAAACACTTCCAAAAAGAAATAAGAAATACAGATTCATAAGCATTGCTGCCAGTTTACTTTTATTATTTTCAGTTGGATCATGGTTTTTCATAAATAACCTATCTAAAGTAACTCATAAAACAGCCTATGGAGAGGTGTTAGAGTTGAAACTAAATGATGGAACCCTTGTTACATTGAACTCTAATTCAAGCATTACCTATAAGAAAAATGATGCTAGAAAAGTGTGGTTAAATGGAGAAGCTTATTTTAAGGTTAGTAAAAAAGAAAGTTCTAATGCCAAATTTTGGGTGAATACTGATGATTTGGTTGTTGAAGTATATGGAACTCAATTCAATGTAAACACACAAAGAAACAAGACTAAAGTATTTCTTGAGGAAGGAAATATATGGCTAAGTTTAAATAACGGAACTTCTAAAAAGATGATTCCTGGAAATTATATTGAGTATTCTTCAGATTCAAAAAGAATTCTAGTTGATGATCAACTAAGCTCTAATGTAGAACAATTGTCTTGGAAAAATGGAACACTCATTTTCAATAACTCGACACTTATTGAAGCCTTATACAAGGTTTCTGACACCTATGGAGTTGAATTCGATTTTCATGATCAAGAAACTAAGAACACGCTCATAACTGGAACGGTTCCAACAACAAACTTGGAAATTTGTTTAAATGCTATAAAAAAATCTGCGAATATTATTATCAAAAAAGAAAATGCTAAATTAGTTGTGTATAAAAACTAGTAATCCCTCTTTAATGATACCTAAGAATACTTTTTTATTTTTTTTAATAATTTTTGTATTCAGCATTAACTCTCATAAATTATATTCCCAAGATTCTGACCTTATACCTCTTTCTGAAGTATTAATATTTTTAAGTGATAAACACCGTGTTTTTTTCACTTATAATCCAGTGGTTATAAAAAATCAAAGGGTTAAACTAACCGATTTTGAGGACGTTTCTATTAAAGAAGCTGTAGATTTATTAAAACGAACTACCCCATTTAAAATTGAATATTTAGGAAATAACTATTATGTTATTTACAAACTAAACAAACAATATTCACAAGCAACGCAAAGAAGCAAAGATTCAGTTGTTAATGCCAGTATTGATCGACAAAAACAATCAACTTCAATCCCAGATGAAAAATTTCTTATTAAAGGTGTTGTTCTTGATCAATTTAATGCCCCTATACAAAAGGCCAATATAATTGAGAAAAACACTCAGAATGGTATTGTTACTAACAATGATGGTACTTTTGAACTTTATATTCTAGGTAATAATCCCATTGAAATATCTCATATCGGTTACAATACTCAGGTCATTATTCCGAAGGACAACTATATTACAGTTCATTTAAAATCGGGTGTTGAATTGGACGAAGTTTTTGTAGTTGGCTCTAGAAATAACAATAGACAAAAAATTGATTCTCCTGTTTCAACAGATGTTATCGATATTCATCAAGTAAAAAGTAAAAGCGAATTTATACAGGTTAATCAATTCATTCAAAACGAAATACCATCTTTCAACGCAACAAAACAATCTGGTTCAGATGGTTCCGACCATATAGTTCCAGCGACATACCGTGGTTTAGGTCCTGACCAAACACTTGTACTCATCAATGGAAAAAGAAGGCATCAGGCCTCTTTAATCAACCTTTACGGAACTAGAGGACGTGGTAATTCTGGAACCGATTTAAATGCTATCCCCGCATCTGCAATAAAAAGAATTGAAGTATTAAAAGACGGAGCTTCCGCTCAATATGGTTCAGATGCCATTGCTGGTGTTATTAACATCGTATTAAACGATCAATCTAAAGAAACTCAAGTGAATTCTACTTTTGGTTTTCACAATGCATCTAACAATACAAATGAGGACAGAAAAGGAATAGATGGAATAACATATAAGGCCGATATAAACTATGGAGCAAAAATAAACGATAATGGCTTTATCAATTTATCTGCCGAGTTTTTGAGTAAAGGACACACTTTTCGACGTGGGACAGATATCAGAGAAAATTATGGAGATCCTGCAACAATGGGGAGCAGTATTTTCATGAATTCGGAAATTCCATTATCAAATGGAATGAAAGTATATTTAAATGGAGGTTATAACTATAAAAATACTCGAGCTTACGCATTTACAAGGCCTCCGAATAGTGAACGAAACGTTCTGGAAATTTACCCTAATGGATTTAATCCCTTAATTACTTCTAATATTTCGGATAAATCATTAACTATTGGAGCAAATGGAATGTACTCAGGCTGGAACGTAGATTTTAGCAATACTTATGGAAAAAACTATTTTCAATATTACATAAAAGAAACGCTCAATGCTTCTCTTTTAGCAGCTTCTCCTAAAGAGTTTGATGCTGGAGGTCATAGCCTTATTCAAAACACCACTAATATTGATGTATCCAAGTATTTCAAAAACTTTCTCAACGGGCTAAATATTGCCGCCGGTATTGAAAATAGGATCGAAAATTATCGAATTTTTTCAGGAGAAGAAGGTTCTTATGAATGGTATGATACTAATGGTAATGTTATTAATGACAATACTCCTGTTGATTTATTACCTATTCATAACGGTGAATTAAGGCCCGGTGGCTCTCAAGGATTCCCTGGATATTCACCCGATAACGAAGTAGATAGAACAAGAACAAGTGTTAGTGTATATTTCGATAGCGAAATAGATTTTACAAAAAAGTGGTTACTGGCCACTGCATTTCGTTATGAAAACTACAGTGATTTCGGTAGTACACTCAATACTAAAATAGCCATGCGCTACAAGGTAACTCCAAAAACTAACCTACGATTCTCTTTTAGTACAGGTTTTCGCGCACCATCATTAGCTCAAATTTATTACAATTTAAAATTCACCAATTTCATCGATAACGAAGCTGTAGAGTCTTTTTTAATTGCCAATAACAATCCGTTAACCGAAAAGTTTGGAATAGAGCGATTACGAGAAGAGAAAGCGATTAACTACAGTTTAGGAATTAACCATGCGTTTAATCGAAACTTTAAATTTTCTTTAGACTCTTATTACATCTTTATTAAAGATAGAATTATACTCAGCGGGAACTTCGATGCTTCAGAACTAAACTCCAATGTGAAAAATGTGCAATTTTTTGCTAATGGCGTAAACACTTCTACTATCGGTTTGGACTTCCGGTTTGACTGGGTTAAATATTTTGACAACTCAAGATTAAATATTGGTTTTGTAGGTAATTTGAATAAAATGCAAATTAGCGATATCAATCATAAAAACTTAGACAAAGAAACTTTTTTCGGAACACGAGAGCAGTATTTTTTACTTGCTTCGGCTCCAAAACACAAGCTTATCTTAAATGCAATTTACTCACTTAAAAACTTCTCAATTAGCAGTACTTTGACCCGATTTAGCAGCTTAGAATTAATTGATTGGCAAATTTTTAAACCTTTAAGTGAATTTAATAATTCTTTAGAACAAAGATTTGATGCTTCAATCGATTACTATGATTCGAAATACACTTTTGACACACATTTTACATATGATTTAACAAATCATGTATCACTTCAAGCTGGAGTGAATAACCTGTTTAACACTTATCCTACCGAACAAGCCAGAAATACTGATAGTGGCGGACTTTGGGATGCTATACAAATGGGAGCCAACGGAGCCTTCTATTACTCCAAAATTTTGTTAAAATTTTAACTTTTTTGTATTTTTTTTAAGAAAAAAGAGTATAAATAAAACCTGCACGTCTTTTTTAATAATGTAGCGAATATGTTAAATGAATATTTATTCAACAATCATGTTCTTAAAATTATTAACTAAAATTTTATTTATGAAGAAAATACTAACACTTCTTTTTTCTATTGCAATAACCTGCGCCTCTTGGGCACAAACACAAGTATCTGGGGTGGTAAAAGATGCGAACAACGAAGTACTACCTGGTGCTAATGTATTAGAAAAAGGAACTCAAAACGGTGCTACTGCGGATTTTGACGGAAAATTCCAATTAACAGTTCAAGAAGGAGCTATTTTAGTAATCAGTTATTCTGGTTTCGAAACTCAAGAAATAGCAGTGGATGGAAGAAAAACATTTACCATAACCCTTCAAGAAGGACTTCAACTAGAAGAAGTTGTTGTTACAGGAAGTAGAACACCAGCGAGAAGTAATACTTCAAGTCCTTTACCAGTTGATATTGTAGGTGTAAAGGAACTACAAGCTACAGGTCAAACAACTTTTGATAAAGCATTACAATATAAAATTCCATCATTTAACACGGTAAATACACCAGTAAATGATGCAACCTCTTTACTTGATCCATATGAAATTAGAAACATGGGGCCGAGTAGAACATTAGTCTTAATTAATGGAAAGCGTAAAAACTTAAGTGCCTTATTATATACTCAAACTTCACCAGGTAGAGGTGAAACAGGTGCTGATATTTCTGGTATTCCGACCGATGCCATTAAAAGTATACAAGTTTTACGTGATGGAGCTTCGGCACAATATGGTTCGGATGCTATTGCTGGAGTAGTTAACATTATATTAAAAGATAATTATAAAGGTAGCTCAGCAACAATAAGATCAGGTATTACAAGTGAAGGAGATGGTGAAATGTATGGGATATCAGTAAATAATGCCTCTGAAATTGGAGATGATAAAGGTTTTGTAAACTTCACTGTAGACTTTTCCAAAGTAGGTTTAGCCAACAGACCAGGTACTGTTAATGCTTTGGCGGAAGCAGATGGTAATTTAGGTTTTGGTGCTGATTTAGCAGTTGTTGAAGAATTTCTTTCGAGAAGACCAGATGCAGGGAACATCAACGGTTCTCCAGAAACTACAGCTGCCAAATTCTTAATAAATGGAGAATTCAATTTGAATAAAAAAAGTGATCTATATTTTAATGCAGCTTATGTTTATAAAAAGGTAAACAGTTTTGCCAACTATAGAACTCCATATTGGAGAACAATTGAAGACTTTCCTTATTTAGGGAACCTTTTCCCTGGTAACAACCCAAATAATCAAGGTTCTTATACAGATGCCTATGGGAATACATTTCAAGGAAATGGTTATGATGGTTATGTTCCAACCTTCATTGGTGATTTAAACGATTACAATGCAACTTTAGGTTTGAGAACACAGATAAATGACTGGAATGTTGATGCTAGTGTTACTATTGGAGGTAACTCGCAAACATATAATGTAACTAACTCTCATAATAGAAATGAAGTATTTACACCTGTTTATAATCCTAATACGGGTACTTTTGAGCCTACCAGACTCTATCAAGAAAATACACAGACTAGCTTTGATCCGGGTGGAACTTCTTTCAGCCACGTAGTAGGAAATATCGATATATCTAAAAGGTTATCTGATCAAGTAGCTGTAGCTTTTGGTACTGAGTTCAGAACAGAGAATTTCGAGGTAATTGAAGGAGAGCTAGCTTCTTATGACGGAGGTGGTGCAGATTCTTTTGCTGGAAATACACCTGAAAACTCTGGAACTTTTAATAGGTTCAATTTAGGAGCTTATGCAAGTGTTGATTGGGATATCAATGACGATTTCTTATTAAGTGGAACTATAAGAGGTGAAGAGTATTCTGATTTTGGAAGTACATTTGTTTGGAAACTAAGCTCTCGCTATAAGTTTGCAAATGATAAATATACTCTACGCTCATCTATTTCAACAGGGTTTAGAGCACCTACCTTACACCAAATCTACACTCAAAAAGCACAATATAGCTTTGTACCAGGTCAAGCAATACAAGTAGGAGGGTTATTAAACAATGTCTCTCCTCAAACTAGATCACTAGGAATCAACAATCTTCAACCTGAAGAATCTACCAACTTTACAATTGGTTTTGCAGGGAAACCTTTCAAAAACTTTTCTTTTACAATCGATTATTATAACATCACTGTAAAGGATAGAATTGTTCTAGGTACTGAAATTGGACCTACTGGAGATGCTACAAATCCATTGGACATATTATTAGGAAATTTCAATTTGAGTGATGTTAGTTTCTTTTCAAATGCGATCGACACTAAAACTTCTGGTTTAGATGTAGTATTAGGCTATAAAGGAATAGCATTAGGAAAAGGTAGCTTAGGTTTAAATTTATCCGGAAATGTTGTTTTCCAAAACGAAAGAGACGGGGCTGTTAAAAATCCTGAAATTGTAGCAAATGCAGGTCAATCTGTTGTAAATGCAACTCAAGAAGCTCTATTCTTTACTTCTAGACCAAACACTAAATGGATATTAGGAGCCAATTATGAAATAGGTAAGTTCGGATTCTCTTTAAACAATACTTACTTTGGTAAGACTACATTTAAGCAACAAGGTTTAGATACAAATTTAAGAACTGAGTTTACTCCAAAAATTGTAACAGATTTAGGTGTGAACTTCAACGTAGATAAAAACTGGACTATAGGCTTTAATGCTAATAACATCTTAAATGTTCTACCTGAATGGAGCTTCAAAGCGGAAAATGCTGCTGGTCAAGCTATAATTGATGACACTACTATACAACCTAGTGGTTTAACTCAAATTCAGGAACAATCAGCTTTAATCACATTTAATGAACGTTATTCTCAAATGACTTATGATGGATACCATTTCAGTCAATTAGGAACTTTATTCAACTTATCTGTGAATTACAAATTTTAAGGATTTAATTGTTTTCATTATATAGTAGTAATTATACGTTTGAACCTCAAGACTATGTTTCCCCTTTAGTCTTGGGGTTCTTTTTTATTAAAAAGTAACCACCGACTTCTCTACGGCTACTCTAAAATTATTTTCTAACACAGTTTTAAAAGCCTCACTAGATTCATCCAACAAAGGGTTCGTATGATTAAAATGAATGAAATGCACTTTGTTCTTATCCTTAGTACTTAATTGAGAAAATAACTTCATACTCTCTTCAACAAAAGGGTGAGGCACTTCCGACATATCTCTATTAATTTCTCCATTTTTAAAGAAAGTAGCATCCAAAAATGCGACATCAACTTTTTTAATATAATCAAGTATACTCCTATCCCACTTTTCCCATTTATCAATATCGGGAATAAATAATGCTTTCTTTTCCTTGTAATGAACTTCGAAACCAACTGTTTCGGTATACTCGTCACGATGTGGAACTTCCAAAGGAATTACTGATATTCTGTCATTTAACACCTGAAGAGAATCTTTTACCAACGCTTTCAATTCTACGTTATTATTAGTTACCAATTGACTCCAAGGCCCATTATTAGTGAGATAATCCAACATTCTTGGCATAGTATAAACAGGAGTTTTATTTGCACTCATTGCTTCTCTGCCCAAATACATAATTCCAGTATAATGACCAATATGTCCATGCGTTAAAAAAACACCATCTGGTATTGTTTTATTTGGAGTATATGTTGAAAGTAATTCTGTTTGTTCTGTAAAGTCTGGAGTCGCGTCAAAAATCCAGCTTTGATTAGAAATAGGATCAACCAATCCAATACAACTCACCATTCTCTCAAACGTTGAATTCGCTCTTGTTTTTTCACAACATGTTTTTTCACATGCTATTTGCGGGTATCCTGCATCCTGAGCAACCCCTAAAACAACGAAAAATGGCTCTTTTGGAATTTCAAAATTTGTATTAGTTTCTTTTTTTTGACAGTTTACTAATAGAATTAAACCTAACAGAGGTATAAAATACTTAAAGCTCATGAATAGTGATTTAAAATTGATCTGGGTTTGCACCTTTAACATCCTTATAAAATTCGTAAAAAACTGCAAAATCTTTATCGACATCATCCGTTGGGTAATAAGGCTTGGAAATAGCTACTTGTTTTTTCCCAAAGTCTAATGTGAACATGATTATCGGTACCCCTGCTCCTTTGGCAATATAGTAAAATCCCGTTTTCCACTTTTCCACCTTTTTGCGCGTACCTTCTGGTGATAATCCCAAGCGAAACTCTTCTTTCGAATTGAAAATATCAATAATCGATTCTACTAAATTATTGCTCTTTGAACGATCAACTGGAGTGCCTCCCAACCATTTAAAAATAAATCCGAATGGAGGTTTAAATAATGATTTCTTTCCGATAAAATTGATTTTTACATCAAAGGAATTTCTAGCTAAAATAGCAATAGGAAAATCTTTCCAACTGGTGTGGGGAGCACCAATCGTAACGAACTTTTTTAGGTCTTTCGGAAACTCTCCTACCAACTTCCATCCTAAAACTTTAGTATATATAAACTTAGATATCATTTCTTAATAAATAAGGTCCAATGATACGGTTTTCAACATTAAGAACAAATATTTTTAGCTTAACTTGCCCTATATTTGCTATTATATTTAAATCTTTATTATTTACATGAACACTACCGTACTTGTTATAATTATTGCCTTGATAGGCTTGGCTTTGGGAGTTATTATTGGAAATTTACTTGGAAAACTAAACCTAAAGAAAGCTACTGGTGAACTGGAAAAAGACAATAATATTCTTCAGAATAAGGTAGAGAATCTTGAAATTCAGAAAAAAGAAAAAGAAGAATCTTTTAACCAACAAAAGGAAGATTTTTCAACAAGATTGAATGATAAAAATAAAGAGATTAATGAACTGAGAAGAGAAAAAGAATTCTCTTCAATAGAATTAGCGCGTAAAAACGAAGAGTTGAAAAACTTACAAGTCAAGCTTCATGAAAACAAAGAAGAAATAGAAAGCTTGCAAGAAAAGTTTACCAAGGAATTTGAAAACTTAGCGAATAAAATACTCGATGAAAAGTCAAATAAATTCACTGAACAAAATAAAGAAAACCTACAAACTATATTAAATCCACTTCAGGAGAAAATCAAGACTTTTGAGAAAAAAGTTGAGGACACTCAAAAAGAGAGCATCTCAATGCATTCTGCTTTAAAAGAACAATTATCGGGATTAAAAGAACTAAATGCTCAAATGAGTAAAGAAACAATCAACTTAACCAAAGCCTTAAAAGGAGACAGTAAGACTCAAGGTAATTGGGGAGAATTGGTATTGGAACGAGTTCTTGAAAAATCTGGTTTAGAAAAAGATAGAGAGTATTTTGTTCAACAATCGTTTACCAACGAAGAAGGTAAACGTATTATGCCTGATGTGGTGATCCACTTACCGGATAATAAAAAAATGATTGTAGACTCGAAAGTTTCATTAACGGCTTATGAACAATTCATAAATACTGAAGATGATGATGAAAAGCTTCGTTTTGTTAAAGAACATGTAAACTCATTGAAAAGACACGTTGAGCAACTTTCAGAAAAAAAATATGAAGATATTTACAGAATAGAGTCTCCAGACTTTGTTTTACTTTTCGTTCCTATTGAGCCTGCTTTTGCTGTTGCATTAAATGAAGACAATACGCTATATAACAAAGCTTTTGAGAAAAACATAGTGATTGTTACTCCAACCACATTGTTAGCTACTTTACGTACTATAGATACCATGTGGAATAACGAAAAACAGCAACGAAACGCTATTGAAATAGCACGTCAAGCTGGTGCACTTTATGATAAATTCGACGGTTTACTAAAAGATCTTATCAATATTGGTAAAAAGATTGATGCTACAAAATCAGATTACAGTGCTGCCATGAATAAGCTTTTTGAAGGTAGAGGTAACTTGATAACAAGTGTTGAAAAACTGAAAAAGATGGGTGCTAAAGCCAAGAAAGCCCTACCTGAAAAAATCATAGAACGTGCTCAAGAAGAAGATTAGTATCTATCTGTGTAATAATTATCTATTTCAAGATTTTATAAAACGGAGATAATTTCCTAACAACCCTCTTATCTGTTCTGCAGCAACTGGATTTGCGGAATGCACTTTAAATTGTAATTTACTTAGATTCAAACCAGAGTCATAAACAAGCCATTTTGCCGCAGCATAACCGTCTGGAGCAAGATTTCCATTTTCATCAAGCCCTAAATCATTATCGAAACTAATAAAATCAGGTAGACCATTTGATTCGATATATGAAATAAAATCATCGTAAGTTCTAACAACATCAAATTCTTTAATCATTGATTCATCGTAAACCATGTCAACGGTTCTAAGATCGTCTAAAAATAGTTTTTTCATTACATTATAGTTAATTAGAGGTGCCTTCTTCCCACTTTTTTTTTATTTTGTTTAATCGAATTAAATAGGGGATTAAAAAAAGTAATTCTAATCTAAACGTAAATCTATTGCCTTCTTCCAAAGTTGGTAAAAGAAACATGGAAGCCGTACATAATAAAATTCCAACAATAGCATCTATTTGAGCTATATATATAGCATTGTCTTTTTCAAACCAAAGTACATACCCCGTATACGATTTATAAAGTACGACCAAAGTAATTAAGCATCCGTACAATGATAACGGCCCTTTAGCTTCTAGTCCATATATTGATATATCCATACTGAGATTAAATAATGCCAAGCCTAAAATAAATATCATAAAAGCTCCAAAAATCATAAAAACCCAACAAAAAAACTTTATCCACCAAGGCAATAAATTTTTCCTTGCTGCTTTCGTTTTTTCAAACTCCGCAAACTCATTTTTATCTTCTATAGTACTCATACTCCAATTGTAATTATAACTGATTCGACTTTATTCTCACAATTTAAACTCGGTGATATCTTCACCTGTATCAAATATATGAGGATAATGTTCTTTAATATTCTGCTTCATAAAATCTAAAGGAACATCTTCAAAATGACCATAGTCGTCAACATACTCCATAAATAAGCTCCCTTTACTATTATGTTGTTGTAAAAACGAACTATTTTCTCCATCAAACTCAAGTGGCTCAACCTTAAATTTTTCACATAAAGAAGCATTAAAAGCTGGTGATAATTTCAACCAACTACCATTCAGATATACATTCACCATTCCATGAGGAGTTAATTCGTTTGATCCAAACTTTTCCGTTAGTCTTTCAACTGCAATATGATTCTTGACTTTTCCTAAGTGTAATCTTGCTGGTACTCCTACTCCACGCAAACAAGCTACTAACAAAACCGATTTCTCTACACAGTTCCCTGATGACTTCTTAGCAATATTACTCGCCTTGTAGGTGTCTTTGGATAAACTAATAGTATATGGATCATACCACCAATCATCGCGAATTTTTTTATACAACTCAATCACCTTTTCTTTTTCGGTCATAGATTCAACAGAATACTCCTTTATCAATTCTTGAATTGAATGGTGATCAAAGTTTAAATAATCTGTAGGTTCCAAATACTTCATTTAAATATTTTTTCTTAAAATAAGATTAATCAATAACAGCTCTCTTTATTTTCAATATGTTTTAGTGAGTATCTTTTATAAGGGACTTTACGTTCCAGGCAAATACTGACTAAAACTATATACACTAATAAATATCCATAAACTAACTATAAACCAATATAACAATGGGTTTTCCTTTTTTGATATTGGCTCCAGAAGATGTGTTACTTCAGAACGAATATCTAAAACTACCCAAAATAAAAAAAAGAATCCCCATATCCAGTTCCAACCTGTTATAAAACTGCTTAAAATCAAAATGATTCCTAAAATAGCCTTCCATTTCATTTTTCCTTTTCTAACAGTATTTTCTTTTTGTTCTTTAGAATTAGATGTTTTATCTACTTGAGAAACATGAAAAAAAGCTCCAAAAGGATCACTTAATACAGTCGTAGAGACATCTTCATAAATAAGTTCGCCTCCATTTTTTATCACCTTATCTTTTACAATATCAATACTTCTGACTCCAAAAAATGTACTCCAATATTCCTTATCACCTTTTATTTTTGCATCCAATTCTTGAATAGCTCCGATTATCAATCCTTTTCCATTCTTAATAAAAAAACGATCATTTTCATCTTCTTCAAAATTCCAATTAAAAATTCCTTCATAAAATTCTTTGACTTTCAAAAAATCAGAAATGAAAAGTTCATTCCAAATAAGAGTATTCACCTGGGCATTACGACGAGCATTTAATAAATCTCCTTCATATATAGTAAAACCAGCCCCTAACGGATCGCGAATTAAAGCTATTTTACCAATAGCTTGTTCTTTATCTATTAATTCAATTATCCCTCCAAGTTTTTTGGATTTATCAATCGTTTCATCAATATTGGTAACCTGTATATATGACATCCAAAAAGAAGGCATGTTCATGCTTTTAAACTTTTCAGGCATTTCATACAATCCGCTTACCTCTTGATTTTTATATTTAGCAGTATAATAGATTCCATCGGAACTCATATAATTCCATTCAAAAACATCACTATAAAAATCCTTTGCCACCTTAAGATCAAAAGTTGACAAATCAGCAAAAACAAAGTTATTTTCTTTCATACGAAATTCTGTTAAAATTCCCAGATAACAATTTAGTTATTTTTTCGAATATGTATACGATTCAATACAGTCATCCTACTGAAATCTTTAATTTTATGAATAAAAAAACCGAAGACAATTAAATCTTCGGTTTCAATATATTTATTTGAGAGTTGTTACATTACGAACAATCTTCTATGATGCATTAAATCATAAACTTTTTCAGAAATCGCTTCTAAAGCTTCATCATCACCTGCATTTTGAATTGCTTCATCAATTAAGTCAACAATAACCGTCATGTCTTCCTCAACCAATCCACGAGTTGTAACTGCCGATGTTCCTACACGGATACCAGAAGTAACAAATGGAGATTCAGTATCGAAAGGAACCATATTTTTATTTACAGTAATTTCTGCCTTTCCTAAAGCAATCTCAGCATCTTTTCCTGTAATTCCTTTATTTCTTAAATCGATTAACATCATGTGATTATCAGTACCTCCAGAAATCAAATCATATCCTTTTGCTACAAATGCCGCCGCCATAGCTCTAGCATTCTCTCTAACTTGAATTTGATATTCTAAGAAACCATCAGTTAATGCTTCTCCAAAAGCAACCGCTTTTGCTGCAATCACATGCTCTAAAGGTCCTCCCTGATTTCCTGGGAATACAGAACCATTTAACAACGTAGACATTTTCTTCGGCTTACCGCTTTTTAACGTTAAACCAAATGGGTTTTCAAAATCTTTCCCCATCATAATCATTCCTCCACGAGGCCCACGCAATGTTTTGTGAGTTGTAGTTGTTACTATATGACAATGTGGTAACGGATCTGATAAAATTCCTTTAGCTATTAATCCAGCTGGATGTGAAATATCCGCCATTAAAATAGCTCCAACGCTATCAGCAATTTCTCTGAAACGCTTAAAATCTATATCTCTTGAATAAGCAGAAGCTCCGGCAATAATTAACTTAGGCTTATGCTCGTTTGCCTGTTTTTCTAAGTGATCATAATCAATTAATCCAGTTTCTTTTGAAACTCCATAAAATACTGGATTGTATAATTTTCCTGAAAAATTAACAGGAGATCCATGTGTTAAATGCCCTCCATGAGATAAATCAAAACCTAAAATAGTATCTCCTGGCTTTAAGCAAGTTGCAAAAACTGCAGTATTCGCTTGACTTCCCGAGTGAGGTTGAACATTTACGTACTCAGCACCAAATAGTTCTTTAGCTCTATCAATAGCAATCTGCTCAACAATATCAACTACTTCACATCCTCCATAGTAACGTTTACCTGGATATCCTTCAGCATATTTATTTGTTAAAACTGATCCTTGCGCTTCCATTACTTGCTCACTTACAAAGTTTTCAGAAGCAATTAACTCTAAACCATTCAACTGACGCTTATTTTCCTCAATTATTAGGTCAAAAATTTGATGATCTCTTTGCATTATTATGTGTTGTTAAATTTCGATGCCAAATGTAATCAATTTAAAAGTAAAATGAGCTCAAATGTATGTATTTTCACACATTTCAATCCTTTCGTTAAATAAGTCTTAATTAAGCCCTAGTTTTCGTATATTTTAGAAAACTTCCTTAGTCTAAATTGAAAAAAATATGTAGGTTTGAAAAGAAATAAAACATAACAATTCAATGGAAATAACTGCAAATAACCCGAATAGAAAATCATGGTTAACAGTTGATGTAGACTCTGATTTTCCTATTCAAAATATACCTTTCGGTGTTTTCTTAACCAAAGACGATATCATTACTATTGGAACAAGAATTGGTGATTATGCCATTGACTTAGGAGCTTTACACCAATTAGGCTACTTTGAAGGGATTCCTTTAACAGATGATATATTTTTACAAGATACTTTAAACGACTTTATTGCTGACGGAAGAAAAACATGGCGTTTAGTTCGTAATAGAATCGCTGATATTTTTGATGCTGAAAATCATAAATTACGTGATAATGCAGAGCACAGAGATAAAGTAATTTTCACTATGGAGGAAATTGAAATGCAATTACCTGTAAGTGTTGGAGATTATACTGATTTTTATGCAAGTAAAGAACACGCTACTAATGTAGGAAGCTTATTCAGAGATCCTGAAAATGCTTTGTTGCCAAACTGGTTACACATTCCTATCGGATACCACGGAAGAAGTTCTTCTATTATACCTTCAGGAACTCCTATTCGCCGTCCTATTGGTCAATCAAGACCAGCAGAAGGAACGAACAAGCCAGGATTTGGACCTTCAAAGTTACTAGACTTTGAATTAGAAATGGCTTTCATTACAACTGTCGCTAATGATTTAGGTGATAGAATTCCTATCGAAGAAGCGGAAGACTACATTTTCGGATTAGTACTATTTAATGATTGGTCAGCTCGTGATATTCAAGGATGGGAGTACGTGCCTTTAGGCCCTTTCTTAGGTAAAAACTTTGCTTCAACAATTTCACCTTGGATCGTTACTTTAGATGCTTTAGAACCATTTAGAGTAGACAATCCAGAACAAGTACATGAGCCTTTACCTTATTTAAAGAAAGAAGGAAAAGATAGTTACGACATCAATTTACAAGTAGCTATTAAACCTGAAGATTCTGAGGAAACCGTGGTTTGTAACTCTAACTTTAAGTATATGTACTGGACAATGGTTCAGCAATTAGCGCATCATACCGTAAACGGTTGTCCTGTAAACGCAGGAGATATGATGGGAAGTGGAACAATTTCTGGTCCTACTAAAGATAGCTATGGTTCAATGTTAGAATTAAGCTGGCGAGGACAAAACCCATTAAAAATGAATGATGGATCTGAGCGTAAATTTATTAATGATAACGATACTGTTATTTTAAGAGGTTATGCAGAGAGTGACGGAGTTCGTATCGGATTTGGAGAATGTACTGGTAAAGTATTACCTGCTGTAGAATAAGATATTTTATTATACTTATAAGAAAAAATCCATTTCAACTTGAAATGGATTTTTTGTTTAATATTCTGAACTGAAATGAAGCTCTTCAGGAGTAAAAGAATTTTCATCTTCTATATAACTCTCAATTGTTTTCTCCAACTTTGTATTAATCTTGACTAAATACATAGTATCTTCTGTTCGGACTTCAATAGCATTGATAGTTAAACCTTCAACGTTTTGAAAGGTTATAATGTCGTCATAATCATATCCTCTTGGATATTTTTCAACTAATAAATCTAGAATATCGGTAGTAAGTTTGTCGTAATCAATAATTACTTTTTTCATTTGATTATTATAATGGTTTTTCACACTCAAAAGTAACTTGACAAACATTAATTAATCATTAGCTAAAGTTTAATATTACTATAACAAAACGGTATTCTATAAAAACAAAAAAAGTGGTAAAAACCACTTTTCTTTATTCTTCTTCCGGAGGAGGATGACCATGAATTTGTTCATAAACCTCATCGAAATTATTTCTTAAATATGTATTCAGCTTCTTTCTATAATCGTCTTGCAACCAATCAATAAAATTATGCGTACTCTTACAAATACATTTAGAATATCTAAAAATTCTATCATCAATATCACCACCTAGCTTTTTCGCGAGAATTAGCGCATCGAAAACATCTTCACTATTCTCTACACACAATTTAGCGTGATGCTCAATAGACTTTTCTAAAACCTTTTTAGAGGATTGTCCTGATTGAATCGTTTGAACAT
This sequence comes from uncultured Tenacibaculum sp., assembly GCA_947497895.1. Classification (GTDB taxonomy): domain Bacteria; phylum Bacteroidota; class Bacteroidia; order Flavobacteriales; family Flavobacteriaceae; genus Polaribacter. Next base: position 872,163 of record CANMIL010000001.1, read on the forward strand.
ATACTTTCTTTACATCAAAATATAAATCTTCTGATTTAGAAAACTCTTTCTTAACATCTTCAGGAAGCTCATATCTAAAGTCACTTTCAATCTCTTCATCACTCAACAAATTGTCTAAATAGAAATTAGGTGCCCTAAACATTTTTTGCCAATCCAAATCTGCCCCCCAAGGTCCAAATCTGTGGAAGTTATTTCCTAAATCAATAACATTAAATCCAGATTTTCCTGGTAAAATACGCGATCCCCTTCCAATCATCTGATAATACAATGTAAGAGACTTCGTTGCTCTGTTTAAAATAATTGATCTAACAGAAGGCTCATCGAATCCAGTAGTTAATATACTCACCGATGTAATAATAGCATTAGGTGTTTTATTAAACCATTTTAAGATAAAATCACGCTCTTTCTTAGTATTGGTATTATCTAAGTGTGCAATCGGGTAACCAGCTCTTTTAAAAGTATCGTATACATGTAACGAAGTGTTAATACCGTTATTAAATATTAACGTTTTGGTTCCTTTTGCTCTTTCCTCATAAGCCTGTAACAGCTTAGAAAGCATATCTGTATTTGTATATAAATCTTCCGAAGACTTTACGGTATAATCTCCATTAGCACCAACCTCTAACGACGTTAATCCAACATTATAAGAGTATACACTCGCTTTTGCCAAATATTCATTTGATATCAAGGTTCCAATACTCTCTCCAACGATTAACTCATCGTAGTTATTTTTCATTGGTAACTTTATATTCGAACTTAACGGTGTTGCTGTTACTCCTAATATAAATGACTTATCGAAAAACTTAAAAAGTTTTGTAAAAGAGTTATAGTGTGCCTCATCAATAATAACCAACCCGACATCAGAAATATCAAGCATATCATCATTCAAACGGTTGTTTAGCGTTTCAACCATCGCTACAAAACAATCGAAATTGCTTTGATCATCCAAACTTGCCTTACTATCAATAATCTTGTTGTCAACACCAAATTCATGAAGCATCCTTGCAGTTTGCTTACAAAGCTCAATTCGGTGTGTCATGATCAACACTTTCTTTTTATAATGCTTTAAATATTGCCTAGTTATTTCAGAGAAAATAACCGTTTTTCCACCTCCTGTTGGTAATTGGAAAAGAAGATGATAATTTTCGGGGGCATTTTCAAAACTCTTAAAAATTTTGTGTATCGATTCCTTTTGATAATCGTATAAGCTTTTACCTACAATTTTCTTGGTCGTCGTCGTTTCTTTACTCAATTTTATCTTATTTTGAAGATAGCAAAAATACGATGAATTTGAAGAAATTCCTCCGATTTAAGTGGAAAATTTAAAAACTTTTTAAATCAATTCCGGCAATGTCATAATGAGAAGCATGAGCCACGGCTTCCTTATTTTTTATAATCAGTAGCTGAGGCGACTGGTGTAAAACTTGAAACTTATACCCTACTTCGTTTGAAATATCACGATAGCTTAATAAATCAAGATAATACACTTTAAACTCTTTTAAAGACTCGTCAAAACTCTTTTCAAATCGTTGAATAACCATACTACTAATCCCGCATCGCGTTGAATGTTTGAATATAGCAACCGGCTCGCTTTCCGATATGTTTTCTATTTCATTTAACTGCTCTATGTTGGTAAGAGGAATCCAATTAACAAAGGATTCTTTCTTCTTGTTATTTTTATCTGAACTTCCGAAAAGTGAATTAATAATTCCCATAGTTATATATTGTTTTTATATCCGTCGCTATTTCTTAAAAACCTTTCAACACGACAAAAAGTCACCCAAAACCAAGGTTTTAAAGACATTTTGACGTAAGTTATTTAAAATATTACGTTGGTATTAATTTTGACCTGTTTTGTGTAAAATAAAATGATTATGAATTTCAACAATTATACGATAAAATCTCAAGAAACAATACAACAAGCGCAACAACTTGCACAGGGGTATTCACATAACCAAATTGAAAATGAACATATATTCAAAGCACTTTTTACCGTTGATGAAAATGTGCTCCCTTTTATATTAAAAAAACTAAATGTAAATGTCCAAGTTGTTCAGCAAATATTAGATAAACAACTAGAGAGTTTTAGTAAAGTTTCAGGTACTGAACTAGTCCTTTCAAGAGAGGCCGGAAAAACGCTTACGGAAGCTTCAGTGATTGCCAAGAAAATGGATGATGAATATGTTTCTATTGAACATTTAGTTCTTTCCATTTTTAAATCTAAAAGTCAAATCGCTCAGGTTTTAAAAGATCAAGGAATAACAGAAAAAAACCTTACTGCTGCCATACAGGAATTAAGAAAAGGTGATCGCGTTACTTCACAAAATGCAGAAGAAACCTACAACTCACTCAATAAATACGCTAAAAACTTAAACCAATTAGCTCAAGATGGAAAACTTGACCCTGTAATTGGTAGAGACGAAGAAATAAGACGGTTACTTCAAATTTTATCGAGAAGAACAAAAAACAATCCTATTTTAGTAGGTGAACCTGGTACAGGTAAAACCGCAATAGCTGAAGGTTTAGCACATCGAATTATTCGCGGTGATGTTCCAGAAAACTTAAAGGATAAACAAATTTACTCGTTGGACATGGGAGCTCTGATTGCAGGTGCCAAATACAAAGGGGAATTTGAGGAAAGATTAAAAAGTGTGGTAAAAGAAGTAACAACATCAGAAGGTGATATTGTTCTTTTTATTGATGAAATACACACCTTGGTTGGCGCTGGTGGTGGACAAGGTGCTATGGATGCAGCGAACATTTTAAAGCCCGCTCTTGCACGTGGTGAATTGAGAGCGATTGGGGCAACTACTTTAGATGAATATCAAAAGTATTTTGAAAAAGATAAAGCCCTTGAAAGAAGGTTTCAAAAGGTAATTGTAGATGAGCCTGATACGGAAAGTGCTATATCAATTTTAAGAGGTATTAAAGACAAATATGAAACACATCATAAAGTAAGAATCAAAGACGAATCCATTATAGGTGCAGTAGAACTTTCACAACGTTATATTACCAACCGTTTTTTACCAGACAAGGCGATCGATTTAATGGATGAAGCGGCATCAAAATTACGCATGGAGATTAATTCTAAACCAGAAGAACTCGATGTTTTAGATAGAAGGATCATGCAGCTTGAAATTGAAATTGAAGCGATTAAACGTGAAAACGACTCCATTAAATTAAAATCTTTAAATGCAGAATTAGCAAATTTAAAAGAAGATCGCAATGAAATTAATGCAAAGTGGCAATCTGAGAAAAGCGTTGTTGAGAAAATTCAGCAATTAAAATCTTCTATTGAAGAGTTTAAGTTAGAAGCTGATAAAGCTGAAAGAAATGGTGATTATGGTAAGGTAGCAGAATTACGATACGGTAAAATTAAAGAAGCTCAGGAGCAACTTGACGAACAACAAATCATTTTAGCGAATCAAAAAGAAGACTCCTTAATAAAAGAGGAAGTTACTTATGACGACATCGCCGAAGTAGTTGCTAAATGGACAGGAATTCCTGTGACAAAGATGTTACAGTCTGAACGTGAAAAACTACTGAATCTTGAAGTTGAATTACACAAACGCGTTGTGGGACAAGAAGAGGCTATAGAAGCTGTTTCGGATGCCGTTAGACGCTCAAGAGCTGGATTACAAAACCCTAACAAGCCCATTGGTTCATTTCTATTCTTAGGAACAACAGGTGTTGGAAAAACGGAACTCGCCAAAGCATTAGCTGATTATCTATTTGATGATGAAAATGCAATGACACGTATAGATATGAGTGAATATCAAGAACGCCACTCAGTAAGCAGGTTGGTCGGTGCACCTCCAGGTTATGTTGGATATGACGAAGGAGGACAATTGACTGAAGCTGTAAGGAGAAAACCTTATTCTGTGGTATTATTGGATGAAATTGAAAAAGCTCATCCCGATACGTTCAATATTTTGTTACAGGTTTTAGATGAAGGTAGACTTACAGACAACAAAGGTAGAGTTGCTGATTTTAAGAATACTATTATCATCATGACATCGAACATGGGAAGCCATATTATCCAAGAGAAGTTTGAAAACATGAAGCAAGACATATACACCACCATGGAATTGGCTAAAACCGAAGTATTAGGGTTACTAAAACAAAGTGTACGTCCTGAGTTTTTAAATAGGATTGACGATATTGTAATGTTTACTCCATTGTCTGAAAGTAATATTAAGAACATTGTCGAACTACAATTAAATAGTGTTAAGAAAATGGTAGCCAAACAAAATATAACCATTGATGCCACTGAACAGGCAATTTTATACTTAGCTAAAAAAGGGTATCAACCTGAATTTGGTGCTCGTCCTGTGAAGAGAGTGATTCAAAAAGAAGTATTGAATGCTCTTTCGAAAGAAATTCTTTCTGGAAAAGTAACCACCGACAGTATTATTTTGTTAGACTCGTTTGATGATCAATTAGTATTCAGAAACCAATCTGAATTGGTTCAATAAACAATATAAGTTTAACTAAAAAAGGGTATCATTTTCATTAATGATACCCTTTTTATTTTCATATATCAAAAGTTTATAAAAACCCTTGGTTTTTCATCCATTCGTCTGAATAAATTTTATTCATATATCTAGATCCATGATCAGGTAAAACTACTACAATAACACTATTTTCATCAAAATATCCTAAATCTGCGTATTGCTGCAATCCCTGTAAAACTGCCCCTGAAGTATAACCTGCAAAAATCCCCTCAGTTTTCACCAATTCTCTTGCCTTTAAAGCTGAATCTTTATCTGACACCTTTTCGTAAACATCTACAACATCGAAATCTGTAGACGTAGGAATAAGAGTTTTCCCCAATCCTTCAATTTTATACGGACTAATTTCGTTCGAATCAAATTCACCAGTTTCATGAAACTTCTTAATAACTGATCCTATAGCATCTATTCCTAAAACCTTAATCTCTGGATTTTGTTCTTTTAAAAAACGTCCAGTACCTGAAATCGTCCCTCCTGTTCCACTAGCGACTACAATATGTGTTACTCTTCCCTCAGTTTGCTCCCAAATTTCAGGACCAGTACTTACATAATGTGCCTCAATATTTAACTCATTAAAATACTGATTAATATAAATTGATCCCGGATTTTCTTTGTGCAATCTCTTAGCAACTTCATAATAAGAACGAGGGTCATCTGCAGCAACATTTGCTGGGCAAATATGCACTTCTGCTCCCATGGCTTTTAGCATATCAATTTTATCCTGAGATGATTTATCACTAACTGCCAAAATACATCTGTATCCTTTTACAATACTGATCATAGCAAGCGAAAAACCAGTATTCCCTGAAGTAGTCTCTACAATAATATCGCCTCTCTTTACGATTCCTTTTTTCTCAGCAGTTTCAATAATATGCAAAGCTATTCTATCTTTTGCTGAGTGTCCTGGATTAAAAGCTTCTAATTTAGCAAAGCATTTTCCAGGGATATTTTGAGTGATATTATGTAATTTGACTAAAGGGGTTTCTCCTACTAGATCTAAAACTGAATTGGTAATACCAGTATGTCTCATTCTTTCTAAAATCATAAAAGGCGTCATTATGAAAAAGTAGGGTTAAATAATTTATTTCTATTTTTTCATAATAACACCCTGCTCTTTCCGTGGGCAAAAATATAATTATTTTTCTAACTTACCTTCTAACATTAAAAAGAACGCATATTCTTCTGCTGTTTCCTTTAATGAATTAAACCTTCCAGAAGCTCCTCCATGCCCAGCTTCCATATTTGTATGTAAAAAAAGTAAGTTATTATCTGTTTTTAATTCTCTTAATTTAGCTACCCATTTTGCTGGCTCCCAGTACTGCACTTGACTATCGTGTAAACCAGTTGTTACTAACATATTTGGGTATTCCTTTGCTTCAACTTGATCATAAGGAGAATACGACTTGATATAATCATAATATTCTTTATCATTAGGATTCCCCCATTCGTCATATTCACCAGTTGTTAAAGGAATGCTATCATCTAACATTGTTGAAATTACATCAACAAAAGGAACTGCCGCTATGACTCCGTTGTACAACTCTGGATTCATATTAATAATAGCTCCCATTAATAAACCTCCAGCTGATCCTCCCATTGCATATAAATGCTCAGGAGATGTATAACCATTTTCGATTAAATATTTCGAACAGTCAATAAAATCGGTAAATGTATTTTTCTTGTTTAACATTTTCCCATCTTCATACCACTCTCTTCCTAAGTATTGACTTCCTCTAATGTGAGCCAAAGCAAAAATAAATCCTCTATCTAACAAGCTTAATCTTGTTGTAGAAAAACCATCAGAGATTGTATAACCATACGATCCATAAGCGTACTGCAATACAGGTGTCTTTTCGTCTATTTTTGTATCCTTATGATAAACGATAGACAATGCCACCTTCTTTCCATCACGAGCAGGAACCCAAATACGTTTACTTATATAATTAGCTTTATCAAACTTACCTCCTAATACTTCTTGCTCTTTTTTAACATCTTTACTTCTATCTTTCATGTTAAAATCAATCACAGAACTTGGAGTTGTCATTGAGTTATAAGAATATCGAATTACATCTGTATCAAATTCAGGATTAGAATAAACACCTGCTGAGTATGTTTCTTCATTAAAAGGTAGATAGTAATCTTCCTTTCCATCCCAGCGCTTAATTCTAATTTTGTTTACCCCTTCACTTCTTTCTTCTAGAACTAAATAATCTTTAAAAATTGAAAAATCTTCAAATAGAACATCTTCTCTATGAGGAATAACATCTACCCAGTTTTCTTTTGTAGTTTTATTCTCAGGCGTCTTCATTAATTTAAAGTTAGTAGCCCCATCTTTATTTGTTCTGATATAGAAAGCATCTTCATAATGAGCGACATCGTATTCTAAATCTCTCTCTCGAGGTTGAATAATTCTAAACTCTCCACTTGGATTATCAGCTTCTAACACTCTATACTCAGTTGATACAGTGCTATAACAACCTATAACAATATATTTTTTAGACTTTGTCTTTGTAGCAAAAACTCCAAATGTTTCATCCTTTTCCTCGAAGACCAACTCATCTTTCGAAGAATCCGTACCTAAAACATGTCTATATATTTGAGAACTTCTTAAAGTAACAGGGTCCTTCTTTGTATAGAAGAATGATTTATTATCATTTGACCAAACTGACCCTCCGGTTGTATTCTCTATTTTATCACCTAAGATTTCTCCTGTAGCAAGATTTTTAATTTGAATCGTATACTGGCGCCTACTTACGGTATCCACAGCAAAAGCAGCCAGTTTATTATCTGGACTAACATTTAATCCTCCTAATTGATAATATTCGTGTCCTTTAGCTTCTTCATTTACATTAAAAATGATTTCTTCCTCTGCCTCTAAAGTTTCTTTCTTTCTGCTGTAAATTGGATATTGTCCTCCAATTTCATAACGCGTGATATAATAGTATCCATTTTCTTTATAAGGAACCGATTCATCATCTTCTTTTATCCTACCCTTCATTTCCTCGAATAAATCCTCTTGGAAACCTTTCGTACCAGCAGTTTCCTTTTCGTAATACTGATTTTCAGCATTTAAGTAGTCGTATACTTTTTGCGTTTGTTCGTCCTTCACTTCAGCATTTTTTTGCTCATCTGTCAAACGCATCCAAAAGTAATTATCTACTCTTACATCTCCGTGTTTTTCTAATTTACTTGGCTGTTTCTCAGCTACGGGAATTTGTATCTCTGTATTCATTCTCTCTTTTTTGCAGGAAGCAAAAATAAGGTTTAAAGTTAGTATCGTAATAATTATTTTTCTCATTTTAGTTTGGTTATTCCATTTTGAAGTGAAAATACTACTTTTGTAGAACAATAGTTTTAAAATAATTATAATGTTTGGAGATCTATCTAACATGATGGGTAAATTAAAAGAAGCCCAAGAAAAAGTTGAAGAAACAAAAAAAAGATTAGATACAGTTTTAATCGATGAATCAGCAGCAAACGGAAATATAAAAATTACTGTAACTGCAAATCGTGAAATTAAAGCTATTTCAGTTGATCAATCACTACTTGAAGACAAAGAGGAGCTTGAAGATTATTTAATCTTAACCTTAAACAAAGCGTTAAAAAGAGCTGGTGAAATTAACGAACAAGAATTGGCTATCGCGGCTAAAAGTGGTATGCCAAATATTCCTGGAATGGATATGTTTAAATAAGAAGAAGCATGAAGTTAGAGGACTACATGCTACCTTGCATGAATAAGAAGCTTTTTGGAATAGACTGTCCAGGCTGCGGTTTACAAAGATCCGCTAGCTTGCTTTCTGAAGGAAAATTCTATGATGCTTTTACAATGTTCCCTGCTATTTACACAACAATTTTGTTAGTAGTTATTGCTATACTTCATTTCATCTTAAAAAAGAAAATCACCTTGAAAATTTTGATGGTATTGGCCATAAGTAATGTTATTATCATTGTTTTGGCATATATCATAAAAATGAACAAACTATTAAGTTAACTAAATCAAATATACATTCATGAACGAATTTGAACAAAGACAACTCCCCAATGCAACAGCAGTTTTAGCCTTAGGAATTATTTCTATTTTAAGTTGTTGCTGCTATGGAATACCTGGTATTATTCTTGGGGCGATTGCACTTATTTTATTCAAACAGGACAAAGCCAAATATGACTTAAACCCTAGTTTATATACTAATTACTCTAACCTAAACACTGGGAGAATTTTAGCTATTATAGGAATCGTATTAAGTGCATTCTATTTATTTTTTATCATTGGAATATTTGCTACAGTAGGCTGGGAAGCATTACAAGATCCAGAACTTTTGCAAGAAAGAATGAATGGTTGGTAATAATCATTCTTACAACATTAATATAAAAAATCCTGAAGTTTGAACTTCAGGATTTTTTATATACAATTTATTGATTTTTAAACACTCATAAAATTGTTAATTCTTTTATGATAAGAAAGTTGTTCTTCTCTAAAAAAACAGAATAAATTCTATTATTTTCGCGCCCATTCTCCCCCTAATTATCCTATTTAATTGTAGATTTTATTTTTCATGGACGACGAAAGAAATTGGTTACTTTATTATAAAAACAGTTTGTTTGATAGTGAAAACTTGGCTATCGATATTTCAAGAATAAAACACCTGTATCATCAAAACTCTTCTGACCTAACCAATGCGTTAATTAGCAATAAAAATGCTACAGAAATTCTCGATTTAGAAGAACGTAGAATTAACCGATTGAAAGGAATTTCTAAAAAAGATAGTTCACGATGGCAAGAAATTAATGAAACTCAAATATTAATTTCACCATTCCATCTGAAATTTAAAACAGATAATAAAAAATTCAAACAAAACGTTATTCATCCGTTTTGGATTACTGCCACCTTAGACAGGTCTGGAAAACTTTCAGCTCCGAGAGATTTATTCCCTTTAATTGTAAGAAATTACGTTACTCCTATAGCAGATGTACAAAATGATTTCATTTTTTCATCCTTAGAAAATGTTACCAATGCTCGTGATGTTGAACAGCCTGAAGCCTATGATGAAGATGAGAAAATAGGATGGGATGTTTATTGGGATTATATAAACGAAGTATTTAACGAAATTACTTTCAGTAGTATTTCAAATTATAAAACAGAAAAATACACAACACAACATAGCTTAACCTATTTTGCGGTAAGCTCAAAAATATCAACAGCTAAAAGTATTTTGTTTCTCTATGAAAATCTTCTAGATAATTTAGATGAATTACCTCTTTTAGCAAAAATTGTGACTCCTGTTGATCGCTACAGAAAACCACCAGTTACCGATGAGGGCTATTTGCATTACAATCACTTGCATTTAGGACAAATGTCAAATGAGTTTCCACTTTCTATAAGTCAACGAAAAACACTACTCTCCTATTTGGTAGCAGAAGATAACCCAGTAATGGCGGTAAACGGACCTCCTGGAACAGGAAAGACAACATTACTTCAAAGTTTAGTAGCTACGGAATTTGTTAAATCGGCTATTATAGGAGAAGAAGCACCTTTGATTTTAGCTTGCTCCAATAATAATCAGGCAGTAACCAATATTATTGATAGTTTTATCAATTCCGCAAGTAGTTTGGGGGAGCTCGCTGAACGCTGGATTCCAAACTTTAAAGGATACGCCACTTACCTTCCTTCGAACTCTAAAGCCGATAAAGCTTTAAAAGATATTAACTATTTAAAAGGGAATCTTTTTGGTTATGAGGGAACTTTGTGTGATTTAGAAGACGAACAATACTTGTATGATGCTGAATATTACTTCCTTGAAAAATATAGTAATTACTTCGGTTATCAAGAATCTTCTTTGGGAGAAGCTAGTTACCAACTACAACAAGAATTAATTGACATTGAAGATAAATTAATTGATGGAGTTCGCTTTTCTAACGACTATATCACGGCTATTGATTATATCAACAATCTATTATTAAGAGAGGAAGATTACATATCAAGTGATAATTTTATCATTACAAAAATCCATCAATGGAGATCCCTTTTAGCTGAACTAAAGAAAGCTTATAAGCAAGATAATTTCATTGATGCTATTCGAGCTCATTTCACTTCGGATGAAAACTCGCAAAACGAGGATTATGTTTTTAAAATTACTGAAGACAAACTTAAAGATCAAGATACTGCTCTTTCGTATATCAAACAGCTCTTTGCAAATGTAAACCTGTTACTCCAAGCAAATCTAAAGCTTAGTGATTGGAAAAAAGAGAATAAAATTCTTGGACAGCCTTTTGTTTCCGAAGAAAAAATGTGGGATTTAGACTTGCAAAAGAATCCAAATCTCGATAAATCTAAGGGATATTTTTATAACGAAATTGATATGACTTTACGTCATAGAGCCTTTTTATTAGCAACACATTATTGGGAGGCTCGTTGGATTCTTGAAACGATTGACGTCGTTGAGAATGATACTGAAAGAGGAACTGGTGAAAACACCATAAAAGCACAATGGAAACGACGTGCTATGCTGACTCCTTGCTTTGTTGCAACCTTCTATATGGCTCCATCACATTTTGTTCGTAGTCAATTTCAAGGAGAAAGCGAAGAAGGTAAACCTATATTTGAATATTTCCCTTTAACTAATTTTGTCGATTTATTAATCATTGATGAAGCCGGGCAGGTTACACCTGAAGTTAGCATTCCTCTTTTTGCATTAGCTCAAAGGGCTTTCGTTGTGGGAGACTTAAAACAGATTGAACCTATCTGGTCCATTCCTCCAAAAATTGATACTGGAAACTTAAGTTCGTTACATATCATTGAAACCCCACAAGAAAACGAACTTCTCGATAGTTTAGGTTTTTTAGCTTCTAGCGGAAGTATTATGAAGATGGCGCAAAACGCCTGCGAATATGAAACGGTAATAGGGAATAAAAAAGAAAACGGATTGATTCTTCTTGAACACAGAAGGTGTAATGACGAAATCATTGATTTTTGTAATGAATTGGCTTATGATGGTATTTTAAAACCGATGAAAGGAAAGGCAAAAGAAGATCAAGTTTTCCCATCGATGGTAGCGTATCATGTTGAGGGGATTAGCGAACGAAAATATAACAGTCGTTGCAACATGAAGGAAGTAAATGCAATTATTTTATGGCTACAACAAAACAAAGAAGCAATACAAAAAGCCTATAATGTTAACTCTATTGAAAGTGTTTTAGGTATTATTACTCCTTTTGCCAGTCAAAAAACAGAACTATCAAAAGCATTGACTGAAGCTGGCTATAAAATAAATGATATTAAGCTAGGAACGGTACATGCTTTGCAAGGTGCTGAGAGAAGTATCATTTTATTCAGCTCCGTCTACAGCAATGAAGATGAAGGCACCATGTTTTTCGATAGAGACAACAAACCAAACATGCTAAATGTTGCAGTTTCAAGAGCCAAAGACAGTTTCATATTATTTGGCGATACCCGAATTTTAAATGAAGCCAATAAAACACCTTCTGGCTTACTTAAAAAACATTTAAACATTCAAGAAATGGCGTATTAAAATTTTGAGTGATTAGCTTTAAATTTTGAGTATTGAGTATTGAGTATTGAATGTTGAATGTTGAATGTTGAATGTTGAATGTTGAATGTTAGATAATAATTAGCAACGGATTATAGATAACTGGTTTTTCAACAATTCTTTGTTTTTCTCAAAAAAACGTTACTTTTGCCTTAAATTAATTGATATGAGAGCTTTTTCTTTTCTCTATTGCTAAAGAAACTTTAACATCACGTATATACGAAACTTGTAAATTCTTATAAGTAACTAACTCTTTAATCTAAAGATTGGCTAACAATTAAGGATATACACTAGATTTAAACAAAAATTAAACTTATGAAAACAAAATTCAAAATTGCTATCATCGCTATGGTAGGTTTAAATATAAATTTAAACGCGCAAAACCAAACGATTAATGGTAACCTTACAGTAAAAGGATCTTCATCTTCTCAAGGAGCGAGTCACACCTATTCAACTGAAACTGGAAAGACTAGTTTTCGATTAACTAACAACATGCTTGATGCTGATAATGCATTTATTTATAATTATAACAGTCAAGCCAAAACTTTTCACAACCTGAATATTGGAGGCACTCACTCTGCTTCAAATGGATTGCAAATATTAGGCAATGGAAGAATTGGTATTGGTACGAATAATCCAAGTGAACTGTTAGAAGTAGATGGAAATATTAAATTAGGTGATGGTGGACAAAGAAATATTATTGCTCCAACCAATGAAACACTAGGAATATTTTCAAAGCCTAACTCTCCAACAGAAGGGATTAAATTCTCAACAGATGGAGGAGTAACCACTGAAATGTTTATTCAAGACGGCGGTAATATAGGTATCGGAACTAACAATCCTCAAAACTGGTTTGGAGGCAAATTATTACAAGTAAGTGATACTAGACCTATTTTAAGTTTAAAATCATCAGGAAACTTAGGCACTATTCAGTTCACTAATAACGGGGTTGCTTCAAATCACTATGGTGAATTTCACTTAAATCATTCTTATTTAGCAGCTGATCCTGGCAAATCGAAGCTAGAATTTTGGAGTTATCCAGGAAATGATGTATTGACTCTTTTAGCAGATGGTAATGTAGGTATTGGAAATAGCACTCCTAAATCAAAACTTGATGTAAGAGGTTTAGAGAGAAATCAATTTCGAATTTACAGAGAAGGTTTTAATGATAAATATTTGAGTGTTTGGCATGGAACAGCAGGCGCCGTTATCGAACCAATTAAAACCAACGGTTCTACTTCTTTACTATATTTAGGAGGATATGATAACCCTACAGATGTACTAATAGCGTCAAGAAAGACTGGAAATGTGGGGATTGGAATAGTAACCCCCGATGCTAAGTTATCAGTAACTTCAAAAGAGAATTTAATTTCTAGGTTCCAAAACCTTGAAATCAACGACAATATAAAAGGTATTCGTGTTAACTCCAAAAACAGCAATAATCAATTAAAATATTTAGATATTGCTATTGATGCGAAAAATGAGAAAGCAGGTCTTGGACTAGGAACATCATCAGGAAACCTACCTATAGGCAAAGCTGATTTAAGTTTAGCCCAACTAGTTATCGACCGAAATTACGGAGGTAGTGTTGGTATTGGAACAACAGATACACAAGGCTTTAAATTAGGCGTTAAAGGAAGAATTGCCGCTGAAGAAGTAAAAGTAGCTAAATATACCAACTGGCCTGATTATGTATTTGAGAACAATTACAACCTTCCCACTTTGAATGAAGTAGAAAATCACATTAAAAAAAATGGGCATCTAAAAGATATTCCTAGTGCCAAAGAAGTTAGTCAGGAAGGTTTCTTTTTAGGATCAATGGATGCAAAACTTTTACAAAAAATTGAAGAACTGACTTTATACACCATTGCTCAAGAAAAGCAATTAAAGGCGCAAGAAGAAAAAATCAAAATATTAGAAAACCAAACTAAAGAAATAGAAAAATTAAAAGCTTTAGTCAATGAACTATTGAAAAAATAAGTCCTTGACTTTTTGTACATAAAGGGAACCTTAACAGGTTCCCTTTTTTATTTGATCTATCTTTTCTTATCTAATTAATTACTAAACCACACCTCATTCAACACACCAAAACATCTTACTACCTCAATTTCATGCATTTAATCTAATTTATTAAAAGTTTCTAAAATATTCTTATTAATTTATCAGTCCTTTTTACGACTAAACATCAAACAATTAACAAATCAAATAGAGATGAAAAGATTAGCCATTAATGGAATGGGACGTATTGGAAGAGCTGCATTAAAAGTAATCCTAGAAACACCTGGATTAGAATTGGTAGCTGTAAACGACCTTGTAGGAATTGAAAACATAGCTTATTTATTAAAATATGATACTGTTTACGGTATTTACGACAAGAAGATCGAACATGATGACAATCATTTAATCGTAAATGGTAAAAAGATTCAATATTTCTCAAATAGAAACCCAGAAGAATTACCTTGGAAAGAAAATAAAATTGACATTGTTATTGAGAGTACAGGCTTCTTTACCAAACAAGAAGATGCCGAAAAACACATTAACGCTGGAGCAAAAATTGTAGTAATCTCTGCTCCTACTAAAAGTGCAAATACACCTACTATAGTGCATGGTGTAAACTCAACTGAGCAAGGAACAAGTATATTTTCTTGTGCTAGTTGCACCACCAATAATATAAGTCCCGTTGTGGAAGTATTAGGTAGAAGGATCGGTATTAAAAAAGCTATTATGACGACCGTCCATGCGTATACAGCTTCTCAAAACATGGTAGATTCTATCTCTAATAAAAACTTTAGAATGGGAAGAGCTGGAGCGGCAAATATTGTACCTACCTCTACAGGAGCAGCCATTGCAACCACCAAAGCACTCCCAGAATATTCGGGTAAATTCGATGGTGTTGCATTAAGAGTTCCAATTCCTGTTGGCTCTATTTCTGATATGACATTTGTTACTGAAAAACCAGTTACCGTCGAAGAGGTAAATGCTATACTTGAAGAAGAAGCAGAAACAGATCGTTATAAAAAAGTTTTAGCAACTACATACGAGCCTATTGTTTCTTCCGATATTGTTCAAAGTCCATACGCTTCAACTGTTGACCTAAGTATGACAAGAGTTGTAGATGGGGATTTGCTAAAGGTAATGACTTGGTATGATAATGAATGGGGCTTTACCAATCAAATGATACGTCAAATATTAGAAATCTAATGGTAGATTGATAATTAAAATATAAAAAAGGGCTTTGATTAAAATCAAAGCCCTTTTCAGTATTTATCTTCTAAAAACTATTTCGAAAACTCAGCAATAGTCTTTTTAATAATATCAATACAATCTCTTAATTGCTCTTCATTCATTACTAAAGGTGGAGCAAAACGAATAATATTACCATGTGTATTGCTAATAAACCGTTATCACGCTATTATACATATTTCAATTAATTCAACACCAACACTATTCTTAAAATCATCAACAAAAAAACTGTTTTTACAACATATTTATAAATAAACCCAGGCCTCTTTACTAATTATTTAACAGAAATGTTAAAAGTAAAAAATAGGATTAATTCCATATGAAACAAGGTAAATTTGCCAAAAAATTCTATAATCTAAACTAATTGAGTATGAAAAAAAAATTACTTCAAGTTTTATTATTATCATTACTTTTTGGCCTGCAAACTATATTAGGCCAAACTAATGTCCAAGGAGTTCTAACCTCCAATACAATATGGACAAAAGATTCTTCGCCTTATATTCTTACTTCTACCCTCGGGGTAAGGAATGGTATCACTCTTACTATAGAAGCGGGAGTTGAAGTTAGAGGAAATCATGACTTACTTGTTAAAGGTAATATCTCAATACTCGGAACTTTTTCTGAAAAGGTTAATTTCCGTAAAACCAGATTACTTTTTAAAAGTACCAATCTTAGCAATTCTATAATTGAACATGTAATTTTTAAAGATTCAAGCGGAGTTCAACTTGCCGATGAAGCTGAACACAATCAAGATCAAGTAAAAAACTCAGGTAATTTGAATATCAAATATTCAGATTTTAACAATAATAGCTATGCTAAAACAAAAGGATACCATGACTGGTCAAGCTCTACAACACCGAAACTAATATTAACCCTATGTCATATAGAAAATGCTATTGTTAAAGGTTATTACCCACGTAGTGAAGAGATTGAAATTATTGAGGGAAGTATTAGAAATTCCTTAATTAATTCAGATTCTTACAATTGGGGTATTACTTTGAAAAAAACTTCAGTAGATGATAGTGAATTTTCTATTGGTTGCTGTGGTGCAAACATTAACATTGATGAAAGTAATATTAAAAACTCTACATTTAGAGAATATAATAACTATTATGATGTTAACATTACGAACTCGAAAATCATTTCATGTTCTTTTAACCTAACAAGTGGAAGACTAACGATTTCTAAATCAATAATAGTCTCTCCAGAAAATGAACTAACGCATATCAAAGCTGGATCGGTTAATTTTTCTGAAACAATATTTAAAGGGTATCAAAATGTTGAGTGTGTTGAAATCTTTGGTTATGGTTCATGGTCTCCACAAATAATAGAAATGTGCGCTTTTCAAGGTTATAAGAATGCCATAAAAGTTCATAATTTCCAAAATACATTTACTTTCGTTGAAAACAACTTGTTGAATATTTCAAATTTCAATTTTGTAAATAACTCCAATAAAGATATTAGTGCACTTAACAACTATTGGGGAACGGATAATGAAAGTGTTATAGACAATAAAATTTATGACGGCTTAGATGACATTAACTTAGGAATTGTTGATTACGGAAATTACTTGACAACACCAAATGAATATGCTCCAATCAACTCTCCAACCAATGTTTTCAAAGGTAAAAGAGGTAACGGCACATTCGTAACTTGGAATCAAAATACCGAATCAAACATAGCTGGTTATAAAATTTACCACAAAAATAGTTCATTAAGTGAATATCAGCTTCTCTCTGATGTAGGTAATGTCACTTCTTTTTTTAGTGAAGATTTACCTTTCAATAGTTTTATTTCAGTGGTAGCGTACAATAATGAAGCTGATGGTACCAATGATTATATAGAAGGTAACGAAAGTGATTACTCTGAAATAGCGGAAAGAATATTTACAAACACCTCTATTAATTCTAATAACTTATGTATCAACGAGAATTTAATTTTCAATTTTAATTCTAACTATAATTATACCAATACAAATACCTTTAATTTAGAATTATCAGATAGAAATGGTAATTTTGATACTCCGGAAGTGTTTGCCACATTGAGTAATTCAGTTGAAAATTTCGACTTAGCTCTTCCTGATTCAATGGAAAAAAACATTAGTTATTGGGTAAGAATAAAAAGTACCGAATTAAATGTTGTTAGTGACTCTTTTGAAATAATGTCTATTAGTTCCCCAGATTCTTCATTTGAACTTATCGAGTCAACATGTTCCAATACTTCCATAACCATCAATTATACTGGTTCCAATCCACGTACAGATAATTTCCAATGGAACTTTGACGGGGCTGATATTATTTCTGGTTCTGAATCTGGTCCATATGAAATTAAATGGAATACCTCAGGAGAAAAACACGTGTCACTTCAGGTAATATCTAATGGATGTTCTTCCACTACAACGAAGATAATTTCCGTTAAGGAATCTCCTTCTTCAAATTTTGAAACAGATAATATCTTGTGTGGTTCAAATACTTCAGTTGTTACTTATTCAGATAATGAATCAAATCTTGCATCATATAATTGGGACTTTGGCAGTGGAGAAATTCTTTCAGGAAATGGAGCTGGACCTTATACTATAAAATGGAATTCAATTGGCGATAAAACAATTACTCTTGAAGTAATCGAAAATGGTTGCTCTTCTGAAACAACTAAAACAATATCAGTAAATCAACTCCCTGAACCTGATTTCACCCTTCAAGAAAACTCTTGTAATGGAAATATTATTAATATAACATATAATGGAACTGCTTCAGCTAGTGCTTCATATAATTGGAGTTTCGATGGAGGTTATATTATAGAGGGATCAGGTGCTGGTCCATATAAAGTAGTTTGGTATACTTCCGGTCAAAAAACAGTACGTTTAGAGGTTTCTGACAACGGCTGTACAAATTCAACTACAAATACTATTCAAATCAAACAGACACCTACCGCCTTTTTCACTGCCCAAAGAACTGTATGTGATAACAACGTTGTAAATGTAAAATATACTGGAAATGCATCTTCTTTAGCCTCTTTCAACTGGGATTTCGACGGAGCATCAATAATTTCGCAAAATTTAGAGGAGCAATCTTATATAATAAATTGGAATAATTCGTTTGGAGAAAAAGTCATCTCATTACAAGTGGAAGAAAACGGATGTAACTCTAATATTTCCCGAAGATATGTATCCCATAATCAGTCTCCTTCTTTGAGCCTACAAGGTGATAATTATTCGTGTGTAAATGGTAATTATAATTTAAACATTAGAGGCGCAAATTTCAATTTTATAGACTGGAACTTTGATGGAGCTTCTGTAATATCCCAAGACTCAAATAATAATTATATATTGCGATGGTACTCTTCAGGCAGGAAATTCGTCACTGCTACCGCATATAATAATGGATGTACGACTACTTCAACAATAGAGATTGATGTTTATAATCAACCGACTACTCCAAAAATATGTGTTATCTCTGTAGACAATACCTACGGAAAAAATAAAGTTGAATGGTTATATTCAGATGTGTCAAATGTTAATAGCTTTGGAATTTATAAGGAAACAAACGTTTCAAACCAATACCAACTAATTGGTAATGTAGATTCAAATCAAAATAGTTTTGTTGACCAAGAATCTACTCCTTCTCAAAGATCAAATAGGTACAAAATCACTGCTATTGATAAATGTGGAAATGAAACATCATTCAGTGAACAACATAAAACAATTCACCTAACTATAAATAGAGGAACTGGTGATAACTGGAATCTTATTTGGAATAATTATGAAGGAATATCATACTCAACATACAAAATATATAGAAGTATAGATGATTCAAACTTTGATTTAATTCAGGAGATACCAAGTAATCTAAACTCATATACTGATGTAAACGTTTCAAGTTCTAACGTTAAGTATTACATAGAAGTTTCAGGTCAAAGCAATTGCAATGTAATTTCAGGAAGAAACAATCTTAATTCCCAATATGTTTCGAGTAATTCAAACATCGCTAGTTCAGATAATACATTGAACTTATCGGAGAATAAAATTGAAAAAATCAAGGTATATCCTAACCCTACTTCGGATTTACTTTATTTTAATCTTTCGAATCTAGAAAATGTATACTTCGAACTAACCTCATTAACAGGTAAAGTTTTGAAAGAAGGAAAACTATATTATAATGATAAAATTGAACTCACAGATTACCCAACAGGAGTTTATTTATTAAAACTTAAATATAACAATCGAAACGTTATCAAAAAAATAATAAAAAATTAGAGTATCTAAGTTTAAAAAAGGGATCATATAGTGGTTCCTTTTTTTGTTAAAAAAAGGGCTTTGATTTTAATCAAAGCCCTTTTCAGTATTTATCTTCTAAAAACTATTTCGAAAACTCAGCAATAGTCTTTTTAATAATATCAATACAATCTCTTAATTGCTCTTCATTCATTACTAAAGGTGGAGCAAAACGGATAATATTACCATGTGTAGGTTTTGCTAATAAACCATTATCACGTAACTTCATACAAATATTCCAAGCAGTATCGCTATCTTCTGTATCGTTAATTACAACGGCATTTAACAACCCTTTTCCACGAACAAGAGTTACTAGTTCATTTTCTTCAGAAAACTTTCCTAACTCCTCTCTAAAAATCTTACCTAAACGCTCAGCGTTTTCAGCTAATTTTTCTTCCTTTACAACCTCAAGAGCAGCAATTGCAACAGCAGCAGCAACTGGGTTACCACCAAAAGTTGAACCATGGTTCCCAGGCTTGATAACATTCATGATGCTATCGTTAGCTAATACAGCAGAAACTGGATAAGCTCCTCCACTTAATGCTTTCCCTAAAATTAAAATATCTGGCTGTACATTTTCATGATGAACAGCTAATAACTTCCCTGTACGTGCAATTCCAGTTTGAACCTCATCAGCAATAAACAATACATTGTATTTTTCACACAATGCTTTCGCAGCAGCCAAATATCCTTCAGAAGGAACATAAACACCAGCTTCACCTTGAATAGGCTCCGCCATAAATCCTGCTACATTTTTATTATTCTTTAAAGCCTCTTCTAATTCAGTTAAGTTGTCATAATCCACTTTGATAAATCCATTAGTAAATGGACCAAAGTTTTTACGAGCTACTGGATCGTTAGAAAAAGAAATTATTGTTGTTGTTCTTCCGTGGAAGTTATTTTTACATACAATAATCTCAGCCTCATTTTCTTCTATCCCTTTAACTTCATAAGCCCACTTTCTACATAACTTTAATGCAGTTTCAACAGCCTCAGCTCCTGTATTCATTGGAAGTAACTTATCAAATCCAAAGAATTCAGTTGCGAATTTTTCATAACGCCCCAACATATCGTTATAAAAAGCACGAGATGTTAAGGTTAAGGTTTGTGCTTGATTTACCATAGCACCCACAATTTTTGGATGACAATGTCCTTGGTTAACTGCAGAATACGCAGAAAGAAAATCATAATACTTCTTACCTTCTACATCCCATACATAAACACCTTCTCCTTTACTCAGTACTACTGGTAATGGATGGTAATTATGCGCTCCGTACTTGTTCTCTAAATCAATTGCTTGCTGTGAAGTTAAATGTTCTAAAACAGCCATTTTCGTAATTTTTAAAAATTGATAAAATAACGATTCCTACTGTACCTTTATTTTTCCGAAGGACTCGAAAAAGCAGCGTGGGAGAGAAATCATCCCTAGAAAAGCGCAAATTACTAAATATTCCTTGCTCCTTAAAATCTTAGCTTGAGATTTTAGCCGATATCGACGAAATTTGAATCTCTAAACGCTTTATTTCACGTAAAACAGCATTTTTATCCATTTGAAGCCATGAAAATATCTTTAACATACTTACTCCTAATAAAAATATAATACTACCTCCTGCCCATTTAATTAATTCTTTAACTTCTTCTGCTTGAAAAAATTGGACTAAACAAAAAACAAAAAACACAAACATCACTATCGTCATGATATTCATTAACACCATGATCCACTTATTCTTCCCTCTAAATAACCCTCGAATCATTTGAAAAACATTTTGTTCATCTAATTCTTCATAGAACTTTGCCTCCTCTTCTGTTAACGTATCTTTAATTAGTTTATCTATTTCCTCTATATCTCTCATAATTTACTTTTTAAAATCACCTTTTTTAATCGTTCTCTTGCATGAAACATTCGTGACTTTGCGGTTCCTACTGATATATTTAAAATGGAACTGATTTCTTTCAACGAATATTCCTGTACATAATATAATTGAATAACCTCTCTTTGACCTTCATTTAATTTTTCTATTTCTTTCTTCAAAAGAGTTTTTCTGTCCTCATTAACATCTTCTTCTCTTTCATTCATACTTCTATCTTCATCAGCTATTCTCTTTAATTGTTCTTGCTTTCGCTTATTGGACCGTAAATAATCAATAGCCTTTCTTTTTACTAAACTTAAAGCCCAGCTTTCAAATTTTTGTGGGTCTTGCAATTCTTCCAATTTATTAAGAATTTTTCTCCAACTATCTTGTGCTATATCCTTAGCTATTTCTCTATCCTTAACATATCTGTAAGCAACTTTACAAAATACCAAATGCCATTTTTTAACGAGTTTTGTTACTGCTTTCTTTTCTCCAGAAAGACACGCCCGAACCAAATATAAATCTTCTTGTTTACTTTTTGTTTTCATGATATACTTCAATGGGTAGACGATATACTTTTTAAAAGGTTCATTTTTCTTTTAAAAATTTATTGCAGTCAACTATAGCTCTACAAACCATATCTTTTCCTAATTTTGCAGTCCGTTAATTATCATGCACAATTAACAACAGGAAAGGTAACTATAAATATAAGATTCAATTTATGGAATCAAGTTATTCATAAGTGACTTGAGAAATTCATAATTAAGAAACAAACGCTGCAAAATATGCCGAGAAGAGAACGTAATAAATTTGTAAAAAGAGGTCAGATTTTAGAAATTTTAATTGAAGATTATGCTTTTGGAGGAAAAGGAATTGGTAGAATTAGATCTGAACTAGGAGAATTTGTAATTTTTGTACCCAATACACTTCCTGGTCAACTTGTAAAAGCAAGAGTAGATAAATCTAAGAAGAAATATGCCGAGTGTAAGTTATTAGATGTTATTGAACCATCTAAAGATGAAATCGTTTCTCCTTATCAACATATACCTGGTGCGCCATACATTCAACTTCCTATTGAAAAACAACATGAGTACAAATACACAAGCACTATGAGTTTGTTCAAAAAGATTGGTAAAGTTGAAAACATTGAAGACTTATTTGATGAGTTTGTTCCTTCTCCGAATGCTTTCCATTATAGAAATAAAATGGAATATAGTTTTTCCGCTATTGGATACGATAACGAAAACAAAACTGATGTTGATGAATTTACCTTAGGTTTTAAAAGACGTGGAACTTGGTGGATTGGTGAAAACTTAAATAAAGATAGTGGATTGTTTGACGCTGAATTCGAAAACAACCTTTATAAGATTAAAACGTATTGCGAAAACACCCATTTAGCTCCATGGCATGCTCCAAGAAAAGAAGGTTTCTTCCGTTATTTTGTGGTAAGAAAGTCTTATAAAACCAATCAACTTTTATTTAATTTAGTTACTACCTCAACAGATTTACCAAAATTTGACCTGCAAAAATTCGCCCAATATTTAGTTGAACTATTTGGAGATAGAGTTGCAGGGCTTCTTCATACAATTAATGATGAAACAGGTGATAGAACTATTGCTACTAGCGGTAGTATCAATCTTGTTTATGGAAATGAAAAGATTGTAGAGCAGTTGCTAAACTTAAATTTTGAAATTAGCATGAAAAGCTTTTTTCAAACAAATCCGAAGTCAGCTGAAAAACTATACACCAAAGTCGTTGATTATGCTTTAGAAAATAAAGACGCCATTGATAATACTGTGGTAATGGATTTATTCTGCGGAACCGGAACTATTGGGCAAATTATTGCCTCGAAATCAGATAATACTAAGATTGTTGGGGTTGATATTGTTGCTTCTGCCATAAAAGATGCTAAAAAGAATGCAAAACGCAATAATATTGAAGGCGTTGAGTTTTATGCTGCGGACGTAGGTAAGTTTTTACTAGAACACCCTCAATACAGAAACAAGATACGAACGATTATTCTAGATCCAGCAAGAGCAGGAATCGCTCCAAAAACACTTAAAAAAATCATAAATTTGAAAGCGGATAGAATGGTTTATGTATCTTGTAATCCAGCAACTCAGGCTCGTGATACTGAAGAGTTGGTAAATGCAGGATATCAGATTAAAAAGATAAGTTTAGTAGATCAATTTCCGCATACAGCTCATATTGAAACTGTGGTGCTATTTGAAAAATAAACCAGATCCATCCATTGGAAATTTAATAATTGCGCTATACAATTTGCGCATGGTAAAATATTCGATCAATGAAAAAATGTTTTGGCATTTTGTTACTTTGTTTGTTTGCTTTTAACGCTTGTGAAAAAGATGACTTTTGTACAACAACACCAGTAACACCCAATTTAGTAATTCGCTTTTACGACAAAGATGACATCACTTCCGTAAAAAGTGTATCTCGCTTATCGATAATTGCTCAAAGTAAAACGGATAGTCTCTTCGAAAGTAAAACACTTGACTCAATAGCGATTCCTTTAAATGGTTTGGCTTCTGAAACTGTTTATATTCTAAAAATGAACGATACGGATGGACATCTTGCTACTAACAAAGTAGACACACTTACCATAAGCTATAATCCAGAAGAGGATTATATTTCTCGATCTTGTGGTTTTAGATATGTTTTTGACGATGTTACGTTAACTTTTACCAACTCTTGGATCGATAGTTTATCAAATACTGAAATCCCTGAAATTAATCACCAAATTCAATCTCATGTACAAATTTTTCATTAGTTGTTTATTTATCTCGGTAGTTTCATTTAACGCTTTCAGTCAAAAGGAATTAAAGAAAGAATTACCAAAAGATAGTATCACCTATAAAACTGGATACGGATTAAGAATTGGTGCCGATATCAGTAAACCTGTTTTATCTCTTTTCGATAAAAGTTATAGTGGTTTGGAACTTGTTGGAGATTATAGAATTTCGAAAAACTGGTATGTAGCCACAGAGTTGGGCTATGAAAAAGAAACTACTTTTGAAGACTTTACAACGTCAACATCGCAAGGAAGCTTTATTCGTATTGGAGCCAACTACAATGCTTACAAAAACTGGTTGGATATGAATAACGAAATATTTATTGGTGGTCGTTATGGTTTTGCTTTATTTGACCATTCTTTGGATAGTTATACTCCAAATACAACGTTAGGCACGACTTCCTTACCTGGAACTGATGTTACGACAGCGTATTTTCCATCTAATACGATTACCACTCCAAGAAAAGAAACTGAATTAATGGCACACTGGGCTGAAATTCAAATTGGAATGAAGGTAGAAACGATGAAAAACCTATTCGTTGGAGCTGGTTTCTCTTATAAAATCATGTTGAGTGTTGACGATCAAACTGGGTTTAAAACCCTATACAGTCCAGGTTTCAATAGAGTTTTTGAAAGCAATACTGGTTTTGGTTTTTTCTACACTATATCCTACTTAATACCTTTTGTTAATAAGTAATTTTCTTGCATACGCTTGATTTCACTACTTTTACTAAGTATTACATAAAAACTTATTAACAATGAATAAAATTCCAAGCGTAAATTTAGAGGACTTTCTATCGGGAGATGAGGAGCGCAAACAAAAGTTCATTAATGAAATTGGAAATGCCTATGAAAACATAGGTTTCGTTGCCTTGAAAGGTCATTTCTTAGGCGAGCAATTAGTGGATGATTTATATGACGAGATTAAAAAGTTTTTTGAATTACCCTTAGACACTAAGCAGAAATATGAAATTCCTGGTATTGGTGGGCAAAGAGGTTATGTATCTTTTGGAAAGGAATCCGCAAAAGGAAAAAAGGAAGGTGATTTAAAAGAGTTTTGGCATTTTGGTCAATATGTTGAAGACAACCCAAAACTTGAAGCACAGTATCCAGATAATGTAATTGTAGAAGAGTTAACAAAGTTTAATGAAGTTGGAAAGCAAACTTATAAAATGCTTGAAAAAACAGCTAAATATGTTTTGAGGGCTCTTTCTTTGCATTTAGGTTTAGAAGAAACGTATTTCGACCAATACATTAAAAATGGAAACAGTATTTTACGACCGATACACTACCCTCCTATTAAAGAAGAACCAAAAGGAGCTGTAAGAGCTGCTGCCCATGGAGATATCAACTTAATCACTTTACTTATGGGAGCTCATGGTAAGGGACTTCAAGTTCAAAATCATGAAGGAGAATGGATTGATGCCATTGCTCAACCTGATGAACTTATGATTAATGTTGGTGACATGCTATCACGTCATAGTAATAATAAATTAAAATCAACCATCCATCGTGTTGTAAACCCACCGAAAGAGCTTTGGGGTACTTCAAGATATTCAATACCTTTTTTTATGCATCCCATATCTGAAATGAAATTAGATGTTTTAGATAATTGTATTGATGAAAACAACCCAAAACAATTTAAAGACATAACCGCTGGAGAATTTTTAAATGAACGCCTAAGAGAATTAGGACTTATAAAATAAAATGGACTTACAAGATCAACTTAAAAATCTTTTCCCAGATCATCAATTTGAGGAACAACCAAAGGAAGAAAAACCTGAAATATGGCTTCAAGAGGAACCTATTTTATGCAAATATGAAAAGCGTAAAGGAAAACCCATTACTATAATTGATGGCTATAATGGAGCTACTAGCGATTTTAAAAAATTAGCAAAAGAAATAAAAACGAAGTTAAGTGTTGGAGGGAGCTTTAAAAATGACAGCATCATCATCCAAGGTGATTACAGGGATAAGATCATGGAAATTCTGAAAGAAAAAGGATTTAATGTAAAAAGAGTTGGAGGTTAAAAAAGTTAAAATGCTAGGAAATTGTTCCCAGCATTTTTGTTTTTATAAATTTTGTTTTAATATTACACCATATTAACAATTGAAAACAAACAATACTTAGAATAAAGTAACGTTTTAATATTTACATTAAGAAATCATCAATTATCCCCAAGAATATGGCATCTTCAATATTACACATTACAAACGGAGACAGTACTACACAAGTTTTAAGTAAATTAAACTTTGATGGAGAAATCATCACATGGCGGGAAATGTTATGTGAAGGTAAAACTACCATAGATGTAGGCAGTGAAAATTTTTGGAAAACAAGGTTTGAGTTTTTAAAATCTTCATATAAAACGACCAAAAAAACATTTATCGATTATACTTTGAAGGAGTATAGGAACCTATGTAAACAAAAACAGCAGAATGAAATTGTTCTATGGTTCGAATATGATCTTTTCTGTCAAATAAACATGGTAGCCGTAATAAGCTGGTTGAAAAGATATAGAAAAGGAAGAAAAATATCACTCGTTTGTAGCGGAAGAATAGAAGGTAAAGAAGGATTATATGCCTTAGGCCATTTAAATAAAAAAGAATTATTAAATCATTATAAAGATAGAGTTGAACTTACTCAAGATGATATAGAATATGCCGATTATATCTGGCAATTGTACTGTTCAGATAGTCCTCTAAGATTAGAAACAGTTCATAAATTTAACCCAATGTCGCCTTTTGTTTACTTAGAAGAGGCAATTAAAGCTCATTTACAAAGATTTCCTTCCATTAAAAACGGTTTAAATAAACTTGAAAATCAGCTTTTAAATATTGCCAGTACCCAAGAACTGGAAAGTCAGAATCAACTTGTTCGTGAAATGCTAAAAGATCAAGGCTTTTATGGCTTCGGTGATGTACAGTACACCAACAAGTTACAGAACATGAAAAAGCTGTTCTCATCGTTCAATCCTGTTAAACTAAGCAGAAAGGGTAAAAAGGTATTGGAAAACCAACTTAACTTCTATGGTCAAATACGTTCAGATTTTTCGTATCTTGGCGGTTCTAAAAAATACAGCTATTTGTATGTAAACGATACCGACAAGCTGCTCAAAATAACATCGTAATGACTATACAGCATTCTGAGCTCATTTTAAATTCAGACGGAAGTATTTATCACTTAAATTTAAAACCTGAAAATATTGCCACAGATATTATATTTGTTGGCGATCAATATAGGGTTGATAAAATAACAAAGCATTTCGATACTATTGAGTTTAGTACTCAAAAGCGCGAATTTAAAACTACGACAGGTAGTTATAAGGGAAAACGGCTTTCGGTTGTTTCGACAGGAATTGGTCCTGACAACATAGATATTGTATTAAATGAACTCGATGCTCTCGTAAACATTGATTTAGAAACTCGTCAAATTAAAAAGGAACATACTACTTTGAATATTGTTCGAATTGGTACTTCAGGATCGCTTCAACCCCATATTCCTGTAGATAGTTTCCTATTAAGTTCTCATGCATTAGATTTAAACGGAATGCTCCGTTCTTACCAAGTAGAGGCTATTGGTCATTCTGAAATAGAAGAAGCCTTTGTAAAACACACAAATTGGAGTTCAAAAAAAGCTTCTCCTTTGGTAATTAGCAATAGCGCTTCATTGGAAGAGAAAATTCTTTCAGATAAGGTTTACAAAGGAATTACGGCAACAGCTGGTGGTTTTTATGGACCTCAAGGAAGGGTTTTGAGGTTACCACTGCAAGACGCTGAACTAAACAATAAAATTGATAGTTTTGAGTTCAAAGAACATAAAATCACCAACCTTGAAATGGAGACTTCTGCCATTTATGGATTGGCAAAATTACTAGGTCATAATGCTGCTTCAATGAATGCCATTATTGCCAACAGAGCTAACGGAACTTTTAGTCAAACCCCTAAAAAAACAGTAGAAGATTTAATTATCTACACGTTAAACAAATTAGTCGAATAAATGCTAAATTTAAAAGTTGGTGGTGTACCAGAACACTTTAATTACCCATGGTATATCACACTAAAGAATAAAGAATACACAAAACATAATATTAATTTACGCTGGCAAGATTTTCCTGGAGGAACTGGTGCTATGTGTAAAGCCTTAAGAGCTGGTGATATTGATATTGCAATCGTTCTTACTGAAGGAATTATTAAAGACATCATAGAAGGAAACCCTTCTAAAATCACACAAACTTTTGTAAAAACCCCTTTAATTTGGGGAATTCATGTGGGCGCTAAATCTAAATTTGAGAAAATTGACGATTTGGAAAATGCAACGGTTGCCATCAGTAGATATGGTTCTGGATCCCATTTAATGGCAATTGTAAATGCACATAACAACGGATGGGATATTCAAAAGTTGAAATTTAAAGTAGTTGGAAACCTTCAAGGAGGTATTGATGCATTAACTAATGGCGACGCGGATTACTTTATGTGGGAACACTTTACAACAAAACCCTTAGTGGATAATGGAACTTTTCGTAGACTTGGTGATTGCCCTACTCCTTGGCCTTGTTTTGTTGTTGCCGTAAGAGATGAAGTTTTAGAAAACAATTTTGATGAAGTGAAAAAAGTATTAGACATCATTAACAATTGTACTTCAGACTTTAAAGAAATAGAAAGTATCGACGAGACACTAGCAACTAGGTACGAGCAGCAATTAGAAGATATTAAAGAATGGTTATCAATAACCGAATGGAACGATGGTTTAGCTGTTTCTGAAGAATTAATTACGGAGATACAAAATAAAATGATATCATTCAACGTTATTGAAAAGTCGGAAGATTCTGGTAAATTGATCAGAAATATGTATATTTGAGTCCTTAAAATATTAAAAATGAAAAAAGTAGTATTTATTGCAATTTGTATAGTTAGTTTATTAGGTTTTTCTTCTTGCGGAAGTACAAGCCCTTGTGGTTTAGCTGAAACTAAGCAAACTAAACAAAACATTCATCAACAAGAAGTGTTAGTTGCTGATGCAACTGCAGAATAGTTGATTTCTTTATTCAAATTCAATAAATCCGCTTTTAAGGCGGATTTTTTTGTTTTTAGTCCTATATTCACGCCATGAAAAAGACGTTTAAAAGAGCTATTATTCTCATTATTTTAGTAACCCTAAGTCCATTTTTGGTGGATCTCTATGTCTTTAGAGGCTACTTTTCGACCGATATTGTCTATTTTCTATCATATCCTCACGAAAGAGAATTGATCGAAACTGAAAACAATAACCTTTCTATAAAAATTGATAAAAGTAATGATGATTTCATCTTAACTTTTAAAAATAATTCTATAAAACCATACCTAACATTAACTTATAGATGGAATGTAATATTTGATATAGATGATGAGATGTTTCATCAGCATTATCGGATCAAATGCAACTCTAAATTTATAAAAGAAAAATATAACCATTCTGTTTCCTGTGGAACTGGATTAGGTACATTTTCCATTAATCCTTATGAAAGTTTTCAATCTAAGATAAGTTATCAGGATTTTTTGAAAGGTTTCGGTATTAATTATTGTCACTACAGAACGACAACAAATGATACAATTATGGATGTAATTCATAATAAACCTTTACTTTTTCTGGATGAAAAAAATGATCAATTCAAAGTTTTCAATAGAACCGATTTAACATTAAAAGATAGCGTTGAGGTTCAACTCTATTTACCCGTTTTTTCTTACGACTATAAAGAAGTCACCTATGTGAAATCCAATTATATTAAACTACCATATTTAGATATTATTGATAATCTAATAACAGAAAAATCCGAAAGCTATAAAAGAATAGATTAATTCCTCTCCTTTAACATGGGTACAAATCGAAAGTCACCTAGCTCGTGCTTTTCAAATTCTTTAGGTGATTTTCTAATAAACAAGGTCATAACTTGCTCTCCTTTACCCACTGGAATTAACAACCTACCTCCTACTTTTATTTGTGCTAATAAGGCCTTTGGAACAAAAGGAGCACCAGCAGTAACAATAATTTTATCAAAAGGCGCTTGCACAGGCAATCCTTTATATCCATCCCCGAAAATAAATCGTTTCGGTCGATACCCTAATTTAGGAAGGAAATTAGAAGTCTTCTTGAACAATTCATGCTGGCGTTCAATCGAGTACACATCTGCTTTTAATTCCAATAAAACAGCCGTTTGATACCCTGAACCCGTTCCTATTTCAAGAACTTTATCGCCTTCTTGCACTTCTAATACTTGTGATTGAAAAGCCACTGTATAAGGATGGGAAATGGTTTGATCTGCCGCTATTGGAAATGCCTTATCTTGGTATGCGTGCTCTTCGAAACTACTATCAATAAACAAATGACGAGGAATTTTTCTAACAGCATTTAATACTTTAGTGTCAAAAATTCCCTTTGCTTCTAGCGTTGCCGCTAATTGATTTCTCAGTCCTTGATGTTTAGTAGTGTCTCTCACGAATGTGCCAATTTCGGTAGGCCAAAAATAGCAATAAATATGTTTAAAAGTGTATCTTTGTTAGCGTTGATTTTAACAAAATCATTAACTAGAGAATAACACTTTCATTACGAGGATTCAACTTTAAATTCTTTTTACAAAAAATAATTTTAGGTTTCTTCAAAATTAAAACGAGAAATAAACATGTTAAAAGCTGGAGTTTTAGGAGCGGGGCATTTAGGGAAAATTCACCTGCGTTTATTACAACAATCAAAAAGGTACGAATTGGTTGGTTTTTACGACCCTTTTACTGAAAATGCTGAAAAAGTAGCAAAAGAGTTCGGATATACCTTGTTCAACTCGGTCGATGAACTTATTGATGCTGTTGATGTTGTTGATATTGTAACTCCAACACTTTCTCATTTTGAATGCGCTAAACAAGCCATTGAAAAAGGAAAGCACATATTCATTGAAAAACCTATCACCAATACTTTACAGGAGGCCGAAGCCATTAGAACTTTGGCTAGCCAAAATCACATCCGCGGACAAGTAGGGCATGTCGAGCGTTTTAATCCTGCATTTACAGCAGTACAAGACATGATCGGAACTCCAATGTTTATCGAAACACATCGATTGGCTGAATTCAATCCTCGTGGTACCGATGTACCTGTGGTTTTGGATTTAATGATTCATGATATCGATATTATTTTATCAGTCGTTAAATCGAAAGTAAAAAACATCAATGCTAGTGGTGTTTCAGTAATTTCTGAAACTCCCGATATTGCCAACGCAAGAATCGAATTTGAAAATGGGTGTGTCGCTAATTTAACAGCGAGTAGAATTTCCATGAAAAACATGCGTAAATCACGTTTCTTCCAAAAGGATGCTTACATCTCTGTTGATTTCTTAACGAAAAAATCGGAAGTGGTAAAAATGAAAGATGCTCCTGAAAAACCGGATGAATTTGCCATGATCTTACAAAATGCTGAAGGTGTTAAAAAGCAGATTTACTTTGACAATCCTAAAATTGTTCAAAATAACGCTATTCTCGACGAACTAGAATCTTTTGCTGATGCTATTCAAAATGATACCACTCCAATTGTATCGCTTACTCAAGGTACTGAAGCCTTAAGAGTTGCTCAGCAAATAATAGATTGTTTTGACAACTAAACAGACAAACTAAATATTCAATATAAACAAACGAACAAACACATGAAAAATATAGCTGTAATTGGAGCAGGAACTATGGGAAATGGAATTGCTCATACTTTTGCACAATTTGGATACAATGTACACTTAATTGATATTTCTCAAGCTGCTTTAGATAGAGGGTTAGCAACTATTACCAAGAATTTGGATAGAATGCTTGCTAAAGAAAAAATTACAGAAAATGATAAAAACGATACTCTAAACAACATTACTACTTTCACAGAATTAAAAGATGGAGTTAAAAATGTTGAGTTAGTTGTTGAGGCTGCTACTGAAAACGTTGATTTGAAATTGAAAATATTTAAAGATATTGATACATTTTCAGACGAAAACACCATTTTAGCAACCAATACCTCATCTATTTCTATTACTCAAATTGCCGCTGCTACTAACAGACCTGAAAAAGTAATTGGAATGCACTTTATGAATCCTGTGCCAATTATGAAGTTAGTAGAAATTATTAGAGGTTATAATACTACTGACGTAGTAATGGAAACTATTGTTGATTTAACTAAGAAAATTAACAAAGTACCTGTTGAAGTAAATGACTATCCTGGTTTTGTTGCAAACCGTATTTTAATGCCAATGATCAATGAATCTATTGAAACATTATACAATGGTGTTGCTG
The DNA here is from genome assembly GCA_947497895.1 of uncultured Tenacibaculum sp. Classification (GTDB taxonomy): domain Bacteria; phylum Bacteroidota; class Bacteroidia; order Flavobacteriales; family Flavobacteriaceae; genus Polaribacter. The sequence continues at coordinate 904,685 of CANMIL010000001.1, forward strand.
GTGTTGCTGAAATAGATACTGTAATGAAATTAGGAATGGCACACCCAATGGGACCTTTACAATTAGCAGACTTCATTGGATTAGATGTATGTTTATCAATTTTAAATGTAATGTACGACGGATTTAAAAACCCTAAATACGCTCCATGTCCATTATTAGTAAATATGGTAATGGCTGGAAAATTAGGAGTTAAGTCTGGTGAAGGTTTTTACGACTACAGCGAAAGTAGAAAAGCAGAGAAAGTAGCTAAAATGTTTTCTTAATACATACTACATGATTGCTGAAAGATTACAAGCACTAAGAAATTATATGGCATCTAAAAATTTAGATGCCTTTATTATACCCTCTACCGACCCACATCAGTCGGAATATGTAGCGGATCATTGGAAATTAAGAGCCTATTTTTCTGGTTTCACGGGATCAGCTGGAATTTTAGTCGTAACACAAGACGTTGCTGCTTTATGGACAGATTCGCGTTATTTTTTGCAGTTTGAAGATGAATGTAAAGATTCGGAAGTTTCACTTTACAAACAATCAATACCGCATGCTCCAGAACATGTAGCTTGGTTATGCGATTCATTGGAAAAAGATGCAACTATTGGGGTAGATTATAGACAATTTTCAAAATCACAAATCGATTATATTCTAAGTTTTACAACTCCTAAGAGTATAAAACTACAAAATGAACCTCATTTCGCTAAAGAAATATGGACCGACAGACCCAATTTACCAAACTTTGAAGTCTCGGTTCACCCTTTAGAATTTTCAGGAGAAACTACAGCTTCGAAACTAGCAAAAGTTCAAACTGAAATTCAAAAGCAAGAAGCTAATTTTTACTTATTCTCTTCTTTGGATGAAATAGCTTGGCTATTTAATATTCGCTCTCGTGATGTTGACTTTACACCATTGGTTACAGCATATGCTCTTGTAGGTATTGAGCAAACCATTTTATTCTGTAATACCAGTCGTTTCTCTGAGAATGCAATTGCCGTTTTTGAAAAACTAAATATTAGCATTAAAGATTACGATTCAATTGCAACCATACTTCCTGAAATAACATCTGGTAAAAGAATTATTACTGATGCTTCAAGTTTAAACTACGCCTGCTTTGAAGCCGTTAATGGCAAGTTTATTTATCAAAACTCTTTGGTAAAACAACTAAAAGCAATTAAGAATGAAGTGGAAATTGCAGGTTCTAGAAACTGTATGATCAAAGATGGAGTTGCGCTAACAAAGTTCTTCATATGGTTAGAAAAAGAATTAGCGACTAAAACCATTTCTGAATATAAAATAGGAAGAAAATTAGATAGTTTCAGACAACAGCAAGAATACTATACAGGAGAGTCTTTTCCAGCAATTGTTGGATATAAAGGAAATGGTGCAATCATCCATTATACCGCTCCTGAAGAAAACTCAGCGGAAGTTTCAAACGAAGGAATTTTGTTAGTTGATAGTGGTGCTCAATACAAAGATGGTACTACGGATATTACTAGAACGGTTTGGTTGGGAGGAACTCCAAGCGAGAAAGTAAAAACAGCTTACACGGGTGTTTTAAAAGGATATATCGAATTAGATCAATTACAATTTCCAGAAGGAACTACAGGTGCTCAAATTGATGCCTTTGCTAGAGTTCATTTATGGAAAAAAGGACTAAATTATCCTCATGGTACCGGACATGGAATTGGTAGTTTTGGAATGGTTCATGAACCTGCTCAAGGGTTTACCACAGGACCAACTACAGAACGTGGTACGACTCCCCACTTACCAAATCAATTGACTACTATTGAACCAGGATGTTATGTTGCAAATGAATTTGGTATTAGAACCGAAAACATAGTATTGTCAAAAGAGGTAAATACAACAGATTTCGGAACGTTTTTAGGATTTGAAGCCTTAACACTTTGCTATATCGATACACAGTTGATCAATATTGAAGAACTAAATAATAACGAAAAAGACTGGTTAAACAACTATCACCAGTTAGTATTTGATAAGCTCTCTCCTTTGTTAAATAAGGATGAAAAACAATGGTTACAACAAAAATGCAAGGCCATTTAAAAACAAATATAAACCTAGCTTTAAAGCTAGGTTTTTTATATTATTTTATAGACTAATACAGCAATAAAAATTAATAGAACCCAAAACAAAATTCCTAGTATTCGTAGTTCTTTGGCTTGTTTGAGTTTCTTATCAAAGCCATATCCCTTATATCTCTCAAATTCGGACACTGAAAAATCATCATCTCTAAACTCATCGGGATGACCAAAAGTAGGTATAAAAAAAGGCAGTATAAAAAATGACCACCATTCTTCTTTTGTAAGCGGTTCCTCTTTTCGTTTTTCCCTATTTTTTTGAAATAAACTATATTGAGCTTCCAATTCTTTTCTTTCCTTGATAGTCAAATCTCTGGCATCTAACTCTTCTCGAGCTTCTCGTTTCAAAGACCTTAATACTGCTGTTTCAATTTGATCTAGTAACTCAATATTAGAATACTCTCGGATTGGTTTATTGATATTTTCCATGAAATAGATTTTTTATTTCATTAATTCTATCTGAAATTTTGTTGCTCTAAAAGCCGCTTTCAGTCCTCTTAATTTCATATCAGATTTATTTTCTTCAAATAAAGTTTCTAAATATTCGACTTGCTTAGGCACACTCGAACTATTTCTTTTAAATATTTGATATTTCAATAATATCAAATTCGCCATGATTTTGTCTCTTAAAGACAATTCTTGATTTTTAAGCTCACTTTGAAGAATACCCTCAATCTCACTATCATTATCAGTTAATTCATCAAATAAATAGGCATTTGCTAAATCAATTTTGCTCATTTTAGAATAATCATTTTCACTAGACATATCTTTTCTATATGTCATTTTATCACCATTCAAAAAGTACCATCTTGTGTAAGAATTATTCTTCATATTTATATCCTTTTCAAATTCTTTCCTCTTTACACTCCAATTCGTAAAAGCTATTAATAGTTCAGTATCATCATCTTTTTTAAAAGTAGTTACCCTAACTTTATAGTTCCTTTTGGATGGCTTTTCTATTTCAAATTCAATTGGTGTTTTATCTGAAACATACTTTTTTATTGACTTTAACATAGACGAAACCTCTTTTTCATTGGCATCCAAATAAAGCCCTTCTCTCAAAAACAAATCGATGTATAAATAATGGGTAAGATAAAAATCATCCATTTTAAGATATTTTACTTCCTTGGTATTATTGGATACAACATTCAACTTACTTGATTGAGAAAACGAAATGTTAGTTAAAAAAATAAGGATTAAAGCTAATCTCTTTGATAATTTTTTATTTTTCATAGTTCTATATTTTATTATACTCTTCAATCTTTTTCAATAAACGATCATGTAGATATTTATTTTTACCCTGTAACTTTTCAGCAATAAGTTTTGCTTCTTCTTTATACGCTTTAATCTTTACAGAATCCCAATAACTCGGAGGTGTTTGTAAATTAGTGATTCTATCCGCTAATTTTACCAATCCTACCTCTTTAGATAGCTTATTTATTCTATCTAAACTATCAAACATACTTTCCCTTTTTGAAAACAACTCTTTATTTTTTGTCAATGCCAATACCCCTTGAGCAACATTGTTTCCAAATTCTTGTTTAATTTCTTCATAAGTAGCCGAAGTATCTTCAATCGTATCATGTAAAATTGCCAATTGAATAGCTAAATCAATATCAAACACCTTTTCATGACAATACGAGGTTAATACTTCCATGGCCACATTCGATATATGTAACAAATAATTAGCTTGACTTCCAGGAACTTTTTGCTCACTGTGTTTTTCACCAGCAAACTTCATAGCCTTTTGATAAATTTCTTGTGTCATAGTTTTATAATTTATCCGATAAAGTTACTCTTTTAAATTGAAACTAAAATTTACTTTCGTTTCTTCTATGTCCACCTACTTTCAACATAACAAAAGCAAACCCTTGATTTTCTTTAACATATTTTTCACTAGTTGTTAAAATCTTATTAATTAGCTTTGGTTATTATACCTTATAAACTAATTTAAACATGAAAAAAGCTATTGCTATGGCTTGTCTTTTTATGAGTTCTTTTGCTTTCTCGCAAGGCACAAGACTACTAAGACAACCCACTATTTCAAAAACGGATATTGTTTTTGTATACGCTAACGATTTATGGAAAGTTCCTTTAAATGGTGGCGACGCCATTCGCTTAACAAGCGATACAGGTTATGAATTTAATCCTCATTTTTCTAATGATGGTAAAATGATTGCCTTTACCGCTCAGTACGACGGGAATACTGACGTATTTGTTATTCCTGCTGATGGTGGTGAACCTAAAAGGTTAACTTACCACCCAAGTGGCGACTTTGTTCAAGGTTGGACACCTGATAATAAAATAGTATTCAGATCTTCAAGAGAATCACGACCAACGCAAACAAACAAATTTTATAAGATTTCTGTTGACGGTGGAATGCCTGAAAAAATCAAAGATTCTAGAGCTGCCTATGGAGAAATTTCTCCAGATGGGAAATACCTAGCCTATACTCCTTTTACAAGTTGGGATGCTGAATGGAGAAATTACCGAGGTGGTCAAGCCTATCCTATCTGGATTTTAAATCTGAAAAATGATAACTTAACGTATACTCCACAAAAAGATAAGGAAAGACATCTTGATCCTGTATGGCACAATGGTGTAGTTTACTATCTTTCTGAAAGAGATTATACAAGTAATATTTGGTCTTATCACATCAACACCAACACTGAGAAACAAATAACATTTCACAAAAAATTCGATGTTAAAAGTTTAGATGCAAGTGAAAACGGAATTGTATATGAGCAAGGTGGTTACTTACATTTTATCGATCCTTCAACAATGAAATCTAGACAAATCACTATTAATGTAAAAGGTGATTTAAACTATTCTAGAGACCGCTGGATGGATGTTTCGGGGAGAAACCTAAGCAATGCCAATATTTCTCCAAAAGGAAAACGTGCTATTTTCGAATATAGAGGAGAAATTTTCACAGCTCCTAAAGAAAATGGAACATGGAGAAATATTACCAATACGCCAGGTGTAGCGGATCGCGATCCTGTTTGGTCTCCAAAAGGAGATAAACTGGCTTGGTTTTCCGATAAAAGTGGAGAATATCAATTAGCTATTGCTGATCAAAATGGAAATGACGTATCTTACATTTCAATACCGAACCCTACATTTTATTTTACACCTGATTGGTCACCTGATGGAAAATATTTAGCGTTTACTGATACTCATTTCAATATTTGGATTGTAAACCTTGAAACGAAAAAATCTGAAATTGTTGCGACTGATAATTACGCACATCCAAACAGAACTATGCATCCAAAATGGTCTCCTGATAGCGATTGGATTGTATATGCAAAACAGAATGAAAACCATTTCAAATCTATTTTTGCATATCAGGTTAGCTCAAAAAAAACGATTCAACTTACCGATCCAATGGCAGATGCTATCAGCCCTGTTTGGGATGCCTCAGGGAAATACATCTATACTTTAGCAAGCACCAATTATGGATTAACTTCGGGATGGTTGGATATGAGTTCTTACGATCCGTCTGTAACTCGTAGTTTGTATGCCATTGTGTTAAACTCAAAAGACAAAGCTCCTAACCTCCCAAAAACAGACGAGGAAGAAATCGAGAAAAAGAAGGACGATAAGAAGAAGGATAAAAAGGAAAAGAAAAAAGATAAAAAAGACGCCAAAGATTCCAAAAAGGATAAAGATGATAAAAAGATTAAGGTTGTGATCGATGAAAAAGGGATCTTAAACCGTGTTGTCCCTTTAAAATTACCTGCTAAGAACTATGTTTCTTTATTAAAAGGACCAAAAGATAAAGTGTTTATCACAGAGTACAGTGATGAATCTCGATCTTCAATTGTTCATAGTTACGATGTTACCAAACAAAAAGCAACGGAATTTGGGAAAGGCATTAACTCTTTAGCAATATCGCATGATTTAAACTCTATTTTATTTTATAAAAAAGGAAGTTGGGGCATTGCTTCTAGCAAATCTCCAATTAAACCTGGGAAAGGTACGGTAAAAACCAACTTTAAAATTAAGGTAGATCCGAAAGCGGAAGCTCATCAAATTTTCAAAGAAGGGTGGCGTTTTATGAGAGACTTCTTATATGTAGATAATGTACACGGTGCGCCTTGGGATGATGTTTATAAATGGTATTCTCCTTGGATTGATCACGTAAGACATAGAACAGATTTAAACTATGTTGTTGATATTATGAGTGGTGAAGTTGCCATTGGACATTCATATGTATATGGTGGAGACACTCCTAATATTAAAAGAGTTTCTGTAGGATTGTTAGGTTGTGATTTTGAAAAAGACAAAGGTCTTTATAAAATTTCAAAAATATATAAAGGAGAACGTTGGAATCCTTCTATCAAAGCTCCTTTAGGACTTCCTGGTACAGATATTAAAGAAGGTGATTATTTAATTGCAATTAACGGAGTTTCTTTAACTGCCGATATGAATCCTTATCAACTGTTAGAGCAAACTGCAAATAGAGAAATTTACATCAAGGTTAATTCTAAGCCAACTGAAAAAGATGCTAAAGACATCTTAATCAAACCTGTTTCAAACGAAGGTCGATTAAGAACGATTGACTGGATTGAAGGTAATAGGAGAAAAGTTGACGAACTATCAAATGGAAAATTGGCTTATGTATATGTACCAAATACTGGTGGTGGTGGATTCACTTCTTTCAATAGATACTATTTTTCTCAGCAAAATAAAAAAGGTGTTGTTGTCGACGAAAGAAATAACGGTGGAGGAAGCGCCGCCGATTATATGATAGATATTATGGCTAGAGAGCCTTTTGGATACTTCAATAGTAAAGCAAATAACAGAAAACCTTGGACCACTCCAATGGCCGGAATTTGGGGACCGAAAGTTATGATTATTAATGAAAGAGCTGGGTCGGGAGGTGATTTACTTCCTTACATGTTCAAAATGAAAAAGCTTGGACCGTTAGTAGGAACAAGAACTTGGGGTGGTTTAGTTGGTACTTGGGATACTCCTAGATTTATTGATGGTGGTAGAATGGTAGCTCCAAGAGGTGGTTTCTTCGATGTTGATGGAAATTGGGCAGTTGAAGGTGAAGGTGTTGCTCCTGATATCGAGGTTATTCAATCACCGAAAGAAGTAAACAAAGGAAACGATCCTCAATTAGAAGCGGCTATTAATGAAGCCCTTCGACTTCTGAAAAACAAAGAATTTAAATATAAGCCTGAACCTGCTCCTCCAGTAAGATGGAAACGACCAGCAGGTTATAAAAATGATAACTAGGTAATCATTCAAAGGTTTTAAACCCCTTGGGTATTTAAAATCAAGATATGACATCAAACAATATCAATAGAAAACTTTTATTGATTGTATTTAGAAACGGATTGTTTAATTTTGAATAAACAATCCGTTTTTTATTATTCTAATTCTGAATTAACTTTTGAAACTCATAGCCACTCACATTTCTAAAGAACAAAATACTTCGATTCGTATTCAGGAATATGCTGTAGGCATTTTTGAAACGATTCCTACGAAATCAGCATTAAAAAAAGCTATAAAAAAAGGCTTGGTTTTTGTCAATGGAGAAAAAGCATCTACTGCCCTATTGATAAGAGGAAGTGAGAAAATAGAGCTCTATGAAGCAGAAACTGATATTAACACCTCAAAGAAGAAATTCGATATTACATTAGAAGTACTTTTTGAAGATGAATATTTAGCTATCATAAACAAGCCTACTGGTGTTTTAGTTAGTGGAAATTCTTTTGCTACGATCAACAATGCCTTACCTCAAAACCTAAAAAGGAGCAGTTTAAGTGATGTAACAATTCCAAGACCAGTACATCGCTTGGATTACCCAACAAGTGGACTCCTACTAATAGGTAAAACAACTTCAAGTATTATTGAATTGAATAGACTTTTTGAATTGAAATTGATTCAAAAAACGTATCACGCTATTTCAATCGCTAATCTACCAAAGAATGGAGAAATTAACACCCCTATTGATTCTAAGGTTGCTTTGACAAAGTTTTCTGTGTTAAAAACTGTGTCTTCTGAACGTTTCGGTAATTTAAATTTAGTGGAACTTCAACCGAGTACCGGAAGAAGACATCAACTTCGTAAACATTTATTTAGCTTAAACTCTCCTATTCTAGGAGATAAAGATTATTATTTAGAAGGTTTAATTTTAAAAGGAAACGGACTTTATCTTCATGCTTCTTCACTTAAATTCATTCATCCTTTTACTTCAAAAACAATAAACATCTCAAGTAATCTGCCCAAAAAATTTGAGAGAATATTTCCTTAAAAGATTGTTAGTTTTCCTACTTATTTACGACTCAACAGGAAACTTTAAATTATGAAATACTTTCTATTTTTTTTGATTTTCAGCATTGGTTCCGCTGTTGGACAAAATATGAAGTTAGAAAAACTTGACGCTATCATATCCTCTGAATCAGATACTATTCTTAAAACCAATAATACTTGGAAATTTACTTATAAAGAAAGACTTATGATGTGTATTGCTGATGAGAAGGCTAATAGAATGCGTATAATTTCACCTATAGCGAGGAAAGAGCAACTTAATGAAGAACTCTTATTAAATTCTTTGATTGCTAATTTTCACACTGCCTTGGACGTAAAATACGCTATTTCTGAAGATATTTTATGGTCAGTTTTCACACATCCATTAAAGGAACTTAGCGAGCATCAAATTCGAGACGCTATTTCACAGGTATATCTGGCAAACCTTACCTTTGGGACATATTATTCAAGTACAAATTTAACATTTCCAAGTCCCGTTAAAAGGAAAGAGACACCTATTAAGAAGCCTTTATTCGACTTACGAAAATTATAAAAAATTCAAATCAGAAGTTCAAAAAACTTCTGATTTGATTATACTTCTAAATGTCTTTAATAGCAGATAGAATTTTATCTTTTTCTTCTCCTTCAAAATGCCTCAAGAAGTGAATTAACTTCCCTCCTTCTTCTTCTAGAATCGATTTTAAATCCACTTTAAAAGGTGATCCATCGTAATACCTAGCTTCCGTTCCTGGTCCATCTGGAGAACCGTGATCTGCATCAATAGATTGCCTCCATCTCCATGCATGACTCGCCCATTCATTCTGATTTACTAACTCTGGTGAAGTAAACCAAACATTCCAAGTAAGAACATTTCCTTTCAAGAGCATATTACCAGATCCTAGATTGAATATATCCATGATTAGTTGATTAAATTCATCAACAACTGGATACCCTGTTTTTACAATAGGACCAATTTGTACACCTAAATTTCCAACCGTCCAAGCTTCTTTCTCATGCATGGCAAAATCAGGAATTGGAAACCCAGTACTTAATCCTCTTCTCACTGGAAATACTGGTTGTTCTGGATCATCTACTTTATGGGTCGTTACCATAATTGCTTGTGATTTTGCAAAAGGAAATGGAAAATGACTTCCTTCCAATTTATTCCAAATTAGGTTTTGAATGGCCTTTATGATAAAACTTTCTTTCCCTTTTGGAGGACTAAACCATACTTTACCAATCACTCCTATATCAGCTGCTAATTCTCTATTGTCTTCATTTACCCAGCCTCTCGTTCCTGTTACGGTGACTTCAACATTTAATGTTCCTAATAACGGTGATGTAATACCTTGTTGTGGGCAAATAATTGAGAAAACTCTGCCTTCATCGGTATATCCTATTCTTGAAATATCAGGAGCAAACATCTGATAACAACGTTTCGTGTCTTTCGCATCAGGTTGTGTTTCCCAGCTAAACTCTGGCCACTTCACAGCTTGTTGACGTTGAAGTCTATGTATATTCAACATATTGTCAGGCATTGGTAATGAAGTTAAATCTGGATTAGGATATGCGAACTCTGGGTTAGATTCGGCAAATCCGCCTACCCAACCTGAAGGTATATCAACTGTTTTTTCTTTGATTTCCATAAGTGATAATTTGTTTTTTAGTTATTGTTGTAAAGTATGATAAGAGAATGAACTCCTTTTTTTTCTAACTTTTTAGTCAGTATTTATTATCATTTTCTACACTTCATTTATAAAGCTAAATAAAACCTGATTCTATTTACCAAATAATTCCTTTAACGTCATAAAATAAGGTAAGAGTGATAATTTTTAATATCCAGAACCATGTTTAGTAAGATAATTTGTAACATAAAGAATGTAAATCTTACTTTTGCCAAATGCGAATCGATATTATTACTGTAGAACCTGATTTATTAAGAAGTCCATTTGAAAACTCAATGATGAAAAGAGCCATTGAGAAAAACCTAGCCGAAGTTCATCTTCATAATTTGAGAGAGTTTGGCTTTGGAAATTATCGTCAAGTTGACGATTATCAATTTGGTGGTGGCGCTGGGATGGTTTTAATGATTGAACCAATTGCAAAATGTATTGAAAAGTTACAAACTGAAAGAGAATATGATGAAATCATTTACATGACTCCTGATGCTCCAACATTGAATCAAGCTACCGCGAATACTTTATCGTTAAAAGAAAACATCATTATTTTAACGGGGCACTACAAAGGTGTTGATCAAAGAGTACGCGATAAATACATCACCAAAGAAATTTCTATTGGTGATTATGTTTTAACAGGAGGTGAACTAGCAGCAGCTGTGCTTTGCGATGCAGTAATTCGATTAATCCCTGGTGTACTTGGAGATGAAACTTCTGCCTTAACAGATTCTTTTCAGGATAATTTGTTGTCGCCGCCAGTTTACACAAGACCTGCCGAATACGAAGGCATGAAAGTTCCTGAAATTCTTTTATCCGGTAATTTTCCAAAGATTGAAGAATGGAGAACTGACAAGGCTTATGAAAGAACAAAAAGTATTCGCCCTGATTTACTTGATGATTAAACTATACATCCTGGGTTACTCTGAAGTCCTTTCTAACATAAAAGGCAAGCTTTAAAACATTACAAATTTAAAGGAAGATAATTTGAACACAATAACCACATTCATTGAAAAAAATCCTGCATTAACTATTGTTATTGCATTTCAGTTATTTAGATTTTGCTTGCTTCCTTCTATGGGACTAATGCCACAAGATGCTTACTATCATTTTTATGGTGAAAATCTTTCGTTATCATATTTTGATCACCCAGGAATGATCGGATATATGCTAAGACTATTCACAGTAACATTTGGTAAACACGTTTTTGTAGTAAAACTAGCTAATTTCGTAGTTACTACCTTAACTATTCTAAGCTTTTACAAATTGTCAATATTGTTTTTATCTAAGAACAAGGTATTGAAAGCTTTATTATTGATAATTTCTACTTTATTTATTTCGATATTATCATTTAATTCTACTCCTGATGTTCCATTAATGCTTTTTTGGACCTTAAGCGTTTTATTTCTTTACAGAGCAATTTTCGAAGAGAAAAAAGTTTACTGGATTTATGCAGGCCTCACTATGGGACTGGCCTTTGACAGTAAATACACAGCGTTATTACTTCAATTTGGGTTAATAGCTTTTGTATTGTTTTCTAATCAAAAAAGAAAACTTCTATTATCTCCATGGTTTTGGGCAAGTCTTATTCTTTCTGTATTAGTTACCTTTCCCGTTTGGTGGTGGAATTATCAACATGATTTTGCTTCTTTCCTATTCCAGTCTTCAGAGAGAACCTCTTCAATGTCTGGATTTCAAATTCACCCTAAGTTTTTCTTTGGAGCTCTTGGTCATCAATTATTTTTATTATTACCGATCCTATTTTCAATCTTTTTGGTTTTCACCTTCAAGTATGTAAAAAGAGCCCTTATAAAATTTAAATTACCGAGTACAAAAACATTGTTTTTATTAGCTTTTTTTATTCCTACATTTTTAGGTTTTATGATTTTAACTCCATTTTACTGGGTAAAACTAAACTGGCTAATGCCTTCTTATGTTACAGGAGTTATCTTGGCGTCAATGTTTATTACAAGAAGACTTCTAAAAATCCAATTAATTGTCTCAGTTGTATTGCACTTTTTGGTTGCCCTTCAAGTAGTTTTTTATTTTGTACCTGTTAAAAGTGATGATACATGGGTAGGTTGGGAAGAATTAGCTTTCGAAACTCAAAAAATTCAGAATAAATATCCTAATTCATTTGTTTTCTCTGATGATAAATACAAAACGTCAGCTGTTCTTAATTTTTTCATGAATGATAAAGTTTATGCTCAAAATATTATCGGAAAACATGCTTTGCATTTTGATTATTTAGGAGATGATTTATCTGATTTAAATGGTAAAAACGCCATTTTTATCGATTCTGATACGCGATTTAAAAGTGATCATAAAAAAGGGGAAATAGATCCGTTACTTAAAAATTACTTTTCAAGCGTCATTGAACTTGATCCTATAATCATTAAAGAAAATGATAAAAAGCTACGCAAATTCTGGGTATTTTATTGCAAAGAATACAGAGCTAATCCTTAGTTAATAAATATAGAAAAACATATTTAACAATCTGATTGTTTCGGCTTATTGGAAATTCTTTGAGTAGTTCATATTCTTGGTAATTATCAGTGTAAACTCCTTTTGGATCTCTAAAATTTCTACTATCAGTAATGTATAAAAATTCCTTATTATCATTTAGGGGTGGTCGCTCTTTGTTTATCCAGTAATATTTATGAATATCCTCCAACTGTCCTACCCCATATAAGTTCATATTATTCGGACGAGCAATGTAATAATCAATATGAGCTGCAGGAAACCACTTATCTGAAACGATCGGTAAATTAAGAATTTTCTCGTTCATCAAATAATCCGAAACCTTATTTGATGCTTGTTCCCAACCATACATATCCAAGACAGCATCTTTCCTGCCATAGATTTCTTTGTTCACATGTTCATTATAGCGAGAAAACCAACCATTATTAATCCATACTGAAGTAAAAACACAGAGGATTGCAAAGCATATGAATCCAATTTTCAAATTAGGTATTAATCTCTTCTTTCTTTCAAGAAAAATCGCCAATAGAGGTAATATTGTTACGAACGACACCCCAGACCAATGTGGTAAGGTATCTCTAAATAGTGATAGATATACTGTGATAAATATTAATGGTAGACTAAAAAACAAGAACATCCATAAATGCTTACTTTCAATAGTAAATTTCTTTTTAAGAATTCCAATAAACATAAAAATAATCATTAAATATACATAAGGATTATTGTAAATAATTTGCCCTAACCATTCCCGTAAAAAAGAATGTCTGTTAAACTTAAAACTAAACAAAGACACTCTATTATTGTGGAATGAATAACTAATAAAATCGTTGTTATAATTCCATAAAAAGATGATTGAAACAAATAAAACAGGAAAAATCAACGCTACATACAAACTCCAGTCCTTTAACCAATCTCTATTAATAAAAATTATATAAAATAGGACTCCAAGCAACAGAAACACTCCCTGATATTTTGAATAAATTGCGCAACCAATAAAAAAGAACCCTAAAAAAAGTTTCATTCTTGAATTCTTACTTGGCACTTTTGGCAAGGCTTGAACTAGGCAATAAAAACTCAACAACCAAAAAAGTAACAACGGAGCATCTGGAAGAACAAACAATCCTGCGATTACAAATCCATAAATACTAATATTATATAGTAGGACGGAAATAAATCCAGTTCTATCATTATTGATGTAACTACCTATTAAAAACACTAAATACATGGAAATACTCGCAGGTATAATTGCTGCCAACCGAATAAATAATTCACTATCAAAAAGTAAGTCAATAGTAAAAAACTGAATAAAGAAACCTACAAAAGGAGGATGATCGAAATGACTTAAATCTGGATACTTCGCATACAACCAATAGTACACTTCATCATTTCCAAACTCCAATTGACTTGCAAGAAAAATCCTAATAAGAGTACTTATACATATTAATAGAATAACAGCTTTTTTATAACTCATACTTTTAATTAATTGTTTTTGGTCTATTAAAGAAAATCATACTTAGAAAACCTATTAGGATCCCTATGAATGAACCTACAAAAACATCAATTAAAAAATGTTGAGACAAATACACTCTCGATACTCCAGCAATAATCGCTAAAGAAAACCACAAGTACTGCGATTTACATTTAGCAAAATATAAAGATAAAATAGTAAAAATGGTAAATGCGGTAATCGTGTGCCCAGAAGGAAAAGAATTCCATAATGCCATTTTAACTCCATCAACCAAATGCAATGCTTCCTCACCAAGAGCTCCGACGGGTCTTGCTATTCCTTTAAAAATAACTTTCTTCAATAAATGAGTGATTACAAGCGTTAGTATTCCTCCTATTAAAAATACTAATGCCATTTTACGTTTAACGAATAAAAAAACGAGCACCAACACGCCAAACATTATACCATCACCAATATGAGTGGCATATTTAAAAAAAGCATCGAGAAAAGGGCTATGAAGTTCATTGGTTATCGAATGTAAATCGAATTTATTCACAAGAATTACCAAACACAATGAAACTAAAAAAAACAAACCATAAATTATATAGGTTTGTAAACGAATTGATAAAATTAAATCTAAAAACAAATTTTTTATTTTATAAATCCATTTATTAAAATGCTTTTTAGGGTTTTGATTTGACTTTAATACTAAACTGATATTCATTTTCCTTTACTTTTAAATAGGCCTTAAAAGTATGTAAGGAAGATTGTCATCATATTAAAACATTCTTAAGGAAGCTTTAAAGATTAGCACCTAATTAACTATAAAGCAACATTTTATTAAAAATCAAATGAATTTTAAATAACTTAAAAATAATTTAGCCCTTTGGTATTTTATATAGAAAAAAATCATAAATTTGCACGCACAAAATCAACCTCTGACGAGAATCGTGAATGTTGTTTTTCGTAAACCATAAAATATAGATTAAAATGGAATCTTTAGTAAAATTTGTACAAGACGAATTTGTAGCAAAAAATGATTTACCAGAATTTGCTGCTGGTGATACAATTACTGTTTATTACGAAATTAAAGAAGGAAATAAAACACGTACTCAGTTCTTTAGAGGTGTTGTTATTCAAAGAAGAGGTAACGGTAGCTCTGAAACATTTACTATCAGAAAAATGTCAGGAACTATTGGTGTTGAGCGTATTTTCCCAGTAAACTTACCTTCAATTCAAAAAATTGAAATTAATAAAAGAGGTAAAGTTCGTAGAGCACGTATCTACTACTTCAGAGGTCTTACTGGTAAAAAAGCAAGAATTAAAGAAAAAAGAAACTAAACAGAAGTTTATATTTTCAAAAAGCGCAGTTAAAACTGCGCTTTTTTTTATTAACAAAAGTTAACAACCATAGTTCATAACCTATTAATAACTAAACACTTAAAAACTCTTTTAATTCACTTTAACTCTGTATATTTGTAACTGTAAAGATCTTTATAATATAAATTTTAGGTGAACTTTTGTTCTTTTTATAACAACAGGAAAGATTGCATTAACTCATATTATTCATAAGATGAATTAACTGTGGATCTCTATTTAAGTAATAATAGTTATTGAATTAATTGAAAGAGTTACCTGAAAAGAACCGCAAGGTTCCATAAAATAGCTAAACCTACTTAAGTTTAACTATTTTAAAAAGCCATATTAAAACCCAAAAATTTTAATATGGCTTTTACTTTTATCAACAAATCCTCAAAAAAAGACATAACAATTATTATAAAATCAATAATACCACTGAATTAATAATAATTTTGCATCAAAAAATTCATCGGTTATTCATAAATTTGCCTGACTTCAAAATAATTAATTTAATTCTTACTTATGAGCAATACGGCTAAAATTATGTATACTAAAACGGATGAAGCTCCTGCGTTAGCAACTCGTTCGTTTTTACCTATAGTAAAGGCTTTTACAAAATCATCGAATATAGAAATTGAAATTAAAGATATTTCATTAGCAGGGCGTATTCTTGCTAACTTTTCTGATTTATTGCCAGAGGACCAAAAGGTTGAAGATGCTTTAGCTTTTCTTGGTGACTTAGCAACAAAACCAGAAGCTAATATTATTAAACTTCCAAATATCTCAGCTTCTGTACCTCAATTAAAAGCTGCAATAAAAGAATTACAAGATCTTGGTTTCGCTCTTCCTGAATATCCAGAAGAAGTAACCAATGATGACGAAAAAGCTATTTTAGCCCGTTATAATAAAGTTAAAGGTTCTGCTGTAAACCCAGTTTTACGTGAAGGAAACTCTGATAGAAGGGCTCCTAAGGCAGTTAAGAATTACGCGAAGAAAAACCCTCATTCAATGGGTGCTTGGAGCTCTGACTCTAAAACACACGTTGCTACGATGACTGATGGTGATTTTGCACATAATGAAAAATCTGTAACCTTAGACAAAGGAACAGATGTTAAAATAGTTCATACTGATGCTAATGGAAACTCAACTATTTTAAAAGAAAAGGTTTCTTTATTAGATGGTGAAGTCATTGATGCTTCAGTAATGAACAAAAAGAAACTTATTGCATTTTTAGAAGAACAAGTTACCGATGCAAAAAACGACGGTATCCTTTTCTCATTACACATGAAAGCTACCATGATGAAGGTTTCTGATCCAATTATTTTTGGACATGCAGTAAGAGTATTCTTTAAAGATTTGTTTGAAAAGCACGGTGAAACATTTGAAGAAATTGGTGTTGACGTAAATAACGGATTTGGTAACTTATTAAGAAATTTAGATGAAGTTTCCGATGAAAAGAGAGCTGAAATATTAAAAGACATTGAGGCTATCTATTCAAGTAATCCTGATCTTGCTATGGTAAATTCTGACAAAGGAATTACGAACTTACACGTTCCTTCCGATGTTATTATTGATGCTTCTATGCCTGCTATGATCCGTACTTCAGGTCAAATGTGGAATAAAGAAGGAAAAACTCAAGACACGAAAGCTGTGATTCCTGACAGTTCTTATGCAGGACTATATCAAGAAACTATCGATTTCTGTAAAAAGAATGGAGCTTTTGATCCAACTACAATGGGAACTGTTCCTAATGTTGGTTTAATGGCTAAGAAAGCTGAAGAATATGGTTCTCATGACAAAACTTTTGAAATAGCTTCAAACGGTAAAGTTCAAGTTTTAGATAGCAACAACAATGTTCTTATTGAACATGACGTTGAAGAAGGAGATATTTGGAGAATGTGTCAAACAAAAGATGCTCCTATTCAAGATTGGATTAAATTAGCTGTTTCAAGAGCAAGAGCTACTGGATCGCCTGCAGTTTTCTGGTTAGGTGAAAATAGAGCTCATGACGCTGAAATAATTAAAAAAGTAGAGAAATATTTACCTAATCATGATACATCAGGGTTAGAAATTAAAATCTTATCTCCAGTAGAAGCTACTAAATATACTTTAGAAAGAGTTAAAGCAGGTGAAGACACAATTTCCGTAACAGGAAACGTTTTACGTGATTACTTAACTGACCTCTTCCCTATTCTTGAGCTTGGTACATCTGCAAAAATGTTATCAATTGTTCCTTTAATGAATGGTGGTGGTTTATTTGAAACTGGTGCTGGTGGTTCTGCTCCAAAGCATGTTGAGCAATTAACAGGAGAAAATCACTTACGTTGGGACTCTCTTGGTGAGTTTTTGGCTTTAGCTGTTTCTTTAGAGCACTTATCTGAAGTAAATAATAACCCAAAAGCTAAAGTTCTTGCCGACTCATTAGACTTTGCTACAGGGAAGCTTTTAGAAAACAAAAAGAGTCCTTCTAGAAAAACTGGTGAATTAGATAATAGAGGCTCTCATTTCTATTTAGCGCTATATTGGGCTGAAGCCTTAGCTACTCAGGATTCTGATAATGAATTAAGATCTCAATTTGAGGGTATCGCTAAAAGTTTAGCTGAAAACGAAGCTACTATTGTAGAAGAACTAAACTCTGTTCAAGGTGTTAATGTAAATATTGGAGGTTATTATGAACCAAACGATGAACTTGCTGATCCTATAATGAGACCAAGTAATACGTTCAATTCAATTATTGACAATATTAACGTTGCTGTTTCTTAATACAGTAATTACAATATAAAATAAAAAAGGAATCCAATTGGATTCCTTTTTTATTTTATATCTACTATATCATTATTTATGCATCGTTACAACTCTTTGCGGTAATGGAGCTTCATAACCAGCATTACCTAAAGCCTCCACTATTTTCTGCCTGGTGTCCCAATAAACATCCCAATAGTTCTCACTTTTCACATATGGTAAAGCCAATAACTCAACACTATTCTCTCCTAAATTATTCACTGCCACTCTCGGCTGCATTCCTTCTGTTTTCAGCACATTTATATCTTTTACCAAAACATCAAGCACAATATCTTTTGCCTTAGTAATATCAGCCCCGTATCTAATAGCAAAAGGCATATCTATACGTAAACTCCCAACAGTCGATAAATTAGTGATTTTTCCTGATGTAATAGCCGAATTAGGAATAATCTCTGTTTCCTTTTGAAAAGTTTCAATTACAGTTACAAAAACAGATATTTCTTTTACAAAACCAAATGCCCCATTTGTTTTAATTAAATCCCCAACTTTAAATGGTCGAAAAACCAATAACATAATTCCCGAAGCCAAATGTCCTAAAGAACCATTAAATGCCGCACCAATAGCAATACCAATACCAGCTATTAAAGCCGCAAAAGTAGCCGTAGGTACACCAACTATCCCCGCAATTGAAATAATTAACAATGCTTTTAGAACAAATCCTAAAAGAGTTATTAAAAATGGCCTTAGCGTTTCATCTATATGCCTTGATTCAAAGGCCCTAGAAACACCTTTCATAATGAATCGTATTATCCACAATCCAATTAATAAGGCAGCTAATGCTCCAAGGAGTTTAAGCCCCCAATCACCAATACCAGTAGCAATAGAATTATAAAAGTTGGTTAAAGAATTCTGTATTGTTTCCATTATACTTTTAATTTTTTGATTTATATATAGTAAGACCCTACTTTTTTTTGTTGGTCACTTTAAGAAATTTAATACTTACGTAAAACCAATATTCGTAACTTTGTTATATGACATTTATAAAGACAACAGAACAAGACTCTAAGTATAACG
This sequence comes from uncultured Tenacibaculum sp., assembly GCA_947497895.1. Taxonomy (GTDB): domain Bacteria; phylum Bacteroidota; class Bacteroidia; order Flavobacteriales; family Flavobacteriaceae; genus Polaribacter. The sequence continues at coordinate 923,815 of CANMIL010000001.1, forward strand.
ATTTAGAAAAAAAAGAGCTCTCAGAAATTTTAAACGATATGAACCGTGAAGACAAAACAGTTCCTATCGCGGTTGAAAAATCAATACCTCAAATTGAAAAATTGGTCGAGCAAATAGTTGGTAAACTTAAAAATGGTGGCCGCCTTTTCTACATAGGGGCAGGAACTAGCGGAAGACTAGGTATTGTTGATGCCAGTGAGTGCCCTCCTACTTTTGGCGTTTCTCATGAATTAGTTATTGGATTAATTGCTGGAGGAGATCAGGCTATTCGTAAGTCTGTTGAATTTGCAGAAGATTCACAAACACAAGGATGGGAAGACTTATCAAAACATAAAATTAACCAAAATGATGTTGTTATAGGTATTGCTGCATCGGGAACTACTCCTTATGTTATTGCTGCTCTTGAAAAATGTAATGAGAATAATATTGTTACAGGATGCATTACTTGTAATGATAAAAGTCCATTAACAATAACAGCTCAATTTCCTATTGTTGTTATTGTTGGACCAGAATATTTAACAGGTAGTTCAAGAATGAAAGCAGGAACAGCTCAAAAACTAGTTCTGAATATGATATCTACTTCAACCATGATTCAACTTGGTAAAGTAAAAGGTAATAAAATGGTTGACATGCAACTTTCGAACAACAAGCTTGTAAAAAGAGGTATTGATATTCTCAAGTCTGAACTCAATATTGAAGAATCAGAAGCGGAACATCTATTAAAAACTTATGGAAATGTAAGAAACGCTCTTAAAAACTATAAACAAAATTAATGACATGGAAAAAGGCTTTAGAAATACACTCATTCTTCTTTTTTTACTCATATTATCCCCTATAATGTTGAATATTTCTTTCAAAGCTTTGAAAGCTTTCACAACATCTCCAAAAATATTTATTGCTTATTCTTTATTTATTCTAAGTATTTTATTAACTTTATATACAATATATTTCGGATTTAAAACTTTAAAAACCATTTTAGATTCTCTTTTCAAAGAATAACCAACCATAATTTGAAGTATAGAAAAAAGTACCATAAAATCTTTAATTGGGAGTATTGGCCTTCGTCCTTTTTTTACATCCCCAACCTTCCCTATGCGTTTTACTTAGCATGGAGAGCAAAAAAACTCACCTTTTTCACAGCGGCAAATCCGAGTATTAAAAGCTCAGGAAATGGTACGGAAAGTAAATATGAAACAATACAATTAATTCCAGAAGATTTACGTCCTAAATCCTTACTTGTAAAACCAAGTAACAGTTTCGATTTGGTGTTAGATGGATTGGACAAAAACCAGATTACTTTTCCGTTAATAGCCAAACCTGACATTGGATTTAGAGGATTGCTGGTAAAAAAAATAAAATCTGAAAACGAATTAAAAGATTATTTAAAAAAGTATAAAATCGATATCATTATTCAAGAATATATAAACCTGAATAATGAATGCGGTATATTCTATGTTAGAAATCCCAAAGCTGAAAAAGGAACAATTACATCAATTACATTAAAGAGATTCCTTTCAGTAGAAGGAGATGGTGTTTCTAAATTGAAAGATCTTATTCTAAATGACGATCGAGCTAAACTTTATTTCGATATTATCTGTCAAACTAATTTTTCTGAACTAGAAAAAATTCCGAAAAAGAATGAGTTAATAAAGTTATCTGTTATAGGGAACCATAGTAAAGGAACACAATTTATAAATGGTAATTATTTGATTAGTCAGAAGCTTCATGACACCTTTGATAAAATAAATAAATCTATTAACGGATGGTATTATGGGCGTTTAGATATAAAATATAACACCTTTGAAGAGCTCGAAAGAGGAGAAAACATTAAAATACTGGAAATAAACGGCATTATTGCTGAACCTACTCACATATATGATAGTGAGAACCTTACCTACCTAGAAGCCTTAAAAGAAATTCGCAATCACTGGAAAAATTTATACAATATCTCTACTACAAACCATAAGGCGCTAAAGATTCCCTACAAAAATACAAGGGAATTTTCTAAGGAAATGTTACAGTTAAAAAACTATATATCAACTATTAAAAATATAATTTAAACCCTATATTTGTGACTATTTAAAGAAAACAACGTCTAAATATTATATAACCCCTTATATTTATTGGAGTCATCTCAACTTCAATAAATTAATAACGTGATATTATGAAGAGAATTATTATTTTATTTGCTCTGATTTTTACATCAATTGTCAGTACCCGAGGACAAGTAAAAATTGGCGATAACCCCAATGTAATTAATGGAAGCTCCGTTCTGGAACTTGAAAGTAGTGACAAGGTCCTTGTCGTTACTAGAGTTACTGATGCCCAAATGAATCTAATTTTCCCTTTGGAAGGAGCAATTGTTTATAATACTGACCAGGACTGTATCTACCAATATGCTAATATGACATGGTCCAGTTTATGTGACCAAGTCGGTAGCAGACCTCTCGAATTTGATACCAATACCAATATATTATCATTAGGTGATTGGGGTCAGGTCAACCTAAGTTCGTTAATAGATGACGCGGATAACGATCCTACAAATGAAATTCAGGTTCTAACTTTCGATAACACCACCAATACTTTAAATTTAGTAAATGGTGGTAGTGTAGATTTAGGAAATGTTATCAGTAACCTAGAGACAATTACAACGATCGTTGAAAATAATAATGGAACGTTTACATATAATAATGAAAGCGGTACCCCGACCGTAATAGATGTTAAAAATCTCGAAACTCTCACATCCATTGTTTTAAACAACGATAACATTAACATCGATTATACTGATGAAGATGGGGTAACAACTCAACTTGATCTTACTAATATTGTAAGAAACCTTGAAACTCTTACTACTATTGTTGAAGGAGCCAACGGTGTTTTTACTTATACTGATGAAAATGGAGGTACTACGGATATAGATGTTAAAAACCTTGAAACTTTAACAACTATTGCCCTTAACGCTGACAATACCAATATCGATTATACTGATGAAGATGGGGTAACAACTCAACTTGATCTTACTAACATTGTAAGAAACCTTGAAACTCTTACCACTATTGTTGAAGGAACTAACGGCGTTTTTACTTATACTGATGAAAATGGAGGAACTACAAATATAGATGTTAAAAACCTTGAAACTTTAACAACTATTGCCCTTAACGCTGACAATACCAATATCGATTATACTGATGAAGATGGGGTAACAACTCAACTTGATCTTACTAACATTGTAAGAAACCTTGAAACTCTTACCACTATTGTTGAAGGAACCAACGGTGTTTTTACTTATACCGATGAAAATGGAGGTACTACGGATATAAATGTTAAAAACCTTGAAACTTTAACAACTATTGCCCTTAATGCCGATAATACCAACATCGATTATACTGATGAAGATGGGGTAACAACTCAACTTGATCTTACCAATATTGTAAGAAACCTTGAAACTCTTACCACTATTGTTGAAGGAACTAACGGCGTTTTCACTTATACCGATGAAAATGGAGGTACTACGGACATAGATGTTAAAAACCTTGAAACTTTAACAACTATTGCTCTTAATGCCGATAATACCAATATCGATTATACTGATGAAGATGGGGTAACAACTCAACTTAATCTTACCAATATTGTAAGAAACCTTGAAACTCTTACTACTATTGTTGAAGGAACTAACGGTGTTTTCACTTATACTGATGAAAATGGAGGAACTACGGACATCGATGTTAAAAACCTTGAAACTTTAACAACTATTGCTCTTAACGCTGACAATACCAACATCGATTATACTGATGAAGATGGGGTAACAACTCAACTTGATCTTACCAATATTGTAAGAAACCTTGAAACTCTTACTACTATTGTTGAAGGAACTAACGGTGTTTTCACTTATACTGATGAAAATGGAGGAACTACGGACATCGATGTTAAAAACCTTGAAACTTTAACAACTATTGCTCTTAATGCCGATAATACCAACATCGATTATACTGATGAAGATGGGGTAACAACTCAACTTGATCTTACCAATATTGTAAGAAACCTTGAAACTCTTACCACTATTGTTGAAGGAACCAACGGTATTTTTACTTATACCGATGAAAATGGAGGTACTACAAATATAGATGTTAAAAACCTTGAAACTTTAACAACTATTGCCCTTAACGCTGACAATACCAATATCGATTATACTGATGAAGATGGGGTAACAACTCAACTTGATCTTACCAATATTGTAAAAAACCTTGAAACTCTTACTACTATTGTTGAAGGAACTAACGGTGTTTTCACATATACTGATGAAAATGGAGGAACTACGAATATAGATGTTAAAAACCTTGAAACTTTAACAACTATTGCCCTTAACGCCGATAATACCAATATCGATTATACTGATGAAGATGGAATAACAACTCAACTCAATTTAACGAACCTAGTTAGAAATGTTGAAACCGTAACTAACATCTCTGACACGGGCGATGGTAATATTACTTATACAAACGAAGCAGGCGCTACTCAAACGGTTGCTAAAGCGGATATTACTGCGAATCCTGATGGGACTT
>CANMIL010000002.1 GCA_947497895.1 uncultured Tenacibaculum sp.
GACTCGGGAGTTTTGTCTTTTGACTCGGGAGTTTTGTCTTTTGACTCGGGAGTTTTGTCTTTTGACTCGGGAGTTTTGTCTTTTGACTCGGGAGTTTTGTCTTTTGACTCGGGAGTTTTGTCTTTTGACTCGGGAGTTTTGTCTTTTGACTCGGGAGTTTTGTCTTTTGACTCGGGAGTTTTTAATTTCGCCAGCTCAATTAACTCCAATAATGAAGATTTATGCAGTCTTTTGAAATTGCTTCGGTGATTTTCCTGTTGCTTTTGTAAAAAAGCGAGAAAAATAAGCTGGATCATTAAATCCTAAATCGAATGCGATATGCTTTATCGCTTCATTTGAATATAACAACTTTCTTTTAGCCTCAGTTATTATTCTGTTTTTAATAAAATCGCTTGGAGTTTGACTTCCTATTTTTTGAAAATGTTTACTGAGAGACTTTGGTGACAGACCTAATCTATTAGCATAATCGGTTACACTATGCATTTTTTTGAAGTTTTGCTCTACTAATAAACTAAAATCTTTGTACAACTTGGTTTCTGAATCATCTTTAACAGACTCATACTCTTTTTTTACCCTTACAGAACATACAATAAATTGCCTTAAGTAAGATTGAAGCATGTCATATTGAGCCGTTTCTTCTTGCTCAAACTCTTCAATCAAACTTTCTAATATAAAGTCTAGTTTTTTAATATCCTTTTCACAAGGTGACACAAAAGGAGTTTTATATACATTATTAAAAAGAACGCCATTACAAGCTACCTCAGCATCATGCGTTTGAATACAATAAAAATCTTTGGTAAAGCTTAACTGATAAGCCTCTTTAACCTTTTCAGACTCTACAGAGAATATTTGACCTGGAGAAAGAAAAAACAAAACATTCCCATTGAAGTCATAGCTTTCAAAATCGATGTTATATATACCTTTCCCTTCTTTAACCCAAACAATTTTATAGGAATCAATTTGTTCTTGCTTATTAACCACACAAGCTTTTTCAAATACTACTTGTTGTAAGGAAAATACGTTTTTAAACTGATATGTTTTGATGTCTTGTACAGCCACAACGATATGATTTAGAAGGAATGCTAAAGTTATAAAAATAGACGAATTCCTCTACTCTATATTTCAACAATTATTGCGGAAACAACAAAAGATTCAAAGGGTCGATTTTTATCATTTCATGGAGGTTTAGTCGTAAAAACAAGAATTACTAACACTTTTCTTTTTCTTCTCACAGACAACTCACCAACATAAACAGAACCTGTTTAATAAGAACATCTATTTGCTAAAATTTAACAAACAACAACACAACTAAACAATAGAATTAATTAATCCAGTTTCCATTTTCGTCAAAAAGTATCTTTTTTTAGTCAAAATCTTGCAAAGAAACACTACATACTCCGACTATATAACAGTAAATCATAATTTTACGTAACAATAACCCCTAAATATTATCACTATGTTGTTTATTTACGAATCTTCGAAAGAAACCTTTAAGTTCTACATTTCAAACAAAAAAGCAAAAAGTGCTTTTTACTGGAATTTCAGCTTAAATTAAACATCTCATTGTCAAATAATGCTATTTCATAGATACGTCTTTAAAAAAATATATCTATGAAATAGCTATTATAAAATTGATAAATTTCATTCTAATTAAACAATCGAAAACCTATTCCTACATTATGAGTCGGTCGGTTTAATTCACTTAGATTAATTCGATAGCTAGCAAACCATTTCCCCTTACGATTGTATTGCAATCCTACACTGAGATTATCAAATTTTTGAGAATTACCTCCTACTTCCGAAAACAAATACATTCCACTACGATAACTTTTAGGATACTCAATCTTTTTAGTAGTTATAATTTCTTTAGGCACTTTTAACTTATAGGAAAACTGACTATCTAACAAGTTACCTTTCACTAAATCATAACTATAAATTTCGATATCGTCGTTGATAATTGTATCTTGATATATTTTGGCCTGTTCATAATTTATTCTGTCTTTTACAAAAACCGTGTCTTTAATTATCTTGTTAACATCATTTTTATGAACATATACCGTTTGGTACTTTATCGTTTGCACTTTGAAAGTATCCACTTTAATCTTCCAAATAGTATCACGAACAACAGTAATTTTTGTTTTTTTTGGCTCGAATTCTCTCTTCCTTTTTACTAATAAATTCAAGAAAAGTAAAACAGCAACTAACACCAACATTAGATTTTTAATTTTGGTAATTTCCTCCATGACTTTTTCGTTTTTTATAGTAGAATGGTAGGTAAATACAATTCGTACTCACCTAACCATTTTTCAAAATAGTATTGATTCTTAATAGATTTAAGACGTGATGTTAAGCAAAACAAGGGGATGAATCCCATTGGTTTAGATTTCTTACTACATCACAACTGCCACCTCATAACCGTCAGTTGAAATTACTCTATAGGTAACATAGATCGTCACCCCCTCATTTCCAGAACTTACTATCCCTGACGTTTGAGCTGTAAAATCAGAATTTACTGGAATACCTCTATTTTCTTGTGATCCTTGAGATGTTTTTACAACATAATTATAGGTGTTTACATCAGCTAACGATATCGCTATGATACCGTGATTGAATTCTAAATAAGCATCACCGTAATAAGTCCCGTTAAAATTAAAAACAGAATGTACCGAAAGAATATCAATAATTGTATTTGGTCCTTGAGCCGGAATAATTGTTTTTAACTGGTTTGATTGTAATTCTGACGCTGAGATAAAAACTTTGGCTGTTTTTACTACAGAATCACTCAAGGTTGTCAATAAAACATTTCCTGATGAATCAATATGAAATGTTCTATTATTATCTCCAACGGGTTGTTGTGCATCGATATAACTATCGATTAAATCGGAATACTGTTGTTGTGTAGGTTTATCTCCTGTTTCAAAGAATTTTTTTAAGGTTTCTTTACTTTTTTTCATCTTTTTTATCTTTTTTCATTCATTTTGATAAAAAAGAGTCACTAAAAACTGGTTTTGCTAGTGACTAGACTTTTTGATTATTATCCAATTTTAATCTATATGGAAAAACAATGTAGTGTTTTTCATTGATGGGTTATGAACGTATACCCCACCTAAACCATTTACGGTAATACCATACACGTTTCCATTATTATCACTTCCAACGCCATAATAAGAGTTTTTTGGTCTAGCTTCAGGAGGTAATGTTACAACAAAACCTTTATCCTGAGCTGAAAGAGTTACTATTTCTAAGTGGATCACATTACCCTTTTTTCTCCAACGAGCTCTTGTTGCTGTAATTGTATTATTTTCAAAAACTAAATCTCTCCAAGGACTCCATATACTCGATAAAGACTTCACTATTGTACCGTGTAACTTATCTTTATGCAATCCACTCGATGAAGCTGGGAGTCCCCCGTTATATGAGTACATCATAAAACATATGTAACCCGACTTAACAAAATCATCACTCCTTTTAATCTTCATAAAATTAGAATATCCCGAAAACAAATGAGCTTCATAACTATTATTCAAAACATCATACAATGTATAGGTATATGGCTCATTAGAACTAACCTTAAAGAATAGGTAATTTTTGATAGTTACACCATCATTATAATCTTTAATAATAACAATATTTTTATCAAATGTTAGAGAATTTAAATCTAAAGGAGCTGAAGGAGCAACATGTAAGCGATACTCCTCTTCCTTAACCAAAGGCCCTAGTGCTTTTAACAAATCCGTTGGTTTATTTTTTATGAAATTCGACTGAGTACTTATATTCTGACTCCAATCTGCCTGAACCTGAACTCCAGCCCCACCTAATAAACTACTGAAATCAACAGTAAACGTCGAGCTATCATCTCTTTTAAAAGTTGCCATTCCTGCTGGATCCACAGTCCCAGAAACCAATCGAGATAAATTTGTATCGTCTAAATAAGTTGTTAAATCTATTTCTTTAACAACCACTCCATCTTTTAATAACGATAGTTTATTTCCTACAATTTCTGAAAGTGTATACTCTGGTAGCTTTACCTCCGAAACAACACTTACTTCACCTGTTTCATCGATTACAAATCTTCGATTTGCCTCACCTGGTAGTTGTTTTGCATCAACATAGCTATCAATTAAATTACCATATTGCTCTTGCGTTGGCTTATCGCCAGTTTCAAAATATGTTTTTAAAGTTTCTTTATTTTTTTTCATCTTTTTTATCTGTTTATTTTTTGATAAAAAAGAGCCACTAAATACTTTATTTGCTAGCGACTAGACTTTTGTTTTTTTAAATACCCACTTCTTAAAATAAATTTTAATCTAAATTTCTGTCAACTGACCTTTAAACCATTTGGTATCGGATAACCTCAAATAAAATTCTCCTAATTTACTCGAGTTAGTATTTACTATTATTGTTCCAATAGGATTAGTTGAAAGTGGTCTATGATTATTTAAAATGGCACTTGTCATGTTATTCCAGTTATCATATAACTGTACATGAGGTGGCTTATTTTTAATATACCCAGGATCGAATATTGCATTTGCTTTCCAATCTGACTGAACTTGATCTTTTAACTCTGGCTTATTCTTAATGAAATCTGCCTGAGTACTATCCGTTTGGCCCCAATCTCCCTGGATCGGAAGAATACTGAAAGCACTCATTTTTTTCGTATACACTCCCGTCGAAGTTGAAAATAACCCTCCGTTATAACCTACAATTTTAAACGCGATATAACCTGATTTATTTACCTCATCGGTTCTTTCAAGATTTATATATTCCGCATAATTTTTAAAAAGAATTGTTTTCTCTGAGTTTCTTAAAATATTGAAAACATTATACGCGTAAGGACTTCGAGCCGTTGACTTCAAAAACAAATAACTTTTTGAAACCACATTATTCACATGATAAAAAGTAACAATATCTTTATCAAAAACTCCATTATCAATAGTAGTTAATTCAGAACCATAAGACCTATACTCTATCTGCTGGAACCCTGGCTCCAAAGCCCTCAATAAGTCCCTTGGAGCATTTTTTATAAAATCTTTTTCTGAACTAATCCCTTGATTCCAATCCGCCTGAACTTGCGTGCCTGAACCACCTAACAAACTACTAAAATCAACAGTAAACGTCGAGTTATCATCTCTTTTAAAAGTTGCCATTCCAGCTGGATCAACAGCTCCCGAAACTAGTCGAGATAAATTTGTGTCATCGAGATAAGTTGTTAAATCTATTTCTTTCACAACTACACCATCTTTCAATAAAGACAGCTTATTCCCAATAATTTCTGAAAGTGTGTATTCCGGTAATTTTACCTCAGAAGCAACACTGACTTCGCCTGTTTCGTCGATAACAAATCTTCGATTTGCCTCTCCTGCTAATTGTTTTGCATCAACATAGCTATCAATTAAATCAGCGTATTGCTGTTGTGTTGGCTTATCGCCAGTTTCAAAAAATTGTTTTAAAATTTCTTTATTTTGTTTCATGTGTTTCTTTTCTTTTTTTGATCACATGTAACCTTAGATATTTAAAATAATCATTAGCATTAATTGTAATAATTATTTTAAAAATGTCGGTTTCATCTTTTTTATCAGTTTAAAAAATTGTTTGATAAAAAAGAGGCGCTAAAAACAGTGTTAGCGACTAAACTTTTTCTTTTTTCTCTTTTTCTTCTTCAGCTATTTCTCCCATAGCCTCATTAAATCCACTTTGATTTAATATTTTATACAACGCCTTTAATGGATTTACCCCATAAATTTTATTGTAATTTTCTAAGATTGATTTTATTTCAGTAATTGCAATAAATCCAGCTATTATTTTTAAGAATGGTACTTCATTTACAATATGTTTTTCTAAAAAATGCGCCGAGATTATTACCAAGTTATAGATAAAAAACTTTGATACCGTATTTGCTATTTTTTCACTTTTAATAGGTAATTGCAATTTTAACGACGCATAAGCTCCTGTTATAAAATCGACCATAATTAAAAACATTATGGTGGTTAACACTCCATTTAGTGGCGACAGCAATGCAAATAGCCAAAAAACAAAATGTGTCAACTTATCCATTTTTACTCAATTTTCGATAATCTAAAATTCTATTCTTCGGATAAGCTTTAATACTCACACTATTTCCTTGGTTACCACCTAAAAGATATACATATCGCTTTGATTCTTTTATTAGAAATCCGACATGCCCTTTCCAGCTCTCAGGTGAATCTCTCCATAAAACTACAATGTCTCCTTGCTTTGGACTCATTGTAGAGTCTCCAACCGACAACCAGCTTCTTGCCGTTAATCGATTTGATTTTTCATAACCTGCCTGTTGTGCTACCCAATTTACAAAGGCACTACACCAAGAGGTTTCATCTTTAAATTTTGAAGCGTCAAATCCTAAAGAGGTAAAGTAATTTACTATTTGAGGATGATCTTTTGATCCTTTTACTTCTTTTACTCCGTATTGAGATAACGCTACTGATATTAAACTATTCATACAAATGTTTGATTTTAAGCGTTAGCAGATAAAAACTAGTAAGTTTCTGATTCTTTTTCTCATTTTTTCTTACCTGAAAGGGGATAATCTAACTTTTAAGTTTCTGCATAACATTAAAAAGGTTAATAATTCCAATGAACTGTTAGAAAGCTCTACAAAGATATAACATTTTACAAAAACACACAAACATTTTACAGTTTATTTTGTAATAATTTTGACTCAAGAAATTAAAACACTGAATAATATTGTAATATAACAAAAGAGGTTGCCAAATTTTGGCAACCTCTTTTCAAAGTTTATCAATTTAGTCATGAGAACTTACTCATCAGTATACCCATATTCATCAACTTGAGGCATACCAGTATATCGAGCTACGGAATTATACAGCGCCTTAGTGTTTACAAAACCTCCATCGGTTTGATTACCCTGATCATCATACTCGTAAAAGACTACTGAAGAAGCCCCATATTCCAGAGACTCATATTCAATTTTACCATTATCATGATAATCTACAGCCCACCCCATCGTTTGTCCATCAACATATTCTTGTTCAGAAGCAATGAAACCGTTATCATGATAGCTAAACACAACAAAACCGGTAAAAGGCTCTCCTTTATACCAATACTCTAAGCCTGTATATTTCCCTGTTCCTTTATCATCTAAATCTTCCTCTTTTACTCTTATTTTGTCAGGTCTTTTTAATTCTTGATTCATAAAACAACTCTAAGTATTCTTTTGAAATTAGTCTTTATAGATTAGCACTAATACTCTAAAACTTTCGATATTTAAAATCATGGGAATGAAAATCAACTAAGTTACCACTCCAATCATACCATTTTCCAGAAGTAGTATCTTTAGGATCCAATTCTATTCCACCACCCACATCAACTCTAATAATGGCCTCAATTCCTTTATAAAGATCATTACTCAAACATTGACAATATTCACCCAAAAAATAAACTGCCCCATTTTCGTCAACCGCAATATCAAAATTTTCCGGAGAGTACAACCCCACAACATACAATTTTCTTCCAATATCATCTGACCAATCCTTAGCAACTGAATCTTCATCCATACCATCTGAATCGAATAAATTTAAACTAATTCTCAATCTATCATTTAACTTACTCCTCTCTATTGGGTTTAAAGTCTTTAGTTTTATCCCACCAAATTCCTGGATAAACTGCTTAATAAATTCTGGATAATTATACTTATCCATAAAAATATCATAATCATTTATCCTTCTATTTTCACTCCAACCAAACTCCATCAAATGATCCTTCATTTTTTCTGTAAAACTCATCTTTTTATTTTTTTAATTCAGTTAAATCTTCAATTATTTTGAAATACTCCAACATTGGGTCACAACTATTACAAGCCTCTTTAAAGTTTCCATGTATTTCTGGTTTCTTATGTATTTCCAAGGCTTTTGAAATGGAGTTTTTATCTAATAATTTTTTCACTTTTTCTAATGACAACTTCCCATATCTATTTTCTAAAGTGTTTAATAATTGGTTCAATGCATCAACCTCTACACATTTTCCGTGCTGCACAACCTTTCTACAATTCCCTCATCCATTTTGGCCCACCTTTTTTGAACCCAATCATCCAATATTGGATGTAATTCAGGAAATTTCCCTCTTTCGAACCCCTTAAAACTCTTACCATAAAACACCTCTCCTTTATACTGTATAGCATAAACAGCTCCTTTTTTATCTTTACTGCGTTGTATTGCCTGAACCACTTCATCCGCATATTTTCTAAGCCTTAAACTTGTCTTTTCAGGTAACTTCTTAGCTTTAATCGCAAACAAACTATCAGATAAATCATCCAAATATTTTTTAGCTTCGGCATCATCTAAACCTTTAAGCTTTTCCGCAAGTTCTTCAACTTCTTTTTTAGAACCTCTAAAAACTTCTTTCCCTTCTCTTACTAGGGCATACAAGTTATCTCCAACAGGAACAGGAATACCACTCGCTAACACTGGTTGCTGAGGCACTTTTTTAATAGTAACACCTAGTTTTTCATATAACTTATAAACGTCATCTGAAAAAACCCTGGTTATCTTAGCTAAACTAGCAATAAACTCATCAATCCAACCTTTTAAAGTATCAATATGCTTTGGGATGTTTTTGATAAAGTCAGCAACAACATCAATCAATCTAGTAAAAGTATCAACACCAAAGACTACTGTTTTATTAAACAGTCTTATTTCATTCTAAAAGGCTTTGAGCATATTATGAAAAAAGCACTCGTTTTAGCGAGTGCTTTAGTGTTAGTCTTGTTCCCAAGGACGATTTGTTGGTCGATCATCCGTCAATAATCCGAATTCTTCATTTTCCATAAAAGATTTGAAATCCATTAAATAAGAATAGACTTCGTCATTTGTAAATTTTAATTTCCCTCTTACGGGAGCATTTTCCATTATTGATTCAAAATGAAAATCTGGATTTTCTTCTGCCCATTTAAGCATTTCATAAACACCTTTTCTATCATTTAATTCATCATAATCCTTTATTCTTTCGCCTAACTTTTTATCAAATATGACGTCTTCTATTTTCTTTACTTTATAAAGATATAAAATAGGTGTCATTAGATATGCTTCTATTATTCTCATTAGTTATAACTATTTTTTAAATTGATATTTTTTATGTCGAACTCGTTTTCCAAAACCTTTAAAATTTGTTCGTTTAACTTTAAAGTTGGTTCATAGTGACCACTCGAAAGGTCTATTTCTTTAATAACGCCATTTACTACTTTTATCTCTCCAGCCGCACTAACTGGCGCTCCAGCTAAGAAACTAGAATGATGAAAATGCCTTGGAACGTAAAAATCTGACAAATAAATTGTACCATCTCTATCCATTACAAATATTGCATTCCTTAAATAATCTGAACTATCTCCAGCATTTTTAGTATCTACTAAATCACCTTTACTATTGTATAGTTTTTTGTTTTTTACAACAACTTTATATTTTAACCTTTCTGTTTCGTCCAAGTACTTTACAGAATATGGCCAACACCATCGCACTTTCATATTGGGAGGTTTATTTGGAAAATATTCGAGTCCTTCTTTACTTTCTGACTCCTCTCCTTTGTATTTTTTCTTCAAGGAGTGACTTTCGAAATTATATTTTTTAATTTTTTTAAGCCTATCAGATAATTCATCCAAATACTTTTTGGCTTCGGCATCATCTACACCTTTCAGTTTTTCGGCAAGCTCTTCAACTTCTTTTTTAGATCCTCTAAAAACCTCTTTTCCTTCTCTCACTAGAGCATATATATTATCTCCAACAGGCACAGGAATACCACTCGCTAACACTGGTTGCTGAGGCACTTTTTTAATAGTAACACCTAGTTTTTCATATAACTTATAAACGTCATCTGAAAAAACTCTGGTTATCTTAGATAAACTTTCAATAAACTCATTAATCCATCCTTTTAAGGTATCTAAATGCTTTGGGATGTTTTTTACAAAATCAGCAACAACATCAATCAATCTAGTAAAAGTATCAATGCCAAACTTTACTGTTTTGCCTACCAATCTTCCTGCTTTCAAAGGCATTTGGATGAGTGCTTTGTACGATCGTAATGTTTCTTTTAAAACTTTAGCAATAGTCCCAGTTCCTCCTGTTAAGAAAAAGGTAACTACTTCAGAAGCAACAAAACCAACAATATACCCTAAATAAAACCCTAAAGCTCCAGGGTCGATTCTTATATTTTTAGCCGAGTTCGTTAGGCCAATTAAAATTTTAGCCATTTGAACTGGCAACCCTGCTAAAAACTTAATAATAGTTTTTAAGTTATCTAGTGTAAACAGCCCTAAAAAGCCATCGATTAGATTTTCAAAGCTCTCAGCAAAAAGACTAATATAGCTTGAAGGGTTATCAAAGAACTTTGTGCTTTGAATAGCTCCATTCAGAACATCAAAAAGCATTGCTAAAATATCAAAAAACGATGCAATAAACTCAATGATACTATTAATTAATCCAACCAACAAGCCGTTAATAAAATAATAGTAATCGATAATTACATCAATAACGGTATCAAAAAACTCCTGAAGTAACTCAGGAACCGTATCCAAAACCTTTGTGATATTACTAATATCAAAAGGCATTATCTTTTTTATAAACTTACTTTTTAAAATAGTTTTTGATACGGCAGCAGCATGCTCTGTTAAGGGATTTATATAAGTATTATAAATGGATTTTATAAAAGTCTTTGTATCGATACCCTCTTTATCATTTTGTAATCTTGGAAGCAAGGAAACAAAATCTTTATTAGGTTTCCCGTCAACTTCTGTCTGCCAATACTCTTTACCTAGTTTTAAATCATTAATTTCTTTGCTAGTATCTTTTAGAAAACCCGACACCCCTGTAAAAACTTCATCAGATGCCCAACGTATAACTCTACCACCGTATTTTAATGACTTGGTTACCGATATATAAAACGCACTTTTATTATCTACCAACTCTTCTTTTATAATAGCTGTTAAATCATGAGTTTCAATATTAACCCCATATGCTTTAGCTATTTTTGAAATAGCCAATCGATCTACTTCTGGAAGGGTTTTTACATTTTCTCCTTTATGAATTCTTAAAACCGTTCCAAAAACATTGCTTCCTTCGTTAGATTCAATTAAAATAACTACTTCGTTTGAGTTTATGTTGGTTATGTTTTGATAAGCCCTCTCTAATTTTGCTCCATTACTGGAAACGAAAAGTGAAATATAAGCGTCATATTCAATTGCTACTGTTTCAGAAGGTTTAACTTCCGCGTCTGCCTTACGTGTAGCTTCAATAAATACTTCATCAAGTTGAATTTCAACACTTACTTTTAAATATAACTTGTCATTTATTTCATAGTATGGAATCATTCCATTGGGTGCATCAACCACAAAACCTTGTAAAACGGAGAATTTTTCTTGATCGAAATTATATTCCGATTCATTAATTTCTCCGAATGGAGGTTTGTTAGCCGCAAAAAAATCGCCATAATCTCCAGAAAGCCTACTATTTAAATGCAACAACCAATTATTTGAATCTTCATCAACTTTTTCAATTTCAATATATATGTTAGGACTTGAAGGCAATGTGTTTTTGAACTGATTTTGCTCTTTATCAGAAAACACAACCAATCCGTGAAAATTGGTTTTGTTTTTGAAATACTTAAGTCCATAATCATGAGCTTGCATATTTTTTATGTTTTTAATTAATTAAAAACAAGCCCTATCTATGTAAATCCTGAAATAATTTCACTTCTCCTTTCCTTAATAAGAAACAATAATAGACTAATACCAATGCACTTAAAACATTGGAAACAATAAAAACAAACTTGGAGTAAGGTGAATGTGTTTTTTTAAAAAACTTAACTAATACCATTTGTAATTTGAAACTAACGTAATAAAACGTTCTTTTTTCCTTTTCATTTCAGAACAAAAAGAAACCGTAACTATTGCTATGCTTTAGTTTTCTTCTTTATTTAAAGAAAAAAACCTTCATTTTCTTTTACAGTATTTTCAAACACCAAATGGTATAAATGCCAGCAATGGTTGCATAATTATGGGGTATTTGCAAAAACCATTCTCACTAACATTTTTCTAAAAGTTAACAGAATTCTAAAAACATAGATAAGACTTGCTATATTTTTAGGCTATGGTATTTGTTTGACCTACAATGTCAAAATCAACACCATCAGGCGATGTTTTTACCGTATCAAACAATCCATTTCCTTCGCAATTTGGGTTACAAGGTAAAGCACCTTCATTCAATGCTACCGAGTCAGCTTGCAAAACAGTTAATGATGTTGGAACCCTTGTTTCCCAAGTATCTTCAACTTCGCCTTGAATAGTCTGCAATTCTTCTGCAATAGATAAGTATAACTCATTATCCATATCAGTAACCATACCTTTTCCATTCCAGATTTCTCCAGTTTTCATGAACCAATTCACAGCATCCTCAAAACCTGGACGAACTGGTACTACAGCTCTTGCCATGGCACTTTGTAAAAATGCTTTAAAAACAGGATCATTTCCTCCTTCAAGACCAATAGAAGCTCCCCAATTTTTCTTTGAACCATAGAAATAAGGATAGAAGGTATATGCCATAATTTCCCAATCGAATGCTTGCTCAAAGAACTTAACTACTTCGATATGTTTTTGAAGTCCAGTATCGCGGTTTACGGTTTTATAATCTTGATTTACATAATGGCTATCGGCTGTTTTAATTGAAAACGGTTTGGTCATTAAATCAATTGCAACTCGCTTTAACTCCCTTTTTTCTATTGATCGGTTCACTTGAGTTCCTCTATCACTAAACGCTCCTTTTTGCTCTTCTTGCTCTTTCTTTCTCTCTTCTTTTTGAAGCTTTAATTTCTCTTCATACTCCTTTAGCTCAATATTGTAATCTTGTAGCATGGCATTATAACTATCCATTACCTTTTTATAAGCCTTACTTTTCCATTCGCTTATGGCTCTATCAGAAAGTTTGCAATTTAGCTCTAAACTGATATTATATCTTCCCATATCCCATGCATTAATAGAATACGCGACTTTTTCTGTAATATTATTAAGCTCTCCCTTTGGTCTCCAATCATTCTTTCCTGTAATCTTACCCCCTACATTAAAGCTAAGTAAACTCATTCTCCAGTGCTCTACCCCATGGGCATGAGTAGCTGTTATTGCAGCTTTATAATATACAGCCCCATAATTTTCAGGAATGTTTATAGCATAGTTAGCCGCATGACCTGCTTTACCAAAAGATCCAGAAACAATATCCGTAACCTTAATTTGACTTTCTAAAGGCGTATCAATATCAACATTATATCTTCCTTCTAATCCTTGGTAATTACTTTCTGTAATATCAGAAGGAACACGAATTGGAGCCCCTTCAATATCTTTTGGATGTACCGGCTTTACTGGCTCTTGAACAAACCCATTAGTATTTGTTCCTGTTTGTAAGTTAACCAAGAATTTAGCTGGTTCTGGCAAAGCAAATTCATACATTAATCGCTTACCATAGTTTACCATTTTGTTCTTATACACTTTATCCACCCAACGATAAACTCCATTAATATGCTTATCTCCTTTTCTGTTATCAAAACCATGAGAATTATTCTCCTCAAACTCTTGAAGCATTCTCGATGTACGTTTTACGCTTGTTTTTTGAACAACTCTTTCAAGAGCTCTTTCAGTTACATCTTGTGCGTAGGTTTTAGCCTGTAGGTTAGAATCGGAAGTAGAACTATTACTACTCATTCCAAAACTTGTACCTAAACTAAATGTTACAAACTTACCCCCACTAACACTTGCATTTGCACCAAAACTAGTAGCCGTATCCTTATTTACAATGGAAGATGTTTCTGTTTGCATTTCATTTCTATCCGTGGAAGTTGAGTCCGTTAAATTCTCGGCTTCTCTTTCTGAGCTTCTTTCTGTCGTACTTTCAATACTTCTTAAACTTCTTGTTGAACGCTCCTTATATTCTCTCGCCATGATATTCTCAATATGCGATACCTCTCCTGGTACGTAACAACACAACTCCTGCTCAACACGTCTATAATCCGCTATTCCTAAATTCGAAACACCATACAAAACACCATCTCCTCCTAAGTCAAGAACATCATTTTCATTTTCTTTACACTGTCCAAAAATCCCTTCCGACTCCAGATAGCCATCTTTTACTAAAACTCTGAAATCATCAGGTCCGAAATTGATTGTTAACCCATTACTTAAAACAAACTGACCATTAATAAGATAGCTTCCCGTGGAAATAAAGTTACTAGCTTCAGGAAATAATGTAATTTCAAGTACTGAATCCGACTTTCCTCTTTTCGTTTCAACAGAAGTACCAGTATATAAAGACAGACCACCTGTATTGGTAATTTCATAACTACATGAGTCTACGGAAATATTAGAAGCATCTTCAACTTTTAATTCGATAACAATACTTGACTCTCTTTTTCTATTACTATCTAAGTATCCAACGTAAGAATATAAAGGTTTTTGTTTTTCAACATCAACGCTAACACTTTCTCCCAAAACATTCACAGTTTTAACTCTTTCAGGAGTAGAATTAAAAATTGTTTGATACTGTTCTTTTATTTTTTCGTTTAACAACTTTTTGGTTTCTGTAAAAGTTTCAGCTTCTTTAGCATCTTCAGAATTCAAAAAGTTTAAAACTTCTTCAGAAAACTGTAAATCAGGATCAGATACAGCCGTTCCTCTATCAATTTCCTTTCCTTCTATAAACTCAAACTTTGGTAAATCTAAATCAGGAAACACTTCAAAAGTCTTTTCTATTCCAGATTCAAAATCCATATACTTCTTGAGAGAAGGCTTCGCAGCATCTTTCATTGCTGAAATCTCTACATTATAAACATCTAAAGCTGACTTATATCGCGCTTCTTCTTTTCTTCTGTAGATATTCTCTTTTTTTTCAATTTCCGACAATACCTGCGTGTATTGATCTGCTCTTTTTTTAGCTTGTTCAACTTTTAAATCAGCTTTCATATAGTTTGTTAAACTAGTAGAAAGTGTTGGCTTTTGATTTAATGTTTGTTCCTTACTCGATAAAACAACTTCTTTCGGAATCACAACACTAGCATTAGCCCTGCGAATAAAATTCTTCTCATCTTCATCAGTGAAAACTATTTCTCCCAATAATTCTGGTGAAAACCCAGCCTCAAAATCCCCGAAGGCTTTTAAAAACTGATTTGTAATTAACAACTGAATTAAATACTCTCTTATACTTACTGATGCCTTATTAATAGTTTGATAAAATAAATTATCCCAAATTAAACGTTCTTCATCCAATGTAAGCACCTGAGCATTATTTAAATTGGAAACAACCGAAGCATATGACAAGCTGTTTTTATGACGAACTAACCAATTTGAAAACTCATAAAGACCAGCATGCAATCCTTTTACTTCTTCTTTCTTCCCTATCGGAATAAACCCAGTATCAAAGGCAGATTTTAACGCTTGTTTTCTACCTTCCTCATTCGTTACGTTTTGAACAGCTTTAAAAGCTAAACTTTCCGATTTTTTAGATTCCGGAAACTCTACAAACCCTTTCTCTTTGTCTTCAATAGTTTGCGGACCACGCAATGTTACAAACCTAAATAGGTTTGATTTGATTGGTTTTTTACTCATTTTAATACTTTTTAAATTATTAACTAAGCTCTTTAGAGCAATTGTTTTTTGCTTCTCTAACAGCTCATTAGCGAACTTAATTCAATAAAATGTTTGAAATTTTGAGTAGGGTTTTAAAAAAATGAAGAAACTCAAGTCAAAACCCTTAAAACACAATCACTAAAACTACACAAATGTTTGATTTTTACAATTTTTTCGTATATTAGCAATCAAATTACAATGCAAATATAAAACATTTTACAAAAACACACAAACAAAAGTTGATCTTTTTATTGTAAAATGTTTCAACCTACTTAAATATGCAGTCGGATGGAAATTTCTCAAAGAATAGCAGCTATCAGAGATACTTTTAATCTCAATAATTTTTCACTTTCAAAACGAATTGGCGTTACAGGAACTACTGTAGATAGTATCATTAACGGTAGACCACAGCCCGATGGAAGTCGAAAAAGAACAAAACCAGGTTATGATGTTTTAACTGCCATTATTAATGAATTTGATATTAATCCTGAATACTTATTTGGAAAAAGTGAGGTGATGTTAAAGTCAGACACCACCCAAATTCAAACATATTCTGGAGTTCCGCAAGTGGTTGCTGTAAATCCTACAGGAAATGAAAATGTTATTTATGTTCCTATTCAGGCAAGAGCAGGATATTTGAATGGTTATGGCGATGCAAATTACATAGAGCAATTACCTTCTTTTCATATGCCTCATTTAAACAATGGAACCTATCGTTGTTTTGAAGTTCAAGGCAATTCTATGGTTCGTACTTTCTTTGATGGAGATTTGGTTTTTGGGAAATATGTTGAAAACCTTCATGATATTAAAGATGGTCGTGTATATGTTATTGTAAGTAAAAATGATGGTATTGTTTTAAAACGTGTTATTAATCGAATTGAACAACGCGGTAAACTTATTTTAAAAAGCGATAATAAAACAGGTAACTATCCTACTTATACCATAAATGCAGAAGAGATTATGGAAGTATGGTACGTAACCATGTTTGCTTCTAAACAAATGCCAGAACCTGTTGATGTTTATGATAGATTGCATGATTTAGAAAGTAAAGTAGTTGAATTAGAGCAACAAATTGGTGGGTATAACTAAGATTTACGAATAAACTCATGTTGAAATACGTTTTATGGGGATTTCTATTCTGTTCTTCATGTCTATTTGCCCAATCTAATTGGAAGAAATTTCAATCACTATCGGGTCCCAAAAAGACTTGGGTACTCTTTCATCCTTTCAAAGCTAAACGTGCTTTTTTAATATCAAAAGAAGCTCAAAGGGTTGCCGATTCCATGAAAACATCGCCACTACTCGATAAAGATCCATCAGGAGGACAGGTTGATGCGTTTAGGCATGCTTATTGGATGGCCAGATTGAATGAAGAAATAGGTGAGAGCGCTGCTCGATCATTAGGAAAAGTCCATGAAAAAGAAAACTATCAAACCTTCAAAAAAAGAAAACTTGAAGATGGTATTGTTCCTGATGAGATTTCAAGCACTATGGATTTATTCAATAACGAAGTTGGATTAAAACTTACTTTAACAGGAAAAAAAAGGTCGAAACAAGGATTAATTTATAAGGTTATTAATGCCATTTATCAAGGAAGACTCAAGGTTATCAAAAAAGATAAAAATGGGAACTTTTTAACCTGTTCAGGCAATAAAATTAAACCGGAATCGCTTCAAGGAAAATGGAAAAACAATAAATGCTTAGTCTCTTCAAATGCAGAATAACCAAATGACAAATGTATTTTTTATTTCAGGCACCATGTGTACCAAAGATTTATGGCAATATATATTCCCTCAACTTGAAAATATAAACCCGATTCATATCGATATTACTTCTGCATCTTCTTTTGAAGAGATTAACAATATTATTCTTGAAAGCATTGAAAACCCTTCGATACTAATTGGTTTTTCATTAGGTGGTTTTTCTGTTATGAATTTCGCTAGTCAATATCCAGAGAAAGTTAAAAAACTAGTGGTGATTGCTGCTAACTCGAAAGGGCTAGATTCAAATGAAATTAAATTGAGAAAAAGCACCATAGAGTTTTTAGAAAAACATAGCTATAAAGGTATTTCTCAAGCCAGAGTGCAACAGTTTTTACATCCAAACAACCACAATAATCAGGAGATAATAGCTATCATTAAAAAAATGGATGCCGATTTAGGGAAAGATGTACTTATAAAACAATTAAAAGCGACTTCCAAAAGAGTTGACATCACCAATCGATTAAAGAATTACAAAAAGCCGACTTTATTGATTTCGGCAGAAAACGATGCCTTAGTTGATCCTAATGAAGTTAAGAAGCTTTCAAAAGAAATGTCTAAGTCTACTTATGTAAATTTAAAACAGTGTGGTCATATGATTCCTCTAGAAAAACCGAAAGAATTGACTTACATACTGTCTTCTTTTCTCGATTCATAATTATTTGAGAAAGGCTTATCTTTGCACCTTAAGAAATACTCTTTTAAATTTTTATCATTTTTAGGACTGTTGTATGGAGTTGAATGCAATTTTTGATACTTTAAGCGAAGCCGTTGAGGTTTCTCTGTCCTATTTGACTAGTCCCAATAGAAGAACTTACTTTATTTACTTACTATCATCAGCTGTTTTAGCTTATTATGTGTATTACAAATCAAAAAATAAAGGAGGTTTTCTAAATTTTTTATTCCCAAAGAAAGTTTGGCTTGGTAAATCCGCTTTCATTGATTATGCTATGGTTATTTTCAATAGCATATTTAAAGTAATTTTTATTGGTCCTTATCTTATTCTTGGACTTTATATTGCTTTTTACACAAACGAATTTCTGTTAGAACAATTTGGTTATTCCACGACTAATTTAGGTAAAACCGAAACCATCATTTACTATACAATTGCCTTAACTATAATAGGCGATTTCTTTACCTATCTAATTCATCTTTTGATGCATAAGATTCCGTTTTTATGGGAGTTTCATAAAGTACATCATTCAGCAACAGAACTTAACCCATTTACTCAATACAGAATTCATCCTATTGAGTTATTAATTAACAATGCTAAAAGCCTTCTCGTTTTCGGTGTTCTCACAGGTATCTTTGATTATCTATCAAATCACCAGATTAATAAACTTGTTTTTTTAGGTGTGAACGTTTTCGGGTTCTTGTTTATGTTTTTAGGCGCTAACTTAAGACATTCTCATATAAAACTTACTTATCCTAATTTTATAGAAAAACTATTAATAAGTCCTTTTCAGCATCAAATTCACCATAGTAATTCACCTGAGCATTTCGATAAAAACATGGGGTCAAAGCTTGCTCTTTGGGATTGGATGTTTGGTACATTAGTTCTTTCCAAGTCTACTAAAGAGATTAAATTTGGAATAGACGAAAGTGACAGTAAGTTCAGTACATTTTGGGGAAACCTCGCAAATCCTTTCGTAAACATTTATAGTTCATTTCGAAAGCTATTCAAATAATCTTAATATTTCTAGAAACTATTGTTCAATAGCTCTTACAGAAGCGGAATTACAGTAAATAAACACTTCAGTATAAATTCACTTCTTCATTGACAAAACATTATTTAAACCGATTCTAAATATCAAACAAAACAAATCCGAAAGTTTGTCCAAGTAACGCATAGCTCTTAAATTTGTAGCTATTATTTAATCAACATACAAAATAATGAGCGGATTATTAAAATCTTCTATCGGAAGAAAAATCGCCATGGCACTTTCGGCATTTTTCTTAATGTTCTTTTTGCTACAGCACTTTGCAATCAACATTACTTCTATTTTCCCTGACAACGGAGCTACATTTAACAAATTATCTCACTTTATGGGAACCAACCCTTTAGTACAGTATGCGTTACAGCCTGTATTGATTTTTGGTGTAGTTTTTCACTTTGTAATGGGATTCATTTTAGAATTAAAAAACAACAGTGCTCGTCAAGTAAAATATGCTAAAAATAACGGTTCTGCCAACTCTACTTGGATGAGTAGAAACATGGTGTATAGTGGTCTTGCTATCTTAGCTTTTGTGGTTTTACACTTTATTGACTTCTGGATTCCAGAATTAAATACAAAATTTATACAAGGAGATTGGACTGGAATGCACAATGGTGAATTCAGATATTTCCATGAATTACAACACAAGTTTGTAAACCCTATTAGAGTTGCCGCTTATGTAATTGCTTTCGTTTTCTTAGCATTACACTTATTACATGGTTTCAACTCTGCTTTCCAATCAGTTGGATTGAATAATAAATACACTAGAGGATTGAAAACCTTTAGTAAAATTTATGCGATCGGAATTCCAGTTGGATTCATAATTATTGCATTATTTCACCATTTCGTTCATTAATAAAACCACTTAAATTATGGCAATTTTAGATTCAAAAGTACCAAAGGGTCCATTAAAAGATAAGTGGACAACTTATAAAGATAAAATCGACTTAGTTAACCCGGCAAACAAGCGTTTAATTGATGTTATTGTTGTTGGTACAGGTTTAGCAGGAGGTTCAGCCTCTGCTACGTTAGCTGAGCTAGGATATAATGTAAAAGCATTTGCTTATCAAGATTCGCCTCGTAGAGCACACTCTATTGCAGCTCAAGGAGGTATTAATGCAGCGAAGAATTACCAAGGTGATGGTGACTCAACATATCGTTTATTTTATGATACTGTAAAAGGAGGAGATTACCGTTCTCGTGAAGCAAATGTTTATCGTTTAGCTGAGGTTTCAGCAAATATTATTGACCAATGTGTTGCTCAAGGTGTTCCTTTTGCTCGTGATTATGGTGGATTGTTAGACAACCGTTCATTTGGTGGAGTATTAGTATCTCGTACTTTCTACGCTAAAGGTCAAACGGGTCAGCAGTTATTATTAGGAGCTTATTCTGCAATGAACCGTCAAATTGCTCGTGGTAAGATTGAAATGTTCAATCGTCATGAAATGTTAGATGTTGTTATTGTTGATGGAAAAGCTCGTGGTATTATTGCTCGTAACATGGTTACTGGTGAAATAGAGCGTCACTCAGCACACGCTGTAGTAATTGCTTCTGGTGGATATGGAAACGTGTATTTCTTATCTACAAACGCAATGGGATCAAATGCAACTGCTGCGTGGAAAATCCATAAAAAAGGAGCGTTCTTCGCAAATCCATGTTTCACTCAAATTCACCCAACATGTATTCCACGTTCAGGTGACTACCAATCGAAACTTACGTTAATGTCTGAATCGTTACGTAACGATGGTCGTATTTGGGTTCCAAAGAAAATGGAAGATGTTTTAGCAATTAGAGAAGGTAAGTTAAAGCCTACTGAAATTGCTGAAGAAGATAGAGATTATTACTTAGAGCGTCGTTACCCTGCTTTCGGTAACTTAGTACCTCGTGATGTTGCGTCTCGTGCTGCTAAGGAGCGTTGTGATGCTGGTTTTGGTGTTAACGCTACCGGTGAAGCTGTTTATTTAGATTTTAAATCGGCTATTGAGCGTTACGGTAAAGAGCAATGTAAATTAAAAGGAAACGACAATCCTACACATGCTGAAATTTTAGCAGAAGGTGAAAAGGTTGTTGAAAACAAATATGGAAACTTATTCCAAATGTATGAGAAGATCGTAGATCAGAATCCATACAAAACTCCAATGATGATTTATCCAGCGGTACACTATACAATGGGTGGAATTTGGGTAGATTATAACTTAATGACAACTATTGAAGGTTGTTATGCTATTGGAGAAGCTAACTTCTCTGATCACGGAGCTAACCGATTAGGAGCTTCTGCCTTAATGCAAGGTTTATCTGATGGTTATTTTGTTCTTCCTTATACTATTGGAGACTACTTATCAAATGATATTAGAACTGGAAAAATTTCTACAGATACTTCAGAGTTCGAAGAAGCTGAGAAAGCAGTGAAAGAGCGTATTGATTTCTTCGTAAATAACAAAGGAAGTCATTCTGTAGATTACTACCACAAGAAATTAGGAAACATTATGTGGAATAAATGTGGTATGTCTAGAAACGAAAAAGGTTTAAAAGAAGCAATTGCTGAAATTAAAGCTTTACGCGATGATTTCTGGAAAAATGTAACAGTTCCAGGAGGTGCAAATGAAATGAATCCAGAGTTAGAAAAAGCAGGTCGTGTTGCTGATTTCTTAGAATTAGGAGAGTTATTTGCAAGAGATGCACTGGATAGATCAGAATCTTGTGGAGGGCACTTTAGAGAAGAGTCTGTTGAGCTAGATGGACCTCAAAAAGGAGAAGCTAAACGTGACGACGCAAACTTTACTTATGTTTCTGCTTGGGAATATAAAGGAGAGCCAGCGGATGCTGTTTTACACAAAGAAGATTTAGAGTTTAACGATATTGAATTAAAACAACGTTCATACAAATAAGAGAGGATTATTATGAATATGAATTTAACACTTAAAATTTGGCGTCAGAAAAACGCAAGTGATAAAGGGAAAATGGTCGAATATAAAGTGACCGATATTTCTGAACATATGTCCTTCTTAGAAATGTTGGATGTATTAAATGAACAATTAATTGCAAAGGGTGATGAGCCTGTTGCTTTTGATCACGATTGTCGTGAAGGTATCTGTGGAATGTGTTCATTATACATTAATGGAGAAGCTCATGGACCTGATAGAGGTGTTACTACTTGTCAGTTACACATGCGTATGTTTAACGATGGTGATACTATATTTATTGAGCCATTTAGAGCAAAAGCTTTCCCAGTTGTAAAAGACTTAGTAGTGGATCGCTCTGCTTTTGATAGAATTCAGCACGCTGGTGGGTATGTTTCTGTAAATACATCAGGAAACACTCAAGATGCGAATGCAATTCCTATTAATAAAGAAAATGCAGATAAAGCATTCGACGCTGCAACTTGTATTGGTTGTGGTGCTTGTGTTGCTACTTGTAAAAACTCTTCTGCAATGTTATTCGTTGGAGCAAAAGTTTCGCAATATGCTTTATTACCTCAAGGACAAGTTGAAGCTACAGATCGTGTTAAGAACATGGTTGCTCAAATGGATTTAGAAGGTTTTGGTAACTGTACCAACACTGGAGCATGTGAAGTTGAATGTCCGAAAGGAATTTCTTTAGAGAACATTGCTCGTATGAATTCAGAATTTATAAAAGCAAACTTAAAAGGATAGTTTTTCTTTCCTTTCAAAATATAAAAGCCCATTTGATCCGATCAAATGGGCTTTTTTTCTTCCTCTTTTTCACTTTAGATTAAAAAATTGTGCATTCATTCCCTGAAAACCAACGCTCGTGCTTGATTGTTTGATAATTAATTAAATAAGATATACTTTTGTTTCAGTTGTTCGACAAGATTTACATAAAAGTCTGGGGGGATTTGAGTGTGAAAACGTCAACACCTTATATTTCACAATCTCTAAAGAGATACTAAAGCCTGAGTGAATTTACTCAGGCTTTTCCTTTTCAGATGAAAGTAAGGTCCTACCAAACTGTAAACACAGCTCACCTTTCTTAATCCCACCTACCGAAAACTCATAAAAACAATGACTAATTTGAAACTACTACATTATTGATTTTTTCCACAAAACCTTTAATTTTAATCACTGTTCTTTCTTTTTTAGCATTTGAATAAACTACCAAAGACTTCACAAAACCACCCATTCTTTTCGTATCATATACAACATCAATATAAGATGTATCACCCGGCATAATAGGTCTTTCTGGTTTTCTCGGAACCGTACATCCACAAGTCGATTTTACTTCTTTAATTATTAATGGTTCAAACCCAACGTTTGTAAATTCGAAAGTTCTCTTTCCTTCTGACTTGTAAGCAACCTTTCCAAAGTCAATGGTTTCTTGTTTAAATTGGATTTCCTGTGCCGATGCGGTAATCATTCCAAACAGGAATACCGCAATGATTTTAACTATATTCATACTATTTATTTTTAATTAAACTTCTTTTTAATCTTTTCTATCATTGCCAAAGCGTTTTTATTGTTCGGATTTAATTTTAATACCTTATCATAATTCTCCAATGCCTTTTCAAACTTATTTAAGGTATAATATGCCTCTCCTAAACTATCATAGACATTTGCTTTGTATGGGTACATTTTAATATTCAACTCAAACACGAACATTGCTTCCTTAATCTGGTTAGATCGTAATAACTTATAGCCATATGTGTTTAATTCCCTACTCCCCATAGTAAACTCAGCAAAACTAGCAGCCAATTGCGCCATGTTTTCTCTTAGCTTTTCAGAACCATGTTCCTTAAATAAACTGTTTAAATACTCCACAATTCTATAGTTAGACACATATTTTTCTTCATTCACAATTTTCAGCATGTCTCTTTCAAAATCTTGCTTAGGAAATTCGACTATTCTACTAACCTCTTTCTCATCTTTATAAAAAATAAAAGTGGGAACACGATGAATATTTAATCCTCTCTCTTCCCCATTTGGAGATTGCTTATAAGCTTCAGGTTTTCTATCAACAGCAATCATTTCTAATTGATTCATGTCAAAACCTGCTTGGTCAATTACCTTATAAAGCTTTGGCAATTCTCTTTTACTATCACCACACCAGGTTCCATAAAAAACTTTGATTTTATAGTTTTTTAATGAGTCTTTCATTTTAACTATCACCTTGTCATTCAATAAATATTGATTGTAATTAGACTGAAACCACTTGAAATTATCAGTACTTATATCCGAAATTTCGGTTTTACCCAATAGCATCGGTTTCCCCTTGCCATCCATAACTAAATTATTCTTGTTCTGAGCTAAAAGCATTCCCGAACTCCACAATATGAGAAATAAAAGTATTCGTATCATAGTCGATTGTTATTTTACTTCAACTAAAGTATTTAAGACATAACCGATAAAAAAAAGTGAAGGATATATTACTTACAAACACGTATTACTGTTTGCAAGACTGTAATTCGTACTTTACAAACCGTCATTTGTACCTCAAAATGAAAATTAGTCGAGGTTTTTCGTTACTTTGACACCTCTATGAATTTTATAAAAAAATATAGCACTCAAATTATTATTCACTTCCTTTTTTGGGCGCTATTTGTTTTTGTATCACTATTTGTATTAACAAAATATTATTGGGCCGAAAATCCCTTCTTACAGTACTTGTTTATTCTTATAGTAATAGTTTATACTAACAATATCGTTTTATTGCCTTATTTCGTCCGAAAACGATGGTATTTTATATACACAGCAGTATTTTTAAGTATTGCCTTCTTGGCAACCCAACTATATTGTAACGTATTTACGCGATGTGGCTGTTCATTTTTAAAATGTTTGAGCGACTATTTGTGGCAAACAATTGTACCGCTCACGTTTTTCTCTTTTATATGGATGCTTTTCAGATATATTGAACGAACTCAAGAAATTGAAACTATAAAACAAGAAAGAACAGCATTAGAGCTTAAATTTCTAAAGTCTCAGATAAATCCGCATGTATTGTTAAACAATTTAAACACGATTTATTCTTTTTCACTAGAAAAACCAGATGAAACTCCGAATCTCATCTTAAAGCTCGCTGATAACTTAAAGCATGTACTTTACGAGAGTAATTCAGAAAAAGTACCTTTATCTAACGAAATACTGTTCATTGACAATTATATAGAATTTCAAAAGTTAAGAACAGAAGGAGTTAAAACCATTAATTACACTAAATCAATTGAGGATACTACAAATAGAATTGCTCCGCTGCTTTTAATTACTCTTATTGAAAATACCTTTAAACACAGCCTATTGGGTAGTACTATTACCATTGACATTAATGTTGACAATAATTATCTCACTTGTATTTGTTCAAACGGCTACGATCCAAATAAAGAAATATCAGAAACCAGCATTGGTTTGGAAAATTTAAAAAAACGACTGGATTTATTATACAAGGAAAAGTATGAGTTAAAAATTGAAAGGGAAAAGCTCTTTAAAGTGAAATTAACTCTAAATTTACTGTAGTTATGAACTGTATCATTATTGAAGATGAAATGCCAGCGCAGCGAATTTTAAAGAGCTATATTCAAAAGATTCCTGATTTACATTTAAAAGGAAGCTTCCAAACAGCTTCGAGTGCCAATAGTTTTTTAAAAGAAAACAATGTTGAGGTCGTTTTACTTGACATTAACCTTCCAGACATACCTGGTATTGACTTTATAAAAACCGTAAAACATCCACCACAGATAATATTTACTACAGCCTATCCTGATTATGCTGTTTCTAGTTTTGAGTTAGATACAATTGTTGATTACTTAGTCAAACCATTTTCATTCGATCGCTTCTTAAAAGCCATTTCCAAAGCTGAAAAACTCGTTAACAGACAGAGTCTTTCAGAACAAGAATCAATATTCATCAATGTAGATAAAACTATTCACAAACTCATTTTAAATGATATACTCTATATTGAGTCTGACCGCAACTATATTACCTTTGTTACCACTGCAAAGAAACTTACGATTATAGACTCACTAAAGAGTTGGAAAGAAATTCTTAATCCTTCCCAATTCATACAAATTCACAAATCATTTATTGTGAATTCTAAAAAGATTGATAAGTTTACTAGTAGTTATGTTTACATTCAAAATGAAAAGATTTCAATAGGTAGAACTTATAAAGAGTCTTTTCAAATGCAAATACGATCTAACAATTAACTTTTAATATAGGTTTCAAGTTGTTTCTGAAAATCAATATGGTTATCAACCCAAATTGCCAATTTTGATGCTTTTTTTGAGAAGCCATAAAAACTATTGTATCTTATTTCTTTATGAAAATGCAACACTAAATTATGTCCCATCGACCTTCCCAATGGTGAAAAGTATTTTATGTCAGTTTTCTCTGGCAACTCTTTCGATTCTATAACTACATTTTCGATCATATCAAATGGTATTACCGCTTTTGACAAGATTCCAAATTTCAAAATCAACTGTTTCTTTTCCTTATCTATAAAAATAGGCCTACTCGAAAGCGATCTCAATACAGCTATAATCTGTAAAAGGCTATACCCACTTAACGCGGCCAAAATAATAGACCCCGTTACATTTCCATTTTTCATCATTGAATGTGTTACGAACATTTCAACGGCAATTACCAACAAAAAACCTAAAATTAAACTAACGGCGGTGCTATCCTTATGATAAGAGTACTCCAGCTCATCTAGCTTTCTCTTTTTCCAATTGAGTAAACCATAGTAAATAACAGATATTTCAGTGGCTAATACTGCTCCTAATTTAAAAGGTAAAATTTCATTACACACCTCCTGCGTTTGATCAAAGAAATCGAAATTTTCAGAACTACTTCTCACTTTTTTAAGAGATGTTCGGATTTTAACGATCACATATCCTATTAGTCCAAGTTCTAAAATTGGTACTAAGATTGACTGAGCAAGTGATAACGCTTCTCTATTTCCCTCTGGAAAAACGTAATATGCTGTTAAAAAACCAACAACTATAACTGCGATAATTGACTTTTTTGAGACTTCTTTCTTCCTGATCAATAAAAAGTGAATGAAAGGAATTGTAATTAATAAGTCAATGGTTATAAAATATGAAAGTAAAGGATTAAATAACGATGATTTTACGACAAATGCCGAGATCACTATCATCAACAAAGGAATTCCATAAACTAAAAGATTTCCTCTAGATTTAAGGACGTTTAACATAAGGAATGTGTTTTATAATTTGATTCGTTTATAGGTTGTTTAAAATGTGAATATGTTACACTATTTAACATATAAATTCACCTAGAATCGGTATAGAAAAATTGCCATTAAACAAAGCCTTTGTCTAAAACAAAAAAACATCTCAACTATTAATTGAAATGTTCCTTTATTCTATAGAGTTAAAGTTCGTTTTCTATTTATAAACCACACCATCCTTCATAACAAAACTAACCTTTTCCATAGTCTCAATATTCTTTAAAGGATTTTGATCTACCGCAATAATATCAGCGTAAAATCCTTTTTTAATTTGACCAATTTCATTCTCCATTTTCAAAATCTTGGCGTTTGTCACTGTTGCTGCTTGTATGGTTTCTATAGCGGGCATTCCTGCCTCTACCATATACTTGAATTCCTTCCCGTTATTTCCATGCTTGAAAACTCCTGCATCCGTTCCAAAAGCAATTCCAACACCCTTTTTATATGCTTTAGCAAAAGTTCCTTGAATTTGAGGTCCCACAGCCAAGGCTTTTGGAACTACAATTGCTGGATAAAACCCACGAATTTTTGCTTTTTCTTCAACCTCTTTTCCTGCAGTAATTGTAGGAACTAAATAAGCATCATGCTTTTTCATCAACTCCATCGTTTCTTCACTCATGTATGTTCCGTGTTCAATAGTTTTAACACCACCTAAAACGGCTCTTTGCATCCCTTCATCACCATGAGCGTGTGCTGCTACATGCATTCCGTAATCTTTTGCCATATCACAAATTGCCTTTACTTCTTCAATAGTAAACTGAGGATTATCTCCACTTTTGGCTACACTCAAAACACCTCCAGTGGCTGTAATCTTAATACAATCAGCTCCATTTTTATAACGCTGTCTCACCGCTTTTTTTGCATCCTCTACGCTATTTACAACCCCTTCTTTCGGACCTGGATCACCAATGAGAGCCCTACTACTTCCGTTAGTAGGATCGGCGTGACCTCCAGTTGTTGCCAATGCTTTTCCTGCTGTGAATACTCTCGGGCCAGGAATTTTACCAGCATCAATGGCATTTCGTATAGAAATATTGACACCAGTACCTCCCAAGTCTCTTACAGTAGTGAACCCTTTTAACAATGTCGTTTTTGCAAATCCAACAGAGTTAAAGGCAATATCAGCTTCATTTAAAATATAGCGTTTTAAGCGAGTTTTAGCATCGAATTGACTTTCGATATGTACATGCATATCAATAAGTCCTGGCATAACGTATTTACCCTTTAAATCGATTATTTTATCACTTTTATTCTTTGGATTTACAAAACCATCTAAAATCTCTTCGATTTTATTCGACTTAACAACAATGGTTTTATCGTTTTCAATAGTTCCTTTTTGAGTATTTATTAGTTTTCCACAATGTATATAGGTGCTTTGCCCTACCAACAAAATTGTGTTTAATAAAAAGACAAGTAGTATAAATGTTCTCTTCATCTG
Source organism: uncultured Tenacibaculum sp. (assembly GCA_947497895.1). Lineage (GTDB taxonomy): Bacteria > Bacteroidota > Bacteroidia > Flavobacteriales > Flavobacteriaceae > Polaribacter. The sequence continues at coordinate 28,756 of CANMIL010000002.1, forward strand.
TTTTATTGCTTATAGAGTTAATAGTAAGAAATAGCCTCTTTTGCATATTTAATTATATGCAGAAAAGACTTTTATTTGGGTTTAAAGTTTTCTAATTGACTTTAAAGATAAGACTATTAAAACAAAAACAGCAATTGGGTCTAAGATTAGAAAATTGATAATCGAGATTCTGTAGTAAACTTCTCAAGAAACTGCATTCCCTTGAATGAATTTCCTTTTTCATTTAGTTTCGGACTCCAAACCGAAATCACATATTCTCCAGGATGAACAGCAACAATGCCTCCTCCAACACCACTTTTCCCAGGAAGACCAACTTTAAAAGCGAATTCGCCTGACTCATCATAAAATCCGCAAGTTTGCATTAGTGCATTGATCCTTTTAGATTGACTTTTTGTCAAGACTTCTTCATTATTATGAGGGTTTACACCTTGATTGGCAAGAAATGAAAATGAATTCGAAAGTTCTTCACAGCTCATTTCTAATGAGCAGATATCGAAATAGAAATCTAATACTTCTTCTGGGTTGTTTTCAATATTCCCAAAAGACTTTATAAAGTTACATAAAGCAATATTTCTATATCCAACAGCCTTCTCAGAAGCAGCAATTTTTGGAGAATAATTTATTGTTTTTACTCCCGAAAGGTTTCGAACAAACTCTAAAAAACCGTATCGGTAATTCGGTAAACAACTAATTAAGATATCAGTTATTACAATTGCTCCAGCGTTTATAAAAGGATTTCTTGGAATTCCATAATCTGTTTCCAGTTGGACTAAAGAATTGTAACTGGTTCCTGAAGGCTCGACTCCCAATCTATTCCAAATGTCTTCCCCTTTCAAACTATACGCTAAACTCAGAGAAAACACTTTCGAAACACTTTGGATTGAAAACTTATACCCACAATCTCCAATTCCATAACGAACTTGGTTGTTAGCAGCGAAATAAATTCCGAAACTATCCGGGTTAACGTTTAACAATTCAGGAATATAAGAAGCCACTTTTCCGTTATCTTGAACTTCCTTTACTTGATTATATATATCCTGAATTATTAAATCGAAACTCATTTTTTTATTTTATCATGTACTTTGGTTGGAATATTCTCATTCCATTCCGTCAAAATATCTGTTGCCACACTGGCACCACTTCCAGCAGCAATAGCAAACTGGCTTCTCCACCCAGCTAGAGTACCACAAACAAACAGTCCTTCTTTGATTAGATGATTGAAATTCCTAAGTTGAATCCTATCTTTCATTGCATTCGCTCTTGAATGTCTTTCTATATATTGCTCAAGCCCAGCAATCTCAAAAGGTTTTGCATAGTTTAAGGCAATTACCACAACCTTTGTAAAATATTCGTTTTTGTTTGTAATTACTTTATATCCCTTTTCATCATCCAAGACTGCCATTACCTTTTCACCACAAATTTGTGAAACTTCAGGATATAGTGTTTCCAACTGCTCTCTACCTTCCTTTAAAATATCCTTTCCTAAGGTTCCTTGAGGTAATCCTAATACATTATTGAATAAGGCTTCTTGTAAATGAGAAGACTTCTGATGCATTATTATACTCACTTTTTTCCCTTTTGCATATTCCTTTTTTAGGGCAGAACCTAAAACTAGAGCGCATTGCATACCTGCAACACCTCCACCAACAATTAACGTATCAAAAATCATGTATTATGTTAAAAGGATTTTAATATTGGCTGCAAATAATTTAACAGCAATTGCTAATAAAATAACACCGAATACTTTTCTAATAATTTTAATTCCGTTAGCTCCAATTAATTTCTCTATTCTCGATGAGGTTTTTAAAACAACATAGATGAATAACACATTTAAGAAAATAGCCACTAATATATTCTCCCAAGCATATTCTGCTCTTAAAGAAAGTAGTGTGGTTAAACTACCTGGACCTGCAATTAATGGAAATGCAATAGGAAATACCGTTGCATTTAGTGCTTCCTCCTCATCTTCTTTGTACAATGTTATTCCTAAAATCATTTCTAATGCAATAAAGAATAAGATAAAGGCTCCTGCCACAGCGAAAGAGTTCACATCGATACCAATAAATCCAAGTAATCGCTGTCCTACAAACAAAAAGACAACCATGATTACACCGGCGATAATTGAGGCCTTTTCAGATTGAATATGCCCAACCTTTTTACGAAGATCAATAATAATGGGTACATTCCCAATAATATCTATTACAGCAAATAACACCATAAATGCTGTAAAAATTTCTTTTATACTAAAATTCATTACCTGTTGTTTTTCGAGCGCAAAATTAGATAAGTATTCTCACAATCTACTATTTTTGCAAAAATTTTACATAAATCTAATATACCACTTTCAAGATAATTTCCGAGAAAAGGAAAATCTGTAAGAAAAAGTATTTTAGCTAATTACATTGAAACTATGTTCCAGTTAGGAAAAACCATTGTATCTGAAGATATTTTAGAAAAGGAGTTTGTATGCAACTTATCTGCATGTAAAGGAGTATGTTGTGTTGCAGGAGATGCTGGTGCTCCTTTGCTAGAAGATGAAACAAAGATTTTAGAAGATATTTACCCAAAAGTTAAACCATTTCTTAGAAAAGAAGGTATAGAGGCAATTGAAAAACAAGGAACATGGATTACCAGTGATTTCGATGAACTGGAAACTCCTTTGATTAATGATGCCGAGTGTGCTTATGTTACTTTTGATGAAAAAGGAACCGCTTTATGTGGAATAGAAGAAGCTTACAATCAGAATATAATTGACTGGAAAAAACCTATTTCTTGTCATTTATACCCTGTTAGAGTTCAAGATTATAGCGAGTTTTCGGCTATAAACTATCATCAATGGGAAATTTGTGATGATGCTTGTTCTTTAGGTAAAGAGCTTCAAGTTCCTGTTTACAAGTTTTTAAAAGATTCTTTAACCAGAAGGTTTGGTGAAAACTGGTATGAAGAGTTAACAAAAGTTGCTGAGCAAAAGCTTAAATAACATCCCCAGCCAACTTTTTATGTAAACGAATCGCAAATCCATCTGATAACCCAGCAACATAACTACATATAAGCATAACCCTATCATATAAGTTTTCCTTTTCATGCTGATATTCTTCAGGTAACAAATTCAACACTAATTTGTCGTAATTAGAAGCAGTATTGTTAAACTTATTATTTAGAGCCGTTACAAAAACATCAAGTATGTCGGCAATAATCTTATACCCTGCAACTTCCTTTTCTATTACTTCTTTACTTCGGTATATCTTTTCAATACTTTTATTAATAATATCGTTTATTTGAGCTTCATACTTACATTTATCCATCAATCCTCTATCGAAATCACCATTCAGTATCGCTTCTTCATTTTCTAAAAATATACTAACTGCCTCATCTATCAAGGATCCAATAGCCAGAGCTCTTAAATACCCTGTTCTGTCCTTTTTATGTTCCAAAGCATAATACTTTTCTCTATTAATATGCTTTGTCAGCTTAGACATATATTCAAGCGCATATTCCTCTTCAATAAGCCCTAAGTTAATCCCATCTTCAAAGTCGATAATTGTATAACAAATATCATCTGCAGCCTCAACTAAATAAGCTAATGGATGACGATAGTAAGAAATTCCATCACTATCCTTTTTCTTTAAACCTAAATCTTCAACAAGATCTACAAATGCGTCTTTCTCTGACTGGAAGAAACCATATTTTTTATCTACAATATGGTTGGTTGGTTTTTTAGGTAAACTCTCCTTAGGATACTTTATAAAAGCTCCTAATGTCGCGTAGGATAACCTTAACCCTCCTTCAATTCCTTTTCTGTTTTCAGTTAAAATTCTGAGTCCATTTGCATTTCCTTCAAAGTCTATTAAATCCTGATACTCTAAATCTGTCAACTGATCTTTGAACTGTCTACCATTACCAGTTTTAAAATACTCTCCAATCGCTTTTTCTCCAGAATGACCAAATGGAGGATTTCCAATGTCATGCATTACGGAAGCAGCAGCAACAATGGCTCCAAAGTCGTTAAAAGTATATCCTAACTCCACCAATTTTGGATGTCTTTTCAATAATTCTTTTCCAACTCTTCTTCCAAGAGTTCTTCCTACAACTGAAACCTCTAAACTATGTGTTAAGCGAGTATGAACGAAATCTGTTTTCGATAATGGAATTACTTGTGTTTTATCTTGTAAACTTCTGAAAGCGGATGAAAATATAATTCTATCAAAATCAACTTCAAAACCTAATCTAGTTTCATCTTGTTCAGCTCTCAATCTTTTTTGAGTATCTCCGTATCTTTTTAATGATAATAATTGTTCCCAGTTCATTTTAACAGTTTAGATTCAACAAAAATATTTATTCTTTTTGTTTTATCGTTATCTTTTTATTCATGTTTATCTATCTGAATTATAGAAATTATTCATTATGTGTAAATTAAATGGTTGTCTTCTATTAAAAATGGTTAATTTTGCACATTATTCTTTGTTTTACAAAAAAATTGTGTATATTTTTATATAAAATTAGAAAGGTATGGGGACAACCAGTTCTGTTGCAAATGAGTTTTTAAAATTATCCGAGGACTCTAAATCTGATCTTACTAACATGAAGTTAGTTAAGATGATGTACATTGCTCAAGGGCTTTGTTTATCTATTTTAGAGCGTCCTTTATTTAATGATGACAATATTGAGGCATGGAAATACGGACCAGTAATTCCGAGTATTTATCATGAATTTAAACATTTTAAATCTCATCCTATTACTGCGAAATCGGTGGCTACTGATAGTAGTGATTGGGAGAGCTTCTCTGAACCTACACTTATAGATGAAGAAGATAAAAAAATAGTAAAATTAGCATGGAACTTATACAAAGACACTCCTGCCAGAGAGTTAGCTATGTCTACTCACAGGTCTGGAACTCCATGGAGTTTTACTTACAGTCCTTATGAAAATAACATCATTCCGAATAGTCTGATAAAAAAATACTACGATAAATTTGTTAATAATTTAGAGAATTATTTAAAAAGTGCCTAAATCAAGATTAGATAATTTATTAGGTGAATTAGAAGAAGATAAAGTCAACACTAACGTAATTGACAAAAGTTCTTCGTTAACTTACCAAGAAATTCTTGATAGAAATCAAGATAGAGAAGAAAGAAAAAAATACGCCTTTAGAACCTTTATATTTTTGTGTGGATTTACAGGCCTTGTTTTATCCATAATAATCGCAGCAGGCTTTTCCAAACTAATTAGCTTTGAACTCCACGATTCCGTTCTAATAGCTCTCATAACCTCGTCTTTAGCTACCATTGTAGGTATTTTTATTTTAGTTATGAGGTATTTGTTTAAATAATAAAAAGAGGCGTTTAAAACGCCTCTTTTCTATTTAATTTAAACTTTATGTAATTATGATCCGCACATTAAACAATCATCCGGTCCAGCATCTTTAGAAGCATCCACCATTGCCTTAAACTCCTCAGGGCTCATTGGCTTATCCTCTTCTTTCTTTTCTACATTTAATGTGAACTGTTTCGCATTAACTGCAGATTTTGTACGTAAGTAGTACATTCCTGTTTTTAATCCAGACTTCCAAGCATAGAAGTGCATCGAAGTTAATTTTCCAAAATCAGGATCTTTCATAAACAGGTTCAACGATTGAGATTGATCAATGAAGTATCCTCTATGTCTAGCCATATCAATGATATCCTTCATACTCATTTCCCAAACAGTCTTATATAAATCTTTTAAATCTTGAGGAATTGACTCAATATGTTGAATTGAACCATTAGCTCTCATGATTTCTTCTTTCATGTTATTATCCCATAACCCAAGCTCTACTAAATCTTCTAATAAGTGCTTGTTTACTACAATAAACTCTCCTGATAACACTCTACGAGTGTAAATATTAGATGTATAAGGTTCAAATGCTTCGTTATTTCCTAAAATTTGAGAAGTAGAAGCTGTTGGCATTGGTGCTACTAATAAAGAGTTACGAACACCATGCTCTATTACTTCTTCACGTAAACCTTTCCAATCCCATCTTCCACTTAATTCATCATCTTTAACTCCCCACATGTTGTATTGGAACTCTCCTTCTGACATTGGAGATCCTTTGAATGTAGAATATGCTCCTTTCGCCTTTGCAACCTCCATAGAAGAAGTTACTGCTGCAAAGTATAACGTTTCAAAAATCTCTTGGTTTAACTTTTTAGCTTTGTCTCCTGTAAATGGCAAACGTAACATAATAAATGCATCAGCTAAACCTTGTATACCTAATCCTACTGGACGGTGACGGAAATTTGAATTTTCAGCTTCTTTTACTGGGTAGTAATTACGATCAATTACTGTATCTAAGTTACGTACAACTTTCTTAGTTACCTCAAATAACTTTTGGTGATCGAAAAACTTATTTCCATTTTCATCTTGAGCAACAAACATTGGAATTGCAATAGAAGCCAAGTTACATACAGCCACCTCATCTTCTGCAGTGTACTCCATAATTTCAGTACATAAGTTCGATGAACGAATTGTACCTAAATTCTTTTGGTTCGATTTACGGTTTGCTGCATCCTTATACAACATATATGGTGTACCCGTTTCAATTTGAGATTCCAAAATTTTCTCCCATAATTCACGGGCCTTTATCGTTTTTCTACCTTTTCCTGCTGCTTCATAACTTGTGTATAAACGCTCAAACTCTTCTCCATAAGTATCGTATAAATGTGGACACTCATGAGGACACATTAAAGTCCAATCTGCATCTTCTTGAACACGCTTCATGAATAAATCAGAAACCCACATTGCATAGAATAAATCACGTGCACGCATTTCTTCTTTACCGTGGTTTTTCTTTAAGTCTAAGAAGTCAAAGATATCAGCATGCCAAGGCTCTAAATACATTGCGAAAGACCCTTTTCTCTTTCCTCCTCCTTGATCCACATATCTAGCAGTATCATTAAACACACGTAACATTGGAACAATACCATTTGATGTTCCGTTAGTTCCACTAATATAAGAACCTGTTGCACGGATATTGTGAATAGACAAACCAATACCTCCAGCAGATTGAGAAATCTTAGCTGTTTGTTTTAATGTATCATAAATACCATCAATACTATCATCTTGCATTTGTAGTAAGAAACAAGAAGACATTTGCGGTTTTGGAGTACCTGAGTTAAATAACGTAGGTGTTGCGTGAGTAAAGTACTTCTTACTCATTAATTCGTATGTAGCAATTGCCTCGTCAATATCTTCTTTATGTATACCTATAGAAACACGCATTAACATTTGCTGAGGTCTTTCAACTATTTGCCCATTTAACTTCAATAGGTAAGAACGCTCTAATGTTTTAAAACCAAAGTAATCATAATTAAAATCTCTACTGTAAATAATTGTAGAATCTAATTTAGCCGCATTTTTCATGATGATTTCATAAACATCATCAGATAATAACGGTGCTTCCATTCCTGTACGTGGATTTACATAATTGTATAAATCCGTCATAGTTTCAGAGAACGACTTCTTTGTGTTTTTATGTAAGTTAGATACAGCGATTCTTGCAGCCAATTTAGCATAATCAGGATGAGCTGTAGTTAACGTAGCTGCTATCTCCGCTGCTAAATTATCTAGCTCAGAAGTGGTTACTCCATCATACAATCCTTCAATCACTCGCATTGCTACTTTCACAGGATCAACGATGGTATTTAAACCATAGCACATTTTACGTACTCTTTCCGTGATTTTATCAAACATTACTGGCTCCTTTCTGCCGTCTCTTTTTACTACATACATATTTTAATGGGTATTTAACGTTGGTTATTAGGGTCGCCAAAGACTTAGCATAGGCAACCTTGCAAATGATATAAATATGGTTTCTATATTTTTGAAACTGATAATAAAATTAAGTCACACTAATTTTATTACATTACCGCACACAGGGGATAGCAGTATAAGATCTCTTTTTTAAAATTCGGCATCAAAACTGATGCTTCCTGTCCCCCCAGATTTAACTCCGGCCTTTTGATATTCTGATACTCTTTTTTCGAAGAAATTAGTTTTTCCTTCTAAAGAGATCATTTCCATAAAGTCGAATGGATTTGTAGATTCGTATACTTTCTCACAACCAAACTCTAACAATAGTCTATCTGTTACATACTCTAAGTACTGAGTCATTAATTTGGCATTCATTCCAATTAAGCTAACTGGCAATGATTCCGTAATAAATTCACGTTCAATATCAAGAGCAGAAACAATAATTTCTTTTATTCTTTCTTTTGGCACTTTATTTATTAAGTGGTTATTGTGTAGGTGTACTGCAAAATCACAATGCATACCTTCATCACGAGAAATTAATTCATTAGAGAAAGTAAGCCCTGGTAATAATCCTCTTTTCTTTAACCAAAAAATAGAACAGAATGACCCAGAAAAGAAAATCCCTTCAACTGCAGCAAAAGCAATTAACCTTTCAGCAAAAGAGTCAGATTCGATCCACTTAAGTGCCCAATCCGCTTTCTTTTTAATAGCTGGGAAAATTTCGATCGCCTTGAAAAGTTTATTCTTCTCATCTTCATCTTTAATATAAGTATCAATTAACAAAGAATATGTTTCAGAATGAATATTCTCCATCATAATTTGAAACCCATAAAAGAATTTTGCTTCAGAGTATTGAACTTCATTTACAAAGTTTTCAGCTAAATTTTCATTTACAATTCCGTCTGACGCCGCAAAAAAGGCTAAAACATGTTTAATAAAATAGCGCTCATCATCGTTTAACTTTGTATTCCAGTCATTTAAATCTGAATGTAAGTCAATTTCTTCAGCAGTCCAAAAACAAGCCTGTTGCTTTTTATACCATTCCCATAAATCATTATGTTGGATTGGAAAAATTACAAATCTGTCTTTGTTCTCTTGTAAAATTGGTTCGATCGCCGCCATTTTCTAAACTAATATTTTATCTGTTACTTTTTATTGGTTCTAAGGGATGAACAAAGATTCAAATTTTTACTAAAAATTGAAAGTCATACTTATTCACAAATCCCTTGAAGTTTTTAACAAATTGCTCTTTTTAGTTATTACCGCTATTTTTTTAACATTTACCAAAAACCTGTTTTCCAACAACTTAAAGCTCTTAATTTAGCTTCCGTAGTGATTATCACTGAGTTTCTTAAAACCTTCTTTTTCAAAAAAAAAGTGATGCAAAATGCATCACTTTTTTAATTTATTTTTCAACTTTTAGAACGTCTTTTATAATCTGTTCAATTTGTTTTTTGGGTAACGCTCCATGTGCCATTTGCGGCTCATCATTTTGCGGACAAAATAACATTGAAGGTATACTTCGTATTCCAAAAGCAGCTGCCAATTCTTGTTGTGCCTCTGTATCCACTTTATAAATTGATACTTTTCCTTCATATTCTTTACTCAAATCCTCTAAAACTGGAGCAAGCATTTTACATGGACCACACCAATCAGCGTAAAAATCGATAATAGCTGGAAACTCTCCTTCAAACTTCCATTCTTTATTCTTTTCATAGTTGAACACCTTTTCTAAAAAGGTTTCTTTTGTTAAATTCTCTGTCATTTTATTATGTGTTGTTTTCCTAAATAAGGCTTTACAGTATTTGTCGCTATTTCTTTCTATAAATTACAACTCTCGCTTTGTAAACTATACCTCATAAAGTTTTCGAAGTTATGAATAATTTATATTATGTATTATCTCTAAAAACCACTGATTAATAAGAGCTATTAATTTCCTATTTTTAACCTATTATTTTAACCACTATAAATGAGTAATCTCACAGAAGTTTCAACTTTTTTTAAAACATCCTATCCCTTAAATGAGCATGGACTCGAAGAGCTTTTTTCATTATTTAAAACAGAAATCTTTAAAAAAGGAGACATATTACTAAAGTCAGGGTTCAAAGAAAAGAAATTGAGGTTTCTAAACAGTGGGATTATAAGAGAATTTTACAGTAATGAAGATAAAGAAACAAACATTAACTTTTATGTAAAACCTCAATTCATTTCCGATTTACTGGCATTTAGCAAAAATACTCTAACAAATAAAAATCAAGAATGTTTATCTACTGTTGAGATACTTAGTATTGATCGTGATTCTTATTTTGAAATATTAGAAAAATACGAATGCGGAAAGTCGTTTGTTACTGAATCCTTCCAAAAACTATTACAGGCCAAAGAATTGATGGAATTTAATAGAATAACAAAATCTCCCGAGAACCTATATAAAAATTTATATGAAAATAAACCTCAATGGTTACAACATATTCCTCAATATCATATCGCTTCTTATTTGAATATAACCCCTGAAACACTTAGTAGAATTCGAAAACGTATTTCTTGATTTGAATCAATGTATAGGATTTCTTTATGATTGAACTTTGCTGTGTTTTAAAAAGTAAGCCATGTTAAAAATTCATCATCTTAGAAATGCCACCATGATTATTGAAACCAACGATCATGCGATCCTAATCGATCCGATGTTAGGTGCTAAAGGAAGCTTACCTCCATTTGCTTTTTTTCGTCATAAAGCCAAAAAGAACCCAACCGTACATCTACCTGAGAACAGCACGGAACTACTTAAAAAAGTAAACCACTGTTTAATAACACATTTACATCCCGACCATATCGATAATGAGGGTGTAAAATTTCTTAAATCACGTAATATCCCAGTTACTTGCAGTATTAAAGATGAAAAAAACTTGAGAAAAAGAGGCTTAAACATTGTACAAAGCTTGACATACTGGAGTAAAGAACCTTTTTTAAACGGAACTATTGAAGGCATTCCTGCAAAGCATGGTTATGGATTTGTTTCTAAACCTATGGGAAATGTTATGGGATTCTATATAACACTGAGCAACGGGAAAACCATATATCTTACCTCTGACACTATCTACACAAATGATGTAAACAAAGTATTAAACGAATACAAACCCGACATCAGTGTTTTACCTTGTGGAGAAGCTCGTTTTGATTTATTTAGACATTTAATTATGACTAAAAAAAACATCTTAAATTTTGTAAAAAACTCCCCAGGAATAACAGTAGCAAATCATTTAGAATCTATCAATCATTGCCCATTAACCCGATCTCAGTTGGAAGCAACCTTAAAAGAGCACGGCCTGTTGAAAAAAGTAATCATTCCTAAAGATGGCGACACTATTTCTTTTTAAAAATCTAAATATCAAAAAGCCGAAACAGCTCTTTTACTTACAGTTGAATTTAGCTTCTTCTAAAAACTAATTAAAAGCAAAAAGCCTTCAAGTTTGCTTTATTTTTTTCACTTTTTTATATTATTTTATGTTAAAATCATCATAAAATGTAACATCTCTGATTTTTTTTCATCTAACTTTGGAAGAATTTTCCAACTATTTCTACACAATGAAAAAAATAATATTCCCTATTCTTGCAGCCAGTTTTATACTTGTATCTTGCGAGAAAACAGCCAACAAAACGACTAAAAGAGATATAGCAGTGACATATCCACAAACAGAAAAAAAACCAGTTGTCGATGAATATTTTGGTACAAAAGTTACCGACAACTATCGATGGTTAGAGGACGATAGAAGCCCTGAAACTGAAAACTGGGTAAAAGCAGAAAACGAAGTTACTTTCGATTATTTAAGTAAAATTCCATATCGTTCTCAATTAAAAGATCGTTTATCGGAATTATGGAACTTCGAAAAAGTAGGAACTCCATTCAAAGAAGGAAAACACACTTATTATTTCAAAAATAACGGTTTACAAAATCAGTACGTATTGTACAGAACTGATGAAAACGGAAAAGATGAGGTATTCTTAGATCCAAACACTTTCGCAGAAGATGGAACTACATCGTTAGGTAATTTAAGCTTTACAAAAGATGGAAAAACACTTGCCTACTCTATTTCAGAAGGAGGAAGTGATTGGCAAAAAGTAATTATTATGGATGCAGAAACTAAAGAAATCAAAGGAGATACTTTAGTGGATGTTAAGTTTAGTGGTATTTCATGGAAAGGTAATGAAGGTTTTTACTATTCTAGTTATGATAAACCAAAAGGGAGTGTGTTATCAGCCAAAACTGATCAACATAAATTATATTTCCATAAGTTAGGAACTCCTCAAAGCTCTGATCAAGTTATTTTTGGAGCAACTCCAGAAGAAAAGCACCGTTATGTTGGTGGATCTTTAACTGAAGATGATAGGTATTTGTTAGTATCTGCTTCAACTTCGACTTCGGGAAATAAATTATTTATTAAAGACTTATCGGATCCAAATAGTAAGTTAACTCCTATCATTGATAATTTTGACAGCGATACTTATGTTATCGAAAACAAAGGAAGCAAGTTATATTTGGTAACAAACTTAAATGCTCCAAATAAAAAGATAGTTACTGTTGACGCTAGTAACCCAACTCCAGAAAACTGGAAAGACTTTATCCCTGAAACTGAAAATGTACTATCTCCTTCAACCGGTGGAGGATACTTCTTCACAAAATATATGGTTGATGCTGTTTCTAAAGTATTACAATATGACTATGAAGGTAAACTTGTTCGTGAAATCGAGTTGCCAGGAGTAGGTAGCGCTGGAGGTTTTGGAGGTAAGAAAGAAGAAAAAGAGTTATACTTTTCTTTTACAAACTATAATACTCCAGGATCATCTTATAAGTATAATGTAGAAGATGGAAGCTATAAGTTATACTGGAAGCCAACTATTTCCTTTAACTCTGATGACTACGAAAGTAAGCAAGTTTTCTTTACATCAAAAGATGGAACAAAAGTTCCTATGATTATTACGCACAAAAAAGGAATTGAATTAAACGGTAAAAACCCAACAATTTTATATGGCTACGGAGGATTTAACGTAAGCTTAACTCCTAGCTTTAGTATTGGAAATGCTGTATGGATGGAACAAGGAGGTATTTACGCTGTACCTAACTTAAGAGGTGGTGGTGAATACGGTAAAAAATGGCATAATGCAGGTATTCAAACAAAGAAGCAAAACGTTTTTGATGACTTCATTGCTGCGGGAGAATACTTAATTGAAAATAAATACACTTCTTCAGATTTCTTAGCTATAAGAGGTGGTTCAAACGGAGGTTTATTAGTTGGAGCTACTATGACACAGCGTCCTGACTTGATGAGAGTAGCTTTACCAGCTGTAGGTGTATTAGATATGTTACGTTACCACACCTTTACTGCTGGAGCAGGATGGGCTTATGACTATGGAACTTCTGAGCAAAGTAAAGAAATGTTCGAATACTTAAAAGGTTATTCACCTGTTCATAATGTAAAACCAGGAACTGAATACCCTGCAACCATGGTTACTACAGGAGATCATGACGATAGAGTAGTACCAGCGCATAGTTTTAAATTTGCCGCTGAATTACAAGACAAGCAAAAAGGAAATAACCCTGTGCTTATTAGAATTGAGACCAATGCAGGTCATGGTGCTGGAACTCCAGTTGCTAAAACAATTGAACAGTACGCTGATATTTTCGGATTTACCCTTTACAACATGGGATTTGATAGCTTGCCTAACCCACCAAAATCAAAAATCAAATCTTAATAAATATATAAGCAAAATGAGGACTTTTAAAAAACTAATGTTTACAACAGCAGTCGCATCGTTAGCTGTGGTTGCCTGTAAAACAGAACAAAAACCTGAAGAAAAAGTTCAGGGTATTGTTTTGGAAAACATGGATACTTCGGTAAAACCCACTGATGATTTTTTCAGATACGTAAACGGGAAATGGGTTGATAAAACCGAAATTCCTGCCGACAGATCTTCTTGGGGAGGTTTTGGTGAGCTACGAAAAAAGACAGATGCAGATGTTTTGGCTATTTTAAGCGAAGCTATTGAGCAAGGAAACTTTCCTAAAATAAAAGATGCCAACGGTAATGAAATTGATTCTGATCAGCAAAAAGCGGTAAACTACTATGAAACTATCATGGATACCGTTGCAAGAAATACTGCTGGAAAAGAACCAGTATTACCTTTCCTTAAAAAAGTTGATGAAATTAAAAACTTGGACGATGTTCAAGAATTCATTACAAATATGGCTCCTTACGGAGGTGTTGGTTTTTATGGATTTGGCGTTTTTAACGACCTTAAAAATAGTAACATGAATGCTGGATACATGGGAGCTGAAAGCTTAGGATTAAGCAGAGACTACTATGTTGACGAAAAGGTGAAAGATAAACTTGAAAAATATCAGGTGTTTGTTGCCAAAATGTTACAAGAATTCGGTGATGATGAAGCAACTGCTCAAAAGAATGCAGCTACTGTTGTAGCTTTTGAAAAGAGCCTTGCAGAACCAAGAATGACCAAGGAAGAGCGCAGAGATACTCGTAAAATTTACAATCCAATGACTGTAAAAGAGTTGTCAGAATTATCTCCAGCAATCGATTGGGAAGGTCACTTAAAAGGTTTAGGAGTTGAATCAATCGATAAAGTGATTGTAACAGATCCAGGATACTTTAAGGCAATGAGTGAAATCCTTAAAAACCGTTCTATTGAAGATGTAAAACTATTACTACGTTGGAATGTTATCAACAGTGCTTTAGGTTCTTTATCTACTGATTTAGAAAAAGCAAACTGGGAATTTTATAGTAAAGAAATGAGAGGAGCTAAAGAGCAACGTCCAAGAGATGAGCGCGCTTTAGGAAGTCTTAACGGTGCCATTGGAGAAGCTCTTGGGAAATTATATGTAGATAAAAAGTTCCCACCAGAAGCAAAGAAAAAGGCGAAGGAAATGATTGATAACGTAATGATAGGATTTGAGAAGAGAATTAACGCATTACCTTGGATGAGCGCTGAAACTAAAACAAAAGCTTTAGAAAAATTAAATAAGCTTACTGTTAAAATTGCTTATCCAGATAAGTGGAAAGATTATTCTGAATTACAGATTAAGGGCCTTAAAAATGGTGGTACTTACTTTGAAAATGCCATTAATGTAAGCAAGTGGAACTTCAATAAAAACATTGGAAAACTAGGAAAAGAAGTAGACAGATCTGAGTGGGGAATGGCTCCTCAAACAGTAAACGCTTACTTTAATCCTGTTAACAATGAAATTGTATTCCCAGCTGCTATTTTACAACCTCCTTTTTACAATTATAAAGCTGATGAAGCTGTAAATTATGGTGGAATTGGAGCTGTAATTGGTCATGAAATCTCTCATAGTTTCGACGACTCTGGTGCTCGTTTTGATGGTGATGGAAACTTAAAAAACTGGTGGACTGAAGAAGATTCTGAAAAATTCAAGAAAGCAGGTGAGAAGTTAATCGCTCAATTCGACAATGTTAATGCTATTTTTGGAATGCACTTAAATGGTAAATTTACTTTAGGTGAAAATATTGGTGATTTAGGTGGAATTCAAGCTGCTTACGAAGGTTTACAAATATTCTTAGCAAAAAATGGTCGTCCAGAAAACATTGATGGATTTACTCCAGAGCAAAGATTTTTCCTTTCTTGGGGAACTATCTGGAGAACTAAGATGCGTGATGAAGCTCTTAAAAACCTAATTATGACGGATACACACTCTCCAGGAATGTATCGTGCCTATATGCCACTTAAAAATGTCGATTCTTTTTATGAAGCTTTCGGTGTTAAAGAAGGTGATAGTATGTATTTAAAGCCTGAAGATAGAGTTAGAATTTGGTAAAATTCATTCAACTTATAAAATATAAAAGCCGACTTATCGTCGGCTTTTTGTTTTATTAATCGGCGAGTTCACCACAAGAAAAACCTTTGCTATGAACTCTACTTACAAGATCAATCTCTTCAATTGAATCCGTGGTTTCAACTCGCAAAACATTATCAACATCTTCAAGATCAATTGATACATCAAGAATATTTGTGTCATGAGCAAAAACATCGTTCATTGAAGCTACCTTTTGCTGTGTATTAATATCTGTTTTAAAAATAAATAATTTCATATCTCCATTTTTATCGAACTCACAAGTTCTCTTTAATCATTTATGTTTAGTAATTATATTCTTTTCTAGACTATTTTAAACACTTTCAGAGTCCCCAGTACTATTATCTTCTCTTTTTTGTTTTTTACGTTCTAAATATCCTCGATAAGCTTCACTCCCTTCTTCTTCCCAAAACTCATCGTAATGCTCCCATTCTGAAAAATTTCCATTGCAATGCTTTTCGTAATAAGATTTAAACTTGTGTTTTTTTCTTTTGCTCGATCGACGTCTAGATTTCTTATTACCTCCGCAATCACCTCCTCCAAAACCAAATATGATTTTAGCTAATACAAACAACCCTACTCCTTGCCAATAAGTTATTGTAGGTAAATCAAATATTTCTGGCATTAAAGCATTCCATAACCACATGATAAGGTAACCGAATAAAATAGCCAATCCTGCAACCGCAATTGTGATAAAAACCATCTTCCCAACCAGCATCCCTGGAGATTGTTTCTCCTTTTTTTCTTTAAATAAATTCATTTTGTATTGTTTTTTCTTTCTTAATTTTCTTTAATAATAACCCTAAAGCTCTGTGTCTTCTTGACATTAAAGTTCCTATTGGTATATTGAGTTCCTCGGCTAGCTCTTTATAGGTATACTCCTCAAAATCGATAGCAACTATAATATCTCGATACATTGGCTTTAAGTTTTCAATAGCCATTTTAAGTTCTTCCTTCGCCATTTCAGAATATTCGTTATCAGGCTTCCCATAAATCAACTCGGTTAGCTCCATTAACTTCGCCTCATTGATATCTTCATCATATTTTGAAGATTTATTTTTACGAAACCCATCGATAATTCTATTCTTTAAAGATCGATACACAAAACCAGCAACATTGTTTATAGAACTATACCCACTTGCAGAAGCAAATAGTTTTAGTGCTACATCTTGAATAATATCCTCAGGATCTTGATGGATACTTTGTTTAATTTTTGATCCAACATATGATTTGAGAACTTGATATTCTGTATCAAAAAAAGCTTTAAGTTTTTTTACGTTTTCCGATTCCTGGTTCATTTAGAAGCTTTTTAAATCGCTCTTCATTAATAACGACGTGTTATTTTAATTCTATTGCATTTTTTTGAAATTATTTTCATCTATTAAAATGAATAACATAAAACACAGTAGCTATTATCGGCTATTTCAAAGGAAATCATTTATTTTTTGAATACTAAACTAAATCTACGAAAGGCGCATTATCATTATTGATTCCTTATTTTTGCTGAATGCTACAGGTAAATAATATTTCATTTCAATATCCTAATCAAGAACAAACTCTTGAAAACATAAATTTCACTTTGAAGAAAGGAGAACACCTGTGTATTATGGGAGAAAGTGGTTGTGGAAAATCTACACTTCTTAAAATTATTTACGGGCTATTAGATGTAAATAATGGAACACTTTTTTGGAATGACACTCAAATTCTCGGACCTGCCTATTATCTTGTTCCAGGAATGGATTTTTTTAAATATGTTGCGCAAGATTTTGATTTAATGCCTTATACAAGTGTAAGTGAGAATATTGCTAAATTCTTATCTCGATTTTACCCTGAAGAAGCTAAAAAGCGAACTGAAGAGTTATTGGAAGTTATTGAAATGACAGAATTCGCCGATGTTAAAGTAAAAAACTTAAGCGGTGGTCAACAACAACGAGTAGCAATTGCAAGAGCTTTAGCCAAAGAGCCAGAGCTTCTATTACTTGATGAACCTTTCAGTCAAATAGATAATTTTAAAAAGAACTCGCTTAGAAGGAAGTTGTTTCGCTATCTAAAGGAGAAGAATATTGCCTGTATCGTGGCAACTCATGATGGGAACGATGCCTTATCCTTTGCCAACAAAATGATGGTCATTAGAAACCATACTGTTATTGCTGCTGACACCCCTTCCAACTTATATAAAAACCCACAAGAAAAATACGTTGCAGCTTTGTTTGATGATATTAATGAAGTGATTATTGACGGTAAGCAGGAGCTTCTCTATCCGCATCAACTTCAAATCTCAGACGAAGGATCATTGAGTGTATCTGTTGTAACCTCTTATTTTAAGGGCTCACATTGGTTGATAGAATCCATTTACAACGACCAACCTTTATTTTTCACAAACACCTCAAGTATTGACGAAAAAAAAACAGTTCTGCTAAGAGTGCAAAACTGTTTATGATTAAAACAACTGATTCGATTGACATTCATCGTGTATATAACAATCTTATACACAGTTACCCTACCATTCTAATAGATTACTTTTTCGAATGATTGCCTCTTCGAAACAGAAGTTAGTACCTTTATTTATTAATTCTAAAGCTTGAACCCTATTCTTAAATGTAGATTTAAAGCAAGACCTCCAGAGCCATTTACCGAGTAATTTTTATTTTTAAAACCGTAATAGTATCCCATACCAATACCTGTTTCATAATTAATATATTTTCCTATGTTTCTCTTAATACCCCAAGTAGGTATGATTGATATTCCATCTAAAACAACGATGTTGTCGTGATTTGAAATGGTAAACCAATTGGGATTGTAAGATGTTTTTACCGATAAGAAATTTCCACTATTTCCATCAATTCTTCTCGACTTTTGTTGTCGCTTGTCCAAATTGTAATACCAACGAGGTTCAAAAGTTATCACAGGTGTTAACGCAAAGATTGTTCTTTCATAACTTCCATTAATTCCAGCATCCAACCCCAATTCAGTTCGTAAAACGAATGAGTCGTTTAGCTTACTTTCATTGTGTAACCAAACCCCTAAGAATCCTGTTTGTATACCAAAAATTGATTTTTCAACACTTGCTTTCTGTGAAAATCCAGCAATCGAAGACATTGATAGAAAAAAAATGAGCTAGTATTTGTTCATAATAGTAAGATTTAATTTTGCGAACTATTAACAAGAATCATTCCTTTTCATTTATTAGCGAAAAAAGTTTCATTACTAACCAACTCAAAAACAGAATAAAGGATAATTTTATTCAATAAAATGATTAATAATGAAACTAATTTGTTTTCCTAAAGATCAAAAACTTTCTAGAAACTTGGCTTCTCCCAAAGTCTAAAAGCTAAACCAACTTGAAAGTAATTAAAATCGTAGTTAATAGGTTCATTTCTGTAAGTATATCCTCTACTAGTTAAACTATGAGAATATCTTGCCGTTACAGCAATTGCTTCCGTAATGTTTACACCTACACCACCCATAAAGTTAATTCCTGAATTTGCCATAAAAGTTCTGTCTAGAATTACATCAAACATAGGTCCTGCTTGTAAGGAAATTTTATCTGTAATAAAGAACTTTGCAATTACTGGAATCGCGATCGTGTTAAAATCTACGCCATTACTAAATGACATGGTATATAAGAATTCTGGTTGTACATGGAACCTTTCGCTGAGCTCAACATCTGCGAATAAACCAACCATAAAACCATTGATGTTATATTGACCAGCATCTTCGCTTGGCATTGAAATTTGATAGCCCGTATTATTATAACCAACGATAATTCCTTTATCGTCAATACAATTACACTTTCTACCTTGTCCGTTTACGTTTGTGATACTAGTTAAGAATATAACTAAAAGAAAAATTTGCGTACATCTCATTTTATTGGGGGGAATAAAAATTTAACTCCGCGAAATTATTGGTTCTATACCGCCAAATAAATTTTGTAGTAAAATTGAAGTACTCTTTTTTTTCGCTAGTAAATACGCTCTATACGAATGTTTTTTCCATTAAAACTGAAAGATTCACCCATCGTTTTCCCTAATAATAACTTGCCTATGGGAGAAGACACAGACACCGCAAAATACACATTGTTGGAAAGTTTAATTTGTCCTGCCGAAATACTTAAAAAATAAACACCGAGGTTCGTTTTAATAACACTTCCCAAACAACTTACCTCCGATTCCTTTTGAATATCAATTTTAGCCAATGTTTCTTTCATTAACCGAATTCCTTCCAATTGCTGCCCTGCCTTTTCCATTTCCAATTGCAACATTGCCCTTCCTGTTTCGTGCTTATCTCCAGCAGAACTCTTTGTTTCAGAAAGTAATGCTCGTTTATTTGATTCTATAGTGTTTTCAACAGTTTGTAATCGCTTATTTACAAACTCTACACATTGATTATATAGTGTTTCTTTTAATTCTTTCAATTCCTCTGTTTTCATTTATACAAGTTCAGCCAATTCTTTTCCAACAATACTTCCAATTGCAACTCCCATGCCTCCTAGCCTTATACCGCAATATACATTATTTGAAATTTGTTTTACAATAGCCTTTTTCTGATTTCCCACTCCCATAATACCACTCCAACGATGTTCTATTTCAACTTTTTGGCCTGGTAAAATGGTTTCCTTTAGAATTTCCTCCAGTTTATTTTGAATGAGTTCGGTTTGTTCAAAACGGGTTGTTTCCTCTGTTATAAAGTCTAAATTTCGTCCACCACCAAATAATACTCGGTTATCTATATTTCTAAAATAATAGTATCCTTTGTCCAAATGGAACGTTCCTTTTATTGCTAAGTTCTTTATTGGTTTTGTAATTAACACCTGAGCACGTGCAGGTTTTACTTCTTCACTCAGCAAACTTTGACTAAATCCATTGGTAGCTAATAACAACTTTTTCGTTATAAAATCTACTCTGTTTGTTTTTATAGAAACTCCATTCAAATCATCATGAAACTCTACAACCTCAGTGGCATTTATTATTTGAACTCCTGATTTTAGAACCTTGCTTAAAAGTTCAACAACCATTTTACCTGTATCAATTTGCCCTTCAAATATGTTGGTTATGTAATTATTATGAATATTTCTAAATTTGAAAATATTATCCTCTTTTTTGAAAACAGGCCTTTTAAACAATGGACTTAGCAAGGCATTTATAGACTCTTTCTTTTCAATGCACTGATTAAAAAGTTCCGAATCTAAAAATAATTCGTATCCTTGGTTTTGTTGAAAATTAATAGTCTTATCTCCTAGGTTTTTTCTTAAAAGCTCCAATCCTTCCCAACGCTTTTTAACCAAATTAAAAACCTCTTCTTCAGTATGAGTTTTAAGATCGTCAATTAGTTCAGAAAGGCTTCCAAAACACGCAAAACCAGCATTTTTACTACTCGCCCCTTGTGGTAACACTCCTTTTTCTAGCACAACAATCTTTGCTTTTGGATACTTCTTTTTAAGATACAGCGCACAGTTTAAACCGACGATTCCACTGCCAATAATAGTAAAATCGATATTCGTAAACCATTCCTTTAATTCCCAATAACTATAACTCAACATTTTTTAATCAGTAATAAATTAGTATTTTGGCACACTACTTGACCAAACAATGATAACCTCTCATTTAAAAGTGAGGAAAAACAGATGTGTAATTTAAATTTATTCCTGTGAAAATAATGAAACTCTTCGGTATTTTATTTTTTGCCCTTGGATTTACCCAATGTGCAAGTCAAAAGTTTGAGAACAAACCTCCATTTACCATAACCAGTGCTACATACACTAATATTGTTGGGGGAATGCCTGGTAATAGTTCGGTAGATTTACGCTTAACTTATTCAGCAAGTAAAAAAATTGAATTTGATCAATTGTTCTTTATGAATCGTACTACTAAAGCCGTTTTGGAAACAAAAGGTAAAATTGAGTATATCATGGGAAGGTACAATACATCTCCAAAGAATTCGAAATACGATTTAGAACTTCATGGAGATTCAAAGAAAGAATATGGTAACAAACCACCTCAAGAAAGTTTTCCTTTTAAATTAAAAGAAAATGAAGCTGTTTTAAGCTATAAGGATGGTAATAAAACCAAATACGTTAAAATAGAGAACATAAAAGAAGGAAAGAGAATTTTTATGCAGTAACTCATTTTCTTCTTAAACATACATAAAAGGCGGCTTAAAGTTAATTTTAAGCCGCCTTTTAATATTCTTAGTTTAAAAAATCTTTTAAACTTTATGTTTATTGATTTAAAGAAACATCCGATCTTCTATTTTTTGCCCTACCTGCTTTTGTTTTGTTAGTAGCAATAGGTTCCGTTTCTCCTTTTGAAACAGCCTTTACACGTTCATCCATGATTCCGCTCTTTGTAAAGTATTCTTTTAAAAAGTTAGCTCTTTGTTGTCCTAAATACATATTTCTTTTAGCACTACCTGTGTTATCGGTATGCCCCGTAATTAAACAGAAAGACTCATCAACCTTATCTAAATAAGTAGAAATGTTTACAATTTTTCTACGTTGGTTTGGATTAAGTTTTAGCTTTGTTTTTCCTGTCTCAAAATTCAACACTAAAGGATTTTCCTCAATATCTTTGATAATACTAGCTAATAACTTTGAATAATCTTTCGATTTTCCAACACTCAAGCTTAATGGCTTTTTAATGTTATCATCTTCATCAACTTCTAGATCATCTCTCAACTCACCTTTAACGTCAATTAATTTTGTAGGAATTCCTTTTTTAGAAACGTAATTTTTAAAAGAAATTGCTCTTGCTAAACCAACATTAGGAAATACCGAGTTATTGGTTTCATCGCTGGTATAATATGAAGTAATTGATAATGACTTTTCCTTTTCTGAAACTAAATACTCCTTTAACAAATCAATTTTTTTGTCTAATTCTTCAGACACCGGTGAGTCAAAGGTAATACTGGATTTTTTGAATTTAACTCCTCCGTTTACTGGAATTGAAATGTTTCCATCGGCATCTAAAACACCAAAACTTATTGATGGTTTTGGTTCTTCTTTGGGAGGTTCTGGTATTTCTACTTTAGCTTCCTCAACAACCTGATCATTACAGCAAAGTTTCCACCCGAAATATGCACCAAGAAGTATGATAAGTAAAATTCCCAATAGGTAAAATATTCTTTTCATTTTCAAAAAATTAAAATTAAATAGTTCTCTTCTATTGGAAACAAATGTAAAAAAAAGTCACATCAAAACGATGTGACTTTCAATATAACTTATTCAAATACTGTGTTATAGATCAAATTTTATTCCTTGAGCTAAAGGTAAATCTGCTGTATAGTTAATTGTATTTGTTTGACGGCGCATGTAAACTTTCCAAGCATCAGAACCCGATTCACGTCCACCACCTGTTTCTTTTTCTCCACCGAAAGCACCTCCAATTTCTGCTCCAGAAGTACCAATATTTACATTAGCTATTCCACAATCAGAACCAGCATGCGACAAGAAACGCTCAGCTTCACGTAAATTGTTTGTCATAATTGCCGATGATAATCCTTGTGCAACTCCATTTTGAAGAGCAATTGCATTTTCAACATCTCCCGAATATTTCAACAAGTATAATACAGGAGCAAAAGTTTCATGTTGAACAATTTCAAACTCGTTAGACGCTTCAGCAATTGCAGGCTTTACGTAACATCCACTCTCATAACCTTCGCCTTCAAGTACTCCACCTTCAACAACAATATTTCCGCCTTCAGCAACTACTTTATCTAATGCTGCTTTATACATATTAACTGCATCTGTATCAATTAATGGCCCTACATGATTGTTTTGATCTAATGGGTTACCAATTCTTAATTGCTTGTAAGCATCAGCAACTGCATTTTTAACCCGATCATAAATAGACTCATGGATAATTAAACGACGTGTTGAGGTACAACGCTGACCTGCAGTTCCAACGGCTCCGAAAACGGCACCAATAACCGTCATTTTAATATCAGCATCAGGAGTTACGATAATTGCATTGTTTCCTCCTAATTCCAATAATGATTTTCCTAAACGTCCAGCAACCTCTTTCGCTACAATTTTACCCATACGAGTAGAACCTGTAGCAGAAACTAATGGAATACGAGTATCTTTTGAAATAAACTCACCTACCTTGTAATCTCCATTAACTAAACAAGAAATTCCTTCTGGTAAGTTGTTTTCTTTTAATACCTCAGCAATAATATTTTGGCAAGCAACTCCACATAATGGTGTTTTCTCAGATGGTTTCCAAACACAAACATCACCACAAATCCAAGCTAAAGCTGTATTCCATGACCAAACAGCAACAGGGAAATTAAATGCTGAAATAATTCCAACAACCCCTAATGGATGGTATTGCTCATACATCCTATGACCTGGACGTTCAGAGTGCATTGTTAAACCATGTAACTGACGAGATAAACCTACAGCAAAGTCACAGATATCAATCATTTCCTGTACTTCACCTAAACCTTCTTGATATGATTTACCCATTTCATAAGAAACAAGCTTTCCTAAAGCCTCCTTTTTCTCTCTCAACTTTTCTCCAAACTGACGAACTATTTCTCCACGTTGAGGTGCAGGCATTACTCTAAATGTATCAAAAGCAGCTGTAGCAGCTTCCATTACTCTTTCGTAATCTTCTTTTGTTGAAGCTTTAACTTTTCCTATTAATTTACCATCTACTGGTGAATATGATTCAATAATTTCTCCATTAGAAAAATTCACTGAACCTGTAGATGTTCCTTCATTTATTTCTTGTAAGCCTAATTCTTGAATGGCCTTATCAATACCAAAATCAGTCATTTATTTTAAAGTTTAATTATAAATTGTACTTTTATTGAAACAAAACTACAAATAAATTAGTTTTATAATAATTAAACAATTGAAAGAATTATGTTTGATTTTAAAACAAATTGTTTGTTTTTATTCGTTTAATCTTTTTAAAGTCAAAATACTTCAAACAAAAAGTTCCTTGAACCATAAAGTCCAAGGAACACATGTTCAATTTAAAACCCTTCTTAAATTAAACAAACTTATTGAGCGATGAATTCCAGGTGCACTTGGGGATCAAGAATAAATCGACTTGTAGAATCTTCTACAAAAGAAACTCTCACCTTTCCATCACTACTTGTTGTTTTTACCCACTCTCTAGCTTTTCCTAATTCTGTAATAATTTTATTTATTAATTCATCTTTATTATCTGAACATCCAAATCGTGTAGATGCTACATTACTTGTATTGAATTCAATTCTTCCTCCGTCATTATGGTCTTTAGTATAACTGTGCGCATCAATACCGAAAAACGTATTACATCCCCTTAAAGTAACAGCTCCATCAGCAGTAATTGTTAATCTTAATTCAGAATCAATATCATACTCAGTTACGTTAGAGTTAAAGATTTTCCATGTTCCTACTAAATCAGAATTTGCAATAGTATCAGCTACACCGCACTCACCAGCAATTCTGAAATCATAATAGAAATCTCCAGTATTGTAATACTTTTGAATCACATAAGTAGTATCAGCATTGTAGTAATATTGGTATTGCGATCCTATTGGTACATACCAATAATAATTTGAATAATTATAGAATACATCATTCGTTAAAACGCGAATATTGCTACAATCTAAAGTGGTATTGGCATTTCTCCCACTCTCAGCTGCCGAAACATTTTTTAGTTTTTCAATTTCGAGTTCTTTCGAATTTAAAACTTCTTGAGATTCTGGCGAAGTATTCTCTAACATCATATCTTCATTTGAAGAACAAGAGTAAAATAATACACTACTTAACCCGACAGTTAATAAGAACGTTTTAATTGTTTTCAATTTAATTTTCATTTTTGTTTAAATTTTTAAGTTTTTGATTTTTAAAATTTTGGTTAAGCAAAAATGATTGTTCGTTAATTTTCGACGGCAAATCTATCACAAACTTTGATAAGATTTTCGAGGCTAAATTTCTCTGAATTTTTGTTTTTTGCAGAAAAAGCAAAATCATTGAATTTTTAAAAAATCTCAAAATGCTAAAACATTAATTACGAAAAGATTAAAAAAAACATCGGTTTTCTATTAATTGTCAAGTCACAATGTACTACCCATAAAAAAACGTGGTTTTTGCAAAAAGTAGTGTTGTTTTTTTGTTCAAAAACCTCGTAAACCCCTAGTATTTACTATGCTTGCATAGTTTTTTCAGCCATAAAAATGCGTAAAAACATCAGTTTCCAATACTTTTAGAAAAGCTCCATGTTCAAGTATTTCCTTTATTGATGTTTTCTACTAGGTAAGTTTTATCTAATTCTTTCGCAATTTCCATTGCCTCTTTCACAACTTCTTTTGGATATTCATTCATTTCTAATATTCTAATTGCATTTCTATTTTTCAACTTTCCTTCTTTTAACTTATAATCAAAACCTACTGTTTTTTCATTTACAGTTTCACTAAAATGATACAAATCATATTCATTAGAAAGCATATCGGCTAATTCAATATCATGTGTTGCAACCAATATTTTATTGTTATTCTTTGCTAGTGCTGATAAAACAGATTTACTAGCAGAAATTCTTTCTACTGTATTTGTTCCTTTAAACAGCTCATCTAAAAGGAATAGATTATTAACTGAACTCACACCTTCTTCAAGCATTTCCTTAATTGTCAATACCTCTTCGAAATAATAACTTTTATTATTCATTAAATCGTCACTTATCCGAATAGCAGAGAATATCTTCAACAACGGAAAGGTCATCGATTTCGCAAAACATGTATTAATTGTTAACCCAGTTATTACATTTAATCCAATAGCACGAATAAAAGAAGTTTTTCCAGACATATTCGAACCTGTAAGAAGTACCGATTTTTCAAACATCCGAATACTATTCGTAGAACAGTTGAATATTAACGGATGACTTATTTGGTCCGCAATTATCTTATTTTCATTATTAATAACTGGCAAACAATATGTTTTAAGTCCATTTCTTAGAGAAACTATCGAAATAAGCATATCAATATGTCCTACAAACTTATACACCCTTTCTATGTCATTCCTTCTAGTATTTAATTTTTTTAAAACACTGAACAACAATAAAGGCTCTAGCAAAAACATAATTTTAAAAATTTCAAAAACAAACCATCCTATAATTTCAATTTCTCCTTGAAGTTTAGCCTCAAGCTGAAAAAATGACATTCTATTCTTTATCTTTTTAATTAACTGTATTGACGTTAAAAGGTGAGGATCCAATTTTTTAAATGACGAATTCGCAAATAAGTGGGAGGCCACGTTATTTAATATTAGAAGCTGAGGAATTGAATTTACATATTGTATTAAACTATTCTTATTCCAGTAATGAATTACAAAATTCGCACAAAAAACACCAAAGAGAACGATGAAAAAAACAGGGTTGAAAAAGCCTAAAATCAACGACAATAAACTGGCTAATGACAATAGTTTTATTACAAATAGCCATTTAGGAGGATTCAAATGCTTCTCTTGAAACAATGTCGTAATATAATACGCATCTTTTCTATTCAATTTTTTGAGCCTCTTTTGAGTAGAAATTCTAAGTTTTGAATTTCTAAACAACTCTTCGATTAAAACTTCATTCTGTCTTATTTCCTCCTCTTTAATCTTTATAACACGAAGACTATTATACAGATATTGTTGCCCCACTCTTGATGTTGTTCTATCAAGAAACATAAATAATTCATCAAAATCTAAATCATTACAAGTTTTATCCGACAATACTTGATATGCATTTGTATTATCCTTTTTTCTAAAATATCTTTCTATATACTCAAAATCAAAAGAGCCCTTTTTTACTTTCCCATAAGATTCAATTAAATCAAGGTTCTTCTTTTTCTTTCCGTTAAATTTAAACTTAGAAAATGCATATTTAACTTTAAAAAATATATCTACTACCATCAAATAATTAGTGTGTACCATCCATTGAATGTTACAAAAAACACTATTTCATTTTAACTTTTTAATGGCTTATGGTAATTATCTGAAAATAATAAGGAAGTCTATACATATTAACCGTTACTTACTTTAAATTATTTATCTTTTGGCTTTATAAATCAATATCAAAACTTACTCAATGAAATATCTAGCATCACTATTAATAGCACTGGCTTTTGTTAATTGCAAAACCACTCCTCCGAAAGAAGAAAAAAAGGAAAATATTCAACAAAACGAATTTGCCATAGTAATCCATGGCGGTGCTGGAACTATCTTAAAAAAGAATATGACTCCTGAGCTAGAAAATGCTTACCAAGAGAAACTTGAAGAAGCTGTTAGAAAAGGATATGATATTTTAAAAAATGGTGGATCAAGCACAAAAGCCGTAGAAGCGTCAATCCATATAATGGAAAACTCTCCTTTATTTAATGCAGGAAAGGGAGCTGTTTTCACCAATGCCGAAACTAATGAAATGGACGCATCTATTATGGAAGGAGCAACTCTAAATGCTGGGGCTATTGCAGGTGTAAAAACGATTAAAAATCCTATTTCCGCAGCTATTGAGGTAATGAATAACTCAAATCATGTTTTGTTATCTGGAGCAGGAGCGGATAAATTTGCTAAGGACAAAGGACTCGAAATAATGGATCCAAGTTATTTTTATACTGATAGACGATTCAAATCACTTCAACGTATCAAAGACAAAGAAAAGACGGAATTGGACCATGATGAAAAAACCGCTTTTTATGATAGTGACATCAAAAACAGTAAGTTCGGAACCGTAGGCTGTGTTGCGCTCGATAAAAACGGTAACATAACAGCAGGTACCTCAACCGGTGGAATGACCAACAAACGATGGAATAGAATTGGGGATTCTCCTATTATAGGAGCAGGAACGTATGCTAACAACAAAACTTGTGGTGTTTCTTCTACTGGATGGGGTGAATATTTTATTAGAGGAGTTGTTGCTTACGATATTGCGGCTCAAATGGAATATAAAAACGCCACTTTAAAAGAAGCTACTCATGACGTTATTCAAAACAAACTAACGAAACTTGGAGGAACTGGAGGTATTATTGCTCTTGATAAAAACGGAAATATGTCTTTCGAGTTCAACACTGCTGGAATGTATAGAGCTTCCATGAATGATAAAGGTGAGTTAATCGTAAAAATTTATAAAGATTAATGCGATAAATTAAACTCAAAGGAAGTTATTTTCATTTCATCGGCTTTCTGCTACCACTTAACGATAATTAATTTTGTTTCTGAAGACAGTCATTATTTTTGAAATATAATTTTCCCAAAATAATTAGTTTCCCAACTAAATATCATCTCAACATTGCCAACTTTTTCCCAAAGCACAGTTGAGATGTTTTTTTTGCGCTATATTTTAGTTCTAACCGCCATTTAAATACTAGAACGGAACTAAACTGCAACTCACCGACTTTCTAAAACCTTTAAACGAAAACTCTATTTACAACTTATAAAACTGGTTAATTTAGCAGTGTAATTATTCCCCAATAATTAGTTTATTCCCCAATAAAAACATCTTAGTTGTTGCTATTCCCCTAGCACAATCGAGATGTTTTTTATTTGTTGGGTAATATATATTCAAAATACATACTACTTAATAAGTAGTCATATTTAAAATCAAACAAATAGACGATTTATTTTTTTCCGAGCGGTTCAAGAATCAACTTGGATTATGCAAAAAACCACTTCCTAAGAAGTGGTTTTATTTATTTCTTAAATCTATTAATTTATAAAGCCTTCAGACTTATTCTTCCAGCTTCATTGATAATTCAAACCAACGCTCTTCCTTCTCTTCAATTGTTTCTATAATTCCCTGAAGCTCGACAGATTTCTCATTAATGTCTTCTGAGGCCACCTCTCCATTGGTAAACATATCTTCAATAACTTTTCGTTTCTTTTGCAGATTCTCTATATCTTTCTCTAAAGTACCATATTCTCTTTTCTCATTATAACTTAACTTT
This sequence comes from uncultured Tenacibaculum sp., assembly GCA_947497895.1. Taxonomy (GTDB): domain Bacteria; phylum Bacteroidota; class Bacteroidia; order Flavobacteriales; family Flavobacteriaceae; genus Polaribacter. Next base: position 58,334 of record CANMIL010000002.1, read on the forward strand.
CCTTTTTGCGGCGCTTTAGTTTTCGTTTCAGTTACTTTCTTTTCTTCTTTGACTTGTGGGGGTTGAGAATTTTCATATGCTCTAAAATCAGAGTAATTCCCTGGGAAATTCTCCACAATTCCTTCTCCTCTAAACACAAAAAGAGAATCTACTATTTTATCCATAAAGTAACGGTCGTGTGATACTACCATTAAGTTTCCAGGGTAATCAAGTAAAAAGCTTTCCAAAACATTCAAGGTAACCACATCGAGGTCATTTGTTGGCTCATCGAGAATTAAAAAGTTTGGATTTTGAATTAATACAGCACATAAGTACAAACGTTTTTGTTCTCCTCCAGATAATTTTTCTACAAAATCATGTTGCTTCTTTCTATTAAACAAAAAACGTTCAAGTAGTTGTCCGGCAGAGATCTTTCTTCCTTTTGTTAAAGGGATGTACTCTCCGAACTCCTTTATTACATCAATTACTTTTTGACCTTCCTTTATTTCTATTCCTCTCTGTGTATAGTAACCAAATTTTACGGTTTCTCCTATAACCACTTTTCCTCCATCAATCCCTTCTCTCTGGGTTAAAATGTTGAGGAATGATGATTTTCCTGTTCCGTTCTTTCCAATTATTCCGATACGCTCTCCTTTTTTGAAAACATACTCGAAACTGTCGAGAATTACCTTATCTCCAAATGACTTTTTTAAATTATGAAGCTCAACAATTTTACTTCCTAAACGCTCCATATTTATTTCAAGTTGTACTTGATGGTCTTGTCTTCTCTGATGTGCTTTCTTTTTAATTTCAAAAAAGTCATCAATTCTAGACTTTGATTTGGTTGTTCTTGCCTTAGGCTGACGACGCATCCAATCGAGTTCTTTTTTAAATAAACTTTTGGCTTTACTTAAATTGGTAGCCTCTAGCGCCATGCGCTCTTCTTTATTTTGTAAGTAATACGAGTAATTTCCTTTATACTTATACAACTTACCATTGTCAAGCTCTAATATTTCATTACAAACGCGCTCTAAAAAGTAACGATCGTGCGTTACCATAAACAACGTAATTTTCTCCTTTGCAAAAAACGCCTCTAGCCATTCAATCATTTCTAAATCTAAATGGTTGGTTGGCTCATCTAAAATTAAAAGATCTGGCTTGTTAATTAAGATAATAGCTAAGCCTAAACGCTTTTTCTGTCCTCCAGAAAGTGTTTTTACCTTTTGTTTTAAGTTATCTAATTTAAGCTTCGAAAGAATTTGCTTGTACTGTGTTTCGAAATCCCAAGCATTATGCTGCTCCATTAGTTCAAAAGCTTTTTGGTAAGCTTCTTGGTTGTCTGGATTTTCCAACGCTTTTTCGTACTGTTGAATTATAGGTAGTATTTTATTCTCTGTAGAAAAAATAGTTTCTTCAATGGTTAAGTCTGGATCAAAACTTGAATCTTGAGCCAAATAGGCTATATGTATCCCTTTTCTATTAATTACCTGACCAGTATCGGGAGTATCTTTCCCCGCAATAATATTTAGTATAGAAGTTTTTCCACTTCCGTTTTTAGCTACAAAAGCAATTTTCTGGTCTTTATTTATTCCAAAAGAAATATCTTGAAACAATACTCTTTCTCCGTATGATTTGGAGATGTTTTCTACCGTTAAATAATTCATGTGACAAAAGTAATTAAAACAGTACCAAAATATTCTCAAAGCAATACAAAATTCCCCCAAAGAAAAAGAGGTTGCTTTTCACAACCTCTTTCTTCATTCACCATCGAGTATTCGAATCTTATAGAAAGAAACGTTTATTATAATCTTGAATTCTATTACTTTTTAATCAGTTTTGTTCTCAATAGTTTTTGTCCATCATTGATTTCTAATAAATAAATACCGGATTTCAAACTTGATACATTCATGTTAGGCTTAAACTTACCTTCCTCAATTATTCTTCCTAAAGCATCTGAAATAGTGTAAGGAGCATCTTTTAAAGAAGAAAGACCTTTTATTTGAACAAATGATTCTACTGGATTAGGATATACGTTAATATCTGTAATTACATCATTTCTCAAAGTTTCTGCATTGATATTACTGAATACTCCATTCGAAGCGCCTCCGTTTGAAACGATATTTACGGTATAATCTTCCACTTCTCCATATCCAAAAGTTTCACATGCTGTTTGACTTCCATTCCACTTCATCGAAACGCGCATTCTTGTTTGTCCTAATAAAGCTGAAAAAGGGATTGCTACTTGAGTCGTTAATAAATCATAACTTGATGAACTTCCTTCGGTAACTTTCTCTGAAGCCGCAAAAACACCATCTTGGTTGAAATCAATCCATGCAGCCCAGTACTCTACGTATGGAGTACTTGAAAAACCAGCACTAAATAACAAGTGATATGTACCTCCAACTCCAACAGTAGCCACTTTGTTAGTATAGTCTCCATAACCATAATCACTTCCTGTACTGTTTGTCATGCCACCAAAAGCAACATAGTCGATCCATTCATAGCTCGCATTATTTCCTCCTGAAGAACAATAGCTAACCACATTACTCAAAGTAGTTGCTGTTGTCGTCGCTTGAGACGATTCATTTCCAGCTGCATCAAATGCGACAACTGTAAATGTGTAAGTAGTACTAGGATCCAACCCTGTAATATCCATAAAGGTATCGGTAGTTGTTCCTACAAGGGTTCCATTTACATAAACATAATACCCTTCTATCCCAACATTATCAGTTGAAGCTGTCCAAGTTAAACGAACTTCCGTTTGTGTAATATTTGAAGCTGTTAAATTAGTTGGTGTCGAAGGAGCTTCAGTATCTGCCTCTGATCCACCTATAACAACTGTATAATCTTCTGTTTCACCATAATCATAAGTTCCACAAGCACTTGGTATTGCATTGTATCTTAAAATAACGCGCATTCTTGTTGCTCCTTCTTTTGCACTTGCAGGAACCGTAAATGTTCCAGAAACTGCTGTATTTGTAGAAGGAGACTTCGTCCAAACTGTTTCCCCTGCATCTGCAAAATCACCATCTTGATTATAATCTATAAAAACTGCATATCCTTCGTTATATACAGATCCTGTCCATCTTGGTGTAATGACAATCGTATGTTCTGTTGATTTTTCCAGATCGGTTGAAACACTTGTATAATCAGAATACCCACTGGTACCTCCAGATGTTTTGTTAATAGTTCCTAATTGAACTCTTTGAATATGTTCTTCACTCGGATTATTCCCGTTAGACTCACAATATTGTGATGGCGGTGGTGTACCTCCTCCCGATTGGGTTGTAAAGTTCGTTGAACTACTGTAGTTTGAATTCCCTGAAGAACATACACTTCGAACTTGAACTTCATATTGTGTGCTCTCTGATAATCCTGTTAAGTTTGTTGAAGTAGATAGCACTGGTACTGTTGTCCAAGCAGTTGTTCCTACTTGACGGTATCTCACTTCATAAGTTGCTTGTGGAACAGCATCCCAAGAAACTGTTGCCGTGGAAGAAGTAACGTCAGAAGTAGTAACTCCTGTAGGTACTGTTGCATTACAAACAGAAGTATTACTTGTAATTCCTGTAACTATCAATGAATAGTCTTGACTTCCTCCAACTAAAGAACCTTTATGAGTTACAGTAATCGTATATGTTCCTGAAGCGTTATCAATATCAACTCTTTCATAAGGATCTACATTATTGTCTTGCTTAGCACTTGTGGTTGCACCAGTTAGCTTATATGGTAAATACGTTGTACCGTTTTTTGATACTCTAATATCTAAATCATTAACCAATACTGGTGTAGTTGAATTCACCGTTGTATTTGCCGTTCCCGGTCTATCAGTCCAAGAAATTGACGCCAATAAAGGACTTGTTCCATCCGACTGAACAGTAATGGTATAAGTTTGACCAGAACTCAATGTTAATTCTTCCATTTTAGATTGATTACCTTTCTTTGTAATCGTTTCCGCTGCTCTTTTGGTATTTAATAATCCCCATCCAAAAACAGCATCAGGACCTGAAACTCCTGCATCATCTGCAGTATGTAAAGCCAAACCTTTTAAGCTTGCCGCCTTCATAAAATCTCCGTTATTCAAGTTTTTATGATGCTGCTGGAGCAATAATAAAGAACCTGCCACATTTGGCCCAGACATTGAAGTTCCACTGATAGAATAATAGTCATCATTCGTATTTCCATCACTTAAATTTGGAGCTCCTGGATTCATAGCAAAACTTGCGAAATCAAATGATGAATATACATCAGTTCCATTTCCAGTAATATCTGGTTTAATTCTGAAGTCATCTGTTGGACCTTCACTACTTGACGAATTAATCGCTACAGAAATTAAATTCCCATTGGAATCAACGTTTGCATCCTGAGCATTTGCAACGACTAAATTATTTTTAGATGTTGCTGCTGAAGTAAGCTTATCGAATCCAAAACCTCCAGTAGGATTGTTATTAGCGTTATTGTCATCACCATCGTTTCCTGCGGATCTAACCATTAAATAATAAGGCGCATTAAACATTAGTTCATCCCATTGACGAGATTCGGTTATATATCCCCCAAAATAATGTTGAGGAATCCAAACTTGTCCCGTATTAGGATCTCTAAATGGAATACCATAAGAATGATTCGAAACTAGCATCCCACTTGAAGCCTCAGAAGTTGCCTCCGAAATATCGTTATTCCAATCGGCAGTTTTGGCTTTCGCATGAGGAGCCATCCCTTTAGCATTCGATTGATAAACCCCAGACCCAATTAATGTTCCAGTAACATGTGCTGCGTGGAATGTATTTGCATTTCTATTGGTGACACCATCAATAATAGATGCACGGTTATTTCCTCCTGGGCCGTCATAATCCTCATGAGTTAATTGAACTGCACCTCCATCCCAAACATTAATCGTCATTCCTTGTCCTAAAAGATTCAAACCTAAAGATCCTCCTGTATGCAAATGATCTGTTCTTGTTGATTTCGCCGCATCAACGTTGTCTGTGGCATAATAAATTGGCATTCCTTTATCGACTCTTTGAAGTTCCATAAAACCGCCATCCTTTTTTAAAATCTCAGTTTTCCAACCTTTTTGTTTCGCTAGTAGTAGTGCTTCTTGTTTTTGATTGGCTTGCTTTGTTCGTAGTGTTTTCTTGAGAGTTTCAAGCTTAGTTAAATCGTAACTACTACGAATCTTTTGAATTTGTTGTTTGTTTTGTGCTTGCAATTGAGTGAAAAGACTAGCGCCTAAACACGTACCTGCGAACACAAGCATTTTAAAATACCTATGATTCATTTTTGAAAGGTTTTTGTTAGATATAGTTGTTTGTTTGCCCCCCGATGTTAAGAAAAAGATATCTTAACATTTTTTGCAAATGGGTTGCAATGTAGTTGATATTCAACTAATAATACTCCTAAAAAACAAAATGAAACAAAGAATGTCGTTTTTCTGTTAATCGTCTATCTTAAATGGGCTTCAACGCTTTATCTACTAGGTATTTACATTAAAAACAACTTATTTAAACGGCTTTAAATCAAGAAAAACAGACCCTTATCAGTTTAAAATTTCTATCAAACTTCAAAAAATCGAATTCATGGGTACAAAACGAATTATCGGATCAATTCCTTAGAATATTTATCATTAAAAATTAAAGTTACATGGAGAGTCTTAGTAATTCAATTTCAGATATATTCAGAATATAAAAAAACCCTGAGCAAAAAGCTCAGGGCGTGCATTAGTTAAAAGAAGAAGGGTTTAATGATAATTTATCTCTTAACTAACTTAGCAGTTGTTGATTTTTGTCCATCGGTCGCCTCTAACACATAAATTCCACTTTGTAATTCCGCAATATTTATGGTGTTATTGATTGTATTTCCTTCTTGAACTACTTGACCAATAGCGTTGGTTATTTTATAGTCTACTTTGTCATTGTTTCCAAATCTTACAATAACATTATTAATAGCTGGGTTTGGATAAACAGTTAAACTTGTTAATCCATCTTTATCCAACGGCTCAGCATATTCATCATTTGAAGCCACCGCTACCGCTGAAGTTGAATTCGTAATATTTACCGTGTAGTCCTCCACTTCTCCATCAGCAAAAGTTTCACAAGCAGTTGAAGCTGCATTATATTTCATAGAAACTCTCATTCTTGTTTGACCTAAGTTTGCCGAAGAAGGAATTGAAATATTCGCAGATCTGTTTGTTGCAGTTCTTGAAGAACCTAACGATGTTTGCTCATTGCTTTCAAAAGTTCCATTTTGGTTGTAATCAATCCAAACTGTGAAGTATTCTGTATATGCAGAACCACTAAATCCAGCGCTCACTAAAATCTGATTGGTTGTTCCTCTGGTAACCGTAGCCACTTTGTTTGTGAAATCACCATATCCACCATTCGCTGCCGTTGTATTCGTCATTCCTCCAAACGAAACATAATCGATCCATTCGTAACTTACTCTATTACCTTTAGACGCACAGTAAGAAACTACATTTCCTAAGGTAGTTACATTAACTACATTACTTGAATTAGATTCGTTTCCAGCTGCATCATTTGCTTTTACAGAAAAAGTATAAGCCGTATTTGCTGTTAATCCTGTTACATTGTAAGACGTTGAAACTGTTGTTCCTATTTTCGTTGTTCCTTGGTATACATCATACCCAGTTACACCTACATTATCCGTTGACGCTGTCCATACTAAACTTAATGTTGTTTGAGCAACATTAGAAGTAGCTAAACTACTAGGAGCGGTTGGAGCTTCAGTATCCGCAACGGCTTCTGTTATATTCACTGTGTAATCTTCTGTTTCACCATAGTCATAAGAACCACAAGAAGAAGGAATTGTATTGTATCTTAAAATAACACGCATTCTAGTTTCACCGTTTAAAGCTGTGTTTGGAACTGTGAAAGATCCGCTTACTGGTGTTGTTTTTGATGCTGACTTCGTCCAAACAGTTTCTCCTGCGTCAGCAAAATCACCATCTTGGTTGTAGTCAATAAATACTCCATAACCTTCGTTATACACTGTTCCTACCCAGTTTGGAGTAATGGTAATTGTATTCGATTGACCTTTCTCTAAATTCGTTGAAATAGATGTATGATCGGTATATCCACTAGATGCAGCAGACGTATTATCGATACTTCCTAACTGAACTCTTTGAATATATTCATCAGAAACACTGTTTCCTTTAGAATCGCAATAAGTAATTGTTACTCCAGGTGTAGTTACGTTTACCACACTACTTGCAGCAGACTCGTTTCCAGCTGCATCTTTTGCCTTCACTGTAAAGGTATAATTCGTATTAGCAGTTAATCCTGTTACATTAAACGAAGTGGTTGTAGAAGTTCCTATTTTAGTCGTTCCTTGGTAAATATCATATCCAGTTACAGCAATATTATCTGTTGAAGCTGTCCAAGTTAATGTTAACCCAGTAGCCGTTACAGAGTTCGCAACAACATTTGTTGGTACCGTTGGAGCCTGTGTATCTGGAGTAGCATTAGACGCTGTAAATTCACCTGTAAATACTCCTCTACCGTAAGTAGAAGCAATAATTTTATTATTTGTATGATCTCCACTTACATTCCAATAATCGAAAGACGTTACGCTAACATCACTCATTCCATTATATGCTTGAGACCATGTTGGATTTGCATCGTTGAAGTTTGAAGTAGACCAAACCCCTAATTGAGTTGCGATAATAGCTTCATTTCTAGACAATGGGTTTTGTAAGAAATCTCTCACTGGAATATTTGGTAAATCTCCTTCTTTATTCACCCAGTTTGCACCACCATCTGCAGTTGCCCAAACACTAGTTACACCATAATTGTGAATTGTTACGAAAATATCGTTAGCCGTTGCACCAAATCTCACAGAAGAAACTGATCCTATAAACGGAGTATTGATATTCGTCCAAGTAGCACTTGAATTAGTAACATTTGTTAATCGCAATAATTTACCGTTGGCTAAACCAACATACCAAGTATTATTAGCAAAAGGAGATGCTCTAAAAGCCGTTGGACTTGCATCTAATAATGCATTTGTAATATTTCCTTTAGAATTAGCTGCAACGTTAATACTCTTGATAGACTTTGCTGTATCTGTTGAAGCATTCGTTAATAAACGGTTTGCTGAATCGTCATATCCCATTGGGTTTACGAAATCTCCAGTACCTTGCTCGTTTAATAAAGTAGTTGCTCCACCTTGCTGTCTTCCTAAACCATTCCATGGTAAGTTAAAACGATAAATTACATTTCTTACATACGTAGCAATCATGTAATCACCATCCTTATCAACGAATGTATAGAACCCATCTCCATCACTTAAGAAAGTAGTACTGTTAATTCCTGGAGTTGGATTTCTGAACGCTTGTGTACCGTTATCTTGTGCACCAGCTGTAAATATTCCACCTGTATCTCCAGCTCCATCAGGTCCGATACCTGCTTTTACGAACTGTGTTACATTATATCCTCTGTTTCTTACACTAATTGTTCCTCCTGCATTTCCTGAGTAATAAATACCTCCATCATTTCCGAATAACATTCTTGACGAGTTGTTATTTCCAAAAGCAATAGAGTGTTGATCTGCATGAACATTTTGGAATCCAAAACCTCCATACCAATGTGATAATTGAGACCATGAAGTTCCTCCATTAGTACTTTTAAACAAGTCGATTCCTCCAACATAAACTACATTATCATTAGTTGGATCTGCCTCAATTACTAAATCATAAAATGCCTGACCTCTACAAAAGTCGTTTGCAGCAATTCCTGTATCAGCATCATTTGGTAATGATGTTGTAGTAACACTAGCAAACGCATTTGTAGTTTTATAAATATGTACAGGTGCTGTGTTTGCTGTTCCTTGTGTTAATGCATATATTTTGTTTGCATTTGTAGCCGATGGCTCCAATTCAACTCTATTTGAGCTTGTTAATGGTGAAGCAGCAGCTTCTGCCCATGTACCACCATTTGTTGAACTAAATACTCTACCTCCACTATTTGAATCTAGAACTGATGAGATCGTTCCCATCCAAAGTCTGTTGTCAGCGCCAACTTCTAAGTCATTAGGAATATAGAAATAGTCGTTTCCACTGAATGTATATTTCATATTAGCCGATTCTATTCTTCCCCAAGTGGTTCCTCCATCGGTTGATCTATATAAACCTGCTGATTGTAATCCTAACCAGTTTCTAGGACTTGATGCATCTCCATAAACATGAGCTCCAACCGCCACGTATAATTCAGTAGAAGTTCCGTTATCCCATGCTAATACGTCATTTACATAGTGAATACCAGATAAAAACACGTTGCTCGCATTGTGATTGATGTCACCTCCACCAGCGGCTGGTATATTTACAGCAGTCCATGTAGTTCCTCCATCATTAGTTACGTAAACTCCGTTTCCAACAACGTCACCAGCAGTATATTGCTCACCAGTCCCAACATACCATCTGTTTGAGTTTCTTGGATCAACAGTGATTGATGTTACAGATAAATTTCCTGGAACATTCTGAACTCTTGACCATTGAGAAGCTGAACTTGTAATATTTGTGTTCTTCCATAAACCACCACTTACACCTCCCGCATAAACGGTATTATTAGAAGCATCATTTGGGTCAAATAAAATAACTCTTGTTCTTCCCCCTACATTATTTGGACCTCTTTCCACCCAAGAATTCCCATCTTCTCCTGGTGTACTTCTTTGGTTTTGTCTTGAAATTCTTTCTTGTAGTAATTGTTCTCTTAATCCTGCTAAGCTACCATCTTCCATTTTTCCAGTCGCTGGATTCATGGTTAATAACTGCATTTGATCAAAATACCTGTTAGGCGGTAATCCCTTTAATTTTCTTTCTTTCTTCCCCCATTTTAACGTTTCATTCAACGGACTCTTTTTCATAAAAGTGCTATGCACTTGGCGTTTTTTTGCTATTTCTTCAGTAGCATTTTGTTCTTTTAAATACTTAGAACCAATAATTGAAACAGCCGCCAAAGACAGCCCTCCAATTAATACTCTAAACTTAATATTCATATTAATAAGGGTGTTAGGGTAAAAGCAGCGAGAGACAAAAAGTCTCTCACCGCCTTAGTGTTAATAATAAATGTGTTCTTCTAATTCTTTATTAGCTTGGTAGATATTTGTTTTTGACCATCATTAACCTCAAGTAAATAAATCCCTGAGTTTAATTGTGATACGTCAATGTTAGATGTAAATACTCCAGATTTAACTGTTGCCCCGATAGTATTTACGATTCTATATGTTGTCCCATCTGTTCTGAATCCTGCCTTAACGTGTACGAAATTTGTAGCTGGATTTGGGTAGGTTATTAAATCTGAAATTAGTTCGTTTCCTAATTTTTCAGTATTTGTTTCTGAAAATGTCACATAGTTTGCCGCATTCGCAGAAATATTTACGGTATAATCTTCAACTTCTCCATAAGAGAACGTTTCACAAGCTGTTTGAGAAGCATTCCACTTCATAGAAACACGCATTCTAGTTTGCCCTAAAACTGCAGAAGAAGGAATTGTTACGTTTTCACTTAAGTTTCCAGAACTTGCTGAAACTCCTGTAGCCACACGCTCATTGCTCGAGAATGTACCATCGCGATTATAATCAATCCAAACCGCCCAGTGTTCTGTATAAGAAGTACTTCTAAATCCAACACTAAATACTAATTGGTAGGTACCTCCTCTACCAACGTTTGCTACTTTATCAGTATAATCTCTGTATCCTCCATCATTACCTGAAGTGTTAGTCATTCCTCCAAAAGCAACATAATCAATCCACTCGTAGCTTGAGTTGTTTCCTTTTGAAGCACAATAATTAACTGGTACTGCTTGAGTTGTAACGCTTACAACATTACTTGAAGCAGATTCGTTTCCTGCTGCATCCTTTGCTTTCACAGAGAACATATATGTAGTACTTGCCGTTAAACCAGTTACATTGTATGTAGTTCCAGTAACAGTTGCGATTTTCGTTGCTCCTTGGTAAACATCATACCCAGTTACCCCAACATTATCCGTTGAAGCTGTCCAGCTTAATGATGTTGTTGTTTGCGTTGTATTTGAAGCCGTTAAGCTTGTTGGCGTACTTGGTGCTTCCGTATCTGAACCTCCACCAGAAGTTGCTACAGATAAATCGTCAACAGCGATGTCACTTGACCAACCGTTACCGGTTTTACCAACAATTCTTAATTTTACAATACCTCCTGCATAAGCTGCAAGATCTACTGAATCAGAATTCCATTGATTTCCTTTACTACCCGAAGCAGTCCAAAGATTAGCCCAAGTAGTTCCATCCGAAGAACCTTGTACTGTTAAAGTTCCTATATTATTACCATACATATGGTTTTTAAAGCTAAATGAAGCCGACGTAGCTGATGATAAATCAAAACATGGACTTTCTAAGATTGCTGTAGCATTGTTACCAATTTGTCCAGCACTTCCGTTTGTAGAAGCTTCTAAGAATAAATAGAAAGATCCTTCACTTGCAGAACTAGGTCCAGTTCCTGAAGAAGGAGTACTTCCACTTCTTCTTACCCAGTTTCCATCGTCACCAGTTACTTGAGTCCATCCATCTCCTGACTCAAAACCTTGTCCATATGGGAACGTACTTACTGTTGAAGAACAGCTAATTGGTGGTACATCTGGAGTTGTAAAGTTCACTGATGCACTATATGCTGAATTTCCAGAAGAACATTTACTACGAACCTGAACTTCATAAGAGGTTAAAGGAGATAATCCAGTTAAGGACGTAGATGTTCCAGAAACTGCATTTGTTGTCCAAGTACTTGTACCCACTTGGCGATATTTTACATCATAAGATGCTCCTGTAACTGCAGACCAAGAAACCGTTGCACTAGAAGAAGCTACATCTGATGTGCTAACTCCTGTTGGAACAGTTGCATCACATACAGAAGTTCCCGTAGCACCTGTTACGATTAATGTAAAATCTTGACTTCCTCCTGTTAAACTTCCTTTATGAGTAACTGTAATTGTATAAGTTCCTGAAGCATTTGCTACATCAACTCTTTCAAAAGGGTCAACGTTGTTGTCTTGCTTAGCATTTGTTGTTGGTCCTGTTAATTTATAAGGTAAATAATTTGTTCCTGATTTTGAAACTCGAATATCCAAATCGTTTACTAAAACAGGTGTTGTTACGTTTGCTGTTCCAGTATTCGCTGTACCTGGTCTGTCCGTCCAAGAAATTGAAGCCAACAAAGGGCTTGTTCCATCAGAATCAACAGTAATTGTATACGATTGCCCAGAGTTTAAAGTAAGCTCTTGAACTCTTGATTGTGTTCCTTTTTGCGTAATTGCTTCCGCTGCCTTTTTCACATTCAATAATCCCCATCCATAAACTGCATCAGGTCCAGAAGCACCAGCATCATCAGCTGTGTGTAGTGCTAAACCTTTTAAGGTTGCAGCTCTCATAAAAGTTCCTTGAGTATTATTATAATGTTCTTGTAATAATAATAATGAACCTGTAACGTTTGGAGATGCCATTGACGTTCCTGTTAGGTTGTTATAAGATGCATCACCATTGTGATACGTAGAATATAACTGAGTTCCATTACCAGTAATATCTGGTTTAATACGATAATCATCTGTTGGCCCTTCACTACTTGAGCTATTTATAGTCACAGAAATTAGGTTACCATTTGCATCAATGTTAGCGTCATTTGCATTCGCTACAACTAAGTTATTTTTAGTTGTTGAATGCCCCGATAATTTATCATAAGAAGAATTCCCATTTAAAGGATTTCCATTAGAAGAGTTATCATTTCCATCATTACCCGCAGCAACTACCATTAGGTATTGTGGAGCATTAAACATGATTTGATCCCAATCACGTGATACTCCAATATAAGCACCAAAGTAATAATCAGGGATTTGACTCGCTCTATAACCATAAGAGTGATTCGAAATCAACATTCCATTAGCTGCAGCAGTTGTAGCTTCCGAAGTGTCACTGTTCCAGTCGTAACCAACTGCTTTTGCATGAGGTGCCATACCTTTTGCAGAAGCTGTTACTCCGGATGCAATAATTGTTCCTGTTACGTGAGCCGCGTGGAAATTCTGTGAAGAACTACCATCTCCCACGGTAAAACGATTTGTTCCTCCAGCTCCATCATATTCTCTATGCGTAGCTCGAGCAATTCCACCATCCCAAACATGAGCGGTTAAGTTTTGTCCATTTAAGCTCAATCCAAGAGAACCTCCTGAATTTAGGTGATCCGCCCTAGTAGATTTAGCAGCCGCAGCATTAAAAGTTGTGTAATAAATAGGTTTACCATCAACAACTTTTTGCAGCTCAACAAGACTACCATCTTTAGTTGTAAACTTTGTTTGCCAACCGTTTTGTTGAGCCAGTAATAAAGCTTTTTGTTTTTCTTCTGAAGCCTTTTGTTGAAGAGATTGCCTCAGGTTTTCGAGTTTTGTTAAGTTGTATCCTTTTCGGATTTGATCAACTTCACTTTTAGTTTGCGCTTGCACTTGTGAATTGAGGCTAAAGCCAATGAACACGCCAGCAACCACAAGACTTTTAAAGTACTTGTGTTTCATTGTAAGAAGGGTTTTAATTTAGTTTAGTTTGATTATTTATTATTTAAACATCAATAAAAGTTGATAATTCATAATATTTTCACCAAAACACTGCCAAATATATATATATTTTTTAACAAAAAAATAACTATTTACGAAAACACGATAACGATTTCGAACGAAAAAACACCTTAACCCTAGTAATTATGTAGATTTTACAACGATTGACACATGTTTTTATCAAGTTTATAATTCAATATAATTTGCGTTTTTTGCAAAAAATAGACGTTTTTTGGGGCGTTATTACGCCTTATTTCGGGCGCTTTTCGCCAAATCCATTTGCATAAAATGAAAAAAGCCCGAGAAAATCTCGAGCTTTTTAGTATAAATATCGGTTTACAAACCTATTCTTTAACCAGTTTTGTTGTCATTAATTTCTGACTATCATTAACCTCTAAAATATATACTCCAGAGTTTAGTGAAGAAACATCAATATTAGATGTTAATTTTCCTGACTTCACAACACTTCCAATAGTATTAACAATTCGATAGGTAGCATTTTCCAGTCTGAATCCAACTTTTACATTTACAAAATTTCTTACCGGATTTGGATAAGCCATTAAATCTACGTGGTTTTCAAATCTTAATTGCTCAGCATCGACTACCTCTCCTGTTTTTGCTGAACTTGAAGTAATATTTACCGTATAATCTTCAACTTCCCCGTAAGAAAAACTTTCACAAGCAGATTGAGAAGCATTCCATTTCATAGAAACTCTCATTCTTGTTTGACCTAAAGAAGCACTTGAAGGAATAGAAACATTATAACTCAAATTACCTGAACTTGTTGAAGACCCTGAAGCTACTTTTTCACTACTAGAGAATGTACCATCTTTGTTATAGTCTATCCAAATTGCCCAGTACTCATTATATGAAGTACTTCTAAAACCAGCACTTACTAATAATTGATTTGTTGTTCCTCTACCAACGGTAGCTACTTTACTAGTGTTATCCTTATATCCTCCGTCGTTTCCAGAACTGTTAGTCATTCCTCCAAAAGAAACATAGTCGATCCACTCATAACTAGAATTATTTCCTTTCGAAGTACAATAAGAAACTGTGTTTCCTAATGTAGTTGCTGTAACACTTCCTGCTCCAGATTCATTTCCAGCTGCATCCAATGCTCTTACTGAGAATGTATATGAAGTATTTGCCGTTAGTCCAGTTACATTGTATGAAGTTCCGGTAACTGAAGTTATTTTTGTTGATCCACGATATACATCATATCCTGTTACTCCAACATTATCTGTTGATGCAGTCCAGCTTAAACTTAAACTTGTTTGAGCAATATTTGAGGCTGTTACATTTCCTGGTGTTGTCGGTGCTTGAGTATCTGCTTGAGCAGCACCAATTACTACGGTATAATCTTCCGTTTCACCGTAATTATAAGTACCACAAGAACTTGGCACAGCATTATATCTTAGTATAACACGCATTCTTGTTGCTCCTTCAGAAGCACTCGTTGGTACTGTGAAAGTTCCACTCACAGGAGTATCCTTCGAAGCAGCTTTTGTCCATACAGTTTCACCCACATCTGCAAAATCACCGTCTTTATTATAATCGATAAACACACCGTAACCTTCGTTATAAATAGTTCCTGTCCATCTTGGTGTAATAGTAATTGTATGAGAAGTTGATTTAGCCAAATTCGTTGAAATCGATGTATGATCGGTGTAACCGTTACCAGCACCAGATGCATTGTTTATAGATCCTAGTTGAACTCTTTGAATGTATTCATCGTTTACATTATTCCCTTTTGAAGCACAATAAGAGATTGTAACCGCTGTTGTTGTAAAGTTCGTTGAACTTGAATAAGACGAGTTTGATCCGTCAGAACACTTACTGCGCACTTGAACTTGATACTGCGTAGAAGCTGATAATCCACTTAGCGAAGTAGATGTTCCTGAAACGGCATTTGTTGTCCATGTACTTGTTCCAGATTGACGGTATCTTACATCATACGTTGCTCCTGAAACAGCATTCCAAGAAACCGTTGCTCCTGAAGAAGTAATTGATGCTACAGTTACACCCGTTGGAACTGTTGCTGTACAGTTACTTCCTCCACCTGTTTTATCAGATAAAGCTAAACTTCTTCTAACACCACCAGTTTCTAAAACGGCACGCATCCTGTTTTTTTGTCCGGTAGTAAATAAGTTCATACATGTATCATCCGAATAATCCATGTAGTTTTCCACCATATCGGCTGAACCACAAGAAGTATGATTTGAAGAACATCCATAATTAGCAGCGTCAGATTCTGGAGTATCCGATACAAAATCGTCAACACCACATCCTCCATCACCCCAAATATGGCGCAAGTTTAAATAATGTCCTATTTCATGAGTTGTTGTTCTTCCTTTATCGAAAGGAGCTGATAAATAAAACCCAGATCCTTTATCTGAACTACCAAAGTATTGAGGGCTCATTACAACTCCATCAGTAGCAGCTGCACCACCTGGAAACTGAGCATATCCTAAGATTCCTCCCCCTATGTTACAAACCCACATATTTAAATATTCAGCAGGATTCCATGGATTAACTCCACCTTGAGATGATTTTTTCATTGCGTCATTTGTACCCCAAGATGTTTTTGTAGAAGATTTTCTTGTAACACCGTTTGTAGGGTTTCCATTAGGATCTACTTGAGCTAAGTAAAACTCAATTTGGGTATCTGCGGCTTGCGACCACTTATTTGTTTGATCAGAGTTAGTTCTTCTGTAGTCTTCGTTAATCACATCTATTTGTGATTGAATTTGAGCTTGGCTAATATTTTCTTGAGAATTACTGTAAATAACGTGTACAACCACAGGAATTTTTATAATATTCCCAACAACTTGTCTACCTGGATGCCCCATCATTCTCACTTTTTCTTGAGTGAATGTTTCGATTTGGAGCATTCTTTGTTTTAATTGAGGATCTTTTGATTGTCTATACTCTAAGTTATCCATTGTATGACAATTCCGTTTGTCTTGGGCAAGCAAAGCACCCACAAAAAACCAGCACAATAGTGCCAAAGTAATTTTTGGTTTCATTTTAGAAGGGTTTTAATTAATGTTTTTAGTTTTCAAAATAAATCACAAAAAAATCATGATTTACACCTCAAAGATACATTTTTTTATTAAAAACCTAATAAAAAGACATTTAACCTATTAAAAAAACAAAAAAGCTCAGATAAAATCTGAGCTTCTTCGATATCAATTCAATTATTATTCGGAGAAATTATTTCTTAATAAACTTTGTTTTGAACGTTTTTTGAGTATCATTTACTTCCAAAACATAAATTCCTGGGTTTAGTTGAGAAACATCAATTGTTTTAGTTAACGAACTAGAATTTGAAACAACTTTACCTGAAGTGTTTACTATTCTGAACGTTGCTCCCTCAACTATTTTCCTCATGTTTACTCCCAAATAATCCTCTACTGGATTTGGATAAGTAACTACAGAAACTCCTTTTTCATAACCCAATGTTTCTGCATTATCAGTACTCGATACATCGGTATTATTGAAGTCTCTTCCAGAAAATTCAGAAATATTTACAGTATAATCTTCTACCTCACCGAAATCAAATTTTTCACAGGCCGTTTGAGGTGCATCTGACTTCATCGAAACTCTCATTCGAGTTCTCCCTAGTTTAGCATCGGCAGGAATTGTAATATTTCTCTTTAAGTTTTTATCTTTTGATGACGATCCTGTTACTACCTTTTCATCATCTCCAAATGTTCCATCTTGATTAAAATCAATCCAAATTGCCCAATGTTCTAGGTAAGAAAGAGTTCTAAACGCAGCACTAAAAACTATTTTATTGGTAGTTCCACGTTCAACATTTGCCACTTTATTTGTGAAATCACCATAACCAGCATCACTTTTGGTTTTATTTTTCATTCCACCAAACTTCACGAAATCAATCCACTCATAAGAAGCATTCTTTCCTTTTGACTTACAATATCTCAGTTTCTTTGTTCGAACTGTTAACACATTGCTTGACTCTGATTCATTTCCAGCTGCATCTTTAGCTACAACATAGAAAGAATATCTTGTTCTCGGAGATAAATCTGAAATATTTGCTGTAGTTTCTGTAACAGTCGCAATTAATTCTGAATCTTGATACACATCGTATTCCGTTACTCCAACATTATCAGTAGAAGCATTCCAGTTTAATGTTAACGATATGGCTTTAACATTAGAAGCAGTAAGTTCCGTTGGTGCTGTTGGTGCTTCAGTATCTCCCCCTCCAATTACCACTGTGTAATCTTCAGTTTCTCCATAGGTAAAAGTACCACAGGCGTCAGGTGTAGCATTAAATCTTAAAACAACACGCATTCTTGTTGGACCTTCTAATGCATCCTCAGGAATTGTAAACGTACCTACCATTGGTGTTGTTGTTGATGGAGTCGCCGTAAATACAGTTTCTCCTTCGTCATCAAAATCATAATCCTGATTATAATCGATAAATACTCCGTAACCTTCGTTAAATACAGTACCAGGCCATTCAGGTGTTATTGTAATCGTGTGTTCAACACCAGTTTCCAAATCCGTCGAAATTTCCGTGTAGTCCGAATATCCAGTATTGGTTTCAGACACATTGTTGATATCTCCTAATTGAACAGTCTGAATATACTCATCGCTAACATTAGTTCCTCCAGATTCACAATACATTGGAGGTGTTTCTAGAGTAGTAAACGTCGCTGAGGCACTAAACTCAGAACTTTCAGAAGGACAAATACTTCGAACCTGCACTTCATATTCAGTTGAACCTGTCAACTCAGTAATTGTACTTGGAATTTCAGAAGCCGTACTCAATAACCAATCTGTAGTTCCCACTGGGCGATATCTTATTTCATAACTTGCGTTCATTACTTCATTCCAACTAATCGTTGCCTGATCATAAGATATATCAGAAGCAGAAACTCCTGTTGGAATTGATGCATTACAAACTAGGTCAGTCGTTTTATCAGATAAAGCAAGTTCGTGTCGCACACCGCCTTCTTCTAAAACAGCTCTCATTCTGTTTTTTTGACCTAAAGTGTACAAGTTCATACAAGCATCATCGGAATAATCCATATAATTTTGAACCATATCTAACGAACCACAAGACTCATGTGAAGAAGCGCACCCGAAGTTTGATGCATCCGATTCTGGAGTATCCTCAACAAAATCATCAACTCCACATCCACCATCACCCCAAATATGGCGTAAGTTTAAAAAGTGTCCAATCTCATGTGTTGTTGTTCTTCCTTTATCAAATGGTGCTTCTAAGTAAAACCCTGTTCCTTTATCAGAACTTCCAAAGTATTGTGGCCCCATAACAACTCCGTCTGTAGCGGCATTACCTCCAGGAAATTGGGCATATCCCAAGATTCCGCCACCAATATTACAAACCCACATATTCAAATATTCTGCAGTATTCCAAGGATCAACACCACCTTGAGAAGACATTTTCATCGCATCGGCAGTTCCCCAAGAAGTTCTTGTTGAAAACTTTCGAGTAACCCCGTTTGTTAAGTTACCACTAGGATCTACTTGTGCTAGATAAAATTCAATTTCAGTGTCTGCTGCCTGTAACCATTCATTAGTTTGATCGGCATTCGTTCGTCTAAAATCTTCATTCAAAACATCAATTTGAGACTGCACCTGTTCCATACTAATATTCTCCTGTTCATTACTATAAATAATATGCACAACCACAGGTATTTGAATAACATCTCCCACAATAATTTGAGAACTTTCTCTCATTCCCATTATCTTGCGGTGAGTAAACCTTTCGATTTCCTCCATTTTATCTTTAATTGAAGGATTTTTTAACTGTCTGTAGTCAAGATTATTCATCGTATGACAGTTTCTTTTTTTCTGAGCAGGCATAATTCCTGCTACAAGCAAACACAAAAGTGTTGCGAGTAATTTCTGTTTCATTTTCATTAATGTTTAAGTTAATTTTATACCAAAATTATAAAAAAAACGTTAAAATTATTTTTTATTATTTGCACTTTACACTAAAGCCTTTCAGATTTTGCGATATACGCAAAACACTGGTTCTGAGTATTAAACTTATATTTGTCTTAAAAGACACATCAATGCTTCAAATTAAAAACCTACATATTCACTTTCACGAAACCAATTTTGTTCTAGACAACATCTCTTTTAATTTAGGTGAAAATGAAACTTTAGGAATAGTAGGTGAAAGTGGTAGTGGAAAATCTATCAGTTCATTAGCCATAATGGGGCTTTTAAATTCTAGCGCGGAGATCAAAGGAGAAGTTATCTTCAATGATAAAAATCTTTTAAGTTTAGAAGAACGTCAGTTTCAAAAAATTCGTGGAAAAGATATTGCCATGATTTTTCAAGAACCTATGAGTTCTTTGAACCCTACATTAACTTGTGGATACCAAGTAGTAGAAATTCTTCAACAACATACTCAACTGACCAAAAAAGAAATTTACAATGAGGTTATTACTCTTTTCAAAAAAGTAAAACTACCAAGACCAGAACAGATTTTCTCTGCTTATCCCCATGAGATTAGTGGTGGTCAAAAGCAACGTGTTATGATAGCCATGGCTATTGCTTGTAAACCAAAAGTTTTAATTGCAGATGAACCTACTACTGCCCTCGATGTGACTGTTCAAAAAGAAATCGTTCATCTTCTCAAAGAACTTCAACTATCTGAAAAAATGAGTGTTATCTTTATCTCTCATGATCTTTCGTTGGTTTCAGAAATAACAGATTCGCTAATTGTTATGTACAAGGGAAAAATTGTAGAACAAGGTAATTCAAAAGAGGTCTTCTTAAACCCAAAAGAAAGTTATACCAAAGCTCTTATTAATTCAAAACCAGATTTGTCTGTAAGACTTAAAAACTTACCTACAGTTTCCGATTTTATAAATAATACTGTTGATAACACAGAGATAACTACTGAAGAACGAATATCCTTTCACGAAAGCATTTACAACAAACCTCCGTTACTGGAAATAAATAACCTAAAAAAAGAATTTATTAGTAATTCTTCTTGGTTTTCGAAACCATCAAAAGTTATCGCTGTTGATGACATCTCTTTTAAAATTTATGAAGGAGAGACTTTAGGATTAGTTGGAGAAAGTGGTTGCGGAAAAACAACACTGGGAAGAACAATTTTACATCTGGAAAAAGCAACATCTGGCCAAATTCTTTACAAGGGAAACGATATTACCAAAATTTCAAAATCTGACTTAAAGAAACTTAGAAAGGACATTCAAATCATTTTTCAAGATCCCTTTTCATCTTTAAATCCTCGAATACCAGTTGGAAAAGCGATTGTCGAGCCTATGAGTGTCCACAATATTCTTTCCTCAAATAAAGAACGAAAAGAATATGTAATCAATTTATTGGAAAAAGTAGGTTTAGAGTCAGGTCATTTTAATAGATACCCACACGAATTTTCAGGAGGACAACGTCAACGTATTGGTATTGCGAGAACGATAGCATTACAACCGAAGTTAATTATTTGTGACGAATCGGTTTCTGCTTTGGATGTGTCCGTTCAAGCACAAGTTTTAAACCTTTTAAATCAGTTAAAGGCCGAATTTAACTTCACTTATATTTTCATTTCCCATGACTTATCTGTAGTAAAATACATGTCTGATCAACTACTTGTCATGAATCAAGGTAAGATTGAAGAAATTGGTGAAGCAGATAGTATTTATGATAACCCAAAAACCTCATATACAAAAACATTGATAAATGCCATTCCTAAAGGATTATAACTTTTTATAAACATAATTTAATGGTATATTGCACCGTTAAAAAATTTTTTTATGTAAGTCTTACAAAATGCATGGAAAACATTCAAGGTTGCTCTTTTCCAGCATGTGTAAGACTGCTGTTTGTAAATAATTTAGAATAAAAGAAATGAGAATTATTGTCCCCATGGCAGGAATTGGATCGAGATTACGACCACATACCCTGACCATTCCCAAGCCCTTAACTGTCATTGCTGGAAAATCTATTGTTCAACGTTTGGTAGAAAACATTGCTACTGTTGTTGAACAACCTATAGAAGAAATAGCTTTTGTTATTGGGCCTGTTGCTAAAGGTTTTCCAACAAACACTGCGGATGAACTTTTAAAAATAGCCGAAAGCCTAGGTGCCAAAGGAAGTGTATATACTCAAGAAGAAGCTATGGGTACCGCACATGCTATTTATTGTGCTAAAGATTCTTTGAGTGGTCCGTGTATTGTTGCCTACGCAGACACTCTGTTCAAAGCAGATTTTACATTGGATGTAAATGCTGATGGTGCTATTTGGGTAAAACAAGTAGAAGATCCAAGCGCTTTTGGTGTTGTTAAAGTACAAAATGGAGTAATTACAGATTTCATTGAAAAACCAAAAGAGTTCGTATCAGATTTGGCCATTATCGGAATTTATTACTTCAAAGATGGAAATAAATTATTACAAGAAATTCAGTATTTAATTGATAATGATCTTCGCGAAAATGGAGAATATCAAATTACCAATGTACTAGAATCGTTAAAACAACAAGGAGCTAAGTTTATTCCTGGCAAAGTTGATGCTTGGATGGATTGTGGTAAAAAAGATCCTACTGTTGACACTAACAAACAAATTCTTCGTTTTGAACAAGAAGATGGAAATAGCTTGGTTGCTTCAGATGTTGTTTTAGAAAATTCAAACATTATTGAACCTTGTTATATTGGTAAAAACGTTATTCTGAAAAATGCTACTGTCGGGCCTTACGTTTCATTGGGCGAAAATAGTGTTATTGAGAACTCAACTATTGTAAATTCATTGATTCAAACCAATGTAAACATTTCAAATGCTGAATTAGACAATTCAATGATTGGAAATCATGCAAAATATAACGGTAAATTCACATCAATAAGTATCGGTGATTACACAGAAATTACATAAAACCCAAACAAACATTGTAATAGAGATGACAACAAGACTTCTTTTAAAGTCTTGTTTCTTCTTGTTTTTATTTCTTTCACAAATTGCAGTTGCACAAGACAGTATTCCTGTATCGCAAGATATTGCTGACAAAAACATTTTAGAGTTTCAGGAAAACTTCTTCCAAGCAATTACACACAAAGCCATTAACAATTTTCAAAAGGCTATTGACAATTTAGAAACTTGTAATGAATTAAAGCCAAATGATGTTGCAGTTCTTTTCGAACTTTCTAAAAATTACTTCAAACTAAAAAGGCTAGTCGAAGCCATTACTTATGCAGAAGAAGCTCTCAAAATTGAACCTGAAAACGTTTGGTTATTAGAACACTTGGTTAAAGTTCATAAAAGCAATAACGACTTTAGAAATGCTATTGCTACTCAAAAAAAATTAATTCAAAAAATACCTAAGAAAAAACAAGATCTTGTTTTTCTATATATACAAGGCAGTCAGATTGATTCTGCCAAAATTGTACTAAATGAGTTAAAATCGGCAAAACTTTTAAATCCTCGTTTGCGCTACATACAAAACAATTTGAATCGATATTCTAGACCTAGAAACACTCAAAAAACTGTTAAAAACACTGTGGCGAACAATGAAAACCTTGAATCACAGTTTAAAAAGAACAAATCGTATGTTAATTTAAAACAGTTACTTGAGCAACTTGATTCAAAAAACGATTCAAAATTATTAACTTACAGTAACGAAGGTTTAGTGCTTTTTCCAGCACAACCATTTGTGTATTTAATGAATGCAAAAGCATTCAATAAATCAAAAAACTATAAGAAAGCAATTCTTAGTTTACAAAGTGGTATTGATTTTGTTATAGACAATCCTACAATGGAAAGTCGTTTTTACAATGAGTTTGTTATCAGCTATCAAGGATTAGGTGACCGTAAAAACGAAAGTAAGTATAGAAAAAAATTAAACAAGTAAGAATTCGCTTTACTTAAGGTATTTAAAAATGAAATTATTAAAATACATAGTACCCTTTATTATTCTTTTTGCTTCATGTAAATCAAACAAAGAAGCAGCTACTTCCTCAACAATTAAAAATATTTCTGCGAGAAAAGTAGCTAAAAAGCATGTTGCTGAAAATTTTCATGAAAAAACGGTTGACGCCAAATTAAAGGTGAATTACAAAGACAATAAAAACGGTCTTGGTTTTTCGGTTCGTATGAAAATTAAGAAAGATGAGGTAATCTGGTTAAAAGGATCGAAGATAATTACCATTTTCAAAGCTAAAATTACTCCAGAAAAAGTAAGTTTTTACTCTCCATATAAAAAGAATTATTTCGAAGGAGATTTCAGTATGCTCAGAAAGATTTTAGGGACAGACATTACATTTAAACAATTGCAAAACCTTTTATTAGGGCAAGCAATCATGGATGTAAAATCGCAACGTCAAAGTGTAACAATAGCAAACAACTCTTATCAGTTATCGCCTAAGAAACAACCTAGTTTATTTGACTTGTTCTTCTTTATCAACCCAAACCATTACAAATTAGACAAACAATCATTGGTAAATGTAAACAAGAATCAACGTTTAGACATTTCGTACCCAAACTATATTCACAAGAAAAACGTTGTTTTCCCAAACAAAATAAACATTTTTGCTAAAGAAAACACTAAATTTACTAATATTGACATGACAGTGCGTTCTGTGGATTTTAACACAAACTTGAACTTAAATTTTTCAATCCCAAAAGGCTATAAAGAAATTCAATTATAACTCATGAAGAAGTTTCGTTTTGCTTTAACAATCTTAAGTGTTTTTTTAGTATGTTTCTCTTCTTTTTCTCAATCAAGAAAGCAGCTTGAGAAGAAACGTTCAAACCTTAAAAAGGAAATAAAAAAGGTTAATAGTTTATTGATTGAAACTAAGAAAAGAAAAAGCAATGCTTTAGACGACCTCAAGGATTTAACTCAGAAAATCAGTATACGAGAAAGACTTATTGAAACCATTACTCTTGAAAACGATATTCTAAATAAAGAGATTCAAAAAAATCAAAAACAAATTGACAAGAATAATGATGAACTAGCAAAACTTAAGTTAGATTATCAGAAAATGGTTGTTAAAACCTACAAAAGTAAGTCTCTGCAAAGTAAAACCATGTTTTTACTTTCTTCTGAAAGTTTTTACCAAGCGTATAAGCGTGTAAAATACATGCAACAATACAATGACTTCAGAAAAAAACAAGGAGAGGAAATTTTAGCAAAAACAAAAGAGATTGAAAAATTCAACGATTCTCTTTTACAACGAAAAAAAGTAAAAGAACGTTTAATTGTTGAAGAAAAAGACCAGAATGAAGCTGTTGAAAAAGACAGAGAGAATCAAGAAAAATTAATTTCTTCTATCAAAAGACAAGAAAGTCGTTACAAAAAACAACTTCTTAAAAAGCAAAAGGAAGAAAAGCGTATTGCTGCAAGGATTGATCGCTTGATTAGAAATGCTATTGCGAAAGCTAACAAAGCTAAAGGAGCAAAAAAATCAGCAAAATTTGCGCTTAACTCAGCCGAAAAAGCACTTCGTGCCAACTTTGAGCAAAATAAAGGTACTTTACCATGGCCAGTTTCTGGAATTATCACCAGAAAATACGGCGTTCAACCACACCCAACCTTCCCAGGTATTAGTATTAACAGTACTGGATTACATATTGCCGCAAAAGGAAATTCCGATGCTAAGAGTATTTTTAACGGCGAAGTTATGAGTATTCAAAGCCATCCTGATGGAAAAAAGTCGGTGTATGTACGACATGGTAACTATATTTCAGTATACAACAACCTTGAAAGCATTTATGTAAAAAAAGGCGATCCTATTAAAACTGGAAATAAATTAGGAAAGATTTTCACCGACAAAATAACAGGGAAAACAAAACTAAGTTTTGTTTTATATAAAAACACCACCCGTTTGAATCCGCAGGAATGGATTCAATAGTGATTTGAAATTTGGCAAACTGAAATAATTAACTAAATTTATCTTTGTGAAGAACTCAGCCAACGTTGTTATTGTTATTACCGCTATCATTGCCATTTTGGTCATTGGAAAAGGTATTTTAATTCCTTTTATTTTCGCACTGATTTTTTGGTTTTTAACCAGAGAAATCCGAAAATCTGTTTATAAAATTCCATTTGCTGAGAAGTTCATTCCGAAATGGTTGAGCAATATTATTGTTTTCAGCATTATCATTTTAAGTTTTAGCTTCGTTTCAGAAATAATTGCCAATAGCATTTCCGATTTAACCTCATCTTATTCTAAATACGAATCCAATATTGACAGCATTATAAAGAAAATTGACAGTTATTTTCATGTAGATGTTGTTGGATCAATTAAAACCTTAATTGGAAAATTCGACTATGGTTCATTTTTAGGCGATATAGCGAACGGAATTAGCGGTTTGCTAGGTGATACCTTCATGATTATTATTTACGCCTTATTTTTCTTCTTAGAGGAAACTAGCTTTAAGAAGAAGCTTCATAAGATGTTTGTGAATAAAGAACATAGTTATAACAACATGCAACATATGTTAGGTAAGATTGAAAATTCTATTTCAAACTACCTTCGTTTAAAAACTTATGTAAGCTTACTCACAGGTATTTTAAGTTATTTCGTCCTATTGGGTGTTGGTGTTGATAGTGCTCCTTTTTGGGCTTTTTTAATTTTCCTTTTGAACTATATTCCAACAATTGGGTCGTTAATTGCAACCGTTTTCCCATCAATATTTTGTTTATTGCAGTTCGGTGAACTAACTCCTTTTTTAATTGTTTTATTAGCGGTTGGAAGTATTCAAGTAATAGTAGGAAACGTTATTGAGCCAAGGGTATTTGGAAAATCACTCAACTTAAGTCCTATGGTTACTATCTTATCACTTGCCATTTGGGGTAAAATATGGGGTGTTACGGGCATGGTGTTAAGTGTACCGATTACTGTAATCATGATTATTATTTTCTCACAATTTGAAAAAACAAAATCTGTAGCTATTCTACTTTCTGAAAATGGTGACCTTGATGAGGTGTAATAAGACACATCCGCACCAATCAAACAAAAATAACTTGACGTTTAAAGAGGCATATTTAAAGTTTACGAGAAACTCAACCCCGTTATTATCAGACTTAGATTTTCTTACTTTTAAATCATTAATTAATTTAAGTGTCGATGAATATTTGAGAACAAATATTGACGGAATTAACAGAAATTGTGGGGAACGAGACATACTATCTTTTGAATGCTCTAACTACTACTGTAATGATAATCAACCAAAAATTAAATTATCAATTAAAAGAAAAGTATTTATTGAAAACTCCGATAAAGATGCTTCTTTCGGTTTCTCCATACATTGCAGCAGTCTTGAAGAAAACCAATTTAAAAGTTTTTTACTCGAATGTTCAAACAAAAATCTTGTAGATCGCTGGAAATTAGAAATTGAAAAATCAAATTATCTAGAAAAAATAAAAAGTTTGAATTTTCTAAAAATAGAATTTGAACTCCAAAAACCAACTTACAAAAATTCGCTTTAATATTTCATATAATTTCCGCTATTTTAATTATAAATATTACCTAAGAAAGATATAAAAACAAAAAACCTCACATGTTAACATGTAAGGCTCTCTTTATATTGTTTTGGTATTCGAAACACCAATATTTAATTCAAAATCTTGTTTTTAAGACAAGAACAAAGCTTTTAACTCCTTAGCATCCTTCGGCTCCATTTTTCCAGCTAAAACTAAGCTTAATTGCTTTCTTCTTAATGCTCCATCAAATCGTTGTTGTTCTAGTTCCGTTTCAGGCTTTAATGCTGGTACAGGAACAGGCTTTCCGGTTTCATCAACTGCAACGAAAGTATAGATTCCTTCGTTTACCTTTGTTTTTTCTCCTGATTGACGATCTTCAATCCAAACATCAACATATACCTCCATTGAAGATTTAAAAGCTCTTGATACTTTTGCCTCAATAGTAACAACACTACCTACCGGAGTTGACTTTGTAAAAGCCACATGGTTTACTGAAGCTGTTACAACAATTCTTCTTGAGTGCCTTCTTGCGGCAATACTACAAGCTCTATCCATACGAGCCAATAATTCACCTCCAAAAAGGTTATCTAAGTAGTTAGTTTCTCCTGGTAATACTAAATCTGTAAGTGTGGTTAGCGATTCACTTGGAGTTTTTGCTCTCATTCTAAAAAATTTGTTGCAAAGATATGCAATGAAACGAAATATTTCGTAGTGATGTAAGGAAGATTATTTTTCTAATAACCATGCCTCTTCCGAAACATCTTCCTTAATTTTCATTAAAGCTGTACGAGCTGATTCTTTGGTATGGTAGCTTCCGTAAACTACTTGAGTTAGACCCAATGAATTTTCTCCAATGATTTTGGCATCAAACCCCTGCTCTTTCAATTCATTTACTTTGTTGTAAGCATTTTCAATTTCTTGAAAAGCTCCAGCGACGATGTGAAAGTTTTTAGGTTCTTCTTTTGAAACTTTTAAATCAATGGTTGGTAACGGACTATCAATAACGAAAGTAGCTGATTGAATTTCTTTTTGTTGATTCGCCAAGAATTCTTGCTGCTCATTATGATTTTGAACACCACTCCATCCAGCATAAATAATTCCAACAGCAACTGCCGCTGCGGCTGCTCTTTTCACAACTAAAGGAATTACTTTGCCTTCTTTCTTTTCATCAAGAACTACAACTTCGGCAACTTGGTCATCTTCTCTTTCTACAGAAGTAGCTCCAGCTTGTGTTAATCCGAACGAATCAATTAAGAAATTGGTTGAAGTATTCGGTTCAAACAATAGTTTTCTTTCTTCATTACGAGTTAAAGTACCCACTTTTGCTACTGTAATAGTTCCCGTTTCTAATTGGTTTTTCCAAGTGTCCACTTCTTCTGCTATCTTTTCGGTAGCTTTTTCAAAAGAAATCTTTTCAGTTGAAGCAATATAGTTAGCCAACAAACCGTCGTTATGTTGTAAGTAAGCATTAAAAGTTACTTGCTTTTTTGGTGGATAAATTGCGTTTGCATTTTCATCAACCTTCGCTCCTATTTTATTGGTTACAAAACCTCCAAAATTTGGAACAATTACGCAATCGTATCTATATAATAAATCGTTAATGTAGTCGGCTAATCTCATATGAACAAAACTAGCAAATTTCAAGTGTCGTTTTCGAATTTATATACAATACTTATTAACACTTTTTTTGTATATTGATACTCAATTTTTTGCGCTATGAAAAAAGAAAAGTTACTGGCTATTTTACGCCTTCAAGCTACCAAAAACATTGGCGATGTAATAGCAAAAAAGCTAATTTCTGCCTGTGGCAGTCCTGAACAAGTATTCAACGAGTCAATTTCTACATTGTTAAAAATTCCTGGAGTTGGAAGCCATGCTTTACAACATATTTTTGACGAACAAATTTTGAAAAGAGCAGAGGAGGAGTTACGTTTTTTAGAACAATCAAACTACACGTATCATTACTTTTTAGATAACGACTACCCTCAATATTTAAAGCAATGCATTGATGCTCCTATTCTTATTTTTACAGATGGAAATATTGAGCTAAAAACTGATCGAATTATTTCTATTGTTGGAACTCGAACTATTACCAATTACGGACGTGGTTTCTGTAATCAACTTATCAAAGACCTTTCACCTTATCATCCCATAATTGTTAGTGGATTTGCTTATGGCGTGGATATCTGTGCTCACAAAGCGGCTATAGATAACAATCTACAAACCATTGCTGTGTTGGCACATGGTTTGGATGAAGTTTATCCGAAAGCTCACAAACGATATATACGTGATATTAATACTAACGGTGGGTTTATTTCTGATTTTTGGCATAATGAACCACCGATACGTGAAAATTTCCTAAAGCGTAATCGTATTGTTGCCGGAATTTCAAAAGCAACCATTGTCATTGAATCCGCAAAAAAAGGAGGTTCGCTTGTTACTGCTGACATTGCCAACTCATATCATCGTGACGTATTCGCCTTATCAGGAAGGGCAAACGATGAATATAGCAAAGGCTGTAATAATTTGATTAAACAGAATAGTGCACATATATTAACTTCAGCAGAAGATATTGTTAACCTGTTAAATTGGGATGTTGCCGAGAAACAAGTGAAACAGACCGCTCTTTTTATAGACCTCAATGAACAAGAACAAAAAATTTTCGATTACTTATCTAAACAAGGCAAGCAACTTTTAGATGTTATTGCGAGAGATTGCGATATTCCCGTATACCAGCTGTCTTCAATTTTATTGGAAATGGAATTGAACGGAATCATAAAACCTTTGCCGGGTAAGTTGTTTGAGGTCTAACGGTTAAGAGGATAAATAATTCTAGAATTTAATGTTAAACCCTCATAAGGTTAGCATTAAAAATTATTTTATCAGTTTTTTTTCCTAGAAAAAGTTATTTTTGAGAAAACCCTAATTGTATGGCTTCAGAAGAGAAATTAATGTCGCAGAAAAAACCTGCATTTCCGGTTACTGATCGATTGAACGATTATCTTGTTGAAAACAGTAGAAACATAAAAATTCCTATTTTTTATGATGATTTGCTGCGTTTTCAGGGTTCTATTGTGGTTTATGATAAAAATGATGAGGATACCTTATGGGTGAGAACCTATTATTCAGAATTTGATCGAGCGGAAATTGACTTAAGTCTTAAGAAAGTCTATACCATCCTACATTCCAATGGTAACGAGGATACCATACCTTTTCTGAATATTGACGCCATTGATTATTGCACCTTTGGAAACTCGAAACCTTTTCGTGTAAAGGTTCGAAACATATTGAATGATAACTACACATATTTCTATGTAAAAAAAACCGATGCTTCTCGTATTTACGGACTGGAATTGGAGCATATATTATCGCCTTACAATCTGAATTTTTTAGTATATAAAGATACCCTTATTGAAGAGCATATTGCAGGCATTCCTGGTGATGATTTTATTAAGGATTTTTTACCCAAATGTACTGAATCAGAAAAAGCTCAAATTGCCAAGGAGTTTGTGAAGTTTAATGAACGTTGTATGATTCGATTATTAGGAGATATGCGTTCTTATAACTATGTGATTGTTCCGACTCACGATTTTGATCATGTGGTATATAAAATCAGAGCCATTGATTTTGATCAGCAATGTTTCGAAGGGAAATTTAAAGTATACAATCCGCAATTTTTTAAGGAAAATCTTCCTATGGTTTCATTGGTAGGGCAGAAATTACAAGAAGCTTCAATTAATCAGTATAAAATTGAGGAACGCTCCATTGTTGCCAAACGTATTTTAAGTTCAGTAAACAGAATTAGCAAGCTGGTGGCTTGTATGAAAAACGACTCCATTTCTACAGCTAAAAATATCGATTTATTAAAACATGAAGTATTCGATTTCACCAAAGACGTCGCCTTTAAAAGAAGTAAAAACATGGGTGAGATTTTGGCGGCTGCTTTAGGGTTTGTAAAGAGAAACTATGAAAACATGAGGGTAAGTTAATGTTATGAAAAAAGGGTGAATATAGTTCACCCCCCTTAAGTTCAATAGAAAGAATAATTAAGAATTCTCAATTCACTTTCTTTAATACCCCCGCAGACCTGTTTAATTCTTATAAACAAGTCCAACAGAGAAACCTCTTTCATTTCCGAAGTTTCTTCCGTCTAGATTCAAACCATACCCAGCGGTAACACCAAAATTTTGTTTGTAAACAGGCACGTACACGTCAAATGACAAATTGGTATAATCTACCTCCGTTTGCGACAAAGCAACTGGACCTCCATTAGCTCCGAATTCCGAAGAACCAATATCATACCCCGAAGTAGAATCTTGGATTCCTAGTTTAGCGTGCACATAAAACTGATTTGTAAAATACCCTAACTTGAAGCTATATAACAAAGCATCTGGAACGTCAAAATCAGAATTGCTTCGAATACTATAACCTGTTTGGGCTTCAGCAAATAAGTTAAAATTGGTAGTGTACTGTAAAACTACTAATCCGTCTATGGTAGTTGCCTTGTTACCAATAGATAAAATACCATTGCCTTCATAATCCCCTAAAGGAAAAGCGAGACCAGCAGATCCTCCCAGTGTAAACTTAGAACCGTCATTAAAGTTTTCTTCGAACATTCTTGCTTTCAGAAAAAGCGATAAATCTTGAATTCCGCTTTGTTCACTTTCTCCATGAACTGGATCAGGGTTCCCGGCATCACTTTTTACAGAAATGTAAGGAAATGTTACTACTGCCGATAACCAATTATTGATACCGTAATCAGCATAAACCCCCACAACTGAAGAAGATATATCTCCTAAGTTCGCAGGGTTTCCGTCTGAAAGTTCTTCTCCTAAATAAAACTTATCGTAACTTTTAGAGAAATAACTTACGGCAACCGTTAATTGATTTTTTTCTGGGTAAAAGCCTGTGATTGGTGATTGTGCATGTAAAAACATTGGGAACAATAAGGCCATTGCAATCCCAATACATGCTTTTTTCATTGTAAGCATAATTTGAAAGGTTTTAGTTTATTTCCAACCTTAGACGAACGTATAATTCATCTCTTACATAGAAAACATGATTTATTTTTTGCTTCTTATGCTTTCAATAACAACTGTTGCCAAAATTAAACTACCACCAATAAATGTGTTCAGTGTAGGAATTTCTTTTAAAAAGAAAAACGCCAAAATAATTCCGAATATAGGTTGAACACTACTGATAATACTTGCAGTAGATGCTGTAAAGAATTGAAGTGAGTGCACCATCAAACTATGACCAATAGCTGTTGTTAACAATGCTAACAATAGTAAATAGGGTAGTTGACTTTGAAAACCTGAAATATCCATAAAGAATAGGGTAGGGAGCAGACATGCTGAAATTACTACAGTTTGGTAAAACATCAACATTACGCCATTATAATCATGCACATATTTCTTCATAATTAGGATTCTAACAGAATAACAAAGTGCTGATAAGACTCCG
The DNA here is from genome assembly GCA_947497895.1 of uncultured Tenacibaculum sp. Taxonomy (GTDB): domain Bacteria; phylum Bacteroidota; class Bacteroidia; order Flavobacteriales; family Flavobacteriaceae; genus Polaribacter. The sequence goes on from CANMIL010000002.1 coordinate 90,797, forward strand.
AATAAAATACCTTGAAGGTTGGTGCTTTCAAGGTTAAACTCTGGAGATAATACGTACAATCCTACTAAAACCAATATTCCTAATAAAATGTACACTGGACTGAACTTGGTTTTTAGAAAAACTGGTTCTAAAAAAGCAATGATTACAGGGAAGGTATACAACGATAACATTCCCATAGCAACATTCGATAGTTTTAGTGCATAAAAATAGGTAACCCAGTGGGCCGCCATAAAGATTCCTGCAATAAAAAAAGGCTTCTTATGTTTTGAAGATTTTAATTTAAAATCCATTTTTCTGTACCTACAAAAAATGAACAAAAAAACAGCAGCAAAAGTGGAACGAAACCAAATAATAACCTCCGATGGCATGGCGATGTATCTTCCTAGAACTCCTGAAGTACTTATGAAAAAAGTTGCTAATAATAAACCGATTACATTTTTTAAATGATTGCTTTGCATAATCCCCTGTAAAAAGAACCAAATTTAGTAAAGTTTCATCCCTGCAAAAGACAGATTTCCATTTAACTTTCTAATTCATTCTTTTTTAAACGAATTCATTATGTTCTGTTATGAATAACTAAAAACAGATAATTGAAAGTATTCTCTAAATTCCAGATTCAGAAAAATTTATGTATGTTCGTTATATTGATAAATTACTATGATTGCTGACTATATTTCCTATTTCTACAAATGCTACAAAGCGGATAATAAAGAATCTGGTGTTCTTAATTTTTTTTCATCGAAATATGAAAATCAATTTATTATAAAACCTGAGGAAGAATTAATAAACAATAAATATCCAATACAGTTTATTTTTGAAAAACAAGCGGTACCCATCCTACAAACTTTGGAATTGTATAAGAACGATAAAGAGCTATGGTATGGAAGCTTATTTTGCCTCGGAAAGCGAAACGACTTCCGAAAACGTACAACCTCTATTGCCGCACCTCTCATTCTTTACAGAGCAAATATTGAGCAAAACGAAGAAGATTTCTATTTAAAAGTTGATCATGAATCTAGGCAGTTGAATATTGCCTTTTTAAAAGGGTTATTGTTTAAAACATCATTCGATGATTTTCATTTTGAAGTTGAAGATCTTTTTGATTCTCATCCTCCTACTGACTTTTATGTTATTAATCAACTAAAGAGAATTTTTGAAGATCATGTTTCAAACATTCATTTTGACACTGATCTCCTGCTATACCCGAAATTAAAGAATCAAACCTATTTAAAATCGACTCTTCAAAAAGAGAAAGAATTAGAACAATTTACGCTAGTATCAAGTTCAGGGATCTTTATTTCTAGTCGAGCCAACAATATAAACGCGGTAGTCAATGAACTAGAAGTTTTAAAGACTCAGAACGACTATTCTGAAGGATTACAAGCTTTCTTTTCCTCAGAAATTGAAGAAAATAACCGTAAAGATTATCCTATAAAAATACCTCAGCTACTAAATACTGCTCAAGAACGAATTGTTAAAAACGCTTCTGCTTATAGTAAATCAGTAATTTTTGGTCCACCAGGAACAGGAAAAACGTATACCATAAGTGCTATTGCTCAAGATTATGTTAGTAAGGGTAAAAGTGTTTTAATTGTTACAAAAAACGCACAAGCGCTAGATGTTATTGCGGATAAGTTAATGAGTTCCAAAATAGGTGATTTTGCAATTAAAGTGGGAGGTAACTATTACAAAAGAACATTATTAGCCAAGTTAAATAGAATTATTAACGGTCGCTATTATCGTCATAAGCACAAAGAAGAAGCCTATCAAGCTGATATAAAAAGAGAAGTCCAATTCAATAAACTAAAGAGTTTAGAAGCAGATTTTACAGAAAAAGTAATCAAAGAAATTGAACGTGTTGAAAAACTATTCTCTGAGAGTTTTTACCAAAAGACTCTTTCCAAGATGGATATTACCTTTATTCGTGTTTTTGAAAAAATAGAGTGGGAGATTATCGAAGATTATTTTCAAACCTTAACTTTTTTTGAGAAAAGGGCAGAAGAAGCTCTCTTAAAACAGTTGATAAGTAGAATTATCGTATACTCGAACAAGGAACTTCAGAAGCTTATTGCTCTAAAAAATGTGTTTCAAACAAATGAAAAATCACTCATTAGTAAACAACTCCAGAAGTTAGATGCTGCTCCCTTAACTCACTTCTTGCCTATTTGGTTGGTTAAAATTGATGAAATTGCTACAAGCCTTCCAATGCAAAAGGATTTATTTGATATTGCCATTGTTGATGAAGCGACACAATGTGATATTGCCTCTTGTTTACCTATATTTCAAAGAGCTAAAAAAGTAGTAGTTGCTGGTGATACCAATCAATTACGTCATATTAGTTTTTTGTCGAAAACACAAATGAATCGCTTTCAAAAGCAACATTACATTATTGATCCGGTTCGATTTAATTTCAGAAAAAAGAGCTTACTCGATTTTACTCTTGAACATACCGCAAAAGGTGATCAAATTGTTTTGTTAGATGAACATTACAGATCCTTACCTGACATTATTAGATTTAGCAATGAATCTTTTTACGGGGAAGCATTACGTATTATGACACAAACTCCTTTAAACCGAGATAAGCAAGCTGTTTTTTTACATAAAACCAACGGATCGCAGGATGAAAAAGGAATTAATTTAGAAGAGGTAACCCAAATAATTAAACAGATACAGCTCGTCGTAGACAATGAACACTCACTTCATAAAAACTTAGCGACAAGCATTGGCGTATTATCTCCGTTCAGACAACAAACTAATGAGCTTACCAAAGTAATTAAGAAAACATTTGATTTAGCTACCATCAAGAAACATAGAATAAAACTTGGAACACCTTATCATTTTCAAGGAGAAGAACGTGATATCATGCTACTTTCAATGGTTGTTAATAAAGATTCCCATTTTGCAAGTTTAAACTACCTCAACAAAGAGGATGTTTTTAATGTAGCTATTACAAGGGCTAGAAACCAGCAACACATATTCTACTCTGTGAACTCGCAATGTCTCCCAGAAAGATCTTTATTAAGAAAATACTTGAGTTCTTTTGAAACTAAAAACACATCTGAATATCAAAATGAGCTTTTTGAAGATACTTTTAGCCAAGAAATAAAAGCATTTTTAGAGCAGTTTAAAGCAACTATCCATGTTGGATATACTATTGCAGGGTTAAGTATAGATTTGCTGTTAGAAAACAACAATAAATGCCTTGGAATTGATTTAATTGGTTATCCTGGAAGTTTTACGGCTGCTTTTGATATTGAACGCTATCGTATTTTACATCGTGTTGGAATGCAAATCGTTCCTGTTTCCTATCTTTCTTGGACTTACTATCAAGAGGAAACAAAGAAGTTTTTAAAGAAAATGGTATTTCCTTTGATTAAAAATTAACATTAGATAGAGGTATTTCTCTACCTAATGTTAATTAAAATATGTTATTATTTACTCTTTATAAGCTTTATAGAATTAGTTCTACCACCTTGAATGAGCTTCATGAAATAAATTCCACGTTCATATTTATCAAGATCTATCTTAGTAGACTGACTTCTAATACGTATCTCGTTAAGTTTATTACTATTCATATCATGGATTGAAACTTTGTATTCTTTATTTCTGTCGAACTCTTTTATAAAAAGAGTTGTTGAATCAGATGCAGGATTCGGGTATATTTGAAATGATGAATTCTCGCTATTACTATTAATATATTCGTTTATATTTCCAGACTCATTCGTGGAAGTAATTTTAGTTTTATAGAGATCTGCATTATATATAGCATCTTGATTCGTTTTATCGCAAAAACTCCTAACATAATCGATAGAAACCGGAGGTTGAGGTTCAAGTTGCTGAAACGGTCCCGTTTTAATAAAAACCTTATCATCAATTGTTGCTCCTGGAAGAACATCTATCAAAGTACTCGAAAAAAATCCTTTTATTACTCCAGGTTCGGTCTCAACGGGTGCCTTAATTTTAATAGGGCCGTCAACATAAGTAACCTCAGTAGCGGAATAGTTTTGGGATGTATTTATTATTAAGCTTTTTAAATGTGTATTTGTATTAATAGCTTCATACGGGAATGTTGTATAATCGTTGTCAATATTTACGGGCACCGTAAATATCTGAACATTGCGAATGGGATCTCCATCATAACCATTTTCAATAGACTCATATTCAATATAAAATTGAAGTTCAGCTTTCTTCACTCCATAAAAAAATATATCATCACCTTCGTATGGAAAATCCTCTAGACTTTCTAATTTCAACTCCATCAGTAGCTCCTTGATATCGTTAATATCAACATAATTTGAATACATTTTTTTCTCATTAAAACTATCTATGTTTTTAGTTTGAAAATTCTCATCCAAGAATATTGAACTAGAAAACTGATGATATAATATTATTCTTGTTTGTATTTTTGTATTATCTAAATTGATATTCGTATTTGGATTAAAATAATACTTTAAATTATCTCTGAGATAAGATTTGACTTCTAGTTTATGCTCAGTAGTATTTTGACTTATAGACAACTCAATAGTTGGAGTTTTTAAAACAGCGAAAGTTCCTATCGGTTTATTATAAATAGGTCCTTCAGGAGATAGATAATTATCACTTCCGAAGGTGTAAATTCCAGATTCTTCTTGTAGAAATGAGGTGTCGTATCCCGGTAAACCATCCCATCTAGTGCCAGGTAAAGCTATATCAATTATTCTATTTAAATTATCCTCTCCTTCAATTTCTCCTTCAATAATCATTTCTCCCATAACTGTAGTTGCCCCAGATTTAGATGAACCATAATTTAAATCTTTTGAAAGACTACTCATATATTTCGACACCCCACTTATATAAGCTTTGACTTTATCCTTGTCAATAGACTCTGAATCAACCTTCCATTTATTACCTTTTTTATCAAAAGACACGTTTCCTACCGCGCCTGCAAAATTCATAATACTTTTTATTAGCTTCCAGTTTTTCTTATCATTTGAATGTGTATTTGGATTATTTGTAATTATATCAATTAAATCTGTAAATTTTGAAGTTTGAATTATAGCACCTTTGGTTGCGATAGCTGTTGCTAATGCTCCAACACCTCCAATTACTCTATTTGCAACCAATTTATCATAATTTACACCAGGAGAAGTCTCTTGAATTGTACCTGTTAAAGCACCTTTAGCCACCAGTCCCAATTTATCCACTACAGTTCCAGATATTCTAAACATTACTGGTTTTCTACAAATACAAGGATCATAAGCTACCGGAAGATCAAAATAAGTCCAATAGGTTGAATGTTCGGTAGCAGGAAAATCTGTAATCATTTGTACAGATAACTCAGTTGTTTTCTGATCTAGTGGTTGCATTGTTTCGCCTTGAATACTCAGGGTATTAGAAACAGACAAAGAATTTGGAGGTAAATCTAAAGGCAAACCATCTACCGTATTTTGAGGAGCATCTTTTGTTGGAATTGTTATTTTATACTTTATAATATTAGGTCCCCAACCTATATCGCGATGCATCATAAAAAACCTCATCAATCCTCTATGTCTATTATAAAAAATCATATACGGTGAATTATGAGCATTAGCATCATTTCTCGGAGTTATGTTATCCGACAGTCTGCCTAAATCAATTTTTACAACCTCCCAACCATCTTCCGGTCTAAAATCCGATAAATGTTGTTCAGCAATAATTGATGTTAATGCCCCTGGATTAGTTAACCAATAAGGACTTGATAACCATTCCGTTCCCGAAGGGAATTTATCTAAAAGTAAATCGTTATTTGAAAACCAATCGATATAATTTAAATGATTTGTTAAAGAGTTTACTGGTGCTTCTGGGTTTGTACTTGATTCCTGTTGTTCACAATCTTGTCCTTTTATTGTCCAAACAAAACAACAATTAAAAATGAACAAAAGCTTTAGGAAATATAATTTTTTCATAGAATTTTATTTTTGTTTAAGTCTATCTATTTCCTTTTTTAAATCAATAATATACAAGGTCAGTTCTTCAATCTTTTCCAACAACTTAGCATCCATTTCCCCTAAATCGAGTCCTTCTTTTTCTAATACCGATGCCTTCGGAATATTTGGCAAATGACCATTAAGTTTTATAAATTGCTCTACCTCCTTCAATGGTTTTAGGTTGTAATCTTTTTTAAACACATAATCGGCCCAAACCCCTGAAGAAATATCAACTCTAACCTTTTCGGTTCTAATTCCTTTTTTTACAAAAAGTTTATAATCATTACAATCGGTACAAGAATCAAAATTAAAAGAATCACCAATTAGTGTTTTACCCGCCGATATCCAAAAATCATCATTGTTCGAACTTACAATACTTAAAATATTTCCATAGCCACCAGCATAATTACTGAAAGCCCTAATTCGCCAATTTTCGGTACCATTATAATGCCTAAAAGAAATTCCTCCATAAGCGTTGGTAGTTTTAGATTGTATTCTCACTTCCTGTTCATTATCTAATCGTATATGCAATTTCGATTGCGGATTACTAGTACCTATTCCTACCTCTCCATCTCGATTCAGTGTCATAATATTTAGATTTGTACTTGGATAACGAAAATGTAACCTACTATTCGCTGCAATGTCCCAGTCCCAATTAGTAATGGCTCCTGACAAAGAAGGACTACTGTAGGATAAACGTAATCCTGAACTTACACTCTCAAAAGGAGTCCCCATACTTATCCCACCTGACGTGTATGTTTTTTTAAGAGTTAGCAATCTTGGGGCTAAACCAAAACCTCCAGTTACCCCACCACTCGTAGTAGTAATAATTTGAGCACGACCGACTAAATTTTCTGGATTGCTTCCTGACCATTGACCAATGGCTAATTGACTAGTTAAAAGTAAAATAATTGCGAATTTAAAATTCATAATAATAAATAGTTTATTTTATTCCTACTCTATTTAAAGTTTTTCGGATTCCACTTTGTAGTCAGTTTATTAAAAGTGAAAAAAAAATAATTTCATTACCCAAACGATGAATCTAAGGCTAACGCAAAGTGATTTAGATAGGTATTATAATGATAAAAAATTCTAAAAACTTTTAACTATTTAGTGAAATGATTGAGAATATAAATAGTTTAAACAATGAATCAGATCGTTATTAATCAATAATGAAATGACTATTAGTGAAAAACATAATACCTTTTCAGAATTTAATGTATTTTTAAAAAATTAGAATATTTAAAATCTGTTAACTACAATAATACCTATATGGCATTCCAAGCACTGAACGCACAACAAATCAATCATGAAATCATATATTTTTATGGCTGGTGGCAGCTTACCGTGTGCTTATTTGCTTTTATTGCTTTGCTCGCTATTTGGTGGCATATTGGTAAAAAGCAAAATGATTTTGGTCAAGTATGGCTAGCGCTTTCCGTTTTGTGTTGGAGTATTTCTGGAGCCTTTGAAATTTACTTTATCGAAAGCAATACAACTTCTGAATATGTAATTAACGGATGGAGAAGCATATGGTCCTTACTTAACAGTTTATTTATTTTGCTATCGCTTCCTTGGTTTCGATATTTACCTACTCCTATTGGTCACATCATAAAATCTAAGTATTGGATTTACATTGTTGGTATTCCCTTTCTATTTTCACTGTTGCCAACCTTAAGTCGTATGATATCTGGAACAGTAATTTCTGTGATTAATGAATTGGACGTGTATTACGCCTTTTTTACGCTGGTTTTTTTAGGTTTTGTTTTATGGGAATCGTTTTTAAAAAGACGTTTAAAGGCTTTAGCTTTTTTATCTCTGGCTTGTATACTGGTGGTATTAGTTGCTCAGATTTATAAACTTTCAGGAAACAATATCAATCTTACCTTATTCTCGGCTATTTTCAAAACATCGTTAATCATGATATTCTTTGCATTGGCACTGAGTTGGGTAAAAGAATTGGCTGAAAACGTTATTCCGAATTCAAGTGATTTGCGTATTAACTTTCAAAAGAATAAACTTTCATCAGGAAAAATAGAGAATTTAGTATTGCTTAAAGGCTTCCCTGGTTCTGAAAAACGTAAAGTAAAATTATCACCAGCTTTATTCGAGCTATTCATAAAGTTTGCAGAACGTAAATTATCCGATGCCGATTGGCTGGAAATTAAACCTAAGAATTTTTCTGCACCAAATAAAATCTTCGATATTAAAGATTATAATGAAGTAAAAAGATTGCTTATATCATTACTTGATGGTGTCTTTGGTAAAGATAATTGGACAACAGAGCACCACTTAAATCCATTGAAAACAACACTTTTCGAAATGTCAGAAAAGCGAGATAGAAAAATTCGCCTAAAAGTACCTAAAGAAAACATATCCTTATAAAACAAGGACTTAACACTGTTTTGTCAGTAGTTTTTTTACTGACAAATTCAGATTCTTTCTGATAAAGTCTTTTGTAAAAAATTCAATTTTAAACATTGCGTTGGTAATCATAAAACTATTATCATGACCTTAAAACAACGCATATCAACAATTGTTCTTCTTTTATTTCCCTTTATAAACCAAGCTCAAAACAAAGGGTTAGACGAGCAAATTAATGATGCTTTTATGCCTTTTGCCACTTGGTGGGAAGGATTTATACTGTCAACCGTCAACATTTTTGGGTATGGAATTCCAATCGTACTTATTATCTTACTTCTTGGAGCGCTTTTCTTTACCCTTTATTTTGGCTTTATTAACATAAAACATTTTCCAACTGCTATTCAGGTAGTTCGAGGAAAATATGATGATTTAGAGTTTCTCAACATAAAAACAACTGCTCATGTTCATGAGGTTAATGGCGACATTATCGATACCATCAAAGACGAAAGTCATCACGGTGAAGTAAATCACTTTCAAGCCTTAGCAACCGCCGTATCAGGAACTGTTGGTTTAGGGAATATTGCTATGGTTGCAGTTGCCATTTCTATTGGAGGGCCGGGAGCCACATTTTGGATGGTTATTGCTGGTTTACTAGGAATGTCTTCAAAATTTGTAGAATGTACTCTAGGAGTAAAATACAGAGATATTGATAATGAAGGGAATGTTTACGGGGGGCCGATGTACTATTTATCAAGAGGACTTAAAGAACGAGGTTTAGAAAAATTAGGGAAGTTCCTAGCTGTTGTTTTCGCTGTTTTATGTGTTGGTGCTTCCTTTGGTGGAGGAAACGCCTTTCAAACCAATCAAGCAGCAGCTCAAATTATTTCGCGATTTGGTATTGACGGGGCAGCTTCTGGAAGTCTTATAGGACTTGTCTTTGCTATTTTCGTTGGAATCGTGATTATCGGAGGTATCAAAAGAATTGCTAAGGTTACAGAAAAAGTAGTTCCTTTGATGGCTATTCTATACGTTGTCGCAGCCTTATTCATTATTTTTTCAAACGTTAGTTTTGTTGATGATGCGATAACATTAATTATAACCGAAGCTTTTACTCCAAAAGCAACCATCACTGGAGGTTTCATTGGTGTCATGATTCAAGGGTTTCGTCGTGCAGCATTTTCAAATGAAGCAGGGGCGGGGTCAGCTGCGATTGCTCATTCGGCTGTAAACACTAAATATCCAGCTTCCGAAGGACTTGTTGGCTTACTAGAGCCTTTTATTGATACCGTAATCGTCTGTTCTATGACTGCTATTATTATTGTTATGTTTAATATGGATGGTGCTTTTGTTTATGGAGATGTCATAAATGGTCAAGCATTAATGGCTGACGGATCAAGATTGGGTGGTGTTAATTTAACCTCATTAGCTTTTGACAATGCTATTCCAGGAGCTTCTTATGTTTTAGTAATTGCAGTAACTTTATTTGCCTTTTCAACCATATTATCTTGGTCTTACTATGGGTTACAGTCATGGAAGTACTTGTTTGGTCGAGGAAAATGGACTGATTTAACTTATAAAATCATCTTTTTAATGTTTACAATTCTAGGTGCTGCTGTTACTCTAGATGCTGTTATTAAGTTTTCTGATGCTATGATTCTCGCGCTAGTATTTCCAAATATGATTGGATTGTTGCTTTTATTTCCGAAAGTTAGAAATGAGATTAAACGTTATTTACACGATATTAAATTGTTGAAATTGAAAAACAGTTAACCATCTCTAGAAATGCTATGTCAGTTCGAGTGATTTTAAAGAGAGAAACGAAGTAAAATAGTATCAAGAACTTTTCTTTTACATAAACACTTCTTTAAACCTAAAAATTTCTCGCTATTGCTCGAAATGACTAAGTGTAAAATAACCATTTTAAGGTCATTTCAAAGGAATGACAATGACTGAGAAATCTATCTGTAATCAGAAATAATAAAAAAACTCATGTCAAGATTGTTTGCTTAAATAATTTGACCCAAAGTGACATGTATAAAACAATTCACCATCAAACACAATGAATTCGAGTCTTACTTTTATGCCCTTTCCCATATGACAAACCTACTACATGGAGTAAAAATGCTATTCAAACCGGATATAAACCATTAAAAATGAGTACTCAGATATACTACACTTCATTTTTCGCCGAAAACCGCATGTATCTTTGTCCCAGGTTTGAATCCCCTATGAATAGTTAATTTTTCGAGGTTGTCAGAATATATGAAAAAGAAAATCATCCCTAAACAAGCTTAGTTCCCCCCAATAGAAATTTTGACAACCTCTTTTTCATTCCCCTATCGGGGATGATTGGCTCCTTAGGGAGCTTTTTTTATTACTATTCGTGTTTGTCCGCTATTCCGTCTTTACTCTTAAGTCTTTTCATCAAAAACATAAATATAATGTACAGTAAAGCAGGAATTCCGATATAATACAATTCACTATAAATAACTCTTAGTCCCCAATGGCTAAAAAAACGACTTGCACCAATAGGTGATACTTGAATTGGTCGCCAAGGAAGGAAATGTCTAGTGTTATCAAATGGAGAAAACAGAGCTACTCCTAAGCCACCATTTGTTAATCCATCTAAAAGCGCATGAGATAATGTGCATAAAGTAAAAAACACCATGTATAATACCCCTTTTTTGCTGAAGAAGTTTTTGCTATAGAACAAAGCCGTAATCAGTATACCGAATAGCACTGCAAACAAAATGGAATGCGAAAATCCGCGATGCCCCCAAAAACTTTCGTAGGGAATCCCAATTTGAAATCCAATAACATCTGCATCTGGAATTACCGAACATAAGATTCCTAACAACCAAAACTTCCAACTCTTGATTTTCTTGGAAAAACTAGATCCAATTGCTACTGCTGTTAACGCATGTCCGAAAATAGATGCCATGTTATACTCTAATTCTAATAATTGCTAAATCATCTGTAGGTATATAACCTTCTTTTTCCAGAGATAGTACTTTTCTATCCAAAAAATTATCTGGTAATTCGCTTGTTTTATTGATCTAGCTATTAAACTTAGGTGTTCTTAACTGTACTCGAGAGGTTAAAAAACCCTGATTTCTAATCTCTCTGTGTATTTCATCAATATCTTCGGGAATATCATTGTTTAATAGCCAGTTTACATCAAAACCGTTTTGTATAGCTATTTTCATTAGACCAGAATTTTCAGTTATTAATTCTCCTAATTGCTCCAAATCGTCATCAAATTCTAACCATAAATCTTCATGAAGTTTTTGTCTTAACACTAATATTTTAAAGACTCTTCCAATAATATATATGTATATTTTTCTTGATTTCCCTAAACTATGTTGGGTTATTTGACTGTTGTTCTTTCGGAGTGTTTCTAATAAAAGCAACAAATTAAGACTTACTTCTCCGTACTTATCCTTTGTTATTTTAACATGTTCAGTAATTTCACCGCTGATTTCACGCATATACATCATTAAATCACCGGGAGATAAACGATACTCCGAAAAAAACGCGATTCGTTCCTTAATATCATTTTCTTTATCAAACCTTCTATCATCAACTGTTTTAGGATCTACAAGTTCAAAATACAGTCTTTCAGCAAGGATTCTATCTTTTTTTAACAGGCGTAGGATTAGCTTATCTTTTTCCTTTGAAGGAAGGTGACTAATTGCCTCTTTAAAGTCTTTCTCGAAAGTCATATGATTGATTTGCTTTTCACTCAAAGATAGAATAATAAATGCTCATTATAGATTAAAAGGATTGACTTTTCATTAGCTTACCGCTGAACTGACGGTTTAATAAATTTGTTTTCTATTAAGAAGTGATAAAGGCAATATATAAACTATATTATTTTCCTTTTTTCTAACAATAACTTAGCTATTCGTAAAGCCTCTTCTCTATACAAATGAGGTCTATCTAGAATTTCCTGTAACTCAAAATTAGATTTCTCCACGTATTTCTGATATAATGACTTTTTTTCTAATGGAATATCAGGTTTAATAACGGTATCTTTTCTAGAGATATATGGAAAAACTCGATACTTAATTTTCGTGTTCTTTCCCTTTTTTCTTTTATGAATATCGTGAATAAGATTGGTAAGAAAATATCGGTCTCCATTTTTAAATTCTACCTCCCAGTACCCAAAGTCGCAAAACAACAACTCTTCATATACGTAGCCTTTTCTCTTTGATAGAGTTAGGTGATATATCGATTTCTCAATATCACTGTACAAATAATCTTTTCTCTTACCGTTTTTAATTATGGAAATATTCTTAAAATCATAAATAAAGGAGGTATTTCTATTTTCCAGATAATAATCCATAAAGAGCCATACCGAAGGTGAGAAAAAAATTACTAAAACTAAAAAAACGATTAAGAATACTTTCTCATCATAGAAATAAATACAGAAACCAAAAAGTATCACTAGAAAAACCAAATGTACTATTCCAATTTTCTTAAATTCTCTACTTGGAAATTTATATGTTTCTGTTTTCATTATCCTCTACACACTCTTCAACGTATTCAATGCCTTATTTACAGTATCAATTTTAATGAAAGTAATCAATAAACGTAATCCATTTTTCGTTTCCTTTTCTTTCATAACACAGCTCTTTGAGTTCTTTTGAACATACTGTAGCATTTTTGTAAAGGCTTCGGTTTGATAAAAATCGCTTTGCTGATTCGATACAAAATACCCAATCATTCGTTTTTGCTTTAGAATGATTTTCTCTAAACCTAAAGACTTCGCTAACCATTTAATACGAACACTATCTAATAAATCGGCTACCTGAGTTGGATACTCTCCAAAACGATCGACAATTTCACTTTCAAACACCAGTAATTCCTCTTCATTGGTTACCTCAGAAAGCTTGTTATACAATACCAAACGCTCACTTACCGAGTTCACATAATCATCAGGGAATAAAATTTCAAAATCAGTATCAATTTGAACATCTTTTACATATTCTTTTTCGCCTGAATCATCAGTAGGATATAAATCTTTGAACTCATTTTCTTTCAATTCTTCAATCGCTTCGTGTAATATTTTCTGGTAGGCATCAAAACCAATATCATTAATAAATCCACTTTGTTCACCACCGAGTAGATCTCCTGCACCACGAATTTCTAAATCTTTCATGGCAATATTAAGTCCACTACCTAAATCTGAAAACAATTCTAACGCCTGAATTCTCTTACGGGCATCATCTGTCATGTGATGATAAGGAGGTGTAATAAAATAACAAAACGCCTTTTTGTTAGAACGTCCAACACGACCGCGCATTTGGTGTAAGTCAGATAATCCGAAGTTGTTCGCATTGTTAATGAAAATTGTATTGGCATTCGGTACATCCAATCCACTTTCAATAATCGTAGTTGACACCAACACATCGAATTCATTGTTCATAAAGGCCAGCATTAACTCTTCCAGCTTTTTCCCTTCCATTTGCCCATGACCAATTCCTATTTTAGCATCAGGAACCAAACGTTGTAACAGTCCAGCCACCTCTTTGATATTCTCTATTCTATTATGAATGAAGAATACCTGACCTCCTCTTGAAATTTCATAAGAAACCGCATCTCTAATAGTTTCTTCACTAAAACGGATTACATTCGTTTCAATAGGATGACGGTTTGGTGGTGGTGTTTTGATTACCGATAAATCTCGCGCTGCCATTAAACTAAATTGCAAAGTCCTTGGAATTGGTGTTGCTGTTAAAGTCAAGGTATCAACATTTTCCTTGATTGTTTTGAGCTTATCCTTTGCTGCAACTCCAAACTTTTGCTCCTCATCAATGATTAGCAAACCTAAATCTTTAAACTTGATACTTTTGTTTGTTAACTGATGCGTTCCAATAACAATATCAACATGACCACTAGAAACTCCTTCTAAAACCCCTTTTCGCTGTTTTGTGGTCCTAAAACGGTTCAGATAGTCAATGACAACCGGAAAATCTTTTAATCGCTTAGAAAAGGTTTTAAAGTGCTGAAACGCTAAAACTGTTGTTGGTACCAAAATAGCCACCTGCTTTCCGTTGTCAACTGCTTTAAAAGCAGCACGCACCGCAACCTCTGTTTTTCCGAAACCGACGTCTCCACAAACCAATCGATCCATTGGCTGTTCTTTTTCCATATCAGTTTTTACATCTTTCGTTGCAGTAAACTGATCTGGTGTATCTTCAAAAAGGAAACTAGCTTCTAATTCGTGTTGCATATGAGTATCAGGTCCAAAGGCATGTCCTTTTTGAAGCTTTCTCTTTGCATATAACTGAATTAGATTAAAAGCAATTTCCTTAACACGTGTTTTGGTTTTCTGTTTTACCTTTTTCCAAGCGTTAGAGCCTAACTTATATATTTTCGGAGCTTTTCCATCTCTTCCATTGAACTTAGATATTTTATGTAGCGAGTGAATACTGACATACAAAATATCACGATCGCCATAGATTAACTTAATGGCTTCTTGCTTTTTCCCTTCAACATCAATCTTTTGAAGTCCTCCAAACTTTCCAACCCCATGATCGATATGAGTTACATAATCGCCCACCTCCAGTTTTGTCAATTCTTGAAGGGTTATGGATTGCTTTTTCGCATATCCATTTTTTAAACGGAACTTATGATAACGTTCAAAAATTTGATGATCGGTATAACAAACTATTTTCTCATCTGCATCAATAAATCCTTGGTACAATGGAAAGACTAGTGTTTCATAATGCACCTCTTGATCAGAATCATCAAAAATATCTTTAAAACGTTGCGCTTGTTTATCATTTGCACAAAAGATATAGTTGGTAAATCCGTTATTATGATTCTCGTTCAAATTGTCTATTAACAAATTGAATTGCTTGTTAAACGAAGGTTGCGGCTTAATTTGAAAAAGCACATCCGTTTCAGGATTTTCTTCTTTTAACTCCGAACGGAAACTGATATGCGCAACAGTAAAATCTTGTAATTGTTTACTAATTTCAACTCCATTACAGAATAGGGTAGCAGGTTCTGCATGTTTTACCTCTTTTGATAATTCACTAAAAGCAGTTTCTGCTTTTGTATAAAATTTATCAAGTTTTGCCGATAGTACATCTGTATTTCTAGCGAAAACTACCGTTTTTGATGAAATATATTTTAAAAAGCTTTCTCTGGTTTCTTGTAATGCCTTGTTTTCAACATTGGGCATGATACTCACTTTTTTTAGTTTCTCCTTTGACAGTTGTGTTTCCACATCAAACGTTCGAATACTATCAATTTCTTCTCCAAAGAATTCAACACGATAGGGTTCATCATTTGAAAAAGAAAACACATCGATAATACCTCCACGTACCGAAAACTCACCCGGTTCCGTAACGAAATCTACACGATTAAAATTGTACTCAAACAACACCTCATTCACAAAATCAAGAGATACTTGTTCTCCAACGTTTAATTTTAAAGTGTTTTTTTCCAACTCTTTTTTCGTCACCACCTTTTCAAACAGAGCAGTAGGATAGGTAACAATAATGGCTGGTTTTTTACGTGAGTTAATTCTGTTTAAAACTTCAGAACGTAGCAAAACATTGGCATTATCGGTTTCCTCAATCTGATAAGGTCTGCGATACGATCCTGGGTAAAACAAGACATTCTTTTCACCCAATAACTGCTCTAAATCGTTCAAATAATAGGCCGCTTCCTCCTTATCATTTAGAATTAGAAGGCAGGGTTTATTGGCTTGTTTAAAACTTTCAGAAATGACAAAAGACAACGAAGAACCGACCAAATTCGTGATTTGAAAATGGTGTGGATCTTGTTGAAGCTGACCAACAATCTGCGTTACTTTACCCGATTGCTGGTAATGATTTACAATGGTTTGCTTGCTCAACGTAAAAAAATTTTGGCAAAGATAAGGTTTATTAGTTTTGAATAGTTAATTCTAAATGTTAAGTGATGAATGATGAATTTTAAGTTATTAAGTTATTTTTTTTTATAGATTTCTCCCTAGCGTTCGAAATGACAAAACAATGAAAATAAGCAACTTCATTTCAAAGAAGTGACAACGACTGAGAAATCTATATGTAGTGACTAAACATAATTACTAACTCTGTAAGAGATTTCTCCCTAACGCTCGAAATGACAAACAATGAAAACAAGCAAAGTCATTTCGTAGAAGTGAGAACGACTGAGAAATATATTTAACTAATTTTTTCTTTTCTTAACCTAAAAAAGCACCCAAACACAAGGTTTAGATGCTTCACAATTAAATACTTTTCTTTTTCAGAAAGTAAGTTACTAGTTAGTAGTAGTTACTTTTGAATTGTTATAATCCACATGGGTTTTCACCAAATATCCTTAGAACACAACTTACTGATCATGAAACACAAACACATCTGAAGAATGTTTTATATT
Source organism: uncultured Tenacibaculum sp. (assembly GCA_947497895.1). Taxonomy (GTDB): domain Bacteria; phylum Bacteroidota; class Bacteroidia; order Flavobacteriales; family Flavobacteriaceae; genus Polaribacter. The sequence continues at coordinate 107,500 of CANMIL010000002.1, forward strand.
TATGTTATAAGTTTCACCGATAGCAGTCGTTAACACATGTTTAATTAAAGTTAGCTTTTACAACAAATACAAGCACCATGTGTTGGATGTGGGTGATAACCAGAAGGACATCTTGGTTTATCGTTTAACATTGGTGAATTACAAACTTTACTTACAAGTCCAAAATCACCTCCATTAATCGTTTTTTGTTCAGTTTTATTCAAACTCTGAACATCTTTAAGATTTAAAATTGTTTTTTTCATTATACATAAATTTAAATTAAACATTCTGTTTATATTAGAAGAGTGGTCGCGAGAACAAAAATCCAATCCATTTAACAGTTTTTAGTTTTGTCTTTTTAAAGGAAACTACCAGTTCGAGTTATCGTATAAATCCTTAGTAATGCTCCAACTATACTGTGTTGCTTTTACTTGTATTCCCTGGTTAATAATTCCAAATTTTAAAGTTCCGGCACCTGTATTCCACCAATCACCACCAGTAATTTTTGCTCTTCTACTTCTTCTTCTTCGTACCGATTTGTATTTTGAAACATATAATTCATCCTCACAATTCTCTAAACAATTACCGTTAAAAAGAATTCCAATTGGAGTTCTTCTTTTTCTCCATTTTCTTCTTCTCTTTTTATACCCTTTAATAATGGTTACGATTTTTGGTGCACCAGCAAACTGATTGAGTCTTACTTTATGCTTTACTTTAATTCGTCTTCTGCCGTTATGACCATTTACATAGCTGTTTTCTCTAGTTAATGTTTTTTTACATCCTGTTGTTGTAGTTCCACCACCTGTATTGGTTGGATATGTAGACACAATTACAAAACCTAAATCAATTAAAACAGGTACTGAGTTTATTGAGGCTATAAAAAACCTTGCTCTTGTTAATGAATTATAGTTTTCGGTTTTCACAACACCCCAGTCATAAAATTTGTGATAAAACTTGCCAATTTTCACTTCCGCAAATTCATTTAGTAAAGCTCTCTCAACATCATCAACTATAAAATGATTATCTGGATCGGTTTTTTCATCCAACACCTCGACATCACCTTGTTGAGCCAACCATTCTTCTTCTTTTTCAGCTATAATTGATCTTAAAGATTTAAATCCTCTTTCTTTTTCGAATTCAATAACTGGTTGAAAATCGTCATAGTTTAACTTGTCTTCCATATCATCCAATTCATCTTCTTCCAAATGCCCATATTCCTTCAAAAAAGCATCATCGTGGCTTTCTATTTTGTCATATAACATCTCAATAGTGGCATCGTATTCATCAAAATCTTTAAACTCTAATATTTCATTAGATGCGCGTTTTGAATAATTATTAACATCATTTTCATTTGTTACTTCTTCATCAGCGTTATTACAAGACCATACGGATATCAATAACAACAAAATCATCAGTTTTGTAGTTTTCATTTCTTCAATTTAAAAATTAGCGATTCCTCGAGTATTTAACGACATTCAAGGTTCATGTCTATTACAAACAAGTCTTAAAGATTTTACTAAATCTCTATTCTTTCGGAGGCCCATCTTCTCCACAAGGCACGCAAATTGGGTTTCCAGAATGATCGTGTCTACCTGATAAACAATATCGCACTCCATCACAAGTTCTCCCTCCACTTCCGTTAATCGATTTCATTTTCGCTTTGTTCAAAGCATTCCCGAAGCCATAAATTGATTTCAACATAATTTTAAGGTTTTTAAGTTTATTTAATTCCGTTATTTTGCCAACCTCTTTTGGTCAACTTTCTCCCAAATTATAGGAAATAACAACCTAAATTTTAGACAATTCAAATTTGTAAGTCATCAATTCAAAAACGGCTAACTTTAGAATCAATTTGAAAATTGACAAACATGAATATTAAGACAGGAAACGTTTATTCCATGAACTTCCCTTAAATTTTATTAATTTTAGCTTATGTTATTTTATGGGGATGAATAAGATATTTTGCTTACTACTATTTTGTATAGCTATTGCTTGTAAAGAAAAGGTGAATAAAACTCAGGGAAAGCCTCCAAGTTTTTATTTTCTCAAATCAAAAGACGGTTTATCAAAAGATTCATTGCAGTTTTATGCAAATGAAATTCAAGCGATTGATACTTCAGAAATATCTGATTCTTTAAAAGCTGAATATGCTTTTATGACAGGTCGGTTATATTATAAATTGAAAGATTATGACAACACTGTTCTACATTTTGATAAAGCCACTTCATTCACTAAAAAAATTACGAATAACAGACAGGTCTTACATTTTAGAGCATTGATTGATATTTATAGAAGAAAAAAACAAGATTTTTTAAACGCTTCTGGTGTTAACGAAAAACTTCTGAACTTAATTGATAGTACGGACTATAAAAATTTGGCCTTTGTATACTCGAATAAATTCCAAATTAATAGAGCTATAGGAAAATATAATGAAGCTTTAGAAGATAATCTAATTACGGCCAAGCTTTATTTAAAGGCGAAGGATACCATAAATTACTTGATTGCCACTTTAGATAATGCCGCAACTTCCAGTAAACTTGAAAAAACGAACGAAGCAAATGAAGAATTGATGAAAGTAGTTCCTTATCAACATTTGATGAGTAACTCAATGAAATATCAATTTCATGCCACACAAGCCTATGTTTTCAATCAAAAAGGGCAGAGCAAAGAAGCCATTGATGCCTATAAAAAATCGTTGATTTATTCGAAAAAGAAATCGTCATTGTTAAGCAGCACAGAGTTGATAAATACCTACCTCAACTTGTCAAATATTTATCTGAAACTTAATTCACTTGAAACTACTGAGAAATACTTGGATTCTATTTTTGATATCGGACTAGAGAATATTGATTTTGGGGATAAAAAAGAGGTTTTAAAAAACGCTTTAATAGTTAATTATGATCTCAGAAGAGGTATTGAGAATGTAATGCCAAAAATGGATTCTTTGTTTACTTACCTTGAAAAGAATTACGATCAACAAATTAACAATGAGCTACATGTTTTAAACGAATCTTTTGAAAACGAAAGGAAACTACAAAAAGAAAAAAATGAAGCTCAAATTGAAAGCATTACCTTTGAAAGAAATCAGTACGTTTTACTTGCCTTATTACTAGTATTAATAGTCGTTGGCACCTTGATTCTTAATTTTTACCGACAACGAAAATTCAATATTGAAAAACGTAATTTTTTGCTTCAACAACGCTTATTACGATCACAAATGAATCCGCATTTTATCTTTAATAGCTTGAGTTTAATAAAGCAAAATGTGAATACGAATACCGAACAATATTCTAAATACATTGTAAAACTTTCGAGATTGCTAAGAACTGCTTTCGATAATTCTACTCAAGACTTTGTTCCATTAGAAGATGAATTAACTTCATTACAAGATTATATCGAACTCCAACAATTCAGATTTCCTGATCGCTTTAGTTATGTTATAAATAACGATATTGAATCGGACTATGAACTGTTGATTCCTCCAATGCTTTTACAACCTTTTGTTGAAAATGCTATTATTCATGGATTTGGTGGTTTAGAAAATAAAGGGCATTTAGAAATCACATTAAAGAAAGAGAAAAAGTTCCTAGTTTGTATTATTGATGATAATGGAAAAGGATTTAAAACTATTACTAAAAAGAAGCAATCATCTGTTTATTTAATTGATCAGTTTTTATTGAAAATGACAGGGGAAAATATAAAAATTACAAATAAATCAGATCATTTACATTCAACTGGAACAATTGTTGAGCTAAAAATTCCATACACCGAATTATAACTATGCTGAAAACATTAATCATTGAAGACGAAAAACATATAAGAGATGAATTAAAAGACCTGTTAGCAGAGTTTTTTGAATCTTCACTTACGATTTTGGCAGAAGCCACTTCGGTAAAAGACGGAATTAAAGCAATTCTTGAATATAAGCCCGACTTAGTTTTTTTGGACATAGATTTGGGAGATGGATCGAGCTTTGACATATTGGCTGTTCTTCCCGAGATACCCTTTGATATTATCTTTGTTACCGGTTATGATTCTCATGCAATTAAAGCAATTAAGCTTGGTGCATTGGATTATTTACTAAAACCAATTGATAATGATGAGTTTAAAGAATCAGTAGAAAAAGCTATTGAAAGTTATCAAAAATCAAAAAATAATGGAAATACCGTCAGTGTAGCAAGAAATTTCTACACCAATCACATTCACGATAAAATCGTCTTAAAAACGTTGGATGCCCAGCATTTAGTTAACTTTGATGATATTGTTTATTGTAAATCAGATGGTAATTACACCACTTTTCACTTATTAAAAGAGCAGATTGTAGTTTCGAAACCCATGAAAAAGATTCAGCCATTATTAGATGAGCAGCAATTTATCAAATGCCACCAATCTTATATTGTGAATGCAAACTATGTGACAAAGTATAGAAATGATGGTTTTCTTATAACAAAAACTGAAGATACCATCCCAGTTGCCACCCGAAGAAAGGATGAAGTGTTACAAATACTATTCAAATAGCAATCGAATACGAATTGCCCCCTTGCATATTTGAAGTTTACCCTAAAACCAGGAAAACAACGACTATTTTTAGTCGTAGAAGACTAAAAATAAATCGAATATGAAGTATTTACCTATTACACTTTTAAGCTTGCTTTTCATTTTTGCTTCATGCAATACAAACGAGGACAACCTCAATACCTCGGCACTTGAGGGGCAAGAAAACGGACTTAAGGGGAGGGCTCCGTTTGGAGAAATAAAAAATCAAGAAGAAAAAAATATGATGTACATGACATCGTATTTGATTGCTAGAACTTTGTTAGAGGATGAAGATGCTCAAAAACAATTTTATAAGCTGGGTTCTGGAAAATCATTAAAAATAGATTTAAGAACTTTGTTAACTCCAGACAAACCATTTGAAGCAGCTTTTCGACTACGTTATGCTCGTTATAATGGATCTACTCCACCAAAAGGACAACCAACAACACCGGTATCTCAAGCGGTTCCTGACCCTTTAGAAAGAGATTATAGTATACTTACTATCTCTTATATTGACTATATTGATGTTGTCAATGATAAGTATGATTGGATTATTTACTTGCCAAATAAAGAAAAGCTTTATGAACATGCCAATTTTGGGGATTATTTAGACTCTAATGAAGATATTATAAACTTATGGAGCTTTGATACCTCAGATTACTCAGATGGGCTTAAATTGAATTATTATGGCGGAATTTTTATTCCTATTCCATTTGACTATACCTCAGCATTGGAATCGACATTTATAATGACACTGAAAAATAAATAGAAGTAAGATTTCTAAACTAAAAAGTGAGCCTTTTGGCTCACTTTTTAGTTTTTAGTTGTCAATGTTAAATTTTAAGTTACTTCTTCTAAACTTTATACTAGGCATCACATTTCCTTTTCTTGGTTTAGAAGGTTTCTTAATTTCACGTTAGTTCGATATAAAGATTATTAAACTTAAAAAGCTATTGTTTTCGATACATTTTTATTCGAAGAACATTCAAACAGACATTCATTTTCCAATGTCCAACTCACATTAATTTCATAAAAAAACTCATTGTCTTTGACAAGATTATTAAGTTTTTAATCACATAGTAATAGGCAAGGATTTAATTCTTTGATTCCTGTATCGAATCTTAAGAATGTCTTCAAATAAATCTATATGCTTGCATCGGACGGTTCATTATTTTATTACAGGTTCCATATGCATGAATTGCATACTCTTTTCATCAATCATGGCAAAGAATGTCTGACAGGTTTCACTTTTCATGACTTCTTTTACTGAAAACTCAGCAGATTCTTTATCGGTCCAGTAAACAATATCAGACCAAGTTCCATCTTCAGCAACAGATAACGTTCTTCCTAAATATCCATTAAACTTTGTTACTATTGGATTTAATGCTTCTGCAGCTTCGATAACTTGTTCTTTGGTAAATGATGGTTTGGTTTTAAACACTACCAACTCAATTGTTCCTACTTCATTTTTTGTTTTTGTATTCATCTTTGAATCATTTGTATTTCCGCAACCTACAAGTAATGTGGCAGCGAAAAGAATTACTATTTGTTTCATTATTAATTTCTTTTGAAACAAAAGTAGAACCAAGTCATGACAAGGGTATGTCAGCAGTAAAAGGTTATATTAAAACTTTTTGCTAATGATTTAAAACTTCAACAATTTTGAAAATAGCCTGATCAGTTTTTAAATTCGTTCCTTCTTCACACAAATGAATGAGTTTCCCTCCACCTTCAATATCGAATTCAATATGGACAGTTTCATTTTCAATGACACATACCGAAGCACCATCAGAAACTATATCACCATTTTGAAAATTCCATTTTTTAAGTTTCAGGTCATTAACATCTTTCATTTCTGGAACTCTTATAACAGTTTCTTCACCAAAGACTAGCTTTTTATCTTCAATTGTGACGTCTTCGTTGTTTCTCGTGAACAGGTTTTTAAAAAATTTAAACATTTTTAGTGTAATGTGTTTCGACTAAAATAATCAAATAATTTCACTCGAAGTGACATAGAAAAAGCATACTTCATGGTCCTTTCGAAGGAGTGGTAATGACGAGAAACTAATTTTGAGCTTTTTAAAATCAAGATTTCCCACAGTTTAAAAAGTCAATCAACAAGCTTCTTAAAACCATAGGAAATCAGATTAACAATAATACCATTTACAATTCAAATAATTGGTATCAACCTAGAAATGAATTCTTCTTCTTTTTCAATACTCTTTTCTTGTTTAGCTAGTGGGTTTATTCATTGGTTTAAATGATTTTAAGGTGGATCAAATTTCGAAATTGGTAGTTAAGCCTTTTTTTAATTACTAGACAAACACACCATTTTATCTATGCCTATTTATAAACTCATTTACTTTTTCACAGAACAAATATTCATCTTGAAACATTCCATTATGTCCGCTATTGGGTAAAAGAAAACTCGATGTTTGCGTTGAACTAACGTTCATTAAAATACTTTCACCTAAAGCTGGGGGACATACAAAATCATATTTTCCATAGAGTGTTAAAACAGGTATTGTAACATTTCGTAAAGCATCTGAAAAATTGTACTTCCTTAACTCGTTATTTATTTCTGCGTTTTGACTATAGCCATGGTTAAAAAAGATACTTGTTATTGGGTAATCCTGCTCGATGGCATTTTCTTTTAAAATATCCATAAGTGAAAACGGAACTACTTCCGAAAAATAATCTTCCGCATCGGTACAGTAAGTGTTTAATTGATTTGCCTGAGAGAGACTTAAGGTTTCTTCTGGAAGATTCAAACAAAAATTTTTAATTTCCGTCCAGTTATTTACATGATTACCACGAGTTATTTCTCTATCTGCATGGTATAACAGTGCTTCTTTAGACAATCGGTCGTTAAGAGGATAATTATGAGATGCACTGCATACAATCCATCCATCTACAAGATCTTGATTGTTTTCTAGTGTTAAAAATGAAGTGGTTAAAATTCCGCCGAAGCTATGTGCTAATAAAAAGACTTTAGTATCGTTTCCATAACGGTGTTTTAATACCTGGATTACTTTTTTAAGATCTTCAGTCATCGCTAGAAGATTCAAATGCTCTCCGTTACTGTTTCCTTGGGAAGCACCAGCATTTCTTTGATCCCAATAAGCTACAGCATATTTATCTTCAATATTATCAGAGATATACTGCGTATTGTAAAAAAACGAGCCCGTTCCTGGACCTCCATGTACAAATAACAAAATAGTTTTACTCGCAGTGTTTCCCTCTACAAGAACACGCATAGAAGCTCCTTCATTTTCAACATAAAAGGTTTCGGAAACTTCTGTGCCGATGGTAATTTCTTCTTTTTGGCAAGTGATAAAACTAAGCATAAGTAACGCTCCCAATAATATACTTTTCATACTTTTATTCATCTGTAAATACATAATTTTCAATCTATCCTAAGTTTAGTATACCATTTGAAACTTGAAATTAATGCAGTAAAACGCCCTTTTTCCTTTTCTTCTTCATTAGAAAAATATATCATAACTAGACTATGCTTAATTTTTGTAATTTGAATAAAGAAAAAAATCATCATTTTCTTTTACAATAATTCCAAATCACAAATGGTATTATTTTTTTATATGTTTGATTCTTGTATTGAATTTTAAAAAGTTCGAAAACTTATAAACAATTCCTATTTCCATAGCTGGGCGCATATAAAACGTGCTATTGTATGGATACATAGTAAGTAGGTTTACCTTGTAATAAAGTAATATGGGTTTTGACTTCTTCACTGAAAAATCGTAGCCAATACCTCCTCCAACAGACATAATTCCATGGCTATAGCCTAAATCGTTGCTTTTTGAAACGGTTCCATTATCATCAACTTGATAAGTAACTCCTCCCAAAAACGTTCGACTATATCCTATTTCAGGAGAAAACTCGGTAAAAAAACCACTGCTTTTCGTTCTTCGGAAAGTATACCCAGCAGTGAAATACAAATTATCATGAAAATTTTGGTGATCGTACCATCCAAAATTGACGGTTAAGAATCTATCTTTTGTAAAGTTTTTTTGAACTCCGTTCTTATTAAACTTTTCAACATAAACTCTTTTTACTGGTAATTGCAACCCAGCTCTAAGTCCCGGATAAATTACCGAACTGTTGTAGGCGAGATAAACGGAAGAAGACATTTTCTTATTCGAACTCTTTGCATCTTCTTGAGCAAGGCAATAATTAGCAAAGAACAACATCATCATAATAACTTTGTAGTTTTTCATTTTGTGATAATCGTTTTATAAACTTTTCAGCAAAACAACGGCAAAGTCGAGCATGAATCGCTTCACTTTATAAAATGACACCACTTTATGAAAAGTGGCACTCAGTATATAAATCCGATTTTATAACTCGTTGTTCATTTTCATCTGTTGGAATGTCAGTTCTAGTGTTTTTCAAGAAGTGATAACGCAATGAAAAGTGTATCGAGAACAATATTTAGAGATAGAAAATACTTCTTGTTACAAATTTATTTTTTTTTTTATTTCAACTAATTTATCATTGACATCATTCCGCCTTCATAAAAAATATAAGTAATGTTTGTTTCTCATTTTTCTAAGTTATTTTTCTTTTTCCATTGATGAAAAAGAAACAAAAAATCTAGTCTTAACCAGCCTGCACTCAAAAATAATCATCCTCGAATCTAAATTAAAATAACTCGCTATCGCTCAAACAAATTTTAATTTTAACGATTCTTACGGTGTTATTTTTGGATTACCTGCTTATGACGAGGTTCTTTTCGTATCCATTTTGATATTTCATCTAAAACAAAGAATAAAGTGCTTTTTAAAAGGCTTTAAAGGTTTTTGATATACTGAGTAGGTGTTTGGTTGGTTATTCTCTTAAAAGATCGATTAAAAGATGATTTGGAGTTAAATCCAGCAGATAAGGCAATAGCAAGCAGATTCAATTTTTGATGTGCTCCTTGATTTAATTGATTTTTTACCTCATCTACTCTAAATGAATTGATAAAAACAAAGAAATTATCATTAGTATTTTGATTAATTACTTGCGATAATTGATTTGCAGGAATTTCTAGTTGTTCTGCTAACTTAAACAAGGTTAATTGCGGATCGAGATAGGGTTTATGTTCCAACACATAGTTCTTAACACTGTCAAAAGTATCCTTCGAAGATTCTACAGATAATGCAGTGTTTTGATATTTTACTATTGGAACTTCCACTTTTTCCTCAGACACTATTTCAGAAAAAGGCGCAGTATCAATAAAAATTCTGGTTTGTTTTAGCCCATTGATTCCTATTACAAAAACAAAAAGTGAGAGTAGGGCAACCGTATATAATTCTCCGTTGTATTCTATACTGAAATGAAAACCATCGGATAATATTAAACTTATTAATCCTGATATTGACAATATTAAAATTCCTATTAAAACGATTTTTAACCAAGTGAGTTGTTTAGAATCGATTTCCGAAAAGTAATCTGTGATTTCCTTTTGATATTTATTTAGTGTTTTAAGAATAATAATTGGGTAAACAATAACACTCAATATTTTTAAAATCCCAAGTGATAGCGAAATAGGTAGATATTCATGTAAAGCTAAATAGGGGAGAAGCATCATATTTACTAAAAAGGGAAGAAGGTGCAATAACTGTACTTTAGATCTTTTTTCTTTTTTATGAATGGTAATGGTGTAATAGAGAAGGAGTGGACCATGTAAAAACACCAAAGCTCCTGAAAACTCAGTAAAAAAGGTAAAAAAAGGCAATTGGTTTCCTTCAAAATAATAGGCTATCAAATGAAACGTGATTACGGACAACCAAATGGTTAAGATGTTATCAGCACTATTTTTATTGTTTTTTGTGAAGACTAAAAAAGTAAAAAACAAACTCAATGTTATTGAGGCAATAATAAATATGTTCATTTAATTTTAACAATTAAACTGGTCAGTAGTTTGGGTTATTTTCGAACGTCCAAAGTTACCGAAAGGCTTTTAATTTTGGTTGAAAACAAAGATAATTATATGTGAAAGTTTGGGTTCCTTTTTTGATAATTTGCTCCTCTTTTATAAAAATCAAGAGGTTATCTCATATAAAACCATACTCACTTTCTTCTTCAACTCTAAAGCACCGTCTATTCTCAATACTTTACAATCTAATTTTTCAATCCAGTTATTATGAACTCTTAAGGATCTACCATCAAATTCAGGGTTCTCATATTGATTTGCCCAGTTGATAAAAGCTTCATAGTTTCGTTTTCTTTCTATATTCGTTTTCAATTCATCACCATATCGTTCAAACTCTCTTTTTTTAAGTCGCTCCATTCTGATATCATTATCCAATCGAATAAAAATAGCTAAGTCAAACAAAGACTCCCATTCCTTACCCCAACTCACCATAGAACCCTAACAACAACATTCTCATGCTTAAAAAAATCCTTTTTTATGTTTTCATTTCGCTTATATAAAGGAACTTTTTCCGTGTAGGGATTCTTCGTTTGTTTCCAATAATAATCATCAGCATCTAAGTGTACGAAATTAGATTTACATGCAAGTTCTTTTGCCAATGTTGTGGTTCCTGAACCAGAGGCTCCAAATATTAGTATTTTCATTCTAAAACCAATTATCTTTGAATCTTTTCCACCATGAGCTATTCGGACCTTTAATTTCTTTTCGTTCGAATTCAATTTCATTCTTCCACCTTATACTATATACGGCTCCTCCTTCGTCAATTTCTATAGCTCTAAAACCAAATGATCTTAAAAAAATAGTCAATCCAGTAATACCTCTATAAGGATAACCACAGGCATAAAAATCAAGTCTACCTTTTCCTCTTTCTATTTTTTCACAGCTTAAAAACTCAACATCAATATTTTCAACTAAGTGCTCAACTAAAGAATAAAAATGCCAAATATTATCATTCGAACTATTTACATGGAATTCAGGTTTTACATCATTTCCAGAAAAAAAGTAATGCTTATGAGTATAGTCCGGAAAGGTATTCAACCAATATTCATCTGTTTTATAATCCCCACTTATTTTCGATTCAGAAATTAATTTCAGAAGTAGCTTTAAATCTCTGAGTTTATCTTCGTCGTTAAGTTCAAACTCTATATATTCATTCTTTTCCATTTATTTTAAACTTTTTAGCAGTTTTAAGTTAACAAATATACCTCAATATTAGAAACTGATTATGATCAAGAATAATATCCGTACTAGGTTTGAGATTTCTCCCAAATGGTCGAAATGGCTTCTCCATGGGTATATTTATTAGTAGTCCTGCAAATATGTAACGGAAAAACCTAAGCATATTTCTACACCTAGGTTTTCTTCTGTTTTTAAATAATGAACCTTAACTATTAATACATACTTTCCTCTTTCTTAAGGAACCATAAAAACTTCTCTTGAAGCATACTTTTCATTTCTATGTTTCCAAAAAGAACTTTGCGACCACCGTTGCTCTATAGAATAGGCAAATGCTCTATTTTTTTGATAGTTTGCATATCGAGCTTTTACTTGGGCTGAAAAAGTTTCTTCTTTTAATTGTTGATTGAAATACCCCAAAACGTTGGCGCTTGCTTCAATACCGTCATTCATTCCTTTGTAAATTCCATGAGCAGCAACAGGATCATAACTTGAAGCAGCATCACCAATAGCTATCCAGTTCTTTCCTTCTATTTTTGGTAAGATTCCTGAGTATATAGGCCAAGTATAAAACTCATGGTTAGTTGTCGTTAACTTCTTCAATCTTTGTGAAACAAACTCGGTATTATGCAATGCTTTTTCAAAACCTGAGTAGTTTTCGTTTTGTAGAAACATGAGCTGTTCTTTTTCAACTACCATCATCGTAACCAATCTATTCTCAGGCAATAACGAACTGTACCACCAACCTTCTTTAACAGCTTCAATTTGCACTTGTTTCGACGCTTCTCCATTTGAAATTTTAGAGAATCTCACCGCAGCAAAAAGACGGTCTTCTATATTTTTCTGAATACCGATTGATTTAGCAAAACGAGCATTGGTCCCGGAAGCATCTACAACAAAAAGAGCTGTTATCGTTTGTTCTTTATTCGTTTTTCTATTTCTTAAACGTAATTCGTAACCTTCTGAGGTTTGTTCTGCATCCAAAAAGCGGGTTTCCCAAAGCATATTGGCGCCTAAATTAATGGCTCTATTTACCAGCATGGTGTCAAACTTTTTTCTGTTTAATCGCCATGATGGTCCCATTGGATTTACAATGAAATCATTATATCCAACATCATCCTTTCCCCAAACTGAAGCATATCCAGGACACGGTTGATGATTTGCCTCATAAAATTCTTTGGCAACTCCTAATTGTTTTAAGAGAACGATAGTGTCAGGAGGGCAACTTTCACCAATCCGTTCTTCTCCTTCCGATTGTCCTTCAATAATTAATACTGATAGCTGTTGTTTTTGTAATAAGGAGATAGCCAAGCTCAATCCAGCTGGACCACCTCCTATAATAACAACATCGTATATATCCTTAATCAAACGGACACTTTTTTTTCGATTTCTTCGGAGGGTTTGCATTGAAAGGCCATTGTGCAACTGGATCTGTTGCATCTCCTGGATTGGTTAATTGCCCTTGAACTTCTAAATACAACTCCGGTGAAAACTTATTTTTGTTTCCTGTTTCAATATTTGTTCCTTGTACTATAATTCCGATTTTATGCCATTCTTTTACAGCATCTAAAGGATCTTGAAAAGTAGCAGCTTGTGCTGGATTTATAGCATACGTTCCTGGTCCGCGAATAGACCATTTTTGCTTTGGAAGCACATTGTTTATTACTTCTTCAGCAACATATACCGCATCAGGTCGCTGAGATGGCCAAGACCAATATAAAGTAGAATCCGCACCATTGCTTTCGTTGACACCATCCGTATTAATTGCGGTTTGATGTATAGAACACGAATTATAGTCCGTTTGCCAAGGAATCGCCATAAACTTCGAAACGTCTCCAGGCTCAATTCCATCAGTCATATCATGTCTTGGAATCCATCCACTTGAAAGAAAAGGTTTTTTATACTCAACTTTATTATAATCGAGTTTATAATGCTTAATTCGGAAAGGACCTGCTCCTGTTTTCTTCCAATCTTGAATATACATGTCTTTACAGCGAACGGTATAGCTCACCTCTATTCCTGGAACATAACGACCTCCCAAACAATTTGATAAAGAAGCCATATCTAAAATTTCACCAGGTCCTAATTTATTCTCTTTTCCTTTGTTAAACTTCTTTTTACTCCATTGTTCCAACAAGAAATACTGTGTTTTTGTAACTGTCATGAATGATGTTCCCGCTGCACCTAATGAAAGTGGCATTAATGGAGCTCCAATATTGGTTTCATCTTTATTCGGATCTCTTAAAAAATTTAAAGCAGCCATAATGGTTCTATTTGGGTCATCATCCTCACTAATAGCATCAACTGCATGATGCGCTCTTAAAGCCATTTCTGGTAAATTAGCCGTCCAACGCTGTAAGGTACATGCAATAAATGTTGGCTTTATTTCATTGGCAAAATTTGGTAAGTAATTAGGATTGTATTCATTCACCTGTTTCTGTTTACCATCTTTCGACGTAATGGTAGCCGTAAATAATTCTGGTTGTAAGTTTAAATCACGTACAAACATATCATAGACATCGTCCCAAACAGAAACTACATTTCGAATTTGAGGAGCGTAGGCTGGATCTCCACATACGACCCAAGCACCAAAGGCTTCTTCTTTAGTTCCATCTTCAAAAACAATTGTTAATGAAACAGGACCATCGGCAGCTGAGTCGAACCACCCAACGTTGTTAAGATCTCCTGTCATTTGAATTGGAACTCCATACTCATCGTATTGTCCGACAGCGTTTCCAGAACTTGGAAGAACCAATAACCGTCCTTTTTCATCGGTTAACATTCCTCCTAAAGTATTCAAAGGACCATTCGGTTCAAAGAGTTCATCACTGGTATCTGCTGGAAAACGAACAGGGTAATCTTTTAATGGCTGAATTTCTCCATTTTCGTTTAAAAATGTAGGCGTAGTAGAATCGTTAAATTCCACACCTTTTTTGTCTGAACCACAAATAGTTCTAGGACCAGCATCAATCATCAATCGGTTTAATCGATAATCTGAATTGATTTCGCCGTGAACCTCTGGATTTCTCATCTGAGGTACTGTAGGTTCTCCTCCTTCAACTCCATAAGCATCAATTCCCTTGTTATTTACAACATTATAGGCTGCTGCCTTTTTATTCGCCAAATGACTCGTCCAAATTAAGTCTTTTACAACTCTCCCATCAGGTAATTTTGTACCTAAGGTAACTTCAATTCCTTTCCCTTCGGGATAACTAGATTCTCCATTGTGATCATAAGCATAAATACGAAAACGAGCGGCTTGCTTTTTTAAGTTTCCATCTTCATCACGAAGATCTTTACTAGTTACAGTTGTGTTCTCTGTTCCTTTTTTAATGGGAAGTCCTCCAGTAATTTCTGTTCCTTCTTGAGGCAAACCTGCACTGGTTTCAGGTGACAATATATACTCATCAGAAGTTCCAAAACGAGCAAAATTAATTGTCGGATGGACTCTGAATACGGTTTTACTTTGCATGATTCAATATTTTTATAAACGATTAAGTTGTGCTCACTAAGTGAGTTTTTCTATAATTGAACTCGTTAAAACGAGTCCATTAGCTAAACTTAGGAGTTACTCCATTTTCCCAACAATTGCGAATAGAAGCCCCTACACTCGACATTATTACAAAAAAGTCTTGTGGGTTCTCTCCATTAAAAAGTTGTCTTAAAGCTTCTCTCAATGCTGTAAATTGCTCAATTAAGATTTGCTCTAACTCTTTATCATGCTCGGTATACTCTGAAACTGGTTTTGCTACAAACGTCTCAGGCAACGTTCCGTTTTTAATTTCGTTGAATTTTTCAAAATGATCGTCTTCAGGTTGAACGTCATCAGCTGTATTCTGGAAGGTTTCAGGAATGTGTGGATCTTGTTTTGAAGGGCCTTCTCCTTGATCAGTTATTAAATCGATTAATAAATCGACCTGATTGAAACCAGCCTGACCAGACTCAGTGATCTTCATATCAGGCATATTTCGATAAAAAGCTGAGAAAAAATCGACCTGTTTTATTCCTCCTTTTATTTCGTCTTTTAAAAGTTCCGCTCCATAACGCAATGCTTGGTATAATTCACCAATACTCCCATAAGAATTCACGTTATCATAGAGTACCACATCGTCTTTCTCATCCCACTCAGGAATTTCAATTAAACACATAGCATTAATGCGTTGTTCATCTAAAGGTCCTATTTCAGCACTGTAGGGTAAATAGCTATCTACCACTTCAGGTTTATCTTTAGAAAAATCTAAATATGGCACGGTTGTTCCTTCATACTTTGGAGCATCAAATGTTGGTGATAATCCAAAGGCATTGGCAATATTTGAAGCACATTGTAAATGCAACATTTCTTGATTAACCACCGTACGAATTAATTGATAAGGGTCAGCAGACATACTTTCTGGAGTATGTTCTTTTGGAGCTCTTTTTTTAATAGAATACATGGCAGACATGTAAAATGGAATTGTCCAAAACTCAAGATTTACAGCTTCTTGTAAAAGCTCATTTAAGTGAGACATGCTCCATTCCTCCTTAGATAATCTCTTAGGTTCTTCTTTTGTTAATATCATAATTGTTAGTTTTTGTTCGGTGAAATTTGAGGTTTTCGATTAAAAACAGATAATTCGTTCTTAAACAAGAAATTATCTCATATTTCATTTATCCAACTTAACAACTTAAACTGATATTTTTTTAAGACTTCCCGTAAATGCCTGTATTTCGATTATCAGCGTTTGATTTTCGGTCATTAGTGAAGTTTTAGAAAGGCTAGGGGAGTACTTTTGCACAAAGAACTCGTTTAAGTTTTTTTTTATCAGATCGAATAACAATTAAGTTTATTTTCATACACCCAATTCTAATTAATTTCAAATACTTCTCCCAATCCATCCAAATCCTCAGAATTACCGTTTGAATAAAAATAATGTAATTGCCATTTTTGAGTTATTTGTGCCTGTTTATTTTGTGCTTCATCCCAAGGTGGATATACGCGAAATCCTCGCTTCCCTTCTTTATTTTTAGTAGATATGATTCCTTTTTCTATTAAAATTTCTTTAGGAAAAACAAATAGTCCAAAACGTTTATCTGATATTGATAAAACCAGGAAATAATCCAAGGTATCCGACTCTGAGAATGGAGCAATTGGGCCATCCTCTGAACGTTTCCAAAAGGTTACGAATTGTCCAGTTTTCTTTGGAGTAATTTTCGAAGTTCTACTAATAACATGTTTTTTATTTAATTCAAACTGACAAGCATCGTATTCTTGACTTTCTAGTTCATCTGAATAGTCAGAAATTTCCAAGTTTAACTTATCAAAAAGTTCTTTTTTAAGGTAAGTAAGGTTCTTATTCATTGCTGCCTTTTACAAATCTTTCCATCATCAACGTTATATTCAATATATCATAGAGTTTCCAGCCTCTTGGACCATAAAACACAACTCTTCTCCCTCCTTTTTCTTCCATTAATATTTTATGTTGGAATCTTTTAATATATCCAAAATACCTAGCTTTTAAATACTCAAGTTTCGTTTTTGGCTCATCCAAAGGATAATCATAGGGAGTCCATTGTTTAATATTTTCATATGCAATACTGTCTGCAAATATATCGTTGCCACAAGCAATTTTTTTAGTACCAATTATTGTCCAATTCTTATTTTTTCCTTTAAAATATACTACCGGTATTCCAATATTTTCAGGTTCTAATAAGCTTTCTAATTTTCTTCTCTTCTTTATATTGAGTTTCTCAAAAAACAAAACTTTTGAACAAAGGACATTATTTTTTCGGACTCTCCATTCTATTCGTTTTTTTAAGTATTCATCTGATTTTTTCATAGCCATATTTATGAAGAGGTTTCTTTAAATTAACTCAAAAAAATCAAAAATAACATGTAATATCTTTCTAAACTATCATTTTGGTTTCTTTCTATAAACAGCTCTAGGATAATCGGACATTCTTTTGTCCTTCTTTCTCAATTCTGTTAATGCATTTTTAGCAATCCATTTGGCAGAGGGGCTTTCAAGTTCTAAAATTTCCTCAGCTACTTCAATAGCCCTTTTATTCAAATCGATATTTCGTTTTCCAATATTTCTTAGCGCCCAATTCACCGCCTTTTTTACATACAGCCGTTCGTCGTTTGCTTCTCTTTTAATAATAGGAAAAAACTGTTCAAACAATTCGTTATCTGATTTTTTATCAGCCATGCAATAAGCCGCCATAATAGCAAATCCAGCTCTTTTTTCAAACTCTGGTTTGCGTTCCGTCCACTCCAATAGTTTCAACAAAGCCAAATCACTTTTCGCAAAAACCCCCATACAAAAACTGTCACAAATCTCCCAGTTTTCAAAGGTTTTTACCCATTTTTCCATGAGATCTTCAGTAATACTTTTCGGGCTGAATATTTTACTACACAAAAGTCGAGCTTCATAAATTCCACTATCAAAAAGTTTAATAGCCAACATATTGTTCTGACCAATTTCCTTAGCTAATTCCTTTAAATCTTTATGATAAATTCCTAGTGAATTATTTGCAATTACACCGAACTTTTGTTTTTTAAAAGCTATTTTATCCTCATCTTGAAGCTCATATAAGCGCTCAATGATTTCCTCGTAAGTCATGTTTTCTAATTACTTTTACCAACAATGTAAAGATAATCTCCTAAATCATTTTTATACAGTTCCATCACTTTAAGAATGCGACCAGTTTTAATATCCTCTTTTAATTTTGATAAACCTTCTTTGACTTCATCTTGATTTGCCAATGATGAAAAGGAAGAAATCCCTTGTCTAATATTATCATCAAAATACAGATCTGGAAACTCTTTTCCGCAGTACAAAAACTGGTCTTCCAAATCAGGTCGAATAGCATATTTTTCTGTTTTTTCTATTTCAATATTATTTTTCTCCATAGCCTTTTTAACGGCATCAAAAGAAGGCATTTGCTTTATAGAGTCTTCAAGCATTTTAGGAAAGTAATGATTCAACCAATATCCTTGCATTTGTTTAGGAGTTGAAGTAAACATAACGATACGCCCTTTAGACTTTAACACTCGGTTTAATTCTTTGAACCCCTTCTCTAAATCATTCCAATGATGAATGGTTAACGTTGCTAAAATACCGTCAATGGAGTTTTCGGAAAGTCCTGTTTTTTCCACAGACCCCAATCTCCAATCGACATTACTGTTTTGAGATTTTGCCTCAGTTAACATTTTCTCAGAAGGATCAATTCCTATGAGATTCATGCCTCGTTTTTCTAATTCGCTAGTGTAATTTCCTGTTCCACAACCAATATCTAAATACAGCTCATAGTTTACAGGTTTTAAATGATGAATTAATCGCTCCGTAAGGAATTTATCTGCCTTTCTGGTTTGGTTATAATTCAACCCAATCTTATCGTATTTTATATGCATGTTTTTTCTTTATTTAAGTAACGCTCCATTTTCTAACCAAACGATAGTAAAGGGCGGGTAAATATCTTCGCGCGTATACACCTGCTTTTTCTTTAGCCCCTCCAATGTATACTTCTGGTTTTTTATTTTTAATTGCTTTTATCATCAATCTTGCAAATCGGTCAGAATCCATTCCTTTTTCCGTTGCTGTGTCCATAATTCCTTGTTGTGAACCATCTCCAACCAAGGCATTTTTCGAAACTTCAGTAGCCACAAAACCTGGGCAAATTAGAGAGACTGAAATATTATCTTTAAAATGCTCTGCTCGTAACGCATCATAAAATCCATGCAGCGCATGTTTACTTGCCGAATAACTTGATCGTAAAGGAGTACCAAATTTTCCAACAACACTGGAAGTAACTACAAAATGTCCTTTTTGTTTTTTGATAAAATGAGGTAATAATGCTTTTGTTAGCGCAACATTTCCAAGGTAATTAATTGCCATAATTTTCCGATCTACTTCCAAAGATGTTTCCTTTATTAAGGAACGTTGACTAACCCCTCCATTATTTACCAAAATATCTATTTGACCAAACAATTTAACTGCTTCAGATGTTTTGGCTTCCAAAGTTTTATATTGCTCCAAATCAAGAGGTAATATTTTCACATTCTCAGGTTTTTCGCATTGAGATCGTACCTCATTTAAAGCTTCTTCATTTCTGGATGAGAGAATCAGCTGAACATCATCTTTTGAATAAGCGATGGCTAATGATTTCCCTATTCCAGAGGAAGCGCCGGTAATCCAAATAACTTGATTATTCATCATTTCTTTGTTTTAATCGCAGGGCGATAGCCAAAGGTTTAATTCCGAACGGTTTGTATCGAAATATAAAATTATGAAACCAACACATACCCTGCATGTTTGTATTGGGACATTTCATTATCACTCTCAACTAAGACCACCTGGTTATTGAGTAGTAAATATTTCATCTAATGTATTGAAAACAAAACAATTTATAGTTATAAACTATACCAATATCTATTTTAAAGATATTCATTGGAGGCATAACTTCAATTTTTGGTAAAACATATAAAACTTACAACAACCTTTTTCGACTAGTTTCAATGAAAACCATATTTTCTAAACGTAAGATTAATTCTTGGTTGCTTATAGTTTGAATCTAAAGGAAGCGCATGTTCGTATCGTTCCTGACAATGTTCTCCCATGAGTAATAAACTTCCTTTTTTCAATACAATTTCATGTACTTTTTGGGTTGTTTTTTCTCTCAAATGAAAAACTCTCTCTTCTCCTAAACTGATAGAAACGATTTGAGAAGTATCACCAAAAGCAACGGTATCAGAATGGTAATCGACACCCGAATTCCCATCAGGATAATAGATACATACACATACTTGAAAACGATGACCTGTTTCATCTGCTATTTTATCTCTTACCGCTAGTAATGGTTTAGTCCATGATTTTGTAGGACCCCAAATATCTGAAGGTAGGTTGTTATTTATGAACAACTCAACATCCATAAACATGTGTTTTCCATAATTTTCCTGATATGTTTCTCCGTTAAACAACGTCATTGAAAAAGGCGTTGTAAGTTCTTTTATATCAAAAAGTTCATTATAGATAGCATCACTTTCTTCCTCCGATAGGAAAAACTCTTTGTATTTGATCTCGCAATTCAGATCTAATATCATGTTTTGATTAGTTTTTAGCTCTTTTTAGAGCTTTTTAAGTTTTTTGTGTAATTTCGTTTGATTTCGATTTTAAATAATATCAGAATCGTTATTTAGTCAAATACTGACCTCTATTAAAATCTTCTTGCGTAATAGGTTTTCCGTTTATTGTGTCTCCGTCCCAATCTTGAGCTATTAACCAAACCCCATTTACTTTCTTTAGTACCACGTGGAACATTCCAAAATGCGTTTTAAATTTTGGGTTTTTCTTTTTGTATGTTACTTTATAATAACCTATTTCGTAAGCTGCATTCCCTTTATGCATTCGTTCAAGAAAGCTAAACTCAATTTGCTCAACATTGGAAACGGGTCTTTGAAAGTTCTCTTTGATTTTTTCCTTGTACTCACTCCCTATTCGCATTGCGTACGAATTCACCCTTAAAACATCATCAGTTTGTAGGCTGTTAAACGCTTTCCAATCTCTGGAATTATAGGCTTTAATAAAAGGAAACCAAACTTGTTGGTCAATTTCTTTAGTAGTTTTAGTGCTCTCAATTTTTGTTTGAGAAAAAATAGAAGTAAAAGAAATAAAAATAATCAGTAACGAGTATGTAGTTTTCATGAGTAAAATTTAGTTGCATACAAGTTACTGATTTTTTTAAACCATGGTTTTAGGTCCTATAAGTTAATTTACAACTCATAGGAAAAAACCTTGGAATTCTTATATATTCTGAAGAAGTGAATGACTAAAATGTTCTATTGCTTGAATATAAGCATACACTTCAATTGGATGAGCCCCTAATTTCTTTTTCTCCAGATCGGTGGTAAGTCCAAGATCAAGTTTTGTACAACCTTTTTCTTACGCTCTTTCAATAGTTCTATAAAGTATTTGTTTGTAGGCATTCACCTCGTAAACGTGCTGATAATCTAAACCAACAATCATAGCGTTATAAAGATTGTTATGAATAAAACTAAACATAACTCCAATAAGCTTTGGTTTTTCACCTTCTTCTGTTGGTTTTAAGTACAGCTGGATAAAATCATAATCAGGATTTGTTGCTAAGTGGCCTAAGGCAGTACTGGCTGTTACAATACATGGGCTCTTGTAATTTTCTCATGAATCCTTCTAATTCCTTGTAAAGTCCTATAGATAAATAGGTACGAGAAGATGAAAATTGCGTTCCATGTTCCCAAACAGAGTTCACAACTCCCTGTTTGAGTTTTTGTTCTTTTTCTAATGCTAAGTAACTGCAGGAACCAAAATTAATAAGTTTCTTGTTGTCAATTACTACAGCGTTGTCATCTGTTTTTTCTTGGTTAGAGGTTTAATTATGCACCAATTTTCTTCTAAAACCATCTTCAATTATCTGATCCAAGGTTTCAATCATAATACATTTTTATATTAAGTTTAGGTTACGTGATGCTGGTTAGGACATCGTGAAAACCTTATTAGATAAAAGCTTTGTAGTATACATATCCAATAAGGTATTTGACTCTTAGACCTTGAATTATTATAAAAATTTATTCGAGTATTAGAAAAAAAACAACCTAAAATCGCCTCCTTCAGAAAACTGTCTGAAAATGAATTTATTCTAATTACAGAAATCTTTTTTTATTTTTACTTTATTTAGTCTTTTCCATATAGAATGTTGAAAAGGTTGGCGTGAAAACCGAAATAAACAGAGATAATTTTTAGTTTTTTCACAGAGTTTATTCTCGATATTTACATAAAGTAAGATTGTATTTTTGGTTTTAAATGAATCGTGTAAAACCAATGTTCCACGATAAAAATTAGTTTTATTTTTCTCAATTATCCGTTCGATTTTTACTTCTGTTTTCGGAATGGTTTTCTCTTTTTCTTTGTTTACTAAATTCATCAAACCATCAAAGTAAAATTTCAAGTTTTCTTCGAAAAACACTTTGGTTGGTGGTTCTTTTAAGTTAATATTCCAAACAAAAGTATAGGTCCAAAAATCAGAACTTTCAATATTTCCCCAACCTTGTGCAAAGCGAATATCTTCGTAACCTTTATACTTAATTTCAGGTGCAAAATGAAAAGGAATTCTAATCTTTTCCTTAGTCCAAGTGGAATCTGCGATTAAAATATCGACTACTTCTGTTTGTGAAAATATGTTCACAGAGACCATCAGTAATACAAATACAAAATTTCTCATATTCATTGTTTTAATTCGACTTTATAAACTAATTTCAACGATAAACCCAATAGCGTCAGAAATGGCTCCATCTCTCATTTTACTTGTATAATTCACATTCCAACGCCTACGATCTATTTTAAATTTTGTTTTTAATGTTCGATTTTTATAATCAAGCGTAGCTCTAAAATTAATGGATTTTGTAATTCCCTTAATGGTAAAATCGGCTTCCATTCTTACTGTATTGTTTTCATGGTAGTCTACTTTTGTAATATTCAAATACGCTTTAGGATACTTTTTTACATCGAAAAAATCTGGGGCTTTTAAGTGATCATCCAAGTTTTTACGAGCTTCTTCTTTGTCGATATCAGTACTTCTAAGTGAAGTCATATCAACCGTAAATTTACCGCCTGAAATTTTTTCATTTGTTTTTATAAAATATCCATCGAGTAAGTTTATTGTTCCTTCATGACCACCAAAATAAAAGGTGTATTCACCTATCCATTGAATGGTACTTTTTTCTAAATTAATAGGAAGTTTTTGTTGTGCTTTAAAAGCACAACAAAAACTTAAAAAACAAATAAGTGTTATACTGAATTTTCTCATAATAAATATATTTTGAAACGAAACTAAAAGAGAGCGTTTTGAAAAGTGTCAAAAAAGTGTCAAAGAAGTGTAACCCCTTGTAAAATCTGATAAAAATGTCGGAACTTTACTAACTAAGTGAGATCTATACCTGTATCGATTTTTTTAAAACAGTTCTATTTGAATGCCTTGTAGTTTCTATAAATAAAGTCGATTTCGAAAATTGATTCTCCAATTCGAACATTTGTAGTTTTTTTGTAATTTCCTCAGTAATAATTTATGAGTAGTAAACGGTTTTACATATATGGTAGTTTAGCCATCCTTCTTTTTTTAGGTGGTGTTTTTTCTAGTTTTAATCAAGACAATTCGGACTTTATTGAACGTGTAAAAATTGGTCTTCGCGAAGTTGGAAACAATCTGTTATTATCAAACAAAGACAGTACTTCATTAGTATTGCCTGTAAGAGAAATAAAACCTAATGTTTACGAGATTTCTTTTGAAAAAGGGCTAGAAATTGAGCCTGGATTTTTGGTAAGTGAAATAAAAAAGAGCTTCAAAAAATCTGATCTTTCCAAATTTTACAGAGTTGCTGTTTTAGAATGCATTATTAATGATGTCGTTTATAGCTACGAAATGAAAGAAACCAATAAAAAAAGTATTGTTCCTTGTTTAGGAAGAGTTTTACCCAAAAGTTGTTATAAAATTCAAGTGAAGTTTACAGCTTCTTCTCCTCAACTTTTAAGGAGTTCTTTTTATTGGTTCGGCTTTTTAGTGGTATTGTTACTGCTACTTTCAGAAATCTATTTTAGGAAAAAAAATGATTCTGGAAAACCAGAAGAAAATCTTTCAAAAATTCAAATTGGACATTATTGGTTACATCCAGATCAAAGTAAATTAATGTTTGATTCTGAAGAAATTATGCTTTCCAAGAAAGAGTGTGAAATATTAAGCATTTTTGCTGCTGCTCAAAATGAAATTATAAAAAGAGAAGAGCTTTCGAAAAAAGTATGGGAAGATAATGGCGTTTTTGTAGGAAGAAGTTTGGACACTTATGTATCAAAATTAAGAAAAAAACTAAAGCAAGACCCTTCCTTAAAAATCATTAACGTACATGGGGTAGGTTATAAGCTCGAAGTACTTAAAAGTTAAATTGTGTTCGATAAAACCAATGCTTATTAGTAACAATGTGTCTTTAAAACGTATAATTTTTTCAAAAGAAAAAAGGTTCTACGAAACTGAAACTTCGAAAAACCTTTAAATAAAAACGATTCGTCAAAAATTACACACAACATTTACCATTTACAATTGTTCCAAAAACAGTATTTCCGTTTACTGGAACTGCACAGCGATCGTCATAGCTTGCAAAATAATATCTGTAACAGATTGACGACGAAAGCATGCCTCCATTAACAGTTTGTTGTTCTGATTTATCTAGTATCGATCCTAAATTTGAAATATTTTTTAACATAGTACATATATTTAACGTTTCTCAAAAATACAGAGGCACCTTTTACTAAAGTGGTCTATTTCCTAAGCGCAGGGAAGTATTGTAAAATTGAACCCGAACAATTAAAATATGTAATTTAATCACGAAGCGAATTTTAGAAAGCTAAAAAGAGTTCTTCTAAATATATTGTGAATTTCTAAGAGTTTTTGATACATCGATAAAACTCCAAAATCTTATATCTAAATTAAAAAAATACATTTTAACAAGTACCAAAATCAAAAAAAGGTCGTTTTTCTGAGATTTCTTCTTCAAAAAGTAAAATTGTGATTTTTATAATGTTTTTAAACACGTTTTCCATTGAACAAAACGAATCACCTTACTCTTTTTTAAAAACCGTTAAAATCATCATTTAAAGAGGTCGAAAAAATCGATATTTCTTATCCAACCAAAACCTTCCAATAAGAAAAAAAAATATACGTTTTATCTCAAAAAAATTGCTTAATAAATTCAAAATACAGGTTATTGTTGCCAAATTTTTTAATAAAAACAAGAGATGAGACTATTCTGAAATATTTTTAGCGAATTCTCCAAAAAATACATCTGTGGCTTCTTTCGCAAAAAAGTATGTCGGTGACTTTTTTGACTAACTTTGTATCTAAAATTGAGAATAACAATTTAACAAGATAATTTTATGTCAATATCAGATTTATATTCAAGCGGAAAGCATTTACAAGAAATTGGTCATTTTGCAAGCATTGTAAAAATAGCTAAAGTTGATAATACCATTACTGAGGGAGAACAGAAGCTACTTGATAGGGCTGCAAAGAAGTTAAACATAAGCAGTGATGAATATGAAAAAATACTAAAGAGCCCTGAGAACTATCCTGTAAATCCTCCTGCTAGCTATGACGATAGAATTGAGCGTTTATTCCGATTAACAAAAATGATTTTTGCTGATGAGGAAGTTGATAAAGAAGAAGTTGGTATACTAAACAAAATAGCCGTGGCTTTACAGTTTCCGTTAGATAATGTTGAAAAAGTATGTGATGAGGCGATTCATTTAGTATTAAACGACAATGATTTAGAGGATTTTACGGCCGCTATTAAACGAGTGAATTTAGACTAATTATACTAATTTTGTAATTTATTAGTTATACTATAAACAAACCCCCGGATTTTATGAGAAAAAGCTTTTTTGTTGCCGTTTTTATACTCGTTACTAGTTCCGTTATAGGGCAAAACCTAAATGACTCTTGGCAAATAGGTTTTGGTGCTGGAATTACTAGATTTAGTGCAGAAGATGCAGCTTATATTGGTGACGCAACTATTTTTCAGGTTCCTCGTTTTAATATTACCATGCCAGTGAGTGATCGAGTTTCTTTAGATGGTGCTGTTTCATTCAATACAATTGAAGATGTTGGTTTTATTAAAAACTCTGCATCTTACTTTTCAATTGACGGATCAGTTCGTTATAATTTTGACGCCGTTTTGGAAAGATTTGCTCCGTATGTTTTTGTGGGAGGAAGTGTTGTTGACTCAGAAAGAAAAATGACTCCGACCTTAAATTTTGGTGCTGGGGGAGTTTATTGGATATCCAACCGAGTTGGAATAAATCCTCAATTGTATTACAAACATTCTTTTGAAGGATATGAAAGTATGCGATCGCATGTTCAAGGAACCTTGAGTATTATTTTTAAATTGGATTGGTTCAATTTATTCAAGAATGGAAATCATGCAACCACTTCTGGTGGATTGTGTTTCTAAATATTTAACTTACACTACAAAAAAAAGCGGCTTGTAAGCCGCTTTTTTTATTATTATAAATTATTTATTGCATTGTTAAGTCGTTCGATGGTAGCTTCTTTACCAATCATTTCAATGATATCAAATAAATGTGGTCCTTTCAATGCACCTACTAAACTTAAACGTAAAGGTTGCATTACCTTACCAAATCCGATTTCTTTATCGGTAATCCAAGCCTTTACAATCGTTTCAATATTTTCAGACTCGAAACGCTCAATTCCTTCAACCACTGAAATAAGCTCTTTCATTAAGTCAGGAGTAGTTTCTTTCCATTGCTTTTTTGCTGCTTTCGCATCATATTCAGATGGATTTTCAAAGAAAAAGCTTGCTAACTCCCAAAAATCAGCTACAAATACAGCTCTTTCTTTCACTAACCAAACAACCTTTTCTATGTAGTTGTTTTCGATTTTTAAGCCCTTTTCTGCTAATATTACCTCAAATGCATCAGATAGCTCACTATCTGGTTTTAATTGCATGTATTGTTGGTTAAACCACTTTGTTTTCTCTGGACTAAATTTAGCTCCCGATTTACTTACTCGTTTTAAATCAAAAACTTCCGTTAACTCTTTTAAAGAAAACAGTTCTCTTTCCGTACCTGGATTCCAACCTAAAAAGGCCAACATGTTTATAAAGGCATCAGAAAAATATCCATCTTCTCTATATCCTCTTGAAACATCACCTGTAGCTTCATTAACATATTCTAATGGGAATACTGGAAAACCTAGTTTATCACCATCTCTTTTGCTTAATTTTCCTTTACCAACTGGTTTTAAAATTAACGGTAAATGCGCAAATTTAGGAGCATTCCAATCAAAAGCTCTATAAAGCAACACATGGAGTGGGAGAGAAGGCAACCACTCTTCACCACGAATTACATGAGAAATTTGCATTAAATGATCATCAACAATATTAGCTAAATGATATGTAGGCATTCCATCAGACTTAAACAATACTTTATCATCTAAAGTACTTGTATTCACAGAAATTGTTCCACGTATTTCATCCTCCATTACCAAGGTTTCATCTTGAGGAGTTTTAAAACGAATTACAAATTTTTCACCTGCTTCAATTTTCGATTGAACTTCTTCTTGAGATAAGGCTAATGAATTTTGAAGTTTCTCGCGATTATGCCAGTTATAGATAAAGGTTTTCCCTTTTTCTTCATGATTTTTTCTGTGTGCATCTAATTCTTCCGCGGTATCAAAAGCATAGTATGCCCAACCACTTGCTATAAGTTGATCAGCATATTGCTTATATAAATCTTTACGTTCCGACTGACGATATGGTCCGAATTTTTCATTTTTCCCAGGCCCTTCATCAAATGGAATATTACACCATTCTAATGAATCGATAATATACTTTTCAGCATTAGCTACATAGCGTGTTTGATCAGTATCTTCAATTCTCAACACGAAAGTTCCATTATGCTTTTTTGCAAATAAATAGTTGAATAATGCGGTTCTTACTCCCCCCATGTGAAGAGGTCCTGTTGGACTCGGAGCAAATCGTACTCTTACGTTGTCAGTCATTTTGATTAAATTCTTTTAAAAATCTGTTATTGGAACTCATTGTTCCTTAGACGCCGCAAAGATAACTTTATCTTATGAACTCATTGCATGTTTTTACTAATGAAGTGAGATTTAAAGTACTTATTAAAGGTTACAAGCTTACCCAATTGAAATACACCAAGATTCAATAATAGAACAATTGTTGATTTCAACAAAAAAAGACCTCCAAAAGGAAGCCTCTCTTTATAAAGTATGTCTTTATTTTAATCTATAATTTGTAATATAAACCAAGGCTAAAGGCTGGTTTTTTAGCAACATTTCTTCCACCGAATGCTCCACCAATACCAACATTTGCTCCAAATTTGTCATTAATTTCACCAATTAATTTCAACCCAAAAGCAGCATAACTTTGGTTGTTTACATATAAACCTGTTAAAGCATTACTGGTTGGAATTACAGTTTCTCCATTTTGAAAAGAAGCAACACCATCTAAAAATCCAGCAACCCATAACCAATCAACAGCTTTGTAACCAAGTTCACCACCCAATTTATAAGCGCTACTATAGTCATTCGTTCTAATATCTACTCCTGTAAACGCTTGAATATACCAGTTGTTAAAACCTCTTCCTACAAGTACCAACGGTGTAATTGTCCAAGCATCGTATCCGGTACGAAGACCTGTTGTGGTATCATACGAACCTGTATTTGCTTCAATTCCTACCTGTCCAGAAACCAACCATTTTTTATTGTAAAAATTATGTTTTACTCCTAATTGGATATTCCCTAAAGAAGATTCCGACCCTTCAGGAGTTATGGCAGTATTAAGTGTTGGATTTCCTGACTTTACCATTTTAAAAGGAACATTCGCGAATAAAGTTGTTTTATCAGACACACCATATTCCGCATAAAGTTGTAAAGTATTATCTGTAATTTCTCTATCAGTTCCATAATCTGGATTCCCAAACAGCTCTGTATAATTTGAAATACTAGAAAAAGATAACTGAAGATATGCTTCATTTTTCTTTTTGGTCCATGGACTTTGAGCAAATAACGTTCCTGTAAATAGCAGTGCAGCAATGATTTTTACGTTTTTCATCTGTTTATTCTTAAAGGTTTTCTAATATTCTGAAGATTCTCCAACAGTTTTTTTAGTAGAATGTTGGTAATATCTTCCAACCAAAGGATTGCAACATTAAAACAATGTGCTTTGGTAATTCGTTTCTTAGTAGTAGTAGGTGAGATATACTTACAAAAAATTGTTTGTAATGTTTTACTGTAAATGTAGTATTTTTATAAGTTATATGATAACCAATTATTAACAATATTGTCAAATAGTTTTTTCAGCCAAAATTTGGATCAAACACCTATTCACACCAATAAAAAGTGGATAATTGATAAAGAAATAATTGAGTGTTCAAAGTTGAATGGAACAAAACACTAAAAGCTAAGAAATTGAATAAAAGAGAACGGTTTAGAATTAAAATGCTTAAGTACAAAAAGCGTCTTAAAGTATTAGGTCTTAATGAAAAAGAAGGCAATTATTATAGCTACCGATCGCATGGAAGACCTTGCAGTTGTTGGTTATGTAAAGGTGAAAGATTTAGCAGAAAAATAAAACATAAGAAAGGTCATAACTCATTTAAATTTCAAGATTAACTCGATGGAAGTATTTGAAAAAATAGAACAAAAATTACAACAATTTAGTAAGAAATATTATACCAATGAACTTATTAAAGGTACGTTGTTATTCATATCATTAGGATTAATTTATCTCTTTGTCACCTTATTCATTGAACATTTCCTTTGGTTAAAAACAAGTGCAAGAACCTTATTGTTTTGGGTATTTATCTCTGTAGAAATCTTGTTATTAGTTAGATTTATCCTGTTTCCAATATTCAAACTAGTAGGTTTAAAAAGAGGTATTTCAACTGAGGAAGCTTCGCGAATCATTGGGGCTCATTTTCCTGAAGTAAATGACAAACTTATTAATGTTTTACAACTAAAGAATCATTCAGAACAATCAGATTTACTTTTAGCGAGTATTTCTCAAAAATCTGAAGAATTACAACCAATACCTTTCACAAATGCCATCAATTTTAAATCGAATTTAAAGTATGCTAAATATGCTTTAATACCTCTTTTTATATGGGGAATAAGCCTTCTTACAGGAATAAATTCAAAACTTAATCAAAGTTTTGAACGTGTTATGAATCCAAGTAAAGCTTATACGCCTCCGGCTCCTTTCTATTTTATTCCTACAAATACAGATTTACAGGTAATCAAAGGGAAATCGATTACAGTTTATTTTGAAACAAAAGGAGAAACCATACCTCAAGAAGCGAAGGTTCATTTTAACAATCAGCAATACTATATGCACAACGATGGAAATGGATTATTTTCATACACGTTCAATGATGTACAAAACCCTATTTCCTTTTTCTTAAAGGCTAATAAAGTTGAATCTCAATCGTATTCAATACGTCTTATAAACACACCTTCAATACAAAACATTTCATTAGAATTAAAATATCCAGGTTACTTAAACAAACGAAATGAAACCTTAAAAAACCTAGGAAACATCAATGTTCCACAAGGAACATTCATTACTTGGAAGATCAAAACATCTGAAACAGATAGTGTTGCCTTTACCACTAATAGTAAAAGGACAAATTTTGTTCAAGATTCAAAAAATGAATTTTCATTAAAAAAGAGAATTCTTAATTCTATGAATTATCAACTGTCTACCTCCAACGAAAATTTGAAAGATTATGAACAGTTGCAATTTTCAATAGAAGTTACCAAAGATGAAGTTCCAAATATTAATGTTCAATCAAATATTGATAGTATTACGAGAGGTAATGCTCAATTTTTTGGTCAAATATCTGACGATCATGGAATTTCGAAATTAGAATTGGTATACGGAGAAGAAAATAACACTCAAAATACTAATAATCAAATAATTAACATAAATAAAGAAGCTATTCAAACCTTCTTTCATGAGTTTCCTAACAACCTAAAATTGAAGGAAAAAACCAATTATGAGCTCTACTTTCAAGTATATGACAACGACAGAGTAAATGGTGCTAAAAAAGCAGTAAGCCAAAAGTTCTATTACCGACAAAAATCAGTTACTGAATTAAAAGATGAGCTTCTTCAAGAGCAAAAAGATCATATTAACAAGCTTGAGAATTCTTTAGAAAAGCAACAAAAAAGCAAAAAGGATCTGGAAAAAATACAATTAGAGCTTCAAAACAAGAAAAATATAAGCTGGAGTGATCAGAAAAACATCAAAGATTTGATCAAACGCCAAGAACAGTACAAGCAAATGATGGAGCGTCAAACTGAAAAATTACAGGAAAACTTTGAAGAAAAAGAAGAAAACACTCCAACTTTAGACGAAAAGAAGGAAAATTTAAAGAAACGAATCGAAGAATTAAAGAAAATAGACAAGCAACAAAAGCTTCTCGATGAATTAAAAGAGCTTGCAGATAAGTTGAAAAAAGAAGACTTGATCAAGAAAACCAAAGAACTTGCTGAGCAAAATAAACAAAAAGAACGCAGTTTAGAACGTATTCTTGAAATGACAAAGCGTTATTATGTAGAGCAAAAAATGAATCAAATCACTGAAAAACTAAAAAATCTTTCAGAAAAACAGGAAGATTTATCTAAAAAAGAAGATACCTCGAAAGAGCAAAAAGAGCTTAACGAGGAATTTGATGATTTGAAAAAAGATATTGATGAACTTGAAAAAGATAACGAAAAACTAAAGGAACCAATGGATATTCCTTCTTTAGAAGAAATGGAAAAGCAAGCTGAGCAAGAAATGAAGAAATCGCTAGAGAATATGGAGCAAAACAACAATTCTAAAGCGAAAAAGAACCAGAAAAAAGCAGCTCAAAAAATGAAAGAAATGCAACAAAGCATGCAAAATTCAATGCAATCGATGAGCGCTGAAATGGAAGAAGAAAACATGGAAAGTTTGCGCCAAGTACTAGAAAACCTAGTTACTTTTTCCTTTAATCAAGAAGATTTAATGAATGATTTTTCTAATACTAATGCGGCCCACCCGAATTTTGGAACCAATATTAAAAAACAATACCAATTAAAAACATACTTCGAGCATATTGATGATAGCCTATTTGCTTTATCTATGAGAGTTCCAAGTATTAGTACAAAAATCCAAGAAGAACTTGCCAATGCGCATTACAATATTGATGAATCTCTGGAAAATTTAGCTGATAATAAAATCACCATTGGAGTTTCAAATCAACAATATGTTATGACTTCAGCAAATACTTTAGCTGATATGCTAAGCAACACTCTTGATGCCATGCAAAACCCACAACAAGGAATGGGTCAAGGAAAAGGTAAAGGAGGTAAAGGAGATTCTTTTAGCTTACCTGATATTATTCAGAAACAGAATGACATCATGGAAAAAATGAAAGAAGGAATGAAGCAAAGTGAAAGCGGTAAACCAAAAGGAGGCGAAGGTAAAAAAGGCGAAAAAGGAAAAAAGGAAGGCAAGCAAGGAGAAGGACAACAAGGAGAAAATGGTGAACAAATGGACGGTGAGTTATATCAAATATTTAAAGAACAATCTCAATTGCGTCAACAACTTCAAGATGCCATTAAACAAGGTAAAGACGGAAATGGTAATG
Source organism: uncultured Tenacibaculum sp. (assembly GCA_947497895.1). Classification (GTDB taxonomy): domain Bacteria; phylum Bacteroidota; class Bacteroidia; order Flavobacteriales; family Flavobacteriaceae; genus Polaribacter. The sequence goes on from CANMIL010000002.1 coordinate 140,341, forward strand.
CTAAAAAAGCATTACAGCAAATGGAAGAATTAGAAAATAAGATTTTAGAAAACGGATTTAACAGAGAAAACTTAAAGAGAATGCAAGCTTTAAAATATGAATTACTGAAATTAGAAAAAGCTTCATTCGAACAAGGTAAGAAACAAGAACGTAAATCGAACACAAATCTTAACGATTACAAAAACACAAACAAAAAAGAATTGAAGTTTAAAGAGTTGTTTTATAATCAAACCGAAATATTAAATAGACAATCATTACCTTTGCAGCAGAATTACAAACAAAAGGTTAAACAATACTTTACAACTACAAAACAGGAGGAAACACCTAAGAATTAACCTTAGCAGCGACTATTATTTAAGATACAACATTGTTACTACTATATTTTTAATGATACAATTTAATTACGAAACAGATTTTAAATTAAACAACGAAGAAAACACTACTTCTTGGATACAAAAATGTATTCAAACCAACGAAGGATCTTTAGGAGAAATCAATTACATTTTTTGTGATGACGATTACTTACATAAAATCAATGTAGAATTTCTCCAGCATGATACATTAACTGACATCATCAGTTTTGATTATTCATTAGGAAAAGAGGTTAGCGGAGATATTTTCATATCAATTGAACGTGTTAAAGAAAATGCCTCTCTTTTTAATGTTCCTTTTGAAAACGAACTTCATCGGGTAATTATCCATGGTGTTCTTCATTACTTAGGTTATAAGGATAAAACCGATAATGAAAAAGAAATCATGAGAGGAAAAGAAAACGAATGTTTAGAAATATTAAATAAAATATAACCGAGTTCCACGTGGAACTGAAATTTATAAAATGAGTTTATATAATACCATATACGACGTTATTGTAGTAGGAGGAGGGCACGCAGGAAGTGAAGCAGCAGCGGCCAGTGCCAATATGGGAGCACATACATTGTTAATTACAATGAATTTGCAAAATATAGCCCAAATGAGTTGTAATCCTGCTATGGGAGGAATAGCAAAAGGACAAATTGTTAGAGAAATAGATGCATTGGGTGGATATAGCGGAATTGTTACTGATAAAACCGCCATTCAGTTTAAGATGCTAAACAAATCTAAAGGTCCTGCTATGTGGAGTCCAAGAGCTCAATCAGACAGAATGCAGTTCGCAGAATGCTGGAGAACCATGCTTGAACAAACTGAAAATTTAGATTTTTATCAAGATTCTGTTAACGGTTTACTTTTCGAAGACAACAAAATTACTGGTGTTAAAACCGCACTAGGAATCCATATTAAAGCAAAGACCGTAATTGTAACAGCAGGAACCTTTTTAAATGGTTTGATTCATATCGGAGAAAAAACTTTTGGTGGCGGTAGAGCAGGAGAAGGAGCTTCAACTGGAATCACAGAAGATCTCATCGAAAAAGGTTTTGAAGCTGGAAGAATGAAAACAGGAACTCCACCACGTGTTGATGGAAGATCATTAGACTACTCAAAAATGACTGAACAACCTGGTGATGATGAACCAGAAAAATTCTCATACCTACCTGTTACAAGACCCTTAACAAAACAACGTTCTTGCTATTTAACCTATACAAATCCTGAAGTTCATAATTTATTAAGAGAAGGATTTGATCGATCACCAATGTTTAACGGTAGAATTAAATCAACTGGACCGCGTTATTGCCCATCGGTAGAGGACAAGATAAACCGCTTCGCTGAGAAAGAAAGACATCAAGTTTTTGTGGAGCCAGAAGGATGGAATACGGTAGAAATTTACGTAAATGGATTCTCAACATCTTTACCAGAAGATGTCCAAGATAAAGCTATCCGATCTATTCCAGGGTTTGAAAACGTAAAGTTTTTTAGATATGGTTATGCTATCGAATACGATTATTTCCCACCTACACAGCTAAAACATAACTTAGAAACAAAATTAATAGAAAACCTATTCTTTGCAGGCCAAATTAATGGAACTACAGGTTATGAAGAGGCCGCAGCACAAGGATTGATGGCCGGAGTTAATGCAGCTTTAAAAACACAAAACAAAGAGCCTTTTATCTTAAAAAGAAGTGAGGCCTATATTGGAGTTTTAATAGATGATTTGATCACAAAAGGAACTGAAGAACCTTACCGAATGTTTACTTCGAGAGCGGAATACAGAACCTTACTAAGGCAAGATAATGCTGATTTAAGGCTTACAAAAAAATCTTTTGAACTTGGATTAGCCTCTCAAGAAAGACTGGATAGGGTAGTAGCAAAAGAGCAAAACACAGAAAAACTAATAAATTTCTTGAAAGAATTAAGTGTTTCAAAAGAAGAAATAAACCCAATATTAGAAAAGAAAAATCTTGCATCCATAAACCAATCGATGAAACTATACAAGATTGCTGCACGTCCGCAATTGGTTTTTAATGATTATCGTAACATTGACAAATTAAAATCTTTCGTTGAAGAGAATTCTATAGACGAAGAAATCATAGAACAAGTAGAAATTCATTTAAAGTATTCTGGTTATATAGAAAAAGAGAAGAACAACGCAGATAAATTAAACAGATTAGAAAACGTTCCAATACCTTCTAAATTCGATTACAGTAAAGTAAAGTCACTTTCCTATGAAGCAAGAGAGAAATTAAGTAAAATACAACCTACATCAATTTCTCAAGCTAGTAGAATTAGCGGTGTATCTCCAAGTGATATTTCTGTACTACTTGTTTACATGGGTAGATAAAACAAAACATACATATAATTTTTAAAAACGTTCCATGTGGAACGTTTTTTTTATACCACAATTTAAACAAGAAAACTCTGCACTTAGAAACAATCAATTTATTGTTCCATGTGGAACAACATGAAATACGAATCCTAAAAGCGACGTAATAACATAATATCTAAAATCAAGGTACAGCATATTATATATCCCTCAATATTATGTTCAGAAAAATTGTTATTACCAATACTCATAAATATCTAAATTAGATAAAAGTATTAAATATATAATTACATCTAATTAAAACCAATAACTCTAATTACCACTAGCTAAAATCTCATTATCTTATTAACACCACATCTCAACAGAAAACAAAACGAATAACAAATATATACTCCACAATCAAACAATATATAATTAAGATTTAAAACCATTCTCAAACTCCTGTAAAAACAGATTAGAGATTAGAACAAAAAAAGAATTAACTAAACTTATACTTACCTAGTAAAAACAATTAAGCATATCAAAAAAACAGGGTTAGCGTATAAAAAGCATTTCATTAGCGTTAACAAATCCATAAAACCAAAGGTGAATGTTATATCATCGAAATCCATCCCAATCGATTATCATCCCATTGACAACACAAAAATTTGATCAAGACGAATTCTATAAACAATAAATGATAAAGCCAGTAAATATTCCCCCAAAGTTTTCTTAAATAAAAATGTGAATTGTTCAGGCAAATCAAAAAGATTAAACAAAACTTACACAACTACATCTTATTACTAAAAGTAAATATCACAAGTACGAACTATAAAAACCATGAGTAACGTCTTATCTATATTAATGCTATAAATCCGTACAATCAATACATGTAATAAGAATAGCTATTAACATGAATAAATACACATTGCTATGAATACTTAAAATACACCACTGACTCATTGTATTCCAACAAGTCTTTTTAAATTATAACCTAACGTGTCAAACTAAATAATAAAAACAACAATACTAATTGTTCCATGTGGAACACCATCAAATTGGAATCCGATAACTATATCGCATAAATCATTTATAGTTAGATTCAACCTAATATTAACATCAAAACGTATGAGGTCAAAGAGGAACAATTATAACCTATTCAAAACGGATTATATTCCAAAATCAATATATAAACAACAAACGAAATAATCAAAACGGAATATCAAACACATAAAAGAACATACAGATAATAAAAAACCAACCTAAGATTTTATAAACTCCTTTAACTTATTAGGAAGATCGAGTAGGGTATAAGTACAAACAAATATTACATCAATGTAATAAATATATTAAGTGATATCGCCCAACATTAGAAAATAAAATCCCTCTATTAAATAAGTAAACTCAAAAACAACAATACTATCAATATTTAACCATACTAACAACACATAAATTAATCGACGCACAATAAATTGAAGAAATGTTCCATGTGGAACATTATAAAAAAACACAAACCGAATTACATTACAAATAGAAATTTATCAAAATTTCACAAAACTTATACATAGGTTCCATGTGGAACATTTAACATTTTTACGTAATATTGTATATGTATTACAACAAACACTAACGACACAAATTAAGTACATTGAACGAGGAAAAAGATCTCTACAAAAACCTTAAACCTTATCTAAATTGTATCGACTATACTGTATCTAACGAAAGTTATGAAGTCATGTATAACGAACAATTAGATATGTTGGTAACATCACCTTTACCAAAAGATTTACATAACTACTATAAGAGCGAAGATTACATTTCACACACAGATAGCAAAAAATCTATATTTGATAAGATATACCATCTTGTCAAAAAATACGCTCTTAACAAGAAACTAAAACTTATCAATAGTTTTAATTTAACGAACAAAACCTTACTTGATATAGGAGCAGGGACAGGTGACTTTTTAAAAGTTTGTCAACAAGAAGGATGGACTGTAAACGGGGTAGAACCATCTTCTGATGCAAGAAATATTGCTAACTCCAAAGGAATTTCTCTCGTGGAAGATCTAAAAAATATATCGCATAAAAAATATGACGTTATTACCCTATGGCATGTTTTAGAACATATCACAAACATTCATGATTATATTCGAGATATAAAAGATATGCTAAATGAAAATGGAACTCTCATAATAGCCGTTCCAAATTATCAAAGTTATGATGCTAATTATTACAAAGAGCATTGGGCCGCTTTTGATGTTCCCAGACATGTTTGGCATTTTTCAAAAACATCGATTCACAAAATATTCAAATTTCATCAACTTAAAGTTCATAAAATTTTACCTATGAAATTTGACTCATTTTACGTTTCACTTTTAAGTGAAAAATATAAAACAGGTAAGATGAATGTTATCAAAGCATTTCTCATCGGTCTTAAATCAAACTTGAAAGCAAAAGCTGAAAACAACTACTCATCACTCATTTTTATTATAAAAAAACAGTAAAAACGATTTTAAACCTTATTTAATTAACTTTAAAACAAAAAACATATAAACACCTTAATAAAAAATAAAAACCTCTTAAAACGTATATTTTAAGAGGTTTTTTAATAAATATAATTTATCAGAAATAAATTATATAATCGATAAAATTTATTTTAATAAATACATACCAAAAACAGTAATTACAAAATAAACTGCCAGTGTCATCGCACCTGCATAGTCTTTTGCCAATCGTTGACCAATTAATAAAAATATTAACGTTAATGCCGAAAGTTGAACTCCTAAAAGTGCCAACTCTTTTGCACCTGTAGTTGCTAAATTAAAAATACCAATAAACATAAATGCACCAGCAACTAATTCTACAACCAAAATAATTGCTAATAATAGTGGTACCATATTTTTTAGTGGAGAATTTTTAAAATGATCTTTGATAAAAGATAAATTACCTTTCCAATCAGTTACTTTATCAACACCCGATTGTAAAAAAGTGACTACTAAAAATAATAAAATTAATATTTCTGTAGCATTTGATTTTATAAGTTCCATATTAGTGATTTTTAGCAAATATAACTTTTATGCAAAACAACTGTAACATTTTGTAAAAAATACGTCCTATAGTAAAGAAAACGTATCTTTAAAAAAATTCAATCACACTTAAAATCTATTTATTATGCCAGTTTATTTATATCCGATATTGTTCTTAGGAATAATCGTGCTTCTTTCTTCATTCTTCGTAGTGAAACAACAAACCGCAGCAATAATCGAGCGTTTTGGTAAATTTCAAAGTATTCGCCATTCAGGTTTACAACTTAAAATTCCATTAGTTGATAGAATCGCTGGAAAATTGAGTTTAAAAATTCAACAGTTAGATGTAATCGTTGAAACAAAGACATTGGACGATGTATTCGTAAAACTAAAAGTTTCTGTTCAATATAAAGTTATTAGAGAAAAAGTATATGAAGCCTTTTATAAGCTAGATTATCCACACGATCAAATAACTTCATATGTATTTGATGTTGTTCGTGCAGAAGTACCTAAAATGCGCTTAGACGACGTATTTGTTAATAAAGATGATATTGCTATCGCTGTAAAATCTGAATTAAACAATGCTATGAGTGAATACGGATATGACATCATTAAAACACTTGTAACTGATATCGATCCAGATGCTCAAGTAAAAGCAGCTATGAATAGAATTAATGCTTCTGAGCGTGAAAAAGTTGCTGCTCAATACGAAGGTGATGCTCAACGTATTTTAATAGTTGAAAAAGCCAAAGCAGAAGCTGAAAGTAAAAGATTACAAGGCCAAGGTATCGCAGATCAAAGAAGAGAAATTGCTCGAGGTTTAGAAGAGTCTGTAGAGGTTTTAAACAAAGTTGGTATTAACAGTCAAGAAGCTTCTGCTTTAATTGTTGTTACGCAACATTATGATACCTTACAAGCTATTGGAGCTGATACTAATAGCAATCTTATTCTTTTACCAAATTCTCCACAAGCAGGAAGTGACATGTTAAATAACATGGTAGCTAGTTTTACAGCAAGTAATCAAATAGGAGAGGCAATGAAAGAAGCCAAACGAAAGAAAAACAACGAAGAGTAATATTTTATGAAGCGCTGTTTAATACAGCGCTTTTTTTTATCAATTAAATAAATATTCAATATATGTTAACAACCACAACAAATAATATAGAAGGAAAACCTGTTCAAGAGTACTTAGGTATTGTCACAGGAGAAACCATTATAGGAGCGAACTTTATAAAGGATTTCTTTGCAGGAATTAGAGATATCGTAGGAGGAAGGTCCGGATCTTATGAAAAGGTCTTAAGAGAGGCTAAAACTAGTGCTTTGAGTGAAATGCAACAACGTGCAGAACATATGGGAGCTAATGCCATTATAGGAATCGATTTAGATTATGAAACCGTTGGTCCAAATGGTGGTATGCTAATGGTAACTGCATCTGGAACAGCCGTAAGGTTATAAAAAAAGCCGAATCAAATGATTCGGCTTTTTATTATATTGGTTACTATAACCTATGATTTTTTATCTTCTAATTTCTCTTCTCCGTCTGTTTCAGACTTCGTAGCATCTTTGAACTCTTTAATACCAGTTCCTAATCCTCTCATTAACTCAGGAATTTTTCTACCTCCGAACATTAATAAAACCAGTGCAACAATAATAGCAATTTGCCAAGGTCCAACAAATCCTAAAAATATAGTAAGTGAATTCATTTTAAAACTAAATTTATTGACAAAGATACAAAATTAACTTCTGTGTTCAATTACTCCGCCAATTACTTTTTTATCTTTTAACACCTCTGGCTTTCCTTTGTAAAAAATTGATCCTCCAAAAGATACTTTAGCATCTAAAGTTTCACCCGATTGTACTTCAGCCTTAGCACCTGATCCAGCTCTTACAATATTCATTGCTGCTACTTGTAATTTGTAACCATGGTAATTCGCTCCCAAATCAACATTAACCGTTTGATTTTTTGCATTACCAGATAACTTAATTACAGAACCCGATGTGCTCTTTACTTTTAAATGCTTTACGTTAACTACCATGTTAATAAAAGCCCCTTCCTGAGCCTTAATTTCCACAGTTTGCTGATTAAGGTCTTTCGACGTAACCACAGCACCTTCGTTAGCATCTACAATTTGAATATCATTAGCATAATACAATGCTACCTTTGCCTTCCCTTCAGCTGTGGTCTCTGGAAATGATAATACTATTTTTAATTTATCATTCTCCGACTTGAATTTTACTTTTTCAGATTTCGATCCAGTTACAACAGCTCTAGTCTTATCAGACTTAATTAGCTCTACATCAATCCCATTATAAATCTTCAGTACTTTAAAGCTACCTAAGTCTTTTTCTATTTCGTTTTGAGCAGACGCTAAAACCCCCACTAAAAACATACTTAAAAAAATAAATCTTTTCATTCTAATTATGTTTCAACAATTATATAACCCTATATAAATGTCTATACTTTATAATAACAGTCAATAATCATACCATTACTATAAAGACAATAATATCAATTTATTGTTACAATTATTAAATTTAATGTGTAATTAACTCAAAATCGAGATGCTTACGCTCTAAATCTGTGTGTTTTACCTTCACTACAACTTCATCTCCCAATTGAATCATGTTCTTGGTAGCCTGGCCAACAACAGCATATTGTTTCTCATCAAAAATATAATAATCATCTTTTATATCCTTGATTCTAACCATCCCTTCACACTTATTTGATATAATTTCAACATATACTCCCCACTCAGTAACTCCAGATACCACACCGTCAAATTCTTGATCTTTATGATCTTGCATATATTTAACTTGCATATATTTAATAGAATCTCGTTCAGCTTTAGAAGCTAATTCCTCCATTTTAGATGAGTGCTTACAACGTTCTTCATAAATTTCTGCTTTTGGTGTATTACCTCCATCTAAATAATGTTGAAGAAGTCGATGTGTCATGACATCCGGGTATCTTCGAATTGGTGATGTAAAATGAGAATAATAATCGAATGCCAATCCGTAGTGACCAATATTCTGCGTGGTATATTCAGCTTTACTCATTGATCTGATAGCCAAGGTTTCTACCATATTGGCTTCACCTTTTCCATGAACATCAGTTAAAAGCTTGTTTAAACTTTGAGATGTTTTTTCTCTTGTCTCAGTATTAATTTTATAACCAAACTTACTTACAATATTTTGTAATGATGCCAATTTTTCAGTGTCTGGTTCATCATGTACACGATAAATAAAGGTTTTATTAGTAGCTTTACCTTTGTTAAATCCGATAAATTCGGCAACTTTTCTATTTGCTAATAACATAAACTCTTCGATAAGTTTATTAGCATCTTTAGCCTCTTTAAAGAATACGCCTATTGGATTTGCTTTCTCATCCAAATTGAACTTAACTTCCACTTTGTCAAATGAAATAGCACCTTCTTTCATACGTTTTTTACGAAGAATTTTAGCCAATTCATCTAATTTCAAAGTAGCTTCAACTATAGCCTCATCAACTACATATGATTCACCTGTTAACGATATTTCCTTAGGAATTACATTCTCTTTCGTTTCAATAATTACTTGAGCTTCTTCATAAGCAAATCTCTTATCAGAATAGGTTACTGTACGACCAAACCATTGATTAACAATATGTGCTTTTTCATTCATTTCAAAAACTGCAGAGAATGTAAGTTTCTCTTCATTTGGACGTAATGAACAAACACCATTCGACAACATTTCTGGTAGCATAGGAACCACACGATCAACTAAATAAACTGAAGTTGCTCTATCATAAGCCTCATCATCCAATTTAGTTCCTGGTTGCACATAATGAGAAACATCAGCAATATGAATTCCTATTTCATAATTACCATTTTCTAATTTGGTAAACGATAAAGCATCATCGAAATCTTTGGCATCTTTAGGATCAATAGTAAAGGTTAAATCACCTCTCATATCTCTCCTTTTTAAAACTTCCTCTTTTGTTATTTCTATAGGGAGTTTCTTAGCTTCATCTTCAATTTGCGTTGGAAACTCATGAGGTAAACCGTACTCTAATAGAATAGAATGTATTTCGGTATCATGCTCACCTGGTTTTCCTAATACCTGTGTTATTTTACCAAACGGATTTTTAGAATTTTCTGGCCAATCAGTAAGTTTTGCCAGTACTTTATCTCCATGATTCGCTCCATTAATTTTACTTTTAGGAATAAAAATGTCTGCATACATTTTATTACTATCAGGCAATACAAAACCGAAGTTTTTACTCATTTGTAATACACCTACAAATTCCTGCTTTGCACGTTCAATTACTTCAACAACATCAGCTTCTATTTTATTACTTCTACGTTTCTTATAAACATAAGCTCTAACAACGTCATCATGTAAAGCATGCCCTAAGTTTACTGAAGGTACAAAGATATCTTCTTCAAAATCATCACACATAAAATAAGCATTACCGTTTGAGGTAGCGTCTAATTTACCAATGTGATATTTTCGATCTTCATTAATTTGAAATTTTCCACGATCTATTTCAACAATTTTTTGAGAGGTAGTTAGTTCAGCAAGCTTTTTTATAATTAAATTTTTTCCTTCTGAATCGTTTATATCAAGCTGAGAAGCTAATTGTTTATAATTATAGTGCTTGTTACTATCCTTATTAAGGATTTTCAAAATTCTACGACCTAAATCCTTAATCACTCTTCCTTTTTTCTTTGGTATTTTTTTCTTTCTAGTCATTAATCTAACTTCTTATAATTTGTCAGCAAAGTACAAATAAATTTATTGTATAAACTATTAAAAATGTGTTATGAAATGAATTTCGTAATTTCCTATTTCATCTTGAAATATAAACTATGACGAACAAATGGTACGTTATTGCGAACCCCAATGCTGGAAATAAAAAATTTAAATCATTAGAATCCAGAATCAAAAACCTATTTAAACATTTCAATATCGATTATATATTACAAGTTACCACTCATCAAAAACATGAAATTGAACTAGTACATACTGCTGTAAAACAAGGATATACACATTTTGTTTCTGTTGGAGGTGATGGTACTCTTCATTATGTTATTAACGGAATTATGACACAAAACATCATTCCTTCCCATCAAGTTGTAGTAGGAATCATCCCCTTAGGTACTGGAAATGATTGGGTTAAAACTTATAATATCGGTAAAAATATACAAAATGCTGTAGAACACCTAAAAAAAATGAATACCACCTATCAAGATATAGGCTTTCTACAATTAAAAAATACCTCTAGATATTTCAATAATGTAGCTGGAATTGGCTATGATGGTTACGTTGTTAACAAACTAAATAAATTAAAACATTTAGGTGCTATCGCTTACTTATTAAGTGGTATATCAGGTATGCTTTTTTATAAAAAAAACAGTTATGAAATAGAAATTAACAACGAAACCATAAATGATACTTGCTTAATGATACTTTTTGGTATTTGTAAATACTCAGGAGGAGGTATGAAACTTACTAAATTTTCAAGTTCTTCAAACGGTTTATTAGATGTAACTATTGCTAAAGACTTGAATTTGTTCGATTTAATAAAAAACATACGAAAGCTCTACAGTGGGTCAATTATAAAGCATAAAAAGGTAAAAACCTATAAAACCAATTCATTGTTAATAACTCCGAAAACATCAGAAAAACAGAGTTTTATAGAAGCAGACGGAGAATTAATTGGTACAGGAGAAGTTAAAGTTTCTATTCATAAAAAAGCCATTCAGTTTATAGTGAATCAATCTAGCTAAAAATCAATACGTTAAAAAAATCTTAAGAAAATTGTAACGTTTCTTAAAATTGCTCGTCTTTATAATATAACCACCTGCAATGAAAAACTTACGAAAAATAATAGCACTATTCCTACTTATCTTTATTACGGGTATTGTAGTGACTGTCGTAAGTATCAACGTTACTCTCAAGAAAACAGTTACTCAGAAGCACGTACAACACAAAGACAGTGTTCACCTAACAAAGAAGAGTTTCTAGCACCTTTATTTAATTATTCAAGTCTACACACCGTGAATTGAAATAAATCGATTCAGCACGGCCCTAGAAAGAATTCAACGAAACTCCTTCAATTAAACAGTACTCAAAAATAAACCATACTTCTTATAAAAGTAAACACAGTATATCCATAACAGGAATAACACAATTCAAAAAAATCAATGTTATTAACACATAGTATTATTATACAAAAGGAATTTTAAAATTTTAAAAAAGATATATTAGTTATAATAGCGTGTGAATATGTAGAGTAAAAAAGTGAATATATAATTGTATTTCTCATTTATTAAAAACCATTAACAAGTTATTAGTTGTTTAAATAGTTTAGAATTAAGAAAGTATTAGAGTTATTAACAATACTTATAAACATAAGTTCACTATCTATTTTGAAATAAAAAATGAATTTTCGTTGTAAATAAATTGTAAATTATTTGTTGATAAATGTTCATTAAAAACTCAAAAAAAAAGTTGCAAGTTTAGAGGTGAGTCTTGTATTGTAAAAAAAATAGAGAAAGCCAAAAATATTTTTAAAATTATACTATTAGTTCTTAACATTTATGTAATATTAGATAAACTCTTCAAAACAAGAGGATTATTAAGTAGTGAAAAAAAAGCATTGTTAATTACTGTTGATAACCGTTAATAACCCTATTTTTGTAGCTCACAACTGAATTAAAATCAATAAATTATGACAATAGCAATTGGTAATGACCATGCAGGTACCGATTATAAGTTTGAAATCGTTAAACTTTTGGAAGAATTAGGCCATAAAGTTATCAATTTTGGAACTGATACTAATGATAGTATGGATTACCCAGATTCTATTCATCCAACGGCAGAAGCTGTTGAAACAGGACAAGCAGAAATGGGAATAATATTATGTGGAAGTGGAAACGGTGCTCAAATGACTGCTAATAAGCATCAAGGAATTAGAGCTGCCTTATGTTGGAATAATGAGTTAGTAGAATTAACACGTCAACATAATAATGCAAACGTTTTAACAATTCCTGCACGTTTTGTTTCATTACAACAAGCTTTAGGTTTTGTAAAAATATTTTTAGCTACTGAGTTTGAAGGTGGCCGTCATGAAAACAGAGTTAATAAAATAGCATGTAGTCTTTAATGAATTTTGTAGTTAAAACATTTTCTGAATTAACAACAACCGAATTATACGGAATTCTACAGCTCCGTTCGGAAGTTTTTGTTGTGGAGCAAGATTGTGTATATCAAGATATTGATGGAAAAGATAAAAAAGCGTTGCATGTAATTGGAACTAAAGAAGGGAAAATTATAGCTTATACACGTTTATTTGATAGTGGACAGTATTTTGATACACCGAGTATAGGTAGAGTTGTTGTGGACGAATCGCAAAGAAAGTTTGGATACGGACATGATTTAATTAAAGCTTCGATAGAAGCTGTTAATAACTACTATAATACTCAGGAAATCACTATATCAGCGCAAACATATTTGTTGAAGTTTTATACTTCACATGGTTTTGAAGCTGTTGGTGAAGAATATTTAGAAGATGGAATACCACATGTTAAAATGATAAGAAAATAAATAAAAAAGCTTCCTAATTTTAGGAAGCTTTTTTTGGTTTAAGAAACCAGTATTTCTTTATGATATTCTATTAAGTTGTCAATAGGTTTGGCAATAATTCCGGTTATTTGAACACCATTTTTCTCAGCTTCCTCTCTTAATAAATCGCCAAAATAATAAGCTATAGAACCTATAAAATAAATAGGAGTGTCTTTACTTTTGTTATAGTTTAATACATGGAATAAGAAAAACTTTTTAAATCCGTTCATTACCAACTTTCGGATATACCCATTTTCTTGGTGATTAAACATGAATTTAGCAAAAGAAGCCAAGTACTTATTAGGATTATCAACTTTGTACAGATTAAATTTAATAACGTCAGGAGTTAAGTCGAATTCATCATTGAATGCAGCAGCAATGTCAGCAGGCATTTTTTTGTAGAAATAATCTCTAACTAAACGTTTTCCAAAATAATTTCCACTAGCTTCATCCATGATAATATATCCTAATGAAGGAGAAATACATTCAACAGTTTCTCCATCGTAATAACAGCTATTTGCTCCTGTTCCTAAAATACAAACAATAGCCTTTTCATTTTTAGCAGAGGCATATACAGCTCCTAAGATATCTTCTTCAACTGTAATTTTTTTGGTGTTCTTAAAAAAGTTCTCAAAAATTTCAGTCAAAATTTTAATTGGAGAAGAAGTTCCGAGTCCTGCACCATAGAAGTAGATATCAGAAATTGAATCTTTATATTGTTTTAATTCAGTTGAACTTTCTAATCGAGATTGTAATTCAAGAGAAGAAACAACATTAGGATTTAATCCTAACGTACTCGTTCTGAATATTTCATTTTTATCGTTATCTATGGCTACCCAATCGACTTTGGTTGAGCCACCATCTGCTACTAAAATCATTATTTACAGTTTAATAGGTTTTAAATAATTGTAATTACTTTCTAATAATTTATTAATCATTTCGAATTGTCGTTATACTATTTACATAAAAAGTATATCACGATTCCAAATATAAAAATATGTTTACAAAAAACTTAGTTTTTTAGCCTTGATAACCGATATTCAACTTACGAAAACGTTTTTTATTTGATATTTTCAGTTTCAAAATTGAACTAAATTTAAAAAAATGAACTCTCAATGGAATTAGCTCTTATTTTTCGAGTTAAAGTTTGTTAATGAAATTATATAAAATGAAAAACTACCAAAATATTTTGAACAAATAATAGTAAGTTTTTTATAACTTAGCATCTCTTATTTTTATTAAAAAGTTTTTTAGCAGATTTTATGGCAGCAGATAAAGAAAAAGAAGCGAAATTAAAAGCGCTTCAACTTACCCTAGATAAGTTAGATAAAACCTATGGGAAAGGTACAGTAATGAAATTAGGCGATAGCCAAATTGAAGATATAGATGCAATTTCATCAGGATCATTAGGTTTAGATTTGGCTTTAGGTGTTGGTGGATATCCAAGAGGAAGGATTATTGAAATTTATGGTCCAGAATCTTCAGGTAAAACTACCTTAACAATACATGCAATTGCCGAAGCTCAAAAGAGTGGTGGTATTGCTGCTTTTATTGATGCTGAACACGCATTTGATCGTTTTTATGCAGAGAGTTTAGGTGTTGATGTTGATAACTTGATTATATCACAACCAGACCATGGAGAACAGGCTCTTGAAATTGCTGATAACTTAATACGTTCAGGTGCAATTGATATTGTTGTAGTTGACTCGGTAGCGGCATTAACTCCAAAATCAGAGATTGAAGGAGAAATGGGTGATTCTAAAATGGGACTTCATGCACGTTTAATGTCTCAAGCATTACGTAAGTTAACAGCAACAATTAGTAAAACAAATTGTACTGTTATATTTATTAACCAGTTACGTGAAAAAATTGGAGTAATGTTCGGAAATCCAGAAACAACAACTGGAGGTAATGCCTTAAAATTCTATGCTTCTGTTCGTTTAGATATTAGAAGACGTACTCAAATTAAAGATGGCGATAAGGTAGTTGGAAATAGTACGAAAGTTAAAATTGTAAAAAATAAAGTAGCACCTCCTTTCCAACAAGCAGAGTTCGACATCATGTATGGTGAAGGAATTTCAAAAGTTGGTGAAGTTTTGGATATTGGTGTTGATTACGGAATTATAAAGAAAAGTGGTTCTTGGTTTAGTTATGGTGACACCAAATTAGGGCAGGGAAGAGATGCTGTAAAAGGTATTATAAAAGACAACCCTGAATTAATGGAAGAACTTGAAAATAAAATTAAAGAAGCTATTGAAAATCAAGAATAACGATTTATATCAATCAAACTTTGAAATATTGCATTATTCAAAATTAATTTTATGCACTATTTTAATATTTAATTGGTATCATATTTAAATTAAAAGTTTCAACTATTACTACAAGAAGCAGCTTATAAACATAAGCTGCTTTTTTCGTATTTTAATACCATTTCTGCTTTAAAGTTACTCAAATAAAAAACAGTAATTTTTTGTTTAGGCAAAAAAGAAAATCTAGTCATAGCGTTAGTTACGTCTATATTTTATTTTGAAGCATCAACGAAAAAGGGCAAATTTTAATGGGTAATTTTAAGGTAGAAATGGTATAAGTTGTCAATTTATGACAAGAGTCTAAATCATAAGTCGAATTACATTTGTATCATGGAAACAAAAGAGTTTTATAAATACCGATTGCAACAAGTAGTTTCCTATTTAAGAACCAAATACAATTTGAAAATATCAATACAAGAGTTAGAAAATTTGTCGAGCTTTTCATATCGAAATTTGCAGAGAGTATTTAAGGGATATTATGGTGAAACCATAGGTGCTTATGTAACACGAATTAAACTGGAAAATGGAGCAAAAAAGCTGCTATTTTCTTCAGAAGAAATTAAAATTATTGCTGAAGAAATTGGTTATGCTGATGTTCAAACTTTCAGTAAATCGTTTAAAAAACATTTTGGTATTTCACCTGCAGTTTATCGAAGTAAAAAAGAAGATTTATTTCGAAATAATAAAATAATTGAAAAACAAACAATGCCTTTTTTTGAGGAAAAAATAACTGTTTTGCCAAAAATGAGAGTAGTGTATACCACCTTTAAAGGTGATTATTACAGTACAAAAGTTGATACTCTTTGGAACGATTTTTTAGATGAAATTGAAGCTTTAGCAATTGATTCGAACAACGCTGAATATTTTGGAATAATTTGGGATGAACCGATAATTTCGGAAGCAATTCACTATGACTATGATGCATGTGTTCGTATTGATTCTTTCAATATTTCGAATCAAAAATTTAGAGTAAAAACACTTGAAGAACAAAAGTATGCTGTTTTTACTCATGTTGGTCCTTACTATAGAATTGATAAAACTTATGATAAAATATTTAGTCGATGGTTGTTCTCAACAGATAAAGAAGTATCTGAGGCTCCTTTTATTGAAAAATATATTAAACATGAAGGAAACACAGATGATGTCAGTTTATATGAAACAGAAATTTACATACCTTTAAAAGGCTGATTAACAATCAGTATAAAATGAAAAAAATGAAGTTTATTATTATCATATTAAGTATTGTACTAACCTCTAAATCTTGTGATAAAAAGGAAGACGAATTGCTGAGTGAATCGATTAACGAGAAGGAAACGCTTTACTTTAATGGTAAAATATATACGGTAAATTCTCAAATGCCTTGGGCAGAAGCTATAATTGTAAAAGAGAACAAGATTACCTTCGTAGGATCTTCTCAAGAAGCTCAAAATAAAGTAAGTAGGAATGCTAACAGAATTGATTTGAAAGGAAAACTGGTTTTACCTGGATTTCACGATGTTCATATGCATCCAATGGAGGTAGGTTCCAATACCACGGTTTTTACTTTAAATGAAGACGAAACCAATGCTGAGAATTACATTTCTGAAATAAAAAAAGCAAGCAGAAGAAATCCCGATATAGATTGGTTGATAGGTTTTGGTCATTCTATCAACACATTGTTAGAATCAGAAAGAAATCCATTACAAATCATAGACGATGCTGTTTCTGATAGACCAGTAATTATTATGGAACAAACATCACATTCAATGTGGGTAAACTCAAAAGCTTTGGAATTGGTAGGAATAACAAATATTACTGCAAATCCGCAAGGAGGAATTATCATGAAAGATGATGGGAATTTGAACGGGATATTAATTGATAATGCTGGAGATATTGTATTTCAACAAGCCTTAAAAGAGGTAAATGATGCTTATGGAGAATATGATGGAATGGTATCCTATGTATTGCCAGAATTGGCAAAAAATGGAATTACCTCAGTATGTGATGCTAGAACTTATTGGAAAAGAGATCAACATAAAACTTGGATTGATTTGGCCAACGATAAAAAGTTAACAGCCCGCTTTAATTTGGGATTATGGGCATATCCAGATGAAAATGATGAGAATCAAATACAAAGATTAAAAGAGCTTTATAATGTAAATAATGATCTATTAAAAATTAATCAAATAAAACTATATGCTGATGGTATAACGCATAATACTACAGCTGCTTTACATAGTGATTATAAAGTGAATTATTTTGGATTAAGCTCAAACAATGGTATTAATTATTTTACCTCTGATAGAATTAAAAAATACATTAAAGAATTAGAAAATATAGGATTTGATTTTCATATACATGCCATTGGAAATAGAGGAATTACCGAAGCTTTGAATGCTATTGAACAAGGAGGAACGAGTAATGGTAGGCATCGATTGACACATGTTGAAATGATTGATGAAAGCGATATTAACAGATTTAAAAGCTTAAATGTTACTGCTGATGCTCAAGTTACAGGCGATTTTACAAAACCGCATTATTGGCATGAAAATGAACATTTAGTTGGAAGTACTTTGGAAAATAATTTAATTCCTATTAAATCACTAAAAGAAGCAGGAGCAAGAATAACATTGAGTAGCGATTGGAATGTTAGTAGCCTAAATCCTTTTATAGGAATTCAAAATGCGGTGATGAGAAGTCCTCAAAATATACCCTTAGAAGAAGCTATTAAAGCCTATACAATTAACGGAGCTTATACCATGAGACAAGAGGAAAAAGCTGGATCTATTGAAAAAGGAAAATTGGCTGATTTTATAATATTGGATAAAGATATTTTTTCGATTCCTACCAATAAAATAAGTACCACAAAAGTTTTAATGACTATTTTTAACGGAAAATTGATTTACAAGAAATAATCGATGATCCAGATATCAGATACTATTCAATTAGAAGAAATTTCTAATGATAATTTCAATGCGCTTTATTCTTTAATGGAAGAAGTTTATCCAGCTGCTTACAGTCATTTTTGGAAAGATAACGGAAGTTGGTATATCAATAGTCAATATTCGAAAGAGAACATTTTAAAGGAACTCTCTGAGAAGAATGCGGACTATTATTATGTGCTTTTCAATGGCGAAAGAGTGGGAAACTTTCGTATTCTTTGGGATAAAGAATTAGAAGGTTTAAACGAAAAAAAAATCGTCAAATTACATAGAATATACCTTCATAAAAAAGTACAAGGAAAAGGTGTTGGAAAAACTGTATTACAATGGTTGGAAGATGAAGCAGTGAAAAAACAATACGACTATATTTGGTTAGATGCTATGGATGAGCAACCTCAGGCATTCAATTTTTACAAACGAATGGGATACCAATATCATTCACATTGTTTTTTAGATTTTGAATTATTACATGATGAAGTTCGTAAAATGAGCCAAGTTTATAAGAAAATATAAACTCGGCTTAGTTTTTACTTCATTATTTGTTTCAAATGATGTTCTAAATGATCTACGTAATCTTTTATTAAAAACTTTAAATCAGAAATTTTTCCATGATCCAACTCAATCTCGAAATTTAAACTAGTTTCTGATTGTTGCAACATTATGTTTTTAATTCGATTATTTATAGAAATCCATAACTGAACAAACTCGTTAGTATCAGAATTTTGATAATCATTGGCTATGACCAATTCATTTTGATTGTATTTTCTGATTTTATAAGGTTTTTCCTCAAATTGAATTTCTGTAAATCGTTGAAGGTTATTAATTCCAGAGTCAATTAAATGACCCATAACCTCCTTTTTCGACCAAGTTTTATCATTTATTTTCTTAGATAATTCTTGTTCGGAAGATTTCGAAATATAATCGAACCCTATTTTTACTAAGTTTTCTAATTTAGCAGCAGTTTCTTTCATAAGCACTTTTTGATTTAAGATTTGTTTTAAACACCAGTACTTCCAAATCCGCCAGCACCACGCTCAGTTTCATCTAAAGTAGTTACTTGTTCCCATGTAACACGTTCATGTTTGGCAATCACTAATTGTGCAATACGCTCACCATCGTTAATCGTAAAATCTTCGTTCGATAAATTCACTAAAATCACACCAATTTCTCCACGATAATCTGCATCTACAGTACCAGGAGCGTTTAATACAGTAATTCCTTTTTTAGCAGCTAAACCACTTCTTGGACGCACTTGAGCTTCAAAACCAACAGGAAGCGCAATGAATAATCCCGTTTTTACAATAGTTCTTTCTAAAGGTTTTAAAGTAATAGCTTCTTCTATGTTAGCACGTAAATCCATTCCAGCAGATCCTTCAGTTTCATAGGCCGGAATTTCGTGTTTCGATTTATTTATAATCTGTACGTTCATGGTTACAATTTAAATTATAGGCCCAAAAGTAAAGGATTTTTTTCATTTGAAATCAGCTAGAGCACATCTCAATCTTCATGAAGATGTTTATAGTTGAACCGTGTTTAACCTATTTAATAGACCTTAAATTAAGGAGATGAAATGATAGTTTGTAGGAGTGATATAATCATAATTTTTCTGTGAAAAGGATTGTAAACAAAAGGTTTATGTTTGTTGAATGAATTAAATTCCTAATTTTAAAGTAGAAAACTTTGATGTATGTTCTTGAATAAAAATGAACGAATTCAATATTTGGGATTTGATGACTTAAGATTTGTTGCAATTGGAATTCTATTTATCAGTATTGTTTCTGATTATATAGTTAGCGATTTATCAATATATCAATTACCATTTAAGTTAGCTGTTTTCAGTTGGAGTGTTTCGCTTTTTTTTTCAATTACAAATTGGTTTACAATTCGTGCTGTATTGATTTCTCTGAGGAAAAGATATCCAAGTTTTAAAGATGATACGAAACGTATTTTACTATTTTTCTTAGCAATTGTTTCTATCGTAGTTTCTGTTGATTTTTTTGGTGGTAAAATGCTCTTAGGCATATTTCGCTATTTTGGAGAACCTGCAAATCGTATAACCCAACCTAAAGATTTGGCAGCAATCATTGTTATAACAACGATGATTATGGCTATTTACGAAGCTGTTTATTACTATGTTCGTCTAAAGGAGTCGGTAAAGAAAGAGGAGCAATCAAAACAAATTATTATTCAAGCACAATTGGATGCATTGAAAAACCAGGTAAGTCCCCATTTCTTATTCAATAGTTTAAACACACTATGCGATATTATAGATCATGATTCCAAGGAGGATGCAAAAGGCTTTGTTAATAATCTTTCAGATGTTTATCGTTTCATTCTAGAAGCTGAAAAAACAAATACTATTTCATTGAAAAAAGAGATAAAATTCACAAAATCTTATATCTATATTCAGTTGGAACGATTTGGAGAGAATTTGAAGGTAAATTGGAATATTTCTGAGGATAAGCTGGAAACAATGATTGTTCCAATGAGTTTACAATTATTAATTGAAAATGCTATTAAGCATAATGTAGTTTCTATATCGAATCCGTTAATTATAACTGTTGAAATTGCGAATGATTATTTAGTAGTGCGTAATAAGATTCAGTTGAAATCAACTAAAGTTCCATCAACCAAAATAGGTTTACAAAATATTAAGAAACGATATTCATTAATTTCTGATAAACTACCAATAATTGAAGAAATCTCTGATGAGTTTAAAGTTTCGCTCCCATTATTAACTTAGTTTAATAAGAGATGTTTAAGGACAATAATAAATGAAAAAGGCATGAAAATAGTAATTATTGAAGACGAGTTTAGAGCTGCAAATCAATTACAAAAGTTATTGAAAAAAAGTTCCATACATTTCGAATTGTTGGAGGTTATTGATACGGTTAAAGATGCTGTAAAATGGTTTCAAAATAACGCTATGCCAGATGTAGTATTTATGGATATCCAGTTGGCTGATGGTTTAAGTTTTGAAATCTTTCAAAAGGTAGAAGTCTCTGCGCCAATCATCTTTACAACTGCATTCGATCAATATGCCATTCAAGCATTTAAAGTTAATAGTATTGATTATTTGTTAAAACCAATTCAACAAGAAGATTTAGATATAGCTTTAAATAAGTATTTTAAAACGAAAGAGTCTTCTTCAAAAATTAATTCAGCAATATTAAAGGAACTACTAAACAGTGTTCAAACTCCAAACGAACGTTCAGGTATTTTGGTAAAAGAGGGGAACGGTTTTGTACAAATTAGAATTTCAGAATTGTTGTATATCTATTCCGAAAACAGCATGACTTTTGGTGTTACTCATTCGAAACGATTTATTATAGATGAAACTATTGATCAGTTGTTTGAATCTTTAGATACTACAAAATTTTATAGAATTAATAGAGGACAAATCGTTGCTAAAATTTCAATCGAAAGAATTTCTCCTTACTTTAATCATAGAGTCAAACTCTCTATTACAAGCCCTAGAGATCAAGAGTTTATTGTTAGTAGACAAAAGACAAGTGATTTTAAAGAATGGATGAATACTTAAATATTACAATTCAGTTGGAAATAACTACGTTTCAACAAAAAGAACTATAATTTTCAGACAAGCTGAGATAATTTCGTGGTGTCGCTATTAACTTTTAAAACAGCATCATGAAAACAATACTTTATATACTGAGCATATTTTTAGTTTTTAAATTGTCTGCTCAAGAGCAAGAAAAGATTAGCATTGCACAATGGCAAGAAGATTTAAGGTTTTTACAGAAAACGGTTAATAAAGAGTTTTCTTTTTTATTCAAAAAAGTAACTGCTCAAGAATTTAATAGATCTGTTGAAGAATTCTATGATCAAATTCCAAATTTACAAGAGCATGAAATTATTGTAGGATTTTCAAGAATCGTTTCTCTTTTCAAATACGGCCATACCTACGTTTCGTATAATCAAAAGTCTTTTAAATTTTCTCAATTTCCATTTCATTTGTACGAATTTAATGATGGAATTTATATTCAAGGAACACATAAAAATTATCCGAAGGCTATTGGAGCAAAAGTTATTGCTATTGAAGGAATGCCAATTTCCGATGTGCTAAAAAAAATTGAACCTACTGTTGCCGTGGAGAATTCTCAATTTTTTAAAGCCTATGGAATAAATGATGTACGTTATCCAGAAGTGTTACATGCGCAAAAAATAACAGGAAAACTTCAAAGTTCCATTACACTTACTTTAGAGAAAAATGGAAATACATTTCAACAAAAGTTTACAATATTGCCTAATAAAAAACGAGTGCCTACAAGCTATGGTTATGTGCAACAAAAAGAAGACTGGTTAAGTGCTAGAAATCAAAAAAGAACACCATTATATCTTAAAAATTTAGATAAAATGTACTACTATGAGTACCTACCAAATCGAAAAACAGTTTATGTTAGGCATAGTAGAGTTAGAAATGATAAATCCGAAACTATTGAAGCGTTTTATAAGCGTGTTTTCAAATTTATAGAACAACATGATGTTGAAAAGCTAATACTTGATGTTCGTTTAAATGGTGGAGGAAATAACTACTTAGTAAAACCAATTATCACTGGTATTATTGCGAATAAAAAAATCAATCAAAAAGAAGAGCTATTCGTTATTATTGGAAGAGATACCTATTCTGCTTGTCAAAATCTTGTCAATCGATTGGATACCTATACCAATGCCATTTTCGTTGGAGAAGCCACCAGTGAAAACGTGAATTTTTATGGAGATGCCACACCTGTTTATTTACCGAATAGTAACATGAAAGTATTGTTATCATTTGCGTGGTGGCAAGATAAAGCTCCATGGTCAAATGATGCTTGGTTAACACCTCAGTTATCAGTTGATATGAGTTTCGAAGAATATAAAAATAATGAAGACCCTGTGTTAAACGCGGTTCATACGTTTAACTCTAAAGGTTTTATTTTAAGACCTATGGAGCATATCAGAACATTGTTTAGTAAAGGTGATATGGAAACATTACAAAAAGACATTGCTAAGATGATGCAGGATTCTAGATATAAGTATTTCGATTTTGAAAGAAAATTTGTTGATGCCGGAAAGTTATTATTAGATCAAGGTCAATATCAACAAGCCATAGGAGTTCTATATTCAGTAACACAAATGTTTCCGAACTCAGTAAAAGCATGGAGATATTTGGGAGACTGTTATTCTAGAATAGGCAAAATAACTGAAGCTCAAGAATTTTATAATAAAGCCGCATCGATAAAATAGAAAAAGATTTATTGTAAGAATAGATTTCAGTAGAGATAAATACAAATTGGTCACTAGATTTTCTTGTGACCAATTTGTATTTAAAGTTTTAATAGATAAAATATAATAACCTTAAGTTTTAGCTTGTAGTTGTCAGATTTATTAATTTCGCATTACAAAACAAACGACTGAATGAAAGACAATAAAAAAATAGCCGTAATTGGTGGCGGAAGCTGGGCAACAGCTATTGTTAAAATGCTTTCTGAAAATCTTAATACCATTGGATGGTATATGAGAAGTGCTTATGCAATTGAGCATATAAAAAGAAATAAGCATAATCCAAACTACCTTAGTTCTGCAGAGTTGCATCCTGAGCAATTAGATTTGTCGGATGATATCAATACTATTGTTGAAAATTACGATGTATTAATCTTTGCAATTCCATCGGCCTTTTTAAAAACTGAATTAGATAAACTTACCGTTTCACTTCAAAATAAAATTGTTTTTTCAGCGATTAAAGGAATTATACCAGAAACAGGATTAATTGTTGGTGAACACTTTCACGATGTTCATCAAATACCTTATGAAAATATAGGTGTAATTACTGGACCATGTCATGCTGAAGAGGTGGCTATGGAACGATTATCGTATTTAACCATTGCTTGTCAAGATGAACAAAAGGCAAAAGATTTAAGTAAGTTTATTGCTGGACGTTATATAAAAACAAAAATTTCAGACGATATCATTGGAACAGAATATGCTGCGATGTTAAAGAATATCTATGCAATAGCAGCAGGAATAGCTCATGGATTAGGATATGGTGATAACTTCCAATCGGTTTTAATGAGTAATGCGATTAGAGAAATGAAACGCTTTATTAAAAAGGTTCATAAAATGAAGCGTAATATCAACAACTCAGCTTATTTAGGAGATTTACTAGTAACAGGATATTCTGTATTCAGTAGAAACAGAATGTTTGGAAATATGATTGGTAAAGGATATACCGTAAAATCTGCAATGTTTGAAATGAGTATGGTAGCTGAGGGATATTATGCAGCGAACAGCGCATATAAAATTAAAAAAGAAAACGGAGCCAAAACTCCAATTATTGACGCCGTTTATAATGTTTTATATGATAAAAAAGAAGCGAAAGATGAGTTTAAAAAGTTAACAAATAGATTAGATTAGTTGTTTGCATTTGTACAAAAAACTCTTCTTATAAAATAAGAAGTCCTCACCAATCGCTTCAATATAATAAGTTGTTTTTTAGTATCGTATCCTGAAAATTTTGACAAAATTAGCCTAAAAATCTAAAATACAAATTTTTTTATAAAATATCTTGATTTAAAAATAAAAGTATATTTTTACATTAATGTAACGATTTATTACTTTTAGTTTAAAATTTAACAATTGAAACTGATATATAAAAAGCTGTATTTAGTCGGGAAAACTTGCTTTTTTAAATCGTGAACGTTTTTTTTGTTAAAACTCAATTAAAAACCCATGAAAACAATTCAAGAAGCTGTCGAAATAACAATTCGGAAAACACCTTTTATAGAAGAGGCACTGAATGAAAAATTAATTAATGTATCGTCGCTAGCAAGAGAAATTTTACCAGAAGTTTCTAAGCTACTGAAGAAAGATGTAAAAGTTGGTGCCGTGATGATGGCAATTAACAGATTGTCACCAGTAAACGAATTGCGAATTAGAAAGAACATTAAAAAACTAGCATTGGATCTAGGTGATGTTATTGTTCGATCTGATTTGTGTGATTTTACTTTTAAAAACACTCCATCTTTACTAAAAGAAATCGCTAAAATTTTAAGTAAGTCTGCCGATAGTAACGATTACTTTTTAACTGTTTCTCAAGGAATTTTTGAGACCAATATTGTCACCAGTAAAAATTTACAACCGTTTGTTGAAGACATTTTTAAAAGTGAAATATTGATTAATAATGTAAATGATCTTGCTTCTATTACCATAAAACTTCCAAAAGAAAACTTAGAACAATCAGGAGTTTATTACTTTATATTAAAGCAATTCGCTTGGGCAAATATTGCTGTTCAAGAAGTTATATCTACTACCCATGAAATGACAATTGTTGTAAAGGAACAAGATGTAAATGAAACGTTTGCCATTTTAATGGATTTAAAACTAAACTAATACATGGAGAAAAAAGATCCCTTTGCTTCTCTTCGAATAAAAGAGTTCAATATATTTTTATTGGTAAGATTTGCATTGGTATTTGCCTGGTCCATGCAATTTATAATTGTTGAATGGCAGGTATACTCTTTAACAAAAGATCCTTGGAGTTTGGGATTAATTGGTGCTTTTGAATTTGTACCTGCATTTTCAATGGCACTGTTCGCAGGGCATATCGTTGATCAAAAGGAAAAGAGAAACTTGTTAGCGCTCTGTATTGCCTTATTTTCATTAATTAGTTTTGGTTTATACTTTTTAACCGATCCAGATTATGTGGAAGGTTGGAGCTCTAAAACCGTATTATATTCTATTTATGCTCTTGTTTTTTTCGGTGGATTTTTACGTTCGTTTTTCGGACCTACTATTTTCTCTTTGGTGGCGTTAATTGTTCCAAAACGATTGTATCCAAATGCCGCTACTTGGAGTAGCACCACTTGGCAAGTTTCGGGAGTATTAGGGCCTGCCTTTGCTGGATATTCTATTTCTTGGATTGGAGTAAGTAAATCATTGAGTATTGTTTTTGCACTGGTTTTATTTTCACTTTTCATGGTGTTCTTTATAAAGAAAAAACCAATCTTAAATCCTAAGAAAGGAGAGTCTATTAAAAAGAGTCTTAAAGAAGGGATTTCCTTTGTGTTTAAAACCAAGGCAATCCTTGGAGCTATTACTTTAGATATGATTTCGGTTCTTTTTGGTGGAGCAATTGCTTTATTACCTGTATTTGCTCAAGATATATTGGAAGTAGGGGCTACTGGTTTTGGAGCCTTAAGAGCTGCACCTGCAGTAGGAGCTTTCTTAACAATGTTAGTTACAGCCTTTATTCCAATAAGTAAAAACGCCGGAATGAAATTGTTAAGTGCAATTTTCGGTTTCGGTATTTGTGTTATTGTTTTTGGAGCATCTAAAATATTCTTGGTATCCTTAGTTGCCTTATTCTTTTATGGTGTTACTGATGGCGTTTCTATGGTTATCAGACAAACTATTTTACAACTGAAAACACCCGATCACATGCGTGGTAGAGTAGCATCAGTAAATTCTATGTTTGTGGGATCTTCAAATGAATTAGGAGCCTTAGAAAGTGGTTTAACAGCAAAATTAATGGGAACAGTTACTGCAGTTATTTTCGGTGGAACTATGACCTTAATTACTGTTGTAGCAACGGGAATATTCAATCCTACTTTAAGAAAACTAGATTTATCAAAAGATTTAGAAGAACATGAGAAATCCGAATAGTTTAGTAATTAACTATTAACGGATAGTAGCTGTTTTCTAACAAATAATAAATTGATTTTTGTTTTGAATTATTATGGTTCATCTTTATGAATGATAATAGTTTCCTAAGTGAGTTTTTCTCATATAGGAATATCATTTGAAAAACTTGAATCATGACAAACAGCATTTACTTTTTTACCTCATTTACAGAGCCAGAAAAACTATTAGAAACACTTTCTAGTTTTAATCCAACGGTCTTAGAATCTGAAATTACCATTCCTAATTTAAATGTTAAAATTAGTGATGGCGACGATTACTTTCTTACGCAACGTGAAGGCATGTTAAACTTTTATTCAGGACTTATAAATCCTGATTATATGGAGGTTCATTCCAAGTTTTTAATGCACTTAGCTTCGTGTGTAAAAGGATATCAAATTGAGTTTGATTCTGAAGAAGAAATTACAACTATTATCAATGCTTTGATAGATGAAATGTACGGACTCATTTTTTCTCCATCAATGGCTTTCTACACAAAAAATTGGCAATTAATTATTGATTCTGGAGGTAGTTGTGAACTGAGTGAGTATGATGTTAAAATGTCTGCTCAAACTTTTGATGCAGGTGTTCAATCGGATCCTGAAAGTGAGAAAAGGAAAAAAGCTACAATTGATTTATTACAACAAAAAGGAATCCCTACTTTAGAAAGTTTACCTGTAATACCTTCATCAAGTCAAATTAAATATAGAACTGAAGAAGAAGTTGCTAACCGAATTATTACTCTAGCGGCGGTTGCTGTAAAAGGGGAACTTAAAAAATCAGATATCTCTTTTCAAGTTTTAGAAAAATATGGTATCCACCCAGATAACGTATCACCTTGGGAACTTCATTTTTTAAGAAACACCGAATTAGAGGAACAAGATTATGTAAACGCTATTTGGCGTTATGAATCCCTTTATGTTTTAATGTGGGCAACTGGGTATACTGATGAATTACATTTTCCTTCACAAATAGTAGATGTAGCTTCACTTATTGAGCCAATTAGAGAGTTTCGTGATTTTGAAGAGTTTTTACTTAATTACAATTTAAGAGATATCAATGAAATATTAGATCAACTTGATTTAACCTATCGATTGCACTGGGCTTGTGTGAATGCACGAGTTAAAAATGAACCCACTCCTTCGAATATAAACGCGAGTGTGGTATATGAAAGACATTATGCGTTAAATTGGTTAATTGATCGCTATGGAGAAGATTGGGATAATGTGTCAACAAGCACTTAAAATATAAGAATGTATGTTTAAAAAACTTTTTGGAAAGAATAAATCGGAAAAAATAGAAGTGAATCAAGATTGGGCTTCTTTTTTCTGTAGAATTGAAGATAAACCGGCCTCGATAAGATTGAACTTAGCACTTCACCAAGTAGCTCCAATTAACGGTTATCATCAACAAATATGGTTTTCAGTGAAACTATTACATTCAGACGAAAATGGTTTTACGACAAGAGAAGAATTCGAAACAATTAATGCTATCGAAGACACTATTTTTGATAACATCAGTACGAAACATGATACTATTTTAGCTGGCGCCATAAAAACAGATGGTCGTTTAGATTTGTATATGTATGCACCTGCCACTTATGATATTGAGAAAATTGTTAAAGACACGATGCTACAACAATTTAAAGAGTATCGATATGCTGTCGATTTTAAAGAAGACAAAGAGTGGAACGATTATTACAAATTTCTATATCCAAATCCCTATGAGTTTCAAACGATTCAAAATGGTAAAGTAATCATGCAATTACGAGAGCATGGAGATAACCCTGAAATGAAACGAAAAGTTGATCATTGGATATATTTTAAAAACGACGAAGAAACCAACGTATTTATTGAAGCCGTGATTGATTTAGGTTATGAAATTCTAAACAAAGAAAAGAATGAGGAGCATGAATTTCAATACAGCGTAAATATTGCTAGAGAAGATGTTACTATACCACATGAAGTAAATGATTATGTTTGGGAGTTAATGGAGTTGGCGAATAAAAGTAACGGAATGTATGACGGTTGGGGGTGCCCAATAGCAAATTAAATTATCTATGTATTTTAAAAAGATAGCTCTAGGATTATTCTTAGCATTTGTTTTTTGGGGATGTAGCCAAAAATCAACGAATATTTTCACAGGTAGTATTGTTGTTAAAAATGATAGTGATTATAAGAAGTTAGTTGCAAAAAAATATTCGGAAATCACAGGGAACCTGATCATAGATTCGGTGGTATCAATTGAAACATTAAAAGGCTTAGAAACGATACAAAAAATAGGAGGAGTTTTTAAGGTTGCTGAAAATGAAAATTTAACTTCATTAGAAGGTGTTAATAACCTAACAAGTGTCGGTAAGGATGTTGTTATTTTCAGTAATCCAAAACTGAAAGAATTAACAGGTTTAGATAAATTATCTAATATTAAAAGAAGCTTACTAGTTTGGTATAACACTAAATTGGTTGATTTAACAGGGGTGAAAAAATTATCCAGTGTTAATTTTAGAATCTTTATTGCTGAAAACTATAGCTTAAAAAGTTTAAAAGGACTGGAAAACGTTAAAAATTCTGTCAAGAAAATATCTTTGATAAGTAATGATTCGTTAATCAACTTGCAAGGATTGAATGGACTCACGAATTTAGAAGGAAGTATCCTTGAAATAGCCAGTAATAAATTGCTAGTTAATTTAGAAGGACTTGAAAACTTAAATACTATTGGAAGTGTTGAAATATCTAGGAACAACTCACTTAAAAATTTAAAAGGCTTTAATGGTTTACAATCTATAAATGGTGATTTAATCCTTAAGGAAAATCAAGGTTTAGAAAACTTAGAAGGACTAAATAAGTTAACTACTGTAAATGGACAAATAAGTATTAATTACGGTCTGCTGAATAGTATTGAAAGCTTGAATAATTTAGAGTATGTAGGAGGTGATATTTATATAGGTGGCACAAAATTAACGAGTTTAAAAGGTTTAGAAAATTTGAGCATGGTAGGAGGAAACCTATACATTAGATACAATGAATTACTTTCTGATTTTTGTGCCTTAAAAAAGCTATTAACAGATAGAGATATAGTCAATATATTATTCTTTACCAGTAATGCTAAAGAATTGTCTGTAAAAGAGGTTATAGAAGGAAATTGTAGCTCTAATTAATTATTTCAGCTTGGTAAATAAATCCCATAAAACAACACCACAACTTACTGATATGTTTAATGAGTGTTTGGTTCCGAGCTGAGGTATTTCAATGCAAACATCAGAATTAGAAACAACTTCTTGTTGAACTCCTTTCACTTCATTACCAAAAACAACCGCAATTTTTTTCGATCCATCAGGTATAAAAGTATCGAGCATGGTGCTATTCTCAGCTTGTTCAATACTAGCAACTATAACACCATCATTTTTTAGTTTATTGACTAATTCAACGGAACTTTCAACATATTTCCATTCAACAGATTCCGTTGCGCCTAAAGCGGTTTTATGAATTTCCTTATTTGGAGGTGTTGCCGTAATACCACACAAATAAATCTTTTCAATTAAAAAAGCATCAGAAGTTCTAAATACCGAACCAATATTATTTAAACTTCGAATATTGTCTAAAACCACGATTATAGGAGTTTTAGAAGTTTCCTTAAACTCTTCTACGCTAATCCTTCCTAACTCACTGTTTTTAAGTTTTCTCATATCTAAATACAACTTTAATAATGTTGGTCAGTTGTCTATAAAGTAACTCTTAAAATCCAACAACTAATCACTTTTTTCTATCTTCGCAAAACTAATCGAAAAAAATCAAAAAACTTGGCAAAAGCAAAGGCAAAAAAGGTAACCCCACTAATGCAACAATATAACGGGATAAAAGGAAAATATCCAGATGCAATGTTATTATTTAGGGTGGGTGATTTTTATGAAACCTTTGGTGATGATGCTATCAAAGCATCTGAAGTACTAGGTATTATTTTAACCAAAAGAGGAGCCGGGAGTGAAAGTGAAACGGCTTTAGCTGGTTTTCCACATCATTCCTTAAATACGTATTTGCCAAAGTTAGTGAAGGCTGGACTTCGTGTGGCTATTTGTGATCAGTTGGAAGATCCGAAAATGACTAAAAAGATTGTAAAACGTGGTGTTACTGAATTGGTAACTCCAGGTGTTGCCTTAAACGACGATATTTTACAATCTAAATCAAATAACTTCTTAGCGGCTGTTCATTTTGGAAAGAAATTAATTGGTGTTTCTTTCTTAGATGTTTCTACAGGAGAATATTTAATTGCTCAAGGAAATGAGGAGTATGTTGATAAACTCTTACAAAACTTTTCGCCAAGTGAAGTTTTAGTTCAAAAGCAGTTTAAACAACGGTTTTTAGAGCTTTTTACCAATAGATTCCATACGTTTTATCTAGAAGATTGGGTGTTTCAAAAAGATTATGGATTTGAAACATTAATCAATCATTTCAAAGTAAAAAACCTAAAAGGGTTTGGTGTTGATGAGTTAGAACATGGTATTGTAGCGGGTGGAGCTGTAATGTATTACCTTTCAGAAACACAACATAACAAGTTAGAGCATATTCAATCTATTAGCAGAATTGCTGAAGACAATTATGTTTGGATGGATCGTTTTACCATAAAAAACCTTGAGTTATACGGAGGTAATTCGATGAATTCTGTTTCGTTGTTAAACATTATTGACAAAACTATTTCTCCAATGGGAGGAAGGTTGTTAAAACGATGGCTGGCACTTCCTTTAAAAGACCTAGATGCTATTAAACAGCGTCATGAATTGGTAAAGTTTTTAATTGATACTGATGCTTTTCTAGAAACCGTAACCTATCAGTTAAAGCAGATTTCTGATATTGAACGTTTGATTTCAAAGGTAGCAACAGGAAAGGTTTCGCCTAGAGAAACCGTGTTGTTAAAAGATTCATTAAAAGCAATTAATCCTATAAAAAAAGCCGCTGAGAGCAGTAAGAATGCTTCGGTGAAATTAATAGGAAGTCAGTTAAATGACTGTAAGGAGTTAATCGAAAAAATAACCACTACGGTTTTTGATGATGCTCCTGTAAATATTAATAAAGGAAATGCCATTGCAAATGGTGTTTCTGAAGAATTAGATGAGCTTCGAAGCATAGCGAATTCTGGAAAAGAATATCTTGACAATATGTTGGCAAGAGAAACTGAAAGAACTGGAATTCCTAGCTTAAAAATAGCCTTCAACAATGTTTTTGGATATTATATTGAAGTAAGAAATACACATAAAGATAAGGTTCCTGAAGAATGGATTCGTAAGCAAACCTTGGTAAATGCCGAGCGTTATATCACAGAAGAATTAAAAGAATACGAAGCTAAAATTTTGGGTGCTGAAGAAAAAATTCAGCAATTAGAAAGTGAAATATTCAGTGAGCTTATCAATTATATTATTGGGTTTGTTCAACCAGTGCAGCACAATGCTCAGTTAATTGCACAAATCGATTGTTTATTATCGTTTGCAACGTTAGCTATTGATAACAACTATGTGCGTCCAGTGGTTGATAAAAGTACCGATATTGAAATCAAAAATGGGCGTCATCCTGTAATTGAAAAGCAATTGCCAATTGGTGAAGAGTATATTGCCAATGATGTAGTACTAAATAGAAATCAACAACAAGTAATCATGATTACCGGACCCAATATGTCGGGTAAATCGGCCATTTTACGGCAAACGGCGCTAATAGTATTACTAGCTCAAATGGGAAGTTATGTACCAGCGCAAAATGCTCGAATAGGATTGGTAGACAAAATTTTTACGAGAGTAGGTGCTAGTGATAATATTTCGATGGGAGAATCTACATTTATGGTAGAAATGAACGAAACGGCTTCTATTCTGAATAATATATCGGAAAGAAGTTTGGTGTTACTCGACGAAATTGGAAGAGGAACCTCTACTTATGATGGTATTTCGATTGCTTGGGCTATTGCTGAATATTTACACGAACATCCTTCAAAAGCAAAAACACTGTTTGCCACACACTACCACGAATTAAATGAAATGACAACTACTTTTGAGCGTATCAAGAACTTCAATGTTTCAGTAAAAGAGTTGGAAGACAGTATTATATTCTTAAGAAAATTAGTAGCAGGAGGAAGTAATCACAGTTTTGGAATTCATGTAGCGAAACTTGCAGGAATGCCTTCTATGGTAATTCGAAGAGCTAACAAAATACTAAAACAGTTAGAAGAAACTCATACCCATAGCGAAGTAAAGGATACTTTAAAAAATGTGAATAACGAAGAAATGCAGCTGAGTTTTTTCCAGTTAGATGATCCATTATTAGAAGATTTAAGAGAAGAAATACTCACTACCAATATTGATACCCTTACACCAATTGAAGCCTTAATGAAGCTCAATGAAATTAAGCGCATGTTGGTGAAGAAGTGATAGGATATTGATATTTGTTTAGATAGTTTAAATTAAAAAAATGGGACATAATATTTCGGCGATAATATTAAAAGGAGATTATAAAAAGGAATTAGCGGAATATTATGACTTAAAAGGTATTGATTTAGGATTTAATTTAACTATGTTTCACATTGATCATTACTATTCTGCATATTGGCAAGAAAAACTCAATGTCGTAGGGTTTCTTGAGAAAAATAATACTAATTATTCATTATTTCCATCCGAGCGAGTATTATTCAAAATTGCTGAGGAAATTTCATCAACTGAAATTGTATGTTTTTCGATTATCGCAACTGATTATTTTGGAGGCCAAGGAATTCAATCAGCATGTGTATACACTAAAGATACAATTGTAAATAAAGAAATAAGAACGATAAATGATGCTCTGAAGTTTTTAGGAGTTATGAGAAGTGAAAGAAAGGATGAATTTGAGATAGTAGGGTTGTCAAATCATCGTTTTAACCCTGAGTATTTGGATAAATATGCAGATCTAGCCGATGAATTGGGAGTATAAATAAAATCACTCAATATCATCTTCGGTATTCAAAGTTTTATCTTTACCCAGTGACTTTAAGATGTATTCATTCTTATTTATTATCTTATAATAAAAAGGACTGCCCCAATGATCTTTTAAAAGATGCTTATGTAAAGGGTTGTTTCTAATAGCTTCTTCTAAGCTATTTGGATATGTTCCATTGAAAGTCTTTTCTCTTAAAAGAAGCTCCCTAAGTTCAATTAGACGTTGTTCATTTTTATTATGAAATATAGAAAAAACATTAAACTGAACAATTGCTATTATCATTAAAGACAAAATAAAAACAACAATGTAGGTTCTCATAAAAGGAGAAATCATTCTTTTTTTGGGAAGGTTATTTTCTCTTTCATAAGCTCTTCTTTCTTTTCGTTTTTTTAAAAACAATAACTGCTGTATTTCTAAACCTATTTCTGCGAAAAACTCTATTAAAAAACCAATCATAAAAGATTATTTATTCATTAAATGCAATTTTAAGATACTTATATAAATGTCAAAAAAGAAGAAGCTATTACTTAAGACATTTGATATATAACAATTCCTTATACCCAAAAGTATTAAAACAATATTTATTGTCCTATTTTTGATCCCTATTATGAACCACGATATTAGCTTTCAACGAATTAATAAATTAGCCATTCCAGCTTTAATTGCTGGTGTTGCCGAACCTTTGTTATCTACTACCGATTTGGCTATTGTAGGAAATATTCAAACCAATGCAACTGAGAGTATTGCGGCTATTGGAATTGTAGGTGCTTTTTTATCGATGTTAATTTGGGTATTTGGTCAAACAAGAAGTGCCATTTCTTCGATAGTATCTCAATATTTAGGTGCCAATAAATTAGATAAAATTAGAGATTTGCCTGCACAAGCGGTGGTCTTGGTAGTTTCTACAAGTTTGGTGATTTTAGCCTTAAGCTACCCATTTGCTCGACAGATATTCGAGTTTTATAATGCCAAAGGAATCATTCTCGATTTTTCAATTGAATATTACAAAATACGTGTTTTTGGTTTTCCATTTACACTGTTTGTAATTGCCATTTTCGGGGTGTTTAGAGGTTTACAAAACACTTATTATCCAATGTTGATAGCCATTGTAGGAACTATAGTTAACATTGTGCTAGACTTTGTTTTGGTATATGGTATCGAAAACTATATTCCAGCTATGAACATTCAAGGAGCAGCGTATGCAAGTGTTATTGCTCAGTTTATAATGGCCTTATTATCGGTGTATTTATTACTTACTAAAACATCTATTCGATTAAAATTCAGCTTACCATTCAATACTGAAATATCACGTTTCATAAGTATCATAGCAAACCTTTTTGTACGAACAATTGCTTTAAACCTAGCGCTATATTTCGGAACATCGTATGCAACAGCTTACGGAAACGAATATATTGCTGCTTATACCATTGGATTAAACCTTTGGTTAATGGGGGCTTTTATGATTGATGGCTATTCAAGTGCTGGAAACATTCTTTCAGGAAAGTTACTAGGAGCAAAAGCTTATAAAACCTTATTAAAATTAGGAAGAAAACTTATTATTTATGGATTGCTGTTTGGTGGAGTTTTAGCTTTGATAGGATTTATATTTTATTCGTTTATCGGAAAAATATTTACCAAAGAAACATTGGTTTTAGAACAGTTTTATAATAGTTTTTGGATTATATTATTAATGCAACCTATTTGTTCAGTAGCCTTTATTTATGATGGTATGTTCAAAGGTATGGGCGAAGCCAAACATTTGAGAAATATATTACTCTTGGCAACAACATTTGTATTTATTCCGGTATTGATGCTTTTTGATCATTTTGATTATAAGTTATATGCTATTTGGATTGCTTTTTACTGTTGGATTATTGCTCGCGGTATTCCTTTGATTTTTATTTTTAGAAATAAGTTTTTACCACTCGCCAAACAAGAAAAAACCGAATAGAAACCATCATTAAAGTCATTTCGACCGCAGTGAGAAATCTATCACAATTTTTGAATATTATTTAAAGTTTTTCAGATTTCTCAGTCGTAATCATTCCTTCGAAATGACGCATACTATGACGAATAACATACCG
The DNA here is from genome assembly GCA_947497895.1 of uncultured Tenacibaculum sp. Classification (GTDB taxonomy): domain Bacteria; phylum Bacteroidota; class Bacteroidia; order Flavobacteriales; family Flavobacteriaceae; genus Polaribacter. The sequence goes on from CANMIL010000002.1 coordinate 176,585, forward strand.
TAAAATCATCATTATAGTCATTTCGACCGTAGGGAGAAATCTATTACTATTTTTGAATAGTATTTAATGTTTTCAGATTCCTGAGTCATTATTATTCCTTCAAAATGTGGTTGTTTTTTATGGAGTTTTTCTACCTTAAAAATTCTTATTTTTGAAGAAATCTTATAGAAAAATGACAACAACTCGACCTAACGGAAGTTTATATACTAAAATTGAAAATAAAATTGCTACTGTTGAATTTGGTCATCCAGCAAGTAATTCATTTCCTAGTGAATTATTAGAGCGTTTGGCAAATGAATTTGATTCATTATCTACCAATGATGAGGTAGCAATTATTGTATTAAAATCTGAAGGAAATAGAGCTTTTTGTGCTGGGGCTTCATTCGATGAATTGGTAGCCATTACAAACCTAGAAGATGGTAAAAAATTCTTTTCGGGCTTTGCCAATGTGATCAACGCAATGCGTAAATGTTCAAAGCTAATTATAGGAAGAGTACAAGGTAAAACTGTTGGTGGAGGAGTAGGGCTAGCAGCTGCTTGTGATTATGTTTTAGCAACAGAACATGCCTCAATTAAACTTTCTGAATTTACGATAGGAATTGGTCCTTTTGTTATCGCTCCTGCCGTAAAACGTAAAGTTGGAATCAGTGGTTTATCAGAACTAACTTTAGATGCTACCAACTGGAAAAACGCATATTGGGCAAAAGAAAAAGGATTGTACGCCAGAGTATTTGAAACTATGGAAGAGTTAGATAAAGAAGTTGAATTGTTTTCTGAAAAATTAGCGTCTTATAACCCTGAAGCTTTAGATGAAATGAAAAAGGCACTTTGGATAGGCACTGAAAATTGGGATAACTTATTAATTGAAAGAGCAGAAACTTCTGGAAAATTAGTGTTATCGGAGTTTACTAAAAAAGCATTAGAAAGATTTAAAAGTTAACTTTATTAGTGATCATAAAAGAAGAATAAACACAAAAACTTCTAAATTCTTTACGGATTTAGAAGTTTTCTAGTTTAATGAAATTATTATTAATACCTATGCGGTCATAATGTTAGTTGTGAATAATATCGTCTCCTCCATCGAAACCAATATCACCACTTGCTTTTCCATCGGAATTTGGGTTACCATTAGTAACTAATAAAACGCCGGCAGCATGAGGAGAAGCCATAGAAGTACCACTTAATACACCATACCTACCATTAGGTAAAGTAGAGTTTACCTTACTTCCTGGTGCTACATAATCTATTGGAGGGTTACCCCAGTTTGAAAAGAATGACATATGATCTCTATTCGTCATAGAGGAAATGGTGTATAGATTAACACCATTTGCTTTCGCCGGAGTAAAACTATTAGCATTACTAGAGCTATTTCCTGCTGCTATGGCTACATATACACCTGATGCTGCCAAATTAACCAATGCTTTTTCTACTGGAAAATTTGATCCGAAAGCAGGGCCTCCAAGACTTAAGTTCACAACGTCTCCAGGACTTGCGTTCTGAGCAACATAATCTACACCAGCTAAAATATTTGCATTTGATCCGCTTCCTTGATCACTCAGAACTTTAATACCTGCCACATTAACACCTGCAGCTACACCTACAACACCAAAATTATTATCTATAGCACCTATTGTACCTGAAACATGTGTTCCATGACCATTACCATCGTCTGGAGTTCCTTTTCCAGTAAAATCTCTAGATCTGGCAACATCAACATTTAAGTCAGGATGATCTAAATCCACTCCTGTGTCAATAACCCAGGCTGTTTTAGAAGATCCTGAAAAATCCGTTGGACCCCCAACTCTTGCAATACCCCAAGGTGTTTTTTGCGCTTGATCTTCACCTCCAGAAACATCTCCAGTTTCATTACATAACCATGGTATAATTTGACATATTGGGTTAATTCCAAAAACAACGTTGTCATAAACTTTATAACCTTCTTTTTTTAATTGATTTACTTGGTTGGAAGTAAGTTTTGCGGCAAAACCTAAATTAGCCTTGGAGCTATAAACATTAAGTATCGATTCTTTTTGAAAGTTCATTTTTTCAGAATTAAAAGTCTCTTCTATATAGGTTCGAACAATGTTTTGTCTTTGACTATAATCGGAAGTTCGATTCAATAGAGCTTTGCTTTGTAATACTTTTTGTTTGTGAGATTTTCCAAATAAAACAATATACTCACCCTGTATTTTTTCGGTATTTCTAAAATTAATAAGAGAAGGATCACTTTGATTTGTATCAACCTGTTGATCTAGCTTGTTTTCATTATCGCAGGAATAGTAAAAGGCAAGAATTACTATTAATCCATAGATTAGTTTATTTTTTTTCATAATAGAAAGGTTTTTGATTAAAAATTTCGTAAAACTATAAAAACTTTAACTTTTTTTTAACATTATTGTGGTTTTTACAAAAATTAATTTATGTTTCTAAAATATAGTTGGTGAACAATGAATAGTGGGATTTGTTGAATAAATAAAAGTATTTAACTATTTGATTTTGTGGTAATTGCAAAAAAAAATAAATATTTTTTATCCAATTTTATAAAAAAATAGTTCTCCATATAGCGAAGAAAAAGCTATCGTGGATTTAAAAATCTACAATAGCTACTAATAAAAACAATAGTGAAAACATTTAATTTTTATCGCAAGAATTAAAATATTCTGGTTTCCAAATAAGGTTTCCAAAAATTATTTTGAGTTTATGCTTTAAAGTTCTACACTTTTTTACATCTCTGTAGATATTGGCGTATTCTACAAAGTTTATGGTAATAGGATTGTTGGTTTTAATGTTTTTTGTTAAGCCATAAACAACCTTTTCTTCTTCCCTTCGAAACGTTCTGAATAATTTATCCCAAAGAATTAATATTCCTCCATAATTTTTATCTAAGTATTTATTATTCGATCCATGATGTACCCTGTGTGTTGATGGAGTGTTAAACACTTCATCTAGCCAACCTAATTTACCAATACGTTCAGTATGAATCCATGTTTGGTATTGCGCAACTAATACGAGTCCAACAATGGCTTGAAAAGGAGTAAAACCTATTATGATCATGGGAATTAAGAAAATCCATTCAAACAATCCTTCTACAATACTAAGGCGCATTGCTATAGTTAAGTTATAATCTTCTGAGGAATGATGTACGCTATGACTAGCCCACAAAATTCGATGTTCATGTTCAATTCTGTGCATCCAATAATAAGTAAAGTCTGCTACAAAAATGGCAAGCACCCATGTCCAAAAATTCATGGGAATTTCGAACAATGAAAAATGTTGTAAAGGAACTAGGGCGATAATTCCAATACTACCCACAACTGTTTTATCTAACAATTGGTTCATAAAGAATATGATGACATTTGCCCCAGAATCTTTCCATCTTCTTTTTTTATTTGAAAAAAAATCTAATAAAAATTCAATACTAATTAGTAGTAGGTTAAAGACAAAAAAGAAAGCAATAGAGTTCACGATGGGTGCTTGCTCAAACAAAAAAGTAAGTTGTTTAAAATCCATTATTTTTTAGTAGGTATAAAGTAAGAAAACCACAAAAACCATAGTAGATTAAGGAAAACCCAGAAAGAGGCGTTAGCTGTAAAGAAATAACCTATTTCTGGAAGTTTATACATCCCAATAAATCCTAAAAACCCTAAATACCAATAGTCGTCGAATTTGTAGTTTTTCATCTGTTAATTTCATATATAATTAAGATGAGGTAAAAGTAGAACATGTATAAAGTGACGGTTTGTTCATTTAGGACAAAGGGAAAAAAGTTGTGCAAAATCGTTTTGAAGATGATAAGTTTGAAGCATAAAAAAACACCTCGGTAGAGGTGTTTTGTGTTTTTTAAGTACTTAAGTCTGTTTCTTCCCAGGATACATTCTCTGAAAGCATCCATGTTAAAGAGTGTCTTCGTTCGTGAATTACACCTCCATTCATCATAGGGTGAAAATTATCAGGAACGGTTTCTTTTCCTAATTGTGCGCTTCTTACAGCATTGTGTAAACAATAAAACAAATCCTCCTTTTGTATTAACTCTTGTTCAGAAAGAGTTTCCTTTTCTTTTATCCATTCTTCTACTTTTTCATCTAAAGGGCAGGAATAATTCATTAGAATTTCTTGCATTTGTTCTCCTGACATCATTTGCCCAAGAGTCTCAGGTTTCGTATAACCAAAATACCAAGCCAGTGGCCAAGCATTTTCGAACTTCCATCCTATGGCATTTCTAGCTTCCTCATCATCTCTTGATAGATTTAGAATTTGCTTTTCTTCATCATCCATAAAATTGTCGAGATTATTTTTATTTATAAATTCAAGAATTTTATCATTTTCTAAGTTTTCTTCAGGAACCATTAACCAAAGAACTAACGCTTTAATTGCATTCAATCGTTGTGCAATTTCTATGGTAGGCCTTAACTTTCTGTCAAATTCTGTTGGCAAAGAGCTCGCCGGTCTGAATCCAGCATCAAGACAAATAGTTATATTTTGAAGTCTTAAATCGGTCATCCAGGGCACTTTTTTAAAAGGTTCTAAATCAATATTGTTTTTATTTTCTTTAGACCCAAATATCCTTTTTAAAAAACTCATAGTTATAATTTTTTTAATGGTTGAAATAATCCCAAGCTAATTTCGCTATTTCCGCTATAATTCTCTGATTTGTTGTATCAGGTTCTGTCGAATTACTCACTAAAACACTTAAATAAAAGTGAGATCCATCAGGTAAAAACACAATTCCAATATCATTAACGGCACCGGTTAAACCTTCTTTGTTTTTTCCAGAATGTCCTGTTTTATGAGCTACAATTGTTTCTTTCGGTAAAAAACCTCGAATACTTTTTTTACCTGTTTGAGTACCTTTTAAAACATTTAGTAAAAAGCCGTAGCTTTTCTTACTTAGAAGATTGTTAGCATTTTGATAAAATAACTTTAAAGTTTTATTAGTAGCCTTTGCGGTAGTCCAATTTTTAAATTGACGATCCCATTGGGCTTGCATGTTAATTTCATTGTGAACAATAGCAATATCTTTAATACCGATGTTGTGTAAATAGTTTTCTACTACTTTTAAGCCTCCAACAAGTTCGAAAAGCAAATCACAACCAAGATTATCACTCCAGGCGACTGTATATTTAATCATTTCGGCTAATGTTATTTCAGCACCATTTGGATATTTTTTTCGCAAAGGGCTCCATAAATGATTATACTTCGCAATAGTTTTTTTATCGACTGTAATAGATTCGTTCAAATCAAATTTTCCTAAATCAACTTGATGAAGTACAGCCAACGCTAAATGATATTTAAATACACTTTGCATAGGTAAATGACTATCACCATTAATGGAAATAACATCTTCTGGATTCACTCCTTCAATAGCAACCCCAACATGTGCCTTTTTGTTTTTGAGAACTTCATGTATTTGCTGTTTCAAAACATCAATTGATTGAGCATTCAGATAGTTGAAAGTCAGTAAACAAAGTAATAAGGTAAGTAATGTTTTTCTCATTTCTGTAGCGGTAGTATTAATGATATAGCAATTAAAGCGATTATTGTTACCGATAAAATTAAACAAAAAAACTTGAGATTCAGATTTTTTATGATTTCTTGAAATAAAAAAGTAATAAGAAATCTGCTTGCCTTTGAAAAAGAGTTTTCTAAGTAGGAATTTGATACGAATAATATTAAATCGTTTACTTTTAGGAAACGATTAAGCGTAGTGTTGATTTCTAAATATGTTTAGCTCCATATCTCAATGCTGTTTCAGAATCAAAAAATATAGAAACATGATTTGCCATTGAACTTACAGTTCCATCTGATCTTACTTCTAATGCAGAAATTATTACATTTAATCCATTTTCAAAGCTAATTTCAATGTCTTGAGGATAGTAAGTTTTTTTGAAATTTCCATGATTAACGTAACTCCAGTATGATTCAATACTTTTAATTTTCTGATTTATTCTATTAGTCCAGTAAATAGATTTCGATACAGTATGTTTTTGAATCTGAGGCTCTGGGCTAAATTCATTCATTATATGACCTCTTTTAAATTTTAAGTCAAATTGGTAATACTGTGAATCCCAAACCATATAATACGTATCTCCATCATGATCCTTTATTTGTATCCCATAATCCAATGAATGATGATCTCCGAAATCATAATTAGGTTCACCATAATTTATTTCAAAATATGATACTTCACAAATTGATTTATTAATTAATATACTTAATTTGTTATCATATTTAGTTTTCTCAGCATTTAAGTTCATAAGTCTATCGAATTAATTTTTTGATGAAAATCAGTTATTCCTAATCTCATCTAGTCTATCAAACCACAGGAATGTATATCTCGGTAATTAAATCCTCTTCAGGATTAATGTTATCGTCGTTTATATAAAACTCTAATATTGGCAAATCCTCAAATTCTAATTGCACGTCAAACATCCAACGAGCGTAAATTTTGTTGTATGTTTCAAAACAAGTTTCATGACTTCCTTTATGAATAAATTTAGCATATTTCTGAGAAGAAATCTCCTTTATATCAAATAATCCCTTTGGTGAGAAATCGCTGTTTTCTGGTAAAATAATTCCTGCATTATATCTACAATAGATGGATTCTGTGATTTCATCATCGTCTAAAATTTCTCCTAAAACAACGGTGCCATCGCTCAACAATTTATTATTGTAAGCATATTTTATCAATTGTTTCCATGTTTTTTCAATGCCTTTGATATTCTCGTAAGATCCCTGATATTGAAGAAAAAGTGTTTTTAAGGAAGGCAGTGTTTCAATTTCAAATTGTAATTCTTCTATTTCCGTTCGTTCCTCAACTTTTATTAAATCATTAGTGATTTTTTGTTGTAAGTCGAATGAATTTCTAAACCGAGAAGGAGTACAGCGAAAGTGTTTTTTAAAGGCTTTACTAAATGCTGCAATATCTCCATAGCCAATTTCTAGCGCAATATCTGAGATTTCAGTATTTGAAAACTTTAAATATTCTGCTGCTTTTTCTAGCTTTCTTCTTTTAATAAACTTGCCAATAGTTTCATGTTGCAGCGCTAAAAAGATTCTATTAATGTTTCTATAGGAATAAAAAGAAACAGCTTCTATATCTTTTGTTTCAATACTTGTCTTGAATTTTTCCTCAAGAAACTTTAGTAATCTCTGATATCTTTCTAATTGCGTTGAGTTTTTCACGATAACAAATTTAATTCACAAAGTGAGATTTCGAAGCAAAAATAAGATGCCTTAGCTGTTAAAGGTTTGTTCATTTCAGACAGAAAAAATGAAAAATAAAATTGTCCTAAATGAACAAATGCAACATTAAAGCCGAGCATAGTTTTGCGCTTGAAAAATATACAAACTATAAAATTATGTTTCGAACTACACTACTAACATTGCTATTAATTACTTGTGGGCTTGTATTTTCACAAGAAAGTATTAAAGACCAATTGATTGGTAAATGGAAAATAAATGAATATGAAGTTCAAGGAGAGTTTCATCAGCCAACAAGGGAAGATAAAGGAGATTATTTATTCTTGAAGAATGATATGTCATTTGAGTCGAAATCTGAAGGAATGCTCGACTTTGGGACATGGAATTTTTTAGAAAAGAAAAAGGCAATTATACTTACTGATGCAAATAAGAATTCACTAAAAGTCATTATTGTTAAAAAGGAAACAAACTCATTGATACTTTGGTATGATGAAAAAGATTTAAAAGAAATATTGTTCCACTATAGAAAATAAAAAATGCGCTATATATTATTAATTTTATTGATGGGAGCCCTTCGATTGAATGCTCAAACAGAGAATACTCCTCCAAAACCTAGCGAAAGAACAATTCATATTATTGCCGTTCAAAAGACTTTTAGTAAAAATTACCAAGGGTATAAGTTCAAGTATTCTGAATTTGTTGATTCTTCCGACGATTTTATTATTCCAGCTGCGTTTTCTTGCAGTAGCTATAGTCTGAAGGAAGGAACGCTCAAAAAACGAGGTTTTAAATCGTCCAATAGATTTGTTCTTGGAGCAGGTGTTGATGGATATATTAAATTGCATGAAGGAGTTTATGCAGGCATTGGGCTTAATGTGCCTTTTGGGTATGAAAAAACGAGAAACCTTCAAGATAATACCCGAAGTAAGTTTTTAATTGGCTTTGAAGCCAATCAAGGACTTCGTTTTATTCCATGGAAAAAACTTGGGTTTGTTTTTGGAATAAATTTTAACCAACATTTTATTAACTCAGATGTTTTGTCGAAAGAAATTGGATATGAATTGGAACTAGGAATCAATTTTTAATCGCAGGGCGATAGCCAAGAGTTTAATTCCCTTATGACTGCATCGGGGGCTTCATTCTATAGAGTTCCTAGAGGTAGTTGATTTCTTTTAGCATTTAATTTTGAGGAAAAACACTTGTTTACTGGTTATAAAGCGTTAAAAGCCCAGTAAATTAAAATCAAATTTGTACTTTCGACCCCGAAAATAAAATAGATAAAAATGGATAATTTTTTATTTGCGGGGTTAGCGTTTTTAGTTGCCATAGTATATTTTTATAATAAATACAGAAGTAACAAAAAGTTTAGAAGGAAGTGAGCAATATTAGAATAACAAAGCAATTTAGCTTTGAAACGGGGCATGCACTTTATGGTTATGATGGAAAGTGTAAAAATGTTCATGGGCATAGTTATAAGCTAGCAGTAACGGTTATAGGTAAGCCCATAGATGATTCTTCAAATGTAAAGTTTGGAATGGTGATTGACTTTGGCGATCTAAAGAAGATTGTTAAAGAGGAGATAGTTGATGTATTTGATCATGCAACAGTGTTCAATAAAAACACACCACATGTTGAATTAGCAAAAGAACTGAGTGATAGAGGACATCATGTTATTCTAGTAGATTATCAACCGACAAGTGAAATGATGATTATCGATTTTGCTAAAAAGATACTAAAACATCTTCCTGATAATATCAAATTGCATTCATTAAAACTTCAAGAAACAGAAACAAGTTTCGCGGAGTGGTATGCATCAGATAATTAATTGACTAATTGGTGTAATACTATTAACGGTTTTATTACTAATTAAGTAAAGCCATAGTATGTTAGTCAAATTTTTATGTCGATTTTATCAGTTTGAAGTAAGAACCTTCAAAAGAATTTTAGGAATAAAATAAAAAAGAGCGAGAATTTTCTCGCTCTTTATATTTTATATGACCAATAATAAATATTTACTTACCGTTAAATTCGTTCATGGTATTGGCTAATCCGGCTGTAATAAAGGAGGTAACGGCATTTACACTGAAAGGGATACGTTCAATCATAGCACTTTCTTCTTCATCACTCCATTTCCCTAAAACAAAATCAACTTGTTTTCCTTTTCGGTACTGTGAACCTACTCCAAAACGAAAACGAGGATAAGCACCGGTATTAAACTTATCTTGAATATCCTTTAAACCATTATGACCTCCAGAACTTCCTTTTCCTTTAATACGTACTTTACCAAAATCAATGTTTAAATCGTCCGTAATAATCAATAAGTTTTCAACCTGAATGTTCTCCTTTTTCATCCAATAAATAACCGCTTTACCACTTAAATTCATGTAGGTATTCGGTTTTAAAACAGTAACTGTTTTTCCTTTAACTTTAACCGTAGCTATATCACCCAATTTTTCTGTTTCAAAGCTTCCTCCGTGCTCTTTTACAAAAGCATCAACAATTTTAAAACCAATATTATGACGTGTGTCGTCATACTTTTCACCAATATTACCAAGCCCTACAATTAAAAATTTTTTCATTTGAGTTTCTTTATCAAGTGTTTCTGAACGGTTAAATAAACGTTTAAGGTATTTGAAAATAGCCATGAGTTAAAATTAAAAAAGCGCTACACAAGTGTAACGCTTTTTTCTTACTTGTGGTAAGATATGTTTTATGCTTCAGCGTCAGCTGCTGCTTTTGCCGCATTACGAGACATACGTACTTGTGCAACCACAGTGTTATCTGGGTGTAAAATAGTATAGTTATCGTTTGCTAATGCAGTAACGTATAGTTTGTTACCAATTTCTAATTCAGTGATATCAGCTTCGATGAAATCAGGTAAGTTAGCTGGTAAAGCTTTAACTTTTAATTTACGTACGTTATGACGTAAAGCACCACCGACCATTACACCTTTTGAAGTTCCTACTAACTTCACAGGAATTTCCATAGCGATTGCTCTATCTTCAAATAATTGATAAAAATCAATGTGTAAGATTTTATCAGTTACAGGGTGAAACTGAATATCTTGTAAAACAGCTGTATATGATTGTCCGTCAAGTTCAATCGTTGCAGTATAAACATTTGGAGTATACACTAACGGTTTGAACGCTTTTTCTTCAGCTGAAAAGTGTACAGGTTTGTCTCCTCCGTATAATACGCAAGGAACCTTTCCAGCATTACGTAAGGCTTTAGTAGCTACTTTACCTACGCTTTCTCTTTGAGATCCTTTGATTGTAATTGATTGCATTACTTTCTTATTTATATTAAATTACATTAAAAATTCATCGCTAATTGATGTATTATCTTGCACTTTGTGCATTACATCTGCGAATAAAGTGGCGCAAGATACCACTTTTATTTTAGATATCTGCTTTTTTAAAGGAATTGTATCTGAAACGATTAACTCCGTTAATTTCGATCTTTCAATCTTTTCATAAGCATCACCTGAAAGAATTGGATGTGTAATAATTGCACGTACACTTAGCGCTCCTCTTTCTATCATTAAGTCAGCAGCCTTTGTAAGTGTTCCTCCTGTATCGATCATATCATCAACAAGAATAACGTTTTTACCAGCAACATCACCAATAAGCTCCATATGACCAATAACGTTTGCTTTTTTACGTTGCTTGTAGCAAATTACTACATCACTCTCTAAATACTTAGAATACGCATAAGCTCTTTTTGAACCACCCATATCTGGAGAAGCTACTGTTAAGTTATCTAACTTTAAGCTTTCAACATATGGTAAGAAAATTGAAGATGCGAATAAATGATCCACTGGCTTTTCGAAGAACCCTTGAATTTGATCAGCATGTAAATCCATGGTCATAATTCTAGTAGCTCCTGCTTCCTCTAATAATTTAGCAATTAATTTTGCTCCAATGGCAACTCTTGGTTTGTCTTTTCTATCTTGTCTTGCCCAACCAAAATAAGGCATAACAGCAGTAATATGTCTTGCCGATGCACGCTTAGCAGCATCTAACATTAATAACATTTCCATTAAATTGTCAGCATTTGGAAAAGTAGAACCTATGATAAAAATTCTTCTTCCTCTTACTGATTCTTCAAAAGCTGGCTGAAATTCTCCATCGCTAAAGCGTAAGATGTGAACATTTCCTAGTTCGGTTCCAAATTTCTTTGCAATTTCTTCTGCTAATTCTGTACTCTGAGAACAAGCAAAAATTTTCGGACTTAATTGATTTGCAAGCATTTATCGAAAGTATGTTTTTTGTTTGTGTTGTTATATGGGGGCAAAAATAAAACTATTTTGAGAGATTGAAAGTATTTTGATGAATTAACTAAAATATTTTAATAAATTTGCACCCACAATAAGCCAAAGTGGTGGAATTGGTAGACACGTTGGATTCAAAATCCAATGTTCGCAAGGACGTGTGGGTTCGAGTCCCACCTTTGGTACAACAAGCAAAAAAGTCGAGTTTTTACTCGGCTTTTTTTATGTGCTATTCTTAGGTTTGTTGGTAACCGTTTGTAATCTAGTTTTTTATTGTTTTTGTGTATTTTAATATAGTTTATATCTATTGTTTTTAAATAAATTATAATTGGTTTATATATAGTTTTGAGATAAATCAATTAATAGTTTAAAAATGAAGAAAATAGTATTAAGTGCATTCGTTGCAATTCTATTCTTCTCATGCAATGGTAAACAAAACCAAGGTGAGAAAGAAGAAGGAGTAGGATGCCCTTTTGGATTTGACAAAGGGCATAAAAAAGAACAAATTTCTGAAAAGAAATTGAACAGAGATTGGTGGCCTAATCAATTGAATTTAGATGTTTTGGCACAAAATTCAACATTAAGTGATCCAATGGGAAATACGTTTAACTATGCTGATGAATTTAGTAAGTTAGACTACAAAGCATTAAAGGCTGATTTAACAAAACTAATGACGGATTCCAAAGATTGGTGGCCAGCTGATTATGGGCACTATGGACCGTTGTTTATTAGAATGGCTTGGCACAGTGCTGGAACTTACAGAACAGGAGATGGAAGAGGAGGAACGAGAATGGGACTTCAGCGTTTTGCACCACAGAATAGTTGGCCCGATAATGGAAACTTAGATAAGGCTAGAAGGTTATTATGGCCAATTAAGCAGAAGTATGGTAAGAAAATTTCTTGGGCCGATTTAATGATTTTAGCTGGTAATGTGGCTATTGAATCGATGGGATTGAAAACAATTGGTTTTGCAGGAGGTAGAGAAGATGTTTGGGTTCCACAAGAAGATGTGTATTGGGGATCAGAATCAGGATGGTTAGAAAGTAGAAGATTGAATGAAAAAGGAGAACTAGACCTAGAAATAGAAAACCCGTTAGCAGCTGTTCAAATGGGATTGATTTATGTAAATCCTGAAGGACCTAATGGAAATCCTGACCCATTAGCTTCTGCAAAAAATATTCGAATTTCTTTCGGTAGAATGGGAATGAACGATGAAGAAACAGTTGCATTGATTGCTGGAGGACATACATTTGGAAAAACACATGGTGCTGGACCAGCGGATAATGTTGGGGCTTCGCCTGAAGGTACTGGAATTGAAGAACAAGGATTAGGATGGAAGAGTACCTATAAATCTGGAAAAGGAAAAGATGCTATTACTTCTGGTTTGGAAGTTATTTGGACACCAACACCAACACGATGGAGTCATGCATTTTTAAATACTTTATTTGATAATGACTGGGAATTAACGAAGAGTCCTGCCGGAGCTCATCAATGGGTGGCAAAAGATGTAGGTGAGGTTTTTCCAGATGCCTTCGATAAAAATGTAAGACATAGGCCAACGATGTTAACTTCTGATTTAGCATTGAAATTTGATCCTGAGTATAAGAAAGTGTGTCAAAAGTTTTTAGATGATCCATTATCATTTGATGCCGCTTTTGCAAAAGCATGGTTCAAATTAACACATAGAGACATGGGGCCTAAAACAACATATTTAGGACCAGAAATACCTCAAGAAGATTTTATTTGGCAAGATCCAATACCTACTGCTGAAAAAGTAATTTCTAAAGGAAATATAGCTTCATTAAAAAAAGCGATTTTAAATTCTGGAATTCCAGCGAATCAATTGATAGAAACAGCTTGGGCTTCGGCATCATCATACCGCGGGTCGGATAGAAGAGGAGGTGCGAATGGAGCACGTATTCGATTAGAGCCTCAAGTAAATTGGGAGAGTAATAATCCAGAACAATTAAAGAAAGTATTGGCGGCTTATGAGAAAATACAAGCAGACTTTAACAATACCAATGGAACAAAAGTTTCAATTGCTGACTTAATTGTATTGGGTGGTTCTGCGGCGGTAGAGGAAGCAGCGAAAAAAGCAGGGTATTCTGTTGAGGTTTCATTTACTCCTGGAAGAATGGATGCATCACAAGAACAAACAGATGCTAGTTCTTTTGCTGTTTTAGAGCCAATGGCAGATGGGTTTAGAAACTATCAAAAGAAAAAATACACCTTAAAAACAGAAGAACTATTGGTTGATAAAGCACAGTTATTAACGTTAACAGTGCCAGAAATGACTGTTTTGGTAGGAGGTATGCGCGCGTTAGATGCGAATTTTAATAATTCTAAAAATGGAGTACTTACCAGCAAACCTGGGGTTTTAACCAACGATTTCTTCGTGAATTTATTAGACATGGAAACATCTTGGTCGCTAGTTTCTGATGATAAACTTGAGTTTGAAGGTAAAGTAAGAGGAACTGAAAATGTAAAGTGGAAAGCCACTAGAGCAGATTTAATCTTTGGTTCTAATTCTGAATTGAGAGCAATTGCTGAAGTATATGCAAGTAGTGATGCTAAAGAAAAGTTTGTAAAGGATTTTGTGTCTGCTTGGGTAAAAGTGATGAACTTAGATCGATTCGATGTAAAACCATAAAAACACAAACCATTTTTTAATAGAAATTACTGTTGAAAATGGTTCGAAGGGTATGGCTAAAATGAAGCGAGATAAATTTATCTCGCTTCATTTTGTTTTGTTCTAAAGAATTGTATTTTTACTCGTGAAGAAAGATTCACATTTTCACAAACAAAATGGGGATGTAGCTCAGTTGGCTAGAGTGTTTGACTGGCAGTCAAAAGGTCGCGGGTTCGAGCCCCGCCTTCTCCACAAAAAAACCTGCAAAACTGCAGGTTTTTTTAATTTAGTTAATGAAGCTCATAAGTAGTTATTTCATTACAACTACCCTGAGTAATATGATCTATTGAAATGATATTGTTTAAATGTTTGATCTCAACTCTGTGAGGATTCTCAATTGGGAAATTTTCAAAAACAATCTCTTCATTTTTATCAATAGTATTCGTTATTACACCATCTGTATAAACAAGTAGATGATTTTCAGTTCTATTCTTAAGTTTTATAGATACAGTTTTTTCAATTTCTATATCGAGTACCGGTTGACTAGATGCATATGAAGGTGCTGGTGATATTTTATATTGAATAGACTTTCTGGTTTTTATCGAAAAACGATTGCTTAAACACATATCAGATTTTTCTGCGTCTACGAATAATTCGTTTGGTACATTGATGTTTTTAAACTCTAGTAACCCATTTTCATCAGTATTGCCTTGAAAAATTGGATTTTCTTTATTTCTTAAATTTTGTAAATTTTCATAAACGCGAATATTAGTATTGTTTAATGGTTCGCCTTTATATGTTACGTTTACTGAAAATTCATAGGTAATTTTGTCATCATCATTTGAACAGGATACAAACACAAAAGATAAAGTAAGACAAATAATAAGTAGTAGTTGTTTAGTTTTCATAATTTATAAGTTGGTTAAATTAAATTTTTAAAATTTCTTCTCAAGGAACCAAGAAGTGTGCCATATTTCAAGAAAAACATTCAAATCTAAGTAGCTTTTAATGGAGAATTATGTATAGATGATTTTAATATTTTGTTTATTAGGTTTTTATGAGTGATAGTGTAAACATTCAAAAAAATATTAGAGGTGATTTTATTTTGGGTTGATGATGGGTTTCATCTATTTTCTATATTCGCAAGGAATACATCTTTTTATGATAAAAGCTACAAAAAAGGATAAAGAACTTATCGTAGATATTTTAACTTCGGCTTTTGAGCCAATTACAATTCCGAACTCAATTAATTTCGTGGTAAAACAAGATTCTAAAAGGAACGAACGTCTTAAAGTTTTAATGGAATATTTATGTGACAACTCACTTCTTTTTGGAGAGGTTTTTTTATCTGATAATAGAAAGGCTTGTACTTTAATTCAATATCCACATACCAAAAAAATAACCTTGCAAACAGTTCTTTGGGATTTTCAATTAGCATTGAAATGTATCGGTTTGAGTAATGTGGTGAAAGTGTTGAAAAGAGAAATAACGTTAAAAAAACACCACAGTAAAGAGCCCCATATCCATCCAATGATCTTAGGAACCTATTCTGAAGAAAGAGGGAAAGGGCACGGTTTTCGTTTAATTAAACAACTCCAAGAGTATTATAAGGACACTACATTACCCGTTATTATTGAAACAACAACAAAAGAGAATTTAAATCTATATGAATATTTTGGATTTAAAATTTTCAAAGAAACTTCTGAACTTCAATACCCTTTGTATTTTTTAAAAAATAAGAACCACTGAAATTAACTATTGCTATTATAAGTTTAGTAAAGGAGAATAAGAACAATTAGGGATTTATGACCTTATATAGAATTGGATTTTTTTAGATTTCTACATAAAGGATGGTGGTAAATACATCAAATCGAAGATTAACTTCTGAAATTGATATATGTGTACTCAAATTAAAATTTTATACCCAAAGCATAATTGGTTATATTTACTTATATTTAAAAAAGTTAAGTAAAAAATATTGAGAGTCATTAGGTCGATTTTCACTTCAATTAATAGGTGTTGATTTTCGAATAATTTCCAAACATTTGTTTTTGCTTCTTTATCTTAATCAAAAAACATTATACTGAATTAGCTACTACAAAAACTATTATAAACTTTAAATAACAAAAAATGAAAAAATTAGTAGCTGAATTTATAGGAACCTTATGGTTGGTACTTGGAGGATGTGGAAGTGCTGTTTTAGCGGCAGCATATCCTGAACTAGGTATTGGATTTGTAGGTGTTGCAATAGCTTTTGGTTTAACAGTTGTTACAATGGCATATGCTATCGGGCATATTTCAGGTTGTCATCTGAACCCCGCTGTGTCCATTGGACTTTGGGCTGGGGGGCGTTTTGATAAAAAAGAGCTTATTTCCTACATTGTTGCTCAAATATTAGGAGGTATCGCTGGAGCCGGTATCCTGTATATAATTGCAACTGGAAAAGCAGGATTTGAAATAGGTGGATTTGCTTCTAATGGCTATGGAGAACATTCGCCAGGTGGGTATAGCTTACTTGCTGCGTTGGTCACAGAAATAGTAATGACCTTCATGTTTTTGATAATTATTTTAGGAGCTACTCATTCAAAAGCACCTAAAGGATTTGCAGGTTTAGCTATTGGATTAGGGTTAACACTTATTCATTTAATAAGTATTCCTGTTACGAACACTTCTGTAAACCCGGCAAGAAGTATTAGTCAGGCATTATTTGCGCAAGGTTGGGCAATCGAGCAACTTTGGCTTTTTATTGCTGCACCAATTGTTGGAGCAATTTTAGCTGGATTTGTTTATAAGATGATATCACCAGAAAACGACTAAAAATAGCAGTTTAAAATATTTTATGTAAGTAGTGGTAAATGAAGAGATCAACGATTTTGCCTCAATAGTGGCAGTTTAACATAGTTTACCACTACTTATTTTTTATTAAAGCATTCACCATTTTGTGAATGTTTTTTTTATTTATATGGGTGAGATTGATCACTTTTTATTAGCCAAAGTTGGATTTTTAATACTAATAAATTCATAAACATCTAAAACATTTTGTTCGGTTAAATAATTGAATTGATGATTGTAGTTTACGTTTTTATATTCTTTATTCACAGATCGAGCTTTTTTGTTCTTCTTTTTATGTAGTTCTTCTTCATTTACAACATACTTAACAAAATAGGTGGAATCAATTTTATTATTGCCCAATGCAGGTCCTATCAGTTTTTTATTGATTTTATGACAGGAAGCGCATATGCTTTTAAAAAGCTTCCCACCTTCTTTACCTTTTTTAGTTAAAGTATTTGTATTTCCACAAAAGGATGTAACAACTCCACATTCGGCAATATTAGACTCGGAAGGAATAAACGAATAAAGAACTGTTGAAATAGTTACTAAAAATGCCATGCCATAGGAAAGTAATATTTTGTTTTTTAAATTCATAAACCAGCTTTAATTTCTTTTGAAGCCGCTTCAAACTCATCGGGTGTGTTTATATTTCTTATGAATTCGTCCTCAATTTCAACGAGCTTAACATCAGAATTGATTAACATTTTTCGTGGACATGAATATCCTTGAGCTAAATATTGTAATAGTTTTCCGTAGGCTTTTGGCTCGTAAATAGTTATTAAAGGCTCAGGGAATTCCTTACCTTTTCCTTTAACAGCAGTTGCTACTTTACTAGGATCTCTATGTTTTAATAAAAGCTGAATAATCTCTTTATTAACAAAAGGAACATCGGTGGCTAAAACCAACCATGCAGTATTTGGATTCTTTTGAAAAGCCGAACAAATTCCTCCAAAAGGTCCTAGGTTTAAAAAGACATCATGAATCTCATTATCCTCTTTAACACCATCTTTAGCTGAATTGAGAGGTTGTATAGAGAAGAAGGTTTCCAAAGAAGAATCTTCTAATAACTCTTTAATATGTTCTTTTTGAGGTTTTCCAAAGTAGTTAAGATCCGCTTTATCAGTTCCCATTCGGGTACTTTTTCCTCCAATTAATACCAAACCTTTTACTGTTGCAATTCGTTCTTCAATTAGGTTTTTAAAATGATTGGCTATGCGATCAATTTCCTCTATTCCATAAGAAGTAATATTTTCTATTTCGGGAAATTTCTCTTTTAAACAATCAAAATACCTTGAATCGTCATTTAACTTAATAACAAAAGCAATATTGGTAATTTGAGCAATACGTTTTTTGATTGAAGCTTCTTTTTCATTATCAAGAATAAGCACTTGTTTAGCTCCTTGATAGTGATTTCCATTTATAAACACAAAATCATGATTGTAAAACTGTAATCGTTGTTCGTATTTGTTTATAGATGAACGGGTATTTAATTGTAAATTTCCTTCGTGATGAAAGGTATATTCTGACAAAATATTAGCATCAACATCTTTGGCATGAGAAGCATCGAAATATCCGAGACTGTAATTTGAAAGTCTTTTGGTTACTTCATGAACTAAATTGGTAATAATGCTGCATTTGGCCCCTAAAATGGCAACTTCATTTGGTGCAAAATTATCGTTGTGTTTTCTTGTTAGATTAGCGTGTTTTTTATGCTTTTTCATTTTTTAATGTTGATATATACTATTTAAAAATATTGATTTTGTATAACTAGGTTTGTCACTTCGAGTAAAATTATTTGAAATGTAATGAAGAATAATTTTGTGTCGAGAAGTGTTCTTTACTGTTGTATACCGTTCTCGATACATTTTTCATGTCGTTAGCACTTAGTAAAAAACACTCGAACTGACATTTCAGTAATAGAAATACGTGAAAGACTAAATTAAAAAAGGTATGATTTAGTTCGGGGGTATTTCTACAGTTTTTTAATATCTGATTTACCACCAGTTTTTTCTATTAACTTAACTTCTTTAATTATCATGTCTTGGCTAATAGCTTTACACATATCATAAATAGTTAAGCAAGTGGCTGAAGCTCCTGTTAAGGCCTCCATTTCGACACCAGTTTTTCCTTCAATAGTTACTTTACAAGTCACCTCTATATGAAGGTCATCAACTACAGAAATATCAATGTCAACTCCATTAATCAACAGGGGATGACACATTGGAATAATATCTGACGCCTTCTTTACTCCTTGTATTCCAGCAATAATAGCTGTTTGAAAAACAGGTCCTTTTTTAGTGATAAGTTCATCATTAGTAAACTGATTAATAATTTCTGATCCTAAAAACATAGTAGCTTTTGCTATTGCTGTTCTTTTGGTGATTTTCTTATCAGAAACATTCACCATTTTAGGGTTGTTTTTTTCGTTTATGTGTGTAAAATCGCTCACTTATTAATTTTAAGTTTTTAGTGTTGAATTTTAAAGTTTTATAGTCGTTTCTTTAACAGGTTTTCTTGAGATGTTTTGACAATTGATGTTAACAGTCGTATCAATTCGTTTATATCTTTTAAAAGTGAAGAAACATTTATTTGGGTTAAATCACTTTCCTTCAGTAATAATAACCAATACCTAGTTTCTCTAGCTTCTTTCGAAGAAATAGACATCTTAGCAATAAAATCTCTTTTACTCTGACCTGCCATTGCTTCTTCAATATTAGCTCCTATTGAAGTTCCACTTCTTAAAAGCTGTTTTGAAATAATGAATTCTTTTTCTTTCTGTAGTTTTGAAAACAAGGAAATTATGTTTAACGAAAACTTAAAGCTTTTGCTTTGAACAATGCTCTTTTTCATCTCTTTATTTTTTTACTAACCCTAAAAATAAAGCATTTATCACTATTTTCAATAATTGAGCTAGCGAATTCAACACTCAACACTCAACATTCAACACTGCGATAGCTATATATTGGAAAAACACTTCCTTTTTTATAAGTCAACTCATCTTGTTTAGGAAGCTCAATAAATCCATCGGCTTCAACTAAACTGGCTAAATCTCCTGAACCATTTCCTTTAACAGGTGTAGCAATTAATTGTCCTTCTTTGGAAGATAATTTTACTTGTAAAAAATACGTTAAACTTGGTTTAAAGTCAACATCTTCGCTTAGTACGGCAGTCTTTATTGACTGATTCACATGAACACTTTTTGCATACCAAGGAGTGAAATAAACCATACAGTTTACATAGGTAGATATAGGGTTTCCAGGGAATGCGAATACAGCTGTGTTGTTTTTTTCAGGATTATCAATAACTCCCATCCAAAATGGCTTTCCGGGGCGTTGCGAAACTCTATGAAACAGTTTTTGAACACCTAGTTCAGACAATACTTCAGGTAGAAAATCGAATTTACCTTTACTCACAGCTCCACTAAAAATAAGTACATCACAGGTGTTTATATACTCAGCAATTTTTACTGATAATACTTCTTTGTTATCAGTTAAATGAGCAGTTTCTGAAGGAATATTTAGTTTTTTAAGAAGAGAAACCAAAGTATATACATTGCTCTTTCTAATTTGATGAGCCAAAGGAGTTTGATCTATTTCAACCAACTCATCACCCGTAGAGATAATCATAACTTTTGGCTGTTTAGCAACTTTTACAGTGCTTTTACCAACCGTTGCTAATACACCTATTTCTGCAGGAGAAATAACAGTGTTTTTATTGATTAAAACGGTATCTTTTGGTTTATCAGAACCCTGTGTGTGAATGTTCTGTCCTTCCTTAATTTGATCAACAGTTACCGTTGCCATTAGAGTTTCAATAGAAACATCTTCATAACGAATAACGGTGTCTGTATTGTTTGGAAGAATAGCTCCTGTCATTACTTCATAACAATGCGCAGCATTTTCCATAGTTTCTTGAGGTGCTCCAGCCGGTTGCACACCTTCTATTTTAAAATCGCGAACTCCATATTCAAAAAACCGATAGTTGATGGCAATTCCGTCCATGGCAACCCTGTTAAATGGAGGAAAATCTCTGTCGGCTATAATATCTTCTTTTAAAACTCTTCCAACAGATTCTAAAAAAGGAATTTCTTCAATTCCAAAATCCTGGGTATGGTCTAATATGATTTTCTTAGCTTCTTCTGCTGTGATCATTGTTTAGTTATAAATTTTTAGTGTTGAATTTTAAAGTTTTACACTTGTTTTTTGTGATGAAAATTCGAAACAAGTTCAAATAAATAAACCATTGAAAACGAATGTAAATTTAGTGTATTTATAAAAAAGTTTATAACGAATAAGGGATTAGCTTTTTTATGGTTTAAGATGAGCATTTTAAAACAACTACTATAAGTTATTAGCCACCAATAGTACTCATACTTTCTGAAACATTTCCTTTTGTTCGATTGGCTTCTGCAACAAATCCGTTTTTGGGTTTTTCTTTTATTAGCGATAAAAACAATTCTTTTAAATCGTCATTACTAGCTCCTTTTCTAATAAAATCTCTGATGCTAAAAACTCCATCATCGAACAAGCAATTTTTGAGCGTTCCCGTTGAGGTAATTCTAATTCTATTACAATCATTACAAATGGTTCTGGTAAACGCAGGTATAATTCCTACAGAGCCTTTGAAATTCTCAACCTGAAAATTTCTTGAAGTAGAAGATTTTTTTACTGGAATTTCATGAATAGGATATTCAGATTGGATCTCTTCCAAAATTCTTTTAAAATTCCAATTTTCACCCAACTCACGTTGTCCACTACCATTAAAAGGCATTTCTTCGATAAAGCGAACCACAATGTTTTTATCTTCAGTGAGCTTTACAAAATCGTTAATTTCATTGGTGTTAAAACCTGATTGAACAACCACATTTAGTTTCAAGTTTAAATTACTCTTTTCAAGAAGTTCAAAGGTTTGGTAAACTTCGGGAAACACATCTCTTCTTGTAATTTTATGAAATTTATCAGCTTGCAAGCTATCAATACTTAAGTTGATGTTTTTAACCTTTTTTAAACTCTCAATGGTGCTGATATGCTTTCTAATTAAAGCGCCGTTGGTAGTAATGTTAATGGTATCTAATAAGTCATTGAACGAGAGCATTTCTAAAAACTTTACGAAATCTTTTCTTACAAAAGGTTCGCCACCCGTTAATCGAACTTTACGAACACCTAATTCAGTTAGTACTCGAATAATTCGGTACATTTCTTTATAGGTTAATAATTCCTTTCTGGGAACAATATCAATACCATGAGCAGGCATACAATATTGGCAACGTAAATTACAACGATCGGTAACTGCCAATCGAACATAGGTAATCTGACGTCCAAAGCTATCAATAAGTTGCTGCATGTTAACAAAGGTAAGGAATTCAAAAACTAGTTGTTTCTAAATAACTGTTAATTGCTCATGAACAATAGAATTACACAATTTCCATTTTTTGAAGTAAAAAGGAAGCGTTCATGTTTTTGCAAACGCCATTTTTCATTTTATAATCGAAAAACAACTCATTATTTACAATTTCAGCATCAAAATAATAGTTCCGAATTTGTTCATATTCGTCCGCTAATTCGCATAAACTAACATCATGAGTAGCAATAATTCCGGTTGATTTCGACTTAGTTAATTTTTCAATAAACTGTTTCGAGCCAATGGCTTTGTCTTTACTATTTGTTCCTTTTAATATTTCATCCAGAATAATGAAGTAGGTATCTTCTTTAATTTCATCAACAATAAATTTCAGTCTTTTTAATTCAGAATAAAAGTAAGATTCGTCATCGGTTAACGAATCCGAAGTACGCATACTGGTAATCAGTTTTATTGGAGAATATTTAAAAGTATTTGCACATACAGGCAGACCGCAATTCGCCATAATTATGGATAAAGAAACCGTACGTAAAAAAGTACTTTTTCCAGCCATATTTGCTCCAGTTACAATAAAAAACTCCTCATTATTCATAGAAAAGTCATTGTCCACTCTATTGGTAACTTTTAAAAGAGGGTGACCTAAGTTGACAGCTTCAATAGTTTGAAGTTCGTTCTTAATGGTTGGGAAGGTATACTTTGGATGATTAAAAACGAAGTTAGCTAAAGAGTTATACGCATCGAAAAAGTCTACCACATGAAACCAGTTATCAACAACATCTTTGTAAGTTGTTATCCATTTTTCAGTTTTTGAAGCATTGTTAACATCCCATAAAAACAATCCATTTCCAACAATAGCTATCAGTAGATTATTTCGTTGATCGAAGGCATTTAAGATATTTGAAAACTCTTTAAAAATTGCTGAGGCTTTTTTCTCTTTGGCTGTAATTGCTGATTGTTTTTTATGTAAAAGTTCAGCTTTAAAGTTTTCAGTTTCTATTTGTTCTAGTAGTAAATAATATTGTTTGAAAACATCCTTGGCATTGCTTGCTGAGGTGTATAGGTACTGTGTCTTTTTGAAATATATCATTGTGATTCCTAATCCAACGAAGAACCAAGTTGTAATGATTGAAAAAGGAGCGATTCCGAATGAAACTAAAGCAATAAGAAGTAACGAAATAACAGAGAAAATCTTCGGAAGTATTTGAAGGAAACTAGGGAGTTTCGATTCAAAATTTTCAATCCAATTAGAAATATTTGAAGTTTGTTTTTGCGTTGGTGAAACTAATTTAGCTAAAGTGGTAAAGTTTTCTCTCCAAATTGATTTCTCAGAAAGCTCGTTTAAAGCTTCTTGTCGCTCTTCAATTTTGTTGATATTATTTGCAGTAAGTAATGAGGCTAAAAGCTCTTTTCCTCTTACTGTTGCAGTTCTGTTTAAATATTGAAAAAAGGAACCTCTACCGAATAAATCAACATCATTACTGTAATGATGTAAAGGCTCTATAAATTCTTCTCCATCTGGTCTTTCGGAAAAATCACCATTTAAAATTGAAATCTCCGTTTCGTTAAATGAAACCTTTAAACGGAGTAAGTTTCTTTTTTCTTTTAAGTTTTGATGTTTAACCACCAAAAATCCGAAAATTAAAACTCCAACACCACCAATAATTAAAGGAGTATAGGGAGTTTGAAACGTAAAATAAACACCCAAAATCAAACAAGAAAAAACGATAAAACGAAAAATTCGAATCGTATTGATCGTTTTATTTAGTTTCTTCAGATTTAGCTTATGTGCTTCAAGTTGATTTGAATAAAAGTTATGTAGTTCTTCCATCTGCTAAAAAACAATAAAAGTACGAGTTTATCCCCATTTTTATTGAGTAAAATACAGAAAATAATATAATGCTATGTTTTGAGAAAATCGTATTTTTGATGTATGCCGACAACTTTAGAGCTTCAAATAAAAACCCTGCCCAATTCACCAGGAGTCTATCAGTATTTCGATAGGGATGATGTAATCATTTACGTTGGAAAAGCGAAGAATTTAAAGAAGAGAGTTTCGTCTTATTTTACCAAAAATCATGAAAATGGTAAAACTAGAATTCTCGTAAGAAAAATTGTTAGAATTGAGCATATTGTTGTTGATACTGAAACAGATGCACTTTTACTAGAAAACAATCTTATAAAGAAATACAAACCTCGGTATAATGTTCTTTTAAAGGATGATAAATCGTATCCTTGGCTTTGTATTAAGAAAGAGCGTTTTCCAAGAATTTTCTCAACAAGAAGAGTTATCAAAGATGGATCAGAATACTTTGGTCCTTATACCAATGTACGTACTGTAAATGCGTTGTTGGATCTTATTAAAGAATTGTATACACTGCGTACTTGTAACTACGATTTGCATGAAACAAAGATCAATGCAGATAAGTATAAAGTTTGTTTGGAATATCATTTAGGAAACTGCAAAGGTCCCTGTGAAGGAATGCAAACGGAAGAAAGTTACATGAATGATATTCGAGCGATTAGAAATATTATTAAAGGTAATTTTAAGGAGAGTATTGAGCAATTTCATAACATTATGATGGAATTTGCAACGGATATGAAATTTGAAGAGGCTCAAAAAATTAAGGAGAAAATAGGATCATTACAAAATTATCAGGCGAAGTCTACTATTGTAAATCCGTCGATAAATAACGTTGATGTTTTTTCGATTATTTCTGATGAAACTCATGGATATGCCAACTTCTTCAAAATTATGAATGGCGCTATTGTACAGTCTTATACTACAGAAATAAAGAAGAAGCTGGAAGAAAGTGATAAAGATTTATTGGAGTTATTTATTGTAGAAACTAGAAATAGATTTAATTCTTTATCAAGAGAAATTTATGTTCCTTTTGAAGTCGATTTAGGTGATAAAATAAAAGTAACGGTTCCAAAACTTGGTGATAAAAAGCGTATTGTTGAGCTTTCTGAAAGAAATGCGAAGTATTACAGACAAGAACAATTCAAGCAAATAAAAATTGTTGATCCTGATCGTCATGTTAAGAGAATCATGGCGCAAATGCAAAAAGACCTTAGATTGGGATCAGAACCTCGTCATATTGAGTGTTTTGATAACTCCAATATTCAGGGAACCAACCCTGTAGCGGCATGTGTTGTTTTTAAAGATGGAAAACCAAGTAAAAAAGACTATCGTCATTTCAATATTAAAACTGTGGAAGGACCAGATGATTTTGCTTCAATGGAAGAGGTAGTGTACAGGCGATATAAACGTTTGTTAGAAGAAGAGAAACCATTGCCGCAACTTATTGTTATTGATGGAGGAAAAGGTCAACTTTCATCAGCTTTAAAAAGTTTAGATGCTCTTGAGTTAAGAGGAAAAATAGCAATTATTGGTATTGCGAAACGTTTGGAGGAAATTTATTATCCAGGTGATAGTATTCCTTTGTATTTGGATAAAAAGTCGGAAACTCTTAAAATTATTCAGTATTTACGAAATGAGGCGCACCGCTTTGGAATTACTTTCCACAGGAACAAAAGAAGTAAAAGTGCTATCCAGTCAGAATTAGAACAAATTCCTGATGTTGGTAAACAAACAATAACAAATTTATTACGTAAATTTAAATCAGCTAAACGAGTAAAAAGTGCTAGTTTTGAGGAATTAAAGGAAGTGGTAGGTTTTTCAAGAGCACAAAAGATCTATCAATATTATCATAAAGATCAAACTCTAAACTAGAATCGGTAAATCGCTTACCGAAAAATTAATACATCTGTTACCCCTTATATTACGCATTAGTAAATAATAATTTTAAAAGAATGTGCGAATATGTTAAAACCTTAAGAGAGTATATTACTTCTTAATTTTTTAGCGTTAGGTTAGCATCTTCTTAATAAGAAAGTGAAAACGAACATATGAAAAAGCTATTATTTTTTTTAATGGCTCCGATAATGCTATTTGCACAAGAACAACCAAAAGTTGGATTAGTTTTAAGTGGAGGTGGAGCTAAGGGTTTTGCCCATGTAGGGGTATTAAATGAGCTTGAAAAAGCTGGATTGCGAATCGATCATATTGGAGGAACTAGTATGGGAGCCATTGTTGGTGGTTTGTACGCCTCTGGTTATTCTCCTGATCAAATCGAAAAAGTTATAAAAGAGGCCGATTTTATGAAATTACTTCAAGATGAAGTAAGCAGAGAAGCGAAACCTTTTTTTATAAAGCAACACGGTGAAAAATATGCGGTTACTTTGCCTATTAAAAATGGAAGTGTGGGATTACCTTTGGGTTTATCTAGAGGTCAAAATGTACTCAATTTTTTAACAGAATTATTAGCTCCAGTTGATGAAGTTACTGACTTTTCAGAACTACCGATTCCATTTTATTGTATTGGAACCAATATAGAAACTGGTGAAGAAGTGGTTCTTGAAAAAGGGTCTTTAGCTTTAGCTTTGAGAGCAAGTGGAGCCTTTCCTTCGTTGTTAAATCCTGTTGATATTGATGGTCAATTATTAGTTGATGGGGGAGTTGTAAATAACTTCCCAGTAGACATTATGAAAACAAAAGATGTTGATATAATTATAGGAGTGAATGTACAAGGGCAACTTTTAAAAAGAGAAGAGTTATCTTCAGTAGCCTCTGTTTTACTTCAAATAATTAATTTTCAGATGTATCGTAAATCTGATGAACAAGCCATGCTTCTTGATTTCAATTTAGAACCTAATATTTTAGAATATAGCGTTATTTCTTTTGATAAAAAGAAAGAAATTATTGGAGAAGGAACAAGAGTTGCTAAACCCAATAAGTTTGTTTTTGATAGTATTGCGAAACTTCAGAAAATAAAGAAGAAACGTCCTCAAATTACCCTAAAGAGTAAAAGGTTTTTGGTTGATAGGATTATTATAAAAGGGAATAAAAATTATACAGATAACTATGTTTTAGGTAAACTGCAACTTGAAGAAGGAGATAGTACTTCTTATAAAGATATTTCAAGAAAAATAAGCTCTTTATCTGCAACGAATAATTTTGAAAGAATTGATTATCATTTTCAAAAATCGTTTTCTGGTAAAAAGCTAGAATTAAAAGTGAAGGAAGACCCTGTAAAATCATATGTTCGCTTCGGTATTCATTATGACTTACTATATAAAACAGCCGTTCTTTTAAATTATAACCACAGAAAATTACTTATGCAAAATGATGAGTTCAATTTCGATGTGGGAATCGGTGATCGCATTCGATATAGGATGGATTATTTTATTGATAATGGATTGATACCTAGTTATGGTTTTACCTCTAGTTATAATTCATTTAAGAGCTCAATTCTTTTTAAAAATGATTTAATTAATAGACTTAATATTAAGTATACTGATTTTACCAATGCTTTTTATATTCAAACAACAATAGATAAAAAGTTTGCCTTTGGAATTGGACTTGAAAATAAGAAGATAAAGATTTCTTCAGATACCTTTCTGACTAATGAAGAAGAAACGGTGTTTGATAATAGTAACTATGTAAATGCTTATTCTTTCTTAAAATTAGACACCTACAATAAAAAAGTTTACCCAACGGATGGATATTTTGCCAATGTGGGTTTTAAATGGTTTATTTGGTCCGATAGAAATAAACGTATTGATGAACTTATATTAGATAGTAGTGAGTTTAATCAGTTTTCTCAGTTATCAGGAACCATTGGATTTGCCAAGTCTTTTTTAGATGATAAATTAACCTTTCAATACACAGGTGAAGGTGGATTTACATTGGGGAAAGAAGGATCTGAGGTTTTCGATTTTAGATTAGGAGGGTATAACCAAAACTATGTGAATAATTTTGTTCCTTTTTATGGTTATGATACCGCTGAATTAGGGAATCAAACTTTTGTGAAGTCTGAATTTAATTTTAGGTATAATGTTTACAAAAATCACTACGCTACGTTTATAGCAAACTATGCACGCGTTGAGCATGATGTTTTTAAGGATGGAAAACTATTTGATAATACCAAATCAGGTTATGCTCTGGGATATGGGTTGAGTACTTTTATTGGACCTATCGAATTAAAATACTCATGGTCACCTGACCATAAAGAAAAATATTGGTTGTTTAATTTAGGTTTTTGGTTCTAGAAATGAAAATTGTAAAGGTTAAAGAAAATGATTCTATTTTACTGACACAGTTAACCATTCGTTCTAAAGATTATTGGAACTATGGAGAAGAGCAAATCGCCAAATGGGAAGAAAACCTCAAAATTTCTTCAAAATATATTAACGAAAATCATGTTTTCAAATTAATTGAAACGGATACCATTATAGGTTTTTATGCTTTCGAAATTATAAACGAAGAACAAGTAAAATTGAACTTTTTATTTATTGAACCTGAGTTTATAGGAAAGGGGCATGGAAAAATACTTTTAAATGATTTTATACATCGGATAAAAAATAACGGCTTTAAAAAAGCATTCCTCGATGCCGATCCAAATGCTGAAAAATTTTATAAACGTAATGGATTTAAATCAATTGGAAAGATAGAAAGCTCTATTAAAAATAGGTTTCTACCCATCATGGAAATGGAATTATAAATAATACTCTTACACAGCTTTTTCTAAAGTAAACGAAAACTCAGAACCTTCACCATATTTACTTTTTAAAAGAATGGTTTCTCCATGTGCCTCAATAATATGTTTTACAATTGATAAACCTAAACCGGAACCTCCTTGTTCTCTTGAACGACTCTGATCAACTCTATAAAAACGTTCAAATAAACGAGAAAGATGCTCCTGTTTAATACCTTCTCCATTATCAGTTACTTTAATAATAAATTTTTTAGAGTTATAATTTTCAACGCTTACCGTAGTTACGCCACCAATTTTACCATATTTAATTGAGTTCACTATTAGGTTGATAATTACTTGCTCAATTCGTTCGATATCACCCTTTACAAAAAATGGAAATTCATAGGCCTTATCAAGTTGTAGTTTGATACCTCTTTTCTTAGCTTTCATTTCGAATAAATCGAAAACATTTTGAATCATTTCTAGAATATTGAAGGTTTCAATATTCATTTTCATTCCCTCAGTTTCCAATTTAGCAATCATGTCTAAGTCTTTCACTATAGAGGTTAATCGTTCAACCCCCTTACTAGCTCTTTCTAAATATTTAGTTCTAATCTCAGGATCTTCTGCGGCTCCTTCAATTAAGGTTAAAACATATCCCTGAACAGTGAAAAGAGGCGTTTTAAGCTCGTGAGCCACATTTCCTAAAAAGTCCCTTCTAAAAGAATCTCTTTGGGTTAAATCAGCAATTTCCTCACTCTTTCCTTCAACATATTCCTGCACTGTTTTCGTTATGGCTTCGACATCGGTTGTTATTTTTTTTCTTTTAAGATCATTAACATCCAAGAAAGAAATGTCTTCGTATAGTTTTTTTATTCTTTGGTAAATAAAATGTTCAGCTCTAAACTGAATAACAAAAAATGAAATAATAAATATTATAATACCAAAAGCAATGTAAGTAACTATTCCTAAATGTTTATAAAGTAAAAAGTAGGTAAGTACCGAAAAAATGGTAGATAGTATGGTCAAGTAAAAAGCTGACCACAGTGCATATTTATATGTTTTTTTCAATTTCAAAATATTGTCATTTGTTATAAACAAAAGTAGATTGCCTAGAAAAGCAATCTACCACCTTATATGATTTTTTTATGGGTGTTATTTGTCAAATCCTTCTAGGACAAATTTATAACCAACACCCTTTACTGTTTTAAAATAATCATCACCTATTTTTTCACGAAGTTTTCTAATGTGAACGTCAATCGTTCTTCCACCAACAACAACTTCATTACCCCAAACATTATCTAGGATAACTTCACGTTTAAATACTTTTCCAGGTTTTGATGTTAATAGTGAAAACAGTTCAAATTCTTTTCTGGGAAGAGAAATCTTTTTATCTCCTTTAAAAACAACATACTCATCTCTATTAATAATAATATCACCAATTTTGGTTGTGGCATCTGTTTTTTCTTCAGTTTTCAATCGTCTTAATAACGATTTAACTTTACTAACTAATACCTTTGGTTTAACAGGTTTTGTAATATAGTCATCAGCACCAGCATCAAAACCAGCCACTTGAGAATAATCTTCACCTCTTGCTGTTAAAAAAGAAATAATAGAATCTTCAAGAGATTTTATTCCTCTAATTTTTTCACAGGCCTCGATTCCATCCATCTCAGGCATCATAATATCTAATAATATTAAATGCGGCTGCACTTTTTTAGCCGTTTTAACCCCTTCAGCCCCATTATTGGCTGTAAAAACTTGATATCCTTCAGATTTTAGGTTGTAACCTACTATTTCTAGTATATCTGGTTCATCATCAACCAATAAAATCTTAATATCGTTAGTATTCATACGTTGATTTTTAAGTACTATATTCCAAAAGTAACGATAAAATAACAAAATAGCTATTTAGCAATTTAACTTAACGTTGATTTAATGATTTATAAACTTGTAAAAATAAATTTATCTATAAATCAGTAATTTAACTTTTTTCCTAAACCAAAGAATTTAGGTGAATTTGATTTGATGATAACATTGAATTTGGATTCATGTGATTCCATATATAATTAACGTTATACCTATTTCAAATTCTTTATGAATTCCGAAGGTGTTCTATTTTTTAGTTTAATAAAAGCCTTCGAAAAGGAGTCGGAGTTACTAAAACCAGCTTCCTGAGCAATGGCTTTAATTGTATATTTTCTAATAATTGA
The DNA here is from genome assembly GCA_947497895.1 of uncultured Tenacibaculum sp. GTDB lineage: Bacteria > Bacteroidota > Bacteroidia > Flavobacteriales > Flavobacteriaceae > Polaribacter. The sequence continues at coordinate 207,623 of CANMIL010000002.1, forward strand.
ATTAGCTTCTAATAAAGCAATAATATTATGAATCCTTAATGTATTTAAGTAATTGGTAAATGAGGTTTCTTTGTAATGGTTTACTATTTTAGATAAATAACTTGTATTTGTATTTAATTCTTTCGCTAAAGCTGTAAGTGTCATATTTTGAGAAGTATACCCCTTATTTTTTTCAAACTGATCAAGACCAAATAAAATGTTTTCAACAATTTCTTCTGGAATACCTAATTTTTTATTGCTTTTTGATTGATGAACAAGGTTTTGAGTTTTTAAGGAATTTGAACTACTTGCTATCAAGGGACGTAAATATTTTCTTTCTTGTAAAACTCTTAATTGTATAATAGATTGATAACCCAGCCAATAGATTAAAATTGTTGTAAAAATTCTTAAAGGATAATAGGAAGGTAAGAATATATTAAACTTAAGAATTAATGTGATTAACAAAGGAATAAACCAAGAAACGTACGATAACAATCCTAACCTGAAAAATATTCGAATCCATTTTAAGTTGTCAAAATCTGTAATGTTAGATGGAATTCTTTTCATTTTAACCATTTTGTATAAATAGTAAGCATAAATGGAAATGGTAATTGAAACTAACATACTTAATAACTCTTCAAAAATTACATACTTTTTAAAAACAGATATGTTTGAAGTGGTTCCATTATTACTAAAATAGAAGCCAAGTCGAATAAGTAATAGTCCCAAAAAAGTGATTGTAACAATTTTTAAAAGGTTTTGTGTTCTTTTTTCTATTTCTAGATAATTAATGAGAAACAAGTAAAAAAAAATGGCAATTAAAAAATGCCAAGGGATTTCAAAATACCTTAGAAATTCACTGTCCTGAAAAAACCGTTTAACTAGTACCCACGATTGGAAGTTATTCAAAGAGATTACTAAAACTAAAAAATTAATAAAAAGAAAAGCTTTTTTCGTACCTCCTTTTGAAAACCATGAGATTAAACAAAATATAAATCCGTGAATGGAACTAATTAGCAAGAATATATTGAAAAAATCTTCCACCATCAATTTTTAAAGTTGTCGTTTTCCCTAGTAATGACAAATATACATTTTAGTTTTTATGTTAATCTGTTTTGGTTGATCTTGTTTTGCCGTGAATTTATAAAAACAGGGTAGTATTTATAAATGCAGGATACTAAAACTTGTATGCCTTTTCATAAGAGAGTTATTTAGCAGTAGAAAAAGACCTCGAGTGCTTAAATGTAAACTAGTTAAATAAATAAAACTTGACATTATGAAAAAACAATTATTTATAATTCTATTAGCCATAAGCGTTATGGCTAAAGCTCAAAATAAAACGGATTCTAAAGAAACAGAAAGTCAAAAAAATATGACTGAATTTTCTAAAGCAAAACGACATAGCCTTAGTTTAGATGTAGTCGCGGGACTTGTTTTCCCAGCCTTTAACCCAAGATATGAGTACGTACTAAATAAATACAGTGGTATAGGGGCAGATTTAAACATTAATTTTAATAATGAAAATGGGTCAGAAATCTTAGAGAAATTTTCGTTTTCGCCTTTTTATCGTCAGTACTTTTTTTCGAAAGAAGATTATGGTGCTAAAGGATTCTATGGTGAAGGTTTTTTAAAGTTTTATACATATGAAAATGACTTCAATTTCTGGTTTGGAAATTCTGCAAATACAAACGATGAAACTTATTTTGAAACAGCAATAGGTGTAGGCATTGGCTGGAAATGGGTGAGTGACTCTGGTTTCCTTATTGATATAAATAGCGGTTTAGGTCGTAACCTTGGTTTTGCAGATGATCCCAATGAGCGAGATTTTACCGGAAAATTTGGATTAAATTTTGGTTGGCAGTTTTAAAGCTTAAGCTTGTATATGTAATATAATTGAGGATTGACTGAAAATAGTATTTTTTTAGCTGATGGAAAAAGTTTAAACGAGTACAATTATTTGAATTACAATTACTAATCAGTAAATATTTCTTCTATAAATTTAAATGGTTAGTAATGTTAGGAAGAGAACTTTTCTAGGTTCTCTTTTTTTATTTTTTGTAACTTTATAGGAGTTCTATGAATTAATAAAAGAAAAAAATGCTACAAAAGAATGAAATTAAAAACGTCCTGTTTTTAGATATTGAAACAGTACCTCAAAATGAATTTTGGAATAATTTATCAATTGAAGGAAAAGAGCTTTTCGATTTAAAAACCAAATATCAAAGAAAAGATGAATATACTGTGGAAGAGTTTTATCAAAAAGCCGGAATATGGGCAGAGTTTGGTAAAATAGTTTGTATTTCGGTAGGCTATTTTAAAAAGAAAAATGAAATAGAAACCTTTCGTGTGACTTCATTTTCTGGATTAGATGAGAGAAAAATATTACTAGATTTTAAAAGCCTTTTGGATAATCATTTTAACAAGAAACAACATTTGTTATGTGCTCATAACGGTAAAGAATTTGATTTTCCTTATATCGCTAGAAGAATGGTTATTCATCAAATAGAGCTCCCGGAAAAACTTAATTTACTTGGCAAAAAAACATGGGAAGTACCACATTTAGATACGATGGACTTATGGAAGTTTGGTGACTATAAACATTATACTTCATTAAAACTACTTACACATGTTTTAGGAGTGCCTTCACCCAAAGAAGATATTGATGGAAGTGAAGTTGCTGATATTTTTTATAAGGAAAAAAACATACAAAGAATTGTGGATTACTGCGAGCGAGATACAGTTGCTGTAGCACAGGTGTTTTTGCGCTTGAATAATCAGCCAATTTTAAAAGAAGAGTTCATAGTGAGCATAAAGAAAGAGGCCTTTCAGCCTCTTTACAATCAATAGAGCATAAATGTATTCCCTTAGTTATGCACAAAAAAATAATTCAATTGAACCAATATTGTTTTTCGTAAAGAGAAAAAGCAACAGAAGGTTCTTATAAAAGTCCTGAAAATACAATCATACGAAGAGCCTCGAGGTTTTAGTGTAACTAACTAATACTATGTGAAATCAAGAGTAAGCAAAAGCTTTCGTATGAAGTAATTTCAGGACATAACTTGGATTTAATTGTTAACAGGCACTACTTTTACTTCGTATTCGTCGTCCCCATTAGCATCTTTACCTTTCCAAAATTTAAATACGTAATCTTCCTCTTGTCTTACTTGAATTGGAATATCAAGTTCTCTTTCTATGGCTTGATTAACGCAATTGGCATCTAAATCTTGTAAAGCTCTTACGGCAACAATTCTTGTTGTATCATCATATTGATAATACAGGTTGTAAAATGAATGACAATTGTCAGGTAAAGAGTATTTAATTTTAATGGTATCAATAGTATTGTATCTAAAACTATCGGGTGTGGTTGACTCGTCAATAGGTAACAGTTTAACAACTAAATTATTTCCATCGAGTGAACATGAAAGAAAGCCTAGTGCTAAAACAAATAATAATATTTTTTTCATGAGTTTAGGTTTTTAAAATTGATAAATTAATCCAGAATAAACACCAATGGTATAAGGTCTAAAACCATTAGCATTTTTTGAAAATGTGTTCAATTGAACTTTAAACATTGGGTTAACTGCGATTTTTAATTTTTTATTTATTGAGTATTGTAGGTCAATACCTAAGTTTCCACTGAAATTTATAGTGTTTAAATTATTAGCTTTTCCGAGTGATTGTGATTGCGCTTCAGAATTGAGAACCACTTCATTTTGATTCAGGAATAAAGAACTTACACCAGTAACAACTTGGGAAGTGAATTTCTTACTTTCTAAAAACGTATATTTTACTTCTACAGGAATTTCGATATAGCTATAGTTTTGTTGCAAAGATGCTTCTGTCGTTTCAACTCTTGAAGTAGAAAGAGAGTTTGCATCAAGAGCAGTATCAGAGGTACTTAATAAAAAAACAGGTTCTGAGCTATGCTCAACATTTTCTAAACTGGCGCCTCTTACGTTGTTCAGAACGGAAAGATTTGAGTTAGAATACCCTATTTTTTGAACTAATAACCCTGATTGGACAGTCCATTTATTACTTACTTCATAGGCAAGTTTTACACCATAAGAAAAAGTGTTTTCTCCATTTGTATTAGACGCATTTAAGCTTTTGTCCAATGCTGAGGTGTTAGTAAAAGAGTTTGTGTGTGTTAAAGCGAAGGTTGGTGACACCGACCATTTATTGTCTTTATTTTCGGCAACCAATACACTATCTCTTTTATGTAATTCCTTTAAGAAGTCTTTTTTCACCGATTTCTTAGTTGAAGTCGAATCGCTTTTAGAGGAAATTTTAATTGAATTGTTTTGCGACTCCTTTTCAAAAGAAATCTTTTCCATAGCATTTTTCTCTTCTGACAAAGCCCCTTCTTTAACCACGTTGTCTGAAGTTGAACTTTCACTAGCAATAAGATTTTTATTTTGAACTGAATTTGTAATTAATTTAGGATTCTTTTTTAGCTGCTTTTTTCTGGGGGAATTTGAGCTTTTTGCCACAACAATCGTTTCCTCTTGAATAGGTACAACTGGAATTATTTTCTTAGTAGGCACTGAATCTTTAGTTGGTGTATCAGGAGCGGTTACAATTATTTCATTAATAATAGGATTATCAGCTTTTAAAAACGGATATAATAAGAACCCAATAATTACAATAGAGGCAACACCAGTATATATCCACCACATAGGTAAAACCCTGCGTTTTTTCTTTTGAAGCTTTGCTTCAATGGCATTCCAAACTTCAGGTTTAGGAGTAACCTCCAAACCTTCAAGTTTTTCCTGAAATAATCTATCTATATTTTCTTTACTGTCCATTTACGCTTCTTTTTGTACTTTTTGATGAGCTTCTATTTTTTGCTTTAATAATAACCGAGCTCTTGATAAATTAGATTTTGATGTTCCTTCGGAAATCTCCAGCATTTGGGCAATTTCCTTATGAGAAAACTTATCTAATACATACAGGTTAAAAACCAATCGATACCTATCAGGTAACTCTTGAATACATGCCAAAAGAAAATCTACACTTACTTCCGATTCATCGTAATACACATCTTCTACTTCCTCTATGGCTTCTTCCTTTACTAATTGTAGAGGCGATTTTTGTCGATACTTTTGCAAGGCAGTATTAATCGTTATCCTTTTCATCCAGCCTTCAAACGACCCTTTATGATCGTACTGCTTGATTTTTTTGAAAATGGTAATGAAACTATCTTGTAAAGTATCCTGGGCATCCTCATAATTTTTAGAATATTTAAGGCACAACGCAAATAGCTTAGTAGAGTACAGTTGATAAACCTCTGCTTGTGCCTTAATATTCTGTCGGCAACATTGTTGTATGATTGTCGTTAAGTTAATGAGTCTATTTTTTTTAAAAATACTAATAATTCAACTGAGCGCTACCGTTACTGCAAACAATTCCTATTGGCGGAGCAGGGGTATCGCAGGTAGAAACAACATTCCATTTTTTATTGTACTTATCTTCTTCTGTTTTATGTTTTTCAATTAAGCTGAGAAACAATTCAACATTTATTTCGTTCGAATATGCTATATATCCATGAGGCCCACCGCATGCTTTACTTCCGTAGGAAACAAAGGACCAGTCATCAGGATTTTTACAATCTAAATCTTTTACCATGTCATTCGCTTGGTCAAATATCTTTTTTACTTCTTGATAATGCTCCTCTTGATTGGCAGGATCAATAGTTTCCCTAAGATCATTATTGCTATTACATGATAATAAGATTATGAATAAAATAGGTAGTAGTTTGAGGTTTTTCATAATTAAAATTGGTTTTTCATTTAATAAATTGGTTAATTAGGTAAATCGTAAGATTCCTTTTTAGTTTTGGTTAAAATTCTAATTAGAGATTTGTCTTCTCCCGTAGCCATTTTTGATGAGTCTTTTGTAGAAATTAATAATTCATACTCATACCCATCTTCATAAACAAAACCACTAATATTGTCATAGCATGTTTGCCAAGAATCAAATTCGTTTTCTTTAAAGAGTAACTCCTTTTGAGAGGCCTTTTTGGAAGCTATCATTATGAATTTTTGATTCTTCAAAGATTTAGAACTAGTAATATTCATCATTCGTAGTACAGTATCTATTTTTGATTGCAAGCTTTTCATGTGATAATATTTTAGTGGAACGTTTAATTTTTGTTTAAAACATCATTAATGATTTTTATTACTAGATGCACAAAAAATGAAATGGTTGCGTAGAATACTCTTATTTTTGTAAAAATTATGCAGAACAAGGTTTTTAACATACAATCCGAGGAAGATTTTAAAGAAGTTGCACTTGATGTTTTTAAGCATCAATTTGCAAACAATAGAGTATATAGATCATTTTGTGATTTACTTTATATACATCCGTCAGATGTTACAAGAATTGAAGAAATACCGTTTTTGCCGATTCAATTTTTTAAATCGAAAGAAGTGCTTTCTTCCAAAGATCCAATACAAGAAACGTTTTCAAGTTCAGGAACTACTGGAAGTACTACAAGCAAACACTTTGTTACAGATTTGTCTTGGTATGAAAAAAGCTACTTATGTGGATTTGAACATTTTTATGGAGATATAAGTGATTATGTTGTTCTGGCTTTGTTGCCTAATTACCTTGAACGAAAAGGATCATCATTAATTTATATGGTAGATGATTTAATCAAACGTTCTGGTCATCCTGAAAGTGGATTTTACTTAAATAATCTATCTGAATTGGCTACAACCTTGATAGATCTCGAAGGAAAAGGAAAGAAAACATTGTTAATTGGAGTTTCATTTGCTCTGTTAGATTTAATAGAGGAATATCAGTTTTCTTTGAAAAACACTATTGTTATGGAAACTGGAGGAATGAAAGGAAGAAGAAAAGAGTTAATTCGTGCAGAACTTCATGAGTTATTGAAAAAAGGATTTGGAGTCTCCGAAATTCATTCGGAATACGGTATGACAGAATTATTAAGTCAAGGGTATTCTAATGGAAACGGGATTTTTGATTGTCCCCCTTGGATGAAATTATTAACTCGTGATACCGAAGATGCCTTAAGTATTTTGCCTAATGGAAAATCTGGTGGAATTAATGTTATTGATTTAGCCAATTACAATTCTTGTTCATTTATTGCTACTCAAGATCTCGGTAAAGTATATCATAATGGAAGCTTCGAAATTATTGGACGTTTCGATAATTCCGATATTAGAGGGTGTAATTTGATGGTACTTTAGTATTTTCTTTTATAGTCTTTAAGTTGTTGATTTTAAATTTTCTATAATTTTTTTTAGGAATGTTTGGCTAATAATTTAGTATAGCGAGGTTGATGTTTTATCAATCAAGCAATTAAAAAAGGTGTAAAAAATAATACAGATTTAGTGTAAGTCTTTGTAAATGTATTCGACAACTTTCCAAAACTATACCATTATGAAACAACTTTGTACTTTAATATTGTTAACAATATCGACGGTTATTTTTGCCCAAAAAATAGATTATAATACCAAAAAAGGTTTTGTCGCTGAAGGATATGATTTAGTGTCTTATTTTGTAGATGATAAGCCAAGTAAAGGAAAGAGTAAATTTCAAACTGTTTATGATGGGGTGAAATTCAAATTTTCTTCGGAAAAGAATTTAGGATTGTTTAAAGAAAATCCAGAAAAATATATTCCACAATATGGAGGGTATTGTGCCTATGCGGTAGCCGCGAAAAAAACAAAAATGTATATCGATGCTGAAGCATATGAAGTAAGAGATGGAAAATTATACTTGTTTTACAGTTCTTGGATATCTAATAAGTTGGAAGATTGGAAAAAAGGAGATACTAAAAAGCTTCAAAAACAAGGAGATAATAATTGGGAAGAACTTAAATATAAATAGTAATTGGAATGAATAAATTAGTTATCATCTTTCTTTTTATATGTTCGTTAGGCTATAGTCAAAAAAGTTATAATTTAAAAAAAGGACTTGTAGCTAAAGGATATGATGTAGTGGCTTATTTTGATAATGAGGCGGTAAAAGGGAGTAAGAAGTATTCAACAACACATGACGGAGCAACATTTAGATTTTCTTCAAAAGAGAATCTAGAAGAGTTTAAACAATCACCTGAAAAATATGTGCCACAATACGGAGGATACTGTGCATATGCCATTGGAAAAACAGGTGAGAAGGTTGATATTAATCCGAAAACATTTGAAATTAGAGATGAAAAACTATACTTGTTTTATAACGCTTGGGGAACCAACACGCTCAATCTTTGGAACGAAGAAAGCCCTGAGAAATTAAGAGAACAAGCAGACAAAAACTGGAAGTCGATTAGTCAAAAATAGTTGACTAATTTGAATCTAGGGGGACAACGAAAAAGAACTGAATTATATCAGTTCTTTTTTTATTTCTGGATGTTTTTAATGAATTCAACTGTTTGAAATCAATAGAATTGAATCTGTTTTTTAATTTTATAATAAAGAAAATCAAGAAAGAAGCAAAAATTATTCTGTTTAGTTTATTTTTGTTTGAAACATCCTTTCCACTATGAATAACTTTTCATTTTTTAACCGAGAAAACAGTAAAAAAGAATTACAATCAACGGAGTTTGACATTCTAATTATTGGAGGAGGAATCACAGGTGCAGGAATTGCCCTAGATGCTGCTTCTAGAGGAATGAAGGTTGCCCTTATTGAAAAAAATGATTTTGCCTCTGGAACAAGTAGTAAATCTACAAAGTTGATTCATGGAGGTTTACGTTACTTGAAACAATTCGATTTTTGGTTAGTAAAAGAGGTAGGAACGGAAAGAGCTATTGTCCATAAATTGGCCCCTCATTTAGTGATTCCAGAAAAAATGATTTTACCTTTAATCGAGGGGGGAACTTATGGTTCTTGGTTAACTTCTATTGGATTAAAGGTATATGATATTTTAGCTTCGGTTGAAGGAGATGATAAGAGAAAAATGCTTGATAAAGAAGAGGCTTTGGAAAAAGAACCATTGCTTCCGGAGGAGATTTTAAATGGAGCAGGATATTATGCCGAATACAGAACTGATGATGCTAGATTGACCATTGAAATTTTAAAAACAGCGAGTCAATACGATGCACAAATTATAAATTATGTTGAAGCTACAGAGTTTATTTATGAAAACAAACGAGTAGTAGGAGCAAAAGTAACTGATGTTTTTTCTGGTGAAACATTAGATGTCAAAGCAAAGTATGTAGTAAATGCAGCAGGGCCTTGGGTGGATGAGTTACGCCAGATTAACAATTCAAAAATTGGTAAGCGTTTGCATTTAACAAAAGGAGTTCATTTGGTAGTTGCGCATGAAAAATTACCAGTTAAGCAATCTGTGTATTTTGATATTCCCGATGGACGTATGATGTTTGCCATTCCAAGAGGGAAAGTAACATATTTCGGAACTACGGATACGAATTATCAAGAAGATAAAAACAATGTAGAAACATCGATTGTTGATGCTTTATACTTAATAGAAGCTGTGAATAATATGTTTCCAGAGATTACATTGACACTTGAAGATATAGAATCTTCATGGGCGGGTTTACGACCATTAATTCATGAAGAAGGAAAATCGGCTTCAGAGCTTTCTAGGAAAGATGAGATTTTTGTGTCTGATACGAAGCTTATTTCAATAGCAGGAGGAAAATTGACAGGATACCGTAAAATGGCAGAGCGTATTGTTGATTTGGTAACTAAGAAAATGAGACGAAGGTTTGAAATAGAATTTGACCCAATTCAAACAGAAGAAATTGTTTTATCAGGCGGGCCATTTCAGAATTTTAAGTCTGTAAAGCTATACATTAAGCAAGTATTTAAGCGCATGAAGTCGGATGGATTTACTAAGCAAGATGCTGCTTATTTAGTTTATAATTATGGGAAACAAACCAGTACCATTTTAGATAAGTTTGACGAATTATCCGAAGAAAATAACGAGAAGAAACTATTAAAAGCGGAGGTTTGGTTTACTATTCATCATGAAATGACATGTACTCCTACGGACTTTTTTATGAGAAGGACAGGACGTTTATTCTTCGATAAACCAAGTGTTGATAGAAATAAAGAGTTCGTTTTAGAAGAATTTGCAAATTATTTTGGTTGGAAAGAAGAAGAGTCAGAGTCTCATAACCAGGAGTTAGAGGGTAAAATACAGTTGGCGGTTCGTTTTCAATAAGAATTGTACTTGCTGAATAGCCCTAAAATTTTTAGAATTGCATATGAGAAAGATATTTTTATCTACCCTATTTTGGGGTATACTTTGTTTACAAGTTGTAATTAGTCAAAATTCGGATCAACATTCAGGTGCTAAAAAAGAAGATTTTTTAGAGAGAAACATTAATAACGTTTTTTTACCTTCTATAGTCAAGGATCAAGAAGGAGGAAAACATAAAAATGCGATGGATGTTTTAAATGATTTGTTTAAAACTAAAAATCTACAACTAAAATATCCAGAAAGCTATTCTAAACTAAAGGAGCGCCAAATTGTTAGTTTGTTTGCTTTAGGTAGAGATAAAAAAGCTATAAATACTTTCAATGAGATTTTACCATTAAAAGAAAGGATTAGAGATTTAGAAGGCCTTAGTTTTCTTCATTCGGAAATGAGTAATTATTACTTATCTCAGAATAAAAAACAGCAAGCAAAATTTCATGCCATTAGCGCAGCGAATAATGCTCTGAGAACAAAAGACAAGGAATTACAATTTAAAAAAATAGAGTTTTTACTTACTAACTTCCAGAAAGATGGTTTTAATGGATATTTCAAAAAATATACTCAGTTAAAAGAAGAATTAGTTCTTAAAGTCAGTGAATCAGAGGAAAGTTTAGATAGAGCAAATCATCTGAATTTTGAAAAAGAAAGGTCCAATAAGAAATTAATAGAAGAGGCGAAACTTTTAAACCTCGAAATAGAAAAGCAGAAGCATCAAAAAACAGTTATAGGATTGATAGCTGTAATCAGCTTGCTCGCCTTGTGTTTTGTTTTATTACTATTTACTAAAAAGAAAAGAAAAATATTTCAAAGTAATGAAATTGAAAAGGAAAGAGTAAAATATGAGGAACGAGATAAAATTGCTCAAGAACTAAAAGGATCTGTCTTAACGAATCTACATGGAATAAGAAGAAACGCCGAACTATTCAATTTAGGTTTAGAAAAAGGCGATTTGGAGAAATATAAAAGCTTTCTGAATGATTTGGAGAGTTTGGAAAATGAACTTGATAAATTTTCAGATGATTTTATTACTTCAATAAAACAAGATTTCAATATATCGATCCATCAGTTGTTTTATAAAAAAAGTAAGGAAGGTAATTTTACTTATGATTTGGAGCTAGACGATAAGAATTGCGAAGGTTTAGAAGATGAATATTTAAATATCATTTATGCTACCTTACAAGAATTACTTCAAAATACGTTAAAACACGCCAAGGCAACGAAGGTAAAATTGAGTATTAAAAGAAGCAAAAATGATGTTTTCTTGAAATACAAAGACAATGGCGTAGGCTTTAATATGGACAACCAAGCAAACGGAATAGGACTTAAAAACATAAAATCAAGGGTTGAAAAGCTACAAGGAGAGTCATCTATATTTTCAAAACCAGAAAAAGGGATGCAGGTAGAGATAAAGTTGCCATTTGTTTTTGAGAGTGTTTAAACTGTCTATTTGTTTATGAGCTAGTGTTTTATTGAATAAAAAATGACAAAAATGTCATTAAAGATTGAAACTACCTCGAAAACAATCGAAAAAATGGTTAAAATGTTTTGATTTATAAGTTAAAACCTTAATTTTAGTAAACAATAATAGACTTAAAAACATATAAAATGAAAAACGGTTACACTTTTAAACTAGAAACAATAAAATTAGGAGGAGGTAGTGATGTACCAACTCAAGGAGGAGATACTACTGGAGGAGGAAGTGGAGGAAGTGGAGATGGCGAAGGAGGCAAATAGCACTTAACTTAATAAAGTATAAAAAGAAACCTATTTTTGATAAAATAGGTTTCTTTTTATATCTGCGTAAATTGTATTTGAATATATGTTATTTTTACACAGTTTTTCCTGAAACCATGATTCTAAGAACAGTATTTTTTTTCGTTTGTCTTTCATCTTTTTGTCAGAAAAAGAATTTAACAAGACATGAAATAATTCAGAGAGGATTAGAGGCATATAGATCTCAAGATACTTTGTTGTTAAAGAATACCAGTAAAGAATTACTAAAGCTTTTCGAACAAAAAGAAGATTCTTTATCACTAGCAAAATACTATCATTATAATGCACTTGAGCATAGAATAAAGTTTAATTTAGATAGCACTTACTTTTTTTATAATGAATCAAGGAAGGTATCATTACTATTGAATGATTCATTAGAGGTTGGAAGAAGGTTACTTAGTATTGCTGTCATTCAAAGACAAGCGAGGGATTTTTTAGGTAGTGAGGTAAGTGCAGTGCAGGCTTTACAATTTCTTGAGCCTTTAGGAATTGATAAATCAAGCGAATTTCTTGAAAGTACTTATAATTGTTTGGGATTAGCTTCCGAGGAACTAAATCAAAAGGAAGAAGCTATTAAATATTATAATAAAGTTTTAGATATCAATAAGATAAATAAAAACGAAAGAGGTTATTTGTTTACAATCAATAATTTAGGTCTATTATATCAAAAACAGCAAAAACATGAAAAAGCAATAGAGTATTTCAGGAAAGGATTAAGTTTTAAGAAAATTCAAATAAAGTATCCATCGATTTATGCTTTGTTATTAGAAAATTTAGCTTACAGTAATTTTTCTTTACGCAATGAAGAAAGTATTCTGAATAGATATCAAAAAGTTTTAAAAATAAGAGATAGCTTAAAGGATTTTAAAGAGTTAGGAACTACCCATATAAATATTTGTTTATTTTACAAGAGAAACAATAATCTTCTTTTAGCCAAGCAACATGCAGCTAAAGCTCTAGAATATGCTAAAATTTCCCATAATAATAAACGTTGGTTAGAGGCTTTAGAGGAGCTATCTGAACTGAGCTCTGGTGAACAATCGAAAAAATACTTCCAAGAATATATTCATTTAAATGATAGCCTACTTCAAAAGGAAAGAAGTTTAAAAAATCAATTTGCTAAAATCCGTTATGAGACAGATAAGAAGGAAAAGGAAAATGAAGTTTTAAAAACGGAAAATGAAAAGAAGCAAGAAGAAATTGTACGACAAAAACAACAGAAGTTAATTGGATGGCTACTAGCAGTTACGGCATTTCTAGGAATGGGCTTTACGGCTACTGTTTTCATTTTTAGAAGAAGAAAGTTGTTATATCAGGCACAGTTACAAAAAGCACACGCCCGCGAACAAGAACGTAAGCAAATTGCAAAAGCCCTACATGATGAGGTTGCTGGAGATTTACGATTACTTCATAAAAAATTAGAAAAATCAGCGTTACTTGAAGAAGCTAAAAAGTTAGATGCTGTTAAAGAAAATGTACGAAACTTATCACATCAATTAAGTAGTGTGAGTTTCAAAAAAGTTGGATTTAAAGATCAGTTAATCAATTTAGTAAGTGATTATTTTGAGCCGAACTTTAGAATTCTACTTCGTGGATTGGATGATCAAGATTGGTCAACGATGAATAGTGCTGTTAAAAGACTATTATATATATGTATACGAGAGAGTATACAAAACAGTAAAAAACACGCGCAAGCAACAGAAGTAGTGGCTACTTTTTCAGTACACAAAAAAAATGTACTTTTGAATATTACTGATAATGGTATCGGTTTCGATACTACAATCAGGAAAAAAGGGATTGGTTTGCATAATTTACAAGAACGAGTTGAGGAGTTACAAGGAACTTTTTCAATTGAGAGTACGGTAGGTAATGGAACCAAAACCGATATTCAAATACCTTTAGATGTCTGACAAAATAAAAATACTATTTGTTGATGATCATCAGTTGATTATAGAAGGAATTATGTCCTATTTAAAAGATACCGATGGTTTAGAAATAACAACTACTAATTCTTGTGATGAAGCCTATAGCCTGGTAAAATCAAGCATGGCAACCGATCCATTCCATATATTATTCACCGATTTGAGTTTTGACGTAGGAAGCAAAAACGTTACTATTGATGGCGGTGAAAACTTAATTAAAGCCCTTCAAAAAGATGAAATTCCTATTAAATTAGGAGTAATTACGGGTCACTCTGAAACAAACAGAGTCTTTAATGTGATTCGTAATTTAAATCCATTAGCTTACATTTTAAAAGGACAGTGTAATACCTCAGAACTTAATTTTGCCATACAAAAAATGATGTCTGATCAAGCGTATTATACTCATGAGATTCATGAAAAGCTAATGAAAAGAGCATTGATTGAAATTCAAATGGATGAGGTTGCAATACAAATTTTAAAAGAATTACCAAATCATACGAAAATATCAAATCTAGAAGGAGTTATTACGAAAGCAGACGGTTCTCTAGTTAAAATTAGAGCTATTGAAAGTAAATTAGCAAAGTTAAGAACTGACTTAAATGCTAATAATAATACTGATTTAGTGCTGAAAGCTAAGGATCTAGGGGTTTTAGATTAAGAATCACGGAAATTTACATATTATAATGCGGAAATCCCCTTTTGCAACTCCTTATTACAAAATATCTTTGTTTCAGAATTACACTTGACATAGGGAGAAATTCTGAGAAAAGAAAAGAGAAATTGAAAAACCTTTAGGATACTAAAAATCTTAAGGGTTTTTCTATTTTTTAAGATGATGTTAATTCTTAATCTTGCGGAAAATAACAATAAAAATGACGGATATCCCCTTTAATAGTTTGTAAAGCTGATATAAATTTGCAGTATCACTCATCAAAAGTGAGCGGATAATTTAAGGGGAAACAAACCTTCTGGGGATTCAAACTAGGAGGTTTTTTTTATGTCTAAAAACGAGATGTTTTTAAAAAGATAAATTCTTGGTTTGCGGAAAATAACAATAAAAATGACGGATATCCCCTTTAATAGTTTGTAAAGCTGGTATACATTTGCAGCATCACTCATCAAAAGTGAGCGGATAATTTAAGGGGAAACAAACCTTCTGGGGATTCAAACTAGGAGGTTTTTTTATGTTCAAAAATGAGATGTGCTTAAAAATGATGAAATCTTGGCTTGCGGAAAATAACAATAAAAATGACGGATATCCCCTTTAGTAGTTTGTAAAGCTGATATATATTTGCAGTATCACTCATCAAAAGTGAGCGGATAATTTAAGGGGAAACAAACCTTCTGGGGATTCAAACTAGGAGGTTTTTTTTATGTTCAAAAATGAGATGTGTTTAAAAATGATGAAATCTTAGCTTGCGGAAAATAACAATAAAAATGACGGATATCCCCTTTAGTAGTTTGTAAAGCTAGTATACATTTGCAGTATCACTCATCAAAAGTGAGCGGATAATTTAAGGGGAAACAAACCTTCTGGGGATTCAAACTGGAAGGTTTTTTTGTATTTATAGTTTATATGTTACTAAGAAACTAAATAGTAATTCTTCTCCTCTCATCAGAAAACATAAAAAGCTTCTTTCTAATACTATCATCTTAAGTATAAGTTTTACAGTTTGTTTGTTAAAGTGTTTAAAATCAGTGTTTTTTATTGGTTTTATTTTCCGTTGTTTAATTGAGAAATAAAAAAGAATCCTTTTTAGAGGGACTTTTTTTTAGAAAAGTCACAAAAAGCGGAAAAACACAAAATATATAGCGGTTTTCCCCTTTTTTGTGTCTGATTATCAGTGGTATATTTGTAGTGTTGTTTTTTTAAACACAATAATTCAAGGGAAATTTAAATTTTATTACAATGGGAAAATTATTACTAAAAAAAGTCAATGAAGCATTTGGTAACTTGTTAGCAGCATTAGCTGAATTTGGAAAAGGAGCAAGTTATGCTTTAAGACACTAAGAAGACTGATCTAACCAAATCAATCATTTAAAAGACCTTTCAGGAAACATTTTCTGAAAGGTTTTTTATTTTGATATAAATTGTAAATTGCTAGAGGTGAATCAAACTAATCATATTATATACTAAAATATTTATATGATAATACTAAATTAATCTCGTAATCATCACTTTTTAGAAATGAAAAGACGATTTAACTTAAACCTATTCATGTGGAAAAAAAGTATATCATTGCCCTAGACCAAGGTACTACAAGCTCAAGAACAGTAATAATTGACAGTAACGGAGACATCATTGGAATGAGTCAGAAGGAGTTTACCCAAATTTTTCCTGAGTCGGGATGGGTTGAACATGATCCAATGGAAATTTTAGAAACGCAGCTTCATACTTTTAAAGAGGTTGTTAAACAGAGTAATATAAAAATATCTGAAGTTGCTGGAATCGGTATTACCAATCAACGTGAAACCGCGGTTGTTTGGAATAAACATACTGGAAAACCAGTTTATAATGCTATTGTTTGGCAAGATAAAAGAACCGCTGATGTATGTAATGAGCTTAAAAAAAATGGTTTCGTTGAGCATATTAAGAAAACTACAGGTTTGGTTATTGATAGTTATTTTTCTGCAACTAAAATTCACTGGATTTTAAATCATGTTGAAGGCGCTCAAGAAGAAGCTGAAAAAGGCAACTTATTATTTGGAACAATAGATACTTGGCTATTATGGAATTTAACTGAAGGTAAAGTTCATGCAACTGATTATAGTAATGCTTCAAGAACAATGCTTTATGATATTAGAAACTTAAATTGGGATGATAAACTTTTAAAGGAATTAAATATTCCAAAAAGCATGTTACCAGAAGTAAAACCATCATCTTTTCTTTATGGAAATTTTGAGTTCGATGGTGTTGAACTTCCAATAGCGGGTATTGCTGGAGACCAGCAAGCCGCTCTTTTTGGTCAAGCTTGTTTTGCTAAAGGAGAAGGTAAAAACACTTATGGAACAGGTTGTTTTATGTTATTAAATACTGGAGAAGATTTGGAGTATTCCAATAATGGATTACTAACAACTATTGCATGGGGTATTGATAATAAAATATATTATGCATTAGAAGGAAGTGTGTTTGTAGCGGGATCAGCAATACAATGGTTAAGAGATGGTTTAGAGCTTATTAAAACAGCTTCTGAAAGTGAGGTATATGCAAATAAAATAGAGGGAGAGAATCCTGTATATGTTGTGCCTGCATTTGCTGGTTTGGGTGCACCTTATTGGGATATGAATGCAAGAGGTGCGGTTTTTGGTTTAACTAGAGATACTGGCAAAGAGCATTTAATAAAGGCAACCTTAGATTCCTTGGCTTATCGGGTGAAGGATGTTCTTTTAGTCATGCAAAAAGATAGTAAAACTCAATTAACATCTTTAAAGGTAGATGGAGGAGCATGTGCGAACAATACATTAATGCAGTTCCAAGCGGATTTATTAAACGTAGTTGTAGAAAGACCCGAAATTATAGAAACTACTGTTATGGGAGCTGCCTATTTAGCGGGAATTTGTGTAGGTATTTGGAGTTTGGAAGATATTGAAAACAATAGAAAATTAAGCTCTGAGTTTTATTCAAATATCTCTGAAGAAAAAAGGAGTAGATTATACAATAAATGGTTAAAGGCTGTAGAAAGAACTAAGGATTGGATAGACTAAAAGGTACTGAAATAGAGTAAAAAATAACTATAACCTAATTGGATAATTGGAAGGCTTTAATTTTTTTATTGAGTTTATTTAATAACATATTGTAACTGTCAACCTGAACTTGTTTCAGGTTCTCATCATAAATGTATATTTTATGCATTAAGAGATTCCGAAATAAATTCGGAATGACGCAAATATTGTTATTAGGGTTAATAACTGATAATCATGTTTTTTAAATCATCCAGTAATAAAAACGTAAATAAATGGCAAAGTTCTATGAGTCAATAAACAAAAGAGTAAAAGAGTTTATTGAACAACAAAAAATGTTCTTCGTGGCTACTGCTCCTAAGGAAGGAAGAATAAATCTCTCTCCAAAAGGAATGGATACATTTAAAATACTTGACGATAAAAAAGTAGCTTGGTTAAGTGTTACTGGAAGTGGTAACGAAACATCGGCACACCTTTTAGAAAATGGAAGAATAACCATAATGTTCTGTGCTTTTAATGGAGCACCCAATATTGTTCGAATTTATGGTTCGGCTATTGAAGTATTGCCAGGAGATGAGGAATGGAGTCAGTATATTTCTCTTTTTCCAGAACTTCCAGGTACTCGCCAAATATTTCTAGTAAATGTTGAAACAATCCAAACCTCTTGTGGAATGTCGCTTCCTTATTATGAATATCAAGGTGAAAGAGAACAATTGAATGATTGGGCAGTAGGTAAAGGAGAAGATGGTATTAATACGTATTGGGAAGAAAGAAATCAAGTAAGTATTGACGGACTGAAAACAAAACTTTACAAAGACTGATAAAAGTCATATTCTAGACTATTTATTGTACCTAATTTTGTCGTAAAGATATACGATATGAAGCAATTAGTTAATATTCCATTAGTTTCATGGACCAATGGAGCCATTATGATGATTGTATTTGGTATTGTTAGTTTAGGGTTAGTAGCGACTCTTCTAATTTTAATGAATACTGGAAAAAAGAAGGAGTAGCTATTGATTTAGTGATTTTTAATAGTTGATTGTAAGAAGTGTTCTAAAAACCGGGTTGTTTTTCTTTTAGAACACTTCTTCTATTTTGTGCTTACTTGAAAGCATTTAGTCCAGTAATATCTAATCCAGTTATTAATAAGTGAATATCGTGTGTTCCTTCATAAGTTACCACACTTTCTAGGTTCATAGAATGCCTCATTATAGAGTAATCTCCTGTAATACCCATACCGCCTAAAATCTGTCGAGCTTCACGAGCTATTTTTAAGGCCATTTCAACATTATTTCTTTTTGCCATAGAAATTTGAGCAGAAGAAGCCCTACCTTCATTTTTCAAAACTCCCAGTCTCCATGTTAAGAGTTGAGCTTTGGTAATTTCAGTAATCATTTCGGCAAGTTTCTTTTGTTGAAGTTGGAATTGAGCAATAGGCTTTCCAAATTGAGTACGTTCTTTAGCATAACGTAAAGCAGTGTCATAACAGTCCATCGCGGCACCCAATGCTCCCCATGATATTCCGTATCTAGCAGAATCTAAACATTTTAAAGGAGCTCCAAGTCCTGATTTTCCTTCTAATAAATTTTCTTTTGGAACTTTCACATTATCAAAGATTAATTCACCTGTGATTGAGGCTCTTAACGACCATTTGTTGTGTGTTTCTGGAGTAGAAAAACCTTCCATTCCTCGTTCAACAATTAATCCGTGAATTCTTCCTTCTTCATTCTTAGCCCAAACAACAGCAATATTTGCTATAGGAGAATTAGAGATCCACATTTTCGCACCATTTAACAAGTAATGGTCGCCCATATCTTTATATTTGGTTTCCATTCCTCCAGGATTCGATCCATGATTTGGCTCCGTTAAACCAAAACAACCAATCCATTCGCCACTGGCAAGTTTAGGTAAGTATTTTTTCTTTTGAGCTTCATTTCCATAGTTGAAAATAGGCCACATTACCAATGAAGATTGCACTGAAGCTGTAGAACGTATTCCACTATCACCTCTTTCGAGCTCTTGCATAATTAAACCATATGAAATTTGATCTAACCCAGCACCTCCATACTCCTCAGGAATATAAGGACCAAAAGCACCCACTTCGGCAAGACCACCCACAAGAACTTCTGGAAATTTTGAACGTTGTGCATAATCTTCAATAATAGGAGAAAGATTTTTCTTTACCCATTCACGTGTCGTATCACGCACTAATTTATGCTCTTCAGAAAGTAAATCATCGACACCGTAGTAGTCAGGAGCTTGAAATAAATCAGGTTTCATAAGTCTATTTTTAAGTTAATAAATTCATTGATTTTGAAAGATTTTAACAAAATCAGTGAATATGTTAAAATATTGGTTCTTTCAAAAATACTTAAAAAAATGGTTATTCCTAACTGGTTTGCGTATGTTTGTACATTATGAGATTTACTTTAGGAAGAGAGGAGCGATTAAAAAGTAGAAAATTAATAGGGAAATTATATGAAGAAGGAAAATCGATTAAAGTTTTTCCTCTGCGCATGGTTTATTTACAAACCGAACATACTTCAAATTATCCTGCTCAGGTAGGTGTTTCTGTTCCCAAGCGGAATTTTAAAAGAGCAGTTGATAGAAATAGAATAAAAAGACTCTTAAGAGAAAGTTATCGCAAAGAGAAGCATACTATTTATTCAGAAGCCGACAAACCATTTGTGTTTATGATTTCTTATCTTGCAAAAGATGAATGGAAATATGCTGATATTGAGATGAAAATGAAAAAATTATTGTCGAATTTTATAACTGAAATTAATAAAGATGAAAAATAAGAAGTTTGTTATTTGGGGTTTGATAGCCATCGTAGGAGTATTTTTCTCGTTTCAGTCACGATTCTTTGAAATAGCTAAACAAATTGAAATTTATAACAATTTGTTTAAGGAAATCAATATGAATTATATTGATGAGGTTAATCCAGGCGATTTAACCGATAAGGCTATTAAAAATACACTAAGAAATTTAGATCCCTATACAAATTTTTACAACGAACAAGATGTTGAGGATGCTAGAATACGAAGGGAAGGAGAATACGGTGGTATAGGAGTAATGACTTACTATACGAAAAAAGGAATTATTCTTTCCGAAATTTATAAAGGTTTTCCAGCGGATAAAGCTGGGTTAAAACCGGGAGATGTGATTGTTGAAGTTGATGGTCAATCTTTACTAGGTTTAGAAAATGAACAACTGTCTCAAATGCTTAAAGGATCTCCAGGGAAAGAAGTTTCGATTAAAGTCGTTAGCAACAATGAAACGAAAGAAATTAAAATAGAACTTGATAAGGTTGTCGTGAATCCAGTACCATTTTTCGATATGATTGATGAGGAAACTGGTTACGTCGTATTAACGCGTTTTATCAGTAGAAAAGCAACAGAAGAGGTCAAAAAAGCGATTGAGTCATTAAAGGAAAGGGGAATGACAAAATTGGTTTTCGATTTAAGGAGTAATCCAGGAGGATCCCTTTTCGATGCTATCAATATTACCAATTTATTTATTCCGAAGGGAGAAAGAGTTGTTGATACCAGAGGAAAAATTAGAAAAAACAGTCGTGTTTACAAAACAAGTAGAGCACCATTGGATACCGAAATGCCAGTTGTAGTTTTGATTGACGACAGATCAGCTTCTGCTTCTGAAATTGTATCTGGAGCTTTACAAGATTACGACAGAGCGGTAGTTTTAGGAAAACGCTCTTTTGGTAAAGGATTGGTTCAACGTTATTACGAGTTGACCTATGGAACTCAAGCAAAAATTACTATTTCAAAGTACTATACACCAAGTGGTCGTTGTATTCAAGAATTAGATTATGCGAATAGAGATCCTAAAACAGGAAAAGTACCAAAGTTTTCTGATGGAGAGGTTTCTTCTTTTAAAACAAAAAATGGAAGAACTGTTTATGATGGAGGAGGTGTAACACCAGATGTAAAGTCAGAATTTTCTGATAAAAATGAAACAACTAAAACTCTTTTAAAGTCTAGAGCAGTCTTTAGTTTTGCTAACGATTACATTAGGAAAAAGGGAGTTGTTGATTCTTTGAGTTATCAATTTGATGATCTAGGGTTTAATGAGTTTACAAACTATTTGTTAACAAAAGACACCACTTTTGTAACCAAGGAAGAAAGATTATTTAAAAAAGCTTACAAAGGAATTAAAGACAACGATAAAATAAAAAGTGAATATGAAAATCTTCAACTAAAATTGAAACAGGAAAAAGTAAAAGAAATCAGTAAGAATAAAGATGTACTTATGGCGCGCCTCGAAAAAGAGATTATAAAAAACTCTTTTTACAGAGAAGGAATGTACAAGTATCAATTACAGAATGATGAGATAATTAAGCAAGCTGTAGATTTATTAAAAAACACCAAAAAGTATAACGCTATTCTTAAAAAATAAAACGATTGTATAACCTAATATTTGATTAAGCATATGTCAATACCTAACCAGAAAGAAAGAACTAGGGCTCAGGAATCTACAAGCGCAATTGAACGTTTGTATATTTCAATGAGACACCTTTTTAGTCGTGGATTTTATAAACCAATGGGGGTTTCAGGAGAAACATTAAGAAAATCACTCTTAGCTTTAAGACCAGAAATATATGGTTCTATTGCTGAGAAAAAAACGGAGCTTAACGGATTAACTTATGTAATTGAAAGGTTACCTGAAGGAATAGAAGAATGTCAGTTTATTAATTTAACGGCCGATGAAGGATACAGAAATTCTAATTTCAAGGTAATTATTCCTCCAAAAAGGAGAAGAAACTGTTATCGAATCGATAAAGATCAAATGAACATTGAAATAACAAGAGGACGATCTGAGATTTACGATATACTTACTCATTTAACTTTCTTGTTTATTGAATCTCATAAAATAAAAGATAGAGTTATGTTAGGCAACTCTGGAGAGAAGTTTATTCGAGAATGGACACATTTAGAGGAAACAGTAATTTACAACAAATCGCTTTCAGATAATGAAAGAGATGTGATGATTGTACATTTAGCGAGTATACTGGGAAGAACGTATGATGAGGTTTATGATAGTTATAATGCTTTTGGAACAGATGAAAATCCTAATCGTTTCCTTCATTTAATGTACTGGTTAGGGAAGTTGGCGATAAATGAGGTTATTCATGATAAAAAGCGATCGATAAAATTTAGTTCTGTTTTAGTAGATGAAATTGGTCGTCATTATTATGGCGAAATTTGGGCGAATAATATCAAGAAAACATTGTTAGATAATAGTTTAATTGATAGACCAATTCATATTATCAGTGCCAATATGCATAGTGTAATGAATACTATTTATGCTAAAAACGCACTTCCAAAAGAAGCAAAGGAAAATGATACATTTGAATTGTTCGAATTATTAAGTAATTCGAATAGTGAGAGCTTACAATCGAAAGTAAAGAACTTTGCCTCTGAAAATGGACTGATCTACTTAAAGGATACTTCAGGAACAAATATTAATGTTCAGATTATTGATACGGATAAGTTAAATATAGACGCTACTGACTTTGATAAAGTAAACTCAATAGATAAGAAGCCTGTTATTATTGTAATGGACTATGCTTTTGGTGAGCAAGCTTATGAAACTATGGATGAATTATTGAAGCCGTATAAGGTAAATGATTCAGAGATTCATTTAAATGTAGAATCAGTTTCCATAATGGGTAAGGCAGGAATTTTAGAAGGAGGAAAAGGAGATGTTATGATTCCTTCTTCGCATATTTTTGAAGGAACTGCAGATAATTATCCTTTTAAAAATGAACTATCAAAGAATGACCTTGAAGGATTCGGCGTAGAAGTATTTGATGGAGCCATGGTAACCGTATTAGGAACTTCTTTGCAAAACAAAGACCTGTTGAAGTTTTTCCATGATTCCACTTGGGATGTGATAGGACTGGAGATGGAAGGAGCCCATTATCAAAAAGCAATTCAATCTGCATCAAAAATTAGGGGAAACATCTCTGAAAATGTTAAAGTAAGGTATGCCTATTATGCTTCTGATAACCCATTAGAAACGGGAGCAACATTGGCATCAGGAGGTTTAGGGATGAGTGGTGTTACACCAACGTATGCCATAACCCAAAAGATACTTGAACAAATATTTTAAAAACATGAGTAATCATAAAAACGAAGAAGAAGTAGATTTAGGTTCGTTATTTTTAATTATCGGTAAAGGTTTTTCCAAGGTTTTCAATTTTATTGGGAAGGTTTTTAGTTCTATTTTCTATTTCTTCATCGAAATATTGTTATTCTTCAAAAAGAATTATAAAAAGCTTGGAATAGCATTTGTTATTGGGGCAATTGCAGGATTAGTCCTTGAATTAAAAGAAGAAGACAGCTATAGTTCTAATCTTTTAGTACAAACAAATTTTAACAGTGCACGTCAGTTATATAGTAATATAGAGTTTTATAACAATCTTGTAAAACAAAAGAGAATTGACCTTTTAGAAAAAACATTTGGAATAAACGCTGAAGAGGCCAAGTCTTTAAAAAAGTTTAAGGTGCAACCTATAATTAATGGGAATGATTTGATTACAACCTATGATGAATTAATTCTACAGATTGATACGTCTACGGTAAAAAGCTATCCTTTTTCTGAGTTTAAGAGAACATTTACTAAATTCAATTATAAAGTCCATGATATAGAGGTACAGTCCTCAAAACAGGATGTTTTTTCAAAGTTAGATGATGTAATTATCGGTTCAGTTATTGAAAACAAGTATTTTAATAAATTGAAAGAACTTACGAATGAAAACTTAAACAGAACCGATGCATTACTAAGGAAAAATTTATCTCAAGCTGATTCACTTCATAACATTTATAAAAGAGTTCTTTTGGAAGAGGCGAAGGTTGCAAATCAAGGAACAAACATAGATTTGGGAAGTACTCAAAAGGACAATAAAGAATTAGAGTTGTTTGCAACAGCTTTAGAAATTAATAAGGAATTGAAGAGTGTAAGTGAGGAAAAAACTGAAAAATCAGAAATTATAAATGTTATTTCGAACTTTCAGACTATTGGGCATAGAATTCAAGGAGTTTCAGAGAATAAGTCTGTTCAATTTGCTTTACTTTCGCTTTCATTTATGATTCTTTACCTTCTTTTGGTAAAACTGAATAAATACCTTGAAAATTACAGCAGCACTAAATAATTAGCATGAAAATTACCCCAACAAAACTTAACGATTGTTTTGTAATTGAACCAAAAGTTTTTAAAGACGATCGAGGATATTTTTTTGAGAGTTTTAATAGTGAAAAGTTTCATAAAATTACGGGGTTAGACGCAAATTTTGTACAAGACAATGAAGCCTTTTCAAATAGAGGTGTTTTGCGTGGACTCCATTTTCAAAAAGGAGAATATGCACAAACGAAGTTGGTAAGAGTGATTCAGGGAAGTGTTTTGGATGTGGTTGTTGATTTAAGAAAAAATTCGTCCAGTTATGGAAAACATTTTTCAATAGTACTTTCTGGAGAAAATAAAAAACAACTGTTCGTTCCTAGAGGTTTTGCGCACGGGTATTCAGTACTTGAGAACAATACTATTTTCGCTTACAAATGTGATAATTTTTATAACAAAGAATCTGAGGGTGGAATTATTTATAATGATAGTTTTTTGAATATCGATTGGATGTTAAAAGAAGAGGAAATTGAATTATCTGAGAAGGATAAGGTACTACCTAATTTCAACTTTTAATATTCCCATTCTAAAGTAAATTTAATATGGTATTTATAAGTTTGGTTAAACCAAAATAGGGTTTTATTAGAGTTTCATGTTTAATAATAGAAGAAAAATAAGAAAAGAAATGAATAAACTATTGTTGGAAATCACATAGTTAAAATGAAATGCTTCGACTTAGGTTAACTAACAAAGATTTAAATTAAAGTGAAAAAACTACTAATCTTATCGAATATTTCTTCAAAAAAATATGGAGATTCCACCAGACCTTATTATTTAGGAAAATATTTGAGCAAGTATTTTTCCACAACACAAGTTTGTAAAACAGAGATACTTGAAAATACTATTAAATATGAGAAACTACTTGAGAAGGTTTCGTTTTCAAGACCATTGTCTATTTATAAGGTTGTTAGAGAGGTAGATAAAAGAGTAAAAAGGAAAGATTTAGATATACTTTATACTCATCAACTTCTATTTAGCGTTATTGGGGCGTTGGTAAAAGTTATGAACCCAGATTTGTCTTTTTATACAGACTTTCATACAAGTGCATATTTTGAACTAAAACATGAACCAAGTAAAGGATTTAAAAACTTGGTTAGAAAAGCTTTTATACCACTTCTTGAAAAATTTGTTTGTAAAAAATCAGATTCAATTATAACAGTATCAAAGGAAACCAAAGAACTCTTAATTGAGTATTATTCTGTAAACGAACAAAAGGTTTATATAGTTAAGAATGCTACTGATATAGAGGTGATAAAGAAAGGTGATGGTTTTAATAATGCTAAACTAAAACAATATAATTTAAACAAGGAGAAAGATATTTTAGCCATTTTTCCAAACCCTCGTGATGGTTTTATTAGTAATGAGTTAGCTATGGACTTTTTATTGGAGGTTGCCAATAGAATTAAACATATAAATGCGAATATTAAAATGGTGATTTTAGGAGGAGGAAATGTACCGAAACAATACCCCGATAATGTAATATTTACAGGTTATGTTGAAGAATATAATAAATGGTTGAATACCGCTGATGTTTGTATAGCAACGTATCCTTCAAACGCGGTATGCGGAGGCGTACGAAATAAAATTTGCGATTATCTGGCTGTTGGAAAACCAATTATTGCAACAAAGGAAAGTATGAGGGGTTTTGACGATTTAATTAAAGATGTTAACTATTACGAATGTAATACAATAGAATCCTTTGCCGAAGTACTTGCTAAGTTCGACAAAAAAAAGGGTAAGATTAATAAAATGATTTTATCAAATTTTAAGAAAAGAGAGGAGTATAGCTGGAAAAATAGAGCAGAAGAATTAGTAAATGTTTTTAATAATATATAAATGATTAAAAGCATCGCTCAAATATTTTCTATGCATGTTATTGTAAAAGCGATAGGGCTTTTAACATTTGTAATTATCCTTGAGTTTTTTAGCTTAGAGGAGTTTGGGAAATATAGTTATCTTCTTTTAGTTTTACATTTAATTGGAGTTATTGTAGACCCTTTTACAGCTTCTTACTTAGTGGATTTTAAGATAGCTCAATATAAAAAGTACAATTTCGGTATATTTTTATTTAGCGTATTTTTATTACCTTTTTTTTATGTAACTCTCTATATTTTTAATATTTCTATAGAAATAGAGGTTTTTCTTTTGTTTAGTTTGGCTTTTCTTGCTAATGGAATGCTGAAATCTTTTTTAAATGTTTATGAAGCTTTTTTTAAATATGGATTAATTGATGTTTTCAGACAGTTGAGTATATTATTAAGTACATTGGGGTATTTTTATATTTTTGAAGAGTATGATTTTATTTGTTTGTTAAAAATAAATTATAGCACTACGCTGTTAGTTATGTTAGTGTTAATACCTATATATATAAAAAAGGAGCATGTTTTTTTTGATATAAGATGTACAACATTAAAAGATCTTTTTTTTAAATCTAAATTTCTAATATTTTATACGGCGATTATCCCTTTATTTTCTTTTATAGATTCTTGGTTTATTGAAGAAACCTTGTTAGAGAGAGATTTAGGTTTATATTCGTTTTCTTTGAAAATATATAATATATCGTTAATGCTAGTAATACCTATGTTTACAGTTCTAAATATTAGACAAATTGAAATAGCAAAGGCTGAAAAGTATAATGATTTTTTAAAGAATAATTTTAAGAAAGTACTCGGTTATGCCTCATGTATTTTTATACTTTTTTTAGTTACTAATTATATAGTGTCATATCATATTTATTTAGATTATAAAGAATCATTTACCAACACTTCAATTCTCTTGTTTGGTTCTTTGGTTGCTTATATAACAATGCCTTTTTCTTTTTTGATAGCTTATAGAAAGTATAAAGTATTATTTATGATTGCATTGATATCTATATTTTTAAATGTTTTATTAAATACGTTGTTTATAGAAAAATATGGAACAATAATAGCGGCATTATCGACTGTTTTATCTCAAATCATAGTTAATTTTGGTTCGGCTTTAATATCTTTTTTCATGTTTAAAGAAGAGGAAAAATGAATATATCTTTAAAAAATATATACACAACGTTATTTTTTTTGGGGATATTTTTCATTCCATTTAATTCTTATGAAGGAGTCTCTTTTTTAGGAGAATATAAAAGAGATGCGGCAGTTTTATTTTTTTTGGGAAGTATTTTATTCTTTTCTGTTGAATCCATATTTAAAGGAAAAATCCTTATTCCGATTAGAAATCTATACTTTCAAATTTTGATAATGTTTGTTTTATGGTTGATAGTAAGTGTCGTAACAAACCTGCTTTCCGTCTCCTCAAACTACTATAAGCAAACGTCAGGGTTAAATAGGTTTTTTAGGCAGTTTTTGGCATTATTTATAATGCTATTGATGTTTGTAGTTTCTTACAATATTATTACAAAATATACTGTTAAACAGGTGTTTTTTAAACTCAGAAGAATTCTCTTCTATTCTTTTGTTGTGGTCGTTTTTT
Organism: uncultured Tenacibaculum sp.; assembly: GCA_947497895.1. Taxonomy (GTDB): domain Bacteria; phylum Bacteroidota; class Bacteroidia; order Flavobacteriales; family Flavobacteriaceae; genus Polaribacter. The sequence goes on from CANMIL010000002.1 coordinate 235,834, forward strand.
ATGGGTTCTTTGAAAGTTTAATTGTTTATTTTAAGATTTCAGCATTCAAAAATTTTGTTTTATTATTTAATTATTTTCCTTTTACGGATGTTTATTTGGACTACACCTTTGGAAGAATTTCATCTGTTTCATATGAGCCTCCATTTTTAGCTATTTACCTAATTACAGTTTCCGCATGGATGTTCAGTTATATGATAACAAATAAGGGAATGTTAAAGTATGTACCTAGTGTTTTAATAGTATTACTTACTTTTTTTTCAGGTTCAAGAACGGCTCTTATTGTAATTACATTTCAATTAGTGGTGTTTTTATGGATAGTATTTTCTGTAAATAAAAAGTTTCGGAAAATCTTGCAAAGATTTGTCCTAGTTATTGGTTTATTTTTTGTTGTTATTATAATATTCAAAGGTTCAAAAGTAATAGATGCAATTGAACAGAAAATAGAAACATTGAATTTTAAAGAAGATCTTTCTAAAAATATCTCAAATAAATCTCGTTTTGGTATTCAATATGCTTCATTGTTAGTGTTTATTGAAAACCCCATACTTGGCGTTGGGTTCGGTCAACAGACATATCATTCGCTAAATAAATATCCAAAGTGGGCAACAAAAAACAATTACGAATTTAAAGAGTCGTACCTCAATGAAAAGAAAAAATCTTTCCCCCCTGGGTTTAATATGTATACAAGATTACTCGCTGAAACAGGACTTAGTGGTTTTATAATTTTTACAAGCTTTATTTTCGTTTTATTGTACATATGTAAAAAAAGAATTTCAGCTCAGTTAAACGAAGAAAGAGTATTATCCATTATTCTCTTTGTGTCTTTTATTGGTTTTGCCATAAATTGGTTACAATTTGATAGCTTTAGGTTATATGGTTTTTGGATTTGCCTATCTCTTTTTATTTATAACGATAAACGAATCAATTATGAATAAAACGCTGTTACTAATTCCTCATTACAATAACCAAGAAGGACTAAAAAAATCTATTCGATCAATATGTGCGAAAGAAAAAATTGATATTTTGGTAGTTGATGATGGAAGCTCTAATTCTCTGGATGAAGTTTTGATAATTAAGGGGTTTAAAGCTCAAGGAAGCATCTTTTTTCAATACCTAGGAAAAAACAAAGGTATTGAACATGCATTAAACTTTGGATTGGAAATAGCATGCAATAAAAAATATAAATTCTTAGCTAGACTTGATTGTGGAGACACCATCATAGGAAGCAGATTTGAAATTCAAGAACAGTTTTTAGAAAAGAATGATATTGCATTGGTTGGATCCAATGTAAATTTTGTTAATGAAAAAGGAGAAGTACTTTACAAAGTCAGCTTACCAACAACGGATACGGATATTAGAAAAAAAATGTATTTAAACGCGATGCATATTCATCCATCGATAATGTTTAAAATTGATATAATAAAAAAAATAGGTGGTTACCCAACAAATTACCGAGCTGCTGAAGATTACGCCTTTTTCTTTAAAGTTTTAAAAGAATATAAAGTAGCTAACTTAAATGAGTTTTTAGTTAATTGTGAGTATAGCACTCAAGGTATTTCTAGTATATTTAGAAAAGAGCAAGTAAAGAGCCGTATGAAAATTATTCTTGATAATTTTTACTTTGGATGGTATCCAATTTATGGATTGATAAGAAGTTTAGTTTTATACATTACTCCTAATGATATAATAATTTTCTTAAAAAGGATACTAAAAAGTGGAAAAAAAACTTACTAACATTTATAACTTTGTTGTAGCTCTTCTTATGTTTTTTTTGCCTCTTTCAACGGCAATACCTAATATTTTGCTGCTACCCATAACGGTACTATTATTCTTTAAAAAAAATGTCATTTTTTGGTCATCAAATTATATTCGGCTTGCTGTTGCTTTTAGTGCTGTTTATTTAATAAAGGATCTTTTTTATTCAAATAGTTTGGGAAATATAATAGAGTATAAATTCTGTTTATTACTTGTTTTAGTTTTAATAATTGGAATAAATGCTAGAAAATATATTTGGTTGGAATTAGGTTTTGTTGCTGGAACATTGCTGGCTGTATTGAAAGCATTAATTAAAATTTCAAATTACTATTTCATAAACGAGGTATTGCCATTTGGAAATACTGCTGAAATAAACAATTTAATTTCAATAGATAGGCCTTACTTTGGTTTCATTTGTGTTATTTCAATACTATTTCTAAGTAAGTTTATGCGGCTAAGAAGTAATAAGCTAGAGAAACAATTACTGGTCTTTTGTCAAATATTATTAATAACGTTCATTTATCTCATCGTAGCAAGACTTGCATTGCTTATGGCATTATTCTATTTCATTGTTCTTTTTTTTCGAAAAAGTAGTTTAAGAAATATTAAATTTTATGGGATGATTTCTATCTTTTTTATCTCAATTTTCTTCATTCTAAAGAGTAATGAAAATATAAAAAAACGATTTCATATTAATAAGTCTTTGGAAACTACAATTAATGAATTAGTTGATTATGAACCAAGGTTTGTTATTTGGCCATGTGGTGTTGAACAATGGGATTATGATAATTTTTCTATACTATTTGGATTTGGAAATATTGCTGAGGTTCAGAAAAACTTATACGATTGCTATAATCAAACAATTAAAAAAGATTCAAAGAAAGAGTATTATCTCAAGACAAATTTTAACATGCATAATCAGTTTTTAGATGTTTTTTTGAAAAATGGATTAGTTGGGTTCATATTATTTTTAGGCTTATGCAGCTTTTGGTTTTTTAGGAAGAAACTTAATTTTTTGGAAAGCTTAATCATTATTTTTACTGTTGTTTTTTTATTAGTTGAAAACCTTTTAAATAGACAGTTAGGTACATACTTGTTAATTTTTTTAATACCCTTCACTGGTAAAATTTATAATTTAAATAATGATTAAAATTCTTCATATTGCTAGACCTGTAGGAGGAGTAGGAACCTATATTGAGTTACTGGATGAATATTTAGATAGGAAAGATTTTAAAAATATCATGTTATGCAACGAAGAAGATGATCTAAGCTCCTTCAAGAAAAATACCAGTAAAAATCTAGAACTATTTCATATCAACTTAAAAAGAGAAGTTTTACCTTTAAATGATATTACATGTTTGTTTAAAATAATAAGTAAGATAAAAGAAGTAAAACCTAATATAATACATTGTCATAGTGCTAAGGCAGGGATTTTAGGAAGACTGGCTGGAGCGTACTTAGGTATAACGACCTTTTATACACCTCATGCTTACTCTTATCTGAGCTCGGCATCGACTTTTAAAAGGATGTTTTTTAAAAATTTAGAACGATTATTTAGAAAATTCCCTGCAAAAACCCTTTGTTGTTCAGAATCCGAATATAATCGTACCATTAATGATTTAGATTTCAATAAGAGTAAAGTTTTGCTTTGGAAAAACTCTATAAAAGATCCACTCTTTTTTTTGGAAGAAAGAACAAGACCAATATCACTTCCCGAGAATTATATATGTTCTATAGGTAGGCCTTCTTTTCAAAAAAACACACAGTTGTTGGTTGACGTTATGTATGAAATTAAGAAACAAGGAAAAGAATTAACACTAGTTGTACTAGGTGTAGGCTTTTATTCGCCAGCTGCTCTTGAAGTAAAAAAGATGATTAAAGAAAAAGGGTTAACAAAAGAAGTTTTAATGATTGAATGGACTACAAGAAGGAAAACTTTAGAAATACTTAAGAATTCATTGTTGTATGTTTCAACTTCAAAATATGAGGGACTTCCTTATTCAATGATTGAAGCTTTATCCTTGTCAAAAGCCTGCGTTGTAACTAATGTAGATGGTAATAGAGATTTGGTTAAAAACAAGTTTAATGGATATAAATTAAATGAAGATGCTAAGGAAATTTCGGAAAGTATTCTAAAATTAATGGAAAGTGATGATGAAAGGGAAAAGATGGGAGAAAACTCGAGAGAATTGTTTGAGACTTCCTTTAATATTGAGAGAAATATTCTTCTTTTACAAGAAATTTATAAAAAGGCAATTTTAAAGTGAAAAAAAGATATTCTAAATATATAAGAGTTCTCTTTCTAGTACTAGACCTTTTAGTTTTAAACGTAATATCGTTTTCTTTGAACGATAATGAGTACGCTAAACTTTATTTTATAGTATATATAAGTGCTTTTTGGGTTGTCTCGTCTCTTTTTACGAGGTTTTATAAAATTTATAGGCATACTTCCATTTATAAAATTATAGGCCTTCTATTAACGCAATTACTAGTTTTTTCAATTGGTTTTTTTGCATATTTCTCCATTTTTAGAGAAGGTATTGTTGTTAATAATCAAGCTAAATATCTTTTATTAATAAGTTTACTAATAATCTTCTTCAAATTTTTGGGTGTTTATCTATTGAGAAAGTATAGAACATTTGGTAAAAATTATCGAAAAGTAGTCGTTTTGGGAAGTGATAACTCTACCAAAAAAATCATTAATTTGTTTAATAGTGAAAAGGAATTAGGGTATATCTACTGTGGTTTTTTTTCAGATAAAAAATCAGTTCGCAATACTAACCTTTTAGGGCGCATTGAAAGTAGTTTTGATTATATTCTAAAAAATGGAATTGACGAAATTTATTGCTCTCTTTCGGAACTAGAGGGAACAACTATTAAGAAAGTAACCAAATTTGCTTCAAGAAATAATAAAGTCGTAAAGTTAATTCCAAATGCAAATGAGCTATCGAATAAAAATACTGTATCTGAATATTACGGTGACTCTATGAGAGTTCTTAAAGTGAAAAAAATGCCTTTTGAATTAATAGAGAGTAAGATAGTTAAAAGAGTGTTCGACGTTGTTTTTTCAATATTTGTTTGTGTTTTCATTTTATCATGGCTCTACCCTTTGTTATTTCTATTGATAAAAATTGAGTCTAGGGGTCCAGCTATATTTAAACAAACAAGAGAGGGCTTATATGGAGGAGAGTTTGTTTGTTATAAATTTCGATCGATGTATTTAAACGATGTTGCCGACAAGGTTCACACAAAGAAAAATGATACTAGAATAACAAAAGTTGGTGCATTTTTAAGAAGAACCAGTTTAGATGAATTTCCTCAGTTTTTTAATGTTTTGTATGGTTCTATGAGTGTCGTAGGTCCACGACCTCATTTAGAAAAGTTGGCACAACAATATCAAAAAGATGTTGATAATTATATTGAAAGGCACAATGTAAAGCCAGGGATTACTGGTTTGGCTCAAGTTAGTGGGTATCGAGGAGAGATTAGAAAGAAATCCGATATTAAAAACAGAGTTAGATTGGATATTTTTTATATCGAGAACTGGTCGTTGGTATTAGATTTGAAGATAATTGTTAAAACGGTGTTTAATATTTTTAAGGGAGACGAAAAGGCTTATTAGATGGAGAGAATTAGGCTGACTTGCTGTGTGGTTATTTTCAATGAAGAAGAGACTGTTCTGAGAAAAACGGTAGATAGCTTTTTAAGTATCCCGTTTTCTAAGAAAATGTTTATCGTCGATAATTCTTCAACACGAAACTTCAATATTGAGAATAGTGAAGAGGTTGAATACATCAAGAACGAAGAGAATATTGGTTTCGGTAGAGCACATAATCAAATACTTAAATTAATCGAAGGGAAATCTGATTTTCATTTAGTTCTAAATCCTGATGTCGAATTTGATGGTCGTATTTTTGAAAAGCTATTTTTTGCTCTGGAAGGCAATGAGAAAATAGCCATGATTTCACCAAAGGTTGTTAATTATGACGGAAGTTTACAGTTTACTTGTCGTAAGAATCCTACAATAAAAGAAATGATCTCGCGAAGATTAGGAATAAATAAAGAATATGTTGAAGAACGAGAGTATCGAAATATCGATTTAAATAAATCGTTCGCGCCTGAATTTATTCATGGGTGCTTTATGTTATTTAAAATGCAAGATTTTATGGATTTGGGAGGGTTTGATAACCGTTACTTTTTATACTTAGAAGATGCTGATTTATGCAGAGAAGTGCGAAGGCATAATAAAGAAGTTCTTTACTTTCCTGAGGTTGAAATTAAACATTTACATCGAAAAGGATCTTCAAAGCGATTAAAGTTACTTTTTTATCATATAGCATCTGCTTATAAGTATTTTCGCAAGTGGAAGAATTAAAAAAGGATCATTCAAGTAAATGAATGACCCTTTAAAGAATATAAATAAAAAACGTTTATTTCTTAGAATAATACCTGCTCAAAAGCGAAGCTAGCATTTCCTGAAGTATCTGTAGTTTTTGTAATCTTCACGAAATTTGCGATAGTTGCATATCTAGGTAAAGCATCAACCAAACTTCCTGTATAAGAGGTTACATTTTCACCGTTTATAACGGTTACATAACACTCTAAAGGATTGCTGTTTACTGACCAAGGACGAACTGTGAAATAATATTCACCGTCAGCAACGGTTTCAGGTAAAGTAACCATTTCCGTATCTGTAAACCCTTGAGAAATATCAATAATATTAGCAGCTGTATCTCTAACATCACAGTCTAAATCGCTATTATCATTCCAAGTGAAAACAAAAGTTACATCATTATTAACATCAATACCCTTAATAATTGTTGTTGATTTTTGATCTTCAGAAACATTTGGAGATACTTTATCAATATTCGCGTTAATGATTTTTAAATCAACAATAGTTAAGGTTTTTACTAATATATTAGCTCCGGACATATCTACAGGAATTTCAACTTGCGCAGTTCCCTTTGCTAAATCCATTTCCATAGTAGATGAACCTACTGAATACGTCAATCTACTTAAACTAGAAAGTGCGTTTGAAAAATTCACTACCACAGAGTAAGAGTCCTCAGTATTCGCAATACGAACAGATGAAACAGCAGTTTGAGCTGTAATATTTGTTATTGAATCTGGTGTTATTGGAAGATCATCATCCACTGAACATGCTCCTGTTAAAAAAACAGAAAGTATGATGATGAACCCTTTTATATATTTAAATTTCTTCATTTTCTTATAGTTTTGTAATTGTATATGTTATAGTATCTCCATTAGTAACTTTAGCTAAAGACATAACATTACTATCTTCGGTTACCGTACCCGTATAGTTCATTGTTTGGCCATCAGGGAATGTAAAGTCAATAGTATAATCAACATCAGCAGTAAAGAAATACTGATTTATATAAAGATAATAAGTAATATCATCTGCAGCTTCTGGTAAATCTACCGACTCAGTAGTGGTAAACCCTTCACTACGATCAACTACATTTGAATTCAATGGTTCTGGAGCATTTAAAATATAGAAGTCCATATCTCGCGAACTTTCTGACCACATTAAATCAATCTTAACACTTCCAGAAGTAGTATCAACTACATCAGGTAAAGTATCATAAACAGTAAACGTTCTTGTTTGTTGCTCAGCATCTGACGCAGCCGTGATAAAATATTCTGTAGAAGTAACGCTGGTTGTAGCATTTTTAATCTTTACAGTATAGGTTTCAGCCCCGTCGCTCTTTCCATCGTCAATAAATGAAAAGTTTGCATTTGCTGAAGTCGAACCTGAAGAAATAGTAATCATTTTATCATAGGTTAATTCTGCTTGTCCAGCATCATCTTCTAAAGAACCATCTGACGATGTAATTTCAAGTTCAACCATAACATCAAAAGGTAAACTTTTGCTTAAGCTAACACTAACAGAAGTTTGTCCACCATCTTCTAAAACATTAGCGTTATTGTTGGAATCACTAAAAGCAATCTCAACCTGAGAGGTAGAAACAGGTGTTCCAATAACAGGGTCGGTAGTTTCATTATTACAAGCTATAAAGCCTAAAGAAAATAAAACTATATATATGGTTAATTTTATATTTTTCATTTTAGTAAGGTTTAGTTTAAAATAAAGTTTAAACGGGCAAATAAGAACCTTCCTCCGATTCCAAATTGCTGAGATCTTCTTGACCATTCAAATCTTCCAGAACTAAAGTTACTATTGGTACTATCAGTTCTATCAGGATAAACATCAAAAATATTATTCGCACCAACAGTAAAGGTTAACTCTTCTGTAGCTTTAAATCCAACTGATAAATCAGTAACCAACTTTCCACCATAAATTTGTTGACTAGCAACATTATTACTAGCTTCAGTTACTTCTCCGAAGTATACATTTCTTAAGAATACATTAAAACGATCTGTAGATAAAGTATTTGATAAGTTTACTTTTGTTCTAGGTACAGCTTCCTCTAAATAAATTCTTGAAGCCTCACTAAAATAACTGCTCTCTTGACCAGAATCTACTAATACCTGAGAAGAATGAATGTCATCTACACGTCTAGTTTTAGAGAAAGTAGCTGATAAATCAGAAGATAAACGCATGCTCTCATTTAAGTCTATTTTATGAGTAACCACGATGTCAAGTCCCATAGATTCAGTATCAATAGCGTTTGCAAAGAATGCAGCAGCTTCAGCATTGGTAACAATACCATCAGGAATATTAAATCTGTCAGTTAAAATAACTCTATCTTCAATTGCAACCCAATAAGCATCAGCAGTTATTTTTAAGTTTGCACTTGGTATTTTTCCAGCGAAACCGAAACTAACACTTGCAGATTCTTCTTCTTTCAAACTAGGAATACCTAATTGTTGAGCAATATCACTATCATTTGTAAACGTTCCTACTTCACTTGGAACTCCAGCAATAAATTGAGTTGCTATAGCGTTATAATATCTCTGGTGTAATGAAGGAGCTCTAAAACCTGTACTAGCACCAGCTCTTAAGTTTAAGTTATCACTAACCTTAAAGCGTGAAGCTAATTTATAATTGATGGTAGAACCGAAATCACTATAGTTTTCGAATCTAGCAGCTCCACTAACAAGTAATTTATCTGTTAATTCAGCTTCTAAGTCAACATAAGCAGCAAAACTATTTCTATCTCTACTTAACGCATTTTTAGGAGTAAATCCTGGGAATACCTGAGATCCACCTGGTCTTGAATTTCCAAAAAAATCAGTTGAAGCCGTAGTGGTAGGAGTAACCGGTACCCCATTTGCATCATATTGAGTATATGACTCTTCTTCACCAGCAACAATATCATAAAATTCTGCTCTGTACTCTGCACCAATAGCTACGTTCAATCCATTAAAAATATCTTCATAGTTATTTACGAAATCTAAGTTCGTAGTGTTTTGAGTAAAGCTGAATCCTCCTGCATCAAAACGAGTTGGAGAAGCACTTAATAAAGAAGCGTTTGATGTATTTGAAATTTCAAAGTTGAAACTGTTCGTACCCCATGTGTTACTGAAATCTACATCCCAATCACCTGCTTTACTACGAATTCCAACCGCGATCGATTTATCAACGATTTTAGAATTAATTTCAGGTAAGAAACCATTTATGTATAATGGAGTATACGTTCTTGATTGATGAGGTAAACGATAGAAACCTGCTGAGTTACCTGTTCTTGAGCTAAATCCTGAAAAAGAGTATAACTCAGTTCCATTATCATCTAAAGGTAAGCTCATGTTAGCGAAAAACCTTCCACCTCTTAAACCAGACTGACCAACGCGCATGTTGAAATCACTTCTGTTTAAACCTCTTACTGCTAATTCAGATTCAGTAGTGTCAAAGTTTAATAAAGATTGAATAGTAGCTATATCTGTTGCGTTATTAATCGCATTTTTAGTAGCTAAATCGAAATGCGTAACACCTTGAGAAGCAAAACGAATATCGTCTAAACTTAAGTTCGCTAAGTCTAACCCAGAATTGTTAGCAACCCATTCAACAGAGTTGTATCCATTAAATATTTGACCTCTAAATTCACTCATTCTACTATAAGGATCTCTATAGTCGAAGTCTCCAGTGAAGTTGATGTATCCACCTTTATCACCTAAAGCAATACCATAATTAGCAGAAACATTAACCGTTTCACCATCAATACCTCCTTGTTGCTCTTGTGAGTTTTTAGAAACATGAGCTCCTGAAGTAACAGATAAGTTTAATTCGTTTACTTTATTGTTTAATACAATATTGATAACCCCAGCAATTGCATCAGAACCGTATTGAGCGGCAGCACCATCTCTTAATACTTGAATGTCTTTGATAGCAGCAGCAGGTATTGCATTTAAATCTGTACCTACACTACCTCTACCAAAAGTACCATTTACATTTACTAATGATGACGTATGCCTTCTTTTTCCGTTAATTAAAACTAATACCTGATCTGGACCTAAACCTCTTAAAGAGGCAGGATCAATATGATCCGTTCCATCTGATATAGTTTGAGTATTTGAAGAGAAAGAAGGAGCCACATAATTTAATATCTGGTTAAGATTTACTTGTGGCGAGTTTTTGGTAAGTTCAGCTACATTAATAATATCAACAGGAACAGGAGTGTCAACAGCTGTTCTTGATTTATTACGCGAACCAACGATAACAGTTTCTTCTAATGTTTCGCTTGATTCCATTGCCTCTATGACAAGGTAATTAGTTGATGTAACTAACTTTTCAGTTGTTTCGTAACCTAGTAACGAAATTACTAGTGTTGAGGGAATCTTACTCATATTAATCGTAAACTCCCCTTGATCATCGGTAGTAGTACCGTTATTTGTTCCTTTTTCTACCACATTAAAAAATGGTAGAGCATTTCCATCGAGATCAACTATCTTCCCCTTTACTGTTTGCGCTGAAACAGCTATTGAAAAAATAAAAAATGATAACAATAGAAAATTTCTTGAGAATGAAAATTTCTTCATGTACAATGATTAAGTTGATTTAAGCGACAAAATTTGTTTTTTATTAATTAAAAACAAAGAAATATTGTGTTTTTTTTACAAAATTATACTTTAAGGTGGTGTTTTGTTTGTTTTTTAACTTAAGTGGTTGTGTAATTTTATTAAGTTAACACTTTGTAAACACTGATGTTTTATCTGTATTATGAATGAAATTGATCTAAATTGAAAATGGTTTCTCCGAGTTCAATATATTTGCAGCACAAAACAACACAACAATGAATATTTTAATACTTGGTTCTGGAGGAAGAGAACATGCTTTTGCTAAAAAAATATCTGAAAGCGAAAAGATTAGCAATTTATTTGTGGCTCCAGGTAATGCAGGAACTGATGCTATAGCAACTAATTTATCAATAAATCCAACCGATTTTAATGCAGTAAAAGAAGCTGTGTTGGAAAATAAAATTGATATGGTTGTGGTTGGACCAGAAGCTCCTTTGGTTGAAGGGGTTCATGACTTTTTCTTATCAGATGATATTTTAAACAAAATACCAGTTATTGGACCAAAGAAAGATGGGGCTTTGTTAGAGGGTAGTAAAGACTTCTCTAAACAGTTTATGGAGAAACATCAAATACCAACAGCCAAGTATCAATCGTTTACAAGCGAAACATTAGAAGAAGGAAAAGCTTTTCTTGAAACCTTACAACCTCCATTTGTTTTAAAAGCTGATGGTTTAGCAGCAGGTAAAGGAGTATTGATTTTAGATAATATTGAAGAAGCTAAGGATGAATTAGAAGAAATGTTGTCTAATCAAAAATTTGGTAATGCTTCGTCTACCGTAGTAATTGAAGAGTTCTTAGACGGAATAGAGTTATCAGTATTTGTTCTTACTGATGGAAAAAGCTACAAAGTATTGCCTTCAGCTAAAGATTATAAAAGAATAGGAGAAGGAGATACAGGTTTAAATACCGGAGGTATGGGAGCTATTTCTCCAGTGCCTTTTGCTAATGAAGAATTCTTAAGTAAGGTAGAAGATAGAATAATAAAACCAACTGTTGATGGATTACAGGCCGATGGAATTGATTACAGAGGATTTATTTTTATAGGTTTAATGAATGTAAAAGGAGATCCTTTTGTTATCGAATACAATGTTCGAATGGGAGATCCAGAGACGGAAGTTGTTTTACCAAGAATCGAATCTGATTTGGTTGATTTATTTGAAGGAGTAGCAAACCAAACGTTAGAAGAAAAAACATATGAAGTAACAGATCAAACGGCTACGACAGTTATGTTAGTGTCTGGAGGATATCCTGAAGCTTATGAAAAAGGTAAGGAAATTACTGGATATAGTAATATCGAAGATTCAATAGTATATCATGCAGGTACAACAAAAAATGGAGAAAAGGTTGTGACAAGTGGAGGTAGAGTAATGGCAATTACATCCTTTGGAAACACAATTGAAGAGGCATTGGAAAAGTCGTACAGAAATATTGATAAAATATCTTTTGAGAAAATGAATTATCGAAAAGATATTGGGTTCGACTTGAAATAAAAATAAGGCTGAAGCTTAATTTCAGCGAAATAATAAATAAACCGACAGCGTTCTTTACCATAATTTTTAGGTAAGAATTATGTCGGTTTTTTCATTTTATAATTCTTCAGTTTTTGATTTTATATATGTGTCTTATTTTGTTGTTTATCAAAAACATAAGTGTTTTTTGTTGTTTTTAAGGTGTTTTAATTAACATAAATTAAAGGACAAACGACGCTTTTTATCTTAAAATATTAGCAAATTCATAGAGCTATTAGTTTGGTATGTTTATAGTTTATTTGGGGTGCTTTGGCTAATATTTGGTTTTAACCTTTATAAATAATATAGCTTTACAATAGCAAAAAGAAACTCTAGAGAAAAAAGGAATAGCTATCCATAACTTTTTGCACAAATAGAATATTAGAAGGGAATATTTATGAATTGAATTCTTTAATTCATAAGAGGCTATAGAAAAGGCAATTTTTATTTTTTTATTAAAAAAAATCAAAACAGTAATGTTTTGAGGGTGGTTTATAGTGCCTTTTTTTAAGCACTTAATTAGGGTGAAGCTTAAATAATCAAAATACATATTCTATAGTGAAAAACTATTTTTTAACGTATTAAAACTAAAATATAAACATCATGTTTATACAGTTTACTAAACAAAAAAACTTTAAAGTTACAGCTGCTGCTGTTACTATAGGGTTAATGTCATTTGCCGGATATTCGCAAGATAAAGCGGCTCGATTAATCAAAAATGACACGGATAACAGACAGTTATCATCATTAAAATATGAACTTACTAAAAAAGGTCAAGAAGCTAAGAGAAGAGTAGAAGAATATGAAAACAGACATAAGTTCTACAAAACTTTCAACCTATTAAATGATCAAAGCACTGAGAACGATGATCCTTCTGTTGCTAGAAAGTTAATGGATGTCAGTGCTGATGGAACACTTGTTTATTTTGGAACAGATAATGACGATGCGGCTAAAACCACAAGAACTAATAAATTACATCCATCAAGTGGCTTAGGATATAACTTAACTGGTGAAGGAGAAAAAATAGCTATTTGGGACTCAGGAGTTGTAAGAGAGTTTCATGAAACTTTCACAGGAAGAGCTAACTCTCAGGAAGGAGTTTATAATAACAACAACACTAGTTATCATGCAACACATGTTGCAGGAACTATGGTTGGAGCATTAAATTCTGCTGAAGGTAGAGGGGCAGGAATGGCTCCGAATGCTGAACTTTTAAGTTATGATTGGTCGCATGATAAACAAGAAATTATTCAGGCAATTAACGACCATAACTTGTTAGTATCAAACCACTCGTACAGTTATGTTGCACAATATTTACCTAAGTATTATTTCGGAAAATACTTGAGAGCAGCTTATGATATTGATAGAATCGCTAACAATGCCCCATATTATTTGCATGTAAAAGCAGCTTCTAATGATAGAAGAAGTTTTCAAGAAAAAGGAGGATATGATATCATGTATGCTGAAAATACTGCTAAGAATATTTTAACGGTAGCGGCTGTTGAAAAAGTTGAATCTTATCAAGATGCATCATCGGTTAAAATGTCGGCTTTTTCTAACTGGGGACCTACTGATGATGGTAGAATTAAACCAGATATTGCTGGAAATGGTGTAGGGGTTTATTCAGCTAGAAATAACACGAATAATTCATATGGAACATTAAGTGGAACCTCAATGGCTTCTCCAAATGTTTCAGGATCATTATTGTTATTGCAACAATACTACAAGCAGCAAAATGGTTTTTATATGGAATCTGCAATGCTGAAAGGATTAGCTCTTCATACAGCTTCTGAAGCAGGAAGAAACCCAGGTCCAGATTATGAGTATGGATGGGGACTTTTAGATGCTGAAAAAGCAGCAAAAGCTATTAAGGATAATGGTGAGTCGAGCATGATAAAAAGAATTGACTTAGATAATAATGAGGTTTATACTTTTAAAGTTAGAAAGAACTCTAACAATGAGCCATTATTAGTTTCAATTTCTTGGAATGATGTTGTGTATAATTACAACCCAGCAGATATATCTGTTGATAATCCGACTCCAGTTTTAGTGAATGATTTAGATGTTCGAGTTATTGATACAGAGAATACTTCATATTACCCTTGGAAATTAGATCCAAAGTATCCTTCTCAAGGTGCTACTAAAGGAGACAATATTGTTGATAATGTTGAAAGAATTGATATTTCTGAAGGAGTAGAAGGAGAAGTATATACAGTTACTGTTTCTCATAAAGGAAACCTTGTAGGCGGACGTCAATCTGTAGCAGTAATTGTTACAGGAGGAACCAGAGTTTCTGGAGATTGTAATATTGCTCAATGGTCAAGAACAAAAGCGTATAATCAAGGAGACGTTGTTGAGTATTTAGGTGATAAGTTCGAAGCTAAAAATTGGTCTCAAGCTCAGGCACCATTCGTGAAAGATCAATGGGGGCCTTGGAAGTTCGTAGGTTCTTGTAGTACTTCAGGAAACAACGCCCCTGAAATTACTTTATTAGCTCCTAATGCAAATAATGAGTTTAGAGGTAAAAACAAAGTTACATTTTCAGTTAAAGTAACTGATGCCGATAATGACTTATCGAAAGTTAATTTAATCAGAAAAAATGAAAAAGGATCTGAATTTGTTAACCCAGTTAAGGTTGAAGGAGATGTATATACATTTGAATATACACCAGATTGGTATGGAGAATATCAAAATACTTTTGTTGCAATAGATAGCAAAGGAACTAAGAAAACTGAAGAGTTTAACTTTTTCCTATATGAAGAGCAAAAAGAACCAAGTATCAATTTCTTAAGTCATCAAGAAGGGGATGCTATTTATAAAGAAACTTTAAACAATCTAGAATTCCAAGTATTAGGAATTTATGGTAAGGATTTACAAGTTTACTTAATGGCTACTACTTCTAACGGGCAAGAAGATGTTTATTTATTAAAGAGTATTGAAAGTGATCAAACTATTTTCACGGAATCTTTAACGTATTCAAATGTTGAAACTTCAAATAGTGTTGAGCTTAAATTATTGGTTGGAAATGAAGCTGGGCAAACAGTAATTGAAAAAGCAATTAACGTTAACCTTAAAGAAAACTTAGCTCCTGTTATCGAATTATTATCTTATGAAGATCGATTATTTACTTCATTAGAAACTGTTGAAATAAAAGCAAAAGTTACAGATGTTGATAGCCCAGTAGGAAAGGTGATCTTTTCTTTCATGGCAGAAGGAAATTTATTTAAGGAAGTTGAAATGACAAAAAATGGAGATATCTATACAGCGTCATTTACACCTCCAGGTTTTTATACTGCTTATAATAATAGTATTATCGCTTATGATGCTCATGGAAAAGCGAGTGACCGTGTATATATGTTTAATCGTATATCTGCTGATGCTCCAAATTTACCTCCGGTAATTGAATTTAATGGAATTCATGAAGGAAAGGTATTTGAGTTGAACGGGTCAGGAAGTATTCCTTTTGCGTTCACAACGTATACTGATATTATTGAAGGTCCTGAATATATTATTAAATCTGAAGTATACTTAAATGGAGTGCAGGTTGAAGAGCATGTATATGACAAGAAGTGGGGATTAAGAGTTTCAACATTGGTACCTGTATCAACTGCAGGAGAATATACACTAAAGGTTAGAACCTTAGATGAAAGAGGAACTTGGGCAGAAGAGCAATTGAAGTTCAAGGTTATAGGTAAGCCATCTGTTCGTTTCTCTAACTTAGTAGATGGTACTACGTATCCATTAAAAATTGGAGAGTCTTTCGAAGTAGCTGTTGAAGCTAAAGGAGAATATGCAAAGATCAGAGAAGTTCGTTATTATATCAGAGAATTCGTTAGTGGTGCAAGAATACCATTCATGCATAACTTTACAACTAATGACGCAGTATCAAGTACAAGCTTTGAACCTAAAAATGGTTTGTCTAGAATTGATATTGATGTTGTGGCTATTAACGAATTTGGTTTTGCTAACACTACAGGTTTAACTGTTTATACTGATAAGGAAGAAGTACAACCTCCGTACCCGAACCCAACAACAGGAATTGTAAATGTTCCTTGGGATAAATCATTAGGTAGATTTATTACTTATGTATACAGTTTAGATTACCAATTCCAGTTTAAGAAAACTTTTGAATCGGAAGAAGCTGCGGCTCAAATTGATTTAGGAGGTCTTAACAAAGGAACTTATATTGTAGTAGTAGAAAGTCAAAGCGTACTTTACCGTAAGGAATATAAAATTGTAGTTAAGTAGTATTTTGTAAAAGAATTACTTGCAAAAATTATACTAATAGTAAGGCTCCTGTTAATTTTTATTAGCAGGAGTTTTTCTGTTATTTAAACTTGATAAAACATTCTAATATTTCAAGTAGTATAGAATAGATTCAAAACTATTATAAAATAAAAAACCCCTTTCAAATTATTTGAAAGGGGTTTATTTCATAATAAGATTAAACCTTACTTATTTCTTGATTTTAGTATAAGAAAACTTATATTGTAAGTATAAGTAAGCATCTCGAGGTAAAATTTTTATCCACTTTTTATATCTTAAGAACCATTGAAAACGAATTGAGTTAAATCCATTAGTTAAATATCCAGCAACAAAAGGATGAACATTTAAAGTAATATCCTTGTAGTTATTTTTACTGTTAACTAATCTTTCTAATTCAGATTCGAACTTATCTAATAAAACAATAGGAGCTTCAACTTCTCCGTTTTTATTAGGGTTAGGTTCTCTTGTTTTTATATGTAATTCAGGTCTTACACGTTGTCTCGTAATTTGTACTAAACCGAATTTACTAGGAGGTAGTATCTTGTGTTTAGTACGGTCTAAAGACATAACTTCTTTTAAATGTTGATATAATTTTTGTCTGTTTTCAGAGCTTTTCATATCAATGAAGTCAACAACAATAATTCCACCCATGTCTCGCAATTGAAGTTGTCTTGCGATTTCTGAAGCGGCAATTAAATTAACTTCTAAGGCAGTTTCTTCTTGGCTTAAAGCTTTATTAGATCTGTTACCACTATTTACGTCAATAACATGTAAAGCTTCGGTATGCTCAATAACTAAATAAGCACCTTTGCTCATTGAAACTGTTTTACCAAACGATGTTTTTATTTGTCTTTCAATACCATATTTTTCAAATATTGGCACTTGTGATTTATGCAGTTTCACAATATTTT
Source organism: uncultured Tenacibaculum sp. (assembly GCA_947497895.1). Taxonomy (GTDB): domain Bacteria; phylum Bacteroidota; class Bacteroidia; order Flavobacteriales; family Flavobacteriaceae; genus Polaribacter. The sequence goes on from CANMIL010000002.1 coordinate 253,271, forward strand.
CTTTAGCAGGGAATATTTCCCTTAAATATTCTTTAATTTCTTGCACTAAGGCTTCATCGTTGGTTACGATACTTGTAAAAGAATCATTCATTACATCTCTTAAAATTGAAGATGCTCTATTTAACTCACTTAATATTTTTGTTGGAGTGTTTGAATTTGGAATACGCTTGCACATATTTTTCCAACGATCTAGTGAATTTTGTAAGTCTTTGTCAAGTTCTGCTACTTTTTTTCCCTCAGCAACAGTACGTAAAATAAGTCCAAAACCTTTTGGTTTTATACTTTTTGCTAATCTTTTTAAACGTTCTTTTTCCTTACTGTCGGCTATCTTTTGTGATACCGAAATTCTATTAGAAAAAGGAACTAAAACTAAATATCTACCAGCTATTGATAGCTCAGAACTAATACGTGGTCCTTTGGTAGAAATAGGTTCTTTTACAATTTGTACTAATAAATTTTGACCTGATTTTAGTACATCTTTAATACCTCCGTCTTTGTCTATATCCTCCTCAAAGCGGAAATTTTTTAAAGTGAATTCTTTAAATTTACCTGTGCTTACTTTTTTTATGAATTTGTTCAAAGATTGTACCTGAGGCCCTAAATCATGATAGTGTAAAAAACCATCTTTAGGATATCCTACATTTACAAACGCCGCATTTAATCCAGTCATTACTTTCCCAATTTTTGCTAGAAAAATATCACCAACTGAAAATTTATTGTCGTTTGTTTCTTTGTTTAATTCAATAAGTTTACCATCTCTTAGTAAGGCGAAATCAATATCAGAAGAATTTGACCGAATAATTAATTCTGTTTTCATCTGAATGTAATTTTTATGCCTACGTAATATATTATACGAAGACGGTTTAAAATTTTGTAAACAGGTATTTTTAATACCCTTTTAAGGTGTTTAAACCTTAATGTCAATGAACTTTTTAAGCTATATAAGCAAACGGAAAAAGTAAGCTACTGCTTACTTTTTCTTATGACGATTTGCTCTTGCTCTTTTTTTTCTTTTGTGAGTAGAGATCTTAGCTCTCTTTCTTTTTTTACCACTTGGCATAGTTAAACTGGTTTATAAAAAGTCGGATAAACCGACTTTTTGGTTAATACTTTATTTACAGGATCGTGTTATTTTACACTTACCTTAGTTTTCACACCCTCTGTAAATACTTTTGAAGGTTTGAAAGCTGGGATATTGTGCGCAGGTATTTTAATAGTAGTATTCTTTGAAATATTTCTACCTGTTTTTTCAGCTCTTTTTTTGATGATGAAGCTACCAAAACCTCTTAAATAAACATTGTCTCCATTTTCCAATGCGTCCTTCACTTCATCCATGAATGCTTCAACAGTCGCTAAAACATCTGCTTTTTCAATTCCACTTTTGTCCGAAATTTTAGATACGATATCTGCTTTTGTCATTATTAATATTTTTTATTTGTTTTCTTTAAAAATTGAGGATGCAAATATATGATAATTAATCTATTCCGAAAAAGTTTAAATTTAAAAAAAATCAATCAAATTCCAGTAACTTTGCAGAACTAAATTAATTTAATGGTTTTTTATAAAGAGTTAATTAACTGGTATTTACAAAATAATAGGGATTTACCCTGGCGAAAAACTAAAAACCCATACTTCATTTGGTTAAGCGAAATTATGCTCCAGCAAACGCGTGTTTCTCAAGGATTGCCTTATTTTTTGCGGTTTACAGAGGCTTTTCCAACAGTCTTTGATTTGGCAAATGCAGAAGAAGATACTGTTTTAAAGTTGTGGCAAGGGCTTGGATACTATTCACGAGCTCGTAATTTACATTATACTGCCAAGCATGTGGCAAATGACCTAAATGGCACTTTTCCATCGAATTATAAAGATTTGTTAAAATTGAAAGGAGTAGGTGATTATACCGCTTCTGCGATCGCTTCAATCTGCTATGAAGAGCCTGTTGCAGTAGTCGACGGGAACGTTTATCGCGTATTATCTCGAGTTTTTGGAGTCGATACTCCTATTAATTCAACAAAAGGAATTAAAGAATTTAAAGAGCTTGCACAGAGTTTAATTAGTGAAGAAGAACCAGGGAATTATAATCAAGCCATCATGGATTTTGGTGCATTACATTGCAAACCTCAAAACCCGTTATGTGATTCATGTACGTTCTCATCAATATGCGTTGCTTTAAGTAATAATAAAGTGAAAGAGCTACCTGTTAAGGAGAAAAAGCTCAAAGTAAAAAAGAGATACTTTAATTATTTGGTAATTGATACTAATAATGGTAGAACAGTTTTAGAGGAACGAAAAGGCAAAGGTATTTGGCAAGGATTGTATCAATTTCCCTTAATTGAAACGAAAGGTACTATTGATGCTCATGAGTTAGTCGAAAACGCTACTTTTAATGAAATGAACTTGGATGGAGCAGTTATTAAACGTTTTAATAAGAAAACCATAATTCATAAACTTTCGCATCAACATTTATACACCCAGTTTTGGGTTGTTTCTGTTGATTGTTATAAGGGAGCAAATCTTGATTGGTCTCAGATTTCTGAAAAACCAGTGCCAGTTTTAATTGAGAAGTTTTTGAATGAATATTTGGTGAGTAGCGATTCGTAAAAGGATAAGAGAATTTTAAAATTTATTAGTGAGTAATTTTTGTATATTTGATTTTATAGGATATTATTAAGGCTATGGCAGGAACAATAAACAAAGTAATTTTAATTGGGCACTTAGGAGATGAGGTTAAAATGCATTACTTCGAAGGAGGAAATGCTATAGGTCGTTTTCCTATTGCTACTAATGAGACATATACGAACCGTCAAACAGGTGAAAGAATCACCAATACAGAATGGCATAATATTGTCGTGAGAAACAAACTGGCTGAAATTTGTGAGAAATACCTTACAAAAGGTGATAAGGTGTATGTAGAAGGAAGGTTAAAAAACAGACAGTATGAAGTGGATGGGCAAAAAAGATATACAACTGAAATTCAAGTTCAGGATATGACGTTTTTGTCTACTAAGAAAGATCCGAATACGAACCCAGCCTCACCTCAGGTTGATCAACAACAGCATAGTACCCCGAACAATGGTAACAATATGTCTTCTATGCCAAATGAAGATGATGACTTACCATTCTAGTAAAACTAAACTTTAAATTTTGGACTCAGAACCCGAACCGATTTCTTATTTATTATTGAGTACAGACTGGATGATTGGTGTCAAGCTAGTTGTGCTTCTTTTGTTATTAGTATGTTCTGCTTTAATTTCAGGGACAGAAATAGCTTTTTTCTCAATTACTTCAACGGAGCTTGATGATTTGAAAGAAAAAACAAAAGGAAAAAGTACAATAGCTAAGTTACTTGAAAAACCAAAACGTCTTTTAGGTACTATCCTAATAACAAATAACTTTATCAATATTTTAATTGTTCTTCTGTTTGCTTCATTAGGAGAGTTTTTTCTGGAAGGGTATTCTGACCGAACCAAATTTATTGTAGAGGTTATTCTAGTAACTTTTTTGATTTTACTTTTTGGAGAAGTATTACCGAAAGTGTATGCCAATAGAAAAGCATTGGTTTTTGCAAATATTATGTCGAAACCAGTACGTTTTTTAAGCGCAATTTTGGCTCCTTTAAGTATTCCTTTAATTAAGTTAACAAGTGTTATTGAAAACAAATTAGGAAACAAGAACAACAATTTATCTGTTGAAAAGCTTTCCCAAGCGCTTGAATTAACATCGGATAATGCAACAACAAAAGAGGAACAAAAAATACTGGAAGGAATTGTAACCTTTGGAAACACGGAAACTGTTCAAATTATGAAACCGAGAACAGATGTTTGCGCAATTTCAGATAGTGCAACGTATGATGAGGTTTTAAAGATTATTTTAAAGAATGGGTATTCTAGGAATCCTGTGTATCAAGAAAACATCGATAATATTGTTGGGGTTTTGTATGCAAAGGATTTATTGGTTCATTTAGATAAAACCAATTTCAAATGGCAAGATTTAGTTCGTAAGCCGTTCTTTGTTCCCGAAAATAAAAAGTTAGATGATTTGCTGAAAGAGTTTCAAGAAAAGAAAAACCATTTAGCAATAGTTGTAGATGAATACGGAGGTACCAGTGGAATTGTTACACTTGAAGATGTTATTGAAGAAATTGTTGGTGACATTAATGACGAATTTGATGATGAAGACTTGTTTTATTCACGATTGGATGAGAACAATTATATTTTCGAAGGAAAGATAACCATCAAAGACTTTTGCCGTGTAATGGAAGATGACGATGAGGATAAATTTGAAGAAGAAAAAGGAGAAAGTGAAACTCTTGCGGGATTAATTTTAGAAGCCTCAGGAAAGTTTCCGAAAAAAGGGGAGAGAATAAATTTTAGTAATTATACGTTTACTATTGAGGCGTTAGATAAACGACGTATAAAACAAGTAAAAGTTACGAGAAATGCGTAGAGTGATGTTGCTGTTTACAATGGCAATTTTAGTAAGTTGTGGAGAAGAAACAATTCCAAAACCAAAAGCTTATTTGAGTTTAGAGTATCCTGCTCAGAACTATAATATATTAGGAGTGGAAAGACCTTATGTTTTTGAGATTGGTCAAAATACTTCAATCAAAGAATTACCTAAAAAATGGTTGAAAGTTTTATATCCTGGATTAAAAGCGTCAGTGGATATTACATACAGACCCGTCAATAATAATTTGCGTGAATTATTTATTGAAGCAGAAAAACTGGTTTTAGAACATACAGTAAAGGCTGATAATATTTCTTGGAGAGATTTCTCTAGTACTGAGAATAATGTATATGGAAAGCTTTGCCAAATAGAGGGAAATGCAGCTTCTCAGGTACAATTCCATGCTACCGATAGTTCTCGTCATTTTATTAAAGGATCTTTGTTCTTTTATGCAAAGCCAAATTATGATTCAGTATATCCTGCTGTTGAATATATCAAAAAGGATATGGTTCGAATGATGGAGAGTTTAAAGTGGAAAAATTAGTTTTGTTGTAAGTTGAAAGTTGACTTTTAGAATGAACTTTTTGTCTATTCAATCTCAATGAAACAATAAGTTGCTATTTGAAAAATGAAAACTATTTTCCATATACTATTCAATACACCTAAAGGATTAAAATTTTTGGACGAACAATATGAAGATGATTTGTATCGTGGGAGTCTTGTTATTTTTGTTTTAACAGGTTTAGTTAGTTTTATATCTAATTTTGACTTTCTTGAGGAAAGTAAGTTTTTAATAGCGCTCTTATTTCTTGTATTAACAATATGTGCTTATATAATTTTGGGAATGGTTTACGCCTTTATTCTTCATAGAATAGGAAGGTTGCTCAAAGGGGAAGCTAGTTTTACAGAAGTCTGTTCTTTGTATGCCTATTCACTCATACCTCAGATTCTTCTTTTTATAGTGTTTCTGATAATTGATAATCTACACCATTTTTACCTTGATACAGAGCTGGTAAATAGTCAAATTGTAAAGAAGAGTTTGTTAATAGTGACCTCTATAATTTCTGTAAAAATATTAGTTCAAGGAATGATTAAATTTAATCGTTATAATATGCTCAGAGCCATTATCAATATACTACCGAGTATAATATTTACTATTTTAATGTGGTATTTTGTTCTCCGATGGTAACAGATTTTCTACTCTGTAACCACAGATAAAATTGAAGTCCAAATAGTATTGCACCCGCTAAAAGATGAGTGGCTTGCGTTCCTAAAGGAAACTCAGCATAATACATTAAAATACCCGTAATGGTTTCTAGAAAGATTAAGAAAACAATCCAATTTACTAATCTAAAACCTAGGTCCTTTATTTGATTAAGGTAAAACATTCCTAAATTCACTAATACAATAGCAATAGTAAAAGAGCGATGGAAGTAAAACTTAAAGTTAGGATCCATTAAACTATACTCTTTATTGTCAAAACCGTGAAGCTTGACTTGTTCATCGATAAACTGACGGACTTGAGTTCCTAAAGCTATTTGAATCAAAGAAAAAATAACAGATGCTATCAATAATTTATTAAATAAGCCATTATATTTCACTGTACGTTCTTTAGGTTCACTAACAATAAAATGTAACCATAAAAGCAGTGCAACAATAATCAAACCAGCGATCATATGTATGGTAATAACTGTTGGTTTTAAGTTGGTGTCAACGACGGTTTTACCTAACCAAGCTTCAAAAAGCATCAAGAAAAAGGCAGTGTAAGCTAATAAAGGAATTGCTTTGTTTTCTCTCCAAAATTTAGAAGCGGCATAAACTAAAAACAGAAAAACAAATCCTGCCAACACTGAGGCTAACCTATTTATATATTCAGTCCAAGTATGGTATTTATTAAATTTGGCATAGTCATGTTTAGTGTATTTTTCCCAATTAGAAGCGTTAAAAGTCTCCTCTGTAGTTAAATCACTTTCAGCAACAAATAAAGCCTCGTCTTTAACAATAATCATCCCTTTTTTATAGCTAGAATTCGGTTGCCAAGTAATTTGCTCTTCCGAAGTAGGAGGGATATAATAACCAAAACACTTTGGCCAATCAGGACATCCCATTCCAGATCCTGTCATGCGAACAACAGAACCCGCTAAAAAAATTAAATAAACAGAAATTATGGAGATTTTGACTATTAAAGGAAAACGCTTTTTCACGAGAAAAATGTATTGTTAAACAATGAAATTAAGTGTAAATATTGTTCTTGCAAAGGTACGGAAAACCCACAAAAAAAGTATTTAAACCCATTCTAATTAATAAGAAAAGCACCTTTTATGGTGCTTTTTATATTTTGATTATTTCTTATACTTCAGAGCTTCTGAACGCCCCTTTTTGAAAATCTTATTACTTGCATGTTTCCCTTTTCTTAAAGTTTTTTGCTCTTCATAAGGAAGTTGAATGATGTCTTGACACTCAGGTGAACAAGTGTTTTGCGTTTGCTCTTTACATTCATCACATTGAATGAATAATAGATGGCATCCTTCGTTGGCACAATTGGTATGTGTATCACATGGCTTACCACATTGATGACAATTAGAAATTACATCATCAGAGATACGCTCAGCACGGCGATGATCGAAAACAAAGTTTTTACCTTTGAATTTGTTTTCTATGTTTTCTTCTTTTACCTGACGAGTATATTCTATAATTCCACCCTCAAGTTGGAATACGTTTTTAAAACCTTTGTGTTTGTAATAGGCAGAAGCTTTTTCGCAACGAATACCTCCTGTACAATACATTAAAAGGTTTTTATCTTCTTTATGATCTTTTAAATCTTCTTCAATAATATCTAATGAATCTCTGAAGGTGTCAACATCAGGAGTTACTGCACCATCAAAATGCCCGATTTCGCTCTCATAATGATTTCTCATATCAACGCAAACAGTGTTCGGATCTTCGAGCATTGCATTAAATTCTTTAGCAGATAGGTGAACCCCTTTGTCGGTTACATCAAATGTTTCATCATTTAATCCATCGGCAACAATCTTATCACGAACTTTTACTTTTAGCTTCAAGAACGATTTGTTGTCTTGCTCAACTGCTACATTCAAGCGGATATCTTTCAAGAATGAAATATTATCCAATTGCTCTTTTAATTCCAAGAACTTCTTCGCTGGAACAGAAATTTGAGCATTAATACCTTCATAGGAAACATAAGTTCTTCCTAAAACATCGAGTTCATTCCACTCGATAAAGAGTTTGTTTCTGAAAAGTGTAGGGTTTTCTATTTTGTAATACTGATAAAAAGAAATGGTAAGACGGTCTTCTCCCGCTTCGTCAATTAATTTTGAGCGCTCACTTGCGCTTAACTTGTTGTACAGTTGCATGCTATACCTTTTTAAGTTAAACAAATATTTAATGTTTTTTAAAAACGCGGCAAAGTTACTGATTTTTTGGGGTTTATTGTTTAAAATATCACGTTTAATTTATTTTTGATTAGATTTTAAACTCAGAATAAAAAAACATAAAATTAATATACAACTAAAGCGATTTTTTTAAACCTTTGTAATTGTTATACATAAATAACAAGTTTTAGAAAAAAATCAATTTGGAAAATATGTAACCCACGAGTTCAAATTACGACAGAATTTTAAGGTTGCATTGATCATTAAAAAATAAAATAATAAAGAAATGAAAGTAGCGGTTGTAGGAGCTACCGGAATGGTAGGTAATGTAATGTTACAGGTATTAGCTGAAAGAAATTTTCCAGTAACAGAATTAATCCCTGTTGCTTCTGAACGTTCAGTTGGAAATCAAATAGAGTATAAAGGAACTAATTACACAGTAGTTGGTTTAGAAACAGCAGTTTCTATGAAACCTGATGTAGCTTTATTCTCAGCTGGAGGAGGAACCTCTTTAGAGTGGGCTCCAAAGTTTGCTGCAGTAGGAACTACAGTAATTGATAATTCATCAGCTTGGAGAATGGATCCAACAAAGAAGTTAATTGTTCCAGAGATTAATGCAGGAGAGTTAACAGAGAATGATAAGATTATTGCAAATCCTAACTGTTCTACAATTCAAATGGTGTTGGCTTTAGCTCCATTACATGAGAAGTATAAAATTAATAGAATAGTAGTTTCTACATACCAATCAATTACAGGAACAGGAGTAAAAGCTGTTCGTCAGTTAGAAAATGAATCTAATGGTGTTGAAGGAGAAGCTGCATATCCATACCAAATTCATAAAAATGCATTACCTCATTGTGATGTTTTTGAGGAAGCTGGTTATACTAAAGAGGAGTTAAAGTTAGTGAGAGAAACTCACAAGATTTTAGGAGATCCAAGTATTGGTGTTACAGCAACAGCAGTAAGAATTCCTGTTGTAGGAGGACACTCAGAAGCAGTGAACTTAGAGTTCGATTCTCACTATAAGTTAGAAGATGTAAGATCGGTTCTTTCTGAAACTGACGGAGTGATTGTTCAAGATGATATCGAAAACAATGAGTACCCAATGCCTTTCTTTGCAGAAGGAAAAGATGAGGTTTTCGTTGGAAGAATCAGAAGAGATTTATCAAGAGAAAATGCATTAAATATGTGGATTGTTGCTGATAACTTAAGAAAAGGAGCTGCAACTAACACGATTCAAATTGCTGAGTATTTAGTAGCAAATGATTTAATTAAAAATACAGTATTAGCTTAGTAATAAGTTAAACACAAAAAATAAGAATCCTGAGTGAATAGCTCAGGATTTTTTTATTGAACTCATCTTGACTTTTTGTTTTTTGGGAAATAGAAAATGTCAAGATAAGTTCTTTTCTATATTTTTGCTTTATGGACAAAAAAACAATTATTGATAATACAATTCAGTTTGTAAAAAACACCTTGAAAGGAGCAGAAGGAGGGCATGATTATTTTCATATTGAGCGTGTGTATAAAAACTCGTTAACTATTGCGAAAACAGAGAATGTAGATGGTTTTATCGTAGCAATGGGAGCATTGCTACATGATATTGCTGACAGCAAATTTCATGGTGGAGATGAAACAGTAGGTCCAAGAAAAGCACGTGAGTTTATGGAAAGCCAAAATGTAGGGGAGTCAATAATTGTGCATGTTGAAAATATTATAAAAAACATTTCTTTTAAAGGAGGTAATTTTAATCAAGAGTTTAGCTCTTTAGAGTTAGATGTTGTTCAGGACGCTGATCGTTTGGATGCCATTGGAGCCATTGGTATTGCAAGGTGTTTTAATTACGGTGGTTTTAAGAATCGAGAGTTGTACAATCCAGACGTACCTCCCAACTTGAATATGACTAAAGAAGAATATAAAAAGTCAACAGCTCCAACGATTAATCATTTTTATGAAAAGCTTCTTTTATTAAAGGACAGAATGAATACAAAGACAGGAAAAGAGATGGCTTTGAAGCGTCATAAATACATGGAAGAGTTCCTAAAACAGTTTTATCAAGAGTGGCAAGGAGTTTAATGTTAAATTATTATTATTTTATAATAAGGTTTATGTTAAATTTTGTTTTTTAATAAAATAACGCTATGTTTGGCAAGTATTCCCAAGAAAAAAAATCTTTTTTTTCCCCTTAAGTAAAGAAATAGCATTTAAAAACTTTTTAAGTGCTATTTTTATTTTATGAAAGATTTTACCTATCAAATTATCACAGAAACTTTTACCGAAAATGAATTAACAGTTTTACTGAATTTGTACACTACCATTTTCGATTCTGCGAATATCGATTTTTTCAAAGACAGGATTAAAATGAAAGAAAATGTATTTGCAATTGTAGCATTTGATGGAGAAAATCCTGTAGGTTTTAAAATAGGTTATCGATACAATGAAGAAACAATGTACAGTTGGGTAGGTGGAGTTCTAGAAACATATAGAAAATTTGGAGTTGGACAAAAGTTGATGGAGTTACAGCATAAAGAGGCTAAAAAGAAGGGTTATAAAAAAGCGAGAACGAAATCTATGAATGCTTTTAAACCAATGATGATATTAAATCTCAAAAACGGATTTAATATCATCAATGTATATACAAATGCTGTGAATCAGACAAAAATTGTCTTTGAAAAACAGTTTTAAGCTCCTGGAAAATTAGGTTTTCTTTTTTCTAAGAATGCAGTTGTTCCTTCTTTAAAATCTTCAGTACCAAAGCTATCTCCAAATTCGGCTATTTCCGTATCATAACCATTCACACCATCTCTGTAATTGTCATTAATAGCTCTGATGGCCGCTCCAATGGCAACAGATGAGTTTTTCATGATTTTTGAAGCAAGTTTTTCTGCAAGTCCGAATAATTCTTCTTGAGAAGTTACATGATTTACAAGTCCGTATTCTTTTGCATCAGATGCACCAATCATACTTGCGGTCATAATCAATTCCATGGCTCTACCTTTTCCTACAAGTTGTGGTAAACGTTGTGTTCCACCATAACCAGGAATTACACCTAAAGAAACTTCTGGAAGTCCCATTTTTGCATTGTCAGAAGCAATTCTAAAATGACAAGCCATGGCAAGTTCTAACCCACCACCTAAAGCAAAACCGTTTACAGCAGCGATTACTGGAGTTGATAAATTTTCAATATAATCAAACAACATTTCTTGTCCTTTTCTAGCTAATCTGGCACCTTCCTCTGGTGAAAAGTTAGCGAATTCTGAAATATCTGCTCCCGCAACAAAAGCTTTTTCTCCACTTCCTGTAATAACAATTACTTTAATGCTTGCATCGTCTTCCAATGCTTCAAAAGCGGTATGAAGTTCTTCAATTGTAGCTTTATTTAGGGCATTTAATTTTTTTGGACGATTAATGGTAACTGTCGCTAAGCCTTCTTTTTTTTTAATTAAGATATTTTCGTAACTCATGTTTTGTTTAGTTTATTTTGTCAATATAATGCAATACTATGTTTTAGGTAAAATTACGGTAAAAACGGTACCAATTCCTTCAGTTGAAGTAAAACTAATTGTTCCATCATAGGTTTCTATGATTTTTTTAATCATTGGAAGCCCTAACCCCATACCACTTGTTTTTGTGGTGAATTTAGGTTCAAACACTAGTTCCTTATTTTCTTCATTGATTCCTTTTCCATTGTCTGAAACAGAAATCTTAACGTTATTCCCTTCGGAAGCTAACTTCACTTCAATTTTCGGTGGAGTTCCATCGTTTTTCATAGCTTGGGTAGCATTCTTAACCAGATTCGTTACGATACGTATCAGTTGAGTTTTGTCTAAACTAGCATATAGTTCAGGTTCATCAGTTTTATATTCGATATAGTCTTCTGTAAAAATGTCTAAAGAATGTTTAACAACATCGTTTACATTTAATTTTTCTCTCTTTTGTTTTGGCATTTTAGCAAAGTCAGAAAAAGCAGACGCAATAGAACTCATAACATCTATCTGTTGAATGAGTGTTAAGCTATACTCAGCAACTTTGTCCTTTATATTTGGGTCTTCAGGATTAAACTTTCTTTCAAAACTCTGAACAGTAAGACGCATTGGTGTTAGTGGATTTTTAATTTCGTGCGCTACTTGTTTTGCCATTTCTTTCCAAGCCTCTTCACGTTCACTTTTAGCCAATTTTACGGCACTTTCTTCAAGCTGATCAATCATATTATTATACGATTCTACTAGCGATATAATTTCTGAACTAGCGGCATGAAGAATTATTTTTTCATTGCGTTGGTTTAATCGAGTTTCCTTAATTTTTTCGGCAATCGTTTTAATTGATCTTGTAATATAACTTGATAGGAAATACGCTAGTACAATAGCCAAAATAAGCATTAGTCCGTACACTAATGTCAGTCTTGATAAGAACTCTTCAAGTTCTTTGATTTGATCCGAATTATCTTGAGCTATTCGTAGTTCTAAAATTCCTATTCTTTTAAATCTGGAATCGTTAATATAGGTGAAAGACGATTGATGTTTTACACCATCAATTAAGGTGTCTTTTACAATTCTGTGATTCGAATTGATCGCTAAAATTTTTACGGTTTTTGGCGGTAGAGGAATTTCCTTGGCTTGATCAAAATTATAAGGAATTGATGATTTCAGGAGTTTCCCCTCCATATCATACATCGAAATCGTAAGCTTGTGTACAGAAGCTATTTCATAAATTTTATCTTGAAATATCTTCGGAAGGTTTTCGGAAGTAACAGGATAGGTAGTTTTGCTAAGCTCTATTTTAATATTGTGGGCTGTTGCTTGTTCCTTTCTTCCAAATCGTGATTCGTTGTAGTCTTTAGTTTGTTCTTCGTATTGATATACTGTTACATAAACTATGAGCATTGATGTCAATAATACCAAGAGTATCATTGATAAAAATATTCTCGTCCTTAAAGAAATGTTGTTAAAAAATGTCAATTGTTAGTTAGTCTTTTAGTTTTCATTAATAATTCGTCGTCGAACTCGGTATCATCATCCCAATCGTATATAACTTTACCTTGAAAACCTTTTTCAGTTGGTTGAATAGCATACCAGGCTTGTACCTGTTTTCCCTGATATTGATAATCAACATGTAAACTGTCCCCTTTGGTTTTCCAATTACCAGTAGTTTCACCTACTTTTTTCTTGTTTGCTAACAAAAACCAAGCAGAAAAAGTACCATCCTTTTTATAAGTAGATTGTGCTTTTCCAGAGTTTGGTTTGCTAAAATCATCTTCAAACACATAAGTGCTATCCGATTTTTTATAGGTTGGATAGGTTATTTTGATATATGATGTTTCCCAGTCCCCGATCATGAACTTTTGCAGCAAAAATTGAGCCGATTTTGATTCTGACGAAGTTTTAGTTTGTTTTTTAGAAGAGTTACACCCTGTAATTACAGTTAAAATCAGTGCTAATAAAATGAAAAACTGCAGTGGTTTTATATATTTTTTTAAGCTGTTTTTGGAGAAGTTTTGAAACTGAAAATGTGATAGATTAGTCGCCATTACTAATTGATTTTTTCCTCTTTTGCATGCAAAAGACGCGTAAGTTTAATGGATAAATCTAACAAAATTATTTTAGCATTTCCGTTTCTTTCAATATGATATTGGGCGTCACTCACTTCTTTTTCAATAGTTAAAATATTTCCACTATGCACAAAAGGAGCAAATTTGGCAAGGTCAAAGTTGGAAGTTTTAGTTTCTAAAAACACCAAATCAGGAGTTCCGTAATTCAGTAATAATGCTTGACGGAAAAACTGCAAACAGTATTGAAGAAATTGCTTTTGAGTTTCTCTACCTGATTTTGCGATTGCTTCCGACCATCCAATTAAATCTTGTATAACGGTAGCATTTCCTTTGGCTTTAAAAGCACTTCGAATCCAAGTAATAAACCATTCTTCATAAATAGTATCATTTGAATCGTTATGAAAAATATGTACAGCTTTGTTGTAATTGCCTTCCGATTGATGCGCTATTTTTAAGGCTTCATTTTCATTGATACCCTCATTTTTTACCAATGCTTTAACAATACTATCTTCGCCTAAAGCAGGAAAATGCAATGCTTGGCATCGTGATTTAATGGTGTTTATAATTTGACCTTCGTCTTCAGCAACTAGCAAAAAAATAGTTTTACTTGGTGGTTCTTCAATAAGTTTTAAAAGTTTATTTGAGGCCGCGATATTCATCTTTTCTGCCATCCAAATAATCATAATTTTAAAACCTCCTTCATACGATTTTAATTGAAGCTTTTTTACAACATCTTCGGCTTCATCAACACCAATTTGACCTTGTTTGTTTTCAACACCAATATGCTGAAACCAGTTATATAAACTTCCATAAGGTTGTTCTGCTAAAAAAGAGCGCCATTCTTCCAAAAATAAATTACTCACAGGGTGACTTTTTACAGAATCTGTGGTGGTAACAGGAAAAGCAAAATGAAGGTCTGGATGCTGAAGTTTATTACATTTTACTTGACAAGCTTCTGGATTATCGGAAAAACTACATAAAATATATTGAGCATAAGCGATTGCCATGGGTAAGCTACCCGTTCCTTCTTTTCCTATGAACAATTGTGCATGAGGAATTCTACCATTTTCAGCAGATTTTTTTAAGTGCTCTTTAATATGTTCTTGCCCGATAATGTCTTCAAAAGTCATAGTACAAATATACAGTTTCATCTGTTTAGTTTATTTGTTTTTTTGAGGTTAGATGTAAGTTGCGAATAATCATTCGAATAGAGGGAAAGGTTTATAATTGCTTTTTTTAGTGAAGTAGGTATGCTGAATTTAATAAATGATTGATCCTGTTTTTTTAAGGATTTTGAAGTTGTTTTGGAATAGCTCTCTTACAAAAAGAGTTTAAAAAGAATCTTTTGTAAAGGTTGTTTTGATGTTAAATTGCAACGTTCTTGCGTCTGCTTCAGTTTAGAATGGTTCTATTTTGGTATATTTGCAAGCTAAATAACTATTGTTTTTGAATACAATCGCTACGCTACAAATCGGGGAAAAGGGAATCGTATCAGAAGAGTGTCTGGATAGAATACCTTTAAAATTATTGGAAATGGGCTGTTTGCCTGGGGCTGAGGTTGAGTTATTACAAATAGCTCCACTGAACGATCCAATGTATATCTGTGTAAATGGGAGTCACCTTGCCATACGAAAAGAAACTGCTTGCCAAATTATAGTTACTAAAATTTAAAAACAAACAATGAGTACGAAGTTAAAAGTAAGTTTAATTGGGAACCCAAATACTGGAAAAACATCATTGTTTAATGAGTTAACAGGTTTAAATCAAAAAGTAGGTAATTACCCTGGAGTTACGGTTGATAAAAAGCAAGGAACAACAAAGCTAAACAATAACACTTCTGCGTTAATTACAGATTTACCTGGAACTTATAGTATTAATCCGACATCGTTAGACGAAAGCATTGTACTGAAATCTTTGCTAAGCAATGATCCAAACGATATTCCCGATGTTATTGTTTTGGTAGCCGATGTAGAAAATTTAAAAAGAAACTTACTTTTATTCTCTCAAATTCAAGATTTGAAAATTCCTGTAATTCTTGCCATTAATATGGCGGATGAAATGAATAAAAAAGGAATTTCGATTGATTTAGAGGCTTTGGAAGCTGAATTGCAAACAAAAGTAGTTTTAATCTCTGTAAGAACAAAGCAGGGGATTCAAGAGTTAAAGCAAAACATAGCTGATTTCTCAACATTAAAAACACACTCAAACTTCAAAGGTTTTTATGAAAAAATAGATGCTGAATATTTTACTTCTTTAGGAAAGATTAGCGATCGTTTTTCGATATATGAATTGTGGTTAATGCTCACGAAAAACCACGATGTTAAGTTATTGTCAGATGAAATGGAAGCTTTAAAATCTTTTAAGAAAGACATTTCAAAACAAAAAAGATATCAGCACAAAGAAACCATATATCGATATCAAAAAATCAATGAGGTTTTAAAGAAAACCTATACGGTTGATAAGGAAAAAGCGTCCGACTTACGAAGTAGACTGGATAGAATTTTTACACATAAAATATTTGGTTATGTGTTGTTTTTCGGCTTGTTATTATTAATCTTTCAATCTGTTTTTGAATGGGCTTCGGCACCGATGGATTTCATTGATGGATTGTTTGCAGATATAGCACAATATGTAAAAGGATTATTGCCTGAAGGAATGTTTACGGATTTGCTAACTGAAGGAATTATTCCTGGAATTGGCGGTGTGGTTATTTTTATTCCACAGATAGCTATTTTGTTTTTATTCATTGCTATTCTGGAGGAAACGGGTTATATGAGTAGAGTGGTTTTTTTGATGGATAAAATCATGCGTCGTTTTGGAATGAATGGGAAAAGTGTAATTCCTTTAATTTCAGGAACAGCCTGTGCAATTCCGGCAGTTATGGCTGCACGAACTATATCAAGTTGGAAAGAACGTTTAATCACCATATTGGTAACTCCTTTTACCACATGTGCTGCACGATTACCTGTGTATGCTATTTTGATCGCTTTAATCATACCTAATAAAAAAATATTTGGTTTCTTCAGTTTACAAGGATTGACCTTATTGAGTTTATATGTTTTAGGGTTTGCAACAGCTGTAATAGCGGCAGTAATTTTACATAAACAGCTTAAAATTAAAAGCAATAGCTTTTTTGTTGTTGAAATGCCTGATTATAAATTACCATCGGCTAAAAATATTTTCTTGGAGGTATTTGAGAAAACCAAGTCTTTTGTTTTAGATGCGGGGAAAATCATTTTAGCAATTTCAATCGTCTTATGGTTTTTAGCTTCTCATGGGCCATCTTCATATAAGACTGTAGAAAAAGATGTGACACAAAAATACGCTGAAGCTGGTATTTCAGAAGCTGAGTTGGAGCAAAAAATAGCATCTGGAAAGTTAGAGAAGTCTTACTTAGGAATTATGGGGAAAGTAATTGAACCAGCTGTTGAACCATTAGGATATGATTGGAAAATAGGTGTTGGTTTAGTTGCTTCTTTTGCGGCTAGAGAGGTGTTTGTAGGTACCTTGGCTACCATTTATAGCGTTGAAAATGATGACGAGGATACCACGACGATTAAAGAGAGAATGGCCTCAGAGGTAAACCCAAAAACTGGCAAGAAAAGATTTGACTTTGCGACAGGAATATCTTTATTACTTTTTTACTCTTTTGCGATGCAATGTATGGCAACTTTGGCCATAGTGAAACGAGAAACAAATAGCTGGAAATGGCCTATGATCCAATTAATAGGAATGGGGGTTTTAGCTTATGTTTCTGCTTTAATATCTTATCAAATTTTGAGTTAATGCAAGAAGTATTAACATATATAGCCGTCTTTGGAGCTTTATTGTTTTTAATAAAGAAATTCTTTTGGAAACCTAAAAAGAATAAGGGCTGCGACACAAATTGTGGGTGTGGGTAGTACAATACTCATACACTATTTTTTGCAATTATTTGGAAATTAGGTTTGAAGTAAATACTTTTGTTACTGCTGAAAAAGAAACAAATGTAGACTTCCGAAAATTGCTAGGATTTATTTATAACTTTTTTGGTATTTGAAAAATTACGCTTGTATAGGGGGGAAGAGCTAGATTTTGAGTACATAACTGCGCTTCTGTTTTATATAAACGATAAGGAAAAGTTTAATATAAAATCATTACTAATCAAAATCATTGCATATTTATGAAAAAAATTATGACAAGCGTCTTTATGATGCTATATTTCTTGTTTGGGTATGGACAGGAGTTGCCTAATGTAGTGCCTCCATCTCCAGAAGCCTCCGAACTGGCAAAGTTTACGGAAATTCCTGTTTCTCATTACACAGGATTGCCAAATATTTCGGTACCAATTTATACTATTAAGCAAAAAGGAATAACGATTCCTATTAGTTTAAGTTATCACGCTAGAGGTGTTCAGGTTGCGCAAGTAGCTTCAAGAACAGGATTAGGATGGTCCTTAACATATGGAGGTAGTATTTCAAGGCAAACAAGAGGAATGGCAGATGAACTGGGGTATTTGAGTCCAGGAAACCGATTAAAAGCCTATTCTGATTCCCTAAATGTTAGGCAGAGTATTTATTCAGGAACATCTTCAGGTGCTCTTAATTTTGATTTTTATCCAGATCAGTTTACATTTAACGCAGGTGGTGTGAGTGGTAAATTTATATTCGATTATAACGATTTAGAGAACCCTTTAATTCAGAGCTATGGGGATGTTAAGATTACTTATACAAGAGATGGAAGTGTAGCTAATACGGGAAGAATTGATTCATTTCAAATAACAGATAGTCAGGGGAATATTTATTATTTTGGGAAGTCAAAAGATGGAACGCGATTAGGTTTAGATTATCAAGATTCTAATGGGCTTACGATTTCTGTAAATGGTAACGTTAATCTTGACAGTCCACACGCTTCAAGTTCTCAAATTTATAGTGCATGGAAGTTAATGGATGTTGAAACCGTATATGGTGAACTAATCAGTTACTTTTATGAATCGGAAAATAACGTCTACTACCGAAAGGTAATGGACCGTCATTCTCATGATCCTGATGTAGCGAATTCCCTTGAAAACTTAAATAATTTAAATGCTATCTCTACAAAGCTTTCGAAAGTATGGAATTATGAAAATCAGCTAACTAAAATTGAGTTCAATCAAGGAAGAGATCGTATTGTTTTTAAAAAATCTTCTAATTTAAGACAAGATTACCCAGGTCATTCATTGGATGAAATCTCTTTGTATCATAAGGAAGAATTGGTTAAGTCTTTCAAATTGAACTATACCTATACTGAAAGTAACGATCGAAGTAATATGTTGAGTTATGTTGCGGATTATGATCCTACCATGACTATGAGTTTTAAAAGGATGTTTTTAGCGAGTGTAGAGGAAGTAAAGGGGCAACAAAAGTTACCTCCTCATGAGTTTACTTATGACCCTCAAGTATTACCCGCTACTTTTTCAACAAGACAAGATTATTGGGGATATTATAATGGAGCTGAGAATAATGGTCCTTTTAACCGACTTTTTAGGTATGGTAACTATGAGCCAAACAGACGAGTTGACACCTTAAAATCTGAGGCCGGAATTTTGAAAGAAATTAAATACCCCACAGGAGGAATTTCAAAGTTTACTTATGAACACAATAGAGGTATGGCTCCGTTATATGCTAGAACATTGGTTTTGCCTAAGATTAATCCGGGGACTCTTACTGAAAGAAAGGTTGTATTAACAAAAAACAACTTTTATCATGATGGATTCTCATTTTATAAAAGTGTTAATGTTGAAATTCCAGAAAGAACGAAAATAACTATTAAACCAAGTTGTTTACACTTAAGACATGTTGATGATCCAGCAGATTTACCAGATTGTTTGTTCAAGTTTAGTTACAACGGAAATTATATAAACATAGGAGAGGAAAGTACTTTTTGGACCAGTTCTCGTGATTACTCTGGAAGTATAACTATAGGTTTGGAAGTGCTAAGAGATCATAATAATTGGCAGGAACTATATAAAGATCCCAGATTTGATTTTCAATTAGAAATCTCGTATGATTTACCAGATGATCTTGATAATTTATATGGAGCAGGAAAACGCATCAAAAAAATTGAGCATATCAATGAAAACGGAACAGTATCCACAAAGGAGTATGACTACAGGTTTTCTTTAGACACAAATTTAGGGGCTTCAGGCGGTAGACCTAGTGGCGCAATTATAGGTTTTCCTTCTTTTATTAATACGCCTAATAGTGAGTATGATTCTCAATATGCTAATATGACGAAGTATTTTGATGCTACTAGTGCTTATAGTAGTTATCAACCGAATGCTATTGGATATTCAGGTGTAGTTGAATATATTGGAACCAAAGGGCAAAATATAGGAAAGACTGAATATACCTATACAAATTTAGATGATACAGGAGGAGACTATTGGGAATTCCCTTACCATCCCCCAACGGATAATGAATGGTTAAGAGGTAAACCTGTTCGGGTAAAACAGTTTAAACGATTAGAAAATGGGAATTTTCAATTAATTAAAGAGACGTATTATAAATATATTTATGGGAATAATATATATGAGGCGGACTTTGAGATTCCTGGGTTGAGACATCTTGATTTTGTGTTCACTCCTATTGGAAGTGACCAAGGATGGGAAACTAACACTAATTCGAGCTACGAGAGGAATAGAAACTATTTTAGGTTACCGCTGTACATGTTGAAAAGAACTCCTCCTAGTTATTTTAATGATCCGAGTAATCCCGCCTATGCAGGATACCGTATTTATCATTTGACAGGAGGTACCATGAATTTACATTCTACTACTGAAACTAATTATTTTGATTCAGGAAATCAGGTAACAACAACGGAGAATTTTTATAATTACTATAAGCACTATCAATTAAGTAAAACCAAACAGACCTTATCATCTGGAAAGGTAATATTGGGTGAAACTATTTACCCTCAAGATTTAGAAGTTGCTGATAGAACCAGTGCAGAGCGAAGATTGGTAGAAGCTAATAGATTTGTTCCAATAGATACCTTCACTTTTCAAGATAACAATAGTAATAGTGTTAAAGATGATGGAGAACTATTAACTCATCAGAAAACAAATTATAAGGATAATAGTGCGGATAATTCCTGGCCAAATATTGTGCTTCCCAATACAATCAAGACAGCAAAAGGAACTCAACCATTAGAAGATAGAGTTGTTTATCATGCATATGATGCTAAGGGAAATCCGACAGAGGTAAGTAAAAAAGATGGTACTCATATCGTATATATTTGGGGGTACAATGATACCCAGCCTGTGGCGAAAATTGAAAACGCTAGGTTAACCGATATTCCTAGTTCGCTAAAAACAGAAATACAGAATAATTCTAATTCTGATTCTGACATTATTTCTGAAAACACCTTGCGAACCTCATTAAACAAATTGAGAAATCCTCAATTAGCACCTAATTTGGTAAATGCCCAAATTATAACCTACACTTACGATCCTTTAATTGGAGTTACCAGTATTACCGATCCAAGAGGAAAAACCATGTACTATGATTATGATGATTTTAATCGTTTACGATTCATTAAAGATTCGGATGGTAATATTTTAAAGGAACATAAATACAACTATAAAAATCAATAAGCTATGAAAAAATATATTGTATTGTCTGTGTTATTAACCTTGTTTTTTGTTAACCAAGGTTATGCTCAATTTACCTTTCCGACCGATCCCATAGGAAACAACACATGGTATAGAGATGCCGATGGTGATGGTTTAGGAAACCCGAATATTAGTCGTACTGGCAAAAGTAAACCTTATGGTTATGTTAGTAATAATTTAGATTGTGACGATAGTAATGCTAGTATTAAAGGAAAACAGGCATGGTATCGTGATGCTGATGGTGACGGTTATGGAAACCCCAAAGTGCTTGTTTTTTCTTGTACTCGCCCCTCAGGGTATGTGAGTAACAGAAACGATTGTAATGACAGTAATGCGAGCATCAGAGGAAGTAGAACATGGTATAGAGATGCCGATGGTGATGGTTATGGAAATCCAAGTTCAAGAATTACAGCATGTTCAGCACCTAATGGTTATGTTAGCAATGCTAGTGATTGTAACGATAGCAATACTGGATTACCTAAAAAATGGTATGTGGATAATGATAGAGATGGATATGGAGCAGGAGCAGGTATTTTAGGCTGTAGTGCACCTTCCTTAAACAACCCTTCAAATACGTTGACTTACGTCAATAGATCAGGAGATTGTAATGATTCTAACTCAAGTATTTATCCAGGATCGCTTGAAAAATGTGATGGAATTGATAATGATTGTGATGGATCTGTTGATGAAGGACCAAGACCAAGCACTCCTTCTACTCCTTCGATAACCTATAATTGTGGGAATACCAAATTAACACGAAGCAATCCTCCAAGCGGAATTACTTGGTATTGGCAAAGTAGTTCGGGAGGTACGAGTACTTCAAATTCGAGCAGCAGTATTACCAGAACCAGTGGTTCAGTCTATTATTTAAGAGCAAGACATAATACAACGGGATGTTGGAGTTCTTCAAGAACTGTAAGTTATAGTGTTAAATCTGTACCGAGTATTCCAAGTGTTCCATCAGTAGCCAATAATTGTGGGAATTCAAGACTAACACGAAGCAATCCTCCAAGTGGTGTTACTTGGTATTGGCAAAGTAGTTCAGGCGGAACGAGTACTTCGAATTCGAGTAGAAGTATTACTAGAACCAGTGGTTCAGTGTATTATTTACGTGCAAGAAATAATACTTCAGGTTGCTGGAGTTCATCACGAAGTGTAAGTTATAGTATTAAGTCAGTTCCGGGTATTCCAAGTGCCCCAACGGTAGTGAATAATTGTGGGAATTCAAGACTAACACGAAGCAATCCTCCAAGCGGAATTACGTGGTATTGGCAAAGTAGTTCGAGTGGAACAAGTACTTCAAATTCAAGTAGCAGTATCACCAGAACTAGTGGGTCGGTTTATTACTTACGTGCAAGAAATAACAGTTCAGGATGTTGGAGTTCATCTCGAAGTGTTGGTTATAGTATTAAAGTAACTCCAAGTGTGCCGAGTACGCCAACGGTAGCAAACAATTGTGGGAATTCAAGATTAACACGAAGTAACCCTCCAAGTGGAATTACTTGGTATTGGCAAAGTAGTTCAGGAGGTACGAGTACTTCAAATTCGAGTAGTAGTATTACCAGAACTAGTGGTTCTGTTTATTATTTACGTGCAAGAAATAATACTTCAGGTTGCTGGAGTTCATCACGAAGTGTAAGTTATAGTATTAAGTCAGTTCCGGGTATTCCAAGTGCCCCAACGGTAGTGAATAATTGTGGGAATTCAAGACTAACACGAAGCAATCCTCCAAGCGGAATTACGTGGTATTGGCAAAGTAGTTCGAGTGGAACAAGTACTTCAAATTCAAGTGCTAGTATTACCAGAACCAGTGGTTCTGTTTACTATTTACGCGCAAGAAACAACAGTACAGGCTGTTGGAGTTCTTCTCGAAGTGTTGGTTATAGTATCAAAGCAATTCCAAGTGTACCGAGTACGCCAACGGTTGCGAATAACTGTGGGAATTCAAGATTAACAAGGAGTAATCCACCAAGCGGAATTACGTGGTACTGGCAAAGTAGTTCTGGAGGTACGAGTACTTCAAATTCGAGTAACAGTATTACCAGAACGAGTGGTTCTGTTTATTATTTACGTGCAAGAAATAACAGTACAGGCTGTTGGAGTTCCTCACGAAGCGTGAGTTATAGTATTAAGACTATTCCAAGTGTACCAACAACTCCGTCAATTACTAAAAATTGTGGAAATACTGTTTTAACTAAAGGAAGTTCACCAAGCGGAATTACGTGGTATTGGCAAAGTAGCTCAGGCGGCACGAGTACTTCAAATTCAAGTGCTAGTATTACCAGAACTAGTGGTACGGTGTATTACTTAAGAGCAAGAAATAATACAACGGGTTGTTGGAGTTCTTCACGAAATGTAAGCTATAGTATTAATTCTGTTCCAGGTGTGCCTTCGGTACCAACGGTTACCAATAATTGTGCGAGTACCGTTTTAACCAAAGGAAGTTCACCAAGTGGAATTACTTGGTATTGGCAAAGTAGCTCAGGAGGTACGAGTACTTCGAATTCAAGTAGTAGTATTACTAGAACCAGTGGTACGGTTTATTATTTACGTGCAAGAAATAATACTTCAGGTTGCTGGAGTTCTTCTAGAAGCATAAGTTATAGTATTACACCAGCGCCAATATGGTATAAAGATGCCGATGCTGACGGATTTGGAGATGCAAATACAACAACACGATCATGTTCTCAGCCGTCGGGTTATGTGAGCAACAGTAACGATTATGATGATACAACGAATTTAATAACAAACATAGCACCACAAAATTTTTATCGGGATGCTGATGGAGATGGTTTTGGTAACCTTGCGATAAAAGTGTACAGAAGTGTAAAACCTAGTGGTTATGTAGCGAATTCATCCGATTGTAACGATACAAATGCTTCTTACAATCCGAATACCAAATGGTATGCTGATGCTGATGCTGATGGTTTTGGTGATCCAAACACCATAAAAACACAATGTACACAGCCTAGTGGTTATGTTTTAAACAATACGGATGCCTGTCCAACAGAATATGGAACTGAGCAAGGTTGTATTGGTACTCCATATACCTTACCTAGTTTGAGTAATGAAAACTATGTGTTTACCAGAGTGTATCAAAAAGAAATGACAAACTCTGTTGAGCAAGCTGGAACTCAAGGGTTGTATATAAGAGATTTTGCTGAAAGCGTATCGTATTTTGATGGATTGGGTAGAGCAAAACAAAGTGTAGCAATTAAGCAATCGAATACGAAATCTGATATTGTAACTCATTTTGATTACGATAATTACGGAAGGCAAGACAAAGAGTTTTTACCATACGCAGCAACCAGTAATGATGGAAGTATAAAGACGAATGCTAAGGTAACTACTCAGCAATATTATATGGATAATTATGCTGATGATTTTCCTGGAATTACAGATGTACATCAAATCAATGCGTTTTCTCAAAAGAACCTAGAAAACTCCCCATTGAGCAGAGTGCTCCAACAGGCAGCGCCTGGGAAGGCTTGGAAGTTAGGAGAGGGGCATGAAATAGATTTTGGATACGATACCAATATTGCTGGTGAGGTAAAACTGTTTACGGTGAACTTAACAGTAAACACCGTAAATGGAATAACAACCTATATGCCGAGTTTACAAAATGCCGAAGAAACTTCATATCCTGCAGGAACCTTATTTAAAACAGTAACTAAGGATGAAAACTGGACATCAGGATTAGATCATACAACAGAAGAGTTTAAAAACAAACAGGGTCAGGTAATTTTAAAACGTACCTACAATAACCAAGAAAAACACGATACTTATTATGTTTATGACGATTTTGGAAATTTAACCTATGTGTTACCTCCAAAAGTGAGTACTGAAAACGGAACAGTAAGTTTAACAGAATTAGGAGAGTTGTGTTATCAATATAAATATGATAATCGTAATAGATTGGTGTTAAAAAAAATACCAGGGAAATTATGGGAGTATATTGTGTATGATAAACTAGATCGTCCAATTTTAACACAGGATGCTAATTTAAGAGCAAATAAAAAGTGGCTTTTTACGAAATATGATGCATTAGGAAGAACAGTATTTACAGGAATGTATACACATGCTTCAGATGTCAATCAGCATGAGATGCAGTATCATGTGAATACGCAAAATAATGAGGCTTCAGAGTATTTCGAAAACAGGGTTCCAACTATATCGAGTGGATTGTATTATACCAATAATAACTTCCCGAGTACTAACTTGAAAACACTTACGGTAAATTATTATGATGGGTATACGGATTTACCAACAGGGTTTACTTTACCGACTACAAATACATATAATGAGCGAATTACCACCAACACAAAAGGTTTAGCTACCGTTTCGAAGGTAAAAGTATTGGAAACTAGTTCTTGGATTACTACAATAACCTGTTATGATGAAAAGGCGCGCCCCATTTATGTGTACAGTCATAACGAGTTTTTAGGGACTACCGATATTGTTGAAAACAAGTTAGATTTTGTAGGAAAAGTGTTAGAAACCAAAACCACCCACCAAAAAGGAACAGAAGATGCTATTGTTATAGTAGATGCCTTTACCTATGACCATGGAGGAAGAATGAAAAAGCAAACACAAACGATAGCTGGACATACTGAAAATATCGTAGAAAATAAGTACGATGCTTTAGGACAGTTAGCTAAAAAAGAAGTAGGGGGTTCTGGAGAAAATAGCTTACAAAAAGTTGATTATAGCTATAATGTACGTGGTTGGTTAAAAAATATAAATCAAGATACGCATAATGATAATGATTTGTTTAACTTTACATTAGTTTATGATAAACCAACAAGTGGAACGGCTTTATTTAATGGAAACATCAGTCAAACCAGTTGGAATACCTTAAACACAGATAGAAGTTCTAAAACATACTCGTACCAATACGATGCATTAAATCGAATAGTGTCTGCCAGTGGTGCTACCACTTCGAATTATGATGTTTCTGGAATCCAATACGATAAAAACGGAAATATTTTAAGACTTACCAGAAGAGGGCATTTAAATAGTGCAGCCACATCATTTGGGGTGATGGATAACTTAACATATACTTATGATAGCGGAAATAAGCTTTTAAAAGTGAATGATACAGGAAGTGCTGATTTTGGTTTTAAAGATAGTAATACCAGTACAAGTAATGATTATTATTATGATCAAAATGGAAATTTAACTTCAATTCATAATGGATTTGGAATAGATCAATATAATCACTTAAACTTGCCTACTAGAGTTGCTAAAGATAGAAGCAATATTATTAATTATATTTATGATGCTAATGGAACTAAATTAAGAAAAGTAGTTACAGAGAATGGTAATACATCCACAACTGATTACGCTGGTAATTATGTTTATAAAAACAATAATTTAGAGTTTTTTAACCATGTAGAGGGTTATGTAACTAAGGATAATACAGGCTTTAATTATGTTTATCAGTATAAAGACCATTTAGGAAACGTTCGATTATCCTACTCAGATGCTAATGGTGACGGAGATATTGATGTAACCAATGATCCAAATACGAATGAAATTGTAGAGGAAAGTAATTACTATCCTTTTGGACTCAAACACAAAGGGTACAATGATATTGTTTTATCACTTGGAAATTCTGCAGCGCAGAAGTTTGGGTATAATGGAAAAGAACTTAATGAAGAACTTGGTTTAGAATGGCACGACTTCGGAGCAAGAAATTACGATGCTAGTTTAGGTAGATGGATGAACTTAGACCCATTGTCTGATGACTATGTAAGATGGTCCCCTTATACTTACACTATGAATAACCCTATATTTTTCATTGACCCAGATGGGAAAAGGATTAAAATAGGAGACAATTATTATTCCTATGAAAAAGATAGAAATTACGACGATATTGAAGATGATTTTGAAAGAGACGTATATAAAGCTATTGATTTATTATATTCTTCAGGTGCCTTAGAATTGTGTATTGGAGGGAATAGTTGTGATTCCAATTCACCTGATATGTTGGGTCAGTTGATTGAAGATGAGAATGTAACTCTTGAAATAGTTGAAGGAAGTAAAAAAACTGGAACGAGATATAATAGAGAAAAAAATGAGATTGAATTTGTATCTCGCCAAGGTATTAGATTTATTAAAGATCATAAAAAAGAGGCAACTCCGGATAATATTGGACATAATTCGCCTACCGCTGGTTTAGCTCATGAAATTATACATAGTTATAATAATACGTATGATAATAAAAACTATACTTCTAGAAGGAAAGATATATCTACTGAATTTACAATTCTCTCTTCAATTCATGGGGATTTGAGTTTTACAAATAAAGAAGAAGAATATACTACGACTCTTGCTAATCAAGCTAACGAAAAGTTAAAAGAAGATAAAAGAACTAATTATTTGATTGAGCCTTACACTACAACTGGTCCAACTACCACAAAAGAAAAAAAGAAAAAATGATCTCTAGAAAAATATTCATATTAATTATTATATGTGTTTCATGTAATCACAATAAAATTAACAATAAAAAAATAACGGTTATAAGAAACAACTCTTCTTTAGTATATGATGATGATATTATAACTTCTCAAAATCTTGAGCGGTTTTTTAGTAAAGATTCTCTTTTTATGAGAAAAACTATTAATGTAAATGATAACTTCTGCAGAGAACTAAAGAAAATAAAAGATGAAAGTAAAAAAGTAAAAAAGAGACACTTTTCAATTAATCTTGAAGCCTATGATTATGCTATAATTTTTGATAAAGACACACTATTCCTTAGTCGAGATTTAGGTGCTTGGAGATATAAAAATAAAAATATTCGCTACAAAAATAATATAGTAAACAAGGTTATATCAAATATAAATTTTGGTAATATGTTAAACTAAGCCCCCTGCCCCTGATTTCCATGATAAAAACAAATAAAAAATGATAAAATTTAAGCAACAGTTCTCATATAGTGCTGTTGCTTTTTAATTACTGCACATACTCTATGCACAAGTTTGTTTCTCCCCCCGCTCCCGCACGAATCCTTTCGTGTGGTTCGGTAAGACTAATTATTAATAATAAACAAAAACTACTTCAGGTAATTGGAGTAGTTTTTTTATTTTTATGAGAAAAAGTTGTTATAAGTTTAAATTAGAACAGGATTATGAAAAGAAGCAATCAAGATAAAGGGGGCGAAGATTTTTTTAAAGAAATTGTAGCACCAGTAATAATTGTTATTATCGTAGTTTATATTTTGTTTAAAGTTTTTATTTTTTAACCTAAAGTACTTGCGCCGTAAAAGTATTCTATTTCTTTTGCTGACTTTCTAAAGTGATTAACCTAACACAAAAAAATGAAAAAGAATCTAATATTACTTCTTATAACCATTTTATCGTTAGTATTCTTTTTTTGCAATGGTTCAAAGGAGCTAGACAGCAGAGTTAAAAAAATAGGTGAAGAATTGATTGTACTTGAAAGGATGGATAATTCTCGATCAAACGAAAATTTTTTGGTAAGTGATGTAGTCGATGTAGGCGAGAGCCTATTTAACGTAATTCAAAAGTCGAAACCTTTTGATAATGTAAAAATTAATGTAAAAAGAGCAATTATTTCTATAGGAGGAGCTGGCTACATTCTAGAGATTGTTAAGGAGGATCTAGTTATCAGTATTAAGTTAAAGTATTATTCCAGTTATGATCGCTTTCATATTTTAGGGTTTTTATCACAAAAGTAATTGGCTTACTGATTAAAATAATGGAACCGACATAACAGAAAAAAGGTAGAGCATGATGAAAAACCGCAAAAACTAAGCTTTTAAATCATAAATTTAGGGTAAAACGTATGTTTCAGTAAATAAGGTGCTTATATCGTACGCCATTTCTACTACATGCATACAACATAAGTACTTCACCAACTTTTTGTGCGGAATTCAGCTATATATTTGCAGTGTAATTAATATGAAACTCCCCAACGTATTAATTACTCCCCCTTTAAAAAATAAAGAAAACAAAAGCAACAAGCTATCAGAACATCCCCCCCTCATAACGTTTTGGTAGCTTTTTTTCTTTCTCTAAAATACATGTAATCTTCAAAGTTTATTTCTCCTCTTTAGAATAGATTATCTACCATTATCAAAACAAAGGCAATTCCAGAAATACATTAAAAAGGTAAGAGAATTAACACGAGGTTAATAACAAAGAAATAGTCTTACTTTCGACGGAGTCGTCGATGCTAAACTTGATAAAAAACTCAGGAGTAAATAAAAAGAAAAAATGTCTCAGGGGATTCTATAATTGAAATGCTAAGACATTTTTAGGGGAATAAATTAATATACAAGATAGACTAAAGTTAAGAAAAATAATTTAAAAGTCCAAAAAAAGGTGAGATCAAGAAGTTAGAAAAGAGATTCTTCTAAAGTAAAAAATTTCAATTCTAACAGAATTACTGTACTATTGTAATTGAAATAGCTACAACCAACCAAACCGATATGACACTACGAATTCTGCTAGTACTTTATGTACTTGCCAGCTTACCAATCCATAGTCAAAATAAACTCATTTGGACATTTGAAACTAGTAATAGAGTGTATTCTTCACCTGTTATTGAAAATAATGTTTTGTACATAGGTAGTGGAGATAAACATCTATACGCACTTGATAAAAAAACAGGGAAGCAAATTTGGAAATACAAAACGAAGGGAGCCGTACATTCAACTCCATATATTCATAATAATTTGATTTATTTCTCTAGTGCTGATGGAAACTTATATGCATTAGATAAAAACAAAGGGAGTCTTGTTTGGAAATTCACTGCCCAAGGAGAAAAAATGTACGATCTATGGGATTATTATCTTTCTTCTCCAATAGGAAATATCAAGACAATTTACTGGGGGAGTGCCGATGGATTTGTATATGCAATTGATAGTAAAACTGGAAAATTAGAGTGGAAGTTTCAAACTGATGGGTCAGTCCATGCATCTCCAGTATTAGATATGGAGAATTTGTATGTGGGAAGTTTTGATGGACATGTCTATGCTTTAGAAAAAGATACAGGTCAACTAATCTGGAAATTTAAAACAGTGGGAGCTAAATATTTTCCGAAAGGTGAAATTCAAAAAGGACTGCTCTTAAAAGATGGAGTATTGTATTTTGGAAGTCGTGATTATAACATGTACGCCATTGATACTAAAACAGGAACAGGTTTATGGAATATGAAAGAAAAAAGTGGTTGGATTGTTGCTATACCCACAGAACATAAAGGAACTTTATATTTTGGAACTTCTGATGCGCATTTGTTCTATGCAGTTGATAAAGAAACTGGTTTTGTAAAATGGGCAGCACCTTTGCAAATGAGAGTTTATGGTTCAGGAGTTATCTATAACAACATTATTTATTTTGGAAGTTTTGATGGAAAAATTATAGGGCTAGATATTAAAACAGGAGAAAGGAAATACGAATTTCAAACAGAAAGCAGTAAGAAAAACTACGATTTAATTTACGATAAAAACGGACATTTCAAAAAGAGCTTCCAGCTTTACGGAGACGATTTTGAAGCTTCCGAAAAACAAATTCATTCATTAGGGTCTATCCTTTCAACACCATTTATAGAAAACAACATTATATATTTTGGTAGTTCTGATGGAACTATTTATGCGGTTAAACTATAATTAATCAGTTTGTTTTTAAGATGTCCCTATTAATAAGGCTACTTATAGTTTCATCTACCCCTCCTTTTCCTGAGGTTAAGTTCGGGGGTATTGTCTATTTAAACTTTTAAAAACTTTTTGTTTCTTGAATTGATTTAAAGCTTATCGGAATAAGTTTTATAGTGGTGAACTTTTGCCAAAAGCCAAACAACTAATGACTAACAATTTTTTACTTCCGTTTTACTTTTTTATTTGGTGCATGGTTTATTTATTCATTTTTTTCTCAAGAAGGAGAAAGTGGTTTAGAAAAAGAAACCAGAGAATTATGGCGCTATCAATGATATATTATACTGTAATTCCAGTGATTTCCTCTATTTACCTAGGCAATCAAATGTATTTTACTGATTTAGGATACGGAGCTTTAAATCATCATTTAATGTTTGCTAGTGCTGCCTTTTTTCTGTTTATTCTATTAGAAAAAATTCGAGCTAAGTTAATTGATACGAGTCTTTTTTTACATCATTTTTGTTTTGCGATAGCAATCCTATATATAGAAAAATTGTTGTACTATGAATCTTATGTGTTGTGGTTGCTAGTGATGCCTGTGACATCAATTTTTAATAATTTCTTAGCCATTATTCAAGGAGATTACAAAACCTATAAAAGATATAAGTACAATTTGATAAGAATTGATTTTTTCGGGTTCGTGGTATCAAGGTTGGTGTTTCCAATTATATTTTTTGTCTATTCATTAAACGTAGAATTAGCAAAAAACTCAATTGATATGTATGCTGTTGTTGTCTTTTTTGTTTGTTTCTTGTCAATTAGTTTAAACTTTTTTTGGTACAAAAAACTTAGAATCAGGTATATCAAAAATAAAAGCCATAAATCTTATTCCAAATACTCTTCACTTGTCGGGTAAGAGATTAAGTTTCATGACTACATATAATTCCTATTTTTGTTAATTATGTTACTTATCTGAGTTTTGGAATAAGTTCAGTAAAAATAAAAAGCTTGGGGAAACGTTTAATTTTAAAGAAATACCAAATCATAGCAGGTTTTTATTGGTAATTTGGGGGTACGTATGATGAATAAAATCTTTTGTGTTTTCTGTTTTTTCGTGATTGTTTATAGTCACGCTCAAACCAAATCCGAAGAGTTTCGTTCGAAGAAAATACAAGTACAAGAAAACACGATTCAAATAGATAGTGTAAGTATCTACCCTGAAGATTTCAAAGTGTTAACTTCTAAAGAGAAAAAGATAATACCTCAAAGCGAATATAAAATCGATTTTGGGTTGTCTCAGTTAACCATTGACAAAGAGAAATACCCAGAAATTATTGTTGAATATTATCGATATCCCGATTTCCTAACAAAGACCTATGTGCCTTTTGACAAACGATTAATTGTTGAAAGCACTAAAAATACAGGCAAGTTATATAGCGAAACCACCAATAAAAAAGCAAAAGATATTAAGCTATTTGATGGTTTAGAAACTCAAGGTTTTATTACTCGTGGACTCACGAGTGGAAACAATCAAAATGCAGTGACCAACTCTACACTCGATTTAACTATTTCAGGAAAACTTTCTGATAAGGTAGGGATAAGAGCGAATATTTTTGATACAAATTTCCCTTTACAGCAAAGTGGGTATTCGCAGAATATTACTGATTTTGATCGAATTTTTGTTGAGTTGTATAGTAAAAATTGGAATTTAAAAGGAGGAGACATCAGCTTATCCAATAAAAACAGTTACTTTTTAAATTTTGATAAACAGGTTTCTGGTATTGAAGTGGGGGCAAAGTTCAATGATAATGTAAGTGCAGGGGCGTCCGGAGCAATTGTTAGAGGAAAATTTTCTGTATTCAACTTTGTTGGTGTGGAAGGAAACCAAGGACCGTATAAAATTTTTGGATCGAACAATGAATCGGCAATTATCATGATTGAAGGTAGTGAGCGTGTATTTGTAAATGGAGTTGCTATTGAAAAAGGAGAAAATAAAGATTATATAGTTGATTATAATTTAGCCGAAATTCGATTTAACACTACCTATCCAATTACTAATGATATGCGTATCCGAATTGAATTTCAATACGCTGATAGAAATTATACACGATTCATTACCTATGGACAATCGGAATATAAAAATGATTCGTTTTCGATAGCTGGATTTTTCTATAATGAAAACGATGCCAAGAATCAACCAGTACAGCAAAGTCTTACAGATGCCCAAAAGCAAGTCTTAGCAAATGCAGGGAATGATCCAAGTAAAATGGTAACACCAAGTGCTTTTGCTGATGAGTTTTCGGCTAACAGAATTCAGTATAAAAAAGCACTGGTAGGTGCTGAAGAAACTTTTGAATACACCACCAATGAAAATGATGAGGTGTATACAGTCACTTTTACCAACGTTGGGCAAAATAGAGGAGATTATGAGGTAGATAAAACGATTGCCATAGGAACAATTTATAAATATGTTGGTGAGAATTTAGGAGCTTTTAGCCCGATTGTTCAATTGATTGCTCCAACGAAATTGCAAGTAGCCGTAGTAAATTCTACATACAAACCTTCAAAGAAAACAGAGCTTTCTGCTGAGCTGGCATTTAGTGATAATGATCAGAATTTATTTTCAACAATTGACGATCAAGAAAATAAAAGAGTTGCCGCAAAAGTTGGATGGCAACAACAAATAACTGACAACACTTGGAATATTTGGAGTAAGGTCAATTATAAGTTCATTCAGAATAATTTTCAAACAGTACAACGTTTTCAAGCGGTTGAATTTAATAGAGATTGGAATTTAGAAAATAGAATTGGAGATCAACATGAGTTGGGAGCAAGATTGACTTTTGATAATAAAAAGAATACAACATTGGCATACGAGTTCCAGCACCTTTCTTTTTCCAATAACTTTTCGGGAAACAAACATGTTATTCAAACCAATATAAAAAAAGAGAAAACTAATTTTTGGTTACACGGAAGTTGGTTGAGCAACGCTACGAATTCAAGAAATGATAATTTTTACAGAATAAAATCGAAAGCGATAAGAAGCTTTCGTAAATCGTGGTTAGGAGGATTAGTGAATCTTGAATCGAATTCGCGAAAATTGACAGAAACAAACAATTTCGATGGCTTAAGTCATCGTTTTAATGAAGTTGAAGGGTTTTATGGAATAGGAGATTCTACCAAAGTATTTGTGAAAGCGGGAGTAAATTATCGGACAAATGATAGTATAAAGTCAAATGCATTTACACAGACAAATAACCGAAAAACCTTTTATGTAAATAGCAAACTTATTCAAAACAAAAGAACCAATTTATCGGTGTATGCGAACTACAGAATTACCAATAATAGGTTTCAAGAAAACGAAGAAGCACTTAATTCTAGGATAGCTTATAACCAACGTTTTTTCAATAACTTTTTAACCCTTGGTACTAGTTATGAAACCACTTCAGGAAACATTGCGCGACAAGATTTTGTATACATAAAAACCGAGCCAGGTCAGGGATACTATACTTGGATTGATTATAACAATGATGGAGAGCAACAGTTTAATGAGTTTGAAGTGGCGCAGTTTCAAGATCAAGCCACATATTTACGCGTGGCACTTCCAAATATTCGATTTGTACCAACACAACGCGTAAAATGGAAACAGTCTGTTACACTGAATCCTCAAATTTGGAAAACTAAAAAAGGTATGAGTAAACTGTTATCACATTTTTACAATCAAACCTATGTTACCATTGATAACGAACGATTAAAAGAAGAAGGTGGCTTTCATTGGAATCCCTTTCATATGGATGGAGATGAATTGTTAGGGCTTACATTTAACATAAGGAATAACTTTTATTTTAATAGAAGTTTACAAAAGTATAGTTGGACCTATTCTTATGGGAAATCAAGAAACAAACAGCAGTTTTCAATAGGAACTCAAGAAAACAACTCGCTCATTCATCAATTAGAGTTTCAGCATAAACTAACCAAATTTTGGCTGTTTGAAGCACAGGGGGCACTTTCCGAAAACCGATTGCAAACCGAAAATTTAGCCAATAGAAATTATAATATTCAAATTAAAGAAATACAGCCTAAACTAACATTTTTATATAATAAAGACCATAAGTTTTCTTTTTTCTACCATTTAAAAAACAAAGAAAACATTGAGCAGGATTTTGAGAAGTTGCAGTTACAGAAACTAGGATTATCCTACTTTTTCCTAAGTCCAAAGAAAAATCAGCTATCGGCAGATGTTACTATGTTTATCAATAATTTTAGCGGAAACGCAAATTCACCAGTTGGGTATCAGATGCTAGAAGGATTACAAGTAGGTAGAAACTATACTTGGAATTTATTGTGGAACCAAAAGTTAACATCAATTTTAAATCTGTCGTTAAATTACTTCGGAAGAAAAAGTGAAGGTTCATCAACAATACATTCAGGAACTGTACAATTAAAAGCCATTTTTTAAGTATTTTTGTGGTATAATAATTGCGGAGGATAAGTCTTTAAATGAGATAAAAACAAAATCAAAAATAAAAAAGTAACAAATGAAAAAACTAATTGTAGCCCTTGTATTATTTGCAGGTACTTTTGCAAACGCTCAGCAGGAAGTGAAAATTGATATTGCGGATGGAATTATATTAAAAACCTTAGAACTTTCTTACGAGTATTATATTAGCGATCAGTCGTCGGTAGGTTTGTCAGCGTTGTTTAATTTTGAGAAGGAAAGTGCCGATTTCAGATATAATGAAGATCAAATGTTTACACCTTATTTTCGTCATTATTTTACTAGTAACAGAAACTGGAATCATTTTGGAGAAGTGTTTTTAGGAATTAATTCTGGAACAAAAGATTCGAAAGAATATACAGATGGAGCTATCGGAATTGCTGCAGGTTCAAAATATGTTTCTAACGGAGGTTTAGTGGTTGGTGCTTATGTCGGAATAGGTAGAAATATGTTCACTTCAGATTCTTATGCAATTGTGCCTAGAGTTGGAGTAAATATTGGGTATCGATTTAACTAAAATTTATTTCAAATAAAAAATATAGAAACTCACTTTTAAGTGAGTTTTTTTGTTGGTTGTAAGTGTTCATAAATATTAACCAAAACTAACACGACAAAAGCAGGAATTACCCAACCTAAATGGTACTTGGCCAAAGGTACTATGTTTTTAATTGGAGCTAATGTTTCCTTCTCGACAAAGAACTGTAAAAAGTCAGGAATACTAAAAATAAAGGTAATTAGTATTACTAGTTTGAAACTTAATGAACTTGCTAATTTCACAGGTAATACATTTAAAATAATCAACATAATGGTTATCGGATAGATAAACATTAACGCTGGAATAGCTACATTAATAATATATTTTACATTGAATTGTCCCATGGCTACACCTAAAATACATGCCACTAAAGCAGTAATAAAATAGGCATTTTGCGAATCGTTAAACAACCCTTTAAAATAATCGGCAGTTCCAGTTATTATTCCAACAGCAGTAGTAAAACAAGCTAAGGCAACCAAAACGCTCAATAAAGTGGAACCAATATTGCCTAATGTCTGCATGCTTAATGAAGAAAGAACTTCCGCTCTGGTAGCTCCTTCTTTAAAAAGTCCACTAAATAAAGCTCCATTAAAAATTAAGCCAGCGTAAATAATTAATAAACCTAACCCAGCAATAATACCTGCTTTGGTAATAAAACGTTGTTTTAGCTTGAATGAAGCATCTTTTTTAAAGTTCATAGAAATTACAAGCACACCTCCTACAACGATAGCGCCAATGGCATCGAACGTTTGATATCCTTCTAAAATACCACTCACTAATGGTGTTGATAAGTCACTTACAATCATGTTTCCTGGAGGATTGAATATTCCCACAAAAATGATTGCTAATAAAATAAAAATGATAAGTGGAGTTAAAAATTTTCCGAGCAGTTCTAATACTTTTGACCTGTTTAAAGTGAAAACGAAAACCAACGAAAAGTAAACAAAACTTGTAATTAAAGAACCTACTTCAAAGTAAGGTTCAATGGCCATTTCGTATGTTACTGAAGCTGTTCTTGGAGCAGGTAAGGCTACGGAAATGATATAAACAACAACACAATAAATGGTGCTAAAAAGAGGTGCGACTTTTTTGCCAAAATCGTACATAGTTCCTTGAAGTTTAGCATGAGCTAAAATTCCTAAAAAAGGAATAATAACTGCGGTAAGAAAGAAACCTATAGTTACTAAAAACCATGAATCACCAGCACTTTTACCTAAAGAAGGAGGTAGAACAAGATTTCCAGCTCCAAAAAACATTGAAAATAAAGCAAACCCAATTATAAATACTTCTTTAGTTTTGTTCATACAATAACAAATTTATCTTTGTCCGAATATAGGTTAAAAATGATTGTAAAATATAAGGAATCAGAAGTTTTTTATACTAACCAAGGAAAAGGAGGTGCGGTAGTATTATTGCATGGTTTCCTAGAAAATCTGTCTATGTGGAAAGAGGTGTCAGAAGCTCTTTCAACAAGAAATCGGGTGATTACCATTGATTTACTTGGGCATGGGAAAACGGAAAGTGTTGGGTATGTTCATTCGATGAAAGAAATGGCATTGGCTGTTCAAGTTGTTTTGAAAAAACTTCGAATTCGTAAATCATATTTTATCGGACATTCGATGGGTGGTTATGTTGCATTAGAGTTTGCAAAACTATTTCCCGAAAATGTAAAAGGTATTTGCTTAATGAACTCTACTTCTCAAGAAGATTCGGAAGAACGAAAAAGAATTCGTAAAGGAGCGAATGAAATAGCGAAGAAAAATCTTTCAAGGTTAATTCAAGCAGCGATTCCTAATTTATTTGCTGAAGATTCTAAAGAAAAGTATTCAGAAGAAATTAAAGAAGTATTGGAGCAAGCAAAACAAACATCAGTAAGAGGTTATATGGCTGCCAATGAAGGAATGATGCTAAGAGCAAATAACGAAGAGGTTTTAAAGCAGTTTGATAAAAGGGCTATTGTTGTGGGTGAAAAGGACCCCGTTTTGAATTATAACGCTATCGCAGAAGAAGCAAAAAGAACCAAAACGACACTTGTTCGGTTCCCAGATGGTCATATGAGTCATATTGAAAATAAAGAACTCCTTGTTGATTTTTTAAAACGATTTGTAAAATAAAATTGATTCAGCTTCGCAATTTTCGTTGAAGCTTTTTAACTTAGCCCCATCACTCCTAAAAAGAATTTACATGAACACACATCACATATCTCAAGAAAATTCAATACTTAATAAATTTTTATCTGAAATAAGAGATGTTTCTATTCAAAAAGATGCAATGCGTTTTAGAAGAAATATTGAAAGAATCGGAGAGATTTTGGGATATGAGTTGAGTAAAGAATTAAACTACAATAAAATAGTAACCACTACGCCGTTAGGAGAAAAAGAAACTGAAGTTCCTGAAAGTGATTTGGTTTTATGTTCTATACTGAGAGCTGGTCTTCCTTTACATCAGGGAATTTTAAACTATTTTGACGATGCAGAAAATGCTTTTATTTCGGCCTATCGGCACCATCCAACAAATGACGAAAACTTTGAAATTGTAGTTGAATATTTTGCAGCTCCTTCCATAGAAAACAAAACATTACTCTTGATTGATCCAATGCTGGCTACAGGAAAATCTCTGGTAGCCGTACTTGAAGGAGTGTTGAAATATGGTACTCCAAAGAAAATTCATATCGTTTCTGTTATTGGTTCGGAAGAAGGTGTAGCTCATGTAAAAGAAAACTTTCCTGAAAACACAGAACTTTGGATCGCTGCCATTGATAAGGATTTAAACGACAAAGGATATATTGTTCCAGGTCTAGGTGATGCTGGAGATTTAGCTTTCGGAGCAAAAATATAGCATGCTATTTTAGGCAAATACCAGTACGAAAGAGGAAATTAAAAATAATAGCAGAAAAATATCTGCTAACCACCTTTTTTTAATCAATTCAATACCATTTGCTAACACCACAGAAGTTGGAAACAATAAGTATAAAAATTCCACTCCTGTTCGCTCAGGAACTTGTAAAAATACAATTCCAGAAAGGATGAGGTGTGTTAAAATGAGTATCCAGTTTTTTCTAAACTTATTAAGAACGGCTAAGGCTCTTGGTGATTTCAGAAGAATAGATATAAACGTAAAAATTCCTATAAAAAAGATAGAAAACAAAAAGTGTTTTGAGGAGTATAAGTTGTAGTCAAATACGATTTTCCAAGAAAAAAGACTCGAAAAATTATCGATTTTATCGTACCAAAGACAGTAAGTGTAGTACAAAAATACAGGAACCAAATAACCTAAAACAGGAATAAGCAGCGTTCTATAGTTAATTTGCTGATGTAGATATACTGCTATGTACAGTAAGAAAATAAATATAAAAGTATAAGGTTCAAGAATGAACGAAATCCCTAACCAAAGTCCAGCATCAAAAAGTTTTTGATATATTTTTTTTGAAGTTTGTACACTATATGCTTTTCTAAAGAGTAGTAAGCAAATTAAATTGGCATAGAATACTGAGTTGATTTCTATGTATTTAATAAAAAAGCCTATGAGTATGACATAAAACAGGAAAGCAAAACTGTTATCGAATGTTACTTCGTTTTTTAAAATAATAAAGTTGTATATAGAAAATACAATGATGAATAGGAAAACCTCTTTTCCTGCCGAAAAAAATGAAATATTCTTCAAAAATAAAGTGATACCAAAGTAAACTAAAAAGAGTAAGAAGAGTACTACAAAATTAACAGGTTTAGATTTGCTGAAAAAATTGGCTAACATCGATTGTTTTATTATTTTTGCAGTCGTAAAGATAATCAAGTTATGTTAGGATTAAATATTTTTAGATTAATTGGAGATTTATTTGGAATGTTATTAACACCATTCGAATATATTCGTCTTACTTTAGCAAAAGGAGATGCTGGATGGTGGACTTCTAACGCTATCAACTGGGTGTTTTTATTAATACTTATCTTATTATTAGGATACTGGATGAGTCAAGCGCTAAAATTTAAGCGTGAAGGAACAGAAGACAGAGCTTAATTCACTTACATTTGGGAAGTAAAAATAAATTAAAACGTTTCAAGGAAAATGAAACGTTTGATAATGTGATTCAACCTACTAGAGAAGAAGTTGTTTCTGATTTTCAGTATAAAGGAAAATGGAATACTTTTTTTAAAAACGATAATCCTATTGTTTTAGAGTTAGGTTGTGGTAAAGGCGAATATACAATTGCCTTAGCAGAAAAAAATCCTGATAAGAATTTCATTGGAATAGATATAAAAGGAGCTCGTTTTTGGCGAGGTGCAAAAACTGCTATTGAAAACGACATGAATAATGTTGCTTTTATTAGAACACAAATAGAATTAATTGATTTTATTTTTGCGGAAAACGAAGTTTCTGAAATATGGATTACCTTCCCTGATCCACAAATTAAATACAAAAGAACAAAACACCGTCTTACCAATTCAGAATTCCTTAAAAAATACCATCACATTTTAACGGTTGAAGGTACTATCAATTTAAAAACGGATAGTGAGTTCATGCATGGGTATACATTAGGGTTATTGCATGGAGAAGGGCATGAAGTACTACATGCGAATCACGATGTTTATAAGAATCATTACTCACCAGAAGAAGTAATTGAAACACAAACTTTTTACGAAAAACAATATTTAGAGCAAGGAAAGCCAATTACATACGTCAAATTTAGAGTGAAGTATTAAAACTCTATAATGATTTTATTGTATTTGTTACTTGGATTTGTAACCGCTTTTTTAGGATACCTTCCTCCGAGTATGCTTAATATTACTGCAAGTAAAATTAGATTACAAAGAAATAAAACGGCCGCAAAACAGTTTGTTTTAGGAGTGGCGTTGGTTGTAGCTATTCAATTATGTATAGCATTAGTAATTGTATCTTACCTGAAACAGGCACCTGGTTTACTCATAACATTAAAGAAAGTTTCTGTTGTTATTTTTGTTTTAATCTCATTATTTTTTATTTATAAGGGGATGTTTTCGAAGAACACAAATTATAAAGAAATAAAGAGAAATAGTTTCTTTCTTGGATTCACTCTTTCCTTAATCAATATGTTTGCCATTCCTTTTTTTATTGTGGGGTATTGTTATTATCACGCTCAAGGATATATTATGAACGATATTG
Organism: uncultured Tenacibaculum sp.; assembly: GCA_947497895.1. Taxonomy (GTDB): domain Bacteria; phylum Bacteroidota; class Bacteroidia; order Flavobacteriales; family Flavobacteriaceae; genus Polaribacter. The sequence goes on from CANMIL010000002.1 coordinate 294,072, forward strand.
TTTCACTAATTATTTATACAATAGGAACTGTTTTAGGAGTGTATATGGCATTGTCAGGCTATATTGTTTTAGCAGATAAATACCGAAATAAATTATTAGAAAAAGTAAGGTACTTTAATATATTTATTGGAGGTGTCAGTGGGGCGGTTGCGTGCTATTCTGCCATAATATTGTATTTTTAGCATATGGGAAATTCTGATAATTTTTTTGAGAAAGTATATAAAGTAGCAAGGCTCATTCCTTATGGAAGAGTAACAAGTTATGGAGCTATTGCTAAATATTTAGGAGCGGCTCGATCTGCCAGAATGGTAGGATGGGCAATGAATAGTTCGGGTTCACTAGAGGAGGAAGTTCCTGCGCATAGGGTAGTAAACCGATTGGGAATATTAACTGGAAAACATCATTTTCAAGGCACCAATTTAATGCAACAATTATTGGAAAGTGAAGGAATTGAAGTTGTTGATAATCAAATTCAAAATTTTAAAGAGATTTTTTGGGATCCTTCTGAAAATTTATAATACGATTTGTGATTAAAAATTTGGTATAAATTAATTGAATTATTTTTACATTATATAAGGCAAAAAAACAAAGCATAGCCTACGCTACGGTTTCTTTTTTTAACGCAGTAGAATGTAAAAAGAAACTGTTCATATGCGAAACATTTATTTATAAATCGTATAAGAACTTCTTTGTAAGCAAAGTACCATAAACTTCGTCTATAAATCCATAAATTTTGATAATTCAAACACTTTAAAATCTAAGTGTTAAAACGTATCTTTGTAAACTATTAGAATGTATAAAAAACTAGTGTAAGGCTAGTTGTATAAAGCGAATAGCAGAAATGAGTTTTAAGAAACAGGATATATACAAAGCGTTAGAAACAATAACAGCTCCAGGTGAGGGAAAAAGTTTAGTGGAAAACGAAAACATAAACAATGTTGTTGTGTTTGGTGAAGAGGTAGTAGTTGATGTAACTATTAGCAATCCTACTTTACAAGCTAAGAAAAAGGTTGAGGTTGAAATTATAAAAGCTATTCATGAGCAGGTTAACCAAAAACTTGATGTGAAAGTTAATGTAAAGGTTCAGGTTGAACCCAAAGAAGATCCTAACTTAATTAGAGGTAAGGAAATTCCAAACATCAAAAACATTATAGCAATAGCTTCTGGAAAAGGAGGAGTAGGAAAATCTACAATTACCTCTAATGTTGCTGTTTCTTTGGCAAAAATGGGTTTCAAAGTAGGTGTTTTAGATGCTGATGTTTACGGTCCATCACAACACTTAATGTTTGATGTAGAGCAAGAAAAACCTTTAGCAACAAATGTGAATGGGCGTTCAAAAATGAAGCCTGTTGAAAACTATGGAGTTAAACTTTTATCTCTTGGTTTTTTTACAAGTCCTAACCAAGCAGTTATTTGGAGAGGACCAATGGCATCGAAAGCTTTAAAACAATTAATATTTGATGCAGATTGGGGAGAGTTAGATTTCTTATTAATTGATTTACCTCCAGGAACAGGAGATGTTCACTTATCAATTGTTCAAGCAGTTCCAATTAACGGAGCAGTTGTGGTAAGTACACCTCAAAACATTGCTTTAGCCGATGCAAAGAAGGGAGTAGCAATGTTCCAACAAGAAAGTATTAACGTTCCTGTATTAGGAATTGTTGAAAACATGGCGTATTTTACACCTGAAGAGTTGCCAGATAATAAGTATTATATTTTCGGGCAAGGAGGAGCTAAAGACTTAGCTGAAGATATTGATACTAGCTTCTTAGGAGAAATTCCTTTAGTTCAGAGTATTAGAGAAGCTGGAGATGTAGGTCATCCTGTAGCATTGCAAGAAAATACTCCTTTAGCAAACGCTTTTGAAAGCGTAACTAAAGAAATGGTTTCGCAATTATTAAAAAGAAACGCAAACCTTCCACCAACAGAAGTTGTAAGAATTACAACAATGAGTGGTTGTAGTACGAAATAAAGTGTATTTTTATAAAAAATATTAGTAGAAATTTGTTTAACTAAAAACTCAAATACCCGGTTTGAGTTGCTTCTCTAAAGAGAAGGTTAAGTGGGGATGTTATGGCATCAGCGGAAACGAAAAACAACGTAGAGAAAGCTTTAGAAGAAATCCGTCCTTTTTTAGTAAGTGATGGAGGAAATATTAAGCTGTTGTCTATCGAAGAAGACACAGTGAAAGTACAGCTAGAAGGAGCATGCAGTGGTTGTTCAGTAAACCAAATGACATTGAAAAATGGAGTGGAAGCAACCATTAAAAAATATGCTCCAGAAATAAAAGAAGTAATAAACGTAGCGTAACTACTTTTTGCTTTCAGAAATACTTGCTGTTTGTATAAAATAGTAAGTAAACTATTGTGAAAGATCGGTAATACAATGCTGTTGGGTAACGGATTCATTTGTTTTACTGAAAAAATAAGCGGTTGCATAAGCTATTGCTAATAAAAAATATTCCTGTCTTAAATATTTAAGACAGGAATCTCAGTATAAAAAAGAATATTTTAGTACAACAAATGATTAAAACAGATATATTAATTATTGGTGCTGGTCCAACAGGATTATTCACCGTTTTTGAAGCAGGATTACTTAAGTTACGTTGCCATCTTATTGATGCTTTACCGCAGCCAGGAGGGCAATGTTCTGAGATTTATCCTAAAAAACCTATTTACGATATACCAGCCTATCCAGAAATTTTAGCTGGAGATTTAACGGATAAACTAATGGAACAAATTAAACAGTTTGAACCAGGTTTTACGCTCGGAGAAAGGGCTGATACCGTTGAAAAGCAAGATGATGGAACGTTTATCGTAACAACTAATAAAGGAACAAAACACCAAGCACCAATTGTTGCAATTGCGGGAGGTTTAGGAAGTTTTGAGCCAAGAAAGCCACCGATTCCAAATATAGCTGATTATGAAGATAAAGGTGTGGAATATATGATTAAAGAACCAGAGTTGTACCGCGATAAAGATGTGGTAATTGCTGGAGGTGGTGATTCTGCTTTAGATTGGTCTATCTTTTTAACAGATGTTGCTAAATCTGTAACATTAATCCACCGTAGAAATGAATTTAGAGGAGCTTTAGACTCTGTTGATAAAGTTCAAGAGTTAAAAGATGCTGGTAAAATAAACCTAATTACACCTGCTGAGGTAAAAGGTATTATTGGAGAAGGTAAAGTGGAAGGTGTTTTAGTAGAGCAGAAAGACAAAGAGCCTTTTACATTAAAAACAGATCATTTTATTCCTTTATTCGGGTTAGCGCCTAAATTAGGACCTATTGCAAATTGGGGGTTAGAAATTGAAAAGAATGCGATTAAAGTAAATAACGCATTAGATTATCAAACAAATATTCCTGGAATCTATGCAATTGGAGATGTAAACACATATCCAGGTAAATTAAAGTTGATTTTATGTGGTTTCCATGAAGCAACATTAATGTGTCAAAGTGCTTATCAACGAATTCATCCAGACAAAAAATATGTGATGAAATATACGACAGTTGGTGGAGTTCAAGGTTTCGATGGAACTAAAAAAGAAGCTCCAAAGGCTGTAGTTAAAGCTATCAACTAAAAAAATTGAACAGGTATTCAAGATTTTAATTTTATTAATTATATTAAGACCAGCGAATTAATAAAATTAAAACCGTGGATATCCTTGATTATATTAGAGATTTGTCGCAGGACAAGTTGCTGTACTTTGTTTTACCTGTTTTTTTTATATGCATACTTATAGAGTATCAATTCGTAAAAGAAAAGTACTATGGTAAAGACACAGGAGTATCGCTTCTAATGATGCTTTTTTCGGGTATTATTGAGTTTATTCCGAAAGTTTTGGCATTTGTGGCATTTGTCTTTTTATACAAAATAAGCCCACTCAAAGATGTTGTTCAACGTCAATGGTGGGCTTGGTTATTGTTATTCTTTGCTGATGATATTTCTTATTATTGGTTTCATCGATTAAATCACGAAGTACGTCTGCTATGGGCTGGTCATGTTTCGCATCATTCATCAATATATATGAATTTTGGAACTGCATTAAGGCAAGGAGTAGGAGAACGTATTCATAAATTCTTTTTTTGGATGTGGATTCCATTATTAGGGATTGGTCCATTAATGATTTTTACCATGATGGGAGTTAGTTTAATTTATCAATTTTTTATACATACTGAGCTAGTTGATAAACTTCCCAAAACGATTGAGTTTATTTTTAACACACCTTCACATCACCGTGTACATCATGCATCAAATATTCGTTATTTAGATTGCAACCATGCAGGTGTATTGATTATTTGGGATCGGTTATTTGGAACCTTTTCTGAAGAAGTTAAAGAACTGGAAAAGCCTGTGTATGGACTTACAGAAAACATTGAAACTTTTAATCCAATAAAGGTAGCAACTCATGAATATTCGGCGATTTGGAAAGATGTGCAAAGAGCTAATAAATGGAGTGATAAGTTGAATTATATTTTTAATGCCCCAGGATGGAGCCATGATGGAGAAGATAAAAGGGCTAAAGTTTTAAGAAAGAAATTGAAAGAACAAGAAAACTAAATATTATGCTGAATTTACGAATATTTGATTCCAATCCAACTTTTGATTATATCTTTGCCGAAATGAAGGTCTCTGAAATGGTTTTGATTTTAATAGTTGCAGTGCTATTAACATCATTTTATCATTTTATAGTAGAAAAAAGGAAAAATGAAGAGAATTTAACAAACGAGGAAGAAGTCGTTGTTGAAACAGTTTCATTTCAAAGCAAAGTCATGTTGTTTTTCTTAGCAATTATGATTTTAATTATTCCAATTTTTAAACTTTTAGGAACAGGGTATTTTTTATAATATAGGATGGAACAAGATATCACAATTAAAATAACAGATAGAGAAGGTGTTACTCATGAAGTAATAGCACCAACAGATATGGCAATGAATTTAATGGAAGTCGTTCGTTCGTACGAATTAGCTCCAGAGGGAACTATTGGTATATGTGGAGGAATGGCTATGTGCGCTTCTTGTCAATGCTATGTGAATTCTGATCATGAATTACCTGAAATGACTGACGATGAAGATGCCATGCTTGCTGAAGCCTTCGATGTTCAAGATAATAGTCGCTTAGGGTGTCAAATACAAATGACTCCAGAATTGGACGGATTAGAAGTTGAACTGGCTCCAGAGAGTTAACTCCAGCCATGCTTTTTAACATGACTGAAGTTTTAGTATACTAATTTAAAAACGCTTCAGTTTCTAACTGACCAAGCCATTTTTTTACTCTTTCCTGAGTTAATTCAGGTTGATTGTCTTCATCAAGAGCTAAGCCATAAAATAAATTTTCTCCTTCTATCTCGGCTTTTGATTCTGTAAAGTCATATCCTTCTATTGGCCAATTTCCAACGATTTTACCACCGTTTTCAAGAATTACTTTGGCCAACATACCAACACCATCAATAAAGAATTCTCCATAACCATATTGATCTCCTAAACCGAAAAGAGCGATTGTTTTTCCCGTAAAATCTATTGTTTTAAATTCATCAAAATAACTTTCCCAATCACTTTGAAGATCTCCGTCATACCAAGTAGATAATCCTAAAATTAAGAAGTCAAATTCTTCAAAATCGTTTATGGTAGCATTACTTACTTCAATTACTTTGATTTCTGAGGTATTCCATTCATCTACAATATTGTGTGTGATTTCCTCAGTCATTCCTGTGTCCGATCCGTAAATTAAACCTATTGTTTTGTTCATGATTTGTGTTTTAAAATAGCTATTGTAAAGTCTCGTTCAACCGATGTTCCTGTTTTGGTTTCTACGTTTTCGGTTTTATGGAGTAATTGATTAATTCGTAACGACGAATTCTTTACCAATAGCTCTAAATCTGTTGTATTGTATAACTTAAATTTATTTCCCACGAAAGGAAGTTTTTGCATGAAGTCTTTTTGAGCAAATGTTACAATGCAAATTCCATTTTCTGTAAGTACCCGTGAAATTTCTTCTAAAAATTCTTCAGGGTTTTCCCAGAAATACAATGTGTTCACCGTGAATATTCGATCAATGGAGTTATCTTCAATAGGAAGTTTTTTTCCATCGTACAACTTGAAAGAAATCTCAGAAGAGAAGTTCTTTTCAATAAGTTGTTTTTCAGCTTCAAGTTTCATAGTTTCAGAAATTTCCAATCCTATATAACTTAGTTTTGCGCTTTTATTTAATAAATAATCAAGGTGGCCACAATTACCATGTCCAAGTTCTAAAACCACATTGCTATCCGAAATGTGGAGTGCATCGATTGACGATGTCGTCATACCAATGTTTGTATTGTTCATAAGAGTTGCCGTTTCAATACCTTTATGTCCTGTTGGGCAACTCAATTGATTTTCTAGTTCTTGAAGTTCTTCCTTTGTAAGTTCCATAGTTAGTTTATGGTTTAAATTAATCCTTACGCCATTGATTAATACTCTTAACTAAGAATACATTAGCAATAACCAAAAGCAATAGGATTAAAATTTCAGATAGGTTAGAAGCTTCGTAAATAATTGCAGTTATAACGTGATAAACGTTAAATAAACCTGCAATAATAGCCCAAACAAAAGAGGTTTGTATAAACCACTTTTTTGAAACTTCTAAGCTTAAAAGTCCAAAAGTTAAAGCTAAGCCTTCCATTAGTATTCTCCATTGATGAGCCCAGAAAGGAGTTTCTCCAGTGCTACCTTCTATTAAAACGGATTCTTTGAAATAAATCAAAGCCAATCCGTAAACATGATGCAGAATAAATCCAATGGCAATAAAGATCCATAAAAGAGAAATTTTAGTTCTCATGGGTATGTAGTTTTTGTCGTTAATTAAAGTTTGATCTTGAGGTTTTTGTTCTTTCTTTAAGGCTTCTTCCTCTTTTAAAGCCTTCAAATTTTTATAATCAATTGGTGCAGCTGTAAAAGCACTTTTTTCTTTGATACTCGGTTTTATTTTAAAATAAAAGATAAGAGCAAGTGAAGAAATAATAATCCATAGCAAGTCGATAAACAAGATGTCAAATTGATTATTGAGATAAGTATTCCAAATCCAATTACCTGAAACAATACCATTACTAATTGGAATCAATAACCCGAATATTCCACCTAATAAAAGAGTCGATTTATTGGTGAAATAATTGTCTCTTTTAAATCGATAAAACAAGGTAAATAGTAACCATGTAATAAAATAGAAATAGTATATAGGGTTTTGTTTGTCTGTGAAATATCCATTGGTGAACTTCACAAATAAAAACGCTAGAGCTGTTACAGGAAGCAAAGATAAACACATAGCAAGGTAAATATGGCCTACTTTAGCAGTGTACAAACGCTTCTCTAATTCCATACTTTTTTTATTTCTAGCTTCTATCCAAATCAGTACTCCTGTGATAATTACAAAACAAGTGATGAGTGCTAGAATGAAGTAGATTATTTTAAGCGGAATTCCACCGAAATCAGCAAAGTGTAGTTTGCTTACAACACGTTGAACATCTTCAGCGTAATTCAAACGATTTGGGTTTTTAATAGCCTCAACATTACCTGAGTTCACATCATAAGTAATTCTTCCTGATCCAATAAAACGGTCGTGACTTTCTAACTCACCAATAAGGATGTATTTCATATTTACACCTCCATAGTTTTTAATGTAGGCGTTTGTTAAGTGAAAGTTATTCCATTCGTTTGCTGTTCTGTTGGCAAAGCTATTAAAACTAGGAATGTTTTCATTCGATGAAGCAATCCACTCGTAGCTTTTTCTTTCTGGACGTAGATCCTCCATTAATTTGGCTTGGTCTCCATTATACAAGGAATTTGCCGGGATTAAAACTAAAATTCCAATTCCGAAATAGGCACCAGTAACAGCAAAAATAAATTGAAATGGTAATCCAATAACACCTAAAGCAGTGTGAGCATCTGTCCATAATTTCTTTAAAATAGCCTTAGGATTAAAGGTGAAAAAGTTTGGAATTATTTTGTTCCAGTGAACAATGACTCCGGTTATTATAGCAAAGAGGAAAAAGAATGAAACCAGTCCCGCTAGATAAATACCAATGGTTGGTAGTTGTTGAAAAAAATGTAAACGGAAAAGGAATTCGCCTAAACTATATTGTTCCGTATAAGTTTCGGTTTCAGTAGTATTTATATTTACATAAAAGTAATTAGGTTGCTTTCCTTTTTCAGAAGCTAATGAATCTTTACTTACTCCCATGGATAAATACATTTTATCCGATTTCTCACCTACAATGAGTCTGAGATCTCTTCCATGTAGCTCGTATCGATTATTTAAGCTGTCGAGTATTTTATCGAAGTTAATGTCATTTCTTTGGGTATAACTTATTGGAGTTCCTTCCTCCCAAACTTGAATTTCTTCTTTAAATAAAGAAAAAGCCCCAGCGAAAAAAATTACATACAAAGCAATGCTTATGACAATACCACTAACAGTATGAGTGTTAAAAAATACGTTGTAATTTCTTGTACTCATTATATAAACGGATTGGTTTTGTTAGCGAAAAAATACAAGACATATAGCATTATAATTGAGGCACCATAGATACCCCAAGCTTTCCAACCGTTCTCGAATAAATAAGGAACAATTAGTAAAACACACCAAACAATAAATAAGGAGAATATGGAAGTGATAAGCACTTCATTGTGTAATGGAATCCAGATAGCAAGTATCATATGTAATAAAGCAGTAATAAGATAACCGCCTAAAATTCCTGCAGAAATTTTAGCGAATTGTTGCCATGGTGATTTGGTTAAGTATTTCGGATTAGCAGGCATAGTTAAAGCAAAAATTCAAGGATTAAACAAATGGCAAAAATGAAGGTAACATCTATTATGCTTAGCTTATTTGTTGGAACTAATACAACTAATAAGCTAAGTAATATCATGGTTATAAGAAACCAGATTAAAATACCAGAAGTTTGACCGAATAACGAAATGGCCACAAACAACGAAACCATAAGATTAATTAATCCTATGATTTTTGAAAGATTTCTGTTGTTTCGCATCCAATGCCCAACATGAGTTTTTTGAGAGACAAATGTTTTTTGGGAGGTGCTATAAATTGCATAACAACCAGTAAGTGTAATTATAATAAGTAGGTTAATCATTTTGCTAGTAATAGAAAATGACTCCGAATAATTCTATTCGGAGTCTGATTTTTATTAAAACTTATAGGTTAGAGTTCCTAAGAATGCACGAGAAGCTTGTGCATTTATAGTGCTCCATCCTTTATAATAAACTTCATCTGTTAAATTGTTTACTTTCAAACCAACTCTGAATTTTTCAGCGTCGTAATAGGCACTCGCATTAAACACAGTATAACTAGGTAATGTAAATTGTCCTGTAATAGCGTTATTAATGGTATGATGTTCTGAAGCTCCGTTGAACCCAGCACCGAATCCGATATTTTTTAAGAATGTTCCTTCTTGAAATTTGTAGTCTGCCCAGAAGTTATAGATAGTACTTGGTCCAGATTCTTCTGGTCTTCGGTTTAAAAGCTCGTCAACGTGTCTGTCTCCGATAATACTTGTAGCATCAGTTACTTTTGTGTCATTATAAGAATATGAAGCTCTAATGTTTAAACCTTTAAATGGATTTGCGTTTACTTCGAATTCAACACCTTTACTTACAACTTCTGCTAAATCTATTCTATCAATGACTAATATTGATGTAGGATCAGTAACAGTTTTATCGTTTGCAGTTATGTGATAATAGCTAGCTCCTAAATCTAATTTTCCATTGAATAAATTAGTTTTAACTCCTCCTTCGAATTGGTTCGCTCTTACTGGTTGAAAAGTGGTAATAGATCCATCATTATTAATAGCTGGATCAACATTGATAAAACCTGTTTGATAGTTAGAGAATACCGATAACTTATTAGGAATTGCTTGATAAACTACCCCAACTTTTGGTGATAAAGTTGTTTTTGTGTAATCATCTTTAGGATCATTCTCGTTTCCGTTTTGGTCAAAGTGATCTAAACGTAAACCTAGGTTTAAGGTTAAATCTTTTGTTACATTTAGTACGTCTGAAACGTAAACAGCGTAAGTTTTTGAGTTTGTTCTGCTACTTACTTGTTGTACTTGACTAAATACCTGTTCTAAACGTTCAGCTGATGGTGAATATGTAGCTCCAGGTGTAAAACTAGTGTTAAGTACTTCTCCTTGTGCATTAACAAAAGAATCAAAATACGGTAATGCACTGTATTGTGTTTGAAGTTGCTGCGCTGCCTCTTGTTGTCCAAACATAGAAAGTGCTCCTAGTAAAGTAGGAAAGTTAGATGTTGTTGTTAAAACAGGATTTCCGTTTTGAATTCTTGTATGCTGAGATCTACTCACAAAATCTAATCCAACAACCAATCTATTTCTTAACTCTCCAATTTTAAAATCACCAATAAAGTTTTGTTGGAAGTTGTAGTTAGAAGCATTGGCATCGCGCTTATCGAATATTCTAGTAAAAGCATCCGTTTGTAGTAAGCCATTAGCTTCCGCTAACATCGGATTTACTACTGGTGCTAATTGTGGAATAGAAGCAAATTGCTGTAGTGGTGAAAAAGCTAATGCCCCACCATCAACATTATATTGATAAAACCCATTAGCTTCTGAGTAACTACTTGCAAAAATAGATTGAGAAGTCCATTCGTCAGAAATCTTATAATCAATAATAGTTCTAGTGTTAAATGTTGGACTTGTTAAGTATATATCGTTAGAAGTATATGATTTGCTGGGATCAATATTTAATTCTTCTGGAGTTTTAGCTATTAAAGGAATTCCTTTTCTTAAGAACAACATCGAAGGATTGGTTTGCTGTGTTCTGGCGTATTCTAAACCAAAAGATAAATTCAATTTATTATTAACTCTGTAAGAAATCGAAGGAGCTATGAAAAATGTTTTTCTAAATCCTGCATCTTGAAAACTATCTTGAGTTAAGTATGATGTATTTAATCTGAAATAAGGTCCTTTTTTCCCAGCAAGAGGAGTGTTGATATCAGCAGAAACACGATGTGTTCCGAAAGAACCAGTTGTGTAAGAAACACTTCCACCAAACCCTTCATAAGGTTTTTTAGTAACCACATTTATAAGTCCTCCTAGTGAAGTAGCTGTACTTCCAAATAATGTTGCAGAAGGCCCTTTTACTACTTCAATTCTTTCGATATAAGAAGGATCAATAGCGCTTAAAGTAAAACCAGGCATGCCATCAACAAGTTGAGGTTGCGTAGCAAAACCACGCGAAGCAAAATAACCAGTTCCTTCACCAGGAGCACGCCCTGTTGCTTCCCATAATTTACTAATTCCAGTTGCATTGTTTAAAGCATCATCAATATTTGTTACTACCTGAGAATCTAATATTTCAGAAGTAACGGTAGTATAAACCTGAGAATTTTCAAGGTCTTTTAAAGGAAGTTTTGAAACATAGGCAGTTTTTTTACGTGAAAACTGATTGTTTCTACCAGTAACTTGTACTTCTTGTAATAATTCATTCCCTTCATAGATCACAACTTTTAGGTTGTTTGTAGGAACCGTAATCAGAAGATTTTTGGTTTTGAATCCAATGTAAGAGAATTTGATTTCTTGCGATCCGTTAGGAACATCAGATATTTCAAAGAGACCATCGATATTGGTTTGAGTCCCTGTGGTAGTTCCTGATACGGTCACATTAACTCCAGGTATAGGTTCGTTGTTATTATCAACAACTGTACCTCTAATTTTCCCCTGTTGAGCTACAGCACTAGCCATTATCAAAAACATTGAAATGGCATTAAAAAATCCTTTCATTTTATTTATTTAGATTTAATAAATGATTAAGTGTACAAAAATACTTGATGAGAAGGTAAAAACAAAGTTTGTTTAGATTAAATTTAAATAAAGAAAAGTTTTCTTTTTGATATTCTGATTCTTACAATCAATATTTTTTAGAAAATTTACTAAAACTTTAACGCTAATTGTTGATTTTAAAACAGATCTGTTTTTTAAAAGGTGAAAACCCCAAAATGAAATCATTCTGAGGTTTTCTGGTGAATAAGTTAATTTTAAGAAAAATAGTTGTTAGAACTTATAAGTTAAAGTCCCTAAAAGAACTCTTGGAGCTTGAGGAGTTAAAGTACTCCAACCTCTATAGTATTCTTTATCGGTTAAATTGTTTGCTTTAAGACTAATTCTAACTTTTTTAACTTCGTAGTAAACAGAAGCATTGAAAATTGTATATGCAGGTATATCAAATCCACCTGATGCAGGGTAGTCTATCATTGTATCAAAATTACTAGCTCCATTAAACCCGAATCCTAAACCAAAGTTCTTTGCAATTCCGTGCTTAAATTTATAATCAGCCCAGAAATTATAAGACCTGGCTGGTCCAGCTTCTGCGATTCTTTTTCCAACTAAATCGGGACGAGATTCTGACTCTATAAGTTCGTTTTCATTATAACTGAAACCTCCTCTAAGGTTTAATCCGTCAATAGGATTTGCGTTTACTTCTAACTCAACACCTTTACTACTGATTCTTCCATCTTGCTGTTTGTTAGTTCCAAAGCCCATTACTTTGTTATCAACAACAATGGCATAAGAGCTAATACTTGCTTCTAATTTGTTATTGAATAGGTTGGTTTTTATTCCAATCTCAACCTGATTTGCTTGCTCAAGTTCAAATGACTGAACCATTGTTCCTAAAGATGGATTTGCAATATCGACTGGTACTATTTCTGGATTAACATAAGTAAAACCATTTTGATAGTTCGCAAATACAGATAATTTGTTTAGGATAGGTTGGTAAACAACTCCGAACTTTGGAGAGAAAGTAGATTCAACGTATTCTTGATGGTCATCAGAAGAATCATTTGCATCTCCTTTATAATTAAACCTATCAAAACGAACTCCTGCCATGAACGATAATTCAGGAAGTACGTTTACAACATCGGAAATGTATCCACTTAATATATTTTGATTAATGTCTGTATTGATGTTTGTAACACCGTTTAAAAGGGTGTTAACATTGGCAGCATTGGTAGGTAAACCACTTAACAAATCTCCTTGAGGAGAGCTTACATTAATTAATGCCCACCCCGAACTTCTGTCTAATGTTTGAGATTCTAAATAATCCAATCCAACAACCACTCTATTACGAACTGTTCCGATTTTGAAATCACCTGAGAAGTTTTGTTGTAAGTTAAAAGTGTTCGTTTCAGAATCTGATCTTTGTGCGTTTAAACTAAAAGCAGGTAAAACTCTTGGGTTTGTTGGTACTGACCAATCTGCAAGGTTCCATAAGTATGTATAAATTCCATTTGATTTTGCATTACCTCCTGCAATAACGGTTTGTGAAGACCATTTATCGGAAATTTTATATGCAATTTCTCCTCTATAGTTCTGAGTTGGATTCTTTATAGAAATATCATTACTAGTTAACGATTTTTCACGATCGTAATTAAGTTCGGCTACGTTGCTAAAAGGTAATTGAACAGCTCTGTTAAAGAATAAGAATGGCTGATTTGTTTGATCTGTTGATGATAACTCATAATTAAAATTAAGAGTTAAACGATCGTTTACTTTGTATGATAAAGCAGGAGCTAAGAACAATGCTTTTCTAAATCCGGCATCTTGAAAACTGTCCTCAGTTTGATATCCAGCGTTAAAACGTAAAGATATGTTTTCATTACTTTCTAAGTTGGTGTTAAAGTCCACAGTAACTTTACTAAATCCGAATGAACCGGCTCCAACAGTAATATTACCTCCAGTACCTTTATAAGGTTTTTTGGTAACGATATTAATCAAACCACCATATGATGTAACAGTACTTCCGAATAAGGTTGCAGAAGGTCCTTTTACAACTTCAATACGCTCAACATTATCAGGATTTATAAATCCATTAGTTATTCCAGGTACTCCGTTTACCAATTGTGGTTGAACAGAAAAACCTCTAATAGAATAGAAACCAGCTCCATCACCACCTCTACCGGTTGAAGACCATAGTTTTTCAACTCCAGTGGTGTTTTTTAAAGCTTCCTCAAAACTTACTACTGATTGAGAGATTAATAGTTGGTTGGTTACCGTACTATATACTTGAGAGTTTTCGATATTTTTTAAAGGTAATTTTGCTACATACGCTGTTTGTTTACGAGAGAATTTGTTTTTACGATCAGTATCAATAACTACTTCGTTAAGTATTTCATTTCCTTCATATAGAGTAATTCTTAACTTTTCTGAACCCGTAACTGGGATCACTTTTGTTTTGAATCCTACAGAAGAAATAATTAATTCTGCGTTTTCAAAAGATGCAAGAGTTAATTCAAATCTACCATCGATATCGGTTTGAGTTCCTTTGGAGGTGTTTTTAATAAGCACATTTGCGCCCACTACAGGAAGGTTGTTGTTATCAATAATTACCCCACTCACTTGCCCCCTTTGAGCAATGGATTGTACTATTACTAAGAAAAATAGAATAGCAGAGATAGTTCCTTTCATTTTATTTAGATTAATTTAAAATTGAGTACAAAGCTACCTCAATCTATTTGAATAGCAAATATTATTTAGAATAAATTTAAATAATATTTAAAGAGTCATGCTTTTAACTAGATTTCTGTTGTTTAAAGAGGTTTTAGATAAAAAACTGTGATTTATTGATGCTGAATTGCTTAAAACAGCATCGAATAAATCTGTATATTTGTAGGAAGAATCTAAAATTATGATGGCTTGTAATGCTTACGAGGGCTTATTAATACTTTTAAAATTTCTTATAAAGAGAAATCCTGAGTGATGTTGATTTAAAGAAAAGAACAATGAATAATAATCTTTAAATCAGAAAAATTATGCCTTTTTATCATAAACTAGGAAAAATTCCACCAAAACGCCACACTCAATTCCGCAAGGAAAATGGCGATTTATACTACGAGCAACTTTTTGGGACCATTGGATTCGATGGGATGTCTACAAACATGTACCATGAATACAGACCAACTATGGTCAAAGAAATAAAGAAGCAGTATAGTGTTGCACCAAAAGTTGCCAAAGAAAACAACATTCAATCGTATCGTTTTAGAGGTTTTCAAGTACCTCAGTTTGATGATTATTTAGAGAGTAGAAAAGTTGTACTTACAAACAATGATTGTAACGTTATTTTATCAGCACCAAAAAAATCTACAGAAGATTATTTTTATAAAAACACGGATGCCGATGAGGTAATTTTTATTCATAAAGGGTCAGGTAAGTTACGAACTATGTTAGGTAACATAGAGTTCAAATATGGAGACTATTTAGTGATTCCGAGGGGAACAATTTATAAGTTGGATTTCAACGATGAAAATAACCGTTTGTTTATCGTAGAGTCTTATAGTCCAGTATATACACCAAAGCGTTATCGTAACTGGTTTGGACAATTACTAGAGCATTCACCTTATTGTGAACGCGATATTCGTCGTCCTGAAGAACTAGAAACTCACAACGAAAAAGGGGATTTCTTAATGAAAATTAAGAAGAAGAATGAAATCATTGAAATGGTTTATGCTTCCCATCCTTTTGATGTAGTTGGGTATGATGGGTTTAACTATCCGTACGCTTTTTCTATTCATGATTTCGAACCGATTACAGGTAGAATTCATTTACCACCACCAATTCACCAAACTTTTGAAAGTGCCGGATTTGTAATCTGTAGCTTTGTACCACGTTTATACGATTATCATCCTGATTCAATTCCAGCTCCATATAATCACAGTAATATCGATTCTGATGAAGTTTTATATTATGTAGATGGAGATTTTATGAGTAGGAATGATATCGCTCCTGGACATATTTCATTGCACCCAGCAGGAATTCCTCACGGACCACACCCAGGTGCTGCTGAAAGAAGTATAGGAGAAAAAGAGACTGAGGAGTTAGCAGTAATGGTTGATACATTTAAGCCATTAATGGTAACTGAGGAAGCTATGAAAATAGCTGATGAAGATTATTATAAATCTTGGTTAGAGTAATCTTACTCTTTGTACAATTAGTTTTAGAAAGATTATTTTCTAATTAACAAAAACATCAAATTTAAGAACACATGTCAAAAGAAATAAAGTCAGTAAACTACGGTTTAGAAAAAATATTTGAAGGAGCTCAAGATTTCCTTCCACTTTTAGGAACAGATTACGTTGAATTTTATGTAGGGAATGCAAAGCAATCTGCACATTTTTATAAAACAGCTTTTGGTTTCCAATCTTTAGCATATAAAGGTTTAGAAACTGGATCGAAAGATGAGGTAAGCTATGTTTTGGTTCAAGATAAAATACGTTTAGTATTAACAACCCCTTTAAACAGTAAGTCACCTGTAAATGATCATATTGTTAAGCACGGTGATGGTGTAAAGGTTGTTGCTTTATGGGTTGAAGATGCTCGTTCGGCTTGGGAAGAAACAACAAAAAGAGGAGCAAAGTCTTACATGGAGCCAACAGTTGAAACAGATGAGCATGGAGAAGTAGTGCGTTCGGGTATTTATACTTATGGAGAAACTGTTCATATGTTTGTTGAGCGTAAAAATTATAAAGGAACTTTTATGCCAGGTTTCATTGATTGGAATCCTGATTATAATCCACCAAGTGCTGGTTTAAAATATATTGATCACATGGTAGGAAATGTTGGATGGGGTCAAATGAATACTTGGGTAAAATGGTATGAAGATGTAATGGGATTTGAAAACTTTTTATCTTTTGATGACAAGCAAATTCATACTGAATACTCAGCTCTTATGAGTAAAGTAATGAGTAATGGTAACGGGAGGGTTAAATTTCCTATTAACGAGCCAGCAAAAGCAGCAAAACGTTCTCAGATTGAAGAATATTTAGACTTCTACGAAGGAGAAGGTGTACAACATATTGCAGTAGCAACAGATGATATCATCAAAACAGTTGCGCAGTTAAGAGCTAACGGAGTTGAGTTTTTACCTCCACCACCACAATCATATTACGATATGATTCCTGAAAGATTAGGAGTTCATATGGAAATAATGAAAGAAGATATTGCCAAACTACAGGAGTTATCTATTTTGGTTGATGCAGATGAAGAAGGGTATTTATTACAAATATTTACCAAACCAGTAGAAGATAGACCAACTTTATTCTTTGAAATTATCCAGAGAATGGGAGCGCGTGGATTTGGAGCAGGAAACTTTAAAGCGTTGTTTGAATCGATTGAAAGAGAGCAACAATTAAGAGGAACACTATAATAATTTATAGATTATAAGAAAGTAAAGCCAAGAATTAAATAATATTTAGTTTCTTGGCTTTTTGTTTTCTGAAAAAATGGATCGATATATAAACATAAAATCTCCTTTTTCTTAATCATATTATCACATATGGGAAACGTCCAATACCTTTTATTTAATGCATGCTAAAAGTAAATGAACTATGAACTATTTTAAGGTTTTGGCAAATATTTAAATACTCATAAGTGAGTAAATGATTAACAATTATTGTAATTTTGACACATGAACAAAGAGGAATTATTAAAGGCCATTGAAGATAAATATAATGACCTTGGAGTCCCAACAGAAACAATGCTTGAAGGACTTCTTTGGAGTAAGCCTATTACATACTGGGATTATATACAAACTGATGCTTTGTTAGGTTTACAAACGCCAAGAACAACACAACCTGACGAGATGGTTTTTATAATGTATCATCAAGTAAATGAACTGTTGTTCAAAATGATTTTATGGGAAATTGATCAAGTAGCAAAATCTGTAGAGATTTCTGCTGAAAAATTCTCAAAACACCTTACCAGAATTAGTAGATATTTTGATATGCTTTGTAGTTCATTCTCAGTAATGGCTGATGGAATGGATGTTGAGCAATATCTAAAATTCAGAAGTGCTTTAACACCAGCAAGTGGTTTTCAAAGTGCTCAATATAGAAAAGTTGAATTCGCTTCAACAGAACTCATCAATTTAATTGACGCTCGTTTCAGAGATACTATTGATCGCGGCTCATCGTTTAAAAATGCTTACGATCATTTGTATTGGCAGGCGGCTGGCAAGAATTATTCTACAGGTCAAAAAACAACCTTACTAAAACTTTTTGAGAAAAAGTATATGGGAGAGTTTATTGACTTTATGGAAGATTATAGAGATTGTAATTTATCAGCAAAATTTAAGCAGTTACCTAAAGAAACCAGAGAAAATGAGGAGTTAATCCAAGCGATGCGTCATTACGATTATACCGTGAATGTAAAATGGGTAATGGCTCATTATAATGCTGCTGGAAAATATTTAGGAGGAGATGATACAGCTTTGGAGGCAACAGGTGGTAGCAATTGGAGAAAGTATTTACATCCGAAGTATCAAAGACGAGTTTTCTTCCCATATTTATGGAGTGAAGAAGAACTTAAAAACTGGGGTACATTCTAGAAAAAAATAGAATTTAATATAGAACTCCAGACTACAAAGGTGTAGTCTGGAGTTCTTTTTTTATAAATTTAAACATTGAGGGGGCAGAGTTTACATCATTCAGTTTTTAGTTATAAATGTTAGTTTTTTATACTTGAAAGAGTTTTTATTTGTTATAATATTGGTAAGTTTTAGAATTTTGGAAAGATTGGAATAGAAATTGTTTATCAAAATTCATAAGTTTGAAGACCACGGGATTAAATGTTTTGTTTCATGTGGAACGATAAAAAAAATACAGATGAAAAAATATATTACTTTTTTAGCTTTACTATGTTTGGTGTTAAATATTAACGCCCAAGAAGTCCCTACTGCATTTAAGGGAGGAGAATGGTTGAAATATAGAATGAGTTATAGCGGTTTTTTGAGAGCAGGAACGGCTACTTTGGAATTAAAAGACGAAACATTAAAAGGAAGAAAGGTAATTCATGCCATAGGAAAAGGCTGGACTTCAGGTATGATTAGCTGGTTTTTTAAAGTTAACGACCGATATGAAAGTTATTTTACTCCTAAAAATGTAAAGCCTTATTTATTTGTAAGAGATATTGATGAAGGAGGTTATAAAAAGAAAAGAAATATCACTTTTAACTACAATAATAACACTGCTTATGTTCAAGACTTTATTAAACAAAAAGATAGTGTGATATCGGTAAGAAGTCCTCAAGATATGATTTCGACATTTTACTTTTTAAGAAATCATAATACCAAAAGTATGAAAAAAGGAGAGGAAATTAACGTGTCTATGTTTTTTGATGACAAGAGTTATCCGTTCAAATTAAGGTTTTTAGGGTATGAAACCTTGAAGACCAAATTTGGGAAAGTAAAAACGCAAAAATTTCGACCATTAGTTCAGGCAGGGAGAGTGTTTAAAGCTAAAGAAAGTGTTACTGTTTGGATTACCGCAGATGATAATAAAGTACCTATTAAAATGAAGGCTTCTCTGGCAGTAGGATCTTTAAGAGCAGAATTAGAGGCATATAAGGGATTAGCGAATCCTTTTGAAATTATATTTACCAAGTAATAAGTTGTTTATGAGTTGTTAAAATGTGAAAATCAAATGTAAATATTTGTATTTTTGCGAGAATGGTCATAAAAAACATCACTTTTTGAAACAAATTACATACCTACTACTACTCACTCTAAGCATTGTTTTATCTTGTAAAAAAGAAGATAAGAAGGAAATTAATGAAATAAAAGAAGTAAAAAAGCCTGAACCAGTAATGTTTTTTGGCTATAATTTGGATAAGTTTAATGTTGTAAACGATACCATTAAAAAAGGAGAAAGTTTTGGTGTTATTTTAGATAGACACCACGTGATGTATCCTAAAATAAACAAAATAGCCACTACAATTAAAGATACCTTCGACGTAAGAAGAGTTCGAACGGGGAAACCTTATACGATATTAACATCGAAAGATTCGTTACATAAAGCCCAAGTTTTCATTTATAAGCATAATCGAGTTCAAGCCACTGTTATTGATTTTAAAGACTCTATCATTTCAGCTTATAAGCATAAGAAAAAAATAAAAGTTATTGAAAAACAAATAGCTGGAGAAATCAACTCAAATCTTTCTGTAACTATGGACAGCCTTGGGTTACATGCTTCATTAACAAACACTGTTGCTGATATCTATGCATGGACCTTAGATTTTTATCGCCTTCAAAAAGGAGATAATTTCAAACTTATTTATGAAGAAAAGTTTATTAATGATACTGTTTTTGTAGGGTACGGAGAGGTAAAAGCTGCGTTATTCAGTCATAAAGGAGAAGATTTATATGCCTATAAGTTTGTTGCGGATACCATTAAAAATGAAGCCGATTACTATGATGAGAAAGGAAACATGTTAAGAAGTACCTTTTTAAAATCTCCGATAAAATTTCAATACAGAATTTCTTCGAGATTTAATTTAAGAAGAAGAATAAAACTTTATGGAAATAAAATAAGACCTCACAGAGGAACTGATTTTGCAGCTCCTTATGGAACACCAATTATGACCACAGCAAGTGGAACGGTTGTAGAGTCCGCTAGAAGAGGGGGGAATGGTAACTATGTAAAGGTAAAACATAATAGTACCTATACTACACAATATTTACATATGAAAAGGAGGAAATCACGTGTAGGAGATTATGTAAAACAAGGTGATATAATTGGTTGGGTTGGAATGACTGGGAATACAAGTGGACCTCATGTATGCTATCGTTTTTGGAAAAATGGAGTGCAAGTTGATCCTTTCAGAGAAAAACTTCCTTCTGCAAAACCTTTGGCAGATAGCATAAAACCTCGATATTTTGAATATATAGATCCATTTAAAAAACAATTAGACAGTATTTATTTTGTAAAAAAGGTAGATTCTATATTTTTGGGGCAAGATAATCTAGCAACTAATTAAAACACATGGCATTAAAGAATATTAACCCGACTAAAACCGAAGCTTGGAAAAACTTAGAATCTCACTACGAAGAAGCAAAATATTATAACTTAAGACGACTGTTCCAAGAAGATGAAGAAAGAGGAAAAGAGTTCGTTTATAAGTTTGATGATTTCAATATTGACCTTTCAAAGAATTTAATTTCTAAGGAAACACTAAGCAATTTATTGTCGCTGGCAAACGATGTCGATTTAAAAGATGCCATAGAAAAGTACTTCACAGGAGATACCATAAATGTAACAGAGGGGAGAGCTGTGTTACACACCGCGTTGAGAAGTAATTCGAAGGAGCCAGTATTGGTTAACGGAAAGGATGTTAAGCCTCAAATTAAAACTGCATTAAGAAAAATAAAAGCATTTTCAGGAAAGGTGATTTCTGGAAAATGGAAAGGATATACCGATAAGCCAATAACCGATGTGGTGAATATCGGGATTGGAGGATCTGATTTTGGCCCTCGAATGGTGGTGGAGTCCTTAAAATATTATCAGAATAAACTTAATACTCATTTTGTTTCGAATGTTGACGGTGATCATGTTCAGGAGATTTTAAAGAAAATAAATCCTGAAACAACCTTGTTTGTTATTGTGTCTAAAACTTTTACGACACAAGAAACCATTACGAATGCAAATACAATAAGAGATTGGTTTTTAAAATCGGCAACAGTATTTGATGTAGCCAAGCATTTCGTTGCAGTATCAACAAATATTGAAGCCGTAGTAAATTTTGGTATTGATAAGAAAAATGTTTTCCCAATGTGGGATTGGGTAGGAGGACGATTCTCTTTATGGTCGGCTGTAGGG
This sequence comes from uncultured Tenacibaculum sp., assembly GCA_947497895.1. GTDB lineage: Bacteria > Bacteroidota > Bacteroidia > Flavobacteriales > Flavobacteriaceae > Polaribacter. Next base: position 315,718 of record CANMIL010000002.1, read on the forward strand.
CTTACGATTAGTTTGTCTTTAGGGTTTGATAAGTTTAAAGAACTTTTGGATGGAGCTGAAAAAATGGATATCCATTTTAGAACTTCAGATTTTGATCAAAATATTCCCGTTTTACTATCATTACTGAGCGTATGGTATAATAACTTTTTAAACTGTGAATCAGAAGCCATTTTTAGTTACTCACATTATTTGAAAGATTTGCCAGAGTATTTGCAACAAGCTTTTATGGAGAGTAATGGGAAAGGAGTTGACAGAAACGGTGAAGAAGTCACGTATCAAACAGGATCGATTGTTTGGGGAAGTGTTGGGACAAACATGCAGCACTCATTCATGCAGCTTTTACATCAAGGAACTAAAATAATTCCTGCCGATTTTATTGGTTTTGAGGAATCATTATATGGTGATGATGACCATCATAACAAACTAATGGCCAACTTTTATGGTCAAATAGAAGCACTTGCTTTTGGTAAAACAAGAGAAGAAGCTCATTTAGATTTAAAAGTAAACGGAAAGCTAGATGATTTAGCGCGTTTACTCCCTTATAAGGTTTTTTCAGGAAACAAGCCTTCAACTGCAATTACAATCAAAAAATTGACGCCTTCAACCTTGGGAATGCTAATTTCAATGTATGAACATAAAGTGTTCGTACAAGGGGTTTTATGGAATGTGTATTCTTTTGATCAATTTGGGGTGGAACTTGGTAAAGAATTAGCTAAAAAAATGCTAAAGTCTTAATAATTAGTTATCTTAGAAGCTTAAAATAATGTTAAAAAACTTAACATTAAGTTAATATTGGGAATGAGTAAATGTTAGAATTTTGCTCAAGCTATTTAATAACAATTAGATTAGACAATGAGAAAACTTAAAAACGTTTTATTGGTAGCCTTGTTTTTTGTAACAGCTACTATTTTAGGACAAACTAGAATTACTGGTACGGTGCTTGACGAAACAGGAGAGCCTCTACCAGGAGCAAATGTTGTAGAAAAGGGGACTACAAATGGTGCTTCAACAGATTTTAACGGAAAATTCCAGTTAAATGTAAAATCATCTACGGGAACTGTGGTAGTCTCTTTCGTAGGTTATCGAGAAAAAGAAGTTTCTTATACAGGAACGAATTTAGGAACAATTCAATTAGAGACATCGAATTTACTTGAGGAGGTTGTCGTAGTTGGAAAAGGAGTTATCGATTTAGCGGGAGGTAGAAAAACAGGTGTTGCTGTATCTACAATCAAAGCTGCTGAGATTCAGAAAAAAATTGGAACACAAGACATTACAATGGCTCTTGTAAATACTCCTTCAGTATATGTAGCTGGTCAAGGAGGTGGTTTTGGAGATTCGAGACTAGCTGTAAGAGGTTTTGAACAAGATAATACTGCTTACTTATTAAACGGTCAACCAATTAATGGTATGGAAGACGGTAAGATGTATTGGTCAAATTGGTCAGGAATTAACGATATTGCAAGTGCTGTGCAAATTCAAAGAGGTTTAGGAGCTTCTAAATTAGCAATTTCTTCTGTTGGAGGTACAACAAACTTCGTTACGAAAACTACTGATAAAAAAGAAGGTGGTTATATTTATGCAGGTACTGCAAATGATAGTTACTATAAAGGTACTGTTTTTTATAATACAGGAAAATTAGAAAATAATTTCGCTGCTTCTGTTATGTTCTCTCACTGGCAAGGAGACGGTTATAATGAAGGAACTAGAGGTCAAGGACAAACGTATTTTATTTCATTTGGATATACTCCAAATGAATCACATAACTTTAACTTCTTGCTTACTGGTGCTCCACAATGGCACGATCAAAACTTTAACCAAAGTATTTCGACATATCTTCAATATGGAAGAAGATATAATAGTAACTGGGGAACTTACAATGGGGAATATATGACTGAAAGAAGAAACTTTTATCATAAACCTGTTGCAAATTTAAACTGGGATTATAAAATCAGCGAAAACTCAAACCTTTCGACTGTTCTGTATGCTTCATGGGGACGTGGAGGTGGAACCGGAGGAAGAGGAAATCGTATAAGAACTGCTGATGGATACATAGACTATGATGCAATTTATGCTCAAAACGCTCAGGTTACTGATGGAGCCGCAGTATATTTTGGTAGTGAACCAGCATATATTACAAGAGCATCTATGAACTTACACAGTTGGTATGGTTTAGTTTCTAATTTCGAAACTCAATTAAATGAAAATTTAAACTTTAATATTGGTTTAGATTTAAGAACGTATTACGGAGAGCACTTTAGAGTTGTTGAGAACTTTCATGGATTAACTTCTTGGAGAGAAAATATTAGATTAAGAGATCAAAATAATAACCATGAAACTTTTGGAAGTTTTGGAACGTACAAATTTGTTCAAACAACCGAAAGTTTAAATGCAAACCCATGGGCTGCTACCTTTAGAAATTTTGATGAGAAGGATAAAATAAACTATAGTAATGATGAAAGAATTTCTTACGGTGGTATTTTTACTCAATTAGAATATTCTGATGATGTTGTTTCTGCATTTTTCCAAGGATCTTTATCGAATCAATATCACCAAAGATTTGACCACTATCAATATGCTGATGCTACTTTATTAAATGGTACTTCACCTCAATGGACTGGTACTGATTTGCCTGATGGCATCACAGATGGTGTTAATTCTGAAAAAGTTGAGAATTTAGGGTATAATGTAAAAGGAGGTATCGGATTAAAAACTTCAGAGAATAGTAAATTTTACTTAAATGGAGGATTTTACTCGCGTCAACCTTATCACGACAATATTTACTTAAACTTTACGAACTTTGTAAATCCACTTACTCAGAATGAGAAAATTACAAGTTTAGAATTAGGGTATAGCTATTCTACACGTAAATTCACTGCTAATTTCAATGCGTATTCTACGTTATGGAGAGATAGAGTTGTTACTTCTTCTAGAGTAACAAATGACATTGTACAATTCACAACTAACCAAGGAGTTGCTCAGCACCACCAAGGGATAGAGTTAGATTTTAGAGTGAAATTACTTAATGATAAGTTAGATTTAAGTGGTTTTATGTCTTTAGGTGACTGGACATATTCAGGAGAAGCGATTACGAGAATAGCGGATGAAGATCAAAATGTGATTAGCGAAACTCGTGAAGATATTGATGGTGGAAAAGTTGGAGATGCAGCTCAAACTACATTCAGTTTAAGTGCTGAATATGAAATTATTGAAAACCTATCTATTGATGCGGATTGGAGATATTATGATGATCTTTATGCTGATGTTGGAGCTATTAAAGAGAATTTAAAATTGCCTTCATACGATGTTGTAGATGCAGGAGTTTCATATAAGTATGAGTTTAAAAACAGTAATAAATCACTAAACTTCAGAGCTAACGTTAATAACGTTTTTGGTGAAGTTTATTTATCAGAACTTCGTACAGCGATTGAGGCTGCTCCTGGTGATGAGACTTGGAATGGGATAAACGTTAATAACCAAGGTTTATTCGGTTTAGGTACAACTTGGAACTTCTCAGTTAGATATAAATTCTAAGAAAATATTATTAGATATTATAAAGCCACCTCATTTGAGGTGGCTTTTTGTTTTAATCCATATTCAATATTAACGCTTATTGAGTGATCAAAATTCAGTAAATTTGCAATAACTAAAACTAGCAAAAGCATGATGAAACATATTCATTCATATTGGGCATATATCGTATTAGCGGTATTAATTTATACTGTTGTAAATGCAATAATAGGATTAACTCAGAAAAAAGAATTTACACACAAAGAATTCCGTTTAGGGTTGTTTACTTTAATCACAAGTCATATTCAATTACTAATTGGATTGGGGTGGTATTTCATGTCTCCTTGGTATAAAGCTTTAAAAGCGAATGGGGGTGAAGTAATGAAAGATTCAGGAGCAAGATTACTGGCTATTGAGCACCCATTGACAATGATTATTGCTATTGTATTGATTACAATAGGATGGTCAAAGCATAAGAAAAAAGTGAAAAGTGAGGATAAATTCAAAATGTTCGCCATTTTTTACGGAATAGCATTAGTACTAGTATTATCAAGAATTCCTTGGAGTAATTGGTTCTAATCTTAACTATGTACTATAAAATAGTTATATATTGAGGGTTTACCTTAAAAAAATAGTCCTGCCTCGGCAGGATTTTTTATTTTTGCAGATAATCACGAGACTCAAAATAATATCATTAAATTATTTTTGATAAGTTCAATGTAAAACTTGAGTTAAGTTCAACTAGTAAAAGTGAAAATAATTAGTTACCTCCTGTCACCAATATTTGCATTGGTATTTTTTTTATTGTTGTTAATATTTCATCCGATACAATGGCTTGGACTAAAACTATTCGGAAGTAAAGGGCATCAAAAAGTAGTCAATATAATGAACTGGTTTTTAGTAAAGTCCTTACTCGTTTTAGGAAATCCTGTAAAGCTTGTTAATCGTAAAAAATTACCTGAAAACACTACTTTATTATTTGTAGCCAATCATCAGAGTTTGTTTGATATTCCGCCGATTATTTGGCATTTTAGAAAGTATTGGCCAAAATTCGTATCGAAAAAAGAATTAGGAAAAGGAATACCAAGTGTATCATTTAACCTACGCAATGGTGGTGCTGCACTTATCGATAGAAAAGATGGTAAGCAAGCACTTGCTGAATTGGCTAAGTTTGCTAAACGAATAAATAAGAACAAATGGTCTGCTGTAATATTTCCGGAAGGAACAAGAAGTAGAACAGGAAAACCAAAAAACTTTGCACCTAATGGGTTAAAAATGTTAATAAAATACAATCCAGATGCCTATGTTGTACCTCTAACAATTAATAATTCTTGGAAAGTATTTAAATATGGGAAATACCCGTTAGGAATAGGAAGTCCTATTACGATAACTACCCATGATCCTATAAAGGTAGATAGTTTGCCATTTAACGAGTTACTAGAAAAGGTTGAAGCAACGGTGAAATCTTCAGTAAACTAAACAGAGTAAACTAACTTTTAACCACCAATGATCTTAAACAATCTTCAGAATTACTGGAGATAATGTAAACTCTCAAGGAAGAGTTGATAATACAAGAGAAGTAGAGTTTTTCACTTCTTGGTGGTATGTAATTATAGAAACAAATAACTAAAAATAAACCCCTGTACTAAATGTCAATACAAAATATAAGAAAAGAAGTGATGCAAACACTGGAGAAAAATATCGACAGTTTTGTAGACAAATTTTTAGTTCCTATTGAGAAGATATGGCAGCCTACAGATTTTTTACCAAACTCTCAAAGTGATAGCTTTATAGAGGAAGTAAAAGAGATTCGGGAAATATCTAAGGAACTAGATGACGATTTTTGGGTAGTATTAGTAGGAGATACTATTACCGAAGAAGCTTTACCTACATACGAATCATGGTTACTAGATTTAGATGGTGTTACTCAGCATCCAGATAATGGATGGGCTAAATGGGTAAGAGCATGGACGGCAGAAGAGAACCGACATGGAGATGTACTTAATAAGTATCTATATCTTTCAGGACGTGTTAATATGCGTGAAGTTGAAATTACAACTCAGCATTTAATTTCTGACGGATTTGACATTGGTACTTCCAGAGATCCATATAAGAACTTTGTATATACTTCATTTCAAGAATTAGCTACTTATATATCTCACTTAAATGTAGCGAAAATAGCAAAGAAAAAAGGGCATAAAACACTGGCGAAAATGTCTAGAATTATCGCAGGAGATGAAATGCGTCATCACCTGGCATATTCGGAGTTTGTAAAGGAAATCTTTAAGTTTGATCCAAGTGAAATGATGCTTGCTTTTCAACACATGATGAAGCATAAAATTGTAATGCCAGCGATGCACTTAAGAGAATCTTTTGGAGAGAAAGGGAGTTTATTTGACGATTTCTCTACAGTAGCTCAAAGGATTGGAGTTTACACAGGTTTTGACTATGTAGACATTGTGAAGAAGTTAAACGAATTTTGGGAAATTGATAAAATAACCAATTTAACGCCGGAGGCCGAGAAAGCTCGCGATTTTCTGATGCGTTTACCAGATCGCATGTATAGAATCACTGAAAGAATTACGGTACCAGATACCAAATTCAATTTTAAATGGATGATTCCAGCATAAAAAAAATAGGCAACCGTAAAAGGTTGCCTTTTTTTAAATTACGTGGTTGTCTGTAATTTACAGTGTATTTTGTTCTACTTAATCTAAACTTTCTAAGAAAAATACACTCACTTTGATTAATTAAATGGTTGGTTATTAGCCAGCCTTAGGGGATTCGGGTCAAAGCTAAATAGAGTCCAGAAACAAATTTTACGGAGTTCCGTAATCACATGTTTTTTTAACAAATAAATTCGCTGTTTTAAGAAAGTATTAAGAAAAACAACCTTCTAATTTTAACTTAAGCACAAAAAGTTCAAACAAGTTCTTAGAACATCCAATAAAGAAAACAAACAAGGGCGACAAATAAGTGCAATAGTGGAATATAAAAAGTATCCTTTATTTTTTTTAAAATGTACAAACTTAGAGCCACTATGTACGAAATTGGATACACTGCACTACTCAACATAAAAAGTTTAAAAATTACATTGTGAAAATGATTCTGATGTGCACATTCGTGAGCTTCGGAAGACATGCCATTGGTAAAGAATAAAAACGGATAAATAAGCAACGGTAAACCTAAAAGAATAAAAGCGATACGATGCGTATTTTTTGAATTCATGGAGTGGTAGTGATAAATTAATTAGCTCACTATAAATATATTAAAATACATTTCTTGATTGTGATATTTTTAATAAAAACTACTTTATAGTACATGGAATTATACTAAAAAACACTTTTTGTTACGTGAAAACTGAGAAAAATCATAAAAAATCGTAGTTCTATCATTGTTGAATTTTCAATTTTATAGGAAAATAATAATCATATATTTTTCGAAAACGATTGCAAAAATATGGTTTTGGTGCTGAAATTAAGTTTTTAATAATTTACCCTTAAAACTAACATAACCAGTTGTTTATTAGTTTTAAATGTAAGAGCTTTATATGGGGTAATTTCTGAAAAACAAACTAAACACAATACTTATGAATGTAATTCCAAAACATTTACAGATAAAGGAACCAATTCACCAAAGAGAATATTTATTGGATGGTGAGCTTAAAACATGGGAAGGAAAGACCACAGATGTTTTTTCTACAATTTCAAGCACAAGTGAATATAAACACACGTTATTAGGTTCAATTCCTTATATGGGAGAAAAGGAAGCACTAGGCGCTTTAGCATCTTCAGATCGAGCTTTTAAGAATGGGCAGGGGAATTGGCCAACAATGAAAGTTCAAGACCGTATTGAGTGCATGGAAAACTTTGTTGCACTTATGAAAGAAGCACGTGAGGAAGTAGTAAAGCTATTGATGTGGGAAATTGGGAAAACACAAGCAGATAGCGAAAAGGAGTTTGATAGAACGGTAAAGTACATTTACGATACGATTGAAGATTATAAAGAGCTTAATCATGAAGGTGCGCGCTTTACCAAAGTTCAAGGTATTAATGCAATGATAAAGCGAAGTCCATTAGGAGTTGTTTTGTGCTTAGGTCCATATAACTATCCTTTAAATGAAACGTTTACCTTATTGATTCCGGCATTAATAATGGGAAATACTGTGGTTTTCAAACCTGCTAAATTCGGTGTATTATTATTATCGCCTCTATTAAAAGCTTTTCAAAAAGCATTTCCAAAAGGGGTAATTAATATTTTATATGGAAGAGGTAGAGAAGTAGCATCACCAATAATGAAAACAGGCCTGGTTACAGTGTTATCGCTTATTGGAAATAGTAAGTCAGCCATTGCTTTACAAGATTTACATCCAGGTAAAAATAAACTCCGTTTAATTCTTGGTTTAGAAGCAAAGAACCCAGCAATAATACTTCCTGATGCTAATTTAGATTTGGCGGTTTCGGAATGTATCTCTGGGGCCTTGTCTTTTAACGGACAGCGATGTACAGCATTGAAAATTTTATACGTGCACGAGTCTATTGCAGATGAGTTTAACAAAAAGTTCTCAGAAAAGGTAGATCAATTAAAATTTGGGAACCCGTGGGATGATAATGTATTTTTAACACCATTACCAGAGCCGAATAAACCCGATTATATTCAAGAGTTGATAGATGATGCAAAAGCGAATGGCGCTGAGATTATTAATCAAAAAGGAGGTGAAAGAAGTGATAATTATATCTTTCCAGCAGTATTGTTTCCTGTGAATAAAAATATGCGAGTATATCATGAAGAGCAATTTGGTCCAGTTGTGCCCATCATGACTTTTAAAGATATACAAGAACCATTAGATGACATGGCCGCTTCTGATTATGGCCAACAAGTCAGCTTATTTGGCAAAAACACCAATACCTTAGCTCCGCTAATTGATATTTTAATCAATCTTGTTTGTCGTGTGAATTTAAACAGTTCATGTCAAAGAGGTCCAGATGTTTTTCCATTTACAGGAAGAAAAGACTCAGCAGTAGGAACTTTAAGTATTCATGATGCCTTACGTTCATTTTCTATTCGAACATTCGTTGCTTCGAAAGAAAACGAATACAATAATGAAATTCTTCAAGAACTATTGGATAGTAAAAAGAGTAATTTTATTAATACAGATTATATTCTTTAGTAGGTAGTAAAGAAAATTCAAATGAATTCGTTTAGATTTTATAGATTGTTATAAAGTTTAAACGGATTTATTTTTTAAATTGATAGTATTTAGTGAATTATAATAATAGAAAATTTAAACCTGTTTCCAGTTCTCAGAACTCTGAAACTTCCGAAGAAACCATTTTTATATATTCTCAAGAAAAGAATATTATTACCTCTAGTTATAAAGGAGGTAATATAAAAGAAGGACATTTAATTGGGTTGGTTGATGAACAGGGTAATATTGAAATGCGATATCATCAAGTAAATAATAAAGGCGATTTGATGACGGGAATATGCTTTTCAACACCGGAAATAATGTCGAATGGAAAGATACGTTTGCATGAAACTTGGGAGTGGACTTCTGGAGATAAATCTAAAGGACAATCTATATTGGAAGAGATATGATTTTAGAAGTTGCAATTTTAGATGTAAAACAAGGTGAGGAGAGAAATTTTGAAAGAGATTTTAAAACAGCCAGTCAATATATTAGTTCGATAAAGGGATATATAAACCATAGTTTGAAGAGATGTGTTGAAGTTGGTAACAGATATATTCTACTTGTCAATTGGGAGGATCTTGAAAGCCATGAAGTGGGGTTTCGAACATCAAAAGAGTATCAAAAATGGAAGGAGTTATTACATCATTATTATGATCCTTTTCCAGTTGTTGAGCACTACGAAACTGTTTTTGAAAATAATAAATGATATGTGAGATAGTGAACTACCTTGAGGCAAGTCCATGAGGCATTGAAAGGAAACTATTGTAACTATTTCGAGGCGTGCTTCGGGGAATTAAAACCTAGCTATCTTCCTGCGATTAAAATAATTTGTACATAATGGAAAAACTATTTGTTTATGGAACCTTGGGACCAGGAAAGCCTAATGATCACATATTAAAAGAAATTGGAGGAAGTTGGAAAAAAGGATATGTTCATGGGAAGCTTTATGAAGAAGGTTGGGGAGCTTTAGTAGGATATCCAGGTATTCGATTGGGTAATGAAGGAGGAAAAGTGTATGGAAATGTATTTTATTCTGAAAAATTAAAAGATAATTGGGGGGCGCTTGATGAATTCGAAGGAGAAGAGTATCAACGAGTAAAAGTTAAGGTTGTACTCGAGGAAAACAATGAAACAATAGAAGCTTATGTATATGCTATTAACACTAAAAATGGTTAAAATTTAAATGGCAGTTCCGAAAAATAAAGAAGAGTTGATTCAAGAAATCGAAAATTCGTATGTCAAGTTGAAACAAGATTTAGATACAATTCCTGTCGAGTTAACGAAAATTAAAGAATTGGAAGGACATGCAAAAGGTACCGAAATGAGTGTGTCTAATTTAGTAGCATATCTAATCGGTTGGGCTGAATTAGTATTGAAATGGCATATAAAAAAAGAAAAAGAAGAACCTGTAGACTTTCCCGAAACGGGCTATAAATGGAACGAATTAGGTAAGCTTGCGCAAAAATTCTATATAGATTATGAAACTCTTGATTATCATGAGTTACTTGGCAAGTTGGAGAAGCATATTAATGAAATCCTTGAAATAGTGAAAGGAAAAACCAATGAAGAGCTATACGAACAGCCTTGGTATGAAAAATATACCCAAGGAAAAATGATTCAGTTTAATACCTCCTCTCCGTATAAAAATGCTAGAGCTAGGGTTCGAAAGTGGAAAAAATTAAATAAAGAAAGAATAAGTATGTTAAAATGATGTAGGGTTAATTGTTTGATATCGTGAATTTTGTGAGCGTGTTTCTGTAACATAATTAATAGAAAACAGTCTACATAAATATATACTTGAAACTAATAACTAACCACATAATCACGAACAAATGGAAGTAATAAAAAAACTTTTTCGTCCTTCTGACAAATACAAAGGAATTTGGCCCATTAAAATATACGTTCTAAAGCTCTTTTTTTCATTGATGTTCCTTCTTGCTGCTAAAGACGCCTGGACCGAATTGATTACACACGAAGGAGAATGGAATCCAGAGGTGGCGGTTGCATGGTGTGCGATAGCAGCGTATACAACACTATCGGGAATTGGAATATTTCGTACGGTAAAAATGCTGCCAATTATGCTATTTATGATACTCTATAAAAGTCTCTGGGTAATTTTTGTAGCATATCCTTTATGGCAAAACGGAACCCTTGCGGGCACGGAAACTGAAGAATGGCTACAAGTATTTATGCCAGTAGTTTTACCAATTATATTCATGCCTTGGAAATATGTTTTTAGAACCTATATACTAGGAAAAGATTATTCATAGAAAATTGTTAAAGTTTATTTTTAACAGAATGTTTTTGGCTTTTTAAAACTAACTTACCTTAAAATTAACGAAATGTCGATTACAAAAGAGTCCGAACTTATCGGAATGAAAGCTATCAGTGAGGTGGTAGCTTTAACACTAAAGCAAATGAGGGAATTTGCAAAAGTGGGAATGTCTACCAAAGAATTAGATGATTTTGGTGGAGCATTGCTAGAAAGTTATGGGGCAAAATCCGCCCCAAATAAAACCTATGGCTTTCCTGGACATACTTGCATTAGTGTAAATAAGGAAGCTGCACATGGAATTCCTTCTGAAAGAAAAATTTTAAAAGAAGGTGATTTAATAAATATTGATGTTTCTGCCGAATTAAATGGTTTTTGGTCGGATAATGGAGGTTCGTTTGTACTAGGAAACGACATCCATAATCATCAACCTTTAGTAGACGCCTCTAAAAATATCTTAAAAAAAGCGATATCAAATATTAAAGGAGGTGTAAGAATTTCTGATATTGGATATTTGATTGAAACCGAAGCAAAAAAATCTGGATATAAAGTGATTAGAAATCTTGCTGGGCATGGTGTTGGACGAAGCTTGCATGAGGAACCAGAGGATATTTTAAACTATCGGGTTAAGTGGAATAAAGAAAGGTTTAAGAAAAATACTACAGTCGCAGTTGAAACATTTATAGCAACAAAATCGACTATTGCAGTTCAGCTTAAAGATGGGTGGACTTTGGTAGGAAATAGAGGTGGTTATGTAACGCAGCATGAGCAAACCATTTTAATTACGGATAATGCGCCTATTATTTTAACACAATCCAACGGAATTTGGGCCTAGGCAAAATTGAATAAACTATGTACTTAACAAATGAGTAAATAGTTTGTTTAATTTTAATAGACAGACTTGTCTGTTTGTTTTTTGTTTTTAGTTTTGTAAAAAGAATTATATGAGTCTTCCAAGAGAAAGAATTTTAGAAAAAGCTTCATATTTGATTCACCATCAAGGGTATAATAGCACAGGAATTAATCAAATCATTAAAGAGGCGAAAGTAGCCAAAGCAACCTTCTATCAACATTTTGAATCGAAAGACATGTTATGTGTCGAATTTCTTAATCATAGACATGATTTCTGGTTTTCAGGGTTTTCAGAGTTTACAATAGGAGCTAGTGGTTTAAAAGAAAAAATACTTGCAGCTTTTGATTTTATTATAGCAATGAATCGAAAAGAAAATTATCGAGGCTGTAGTTTCTTAAATATACTTTCCGAAATATCTGAAGAACAAATCAATATTCGATTGGTAATTCAGGCTCATAAAAATGATTTACGTCAATTTTTTAAAGAGTTAATTGAAGAAGAACTTTTAGCAACACATATATACATGCTTTTTGAAAGCTCGATTATAGAAAGTCAGTTATTTAAGTCAAACGAAATTGTAGAAAAATCAAAAGATATTGTAAAAACACTACTTTAACCAACAATAAAATGGAAAAAAAACATCCACTACCACCATTTACAATAGAAACCGCAAAGCAAAAAATTCAATTAGCAGAAGACGCTTGGAATTCGCAAAACCCTGAAAAAGTATCATTAGCATATTCTGAAAATAGTGAATGGCGAAACAGAAATGTATTTATTAATGGAAGGAAACAAATTATCGATTTTCTTACAAATAAATGGCAAATAGAGCTTAAATATAAGTTGAAAAAAGAATATTGGGCACACACTGATAATAGAATTGCGGTAAGGTTTGAATACGAATATCAAAATAAAGAAGGAAAATGGTTTAGAGCTTATGGAAATGAAAATTGGGAGTTTGATGAAAATGGATTGATGAAAAAAAGGTACGCGAGTATCAATGACTTAGAGATTCAAGAGTCTGAAAGACGCCTTTAAACTTGAAGAAATGATAAGATTTATATAAATTTATACTTGCAAATTGCATTACAAACTAAATTGAATCTTATGGAAAAATTAAAACAACACTCGTTTCGTAAGGATGATCAAGCTGATTTAAAGAGAAATAAACATCTTTTATATTCGGTGAAGCAAAAACGCAATTCTACGAACAATACTTTACAAGAAGAAGCTCAGTTAAAAAGACTGGACAAAATGTCGAGAAACAAAAAACGCAATTCTCGAATGAACTTATATTAGCAATATGTTGTGATAAAGAATTATAAAAATCAATTAATTGGATTGAGTTTTTTTATTGCTTCGATGGTGCTCTATTTCGCCACAGATAACAATTTAATTCATACTGTTTCTGGAGGACTATCAGGAGTAGGGTTTTGTTTGGTTTTCAAAGCAATACTATTTGAAAGCAAAAATGCAAATTAAACCTTAAGGAATTGGAAAACCATAATGTAAAACTTAGAGAGTTAAAACTATCTGACGCTCCAAATATTGCTGTCTTGTTGAATAACAAGAATATTTGGGATAGTTTAAGAGATTATATACCCTTTCCATATACTGAAAAGGATGCTGGGGTATTTATAAGCATGACTCGAAAAGAAAACCTTTTGCATAATTTTGCTATTGAATATAAAAGTGAATTATGCGGAGTTATTGGCCTGACTTTACAAAAAGATATCTATACGAATTCAGCCGAAATTGGATATTGGTTGGGAGAGCCTTTTTGGGGAAAAGGTATCATCACTCAGGCTATCACGTTAATGGTTGAATACGGATTTAATGAGTTGGAATTAAGAAGGGTTTATGCAGGTGTTAAAGATCTTAATTTTGGTTCAATGAAAGCACTTGAGAAAAATGGATTTGAAAAAGAAGGTGTTTTTAAAGAAGCTTTGATTAAAAACGGAAAAGTATATGATGAACATAGATTTTACAAGCTTCGAAATTAAACTCAATAATTCAGAATTATCAATCAGATAGAAATCACGAACGAACAATTATCGCGTGTGAAAATGAGAAATCTTTATATCAATTATTACTTCCTGTTCTAAGATTTTTGAGGATTGTTATATATTATTTTCCGTTAGGTTCTAGCGAAATTGGATAATAGTTGGCAAGAAAGTTGTGAGTGAATAATTAATTAAAATGTTCACTTCATGAAAAATTTAATCTTAATAACATTATTATTCGCTTTTGGAACGGCAAATGCTCAAAAAGTATTTTCTGTTAATTATTCCAACCAAGCGGATATAAAAGTTTTTGTAACTAAGTATTCGAATCAGGCAGACTTATTGGTTTACAAAGTGAAATATGAAAATCAAGCTGGTCAGAATGATGGGAATTGGTTTTTTACCGAGTATTCGAATCAATCGAAAAAGAAGATATACTTTGTTGACTATGAAAATCAAGCAGATTTGAAAATCTATTTTGTAGAGTATAGCAACCAAGCAGGTTGGAGAAATAATTCAAAAAAGAGTTTGTTGTATTAACGTTACTAGGAATCTTAAGTTAAGTATATGAAACTCTTTTTTCTTTTTATTTCGGAATAAAAAGAATTGTAATTGTCTCTAAACTTTAACCTCCTCGAGATTATTTATCTAATAATTGTTTGTTCTTTAAATCATGACGCCATTGATTCCAGAGAGCCGAAAACCATCTCTATCTGCCAAAAAGTTAAACTTTTTGCGCAATAAGTCTTGAGTTTCCTTTTCAAGAGTAACGATTAGATTCGTTTCCTTACCACTAACATCTTTAGTAATACAATTTCCGAGAGTATCAAAACAGGCCGAGTGCCCGACATAGTTATGATCATTGTTGTCTTTACCAACACGGTTAACACCGATAGTATAACTCATGTTTTCAATAGCTCTTGATTTTAAAAGGGCATCCCAAGCACTAATTCTCAGTTCTGGCCAACTAGCTACATAAAACAATAAATCATAATCGTCTGTATTTCTCGCCCAAACAGGAAAACGCAAATCATAACAAACCAATGGGCAAATTTTCCAGCCTTTATAGTTGACTAAAATACGTTCTTTACCAGCTGTGTAAACTTCATGTTCTCCAGCTAAGGTAAAAGTGTGTTTTTTATCATAGTGTTCAACATCTCCATTAGGATGAACGAATAGCAGTCGGTTAAAATAATGTGTTTCTTTTAGGTTTTTAGAAATTTCCTTTATTACCACGCTCCCAGTAATTGCAGCATCTATTTCTTTTGCCAACTTTCGCATCCAAGTAACGGTGTCACCACTCATACTCTCAGCATTTTTAGCTGGATCCATGGTGAAGCCTGTGGTAAACATTTCAGGCAAAATAATTAAGTCAATATTTTCAGGTAAAGAACGCACCTTTTCTTTAATAGCCTGCATATTCGATTTTTGATCTTCCCAAAATAAATCGATTTGCATTAAGGCTACATTTAGTTTTGCAGTCATAATATCATGTAATTGTCAATCAAAAAAGTGGTGTAAGCTGTTGCGAGCCATAAATATAGGAAACCTTTTCGATAAAACAAACAACTATTATTAATAAATGGTTAAGTAATTACGGTAAATGGTTGGAAACTAGCAATATTTTTCTTTAAACACCCTGTTTTTTATCGATAATTGCCAAAAAAGATTGAATCTATTGAGTTTCAATACCATAAAATAAGCATTTAAACAATAGTTTTTATGGCGTTCATATTAAATGAAAATTGTACTTTGCTTTTAGAATATAGAATCAATGAAGTCCTTTATTACCGATACTTTAGATGCCATTTTAAAAACAACACAAACCTTTGAAGAGGTGGAGTTTATTTTACCATCGCAAAGGGCAGGTGTATTTGTAAAGCAAGCTCTAAAGAATAAAATTACTACTGGTTTTTTACCACGTATAAGTAATATTGGTGATTTTATAGAAGAGGTATCGGGAGTGAACAAAGCCGACTCCGTACAGTTGCTTTTCCATTTTTACAGTATTTATAAAAAAGAAGATCCCAAACCCGATCCTTTCGATGTGTTTTCTTCATGGGCTTTTACAGTGATTCAAGATTTTAATGAAATTGATCAGCACTTAATAAACGCTAGAGAAATTTTCGTGTATTTACGGGATATTCATCGTTTACGTAAGTGGTCGGTATCAGGAACTTTTCAAGAAACAGAGTTGATGAAAGATCACTTTGCTTTTATGGAAAGATTGCATAAACTATATGAGCTTTTTTATGAGTTTTTGATTGCTAAAAATATCGGATATCAAGGTGTTATTTATCGAGAAGCTGTTAAAAAGATTGACGATTTTATTCCTACAAAATCTAACAAAAAATATTTTTTTATAGGATTTAATGCACTGAATGCAGCTGAAGAATTACTATTTCAAAAAATGCTTGCAGCTGGGAATACTGAGGTTTATTGGGATATTGATAGGGCTTTTTATGAAAGTAATCATCAGGCAGGTAGCTTTATAAGAAAATATAAAACACGTTGGAAACATTATCAAAATAACCCGATAGAAACCGTTGCTGAGCATTTTGCGGCTAAAAAAAACATTAAGGTAATTGGTGCCTCAAAAAATATTACTCAAATAAAATATGCGGGTGAAATATTATCAACGTTTTCTAATTATAATAATACAGCCCTCGTAATGGCAGACGAGAGTTTATTGCCAATAACTTTAAACTCACTGCCTCCAAACGTTGATGCAGTAAATATTACTATGGGATATCCTTTAAAGGACGTTCCCACAACAAGTTTGCTACAAATCATTTTCAGACTGTTTTTAAATCAAGAAAAACTAAAGAAAAAAGAGAGTCAACTGTTTTACTATAAAGATGTCATAGCGCTGTTCAAACATCCTTCGATTTATCAATTGTTGTATGTGGAAAATGAAAATATTTCAGACATCTTATCAGAAGTAATTGTGGCTAGTAACAGTACTTTTGTGAGTTTGGAAAAAATAAAAGAGTTTTTTACGAAGATCTCAATAGAAACCAAGGAAGTGGTTTTAGGTTTATGTAAACCGTTTACTAATATTGACGAGTTTTTATCGAGAGTAATCAGATTATTGCTGACATTAAAGGATGCAGCGAATGAGTTAGAAAAAGAATATTTATTTCGATTTTACACAGCATTTACCCAACTACAAAATCTACATGATACTTTCAATTATATTCAAGATTTAAAAACATTACAGCAATTTTTTAGGCAGTTAATTCAGTCTGAAAGTTTATCCTTTCAAGGAGAACCTTTACAAGGATTGCAATTAATGGGAGTTTTAGAAACAAGGGTACTCGATTTTGAAAATGTAATTATCACTTCTGTAAATGAGGGAATATTGCCAGGAAATCATCAACAGATTTCGTTTATCCCATTTGATGTAAAAATAGAGTTTGGGCTTCCAACATATAAAGAGAAAGATGCGCTATTTTCGTATCACTTTTTTAGACTATTACAACGAGCTAAAAACATTTACATTTTATACAATACTGAACATGATGTTTTTGGTAGTGGAGAAAAAAGTAGGTTTATTACTCAACTTGAAATGATGCGTAATGATATTAAGGAAGAAATTATTAGCCCAAAAATTATTACTACTGTAACTGAGGAAAAGGAAATTTCAAAAACAGAAGATGTTTTGGAAAGATTGAAAGAGTTGGCTGGAAAAGGAATTTCTCCTTCGGCATTAACGAACTATTTATACAATCCATTTGCTTTTTATAAGCAGAAGGTGTTAAAAATTAAAGAGTTTGATGATGTTGAGGAAACCGTGGCAGCCAATACTATGGGAACTGTTGTGCATGATACTTTAGAAGCTTTGTACAAACCATTTGAAGGAAAGTTTTTGGCATTGGATGATATTACCTCAATGCAGCAGAAAACCAAAGAACTTATTGTGTTTTATTTTTCAAAACATTTTAAGAATGGTGATATAAGTACTGGTAAAAATCGTTTGATTTTTGAGGTTGCAAATCGTTTTGTGATTAACTTTTTGAAACAGGAAAAAGAGTTGCTTAAAGACCCAGCAAATCAATTAAAAATTATAGCTACAGAGCAAACCTTGGCAACTCAAATAAATGTTGAAGGATTAGATTTTCCTGTGAAGATTCATGGTCAAGTTGATAGAATTGATCAGTTGAATGGTGTAACGAGAATTATTGATTATAAAACAGGGAAGGTAGAAAGTACCAATTTAAAAGTAACTGATTTTACTGAGGTGAAAGAATTGAAGTTTCATAAAGCAATTCAGGTAATGTTGTATGCTTATTTATACACCCAGAATAATCAATACGATTTTTCAAAGCCTTTAGAAGCAGGGATTTTTTCATTTAAAAACTTAAGAAAAGGCTTCTTAAAAATGAATTTCTCATCGAATTATAGAACTCCAGATAATAGCGTTACACAAGAGCGATTGGAGGAATTCATGGAAGAAATTAAAGAGTACATCAAAGAAATTTACAACCCTGAAGTTACTTTTGTTGAACCAATGGATTTAAAGTATTAAAAGAAGCGACTTTTTTAATTACTCAACTAGGAGGTATTCCTTATATTCTGGATAGGTAAGCAAAGATTTAGGTCGGTTAGTTATTGTTCTCTGTAACAAAGTTAAAAGATATTCGCCTTCAATTAAACTAATTGATTAGCAATAACTTAACAATGAAAACCAAATCTATTCTTACAGGAAAAGTTCAGTTTATTGTAACAACTTTTATTTTTACACTCATACTTATTTTACGTGAATATTATAGTGGAGGAGTTATAACTCATTATTTGTTAGCTAGGGAAGACTTACCAGGTTTTTCAAATTGGTGGGGGCTTTTGACAGTTCCTTTGTTAACGATATTGACTTTATATATCAAGAGTCGTTTGACAAAAGGGAAGATTTTTAAAATAAATGAAAGTCAGTTTTTAACACGTTTACTGGGTGGATTTGTATTTGGAGCTATGGCCTCATTGCTATGGGAGTTTAACTTAGAACATATTTTGAGATACTTCATTCTCTTACCTATCGTCATAGCTGTTTTTAAACCAGTACATTTCCCAGAATATTTGTTAGGTTTTGTATTGGGAATGTTATTTTCATTCGGTGGAGTTTTACCAAATATAATTGGAACTGTATTATTAATAATGTGTTTTGTAGTGAATAAGTTGGTGCAAATAGTAAAGAATTTGATTGTTTAATAATAGTAAACAGAGCAATGAAAACTTTTGGTTTTCATTGTTAATAGAAATCTAATGTTTGTATTTTAATTCTTTTGGACTTATATTATTAATCAAAATTGAGGTTATGAAATATGATGTTTTATATAAAGATAAAGTAGGAACGATTAAAGGTGTAATCGAAAATAAATTCTCGGAAGATTTCAATAACATTGAGGATTACACGCTTGAACTTCAGTTAGGAGAGGTTATATTTAAAGGAGATACTTTTGATGGGTTGAGACTTTTTAATGGGAATGATCTCGATGAAGAAAAATTAGCTCGGTTTTCGTATGATCAATCTAAAGATTATATTACGGAAAGAATTATCAAGGAGCTTTCAAATTGTAAAATAGCTTTCAATTTGGGAGTAGAAGTTGTAGATAAAGAAACGATTAACTCAACATTGATTAATGGCTATTTAGAAATAAATCTAGGAACTTATAGTCATAAAGAATATTCTCTTTTCCAATATAGTTTTACAATAAACAATACTAATTTAATAGTCGTAGGAGACTCTTTTGAAGAAGTTTTTGAGAAGTTGAAGAAAACAATAAAAGAGACACATTTAATTATGAATTGTTATGGATGTAACTATTCAGATTATAGCCCTTATGGTAGAGATTCTTTCGGAGATATGTTATGTTTTAAAAGAGCGAAACTCGAATATTTACAAGTGAAAGATAAAGTAGGACTATTTGAATCAATGACTAAAATAGGAGCATTTTATACCCAAGAGACGTATTTGTGTAAAGAGTTTGAATTTCGAAAGGAAAATACAGGTTATAGAGGTTAGACATCTAATTCCAAATAAAACTCCAATATATCCCATAGTAAGTTATTTCGACGCTAGGAGAAATCTAATACTCAAAACTCAACATTTAAAATTCAACCCTAAAAAAAGTTGTTAGATGTTCATATATACCACAACCCAAGTTTCACCTTCAAAATCGTAGCGAATCAATTCATTAAAACCAATACCACTATGTGCGTTAATTGAGCGAGTGTTTTTAGCATTAATCTCGGTTATAATGCAATCGAAAGTTTCAGAAAACACTTTTGCCATATGAGTATACAAGCCTCTAAAAACTCCTTGACCACGAAAATCCTTGGCAACACACACCTGTCCCATAATAAGGTAATTAGATTTTCCGATTTCCGAAGCATCAATCTTCGAAAACATTGGCTCTAGAATAGGAATATCATTTCGAA
Source organism: uncultured Tenacibaculum sp. (assembly GCA_947497895.1). Taxonomy (GTDB): domain Bacteria; phylum Bacteroidota; class Bacteroidia; order Flavobacteriales; family Flavobacteriaceae; genus Polaribacter. The sequence continues at coordinate 335,979 of CANMIL010000002.1, forward strand.
ACTTTCTCGACATTGATAAGGCATATCCAGCAACAGTTCCATCTGATACAGCAATAACATGTGGATGAACGTCATGCATGGTTTTTAAAATATCCATATCATGATGAACGGTAACAAAACCTTGTTCTTTTTTCGTTTCTTCAGTTAAGTTATTTTGTAAGTTTTCAGCTTGAAGCGTTAGAATTTCGCATAATTCTTTGGTGTTTTCAGTAACTTTATAATTAATCATTTCAATTTGTTTTTTAAGGATGCGCATTTACCCAAACCTCTCCATCTGAGAAATATTCTTTTTTCCAAATCGGAACAGTTTCTTTCAAAGTATCAATTGCATATTGACACGCATCAAAGGCCGCTTTTCTGTGTGGAGATGAAACGGTGATAATCACTGGAACATCACTAATTTTTAATAAACCTTCTGCATGATGAATGGCAATTTTAGTAACACCGAACTTTTCGATAGCATTATCGGCAATTTTTTGCATTTCTTTTAAAGCCATAGGCTTATACGTTGAAAAATCAAGCTGACTAACCTCCTTATTTTGGGTAGTGTTTCTAACCGTTCCAACAAAAACGGCAATACCACCACATGAAGGATCAGCCACAAAATCGTAACACTCTTGAAGATTTAATACTTCTGAAGATATTTTAATAGATGTCTTATTCATAATAGATTATCAAAAATACATGAATTTTTCATTTGAAATTCAATAAAATTTAATGGGAAATTTGTGAGAACTAACAAATTGATTACAAATGTTTAATCATATTTTATCGGATTGTTAAAATTTAGATTTCTTTAAGAAATATATCCTCTTTGTTGTGTATTTGTTGAGGTTTTATATGGTTTTAAATGGTTACATTTGTTGAACCCTGAATTTAGAAGAGAAATTAGAAAAATGTTTATTATTAATCTTACTTACCAAGTTTCTTTGGAAACTGTGGATAGGTTTTTGGAAGAGCATATTTGTTATCTAGAAGAGCAATACAATGCTGGTAATTTTATGGCTTCAGGAAGAAAAGAACCTCGAACTGGAGGAATTATACTTGCAAAAGGAGAGAGTATTGATCAGATAGAACAAATTATCGAAAAAGACCCTTTTAAAAGGCATGGGGTTGCTACTTATGAAATCATTGAATTTACACCGAGTAAAACTAGTACAGAGCTGGATTTTTTACTCAAGAATTGAGATTGAAGTAGAGGGACAAACAAATAACGAAAACAGACTAAAAAACAATTACAGCAATATGAAATTAGCCAAAACGAATCTTTGTAAATTCTAAGATGGTTTTAGGCGAATTACATCTGGCTAATTAAAAATCAATAAAAATACACAGATGAAAACACTTAATGATTTTAACTTCGAAAATAAAAAAGCACTAATCCGTGTTGATTTTAACGTACCATTAAACGATGCTTTTGAAGTTACTGATGCAACTAGAATACAAGCTGCAAAACCAACTATTATTAAAATATTAGAAGATGGTGGTAGTTGTATTTTAATGTCGCATTTAGGACGTCCAAAAGGGGTAGAGGATCAATTTTCACTTCGTCATATAGTTGATAAAGTAACTGAAGTGTTGGGTGTAAAAGTAACGTTTGTTGAAGATTGTGTTGGAGATAAAGTTGCTGAAGCTGTTGAGAAATTACAAGCTGGTGAAATCTTATTATTAGAGAACTTACGTTTCTATGGAGAGGAAAAATCTGGAGATGCAAGTTTTGCTGAGCAGTTATCAAAATGGGGTGATGTATATGTAAATGATGCCTTTGGTACAGCACATAGAGCACATGCTTCAACAGCTGTAATAGCTCAATATTTTGAAGGAAACAAATGTTTTGGAAGTTTATTAGCACAAGAGATTGAAAGTATCGATAAGGTTTTAAATAACTCAGAAAAACCAGTAACAGCTATTTTAGGAGGAGCAAAAGTTTCATCTAAAATTGGAATCGTTGAAAATATTATTGAAAAGGTAGATCATATCATTATTGGTGGAGGAATGACCTTTACTTTTGTGAAAGCTTTAGGAGGAAAAATAGGAAACTCTTTAGTTGAAGATGATAAGTTAGATTTAGCACTTGATATTTTAGAAAAAGCGAAGAAAAACAATACTCAAATTCATTTACCTGTTGATGCCGTAATTGCAGATGCTTTTTCGAACGATGCAAATACACAAACGGTAGATACAAATGAAATTCCAGAAGGGTGGATGGGCTTAGATGTAGGACCTAAAACTTCTGAGAAGTTCGCAGAAGTATTGGCAGCATCAAAGACTATTTTATGGAATGGTCCATTAGGTGTTTTTGAAATGAATAGTTTTTCAAAAGGAACTACTGAATTAGGAAATGCTATTGCTGAGTCTACTAAAAATGGAGCATTCTCTTTAGTTGGAGGAGGAGATTCTGTTGCTGCAGTAAAGCAATTTGGTTTTGCTGACAAAGTAAGCTATGTATCAACTGGAGGAGGAGCTATGTTAGAAAGCTTAGAAGGAAAAGTTCTTCCAGGAATTGATGCTATTTTGAATTAAATTAAGAAGAGTTATATCGTTTTTAGGATTATGATATAATTCTTAAATCAAAAAAATAATGAAATATACAACCTTACCAAATACAGATATAAAAGTTTCTAAGATTTGCCTAGGTACCATGACTTGGGGAAATCAGAATACTGAAGCCGAAGGACATGAGCAAATGGATTATGCTCTTGAGCAAGGTGTTAATTTTTTTGATGTAGCTGAGCTATATCCAGTACCTGCAAACGCTGAAACCTATGGTGATACCGAAAGAATAATTGGAACTTGGTTTCAAAAAACAGGAAACCGTGATAAGGTGGTTTTGGCGACTAAAATTGCTGGAGCTGGTGACTATACTGCGCATATTCGTAAAGATGGATTCAGTAAACGTGCAATTAAAGAAGCTGTTGAAGGTAGCTTACAACGTTTACAAACTGATTATATCGATTTGTACCAATTACACTGGCCTGAAAGAGGTGTAAACTGTTTTGGAGTGCGCGATTATCCTTATAAAGTTTCTGCAAAAGAAGCTGAAAATCATTTAGAGATTTTAGAAACGTTAAACGATTTTGTGAAGCAAGGAGTTATTAAGCATATCGGTTTGTCGAATGAAACTCCTTGGGGAACGATGAAGTATTTACAAACTTCGGAACAACATAATTTACCAAGACCAGTAACAATTCAAAACTCTTATTCGTTAATTCATCGTGCCTATGAATACGGAATGTCAGAGGTGTCTTTACGAGAAGATATTGGTTTGTTAGCATATTCACCTTTAGCTTTTGGAGTATTGTCTGGAAAGTATTTAGGAGGGAAGAAACCTGAAGGAGCTCGTGTAACGTTGTTCCCAAACTTTAGCAGGTATTCTACTGCTGAATCTGCAAAAGCGGTTGAAAAGTATCAGGAAATAGCTCAAAAGCATGATTTAACTTTGGCTGAATTATCGTTAGCTTATGTAAATCAATTACCATTTGTAACCAGTAATATTATTGGTGCTACCAAAATGGATCAATTAAAGGAGAATATTAATTCTATTAATATTGATCTTTCAAAAGATATTTTAAAAGAAATTGAAACGGTACATAGTTTAATACCAAATCCAGCACCGTAAATTGTTGGAAGTATAAATTAATAAAAAAGCGAGAATGTTAATTCTCGCTTTTTTATTTATAATCTTAGGTGTTTAATACCCTATTTTTTTACGTAATCTTTGTAAAACATCTTGAGCAACTTCTCTAGCTTTATTTGCTCCAACCGTTAAAGCTTCATCAATTTCATGACGATTCTCCATATAATGATTGTACTTCGCTCTAATATCAGCGAACTGCTCAATAATTAATTCATATAAAGCCTGTTTTGCATGTCCGTAACCATAGTTTCCTCCTTCGTAATTTGCTCTCATTTCAGCAATTTGCTCTTCATTAGCCAATAACTTGTACAACGCAAAAACATTATCTGTATCCGGATTTTTAGGTTCTTCTAAAGGAGTACTATCCGTTTGAATTCCCATGATTTGTTTTCTCAGCTTTTTGTCTGGTAAGAAAATATTGATAACGTTATTTCTAGATTTACTCATCTTTTCACCATCAATACCAGGAATTAACTTTGTTTCTTCGTTAATTTTAGCTTGAGGTGGAACTAAAGTTTCTCCAATAATATTGTTAATTCTGTTGGCTACATCACGTGAAATTTCCAAGTGCTGTAATTGATCTTTACCAACAGGAACAATCTCAGCATCGTATAATAATATATCCGCTGCCATTAACATTGGATAAGTAAATAAACCAGCATTCACATCTGCCAAACGATCTGCTTTATCCTTAAAACTATGTGCTAAGGTTAATCGTTGGTATGGGAAATAACAACTTAAGTACCAAGATAATTCTGCAACTTCAGGAATATCACTTTGACGATAAAACACGGTTTTATTAATATCAATACCACAAGCAAGCCAAGTTGCAGCAACACTATAGGTATTCTCACGCAGTTGCTCTCCCTCTTTAATTTGCGTTAAAGAGTGCATATCTGCAATAAAAATAAAAGATTCATTGTTGGAGTCGTTAGCCATTTGAATAGCTGGTAAAATAGCTCCCAATAAATTTCCTAAGTGTGGTGTTCCTGTACTTTGAACTCCCGTTAAAATTCTCGCCATTGGTTATTTATATATAAAATTGTTTATATCTGGTTGTTTAAAATTTGCAAATAGTTCATTTCTAAAACAAGAAATAAATATCATCGCAGTTATCTTATAGATCCTATGTGAATTGTTTTATAGCAACACAAGACGGGCAAAAATAAGCTTTAAATTTATCAAACAAAAGAAATTACTACATTCGCATTTATGAAGTATTTTAAAATTCCTTTTCTTTTCATCTGGAGGTTGTGGTTTTACATTTTAATGTTTAGTACCATACTTATTATGATGCCTGTACTTTTAGTACTTACTTCGAACGAAAAATACTACCCGACATTTTGGAAAATGATTAGAGCTTGGTCCTTTTTGTTGGTGTATGGAATGGGGTTTCGTTTGAAAATTGAGAGAGATGAGCATATTAAAAAGGATAAGAGCTACTTGTTCATAGCAAATCATGCTTCTATGATTGATCCCTGGATTATGATTATAATGAGCAAAAATCCAATTGTTTTTGTAGGAAAAAAAGAGCTGGTAAAAATTCCAGTTTTTGGTTTTTTCTATAAAAAAGTGGTGATTATGGTAGATAGAGGTTCTGATAAAAGTAGAAAGCGAGTTTACCAAATGGCTAAAGAGAAGTTAAAAAATGGAACGAGTGTTGGTATTTTTCCTGAAGGACTTGTTCCCGAAGAAGAAGTTGTACTGGCTCCTTTTAAAAATGGGGCTTTTAGCTTAGCTATTGAACATAAAATCCCTATTGTTCCACAGGTTTATTACGATTCTAAGAGGTTTTTTTCCTGGAATATCTACAAAGGAGGTCCTGGTACTATTCGAATAAAGCAGGGGCGTTTTATAGAAACAAAAGACAAAAAAATAGGCGACAGAAAAGAATTAAGAGACCAAGCTTATGATATGATTTATCAAGAATTAAGTAATGATAAACGATATATGGTCGATACAAACAAAAAGTTTTAATATTTTTGCCAACGAAATTTCTGAAGGGTAGCGGTTTAAACTAGTGATTTCTTGCTGTTTTATTTCCTTTTTCGCAAGGAATTTAAGAAAAAAATCATTATATTTAAGACTGATACTTAAAGATAGAAGCTTTTAGAAGCAAAGCGAACCCGTAATTTGAAATCAAGTGTTGTGCCTTGAATCATATTACGCAGGCGCTGTGTTTACTCCCCCACATTATAATAGTCCTGATACAATGTAATATTGATGAGTAAACGTATGATAAAGATTGTCTTGATTGATGATGAGAATGATGCTTTAGAGGCATTAGAGTGGAAAATAAGGAAATGTAGACCGAATGAAGATTTTAGCATTGTAAAATGTAGTTCTCCCGTTATTGCGTCTGATATAATTAGAGAAATTAATCCAGATATTGTTTTTTTAGATATTCAAATGTTGGAAATGGATGGGTTTACTTTTCTGAACAATTTTCCCAATAGAGGATTTGATGTGGTTTTTACAACTGCCCATGATGAGTATGGTGTAAAGGCAGTGAAGGCGAATGCTTTGGACTACCTTTTAAAACCAATAGATTTAGATGAGTTGCAACTTACTTTCGAAAAGGTTAAAAAGCGATTTTATTATAGAAAGAAAGATACCAAAGTAGTAAATAAAATAAATATTTCTGCTGATGGAAAGGTGTATCTGGTAGATAAGAAAGATGTTATTTACTTGAAAGCTGATAAGAGCTACACCACTATTTTCTTAACGGAAGAAAGGCGAATTGTTGCTACAAAAACATTAAAAGAAGTTCAAAAAAAATTCGGGTTTCCTGAGTTTTATAGAGTACATAATTCCTATGTAATTAATCTTAATTGCGTTACGGAATATAATAGAGGCTCAAGCGAATTAACATTAATTGATGGAACCGTTGTAAGTGTGAGTAGGCGTAAGAAGAATGAGTTGGTGGAAATGTTACAATTGGATAGATAATTAATGTTTCTTGATATTACTTCTGGTTTTTACTCTTGGATAAGAGGAGGACTTTCTGTTCTTTTCATTTATCACTTTATCTTTTATTTATTAAATAGAGATAAGCTCAATAAGTATTACAGTATCTACTTGTTTTGCATTGTTGTATATTTAACTAGAGATGTTTTTACAAGTGAAAATGTCATATTGTTTTATCAATACATTAGTTTTTCAATTCAGTATGTAGCGTATTTTTACTTTATTCAATTTTGTAGAAGTTTAACGAGAAGCCGCAAAGGGTTTCCGAAGTTAGATGCAATAGCTTATAAGTTTTCTTGGATACTTATTTTATTCGCAATAACCTTAGTCGCTGTTCAGTTTTTTTATGGGTACGAAATTCAAAAGAAAGTGGTGGGGTTATCCGTACCTCTTGCTTCTTTTTGCTCTCTTTTGATTTTTTATATGTTGGCTAAAAGTAAATCGAGGCATACTAGGTATTTACTTATTGGGTGTGTGTTTTTCTTGATAGCTGCAAATATTAGTTCCGTTAAGATGCTAAAAGGGGAGTATTACCTAATTGATTGGCCAGTGCATAGAATGTTCTATTACTTTGTTGGAGCATTTGCACAGAGTATAATATTTACGGCATTAATAAGCAGTTACTTGAAAGAGATTTTTGAGAAGAAACAACGGGCAGAATTGGATTTGTTGAAACAAAAAAACCAAATAGCTCAGTTAAAAATGGTGGCGCTTAAAAGTCAAATGAATCCACATTTTTTATTTAATTCATTGAACTCGATTAATAACTATGTGATTCAGAATAAAGTTGAAGAAGCTTCTAATTTCATTACTAAATTCTCAATGCTTGTAAGAAAGGTACTTCAAGTAACCAATGAGAATTCAATTAGTTTAGAGGAAGAGTTACAAATACTTTCAGTTTACATAAAGCTAGAGCAAATGAGAGTAAAGAATGGGTTTAGTTTTGAAACGCAGATTGATAAAAGTATTAAAGTGTCAAAGTTAAAAGTGGTGCCACTTTTTCTCCAACCTTTTATAGAAAATGCTATTTGGCATGGGTTGAGTTTTAAAGAAGGAGAAAAAAGAATTAAGCTCTCAATTTACAAGTTGGATAAAATGGTAAAAGTTTTAATTCAAGATAATGGAATTGGAATAAAAAGAAGTAAAATTAAAAGTTTACATACAAGTTCTAATCGAAAATCATTTGGTATTAATATCGTAAAAGAACGTATGGAAATTATGTATGGAAAAGCTGTTGATATTCATATAAAAGACTTGAGCGATGGACAAGAAACAGGAACTCAAATTTCTATTGTTTTTCCTTTAAAATTAGCTTAATACGAGTTAGTAAACACCAGTTATTGCTCGATGTCAGTTGTTTGTTTAAGTTTTTCAGCCAATGGCATAATTCAGAGAAAATGAAGCATAATCTTTTGTAATTTAGACACATGAAAAGAAAGGGATTGTGATTTTAGGGGGAACTCACAGTTTTATTCGAGAAAAGATCAAGAATTGCTTGATCTTTTCTTTATGCTACAATATTAGGAAGAAGAATATGAATTCTTGGATTATAACTAGAAATGGTGATACTTTATACTAAGTATTACCATTTTTTATAGGGTAACTTACTTAGGTTTGAATTGTAATATTTGATATCACCAGTTACTTCTTTTGATAACCAATTTGGTTTTGAAAAAGCTTCATTTTCTGAGTTAAGTTCAATTTCAGCAATCACCAAGCCTTCGTTATCACCAAAAAACTCATCTATTTCATATATATGATTTTCTATTTTAACAAGATATCTGAACTTCTCAATAACGCCTTCTTCACATAAATGGAATAAACTATCAGCTTCTGATTTACTGATTTGTTTTTCCCACTCAAATCGGGTCGTACCTTCTTTATTTGACGGTCCTTTTATAGTTAAAAAGCCTTCATTATCCTTTATTCTAACTCTAACAACACGTTCTTTATGAGAGTTTAAAAAACCTTGTTTAATATAAACTTTTTTAAAAGCTTGGTCCTTGAAATCATTGGAAGAAACCAAGAATTTACGTTCAATTTCTACAGACATAAAAAATCAAATTTGTACGAATGTACTGCTTTTTAACGTTAATAATAATATCTTTGATGTTAGGACAAAGTATTTCAAAGTTGATGTTTTCTATGTGGTTGATTTTCTTTGAGAAATGATTAGTGAAAATAAGTATTGAAGCTTCTGTCTTTCATCTTTGAAATTAAATATTAAAATCAAGTTGTTCAGGTGAAAAAAATACTACCATTTTTTCTACTTTTTTTCAATATCGCATTATTCTCTCAGGTAGACTATTCTGATAGTTGGGAAGACTTATATTCTTATTCAAATGTAAAGGATTTTACCAAGGAAGGTAATTTTATTTATGCTTTGGCGGATAATGCTGTGTTTATATATAACGAAACCTCCAATGAGACGAGTAAAATATCCTCAATTCATGGGTTGTCAGGTGGAACAACTTCCGCATTACACTATAGTAGTTCTTTAGAAAGGCTAGTTATTGGTTACGAAGATGGATTGTTAGAAGTCGTAAATAATGATGGTAGAATAACAAAGTCTCCTGAGATCACAAATTTTAATCAGACGGGAGAAAAAAGAATCAATCATATTTACGAGTTTAATAATAAGCTTTATTTATCAACACCGTTTGCTATTGTTGTTTATGATATTGAAAGGTTAGAGTTTGGAGATACTTATTTTATAGGCTTCGGATCTTCTGATTTAGAAATTAACCAAATTACCGTAAATAATGGGCAAATCTATGCGGCTACTGAAGATGGTATTTACATAGCCGATGTAAATAACCCGAATCTGATAGATTTTAATAATTGGACGAGAACGTTTACAGGAAATTTCACCAACATTTCTGTGTTCAATAATCAGATTTTCACATCAAGAGGAAATCAGTTACTTAGAATTCAAGGATCGAATATTAATACAGTTAGAACATTTGCAGAAAACATAAGAGGAATTAAAAGTTCTAACAATAGCCTTATAGTTGCATTGAGTAATACTGCTGTGGTTTTAAATACAGGTTTGGCGGTTGTAAAACAAATAACTGCGAATACAAATTTTAATTTTCAGTTGAATAACGCGTATGAAGAGAATGGAGATGTTTATTTAGGAACTACGACTTTCGGTATTTTAAAAACATTTAATGGAAGTGCTTTTCAAGAAATTCATCCTGAAGGGCCAATGTTTAATGATATTTTTTCAATGGATGTTCATAATAGTAATTTGTGGTTAGTCTATGGAGGATATGATGTTACTTACACCCCCTCAGGAAATAGGAAGGGATTCTCTAATTTTAACGGTCAAAATTGGAACAATTTCCCTTATGATTCAAATACACCATTTGCGGATTTGGTTTCTGTAAATATTAATAAAAATGAAGAAAATTCGGTTTTTATAAGTTCGTTTGGAGATATCACGGGAGCCGAAATAAATACCCCATTAACTGGAGGTTTGTTGAGTATTCAAGATGGTCAAATCCAAAACTTTTACAATCAATTAAATAGTCCTTTAGAAGATATTGTAGAGGATATTCCAAATAGAGTCACTATTCGTGTAAGCGGATCAGCTTTTGATAGACAAGGAAATTTATGGGTTACTAATATTGGAGTTTCGCAAAGGTTAAAAAAGTTGTCAGCTAGTGGTCAATGGACAGGATATGACATTGAATCGATTATTAATTTTAGTAAAATTGGACTCAATGAAATCGAAGTTGATAGGTTTAATAATGTTTGGATTGGAACTCGAGCAAATGGCTTGTTAGCATACAATGAAAATGGAGACCGAAAGGAGGCTTTGATTTCGGAAGTCAATAGAGGCGATTTGCCTAGTAATAATGTGAGAACGATTGGAGTCGATCGAAATAATAGAATATGGATTGGAACATCCGTAGGATTAGTAGTTTTTAATAATGCTTCTGGAATTTTCGATAGTAGTATTAATAATGCTGAACCAATTGTAATTTTAGATGAAGGAATTCCTAAAAAGCTCTTAGGAGATCAAACGATAAACTCTATTGAAATTGATGGAGGGGATAATAAGTGGTTTGGAACCGAAACAGGAGGAGTGCTTTATACAAATCCAAGTGGAGAAACAACATTAGCAGCTTTCAATAAAGATAATTCGCCTTTACCTTCAAATAAAATTGTAAAAATAAAAGTGGATGATATCACAGGGAAAGTGTATTTCGCTACAAATCGAGGAATGGTCGTGTATAAAAGCGGAGTGGTGCCCTTTGGAGAAAGTTTAGAAGAAGTATATGCCTATCCGAATCCTGCTTTAAGAAAACACGATGTTATTACTATTGATGGCCGTAATGGATCCCATTTACCAAAGGGAACGAATGTCAAAATATTAGATGTTGCAGGGAACTTGGTTTTTGAAACAAATGTTGTTGAAGGTCAGCAATTGGGTGGAGGGAAAGTAACCTGGAACAAGCGCAATTTAGCTGGGACTAAAGTCGCTTCAGGTATTTACGTAGTTTTGCTCTCAAATGAAGACAATACAGAATCGGCAACCACTAAAATAGCGATTGTAAACTAATGGCAATTGTTAATACAAAAGCTATCGTATTTGGTGCAATTAAGTACGGTGATACCAGTTTAATTGTGAAGTGTTTCACTCTTGAAGATGGAGTTAAGTCGTATATGGTAAAAGGAGTACTAAGTTCAAAAAAAGGGAAGCTCAAAACAGCGTATTTTCAACCATTAACCCAGCTACAAATGGTTGCTAATCATAACCATAAAAGTACACTTAATTCAATAAAAGAAGCACGAGTTGTGCATCCTTACAGTAGTATTCATACCTCTATTGTCAAGCAAACAATTGTTATGTTTCTGTCAGAAATACTGTCAGGTATTATTCAAGAAGAAGAAAAGAATCCTAGTTTATACGTTTATATTGAAACAGCACTTCTTTGGTTGGATGGTCATAGCGAAATTTCCAACTTTCATTTAGTGTTTTTAATGAATTTATCTAAGTTTTTAGGTTTTTATCCAGATACCTCGAATATGGGGAAAAAAGGTTTTAATTTAGCCGAAGGAAGCTTTACCGATTCCGAGCATGAAAATTTAACACTTTATAATGAAGAATTAATACTCTTTAAAAAGGTGTTAGGCATAAATTTTGATGCAATAAATGCAATTTCATTAAACAAAAATGAAAGACAAATTATACTCAAAACAATCATTAAATATTTTGAGTTGCATTTGGATGGGTTTAGAAAACCAAAATCGTTAGATATTTTAGAAACTGTGTTTAATTAAATAAACAATGAAGCAAGTAGTATTTACACTATTTTTATTTTTAACTCACTCGATTTTTTCTCAGAAAATAACAATTTTTGATGCGGAAACAGGAAAACCAATTGAGTCAGTTGCAACATATAATAGACAAAAATCAAAGTCAGCTATTAGTGATGAAAATGGTGTTCTTGATATTTCAGAGTTTTCTCAGAATGAAATGTTGATCTTTTCTCATGTAACTTATTCAGAATATAAGGCAAAGAAAAAAGCTATTTTGGCTAACGATAACCATGTTTATTTATCAAAACATTCAGAACAATTGGATGAGGTTGTACTCTCTGTATTTAAAAATAAAGAAAAGAGAAACAGAATTGCAGAACAAATTGCACTAATAACTAGTAAAGATATTGCTAAAGTTTCACCTCAAACTTCGGCGGATTTATTAGCAAATGTTCCAGGGATTAAAGTACAGAAATCGCAATTTGGAGGAGGAAGTCCTGTTTTAAGAGGTATGGAAAGTAATAGAGTATTGTTAGTGGTAGATGGAGTTCGTTTGAATAATGCTATTTATAGAAAAGGACATCTTCAAAACTCAATAACAGTTTCTCCGAACCTTTTGGATAGAACAGAGGTGGTTTTTGGACCTTCTTCTGTTATTTATGGTTCTGATGCTTTAGGAGGAGTAATTCATTATTATACGAAAACCCCAAAACTATCGAAAAATAAAGCCGAAGTAAAAGGAGGACTGTTTTCTAGATATAGTACGGTGAATAATGAAACAACAAATACGATATCAGCAGAATTAAGATTTAAAAACTGGGCATCGTTTACAAGTGTTTCTCATAGTAATTTTGATGATTTAACCATGGGTAAAAATAGGTCGCATGGTTTTGATGATTGGGGTAAGGTTCCATTTTATTCGGAAAATATAAATGGAAATTATGAAGAGAATCAAACAGTAAATGACGATCAAAATATACAAAGGAATACAGGGTTTCATCAAACTGATGTTCTTCAAAAGTTTTTTGTTCCATTATCTAAGCGAACGGACTTAAAGGTAAATATTCAATATTCAACCTCTTCGAACATTCCTCGTTTTGATAGGTTAACCGAGTTGAAAGGAGAAGACTTAAAATTTGCGGAATGGTATTACGGACCACAGAAGAGATTATTAATTTCTCCGCAATTGGAAATTAATCCAAGGAAGAAATGGTTGGAAAAAGGGGTGATTACCTTGGCTTATCAAAATATTGAAGAAAGTAGAGTTCAAAGAAGATTTGGAAGTTTAGATAAGTCTTTTAGAGAAGAGAATGTGAATGTATTTAGTGTAAATGGTGATTTTAAAGTGCCATTGGCAAAGAAGCGTAATTTAGAGTACGGTTTTGAGATGGTGTACAATGACGTTGATTCTAATTCTTACGGAAAAACGTTAAATATAGTCGATGGAGCTATTCAAGGATTTAATGGCGACTTTGCCGTTCAATCGAGATATGCCGATGGAGGGAGTACGTATTTCAGTTCTGCCTTGTATTTAGGATACAGACAAGATTTAAATAGTAAATCGACATTAAATACTGGTGTGCGTTTAACCAACACAAATTTAACGGCAAAGTGGCTTGATGAGCAGTTTATTCAATTACCGAATAATAATATTGACTTAAACAATACAGCTTTAACAGCAACCATTGGTTACGTGTATAAACCTAACAGAACTTGGCAGTTAAATGCTGTTTTATCTTCAGGTTTCAGATCTCCAAATATTGACGATGTAGGAAAGGTAAGAGAGAAGAATGGAAATGTTACCGTTCCAAATATCGATTTAAAACCGGAGCATGCTTATAATGCCGAAATCGGTATTCAGAAGTACTTTAACGACCGTAAATTTAGAGTTGGAGCTAATGTGTATTATACATTGTTGAATAACTATATTTATCGAACTCCATTCGACTTAAGTATCAATAGTGAAGCTCAATTAGGTTCAGAAATTGAATTTGATGGAGAAACAGGAAACGCAGTTGCCAATGTGAATAAAGGTAGTGCGTATGTTACTGGATTTACAGTTAGTTACGAAGGGAAGTTGCACAAGAACTGGAAAACCTCTGGATTTATTACGTATACGAAAGGTGAAAGTTACGATTTAAAAGAGCCTTTATCTTCGATTCCACCTTTATTTGGAAACTTTGAATTAAACTATACCAATAATAAATTTGAAGGAGGTGCTAACTTTGTATTCAACGCTAAAAAAGACATTCAAGATTATAACATTAGTGAAGGTATAGATAACCATGAGCATACTCCAATTATAAATGCAGATGCTCAAGAAGATGTAGATAAGTATTTCGGAAGTCCTGCTTGGATGACTGTAGGGGTATTTGGAAGGTTTGCCGTTTCGAATAGCTTGACTTTACAAGGAAATATTACGAATCTTTTTGATGAACATTATAGAGAATTTGCTTCGGGGATTTCTGCTCCAGGAAGAAACTTTTCAATAGCTTTGCAAGTAAATTTATAATTAGAAATGATCAATATTTTTAAAATCGTAAGTCTCTTAGAAGGAATATCTTATATACTACTTTTATTTGTTGCTGTTCCAATTAAATATATTCAAAACAACCCGGAATACGTTAAAATGTTAGGAATGCCCCATGGATTATTGTTTGTGCTTTATATCGTTTTGGCGATTATGTTGAAGTATGAACTAGAATGGAAAGGAAAGGATTTCTTTATGGTGTGTTTATTATCGATATTACCATTTGGAACGTTTTTCGTTGGGAAGTATTTAAAGAAATAGTTTTCTTGAATTATGAGTGCTCAAATTTAAGTTTTGAACGTTTGGTATCTGATACTGTGGTTTTTCGTAGTATTGGTTTTTTCGATAGTTGAAACGCTCAATTTAGTGTGGGTTAAAGTTGGAAAGGCTAAAGTCGAAAGTAGCAATGGTGGAAAAGTTGAAAACAAAAACTCAAACATGTATAACTTAAAATTCCCTTAACTATAATTCAAAACTCTTTGTTGCTAGCAATTTGATACAACTAATAATTTAAAATTCATAATTTCTATTACCCGCCACTTACAGGAGGGATAATAGCAACGACATCATTATTTTGTATTTCTTGATTATCATTCGCATATTCTTCGTTAACAGCAACAGCAAATGAGCTTAGCCTATCCATATTTGGGAATTCAGAAATTAAATGTTGTTTAAGTTCTGTTACTGAGATAGTATTGTCAAATAACAATTCAGAAGAAGGGCTAAGAATTTCACTAGCGGCGCCAAATGCAAGTAGTTGAATTTTCATAATAACGAGTTGATAAATAAGTTTCAACAAGCGGCTGAAACTTATTAAATAATTGTTTTATTCCATTAAGATTGTCACTTCGTAAAAACCACTCGAACAGACATTCGAACAGGCATAAATACACGAAACTTTAAAATAAAAATGGCATTAATTATCTATTGATTTTTATTCAATAGGATAATCAAAAATAAGCATTTCTATTGGTATAGAAATCAATACTTATTTTCTAAGGAAATTAACCATCTTATCTGGAAAATCAGTAAAAGCACCATCAATATTTGCTTCGAAAAATAATACATTCATCATGTCATCAAACGAAGAAAACTCATCTAATTGATCATATCTAAAAGTATATGGATGAACTACTAAATCAAGTTCATGGGCTTCTTTAACTAGGTTTGTAAATGACCATTTACCGTTTTCTTGTTTATCCAAAATTTGCTTGTACCAAGGACCTATTCCGTTCGCATAGGAGGCAAAATGTTTTAGTTGTTCGGTCTCTTCTGGAAATTCGATTAATTGGACAAGAAAAAGCTCAGATTTTAGTTCTTTACGAACTCGTTCTAATTCTTTGGTATCAAAACATTGTAAAATACAGTTGTCTTTCTTTGTTTTATAGCCGTATGATGAAAGGATGTCTAAGGTAATTTTAGCGATATCTTTTCCATTCTTATGATGAAACTCTGGATTTTTAATTTCAGGATAAATTCCAATAGAATCTCCTGTGCTATAATTTAACCCTTGAATTAACTCAATTTCTTGCTGAAGAGAATGTAATTGAAAATTACCTTTATTTTTAGGGAAACGATTTGGGTAAAATTGTTCCCCTGTAGAGGGTTTAAAACGCTCAGTTACCTTTAGCTGCTGTAATTCAGCAAAAGTAAAGTCGATAACATAATACCTACCATCTTCTCTTTTTCTTTCAGGAAAAAGGGTGGCCACATTCGTTACGTCATCTAAGTAAATATCGTGAATAACAATCGGTACATCATCTTTACTTAGTACTAAATCTTGCTCTATATAATCAGGTTTCATGGCATATGCCATAGCCTTAGCTTCCATAGTATGTTCTGGTAAATATCCAGAAGCACCTCTATGTGCGATTACTACTTTAGAATTTGTTGAATTATTCATGTCTTTTTTGCAGCTGATACCTAAAAAAATAATAAGTACAATGTTACAAATAAAGAGTTTATTAATCATCTTTTTATTTGGTTGCATATAGTACGATTTATAAATAAATGTTTCTCATATAAACAGTTTCTTTTTACCTGTTAGAATGAAAAAATAATTCAATTAATTTACACGAAATTTTTAATAAAGAATCGTGTAAAAGGTTTGTGAGGATTTAAATATATACAAATGTAACATTCTGATTTAAAAGATAATTATGGAGCGTTTGATTGTTAAAGCTAAATTAATTTAGAAGGTAGTGATAATAATTTCAATAACTTTTAATAGTACATGTATCATAGATAATTCTATTAAGCAATTTCAGGCATTTGTTGTTGCCATAAATTATAATACATTCCTTGTTTTTCGTATAATTCCTTGTGATTACCTTTTTCCACAACTCCTCCTTTTTTGAGAACAACTATTTCATCGGCATTAATAACAGTGCTTAAACGATGAGCAATAATGATTACTGTCTTTCCTTTTTCTCTTAGTGTGTTAACTGCCTTTTGGACAAAATTCTCCGAGGTGGAGTCAAGAGAAGATGTTGCTTCATCCAGTACAAGTACTTCAGGTTTTTTATAAAGAGCTCTGGCAATTGCGATTCGTTGTTTTTGACCACCAGATAGAGATGCTCCGTTTTCACCTAAATAGGTATTGAATCCGTCGGGAAGTTCTTCTATAAATTGAAGAATTCCAATAGACTTACAGATCTGAATGATTGAATCCATATCTGGATTAAAATCACCCACAGCAATATTATCGACAACATTTCCAGAAAATAGATCGATTTGTTGAGGTACTACACTCACTAAATTTCTTAAACTTTCATTTTGAATATACTTAACATTGATTTCACCAAATTTTATTTGTCCTTTTTGTATTGGATATAAATTTTGAAGTAATGATATCAAGGTGGATTTTCCAGAACCACTTTCTCCAACAATTGCTGTAATTTTTCCTTTCTTTAGAGTCAAGTTGAAATCGTTAAAAACTTGCACTCGACTCCCATATCGGAATGATACATTTTCTAAGTTTATATCTCCGATTTTATCTTTGGTCAACTCCATTTTTTGCTCATTTTCTTCTCTTTCCAAATCCATGATTTCAAATAATCTGTCTGCGGCGATTAAAGCATTTTGAATTTGTTTATTGGCTCCAATTAAACTTGCTACGGGACTGGTGAAGTAACCAATGATAGCGTAAAACGACATTAATTCTCCCGCGGTAATTTGTCTATCTATGACGAAGTATGAACCACTCCATAAAAGTACTACAGTAAAAATTTGGGCGATTAACTTGGTTGAAGTTCCTGAAAAAATCGAATTTAAAGCGGATTTATACCCTATTTGTAATAGATTAATAAAACGAGTTTCCGTTTTAATATTGGCAAAGTCTTCTAAGCCGAATCGTTTTATGGTTCCTACGGAATTTAGAGATTCGACTAGCTGACTTTCGAGATCAGCAGAAGATTCCATGATTTTTCGCTCCGTTTTTTTATTAAGTCTATTGATGATAAAGTATACTAAAAAGTAGAAAGGAACCACAGCAAGCATAATAAGAGCTAGCTTCCAATAGTACATAAACATTAATCCAAAAGAGAAAAATAGAATTAAAGCGTTAACGGTTAATGACAACGAAACTTCATTTATAAAGGCTCTGATTTTAACAGCATCATTAATTCTAGAAATAATCTCTCCTACTCGCATGGTGTCAAAAAATTGTTGAGGGAGTTTTAATAAGTGTTTGTAATAACCTAGAATTAAACGGGCGTCAATTTGTTGTCCAGTTTTGATTAAAAATATGTCTTTAAAAACACCAATGATAATTTGTAAGGCTATTAGCACTAGCATAATAACACTTAGTAAGTTTAACAGTTTGGTATTACCTCCAACCAGTACATAATCCGTAATTTTTTGAATGTAAATTGAAGTAGAAAAACCTAAGAGCGTGTAAATAACAGCGCCAATAAAAGCTTGAAGAATAACTGATTTATGTGGCTTTAATAAGAACCAAAAACGCTTTACAACAGATACTTTTTCATTTCGTGGAGTGAAATTTTCTTGGGGTAATAATAAAACCAAAACACCAGTCCACTCCTTTAAAAACTCATCATGTGTTTTTTTATGGAATTTACCATCACCCGGATCCATAATTTTTATGTATTCCTTGGTAACTTCGTAAATAACGACATAATGTTGTAGTTTTTCATTAACAATTACATGAGCTATGGCAGGTTTTGGAATTTTAAATAAGCTATCTAGTTCTCCTCGAACTCCCTTCGCTTGGAACCCTAATTTTTGAGCAGCTTCAATAAGTCCAAGGACATTCGTTCCTTTTTTGTCTGTGCTTGCATATTGTCGAATACGAGCAATGGGTAGTTGTAATTTATAATGAGCAGCTATAGAAGCCAAACATGTAGCACCGCAATCAGTAATATCGTGTTGTTTTATGGTAATTTTAGCCATTCCTTTTTCTAAATATTTTCTGCAAATTAATGGGGGTTGACTGCAATTTTTTTGCAAGGAAAGAGAAAAAGTTAGTGAGTATATTCTATAGATCAAGCTAGACTATATAGCTTCTTTGTACCATGGAATTACTGAGAAAAATAATGAATAGCTATTTACTGAAGTAAACATTTATTTCTCCGATTCCTTTGTAGTAAAAATGGTCGTGAGTTTAAAGGAGCTTGGTTTTTTGTTTAAAAAGTTGTTGTCAAGGTAATAAAAAACTAAAATACCAAAAACAGAGGCGAGTATATCGAAGATATCAAAATTAATATTTTGATTATAAAATCGCTCGAATTCCATAAATAGGACAATAGCCATTGTGAATATTATGGGTTTAAGTTTGCTAATGTTAAGTTTTAAATAAACTAGGTAGACCATAGCAGTTCCAATAAAATTGGGGAGTATGCCTAAAATAAAAGCTATTATAGTTTCAGGAAAGTTTAAATACACATAGGGTCTCAACAATTTATTTATAATTAAGTAGAGAGCAAATAAAATTGTAATACAAGTCTCGCGACTATTGTGAAGACAAAGCCTAATTAATTCCAATTTTTTACAGGTGTATATTTATTTTAATCCATGTAAGATTCCTTCAATAAAAGCTTCTCGATAATCGAATAAATAAATTATAATAAGGAGTAAAAAAGAGGTTGTTAGGGATTTTTTAATCTTATTTTTCATAGCAATAATTTTAGTAAGTGTTTTTATTCAATTGTTTTTTCTGTATTAGATATTCTATATGTTATCAAAAGAAAAACGGCTAGTATATTCAAACCGTGTGCAATAATATTCGTGTTTTGAACTTTACAGATTATCTAAGGATAGAACAGTTAAATTATATAGCGAATGTAAGAGTATTATCATTAATAATGAATTAAAATTTCTCATTTCACATAAATAGAAAACAATTCCCCAATATAAACCTAAAACCGTCATAATAGTCATGTAAAGAACATTATAATTATGAGAAAACCCAAATATTAGAGCAGATAAACAAATTGAAATAACCCAAATTAATTTCTCCTTTATTTTGTCATCAAATAAAATACTTAACAAAATATAACTTCCTTTAATTATGGCAAATTGAAAAATAAAACTTTCTAAAATAGGTGATACAACTACGGTAAGTATATATAATATTATTTGATTATTTATCTCAGAAATGGGTGTTAAATCTGTTGGGTTAAGATTCATTGCTTTTTCTAAAACAAATAGAGGAATTATAAAGAATAACAAAAGAATAAGGTAAAAAATAAAAAAGTAATGCCATTTCGACATTTTTTTTAATTTTCCCTCTATTTTTTTTAGGAGAAATAACATTTTATAATTTTTGATTAAAGCGGTAAAGATATTAAATGAGATTTTTTATTTGAGAAGTTTTTTAGGTCTCTAGACTTAGGGAACTAAAAAAATAAAAGAGGAGGGTAAAAAGTTACCTCCTCTTGTTTTGATTAATCCCAAACTGACATTCCTGCTTTAAAGTCATCTGGATTATTTTGAGCGTCATTTATCATTGCACCCAATAATGTTACTGTCCATCTTATCCAGTTTCCACCTGAAATTTTCGAAGCTTCGTTAGTCTCTAACGATTTAACGTTCATTCTATTTAAATTCATGATTTTCTTTTATTATTTATTAGCACCTTGATGATTGAATCCTGAAGCCTCAAGACCTTCTCCAGCTTTTATTATTCCTCCAACGATTACTCCTAATGTATAAGCTAACCATCCTCCTCCATTGAAGTCTTTTGATTCTTGTTGGTTCAGTACCTGAACTCCAAATTTTTCTAAATTTTTCATTTTGTAAAATCTTTAATTAAACTTTTTCTTTTGATACGGCTTTATGTTTTTGAAACATAAAAGTAGTATCGGTATCAAATCAAAATAATGTGCACCTCTATTTGATTTGATACTGCAAACATAATCGTGTTCACTGCAATTAACTTGCAAGGTTGATGTTTGTTGGTAAAAAGTAGCTTCCACCAAAAATTTGAGTTACCTCATTTCCTGTTAGAACGCTGACAGAAATAGATACTTGAAAATCAAAATCATTACAGTAATGATACGTTTTTCTACTGCGGCTATAACAAATATTGGCGTTGTAATCTTTCAATTGTTCCAGAAGTAAATGAACTGAGCGTTCACTAATGTTTAATAGAGAAGCAAGTTCTTTAGGTGTTCCAGTTTTCTCTTGTTGAATTAGATTATGTACTTGCTGTAAGCGTTCTAAGTTTTTTAAATTTTTCATGGGTGGTTTTATGTTTTTCTTTTGAAGAGCATATTTTCTATTGTGGAGTTTGAGCGATATTGGGGTTTAACCAATCATCCACTTTGTCGTATAATAAATCAAATAAGGAGCGTTTGGCAATATCAAATCGAGCTTGAACGGTCATTCCTTTTTTGAAATATCCTTTAAATCCATTTTTTAAACTAAGGTAATCCTGATCTAGAGAGCAAAGGACATGGAATACAGGTTGTTTATCAATCCATTGTACATCATTCCCAATTTCTTTAATAGTTCCAGTAGCTAATCCCCACTGATTATAATTAAATGAAGAAACTTGAAAACTAACTTTATTTTCTTTTTTTAATAAGCCAATAGTTTCAGGAGAAACGTAGCATTCGGCTACAATTTGTGTGTTTGGAGAAATTTCCATTAGTTTAGTCCCTACAGGAACAAAAGCTCCTTGTTCAATACCATTTATATTTAATACAACACCACTTATTGGAGCTTTTATAACAGATAAACTACCTTCTTCATTTAGTTTTATTCTTGTGGCTTCTAACTCTTTTAATGTGTTTTGTGTAGTTATTAAAGTTGCTTGCCAAGAATTTTTTTGTTGATTTTTTAATTGCTGTATGGCATTGATTGCTAAGTCATAATTTAGTCGCTGATCATTTAAGGTAACTTTCGCAATAACTCCTTTTTTAAATAATTGTTTGTTTCGAAAATAATCCTGTTTAGCTTTTAAAAATCTGGTTTGTAGTTCTCTTAATTTTTGTTGATACGATTGAAACTCCTGCTTGTATTTTAAACTACTAAGCTTGGATACTTTATTTAAAGTACTTAATTTTTTTAGGTCTATAATAAATTGATTATGCTCAATAATCTGTGTTTCAATATTAGCTTTTTCCTGAATGTTTGTTTTGTTACTTAAGACTAACAACGTATCCCCTTTTTTAACAAGAGCGTTATTCCTCAAATTTTTATATATAATTTCTCCACTTGTTAAGTTCTGAACCCATATCCGATCACTCTCAGATCGAAGCATTCCTTGTGATGTTTTAGAAACAGTGATTTTAATGAAAGGAAGAGAAATAAGCCCTATTAACAAACTCATTAAAATTATGGTATAAATAATACTCGTTTTTCTGCTGTGTTTGAATTGGTGAACTTCTATCGTATTTTCGATAATTTCTTTTGGAAATAATTGTTTTGGCATTTTCTTTTTATTGTTTTTAGAATTTTCTTTTTTGGAAAAACACCTCTTCACCCTAAAGTTTAATTTTTTAATGAGAACAACTTGTAAACTTCAAAGAATTCAATAAATCGAACGATGTGCGATTGATATTTTTCAGGTAAAGAGGTATACTATTTTAGCAATTTCTCCCGACGTAATACACCACGAAACAATGCAGAAAAAACGCACTGAAAAAGTGTTATACTCTACGATTTATAAAAAATGGTGATGTTTATAAAAATCTATTTATGGATGGAGTAAGAGCTTTCTTTATTAAAAATAAGGTTTATCAAATTTTTAAATATATGGGTTGTAGGGTTTTGATTTAGAGTGTTTTCTTGTGTTATTTCATTATTAAAGCTAAAGTAATTTAGAAGGTAGCGATAATAATTTCAATAACTTTTAATAGTACATGTATCATAGATAATTTTATTAAGCTAATTCTTTCCAATAATCACTATAAAAATTGGAGGTGGTTAATATTTCTGTGTGATTTCCTTTGATAGAAATTTTTCCATTTTCTAAGACATAAATGGTATCTGCATATTTTTTTAATGTCTCCAATCGGTGAGAAATGAATAAAACTCCCATTTGCTTTTTTAATGTTGAAATTAACTCAATACTAAACTTTTCCGTTTTTCGATCCATTGCGGCTGTGGCTTCATCAAGTATTAACAACTGAGGTTTTTTATATAAAGCTCTGGCTAAAGCAATGATTTGTTTTTGTCCTCCTGATAAATTAATTCCTTCTTCCCCTAGTATTGTAGCGTATCCTTGTGGAAAGCTATTAATAAATTCTTCGAAACCATATTCTTTGCAAAAATTCACTACATTTTCAGGGTTGTCTTCTTTGCCCAATAGAATGTTATCTAAAACATTTCCGTTAAAAACTGTAATTTCCTGCGGAACAACCCCTACAAGATTTCTCCAAGATGAAAGGTCTATGTCAATTATAGGGTTTTGATTGTTTATTAGAATATTACCGCTTTCAATCTCATAGAACCTCTGTACTATTTGACCGATAGTACTTTTTCCGCTTCCGCTTTCTCCAACAATCGCGGAAATTTCACCTTTTTTAACTGAAAGGTTGATTTTTCTTAAGAGTTGACTCCTTCCCGCAAAGCGAAAAGAGGTATTTTGAAATTCTAAGGTCTCGAAATCCGTTATTATTGAACTCCCTTGTTTCTCTTTTTCAATAGAAGTAAATTCAAACATACGATTGAAAGCAATTTTTGCTTCGTTAATAGGGATGGCAATTAGTGCTAAATTCGTAATAGAAGGTAGTAAAGATCCTGCGATTCCTAAAATGGCCATTAACTCTCCTAATTGTATTTGTTCGTTATATACTTGGAATGAGGTGTAGGCTAAAATAGCCATCAAAAAAAGCACACCAGAGATTCCTGATAATAACGCTAAGCGAACATTAATTTTGCCTAAATCAACAATTTTATTCTGTAAATTGCCAAATACAATTTGATTTAATTTTTGGAAAAACGATTGGCGATTAAAATTTTTAATCGTAGCAACTCCTTGCATACTGCTTATATAATTACTTTCACTCAAAGCATAACTTTGCATCACTTCTTTTTGTGATTGTATAATCTTGGTGTTAAATCGATATACTATAAAAAAGTAAATGGGTAAACTAACCAAGGCGATAACACCAACTTTCCAAGAATATGAAAAAAGAAAACCGAACGATACTAAAACAATTAAAACGTCAATAATAAAATTTCCTGCAATTAATTTAATTACTTTTTGAACTCTGTTAGTATCGTTTAATCGAGCTACTAGCTCACCAATTTTTCGAGTATCAAAAAAAGGTTTTGGTAAATGTAGTAATGAGCCGTAAAACGAATCAATAATTCTATTATTGAAATCTTTCGATTGTTTTATAAGTAATAGCTCTCTTAAGGCTGTAAAACCTACTCTAACTAATAATAAAAAAGTTAATAACCCAATGCCTAATATTAGCTTTTTGGTGTTTTGAGAAGGCAAAATATCATCAATCAACTTTTGAGAGAATACGGACATAGCCATACCTAATAAAGCAATACCAATACCGATTACAATACTACTTATAAGGAGTTGTTTATCTTGCTTTAATAAATTTACGAACCACTCTTTTTTTGTTTTTTTTGTTGTCGCGGCTTTTACAAAGTTCTTGTTAGGTGTAAGTGTTAAACAACTTTTAGAGATCCAAATTTCATCCAATTCTTCTTTTGAATATTGAACGATTCCTTTTCCTGGATCACCAATAATAAACTTATCGTTTTCGTAACCATAACAAATCACATAATGTTGCAATTTGTTCTCAATAAGCACATGTAAAATTAAAGGTTGTTCATGTTCTATTAGAGCTTGTATATCTGCTTGGTTACCTTCAGCGGTAAAACCGATTTTATTGGCTGTTTGGTACAGTCCAAGTAGGGTCGTACCTTGTTTTGTAGTTCCGCTTAATTCTCTTAGCTTTTCTATAGAACCACTACCTTCATAGTATTGTAATAATGAAACCAAACAAGCTACTCCACAATCAGATTGATCATGCTGTAAAATATGTGTTTTATGTATGTGTTTTATGTTCATAGTGTTCTATTTTTTTAATGAAGAGAGGTGAAGAGCTTTCTGTATGCCAGATAAGTGATTACTTTAATACCTTTAATATATCATCGACTTTGGTAGCTCCTTTAAATTTTTTTAGCAATTGTTTATTTTTATCGTACACTACGATATAAGGAATGGAATTCACGTCAAATGTTTTTGAAAATTCACCCTTTGAATCCTCTAAAAAAGTAATATTATCTTCTTTATCGAGTTTGTAATCTTTGGCAAATTTTTGAATACCTTCTTTATTTTCGAAAGAAACAAAAAGAATTTGCGTGTCTTTAAGGTCCTTTAGATGTTTTTGTATTTTAATAGCCTCTGCTTGACAATAATCGCAGTCTGAATTAAAATAAACAAAAATCGCGGGTTCTTTGGTTAAGTTATTCTCGGTAAATATTGACCCTGAAAGTGTTTGAAACGAAAATGGGGGGATGTTTTGTGTACGTTCAGCTATCTCTTTTTTATGGTTGAGTTTACTTGATATTTTATAAACTAAGAAGCCAATAATACTAATAAGTATAAAAGCAATTATAATTTTAAATGTCTTTTTCATTTGTTGGTGTTTTTTCAGTGAGGTGCTGTTTGGTAATGGTAGTAGGGGGCTAAAAGTTTATTAATTAAGACTTAGACTTAGAAACATAACCAAGCCTATCCAAATGACTAAACCTGTACCGTAACTAGCAGCAGTAATTTCAAAACTTTTCCAGTAGTTCTTTTTTAAAAGTTTATGTAAACCAAAGACTAATACAAAAAAGTAAGCAATTTCAAATAAATTAATGGTTTGCAAAGGGTATATTAACCAAGGCTCTAGGTTGTTGATGTCCAGGAAATTAATGTAGCTTAATGGGTAGTACTGTTGAAGGTCTTGTAAGGTATAATCAGTTTTAATGAAATAGAAATACATCAGTTTTGCAAAACCAACTAGAACCAAGACAAACTCACCCAATAAAGCTATTCTAAAGAACTGTTTAAACTTTAATTTGTGTTCCATATCGTAAAAGAACATTCCTACGCTTAAGCACATTGCTACCAAGCTACTTCTTAATAAAATTACAAGAGGAATGATGACGTATCCAAGCCATTCCCATTTTTTCTGACCGTTTAAAAGTTCATCTACTTTATCTTGGGTTAGTTGTTCGGCATAAAAGTTATAAACTAATTCATCTATGTTTAATAAGGTTTTGAATAAGCCTCCAAAGAATAATGAAAGTAGTATTAGGCTTATTAAAAAGTATTTCGTTTTCATAAGTTAGATTATTTTTCCATTTTCTAATTTGAACTCTTTAAATTCTTTAAGCTTTAACTCAAAATTTTCAGTGATGTGAGATGAAATGAGAAAATACTTTTTTAGCAAGGAGAGTTCATTAATTTTTTCTATCAGTTTAGGGATAAAAACACTATCCAAATTAGCAAAGGGCTCATCCCAAATAAAAATATTGGGGTTGTGTAGCATTGATGCAAGGAGTTTTACTCTTTTTTCATACCCAGTTGATAGATCAGATATTTTATGATTTAAGTAATCGTTTAGCTCAAAAAAATGAATTAACTCCTTTTGGTATTCTTTTAATGAAGTTACATCTACTTTGTAAATATAGTTCAGTGTTTCTATGTATTCAGAAAGTTTTAAATGAGCTGGATATGTTGGGTAATTGATGCAAAAACCTATATTTTTTTTATACGTTCCATTAGTGAATTTTACCTTTTCGTTATTAATAGTTATGGTACCCGAACTTGGTTTAACTATACTGGCCAAAATTTTAATCAATGTTGATTTTCCAGCCCCATTTTCTCCGTATAAGAAGTTAATTTGACTGTCGAAAACAATATCAACATTATCGATTATTGTATTTGATTTATACTTTTTTACTAAGTTTTTAAGAGATATCATAAATGTTATACGATCTGTTGAAGTAATTGATTAAAAAAAAGAAAACTATTAAAAGTATTACCATGTTTAGAAAACTATATGGTAACAAGTGTGTTAAAGGAATTAATGAATAATATAAAACTGATTTTAAAGAGTTCTTTATTCGGTTATCCTTTATTTGAATATTAAATTTTATTACATACGACAAACTGATCAATAGATTTAAAACGAAAGCATTTTGGAGTACTAGTTCAATATCAGCGTATTTCAGAATTATCAATAAAACTGATATCAAGAAATAACTTAAATTATTTAAAAAGAAATTAATAAATGCTACTCTTTTAATATCGCTTCCTGAAATAATAAACAAGGGTTCAATGAACTTAGTAAAGTTAAGATTCAGTAGTGGTTTTTGTAAAAAGAAAGCGGCAATAATGAGCCTAAAGAACGGAGAAATAAAATTGAAATAATTTAAGTTAGAGATAACAGTAAATAAAACAATATCTATAAATAATAGTTCAATAGAGCTTCTTCTTAAAATCATTAAATAGAAATTGATCCTAGAATTTATCATTTTTTATGTTTATTAGAAAAATAGCACTAGTTAATAAAATGGTTAAACCAACCGAAAAAAATGATAAATGAATGGTCGTTTCAAAAGAGTTTAAAGTTAGTGTTTTCGTGTTTTCGTTTACAATAAAAAGAGCACCTAAAATAATTAGAAAAGCCTTAAGATAATTTTTATATACTTTCATGAAGTTTTCGTTCCAAAGATACTTTATTAATCGAATACTTAAACAAGCGTTCAGATACATTATGATTACTAAACAGAAACCTATTATTGCGTTTTGATTTATATATGATAGTTCATATACTGAACAAAAAGGAATGTATAGAGCTATGAAGAAAAATATAAATAGTAACTTATAATTTAATATTTCTAGTAAAACATCAATCGTTATGGTTTTGAAAATATTAAAAGGGAAAAGTAGTTTGAAATATTTATAGTTAACATCATAAAAATTATTCATGAAAATATCGCTCAGAATAGGAGTTATAAAAAAATAAAGAGCTAGAATATTAAAATTCATGTATTTGTTATTGTTGTGAACAATAATTTCTTCACTAGAAACTCCCATAAATATCATCGTAAACAAACCAATCACAGTAAAAATTGCTATGTATTCAGGGATTACTTGATACTTAGCCATTTTAAACCTTGAAAGTGTGATAAAATTATAGTAGAGTATTTTTAACATAATAAATGAATTTAAATTTAAGAGAGGTGAGTTCAATCACCTCTCTTTTTATTTTTCTGAAAAGACTATGATGGACCAGCACCAACACCTCCAGTAACGCATCCTACTACTGCAGCAGCAGCAAGACCCCACCATCCTCCAACGATTACAGCAGGAGATTGAGAGTAAGCATAAGCTAATCCTGTACCACCACCAGCACATCCTTTCCAACTCCATCCTCCACCTTGAAGGTTTTCCATTTGATTTAATTCTAATTTTTTCATAATTTAAAAATGTTTTTAAATAAATTCTATTAAAGCGAATAATATTTTACAAGCTTAATAGTACCTATCATCATTGTTTTTCCATGAATTTTTTAAGGTCACTCATAGCTTTATGACCAATTTTGCGCAAAAGTATTTTTAGTAACCTAAATGGTTCTATTGTCTCAATTATTAGGAACGATCTATAAAATGGTTTAATTCATCTTATAACTAATTTCCTTAGTTAGGAGAAAATTTTAGCTTTATAAGAACCTCTTTACTTTGAAACTTTTTATTTCTCGTATTTAAAAGCACATAAGTTTTACTCTTATCGTTTTTAAGTAAAGAGGTAAATGTTTTTAGCAATTTCCCCCGACGTAAATACACCGCAAAACAATGCAAAAAAAACATAGTGAAAAAGACACCGGTATCGATATTTATAAAAAAAAACGTCGAAATTTATAAATATCGACTCGGTTAAAAATGTTTAAAATGCATAATTGCAGATTATTAGGTGGTTGTTGTTTTAATGGATAAAAAACTAACTTTGTTTCAGTGAGAATGAAACCCTTTAACATTGAAAAGTGAACCCTTATCAGTTATTCAATAATTATTATTTAAGAACCCCATTATTATCTCTTTCTGAATACCAAAGATTCATTTCTAAAAATGAGTTGTCCGAAGATGATTTTAAATTCATACTGAAACAACCTATTTTTAGAGAGGCTGTGTTTTTGGCTTCACCAGAGCTACACAATCAGATTGAAAATTGGGAAAAAGGAATTTTACGAAATCCAAAGAAAATTGAAAGACTCAAACTTTCAATACTTAAATACTTTACTCGGATTTCAAGTCGTTGTACACCCTTTGGACTCTTTGCGGCTTGTGAATTAGGATCTTTTGGAGAAAGTACTTCTATAAAGTTAAACTCAGTAGAACAATATAAAAGAAGAACACGTTTTGATTACGCGTTTTTAACTCAGTTAAGTTCAAAATTAATAAATGACTCTGTAATTCGAGAACATTTGTTGTTTTATCCAAATACGAGTATATATCTGATAGGGAATCAATATAGGTATCATGAGTATACTATTGAAAAAGGAAGACGTTTTTATTCTTTAGAAGGGATTTTGAATTCTGAATATATCGAAAAGGTATTAGAGAATGCAAAAGAAGGTAAAACCATTGATCAATTAGCTAGTGTATTAGTTAATGAAGAAGTTGCTTTTGAAGAAGCTAAAGAATTTGTTTCGGAACTTGTAAACAACCAAGTATTAATGTCG
This sequence comes from uncultured Tenacibaculum sp., assembly GCA_947497895.1. Taxonomy (GTDB): domain Bacteria; phylum Bacteroidota; class Bacteroidia; order Flavobacteriales; family Flavobacteriaceae; genus Polaribacter. Next base: position 365,548 of record CANMIL010000002.1, read on the forward strand.
GAACTTGAGGTTACTGTCACTGGAGAAGATTATTTTACCAACCTAACAAAAAGAATTTCTGCATATAATAGTGATGAACTACTATCGGGTAAATTAAAAGAATTAGCCTCTTCATTAAGTTATATTGACTCGTCCTTTGGGCAGTCGTTAGATAGTTATAAAGCTATTGATAAGAAAGTAAAAGCTTTGGTATCTGATTATAATAAGAATCATCTCTTTCAGACAGATACCTTTTCTTCGTCAGTTGATAATGTTTTGGATAAAGGAGTAAAGAAAAAGCTTTACAATGCGTTAAAGGTGTTAAATAAATTAACACCAAGAACGGCCAGAATCAGACTAATAGAATTTAAAAGGTCTTTTAATAAGCGATTTGAAGGTCAACAGATACCACTAAGTTTGGTTTTGGATTCAGAAACCGGAATAGGTTATGGAGATAAACAAGAAAGCAATACACCATTACTAGATAATATAAGCTTAAAAGAACCTAAAAAAAGATATGAGCGTTTTGTTTGGACAGATGTCGATAACATATTACAAGAAAAGCTTATAGAAACATTGTCTTCAGGAAAAACAGTGATGAGTTTAACTGAAGAAGATCTTAAAAAAATCCCTGATAATTGGGAGGATTTACCAGATACCTTTTCTTCAATGATTGAAATCCATAAAAAAAATGGAAAAGAGGCGGTTTATATAAAAAGTATGGGAGGCTCAACTGCTTTGAATTTACTGGGAAGATTTACAGAAGGAGATAGAAAACTATTTAATTATTGTAAAGAAATCAAAGAAAAGGAGCAACAATATCAGGGTGATAAGATAGTTGCTGAAATAGTTCATGTTCCGGAAGCTAGAACAGGTAATGTTATACATAGGTCAGCTTTAGGGGCTTATGAAATTCCATATCTAGGAAAATCTTGTCTTTCTAAAAGTAATCAGATTCCTTTAGAAGATATTTTAGTTACTGTTAAAAATGATAGAGTAATTTTATTTTCGAAAAGATATCAGAAAGAGATTCTTCCTAAATTAAGTAATGCACATAATTTTAATAATAACTCATTGCCTATTTATCAATTTTTATGTGACTTACAATCTCAGTATTTGCGATCGGGTCTAAGTTTTAGTTGGAACCCAGTTCTTGAAAAACAATTTTTTCTACCGAGAGTAGTTTTTGAAGATATTATATTATGTAAGGCAAAATGGCGTATTTATACGAGAACGCTACATGAGTTATTAAGTTCTTCAAGGAGTGCTAGAGATATTGATAAATGGCAAAAGAAATTACAAATACCTGATTATGTTGTTTTAAAAGAGGGGGATAGAGCCTTGCTAGTATATTTAAAAAACCTAACATCATTACAGATGTTATACAGTGCTGTGAAGAAAAAGGAATCTTTTGTTTTGGAGGAACATTTGTTTAGTGATGATGAGTGGGTTCAAAGAGAAGGAGAACTCTTTTGCAATCAAGGGATAGTTTCTTTTTATAAACTTAAGGGAAAAACAGAGCCTGGGACCAATCAGATGTCTACTAAATTGAATTCTAGTTCTAAAAATGATGAATTGTTAGATGTATCAGGAATAAAAGAAACCTATTTGCCAGGAGAGGAATGGCTTTATTATAAAGTGTATTGTGGAATTCATACCGCAGATGAACTTCTAATTTCTTGTATTGAACCCTTGGTTTTCTTTTTAAAAGAAAAAGGATTACTAACGAAATGGTTTTTTATACGCTATTCTGACCCTGATCACCATCTTCGAATTCGATTTCTATTAAGTGATACAAAAGACATGACCTTGGTTATGAATTATTTTAATGAAAGTATAAGTTCATTTATTGAAAGCAAGCAGGTCTGGAAGTTACAAGTTGATTGTTATAAGAGAGAACTGAGAAGGTACGGAGTTAATACTATTGATGATATCGAACAATATTTTTATTTCGATAGTGAGTTTGTTATTGATACGATTAAGCAAAGTGAAAGTGATACCGATAGATTGTTGTTCTGTAAAGCATATATAAAAGAAATTCTAGATCAATTTGAATTGTCAGATATAGCGCAATTATCTTTTTTAAAAGGCAGGGATGCTAGTTTCTTAAATGAATTTAAGGCAACAGGAGAAAACAAAAAACAGTTAGGGTCTATAAGTCAGGGTCTTAAAAAAGAGTTGATTCCAAAGGTTTTAATTCGAAAAGATCAAATTATAATGATAAAAAAACTCGTTGAGATAAATTTTAATAAAGAACTGAAAGTTCCTCTAACTAGTTTATTAGCTAGCTTAATTCATATGACCATTAATAGGTTGTTTAATAGTCAGCAGCGAATGTATGAAATGTTAATATATAGTTGTTTGGTAAAAGAATGTAACTCTCGTTTATTAAAAAGTAAATATGAAAAGTAATCTGATTCTAGTTTGTATTTTTTCTTTGTTTTCTTGTACATCCCTTTTGGGGCAAAACAGGGAGACAGATACTCTGAGTAATCAAAACTCTAACTATTTTTTCAAACTTTATGAAAAAGCCGAAACGAAAAAGGAAAAAATAAAATATATCGAATGGTTTATAAAAAAAGCTAAAATTGAAAATGAAGAAAATAAGATATTATCAGGTTATTATATAATGTCTTTGTTGTATGATACACCAAAGGCGTTAATTTATGCTGATAGTGCGATAAATAGATCAAAGAAAAATCCTACACCATATTTCCCAATGGTTGTTCATTTAAGAAAAGGGAAGTATTATAGAAAAAAATACAGCTATCAAAAAGCCATCGACAATTTTTTAATAGCTAATAGATACGCAAGAAAAAACAACCTCGAAAAATTTATTATAATATCCAATTTTAGTATTGGTACTATTAAAAGAAAAATTAAAGATTATGAAGGTGCGATAGAGCTATTAAAAGAGAATTATTATTTCGCCAAAAGGAGTAATAATCAGATTAACACTCTAAGATCTCTAATAGAAATATCTAATATTTATACTGAATATGAAAAGACAGATTCGGTTCCGAAATATGTTGAATTAGGAAGGGGGCTTGCTCTTAAATTAAAAGATACGACAAGGTACTATCATTTTTTTATAAATGAAGGAATCAATGAGTATCATAAAAAGAAATATAACGCTTCAATAAAATCTTTGAAGGAAGCGAGTTCTCATTATCAAAATAAAAAAAACACTAGGTATTTATTGTACCCTTATTACTACATAGCAAAATCTTATGACTCATTAAAGAAAACTTCTAAAGCGCTAGAGTATTATAAAAAGTCGGATTCTATTTTTCAATTGCAAAAGAGTTTTTCGCCTTTTATGCGAGATACTTATGAAACCTTAATTAATCATTATAAGAAGGAAAATAATTTGGAGCAGCAGCTGTTTTTTATAAATCGTTTGTTAAAGTTTGATAGTATAGTGAATCAGAATGAAATATATTTAAATAAAAAAATTTACAAAGAATACGATATCCCAAAACTGGAAGCTGAAAAAGAAACAATTCTTCAACAGTTAAAAGTAGAAAAAAATCATTCTTCTTATGTAATTTATATCACATTTGTTGTTGTCTTGTTTTTGGGAACATTGTTGTATTATCAATTCAAAAAAAGAAGGGTTTATAAAAAGCGTTTTGAAGAATTACTTAGGGATAATGCGAAAAACTTGTCCACTAAGGTGAAAGAGTCTAAAGAGAATAAAATTGAAATACCAGAGCCTATTGTGAATGAAGTTATGGAATCTCTTGACAAATTTGAAAGTGAAAAGCAATATACTTCTAATAAGATCACTTTGGCTAAATTGGCAAAGGAAATTAACACCAATACACAATATTTATCAAAAATTGTCAATCATTATAAAGGAAAAACATTTTCCAATTATTTAAACGATTTACGTATTAATTATATTACAGATAAACTTAAAAAGGATTCGCTTTTACAAAAGTTTACTATTAAAGCAATTTCTGAGGAAGCGGGTTTTAACAACCCAGAATCTTTTTCAAAAGCATTTTATAAAGTAAATGGAATTAAACCGTCCTACTTTTTAAAAGAATTGGAGAAAATGTAGTCGATATTTATAAATGTAAGGTTATTTGAGGCTTGATAACATGCGGTTTACTTAAGGATTAAATAATTTCGCAGAACATTAAAGCGAAACAAATGAAGAAAACTAAAGAATTAAAATCGGGGTTAAAAATCGAGAAATTTAAAATTTTAAACTTAGGAAACTTGCATCTGATTAGAGGAGGAAATGGTATTAAAGTAAAAGGAGGTAAAATGGCAGTTGGTTTGGATGATGGAACTATTACCGATGATCCAATGGATAACCCCTGTCAGGATTTCTCAAGGGATTGGGGGAACTAAATATATATAACTGAAACTAATTTTACACCTGCTAGTTTTAGGCGGGTGTTTTTTGGTAAAATAAAAACATAATCATTATTAATATTAATTTAATCTTTTTCAGATTATTGCATAAAGAAGTAATATGAGATGTCTTAGAATAGAACTATTATTTATAATAACAGTTTTTTTTGTTTCATGTAAAACGAAAACATTTACACCTGTTATTGCAAAAAAAAATGTTATTAGTTACACAAAAAATCAAAGAATTTCCGATAACGAAAGTTATCATAACTGGCATTTTAAAGATATTGAAATTGATACTTTAGCAGGAATTAGCCTTACTAGAGTTTATGATTCTATTTTAAGTAATAAGGAAGGTGAGGATATTATAGTGGCTATAATTGATATGCCAATAGAAATAGAACATGAAGGAGTTCATAAGTATATTCAGATTAATGCGAAGGAAATTCCTAGAAATGGTATTGATGATGATAAAAATGGTTTTATAGATGATGTTCATGGTTGGAACTTTATAACAAACACGAAGGGTGAATGTAATGAATTTGTATCCTATGAGTATACCAGAATTCTAAGAAAGTATAATCCAATATTTGGTAATCAAATCAAAGATTCTACGAATCAAATAGACAAAAATTCCCATGAGTTTAAACTTTATCAAAAAGCTCTAGCAAAACATCAACTAAGAATATTAGAGACAGACAAACATGAGAAAAACATTAGTAATTTTTCTAAATGGAAAAAAGAGTCAAATACCTTTGTTTCTAAATTTTTAGATAAAGAGAAGTTTACTTTGAAGAGACTTGATAGTCTTAAGAAAGAACATCCTGAGAATGAAAAGTTACAACGTGAAATAAAAAGGAGTTCAGGTTTTATAAGATACGGGTATACAGATGAGTATATCAAAACGTATAAATATAAACTTGAACAAAGAAGGAGTAAGCTTCTAAATGTTGAATATTTTGATAGAGAGATTATTGGTGATAATTCAGAAGATTTAAATGACACCAATTATGGAAGCCCAAGTTTTGATGTAAATACTGTTCTGTTAGAACATGGGACGAAAATGGCAGGTATCATTGCTCACATTGGACTAAAAAAAGAAATAAGACTTATGCCATTGGCGGTATCTTCCTTTGGAGATGAGCATGATAAAGATATAGCCTTGGCTATTAGATATGCTGTTGATAATGGTGCAAGAGTCATTAATATGAGTTTTGCTAAAGAGTTTTCGTTATATCCTGAATGGGTGTTAGAAGCTATTAAATATGCAGAAGACAGAAATGTTTTAATCGTCAGTGGAGCAGCTAATGATGGAAAAGATATTGATGCTTCAAACGCCGATTGCTTTCCAAATGATCATGGTTATAATAGTGACTTAGAAGTTTCGGATAATTTCTTAAAGGTAGGTGCTTCAGGATTGTATATTGATGAAAAGTTAAAGTCATCATTTAGTAATTACGGGAAAACAGAAGTGGATTTATTTGCTCCTGGAGAAAAGATTTATAGTACGTTTCCAAACAATAAAATGGATATTATCAGGGGAGGATCTTCTTGTTCAACAGCAATAACTTCTGGTGTGGCGGCTCTAATTTATTCTTATTATCCAAATTTGACAGCGTCGGAAGTAAAACATGTTTTAATGGATTCTGGTTTGGAGTTTAGCATTGAGGTTAAAACCCCTACAGAAGAAGATAAAAACAAAAAAACTCCTTTTAATAGGTTGTCAAAGTCTGGTAAAATATTAAACGCTTATAATGCAATGATTATGGCAGATAGTATTTCAAGAGCCAAGTAATTATAGCGACCTTCAAAGTAAAAAATAAAAACCAGCACTTTTTAAAAAGATGCTGGTTTTTTATATAATCTCACTACTCAATAATAGCGTAGTGCTCTAAAAATCATTTTCACAAAAACAAGATCCAGAAATTGCTTGTAAGCAAGTAAAAACTCATAATTGCGAATTTATAATTCATAATTTATCTAATAAGCTCTTTTGTCGTTTCCTTCGTAGAAATTGATAAAGGCTTGGTTTACTACTCTATGACCACCACTTGTTGGGTAATCACCTGTAAAATACCAATCTCCTAAGTTATCAGGACAAGCTTTGTGCAATTCACTAACTGGTTGATAAATAACCTCAACCTCCGCTTTAATTTCTGAAGTTTTTAACATTTCAGCAATTTTAGCAGATATTTGCTCATCAGTAAAAGGAGCGTAAATCTCTTTTACGTAATTTATAATATCGTCATCTTGCTTGTTCTGTTGTGCAATACATTTTTGATATACATCGTAAACTACGTGATATTGATTAGTTTCTTTCAGTAACTCCAATGCAGCTTTAAAAGCGATAAAGTCACCAATTTTAGCCATGTCAATACCATAACAATCAGGATATCTAATTTGAGGAGCAGAAGAAACAATAACAATCTTCTTAGGAGCTAACCTGTCTAAGATTTTGATAATACTCTTCTTCAATGTAGTTCCTCGTACAATACTATCGTCAATAATTACAAGGTTATCTGTAGGCTTTACTACACCATAAGTAACGTCATAAACATGAGCAACTAAGTCATCTCTACTACTATCATCTGTAATAAAGGTTCTTAGTTTCGCGTCTTTAATAGCTATTTTCTCGAAACGAGGCCTTGTAGATAAAATTTCAATCACTCTCTGTTTTGAAAGTTTACCACCTCCAGCTAAAATAGCTTCAGTTTTTTGCTGATTTAAAATATCTTCAGCAGCTTCCATCATACCAAAGAAAGATGTTTCCGCTGTATTTGGTATATAGGTAAAAACAGTATTTTGAATATCGTGATCTATCGATTTTAAAACATTTGGGAAAACATACTTTCCAAGGTTTTTACGCTCATTATAAATATCGGCATCACTACCTCTTGAAAAATAAATACGCTCAAAAGAACAAGCTTTTTTAGGTCTTTGCTCTAAAATTGGAGACATCGTTGTTTTACCATTCTTTTTAATGATTAATGCATGCCCTCTTTCAATTTCTTTAATAGAGTTAATATTTACGTTAAACACAGTTTGAATAACTGGACGCTCAGAAGCCACTACAACTACCTCATCATCTTGGTAGTAAAATGCAGGACGAATCGCAGAAGGATCTCTAAACACAAAGGCATCTCCATGTCCTAACAAACCAGCCATCGCATAACCACCATCCCAGTTTTTTGAAGAACGTTGTAAAATTCTTTGAATGTCTAAGTTTTCCTCAATAAAGGGAGAAGCATCTTTTTTGTTTAAACCAGTCTTTTTTGCTTCAACATAGGTGTCGGCTACTTCATCTTCTAGGAAATGACCGATTTTTTCCATTACCGTTACAGTATCTGTAGATTCTTTTGGGTGCTGACCTAAATCAATTAACTCTTTCATTAACTGATTAGAATTAGTCATGTTAAAGTTACCAGCAACAATTAAACTTTGATGACGCCAATTACTTTGACGTAAAAAAGGATGTACATTTTCTATACTATTCCCTCCAAAAGTTCCATAACGAACGTGACCTAAAAATAAGTTACCGATATATGGCATATTTTCTTCTTGCCATTGCACATCGTCCACCTTGTCTGGGTTTTTCTCAAAAACACCATTAATTCGTTCATTTATTTGTCCAAATATATCTTGAATAGGTTGGGTTTTATTCGAACGAATTCTACTAATATATCTAGTACCAGGCTCAACGTTAAACTTAATACTTGCAATACCAGCACCATCTTGTCCACGATTGTGCTGTTTTTCCATAAGCAAGTACATTTTGTTTACTCCATAAAATGCGGTACCATATTTTTCTTTATAGTACTCTAAAGGCTTTAATAATCGTACTAAAGCAATTCCACATTCATGTTTAATAGCGTCGCTCATTGTTTTAAAAAAGTGTTATACCAATTGAATCTTGAAATGCTGTATAAATAAAATGAAATCTATTTAGAATTGATTTAGGCAAAAAATATCGACATAGCCTTTGCTATGAGGGGGTTTTTTAACGACAAACAAACTAAAAAGAAACAATTTATATGCATCATTTTAAGGTTTAATTGGTGTTAGTTGTGTTGTGTTTTTATAGTGTTGTTGAATAAAAAAATCCGCAGTTAACCCGCGGATTCTCATTATGATAATTCTATATCAAATTGTGTTAATTCCTTAAATGCCTGTAAACGATGCTGAACTTCTTCTTTCGTTAGTTCCTCCATTCGCTGGGTTCCAAACTTTTCTACACAGAAAGAAGCTAAGTTCGAACCATAAATAATTGCGTTCTTCATGTTTTCAAAAGAAACATCTCCTGTTTTAGCTAAATAACCGCAGAAACCACCTGCAAACGTATCTCCAGCACCAGTTGGATCAAATACTTCAGCTAAAGGTAAAGCAGGAGCAAAGAACATTTTTCCTTCATTAAATAAAAGGGCACCGTGCTCTCCTTTTTTAATAACTACAAATTTAGGCCCCATTGAGTGAATTTTCTTTGCAGCATTAACTAATGAATATTCTCCACTTAATTGACGAGCTTCCTCATCATTAATTGTGATAACATCAATACGCTTTAAAACTTCGTGTAAATCGCTAAGAGCAATATCCATCCAGAAGTTCATAGTGTCTAAAACTACTAATTTTGGACGCTCATTCATTTGATCAAGAACGGAAGCTTGCGTCAATGGATGAAGGTTTCCAAGCATAACAATTTCAGAGTTTTTAAAATTTTCTGGTACAACAGGTTTAAAATGCTCTAAAACATTTAATTCAGTAACTAAAGTATCACGTGAATTCATGTCGTTATGGTATTTTCCACTCCAAAAGAAAGTTTTCCCTTCTTTAACAATTTCAATACCATCGGTGTTAATACCTTTACTTTCCATCATGTCCAAATACGACTGAGGAAAATCTCCACCAACTACAGAAACAACTCCAGTTGACACACCAAATTGTGCAGCAGCTAAACCTACAAAAGTTCCTGATCCTCCTAAAATTTTGTCTGTTTTTCCAAAAGGCGTTTCAATAGCATCAAATGCTACTGTACCAACAGCTAATAATTTACTCATAGTGTTAATTTACTTGTCTTAAGTATAGAAACTCTGTTTTTTAGTTCATCAAAGATATAGGTAACAAAAGCAATATCTTGTCAACTATTTCACAGTTTCTATGTTAAAGAACTTTATTCTACTTTGTCAGTATTTTACCAAATACCTAACAAAAATTAATATTTAAGTTTACTTTATTAACATAAGGCATTAAAATGCCTTTTTTTATCGTAATTTTGCACTTCAAACAAAATTAGTCTTTGACTGTGCAAAAATAGTTCTAAAAAATGACTATCAAAGAAATACAAGAAGAAATTATTGATGAGTTCTCTATGTTTGAGGACTGGATGGAACGTTACGAATATATTATTGAATTAGGGAAATCATTACCTTTAATAGACGAATCTTATAAATTGGATGAAAATTTAATAAAAGGATGTCAATCGAAAGTATGGTTATATTCTGAATTGAATAATGATAAGGTTCAATTTTCTGCCGATAGTGACGCCATTTTAACTAAAGGGATTGTTGCGCTTTTATTGCGCGTGTTCTCAGAACAATCTCCAAAAGATATTTTAGAAGCAGATACAGAATTTATTAATGAAATTGGATTGAAAGAACATTTAAGTCCAACGAGAGCTAATGGGTTGGTATCTATGGTGAAACAAATTAAACTATACGCTTTAGCACAGCAAGCTAAATTGGCAAAATAAGACTTTTAATTATGACAGATGATAAATTAGAAGAGTTAGGGGATAAAATTGTACGTGTTTTAAAAACCATTTTCGATCCTGAAATTCCAGTAGATATTTATGAATTGGGATTGATTTATGATGTTTTCGTTTCAGATGAAAATGATGCTAAAATATTAATGACCCTAACTTCTCCGAACTGCCCAGTAGCAGAAACTTTGCCTGTTGAGGTAGAAGACAAGGTGAAAACATTAAAAGAAATTAATAATTGCGAAGTTGAAATTACTTTTGATCCAACATGGACTCAAGATATGATGAGTGAAGAGGCTAAACTTGAATTAGGACTTTTATAATCATGGCAGGTGAAATTGTAAATAGAGTAGCAAATAGCCCACTTCAAACCATTGATCTTGAAGATTTTTATCCAAATGGACAGCGTATCGTTTTTGATATTAAAGACTGGTTGTTCGAAGGACTTATTTTAAGAGAAAAAGATTTTAGAGATCAAGTAAAATCTCATGATTGGGAACAATATCAAGATTGTTATATAGCGTTAACATGTAGTTCTGATGCTATAATTCCATCTTGGGCACATTTATTGCTGGCAACTATGCTAACACCATATGCAAAAAAAGTTGTGGTTGGCGATTTAGAGTTGTTGGAAACAGTTATTTTTAAGGAAATTATTGATAATTTTGATATTGATAAATTAAAAGATAAACCAGTAATTATTAAAGGATGTGCTAACAAACCAATCCCTTCTTCTGCATATACCTTTTTAATTCAAAGAATACAACCTGTGGCAAAAAACATCATGTTTGGTGAAGCTTGCTCTACAGTACCTTTGTTTAAAAGGAAGTAAATAGAAGTTTAACATATTATAACGTAATAGTAGAATGAGAACTATACTTTTTACGCTATTAGTGGGATTCACATTTTTTGGATATTCACAAGAAAAGAAAGACAGTGTTCCAAAACAATGGAAAGTTGAAGGGAAAATGGCTTTCATTTTAAATCAATCATCATTTTCAAATTGGATTGCGGGAGGTAGTAATACCGTCGCGGGAAATTTAGCGGTAGACTACGATTTTAACTACAAAAGAAAGAAGTGGCGCTGGGACAACAAAGTTACTTCCGTTTATGGGCTAAGTTATATTGATGGACAAGGAATAAGAAAAACCGATGATCGATTCGAATATAACTCTTTACTGGGTTTAAAATCTGGTAAGTATTGGTTCTTTTCATTTATCAGTAATTTTAAAACGCAATACACGAGAGGGTACGACTACAAAAAAACACCTTTTGAACCTATTTCAGATTTCTTAGCACCGGCATATTGGAGTTTTGGTCCTGGTATGTTGTGGAAAAAATCAGATAGCGCGCGAGTCAATATTGCTCCTGCATCTGCTCGTTTAACTTTTGTTACAGATGAATTTTCGGGGAAATATGGTGTAGACGAAGGAAGAAATACTGCAGTAGGTCTTGGTTTTAATTTATCGGGCTATTTCAAATTTAGTGTAATGAAAGATGTGGTAATGGAGAACGCTTTCGCTATGTATTCTGATTACCTCGATAAACCTCAAAACGTTGATATTGACTATCAAATGAGGTTCTTCATAAAAATAAATAAATACCTTTCAACCAATTTAGGTTTTCACACAATTATTGATGATAACGCCTCCAGTAAAGTCCAATTCAAGCAAATGTTTGGGTTAGGATTAAATTATATTTTTCATAAAACGTGACTTTTCTATAATATCGTTGTCTTAAGCTAATGAAAACATTTAGATTTGTATATCTAAAAAATCAAAAAGAATATATAATGAAAAAATTATTAGCCATTGCGTTAGTATTCGCGGCAATAACTGTAAAAGGGCAAGAAACTAAGGAAGAGCCAAAGGAAGGATGGAAAAAGGGAGGTATTATTACTTTCTTATTCAATCAATCAGCATTTAACAACTGGTTAGCTGGAGGTACAAACAACATTTCTGGTACTTTAGGATTAAACTATGATTTTAATTATGCAAAAGGTGATTGGACTTGGGATAATAAGATCATAGCTTCTTATGGATTAACAAAATTAAAATCAGAGGAAGCTCAAAAAACAGACGACCGTCTTGAGTTCAATTCGATTGCTGGTAAAAAAGCTTCTAAAAATTGGTATTACTCTGCATTTTTTAACTTCAAAACACAAATGTCTTCGACAGATGTAAATGGAGTACAAACATCACATTTCTTTTCGCCGGCATATTTCCAATTTGGTCCAGGTATGATGTGGAAAAAATCAGATAATTTAAAAGTTAACATTGCTCCTGCTACATCAAAGTTAGTAGTTTTAAGTCCAGATTTAGCTCCAGCATTTGGAGTTGATTTGGGAGAGTCAACACGTTATGAATTGGGTGCTTCGGTAAATGCTTATTATAAGTTCAATTTAATGGAAAATGTTTCTGTTGAAAATATTTTAAACTTATATAGTAACTATTTAGAGGAGGCTAAAAATGTTGATATTGATTATACAGTTAATGTTGTTATGAAAATCAATAAATTTTTATCGGCTAACTTAGCATTACAAGCTATATATGACGACAATGCTTTCGAAGGTTTTCAGACGAGAGAAGTATTTGGATTAGGAGTTAACTATAATTTCTAAATAAATAATTGAAAATATTAAAAGGCTGTTTACGAAGGTAAACAGCCTTTTTTGTTGGGATTAATTGCATTTTTTTCGGGTAAACGCAGTAGTTTTTTTAGAGTGGTTATTTTTTTGGCACGCAATTTGAATTTAGGATACCATAACCACAAAACATTTGCGTATGAGACGTTTTAAATTACTATTACTATTATTGGTTACGGGAACAATGTTAACATCATGTGTTGTTGTTAACGATGAACATATAGATAACGGAGTTTCTTTAGAAGAATTAGTAACAAGCTACGATTTATGGTATATCGATTATCATAGAACGCAAGGTAATGCTGATATTCCTTTTATATCAAGGGCTTTTACAATGTCGTTCCTTAATGGAAGAATGTATGCTAACAACAATATAGTAGATATAGGAAGAACAGGTAACGGATTAGGAATTCAAGTTGGAAGATACAATACATTCAATTCAGTTTTAGAAACAGATCATAACTTGGATGGACGATACGATTTTGAGGTAGTTCAATTATCAAGAAATGAAATTAGAATAGATTGTATATCAAGAAATGTGAGTTACTATTTAATTGGTTACCAAAGAAATGCTTTTGACTACGATAAGTTGTTCTATGATAACATTGAATATTTTTTACAAGAGTATATTGCTTGGGAACGTACACGATCAGTAGGAGGTACTCCAAATGCTTTTGATGATGAGCACTACTTGCAATTTACACCAGAAAATAACGTAACATTCCATTCGTCTCACGACCCATTTGGCACGAATATTGATAATATATTGTGGGATTACGTCGGAGGATATGAAGTAGCTAATGTGAATGGATACGACGACCTAAAGATTTTAACACTTAATTATGATCAGGGAGATACTGAGACGTTTGAGTTAAGCGTTGTAAATGACGAGACGGTAGAGTTATACCATATACGTTCTGAAACTACATACACTTTTGCAGGAAGAGGATTTATTCAATACCGAAAAGTAGATGGAAAAACGAAAGCGAAAGATGTTGTAAGGAATAGTGGAAGAAAACGTACTAAAATAACAAGAAAAACAGTTGAAAGAAGAGTTTTAAAATAAAGTTTGGTTAGTTGATTTTTGGTTGGTTATGAACAATAACCAATTAAAATACCGCCCCTCTCGGGGCGGTTTTTTTATGCGTTTAAATAATTTGATCTTAACGAGAGTAAATTATTTAATAGCCGGTACTGTTGCTGTATGATTATTGTATGTAATGTTTAGAGCGTTTTTTGGATTTTGATTTAATAATAAGACCCCCGCGACAATGGGCGCTGATAATGAAGTTCCTTGGCTATATTTCAATTTACCTCTTCTTATTGTTGGAAGTTTTGATGCTGGTGCCCAATAGTCGATTTTAGATCCATATGCAGAACCGTTATTTCCACCTCCCCAATAATCGTAATAAATGCCTCCTCTAGAATTATATCTAGAAATTCCTCCAATTACTTTGGCATTATCGTTACTAGTACTCCAAGAAGATTCGAAATAATAATGTTCATCTAAATTTTGATAGGAATTACCACCAGCAATTGTACAAATATTGTTTTCTGCTAATGATTTAAAGGCCTTTTCTATTAGTTCTAATTGGGGGAGTTGACTAGAGGTGATCAAATCTTTACGTGGTAAACCTTGACTAAAATTAAAAATTTCTCCTGGTTTTATGTTTTTCTTTACATATTCGAAAGCTTTAAGAATAGAAGAAGCATTTCCACCTGGTTTTACTATGACTACGCTGGCGCCATAAGCAATTCCATGAATTCCTTTTCCGTTTTTCTTGGCCGCTACTAATGCGGCTACATCATTACCATGAACTTCATATTCGTACTCCCAACCATGATATTCACTGAAAGATTTACTTCGTTTTCTATCGATATTAAGGTCTCCATTATCATGTAGTCCTTCATCCATTACCCAAACTGTTTTACCAGTTCCATTACCTGACCCTACTACAGATACTGCCCAAGGTTGAACTTCTCCTGATGGAAGTATAATGTTTCCATGTTCATCCATTGAAGAACCATTAACGTTTCTTGTTGCAATTTTTCTTTCTGTAGAGTCAAAATAATAAGGTTCTTCAGGAGTCTCCGATTCGTTTATTATTGCATCCTTTACTACTAGTTCTATTTTTGAATCTAGCTCGATTGCCTCAATATTGCTTTTTGAAGTTTTAAGAGTAAAACCTTTGAAAATACTACTATACTCGTTAGATATTTGTTGCTCTGTAATTCCGTATTGAGTGGCGAGATAGTTTTTTAAAGAAGGAATGTTTTCTAAAACATTATCTTTAAAAACAACAATATAGTTTTGTTGTTGCGTTTCTTCTGTCGTTGTCATTATGCTACTATCCAAATCACCATTATTGGTTTCACATGAGGCCAATGAAAGCAAGCTGGCCGTTATTATAGTTGACAATACAACTTTTCTTAGTCTTTTAAAATTTTCCATTTAATTTTAATTTGATTATTTGAGGCGAAACTATTTATTTTAATTAAATCTAAATAAATATGTTTTTGCGATTTTAGCAATTTGTTAGCTCATTTGTTTGTTGGACAATAGAAAGGAAGTAACTATTGTAATTATTACAAAGTGTAAATAGGTGTCAAGGAATTTAGTGATTGAAGGTACAAGTTTGAGTTGTAGTTTTTTAGTGGAGTGTTTTTGGTGGTTGTTTTATGAAGTAGTCTTTTTTGTAGGGAGTAAAAGTTTTTCATTATTCACATATTCTTTGTAAAAAAACATGTTGAATCGTAGTCTTTTCTGTAGTTAATGGAGGTTTTGAAGAGAAAAATATGAACAACTTTGACGGGTATCTAAAAAAGGTTATTTTTATAAGAAATTACAAGGTATATCTAACTAAGTTAGAAAAGATTCACGTAATTGGTTTTATAAAATTGTAAACTTACTTTAATAAAAATGATTAAAACAGCTTTTATTACTGGAGCTACCTCGGGAATAGGTAAAGCTACTGCCATACTTTTTGCTAAAAACTCTGTAAACTTGGTTATATGTGGAAGAAGAGAGAGTAAACTTAAAGAACTTAAAGATGAGCTAGCGCAGTATACCAAAGTTCATACACTTCAGTTTGATGTTAGGTATAAAGAGGAAGTTGAAAAAGCTATTGAAAGCCTTCCAGAAGAATTTAAATCGATTGATTTCCTAATTAATAATGCTGGAAATGCGCATGGTTTAAATCCTATTCAAGAAGGAAGTATTGATGATTGGGATGCTATGATTGATGGTAATGTAAAGGGACTTCTTTACGTAACAAAAGCAATTATGCCTGACATGATTCAAAAGAAAAGAGGTTTTATTATAAATATTGGTTCTATCGCAGCTAAAGAAGTGTATCCAAATGGAAATGTGTATTGTGCATCTAAGTTTGCGGTTGATGCTTTGAATAAAGGAATGAGAATCGATTTAAATAAACATAATATAAGAGTTTGTGCAATTCATCCAGGCTTTGTTGAAACTGAATTTTCTGAAGTTCGATTTAAAGGTGATACAGAAAGAGCTAATGATGTTTATACAGGATATAAAGCGCTTCAAGCTGAAGATATAGCTGATATTATTTATTTTGTAGCAACTAGACCGTATCATGTGAATATTGAGGATTTGATTGTATACCCAACGGCACAAGCGACCCCTACAATTTTAAATAAAGATGCCTAAGTACTCGAAAACTATTGCAGGATGCATGTCATGGGGACAATGGGGTAAGCAGTTCAATACTTCTGAAATGATCGATTTTATTCATTTTTGTATTGAAAATACGATTAGCACCTTTGATCATGCCGATATTTATGGAGATTATACGACTGAAGCTGAATTTGGAAAAGCTTTGAAAGAAAGTGGTGTAGCGAGAGAACATATTCAATTGATTTCGAAGTGTGGAATTCAGTATATCGGAAAGTCCAGATCAAATAGAGTCAAACATTACAATTATTCCAAAGAGTATATTATTTGGAGTGTTGAGGAGTCTCTAAAGAATTTGCAAACTGACTATTTAGATCTATTGTTGTTACATAGACCAAGTCCGTTGATGTATCCAAATGAAATTTCTGAAGCGGTTCAGCAGTTAAAAAAACAAGGAAAGATAAAGGACTTTGGAGTGTCTAATTTTACTCCTCAACAAACCGAGCTGATCAAAAGTTGTGAAGAGGTCTCAGTAAATCAAATTGAAGTTTCATTAACTCAATTTTCCGCCTTACTTGATGATAGTTTACATTATATGCAATTGAATAAAATACAGCCAATGATATGGAGTCCTTTGGGAAAGTATTTTAAAGAGCAAAGTGAGCAAAATAGTCGAATAAAAAAGGAGTTAGAAGGTCTTTGTGAAAAATATCAAGCAACAGAGAGTCAATTATTGTTAGCATGGTTGTATAAACATCCGACAAATATGATTCCTGTAATTGGAACTACTAACAGAGAAAGAATCATTGAATCGGTAAAAGCGCAATCAATAGCTTTAGAATTGGAAGATTGGTTTGCATTATTGGTCGCTAGCCAAGGACATAAAGTACCTTAAAAATGATCAATAAGCGGCTTTTAATAAAGAGTTTACTGTCAAAGAATGATGAGAACAGTTTTTACGATAAAAAGCAAAAGTTGTCACTCCAATCTCGAGAAGGCAAAGCAAAGTTTATAAAACATGTTTGTGCCTTGTCTAACTCTAACCCAGATAATAACTCCTACATTGTTATTGGAGTGCAAGACGAAGAAAACAAAATTGTTGGGGTAGACTTTTTTGATGATAGTAAAATTCAGAATTTAGTAAATGCTTACTTAATTAATCCACCAAAAATTAGTTATGAAAATGTTCACTTTCCTAGGTTGCCTCGTTATAAAGTTGTCGGACTTGTAACTATTTATCCAAATAAAGAAATTACTTCGTTAGCAAAAACAGCTTGGAAATATCCAAAGAGGACAGTTTTTTATAGAATAGGGAGTAACTCGATTCCTGCTGAAGGTAATTTTATTTTAAAAAACACGAACAAACCCATTGTAGAGGCGATTGAAAAACACGCTGGAAATAATATAGAACTCACATTGAATGGGGTTTTCGATTTTTTCAACAGGCATAAGAAGGAGTACAATCCGCAGTATAAAGTGTTTAATGAGCAATTTGTATTGTGTTGGGCTGGTAAGAAATCAGAAATTAATGGTGAAGAATATTTTTCCAGAGTAGATATTGAATTGATTAACGAACAAGTGCGTTTGTTTTATTCTGATTTAGATGATGTGAAAATTTCATACAATGAAAATTCATTTATTATTACTGAATACATTATGCTTGGAATTGATAAAGAGCATAAACATTATCCTTTAGAGAAAACCATTATTCATTTTAAAGAAAATGGAATTCATGATATTGCCACTGAATTTTTATTTGAGCCACCTCAATTCAATAAAAAAGTATTGTATCATATTTATAACAATAACAACGCGATAATTGCCAAAATTGAAAAAGAAATACCGCTTTCAGTAACTGAGCATAAAGATGTACTCAAGTTACCCACATCATATTTAATTTGTTATTTGAATGGTTTTTTGGAGTCGGAAGAGAAATTGAAAAAAGCTAAAAAATATATTCGAAACTTAGAAGATAAGAAAACCTACATTGAGTTTAAGGAAGTTCTTCGAGTTTTGAGAAAAGTGAAGTATAAATAAAATAAAACGCCAATAAGATTAGGTTCTTATTGACGCTTTTTTATCGGTGTTTATATGAGTTATTTGTCTCTCTTATAATAAGCAACAATACTTGCTTTTGCTAATGCACTACTGTTTAAATAATACCCAACAACAGCAGGATTTGTTTTATCGGTAAGTTTTAGAGTTTCCTTGTTTAAGGCGTATACAGTGATAATATACTGATGAAAACCGTGTCCTTCAGGCGGGCATGGACCTCCGTATCCTTGAGTTCTGTAATCCGTTATACTTTGAATTACTTCTTTTGGAAGTAGGTTTAAACTTACATTCCCAGCATTGGTTGGAATGGAATTGATATTCGTTGGAATGTCAAACACAAGCCAGTGCCACCATCCGCTCCCTGTTGGAGCATCTGGATCGTACATTGTAATGGCAAAACTCTTTGTTTCTGCTGGTGCGTTTTTCCAAGAGAGTTGCGGAGATTCGTTTTTTCCAGTACATCCAAATCCACCAAATTCTTGATTCTTGGTTGCTTGCCCGCCTAAATCTGAACTCGTTAATGTAAAGGTGTTCTGTCCTACCAACGTGGCCGTTGCAAGTAATAAAATTAGCGTTAGTTGTTTCATGTGTTTATGTTTATTGTTTTTCAATGCATCAAAATATTTGATTTCAAATAAAAAGGCTTTTCAAATGCCTTAATGGCACTGCAAAGTTAACTTATGTTTAGAGTAATTATAATTTGAATCAGCTCAAAAAGTGTATGAGAAAGGTCAAATCGATTGAAATTGTTTTGGTGTTTTTCCAAATTTTACTTTAAATGCTTGTACAAAGCTGGAAAGGCTTTCATAACCAATTTCGTAATAAATTTCTGAGGCTCTTTTTTGCTCATTTTTTAGTAAGAACGCGGCATGTTCTAGTCGTTTTTCTTGAAACCATTTTATCGGTGATTCTCGAAAGTGTTTCTCAAACTCTCGTTTGAAAGTTGAAACACTCATATTTGATAAAAAAGCGAGCTCAGCTAGGGTCAGTTTTTTGTGTTTATTAGTTTTAACAGTGTGTAAGAAATCATTGTTTTTCTGATTTCTATTTTTGATAATTGAAGATAAAAAACAGGTTCCATAGGTTTCCACTAAGTACAACATGAGTTCTTCAAACTTTAAAGTAGCAAGGTGTTGTTTTGTTTTTTCTTGTAAGGTCAAGGTGTGTTGTAATCCTTGAATGTAATTTTTAAGAAAAAGATCTTTTGGAAAATCGTATACTAATTTCTGTTCTTCATTTTCGGAAACGATTACCTTATATTTTCGAATAAAATCTATAAGCGCATTATTAGAGAAAAACAGAAGAATACTTTGATACCTTTTTTGAGTATTGGAAAGTTTTTCGGTCATTAAACAGTGTCCAGAATTCATTAATAGAAAGCTGGAATTATCAATAGAAACGGTTTTATTGCTCGTAATAACTTCTTTAGTTCCCTCAACTAAAAAACTGAAAGTATTTTGTGTTAGTTGTATTTGCTGTTTCGAAATTTCTTGAATACTTTGATAATTGTATACGGAAACCTCGGAAGGTTCAATATGTAATTCTTTAGGCATCGAAATTGTGGTCATTGTAAAAACAGTAAGTCGCTAACGAATGTAATTAATATTCGAAGGATAGACAAGGGCTGATTTTACATTCATAACGAAGCTAAGAATGATGTGAGGTCATAAACTACTTTAGATAAACGACAGTTTAGAAAATGATTTGTTTAAAATTTTACGATCATCAACCTCAAGCCATTTGTCCAAAATAGAAGCATAAACTTCCCTAAAGTCTATCGTGTATTTAAGGTCACCATTGCTATCCAAGTCATCTAACTTTGAAAGCTCGTTGTAAATTCCAGATTGTTTTAGGTTTTTACCAATAACAAAAACATTGTTCGCCGCTCCATGGTCGGTTCCATTGGCAGCATTTTGCTGTACTCTTCTTCCAAATTCAGAAAATGTTAAAATAAGAGTGTCCTCAAAAGTGTTTTGATCTTTTAAATCATCAACAAAACAAGAGATACTTTCTGCATAAGTTTCAAGTAAACGCGATTGTTTGTTAACTTGGTTTACATGCGTGTCAAATCCAGTTAACGCGGCATAATATATTTGAGTATCTAAGCCTGAATTAATAAAATCGGCAATGGTTTTTAGTTGCTTTCCAAAAACATTTTGCGGGTATGATTTATTGGTAGATTTTGCGCTACTTTTTTCATAAATATATTTAGCTGATGATTTTGCATTAATCATGGTGTTGTATAAATATCCAAGATTGTGTTCGTTCAAATGGGCGTCATCATAGTTGTGTAATACATCTGTAAAAAATGGTTGTCTTAATGATTGATAAAAAAGCTTCGGATTAGTAATTGCCAAGCCATTTTGTTGATTTCCTTTGAACATTAACGATAAACTTTCATCAACTTCAATAGCATGATAAGGTTGAGAGTTGGTTATATCAAGAAAACGTCCTACCCAACCACTTTGTAAATATTCATTGCTATTGCTGGCGGTTTGCCATATATCAGTAGATCGGAAATGAGATCGGTTCGGATTCGGGTATCCTACATTGTTTAGAATGCTTAAATAGCCTTCATCATATAATTTTTTTAATGGAGCTAGTTTTGAATGTAGTCCCATTTCATTATTTAACTTAAGAAGTTCTGATTTGGAAATGGCAATATTTTGTCTTTTTTGATAGTAAATATCATTTCTAAAAGGAACAACGGTGTTTAATCCGTCATTACCGCCTTTAAGTTGGATAATTACCAGTTTTTTATGACTAAAAAGTTTTTTAGCGCTTTGACCGAAAGCCTGGATAAATTGAGGGATAAAGAATAAACCTCCAGTGGCAATAGGTGTTTTTTTTATAAAATCTCGTCTGTTCATACTTATCGTTTTTAACAAAGTTGATATTCAGGAAGTGATAATAATTGAATACAGAAGTCTCTTTTTGAAACTTGTTTGCTTTTCTCAAGAAATTCTAGAGTCCCATTGTTTATAGGGCCAACAATTAGTTGATGAATTAATTCTTGATTGTTGTTTGTAGGATAGTTCTTATCAAAAGCATTCCAATCAACTTTAGTTTTGATGAAAGCTCTTTTCCTAAGTCTTCTTTTGGAAAGATTACGAGCATCATCTTTTAAATCTCCTTTGTCAGAATAACTGATTTCTGCATTATTAAGCAGTACAGAAGGTAAGCGAAGTCTGGTGACAATGGTATTGCTATCAATCCATGCTTTTCCTGTTTTCCAACCAGCAACGTTTGGAGGGAAAAGTAATAATTGCCCTAATAAACGTTGAATTAATAATTCTTGTTTTTGCTTTTCAAATGAGAATGGAATGGTTTGATGTAAGCCTATTATTAGTTCAATGGGAGATTTAATTTTGGAGCCTATATTTTCTGTTTGATAAAACCAATCAGAACTTAGGATATGATGCATTAATTCTTGAATATTATAATTAGGATAAAACACATTTGTCATTTCATCAATATGGGTAGCGTTTATTGTTTCACTAACGAAATAATTATAAATCTTCTCACAAATGAATAGGGCGCATTGTTTTTGATCTAAAATGATGTCAATTATATCATCACCATCAAAATTCCCCGTTTTTCCAAAGAAGGTTTTCTCTTCATAATCATGTTGTCTTCTTCGTAGAATAAATTCTCCAGAAAATCGATGATTGTATCCAGTAAAAGCGCGAGCACTTTCCTTAATATCTTTTTCAGAATAATTTCCTTGACCTAAAGTGAACAACTCCATAAGCTCTCGAGCAAAGTTTTCATTCGGGCTTTTTTTTCTGTTTTGTTTGTTATTCAGATATTTTAACATTGCAGGTTCTTTAGAAATAGCTTTTACAAAAGTTCTAAAGTTACCAAGAGCATGTTTTCTCAACGTGTTGTTATATTGTTGTACAAAAAGAATATTCTTGTCTTCACATACGAAATGATTAGCCCAGAAGAGCGTCATTTTTTCTCTGAGTAGCTCCGTTGGATAGCAAAGTCTTTCTAACCAAGCATGGTTAAATTCCTTTAACTTCTTTCGACTCATTTTCATTAACTCTGACCTGCGAGCTTTGTTTTTCACATCTTCACGGGTAATATTTTTAAGAAATGAAATATCAATTTGTAAAGGAGTATATTCAGAAGAAGAATTAAATAGAATATCAAGGATTTGGTTTTTAGATAAATCCTTGATATTATCAAGCTGTTTCGGAGTAATTCCAAAACCAATTCTGTTATATAAATGTTGTATGTGTCTTACTTCCATGTATATAAGACACAATTTTTGATAAAAAGTTTAATTGTAGGCGATAACTCAAAGTTTAATCATATAAGGGTTGCCTTAAATTATACTATTCTAACATGGCAACTACTCTGGCAGGTGCCGCAGATGCACCAACTATTTTTAATGGGAAAACGGCTACTTTAAAACCTGTAAAAGGCAATGCGTCAAGATTTACTAATTGCTCCATATGACAGTACTCTTTGTCTTTTCCAACCAAATGAGCCTCCCAGAATAATTCTGCATCATTAGTTTCTTTTGCTTTTTGAATAAGATAGGGAAGAGGTAAATCCCATCCCCAAGAATCAATACCCATTACTTTAATTCCTTGATCAATTAACCATTCTGTAGCCTGAGCACTCATTCCAGTCCCTATTTTATGAAAATCTTTAGTGCCGTTAAACTTATCACGACCTGTTTTTATTAACACGATCATATTAGGTTTAAGCGTGAGTTTGTTGTTATCTAAGAATTGTTGAATATCTTCTACTGTAATAGGGTCGAAGTCAACTTTGTGCTTCATGTCAATGACTATTCCATCT
Source organism: uncultured Tenacibaculum sp. (assembly GCA_947497895.1). Lineage (GTDB taxonomy): Bacteria > Bacteroidota > Bacteroidia > Flavobacteriales > Flavobacteriaceae > Polaribacter. Next base: position 388,795 of record CANMIL010000002.1, read on the forward strand.
CCATAACACCAGTCTAAAGGAATTTCATCAATGGTTTTCGATTTTTCTCCATTCGTAGTTGGTGAATAATGCCAAGGAGCATCAATATGAGTAGTTGAATGCACTCCCATTTTTTGTATGGTATCATCAGCCCATCCAGTAAAATTCTTTGGAAATAATTTGAAAGGAAGCCCCAAAATTCTAATTAGCCACTTTGCTTTATGATGAGGTTTATGTTTGATTTTAACTTTCATAAACCAAGGATCCTGTTTGTTATACTGTATAGGTTTCGATAAATCGATAATTTTCATGAGAAGGAATTTAGTTTAGAAACAAAAGTAAAATAAAAACCCTCACTTGGCGGTGAGGGTTTGTGTTTTTATTTATTAGTCATCTCAAATATAATTTCACCTCCATTGGCAATATCATGATGCGAGAGTAATAATCCTTCTAGCTTTTTACCGTTAACCGTAACGCTCTTTACATATACGTTTTCTTTACTTTGGTTATTGGCAATTATTTTTAATGTTTTTCCATTTTCTAGGTTAATGGTTGCCTCTTTAATATTTGGACTACCGATAGCATAATCAGCAGAACCTGGAGTTACTGGATAAAAACCTAAACTGCTAAAAATATACCAAGCACTCATTTGTCCAGCATCATCATTACCACAAAGACCTTCAACAGTTGGAGCATACATGGTATCCATAATCATACGAACACGTTTTTGAGTTTTTTCAGGATTGTTAGTCCAATTGTATAAGTAAGGAATATGGTGCCCTGGCTCGTTTCCATGTACATAGTTTCCAATAATACCATCACGAGTAATATCTTCATGATGAGCAATATATTTGTCTTCAATTTCCATGGTGAAAAGCTCATCCAATTGCTTACTGAATTTATCTTTTCCTCCCATCATTTCAACCATATGGTCTATATTTTGAGGAACATATAATCCATAATTCCATGCATTTCCTTCAATAAATCCTTGACCATGTGTGTCCATAGGGTCAAAGTTTTCTCTGAATTTTCCATCAGATAATTTAGGGCGCATAAACCCGATTGAAGGATCATATACGTTGTTATAATATTCGGCTCTTTCCGAGTATTCGTTTTCAGCTTCTTTATTTCCTACTTTTTTAGCTATTTGAGCAATACACCAGTCGTTGTAAGCATACTCTAAAGTTTTAGAAACTGAGGAATGACTTTTATCGTCTGGTACATATTTGTAGTCAATATAATCGCCTATCCCATCAAAGTATCTAACAGTAGCTGTGTTTCTTGAAGCTTTTAAAGCATGGTTAATGTCGAAATCCCCAACATTTTTTGCCATAGCGTCAGCTATTACTGAAGTAGCATGATAACCAATCATACACCAGTTTTCATTTGCATAATGACTCCATATTGGTAACATATGATGAACGCTTTCATCGTGATGTGCTAACATCGATTTAATCATATCATTATTTCTACTTGGTTGAATAATGTTGTATAAAGGATGCAAAGCTCTGTAGGTATCCCAAAGAGAGAAAATAGTATAATTTGTGAAATCTTCAGATGTATAAATGTTTTGATCTAACCCTCTGTATTTTCCATCTACATCTTCATATAAAATAGGAGATAAGCTCGTGTGGTATAAAGCGGTATAAAAAGTTGTTTTATCATCTTCAGAAATAGTTTCAACCTGAATTTTATTCAATTCTTTATTCCACTTCTTCTGAGTTTCTTCCTTCGTAGTGTCAAAATTCCAATGAGGTACTTCTGTTTTTAAATTGTTTAAAGCTCCATTAGTGCTAACTGGAGATAAAGCAAACTTAACTTTAATTTTTTCACCTTCGTTGGTGTCGAAATTGAAATACGCTCTGATATCCTTTCCTGCCATTTCAGGGAAGTTTTCATTCTGTTTAAAACGTCTATAAAAACCATCATAAGTTTCTTTGTTGTATTTCTTATGACCGTAACTTTTAAAAGGCTTAGAAAACTCCATGGCAAAGAATATTTTTTTGGTTCTTGCCCAACCTTTTGTTTGTCTGTATCCAGTTATCAAACTATCATTTTCAACACGAATAAATGTCCATACATTTTTATTGTCGTGATGATATACATTGTATACTAAGTCAAGAATAATATGAGCATCATCTGATTTAGGAAAAGTGTACTGATGAAAACCAACACGCTCACTTGCTGTTAATTCTGCTTTAATATTATAGCTGTCAAGATTTACTTGGTAATATCCTGGTGCCGCTTTTTCTGTGTCATGAGAAAAGGTTGAATAAAACCCTTTTGATTCCTCTTTTGTTTTTAAAGGATCTAACACAAGCTTTCCTGTAGTAGGCATTACTAAAAAGTCTCCTAAATCTGAATGCCCAGTACCACTAAAGTTGGTGTGCGCAAAACCAATAATGGTGCTATCTTTATGTTGGTATCCTGCGCAGTATTCGTAGGTTTCTTTGTTATAGCTTCCATCATCTTTAAACATTACTTGAAAGTTGGTTTGCGGACTCAATTGAACCATTCCGAAAGGTGCAGTAGCTCCAGGGAATACATGTCCCATTTTGCTAGTACCAATTAAAGGGTTTACATATTTGGTTAAGTCTGAAGTTGTTTTTGCTTTAGGGGCACTTTCTTCTGGCTTTTGTTTACAGGAGAAAGGCAAAACAACGAGTGTGCCTAGTAGTAGAGCTAATTTCAGATTTTTCATATTTTGTAATAAAAGAAGGTTTAAATTGATAAAAAGGTAAAAATAGCACAGAAAATGAGATTAGAAATAATTTATGATTAAAAAGAATGAAGGGTTTAACAATTTTTCATATTTAGTTGATTTTTAAACAAAAAAGAAAACCCCGCTAAGCGAGGTTTGTGTTAATTATTTTAATGATAAGGATTGCTAGGCTTTTCCTCCATCTAATTTATCTTGCCATTCTTTAAGTTCTTTCCATTTACCTTCATATGCAAATTTTGCCTGCTCAGGCCAGGTTCCAGGTTTATGCATTCTATATCTATCACCGCCGCTATTCAATACTTCTTGGCATTTATCTACTGAGGCTTCTGATAAATCTTTCCAGGTTTTTATATCGAAATTATGAAACAAGCCTTCAATTTTAGGACCAATACCTTCTATAATCTTTAAATCGTTTTGTTTTATTTTTTTACCAAAAACAGCTTTTGCTGCCACTGCGTCGAATGGAATTTCTTTTTCAATTTCACCTCCTGCGAAGGCCGCCGCTGCTAAATTAGCATTTACTGATGTTCCGTCACCTGAAAGTCCTTTTTCTAAATCTAACTTTACTTTGTAACACTCTTGGAGGTCTGCTTTTAAAACAGCTTTTTGTTTTTTGCAAGTTTCTAAGTCAGCTTCTAGTTTAGCAATAATATCAGCTGAATCTCCAACATTATTATTATCTGAGTTTTTATTTCCGAATAATCTTCCGAGAAGATATCCTAAGATAGCACATAAAATTCCAACAATTACTGGGATAATCCAGCACCAAGGTATTTGGGTTGCTAATACGTTCATTTTTGTTTTTTGTTTTTAATTAATAGTTCCTTTAATTTTCTGTTATTACTGCATGGAAATAATCAAGTTTACCGAAAACCTTTATTTATTTACATGTTTATCTCTTTAGTGTTTATAAGAAGTATAGTTACTGAATCTGTAGTAGTGTTGATTCTTTGAGTTTCGATGTCCATAACAGCAGAGAATTTGACTAGTGTTGTTTAGCAGAGAATTTGACTTTAAGTAATTTTCTTAAAGAAATGCAAAACTTCACCAAAAATCGCAACGTATTTTTCGGAAAAATGATCGAATTATTTCCTAATAAATAAGTCAAATTTTTACTCATTAGTGATTGGTTTAAATAATTGATTGTTAAAATATTAAAAAATGATGAAAAATTAAAATTTTGCTTCAAAAAAGCATTCTTTAAGTAAATGCTAAATAATTGTTAATAAGATGGTTTGGGTGAAACATTTTAAAAATAACTCAGTCTTATAGGCAACAACATTAACTAAAAAATAGTATCATGAAAAAATTTGTTTTAACATCGTTTGTAATTTTAATATCATTAACTTCAGTAAGTGCTTCAAATAGTAAAGAAGCTATAGAACCAACTCGTATTGAGTTTGACGGATTAAGTACTTTTTGTAAGATGATTAGGTCGGGAGATTATGACACTGTAAAAGCTTTTATCAGTAACGGAACCAATATTAATAGAAAATCCTTAGGATTAACTCCAACAATGTATGCTGCTCGCTACAATAAAGTAGATATCTTAAAATTATTAATCGAGAAAGGAGCAAAGTTAAACGTAAAGTCTTCAAACGGATATACTGCTTTAGATTATGCAAAAATGTCAAAAGCAAATGAAGCATATGCTGTATTAAAAGAAGCATTAGATAAAAAGTAAAACTTTAAACTATATATTGATTTTAAGGCTATCTTTCGAGATAGCCTTTTTTGTTTATTTTTGTCATAAAAACTAAATAATGACTTTATTACTTATTTACGCAACGGTATCAATTCTTTTCTCTTTCCTGTGCTCTATATTAGAAGCAGTTTTGCTTAGTGTAACACCAACTTTTGTCAATGTAAAAAAGAAGGAAGGAAAAGCGTATGCTAACGAATTAGAAAAGTTGAAAAAAGATGTAGATAAACCGTTAATTGCTATTTTAACTGTAAACACTATTGCTCATACTGTAGGAGCGATTTTAGTAGGAGTGCAAGCAGAGCAACTTCCTTATAAATTTGAAATTTTAGGAGTGAATGTAGTTGGAATTGTTTCGGCGATTATGACTGTTTTGATTTTAGTTGTTTCTGAAATTATACCAAAAACGATAGGGGCTACCTATTGGAAAGGATTAGCCAACTTTACGGCAAAAGCTTTAAATATTTTAATATTTCCTCTACGTTGGACAGGTATTTTGTGGATGTTACAATTAACAACAAAACTTATTGGAGGAAAAGGAGGCCATGGTGAAAGCGTATTGAGTAGAGAAGATTTTACGGCAATGACTGATATTGCGGAGCAAGAAGGGGTTTTTAAAGAGAATGAGAGTAAAGTAATTCGTAATATGATTGGATTTAAAGAAGTTCAAGCGAAGCATATTATGACGCCAAGAACAGTGTTGAAATCTGCAAATGAAAATCAAACTATTCAGGAGTTTTTTGATGAAAATCAGCCGTTAAGGTTTTCGAGAATTCCGGTTTATGTTGATAAAACAGATAGTATTACTGGGTATTTCTTGAAGGATCAATTGTTACTTTCATTAGTTAATGGGAAAGGCGAAGAAACTTTAAAAAGTATCAAAAGAGATATTATTGTAGCGAAAAGAGATTTATCAATTCCAGATTTATTTGAGAAGTTAATTGAACAAAGAGAGCATTTAGCGTTAGTAGTTGATGAGTTTGGAGCGGTAAGCGGATTGGTAACTCAAGAGGATGTTATTGAAACCTTACTTGGTTTTGAAATTATGGATGAAAGTGATAATGTTGCCGATTTACAGAGTTTTGCAAGAAAGAATTGGGAAGAAAGAGCAAAACGTTTAGGAATTATAGAAAAAGAGGATGAATAATAATTCATTTACTTGATAACACAAAAAAGCAGATCAAATTTGATCTGCTTTTTTTAATCCTATTGGGATAAACTCTCGGAGGTTTGCCTCGTAGGTAAATGTTTTTAGTTTGAAAATGTATTCTTATGGAATGCTCCGTGGGTTTGCTCTGGAGAAATATACTAAATATTGGGGTGAATCCGATATGACTTCCATGTTATATCAGATTCATACTAATACCTAAAAGTTTACTTTTTTGTTTATTAGTGTTTTATATTAAGACATAGGGAAGAGAGTATGTTTTTAGGTAGTTTTGTTTGATTTTATTACTAAAAAAAGTACATTTGCTCCTGTGTATCTAAGGGCTGATCGACTTAGGTTCATTCTAGCTAGAAAAAGAAGGAGGTGATATATAAAAATTGCGCACGCTTCCTTTTTAAATAAAAAAACTTAGATGTTCCAAATGGTAAATATATGGAACGCTTTGTGTTGTTTGTCATTTAAAGCGATAAGCAATTCAAATGAAATACTAAAAAACTAAAAGATGAAAAAAATTATTATTGCAGCTTTTATGTTGTTTTCTATCTCAACAATAGATGCGAAAAATGCTGTTTTGGGGGATGATTGTGTTGATAATGCAATTTCGAGTTTGGAAGATGCTGAAAGAAAGCTAGGTCATATGATGAACGACATCGATGCCGCTGAATTTCTTAATGTATCAATAGCCATGTGTGAAACATTTCCTTGGTACTGGTAAAATTATTACTACTAAAAAATTTAATTATGAAATTATTTTATTCAATTATCTTAGTCGCTTTAGGTTGGAGTGGTTATAGTGAAAATGATGCTTGTTTCGATACTGCTATTAAAGCGGTAGAATTTGCTGAAGAACACAGAGGGAGCTCTTTCAGTGACGAAGAAGCTACTGAGTACATGAACGCTGCTTATGCGGTTTGTTGGAGTATGCAGCACTAGGAATATTTATTAATTTAGTCTAACCTATTAACTTAATTGTAGGTTAGGCTTTTTCAAATGTATTATGAAAAGAATTAGCTTTACTTTATTGTTTTTTTTCTTAACATCTATTCTGTACTCGCAGAATTCTGGTAAAATAACATACGGAGTTTTTATTGATAAGACGGAAAAGTTAGAAAATAAGAGAAAAGATGAATCGAAAAATACAGAGTCTCGCTTTATGAAGGCAATAGAAGATATTGGTGGAGATTTTGAATTAGAATTAAAGTTTTATGGAAAAGAATCATTTTATAAGTTGGTAGAACCAATGGGGATGGATTTTAAAAAGGAGACGTTGTTTAATATGGCGAAAATTGTTTTTAAATCTAAAGATTCGTATTATACCTCTTTAAAGGAAAAAAGAATAATTACTCAGAAAAACTTTATGGGAGATGTGTTCTTAATTGAAAAGAATCAAGATGTTTCGGATTGGAGTTTTATAAATGAGGAAAGGAAAATAGGAAAATATCTTTGTTATAAAGCCGAAAGAGAGTTCGTTTATGAAAGTCGAAAGGGAAAAACATCGGTTAAGCAAACGGTATGGTATACTCCCGAAATACCTATATCTTTTGGACCATCTGAATTTAGCGGGTTTCCAGGACTTGTTATGGAGGTTAGGTTAGGTAATATTGTTTATTTTTCGAAAAAAATTGAGTTAAATATTGATGTTAAATCAGATATTAAAAAGCCGAATGAAGGAAAAAGAATAACTGAGAAGGAATTTTTAAAAGTAGCAAAAGAAGCTAGGCAGAATTTATTATCAAAATAGGTGAATGAGAAAAGTTTGTTTTTTGTTTCTATTATTATTTGTTCAAGAGGTTTCTTGTGCACAAAATATTGTTGTGAAAGGCTTAGTGAAGGGTTCTTCAAATGAATTATTGTCTTATGTGAATCTTATAGCAAGACCCGAGAATACTAACCAAAATATGACTTTCGCTATTAGTGATGAGCAAGGAAGATATCGATTACAATTAATTAAGGATAATACATATATAGTGACTGTTAGTATGATGGGGTTTGAAACTAAAAGCTTCGAGCTAACTCCAACTGATAATCTTACTAAAAATATTGTGCTTCTTGAGGCTAAGAATCAGTTAGAAGAGGTGATTGTGGAGTTACCGGTTACTATAAAGCGAGATACTATTATCTACAATACCGATAAATTTACGAATGGAAATGAACGAAAACTAAAGAATGTATTAAAGAAGTTACCAGGTGTTGAAGTTAATAGGGAAGGAGAGGTAACTGTGCAAGGTAAAAAAGTAACAAAACTCTTGGTTGACGGGAAAAAGTTTTTCGGAGGAGGAACAAAATTAGGTGTGGAAAATATTCCTGCTGATGCTGTTGATAAAGTTGAAGTAATTGATAATTATAATGAGGTTGCTTTTTTAAAAGATTTGACTGATTCCGAAGATATGGCCATGAATATTCAATTGAAAGAAGATAAAAAACGTTTTCTTTTTGGGGATATTGAAGCCGGGAAAGGGAATGAGGCTTACTATAAGAGTAATACGAATTTGTTTTACTATACACCAAAAACCAATGTCAATTTTATAGGAAATCTTAATAATATTGGTGAAAAGACCTTTACATTTAAAGACTATTTGAATTTCCAGGGTGGAGTTAATGCGGCGTTCAGTGATAACTTTAATTGGAGAGGAGGTGATTTTTCGCAGTTTTTGGAAAATAGAGATTTGTTAGGGAGTCGCCAACGTTTTGGAGCTATCAATATTACAAAAACAACTTCGGATAAATTAGATGTTTCAGGTTATGCTATTTTTTCTCATAATAATACAACAAGTTTTCAAGAAACAATAAATAATTACACAGAATTTACTGAAAATAAAGAGGCACAGGGTAATGTGAAAGATGTATTAGGTATTGGGAAATTAAACTTAGAATATGCTCCGAATAATAACGAACAATTTTATGTTAGAAGTCAGGTTAAAAGAAGTACGCGTTATGACACTAGTAGTGTTTTATCATCTACGGATAGTCAGGTGAACTCAATATTCACTGATAAATCACTTGGAGCTTGGAATGTAAGTCAAAATATAGAATGGCATAAAAAACAATCGAAGAAGCATACCTTTTCTGCTGTTGCCAACTATGTTTTTGACAGTAACAGTCCTAATACAATGTGGAATGCATCACAATCTTTTGCTCAAACAATTCAAGTAATTGTAAACCCTGTAGATGTTAATCAAAATCAACTTCGCTTACTACAAGTTCAAGAAAAGAAACAACATCATTTATATACTGTCTTTAAGGATTTTTGGGTGTTGAATAGAAATAATCATATTTATACAACGCTTGGAAATACACATCAACAAGAAAAGTTTATAAGTAATGATTTGCAGGTATTAGATGACTCAAGTATCAATAATTTTACTTCTGGCGGCTTTAATAACAGTACGGTTTTAAGGTTTAATGATTTTTTTGCTGGTGTCCATTATAAATTTAGGACGGGAATATTTACTTTTAAACAAGGTGTTTTCTTGCATAATTATAATTGGAAAGTTACACAGTCAAATTCTTTAGTTCATAAGAATAAGTGGGTAGCGTTACCTGATGTCTTCGTAAATATAGAGTTTAATAAGTCTAAAAAACTAAAATTTAATTACAATTTAAAAGCAAATTTCTCGGATGTTTCTAAGTTAGCGAATAGATTTTATTTACAATCGTATAACTCAGTTTTTAGAGGAAATGAAAACCTTGAAAATGAATTATTTCATTCAGCTAGACTTTTTTATAGTAGATTTAGTTTATACCGTGGACTAATGTTACACGCAAGTGCAAACTATACGAAAAAAGTAAAGGGTTTTAGGAGTACAGTTGATTTCGATGGAATTAATCGCTTCGTGAGTGTGAATCTATTTGACAATCCTGATGAAAATTGGGGGATACGTGGAAGCCTTCGTAAGAAGATTAATAAATTACGTTATAAAATTCAAGGAAGTTATAGAAACTCAACGTTTATTCAACAAGTGAATAATTCGTTTACGAATAATGTGAATAAAAATTACTCGTATACATTAAGTACTGAAACATTATTTGATAAATTCCCAAGGATTGAATTCGGATATAAACAAAGTATTGGAGATTACAAGTCAGGAGCTACGAACTCAAAGTTTGTAACAAACGAACCTTTTGTTGATTTAGAATATACTTTTTTTAACGATTTTACCTTGAAAGGAAATTATAATTACTACGATTATAAAAATAAAACATTAGGGCAACAGAATAATTATAGTATAGCCAACGCTTCATTGTTTTATCAAAAAGAAGATAGCCCTTGGAATTTTAAAATTACAGCTCAAAATATTTTCAATGAAACATTTAAGCAAAGTAATCAATTTTCAGACTATCTTATTTCTGATACAAGAACATTTATAATGCCTAGGGTTGTATTGCTGAGTGTTGGTTATAAGTTGTAGTTTTACAATTTAAATCCAAATAGAACTCTGTTTTCTGAAACTCCATTGAAGGTTGATCTTACAAAGTCAACTCTCAGGAAGCGCCATTTTCCAAAACCTATATTATCCAGCCCTAATGAAAATTCAGAGTAAGGCCTGTTTCCTCCTGTGAATAACCCTTTTGCTCCAGCAACTAAATGAAAGTTTAATTCATTTATTACAGGAATTCTACTTAAAATAGCTCCTTTGAAATTTTGTTCTACATGGAATTCTCCATAGCGATCGTTGGTGCTTAGGTCATAAAAAGGAAGTGAAAAGAAACCGTCGAGATAATCGTCATTAGGAGCTATATTTAATCTGTTACCATTAAAATGTGCATAATCCATAAACGGAATGTCTTTCTTTTCTAAGAAAATACCTCCTTTAATTTTATAATTTAAGCGTCCCCAATTACCAAGATTAATACTTTGGTGTAATTGAGAAAATACCACATCAGAATTCCATTCGGTATTGCCTGATCCAAAGTTTTTTTGATACCCTAAATATAAAGATGGGTATTTCGAACTGTAAACGTTGATTTTGCTATCAGGATATGATAAATATTTTTGACCAAAACGAATGGATGCTCCGAGATTCATTGTCCACATATTATGGGTTGTAAAAGAGCTGCTGAAATTATTTGGTTCTTGTGGATTGTTAGAGGTATATTCTACATCGTCTTCAGGAAACATTACATAATTTGTGGTATTGAATAACGGATTTCTTCTGGCGTATTCAAGACTTGAAAATACACGGATTCCATTAACTGCTTCTCGAGAAAAAGAAACTTTGGCAAAAGCTTTTTCATAGATTTTCATATAGTTTCTTTCGTAGAAAATGGAACTAATGGTATTCCAAAATGGAGATATTGGATTTTTAGCATTGAATTGAGCTGTAGTAACTCCTCCAGATACAGATAAAATTGGATAGGTTTTGTTATTCCATTTATAGGTTAAGTATCCCGATGGTCGCAGTCTTTCATCCGAAAAACCGTAATTAGCATCAAAACCGATATTTAAGCGTTTCCCTTTATCGTTATACCTTTTGCTGTAATCAATGCCTATGCTAGAGTTCCAACCTTGAACAGTATTAAAAGCTAATTTTTCGATAGGAGAGGCAAAGGAAAGAGACCATTTGTTGTATGTGTCTTGATAGGTATAGCCAGAGATAATATCAAGTAGTCCAAATTTATTCTGTTTTTGATCAACTGAGTCGAGATATTTTTTAGATTTTCTAACGACCTTAATACTGTCTTTTAATTTATAATCAGATACTTCTTCCTGTGTTAAAGGCATTGGTCGAATAGTATTCCAATACACTGAGTCTTTTTTAGTAGCATTTTCGGCAAATGATAATACTTCATTGGTAAATGAAGACTTGCTGAAATTTGGAACAAAATTATAATTTGAATAAGCAGCAGAAAAACGACCTTCAAAATTAAAACCTAGCATGCCCGCTTCAAAATCGATTGTTTGTGTTACAATTGCCCAAGCGTTAGATTCTTTTACGTAATTATAGTTTTGTTTTATTTGTAATTCTTTAATAAAAGGAATTCCAACTTGCGCACCAGAAACAGTTACATCTGTCCCGTAAACAGCCCAGTCATCTTCAACAATATAAATATATCCTGAAAAAACGCGGTCGTTTTTTCGTTTTGGAATAATTTGAATTTTACTGATAAGTTTACCATTGTTGTCGTATATCGTCCCTGCTAGCTTGTAGTTATAATATCCAAAAGCACCATTGGCAATTGGTGAAACCATCTCAGCATCCGCTAAATCGAATGAGTTTTCATAAAGATCAAAATTTACTTCATCGGCTTGGTTAAAACTAATTCCATTGTCTTGACCAGCAACTTTCGAAGCGATAATATGTTCTTTAAATCTCTTTGGTTTTTTCTGGTATTTAATATTTGAGATCGTTTCAGATAAGTAAATAATACCACTTCGTGTAGAGTCTAAGCCTCCTCCTAAATCTCCAATTTCTTTACCGAGAAACTTTTCTGGAGCATTTTTTATTTTAAATAAACCTCTTGAGTAAAAATCGGCGGTATATTTTCCTAGTTTATCGGTGTTTTTATCCTTGTTAGCAATAGCGTTACGAATAATTCTATTTGCTGGGTTTTCCTTGGAGTCAATTTGTACTTCACTTAAAGAAACTTGTTCTTCAAGCAAGGTAATGTCCAAACGAGAAGATTTATTTAAGCTAATTTTCTTTTTCGCGGTTTTATAGCCTAAAAATTGGAAAACCACCACATGTTCTCCTGATTTTTTAATATCTAAGGAATAGTTTCCATTATTATTTGTTGTGGTTCCGGTGACGCTTCCTTCTAAATAAACACTTACAAAAGGTAAGGGGGCACCATTCTTATTAGATACTTTTCCTGTTAATTGAGCAAAGCTCGAAAAAACGGAAATTAATAAGATAAACGTAATTACTTTTCTCATTTTTAATAGTTTGAAATTAGTTTTGTAGCAAACTTAACTTATATAAAATCAGCAATATGACTACAAAATGTTAAGTTTGTTACAAAGAAATCTTAAAATAAAGACACTTGTTCAATGAGAAAGGTTGCCTGACTAATTTTTCTTTTTCTTCTTTTTGCCAAACAATCCGCCAAGTACATCTTTCACCTTATCAACAGTATCACTTTTTCCATTTTTACCTGTCTTTGTCGAATCTTTTTTATTGCCACCTAATAAATTCCCCAGAGTGTTGTTAACTAAGTCATTTTTTTGCTGCTCAATTAACTTTTGACTCAATTTTGAAGCAGAAGAAGCCAAATCAGTTTTAACACTTGGCGATGTCATGTTTCCACTTATGGTAGCCGTAACAGGTACAGTAATATTTTGATCTTTTGGACTTAATTTAGATAAAAGACCTGAAACTTCACTTCCTAAGTATTTAGCAGGAACATCTAGTGTAACATTGTAATTCATGCTTTGGTCAAATCCATGACTACCACCAATATTAATTCCAATATCTTTATAGTTTAATTTGAACGGAGCAACTTCTACTTTTCCATCTTTAAACGATAAGTGAGTTTTAATATCAGATAAATCAAGTTTTGTTAAATCTATAAAAGATAATTTACTGTCTAATAAACTTAATGCCTTCGTCTTTTCAGGATTGATTTTTGTTGTTAGCAATTGTGCTAAAGCTTTTCCAGAAATTGTTCCTAGATTAGGTGTAAAATCATCGTTCAGGCTTCCCGATAAATTAATGTCGGAATTTAATTTACCGTCCATAGCACCTGCAATTGGACTTAATGATTGAAGTAAATCCATAGTATTAAATGATTGGGAGATATCGAAGGAATCGACCCCTAATTTCATAGCAAACGTTGGTTTTTCCTTTTGAGTATTCACTTCGCCATTTAATGAGATTTGACCATTGAAAATTCCAGCCTTCATGTTTTGTAAAGTTGCTTTCTGATCTTTTAACCACAGCGTTCCTTTTACATTTGAAAGCGTTAAGTTATCGTAATATACTTTTTTAGCATCAGCATTGATTTTGCAGTCAAGAAAATCAGGAATTTTTAAAGAGCCTTCTCCAGATGGAGAGCCATCCTTTCCTTCTGGATTTTTATCAGAAGTACTACCTTCATTCTTTTCCATAAAGTCGCTTACATAAAAACTATTTGAAGCAACGTTGAAAGTTCCTTGTAACTTTTTATCAGATAATAAGAATCCAAGTAAATTATTAATTCGCCCAGTAGCATTCAAATCACTCTTCCCAGTTTTTGCTTGGAACTCGCTCAATGAAATTGTTTTTGGAGTAAATTTCACCAAAGAATTTTTAATTTCAATCGGATTTACAACATCTTTCGATGAGTAAACAAAATCGTGAAGTTCAACAGTTCCGTTGTTTTTAATACGACTAACAATATTCTTTTTAATAGCATTTACATCGAATCGTGTATTCAAATTTGCTTTGAGGACACCACTTAACTCATTTTCTAAACTAACAGGATATGCCTTGTTGATATTGGCAAGGTTTAAGGTTCCTTTCAAGTTAGCATTTACCAAAGGATTTGTTGTTATATTGTGAACACTCCCATTTCCAGAAAATACATCCTCATCAATTTTAAAAGATAAATTATCAATAGTAACAAAGGTGTTTTGAACTTTACCTGTTGTGTTTTTTAATTGTGAGCTTATGTTAATATTACGAACACTTTTTGGAAGGTCAGGATATTTAAACGAAGCGTTTTCTGCCTTTAAAGCGATATCTAGCTTCGGAATGTTTTTATCATCAACAATACCTTCGATATGTCCTGCAACACTGAAGTTACCAGATGTCTTCACATCAGAAATATTTTTAGCATATACTTCAGGAATTAACCCTAAAAAGTTTTTAAAGTCTGAAGACGGAGCTTTAAAATGAACTGATACTTCCTGATTGTTCTCATTCAATTTTACATATCCTTCAAATACTAAAGCAAGGTTGTTTAATTTAGCTTCGTTTTTTAAGAATGAAAACTTGTTGTTCACTAAGTCCATTCCTAAAATAGCCTTTAAAGTAACTTTTTGTTCTTTAGCATAATTAGTATCATCCATAGCAAAAGAAACCAAAGTGCTAGTTTCAGTTGTTAACTCACTATTCGATTGTGAAAAGTCGCCACTTCCGCTGTGATACAGATCTTTTAAAACTAAGCTGATTTTACCTTTCTCATCATGATACTTTATTTGAGTATCTGAAATACTGTAGCTATCTATTGATAAACCGAAAGAAGATGGTTCGGTATTTTTATTCTCTTCTTCTTTTACTTCTGTATTAGGTTTAGCAATATCATAATTTGCAATACCGTTTTCATTGGTTAAAACGTTTACCTTGGCTCTATCAATAGAAAAAGATTTGATATTAAGTTGTTCTGACGAATTTTTGAATAACTCAGTTATTTTTAATTTAAGCGTAACATCCTTTGCGTATAATAGTGTATCACCTTTAAATGGTTCAAAGTTGATAACAGAAACATCAGAAAGACTCACAGAGGCGTTCGGAAAATTGCGAAGTAAACTTAAGCTTCCATCTGAGAAATCAACCTGAGCATTCACATTATTGTTTATAGTTTCTTTGACCAAACCTATTATTTTGTCTTGGAAAATTAACGGAATAACAAGTAGTAAGACAAAAAGGAACGCGACGATACCCAAAATGATTTTATAAAGCTTTTTCACAAGTCTGAATTTTAAATTAAACGGTTGACCTTTGTTTTAATAGAAAAGTCATTAAATCAATATATTCTGACAAAAAAGTACAGAAGAAATAGTTAATATACAGATTATAACGAGCAAATGTCTGTAATTATTTGTTAACAAAAGAATAAGAAAACCATAAAAATAAAAGTTTTGATAATTTTGCAAAAAAAAGACAGGTTTGACAATTACTACCAAAGAACAATATAGTAGGTTTATTAAAGAGCAAGCAAAGCGCTTGGGCTTTTTGGGTTGTGGTATTGCTAAAGCTGAATTTTTGGAAGAAGAAGCACCTCGTTTAGAAGAATGGTTGAAAAATGGTTTTCATGGAAAAATGCATTATATGGAGAATCATTTTGATAAACGATTGGATCCCACATTACTTGTTGACGGAGCGAAGTCTGTCGTTTCTTTATCATACAATTATTTCCCAGAAGAAACCCAAAAAACGGAAGATTATAAAATCTCGAAATATGCTTATGGTCAAGATTATCATCATGTAATTAAAGATAAGTTACGAGAGCTATTGCAGTTAATAAATGATGAAATAGGAGAGGTTTCTGGTCGTTGCTTTGTTGATTCTGCGCCAGTGTTAGAAAGAGCATGGGCGGAAAAGTCAGGGCTTGGATGGAATGGTAAGCATTCGTTGTTGATTCAAAAACAGCAAGGATCATTTTTCTTTTTAGCAGAACTCATTATTGATTTAGAATTAGAGCATGATCATCCGTTTACAACAGATCATTGTGGTAAGTGTACGCGTTGTATCGATGCCTGTCCGACTCAAGCTATTTTACCGAATAATACCGTAGATGGAAGCAAATGTATTTCATACTTAACTATAGAGTTAAAAGACGCTATACCAACTGATTTTAAAGATCAAACAGAAAACTGGATGTTTGGATGCGATGTGTGTCAAGATGTTTGTCCTTGGAATCGATTTTCAAAACCTCATTCAGAGCCATTATTTAATCCGCAAGAAAACTTGTTGGATATGAAGGCAAGAGATTGGGAAGAATTAACCCAAGAAACGTTTAGTAAAGTGTTTAAGAAGTCTGCGGTAAAAAGAACGAAGTTTTCTGGTTTACAGCGAAATATTCAATTTCTGAATAAAAAATAAAAACCATCTTTTTAGATGGTTTTCATAATATAATCCCTAATATTTTATTTTAAACAAACTCCCCAAAGAAGAACCAGTTGAGGCTCTTTTTTAATTTACTGTTAGGTTCAGTTTCTTTTTCCATTTCATTTTTAAACAAGTCAACAACAAATTCGTCATAGCTCATGTTAACTTCTTCCTTTAAAAATGCCTCAAAATATAATTCGCTTGCTTTTTCTCCTTTTACCTGTTCAATTTCCAAAAGTGTTTTGTACAACGGAGCTATTTTGTCAATGATACTTTGAGGAATTGCTTTTCTTCTACCAGTGTAACCAGTTGCTTTCCCATTTTCATCTCTTTCAACTTCGAAATCAGTAATAACCCAGTAGTATCTTCCCGTACGAGAAAAATTTTTTACGATTGCGTGAAAGTTTTCTTCTTTTTTCAAAGCTTCCCAAAGAACTTTAAAAACTACTTTGGGCATCTCTGGATGTCTAATAATGTTGTGCGGTTCTCCAATAAGTTCAACTTTATTGTATTCTGAAGCTTCTTCAAAAGCATCATTCATGTATAAAATAGTACCGTTTAAATCGGTTTTGCTAATGATGGTTTTTGATTTGTCCCATTTAACTTCTTCATCGATAATTTTTGTGGGACGGGGGGACAAGTTTGTGTTCATTTTCTAAAAGTTTAAATTGAACACAAAAATAAGTTTATAATATAAAAAACACAAGAGAAACCACCACTCCTGGTGGTCGCTCAAGTGTTTTTGTCAATCCGTATTTAAGGTAGGTTTTTATCTGTGTTTAATCACCAAAAAAGAACCAGTTTAGGCCTTTTTTAATAGTGTTTTTAGTTTTTTCTTTTTGGTATTGTTCTTTTCTACTTTCTTCTCGAAATAGGTCTACAACAAACTCGTTGTAAGTTTTACCTATTTCTTCTTTTAAATAAGCCTCAAAATAAAATTCACTTGCTTTTTCTCCTTTTAACTTTTCAATGTCAAGGAGTGTTGTATAAAGAGGTTCAATTTTCTCTATAACACCATTTGGAACTGCTTTTCTTCTCGCAGTATATCCGCTAGGTTCACCATGCTCGTCTTTATCTATTGTAAAGTCGGTAATAACCCAATAGTATCTTCCTGTACGAGTTAAATTCTTAACAATAGCGTGAAAGTTTTCTCCTCGCTTTAAGGCGTCCCAAAGAGCTTTAAAAGCCACTTTTGGCATATCTGGGTGTCTGATAATATTATGCGGTTCACCAATTAGTTCAATTGCACTGTATTCACATACTTGTGTAAATATATCATTAGCGTATAAAATAGTGCCGTAAAGGTCTGTTTTGCTAACAATAGTTTGGGTTTTGTCCCATTTTACTTCTTCATCTATGATCTGTCTCATCGTCTCAGGGGCTTGCATATTAATAAATTATTTAGGTTAATGATACAACAAAGTTCAGTGAAATAAACCTCATAAAATATGACTTTTATCAGGTTGTGAATTTTTTACTCCGCAACAAACCTTATATTTGTAGGCTCATACAAACAACACTATCATGAGCGAATCAAGGAAAAGACGAGAAGCTTTATTATACCATGCAAAACCAACTCCAGGAAAAATTTCTGTGGTGCCTACTAAGAAGTATGCAACGCAACATGATTTGTCCTTGGCGTATTCCCCTGGTGTTGCAGAACCTTGTTTAGAAATAGCGAAGGACAAAAAAAATGTTTACAAGTATACTTCAAAAAGTAACTTAGTAGCGGTTATTTCTAATGGAACAGCTGTTTTAGGTTTAGGAGACATAGGGCCAGAGGCATCGAAGCCTGTTATGGAGGGGAAAGGATTACTCTTTAAAATTTTTGCAGATATTGATGTTTTTGATATTGAAGTAGACGCTACGGATGTTGACAAATTTGTTGAAACTGTAAAGGCAATTGCTCCAACTTTCGGAGGAATTAACTTAGAAGATATTAAAGCTCCTGAAGCCTTTGAAATTGAAAGAAGGTTAAAGGAAGAATTAGATATTCCTGTGATGCATGATGATCAGCATGGAACAGCGATCATTTCTGCGGCGGCACTAAAAAATGCCTTAGAAATTAACGGGAAGGATATTTCAGAAATTCAAATCGTAGTAAATGGAGCTGGTGCAGCTGCCATTTCATGTACTCGTTTATATCTTGCTCTTGGAGCTAAGAGAGAAAACGTTGTAATGTGCGATAGTAAAGGAGTTATAAGAAAAGATAGAGGTAATCTTACTTCACAAAAAGAAGAATTTGCAACCGATAAAGATGTAAATACTTTAGAGGAAGCAATGCATAATGCCGATGTATTTATAGGTCTTTCTAAAGGAAATGTAGTATCTCCAGAGATGTTACTTTCAATGGCGAAAAACCCTATCGTTTTTGCAATGGCAAATCCTGAGCCAGAAATATCATACGATTTGGCTGTGCAAACAAGAGAAGACATTATCATGGCAACGGGAAGATCTGATAATCCAAATCAGGTGAATAACGTTTTAGGATTCCCATTCATTTTTAGAGGAGCTTTAGATGTTAGAGCAACCAAGATAAATGAGGAAATGAAAATGGCAGCAGTACAGGCTTTAGCTGACTTAGCTAAAAAATCGGTTCCAGAGCAGGTGAATATTGTATATGATGAAGTGAGTCTTTCTTTTGGAAAAGATTACATTATACCAAAGCCATTTGATCCAAGATTAATTTATGAAATTCCACCAGCGATTGCCAAAGCAGCAATGGATTCAGGAGTAGCTCAAGAACCAATTACGGATTGGGAGAAATATAGAGAAGAGTTAATGGATCGTTCTGGAACTGGAACGAAAGAAATTAGATTACTTCATAACCGTGCTAAAAAAGATCCTAAGAAAATTGTTTTCGCAGAAGCGGATCACTTAGATGTTTTAAAAGCAGCTCAAAGAGTTTACGAAGAGAAGATTGGATTTCCTATTTTATTAGGTAGAAAAGAGGTTATTTTAGAGTTAAAGGAAGAACTTGGTTTCGATGGAGAAGTGCCAATTCTTGATCCAAAAACAGATGAAGAAGAAGGAACTAGAGATCGTTATGCAGAAATATTCTGGAAGTCTCGTCAGAGAAAAGGAGTTACATTATTTGAGGCGAAAAAATTAATGCGTGAGCGTAATTATTTTGCAGCAATGATGGTGAATTCTGGAGAAGCAGACGCTTTAATAACTGGGTATTCTAGACCTTATCCTTCAGTAGTTCGTCCAATGTTAGAATTAATTGAGAAGGATAAAGGAGTAACAAGAGTCGCAGCAACTAACTTGATGTTGACAAAGCAAGGGCCTATGTTCTTGTCAGATACAACAATCAATGTAAACCCTACAGCTAAAGATTTGGCAAAAATTACTCAGTTAACTTCGGCCTTGGCAAAAATGTTTGGAATGACTCCAAATATTGCGATGTTAGGATTTTCGAACTTTGGATCTACTAAATCTGAGAGTTCTGCCAAGATTAGAGAGGCTGTATCGTATATTCATAGAAATCATCCGAATGTGGTGGTTGATGGTGAATTACAAGCCGATTTTGCTTTAAATCCAGAGTTACTAGCAAAAGAATTTCCATTTTCTAAGCTTAATGGTAAAAAAGTAAACGTTTTAATATTTCCTAATCTTGATTCTGCTAACATTACTTATAAGTTAATGAAGCAAATTCATGGGATTGAGTCTATTGGGCCAATTTTATTAGGAATGAGTAAGCCAGTTCACATCTTGCAATTAGGAGCAAGTGTTGATGAAATGGTAAACATGGCTGCAGTAGCTGTAGTTGATGCTCAAAATAAGGCTATTATCAAAAAAGCATAGTCTTTTTAAAACATTGAAAACGAGAATTTTTAAAAACAAATAATTTTTCTACTTTAGACAACGCGAAAAAAGAAATAGATGATAACACAAATAAGGGGAAGACTTGTGGAAAAAAATCCAACGTACGTTGTGATTGATTGTAACGGTGTGGGATATTTACTTCATATTTCTCTGAACACGTATTCTTTGTTACCAAGTGATGAAAATATCGTGTTGTACACACATTTATCTATTAGAGAGGACGCACATACTTTATACGGTTTCATTAACAAAGTTGAACGTGAAGTTTTTAAGTTGTTAGTATCTGTATCTGGTGTTGGTCCGAGCACGGCTAGAACAATGCTTTCTTCTATGACATCTGAAGAAATTCAACAAGCAATAGCTTCTGAAAACGTAAAATTGATTCAATCAGTAAAAGGGATTGGAGCAAAGACGGCTCAGAGACTAATTGTTGATTTAAAGGATAAAATACTAAAAACGTTCGATTTAGAAGAAGTTTCTGTTGTTCAGAACAATACAAACAAGGAAGAAGCGTTATCTGCTTTAGAGGTCTTAGGTTTTGTTCGGAAACAAGCCGAAAAGGTTGTCAATAATATATTAAAGGGAATGCCTGATGCATCAGTAGAACAGCTCATTAAGCAGGCATTAAAAAACTTATAGAAAAGTTGAAAAATACATTTATGAATAAATTATTTACAGCACTTACTTTATTGGTAAGTGTTGTTTCGTTTTCACAAAGTGTTGGCAGTAGGGTATTAAAGGATACAGTAATACCGCTTAAATACAATTTTAAACATAACCAAACAGGAAAGCTTTTCTTAAACAATCCTTCAGAGTTTCAGGTTACTTTTGATAAAGCTTTGAACAAATTTGTTCTTGTTGAAAAGATAGGAGACTATTTGATTGGTACTCCAATTTTTTTGACGCCAAAAGAGTATGAAAAATACCGCCTTAAAAAAGACATAAAGACCTACTTCAAAGAAAAAATTGATGCAGCTGATACCAGAAAGAAAGGTAAAAAAGATGCAAGAAAAAATTTACTTCCAAAATATTACGTAAACTCAAAGTTTTTTGAATCTGTTTTTGGAGGAAACACTGTAGAAGTAATCCCTAGAGGTCAGGTTAATATAAAATTAGGAGGAGTTTATCAGAATAATGAAAACCCTCAAATCTCTATTGACCAACAAAGTAGTTTTACATTTGATTTCGATCAACAAATTAGTGCGAGTTTACAGGCCAAAGTAGGTAAGCGTTTAAAGGTTACTGCGAATTATGATACCCAATCGACATTTAATTTCCAGAACTTAATAAAACTTGAATATACACCTACTGAAGATGATATTATCCAAGGAATTGATGCGGGTAATATTAACATGCCTATTAAGAACTCCTTAATTAATGGAGCTCAAGCACTATTTGGAGTAAAAACAGAGCTGCAATTTGGAAAGACAAGAGTAACAGCCGCATTTTCACAACAAAACTCACAATCACGTACGGTAGTTGCGGAGGGTGGAGCTACTATTGAAGATTTTGAATTAAGAGCTTCAGATTATGATAATGATCGTCACTTCTTCCTTTCTCAATATTTTAGAGAGAATTATAAAAAAGCGCTTACACAATATCCTTTAATAAATAGTCCAATCAATATTACAAGAATTGAAGTTTGGGTTACAAACAGAACACAGAGTGTAAATGACTTCAGAAGTATTGTAGCGATTGCCGATTTAGGAGAATCCAATACAACACCAGCTTCTAATAATTTAGTCAACAATACCGTAGTTGATCCAGCGATCGTACCTGTTCAGGCAAATGGAGTGAATATTCCTTATAATGGAGTTAATAAATTAGATCAATTGTTAACTGACGGTGGCCCGATTAGAGATGTTGCTACTATGCAAAGCGCTTTTGCAGGTCAAGGGATTACAGGTGTGGCTCAAGGAAGGGATTTCTCATATTTACAAAATGCAAGAAAATTACAACCAAGTGAATACCGTTTACATCCTCAATTAGGTTTTATCTCTTTAAATAGAAGGTTAAATGATGGTGAAGTATTGGCTGTAGCCTATGAATATACTGTTGTTGGAGCTTCATCAAATGAAGCGGTTTTTAAAGTTGGAGAATTTTCGAATGACGGAATTATTGCTCCTGCCAATTTAGTAGTAAAGTTATTAAGAAGTGAAATTTTAACAACTATTAGACCAGGCGTTATTCCAGCGGAGCCATTTCCAACTTGGAGATTAATGATGAAGAATGTTTATGCTCTTGGTGCATATCCATTAAGACAAGAAGGCTTTCGTTTTGATTTATTGTATAGAGATGATCAAACGGGAACTTTACAAAACACTTTACAAAATGCAACCTCCTCCGATATTGGGAATTTACCATTAATGCAAATTTTCCATATTGACCGTTTAGATCAGAGTCAGTATCAAGTTGCAGGAGGGGATGGTTATTTTGATTTTGTAGAAGGTGCTACGGTAAATTCTGAAAAAGGATATATTATTTTCCCAGATCCAGAGCCTTTTGGGTTGGATTCATATCTTGATAATAGGTTAGTTGGAGCAGATAAGTCGAGGTATTTGTTTGACGAATTATATTTAACTACGAAAATCCAAGCGAAAAACGAATACCAGAATAAAGACAAATTCTTCTTAAAAGGATATTATAAATCAGAAACCAGTAGAGGAATTTCTTTAGGAGCTTTCAATATTCCGAGAGGTTCAGTAAAAGTTACTGCAGGAGGTAGAGTTCTTGTGGAAGGAATCGATTATGTGGTAGATTACCAATTAGGAAGAGTGCAGATTTTGGATCCAGGACTGGAAGCTTCTGGGGTACCAATTAATGCAACAGTAGAAAATAATACATTTTTTAATCAACAAAGAAAAACCTTTATTGGTGTTGATGTTGAGCATCAATTCTCAGAGGATTTTATTTTAGGAGCAACCTTCTTAAATGTTAGCGAGCGCCCGATTACCCCTAAGGTAAACTTTGGAGGTGAACCGATTGATAATGTAATGTTAGGGATGAATTTGGATTATTCTTCTGAAGTTCCCTACCTAACAAAACTAGCGAATAAATTACCGTTTGTTGAAACGGATGTTCCTTCGAAGGTTTCGGTTAGAGCCGATATGGCTTATTTATTACCCGGATCTCCAAGTGGTATCGATGTAAACGGAACAGCTACTTCATATTTAGATGACTTTGAAGCGTCTCAAATACCAATTAATTTAAATTCTCCACAACAGTGGTTCTTGGCGAGTACACCAGAATCGCAAGGGTTTGAAGCTGATGGTAGTGCAAATAATAACTTATCTTATAACGACCACAGAGCAAAACTGGCGTGGTATAATATTGACCAATTATTTTATGGAACAGTAAATAGACCAGGAAATATTGATGAAGTTGAGCTTTCCAGAGATGAGGTTCGTCAGATTCGATTCGAAGAACTTTTTGATCTTGATCTAGATATCACACAACAGAATTTAGTAAGAACATTAGATTTAGCATATTACCCTTCAGAAAGAGGGCCATATAACTTTAACGATAATGCAGCCGAGGTAAGTATTGATTCTGAAACTAATGATATTCGATTAACGCAACCAGAAGGAAACTGGGGTGGAATTATGCGTTCTTTAACAACGAATAATTTCGAACAAGCCAACGTTGAGTATATTCAGTTTTGGTTAATGGATCCTTATGAAAATTATTCTTTAACTTCAGCAGAGGGAGTTCCAGCAGGAATAAATCCAGCTTTACCAGTTAACCAAGTAGGTAAACTCTTAATCAACTTGGGTAGTATCTCAGAAGATATACTTCGTGATGGGAGTAAGCAATATGAAAATGGATTGCCAGAAGATGGTATTAAAACGGTTGGAAGCAATGTAAGAGAATCTGCTTGGGGATTCACTCCAATTAATCCTTCAATTTTATATGCCTTTGCTGCTGATGCCGACGCAAGAGTTAATCAAGATGTTGGTTTAGATGGATTAAATGATGGTGAAGAAAAAGCAAGGTTTAATGTACCTGTAGCGGGAAGAAACTATAATCAGTTTCCTGATCCAGCAGGGGATAACTTCCAGTTTTTTAGAGGGAGTGAACTAGATAATGCGAACGCTTCTATTTTATCACGTTATAAAAGGTATAACAACCCACAAGGAAATTCACCAACACCAGAGCAATCTCCTGAGACTTATCCTGTATCTTCAACTACGTATCCTGATACTGAGGATATCAACAGAGATCAAACCATGGATGCTGTAAGTAGTTATTTTGAATATGAAGTATCACTTGATAAAACTGAACTCAATAGAGGAGTTGGATTTAATCATATTGTTGATATTAAAGATACTCAAGTTACACGTCCTAACGGTGAGGTGAAAACGAGTAGATGGTATCAGTTTAGAATTCCAGTGAGATCGGGTACTCCGATTAATGGGATTTCCGATTTTAACAGTATCCGTTTCGTAAGAATGTTTTTAACTCAGTTTAAAATGCCAGTTGTGTTGCGTTTTGGAGAGCTAGAATTAGTAAGAAGTGATTGGCGAAGATATGTTCAAACGGTTCCAGATGACCAATTAAATAATTTTGAGATTGGAGTTGTTAATATAGAGCAAAACGGAGATAGATATGCATTGCCTCCAGGTATTCAAAGAGAATTACTCCAAGGAACGAATAGAATTCAAAGACAAAATGAGCAGTCGGTTACCTTAAAAGTAACGGATTTACCAGCGGATTCAATACGTACAATCTATAAGAATATTAGTATCGATATGCGTCGTTACAAGAACATGCGTATGTTCTTACATGCTGAAGATCCTGAAAGAAATGCAAGTCAAGGTCAGGCTGCAGGTGCTGTAGCTATTATTCGATTAGGTACCGATTTGAACGAAAATTATTACGAAATAGAAAAACCTTTAGTGTATTCAGCTGTAGGAGGAAGTCCTGTGTCAGATCAGGTTTGGCCAGTTGAGAACGATTTGGATGTTATCCTTGAAGATTTATCGGGACTCAAATTACAAAGACCTGTAGGCGCAATAGTTTCTGACCTATTTTCTGGAGTCAGTTCCAACGGACTCAAAATATCTGTAAAAGGTAACCCAACATTAGCGCAGGTTCGAACCGTGAGTTTGGGAGTAAAAAATACATCTCCTAACCCGAAGTCAATTGAGGTTTGGTATAATGAATTAAGAGCTGTTGGATTTGATAATAAAGGCGGATGGGCAGCTGTTTTAAATGCAGATGCTAACCTAGCAGATGTAATGAACCTTTCTCTTGGAGGAAGAATGTCAACAGTTGGATTTGGTAATGTAGAAGATAGAGTACAGCAAAGAAGTATTGAAGAAGTAAAGCAATATAATGTTGCAACAAATGTTCAATTGGGTAAAATGATGCCTAAGAAATGGAACATGCAAATTCCAATGAGTTATAGTTATGGTGAAGAATTTAGAGATCCAAAATACGATCCTCAATTTCAAGATGTAACTATTGAACAAGCTCGTGATGCTGCTGAAAACTCAAATAGTGAGCAAGCAAAACAGAACATAGCCAATGCTCAAGACTATACACGTAGAAAGAGTATTAGCTTTATTAATGTAAAAAAGAATAGAAATCCTGACAGTAAGAAAAAACAGAAATTCTATGACGTAGAAAACTTCTCGGTATCTTATTCTTTCAATGAAGAGTTTCATAAGGATTATAATATTGAAAAATATGTCAATCAGAATGTGATGGCAGGGGCAAGTTATAATTTTAATTTCAAGCCGTTTGTTATAGAACCGTTCAAAAAGACGAAGTTTTTAAGTAGTAAATATTTAAAGTTTATTAAAGATTTTAACTTAAATCCTGTACCAAAAACGATTGCTGTAAATTCAAGGATTAATAGAAATTTTAGTTCTCAGAAATCAAGAAATCTAATTGAAGGATTATCTCCTCAACCGGAGTTAAAGCAACGTAATTTTGTGTTTGATTGGGATTATACCATTGGATTCGATTTAACAAAGTCATTACAATTAAACTTTAATGCGACTAATAGTTTTATCTATGATAGTTTTGGTAGAGAGGAAGATTTGGAAATTTATGACAAGTTTTTCAATATTGGTAGACCAAATTCGTACCATCAAAAATTAAATGGAACCTATAAAATTCCAATTAATAAAATTCCTTACTTAGGATTCTTATCTGCTGACTATGCATATACTGCGGATTTTGATTGGCAAGCAGCATCTCAAAGTCCAATTTTTAATGAAACTGGAGAGTTAGTTGGGAATGTAAGAGACAAGGTTGGTAATATGATTCAAAATGCGAATACGCATAATATCAATGCGAATATCGACTTTGGACGTTTTTATAAAACCTTAAAATTAGATAAACTACTGGTTAAAAAAGGTAAAAAAGGACCTGTTAAGAAAGGATCATTAAAATTAGGAGCAGACCAGAAAACTGAAGGGAAACTTAAGTTAAAGAAAAATGCAAGCTTTGGGCAAAAGGCTCTAAAAGGTTTGTATGATGTGTTAACCTCAGTAAAAAGAGCGAAAATCAGTTACAGTCAAAATAACGGAACATTACTTCAAGGGTATATCCCGTCAGTTGGGTTCTTAGGAAGAAATAACTATGGAGGCGGTTTAGCACCAACATTTGGTTTTGTTTTTGGAAGTCAAACGGATATTTTAAGAAATGCTATTGATAATGGATGGTTAGTGACTAGAGATCCTAATGATGCCGATGATATTTATTATAACAAGAACTATGGTAAAAACAGTAATAAGAAATTAGATTATACCGTTTCTGTAAAACCTTTTAAGAGTCTAACTATCGATTTAAGAGGAAATAGAATACAAACGAGTCGTTTAACGCAACAATTAGATGTTATTAAAACAGGAGTTAATGCGAACGGCGAAGATATTTTTGAACAGAATAGTACCATTAGAGCGTTTGAAACTGGAGATTTCAGTATTAGTCATTTTATGTTATCTACTATGTTCACTGATGGAGAAACCTTATATCAAAACTTTAGAGATTACAGGTCGACCATAGCAAACAGATTATATGATGAAACAGGTTTCACTAGACCTACAAATCCAGATGATCCTGCGTTCAAAGAAAACGGTCAACAAGCAATGCTTCCTGCATTCTTAGCGGCGTATTCAGGACAAGATCCTAATTCTGTAAGTACAAGTCCGTTCAAGAACATACCAATTCCTAACTGGACATTACGTTATAATGGGCTAATGAAGTACAAATGGTTTAAGAAAAATTTCTCTTCATTTACATTGACACATGGATATAAATCGTCGTATACAATTGGTAATTATACGAACAATTTACAATATGAAGAAGGTGTTGCAAATACCTCTGGAAACTTCCAGCCTGATTTGCTAATTTCCTCAGTAACACTTATTGACGAGTTTTCTCCATTAATAAAAGTTGATTTCAGAATGAAAAATTCTCTATCGTTTAAGGGAGAAATTAGAAGAGATAGAAGTTTGACTTTGAATTTCAATAACAATACGATTACTGATATAAATGGAACAGAATATGTATTTGGATTTGGATATAAGATAAGAGATGTTAAATTTGTAACGCGATTTACAGGGAAAAAAGAAACCTTGAAAGGCGATATTAATTTAAGAGCTGATATTTCGTTAAGAGATAACCTTACATTAATTCGAAGTGTTGATGAAAGTAACAATCAGGTTACTGGTGGAGAAAGACTGTTTGGAATAAAGTTTTTGGCTGACTATAATTTAAGCAAAAACTTAACAGCGTCATTCTATTATAATCATCAAACATTTAATTACGCCATTTCAACAACATTCCCTAGACAAGCAATTAATGCGGGAATAAATCTTGTATATAATTTAGGAAATTAAAAAACAAATCAAGAATAAAAACAAACAACACAATGAACATTCCATCAGAATTAAAATATACGAAGGACCACGAGTGGGTAAAAATTGAAGGAGATATTGCTACAATCGGAATTACTGATTTTGCTCAAGGAGAGTTAGGTGATATCGTTTATGTAGATGTAGATACGTTAGATGACACTGTTGAAATAGAGGAAGTTTTCGGTTCTGTTGAAGCAGTTAAAACTGTATCAGACTTATTTATGCCTTTAACAGGTGAAGTAGTTGAGTTTAATGAAGGTTTAGAAGATGAACCAGAATTAGTAAACTCTGATCCATATGGTAAAGGATGGATGATTAAAGTGAAGATTTCTGATGCTTCTCAAATTGATAGCTTATTAAGCGATGAAGCTTATAAAGAGCTTGTTCAATCATAAAAAATTTAACCTTGCAATAGCGATACTTACTACAATTAGTATCGCTATTCTTTGTTTAATAAAACTTGACAGCCCGCCAGTTAATGTTAAACATATTGATAAGCTTGAACACATTACGGCTTATTTTTTTCTAACATTTTTTTGGTTGTTAGCTTTTCGAAAAAAGTCAGCTACTCTGCTAATCTTATTATTATGTGCGTTTTACGGCATAATTATTGAGGCTTTACAAGCAACGTTAACAACTTATAGGAGCGGTGACTATTACGATATTATAGCCAATGTAATAGGAGTATTTTTGGCTTTTACAGTGTTTCGAGTGTTTTTTTATAAAAAAGACACTTTTTAGAAAAAATAGCTTGTAAAAGTTGAAATAAATTAATTAAATTAGCGAACTATTAAAAACATAAAGGATGGAAATTAAGAAAAATCCAAAATCAAATCTTGAAAACTACAGTAAGCTGTTTGTACAGTTAGGTTTGGTTTTAGCTTTATTTATAACGTATGTGGCGATTGAAAACAAAACATATGATAAAGAATACGGCGACTTAGGACAAAGTAATATGTCTGCAGACGTTGAAGAAGAAACTATAGAAATACAACAGGAGATTACACCTCCACCACAAAATACACCTCCACCTCCAGCACCTGAAAAAATTGAAGTTGTAGAGGATGAGCAAGAAGTAGAAGAAACAATTATTGAGTCAACTGAAACTGATGAAGCTGAAGCAGTAGTTGTTGAAGAGATTGAAGAGGTAGAAGAGGAAGAAGATGTAGTAGAAGATGTACCTTTCTCAATTATTGAAGATGTACCTGTATTCCCTGGCTGTAAAGGAACAAAAGCACAGAAGAAATCTTGTTTAAATAATAAAATGAACAAGCACATTCAAAGATATTTTGATGCTGACTTAGCCAATGAATTAGGTTTATCTCCAGGAAAGAAAAGAATTTACCTTGTTTTCAAAATAGGGAAAACTGGTAATATAGAAGATATTCAAGCAAGAGCTCCACACCCAAGGTTAAAGCAAGAGGCCATCCGTATTGCTAAAAAATTACCTAAAATGGAGCCAGGAAAGCAAAGAGGAAGACCTGTACGTGTAGGATATACATTACCTATTACATTTAACGTAGAGTAGTCTTTGAAAATTTAAGATATTTTTAAAAAAAGCAACCAAATTGGTTGCTTTTTTTTATTGGCATGTTTCTTGTATTGAAGATATAATTATAACTTAAATTCAATCACTATGAAAATGCAAAAAAAACATTCAAGAAAACAATTGGAGAAGTTCTCAACTATTTTTACTCAACTAGGGTTGGTTCTCGCGCTGTTTATAGTCTATGTTTTGGTAGAGTATGAATCCGAGAAAAAAGAAAATGTTGCAGTGGTTACTCACGAGTCAGATCCAGGTGAAGTTTATAATTTTGACCGACCTGTTGTTTTTGTAAAGGATGTTCCTAAAAAAAAGGCGCCCCAAGTAAAAAGAAAACCACCTGTAGATTTAACAGATATACAAGTAGTCGATAATAAGGAAGACCTGAGAGATGTAATCGATTTACCGTCTAACGAAGATAAACCTGCTATTGATATTAGTACATTGGATGAAGTTTCTGATGGAGATGAGATAGAGAAAAGTGACGATCCAGTGTCAATGAGAAGCATTCAGAATGCACCTGTATTTAAAGGTTGTGAAGGTTTAAATGAGAAAGAAGGAAGAATTTGTTTAGAGAAAAAAATGAAGCAATATGTACGCCGTTATTTCGATGCGGATTTGGCGAATGACCTTGGAATGAGATCAGGGAAGTACAATATTTACACGCAATTCGTAATAGATAAGCAAGGAAATATTTCAGATGTAAAAATTAGAGCACCCCACGCGCGACTTAAAAAGGAAGTCAATAAAGTAATTAGCAAACTCCCACAGTTCACGCCAGGTAAGCAAAATAGCAAACCTGTGAAAGTTAGCTATATGTTACCTATTACTTTTATGGTACAGTAGTGATAAAAAAAAACTCAGTTAATTAAATTAACTGAGTTTTTTACATTTGTACTTATGGATATTAACAAAGAATACTTTGCTCATGAAACTTCAATAATCGATAATGGATGTTTAATTGGAAGTGGAACAAAAATATGGCACTTCAGCCATATAATGCCAAATGCTGAAATAGGTCAGAATTGTAATATTGGGCAGAATGTTGTTGTATCTCCTAATGTTGTTCTTGGAAAGAATGTGAAGGTTCAGAACAACGTTTCCATTTATACCGGGGTAATATGCGAGGATAATGTGTTTTTAGGTCCTTCAATGGTGTTTACGAACATAACTAACCCAAGGAGTGAAATCAATCGTAAAAACGAATTTAAAGCCACTCTAGTGAAACATGGAGCTTCTATTGGAGCGAATGCTACTATTATTTGTGGTATTACTATTGGAGAATATGCATTAATTGGAGCAGGTACGGTGGTAACCAAAGACGTTCCTAAGTATGGATTGGTTGTTGGTAACCCTTCAAAACAAATTGGATGGGTAAGTAAGTACGGTCATCGATTAAATTTCGATGAAAAAGGTGAAGCAATTTGCTCTGAATCGGGAGTTTTGTACGTACTAGAGAACGATATTGTACGTATTGAAAATCAAAAGATTAACTAATATTAGAAAAATGTAAAATTTTTGCAAAAAATATTTGCGTAAAAGAAAAAGTTTATTAAATTTGTCATGTGGTTGAATAAACCACTTTCTTTTTCTTTTTCATAGCAATTTTTCCCACTCAGTCTTTTTTGAGTGGG
Source organism: uncultured Tenacibaculum sp. (assembly GCA_947497895.1). Classification (GTDB taxonomy): domain Bacteria; phylum Bacteroidota; class Bacteroidia; order Flavobacteriales; family Flavobacteriaceae; genus Polaribacter. Next base: position 419,984 of record CANMIL010000002.1, read on the forward strand.
TTTTGTTTTTTTAGTAAGTTTTTGTTGGTCTTGTCGATTCGCGGATAACTAAATCGGTTTTGATAACTTTTGTTTCGTTTTTGTTAACATTCCCTTTTCTTTCCAATTTATTAATTAGCATTTCAGCCGCAGTAGCTCCCATGATTTCACCATGTTGACTTACCGTAGTCATTTTCGGACTTGAGTGTCGAGCTAATATTCCATTAGAAAAAGAAATTACAGAAAAATCTTGCGGAATTTTGTACCCCATTCTTGTAGCTACTTTCATCGCCGCAACAGCTGAAGATTCATCAGTGGTAATAACGCTATCTATTTTATTGTTTTTAAAGATTGGATCTAAAATAGCTTCGTATTTTTTATAATCCTCTTCAACAATATTTATCACTAGGTTTTTATTTAAAGGAATGTTTAAGTCTTCCAAACCTTTCAAATAACCTAAATATCGTCGTTCCCCAATTTTTAAATCACTGATGGTAGAAATAAAAGCAATGTTTTTATGTCCAGTTTTGTACAAGTGTTTAACCGTGGTAACAGTTCCTTCAAAATCGTTAGTAATTACCTTGTCGCAGTCAATATCTTGAGCAACTCTATCAAACATTACGATCGGAACTCCACTATCGATAGTGTCTTGAAAATGTTCAAAACTTCTTTTTTTGATTGTTTCTTCAGCCAAAGATAAGATCAAACCATCAATACTACCATTAGACAGCATTCGTATCGTTTCTACTTCTTTGTCGTACGATTCATTAGAAATACAAGAAATGATTTTATAGCCATTTTCACTTGCAACTGTTTCAATTCCATTAAATACCTGAGCTAAAAAGTAATTCAGCATGTTAGGAATTAAAATACCAATCGTTTTGGTTTTTTTGTTTTTTAAGTTAACAGCGGTGATATTGGGTCTATAATTGTTTTCTTTCGCAAATTTTCTGATTTTTTCTTTTGTTGTCTCACTAATTTCATAGCTATCGTTTAAAGCTTTTGAAACCGTTGAAATCGAAACACCAAGATGTTTAGCTATGTCTTTAATTGTTAGCCTTTTCATAAAAAATTAGGAAATAGTGAAAAACAATAATACGAAAATCCATTAATATGAGCACAATGGATTAGGTTAGCTTTGTCTTAAAATTAGGTTTTATAATATTTAATTCATAGAAAAAGGCTGAAAAAACTATTAAATATTCAATAAAAACAAAAAATAAATTCTCTTTCCATGGTGTGTTGGCATAGGCCTGATAGCTGAAAATTATAACCAGACTCCATAGGAGTGGAAAGCGATATTTTGTAAAAACACTTAAAATTAATAAGGTAGCTAAATACCAGGGATGAACTGTTGTAGAAATGAAATAGTAAAAAGATAAAGACAATAGCATTGCCGTTATTAATTCTTGCATTTTTTCATTTTTTCTCAAAAAGGTTATACATAAAATGAATATAATAGCGATTAAAGGAATTATTTTACCTATGATAGCTATTTCATTATACCCTCGAAAAAGATAGCCAATTTCTCTTGCTAGGTAGTAAAAACTAGCATTGAACTCAAAACTTCTAAACCAAAGACCAACAGAATTACCATAATTAGCCAGAAACTCTCCAGAAGTGAAAGGAATAAAAGTGGCCAAAAGTGTTATTAAGGTAACGATATAAAAACCCACTAGTTTTTTAGCTCCGTTGAAAAAAGAAACTTTATTATTAATAAAACGGTTAAAAAATATTGGTAAAAAGAGTAAAGGAATCAGTTTTACCGATATTGATAAGGCCAAAAATATAGCAGATAGCATCCATTTTCCTTTCGATAATTTATATAGAGAAAGGACAAGGAAAAATAGCATTACGGGTTCAAAATGTAAATTTCCGGTTAACTCAATAATAACAAACGGATTCAAAATATATATGAATACGTTTTCTACGGGGAGTTGCATTCGTTCTAAGAGTTTTTTACCATAGAAAAGAATTCCAATATCAGCTCCAATAATTAAAGCATGCATAACAATTACAGATACTAAAATACTTTGGTTACCTATTAAAGCAGCAATATAAAAACAGAGTTGATTAATAGGAGGGTAGTTGGTAAAGTGACTCCCATTCATTTCTCCCATTCCTTTATAAAGTTCAGCAGCTTCATTTACGGGCTGCTTTCCTAATTCAATAAATGTTTCTGGTAAAGAGAGGTATGGATTAAATCCTTCGAAAAGCATTCTTCCATCCCAAATAAAGCGATAAAAATCTTGTGATAGATTCGGTAGGGCGAATAAAAATACCAGTCGGAATAGTATAGAAACACCAGCTAAATAGGAAAAGTCTTGTTTTTTTACATGTAATAAAAAATAAGAGACAGTAAATAGGCTTCCCCATAAAGCTAACAGCCAGTAAAAAGAAGTTCTTTCAAGGAAATATGCAAATAAGAAATATAGAATTAAGATAACTCCTGTTAACAAAAAACTATATTTCTCAATGAACTTCATTAAGCTTTAGAAAAAAGAGATTTAAAGAATACATATCCAAAACCAATAAATAGCATTAAGTGGAAAGGAAATAATCCAAAATCACCACCTTGATCTCCAACAATAAAAGCGCTATACATTCCGAAAGCAAAATACAATGCTAATAAACCTTCGATAATAACATTTATAGATGGCTTGTTTCGAATATATTTATTGTTTTTCCAACTATCAGTAAGTGATTTTATATTGAATTTAGGTGTTCTTACGAACTCACTTTTTTTACCAAAATGGCCCTCTAATACGGCAATAGTATTGTGTAGAGAAAAGCCCATTGCTATGGAGAAAAATGAAAAGAATGCACCAATATATTTTATGAAATTCATAAAGCCACCACCATACGTTTTTTTGTACATAAACCAGTAACATACAAAGAAAATAAGCGTACTGATTATGAAGAAACTCATTACTAAAAAGTAAATTCTTAAGTGAGCATATTCATTTTTAATATACAACATTGGAATACTAAGTATAGCTACCAAGAAAATACAGGTAAACATAGAGCTGTTTAATAAATGTAACATTCCATGGATTTTTGTTTTGAAAGGAATGGTTTTACATGTAATAATACGCCTCAACATTTTTTGGAAATTTTCGGCACCTCCTTTGTTCCATCTAAATTGTTGCGATCGAGCCGCACTAATAATTACAGGAAGCTCGGCAGGTGTTTCAACATTTTCTAAATATTTAAATTTCCATTTTTTTAATTGAGCTCTATAACTCAAGTCTAAATCTTCTGTTAAAGTGTCTCCTTCCCAATTTCCTGCATCGTAAATGCATTCTTTACGCCAAATACCAGCAGTACCATTAAAATTGATAAAGTGTCCTTGACTATTTCTTCCTACTTGCTCTAAAGTAAAATGAGCATCTAGAGCAAAGGCTTGTATTTTTGTAAGGGTAGAATAATTTCTATTAATATGTCCCCAACGAGTTTGAACAACTCCAATTTCTGGATTTTTAAAGAATGGAACTGTTTTTTCTAACCAACAAGGTTTTGGTAAAAAGTCAGCATCAAAAATGGCAATAAACTCTCCTTTAGCAATTTTCAATCCTTCTTTTAACGCTCCAGCCTTAAATCCTTCTCGATTTTCACGTCGAATATGTTGAATGTCTAAACCAGTTTTTTGAAGTTTTTCGATATGTTTTGCTGTAGTTTCCACGGACTCGTCTGTTGAATCATCTAGCACCTGAATCTCAAGTTTGTCACTTGGATAATTTATTTTGGCAATATTATCTAACAAACGTTCCATAACGTAAAGCTCGTTATAAACTGGTAATTGAATCGTTACATAAGGAACCTCTTCTGAGTTTGTTAAATCAAATTTAGGTGAATTATCTTGTTTTTTTCTTGCTTTTAAATAATTGAAAAGCAGATTTAATTGAGCCAACGCATACATTAAAATAAGAACTAACGATATTGTGTATAGCGCGATTACAATATATTCTAAAATCATTACTTGAAACTGTATTTAAATATCCAACCTAAAATTTTTACGCCTGCAAAGATAGTACCTTTAACGGTTCCTGAAACTTTTGAAACACCTATTCTGTTTCTATATTTTACAGCGATTTCTTCATAGGTTAATTTCTGTTTTATTGCCTTTAATTGCATTTCAACAGTCCAACCATATGTTTTGTCTTCCATGTTTAAATTCAATAGTTTCTCATACTTTATTGCTCTAAATGGACCAAGATCTGTGAATCTAGCTCCAAAAAAGAGTTTCATTAAAAAAGTAGCAAGCCAGTTTCCAAAAACTTGTTGTGGGGTCATAGCTCCTTTTTCACGTAATTTTTTTACTCTGGCACCAATAACAAAGTCGATATCCTTATCTATTATTGGTGCAACTATCTCTGTTAACTGTTCAGGATAATCCGAATAATCTCCATCGAGAAATACTAAAATAGTTGGCTTTATTTCTTTGTTAGCAACATAGTTCATTCCTTTTAAACAAGCATACCCATAGCCTTTTCGTGATTCTTTTAGAACAGTAGCTCCCGCATTTTTAGCATTTAACTCGGTATTATCGGTAGAATTATTACTTACAACAATTACTTCATCAACTATTGGAGGTATGTCTTTAATTACATTTGCAATAGAATCTTGCTCATTATAAGCAGGAATAATAACTTTAATTATTTGGTTCATTTTTTATCTTAAATCATTCAGATCATTCTCCTTTTTAAAGGAAGAAAAATCGGACCATTCATTTATTTTTTTACCGTCTTTAAACTTAACAGCTTTTATTAATTGCTTTTTACGATAAAGTAAACAATACCCATTCTTTATGTTATCTTTTAGTTGGCATTTATGATTAACGTGTCCCTCTTGGTCGTAGTATAACCACCACTTGTTTTGTTTTCCGTTTACAAAATGTCCTTCCTTTTCTTTTTTGCCATCTTTGCGGTAAAAGTACCAATAATTTGTAGGAAGATTGTTTTTATAATGCCCTTCTTTTTTTAGTACTTTACTTTTATAATAAAACTTCCAATACTCAATTTTTTTATCTCCAATTTGCCATCCTTCTTCTTTTAGATTTCCGTTGGAGTAATAACTTTTGTGATATGTTTTTTGTCCCCAAGAATATTCAGAAAAAACGATTAGAAAGAGTAAAAGAGCACTCTTTCCAATCATTATATTTTTTAGTTTATATAACCTATTTTTTATCATTAACTAATTTCATTAGGTCAATATCGTTTCCAAGTAAAACATCTGTTGGATTAATTCTACCCGCTTCTGGTCCGTTTTCTAATTTTAAAACTCCTCTTGGACATACTGCAGAACATACTCCACATCCTACACAACTAGCACGAACGATATTTTCACCTTTTTGAGCGTAAGCCCTTACATCAATACCTTGTTCACAATATGTAGAACAGTTTCCACATGAAATACATTGACCTCCATTTGTTGTAATTCTGAAACGAGATTTAAATCGTTGAACAAGACCTAAGTATGCAGCTAATGGACAGCCGAATCTACACCAAACTCTATTTCCAAATATTGGATAGAATCCAGTTCCAATAACACCAGCAAACCAAGCTCCAATTAAGAAACTATATGCATCTTTAATTCCTTGTGAATTGATACCAAGAAAAGAAGAAGCACCTGTGAAATAACAGTATAATGTTACGATGGTCATAACAATGGAGAATACCAACACAGAGTGAATTACCCAGCGCTCAAGTTTCCATGCTTTTAAGGTTTTATTTGAATGTTGACGGTAAGGATCTCCTAAAGTTTCTGCAAGACCTCCACATCCGCATACCCATGAACAGTACCATCTTTTACCAAAGAAATAAACCATTACAGGAACAAAAACTAAGGTTAATAATACTCCCCATACGAGTATAAAAATACCAATACCCCCACTTTTTGATAAAGAATCTAAATTCCATTCAAAAAAGAAATCATAGTCTAAAGGGAAGGCATTCTTGAAATCATATCCAGGCATGTTCAAGCTTGTCATAATTTCAGGAATTAAGAAAGCAAATACTATTTGAAAGAATAAAACAGAAGTAGTACGAACAATTTGATAATTGTTATGACGGTATTTAATGTACATACGTACTCCCATAACAATCATAATTACACAATATAAGAATCCATATACAAACCATTGGCTAGCAGCTCCTCCATTTAAAGCTTTGCTTATTGGATCTAAAATAAAGGTCCAATTGACAACATAATCTGGCAAAAAGTAAAGAAGGATATAAAATATTACTAAATAAAATAACACTAACCATGCAATCCAACCTCTGTTAGTACTAGATTCTAAATAGATTCCATTGTTTTTAATTCCTTTAGGACCTAATAAAACAACATTTGGAATTATAAATAATAAAGCACCGATAATGCCAAGCCCGAAAGTTAAAAACCATATAATCCCTGGATTTTCTTTAATATAACCTTTGCCCGCTTTTTTCGCTAAATCATAACTTAAAGTATGTGGTTTTCCATAGATTTTATACTGATATTGAGCTCCTTTTAAGTCCCAATTCTTTTCAGCATCATACTTTGCAATAAGTTGGTCATAGTGATCATTTGAGTTTTTAAAAGCTTGACGTGCTCTTAATGAAAACTGAAAAATATTCAATGGTTCATCAGTTACCACCGCTTTCGCTAACTCATCTTTTATGATCTCACTTTTAAATCCTTTTTCTTCGATATAAGAGTCTAATTCAGCTGAACTTAAATTAAAAGAACCAGTAAATAGACTTCCTGTAAATACGGCTAGCCCAAGCAAAAATATTATCAGGCCAAGTTGTTTGATTGCTTTCATATTTTAAACTCTGCTAAAAATGCGTTTCCAGCTTTTCTTTTTTAATTTAATGTTAGTATTGTTTTCTTGATTGAATTTTTGAACAATTTCGGGTTCATGAAGTTTGTAAAATTCAGGATCGAAGTTCGCATCGGCTAAGTGCTCAACAACATGATCTACGGTTTCACCATTATTGAGGACCTTATCGAAAAACTCATGCCTCATTCGTATTCCAAAAGTGTTGATACCAATGAACTTTCGTGTGTTTTTGTCATAATTAATATGAATACATTTCTTACCGCTTTCATGTTCCCAGTAAAAACGAGCTTCATTTTCTCTAGTTTTTGCCCAAACCCAACCATAAGTTTGATATTCAATATCAATAAATTTAGCCGAGTTAAACCAGTGCCCTGGTTTGTATTCTATTTTGTTACCACAGATAGTTTGTGCTACGGTTTCTCCCATCATTCTTCCTGTATACCATACGGCTTCAATAGCTCTTCTTTCTCCTATAGGTTCGTGTTGCTCGGCGCAATCACCAATAGCATAAATATTTGGATCACTTGTTTCTAAGAACCTATTAACTTTAACGCCTCTACCAATTTCGATATCGCTATCTCTTAAAAAATCAACATTAGGTGAAACTCCGGCGGTTAGCCCTACAACATCACATTCAATTTCTTCACCCGTTTCGGCTACAATTACAGACTTAGCTTGCCCGTTTGAATCTGTTTTAATTTCTTTTAAGTTTACACCCAAACGTAAATCGATATGATTTTCTAGAATTTCTCTATTAATCATTGCAGATTCGCCTTCAGGTAAAACAGCATTCCAAAAACTACTTTCACGAACTAAAAAAGTTACAGGGATATTTCTGCTATGAAGCATTTCTGCGAGCTCAATTCCTATTAGTCCTCCACCAACAATAACAGCTCGTTTACATGTTTTGTTATCAGGAGCATACTTTTCAAGTTTCTCTAAATCCTGTTTATGGTACATTCCAAAAACTCCTTTCGCATCTTGACCAGGCCATCCAAATTTGTTTGGCTTAGATCCTGTTGCAATAATGAGTTTGTCATATTTCAAAGTTTCGTCATTATCAAATTGTATCCTTTTAATTAAAGGGTGAATTTTTGAGACAGTTCCTGCTTTCAATTCAATATTGTTCTTTTCCCAAAACCAAGGCTCATAAGGTTGAGTGTGTTCAAACTTCATGTGCCCCATGTAAACATACATAAGCGCTGTTCTTGAGAAGAAGTATTTCGTTTCACTAGAAATGATGGTGATCTTTTTATCAGATAATTTTCTAATGTGCCTAGCGGCGGTAACCCCAGAAATTCCATTACCAATAATAACAACATGTTCCATAAAAAAGTTGATTTGCAAATTAGGTCGTCATTAAAGTTAATAACTTAATGGGTGAAATAAATTTAGAATGATTTTAAATAGACCTTCATTGTAAGCCTTTTTATTTTCCTTCGACCTATGAAGCATTAAAAATGATTATCATGAAAAATAGAGCTAAGCTTCTTTTAATACTTTTCGTTTCATTTGGTGCAAGCAGCATTTTTGCGCAGGAGGAAGAACAAGCAAAAAGTAACATTCAAACGTATACACCTTCTCGTTTATTAGATAAAGGTCAATGGGATATTAAATTCTTTAATAATTTATATACTGAAACCAGAGCAAATTTTAATGATGCTACTTTTGATAAGCCAAGAGAGAACTATTTTACTTCAACCGTAGAAGCGTTTACTGGAGTTTCTGAAAATAATAGAATTAATGTTGGGGCAATTCTTGAGTTTAGGTCAAATACTAGAGGAGGAAGACAGGCTTTATCAGTTTTTAGTTTGGAAGATACTAACACAGATAGAAAAGGGCTTACCACTATTGCACCAGCAATTAAATTTCAACCCTTAGAAAATGTAGGAAATTTCTCGATTCAGTCTGCATTACATATTCCTTTAGCTGATGAAGAAACTGATGAAAATGGAGTGTTTTTAGATCAAACGGCATGGGCTTTTCAAAACAGATTCTTCTATGATTATACTTTTAGTAGTGGGAAATGGCAAATTTTCACCGAATTAAATACAGAATATAACTTTGGAGACGAGAAAAGTTTTGCAAATAATACAATTTTATTAGTACCAGGAGCTTTCTTAAGTTATTTTCCAAGTGATGAATCTACAGTGTTAGTTTTTGCTCAGCACGCTCAGCGTTTTGGGGAGTTTTCTCAAAATTATACTGCTTTAGGTTTTGGTGGAAAATACCAAATTACGAAAATATTAAACCTAGAAGTGCTGTACAGTAAGTTTGTTGCAGGTACGGATACCGGTCTGGGCCAGAGTTTTAACCTAGGGTTAAGAGCTTTATTTTAATAAAAAATGTAAATTGCTACTATGAAAATTAAGTGGCTCCTAATTTTAGGAATAATTTGTCTCCATACATCTTGTGAAAGTCAGAGGAAAAGAGTTAATGGAGTAAGCTTTGTAGCTTCATCGAAAGAAATAAATTTTAATCACACAATACCTGTAAAGAAGGTGTCAGCGAATTATGTTTCGTTGATGCCTTTCGGCTTTATTGAAAATGTCAATTCATCAACAGTACATTTTAACTCTTCGAAACAGTGGTTTGGAGAAACTGTTGCTGGGGTTGAGCAATATGCTGAGAAGTTTAAGAGGGAGGAAATAAAAATCATGGTTAAGCCTCAAATATGGGTTTGGCATGGCGAATATACTGGCCTTATCACCATGAAGTCAGAAGATGATTGGAAGCAACTGGAAAAAACGTATTCGGCCTTTATTTTGAAGTTTGCAGAAGTAGCTCAGAAAGTGAATGCTGAAATTTTTTGTATTGGTACTGAACTCGAAAAATTCGTAGTTAGTAGGCCTGAATTCTGGAAATCTTTAATTGCTGATGTTCGAAAAGTGTATACTGGAGAACTTACCTATGCGGCTAATTGGGATGAATATAAAAAAATTGATATTTGGAACGAACTCGATTATATTGGTATTGATGCGTACTTTCCATTGAGTGATAAGAAGACGCCTACAAAAGATGATTTTAAGAAAGGTTGGGTTCCACATAAAAAAGAAATTATTTCGATTAAGGATAAGTTTCAAAAACCCATTCTTTTTACTGAATACGGTTATCGAAGCGTGTATTACACAGGAAAACAACCATGGGATTCAAATAGAGTAGAAGGGTATGTAGATTTAAGATCGCAAAAAATAGCATTACAGGCGCTGTATGAAGAATTTTGGGAAGAACCGTGGTTTGCAGGTGGGTTTTTATGGAAATGGTTTCACAATCATGATGAAGTAGGAGGGAATGATAACAATCGTTTTACTCCTCAGAATAAACCAGCGGAAGAAGTTATAAGAAAAGCTTATGCGAAGTAGAGTATTATTGATTTTGACTGTCTTTCTTATGTTTGCTTGTTCAAAAAGCGAAGAAGATCTAAGTAATCTGAATTCTTATTTGATTAGTAAAGAACAAGTAAAAAAAGAAGGAGTAATTGCTTGTGCAGCTAGCGATAGATCGGATGCGTCAATATCATATATCTTTTACTATCCAGTTCCTGGTTCTCGAAATATTCAATATTTTGAAACCAACAGTATTTCGGTCGATCCGAATGATTTTTCTCAATACGAAAGTGTCTCCTTGGAAAAGGAAGGTGTTTTTAATGACTATTTAGGGAGGTTTATTAGAAACGGTTCCAATGAAGTTTGGAGCGTTGTTACGCACGAAGTTAATAACATCGTACACGTTTCAAACCCAATTAGGTTGAAAAATACGTCGAAACCAACGGAATGGAATAACTCAGTTGTTATAGATCAAGGTGTGGAATTAATGCCAGAGTTTTCTTGGATGGATGGAGTAGTGAGAGAAAACGTCATCTATTTTCAGGTGATAACAAACCAAGAGGGCAATTTACTGTCTGGAACGTATACTTATGAGAAAATGTTTCAGTATTATAAACTTGATAATGTTGTTTTAAATGTAACTCGAGAAACGCCGCCTGCTTTACAAATAGGAATGAATTATGGATTCACTTTAATGGGGGTGAGTGAAGATAACTGGGTGAACCTTGTTATTGAAAAAAACTTTGAGGCTAACTAATGAATAAAATTATATTTTTTTTTCTAACTGTTTTTTGGACAGCTTCTTTGTTTTCTCAAGCTCCGACTATTTCTGATATAAAATTTGAAGGCTTAAAAAAAACGAAAGAAAAAATTCTGTTGAGAGTTATTGAAGTTGAAAAAGACGAAGAATTAAATCTTTCCAAACTCGAGAAAGATATTATTCAGTTAAAAAGATTGCCAGCAATATCTCATGCTTATTATAAAATTAAGAATGTTGACAGTTCGAGTTGTACGGTGACTTTTTTTATAGAAGAAAACTTTACTATCATTCCAGAAGTAAATATATGGACAACAACGAACCGAAGGTTGGCTTATAAATTGGGTGTTTATGATTATAATTTTTTAGGGAGGAATATTGGAATCGGAGGATTTTATCAGCAAAATGGTTTTGATTCTTATGGCTTTAATTTTAGAGCTCCGATGTTATTCTCAAGATCATTAGGTCTTGCTTTTAATCATCAAAATTGGAGTAGTGAAGAACCTCTTTATTTCGGAGATAACTCTGCCAATTACAGGTATCAGAATATATCCTTTGAGTTGCTTTTGTTATACAGAATTAACTTTAAACATAATATAGATTTTGGAATTAATCTTTTTAATGAAAAGTATACTTACTTAACAGGTTATACTGCCGATGGTGTTCCTCAGCAATTAGATTTAAATAAGAAGCTGTTAAAGTTCGTTTATACCTATGATAATTTGAATTATTACTATCACTATGTTGAAGGATTTAAGAGCCAGTTGTATGGACAATATGTAACTACTATAAACGAATATCAAAATGACTTTTTTATCGCTTGGAACGATGCGTTTTATTTTAAAAGAGTTGGTGAAAAAGGGAACTGGGCAAACCGTTTAAGAATAGGGCTGTCAACCAATGAGGAAAGTCCTTTTGCTCCTTTTGCATTAGATAATAACGTTAATTTAAGAGGTGTGGGTATTTTGGTAGATAGAGGTACAGGGAGTATTGTTTGGAATACGGAATATCGTCATACACTTTACGAGAAAAAGTGGTTTGTACTTCAAGGAAATGTCTTCACTGATTTCGGAACTTGGCGAACTCCTGGAGGAAGTTTAAATGATTTTGTTAAAAGCGAAAACGTTCGAATATATTCTGGATTGGGACTTCGATTTATTAGTAAAAAAATATTCAATGCCGTTTTTAGAATTGACTATGGTTACGGAATAACACCGAACTCTTCCTCGAGTGGTTTAGTTTTCGGAATAGGACAGTATTTTTAGTAGACTTTTTTACCTTTTAGTAACCATTTACTCCAGTCTTTATTGAAAGTATGAACTTTTTCTGTGGACTTGTTTTTTTTGTTGACAACTTCATTTCCTTCATTTTTCCATTCAAAAATACCTCCATAAAGATTATAAACATTAGAAAAACCAGCCTTTTGAAGTTTTTCAGCAACATCCTCTGATCTAATTCCTAGAGAGCAGTAAACGATAATTTTGGCATCCTTATTTTTTAATGAAGAAATGGTTTTATCCAAATTAAAATGATCATAACCGACGCACTGAGCATTCTCAATATGACTTACTTTAAACTCTTTTGGTTCTCGGGCATCTAAAAGAATAACATTACTATTCTCTTTTTTTAATTCATCAACCGTAATGTACGGAACATTCTCAGTGTTATGCTCTTTTAATAATTGTTGTAAGTTTCCCTGAGCATTTGCACTCAGAGCGCACACAAAGAGAAGTGTATAAAGTAAAATTTTCATCATTTTATGTTTTAATAACTGATGATTGAACTAAGCTACTGTTCCTTGGCAACTACTTCCAGCGCCAGCAGTGCAACCATAACAATGTTGATTAATGATAATGTTTCTGTTAGATAATAATTCCTCATTGTATTCAGAGATGTGTTTTACTTTACTCGCAACTTTTAAGTTGAGCATTTGATTAAAATCACAATCGTATAAATAGCCATCCCAGCTAATAGAAAGTGTATTGGTACACATTACATTTTCAACAGCCATTGGATTATAGGCCTCAACCAAGGCATACATGTAATCTTCATAGTTTTCCGAAGCAATTAAGTAATCTAAAAATCTACTGATAGGTAAGTTCGTAATTGCAAATAAACTATTGAAAGTTACATTGAAATCTTCTAGTAAAGCTTTTTTAAAGTCTTTTTCCATCGAAGCTTGATCTCCTGGAAGAAAAGCTCCAGAAGGATTGTAAACTAAGTCGAGCTTCAAACCAGTTCCTTCAACACCATAGCCGACTGCATTTAATTCTTGAAGCGCTTTAATAGACTTGTCAAAAACACCATCACCTCTTTGCTTATCAGTTTTACCTCGTGTCCAGTGAGGCATGGACGAAACAACATGTACATTATGTTTTTTGAAAAACTCTGGAAGATCGTAATATTTCTTATTAGCTCGAATAATGGTTAGATTTGAACGAACGATAAAATCTTTAATTCCAGCTTTAGCTGCTTCTTCAACAAACCATCTGAAATTAGGATTCATCTCTGGAGCACCACCTGTTAAATCTAAAGTATGAGCACCAGTATTTCGAATAACCTCTAAACATTGTTCCATAGTTTCAACCGTCATGATTTCCTTTCTGTCTGGACCAGCATCAACATGACAATGCGCGCATACCTGATTACACATATATCCAACATTAATTTGAAGGATTTCCAATTTTTTAGGACGCAAAGGAAATTGATTAGTTTCCTTTATTTTATCGGCAAAAGTTGGAAGCTCGTCTTTAAAAATTCCATTGGATAAAATTTCTAACTGGCGTTGCGTATTTGCTAAATCATTATTTCTAGCTAATAGAGATTTCTTCATTTTTAATGATGAATTTTGAGTATTGATTTTTAAGTTTTTCGAAATAGCTATATAAGAGATTTATTTTTTATATAATGTTCAAACTCTGAATTTAAAATTCAACACTCAAAATTAATTTTTACATTTCTAACTTATTTACTTTGTTCATCATTTGAACTCCATGAACGAGAGTTGCTCCGCTTTTAATAGCAGTTCCAACATGTATAGCTTCCATCATTTCCTCTTTAGTAACTCCTCTTTGAAGTCCATCTTTCGTGTAAGCGTCAATACAATATGGACATTGTTCAGTATGGGCAACAGCAAGAGCAATTAAGCTCTTTTCTCTAGCTGTTAAGGCTCCTTCTTCAAATACTTTTCCATAGTAATCAAAGAATTTAGTTCCTAATTCTTCGCTCCATTCTGTAATTTTACCAAACTTTCTTAAATCTGCTGGATCGTAGTATGTTTTAGACATGTCTTTTTATTTCTGTTTAAAGTTAAGTACCCCACAATAATGTGAGGTATTAAAGAAAATTCTTAAAAATATTTCTTGTTAACTAATTGCTTTAAGGATTTTACTTAAAAAGTAAAAATACGAATTGTTTCGCTGAAATACTTTTCTGAAATATCTTCCTACTTTCCATTCAAATTCCAGTCGTATTTTAAATATTGGATTTTTGCGTTAGCGCTAATTTTTGTATTCGAATATTTGTTAAGAAAATCGATTAAAGAACCTTTCTTGGTGAAATCTCCTTTGAACCATTCAAATATTTTTGAAATTTGAACCTTGTCTCCAGAAATTTTATTTCTCTTAGTGTCATTCACAAATTTCTTCATTAATGCATCCGTTTTCGCCTCGTAATTAGCTTCAGTAAAAGCAAAATTCCCTAATTGAGGACAAGATCCAGAAGCACAGTTCACTCCAACATGAATTTTAGGATCATTGAATTTCTTTCTCAAAATTTCATGTTCAATGTGGTTTAGCGTATAATTCTTACCACCAACTTTTGCAAACTTGATATTCCATGCGTCTTTCCCCCCTTTTTTAATTTTGGTAATGCTCTTTAAAGGATAATTATCTAAAATAAGTTTTATCGTATAAGCATTGTATGCGTTAACCCAAAAAGCTTTGGTTTTAGCTGCTGACCAACTTTTCTGAGGTGACGTTTTAGCCAAATAATTCAAATAATCTTGAAGTTTTGCCTCATCATTTTTAAATGCTTTGTAATTTACATTTCCTTTTGTGTCAACATGTTTCTTTAATAATGAATTGAATACACTTGTTTGCCCATAAGAACTGATGAAAAAAGATAAACTCAGAAATAAAAATATTTTTCGCATGTTTAATTTATTTAGAACTGTTGATTTAGACGAAAAGAAAAACAAGTCATTACAAATAATGATTGAATGATTTTAAAGTTACTAAATTATAGAGAAAAACAGTGCTAGTTTCCATTCATTATATCAGTATTTTTGTTGGTGTTGATATTATGTTTGTTAAGTATTCTATAAAACTAAACGAGCTTCTTCTTAAAAAGTTAACTTATGATTAAACAGAATATAAAGTCAAAAGAAAAAATAATTACACTTGCTTCCCTAACATTGTTCGTGTTGATTATTTCAACAATAGTCTTTTTCGGTTATAAAAAACAGAAAATTCTTGAAAAGGATTTCTCTATTATTGAAGCTCGTATAACAAAAGTAATTTTAAATGCACACAAGGGGACGACTTCAAGGAAAAACGTGGCTCGTTATACATACGAACATTTGAACAAAAAATATATATGTACCGTCGAAATTTATAACATGCGTATACTGGAAAATACATGTTACAAAATAAAGGTGTCAAATATAGACCCCGAAATAAATGAAATTCTATTAGACCAAAAAATTAAATGCGATGAATAAGAATATTACTAGAATTTGTTCGAATGTTAGAAAACAAAAAAGCCTCAACATAAATGTTAAGGCTTTTGTACTGAAGGCGGGACTTGAACCCGCACGGGCATTACGGCCCATTGGATTTTAAGTCCAACGTGTCTACCAATTCCACCACTTCAGCGTATATGAATATTGACTACTTTTAAAATTAAGCCTCACTAATTAAAGCGAGGCTTAGTACTGAAGGCGGGACTTGAACCCGCACGAGCATTACGGCTCATTGGATTTTAAGTCCAACGTGTCTACCAATTCCACCACTTCAGCATATTCTTTTAAAAAGGATCAGAGCGAAAGACGGGATTTGAACCCGCGACCCTCACCTTGGCAAGGTGATGCTCTACCCCTGAGCTACTTTCGCGTAGTCAATAATATTATTTTAATGAACGTTGCATTGCTTGAATGCGGGTGCAAATATAAAACGATTTTTTGAATTGCAAAGCACTTTTCTAATTTTTTTAAATAATTTCAAAAAATTCGGTGGTTCCCTCAGAAAGAAATATCTTTGCAAAAATTTTTTGAAAACAAGTGAGTACTGTTTCTACAATACAAGATAAAACTTCAGTAAAAACGCTTTTTTCTGATTTCAAGCAGCTTACAAAAATAGGTTTGTCAGTAAGCGTGGTTTTTACTTCTATTACGGGATACCTTTTAGGAGCAAATGAAATAAATTATACCACAATTATATTATTAGCTGTTGGAGGATATTTCATGGTTGGAGCTTCAAATGCCTTTAATCAGGTAATAGAAAAAGATATTGATGCGGTAATGAAGCGAACAAAGAATCGTCCATTACCATCAGGAAGAATGTCGGTAAATACAGCCATGGCAATTGCCATTTTTTTTACGATTGCAGGATTATCTATATTATATAGTATAAATCCAAAATGTGCATTGTTTGGAGCGATTTCAATTTTCTTGTACACTTCTGCCTATACACCTTTAAAAGCAATAACTCCTTTAGCAGTTTTTGTTGGAGCTATTCCAGGTGCTATTCCTTTTATGTTGGGATGGGTAGCGGCTACTGGTAAATTTGGTATTGAAGCTGGGTTCTTATTTATGATTCAGTTTTTCTGGCAGTTTCCACATTTTTGGGCAATCGGATGGTTGCAATACGAAGAATACAACAAAGCAGGTTTGCATATGCTTCCTATGGATAAAAAAGACAAAGGGGCCGTAGTGCAGATTATTTTTTATACCTGTATCATGATATTAATGTCTGTAGCACCAGTTTTAAAAGTTACGGGCAACTTTTACATTTATCCACTCACAGCAATAATTATTTTCCTATTAGGAGTATTAATGCTTTGGTATGCCTTTAAATTATACAAGTCGGAGGATAATGTAGACGCTAGAAAATTAATGTTGGCAAGTGTGTTTTATATTACCATAGTGCCAATTATATATGTAGTTGATAAATTTTTACACTAATGATTGAACAAACAAAAATAGTAGACGAAGAATTACGAGTAGGAAGAAGAAAGTCTGCGAAGCCTATGTTATGGGTTTCAATGATTAGTATGGTGATGTTTTTTGCTGGATTGACTAGTGCTTACGTGGTAAGTATGAATCGTGAAGATTGGGTAACATTTGATTTACCTCAGGCATTTTACATCAGTACAGTATTAATTGTATTGAGTAGTATTACACTTTTCTTTTCTCAAAAAGCATTGAAAAAAGATCAAATATCAAACTCTTTAATCCTTTTGTTAATCACTTTTGTATTAGGACTTGGATTCGTTTGGTATCAATACGTAGGATTTAATCAGTTAAAGGAAGTTGGATTATATTTCACCGGGCCTGAAAGTACGGTATCAACATCTTTCATAATCGGTATCACTTTTATGCACGTACTGCACTTAATTGCTGGGGTTGTTGTATTATTAGTCGTTATTTATAATCATTATAAAAAGAAGTATTCATCTGCCAATATGCTTGGGTTTGAACTAGGTGCAATCTTTTGGCATTTTGTAGATGTTTTATGGATTTATCTATTTTTCTTTTTCTATTTTATTAGGTAATTAAAAATGCGTAATTTTGGCGCACTGTTTTAACAAAAAATAACAAAAGAGTATTTATGGAAGCAAATATTGCTGTAAATTCTGACAAAAAAGAGACTTGGAGCGGAGGTGGTGTTAAGCCATTTGGCGCTAGTTACGGTAAAATGATGATGTGGTTTTTCATATTATCAGATGCGTTAACCTTTTCTGGGTTCCTAGCGGCGTACGGTTTAACTCGTTTTAAATTTATTGATTCTTGGCCAATTGCCGATGAGGTGTTTACGCACATCCCGTTTTTCCACGGTAATTATCCAATGATTTATGTTGCATTTATGACATTCATTTTAATTGTGTCTTCTGTAACAATGGTATTGGCAGTAGATGCAGGTCATCATATGAAACAAAAGAAGGTTGCAACTTATATGTTTGTAACGATTGTTTTCGGTTTAATCTTCGTTGGATCTCAGGCTTGGGAATGGAAAACATTCATCAATGGTTCTTATGGAGCAGTGAAAACATCAGATAACCATATTTTACAATTTGTTAAAGACGGGCATCAAATCGCGTTAGCTGATTTTGTACATAATGAAAGAGTTGATGGAAGAGAGGAGCACTCTAGAAAAAATGGGTTATGGTTCGAAAGTGAAGGAACAATTTCTCAATATTCAGTAGGGCAAGTTCAAAGAGCTTTTGAGAGCGATCCTTCTTTATTAATTAGAACAGAAAGAATCAATCCTGAAACAAAGCAAAAAATAATACTATCAAGAGAAGAAAGTATTGCTCAATTGGCAAAGGCTACAAGAGTAGTTGAAGGTGCTAACTTAATTGAGAACGAATATGGAAACCCTATATTTGCTGATTTCTTCTTCTTTATTACTGGATTCCACGGTTTCCACGTATTCTCTGGTATTGTATTAAACATCATTATTTTCTTTAATGTTGTATTGGGTACTTATGAGAAGAGAGGACATTATGAAATGGTTGAAAAAGTAGGTTTATATTGGCACTTTGTAGATTTAGTTTGGGTATTCGTATTCACATTCTTCTACTTAGTATAATTATAAAAAATAGCATACAATGGCAGGTCACGCACACGAATCAAATACAAAAAGAATCTGGATTGTTTTAGCAATCTTATCAATTATAACAGCGGTAGAAGTAGTGTTAGGTATTTATAAGCCAGACTCACTATACTTAAGTGGTTTCTTAGGAACTAGTTTCTTAAACTGGATCTTTATCATTTTAACTATTGCAAAAGCATACTATATTGCATGGGCATTTATGCACTTAGAAGGAGAAAAAACATGGTTCAGACGTTCAGTAGTTTGGACAGCAGTTTTCCTTATCTGCTACCTAGTAACCTTAGTGTTAATTGAAGGTGGTTATTTATTTGAAACTTTAGCGCCATTAGTAAAATGGTAATAAAATAAAGCAATGAAAAGGTGGTGGTCTAAACCACCTTTTTTTTGCATTAAACAGCAGTATTATGAGTAAAAAACAAAAGTTTATTGTTCTGTTTGCACTGTTTATAGTGCCTTTACTTTTCTATATATTTTTATCTCTGGGAATCAATAACTTTGCGAAACTTCCAGTTTTAACAAAGAGTGTAATTGATGTTTCTACAGTTGATAAAACAAAAAAGTTTGATCGTAAAATTTCAATTGTTACTTTTTTAGGAAATGATATAGAAAATGTAAAAGGTGAATTTTTTAATTTGAATCAGAAAATTTACAAACCATTTTATGGGTTTAAGGATTTTCAGATGATTGTAATTGCTGTAAAAGGAACAGAAGAAGGTGTTGAAAAGCTTAAAAAGGAAATTGGAGCATTTACCGATATGAGTAAATGGCAATTTGTTTATGCGAGTGCTGAAGAAATTAAAGCCTTGTATGATAGCTTTCAAACAAATCAATCGTTAGATACTAACTTACATACATCAAAAGCATTTATTGTTGATAAAGAAGTTGGTTTGAGGGGGCGAAATGATGATAAAGATGCAGCTGACGGAAAATTATTTGGGTATAATATGAAGTCGGTAGGAGAGCTCAATGATAAAATGAAGGACGATGTAAAGGTGGTCTTGGCAGAGTATCGTTTAGCACTTAAAAAGAATAATGCAGATAGAGAGATATAACGTAATCTTAATTTTTAATTAAGAAGTTTAGAAGGAATGAAAAAACAGAATTATTCATACGTAGGGATATCCTTAGTAATATTAATTTTTGGAATTTATGCAGTTCCAAAAATTATCCAACATTTTAAGAAGGCGGACCTACACGTTTTTAATAAAGTTCCCAGTTTTGAGTTCATCAATCAAAATGGCGAAACTATTACAAATAAAGACTACGAAGGGAAGGTATATGTAGTTGAGTTTTTCTTTACAACTTGCCCTACAATTTGTCCGATAATGAATACTAAAATGGTAAGTATTCAAAATGAGTTTATGGGGAATCCTGAATTTGGGATAGCTTCTTTTTCTATAACTCCAGATATTGATACCCCTGAGATTCTCAAAGCTTATGCATCGCGAAACGGAATTAATCACAAGAACTGGCATATGCTAACAGGAAAGCCTGAAGGTTTAGTTTATGATTTTTCTAATAATGGGTTTAAGTTGCCTGCGGGTAAAGGAGGAACGGATCATGGAGGTTTGTATCATTCAGGTAATTTTGCATTGATTGATAAGAATGGATACATACGTTCAAGGTATGATGATAAAGGGAATGCAATTTTTGTTTACAGAGCTTTAAGCGAACATGGACTTCCTGATCAAATAACTGAGTTAAAGCAAGATATTAAATTGTTACTAAATGAGTAATTTAAGTTCACAAGAATCAAGGTATAAAAAATTTATCACGGTATTTTCTATTGTTATTCCATTAGCCGTTGCAGCACTTTTTGGAATTAAAATACCTAATGTAGAGCCGTTATCATTTTTACCACCTATTTATGCAACGATTAATGGTTTAACAGCGGTATTACTAGTTTTGTCTGTTATTGCAATAAAAAAAGGAAACAGAAAACTACATGAGCAATTAAATACAGCTGCCATTATTTGTTCTGCATTGTTTTTAGTAATGTATGTCGCCTATCATATGACTTCCGATTCGACAAAGTTTGGAGGTGAAGGTGTTATAAAATATGTGTACTTCTTTATTTTAATTACGCACATATTACTTTCAATTATAATTATTCCTTTTGTTCTTATCACATTTATGAGAGCGAGATTAGGACAGTTTAAAGAGCACAAGAAAATTGCAAAAATTACATTTCCTTTATGGTTGTATGTAGCAGTTACAGGTGTGGTAGTTTATTTAATGATATCTCCTTATTATGTTTAAAAGAAGTATAGTAATACTGTTGGCTTTTTTGTTTTTAAGTAGTGTTAAGTCATATGCACAATGTGCAATGTGTAAAGCGGTAATTGAAGGAGGTAATGAAACTATGGCCGAGGGAGTTAATAGTGGAATTACGTATTTAATGGTATTTCCTTACATATTGGTGGCTATTCTATTTTACTTTATTTATAGGCACCGAAAAAAAAATAAAAAAATAACACCATAATTAAAAGATTTTCTTGTAACAAAATATAATTTTAGTCGTCATATACGCGTAAATTGTTAAAGAATGTCCGAAAGCAAACACAAAAGTGTTCGTTTTTGAACTTTTTAAAACATTAAAAATGAACGAACTAATTGGTTTTTAGAGCGTTGTTTGTTCTTTTTTATTTGGAATGACAATTGAAAAAAACTAATTGAACATAAAAAATATACGTTTTGAAAACTAAAATTGTATTATTGGTAACCCTGTTATCAACTTGTAGTCTTTTTGCTCAAAAACAATGGACTTTAAAAGAATGTGTAGATTACGCATTAAAAAATAACATTACTATAAAACAAAACGAACTTAATGTAAATTTAGCGGAGAAAGATGTTGCGATTGCAAAAGGTAACTTCTTGCCAGATTTAAATGGAGGAGCAAATGGTAGTTTTACTTCTGGTTTATCTCAAGATCGTAGTGGGGTTTTAAAGAATACTCAGAATTTTAATAGTAGTTTTAATTTGTCAAGTGGTACTACTGTATTTAATGGGTTTCGAAATTTAAATACTTATAAGCAAGCAAAGTTGGGAGTTGAATCTAGTAAATTAGATTTAGAGGTAATAAAAAACGATATCGTTCTTAGAGTTACGAACACTTATTTGAATGCTTTGTTTGCGAAAGAAAACTTAGAGGTAGCGAAAACTCAGTTTGAGATAAGTAATAAACAAATTGAAAGGGCTCAGGCTCAGTTTGATGCTGGAGCAATTCCCAAGGGTGATTTATTAAATGTAAAATCAACTGCGGCAAATGATTTACAAAATGTTGTAAATCAGGAAAACGCTTTGAATTTAGCTTTGTTGCAATTAGCGCAATTGCTCCAAGTTTCGATTGATAATTTCAATGTAGAAAAAATTGAAATAAACGTGCCGTCTTCAACCTTATACTATAGTGATTCAAAACAGGTGTTAGATAATGCATTACAGAATAGACCTGAAATTAAAAGGGCAAAATTAGCTATAGATAATGCTGATTTTAATATTAAACTTTCTAAGGGAGCTTATTTACCAACGTTTTCGTTGAGTTTAGGAATGGGGAGTTCATACTTTCATCAATTTAATAATATAATATTTCCAAATGATAATTTTTTCAGTCAGATAAATGATAGAATGCAATATAGTGTTGGAGCTTCATTGAACATACCAATATTTAATAGATTTCAAACAAAGAATCGAGTGGCAAAGTCTATGGTTAGTAGAAAGGTTTCTGAAATTGCTCTGGAGAACGAAA
This sequence comes from uncultured Tenacibaculum sp., assembly GCA_947497895.1. GTDB lineage: Bacteria > Bacteroidota > Bacteroidia > Flavobacteriales > Flavobacteriaceae > Polaribacter. Next base: position 442,443 of record CANMIL010000002.1, read on the forward strand.
AACTTCAATTGCAACAAACTATAGAGCAAGCTTATTTGGATGCTAAGGCAGCAGCTAAAACTTTCGAAGCAGCTGAAATTTCTTTAGAAGCGCAGAAAGAAGCTTTCAAAAATGCACAAGTTAGTTATGATTACGGTTCAATGACTCAATTTGATTTTGATCAAGTTCGTAACAGATTGGTAAACGCTGAGGGAGCAATGATTAGAGCTAAATACGATTACGTTTTCAAAACCAAGGTATTAAAGTTCTACTTTGGAGAATCTATAGTAGATTAATGTACAGGGGAAAATTAAATATTAATCTATATAAAACCTTACCAAATTGGTAAGGTTTTTTTTATGATTATCTTTGTCGTTTTAAAGGAATTTCTGTGGCATTAATATTAAATATTGAAACGGCAACTAAGAATTGTTCAGTAAGTGTAGGAAAAGAGGGAAAGCTTTTAGCTATTAAAGAATTAAATGATGGAAATTATTCACATGCTGAGAAATTACATCCTTTTATTCAAGAGGTTTTAAATGAATCTGGAATTCAAATCAATGATTTGGATGCTGTGGCTATAAGCAAAGGGCCAGGTTCGTATACTGGTTTAAGAATTGGTGTTTCAGCTGCTAAGGGATTATGTTTTGCTAACGATATTCCATTGATAGCATTGGAAACATTACATTCGTTGGCTACAAGTATTAATATTAAAAGCGGATACATTGTTCCAATGCTAGACGCTAGACGTATGGAGGTATATTCTGCAGTATATAACATAGATTATTCACAACAAAGAGAAATTCAAGCTGAAATTATTAATGAAGAGTCATTCGTTACTTTATTAGAAAATAATGAAGTACACTTTTTAGGAGATGGAGCAAATAAATGCAAAGAAGTGATTACAAGTGACAATGCTATTTTTTACGATCATAAGTTTCCTTCTTCTCACGAAATGGTCGAGTTAAGTTATACTAAGTTTCAGGAAAATAAGTTTGAAGATGTGGCGTATTTCGAGCCATTTTATCTGAAAGATTTTGTTGTTACACCTGAAAAGAAAAAGGTTTAGTTGCGACTCAGTCTGCCATAAAACGTTATAAAACAATTGGTTTTCTCCATGGATTTTCGGAAAACTAGTATATTTTGTCGTGAGTTGTTTGTGAATGGTAAAAAGCGTCAATAGCTGAAAAAGATTAAGCGGTTGTATTTTAGTTAATCAAAAAGTGTCTTTTTTTGCTGGAGTAGTTTTTTCGCGTATCTTTGTTCCGCCTTTTATTAGATACATCCCTCCCAAATTTATTTAATACAAGAATCATAGTAGCTTGTTGTGAAATTTTGGGATTTATGTTGTTTATAAACAGGATCCCTATTAAATTAAGTTATCTAAGCAATTTTTGTTTTATAAAACTTGTTTAAAAGTGGGGGAAAATTTTATACTTTGGCTAACCAATTTTGGAGCTAAAAACTTAGGGGAGTATCTGCAGAAGTTTGGCGTGTTCAACTTTATTTCATGTTTATACCGTAGATCAACAAAAAAAGAATTAAACTTTTGTAGTGTAAGTGGTGTGCCAATCGGTTCAAAAACTTCAATAATTACACTATTTTCAATCTTATTTTTATCATTTCATAATGTAAATTCTCAAACGACTCGTGGTCGAGGCTATTATTACAATAACCCTCCTGTTGTTACATCTCCAAATGTTGTTTGGGTAAATGAAAATCATGCGGGGCCAGTGATGAATATTGAGGCATATGACCCTAATCCAGGTGGTCGTTTAAAGTATTATCTTGTGAATGTATGGGATTCTAATCATTTTACTTTAGATCGCTATAGTGGTGAGTTACGTTTCATTGTACCTCCAGATTATGAAGCACCTCATGATAGTAATGGTGATAATAGGTATAAAATTAAGGTTAAAGTAATTGATTGTTATGGAGCCTGTGGTTATAAATGTATATATATCAAAGTTAAAGATGTAGATGAGTTTTCATGTGCTAACCCAAATCCTGAAGATGATCCTGATGGAGATGGGATTCATAATGATTGTGATTTAGACGATGATAATGATGGTATTTTAGACGTAGATGAATTTCAAAGTTCAGCTTCTGCGATTAATAATCCACCTCACTCAGATGCCGTTAATTGGGTTTTCGATGGTTTTCAAATATTTGTTATAGGAGGTAATACCAACGGTTTGGGATATAAGGAGTCGGGCTTTCAACAGGCTGTCGCTAACCAAGGTAAATCTTTGGTTGCACTTAATAACTTAAATGACTTTAGTGCTACTCGTACTGGTCCGGGTACAGCAATATATAGTACGGTGAGTTTTCCAAATGGTTCCATGAGATACAGTTCAAATACGAGCAGTAATTATGCTGAATTTAAGGATACCACTTTGCAAAATATAGTTTCAGGAAACTCAGGCGATGCTGCTTTTGTTGTTCCTGAATATGGAATGTGTCATACTAATTATTACAAAATAGACATAGATTTCAATACTTCTGTAAATGCATTCAATATAGATCTAACAGATATTTTTGATATTAGTGTACGTGGGCATTATTGTCCACCAACATTAAGTTATCAAGTATATGCAGATAATAAGCTAATAGCTTATTTAGAAGGCCAAACGGTGGGCAGTGATAGAACGGGATATGTCAAAGTCTATGATGCAAATGGAAGTTTCAAGAAATCGATAAAGGTAGGTCACAATATTGAAGCGTCAATAGGTTTCAATACAAGTAAGTTGGTTAAAAAAGTAACAATTAGAAATGATATTAAGGAAGGGTATTTAAGAAATGTTGCTGACCATATAGGTTTGGATAGCTTCGTTTACAGTACTGATTTTCCTGATTTCGATAAAGATGGAATACCAAACCACTTAGATTTAGATAGTGATAATGATGGTATTTATGATGTTGTTGAAGCTGGAACTAGTTCAATGGATGCAAATAATGATGGAACTATTGATAGTATAACAAGTACATCAGGAGATACTGATAATGATGGTTTAGCGGATTCAATTGAAGCTATTAACGGTCAAAATACTGGAACATCAGCTAGAGAAACTGCAACTGGAACGGTGGATTATTTAAATGCTGATAGTGATGGTGACGGATGTAGTGATGCGAATGAAGCTTACAACAATAGTAATACAGATGGGAATGGTGATACTTATTACAACCCATCAAATTTAGCTGAACCATTAACCGTTAGTTCTGGAGCAGTAAGAGCTTCTGGTAAAGTGGTGGCTGCATCATATAATACTGGAGATGTGGCTAAAGTAATTGATGGTAGTTCCATGAACTCCGTTTGTAATAATGATACTTTTGCAGTAAATGATTTTGTGAATACAATTGAAGGACGAGCAGTTACTGGAAATGTATTAACAAATGATTACGATTTACAGGGAGATGCACAAAGCGTAAAGCCAAATCCTATAGTGAATGTTGCTAACGGAACATTAACGTTAAATTCAAATGGGAACTTTACATATACACCAAACCCAAACTTTGTTGGAGAAGATACATTTACCTATGAAGTTTGTGATAATAATTCTGCTCAATCATGCAGTAGAGCTAGTGTGTTTATCGAAGTGCTACCTGAAAGAACAACAAATAACGAGCCACCAATTGCTAACGTTGATACAGGTACTACAAAAGTAGGAATACCTCTTAATGGAAACGTAGCAAGTAATGATTTTGATCCAGATGGTGATCCATTAGCTGTAAACACAACACCAGTAAACAATGTAAGTAATGGAGTTTTAACATTAAATGCTAACGGTAGTTTTACTTATGTGCCAAATGCTGGATTTATAGGAGCAGATACTTTTATATATCAAATATGTGATAATGGTAGCCCAACACCACTTTGCGATACAGCAATTGTAAATATTATAGTTACTCCAGCAACAGAAAATATCACGGTAGCAAATGATGACGCTTATTATACCGTAGGAGATACCGCAAATAACAATGTTGAAGGTAATGTTTTGGATAATGATACAGATCCCGAAGGTCATGCGCAAACAGTAAATACAACACCTGTTAGTAATGTGAGTAATGGAACTTTAACATTAAATACAAATGGAACCTTTAATTATCAACCAAATGCTGGATTCTTTGGTCAAGACACCTTTAGATATTCGGTTTGTGATAATGGTTCTCCACAGGCATGTGATATAGGAACTGTAATTATTTTGGTGGATAAGTTTTTACCTCCAGATTACAGTCCGACATTATTTACTGGAAAGACAATTGTAAATGGTAGTAAGGCAAAAATTGATTTTGTCATTTTCGTTGGAGAGGCAAACGGACAAAATGAAAATGGATTAAATCCTGTAGAAATTAGAATTGCCGATAGTGATAGATTTATTTTCCAATTTGATGAGAACTTAACAACTTTAAATGGAACTAATGTAGACAATTCAGATTGGTCATATAGAAAAGAATCAGGGCTACATAAGTTTACTTACGTGAAAAGCGGTGGTTTTCAAGGGAATACTGTGTCAAAGATAGGGGTGAAAGCAACATTTAATTCACCTGCAAATTCTAGTGGAAAGGGACCTTTAAAAGTAACTGTAAAATCGGATTCAGGAGGTCAAACCAATACAAGAAACGATAACGATCAAGATATCATACAATACGCCAACTTAGTTACCAATGGAAATAATGGCAATGGGAACAACGGTAACGGTTATGGTAATGGAAATAATGGTAACGGCAATGGCAATGGTAATGGGAACAACGGTAACGGTTATGGTAATGGAAATAATGGTAACGGCAATGGCAATGGCAATGGGAACAACGGTTATGGTTACGGTAATGGAAATAACGGTAACGGTAATGGGAACAATGGCAATGGTAATGGTAACGGAGGATATGGTGATGATGATGACGATTAACAAATAATAGAAAGAAAAGAGGTTATTACTTAAATAGAATCTACTGTGATGAAGCAGCTTGGTAACAGTTACACTTACAATTATTAGGATTTTAAATAAATAGTTTGAGTTCTATCATTTAAAATGTTTTTTTAGGTAAAGACTCAAGTGAAAAGTAACCTTTAAAACTAACAGAAAAACCATTTATAAAGTCAATCGAATAAAAAAGCGATAACAATCAAGATATAAGAAAAAGGGGAGTTCCCTTTTTTTGAGTCTTCTTGCTTTGTTTGATAAGGTTTTGATTATAGGTTGTAATGAATGGTAGAATGACGATTAATCTACAAGGTAGAAAAAATGGTGCTTAAAGATGTGCGTTATTTATCAATTTACTGATAACTAGTATAGTTGGTGAATATTGGTCTGTGAATGGTAAAAAAGTATCGATAAATGGCGTTAAACATTAAAATATTGTATTTCAACTAATTAAAACGTGCTTTTTTTTTGCTGGCGTATTTTTTTAGTGTATATTTGACCCGCCTTTAATTAGATGTATACCCCCCAAATTTATTGCACAAGCATGGTAGTAGCTTGTTGTAAGAGTTTGGGATTCGTGTTTTTTATAAGCATGGTCCCGATTAAATTAAGTTAACAAAACAATTGTTGTTTTATAAAACTTGTTTAAAGTGGGGAGTAATTTTATGCATTGGCTGACCAATTTTGGGGCTAAAAACTTAGGGGAGTATCTGCGGAGATTGAATATGTTAGTTTTTAACATGGTCAATTGTATTTCGTGTTTTTTTCGCAGATCATTAAAAAAACAACAATACGCTTTTAGTATAAGTAGTGGGTCTGTTAATAGATCTATTAATTTAAAAACTTCAATACTTGTACTATTTTCAATTTTATTTTTATCATTTCAGAACGCATTCGCGCAGTCTGTCGAAAGTATAACAGTTAATAGGTCTTCTATTAATTGTGGAAATGAATTTACCGTAAGAACCATGGTTCATTTTGGTTCAGGTAGAAATGGTGTACCGTATAATTTTACATTAAATGTTTCTGGGGGTAACCCAAACATGTCCAATTTGTATGTGAATAGTTGGAGTAATTCAGATCAAGGGGTTGTAAATGAAGGAGCTCGTATATCTGGATCAAATTCTGTTCAAATTTGGGGAACTCAAGGACCTTCTCGAATAAACGGAGGAATGGAATTCAATGTTAGAATTAACGCCAGTGGTACTTTTACTTTTTCTGCAGGAGGAAGATCTGCGAGTATATATGTTTCTCCAACAGGTAGTTGTGGGAATACAATACCTTCTTTTACAAGTGCTTCATCGGTAACGGTAGAAGAGAATCATACTGGGACAGTTTTAGATGTAAATGCTAGTGACCCAAATCCGGGGTCTGGTTTAAATTATCAAATTGTAGGAGGTGTTGATTCTGGAGATTTCAATATTAACAGTAGTACAGGTATTCTTACTTTTGTTAATTCTCCCGATTATGAGGCGCCTTCCGATTCTGATAGTAATAACGTTTACAATGTAACGGTTAGAGTTTGCGATAGTTTTGGAGCATGTCGAAATCAAAATATAACAGTTACGGTTACAGATGTTAATGAAGTAGATTGCTTTAACCCTACTGCGGCTAATGATGCCGATGGAGATGGGATACATGATTTGTGTGATTTAGATGATGATAATGATGGAGTTCCTGATATTGATGAGGGGATGGTTTGTACAACAACAACTTCAAAACAAAACCTGTTTACCCAAGAGAACCTTATCGGTTTTTCTTCTAATTTGATCAATAATCACACTGGAGGACGAACTTTTCAATCAGGTTGTAATTTAACTGGAGGATATACAACAGCAGCTAGAAATGCGGTGTATTCCGAAGAAGATGCTAGTGGAAATTATTATTGGGAGGCAGAATATAAAGTAACTCCTGGAGTACCTGTTGATTTAGAAGTGGATTATAATATTGTAAGTATTGATTCTAACCATTTAAGAAATATATCCTCTATTAATTGGAAGGTAAATGGTCAGACAATTGCTTCTTCAAGTAGGAGTGCTTGGTCAGGAAATAGCAGAAAGTGGACGAGTACTATAACTCCAAGTGGAAACTCAATAAAGTTTAGAGTTGATTGGACTATCAGTAGTAACACATGTAGTTATGCTCCTGAAATTAATATGTACATTAGAAAAATTGAGCAACCAGTTACTACAACAGTTTGTAACAATGTTGATAATGATGAAGATGGAGATGGTATACCGAATCAGTTAGATTTAGACAGTGATGGAGATGGTTGTAGCGATGCATATGAAGCTGGTGCAACAACGAATAAAACTGCAAATTTCAAATTTACTGGAAATGTAGGGAACAATGGTTTAGTTAATATATTAGAAACAAGTGCTGATAGTGGCGATCTTAACTATACTTCAACGTATTTAAGTTACGCTTTAGAAAAACAAATTAATGCTTGTGTCGATACTGATCAAGATGGTATTGATGATATTGTAGATATTGATGATGATAATGATGGGATTCCTGATGTAGAAGAGTCAGATTGTGTTGGTGCTACTTTGGTGAGTGAATTTACTTGGCATGGAGGTTCAGTAGCGAATGTGCAAGCAACTGATACAACATTAGGAATGACAGGGGCTGCTTGGGGGAATGCTTATTCCGATCAAGAACTTTCTTTACCTATACATTTAGAATTTAAGATTTCTTCTATTTCAAATGGTATGTTAGGGCTACTTCCAGTAAGTAAAACGGAAACATCTAGTTGGGATGATAAAGGATATAAATATCAATTACAAAACAACAATGCTTATATCCGTCATGAAAGTAGTAACTCAGGATGGCAAGGAGCTGCAAATGGAACTTTAAAGGCAATTGATATTGATGAAAATGGATTAGTTACTTTTTCAATTGATGGAGTAGTTAAGAAAACATATCAAGGGCAAGTTGAGAACTATAAAATAACAATTTCTAGAGGAGCTTTTACCGCGAGTGATGTAGTTATAACGTCTGGAAAAGCTAGTTTATGTACTGGAGATAAGGATGGAGATGGTACACCAAATCATTTAGATTTAGATAGTGATGGAGATGGTTGTAGTGATGCTTATGAAGGTGGAGCAACTATAAACACAACTGCAAATTATAAATTTACAGGGCCAGTTGGTTCGAATGGTTTAGCAAATAGTCTTGAAACTTCTACTGATAGTGGGGAGTTAAATTATACTTTAACATACGACAACTTCGCTTTAAATTCAGGATTAAGAGCTTGTGCTGATACAGATGGAGATGGTATAGGTGATTTAATTGATATTGACGATGATAATGACGGAGTTTTAGATGTTGAAGAGTTAGGATGTAGTCTATCGCAGGATATTTCGGAATTGACATTCACTGGAAATGCCACAATTACCAACGAAAATAACACATTAAGATCGGGAAGTGGAGGTTGGAAATCTTCTTATAGCGATCAGACATTTAGTCTACCGATTCATTTTGAATTCAAAAGATCAGGTTTATCTGGAATTACGATGTTCGGTCTAATTCCAACTGGAGCAAATAAGACAGTTTCTAACTGGAATGATCAAGGATATAAATTCTATAATTATAACGCAACTACTTATGGTTACTTTCCAAATGCCTGGACATTTACCCATAGTTCTCAAGCTGATGAATTATACGAAATAGATATCGATGTAAATGGAGCTATAACGGTTAAAATTGGAGGAGTTGAAAAAGCTTCTTTTAGTGGAACAGTTTCAGACTATCAGTTGGTTATATCACAACATACACCAACAACATATAAAGATATTGTAATTACCGCAGACAATCTTACTGGATCTTCAAATGATTGTCCTTTAGTTGATACTGATAATGATGGTACACCAAATCATTTAGATTTGGATAGTGACGGCGATGGCTGTAGTGATGCTTACGAAGCGGGAGCTACTACAGACACTACATCTGATTATAAATTTACTTCCGCTGTTGGTTCGAATGGACTGGCGGATGTTCTTGAAACTTCGGTTGATAGTGGAGAAATCAATTATGTTTCTCTTTATGAACAGTATGGTGCTAATTCTGACTTGAGGGCTTGTGCTGATACAGATGGAGATGGTATAGGAGATTTAGTAGATATTGACGATGATAATGATGGGATTTTAGATGTTGATGAAGGTGTTTCAGGAGCTTCTTCTAGTTGTGTTGATTCTCAGAATGGAACTTATTATTTCGCTGATATGAAGGCAGGAAGTGAAGGTTGGAACAGATCTAAGCAAGTTCAGATATCTAATGGGACTAGTACATTAAATGGAACAATATCATCAAATGTTGATTTTTCAATGCAACAGAATAATGCTAGTTGTAGTTTATCTGGAAGAGTAAGTGTTATTACTGGGTTATCTACAAGAGGAAGCCAACACCAATACACGGTAACTTTTGAACAACCAGTAACTGATATGGTGGTATACTTTAACGATATTGCTGGTGGATGGGCAGGTCCTTGTGGAACAGAAACTGTTCGTTTTGATAGAAATATTGAAGTTATCAGAAACTGTGGACTTTCGATTGGTTCAACAACTGCGACTGGAACTTGTTCGAATGTAGCGGCCCAAGGATTAGTAAAAATCCCAGGAACATATACTAGCTTTAGCTTTACTGTTGATAATTCAAATGCTTCTTCATGTAATTGTGAAAATTACTTTATAGGAGTTGGAGTTATGGGCTATTGTGCAGATAACGGAGGAACAACTGCTAGAGATACTGACAGTGACGGAATACCTGATTACTTAGATTTGGATAGTGATAATGATGGTGTTTATGATGTAGTTGAGGCTGGAACAGGTTCAATGGATACAAATAACGATGGAGCTATTGATAGTATAACAAGTACATCAGGAGATACAGATAATGATGGTTTAGCAGATTCTATAGAAGCTATTAATGGTCAAAATACAGGAACTACTCCTAGGGAAACGACAAGTGGAACAGCTGATTATTTAAATGCTGATAGTGATGCAGATGGATGTAGTGATGCAAACGAGGCCTATGGAAATAGTGGAGCTGATGGATCAGGAGATACTTATTACAATCCAAATGATTTAGCAGAACCTCTAACAGAATCTTCAGGAGCAGTAAGCTCAGAAGGGAAAGTAGCTGCGGCTTCTTATACAACTGGGGATGTTGCCAAGGTAACCGATGGAAATACCGATGCAGCTATTTGTGGTCCATGTTATGATGGAGCAATTAAAGGAACTCCTACTGCGAACGACCCTGATGGAGATGGAATAAATAATGACTGTGATTTAGATGATGATAATGATGGAATTGCTGATGAAGATGAGAATGTATGTGAAGCACCTGACGATATACCAGTTACAGCAGGTACCTATTATTGGAGTACATGGAATGGGCCTTATCAAGGACCAATAAATGGAGTTATTTCATCAGGTAATGGAGCAGATATAAACATAAAAACAGAACATGTTTCAGGAGCAAATAATTTACATGTAAACCAAATGTATTTTTATTGTGATGGAAACCAACCTAATCCAAGTAGAGGTTATTCTAACTCGGCAAATGTGCCTGTTGGATCTTCAAGAGCGATGGCTGTTTCTGTAAATCCTAATAATTCAGTAACTATTAAGTTTACTTTTGAGAATGGAGTTGCTGTGGATCCATTGATTCATTTGACTTCTTTTTCTGGAGGTGCTGCTTCAGAAAATGTTTCGGATGTAGTTTCTTTTAATAAGTCTTTCTCTGTTTTTGATCAGTGCTGGACAAGAAAGAGCGGGAATAGCGTAACAGGAGCTTCTGGAATGAGAACTGGAACTAATGAACCCAATGCTACATTATTATTCTCAGGAGAGCACAGTTCAATAACAATGACAATTAGCCGTCCAAGCGCAATCGCGGGAGATGCTATATTCTTCTCAGTTGGTACTAGAGGGTTTAAATACTCTGCAGGTGGCGGAGGTTCAGGTTCTAATTGTACTTCAGCGGGTAATGACTTTGATCAAGATGGAATACCTAATCATTTAGATTTAGATAGTGATAATGATGGAGTTTATGATATAGTCGAAGCGGGAACATCTTCATTAGATAGTGATAATGATGGACGAGTAGATAATATGGATAGCACTTCTGTCAATGTTGATGCTGATAATGATGGATTGGCTGATTCAATTGAAACAACTAATGGGGCAGATAAAGGAACTGTTGCAAGAGAAACAACAAGTGGAGTTAAGGATTACTTAAGTGCTGATAGTGATAATGACGGATGTAGTGATGCGAACGAAGCTTACAATAATAGAAATGCGGATGGTAATGGTAATACTTATTACAATCCTTCAAATTTAGCGGAACCACTAACGGTTAGTTCAGGAGCGGTGAGTACTTCGGGTAAAGTGGTTGCAGCAGCGTATGGTACTGGAGATGTAGCTAAGTTGATCGATGGTAGTTCTATGAACTCTGTTTGTCATAACGATACGTTTGCAGTAAATGATTTTGTAAATACGAACGAAGGGCAAATAGTTTCTGGTAATGTATTAACTAATGATTACGATTTACAGGGGGATACTCAAACTGTTAAATCAAATCCTGTAGTAAATGTTGCAAGTGGAACTTTAACATTAAGTACAAATGGAGACTTTACGTACACGCCAAATCCAAACTTTATTGGAGAAGATACCTTTACTTATGAAGTTTGTGATAACAATTCTGCTCAATCATGTGGTAGAGCAAGTGTATTTATAGAAGTATTACCAAGAAGGACAACTGATAACGAACCACCAATTGCTAACGTTGATACAGGAACAACAAAAGTTGGAATAACACTTACTGGAAATGTAGCAAGTAATGATTTTGATCCAGATGGAGATCCTTTAACTGTAAACACAACACCAGTAACTAATGTAAGTAATGGAAACTTAACGTTAAATGCTAATGGAAGTTTTACTTATGTACCAAATGCTGGGTTTATAGGTCCAGATACTTTTACATATCAAATATGTGATAACGCTAGTCCGAATCCTCTTTGTGATACGGCTAGAGTAAACATTATGGTAACATCAGAAACAGGTAATATAACAGTAGCTAATGATGATGCTTACCATACTGTAGGAGATACTGCAAATAATAATGTGCAAGGAAATGTACTGGATAACGACACAGATCCTGAGGGACATACGCAAACCGTAAATACGACTCCGATTAAAAATGTAGGTAATGGTACATTAACATTGAACGCTAATGGAACATTCGATTACCAACCAAATGCAGGTTTCTTTGGTCAAGATAGTTTTAGATATAGTGTTTGTGATAATGGTTCTCCGCAAGCATGTGATACAGCAACGGTAATTATAGTAGTGAATAAATTTTTACCACCTGATTATTACCCAACTTTGTTTACTGAAAAAACAATAGTAAATGGGAATAATGCTAAAATTGATTTTGTGGTTTTCGTTGGAGAAGCAAATAATCAGAATGCAAATGGGGTGAATCCAGTAGAGGTTAGGATTGCTGATAGTAACAGATTTTCTTTTCAATTTGATAAAGAACAGACTTTATTAAATGGAACAAAAGTCGATAATTCTGACTGGTCTTATAGAAAGGAATCGGGGTTGCATAAGTTTGTTTATACGAAAAGTGGTGACTTTCAAGGAAATACTGTGTCAAAAATTGGGGTAATGGCCATATTTAAATCACCAACAAGTTCAAGTGGGAAGGTTCCTCTTAAGGTTACTGTTAAAGCAGATTCAGGAGGGCAAGTGAACACAAGAAATGATAATGACCAAGATATAATACAGTTTAGTAATAAAAATTAATAAAGAATTAAAAGAGGTTAATAATTAATAATCTACTAGTAATGGGGGAGATTGATAACAGTTACACTGTACAATTATTAGCATTTTTAAATAAATAGTTTGAGTTTAATAATTTAAGATGTTTTCTTATGAGGGGAAAAATTACATTTTTAATAATGTTTTTATGCTGTGTCCATTTAGGATATAGCCAGTCTGTAAATTTAACAGATGCATTAATTTCGCCAGCACCACTACCTTCGGTGCAGGCTAATGGTTCAGGTACAGCCGAGTTTAGGCTTCAAGAGACTTCAGGAAGTCCAGTTTCATCACCAGTATTCGGTTCTTTGCCGAATGTAACGATCACAGTTGATTTAGGTGATTTTATCGACTTACCAAATGGAGTTGCTTCATTAAGTGATATTACCATAGCAGATTCTTTTGATGGAACTGATATGAGTGGTTTGTTCACAATGACGTATGACGGAGCAAGTAGTATTTTAAAGTTTGAGCAGACGAATAATGACATTCCTGCTGATGCAAACATAAAATTTACTTTTCCAATTAAGGTAGTTCAAAATTCAAGTGAGTCAGAAGTAAGTAATGGATTCAATGCCAATATAGCGGCGTTAGGTTCAGATACAAATGCTGAAGGAAACGCAGCATTCTTTACTTGGACAACGAATACAACTACAGCAGTTAATGATATTAATAACACTTATGAAGGTGTTGCCGTAAGTGGTAATGTATCTACTAATGATTTCGATTTAGAAGGAGATACACAAACGGTAACTGTAAATCCGGTAACAAACGTAAGTAATGGTACATTAACTTTAAGTGCAGATGGTAGCTATACATATACTCCAAATGCTGGATTTACAGGTGAAGATAGTTTCACTTACCAGGTTTGTGATGATGTTAGCCCAGCGGCTTGTGATGAAGGAACAGTGTTTATTGAAGTATTACCAAATGGTTCAGTAGCTAATGAGTCTCCTATCGCGAATGCTGATACAGTGTTAACAGAAGAAGGAGTTACGGTAACAGGAAATGTAGCAAGTAATGACTTTGATCCAGATGGAGATCCATTAACAGTTAATACTACACCAACAACAGATGTAAGTAATGGTACATTAACATTAAATGCTGACGGTACATTTACGTATGTTCCAGATGCTGGATTCACAGGAACTGATAGCTTTACATATGAGGTTTGTGACGATGCTAGTCCAACTCCATTATGTGATACTGCTACAGTTGAAATTAATGTGAACCCTGATACTGGAAATATTACAGTAGCTAATGACGATGCATTTACAACGACTCCAGATGTAACTTTAACAGGAGGAAATGTATTAGCAAATGATTCAGATCCAGAAGGAGATACACAAACAGTAAATACAACTCCAGTAAATAATGTAAGTAATGGTACATTAACATTAAACGCTGACGGTACATTTACGTATGTCCCAAATGCAGGATTTACAGGAACTGATAGTTTCACTTACCAAGTATGTGATAACGGAACTCCGCAAGCTTGTGATGAAGCAACAGTATCTCTTACAGTTGGAGGTGTTGCGAATACTACAATTGCAGAGAATGATATTAATAACACATACGCAGATACAGCAGTTAGCGGAAATGTGTTAACAAATGATTACGATTTAGAAGGAGATACACAAACAGTAAATACAACGCCTACAACTAATGTAAGTAACGGTACGTTGACATTAAATGCAGATGGTAGTTATACATATACTCCAAATGCAGGATTTACAGGAGAAGATAGCTTTACTTATCAAGTTTGTGATAATGGAAATCCACAAGCATGTGATGAAGGTCAAGTGTTTATTGAAGTAATTCCTGAAGGAACTGCTGCAAATGAGAATCCAATTGCAAATGCTGATACTGTAACAACTGAAGAAGGATCAACCGTAACAGGAAACGTTTCAAGTAATGACTTTGATCCAGATGGAGATCCATTAACAGTAAATACTACACCAGTAACAGACGTTACTAATGGTACATTAACATTAAATCCTGATGGTACATTTACGTATGTTCCAGATGCTGGATTCACAGGAACTGATAGCTTCACTTATGAAGTTTGTGACGACGCTAGTCCAACTCCTTCATGTGACACTGCTACAGTTGAAATCCATGTAAATGAAGATACTGGAAACATCACAGTAGCGAATGACGATGCGTTCAACACGACTCCAGGAGCAACTTTAACAGGAGGAAATGTATTAGCAAATGATTCAGATCCAGAAGGCGATACACAAACAGTAAATACTACTCCAGTAGTAGACGCTAGTAATGGTACATTAACCTTGAATGCTGACGGTACATTTACCTATGTTCCAAATGCTGGATTCACAGGAACAGATAGTTTCACTTATCAAGTATGTGATAACGGTACACCTCAAGCTTGTGATGAAGCAACAGCGGTTGTAACAGTAGGAGGTTTAGCGAATACTACAATTGCAGTTAATGATATTAGCAATACATATGCTGATACAGCTACAACTGGAAATGTATTGACAAACGATTATGATTTAGAGGGAGACGCTCAAACAGTAAATACAACACCAACAACTAATGTAAGTAACGGTACGTTGACATTAAACGCTGATGGTAGTTATACATATACTCCAAATGCAGGATTTACAGGTCAAGACAGTTTCACTTACCAAGTATGTGATAATGGAAACCCTCAAGCATGTGATGAAGGTCAGGTATTTATCGAGGTTATTCCAAATGGAACAGTTGATAACGAGAATCCAATTGCAAATGCTGATACTGTAACTACTGAAGAAGGAACAACAGTAACAGGAAATGTTGCGGCAAATGACTTCGATCCAGATGGAGATCCATTAACAGTGAATACAACACCAGTAACAGATGTTACTAATGGTACGTTAACATTAAATCCTGATGGTACATTTACGTATGTTCCAGATGCTGGATTTACAGGAACTGATAGTTTCACTTATGAAGTTTGTGATGATTCAACACCACCATCATGTGATACTGCAACAGTAGAAATTCATGTTAATGAAGATTCAGGAAATATCACTGTGGCGAATGATGATGCATTCAATACGACTCCAGGAGTTACATTAACAGGAGGAAATGTATTAGCAAATGATTCAGATCCAGAAGGCGATACACAAACAGTAAATACTACTCCAGTAGTAGACGCTAGCAATGGTACATTAACCTTGAACGCTGATGGTACGTTTACGTATGTTCCAAACGCTGGATTCACTGGAACTGATAGTTTCACTTACCAAGTATGTGATAACGGTACACCTCAAGCTTGTGACGAGGCAACTGTAGTGTTAACAGTTGGAGGATTAGCAAATACAACAGTAGCAGTTAATGATATAAACAACACTTATGAAGATGTTGCAACTACTGGAAATGTATTAACGAACGATTATGATCCAGAAGGAGATGCACAAACAGTAAATACAACGCCAGTAAGTAATGTAAGTAATGGTACATTAACATTAAATGCTGATGGTAGTTATACATATACTCCAAATGCTGGATTTACAGGTGAAGATAGCTTTACTTATAGTGTATGTGATGATGGAAATCCGCAAGCATGTGATGAAGGACAAGTGTTTATTGAGGTATTAGATTCTGGTTCAGCAGCTAATGAAGCACCAATTGCAAACGCAGATACGGCTACTACTGAAGAAGGAACAACTTTAACAGGAAACGTAGTAAGTAATGACTTCGATCCAGATGGAGATCCATTGACAGTGAATACAACACCAGTAAGTGATGTAAGTAACGGTACGTTGACATTAAATGCTGATGGTACATTTACATATGTTCCAGATGCTGGATTTACAGGAACTGATAGCTTCACTTACCAAGTATGTGATAACGCAACACCAACACCAGCTTGTGATACAGCAGTAGTTGAGATTATGGTTGTTGAAGATAGTGGAAATACAACTGTAGCAAATGATGATGCATTTACAACAAGAACAGATGTTACATTAACAGGAGGAAATGTATTAACGAATGATTCAGATCCAGAAGGAGATACTCAAACAGTAAATACAACACCAGTAAGTAATGTAAGTAATGGTACGTTGACATTAAATGCTGATGGTACATTTACCTATGTTCCAAATGCAGGATTCACTGGAACTGATAGCTTCACTTACCAAGTATGTGATAACGGTACACCGCAAGCATGTGATGAAGGTACTGCAGTAATCACCGTTGGAGGATTAGCGAATTCAACAATAGCAGTTAATGATATCGCAAATACAAATGAAGGAACAACTTTAGCAGGAAATGTATTAACGAATGATTCAGATCCAGAAGGAGATACACAAACAGTAAATACAACGCCAGTAAGCAATGTAAGTAATGGTATTTTAACATTAAATGCTGATGGTAGCTATACATATACTCCGAATGCAGGATTCACAGGAGAAGATAGTTTCACTTATCAAGTGTGTGATAACGGAACACCACAAGCATGTGATACAGCTGAAGTATTTATTGAAGTATTACCTGATGCAACATCGTCTAACAATGCTCCAATTGCAAACCCTGATACTGTAACTACAGAAGAAGGAACAATGGTAACTGGAAATGTTGCGAGTAATGACTTTGATCCAGATGGAGATACGTTGACAGTAAATACAACACCAGTAAGTAATGTAAGTAATGGTACATTAACATTAAATGCTGATGGTACATTTACATATACTCCAGATGCAGGGTTTACAGGAACAGATAGTTTCACTTATCAAATTTGTGATAACGGAACACCTCAAGCATGTGACACTGCAACGGTAGAAATCCAAGTTAATGAGGATTCAGGAAACATTACAGTAGCAAATGATGATGCATTTGATACAGTAGCTGATACAGCAAATAATAACATCACTGGAAACGTATTGGCAAATGATTCAGATCCGGAAGGAGATACTCAAACAGTAAATACAACTCCAGTAAACAATGTAAGTAATGGTACATTAACCTTGAATGCTGATGGTACATTTAACTACCAGCCAAATGCAGGATTCACAGGTCAAGATAGCTTCACTTACCAAGTGTGTGATGATGGAACTCCACAAGCATGTGATACTGCTACAGTAATTATTCTTGTGAAGAAATTCATGGAGCCAGATTATACAGTTTCTGTAATTACTAGAGAAACTAACGTAGTTGGAGCAGAAGGAGACATTGACTTTGTAGTATTTGTAGGTGAAGGAAATGGATTTAACTCTAATGGTTTAGATACAGTAGAATTCAGAATTTCAGATAGTGCGAACTTCCAGTTCACATATGATAGTGCTTTAACAACATTAAATGGACAAACAGTATCTAACTCTGATTGGTCATATGAATTAGATAGAGGGCTTCATAAGTTCACTTATATTGGAAATGGAGGAATATTTAATGGAAACTCATTCTCAAGAATTGGAATCAAGGCGAAATTCGTTTCTCCTGAGAATTCAAGAGGTGAAAGACCATTAAAAGCGACAATCAGAGGTAATTCTGGAGGTCAGGTATTTAGAGGAAATGATAATGACTCGGATACTATAAGTTATAGTAATAACCAATAAAATTCCCAAAACAACGCTGGTGCTAGTTTACAGCTAGCACCAGTATTATTAAAAGATTGAGGGGGCAAAAAAATCATTCTTTTAATAATGGAGTTTTATTAAAGCAAGGGGATAAAAAATAAACATAATGAATATATGAGGGGGATAGTTAAGTTATGCGCTTTTCTATTGTTAATGTGTTCACAGATTGGTTTTTCTCAATCTGTTAGTTTGCAGGATGGTTTTATTACACCTGCACCTTTAGGAACCGTTGAGAATTCAGGAGAAGGAGTAGCAAGTTTTAAAATTCAGGAAACCTCAGGGACAGATATCGATGCTTTCGTATTTGGAGGTCAGCCTAACGTTACAGTAACTATTGACATGGGGGATTATATCGCGTTAAAAAACGATGATATTTCTCTAATAACTGGAACGTCTAATGATGTAGATGTGTTATCATTGTTTGATGTTACATATTCATCAAGTGAAAAAATTCTAAAATTCACCCAGAAAGCAGATATTCCTGCTGATCTTTATGAGGAAATAAGTTTTCCAATTATAGTAACTCAAAACTCTACTCAAGGAGAAAGTAGAAATGGGTTTAATGGAAATATTTCTGCATTAGGAACAACAACAAATGCTTCAGGAAACACTAGCTTCTTTACTTATACATCTGGAGCTTCTTTAGATGTGATTAAATCGGTAGTAAGTTTACCGTCTGATTTTTCTGTTGGAACAGTAATCAATTATGAAATTGAAGTTACTAATTCAGGAAATGAGGAGATTACTAATATTGAAGTAGCTGATCTAGGAGCAACAATTACATCAGGAAACCCTATAGCGAGTTTATCTCCAGGGGAATCAGCAACTGTTACAGCGAGTTATACATTAACTCAAGCAGATATTGACAACGGTACTTATAGTAATACGGCCACAGTTACAGGAGATAGTCCTTTTGGAACAGATGATGTGGTGTCAACATCAGATGCTGGAACCGATGAAAATGGAAATGAAATTACTGACCCATTAACTGTTGATGGTCCAGATGCGGATACAGATCCAACAAATGATTCAACTGATATTGATTTATCGAGTGGACAGAGTCCTAGTATGACCTTAATTAAAAGTGTTACTTCTAATGGTCCATACACAGCAGGTTCTATGTTAACTTATGAGTTGGTGGTAACAAATACAGGTACGGTTACTTTAAGTAATATTGAAGTGGCTGATCCAGGAGCAACAATTACTTCAGGAAATCTAATAGCTAGCTTAGCACCAGGAGAGTCGGCTACGGTAATGGCGAGTTATACCTTAACTCAAACAGATATTGATAGTGGTAGTTATAGTAACTCTGCGACGGCAACTGGTGATAGCACTACAGGAACTGATGATGTGACTGAAGAGTCTGATGCAGGAACTGACGAAAATGGAAATGAGATTACAGATCCGTTAACTGTTGATGGTCCAGATGCTGATACTGATCCAACAAATGATAACACTGTTATCAACTTATCAGGTTCTATGACTTTAATTAAGAGTGTAACTTCAGCGGGACCTTATGATGTTGGTGATACGATAACTTATGAATTAGTAGTTAGCAATACAGGTTCTGTAACAATTACAAATATTGAAGTAACTGATCCAGGAGCAACAATTACATCTGGAAACCCTATTGCTAGTTTGGCAGCGGGAGAATCAGCGACAGTAACAGCAAGTTATACCTTAACTCAATCTGATATTGATACTGGAAGCTATAGTAATACAGCTACGGCAACAGGTGATGTTTCAGGAGGAACTGATAATGTAGGAGTAACATCTGATGCAGGAACTGATGAGAACGGAAATGAGATTACAGATCCGTTAACTGTTGATGGTCCAGATGCTGATACCGATCCAACAAACGATGCAACAAATCTTAATCTTACTGAGGATAATGATCCTAGTATGACCATGATAAAAAGTGTAACGTCTAATGGTCCTTATACTGCTGGTTCAACGTTAACTTACGAGTTAGTTGTTACCAATACTGGTGGTGTTACATTAACAAATATTGAGGTAACCGATTTAGGAGCAACAATTATATCTGGAAATCCAATAGCAAGTTTAGCAGTTGGAGAGTCAGCTACGGTAACAGCAAGTTATACCTTAACTCAATTAGATATTGATAATGGAAGTTATAGTAACTCTGCAACAGCAACAGGTGATAGCCCGAGCGGGACAGATGATGTAACTGTAGAGTCTGATGCAGGAACTGATGAAAATGGAAATGAGATTACAGATCCGTTAACTGTTGATGGTCCAGATGCTGATACCGATCCAACAAATGATGATACAGTAATTAACTTATCTGGATCAATGACTATGATCAAGAGTGTTACTTCGACTGGTCCATATTCAGTTGGTGATACAATTACATACGAATTGGTAGTAACAAATACTGGAGCTACAACAATTACAAATATTGAGGTAACTGATACAGGAGCAACAATAACTTCAGGAAACCCAATAGCTAGTTTAGCGCCGGGAGCATCTGCTACAGTAATGGCAAGTTATACATTGACTCAATCAGATCTTGATAGTGGTAATTATACAAATACGGCTACAGCTACTGGAGATGTTTCAGGAGGAACTGATAATGTTGGAGTAACATCTGATGCGGGAACCGATGAAAATGGAGATGAAATTACAGATCCATTAACTGTTGATGGTCCAGATGCAGATACAGATCCAACGAACGATGCAACAGATATTGATTTGACAGAGGGGCAGACTTCAAGTATGACTCTTGTTAAGAGTGTAACTTCTAGTGGACCTTATGCGGCAGGATCAACAATTACCTACGAGTTAGTAGTAACCAATACAGGAACATTAACTTTAAGTAATATCGAAGTATCAGATCCAGGAGCAACAATTATTGCAGGAAACCCAATAGCTACTTTAGCGCCAGGAGATTCGGCAACTGTAACTGCAGCTTATACATTAACACAGTCTGATCTTGATAACGGAAGTTATAGTAACTCAGCAACAGCGACAGGAGATAGTACTACTGGAACTGATGATGTAACTGTAGAATCTGATGCAGGAACTGATGAAAATGGAGAAGAAATTTCTAATCCTTTAGATGTTGATGGTCCAGATGCAGATACTGATCCAACAAATGACGATACTGTATTGAACTTATCTGGTTCAATGACACTAATTAAGAGTGTAACTTCTACTGGTCCTTATGAGGCAGGAGATGTATTAACTTATGAATTAGTTGTGACAAATACAGGAACGGTAACATTAACAAATATTGAGGTAACTGATCCAGGAGCAACGATTACATCTGGTAATCCAATAGCTAGTTTAGCACCAGGAGAATCGGCTACTGTATTCGCTAGTTATACCTTAACGGAATCGGATATTACTACGGGAAGCTATAGTAATACGGCTACCGCAACAGGTGATAGTCCAAGTGGAACAGACGATGTTACGGTAGGTTCAGATGCAGGAACAGATGAAGATGGTAATCCAATTTCGGATCCATTAAATGTTGATGGTCCAGATGCGGATACCGATCCTACAAATGATGCTACTGATATTAATTTGGATAGTAGTCCAGGAAATAACTCAAGTATGACATTAATCAAAAGTGTGACTTCTATTGGTCCATATGATGTTGGTTCATTGATTACCTATGAGTTGGTTGTAACCAATACAGGACAGACAATATTGTCTAATATTGAGGTAACTGATTTAGGAGCAACAATTACTTCTGGAAACCCAATAGCTAGTTTGGAACCAGGAGAGTCTGCTACGGTAACTGCTCAATATGCAGTAACACAGTTGAATCTTGATAATGGTAGTTATAGCAACATTGCAACAGCAACAGGAGATAGTCCAGACGGAACTGATGATGTAAGTGTGACTTCTGATGCTGGAACCGATGAGTTTGGAAATACAATAACAGATCCTTTAACGGTTGATGGCCCAGATATTGGTAATGACCCAACAGATGATGCCACTTACCTAATTTTAAATACTTGTTTAGATATTTATAACGAGTTTAGTCCAAATGGCGACGGTGTTAATGAGTACTTTAAAATTGACTGTATCACAAATTACCCAGATAACACTGTTGAGATCTTTAACAGATGGGGTAACCTCGTATTTAGAGTTGAAGGATATAATAATAATACAATTTCATTCACAGGAAAATCCCAAGGTAGAGCAAATGTACAAGTTGAAGAGGAGTTGCCAACAGGAACATATTTTTATATGATCGATTTAGGTAACGGAAGTGATGTATTAAAAGGGTGGCTATATCTTAACCGATAGTCTACCTAGGTATAAATTTTTTGAAATAGAGTGAAAACATGAAGAGAATAATAAGAATATATTTTTTTCTTACAGTAATAGGTCTTGTTGAGTTAACCGCTCAACAGGATCCTCATTACACCCAATATATGTTCAATACAATGAGTGTGAACCCGGCATATGCTGGTTCACGAGGCCATGCAGTGATTACTGCACTTGGTAGAGCTCAATGGGTAGGCTTTAACGGTGCTCCAGATACCCAAAATTTAAGTTTTGATACACCTCTTGGTTACTCAGGACTTGGGTTAGGGATAAATTTATTAAATGATAAAATAGGACCGTCAGATGAATTTTATTTCGATGCAAATGGTTCTTATAGCATAGAAACTGGACATCAAGGAAACTTATCGTTCGGATTAAGGTTAGGTGGTAGACTTTTGAATATTGACTGGTCGAAAGGTCAGGTTGATGAAAATGAACCAATTTTTGCTAATAATATCAGTGGTAGGTTTTTACCAACTATTGGAGCAGGAGTTTATTACCATGAGCCAAAATGGTATGTAGGTTTATCGGTACCTAATTTCTTAAAATCTGAACATTACGATGGAAACCTTCAGTCGATTCAAACAACTGCAGTAGAAAGAATGCACTTCTATTTTATTGGAGGTTATGTATTTGATGTAACAGAGAGTATTAAATTAAAACCTGCAACTTTATTAAAAGCTGTGGCAGGAGCTCCTGTTTCTTTAGATATATCTGCGACAGTAATGTTTAATGAAAAATTTAGAACAGGTATTGCATGGAGATGGGATGATTCCATCAGTGTATTATTAGGATTTCAAGTAAGTGATTCTTTCTTGATAGGGTATGCG
The DNA here is from genome assembly GCA_947497895.1 of uncultured Tenacibaculum sp. Taxonomy (GTDB): domain Bacteria; phylum Bacteroidota; class Bacteroidia; order Flavobacteriales; family Flavobacteriaceae; genus Polaribacter. The sequence goes on from CANMIL010000002.1 coordinate 465,878, forward strand.
TATGACCTTACAACAACAAATTATAATGTAACAAACTCAGGAACGCATGAGGTAATGATACGTTATGATATATTCAAAGAGTTAAAGTATAGGTCACCAAGATTCTTCTAATTAAACTAGTCATGAGAATAAAATTACATTTTAAAAAGTTACTTATTCTTTGCTTATGTATTAGTATTAATTCTTACGCGCAAAGTAGAAGAGTAGCAGATAGATATTTCAATGAGTTTTCTTACGTACGTTCAGCTGAATTGTATAAAGATATATATAATGAAAAAGGTGATGATTCAAAGCATGTGCTTTCGAGATTAGCCGATTCATATTATAATAATGCTGATGTAAAAGAAGCTGAGGTTTGGTATAGTAAACTGGTTGAGAAATATAAAGAAGAGTTATCTGATGCATATTTGTTTAAGTATGCGCAGGTATTGAGAAGTACAGGGAAGTATAAGAAATCGGATTCAATATTGAAATCGTTAAAATCTTTACCTGAAAGTATTGTAAAGAGTGGAATGGAGAGTTCAGAATACATTTTAGAGCATTCTAAGATGAAAGAAGAACGAATTAGTGTGAGTAATTTAGCGATAAACTCTGAGTATTCAGATTATGGAGGGTTTATCCTTGATGGAAATGCCTATTTTACCTCGTCAGCTCTTAATACAAACTTGAAACAGAAAATATACGACTGGAACAATCAACCGTTCCTGAATATATACAAGGCAAAAACTAAGATACAACCATTAGATTGGAGTAAAAAAGATACTGTTTTAGTATTAAATGAGGCTAAAATGATTAGCGCTCCAGTTACAACAGAGTATCATGAAGGAAAACCAGTTTTTACCAAAGATGGGAAAACCATGTATTTTACCAGAAATAATTTTGATGGTAAAAGGGTAAGAAAAGACAAAAAGAAGATTGTAAACCTTAAAGTTTTTAAAGCTTCTTTAGTTAATGGTGTATGGACAAACGTTATTGAACTTCCTTTTAATAGTGATGATTATTCAGTTGGACACCCAGTTTTAAGTCCTGATGAAAAACTATTATATTTTACTTCGGACATGCCAGGAGGTCAAGGGATGACAGATTTATATATGGTAGAAATCTATGCCGAAGATAACTATGGTGTTCCTCAAAATTTGGGAGACCGAATTAACACTAGAGGAAGGGAAGAATTTCCATTTGTTGGAAGTGATGGTACCTTGTATTTTTCGTCGGATGGACATACTGGTTTAGGTTTATTGGATATATTTCAAACAAAGCTTGGTGAAAACAGCGCAAACAAAGAAGTAATAAACTTAGGAGAGCCTTTAAATAGTAATAGAGATGATTTTGCTTTTTTTATAAATGATGAAGGAAAATATGGTTTCTTCTCTTCAAACAGAGATAAAGGTAAAGGAAGTGATGATATTTATAGTTTTTTCATTTATTCAGTACCGCCTCCGTGTACTAATGAAATAAGCGGTCATGTTGTTGATTCTAAAACTGAAACTAACGTATCATATGCTACGGTTTCATTATTAAATGAGCAAGGAGAAATTATTGAAGAGGTATTGTCAGATGATAAAGGGCTGTATATGTTAGAAAAGGTACCATGTGATTCTAAATACACAATTAGTGCTAAAAAATTCGATTATGAACCTTCAATGAGAAAAGTTGAGTTGTCTTCTAAAGAAATTAATAATTTTAACGTAACTTTAGATAAATTAATTGTAGGGGATCGTATTGATCTGAAACCAATTTATTTTGATTTAGATAAACATGATATCCGTGAGGATGCAAAGTATGAGCTTGAGAAGCTTTACCGAGTAATGGACAATCATCCTGAGTTAGTTATTAGGATAGAATCTCATACAGATAGTTGGGGTAAAGCATCGTATAATTTAAGGCTTTCTCAAAATAGAGCCGCTTCTACAAGAGAATATCTTATTGAAAGAGGAATAGAAAGAGGTAGAATTGTAAGCGCTCAAGGTTTTGGAGAATCGAAACTGTTAAATAACTGTGATGATGGAAATCAGAAAAAATGTTCTAAAGAAGAACATCAGTTAAACAGAAGATCATTATTTATCATTGTTCAAGGCAAGGAAGCCATGGAAGAAAGAGCTGAAAAGGAGCGATTGAAAGCAATGAAAGAAATTCAAGATAGAAGAGCTAAAATTAAGAAACTAAGAGAGAATAAATAATTCTCAGTAACAATTATAACTTGGGTCAATAGAGCCCCCATTATGTTTGAAAGTCGTTTGTGTTGTTTATCAAACGACTTTCTTAATTTATAATGGTTACGTTAGGTTGTTATTCTTTTTTCTGAATTTCAACTGCGTGTGGATAAGGAATTTCAATACCCGCCTTGTCTAATGCAATTTTTACATTTTCAGTAGTTTCAAAATAAACATCCCAATAATGAGCTACATCAACCCATGGTCTCACAGCAAAATTTACTGAACTATCGGCAAGTTCTGAAACGTTTACGGTAGGAGCGGGTTCTGACAATACTTTATCATTAGAAGTAAGTACTTCCATTAAAATCTCTTTTGTTTGCTTAATATCGGCATCGTAAGAAACCCCAAAGGTTAAATCGATTCGGAGTTTACCTTCCTTTGTAAAGTTAATGATGTTCCCATTTGATAGAGCTCCGTTGGGGATAATGGCAAGTTTGTTGTCAGGAGTATTTACATGAGTTGTGAATATTTGAATTTCTTTAACTACTCCTGTAACGCCTTGAGCTTCGATTAAATCACCAGTTTTAAAGGGCTTAAAGATCATTATTAAGGTTCCACCTGCAAAATTTGATAACGAGCCTTGTAAAGCTAAACCTATAGCCAAACCAGCAGCACCAATAATTGCGGCAAACGATGTTGTAGCTACTCCAAGTTTTGAAATTACGGTGACAAACAATAAAGCTTTCAAAGCCCATCCCAATAAGTCGCCCAGAAATTTCTGTAAAGTAATATCAACGTTTTGTTTTTGCATTACTTTCTTAACACCTTTAACGACTATTTTTATAAGAAATAATCCTACTAGTAAAATAGCCAAAGCTGTTAAAACTTTTGGAGCATAGTCCATCAACAGTTCCTTTGTCTTTTCAATGTACTGTTCCATTTTTTTAATTATAATTTTTAAATAGTTAATATTGAGTTGTAGTAGTAATAGTTTAACTAGTTAACTTATAGTATTAAGAGAATAATAGTGATAATAGCTGGTACGGATTGAATATATAAAATCTTTTTTTTGCCGGTTGAATATGCTCCATAAAGCCCGGCAACGAAAACACATGCTGCAAAAAAGATACCAACATCAGTTTTTTGAGAAATCAAAGCCCAAATAAAACCAGCAGCGAGAAAACCGTTATACAATCCTTGGTTAGCAGCTAAAGTTTTGGTGTCTTCAGCAAATTGCTCATCCCTAATTCCAAAAGCTTTTCTTCCTTTTGGTTTAGTCCATAAGAACATTTCTAATATTAGTATGTAAATGTGTATAAGAGCTAAAATAGCTACGAAGGAGTTCTGTAGTAAATTCATACCATAAAAATATGCGATTTCTTCAGAAATCGCATAATAAATAAATGATATTTTACAATTAAACTACTTCAAAAGTAATTTTCAGGTTAACTCTAAATTCTGCTACCTCGTCATCATTTACTACCACACTTTGTGATTGAACGAATGCCGATTTGATGTTTTTAACAGATTTAGAAGCGTGTTTAATTGCTTTCTTTGTTGCGTCTTCCCAGCTTTTGTCAGAATTAGCTAAGATTTCGATAACTTTCATTACTGCCATGATTTTTTGTTTAAATGATTGAATAACAGTAAATATAGTAAAATGTAGAAAAGAATAGCTTAAAATCTAATGTTAAATTAATGTTACCAAAATGTTGTTTATGTGTAAAATAAATGCTATGTTTGTAATATAAATGTTAATGATTAAAATGTTAGATATGAAAAAAATAATTGTTTTAGCTTGTATGTTGTGCTTTGTTGCTGTGCAAGCTCAAGTAGAACCGAAATACGAAAAAGCAGGTGATTTAGTAAAAGCTACATATTTTTATAAAGACGGAACTGTAAAAGAGCAAGGTTTCTTTAAAAATAAAAAACTTGAAGGAACTTGGGTAACTTTCGATAAAAAAGGAAATAAAACCGCTATCGCTCATTATACTAATGGTAAAAAAACAGGGAAGTGGTTTATGTGGCACAAAGAAGGCCTAAGAGAAATTGATTATAAAGATCATACCATAGCAAGCGTTCAAACTTGGAGAGAAGAAACCAAGATTGCTATTAAGTAATATCTAATTAAATATATTGAAAAACCGAGTAAGCTAATTACTCGGTTTTTTTATTTTCTTCCAAAATCTGCAGGAATCTCTCCCCAAGCTTTCGTCTCCCATTTTAAAATAGGATTTTTAAATGAGTTGTTCTGGAGCCAATTTTCGGCTCTTCTTATTAACTCTAAGAGCTCTTTGTTGGAATTATCGAAAGCAACATTGGTTTTACATTTTTTTTGTCTAATCCAGCTCATGGCAATCTTAGAGTCCGAATAAATGGGAAGACTCTCCATTTTTTTACTTTTTAAGAAAGCAATACCATGTACTAAGGCCAAAAACTCACCTATATTATTAGTTCCATTTTTAAACGGACCTTTTATAAATAGTTGTTTCTTATTATGAGTTAAAACACCTCGATATTCCATAATACCGGGATTACCAGCACAAGCGGCATCTACAGAAATACTTTCCAAAATAGGAGAGCCGTACCTTTCTTTTTCTGCTTTTGTTAAGGTTTTTACCTTTGTATTAACCCCTTTGTAGTCATTGTAAGACTTTTTCAGAGCTACCTCAGCCTCTTTTTTATCTACGAAAGATTTATATTGAGCTCCTTCAAAACCATCAATTTGTTTTTTACATTCTGCCCATGAGGTAAAAACACCCGTTTTTTTACCTTTCCAAACTACATAGTATTTCTTTTTTTTACTCATTATCTAAAATGACGTTTTCAATAACTTTAGGGAAATGTTCATATTCCAAAGTATGAACTTTACCAGCAATACTATCAGGAGTATCTTTAGGAGCTATTTCCGTTCTCGCCTGAAATATTATTGCTCCTTCATCGTAATTTTCATTCACATAATGTATGGTAATACCCGTTTCTGTTTCATTATTCTCTTTAACAGCTTTATGCACATTCATACCATACATTCCTTTTCCCCCATATTTAGGTAATAAAGCTGGATGAATATTAATGATTTTATTAGGAAAAGCTTCCACAATTGCCGCTGGAATTCGCCATAAAAAGCCCGCTAGAACGATGAAATCAGCCTCTACTTGTAAAAAATTTAGCACTGTATCGTCTTTTGTAAAGCTCTCTTTATCGAATAATGAAGCTTCAACATTCAAACGTTCGCATCGTTCAAAAACTTTTGCATTCTTATTATTCGAAAGAACATGAGTTACTGAAATATCGTTCGAATCTTTAAAATAATTAATGATGTTTTCGGCATTACTTCCTGAACCTGAAGCAAAAATCACTATACGTTTCATGTTTTTTTTGATTGTGTTGTTAGTGCAAAAAAAAGAATAATTATTAAGATTGAAGGGCTCTGAGACAAAAGATTCAAGTATTTTTTTTATTTTAGACATCACATTTTTGAGGAAAAATTAGAATTAAAACTTAAGATTTGTATTTTTGCCCCGATTTTAAATTTTAAAACTTATAAAATTATGTCAGACATTTCATCAAGAGTAAAAGCGATTATCGTTGACAAGTTAGGAGTAGACGATAGCGAGGTAACAAATGAAGCAAGCTTCACAAACGATTTAGGAGCTGACTCATTAGATACTGTTGAATTAATAATGGAATTCGAAAAAGAATTTGATATTCAAATTCCAGATGATCAAGCTGAAAACATTGCTACCGTTGGACAAGCGATTAGCTATATTGAAGGCACTAAATAATAAGAAGCAAAAAATAAGAATTATATGCAATTAAAGCGAGTTGTAGTAACTGGACTTGGCGCATTAACGCCTATAGGAAACAATAAAAATGAGTATTGGAATAGCTTGGTTAACGGAGTTAGCGGAGCAGCACCTATAACATATTTTGATGCTGCCAAGTTCAAGACTCGTTTTGCATGTGAGCTTAAAGACTTCAATGTAAACGACTTCATCCATAGAAAAGAGTCGCGTAGAATGGATAGATTCACGCAATATGCTATGGTTGCTTCTGATGAGGCAATTGCAGATGCAAAACTTAATTTAGATGAGGTTAACAAATTAAGAGTGGGTGTAATATGGGGTGCAGGAATTGGTGGTTTAGAAACTTTCCAAGACGAAGTTCTAAATTACTCTAAAGGAGACGGTACTCCTAAATTTAACCCATTTTTTATCCCAAAAATGATTGCTGATATTGCTCCAGGAAACATTTCTATTAAAAATGGTTTCATGGGACCTAATTATACAACAGTATCAGCGTGTGCATCATCGGCCAATGCGATGATTGATGCATTAAATTACATCAGACTAGGTCATTGTGACGTAGTAGTAACTGGTGGTAGTGAGGCAGCAGTTACCATTGCTGGTATGGGAGGATTCAATGCAATGCATGCGTTATCAACAAGAAACGATAGTCCTGAAAGTGCATCAAGGCCTTTTGACGCAGAACGTGATGGATTCGTTTTAGGAGAAGGAGCAGGAGCAATTGTACTTGAAGAGTACGAACATGCCAAAGCAAGAGGTGCTAAAATATATGCAGAAGTAGTTGGAGGAGGATTATCTTCTGACGCTCATCATATGACAGCTCCGCATCCAGAAGGAGTAGGAGTTATAGCTGTTATGAAAAACTGTCTTGAAAATGCGGGATTAAAACCAGAAGACGTTGATCATATTAATACTCACGGAACTTCAACTCCGTTAGGAGATGTGGCAGAGTTAAAAGCTATCTCAGAAGTATTCGGAGAGCATGCCAAAACAATTAATATAAATTCTACAAAGTCAATGACTGGTCACTTGTTAGGTGCTGCAGGAGCTATTGAAGCAATCGCCTCAATACTTGCCATGGAAAATGGAATTGTTCCACCAACAATTAACCATTCTACCGTTGACGAGAATATTAATCCTGATCTTAATTTAACACTTAACAAAGCTCAAAATAGAGAAATAAAAGTGGCCATGAGTAATACTTTTGGTTTTGGAGGTCATAATGCTTGTGTTGCTTTCAAAAAACTAGATTAAATTTATATGAATTTCCTTCGTAGAATAGTTAAGCCCCAGAATAAAGAGGATGAAAACTTTTACTACGAACTAAAGGAGCTATTAAATTTTAAGCCTATAAAATTAACGCATTATAAAAAAGCGTTTACACATAGATCCTTAAAGTTAATTGATAGTAAAGGTAATCCTATTAACTACGAACGTTTGGAGTTTTTAGGTGATGCCATTTTAGGTTCAGTAATTGCCTCTTATTTGTATAAGAAGGTACCAGAAGGAGATGAAGGATATTTAACACAAATGAGGTCTAAAGTTGTTAGTCGTGAGCATTTGAATGCTCTTGGAAAAGATTTAGATCTCTTAAAATTTGTAAAAAGCAATATTACCAACAACCAAATAAGTGAAAATATTCATGGAAATATTTTTGAAGCTCTAATAGGAGCTATTTATTTGGATAGAGGTTACAATTACTGTCATCAGTTTATTTACGAACAAGTAATTTTACCTTATGTGGATATTGAACGATTGGAAGGTAAGATTTCGAGTTATAAAGGGTTCATTATTGAATGGTGTCAAAAGAATAAGAAGAAGTATAAATTCGATTCTTATGAAGATACTGGTAATCAAGATAAGAAGCACTTTAGTGTTCGTGTAAGTATTGATGGAGTTATGGTAGCCAAGGGAAGAGCTACATCAAAGAAGAAAGCAGAAGAGATTGCGGCGAAAAGAGTTTACTTCGCAATGCAAGATAAAATGTCGAATTCTTAATAGTATTCTCGAAAACCTTTTCGTTATTTTCACATTAAATTTTAACGACATTCATTAACTTAGCAAAAAACTTAGCGTTGTTTATGACAATTTATGAGTTAGATTTTAACGATTTTTCATCATGCGAGTATTCGTTAGTAGCAATACATACAACTTTGGGTGATTATAAGTTAGCATATCTGCTCAACCGACAGCTAAGTTGTACGTTTAAGAAAAGTAATTTTAATTTAGATAAGAATAATAAAAATGATGTGAAAGCATCATTTTCTGTATATGAATATTCCAATGCAGAACACGATTTCTTCCTGATTAATAATACTTTTAAGAATAAATCAACAACTAATGGAGTAAGTCTGTTTACTGAAAGTTATACAGTAGATTATTTAGTTCCTGAGAAGAAAAAAGTTGATTATTTTATAAAAATAGAAGGGGGCGTTAATTCAGATTATTTATCAAACTTAGTGGTAAAATTAAAAGAGTTACCACAAGTATTAACGTCATACGAAATAGATATAGACTCATTAAAATCTAAGGATTTTTTAATTTTTTAGTATATGCCACATAATAAAAAGACGAAAATTGTTGCCACACTAGGACCTGCCACAAGTACCAAAGAAGTTTTGGAAAGAATGGCAGAAGAAGGGGTAAATGTTTTTAGGATTAATTTTTCACATGCCGATTACGACATCGTGAAAGAACGTGTTCAACAAATTAGAGAAATAAATGAAGAGAGAGGGTTCAATGTTGCAATTTTGGCGGATTTACAAGGTCCAAAATTACGCGTTGGAGTTATGGAAGATGGTGTTGTGCTAAAGGAAGGAGATACGTTCGTGTTTACAACAGAAGAGTGTAAAGGATCGAAAGAAAAAGCTTTTATGACCTATCAAAACTTTCCTAGAGATGTAAAAGCAGGAGAGAATATTTTGGTAGATGATGGAAAGTTAATGTTTGAAGTAATTTCTACAGATAAAGATAAAAATGTTGTAACCAAAGTGGTTGTTGGAGGTCCTTTAAAATCGAAAAAAGGAGTAAATCTACCAAATACTGACATTTCATTACCTGCATTAACAGAGAAGGATAAAAAAGATGTTGTTTTTGCATTGGAGCAAGAAGTTGATTGGGTGGCGCTTTCTTTCGTAAGAACTCCTGAAGACTTGAGAATGTTGAGAGACTTAATTAAGCAAAAGTCGAGATATAGAGTACCTGTAATAGCAAAAATAGAAAAGCCTGAGGCAGTAGAAAATATTGATGCATTAATACCTTATTGTGATGGGTTAATGGTTGCTAGGGGTGATTTAGGTGTTGAAGTACCAATGCAAGACGTACCTTTAATTCAAAAGAGTTTAGTTCAAAGAGCTAAGCAAGCTAGAATTCCAGTTATTATTGCTACCCAAATGATGGAGACGATGATTGAGAATTCAGTACCGACAAGAGCGGAGGTAAATGATGTAGCGAATTCAATTATGGATGGAGCGGATGCAGTAATGCTTTCGGGAGAAACTTCTGTAGGAAAGCATCCAATTAGAGTAATCAAGAAAATGACTGAGATTATTGGAAGCGTTGAATTTTCTGACCTTATTAAGGTACCACAAGAAGCTCCACATATTAGAACAAATCGTTTTATAACAAAATCTGTTTGTCATCACGCAGCTATGATGGCAGATGATATTAAAGCTTCTGCAATATCTACTTTAACAAATAGTGGTTATACTGCTTTCCAAATATCTGCATGGAGACCAAAAGCACATGTATTAGCTTTTTCTTCTGAAAAAAGAATATTGGGTAAATTAAATTTACTTTGGGGGGTTAGAGCTTACTATTACGACAGAGATTTAAGTACTGACGATACTGTTGAAGATATTAATGAGATATCTAAGGAGAAAGGATATGTAAAAACAGGAGATTTTATTATTAATCTTTCTTCAATGCCAGTTGAAGCGAAAGGTATGGTGAATACCTTAAGGGTTTCGCAAATAGACTAAAAACAAAGACAATATATTTAAAAAACCTCTTCATTATTTTGAAGAGGTTTTTTACTTTTGCACTGCTTCGAAAAATTGCTATTTGTTGGAATTCTATTCTATTTTCTTTAGGTAATTAGAAAGCAAGAGATTGTAAAATCTTTATTGAAAAAGTAAATTATAAATTAATATTAGATATGAAAAAAGTATGTTTTTTATTTGCTATGATGTTTATGGCATTAAGTTTTGTTGGATGTGGTAATAATGATGACAACATTAATGATGGTTCTCGTATTTTAAATAAATGGTGGTATGACTCTGACAACGTCACTGCCGATATTTATTTCAATAGTAATGGTAAATACGAACAAAAAATAGTTGTGTTAGGATCTGAATTTACTGGAGAAGGAGATTGGGATTGGGTTGATCAAGAAGCAGGTATTTTAAAGATTTCTAATCTAACAGGTCAAGGGCAATTGATTAGTAGTACTTTAGTGAAAATTACTGATGTTACAAGTAACTCTATTACGGTTCAGAGTTCTTTCGATAATGGAGAGAATTATTCGGGTAAGGTTTATTATGTTGATACTGACCAATAGTAAATAATATATTCTTAACTATCCTAGATTGTGTTAGTCTTTGATTAGTGGAGTATATGGTGAAGTGAAATAAATATACAAGCTACCTTGGGATATATAGTGAGGTGGTTGTAATAAGGCTTGAAAAAGAAGCCCACGAAAGAGTAAATTTTAATTATAAATAGATATGAAAAGAGTAATTTATTTAATTGCTATGATGTTTTTAGCATTAAATTTATCAAGTTGCGGAGGAAATGAGGAAAACCTTTCTGGAGACTCTTATGTTCGAGTAACTATTGGAGATGATACATGGGAGGCAACAAATTATACTTCTGTATTGTCTCATATTACAAACTTAGAAGGCCAGCGTTATGATATTACCGCATATAATGAAAATTATAAAATTGTTTTAGCTGTAGCTGAAAGTAGAATGTCAGACTGTGTTACAGTAAAAGAATATACAAGAGCAGGTCCTAATTTAGATGAAGCTTTAATATGGTTTTATTATGGTTTGGGTAATAACAGTTATGCAAATGTTCATAATGATAAACAAGATGTATTTGATGATTTAGAAGAAAGTGACGTAGTTATTAGGATAACGTCATGCTCTGGAGGTAAAATATCGGGTGAGTTTTCAGGTACGTTTTACAATGGCACAGCTTTACCAGGTATAGAAGTTCCAGAACAAGTAGTTATAAGTGGAGAGTTCAAGAATTTACCATTTACAAAACAAGAAATAATTCGATAGATATTTAATTCAGAGTTTACTTTAATTCTTAAATAGTGGTTGTACCGTATAAGCAAATAAAAACTCAACTAAAAGAAAAGTAATAATAACAAAACCAGAACTCTCTTTGTTGTTTTTAAGAGCCTATTTTACTTATAGAAAGAAATTATGATTAAAATATGAATCGATGGGCGTCGCAATGAGTGAGTAAATAGCCTTTATTCATAAAGATCCATTTGAGGCTGGTTTAGTCCTTTTTAGAAGATGATTATATGAATAAGTATATATTAATAATAATAGCTAGTTTCGTGTTATTTTCTTGTGAGAATAAAATGGAAAAGTTTAATAAGGATTTATCAGAAAGTTGGAGCATTGAAGAAATCTCGATTCAAAATAAAAACTCTTTGGATTCTTTGAATTATAATGTGATTAGTTTCAACTTTCCGAATCAAGGAGATATATACATACCAAGAAGTTTTGGTTTTGATGGAATGCATTCGAGGTTTTCTCTTCAACTAAAAAAGGATGTTTTTGAGATTAAAATTGATTCTAAAAATGAAGTTTTCAACGGTATTTTTGTGTCAAAAATATTAGTGAAAGAAGCAGGTTGGATGGAATTAATATTGGAGTCAGATAAATTAAATCTAAAAGCACATGCTAGGGATATAACTTATGGTCTTTAAGCTATTTCGTGATGGCGCTAGTATGTCGAAGTAACGGCTACTGCCAGTTTGCAATTAGTGCGGTTATCATTAAGTAAAACAACAATAAATATAAAAGCTACCTTAATTTTAGTTAATTGAGGTAGTTTTTTTATTTTAAGCATATATTTTTTGGTTATTGTAAATTATAAAGATGAAATATATTTTTTTATTACTTATCTCTTTTACTGTTGTAGTGGGTTGCGTACCGAACTTAAAGGAAAATAGCATTTTCATGTTACCTAAAGAGTATAGAGGTACTGTTATAGTAATTTTTGACATGGAGGGCGGTAGTAAGGAGGAGTATATAAATAATGAAAGAGTTTATAGAATACCTCAAAATGGAATTTTAGAGACTAAATTTAAATCAGATAAGGGTTATGGTTTAATGCCTAGATTTTATATTTCAAAGTCTGATGGTGTTCTGAGTGAAGCAAAAGAGATTCCATATATTTTTGGAGAGAAATGGAAAGATACTATTTATAACGGGCAGGTAGTAGTTTCAAGTATGGAATTTGGCAAGACAGTTTCAAATTCTTATATGACTTTTATTATATCAGATTTTAATAATTATGATTTAGACCCGAGCTATAGAAAGGTTTTTGAATGTTTTAGAGAAAAATAGTTATTTCCCCTGATGGTGCTAGTATGATAAAGTAACGGCTACCGCTAGTTTGCAACTAGTGGCGATTAAGAGTGAGCAATAAGAATTTAATTTTTAAAAATAATAGGAATAAAACCACGTATTAGTGCACCTGCAGGAGCGAGTATATCAAAGTAACGGCTACCGCTAGTTTACAACTAGTGCGGTCATCATTAAGTAAAACAAACAATAAATATAAAAGCTACCTTACATTAAATTGTGAGGTAGTTTTATTATTAAGAGTCTGTTCATGTTAAAGAGAGAAAAAGAATAATAGTTGTTAAGGGAGGTTTAAAATATTGTTATATAGTATTTTAAATTAAACGTTTTTTTGTGTGCTAGTTTTTTTAATGTACATTTGCCTCAACTTTATTAGGTATGCCCCCCGAGAGGTTGAAATGAATAAAAATTTGTTTTTGGCCTTAAGGTGAATTCGTTTTTAGGAAGAAACCATACGAAGCTTTAGTCTATTGTGAATGCTAAAACTATGTAAAAAATGGGGGAGGATTTTTTATACCGGATGGTGTGTGCTCTAAAAAAATATTCAGGGTACAACTATTTTAAAAGAAGAACTGAAAATTATCTGAATCGAATAGATTTAAAAGCATTGTTGTTTTTAAGAATTAAAGTTCCAAATCAATCTAATTTAAGGGTAGGTAATAGAAGACTTTTAAAGAAGTCGAGCAATATGGTTATTCTATTACTGTTATTTGTTTTTGGGTTTCAACACCTAAAGGCAAATGAGGTAGAATCTTTTGGAAATAATAAACTCTTAAAAGCTTATTTTGATAAAACCATAAAAGAGCCTGAATTGCTTCAGAATTCGATAGAAGAATCAAATAGCACTTTTCATTTGTTTTCACATGGAAAATCGGGAGAATTGTTTATTCAGGGCAAATGGTTAAATGCTCAAGAAATAGCTAATTGGATTAAGAATAACCTAGAAGTTGGAAAGATTAACCAATTAAACCTTTATGGATGCGAATTTGGGAAAGGAACCAAAGGTCAAGAAGCAATTGATTTCTTAATTAGAGAATTTGGTTTCAAAATAGCTGCTTCTAATAATATAACTGGAAAAGATGGTGATTGGACTTTAGAGGCGGGAAATACTATCGATAGTATCAATGTGCCATCCTATAATTATAATCTTCAGAATTTGTTGAATTCAAATGGTTGGAGTTATCACAATGGAGCACAGTATGTAAACTGGTCAGATCATTCTGCAATTAATTTAAATAATGGTTATGTTAATAACGGATATGTAGAACAAAGAATTTCCACGATTGTTGGAAATCGCTATACAATTAGCTTCAGGGCACATAACCACATGACAAACGGTTATCAATCACCACATTCTTTAACGTTGAATTTAAGTATTGGTAATGTTCATAATGAAAATATAGTACTCCCTTCTACACCTTGGGATCATTCTTTTAGAACATATACCCGATCTTTTACAGCAAATAGTACGTCAACACTTGTTCGCTTGAGACATCAATCAGGAGGAACGTACGAACATGATATATTAATCGATAGGAATAGTATGAGTATTCCTTACACTAGACCGTTGAATTGTGATCCTGTTAGCGCTTGCAATGTATCCGGGGACTCTAATGTAGATCCTAGACAAACTACTCAATATTCGGTAAGTGGAGGAACACCTTCAAATAATACTACATGGAGTGTTTCTCCTAGTACTGGAGTTAGTGTATCTACTGGAAATGGAACAACTACAGGAAATATTTACTTTACAAAAGCAGGGACTTACACTGTTTCGTTTACAAGAACCAATACAAGCTCTCCTTCTGGATGTATTAATAGTAGTTCAAGAACATGTTCAAGGACAGTTACTGTTTCAGATCCATGTTCTATAGGAACAGATTCAGATGGCGATGGTATTGCAGATGATTGTGATTTGGATGATGATAACGATGGGATTTTGGACCTTGATGAGTTATGTCTAGCTATTCCTGGAGCAACTGCGCCAAGTTCAGGGAATGTAACCTGGAACTTAAGAGGTTTTGATGTATATTCTAGCGGAGGGAATACAGATGGATTAGGATATAGAAAGTCGGGTTTTGAGCAAGGGGCTTATAACCAAGGAAAAAACTTAACTCTTCTTAATGGAACTGATGATTTTTCCGCAAGTCATTCTGGTGATGGAACAGCTACTTTGAGTACGGTAACCTTTGCCAATGGTACCATGAAATATACATGTAACCATCCAGTAAATGACAGGGCAGAATTTCGAGATACAACAACAGATAATTTTATTTCGGGAAGTTCAGGTGATGGTGTTTATGTAGAGCCAGAATTAGGACCAGGTGTTGGAGATTATTACAGTATAGAAATTGACTTTACAACACCGGTTACTGCATTTAGTCTAGATATTATTGATGCCTTCGATACATTTCCAGATAATAACCCTGTTTTAAAATACCAAGTATATGCAGATAATAAATTGATTGCATATTTAGAAGGAGGTGTCGTTGGAGATGATGCCACTGGAATGATAAATATTTATGATGCTGATGGTAATTCAAAGGGGACTGTGATGGTTGGACAAAATATTGAAACATCAATTGGGTTTGTTACGCTAAATAGAGTCAGCAAAGTTGTTATTCGACATGATGTAACGAGTGGTTCTATTCGACCGGAATCTTATGATCCTCATGGATTGGATGGGGTTGCTTATAGTACTGATTTTTGCGATACAGATAACGATGGTATTGCAAATCATTTAGATTTAGATAGTGATGCTGATGGCTGCCCAGATGCTTTGGAAAGTAACGGAAACTCGTATGATTACACTGATTTAAATGGAGATGGTAGTTTATCAGGTAACGTAAATACAGACAGCACTAGTTCAACTTATGGTGTTCCAAACAGTACTAATTTCACGGGAGGGACTTCTTATAATAGCGGGCAGGTTTCTGCAATTTGTGATTCATGTGCACCAGGAAATCCTGCTTTTGTAGATTCTGACGGTGATGGTATTGGAAATTTGTGTGATATAGATGATGATAATGATGGTATTACTGATTTTGCTGAATGTTCAACACTCCCAACAAGGGTGATTTCTGAAACTTTGGCAGTGGTATCAGGAACGGCATCCGATCTTCATACAGGAGATGTTTTAAGAAAGGTGAATGCATTATCAGTTAATGGAGTAAATTATGATGTTTTAGTAGAAATAATAAACGAAAATATTCCAACAGGGCGATTAGAAAGAACATCAATAGGAGGTTTAAGAATTGCTGAGGCCGATTATAAAGAGCATCCATTTGTAGAATATAAATTAACCGTTGTTGAATCAGGAACAACAACGCCTGCAACTTTAACGAATGTAGTTTCAATTTTAAGAGATATTGATGGTTCTACCAATGGAGGTTTTGTAGATGTTCATGGATATGAATCTTCTCAAGCTGTTCAAGTGGGGCCAGGATCTCAATTAAAACCAACTGCGCAAGATTTCAACCCGAGCCTTAGTTATTCAACCTATCGAACAGTTACCGCTAGTAACATGGTTTCTTCATCGGATCCTGATTATTGGGTGGGATTGTATCATTCAACTTTTAGCACGGGTAATTTTGTATTTGGTGTAAACGAAACGGCTGATACCTCAACAAGTACCAACAGAACTATTTTCCATGATCTACTAGTAGAATGTGATTCTGATAATGACGGAGTACCAAATAGAATTGATTTGGACAGTGACAATGATGGAATTTATGATGTTACTGAGGCGGGCACAGATAATTTAGATGCTAATAATGATGGAAGGGTCGATAATATGGATAATCCAAGTTCAGGATTGGATGCTGATGGCAATGGTCTAGCTGACTCTATTGAAGCAACAAATGGCGATAATAATGGAACAACTCCTAGAGAAACAACTTCTGGAACGCCCGATTATTTGAATACAGATAGTGATGCAGATGGTTGTAGCGACGCTAATGAGGCCTACGACAATCCTTTAGCCGATGGTAATGGAAATACCTATTACAATCCTGCAAACGCAGCAGAGCCACTTACTGTTACAGCAGGAACTATTGATAGTTCTGGTAAGGTCATTGCGGCTTCGTACGATACAGGAGATGTGGCTAAAGTAACAGATAAAGACTACTGTGTTTCAGTTTGTTTCAATAGTACAAATGCTGTCAACGATTTTATTAATACCAATAAAGGTCAGTCAGTACAAGGGAATGTTTTAACAAATGATTTCGATATTCAGGGAGATACTCAAACGGTAAATTCAACTCCAATTATTAATGCAGTAAATGGAGCAGTGAGTCTTGGTTCGAATGGATCGTTTACTTATCAACCTAATCCAGGATTTACAGGACAAGATAGTTTCACATATCAAGTATGTGATGATAATGTAATTCAAGAATGCAGTACCGCTATTGTTTTTATTGAGGTACTACCAGACGTAAGTTCACAAAATGAAGCACCTATAGCCAACGCGGATACAGGGGTGACTTATGTAAATGTTAACTTAACTGGAAATGCTATTGTAAATGATTATGATCCTGATGGAGATGTAATATCCATAAATACGACTCCGTTAACGAATGTAAGTAACGGAACACTCACATTAAATACGGATGGTAGCTATACCTATACTCCAAATACAGATTTTATAGGTGAAGATAGTTTTGTGTATCAAATTTGTGATGGAGCTTCACCAACACCGTTATGTGACACGGCTACAGTAGAAATACAAGTATTGCCAAATACAGGTAATATTACTATTGCTAACGACGACGCATATTATACAATGTCAGATGTAGCTTCAAATGCTGTTAATGGAAATGTAAAAGACAATGATTCTGATCCGGAAGGAAATACTCAAACAGTTAATGCAACGCCTGTTACAAATGTGAGTAATGGAACGTTGACATTAAATGCAAACGGAACATTTACATATCAACCGAATACAGGTTTTTGGGGGCAAGATTCATTTGTATATGAAACTTGTGATAATGCAACTTCTCAAGCTTGTGATCAAGCAACGGTTCGTATTATGGTAAGAAGATTTCTTCCACCAGATTATTCTCCTACATTATTTACAGGACAAACTGTAGTAAATGGGAGTAGTGGGGATATTGATTTTGTAGTGGCCGTGGCTGAGTCCAACTTTCAAGACTCTAATGGAATCGATCCTGTTGAATTAAGAATATCTGGAAGTGCCAATTTTAATTTCACTTTTGAAAGTGGTTTAACTACTTTAAATGGAATAGCAGTAAACAATTCTGATTGGAGCTATGTTTTCGAAGCTGGTCTTCATAAGTTCAGGTTTATCGGTAATAGCGGTGAGTTTTTAGGGAATACACTTTCTAAAATTGGTGTAAAAGCCGTATTTATTTCTCCTGAAAATTCAAGAGGGCAGCGACCTTTAAAGGTGACGATAAAATCTGATTCAGGAGGTCAAACCAATACGAATAATGATAATGACGAAGATATTATTCAATATAATAATAGTTCAAATTAAACCTTAGTAAATATATTTAGATAGAAAGGTTGTCCAAATCTGGATATTTTTTTATATTCAATTAGTTGTTTTACAGTAAATTAATTTGGTTTTTATTTGTGTAAATGATTTTTTAGTTTACTTTTGCCAACCTCATTATGTGCCCCCCAAAGAGGTTAGAATAAATAAGATAAATTTATATCTATCCTAATCGGCGCAGTTGATTTGATTTTGCAAATCAATGTAAGCTATAATATTTTTTTAAGTTAAAATTAGAATAAAAAATGAAGGGGGATTTTTTATGTCAAGTTGTTTCTATTTTAAAGAGAACAATAAAGAATTATCTTTTAAACTACTACATAGAGAGTATTAACTTTAGTAGTCGCGTAAATAGAAAATTTTCATTACTGAAAATTAAAGATGATCGTACTACTTTTCTAAAAAAAGATAAACAGATCAAATCAAAATTTTTAAACTTTAGCTTGATAATTTTGGCATTTGTATGTTCGAAGAACATAAATGCTAAATCAATTAGTATTAAGGAAGATGTTTTAAAATCTAATGTTTTTATAGAGAAAAGTGTTAGAAATTCTGAACAATTACTGGATGCTATAGAAAATAACAGGGATGTTTTTCATCTTTTTTCTCATGGAAAATCTGGAGAGTTATTAATAAACGGTAAGTGGCTGAACGCTCATGAGGTGGTTCAATGGATACGTACAATTATTGATGCAAATTCACTTAAACAACTAAATATTTATGGGTGTGAATTTGGAAAAGGAATAAAAGGTGTTAAAGCAGTAGACATTTTAGTAAAAGAACTCGGGATAAAGATTGCGGCCTCGAATGATTTAACGGGGAGAGGTGGAGATTGGAATCTTGAAGTTGGGGAGACTAGCTCTAGTATAAGCTTACCAACCTATAAATATACGCTGCAAATACCCAGTTCATGTAGACAAGGTGTAGATTCTGATGGGGATGGAATTAGTGATAATTGTGATTTGGATGATGATAACGATGGTATCCTTGATACAGTTGAAGAGTCTTTAACAACTACGACCACAGTTGCTTCTCCAGTAATTTTTAGAGACAGATTTAATGGCTATGGAACCAATGCTATTGGTAACGATATAGTTGCTCCAGGGTGGAATGGAGTATATACTCCCGATTTATTAACTTCAAACGGGTTAACGTATCGTTCTCCAGATGGAGGAACGGTCGCAGGTTTGTTACATGTTCCCAATTTTCAATTGTGCTACTGGTTCTTTTTTAGTTATATATGTGATCCGGTGATTAATTGGAGAGAAGAAATCAATAGGAATGTATCTGGTTTACAGCGAGGAGAGGATTACTATATTGTAATGGATATATCTCCTACTCAAAATGGAGACACAGGATCATCAGGAAGAGTTGCGGTTAATTTTGGTGGAACAACCAGATATTCACAAACGATATTTTCAAGTAGTAACCATCCTAGAAATGGTCGTTTCGAAAAAACGGTAATTGGGCCTTTTAGAGCAAATAGTTCTTCTCAAACAATAAAATTAACAGCCACAAGTAATCAAGATCGGTTATCTAATTCACATCATAACTATAGCGTAGGGACCTATATGTTAATCGATGATCTTAAGATATATAAAGGCCATCCAGATGGTACTACGGTGACTGTGGTAAATCGAGATTTCGATAATGATGGAATTCCGAATCGTTTGGATGTAGATAGTGATAATGATGGGTGCCCAGATGCTCTTGAAAGTTCAGGAAACCCATATAAGAATCACGATTTAAATACAAATGGAAGTTTATCGTTAGCTGTAAATACCAATAGTAATAGTTCAACTTTTGGTGTGCCAAATAGTCGAAGTTACGGTAAAGGAACGGCTTACAATACAAGGAGCTCATCTTCGAAATGTAATTCTTGTACTCCTGGAAATTCAGGCTATATTGATTCGGATGGAGATAGGATAGCAGATAATTGTGATTTAGATGATGATAATGATGGAATACTTGATACTGACGAAGATTCGGTGACAACAACTCATGTTCCATCTGAAGTAATTTTTAGAGACAGATTTAATGGGTATGGAACAAATAATATTGGAAATACAATAGTCGCACCGGGATGGAATGGAGTATATACTCCTGATTTATTAAACTCTCGGGCTTTAACCTACCCTTCTCAGGATGGAGGAACGGTTGCAGGGTTATTGCATGTTCCAAATTTTCAGCTTTGTTATTGGGTTTTTTTCAGTTATATATGTGATCCTTTAGTTAACTGGAGAGAAGAGATTTTTCGAACGATTTATGGTTTAGAGAGAGGGAAAGAATATTATATTGAAATGGATATATCTCCTACTCAGGATAATGTTACAGGGTCATCAGGAAGAGTTGCTGTCAATTTTGGTGGAACAACTCGATATACTAAAAAAATATATAATAGAGGATTTCATCCACGAAATGGCCCCTTTCAAAAAGTAGTTGTTGGACCATTTAGGGCAAATGGTTCTTCTCAAAGTATCAGGTTATCAGCTACTAGTTATCAAGATAGGTTATCAAATTCACACCATAAGTTTAGTACAGGAACATATATATTAATTGATGATCTTCGAATTTATAAAGGACATCCCAATGGTACTACAGTTACTGTAGTTAATAGAGATTTTGACAATGACGGGATTCCAAATCGTTTAGATTTAGATAGTGATAATGATGGATGTCCAGATGCATTAGAAAGTGCAGGAAACCCATATAATTATAGTGATTTAGATAGCGATACCAGATTATCTGGAGTAGTAGATAGAAACGATCGTAGTGCCACCTATGGTGTTCCGAATAGTAACAACTATTCGATAGGGATTTCTCAAGATGCGAATAGACAGGCCGTTGTTTGTGATTCTTGTTCTCCAGGAAATATATACTATGTAGATTCTGATGGTGATGGAATAGGAGACGATTGTGATTTGGATGATGATAATGACGGAATTCTTGACACGGTTGAAAATGGAGGGAATTCGAATAGAGATACCGATGGAGACGGTATTGTTGATAGACTTGATTTAGATTCTGATAATGATGGGTGTCCTGATGCTTTGGAAAGTGCAGGGAATAATTATGATTTTAATGATTTAAATAGTAATAATAGTTTATTAGGAGGTGTTAATACCAATAGCTCGAGTGCCACCTATGGCGTTCCAAATGGGGTAAGTTTTTCTATTGGAACTTCAAGAAATGCTAGTCAGCTAGCGGTTGTATGTGATACATGTAATTCGGGCAATTCTAATTTTGTAGATTCTGATGGAGATGGAATAGGAAATGATTGCGATTTGGACGATGATAATGATGGAATATTAGATACAGTTGAAAATGGAGGTAATTCGAACAGAGATACCGATGGAGATGGTATCATAGATAGGATCGATTTAGATAGTGATAATGATGGGATTTACGATATTACTGAGGCAGGAACTGATAGTTTAGATAGCAATAATGATGGTAGAGTAGATGATATGAATACTCCTGGTTCTGGGGCAGATGCCGATTCAGATGGTTTGGCAGATGTAGTAGAAACTATTAATGGAAATAATAATGGAACTAATCCTAGGAGAACAACTTCTGGTGTTTTCGATTATTTAAATGCGGATAGCGATGGAGATGGGTGTAGTGATGCTAATGAGGCATATAATGATCCTGAAACGGATGGAACGGGAGATACTTATTATAATCCTTTAAATTTAGCCGAGCCACTTACTCAAGTAGCTGGTGCGGTGAGTATATCTGGGAAAGTAGTCGCCGCTCCTTACAATACTGGCGATGTTCAAAGAGTGATTGATGCCAATGAAAATGCTTGTATTCCTCCGAATACGACAAATGCTGTTAATGATTTTATAACCATTAATGTGAATGCTACTCACGCGGTTGGAAATGTTCTTACAAATGACTTTGATATTGAAGGAGACAATCAAACTGTTAGTTCTGGACCAATAGAGGATGTGTCTCATGGAAGATTATGGTTACTTTCAAATGGAGTATACATCTATATTCCTAACCCAGATTTTGTTGGAGAGGATAGTTTTACTTACCAAGTATGTGATGATAATAGCGCACAGGCTTGTAGTACAGCAAAAGTGTTTATAGAGGTTTTACCAGATGCAAGCAATGAAAATAAAGCGCCTATTGCAAATCCTGATAATGGAATGACACTCGTAAATACTGTTCTTTCTGGAAATTTAATAGTAAATGATTTTGACCCTGATGGAGATAGTATAACCATCGATAGAACTCCTGTATCAAATGTAAATAATGGATCTTTAGTCATAAATGCAGACGGTACATACGTATATACGCCAAACGCAGATTTTATAGGTGAAGACAGTTTTGTATATAAAATTTGTGATTCGGCCTCACCAACACCAATGTGTGATACAGCAGTAGTTAATATACAAGTATTGCCAAATAACGGGAATATTACGGTTGCAAATGATGACGCGTATTTTATAGTGAATACGGGTACAAACTCACTTAATGCAAATGTTTTAGATAATGATACAGATCCTGAAGGGCATTTTCAATTTCTAAAAATTAATAGCAGCTCTCCAAACCCAATTGTCGATGTAAGTAACGGTACTCTTTCGTTAAATGGAGATGGAAGATTTCAATATAAACCAAATGAAGGCTTTATTGGTAGAGATTCTTTTGTTTATGAAGTTTGCGATGCAGGAAATCCGCAAGCATGTGATCGGGCTACCGTACATATAATTGTTTCAGAAAGAAGTAGACCTCCTACGCCTCCTGATTTTTCTCCTGTTCTATTTACGGCTAAGACAATTGTGAATGGAAGTAAAGGTAGGATTGATTTTGTAATCGCAGTGGCAGAATCTAATTTACAAGACGCCGATGGTATTAATCCTGTGGAAGTAAGAATTTCAGGGAGTAATAATTTTGATTTTACCTTTGAAAATAGCTTAACTACTTTAAATGGAATGACCGTTAATAATGCCGATTGGAGTTATGTTTTAGAAGGTGGACTTCATAAGTTTACTTTTGTTGGAAATGGAGGCGTTTTTCCTGGGAATACACTCTCTAAAATTGGTGTAAAAGCACTATTTATTTCTCCCGCTAACTCAAGGGGACAACGACCTTTGAAAGTGACTATAAAATCGGATTCTGGAGGACAAACCAATACGAATAATGATAATGACGAAGATATTATTCATTATAGTAATAGTTCGAATTAAGTAACAAATACTTTTATAATAAAAGAAAGGTTATTCAGAATTGGATAACCTTTTTGTTGTTGGGTTAAGTTGCTGTTTTTTAGTGAATTAATTTGATTTTTTTATTTGTGTAAGTGATTTTTTAGTTTACTTTTGCCGACCTCATTAGATTAGCCCCCAATAGGTTGCAATTGATCAAAATGAACTTTGTTTCTGACTAGAAAAGTTTATTTGATTTTCTAAGTCAATCAGAGCTTTTAAAATAATTTGTAAGTAAAACTAAATTAAAAAATGGAGGGGGATTTTTTATACCGGACTGTGTATGCTTTAAAAAAGCAAATCCAAGGTTACTTTTTAAACAAACAAGAAGAAAATTATTTAAATCAAATGAAGTTAAACAAACTTTTATTTTTGAAAATAAGTAATCATGAAAAAGATGAGTTTTCGAAAAAGGTTAAAAATGTTTCATCGAAATTCAGAAACTTAGGTATTGCCGTTTTAACCATGGCATGTACTATCCATATGATGAAAGCCAATGATAGAGGCATACCTGAAATAGAGAAAAAGAAAGTTATTTCGGAAATACCTTTCCTTAATATTTTTCAAATTCCAAATAATAATCAATTGGATACGGATGGAGATGGTATTTTGGACTCTGTAGATATTGACGATGATAATGATGGTGTTTTAGATGTTATGGAAGGAGGAAGCGTTTGTGGTGAAGCTGTTATATCTTCAAATGGAAGTTTTGATGAGTATACCTCCTTACCAGATTACGTGAGTCAAACGGATAGGATAAAACATTGGTTTCAACCGACGGGACCAGGAGCAAGAGGTCTTACCCCTGATTATTTTTACAGAAATGTTTATGATTATGACGGACGTGTAAAAGATGCTCATTTACCAACGGAGATATCTGACGGATATGTGAGTATGTATTGTTATAGCAGTGGTATAAGTGAATATATAGCTCATGAACTAGTGTCATCTATAAGTTCAGGAGAAACAATAGCTTGGTCTTTAGATCTTACTCCGCAGAATGAAAATGCAAATTATCAACGTGATATGAGTTTCGAGGTATATGGAGTTCCTTTACGTTCAAGTTTACCCATAAACATTAGCGGAGCAACATCTCCAACAGCTCTTGGTGTAGGTGCAGTGTTGTTGGATACTTATGATTTTAATTCGTTGAGAAGCTCAGAAGTAACAAAAGCTTCTGGAGAGTTTGTTTCTCCAGGGAATTTTGAAGTAATTATATTAAATATAGATTTAGGAGGTTTAAATTTTGTACGAGTTGTTCTTGATAACTTCAGTATGTCAGATAAAGGAAGTGTGAATTGCGGAGAAGCTGATGATACTGATAATGATGGTATTCCAAATTCTTTAGATTTGGATAGTGATGGTGATGGTTGTAGTGATAGTATTGAAGCGGGCAATACCGAACCGACTAATAATGATATCATCAATTACAATACAGGAACCGATGCCAACAGAAATGGATTGTTAGATAAATTTGAAGAAGGAACATCGGGGGATATCAATTACACTTCTACATACATCAAGTATGCACTTCAAAATGCTGTAAAATCATGTAATGATACTGATGGAGATGGTATTCCTGATTCGGTAGATATTGATGATGATAATGACGGTGTTTTGGATACCATGGAAGGTGCTAGTTCTTGTAGTGAAGTTCTTATTTCATCAAATGGAAGTTTTGATGAGTATACCTCACTCCCTGATTATGTGAGTCAAACGGATAGGATAAAACACTGGTTTCAACCTTCAAGTAATACTCCTGACTATTTCTACAGAAATGTTTATGATTATGATGGACGAGTAGAAGATACTCATTTACCTACTGAAATTTCTGATGGTTATGTAAGTATGTACTGCTACAGAAGCGGATTTAGTGAATATATTGCGCATGAGTTAGTTTCTCGAATGAACTCAGGAGACAATATCACTTGGTCTATAGATCTTACTCCTCAAAACGTAAATGCAAATTATGAAGCAGATATGAAATTTGAGGTTTATGGAGTTCCTTTGCGTTCAAGTTTACCAGTTATTCAAACAGAACCAGGGGCGTTACATCCTAAAGCACTTGGAGTACATGCCATTTTATTGGATAGTAGACAAATTGACTCACTCAGAAGTTCGGAACTCACGAAAATTTCAGGAGAGTTTGTTTCACCAGGAAACTTTGAGGTTATCATCTTGAGTATTGATTTGGGAGGGTTGAATTTTGTTCGAATAGTTCTCGATAATTTCAGTATGTCTGATACAAGAAGCATAACCTGTGGAGAAGCTGATGATACTGATAATGATGGTATTCCGAATTCTTTAGATTTGGATAGTGATGGTGATGGTTGTAGTGATAGCATTGAAGCTGGAAATACTGAACTAGCCAACAATGATATAGTAAATTATAATACATGTATAGATGCCAACAGGAATGGTTTATTAGATAAATTTGAAGAAGGAACATCAGGAAACATCAATTATACTTCTACATATACCCAGTATGCACTTAGTAATACATCAAAAGTATGTAATGATACTGATGGAGATGGTATTCCTGATTCGGTAGATATTGATGATGACAACGACGGTGTTTTAGATACTATGGAAGGAGGAAGTATTTGTAGTGACAAGCTTATTTCATCAAATGGAAGCTTTGATGAGTATACGTCACTCCCTGATTATGTAAGTCAAACAGATAGAATAAAACACTGGTTTCAACCTTCAAGTAATACTCCTGACTATTTTTACAGAAATGTTTATGATTATGATGGACGAGTAGAAGATACTCATTTACCTGCTGAAATTTCTGATGGTTATGTAAGTATGTACTGCTACAGAAGCGGGGTTAGTGAATATATTGCGCATGAGTTAGTTTCTCGAATTAACTCAGGAGACAATATCACTTGGTCTATAGATCTTACTCCTCAAAACGTAAATGCAAATTATGAATCAGATATGAAATTTGAGATTTATGGAGTTCCTTTGCGTTCAAGTTTACCAGTTATTCAAACAGAACCAGGGGCGTTACATCCTAAAGCACTTGGAGTACATGCCGTTTTATTGGATAGTAAGCAAATTGACTTGCTGAGAAGTTCGGAACTCACGAAAATTTCAGGAGAGTTTGTTTCTCCAGGGAATTTTGAAGTGATTATATTAAATATAGATTTAGGAGGTTTAAATTTTGTACGAGTTGTTCTTGATAACTTCAGTATGTCAGATAAAAGAAGTGTGAATTGTGGAGAAGCTGATGATACTGATAATGATGGTATCCCGAATTCTTTAGATTTGGATAGTGATGGTGATGGTTGTAGTGATAGTATTGAAGCTGGAAATACTGACTTATCTAATAATGATATAGTAAATTATAATACAGGTATAGATGCCAACAGGAATGGTTTATTAGATAAATTTGAAGAAGGAACATCAGGGGGCATCAATTATACTTCTACGTATACCCAGTATGCACTTAGTAATACATCAAAAGTATGTAATGATACTGATGGAGATGGTATTCCTGATTCGGTAGATATTGATGATGATAATGATGGTGTTTTAGATACTATGGAAGGAGGAAGTGTTTGTAGTGACACGCTTATTTCATCAAATGGAAGCTTTGATGAGTATACCTTATTGCCTGATCAGGTAAGTCAAACAGATAGAATAAAAAAATGGTTTCAACCATCTGGATTAACTCCTGACTATCTTTATAGAGGAGTTTATGATAGAGATGGGTTTCCTGGTTGGGAACATTCGCACTTACCATCAGAGATCTCAGATGGTTTCGTGAATATGTATTGTTATCGTACTGGTATAAGTGAATATATAGCGCATGAATTAGCATCACCTATAAGTTCTGGAGAAACGATAACGTGGTCCATAGATCTCACAGCAGGAGTTGAAGATGGGGATTATCAGCGTGATATGAAGTTTGAGATTTATGGGGTTCCATTACGTTCAAGTTTACCAGCTAATAACAATCAAGAAGGAGTATTTCATCCTACAGAACTTGGGGTAGGAGCTGTGCTATTAGATACTTCTCAGTTTACTTCATTGAAAGGTACAGAAGTAACAAAAGTTTCGGGAGAGTTTGTTTCTTCAGGGAATTTTGAGGTGATTATTTTAAATGTTGATTTAGGAGGTTTGAATTTTGTACGGATATATCTTGATAACTTCAGTATGTTAGATAAAGGAAGTGTGAATTGCGGAGAAGCTGATGATACTGATAATGATGGTATCCCGAATTCTTTAGATTTGGATAGTGATGGTGATGGTTGTAGTGATAGTATTGAAGCAGGCAATACCGAACCGACTAATAATGATATCATCAATTACAATACAGGGACCGATGTCAACAAAAATGGTTTATTAGATAAATTCGAAGAAGGAACATCTGGGAACATCAATTATACTTCTACATATACGCAATATGCACTTGATAAAACAGTGAAAATATGTAAAGATCCAGAACCAGAAAATACAACAAATGCAGTGAATGATAATTTTACTATGAGTGCAGTAAATATTGTTACCACTGGAAATGTACTCACAAATGATTATGATATAGAAGGGCATACTCAAGAGGTTAAGGTAAACCCTGTAAATAATGTGTCTAATGGTAGATTATGGCTAAACAAAACAGGTTCTTTTGTTTATCGACCCAATACTGGGTTTACAGGAACAGATTCATTTGTTTATGAGGTTTGTGATAATGGATCGCCTCAAGCTTGTGATCAGGCAACCGTAAGAATAACTGTTAGGAATACGACAAATGCAGTTGATGATAATTTTACAATTACTACAGAAGACCCTGCCGCAACAGGAAATGTTTTATCGAATGATTACGATTCTGAAGGACATACCCAGCAAA
Source organism: uncultured Tenacibaculum sp. (assembly GCA_947497895.1). Lineage (GTDB taxonomy): Bacteria > Bacteroidota > Bacteroidia > Flavobacteriales > Flavobacteriaceae > Polaribacter. The sequence continues at coordinate 494,025 of CANMIL010000002.1, forward strand.
TCGTAACAACTCCAGTAAGAAATGTTTCTAATGGAAGATTATGGTTAGTTACTTCGGGAGTTTTTGTTTATCAACCTAATGCTGGATTTATAGGAACGGATTCATTTGTTTATGAGGTTTGTGATAATGGATCGCCTCAAGCTTGTGATCAAGCAACTGTTCGAATCACTGTTGAAGGAGTTAGTGAGCCAGCCGATTTTGCTCCCGTTTTATTTACAGGGAAAACAATTGTTAATGGAAGTAAAGGTAGAATTGACTTTGTAATTGCTGTTTCTGAATCTAATTCTCAGGACTCTGATGGAATTACTCCAGTTGAGGTAAGAATTCCAGATAGTACCAGCTTCAATTTTACTTTCGAAAGTGGTTTAACTACGTTAAATGGAACTTCGGTAAATAATGCTGACTGGAATTATGTTTTAGAAGGAGGTCTTCACAAATTTATATTTGTTGGAAATGGAGGTGTTTTCCCTGGAAATACACTTTCAAGAATTGGTGTTAAGGCCATATTCAATTCTCCCCAAAATTCAAAAGGACAACGCCCTTTAAAGGTGACTATAAAATCGGATTCAGGAGGTCAGACTAATATAAGAAATGATAATGATGAAGATATTATCCGATATAATAATAGTTCTTCAGATTAAATGATAAATAAGTAATAATAGAATAAAGTTCTCCAATTCTGGAGAACTTTATTTTTAGATAATATTATAATTCAATTTTTTTGGAGGTAATAATAGCATCATTGGTTACAAAAGGCATTGGCATCATGGCTTCATCTCTAGATTGTAAGTTAAATGCTGGATTGGTTAATAAATCATAAGATACTTCATTAAGGGTTAGGTTTAACTTGGAATCCTTTAAAAGCTTTAATAAAAGACTTACTTCAGGGTCGAAATTAGTCATTTGATAAGTTAAAACTGTACCTCGTTTTATTTTTATAGGAGTCTTATAATCATAGGATTCTCCATTTAAACATATTCCATGTATTTCTAATGGATCAGAAGTGTAAATCTCATATTTACTAACTTTACGTTGTGGAATAAGAGTGAAATTAATTTCTCTGTTATTTTCAATAATGGTATCTGAAATAATATCGATTTTAGAGCTAGGTATACCCTGATATTTACCTAATTTATGATATTTGAATTTAGTGTTGTATTTGCTTTCACCAGAGGATTCTGGAATATTTCCTTCATTATAATTATCATTAAAAATTTGTTTGGTGTAGTTATCAATAGTATTGTTATAGGTTGCCCAATAAGAAGATTTTGTATTGGTGTTTTCTATAAAAACTAAACTATTAGGTTTCTTATTATCAACATTAAAACCGCTAGAAAAAGTTGTCATAGTAAATAAAATAATTGTAGCCAGTCCAGCTATAATTTGCCAATAACTTTTCTTGTCTTCTTTTAACAAAATTGGGATTAACCATCCAAACAGAAAGGTGATTAAAATAGACGAAACAAATAAAATTTTCAATCCTAGTCCAACTGGGAATAGTTTAATTAGTGGAGTTAAAATATAGATGGCAGGAATAGAAATAATAGCAAATAAAATGAGCTTAGAAGTATTTCTAAGGTTCATAAAAACAATAATAGCTAAAATAAATGTTGCTAATAGAACGGGGATAATTAGGAATGCTGCTCCAGGTAAGTATTTTACAATAGCAAGATTTAGTAGTAACCCAACTACAATTGGAGCTACAAAAAGATCAGTAGGTTTAATCAATCTAAAATAGCTATATATTTTAAATAAAATCCATATGGTCATGGCAGAGAAGGCTCCTATATACAAATAACCATTGTAGGTAAACCCATGAAGCATATCAGTATACCCAGGATGTATTAAAAGAATAATTTTCCATAGAATAAAGCTTATTCCTCCAGTAGCCAATATCGAAATTATAAATGGAGCGAACCCAGTTAAACTTCCAACAATTGTGATTTTTTGATTACGAGCTCCTGCGAAATATACAATCAGAAAGAATAAACTAGCAATAATTAACATGGGAACAATCCAGTTAAAAGGATAGGATATCATTTTTACGAAAGGAAAGTTTACAAATACTAAATCTTCTTCACTATTTAAGTTGGTAATATCTGAGTTTGCAAAATGATTCAAAGAAGACATGATATAGTCGGCTTGATGAATAAGTGTATTTCTATCAAGTCGCTCATAAGAGTCTTGTTCTGTATGATAATCAAAATGGTCATCAATAAAAGCAAAATTGTAACCATTAATGTTTTTACCCTCTCTAAAAACCGTTAAGTCAGTATCGTTAGGTAGTATTTTGTATATACTATAGAATAAAGAGTTCGATACAGGGAAGTTAGGTTTCGATTTGATAAACTCTTCAAGAAGCCTTTTGTTACTACCATTCGTTTCCATTAGCATGAGACTAGGTCCTCCGCTACCTCGAGCTTCAAAATTTAAGATTAGTTTAATGTCTTCGGCCCATGGATGATGATCAACAAAAGCTTGGGCGCCTAAAAGCCCAATTTCTTCTGCATCAGAAAAAACAATGATAATATCGTTAATAGGCTGTTCGTTTTTAGCCAAGAAGGCTCGAATGCCTTCCAGAATTGAAACAACTCCTGAACCCGCGTCGCTGGCGCCGTTTGATGAGTGCGGATTTGAATCGTAATGAGTTAATAGCAATAGGGCATTATTTCCTGAAGCGCCCTTAATACGGGCAACAATATTTTCTGCCGTAGTAGCGGCTCTCCATTTTTTATTAAAGGCAACTTGTCGCTGTATTTCTGGTTTTAAGCCTAGTTTTTCCAGTGCCGAAACAATATGTTTTTGAACTTCCTTATGTTCGTTACTTCCTGTAAAATGAGGCTTTTGAGAAATTTTTTTAAGATGAAATAGCGCGTTATCAATAGAGAAATTAGTCTCTTTTTTTAGTTTTTCTTCGTAAGCAATATCTGGTGAACTATTATTAAAACACAAAAAAATAGAAAGAATAATAATGAGGATGGAAGGGAGATTATTTGATTTTTTCATTAAAGAGTTTTTGGCTACATAAATGTATCAAAATATAATGTAAAAACTAAATTATTTACAACTCGTTAAAAATCAGTATATTTAATAGCTTAATTAAAAACGATTTAACATGGGAATTATTAACTTTCAAGGGAAGAGAACGGCAGTTCAAAAGAATAATTCAGAACCAATTTTGGTGTCTGATTATATGACGAAAAAGGTAGTAGCTTTTAAGGAAGAACAACCAATAGAAGAAGTTATAGAAACATTGATCAATAACAGGATTTCTGGAGGGCCAGTTGTTAATGAAAAGAATGAACTTATTGGAATTATCTCCGAAGGAGATTGTATGAAGCAGATATCAGAAAGTAGGTATTATAACTTACCAATTGATAACAATAATACTGTTGGAAAGGCAATGGTAAGAGAAGTTGAAACGATTGACGGTAATATGAATATTTTTGATGCTGCTAATAAATTTCTTGAGTCGAAACGTAGAAGATTTCCGATTGTAGAAAACGGAAAACTCGTTGGTCAGATAAGTCAAAAAGACGTATTAAAAGCGGCAATGAAACTTAAAGGAAATACTTGGAAATAGAAATAATCCGTAATTCACTTAGAATGTATTACTCTTGCTTAACCAATAAAAACCATTCGTTTTCTAATTCTAAATATCCTTGATCATACACATAAAAATAGGTGTTACCTGTTTTTGTGGTGTATGTTGCTGTGATAAACTTAAAATCAAATCCCTTATCAAAAAGTTTCCTCCTAGTTACTTTCGTTTTACCTAAAGTATTTAATTCTGATAATATTCTGTAATTTTTTCGCAATCGATTATTAGTATTTCGAATTAAGTTTTTACTGTCTTTATCTACTTTATTATTATAAGAGTTTCGACAATAGTCAGAGCAAAATTTTTTGTCAATTCGTCCAACAACTTTTTCACCACACTCCAAACATTTCCTATCTTCCATAGTCCGATTTTCTTAACTCATACCATTTTGCTTGTTTCCCTCCAAAGGTGAAATCATTGACAAATTTTAAACCTATTTTTTGAAGTATTTTGTTTGAACCAATATTACCTGTTTCTGCGGCTCCATAAATAATATCATAATTCATATTTTGAAAGCCGAAATCGAGACATTTAATAGCGGATTCAGTGGCATACCCCTTTCCCCAGAATTTTGGGATTAAGCGGTATCCAATATCAATGAACTCGGTAAAACCATTTAATTTCTCTTTTTGACCAGAGTTTAGCTTCAAGCCCGACCAACCAATAAAATCACCAGACGATTTTTCGAATGCTGCAAACCGCCCAATTTTTCGTTGTTCATATTGTTCTAAGAAAAAATCAATAATATCTTCTGCTTGTTTATATGTTGAAATAGGTTTGTTGCCCAAATATTTATGAACTTCAGCATTTGAATCTAAGTCAAAAATGTGCTGAACATCGTTTTCTTCAAATTGTCTTAAGATAAGGTTTTCTGTTTCTAAGTAGTTTTTCATGATTAATTCTTTGAAAACAAATGTATTAAAATAAAATTAAACGATTACATTCAATTACAAACGAAAACAAACGTTTAACAACCGTTTTTAATTTTAATTGAGCCACATCTTTGCCTCGTCATAAATATTTAAATGACAATATCTTAACTGTTTAACGAAAAAATAATAATTATGAATGCACTTAAAAACAAAGTACAGTTGATTGGAAACTTAGGAACAACACCAGAAATTATTACCCTTGAGAGTGGTAAAAAATTAGCTAAATTCTCATTAGCAACAAATGAAACTTATAAAAATTCATCAGGACAAAAGGTAACCGATACCCAATGGCACTATATTGTAGCTTGGAATAAAACAGCAGAAATCATAGAGCAGTTTTTACAGAAAGGTAGTGAGGTGATGATTGAGGGAAAACTTACATCAAGATCATTTGAAGATAAAGAAGGTAATAAACGTTATGTTACAGAAGTTGTTTGTAATGAATTATTAATGTTAGGAAACAAATAAGTGGGGAAATTGCTATAACCACATATTGAAATTGAAAAAGAAAGAAGTGCCTTAAGGGCACTTTTTTTATGTTAATAAATTGTTCAGAAACTTTTAAGATACAAAGTGAAAAATATCAGAATAAATTAGATATTTAATATTTATTTAGACTAAATCTAATTTATTAAATGGGGATTACACATATTATTAAGAGAGACTTCAGTACCAAGGAATTCCATGAAAATAAAATAGCTATTGCTATTTTCAAAGCGATGAATGCCGTAGGAAACGGAACTAAGGGAAATGCCGAAGAAATTGCTTCAAGGGTTCATGAAGTTTTAAGAAGGAGGAAGAAACTGGATGTAGAATATACACCAACGATCGAAGAGGTTCAGGATATTGTAGAGTTAAGTTTGATGGAAAGTAAATTCCCTCAAGTAGCAAAAGCATATATTTTATACAGGAATAGACGAACAAAAGAAAGAGAAACAGATGTTTTTGAGAAACGGATCAATTTAAAGCCTTACGAATATCCACATTTGTATGAATATGTTCCTGCAATTCGTCATTCGTATTGGATTCATACCGAATTTAACTTTACTAGCGATATTCAGGATTTTAAATCGCGCTTATCAAGTGTTGAACGAAGTGTTATCAAAAATACGATGCTGGCTATTTCTCAAATAGAGGTCGCTGTAAAAACCTTTTGGGGTGATCTGTATCATCGTATGCCTAAGCCAGAAATAGGTTCTGTTGGAGCTACTTTCGCAGAAAGTGAAGTTAGACATCATGATGCCTATTCTCACCTACTGGAGATACTTGGGCTAAACGAGGAATTTAAAACCTTAAAAAAGAAGCCAGCTGTGATGAAAAGAGTTTATTATTTGGAAACAGCGTTGAAAAATGCTAAAAGCGAAAGCAATAAGGAATATGGCGAGTCCATTTTACTTTTTTCACTCTTTATTGAGCATGTGTCATTGTTCTCACAATTCTTAATTATTATGGCTTTCAACAAGTACAAGAATATGTTGAAAGGAATTTCAAACGTCGTTGAAGCAACTTCGAAAGAGGAGCAAATACATGGTGATTTTGGAATAGATTTAATTAAAATTCTTCAAAAAGAAAATCCCGATTGGTTTACACCAGAATATCATGTGACAATTCAAGAAATGTGTAAAAGTGCCTTTGAAGCAGAACGCGGTATTGTTGATTGGATTTTTGAAAAAGGTGAAGTAGATTTTCTTCCTAAGGATATAATCAATGAATTTATCAAAAATCGTTTCAATAAATCACTAAACAGTATTGGTATTAAAGAAGTATTTGATGTTGATAAAAACTTGCTTGCAGAAACCGAGTGGTTTGATGATGAAATTATTGGAACTAAACATGGAGATTTTTTTGTAAAACGATCTATTAACTATAGCAAAAGAACCCAAAGTATAACAAGTGACGACCTTTTTTAATTATGCAGAAAAAAACAAAAACAGAAGAGAAAACAAATAGCTACGAAAAGTTGATAAAGACTCGAGAAAAGTCAAAAAACAAAATGAATCGAGTTTCGGAACAACCATTTCAATGGTTAAATGAAAATAGCAGGAAATTTTTAGAATTAGGCTATTTAAATAACGGAGAAACACCAGAAATACGTATTTCTGAAATTGCAGAGAGAGCAGAATCAATATTAGAAATGCCTGGATTTGCCAGCAAATTCTACTATTATATGTCAGAGGGATTTTATTCATTAGCCTCTCCGGTTTGGTCAAATTTTGGAAAGGAGCGTGGTTTACCTATTAGTTGTTTTGGATCACATGTCGACGATGATATAGGAAACATTCTTTATACACAATCTGAAGTAGGAATGATGTCAAAACTGGGTGGAGGAACTTCAGGATATTTTGGGAAGCTTCGACATAGAGGAGCACCCATTAAAAATAATGGAGAAGCTTCTGGAGCCGTACACATTATGAGGCTTTTTGAATCTATGGTTGATGTTGTAAGTCAAGGATCCGTTAGGCGAGGACGTTTTTCTCCCTATCTTCCTATTGATCATCCAGATATCATGGAGTTTTTGGAAATAGGAACTGAAGGTAATCCGATTCAAGAATTAACACATGGTGTTACTGTGACCAATGATTGGATGCAGTCAATGATAGATGGAGATGTTGAAAAAAGAACGATTTGGGCCAAGGTATTACAGAGTAGAGGAGAAATGGGATATCCATATGTTTTTTTTACTGACAATGCCAATAACAATGCAGCTGACGTCTATCAAGATAAAAGGTTACCTATTTATGCGAGTAATTTATGTACAGAGATAATGCTACCTTCCAATGATGAGTGGTCTTTCGTTTGTGTTTTATCAAGTATAAATCTTTTAAACTACGATAAATGGAAAGATACAGACGCCGTTGAGACGTTGGTGTATTTTCTTGATGCCGTAATTAGCGAGTTTTTAGAAAAGTTGGAGAGTTATAGAGACTCTTTGAATAAGGATGATCAACAGACATTTCTATTTATGGAGAGAGCTTATAACTTCGCAAAAGAGAACAGGGCATTAGGATTAGGAACCTTAGGTTGGCATTCTTTACTCCAGTCGAAAATGTTATCCTTTGAAAGTCAAGAAGCTTTCAATTTAAATAGTGAAATATTTAAATTTATAAAAGAACGTTCTTACAAAGCTTCTGAAAAATTGGCTGAAAAGTTTGGTGAACCTGAAGTATTGAAGGGATACAGAAGGAGAAATACAACGTTAAATGCGATAGCTCCAACAACTTCTTCAGCATTTATTCTTGGTCAAGTATCACAGGGAATTGAACCTATTTGGTCAAACATATATGTCAAAGATATTGCGAAAATAAAAACAACTATTAAAAACCCTTTTCTAGAGCAACTTCTTGAGGTTAAAGGGATGAATAATTCAGAAGTATGGAGAGACATTCGTGATAGGGATGGTTCCGTTCAACATTTGAATTTTTTAACAGAAGAAGAAAAAGATGTTTTCAAAACATATTCTGAGATCGATCAGATAAATATTATCTATCAAGCAGCAAATAGGCAGAATCATATTGATCAAGGGCAGTCGCTGAATATTATTGTGCATCCCGATATGCCAATAAAGGAAATAAATAATGTCCATATAACAGCATGGAAACTTGGCTTAAAATCACTCTACTACCAGCATAGTATGAATGCGGCGCAAAAGTTTAAGCAAAAGAAAGATTGTCAGAGTTGTGAAGGATAATTAGGAATAAGGGTATTTGGATTTCTTAAATTGATTTTATTGTAAAATTTCTTTAAGAAATCCTGATAATTCTATTTGAAAAATGGTGCCTTTTATTAAATCTTCAATCAATAATAAGTCGTTGTAACTTACAACATATCTTAGTTGATAAATCGGGCTTTCCAAAATGATGGATTTATAGTACTGAGAGTATTTATTAATTCCAGGAGTATTATTTATAATTAAGTCTTCGACTTCATCAAGAAAAAGATTTAATTCGAAATTATTAAAAATCAAAATGGTGTTATGAAATAAAAGATTTATTTTTTTTTCAACATAATCAATATCCTCTTCATCTTTATCTGTAAAAGTAACCCCCATTTTATTGGCGTGTAGTTTATTTACTTTATCTAAATTAATTTTCATAATGTAATAGTTAGATTGTGATTTAGTCTAAATCGATTATAAATTTAATTATTTATAATTGTTCTAAATAATTTATTTTAAAATTTAACTATCAAGATTTCAGTTACTGAGCCTAACTGACTAATCTTTATTGAAATTTTATCAAAATAAATCTTAGCCCTAGAAGATATTAGAGCCTTAAAAGAGTACACTATATCTAGAAGCGCTTTCTTATTCTAAAAATAAACTAAGATCAAAAACTATTAAACTAATGATTTATAGTAGCAATACTATCTGCCATTATTAAGGCATTGTATGCATTTAATACTTTTCCAGATTTTGATAGCTGACTAAAAGGTACTTGCTGCTCAGGGTTTTCTCTTGTAGGAAGTTTCACCTTAAATTTATAACCAACTCCTGATTCAGTTAAAATTTGCTTTACTTCTTTTGAAGTTAAGTCAGGATAATGGGAATAAAGAATTCCCGCTACTTTAGATGTAATTGCAGCAGCTAATGAAGTCCCTGCGTCATATTTATATTCATTGTTAGGCACAGTCGTATAAATATCTTCAGCAGGAGCAAAAAGATCAACGTTTTGAGCTCCGTAGTTACTCATGCTATACATTAGTTCATTGTTAACATTGGCTGATGTTCCTCCAACTTTGATAAAATTGGATACAAACTCTTTTCTATTAGAATCTCTATCGTCGGGATAGTTAAATTTAGTCTTACGGTCCATATCATGATTATCGTTTCCTGCTGAGGTTACAATAAGTACATTATTTTTTTCAGCATACTTAATGGCTTCATCTACCATATTTTTATAAAGAGAGAAGCTCTTTCCAAAACTCATATTAATCACTTTAGCACCATTGTCTACCGCATATCTTATGGCCAAGGCGATGTCCTTGTCATGAGTAGAACCATAACCTACAATAGGTAATGGCATAATTTTCAAATTATTTGTTTTTTTAGCAATAACTCCACTAACAATAGTCCCATGAGAGAAAAGGTTTAAATCTGAATTAACAATATTATTTCCATAACCTTTATTATTAATATCGCTAGGGTTATCATTGGTAACTTCTCGTTCGTTAAACTCTAAATTCAATTGTTTATTTAACGCATTATTTGACTCTAATTGAAGGTTTTGGATATATCTATCCGTATATCCATTTATTACAAAGCCTGTAAAAATATTAATATTTTGTATTAACGTTGAATCGTTCGAATGTTTAAGTTTTAAACTGTCTAATTTCTTAAGGGTGACATTATCATCTGATAGCTCGACCAAATATTTCGAAATCCCCTTTCTTGCTTGATTCTTCCATTTATATACGTTATTAGCGTATTCAATATCTTGAGGAACCGATTTTAATTTTTTATCGAGTAAATTCTTTGCTCTTTGATAAGTTTGATATGCTATAGAATTATTCTTTGTTACCTCTGCTTCCTCAGGAAAAGTATTTTTATAAGCTTTTACTGTCCTTGTATAATCATAATGAGAGTATTTTTTACTTATAATGGAATTATTTCCTGTATAATTCCATCCATTTATATCATCAATATAGCCATTCTTATCGTCATCAATATTGTTGTTGGGTATTTCATCGTCGTTTACCCATATTTGATTTTGTAAATCTTTATGATTGATATCAATAGATTGATCAATGACGGCTATGATAATATCTTTGCCTTTTTCGTTTTTAAGAATTTCCCTCTCGGCTCTATCAAAACTTATCCCTGGTATGGAATCTTCTATGATATCTTTATAGCTCCAATCTTTACGAGCATTTTCTGATAGTTTTTTCGAAGTAATAGGAGTAGTTTGATGTGATATGTAGTTTTTTTTGGGGGTGTTACATGATAGAAGTATCACAGAACAAAAAAAATATAGCGGTAAGATTATCTTAATAGTCATAAATGATTTAAATCTAAAAGGGAAAAATTAAACAAAAAATTGCAATATTAAATTCATATTGCAATTTTTCTTTTTTGTATTCTACAGAATCCTAGCTATGTAGTACTTTAAGTTATTGACTTATACTACTGACTCTTTCTCTAACGAATCTTTTCGAATCGTCTACACATTTAACTTTTATAGGGCCAGTTTCAATATCTCCTCCTCCAGTACCTCCTTTAACTGAGTGCATATTAGTTAATGTTACTACTCTGAAATTGTCTAGTCTTAATTTTCTCATAATTAATAGTTTTTTTATTAGTTAAAGTTTCTGATGTAAAACTACATACAGAAAATGAGATAGTTGTCCTAAAAGTAGCTGGGGAAGTCTTAATTCATGAATAAGGTACTTGTTTTCGGTCTTAATTCATGAATTAAGGGTTTGTACTTCTTCATTTTCAGTCTTTTGCGTGTTTGTTTTTTCGAGATTGCTGATGAAGTAGGAAGGATAAATCCCTGTTCTTTTGTAAAAAGATTTTGAAAAAGACTCGGAAGATTTAAATCCTATTTCTCTTGCCAAAGCAGAAATTGTATAATTTCTTAAAGTTCTGTTTGTTTGTAGTTCTGAAATAATATAATCCGTTCTAAGAAAATTTATATAGGTCGCAAAATTTTGCTTTTTATAATGATTAATAACCTTTGATAAGTAGTTGGTATTAGTTTTAAATTTTTTTGCCATTTCCTGAATATTCACCTGTGAATCTAGAAACTGGTTTTCTTCTTCGAAACTATTCAATGATTCTAAAATTCGATCGATAATATCCTGAGGAATATTTAATTCCTTTTTCTTAGTAACTTCTTCTTCAATATTAGACTTTGTTGGTGTTACTTCAGGTTTTTTAACATTGGGCTTTTGATCTTTAATAATAGCTTCGAATCGTTCTTTATACACTTTCTTTTTATAGGATTGTATATATAGAAGGACAAGGGTTACTAAAAGAATAACTATTGTAGTTATGATTATTTTTTTGCTAAAAGTGTTATTGCTTTCGAGAGCTTCAATAACTGCTTCTTTTTCAGCAACAATATTTGGTATATCATATTTACGAACAAGATTTTTGCTAATGTATAATTCATTACTGGTTATAATACTGTCTAATTTAATAAGTCGATTTAAATAATTTAGTTGTTGATTTAAATCTTTTGACTTTTTATAGTATTCTATAAGTAGCTCATAAGAATCTCTAATTCTTGGTAGTAAATCATTTGTTTTTTGAAAAATGGTATCAATTTTTTTAAAATTAAATACCGCCTTTTCTATTTCGTTGGTTTTAAGTTGACTTTTCCCAAGAAAATAAAGTCCTTCTGATAAATTCGGTCGATGATTGATTTTATTAAAATATTCGGTAGCTTTAGTTAGGCTTTTAATAGCGGAACCGTAATTATTAAGATAGTATTGAGTTGTTCCATCATTTAAATAGAATAAATTTATATCATAAGGATTATCGGAATCCAGTGCCTGTTTAAGACCTAAGTTATTGTAATAATCAGCGGAGTCTAATTTTCTGACATTATTATATGCATTGGCAAGAGCGTAAATGGATCCAGTATAATAATGTTTAGGAAATTTGTTGAGATTATTTTTTACCAAACTAAAGTTCTTTTTATGAATTTGCAGAGCTTCAGCAAAATCATTAGTTCGGTCACGTAGCATTCCTATTGAAAAATTACTTTCATATAAAAAAAAGGGATTTTGAGTTTTTTCCGCCGAAGATCTGGCTTTTAAATAGAGGTCAAGTGCTTTTTTAAAGTCTCTTTTTTCATAAAAAAAATCTCCTTTATATATATAAATAGTAGTCGGATAAGTATCGTTTTGATAATATTCTGTAATGTTTAATATACTGTCAAAATATTGAAGACGTTTTTCATTTTTATACAATAATGCATTTAAATGAAAGCCTGTTAATATTTTTCCCGTATCAATATCTTTTCGAGCTTTTTTTAGATAAGCTTTAGCAAACAGTTTTGTTCTGTTTGAATCTTTCTTCTGATTGTACAAATCAAAAAGCTCATCGTAAGATTTCGATACTAAACTATCTGTATCAGTTTGGGCAATACAGTAAAAGGATGTCATTGCGCAAAACAAAAAATAAATCCCTCTTTTTAAATCCATTTTAGTGCAATTTTAGTTTTATAAACTCGGTATAATATATCATATATGATTAACTCATACAACCTTTGTTTTGATTTAAAACTTCTATTAACGGTCATATGAATATAACTTGCTAGTAACTCATCGGAGTCAATTTGAAGATCTCTCTCTTTTTTATATGAAACCAATGTCGTTTTTATGTTTTTATAAATTAAATCGTCATTTCCTGTAATATAAGACAGGTCAGAACTGTTGAACCCTAAGACTTCATGAATTTTTTCTTTTAACAAGCGATATTTGGCATCTAAATTCTTTGTAGTTTCTTTTTTTGTATTGAACTCTTTTCGATACCCATTTCTCATCATAGTAATAAAATTCATTTTTTCTTCATCTCCATAATCAAATAGATCTAAGTGTTGGAAAACTAATTTTATAATAAACAGGAAGTAGTCAGTTTCATTTGGAATATTATTGATTCCATTCACTATAATTTCACTATCGTAAAAAAATAATGATTCGGAGATAGACATGGTATTTGTTCCATATCTCTCAAGCTCTCTTCGATAGGTATGCAATTGAATGTCCCATATTTCTTCACTATTTATATAAGGTGTTAAATAGGCTTTTACTTTCTGAATAACAGAAGTCAGTTGATCTTGGTCACTCAATAAAAAACGAACTCTTAGATGATTTTCGGGGTCGTTGTATCTGATAAAAAACCATTTTTCAATTACATTGTTATCAAGAAGTTCTTGAACTAAAGGCTTAATGGCCTTTATTAAAATATCATCTGCAGTATACGCTCCACAGTATATTTTATAGTAGACCCATGAATCCCCAATCATGAAGTTTCTTTGTACATTTTCAATTGTCATCTCCATAGGTTCTTAATTTTTTATTATTGTAAAAACTGATAACAAATTCATTACAGAAAGATTTATTGTTTCGAGTGACTGTTTTATCTTCTGAAAACAAGAATTCTTCTAGTGTAAAAACGTCTTTGTTTTTAACTGTATGCAAAAACATGTTTATACAATCGTTGTTTTGAGTATTTAGTAAAAGTGTATTATCTCGCTCTACAACTTGAATATATTTTGGGATATTTTTTTCGTTGCACCATTTGATAAAAACATTTTGTAACTCTTCATTCTTTAAATTATAGAAATCCTGGATTTCAGTGCGGTTAATTTTCCATTTAGCTTTAGAAATAATAATGTTTTTATGAATCACTCGAGGCAAGAAAGAAAAATTATCAAACAAGGTATGCCATGCAAAACCTATACCTTCTCTTTTTCCTTCGGTTTGAATATCACATAGAAATCGATAAATCGGTAAAGACCTTTCATTTGGTGAATGAGCGTTGGTTAATCTTGGTAATACTTCTTGATTCAACCGCTTCGATCGAAGAATAACTTGACCATTTTTAATAGATATCATGATATCTTTAATATCAATCTGTTGCTCTTTAGGCAATGAAGATTTTCCTAAATAAGGTATTTCAAAATTCCTTTTTACAGGACGGTAGGTTATATTTCCAGCCTTTGATTGTGGAAGATGAACTATTTCGGCAATCAACTTGTTAGGATTCATTTTGTTCTCAGTATCGAAAATGTTTTCAATGTAATTACTAACCTGAGAATCTAAATGCCCAAATCGTCCAATTAAATTCGCACCAGAAGCTCCCCCAATATTATCGAGGACTATTTTAGTTTCTCCCTTCACAGTTATTACTTCAATTATTGAAGACATTGTATCGGGGAGATCCGACCAATTTTCATCAAAGTCTTTAAAATCATCTAAAGTTAGTTCAATACTTTTTTTATTTGTTTCTATTGCTTTTAACGTTTTTTGCAAAAGAATAGCATCAACATCGGTCCAAACAAAATTTTGATATTTTTTCTTGGGATTCGTAAGAGGAATGTCATCTACAATTCCACTAAAGTTGTTTTTTTTAGATCCATAACCTATGCCTAATTCAGAGTCTAGAACCAGGTAAAGAGGTACCTCACGATCTTCATACCTCGCTTTAAATCTTTTCTTGAAAACAGCTAATCTTTCTGTTTCAAAAGGAAGACTCATTCTGTTTAATATAGACATTGCGCCTTTTACTTGTTTGCCAATTTTAAAATTGAGTGTGTTTGAAGCGGTCAAGGAAAAACTATCAGTTTGAAGTAGGATTCCATCGTTGTTCGATGATTCAAACAAAACCTCTTCATTTTTTAAAAAATCATAAGCGTTGATACCATTGATAAATGATTTATCGAGCTTCAACAATCGCTCTTTGATACTCTTAATTTTAGAAAAAGATTCATTTTCAGTAGTTATACTATTATTCAATAAAGAAATGATCTGATCTAAACTCTCTTTGCCAGTTGTATTAATTGCCAAATCAGAAATTAAGAGTTGATTTTCAATTAAGGTATCTATATAGTTTACCGATTCTTCTTCGGAAAAACCATCGGAAGTCAATAACTCAACAAGTTCAATAATTGATTTTCCATCATTCGCAAAGTCAATGATAGATGCTAAATAATCGGTTTTATAAGCCCCTTCAAGATGATAGGAACGTCTTCTGTTTTCAAGTGTATAGAAAATATAACGATACTTTTCATTAACAGCGTACAAACTGTTATTAGGGTAAAATTTTAATGATTGTTTAATATGATGATCAGAAAGTAACATTTCGCATATAGTATCAATATATGCTGCATCTAACTTTGTAGAGCGCTTAAATGTATGGTAATCTTTTAGTTCAATGTCTGTTTCGTAGGCAAATGTGCCCACACTACAGGAAGCAAAAAGACCAAAAGGAGTACACCTACTGCTGGATCTTCCTATGTATTTAAGAATTGTATGCTTGAGTTTTTCTTTTTTCTTAGGATCAGATATTATACCAGAAGTGTACTTTTTTATCAATTCTAATAAATTCGGAGAAGCAAAATAAATGGCTTCCAAGAATTCATCTTTAGAAATAAACGATTCTAATTCATCCTCTTTAATCTGTGACTTATCAATTAGGTTAACATAAGTTTCCAGAGGAAATAGAGGAGTCCGCAATATGTAATTATCAAATAGTTGATATCCATTTTTATTCATTCTTTACTCGAAATAGCTAAAGTTGTTCAATTAGTTTGTAAATCAGAATATCTGATTTTAGTGTCTGTGAGTCAGTTTTTTAGGTGTCTTGATTCATGTATTAAGGGTCGTTATTTCTGAATGCAGACTACATTACTTTGCGAGTTTCTGAATGATGCTTTTACTTTGTTGTAAACGAACTGGAAGATAAATGTTCAGTTTGGCTTAACAAAAACACAAAACAAAATAACATAATAAATAAACACTGAAAAATGAAAAAATTGTTTTTCTATATCTGTATACTTATTACAACTTTTGCATATTCTCAAGTCACTTATGTAGGGGAGGTGGTTGACAATAAAAATCAACCTATTGAGTTCGCCGATATTATACTACAAAGAAACGGAAAAATTATTAAGGGTACGGTATCAAATGAAAAAGGAAAATATGAAATTGTCGCTGAAAAGGGTGTTTATTTATTTGTTGTTAGTTTTTTAGGTTATGAAAAATGGGAGAAAAAGATAGAGTTATCCGATAATATTACTTTAGAAAAAGTAGTATTAAAAGAGAATAGTGAGAAGCTTAATGAAATTAATGTGGCTTCCAATACTAAAGTATTTAAGAGAGCAACCGATCGAGTAATTTTCGACGTAAAGAATAGTCTGATAGGGAAAGCGAATGGAAATGTAACAGAGTTGTTAAACTTCACACCTAGTGTTATTGCTCAGGATAATGGTATTCAAGTTTTTGGGAAGGAAGGAGTATTAGTGTTAATTAATGGGAGAGATTCAAAATTGCGAGGAGAAGCACTCATGAGTTTTCTTAGATCAATGAAATCGTCTGACATTGATAGTATTGAAATAATTAATACTCCTCCAGCGAAATACGAGGCAAATGGGAATATTGCTTTGATTAACGTGATATTGAAAAAGAAAGACGTAGAGTTTTGGAATAGTAATATTTCTACTTCATACAGACAAGGATATCATGCGGTTTCAGCATATAGTGGGTCTTTTAACTACAATAAAAAGAAGTTGTTTTTAACAGCAAACTTAACCAAGAGAAGTGGAGAAACTAGAGGAGAAGAAAGTAATGTCATTTATTATCCTGATAACCCATGGAACCAAGAAACGAACTATAAGTACGAGACTGATCTTTGGACAGCAAACTTGTCATCAGAATACAGAGTAAATTCGAATTGGCTTTTCGGAGCGCAATATACAGGAAGTTTTAATACTCCAAATTCATCAAACACAGGAAATATTTCAGTACAAGAATCAGGATTAAATAATGGAGTTCTTCAAATCGAAACGTCGGGTAGAGAGGAAGGAGATAAAGATTTTAATAGTTTTAATTTTCATTCTGTTATTAATGTTACTCCTAAAAAAACGATCAATGTTGATTTTGATTATTTCGACTATGAATTAAGTCAGAATAGTAATGTTCTTTCTGTACCGAATCAAACAGGGGGAGATATACTTGACGAAGAAACGAGAATAGAAAATAAATCGAATCAAAACATTTCGAATTTCTCTTCAAAGGTGGATGTGGACTATGCGTTGAAAAAAGGAATGCTAAATTTTGGAGGGAAAGTAACATTCTCTAAAACGAATAACGACGTGTTGATAACAGGAATTGTTGATTTTGACCAAGAAACACAGTTCAGTTACAAGGAAGATATTCAGGCGTTATATGCATCGTTTAGTAATACGTTTGGACTTTCAGAGTGGAGTTTTCAATCAGGATTAAGAATGGAGCGAACACAAACTTTAGCTCAAGAAAAAATTCTGAATAGTGAAGTGAGAAATGATTACGTGAATTTTTTTCCAACACTTTATATCAATTATAAACCAAGTCAGCACCATAACTTTTCATTGGATTATTCTAAAAGAATTCACCGACCAGTATTTAATGCTTTGAACCCTTTCAGAATTTATACAAGTCCATTTTCTTATTCGGAAGGGAACCCAAACTTATTACCAGCCATATCTTCTCAAGTAATATTGAGCCATATATATAAAAGTGCATTAAGTACAGCAGTATACTTTTCATATGTAGAGAATAATTCTGGTCAAGTGGCAGTATTGGACAATGATAATTTAACACAGTCAATTACAAGGTTGAATTATTTTGATAATTACGATATCGGGATATGGGCAAACTATTTATACAACAAGAAAAAGTGGTGGCAAAGTTCTAATACATTGCAATTATATTACAACGAGTCAACATCAAAAATACATCCAATCACCCCTAGATCAATCACTGGTATAGGAGCAGTCCTAAAAACGACTAATCATTTTATGTTAGGAAAGGAAAAGAAATGGGTGGTTGGATTTGATTTTACGTATCGATTCCCGAATACATCGAATGAACTCATTTACAACTTTGAACAATATTTTTTGAATGCTTTTGCTAAGTATAATATTACTGATAAGTTACAGGTGTCACTAGCTGCAAATAATATTTTTAGAGAGTACAATTTCAATAATTTAAGTACTAGAAATAATACTGATGCTATTTACAGAGGTTATTATGATACACAGTATTTAAAGTTTTCACTTAACTACAATTTTGGGAGTAATAAGGTAAGAAGAACGAATAGAAATGTAGGGAACAAAGACGAAAAGAATAGAATATAATAGCTATAAAAAAAATAGATTTCAGGGGTTTATAATGCGCATGTAAATTATCTGTGGTCTTAAAGTTGCAACAAAAGAAAAGAGGTATACTTCTTTAATTATTAATTATTTTAAAAAATTTCAATCATGAAAAAACAATTTGATTTAGCAAAATTTGAAACATTAGAAACTTCAAACGATACTTTAAAAGGGGGATTCTCTCCAGCACTTTCTTCTACTGGAGGAATTAGTAACATTGAGCTTGATATCAACTTAGCAAGAAATTGTGGTACTACGAACTCTGGATGTAACTTAGTTGCAGGATGTGGAGGAACTAAAAAAGAGACTATCGCTTAATAATAAGCTAAAAACATATGGAGATATGATAAAGGCGTATCTCCATATTATTAAATAACCATTTAAAATTTTAATTATGAATAATAAGCAATTTGATTTAGCAAAATTTGAAACATTAGAAACGTCAAACGACAAATTACAAGGAGGGTTTTCAACAGCACTTTCTTCTACTGGAGGAATGAACAACATTAGACTTGATCTTAACCTTGCGAAGAACTGTGGAACTACAAACACTGGATGTAACTTAGTTGCAGGATGTGGTGGTAGCAGCGATACTATTTCTGCCTAGTTAAAGTTTCTGTGCAGTTTTATTATGGAGGTATGATAAAGGCATATCTCCATATGTTAAATAACTATTTAAAATTTTAACTATGAAAAATAAGCAATTTGATTTGGCAAAATTTGAAATTTTAGAAATTTCAAATGATGAGTTACAAGGAGGGTTTTCAACGGTACTTTCTTCTACTGGCGGAATGAATAACGTGGAACTTGACCATAATCGCACGGAGAAGTGTGGTTGTTTTACAAATGTTGGCTGCAACGCAGTCGCAGGATGTGGTCAAGAATATTAATTATAAAATAAACAAGGAGATATGATAAAGGCATACCTCCTTAGAAATATCAAAATTTTATCATCAAAAATAATTTGATTTTAAAATTTGAAAAGATTAGAAACTTTCAAAAGATGCTCTTGTAAGCAACTTGAGAAATGAGGGGCAATATTAATCAATTTTGAACAAAATCGCTAGCAATTATAATTGTTCTTATACCCTATTTCTGTTTATAGTGTTTCTATTATAAAAATCAAAAAGATCAATTTTTTCAATAATCATTTGTTTTAGATAGCCTTCAAGGTTTCTTTAACCAGGGGAAGTATGATCTTTATTTTCAACTATTATGATGGTTGTTTTTCATCAATACAGAAATGTTGTGTTGAAAAATAATATCACTTTATAAACTCGTAAATTATGAAATACAGTCAATTTAATTCTATAATCCCTTACAATAATCAGTTTGCATTGTACAATGCATTTGAAGACAAAGTTATTTTTTTAGAGAATGATCTCAAGGAGCTTCTTATTGCAGGAAAACACGAAGGTATCGATGAACTTGAAACAATTCATCCGTCATTTTATAAATATTTGAAAGAGAATAAGTTTTTAATTGAAAACGATATAAATGAGGTTGAAAAAGTAAGAGATGTTGCAACAAGGGTTGATGAACAAGAAGCAATGTTTCAGTTAACGATTAATCCGACAATGAATTGTAACTTCAAATGTTGGTATTGTTACGAAGATCATATCAAAGCCTCAAGGTTAAAAAGTACCATGGTAATAAAGGTAAATAAGTTTATTACCAAAAAACTTCAAGATGAAAGAATAAAGTATTTTCATGTTGGGTTTTTCGGAGGGGAACCATTGTTATACTTTAAAAGAAATGTAGTTCCAATTATTGATCACTTAGCTGAAGAGAGTCAGAAATTAGGAAAAGAATTTGGAATCAACTTTACCTCTAACGGTTATTTAGTAAACCAAGATTTTGTAGATTATTTCCATAGCAAGAACCTTTCATGTAATTTACAAATTACTTTAGATGGTTACAGAGAAGAACATGATAAAGTGCGTTTTGTTTCTAAATCAAAAGGTTCTTACTTCGAAATTGTGAATAACATTAAGTTGCTTATTAGGAATGGCTTACATGTTAGGTTAAGAATTAATTATACAAGTAAAAACTTAAGAGATACTTTCAAAATTATTGATGATTTCTCAGATGTCGATTTAAAATATATTAAGGAAAACTTAATTGTTGATTACCATAGAGTTTGGCAAGATGATGCTGTAGATGATATTGATGTGATTTTAAATCGAAACATGGAAATCATAAAGAGTAAAGGGTTTAATGTTACAGGTACTTTTTCTGCAAATAATGTATTAAACTCTTGTTATGCTGATAAGAGAAACAGCGCTGTAATTAATTATAATGGAGATCTGTATAAATGTACAGCGAGAGATTTTAATAAGGATAATCGAAATGGATTTATTGATAGTGAAGGTGAATTAATTTGGGATGATGGTTATGTTGAAAAACGAATGACATCGAAGCTTCATAACAAGCCTTGTTTAAGCTGTAGAATTATGCCTTTATGTAATGGTGGGTGTAGTCAGCATGCTATGGAGAACCTTGAGAATGAGGAAGGATATTGCGTGTATGCATTCGACGAAACCCAAAAAGATAAAGTTATTTATGCTAAAGTTACAGACATTCTTAAAGAAGCCGTATAGTAGGAATAAAACGCTTCCTTTTTTCTATCAGTTAACTAGTACTGATTGTGCCGCTGCGTGTATGTGTATGGTGGTAAATTACTACGGAAAAAAAGCGAATTTAAATCATATTAAAGGGTATTTTGAATTTACAAGAAACGGTGTTTCCATTAACGATATAATTGATGCTTCAGAGAAAATGGGATTGTCGGCCAGTGTTGTTAAGATTACTTCTGAAGAGTTAACTACAATACCGTTTCCTGTAATACTATATTGGAAACAGGACCACTTTTTAGTGTATGATAAAGCCAGTCAGAGCAATGGAGAAACTTCTTTTCATTTAGCGGATCCTGCTTATGGTAAAGTTAAAGTTGACCAAGAGTCTTTTGAAAACGAATGGAAGGGAGCAAATGATAAAGGGATAGCCATAATTTTACAACCAACCGAAAGCTTTGAGGAGGTCGTTATTGAAAATAAGGGAACCAAGGTATTGAAGCCATTGGATAGTCCAATCATCAATTACGTAAAGTCATTTTTAGTAAAAAACAAGGTGAAATACGGATTGGCAATTGTCTTGTTAATTATAAGTCTTGTGGCTAACTGGTCTATTCCGTTTATTTTCCAAAAAATAATTGACGATGGAGTTATGTCGAAGGATATGAACATGGTTTATTTCTTTCTATTGTCACAGGTTGTTTTGTTTGTATCTTATTTTATTTCGGATTTTTTTAGCAGGTTAATTTTAACAAAGTTCAACTTTTCTTTAAGTGTTAATTTAAAAGAAAACCTTTTATTTAAATTAATAACATTACCTGTTAGTTATTTTGATACGCGACTCAATACAGAAACTTTACAACGAATTAACGATCAAAATAAAATACAAACATACATGACATGGAAAGGTCCTGAGTTAATTATCAGTACCTTAAATATAATCATATTCGGAAGCATACTACTGTATTACAATGGGGTAGTTTTTACAACCTATTTCTTTTTGAGTGTTGTGTCTTTTATTTGGGTATTCCTCTTTCTAAAAAAGAGAGCGATTTTGGAGTATGCAATGTTTCTGAAACAATCTGAAAATAGCAATCATATTTATGAATTTATCATGAATATGCCTGAAATCAAGGTAAATAATGCTCAAAAAAATGTAGTTAATAAAATTACAGATATTCAGAAGAGATTAAATGATATTGAGTTACGTTCATTATACTTAAACACCTATCAATTAATAGGGGTTAATGTTTTAACCAAAATCAAAGAAATTGTTGCCATAGGTGTTTGTGCTTATTTTATTATTGAAAGTCAAATTACTTTAGGAGTTTTAATAAGTATCTCTTACGTAATAGGGCAGTTAACAGGTCCAATGAATAATATCATAAGTTTTGTAAAGGATACTCAAGATGCGAAATTATCAAATGATCGTATAAATGATATCTACACTACAAAACAGGAAAATGAAGATAAAAAAATAGATCTTTCAACTGAAGAGATTTCTAGTATCCGTATTCAAGATTTATCGTTTAAATATCCTGGTAAGTTTAGTCCGACAATACTTAATGATATCAGCTTCGATATTAAAAAGAACACAGTAACAGCAATTGTTGGAGCAAGTGGAAGTGGAAAAACAACATTACTCAAGTTACTATTATCGTTTTATTCAGTGAAATCTGAAGCCATTTCTATGGACAATATTGATATGAATGATATTATCCCGTCAACATGGAGAAAACAATGTGGAATTGTATTGCAGGATGGGAATATTTTCAGTGGATCAGTAGCCGAGAATATTACATTTTCTGAAGAAAATATAGACTATGATCGATTAGAGAAAGCGTGTGAAATTTCTTGCGCTTCAGAATTTATTGATCAATTACCTATGAGATATAACACCAAAATTGGTAACTCCGGGTTGCAATTAAGTGGTGGACAAAAACAACGTATTCTCATAGCAAGAGCAGTTTATAAAAATCCAAGTTTTATCTTTTTAGATGAAGCGACAAGTGCTTTGGATGCTGAAAATGAGAAAAAAATATATAACAATCTAGAAGAATTTTTTAAGGGTAGAACAGTAGTGGTAATAGCTCACAGACTTTCTACTGTTAAAAACGCCGATAACATTTTGGTACTTAATAAGGGAGAAATTGTAGAACAAGGAAAACATGAAAAATTGGTTTCGAATAAGGGCTATTACTATAACCTTATCAAGAATCAATTGGAACTAGGAGATTAATTATAATCTCCCCGGACTTAGTATTATACTACAAATAAAGCTGCAATTTTTTGCAGCTTTATGTATTCTGTAGTGAATTTAACTATAATCAATTACTCTACGGGCAAGTCCACAAAGCATCTAAAAGAAATAAGATTAAAAATGTCAACAAGTGTCGGAGCATTTAAATCTCACTTAGTGAGTAAATACTAAAAACCTAATAACACACAAATGGCTTTACTCAATTAAATCACCACATAATTTTATTTTTAATTTGGTTGCACCGGGTAAATATGCCAACGGTATGGATTCTTTGGTTATGATATGAATACTAGTATTAGAAGCTCCTTTATTGATGAGGTCTTTCTTACTTTCGGATAAAAGAATCTCTAATTCCTCGTTTTCATTTTTTTGCATAGTGTTAATTACAATCTCTTTTTCACTGCTAATTTGAGAAATACAAGCTCCAAAGGCATTCGCTACTTCCATGTGTTCTGGGAATAAAACCTCTGATGCGCCCTTGATTCTATTAGGGAGCAAAAAAGCGCCACCACCACATGCAATTACAGGAATGTCCTTTGAATCTGTTTTTAACTTATCTACAAGATTTTCTATTTGAATTTGAATTGCTTCGACAACCTTTTCAAGTAAAGTAGTATACGAGTTTTTCATCACCTCTTCTAGTGTATTCTTTAAATCACTAGGTTTTAGAGAGCCATCAATTGCTAATTTTTCTTCAGCTAAGAAAAAATCAGTTAACGTTGGCGTGTTTCCTCCAAAAGCAATCGCCTTTTCTTTTAATTGATATCCAACAGAATCTGGTCCTAAAATACATTGATCGTTAACCATTCTTACAATAGTTCCACCTCCAACACCAACAGCAACAACATCAGGCATTCTAAAGTTAGTTAAAACACCTCCAATTTGGGCGGCTTGAGTACTTTCTCTTGGGAAATAGTTGATGAGTACACCACCGTCAGAAGTAGTTCCTCCGACATCAATCACAATTCCATTTTCAACTTTCGACAAAGCCCCAGCTCCTCGAATACTATTGGTTGGCCCTGATGAAATAGTTAATACTGGGTAATCTTGTACCTCGTCAAGAGACAATAATGTACCATCATTTTGTCCAATGAATAACTCGGCGTTTAAACCTAGTTTTTTTACTGTTTCTTTGAAAGCATTTACCATTTTTAAAGCAACACCCTGCAGGGAGGCATTTAAAATAGCTGCGTTTTCACGTTCTAATAATCCTAAACCTCCAATTTCGTGAGAGCAAGTTACCTTAATATGATCTCCTAGAATTTCTTTTGACCATTGCGCGACTTGAAGTTCTTGATCTGGAATTGTTTTTGAGAATACACCAGTAATGGCAACAGATTCTACTTCGCCTTTCATTTTTTCAAGACAGGATTTTACTTCATTTTCAATTAAAGGACTTATTAATCGACCATCGAATTCATACCCTCCATGTACCATATAAACATGTTTATCGAGTAATGATTTTAAATCCCTAGGAAAATCAGCCATAGTTGGTATGGCACCACTTGCAGGTAAAGCCAATCGGATAACACCAATTTTATTCAGTTCTTTTCTTTCTACTAAGGCATTTGTACAATGCGTTGTTCCAAGCATGATATATTTAATATCTTCTTTTAAAATAGTCGCTTGAGAAAGTACATTTTTAATTGCATTTTCAATACCTGAACTGATATCTAATGAGGTTGTTTGTTTTGTTTTGGCAATAATTTCGTTTTCATGTGAAACTAAAACTGCATCTGTGTTTGTTCCACCTACATCTACACCTATTTTGTAATACATCTTAATCTATTTTATTTAAAATTTCAATAGGAATGAACTTTTCCTCATATCCAAATTTTTGAGGACCTCCAAGCACAATTCCTTCTGGAGTTCTCCATTGAGCATCTGCTTTCATTCCAATAACAACAACCCTTGTTCCATATTGAATGGTTTCAGCAGTGATGGGATGTGCGTTTTCAGCATCAATAAGTACGATTAAGTCAGGCGTTATAGCTGCAGGTTTACCATCTTTAGTAGCAATTAAAAACTCATTTTGAAATTCGAGAATCATTGTTGAGCCATGGTCATTTTCAATTCCTTTAATATCACAAACTCCTTTATTCCAACGTCCTTCTGTCTTGATAGAAATATTACTGATTTTTCCAGAAAAAAGTTGAATAGCGTCCGCTGCTTTTATCAAAGCGTCTAAAGGATTTAGTTTTTCATTCTTTGCGTTAATGATAGTATTACCAAGTTTTTGAGCATAAGAAACAATACCATGAACAGATGCCTGCTTTACCTGTTTTCCTGTCATAGGATAACAACCAATAGCACAACTTCCTCCCATTTGAATGGTGGTTGCCCCAACTAGAGTTTCTCCCCAAGTATTGTTGATGGTATGGTATACGTTTTTGTTACCTTTTTCATCCGCTTGTGTAATTGGAGAAACAGGAATATTATGTAAGGTGAAGGTTGTCATTTCCAATCGGGGAAAAGCACGCCCCATTCCATCGGCATCTACTAATGGAATTTGATGTTCAGCGGCGATAGAGAAGGGGATAACCCCGTTTAATCCTCCTGCTTCTGCAGGCATCACTGCATCAATTTTTTTGCCCAAATAACTTTCCATCATTTTAAATGCTTCTAAGAACTCTTTTCCAGAGAAGAGTTTTTCGACTAAAATCATAGGAGCACCAAAAGCGGCAATGGGAAGCACGAGAGCATCATCAGCCAATTCGTTTGGAGCAATAAGAGTAACATTTCCATTTTTCTTAATCGCCTCTTTTGCCAGTAATTTCCCTATGTAAGGATCGCCTCCGCCGCCAGTTCCTAGAACAGTAGACCCCAAAGCGATGGCATCAATATCATTTTCATTTATGTGTCTCATATTTTTAAAAATTTTTGAAGTAAATAGTAAAAGGTCATTGAAGCCGCTATTCCCAAGATATTTTTTATTTGAGAATCCATTAAGAGCATAATTAGCACTCCAATTCCCCAAGAAATAATTCCTTTCCAGTTAATAGATTTGGTTTGATGAGCATACGACTTTGTAATATAATAGTCCGAAATAACCACTCCAGCAATTGGAGTGATGGTGATGGTAAGTATGGAAATAAAGCTCATAAAATGAGATAAAACACCTAAACTTGCTAGCAAAACCCCCACAAAACCAACAAATAATGTTGTTTTTGAACGTGATGTATTGGGTAGTTTTAATAAGTTGTTAAATGCTAAACCTGAAGAATAAACATTCATAACATTTGATGTCCATGTAGCCAAAATTAATATCGACATAGCAAAAAAAGGAAAGCCTAAAGAAGAGAAAATCTCAACAATATCATATGTTCCTTGAGTAATAGCCAATATTGCTCCAATAGCTAAAAGACACATTGCTGATGGTATAATTCCAACTATTGATCCTAAGACGGCATCTTTTTTAGAGGCTGCAAACCTATTGTAATCAGGAGAAATAACTCCACCAACTGAAATAAATCCTATAGTAAAACCAATAGCTTGAAGTATTGACATGTTTTGTGTGGGCTTGAAAGCAATAAATTCATTCCAATCATGCTTTTGAAATGTAATTATCAATCCGTAAATGAGAAGAATGATAATTGCAGGTACTGCTATATAGTTCAACCATTTTAAGTATTTAAAACCGAAAACGGCCGTAATAACCATTATGATTCCCCAAAAGATTGAGGATAGCCATATAGGTAAATCTATATGATAAACTTCGAATAAAATCTTTGAAAATGATGCCCCAGCAATATTACTTTGGATACCAAACCAACCGAGTGTTGACAAACCGATGACTAAACCAACAATAACTTTGGCTCCATTTTCACCAAAACTACTGGCAGCGAGTTTTACGGTTGGTTTTCTCTGTAGAACAGCAGCAATACTGAGTAAGGACATAAAGAGTACAACTACACTAAAGCCAATAAGACCTGCCCATAGCGAATTGGCGAAAGAAAGAGAATTGATAAGGGTACTTCCTACTAATAATGCGGGAACACTTACAACACCCCCAAACCAAACACCTGCTAAGCTATACCATTTTGTTGTATAATTCTGTTGCTTCATAAACTCTTAGATTAAATGGTTACTACTATTTTCCCTTTTTGCTTATTTGATAGCATATATTTATAAGCCCCAATCGTATCCTTAAAATCAAATACTTTATCAATTCTAGGTTTGATTCCTTTTCTTTCAATTAAATTGAGAACATATTTTTTCCCTTCTTCTAATAATTCATTATTACAAACAAAATTGAACATTGAATATGCATGTAAAGTGGTGTTCTTTCGGACTAAATCAAGAATTGGAAATTCTGGAAAAGTCCCTCCCAATAAACCATAGATTGCAGCAGATCCTCCATAAGAAAGAGCATTCATATATTGTTGATTGAAAGATGTATTTCCAACAGGATCAAAAACAAATTTTATTCCCTTACTCCCTGAAATTTTGGCGAGTTGATCCAGAGTGTTTTCCTCATTGGTAACAATTACATAATCAGCTCCTAGTTCTTTTATGAATTCTTTTTTATCAGATGTTCTTGTAGATCCAATTACAACAGCACCAATTTCTTTTGCCAATTTTAATGCTCCTTGACCTGCTGTCCCAGATGTGGCGGGAATAAATACATAATCTCCTTGTTTTACTTTTCCTAGATGAAACAGCGCGTAATAGGCGGTTAAATATTGCATCCAAAAGGAGGTGGCTTCTTCAAAGCTATATCCTTTAGGAACTTTGGTTACATATTGTTCTGGAACGGTGGCATATTCTCCTTGAACTCCATACTTGTTTGTAAAAAAAGGAATTGTAGTTATGATATCCCCTTTTTTAAATTTTGTAACATTCTCGCCAATACTTACCACCTCGCCAGTTGCTTCAGAACCAATTCTTGAAGGAAACTTAGGTTGGGTATAATGCCTACCATTTATAAACAAGATATCCGCTTGATTTAAGGCGAATGCCTTTACTTTAAAAAATACTTCAGTATCCTTAGGCATAGTTCTGTCTACTCGATCAATCTGTAACACTTCCGGGCCTCCTATTTTATGAAATCGTATAATTTCCATAAGCTAAATTGCTTTTTCATTTAATACATAAATTAAAGTGGTGTCTTCCAGTACATTCCCAGCTTGTGCTTCAAGTGCATTGATATACACAGCACTTCCCGTTCTCAAATAACCTTTTACACTTTCATTTTCATTTAGCATTTCAATACAACCTTTCGTAATAATTGAAATTTCATTGAAAGGGTGCTTTGAAAAACCTTCAGAAGGAATTCGTGTTCCTTTTCTTAGAAACACAGTCCCTAATGTTGTTTTTATACCTTCATTTACTTCGGACAGTAGTTCCTTACTATAATGTTCTTTAGAGGTTGGGTATGTTATTTTTTTTATTTCCATTAGTTGATTATAATTCTATTACCAAACTCATATTCATGATTAAACAAACCAAACTGAAGTATATCATCTTCTGGAGGAGCTTGAGAGCTCCACTTTCTTGACGGTTTCCATCGATAAGTATTTTTTAAATACGCCATTTGCTCAGCTTGTTTTAAAGCAGCAATGGATGGATCAATCACAGGAACATTTAGTTTTGATTGAATTTCTTTATAGAAACCAAACTCAAGTGTACATCCTAGAATTATAGATTCAGCATAATCTTCATAAACTGCTTTTTTCGAAGCTTCCATTAATTTAGAAGCAGTAATGTTATGGTCTTGTTGAAACTCTCTAACATTCATATCAACATCTCTAAAAGAAGCTAATTGATGTTCATAACCATAAGATTTCACGGTATGATGCATTTCATGTTCCCATTTTTTTTGCCCAATAATCACAGAGAATTTGTTTGCAAGCTTTAACGCTATTTCAATAGAAGAATGACAAGGGCCAACAACGATCATGTCACCAGAAATTTCTCTAGCATCAAGTAGAAACGGATCATAAAAGCATCCGATAATTAAAGCGTCAAACCCTTCTTGTGATGCTTTTTGTGTAGCTCTAATCACATCGGATGCTATAAGCGCATTATAAGTTCTGTATTCAAGATTATCCATTTTTCCTACAGAAGAAGGTAAAGAGCAAATATGAACTTCAGTATTTTCATTTTTGTTTTCTTTTACCATGTTGGCGAAAAAAGAGTCATAGGCATCAAATCCAATGGGATTTAAATACATGATTTTTTGAGTGATTTTGTTCATGGTTTTTCCAATTAGCGTTTCTATTTAAATGATACCAATGTTGTAATGTTCATTAGCCTGTTCTTCTGTGATATACCCATTTTTAATATCTAGTAAAACTTGATCAACTGATCGCTTTTTGGGATCTCCATAGCCTCCACCAGTAGCAGTGGTACATCTTACGATATCTCCTTTTTCTAATTTGATGTTTGTACCAAGGCTATAGCGTTCTTGAGTACCATCTTTGCGTATAATCATAAAGTAATTGTAAGAACCGTCTTGACCAGAATTCATTCCCCATGTTTTGGTTTTTTCTCCATGGAATGCTCCAGTGACATGAGCTTCATCAGCGGTGATTTTATAATCTATATACTGACCATTACCACCTTGAAATTCACCATAACCACCACCTTCATTATGGAAGGCATATTGTTCAACTTGAATTCCATAGCGCATTTCCCTGATTTCAATAGGAATGTTGTACGATTCACCACTTCCACAAGACAATTGACCACGATTACCATCATGTGTAGCAGAGGCTCCCCATCCGCCAGCCAAAGGCTCGGCTTGAATAAAAAAGTCTTTGGTGTCTGGGTGAATTCCTGAAATGAATGTAGCGCATACTGATCGTAAATGACCCGCAGGAAGTTTATTAGGAATCAAAGGTGCTAGTATTTTCCAGACTAAATCTATGGCAGTAATTAAAACTTCATAGTATACCGAAACTGCGGAAGGGGCTTCGGCACTTACAATAGTACCAGGTTCGCAAAGAACTTTCATTGGACGAAAAGCACCACCATTCGCATCCATTCTTGGAGTGGTAATTGCTTTAAATAAACTTCTACATCCAGTGACTAAACCACTATAAGCTAAATTTGTTGCTCCTTTTACCTGAGGATGTGAACCATTAAAGTCTGCTATAAATTCAGTGTCGGTAACGGTAATTTTTGCTTTTATTGGAAATGGACCTTCACCAAAACCATTATCTTCAATATCAGCAGTCCCTTCATAAACTCCATTCGGAATTTCTTTCAAAGCTTCGATGCACATACGTTCCCCATAGTCTAAAAAGTCTTCTTTTGCTTTTAAGAAGGTTTCAAAACCATATTTTTCAATGATTGAAAGTACTCTTTTAGCTCCAACTTCTGCAGCTGCAATACCAGCAAACAAATCTCCTAAAGTACTGTCTGGAAGTCGAACATTGGCTTTGATTAAATCGATAATGGCTTCGTTAAGTATTCCTTTCGATTTTATTTTTATAAAAGGAAAATGTAATCCTTCTTGATAAATTTCTGTAGCTACAGTTGATACAGAACCTGGAAAAGTCCCTCCAAGCTCCGTCCAGTGCGCTTTATTCACAGTGAAGGCCACGAGTTCGCCATTGTAAAAAACAGGAAACACTACTGATACATCAGATAAATGTGTACCTCCACCAGCATAAGGTGTGTTAGCAATAATGACATCTCCTTCCTCTAAACTATTATCTCCTTTAAATTTTTCTAAAGTGGCCTTTACTACCGAATCAAGGGCGGCTAAAAAAGCGGTAACACCATTTCCTTGAGCTAGCAATTCGCCTTTGGCATCCGTAATTCCCACTGCATAATCTAAAGATTCGTAAATAATAGGGCTCATACTCGTTCGTTCTAATGTTTTAAACATTTCATCACCAGCAGCAACGAGCGTATCTTGAATAATTTCTAAGGTAAATTTTTCCATTAGGCTTTAGTTTTTAGCGTTAACATTAGGTTTCCATAAATGTCTATTGAAACATCATATAAAGGTGACACTACTGTGGTAGTCGCTTTTTCAGCGATGATGGCAGGACCTATGATCGTCATTTCAGGTTCTAGTAAGTCTCTGTGATAAAAAGATGTTTGATGCTTACCCAGATCATCAAAATCTACCTCACGCGTATCGAACACGGCATTTTCAAGTTTTTTATTTGTAATCTGTTTCTTGGGAAAATCAGGTTTTTCAACTTCAACTTCAGCTACCAAATGAAAGTTTACCAATTCTACTGTTGTATCTAATTCAAACGAGTAATGTTTTTTATGTTCTTTGTGAAAGTTCTCTATAATAACTTCTAAAGGAGTATTAGTATTGAAGTTGTTTAAGAGCACTTTTACATAGTGTTCCTGACCCGCATATCTTAAATCTACATAGTGCGTAAACTTTACTTCCTCAGCTTTATAGTTGTCATTTTTAAAGTTTTCAATTGCTTCATTTTTCATTTCTGAAAACACATTCATAATAAGAGGTTTTTGCATTTCAGATACGGTCAAAACATTCGTTCGGATATAATCTCTTCTGATATCAGACATAAGCATTCCGAAAGCTGAGAAAACTCCAGCATTATTTGGAACTATAACTTCTGAAATTTGAAGTTCTCTTGCTAGATCAGCGCCATGCATAGCGCCACCACCACCGATAACCATTAAAGAAAAATCTCTTGGATCGTAACCTTTATTAACGGAAATAAGCTTTAGTGCATTTACCATGTTTGCGTTTGCAACTCGAATAATTCCCTTGGCTATATCAGAAGCCGTTCCGTTCAATGATTCCGATAATTCGTTAGCAGCTTTTTCAATACTTTCGTAATCTGGTTTCATTTCTCCTCCTAGGAAATAGTTTGGATGAATTCTTCCTGTGATAATATTGGCATCCGTAGTTGTCAATTGCGTTCCACCTCTTCCATAGGCAGCAGGTCCGGGCATTGCTCCGGCACTTTTTGGACCAACATGCATTTTACCTCCTTTATCAACCCAAGCAATACTTCCGCCTCCATTTCCAATTTCTACAATATCAATAACAGGAGTTTGAATAGGATATCCTGCTTCTGTGCGGGAATGTTCTATTTTATAATTGGTGGTTATTTTTACTTGTCCATTTTCTACCAAGGCACATTTGGCTGTTGTTCCACCGATATCTAAAACGATGAGGTCTTTTTTATTAATTACCTTCCCTAAGGCAATAGCACCAAAAATTCCACTAGCAGGACCAGATTCTACCATGGTAATTGGATTTGATTTTACATCATTAATGGTGGTAATTCCTCCATTTGATTGCATGATGTATGGTGCCTCTTTTAAACCTTGAGTTTTGAGTTTGTCTTCAAGGTTATTTAAGTAGGTTTTTGCAATCGGTAATACGTATCCTGATAATACTGTAGAGCTCGTTCGTTCATATTCTCTCCATTCTCTGGTTACTTCATGAGAAGCGATAATTTCAATTGAAGAATCTAAGGCTTCAAGTTCTTTTAATAGCTGTATTTCATGCGCCGGATTTTTATAAGCATGAAGTAAGCATATTGCAATAGCTTCTACGTTTTCTTTCTGACAAAAGCGAACTATATCTTTAAGGTTTTGAGTGTTTAATTTCGTATCAACTTCTCCTTTATAGTTCATTCTTTCTTCGACTTCAAATCTCAAATATCTTGGAACGAAAGGAGGTTGTTTAACAAAGTTAAAATTGAATAAATCTGGGCGATTACATCTTGCTATTTCCAATACATCTCTGAAACCTTTTGTTGTAATTAATGCAGTTTTTACGCCTTTTTTTTCGGTAAGAGCATTAATAACTACGGTGGTTCCATGAGCAAAGAAATTCACTGCTGTTAAATCAATATTTCCTTTACGTATAGTATCGAGAATTCCTTGTTCAAAATTCGATGGAGTTGTATCCGATTTTGCAACTTTTACGCCCTTTGGCTTCCCTGTATTTTCGTCAAATTCAAGACATACAAGGTCTGTAAAAGTCCCTCCAATATCTGTTGCGACTCTCATGATGTTATATTTTATGTGGTTGATAAAAAAGCCACTAAAGAATGTTTAGTGGCTTGGCCTTCTGACTAAACTTATGTTTAATTCAAATGATTAGAAATGAAAACGGTTAAAACTTATAAGACAACTCTACACCATAGGTTGCTGGATTACCCAACCATATTAGGTCTTGTCCAGGTCCTCCGATGGATTGGCTAGAGTAAAATTCTTGTGCATATTTTTCATCGAGGATATTAGCTCCCCATAGAGTAATATCTAAATTTTTATTGAAGCTAGCTCCAAATCTTAGGTCTAATAAATTGTAGCGAGGACTCTTTAAATCTGGTAATTCCTCGTGCCAAAGAATTTCTCCTGTTCCTTTTAAATTAAGAATACCTCTTAGGCTAACTGACTCTGAAACGGGTACATTTGATTGTAATGAAACATTAAAACTGTCTTGTGGTACAAATGGTGTTCTTACACCATTGAAAGGAGTTCTATCCGTATCGCCAGCACTTCCTGCCTCTTTAATACTAGCATCTACAGCTCCGTAGCTTGCAATAATATCTAAATATTTTGACGCTCTTAATTTCATATCTACTTCAAACCCTTTAATACTACTACGATCGTAGTTATAATTCCCGAGTATAATGTTCGGTGGAGCTAACTGTAAACCGTATTGTTGTTGATTGTTCAAGCTAGTATAGAAAGCTGCTATGTTTAAGATAAAACGATTGCTCCACCAGCTACTTTTAAAGCCAAGTTCATAGTTATCACTTGTTTCAGCTTGATATTCTCTATCGAAAATAGTTGTTTTTTGAGCATTGAATCCTCCAACACGATACCCTCGACCGTAATTGGCAAATAACAATACATCCTTATAAGGAGCGTATGAAATGGAAAATTTAGGTTGTATTTCACTATCGTTTTTCGAATCTTCTGAATTTAGTGCAGGATTCACCTGTTCTATTTGATCATTATCGTAACGAAGACCAAATGAAAGTGTTACTTTATCTGAAAGCTTGTAGTCTAAGAATCCGAATAAGGCAATTGTGTTATAGGTATTTGTAAAATCAGAAACACCTAAATCACTGAATGTTCCTGTTGGAGCAAATGGTGGAGCAAAGAACCCGAAATCTGCTTGAGCAAGAGTTCTTAAATAACGCTCATTTCTTTGATAGAAGGCTCCTAAGTCCCATGAAATTTTAGAACTGGTGTCTTTTGAACTTAATCTAAATTCTTGATTAAATACTTCTGAGTTACTGTCTTGATCTTGTAATAAGATTGGAGCGGCAGAATGATCTAAATCACCTGTTCCATTTCTTTCTGCTTTATTGTATGAGGTTACAGATTGAAGTTTCATATTTTCAAAATCATATTCCAACTTGGCAAAGGCAAATAAATTCTTAAGGAAAGCCTTACCCAGAACATCAGATGTGGCTACTACATCGTCGATTTCGTTAGGGTCGACAGTTGATGCTCCATTTGCTGGAATATGATAGTATAATCCCCCTCCGTTTATATTGTTATATTGTCCACTTAGTGTAATTTTAAAATCGTCGGTTACATTAAAATACAGTTGTCCTCTGGCACTGTAATCATCAAAGTAATCAGGAGCCGTTTCGTTGGTAATGTTGTAGAAAAGTCCGTCAGATTTTCTGTAGCTTCCTGATACTCTATAGTACGCTTTATCTTTTACAATAGGACCAGAAAAAGCACCCTGACCTTTAATGGTATTTCCTGAAGCATATCCAATATTCACTTTGTTTCTAAAAGAGTTTGTAGGCTTTTTTGTTACGATATTAATAGCTCCAGCGATGGCATTTTTTCCGTACAAAGCTCCTTGAGGTCCTTTTACAACTTCTACCATGGCTAAGTCGAATAACTCTTGATTTAGTAGATTTGAATCGGGTACAGTTACTCCGTCAATCACAAATGAAATAGGAGCTTCTCCGTTTCTAATTTGTGGAATACCTCTTACGGTAACAAAGTTGACTCCTACATTTTGAGAAGTATTGAAATTGACGTTTGGAACCTGAGCTGAAAATGATTGTAGATTTGTAATACCCGCATTTTCAATTTCTGTAGCAGTCATGGTAACTACAGATTCAGGAATACTTTGAATGGATTCAGCTCTACGTCGAGCTTGTCCAACAACGCCTGCAAAACCTTCAACGACTATTTCGTTTAAAAAGGAACTATCTTCTTTTAGTATGACATTAATTTTTTTCTTTCCTTGAACGGCAATTTCTTTCGTTTCATATCCTAAAAAGGAAAAAACCAAGGTAGCATTTTGTTTGACTGTAATGGTATAATTTCCATTAAAATCGGAAACAACTCCGTTGGTGGTTCCTTTCTCAATAATATTAACACTAGGTAAAGACTCAATATCTGAGCTTACATTTCCTGTAATGGTAATGTTTTGAGAAACAATGGTTAAAGGAATGAAGAACGCTAATAGGATTAGGAATCTGTTCATCGTTATTTGTTTTAGTGATTTCGATTCTAAAAGTATACGATTTCGTTTTCCTAATAATTTATTCCAAATATTTATTGTTATATTAGTAATTCCAGTTTTAAATCTTGGAAACAAATGGAAAAATACTCAAATACTGATTCAAATGAAACGTTAGTACTAACAAAGTATGTATTTACTGAATTACTAAATCAGGTTATTGATAAGTTTAAAGAAGATCATAAGGTTCAGGAAACTTATAAAGATTCTCAGCTTTATGGATTTGGGAATTATAATTCGAATTTACCAAGTATTAAAAGTGAATTGGAACTGTTGTTGAAAGGTTATGTTAACGGTAAGTACTTGTATAATAAATCTAGAGAGGTTTCTACAGGGAAGCCTGTAGTTAAAATAAGTCGGGAGTATAAATTTTTGTTTTTTAATTATTTAGACTGTAAAGATGTATTTGATTTTTTAGAAAAGCGAATTAAGTTACACGATGAAAGAGAAAAGCAATTGCAACTTTTACATAGTTCTGTTTCCAATGAAGACTACTATTATGTGTGCTATTATTATGGAGAAGATAAAAAAATGACCAAGGGTCAAATTATTATTTACAATAATTGGAAAACATTCGAACTCATTTTTGTGTATCAAAACAAAAAAGGTCTTCCTATTTATTATAATTTATTTGGAAATATAAAACAGGAAAGTAGCTTTACACATTTTGATGCCAAGTTTTTTACAAAGAGAGGAAAAATAGAAGGTGCCAATTTTATTTTTTATGTTGGAAAATCGAATGTAAATGAGCGACCTATTTTGATAGGAACCTATTCTTCATTTGATAAATATGATCATAGTGTGGCTGGTAATATGATTATGGTTCGAAAGGATAGTAGAGAGGCGATGGAAGAGGAGGCTAATTCATTTTATTTTGACCCAGTGTTTTCGCAGGAGTTGGTTAAGGAACGTTATGTGGCTTTGAGTCATGTTCCAAAACAACTTTCTCGATTGTCGTCAAAAAGCCCATATGCAAGCATATTCGGAAAGATTCCGAACAACTATAAAGCAATATTCAGTATCGATAATGAAAATCATGAATTGAATTTCTTTGTTGAAGAGTTTCACTATAATATTCGAAGCCGAACAGAAAATGTGGTTGTAGAAAATGATCGTCTGTCATTGGAAAATAAAGGACAGATTTTAGAGTTGCATTTTTCCTTAGTGGGAATCTTTTTTATTCAAAAGGTATCTCTATACTTAAAAGTGTATAATTTATTTCAAACAGGAGAGGTTATTGGTCGATTTACAGGGGTAGATATTAATAACAATATTGTTTCAGGTGATGTTCAATTAAGTGTATTGTCTTAATTATTCTGATGAATCATTCATTTCATCATTTTTCGTTTGATAACGTGTCATTGCATTTCTAAACTTATAATGAATTTGATTCCTTAATTTTTCGGGTTTTAAAATTTCAATAGAGTCGGCATAACCTAAAAGTAATCGTTCTAATTCAAAGTTGATTTTCACAAAAATGTTGAAAATGGCACCATCATCGGTTTGTTTTATTAGTCTTTGAGACCTATGAAAAGGTTTCGTTATTATGTATGGAGTCATCTTTTTATCAGCCCAGAACTGTATGCGTTGAGGTCGTGAGTTCGGGACAGTTGCACCAACAACGTCCTTATAGTAATTATCTCCATCAATATTTAGATCCTTGAACACAGTATTTTCTTCGTCTACAATTTTAGCTATTCTATCTAGAGCTAATGTGATATGACTTCTTTTATGCAAACCCAATACAAACCATCTATTATTGTATTCCTTTAAAAGCTGAGGGTGAATTACCTTATCATTAGGTTCTTTAGCTTTAAAAGATTGGTAAGTGATTCGGATAGCCATTTTATTTTTTATTGCCTCATAAATAGGATCGATAAACTCTAAACCTTTTAAATTTTCATTTTTATCTAAATGAATAATAGCTCGTTTTGTATCCTGAGACGCGTATACTGAATCTTCCAAACGTTGTAAAACACCGTCCATTTCCTTGAATAGAGAAAAATCTTTGAACTGCCTTAAAACAGCAATAGCTTCGTTCATTACTTTTACATCAGTTTCGGTAACAGGAATGTTTTTGATACTATAGTTCTCCTCAGAATAGCGATAAAATTTACGTTCATAAACTTCAATAGGAGCATTGTAGCCTAATTTATCACTTCGCATGTGTTGAATGTCAAGTTGTACCGTACGTTTACTAACATATACATCTTTTCCTTCATATTCGTACAAAGCATCAGAACAAGCATCAATTAAATCATCTAAAGTCCATCGACGCATGGTATTTCGTAAACATTGATCAATGGTTTTATAACGAATAAGAGCGTTTTTATTTGAGGCCATAGTTAGTTTCTATTACATTTTGAGCAATATAACTCTTTTATATAATTTTCTCTTAAGTTCTGAAAGTCATGGGATATCCATGTGCACCATCTTTTTTTATTAAAGCGTAAAGCATCCTTTTGAATCATTTTTAAGACCTGATCGTTGTAATTTTGAGGATATGCCAAAACAGTTTGTGCCAATATAAACATAGCTTTTTCATTAATCGATTCTTCGGTATAGCTATTAACTAATAAATCAATTGTTAAATCGTATCTACTCCAGTTATTAAAAAATAATGCAAGATTTACTTTATCATTTATAGAGACGGATTTCTCTTTAAAATACGAAGTAACAAAATTGAAAGATTCCTCTATTCTAGAAAAATTATTGGTTTGTCCAAAGTATTCTATGGCCGCCATATGATAATTTAATAATAAAGGATCTGATTGTTTTTCTGATATGTGTTCTTCTAGCATTGGAAATACTTTATTTGGATGAAGAACTTGTGCCAAATTTTTTCTGTCAACATCCCAAAACATAAGAAGATTTTTAGTGGTAATTGCATATAGATTCAATAAGTTTTTTTTAGCCTCTTTTGATAATTTATCATGTTTTTCCAACCAATAATTAATATAAAAAATAACTGAATTTAGAGGGTAATATTGGATGTTTTTAATAATTAGGGCAGACGTGTTTTGGACTAAATCTTTCTCGATAAGTATTCTTTCAAACAAAAAATCATGCTCAAGAATATAGTTTTCATCTTTGATTAAATAGAGTTTCGCGAGCGCTTTGTTTGCAAGTTCAATGTCACCTTTAAGAAGTGCGTCAATAAGATTATAATAGTAATGATTCTTATCTTCTTTTGACCATTGAAAGTTTTCAAAAATTGTAGCTTTTGATTTTCTCTGTAGTGCAAATTCTTCTTTCCATAAATCTTTAAGAAACGTATTTGCAAATGCTCGTTTTTCCTTTTTTGATTCCTTCAAAAGGTGTTTATATTCCGAAATTTCTAAGAGGAAATCATGTAACTCCCAATTTTCCTTCATTGTCGTATTTATTGGAATACCAGTAATTTTTAATTTATTTTTTAAATATCGATTAATAAATTCCGCTCTTTTCCTATATAAAAACTGATTGTGTTTTAAACTCCCATTTATAGAAGTATAACTACGTACGTCAACAGAAGCAATATCTTTAATGTTTATGGTGTCTTTCGTGATGTGAAAAGGAGTTGTTTTTGAATTTTCAAAATCAAAATAGATTTCTCTAATCTTACCAATACCTTCTGTATTTAAATGGATAGGAGGATCGATGATCTCAGGTGCTATGGGAATTAAGGAATAAGAAGCGCTGGGAATGGATACTGGAACTTTATAAGCACACTTTGTTTTATTTTTTATGATTAGTAAATTAGTGCTTAACTCTTTGTTTTGAAGATGAACTGGGATTTTTCCTAACGATACAATAATTCTATAATCGCTTTTAGCTCGGTTCGCCTTTAGAATTTCATCTCGATACACTGGTTTTAAAAGAACACCATCATGAATAGTAGAGGAATGCAATGTGTTCGGAAACCCACATTTCATTTGTTTTTTTGTCACTAAATCCACTGCTAAACCATCATTTTCTTCTGTGAAAATTTTATTGAAGTATTCAATATCATGATAGCTAAATATGACTTCATTGTTTTCAATTTTTAGTCTATTTCCCATAGAAGCAATGATGTTTGAATATTCGAATGAAAGTTCGCAACTTATATTACTGTCTGCAATACCAAAAGTATTTTGAGATAATTGATTCTTAACCTTATATTTTTTAGTAGCAAAAACGTTAACAGTGTAAATACGATTGGTTTCTTTATGATAAGAAAAACCAAAGCCCATATGGGTAAATTTATTCGATAAAATGTTCCTTTTACTGGTATATGATTTTAGCCAAGATTTGATAACTAAATTAGATAGAAGGGTAAGTTTTTTCTTTGTAAAGGCGGGCTTTATACTTCTCGATTTTGATACGTTCTCTTCAATATTAATAAAATTGTTAGTATAATTATTTACCCTCTTTTGAGGTGTCCCATGTTCTGAGTTCATTTGGAAACTCGAAAGTAATTGGTGTGTTGTTAAATACTTCGATTGGAGTTCTCCTGCTTGAGATAAGGTATCATTTATGATTAATTTATGGAGACCTTGTTTTTGCCTTAAAAAGTTAATTTTCTTTTGAAGTGCTTTAGCAAAAATGTTCTTTTGCTCAAGTGTAAGTTGTCCAAAACAATGGCAAATATTCGCCATGAATAAAATAGCAATTAGGGTATGTAATCTTTTCATAGTTTTTAGGCGGATCAATTACTGTGCCTAAATAGTTTTTAATTCATTGGCAAGATTTTCTTTAGCCTGTTTTTCATAGAGATTTTTAAAAGGAACAGTGCTGTATATGTTTTCTTTAGCTAAGAAATGCTTCAAAACTTTTTTTCTTCCTTTTTTATAAAGTATAGAAGGGATAAGTCGATATTCCTTTCTGATTTTTTTGGTGTAATCAATATAAATTTCGTTTGATTGACCCAATATAGAAAGATCAAAGTCAATCATAAATTTACTATCTAAAGATTCCGCTTGATGTGTTTTTGTTGCTAAAATTTGATTTTCAATTTCCTTGTAAAAGGGGGCTGGTAAATCAATTTTTTGTAATTCTCTTAAAGCAAATTCAGCACTCTTTTCTTCGTTATCTTTTTTCCAAATATCATAGATAATATCATGATAAAATATAGAAAAGGAAACTATGTCAGGTGAACTTAGTTGTGTCTTGTACAAATCATGATATTTAAACAACTCCTGAAGATGATTTAAATTATGATATGCTCTCTCTTTTTTCCTGTAAAATTCGTGTATTGGGCTCCATAGATCTTCAATAATATCTTCTGAGGACTCATAGCTTGCCATTAATGATTTAAAGCGTTCCTGTAGGTTCAAACTAAACAAATTTTAACATCGAAAATAATAAAATTGTAAATAAAATTGAAATAATAAGGCTAGATTTGTTTTTAACTAATCTAAATAAAAATGAATAAGCTACTACTTAAAGTATACCAAGATCTGGAGGGATCTTTGGGGATACTG
Organism: uncultured Tenacibaculum sp.; assembly: GCA_947497895.1. GTDB lineage: Bacteria > Bacteroidota > Bacteroidia > Flavobacteriales > Flavobacteriaceae > Polaribacter. Next base: position 535,139 of record CANMIL010000002.1, read on the forward strand.
TTAATAATCATGGTTATTATTGAATGGATTGCCTTGATTATAATCCAAAAACTTGAAAGTAATAAAGAAGGTTTTGTAAATCTCCTTTCCTTTATTATTGACTCCATTCCATATTTCTTTTTAGGAAGAATTTTCATTTTCGGAACCATGGTGTGGTGTTATGAATATAAACTATTTACTGTGGGGTATGAATGGTATATATGGATAGCATGTTTCTTATTGTATGATTTAATGTTTTATGTATTTCATTACCTCGGACATCGAGTACGGCTATTTTGGTGTATTCATGGCGTACATCATACAGCTAAAGAAATGAAACTAACCGTTGCCGTAAGAGGGTCTTTTTTAGGTATTCTTTGGACTCCACTTAATTTTATATGGCTGCCACTACTGGGATTTGATCCGTTCATGGTGTTTATTATACATACCTTTGGGAGGTTTTATGGAGTATATGAGCACGTCAATGAAAACTTTGTAGGAAAACAGCGTTGGCTTGAATGGCTTTTAATAACTCCTTCGGTGCATAGAGCTCATCATTCGAGTAATCATGAATATCTCGATAGAAACTATGGAGAAACATTTTCTATTTGGGATCATCTTTTTGGAACGTTCCAATCTGAATTTACAGACAAGAAAATGGAGTATGGTATTATGGATGATACTATCGATGGAGAAAATTTCTGGCAGGTACAAACAATTTTATGGAAGCAACTATGGGAAGATGTTGTTAACGCGCCAACTTTTATGGATAAATTGAAATATATTTTTAAACCTCCAGGTTGGAATCATATTGATGGAGGAAAGTTAGCCGAATCTTACCGAGAGGAAGCTTTAAAAGAAAGGAAATTACGACTGAGTGAATAAGGTCCTTAAAAAACATGTAAATAATAAAGGGTATTCATTAAATATTTAACGAATACCCTTTTCATAAGTAAAAGATGCTGTAATAAGTTTTATGATCTACTTATCATATTTCTCTAAAGCCAGTTTAATAGCTTCATAGGCGTTTACAATTTTACCTGTTTTAGAAAGTGATGAAAACGATACTTTATCATCAGTACCAGGTTTTAATACATCAAGTTCATACTTTATCCCAGACTCTTTAATTATAGAACAAACTTGCTCTGGTGTTAAGCGTGGAAAGTAAGATAAAAGCAATGCAGCAACTCCGGATACTACAGGTGCAGCCATACTTGTTCCACTTCTTGTTCCGTATTTATTGTCTGGTAAAGTAGCGTAAATATCTACTCCAGGAGCGAAAATGTCTATAGCTTCATTTCCATAGTTGGAAAATTTAGCTGGTAATTTTTCGTCCATATTCATTGAGCTCGCTCCAACTTCAATCCAATTACTAGCGATATTTCCATCATTAAATAAAGCAGTCGGATAGTTATAAAAATAGTCAGTGTTTTTGCTATCGTTTCCTGCAGCATGTACTAATAGGACACCATTTTTTTGGGCGTACTTTATAGCTTCATCCACGATTCCTTTCTGCGGTGAAAAATCTTTACCAAAACTCATATTGATTATTTTGGCTCCGTTATCCACGGCATATCTTATTCCATTTGCTACATCTTTATCGGCTTCATCTCCCATAGGAGTATTTCTAATCGGCATGATCAATACATTATCAGCAATACCATTCATTCCGATACTATTATTTCTAGCAGCGGCAATTATTCCTGAAACATGTGTGCCATGTTCTGATCTCTTTGTAACATCATTGTTTCCGTAATCTTTCTCTCTTAAATTTGTTGGATCGTCTCCGATAATCTTTCTTCCGTCAAATTCTAAACTATAATTAAATTGTAATCTAGTTTTTAGGGTTTCCATTCGTGAAGAGAGCTCGGTATAGTGTTCAATCAATTTTTCAGATGTAAGTTCTCTTTTTTTATTCCTATCTAAAATTCTAAAGAAATTAGATCTTAAATTATCAACTTCTCTATCTTTTATTCTTGTTTTTTGAAGTTCTCTTTCCGTAAATAATTCTTTACCTACTACTTTTTGCAATGGAGGAATTAATTTATGGAAAAAGTCATACTCTTCTTGATTATTCTTAATAGCGGATTCAAGTTTTCTCTTTCCTTCATTGAACCTTTTCATACTTGCTAGGTACGTTTCGTATTCATTCTGTTCTTTAGGAGTAATAGTGAACTTTGTTTTTCCTTGGAAAACCTCTTTTAGCTTTCGATAAACTCGAGTATTTTCTAATGTTTCGGCTTCAACGCTTTCTCCATTCTTACCTCCAATAAAATTCCATCCATGGACATCATCTGCATACCCATTGGCATCGTCGTCAATTTGATTACCAGGAATGTCATCGTTTTTCCATAACACAGATATTATATCTTCATGGTTAACATCTAATCCTGAGTCGAGGACAGCAACAATCACTTGTGAGGATGTTTTACCATGTTTTTTTAATAAGTCATATGCCTTTTTTAAGCTAATACCTGGAATATTATCTGTTTGTTTATCAAGTAAATGCCAGTTTTCAGGTGTTTCTTGAGCATAAGTAATAGTACTAAAACCTATTATTCCTAAAACACTTAGTTTTTTAATGAAGCTTGAATATACTTTCATAAGCGAAATTTTAATTGATACAATTTTTGATGAGATGCAAAGATAGAGATAACCTGTTAAATATTTTATAGGAGCATTGGTTGCATTAGATGATTGATTGAATTTGATTTATTTTTCCATTCTGTTTTAATATTACTAAGTGATTTAATGAAAATTAGTTATTATTTCGAGAATTTAATTTTTAAAAGATATATTTGCCTCATTAATAAGGTCTTTTACTCAATACATATTGAATAGTCTTTGAATTTATGTTTAATTTAAATACTATGATTATGAATTGGAAAATTCAAAAGCTATTAAATGGAGAGACTATTATCTCTAAAGAACCAGGTAATTCAATGTTACCTATATTAAAATCCAAACAACCTGTAAAGTTGAAACCAGTAACATGGCAAGATTGTGAAACAGGTGATATTGTTTTTTGTAAGGTTAGAGGAAATTGTTTTACTCATTTAGTAAAAGGCAAAAATGAAAAACGGGGATTGCTCATAGGCAATAATCGTGGACATCTAAACGGATGGACGAAGAATGTATATGGTAAAGTAATTGAAATTTTACCTTGTAAGTAGTGCTGTCAAGCACTTTTTTTATGCAATAAACTTTCCTGGAAAAATAAAATTAACTAAAAAAAACATTTAATACGCAAAATCATTGCGTAATTACATCTAACATTTGCAATGTGATTGTTAAAAATCATGTCGTCCGAGTGGGAAAAATGCTATAAAAAGAAAAGTAAAATAGAGTTTAAATTTAAAATTTAGAAAAATGAAAATTAATGGGAAAATGCTAATCGAAATGGGATTTAAGCCAGGAAAATGGATTCCTGAGGCTATTGAGTATGTGAACTCAAATGAGTTTAATGAAGAACAAGTTTTACAATATTTAGAACAATTTCGCCCAACTCCTGAAATAGAGTTACTTGAAAATCCGTACGATTTTTCAATTAATATTAAAGCAGAGAATGAGTTGGAAGAAGATAATGTAGATAAAGTTGTTAAAACAATGAAGAGGTTAATGAAAACTCCAACATTGGTTGGGGGAGCAATTATGCCAGATGCTTGTCCAACTGGTACAGAAGGTACAATTCCAGTTGGTGGAGTCGTAGTTGCCAAGAATGCAATTCATCCAGGAATGCATAGTGCTGATATTTGTTGTTCAGTGATGTTGACGGACTTTGGGAAAGCCAATCCTGAAGATGTTTTAAACGCAGCACATAGTATTACACATTTTGGACCTGGAGGACGTTCAAGAGAGAATCAATTTAGATTTCCTATGGATTTATTGGAAGAAATTGAGGCAAATCCTTTTTTGAATACTCAAAAATGTATTTCTGCTGCAAGAAGCCATTTAGGAACCCAAGGAGATGGAAACCATTTCTTGTTTGTGGGAAAATCAAAGAAAACAGGAAATACAATGATGGTTACACATCATGGAAGTAGAGGTTTTGGAGCAAATTTGTATTCTAGAGGAATGCATATCGCAGAGCAATTTAGAAAAGAGTTGTCTCCACAAACGTTAATACAAAATGCATGGATTCCTTTTGATACTGAAGAAGGTCAAAAATATTGGGAGGCTTTGCAAATTATAAGAAAATGGACTAAGAAAAATCATGAAGTTATCCATGATGCAACTTTGGAAAAGTTAGGTATTGAAAAAGAAAATAGATTCTGGAATGAACATAATTTTGTTTTTAAAGATGGTGATTTATTCTATCATGCAAAAGGAGCAACTCCTTTGAATCCAAAATTTATGCCTGATATTACTGGACCTAGATTAATTCCTTTGAATATGAGTGAACCAGTATTGATCGTTGAAGGAGAATCAACGGCATCGAATTTAGGTTTTGCACCTCATGGAGCTGGAAGAAATGTTAGTAGAACACAACATAGAAAGAGTAAAGAAGGAAAAACCTTTGAAGCTATTTTTGAAGAAGAAACAAAAGGTTTAGATGTGAGATTCTTCTCAAAAGAGATTGATATTACGGAGTTGCCTTCAGCATATAAAAATGCCGAAACTGTTAGAAATCAAATGGAAGAATTTGGTTTAGGAAAGGTAATTGATGAGGTAATGCCTTATGGATGTATTATGGCAGGAGATGGGCAAAAGAATGCTCGCTGGAGAAATAAAAGAAGAAGAAAAAGAAAATGAAAAGATCAGATGATACTGGCTGTCTCCCAGTAATATTAGTAATAATTGGGATTATTTTATTAATCCCAATTATTACTTTAGGCTTAATTTTTGTTTCTCTATATTATCTGGTTTATAAATTAAATAGAAAAAGAAAGTTGAGAAAAGTATTGTGTGAAAATGAAGGACAAATCTTTTTTCTGTACAAGAAATATAACCAATTCAATTTTCAAGAATACTTTGAAAGTAATAATTTTGAGATAAATTGTATAGAAATAGAGGATGATGTTTTTAATGATGTATTCCTTTTTCATCTGTCCAGATGTGCGGGTACAAAAGGGTATCCAAGGCTTATTAAAATTGAGAATAGAAAATTATTGGTAAAAGAACACTATAACTCATTTAAATATTATGTGAAAAGGAATAAAAAACCAGAAGATTTCTTTTCCTTATTGAAGAAGTCAATAAAAAATCTAGTCAACTTTTAATGTTTTTTTGGGGTATAAGCTATGAGTTAAAACAAGTTCATAATCAATAAAACGATATACAAATTGAAAAATGACAAATAAGTTAAAAAATACAATAAGGTTGCAAGATGAAACACTACCAAGAGCGATTATTTGTGATTTGGATGGAACACTTTCATTGATCAACGATAGAAGCCCTTTTGATGGTAGTAAATGTGGGCAAGATTTACCCAATGTACCCGTAGTTAACTTGGTTAAGAATTACAAAGAGCTTGGATATAAGGTTTTACTATTATCAGGAAGAGATGGAAAGTATCAGTCAGAAACAGAACTATGGTTGGATGCACATAATATTCATTATGATAAACTATGGATGCGTAAACTTAAGGATAATAGAAAAGATGCTATCATAAAGGAAGAAATCTTTAGAAGGGAAATTGAAGAGAAGTATTTTATAGAATTTGTGTTGGATGATAGAAATCAGGTGGTGGACCTATGGAGGTTAAAATTAAAACTACCTTGTTTTCAAGTTTTTTATGGAGATTTTTAAATTGAGTTAAAAGCAAGTTATATATTAATAGAAAGTGAAATTATGCAAATAAAAAAGGGAGCGATGTATTGAGTTTATAATTAAAAACTTAATACAAATGAAGAAGTTTAAACGATTTAAAGATGCTTTTGGTTTAAACGAGTTTGGTTTGATAGATTTTCCAGTGAAAATATCAGGAATAAAAATTTCCAGAATAAAGTTAGGTGAAGAGTCTGGCTGTAGTAGGTGTTTTCCACATGGGTTTGAAACTATCAACTGTACTAAACCTCAGAGAAATTGGAAAACTCAAAGGAAATTAAAATGGAAGGAAAAATATTAGAAAAATTAAGGCAAATAGAAAAAGAAAAAAATATTGAAATACTGTTTGCAGTAGAATCAGGGAGCAGGGCTTGGGGCTTTGCTTCTCCTGATTCCGATTATGACATACGTTTTGTTTACAAGCATAAAAAAGATTGGTATCTCAACCTGTGGGAACAAAAAAATACAATTGAATTTATGACAGAAGATGATTTAGATGGCTCTGGTTGGGATGTAAAAAAAGCATTACAATTATTAGCTAAATCCAACGCTTCTTTTTTAGGATGGTTGTTTTCTCCAATGGTCTATTATGCAAATGACAAGCTTTTAAAGGAAATTCAAACACTTGCTCATACTAGTTTTAATCCAGTCTCTGGATTTTATCATTATCATAGTATGAATAAGGGCTTTGAAGAAAAGCTTGGAACAAATGAAATGACCATCAAGAGTTATTTCTATGCGATTCGTACTGCGCTGTGCGCAAACTGGATTGCTAAAAAAAGAACAATTCCTCCAGTTGAATTCAAGAAGCTTTATCCACTAATTGAAGTCGAATATCAGGAAAAACTAGATGAATTGATTTTACTTAAGAGTTCCAGCGAGGAGAAGAGTAATGTGAAAGTGGATATGCATTTATTGGAATTGGTAAAGGATATTGCAATAGAAAACAATTCGTTAAAAGAGAGTTTAGAAAATATCAAGCCTAATAAAGAGTTGTTTAATCAATTATTTTTAAAAATTGTAAATGATGACAATAAAGGAGCTTAAAGAATCGGGGAGTATAATTTTCGAATGTATTAGCGGGAGTAGGGCGTATGGATTGCAAACACCTACTTCCGATACTGATATAAAAGGAGTCTTTATTTTACCTAAAGATCAATTTTATTCTTTAGAATATGTTGGTCAGGTAAATAATGAAACGAACGATATTGTTTACTATGAACTCAGAAAGTTTATCGAATTGTGTGCGAAAAATAATCCAAACATATTAGAGATGTTAAATACTCCTGAGGATTGTATTTTGTATAAGCATCCTTTGTATGATGAAATAAAACAAAGGTATTTTTTATCTAAACTCTGTAGGAATACATTTGCGAATTATGCTTTTACGCAAATAAAAAAGGCAAGAGGATTGAATAAAAAGATTGTGAATCCAATGGAAAAGGAAAGAAAAACAGTGTTGGATTTTTGTGTAGTTCGAGATGAAAAAGAGTCTGTTCAATTAAAAGATTTCCTCCAAAATCATGATTTAAGGAGTGGGTATTGTGGTTTGGCAAAGATTCCAAATATGAAAAATTGTTACAATCTATTTTATAATGAAAGTCTTGACTATAGAGGAATTGCAAGAGAACAAGCAAATGAGGTTTCTGTAAGCAATATTCCTAAAGAAGAACAACCGATTGGACTTTTATATTTTAATTTGGAAGGATATTCTTCCTACTGTAAAAAGTATAAAGAATATTGGCAATGGGTTAAAAATAGAAATGAAGATCGTTATCAGAATAACATATCGCATGCAAAAAATTATGATTCGAAAAATATGATGCATACAATGAGGTTATTACACATGGCAGAAGAAATAGGCCGAGATGGTGAAATAAAGGTTCGAAGAAGCGATCGAGATTATTTGTTGTCGATAAAACAAGGGAAATTTGATTACGACTTTTTAGTTGACAAAGCTGAAAATATCAAAAATAAACTTGAAGTTTTATACCAGGATTCGGAACTTCAAGAAAAACCAAATTTAGGTGTAGTAAATAAGTTATTAGTATCAATTAGAACTGAGTTCTATCAAGATTATGCCAAAAAATAGAGGAAAAGAAGGTCGGGACGATTACTTGTTTGGAGAGTCGTTTATGAAGCGAAAAATTAAAGAAGCTGTTTATGATATGTCTTTCTTGCTAGAAAGAGGTTATGGAGAGGCTTCATCTTGTGAATTGGTCGGGAATCGTTACAAATTAAACAAACGTCAACAACAGGCAATCAAAGGAATGTCGGCTGGTGAATCTGCCGTTCAAAATAGAAAATCTAGGCAAAGATCAACACAGGAAATAAAGAATCAAGCACTTATTATTGACGGTTTTAATCAATTGATTTTATTGGAAAGCATGTTGTCTGAAGCGTATTTATTTCAAGGAAAGGACGGAGCGTATAGAGATTTATCTACGTTACATGGTACTTATAAAAAAGTGAATCAAACGTTAGAAGCAATTGACTTAGTGAAAGACTTTTGCTCTGAAAATAGTATTAATAAAGTAGTATGGGTTTTTGATAAGCCTGTTTCGAATAGTGGTCGAATGAAAACCTTATTAAATACCTATGCTGAAGAAAACGGTTTGAATTGGGAGATACTACTTGAAAACAATCCAGACAAAGTTATTGCCGAGAGTAAGGATATAGCGCTAACCAGTGATGCATGGATATTGGATAGAGTAGATTCATGGTATAATTTAATAGACGTTTTAGTACCTGAGAACTATCCATCTTTAGCTACTTGCTAATAAAAACACACCAATGGAGAAGAATAGGGTTTTTAATAAACTTATTGAAGTTCAAAAACGATTTTTGGCGTTGGAAATGAATCATTATTTTATTCAATTGAAAGAAGAACACTTAACAATTTTAGCGCAAAATGTTACGTCATATCAACAAGGCCATTTATCAATTGAGAAATTTAAAGAGCCGAGATTTTCTGAAGAAGTAAAAGTTAATCGTAATGAGATTTTTGAGAAGCTTAATTTTTTCAATGAAGAAAAGGATATCGATTTAATCCTTGAGAAACTAAAACTTATTCCAATTAATGAAGTTCTTGTAGTTCTTGGACAGCGAATTACACCAGCTTCTATTAAGAATGAACAAGGAATTCCTCCAATTGATAACGAAGTTTTTAAAGAAACGTTTAAGCCTTATAATAAACATCTATCAAAAGGATTGAGAGCATTTGAGAAACATTCAGAAAGGACAGAGAATTCTTTCTGGGGAAGAATCGAAGGAAATCCGAATCAAAAAGAGAAAAGAGTAAGAGAAGTAGTAAAGAATTTACTTTTAAATAAAACTTGGTGGAACGTCTATTATCATTATAAACATGAATTGGTTTATGAGGTTCGTATTTCTAGTGGACATGGAGCTCGTTGGAAACTTTCCAATCTTGAATTTATTGGTTTCGTTGAACCTTTTGAAATCAACGAATAGTTTTTTGAGTATTTATTGAAAAATTATGATTTTTATAAGAAGTTGATAAAAAAACAACAATAATTCAGTTGTTTTTTGCCATATATTTGTTGAACCCAAATAAAACACGGCTACTACACAGTTTAGTTATTAAATACTCTAAACATAAATAGATATATGATTAGAAAATTCCTCCTGTGTTTTCTCCTTTGTTACGCATCATTAAGTACAGCGCAAATCGATGCAAATTCCATAATGGCCATCCCTGTTCTAAGTAATACAGAAATGAACAGTGTAGTAAGTCCAAATCAAGGAAGTCTTATTTACAATTCTACAGACAATAAACTTTATAAATATACTGGAAATGAATGGCTTCCTATTGGTTTAGGAAGTTTTATCAGTGAAGACCTGAAATTAATAAGAGGTAATGTAAATGCGAACGGTACAATTGCTCAAGGAACAGGTTTTACCGTAACGAAATTAACGAGTTCGAGATATCAAATTGACTTTACGGATTCTTTTACAGGAGTACCATCAATAACATTCACACCTGGTGATCTTAATGCTCTTAATAATTATGAAGATAATGTTGTAAACATCATATTCCTTTCTAATTCTAGAGTAGTTGTAGTAACACATGATAACGAAGGTGAGAATGTTAGAGAGGACTCTTGGTTCTCGTTTATAGCTGTTGGACCAAGGTAGAAATCTCTTAAAATTTTGAATTTTTAAGAAAATTACCCATATTTGCCACTTATTAGAATTAAAAAAACTAAAAATTATACCTATGACAATGCTAAAACACACATATCAGGACGCTCAATTGCGACTTTGTGGAGTATGTTTTAGGTAGTAATTCACGATATAAAAAGTAAAAAAGCGTCCAAATTTAAATTTGGACGCTTTTTTTATGAAAAAAAATTAAAACCTGAAACCCACATTGACAAGTGTAATTGAAAAGTATACATATCAAAAAATCAGGATGTTAATAAATCTGCACAAAGCGGAGTGGAAGTCTATTACCTTTATTTAGATGTAAATGTCTGATTGTCAATTAAATAATTTTAATTTTTATTTGTGGGTTAAGAAAAAAGTGTACATATTTGCATCGCAATAACGCAACAAAATAATTTAAAAACGAAGTAACAATGTTTGTATTTAACATAAAAGAACAGAGCTGTTATACCGATCTAGGATCAATAGAACAGACGCTTCGTGATTACTTTTCTTATAAATAACTATATAGTATATATGCAAAGTAATCCGAAGCCCTAAAAGTTTCGGGTTTTTTTTGCTGTAACTCCACCAAGTTATCGATTAAAATTCCGAAACAGGAATAAATCGTAAAAGCAAGTATTTTTTGAAACCACAAAACTTAAAGTCTGAAAGACTTAAAGAAGTACGTCGTATTCTAAAAAGACAACGTGAGATTTACAAAGAGTTAAGAAATCTTGGATATCGAAAACTAGAAAAGCCTATTCGTCATGGATGGTTTAAAGAAATTGTAATTACCCAAAATGTAGAACGCTACAAAAATCGCGTAGCTATTGAAGAGCTTTTTAATAAAGTAGAAAGAGCTTATTGGGGAAGAACAAAAGAATTAGCCGAAAGAAAATGGGTTAACAGAGTATCAAAGCATTTGATACATAAAGATTTTCCAACACTAAGTAAAAAACAGTTTAATAAACTAAGTGAGCCAGCGAAGGCTATGTGTACTTCATTCTATTATCGAAATGAAGCTAAAAAACTAAAGCTAAGATTTTATATAAGAATTCCGAAAGGTGCTTATAGAATCAAGTTTACAAGAGCTTATGTTACGCATTCAAAAAGAATTGACCCGAATTTATTAAGTGAGGACAGCTTTTTAGAGAGTAAACTTTTAAGAAGTGGATATTATGAAATTATTCGGAAAATCTACAATTGGAAGTATTACGATGAAACTGAAGTTAAGAGAAAACGAAGAAAAGTAAAATCTCTATTGAAAGCTTTAAAACAGCATTCGATAGAGAAACTGATAAAAGAAGAAATATCATGGGAAAGAAGTTAAAAGGAAAAGACCTAATCAAATTAGGATTTCCACAGAACAATAGTATAAATATTGCTTTAGGGCAAATACATAGATATAGAAAAAAAGAAAAGAAAGATCGCATTTTAGAAGAAGCAAAGGAGGTATTGTTGAATCCTGAAAAGTTTCAAGGAAATGCTATTTGGGGAAAAGTTGTTGAAGGATTGGTGAAACCTGTTGAGGTCCAAATGCACAAATTAAGAAATACACGTGCTCCATTCAGTATTTACGGAGAAAATGAAATTGATGAACAGGCGAAGTATCAACTGTATGATGCGTTAAAATTACCAATAGCAAAAGCAGGAGCATTAATGCCAGATGCGCACTCTGGATATGGATTACCTATTGGAGGTGTTTTAGCTACTGAAAATGCAGTGATTCCTTACGGAGTTGGATTGGATATTGGATGTCGAATGAGTTTGAGTATTTATCCGATGAAGGCAAGTTATTTACAAGGAAAACAGCATCAACTGGAAAACATCTTGAAGGAACATACCAAATTTGGAATGTATGAAACCCATCGTCAAAAGCATGATCATGAGATTTTCGAAAGGGAGGAATTTAACGAAATCCCTTTGTTGAAAAAGTTAAAAATGAAGGCCTATAGTCAATTGGGAACATCGGGAAGTGGTAATCACTTTGTAGAGTTTGGAGTTGTTGATATAACAGATGTAAATAATGAATTTAATGTACCAGTCGGACGGTACGTCGGATTATTAACCCACAGTGGAAGTAGAGCCTTAGGAGCTAACATAGCAAAGCATTACAGTTATTTGGCTAGTAAGCAATGTCCACTTCCAAAGAATGTACAGCACTTGGCTTGGTTGGATTTAAATACGCATGATGGGCAAGAATATTGGCTAGCCATGAATTTGGCTGGAGATTATGCAAAGGCATGTCATGATAATATTCATAAAAGAATAGGCAAACTATTAGGAAGTAAATCAATTGCGACCATTGAAAATCATCACAATTTCGCTTGGAAAGAAACCATTAATGGCGAAGAGCAGATTGTGCATCGCAAGGGAGCAACTCCAGCAGGAAAAGGAGTCTTAGGAATTATTCCAGGATCTATGGTAGCACCGGGTTTTATTGTTAGAGGACTGGGAAATGAAGATAGTTTGTTTTCGGCATCGCATGGAGCAGGAAGAAAGCATTCTCGAAGAAAGTGTAAAGAGAAGTTTACAAAAAGTGATATCAAGCATCAGTTGCAAATGAACGGAGTAACACTTATTGGTGGAGGAGTAGATGAAGCACCAATGGCTTATAAAAACATTAAAAAAGTAATGGCCAACCAACAAGAGTTAGTAGAAGTATTAGGAACCTTTACTCCGAAAATTGTCCGAATGGATCGTTAGTTAAAGTGTTTAAATCCTTGGATATCTCCTCTGCCATAAAACAGATAGTCATTTCGAGCGATAGCGAGAAATCCTTTAACACTAAGTGATTTTAAACCTATAACGGATGAAAAGAAATACACTTTGAATAAGATAGATTTCTCAGTTGCTGAGGCTTCTTCGAAATGACTGGATAAAAAGGATTGCTAAGTTGTAAGTTCGATTGGTTTTTCGCAGAGAAACGTAGAAAAATTGTATCGAGAACTGTTTGGAAATAAAATAGGAACGATTGATTTCATTACTGGCGATCAAGTATTGTAGAAAACAGATATCCAGTTCGAGTGATAGCGAGAAATCCTTTAAAAAGTCTATCTCGACAAAGAATAATAAAAAAGAAATATCAAAAACATAAAAAAATGAAAAGAGAACACAATACAAAAAGATACGGAGAAATATGGCCACAATACAAAATAGACAAAGGCCTAGAAATATTAAAAATATTACAACAATGGATTATTGTCTCAGGAGGTTGGGCATGGCATTTTATGTCGGAAGAAAACCACATAGAATACAAACATGCTCATGACCACAAAGACATTGATATTTTCGTTCATCCTGAAAATGTAGCTCAAGTAATGCTATTATTACAAGAAAATGATTTTGAGAAAGTATGGACAAGATACGATCATATACCAAGTAATGAGAATTTCAGACGTTATGAAAAAATAGATTGGTTACCCAAAGGCAAACAATATAGAGTGACCATAGATTTTTTTGAAGCGAAAAACATAGAAACTATTAAGGTTAATAATTGGACTTTGGTAGCTCCGAAAACACTCTTAGGTTTTTACAGTAATATTCACGCAAGTGGTAATTGCTGGGCAGTAAAAAAAGCGTTTGAGTTACTAGTAAATGGTAAGAATTTAATCGGAAATCCATTGTTGTCTAAAATCCCATAAGGATATTCCTTATAGACAACATGCAAACAAAAATTATACAAATCACAGCAGCGAAAGGTCCTGCCGAATGCGCTTGGGTAGTCGCGAAAGTGTTAAAGATATTTTTAAAAGAAATACAAAGTAAAAACATAACATATGAAATCATTCAAAAAGAGAATGGTGTCGAAAATGGAACCGTGCAATCGGTTGTTATACAGTTAAAAGGCAAAGATTTTAATCAATATGTAAAAAGCTGGTTAGGCACCATCCAATGGATAGGGGTTTCTCAATTCCGAAAACATCATAAGCGAAAGAATTGGTTTATTGGTTGTTTTGAATTATCTGGAATACAAAGTGAATCCTTTGCTTATACAGATATTGAATTTCAAGCGATTCGAAGTTCTGGACCTGGAGGACAACATGTAAATAAAGTAAGCTCTGCAATACGAGCAAAGCATAAACCTACAGGAGTTCAGGTACTAGTTTCGGATAGTCGTTCGCAACATCAAAACAAAAAAATAGCTGTTGAGCGATTAAAAGCCAAAGTGAATGAATGTTATTCTGAAAAACTAAAAGAAAGTGATAAACAGCAATGGGGAAATCATTTGACTTTGGAAAGAGGAAACCCCGTAAAGGTTTTTATTGGAACAGATTTTAAAAAACAAAAAGAATCAAAAAAGTATAGTTCGAAACGAAATCAATTAAAGAATGATTTACGAAGAGAACTACAGTAATCGGAAAGTCATTTCGATTGAAAAGAGAAATCTAAGAAGAATTTATAATTCTAAATGAAAAAGGTTTCTGTTAGTTAAGTTTCGTTGAAATGACTTTTAAATATCTCGATAAAAAGAGTTTAAACGTATAAAAGAAAAGAACAATGGCAACATTAGTAAACAATTATATTTTCAAGGCATTGGATGCATATCCATATGATTTAGAAGAAACAGTGGAAGCATTAAACTATGCATTGTCTTATGACGATAAGAATAGCACGGCTTTATTACTTTCAGGACGAATTCAGGCAGAAATACTTAAAGACTATGAAAAAGCGAAAAGTATTTATCAAGAGGCATTGGCAGAAAATGTGAATGCAATTGAAATTTATCCACATTACATACATACGTTATTGTGTAATGAAGATTTGGAAGAAGCCAAACGTTTAATTGATTTTGCATTAACAGTAAAAGGATCTGATAAGGCTGTTTTATATGTAGCCAAAGCAAATCTATTTGAGCAAAAGAAAAATTACAAGAAAGCTCTGGTAATCTTGAAAAAGGCCAGAATACATACCTATAATAATGATTATTTGTATTGTATTGAAAGAGAGGAAGAACGTATTAAGGGGAAGATTCCGAAAAAGAAAAAAGAAAAGTCAAAAAAGTGTAAAAAGAAAAAAAAGAAGTAAATATTTTAAGTTGCGCAAAAACATTGCGTAATAGTATAAAATATTTGCATTGTAATTGAAAAAGAAGGCCTCATCATAACAAAGATTGTGGTGAGGCACTTAAAAAAGTTCATTGAAATTATAAAAGTTCGGTAGCTCAGTGGGTAGAGCAACAGACAACACTATTGGCTATGAAAAAGCAGCAATAGTTCCTATGAAAATTAAAACTGTGTGTCGCAGGTTCGATTCCTGCCCGAACTTCTAAACCAATAAAGAAAGTTCCTATAACCATTAGCTTTTAACTAAAATACTTTCCATTGGTTTAACCAGACTCAGTAGCTCAAATGGATAGAGCGCCGTTATCTACTATTCGCTATGAAAAGGCAACAATAGTTCCTAGAAACAGATTTCCAATCCGGAGGTTACAGGTTCAAGTCCTGTCTGAGTCGCAAAAAAAATACTGACAAAGAAAGTTCCTATAATTCACCATTCACAGAAATTACTTTCCGTCAGGAAAAGACAAAAAGAGTTCCTATAATGGTTCGATTCCATCACAATTGGTTTATTACTCTTCGTCTTTTAAAAAAAAAAAATAGGTAAAAGGTGTTCCTATATAATTAAAAAAATACGCCTCACTTATTAAAAAATATGAAAAATGAGAACATTAAAATTGTTTAACGCGGTAATAGCAAAAGAAACAGTGTCAAATGAAAATCCTTATGTGTCAACAGATGGATTTATTATCGAAAAGAATGCTCTATGGGCTAAAGATAATATTACAGCATACTACGAAAAAGAACGATTAACTGGAAACGACTTAAACAAAACCTTCCATAAATCATGGAATAAAATTAAGTCTAGTTCTAGAGTTGAATTGTATGTTGATCAAATTCAACATTATATATCAACTTACGGAAGCAATTTTACAAGCGAAATTTACATTCCTTCAGAAGTTGTTGATATTCCAGAAGTAAAGTTAGTATACAAAGTTATTAAAGCATATACCAAAGAAGAAATGACTCAAAAATGTATGTCATTACTTCAATCAGGAATTGCTTTAAAAGAAGAAACAATAAATGATTTATTATCAATACTAGTAGATGAATTGGAATATGAGTTCACAGGTAAAGAAAACATCAGAAATAAAGAAGCTGTTGTTAAAATAGCGGACTTATATCATGTATATCCAGAAAATGTTGTGGAGTTTTTCCGGTACATTATCTATAGAACAACCGATTCAACGTTGCTTATTAAAAATGAAGAGTTAATTGACGCGATAAAAAATAGCTCGTATAATCCTTCAATGGCATTCAATAAATATGGATTAGAAAAGCTAGCTGAAATTTTCAATCGATTTAAGCCTTTGTTTTTAGCTTATAAAAATAGAGCACCAAAAACAGTTAATAAAATTAGTAAGCTGTCGAAAAAGTTTCATAAGCCAATGGTTTCAAATCCATTAAATGAAGTAACTTTTTCTTTATTAACTGAAAATGATGTTCATTGGTTAGATAACGCAACCCCTTTTGCTTTATTCAAAGCGTTGAGCGCTTGCTATATTAGAAAGAATGGACAAGATACCTTTTTGTATAGAGTAAGAAACGGAAAATCGTGGGTTAAGCCAGGTGTTAATTCGTATGCAAGTGAGATGAATTACGATTTTATCTTGAGCTATATGAAAACAAGATTCAATTTGGAGGATACTAAGATATACATACCAGCGGATGTTGAGTACGCGTTACCTACTTCTGAGAAAATGTATGTTGGAAACATTCCAACGGGAACAAAGTTTTTCGGAGAGAAATTAGCCGTAGGTATTTATTGGAAAAACGAATGGGGAGCGAGCGACTTGGATTTATCTGGTTTAAACATTGGAGGAAAAGTTGGTTGGAATGCAAGTTACAAGCAAAATAATGGAAGTCTATTATATTCTGGTGATATCACATCTGCACCAAAAGGAGCAGTGGAATATTTATATGCAGCCAATGGTTTAAATGCTCCGACACTTGTGAATAACAATGTATATTCAGGAAAGGTAGATTGTGAATATAAAATTGTAATTGGTAAAGGAAGTAAGATCAATAAAAATTACATGATGGATCCTAATGAGTTATTTGCTGAAATAAAATGTAGTTCTGTACAGCATCAAACTATTTTGGGAATGCTATTACCAGAAAGCAAACGACAAAAGGTTTTTGGTATTTCAATGAAAGGAGAAGAAAAACAATCGTTTGTATTGTTGAATTTTGGAGCTGGACATACACGAGTTTCAGGAAATTCAGAGGTGTCAAATTTAGCTACTAAAGCATTATACCAACAATGGAAAAATCCATTATCATTTAAAATGATTGTTGAAATGCTTGGAGCAGAAATAGTAACAAATAAAGAAGAAGCTACTCATGATTTTTCTTTAGATGTACTTGAAAAAGATAGTTTTATTAAACTTTTTGAATAGAAAAAAATTGAATAAGAATAAAATAATAATTATAGACTTAGAAGCTACTTGTTGGGATGGAAAAATTCCATCCGGACAGGTAAATGAAATCATAGAAATTGGTATTTGTGTGTTAAATACGGAATCTGGTGAAATATCTAAAAATAAAGGAATATTAATCAAACCAGAACGATCTGAAGTAAGTCCATTTTGTACAGAACTTACTACAATAACACCCGAGCTTTTAGATAAAGAAGGGGTTTCTTTTTTAGAAGCATGTAATCAATTGAGAAATGAATACAATCCAAAGGAATATGTATGGGCTAGTTATGGGTATTATGACTTGAATATGCTAAAGAAGCAATGTAAAATCAGGAATGTTGAGTATCCCATGTCTCAAGAACATATCAATGTTAAAGTACTCTTTTCCGAAGTAAAAGGACTTTCTAGAAAAGTAGGAATGAATGGAGCATTACATATTCTAAATTTTGAATTAGAAGGAACTCACCATCGTGGGATAGATGATGTAAGGAATATTGCGAAAATTTTAGATTGGAGCCTCAAAAATAAAAAGGAAGCCTAACGTATGTAAATAATCAAATGAATGATAGTAATACGAGCGTCCTAATTGTTTAGGACGCTTTTTTTATAGCAAAATGATGGCCATATAATGAATCTCGGCGATTGTTCAAAAGATATAACTCGTTGGTATACGTACATCGAGATAGTTAAATAAAATAGAAAAATGTTAGTATAGGTTAATTAGAAATAAAACAATAAAAACTGAAAGCAATTGAGAGACAGACTTTTGTAAATAGGAACTAAATCCGTGAGATATCGGACAGGGGGGGTATTGCCTAATATTCAAGCTAATTAACTGATAATCAATAAAATAAATTAAAGTTTTTCTTGTGTAATTAAAAAATACGTTTCATATTTGCATCGTCAAAAAGAAACAAAGAATTATTAAAATAGTAAAATGATGAAATCGTATAAACAACATAGTATAGCATATCATTTAGAATTTCGTTCGCCGAAAGAGGAGCTACTTTTCTGTGGAGATTGTACGCAATTCATTAATAAAAAGGAGATAGATAATGAGAATATAAGTTAATATATATTCTTATGAAAGATACAAAGCATCTCCTTACAAGAGATGCTTTTTTTATGCTATGAGTTAAGAGCATTTTAGGAAGATTGCTAACTCACTTGATTTAAATTGTAATTGTAAGAGATGATTCTTTTACGAACAAAAAGGACAAGGTGGCTGAATGGTTAAGGCAGCGGACTGCAACTCCGTTTTTTATGAGTTCGATCCTCATCCTTGTCTCAATAATCATTATTCAATTATCAATGAACATTGATAACTGATAATTGAAATGCTCCGTTGGTCAAATGGCTAAGACGTCACACTTTCTATGTGAAATTAAGAGTTCGATTCTCTTACGGAGTACAAACTGATTCGTAGCTCAATTGGTAGAGCAAGGCGCTTTTAACGTCGAGGTTGTGGGTTCAAGTCCCATCGGGTCAACAAGCAAGGAAGTGTTGAGCAAATGGTTGGCTCGCCAGACTGAAATGAATTTATGAATTCAACGAAACCTATTTGTAAAAGCGATTTTATTGAGTTAAAATCTGGTCTTTTCGAAGCATGTAGGTTGGAGTTCTACCACTTCCACAATATACATCTATGGTGTAACGGATAGCACAAGAGATTTAGCTCACGTATTTATTCATTATACTGTTAGGGGTTCGTGAATGCATGCATTTCGACCCTCTAGGTCTAAGTTCGATTCTTAGTAGGTGTACAAGATCAATGATCAGTGAACAATGGTCAATAAACAACGAGTACTGATAATTGATCATTGTAAAATTGAAAAAGGTTCATTGGGGTAATGGTTATCCTTCCCGACTGTCTCTCGGGAGATACGAGTTCGATTCTCGTATGAACCGCTAATATATAATCAATAAATAATTATTAACGACAACTGATAATTGCAAAGTTGATTATAAAACTGGGAATATAACGATTGGTTGTTTACCTGCTTTGGATGCAGGAGGTTGTAGGTTCGAAATACGAAGTATTCATGAACACCGAAAAGGAAATAAAAAAGAACAGTGAACTAATCCTGCTTCCCAGACTAAAACTAGAAAGGAGTGTGTTTAAAAGACTTGGGATAATATAAATCGCATGGTTGTAAAAAGAATTGTACTGTTCTGAGTCTTTAAATTGAGGTATAACTCAGCTGGTAGAGTACCGTGCTTTTAACACGGGAGTCTTGGGTTCGAATCCCAATGCCTCAACAATTGCAGGAATGGCGGAAATGGTATACGCGTCTGATTTAGAATCAGAATCTTGAGAGTTCGAGTCTCTCTTCCTGTACAATATCAATAAATAATTATCAGTGATCACTGAACAATGATCATTGAACAATTGAAATGGTGGCTTTAGTTTATTTGGTAAAACGTCTCGTTGTGGTTGAGAAGAACAGGGTTCGAATCCCGAAGTCACCCAAAAAAGTAAATGAAAAAAGTAGAAATTGTGGAACAAAAATGGAGAAATTTTAGTGGAAAAGTATTCGAAGGTTCTATTGTTGAGGTGTTAGAAAAAGCCATCTCTAAAGAACAAAAGGAAGGATATCGTTTAAAAGTTTGTGTAGGTTCTGATTCTCAGGCTTACAAATCGTATGTAGAGTATGCAACAGCAATTGTTGTTTTAAGAGAGGGAAAAGGAGGTTTTATGTTTATCAGAAATGATAAAGGACCAAAAAAGGTATCTCTTAAAGAACGTATGCTAAAAGAAGTAACGATGTCTGTGGAAGTAGCGTATGCAATATGTGATTTACTTGATGGCTATAATGTAGGATTGGAAGTACATGCGGATATTAACACAGATCCTAAGTTTCAATCGAATGTGGCTTTAAAAGATGCTATGGGATACATTCTAGGAATGGGATTTGAATTTAAAGCAAAGCCACATGCATTCGCAAGTTCTTCTTGTGCCGATAAGGTTGTTTAATGTCAGTTCGAGTGATTTTTATGAAGTGGAACGGATTAAAAATTGTATCGAGAACTAGTTAATAATTCGAAGTTTAAAATCTTCTTGATACAAAATTATATTGTTTTATAACGCATAATTACACTTGAACTGATATAAAAAATAAAGAATTTATAGTTGCGCAAAATGACTGCGTAATAGTATGAGATATTTGCAATGTAATTGAAAAAGAACGCCGTTAAAAGTGGGAGAATTGCAAAGGAAAAACAATTTAAAAGTAAAAGAAAAAGTCATCATTCATAATGATGTTAAAATATCAAGCGAGTCTTGTTGCGTGTTTCTGTATAGCACCATTGTATAAAACCTTGCAGTAATGTATTAGTGTTTTATGTGCAACTTGACTTGAAGGTTTTGATTGTTAGCCAAAAAACAGTCACAAGTTCTATGTGTCGTGGGTTCGAATCCCATCTTCCCCGCAAAAGTAAATAAGAAAAAAGGGGAAGTAGCTCAGTTGGTTAGAGCAATAGATTAGAGTTCGTGGGTTCGAATCCCACTCCTGAGAAATCAGGATGGCAGAGTGGTCGAATGCGAAGGACTGAAAATCCTTTAACTCACAGACCTTTCACGTCTGTATTTTTTGCACAGGTTCGAATCCTGTCACAGCCACCAAAACTAGGCTGTGTAGCTCAGTTAGGTAGAGCACTACGCTCATAACGTAGGTTTATTTTTGAAAAGCGCATCATCTTTTAAAACTGATGGTAAAAGTAATGGGTGTTACATGAGTTTTTTAATCACAAGATGATACCAAGAGTTTACTCTTTGTTTTCGTTAGAATGATTAAAAAACACTTGTCAGAATACCTTGAAATAGTAAACTGTTTGAATGAAATACGTTTGATGTTTGTAAATCAATTATTGTTCAGGAAGGAACGATGATCCATTTGATAAACAATTTCGATATTACTTCAAATACTTAGTATTTCCGTATGCTGGTAAGCATGGACACTCAATGCTTTTATAATAAAAGAGATTAAAAAATTCAATTTAAAATTGATAAAGGAGAAGTATAACTAAAATTAAAACAAATGAAACCGACATGTTTAAAATAATTATTAAGCACATAGAGGAATGATTATTTTAAATATCAAAGGTTACATCTGACTAATAAAACAATAAATATAAACAGATGAAAAGAGTAAGAATTAACCAAGGATATGTTGGATTGGTGTTCAAAAATGGTGATTATCTTAAGGTAATTACACAAGGTGCGTATTGGTTAGGGTTTAATCATGAAGTAAAAGTGTATGATTTAACTAGAGATTTTTACACTCCAATAGCTTTAGAGATTTTACTAGAAGATGAATACTTGGCAACACTGATAGAAGTGGTTGAGGTAAAAGATGGCCAATTGGCTTTTGTTTATGAAAACAATAACTTTAAAAGAGTTTTGTACTCAGGTAGGTATGTTTTCTGGAAAGGTTTAGTGAACAGGAAGATTGAGTTATTTGATACTTCAGAAATTGAAATGCCAAAGAACATGGACAAGACTTTGTTTAACAATTTTGAGGTAAATAAAAATATTAGAGTTTTTGAAGTAGCAGCTTATGAGAAAGCTGTATTGCTTATCAATGATGTTTATGAGAAAACTTTAACGGGTGGTGTTTACAGATACTGGAGAAATGACACCACTATTAAGTTAACAAAAATTGATATGCGTCAGTTACAATTGGAGATTTCAGGTCAGGAATTGTTAACAAAAGACAAAGCAAACATTAGAATTAACTTCTATACTCAATATAAGGTTGTTGATGTTGAAAAAGCGTTATTAGCGAATAAAGATTATGAAAAGCAGTTATATATTGCTATGCAATTAATTTTAAGAGCTTATGTTGGAGGATTCACTTTAGATGAGCTTTTAGAGAAGAAAGAAGATATTGTGACCTCAGTATTTAATGAAGTTCAAGAGAAGGCAACTGCTTTAGGTGTTAAAGTATTAAACTGTGGAATTAGAGATGTTATTTTAACTGGTGAAATGAAAGAGATTATGAATCAAGTTTTAGTAGCTCAGAAAAAAGCTCAGGCTAATATTATTACCCGAAGAGAAGAAACAGCTTCAACAAGAAGCTTATTAAATACTGCCAAATTAATGGAAAACAACGAAATGTTGTTCAAATTAAAGGAGATGGAATATGTGGAGAAAATTGCTGATAAAATTGGTGAAATTACGGTATCAGGAAATGGAAACGTAATCAAACAATTAAAGGAGATTTTTACGCATTAAACGTTAATAGTTTTAGCGAACGAGTCAGTTATAATTTGTGCTTAAAGTTGTGTTATATTTAAGTATGAAGCCGAGACTGGCTTTTTCTTTCTTTTATCTATTACTTAAACATATCCTAATTTTCGTTCCGTTTTTTCTCCAATAAACAACTGTAAGCTATTGTTGTAAGAAGAGATGATTTCACTGAATAGGAAGTCAAAAAAAGCAATAAAAGATGCTGGATTATTCTTTTTAAGTTCGAACTTTTCAGGATTATTAGCGTACTGAACATAGAACTTATTTTGACTATTTTTTTTGAATTTCAAATGAATCATAATAACTTCAATCGGTAATGTTTCGGGGGTTTTGCAAACGGTTAAACCAATTCCAAAATGCCAATATCTATCGGGCATAAGTGAAATAGCATGAACTAGTTCAGGCTGCACTAAATCAAATTGGCCATTATGATCTATTTTGAATAATGAAAACTGACTTTCTGGAATTTGATAATATTCTTTTAGCCGTTTTACTAACTCAATAGCAAGCATATGGCTTTCTTTACGATAGTTGTCAAAACTGTCCTGTGCATGTCCAAAAGCACTACATAATTGATGAAATTTTGATGTATTCATAAATTCAGGTATAATTTTATCTCAAATAATGTAAATCATAAAAGATACTGATTTTACATTCCATTTTTATTCGTTTTATAATAGACGAAGTTCGTTGGTTAAACTTCCCTTAACCAATTAAACAGATGCAAAAAAATATTTTATAAGTTACAACACATGGTATTGCTCCTTCTATTTCATTAAATAGAAAGACCTGCTTTGAGGTGTATAGGCAATACTGAATCTGTTTTTTGCGATATTATCAATTTGTTTTTTAAATGATGAAATTAATATCTCTTGATCTTTTTTGTTACTCGATCGTACGAGTGTTTTATTTTTATCATGAGTGTAAACTACTTCATATTTGTTATTTAATATTCTGTTTTTAATATCAGTGGGATTACCTAAAAGAAAAAAGTCTGGTTCTTTTTCTTCTAAGTCTAGAAATATTACTTTTTTGTTTAGAAAATCATATTGGTAGTTTACATAGATGATATTATCATCAGAGTTATGAAAACTCATAGATGAAACCTTTTTGAAAAGGTCATTAAATGACATTGATTGGTTTTGAAGAGCGTTGAATTCTTCGTCTGAAATACAGGCTAGAAAAAGTAGTAAAGTAAGCGCTAGTTTTAAAAATTTGGGGAACATTTTCATGGTTAAAGACTAGTTCTGGTTACTCAAATATAAAGAGATAAAATGCTTAAGTAAATCCCTAGTTTTCCTAGATTTTCACTAAGTGTTTTTACTAAACTTTATAATCAATTAAACTATTTTGGTAAGGTGAAATAGATGGTAGTCCCCTCATTTTCTTTTGAACGAACCCAAATTTCACCAGCATGCAGATCAATAATTTTTTTCACGATAGATAAACCTACTCCAGTTGATGAGTTTTCGTCACCTAAAGTTTGAAAAATTTTAAAAATCTTATCGTGATATTTTTCAGGTATTCCTGGGCCATTGTCGGAGATACTAAACTCCCAACAAGTTTTTCGTTCTACAGCATCTATCACCACAATACCTCGTTCATTATTGCTATACTTAATCGCATTATCAATTAAGTTTTGAAAAAGTTGATGTAATCTGAATTTATCAATTTTAATAAACGGTAATCGTTCAGGCAGTTTAATTGTTACATGTTCAGGAACGTAAATAGTATCAATGAGCTCAGGCATTAAAACCTTTAAGCTGGTTTTTCTTTTTGCTGATTTTACTTGATCGATTTTGGCATATTTTAGAATTCCATTGATCAAGTGGTCCATTTTATCAACTTGCTTAAAAAGTAAGCTAATATATTCCTCTATAACGGCATTTGGATTAGATTCGTTTTCATCTTTAATCCAATTGATAAGAGCATTCATACTTCTTAATGGAGATTTCAAATCGTGCGATACAACTTGCGCAAAATCATTAAGTTCTTTATTACTTATCTTTAAGTTTCTAACAAGAGCTTTATTCGTTTTATTCGTTTCTAATAGTAAGCTCAAATTCATGGCGCTTTTTAATTGAGTAGCAGCTAAATTGGCTATAGTTTCCAACGTTTTTAGCTGTTTCTTTGTGAAAAAACCTTTGTACGTGTTCTTTGAGTTGATTAACCCTATTGTAATGCCTTCATCAATAATTGGGATAAAGATTTCAGATGCATGTGTTTTTTCAGCATCTTCATAGCGCTTATCTTTTTCAACATTATTAATAATTTGTGACTTTCCCGATTTAAGTACTTCACTAACAATTACCAAATTCAACGAATAATCTTCTTTGGTTCTGTAGGCAGCCATGCATTCTAGGCTCTTTGTTTTTGAGTCCATTAAATAAATGGTAGCGTTTTCAAATTGCAGTAGATTAGCCGGAATAGCGGCTAGCTCCCAAGCAATTTCTTTAATGTTGGTTTTCCCCATTATTGAAGACATGAGTAGGTTTAATGCCTTTAATAAAGATTGATTTTTGTATTCTTTGGTAATATCTTCAATTACCGCTACCTGATAGTCTCGGTTTTTACCGTTTTTAACCAGTGATACATTCGTTTTTGCAGGGTAAATTTTGTCGTTTTTTGATCTATATCTTTTTACAATTGAAAAGCTATCGATTTCTCCATTATCCAGTTTTTTCATAAGTTCATATGATTTTTCTTTATCTTCTTTTAATGAAATATCAGCGACTGTAAGTTCTAATAATTCTTCTTCTGTGTAGTGTAAGAAATCTTGAAAAGCTTTATTGGTTTTAAGTATTTTTCCTCGCTTTGTAAGCACAATGCCTAAAGACGAGTTTTCTATGATCGCATCTAATTGTTTTTTTTGTTCGTTAAAATGTTCTTGCTGTTTCTTCTGCTCTGTAATATCTCTTATTATTCCTTGAGCTAGATGTGGTTTACCTTCAGAGTTATAAATGATATTACAGTTAATATCAACCCATCGTAATTCCTGTTGATTGTTGTAAAGTCTTGCTTGAAAATTCCTAAAGCTACCTGTTTTTAAAAATTCTTGAAAAGCATCGCGAGTATGTTCAATATCTTCCTCATAAACAGTAGTCATTACGTTAAAAGATTTCTTTTTCTTTGAGAGTCCAAAGAAATCTTCTGCCGCTTTGTTCATCTTAATCACGTTGCCAAACAAGTCCATTAAGATATATGGGTCTATGATGGATCGAAACAAATTGTCGAGTTCAATTTGTTTTTCATTGACAAGTCTTATGATTTTAGTTTTGGCACTTTCTAATTCTTTATTCTTGTTTTGGAGAGCTCTTGAAGTTTGTTGTAAAGCAACCTCGGTTTCCTTACGAGCCATTTTTTCATATGCCAGAGAAGCTTCCAAAAACTGTCTCTTATTATGGTTCATTTTTGGTTAGTTAGACTTAATATTAAAATATCTTGAACGCTGTGGGGGTTGAAGATACAGTTGTTTTAAAAAATTAAGTTAATATAATGAAAACTAACCAATTATACTAATTAGCTTCGAAAAATATTTTTATTTTAAGTTAATCTGGGTAATTAGAAATTCATACTAAGCTGAATTCTTTTTCTTGCTAAATCGACTTCCAATACCTTTACTTGTACTTGTTGCTGTAGGCTCACATGATCGTTAATATCTTTCACAAAAGTGTTGGAAAGATTCGAAACATGTACTAATCCACTTTCTTTGACACCAATATCAACAAAGCAACCAAAATTGGTAATATTATTTACAATTCCAGGCAAGACCATTCCTGTTTTTACATCGTCAATGGTTTTAATATGTTCATTAAAACTGAATGCCTTAGCTTTTGATCTTGGATCTAATCCCGGTTTTTCTAATTCTTTAATGATGTCTTGAAGCGTAGGTAATCCAAACGAATCGGTAACATACTGTTGTAATTTAATTTGTTTTAAAACACCAGAATTTCCGATTAAATCATTCACATTTTTACCAGCGTCCTTTGCCATTTGTTTTACCAAACTATATCGTTCAGGGTGTACTGCAGAGTTGTCTAACGGATTATTTCCGTTTTTAATGCGTAAGAAACCAGCAGATTGTTCAAAAGCTTTCCCTCCTAATCGAGGTACTTTTTTTATAGCAGTTCTATTATCAAAAGCCCCATTTTCATTGCGATAGTTTACGATGTTTTCGGCCAGTTTTTGCCCAATTCCAGAAACATAACTTAAAAGAGATGCGCTGGCAGTATTTACATTTACTCCAACTTTGTTTACACAATGTTCTACAACCGTATCTAAGGATTGTTTTAAGCTAGATTGATCAACATCGTGTTGGTATTGTCCAACTCCGATAGATTTGGCATCAATTTTAACTAATTCGGCTAAAGGATCGGCCAAACGACGACCAATAGAAATGGCTCCTCTTACCGTTACATCATGATTAGGAAATTCATCACGAGCGATTTTTGAAGCAGAATAAATAGATGCACCAGCTTCATTGACTACAAAAATTTCAATAGGTGTTGAAAATGAAATGTTTCGTACTAAGCGTTCCGTTTCTCTTGAAGCCGTTCCATTTCCAATAGATATCGCTTCTATTTGGTGTTTTTTAACTAAGTGTTCAAGCATATAAGAAGCTTCTCTAGCCTTATTCTGAGGAGGATGCGGGAAAATAGTTTCATTCTCCAATAAGTCACCTTGCTCGTTTAGGCAAACCACTTTACAACCTGTTCTAAAACCTGGGTCAATAGCAAGAATACGCTTTTCACCCAAAGGAGAGCCCAGCAATAATTGTTGTAGATTTTTGGCAAAGACAGTGATAGCCGATTCGTCCGCTTTTGCTTTCGCAAGGTTCATTGCTTCAGTGGTTAATGAAGGAAGTAATAAACGTTTGTATGAGTCATCGATGGCCAGTTGAATTTCAGCACCACTTTCATTATTAGACTTAATCAGTTTACGATCAATTTTGTCTAAAACATTTGTATCATCAATTTCGATCTTAACACGAATAAATCCTTCTTTTTCGGCTCTTAAAATAGCCAACATTCTATGTGATGGGATTCGACGTAAATTCTCTGACCAGTCAAAGTAGTCTTTGTATTTTTGAGCATCTACTTCGTCTTTTTTAGTCTTAACAACTTTGGTAGCTATGGTTGAATATCGCTCTAATTCTCTACGAACCATATTTCGAATATCGGTACGTTCGTTTATCCATTCTGCAATAATATGACGTGCTCCTTCTAAAGCTTTATCGACTGATTCTACTTCGTTCTTCACATATTTTGAAGCTACATATTCTATATCATCATTACGTTGACTCATAATGATTTTAGCTAATGGTTCTAATCCATTTTTCCTAGCTGTCTCAGCTTTTGTTTTTCTTTTCTTTTTAAAAGGAAGATAAAGGTCTTCCAAAGCCGTTAAATTGTCCGTTCTTTCAATTTTTGCCTTTAATTCATCTGTTAGACTGCCTTGCTCATCAATTGCTTTTAAAATAGCTTTTTTTCTCTTTTCTAAAGTTTCAAATTGTTCTTTTAGTTGAACTATTTGTCCAATTTCAACTTCATCTAAATTTCCAGTTTTCTCTTTTCTATATCTGGCAATAAACGGAACGGTACAATCTTCATTCAATAACTCAATAGTGTTTTCAATTGATTTTTGAGAGATTTGAACATTTGAAGAAATATAAGTAATAAGTTGCATATGGAAATTGTATTTAAAAAAGAACCTCGCCAAAAGCGAGGTTGCTAAGATAAAATAATATTGTTTTTGAAATAGTTTAAATAGATCAAATATACCTGAAAATATAGACGATATAGTCCATTGTTTATAAAGTTATATTGGTTCTCGAAGTGGAATAGTAAAAAATAAAGGAAGATCTTTAAAGCTTAAAAATATATCTCTTGAGCCAATCGATAGGTGTTCGCATGGGCTTCCACAATGATTTTTAAGTCTTCAGAATAACCTCCACCCATACTGCAAACAACAGGTATTTCTTCATCATGACAAGTTTGTAAAACAAAACGATCTCTTTCTTTACAGCCTTCTATAGATAGACTCAATTTTCCGAGTTTGTCGCTTTCCAAAATGTCAACTCCTGATTGGTAGAAAATAAAATCAGGTTGCACTTTTTTGATCAGTTCAGGAAGTGTTTTCTTTAGTATAGAAAGATATTCACTATCGGAAGTGTTATTTTTTAAAGGAATGTCTAAGTCCGATTGTTCTTTATGGAAAGGATAGTTGGTTTTTCCATGCATAGAAAAGGTGAATACTGAATCATCATTGCTAAAAATCTCAGCGGTACCATTTCCTTGGTGCACATCTAAATCAACAATTAGAATTTTGTTCGCTAATTTTTGTTGTTGTAGGTATTTTGCAGCAACTGCTTGATCATTCAGTAAACAAAAACCTTCGCCTCTGTCAGAAAACGCATGGTGCGTTCCTCCGGCTATATTCATAGCAATACCATTTTCCAAAGCATAATGAGTAGCTTTCATGGTGCCATCAGCAATAATCATTTCCCGAGCGATTAGTTGCTCTGTAAGTGGAAAGCCAATTTTACGTTCATCTCTTTTTGATAGTGTAATATTTAATAAGTCAAAGAAATATTCAGGAGTGTGGACCGTGAAAAAGTGTTTGTTATTCGGAATTTCAGGAGTAAAGAAATTTGCCTCAACGCAAGTTCCTTCATGGAGCAATTGTTGAGGCAATAAATCATATTTCATCATCGGAAACCTGTGGTTGTCAGGTAACGGATGATTGTATATTTCGTGATACGCTATTTTTAACACACCTGAGATCCGTTTATCACTTTTCCTTTAGGTTCCATAAACGCTAATTTCCCTTCAGGAGTATCGGTCATTAAAATCATACCTTGGCTTTCAACACCGCGTAACTTTCTTGGTGCTAAATTGCAAAGAACGGTAACTTGTTGTCCTATGATGTCTTCAGGTTTAAAGCTTTCAGCAATACCAGATACGATAGTACGAGTATCGATACCTACATCAACGGTAAGTTTTAAAAGCTTTTTAGTTTTAGCTACTTTTTCTGCTTCGATAATAGTACCTACGCGAATATCCATTTTAGTAAAATCATCAAATTGAATGGTTTCTTTTTGAGGTTCTACTTCCTTATTAGCCGCTTCGTTTGCCTTCTTAGTAGCTTCTAATTTGTCTAACTGTACTTGAATTGTTTTGTCTTCAATTTTAGCAAATAATAATTCACCTTTATTTATTTGGTGATTTGCAGCTAAAAGCACATCTTTCTCAGAAATGTCAGTCCACTTATTGTCAGCTTCAGGAGTGTTTACATTTAAAATGTTTTTCAACTTCGATGAAGTAAATGGTAAAAATGGCTCACAAAGAACAGCTAAACCAGCAGCAATTTGCAAGGCTACGTACATAATTGTTTTTACACGTTCTTCATCTTGCTTAATAACTTTCCAAGGCTCTTCATCTGCTAAATATTTGTTTCCTAATCGAGCCAAATTCATCATCTCCTGAGATGCTTCTCTGAAACGATAACGCTCAATAGATTTCGCTATACTATTTGGAAATTCTTTTAACTGATCTAAAACATCTTGATCGATGTCTGTAAAGTCAGCTGGAGTAGGTATAACACCGTTATAGTATTTATTCGTTAATACAACTACACGGTTGATAAAGTTGCCAAACACAGCAACTAACTCATTATTATTCTTAGCTTGGAAATCTTTCCAAGTAAAATCATTGTCTTTGTTTTCAGGTGCATTCGCAGTTAATGTATAACGCAATACATCTTGTTGTCCTGGGAATTCTTCCAAATATTCATGCAACCAAACAGCCCAGTTTTTAGAAGTAGATAATTTATTTCCTTCTAAGTTTAAGAACTCATTAGCTGGTACATTTTCTGGTAAAATATAATTACCATATGCTTTTAACATTGCTGGGAAAATAATACAGTGGAATACGATATTATCTTTACCAATAAAGTGTACTAATTTGGTGTCATCTTTCTTCCAATAATCTTCCCAATTTTTACCTTCTCTTTCAGCCCATTCTTTAGTAGAAGAAATATAACCGATAGGAGCATCAAACCAAACGTATAATACCTTTCCATCAGCACCTTCAACAGGAACAGGAATTCCCCAATCCAAATCACGGGTTACAGCACGTGGACGTAAACCGTCATCAATCCACGATTTTACTTGTCCAAGTACATTCGGTTTCCAATCGTTTTTATGACCTTCTAAGATCCATTCTCTTAAAAAGTCTTCATGTTTATCTAAGGGTAAAAACCAGTGTTTTGTTTCTTTTAAGGTTGGAACGTTTCCAGTAATGGCAGATTTAGGGTTTATTAGATCGGTAGCATTATGGCTAGTACCACATTTTTCACATTGATCTCCATAACTTTCCTCATTACCACATTTAGGACAAGTACCAATAACGAATCTATCTGCTAAATACTGATTAGCCTCTTCATCGTATAATTGTTCTGTTACCTCTTCAATGAATTCTCCATCTTTATAAAGTTTCTGGAAAAAATCTGATGCTGTTTTATGATGAACTTCTGCCGAAGTACGAGAGTAGTTATCAAAAGAAATTCCGAAGTCAGCAAAAGAGTTTTTAATAATACCGTGGTATTTATCAATAATATCTTGTGGTGATACCCCTTCTTTTTTAGCGCGCATAGGAATTGCCACCCCATGTTCATCTGAGCCACATATATAAGCTACATCGTTACCAGTACCTCGTAAAAAACGTGCATAAATATCTGCTGGTACATAAACACCTGCTAAATGTCCAATATGAATTGGTCCATTGGTATAAGGCAATGCTGCTGTTATTGTATATCTTTTTGGTTTGTTCATGAATGTTACGCTAAAAATTAAATGGCAAAAATACAAAAAAGCTATTTTTTAGACTGATCAAAATTAGATACATTTACTTGAAGCGTAGAATTTATAATCATTTCAATCTGATAAAGAGAAGAAGGTGTGTTAATTCCTTATAATAATGAACACTATTAAAGTAAGACAAATAAAAGAGAATGAAATGTCTTGGGTGAATTCCTGTTATGAGAAAATAGGGTTTAAAGGATCTGAGTTTTCTAATGAATTTATTGTAGTGGCTGAACTTAATAATCAGAAATGTGGTTTAGGACGTTTGGTTAAATTAGATGAAGAAAATTGGGAGTTAGGCGGAATTTTTGTTGGTAACATTTATAGAGGTAAGGGAATAGCTAGAGCAATAGTTTCGTTTTTATGTGATGAAATCGATTCAACGTATAGAAACATTTGGTGTTTACCTTTCGAAAATCTTGAAGAATTTTACAACGATTTTGGGTTTAATATACCGAAAACTTTACCTCCACAGGAGATTTCAGATAAACATTTATGGTGTAATACAAATGCTGGTTACACAAAAAAAAGTACTACTATTGTCTAAACATATATAATAATGAGAAAGAAACTAATCACTTTATTTTTAATAAGCATCAATATCATGGTTTACAGTCAAACGGAAGCTACGAAATTAATTACACCTCCTGCTTTACAGAAAGGAGATACGATTGCGATAGTAGCACCGGCGGGAATTCTTAAAAACAGAAAGTATGTAATTGATAAAGCGAAAAAGTTAGCTGAGAGTTGGGGGTTAAAAGTGGTATATGGGAAAAATATGTTCAATCAAAATCATCACTTTGCAGGAACAGACGAAGAGCGATGCCAAGATTTTCAGGATGCTTTAGACAATCCGAATATAAAAGCTATTTGGAGTGCGAGAGGAGGTTATGGTTCTGTTCGAATTTTGGATCGATTGGACTTTACAAAATTTAAAGAAAATCCGAAATGGATTATTGGCTATTCTGATATTACAGCCTTTCACAATCACATTCATAACTTAGGAGTAGAAACACTGCATGCAATGATGGGAACTAGTATGCAGGACAAACCAGAGGATATACCACATACAATTGCCACATTTAAGAAAGCGCTGTTTGGAGAGAAGTTAAGTTATCAAATACCTTCTTCAAAATACAATAAAGAAGGGATTGTAAATGGTGAATTGGTTGGTGGTAACATTGCAATATTAGCATCAATGCTTGGGTCTAGTAGTCAAATTTCAACTGAAGGAAAGATTCTTTTTATAGAAGAAATAGGAGAGTATAAATATTCTATTGATAGAATGTTGCAGAGTTTAAAGAGAGCAGGTTATTTTACAAAAGTGAAAGCAGTAGTAGTTGGAGACATGACTAAGGTTAAAAAGAATACGACTCCTTGGGGAAGTTCAATAGAACAGTTAATTTTAGAGGTTGTTCCAAAAGAGGTTCCTATTTTATTTAATTTCCCAGCCGGGCATGAACCTGATAACAGAGCATTATTGATGGGAAGGAATGTAAATGTAACAATACAGAAAACAGGAAGGTCTCAATTATCTTTTGAATAAACATGGCTGATCACTACGAGTTAGGGAAGAAAGGAGAAGAGTTAGCTAGCGAGTTTTTGACAAGTAAAGGGTATAAGATTCTTTGTAGAAATTATCGTTTTCAAAAAGCTGAAATTGATGTTATCGCTCAGATTAATGACTTGTTGGTAGTTGTTGAAGTAAAGACACGAACTTCGGTTTATTTTGGAAATCCACAAGACTTTGTTAACGAAAAGAAAATTAAGTTACTAGTTCAGGCAATTAATAAGTATGTAGATGATAATGATATTGATCTGGAAATTCGTTTCGATATTATTGCTGTTGTCTTTGAAAAGGATTCGTTTTCTATTGAACATATTGAAGATGCTTTTTTGCATTTCTAAAAATAAAAAAGCCTGCGTTAAGCAGGCTTTTTCTATTATTCTATCTTTTTAAGATTTTCAAAAAACTTGTGTACGTCATCTATTGTATTAGGGATTGCAATAATCTTTTTGTTTTGGTCTAACACAAAATACGTAGGAGTAGCATCAATTTTATATTTTCGTACTACTTCATTATCAAATTTATATTCTGGGTGAGTTCCAATAACATTATGCCACCCATCTAATCGTTCCTTAAATTTATTAAACTCAACATCGTCATTCTCGATAGCAAAACTCACTACTGAAGTTGTACTGAAATCTTTCATGAATTCATGTACTTCTGGAATTTCTCTTGTACAGTGAGGACAAGCAGTACTCCAAAAGATTATTAAGTAGTTTTCACCATCTGATAATTCAGAAAGTTTGTATTCTTGATCACCTTCTTTCCATGAAAAATCAGGAGCATCTCTTCCTACAGAAACACTTAATTGATCTAGCTTTTTAGTTTTAAACGCTTCGTCTTTATTCGAAAGTTTGTCATAAAATTCAGTGAATAACCAATCTACGATTTCTGAATTTCTTTTGTCAGTAAAACTAGTAGCTAAAAATTCGATCACTTCTTTTTTAACATTCTTATTAGAAATAACGTCCATTACTTTCTCAATAGACTCTTTGTGGAGCTTTTGTTGTGTAACCTGATCGTCAGAATAGTTTAAGTAAAAAACAAAGTCATTAACTCTGTCAATTAAAAAAGAAGAATTGTATAATGCTTTATTGTCAAAGTCAACATATTCGAAAAAGTTGTCTACTGTCTCCGATACGTATTCGGTCATCTCATCAACTACTCCTGAAGAATTGTAACGTTGAGAAGCCTTGATAAAGTTGTTCGAAAGCATTCCTTCAGATTTGTTTTCGTACTTTTCCTGTAAGTCTTCTAAATTACCTAACTCTCTCTTGTATGCTTTCTTTACATCTTTTGATGGGTTTTTTAAATACTCCATCTGATGCTCGTTTACTTTGTTTTGAGCTTTAGCATAGGTTTCTAAATACTCAGAATATAATTTGTTTTCACGAGAACTTGTAAATACTATTGATTGTTCAGGATATTTCGGATTGAAAATAAATTCAACGTTTTCTTTGTTGAAAATAAAATCAACAAAACCTGCACCTTTAGTTCTGTAGGTTGCTCTATAAACACCAGGTTCAGTGTCGCTAGGTAATTCAAATGCGAATTTCCCTAAAACTTGTTTGTCAGAACCTACTGCAATAGTATCAAATTGAATGGTTGCGTTTGAAATGTATTTTGGTTTTACACCTTGAAGTTTATGAAGCATCACCCAATCGCTATCTTCTGGAGGAGTCATTGTTCCCTTTACCGAAAATTGAGCATTTGCTATTGAACTTATTAATACGATTAAACTTAGAAATTTTTTCATCATAAGTGTTTTGATAAAGTTATTATAAGG
Source organism: uncultured Tenacibaculum sp. (assembly GCA_947497895.1). GTDB lineage: Bacteria > Bacteroidota > Bacteroidia > Flavobacteriales > Flavobacteriaceae > Polaribacter. The sequence goes on from CANMIL010000002.1 coordinate 569,992, forward strand.
GGTCAAAATATGTTGTCTAATAACTTCATTCCAAGAAGCGTACCAAAGTTGACAATCTATTCAGTTTCCAATTTAAAACAATAAATTTACTCAGTAAATATAAAACAGTTTATCAGAAAAACAATAGAAATGACTTTATAATTCAGACAAAATTGACTGGCTTTTTTAATCGCTAAAAAAACCTAGGTTACTAAAATAATTAATTATTGCTTCTTTAATAAGAACCGATTGCTCACCTGGTTTTAGATTGGGTAACTCGTTAATAGTTTTGTAATGAGGCCAACCATCGTTGTCAAAATATTCAAACTCATAATAACCATAAGGTTCTAAAAGTTTACATATAGCAATATGCATTAAGTTTATTTTTTCGTCTTTTTTAAAAGTTTGATGACCTTTTCCAAGTTCTTGTATACCTATTAAATAGATAATGGAGTCCACATCTAAAATATCGCCTTCGGCAAACTGAGATGATAATCTGTTAACAATTATATCCCATTTTTCTTTTAAGTCTTCTTTTTTACTCATTTCTTTAAAATCGCAAAGATACAAACGAGATAGTTATGTTTGTTCGTTATGAATACATATATTAGTATTTTATAGTTTATCTAGAAAAAAATCAAATAAAGATGAATACATTCGATATTATTATTGCAGCACTCCTTTTATTTGGGTTTGTTAGAGGGCTAATGAAAGGTCTTTTTGTAGAAATAGCTTCTTTGGTAGCTCTTGTAGCAGGAGTTTATGGGGCTATTCATTTTTCCTACTTTATAAGTGATTGGCTAAAAGAAAGTGTTAATTGGGATGAGAAGTATGTTTCTTTGGCTGCATTCGCAGGAACCTTTGTGGTAATAATAATAGTGATTGCTCTTTTGGGAAAGATTTTAACAAAGATTGCAGACTTTGCCTCTTTAGGGATACTTAATAAAATATTAGGAGGCGTTTTTGGAGCGCTTAAAATAGGATTAATATTAAGTGTGGTTTTTATCTTTTTTGGAAAGATGAATAGTGTGATTCCTTTTGTAAGTCAAGAAAGTTTGGAAGAGTCTGTGTTGTATCATCCTGTAAAAAAGATAGCCCCAACAATATTTCCGTCGATTATAAAAGATGAAGAAAAAAACGAAGATAATAATGAAGGTGAAAATGAGGAAGAACAAAAAGAGGAAGTGATCTAGATCACTTCCTCTTTTTGTTCTGTGGTTATTTCCAATGCTACATTGGAATAACGATCGCTCCAGAAAACTTTTCTCTTATTTTATTTAGAGCTCTATCTGCTTCCAATCGCGTTTTATAATTTCCTACTTGCACCTTCCATTCAGGAGCTTTGTATTCAAGCTCGGTAGGAATTCCAGGGAATTCAATTTTAAAACGATAACGAGTACTTTTGGCAGTACGTTCAAGTCCATTATACAATTGAATAAGATATCCAGTTTTGTTGGTTTTATTGTATTCTTTTTTCTTCTCAATTAGCTTTTTAATAGCTTCCGTGTCGTTGTAAGCTTCTTGACCTTTCATTTCAAGCATACCTATTAAGGTAAAAACAACTAAAAAGAGAATGGTTTTTATGTTTCTCATGTGGCTAATATTCTTTCTACAAAAGTAACGACTTGTTAAATAATACATTGTTTCTTTCATTTATTTAGAATTGATATAAATTACAAATTACAAATCTCTTAACATTTCACAATTTAGAGAGAAGTAGTACTTTTGTGCAACTTTCTGTAGTCCCTGTTTTTTGTGCAGTTTACAGAAAGAATTGTACCAAAATCGATACAAAACTTATATTTTATAGTATGAAAAGTGTGAATCATCACAGTAAATTAACTCGAACACTCTTACAGGGTTTAGCTTTCTTTTTAGTTTTTTTAGTTAGTTTTTCAGTCTACTCGCAAGATGGAGGAGTTGATGGAGCTCGTCAAAAGGAAGGAAAAAAATTATTTAAATCTCTTTGTGCTTCTTGTCATAAGCTTAATAAAAAGCTTGTTGGGCCTGCACTTGGTGGGGTTGAAGAAAGAAGAGAGAATGATTGGTTAAAAGCTTGGATTAAAGATAATGCAGCTTTAAGGAAATCAGGAGATAAAGAAGCGATTGCTATATACGAAGAGTATAAAGGGTCGAACATGACTGCGTTCCCTCAGTTAACTGATAAGAATATTGATGATATTCTGTATTATACTACTGTTGGTGAGATTACAACTGGAGGCGGAGGAACTAAAGTAGTTGTTGAGCCTCCTAAAGATGTTGCTCCAAAATGGTTAATCTACATTTTAGCAGCGGCTATTGTAGTGGCTTTCCTAATTATCGGAAGTTTACTGAAAACAATTAGTGAGTTAAAAGGTGCTCCAAAAACTCCTGGCTTATTAGGTAGTACAGCTGAGCTATGGGCAGGAATCAAAAAGAACACTTTCTTACATGTATTGTTTGTGATCTTTGCAGCGTTAATGACTGCTTATTTCTTATTCGGTACTTTATTTAAGGTTGGAGTTGATACAGGGTATCAACCAATTCAGCCAATCGCATTTTCACATAAAATTCACGCTGGTGACAACAAGATTGATTGTCAGTACTGTCACTCTGCAGCTAAGCATAGTAAGCATTCAGGAATTCCTTCTGTAAATGTTTGTATGAACTGTCATAAGAATATTTCTGAAGTAGCTGAAGATACTAAAGTAATTATGGATGGAGTTGCTTTAACTAAGAAAGAATTAGATGGAGAAATTCAAAAAATCTATGATGCTGCTGGATGGGATGCTGATAAATTGGAATATACAGGAAATACAAAGCCAATTAAGTGGGTGAGAATTCACAACTTACCAGACTTTGCATATTATAACCACTCTCAACACGTAACAGTGGCAGGATTAAAGTGTCAAAAATGTCACGGACCTGTTGAAGAGATGGACGAAGTATATCAATATTCTCCTTTAACTATGGGATGGTGTATCGATTGTCATAAGGAAACTAAGGTTGACTTAAAGGGTAACGAGTACTACGCTAAGATTCATAAAGAATTAGCAGAGAAGTACGGAGTAGAGCAAGTAACAATTGCTCAATTAGGAGGAAAAGAGTGTGGTAAGTGCCACTATTAATCAATTTAGAAAGTAGAAAAACACGTATATAAATGGCTTCAAACAAAAAATACTGGCAAAGTGTTGAGGAACTAAATAATAGTTCTATTGTTGAAACGCTACGTAATAAAGAGTTCGTTCAAGAAATACCTACTGATGAGTTTTTAGGGGATAAAGAAACATTAGAAACTTCGTCAACTTCGCGTAGAGATTTTTTAAAGTATGTTGGATTCACAACTGCAGCAGCTTCATTAGCTGCCTGTGAAGGTCCAGTTAGAAAATCAATTCCTTATGTAGTGCAACCTAATGATGTGGTAGTTGGAATAGCAGATTGGTATGCAACTACGATGGCAGACGGATTTGATTTTGCGAACGTTTTAGTTAAAACTAGAGAAGGTAGACCAATTTTGGTTATGCCTAACAAGGAAGCAGGTGCTGATATTAATGCTAGAACTGTAGCTTCTGTATTATCATTATATGATGATAAATTACGTTTAAAAGAACCAAAGAATGGTGAAGCAAATATCACCTGGAATGATTTAGATAAAGAAATTGTTGAAAAACTTACGAAGTTAAAAGACGCTAACGAGCCTGTTGTTTTATTAACTGGTACTTTAGCAAGTCCTTCAACTGAAAAAGTAATCGCTGATTTCATTACAGCTTATCCAAATGTTAAGCATGTAGTTTATGATGCAATTTCTGAAAATGGAGCATTAGAAGCTTTTGAAGCAATGTATGGTAAAAGAGCTTTACCTAACTATGACTTTTCAAAAGCAGGAGTAATAGCTTCTATTGGTGCTGATTTCTTAGGAGACTGGCATGGAGGTTTTGAAAAGAGTTACTTAGATGGAAGACGAGTGAACTCTGGTAAAATGTCTTACCATGTTCAGTTAGAAAGTAACCTTTCATTAACTGGTGCAAATGCTGATAAGCGTGTGGTAATTAAACCATCGGATCAGGTGTTTGCTTTAATCAACCTATACAATGAGGTAACTGGAGGTAACTTACCTTCAAAAGCTACTCCAGCTGATGCAGAGGTTAAGAAAGTAGCTGCAGCATTAAAGAAAGCAGGATCGAAAGGTGTTGTTGTTACAGGTTTAAATGATAAGAATGCTCAAATCATTGCTTTAGCAATTAACAAAGCTTTAAGTAGTGAGATTATCGATGTTAAAAAGCCTTTATACACGAGACAAGGTAACGATGCTCAGGTGGCTCAATTAGTAGCTGATATGAAAGCTGGTAAGGTTTCAGGATTAGTTACTTATAATGTAAACCCTGCTTACTCTCATGTAAACGCTGCTGATTTTGCTGAAGGAGTTAAGAAGTTAAAATTATCGGTAGCTTTATCTACTCAAAACGATGATACTTCTGCTTTAGCGCAATATAGTTTACCAACTCCGCATTACTTAGAGTCTTGGGGAGATGTTAAAGTAACAGAAGGAAACTACGGATTAGTACAACCTACAATCCAACCGTTATTTAATACACGTCAAGTTCAAGATATCTTATTAAAATGGGCAGGTAGTGAAGTAAACTACTATGATACATTGAAAGAATTTTGGGCAACAAATATATTAGGAGGAAAGTCATGGAATCAAGCATTGCATGATGGATATTTCAATGTTGAGGCTGGAGAAGCTGAGGAAGCATCGGCTTTCGAATCTACAGTTGATGTAGCAGTAGTTGCAGCTGATTTATTAAAAGTAACGAAGCCTTCTCAATATGAATTAAACCTATTTAGTTCTACTGCACTTGGAGATGGTAAACAAGCGAATAACCCTTGGCTACAAGAGTTGCCAGATCCAATTACACGTGCTTCTTGGGATAACTATTTAACGGTATCGTTATCTGATGCTAAAGAATTAGGTTTCGAAAATCCAGTTAAAGATACAGGAGCAATTGATGGTAACTACGCGAACGTAACAGTAAACGGAGTAACTATTAACAACATTCCAGTTATTTTACAACCAGGTCAGGCAAAAGGTTCATTCGGACTTGCTTTAGGATATGGTAGAAAGCATGGAATGAAAGAAGAAATGCAGGTAGGTGTGAATGCTTACCCATTCTATAAAGATGGAAACAACGTACAGTATAATGTAACCATTGAAAAGGCTGCAGGATGGCACAAGTTTGCGTGCATGCAGGTTCAAAGTACATTAGCTGGACGTCACGATATTTTAAGAGAAGCGTCATTAAAAGAAGTTAATGATAAGAGCTTAGACCCAAAACATACTTGGAACAAGCCTTTCATGGTATCATACGATCACCAAGAAGTTGAAGGTAGTACAATTGATTTATGGGATGAGCATGATAGAGAATTAGGGCACCACTTTAAATTATCTATTGACCTTACTTCATGTACAGGTTGTGGGGCATGTGTTGTAGCTTGTCACGCTGAAAACAACGTTCCTGTTGTCGGTAAAGATGAATTAAGAGTTGGTAGAGATATGGCTTGGTTACGTATCGACCGTTACTATTCTTCTACAGTTCAAGATAAGCAATACGATAAGGAGCAAGCTGAAATGACTCTTGAAGAGTTTAAAGCTAAAAACCCTAATGTTGCGAATCAGGAAGTTGAAAGACTTTATACTGAAAAAATATTAAAGCTTAGCAAAGGAGATTTATTTGACGCATTGGAAAATCCAGCTGAGAATCCTCAGGTATCTTTCCAACCAATGATGTGTCAACACTGTAATCACGCACCATGTGAAACAGTATGTCCTGTAGCTGCGACTTCTCACGGTCGTCAAGGTCAAAACCAAATGGCATATAACCGTTGTGTTGGTACTCGTTATTGTGCAAACAACTGTCCATATAGAGTACGTCGTTTCAACTGGTTTAACTATGCTAATAATGATGAGTTTGATTTCAATATGAACAATGAATACGGTAAAATGGTGTTAAACCCAGACGTAGTTGTTCGTTCAAGAGGGGTTATGGAAAAATGTTCTTTCTGTATTCAATCTACTCAAGCAGTTATCTTAAAGGCTAAGAAAGAAGGTAGAGCAGTAAGAAAAGACGAGTTTAACGATGCTTGTGCTTGTTCTGCGGCATGTTCTTCAGGAGCTATGGTATTTGGAGATGTTAACAATCCAGAAGATCCAGTAACACCGTTAGTTGAAGATAAGAGAGCTTTCCATGTATTAGACTATATTGGTACAAAACCAAATGTAGTGTATCAAGTGAAAGTAAGAAATACAAACGAAGCTTAATAATAAAATAAACAAGTATATAGATTATGTCGTCTCATTACGAATCATCTTATAGAGAACCTTTAGTGTTAGGTAACAAAAGTTACCATGACATTACAGAGGATATTGCTAGACCTATTGAAGGGAAGGCAAACAAAAATTGGTATATAGCATTCTATATTTCTTTAGCAGGTATGTTATGGGGATTTGGATGTATCTTCTACACCGTTGGAACCGGAATTGGTGTATGGGGATTAAGTAAAAACATCGGTTGGGCTTGGGATATCACCAACTTCGTATGGTGGGTAGGTATCGGTCACGCAGGTACCCTGATCTCGGCTGTATTATTATTATTCCGTCAAAAGTGGAGAATGGCAATTAACCGTTCAGCGGAGGCCATGACAATTTTCGCGGTATTTCAGGCAGGTTTATTCCCAATTATTCACATGGGACGTCCTTGGAATGGTTACTGGGTATTACCTATTCCAAACCAGTTCGGATCATTATGGGTAAACTTTAACTCACCTTTATTATGGGACGTATTCGCGATCTCTACGTATTTATCGGTTTCATTAGTATTCTGGTGGACTGGTTTATTACCTGACTTCGCAACCATTCGTGATAGAGCTGTGAAGCCTTTCCAAAAGAAAATTTATGCGTTATTATCATTCGGATGGTCAGGTAGAGCTAAAGACTGGCAACGTTTCGAAGAAGTATCTTTAGTATTAGCTGGTTTAGCTACTCCTTTAGTACTTTCGGTACACACAATTGTATCGTTTGACTTCGCAACATCTGTAAACCCAGGTTGGCACTCTACAATTTTCCCTCCTTACTTCGTTGCTGGGGCGATCTTCTCAGGATTCGCAATGGTACAAACACTTTTAGGTGTGATGCGTAAGGTGACTAATTTAGAAGCTTACATTACTCGTTTACATATCGAGTATATGAATATCGTAATTATCTTAACAGGAGGTATTGTTGCTGTTGCCTATGCTACTGAGTTCTTCATTGCTTGGTATACAGGATCTCCTTATGAAAATTACACGTACTTATCATTTGGTGCAGAAGCTGGAGCTTATGGATGGGCATTCTGGTCATTAATGATTTTCAACATTATCATTCCACAGATTTTATGGATTAAAAAATTAAGAAGAAGTTTCGTAGTTTCTTTCTTAGTTTCTATCGCAATTAATATTGGAATGTGGTTTGAGCGTTTTGATATTATTGCAATTGTATTAAGTAAAGGACAGTTACCATCTACTTGGTGGCGTTTTGAGCCTACTTTCGTTGATGTAGGTATCTTTATTGGAACAATAGGTTTCTTTGGTGTTTTATTCTTGTTATATGCAAGAACCTTCCCGGTAATTCCAACTGCGGAGGTTAAAACAATCTTGAAATCATCTGGAGAGAATTTTAAAAAATTAAGAGACAAGAACAATGAGCACTAGTAAAGTAATTCACGCATTATACAATGATGATGATATCTTAATGGATGCTGTTAAGAAAGTAAGAACAGAACATCATCACATAGAAGAGGTTTATACACCTTTTCCAGTTCACGGTTTAGATAAAGCAATGGGGTTAGCTCCTACGCGTTTAGCGATTACAGCGTTCTTGTATGGAATTACTGGTACTGCAGTTGCTGTTTGGTTAACTTGGTATACTATGATCGCTGATTGGCCGCAAGATATTGGAGGTAAGCCAAGTTTCTCTTGGGCAGAAAATATGCCAGCGTTTGTTCCAATCTTATTCGAATTAACGGTATTTTTCGCGGCTCACTTAATGGTAATCACTTTCTATATGCGTAGTAAGTTATGGCCTTTTAAAGAAGCTGAGAATCCAGATCCAAGAACAACAGATGATCATTTCTTAATGGAAGTAGCAGTAAATAACAACGAAGACGAATTAAAAACTTTGTTAGCGTCTACTGGAGCAGTTGAAATTAACGTAGTAGAAAAGCATTAATAAGGATAGTATGAAAAGTTTAAAAATAGTTTTAGCTTTATTAGTAGGTGCTAGTATAGTTTCTTGTAAGGATAAAAGGAAACCACAAGTACAATACATGCCAGATATGTATGTATCGGTTCCTTATGATGCAAATGGAGTAACATCGGCAGGAGGAGTTCCTGTAAACAGACAACCAGTTGCTGGTACAGTTAGCAGAAATGGTGTGATAGCTTACGATATCCCTAATACAAATGAAGGATATGAAAAGGCGAAAGCTGAGCTTACAAACCCATTAGAAGCTAATGAGGAGAATTTAGCAAAAGGTAAAGAACTGTACACTATTTACTGTATAGCATGTCACGGTAAAAAAGGTGATGGTAATGGAATTTTATCACAAAGAGATAAGTTCAATGGTATACCAAATTACAAGGATAGAGACATAAATGCAGGTAATATTTACCACGTAATTATGTATGGAAAAGGAGTAATGGGAAGCCATGCATCACAACTTAGGTACAAAGAGCGTTGGCAAGTTGTACAGTACGTTGAAAGTTTAAGAAGCGAATTATTAAAATAAGTCTATATAGATATTTAAAGATATGTATCAGTTTACAGGAAAATTAAAAATATTTGCGCTTGCTTTAATGGTAGTAGGTTTGTTAGGTACTGTATATAATTTTATGTCAGCTCCTAGTACTCTTGAAGAAGCAAAGGAAATATTAGCAAAACAAGCTGCTGCAGCACATCATGGAGGTCATCATGGTGAAGCTGGATCACATGGTGAAGATGCTCATCATGATGGTAACGCTCATTCTGAATCGCATAAAGAAGAACATAAATCTGAAGAGCATGCAAATGCTGACTCTACTGATCATGGTGAAGCAGCTACTACAGAGCATAAAGAGGAAGGTCATAGTGAAGAAGCTCACGCTGAGAAAGTTGATTCTACTCATGCAGTTGCAGATGTAGCGCATGAAGCTAAAGAAGAAGCTCATAAAGAAGAAAAACATGCAGAGGCGCCAGTTGCGCATCATGATAATGCTCATGGAGATCACGACGATCACCATGCAGAACACGCTTTTCATCAAATGCAAAATAGACCTTGGTCAGCATTTTATGTAGCAATGTTATTCTCATTAGGAGTGAGTTTATTAGTATTGGCATTTTACGCAGCTCAAAGAGTTGCTCACGCAGGTTGGTCTGTAGTACTTTTTAGAGTAATGGAGGCTATCTCAAGTAATATTCATTATGTAAGTATTTTCATGATAATTTTCATTGTACTTACAGTAATGCATCAAAATCATTTATTTCCATGGATGGCTGAGGGTGTTTTCGATACTCAAAGTCCAAATTATGATCCGATTGTAGATAAGAAGCATTGGTGGATGAATGTTCCAGGATGGGCGATTAGAAGTATTGTTTACTTAACTGGATGGAATGTTTTCAGATTTATTATCAGAAGAAAGTCTATTCAACAAGATGGAGGTGACTTAAAGTTACACAAAAACTTATACAACATTTGTGTTGGATTCATCGTGTTCTTTATGGTTACTGAATCTATGGCATCATGGGATTGGATCATGGGGATTGACCCTCACTGGTTCTCTACATTATTTGGATGGTATGTATTAGCTACCTTCTTAGTATCTGCATTAACTGTGATTGCTATGGTAACTATTTACTTACGTTCAAAAGGAACTTTACCATTTGTAAATGATAGTCATATTCACGATTTAGCGAAGTTTATGTTTGGTTTCTCTGTATTCTGGACGTACTTATGGTTCGCTCAGTTTATGTTAATATGGTATGCTGATATGCCAGAAGAAACTACATACTTTGCACAACGTTTTAACGAGTACAAGTTACCTTTCTTAGGAATGGTTGTGTTAAACTTTGCATTCCCTGTTTTATTATTAATTAACAGTGATTTCAAGAGTATTCCATGGTTAGTTATCTTAGGAGGTGTTGCAATATTAGTTGGACACTACGTAGACTTATTCGTAATGATTATGCCTGGTACTGTTGGAGGTCAATGGGGATTCGGAATTGGTGAGATAAGCGCGATATTATTCTTTATCGGTTTATTTATATTTGCAACCTTTAATGCGGTCAGTAAAGCTGCTGTTTTACCAAAAGGAAATCCTTTCCTACATGAGAGTGAGACGCACCATTACTATGTGATCGAACACAGAGGAGAAGATAACAGTCATCATTAATTAATAAATTAAAAACAATAATAGTTTAGATATTATGCTCGCTTTATTTTACATTTTTATAGCAGTTGCAATAGGAGTTAGCTTTTGGCAGATAACTCGTATTATGAATTTTCGTTCTGTAATTGCTACAGATAAAGATAACGATACACAAGGTAAGATCGCTATAGGATTTTTAGTGTTCTTATATGCAATGATGATTTACTGTCTAATAGGAATGAACGTTTATTTATTGCCTGAGTCTGCTTCTATTGAAGGAGAACATGATGATAATTTATTCGATATTACATTCTGGTTAATTGGAATCGTTCAGTTTGCAATGCAATTCCTTATTTTTTGGTTCTCTTATAAGTATAGAGGACGTAAGGACAAGAAGGCTTTATTCTTCGCAGATAGTCATAAATTAGAATTAATTTGGACAACTATTCCTGCAATTACAATTGTATTGTTAATTGGATATGGTTTATGGCAATGGAATAACGTTATGTCTATTGGAGATGAAGAGAATCCTATTGTTATTGAGGTTTATTCTCAACAGTTCAGATGGGATGCTCGTTATGCAGGAGAAGATAATGAGTTAGGTTTAGGAAATGTTAATTTCATTAAAGGAATTAACACAATGGGAGTGGATATGTCTGATCCTAATTCTAAAGATGACAAGCAAGTTACTGAATTGTATTTACCAAAAGGGAAGAAGGTATTGTTCAAATTCCGTTCTCAAGATGTATTGCACTCAGCTTATATGCCACACTTTAGAGCTCAGATGAACTGTGTTCCAGGAATGGTGACTCAATTTGCATTTACACCAAAGTATACAACAGAGGAAATGCGTCAAAATTCTGAGGTGATTGCAAAAACGAAAGGAATTAACAGAATTCGTACAGCTAAGGGCGAAGAGCCTTATGAGTTTAATTACTTATTGTTATGTAACAAGATTTGTGGAGCATCTCACTACAACATGCAAATGAAAATTACTGTCGTAGAAGAAGCTGAGTACAGGAAATGGTTATCAGAGCAAAAAACCTTAGCTCAAGTTATTAAGTAAGATATTTTTAAAATATATATAAAGATATAGATTATGTCAGATCATCATCACAAAGAAACATTTGTAACGAAATACATTTTCAGTACAGACCATAAAATGATCTCAAAGCAGTTTTTAATAACTGGTATGTTTATGGGGATTATTGGAGTGTTTATGTCAATGTTATTCCGTTTACAAATTGCTTGGCCAGAGACTTCTTTTTCAATCATTGAAGCATTCTTAGGTCATCATCAAACAGACGGAGTAATGAACCCAGATATGTACCTAGCTTTGGTAACAATACACGGTACAATTATGGTATTCTTCGTTTTAACTGCAGGATTAAGTGGAACATTCTCTAACTTATTAATTCCGTTACAGATTGGAGCACGTGATATGGCATCAGGTTTCTTAAACATGGTTTCATATTGGTTGTTTTTCCTTTCATCTGTAGTAATGGTTATTTCATTATTCGTAGAAGCAGGACCAGCGTCAGCAGGTTGGACAATTTACCCACCATTATCGGCGTTACCACAGGCTATTCCTGGTTCAGGAGCAGGTATGACATTATGGTTAGTTTCTATGGCAATATTCATCGCATCTTCATTAATTGGATCTTTGAACTATATTGTTACAGTATTAAACCTTAGAACAAAAGGAATGAAGATGACAAGATTGCCTTTAACTATGTGGGCTTTCTTTATCACGGCTATTATTGGTGTTATTTCATTCCCAGTACTTTTATCTGCGGCGTTATTATTAATATTCGATAGAAGCTTTGGAACATCATTCTACCTTTCTGATATTTTTATTTCGGGAGAAGTATTACATTATCAAGGAGGATCGCCAGTATTATTTGAACACTTATTCTGGTTCTTAGGACACCCTGAGGTATACATTATTTTATTACCAGCTTTAGGATTAACTTCAGAAATTATTTCAACAAACGCTCGAAAACCAATTTTTGGTTATCGTGCAATGATTGGATCGATTATAGCAATTGCATTCTTATCTACGATTGTATGGGGTCACCATATGTTCGTATCAGGAATGAATCCATTCTTAGGATCAGTATTTACATTTACAACTGTATTAATCGCAATTCCATCGGCGGTAAAAGCATTTAACTATGTGACGACGCTTTGGAAAGGTAATCTTCAAATGAACCCAGCAATGTTGTTCTCTATAGGACTAGTTTCTACATTCGTTACTGGAGGTTTAACTGGTCTTGTATTAGGAGATTCTGCACTTGATATTAACGTTCACGATACATATTTCGTAGTGGCACACTTCCACTTAGTAATGGGAGTATCGGCGTTATTTGGAATGTTCGCGGGTATTTATCACTGGTTCCCTAAGATGTACGGAACTATGATGAACAAAACATTAGGTTACTGGCACTTCTGGATTACTATTATTTCTGCTTATGGTGTGTTTTTCCCAATGCACTTTATCGGATTAGCTGGTTTACCAAGACGTTATTATACAAACACTAACTTTCCAATGTTTGATGATTTAGCCAATATTAACGTGTTCATTACGGTAATGGCAATCATTGGAGGTTTAGCTCAGTTAATTTTCTTAGCAAACTACTTTATCTCGATTTATAGAGGACAAAAAGCTACTCAAAATCCATGGAACTCTAATACATTAGAGTGGACTACACCAGTTGAGCATATTCATGGTAACTGGCCAGGTGCAATTCCAGAGGTTCACAGATGGGCTTACGATTATAGTAAAACTGATGAAAATGGTGAGTATGTACACGGAAAAGATTTCGTGCCTCAAGATACTCCGTTATTAGAAGGAGAAGAACCTTCTTAAGGATTTGGTTTACAAAAGTATAAATGAAAAACCTTCGCATCGTTGCGAAGGTTTTTTGTTTTAATTGATTATATTGTTTGAAAATATATAAAAGTATGATGCGAAAGTTTTTTAAAATTGGTGCAATAGCGTTCTTATTCGCTTCGATAGGATGTAATAGTGCAAAACAAGTAACTTCTAAAGAAAACGAAAATACAACAATGGAAACGGCAAAAGAACTTATTGGTAAAGGGTATTTAGAGGCTGAATTAGTCAATAATAATACCTCTAAGGGTATTGGGTGTTCTACTGTTATAAAATTAGTTAATTCTAAGAGTAACGAATTGTTGGATCCTATAAATATCGATGAAAAGTACCCAGAATTAAAGAATTCAAAAATTTGGGTTAAGTATACTTCCTTGAGGATGAAGAATAGATGTGAAGAAGCAAGGCCAGTAACTATTGTTGACATAAAAAAACGAGAAGAGTAATTATTAATTACTCTTCTCGTTTTTATTTCAATAGCTGAATAATATAGACTATTATTCAACTAATATTTTATACTCTTTGTAATTTGTTTTTCCTCCAATCTTCACAATATAAGCTCCTGAACTGGCATATGACATGTCCAAAGAATACTCATATTTATTTCCGTTTTTAGAAATATTATTAAAAACAATAGTTTTCCCTAAAATATCGTACACTCTAAATGATAGTATACCGGAGTAGTCTGTTGTTAACTGGAAGTCAAATTGCTTATTAGGTAAAGTTAGAACCTTTAGTTCAGCATTATTCAATGTTACATTATCAGTACTTAAAGTTCTATCTATAATATTCACTAAATAATCGTGTACTTCACCATAATCATAATTACTACAAGGATCGTTAATATCTCCTGCGCCAGTATTATCTATTGCTTTTACTCTTAATACATGTTTTCCTAAATTTGCAGATTGAGGTAAAGTAAAAGTAAAGCTTTCGAGAGCGTTAGCAACAGAGAAAACACTTCCTGAAATAAACTGTTCAGCTGTTTCAAAGGTTCCGCTATCGTCTAAATCTATCCAAGCAGAGATACTTTCACCGTCAGGATTACTGGCCCAGTTATGTTGTGCTTGCATAGTATGTTCATCATTTCTATCTAAATCAGTGATTAAATCTTTACGATTTACATACCCTTGAACATCACCTGTAGAGTTACAACCATTAGCACCATTATCGGCATCAATAGTACCTAGAACAAATCGTTTAATACCGTCTAAACCACATCCTCTTGTCGCGGTAGGTATACAATGCTGAACGGAAGTAGTAATGTTAACAGTTTTACTGTTGTTACTTTGATTTTCATCAGTAGTGAGTTCCGTAGCTACTACTAATTCATAGGTTCTATTCAGTACTGAAAAGTCAGCTGTTGTATTGAAGGTATATTCTGCCGTTGTGTTAGCAGCTAATGTTGACGTATAAGTTTCTGTAATTTTTGTTCCACCATCCAAGGTATAACTTACAGGGAAGTTTGTTTGATCATTAGTACCAAAGTTTCGAATTCTTACCGTGATAGATTCAGAATCTGTAAGGTTCCCATCAGTAGGAGCAGTAACAGTAGTAACACCAATGTCGTTAGCTAACGGTTCCGTCAATTGGAAAACTCCAACCATATTACTTCTCGCACCATTATTAAAATATTCACTTACAAACCAAAAATCGGAATCGTTAGAAGGATCAACAGTTAAATGTGAGTAATCTGCATATCTGTTAGCAGGGTTGTCAGATGTACTTTGCACAATTAATTCCTCCAATGCGGTAATCGTATTTAAAGGATCGTCATGGAATCTTCCCGTGTATCGCAAAGAAATGCTTTCATTGGTACTCACAGAAGAATAAGCAATAGCAATATTACCAGCACCATCGATTCCCATACTTGCACCAAAAGCGTGTCTGCCTTCAGGAGCCGTATATGTACCTTCTTGGTGTTTTACCCAAGGTTGACCGTCACCAGCTTGTCTTAATTCGTACCATCTGATACCGGCTAATTCATTAGTTGTATCTGTATTTACAACAAAATTAAATACAACAGAGTTGTGATCGTCAAATTTTCTAAACTGAGCTTGATTCATAATGGTTGCCTGCATTGCATCGATATCTGGTCCAGAAGGTTGAGATAAGTTTGAGAAACTTCCTCCATCAAACACTCCAGTAAACGCAGCGGCAGGTATTTCAGTAGGAGCAGATATTGTTGAGTTCGCTGGGGTAGTCCAGTCAACATCAAGATTCCACAATTTTAAATGGTCAGTTGTAACACCTGCCCAAGCATCATCTTGCATATATACTATTGTAGCATTTCCTCTTGCAGGTAGATTGTCGTCGATTACATTGAAAACCTGAGGACTATAGAAACCATTGGTAACCATTCCTGTTAAGCTGAATGCTTGGATACTTGCAGTGCTATCCCCAGTTAACATTTTATCTCTTTCTAAAGCCCATACTTGACCAGTTCTTGTATTACCGCTACTATCACTAGCTGAAATATTTGCTGTTACATAGTAACCATCTGACCAAATTGAGAATTTGGTATAATCAGGGAAGGTACCTGTTTGAAATGAGTCCGCACTATAAGTGTGCCAACCTCCATTAACTGGATCATTAGTTTGTGAAATGGCGACATGGAACCCATTAGGACTGTCTTCAAACTCAGTAACAATATATCGATCTGCCTGAGCATCATAAAGAACAATTGGATCACCATCAGCACCACCAGGGAATAATGTAGCTAAACTAGCGGCATCTGTTGCTGGTGTACCATCTTTATTAAAAATTCTAAATGCAGTATTCCAAGCAGCGATATAATAATCTCTACCAACTGCTCCTGTTGGATCGGAAGGTGTAGATGTTTGATTGGTTGTTTCGAATGTAAGACTGGTAGACCTTACTCGTCTTGAAGTAGATCTTCTTTGTGTGTCTAGTAATGGATCTTTGCCGTGTGGTAAGCCCTTTCCAGGAACCACCTTGTTACCTTTTGTTCTTTTATCCTTAGCATAAAGGTTTCTTTCATCAACTTTAGCATGAACAAAAGTCCCATTTTTCATTTGCTCTTTAATACTAGGGACAAAGCGATATTTCAATTGTCCATTCCATGTTGCTTTCTGAGCTCCATCTTGACCGCTTATTTGTCCAAAAAGTAGAGACGAAAAGCATAATGCCATGGCGAAGGGTATGTATTTTAATTTCATTATTAAGATTAGTTTGTATGATTCCCAAAAATTACAATGTCATTTAAATTGTGTAATTTTCGAGTAAAGTTAAAAATTTATTCACAAAAACTGGTAAAATGTTATTTTTTTATGCTTTGTAGTTGAAATATTGTTTTATTGTATTTGCGTTTAAATAGGTTGATTTTCAGTATTTATTCTACTAAAGAGGTTTCTGGTTTAAGGAAAATACGATAAAATAAGCTGAATTTGAGGAGTTGTAGGATAATGATTAAATTCACAAATTGCCTGTTAAACCAGAGTAACATTTATTACAGAGTAAAAACGATATTTGAAGTATATTTGTGCAAGTATGAATGAACACTTAAATCCAGATAAGGATAATTATTCAAATGAAGAACTAGACGTAGAGAAGAAACTACGTCCACTTTCATTTAGCGACTTTACGGGTCAAGATCAAGCAATAGAGAATCTTCAAATCTTTGTAGAAGCTGCAAATAGAAGGGGAGAGGCGCTGGATCATACGTTGTTTCATGGCCCTCCAGGGTTGGGGAAAACTACTTTAGCTCATATTTTGGCGAATGAATTAAACGCAGGTATTAAAGTAACATCAGGACCTGTGTTGGACAAGCCGGGAGATTTAGCAGGTTTGTTAACTAATTTGGATGAAAGAGACGTTTTATTCATTGATGAGATTCATAGATTGAGCCCAATTGTTGAGGAATACTTGTATTCTGCAATGGAAGACTTTAAAATAGATATTATGATTGAGTCTGGGCCAAACGCAAGAACTGTCCAAATTAATTTGGAACCTTTTACACTTGTTGGAGCAACAACTCGTTCGGGACTTTTAACGGCTCCTATGAGAGCAAGGTTTGGAATAAGCAGTAGGTTACATTATTATTCTACGGAGTTATTGAGTACAATTATAGAGAGAAGTGCTTATATTTTAGGTGTTCCAATAACTTTAGAGGCGGCTATTGAAATTGCCGGAAGGAGTAGAGGTACTCCTCGTATAGCAAATGCTTTATTGAGAAGAGTTCGCGATTTTGCAGAAATTAAAGGAGATGGAAACATTACCATTGAAATAGCTAAGTACGCATTGAAAGCTCTAAATGTTGATGCTCATGGGTTAGACGAAATGGATAATAAGATTTTGAGCACAATCATAGATAAATTTAAAGGAGGCCCAGTTGGGCTGACAACTTTGGCAACTGCTGTTGCAGAGAATGCTGAAACAATTGAAGAAGTATATGAACCTTTTTTGATTCAACAAGGATTCATAATGAGAACGCCAAGAGGTAGAGAAGTGACTGACTTAGCATATAAGCATTTGGGACGTATAAAAGGTTCTTCCCAAGGGGAATTGTTCTAATCTAGATAACCACCATTATGAATGGAGAAAACAACACCGAAACGAAAAATTGGCTGCAAAGGCTAAAAGATGAAAGCTGGGAAGCAGAACTATTAGTTTCTGCTGTTGCTATCTTTGGTACATTTCAACTATTTGACGGTATTAATTGGATTACCAATTACTTTATAGATAAAGTGAATCCAAATCAATACTTTTTTGCATACTTTATTTGTTTTTTCGGTTTGATTGCAGTGAGTGCTTTAGCTGCAATGTTTGTAATCCATTTTTTTCTAAGAGCCTATTGGGTTGGGTTGGTTGGTTTAAACTCAGTGTTTCCTGATTATAGCCTTGAAGATAGTGCCTATTCTAAAATTTACACGGAAAAGATTTTATCGATATTACCTAAGCTTAAAGATTCAATTCAAAAAGTTGATGAATTATGTAGCGTTATCTTTTCAATAGCATTTACATTTCTTTTATTATACGGTTACATAGCTATTTTTTCAAGTGTTTATTTGTTGCTTTATAATATACTTTCAGAATATGTAAATAGCTACATATTAATGATACCTGGTATTTTTATTGCCTTAAGTTTAGTTGTTCAAATTTTTGTATCAATTTTTGCGAACTTTAAGAGCAACAAAGAAAAGGAGAATCTACAGCTTTTAAACTTTAGAGTTGTAAAATTTGTATCAATTATTTCTTTTGGGCCAATTTATAAGAACATTTTACAGGTTTCTATGATTTTTGGGTCGAATTTTAAGAAGAAAAAATCATTAGTTTATTTAATTTTCGTTTTTCTAGTTTCTGCTATGATGGTAGCTGTAGTTCAACTTCCGAAAACAAACATTTTATACTTTGTTAAACATCGAGCTGAGGCGAATTATGATATTTATAGGACTTATGCTGATTACTACAAGGATAGTAACCAACAGCTTGATTTCTTACTTAGCCCAGAAATTGAATCTGATCTTATTGAACGTAGTACTTTAGAAGTTTTTATTCCAATATTCGATTATGAAGGAGCTATGAGAGAAACAGTATGTGGTGAATATGATGAAATATCAAATAATTCGAGGAAGGATAAAAGAAAGAACAGAGCTGTTTATTTAGAAGAATGTTACAAGAAGTATCACAAGCTCTATTTAAATGGGGAAAAGATTGATGTGACATTTTTAAGATATAACAATCATTACAGGACAGGTCAGTTTGGAATAGTATCCTTTATTGATATTAAGAAGTTACCTATAGGTTTAAACGAACTTAAAATTGAAAAGATAAACGATAAAGGAGTTTTTATGAAGTGGAACATTCCATTTTATTATGCACCTAAAAATTAGATTTATTTAATTGAGGCATGAAGTTGATTAAGAAGTTAGTACCCGTTTTTAGCTGGTTGCCAAATTACCAGAAAGAATATTTGCAAAACGATATTATTGCAGGTGTTACTGTGGCAATTGTTCTCATTCCTCAAGGTATTGCATATGCTCTTATTGCAGGTTTACCGCCAATTTATGGATTATATTCTGCGTTAATACCTCAAGTTATTTATGCAATTTTTGGTTCTTCTCGTCAAGTTGCAATCGGACCAGTAGCCATGGACTCTTTAATCGTAGCAACAGGAGTCTCTACACTAGCCTTAGTCGGATCAGAAAGTTACATATCCATAGCCATATTACTGGCATTGGTAGTTGGAAGCATACAATTACTCATGGGAGTATTTCAACTAGGTTTTATTGTTAACTTTTTATCAAGGCCTGTTATTACTGGTTTTACCTCTGCAGTAGCTTTGATTATTGGATTAAATCAGTTTAAAAACCTTTTAGGAGTTGAGTTTCTGCAAAGTGATCAAGTGCATATTTTGCTAGAAGATATTTTTAACAGAATTCAGTTTTTCAATAAGAATACCACTATCATAGGTGTTGTTGCGTGCGCTATTATTATCTTCTTTAGAAAGCTAAATAAGAAAATTCCAAACGCTCTAATTGTGGTTGCCCTTGGGATTATATCGATAAAATATTTTGGAGAAAGTTGGGCTGGTGTGGCTATTGTAAAAGATATTCCATCAGGTTTACCTGCTTTTTCAATACCTACAATTGATGTTCCATTAATAAAAGAATTAATGCCTATAGCACTTACGCTTGTAATGGTGGGGTATTTAGAAACTATTTCCATAGGAAAAACATTGGAAGCCAAACAAGATGAATATAGAATACAGCCGAATCAAGAATTGATAGCTTTAGGGTTAAGCAATATTTTTGGATCATTTTTTAAAGCATATCCTTCAGCATCCAGTTTTTCAAGATCAGCGATAAATGCTGAGTCAGGTGGTAAAACAGGAGTTTCTGCAATTGTTTCTGCAATTTTAGTAGTACTAACACTGTTGTTTTTAACACCTATTTTTTACTACTTACCTAAAACAATTTTAGCAGCAATTATTATCGTAGCGGTGTTTAATTTGGTAAATGTCAAAGAAGCAAAGCGTTTATGGAAGGCAAATAATCTTGACTTTTGGCTACTAGTAGCTACCTTCTTTTCAACATTATTATTTGGAATTGAATATGGAATCTTAATAGGAGTTGGATTATCGTTAATCTTATTAATATTTAGAACATCTAGACCGTATGTTACTGAACTAGGAAAAGTCCCAGATTCTGATTTTTATAGAAATAAAAATAGGTTTAAAGAGGTTATTATTGAAGATGAAGTACTAGTTTTTAGATTCGATGCCCAGTTATTCTATGCCAATTCTGGATATTTTCGAGATAAATTGGAGGAAATGACAGGAGAAAAGGGAAAGGCATTAAAATTGATTGTACTTGATGCGGAAAGTATTAATAGGGTGGATAGTACTGGGGTTGATATGTTGATAGAACGAATTCGATTTTATAAGAAAAAAGGAATTACTTTTTATTTAGCTGGAGTAAAAGGACCAGTAAGAGACGCGTTTTTTAGAGGTGGAGTTTTAGATGAAATCTCTATTGATCATTTTTTCATGAGAGCAAATGGCGCGGTACATTATTTTAAAACAGGAGATAACTTAAATCAAAAGAAATACGCACAATACATTCATCAAGCGTACAGATAAAACAATAGATTAGAATAACATTATGAAGATAGAACAAATTTATACAGGTTGTTTGGCTCAGGGAGCATATTATGTTGAAAGTAGAGGAGAAGTTGCCATTATCGATCCTTTAAGGGAAGTTCAATCTTATATTAATAAAACAAATGAAAACGAGGCTAAAATCAAGTATATTTTCGAAACACATTTTCATGCTGACTTTGTGAGCGGACATGTAACGTTAGCCGAAAAAACTGGAGCAACTATCGTTTATGGACCTACTGCGGCGCCAAAATTTGACGCTCATATAGCAGAAGATGGAGAAGTTTTTCAATTAGGAGATATCACAATAACTGTGTTACACACTCCTGGTCATACAATGGAAAGCACGACATATTTGTTGAAGGATAAAGACGGAAATAATCATGCTATTTTTAGTGGGGATACATTATTTTTAGGAGATGTTGGAAGGCCTGATTTAGCACAAAAAGCAGCTAATTTAACTGAAGAAGAGTTAGCTGGATTACTCTACGAAAGTCTTCGAAATAAAATAATGATTTTAGAAGATGATGTAATTGTTTATCCTGCGCATGGTGCTGGATCGGCATGTGGTAAGAATCTAAGTAAGGAAACCGTTGGCACTATTGGAGAGCAAAAGAAAACAAATTATGCATTGCGTCATGATATGACCAAAGAAGAGTTCGTAAAAGAAGTTACCGATGGTTTGTTACCTCCTCCAGAATATTTTCCTTTAAATGTGAAAATGAATAAAGAAGGCTACAAATCTATTGACGATGTAATTAAAGATAGTACAAAAGCACTTTCGGTAGATGAATTTGAGAAGAAAGCAAATGAAAGTAACGCAATAATCTTAGATGTAAGGCATCAGTCTGAGTTCATTAAAGGATTTATACCACAGTCTATATTTATTGGTTTAAAAGGAACGTTTGCTCCTTGGGTTGGTGCTTTAATTAAAGATGTTTCTCAGCCAATTTTATTAATAACGCCAAAAGGCGAAGAAGAAACGACAATCACCCGTTTATCAAGAGTTGGTTTTGATAATGTTTTAGGATATTTAGATGGTAGTTTTGATATGTGGAAAGAGTCTGGAAAAGAAATAGATTCTTTAGAGTCTATCTCGGCTAAAGAGTTAGAAAAAAGATTAGCTAATAAGATATTAGTTTTTGATGTTCGTAAACCAGGAGAGTATGAAAGTGAGCACATTGAAAATGTACCAAATACACCTTTAGATTTTATCAATAATCATATACAAGAATTTCCAACAGATCAAGATTTTTATGTACATTGTGCAGGAGGGTATCGTTCTGTAATCGCAGCATCTATACTGAAGGCAAGAGGTTATCATCATGTTATTGATGTTGCTGGTGGATATAAAGATATAAAAGAAACTTCTATACCGAGAACAGAATATGTTTGTCCTTCGACATTAAAATAAATGTATGACAAAACTGAGAAAGATACTTTCTATGGTATTATTATTTTTAGTAATAGCCTGTAAAGAAAAAAGTAATAGTATAGTTGATATAAGAGTATCGGATTTACAAACGGTATTAAGTACTCATTCTGAATTACAACTAGTGGATGTAAGAACACCTGAAGAATGTGAAAAAGGGATGATCAATAAAGCCATGAATATCGATGTTACCTCGGAAGATTTTGAAGGAAAGGCTTTAAAGTTATTGAAAAAAGATATTCCAGTATATTTATATTGTAGATCAGGCGGTAGAAGTATTATTGCCGCTGAAATGCTCACAGAGAAAGGGTTTGAAGTTTACAACTTGGAAGGTGGGTATTTGAACTGGAAAGAAGAAAATAAATAAAAACGCATAAAATTGATTTAATCAATAGAAGTTTTAGAGAAAGCTCGTTGAGATTTTATGTGATTATTGAATATAATAGAAGTAAATAATGAAACAAGAAATATATATAGAGAATTTAAAGTGTGGTGGATGTGCCAACACGATAAAAAAAGGGATCTCTTCGATTAAAGGAGTGGATGATGTAGATATCAATGTTGATGAATCGTTGGTAACGTTTGTTGCTTCAGAGAATGTACTTAATCAAGTTAAAGAAAAGTTGTCAAAACTTGGTTATCCTGAAGTAGGAGACAAAAATACGGTGTTGCACAAAGCGAAATCATTTGTAAGTTGTGCTACAGGAAAAATGAGTAAATAATAAAAAAGCGAGATGAATTCATCTCGCTTTTTTTTATTCATAAAAAAAACTAATGCAATTACACTAGTTCTGATGTTAATTTACATACTTCTTTAATTCTTTTGATTGCTTCTCTTAATTGCAATTCAGAAGCTGCATAAGACATTCTGATACAATTTGGAGCACCAAAAGCATCTCCTGTTACGGTAGCAACATTAGCCTCTTCTAATAAAAACATTGAGAAATCATTTGCATTATTGATTTCTTTTCCTTTCAATGTTTTGCCAAAGAAAGCTGAAATATCTGGGAATACATAAAAAGCACCCTCTGGAACGTTTAATTTAAAACCTTCGATTTCGCCTAATAATTGCAGTACTAAATCTCTTCTATTCTTAAATTCATCAACCATATATTTGATTTCTGAAGGATCGGCCGAAACAGCTGTTATTGCAGCCCTTTGAGCAATACAATTAGTTCCAGAAGTAATTTGACCTTGCATTTTGGTACAAGCCTTAGCAATCCATTCAGGAGCTCCAATATATCCGATTCTCCATCCCGTCATA
The DNA here is from genome assembly GCA_947497895.1 of uncultured Tenacibaculum sp. Taxonomy (GTDB): domain Bacteria; phylum Bacteroidota; class Bacteroidia; order Flavobacteriales; family Flavobacteriaceae; genus Polaribacter. The sequence goes on from CANMIL010000002.1 coordinate 593,594, forward strand.
GCAAATGCTTTAGCTAAACCATTTACTGTAATAGTTCTATCAAACATACTTTCAATGGCAGCAAAACTGAATAATTTACTTCCATAGTTAATGTGCTCGTAAATCTCGTCCGAAAGGATATAAATTTGTGGGTGTTTTTCTAAAACTGCAGCTAAAGCTCTGTATTCTTCTTCACTATAAATAGAACCACTTGGGTTATTTGGTGAGTTGAAGAAAATCATTTTTGTTTTTGGAGTAATTACGGCCTCTAATTGCTCAGGAGTAATTTTAAAGTCGTTGTCGATACTTGAAGGAATTTCAACAAACTTAGCTTCACAAAGCGTTGCGATTGCTGAGTAACTAACCCAATAAGGTGCAGGTAAAATAACTTCATCTCCAGGGTTTAATAAAACCTGAGCTATATTCGCAATAGATTGCTTTGCTCCTGTTGAAACTACAATTTGACTTGGCGTGTACTCTAAATTATTATCACGCTTAAATTTTGCACAAATAGCATCTTTAAGCTCGGCATAACCGTCAACTGGAGTATAAGAGTTATAATCTTGGTTAATGGCCTCAATTGCGGCATTTTTAATGAAATCAGGAGTGTTAAAATCTGGTTCTCCTAAACTTAAACTAATAATGTCTTTACCTGCATTTTTTAGCTCTCTAGCTTTTGCAGCCATGGCTAAAGTTTGTGAAACAGGTAAGCTTTTAATTCTGTTTGATAGTTCGTTTGACATTGTATAAATTGTGTTGTTGATTCTATGCTAGCTGCGGTTTTTTCCCTAATTCAGCTAAATGTTTAAAATGTTCAATAATTGCTTTTCTCGTAGTCTTGTATTCATTATACGGAAGGTTAAACTCAATTGCAGTTTCTTTTACAATTTTAGCTAACTTATTATAATGAATATGAGAAATGTTAGGGAAAATATGATGTTCAACTTGGTGATTTAATCCTCCTGTATAAAAATTGATTAACCAATTCTTAGGAGCAAAATTTGAAGTTGTGTATAATTGATGAATGGCCCATGTGTTTTTCATGTTTCCATTTTCATCAGGTAAAGGCATTTCTGTTTTAGGTACAACGTGTGCTAATTGAAATATAACACTCAATATAATTCCAGCTGTATAGTGCATTACAAAGAAACCTATTAAAACTTTCCACCAAGCAATATTCAATACAATAATAGGAAGCACAACCCATAAAGAGTAATAGGCTAGTTTTGAAATAACCAATTTAGTCCATTCTGTTGCTGGATTTGGGAATTTACCATATGATAACTTTCTTTTCAGGTAACTTCTCATTTGTTTAAAATCAGTGGTTATAGCCCAGTTAATGGTTAATAAACCATATAAGAAAAAAGAATAATATTTTTGGAATTTATGAATCCATAGCCAGTTTGAATGTTCTGAAAAACGAATAATTCTTCCTGCATCAATATCTTCATCGTGATCTTTGATATTTGTGTATGTATGGTGAAGTACATTATGTTGAACTTTCCAGTTGTAAACATTTCCAGCCAAAATATAAATACTACTACCCATTATTTTATTTACCCACTTATTACTTGAAAAAGATTCGTGGTTCGCATCGTGCATAACATTCATTCCTACACCTGCCATTCCAATTCCCATAACAACAGTTAAAATTAACTTAATCCATTGAGACATATCAACTGTTAAAATTAAAATAAAGGGGATAATGAATATGGCAAACATAATAACAGCTTTGCTGTAAAGTTTCCAATTACCTGTACGTTTAATATTATTTTCCTTAAAGTAATTGTTCACTCGCTTATTTAAAGTTCTAAAGAACTTTTGTTTGTCAATCCGTGAGAAGTTTATTGTCTTCATTTGTTGTTTGTTAAGAAAAGCAAAAATAAATGTTTTTGCGTGACTGTTACTGTATAAAACGACTTTTTAACTAGAATAATATCTTTTGCGTAAAAATTAACAATACCAATTTAGTTTTTTATTTTTGCATGGAAAATAACATTCATGGAAATCATCAAAAAATACTTTCCAAACCTATCAGAAGAACAAGAAAATAGGTTTGCAAAACTACAAGAGTTATATGAAGATTGGAACTTGAAAATCAATGTGGTTTCTCGTAAAGATATTGATGAACTATATCTGCGTCATGTATTGCATTCATTGGGAATAGCCAAAGTAATGCAATTTGAACCTGGAACAAAAGTTATGGATGTAGGTACTGGGGGAGGTTTTCCGGGAATTCCATTAGCTATTTTATTTCCTGAAACCAAGTTTCATTTAGTTGATTCAATAGGAAAAAAGATTAAAGTCGTGAATGAAGTGGTTGAAGGTTTAGGGTTAGAGAATGTTGAAACTACGCATGGAAGGGTTGAAGAGGTTAAGGATACTTATGATTTTATTGTGAGTAGAGCCGTGGCACAGATGGAAACATTTCATAGATGGGTAAAAGGAAAGGTTCAGAAAAAACAAAACCATGAGTTAAAGAATGGGATTTTGTACTTAAAAGGTGGCGATCTAACCGAGGAATTGGCTAAATTCCCAAAAGCTACTATCTATGATTTACCAAGTTATTTCGATGAAGAATTTTTTGAAACGAAAAAGGTAGTTCATTTACCAATAAAATATAAAGGATAAAAAAAGCGAGCATTAATGCTCGCTTTTTTATTCTCTAGAGGGTAAATACCCTGAGGCTTGCCTCGTTAGTAAATGTTTAGAGTTTGAAAATGTATTCTTTTAAAATGCTCCGATGGCTTGCCTCGGAGAAATTTACTTTTTAAAAACTCATACTTATGTTAGCTGTGAGTCCAGTACTTTCTGGTACATTTCTACATACTCCTCCAACACAAATAAGTCCACCACGTTGTCTACCATAATTCAAGCTAAAACGATATGATTTGTAGGTGTAATTACCTCCAAAATTGTAATAGTGAATTTTTTCATTGGGATCATCACTTCCGTAATTATATATATCATTTAGGTAAAAGGCTAAACGAGAAGAAAGATTGTATTCTATGGTCCCACCAACCCAATTCTTCCTGTCGTCTTCAGTCCATAAATGTTGAGCTTCAAATCGTAGAGATTTTCCACCGCCCATTTTATATGTTGTTTCTCCGACTAAGATGTTGGCATTAACATCGCCTGCGGTTTCTTCAATATAACGTTTATTGTAATACTGATTTACAAAATAGAAGATATTACTCCATTGTTTAGACCACTTTTTACGAATCTCTAAACTAAAATCAGAAAAGTATTTTTCTCCAAAACCAAAGGTAGACGTATTATAGGTAAATCTCGAAGAATTACTTAAATCAGCTTCACCTTTAAGTCCTGCCCAATAAGAAGCATTAACTGCAATCTTAGTTCCATATTTACCTCCTAAGGCCGATCCTTTCTTAAACTTGTAAAAGAAGTCTACCTGACCTCCAATTTCACCAAATTTAGGAATAGGACTAAAAGCTCCTTGTGCTTGTGCTTGATAAACGTACATGTTTGTAAGTAAATAATCATGTTGCTTTGTTAATCCAGGTAAGTAGTTTATGATATACTGATTGAATACATTTCCAGTGGCTTCTCTATCCGAATAAAAGCCCATGTTTTCTAATCTTCTTAGCGTTACATCAACACCAAGACCTTTTTGAGTGTATCCGAAGTTTAAGAAAAACGCATTCCCTTTTTCGGCTCCTCTAGGTTGATTCATCACATAAATAGCATCTTCGTTTTTAGTTAAGAATTCAACTCCCGAATAAAAATTACCCGAAGAGAAATCAATTCTACCTCCGAAAATATTAGTCATTTCGGGCAGTTCAAAACTAGCTACTGCTGTTTTATCATTTCTGCCAACATAACTTAATCCAAATGATAAATATGAGTTATCGAGATTCAGAAGATCGGATAAACCAATATTAGAGTCGAATCCGAAAATATCGGCTTTGGAATGCTCGAAACCTGCTCTCTGTTTACCATAAATAGCTTTTAATTCAATAAAATCAGTAGGGTAGTATTTTATTCTAGCCCCTCGTAATGCGTTGTTGATTCCTAATTGACGGTCTTCCCATGACCTTAAAGATAAACCGTTTCCGAATTGCTCATAAAAATGACCTAAGGTAACCTCAAATTTTTTGCTTTTATATCCAGCGTAGTATAAACCAAGGTTGGTTTTTTCAAATCCAGAGTAGTAATTCAATAATGCCATTGGTGAATAACTTTCAGCTTGAATTCCCGCATAGAAATCTTTATACTCGTATAAAACAGCTAAATAGTTGTTTGATCTAAATCTTTCAGGCTCTATAAATGGACCCGTTTTCGAATCATCGACATAATATTGCGAGTTCGACTCAAAACCTACCGATAGGTTATGATCGTCTTGTGCTTTTAGTATAAAGCTGAAAGAAAAACAGCCTAAAAGCGTTATGCATAGTTTTTTCATTAAGTAGTAAGTATCTTATTGGTTAGGAGTTTTCTTTTATTATTTCATAAAGTTCATCTTCGAAACCTGGAGAATAACCAGAGTGGCGATAAATGATTTTTCCTCCTTTTACAATAATAAGCTCAGGAATTGTATGAATATTCAAAGCTCTTTTTAACTCTTGATTTTTATCTAATAAAACTTTATAAGGCCAGCCTTTTCCATTGACCAGTGCCTTTACTCTTTTTTGAGATCTTGAATCATCTGTTGAAATAGCAATTAATTCAACATTTAATTCGTCTTGCCACTCTTCATATACTTCACTTATCGTGTCAAGTTCATTTAAACAAGGAACACACCATGTAGCCCAAAAACTAACAATGGTTACTTTGTCATTGTCAATCTTATTTAAAATACCAACAGAGGTGTTATTTAGGTCGTAAACATTTTTGTTTGGAAGCTTTTTTTGACAAAAAGCATTAATGGTTGTTAGTAATAAACAACCAATGAAGAATGATCTCATAGTTTCTATAGTTTTAATTGTTCTATTTAGTGTAACAATAATCTCAGGGTTTCCCCTAAGTTTCAATTTGTTTTTTTGCTATTTTTTTTAGGGTAAAGTTGTGTTATTTTGTTTTATTTTACTCAACTAATTAACTTAATTTAAAAAAAACAATAATATGATTAAAACTATTAAAAAAAGAAATTTAAGCCAGTTAATCTTAGTTTTTTTAACTGTGTTTTTTGTATCGTGTTCAGGATCAGATTCAGATAGTCCTGGTTCAGATGATGAAGTAGTTACTAGTGTTGAACTACGCATGGACAAAGATCAAGATCTTTTTTACATCGGGGAAGCAGTGGAATTTTCAGTTCTTGTAAACGGATTTACCATTGTTAATTCAGGTGCTGAGTACTACGTGAATAACGAAAAAATTGATGGGTATAAGTTTACTCCAACTTCTGAAAAAGAGTATGTAATAAAAGCTAAATACAAAGGAGTTGAAAGTAGCAATAGAATTAATGCTTATTCTGAAGAAAAAGGAGAGGTTTTCCAAAAGGTTGCTCTAATCGAAGATTATACAGGTAACTGGTGTGGTTGGTGTCCAAGAGTATCATATGCTATTGAAAAGGTTTATGAGCAAACTAGTAATGTGGTTACAGTAGCTGCGCATCTAGCGAATAATGACCCAATGGAAAATGATTATTCAAGAGCTTTAGCAAATGCATTTAATGTTCAAGGTTTCCCTACTGCATATGTTGATAGAAAAGATACATGGACGTACCCTGAGCCTCAAAATATTACTCAGGTAACTAATTTGATAGAAAAGGGAGTCCCTTTTGGTGTTAAGTTAACTTCTGCAGTTACAGAAGCAGAAATGAAAGTGAATGTATCTGTAAAATTTGGAAATTCAGTTAGAAAGGATTTAAAAATTACCGTATTTGCTTTAGAAGATGGTATCGTTTTAAAACAAGCCAACTACACTGATTTTTATGGAGGAGTTGATGAAATCAATGATTTTGTTCATGATCATGTTTTAAGACATTCTTTCACAAATGTTCTTGGAGATGCTATCGCAAGTACTGAAACTGTAAAAGGAAATACTTTTGAAAAAGAGTTTAAGGCTGATATTCCTGCTTCTATCGCTGATAAAACTAAGTTAAGTTTTGTTGCTATTGTTTCTTATGCTGACAATAAGGAATCAGTAAATGCTAGAAGTGTGAAAGCTAACGAGACGAATGATTATCAAATAAGATAATTCGTAGTCAAATTTACTTAAACAATGAGATAAGGTGCGCATACTACATAGGTAATGCGCACTTTTTTTTATTTTTGTTAGATGGATTTTCAAACACCATTAGAAGAAAAATGGAATACAATTTCTCATGCAGCTGGAGCTGTTATGGGAGTTTTTGGGTTGGTCGGATTGTTGGTTTATAATACAATCCAACCTTGGAGTATTTTTAGTATTGTAGTTTATGGAGTTTCTATAATTATACTTTTTAGTGCTTCGGCTTTGTATCACGCTATGAAAACTGAAGAGAAAAAAAGAAAATTCAGAATTGTTGACCACATAAGTATATACCTTCTTATTGCAGGAACCTACACTCCTGTAGTGCTTCTATTATTGTCCGATAGTAAAGGCTGGCTATTGTTTAGTTTAGTTTGGGGAATAGCTCTAGTTGGAGCTATATTAAAGCTATTTTATACAGGTAAGTTTGGATTTTTATCGACACTACTGTATTTAGTTATGGGTTGGTTAATCGTGTTAGATTTTCAGGCATTAGAGTTGGCTATGGATCCTAGGGGAATTCAACTTTTATGGGCTGGTGGTGCTTTTTACACAATAGGTATTATTTTTTATGCGATTAAGAAAATCCCTTTTCACCATGTTATTTGGCACTTCCTTGTTTTAGGAGGTGCTATTTGCCATTACTTCATGATATTAAATTACGTTATTCAATAAGCGTTTAGTATTCTGTTAAAGGAAGGAAATCATTTTTTCAAAATAGATTTATTAACTAAAATTTTGAATAGATTCTAATTTTTGGCAATCTATTTGGAGTAATTTAAATATCCTTAACGACTTTGCTTTTAATTGAATTTTATGTTTGTTTTTGATAAACCAAAAATAGATTAGTATGAAATTCTTTGAAAAAAGTAGAGGTTTAGCAATTATTGCTATTATTGTTTTTATGTTTTCTTGTTCTAACGAAAACACTCAAAAAGATAAAGTTGAATTAAAGGTAATAAATTACAATTCTGGTACTATTGCGTTTGTAGGGGAAGAGGTAGTTCTAAATGTAAAAAAGAAAGAAAATATAAGTCCTCAAGGTAATTACCCGTATTATAAAGATCGAGATATTTCTCGGGAAGCTATTATTTATGTTAATAACCAAAGGATTGAAGGAAATACATTTGTTCCTGAAGATGTGAATGCTTACCATGTAAAAGCTGTATATGAAGGGCAGGAAAGTTCTGTTTTACAATTAACGGTTCAAAGGAGAGGGAATAGAACTTTTAAGAAAAATGTAGTTATTGAAGATTATACAGGAGACTGGTGCGGATTTTGTCCGCGAGTATCTCATGCAATAGAGTTGTTGAAGTCTAAAACGAATCAATTTATTCCTGTTGCTGTTCATACTAATGATATTATGACTAATTCATATGCTAATCAACTAACAAGGTATTTCGATATTACAGCATTTCCTTCAGCAATGATTGATAGGAAAGGGTTTTGGAGAGAAGCTGGTGATATTGATGAAGGAACTATGTTAGATAAAATAACCAATAGGGTAGAAGAAAAATCTTTTCTAGGACTTAAATTAACTTCAAGAATAGACCAGAATAATATTCTTTTAAATGTACAGGCAATGTTTGGGAATATGTACCCTAATAAAACGAAGTTAGTAGTTTTTGCAACGGAAGATGGTATTGTGCAAGATCAGGCAAATTATACTGAGTATTACCCTGATATTACTAATGATGGCGTTGCCAAAAATTTTGTTCATGACTATGTTTTGAGATATGCTCTGACTGATGTTAGGGGAGAAGAAATGAACAGTTCTCAATTTATAAGTAGTAATTTATATGAAAGAGATTTTCAAATAGCAGTTCCTTTAAATATTAATAATATTTCCAAAATGAATTTTGTTGCAATGGTATTGGATTCAGAAACGAATGAAGTGTTGAATGCGAGGTTGGTGAAAGCTGATATGAGTAATGAATTTGAATTTTTAAATTAAATATTCATTACATAAAAAATGCTGCTCATTTTCGAGCAGCATTTTTATCTATAAATTATATTTCTTAACCTAAAAATGGGTAACGATAATCAGTTGGAGAAACAAATGTTTCTTTGATTAAACGTGGAGATACCCAACGTAATAAGTTTTGAGCAGATCCTGCTTTGTCATTTGTTCCAGAAGCTCTTGCTCCACCAAATGGTTGTTGTCCAACTACAGCACCTGTTGGCTTATCATTAATATAGAAGTTTCCAGCACAGTTTTCTAACGCTTTTGTAGCCTCAGTAACAGCATATCTATCTGTTGAAAATACAGCTCCAGTTAAAGCGTATTCAGAAGTACCATCAACTAATTTTAAAGTTTCTGACCAATCAGCATCTTCATATACATAAATAGTTACTACAGGCCCGAATAATTCAGTTTCCATTGTAGTGTATTTTGGATTTGTAGTTAAGATAACTGTTGGCTCTATAAAATATCCTTTTGATTTATCGTAGTTACCACCAGCAATAATTTCAGCATCAGCATCTTCTTTTGCTTGGTCAATATACTTCGCTAATTTATCGAAAGAACCTTCGTGAATAACCGCAGTAATGAAGTTACTCATATCTTCAGGAGATCCAATTTTGAAAGAAGCAACGTCTTCTTTTACGAAATTTAACACTTCGCTAGCAATAGATTTAGGAAGGTAAACTCTTGAAGCCGCAGAACATTTTTGTCCTTGGAATTCAAAAGCTCCTCTTGAAATACCTGTAGCAACTTGCTTAGGATTCGCAGAAGGGTGAGCAATGATAAAATCTTTACCTCCAGTTTCACCAACAATTTTTGGATATGTTTTGTATGTGTGAATGTTTTCACCAATCTTCTTCCAAAGCTCTTTGAATACGTAAGTAGATCCAGTAAAGTGAATTCCAGCGAAATCAGGAGAAGCTAAAACAGCATCAGTAATTTCAACAGGGTTTCCGTATACTAAATTAATAACTCCGTCAGGAACTCCAGCTTCTTTAAATACATCAACAATTACTTTTGCTGAGAAAATTTGACTATCCGATGGCTTCCAAACAACAACGTTCCCCATCATAGCAGCAGATGCTGGTAAGTTAGCGGCAATTGCAGTAAAGTTAAATGGAGTAATCGCGTAAACAAAACCTTCTAATGGTCTGTATTCAACACGGTTCCAAATTCCATCATCAGAGTTTGGTTGCTCATTGTAAATGTCAGACATATACTCTACGTTAAAACGTAAAAAGTCAATTAATTCACATGCTGCATCAATTTCAGCTTGGTGAACAGTTTTTGACTGAGCAATCATTGTAGCTGCGTTAATCTTAGCACGGTATGGCCCTGCGATTAACTCAGCAGCACGTAAAAAGATAGCAGCTCTTTGCTCCCATGGCATTTGAGCCCATTCTTTTCTAGCTTCTAAAGCAACTTCAATAGCTTTTTCAGCATGACTTCTATCTCCTATGTGATATTGACCTACAACATGTTGGTGGTCGTGTGGAGGAGTCATGTTTTGGGTGTTTCCAGTTCTTACTTCTTCACTACCAATGTACATTGGCACGTCAACCGATCCGTTAAAATATTCTTTGTATTGTTTTGAAACCGCTTCTCTTTCAGGAGAACCTGGAGCATATCCTTTCACAGGCTCGTTAATGGCAGTTGGTACATGAAAAAAACCTTTTCCCATTTTTATGTGTTGTTTGTTATTAAAATTATTCCTTTGTTTGTATTCTGTTTAGAAAGTACAAAGTTACGGTTATTTTTAGTAATAATTGAGTGGTTTTTACGTCTTATTTACCCTAAAACGATACAATATGTGCACAGTAACCTTTTTGCCTTTAGGAGATAATAATTTCATTTTAACTTCGAATAGAGATGAAAATCCTAAAAGAAAAACAATAGCTCCAAAAGACTATATTGAAAACGGTGTTGAGCTAACATATCCAAAAGACGAACTTGCTGGAGGTACTTGGATTGGGTTAAGCGAAAAACAACGGTTAATTTGTCTTTTAAATGGAGGTTTCAAGAAGCATAAAAGAGCTAAGTCGTACAAAATGAGTCGAGGTGTTATTGTTAAGAAATTGCTTGCTAGTGATAATGCCGTAAATGAGATAAATGATTTTTTATTTGAAGGAGTAGAACCATTTACAATCGTTTTGGTTGAATGGTCCAAAGAGCTAATGATTTATGAGTTGGTGTGGGATGGATTTCAAAAACATTTCAAGAAAATTGATAATAAACCGCATATATGGTCTTCGTCAACTTTGTATGATGACGCTATGAAAGAGCAACGAAAAGAATGGTTTGCTGAATGGCTTCAAGAAAATAATGTTTTTGAAAAGGAAAATATCATAGCTTTTCATCAAAATGATTCGAAAGGAACTCCAGAAACAGCAGTAAAAATGAAACGTGATTTGGTGGAAACCGTTAGTACAACATGTGTGTCAAAAAATGAAGCTAAAATCTCTTTTGAATACATATCTCCTGTGAATTCGGAAATACTTGAAAAAGAACTACAAGTATAAATTTTAACGAATAATAAACTTTAAAGAACACTTATTGGTTTATAGAGGCTATGACTTCAAATTTTGGTATGTTTGTAAAAAATTATTATGATTTACAAACGATTAACCATAATTTCAGTTTTAACCTTATTCTTATTTACAAGCTGTTTTGAGTTTGTAGAAGAAATTACATTTAATGAAGACGGTACGGGTAGTGCTGTCATTACTGTTAATTTAAGTCAAAGCAAAACAAAATTGGCTTCTATAATGCTTTTAGATAGTATTAATGGATACAAAGTGCCTTCGAAATCAGACATTCAAAAGAATGTGTCGAAAGCGGTTGAAAAAATAAAGAAAACTTCAGGGATTAGTAACGTGAAAAAGTCAATTGACTTTAAAGAGTTTATTGTTACTATTTCATGCGATTTTAAAAATGTAGAATCAATTAACTCAGTATTAGAAAGTTTTAGCTCGAAAGCTGAAGCTCAAAAAATTAAAAAGCACAAGCACTTTAGTTTTAATAAGACTGAAAAGAAGTTTGTAAGAAGTCATCATTTTAACATAGGGAGAGAGTTTCAAAAAACAAAATCCCAAGATAGAGAAGTGTTTGAAAATGCTAGCTACACAGGAATATATCGTTTTTCTAACATTATAGAGTCTTGTTCAAATGATCAAGCTAGGGTGTCCAAGAATAAAAAAGCTGTGATGTTAAGATTAAAGGCACAAGATATTATAACGAATAAACAGACTATTAAAAATAGTATTCAATTATATAATTAAAAACAAAAATCAATCAAAACCTTTATGTTTTAGTTGATAATACAACCCCTTACCAAAACTAAAACTAAAGTTAAATCAGACCGAAAAAAATCATAGAAATGAAAAAATCATTAGCCACCTTGGCCTTACTAGGTGCATTTTTAACTGCAAAAGCTCAAAAAATTGAAAATAGAATACCAAGCAATTCGAGTGTGGTTGTTGCTGGAAATGCTGAAAACGTATTTAAACTAATCGACTTTTCAGATATAAACTCAAGTGCTTTAGGAAAAGAAATATTAAAAAGTGTAAACAGGAAAAAAGAAGACAATGAAAAAATTAATTCACTAGAAAATTTAGGAATTGATTTGAAATCGAATGCTTACTACTTCTTTAAGCAAACAGACAGTATTTCTTATCACAACGTTATGGTTGAATTAAATGATAGAAAGCAATTTGAGGCTACACTTAAAAAATCGAAGCTTGATGATATTGAAAGAAAAAATGGATACAATATCCTTCAAGGATATAGTGATTTAACTATTTGGAATGATAAAGTACTTTTCTTGGTGAATGGTGATCGTTCTTATTCTTATTTTAGAGAACATAAGGAGCGTTTAGAAAAACAAAAGAGAGAAGAGGAAGCTAGTTATAAATTTAAAAGAAGAATTGCTAATGGATGGGCAAGAGAATATGCTGAAAGTATTTTTAACGGAAATGTTCGAAATAGTCTAAGCTCAAACACTTCATTTCAAAAAAGTAAAAAGAAAAACTCGGTGGTAACAGTATGGTTGCCGAGCTATGGTTCTTTAATGGGGAGTTTTATGAAGTCTTATAAAAAACTTCTATCAAATGACTTAATTAATTTCGATGATACTAACATGTATGGAGTTAATGAGGTTTCTGCAAACTTATTTTTCGATAAGAGTAATGCGCGTATTTCTTTGGATATGAATGTGAATGAGAACATGAAGAAATACATGAAAAAGATCTATAATAAAAGAATAGATAAAAAGCTTATTAATGGTTTTGATCATGACAAAGCTTTAGCATTTTGGAGTATGTCAATCAATACGGAAGAAATGTTAATTCAATATCCAGATATGTTGAGCACAATGTATGGTGGTATGATCCCTACTTTTAAAAATGAGATTAATGTTGTCGGAGATTTGTTGGCAATATTAATTGACGAGAAGGCTGTGGGTGAGTTGATTACTGGTGATGCGTTGTTTGTATTGAACGATTTTGATAAAAAAGAAGTATCGTATAAAAGCTATGATTACGATGAGAACTATAAAAGAAAAGAAGTAACCAAAACAAAGGAAACTGTTGTGCCTGACTTTACATTAATGGTTGGTTCTAAGGAAGAAGGTATCTGGAAAAAAGCGTTGAAAATTGGTGAAAAATATAAGGTGTTGAGTGCGAATAACAATGTTTATGAGTTTACAGAGACAACCAAAGATTTACCTTTTCCAGTATATGTTGTAGTTAACAATGATATTCTATATGTAACAACATCGAAAACAGGAGCTTTTAATTTTGCAGTTGGAAGATCGTTTGGTAAGTCAAATAAGTATGGAAGGTTAATGAGAAACAATACGTCTGTACTATATACTGATATCAATGCTTTGTTAGATAAATTCCCAAAAGGATATGTGAGTAGAAAAGAAAAGAAAATGCTTAACTTTTCGAATGAAAATCTAAAAGACGCAGTATTTAGAGTTTCAAGAATTAAGGGGAGTACTATTTCATCTGAGTTAAAGTTAAACACCATGGGAAGAGAAGAAAATACGTTGAAATTGTTGTTTGAGTTTATCAATCAGGTAGCTAAATAAGTCAATGGCAAAAAAAATAGCATATACTTTATTTGTTATAATTATAATAGGGTTTACGGTTGGATATTTTAGATATAATCCAACCGTAAATTTTGTAAATATCATACCCAAAACGGCTAAAAAAGTCGTTCGAGTGAATTTACGAGAACTTGAATACAGTTTGTTAAAGGAGTATGTTTTTAATCCATCGCTAATTTTTGAATCTGAAGGGAAAGGAATAAAACGAGAAAAAAAGATTTCATTATTTAAGCAAATAGAAATCCCTTCAAATTTATTTTTTTATAGTTTTTCTGATAACTTAAATGATACTTGGTATAGCCATAGAATTACAATTAAAGATAGAAGTCAATTAGAAGCGTTCTTTAATGAGCAAAAATTACCAAAAAACGTTTATAAAAACATTGATTTTTTTCAAAAGAAGCATCTTATTTATGCTATTGTTGAAAATAAATTGGTAGTTGTTTTTACACGAGATAAGGGGGCGGAGTCAGTACTAGAAAAGCTTTTAAATCAAGAAGATTATTTAGCCACAAAGAATACGCTTGTTACTTCTATTGCGAATAACGAAGCATTAGTTTCAGCGGGAACTGTAGCAGGGGATTTTTTGAGATTGACAAAGGAAGGTAATGGTTTGAACATTAGTGGGAAATGGATGAAGTTTGAAAGCTTGTTTCTCTCGCAAATGTTTAAGTCTTCCGAAAAATCAATAGCGAGTGCTTTTGGTAAAGTAAATACAAAAGAATTGTCAGAGTTGATTTCTGAAGAGCAAAAAAAGAAGCTTAAAAGGCTGACAACGATCGAATTAGATTCTGTTGCAAAGTATTGGAATGGTGAGCTGAGAGCTCAAGTTTTAAATGTCGAAGTAAAAAGAGATACAATTGTTAGCTACGATTATGATGACGATTTTAATAAAATAGAAAAAAAAGAAATTCAGGAAAAGAAGGTACCTGTTTCTCAAACCTTTTTAGGAGGAGAACAATTGTATTCGTATTTAAAGGGGAAATTATTTATCAAAAATGTTGAGGAAGCAGAGGTGTTAACATTGAATCCGCTTTTTAAAACAGAGGTTAAATCACTTGATGAAGGCCTTTTGATGTTTTCAGGAACTGAAAGTAGTTTGGGGATATTCGAGAGAAACGAGTCTTTTAAAACAAAGTTTATTCTTAAAGTTAATATAGAGAGTTTTGATAAGCACTTTTCTTTTAAAAAACCTCTCCTGAAAAAACTCAAAAAAGGATCTTTTAGGATAGAAAAAGATAATCACTTTACTTTTAACGCAACTTTTTCAAAGACACCAATTAGTTCAATTCTCAAGGCAGGTTTATTTTAAAATTCTGTTTAAGTCTTCATTATCAGAATAATGTTTATTTTTAGTGTTGTGAATTAATAACCAAAAATGAAAACTTTGACCATTCAAAAATTAATTGCTCTAATATTATTCTTTACAGTTGCTACTTCTTGCAAGAAAAAAACATCAGATAACATCACAAATGATCAGATCTTTTTAAACGAACAATCCGAGTTTGCGAAAAGAGTTGATGAATTTTTAGGGAAGGACTTTGTAAAGCTGTATAGTTTGAATCAAAATGATTTTACATTTAAAGTAGATTCTCTTAGAAGGGTGTTCGAAAATCACCGTAAATTAAATAAAGGAGTTATAAGTGAAAGTCTCTATAAAAATGAAGAATTGGGGATTAGATCTCTTTTTGATTGGTTTATCTTAAGGTATCCTAACCTTCATTATAACTTAACAGGGAAACGAGTAGTGTTGTCAGAGGAAAATCAATCCAGAATTGATGGTAGCCTAGCGTATTTTGATAAGATTAGTACAGTTAAGAACCAAGATTTTCAAAGGTACTTTAGAGAGTATATGGACTTAGAGGTCAGTAAAATTCTGTTAAATGGTGAATTTAAAGGATTGGATAATCAAGGGTTGAGAGCAAATTGGAAACTCATTAATGAGTTGTTTAAAGATAATGGGGTTAGAGATTATTGGAGAAAAGAATATTTAAATAAACAGATTCGTGATTTTGGAATAGAAAATATTGATAGTATTTATGAAGAGTTCCTTAATTCATGTAAGAATGAGGATTATCTCCGAGAGGTTAAAGAGTTATATGACAAGCATAAAAAAGGAAGAGAAGAGCATTTAATAGAAATTTACAAGACAGTAGATAATCATCAACTGGAAATGCATTTGTTTTTACCTAAAAAGCTAGGAGAGCAAAAAGCTAGACCGTTGATAGTTCATTTTCATGGTGGAAGTTGGGGGTATGGTAAGCCAGATTGGTTTTTTAGTGTCGCGGAGGAATATAAGAAGAACGGGTGGGTTGCTGCTGCAATAGAATATCGACTAAAAGGTAGGCATGGTACATATCCTTTCGAAGCTGTTAAAGATGCTAAATCTGCACTTAGATGGTTGAGAAAAAATGCAAAAAAGTACGGAATTGACCCTCAAAAGATTGTTGTAACAGGGAATTCTGCTGGCGGACACTTGGCTATGACATCTGCATTAAATAAAAATTTAAATGAATCTTCGGATGATTTAAGTGAAAATCCGACTCCTAATGTTGTTATTGTTAATGGTGGGGTGTATGACTTAACAACAAGAAACAATAGATGGATTAGTGAACAACTTGAAAATAAGGGTGATGTAAAATTAATTTCTCCGAATCATTTAGTGTCAAAAACACCAACAAAGTTCTTGTTAGTGCATGGAGAGAATGATAAACGTTGTGAGCTTGAAACTGCTCAATATTTTTATGATGAAATGAAAAAAACAGGAAATGACATTCAGTTACATGTGGTAAAAGGAGCCAATCATTTTATTTGGTTTGGAGAAAACTCAAGACAAGTTGATCGAGTTACGAATGATTTCCTAGACAAGTTGTCGTTAAAATAAAAAGGGTACTTTTTAGCATTTTTTTATTCATTTGGATTATTGTAAGTAAGAATGTCAATTCCAATTCCATTGGGGTCAACAATAGCGAAATGTCTGTCTCCCCAGGGTTCATTTCTTATCGGAATGGTGATTTTGATATTCTTTTTCTGGAATTCTTTATAAACTGAATCAACGTTCTCTACTTCTAAAGTAAAATAAACACCTTGTCCTTGAAATGGAGATTGAAAAATTGGTTTTTGACTTGGATGATTTGGTTTTAAAAAACTAATTTCTGCTTCATGGTTTGGAGTATGTAGAAGTAAATAAAAGTCATTTTCAAAAGAAACTCCAAAGCCTAAAGTTTCGATATAGAATTTTTTAGTTTCTGCAAAGTTTTCTGTAATAATGCCAGCGTTTAGTTTCATGTGTCTTTTTTTGATATTTATTGGTTGGTTGCTAATTAAAATGAATAAAGTGCTTATAAGTACTAACGTGTATTTCATATTGTGTTCATTATTTGAAAGTAAATTTAGATCCGGAAAGTAGGAGAGTATTGTAAAAATCGGTCATTCTAAAGGAATACCTTCATGGGAGAAATTCCGTAAAACTGACTAAAGTTTTTTATGAAGTGAGCTTGGTCGTAAAATCCAGCATCTAAGAAAATACTACTATTGAAATCTTTTGAACGCAGTAGCTCATTTAAAACGTATTGAAAACGAACCACGAGGCTAAAGGATTTGGGAGTGGTGCCAATATAATAGTTGAATAACCTTCTAAGTTGTCTAGGGCTAAGTCCTGTGTCTAACTGATTTTCGGTTTCTATGTTTCCTTTAGCTTCTAAAATTTTTAGAAAAGCATTAAAAAAACGTAAATCAATACTAGCTTTTGAAGCTTGAACTAATTGAATAAGGTATGTTTCTATTTGTGCAATGGCGTTATCTAAATGATTACTTTTTATACTCGATATGAAGGAAGAAAAACCTTTTTCTATTTGAGTTAGAGGAATGTCTGAATTACTTATTTCTTTTGCCGAAGTTTTAAATAAACTCGGGAAAATAGATGGGTAAAAACGAATACCTATATAGTTAAATTCGGTGCCAATGGCGAACTCTTTAAATCCTTTGCAGAATCCCATTACAAAGTTGTCTTCAGTGTTGCTAAGGTCGAAAAAAACATCAATACAACCGTCAGAAACAACTCGGTAATTAAAGGGATTTGCTAGTGTTTTTTCTGTTTTTAATTGCCAAAAACAATGAATGTAATTACTCAGTAAAAGAGATGGAGTTCTTTCGGTATATGTAATACTATTTATATCCTTAATACTTGGTTGAATTGGAGTGAAATATTCTCTTATCAGCGCTAGTTTTTCCATAAATCACTTCTCACATGCTAGTAAACGGCAAATGTAATGGCTGAAATCACAGAAATTCCTAACGATATAAGCATTGCAAAGAAAAAGTTAGCCAAAATAAATTTGAAAAATGTTTTGAAATACCCTTGTTTATAAAACCTTTTCATAGCTAGATAAAGGTATATCGGGAAAAGGCAAATAAAAATAATGCTGATATCCTCGATTTTGGCCGAACTCGCCATGCTAATAATCAGGAAAATAATTAATAAAAGAAAGAATACGGTTTGAACATGGAATACAAAAATTAAATGCTCAACATAAGTATATTTTCTTCGGATATAAATGAATTTTAAGCAAAGTGTGAACAACGGAAGTAACACAAATAAAGAGATAGATCCCATTGAAATCATTTGCTGAATAAAGTTACTTCTTTCATCTTTGTCTTTAGCTATTTTGTTTATTTTACTAGCTCTAGTGTACCAAAAACGATTTGAGAAGTTAGCTTTAAGTCCTATGTTTTTAAGGGCTTGATCCGTTTTAACTTCTGGGTTATACTTGTTGTATCTCAACATCTTGTCCATGAACTTACTCCCTGTAAAAATATTGGAGCTGTTTTCGGAGTTCTTTGAAAGACTGTCTGCTTTTTTTAGATTATCTACAACCTCCTTTGATACATTCTTCGGAATTGGTATTTCTTTTTGGTTTTGAATATCACTGAGAATAGCTTGAGTAAGCGAGTCTTTATCTATATTCGGTTTCAAATTTAGATTGAATATTTCTTCGTTGGTTTCTTCTTCATTCAGTTTGTTAAACTTTTTATAGGTCTCATTAGCACTTAGTAATAAGAAGAATAAAACCGATATGGTTAAATAGAATCGAAATGGATTTGAGTATCTGCTACGAATACCTGAAATATAGTCTGACGACACCTTTCCAGGACTAACGAGAAGTGGGAATAAGGTACGCCAAAATTTTGCATCCCATGAGAAGAAGCCGCGAAACATTTCTGTCATAAAATTGGCAAAAGTAATTCTGCTTCCTTTGTTATCTTGACCACATTCTGGGCAGTATTTTTCATGTCCCGTAAACGGATACCCGCAATTTAAACAATTAGTGTCTTTTACTTTTAGTGCTTTATTTTTCTTAATCATTGCTAATTAAGCCTAGGAGTTGTTGTTAGTTGAAAAGTTGGTATTGTTACAAAGAATTCCTCATTAGATGAGGTGTCAATCATTTTATATCTTCCGCTCATAGCTCCAATTGAAGAAACCAAAAAACAATGCGATTGGTAATTATAAACTTCTTTAGGTTTTAATGTTGGAGTTTGACCTACAACACCTTTTCCGCTCACTTCTTCTATGTTGTTAAGTGAATCGAAAATAACCCAGAAACGTTCCAATAATTGCACTGTTTGTGAAGAGTAGTTTTCAATTGAAATATAATAACTAAAGGCGTAGTATGTCATATGACCTCTATAGCGCGTTCCGTTATATTTGGTCTTAACTGAAATCTTAATTCCTTTAGTTATTTGTTGAAACATGAAAATAAAAGTACTTATAAAATTTGAATTCTTATAGAAATACTGTGGTTTTCTTACCTGTTTTGATTAAAAAAACCATATCCGACACCAATAACTCTATCATAAAAACCACCAATTGGGCGATAATAAATGAGGGCAGTATATTCATTTTCAGTTTCAAAAAAGGAGCCACCAATCTTTTTTAAGTCTATATTGTTTTCATCATCAACTACTGCATACGTGTAGTTGTAAAAACCTTGTTTTAGTAATATTGAAGTCTCATAAAGCCCCGATTCTTCGTTATATGTCATTCTATTTTCATCAGAAAGTCCAAAATCATTAAACGCACCATACACATAAATGTCTTTATTTTTTATTGGTTCATCTAATTTTAGAGAGAAATGAATCATTGTGTAATCTGATTCTGTTCTAGTATCGGTTGTGTTTGGGTCTAGTGAATTAATTACGAATTGGCCGTTGATATCAGGGTTAAAGGTATAAGATCTATTCGCTTTGGGTTCATCAGTGAATAAATAAGTGTGGTAAATATCATCCCTTTCAACTCTCGCAATGTTCAAACTAGTGTTTCTTGCATATTTAGTGTCGAAAAAATAAAACTCATTATTTCCAGGAAAATTGGTATAGTTAACATGATTATATACTAACAGGTTCGGTTGAATAAAAAGAGGTGGAATATCATTGATAATTGTATTCCAATCATTATTTTGAATCAAAGCCGCTTTAATTTCCTGATTAGGGTTGTTAAGAATAATTCGTGGATGGCTAACTCGGAATTGCACTGTTTGATCGGTTTCACTTGTATTGGTATTCCTACTTCTTAAAGTAGCAACTCCAACAATACTTTTATCTTCATAAAAAACGCAACGTCTTGTAAATACTGTCTCGTAATCTTCGTCCAAAACAGAGATCAGGTAATTCCCACTTTTTGTAATTACTGTATTTATGTTAGGTAGACGAACAGAGTAGTGTGTGTATGCTTGAAGAGCGTTAAACGAATTTGTAACGTCAATGAATGAGTTTTGATCAAACCCATCAATATATTGGCTGCTTGTTAAATTACTAGGCTTCCAATCATACGTCATATGCTCTATTTTGTAATAATAATCCTTGTTGTCTGCTTCTAAATCGTCAAATGACAACTCTAAAACATTACCTAACTTAACAATTGAATTGTATTGTTTAGGATTGTTAACAGGTCGTAATAAAATGCTTTTTACGTTTTGAGCACCTGTATGCAAGGAAAAAGCAATGCTTAAAAGTGAGATTAAAATCTTATTCATACTGACAAAAATATCAAAATATACGCCAAAAAGCTTTAATTTATTTAGAACTGATATAAATAAACGTTTTTAAGAAAGATAAAAAAGGAATTGCTCCTAAGTGGATTTCAAAATTTTTAAATTTGCATGTTTTTTAAGAAAATCAAATTAATCTGTTACTATGTCAAAAGACATCCGTATTAAAAAGGGTCTGGATATCAGGCTTGTTGGTGAAGCAGAACAAGTAACTACCGAACTTCCTTTAGGTAGTGTTTTTGCAATTAGACCAGATGATTTTCACGGCGTAATTCCAAAAATTTTAGCAAAAGAAGGTACTGAAGTAAAAGCTGGAGAAGCACTTTTTTATAACAAAAGTGATGAGCGTATGTTATTTCCTAGTCCTGTTAGCGGAAAAGTTTCTGAAATCGTTCGTGGAGCAAGAAGAAAAGTTTTAGCAATTAAAATCACTGCTGATGGAAAGCAGGAATACAAAGATTTTGGTAAAAAAGACGTTGATGCAATGTCAGGAGAAGAGGTGAAAAATCACCTATTCGCTTCTGGATGTTGGCCGTTTATCAAGCAACGTCCTTATGATGTGGTAGCCAATCCAAATCAAGAACCCAAAGCTATTTTTGTATCCGCTTACGCAAGTGCACCTTTAGCAGCTGACTATGATTACGCATTAAAAGGAAAAGAAGCTGAATTACAGGCTGCTTTAACAGCGTTAACAAAGTTAACTTCTGGGAAAGTACACGTTTCTGTAGCTAAAAACTCAAATGTATCTCCGTTTAACAATGTTAAAGGAGTTGAGTTACACAAAGTTTCTGGACCGCATCCAGTGGGTAATGTAAGTACTCAAATTGCACACATCGATCCTATTAATAAGGGAGAGGTTGTATGGGTAGTTACTCCGCAGGACTTAGTGGTTATTGGAGAGTTGTTATTAACTGGAAACTTCAATATTACAAGAACAGTTGCTTTAGCTGGTTCTAAATTTGAGAAACCTCAGTATGTTACAGCCATTGCAGGAGCGCAAGTTAGTGATGTAGTAAAGGGTAATTTAGATTCAGACAACAGTCGTGTTATAAGCGGAAATGTTTTATCGGGAACTCAGGTAGCAGAAGATGGTTTCTTAGGATACTATGACAATCAGTTTACAGCCATTCCTGAAGGTAACGATTATGAACTTTTTGGTTGGAATAAGCCTGTGTTTAACAAGGTTTCAACAACTAGAGCCTTAACATTCTCTTGGTTAAACCCTAAGAAAAAGTATGATTTAAATACGAATACGAATGGTGAACATAGAGCGTTCGTAGTTACTGGATCATATGAAGAGGTATTTCCTTTAGATATATATCCAATGCAATTGTTAAAGGCATGTATGTATAAAGACCTTGATGAAATGGAAGGTCTTGGAGCTTACGAAATTGCCCCAGAAGATTTTGCATTAACCGAATTTATTTGTGTTTCAAAACAGCCTCATCAAAAAATCATTCGTGAAGGATTAGATTTAATGAGAGCAGAATTAGGATAAGACATGAGCTTAAAACAAAAATTAGATAATTTAAAACAGAAGTATGAAGGAACTAAAATGGCTCCGCTATTTAATGGTTTCCATACATTCTTATATATGCCAAATGAGACGACTCACGGTGGTACTCATATAAAATCGGCAGATGACCTAAAACGTACAATGAATACTGTAATCATGGCCTTAGTACCATGTTTAATATTCGGTATGTTTAATGCAGGTTATCAACATAATGCAGCAATTAACGGATTTACAGAAGGAATGTCTTTCTTTAGTGGAGATTTCTGGAATCTTGATAATTTTTTAGTTGGACTAGTGAAAATTTTACCATTGGTAATTGTATCATATGTTGTTGGTTTAGCTATAGAATTTGTATTTTGTATCATTAAAGGTCATGAAATTGAAGAAGGTTACTTAGTAACTGGAATGTTAGTGCCTTTAATTGTTCCTGTTGATTTACCACTTTGGATGCTTGCAGTTGCAGTTGCATTTGGAGTAGTAATAGGTAAAGAAGTTTTTGGAGGAACAGGAATGAATATCTTAAACCCAGCATTGACTATCCGTGCTTTCTTATTCTTTGCATATCCAACATGGATGTCAGGAGATAAAGTATGGGTACATGGAGCAGATCCTCGTGTTGGTATGTTAGGTCAAGATGGAATACCTGACGCAATTTCTGGAGAAACTATCTTAGGAAGTCTAGCCCAATCTCAACCTTTAAATTATTCAGTTTCTGATATGTTCTTTGGATTTATTCCAGGTTCAGTAGGAGAAACTTCCACCTTGTTAATTTTATTAGGAGCGTTATTCTTAATCTTTGCCAAAATCGGTAGCTGGAGAATTATGCTTTCATCTGTAATTGGAGCTTTAGTAATGGGATTCATCTTCAACCAAGTGGTAGATATGGGATGGATTACAGAAACTAGTAAGTTCTACGGATTAATGAGTTTGGATTTCTGGAAACACCTAATGATTGGAGGTTTTGCTTTTGGTGCAGTTTACATGGCTACTGATCCAGTAACAGCTGCTCAAACTACCAAAGGGAAATGGATATATGGATTCTTAATTGGATTTATCTCAATTATGATTAGAGTATTCAACCCTGCATATCCAGAAGGAGTAATGTTAGCAATCTTGTTAATGAATGTTTTCGCTCCAACAATTGATCACTACGTGGTTCAAGGTAATGTAAAGAAGAGATTAAAACGTTTAAAAGCTAAAACTGCCTAGTTATGAGTAAAAAGACAGATAGTAATGGATATACGCTAATATTCGCAATAGGAATGGTATTAGTGGTAGGGGCGTTATTAGCTTTTACAGCATCGTCTCTTAAGCCTATGATTAACGCAAACAAGCGTGTTGAAAAGCAACAAAACATCTTGTATGCAATGGGCGTAAATGAAAATGATGAAACAAGTGCAGTTTTTATCTCTAAGGATAAAGTAGCTGAAGCATTTTCTCAGAATATTAAAAAGCAAATTGTTATTGAAGGTTCAAATGTAACTGAAGATGAAAAAGCTTATTTAATTGATGTTAAAAAAGAGCAAGCATTAGCGAAAGATGGTAAAACAAGAAAATTACCTTTATTTATTGGAGAGAAGGATGGTAAAACTTTCTATATAGCTCCAATTAGAGGTAAAGGTCTTTGGGACGCTATTTGGGGATATGTTGCCATGGATAAAAACATGGTGGTTCAAGGAGTATTCTTCGATCACAAAGGTGAAACTCCTGGTTTAGGAGCTAACATCAAGCAACGTTTCTTTATGGACGATTTCACAGGTGAAGATTTAATGAGCAATGGTGTATTCAAAGGAATTGCTGTTTCTAAGTCAAATGCTGACCCTAAGAATGAAGATAAAAATGATAACGAAGTTGATGCAATTGCTGGAGCAACAATTACTGGTGACGGTGTAGCTGCAATGATTAAATCGGAGTTAGCATTATATGTACCTTACTTTAAAACATTAAAATAGTTATGGGATTATTATCAAAAAAAGATATAGCGTTAATAAAAGATCCATTAGCGGATAACAACCCAATTACAATTCAGGTATTAGGTATATGTTCTGCTTTGGCAATTACTGCAGAATTAAAGGCGTCAATCGTAATGTCTATTTCTGTATTGTTTGTACTTGGAGTAGGAAATGTTGTTATTTCTTTAATGAGAAATATCATTCCTTCTAAAATCAGAATTATTGTACAGTTAATCGTAGTAGCAGCTTTAGTAATTATCGTTGATCAAGTACTAAAAGCTTTTGCTTACGAGTTGAGTAAAACACTATCGGTATTCGTAGGGTTAATTATTACAAACTGTATTATTATGGGACGTTTTGAGGCATTTGCTTTAGGAAACGGACCTTGGAAATCATTTTTAGATGGTATAGGAAACGCTTTAGGATATGCAGTAATATTAATTATTGTAGGATTCTTTAGAGAATTATTAGGTTCTGGTACGTTATTAGGATTTAAAGTATTAGGTGATCCAATTGAAAAAACTGGATTGTATGCTTTAGGATACGAGAACAACGGATTCATGTTACTTTCTCCAATGGCATTAATTGTAGTTGGAATTATAATTTGGATACAACGTAGTAGAAACAAAGCATTAATTGAAGATTAATCAATAACAGTGTTTCAATTATCAATAAACAATAACCATTGATAACTGAACACTGATAACTGAAGAAATATGGAACATTTAGAATTATTTTTCAAGTCGATATTCATAGATAACATGGTATTCGCAACCTTCTTAGGGATGTGTTCTTACCTTGCTGTATCTAAAAAAGTATCTACGGCTGTTGGTTTAGGAGCTGCGGTAATTTTCGTATTAGCAGTAACTGTACCTGTAAACTGGTTGTTAGATCAATATATATTAAAGCCTGGAGCATTAGTTTGGTTAGGGGCTGAGTATGCTGATTATGACTTAAGTTTCTTATCATTTATCATGTTTATCGCAACGATTGCAACCATGGTACAATTAGTAGAAATTATAGTTGAAAAATTCGCACCTGCCTTATATAACTCTTTAGGTATTTTCTTACCATTAATCGCGGTAAACTGTGCCATCTTAGGAGGATCATTATTTATGCAGTCTCGTGAAATTCCAACTTTAGGACTTTCATTGGTGTATGGTATTGGTTCTGGTATCGGTTGGTTCTTAGCGATTTTAGCAATTGCTGCAATTCGTGAGAAAATCCGTTATTCACAAGTACCTCCTGCATTAAGAGGTTTAGGAATTACTTTTATTACCACTGGTTTAATGGCGATTGGTTTTATGAGTTTTGGAGGAATGCTTACTGGAGGAGATGACGCTGGTAAGAAAGAAGAAAGCGCAGCTACTGAAGTTATTGAAACTGTAAAAGAAGATGTAGTGGAAGTGAAGGCAGTTGATAAAGAGGAAGAGACTAAAGCGGCATCAAAAGAATTAGCTAATAACACAAAAGAAATAACAGAATAATGATAGCATTAGCAGCAAGTACAGGAGGAACAGTACTAATTACAGTTGTAGCATTCTTGGTATTAACACTGTTATTAGTAGCTTTATTATTATTTGTAAAGCAAAAGTTGGCACCGTCAGGTCCTGTGAAGATTACCGTAAATGGTGATAAAACTATTGAAGTAGCTTCAGGAGGAACGTTGTTATCAACTTTAGGAAACGAAAAAATATTTTTACCATCTGCATGTGGTGGTGGTGGATCTTGTATTCAGTGTGAGTGTCACGTTCATACTGGTGGAGGTGAAGCTTTACCAACAGAAACACCACACTTTACAAGAAAAGAGTTACAACATGGTGCTCGTTTAGCTTGTCAGGTA
Source organism: uncultured Tenacibaculum sp. (assembly GCA_947497895.1). Taxonomy (GTDB): domain Bacteria; phylum Bacteroidota; class Bacteroidia; order Flavobacteriales; family Flavobacteriaceae; genus Polaribacter. The sequence continues at coordinate 619,195 of CANMIL010000002.1, forward strand.
AAAGTAAAACAAGATATGGAAATCTCTATTCCAGAGGAGATTTTTGGAATTAAGAAATGGGAAGCAGTTGTTGTACGTAACTACAATGTAGCTTCTTTCATTAAAGAGTTTGTAGTTGAAATCCCAGAGGATATGAACTATAAAGCTGGAGGGTACATTCAAATTGAAATTCCTAAATGTGAAGTAAAATTCGCAGATATGGATATTACAGCACACCCTGAAGAGCATGAAACTCCAGATAAATTCCAAATGGAATGGGATAAGTTCGGATTATGGCCATTAGTAATGAAGAATGATGAGTTAGTAGAAAGAGCTTACTCTATGGCTTCTTACCCTGCAGAAGGAAGAGAAATCATGTTAAACGTTCGTATTGCTACTCCACCATGGGATAGAGCTAAAAACGGATGGATGGATGTAAATCCAGGGATTGCTTCTTCATACGTATTCTCTCGTAAGAAAGGGGATAAGGTAACAATTTCTGGACCTTATGGAGAATTCTTTATCAATGAATCTGAAGCAGAAATGTTATATGTAGGTGGAGGAGCTGGAATGGCACCAATGCGTTCTCACTTATACCACTTATTCAAAACATTAAGAACAGGAAGAAAAGTTTCTTATTGGTACGGAGGTCGTTCTAAACGTGAGTTATTCTACTTAGAGCACTTCTGGGCGTTAGAGAAAGAATTCCCTAACTTTAAATTCCACATTGCATTATCTGAGCCATTAGAGGAGGATAATTGGAAAGTTAAAGAAAATATTGATGCGGAAGGTGATGGATTCGTAGGGTTTGTTCATAACTGTGTTATCGAGCAATACTTAAGTAAGCATGATGCTCCTGAAGATATTGAGCTTTACTTCTGTGGACCACCATTAATGAATAAAGCAGTTCAAAAAATGGGAGAAGATTTTGGTATTCCAGATGAAAATATTCGTTTCGACGATTTCGGAGGATAAAATCTTACCAAATAATATTAAAAGCCGATGCACTAAAATGCATCGGCTTTTTTATTTTAATCAAAACCAAACCATTTGAAGTATGAATATATAGTCTGTTATTTCATTCAAAGAATGGGGCAATAGAGGTATCACTGCTGTATTGTAAACAGTTTTATTCTCTTTTTTAGAAGAGATAGTTTTTTGACATTGAGACAATTTACATAAATCGAGTATTCAAAGTTGTTGCCTTTTTTAATGATTTATTATGTAAAGGGTGAATGGATTATTAGGACAATTATCATTTAGACTAAAGCAATTGTGAAAAATATTCATGATTATTCATTAAGGATTTGCTTATATCTTAAATTAGTTGTTCTGGTAAATCAAGTAGTTTTAGGATATGGATTTTAAAGTTAGTGATTGAACGGAAACATGTTCATATTATGACTTTTTGTAGCTTTTAGATATGTTAGCTTTTGTTTATAACAAGCTAAGTAATAACGGCTCAAGTTATAAAAGTTTGCTTCCGAACAATCACTATTTGTGTAATTTAAGTATTAATGTTTAATTAATACTTATTAGCAAATTGGGCATGGGGGAACAATTACAGGAAAAGAAAGTTCTAGACAAAATCCAGATTCAAGTTTTATTTGTAATCCACAGGAGTATACAGCACCCGCTTCCAGACCTTCTAATTCGGCAATAGCTCCCTCTGGACCATCGGCGGCAATATTGTTTAAAACACGAAGACCATCATCGATGATTGTAATAGTACAGCCAGGGAAATCAATTTGTGGTATTTGTAACTGAAGGTTGAAACATAGGCATGAAGAGTCAAAGGCAAATAAATCGGGAGTCAGATTGGTAAATATATTGATTATGTTAAGAGGAATTTCTGGTAATTCCGTTAACCCTCCAGGATTACAGTGTATAACGATATATTGTGTAACAACTACTATGTGGTTAACCACACAAACTATCTGAACGTTGTATGACGAACCTGGAGTTAAATTTTTACATTTATAAGAATGAAAGTTCGATGAAAACGTATTATAATCAATATTTATTTCTTCAATTAATTCATTATCTATATAAATTAGATAATTTACTTTATTTGAAGTGATTTTTGAAGGTTTAGACCATTCAAGTGTAACGGCATTGGTGTTTAAATCTGATAAATAAATGTTTCTACTTAGATTCATTTCACCGCCTACATTGTTTTTGTCATATTGTGAATAATCAATAACTTCAGGTTCATCTGAAGGAGTACATGCCACAAATGACATAATTGAAAGTAAGAATATCGCTATTATTCGCGATTTTAAGTTAATTGTTGAAAGCATAATTTTGATTTTTTGATGATTGTTTTTAAAAGTTTTTAGAAATTCCGATACTAAACGTTTTTCCAAAATTGAAGTCAAAGTTTTTGGTGTTGTTTGCAATTGTTGAGTTAGTGTTTTCAAGATGCTCATAAGAGAGTCCTCCTATATTAAAATTTAGACCAAAACCACGTTTGAGATTAATAAAAATAGCTGGTGTTAGTTCTATAAAAAAGCCATCAAATAATATATCAGACGATTCGTTAGAGTTCAGGTTTGTTTCAGAACTTTTATATCCAGCGGCTAAATCTCCATAGACGGAAAACAGGTTTTTTTTGTCTAGAGGACGTGCGTATCGAAAAAAGCCTCCTATTTTAAGAGCTGTTATACGATCATTTACTTCAGTGTTTTCAACACTGTAAGAAGATTTTATTCCAGCGGTCATGTTTTGGTGAAACTGGTATCCGATCAAAGGAGATAATTCAAAATTACTGGATCGAACATGATTATTGCCAGTTTGAATTTTGTTTGAAGAATATTGAATGTTTCCACCAACCAATAAACTTCCCTTTTGCGCAAATGCACTACTTATGCTAAGCATAGCATGTGCAATGAAAATTAATGTTAATTTTTTCATTATTTTTTAAAAATTTTTAATGTTGATTCAGGATTTATCAAAACGTATGCCAAAGGGTTGAATTTTAACTGGATAGAGGCTTTAAATTGGAGTGTGTTAATAATTATATATGAGAGTTTTTTGTTTTAAAAACCTGTATTTTAAGTTGTTAGGCGATTATTTTAATAGGTGGTTAGTAGATGTAAGTTTAATAGGGATTTTTTATTGCAATTAACGTAATCGTAACGATTTGAAAACGTTTTACTAATATTATTAAATGTAATTTGAAACTTGTGAAATATTAAGCCAAACTAATAAATAGGTCAAAGTATTTAAGCTCGGACGATTCAAAAGAGTTTTACGACTTATTCTTTCGAATAATTTGGGTTATTAGTTTAGTGGGGGTAAAAACTAATAAATATGAACTGTCCAAACTGCCAATCTGAATATCTGAGGAGGGAAAAAAGAACTACGCTTCAACGATTCATAATTTCGAGTAAAAAATATAAATGTTTTAATTGTAGAACAACGTTTTTACACGTTGGTATTTTAAATAAATCTTTTGAGTTGAAATCATAAGATAGAAACATCATCTTTCTAAAAAATAGAAACCGTACCTTTGTGCAAATTTTAGATTGAATGGTTTCTTTTCAAGATTTAGATTTATCGAATCAATTGCGCAATGCAATTGAGGAGCTCGAATTGGTAAATCCAACACCAATCCAACAACAGGCGTTTCCAGTGGTACGTTCTGGAAAAGATATGGTAGGAATTGCACAAACAGGTACGGGTAAAACATTTGCTTATCTTTTACCTATTTTAAGAGATTTAAAATTCTCCAAACAACAACATCCAAGAGTTTTAATTTTAGTTCCAACTAGAGAATTGGTTGTTCAAGTTGTTGATGAGATCGAAAAACTAGCAAAGTATATCACGTTACGTGTTATCGGTGTTTATGGAGGTGTAAATTTAAATAGACATAAAGAAGCAGTAGCGCAGGGTTCTGATGTTTTAGTGGCAACTCCCGGGCGTTTGTATGATTTAGCATTGAGTAATGTTCTTAAGTTAAAATCGATACAAAAGTTAGTTATAGATGAAGTTGATGTAATGCTTGATTTAGGGTTTCGATTTCAATTACTTAATATCTTCGATTTATTACCCCAGAGAAGGCAAAACATTATGTTTTCTGCTACTATGACAGCAGATGTTGAGGCTTTAATAGATGATTACTTTATAGCGCCTAAAAAGATTGCAATAGCCGTTAGCGGTACTCCACTTGAAAATATTGATCAAACGGCTTATGATGTACCGAACTTTTATACGAAGATGAATTTGTTGAACGATTTATTATTTGATAAGTCTGAGTATAGCAAAGTATTGGTTTTTGCGCCGAATAAAAGGAATGCAGATAGAATTTTTAATTTAATAGAAGAAGAGTTTCCGGGGCAGGTTTGCGTAATTCATTCAAATAAAACTCAAAACTATCGTTTACGGTCGATAGAAGAGTTCAATAATGGGAATCATCGAATTTTAATTGCTACTGACGTTATTGCAAGAGGTTTAGATTTGCATGAAATTTCACATGTAATCAACTTTAACCCTACGCAGTATCCTGAAAACTACATGCACAGGATTGGAAGAACGGGTAGGGCGGAGAAAAAAGGAAAATCTATTTTATTTGCAACTGAAAAAGAGCAAGAGGCTAAGAAAAGTATTGAAGAATTAATGAATTTTGAAATACCCTTAGTTGATATTCCTGAAAGAGTTGAGATTTCAAAGCAGTTAACTGAAGAGGAACGACCAAAAGAAGACAGACAACAGTCAGCAAACAGAACGTCTCAAGAATATATGCCTGGTGAAGCTTTTCACGAAAAGAAGGCGAAAAATAAGAAGACGAACTTAGGAGGATCATACAGAAGAGAAATTGCGAAAAAATATAAAAAGCCAAAAACAAGAGGAGATAAGAACTTCAATAAACGCAATAAGAAGAGAAAATAATGGAAGTACTTACCGAACAGGAATTGCATAATTTAGGGATGAATATTGCAGGTAAAGAGCTGCAAAAGATGGGGTATGAGTTTGTTGCAGTAAATAGTACACTAAAAAAACATCCTCAATTTGTATTATACAAAAAAGGAGAACCAACTATTTTTGTTTTAGTAAAAGTTACTGGTAATATTCAAACACCTCAGGAATACGATGTGCTCTGGATGGAAACTTTTAAAGAGCATGCTAAGAAACAAAATGCTAAGGTTTGGTATGCTGGAATTGGTATTGCAAATGCTGAAAGTACGGAACTACCTGTGTTTAAAAACGAGCCTTATTACCTTGCTTTCGAGGGGTTTACAAAGATTTTATAGCTGGTTTTATACCAAATATTCGTTTTTTAAGCTTTTTTATAGCTTATTTAATACCATTTATATAGAATTCCCTTCCGAAAATACAAAACAGCACGAAACATAGTGGTTTTCAGTGTTTTATGTGCTAAATTTGTAATCGGGAATTTTAATATATAATAAGATGGGAAAAAAATTACTTAAGGGGATTCAGAATCTTTTAAAAAATGTATCATTAATTTTAGCTGAATTTGGTAAAGGCGCGGGATACGCAATCAATCACTAAAAATATCAAATAAGAAGATTTTGAAGAGAAACACTCGTTTTAAGATAAGACGAGTGTTTTTTTTATTAGTTTTATTTCATGGAAAAACTTCTCACAGAAATTCGTAAATGTAAGATTTGTGAAGATTATATTGACCCTAGACCTGTGGTTTTTGCTAATGAAAAATCAAAAATATTAATTGTAGGTCAGGCTCCAGGAACCAAAGTACATGCTTCGGGTATTCCATGGGATGATGCAAGTGGAAGGCAATTAAGGAAGTGGTTAAATGTTTCTGATGAACAGTTTTACGATACATTGAATTTCGGAATTGTTCCAATGGGATTTTGTTATCCAGGTAAAGGAGCCTCTGGTGATTTACCTCCTAGGAAAGAATGTGCTCCTCAATGGCACCTTCCTCTACTTGAAAAAATGCCTGATTTGGAGATAATCCTACTTATCGGAATGTATGCTCAAAACTACTATCTTCGAAATAAAGCAAAAAGAACACTTACAGAAACGGTAAATCACTATAAAGAGTACCTGCCAAAATATTTTGTATTACCACATCCTTCTCCAAGAAATCGATTTTGGCTAAGCAAGAATCCTTGGTTTGAAAAACATGTCATTCCTGATTTACAAAAAAAGGTATTTGAGATTATAGTTAAATAAGTAATCATTAGCTCTTATCGTTTAAAATAAAAGCTAATGAGATGTTATGTTTAATGCGCTTCAAGCCAATTTTGACCTAAACCAATTTCTACATCAAGAGGAACAGAAAGTTTAAAAGCATTTTCCATTTCTTCTTTAATAATTGGTTTTATAATTTCTAATTCGTCTTTATAAGCATCAAAAACCAATTCATCATGTACTTGAAGTAGCATTTTAGATTTGAAGTTCTCAGCATTAAATCGTTTATGAATATTAATCATGGCTAACTTAATGATGTCGGCAGCACTACCTTGAATTGGAGCATTTACAGCGTTTCTTTCTGCAGCTCCTCGAACTATGGCATTACGAGAGTTAATATCTTTCAAATAACGCCTTCTATTCAATACAGTTTCTACGTATCCATGTTCTCTGGCAAAGTCTACTTGCTTTGAGATATAATTCCTAAGCTTCGGATAGGTTTCATAATAGGCTTCAATCAATGCTTTAGCTTCTTTTCTATCCAAACTTGTTTGATTGCTTAATCCGAAAGCAGAAACTCCATAAATAATTCCAAAGTTTACTGTTTTGGCATTACTTCTTTGTTCGCGAGTAACTTCGTCAATTGGAACTTTGAATACTTTTGAAGCTGTCGAAGCATGAATGTCTTCTCCATTTTTAAATGCTTCGATCATGGTTTCCTCCTCGCTTAAAGCAGCGATAATTCTTAATTCTATCTGACTATAATCTGCAGCAAGAAGTACATAATCATCATTCTTTGGAACAAAAGCTTTTCTAATTTCCTGACCTCTCTTAGTTCGAATAGGAATATTCTGTAAGTTCGGATTATTTGAGCTTAACCTTCCAGTGGCAGCAACAGCCTGTGCATATACTGTGTGTACTCTTCCTGTTTTCGGATTTACTTCTCCAGGTAATGCGTCAACATAGGTACTTTGAAGCTTTTTATATTGACGGTATAAAAGAATATCAGCAACAATTTGATGATCATTTGCCAAATAAGATAGCACATCTTCGGCAGTTGAATATTGTCCTGTTTTAGTCTTTTTAGGTTTGTCTACCAATTTTAGTTTTTCAAAGAGAATTGGTCCAAGCTGTTTAGGTGAAGCAATATTAAACTCTTCATCAGCCTGTTCATAAATGCGTTTTTCTAAATCTTTAATATCTGATGTAAGCTCTCCAGATAAAGATTTTAAAAATTCAGTATTTAGGTTAATACCTTCAATTTCCATAGCTGTTAAAACAGACACTATCGGTGTTTCAACATTTTGAAATAGTTTAGTTACGTTACCACTTTCAAGCTCTTTGGTAAAATGTTCTTTCAATTGCAAGGTAATATCTGCATCTTCAACCGCATACTCACTTTGTCTGTCTAAAGCAACATCACGCATTGAAAGCTGATTTTTACCTTTCTTACCGATCAGTTCTGTAATGGAAACTGGCTGATAGTTTAGGTAGGTCTCAGCAAGTACATCCATGTTATGTCTCATATCAGGGTTTATCAGATAGTGAGCAATCATGGTGTCAAACAAATTTCCTTTTACGTTAATGTTATAGTTAGAAAGAACTTTGATATCGTATTTGATATTATGTCCTATTTTTTCTATACTTTCATTTTCAAAGAAAGGAATGAATTCATTAATAACTTCCTGTGCTTCTTCTTGATTTTCTGGAAGTACCAAGTAATATCCTTTTCCTCTTTCCCAAGAAAAAGCGACTCCAATCAGTTCAACTTCCAACGCTTTTAAACCAGTAGTTTCAGTGTCAAAACAAACGGTAGTTTGTTGGAGCAATTTATTTAAAAGTAATTTTCTGCTCAAAGAAGTATTAACAACTTGATATAAATGGTTGGTATTGTTAATCGTTCGATATCCGCTAATACTATCTTCACTTGTTGAAGTAGTATTACCGCTACCCGGAGTTGCAAACAAATCAAACTGCTGAGGATTAGCATTAGAAGACGCTTTATTTGAATTTTCCGCTTGTGTATCTGGATTAGAAGCTGCAAAAGTCTTTTTAAAGTTATCGGCCATTCTTCTAAACTCTAAGTCATCAAAAATTTCAATTGTTTTTTGAATGTCCGGTTGTTCGAAAACGAGCTTGTCTTCCTCCAATTCCACAGGAACATCTAACATGATAGTAGCCAGTTTTTTCGAAAGCAAACCAAGTTCTTTATTTGCTTCCACTTTCTCTTTCATTTTACCTTTTAACTCGTGGGTATTTTCAAACAGACCCTCCATACTTCCATAAGCGGCGAGGAATTTCTTCGCTGTTTTCTCACCAACACCGGGTAACCCAGGAATGTTATCTACAGAATCCCCCATCATTCCTAAGAAGTCAATTACTTGTTCAGGTCTTTCAACCTCAAACTTAGCTTTTACTTCCTCAACACCCCATTTTTCGTACCCATTTCCCATTCGTGGAGGTCGAAACATAAAAATATGTTCAGAAACTAACTGAGCATAGTCCTTATCAGGAGTAACCATATAGGTATCTAATCCTGCTTGCTCAGCTTTTTTAGCTAAAGTTCCAATGATATCGTCAGCTTCAAACCCTTCCTTAACAATAACGGGGATTTTCATGGCTTCTAATATTTTTTCAATGTAAGGAACTGCAATCTTAATAGCCTCAGGAGTCTCTAATCTATTGGCTTTGTATTCAGGAAAAGCTTCAACTCTATCAACACTTCCTCCTTTATCAAAACACACAGCTAAATAATCAGGCTTCTCTCTCTTGATAACATCCAATAAAGAGTTAGTGAAACCTAAAATAGCAGACGTATCAAGTCCTTTTGAATTAATTCTTGGGTTTTTAATAAAAGCGTAATAACCTCGAAATATTAAAGCGTATGCATCAAGTAAAAAAAGTCGTTTTCTGTTTGCCATTTTCTGAAAGAGTCTTTTAAATTAAATACGATTTGAATACTATTTTTGAGTATTCTGAGTAAGAATCGTAGCAGGTAAAATTACAAAACTTTAACAAGAAGTTAAAAATTGATTTTTTTTAATAAGTGTATCTTTACGTGTTGTTTAAATTGAAATTATGCCACGTTGGTTATTTGCGCTATTGGTTATATCGGCGTTAATTATTGTTTTTGAAGTCTACGCGTTTCAAACAATAAAGATGTTAGTTAAAAATAAAATTATTCGCTATGGATGGCTTGGTCTAGGAGCTCTAGCTTATATTAATTTTTTCTATGTTATATTGAATTCAGACCGGAGTTCAGGGCAAACTAGACAGTTTCAATGGGCTTTTGGAATGTTGCTATTGGTTCTGCTTCCTAAATTAATCATGTTGATTTTCATGTTAGGAGAAGATATTGTAAGATGGGCGCAAAAAGGAGTGTCATATTTTTCATCTGGAGAAACTAAAAGTTTGGCAGGGAGAAGAAAGTTTGTTTCACAATTAGCATTAGGACTAGCCTCACTTCCTTTTGCGGGAATTTTATATGGAATTTTTAAAGGGAAGTACAATTATAAGGTAATCAAGTATCAGTTAACTTTTAAAGATTTACCTGATGCTTTTGATGGATTCAAAATTACTCAGATTACCGATATTCATTCAGGAAGCTTTGATAATAAAGAGAAAATTTCTTACGGTGTTGATTTAATTAATCAACAAGATTCTGATATAATTCTATTTACTGGAGATATCGTAAATAATTTTGCGAATGAAATGGATGATTGGATTCCTGTTTTTTCTCAATTAAAGGCCCCAATGGGAAAGTTTTCTATTTTAGGAAATCATGATTATGGTGATTATTCTCAATGGGAGAGTGATGAAGCAAAACAAGCGAATTTTGAGGCAATAAAAAATATTCATCCCAGTATAGGTTTTGATTTGTTGTTGAATGAGAATAGATATCTTGAAAAGGATGGTCAAAAGATAGCTCTAGTAGGTGTTGAAAACTGGGGAAAAGGCTTTAATAAGGCTGGTGACTTAGAAAAAGCTTCCAAGGGAGTGAATAAAGAAGATTTTAAAATTTTAATGAGTCACGATCCAAGTCATTGGGAATATAAAGTAAAGAATGATGAATTTAATTATCACTTAACTTTAAGTGGCCATACTCATGGATTACAGTTTGGTATTGAAATTCCAGGTTTTTTTAGGTGGAGTCCTTCTCAATATGTTTACAAGCAATGGGCTGGTTTATATGAGGAATTTGGTAGGTATATTAACGTAAATAGAGGCTTTGGATACCATGCTTTTCCGGGAAGAGTAGGGATTTGGCCAGAAATTTCGGTGATTGAACTGAAAAAAGCGTGAGATTAGCTGATTTTATTAGGGATATCGCATTATTAATAATAAAAATTCGTATTTTTAGGCAGTTTATAGAAAAATATTGTTTTTATGACAAAATTTGGCGAAATTATAAGTATTAACAAACCCGTATTAATTGATTTTTATGCGGACTGGAGTGATTCTGAACCAAGTTTAGAAACATTACGTGATGTTGCTGCTGCTTTAGGAGATAAAGCGAAAGTTATTAAGATTGACATTAGGAAAAATGAAATCTTGGCGGAAGCATTACGTGTAAAAGGTAACCCAACCTTTATGATTTATAAAAATGGAGAAATGAAGTGGCGTCAAACAGGTGATCAAGATGCAAATACACTTATTGGCTTGGTGCAGCAGTATGTTTAGATAATCCCCTTAAATTTATATCCTTTATTACTTAGGTTCTCTAAAACAATTGGTAGCGCATAGTAAAGTTTTTCTTTTGCTTTAATACTATCGTGAAAAACAATAATACTTCCATTTTTTACTTTTTGAAGCACATTTCGAGCACATTGCTCCTTAGAAGCGTGTACATCAAAATCAGCTGAGAGAATATCCCACATGATGATTTTATATCCTTTTTTTAAGAGAAGATCAGCCTGACTACGTTTGATTTTTCCATACGGAGGACGGAAAAGCTTTGCACTTTTATTATGAAATTTGTGAATGAGCGTTTCTGTTTGAAGAATATTGCTCAAATAGTCGTTAGACTTAGTCTTCCATCCGTTTAAATGATTAAAAGTATGATTTCCTATAGAATGTCCATTCTTTAAGAGTTCTTTGAAAATAGATGGGTGTTTACGAATATTGTCTCCAATACAGAAGAAAGTGGCTTTTGCTTGATGCTTTTTAAGTTCGTTTAGAACAAACTCGGTAACTTCAGGAATTGGGCCATCATCAAAAGTAAGATAAACTTCAGGTTTATTAGAACTAAAACACCACGTATATCGCGAAAATAGTTTCTTGATAATACGTGGTGTTTTTATTAGGTAAAACCTCATTAACTAGGGTTTTATAGTGTCTAGTTCGTCAAGAAAAGGATTTAAATCTTCTTCAGTATCAGGCATTAAATGCTTAAATAATCTGCCTATGTTAACGAATCCTTTGAAAATTTCATCAGAATACTCTTTTGAATCGTACTCATTGATTTGTCTAACAACATTTTGATACATGTATAGTTTTGTGTCTATGTTTTCAATAACAAGGTCCACATCAGCATCAGAAAAAGTACTGTAGTATTTTAAGTGTTGTTGGAAAATATCAATTAAAGTTTCTGCAGTTTCCCTTGCTTTCTCAGTATCTCCAATTCTATAGTATAGCTCTGGATATCCAAGAGAAAGGCTAAAGTGGTCAAAATCTCTAATAGGCATTTTTTCCAAAGATAAATCAAGAACTTCTTTAGCTTTTAAACTATCCTTCAAGGCAAGATATTCTTCAGACAATCTCATTAAATTATTTCTTAATGAAATAGCGTTTCTTTTGCTTTGTTCGTCTAAATAAATTTCACCGTTATTAATGGTTTTCCAATCCCATTTTTTTACATTTTCATGCATTTTTTCTGGGTCAATTCGTCCCATTTCAAACATTGATTTCCCTTTGTTTGGAGTTTTTATTGGAACTAACTTATACGCCATCCCATCTAACTGAAGATAATCCTTTAACCAAATATATTCTTCATCCGCACTTGCTCCACCAGTAAAATAAATAGGGCGTTTCCAATCGAAATTATTTAAAATGTCTAGCATTAGAATTCTGTTTTTAGAAATGCCATTGTTGTCGATAGTGATATCAATATAATCAACAATTTTATCTGTATCTTTCTTAGCAACCAATCCCGTTTTTAACACGTTCTCTTTGTTTACTGGAATTCTAATATGGTTCGTAGGATAAAACTTTTCTCTTACATTGTTTTCTTCATCAATATAATAAGTAGCATCGTGATCACTTTCAATCCATCTCATAAAATTATTAATAGAGATAATAGAATCTTTAAATCTAGGATGTGGAATATGGTACGCCAAGTCTAACGTTCCGTATTTATACTGATCGTGAGTTAACTTTGATGGAATAGGATCGGCATCATATGTTTTCTTCTTCATTTGATCAATGTACCAATCTGTTTGGAAAAGACTCGTGTTTACGATTTTTATATCTTTTCGCACTCCTTCAACTTGCTGCATATACCAAAGTGGGAAAGTATCATTGTCTCCAATGGTAAATATAATGGCATTCGGATCGCAACTTTCCAAATAGGTCTGAGCATTTAATTGAGCTAAATATCTATCAGACCTATCATGATCATCCCAGTTTTGAGCTCCCATTAATACGGGCACTGCAAGTAATGATATGATAGAAACAGCAAGAGCTATAATTTTTTTATCGGCATACTTTTTAAAGTAGTCGTATAGAGCTAGGACACCAAACCCAATCCAAATAGCAAACACATAAAATGATCCAACAACCGCATAATCGCGTTCTCTTGGTTCAAATGGTTTCGGGTTTGTGTAAAAGATAATGGCAAAACCTGTAAAGGCAAAAAATAACGCTAAGGTATATAGGCTTCTCTGGTCTTTACCAGCTTGATAGAATAGACCAATTAATCCAAGAATTAAAGGGAGGAAATAGTAGGTGTTTCTACCTTTATTATTTTTAACATCATCTGGTAAGTTTTGTTGAGAACCAAGTCTCATTTCATCAACAAAGTCAATTCCACTTAACCAGTTTCCATTTTCAATATCTAAGTGCCCTTGAATATCGTTCTGTCTTCCAACAAAGTTCCACATGAAATAACGTCCATACATATATCCGAACTGGAAGTCTATCATGAACTTAATATTCTCTCCAAATGTTGGCCTTCGAGTGCTATTGGCTGGAATTCCAGCAATCCTTTTATAATGTTCCTGAGATCCTGGATCAACCATTCTAGGAATAAACCCTTTATGCTTACTCGACCAGTTTGGTAAAACATCCTTGTACTTATTTACAATAACATATTTACCATCTTTCTTTTCATACTTAGGTTTATCATCTCTATAAGGATTAACTCTGTCTTGCTCTTTTTTGAAATAGAAAGAATAATATTTGTCATAGAATACGTTTGCATCCCCGTATTGTTCACGTTCATAATAAGCTAATAATTCTCTAGCACTTGAAGGATTATTCTCGTTAATTACAGTATCAGCATTTGCTCTAATTGGAAGCATTAACCAAGAAGAGAAACCTATCATGATAAATAAAACTGAAAGAATTAATGTATTAACGGTAACTAGATTCTTTTTTCGAGTGTATGACAAGCCAAAATAGAATAGGGCTATTAAAATAATCCCAGCAATAATGGTTCCTGAATTATAAGGCAATCCAATTTGGTTAATAAAGAATAATTCAGATGCACTAAAAAATTTAAGAGTATATGGGAATAAAAGTTTGAATACAAAGGCAAGAACGAAAATAGAGATCACTGTTGCGATTGCCGTAGTTTTAATAGTTATTTCTTTATATGTTTTAAAGAAATATAACATAACTATTGAAGGAATCACCAATAGAGAAAGTATGTGCACCCCAAAAGATAATCCAACTACGAAACTAATGATAACAAGCCATTTATTACCTCTAGGGGTGTTTAATTCACTTTCCCATTTTAGTCCAAGCCAAAATAGTAAAGCCATTAAAAAAGATGACATCGCATATACTTCCCCTTCAACTGCACTAAACCAGAAACTATCGGAAAAAGTATAGGCCAACGCTCCAACTAATCCACTACCCAAGACAGCAAAAGCTTCATTTTTACCAAAATTTCCATTCTTTTCAGCAATTCTTTTGGCTAAATTAGTAATAGTCCAAAACATGAAAAGTATGGTAAAAGCACTTGCTAATCCTGACATAAAGTTAACCATGATAGCTAACTGACTAGGATCATTACTAAACATAGCAAAAAATGCTCCCAACATTTGAAATAAAGGAGCTCCAGGAGGGTGTCCAACTTCTAAGTTAACTGAGGTGGAAATATATTCTCCACAGTCCCAAGAACTCACAGTAGGTTCTAATGTAAGGGTATAGGTGATTAAAGCCACGGCAAATGAAACCCATCCTAGAATAACATTCCATTTTTTGTAGTTGAATTCGTTCATATTAGTTTTAATAAGTTGTTGCGAATGTACTAATAACTAGTCTGTTTTAAGTATAGCAAAAATATAATTTTGATTTTTTATTATTGAATAAAGTTCTGTTAAAAGAAAACATGAAGAAATTATAAAAAAAATTTGCCAAAATAAATTTCTGTTTTATATTTGCACCCGCAATAAGCAATTGGCCTATGGTGTAATGGTAACACACCGGTTTTTGGTACCGATATTCAAGGTTCGAGTCCTTGTAGGCCAACAAAAATGACTTTAATGTAATTCGCTTTCATTTGGGAGTTTTAATTTAAAGTTTTATCTTTGCAAAATATTATTGGCCTATGGTGTAATGGTAACACACCGGTTTTTGGTACCGATATTCAAGGTTCGAGTCCTTGTAGGCCAACATAAAAGTCTCAGTATTTTTTACTGAGGCTTTTTTATTTTAATCTATTGTCTCGTCCTGAAATAACGTTACACTAAATTTTCAGTGTGATGAAAAACAATTATGTAAAACGAACTCAGAAG
>CANMIL010000003.1 GCA_947497895.1 uncultured Tenacibaculum sp.
ACTATCAGTATCTCTGTTTGGATCTCCATTTTGTTCTACGCTGTCTAAGATTCCATCGTTATCTGAATCTAAGTCATTATCATCTGCAACACCATCACCATCGGTATCTGATAAAATCGTCACTGTTAATGTATAAACATCTCCTGTACATCCATCGGCACTTGTTGGTGTTATTGAATAAACAACCGTTTGATTTACCTTGGTAGTATTTACTAATGTATCTCCAATTGTACTCGCGGTCGAAGAAGTAATTGTTTCTCCTGTTACATTGGTATTATCTGCCGCACTCCAGCTAAACGTAGTTCCTGCTACAGAAGTGTCAGCTGCTAGATTGTGAGATAATGTTTCTCCACTTGTTATGGTTACTGTAGGATTCGTTGCCACAAAATCTTGTGGATCGATCGTTACCGTATATGTGTAAGAATCTCCCGCACAACCATCTGGACTTGTTGGTATTATTGTATAGACTACTGTTTGAACACTATTGCTTGTGTTTATTAAAGTATCTGTTATACTCGTCGCTGTGGACGCACTCGTGGTTTCTCCCGTTACATCCGTATTGTCTGCTGCACTCCAACTAAAGGTTGTTCCTACTACTGGTGTATCCGAAGTTAAATCATGAGCTAAACTCGAATTGCTACATATATGATCACTTGGATCTACCGCTACAAAATCCTGAGGACTTAATGTTACTGTATATGTATAAGAACTTCCTAGACAACCACCTGCACTTGTAGGTATAATAGTATAAACTACTGTTTGAACACTATTACTTGTATTTATTAAAGTATCACCTATGGTCGAAGTTGTTTGCGCTGTCAAAGACTCGCCTGTGACATTCGCATTATCCGCAGCACTCCAACTAAAGGTTGTTCCTGCTACATTAACATCTGAAGTTAAATCATGAGTCAAGGCTATATTACTACAAACTGTATCCGTTGGAGCAGTTGCTACAAATGGTTCTGGATTTACGGTTACTGTGTAGGTATATGAATCTCCAACACAACCATCCGTACTTGTTGGTGTTATTGTGTATACTACCGTTTGAACCGATCCACTTGTGTTAGTTAAGGTATCGGTAATACTTGTTGCAGTTGATGCACTTATCGTTTCTCCTGTTACGTTTGCATTGTCTGCCGCACTCCAACTAAACGTTGCTCCTGACAAGTTAACATCTCCTGTTAAATCATGATTCAAGGCTACATCACTACAAACTGTCTCTGTTGGTGCTGCCGAAACAAATGGTTCTGGGTTTACGGTTACTGTATAGGTATATGAATCTCCTGCACAACCATCCGCACTTGTTGGCGTAATTGTATAAACTACTGTTTGAACTGAGCCACTTGTGTTGGTTAAAGTATCGGTAATACTTGTCGCTGTAGATGCGCTTGTCGTTTCTCCTGTAACATTTGCATTGTCTGCTGCACTCCAACTAAAGGTATTCCCAGTGAATGTAACATCACCTGTTAAATCGTGATTTAACGCTACATCACTACAAACTGTATCTGTAGGAGGTGTGTTATTCACAGGTTCCGGATTTACTGTTACTGTATAGATATATGAATCCCCTGCACAGCCAGCAGCACTCGTTGGTGTAATAGTATACACTACAGTCTGTACTGAGCCACTTACATTTGTTAAAGTATCAGTAATGTTAGTAGCCGTGGAAACTGTTGTCGTCTCTCCCGTTACATTTACATTATCTGCTGCGCTCCAACTAAAAGTATTTCCCGTTAGCGTTACATCGGCTGTTAAATCGTGATTCAACACTACATCGCTACAAACCGTTTCTGTTGGCGGCGTGCTATTAACGGGTTCCGGGTTTACTGTTAACGTAACTTCTGAGCTTGTTTCACTAGCACAAACATTTTTAGTACTTGTTACGACTAACCTGTATTTATTTGTTGAAGCGGATAACGGTACATTGGTTAATGTTAAACTTACAGTCGTTGCCCCTCCATATATTCCGCCATCACTTATATTATTCCATGGTCCTGAACCTCCAACTTGTTCCTGCCACTGATAAGCTAAATCAGCTGTAGCTGGAGTACTACCACTATAATCTGGTGTGGTTGAAGGAGCTGTTCCTGTGAAAGTCGTTGTACTTAAGGAAGAAGCCGCACCCGTAAATGTTGTACTTGCTTCTGGACAAATTGTTTCATCTGTTGGCTGTGTATCAATCTGAAGCATTGTCGCTTCTACTTCATTTCCGTTAACTCCATCGTATCCTCCAACTCCTCCAGTAATCTGGCCATTACTATCGAAACCTGTTCCATCTAATATTCCATCACTATCTCCATCAGTTCCTCCTGATTCAGTTACATCATTACAGCCATCATTGTCACTATCTATATCTAAATGATCAAGAACCATATCTCTATCTGCATCACAAAGTCTAAGCTCTATGAAATACAATGGATTCCCCGTAGCACTTGTTGCAAAAATTTCCACTCTTTTCGCTCCAGGTTGTTTGGCTATCCATTCGAATCTTACTCCATTACTAGTTGCCGTACCCCCTACTGGGTTTTCTACATAGTAAGTATTTCCAGTATTCACAGCAACATAATCATCAATCAAGGTTGTTTGAAAATCATATTCTACTCCATCTAAAGCTATAAATCCATCTTGTAGACCTTGATCTAAAAATCCACCATGCGCTATGGTTACAAAAGCCAAATCAGCATAAGGTCCTGAAAATTCAAAAATCGCATTTCCTTCGGTAGCATTTATTTTCCAAGCTAATCCAGCAGAGTTTGTCGTTCCATTGGTTATCGATACAAAAATACTACCTGTTGGCAGTCCAAATAAACTACTTATATCATCATTTGTTATACTATAATTTGAAGCATTCCCTCCTGGTGGAGTAGATAAATCTGCTGGTGTAACTTTAACACGAGTACATTCAGCATCATCTAGGATACCATCGTTATCGTCGTCTAAATCACATACGTTATTTACACCATCTCCATCAGGGTCATTTGCCGTTGGTGTTCCTACTGTAGCACCCTCAGAACAAGGATCTGACTCTGTAAGAATTGCGCTATTTTGAATATCCGCACAAGCGGCATTCGGATGTGTTATGACTAAATTATATACTTTACCTGATAAGCCAGTTACATCACTAATATTTAATGTTGATGTTGTAACTCCTGAATACACTCCTGTATTCGTTAAATTTACACCATCTTCTTGCCATTGATATACCAATCCTGCTGAAACATCGGTTGCTCCTGCGTCAGCATAATCTGGTGTTGTCGTTGGAGCGGTTCCAGAATATGCCGTTGTGCTTGTTGCCGTTGCAGAAACAATTGTAAATGAAGTCGGATCACCTGGGGGTATTGATTGATCTACTAAAGAAGAAGCATCCACAACAACCTGTGTTGCTACGATTTCATCTCCTGAAGCACCATTATAACCTCCAGAACCGCCAGTAACTTGTCCATTGGCATCAAATCCAGTTCCATCAAGAATTCCATCATCATTGGCATCAACACCTCCAGATTCAATTACATCATTACAGCCATCATTATCGCTGTCTAAATCTAAACTATCTGAAACACCATCATTATCTGTATCTCTATCCGAACATGAAAATCCAATAGCCAAAACATCTACAGCTGAACTTCCATTTGCAAAAACCAATTCATGTATAGGAACTCCTCCAGTCATACTTGTGTCTACAACATGACGTGTACCATCTGGATCATTTCTATCTACAAGTGTATTTCCATTAATATCTCTTGCTATTACACGAACTGTACCACTAGGAGCTGGATCACTCCATATTGCAAAGTAGTTTGTTGTTGATTTGGTTACACCATCTGACTCATAATAAGCGAAACTCACACCTGTTCCATTCCAAATCATTTTGTTATCAGGATCTCCTTCTGATGGCCATGACCCGTGGTTTATTACGTTGAAATAATTTGTATTAACAGTATAACCAGAGGTTTCCACATGTCGAATTAAAACACCATGTGTCGCTAAAAGTGTATTCATCGGATGCTGCCCTGTTGCCAATCCATCTGTTAAATTGATATTTGGCCCTTCGCCACAAATCGATTCTTCACTATCCAAAACACCATCATTATCATCATCCAAATCACATGAGTTATTAATTCCATCTGCATCAGGATCATTTGCCGTTGGAGTTCCAACAATAGCTCCGACCGTACAAGGATTAACTTCTGTAAGTGTGGCATTATTTTGAACATCGACGCAGCCTGTATTTGGATGAGACACCACTAAATTATACACCTTGCCTGATAGTCCTGTTACATCACTTATATTTAATGTAGAAGTTGTAACTCCCGAATACACTCCTGTATTTGTTAAGTCTACTCCATCTTCTTGCCATTGATATACTAACCCTGCTGAAACATCTGTTGCTCCTGGGTCTGAATAATCAGGTGTTGTCGCGGGTGGCGTTCCAGTATATGCTGATGTACTAGTGGCTGTCGCGGATGTTATGGTAAATGAAGTTGGATCTCCTGTGTTTACAGATTGATCTACTAAAGCAGTCGCATCAACAGTTACTTGCGTTGGTACAATTTCATTACCCGATGCTCCATCATAACCTCCCGAACCACCAGTAACTTGACCATTAACATCGAAACCAGTTCCATCAAGAATCCCATCATCATTAGCATCAACTCCTCCAGATTCAATTACATCATTACAACCATCATTATCACTATCTAAATCTAAATAATTTGGAATCCCATCTAAATCAAAATCGCATATAGAAGTTCTTTCTGCTATAGTCAAAGAAGAATACTCCCACTCTGTTGAATTATAATTAGCTGGTAGATATGTAAATCCAGTCGCTACAATATGTCTTTCTAAATATATTTTTTGATATTTTACCCCTTCCGGAATTAAAATAAATCCTATTGTAGAATCATTTGACCCAGTGTATGCACTCTCTTCAACATTTCCTACATCAATAGTAAAACTACTTGTTTTACTGGTTACTCCGTTATATGGAATATTTCCCTCAATAACGGCAGAAGGTTCTCCATTCGCTATTTGATTTGGATTGGCTGGTTGCATAAACTTCCATCCCGAGAAATCGGTTTCAGGGCTTCCGTCTAATTTTATGGCAGTGAAAATAAGTTCTCCATCGTAAAAACCTTCAACATCTGGATAATTACCCGATATTCCAAAAACTGTTTTCCAATCGGCAAACCCTGTTGTAGTACTCAAGAAATCGAACTCCATTACCTGTCTAAAATCTCCACTTCCACCATGGGTTGACCAAGTATATAAAGCGCTAGTACTACCCGATTCAAGAGTTCCCACTTCTGAATTTAAATTAGTATCTGTAACGAATTTATCTTCAAAATGAGGCGCCGTACCGTGAATAGGATAACTCGCATCAGTTATATATGCTTCAGGAACTCCATCTTTTGTGTAAGTATGAACTAAATTTATATTCACTGTTCCTCCTGAAGGATATGTTGCCGTGGCAGTAAGAGTACCTGGTACTCCATTAAACTGCGCATATTGATATTTTTTGGTTCCGCATTCCGCACTATCTAAAACACCATCATTATCATTGTCTAAATCATAAGTATTAGCTATTCCATCTCCATCAACATCAGGTAATCCTGAAACCGAAACATCTCCACATGTAGAACTATCTGAACTATCTGTTACCGCAGTTGTTGTCGATTGTCCTCCAGAACTCGTTAAAGGAACTCCATTAGAATCGACTCCTCCTGTAAAAGCCCCTAAAGATAACTGAGTATGATTATGGGGGCCAGCAGCTTCTAAAGCATCATAACACCCATCATTATCACTATCTACATCTAAATGATCAGATAAACCATCACCATCTGTATCTACAAGAATCACTCCTTGATATCTAAAAACTATTTCAGTTAATGAAGATCTTTTAGGGGATACGGTATTTGTATCCCAATCGTTCACAACAGTAAATTCAACATTGGTTACATTTTCATACGTTTTGCTTAAATCTAAGACTAATCCATTACTATAATCCAATGGAAGCTGTAAATTCTCTGTACCTAAATTAGATGCACCATTGTAAAAAACAACTGATACATCTTTGACATCTTCTGTTGTTCCCCATGGCGAGTAAAATTTAATTTGGTTAATATTTGATGGAGTGTTTATATTTATATTAAATGTAACTGGGTTTTGACTTTGATGCCAATAAAAATAAGGATACGGACCATTTGAGTCAGAAGTATTCCCTGAACTTCCTTCTCCATCAATAATTTGTGACATATTCCCTGATACTGCTGTATCTGAGGCAGAAACAAAAGTCGCTGGTATATTAATTGTTTGCAATCCTCCATGCTCAACATCATCTAAAATACCATCATTATCATCGTCTAAATCACATTCATTGTTAATTCCATCGGCATCAGGATCGTTTACTGTTGGTGTACCGACTATGGCTCCAATTGTACAAGGATCACCTACTGTTAATGTTGCGCTATTTTGAATATCTACACAGCCCGCATTTGGGTGAGTTATGATTAAATTATATACTTTTCCTGATAAACCAGTTACATCACTAATACTTAACGTAGAACTCGTTACCCCTGAATAAACTCCTGTGTTTGTTAGGTTTACTCCATCTTCCTGCCATTGATAAGAAATACTACTTGAAACATCTGTAGCTCCGGCATCTGCATAATCTGGCGTTGTTGTTGGTGCAGTTCCTGAATAAGCAGTTGTACTAGTTGCTACCGCTGATGTTATCGTAAATGAAGTGGAACTACCTGAATTTATTGTTTGATCGACCAAAGCTGTTGCATCGACCACAACTTGAGTTGCGATTACTTCATCTCCTGAAGCACCATTATAGCCACCTGTACCTCCTGTAACTCGACCACTTCCATCGAATCCAGTTCCATCAAGAACCCCATCATCATTCGCATCAACACCGCCAGATTCAATAGAGTCCTTACATCCGTCATTATCACTATCTACATCCAAATGATCTGGAATTCCGTCAGCGTCTGTATCAGTATCACATGATTTATCCAAAACCAATTTTAGCCCTCCACCAGAAGGTACAGCATTTCCATTGACAACATCCGTTCTTTTAATAGTGAAGCTACTTATTTCAGGAAGTTGAATAGAAAAAGTAGCTTTTACAGGAGTAATATTATTTGCACCTCCTTCATGATTCGCAACTATAACAACTTGTCCTGCTGATATTGTTTCTGTAATTTGATTATCTGGATCAGAAACTGTTGCAGCTCCCGCCGCGGCATTAAATTGAATTGTATACGTTTCTCGTAAATTAAAAACCCCTGCTCCCCATTCAAATCGTATTGGCTCATTTCTATCTAAATCTATCTGAACCGTAATTTCATCATTTCCTGCTGACGTTGCATTATTAAACGATATTGCACCAGTAGCATTAAACGACACACCGAAAGCCGTTGTTGAACTCGCTGAAATAAGCTCTACATTAGTAAGATTTGTAGTAAAAGTAGATGTAGCTGCTGTAGCTCCTGCGATGGTACCTCCAGAAGTTAAGTTTGTATTCAAAGGTACCGCTGTGCCTTCAGCATATGAATTCGGACTAATTCCCCAATTTACAACGCCCGTACAAGAGGTAACCCCTTCGTTTGTATCTTCAATTCCATCGTTATCATCGTCTACATCAACATCATCATTAACACTATCTCCGTCACTATCTTGTAAATTGTACTGGTAATCGAATGAAAAATTAACTTTAGGTGTTCCCACTTCTAAAATCCAATCTCCATCTTTACCAGTTATATTTGTTGATGCGGCTATCGAAATATTAAGTCTTCTTTCTAAAAACTCGACAGCTTCTTTTCCCTTTATTCCTTTTGCAAAATTACAACCATAGATATTGAGTCTTTTTAATAACTTATTTTTTAACCCTTTATCAAGAATCCATTGAAGAATTTCTTCTTTCCCTAACCATTTCCCCTCGATAAAAAGTTCTCCAGGTCTACCGTGAGTAAAAAATTGAACATTCTCTACATTAAAAACCTCTTCAAATAAGCCATTAAAACCAGTTGGGATATCCCAAGCCTTCAAAACATTCTTTGAATCTTTTACAGCATGATCAATAAAAATTAAATCTTTATCAACATGATGAAACACTTGATCGAACATTTTTTCACCATTAACTACTTTGTTCTTAGTAAAAACATTACATGCTTTAGATACCAGTAATTCACTCTCATTTTCAACAAAATTAATCCTAAAGTTGGACTCCCAACTTTTAATACTCTGATGGACTCCAAAGAATAGTATAAAAACCAACAAGTTCAAATTACTTATTCTGGTAGACGAAAAATATTTTTTCTTCATAATTTTTTGGGGGTTAAAAAATCTACGATTCAACATTCTTGTCCTAAAAACAAGAACAAAATTTGTTATTTAGTCAAATATGGTGCATGTAGATAAGCCATGTGCAAAAAGCACATAAAATGAAGTGTCATCCTTCCGGATAAATTTGAAGTCTGTGATTGGCGAATTGGCGTTGTAGTAGTTACAATTCTATTATAAGAGTAGTGTGATAATTTTTTAGACTAAAATTTAGTTTAGTCATTAGAGTAAATACTCTGAATGCAGTTTAAGAAGGGGGATTCTCATTTTCTAGGTTTGATCTTTTTATGGTAATAGTTTAACTAATAAATAACTTAAATAAAAGTACATTTCTGAACTTCTATCAATGCTAATATATAGAAATAGCAATTCTCCTTACATATTTTTTCGATGAAAAAATGACGAAATGCAATTATCTATAGACGAGTGGCAAAAACCATAAAACACTAAACTACAACACATTAAAAACCTCTTCTATTTCTATTTTCTCTGAATGATATGAGTAAAAGAATTTGTTTTCTTAACCAAGATTTATTGTTAAGAATTTTCTAGAAATTTAAACGAGTAATAAATTATAAGAAATATAGGAATTCCTTACATTCCTTTTTCGGTTCTTTTATTTTGATATACCTCAGCAATGGTTGGATTTTCAGAACATTCTTTTATTTGCTCCAATTCATCTCCTGCCTTTACTTCTCCTGTTTGTACAACTTTAAAATAAACTCCTGGAAAATCTTGTTTCCAAAACTGTTTTACAATTTTCATATTGTTAAATCGTACTCCTAGTTTCATACAAGGTTGTCTTGGTTTTGTAACCTCTAAAATTACCTCACCTACTTTAAACGTGTCTCCCACATGAACTTTGGATTCGTCTAAATCATCAATAGTTAGATTCTCACCAAACATTCCCAAGTCCCAATCTGAATCTGGATACAATTCCTTCCAATAATCATAATGCTTTAAAGAATATCCATACACTGCTTGATCAATTCCTCCATGATGTTCTCTATTGCAAATAGCATCTCCTTTGACCTCTTCTTTGTCTAAAAAAACTGGTTCATCCACTGGATATTTAAAAATACCAGTTGTTACCGTTTTCCCTTTCCAGTCTATTTCTTTTCGTTCTCCGATGTTGGTTGCAATGATTTTCATGTCTTTATTTTATGTGGGTTTTATTTGATCTCTATCCCTAATTATCTTCGTTTAACGAATCATTTTAGAATAAAATTATCTAACACATCCGCTATCTTTCGATTATCCGATAATTGTGGAATTTTATTTTGACCTCCAAACTTACCAATAGATTTCATATACTCATGAAACCCTCCTTTTTTCACTTTTCTAATAACTAAGGTTCTTAAAATTTTTCCTTCAATTAAATCTCTGTAGTAGATATTTTGTTCTTGCATGGAAGCATCTATTTTTGATGCCATTTCTTCAAGATTTTCAGGTTCGGTTTCGAACTCGATAAACCACTCATGGTATGGTAGTCCAGACTCAGGATTTACTTGTGGAGCTACTGTAAATTCGCTCACATTTATATCTGTCCCTTTAATAGTATCATTCAAGGCTTTCTCTACTTCCTTCCCTATAACATGTTCACCAAAAGCAGAAATAAAATGCTTTATTCTACCTGTAACTTTTATTCTGTACGGCTTTAAAGAAGTAAACTCAATGGTATCTCCAATATTATACCCCCATAAACCAGCAGAAGTATTTAAAATGATTACATAGTTTACACCCAGTTCTACATCCTTCAAAGATATTCTGGTTGGGTTTTCATTATAAAACTCTGACGCAGGAATAAACTCATAGAACATTCCTGAGTTTAATTGTAATAGCATGCCTTTTTCAGTTTGAGAATCTTGATAAGCAATAAAACCTTCTGAAGCAGGATATAACTCTACATAATCAATCTTCTTTCCGATTAAAGCTTCGAATTTATTTTTATAAGGCTCAAAGTTCACTCCTCCATAAACGAAGAAGTTAAAATTTGGAAATAGTTCAGAAATTTTCTTTCCTGTTTTTTCTATTAACTTTTCAAAATAGACCTGAACCCATGAAGGAATCCCACTAATTACGGTCATATTCTCAGGAAGGGTTTCTTCCACTATTTTATCCACCTTAGTATCCCAATCTTCAATACAATTGGTTTCCCAGCTTGGTAATCTATTTTTCAATAAATAATTCGGAACGTAATGCGCGGCAATACCACTTAAACGACCAAGTTTTACTCCGTTTTTATCTTCTAACTCCGGACTTCCTTGTAAGAAAATCATTTTCCCATTAACAAAACTTGCATCCTTTGTTTCCGCAATATAAAACAACAAAGCATTTCTTGCTGCCTTTATATGGGTAGGCATCGATTCTTTGGTTATAGGAATATATTTCGCTCCAGAAGTCGTACCTGATGTTTTAGCATAATACAAAGGACGTCCTTTCCATAAAACATTCTCTTCCCCTTCAACTACACGATCAACATAAGTTCTTAGTCCTTCATAATCGTTAATTGGAACTCGCTTTTTGAAATCCTCATAATTATTTATGGAAACAAAATCGTGATCTTTACCAAAAGCCGTTTTACATCCTTCTGCTACTAAGTACTCAAATACTTTTCTTTGCGTTTTATGGGGATTATTTGCCCATTTATATACGCGCTTTCTTACTTGCTTTGCAAATGGAATTGCTAGTTTTGACTTAATACTCATTTATTGAAAAGCTATATAATTAGTTGGATTTACAGGATATCCATCATTCCAAAGTTCAAAATGTAAATGAGGTCCCGTAGTTAATTCTCCTGTTGAACCAACATTTGCAATTACCTCTCCCGATTTTACAAATTCTCCTTGTTGTTTTAGTAAGGTTCCGTTATGCTTATATACCGATAAGAATCGATTTGAATGCTGTACCATAATAACATATCCTGTTTCTGTGGTCCATTCAGCTAAAATTACGGTTCCATCGGCTATCGCTTTTACTGGTGTCCCTGTTTTTGCCACAATATCAACGGCATAGTGCCTACTATTAACATCATAATCTTGAGAAACGATTCCGGTAAGTGGTGAAAAGAACACATTTTTCGCTCTATCTGCATCAGCTTCTGATAGAGGGTATCGATCTTTACCTTCTACCTCTTCTCTGAATAGAGAATCTCGTTTTGTTGCTTGTAATTTTGATTCATCAAATAATACTCCTCCATCCTTAATATTTACAATTGAATCAATTTTTTCAGGCTCTATTTCTCCCGTCAAAACAGGTCTTAACGCTTTAGTATATGTTTCTAAAACTTCTAACCTACTTTTTAAAGAATCTGCTTCATAAGTTAATCGAGTTGCCTTCTTTTTTA
Organism: uncultured Tenacibaculum sp.; assembly: GCA_947497895.1. GTDB lineage: Bacteria > Bacteroidota > Bacteroidia > Flavobacteriales > Flavobacteriaceae > Polaribacter. Next base: position 11,693 of record CANMIL010000003.1, read on the forward strand.
AGGAAGTAGAAGAATACCCAGGTATGTATTCTCTTAAAGAGGTAAATGCAATTAATAAAGTAGTTAGCACTATTAATAGAATAGAGAAAAGCCCTCCCAAAACAAACACATTTAACCTTGATAGTTTCAAAGAAAATCGCTCTTGAAACGTATCTTCATTTAAAATTACTAAACGATATTTGTCTGTTAGTTTTTGTTTAAACTTTCGTTTTTTATCCTTTTTGGCCACAGTCTGTTTGTTTATAGATTCAACCTGAATTATTCATTAGAAAATCCATTCTATATAGAAATTACTTCAAAACCTGATCAAACAAGTATTTTTTCCTCCGACCTTAGTATTGCTAGGCAGAAAGCAGGAAAATATCAGATTTTATTGTCCTTTTAATATTCATAACGACATTCTAACGGAGAACTCAGGTTCAAATATACAATGAAGTATCCGAAGTTTTTCTATTTAAGATAAAATTGGCATATCGTGAGAACCCTACTAAGTGTTTTATTTGATGACTTACTAAAAATCATGTAAGAATTGAAGACATTGTTTCTTACATCATTCTTATGTTAGATTATTGAAGTACCAATTCGGTTTCCATGATGTTACCAAAAGATTCTGACAAAAACTGTCATCTTTTGTTATACGTTTAAATTTCATACAGAATTATCTTTTTCTGAGCTCCTTTTCTTTTTCCATTGATGAAAAAGAAACAAAAAATCTAGTCTTAACCAGCCTTCACTCAAAACTAATCATCCTCGAACCTAAATTAAAATAACTCGCTATAGCTCAAACAGATTTTAATTTTAATGGCTCTTGCGGTGTTATTTTTGGCTTGCCCGCTTATAACGGGATGCTTTTAGTAATCCTTTAATTATCAATAATTTTATCTTTCAAAAATATTTCTTATCTAAAACTATAAACCAAATAAATATGAAATAGATATAGCAAAAGTACTTGTATTAGATAGATTTGTTTCTCCTTCTAACTCAGAAGGAATATTGAACACATATCCTAACTCAATATCAAAATTATTAAAGGAATATTGAAGGGGAATATACAACTGTGTATTTACCAATCCGAAATCATCGTTCTCTTCATAAACAGTAATTTGTCGATCACGATATGTAAAAGTTCTTGCTAATTGAATTGTCTGTTGCCCAACAGTTATTCTCAGTTCTGGTCTTAATTTAAATTGACTTTTACCCTTTTCAAAAAGCTTAATTTCGCCATAAGTTGTAGATACAAATTGGACAGAACCACCATCACCAAACAAATATGACGTTGTTAAGTCAGTTCCCAAGGTTCTACTTTTATTTTCAAATTCAATTCCAGCATTAAGAGCATTTTTAAAAGGGTTACTATCAGGATCACTAAAAAAGTAGCGATCATAAAAAGTAAACCACCTAAACTGATCATTCTTTCCAAATCTATGACCATAACCTAAGGTAATTGAAGCGAAATCCCATTTCGGTTGAAATTCACTGTAATACATTGCAGATAAATTTGCAAACAAACCGCTAGAACTTAAGTAGGTTATTTGCGGTGTTACATTGAATTGATCAACTCCAATATCTCTTCCTGAAAAGTACGTATCATTATTAAAGTCGAAAGAAATAGCCATGAAGTCAGATTTAAGATTGGTTAGGTCCAATAACTCTTCCAAACCATCTTCATTCAGAAGGTTGTCTATTATTTCATTTTCATCTTCAGAAAAATCATCATCTAACTCTTGAGCGTATGAATAAGATACTAAGATTAGTAATAGACATAATAAGTAATTTGTTTTCTTATCAATCATAAACTCTGTGGTTCTATTCCGAGGTTGCCCCTTCATTATTAACTAGAAATTCACGCTGTATAATTCGGGTTTAACAATTATACGAAAACGCTTACTTTTTAGAGACTTTTATTTTAACTATTTTCTAATAACGTTTTGAGCAGTACAAAAACTACTTTAAAACCTTATAAATGATAAAGAGGTTACCAAAGTAACCTCTTTATTAATAAACTCATTTATTTTCCTTGAGTTCAATATCTTTAATTTATTGCTTATAAGTGCAAGCTTAATTTCTCACTCTTTTATTCTTTGCTCTTCGAACATTCCTTCTAACATTCTTTTTGGCTCTACCTTTATTATTAGAAAGTCTTTTTCGAATTAATTGCTTTTGCTTTGGAGTCAAAGTAGATCGAAACTTCGCTTTCGCTTGCTTAACACTTGCTGTATTTTTTGCAATTATATTTCTTTGAGAGTTTGACAATGTCTTTTTCAACGCAGACTGCCTTTCTGTTTTCGATAGTGTATTATTCTTTAAAATTGCACGCTGTTCGGAAGTCAGTGACGCTTTAAAAACTTCTCTATTCTTTTTTATTAACTCTTTCTGAGACTTGAGCAATTGTTTTTGCTCTTTAGAAAGGTCTAATCCTTCTGCATCGTCTTGGGCATATATATTTACTACACTTAAAAAAAGTGTTAGTAATACTAACCATAAACCTTTTATTCGTTTCATCTGTATCTCTGTTCTTTTAATAATGAGTATAATACTAGTTACAAATACTATACCTCTTTGACCCTTCTTTTTCAAAAAAGTTTTAATCACTTGGCAATAGTCAAGAATTAACCTTTAAACCCCACCTTATATCGATTAAAACATACCTATTTAAGTTTCTTTTGAACTTGTTTTGAGGTGATTCAGTTACTAAGTTTTAACATAAAGACCATTACATTATTCCGTAAACACTTCTTCAGTCAGCAATTCATCATTTACGAAATCGTCTAATAAATCATCTACTTCGTCATCTTCAACCATTACTGTTGCTATCAAAATATCCCCTTCTTGAGCGACCACATCTCCTTTTAAAGGATTAAAAACTGCCAATCCTAAAATTAGAGCAATCACAGCTACCGAAGACCATAAGAACAACCTTCTCGACAAACTCACCACCTTTCCTTTGGATTCATTCACAGTTTGATCCAAAATAGCTTGTTTTGATTTGGAAAAATAGTCTTTTGGAAGTCCTAATCCTAAATCTTCTTTATGTTTTTTTTCTGAATTCACATCCAATGTATTTCGATGTATAAATTTATTGTTTTGTTCGTTCATAACAAACTATGCTTTAATTTTTTCTATATACGCAACTACTGTTATATTTTTCTCAATATGTTTTACTACACTATAATAATGAGTTTTAATTGTATTTTCACTCATTTCTAACAACTCCGCAATCTCTCTAAACTTTAGATTGTCGTAATACTTCATTTGAAAAACTCTTTTTTGTTTTTCTGGCAACTGTTGTAATACTTCATGTAATCTGATTTGAGCTTCATTTCCATCAAAATACTCATCTCCTTTGAGATTACTCAAAAACTGATCATTCACATCTTGTAGCGATGAAAAACTCTTCTTCTTTTCTTTCTCTAAGAATCGAACTGATTCATTATATGCTATCCGATACATCCATGTATGTAATGAGCTTTCTTGTTTAAAATTGCCTAGACTTTTGTAAACTCTTATAAACGTATTTTGCAAAACATCATCTGCATTTTCATGTGTTCCTACAATCTTTCGAATATGCCAATACAAGCGTTCTTGATACAAATCTAAAAGCTTTGTAAAAGCTTTTTCTCTATGCTTTTTACTTGTTAATTGTTGTATAAAATCAGCTTCATTCATACTGGTTACTTATGGGGATTTCTATACTATTTGCATGTTGTTAAATAAAACCATATCTCTTTTGGTTATAAATTTCGTACAATCTAAGTCTTTATTTATTTCACGAAACGACATAATAAAAACCATATCAACATCATTTACAAAACCTTAACAACCCTTTTAATTTACAACTTTAATTCAACAATCAATATTGTTTTTCTTGAATGTTGTTACAAACTTTATAATTGTATTTGCGTCATTCCGAATTTATTTCGGAATCTCATCAAACCATAAATAACCGTTTATGATGAGAACCTGAAACAAGTTCAGGTTGACAACTGCTTTTAATTATACATTTCAATTAATACTTTATTCTTTTCTGCCATTTTATATCCATCTATTATAAACTCTCCTTTGATCAATTCAATTAAACACTATATTAAACAAGTCCTTTCAATCTCATTTATCGTATAACTCTTTTAATATTCTTTGAGAACTGTTTTGGACACATTTTCCCCCACTCTAACCCTTTGAAAAAAACATTACCGTTGACATATTTTCTTTTAAGTTTAGCCTCAATATACTAACATATTTTTTCTAACCTACTTTTCTTTTTCCATTGATGAAAAAGAAACCGACTTAGGAGGTTCACGAACTCCTTTGAAACACAATTAGAATTAGTGAGCTAAACAAAAAATCTAGTCTTAACTGGTCTACACACGAAAATAATCATCCTCGAACCTAAATGAAAATAACTCGCTATCGCTCAAACAGATTTTAATTTTTACGGTTCTTGCGGTGTTATTTTTGGTTTGTCCACTTATGACAAAGCACTCTCAACTATTTCCTTTTATTAATTGAATTAAACCCGTGTTATTTATTTGAACATCCATTTCAACTTAAAACCAACTTAATTAATCTAACACTATATATAATACTCTTTAAATTTTAAACAGTACTATGATCCCTTCAAAACTCTGTTCAATAATACGGGTTTGTCACCAATACTACTTATCTTCTTCGCCTGTGTTTTAATGTAATTTCCCTTGTATTTCCATCGGCATCTGTAATGGTAGCAATATTATCACAAGATCCATCTCCGAAATCTAATGTATAATCATTACCTCCTTTTGTTATTTCTACGACTCCACTTACAATATATTTACATGCATATTCTCTTCTTAAAGGAGTGGTAATTGTAGCTTTAAAAACCTCTCCATATCTATTCACAGACTCCCAAAAACCAGTGATTAAAAAAACATCATCACCTCTAGTATCGGTATCAGCTCCTTCAATCATTTCTTTTACTTTCTCTCCTTTTTTCGTAATCGTTTCACCTGTAGACAAGTTAATAGTGATATCAACGGCATAAGATCTTTCTGGATTTCCATTGGTGTTTTCTTTCATTTTCGAAACAGAAACCGATCCTTCCACTCCATTATCATTTACTGAGAACCCTTCAAAAGTTATTACCTTAGAAAATGTTTCATCAACACGTGTATATTCTATAATAATCTTTCCTGCGAAAATTCGTCCTCGCCTTCCTTCACATCCATCTCCAAAATCTAAGGTTACAATTTTCCCATTGGTAGTTTCCTCAACGGTTCTTACCAAACAATCAGGGTGATTACTTGATGATGTATGACTTCTTCCCGATACTTCTGCTACCGCTGCATCATCCTCTATTACATCTTCTACATCTGAAGAATAATCATCTGCTAGTACTACATTTTGAACTTCCTCTGTTGTTAACGTATCATTAAGCGTTAATTCCGAATCATTCGATTCACAAGAAGTCAATGCCAATAAACCCAAAAATGAAAGGAAGTATACATTTCTTTTTACAAATCTTACAGTCATAATTTCTATTTTTTAAAAGTTAATCAGTCCTTTGACCTAAGAGTTCTAAAAAAGTTTTAAAAAAGTTTATTTTTTTTGAATTTTCTATTATTCCTTCAGTATTTCTGGGCACTCATAATAGACAAAAAAGCTCTCCGTTTGGAGAGCTTTACATTATTTCACAATTTTTATGTGCTGTGTTATTAATTGTTACTTTTGGTTATCAACTTTATAAATTATTTCGATTAATATACACTTTAGAACACTGTCTTTATACTTTATTTCACTTGATATATGTTTTAGATTGCCAGTTTTATAAATTGGATTATAAGTTTTGAATCTTGGGTTAAGATTTATAAACTTTGGGATACTATATTTATATTTTGTTTTACTGAAAATATACTTTAGGTTGTTAGTTTTATGAATTGACTTGAAAGTTTTGAATTTTTAGTTGGGAGATTTTTATTTTGGGGAGCTAGTATTTTATTTTGACTTAGTAGTTTTATATTTTGACATGGTAATTTTGGATAAAGCTATAAGAAATGATTTTCATCACTCATATTCCTCTGAGCATCTAGATTCTGAGAATAATCCTTTAAAATTTAATGTTTGGTTTCTCAAAGAATATAGTGGTATAACCTTCCTTCTTAAGTTTTATATAAAGTTAAATTAACATTCAAGGAACGAAGAGTTTATCTACCAGGAATTAATCAAGTTAAAGTATTACTTATAACAAGAATATTATTATTAATAAAAAACCAAACCCCAAAGATCATATCCTTGGGGTTTTCTATAATTTCAAGTAAAGAATTACTACTATTTACTTGTAAATTTAATTTTAGAGACATTACTAAACTCTTGTGAACTTGCTCCGTATACGCTTTTTACATATTTCTTTACATTCTGTGCAATACTATACAATCCAGTATTATCCGCATATAGTTTTGTGTCTCGTTCTATTAACTTTGTATTGAATACCGCTTCGGTTTGATTTACTGCTTGTGTTGTACTTACTAAGTTAGCATGGTAACTTGATAAGTTTTCAAACTTTAGTTCTTCCGAATTAGGTGTATAACTCCCAATTGTTGATAGTATTTGTAACAATTTCGAAAAATTATCAGCTAACTGAGTGTATGACTGACGTGAAGTGGAAGCTGTTTTAACATCCTCATCTTCAGATTTTACTTTTTTACTTGATCCTTGAATTAATCGATTAATTGTCTTTGCTTGCTCAAATTGTCCATCCTTTAAGTTTAAGATATCTAAATGATTAATAACCTTGGTAGTCAAACTTTTTAAGTTTTCAAAAGTTTGTTTTCGATTGTGAATAGCAATTTTGTTAGCACTTCTTTTTTCTTCTATTTCATTTACCAAAGCTAAAGAATCGGTATATAAAGTATTTAAACTTACAATTGTTAAGTTTTCTACTGGCGGATTGTACGCAGTATATACAGATACTTGCTCAATAAGTTTTTGAAGGTTAGCAACATTTTTTGAATGCCCTGTTTCATAGGTTTTACTCATCTTTTTCAATTTAACAATGGTTAAATATATGTTTTACTTTCCAAAAAATAAAACTATACCCCGCTTATTAACAAGTATTTAAGAGTTGTAAAATTTAAATATTGAGTATCACATTTTCAGGTTTGAATTGACAACTCCATTTCATGTAGAGACTTCTCGATACAAAATTATTTTCCATTTTATTACAAATAATTTTACTCGAAGTAACATAGACAATGCGTATTTCATCTCCCTTTCGAAAGAGTGATAATACGGAAGGAGTAATTTTCAATTATTCATTTTGAATAGTGAGTGTTGAGTGTTGAATGTTGAGTGTTGAATGTTGAGTGTTGAGCGTTGAATGTTGAGTGTTGAATGTTGAGTGTTGAATGTTGAGCGTTGAATGTTGAATGTTGAGTGTTGAATGTTGAATGTTGAATGTTGAGTGTTGAGTGTTGAATGTTGAGTGTTGAGTGTTGAATGTTGAATGTTGAGTGTTGAATGTTGAGTGTTGAATGTTGAGTGTTGAATGTTGAATGTTGAGTGTTGAATGTTGAGTGTTGAGTGTTGAATGTTGAGCGTTGAATGTTGAGCGTTGAATGGTGAGTGTTGAATGGTGAGTGTTGAATGGTGAGTGTTGAATGGTGAGCGTTGAATGGTGAGTGTTGAATGTTGAGCGTTGAATGGTGAGTGTTGAATGTTGAGTGTTGAATGGTGAATGTTGAATGTTGAGTGTTGAATGTTGAATGTTGAGTGTTGAGTGTTGAATGTTGAGTGTTGAATGTTGAGTGTTTGTACTTTCCTAAATATAGTTGACCGTTTTTAGGTTAATACTTCATTGTTAAAAATAGTAAATGATTTACTTTTTTAACACTAACTTTCGGAAAACCACACTTTTTAATACGGAAATCCCTTAAACTGTCATTGCTTTTTTCAATACATTTACCCGACTAATGAAAACCAATTAACTAAACTACCTCTTCATGAGTATATCCTATAAGCCAAACAATACACTTCTAAAAAAACTAGTGCATTCCAGTAAGACATCAACTTCCAAGAAAACTGCGATGAATAAAAAAACGATAAAATTATTCGTAGTTAATTTCGAGGCAATATTTTAACTTTTATTTGAAACCCCATCTGGTATAAGAGATTCAATTTTGTTCATATGATGATTTTTTTAGTGATATATCATCTTTAACAAACCCCACAAAACCTTATTAATCAACCCATTAAAAATAGTGTTTTTGTATAAATCGCAAAAAACAATTATTTAGAAACGTTAAAAAATCCTTAATTTTATAAAGAATGAAAATTGTCTATAAACAATTGCTAATTAAATCATTGCTTTATCATGAAAAAAATTATTTTGAGTGCCCTTTGTGCGCTCGTATCTACTACGTTTTTTGGTCAATTTACCAATCCTGATGGTTCAGGAGGAGGCTCAGGTGGAGGCGGCTCTTCTTCTAGTTCCGGATTAGCCTTGCCTAATATTGTACCTCCATCTCCAGAAGCCTCTGGACTCGCTAGATTTATTGATGTGCCAGTATCGCATTATACAGGTATGCCCAATATTTCCATTCCCATTTATACCATTAATGAAAGCGGAATTCAAATTCCTATTAGCCTAAGTTACCACGCTAGAGGTGTTCAAGTAACAGATGTTGCTCCAAGAACAGGAACTGGTTGGTCATTAACCTATGGCGGGAGTCTTTCGAGACAAATAAGAGGAAAAGCTGATGACACAGGATTTCCTTATGGTTATATGAAAAATAGAAATGAGTTTATGAACTATGCTTCTTCTCGTCAAGCAAGAGTGAACGTTGAGAACCGAGAGGTGCTAGATGCTGGATATGATTTTTACCCTGATCAGTTTTCTTTCAATGCTGGTGGAGCCTCCGGTAAATTTATCCTGAACTATGACGATTTTCAACCTTTGATAAAAACTTATCAGGATGTAAAAATTGCTTACCAAAGAGAAAACGGATTTTCTGGTAAAATAAAATCGTTTCAAGTAACAGATGCCAATGGTAATAAATTTTATTATGGAGTTTCAAAAGACGGACAACGTACTGGGCTTGACTTTCAGTATTCTGCTGGTTGGACTTATTATCATAATGGTAATATAGTTAGAGATCCGAGCAGTTCATCCTCCGAACAAATTTATAGTTCATGGAAATTAATGGATATTGAAACAGCTTATGGCGAACTTATTAGTTATCACTATATCAGGCAATCCTTTGTTAACTACAGTAAGTCTTATGACAGTCATGATGCTCCTTCAGGAAGTGTTAATTCAGCCGCAGGTATGAGTGACCTCTCAAAAATCCATACCAGATTTACAAAAACAACAAGTTATGAAAATCAACTACACACCATCACTTTTAGTACAGGTAAAATTGTTTTTGATAAAAGTAGTACACTCCGACAGGATTATAATGGATATACACTGGATAAAATTTCTATTTTCGACAAGAATAACTCCTTAATAAAAGCTTATAAATTAAACTATCATTATACCACAAGTACAGATCAATCGAATGTACTTCATACGATCAAAAGTAATACGTCCGCTTTCCAGAAATCATTAAAACGTCTTTTTTTAAGTTCAGTTGAAGAAGAGAATAAACAAGGAGACAAACTTCCTCCCTATCGATTTACTTATAATTCTACCGTATTACCAAGTAGGTTTTCTTCTTCTCAAGATTATTGGGGCTATTATAATGGTGCAGACAACGGTCCTTTTTTACGTTTGTTTAATTATGGAAACTACACTAGCGATAGAAGAGTTGATCCTCAAAAATCGGAAGCTGGATTGTTAAAAGAAATAACCAATCCTACAGGCGGGAAAACAACGTTTACTTATGAGGATAACGTTGGTAAAAGTCCTTCTTTTTATCATAGAGATCGAATCGTTGTTCCTAACGTTAATCCAAACACCGAAAATGAAATAAGTTTAAGGCTAACTAAAAGTGACTTTATTGCTCCTGGTGATAGAAGCGGTTACAAAACTATTACTGTTCCAAAAGGTACAGCAATAACCTTCAGAGCCGAATGTAGACATTTAAGAGATGTTAATGACACCACAACTCCTGATTGTATTTTTGAGTTTTCCGTTAATGGCGGACCTAAAGCTCCCAATACTACGCATACACTTTATACCAGTGGAGGTTTACCAGTGGCTAACCAGCCTGATTATGTAAACATGACTTTTTTAGTAAGTGCTCCAAGGTTTCCAGGAGTTGACCCTAATTTACATTCAGATCCTGATTATGATTTTATAATGACAATACGATATGTAAATGAAGACGATTTGATTAACCTGTATGCTGGAGGAAAACGAATTAAACGTATTGAAACCATCGATGAGCATGGGAGTACTTTTAAAGAATTTGAATATCCAGTACATGGAAACGGATATTATAATGGGCAAATTGTTGGGTTACCAGCTTATATTAATAAAACTACCTACAATGGTTTAGAGTTCCTGACTCATGTTTTTAATTCTGAAAGCAGGTATGGAAGTTTTCAACCTAACACGATTGGATATGCTAAAGTAATTGAATATTCAGGTACAAAAAACAACAATCTCGGTAAAACAGAATATACTTTTACTAATTATGCTGATTCTGGAGAGGACTATTATAATTTCCCCTACCATCCTTCCAATGATAACGAATGGCTTAGAGGTAAGAATTTAAATACTAAGGTATTCAAAAAAAACGAAAATGGAAGCTATTCCTTAGTAAAAGATGTTGTCAATACCTATACATATGGAGGTACACTCCTTTCCTCTGGCGTTGATAAAAACTTTCCTGATCATTTAGGGTTAAGACATGTACAATTTCCATCGACTGCCAGTTTTGATCAAAACATCGCTACTGATTTTCGTGTTGAGAGAACTATATTTACTATCCCTTTCTTTATGAGAAAGCGATATGATCCTATTAATCCTTTAAATGTTTCGGGGTATCGAATTTATAATATTACAGGTGGTGTGCAAAAACTAGAAAGTACAACCCAAACAAGTTATTTTGATACTGGAAATGCAACCACACAAACGAAGTATTTATACAATTTCAACAAACATTATCAACTTAGCGGTACAGAGGTTTACAATAGTGAAGGGGAAGCTGTTAAATCTAAAACCTATTACCCAAGTGAAGTTACCAGTACTACTTCTTTGGGTTATGACGCCTTAAGTTCTAGTGAGAAACAAGCTATTGACAGGTTAAAACTAAATCATAGAATTGCCACTCCTGTTCAAACAGAAATTTATAAAAATAATGCCCTACAAAACACGCAACGAACTATTTTTAAACATACAAATGGTATCGATTTACCTGGAATAATACAAGCATCAAAGGGAGGTAGAACTTTAGAAGACAGGATTGTTTACCATCGCTATGATAGTAAAAGAAACCCTATTGAGGTAAGTAAAAAAGATGGAACTAAAATCTATTATGTTTGGGGTTATAACGGTTCGCAGCCTATTGCCAAAATAGAAGGATACACTAGTATTTCCTCAACGCAACAGAGTGCTATTAATAATGCGATTGCCGCTTCTAATAACGAATATTCTGACTCTGCTGAAAATACTTTACGTAGCAGACTTCAAACATTGCGTAATAGTTTTACAGGTACAGTGCAAATTACATCATACACCTATAATCCTTTGATTGGTGTAACGAGTATTACTGATCCAAGAGGGAAAACCTTGTACTATGAATATGATGATTTTAACCGATTGCATCTTGTAAAAAACAGTGATGGCAATATCATCAATGAAAACTTGTATCACTATAAAAATCAATAAGCTATGAAAACCAAGATAAACTTTAAACTATTGGGAAGCTTAGTTATTGCTTTCTTATGTAGCGTTAGTCTTTTAGGACAAACAAATTCAGAAAACTATATTGTTAATAAAACCTATAAAAAAGCCAGAACAACTCCTGTTTCTGGAAATAACAAAGATGAAGTAAGTACTTCCATTCAATATTTTGATGGCTTAGGTAGAGCCAAACAAACCATTGCTTTAAAGGCAGGGGGTGTTTTATCAAATGCCAATGAGATTCCTATTGATTGGCAAGTAAATAACACCGTAACCGATTTTTATAACCGAAACGGAAGCAGTGCCGAAAACAAAATTGTGAATGGTACAACCCCTTTTGGAAGTTCGGATTTACTATGGGAATGTAAACCTGATACAGGAGGTAATCAAAGCGGTGGTTGGAATACCGACTATTTTGAAATTGATAATACCAAAACCTATCGTTATACAGTTTGGGTAAAGAAAAACAAGGCTGGTTCGTCTTCTTACGGTAGAACCTATCATGGAACTCAAAATGTGAATAATTTAAATGGTACTGCTAATGGGAATCCTTATTTCTGGAGTGGGTATTTACCACAAGCCAATACTTGGTATTTGATGGTAGGTGTTATTCATCCTCATAATTATTCGGGGGGAAATACTGGTGTAAGTGGATTGTATGATAAAAACGGAAATAAAATCAGTAACGGGACTGAATACAAATGGCGTTCTGGTTTAAATACTACCAGACTGCGTGACTATTTATTTTATTCTTCTGACACTAGCGTAAGACAGTATTTTTGGAGTCCTCTTTTTGAACAGATTGACGGTGGTAATTTTACTATTGACGAGCTTGTCAATTCGGAAAACACCATCAGTGGTTTGGCAGAGCCTAAAGATATAGTTACCCATTATGAGTATGACAATTTCGGAAGACAAACCAAAGAATACCTCCCCTTATCAGCTGTTACTAATGGAAATATTGCTACTGGTAATATCGCTCAAGCGACCAATGCCTACTACCAAGCGAAACATAGCGAAGACTTTGCAGGAGTTTCATTACCCGATGTGAATGCGTATTCAGAAAAAGTATTGGAAAGTTCTCCTTTAAGCAGAGTTTTTGAACAAACTGCTCCTGGGAAAACATGGAAAAAAGGAAGTTCTTTTTCTTCGAAAGGGTATTCAAATAATAGTCATTCGATTAAGTTTGAATATGGCGTAAACACGACTAATGAAGTTAAAAGCTACAAGGTAAGTACTAGTTTTTCTAATAACACCTATACTCCTACGCTTAACTTAGCTATTGTTAAAGATGGCTTTTACGAACCAGGACAACTTGTAAAAACAAGTACCAAAGATGAAAACTGGCGCCCTAATGACGGTGTAAACCATACCACAGAGGAGTTTAAAAATAAAGAAGGACAAATTGTATTAAAACGCACTTATAATGCTGGGCAAAAACACGACACCTATTATGTGTATGACAGCTTTGGTAATTTAACCTATGTACTTCCTCCTAAAATGGAAGCTTCTACCAACAGTTTAGCAACCGTTATTAGTAAGCTTAACGATTTAGGATATCAGTATAAATACGACCACAGAAACAGACTGGTTGAAAAGAAAATTCCTGGGAAGGGGTGGGAATATATTGTTTATGACAAGCTTGATAGACCCGTAGTAACTCAGGATGCAAAACTCAGACCAACATATCATTGGTTATTTACAAAATATGATGAATTAGGAAGACCAGTATTAACTGGTAAAACTTGGGATAATGTACCTAGAAACGGTATTCAAAACTGGGTTTCAAATGCTTTTCCTAAAAATACCTGTAATAGAACTTCAAACTATATAACAGTTGATTCAAAAAAAATATACTATAACTATTCTCAATCATATCCATCAGGAACAGCCATAGAATTGCATACTGTTAATTATTATGATACTTATGTAGACCTCCCTTCGGGCTTATCAACAAGTATCACCTCAAGTTATGGAGTAACTTCTACCACAAACACAAAAGGATTGGCTACTGTTTCAAAAATTAGAGTACTTGACACCAATCATTGGATTACAACTGTAACTTACTACGATGATAAAGCACGCCCTATCTATGTATATTCCAAAAATCCATTTTTAGGAACTACTGATATTGTTGAAAACAAATTAGATGATTTTACAGGGAAGGTATTCGAAACAAGAACTACCCATAAAAAAACAGGAAAGTCAGATATTGTTACAATTGATCGTTTTGAATACGACCATATGGATAGACTGGTTAGTCAAACACAAAAGATTAACAATCAAATTCCTGAACGTATTGTTAAAAACAACTATGATGAATTAGGTCAGCTAGAAGCTAAGCTGATTGGAAATGGAACTAAAAATGGTTATAAAGATATTACTAGTGGTATTAGTATTAGCAACGATGTAATTACCAAAACAGGTTCTAACGGTTGGTCTCATGGACTGGCCACTCAAGGAAGTTTTGCAAGAGATGGGTATGTAGAGTTTAGCCCTTACCAACTAGGCAAATACTATATGATTGGCTTATCAAACACCAATGCAAATGCTCATTACGGAACCATCGGTTATGCCATGTATATCGTTCATACTTCTAATGTTTATATTTACGAAAAGGGCGCTAGCAAAGGAAAGAAAACAACCTATGCTGTTGGAGATGTGTTGCGAGTAGAGCGCATTGGTAGTGAAATTCATTATAAAAAGAATGGAGAAACTTTTTATGTATCTACTACCCCTTCTTCAGGTAGTTTATTAGGCGATATTTCTATGTATCATAACGGTGGAAAAATTAAGGATTTTAAAATCGTTGATAATGGTAAAGGTTTACAAAAAGTCGATTACGCCTATAATGTTCGTGGTTGGTTAAAAAACATTAACCAAGATGCGCATAATGATAATGATTTGTTTAATTTTACAATTAGGTACGATAAACCAACCAGTGGAACGGCATTGTATAATGGAAACATCAGCCAAACTAGTTGGAATACCTTAAACACAGATTCACGTTCTAAAACATATACCTATTCCTATGATGCGCTTAACAGAGTTACAGGTGCTCAATTTAATGATGGTAATGGTTGGGGTGGCTATAGTATAGCTGGAATTGCTTATGATAAGAACGGCAATATTAATACTTTAAGAAGAAATGGACACTTAAACACCGCTGCTACTTCATTCGGGTTAATGGACAACTTAACCTACACCTACGATAGTGGCAATAAACTTTTAAATGTATCGGATACTGCAAACCGCACCTATGGGTTTAAAGATGTATCCAACAGAGCTAATGAGTATTCGTATGATGCTAATGGTAATATGAAAACTGATGTTAATAAGGGTATTACCAACATTGCTTATAATCAGTTAAACTTACCGACTAGAGTAACTATAGGAGGAAAAAATATTGAATATATATATGACGCTAATGGTGCGAAATTAAGAAAGAAAACTCCAAATGGGCTAGCTACCAACACAACAGATTATGCAGGTAATTTTGTTTATAAAAACAATAATCTTGAGTTCTTTAATCAACCAGAGGGATACGTAACTCCAGATAACTCTGGAAATTTCAAATATACTTACCAATATAAAGACCATTTAGGAAACGTAAGATTATCTTACACAGATAATAACGGAGACGGCACAATTACTCCTAGTTCTGAAATTATTGAGGAAAGTAATTACTATCCTTTTGGACTTAAACATAAAGGATATAATAACAACGTTTCATCCCTTGGAAATAGCACCGCGCAGAAGTTTGGGTATAATGGAAAAGAACTAAATGAAGAGCTTGGCTTAGAATGGCACGACTTCGGTGCTAGAAATTACGATGCTAGTTTAGGTAGATGGATGAATTTAGATCCGCTTGCTGAACAAATGCGTAGGCACTCGCCGTATAATTATGCATTTAATAATCCTATTTTCTTTATCGACCCTGATGGAATGGCACCTATTGGGGAACTGGATGAAGAGAATAATTTTGATGACTTATTTAAAAGAACTACTCCTAGAGATTCTGAAGATGCTTTTAATATGATGGAAGATAATCCATTCTATGATCCTAATGACCCTAACAACGGTTTTAGAGCAGAAGTAGGGAATGCAAATGGAGATACAGATGATAATGATGGTTGTTGTGGAGATACCGCAAACGATAATGGAGATGGTACAACAACATATACCAGTGGACAATTAAGCATAACGTTGAATACTAGTTTATTTTATAGTGGATCAAGCTCAGAATCTCAAAACGAGAACAATGCGGCTTTGACATGGAAAACCCCTGTCGGGACTGGTCTAGTTGTTTCGGGTCTTCCTTTAATTGGAAAAAGGTTTATTACCAGAGCGTTTGGAAATGCTCCTGCTGCTTCCATGGGAACATCAATAGCTTCAAAAGTTTTTGGTGAGTTACTTCCATTTAATTCTCCTGTTAGATTACCAACTCTTAACGGAGGTATCACAACTCCTTTAAGGTGGACAGCAACAAGAAGTGTTGGAAGGTTTGTCGGAAGATGGATTCCATTTGTTGGTTATGGTTTATTAATTTATGATGCTGGTAGTATGCTTTATAAAGTAAATCAAAGCTGGGAAAAGACTATTCAAGAAGAATATAAAGGAAATAGAAAAGCCGCGAAAAGAGGCTTTAGAAAAGAGTTTTGGAAAGCAAATGCTTTAATGTGTTTTATTTCGGGTACTAAAATTACAATGGGCGATAGTTCCTTAAAGAGTATAGAAGAAATTGTTATTGGAGATACAATTAAAACATACAATATTGATTTAAATAAAATTGAAAACAGTACAGTTTTACAGATTGATTCTCCTTTCCACAATGAACTAATTAAAATTTCATTAGAAGGAAATATATCTAATGTGAATACACAAGATCACCCATATTTTGTAAAAGGTAAAGGATGGTGTTCTTTTAAGCCCGAACTAACAAAAATCAGATATAACTTAAAAGTTAAACAATTAGAAAAAGGAGATATTTGCTATTTATTAGATCAAAACTCAAAAATGACGGAAGTGAAAGTTGAAAGAATTGAATTGACGAATAGATCTGAAAAAACATATAATCTCTCTAAAATGACGATAAATCAAAATTATTTTGCTAATGGAATTCTTGTTCATAGTGAATTAAAAGAATAATTATTTTACCTTAATGTTGGAAAATGTATTAAATAAAAAATGGGTTACAAATTTAAAAGTAATTTTTAACTCAAGACCTAAGCTAACTTATGAAGAATTTTCAAAAGAGATTCTGAATGATTATTCTTTTACTGAAACATCAATAAAAGCTGTATATAATAAAATACAAGATTATTTACCAAAAAAAATAGAAAAGAATATTTATCCAGATGATGATTTGATTAATGATTATGAAATAGATGATGAAGACTTGGGAGACCTAATGATTAGTATTTTTGAAAAGCTAAATCAAAGGTTTCCTAATACTAACGAACAGAAAGCTTTTTATAAAAAAAAAGGAGAAAAGATTACTGTACTTAGGATGATTCAATTCGTAGAAGAATTTAAAACCCGATAGCGCAGATTTGTAATCCGTGCAAAGTATGAGTAAGCTATACAGAAATTAAATTTTAAAAATAATAAAGATAAAGCCACGTTATAATTTTTATAGCGTGGCTATTAAAAAACTTCCTGATTGAAACCATTTAATATTTAATAAAAAAGAAATCATATTTCAAAGAAAATGGTAAGAACTAAAACAAAAGATTTAATCAATGAATTAAAAGCTATAATAGCCAATTATAGTGAAGGTTTATTATCTGACTTTGAAGATAAACTTTATGAAATTCATCTGTCAAGGGAAGAGGAGATAATTTGTGAATTAATTTTTTCGTTAAAAGATGATTTTGAATATGACGAATTGATGTTCTCTATAATACATACAATTGAAGATTTTGAAGATTCTTTATATGTTAGTGAAATTTTAAAGACATTACCGAATTCTGTTTACACTTCTCCAAGATGGATGTCAATCATATTTATGAGAATTTTAAATTCTGGAGAGAGCTTGAATTCGTTGGTAAATCAAGTTCTAAATTTGGATGAAGCACAAAGAGTTGCATTGAAAAAGCTCTTTGAAGCTATGGGAAATAGAGATGATGAAATAAAGTTTAAAGTATTACCAATATTAAGTTTATTGTAGATTTTCTAGATCACAACCCCGATGGCACATAGAATGTCAAAGTAATTGCTAGTGCTCCTCTGTGAAGAGTACCAAGTATGAGTAAATTAAACTTTAAAAATAGATAAAATCACATTATAATTTTTATAGCGTGGTTTTTAAAATAATGTATAATTAAATTCAATTCGGATATTTTATTAAAATAAAAGAAATGTTCTTTATTAAAACACAGAATATAATCACAGAAGACTTGTTCTCTCCATTAGGTTATACAGTAAATAAAACAAATTTTTAACTATGAACTCTATTGAGGAATTATTATCCAAAATAAAAGCAAGACCTGAAATGTACATAGGTAGAAGCTCAATATCATGCTTAAAAGCATTTATCGATGGCTGGTTTTACAGAGACCCTACCTCTATAAGTGATTTTGAATTAATGGATGGCTTTCAAAACTGGATTGAGCAAAAATATAATATTAATACAAGTCATTCATGGTGCGATATTATTCTGTTTTACTCGCAAGATGAAAGCAAAGCTTTGATAATTTTTTTTAAAGAATTTGATGAATGGAAAAAGACTAAAGCCCCGATGGCGCGCGAATGAGTAATAAAGAGTAATGCCCTGATGCCGCATAGAATGTCCGAGTAAAGCTCCTGCTAGAATCCTTACTAGTGGCGAGTATGAGTAAGTTATACAGAAATTAAATTTTAAAAATAATAGAGATAAAGCCACAGCAGAGATGTTGTGGTTTTGTTGTTTTTAAGAGTAGGCTTTTTTGGTTTTAGGATCACGTATTAACAACAAACAAAAACTACTTCAGGAAATTGAAGTAGTTTTTTTATTTTTATGAGAATAAGCCGTTGCAAGTTGAAGTTAAAATAGAACCACGTCATATAAGATTTATAAAGTGGTTTTTTATGCTATTAAATCACACAATAAATTTACTTCTTATAAAAATTCATATCATCAACATACTTCCAAACAGCATCTGAAAGAAGCGGTCTAATTGACTTTCCTTCTTTAATTCCATTTCTAATCATCGTTGAAGATATTTGCACTATCGGAGCCTCAACTCTATGAATTTTTTTGTGATTGTCAAACTGAGTTTCAACAGTACCTTCCGAGATTCTTGGATATACATAGACATGGTAATCATCTAAAATAGCTTCATAGTTTTTCCACTTATGAAAACTTTTTAGGTTATCCTCTCCCATGATCAAGCTAAACTCTTTTTCAGGATATTTTTCAGAAAGTTGAGTAAGTGTATTAATTGTATAATTTGGTTGTGGCAACTTAAACTCAAAATCTGACGGTTTAATTTTGTCATATTCTTGAGTTGCTAAATACACCATTTCTAATCGATGATGATTGTCAAGTAAGGAGCTTTTTTTCTTAAAAGGATTATGAGGAGTAACCATCATCCAAATTTCATCCAGATCAGAGTTTTCAACCATATGATTTGCTATGATTAAATGCCCAACATGAATGGGATTAAAGGTTCCAAAATACAACCCAATTTTTTTGCTCATTATTCGTTTATTTTTCTTCGTTTTTAACTGGCTTTAACCCTAAGAAATCATCTACCAAATCTTCAGCATCTTGAAGAGCTACTTGTAAATCGTAGTTTTTGATAATCTTATCAAATTGAGGAGCTGTTGCCAACTCAACAGAAGCCTTTGCTACTCTCATGTTGATTTTATCTTCACTTTCTTCACCTCGCTCCTTCAATCTTCTTACCAATTCATTAATATCTGGAGGTTTTACAAACACAGCTAGCGTTTGTTCAGGAAATTTTTCTTTTACTCTTAATCCTCCAACTACATCAATATCAAAAATAACGTGCTTTCCTTGTGCCCAAATTCGTTCAACCTCAGTTTTTAATGTTCCGTAGAAATTGTCTCTATACACTTCTTCCCACTCCAAAAACTCTTCGTTCTTTATCTTATTTTTAAACTCTTTCGTTGAAATAAAATAATATGCTTCACCATCTTTTTCATTCCCTCTTGGTTCTCTTGAAGTTGCTGAAATTGAAAATTCAAGATTAAAACGTTCTTGAGCTAATAGATGACGAACAATTGTAGTTTTCCCCGAACCAGAAGGGGCTGAAAACACAAATAATTTACCCTGAAAATCTTTCGCCATTCTTTATAATATATTTAAAATTTGTTCTTTAATTTTTTCTAATTCGTCTTTCATTTGAATCACAACTTTCTGAACTGGTGCATAGTTCGCTTTTGATCCTGTTGTGTTGATTTCTCTTCCTATCTCCTGAACAATGAATCCTAATTTTTTACCATTTGAATCTGGAGTAGCCAATTGCTCCAAGAAATAATCTAAATGATTTGCCAAACGAACTTTTTCTTCGTTTATATCAAGCTTTTCTAAATAATAAATAAGCTCCTGCTCAAATCTATTTTCGTCTACTTCTGCCTCAAGTTCTGTTAAGGCTTTTCTCAAACGAGTTTTTACATGTTCAATTCTTTCTAGATCTAGTTTTTCTACCTCAACCAATCCTTGTTTGATATTTGCAATACGTTGTTTAAAATCTTCCTCTAAAGATTTCGCTTCATCAATTCTATATTGAACTATCTCCTTTACAGCACTATCAATTCCCTCTTCAATTTGCTTCCACTCCTCTTCGTCTAACTCTTCTCTCTCCGTTTTTAAAGCATCTGGCATTTTTATGGCCATATGCAATAATTCAACATCATCACTTGTTCCAGATTGTACTATATTTCTTAGCTGATCCATATACTCCTTTACTACACCTTTATTTACTGTAGTTGAAGTTTCATCAGCAGTAATTTCTACAAAAATTGAAAAATCTATTTTCCCTCTAACTAAACTACTTGCCAAACCTTTTCTCACCTTAAGTTCTTTTTCCTTGTAGTAAGATGGCATACGCGCGTTTAAGTCAAGTGTTTTGCTATTTAGTGATTTTATCTCAATTGTCACTTTTTTGGTAGGTAATTGTAAAATAGATTTACCATACCCAGTCATTGAATGGATCATAATTTCAATTTTATTGGGTGCAAAGATACATTATTTATTGGTTGTTCCCTTTGCTCTTTTGCTAACTAGATATACACCTGTAAATATAAGTACCGTTGCTAAAATTTTAATTGTGTTTACAGTATCGCTACCCACTAATAAAGCATAAACAGAAGCGATAACTGGCTGTAAATAAATAAACACACTTACCGTAGTTGGTTTTAATTTTGACAAAGCAAACAGATTGAATAAGTAGGTAATACAAGTTGCAAAAACAACTACAAATCCAGCTTTTAGATATATATTCATAGGCATACTTTGCCAAGCTACTTCTGACAACTCTGACCATCCAAAAGGTAATACCATTAAGAAACCAAAAAGGTATAACCATTTGACAAAAACAATTGGATTGTATTTTTGAATAATGTCTCTTACAATTACTAAATACAAACCGTAAGAAGCAGCATTTACAAAGACAAGAAAATTACCGATCATCATATTTTTTGCATCTCCACCTCCTGCATTTCCGTAAAGAATCAATATTACTGCCCCTACTAACCCAATTACTACTCCAGCAATTTTTCTTAGAAATAGCTTTTCTTTTAAAATTATACTGGCAAAAATCATGACCAAAATTGGGGTAGTAACCATCATTACCGAAGCACTTATAGGTGTTGTATAGCTAAGCCCTTTAAAAAACGTTAACATATTCAACGCTATTCCAAAGAAAGATGCCATAATAATGCGCTTAAAATCTCCATTATCAATCGCTTCTTTTTTGAGAAATAACCCTATCATCCAAAAAACAGCAACCGCTCCTCCAACTCTTAATACAATAAAACCATAAGGCTTTATATAAAGTGGCATTACTTCCTTAGCTACTGTGAAAGTTATCCCATAAATTAAAGTTGCAATTGATGTTGCAATTAATGCTAATATTCTTGAATTCATTATCCACTTTAATTAAAATTGCAAAGATGGGGAAATATTAATCAACACTATTTAGATTTAAGGATAAAATAGCATTCGTTTATTCAAATTAACAGCCATATTTAGCCCTCATAAAGTTTCGTTAAATATTAGTTAAATAAATAGCCGTTAAAAAAGATTAAAAACTGCAAAACAACCCTTTAACGCTGGCTTAACGAATCCTTAATTTGAAGTTTGTCTTTTCGTGTTTTAAAGATTTGTAACTTTGCTCCGCAATCTATTTTTGAGCTATTTAAAAATGCAAATAGATTGTAATTAAAAAAACATATCAACCGAACGAAATAAGAGTTTTTTTGAAAAAAATGAGGTCCCTAAAAGAGAGTTTTTTACTTTCTTTTCTTGTTATTTTTAAATGACTTTTTGAACATTTTAACCAAACTTAACCAAAATGCAAGGGAAAATAACAATGAGCCTAATCCATGGAGGGGGATATATAGGATTATTAGTTACTGACAAACTCCAAACGCAGGAACGACTTACACGTAAAATCTGTAATTCTAGCTAATTAACATTAATTAATCTGTAATCTGACTCATATTCAGGTTACCATCATTTCATTCAACATACGTTAATCTTTTACCTTAAATCTTAGGTATTGGGCTGCTGTTCTGTTATATGAACTTTTAAGAGGAAGTTTTCACTTTCTCTAGGGAGCCTGTACCTTATATTATTACTCTATTAATAATGAAAATTCAATCAAAAACGGATCTGCATTTAGCTCAGCAAGATGTATTTTATTCGCAATTATTAAATCCAAACAGTCCTTTATACAATATCGGGGGATATGTAATTTTTAATGGCGATTTTAATGTAAACCAATTTAAATCAGCTATCCAAAAGCTCCCATCAGCTTTTGATATTTTCAATTTAGAATTCGATTTTTCAAGTAGCATTCCTAAATTTTCCCCAAAGCAATCTACCATTAAAATTGATCTTAAAGAACTTGATTTTTCTAATGAACTGTCTCCTCAAAAATTTGCTAAAGAATGGATGCAATCAAAATTCAATACTCCTTTTGATATTTACGGAGATCAACTATACGAAAATGTATTAATAAAAATTAGCGAGAATGAGTTTTGGTGGTTTATGCGTTATCACCACTTAATTACAGACGGTTATGGTTGTTCTATTAAAGTCAACTATGTTATTGATGAATACGAATTATTAGTACATAATAAGCCTTCCGAAAACACTGAGTTTCCTAAATATTTTGACATAGCGCAAAAAAACAACGAATATCTTAACTCCAAGCAATACGAGAAAGATGCGGAATATTGGAAGGAAAAATTCACCACCATTCCAAAATCGATATTCCGTAAAAAATTTGCCAGTCAAACACCAAATGCAGGGAGACACTCTATCTCAATTTCTGCTTCAGATAGGAATATTATTGATATACTGACTGAAAAAACATCTGCCAATATAGCGCAATTTAGTATTGCTGCACTTTCAATATACTTCGGAAAAACTCTTGATCAAAAAGACTTCACCATTGGTATACCTACCCATAACCGTGGTAGTAGAGTAGAAAGAAAAACTCTTGGTATGTTTTCTAGTATTCTTCCTTACAAAGGTGAATATGATGATGAGCAAACTTTATCAGAACTTCTGACCAATATAAAACAAGAGCAAAGGAAAGATTATCGTCACAGGTTATACCCAACATCGCACATAAACAGGTCACTAAACCTTTTATCGGAAGATAAACTACAACTTTTTGATGTTACCGTAAACTATGAGTTTTTCAAACTAGCTAGAACCATTAATGATGATTTAAACTCATTTTCTAAAAATATAACTTGTACTGAAGAGGTTTCTAGCCCTATTTCTTTCAGATGGTCTGATTATGGATCAGAAGTTCCTTTAATATTGAACGTTGACTATAACAAAGAGTATTTCTCACAACAAGAAATCGAGCTAATTGCTAATCGTTTTTTACATATTATTCGACAGTTTACTATTTCTCTTGATGCACCTGTAAAGAACATTTCTGTTACTCCTGAAAATGAACTACAGCAATTACTTCATCAATTTAATGATTCAGCATATGAACTTCCCGTTAACAGAACTGTACTGGATTTCTTTGAAAAACAAGCATTTGCAACACCTGATAATATTGCTCTAATTCATAATAAAAAGGAACTTACTTATGAAACCCTAAATAACAGAGCAAATCAACTTGCCAACTTCCTAAAAAACAAAGGAATTCAACAGAATGATATCGTTGGACTACTCGCTGAGAAAAACTTTGAAATGCTCATTGGTATTCTAGGTATTTTAAAGGCTGGTGCAGCTTATGTTCCTATATCTCCTGACTACCCTAAAAAGAGAATCGATTTTATTATTGAGAATACTCAAATTGATATTCTACTGCACACTTCCGACACTATTGTTAAAAGAGAAAAACTATTAACAATCAATTTAAAAAATGATTGGGATGAGATTTCTACTTTTTCAACAACTAATATTGAAAGAAGTAAAAACACTGATAATTTAGCCTATGTAATTTATACTTCTGGTACAACAGGAACTCCTAAAGGAGTTATGATTCAGCACAACTCACTTAGCAATTACATACAATATCAATCACAGCTTTTTAATTTTAGCTCAAATGAAAATGTTCTCCAGTTCTCGAACTTTATTTTTGATGCTTCTATTGAACAGGTTTTCTTAGCTCTAACGAATGGTGCAACTCTTGTATTGCCATCAAAAAATGATATTCTTGATACAGAGAAGTTTCATTTACTTCTAAAAGACAAAAATGTAACTCACCTTCATGCTACTCCAAGTTACTTACAACAATTGAATAACTTGGACGATTGCCCTGAATTGAAAAGAGTTGTTTCTGGTGGAGAAGTTTGTTCTTTAAGTCTAGCAAAAGAAATACCAGCCAATGTAGATTTCTATAACAAATATGGTCCTACAGAAGCAACCATATCGGTTACCGAACACAAATTTGATCCAAAATTGGATAAGGCTCCTGTGCTTCCAATTGGACGTCCTATTGCACATATGGAAGTCTATATTTTAAATAGTAAAAATGAAATTTGTCCAATTGGTGTACCTGGTGAACTATGTGTTTCTGGAATGGGGCTTTCTTCTGGATACTTGAATAATGAAGAACTTACCAAGCAGAAATTCACCCAGCATCCACTGAAAAAAGATGCGCTAATTTATAAAACTGGAGATATCGCCAGTTGGCTTCCTAATGGAACTATTGAGTTCATTAGTCGAATGGATAATCAGGTAAAAATTAGGGGACACCGAATTGAGTTAGGAGAAATTGAGAGTTCTTTATTCAAGTTACCACAAGTTAAAAACTGTGCCGTACTCGCTCAAAAAGACAATCAAAAAAACGACACACTAGTAGGTTATCTTGTACTAGAAGAACCGGCATCGATTGAACGTGTAAAAAGTGATTTAAAAAAATCACTGCCAGAATATATGATTCCTGCCATTTGGGTTGAGTTGGATACCATCCCTTTAACTCCTAATGGAAAACTGGATAAAAAGGCGTTACCTCAACCTAAAATAAATGAAACTTCAGAAGACAACTATGTAGCTCCGAATACTCCTTTGGAAGTTGAATTGGCTACCATTTGGCAAGAGCTTTTAGGAATATCGAAAGTGGGTATTAGGGATAACTTCTTTAAACTAGGAGGTCATAGTATTTTGGTTATTCAACTTATTGCTAAGTTACGCGCAAAAGGCTATAGTATCGCTGTTAATGAAATTTTTGATTTCCCAATCATAGAAAGGATTTGCCAAAGGCTTCAAAAAACAACCAATCAGTTTGAAGCTCCGTCAAATCAGATTACCAACGAGAGCAAAGAGATTACTCCTGAAATGATTCCTTTAGCGGAATTAAATCAAAAAGATATCGATATTATAACTGATACGATCCCAAATGGTATTGAAAATATTCAAGATATCTATTCATTATCTCCATTACAAGAAGGAATTTATTACCACCATTTATTAAGCTCTGAAGAAGAAGGAGATCCTTATATTTTTTCTTGTTTATTTTCTTTTGACTCAGAAGATGATCGTCAAAAATTCACAAACGCTCTTCAAAAGGTTATCGAAAGACATGATGTGTTAAGAACATGCTTTATTGGCAAAGGTATTTCTCAACCTGTACAAGTAGTACAAAAAGAAGTATTCTTACCGATAACAACCTTGACAATAGATGACTCTAAAGAGATTCTTCCTCAGCTAAAATCAGTTATTGAACTTGGAAACCAATGGATGGACGTTTCTAAAGGCTCACTGATTAACCTTCAATATGCAAAGGATAATAATAAGTTTTATTTAATCTTTAACGAACATCATTTGATCTCAGATCATGTGGGGCTAAGTAAGTTAATTAACGAAATTGATATTATATTATCTGATGAACAGGAAAAACTTGATTCTCCAAGACTTTACAGAGAGTTTATTGGTCAAGTTCGATATCAAAGAGAAAACAATAACGCAGAGCCATTCTTTAGTGATTTATTCTCAGAAATATCAGAACCAAGCTATCCGTTTAATCTGTCAAACACTTCTACTCCAGCAAGTAGAATTAAGGAAAAAGATTTAGAATTATCTAAGGAGTTCAGTTCTGAAATAAAAACGAAATGTCAGAACTTAGGAATTAGTCCTGCCTCTTTTTTCCATGCAGCTTTTGGTCTTATCGTTGGGCAATGTAGCAATACCGATTATGCTTTGTTTGGCTCTTTATTCTCTGGAAGACTTCAAGCCACGTCAGAGGCCTCGGAATCTTTAGGTTTATTTATAAACACGTTGCCAGTATTAATTCCTCTAAAAGGAAATGTAAAAGAATACTTAGAGCAAGTACATAGCCATTTAAATAGTTTAATTCCTTATGAACAAACGGCTATTTCTGAAATTCACAACTGGACTTCTATTCCTAATAATACGCCACTTGTCAGCGCTGTATTAAACTTCAGACATTCTTCTGCAGATTTATCAGTTAATAAAACAATTACTCTAGGCAATACAAAAGTGACTATTGTTGACGCAGTTGAACGCAGTAACTATCCATTTTCGCTAAATGTTGATGACTATGGTGATACTTTTAAATTGAATGCTCAACTAGATAAAAGCATAGCTCCAGAGCGACTACTTAGCTATATGGAAATTGTTCTAAACGAACTTTTAACTAATTTAAATGAAGAGCAAAAGAGCATTTCTGAAATCAACATTTTACCAAATCACGAACAACAACTTTTAATACATAATTTTAATGATACAAACACTGGTTACCCTGATCATAAAACTATCATCGATCTTTTTATAGAGCATGTAAATAAAGCTCCACATTTAATCGCCGTAGCGCATAATAACTCGAAATTCACGTACCAAGAACTTGATGAAAAATCAAATCAATTTGCTAATTATTTACTTTCAATCAACAATCTAGAGATAGAGGAATCCGTAGCTGTCATTCTAGAGAGGTCTCCTTGGTTAATTGTAGCTTTCTTAGGAATACTTAAAGCTGGAGGAACCTACGTTCCTATTGATCCGAAATTCCCCAAAGAGCGAAAAAGTTATATTATTGAAGACAGTAATTCCACTACTATAATAGACCAAAGCTTTATTGAAAAGTTCCAGCAAGACTGTTCTAACGTCTCAAGTGATTTACCTCAACGATCTGTAAGTTCTAATAACTTAGCCTATATCATATACACCTCTGGTAGTACAGGAAAGCCTAAAGGAGTAATGATTGAACATAAAGCGGTTCTAAACACAGTATTTGCTCAAATAGATGGTTTCTTTATTCATAAAAACTCTAAATGTTTACAGTTTGCGAGCCCATCATTTGATGCTTCAATTAGTGAGATTCTTACATCATTACTCTCAGAGAGCACCTTGTACATCATTGACGAAAAACAAAAATCTGATGTTAATTACTTTACGAATTTTATTGTCGACAACGGTATTACCCTAGCAACCATACCTCCTGCTTTCCTACAACTTTTATCTATTGAAAAACTGACAGGAATTAAGACCATTGTTTCAGCTGGTGAAGCCATCTCACTTGATCTGGCAAAAAAGGTAGCTAAACATTGTAACTTTGTTAATGGTTATGGACCAACCGAAACGAGTATCTGTACTTCCATTTTTAATGAAGAGTTAACTTCTCTTGTTTCTATAGGAAAACCTATCAATAACACACAGGTTTATATTTTAAATCAGCACCACTCCCTTTTACCAATGGGGGCTACTGGTGAACTATGCGTTGGTGGTTCAGGATTGGCTAGAGGTTATCTTAATAGAGCGGAATTGACCGCCGAAAAATTTATCCAAAATCCATTTCATAAAAACTCAAGTGAAAGAATCTACAAAACAGGTGATTTAGCCAGATGGCTACCTGATGGATCTTTGGAATTTGCTGGAAGAATTGATGATCAAGTTAAAATAAGAGGCTATAGAATTGAACTTGGTGAAATAGAAAATGCTCTTTATTCGATTAAAGGAGTTGTTCAACACTCAGTGATCACTCATAAGGATAAGAATAACATTCATAGTTTGGTTGCCTATGTTGTACTCAATGATGAATTAACCAAAGAAACTGTTCAAGAAAAGTTAACGCTAAAACTTCCTGAATATATGATCCCTACTGTTTGGATTGCATTGGAAACAATGCCAATTACTTCCAACGGAAAAGTGGATAAAAAAGCACTTCCTATACCAGAAACGGTATTTGTTTCTTCTTCACTTTATGAAGCTCCTAGAAACGAATTCGAAACAAAGTTAGTTTCAATTTGGCAAGAACTTTTGTCTATTGAAAAAATAGGAATTCATGATAACTTCTTTGAATTAGGTGGACACTCTCTTTTAGCAACAAGACTGGTTTCACAAATTCGATCGCAACTAAAGTTAGAACTTACTATTAAAGAAGTTTTTGAACATAGAACAATTGCAGAAATTTCAGAACTCATAACTAAAAATGGTAATAATAGAAGTGCACTTCCTACAATGACAAGAGAGCATAAAGAATTCATTCCTTTATCATTTAGCCAAGAACGACTGTGGTTTTTGGATCAATTGCAAGGTTCTACGGAATACCATATGCCATTTGTTGTTAATTTGGAAGGAGACTTAGATACTGAAGTACTTGAAAAATCTTTTCAATTAATTATCGAACGACATCAAACGCTTCGAACTTTATTAATCAGTGAAAACGACATTGAATTTCAAAAAGTTATTCCGAGTACCTATTGGAAATTACATGAGATTCATTTTCCTAACACCTCTGAGATTCAAAATGAAATATTTAACTTTTTAACAAGTCCGTTTAATTTATCTGAAGACTATAAAATCAGAGTCAATGTTTATAAAACAGATGACAGAAAGTATGTTCTAGCCTGTCTTATTCATCATATTGCAAGTGATGGATGGTCACAAGCCATTTTTATCAACGAACTAAACGAGATTTATAATGCTTACAGCAATAACGTTTCTCCTTCACTACCAAGTTTAGAGATACAATACTCTGATTACGCTATTTGGCAACGTAAACATTTAGAAGGTAAAATCATTGATGATCAACTCAACTATTGGAAAGAAAAATTAAATGACGTCCCTAAATTAAAACTCCCTTTTGATTCTACAGCTAATGTAGCGCAGAATAATGATGCTGGTCTTGCTTCATTAATCCTCGACAAAAAACTCACATTAGCTTTGAATAAAGTATGTAAAGAAGAGGATACGACTTTGTTTATGCTCCTTTTAACTGGATTTAAAGTTTTACTAAGCAGGTATAGCAATCAAGAGGATATTTGTGTTGGAACTCCGATTGCCAACCGTACACAATCGGAACTGGAAAACATTATTGGTTTTTTCACAAACACATTAGCACTAAGAAGTGATTTAAGCGGGAACCCTACATTTAAACAAGCTTTGGAAGCGGTTAAAAAAACCACTTTAGAGGCTTATGACCACCAAATAGCTCCTTTTGAAAGAGTCGTTAAAAAAGTAACTTCAAATAGAGATCTGAACAGTACTCCTTTATTTCAAGTGATGTTTGCTCTTCAAAATACGTTTGATGAAAACCAGAAACTTCAGTTTGATAATATTCATGCATCTAAATATAGTTTTGATCGTTCCTTAGCTAAATTCGATCTTTCACTCGACGCATTGGAGAGCAATGAAGTGATTAATTTATCAATGACTTATCGTAAAAACACTTTTACTAAAGATACTGTTGATCAACTTCTAAAACACTATAAAATCCTATTAGAGCAATTGGTAGAAAATAGATCTCAAAACGTTCATTCGGTTTCCTTATTAGATACTCATGAAGAACAAAAACTACTGATTGATTTCCAGAATACAAATCATACGTATCCAAAAAACGAAACGTTGGCAACCTTGTTTACAAAGCAAGTAATTAAAACACCTCATCATATTGCCATTAGTCAAAACGAAAGGGAACTTACCTATAAGGAACTTAACGAAAAGTCGAATCAACTAGGGCATTTCTTATTGAATAAAGGAGTTAAAAAAGGAGATATTATTGGTTTATGTATGGACAGAAGTCCTGAGTTAATCATTGGGATTCTAGGAATCTTAAAAGCAGGAGCTGCCTATGTTCCTATTGATTCAGATTATCCAGAAAAACGTACTGAACATATTATAAACGACACCTCTATTAAGATTCTGTTAAGTGATCAACATAGTTTTATTGAAGCTGAAAACCGAGAAGATATTTTTGTTTTAAAATTAGATAACGATTGGAGTTCTATTGAAACCTTATCAAAAGAAACACCTGTGATAAAATCAAACTCAAGCGACCTTTCTTATATAATTTACACTTCTGGAAGTACTGGACTTCCGAAAGGCGTGATGATTGAGAACCAATCGGTGGTAAACCTTATTTCTTATCAATCAAAAAAATTCAACATCACAGATTCAGAAAGAATTTTACTCTTTTCTAACTATGTTTTTGATGCTTCTGTGGAACAGTTATTTATAACACTTCTAAATGGCGCGAGACTTGTTATTCTCTCAAAAGACGATTTGTTGAATCCTGATAATATAATCCAGTTAGTTAACAATCAGAAAATAACTCATATTCATGCCACACCTAGTTATCTTTCTCAGCTAGAAGGCATAGAGCATTGTGAAAGTATAAAACGAATTATTTCTGGAGGTGAACGATGTTCTTATGAATTGGCAAAAAAACTATCTGAGAAAAAAGATTTTTATAATGAATATGGACCTACAGAAACTACCGTAACTGCTACTGAGTTATTATTTGATTCTGAAAGTAATAAAAACGAAATAGTTTCCATTGGGAAACCTGTTGGTAATACTCAAGCCTATATTTTAAATTCAGAAAATAAACTACAGCCTATTGGTGTTTATGGCGAATTGTGTCTTGCAGGAGATGGTTTAGCTCGTGGTTATTTAAACCAACCAGAATTAACTTCCGAAAAGTTTACAGAACATCCTTTTAATAAAGGTGAAAGAATCTATAAAACTGGTGATATTGTGAGATGGCTACCGGACGGAACCTTGGACTTCCTAGAAAGAAATGACGATCAAGTTAAAATTAGAGGGTATCGAATTGAACTAGGTGAAATTGAAAATACACTGCTAAAAATTGAAGATGTCAATAATGGTTGCGTACTAGCTAAAAAGGATAAAAACAACCAAGATTACCTTGTTGGTTATGTCGTTTTTGAATCGGCTCCTATCAATAAAAATGTAATTATTAAAGAGCTTAAAAATACCTTACCTGAATACATGATTCCTAAGGTTTGGGTAGAAATTGACACGCTACCATTAACTGTGAATGGGAAACTTGATAGAAAAGCCTTACCCGAAATAGATTCTATATTAACCTCTGCTAAAGAAGAAATATCTCCAAGAACTGCTACTGAAAAGAAGCTATTTAACATATGGCAACTGTTACTGAACATAGAAAAGTTCAGTGTTGATGACAATTTCTTTGAACTCGGTGGCCATAGTTTACTCGCTACAAGATTGGTATCTGCCATAAAAATAGAACTAGGAGTGAATATTTCTATTAGAGAAATATTTGAAAACGCCACTATCGAAGGACTTGGAATCCTCATTGATTTATTTACTACAAACGAAAAAGACGAAGAAGATTTTAACCAAATTATAGAAATTTAAGATGAGCCTACATATATTAAAAATTTTAAAGGAACTAAATCAAAATGGAGCCAAATTAGAAGTTAATAACGGCTCGCTAAAGTTAAAGGCAAGCAAACCGATTGCTAATGAATTAATTTCGCAATTAAAAGAACACAAAGAAGAACTCATTGAGTTTATCGAAAAACATCAACCTAAAACGAGTGATGTTTCATTACCTAAAGTAACAAGCGTAAGCAAAAACTTTGAAGGTAATATACCGTTATCATTTAGTCAAGAGCGTCTTTGGTTCTTAGACCAACTAAATGGTAGTGTAGAATACCACGTTCCTTTTATGCTTAATTTAGAAGGTAGCTTAAACATTGAGGCAATTGAACAATCTGTTCGAGCTATTATTACAAGGCATGAAATATTACGCACAGTCGTATTAGCCCAAGATGGAGTTCCTTTTCAGAAAGTAATTAACTGTGATGAATGGAGTATGCTTCAAAAAGAAACATCTCCAATCAACTCTCAAAAAGATGTTGAGGATTTTACAAAAGTTCCGTTTGATCTTTCAAAGGACTTTATGTTAAAAGCATGTCTTTTCAGTATAAATAAAGACCATCATATTTTAGTTTGTCTATTCCATCATATTGTTTCTGATGCCTGGTCTTCAGGAATTTTTATGAATGAATTATCTGAACTGTATCATAGCTTTTCAAATAATAAACCCACTACCTTATCTCCACTTGACATTCAGTATTCTGATTATGCTATTTGGTTGAGAAATCACGTTGAAGGCACTCTGTTAGACAAACAAATCAACTATTGGAAGAATAAACTGGAGAACGTAAATAACCTATTACTTCCTACCGATTTTCCAAGACCTGCTATTCAAAGTAAAAATGGTGCTGGCACATCTTTAGAATTAGATGAATCTTTAAGTAAGGATGTACTTCAATTATGCCAAAAAGAGGATGTTACTCTTTTCATCCTAATGCTTTCTGCTTTTAAAATACTTATGAGTAGATATTCAAATCAGAAAGATATTTGTATTGGAAGTCCCATAGCCAATAGAACACAAGCTGAATTAGAAGGACTTATTGGTTTTTTCACGAATACATTGGCGTTTAGAAGCAACTTAGATGGAAATCCTAAATTTAAAGACTTCCTACAAAGTGTAAAACAAACAACACTTGAAGGTTATGATCATCAGCTTGTCCCTTTTGAGAAAATTGTTGACAGTGTTAGTAACCAACGAGACCTAAGCATGTCTCCTTTGTTCCAAGTAATGCTTGTTATTAATAACACACCAAAAGGAAATAAAGGACCTAAACTTGGTAATCTTAAAATTTCGGATTATGCCATTGATAGGGAGAGTTCAAAGTTTGACTTAACACTTCTTATATTTAATAAAAACGGACGGTTAACCTTGGGAATGGAATATTGTTCCGATTTATTCAAAGAATCAACCGCTCAACAAATTCTAAGAAACTTCAAGGAATTACTCAATAGTATTACCCAAAACATTGAGCTTCCAATTGAAAACCTGAGTATTTTGGAACCTAGTGAAAAAACTATTTCGCGAGATACATTTAATCAAAACTCGAAAATTTACCCTGAAGACAAAACTGTTCTAGACTTATTTAAGGCAC
Source organism: uncultured Tenacibaculum sp. (assembly GCA_947497895.1). GTDB lineage: Bacteria > Bacteroidota > Bacteroidia > Flavobacteriales > Flavobacteriaceae > Polaribacter. Next base: position 45,408 of record CANMIL010000003.1, read on the forward strand.
AAGTAGCACTTAATCCGAACAGAACTGCCTTAGTTTTTCAAAAACAACAATTAACATATCTCGAATTAGATCAAAAATCAGATAAAATCGCTCTTAACTTACTATCAAAAGGAGTACAACTCAATGATAAAGTGGGTATTTGTATTGATCGTTCTGAAGAAATGGTTATTGGCATTCTTGCTATTTTAAAAACTGGATCTGCTTATGTCGCCATTGATCCAGAATACCCTGAAAGCAGAATCCACCATATGATAGAAGATTCTGGTGTCAAGCTGTTATTAACCAGCGAGCAATGTATCGAAAAGGTACCGAGCAATCATCTTGAGTTCGTAATGTTATCAACAGAACTTACTCGCGAAACTAATCAAACAGAAATTCTCCCAGAGGTATCTCCTGAACAATTAGCCTACCTAATTTATACTTCAGGTTCTACAGGTAAACCAAAAGGTGTACTCATGCCACATAAGGCTCTTTTTAACTTAATCTATTTTCAAAAAGAAACAGCAATTCCTGGAAATAAAGTAACTCAATTCACAAGTATTAGTTTTGACGTCTCTTTTCAAGAAATATTCTTTAGTTTGAGTCAAGGTAAAGAGCTACATATCGTATCCTCTGAACTTAAAAAAGATGCTCTAGCTCTGAAGGAGTATATCAAAGAAAATTCCATTGACATTGTATTTCTTCCAACATCCTTCTTTAACTTCTTTAGTTCGGAAGGATATTTTGAGGAACTGACATCTGTAAAAAATATTTTCGTGGCAGGAGAACAGTTAAAAATGACTCCTGAGTTGATACATTATTTAAAAAATAGTGATGTTACTTTACATAATCATTACGGCCCAAGTGAAGCTCATGTGGTTACTACTCATGAACTGAGTAACGAAAATAACAATATAGAAAACACCACTCCTTTTATCGGTTTCCCAGTTACTAATAATCAAATCTATATTTTAGACGCTCATCAACAATTAGTCCCTATGGGAGTTCCAGGTGAACTCTGTATTGGAGGTAAGCAGCTAGCCAATGGTTATTTAAACAAACCAGAATTAACCGATGAAAAATTTGTTAAAAATCCATTTAAAGCAAACGAAAAAATTTATCGTACTGGAGATTTAGCTAAATGGTCTCCAGATGGAAATATTATTTTCTTAGGAAGAATCGATAATCAAGTAAAAGTAAGAGGTTATAGAATCGAACTTGGTGAAATTGAAAATGCACTAGCTTCCTTGGACGAAGTTGTAGAATGTTGCGTTCTTGCTAAAAAGGATGAACAAGGTAACAATCGATTGGTAGCTTATATTATATCCGCAACTGATTTCAATAAAGAAGGCGTTCAAAACGAGTTAAAAAAGCTTTTACCTGATTATATGGTGCCCTCTGTTTGGATTCCACTGAGTAAAATGCCATTAACTCAAAATGGGAAAATAGATAAAAAAGCCCTCCCTGAGCCTGACGCGTCTTCGCTTTCATCAAATACCTACATAGCACCAGAGACTGAGCTTGAAGAACAACTCTCTAGCATTTGGTCAAGATTATTAAAAATTGAACAAGTGGGAACCAATGATAATTTCTTTGAATTGGGTGGTCATAGCTTGTTGGCAACACGTTTGGTTTCAACTATCAGAAAAGAATTAACAATTGAGGTTGCAATTAAAGATATTTTCAAATATTCTACAATCGCTCAATTGGCTGAACACTTATCAAATCAAGATACAACAACACTGCTGCCTGCAATTACAAAGCAAGAACAGCGACCAGAATACATTCCGCTTTCTTTTAACCAAGAACGTTTATGGTTTATTGATCAGTTTAAAGGAAGTAAGGAATATGACATGCCTTTGATTCTCGAATTAAAAGGAGATGTGCAAGCTGTAATCTTAGAGAAAACATTAAAACTAATTATTTCACGACATGAAATACTACGCACAATGCTTCTTTCTAATAAAGGTAATGGATATCAAAAAATAGTTTCAGAAGAGCAATGGAGTCTGGCTCAACAAACCATATCCGAAAACGAATCAATCGAGGAAGAGGTTGATAAATTTGCTGCCACACCTTTCGATTTAACTATTGATTATAAAGTAAAAGCAAAGCTGTTTAAAGTTTCAGAACAAAGCTATGTTTTTGCTAGTGTTTTCCACCATATTGTTGGTGACGGCTGGTCAAAAGACATCTTTTTCAACGAGTTTACTACCATTTATAAAGCCTTAATTCTAAATGAAGAACCAAAGCTTCCTACATTAACATTACAGTATGCTGATTATGCCATTTGGCAACGTCAATATGTTTCTGGAAACATCCTTGAAAACCAACTTAATTATTGGCATCAAAAATTAAATGGCGTTACTAACATTACACTTCCTTTTGACTTTGCAAGGCCTTCTGTTCAGAGTAATTCAGGAAATAGTATTGAACATATAGTATCGTCTGAACTAAGCTCTTCATTAAATAATATTTGTAAAGAAGAAGGTGTTACCTTATTCATGCTTTTGTTATCGGCTTTTAAAGTTTTGTTAAGCAGATGGAGTAACCAGCAAGATATTTGTGTAGGTACTCCGATTGCAAACAGAACTCAAGCAGAATTAGAAGGTATGATTGGTTTCTTCGTTAACACCTTAGCTTTAAGAAGTAATTTAAGTGAGAACTTAAGTTTTAAAGATTTTTTAAAGACTGTTAAGCAAACGACCCTCGAAGCTTATGATCATCAATTAGCTCCTTTTGAAAAAATTGTTGATGTAGTTTTAAATGAAAGAGACTTAAGCACCTCTCCTCTATTTCAGGTAGCCTTTATTTTACAAAACACTCCTGAAGAGTCAGATGGTTTTAACCTACATAATATTGATGTTTCTTCATTTGGTGTCAATAGAGAAACGGCTAAGTTTGATCTTACCTTAAGTTCCTATGAAAAGGATAACCATATTTACTTAGGAATCAATTATCGTACAGAATTATTTCAAGAAGATACGATCCAACGATTACTTAATGGATACATTCAACTACTTACAAACATTGTGAATAACAGAGAGGTTTCCATACATTATGTTTCCATTTTAACACAGAATGAAAAAAAGCAAACACTTATTGAGTTCAATGACTTTAATAAGGTCTTCCCGAAAAACTATACCCTTCATGGATATTTTTCAAAAATAGCGAAGGAATACCCAAACAACATTGCTTTAGTTTTTGGTAACAACCAACTTACCTATAAAGAACTCGACGAAAAATCGAATCAATTTGCTAATTTCTTGATTGAAAACTTCACCATTCAAAGTGAGGAACTAATTAATGTTATTTTAGAAAGAAACGAATGGTTTATTATTTCTATTCTAGGTATCATGAAAACGGGAGCTGCTTATATTCCTATTGACCCGAATTATCCTGAGGAAAGAAAAACGTACATCAAAGAAAATTCGAAATCAAAAATCACTATCGATAGTGAAGTGATGAACACCTTTAAAAAGGAATACGAGAAATACGAAGTTTTCACTCCTGAAAAAAATACTCATCCTTCAGGCTTAGCTTATATAATTTATACTTCGGGAAGTACAGGAAATCCTAAAGGAGTGATGATTGAGCATCAAAATGTTCTTAATACTATCTTATCTCAAATTGAGATTTTTTCAGTAAAAAGTTCAGACCATTGTTTGCAATTTGCTAGTTCCTCTTTTGACGCTTCTATTAGTGAAATTTTTGTTTCTCTGTTAAGTGGAAGTAGACTTTGTATTATTGAAGAAAGTAAAAAAACTGATGTTAGTTATTTACGTGAGTTTATCAGCAGTCAGGAAATTTCCTTCATGAAATTACCTCCTGCACTACTTCAGGTTTTATCTATTGAAGATTTAAGTGGGATAAAGACGTTAATTACTGCTGGAGAAGCAATCCCTTTGGAGCTAGGTAAAACATTTTCTAAACATTTTAATTATTACAATGCCTATGGTCCAACAGAAGCCAGCATTTGTGCTACCATTTTCAAAGGAGCAATTAAAGATAGAGTTACTATTGGTCATCCAATTCACAATACTCAAGTTTATATAACAGATAATAATTTAAATCCACTTCCGATTGGTGTTATTGGAGAATTATGTATTGGTGGTAAAGGAGTCGGTAGAGGTTATCTAAACAATGAAGATTTGACCAATGAAAAGTTCGTTCAAAATCCTTTTGATAAAACTGGAAAAACGAAGCTCTACAAATCTGGAGATCTTGCACGATGGTTATCCGATGGAACTATTGAGTTTTTAGGACGTAAAGATGATCAAGTAAAAATTAGAGGTTATAGAATCGAATTAGGTGAAGTTGAGCATCATGTAAGTCAAATAAAAGAAGTCAAACAAGCAGTAGTTTTAGCGAAACAAATAAACCAAGGAATTAACCAACTTGTTTGTTATGTTACTACTGAAAACGAATTTAACGAGAATAGTATTAAAGAAGAACTTCATGCAACTTTACCAAGTTTTATGGTTCCTTCAACTTTTGTTTCTATTGATGAATTCCCTTTAACAAATAACAAAAAAGTTGACAAAAAAGCGCTTTTAAATATTGAAATTTCAACTACTTCAGCTGACTCTTATCACGCTCCAAGAAATTCAACTGAAGAACAACTTGCAACCATTTGGGGAGAAGTTTTAAATATCGAAAAAATAGGTATTCATGATAATTTCTTTGAAATTGGAGGAAATTCAATTTTGGCAATCCGAATGGTAGCCAGACTTCAAGAATACTTTAAACTTGAAATTAATGATCTGTTTAAATTCCCAACGATTGCCCAGTTATCAGTAAATATTAGTTATTCAAAAGATTTCTTTAAGAATAAAATTGAACAACATATTACCCAATTAAGACAATTAGAAAACCAAACCGATCAGGATGATCAATCTAAGGAGTTAGGACTCCAACAACTCATCACAGAAAAGGTTAACGCCGAAAAACAGGAATACATTTCTAACATTAATGATTTAAACACATTAAACCTTGAAAAAGCTACAACCTATAACAATGTACTACTTTTTGGGTCGACAGGATATTTAGGAATTAACCTTCTTAGAAGCTTATTAATTCGAAATTCATCAAAAATAGTAACTATCGTAAGGGGAGATAATGATAACATTGCGAGAGAAAGATTATCGGAATTATATGGATTTTACTTTAATGAAGAATTACCAAATACTGAAAACCTAATTGTTTATGCAGGCGATATCTCAAAACCATTATTCGGAATTGATGAGACCATTTACCAAAAACTATCTATATCAGTCGATGGAATTATAAATGCAGCTGCAAACGCTAAGCATTATGGAAGCCTTGAAAGTTTTCAAAAAATCAATGTATATCCTATCGAAACAATGATTTCCTTTGCTTCACAAGGAATCTCAAAAGTTATACACCATGTATCTACATTAAGTATTTCTGGGTTTAAGAATGCAGATTCACAAGATTCATCTTTCCTATTCACTGAAAAGGAAACGAACAAGAATCAAAACCACACAAATTTCTATACACAAAGTAAATTAGAAGGTGATACACTTTTAGATAAAGCAAGAAAAAAAGGGATTAAGGCTAATATTTATAGAGTTGGAAATTTAAGTTTCAATAGCACAAACGGAAGTTTTCAAAAGAATATCGAAGACAATGCTTTTTACAATCGACTGAAATCTTACCTAGCTGTTGAAGCCATGCCTGTAGAGCAGCGTAACATGGAAATTTCTTGTATTGACAAGGTTACGGAGGCCATTTTACTATTATTTGATAAAAAGGAATTGTTCAACAGAAATTTCCATATTAGGAACACGCACTCATTGAGCAATACCGTTTTTGCTGATTTAGCAAATAAAAATGGGTATCCAATCACTCTTGAAAAAATGAGCGATTTCTTTGAAAATTTATTAAACCAATACAGTCAAAAGAAAGAACTCATCAACCGCTTTCTTTTACACTCTAGGGCTTTTGACGCCCAAGTTTCTAATGTGATTCCATACCAAGTATGTAGTGAACAAACAGATTATATTCTCGATAATTTAGGCTTCTACTGGAACAAAATTGATGAGCAACAAATAAAACAGATGCTCGAATATGGAGAAAGGATTCACTTCTGGTACCAAACCGATAAAGTTCAAAAAGTACTAGAAACTATTTAATATAAAAAAGGCTGTCTAAGACAGCCTTTTTTCATCATATATTGTAAACTAATTAGTCCACTAATGGTGGAATTCTTAGTACTTGTCCAGGATAAATTTTATCTGGATGAGAAAGCATTGGCTTGTTTGCTTCGAAAATTACAGGATACTTCATGGCATCACCATAAAAATTCTTAGCAATTTTACCTAATGTATCACCGCTTACAACAGTATGAAACTGTGCCATTTCCTCCTCTTTAATCTCTTCTACTTCAGCTACAGTCATATTATCTTCTACAGATGCAATTCCTTCGGTATTTCCAACTACTAATACTACTTTTTCCTTAGTAGCTAAATCCGCTGCTTCACCAGTTACTGTTGCTTTATCATCTTCAACAGTTACGGCTAAATCTGCTACTGATAAGTTTAAAGTATTTACAGCTTCAATTAACTTTCCAGCCTTTTCCGCAGCTTCTTCTTCTGTAGTTTTCCCGATTCCAAATACTTTTGCACCGGCATTTTTGATAAATGAAAAAATTCCCATTCTTTTTGATTTTTTGTTAATAAATAAATGTTTCTACTTGCCTAATATACAACTTTTATACCAAAAATTTACAAGTCAATATTATGTATAACAGTTACTTAAATTTACACATTCTTTTGTGATAACTTTTCATTTATTTTAAAGATTCATTTTCAGCAAATAATGAGATTCCAAACAATTCTTCTGAGAATTTGAATTTGCGAAAAGTGCAAAAAAAAGGTCGTTTTAAAAACGACCTTAGATTTATTCTTCAAACGAATTCCAACCCTGCGCTTTCAGTGCTATTTCTTGGTTGGCTCTAGTTACTAAATTCAATCCTTGATTTTTCTCCGTAATATGTCCAATAACCGTTAGGTGAGGATTTCCTTTTATCTTATCAAAATCATTAATAGAAACCGTAAACAATAATTCATAGTCTTCTCCTCCACTCAGGGCAACCATTGTTGAATCAATATCAAATTCCTCACAAGTAGAAATGACCTGAGGATCTAAAGGAAACTTATCTTCATAAATTTTACATCCTACTTTACTTTGAGTACAGATATGAAAAATCTCTGAGGATAATCCATCAGAAATATCGATCATTGAAGTAGGTTTCACTTCCAAATCTTTTAAAAGCCTTGGTATATCTTTTCTTGCTTCTGGCTTTAATTGTCTTTCAATAATATAAGAGTAGTTTTCTAAATCTGGTTGATTCTGAGGGTTTACTTCAAACACCTGCTTCTCTCTCTCCAACACTTGCAATCCTAAATAGGCTCCTCCTAAATCTCCTGAAACCACAATTAAATCTGTAGGCTTGGCTCCATCTCTGTACACAATATCTTCTTTAGCTGCCTTACCAATCGCTGTAATTGATATTAAAATCCCTTTAGTCGATGAAGTTGTATCACCACCTATCAAGTCTACTTTATAAGTATGACAAGCCAATTGAATCCCAGCATATAACTCTTCAATAGCCTCTAATGTAAATCTATTAGAAACCGCGATAGACACTGTAATTTGTTCAGCTTCTGCATTCATAGCATACACATCCGATAAATTTACCATTACCGCTTTGTATCCTAAATGCTTTAAAGGCATATAACTTAAATCAAAATGTACACCTTCAACCAATAAATCTGTGGTTACTACTGTTTGTTTTTCAGAAGATTCCAATACTGCTGCATCATCACCTACTCCTTTCACTGACGTTGAATGCTGCAATGAAAAGTGTTTCGTCAAATGATCTATTAGTCCGAACTCGCCTAATGATGATAGCGACGTTCTTCCTTGATTTTTATTTTCTAACATGCCACAAAGATACTTATATCTCAACAATTAGCACAGTCTATTAATAAGCGAATCCAGTACAATAAAAACAGCCACCAAAATCTTTTTAGCATTGTATATCAATATTTTATAAATTTGTTAGGCACCCCTAAATTTTTCAGCATGTTTAAAAAAGTCTTTCTCATCTCGTTTTTATTGTCAATTACAGTAATTCATTCTCAAACTACCTGTAGTAATGGTATGGCTGGAGAATATCCTTGTAGCAATTACGATTTAATGGCATTTATCCCCATTTCAACACTTGCGAACTCCAATGGATCACCAAGTAGTAGCGATATTTGGGGATGGACAGACCCTACAACAAACAAAGAATATGCAATTGCGGGAATGTCTAACAGTACTGCTTTTATTGATATTACTGATCCTGTCAACCCTATTTTTTTAGGTAGACTAGATTCTAACGCCGGTAATAACTCATGGCGAGATATTAAAGTTTATAACAATCATGCCTTTATTGTTGCCGATATTGTTGGAGAACATGGAATGCAAGTGTTTGACTTAACAAAGCTTCGTGGGGTAACTTCCGAACAAAGTTTTACAGCCGATGCTATCTACACCGGTGTAGGAAGTTGTCATAATATTGTAATTAATGAAGACAAAGGTGTTGCTTATTTGGTAGGTTGTAGAAGTACTAACGGAGGAGGTCCTATTTTTATTGATATTTCAACCCCTACTACCCCAACAAGTATGGGAGATTATAGAACTGATGGATACTCCCACGATGCACAAGTAATCACCTACAACGGTCCAGACACAGAACACCAAGGCAAAGAAATCTATATTGGTAGTAACGAAGATGAAATTGTTGTGCTGGATGTTACTGATAAAAGCAATGTAACAAGAATTTCAAATATTAACTATCCTCAAATTGGATACACCCATCAAGGTTGGTTTACTGAAGATCACCGCTATTTTATTTTGGGTGATGAAACGGATGAACGAAATTATGGAATGAATACCCGAACACTCATTTTCGATTTACAAGATTTGGATAATCCAAGCCTATCTTCAACCTATTTAGGTGAAACTAGAGCTATTGATCATAATGGATATACCAAAGGAAACGAGTATTTCCTTTCTAGTTATACGGCTGGTATGAGAGTATTGGACATCTCCAATATTTCATCTTCTTCAAACTCTATGACAGAAATAGGATATTTTGACACACATCCTGAGCACGACAATACTTCTTTCAGAGGTGTTTGGAGCGTCTATCCCTATTTCCCCAGTGGAAATATTGTTATTAATGATATTAACAGAGGAATGTTTATCGTAAGAAAAAGCGGCACCTTAGGTTCAGATACGAACGAAATTAATAAAGCTTCTTTAAAAATATACCCCAATCCAACGAATATAAACCCAACCATTTCAGTTAGTAAAGGTACTATCGAAACTATTGAAGTGATCTCTATTTTGGGTAAAAGAGTTCGTTCTTTTGAGAATATTAAAAACCAAAATTTTGAAATTAACATCAACGGACTTTCAACAGGAATCTATTTGATTAGGGTAAACGACAATTCAGTTAAAAAGCTAATAGTAAATAAATAACTCCATGCAAAAACTACTATTCTTCTGTGTTTTTTGCCTACTATTTTCTAATTGTAACAAAAAAACAATTGAACTTCCTTCTGTTTTCTTGGAAGAAATAGACTTTGTAAAAACAATTGGTGGGTCTAAAAATGAAGTAGCAAAATCTGTTGTGAGTACAGAGGATGGTGGTTATGCTATTTTGGGCTATGTACAGAGTAACGACCTTGACTTTTCAGCAAAAAATGACGAAAGCTTTGATTATTTCGTTATTAAATATTCTCAAAGCGACACATTAGAATGGATAAAAACATATGGAGGGAGTGGCGATGACCGAGGTGAAAAAATTATTACAACAACAGACGGAGGTTTTGCCATAATTGGCTATTCAGAAAGCACTGATCTCGATGTAGGTGAAAATGCAGGAGATAAAGATTTTTGGATTTTAAAACTAGATTCAAACGGAAATATTACTTGGAAAAAAACCATGGGCTATCTTGGAAAAGACTTCGGAACAGCAATTATAGAAACTTCAGATGGCGGATTTTTAGCTTCTGGTGAATTGGATGTTACCGCTTCTGGTGGTGAAGGAAATACAAGTGCCAGACCATTGCATGCTGGTGGCGATTATTGGGTTATCAAGTTAAGTTCTTCAGGAGTATTAGAATGGAGTCATTATTATGGAGGGACTTTCACTGAAACTCCTTCTGGAATTGTAGAGACTCAAAATGGAAACTTTATTATCACTGGTACTTCGGATAGTACAGATGTTGACATTGATGATAATAAAGGAACTTATGATTTTTGGGTTATAAAAATAAATAGCACTGGTGAACTCATGTGGAAAAAAAACTATGGTGGTTCTGAAATTGATGAATCAAAAGCCATTGTTAAAACAAACGAAAACAATTTTCTTATTGTAGGAAATAGTCGAAGTAATGACCAAGATATCATTGAGAATTCAGGTGGAGCGGATTTATGTATTGTTAAAATTAACCAAGATGGAGATTTACTATTGCAAAAGAACCTTGGTGGAAGTAACTTTGATGTTGGAAACTCTATTCAAAATATGAGTGATGGTAATTTTTTACTATCAGGCAGTTCAAGAAGCACCTTTGGAAATATTCAAAATAAAGGTCAAAACGACGCTTGGATTCTAAAAGTTGATTCGCAAGTGAACATATTATGGCAAAAAAATATTGGAGGGTCAAACATCGACTTTTGTTTTGATGCTACGGAACTTTTAAACGGCAACATAATTGGTGTTGGAGAAAGTACAAGTGATGATAATGACATTAGCGAGAATAAAGGGTTTTCAGATGTATTAATAGTAAAACTTAAATAAAACCGTTATAGTGTATATTTACATTCTATAATAACTAGTTATTCATGAAAAAATTTGCGATTATATTTTTATCATTCTTCATACTTTGCTGTAGCTCCGATAATGACGAACCAATTAAACAAGTCTCTGTTAAATTAAATTTCACTCACAATTGGGATGGCACTTCTGTAGATGATGGTGATTTTGATACATTCGATTTTGAAAATCAAAAAGGGAATGTATTAAGTATTGAACGTATTCGTTATTTAATTTCTAGAATTAACCTAATAAAAAGTAATAGCGACACTATTAAGTTTGATGGATATAAGCTTGTAGCAATAGACTCTTTGGGAAACGACTTAATTCACGAACTTCCTGAAACAGTTTCCGAAGGAACCTATAATTTATCTTTTACTTTCGGATTTAATAATGAAGATAATATTTCTGGTCAATACCCAGATTTAAACACAGTTTCTTGGGACGTACCTTCAAACCTAGGTGGAGGTTATCATTTTCTACAACTTGATGGTAAATTTAAAGATTCAACTGATGTGCAATATCCATATCAATTCCATTCAATAAGAGCTTATGATACTGCAACAGATTCTATAAGAGATACTTCTTTTAATTTAAACTTGGGAAGTGTTTCTTTAACAAATAATGCTACTATTGAAATAAAAATGAACCTAGCTGAATGGTTTAAAAACCCACATGCGTGGGATTTAACTGAAAAAAGCACAGGTTTAATGATGGACTTTGATGCCCAATTAGAAATATCAGATAATGGTAAAAATGTTTTCCGCTTAGGTGGTGTTACACAATAACCAGATCATGACAATAAAACAACTATAAGATTGAAATATATAGGAATATTACTTGTACTCTTTTTTTTAAGTTGCTCTTCTCCGAGCGATGATGTGCAAGTATATACTCCAAAACCAGTAGAACTAGAGGTGCCTGAAATTTTAAAGCAAAAACTAATTGCACCTTTAGTACCTACCAACAACCCGTTGACAGAAGAAGGAATTGCCTTAGGTAAAAAATTATTTTTCGATCCTATCCTTTCGAAAGACAATTCACAATCATGTTCAAGTTGCCATAATCCACAAAACTCCTTTTCCGATAGTGAACGATTCAGTATTGGAGTGGATGGAATTCGAGGTAACAGAAATTCAATGCCTCTATTTAACTTAGCTTGGAATTTCGACGAACGTTTTATGTGGAATGGTTCAGAACTGAGCATCGAAAGACAAGCTTTTTCTCCAGTTCGCGATCCTATTGAAATGCATAGTGATTGGAAAGAGGTTGCTGAGAAATTGGAAGCACATCATGAATATCCCGATCTGTTTTTAAAAGCATTTAATGCTACCAAAATAGACTCTACTCTTGTAACGAAAGCATTAGCTCAATTTGAAAGAACATTAATTTCTGCAAACTCAAAATTTGATAATTATCTACTTGGGATTGCTACCCTAACGGAAGAAGAGCTCAATGGTTTTGACGTTTTTATTCGTGAAGACAAGGGTGATTGTTTTCATTGTCATGGAGGAGAAAACAATCCTCTTTGGACGGATAATCAATTTCATAATAATGCACTTGACTCAAACTTTACTGACTTAGGGCTGGGAAGCGTAACTGGAGATCCAAATGATAATGGTAAATTTAAAACTCCCTCCTTAAGAAATCTTATTTATACAGCTCCATACATGCACGATGGAAGATTTGCAACTATTGAAGAGGTAATCAACCACTATTCCGAAGGTTTACAAAATTCTTCAACTGTAGACCCTTTGATGAAAAGTGTGCTTGAAGGCGGTGTTCATTTATCAGATCAAGATAAAGCTAATTTAAAAGCTTTTTTACTTACCCTAAGTGATCCTAGTTTCGTGAACAACCCTGAATTCATGAATTAAGACCTATAAATCGACTTTCTTTATGGTAAAATAGACTATATCCATTCCAAAAAATGATATAAATCATATTTTGTCACTATCTTTGTCACTGATTTGGATTTAATCTATTTAAGATATGATAAAGGTTTCTGATACTGCAAAAAAGAAAGTCATTCAATTAATGACTGAGGACGGCTTCGATGCTACTAATGACTTCGTAAGAGTAGGCGTTAAAAGTGGAGGTTGTTCGGGTTTATCATATGATTTACACTTTGATAAAGAACAAGAAGAAAATGATAAGATATTCGAAGATAACGGTGTAAAGATTATCGTAGACAAAAAAAGCTTCTTATACTTAGTGGGTACAACTCTTGAATATTCAGGTGGTTTAAATGGTAAAGGTTTTGTTTTTAACAACCCTAATGCCAACAGAACTTGTGGATGTGGTGAGAGCTTCTCCTTATAAACAAACAAACAGAACATTAATAACTAATGAGTAAATATACTGAAGACGATTTACGAGAAGAACTGAAAACCAAAGAATATGAATATGGTTTTTATACAGATATTGAAAGTGAAAAGTTTCCGAATGGACTAAATGAAGATATTGTTCGCGCTATTTCTAAAAAGAAAAATGAGCCTGAATGGATGACTGAATGGCGTTTAGAAGCATTTAGAATTTGGGAACAAATGGAAGAGCCTGAATGGGCTAATGTTAATTACGAAAAACCAGATTTTCAAGCGATATCTTACTACTCGGCACCAAAACAGAAACCAAAACTAGATAGTTTGGATGATGTTGATCCTGAGTTACTGGCTACTTTTGAAAAATTAGGCATTTCGTTAGATGAGCAAAAGCGTTTAGCAAATGTTGCTGTTGACGTAGTAATGGATTCTGTATCCGTTGCCACTACTTTTAAAGAAACCTTAGCAGAAAAAGGTATTATATTCATGCCTATCTCAGAGGCTATTCAAGAGCACCCTGAACTAGTTAAGAAATATATTGGTTCGGTTGTTCCTCCAACAGATAATTTTTATGCAGCTTTAAACTCAGCAGTATTCTCTGACGGATCTTTCTGTTATATTCCAAAAGGAGTTCGTTGTCCAATGGAGTTATCTACTTACTTCAGAATTAATGAAGGTGGTACTGGACAATTTGAAAGAACTTTAGTTGTTGCAGACGAAAGTAGTTATGTTTCTTACTTAGAAGGATGTACTGCTCCTCAAAGAGATGAAAACCAATTACACGCAGCTGTTGTTGAGCTAATTGCTTTAGACGATGCGGAAATAAAATATTCAACAGTTCAAAACTGGTTCCCAGGTGATGCTTCAGGAAAAGGTGGAGTATTTAACTTTGTTACCAAAAGAGGTTTATGCGAAACCAACGCTAAGATTTCTTGGACACAAGTTGAAACTGGTTCAGCTGTTACTTGGAAATATCCAAGTTGTGTATTAAAAGGGAATAATTCGGTAGGTGAATTTTATTCGATTGCTGTAACTAATAATTACCAACAAGCCGACACTGGTACTAAAATGATTCACTTAGGTAAAAACACCAAGTCTACGATCATATCAAAAGGTATTTCGGCAGGTAAATCTCAAAATAGCTATAGAGGATTAGTTCAAATTAATTCTCGTGCTGAAAATGCTCGTAACTTCTCTCAATGTGATAGTTTATTAATGGGTAATGAGTGTGGCGCACATACCTTCCCATATATTGAAGCTAAGAATAAAACGGCTCAAATTGAGCACGAAGCAACTACCAGTAAAATTGGAGAAGATCAATTATTCTATTGTAACCAAAGAGGTATTGATACTGAAAAAGCAATAGCATTAATTGTAAACGGATTTAGTAAAGAAGTACTAAACAAACTTCCAATGGAGTTTGCTGTTGAAGCTCAAAAATTACTAGAAATATCATTGGAAGGAAGTGTTGGATAACGAAAAGATTAAAGGCTAAAGTCCGAAGTCGAAAGTCGAAAGTCCAAAGGCTAAGGTTGGAAGCTGAAAAGCTAACGTTTAAGTCAAAATTTAAAAGACAAACTTAGCTAAGATATTAGTAAGAAATATGATTAAATCCTTTGAAGATATTGAAAGTTGGAAGCAGGCTAGACTGTTCAATACATTAATCTACAAGATAACCAACAACTCCAAGTTTGATAAGGATAATGATTTAAGAAGGCAAATTAGGCGGGCTTCTGTTTCCATAAGTTCAAATATTGCCGAAGGTTTTGAAAGAAATACCGACAAAGAATTTATTCATTTCCTTTATATAGCAAAAGCCTCGGCTGGTGAGATTCGTTCTCAGTTATATTTAAGTTATGATTTAAGATATATAAATAAGGATGATTTCGATGAACTGAAAAGTAAAGTGATTGAAATCTCAAAAACAATTAGTGGATTAATAAAATATTTAAAGAACTCAATATAGACATCATGCTTTCCGTCAATCCAAAAGACTTTTAGCTTTAGTCTATAGACTTTAAACTAAATATAGAAATGTTAAAAATAGAAAACTTACACGCAGAAGTAGAGGACAAAGCAATTTTAAAGGGAATTAACCTTGAAGTTAAAGCTGGAGAAGTTCATGCAATTATGGGGCCTAATGGTGCGGGAAAAAGTACGTTATCTTCAATTATAGCTGGTAAAGAAGACTATGAAGTAACTTCTGGTTCTATTGAATTAGAAGGTGAAGACATTGGAGAATTAGCTCCTGAAGAAAGAGCTCATGCTGGAGTATTTTTATCATTTCAGTACCCAGTTGAAATTCCTGGAGTTACTGTAACCAATTTTATTAAAACTGCGATTAATGAATCTAGAAAAGCACAAGGTTTAGAAGAAATGCCTGCTAAAGATATGCTTAAAAAGATTCGTGAAAAATCTGAGTTATTAGAAATTGATCGTAAGTTTTTATCTCGTTCTTTAAACGAAGGATTCTCTGGAGGAGAAAAGAAAAGAAACGAGATTTTCCAAATGGCTATGTTAGAGCCTAAATTAGCCATCTTAGATGAAACAGATTCTGGTTTAGATATTGATGCTTTAAGAATTGTTGCTAATGGAGTTAACAAATTAAAATCAAAAGACAATGCGGTGATTGTGATCACTCACTACCAGCGTTTGTTAGATTATATCGTTCCTGATTATGTACACGTTTTACACGATGGTAAAATTGTAAAAACGGGTGATGCTTCTTTAGCTTTAAAGCTTGAAGAGAAAGGATACGACTGGATTAAGGAAGAAGTGAATAGTTAAATAATAAGGAATCCAAAGGAAAAAGTTTAAAAGTCAAAAGAAGAAAGCTCAAGAAAAGAACTTTTGATAACATCTTTAATAATAATTATTATCCACCTGTTTGAATTTGAGTCTTGGACTTTCAACCTTGGACTTTCGCCTTAAAACTTTAACCTTTGAAATTACAACTATCAACAATGGAGTTAAAAGAAAAATTATTATCATCATACGTAGCTTTTGAAAATGGGAGAGACATCAATTCAGATGTGCATGACATTAGAACAAAAGCACTACAAAGCTTTGAAGAACTTGGTTTTCCTTCTAAGAAATTAGAAGCTTGGAAATACACTTCTCTAAATTCAGTATTAAAAGAAGATTACAGTCTTTTTCCTGAGCACGACATTGCTATTGAATTAGCCGATGTAAAAAAGTATTTTATTCATGACATCGATAGCTATAAAATCGTTTTTATTGACGGAAAATATAGCTCATTCTTATCTGAAACTACTCATGACGGAATGGATGTATGCTTGATGTCTGCGGCTCTTTCAAAGTCTAAATACAGACCTGTTATTGAAAATTATTTCAATAAAGCGGCAAAACAAGATAACATGACCTCATTGAATACAGCCTTTGCTAGCGAAGGAGCTTTTATTCATATTCCTAGAGGTGTAGAGGTTGAAAAACCAATACAAATTATAAACTTTACGACTGGAAAGGAAGATGCTACAATGGTTCAACCTAGAAACCTTATTGTTGCAGATAATAACGCTCATGTTCAAATAATTGAGCGTCACCAAAGTTTAACGGATAATCCTGTACTAACAAATAGTGTTACAGAAATTTACACTGATGTTCATGCTACAGTGGATTATTACAAGATTCAAAATGACAATGTAAATGCTTCTTTAGTTGACAATACATATATTGAGCAACAAAAAGAGAGTGTTTGTTCTGTTCATACTTTTTCTTTCGGAGGAAATATCACGAGAAACAATTTAAACTTCTATCAAAAAGGAGAAAGAATTGATTCTATCTTAAAAGGTATTACCATAATTGAAGGAAAACAACATGTGGATCACCATACGTTAGTTCATCATATTGAACCAAATTGTGAAAGTCACCAAGACTATAAAGGTATCTTTAATGAACGATCGACAGGTGTTTTTAATGGTAAAGTAATTGTTGAGAAAGAAGCTCAAAAAACAAATGCTTACCAACAAAACAACAATGTTCTTGTTAGTGATAAAGCTACGATTAATGCTAAACCACAATTAGAGATTTTTGCTGATGATGTAAAATGTTCTCATGGTTGTACTATTGGTCAATTAGATGATCAAGCATTATTCTACATGCAGCAAAGAGGAATTCCTAAAAAAGAAGGAAAAGCTTTGTTAATGTATGCCTTTGCTAATACGGTATTAGAAAGTGTTAAAATACCAGAAGTAAAGAAAAGAATTACCAAGATTATAGCAAATAAGCTAGGAGTTGATATCGGTTTTGATTTATAAAACCACATATAATTACTTTAAAACACTGAAAGCCTGAGTTAAATTGACTCAGGTTTTTTTTGCAATAATATTAACATTTAAAAGCTAATATTTCTCTTTTTGTATATTCTTCATATGCTATATTTGCGACCATCACACAAGAATGAACTACCCATTAACGCTTATAAATAATACAATCTCGCAAACTAACTAAAGAGTTGCTAACGCAATCTAACCAATACCAAAATCATTATAAATGTCTAAAAAAATTCTAATTATTATAATTGGCCTTATCCCGCTATTTACCAACTGTAAAAAAAGTAATAAAGCCAACAATGAACATTTAAAAGAAAAAATATCATCCTACCTAAAACAATGCGAAACCAATGGTGTATCTGGAAGTTTTTTGATAGCACAAAACCAAGAAATAATTTACGTTGACGGTATAGGACTTAGTGATAGAAATAAAAAAATTAAAACTGATAAAGAAACAATTTTCACTATCGGTTCTATTACCAAACAATTTACAGCTACTGCGATTCTAAAACTACAAGAAGAAGGAAAGTTAACCGTTAATGACTCCTTAGTATCTTTCTTTAAGAATATCCCGTCAGATAAGAAAAACATCACTATTCATCAATTGTTAACCCACTCCTCTGGAATTATAGGAAATCTGCCCAATGGTGGCGATTTTACTCCAATAACTAAAGAAAACTTCTTAACTGAAGTTTTTAAATCTAATCTCGATTTTAATCCAGGTAGTTCATATAACTATTCTAATGTAGGATATACCTTATTGACTATAATTATTGAACAAATAACACAACAAGACTATGAAAGCTATTTAAATGAAGTCTTTTTTAAGCCGGTTGGTATGAAAAACACCGGTTATCTTATACCAAATTGGAAAACCAAAAACATTTCTCGTGCCTACAAGTGTCAAGAAGATAGAGCCATCTTTACTGAAAAATGGAAAAGAAATGGTAATTTAATTTCCTATCACCAAAAAGGGAATGGAGGCATATTATCTACTCCTACCGACATGTACAATTGGTATGTAGCCATAAAAGAACACAAAGTTCTCAACGAAAAATCAACAAAACTCCTGACGCAAACACATGTATTTATGAACACAAAGCGTAAAGGACATTATGGCTATGGGTGGTTCATTTTTGATACGGATAGAAACACCAAAAAAATAGCTCATAGTGGTTACAATGGTGTTAATTATTCAAATTTCATTAGACTTCCCGAAGAACAAAACACTGTAATTATTTATATGACGAGTCTTGTTAGACATGATACAAAAAAAATTGGAAGGGAAATCGAAAAACTAATTTTCGATAAAAACTACGAACCTATCATTCCTAAAATGAATAGCACAAAATACACGGCTGGAGAAACGCCTAATGAGAACATGAAAATAATTAATTCATTCGTTTCTCTACTCTTAAAGAAAAAATCTAGCTTAACAATAGATAACTTCATTAACACTTACATTCCTGAAAAAAATCAGCATGAGCGCTTTAAAAACTATTTTAACGCTATGCAAACAGAATTTGAAGGATATAAACTTGTCCATACACTTGAATACGAAGACAATACTTATGATATCTTACTAGAAAAGGCAGGAATTATTGAGGAATTAACCCCTTGTTTTGATTTTAAATTTAACGAACAACATCAAATAACAGCATTTGGTTGGTAGTTTAAAACACATTGCGCTAGGTTTATAATTCAAAAAATCAATACCCGAGAATTTAAAAACGTCCGACTATATAAGAACTGTTTAATCATATTAAAATCCCAAGTCAAATTGACTTGGGATTTTTCTGTAATAAGAACCAAAAGGTGTGGTTATCAGGAATTATAAACTGGATATCTGTTATATTTGTTTGGATATCACGAATTGTGATTCATTAAATAAAACCGAATGAGAAAATTTATACTTATAACTATACTAGGTATTTCCATAATCTCTTGTAAAGAAAAAACGAAATCAGATTATAATGATGAAACTATCAAGATTGAAAATTTAACTCCCGGTCCCATTGTTCACCAATCATTAAATGAGGAGCAATTAAAAAATATTAAATTTATACAAGAGACATTTAATGAAGTTTATCCTGTTTCTCTGGAAGAAACAATTACCAACTTTAAACGAGACCAGAATCCTAATAATGAAATAAATATTTGGTTGAATATGGCTAAAACATTTCAGTCTTTTGTTTCAGAAAATTCAGGAAAAGAAAAAATTGAAGTTCGAAAAGAAGCTTTTAAATTGATTTTAATGCGCTCAATGATGCCTGAAAAAGAAGCTATAAATAGTTCTGAATTAAAAATATTAAGTAACAATGAAATTCAAGATATTTTAAAGAATTACACGCTAGAAGCAAAACCAATTAAAGTAGAAAAGAAGTAATGGAATCTTATATCCAACACGCTTCAGGTTATCAGAAAAATAACATAACTCTTGATGATATTAAAAAAGCGATTTTAGATGTTCAAAATATGGATGGTGAGCATGGAGCTTTTTGGGTTTCAGTAATTACTGATGACGAAAATGTAAAAGAGACAAATAAAGATTTACAATTATCAATCATATTTGATGAAGAAGAATTAAAATATGCAGCAACTGATTGGAATGAAATTGTATCTTTTTACAACTTACTCTTAGGTAAACGATTTGAAGAAATAAAAGAGAATATAAAATAAAAGGTTTTGACTAAGTGCTTAATCGGAAAATAATCGCTAATTAATTCCCATACTAATCATAGCCGAAGGAGTTTGGACACAACTGAAAAACCGATAAATGAAACCATCTAAATTAATACTACCAATAATCGTAATTTCTCAGTTTTGTTGTACATCACTTTGGTTTGCTGGGAATGGTGTCATGAGCGAACTTATTATAAATTTCAACCTTAAGGACAGCGCGCTAGGACACTTAACATCGGCTGTGCAATTCGGATTTATTTTAGGCACACTGACATTTGCCATTTTGACTATTGCTGACCGTTTTTCACCATCTAAAGTATTTTTAAGCTGTGCTATTCTCGGTGCTATTTCCAATTTAGCAGTAACTTATGAAGCAAATAGTTTGGTAAGTATCCTTTCACTTCGTTTCATTACAGGGTTCTTTCTTGCAGGCATATATCCTGTTGGGATGAAAATAGCCGCTGACTATTATAACAAAGGACTCGGTAAATCACTAGGATTTTTAGTTGGAGCATTGGTTATTGGTACTGCTTTCCCACATTTAGCAAAGGATTTAACTCGAGTTTTTCCATGGAAATCTGTCTTTATTTTAACGTCAACACTTGCCATAATAGGTGGCTTGTTAATGATATTATTTGTTCCTGATGGTCCTTTCCGAAAATCTGGTAGTCAATTAAAATTATCAGCTTTTATTCAAGTCTTTAAAAATCGAGAATTTCGTTCTGCGACTTTTGGTTATTTCGGACACATGTGGGAGTTGTATGCCTTTTGGGCATTTGTCCCAATCTTATTGCAAACGTATATCGTAAAACACCCCGAAGTAACACTTAACATCCCAGTATTGTCTTTCTCTATTATTGGAATAGGTGGATTTGCCTGTGTACTGAGTGGATACCTTGCCCAAGCAGCAGGCACTAAACGGGTAGCACGACTCGCATTATTCTTATCTTGTTTATGTTGCCTTGTTTCTCCACTAATCTTTATGATTGAATCTGAGAGTATATTTATTGGTTTTCTTATTTTTTGGGGAATGGTCGTCATTGCTGACTCACCTCTTTTCTCAACACTCGTAGCTCAGAAAGCCGATCCAGAAGTAAAAGGAACAGCACTTACAATCGTAAACTGCATCGGTTTTGCAATTACAATAATCAGTATCCAATCTCTGAACCTATTGCAAGGGTTAGTAGCACCTACTTACATATATACAATATTGGCATTAGGACCAATTTTGGGTTTGATTGCGTTACAACAAAATAAACTGCATTAAAACGTAGCTCAGCAAAACGTTTTAGTCAAACTAAAAAATAATAACAAGACTGAATACGATATGGGAATAATTATTTTACCATTTCTCTTTGGAATTTTAATTCTTGGGGTCATCTCAATAGTAAAAACAATGAGACTACTAAAAACAAATTGGTTTAAAAGAATTTTTATTCGGTTTTATAACTTCAATTACAATATTTGGTCTTATTTGTTTAAGTTATCTAATTGAAAAACCAGCTTGGGCATTAAGTCCTATGTTTAGAATACCAATTTTTATGATTTTCATTCCTTATGTTATTAGAGTATTCATAGAAAAAGGTAAACTCCATGAAAGCTTTTATCTTTCAAATATTATATTAATTAGTATTTCAATCACTACAATATTTGCTATGGTTTTTAATGACTTATTTTTTAATTTGATAGAGTATTTAGGAATTAAAAAGCATTATTAACAAAAAGCTCACAACCCCAACAGAACTAGATTAAAAAAACATAGAATAGTCTAGGACTTGCGAAAGATCTCTGTTTATTTGTAAAGTAAGATTATAAAACCTACCGCTATTCTTATATTTATAGTTTTCCACTAGCTTTTAAATAAACACCAGATGTCAATAGAAAACATACCTGAAATATACTTTAAAAACAAAAAACAGACTTCTGATTTATTTGTCTATGATTTTAAAATGACCAGTGATATTGTTAAAAGCAAAGTTAACTTAGGGATGAATATGTTTAGCTTTTTACAAGTTGGGAAAAAGCAAGTACATTTTGCTGGCACATCCGTTGCAGTAAATAAAGAGCAATCATTAATACTAAAAAAAGGGAATTGTTTATGGACGGAGTTATTAGATAAAGAGGCTATATATTATTGTAAACTACTCTTCTTTTCAGAAGAAAAGCTAAAAGAGTTTTTAGCTAAACATACAGAAAATAATTACTCCACAAAAGAACAAACCCCATATTTCATAATCAGAAATGATGCATATCTTACTTCTTACATCGACTCTTTATCAAAAATCAGTGAAGAGTCAGCATTTTTTATGGAGAACTTACTTTCCATCAAATTTGAAGAATTGATGCTTTATCTTCTAAATAAATATGAAAGAAAATTCGAAGCTTACCTACATTCTCTGATAATCAAAGAAACTTCACCATTTAAAAGAATTATAGAAAATAAAATCCATTCCAACCTAAAATTAGAAGAAATCGCATTCTTATGCAATATGAGTTTATCTACTTTTAAAAGGCATTTCATTAAAGAATACAAAGTATCTCCTGGAAAATGGTTTCAAGAGAAACGCCTTCTAAAAGCGAAAGAAACTTTGGAGCAAGGAGATTTAAAACCTTCAGATATTTATTTAAATTTTGGTTATAACAATCTTTCAAATTTTAGTGCTGCTTTCAAAAACAAATTCGGTTTTAGCCCTAATCAACTTTCTAATTGAGACACTACATTTTCAATTTGACCTTTTTTCATAAGTCAATGAACTGTATTAGTAACCTAATAAAATGACAATCAAAATACATTTGCATCGAATTAATAACAATACTAAAACAGAAAATCATGAACATTACGTTAGAGGAAGCTGAAAAAGTAATGCTTGCAGCTAAAAATAAATCTACAGCAATAAACACAAAGATGAATATCGCAATTGTCGATGCAGGAGCTAATTTAGTAGCATTTAGTCGTATGGATGGTGCTTGGTTAGGTTCTCTTGATATATCTATAAAAAAAGCTAAAACAGCTCGTTATTTTAATATGAATACTGGAGCAATTGGAGAATTATCTCAACCAGGTCAACCTTTATTCAACATAGAACATTCAAATAATGGATTAATTACTTTTCCTGGAGGTGTACTAATTAAAAATGCAACTGGAGAAATTATTGGCGCTATTGGAGTAAGCGGGAGCTCTGTAGAAAATGACCATACGGTAGCAGAAGCCGGAGCATTAGCACTATAAATTTAGAACAACTAATCGTATTAAAGAGAGTTTACGAATTATTAGTAATTCTCTTTTTATAAAAAGACAGCTCGGAGAAATCTCCGAGCTGTTCTGTTACTCTCTAACTTTTGGTTAGATTATACTTATTTTTATTTCTCTTTTACTTTTACGAAAGTCTTAGAGTATGATGATTTATCAGTAGTCACTTCTAAAATATATACTCCTTCTTGCATTTCATTTACCAAAATATTGTTCGATAATTTACCAGTTTTAATAACAGCTCCTGTTACGTTTACAATCTTATAAGTTCCAGTTAATTCTCTTTCTGGAATCTTTAGACTTAACGCTCCCTGCACAGGGTTAGGATAAATCATTAAATCGTCTATTACCTGAGTTGGTACAAACTTTTCTACAATTGATTCATTAGCACTTTCTCCCACACAGAAATTCTTAGTTTCTGAGCTAGCGAACTGACCTCCTGAAGCCAATACAGCTCCTGTACTACTAGAAAGCGTATAAGAACCACTTCCGTAAGCACAGCAAATACCGTCTCCATAAGAATCTTTAAATACTAAAGTGTAACATCCGTTTGCTAACGTAACGTTTTTCGTAACGGTTGGTTTGTCTGCATTAGAATAAGGCCCTCCTGAGCTCACAACCGCTCCAGAACTATTCTTAATTTCCCAAGTAGTTTCTGTAGGATAGTTATCTAGCGTAATGCTTAAAGTCACCGCAGAGTTTCCACCGCCTCCACCAGAACCATTGGTAGATAAAGCTAATTTATCAATTGCCATATCTCCTTGCCAAGTAGATCCAGTAGTTCCATTAAATCTTAATTTAACTTCGCTACCTGCATAGCTGTTTAAATTTACTGAAGCAGACAACCAAGAGTTTCCTTGATTTCCTGACTTTTGCCAAGCTGTACTCCAAGTAGAACCTTTATCAGTACTTACTTCTAGTTTTAAGTTACCCATTCCAGAAGCTCCATACATATGATAATCAAATGTAAATGATGCGCTTGTTGCTTGACTTAAATCGAAACATGGTGATGTAACAACAGCCGATTTAGATGGGTAATTTGGTGAAGATGATTCAACATATAAATAATATGAACCAGCGTTAGCAGCTGATGGTCCTGTATTTCTTGATGGCGTTGATCCCGAACGAGTAGCCCAGTTGAAGTCATCAGAAGTACTTTGCTCCCAGTTTCCTAAAGTATTTTCAAAACTTTGACTGTATGGGAAAGATGACACTGTACTAGCACACGTAGGATCACCTCCGCCGCCACCTCCAGAGTTGTCAACTCCGTTAGCAGGCATGTCGCTACCAATTGCAGTAATTAAATTGTCACATCTACCATAAGAACCATTTGGACATCCTCCTGTATTGTGAATTGCAATAACTAAATTAGAATTATAATCTAATACGGGAGATCCTGAACTTCCTCCTTCAGTATCTGCGTAATATCTTACTTGCTGACCTGACCCTGATGAACTTTGATAAACTCTAGAGAATCCTCCAGCAGTTGCATCTGTATCAGTTTTAACAGAAATTTCTTTTCTTCTTCCTCCTGGATGTTGAGGAATATAAATTCTATCTCCTGGAGAAGGAACAGCAGAACTTAAACTTAAATATCCGTAAGTATTAGTTGGGTTCGTTGGTAACTTCACTAACGTATAATCTAAAGAAGAATTCGTTTTAATAAATGTTGCTGATTGTGCTACAACATTTTGAGTAGCTAAAGCACTTCCAGTACAACCTTGATGTTGGTAATTAAAAATATAATCGGTATTCTGAGCTCTTGAAGCCGAACCGATACAGTGATTATTAGTCATTAAGTGACCTTCACTTCCTAATAACCATCCAGTACAAAGAGAACTACCTCCAATTAATAAACGACAAACTGCTTTACCTTTTTCAAACATTGTTGTTCCTTGATAACAAGCAATACGCTCCTTGTTATCAGATCCACAAATTGATCTTGTTTGTGCAGCTAAAGTTGCCTCTATTTTTTCTTCGCTATAACCATAGGCTACTTTACCTATTTCAAATCCGTTATAACGTTCAGCAGCTCCAGATGAATAAAGCTTTAATACAACTTTATCATCAAAAAGTACTTTCGACCAGAAATCACTAATCATGGTCATTTGATTGTCTACAATCTTTCCTTTACCACCATAAATGATAGTTTCTTTTGAATTCATCCCAGTAATTTCAACATAGTCCCCAGGAGCTAAATCGAAATTCTTAAAATAAAGTTTGATGTAAGATGAATTTTTTGAATAAAACTCTTTTTGATACACAAGTTCATTTCCTGCCTTGTTAGCGTTAGCTCTTGTAAATCTTTGGTAAGTTTTGGTTACTTTAATATCGGAGTCAAACTCATCTCCAATCTTAAGAATTCCTTGTGCACTTGTAGTCGTAGCGCACAGAAAAACCATGGCCATAGCGACCAATTTGAAAAAGTGATTTTTCATTTTTAGAAGGGTATTATTGGTTAATATTTGACAGCTAAATTATTAATAATCAATATGGATTGCAAGATTAATGTTAAAATTTAAATGATTTTCTACGAAAAACTAACTAAACCCCACAATAAACCTAGCATAACTTAAGTTATTATTTGTTACCCTCTGTACTTTTCAATTCACTTTATTTCTAATATCCTTAAAAATCCATTCTAGCATATTATCAACCCCTGCAGCATAACTTTGCCAATCATATCGAATTACCTTATCAGGTTGCACCCCTTCCGTAAAGCTCTCTTGAAATCGAAACAATCTTTTTGAATACGTAACTACCAGTTTAGAATTTGGCAATGTAAATTGCCCCATATCCTGGTAACCACATGGATTAGATCCCGTAGGCTCTCCAACAATTTTCGCATTTAACATTTGTCTATATTGAGAAGCATTACTCGTTGCTGCCGAAAAGGTAACCCTATCTGTTAATACGTATACTCCATTTTTCCAATCGATACTATCCGCTAAGTTTAGATAATACCCTAAGAATGTTCCAATAAAAAAATCTCCTCCACCATTATTTCTCAAATCTATAATTAATCGCTTTATCTTATTCTTTTGGATATGACCTAAAACACTCGCTCCAAAAACTTTCATCTCATCAAATGATGGGTAACTTTCAAACTTGATATACACCGCAGATAAAGACTCTAAAGAACTAAACCAAAGAAAATCATGCTTAGCATTATCTGGTTTCTTAACCCCAACTTCTCTTCTTTCCAATTCTTCCTTTTTGCTTTTGTAATAATCTTCACTTTCAATGGAATTAATAACAACTTTGAGTTCCTTATTATTATCATTCAAAAAGATAAGTTCAGATGTTTGAAGACTATCAATTACCTCCAAGTTGAGTAATAATTCCGAAATTGTCATATACTGACCTGTTCTTACTATTTCTGAATGCTTATTCTCTACAAATTGAGCTACCTCTGAAACTCTTTTTGCTACTTCCTCAACATTTATTCCTTGAATTTTAATCAATCTTTTACCTAACAAATGTTTGTACTTTGAAATAGCTTTTACAACTCTCCATTCTCCATTTACCCGATATATTTCGAAAGGAAAAACATGTTTTTTAATAGCACTAAGTGAAACGGAAGTATGACCATCACCTACCTTTCTAGTCAAACGCATTAATGCTATAATTACGTCAATTTCGTTTTTATCTTGAAGTCCTTTTTTTATATAGGATAATTCTTTTTCAAATTCTTCCTTAGAAATGTTTTTGTAAAGATCAATGTGTTTTTCTTCTAAGTTTTTATGATATTCATTAATATCTTCTGACCAATCACTAATCTTTTTCGATTGTGAAAACATAGAAAATTGAACTACAATAAGTACAATTACCAACATTGACAAACTCTTTACGGTCTCTTTAATCATCATTAATTGTTTTAGGTTTACGACTGCAAACCTATGGAGATGTAAGAGTTAAGAAGTACAGGAATGTTAGAACCTAACAAAATAACACCTATGAAACCTGTTTTTTAAACTCATTTGGTGTTAGCCCTGTCTGTTTTTTGAACGTATTGTAAAAAGTAGACTTGGAATTAAACCCAACTTCCAAACCAACAGAAACCAAACTGTAGTTTTCAAACTCAGGATTCCTTAATAAAAGTTTTGCTTCCTCTACTCGATAATAGTTGATAATTGTTGTAAGATTTTTGTACTCTGTTTTACTTAAAACTTGAGATAAATATCCCGGACTAATTTCTAGCATTTCGGCTACCTTTTCTCTATTCAATTGCGCATTTAAATATATTTTCTGCGTGGTAAGTAAATTGAGTAGTTTATTTAAATAGTCATTCGTTCCTTGCGATTCTGAATTAGATGATTTCGTATTCTCCAAAAACTTTCGGATTTCAAACTTTTCATTTGAAAACTTAAACTTATACAAACCAATGTATATCATCCAATAAATAACAAGACTAAAGGCAATCCATAAATAAGTATGAGACTTTCGTTCATCCGAAAAAAATCTTGCTAATTCTAATACAGCACCGTATGCATCAATAAAAAAGAAAAGTATCCAAAAGATTTTTATCCATAAAAAATGAGCTTTTGTTTTTTTCAAGAATATCATTCCGAAGGAAAGAAACAATAAGGCTATGGAATAAATTATTGATAAAAAACTGATTACTTTATAAAATATATGAATGATCTCTTGTGTAAGAAAGGAGATATTTATCCAGCCATAAAGATTATGAAATGTTACTATTATGTTAAAAAACGATAAGATTATAAATGGTACATAGAACCATTTGAACGAATTCTTTAAAGAAGTGCTTTTTGTAACTAAAAGAAAGTACCTAAACAGTGCTGCTGGATATAAAAACTGCCATAAAAAAAGATCAAAAAAACGTACTAAAAAAGGATTCTTACCAATATCCCAAAACCAATTATTTACCCCAACAATAGCAAGTATTACAAGGGATATCCCCAAATAGAAATTCGCTTTACTCCTAAGAAATTTGGATGACAAAACTACTACCCCAAGTAAAAAACAATGAATAATAGAAACAAGAGTAAAAATTTGTAAAAACGATAGGTTCATATAACTTTTCAAATCAATTGAGAGGATCTCTTTTCGTATAAAAAAAACGTTGAACAAGTTAAAAACATTCTAATTAATTAAAGATGTTTTTCATTTAAAAATGTAATGAATACCTGTTTTATACGTCCAAAAAGGTATCAAAGATTCAAAAACTGAAAAATTATGCGAAAAATAATTACAATCTGCCTTTTTCTTTTCATAGGCTACCAAACACAGGCTCAGACGGATGTTTTCGACGCTTTGCTAAAAACATATGTTGACGAGCGAGGAAATGTCGATTAC
This sequence comes from uncultured Tenacibaculum sp., assembly GCA_947497895.1. Lineage (GTDB taxonomy): Bacteria > Bacteroidota > Bacteroidia > Flavobacteriales > Flavobacteriaceae > Polaribacter. The sequence goes on from CANMIL010000003.1 coordinate 74,145, forward strand.
GTGGGTTTACGAAAAAACAAAGCTGTTTTAGACATCTATTTAAAACACCTCGAAAAAACCATTCCTGGCAAAAGATGGTCTTCAAATAAATCGAAAGCATTTTGGATAAATGTTTACAATGCCTATACGATAAAGTTAATCTTAGATAGCTACCCTCTAAAAAAGATTACTGCTATTAAGCGCAAAGGAAGAAACGCATGGAAAATACCATTTGCTAAAGTAGGTAAAGAAACGTACTCTCTTGATTACATTGAACACAAAATTTTGCGAAGATGGCATGACGACCCTAGAATTCATGTTGGAATAAATGCAGCTTCGAAATCTGGGCCTAAATTTGTAAATTTTGCTTTTACAGAAGCTAATATCCACGAGAAATTAGAAGGATTAATGAGTGATTTCATTAATGACACCACTAAAAATAAAATTTCACTTGATAAAGTTGAAGTTTCAAAAATATTTGAATGGTATCAAGAGGATTTTACCCTAAAAATTTCACTTGTTGATTACTTGAATAAATATTCTAAAGTTAAGGCTAACGATAATGCTCAGGTTGTTTATTTAGATTACGACTGGACATTAAATGAAAAATAAAGACAAGGTTATTAAATAACGCTTATTACTACATTGTCTAGAAGGCAGGGGATTAGATGTATTCTAATCCTCTTTTTTTTCAACTGAAAACAACATAAGTTCTTCATCATCATTTGGAAGTCGTACGTATTTATTGAAATTTAATCCTAACTTTTTTAGAAGTCCTTGAGAGGCTACATTTTCCTTTACAGTAATTCCCGACACCTTTGAAATTCCGAAATCAGTAAAAGCCATTTCCATAATTTTTTGTGAAGCCTCATAACCATAGCCTTTACCTTCGTAGCTAGGCAAAAAAGCAAACCCTATATCCACTCCTTCAAGTCCTTCCCGATCATACAAACCACAACTACCTACTTTAACACCATCTTCCTTTCTTATTACGATATAATTACCATAACCTAACCTTTCGCTTTGAGGTAGCATCTTCTCTCTAATGTATTCCGAAGCATCTTCGAGACTATGCACATTCCTTTCTCCTATGAATTGTTTCCATTTTGGTGTATTGAATAATTCCAAAATAAAGGAGGCATCATCAAGATCTGTCAGTTTAAGTATAAGTCTTTCAGTATCTAATATTGGGTAGTTTTTCATTTATATGATCAATTAAATATGTTCATAAATTTAAAAAACCCATATCAAATGATATGGGTTTTTTAATTCAAATATGTAAAAATTAAAATATACCTAGAAAAGTATATTATAACTCTAATGCCTTGGTTGGATTGTTATCCATTAATAACTCAACTGGGTTTTCTAAAGCTTCTTTTACTGCCACTAAGAATCCAACGGACTCACGTCCATCAATAATTCTGTGATCGTAAGATAATGCTACATACATAATTGGTCTAATAACAACTTGACCATCTTCTGCAACTGGGCGGTTTACGATATTGTGCATTCCTAAAATTCCACTCTGAGGAGGATTGATAATAGGAGTTGATAACATAGAACCAAATACTCCACCATTTGTAATAGTAAAAGTACCACCAGTCATTTCATCAACCGTAATTTGACCATCTCTAGCTCTTAAAGCTAAACGCTTTACTTCGCTTTCAACACCTCTAAAAGAAAGGTTTTCTGCATTTCTAATTACAGGAACCATTAATCCTTTAGGTCCAGAAACTGCGATAGAGATATCTTGGAAATCGTGAGATATTTTAAAATCTCCATCAATCATTGAGTTTACATCTGGATACATTCTTAAAGCTCTTACCACAGCTAAAGTGAAGAATGACATAAATCCTAAACTAACTCCGTGTTTTGCTTTAAATGTTTCTTTATATTCTTTACGTAAATTGAATATTGGTTGCATGTTAACTTCGTTAAATGTAGTTAACATTGCTGTTTCATTTTTTACAGATACTAAACGCTGCGCAACTTTTCTACGTAACATAGAAAGTTTTTTACGTTCAGTTGTACGAGTACCATTTCCAGGAGTTCCCATTGAAGGAACAGCATTAACAGCATCTTCCTTGGTAACTCTACCGTCTTTTCCAGTTCCTTTTACATCAGAAGCACTCATTCCTTTTTCTGCTAATACTTTCTTAGCAGCCGGAGAAGCCGTACCTGTTGCATAGGTTTCTTTTGCTGGTTCAGCCTTTGGAGCCTCTTTCTTTTCTTCTTTTGCTGGTTCAGCCTTTGCTGCAGAAGCTCCTTCTGGTTTTGGAGCATCCATATCAATTAAACAAACTACAGCCCCAACTTCAACAGCGTCTCCCTCTTCAGCTTTTAAGGTGATTATTCCACTTTCCTCGGCAGGTAACTCTAACGTTGCTTTGTCAGAATCAACTTCGGCAATTGGTTGATCTTTTTCAACATAATCACCATCTTCAACTAACCATGTTGCTATTTCTACTTCGGTAATTGATTCCCCCGGAGAAGGAACTTTCATTTCTAAAACCATCAGTTCTAAATTTTATATCTGAATTTATTCTTTTGTTTATTTTTTTGTTAACTCTCTGAATGCATCAACATCCAAGTCAAACACTTTTGCCATCACAGTATCTTGACGACGTTCGTAACGTTTTTTAGATCCAGCAGCTGGTGCCGAACGGTAATTTCTTGAAACACACTCTAAACGTGCTAATTCAAAACGCTCTAACATATGCGCCCAAGCTCCCATATTCTTTGGCTCTTCTTGAGCCCAAACATAACGCTCTACATTTGGATACTTATCCATGATCTCTTTGATCTTCTCAGTATGTAATGGGAATAACTGTTCAATTCTAATTAAGGCTACATCATTTCTGTTCAGTAACTCTCTCTTTTGTTCAAGATCATAGTAGAATTTCCCTGTACAGAACACCATTTTCTTTACGTTTTCTGGAGCAATTGTATCGTCGATCACTTCTTGAAAACCTCCAGAAGCTAATTCTTCCATAGTACTAACCGCTTTTGGTAAACGTAATAAACTTTTTGGAGTAAACACGATCAACGGCTTTCTGAAATCACGTTTCATCTGTCTACGTAAAATATGATAGATATTTGCTGGAGTAGAACAGTTTGCTATTGTCCAGTTATCCTTACCACATGATTGTAAGAAACGCTCAATTCTGGCAGAAGAGTGCTCAGGTCCTTGACCTTCATAACCATGAGGCAATAACATCACCAATCCGTTTTGAAGTTTCCACTTATCTTCAGCTGAAGATATGTATTGGTCAAACATAATTTGAGCTCCGTTGGCAAAGTCTCCAAACTGAGCTTCCCAAATCGTCAAGGTATTCGGAGCCGCCATTGCGTATCCGTAATCAAAACCAAGAACTCCATATTCTGATAAATGAGAATTATAAATGGTCATTTCACCTTTATTATTCGCATTTGTATTTAAAAGGTTAATCCTTTCTTCAGAAACCTCATCTCTCATAATAGCATGACGATGTGAGAACGTACCTCTTTCCACATCCTCTCCTGAGATTCTTACATCATAACCTTCTTCTAATAAAGTACCATAAGCCAAGTTTTCAGCAGTTCCCCAATCCAATTGGTTTGTTTCAAAAACTCTTTTTGCTCTATCTTTTAATATTCTATTTGCCTTTCTAACAAACTTAACTCCTTCTGGAGCTGCAGAAATAACTTTCGCAATTCCCTTTAACTTTTCAAGATCATAAGTAGTATCAACTGGTTGAAGCATAGCCTCTAGCTGTTTTCTTATAAATCCTTCCCAAACCTCAGGCATAAATTCATTTACACGAGAAGACTCTTGCTTTTTAGACTCTTGGAATTCCGACTCAAGCATGCCTTTAAAGTCAGTTGTCATTTGATCAACATACGAATCATCAACATTTCCTTCTGCCTTTAATTTCTCCGCATAAATCACTTTAGGATTCTTATGCTTTGCTATTGCTTTATATAAGTTTGGTTGTGTAAACGTTGGTTCATCACCTTCGTTATGACCGTACTTTCTATATCCTAATAAATCGATGAACACATCGCGCTTGAATTTCATTCTAAACTCAACCGCTAGTTGCATAGCATGACATACTGCTTCTGCATCATCAGCGTTTACGTGAAGTACTGGCGATAAAGTAACTTTAGCTACATCTGTACAATAGGTACTTGAACGAGCGTCTAGGTAATTTGTAGTAAATCCAACTTGGTTGTTTACCACGACATGAATTGTACCTCCAGTTTTATACCCATTTAATTGAGCCATTTGAACAACCTCGTATACAATTCCTTGTCCAGCTATTGCAGCATCACCATGAACTAAAATTGGTAAAATCTTTCCGCTATCACCATCATAATCATTATCGATTTTAGCTCTAACGATACCTTCTACAACCGCATCCACTGTTTCTAAGTGAGAAGGGTTAGGTACTAAGTTCATTTTTATTTCCTGCCCTTCTTTATAAGTTTTACTCAAGGTTAATCCTAAGTGATATTTTACATCACCATCAATATCTTGATCTTCAAAATCCTTTCCTTCAAATTCACTAAATAAATCTCTTACAGGTTTTCTGAAGATATTTACCAATGTATTCAAACGTCCTCTGTGAGCCATTCCTAGTACACATTCCTTAACTCCATAAGACTCAGCTGCATCTTTTAATGCCATACTAATACCTGGAATTAAAGTTTCACCTCCCTCTAAAGAGAAACGTTTTTGTCCAACATACTTTGTTTGTAAGAAATTTTCGAACCCAACTGCTTGATTCAACTTAGAAAGAATATACTTCTTCGTTTCATCACTATATTTTGGATGGTTATCATTTTGATTTAAACGATTTTGCCACCATTTTAATTCTTCAGGGTTTCGCAAAAACATGTACTCAACTCCAATACTATCACAATAAATAGTTTGTAAGTGTTGAATAATTTCGCCTAAGGTTTTTGGTCCTATTCCTAAAATTTCACCTGCACGAAAAACAGTAGATAAGTCGTTCTTTGAAAGCCCAAAATTCTCAATATCTAAGGTCGGAGTATATTTTCTCCTATCTCTAACTGGGTTTGTTTTGGTAAATAAATGTCCTCTTGTTCGATATCCATTTATTAAATCGATTACTAAAAATTCCTTACGAACCTCTTCAGGAACTTCAAATGAATTCTCATCTGTTTCCAAATAATCTTCACTTGCAAAATCATATCCTTGGAAAAAACTTCTCCAACTTGGTTCTACCGCATCAGGATTTCTTTGATATTGGTCGTACAAATCACCTATAAAACCTGTGTGTACTGCGTTTAAGAACGAAAACTTGTCCATATTGTATGTTATACTTTTCTTTTTTTAGAAGAATTCAATTAAACTTCAATGTTATAAACGAATTCTAAGAATAATGGCTACAAAAGTACAACTTTTAGTAAAAACTAAGATTCTTTTTAATCTTAATTTAACAAGGTATTCCTCCTATTTTTTTTGACCAAAACACAATTAAGTCAAATTTTATATTGATTTAAATTATTGATTTTCAAAACACACTAAAAAACATTGCGTTTTTTATTCATTTTTATTTGCAGATAAATAAAAATCTCTTAAATTTGCACTCGCATTTGAAAACAATATAGTTTTTAAATTCCTCCTTAGCTCAGTTGGTTAGAGCATCTGACTGTTAATCAGAGGGTCCTTGGTTCGAGCCCAAGAGGAGGAGCAAAAGGCAAGTTGGAAGCCGATAATTTCCAAATTTTACATATATTTAGTTCAGCAAAGAACATTCCTCTTTAGCTCAGTTGGTTAGAGCATCTGACTGTTAATCAGAGGGTCCTTGGTTCGAGCCCAAGAAGAGGAGCAAAAAACACCACAGAAAAGTGGTGTTTTTTTATTTGATATAATTCAAAGGTAAAAACACTATCTTGTGCATTCTTTAATATTTAAACCATAAGAAGAATTTCAGAATAAACATCTTTAGCCTGAATACATATGAAATTAAAAAAAGGAACCGTTATTTGGTTTTTCGGATTATCAGGGTCGGGAAAAACAACATTGGCTGAAGGACTTCATAAAAAACTATTGAATAAAGGCTTTTTAACTAGAAGATTAGATGGAGACCTACTCCGTAAAAGCTTAAACGCAGATTTAGGTTTTGACGAGAACGATAGAAAGGAAAACATCAGAAGAGCCGCTGAAATTTCAAAACTATTTTCAGAAATAGGAGTAATTACTATTTGTTCATTTATTACCCCAAAAGAAGATTTAAGAAATTTAGTTAAAGAAATCATTGGAAAAGAAACCGTTATTGATATTTATGTTAATTGCCCTATTGAAACATGCATTAGACGAGATGTAAAGGGCCTCTATAAAAAAGCTCTGAATAAAGAAATTTCAAACTTTACAGGAATAGATTCGGTCTTTGAATTCCCTCAAAACTTTAGTTTCATTGTTAATACAGAACAGGAATCAATAGAACATAGCATTAACACTATCGCTCACTTTTTAGAAATAGACCAAAACTAACTTAAAAGAAGTGCACATAACTCATGCGTAGAATAACCATCTTTATTTTTAATACCCAACAACATATCTCCAAAGGCATTTATTTCTAAAACATACACTTGTTTTTTTGGTGTTAGAAGTACATCAACTCCCGCATAGAATAGTTTGGGATAACAACGCATAGCCTTTTCCGCAATTGTTTTTATTTTTTTTACTGAATTAGAATCTAAATTTAGATTTTCTAATTTTAATTTTTTATTACCTAAATGTAGATTAGTTATCGTATGATTACTCCCTCGCGGCACTATAAATTCTGATTTACCATTTATTACTACTACTCTGAAATCTACATTTAAATTTTCATGTTTTAATTTAGGTAACCACCATTCGACGTGTAAAGATTCAAAAGGTATTTTAGACCAAATACTTTCAATATCTTTTTGAGTTCTATAGTATTTCAGTTTTAAACTATTATATATGATGTCTTCCTTCAAATCAATGGTTGTATATAAATGGAGGTTTCTTTTATCCTTATATCTGAAAGCCATTATACCTGAAGCGGATGATCCTGATTTCGGCTTTAAAAACACTTGATGAATATGTTTTGTAAGCATTATTTTTTTCAACTCAGTATAAGACTTACAGCTTAGTGAAGGGGGAACTGAAACACCATTCACCCTCAGTTTCTCAATGGCCTTAGACTTATCGAACACTTCCAATACCTCTAATGGATCATTAATGAAAGTTATTTTATAAGACTTTTCTAAACCCTTAATCCTTTTTAACAAAATACTCCACCCCTTATACCATAAATAAAAGTCAGATATTTCTCCGAAATAAAAAGTTTTATTCTGAACTACCTCTCTTTGTATGTCATTATCACAAGCTAATAAAAGAATTTGTTTGTAGGTTTCAAAGTCTTCACCTGAAGACTCTAAGCGAACATAATACTCTACTTGGTCAGAAAGTGAGAAACTATTATTGATAATACTACTATAAGTAATACAAATCAGCTCCTTTTTAAGAGCTGATTCCCAAAACTGTACACGCCTAGAATTTTTAGGCGCTATTATAACATGTTGCTTCAAAAGGTCCTAACATTATTCACCTACTTCTACAAAATACCAATCGTCTTCAATAGCTTCTTCGTAATAGTCCGAATATTCAAAACTACCTTTATTCCCGAAGCGTTTACGAAGTTCATTCGTTTGCTCTTCTGTCATATAATGAAAATCACAAATCAGTTTCTCTAATGTACTAAGAGCCTCATTTCTCAATAAAGAATCTCCCCCCTCCTTTTTTAGAACTCCCATTGAAATATCTAAAACATCTATCCTTTTTAAAATTTCATGATTTTCTAAAGCTATGACAATATCATCCTGAATTTCGGAATTCATCAATCCTAAACGCTTTAACTTAGGAAATGGGTTATTGGCTAATAAATCTTGAACAGTCTCCTTTTCAACCGTAGCACCGTAATCTGATGTTCCGAACCAGACTTCTAAACTCTCTAAGTTTTTAAGTGAACTTTTAGATACAGCTATATCTTTAACCAATTTATCACTTATTCCACCCGATTCAATAGTTAAGTTTTTCAAATTAGGTAAATCAAAAACTCCCAACCTTAACCCACTTCCTCCTCTAATTTTAAGATTTTCTATATGACCATACGCCTTCAGAAAAGATTCAAAATTAGATTGCTGAATCCAAGATATTTCATTTTCTTCCGACTCGATATCACCTATAAAAAAACTCCTTACATTCGAAAAGTGATTTTTATTTTCTACAAAGAAATTAAGAATATGCTTACTACTCTTTTCATATCCTTCTTCCCACATACCAATAATGATTTCTTCAACTTTATCACTATTCTCCTGATTTTTAAAACTCTCTAAAAACTCTAATATTTCAGGATCATCATCATACTCATAGGAAATAAATTTATAGGCGTATTTAGGATTCACCTCCTTATTTAACTCATATGTCACAACTTGTTTTGAAGGTACGTCAACTGGTTCATATCCTTTTTTCTCCTTTGAAGAAATTAGTTTTTTCGCATCTTTCAAAGCTTCCTCTTCAGAATTAAAAATTTTAGTTTTTTGAGAACCCTGGGTTCCAATTTTACCGTATGTTACGGTATGAGTATTTCCTTCAACAAGTATTTTCCAAAATTTCTGGGAACTTCCTTCTTTAAATTCTAAGTATTTTTCCATAGTTTATGATTTTATAATTCTAGTTAATAATTCGTTTCCGTAAATTTCTTTTAAATTCAACTCGTCCAAATTCATGTAACCGATATAACACCCACAAGTGGCATTTGGACATATTGATTTCTGCCTTAAATCACTTAAATTATCTTTATATATATTACCGAGCTTACGCTTTACAAAATGGCATGGAAATACGTCTCCTTCTCCTGTTATAGAAAAACTTGTATTACCTGCCTGACACTCTTTTCTTAATGAATTGTGATATGTATTATTAATTTTAAAATAAGGGTCTATTTGCTCTAGCCAAATTTTTTCACTTTCTGAATAATAATTCACCTCTCGCTTATAAGCATTTACCCAAACATACCTTCCTTCTAATATTTTTTTCAATTTTTCAATAGCCTTATAATGAGATTTTAGACCTACTACTCCTACACTAAATTGTATATCCTGCTCAATTAAGTACAAACACTTCTCAATGAACTTTTCAAAACTTACCTCATCAGGATGATAAGTCACCCATAGCCTGAATGAAGCAGGGTTTACTTCTTTTATCCAATCTAGTTTACAAGACAAGTTTGTTTGAATTGATATCAACTTTACCTGTTTTAAATGACTCAGGTTTATCATTGCATTTTGGTAATACGATCTTATCAATCCCTCTCCCCAAGGAGTTAACAAAATATTTAATTGTTCATTTCTTTGTCCAACCCATCCAACAAACTTATTCAAGCACCTTTTATCATATGCTAATTCTTCACGAGTATTTTTCTTTTTTGCAAACGGACAGTAATGGCAATCATAGTTGCAGCTATCTAAACTTCCCCTATAAAGTATATTCCAGTTTACTTCCATTCAAAATCACTCATTAATTGTTTACTTTTTTCAGAATATAAAGCAGGTCCAATAACATCCTCATAACACATCCCCTCTTGGTTCAAAGCATAAACATCTGGCCGAATTTCTAACAGCCAATTCCTTTCTATCAATTGATTTAAAAGTTGAAAATCCTCAAAAGGATTTATATTAAAAATGTCATGATATAATCTTTGATTTAAACTTCCGCCGTCGGTTAGAGATTTTATCAGAAACCTTCTTTTCTGTTCCTCCTTATTTAAGCTTACACCGTAGTTAACACTTTTAAAGTTTTTGGTGTTAGTATAATCTGCAATAATGTTTTTTATCTCCTTGCTTTTCACTGCGTAATCTGTACTGTAATGAAGATTTTCAGTATACGAACGAGCTCCAGCACCAACCCCAATCATGTTATCTGTAACTGGAGAATAATTCGATTGAGGTCGACAGTTTATAGTCCCTTTCCTCCTAAAACATCTCATACTGGTTTGCACATAACCATGACTCAACAAAAAGTCTCTTCCCGTAAGATATAATTCAAACTGATGTAGACTTTGCTTTTGATTTTTAATGCCTAATCCAGTCAATTTCCTAATATATAAAGGATAAAGAAAGATTTCTGTTGGTTGATATTCAATCGTTTTTTTTAAAGAATAAACGAACGACTCTTTATTCTGATTATGAACACCATAAATTAAATCTAGGTTAAACTCTTCAACGTTGGAGTCAGCTATATTTTCAACCGCCTTTAATGTACTTTCTATTTTTTGCGGTCTTCCTAATGTTTTCATCTCATCTTGTACCCAAGACTGAATCCCCATACTTAATCTAGAAATCTTATAACTTTCAACAAGTTCTATTTTTTCTTTAGTAAGAGTTTTCGGAGAAGCTTCGATTGACCCAAAAAACCTTTGTGTATCTACTCCAAAGTCAACCATACTTTTTAGTAATAAATCTAACTCATCAATAGTTAAAAACGTTGGGGTTCCACCTCCAATGGCAAAGTTTTTCAACTGTAAATCAGGAATTACTTCTAAAATTTGCTTCATATGTAACTGCATTGATTCCAAATACTTTGAAACACTTTCTTTTGGATTTGAAACCGTAAACAAATTGCAAAAGCCACAGCGCATTTCACAAAATGGAATGTGCATGTAAAAAAAAGCTGAATTTTCTCCTTTCCAAATATCACTTAATTCAATAGGAGAAAACTCTCTGTATGTCGATTTGTGCGGATATGAATAGGTATACCCTTGATACGGTTTTTTTATATTTAAATTCTGAGAAACTAGCATTTATTAAGGTATTCTAAATAAGGTACTGTCATTACAGTTTCATGAGCATTTCTGTGCCCCCAATGGTCATGTTCACCATAAGCCGTTCCATGATCACTACAAACTATAATTAGTTTATCTTTTATCCGTTTTGCTAAGGCTTGTTGTAATATAGGTAATTGAGCATCTACATACTGTAAAGCAGCAGCATGTGTTTCGATCGAGTCTTCTTGCTCACCATCTAAATAAAAATGTGTAGGTTGGTGTGTAGCTGACACATTGATAAACAAACATAATGGCTCTAAACTACTCAAATAACTTTCGGCTCTTTTAAACTGATAATATGAAGATTTTTTTTCTGTCACACCTAATTCCTCTGACCATTCACTAAATTGAAACATTGAAGGTAGTACACTACCTATAGCGTTCTTTTTATTAAAAAAACCAACTCCCCCAATACAAACCGTTTTATATCCCTTATTTGCAAGTGCTTCTATAAAATTTGACTCCCTAAAAACAAAAGTATTTTCATTGGTAGACTCACTCCCTTCAAAGCTACTAGCAAAAAGACGACGTGTTATTTGTTGTCTTATTTTAGTAGGTAAAAAACCAGAAAAAAAAGCGAGATGCGCAGGATAGGTAAAACTAGCGGGAGTATACCTTTTTTCCCAACCAGAATTTGGCAACCATTTCGAAAAGTTTGGCAATTTGCCCTCTTTAAATAACTTCTGACTAACATCAAATCGCAACGAATCGAGCGTAATGAAAATAATATCGTAGTCAGGTATTAAATCATTCATGTTCATTTTAGTAATCACAACTTAAAAACAACTCATTTTTCTCGAAGATACGGTATTAAATCTTTTAATGAGGAAATCTTATTATTTGTAGACATCTGTCTATTATACGAAAGCCATACAGCTTCCCATCCTATTTTTTTAGGGACTAAACAATCCTGTTTATAATGATCGCCAACCATAGTTAATTCAGCGGGATTACAGTTCATATCCCTTTGTATTTGCTTATAAAAATTAAAATCTGGTTTTTTAAACCCTATTGCTTCTGATATATATATACCATTGGTATAATCTAGTAAACCCGATGCCTTTAACTTATGCATTTGGTTTTTAACTCCTCCATTTGTTCCAATTACTATTTTATAATCCTTTTTGAGAATGTCGAGTATTCTTAAAACTTCAGGTTTCTCATTAATATAATTGTGTAATTCTTGAGCACATTTAATGATTAGAGCCTCCGGAGTAAAAGACAACGAGTATTCCTTTATAAGCCATTTATAAAAATAAGATCTCGAAGTATACCCCCAATTATCATAGTATGTTATTAAAGATTTGTTTATATCTTTAATATTTAGCAGCACATTATTTTCCAACCATAACCAATACGCACCATTTCTATCGATCAAGGTATTATCTAAGTCAAAAACTAAGGTCATATTCAAAAAAATTATGGTGTATCTATCCCTCGAAATTTCATAAAAAAAATGGACTTTTTAACGATTATTATCATTAATTAACTCAATTCGTTTGATTTAAAAACCAATATCCGTTATCTTTAATCCGATTTGGGAGCTCAGAAATTAAAAAAGATTATGCAGAAATCAATACCCTAGGCTTAACGCTCATGATTTCTAACATAAACAAAACGATTAATTATGAGGTTCTTTTTTTTACTTTCTTTTATTTTATTGACGTCCGATTACTGGAAATTCAGTTCCATTACTCAAGACTCTAAACCCAATATCATCCTTATTAATATCGATGATATGGGATGGAAAGATGTTGGCTACCAAGGTAGCAAATACTACAAAACACCTAATATTGACAGCTTAGCTACACTTGGAATAAAATTTACCAATGGTTATGCTGCTTCATCCAATTGCGCTCCAAGTAGAGCAAGTCTAATGACTGGTAAATGGACTCCCAGACATGGAGTTTACACCGTCGGATCTTCCGAAAGAGGAAATGCAAAACACAGAAAACTTATTCCTACTGAGAACACAAAAACCTTGAGTGAAAATCACAAAGTTTTTCCAGAAATTCTGAAATCAAATGGATATAAAACTTGTCATGCAGGTAAATGGCATTTAAGTAGTAGCCCTCTGAATTTTGGCTTTGATAAAAACATTGGAGGAGGACACAACGGGCGACCTAAAAGCTATTATCCTCCATACAAAAATGTAAAGATTAAGGAAGAAGCGGATATGCATTTAACCGACGCCATTATGAATAGAGTATTGAATTTTGTCGATTCCGTAAAATCCCCATTCTTTCTTTATTACGCTCCTTACGCCGTTCACACTCCCATTACTCCCGTAAAAAACCTACTTAATAAATATAAACAGAAAACTCCTTCAAACGGTCAAAACAATCCGTCTTACGCTTCCATGATTGAGAATTTGGATCGAAATATTGGGTTACTCATCAATAAACTTAAAAACAAAGATCTATTAAAAAACACACTTATTATCTTCACTTCTGACAATGGTGGTTTATATGGTATTACAAAACAACCTCCTTTAAGAGCTGGTAAAGGAAGTTATTACGAAGGAGGCATAAGAGTTCCGTTTTTATTCGTTTATAAATCCAAAATACAAGCCAATCATAATAGCCATATCCCCATTACTCAATTGGATATATTTCCTACTATTTTAAATTATGCAGGCATCGATTATTCTAACTTGAATTTGGATGGAGATAATCTTTCTTCGATTCTAGAAGGCAACACTCAAACTTTCAATCGTTCACTTTATTGGCATTTTCCAATCTATTTACAAGCTTATAACAAAGATCAAAATGAAAATAGAGACCCTTTATTCAGAACTCGTCCAGGTTCGGTTATTCGGCAAGGTGATTATAAGCTTCATTATTATTTTGAAAATAATGAGGTAGAACTCTACAATTTGAGCAATGATATTGGAGAAAAGAAAAACCTTGCTTTTAATAAACTAAAAAAGAAAGAAGAGATGCTTACGCTATTGAAAAACTGGTGGCAAAAAACAAAAGCTCCGATACCAACCGAGTTAAATCCAGATTATATTCATTAAAAGAAAACACAATGAATCAAATAAAAAACATTCTAAGTATAGCAATTTCGTCAATTTTACTTGTTAATTGCTCAAACTCAAAAAACATAACCAAATCCCAAATCAGTTCTAAACCCAATATCATATATATTTTAGCCGATGATCTGGGATATGCCGATTTAAGTATAACGGGACAACAGAAATTCGCTACCCCAAACATCGACCAACTAGCAAAGGACGGTATGCTTTTTACTCAGCACTATTCAGGTTCAACTGTTTGCGCCCCTTCTAGATCTACTCTGCTAACAGGCCAACACACGGGGCACACTTTTATTCGAGGAAACAAAAGTGTTCAACCGGAAGGACAACATCCTTTAAACTCTTCATCGATTACGGTTTCTGAAATTTTAAAAACTAAAGGTTATGTCACAGGAGCGTTTGGAAAATGGGGCTTAGGAAGCCCTTCTTCTGAAGGAGATCCAAATAAACAAGGTTTTGATGAATTTTATGGATATAACTGTCAACGAATTGCACACAACTATTACCCTTATCATCTTTGGGATAATCAAGTGAAAATTCTATTGGAGGAGAACAATGGTTCAAAAACAGAAGTTTATGCTCCAGAAATCATTCATAAAAAGGCTTTGGAGTTTATAGAAAAGAACAAGGACACCGTTTTTTTCATGTATTACCCTTCTATTATTCCACATGCTGAGCTAGCCGCACCTGAAAAATATATGAAAAAATTCAGAGGAAAACTTCTTCCCGAAAAGAGTTATCGAGGTGTTGATGGTGGTAAAAGATATAAAAATGGAGGCTATGGTTCACAAAAAGAACCAAATACTGCTTTTGCCGCCATGGTTTACTTATTGGATGAACAGGTTGGAGAAATTCGAAAAAAAGTAAAAGAACTCGGTATTGAAAAAAACACTTTAATAATATTTACTTCTGATAATGGACCACACAATGTTGGCGGAAAAAACTCGACATATTTTAATAGTAATGGAGAGTTCAGAGGCTATAAACGTGATTTATACGAAGGAGGCATTCGAGTTCCAATGATAACATATTGGCCAGGCACCATCAAGCCTAACTCTATATCGAAACATGTCTCTGCGTTTTGGGATTTCTTACCAACAGTCTGTGATATCATTCAAACTACAGCTTCTGTACAAACTGATGGGATTTCATTTTTACCAGAACTGGTTGGTCAAAAACAGAAAAAACATAAGTTTTTGTATTGGGAATTTCTTGAAAAAGGAGGTAAACAAGCTGTCAGACTTGATAATTGGAAAGGTATCCGTTTAAACATGACAAATACCCCAAATGCTCCGATTGAGCTATATGATTTAACATCAGACATAGGTGAACAAAACAATATTGCTGATGAACATCCAAACATAGTAAAACAAATAGAACATATTATGAAGGAACAACACATATATTCAGATGTGTTTCATTTTAAGCATGAAAAAAAAACAAAATAATTTCTTATATATTTAAGACTTTAACTTCTAAATAATTTTCTTTTAGAACCATAAAATGATATTTAGTTTATTTGAAAAGATAAAATATAACCAAACTCTAAGTTTGTTTCTACACTAGAACAATGAAAATAAATAATCTCAAATTATATAGTTCTAACTTATCAGAACAGATAGCATTTTATACTGAAACAATAGGTCTTAATTTAATCGAAAGCTCTGAATCAGAAGCAGTAATCAAGGCTGGAAACTCAATGTTAACCTTAATTAAATCGGACAGATTTCAACCTTACCACTTTGCTTTTAATATTCCTTGTAATAAAGAAGTTGAAGCTTTAGAATGGTTGAAAGCTCGGCTTCAGATTTTAAAAGACGGGGATTCAGAAATACAAGACTTCCAATCATGGAATGCCAAAGCTATCTATTTTTATGATCAAGATCGTAATATTGTGGAATTAATCGCTCGGAAAAACCTCAACAACCACAATACGCATTTATTTAATGGAGATTCTATTCTTGAAATTTCCGAAATAGGTCTCCCTGTAAATAATATTGAAGACATATATAACAACATCAATAAAATAACAGGAATGAATATCTATTCTGGTACATTAGACAGATTCTGTGCTATTGGAGATGAAAACGGTTTATTCATTTGTATCAATAAACAACTTAAAAACTGGTTCCCAACTGGTGACATCGCTTATTCATCAGATTTTGAAATCAATTTTACAGAAAAAGGCAGCAACTACACCTTAGAACTCATAAATGGGAAGATTAACAAACGCTATCAATAGGGCAATAAACACTATACTCACTTAAGAAAAAAACAGCAACCCCTTTATAAAAACTTAATTTTCAGTATATTTACAAAGCTAAAAAACAATCCATCTAAATTTAAAATGAAATCAATAATCGTTTTAGAGTTGAAAAACTCTTTGTATTTTTAATTCAATCACTAATAAAAACCCCCATATTATGTTCTCTATTTTTTCAAATATTTATTTTGCGAAAAGATCAAGCTCTCCGAAAAGCTTTGTAAATGAATTCATAAAAGATTATTATAAATGGAATGAAACTGCATTAAAAAATCAAAACACTACTCAAAACTCTTCAAATGTGATTGATGAAGCAAAACAAAATTACTCTAAGAAGATAGTTGAAAAGTATTGTTATGAAGGTTTCAAAGGTGAACCCATCTCCTTTAGTAATGATAGTGCCCACCATCCAAAAAAGGAAGTTATCACCTCAGAAAATGTTCAAGGTGACGAAGCCATAGTTATGACTAAGATGAATAAAATGAATGATTTCGAAGTTGACTATGAATATCGTTTGATTAGAAAAAATAAGAGATGGTACTTATCTGCTGTTGATTATGTAGATGGAAATTGTAAATGGCCATGCCTATAAAATGTCTATAGACTTATCGTATTAATTTTCGTCAACCTTCATTAACCTTCGTCAATGTTTTTCATTTGATAGAAATAACACTATATTTTCTCTAAGGAAACCATATTAAAAAAGGAGGGCTTAAATATGGAAAAGCAATATTCTAAAAATCATTTTAAGCACTCCAAACCTTAACGAAACAGCAGTTTTTAAACAGTATTTTTTTTTAAGAAATAGCTTTTTTTCATAATTTATGTTGTAATCTCAACATTTAAAAGCAACAGAGTTGCATTTAAAAAACATTCTATTATATTTATAACATTAACAGCTACAGACCTTAAAGGTCTTTTAATAAATCTAATATAATGTTACAAAGAAAATTTGATCAAACCGTAAAAAAACACTTCCCAAATGCCAAGGATGCTAAGGATACATCCATTCATTATTTAGGAAAAATGCATATTGAACATAATATTGACATATCTAAAGTACTTATGGCAACATCGGTATGTTCCGATGATATTAACGTGCCATCGACTACTTTTTTTAATGTATTATTTGGTCCTTTTATCATGGGGGGATTGGGAGGTATTCCATTTGTTGGGCAAACAGGAATGACGGCTTTTGCACACCATATCCCAGATAACGGAAGTGCTTTTATTTTTTACGGCCCACATATTGGTATAACTCCTGAGGGACATTTAGGTAAGATGTATAGACCTCGACAAGAAGAAATGGGGAACTCTTGTGGTGCATTAATGTTAGCCTTAAGCAGACTGAAAAACAAAGACTACGAGCCAAGCATTAATGATGAAGACTATCAGCAAATGAAGCTTGAAGAAAGCTTACTTCCCTACAGAGAGGAAATTCTTAATCACGAAAATCAACAAAAGGCCATTACTGAGGCTACATATAAAATTATTGACAAACAAATTCACGAGCACATTAAAGCTTGTAAAAAGGAATTTCACGTTGATACCATAACTTTACTTGGAGGAATTGTAATTAATACTGACTACGGATTAGACGACTATTTCGATGTTAGAAACTTTGAAGTAATTGACGTTAAAAGTCTCTAGATTTAACAAATACCTTCGAAAGCAAACACTCAATAAATTAGAAGATCACTAAACAAAAACAAAGAATACCAGTATAAAACTGTTGGTTATTCTTTGTTTATTTTTCTATAATCGTGTTTTTATAACCTTTTCTCTTCAATTTTTGTCAGAGGAATATATCCACACACTATATTCGATGAAAAACACATTTTTCCTCATATTTCTATTTGCAATTTTATTACTGAACTTACCTTTCTTAAGTGCCCAAGGTTTATAGAAAATAAACAGTCTTCTAAATCAAAACTGCCAACCATATTAAATGAATCGAACATGACAACTCAATTTTTGGTTTTAAATCGATGGGAATTTATTTACCTGAAACCGATATTTATGCCATCTGTTTAACAAATTGCAATTGCAATTCTTCTAATAAGATAACGAGAGAAGTAGCTGCACTAGCTTTGGAAAGCTAAAAAGTTTTTCCGAACCCTTTAGAAGAAAAGTGTGTAATTGTTTTTATATTTATTACACTCTCTTATATTCTACATTATTGACAGGAAAGACATTCATACCAAGTAAAGATTTAGCAGATTTTGTGATGTGCTATTGGACTTTAGAAAGTTCAATAAACGACACACCCGAGATAAATACCATTGTTCCCGACGGAACTATGAAATTAATATTTCATTATGGGGCTACTTATAGACATCATCCCAAAAACACATCGCCTTATCTATTACCAAAATGTTTTTTAATAGGACAATTAACACGTCCCTATGTTGTTGAACCAACTGGAGAAACAGGCACCTTTATGGTGAGATTTCACCCAAATGGATTCCTCCCTTTCACGAATCAGTCCATAAAAACAATGGAAAACACTGCTATCCCTTTAAAAGAACTATTCGGAAAAAAAGGAATTGAATTTGAAACAAAAATCTTAAGCGCTCCAAATAATGAAGAAAGGATAAAAATTACTGAAGACTTTTTAAGACATCGGTTATCTGATCAAAAAACATTAGATACCATTCTGACCTCGGCCATAGAAACTATTTCTACTGCGAATGGTCAAATTCCAATTCATGAAATTTCAGATAAACTTGAAGTAAATAGGAGAAACTTAGTTCGTAAATTCTCAACAAATGTCGGATTAAGCCCTAAACAATTATCAAAAATTATAAGGCTTCAAGCTTCCTTGAAAGTTTTATTAAATAAGAAAAACTCAAAACTCACTGAAGTCGCACATAATAGCGAATACTTTGATCAAGCTCATTTTATTAAAGACTTCAAAGAGTTTACCGGTATTACTCCGAAAGAATTTTATGGAACTGATTTGAACATGTCGTTAATCTTTGACAAAGAGAATTAGTTTCGAATAAAAAGGTTTTACTGTCTCATTTTTACAATTTTCCCATCATTTCAGTTTCGAATTTTGTGGTTCAATTATAAAACAAGTACATATGAAAAATTTAAATCCTGTATGTTGGTTCGACATTCATGTTGCCAATCTTGAGAGAGCTAAAAAGTTTTACGAAACTGTTTTCAATATTCAACTCACCGATTTACCAATTGAATGGGGACGACAATCCACATTTCCTTTCGAAAATAATAGAATCAACGCTACTGGTGCTTTAGTTGAAAAACAAAACTATATATCAAACGCTAATAATACTGTCGTTTACTTTTCTTCTGAAGACTGTTTAACGGAGGAAAAAAGAGCAGTAAATGCTGGAGGGAAAATACTAAAATCTAAAATGCCAATTGGTGAGTTTGGATTTGTTTCCCTACTTATTGACACAGAAGGAAATACTATCGGATTACACTCTAGAACCTAATAAAAAAGATATAACCAAAGTTATATTTCTAATTCACATTTGCAACGCACAAACAAAGAATTATCAGCAACGATTCAACTAAAACATTGAATCGTTGTTGTTTTTTTAAGTATATTGTTCACAGAAAAGTAATTTTTATAAAATTACCTTTCTAGAAACTAACTAACTTATCTACTACTAACTATGCCTATAAAAAAAGCACTAGGAATATGTGCATTCCTCGTAATGCTATCCGTCTTCAATTGTTTTTCACAAGACCCTAATTTTCATATTTATTTATGCCTCGGACAATCCAACATGGAAGGAGCGGGAACTATTGAACAAGTTGACAAGATTGTTCCTGAAAATTTCGTTGTATTACAAGGAGTTGATTGCCCCGACAACAGAAAGAAAGGTACTTGGAGAACAGCGACTCCTCCATTATGTCAATGTGAATCAGGATTAAGTCCTGCTGATTATTTCGGCAGAACGATGGTCGAAAATCTACCTAACACTATTAAAGTAGGAGTAATTAATGTGAGTATTTCAGGATGCGATATTCGATTATTTGACAAAGAACTTTACACTTCCTATGATGACACTCATAAAGCTGACTGGTTCTATAATATTATTAAAAGTTATGGTGGAAATCCATATGAACGCCTAATCGATTTAGCCAGAAAAGCTCAAAAAGATGGTGTTATTAAAGGGATTTTATTACATCAAGGTGAATCAAATACAGGTGATTCAAAATGGCCCAATTATGTAAGTAAAATTCACAATGATCTTTTAGATGATTTAAATCTAAACTCAAAGGAAATACCTCTTTTGGTTGGTGAAGTGGCCTCTCAAGAAAACAGCTGTTGTAGCTCCATGAATTCGATAATCAATAAAATCCCAGAAACTATTAATAATGCTCATGTAATTTCTTCTAAATATTGTACGACCAAAGATCTAGCGCATTTTACTTCTGAAGGATATCGAGAACTGGGAAAGCGTTACGCATTAAAAATGCTTAATTTATTAAAAGTAGATAACACTAAAAACTAATATTCCAATGAAAAATATAAGTAGACTCATTACCAATATATGTTCGGATAACTTAGAAAAAAGTAAATACTTTTACACAAAGTTATTTGATTTTTCCATTGCTTTTGATAGTGATTGGTTTATACAACTTATCTCTAAAAATAATGGTTTAGAATTAGGAATCATTGACAGAAATAATGAAACCGTTCACAATGATTATCAGAAAAAACCAGAAGGATTCTTTATCACATTTGTTGTTGACAATGCTGATGATTTATATACAATAGCTACAAAGGAAGGTTTTGAAGTACTAAGCAAACCTACAGATACCTTTTACGGACAAAGAAGACTACTTTTAAAAGACCCAAACGGAACTCTGGTAGATATTTCTTCTCCTATAAAAGATTTTCAGTTTAATTAGAAGAAAGGGTCAGTCAGTTGGTATTTATGAGCTCCAGTGAATTCTTAATTTCCTCGTTAGAAACTTTAGAATTCGCTCCTGGTTTACTCGCCACCAATGCACCAGTTACACAAGCGTACCGCAATGCCTCTTGTGGTGGTTTATTCTTCAATAATCCGTCGAGTAATGCCGCTAAAAATGAATCTCCGGCACCTACTGTATCAACAACATCAACTCGTATTGTTTTGCTATAGTAGAAGTCTTTCTTATAATACAATACTGCCCCATCTTTTCCTTTAGTCATGCAAATTGCATCCAAATTATAAATTCTGGAAAGAACTCTAAAATCAGTTTCAATATTCGTTATTTCAATATTTAGCAACTGGAATAACTCAATATATTCTTCTTCGTTAATTTTAAGAAAATTAGTTAATTGTAATAACTCCTTCAGGATTAGAGTATCGTAGTATGGTGATCTTAAGTTAATATCTAAAACTTTGTAAGGAGCTATTTTAAGTAACTTTATTAAGGTTTCGTGAGAAACTCTATTCCGATTAATAAGTGATCCAAATATAAAAACATCAGAGTTTCTAACAATAGTTTTCATTCTATCTTCGAATGTAATAAAATCCCAAGCAGATCCCTCTACAATTACGTAGCTCGCAGATCCATTATTATCCAGACTCACCTGAACTTTCCCTGTAGGATGATTGACCTTTTGTATGTATTCAAGTGACAATCCTTCATGCTCCATAAAAGATAAGATCTCATTTCCTTCAGAATCTTCACCAACTGCACTAATAACGGTTACATCGTTATTAAAAGATTGTAGCCGTAATGCTACATTTAAAGGTGCTCCTCCAATTCTTTTATAAGTTGGAAAAACATCCCACAAAACCTCTCCAAAACAGACTATATTAGACATATGATTTTATTTTGTACGTTTTTAAACTTTTAATTGTAAGCTCTTTTTTAGCAAATAATGACATATTTGTCATTTTATATTTTGGGAAAAAGATCTCCGTAAATACATGTTCTCCTCCATTTACAAAAATCTCTATTGATGTTTTATCAATGACAACTTCCAAACTTAAGCCTTGAACTTCTTTTTCCAATTTATACGTTAGTTTTTCTATCAAAAACTGATCACTAAAATTTGTATTACCCGCTTTGCTTCTATCAATAAAAAAAGTATTCGAAATAGTATCCAAGCCAAACTCTAAACTATCACCCTCATTATTAGACCACGAAAAAGTATACACATCATCTGATAAATCCTCTAGTTCAATTTTAAAACTAATTCCGTCCGCGAACTCGTCTTTACTAATATCGAAAGTCTTTGTTCTTAATTGCTCGTTTAATTCATAAACCAAGTTTGAATTATCAATCAATTCTCTAACTGGAAGTGATTGTAGCGAATAACTTTTACCTTCAACTCTTTTTAAACTCAATTCTCTAGGAATCGTCATTGCTCCTCTCCATTGATATGTGGGAACTTTATCTGCATAGTTCCAATTAGACATCCAACCTATAAACAGTCTTCTACCATCTTCTTCCGGAACATTAGACCAAGTAACTCCAGCATAATTGTCTCTTCCATAATCCAACCAAATGGCTCCATAACGATCAAGTTGCTTTTGAAATTCACTATCAATTACAAACTCAACGCCATCAAAATCACCAATAAAGTATTGCGTTCCAGAACCGCCATTGGGTCCTCCCGGATTTATACTTTGCAATAACACCCATTTTTTTTCACCTCTTTCATTAACTTGAAGCTGAAAAAAATCAGGGCATTCCCATACACCACCATGCGCTCCTATATCTTTACCAAAAGATGATAAATATTTCCAGTCAATTAAATTCTCGGAGCGATAAAATAAAGTTTCAGCATAAGTAGACAAAACCATTAACCAGGAATTCCTTTCCTCATCCCAAACCACCTTTGGATCTCTAAAATCTTTTAATCCAGGATTGGGTAAAACAGGATTCTCTTTATATTTTTTCCAAGTAAACCCTTCATCTAAAGAAAAGGCTATTCCTTGTGTTTGATACTCCTCTTCTCCGTTTTTCTCCTTCTCTGGATCATGATAGGTAAAAATGGCTATCACAGGAATTGTATTTCCATCTCCTAAACCAGAAGTATTACGATAATCAACAATAGCACTTCCAGAAAAAATGTATCCCAACTCATCAGGAAACAAGGCGATATCATGCTCTTTCCAATGTATAAAATCATTAGTGGTTGCATGTCCCCAATGCATTGGTCCCCAAACATTACTATCAGGATGGTATTGATAAAACAAATGATATATCCCATTCAGATAAAACATTCCATTGGGATCATTCATCCATTTACTTTTAGGAGTAAAATGTATTTGAGGTCGATATAATGTATTCTCCTCTGAGATATTATTATGTAAAGACTTACTACTTTTCAACATAAGAAGACATAGAAGGCATTGCCTTTTTATTAAAATAATTTATTTGAATAGTATTTTGTAGTAGGTATACGAAGCCAATAATCATTTGGTTTTATCCTTTCGATTTAGCTTATTTTCATTCTAAAAGCAATATAAAAATAATTGCATCTAAATGTTAAAAAACAGACTTTAAACACCTGATATTGAAAGCGAAATCGTTTTCGAATTTTAATTACCTCACTACAAGAAACTTTTTCTTATCCCTTTAATATTTAATGATTCTATTGAACAAACACCTAAACTCTATCCTTCATAAAAACATGATCAGGAGCTTCTAAGCTATTCAATCGTTCCAACAAAGAGTCTGATAATAACGAAAGTCCATATTGATACGAGGCATTCATCCAACCAAAACCTTCACTTGTTATATACTCAAAATCGACTCCTACATTTCCATATTCTGCAAATACTTTATGAGTGGCTTCAACCACATCGTATTTCTCCGGAATTGTCCCATTATAGTCAACTGCATTTTTAGTAATCATATACAGCCAACGATAAATTACTTCCTGAGCCTCATTCTTAAATCCATAATTTAACAACCCTTTCCAAATCATCATTTGGTGTGGTGCCCAACCATTAGGATAATCCCATTGCCTTTGGGGTCTTTCCTTCGAAATTATCCCTCTACTTTCTTTTGTACATCCAGCTATCCCACCTTTTTCCAATAATAACGGCAGAATATTTACCACTAACGCTTCAGCTTGCTCTTCCGTAGCTAAATTGCACCACAAAGGAAGCAACGATGTTGCCGAAATAAATTCAATTTGATTTTCTGTCATCCAGTTATAATCGAAAAAGCAATTAGCATCCTCATTCCATAAATGTTGATTAACAAGTTCTCTTCTATGATTCGCTCTTCCTTCCCAAATTTCACTGGTAAACCCTTCAAAGTTATTATTGAATTCCTCACTAATTAATTCGGCAAAGTCCGTTTCATATTTGTATAAAAAAGCATTTAGATCAACCAAATTTAAGTCTGCACAATTACCGTCAATTCTATAAGAAGTATCATGTCCTGATTCCCTTACACTCCTATCATGTATAAAATAAGTATCCAAATAATGATTGCTTATTTCTCCATTTACATATTTACGTTCATAATCCACAATATCAACCCCTAGCTTTTCAGCAAAAGGTGCAAAAACAGCATCAAAATGACCTTCTTCACATTCCGGAGGAATTCCTATTCCTTCAGCCAAATAACGATTCAATCCATTTGCTGTCTCTCTTTCCCCTTCAACCATCCAAACAGTTTCATACTCCTTTATGGCTGTTATTAAATGACTCTTAAGCCACTCTTTATCTTTGGTTACATCATAAACTTCACGAATCAACGAAGTATAAAAAGGAGGCTGGGTTCTTGTGAGATAGTAACTTCTATTCGCATTCAAAATCTTTCCATAATGCTCAATTTCGTACTGAAAATTATCTGCCATTCCCTTTGCTAAATGAACTTTCTTATCAATTAAAAGACCTACCGTTTCAAAATAGCTATCCCATCCGTACATTTCGTTAAAACGTCCACCAGGTACCACAAAAGGAACTGCCTCTATTTCTCCGTTCTTCTCTTCTAACTTTAGACTTAAAACACCGGGTTTCTTATTGATAGACTTCACATATTCTGGTGTGATTTCTTCAGGTAGCTTAACCGTTTCTATCAAAAGTTTAGCTTCTAATTCTTTATAATAATTAAAGGCCAATCCATCATGAAAAGGAACATATACGGGAAGTCTTTCAGCAGTTAATGATTCGTTCTTCGTATCAGCTATTAAGCGTTCAATACCATCAGCATCCATTGTTCTTGTAAGACCATGCCAGTAATAATCTCTTATCATTCTTGAAACACGCTTTGCAGGCAATTCTTCAATAATAGCTTCCGTTATTTCCAACTCTGTTTTCCCTTCGTTTTTAGCAATTACTAATTCTTGAAGTAAATTGGATAAATGATACGTTCCTTTTATTTCATAGGTAGCTCCTTCTGAGCTAATAGTAAAAGACTTTGGTCCATTGTCTTCGATGGTTATTTTCTTATCCCCATCAGTATCTTCTTGTGCTAGGAGAGCTTTTAAGGTGCTCTCTATTGGAACTCTAAGCTTCATTTTGTTGTACTTTTCTATTTAAAAAGATAATTGCTACTAATATTGCACACATAGGAATTAAGGAAAGATAAAATACTCGATCACCTCCAAGTAAATCGAATAGATTTCCAATAATTACGGATCCTAAGGTCCCTCCAATAGCAGAGAAAAAAGTTAAGATTCCTGCTAAGGCACTATGCTGAGATTTATCTGTATTCGATAACACCGTTGAACTTAATAATGGATATAATGGTGCTAAAAACAAACCTATCATTGGGAATAAAAAGGAAACTAATGGTAAATCGCCAATTGAATTCACTTCTTGGTTTGGTATATTATTCCCCATTGGTAATACAATGACCACCAAAACAGCTGCTAGAATAAGCCCTGTAATAGCTATATAAAACCATTTAATTTTCTTTACTAATATTCCAGTAATAAACCTACCAACAGCAAATGATGCCATTAATATGACAGCTACTTGAGTAGCTAGCTGCGGTGTAATATGTAAGGTTTCTTTATTAAAAGTAGGTAGCCAAGTCATGATTCCCTGCTCCGTCATTACATAAAAAAATGCAAAGGTGGCGAAGATCCAAATAACAGGTTTCGAAAAAAGCTGAAACATGCTCTTAAAATCCTCTTGTATGCTTGTGTCCTTTCGCTCAACTTCAATATCAAACTTAGAAAACAAGATAATGAGGAATGATATAGCGATGAGTCCAGCCATTAACAAATATCCTTTGAGCCAATTATTGGGATCGGGATGTTCATAAAAAAGAGGGAAAACTAGGTACATAAAAATAATACCAACCATAAAAGTAGTTTCTATGTAACTCATTAACTGACTGTGATCATTTTTAGATTCTGTTATATATCCAATTAAAGCATATACCGCCACTTTCACTATAGCGAAGGTCATTCCTGTAATGGCAAATAAAATTTTAACAGCCCAAAATGAATTTCCTAAATACATTCCCAAACAACCGATAAATACCAAGGCAAGACTAATCAACATTCCTTTTTTATATCCTAATCTTGGGAGGAAAGAACCAATAAGAAAAGAGACAAAGGCTATTGATAAATCTTTAAATGGTTCTAATAAGGCGGCATCAGATTTTAACACGCCATAAACTTCTTGTGAACGTTCCACTAAAATTCCTACACTATTTAAAAGTGCAGCAAAAACAAAGTAGATTAAAAACAATGATATTTTAATTCCTATATGTTTCATATTTGATAATTAAATTAATGTCCTGCAATTGGAGGTACTTCAATTCCATTTCCAGAATCTTTCGGTTCTTTTAAACGCAACGCTAAAATTCCTGATATGGTAAAAAAGACACCTGCAAACAAAATTGCGTTAATAGGACTGTCATCCAAAACGTATTTTACGATAGGTCCAAAACTTACAGTTTCGATTAACATGGGAATTACAATCATCATATTTACAATTCCCATATACACACCTCTTCTGGTTGCTGGAATCACTTTTGATACCATGGCATATGGAATTCCCATCATGGCTGCCCATCCTATTCCCAATAAGATCATTGGTATGAGCAACAAATATTCATCTTGAATAAAAGGTAATGAGAGCATTGATATTGCTGATAAAAACAAACTCAACACATATACTTTTTTTGATCCAAACTTACTGGCCAAAGGAACTAAAGCCAAGGCCACTATCATCGTAACAAAGTTGTAAGTTCCATTCATTAATCCTACTTGCGCAAGTGCATCACTATCACTAATTCCATCAATGGAATGTTTAAGCATAGGAGAAATGAATTGCCAATAAATAAATAAGGCATACCATTGAAAAAAGTAAACTCCTGATAGCTTCCACATGAATTTAGGCATGTCTCCAATCGCTTCGGCTGCTTCTAATAAAGGCATCAGTAAATGACCAAACTTCTGAATGGTTTTGTTCTCTGGATTGGTTTTGATCAAACGATAAACGAAATACAACCATATAAATGCGATCACGAGCATAATTACCACCAATAAATTATAATTTTCAAAGAGATAAGGGAAAATATAGCCCAGTCCTAAACCTAAAATCAAAGGAACAGACAACACGATAAACAAAGCACTTAATACTTGAACCAATGGATTTGGTTTCCCTTCATTAAACTCTTCAATTTCTTTTAATTCTTCTTCAGAAGGTGGTATTTCAGGAGTTTTCATTACCGACCATAATACCGTTCCTATGGATGCAATTGCTCCTAAGAAAAAAGAATAATATACCCATGTTGGAATGGCATGTAACGTTTCATTTGTTCCAGAATCACTAAACCACTTTTGAAATAGGAACAGCGAGAAATTTGCAATGGTAATTCCAGCTCCAACGAATAAACTCTGCATTTGATACCCAAAAGTCAATTGGTTGTCTGGTAATTTATCACCTACAAAGGCTCTATAAGGCTCCATAGCTGTGTTGTTTGCAGCATCTAGAATCCAAAGAAGACCTACAGCAAACCATAATTCAGGGCTAAAAGGAAATGCGAACAAACACAAACTTGCTAAGATTGCTCCAATTAAAAAGAATGGCTTGCGTCGACCATATTTAGAAGACCATGTTTTATCAGAAATAGCACCAATAATCGGCTGAATTAACAAACCTGTTACTGGACCTGCCAAATTAAGCAGTGGTAACTCATCATGATGAGCTCCTAAAAATTCGAAAATAGGATTCACTGCCGATTGCTGTAATCCAAAACTAAATTGAATTCCAAAAAAACCAACATTCATATTCCATATTTGCCAAAAGGAAAGTTTAGGTTTCGTTATCATTTTTAGTTGTTTTAAAAGATTAGTGAATAAAGAAAGGCAGCCAACACACTTCCTGTTATTGGTCCTACAATAGGAATCCAAGCATAACCCCAATTACTTTTGCCTTTGTAAATAATGGTATGAGCCAATCTCGGCCCTAAATCTCTCGCAGGATTTATAGCATATCCTGTTGTTCCCCCTAAGCTTAATCCAATAACCCAAACCAATATGGCTACTGGTAATGCTCCTATACTTCCCAAGCCAATTGGGATTTCTCTATTGTTAAATTCAAATGATGCTCCTGTGATGAATAAAATCACAAAGATGAGTACAAACGTGCCTATACATTCCGAAATAAAATTGTGAAGATTATGACGTATTGCTGGAATCGTAGAAAACGTCACCAATTTATCATCATGAGATTCGGTAATTTGATAGTGTTGAATGTAAAATAAGTAAACCGTTAGAGCTCCTAAAAAAGCACCCAAAACTTGCGCAGCAATATAGGTAGGAACAATTGTCCAACTTATTTTTTCAAGAATAGCCAAGCTAAGCGTAACCGTAGGATTTAAATGTGCTCCACTTGAAGGTCCTGCTACCGTTACTCCAATAAAAACTGCAAAAGCCCAAGCAGTAGTAATTACTACCCAAGCATCTCCTCCGTTAAACTTGGTATTCTTTAAAACAACATTCGCAACAACTCCATTTCCGAGTAAGATCAATAAAAAAGTTCCGATAAATTCTGCAACAAAAACACTCATATTCTACGATTTAATCTTAACTCTGTGTATCTTTCTTTATAACTGAAATTGCAAATCCTCCACCAGCTGCCATCGGCATCTCTAGTGTCTGTCCTTTAGTTAACTCTAACGTTTCTATTTTGTAATCTTGCGGATTATCTTTCCAATGTGCTTCACTTCCATCTTTATAAACGATTGCTTTATAAGTCACTCCTTCCTCTAAAAAGTCGAAAGTTAAGGTTATAGTTCGTGCTTCTTCGTTTGTTATTCCTCCGACGAACCAATTCCCAGTTTCACGTTCTTTCCTTGCAATGGTTACGAAATCACCTACTTCTCCATTCAGTACTTTTGTTTTCTCCCAATTCACCCCAACATCACTAATAAATTGAAACATTGGGTGTATTTTTCCATCTTTCATATAATGCTCAGGAAGATCACATGCCATTTGAATTGGGCTATTAATTACAACATATAGCGCCAATTGATGTGCTAGCGTAGTATTTACCTGATTGCTTTTTCTGTACTCATCAAACTTGATATTGAACACTCCTGGCGTAAAATCAATAGGACCACTGAGCATTCTCGTAAAAGCTACGGTTGGTAAATGATTTGGAGGGTTTCCTCCATCACTAGCCCAAGCATTGAACTCTTGTCCTCTTAATCCTTCTCTTGCTATGGCATTCGGATACGTTCTTCTCTTTCCTGTTCCTTTAATGGGTTCATGTGCATTTACTGCTATTTTTTTCTTTGCAGCTTCCTCCAATACTTTGTGATAGTGATTTACCATCCATTGTCCATGATGATATTCTCCTTTCGGGAAAATGGTTCCTACATATCCAGTTTTTACCGAATTTATTCCATGCTTTTTCATGAAATTGTAGGCTACTTCCATTTGCTTTTCATAGGTTCTTGGAGCTGAAGATGTTTCATGATGCATGATGATTTCTACACCTTTTTCCTTTGCATGTTTCATTACCTCATCAAAATTATAATCAGGATAGGGAGTCATAAAATCAAAAATACCTTCACGGTTTCCACTTAACCATTGACTCCATCCAGTGTTCCATCCTTCAACCAACATTCCTTTGATATTATTTTCAGAAGCAAAATCAATTAACTTCTTAGCGTTTTCAGTAGTCGCCCCGTGGCTTTTAGAACTAGCATTTCCTTCAACATAAGTTGTCATATCCTGACTTGCTTCGTAATCCCATGTTGACTTACCGATATGCATTTCCCACCAAATACCAACATACTTCATAGGAGTGAAATAACTCACATCACCAATAGCATTCGGATCATTTAAATTAACAATCAGATTCGATTCAATTAGATCACCAGCTCTTTCCGCTATTTGAATAGTACGCCAAGGAGTTTTAAAAGGCAACGTTATTTTCGCTTTCGCTTCTAAATTTTTTGATCCTACCAACTCGCTAACAAAAGCTGTATTTTCTTTATCTACTTTTAAAGTCATTCCTGAATAATCAGTTAAATCGGCTTCATGAAAGCTTACATAAAGTCCATCATCCGTTTTTAGCGTTACAGGAGTATTCACTGCATTTTCTGGAATATAGGTCGCACTTAAATTTGGATGATCTCTTTTTGACAAAGCATCAATCTCTGAAAATTTAGATTTTGTATACAAGTGTTCGTAAATATCCCAATCTCCAGGAATCCACCAAGCAGTATGATCCCCTGTTAAATTAAACTCTGTATTTTCATCAGTAATTACAAGTTCCTTCACACTTTCTTGCTCTGGAAATTCATATCGAAAACCGATACCATCATTATAAACTCTAAAATTTACAACCAACTGTCTTTTTGCTTCTGATTGCTCTTCCAAAACAACTTTAAGCTCATTGTAATTATTTCGAACATCTAATTGCTCTCCCCAAGGCATTTGCCATGTCTCATCAACTTTGGTAATATCAGCCTTTGCTATATTAAAATTAGATTGTAAGGGTTTCTGTGTTTTGAATTCAAAGCCCATACCTGAAGAGTCTATCACTGTTTTATTTTTAAGTGATACCGTATAATAAGGCTCGCCTTTCTCGTTTACATCGAAGCTTACTTCAATATTGCTATTAGGTGATTTTATTTTAAGTACTTCTTCCTTTTTATTGCACGAAGCCATCAAAAGAAGGCATGCAAAATAGAGATAATAAAGTTTCATAATTTCAAATGTTGGTTAATTTTCGATTGGCATATACACTTCTGTTTTCCAACGTAAAGCATCACCTCCATAATTTGGGTTATTATGAAAAACCTCAATAGGTTTTCTAGTAATAGCTTTGCCATTTCTGGTAGCATAATCGAGAAGTTTGTACCAAGCTCTATCGGATGTTATATAGTTTCCGTTGTAAATAGCTTTTAAAGCATTTACACTTTTGTTTATTTTATATTTTACCTCAGGATGTTCTGGTAAAGAATCACTTTTTATGATAGGAAACCCAAAATTGAAGTGAATACTATCCTGTTCCGTATCCCAATGTTCAATCTCTACAAAGGGCAGTCCATTATAATGGACCTTGTTTTTATTGAGAAAGCCACTTAGAAATGTATAATATCGCATCATCCCTAAAGCTTTTTCGTGTTGTTTTGCCTTTATGTTAATATATGCACAGTAATACTCCTTAGTTTGAGTTTCTTCAACCTCAGATACTTTAATCTCAGATAAATGCTTTCTTAAAACTTTGAAAAAGTCATTTACTGTATTCGTCGCTCTTTTTTCTATAGCCGTATTTTTAAAAGGTATTGCGACTTTATTCTGTAAACTATTATTGTCACCCTTCACATACACTTTTACTTTTGATACAGAATCATTCATTGATTCAATATTCCAATCGAATATAAAGAGAGAGTCTTTCACCTTTATTTCCTGCAACAAGTGATCTAATTCAATTTGCTTAAGAGATGTTGTCTCCTTAAGAGTTTCATTCCAAGATTTTAGTGATTGGTTAATGGTCCCATCAGTAGTTTTTACTTTGAACGTAACCAAATAGTCATAAGGTTTGATAAATAAATACCAAAGTAATCCCGCTATTAGAAGCATTGCTATAAGTCCCCAAATTTTCTTCACAAGATCGATTTTGAATTATATACTGGTTTCATTTTAAACTCATCTATTCTTTCAAAGGGATGAATCCCCTCGGTTCTCTGTTAGTTTATCATCTTAATGTTTTCTACCATTAAATCTCCTACCTTTCTTCCTTGTCCAACACCAACCTCAACGGCTGCGCGATAATGGATTCCTCCATACATTCTGCTAATGGCCGCTTCATCTGCCGCAGCTTTAAATGAAGGGAAAGATCTAACTGGTAATCCGTAAGGAATTTCTGTATCGTCTTTGAAGTCGAAATTATCTCCAAAAATTGATGTTAGTACTGTTGAAGCAGCTCCTGAAACTACTGAATGTCCACTCGTGTACTCTGGAAAAGGAGGTGTTTGTAAAATAGGTTTCCACTCATCATTAAAGTACTTGTTGATTAAGGTTTCGGGTCTTACCAAATTACTTCTGTACTTTTCATCCCAGCAACTGATAAAAGCATCTGCAATTGCCATTGATGTTTTGGTGTACGCATAAATTGTTTTATTGAAATCCGATTTACTCTTCTTAGTAGCAATCTTAACAATCCCAATCCAATGAGCACCTGGAGTAATCTTTTTTACAGCGAACATTAAATGCCCTCTGGTTACAGAAACATAAGGATTACAATCCCAAAACTGAGCTATTTCAATTTTTTCAGAAGTGTCTCCTTCTTTATCCAACTGTAAACTGATATCATAGACTTCCTTCAGTTCCTTATAAAAATCCGAATCTTTATCCATAGAAAAAGCGGGTGGTGGAATAGGTTTGAATTGCGCTGCTGAATCCAACACAAATGTTCTAATTTTATTCCAATGAGGTTCCAAACCATCCATATATGAAGGAGGTGTTGGCTGCCATCTACTCTCAACATCAGAATCCACGGTATACTTAGACATAGTTCTTGTTTGAGCATAGTTGTCTTTATTCATCCAATTAGAAACAAATCCAGCAACTTCCAATCCATATTCCTTGGCTTCTTCAAACTCTTTTTCGTTTTTAGTTTTCCATACGGTATACAAACTATCACGGTACTTTTCCATTTTCTGTTCAGAAAATATAAGCTGTTTACTCAAATCGATATGAGCAATTAAAGCAGCCAATGGATAATTTACTTTCTTTTTAGATTTAGGAATTGCTCCGAAATGTTTTATTTGCCCATTTAAAGAGTTGTAAGTACTATCGCTTTGAGCTATGATTTCATAAGCTGCAATATTTGGATACGCAAAAACTCTACTAGCTACTGGTGGTGAGAAAATATCATGAACCATAATTTCAACAACCTTGTCTACTGATTGATGAAAATTATCTGTTGTTACCTGAATGGGTTCTGTATTCTTTTTACAAGCATAACTGAACACAAGAAATGGTATTACGAATAATAATTTGTAATGTTTTCGAATCATTTTATTTGGTTAATTTATACACTTGTGCCCTATCATTATTTATGGTTGTTAATAAATACGACACTTTGTTTAATGATATTATTTGTAAGTTTTTCACTGCTTTCCTACTAAAATCTAGCCCAAGAGTGTTTCCTAAAACAATCTTGTTTTCATCGTAAATCATTGCTCCTGGAAACGAATCAAACCTTCCATGAAATGGGCTTACTCCGAAGTAATTCCCTCCTAGTAATACTTCATTCTTTCCATTTTGATCAAAATCATATTCTAAAAATGAAGAAATCGGAGATACTTGTAATTCGCTTTGAAAAGGCACGAATGCAAAAGAACCTCCTTCATTTTTAAGATATCCTGAAGCCAAGGTATGTACTTCCAAAATATCAGCTTTCTTTAAAGCTGATCTCTCAAAAAGATCTTCAATAGGTTTTCCTGCAAAACTCTTATAGGTTGTAAATTTCTTTCGTAAGCTAACAATTTGACTCACTAATTCATCTAAGCCTAACAATGGATAATACTCACCGTCTTTATAGTTACAGACAATTGTTTCCGTACTTCCATTTTTATCAAAATCAGAATAATACATTCGTAGCGGGTGCTCCGTTGAAGCCCTAAACTTTGAGTTTGTTCCCCAATTACCCAACAGGTAATCAGTATCGCCATCATTGTCAATATCAAAAGGAGCTATCTGTTGCCACAGGCCTTTTAACTCTGTTAGCTTTTTTTCTTCTTGAAAACTTCCATTTACATTTTTAAAGAACTTAGGATTCATCCATTCTCCAACTACGATTAAATCCATATTTCCATCTGAATCAAAATCATCCCAAATGGCATCGGTAATCATCCCAGCATTTTGAAAAGGTTGTTTTTCCAACAATGCAAACTGTCCATTCGTATTTTTTAGAATATATGAATTTGGCATTGCTCCAAAATCATTTGAAACAGAATTACTTCCAATAAAGAGATCCATATCACCATCTTTATCATAATCGCACGGTTCAATTACTGAGGCGTTCTCAAAGAACTCAGGGAAACTCTGTTTGGTAAAACCGTTTTCAGTTTGCTGATAATAGCCATCCAATAATGGTTTCATTTTCTTGAAAAAATCACCACCTCCAGTACCTAAAATCAAGTCTTCCTTTTTATCATTATTGAAATCAGAAATAACAGCCACAACATCTTCTTTTTTCAGATCTTCTGTTAAAGAAGTCATTTGTTCTTCAACAAAACAAGTATCCTTCTGCACATATATTTTTCCAGCTTTGAATTTAGACCCTCCGAAATAAATATCATTTTTACCATCATTATTTAAATCTCCGACAGCTGTTGCAGGGCCACGATCAGAAACTTGATAAGGAATTAATTTTTGGCGAGTAAAATCAACATAATTATCTTCTACATGTTTAAAGTCTATCCCTAAATTATTTTCCACTTTTTTAAACAAAGCGGTTGCCTTAGTTTTTGTTGAATCAACTTTTACTGCAATCGTATTTTCAGGACTTATTTCTAATCGTTGATTTACAGAAACATTTTTTAAGACCTGATATGTTTTGTTAGGCCAAACGATTTTAAGTGAATCAATTTTTTGCTCTTGCCCATATCCAAAGTGAACCACTGGTTCTGAAGATGCTTGAAAACCACGAACAGTATATAGCTCTTTGAATTGTAATTTCCCTTTTGAATACGAATACACTTTTGTTCCAATTCCAAAAGGGTTAGGTTTGGGATACTTAAAACTTACTTGTAAATAATTCGCCTTTTCATTGGTCTGATTTACATAAATAGCCACCTCTTCATTTAAATTACTTACTACTAAATCAAGATCACCATCATTATCTAAATCTCCCATGGCTGTAGCACCCGAAACCGACTTTTGGTTAGGAATCCAAACTCGCGATTTATCCTCGAATTTCAAGTCTTTTACCCCTTTAAAGATGTAATTTTCAACCACACCTGATGGCATCATCTCTAAAGCCTCTTTATCAACTAATTTGGTATTATCTATCTTACTTTGAATCTGATCGCTTGAGACAAATTTTATATAATCAAGATCATTAGGGCGTTTTGGTATTCCATTCGATATGAATAAATCTTGCTCCCCATCTTGATCGTAATCCGCAAACAAACTACTCCAACTCCAATCCGTTGCAGACACCCCACTTAACAAAGCTGTTTCCAAATATGGACTATTACCTTGGTTAACATAGAGCATGTTTCGTGTAAATTGATAATGGTATCCGAAGTTATTGATTCGCATTTTTTGAACCTGTACGTTATCATCGCCTTCCGAAGTTTTAAGTACCGTTTCATCTTCTGGTAACATATCCAAAGAAATAATATCTGGATAACCATCATGATTGATATCAGCTACATCATTCCCCATTGAAAAACGAGATGTATGCCCGAAATACTCTTTTAACCTTTCAGTAAACGTTCCATCTCCATTATTTAAATAATAATAATCATCTTCATGAAAATCGTTTCCAACATAGATATCAGGATAACCATCTTGATTAAAATCTGAAATAGTAACTCCTAAACCATACCCATTAATTCCGCCATAAATTCCAGCTTCTTTGCTTACATCTGTAAATGTTCCTCCATCGTTTCGCAGTAATTTATCACCTGTTTGATAATTTCTTTTGTTTCTCAATTCAGCCTTTCCAAAAGATTCAGGAGTGTGAATTGCATGGTTCAATAAATAAATGTCTAAATCACCATCCAAATCATAATCAAGAAAAGCCGCAGAAGAACTATAAGAATCAAAGTCTAATTTATATTGCTTAGCACTTTCAGTGAATGTTTCATCTCCATTATTGATATACAACTCATTATACCCGTAAAATCCATTTACTCCAACAACTGCACAAACATAAATATCAAGCAGTCCATCACCGTTTACATCTCCCATTACCGCTCCTGTATTCCAAGAACTTTCACCTTCAACTCCTGCTTTTTCCGTTATATCTTCAAAGTTTAAGTTTCCTTTATTGATAAACAGTTTGTTCTTCACTTGATTACCTGACAGAAAAACATCGAGCAAACCATCATTATTAATATCACCTAAGGCAACACCTCCTCCGTTGTAGAAGTATAGATACTCTAGAATGTTAACCTCATCGGTTTCTGTTAAGGTGTTTACAAAAGTTAATCCGGTATCTTTGGAAGATGGTGTTTTAAACAATAACTCTCCTTCTTTTGCACATCCAAAAAATAGTAGGACAACTCCTAATATGATTAAACTATACTTATTCATTAATAGAGAATATTTTTGGAGTATCATTATTAACAGCGGCAATGATAAAAGCTTTCCCATTTTTATCATTAATGGTTTTTAAATGCTTTACCTCGTTTTTAATAACGAAACCGCTCTTATTATAATCTTGCCAAGAAAAACCAAGCTTACCATCACCCAATAAAACACTTCCATAATTAGCGTCTAACCTTGAATATTGAGGCTTGAACTCGAAATTATTTCCAGCCGTTAAAATATCGATATTGCCGTCATTGTTTAGGTCTTTACAAATGATGTCACATACACAAGAAAACTGAACATTACTTGGTAACTTCTGAATACTGAATTTACCTCCTCCATCGTTAACTGCAATAACTGTTTCAGAAATTGACATTTTTTTCATGATGGATTTATCGAATATTTCCTTTGGGAATAATTGATCAATAGATTTACCAGCATATTCAGAAGCCTTTAAATTTTGCTTCTTAAGTGATACTAATTGAGCCGTTAACTCCTTTTTCATGTGAACAGGATAATCTTTCCCGTCTTTTTGTTTTGTCAAAATCTGCTCGATCGTTCCGTTATTGTCAAAATCATTAATCCATAGTTTTAACGGAGCATCTTCGGATGTTTCATGAAACGTATTGCTCCCCTGATTTCCGAAAACAAAATCTAAATCACCATCGTTGTCTAAATCGACAGCTTCAAGTGCATTCCACATGCCGAACAAATTATCTAAAGACGTTTCTTGTTTGATTAAACGCCTTCCATTGTTCTTGAATATTTTAGGAGTATCCCACTCTGATGTAGTTACTAAATCCTTGATATTATCTCCATCTGTATCTACCCAAACAGCACTTGTAATCATCCCTGCATTTCGAACATCGTAAGCAACTTTTTCGGTAACTTCTTCAAAAGTTCCGTCACCATTATTCTCTAAAAATTGATGATTCGGATTCACACCATAGGTACCAACAACACTTCGAGCCCCTACAAATACATCTATATCTCCATCATTATCAAAATCGGTCGGAGCAATTACAGAAATATTTCTTCTCAGAGAAGGCAATGGTTGTGTTGCACTAAAATTTCCTCTACCATCGTTTAGATATAATCGAACATTGTAATCTTTTGCTTGCCCAACTTCATTTCCACCTGATCCTATCATCAAATCCACAAAGCCATCACCGTTTGCATCGAAAAAACTTGCCGCAGTATCTTCAAAAAGCGCATCCGTTTCAAATGCCTTTTGACTTGATTTCTTTGTTTTCCCTGCTCCAAGGTTTAGATATAAAGTTCCTGCTTGCTTCTTTCCACCACCAATATAAAAGTCTTCATTCCCGTCGTTATTCACATCGCCAACCGCAAGTGCAGGTCCTTCTTGTGAAAGCATTTTATTAATCAATCCTTCATAATCAAAATCTGAATAATTATTTTCAACATGCTTTTCTAGCTTTGTATTCGTAACCTCTGTGATTAAGGTTTTTTCTTCTTTTTTGTTAAACAGTTTTTGAACTTCTGTTGCGTCAGTTTGCTTTAATGATAATGTAGTATTCACATCAAGATTTGTAAACAATTGTGTTTTATCATCTGGCCATATGACTCTTAAGGAATCAATCTTTTTTGCTTTTCCTAAACCAATCGTCATTGCATAGTCCATTGAAGATTGAAAACCTCTTGAAGGAATTAGTTCTTGTAAATAAACTTTATCGTCATAGTACAACTTTACCGTACTTCCAATAGCGAATTTATTTACTGGTTTCCCTTCAAGTTTTAATTTTATATGATTGTTTTCAGTTAATGCATCTGTATTATTCTTGTAAACAAAAGTTTCCATGTTTACGTTGTTAACAATCAAATCAAGATCGCCATCGTTATCTAAATCTCCATAAGCAACTCCATTAGACATACTTGGAATTTCGAAACCCCACTCTTTATTTGCATTCTTAAATGTTATGTCTCCATTATTTTTAAAAGCATAATTGGGCTGTGGCTTTACTGGCATTTTATTGATGATAGAATCTATGGCTTGTTTTCTACCTGTTAATGCCATTTTTTGAATGATTTCATTCGCGAAAAAATCAACGAAGTCTAGATCGGTTAAATCATGATTAATACCGTTGGTTACGAAGATGTCTCTGTAACCATCATTATCCATATCGAATAAAAGACCTGCCCAACTCCAATCTGTTTTTGCCACTCCGCTGAAGTAGGCTATTTCTGAGAAAGTTTGATTTCCATTGTTTAATTGTAAAGTATTTTGAATGTATTGTTGTGAAAAATCTTTACTCTGTTTTAGTTTAAAGACATTATAGTTTTCAAATTCCATTACGGACTTTATTCTCTGTTCCGCTTCTGGGAGCATGTCAGTAATAAATACGTCTGCATTTCCATCGTTATTAATATCTGCGATATCAACTCCCATGGCAGATAAACTTAAATGCGACATCCAATTTTTAATATCTTCTTTGAATGTTCCATCTTGATTGTTTAAATACAGATAATCCCTCTCATAAAAATCGTTAGAAACATAAATATCAGGATATAAATCGCCATTAATATCGGTAATCATAACGCCAAGACCGAAACCAATTAAGCTTCCATAAATACCTGCTTCTTCACTTACGTCAACAAACTTGCCTCCATCATTTCGTAAAAGCATATCACCCACTCCTCTAAAAATATGCGGAACATTTTCCCAATCCTGTGCGCGTTTTTCACGCTGTTCAGCATACCCCAAACTACTTACAGGAATATTACTATTATTTAAAATATAAGCATCAAGATCGCCATCCTTATCATAATCGAAAAAAGAAGCATGCGTAGAAAAACCTGTTTTCGCCAAATTGTATTCGGCTGCTTTTTCAGTAAAGGTTAGATCACCATTGTTTATGTATAAATCATTATCGTGATTGTTTCCTTTTAAATTTCCTGCATTGCTTACATAGATATCCAGCAAACCATCTTGATTAATATCAACCATTACAACACCTGTAGACCAAGGCTTGTTTCCTTCAATACCAGCACTTGCTGAAATATCTTCAAATTGCCAATTCCCTTTATTTAAATAAAGTTTATTGGCTACCATGTTTCCAGTTAAATAAATATCAGGAAGACCATCATTATTAATATCACCAATAGCAACTCCTCCACCATTATAAAAGTTTCTATACTTGAAAATGTTGAAGTCTTTTTGGTTTTTAACATTATTCATAAAATCTATTCCCGTCTTTTCAGATGGTAGTAGCGTAAATAATGTTTTGTTTTGTGTCTCGTCCTTTTTTTCATTTTTACTACAGGAACATAGAAAAATGCATGCAACAAGGGTTAAAGCGATTTTGTTTAGCATAAAAGTTTAGTCATTTATTTTTAAAAAGACAGGAGAATCATTATTCCTAGAAATCAAGAAATAATGGTCATCCTTAATTTTTATTTTATCAATATTTCGAGCATCTCCTGCCACATTAAATTTATGATTTAATTCTTCTTTAAAAAAGCCATTTTTATCATTCATTAAAATTACACCATGTAAAGCGTCAAGCTTACCCAACTGGGTATTAACATGATAATTATTCCCAACCAAGAACACATCCAAAAACCCGTCTTTATTGAAGTCTTGAACTTCAATAGCATTCACAGAAGAAATTTGAGCAAAGAATGGGAGCTTGTGTGTTTTAAAAGAACCATCTCCTTTATTTTCAAAATAGCAACTGGCTAATTCAAAAACTTGTTTTTTCTCTGCTTCTTTAATCTTAACTTTAGAAAACAAGTCATCAAAATTCGCCTGAGCGAAGTCTTTATAATACAAGTATTTCTTATTTAAAAAAGGTAACTGAGAAGCCAATATATCTTTTGAAACAAGCACTGTTTCCTTCCCGTCATGATAATGAGTAATTACTGGATCCACTTTTTTGTTGTCATCAAAATCATTTCTGTAAAGAGTAATAGGTTCATTTATTGAAGGTTTTAACCTTGTATTTAGTCCCCAATTACCAGCAATAATATCTGTATCTCCATCATTATCAAAGTCGGCTACTTTTACTGTATTCCACCAACCGCGAGATTGATCGAATCCATTTTGATTTTGAAGTGTTAGTTTTTTACCATCATTTAAAAAGATACTCACAGGCATCCATTTCCCAACAACAATGGCATCTAAAAAAGAATCTTGGTTTATATCTACCCACTGAATTTCTTGAACATTTCCTATATTCTGAAACTGAGTACTCATTTCACTCGTAACATCTTGAAAATTACCTGAGCCATTATTTTTATAAATAAACTGCTTAGGCGTTTTTCCAAATTCCCAAGGGATAAGATTTGAAGTAAAACAAACGTCTTGATCTCCATCATTATCAATATCAATCGCTTGAACAGAAGATGCATTCAACTCTAACCCTCTAAACTGTTTCGTATCTTCGATAAATACTCCCTGATTATTTATATATAAACTAGGTTGTAAAGGTTTACCTTTTCTAAATTCGTTTCCTCCACTAACTACAAGTAAGTCTTTATATCCATCGTTATTTGCATTAAAAAAGATTACTTTAACATCTTCACTTTTGGCATTCTTTTCAAAAATAGAATCTTGAGAGGAAGTAAAACTTCCATCTAAATTTTGAAGAAATATTTTGCTTGATTGTAGTTTTCCTCCACAAATAAAGAGATCTTCTGTACCATCGTTATTGACATCTGCGATGGCTGCATCCGGTCCCAGATTGGTACTTGCGTAAGGAATTAAAGGATCTCTATTAAATTCAATAGATTGTGAGTCATTATGCTTGAACTCCAGTAATGAATCGCGACTTACTAAAAATGGTTTTTCAAACTTTAAACTTTCAATCGAATCGCTCTGAACTGCATCCTTTTCAAAGAATTTAATAGTTTGATTGGTTTTTATATTCTTAATTGTTTGAGAAAACCCATTACCCCAAATTACCTTCAATGAATCGATTATTTTGTTTTCTCCTAATCCTAAATGAATCTTTGGCTCTGAAGCTGAAAGATACCCTTTGGTTGTATAATTTTCCTCAGTAATTATTTTATCTCCGAGATAAGCCTTCACTTTTGCTCCGATACCATAGGTGTTTTTAGAAGAACCTTTAAATTCCACTTTAAGATAGTTATTACCTGATATTGACTTTGTGGTATTTTTGAGTAAATAGGCTTCTTCGTTTACATTATTAATCACCAAATCTAGATCACCATCGTTATCTAAATCCACTGCAACACCTCCATTACTAAAAG
The DNA here is from genome assembly GCA_947497895.1 of uncultured Tenacibaculum sp. Taxonomy (GTDB): domain Bacteria; phylum Bacteroidota; class Bacteroidia; order Flavobacteriales; family Flavobacteriaceae; genus Polaribacter. Next base: position 116,195 of record CANMIL010000003.1, read on the forward strand.
AACTTTTATGATTCACCCAATTATCCGTAACATTTTCAAACCTTCTATCTCCCTTGTTTTTGTAAACATAATTCTTAACTTTCTTTTCAGGTATTTTTTTTGATAACTCAACATTCCTTTGAGAGTTTTCAGTTGCTAATTGTTTTTGGATTTCATTATCAGAAATAAAGTTAATAAAGTCCATATCGTTTGTTGCGCCTAAAATACCATTGGTGATATACAAATCCTTAAAGCCATCATTATCAAAATCACTAACAATAGGACACCAAGACCATTCCGTCGCAGCAATACCGCTTAAATAAGCAGTTTCGCTAAAAGTAGAATTCCCATTATTATAGTGTAATGTATTTTGCATAAACTGTGGAGTATACCCGTTTTTTAAATAATACTCATAGGTTTGGTATGGATATTCTAGCCCTGAGGTTTTATATGTTTTCAAGTCTTCTGGAAGCATGTCAAGAGAAATAATATCCAAAGCTTCATTATTGTCTAAATCTGCCAAAGCATTCCCCATAGAATAATGAGAAGTGTGTCCTAGTTTTGTTTTATTTTGAGAAATAACCTCTTTAAAAGTTTTGTTCTGATTATTCAAATAGAGATAATCGTTCTCAAAAAAATCGTTCCCTACATAAATGTCTGGATAACCATCATTATTAAGGTCTCCTACCGAGACCCCAAGTCCGTATCCAATTTTACCTTGAAAAATCCCTGCATTCGATGATACATCAACATATTTACCCTCAATATTTTCAAAAAGCTTATCTCCAGAAACTTTATCGATTGTTTTCCTAGAACTACCTCGATTATAGTTGCTATTGGGATATAAGGAATGATTCAATAGAAACATATCCAAATCTCCATCTCTATCGTAATCAAAAAAAACCGATTGTGTAGCTAAAGACTCAATATCCAAATTGTAAAAAGAAGCTTCTTCCTTAAAAAAAGGAATACCATTTTCATTAATACCTTGATTAACGAATAATAAATTCCTTCCTTTGATTGAAAGGTGCTTTCCTATTTTACAAACATAAATATCAAGAAGACCATCACTATTTATATCAACAGTAGTCACTCCAGTAGTCCAAGGAGCGTCATTCTTTATGCCAGATTTTTCAGTTATATCTTCGAACCTGAAATCACCTAAGTTCAAGTAAAACTTATCTGAAAACTGATTACTTACAAAGTACAAATCGGGAAGTCCGTCATTATTAAAATCGCCAGAAGCTACTCCTGCGCCATTGTAGAAATAGAGATAATTTAAAATATTTAAATTCTTGCTATTTTCAATATTGTTTTGAAAATCAATATTTGTTTCGCTACTGGTTAAAGCAGTAAATAAAGTACTTTCTTTTTTACAAGAGAGTAGTAGTAAAAACAATAAACTAAACAGCAAAAAACTTTTCATAATTGGAAAATATATGAAGTTTTTCAACAAGTAAAATTTAAAAAATTAAAGAGGGAGTACTCCCTCTTTAATATCATATTAATTATTCAAACAACTAATATCCAGGATTCTGAGTTAAGTTCGGATTTAAAATAATTTGTGATGCTGGAATTGGGAAAAGTTGACGATCGGCATTACCAATAGCACTAGGATCTTTAAACTCCCAGTTTCTAGTATATTGCCCAAATCTAATCAAATCGTTACGTCTCCAAAACTCCATATATAATTCACGACCTCTTTCATCGATTAAATCTTGTTCTGTAACACTTGCTATAGTAGCAGCTCCTCTCATCGTTCTTAAAGTATTAATCATTGCTGTTGGATCTCCTCCTGAACGCATCATAGCTTCAGCTTTCATTAAATAAGCATCGGCATATCTAAAAAATATTTCATGTTCTGTAAATCCACCATAACGAGGATTGTACTTCATCATTCTAATACCAGTAACCTCGTTATTATCAATTAAACTAGGTTGTCCAGTTGCAGTACTTGTAAATTCTCGTGTGAATGACAATGGGGCTCCCGCTCTATCCTCTAGTGGTGTTCCATCCAAATCATATTGCTGACCAATTAAGAAACCAAAACCAACGTTTGACCCTTCCGTCATACTTCCATCTCCACTTGGTGGAACACCTCCACGACGCTCTTCTTGACCATCTATAGCCATTCCTGATGCATCATAACGGTTATTGTTAGCATCACCTTCAAATAAGTCATAATATTCGGCAAGAGTACTAAATCCATTCCAACCACCACCACCTGCAGTTGTTGAGTTATAGTGTAATCCATTAAATATTCTATTACCAACTCCTGTATTTATATACCAAATGGTTTCAGTATCAGGCGTATTTCTAAAAATATCGAAGTACCCCGATTGAAGAGCAAAACCAGTATTTGTAATATCATCCACCAATGATATCACTCTAGTCATATCTGCTGCATCCGCAGAACCTGATTTAGTGTAAATGTGTTTGTTTAAAAGAACTTTTGCTAAAAGATAACGGGCAGCATCTTTTGTTGCTCGAACATTATCACCACTTACAGTCGCTGCAGGTAATCCTGAAATAGCAGCTTCTAAATCAGTAACAATAAAATTTACAGCATCTGCCCCAGTAAATACATCTGGATCTGCAATTGGATCAGCCTTTGTATCCCTGAAAGGAATTTGCCCAAAATTGTCTAAAATCATAAACATAGCTAATCCTCTCAAGAAATGTGCATGGGCCTTCACTTCTGCGGAAGGGGCCGAACGATCATCAATTACCCTACTTCCTGATAGTTGTAATTGATTCCATTGATTCCAAACATTCGTGATAAATGCATGATCAGGAGTCCATGAATGTTGATGTAATTGCCTCCAAATACCATTATCTCCCCAGTCAGAACCTCTGGTCGGAATTAACAAAGCATCTGTTGTTACTTCACTTAAAGCGAAAGTATTCGCTTGATCACCTATATAACCTCTAATTTGATTATACATATCATCCACCTGTGCACTCGACTCACTACTATCTAAACCATCAAAAGCCTCACCCAAAATAGAATCCGTCTGCTCTACCTCTAAATCTGTACAAGCCATGGTGAATATCAAAGAAATTGACATCAATATTGCACCTACTCTATATAATATTTTATTTTCCATTTTTCTATAATATTTTAAAATGTTGCATTCACACCAAATGAAAAAGTCCTTGGCCTTGGAAACGATGTATAATCAATCCCAGCACTTGGTATTCCATTGGCAAAAGCACCAGTGTTCGTAGATACTTCAGGGTCTAAACCACTATACCCTGTTATTAAAAATAAGTTCTGACCACTTAAAGAAAGTTTTAAAGTCTTTAACGGCCCCTCTTCTTTTAAAGGAATGTTATATCCAAAATTTAAAGACTGTAATCTTACAAAATCACCACTCTCTAAGTACAACGTAGAAACTTCTTGTGATTGTAATAAAACAGAGTCTGGAGTACCATTTCTTGATGTTTCAAATGTAGGTCTGTTTAAGAATGCATTTGCCGTATTGTTGTAAACATAAAATCCAAATTGTCCTGTAAAGTAAGCACTCATATCAAAGTTTCCTTTACTAAAGTTCAAAGACAATCCTGTTGTGATATCTGGTAAAGCATCTTTTCCTACGAAATCTTTATCATCTGCTGAAAAATCAGGAACACCATTTGTTTCTGCATACTCAGCCATGTAAAAAGAAAACAACGACTGTCCCTCACCAATTCTTTGTGCGAAAGCCCCAGTTAAACCAGGTCCATTAAGTGGCCCTAAATCAGCTGTAAATCCAGGTTGCAAATCTTCAACCACATTATTGTTATAAGCGATATTAAAATCTACAGAGAAATTCATATTATCCTGTTGAATAAAATCATATCCTAATGAAAATTCAACCCCTTGATTCACTACAACTCCTTGATCTAAGTTTTTAAATACAATAGGCTGATCTGCTGGTGCAGCTGCTGGACTTAAGAATAATAAATCTCTAGTTTCTTTTCTATAGAAATCAACGGATCCGCTAAGTCTATCATTGTTAAACCCGAAATCTAACCCTAAGTTATAATCAGTTAATCTTTCCCAACTTAAATCTGGGTTTTGAACAGATACAGTAACTAACCCTGGTCTATTAACGGTACCATCGTCAGAAATTCCAGGCCCTCCAAATCTTTGTCTAAACAAATAGTTTGCATGCCCTAATCCTGCCTGATTACCAGTAACCCCTGCACTCAATCTTAATTTTAATGTTGAAACGCTATCTCCTACGAAATCTTCTTCGTGCATTTTCCATGCAAATGCTCCAGAAGGGAAATAACCATATTTATTATTTCCTCCAAATCGCGATGATCCATCAGCTCTTAATGTAGCTGTAAATAAGAACTTATCTTTTAAAGTAACATTTACTCTACCAAAGAAACCTTGCAATTCATCAGTATTATCGAAAGTATCTAACCAAAGTGATCTGTAATCACCGTTAACATTATTTAGTGTTCCAGCATTATCAAAAGGAATTAAACTGTTTACAAAACTCCCATTAGAATCATATCCAAATTGTTGATATGGAGTAGACCCTAAAGCATCTGTAATTTTGGTTATTGATCTATCTAATGAAGAATTCATTCCTTCTAAATCCGTAGTTGTACTTCCCCAGGCTTGAGAGTTGTATCCTTTTCTTCTAAAATCTTGGAAAGAATAACCTACCAAAGCATCAATGGTAACATCATCAGAAAGATCCTTCTTATAATTCAAAGTTCCTTCTAATAGTTTACTTGTTGCTTCTAAAGTATTTCTCGAAGCTTGACCATTATCAGTGATTCTACCACTGTTATTGTAATTTGCAGAAACTGCCGATGTTGCAATTGCATCTGAGTGATCATATCCTAAATTTACCTTTGCTGAAAACTCTTCAGAGAAATTATATTCAATCGATCCATTTAATAAGTATCTATCTGTTTCTGTTAACCCCAAATAATTTTCTAAAATATTAGCAGGATTTAATCTATTTCCATCTATTGTAAAAGACGGAGAATTTGGCCAAGTTGGAGGTGCCGAATACGCCGCTCCAATTAAATTTCCACTCGCTCCTGAACCTCCACTAATCTGAGGTGCCTCATCTTGAACTTGCGCTACAGAAAGATTTGCAGTAACCTTCAATCTGTCTTGGAAAAAACTATGAGAAGCATTAACTCTTCCTGTTACACGATCTTGTGATGAATTTTCCAAAACCCCATTTTGTGCAGAGTGAGAAAAGGTCGCTCTAACATTACCTCCTGGATAATTTTTTGAATACGACAAATTATTTGTTGCAGAAAATGTATTTCTTGTAATTACATCCTGCCAATTAGTATTTCCTCCTCTATCATCGAATGAAGGTACAGGGTTACCTGTAATTGCTAATTGTTGCGCTCTATATTGAGCTGCATCAAATAAATCATACTCATTTGCAGGACTAGAATAACTAACGTTCGAGCTGAATTCAAATTTTCCTTGTTTTGATTTACCACTCTTTGTTGTTATAATCACAACCCCATTTGCAGCACGCGAACCATAAATAGCTGTAGCTGACGCATCTTTTAATATCGAAATACTCTCAATATCATTAGGGTTAATAAAGCTTAGTGAGTTTCTAGCTGTATCACCTCCATCAACAATACCTCCAGAGGCTGGTGTTGTTCCTTGACTTGATAAAGGAATTCCATCAACCACAAATAATGGATTATTGTTTGAACGAATAGAGTTAGAACCTCTAATTCTAAGTGCTATCCCAGCTCCAGGCTCACCACTAGCCGCAGTCATTTGAACCCCAGCCGTTTTACCTTGGATCAATTGTTCTGGAGAAGATATAACACCTTTGTTAAACTCTTCAGATTTAACAGCAGATACTGCTCCAGTAGCATCCTTAACAGTAGTAGTACCATAACCTACTACTATTACTTCGTTCAGCAGTTGATCATCATCTTGTAAGACCACATTAATGGACGATGAATCTCCAACCACTACTTCTTTTGTTTTGTAACCTACAAAGCTAAAAACGAGAGTATCTCCTTTTTTCGCTTCTAGGGAATAATTTCCATCGAAATCTGTTTCGGAACCAACAGTAGTTCCTTTAACCAACACACTCACACCTGGTAGAGGTCCCTGAGAATCGGAAACTTTTCCAGATATTTGCTGTGCATAGGTAATACTTCCTACTAATAATAAAGTCAGAAGTATTAACTTCTTAAGCAAACCATTTTTCATAATTGAATTAGATTTTATGTTTTAATTAGTTAATCTTCATGCATGGTTTCTACACCCAAAATGAAACCACATCTATAACAAATTTTGCAAAATTTTAACACAATTACAAATATTTAAGAGTAAGATTATCAATTTGTAGCCGAAAACGTTTTCGGCTTATTATACCGTTAATTTGAAAAAAAATATGCATATTGCATTGTCCCTAATACCTTAATTTTAAAATAATTAAACCGCTTACAACTTTTTATGTCTAATAAAATCACTTTAAAAAGTATCGCAAAAGAGTTGAATCTTTCAGTAGCTACAGTTTCGAAAGCTTTGAAAGATTATAAAGATATTAGCGAAGACACAAAACAGAAAGTTTTGGACTATGCTACCAAATTTAAATACAAGCCAAATTCATTTGCTCAAAGTTTGCGTTCTAATGAATCTAGAATTATTGGTTTAATTATTCCTGAGATAGTTCATCACTTTTTTTCTAATATAATTAACGGTGTAATTGTTACTGCAAGGAAAAAAGGTTACTTCGTTTTAGTAATGCCTTCTGAAGAATCTTATGAAGATGAAGTAAATCAAATAAAATTACTTACTGAAAAAAATGTAGATGGAATATTGGTTTCTCTGTCAAATGATACTATTAACTACTCTCACATTAAACAGGTGATAAGTTCTGGAGTTCCTGTTGTATTATATGATAGAATATCAAAACTCATATCTGCATCTAAAGTTCAAATTGATGATATTCAAGCTGCTATAAAAGCGACAGAGCATTTAATAAATATTGGATGTAAAAAAATAGCTCATATTAGAGGACCTTTAAAACCGCAAACAACAATCGATAGAGCCAAAGGATATCGACAAGCTTTGCAAGACAATAATATGATATATGACAAAAATTTAGTGTATAACGCAGAAAAGATGTCGTATGATGATGGCTATAATCTTGCTGAACAAATTATCAATGAGCACCCAGATATTGATGGTATTTTTTGTTTTACTGATTTAGTTGCCATGGGAGCATTAAAAAAACTCAACGAATTAGGCATTCGTATCCCTGAGCAAATATCTATTGTCGGTTTTAGCAATTGGTTTATTACTCAAACTAGTTCTCCAACTTTAACCACAATTAATCAACCTGGTTTTTTAATCGGACAAGAAGCTTGTAATATATTAATAGAGGAAATTCATGCGAAAAGAGACAACAAACCTTTTGAGCATAAAACTATTAAAATCCCTACGGAATTAGTTATCAGAGAATCTACGAAATAGTATCTTCTGTAATCGATATTCTAATAGGCAGAGATTGCTTCTGCATAAGGTTTTTCAGTTTCAATTCTTCAATAGAAACACAAAAATCCGAAGAATCCATAACTGTATGACATTTATAATCTTCATGGATAAGCACTCTTTGATAATACCATTTAGTCTTCTCTATGTCAATATATTCAGGACCTATTTCTATCTCTCTAAGAGGAATGTTTAGCCCTCTTCCATCAGCCTTCATCGAAGCTTCTTTCATTGTCCATATTTCAAAAAAACTATTTAACTCATCTTTTGATCCTTTGATTTTCTCACTTTCCTGATTTGTGAGCACCTCTTCAAAGTCTCTTATATTAATTTTTGAATCCTTCTTCTCTATATCAATTCCCATTGAGTTCCTTGTTAAGGAATAAAAACAAACAACATATTTTCCTGAATGGGATATATTGAACGAGAGCTCGCCTTCAACATAGGGTTTACCATATTCTGAATATTTAACATCAATCAAGCTTAAATTTGTATTCTCTTCTAAGACTTTTTTTATCAACAATTTCCCTAGAATAAAAGCCTGCCTATCATTCCAAAAGCGAAACCTATTTGCTTTTTCGTAAAACTCATGAGGTAATTCCTCCATTATTCCCTCAAAAACAGGACTTGACCACTCTTCATCATTACGTATATATAGTACGGTAGTAGAAACGCTCATTTCTTATAATTCTTAGTCAAAATTAAACCTTATTTAGTTTTCTTCTTTAAGTCTTTAGTAAAAATTATTTCCTTTATTAAAATCAACGTGCAATAACTTCTAAAAAAGCTTATATGTTTCGTGACAATAAGAAATTATAAAGGTCTAAATTAAAAGACTATAGTAAGATTCTCCGTGCCAAGCTCACGGAGCATTTTACTTTGAAACATTTACTTTTAGTAGAAAATCCTAGATAGCCATAGCTAACTCCGACACATAACTAGTAGGTACAGTTGCAATTATATTCTGCTGAAGCGAATCAATTCTAACCACAATTTTGTTAGAGTTATTTACTTTAATCACTTCACATTCTATTCCTTCTAAAGAGCCAAATGAAATAATCCGTTTATCTCCAATTTTTGGTAGATTATTCTCAGTTTGTAAATCCATAATGTTTTTATCTTCCACTAAAGATCTAAGATTATTTATCTCCTTATCAGTAACCTTAGCATATTCTTTACCAAAACGAATAAAAGAGCATACTCCATCAACTGATAAAGTTTTATGGAACTCCATTGGAGAGTTAAGGTTTACAAAAACGTAAGAGGGAAGTAAGGGTTTCAGAACGACTTTTTTTCTATCGCTCCATTGTTTAATGGTCTTGGCTAGTGGCAAGAAAGTTTCTAAACTTATCTCTTTTAAAGATTCGTGCACTTTCTTTTCCCAACGAGACCTGACATATACAACATGCCATCCACTCGAGTAATTCATAGTTCGGTTAAATTTTTGATTAGTAAAAAAATAGACAAGGTTTCCCTATCTCACATATGTAAGTTCTATTTTTTACGTAAAATAAAATGGATTTGAAATCCTTTTATCCAATAGTTATTGTGTAGTAGGTAGTAAGGTATTAATAACTATTGTTTTACGTTACAAGTATAGTAATTTTTTAACTCAAAAAAATTAATTAATGTTAAAAAAACTTAAAAACAGTGTAACCACTTTTTCTCTTGTAGGTTAAACACCTTCAAACCTAAAAATAAAGACCTAAAAAACAGACAGTTAAACAACAGAGCTTAACATAAACCAAAAATAAAAACCTCCAATATTAAGGAGGTTTATTCTTAAAAAATAGTCGTTTTTTGTTGTTTTTAAAGCATTTAATTCATTATTTACGTCTCGATTTAAGCGAATTTCAACCTTTTTTTTGTTTATAACTGGTCTAAATTAATTCTGAACAATCGTTCAATTTTCACTTATTTTAAACGCTACACGGCATCGATTTTAAGAAAGTTTAAAAGTTACCTAAGAACAATCTCAACTTTAAATTAATTCAATAGTATTAAATTTTGATCAAGTGAATTTACACTTATCAAAATGATAAATACTACAATGATATTCTTCTGAAGGTTCTTTTAGTTAACAGTTACTAAAAAGGTGGTACTATTTTCACTTTCATTATTGGCTTTATCAAAAGCTTTGATATACCAGTAATATGTATTTGCTTCTAGATCTTCCTTTTTGTAGGTTTTATTTATTCCTTCCGCTTTAAAACTTAACTGAGTCAAGTTCACATCTGTAAATACATAAATACTATCCAATTCAGCCGTTCCAGCTATATCTGTTCGAGTCCAAGAGAAATCTATTGTAGTACCAGTCTGAGTATGGTTATTTTCAGGAGCTGTATTCTCTGGCGTATTTGGCTTCTGAGAGTCTACCGTTATTTTTCTAGAAGTATACTTACCGTTCTGGGTTTCGCTTTGTGGCCTTACCTGCCAAGTAAACTCCCCGTCTGAAAATTCGTGGATATATTCAGTTTCAGATACTATTACATCCTTAACTAGTGTCCCTTGTATATCTGGAGAATAAATTTGAACTCTATATTCAGTAGCATCAGCTACCGATAACCAAGTTAACTTTTGACTTACAACATTTGTAATTTCATTATCTGCTGGTAATAGTAATTCTGCTTCGGCATTAGCTATATCAGAATCTGTAACGGTTAATACATGCATTTCAAAAGCCGTTTCATAATCACTATTCTTAGCCTTCACCCTCCATTCATATTCTCCAGCATCGAGCTTATGAGCGAAGGTATTAAGAGAAATAGTAGTATCTAACACAACTTGACTCGCATTTATAAATGAAGGTGTAGCTATTTGTAATTGATAATTGTTAGCTTCATTAACTTCTTCCCAAAGGAAACTAATCGTTCCTGTTTTAACGGATGCATTATTCGCTGGTGCTGTTAATCTAACATAGCTATTAGAAATATCTTCTACAAAAACAGCTTCACACGCAGCTAAAAATAGTATTGTTATTCCAAGTAAAATTATTTTTTTCATCTGTCTCTTTTTTGCAATTAATTTTAATACTAAAACTTAAAATAGTTCTTCTCTAATTGTTCTTCTAATTTCTTTGGATCTCTGTTAGTTTTAGAAGTACAATTTTCTCCATCAGACACTATCGTAGCAATAGTTACTTTTTCAGTATCTGTAATTCCCCAACAAAAAGAAGATAATTTTACTCCAAAAGCTGTTGCTTCTGATAAATCTAATATACCCAGCTGTTTTTCTTTTTTAAACAAATAGATTACCTGCTGTTTCTGTTGATTTGTTCGGAAATATAAAGCATCCGCTTTTTTTAACTGTTCCAAAATATTATTTGAAGCAACGACTCTCACTCCAGTAACAATCTTCGTTTTTGGAATATTTCTAATATGATTCCTAACATTTACATTATCCTCATTATTCAAAGATTCCACTACCAAAGTTCTATCCTCAATCGAAAAATCCAAAAACTTAGGTTTAATTTCAAGAGAGTCAACGTAGTTTACTTTTTGAACACCTCTTTTCCCTTTTGTAGCCTTTTGATATTCCTTATAAATACCTTTCGTAAAACTCTTTTCCTCAACGGATAATTTAATAAAGTTTATATACTCAGGGATTCCCACGGTTTCAAATTGTGTTTTGTAAACAGATTTTTTCTTATCACCTAATACGCCCAACTCTACTTTATTAGAAGTCGTTTCATATGAATTTTGTTCAGGTAAAACCCCACAAGCGCAAAATGTACTTATAATGATAAGAATGTATAGCAATTTTCTTATAACCATATTGCAATTAATTTATGTTATTATTAAGGACAAAAGTAATAAATATTTTCTTTAAGAAACCACAACAACAAAACCAACATAAACAACTGACTGTCTAACCTTTAAAAACACCCCCTTTCGCATTTAAAAGAAGAAATGTCAGAAGTAACCCTCAAGGACTACTATGCAATAAAACATCGAACTAATACTACAAACTCATAACATTATCTCCAACAAAAGCTGAACCTCCTTAATGCTTTTAAACTTACCAACAATATGGGGAGGATTAAAATAAGTTAGCCACAATGTTAAACTTGCAAGTAGAAATACTAACTAATTTTCTTTGATGAACTTCATACTAGATGAACCAATTCCAAACCACACCAAAACGAATAACAAAGTCTCTATAAGGATAGTTTGGAGCTGATAGATAATCTTTTTTAAAGAAAAACGAACTTATGTTATCTGCTTTGAAGTAAATTCTCGTTCTTCTAACACGTCCATTAAAGAAAAGATCAACTGTAGGATATCCAATTTCTGTATCATTTTGTATCATGAAATCACCTAACAACGGATTGTAAGCGTTTGCTTTATATTTTGAGAAGTACTTAAATGTTGCTCCTATTTGAACTAATAATGGATTTCCTTTAAACCAGTTATCCTGATAATATAAAGTGTTTCTACTTACAAATTCAGGCACTCTTAAAACATCACTCCCACTAGCTACTTTCTGATACATTATAGTATTGTCCAAACCAAATTTCCAAAACTTGAACTCCTTAGAAACTTTTGCCTTTAAATAATTAATGTTACCATCATGTTGTTGTGGTTTTCCTTCTAAATTAAAATAGGTATAATTATCTATATTAGTAATATCTAAAGATGCATTTCCCCATTTACTATTAAACTCACCTCCTAAAACTCTCGTTCCAATATTTGCAAAATTGTTTTCCCAATTGAATTTATTGTAGTTGCTTTGATTTAAAAGGAAATTAAAATCGGGTCTCTTATTATTTATTCTAAGTTTAGCTTTTACCGAAAAAACACTATCTTTTTTATAAAAAGCCTCAGCACTTAAATCGTTACCAGACAACCTACCACTTCCTGGAATCAAAGTTCCACTTGCATTAATATGAAAGTTTTTGATCTGACCTCTCCAATCTGCCCCAAATGATACTGCATCACCTTTTAAGCGATTAGTTTGAATATCAACAAGATTGTTTTGAAGGTTCTCATAACCGTAATTGTAAGTTGTATATCCCGATCTAACTCTAAACTTCCCAAGAACATATTTCGAATTAAAATCTAAAAACAACTGATTATCATAAACTAAATAATTCGTTTTATTGGACACCGAACCTGAAGTCCTACTCGTATCAAAAAAATCAGTAGGAGTATTTTGTTTAAACTCGAAAAACTTCGAATCTCTTGTAAATGAATGCCCTACTTTTAGGTTTGAAAAGTCCTTATCATTTACAGTATCTTTTGACGATAGTATCTTATAAGTCTGTTCAAAATAGAGTCGCTTCCCCTCTAAATTGCTTTCTGCATCATTTAAATTAACATCCAATCTTCCTCGGTCTGAACTAAAATTTGGATCATCATTTATAAAAGCTGTCAGTGCTGTTTCCGTTAAACCACCACTCTCTTGATTCAAAAAATCTTGATTTACAGCATGACCTCTTATGGCATACTGTCCTTCAGGGCTTTCATAACTAAATGTAAATCTAAAATTACCTGTACTAGCCAATGAACGACGATAGGCCCCTAAAGATCTTAATCCACGATAGGCAATTCCAATATTTAACCGTTCCGAAAAATTCACAGTAAATAGAGCGTCCAAAACCTGCCCTTGCTCCAAACCTGTTCTATACATAATTTCTGTGGTAGGTGTCGGAACATGATAATAATCTACATCTTCTATATTAAAATAATTAAATTGTTTCGCGCTAAATCCTATGTCAGGTATCACAGATGTTTTACCAAAGTCATACCCCAATCGGTTAAACGTTTGTCCTTGATTGTGAAAAGCTAGTAATTCGAAGTTATCTTTTCTCAAAAAGTTAAACTTGTAATATTTCTGAATAGTTAATGTAGTATCAACAATAGTAGTGTCATTTTTATGAGAGATTATCTTGAAATCTGTATATTTTGTTTTTCCGCTTAATAATACATCTATTTCTCCTCCAAGACTATCAACACGTCTATCTCCCAAACCTTGCCCTGTCCTAGGGGCTGCAAATCCTCCATCTACTGTTTTAAGCTGCGAAAACGTCTGAATTCCAATTAAACAAAAGACTATTAACAACAAGTTTTTCTTCATAGTGGCAAAAGTAAAATAATAAAACGAAAAAAAGAGCCAATATTTTCTTTGAAAACTGTTAATTTGTAGCATGTTGAAACTAAAATTTAGTGATTTTTCTTTGGAAGCGGGAACCGATGAAGCTGGAAGAGGATGTTTATCAGGGCCTGTTGTTGCCGCTGCGGTTATTTTACCAGAAGACTTTTCTCATGAACTGCTAAACGACTCAAAACAACTTTCTGAGAAACAACGTAAAAAACTTAGACCTTTTATCGAAGAAAATGCAATTGCTTTTAGTGTTTCGTTTATTGATCAAATCGAAGTAGATGAGTTAAATGTATTACAGGCATCGATAACGGGAATGCATAGAGCCATTTCAAAACTGGAAACTACACCAGAGTTTATTTCTGTCGATGGTAATAAATTCAAACCTTATGAAGAAATTCCACATGAAACCATTGTAAAAGGCGATGGTAAGTATATGAATATTGCTGCAGCTTCAGTTTTAGCAAAAACATACAGAGATGACTATATGGAGAAAATTCATGAAGAGTTTCCTCAATATAACTGGAAAAAAAATAAGGGTTACCCAACTAAAGAACATCGAAATGCTATTAGAGAATTTGGTGCAACCCAATATCATCGTAAATCATTTAAACTATTACCTGAGCAATTGAAATTAGATTTATAGGTTCTAATTCACAACTTCCAATGAGTTTACCTCCTTATTTAAAACTCAAAAATTACAGGTATACTGATAAATAATTATTCCCTCATTACTTAGATCTTGATCCTACAAACTGATCTGACTTAAGCTTAAACAGCACATTAAATGTGGTTAAACTCCCGTATATTCTAGTGATATATTGTTGTAAATCAATTTTATCTTGATCATCCAGTGTTTTGCTTGCGTTAATTTTTTGCTCCATCACGCGAATTCTATCACGTACCATAACTATTTTATGAAAAAACGTATCAATTGGAATTTCTTTGGACATCAAATTGGTATCCGCTGGTTCTATGATTAATTTACCTCCTTTGTATTTATCTGCGATAGGCACAACTTCTGAAATATCACTCCATTGCTTTAATATTTTTCTTAATGTACTTTCAACTTCATAAAAACTAACGGTATCAACTTCATCGTTTACAGCCTCAATAATGTCAATTTCCTCATCTAAAGCAATTGTTTCCAATCCTTTTTCTTGGAAAGTAACCCAATAATGTTTGCTATCAACATTGGTCACAACTCCAAAACCATACTCCGAATGATTAATTCTTGATCCTATTCCTAATAATTTCATTTGTCTAATTTTTTCCGATTTTTTAATTGTAAGGCTTAAACAACCATATAAGATTGTTTTTGACGTAACTTGTTCATACCTCACTGCTTTTATGAAGACACTAAAATAATTATTTTTTCTTCTTTACAAACGTAATTACTTCTCTTTGAGTGTATCGATTGTTATGCTATTTAAAATAGTTAAGTCTCAAAAATATCTAATTTCAGAAACCGAACAAACCTTATCTATTTGACTTACTGAACCTTTACAAAACGAGTTCAAATTAAAAAATTCATGTATTTTTGTGATTCAATTTTTTAGAACAATGATCAAAAGAACACGTGCTGAACTCAATAAATGTATTATTCATAAAGTAGCTAATAAATACAATAGCGGACAAAATGCTCTCTCAGAAAGTTTAGTTCGTTTTGATGAAGAAAGTTATGAATTACTACTTCCTTTTTTACTAAAACCTTTTGGTTCTGTTACTCAAAGTTATCGCTTTAATCATCACGCCGATATTGGTTTAAATGAAATCAATAAATATTCGGCAGATATTTTCGAAAATGAAGAAAGCTTTATTGAACATTCTAAAAACATTGTAAACCACTTGTATGAGCAATCGAACTCAGCCAATATAAAAACGGGTGATGTAATCGTCGCTTATTTCGAAGGATTGGAATATAGAGATGTATTGGTAGAAGCTGTTGGTATTTTTAAAATTGAAAGTAAAGTAGATTTCTTTCAAACTTATTTAGATGAAGAAGAAAGTTTCGATGTAGTTGTTCAAAAAGGAATTTCAACAAAAAAGTTAGATAAAGGATGTTTGATTTTAAATACTTCTGATGTTGAAGGAACAGTAGTTTTATCTGTTGACAACAACAATTATGACGCTCAATATTGGATTAAAAACTTCTTGAACGTAAAATATGCAGATGACCGTAATTTACACACACAAAACTATTTGGAATTATGTAAAGAGTTTTCAGAAGAGGTAATTAAACCTGAATTCGGAAAGCAAGAGCAGAGTTCGTTTTTAGCGAATACGGTTGATTATTTTAAAGAGCATGAAAGTGTAGATTACCATAATTTTAAGGATGATGTGTTTGTTGAAGACAAGCATAAGGACATGTTCGAGGATTATAAAAAACACTTCGAAAAACTAAACGATGTTTTAATCCGTAATAACTTTGATGTTTCCGATGCAGTATTAAAGAAAGAAAAGAGCAAGTTCAAAACAGAAATTAAACTGGACACGAATATTCAAATTAAAATTGATGTAGATGCTCCTGACGCACCTTCGGAGTATCTAGAGAGAGGTTACGACGAAGATAAAAAAATGAAGTTTTACAAAGTTTATTTCAATGCTGAGAAATAAACGTACTCAAAATAAAAACCTCACAGATCTTAAAGATCTGTGAGGTTTACTTTATACTGCCGTTTTTTACTTTTTTTCTAATAAAGCTTTTACTAACTTCTTCAATTCTTCAATTTCTTTAGATTGCTTTTTTAGCTCTTTATCTTGTTGAATGGTATATAATGTTAGTTCTTCTATTTTTTGTAGTAATTTGGCATCCATTTCTCCTAAGAAAAAACCGTCTTTTTTTACCTCTTCGGCACTAGGTATGTTTTTCAAATGCCCTTTTTCTTTTATATGCGCTTCAACTTCACCTAAAGAGGGTAACTCGTATTCCTTTGAAAACACGAAATCTGCCCAGTTACCATAAGTTGCCACTTTTACTTCTGTAGCAGCTATTTTGCCGTTTACACCTAATTCAAACCCCTTAGTGTTCGTTGTTCTAATTCCTACATGTCCTTTATCTGATATTGTCATAACATCGATATAATTGTGTGCTATATTCAATGAAGGATCAGGTGTTACTCTAAAAAACATTCCTCCTCCATAATACTTATCGGGTCTATTATCAGAATAAATTCGATCATTGGGATCAGTTCCTATTTGTATGCTAGTATGATTATGTGCAGATGAATTAAATCTAACACTTCCATTTACATCCAATTTTTGGCTTGGGTTAGGTGTACCAATACCAACATTCCCATTATTATAACTAATGTTATTTCCTGATTTGGTCCAATTACTCTCGCTAAAGAGACCTTGATAAGGTGAAACTATTTCTGGATGTAAGTAAAACAACTCAGACACTCCCAACCTTCCATCGGTTCCATAAGCTGAATAAAATGTAAAGCGAAGTTGTGTATAAGACCCAGAAGGGACTTTCTTTATGAATTCAGTACCTCCTGTATAATCCTGATTTGTATAATCAGCTATCGTTACCCATTGATTCGCTCTGTAAGAATTAAAGCCCTCAATTTTAAAGCGTTTCGCCTGCCAATATCTTGTCGACCAACCTACCCATGCACCTCTCTGGCTGTGCCAATTTGGTAAGTTTTCGATTAAAATTACAGTAGAATCACTCATCGTCGGAGCTACTGACGTATAGGATGGTACAAATTTCCCATCAAACATAATTGATAAATTAAGTTTTGCTCCTCCTGTTTGAGTGACTTTATAACGAGAGTTTGCATTAAATAACACATTGTGTTCTAGTCCTACTGGTTTAGTATTGCTCGTATAAGTTTGGGATTGGCATAAATGCACTACTAAAAACATTAATATGCCAAAAAGGAAGATCTTTTTCATCTCTTATTTATTTTAATTTTTGTTTAATAATTTCTATTTCTTTAGCCAATTCTAATAACTTAGAATTTTGACTTTTTAACCTTTCAATTTCTTTAGATTGCTTTTTTAGCTCTTTTTCTTGTTGAATTGTATACAAAGTCAATTCCTCAACTTTTTCCAAAAGCTTTTTATTCATTTCTCCTAATTGAATTCCACCAGCTTTTTCAACTTCTTTCGCTGAAGGAATATTTGGTAAATGTCCTTTTTGAGTAATATGATTTTCAAGTTCTTTTAAGCTTGGTAATTCATACTTATCTTCAAAAACATAATCAGGCCATCCTACTAAATCTACCTTAACTTCTTTTGTATGAATAAGACCATTTACCGCTAATTCAGCGTCAGGAGTGGTTGTTCCAATTCCTACATTACCCGAATGATCTATCCTCATACTTTCTTTCAACACTGCACTGTTACTTTCTTTAGTCCAAAAAGTTAAATAACCCGTATAAGTTCCACCAGCTCTAGGCATTCCTATTCTTGAAACTTCTGTAGTAGCTTGCTTAGCCGAAATCCTCCCTACATCAACAAATCCTGCGTCATTTCTTATACTTTTTAATGAAATTACTCCAGGCGTTGTCGTTGAATCATAAATTTCCAATTTTTCAGAAGGACTTATTACTCCTACTCCTACACGACCATTGTTCAGATCAACATTAAACAAACTACTATTGATTAACCTACTTCCTGTTTTCTTTCCAATATAAAACTTATTATTATTTGCAAAAGTGACAGCATCTGCTGAAGAATTAGACGAATCTTGATATTCAATACTCGGAACAAATTCTTTTATAGTTAATGATGAGTTCCCAGTAACATCTAACTGATTTTGAGGATTAATCTCAACTGTTCTAACAGAGCTATGATACACCTCTAACTTGGAATTTGGAGCTGTTGTTCCAATACCAACATTCCCCCCATAAGGATTTAAAGCAATGTCCCAATTTGCAGTATTTCCAGAATTCGTAACCTGAATCCCCATTCCATTTCCATTATTAACCTGTGCAAATTGCATATTTGTTGAATTCGTAGCATGTGGTTTCAATGTTAATACAGAGTTTTTACTCATATTCCCTTTTGAATCACCTTGTCCAGTAATGCTATTAACAACATGTAATCTTGCTACTGGACTTGCATTCCCGATACCCACATTACCAAACTCATTGATTCTCATTTTCTCAGTAAGAGATGCGTTGTTATTGTCCTTGGTCCAAAAAGTTAAATAACCCGTATAGGTACCTCCAGCTCTAGGCATTCCTATTCTCGAAACTTCTGTAGTATTCTGTTTAGCCGATATCCTCCCCACATCCACATATCCAGCATCATTTCTGAAACTTTTTAACGAAATTGCTCCTGGAGTCGTCGTTGAGTCATAAATTTCCAATTTTTCTGAAGGTGTAGTCGTTCCTATACCAAAACTCCCATCGTTTTTAAATGTAAAACGATTTGTAACGGGCAATCCAAATCTTAAGATAAGATCGCCAGAGTCTGTTTTATCTAGATAAGAACTTCCTCCATTACTCCTGTTAAAATGCAAAGCATTTCCTGTAAAATAGGTATTATAAATCTCAGAGTTTGAACTTGATTGAACATGCAATTTTGCTGCTGGTGTCGGTGTCCCAATTCCAACCTTTCCATCTTTTTCAGTTATTACTGTTTCTTGTGCATTCGCAAATGCAACTAGACCTAAACAGGCCATAGTTAATATTGACTTTCTCATATTAATTATGATTTATTCTTAGATATTAGTGTTGTTTACGTGCAATACAATTTTTATACTCTAGCAATTATTCCTTTGAAGAATCATTAAATTCTTTCTCAAAACATTGTTTTATTTCTTTTTAACCTCTTATAGCATCCTCAATCGGAAAGCCTTGCAAAAAACAAAAAGCTCTCTAACAGCATTTTAACCCGAAAGTTAATTATTTATTTCTTCATCTGCAAAACTACTCTTTTTCAGCCATTTTCTTTACATAATCTGTAACAATTACAATCTGTGTTCCTCCAACTTTTCCTTCTATATATTTAGCGTTTTCCGGATCTAAAGAAATTCGTCTTACGGCAGTTCCTTGTTTCGCTACCATACTCGAACCTTTTACCTTCAAATCTTTTATCAAAACTACATTATCTCCAGCTTGTAAAATTGTTCCGTTTACATCTTTATGAATCACTTTTTCACTTTCATCCAGATGATCACCCGAAGCCTCAGCGAAGCGTAATTCTTCATCATCTAAATACATCATTTCCAACAAATCTTGCGGCCAGTCTTCCTTTTTTAACCTGTGTAACATTCTCCAAGCAACAACTTTCACAGCTCTAAATTCACTCCACATACTATCGTTCAAGCAGCGCCAATGATTTGGATCAACAGATTCAGGGTTATTTATTTGTTCAATACATGTATCACACGCTAGTAAACTACCATCAACACCTCCAGTAGAAATAGGTGGAACTTCATAAATGCTTAAATTGTTTATTGAAGCACATAGCTCACATTGATGACTGCTTCTTTCTTGCAACTGTTGTATTAAACTCATGATATCTGTTAAATTAGTGAAGCAAAAGTACATTTTTAATACGACATCAATTCTTTATTTTTGTCTTAACATTATTTCTAACAATATTCGATCTTCTAACATGAAAAACCAAGGAAATACAGCTTTACTGATAAGTATTTCATGCGTATTAATTTTTCTTTTGTATTGGGTTATCTCTATTCAAACACAGGCAAAAAATACGAAACTATATGTCGAGCAAACTTTTTCAGCACAAGTTAACCATTTACAACATTCTATAAAAAGAGGTAAAATTTTATTTGAAAAAGAACCTTGCAATTCTTGTCATAAGATTAGACAAAGAATATGTTTTGGAGTACAATTAAAGAATATACGTGAAAGAAGATCAAAAGAATTTTTAGTAGCTTTTATTCGTAACGAAGATTCTTTGGTCAAAATTAAACATCCTGAGGCAATTGCGCTAAAAGAAGAATACAAATGGTCCAATGGCTTACACAACAGGAAACATCTGTCTATCAATGACATTGAAGACATGTTAAACTTTATTGACTTCTACGAATAGAGAATCACATTTTTTTTATCAACTTCTATTTTTAAAAACGTTCCAAATAATATACATTTGCACCACTACCCCTTAGTCATATATTAGCAATATAAACCAACTACAAACTAAAATGAGAGTATCACTATCTAAACAGAAAGGTTCACGGATTAGTAAAATAAAACGAGAAAAATTCTTAGTACTTCCTCTTTTCTACAAAGGATCAATGTACTGGCTTGAAAATGTTTTGATTAAGAAAAACTTCAACGGCATTAATTACCAAATCACAGACGTTATTCGAATGAAAGAAATATAGAGTTCGTCTATTCTTTTTTCCCCTTAAATTTCTTCTTTCCTATAAATACAAATCGATCAATCCTTCGGGAGTGGTAACTTCTATTGTCTTATTTTGACGATCTACTTTTTGGATAAAATCGTCGATCATAGGGATAAAAACTTCTTTACCCTCTCTATCTACAACAAAAAGTGGTTGTGCAGAAGTGTCATTGATTTCTTTGATAGTCCCTACAATTCCAAATGAACTATCTTTTATATTGAAACCAACAACTTCATGATAGTAAAACTTATCTCCAGTAAGTTTAGGAAGTAAATCCAAAGGCAGGTAAATTCCTGATCTTAATATTGCTTCAGCGTCCTCTTCACTATCAACACCTTCAAACTTTAACCGAAGCATGGTTCCTTTACTTAAAGATGATTTTTCAATAAAAAAAGGAACCAGATTATTGCCTAAATCGACAAAAACTGATTCCAAATTTCCATAAAGTTCAGGTTCGTCAGTATCTAATTTGATAACCACCTCACCTTTAAAACTATGTTTTTTTACGATTCTGCCAAGATAAAAGCAGTTGTCTTTGTGCATCATCGTACTAAAAATTTTTATTCTTCACTATCAGAACTAGCATTCTCTCCAGCTGCATCTTCATCATCAGCTACAGGAGCCTTTGCTGCGATACGTGCTTCATTCGTTGCTTTTTCAGCTTCTAAAGCTTTTGCTTTAGCTTCTTCTTGAGCTTTTGCTAAACCTTCAGTTTTTCCAGCCACTTTACCAGCTTTTTCCTCTAACCAAGCATTAAACTTAGCTTCAGCTTGTTCTTCTGTTAAAGCACCTTTTCTTACTCCACCAGCTAAGTGATTTTTTAATAAAGCACCTTTGTATGATAAAATTGCTCTCGCAGTATCAGTTGGCTGTGCTCCATTTTGTAACCACTTTACAGCTCCATCAACATCTAAGTTAATAGTTGCTGGGTTCGTATTAGGATTGTAAGTACCGATTTTTTCTAAGAAACGTCCGTCTCTTTTAGCTCTTGAATCAGCAGCTACTACCCAATAAAATGGTTTTCCTTTTTTACCGTGTCTTTGTAATCTAATTTTTACAGGCATAATTTTAATTTTTAAGGTACGCGTACCTTGATTATTAATTTTGAGTGCGCAAATTTATGAAATATTTTTCACTTAACTCTGTGTAACTCTTCTTTTTTAAAATAAAAAAGCACCTGTAAAACAGATGCTTAAAAAAATTAAAAGTATTTATATATTAAATTACTCTAACGCTAACAGCGTTTAATCCTTTTTTTCCTTCTTTAAGTTCAAACTCAACTGTATCTCCTTCACGAACTTCGTCGATTAATCCAGATACGTGCACGAAGTGCTCTTTGTTTGATCCTGACTCAACAATGAATCCAAAACCTTTAGATTCATTAAAGAACTTTACCGTTCCTTCTTTCATTATAAATGTATTAAAATTAAACCGGCAATGTACGCTTAATTATTGAGTCGTATTAAGTTTTTCTCATTTATTTTCAATTATTTACAGCAAAACAACACATAAGACACATGATTTTAACAAGTTAAACAGGAAAATGTTCTTCAATTTTTTTAAGTAGAAGCGCCGCCTTTTTAAGCTCTAACTCATAAATAAATCGATATACACCATCTAAGACATTGTTTAGCCTAGTATTACGGTAATACTTCTTTTTTATCATGTATAAATTATAAGGTAAATTTAGTTCTTCTTCTGTATAAGAAACCCCAGAATATAATTGCAACTTTCTCAAATAAGCGAAACCAAATTCCTGAGTTGGTTCAAGCATTGTTCCTTCGCCAAAATCATTCCAAGTTAGCAACTGAATAAACTCTACGGACTCACCATCCATAAGATCTAAAGTTTCCGAAAATGTATACCCGTTTTCATGAGGAATTATCCAATCTCTTTCACCTGGCTCTCTCCATCCTCCTTCCGAATAAAAATCATTAAATCCAGCATAAGCTCCTCCTACAGTATTAATTCCATTCTCTCTTGCATAATTATAATATCCATTCAATGTTTCTAGATGCTCTTTGTCTATCCAACTAAACTCTCCTCGGGAGTTTATTCCCACTCTATCACTCGCTTTCCAAAGAGTAAAAACCTCTGGTCGCTTCTTAATATTCGAAAAAACTTCCA
Source organism: uncultured Tenacibaculum sp. (assembly GCA_947497895.1). GTDB lineage: Bacteria > Bacteroidota > Bacteroidia > Flavobacteriales > Flavobacteriaceae > Polaribacter. Next base: position 139,219 of record CANMIL010000003.1, read on the forward strand.
TCCAATCTTCTGAAGATATCAAAAAATGAGGGCCAAAAACAAAGAGCATTTCATTCCCATTCTTTCTTATATAATTTTCACTCTTAAAATAAGTGTTTTCAATATACTTTATGTCTTCAATTACAGCTTCAACGCCAACGATCTCCTTATTTCTTATATTTAATTCTCTTGCCATTGCATACTGAGCTACTTTATCTTCATACATAATAGCAAACTCTAGACCTACTTCTTCAATTTCTTTTACAAAAGACTCCGTATTTTCTTTTAGAGCACCGTAATCATGAATATCTCTACTACCATACCAATCAAAAATAACACCATCGATTCCTGATAATTTCATTAATAACAAATGATACTCATGCAAATCTGGATCCTTCGAAGCATAGGGCCCTATTAAAGGGTAATAATGCGAAGCTATTTCCCTATTTCCAAATTCATTAAAACTATCAGGGTTCTTATTGGTCATTGTCCAATGTTGTCCCCAAAAGCCATCATACTCCTTACTATGAAACCATGGCATATAGTGAACGTAAAGTTTTTTAGGATTTCTCTTCATTACGTTATTTGTTACCGATTCGTTCTGAGATCCTCTTAATTCTTTATACAACTTTTCAATTTCTTGTACATGCAATTGTTCATCATATTCTTCTTTCGCATATTCATCGGAACAACTGAAAAGTATAGTCAATACCATAAACAAAACTAGTTTACCAATATTTTCATTCATTTTTAATCACAATTCGTTAAGGTTAAATCAATGAAGTACTAACACTTTTTAGTAGCACATTAAAAAGGGAACCTTTTTTCTATTAACCTTAATAATCTATTGGCTTTTTTAGTTTTAAGCTTAAATATAAACTTGTAAACCCCATCTAACACTTTATTTAATCTCCTATGATTTTTATATTTCTTTTTTAAACAATAGAAACGATAGGGCAATGAAAGAGTTCTCTCAGAATATCCAACACCTGTATATTCTTGTATTTCTCTTAAGTAATTGAAACCAAACTCTTGAGTAGGCTCTAACATAGTACCCTCTCCGAAGTCGTTCCAAGTAATTAACTGAATAAACTCAACTGGCTGAGTATCCATAAGGCTTAGAGTTTCAGATAGAGTCTCTCCATTATTATGAGGAATTTTCCAATCACTTACACCTGGTGCTCTCCAACCACCTTCTACATAAAAATCATCAAATCCAGGATACACTCCACCAACTGTAGTTACTCCATTTTCACGCGCATAGTCGTAATAACCATTTAATGTTTCCAAATGATTCTTATCTACCCAACTAAACTCTCCACCAGACACCTTTCCTAATCGTTCACTCGCTTTCCATAATGAAAAAACTTCTGGCTCACTTTGAATACTAGAAAAAACTTCATTCCATTGTTCCGAAGAAACCATAAAATGAGGACCAAAAACGAATAACATTTCCGCCCCATTATGTCTAATATAGTTCGGACTTGTAAAATAAGTGTTTTCAATATATTTAATATCGTTTACTACGGCTTCAATTCCCGCTGCTGTTCTATTTTTTGCTTCGGCTACTCTAGCCATTGTGTAATCCGCAACACGATCTTCATACATAATTGCAAATTCCAATCCAACTTCTTCAATTTCTTCAATAAAAGATTCAGTATTCTCTTTAATCGATAAATAGTCATTAATATCTCGACTACCATACCAATCAAAAATAACTCCGTCAATTCCTGATAATTTCATAAGTAGTAGGTGGTACTTTTGCAAATCTGGATCTTGAGAAGAATAAGGTCCAATTAACGGATAATAATGAGCTGCAATTTCTCTATTACCAAACTCATTAAAGTTATCAGGATTTTTGTTGGTCATTGTCCAATGTTGTCCCCAATAACCGTCGTATTCCTTACTATGAAACCAGGGCATATAATGGACATATAACTTTTTAGGGTTTCTTTTTACCACATCACTTCCAGTAATTTCGTCTGGGGCTTCTAATAATTCTTTGTAGAGGTTCTCGATATCTTCGATATCTGATTGTTGATCGATTTGTTCTGTGTTCACATCATCAGAACAACTAAAACTAATGCATAGCAGCACTAGTAGAAGTAGTTTAGAACTAGTTCCTTTCATTTCTTGGGGGGTTAAGGTTAAAAATATCTCCAATTTAAAAAACTTATACTGAGATGGTCCAAAAAAATATTTAAATAACTAAAAACCAACCACTAAACAACAAAAACCATAGATAAAATGCTTGTTATCAAAAAATAACAATTCTGTTAATAAACTGATTGTGCAACTATAAAATGAACCATAAATTCTTCGTATTTTTACACGCTTACTTGGGATAAAGCTTCAAACAGAAAAAAACGGAGAATGTACTTAATTTTTGATACTGAAACAACTGGTTTACCAAAGAGTTGGAATGCACCAATTACTGATACTGATAACTGGCCTAGAGCTATTCAAATTGCTTGGCAGTTACATGATCAAATGGGGAATCTAATTGAGCACAATGATTTTCTTATTCGACCAGAGGGATTCAATATTCCGTTCGATGCCGAACGAATTCATGGCATATCTACAGATTTAGCTGACGAACAAGGAATTTCACTCACCGAAGGACTTGATTTATTTAACGAAGCCTTGAAAAAGACCAAATTCATTGTTGGACAAAATGTTGGTTTTGATGTAAACATCATGGGATGCGAATTCCATCGATTAGGTGTAGAAAATAATCTTACAGAGCTCCCAGTATTGGACACCTGTACGGAACACACTGCTCAGCTTTGTAAAATCCCAGGAGGTAGAGGAGGTAAATTTAAATTACCTACCCTAACCGAATTACACAATTTCCTTTTTGGTGTAGGTTTCGGTGAAGCTCATAATGCGACTGCCGATGTTGAGGCTACAACACGATGTTTCCTTGAATTAATTCGACTTCGTCAATATACCCAAGAGCAATTAGATGTACCTGAAGATTACTTTGACAAGTATTCAGAAACCAATCCAATGCCTATAAAAGTTATTGGTTTAAAGCATCTGAACTTAAAAAAGGAAAGTGATAAAATACGTAAAAGAAAATCTTCAGAAGCAGGTGATTCATCTACTCATAGTACTTCTGAAGGTTTAGCTAAATTAGAAAATGTACAATTTGCTCATTTACACAATCACACCCAATATTCTGTTCTACAATCAACTATTCAAATTGGTAGTATTGTAAAAGCTGCAGCCAAAGATGGTATGTCTGCTGTAGCCCTTACCGATAGTGGAAACATGATGGCTGCCTTTCATTTTGTTAAGGAAGTACTGGGATATAATAAATCGGCAGAAACACCAATAAAACCTATTGTTGGATGTGAATTTTTCGTTTGTGAAAATCATACCGATAAATCAAAAAAAGATAATGGATACCAAGTTGTACTTCTCGCTAAAAACAAAAAAGGATATCACAACTTGGCAAAAATGGCTTCTATTGCCTATGTTGATGGATTCTACTACGTTCCAAGGATAGATAAGGAAGTTATTAAACAATATAAAGAAGACATCATTGTTTTAACTGGTAACCTATATGGAGAGGTTCCTGGTAAAATTTTAAATGTTGGTGAAAAACAAGCCGAGGACGCTTTACTTTGGTGGAAAGAACATTTCGGTGACGATCTTTATATTGAATTGATGCGCCATGGACAAGAAGATGAAGATGCCGTAAATGCGACCCTTCTAAAGTTTGCCAAAGAGCACAATGTAAAAATTATAGCGACCAACAACACCTATTATTTAGAAAAAGAAGACGCCAATGCACATGATATTTTATTATGTGTAAAAGATGGAGAAAAACAAGCTACTCCTAAAGGTAGAGGTCGAGGATACCGTTACGGTTTACCTAACGAAGAATATTACTTCAAATCATCTGAAGAGATGAAAAAACTCTTTGCCGATATTCCTGATGCCATTATTAATATTCAGGAAATTGTAGACAAAGTAGAAGAATATACCTTAGCAAGAGATGTATTATTACCTGCATTCGATATTCCCGAACAGTATCAGGATGAAGCCGATAAAGAAGATGGAGGTAAAAGGGGAGAAAACAATTATTTAAGAGCCTTAACCTATGAAGGGGCTGAAGAAAGATATGATGAAATTACTGATAGTATTAGAGAACGTTTAGACTTTGAACTTGATGTAATCGCAAATACGGGATATCCAGGGTATTTCTTGATTGTACAAGATTTCATTAAAGCTGCCCGAGAAATGGGAGTATCCGTAGGACCTGGTCGTGGTTCGGCTGCTGGATCTGCTGTAGCTTACTGTTTAACCATTACAAACATTGACCCAATTAAGTACGACTTACTTTTTGAGCGTTTCTTAAATCCTGAGCGTGTATCAATGCCCGATATCGATATCGATTTTGATGATGAAGGTAGAGGACGTGTAATGGACTATGTAATTGACAAATATGGTGCGAATCAGGTAGCACAGATTATCACTTATGGTACGATGGCTGCGAAATCGTCAATTCGTGATACTGCTCGTGTTTTGGATTTACCTCTTTTCGAAGCAGATCGAATATCTAAATTGATCCCCGGGGTAAAGTTGAAAAACATTTTTGGTGATGACGAGAAGAGTAAAGGGAAAATCGCAGGACTTCGCTCGGAAGAGAAAGAAAGTGTTGAAGAACTTAGAAACATTGCCCAAGGAAACGGATTAGAGTCTGAAACCATTAGTCAAGCAGTTATTCTTGAAGGATCTGTTCGAAACACTGGAATTCACGCCTGTGGGGTAATCATTACACCTGATGATATTACCAAATTCGTACCTGTCTCGGTAGCGAAAGATTCTGACATGTATGTAACCCAGTTCGATAACTCCGTAGTAGAAAGTGCTGGATTACTTAAAATGGATTTCTTAGGGTTAAAAACACTAACCCTGATTAAGGATACCGTAAAAATTGTAAAAGCGCGTCATGATGTGGATCTTGACCCTGAAAGTTTCCCTATTGATGATGTAAAAACATATGAGCTTTTCCAAAGAGGAGAAACGGTTGGAATATTCCAGTATGAATCTCCTGGTATGCAGAAATACATGCGTGAATTAAAACCAACTGTTTTTGCCGATTTAATTGCAATGAACGCCCTGTATCGACCTGGGCCTTTAGAATATATTCCTTCGTTTATTAGAAGGAAGCACGGTGATGAACCTATTGAATATGATCTTCCAGCCATGGAAGAGTACTTAGCCGAAACTTATGGTATTACCGTTTATCAGGAGCAAGTAATGCTTTTATCTCAAAAGTTAGCTGACTTTACGAAAGGTGAGGCCGATGTACTTCGTAAGGCAATGGGTAAAAAACAAATTGCCGTTCTTGAAAAAATGAAGCCTAAGTTTGTAGAACAAGCTGCAGCTAATGGTCATGATGAAACAAAACTTGAGAAAATTTGGAAAGACTGGGAGGCATTCGCATCGTATGCATTCAACAAATCTCACTCTACTTGTTATGCTTGGGTTGCCTATCAAACAGCTTATTTAAAAGCACATTATCCTGCAGAATATATGGCTGCCGTTCTATCCAATAACATGAATGACATTAAGCAAGTTTCGTTCTTTATGGAAGAATGTAAACGTATGGGACTTGAAGTATTAGGTCCTGACGTGAATGAATCTTTCTCTAAATTCTCTGTAAATAATGAAGGTGCTGTTCGTTTTGGAATGGCAGCAATTAAAGGTGTTGGAGGATCTGCAGTTAAGGCAATTATCGATGAACGTAAAGAAAATGGAAATTTCACTTCTATCTTCGATGTTTCCAAAAGAGTAGATTTAAGGGTTGCGAATAAAAAGGCTTTTGAAGGACTTATTTTAGCTGGAGGTTTTGATTCGTTTACCAGCGCACATAGAGCACAATATTTCGCTTTAGATGAAAAAAATCAGACCTTCTTAGAAAAAGCATTACGCTTTGGAAATAAGTACCAAGAAAATAAGAATTCCTCGCAAGTTTCTTTATTTGGAGAAGCTTCAGCTGTTGAGCTACCTGAACCAACCATTCCTCTATGTGATACCTGGGGAACTATGGAACTTCTAGCCAAAGAAAAAGAGGTTATTGGAATGTATATTTCAGCACACCCACTTGATGACTTTAAGAATGAATTAAAGTTTTGTAATGCTTCTTTGAGTCATTATAAAGATTTAGCGAAATACGAAGGTATGGCATTGAGCTTTGCTGGTATTGTTACTGATGTACAGCATCGAGTATCTAAAATGGGTAAAGGATGGGCTGCCTTCACAGTGGAAGATTACGGAGATAGTTTTGAATTTAGAATTTTCGGAGAAGAATACTTACGATTCAAGCACTTTTTAGTACCAAACTCCTTTGTTTTTGTAAAAACTATGGTGAAGCCTGGATGGACGAACAAGGAAGGTGTAAAAGGAGATCCAAGAGTTTCATTTACGGAGTTTACACTCCTTCAAGATATTATGGATAAGCTCTGTAAGAAAATCACCATTACCATGCCTTTAAGTGAAATTAAAGAAGAAACCATAAAAGATTTACAGCATTTATTTGCCACAAATAAAGGTTCGCAAAGTTTACACTTTACCATTTGGGATGCTGAAGAAAAAATAGAACTCAGTTTGCCAAGTAGAACTACCAAAGTGAAAATCTCTAATAAGTTTCTTGTTTCTTTAGATGAACAATTTATTAATTATAAATTGAACTAAAATAGTATGCTCTCAGAATTTAACAACAGTCTAGATCTTTTAAATACTGTTTCTGAGCAAGACTTATATCAAGAACTTATATTACAATTAAACAAAGATTTTTCTTTAGTTGGATTAGATTATACTTTTTCAAAAGATCAAACACCTATTCAACTAAAGAAAAATCTGACGGTGATTTTAGACAACCTTATCAAAACAGATTTCAACTCTTATCTGAATTTATTGTACAGAATTGATATTTCTGAAAAGAAAATTACCTCATCGCATACGAATAACTTGACACAATACTTAGATAATGCCACTTTCGAAATTCTTAAAAGAACTTGGAAAAAGGTTTGGTTTAGGAAACAGTTTTCTTGATAGAGCCCAACTAAGTTGATATACAAAGAACTTTATATGCCTATCAAACCTTTATCGTTTTTCCTTCTTTTCCATACTCTCTTTTAATTCCTTCTAAAATGAATTCCTTTTGGATTTTATTATGGTTAGCATGAATTGTTTTTAAACAAGCATACTGTACAATATTTATGATATTAGCTCCTGTAATTCCATATTTCTTGGCCAATTCTGGAATGGAAACAGATTCCTCAACTTCAATTCCTTTAGGTAAACTCTTTTCCCAAAGCTTAATTCTTTCATCATAGGACGGAGCTTCAAACTCAATAATGCTATTGAATCTTCGAGTAAAAGCCGTATCAATATTATTCTTAAAATTTGAAGCCAAAATCACCAAACCAGCGTGTCCTTCTATTCTTTGTAAAAGATAAGACACTTCCTGATTTGCATATTTATCATGAGCATCTCTTACATTTGTTCGCTTTCCAAAAATAGCATCGGCTTCATCAAAAAATAAAATCCAATCTTTATTCTCTGCTTTATCAAATAATTTTGAAAGATTCTTTTCAGTTTCTCCAATGTATTTAGAAACTAACATGGATAAATCTACACGATACACATCTCGCTTCGTATATTTCCCAAGTAAACCTGCAGTTAAAGTTTTACCAGTTCCTGGAGGTCCCCAAAATAAAACACGATACCCTGGTTTTATTTTACCTTTCATATTCCAGTCATTCAAGAGAATCTCATTACATTGTAACCAAGCTTCTATTTCCTTAACTTCCTGTAAAGTCGATTTCTTTAATACTAAGTCATCCCAACTAAGAGATGTATCAATCAAACTAGCAGGAAAAGAAGGACTCAATTCTGGTTTAACTGCTTCTCCTAATAAAATTCTACTTTTATATTCTTCATCCATTAAAAGTTTTCCACTCATCTCTGGTTCTCCTGAAGGAATTCTTTCTATATCAACAATACCATTATTCAAAACAAAAGAATCATTAATAATATACTTCATTCCTTCTATTCTCTTTGGCAAATTATTCCCATACAGAATATACAGAGCAGTCTCAACAGTTGGTAAAATTCCCCTATGATTCTTACCCTTCACTCCTCCAAATTCCGGAAAATCACCGCCATTGGGTAAAAACGAAACAATAATATCATTTATAAAATTGGGTGAAATATGTGGTATTAATGCCAATAGTAGGATAACCGTATCTTCCTTTGAAAGGCTTTGTTCAATTATAAAATTATCGATAGAGGTTTCCCCTAAATGATATTCAAACATTGGTTGCAATAATAGACTGTCTCCAAACTCTTTATCAAGTCGATATTTTATTGTTTCTGATAAAAAAGTAAAGAAATAACCTCCATTTTCATCCATAGTGCTAGATGATATTACCGTAAGATGCTCTTGCATTTGCTGACTAACTTTTATTATTTATTCTCAAATAGACCATTAACGAAAAATGATTTTCAAACAACATTTCTATGATTACACCAACGCATCGATTGAGAATACATCTATTTTTGATTTTTGGAAATTACGTATTCTCTTCATCACAGCGATACCATTTCTAGAACCCGCTTGATTAGTGTTTCCTTCAATAGTTTGAATAGTATCTCCGTCTATTTCTGTTATAATACCCGTATGGACCCAATCGAATTTTGATTTTTGAATTAAAAAAATATCACCTGGTTTCATAAAAGAAGGCTTTTTTCGTAATTGTTGATATCTGTGCAGAATGCCTTCTTGAACTCCTTTTTGACCAACTGTATCACAACTATATGTCAAAGGCATTAATTTCGTAAAATCTCTACCTAATTCAGAAGCCGCTTGATCAATAATTGTTTGAACAAACCCCATACACCAAAACCAAATACTTCCGTCATTTCCATCCATATAGCTTCTTACCCATGGCCCACTATTCCACTCGCCATTGATATGCAATTCTAAAGGCTGTTGATCCAAATGTAAGTGAGCAGCTTCTAAAACCATATCTCTTAAATTATTCCCTTGCAAAGGTGTTTCAAAAGCATTTATCATTCCTTGAGTTAATACTGAAAAAACCTCCTGATCTACTATTCCTGTAGCCAGTAATCCATTATGATTTTGAAAAATCTTAACAGCTCTTTCAGTTGCTGGGCCAAAAGACCCATCGATTGAAGTTGCTGTTCCACTTGTAGGATGTTGTGTTCCGTATAAAGTCAACCAAGATTGAATTTTTATTACTTCATTACGTCGATTATTTGCACCATTTCTCTGTTGGGTACCTTTTAGAACAAGTTCTTTTTTGTAGGCTGCTTTTTTCATGATTAGTTAGTTTGTAGTTCAATGTTTTCTTTATGAGACAAGCAAGTTACTAGTTTATTTCATAGAAAGATCGGGTGATTTCCCTGTTCTTGTTTGGTGGTTTTACAAGTATTATTTCTAGTTAAAGTACCGTATTTATTATTTTCAACAAACACTAATTCCCTTTAAAACAAAGAGGTTGAGCTCACTTTTGCGAATTCCTGAAATTTCCATTCCAATAAAAAAGAAAATAATCGGGTAATGATTTTTTTGTTCAGATACTATTCTATGATTGATCAATTTAACGAAGCAATTCAGTATCAAATAATTATTATTTAAAAGTTTGATAAAACTGCTTCGATATAAAAAGGCGGAATCCGAAAAGCCTTAATAGAGTAGGTAAACTTTAAAACTAAAAATCATGAAAAAATTATTAGGAATTGCCCTTGTATTAGCTTTTACATTATCATCTTGTAGCAATGAAGATACAACCGCACCAAACGAAATAAACAGCTTCGAATCTACTCAAAGGGCCAATGGTTTAAGAGTATGGTTTGACAATGGCGAACAACCAGGAACAGATGGTGTTGATTATGGCTGTAAGGACTCGGGAGGAAACTGCTTACCAGATGTCGTGGTTTCTGGTATTGCTAGTCCACACGTTCTTGATGACTTGAACGATAATGTTGGGTCAGGAAATACACAAGGAACTCAACATGTATTTGAGGCACACGCTGAGGAATTATCGAGATTTATTCCAGGAGAATTAATCGAAGGAGTAATCAATGGAAGATTATTTGTTAAATCGAGAGGTAAGTTAAATAAAGATCAAGCAATGTATTTAAACTTTAACAGCAGAGGTGGTAAAACCGTAAGTATTATTCCAATGAGATAATAACATTTTAAAATTATAATATCATGTCGATACAAATTCTGTTCAAACTTACTCTAACCATCTTACTTAGTGACTGTCGTAATATTAAGTCATTTGTATCGGCATGGTATTCTTTTAAACTAATAACAATTCCTGTTTTACTAATCACATGCTTTATTTCTTCATGTTCAAAGAGTGTTAAACAATCGAAAGATTTTAAACATTTGAAGAATCTGACATTTACCTCTGGTTTTAAAAGTGGTAATGCACAAATTGAGACAATTGATGGAGAAGAATATTTGTGCATTGGAGATTATCAAAGAGAAAAATGCATTGTTTTACATTCGCTAGAAAGTGAAAAAACGCTTAAAATAGATTTAAGTAGATTGGATTTATTTCAGGAAAAGGTAATGGCTTTTGAAATACTAAATCTCGATACCATTTTAATACTCCCATATTACTCAACTAAAATATATTGCTTAAATAGAAAAGGTGATGTTTGGAAAATCATCGATTTTAAATCTTATCTACCAAAAGATGGCAACTACGAATTGAAACGTTCCGCTACACCTTTCCATTATAAAGACAATTCTCTTATTTTCTCATTGGAATATTTATATAATAATGAGAAAGATATGTACTCATTTAGGAGAAAGAGAAATGCAGCTCCAATATTGTTTAAAATTGAAAATGTTTTTGATGACTCTAGAAAGGTAAGCTATGGGTTGAAAAACTTATATAACAATTTTTCTGATGCCAATCATGCTAATATTGAAGGTAATAATTTCGCGTTTCTTAAAGATAAAATCGTCTTTAACAGCGCATATAGCGATTCTTTGTATATCATAAACCCAGTAAGCTTTGAAATACAACGAAAAATAAAAGTTAGTTCCAAATATTCTAACGTTAATATCCGTCCAGTTACCAATCAACAACAATCAGAAGATCCGAGTATTGTGAATGCTAATTTCAGAAGTAATGGTCAAATTAGGAGTGTAAAATACTACAAAAAGAAAGACCAATACCTAGTATTTGTCTCTCACAAACCTCAACAAAAAGAAAGGAATTGGTCCATTATCATTTTGGACAAAAACTTTAATCAAATTGATGAAATTCTAATGGATTCAAAGAAATATGCTCACTACGGACTTATTTCAAAGCAAGGCATTCTAATTTCAAGTTATTATGAGACCTTATGGGATTCGGATACAAATTATAAAAACACTTACGCTCTTTTTGATTTCTTGTAGGCCTTTAAATTCATCGGTTTTACTCTACCCTTAAAGAGTATATTTTTCATATGCATTTTGCAATTTGCTATCATATCTATTTTCTTTATAGCCTGACCCATTATATGCATGAGCAAAATTTGCCCAGTTTTTATCTCTCAACCAATCAATTAGTTTCCTTCCTTTAAAAGAGTTAACACTAATAAACTTTCCAAAAGCTTTTAAATGCTCTCTTTCATGATCGTACATCTTAGAAACAAAATCGTCTATGGAATCATAGCCTAAACTTTTATAATGATATCCCATGATTTGAAAAGCACCCCAAGATGCAGAACAAAAAGCTGCTTCTCTTACATTTTCAGAATCTAAAAGTTCCGCCGCTTTTTCTAAACGAGAATATTCTTTTTCACCCCCGATATAGTATTTTCGCGTCCATTTTTTATAGAGTACATCTTTATTTTCTTCACTAAGTAAACTTTCTGGTGAAACACCTCTTTTTTCTAATTGTCTCCAAAACACATGGCCTTCAAAAAGAATAACAGGTTTTCCATAAACGAAAAATCCTTTTCCTCTGCTTTCCACTTCATTGACCGCTTTAACAACTGCCAACTCTAAATCATTCTCGTTGGCGAAGTCTTTTAAATCTTCTTCTGATAAAAACTTATCATTAAACTTTGGTAACAATTGTTCTTTTTCAATGATTTTAGACCATGTTTTCGGGCCAACCAAACCATCAACGACCAAGTTGTTTTCCAATTGAAATTCTCTGACAGCTTTATCCGTGTCTTTTCCAAAATATTCTGAAACATTAAGTTTATACCCTAATTTCACCAATATTTCTTCCAAAATATAAACTGACGGTCCTCTTGAACGGTATTTTAGTATGCGCATAGTAGTAAGTAATTTATTTATTCTTTATTCTTTCTTTAATTTTTTCTATATCTAAATTAGTATTCATCGTTAGAAATAAATTCAATTCTGGAGGTATTTCTGTTCTTAATATAAATTCAGAAAAATTTTCAATACTCAAACAATCCATCAACAATTTTACATATTCCTCTGGTGAAAATAAAAGTTCATTTTTTTCAAAGTTATTCTCAGAATAACTCCATAGTAAAACATCATCTTCTTTACTCGTAAAACCAAAGACTATTTCTGGAGAATGATAGAAAACAGGTTGAAATATTTTAAGAAACTCTTTATTTTCATTCGGGCAATTTTCAATTAAATCTTCCTTAACAGCTTCTAAATTTTCAATTTCAATTAAATTCCAATAACCTGTAACCTCGTTTTGAGTACTCTCCCAAAAGATTTCAAATCCATTACTGAAATACAATTTTTGAAATAGTTTTGGGAATTTTGCTATTTTCTTAAGTGATTTTTCAGCTGTAGGCTCTCCAAATTCATATTCAAGCTTAATAATTCCTTGAGTATTTAAAGTCATTAACTTTTCTTGAAAATCCATAAATAACAATTCTATTTCTTCCATATACTTTAGTTTAGTTTTACATTAGAAAGTTTTCTTAATCTATCAATGATTGGTTGATACCTTTGTGTATTTGACTTATGAGGTCCAGGCAAGTTAGGAATAATTTGATCATATCTTTTTAAATCCTGAATATTATCTACACCTGCTTTTATTACTCTTATAAAGAGTACATTTTCACCTGTATTCTTTGCAATATGACCTGCATCATTTTTCTTTAAACTAACAGGTTTTCTTGCCTGTTTTTTGGTTATATAATTTCCGATAGAAAAATCTACTTCATTTTTTACAATTCTTTTTGACAAAAGGTTTTTGTCCGTAGTTATTTTCCCATTTTTCTTCACTAAAGTAAAGGCATCTATTTCTAATTGCTTTGGAACATATTTTTCTGCTAATCTAATTTCTTGAACTATTAAAGGATCCGAATTTAATGAAACCTCATTTTTAATATCATTTAAATTAGTTGATGGATCATTTCCATAAACTGCTCTAACATGATATCTTATTGCTCCTCCTGCTCTTACCCCTCTTTTCAAATACTGTTCTGCTATGGAATGATGTTTCGAATTAGCTTTGCGTGTTAATGGTGTCATGTTCTTCCATTTACCTGGTCCATGAGTGTTGTCATTCAATAAATGTCCTCGTATATAATAGGTACTCCCTCCCTTCTTTCGCTTACGAAGTTTTTCCCACATGTTTCCTCCATCACTTGGTGCACTTCCTGTTTCTCCACTTTCTGGTACTTTCTTCGTTATAATATCTCCCTCCATTAACTTTCCGTACTCCTTATCTCCTGCAGTCTCTTTTTCAGGGTATCCAACCTTTGACTTTGGAACATCACCATCAGCAAACCCCATTAATTTTGCCGTTATTGGAGCTAAAGTATTTAGATGTCCTTGAATTCTTTTCTTCCTATTTTTATCAAATGTTTCTTTCTGCTTGTCTGTTTTACCCGTATTCTTTTTTGCCAGTTCGGCTTCTATTTTCTTTAAAGGCACGTCCGCTTTTGTTCTTAATTTAGCTGTTTCTTTCTTCGAGTTTCCGCTATCAAGCATCATAATAAAATCGCGATACGTTTTTGGATCACTCGCGACCATTAAAACAACTTGCTTCCCTTGTTTTTTAAGATATAAAGTATGCCCTTCTCCATCATCCCCTTTAAATTTCTTTTTCGCTTTCCACCATTCTATAATCCCAGCCACTACTTTCTTAACCTTAGCCTTTCCTTTCTTAACAAGTTTCTTAAAAGCTTTCTTTGCTTTTTTAATAATCTTGTTAATTGCCTTATCAATCTTCTTACGAACCTTTTTAATAATCTTTTGAATCTTAGAAGTCAGTCCTGTGATTCCAAGTAAAGAAGCCAAGAATCCAATCAGTACTGGAATTGCTTTTGCTAATGCAGTTTCAATTCCTTTGGCAACTGCTTTTACATTTCCAGATGCCAAAGCTTTAATACTATTAATAAAGGCATTTACTAATTCAAATATCTGTGCAGCGCGCTCAACAAAGAACTTCACAATATCAATAATCATCATAGCCGCTTTTACAAAAGCTCCTGCTGGACTTAACAATCCAAGTATCCATTTAATACCGGCTTCTACGACTTTGGTAATGATCATATCACGGATAGCATCCATTACCATTTCTTTTAAGTTGCTAAACTGATCTTTGATATATTCCCACAGTCCTTCAACTCCATCTTTTCTTACAATTTGGAAAATTTCTACAGCCTTTTCCATTCCAGCAACAACAGGTTCTCCTAATAGCTTAACGGCTTTGCTTCGGAAATAATCCCAAGTAAGTCCAAGCATTTGAGTTACCAAGCTAAAGATTCCTGAAAGACTGAATAAGTTATCTGGAAGCGTAATTCCTACATTACCAAGTGAACCTGTTAACCATTCGATTAATCCCTTGATCATGTGTTGTTTGATATTTGCACCAAAGTCTAAGAAACCTTGTTTTACTCCACTAATTAAATTACTTAAGAACCCAATAGGATCAGATATGATCGCTCCAATAGCACTTACAGCAGCAGCCAATAAATTCACTAACATATCTTTTATCTTCAGAATGGTTTTGATAACTCCAGCCAAGGCATTAAGCGCTGCTCCTATCCAGCCTGCACTTACCTTTTCTTTTATTTCATCAAACTTTTCCTGAAGAGAATCTACATTCTCTTTGTATGATTGTGCTAAATCCGCTGCTAATTCCTCTTGTTTTTCATAAACAGTATCTTCTAAATCGGCATATTGATCATTAAAATCATTAAAAGCATCTTCTGCTAATTTTTTCTGAGACTCATCTAGGCTATCAAATTTTTCTTTTGATTTTTTCTTTCCTTCTGCAATAGCGTCTAAAGCTCCATTCAATCCATTAGCAATAATTACGGAAATATCATCCAACACTTTGTTCATGGTTGAAACGAACTTGCTCTTTTCAACTCTAAACAATCTATCTATTGCCTCCGTATCTTCTCCAAAAAGCCAGTCATCTATTACTGTCCATCCATAAATTTCACCCAATCCATCTTCAACATTTTTCTCAAATGTCTTTTGCGCAGACTCGGCTTCTTCACTGAACTTCTTATCAACACTTTCCGATAATTTTTCTAAGCTATCTGTAACTGTTTTTTTCGTCGCCTCATAAATCTTTTCAAATTCAGCATATATTTTTTCTTGTTCTGTTTTATCGCTAGTTTTATTCTCTCCTTGGCTCGCTAAAACATTGTTCTCCGATAATAACTTAGCCGCCTGCATTTGATCAAGTCCTTCCTTACTCGTTCCTGTTGCTACTTTTTTAGCCACAGCTAATTGAGCCTGCTCTTTTTTACGATACTTAACTGGTGCTAACTTCGCTTCTTTCTGCGCAGTATTTTTCTCCTCAAGCGCTCCTGTAAACTTAGGCTCATTTGATTTTGCTAATTGATCATCAGTAACCTCATTTTCCACCATATAGTCGTCTAAAGACTGACTTTCTTTTTCCATGGAAATTTCCTGAGAAGTTTTTGGTTTTGGAATGGCTGCCTTTGAATTTAATAGCGCTGGTGGTTTCCCCGGTGCAGCAGGAGGTAAAGGCTTGGCTTCTTGAGTTGGTTGACCAGTTGCCGGTGCTGGTTTATCCGCCTCACTCTTCATAGGACCAGCTAATTTATCGCTTTCAGCTGTTACCTGACCTGAAATGTTATCCTTGATCTTGTTAATTGGTTTCTCATCTCGGAATTTTTTGGCTTCATCAGAATTCTTGGGCAGCTCTTTTTCTAAATCATCTAAATTCTTTTGAAGCATTTTCTTAAACCCTTCTGGCGTAAATGGCTCGCGCTTCTTCTCTGCTTCTGAATTAGAATTCATAGCTTCAGAGTGAGCCGCTTGATCATTTTTCTTTGATTGGGCTGCTGGTGAAGCATGACCAGCTTCTTTCTGTTCTGAAACCTTTGTGTCAGGTTCTGGATGTTGTGATTTTTCTTCTTTTACTTTTTCAGTTTGCTTGATTTGCTCTTGAAAAGCAGGATCGTCTTCTGGTCTTGTTGGTGCTTTTGGTATTTGCTTTTCCTCTTTCCCTACCTCTTCTTTTTTCTCTTTTTGAGTCTCCTTGTCTTTATTATTTTTCGCGTCTTTTTTTACTTCATTTTTGTTAGGAGAGGCTTCTTTCTTAGGAGTAGCAATAGGAGTATCACTTTTTTTTGGAGCCGCTACTGCGGGTAATTCTGAACTATTCTTTTTTGTTTCGTTTTTTTGATTTTCTTTTTGCTTTCCTTCTTCTTTTTCAGGTAACTTATTCTCTGGATTCTTTTTATCTACTGGCACTTTAGGAGCAAAAAAAGCATTCTGATTTTGAGCTTTTTCTTGAGCTTTTTCAACTTTTTGAGTAGCTTCTTCTTTTTTATCGTCAGATTTAACCACCTTCATCTTTGGCTGAATAAAATTAGAATTCGCCAAGCCAGTATTTACTGAAGGTTTTGCTATATTTTTTTTTGCTGTAAACATCTCTTATTCCTCTTTTATAAGATTGAGTATTACTTTCATTCCTGCATTAAAATCATGGATAGAACCTTGAATTTCTTTACCGTTATCAACAACTTTTCCCGTAAATTTTCCTGAAGTTCCTAAATAGGTGGTGTACGGAATATCAATGCTTTTCTGTTTCACAACACCACTCCCTGTAGCCGTGCTAACCCACTGACCATACATCAAAGAATATTCTATAAAACTTACATTACCACTGGGATTAGATTCGATATAATATTTACCATTTCGATTGTCTTTATTCCACCAATATCCCGATAAAACCAAAGGTTCTTCTTTCTTTCTCTTTTTCTCAGAAACTATCGTTTTTATTACTTTCTCTTTTTCATCAATTACTTCCCTCTTTTCAGGAACCTCTATTTCTATTCTCGGCTCTTTATCTTCAGCATTTTTCAGATCTAAAAAACCTACATTATGCAATACTGTAATCACCCCTCCTATAGCAGTAAGTAAGCCAGTAATGGCGATAATTGTTGCTGTAAATTTTGTTCTTCCTAAATCTGACATTTTTCTTAATTATAGTTCCATTTTCTTCTTTGCGCCATCCAATGTTACCTCTTCACATTAGACTTTTTTATAACAGACGAAATTTTCAAAAGTTCAGGATCAAGCTTTAAATCTTTTAGTCTTTCTGAGACACCCGAAGTGTCTTTTTTCTCTATCGTTTGTTGTTGAATTTTTGCAATTCTTTTTAATTGATAAGCAGTATTAGTAACTACAATACTTTTATCTTCTTTCGAAACTTCGCTTAATTCATCTTCAACTGTCTTTGAATTACTTTTGTTTTTTTCAATTACTTTATCGGCTACTTGCATTGCTTTTTCTGGCTCACCAAGAAGTATATTTGATTTACTAATTTGTATTAAATCTTCTTCAGACGTAGCACGAGGTTCTAGTTCTTGTGTTAATTCTTCTATTTTTTCTCTAGCTATTGAATCTTCAGGGTTTTCCTGGTATCGCTTTTGATACTTCGACAACTCTATTTTATCTCTAGAAATATTGAGCTCTTTTATGCTCGGATAAGCTATCATCAAAATTGGTATAGGAAAAAACAATAAGAATTTCTTTATTTCTTCTTTTTTCAGAATGTAATAAACAAGCCCTCCACTTAATATGAGAAACAAAAACGTTCCAAGAAAAAGTAAGGTTATTTCATAGATGTATAGATCATTAAATATTCTCATAACTTTACCTTTAGTGGTTTACATTTGATTCTCCTAGATGCATATCAACTACAGATATTCTAAACGTAAATGAATGCTGAAAAAACACACTTCCTGAAAGTGTACTACTACTCCCAACAGAAACACCTCCCTGACTAATTCCTGCCGAAGATCCTTGAGAAGGTCTACTCATTTGAACTGTCAAACTAACTGAATTTGCCGTATTAGATGGAATAAAGCCAAGATTAACCTCAAGGTTCGGACTTCCTAAAATAGAGGGTTGCCCTATCTGTTCTAAACTGGTAAGATTACACAAACTGTCTGTTGTATAATTCCAATTTGACAGCACATTGAAGTGATAATTACGATCAACTCCTGCCCAGGTATCTTCGCTAAATACACCATCATCAACATCATAAAACACATGAATCGGCATTCGTATTTGTAGTACACCACTTTGACTTTTCTCAAGAGTAATATCTAGATTGTCACTATGATTTACTTTATTAAACTGTGCTCCATTTACCCAAGCAATGGCATCTGGATCAAATTCTATATAGGATGAGTTTGATAAAGAATTGCTTCCAATTTCATTCGTTACAAATCTCAAAGGTGTTTTCTGAATTTTTTTCTGTACCATCCCTTTTTGCTGAATGGTGTGTGTAAGCTCATGAGCTAATAAGTGTTTTCCTTCTTTGGAATTTGGGTTGTACTTACCTTCATTAAAATAAATGTCATGCCCATGAGTAAATGCCTGTGCTCCCACACTAGAACTCATTTCTTGAGCTTCACGATCTTTATGAATGTTTACCTTAGAGAAATCCGCTCCAAACCCAGCTTCCATTTCCTGTCTTGTTTTCCGATCCATTTTCACTCCCCCAGAGCCTCTACGGAGCTTTCCTTCAATGGGATTATTTGTACCGGTTTTCACTCCTTTCTTCGCTTGTACTTCCTCCTCTTCTTGTTTTTGAACTCCCTCATCCTCTTCCATAGCCTGCACCGATTCGTTTTCTTCTTCCATCTTCTGAACAGGTTCTTCCTCTGCAACTTCCTTTTTTTGCACCCAAGAACTCACCTCAGATGCAAGTGGCTTTTGTTGCACCTCTTCATCAGTTTCTTTTTTAAAAATCGTATGATCAGCATTCGGTTTATTGACTACTTTATCGGCCATTTTATCCGCCTCAACTTCATATTTATCACCTGGTTTCCCTGTTTTTAGTTTTGGTTGAATAAAAGACCTCTTCTTATTACTCGGTGAGTTGGGAACGTTTTTTTTATCTTTTAGAAACATTTTAAGCTAGTTTGGTTTGTTTTACTTTTTACTACATATTCTATCCATGAACTACCGCGATTCAAACATGCGGGATATCTATTAGGTTCTTAATTTTTCATTTCATGGCAGGCCTTAGGAAATTACCCCCTTGGCTATAAGCCTTGCTATTAAAAATTGAATGCCATAGTATTGTCATAAGTGTACTTATCCACTTCATTTTTAATTTGATGGTACCAGTATGGAAATATCTTTTCCAATCTTTCTTCTATTAAAACACTGATACTTTCTTCATACTTTTTCACACCAAAAAGATGGCTAAATCCAATCTCCTTTGCATTCTTTGCTTGTTCGTACATATCTTTACCTTTAAGTAAAAGGTTAGGCTCAACTTGTAAATAATCTAGTAAACATGCGAGTGAATATTGTTCAATTACAATACAAGGTTCGTAACCATTTTGCTTGAACACCTGATAATTCTGCTTGTACAACTTGTAGAGCTCTTCAACCTGATTATAACCTTGAACAAATCTGTCTCGAAGTTCTAAATCTTGAAACCCTACCACTCCGCAACTGTAGGATGTTCCCAGATCCTTATCCCAAAAACTTAGATGTCCCATATATTTATTGAAAAACTCTAGCTGCGGTTTATAATGACCTTTATAACTAAATTCCTGCCTTTCAACAACAACTTGAGGAAAATCAAAATCGATATAATTACTCAAAAAAACATCGGTATCGAGATGAACAAACGGAGTATTCTGACTCTCGATTGCTTTCATTTTTACCTTCATCCATAAATCGGCATCGGCATCGTGAGAAATTAACGTTACTTTACATGGCAGCATATACAAGAACTTATAAGCAGTTTCATCAACAAACAATTCAATATCTGAGTACCACATATGACTTTGTAAGACACTCAAACTTGTCATATAAATAGTTTCCTTTAATCGATTTCCCATGTGCCAGCGATTATTTATCAATGGATAGGTATCAAGGCTGTATATTATTTTTGGCTGCTGATTCATTTTTTCACTTATTTAATTAACTATCTGGTTAGGGCACATTTTAAGGGTGTGTTTTCCGTTTTTACAAATAAGCTGTGATGCACAGCATTGTACAAAGAGGCCTTTATACTATGCTTGTACAATCGTTTCCATTCATATCGTTCTCTCTGAGTTATTGATGTTTGATTGCCTATTTCTCTATTATGAAAATTTCGCATTCGATCGAAACTAGCATGTAATACCTTTTGTCCTAGTAGAAACGATTCTGTTATACCGAACGAATTGAATTGATTTTTAAAGAAATCGAAATGAACACTTTTATTTCCAAATGGAATATTGGTCACGCACACTTCGTTTTTGACACTTTTGTAAAATTTGTTCTGATATTTTTTGGTTCCATACTTATGAAAAAAACAAGAAAGATCCTCTTCATTTTCATAGACTATATCAATATCATTTATCGTTAAATGATATCTATGTCTTAGATTAAGATAATCTGCAATACCTCCAACAAAAACAATTTTCGAGGTATCAATTTGATCGAATACGATTTTTAGCGCTTTCTTTTGCTCATTAAAAATCAAACTATTATCTATATTTACGTAAGTATTTTTCATTATCAGTTATATTGTTACACTAATAAAATTCACATTAGATGTCTCGATACTATTTTCCTCCTTTTCAATTTGAAAAATCACTCGACATGACATTATTTTAATTATGAGTTTTGAATTTTCAATTATCATGTCTTTTAATTAAATCAATTATGAATTATGAATTACGAATTTCAAAACTTACACGTTAAAGTATTGACACAATCCTGCATTAATCAACTCATTTTCAAACACTAAAAACATTATATTGATACATTGGTTCATTTTTATATTGATATATTGCTTCATTGTTACACTTTCACATTAACCATTTACCATTCTACTTGAATCATTGTAGTTAACCATGGTAATTTTACCATCGACATATTCCAATTGATTTTATTCAATAAAAGATCCTGTGGTTTTCTCTCAATTTTTAAGGAAACCGTTTTCTTACCTGTCGTTAGCTTTCCATTTCTATTGAAAAACTCGTATCTCAATAAATCGATAGATGCATTATTCATTTTCTCCCAATTAGATAAAACCGCCTGAATCATATTCTCTGCCTCTTGTTTATCTTCTTCAGATAAATAAATGAATCTATTAATAGGTTGATCTGGAGATATTCCACAGATGATTTTTTCAAAAATCATATTGCTTTCCAAATCCTGCTCCTTTCCTGTTGCTACAAAATGGATAAGGTGTATTGCCTTTTCAGGATTTGTTATTTTTTGAGTTTCTTCATCATAGAGTTCTCTA
Source organism: uncultured Tenacibaculum sp. (assembly GCA_947497895.1). Classification (GTDB taxonomy): domain Bacteria; phylum Bacteroidota; class Bacteroidia; order Flavobacteriales; family Flavobacteriaceae; genus Polaribacter. The sequence continues at coordinate 160,944 of CANMIL010000003.1, forward strand.
TTGATCAATAAGAATTTTAAAAATGGGTGAGTTAAAATGACTCCTGCGTTTTCGACATACATTTCAGGTTTTAATTCTAAGTTTAAAATTGAAGATTCATGATTCTCTGAACCGAAGATTTCCTGTTCTACTTGAGTTAATTCATTATTTCTATTATCCAACCCATTTTTAAATGCCTCACCTAACTTTTGATTCTCAACTTCTAGTTCTTCCTTTATATTATTTGCATTTTCAGAAAGTCGTATTTCATTTATTAAATCTTTTTCAAGGCTTATTTTCTCTTCAGTATTCGCTTTATGATTTCTCTTAGTCTTTAATATCTCTGATTGTAATTCTTTATCTGAAACCAATAACCTTTCAATATCAATATCTCGTTCATCATTTTCTAAAAACTGAATCAAACTCCTTTTAATTTCTTGATTCAATTCATTTATCAAAGCTATTAATCTTGCGAATCTATTTTGTTTTATTTCTTTCTCTATTCGAAGAAGGTTTTTATTTTCTATGACTATCGAATCAAGAGTTTCTACCAATTTATTTAACTCAAAAAGAGAGATATTAAATTCTTGATCACTCAAATTTCTCTCTAGTTTCATTGGAGTAAAATAAGAGCCCCATTCTTCAATTAGTAACTTCCTTATCCCATTTAAGATATTAGCTACATTTTCTTTCTTAAGTATTAACAACTCTTTATCGAACTCGCTCATAAAAGCTCCATGGGTTTTCAATTTATGGACAATTCCGTTAATCTCGTTCTCGGAAACATTCGAATTCAATTCTTTTTCTTCAGCAGCATTTTCTAATTCAGATCCGGTTCCTTCTCTATTGTTTTCATTGGAATTGGCTTTATCTAAAACAGTATCCTTTTTACTCTCAACAGCTTTACCTTGGAATGACAACTCAGCCTTATTTTCTTCCTTATTTTCCAGCTTGATTTTACGTTCAATTCCTTTCAATTCCTTTTGAAACTTGTTGATTTCTTCTGGAATCTGAACTAAGGCATCCATAGATTGTTCCGTGGTTAGAATTCTATTTATCAAATAACGTTTTAGTTTATTCTTTTTTGAATCAATGCTCTTTTCTTCATTATAATGCCCCAAAGGCGTATCGTTCGACAACTTTAATAATTGGTTTACAGAATCATTGCTATACTGTTCAAGCTTTACTAGTTCTAACTTATGAGTTAAAAATCTATGAAGAAACACCTTCAATTTCTCTCGAAGACTAACAATTCCCTTTGCATTAACATACTCGCACAACAAAATGTCCCAAACCAAAAAACGTTGCTTAACATCCGTAACTTTTTCAATAATGTGAGTATAGATTTTCTCTACTTTATCAGAAGTTATTCCTGAACTCATCTTTTCCTGAATGTCTTTATTAAACCTTAAAACCGTTTTTAAAAGAAAGTCATTATCAAATTGTTTGATGAAACGTTCTCTTACTTCAGTGTTCTGTAAATATGCGGGTTTTACAAACTCGAGAAACTCTTCACTTTCGAAATTTGTTAGATTATTTAACTCCCACCAAGGAGATACTCCCATTTTTAAAAACTCTTTAAATAATTGCTCCTTGTTTTTATTAGAACTAATCAAAACGGGCTCATCAAAACTATTTTCTTGTAATAAGTCCTTTTCAATAGTTTTTTGAATACGCTGTTCAACTTTTGTCACAACATCTAACTTAATCCCACTAAAGTTATTAGACTTACCTATGGAAACATCAACTTCTAAATGAGGAATTCTAACTTGAAAGCCTTCTGTTTTGACAGAAACCTCAGTTAACTTGGCATCTAAGAGTGGTAAAATTTTATCCTTTAAATACTCCAAGAAAGAATCTTTAAAATGATTTCCACTTGATAGAGAATCGGTATCAACCTCAACAAAAACTTTATGAATGATATGTGAATTATCTATTACCAAAATTCAACGTGTTTAAGCTTTTTGTAATTGAATTAATAATTCTAGACTCATCACACTCTTCACCAACTCTTGTTAAAAATGGTTTCAGAATGTTGTCTCTGTCTATATCTAAATCGTTTTGAATTGCTGTTGCTAAGAAGTTTTGTAAGTGTTGTTCAATATTAACTATTTCTTCAAAATTGAATCCGTCACGTTTTGCTGCACAACACCATAGTAAGTAGAACAACATCACATAAGCTCTTCCTAAGAAGCTTAATGCCAATTTATCTTCCTCTGTCTCAATATTGACTGTTGCTCTTTCTAGTTCTTGGAATTTAGTTAAACGGCCTTCGATTCCTCCTCCAAAGAAATTCACAAAATCAATTAAAGCATTTGGATCTTGTTCCAAATTATCTCGTAGTTCTTGTACTTTCGATATAGTATTAGAAAAATCACTCCATATCACCGATATAATTCTTCCAAGCCTATTCTCAAATCTTGGAATTAGAGACTCATATTCTGCACCTACTGTATTGAGATATGTATTTACTTCTGCTAAACATTTATCTCTTTTTATTGTTTTTTCTAACTTTTCACTAACTCCGCAAATTTCAGTTACGGTTTGTAGTGTAACCACAATTCCTTCTTCTGAATTTGGTATTTCACTCAACGGAACCACCATTCGATGTCTTGTTGATTTTTCCGTTTCTATCCCATTGATATTCCATAAATACGTATCTGCATTATCTGAATTATTTACAAGTACTAAGTTTTCACCTTCAATGGTTACATCGAACCTAGGAACTGGAAGATCAGAAATATTGATCACCAAATTACTAGGCACACCATCAACGATAATAGTTACACTTGAAGAAGTTGTTAAACTAGGATTGAATCCCCAGCTTCCGTTCTGATTAACTACACCTTCACCATCCAGTTCTACAATAGCATTCGGTGGGAAAATAGTAAAGGGGAGTACTTCATTTCTTGTTCTACAAAACTCTCTTGGTTCAATAGACACCATTGTTTCTCTTGGTATGTCTATCAAAATCGTTTCAGAAAACTCACTGCGACAAGGTCCTGCTTTTGCTATTACTTTAACTAAAGGTCTTATTCGACCTCTTGACACTGTATAGCGATGAGATATTCTAACTTCTGTCGTAGTTTCGGTTGGAGTTCCATCACCAAAATCCCAAATGAATTCCGTTCCATCAATAGGAGGTGTTTGTGTTACTAAAAACGTGACCAATACAGTCTCTTCAATCGGTTCTCCAAGAGTTTCGACCATGAACTCAAAATTAGGTTTGGACGAAACTGAAATTACACAATCAGTATCAAAACCATTTACGGTAAATCTAATAGGTTGACCATGTAAATCAGGACTCACTAATTTTGGATCAAAGAAATAGCTTCCGTCTAACCTAACAACACCAGCATTGAGTTCACCGCTAACTATAGCTTCAACTACACCTCCTCTTGGTTCTACATCAAATGGCAATGGAGCCGTTGTATCATCAAAACAAACTTGATCATCTGGAAGACTTAATTCCACTTCTGGAATTTCTAACAAAATATCTTCTGAAAACTGATTCGAACAACGATCTTTCTTTCCAAACAAACGAACCTTGAACCTAGCTTTATTCTCTTCTAGCTTATAAGTATGGGAAACTACTATTTCCGATGATATTAGCGGGTCAGATCCATCTCCAAAATTCCATGTATAATCAACGTCTTCTTGATTTGGACTCGTAATTATCCTGAAAACTACCTTAATTTCTCTATCAGGTGTTGGTTCTGAAATGGTATCAACCATAAAGCTAAACTCAGGTCGTCGACTAACGATAATAGCGCACTCCGTTTCAAAGTTGTTTACTGTAAATTTGATAGGTTTTCCATATAATTCCGAAGAAACCAATTTCGGATCAAAAACAAATTCACCTTGCTCATTATAAACCACACCTCCATTTAAGCCTTCTTCTACTTCCGCTTCGACATACCCTTTTTTAGGCATTACTGTAAATGGAATTGCAGGTGTATTTTCATCAAAACATAATTCTTTAACTGGCAAACTGAGTCCAATTAAGTTTTCATCGCAACACAAATAAGGAACTGAGAAATCTGCCACCACAGGTGTTAACACCTCGATTGGTCTTTCCACTTCCATTCCATCAAAATCGCCTGAAAGTGTTAAGGCTTTTGGATAGTAATATGGATAACCATATCCATACGGATAAGGATAACCATCATATTCACTATCAATATAAATTAAGATAAAGGTTCCTCCCGGTACTATTCCTGCCTTATGTTCGTATCCATGATTTCTCTTTAAATACTGCTCAGTATACTGGTGCAAAAAATCTTTGCTTTGCTCTCTAGTAGCCTTTACTTTTAAAGCAACAATGTTAAAGCTTAAGTTATACTTAGAACGGATAGTTTGTAACTCCTTTACTACTTCTTTATAATTTTTCCCTTGATGTCCTTCGATTCTATAAAAATCGGCATCAATAGTTACCTCCAAAGGTCTTTTTTCATCCAGTAATTGTGTGTGATAACTTCGATTCTTTCCTTGCTCATCTATTACCGTTTTTTCAATATCCCAAAGGTTTATTAGATGTTGACCAACATTATTATAAAAAGGAATTGCTTTTTTACTTAAAGCTCCTAATTCGTAAGAAGGTGTTACTCTAATATTGGTAAAATTGACATTGTAATTGAGTAGTAATTGTAAACTTCTTTTAAGCAGCGTATACAGTTTTACTTGTTGTAAATTCTGACTTTGATATAATAGTTTTAAGGTGGCTTCTAAATCAAAAACCTGTTCACGATTAAATTCATCCTCTATAAATCTTTGTGATGTAAACTTGGTGTATGTTTTTGTGCATTTCTTAAAAATAGGCGACTTGTAAAAATTATGTCTAAACACGCCTGTTTTTTCTTCAGTGATTTTCCCAAGCATAATGTGCTTAGGGAACGCGTTAATATCCGGCGTACAAGAAAGATGATACTCCACACAATGGATCTCCTTCTTCAACTCATTGTAAGTATCAATAATATCTTTTAAAACATCATATCTATATTGAAAATCGGGTGGAATATTCTCTCCATCACTAAATTGAAACAAAAATTTATAACGTTCTTCAAATACGTTATACCAAGAAGCAAGGTTTAGTCCATAAAATAATTGTTGATACGCCTTTAAAGTTCTTCCTACAATTTCATTTCTAAAGCTACCTTTGCTAAATACAGTTTTCAATTCTTCATAATCCGAAAAGTCTTGAGGTTGCATTAATACACGATTCGCAATTAAATCAGGTAAACTCTTTAAAATGCTTGTTGATAAATTTGGTCGTTTACTAATGGTATCAAAACGCATTATCTTTTGAGCAACAGCACTTCTCACTAAAAGCACTTTCAAATTACTACTAACTTCAAGACCTTGATTATCGCACGAAAGACTCACACATAGATCTTTTTTCTTATCATATTCTTCTAAATACAATAAAATAACAGCATCGTTTACAGGTATTTTTTGAAAATCTGATGAATCATCATCTCCTTGTCCATAATCCAGCAGTTCTTTTAACTCTTTCGTTTCCTCTGTTAAGGTTTTCGAGCCCTCTCTTTGATCTGAAGTAAATAATTCATAAATCTCTAATTGATCACCATTATCATAGAAATATTTTTGATAATCAGCTTCCTCGTTATTATGTGATCGATAAAACAAGTATTCATTTCCATTTCTAAGAAGCGTATTATCCCCTTTTATATTTTCAAAGAACTTCACTAAGTCTCCATCTGTTGTAATTCCGGTACCCTGAGAAATAAATATCGAAGGTTTATGTTGGAAAAATTTCACTTCAAAACCACATAATAGTCCAACTCCACTCAAAAGAATTCTGGATAGACGATCTTGATCATCAAAATAGTTTACTATTTCGTTTAGCTGCCCTTCGGTTAATACTTGATTTGGTGAAAATCGGCGGTAGTTTGTTGTTATATCTGAAAGTTTCGTAGCCATGATTCGTAATTTTAAAGTGATCCTAAGTTTGTTTTTCCTAAAATTATATTTCCGGATAATGATTCATTATCATCATCACTACAGTCAAATAATCTTCCGGTAGGATATACGTTTGAAAGTTTAGTTAGTTTATCTATAAATGTTTTCAGTTCTAATGGTGGCTGATCTTGATCAGTTTGTCCTTCTTCTGGTTCTTTCTGAATTTTTGCCTTTTCAAATAAGTACTTTCGGTAGGCGTTTTCAAATTGCAAAAGGTCATTGTCTTCTTCATTTTGAACTTCATTATCTCGGTACCCTATCCAACATATTTTGGGTAAAATATGAGAGGGTAATGTTTCTTTAATAATCTTTTCCATATAATTTCTGAAGTCGGTATTCATAAAACGAAATGTGTACCCTGGAATCACAATACTCACCCGATAAGAGTAAGGATCTGTCGGTTCACATTGATAACAATCTTCTTTACTAATGGGTAAAAACAATTCTTTATCTACAATATCAGCAGTAACATCTGGTCTTAACAACATGTGTTCAACTACGAATAATCCTTCTTCTGAAAACTCGTTTTTTAAGAATTGAATTAATTGAAGAATCGAGTCTTTTAATTCATCCTGCTTTTCGTAATAGTTAAACCTTTTCGCAATGATTCTATCTGGGTTGTGATGACTGGTTATTCTAGGATTTATAATATCGTATGAATACTTCCCAGAGTCTGATTGATGTATCTGAATATTATCAATAACCAACTCATCGTCTATGATTAAAGGATTTTCAAATACCTCTTTTATCTTTTCTTCTGAAGTTTGAATGATTTGTGATATCGCAAAGTAGATTTCTCTGTTGGCAGATGATAAATCATAATATTCATCAGTAGCCGATAAAATTATCTTATGATTATTATCTCGTAACCTCCAACGATATACTCTTTCATTATCAGAATTAATAAGTGTGTACGTTTCAACATTATGTTGCTGTGAAAGACTTCTTCTATTGTAATTTTTAATTCCTAATAATCTAGCAATCCTTTTCTGTGTTCCACTTACATTACTTGTGTTCCATAAGTTAACCTCCTCTTGCTTATACAAGTTTGCTGCATTTCCTCTATTAGTGCTTGTTATTTTATAATCACTCAAGAAATCTTCTTTATTTCTCAATACCATTTCGTCAGTACTCGCACCATAAATAGCGCGCATAATAAAAGTGTATTCGGAAAAACGCTCTGCAAATCTTGATAGTAAATGATCTAAAAGTGCATTCCTACGTTCAATATCATTGTCTTGTTTTTCAAACAAAGTTTGTGTTAGTGTACTATCACTATTTACATCATAATCCGTTACCAAGTCATTAAGCCCTTCTATGTCCTTAACAGCTTGTGTAAAATAGGTTTGAGTCAAATTTCCTTTTACTGAAAGTAAATCACTCACTTGTTCCAAGTGCTTGAAGTAACTTGCTAAAATTTGATCGAAAAAAGTCAAATAAGCCTTTAACTGCTTAGCTTGCGCAACGCGCTCAGTTGTTGGTGTATCAATTAAACCTTCTGGACCAATTCCATAGGTTAAAGGGAATTCACTTTGAATAGAAGTGTAATCTCTTAAGTTATATTTTTCACCTTCAGGTAGTGTAAAAGTTTTGTTTTCGCTCGCATTTACTCTTTTTTCTTCTTCCTCATCTTTTAACTCTTGTAAATACTCAGCAACTTTGGTTTTATTAATACTTAATGGTAATACTCCTTTGTTATAATTAAAAACACTTTTATCACATAACATTGGCTTCTGATAATCGCCCATGCACAACAACCAATCATCTAACATCGCTGCTTCTTGAGCACAATCACCCATAGCTATTTCTTTGATGTGTTTTACTCCTGGAATGGCCATGATTAGTTTGATAATATCTGATAATCGAACTTCATTTGTCAAATCGGCTTTCGCCAATTCTTCGTTCTCAATAAATCCGTTATCCAATATAGGTCCATCAAATATTTCAGTAGATCCATACCCTTTATCTAGCATTTGCTGAATAGAATAAAAGTTTACTGAAGGAGAAAAGTAGTTATCAATTGCATTCAAAATAAGTGCGTGAATTTTTTCCTCATCAGCTGTAGTTTCAACTTCTACATCAGCACAAATTTTAATAGGGTATTGATTTATCGGTTTTATAGAAACTAAATCTTCACATAAGTTTCTATTGGCATGAAAACGTCTTTTAATTTCGTCGTTTATATCATCTACAATCTCTTCTGTTCCGTCTTCATAATCTACATAAACATCATAGAGTCCCTTTAACCAAAAGTTATCTTTCAAATTGGTAGTTAAATGACTTGTATCTGCAGAATCATATGAAAGTTTCCCTTCTTTTAAATCAGCAAACACTTGCTTTTTATGAACAGTCAACCAACAATTTTTCACCCCTTGAATATCAATAAACAATTTTCGGTAATCATTTTCGGTAACAGGACTTGTTGGTAATACCTCAGAAGCTTTAAAAAACTGCTCGTGAAAATCGCCAGAATTATTGGATGATAATACATCTTCAATAGGTAAATTAATTCTCATCCCTAAATCGGTAATTGCATAGGAGATTACTTCAAGGATGGTAATTCCTGGATCGTGAGAATTAAAATCAGTCCATAATTTACCACCAAGTTTTTCGATATACTCAATACCTATTTGCCTTAAATAGTAATAATCTAAGTCGTCCTTGGTACTGACATTTTTAGGAATACTTATATGTTGATTTAATATAGACATTGCTCTGATTCTTGAAGGTTAATTTGATGACATGTGGGAACATTAGTTGATATCGTATGCGTTTTTGAAGACACTAATATGTGTTTTGGACTCGATGGAGAAAGCTTTTTCTCAAACGTTAAATTCTCCAAAATAGCCGTATCGCCTTCTGCCAACTTAATATCATCTTCCGTAGAAATTTTAGCTAGTTCTAAAGACACCAGATAATCCACATAAGGTAATTTTTCAACATAATCGATGACACTACTATTGTTCAACTCTATTCCGAATTCAATACTCTCCGATTCATTAAAAGCCCATGGTGATAATAGCTTGGTAATATCTTCTTGTAGTTTCATTTTGTAGAAATTTTCATCGAACTGAGGATAAAACTTCACCTTTACCTCAACATGAATTCTCTCATATTGCGCATTATCAACAAATGCTTCTACTTGTTTCCCATTTAAGGTATTTACATATTTTTCTATATCATTCAGTGTTGTTTGACTCAACCTTGGTTCATAAATATCAAATACATTTCTGTTGATGATATCTGGAATTACAATCACCAAAACATTCCCTGGCGACATAAATGATGTTTTTGAAGTATGATTTAAACACTTCACTCTGAACACTTCTGGAAACTCTTCCAATATTAGATGTTCATAATCCCAAAGATTAATCGCTCTATTTTTATGACGAAGTCTTTCGCTTACACGTTGGTAGTATTTCAAATCGGTTTCCTCTGGTCTTCCTCCAAAAGAATTAAATGGCTGCTGAATCCCTTTTACTTGAGGAATTCTAGTCACTAATTTTGAAATAGTTTCCGCTGTAAGTCCATTTTCTAAATGAGAAAGCTCATTGTTTTTATTTGAGAAAGTAGCTGTTGTGGCTTGGGCATACACTCCAAAAACCTTACAAACAGCATCGTAACTCTTGTGCATTTTAGCTCGTAACCAAACATAGTTTTCAGAAAACTTAGTATTTGTAGTCGTTGCTTGTTCTGGAATTTTAATTTGTACAATTCCTGACTTCAAAAAGTTATCAACCTCATTTACCAGTACCTCATCTTCTAATTTTTTCCAGTAATTATCGCATAACACAGACCAAGAAACACCTTGCTTTCCAACAAAAGTATCTACATTAGGATTTTCACTACCTTCTAAAACTTGTATTAGTAGCGATACCTGTTGCAATGGTTCTACATCTTTTATTCCAATATACAATTCACCACCATGACAATAATCAGGTACCAAGTAGCATGAAGTATTTTGGCCTAGGATTGAAGATTTCCTTGCCTGCTCCTTTAAGAAACTATGCTCCTCATAAACTCCAAACACATCGTTATGATGCAACTGGATTCTATTCGTTTCATAAGCATCTGATTCAAGTACTTCTAAGTTTGTTTCCTCTTCTGCGGCGTATGACATTTCAATACTCTCAATAAGAGGTGTATAAGGCTGGTTAGGTATCGGTGCCTGATCATTGTTAGCGGTAAAAGCCAATGTATACAACATTGGATATAGTGAATGTAAGAAGGATTGATTTAATGTTAGTTTTAATTCAGAATTCTCGTCAATTTCTGATTCTGTATTTTTAAAAGATGTGTTCAACTGAAACACACCATTATTCTTTTTAAATAAGACAACGTTTTTGTCTTTAGTTTTCCAGTCTTCCTTGTAATATAAACTCGAAGTCGCTTTAAAATCTTGATCAGAATTAATTATTAAATCTGATTCATTTACAATTAACTTTTTTGTAGTGTCATTTATTGAAGTTGTTACTCCATTTGTAGGTTGATTTGCTTCTCTTAAAGGTTCTTCTTCCATCAAAAGAGCGTCTACATAATTGGTTTTACTAATCTTACTTAAAAATGATTTTTTATAAGCGTTATAATGACTTACAAAACTTGTTGGTGTATTCATCCAGTTTGCTGAAATAGCAATATCACTCCATTTTTTAGTAAAAACTTCTGGATAATTGATACGAAAAGCCCCTCCTCTAATTGGTTGACTCGTAAATGGCATAAACGGTTTTGCTGGATTTAAAATTCCAAAATCGCTCTCCATCTGTAGCTCTTTTGCATCAAAAACAGCGACGTTTATTTTTATTTTATAGATGGCTTTTTTGACTATTCGTCTAAAAAAGTCGTGCCCTTCTTTACTATCCGTTTTCAATAAAAAACGTATTACAGGAAACTCTGTGTTCAAGTGAGTTTTTAAGCGTTCCTCATTATAGTTTTCAATAGCTGGTAAATCCTTATCAACTGAAAACACTAATTGTAATTGCGTTGTACTAATGAATGTCGATTTTAACGCTTGTGTTCCTTTAACATGAAGGGCTAAACCTGTTTTCGATAGAACTATGTCTTGCCATGCTTTTTTAGTACTATAGGAAACCTGAATCCATTCTAATAGTTTGTCTGGAGTAAGACCATCAATAGTAATTGCTTCTTTAAAGTTAATCGTAATACACACATTTCTTACCCCTTCTTTCATTGCTAAAACTGGTGAAGCTATACTGAATCCAAGTTTTACATCAGGAAGTGTGTCATAATTTTTTTCTGAAGAATTGTATCCAAAAGGCAACCAGAATGGTGAGCTCTCTGGGAGCTCTTTTCCTTGCCCATCAAATGAATTGGCTATAGCACTATATTTAAACTCTCCATTGTAAATATCATTGTAAGTACTTTTTAAACTCGCAACAGTAGCTTTATTTACTACGAAATTATTATCAACTTTATATACTAAGTTACCTCCATTTACATCTTTTTTTGCATCTAATTGAACATTCTCAGGAATCTCCTCTTCTAATGCTTTTTTTGCCAGTTCGAACAATACATGAACTTGATCTTCTCTTGCTGGCAGCTTTTCTATTCTTAAAATATCTTTGTAAAAGAAAGAAAGGTGTCTTTGTGTTAAAGCATTAAATCTTTCTTTTGAATACTCTAATAGTTTTAGAAAACAAACGAACAAAGTTAAGTGTGACGTTAACTCCCCATTACTTTCAAATTCATTCAACATTTCAGCTACAGCCTCTTTTAATTTTACATACTCTTTTGTTGTTCTATTTGGAATTTCTCCTTCAGAAGTATTCAATAGGTTAAAAAACGATTGCCAATTCCCTTCAGGTTGCTCTGCATTGGTTGGCGAAAAATAATTCACCTGTTGTGCAAAATGAAATGCAAACAATAACCAATCTTCAATCGTAAAGTCATGCAATTGCACGTTATCAGGATTCAATGACGCTTGAAAACGATCATTTTGATTGGTCCCGTTTCTTTTAAAAATGACATTATCTATATGACAACATGTATTACACATCAGTTTGGTTTGTTTGGTTAAATATTAGTTCCTTCTTCTTTATAGAATGGGAACACATAGTTGGTTCTTGAGTTGGTTGCTCTTACTATGTAATCTATTGAAATGATTAGTTTTCCCTCAAGTGTATCCGTTTCGGAAATGTCTATTTTCAAAACATCAATTCTTGGTTCATGATATAGAATAGCTGTTCTAATCAAATCAGTTACATAAGTAATTAGTGTTCTATTCAGTTTTTCAAAAAGTAATTCTTCGAGGTTACATCCATATTCAGGAAGCATTACACGTTCACCTAGCTGAGTAGTTAGCAGAATTTGAAGACTCTTTTGAATATCCTCTTCATTGGAAGTCATAATCACTTCGTTTCTTCCTTTGCTAAACTCAGGTGGAAATCCCCAACCTGTTCCTAAAAATGCTTTTTTACTTTCCATCTCTTTAATTACGAATTGTTAATTATGAATTATGAGTTTTTAATTTCGAATACTCAATTACGAATCACGAATTGGTACATTAATTCATTGTTACATTTCTACATTAACTCATTGGCAAATCATCCAATTAATACTGTTGGTTCCCCTGCTACAATAGTTCCTCCATGCGCTGTTGAGTCACCCATTCGTGCGGCTGGCATTCCTCCTATCAAAACAGTACCTGAACCTGCAACTATCGTATCTGGAGGTCCTGTGCAAACTGCCATATCACCCATTCTTGCCGCTGGCATTCCTCCAATCAAAACTGTTGGTTCACCTGCGGGTAAGATTGGTCCGCCCACATGTGGAACAGGTCCTGTTGACATTGGACATACATGCATATCATTTATTCTCGCTGCTGGATTCCCCATTTTTTTAATTATTAATTGTTAATTGATACATTGTTACATTAAATATGTCTCGATACAATTTTTACTCCTTCCAATCGTTAAAACCACTCGACATGACACTGTTAATTATTAGTTTTGAAGTTTGAGTTTTAAATTTTAGTTATTACTAGAAATACCTTATTAAAAACTCAACATTCATAACTCAACACTACATTAATTAATCTGTACTAGTGAGCCTTTTAATACGGCAATAGCACTTGTTGATACTTCTGCCCCTGCTGAACCTTCTGCTTTGAATTCGGCATTAGCAGCAATACTTACATTTGTTCCTTCTATTGAAACATCCCCCGATGCTTTTAAAGCTATATCTCCGGCACTTTCCATAAGTATCCCACTGCTGTCTATGGTTATTTTATTTGAGTTATCGTCTTCAACTACAATTGTTCCTGCATCTTCATCAAGTGTGATAATTTTCCCTGCTGGTGTTGAGATATTTATTGATTTTTTATCATCATCAAAAACAACTCTCATATCACTTCGAGTAACAATCCCTTTTTCATGATTATCATCACTAGCAGATATTGGAGAAGGTTTTGCACTACTATGTAACATTCCTAAAACCACTCCATTATTTGGATCTTGATTGATGAATCCTACAATTACTTCATCACCTATTTCAGGTCTAAAAACAGTTCCCCTATTTTCTCCTGCATCAAGTAGTGCCAAACGGCACCAAATACCCTGTTCTTCATTATTAATAATGGGGATTTGAACTAAGATTCGTTCCTCTCCATCTGGATCTTCTTCTAACTGTGAAACAATTCCTATTTGCAAACCAGAAATTGCTGGAATCAATCCTGAAGCTGGTTGCGCACTGATATCATAGGTTTCTGAAAACCATTCCGGATTCAATCCAAACTGGGCATTTACCACCCAATTCCCTTCTGTTATGGTATGACTTATTCCTGTGATATAGGCATTTCCATTAAAGCGATCTCCTACGCCTTCCAATTTTAAAATAGTATCAGGTTTTACCGCTGGAATTCCTTGAAACTTGACTCTTCCTCTAACTTTTGCTAACTGTTGAAATAACCATTTCGCATCTGCCCAATCCTGTAATGAAGTATCAGTTACCGCTCCCCCATGCCTCAACTCATAACTTTCCAAACCAATGGTTTCGGTTAAATCATTTGTTGACAGATTTCCATTCAAACTAACTGATGGATCTTTCCCTTCAATCTCTAAAAGTTCCTGATCAGCATAGTTCCAACAATAGGAAGCTACTTTTTGAACTTGATGTCTTGCATCGATTTCAGCATCAAAATCAAGTAAGGTTGCTCCAAAACTGATGGTCTCAATTTCGCTTTGAGAAACATTAGGTTTTGCTATTGTTATTTTACCGTCATCTACAATACAGATTTTACCATTTGCTTGAGCCCTTGACAGTATAAAATCCCAATCAGAAGTATTATATTGTACCAATTCTAAATGTTTCTGATTAGTTGCTTCAACATCTTTTTCTAAACCATATTTCCCAATAATTTCTTCAAAGATTTCGCTGTCTTTACTTTCAAAGTAGTAGTTACTTTTTCTACCAATGGTCATTTTCACTGCTTCATCTTTACACTCAATAATTAGATGTGTTGTATTCGATCTAATCTTCAAATTGTGCTTAATAATGATTCCCTTGAAAATGGTTTCTTCATCTGAATGATATCCTGCAGTTATCTCTATTTTTTTTCCAGGAATTAATAATTCTTCATTACTCAATTCAAAATCTCTTTTAGCCGCTTCGCCATCAATCAAAACGATTTGAGCCGTTGGAATTCGATTGACTTCTTTTGTCACCAAAATACTTTTCACTTGGTATACTGAAGACAATTCTTCTCCTTCCACTAATAACTTATAGGTTATTAAATCTGGACTTTTTGATGTTGCTATGACGCCGCTATTATTCATTTATGAGATTTTTGCAATGGGTGGAAAAAATAATTCTTGTCCTGGAGTCAACTTTCTAAAGTTGCTCAGTTTGTTTAGTTTGGCTATTTCCAAATAATACTTCGAATCTCCGTAAATTTTATAGGTCATTAAAGGCAAGGTATCTCCAGCCTTGGCTATCCTGTAATGCGTTAAATCTGGTGATTGATTGTTCTCTTCTGCAACTCTTTTTTCTGGTTCGATATACGCTATGAACTTTGCTTTTGCAATAGCTCTCAAAGGAGTCCCATCCGATTTAAACAACTTATATTCAAACGAAAGTGTGGTTAATAAACAGTTGAAATTAAGCGAACCCCAGATGATTTTTAAATAGTTTGGTTTGTGTCTATCCCCATTATAATCGAAAACTGCTTTTTTAAAATTTTCAATATCATCGATTATTCCCTTACCATGATCTTTATAAAATTTCTCATCTTGTTTTGCTTCTTTATCATTTCCAAAGTGAGCAATAACTCCGGTTCTATCAAAAAGAAACTCTAAGTCTAAATCTGAAGGCAAAGACCTTGTAAACTTCGGGTCAGAATTACTATTTCCCGATGCCTGTTCGGTTTTATATTCAGTTTTATATGACTGTGTATATTTCTCAGGATTCAGCAATGCTGTATAACGAAGCTCTTTGATTTCATCTTTCTGATCAAAGCTATCTTCTTTATAACATCGTATTACCAGTTTTTGTAGTTTACCTTCGCTCATGACTTAACTCTTAACGTTCTTTTTGCTTTTCTAAAAGCTCCATTACTTCTTCAATTGATGTTGAAATAATAGCTTCTTTATTGTCTTTTGTTTCTTGACCGCTATTTGAACTTTCCTTGTTCGGACCTTCCTTTACATTGATTTTAATGTATAATTCTTTAATTTCTATTGCCATAACTAACTCACTGTGAAATAATGATATGATAATTCAATTGTTTCAATAACTACCTTGTTTTCCTCGGCATTTAAATCGGCCACACTCCATTTGATTGGATAAGCGTGTGATATTTTCCAAGTTTGCAAGGCTTGTTGTTTTTCGTCGAGAAGTGATATGGTTAAATCCACCGGTTGAATGTCAAAGTTTTCTATCGCATTTCTACACCATTTAATCACACCCGAATCGATAAGCATTCCTCGCTTTAAAACTAAGTTTGGGTATTTGGTTCTAACCGGAATTTTATGCTTGAATCGATTTTCACCTCCTTCAGCGACTTCTTCAGTTTCCAGATCTACTGAAAGACCAGAAACTGTTTGAAATCGATGATCGTGTTTTTTATTTGCGATATCTGAAAACTTTACCGTAAAATGAAAACCAACCGGTGGATAGTAATTAGCCATTGCTTATGAAATTATAAATATTTAATTATCAATTATGTGTTTCTAATTATCAATTTTAAGGGCTTAACAGTTAATTCTAGCCTTCACCCCTAAGCATCAAATTTTCAAATCAATACATTTACAGATTAGTAAATTGGTATATTGATTTATTGCTACATTAAACAATAGTTAACTTCTCATGAACGAACTCTGCTGTTTCAATGGCTATTTCGTTCCCATCTGCCTTTAAATCTGTTGGCTGTACTTTGGTTACGTAAGCATTTTGCGCTTTCCAAGTAACAGCTGGATCTCCATTTTCATCTAATAAACTAATGGTTAAATCTCCTCTAAATTTTTCACCATCTTCTTGGAAGTAAACTGTTTTAGCCCACTGATCGTAGAACTGCTTGCTCTTATCAACAAAAGTTCCTCTTTTGATGGTAATGTTGCTGTATTTAAACATTCCAGGTTGCTTTGTTTTATGATATTCACTATCGGCTCCACCTCTATATTCGATGGTTTCATTCTGAAAATCTAAACCTGAAACTTCTGTACAATTAATTTCTGTTCCTCCGTGATTTACTTTAAAGGAAAACTTTGGAATTGGATATGCTTGTGACATGATTCTTCTAATTTTTAAATGTTATTTTTTAAGTTTTAGGTGTTGAGTGTTTAATTTTGAATTGGAGTATTCAACGGTCAACACTAATACCTCAGTTATGCTTCTTGCATTTTATGAGAGAATTTCAAGATGATGAATTCAGCAGGACGAACTACGGCCATTCCGATTTCAACAATCATATTTCCTTCTAATACATCTTGTGCAGTCATTGTTTCACCTAGCCCTACACTTACATAAAATGCTTTGTCTGGTGTTGGTCCTGCTAATGCCCCGGCTCTCCATTGAAGTGTTAAGAAATTATCAATCATTGCCTTTACACGTACCCAAGTGTTTTTGTCATTTGGTTCGAAAACAAATTGCTCTGTAGCTTTTTTAATTGACTCTTCTGCCATATTAAAGAATCTTCTCACTGGCACATAACGCCATTCGTTATCATTACCTGCTAAAGTTCTTGCTCCCCAAACTAAAGTTCCTTTTCCAACAAACGTTCTAATTGCATTGATGGATTTTCCTGCTACTGTATCAACATTTAGATCACGTTGATCTTCATGTGAAACTTGTACCGTAGGTTTAATCACATAGTTTAGACCAACATTTGCAGGTGCCTTCCATACACCACGATCTGAATCTACACGTGCATAAATTCCAGCCATAGCACTACTAGGCGGTAACTCTAATGGTAAATTGGCTATTTCCGCTAAAATTTTATTGTAAATGCTATTATCCTTACTTGCTAATTGATTCAAACTTAATCCATCAAACATTCCTTCAGCATCAATTCCTTGAGCATTATTCATGGTAGTTAACAACGTTGGAGTTAAGTCAATAATATCCTGAATTACAGTATTGATATTAGTCACTGCTGCAACTGCATCTGACGAAGCCGTTTGTTTATCACCTTTGGTTGCTGCGGCACTTAAATCGTCTATTGCTTGTTGTAAAGCTGCAATCATAACTGGTAAATCACTAGCTGGATCTGTTAAAGCGGTATTTAAAGCTGTCGTCGCTGCTGTAACTGAATCTGATATCGTATCAGGATCTTCATCGTCAGCTGCCGCAGCTGCAGCTGTAGTTCCTGCACCTATAATAATTGTTCCTTGTGCAACTACATTATTTAACAGGGTCATTAAATTACCTGTAATGGTTTGTTGATTCGGAATTTCAGCATCTATTATTGCAACTGTTGCTGCTCCATCATTAATAATATCGTTGCTTCCTGTTAAATCGCCAGAATGACTGGTTGCATCCGTTAAATACGTTTCAAGAGTTGATACAGCATCGTTTACATCCGAAATAACCTCAGCTAAAGATTCAGAATCGTCTGAACTATGATTTATTGTTATTGAAGCGTCATCGTATTCATAATTTAAAATAGTCTTTAAAAATGGATAATAAGCTGCCCCGTATTTTAGATAATCTTTCTCAAGATTAATTTCATTTCTTAGTGTTGCAATGTTAGTATCTGTAACGCTAACCCCATCATATGTTCTTGTATCAATAATGGTAAACCTGTCTTGCAACTCGTTACATTGAGTTAGTGCATCTTTGTAAAGTTGGTAAAAAGTAGTATCGTTAGTTAATGCTGTAGCATCAGGAAAAACTAGTAAAGTTACTTCGTCAACTTTTCTTACTGCTGCTAAACCATCGTTAAAATCGCTTTCATCTGTAATAGCTGTTACTTTATCTACTCCCGCTTCATCGCCATATCTTCCAACAGAAGTTATATAACATGGCCCTCCGCCGTTAGCAAAATACATTTGTAATGAATAATACATTAAAAACGGTTGTCTTGACGAAGGCTCAGCAACTGCAATAGTTCTAATTTTTTCACCATTAGCATTTGTAACATCTTCGATATTTACTCCAATAGTGGTTTCAGGTTTTGCCTTCCCAAAATAAATTTCGTATTCCAACATTGATGTTATTCTTGTTGGAATTCCGCTTAAGTCTCCCTTTATTTTATTAGTTGCCTTTTCAGTATAACCAATAAAAGCAGGAATTGCTGTTTCTACTTGAGCTACCGAAGGTGGAAATTTCACTATTTCCTCTACGTAAACTCCTGGTGTTTTGTACGCTGACATAATTACTAGTTTTAATTAAATTTTGGTTTATATAAATACTTCCGAATAATATTTTTGTGCTTCTTTAATGATAATCTCAGGGGTTGGATTTGGAAAAAAATAATTTCCTTGCGGTAGGGGTTGTATGTCTTGATTTTCAATTTCTACCCTTCCATTTTTGGTCAATGGTTTCTTTTGTTTTGTGGTCATTATTGTTGAGGTTTGCAACTCTTTATACCTCCAAAATGTTTCTCTATTATTAATGAACACATCAAAATCAGGATATGCTTTCGGCAAGCACTGCTTTTCAAGATCAAACTGTTGGTTATTCGGGTTTTTTACGTTTACACTTTCGGTAAACTCTGTGTTATCGTCTCCTTTGATTTGTAATTGAAGTACACCTATAATTCCTCTATTCTTAAGAACTTTAATAGCCGTATTCAACGTATCAATTACTTCGAGTTCTGATTCTGTTAACGGTTGCGCATTTTCAATTTTTGATTCAATAGTATTTAATTCATTTGGTTGAATAGCGTCAATAGAAACCAAGTTTGGAACAAGCAATTGTTTTTGATTTTCTACTTCTAAGTTGTAAACCAACGCTCTTGTTTCTCTTTCATTTATTAGAAACTTTTTCCATTTTCTTTCTTTCGCTGTAGCTCTAAAAATATTGATGGCACTAGAATCTATATTGGTTAATAAATAGAGTTGTGCGTTATTCTTTTCAATAATATTTGAATAATTATAGAAATATGGATCGTGTGATTTTAAGTAAAATGTAAGACTTAATGTATCATCCATAGGAATTACAGGACTATAACGACTCACTTCTGATCCGTTTTCCAAAGCAATCTGTTCATTCGTTTCGGTCAAAACTCGAAAGCCTTTCGAATGATTTCTAATAAAAAGGCGATGATTTTTTAATTTCCTAGTAGTACTTGTTGTAGGTGTAATACTTAAAAAGTCTTCTAACTTATATTCTCGTTCTAGCAAATTTCTATCGCTTTCTGATAATCGTGTAGCTCCATTGGTTTGAAAAAATGTTTTTTCACCTTCATCTAAAAAGTAAGTGTGATATAAATTAAAGTTGAATAACGTTTTATACATAACCTTAGTTTTTAATAAATGGATTTTTTTGAATACCAGAAACTACTGTACCTTCACGAGTGATCATATCTCTTTCAATCTCTAATAGAGTCACCTTATATAATGCGGAAGGATACTGTTTTCCCCCTAAGGTTCCCCAGATATAATTAAGCTCCTCAAATGAAGGAGTATATAATTGCGTAATGAACTTAAAACTCTTCAAATCTCCCAAACCATCAATACCATCATAATTGGTATTGTTATGTGTAAACACTCGTTTACCTTGAAAAAACTCAATGACTTTTGTGAGGCTTTTCAAGGATTCGGTATAGGTTGATTTATCAACACTAAATAGCACATAAAGGTTTAGGTAGACTTTTGGATTTTTATAACTCACCGAAGTTCCATTGGTAGAGTTATTTGGAGTGTTTTTCAAGGCAAATTCCTCTTGAAGATTCACTAAACTAAGCGAAATATCAGGACTGTTTCCTGGTGAACTTCCTTCTCCATCTGCCGCCGCAATATTGGATAAGGCTACTGCGTTTTCGCCAAGATAATCGTTTAGATCTTCAGTAATGATTTGTAATACCTCAAAAATCATTGGTAGTTAGTTTGGTTAGTTTGTTTTCCCCTTTTCAAAACATGTATACTTTACTCATTAGCAAATGACTTGTTTTGAATACATGGTAAAATTACTTCGACTGAAAAGGAAAATTCGCAATGAAAATCTCTTTTCAAAAAGTAGTTTCCCCTAAATTATTTTGAGTGAATTTTGATTTTAAAAAGGGGAAAAAACCTTTTTGTAGTTTTTATTTATATCTGAACCTGTATTTAATTAATTATAATAATTAGATTGAAATGTTATTTAATCACTAACTTGAACTTATTATAGAATAATATGGAATGGAAGCTATTTTAAAATATTTAATAACTCCTTTAATTATGGGAGGGCTTTTGATTTACTCTGATTTACAATCGCAAAAAAGAATACGTAAAAATGTTCATGGCAAGTTTTTTTTAAAATTAAGCAGTATTTATAAATGGCTTGGTTTTTTATGCTGTTTTATCGCTTCATTCATTTTGGGCTTTCTTATTACAAACTATACCGAAGAAATATTTTTGATGGGGTCTCTTACCGTACTTTTATTTCTAGGAATGGGAGTTACTGTCCTAATATGGTATTATAATTTTGGGGTAGTTTTTGATCAAAAAAGAATCACCAGAACAAATTGGTACAACGCGAAGTCGACCATATCATGGAATGAGATTGAAAATATAAAATTCAATATTATAACAAGTAATTTAAAAATCTATTCAAGAGTGAATTCAATAACAATACCTCAACAAACAGTTGGCTTCGTTGAATTCCTGAACCTTATGGAAGAAAAAACTGAGTATAAAGCTCATGAATTGAAGATACCTCTTTAAATTTAACCCTATAGAAATGAATTCATTGAGTTTTCAATTTAATATTTCACCAAAGTTAATTCTTGCAATTGATAATACTAATTTCATTGATTTAACTAAAACAACCGAAGAAAAAGATGGTAAAAACTTTCTTACAAGTTTTAACTTAGGACTTGTTTTTAAATTATAAGCATAATTTAAACCTTAACACCATGTTAAAGCTTGGATAATTAAGGTTTTTCTCCAATGCTTCCCATATATTAGCCTGCCTTTAATAGAAAATTACTTATGAAAAAACCGTTTGTTTTATTCCTCCTTACTGTAGTCATATATCTTTCAACTTTATCGCTATCCTCATGTCAAAAAAAGTCAAAAACGAATAACTCAGAAAACTCAACTGCCTTGATTGGAACATGGAAATTATTGACAGGAACTATTATTAAAGAAAAAGATACTACTGTTACTGACTATACCACTAATCAAGAAGTTATTAAGATTATTAATAATACTCACTTTGCTTTTTTAAGGCACGATCTTAAACAAGATAGTACTTCAATTTTCGTTTCAGGAGGTGGGAGATGTGAAATAACTCCTCAAAAATATATTGAGCACTTAGACTTTTGTAATTTTCGAGAGTGGGAAAACAACACTTTTGAATTCGAATATAGTATTAAAGAAGATACGTTAGTAACCAAAGGAATTGAGAAAGTGACATCACTCAACGTAAATCATTACAATATTGAAAAATATGTTCGTATAAATCAAAAGAAATAATCCATTAACAATATTCAAAAGAATAACTTAATAAACCAGAAAAAATTAGACTTTAATTAATTTTCCTTATTTCTGAATACCTAAAGATCTACTAGAGATAATCTCTTTAATAGTCTTAAAATTCAATTAATTTCTTTCTGTAACTAAACAAACTAAATTAAACTAAAAACCTGACTTTAAAGCTTCTATTTCTTTGTCAATCATATAAGGAAAAACCTCATCAAATCTTTCAATATAAGGCTCTGCCATCTTGTATCCTTCAAGTTCTTTCGCTTTTTCAAATAATTGTAAAGCCTTCTCTAAACTATCATTTTTCTTGTGTATAAGTCCCATTTGATAATATGCTTCCGTAAACATATTATATGATCCTTTTTGCGCTTTTTCAAAACACTCTAGCGCACTCTTATCTTCACCAAGTTCAGCATAACAGCGCCCCATATAGAAAAAGACTAAATGATTCCCACTAATATCAAAACCAAGCTTTTCTTCTTGTTCGTTAACCTTCTTAAATTCGGTAATTGCTTCCTTATATTTACCTAATTTATATAAAGCCTGTCCTTTATGCAATCCGCAGGGTTCTCCCCAACAAATTGTATATTTTTTTTTAGTTATTTTTTCTATTAAATCAACATCACGAATTGTACCTTCGTAATCTCGGTAAAAATACAATAACGTCCATGCTCGGTACTGAAGAACACCTGCTTTTCCATTTGCCGTATCCTTGGTAACTGCCTTATTTAAAACTTCCATCGCTTTAATATGGTCACCAACTTTTTTATAAGAATAAGACAGCCTTTGAATATAATCGACTTTTGATTTTTGTGCATTAATCGCTGAATCCTTATAAATTCTGTATAGATTCGAAGGTTGTAAAAAATAATCAGATATTTGATGATATCTTTTAGCTATTGAATCCTTTTCTCTCTCTGTATATACAGTTTTTTGTTCTTTATTAAACTTTTTACAACCAATACAAAGTAGAAGAGAAAAAAGCACTTTGGTGTATTTCATTTTTATGGACATAAATCTGTTATTTTTCCATTTTCAATTTTAAACATTAAAAAGGCTCGCACATCTTTATAATAACGCCAATTTGAAGAGGAAAAATCAGGCCAATCAGTCAGTGTTGCAACTTTATCAACAATATGTTTAACAAGATCTATTGAAAATTTTGTCTTCTTATAATCTTTAGTCATTTGAATTAATCCAAAATCACCTACAATTTTCTCACAATTTACATTAAAATGTACAACAATATAACCACTATGATTATGATCTATTGGAGCATTTTTTTTGATGTAATCGAGAAGATACTCATTCCCTTTTTTATAGGTTACATCATCATTATAATAATACTCCCCTTGATAACCATCAAAACAGTTTTCGTATTCTTGAATGCCTACTAACATCTTATTGTAATCAGAATAACCATCATCTATACTTCTTAGTTTAATCGTTTTATCCTTTTTTAATTGAGAAGAAAAATCCTTTAAAAGAATAAAATCATTATTAACTTTTTCAATCTGATATATCGGTTGTGGATTGTTATTGTCTTTTACAAAAGAGAGAAAAATCAATCCTTCTTTTTCGAATATAAAATAATCAAAATTCCGTTTTTGAGAAATTACAACTTCCTTTTCATAAAGGTAATTAGTAACTTCTGTAACTTGTGATTTAGAAAAAAACAATACTTTTTCTATAGTAAAATCTTCATTTATTGGCGTATTCTCATCTCTTTCTAAATTATATTTCAGTGTTTTACCTTGAAATCTAGCTTTAATTTCGTCAAAACTCAAAGGAATAGTAACGGATTTGAGCTTAATAAATTTGGCACTGTATTTCCATATAGGTTCTCCATTTTTATATCTAATAAACCTTGTAGTATCTTTTAAATTAAAAACTTGAATTTTTCTCTTCGACTTACGAGCAACCTTATAATGTACATTATTAAACTTGAGTGTATCCATCGCTTTAATACTATAGTATTTCGCTTTATCTATCAAAATACCTTTACTATTAAATAACAATAGACTGTCTGGATTCTCCTTTAAAAGGTAGGGATATGGTATTATTTGATCGGAAACTCGATAGCCCCCTATGTAAAACGATGTTTCTTTATGAATGCCATTATTTTTGCAACCCAAGAAAACAAGTACTAACGTAAAAATATAAAGTGTTCTTTTCATAAGCTTATTTAAATACAAAACTAAAAATCTACCTAGTCAACTCCTGAAATAAGTTTTCTAGATTTTTATTTTCAGAATTTAAACCAAGAATTTTAAGTCCGTTTTCTTGAGCAAAATCGAAAATAACAGGACGCATATCTTCTGTTGTCTCAAACTCTAAAATCCAATTGTTCTCTGTTGTATTTTTGAAAGCACTGATATTTGGTAGTCTCTTTACAAACTGTTCTTCTAGTTTATAATCAAAGGTTACCCGAATTACCTGTTTACTGCTTGTTTTAAGCTCCTTTAGAGTTTTATCAACTACTAATTCACCTTTATTTATAATAATAACTCTATCACATACTGCCTCCACTTCTTGCATAATATGTGTTGATAATAATACTGTTTTATCTTTACCTAGTTCTTTAATCAACTGACGAATCTCAACCAATTGATTCGGATCGAGTCCAGTAGTTGGCTCATCTAAAACCAACACTTCAGGATTATGCAAAATCGCAGCTGCTAAACCAACACGCTGTCGGTATCCCTTTGATAATTGTTTTATACGTTTATTAACTTCGGGTGTAAGTCCAACCTTTTCAATAACAGTTTCTATTTCAGCCTTTTCAATTTTGTGTATCGCTGCATGAAATTGTAAATACTCTCTAACATACATATCTAAATATAACGGATTGTGTTCTGGTAAGTAACCAATCTTCTTTTGAGCATCTATTGGATATTCAATAACATTTACTCCTCCAACCAATACCTCTCCATCACTGGGCTTAATATAACCAGTAAGCATTTTCATTGTTGTGGATTTTCCAGCTCCATTAGGACCTAGAAAACCTACAATTTCTCCTCTTTGAGCTGAAAAAGAAATATTATTTACAGCTGTTTGTGTATTGTATTTTTTTGTTACTGAAGTAAGTTGTATCGACATATTGTAGCGATTTCATATAAATTACACCAAACAAAACCTAAATTAACCATTAAGTCTGTGATTAGTTTTCTTTGAATAAGGAAATAACAATTTCCCTACTACACCTTTTCTTGAGTATTTCTTACATAAGAAACGAAGCTATAATCGTATTTATTTTTATCATCGGCTTTAAAATCTTCTCTACTGACTTCTTTCCATTTTTCAGAACTAATTTCAGGAAAGTAAACATCCGCATCAAACGATTCATGAACATGGGTAATATCTAATCTATCCACGAATTCAGATTCTAATACTTGCTTATAAATTTGTGCCCCTCCGATAATAAAAATTTCATCATCACTTTTCGCTAGTTCGACAGCTTCTTCAATACTACCAGCTGTTAAACAGCCCTCTTGATGGTAATTTTTATCTCTAGTTACAATAATACTTGTTCTATTTGGTAATGGTTTCCCTATACTTTCAAAAGTATTTCGCCCCATAATGATATGGTGACCAGAAGTTAATTTCTTAAATCTTTTTAAATCTGCTGGTAAGTGCCAGATTAAATCGTTCCCTTTTCCTAACTCATTATTTTTTCCAATAGCTGCAATTACCGTTATCATTTGAGGTAGTATTTGTGTTATATGATGTTTTAAATGATTGATATAATCTCCAATCATTTCTGCAAAAGTATGAATCTCTTTAGTTTCCTTACTTATATCAAGTAAAAGATTTACTTTCTCTTTTGGAAAGTGTTCCCAAATATGTACAATTTGCCAATTTATGGTCTCCCAAAGATTCAAAATTGTCGCTACAGGGAGTTTTTGCCAATGTTGCGCTTTGACCCATTCATTTTGATAATATACCACATGTGGTACATCTTCATATTGAATACGAATATAGCGTTGTAAATTATTAAATGAAGAGTCGACTAAATGCCCTAATAATTCTTTTCTACTCCATTTTTCAGGTAATTCTTTTACATTCCAATTCTTCTCAGCAATACAAACCGCTTTTTTGGGAAACTCGTGAAGTATTTGTTGTAAAGAAGCAAGAGCTATGTCAATTACATGTTTTTCACCCATTCTTTTATATAGCTCGAAAAATCTTTTTTACTGGTTATTTGATCATCTTTACTGTTCTCAATATTATTTATGATAGTTTGAATAGCCATTAATACATTTTCATCATGAATTTCAGCTATTTTTTCATAAATACTTTCTTTTATAGTGTCTATTTCTGCGGTCATTTTTTTTAGCTAAATTGTTTTCTACTAAGATAATAACATCTTTTAAATTTTAACACTTGTAGAACGATAAAAGAACGTTAAAAATTGTCTGTTTTCGAAGCATCATTAGAATGCATTCTCTAATAATCTGGAGTAAGCTTAATAAAGAAAGCCTATAAAAAAAGACACTACTCCAAGAAGTAGCGTCTCTATATATCTATATTATACTATTATTTCTTATTAATAACTTAAAAAAAGTTGTTGTTATACAGCCACTTTTCCTTTGATATGTGGATGTGGATCGTATCCAATTAATTCAAAGTCTTCGAACGTAAAATCTTCAATTTTTTTAATTTCTGGATTTAATTTCATCGTAGGCAAAGCTCTAGGCTCTCTTGACAGTTGCAGCTCTAACTGTTCAAAATGGTTATTATAGATATGAGCATCACCAAAAGTGTGCACAAATTCCCCTGCTTCATATCCACAAACTTGAGCAACCATTAATGTTAGCAACGCATAAGAAGCGATATTAAATGGAACACCTAAAAAAATATCTGCACTTCTCTGATATAACTGACATGAAAGTTTACCATCAGCGACATAAAATTGGAAAAAAGCATGACAAGGAGGTAAAGCTGCTTTTCCATTAGCCACGTTATCCGAAAATGATTTTGATGTATCTGGAAGTACGGAAGGATTCCAAGCAGACACAATCATTCTTCTACTATCTGGATTCTTTTTCAACGTTTCAATAACTTCCTTTAGTTGATCAATTTCTTCACTATTCCAGTTACGCCATTGATGACCATAAACAGGTCCTAAATCTCCATTCTCGTCTGCCCATTCATTCCAAATTCTTACGCCATTATCTTGTAAATATTGAATATTGGTATCTCCTTTTACAAACCATAATAGCTCATAAATAATAGATTTCAAGTGCAATTTTTTGGTGGTTACCATCGGGAAACCTTCACTCAAATCAAATCGCATTTGATAGCCAAAAACACTTTTGGTTCCTGTTCCTGTTCTGTCCTCTTTCTCATTTCCGTTCTCTAAAACGTGCTTAACTAAATCTAAATATTGCTTCATTTTATTTTATTACAAGGTCTTAAAGCAGGTATCCTTTTTCATGCTAGCCCCGAAATTAAAAGTTATTAATCCACTAGATACCCCGTTTATCTACATCAGGATAGACTCTCTTTTTCATTGGAAAAAGATTTGGTAAAAATAAAAAAGCATCAATAAAAAAATTGATGCTTTGAAAATTTCTTTTCAGTAAGTTATTAACTATTAAAACCGACCACAAGATCGATAACATGGGCCAAAAGTTGAGAAACAAAATTCATTAGACTCCGATGATTTAATACAACATGTACTCATATCCTTACAATAAAATGTTGGTCTCGGTCTAATAATCAATCCTCCTTGGACATCTTGTTGCTCTTTCTTGTTTAAAAGTCGAATCCCTTTTAAGTCTTTTATTTTTTTCATAATAAGTTGATTTTTAAAAAGTTTGGTTCTCAAACCTAAAAAACAATCATATCATTGTTTAATAAAAACTCTATAAACCATAAAAAAAGGTATGAACACCATAATTCGCCCCTTTTCTTTTATCTCTAAAATTCAAAGGGTTACACCCATTCACATCTGTGACCATAGCATCAACCGTAATCGTAAAACTCAACAACTAAGTATTAATAGATTGTTAGATACAAAAAAACACCAATCATAACGATTGGTGTTTCTTTAATTTTTAATCTATAGAAGAAAAACTACGCCCAAATACAACTGTATCCAGTACAATAACCTTCGTCACAATAGCCTGATCCATCCTCATATCGTACGCAACACTCTCCTGGTTCTCCACAGTAGACGTATCTTCTTCGTCTCTCTCCTTTGATTTCCTTTTTTTCTTCTTTGCTTAGTACTTTAAAACCTTGTAGATTTTTTAGTCTTTTCATAATTAGTTGGCTTTTAAAAATTTGGTTGCTACAATATAGCAAAAACCTAAACCAATTAAGAAAAATTGAAGTCTAATTTCACTAAAAACTATCCAATAATCATTCCTGCTATTGTCGCCGACATTAAAGAGGCTATTGTTCCTCCAATAAGTGCCTTTATTCCAAATTCAGATAAAGTTTTTCGTTGACCTGGTGCTAATGAACCAATACCTCCGATTTGAATTCCTATAGAAGCAAAATTAGCAAATCCACAAAGCATATAAGTGGCCATAATAACGGACTTATTATAGGTTAAATGAGTAACATTAGCAGCGTCTTTTAAATCGGCCAATTGAATATATCCGACGAATTCACTTGCTGCAAGTTTAATACCTAATAATTGCCCCATAAGAGCCATATCTTCGCTAGCCACACCTATCAACCACATTAAGGGAGCAAAAATGTACCCTAAAATAAATTCAAGCGATAAAGATTGATAAGGAGTTGCCCCTGCAATACGGTCATTTAACGAAGTAAATTGCCAGTCAAAATACTCAATACCGTCAAAACCACCTATTCCTCCTAAAATCCCATTTATCATAGCGATAAACGCAACAAATACTAATAACATTGCCCCTACATTCATTGCCAACTGTAACCCTTCCGTAGTTCCATTGGCAATAGCATCCAGAATGTTAGAACCAATTTTTTCTTGAGAAACCTGAACATCCGTATTTACATCTTCTGTTTGTGGATATAATATTTTAGATATAATGATAGCTCCTGGAGCTGCCATCACTGAAGCTGCTAATAAATGCTTCGCATACAATAATTTTAGCGCTTCGTCATTTCCTCCTAAGAATCCAATGTAAGCTGCCAATACTGCCCCTGCCACGGTCGCCATTCCTCCAATCATTACCAACAGCATTTCTGAGCGATTCATCTTGTCGAGATAAGCCTTAATTAGTAATGGAGCTTCCGTTTGTCCTAAAAATATATTCCCAGCAACCGACAAGCTCTCTGCTCCTGAAATTTTTAATATTTTACTTAACGACCACGCCATAATTTTCACCACCTTTTGAATAATTCCTAAATAGAATAACAACGATGTTAATGCTGAGAAGAAAATAATGGTAGGTAATATTTGAAAAGCAAAAATAAATCCGAAAGTATCCATATCAGAAATCAATCCTTCGAACAAAAACTTGCTTCCTGCTTTTGTATACTCTAAAATTTCTACAAACCCTTTTCCTATAAAATTGAATACGGCTTGTACAAATGATATTTTTAAGACACCAATAGCTATAATTATCTGAAAAATTAAGCCTAGTCCAACAATTTTCCAATCAATAGCCCTACGATTAGAACTAAATAAGAATGCCAAAACAAGCAATACAAACATCCCCAGCATTCCTCTAAACATGCTGTTCATAGAAAAACCTTGACTAGGAATAATTCCATTTTGTTTGGACTCAATTTGAGTATCAGCTTCAGACACCATTTCTGTAGTAGTCGCAACAACTACATTTTTAGTATTGGAAAATTTGTATAGGATATTCTTCTCAGAAAGAACTAAAGTACTATCAGAAAGTTCTGTAATATTGTAGTAACGTACAGTATCTTTTGGTAAGTCGTAGTTGAAGATTAAAAGATTGTTCTGGTGTATGTATTTCCCAGTTGCTTTTAAACTATCTTTTGAAACTAAAGAATAATTGAAGTCTCCTTGGGTTAATTCAAAAACATCATTTTCATTAATAGGAAGAATTTCCTTTCCATCTAAGGTTTCTATAGAAGAAAAACTCCATTCTTTTTCAATACTTTGAGCCGTCATTGTAAACGAAAGCCAAAGTATTAAAAGAGTTAATACCTTTTTCATTCTTTGTAGTTTTATAAAGTTAAGATCGCTTACTCATTTCATCGCGAATTTTCGCAGCAAGTTCATAATCTTCATTAATAACAGCATCATTCAATTGATCCTGTAATTCAGCAAGAGACATTTCTTTAAAAACATTATCACTATTGTCTAATGCCAACTCAAATTCATCATCATCCTCTTCATCCTCATCAATATCAGAAAGGTCTTCATCTATTTTTAAATAGATTCCAGCTTTGTCGAGTATATTTTCGTAAGTAAATATTGGTGCTTGGAAACGAACCGCCAATGCAATAGCATCTGATGTTCTTGTATCAATAACCTCCTCTTCACCATCTCTTTCACAAAGAAGACTCGAAAAAAACACTCCATCAACCAACTTATGAATAATTACTTGCTTTACGGTAATAAAAAAACGATCAGCAAATGTTTTAAAAAGATCATGTGTTAGTGGCCTTGGAGGCTTAATTTCCTTTTCTAATGCTATAGCGATAGACTGTGCTTCAAAAGCACCTATAATAATTGGTAACGTTCTTGTCCCATCAACCTCACTCAAAACCAAAGCGTACGCGCCACTTTGAGTTTGACTGTAAGAAATTCCTTTAATAGTTAGTTTTATTAGACCCATTTATCATCATCATAAAATAAAAAAGACTGTCTACTTTGGCTTTTGAAAGTTTTAGACAGCCTTTTATAAGCGGGCACAATTTAACAAAAAATTATGGGTTCTTTTCTATTTTCTTTAAAAAGAATCTTTTCCCTAATCTCTATGCTTGTTTAAATGCCTTAAGCTTTTCAATTAATTCTGGCACTACTGTAAAAGCATCTGCTACAATACCATAGTCAGCCGCTTTAAAGAAAGGAGCTTCCGCATCGTTATTTATAACAACTTTTACTTTTGAAGCATTCACACCAGCTAAATGTTGAATAGCTCCAGAGATACCAATTGCAATATATAAGTTTGACGCTACTGGCTTACCAGTTTGCCCAACGTGTTCACTATGAGGTCTCCAACCTAAATCTGAAACAGGTTTCGAACATGCTGTAGCCGCTCCTAAAATATCAGCTAACTCCTCTACCATTCCCCAATTTTCAGGTCCTTTTAATCCTCGTCCTCCTGAAACTACAACATCAGCATCAGCAATTGAAACCTTTCCGGTTGCTTTTTCAATAGATTCTGATTTTACAGTTAACTCAGCAACTGCGGCGTCAAAACTTTCAACATTTCCTGACACTGCATTTTCATGCGCTCCGTAAGAGTTCTTAGCAACTCCAATAACCTTTCTTTCCGTTGAAATCTCAGTATTGTTAAATCCTTTGTTTGAAAAGGCCTTTCTCTTTACTACGAAAGGTGCTGTACTACTTGGTAACTCAACAGCATTTGACGCATATCCTGCTTCTAAACCAACAGCAACTAATGGTCCAACTGTCAATCCATCAATACTTGAATCAATTACGACAACGTTTGCGGACTTAGCGTCAGCAACTTCCTTAATGATTCCAGCATAAGCCTTTGCATTAAATGATGACAAACCATTTTTTACTTCTACAACTTGCTCTGCTCCGTAAGTAAATAACTCAGAAGCATCACCTCCATTTATTGTTAATGTTACTAAATCAGTTCCTAACTGTTCAGCTACTTTTTTTCCGTATGATACAACTTCAAAAGCTGATTTTTTAAATTTTCCTTCCGATGAATCGGCAAAAACTAATACAGACATATTTTATATTTTTTAATATTGCTAGTTTCTTTTATTCGAAACCACCAACTTTGAATTCTACTTTGGTTAAATTAAATTGCTTTCGCTTCGTTGTGTAATAAGTCAATTAACTCATCAACACTTTCCACTAACTTTACAGCTCCTTTAGCGGCTGGTTTTTCAAAAGTTTGGGTGGATGTCGCAGCAGCAGCTCCAGATGGTTCAACTACATTCAATGGCTTTTTACGCGCCATCATGATTCCACGCATGTTTGGAATTCTTAAATCTTTTTCTTCTACAATTCCCTTTTGTCCAGCAACAACCATTGGTAAAGAAGATGAAACTTTTTCTTCTCCTCCATCAATTTCTCTTTCTAAAGTTACATTTGAACCTTCTACCTCTAAACCAACACAACCATTAACAAAATTAAAATCTAATAAAGAAGCAAGCATCCCTGGAACCATTTGTCCATTATAATCAGCAGATTCTTTTCCTGCTAATACTAGGTCATATTCTCCATTTTTAACCACTTCCGCTAATTCTTTAGCCACCATAAAACCATCTGTTGGAACAGCATTCACTCGAATAGCATCATCCGCACCAATTGCCAAAGCTTTTCTTAAAGTTGGCTCCGTAGAAGCATCTCCTACGTTTACAACAGTAACTTTAGCCCCTTGTTTTTCTTTAAACCACATTGCTCTAGTTAAGCTAAACTCATCGTATGGATTAATCACAAATTGAACTCCATTCGTATCGAATTTCGTATCATTTTCGGTGAAGTTAATTTTCGAAGTGGTATCAGGAACATGACTGATACATACTAATATTTTCATATATTGTTGTTTTAAAGAATCTTATTTTGAATGACGAAGTTAAGTAATTTTTTTAAAAAATACTATGCACGCATAGTATTTTTTACTACATCTAAGTCTCTGCTGACAAAAATAATGAATTAGTACTCAAATAAGGTTTAAACCGTCTTATTATTTAGATTCATTACAGACAATATCACAAGAGGTATCAGCATTCCCAAATAGGATAGGTCAAATGCTTTTCCATAAATATTCTTTTCGAAACCTTCTTCAAAAACATTTAATAGCAATGTTGTCAACAACAAAGCACTTAAAACAAATAACGATATTTTAAATATTGGACCAGAAGAGCTGAACCTTCTTGATAAAAAAAAAGGAACTATTAAAGCTCCTATAATTAACAATTTTGAAGCATATTTTGTTTGATGATTGAATGGATTATTCTCAATAACTATTGCAAAATCTTCAAGAGATATCAAAATCGGGAACGTTAAAAAGAATAATGAGATCCCAATTCCAAATAGGAACCATACTTTTATTTTCGGCCTTACCTTCATAAATTCATGGAATAACATCAAAGTAAGCGGAATCAGAACTATTCCCCGAGTTAGACAGAAAAAACCAATTATTACCCCAAGTATTAACGGTTTTTTAAATGTATTTCTTTTATATGTTTCCTTCCAAAAATCAATAAAAACAACTAGTAACAACACATTACTCATCAAATCACTTTTGGCAAAAACTTCCCACCAGTAAGCTGGCGAAGCAATCAATAATATTAAAATCGACCATTTTTCCCTTGCTTTTCTTTTGGAAAGAAAAATCCAAGAAGTAAATACAATGAAAACGAAAACCTGTAAATAACCAACATCTCCTAACAAGTAAAAAGGCAAACCTAATAACGATAACCCAGGTAAGTTAGATGACGTTTGCCCTAAATGATCTTGTTTATTATACGGATAAACACCATTTACTATATTTTCAATAGTAACTTCCATTGCCGACCATCGATCAACTTGTAAGTTATTCGGATCAATTGAAACATTAATCCATATAGCCGATATAACAACAACGACACTCACTAAAAGATAACCTCCTTTTACCCGAAGATTGTGGTTAAAACTACCAGATTTTCCTAAAAAAAAGAGTGTACTCACTGTAAAAACAAAGTAAACAGCAACAATAAGATATTCAGACACGTAAGTCTGTCTCGAGCCATATTTCAGCAAAAACAAACTGTTAATTAAAATGTACAATGTTAAAGGAAAATTTCGCTTTAACTGTTCAATCATAGCCTTTAACATTTTTATATGTCTTTTATAACAGACAAATATAATTTTTTTACATCTATTTTTATTACTTTTGCGTTCTTGATAAACAACTACTTATAAAACGTATGAAAACAGTACAATTTAGAGAGGCCGTTTGCGAAGCGATGAGTGAGGAAATGCGCAGAGACGAAACCATTTATTTGATTGGAGAAGAGGTTGCTGAGTATAATGGTGCTTATAAAGCGAGTAAAGGAATGCTAGACGAGTTTGGAGAAAAACGCGTTATTGATGCTCCTATTGCTGAATTAGGTTTTGGTGGTATTGCTGTTGGTTCTGCAATGAACGGAAATCGTCCGATTGTAGAGTACATGACTTTCAATTTCTCTTTAGTAGGAATTGATCAGATTATTAACAATGCTGCTAAAATTAGACAAATGAGTGGTGGACAATTTAACTGTCCAATCGTTTTTAGAGGACCTACTGCTTCTGCAGGTCAGCTAGCTGCAACACACTCTCAAGCTTTTGAAAACTGGTTTGCTAACTGTCCTGGTTTAAAGGTAATTGTTCCTTCAAACCCATATGATGCGAAAGGTTTATTAAAGGCAGCTATTCGCGATGACGATCCAGTTATTTTTATGGAATCAGAGCAAATGTATGGTGATAAAATGGAAATTCCAGAAGGAGAGTACATTATCCCTATTGGAGTTGCTGATATCAAAAGAGAAGGTACTGACGTTACTGTTGTTTCTTTTGGAAAAATCATTAAAGAAGCTTACAAAGCTGCAGATGAATTAGCGAAAGATGGTATTTCAGTTGAAATTATCGATTTACGTACTGTTCGTCCAATGGATCATCAAGCTATTTTAGAATCTGTTAAGAAAACTAATAGACTTGTTATTTTGGAGGAAGCATGGCCATTCGGAAGTGTTTCTTCAGAAATCACTTATAGAATTCAAGATGAAGCATTTGATTATTTAGATGCTCCAATTAAAAGAATTACTACAGCGGATACACCGGCGCCATATTCTCCAGTATTGTTGGAAAAATGGTTACCAAATTCCAACGATGTTGTAAAAGCAGTTAAAGAAGTAATGTATATCAAATAATCTTACTGAAACTGGAAAATAATACAAAATCCTTTTGATTTCAATAATCAAAAGGATTTTGCGGTAAAAAACGAGAATGAAAAATAAAATTTTACACTTACTCCTCCTGATAACCACCTCAGTAAGTGCACAACTCACATTAAAAGGGAAAATTGTTGACGAATTTGACAATCCGTTACCTTTTGTGAATGTTGTTTTACAAAAAACAACACATGGAACTGTAACCGACGATGACGGTAAGTTCTTACTGAAAACGAAGAAGTATCGAGGCATTTTAGAAATATCATTTGTTGGGTTTGAAACACAAACTATAAAGGTTAGTGAAAACACAAAGTACCTAAACATTATCTTAAAAGAAGAGTCAAATCAACTGGAGGAAGTTGTTGTTGTCACAAAGCCTAAAAAACGATTAAAGAAAGAAGAGAATCCTGCTTACAAAATTTTAAAAGAGCATTGGAAAAGAAAACGAAAGCTCGGCCTAAACCTAGTTAATCACTATCAATACAAAAAGCATTCAGCCATTGAAATCGGCTTAAACAATTTAGATACTGTTTTTCTAAAAAGTGTTTTTAAGAAAAATTATGATAAAGAAATTAAACAGGTAAAATATGATAACGATGGAGTTAACTACTATATCCCTGTTTACTTGCAAGAAACTATTACCCAAGTTTATGGTGATAATAAAAACAACAATGTAAGAGAAGATATTAAAGCTGAAAAAGAAGAAGGATTGGGTGCTCAAGGATTTGTTTTCGATAGGATGTCGAACACCTTTCAAAACGTTGATATTTTTAGAAATAACATCAGACTTCTTCAAAAATCATTTGTAAGCCCTTTATCTTCGAACGGGTTTGCTACTTACGATTATGTATTGTACGACAGTATCGTAAAAAATGATCAAAAACTTTACAATATTTACTTCTTCCCGAGAAGAGATGGTGATCTTGCCTTTCAAGGGAATGTATGGATTGCCGATAAAAACTATTCTGTTAGAAGAATAAAAATGGCCGTTCATAAAAGTATCAACCTTAACTTTGTAAGAGGGTTAAGTTTTGACAAAGAGTTTGAAGTAAAAAACGACAGTATTTACTTACCTACCAAGAACGTATATGATGGAGATTTTACGTTGGTTGATAAAAATGACACAAACAAAGGGCTTACCATTAGAAAAACTATCACTTTTAGTGATTATATTCTAGACAAACCTAAACCTGATAATTTTTACTT
Source organism: uncultured Tenacibaculum sp. (assembly GCA_947497895.1). GTDB lineage: Bacteria > Bacteroidota > Bacteroidia > Flavobacteriales > Flavobacteriaceae > Polaribacter. Next base: position 197,213 of record CANMIL010000003.1, read on the forward strand.
AGAATCGGTTGAAAAAATTAGACCAGATCAGTTTAAAAAGGATGAAGCGTTCTGGGATAAATCAGGAAAAATTGTTGATGAAGACACCTACACCTTAATCAATACTGTAAAAAAGAAGAAAAAAATACAAACCATAACTGGTTTTATTAATACCATTGCCAACGGTTATTTTAATACAGGAAAGAATTTCCAATTGGGTCCTTTCTGGACATTATTTGCCAATAACCAGGTAGAAGGGTTCAGAACGAAACTTGGTTTTAGAACCTTTAAAACTAAAGATGATAGATTTAGAGTTGGCGGACATCTTGCCTACGGTTTTAAAGACAAAAAGTTTAAGTATGGTTTAGAGGGTAAATACTTGCTTTCATATCAACCGAGAATCGCTGTCGGATTGGCCTATCAAAATGACATTGAACAACTAGGTAGTAGTTTATTAAACACTACTCAACTATTAGGAAATAGCTTTGGTACTACTGCATTATTCAATCGTGGAGACAACTTTTTTTTATCAAAAGTTCATAAAATTGCCACGAACTTCGATTATCAGATAAAACTAAACCTACATGTTGGATTTAATCTCTCTCATTCGAGAATACGTTCTGCTTCTGAAGCAGATTTCTCTATGAGCTATGTTGATGAAAACGGTAATTTAAGATCACAAATAACCGATGTAGCTTCTGACTTGTATATTTCTTATACTCCTGGACGTTTTGTTTACGGTTTAGGTGTTGAACGTAGATTTGGTCGTAACATTTTTCCAACTTTAGTTTTCAATTATAGAAAAGGTTATAAAGGCCCATTCAACGGAACGCATAGCTATGACAAAATCCAGTTTAAATACAACCACCCAATATTATTAGGTGAGCTAGGATTATTAGATGCTACTTTTGAAGGAGGAAAAACTTTTGGAACTGTCCCAATCGGATTATTAAATGCTATTCCTGCAAACCAATCATTTTCATTAGTAAAAAACACTTTCGCTTTACTTAATTATTACGATTTTGTTACTGACACTTATGCTGCTACTCATTTAGAGCACCACTTTAATGGTTTTATTTTTAATAGAATTCCTTTATTGAAGAAATTAAAGCTTAGAAGTTTGGTTACATTTAGAGCCGCTTACGGTAGTATTTCAGATGCCAATAGAGCAATCAGTCGATCTAACATCAACTACAACACGCCTAACGATTTATACTATGAATACGGTGTTGGTGTTGAAAATATTGGATATGGAAACCTTCGTTTCCTAAGAATTGATGCTATTTGGAGAAGTAATTATGCGCCTCCTGAAGGAGCTTTAGTTTCACCGACTCCAAAGTTTGCTATTCGAATTGGTATTAAACCAGGCTTATAACCATAGATTTAACTATAAAATAACAGCGTTTTTTACATGCAAAATGCCAAAAAATGGCTACTTTTGCACACCTATTTTAGAAAACGAAGATAAGTTAACAAACAATATGACTGCAAAAGAAAAACAAACAGTAGATGTTTTAATTGAAATACCTAAAGGAAGTAGAAACAAATATGAGTATGACTTCGAGTTAAAAAAGATTCGTTTCGACAGAATGTTATTCTCTTCTATGATGTACCCTGGTGATTACGGATTTATTCCAAAAACCTTAGCATTAGACGGAGATCCTTTAGATGTATTAGTTTTAGGTGCAGAACCAACTTTTCCTATGTGTGTAATGGAAGTTAAGCCAATCGGTGTTTTCCACATGGCTGACGAAAAAGGTCCAGACGAAAAAATAGTTTGTGTTCCTGTTTCTGATCCTATTTGGAATAAGTACAACGATCTTTCAGATTTAAATCCACACAGAAAAGAAGAAATCACTCACTTCTTCCAAGTTTATAAAGATCTTGAAAAGAAAAAAGTTGATGTTGGAGATTGGGGTGATGCAGATGAAGCATATGACATTCTTCAAAAGTGCATCGATCGTTATGAAGAAAGCGAGCACAGCCAAAAAGAAAGCTTTATTATCTAAGCTTATCCGAAGGATAACAATATTAAAAACTCTCAGAAAATTCTGAGAGTTTTTTTATTACCCATTGATTTAGTTATATTTACGGAACTATAACTAATCAAATAACAAAAAACATGAAACAAAACATGGTTTATGTGCCCATTATTCTGGCATTATTAGGACTTATTTTTATGTACATAAAAATGGTTTGGGTTAAAAAACAAGATGCGGGAAATGAAAAAATGCAATCGATCTCAAAAAGTATTAAAGAAGGAGCTCTTGCATTCTTAGCCGCCGAATATCGCATTTTACTTATCTTCGTAATTATCGCTTCTCTTGCCTTATTCGGAATTTCACAAATAGTAGAAACAACAAGTATAATGATTGTTCCAGCATTTATTATTGGAGCAATTTTTTCAGCTTTAGCTGGAAATATAGGAATGAGAATTGCAACCGATGCAAATGCTCGTACAGCCGAAGCTGCCAAAACTAGTTTACCACAAGCCTTAAAAGTATCTTTTGGAGGTGGAACGGTTATGGGATTAGGTGTTGCTGGTTTAGCCGTTTTAGGGCTAGGATTATTCTTTTTATTATTTCTAAACCAATTTCTTACTGATGGCGGTAACTTCTACACTGAAATGACTGTTGTTTTAGAAGCATTAGCTGGTTTTTCTTTAGGTGCTGAATCTATTGCTCTTTTCGCAAGAGTTGGAGGAGGTATTTATACTAAAGCTGCTGACGTTGGTGCAGATTTAGTTGGAAAAGTAGAAGCTGGAATTCCTGAAGACGATCCGAGAAACCCTGCCACGATTGCAGATAATGTGGGTGATAATGTAGGAGATGTTGCTGGTATGGGAGCTGATTTATTCGGTTCGTACGTTGCAACGGTGTTAGCTGCCATGGTATTAGGAAATTATGTTATTCGTGATATGTCTGTTAGTACCGCTTATACTGATGATTTTAATGGTTTAGGACCAATTCTTCTTCCTTTAGTTATTGCTGGAGTTGGAATTGTAGCCTCTATCATTGGAACTTTCTTAGTAGGTATTAAAGATAATACTGCGAAAGAAGCTCAAGTTCAAAAAGCATTAGATTTAGGGAACTGGGTTTCAATTGTAATTACCTTAGCTGCAAGTTATTTTTTAATTCAATGGATGCTTCCGGAAACTTTAAAAATGAGTTATTTCGGAGAAGGAATCCAAGATGTTGCCTCAATTAATGTATTTTGGGCAGCCTGTATTGGTTTAGCTGTTGGAGCCTTAATTTCTATGGTAACTTCTTACTACACTAGTTTGGGTAAAAAACCTGTTTTAGATATTGTTCAAAACAGTGCTACCGGAGCAGGAACTAACATTATTGCTGGTTTGGCCGTTGGTATGAAATCTACCTTCTTATCAGTATTACTATTTGCTGCTGCGATTTATGGTTCTTATTATTTTGCTGGATTCTACGGAGTAGCATTAGCTGCATCAGCAATGATGGCAACTACCGCCATGCAGTTAGCCATTGACGCATTCGGACCTATTGCTGATAATGCAGGAGGTGTTGCCGAAATGAGTGAATTAGAAGATCACGTTCGTGAACGTACTGATATTTTAGATTCTGTTGGAAATACAACAGCTGCCGTAGGTAAAGGATTTGCAATTGCCTCAGCTGCATTAACTGCTTTGGCTTTATTCGCAGCTTACGTAACCTTTACAGGTATTGATGGAATTAATATTTTCAAAGCTGATGTTTTAGCCGCTCTATTTATTGGAGGGATGATTCCTGTTATTTTCTCAGCTTTAGCAATGCAATCTGTTGGAAAAGCTGCCATGGAAATGGTACACGAAGTTCGTAGACAGTTTAGAGAAATTCCTGGAATTATGGAAGGAACCGGAACTCCTGAATATGCAAAGTGTGTTGATATTTCGACAAAAGCTGCTTTAAGAGAAATGTTATTACCTGGTTTAATCACCATTATTACTCCAATAATTATCGGACTAATATTTGGAGCTGAACCTTTAGGTGGTTATATGGCTGGAGTTTGTGTTTCTGGTGTTATGTGGGCTATTTTCCAAAACAATGCTGGAGGTGCTTGGGATAATGCTAAAAAATCATTTGAAGCTGGTGTTGAAATCAATGGAGAAATGACGTACAAGGGGTCTGATGCCCATAAAGCTGCCGTTACTGGTGATACAGTAGGAGATCCATTTAAAGACACATCAGGACCTTCTATGAACATTTTAATTAAATTAACTTGTTTAGTTGGATTAGTAATTGCTCCAATTTTAGGAGGACATGCTTCTGGTGAGCACCATGCAAGTCAAGAAATTAAAAAAGAAGTAAAAGTTAAAGTGAAAGCTTCAAATTCTGATGATGCTGTCGCTACTATAACAACAACTACTACTAAAGATGGTCAAACAGTTACTGAAACGAAAGAGTTAAAAGGAACTGTTGAAGAAATAGAAAAGAAAGCTGAAGAGCTTTCTAAAGAAGTTGAAAATGCTGAAATAAAAATTAAAAAAGTAGTCACTAAAGAATAGTAACTGACTTCAAAATATAAGAAAACCTCTGACTATTGTTGGAGGTTTTTTATTTTAACACAAATCGAAGTTTGTCATTTGTTGTTTTCTGTGCTAACCTGTTGATTCCTTCTTCACTCAACTGTAAAACTCTTGGGTATCCACCAGTAACTTGACAATCTCTCATTAAAACCACTAGTTTTCCCGAAGGTGTCAGTTGCACTGTTCCTGGTAAAACCGCAGAGGTTAACATCGACTCCAAATTGTTAGGAATTTCTTCTTTTAAACGATACCCCATTCTACTATTATCTCCTGATATTGTAAATATTTTAGCTGTAAGTGATTCTTTCTGTTGCGTTGATAACATAGTAAATTCAGGACCTTGTGAACATTCAATTTCTTCAGAAAAAAAATGAGTTTTAGGTGTTTTAACTGCAGCTCTTTGCCCATCAAACTTATATTTTGTCTGAGAATTTAACCTAAGTAGCATTCCCTTTTCTAACTTTATTTTTGGAGTAATTCCTTGATACCAACTTCTACTTCCTAACACTTCCGCTATATCGAACCCTCCTTTCACAGCAATATAAGTTCTTGCACCATGTTTTCTTCTTCCAAAACGTATTTGACTTCCGCTCTGTGCTAGAAACGGAACGTTTAATCTTATGAGTTGATCATCCAAACGAACAGAAAAGTCTGCACCTGAAATACAGAAATAGCAATCTTCTAAAATCTCTAGCCGAACACCACCAAAAAACACCTCCAAAACAGCATGGTTTAAACTATTTCCAAGTAAAACATTGGCTAGCTTTGCAGAATAGGAATCCATAGCTCCCGAAACAGGAACCCCTTTGCTACCATATCCCCTTCTACCTAAATCTTGTATAGAAACATAAAATCCTGATGACAAAACCCGTATCATAACAACTCTTTTTTCAATGTGTAAGACCTAGAATCTACCTCCTTGAGTATATCGTTATATTCCTTTTCACTCACTGAGTAAAATTTTAAACGATCTCCTGACTCTGCGAAACAAGGATTCTCGCTGCTCAGATCAAAAAATGAAATTGGAGTTCTCCCTATAATATTCCAGCCTCCTGGGCTTTCCATTGGGTACACACCTGTTTGAGTTCCTCCAATGGCTATGGATCCTTGCGCTACTTTCAACCTCGGATTGGCTTTACGGTCGGTATGAAGTCTTTTGTCCAATCCACCTAAATATAAAAAGCCGGGTAAAAAGCCAATAAAAAAAACCACATAAACTAGATCAGTATGAAGTTTAATAATGCTATCTATTGACATGTTCTTGCTTTGAGCCATTTCCTCCAAATCGATTCCGAATTTAGATTCATAACATACCGGTATTTTCCAAAGAGTCTTTTCTCTATTCTCGGAAATTGAGTCTCCATTCCGTACTTTGTTTAAATCACTTATCAAGCCTTCATGATTGTCGATCTCATTTTTGAATACGAGTGTTAACGAATGATATCCCACTATCAAATCGTTTAAATCGAAAAGTCCTGAATTACCAATCTTATATTTAAAGTCGATGATATCATTCAAAATAGACTCATCAACCTTCTTTTCCCATTCAATTAAAAGAGCTTTTTCACCAAAGCGTTTATATGTTATATGAAATACTCTCAATATCAAACACTCTTTTTAGCAACTTCGATTTGCAAATTTTTAAATTCATCGAACAAATACTTCACCAAATCTTCCGCATTTTCGCTATCTCCATGAATACAAAAAGTATCCGTTTCTATCGACAATTCTTTACCAGAAATTGTTTTTACTTTCTCATTCTTCAACATATTTAGCACATGTGAAAACACCTCTTCTTTCTTATGAATTAACGCCAAATTATTACTACGAGAAACAAGCGTTAAATCGTCATTATAATTTCTATCAGCAAAAGCTTCATATTTTATTTGCAAACCTTTTTCTTTTGCAACTTCTGAAATTTCAGATTGATAAGGAACATATAAAAAGGTATCAGGACAACATTTTAAAACCACCTCCACAACCAACTCAGCCATACTTCTATCGGTGGCAGTTAGATTATACAAAGCACCATGTGCTTTTATATGATGTAATTTTAAACCGTGATCCTCAGTTCTTTCTTTTAAAAGTAATATTTGTTCTTCAAGACTAACTTTTAACTCCCTTGAGGAAATCTCCATCACCTTTCTACCAAAATTTTCTCTATCAGGAAATGATGGGTGTGCTCCAACATATACCTTATGCTTTTTTGCTAATTCAAGAACTTCATCTATTGTTTCAACATCACCTGCATGGCCTCCGCAAGCAATATTACAAGAAGATATAAAGGGTAGTAATTGAGCTTCATTACCTACACCTTCTCCAACATCACAATTAATATCTACGATCATTACAGTATATTAAAAACTTTTAAAATGCTACGAAGTCCCAAAAATATGGTAATTACCAAAATACAAAGTCCAAAAAAGTTTTGAAATTTTGTATTACCATGTTTTCCTAAAACCGTTTTCTTATTCATTACCCAAAGTAAAACACCTACGATAACAGGTAATAACATTCCATTGGCTACCTGTGCAAACTTTATGATTTCGATTGATTTAATTCCAATTGAAGAGAATACTACTCCCAACAATAAGATAATTCCCCAGGTAAATCTAAATCGCAAAGATTTCATATTATCTTCCCATCCCAAACAACCTTTAGCTACGAAAGCAGCTGCTAAGGGAGCTGTTATTGCCGAAGTAATACCAGCTGCGAACAACCCTATTGCCAAAAAGTATTTGGCAAAAGCACCATATAACGGTTCTAACCCTAAAGCCAAATCTGCTCCATTATTAACACTTCCAGAAGGAATTCCAGCGGCAGAAATTATGATTGCCATTGATACCATACCTCCTAGGACAATTGAAATAAATGTATCCTTTTTAGCATGAGATAAATCTTCTTCGCTTTTCCATTTTTCTTTTACCAAAGAAGCATGTAAAAATAAATTATACGGTACTACAGTAGTTCCGATGAGCCCTATAATGGTAAACAAACTACTTTCTGGAAATGAAGGGACCAACATCCCTTTAAATATTGCTGTAATATCAGGCTTTGTTATAATTGCCGTAATTACAAATGAAACACTCATTAACAAAACGAGAACTACTAAAATTTTTTCTAGTACTTTATAATTCCCTAGAAATAGTAATACAAAAGCTATGATTCCAATACAAAGACTTAATATATTCAATGAAAAGCTTCCGAAGTCAATGGTTATATTTCCTAATATGGTTTCTAAACCTAAAACACCACCACTTATATTTCCAGCTTCATAAGCGGCATTACCAACCACAATAGCAGATAAAATTAACAACATCATAAAGTTTCTTAGCCCAGGTTTTACGATTTCATGTCGCAATACTTCGGACAAACCTTTTTGAGAAACAATACCTAAGCGTGCAGCCATTTCTTGCAATACAATTGTAGCAAATATGGACAATAACATTGCCCATAAAAGATGAGTTCCAAAATTGACTCCAGCCAATGTACATAGGGTCACTGTTCCCGGCCCAATAAATGCTGCCGCCACAAGTGTTCCTGGTCCTATGTTTTTAAACCATTTTTTTATCATAAAAGGATGTTTGTAGCCATAAATGTAGTAAAAAGAAACATTTCCTTTGTAACCATAGTAATTCTATCACAAACAAAAAATATATGACCTTTTGGTACTTGTCATAATAATTACAAGGTTCTGGTATTGAATTCGAATTTAAGTTTCATACCTCATGCTGCAAGTTTACTGAGCGTTTCTTATTTTTGCGCAATGCAAAGAGTGATTCGAAATTTTTCAATAGACAACCCAATTGAGTTTAAACACAAACTTTTTGGTTGGTCGAAACAATACGAAACTGCGGTTTGGCTAGACTCTAATAATTATCATCAGAAGTACAGTTCTTTTGATTGTGCGTTGGCTGTAGAGGAATTCACATCAATAAAAACGGATTATTACAATGCTTTTGACAAGCTAAAGGAATATCAATCTTTTACAAAAGATTATATTTTCGGATATATTTCCTATGATGTTAAAAATGATGTTGAACAATTACAATCCAGTAATTTTGATGGACTTCATTTCCCTGACTTGTTCTTCTTTCAACCTCAAAAATTAATCTTTATCAAAGGGAATACAGTAGAGTTTCATTATTTGAGAATGATTGATGATGAATTAGAAGAAGACTTTGAAGAAATTTATCAAGCGAATCCTACTCTAATTGATTATAAAGAAAGAGCTCCTAAAAATAATGATTCAGTAAAAATAAAACTGAGAATTCATAAGGACGAATATCATCAAAAGGTTACGAAAGTCTTAGAACACATTCATAGAGGAGATATTTATGAAGCAAATTTCTGTCAGGAATTTTATGTAGAAAATGTAGTCATTGATCCTTATGATATTTATGCACATTTAAATGAAATATCGGAGCCACCTTTTGCTACTTTTTTCAGAAACGAGAACCAATATTTACTTTCAGCTTCGCCTGAACGGTATATAAAAAAAGAGGGAAGTAAAATAATATCCCAACCTATTAAAGGAACTGCTAAGAGGCTCATAAATACGATTGATGACGAAAAAATTGCGTTCGATTTATCAAGAGATGACAAAGAGCGATCAGAAAACATTATGATTGTTGATTTGGTTAGAAATGATTTATCGAGAACAGCGGAAAAAGGGAGTGTTCAAGTGGAAGAATTGTGTAAAGTATATTCATTTAAACAGGTGCATCAAATGATATCAACCATAACGTCTACAATTACACCTACAACACATCCAGTAGATGTTATTCGAGAAACTTTTCCAATGGGAAGTATGACAGGAGCACCCAAAATTTCGGCAATGGAGATCATAGAAAATTTAGAAGAAAGTAAGCGTGGTTTATACTCAGGAACTGTTGGATATTTCACTCCTGATGGTGATTTTGATTTTAATGTTGTTATCAGAAGCATTTTATATAATGAAGAAAATAATTATGTTTCTTTTTCTGTAGGCGGAGCTATTACGGCAAAATCAACACCAGAGAAAGAATATGAAGAGTGTCTATTGAAAGCAAAAGCCATGAAATACGTTCTATTAAATTCTTAAGTCTTTTTTAAATATATTTGATAAATTCTTTCATTTTAACTACATTAAAAAGATTACGTAAACCAACTATATTAATAGAACACTATGACACACGAAAGCTTTACATACCCATTTCATAAAACCACATTTTTTGGACAGTTTTGGAAACCACAAAAGGCAAAAGCTATTGTAGTCATTATTCATGGTATGGGAGAGCATTCGGGTCGTTACGAACATGTTGCAAAGAAATTGGTAACTAATGACTATGCTGTGATCGCCTTTGATCATTTTGGGCATGGAAAAACAGGAGGTAAAAAAGGACATAACCCTGGCTATTCTTTTGTATTAGATAGTATAACTGAGCTTATTAAAAAATCACAAGAGTTTTTCGACGATCTTCCTATCTATTTATATGGTCATTCTATGGGAGGAAATGCCGTTATCAATTATGTTTTGAGAAGAGAAAGCTCAGTAAAAGGTGTAATTGCTACGAGTCCTTTTTTAAGGTTAGCTTTTGAACCGCCTGCCTGGAAACTTTCTTTAGGTAAATTCATGCAAAAAATAGCTCCTTCTATAACATTAGGAAATGAATTGGACGCGAATGATATTTCCCGAGATCCAATTGAAGTTCAGAAATATATTGAAGATCCGTTAGTGCACGATAAGGTCAGTCCGAATTTCTCACTTAGTTTTATCGATGCAGGAGAATGGGCTATTTCAAATGCCAACTTATTAGCAATTCCAATGTTTATATTACATGGAACGGATGATAAAATTATAGATTATAAAGGTTCTGAAGCATTTGCTAATAATTCAGACTTAGCAACTATTAAATTATACCAAGGAGGCTATCATGAACTTCAGAATGATCTTTGTAAAGAAGAACTACTGACCGATGTTACTAATTGGTTAAACTCCCAAGCATAAATATATGGAGCAAAAACTTGCAAAACACTTAACTTCTAACTTCCCTTTTATTAATGGTAAATCCATATTACTTGCCATTTCAGGAGGAATTGACAGTGTAGTTGCTGCTCACTTACTAAAAAAATTAGCATATAATATTTCACTGGCTCATTGCAATTTTCAATTGAGAGGTGAAGAAAGTGATAAAGACGAGGAATTCGTTCTTGGTTTGGGTAAAGAATTAAACATAAAAACTTACATCACCAAATTCAGCACCTCTGAATACGCTACGAAACAAAAGACCTCCACTCAAATTGCTGCGAGAGAATTGAGATATCAATGGTTCGATTCATTAATAAAGGATCATAACTACGATTATCTTATTACAGCGCATCACGCCGATGATAATTTAGAAACGTTTTTAATTAACCTTTCAAGAGGAAGCGGCATTGATGGTTTAACTGGAATTCCTGAACGAAATGGATATGTTTTACGACCACTTTTACCATTCTCCAGAGAAGAAATTGACGTTTATGCTTCTCAAAATGGTATTTTATGGAGGGAAGATGCCAGTAATTCTGAGACAAAATACCTTAGAAATAGACTTCGTCATGATATTATTCCTGTTTTAAAAGAAATGAATCCAAGCTTCCTAAAGTCGTTCGGAAACACCATAGACTATTTAAAACAAGGGCAACAAATCATCTCCGATAAAACAAAAGATACAATTTTAGAAGTTACTGAAAAAGAAGGAGATACACTTAAAATACATATAGAAAAACTAAAAAAACTATCCAATCCAAAGGCATATTTATATCAAATTCTTAAGCCCTATGGTTTCACAGAATGGAATGATGTAAATGCACTCGTAAATGCCGAGAACGGGAAATTAATTACAACAAAATCACATACTTTACTAAAAGACAGAGAATTTTTATTACTTTTACCACCTTATAAACTTACATCCCCTGAATCCCAGAAGTTTGCTATAAACAGCGACACTCTAACCATCTCAGAGCCTATAAGTTTGTTATTTAAAAACGTTCAAAAAACAGCATGTTTAGATAAAAAATCTATTTATGTTGATAAAAATTTACTAAATTACCCCCTGACTGTGCGAAAATGCAAAGCCGGAGACCTGATTTATCCCAAAGGAATGAAAGGGAAAAAGAAGGTTAGTAAATATTTAAAAGACGAGAAATTATCATTAGTAGAAAAACAAAATACATGGTTGCTTTGTTCCAATAAAAATGAAGTAATTTGGATTATTGGTAGAAGGCAAGATCGTAGATTTTTGCCTTTAGAAGGTTCAGCCAGTATTTTACAAATATGTATATATCAACCCCTGTAAACTATTATAGAATGAAAAAACTCATTACTCTGATTTTGTTTTTTATAGGTTTTGTTACTTTCTCCCAGACTGATGACGCGCCTTTAGAGGTAAATCCTACAGTTAAAAAAGTATCAGACACAGAATATGACTTGATCTTCGAGGTTTCAATTGCCGAAGATTGGCACTTATACTCGCAATACAATCCAGAGGATGCTTCTTTACCTATGACTATTTCTCCAGCAGAAGGAGAAACTGGTTACACGTTAGTAGGAAAAGCTACCGAAAGTGAAACAGAAACTGAGTTCAGTGAAATTTGGGGAAAAGATGAGATCTTTTTCGTAGATGAAGCTACGCTTATTCAGCGTATTACTGTTCAAGACTCTACTTTAACACAAATCACACTTAACCTTGATGCTCAAGTTTGTAAAGAGTATTGTTTACCTTTCGATGAAGACTTTACCTTCGCCTTTTCTTTAAAAGGAGGAGATGTAGTTCAAACGGTAACAGAACTTGATGACAGAAGTAAATCATTATCTGAATCTTTAAAATTAGATTTAAAGAATGAAATAATGTTAAAGAGTGAGGCATCAGAAGAAACTGACAAAAAAGACAGTAATCTTTTGAACATATTCTTATTAGGATTTGTAGGAGGTTTATTAGCTTTCTTAACTCCTTGTGTATTCCCAATGATTCCTTTAACGGTATCTTTCTTTACAAAGAAAAATGAGAAAAACGTTCAAGGTTCTGGAAATGCAGTATTGTATGGTTTCTTTATCGTTCTTATTTACGGTTTATTAAGTTTACCATTCCACTTCCTAGACACATTAGACCCAGAAATATTAAACAATATCTCAACCAATATTTGGTTAAATATATTCTTCTTTATTGTATTGGTATTCTTTGCTGGTTCATTCTTCGGACTATATGAATTAACATTACCAACTTCATGGACGAACAAAGCAGATAGTGCTTCTGGAATTGGAGGTGTTTTAGGTATCTTCTTTATGGCATTAACATTAGCTATTGTATCGTTCTCATGTACTGGACCAATCTTAGGTTCTTTACTAGCAGGATCATTATCTTCTAATGGAGGAGCTATGTTATTGACATCTGGAATGGTAGGATTTGGTCTTGCATTGGCTTTACCTTTCGCCATTTTTGCTAATTTCCCTAAATGGATGGCTAAAATGCCTAGATCGGGTAGTTGGCTAAATACGGTGAAAGTTACATTAGGATTCCTAGAATTGGCATTAGCATTTAAATTCTTATCAAATGCTGACTTAGTAGGGCACTGGAACATTCTTAAAAGAGAAGTATTTATTGGTATTTGGGCTTTATTAGCTTTATTAATGGCACTTTACTTATTCGGATTCATCGGTAAGAAATACGGAAAAGTATCTATGTTTAGAGTTTTAATAGGTCTTATGATTTTAGGAGTTGCCGTTTATTTAGCTCCAGGAGTTTTACAAAAGCCAACATGGGATCAAAGTAAATTATTAAGTGGATTTGCTCCACCTAAATTTCATAGTATCTATAAGCAGGGAGACAATCAATGTCCTTTAAATTTAGACTGCTTTAAAGATATTGATGAAGGAATTGCATATGCTAAAGAAGTTAACAAGCCAGTTATTCTAGATTTTACTGGATGGGCATGTGTTAACTGTAGAAAAATGGAAGAAAATATTTGGAGTCAACCAGATGTTTATAAAATACTAAGCAACGAATTTGTAATTATCTCTTTATACGTTGATGATCATCAAAGAATGCTTCCTAAGGAAGAGCAATTTGATTACATTAAGCCAAATGGTAAATTAAAGAGAATTAGAACTTATGGAGATAAGTGGGCTACATTACAAACTGCAAACTTTAAGATTGCATCTCAGCCATTCTATGTTGCTCTAAGTCCTGATTTAGAAGTATTGAATTCACCAGAGCAATACACAGATCAAGAGACTTATGAAAAGTGGTTAAAAACAAGTGTTGATCGCTTTAAAGAAATAAATTAGATAAAACAGAATTTATTGATATAGTAAAGAGCCTCTTAAAAGAGGCTCTTTTTTGCTTTACGCAATACGTTAATCTATAGGACCTCCGTAGGCACATTCACTTTCGGAACAATGACCTCCCCAATCAAGACATACCTCACTCCAACGTGGTTTACATTGCTTTCTTCCTCCGTTAATTGTTACTTGCTCTGACTTTTTAAGTAGTTTTCCTAAACTAGAAATTTGGTTTTTCATAATGAAAAGTTTTAATATAGGTTAATTTTCACCTAGATCATTTAGAGACACTCTAGGCCTATGTCTATCTTTTAGTATTTATTTTAAACGATCATTTATTGAATCGAATTATCATTTCTTATGATTTTAAATATGGAATCAAGAAACTCGTAATAAGTAATATGTGTTATTCGTCACAACACTAATAAAACGATACCATCATTTAATTGTTACTTTGAAAAAGCTAAAAAAGTATTAAATATTTCATAAATAATTTCCAATAGAAAAAGCTCTATGTAAATAGAGCTTTCAGGACAATTCAATTTCGTATATTATTTAATAATCTTCTTAAGTTGATAGAAAAATCTTTCGATAAGTCTCAGATCTTCGGTAACAATATCTGCACTTCCCTGCATTTCTTGTTTGAAGTCTATTTTCTTACCATATGTAGTTATTAGTTCCTTTGGTAATAAAACATCCACTAAATATTTTCCCTCAGCATCAGGTACTGCAGAAATATATTTCACCTTACCATTTAATTCTCCAAATTCATCCGAAGGATAATTGAAAAGCTTTATTTGAACCTTTTGACCTGCTTTAATTTTACCTGAATTTGCCGCAGGGGCTTTTATCTTACCTATAAACGAATCACTTTTACCAGGTATAATTGTAAAAATTAAATCTCCTGCCTTTACAGTCTGATTTTTATTCCAAAAAGACAAAAAGGAAACTTCTCCATTAATTGAAGATTTCAACGCAAAGGCTTTTTCCCAGTCTTTAATGGCTTTTTTTAGGTATAAGAATGACTGAATAGCCTTTTTCCTTAAACGTGTGTCATTTTGAGTCTTTTTAATCGAAGTTCCTTCCAAGTTCTTTGCAGAATTGTTAATTAATTCTCTAATCTGAGAAATAGAACTTTCAAGACTCTTATAGGCTCGCTTCGCTTGAAGATATTCAATTTCCTTTTGCTCTTTATCTTTTTCAGAGATCACTCCTTCTCCAAACATTTTTCGACTTCTTTCTAAATCTACCGATTTAAACTCAAGTTCCTTTTTGTTCAACTCTTTTTGAGAAAGCAAAATCTGTAATCGTCCCCTAGCCTCAATAACAGACATTCTGTTTGCAAAGGTTTCGGATTTGAATGGCGCTAATTTTTCATTTAAAACATATTCAGAATAATCATTTTCAAACTGAGAAAAACTGGTTGTTATATCACCTAAAATTAAAGGAGGTAATTTTTCTATCGGGAACTGAAACGACTCCAAATTCGTAGGAACAGTATCCACAATACTTTTTAACAGTAGCACATCTTGATACAAAGCACTGTTATCAATTACTGCTAAAATTTGCCCATCTTTAACCTTCTCACCTTCTGTTGTCAAAAAAACCTCAAACTGCCCACCTGATTTAGCATAAATTTTTTCTGGAGGTGACGCCGTAGTAACCATTACCTGACTCGATATTACATCAGGATACTTCACAAACCATGAAATAAACAATAACATTACTATCATTAGAAGTAACAATGTATTCCCCCAACGAATCATCCAATTGGGTACATAGCTAAGAATTTCTTGTACTTCTTCACTCCTTATTTCAATGTCTTCTCTATTCTCTACTGGCATATTATATTAGTTTACTTACCTAAGTTTAATTGATTTTTAACCAAATGGTAATAACTACCTTTTAACTTAGTGAGCTCTTCATGGTTTCCTTTTTCTATAATTTTACCTTTATCAAGCACTACTATTTGATGTGCGTTTTTCACTGTACTCAATCGGTGAGCAATAACTACTGCAGTCTTATTCGCGAAAAACTTGTTCAAATTCTCCATAATGACTTTCTCATTATTGGCATCTAACGCGCTCGTAGCTTCATCAAAAAATAAAAACTTCGGATTTTTATATACTGCACGTGCAATAAACAATCGTTGTTTCTGCCCTGTACTCAATCCACTTCCTTCACTTCCTATCTTTGTATTGTATCCTAAAGGTAAGCCATCAATATAATCTCTAATGTTCGCTACATCAATCGCATGATTTAACTTTTCTTTGTCTACATAATCTTCTCCCACAGCAATGTTTTTAGCAATGGTATCGTTAAACACATAGCCTTCTTGCATTACCACTCCACAATTTCTCCTCCATTCTTGTTGGGAAATATTCCTCAAATTGAAATTGCCAACGGTAATATCTCCTCCATTAATTTTATAAAAACCTAACAACAATTTCATTAATGTAGTTTTTCCACTACCACTAACTCCTACAATCGCCGTTGTTTTATTTTCAGGAATTTCAAGTGATAAATTCTTAATAACTGGCTCTAGACCTCCAGTATATCTAAAAGTAACATCCTTCAAATGAATTGGAACGTTTTCAGGAATTACTCGCACCTTTTCCTCTGTGTAGTTTTCCTCTTCTTCCATATTATGAATTTCACCCAATCTGTCCAAAGATATCTGAGCATCTTGAACATCTCTCATAAAGTTAATCAGCTGAACAATTGGACCATTCAGCTGACCAACTATGTAACTTATTGCCATCATCATCCCTAAGGTGATTTGCCCATCAATTACCAGCTTCGCCGATAGAATTGTAATGAACATGTTCTTTAACTCATTTATGAAATTTGATCCGACACTTTGAGTTTGCTCTAATGCTAAACTCTTAGTGGCAACTTTAAACAATCGTGCTTGAACATATTCCCAATTCCAACGCATTCGTTTTTCGGCATTGTGAAGTTTAATCTCCTGCATTCCATTTATCAACTCAATTACTTTACTTTGTTCCTCACTCACTTGTGAGAATCTCTTGTAATCTAGCTCTTTCCTCTTTTTAAAGAAGAAAAGAACCCAACCAAAGTACAACACACTTCCTAATACAAACACACCAAAAATTTGCATGCTATAATAGGCAAGAACTACACTAAAAATAATAAGGTTAAAAAATGAAAATAAAACAGTTAAAGATGATGTGGTTAGTATTCTTTCAATACGTTTGTGATCATTTATTCTTTGTAACAAATCTCCCGTCATTCTAACATCAAAATAAGAAATAGGTAATTTCATTAATTTGATAAAAAAGTCTGAAATCAATGAAATATTTATCCTTGTACTTAAGTGTAACAATATCCAACTTCGAATAATTTCTAATGACGCTTTTCCTATAAACAAAAATAACTGGGCAAATAAAATGAGATATACAAAATTCAAATCCTGATTTTCAATACCTACATCAACAACACTTTGTGTTAAAAAAGGTAAAATCAGCTGTAATAAACTCCCTGCGAGGAGACCAATGATCAATTGAACTATGAATTTCTTATACTTAATTAGGTATTTAAATATAAATGAAAACCCAAATTTTTCATCTTGATCGAACTCTTCACTGTAAAACTTAGGAGTAGGTTCCACCAATAAAGCGATTCCTTCTTCCGTAGTTTCATCAGCATTATTACCAATCCAATTCTGAATAAACTCATCCTTAGAATAGGTAAGCAATCCATGCGCAGGATCAGAAATATAAACAGTATCTCTTTTTATTTTATAAAGAACCACATAGTGATTTTTGTTCCAATGTAGAATACAAGGTAACGGAGCTTCTTTAAGTTTATTAAACGCAAGCTTAATACCCAAAGATTTGATCCCAATAGATTCTACAGCTTCACTTAATCCTAACAAACTGCTACCTTCACGTGTTGTTTCACTTAAATCGCGAAGTTGTTGTGTATTTATGGTTTTTCCATAATGCTTTGCAATTATCTTGATACATGTTGGTCCGCAGTCTTTTGCTTCAGTTTGTTTATAGTTCGGAAATTTTTTCAAAAAATATGATCTTAATTACAATTTATTTTAGCCCGCACAACAAATAGATGGCCCCCATACTGGATGCGGATAATGCCCTCTTCTACACGTTTCTTCAGTATTGAAATAACCAGCTCTACATACGACATCTCCTCCTCCATTAATACTCTTTTGGTTCTTTGAGGTTAATATTTTTCCTAAGTTTGAAATACTTTTTTTCATAATTAATGTAATTTGGTTTGGTTAAAGCGGTGATCATTAGAGACACTCACCATTGTGTCTATATTCTCTGTAAAAACAATTCTCATATTTTAATATGGGAACTGATCTTTACAACATACTGAATGTCCTACCCTAGGATCAGGGAAAGGATAGGTTCCTCTTGGACACGTATCCTCATGATTAGGATAAGCACCTGGACAAACAAATCCGAATCCTCCTTGGATGGTCTTTTGAACCTCTCGGGGTAAAATATTCCCCAAGTTCGATATGTTTTTTTTCATAATAAATAAATTTGGTTAGGTTATAGGGCGATTATTAAAGACACTCACCCCCTTGTGTCTATTCCTCGCGAAAGAATATTTTAATTCGACCTTAATAGGTCAATGTATTTTTAATTTACAACTGTTGATTGTTCATTTAATTCCTCAATAAAGAACACTAAATCCGATCTGTCATACTCTTTTGGAAATGATTTCCCGTTTACAAGAATTTCAGGAGTAAAGTTTATACCATTTTCCTGGCACCAATCTTTTTCTCTCTCTAATTCTTCAACGAATACGGCACTTTGAGATCCCCAATTCTTTAGCCACACTTTAACATTTCCTCCCTCATAAATCTCTTGCATTGCTACCAAACAAGTTTCTTTACCTCTTTCGTGATATATTTGAACAAGACTACTTGTTATTTTCACTAAATCGCTTTCCACATCGTTCGTATTCACATTGAATCTTATTCTTACTTTCACGGCATCAGGAAACTTCTGTAATATTTCTTCAATGTGTTTATGAACAGGTTTACAATGACCACAAAATGGATTTGTTATAACAACTAACTCTAAATTAGCATCAACATTTCCAAACACAATTTCTTGACTATCTTTTATTGAAGTATTCAAACTAGCTGATTCATTCAATAGACTCTGAAACAATCCAAAGTTTCTTTTGAATTTAGTCGATTTAACTTTTTCCCTTCGTAGCTCAATTACTTCATTTAATATTGGTCTTAACTGAGTCCAACTAACTAGTAACGCCAATGAAATTATTCCAAAAAGCAATGTGCTATTCAGATCGAAAGTAAACTGAGGAGTCAGGAAGAATGCTATTCCCGCTTGTAACCATAAAACACCAACGATACTCAAACATAACAAACACCATTTCTTTAAAACGGCATATTGATAATAAATAGAATATATAGTAACAGGTATGGATGCATATGTAATGAGTAAAGCCAAATTCGGATTCCCTATTTGAATCAGGGTAAAAAGCACCATGATTCCGAAATAGGTAATACTAAAATCACTTAATTTAAACCCTTTAATAATTTCAGCTCCTTTTGAAGTTAGTACAGCATCACAATCTTTCTTGTCGTCAGTACCAGAACAAAAAGCTTCTCCAATTGAACTCTGTAAACCGAATTCTTGTTTTAAAATAGCAACACTAATTACAAACCCCAGCCCTGAAAGCAATAGATGAAACACACCTAAAACATTACCGTAATTTCTAAAAATTAGAAATCCTAAAAATCCAAACAAGAATACATAAGCTGCATATTTTAAAGGCTTATTGTTAGATTTTGAAGTCGTTTGAATTGTATCTGTTTTCTCAACAGCGACAATAATTCCAGTAAATACTTCTAGAAATTCTTTTGAACTTTGTGTTTTCTTCTTTCCTTCAATATTAATTACTATTACAAGATCTTCCGCTCTTTCAACCACAACAAGTTCTTTTCCATTTTCGGGAGATTTGACTTGAGCTAAAAAAACTTCAGGTAATTGTTCTAATATTTCTTCTGTTGCAGGAACTTCAGCCGCTACATTTTCAATATTAAAATGATCAAGAACTCCTGTAATTGCATGTAAACTTGGATACGAAGGATGACTTTCTATTTGGAAGTTTAATTCATCCTTGTCAAACGGTATTTTATTTTTTTTTAGTAGTAGTGAAACTAAAAAATTGAGCGATTTTTTCAATTTGATATAGTTTAATAAGTGTTAGCTTTTTCTTCAGAATTTCTAAATATAATACGTTCCATTGAAAAAATTGTTATTGTTTTCATAATTTTTAATCCGAAACTTCCAATTTATTACGAATCAATAAATTCTGAGAACAAATACTCCGCTAAAAAAAAACACCTAGTAAAATATTATTGATCTATCATTTGAGAATAAATTCAAATACTTTCGAAAACAAATAACCTTTTATTACTTTCCAATGCCCCCTTCTGTATTAATCGTTTTCTACTTTTCAAATCATCACTTACTCTACCTGTGCAAATTAAATAATCTTTAAATTAAAAAAGGAAGTTATGTTTATTCTCTTTTTTTTCTATATTTACGGGAAAATTACTCAATAAGATTAGAAGGAGACCATTATGTGATTGGCAAGGGCGAAGCCGTATTCAAATTCTATCATTTTTCATTTTATTCAAGAACAATATTCAAAAAGGCTTAAACTCCGTCACATCCCAACAGTTTTTTATTACTATAAAACTTATCTTTTTTAGAAAGATTTATTATCTAATTTCCAGCATATAAAATCATCATTAATCTCATCTAAAGAGATATCAAATCATTTATCCTACAAAACTATAAGGAAACTGGTTAGCTGATTTTTATAGCTTCAGTTAAATTTTGTATTTAACCATAGTGCATTGCAAGAAATATTACACTTTTGCAATTCATCGATAAGAAAAATTCTATCAAAAAGCATCACTGATATTAAATCAAAAATTTGATATCACTATCCGATGCGCATCTCTTCCATTTTAAAATCTTATTCAAAAGTAACTTACTAAACTACATGATTTCAAAAGAGAAGTTGCATTTAGCACAATTAGAGGTTTACTACGGTCAATTGGTAAACCCTCAAAGCCCTATGTATAATATGGGCGGATATGTTGTTCTTACAGGAAACCTTGACTCAGCTCTATTCAAAAGTGTTGTTGCAAGTTTATCAATGGCATTTGACACTTATAACTTAAAATATGATTTCACGGGGTATGAACCTTTATTGTACGTTGGCAAGCATGAGGAAGTTTTTTTAAATGAAATCGACTTTTCCAACGAACTTGATCCTGAACAGAAAGCAAAAGAATGGATGCAGCAAGAAATTGATACAGCTTTTGATTTAAAACAAGAAAAGTTGTACAAGCATTCACTTATAAAAATAAAGGAAAATCTTCATTGGTGGTATAGTTATAATCATCATTTAGTATATGATGGATTTGGTACCGCTCTCATCGTAAACTATGTTACAGAGGAATATGACCGAAGACTTAATAACGCCGATAAGCCTGTATCAAATAATTACCCTTCTTACTTCAATATTGCAAAAAAAAGCAACGATTATTTAGAATCACAACAATACATTAAAGATGCAAATTACTGGAAAGAGAAATTTAGTAGCATTCCTAAACCGGTAATTAATTACAATAAAAAAAATAGCAAAACTGAGGGGTGTCGGTTCTCAATGCATATTTCAAAATCCGATCAAGCCCTATTTAACCGTTTAACAAAAAAGACGAAGGCTAATTTATCTCAATTTACCTTGGCTGCATTGCTAGTGTATTATGGAAAAACTACAGATCAAGAAGTTTTTAGTTTCGGTATTCCTATACATAATAGAGTAAGTCGTGAAGAAAGGAAAACACTAGGAATGTTTTCGAGCATTCTTCCGTTCAAAGGAGAATATAAACCCGACAAAATTTTGTTAGATTTTATATCTGAGCTAAAGCAAATACAGCGGAATGATTATAGACATAGAAAATATCCAATTTCTCATTTAAATAGGTCTTTAAAATTGTTATCGGAAAACCGGCAACAAGTTTTTGATATTATCATAAACTACGAACCTTTTCCCTTTGCAAAATCATTGTCCTCGGGCTTGCATATAGCAATAAAACACATGTCTCCCATCACAGATTTAGAAGACCCTTTATCAATACGTTGGTGTGATTATGGAGAAGATTCTTCATTAATACTAAATATTGATTTTCTTCAAGAATATTTCGAAAAAACAGAGATAGAGGAGTTCGTAGAGCGGTTATTATTTATTTTAAGACAATTTGAAAATGGGTTAGCAGAACCTTTAAAAAACCTTTCCATTTTACCTCATCAAGAGGAAAAGTATTTATTAGGAATTGGTAAGGGAATTGAAATAGATTACCCACCAAATGAAAATATTATAACTCTTTTTGAAAAACAAGTTGCAATTAATCCTAATGCTATTGCCGCAGTTTATAAAGAAGGCTCTTTAAGCTATGAAGAGCTAAGTAAGCGCTCCAACCAATTAGCCAATTATTTAATAAACAAAGGAATTCAAGAAAATTTATTTGTAGGAATTTGCATCAATCGTGGTTTAGAAATGTTGGTTGGCATTTTGGGAATTTTAAAAGCAGGTGCAGCATACGTCCCTATTGATAACACCCTTCCAAAAGACCGCATTAAACATATCATTGACGACTCAAACATGAGTTTGATTCTAACCAATAGAAATACAACTCCTTTACTTCCTATTAGCAATGAACTATCTATTTTAACTCTGAATCGAGATTGGACTGTAATCGAAACAGAATCATCAGAGAAACCTATAATCCATATATCAAATAACAGCCTAGCCTATTTGATATACACTTCAGGAAGCACTGGTATTCCGAAAGGCGTTATGGTAACACACGAATCACTAATTGATTATGTATTCACATTTTCAAATTATTTTGAAGTAACTCGCTCAGATATAATCTTAAACCAAGCTTCTATTTCTTTTGATACGTCCATTGAGGAAATATTTCCAATTCTAAGCAAAGGGGGACAGTTAATACTTGTTGAAGACCCTAAAGACTTTAATTCGATTCTTTCCTTATGCAAAGAACATGATATTACACTAATTAGTACACACCCTTTTTTGATCGATTTCTTAAATTCGAAATCAGATATTGAAACTTTATCCTTACGTGCTATTATCAGTGGAGGTGATGTATTAAAATCCTCTTACATCAATAACCTCATCAAAAAGATTCCAATATATAATTCCTATGGCCCCACTGAAACCACTGTTTGTATCAGTTATCAAAAAGTAGAAGAAGTTTCAAACAACATTCCTATTGGAAAACCAATTGCCAATACTTCTTTATATGTTATCGACACCTCAGGAAATTTATGTCCTAAAGGTGTTATTGGAGAATTATGGGCAAGCGGAAAAGGTACTGCGAAAGGTTACTTAAACAACACAACACTTACCAATGAAAAATTTATACGGAATCCATTTAAAGAAGGAGAACGAATCTATAAAACAGGCGATTTAGTAAAATGGTTACCCAATGGAACTTTAGAGTTCATAGGAAGAAAAGATTCTCAAGTTAGCATTCGTGGTTATCGAATTGAATTAGGAGAAATTGAAAATGCACTTTTTAAACATACATCTATTTCCAATTGCTGCATTGTAACAAAAGATGATATCAATGGAAATAAACGTTTGATTGGACACGTTGTTTCGAAAGGAAATTTTGACAAGGAGGTTATAGAATCTTTTTTAAAGGAAAGTCTACCTTATTATATGGTTCCAACGCTATGGGTTGAATTAGAAAAGATGCCATTAACTGCCAATGGTAAAGTGGATAAAAAAAACTTACCAGAACCTAATGAAACGGTATTATCTAGTAAAACCTTTGTAGAACCGAGAAATGAAATTGAGAAACAGTTAGTAAGCATTTGGCAACAGCTGTTGGGTATAGAGAAAATAGGAATCTATGACAACTTTTTTGAATTAGGCGGACATAGTTTATTAGTTGTAAAATTAATAGATCAATTACAAAAAAACGATTATCATGTTGCGGTAAAGGATTTTTTTTCGAACGCCACTATCGCTGGAATTGGCGAGAGTCTAATCTCGTTAAAAACAAAATATCAAGTTCCTGCTAACGGTATTAAAGAGGATACGCGGTATATCACTCCATCAATGGTGCCTCTTTTAAATTTTGAACAAGAAGATATCGATAGAATCGTTCGAAGTGTTCCTAGTGGAGTTTCTAACATCCAAGATATATATCCTCTATCACCCTTGCAGGAAGGAATTTATTTCCAACATTTAATAAGTAATGATCTCGACGGTGACCCATATGTAACTCCGATACTATTATCTTTTACAACTAAAGAAAAGAGAACTTCTTTTACAAAAGCTTTACAGTTCGTTATAAATCGTCATGATGTTTTACGAACCTGTTTTTTGAGTGAGGACTTACCTGAACCTGTTCAAGTAGTACTGAAAGAAGTACAGGTAGTAGTTGAGGAATTGATTATTGAAAACACCGACAATATTTTGTACGACTTACAGAGCCTGATAAACTCTGGAAATCATAAGCTAAATGCTTCCAAAGCTCCTTTAATAAAACTACAAATAGTAGACGACCTTCAAAACGACCTTTACTATATGATATTGCTGGAACACCATTTAGCTATTGATCATATAGGCCTAGAAAAAGTAATTTCAGAAATAAAATCGTATATATCGAACCAAGAATCAAAGCTTCCTAAACCTACTTTATATAGAAACTTTATTGGGCAAACCCTTTACCAGCAAACAAACAATAGTGGTAAAGAATTCTTCAAAAATTTATTAGGAGCTATTGATAGCCCAACGTACCCTTACCAACTCTCTAATACCAGAGAAAATGGACATAATATTGAAGAGTTAACGATTTCTCTTCCTAAAAAATTAAGCAGCAAAATTCGTGACATCAGTAATCGTTTAAAAATAAGTCCAGCTGTTTTATTTCATGCTGCCTATGGAATTGTTATTGGAAGACTCAGTAATTCAAATTATGCGCTTTTTGGATCAATATTCTCTGGTCGACTACAAGAAGCATCAGACGGATTAGGCCTATATATCAACACCTTACCTTTCTTTATCGAATTAACAGGAAGTATTCCAGAATATGTTCAAAAAGTACATCACCGATTAAACGAATATTTATCCTTTGAGCAAACACCTTTATCAAAAATTCAACGTTGGAGCGGTATTGCGAATGATATTCCTATGTTTAGCGCATTACTAAACTTTCGCCATACATCAAATTCTTCTGTAACTGAAAATAATCAACAGATAATTGATTCTGGAATTACGATCATCGACTCCTATGAACGCACCAATTATCCCTTTGCATTGAGTATAGATGATTTTGGAATAGATTTTAATTTAACGACAAAAGTTACTTCAGATATTAATGTTAAGCGCGTAATTGGATACGTTGAAGAAACATTGAATCAACTAGTGTCTGGTTTAAATTCTGGAGAACCAACATCTTTAGTCGACTTAAATATCATTCAACAGGAAGAAAAAAACCAATTACTTGAGGGATTTAACAATACTCAATTAAACTACCCACTGAATAAAACGCTAGTCGATTTGGTTTCAGATCAAGTTCTTAAATCACCCAATTCTATTGCCGTTAAGCACAATGGAAAAACACTAACCTATAGAGAACTCGATGAGCGCTCAAATCAATTAGGAAGGTACTTACATGATAGAAATGTTTGTGAAGATATGTTAATTGGAATTTGCTTGGAGCGGAGTTTAGAAATGATTGTAGGAATCTTAGGGATTCTTAAATCAGGTGCAGCCTATGTTCCTATTGACCCAAATTATCCGAAAGAACGAATTAATTACATTTTAAAGGATGCAAAAATTACTCATCTTTTAAGTTCAGACGCTGTCCAAAAAACATTAGAAAACAGAAAAGATATAAGCATCATATCCTTAGAAAGTAATTGGAATGACATCGAGATTTACCCCAAGAGTAAATTAAATATTTCCATTCAACCAAATCATTTAGCCTATGTAATCTATACTTCCGGAAGTACAGGAAACCCTAAAGGAGTACTAATTGAACATCGCACTATTGTAAATCTAATAACATCCCAACGTTCTTTTCTTAATATAGATTCCAATGAAGTTATTTTACAACTGGCAAACTTCGTGTTCGATGCTTCTGTTGAGCAAATTTTTATTTCCCTGTCTAGTGGCGCCAAATTAATTCTAATAGATAATGAAGTTATAGTCGATTCTTTCAAACTAGTCAAACTCTTAAAAAAAGAAAAAATCACCTATTTACATGCTACTCCAAGCTTGCTTAACACTTTTGAAATAAATGATAAAATAAAGCATTTAAAAACTGTTATTTCAGGAGGTGAAGTTTGTCCTCCTGAATTAATGCAAAAATGGAGTAAACATTACTCTTTTTACAATAAGTATGGACCAACGGAAGCTACCGTTACGTCCACAATAACATCACCATATACGGATTTAAATAATGATAAAGATATCTCTATTGGTGCCCCAATTAAAAACACACAAGTTTATATTACCAATAATAAAATGCAACCAGTTCCGATTGGGGTAATAGGGGAAATATGTATTGGAGGGCAAGGTATCGCCAGAGGTTACCTAAACCAACAAGAGTTAACCCAAGAAAAGTTTATCGAAAATCCTTTTAAAAAAGGGGACAGATTATATAAAACAGGAGATTTAGGAAAATGGTTGCCAGATGGAAATATAGCTTTTTTTGGAAGAAAAGATGATCAAGTTAAAATACGTGGATATCGAATTGAACTGGGAGAAATAGAAAAAGTTTTATCATCATTAACCGAAGTCAGCCACTGCTGTGTTTTAGCCAAACAAAATAGTAAAGGCTCCAATAACTTAATCGGATATATAGTTCCTAACAAATCTTTTGATAAAGAAAAGATTCAGCTAAAACTTAAAAAGACATTACCTGACTATATGGTTCCTAATTTATGGGTAGAACTTAACGAAATACCATTGACCTCAAATGGTAAAATAGATAAAAAGGCATTACCAACTCCAAATGGAACCATTCATTCAAAAACTGAATACGTAGCCGCGAGGAATGACATAGAAAAACGATTGGTAATTATTTGGCAAAAATTGCTTGAGGTAGAGAAAATAGGAATTCATGATCACTTTTTCGAACTAGGTGGTCATAGTTTACTAGCTACTCGTTTAGTTTCAATGATTCGCAAAGAATTCGAAGTCGAAGTTGCTATTCGAAACGTGTTCAAATTTACTACCATAAATGAAATAGCCTGTTATCTAGAACACAAACAATACAGCTTAAAGAATAAGAAAAAAGAATATAGTATAAATATCGAAATATAAATCTAACCTAACCGAACATGGATATTACAATTTTCTTTCGCAAACTTTATAAAGAAGGAATAAAACTAGTTTTAAACGACGGATCATTAAACATTAAAGCTGATGCTGAAATTGATCCTGAGATAATAAATGAAATACGAAACAACAAAGAATTAATTATTGACTACTTAAGGGCTTACGAAGAAGATACATCTTCAGAAAGCTTACTTGAAAAAATAACTCCATACGACAAACAAGACCTAGACCATATTCCATTATCGTTTGGTCAAGAACGTTTATGGTTCCTAAACCAAATGAATGGAAGCAGTGAAGAATATCATATAAACACTGTTATTCGATTAGAAGGAGATCTGGACGTAAACATATTGGAAGAAACACTAAAAACAATTGTAAATCGTCATGAAGTTCTACGAACTGTAATTTACGAAGAAGAAGGAATTGGTTTCCAAAAAGTAATACCTGTAGATGATTGGTCTTTACAAAAAGTAGTTATTTCAGAAGAAGCAAACTTAGAAAAAGAGGTTCATGATTTTATGAATATCTCATTTGATTTATCTAAAGATTATATGCTTCGTTGTAGCTTGTTTGACATAGGAAAAAATAAATATGTACTCGCTTGCGTTTTTCATCATATTGCCAGTGATGGTTGGTCGTCAGGTATTTTAACCAATGAGTTTATAACAATTTATAGTTCATTAAAGGCAGGACAAAAAATCCATTTTCCTGAATTGAATTTACAATATTCAGACTATGCATTATGGCAACGGAACTATTTTGAAAAGGAAATTTTAGAAGATCAATTAACCTATTGGGAAGAAAAACTGAAAGATTCAAGCCCATTGGTTTTACCTTTTGATTATCCTAGACCTTCTATTCAAAGTACAGCAGGTGCGACATTATTTGTTGATTTAGATGAAAAACTGACAAACTCACTTAACGCTTTAGCCAAAAAAGAAGGTGTAACCTTATTTATGCTATTATTGGCTTCTTTTAAGGTATTGTTATCACGTTATAGCGGTCAACAAGATATTTCAGTTGGTACACCTATTGCGAATCGTACACAAGCAGATTTAGAAGAAATGATTGGGTTCTTCGTAAACACGTTGGTATTGCGAAGCGACTTAGCAGGAAATCCAAGTTTCAAGGATTTTTTACGTCAAGTAAAAGAAACTACCTTAAAAAGCTACGATCATCAATTAGCACCTTTTGAGAAAATAGTTGATCGTGTGGTTAAAACTCGTGATACAAGCTCGAGCGCTTTATTTCAGGTAATGTTTACCTTGCAAAACACTCCTTCTGGCTCTTCAGATGTAACTATTGATGATGTAGCTGTTTCAGGATATGAATTTAACGATGATAAATCAGAATTTGATCTTACTTTGGATGCATCTGAAGGAGATGGTGAAATCACTTTAAATTTAACCTATTGTACGGCATTGTTCAAAGAGGAAACAATAAAACGTATGATGGTTCATTTCGAAAACTTGTTAAAGAGCATCGTATATGACAGTGGGCTTCCGATTAACGATCTTCCTATGTTAACCGAAAAAGAGGAGGTTCAAATATTAAAAGCCTTTAATGCTACCACTGTTCCTTATCCTGCCGATCAAACAGTTGTTGATTTATTTGAAGCTCAAGTTGAAAAAGCACCTGATGCTATTGCTTCTGTATTTCAATCAACATCGCTCTCATACAAAGAGTTAAATGAACGATCAAATCAGCTTGCACATTACCTTAAAGAACAAGGTGTTCAATCGGACACTTTAGTAGGTATTTGTTTAGAACGAAGTCAAGATATGATTGTAGGTATTTTGGGGGTTCTAAAGTCAGGTGGAGCCTATGTTCCGATTGATCCAAATTATCCTCAAGCTCGTATCGATTATATCCTTGAAGACACAGGTATTGAATTATTGATCAGTAGTGGAAACATAAGTGAAATTTTCTCAAGCAAAGACAAAACCAAGGTTGTTTCCTTAACCAATAACTGGGAAGACATTTCAAAGCGATCTTCAACAAACATAAATAATTCATCGCCCAATAATTTAGCTTATGTTATTTATACTTCAGGTAGTACGGGAAAACCTAAAGGAGTTGCTGTAACCCATGGAAACTTAGCGTCTACTCTGCAAGGCGAATTAAAACTATTAGGCTCAGAACAAGCATTAAGATCATGTTTACTAACCAATTATGTTTTCGATGTTTCTTTACTGGAATTATTCATACCGTTGATAACAGGTGAACGGATTGTAATACCTAATACAAATACGAGTAAAGACATTCCT
This sequence comes from uncultured Tenacibaculum sp., assembly GCA_947497895.1. Lineage (GTDB taxonomy): Bacteria > Bacteroidota > Bacteroidia > Flavobacteriales > Flavobacteriaceae > Polaribacter. The sequence goes on from CANMIL010000003.1 coordinate 226,722, forward strand.
TCTCTGTTGCATTTATTAGTAACTGAAAAAGTTACTGTGTTACAAGGAACGCCGAGCTTCTTCAGCATATTCCTAACCGGATTAACGCCAACTATATCAAATGATCTAAGTTTAGAGTTGTTATGTATCGGAGGAGAATCTTTAACAGCTTCATTAGTTGCTGAAATACAAAGTTTTTTACCTGATGTTCAGATCAACAACCACTATGGCCCTACGGAAATAACCGTTGATGCTATTGTAGCTACTGATATAAAAGAGTTTACCAACAATAATATCGGTTCTCCCATGCCCAATGTGGAAGCATATATTGTTGATGCTTTTGACAACCCAGTTCCACTAGGAGTATTTGGAGAGTTATATATAGGCGGTAAAGGAGTTACCAAAGGATATATCAACAGAGAAACCTTAACCACAGAAAAGTTCATCCCGAATCCATTTAAAGAAGAAGGTATACTCTATAAAACTGGAGATTTAGCTCGTTGGCTACCTAATGGAACTATTGAATACAAAGGAAGAAAAGACAATCAGGTAAAAATTCGAGGTTATCGTATTGAGCTGGGAGAAGTAGAAAAGTCAATTTTATTATTAGAGTCTGTAAACCAATGTTGCGTACTGGTTAAAGAAGACCCAAGAGGTAATAGTTTAGTTGCTTATGTAGTTGTAGAAGGAGAATTTGATAAAGAACAACTACAAGCGCAATTAAAGGAAACATTGCCAGAATATATGATTCCTATGTTATGGGTTGAATTGGAAGAAATGCCATTAACCTCTAATGGAAAAATTGACAAAAAATCATTACCAGAAATCGATGAATCATTGCTGCTTAGAAGAAAATACGTAGCTCCTAGAAATAAGGTTGAAGAAGAATTAGTTGCCGTTTGGCAAGAGTTATTAAATCTGGACAAAATTGGAATTTATGACAACTTCTTTGAGCTTGGAGGACATAGTTTATTAGTTGTTCAACTTATTTCTCGCATTCAAAAATTAGACTTACATATTGAAATAAAAGATGTTTTTATTGATGCTACCATTTCTGGAATTAGTCAAAGAGTAACTTCACTTGAAGAAATGTACAAAGTTCCTGAAAATGGAATTACCTCAACTACTGAACGTATTGTTCCTTCAATGGTTCCGTTACTCGATTTTAACCAAGAGGATTTAGACTTACTAGTTTCTCAAGTAGAAGGTGGTGTTTCAAATATTGAAGACATGTACCCTTTATCTCCATTACAAGAAGGAATTTATTTCCATTATTTAATGAGCGACAAAAAAAGTGGTGATCCATACGTTTTACCTCATTTATTATCATTTTCAAATGAAGAAGAACGAAAAACTTTTATAGACGCACTACAATTTGTAACAAATCGCCATGATGTATTACGTACTTGTGTTATTGGTACAGGGCTTCCATACGCTGTACAGGTAGTACTAAGAGAGGTTCCTTTAACTGTAGAGCATCTGACTATAGATAATCCCGAAAATGTTCTTTCTGAATTAGAGTCATTAATGGCTCCTGGATGTCAATGGTTAGATGTATCTAAAGCTCCTTTATTAGAATTAAAATCTGCCGATGACCCATTAAATAACAATTACTATTTAATTGTCAATCAACATCATTTAGTAATGGATCATGTTGGGTTGGAAAAGATTATTTTCGAGGTAGATCAATACTTATCAGGAAACGAAGACATGCTTACGAAACCTGTTTTATATCGTGAGTTTATTGGACATACCTTACACCTACAAGCAACAAATGACAGTGAATCTTATTTCAAAAATTTATTGACCGATATTGAAGAACCTACATACCCTTTTGAGTTATCAAATATTCGAGGAAACGGAAGTGACATTAAAGATTCTGAAATTATTTTATCATTAGAACTAAGTAGAAAAATACGCAGTATAAGTATTGAGTTAGGAATGAGTCCCGCTGTCATATTCCACGCTGCTTATGGATTGGTAGTTGGAAAATGTAGTAATAGTAATTATGCTTTATTTGGTTCTTTATTCTCTGGACGCTTACAAGGTTCTTTAGGTGCTGAGAACTCATTAGGTTTATTCATTAACACGCTGCCATTCTTCGTTAAACTAAATGGAAATGTTTTAGACTACGTTGAAAAGGTTAAGGAACTATTAAATGGATTACTACCCTATGAACAAACTCCTTTATCAGCTATTCAAAACTGGAGTGATATTTCAAACGAAGTTCCATTCTTTAGTGCTTTATTAAACTTCCGTCATTCTCACGATTCATCAGAAGAAGATGATGATGAAAGCATTGATGACGCGAATGCTGCTAGTTTTGGAGAAACGTTTATCGCTGGTCATGAACGAACAAATTATCCATTCACATTGAATGTTGATGATTTCGGAGAATTATTTGGTTTATCTGCGCAAATGGACCCGAGTATAGAGCCAGACAGGATACTTGCATATATGCAATCAGTTTTAAATCAGATTATTGAAGAAATCAATAATGAAAAAGCTGTAAACGAGTTAACTATGTTAACAAAAGGGGAAGAAGCTCAATTATTGGAAATTTTCAATGACAATGCAGCAGCTTACCCTCAAGATAAAACTATTGTAGAGTTATTTAGCAATCATGTGCAAAACTCTCCTGAAGCTATAGCAGTTGTTTACGGAGAAGAGAAAATAACCTATGCAGAGTTAGATGAATTATCAAATCAATTCGCAAATTACTTATTAGGTACTTACGAAATAAACGTTGAAACACCAATTGGAGTGTCCTTGGAACGAAGCGATTGGTCAATAGTATCTTTTTTAGCAATATTAAAAACCGGAGGAACATACGTTCCAATCGATATCTATTATCCAGAAGAGCGAAAGGAATATATACGTGAAGATAGTGGTGCCATTTTTGTGATTGACGATTCAGTTCTAGAACAATTTATCGAAAATGGTGAAGACTACAGCGCCCGTAAACCAGAGATCGACTTAAAGCCTGATAATTTAGCTTATATTATTTATACCTCTGGTAGTACTGGTAAACCTAAAGGAGTAATGATTGAGCATGCTAGCGCAATTAATACATTATTGGCAAATATTGATTCATTCTCTATTACTTCAGAATCAAATTGCTTACAGTTTGCAAACCCATCATTTGATGCTTCTATTTGGGAAATTGGAATGTCGCTTTTAAGTGGTGCAAGCTTATTTATGATAGAAGAAGAAATGAAGTCTGACACTTCGTTGTTCAGAGAATTTATTCTGGAAAACAACATCACATTTGCTGTATTACCTCCAGCCTTTTTACAACTATTGGAAGTTCAAGATTTAAAATCACTTAACACCTTAGTTACTGGAGGAGAAGCTATTCCTTTAGCAGTGGCCAAAGAATTCTCAAAAGAGTACGAATATTTTAACGCTTATGGTCCTACTGAAGCGAGTATTTGTACCACTACATTTAATGGAAACATAAATGGTTTGGTGCCTATTGGAAAACCTATCAATAACATGCAGGTTTATATTTTAAGCGATACAAATGACCTATTACCTCTAGGCGTAATTGGAGAATTATGCATTGGTGGTATTGGAGTTGCAAGAGGGTATTTGAATAGAGAAGAACTTACCAAAGAAAAGTTTATTGACAATCCGTTTAAAAATGGTGAACGCATCTATAAAACTGGAGATTTAGGTCGATGGCTTCCTGATGGAAGTATCGAATTCTCAGGAAGAAAAGACGATCAGGTTAAAGTTCGTGGATATCGAATCGAGTTAGGTGAAATCGAAAATGTACTTTCTGAGATAAATGATGTCCAGAGCAGTTGTGTATTAGCTAAAGAAGATATAAGAGGTAATAAACGTTTAGTAGGATACATTGTTCCAACTGAAGTATTTAATAAAGAAGCTATTCAAGAAGAGTTAGCAGATCGCTTACCTGATTATATGATTCCTACCATATGGGTTGAACTAGACGAAATGCCATTAACCAATAACGGTAAAATAGCTAAGAAGTTATTACCGGCTCCTGATGGTTCCATATTATCAACTGTTGAGTATGTAGCTCCTAGAAATGAAATGGAAGAACAACTTGTTACTATTTGGCAAGAATTACTCGGAATTGAAAAAATAGGAATTTACGATAACTTCTTCGAACTAGGTGGGCATAGTCTCTTAGCAACTCGCTTAGTTTCAATGATTCGTAGAGAGTTAGAAGTTGAAATAGCCATTCAGAATATCTTTAGGTTTACTACCATTGATGAAATAGCCTGCTATTTAGAACACAAAGAGCATAGTCTTGAAGACGAGGAGAAAGAATACAGCATAAACATTGAAATCTAAAAGGCTATGGAAACTATGAACATTACAACTTTTTTTCGAAAATTACGAAAAGAAGGAATAACGTTAATTTTAAAAGATGACTCACTCAATGTCAAAGCAAATTCTGAAATTAACTCAGAAATTATAGCAGAAATAAAGTCCAATAAAGATTTAATTATCAAACATTTAAAATCTTTTGAAAATGACGATATTTCTGAGCAATTACTTGAAAAAATCACTCCTTATAATAAAGAAGAGTTAGATCATATTCCACTTTCGTTCGGTCAAGAACGATTGTGGTTTATAGATAAACTTCAAGGAAATAGCGAGGAATATCATATCCCTAGTATCATTCGTTTAGATACAGAGTTAGACATCTTAATATTAGAACGGGCACTGAGAACAGTTGTTGGCCGGCATGAAGTATTACGAACTGTTATTTACGAAGAAGACGGCATTGGTTACCAAAAAGTAATCTCTGAAAACAATTGGTCCTTAAGCAAAGTTCTCATTTCCAAAGAAACTGACTTAGAATCAGAAATAGATGCTTTTATTAGTATCCCTTTCGATTTATCTAAGGATTATATGTTTCGTGCTTGTCTTTATGACTTAGGAGAATATGAATACGTGTTAGCCTTTGTTACACACCACATTGCTAGTGACGGATGGTCATCTGGAATTTTATCAAACGAATTCATTACTATCTATGCTTACCTTGACTTTGAAGACGATATTCCTCTTCCAAAACTAGAGTTACAATATTCTGATTATGCTATTTGGCAGCGTAATTACTTTGAAAAAGAACTTTTAGAAGGTCAACTAGCATATTGGAAAGAAAAACTAAAAGGAACCAATACTCTTTCATTACCATTAGATTACAAACGAACTACCAAACAAAACAACAAAGGGAATGAAGTTCTTTTAGAGTTGGATGAAAATTTAAACCAATCTCTTAACGCACTATTCAAACAACAAGGTGTAACACCTTTCATGTTTTTGTTAACAGTCTTTAAAGTATTATTACATCGCTATAGTGGTCAGAATGATATTTGTATAGGAACACCTATTGCAAACCGTACCCAATCTGAATTGGAAGATTTAATAGGCTTTTTTGCCAATACACTAGCACTTCGAAGTGATTTAAGCGGTAATCCAAGTTTTAAAGAGCTGCTAAGTCAGGTAAAACAAACTACTTTAAAAAGTTACGACAACCAATTAGTACCTTTTGAAAAGGTCGTTGATAGTGTAGTTACTTATAGAGACATGACTATAACACCTCTATTTCAGGTAATGTTTGACTATCAAAACGACACTAATGACATAACCGAAGGGGATATAGATATAGATTCAGAAGAAGAAAACATAGAAGAAGACCTTCTACCAATATCAGGATATGAAACCTCAGAAATATCAGTACAGTTTGACTTAACGTTAAGTGTTATTGAAAGAGAGTCCAACTTCTTTCTAAACATGGCATATCGTTCTTCTCTTTTCAAAGAAGAAACGATACAACGCATGATGACTCATTTCAAACATTTACTAAATAGCATCGTCAATAATATCGACCAATCAATTGATGAATTATCAATGTTAACCGAAGTCGAAAAAGTGCAATTAGTAAAAACTTTTAATAAAACAGATACTTCTAATCCAGAAAACAAATCCCTAATAGATTTATTTTCAGAACAAGTAATAAAAACACCAGAAGCAGCCGCCGTAGTTTACGAAAAAGAAACCCTGACCTATAAAAAACTAGACGAGTATTCTAATCAATTAGCTCATTATTTAAAAGAACAAGGTGTAAAATCTGGCACCTTTGTGGGTGTATGTATTGATCGAAGTCCTGAGATGATTATAAGTATTTTAGGCATTTTGAAATCTGGAGGTGTTTATGTTCCCATTGACCCAGATTATCCTCTGGCCCGAATCAATTATATATTGAATGATGCCAATATTAAGGTTGTACTAAGTAGTTCGGTGATAAGTAAAAAAACGCCAATACAACGTGATGACATTACTAAAATCTTATTAGACAGTCATTGGGAAATTATTACCAATTATAGCTCTGAAAAACTAAATCAAACCTTAACTGGTGAAAATTTAGCTTACATTATTTATACTTCAGGAAGTACAGGAAAGCCAAAAGGGATTATGGTTGAACATAAAAACCTGATCAATTTATGCCTTTGGCATCAAACCGAATATTCAGTAAACCACACAAGTAGAGGAACTTTATTCTCTGGAATTAGTTTTGATGCTAGCATATGGGAAATATATCCATATTTAATTTCTGGAGCAAGTTTATACCCAATATCACGACAAGACAGGTACGATTTAAATTTCTTGAAAACGTTTTTCATTGAACATGAAATTACACATACTTATATACCTACATTGTTATGCAATAGTTTCATTGAGGAAGATTTTAATTTAACGAACATAACCATTTTAACTGGAGGGGATGCCTTAATCCTTAACAAAACCACCAACCTCAAAATTTACAATAACTATGGACCTACTGAAACTACCGTAGTAGCTTCAAACTATAAATTAACCGATACCTCTAAAGGGAAAATTTCGATTGGAAAGCCAATTAATAATACACAGATATACATAACCGACCCAGGAATGAATCTGGTTCCTATAGGAGTGGTAGGTGAATTATGTGTGAGTGGTCAAGGAGTTGCAAGAGGATATTTAAACAGGGAAAAACTAACCAAAGAGAAGTTTATAGCTAATCCGTTTAAGGAAGGTAATACAATATATAAAACTGGAGATTTAGCAAGATGGCTTCCTGATGGTAATATTGAGTTTATTGGGAGAATTGATAATCAAGTACAAATAAGAGGATATCGAATAGAGTTAGGCGAGATTGAAAAGGCTTTATCAAATATAAAATCAATACATCAATCTTGTGTATTAGCAAAAGAGGACATATATGGTAGTAAGCGTTTGTTAGCTTATGTAGTCTCGGAAGGAAAGCTAAACAAAGATGCTATAGAAACCCAATTGAAGGAAAGTCTCCCTCACTATATGATTCCCACATTGTGGATTGAATTAGATAAATTTCCCTTAACAGCTAATGGGAAATTAGACAAAAAAGCTCTACCTGAAATAGAAACATCTAAATTATCTGCGAAAAAATATGTTGCTCCTCGAAACCAAACAGAAAAAGAATTAGTTCAAATCTGGCAAGATTTATTAGGGGTAGATAAAGTTGGTATTTATGATAACTTCTTTGAATTAGGGGGGCACAGTTTACTCGTTATTCAACTGATTTCACGTTTTCAAAAGATAGGATACCATATGGAGGTACGAGATATCTTTTTAAACCCTACAATTGCCAGTATTGAGGAGAAATTATTATCAGCAGATTTAATGTATCAAGTTCCTGAAAATGGCATTACAACAACCACGAAACATATTACACCTTCGATGGTTCCCTTGTTAGACTTTGAACAGGAAGATATCGATAAAATTGTTAGCAATATTGAAGGGAGCGTCCATAATATTCAAGACATCTACCCTCTATCTCCTTTACAAGAAGGAATATACTTTCATTATTTGTTAAATAACGAAGAACAAGATGTAAAAGGAGACCCATATATTTTACCTCATTTATTATCCTTTCCAAACAAAGACAAACGTTCATCTTTCATAAGTGCTTTACAATTTGTAGTAAACCGCCACGATGTTTTGAGAACTTGCATACTTAGTGAAGGCTTACCTCACGCCGTTCAAGTAGTATTAAGGAATGTTGTTTTGCCTGAAGAGATTATAACGGTTAATACTTCCAAAGATGTTTTATCTGAACTAGAATTATTAATAAGTCCGGGAAATCAATGGATGGACTTATCAAAAGCACCTTTGTTACAATTACGTTTAGTAGATGACTTCCAAAATAACGATTTTTACCTCATCATTAATCAACATCATTTAATACTAGATCATGTTGGCATGGAAAAAATCACCCATGAGATTGAGGAATATTTATCAGGCAACAAGGAATTTCTCGCTGAACCAGTTCTTTATCGCAATTTTATAGGACACACCTTACATCTACAAAAAACAAATGACAGCAAATTTTATTTTCAAAAACTATTAAAAAATATTGATGAACCAACATATCCTTTTGGTTTGTCAGACATTCAAGGTAACGGTAGCACATTAAAAGAATTCGAAGATCTTTTGCCTAGCAATTTAAGTAAGGAAATTCGAAACACTTGCGTTGAGTTAGGAGTGAGTCCCGCTGTTTTATTCCATGCGGCATTTGGGTTAGTTGTAGGTAAATGCAGTAATAGTGACTATGCATTATTTGGTTCTTTATTTTCTGGAAGACTACAAGGTTCGTTAGGTGCCTCTGACTCATTAGGATTATTCATTAATACCCTTCCATTTTTCATTGAGTTAAAAAGAAACACTATTGAATACATAAATGAAGTTAGACAAAAACTGGGAGAGTTATTAGCTTATGAACAAACTTCATTATCATCCGTTCAAGGCTGGAGTAATATCTCAAATGACATTCCATTTTTTAGTGCAATACTTAATTTTCGCCATTCTTCCGTTCAAGAAGACGACGACGACGAAGAAGATGAAGATGAAATTGATAGCACAGATTCGGGTGTTACTTTTATAGGAGGACATGAGCGCTCAAATTATCCTTTCTCTATTGATGTTGATGATTTCGGAATTGATTTTGGATTAAAAGTTCAGGTAGATGGAGACATTCAAGCCGATAGGGTAATTGCTTTTATGGAAAAAGCATTAATTGAATTATTACAAGGGTTAAAATCTGACCAGAAAAAATCCGTCAACAGCTTTTCTATTTTACCTCAAAAAGAAGAAAATCAGCTACTGAATACTAACAGAGACACCTACAAGGAACTCCCATTAAATCAAACAATTGTAGACCTATTTGAAGACCAAGCTATAAAAACACCTAAAGCAATAGCTATTGTTTCTGATGATCATTCAATTACGTACGAAGAATTAGACAAAAGATCCAATCAATTAGCTCATTATATACGTAACAATTATACCAGTAACAACAACTATATAGGAGTTTTATTAAAACGAGATATTGATTTAATTATTAGTTTCTTAGGAATTCTTAAATCAGGAAATGTTTATATCCCCATTGATACTAATTTTCCTTCTCATCGAATTGAACATATTATAAAAGACTCTGGCTTAGCTCTTATTATTACCAAAAATAGTAACAATGAATTAATACAACTTCAATCCAATTTCAAGAAAATTTTAATCGACACGGATGATAAACTCATTTCAAATGAATCTGTTCACCGACTTCCAATAACAAAAAACACTAATAATGAAGCCTATGTAATTTATACCTCAGGTACAACAGGCAATCCCAAAGGAGTTGTCGTAAATCATTTGGGACTTACGAATGCTGCCTTGAGTTGGAAAAGTTTATTTGAAGTTGATAACCAGACTAACTTATTGCAATTAGCAAGTGCTGCTTTCGATGTTTTTATAGGAGATTTATGTAAAACATTATTGTTTGGAGGTAAAATGGTTATTTGCCCAGATGACGTACGATTTGATTTATCAGCATTATATGAACTCATAGAACGTCATAAAATCACCCTTCTTGAAACTACACCTGCACTAGGAGTTCCTTTAATGGATTATATCTATGATAATAATCTTGATTATTCATCTATCAAGCAGGTTATTCTAGGATCCGATGTTTTTCATCCCCATGATTTTAAACGTTTGTATGAAAATTTTGGAAATAATATTAGAATAACCAATAGTTATGGACTTACAGAAGCAACAATCGATAGTTCTTATTACGAAGCCAAAAGTATATCTGAATTATCATTATTATCAAATATACCTATAGGAAAACCTTTATATAATACCCAGTTTTATATTTTGGATAACGCTAAAAATCTAGTTCCACAGGGTATTATAGGAGAGCTTTATATCGGTGGTTTAGGATTAGCCAAGAAGTACTTAAACAATCCGCAGCTTACCGACAAGAAGTTTATTAACAATCCTTTTCAAGAAAAAAGTCGCTTATATAAAACAGGTGATTTAGCTAGATGGCTACCAGATGGAAATATTGAATTTATTGGTAGGGCAGATAATCAAGTTAAAATTAGAGGTTATCGAATCGAATTAAGTGAAATAGAAAATGCTCTTTTCGAACATGAATCTATTTTAAACTGCTGTGTTTTAGCCAAGAATGACCCTAACAGCAATAAGTGCTTGGTAGGATATGTAGTTACAGAGGGTGAGCTAAATAAGGAACTTTTACAAGAAGAGTTAAAAATGAACCTACCTGACTATATGATTCCAAATTTATGGGTGCAGTTAGAAGAAATTCCTTTAACAGCTAATGGTAAATTAGATCGAAAATCTTTACCCACTCCAAATTTTTCAGAATTATCTTCAAAAGAATATGTTTCTCCAAGAAATGAAAAGGAAGAGCAATTAGTGGCTATTTGGGAAGATTTATTAAATATAGAAAAAGTAGGTATTCATGATAATTTTTTCGAATTAGGAGGCCATAGTTTATTAGTTATAAAATTAATTAGTCAAATACAAAAAAACGGCTTCCATATAAAGGTAAAAGACATTTTTGCAAATCCAACAATTGAAGCAATCTGTAAAAAATTGGTACCTTTATCATCAGTATATCAGATTCCAGTCAATGGCATCCCAGATAGTCCAGAGCGCATTACACCTTCAATGCTTCCCCTACTAAATTTCGAACAGGAAGACATTGATAAAATTGTTTCAAAGACTTACGGAGGAGTTTCGAACATTCAAGACATTTACCCATTATCACCTTTACAAGAAGGGATGTACTATCATTATTTGATAAGTGATAAAGATCAGGGAGATCCTTATGTTCTTCCTCATTTATTGTCTTTTTCAGAAAGGGAAGATCGCTTATCTTTCATAGAAGCATTACAATTTGTGGTAAACAGACACGACGTTTTACGCACCTGTTTTTTAAGTGATGGATTGCCTAAACCCGTTCAGGTAGTACTTAAAGAAGCTAAACTTTCTATAGAGCATTTACATTTTGAAGATCCTAAAAACATTTTACCTGAATTAGAACTACTGACAACCCCAGGAGAACAGAAGGTTGATGTTTCCAAAGCTCCCTTGTTAAATTTAAAAACAATCGACGATCCGTTAAATGATGAGTACTATATTATATTACTGGAGCATCATTTGATTATGGATCATATCGGTATGGAAACCCTAGTTTCTGAAATCACCTCCTATTTAGAAGGTCAAACATCCAACCTACCCACTCCGTTTTTATATCGAAATTTTATAGGACATACGTTGCATCAACAATCTACTAACGATAGTGAATCTTATTTCAAAGAATTATTAGGTGATATTGACACCCCTTCGTATCCATTTGAGTTTGCAAATACGTTACATAACGTAAACACTATTAAAGAAGCCAATACTTTATTACCGGAGACAACAAGTAAAGAAATCCGTAGAATTAGTACGGAATTAGGGACAAGCCCTGCAATTATATTCTACGCTATTTATGGAATTTTAATAGGGAAATGTAGCAATAAAAATTATGCAATTTTTGGTTCATTATTCTCTGGTCGTTTACAAGGTTCTTTGGGAGCCTCTGACGCATTAGGCTTATTCATTAACACTTTACCTTTTTTCTGTAAATTAAATGGTAATGTATTAGAGTACGTGCTTCAAGTTAAAGAAAAATTAGAGGAATTGTTACCTTTTGAACAAACACCCTTATCTAATATTCAGGATTGGAGTGGGATTTCCAACGAAATCCCATTGTTTAGCGCTTTGCTAAATTACCGACATTCATTCGAAGAAACCGAAGAGGAGGAAGAAGATTCCATTGATTATGGAATTGACATTGTTAGCAGTAAAGAGAGAACAAACTATCCGTTTACCTTTAGCATAGATGATTATGGTATCGATTATGGAATAACAGCCCAGATTTCCGGAAATTTGATGCCAGAGAAAGTACTCAAATATTTCGTCGAAATCTTAAATAAAGTAATAGACAGTTTGAAATCTGATGGAACATTGCCTTTACACCAATTATCAATGTTAACCGATGAAGAGGAAAAAGAGTTATTAAATGACTTCAATAATACAACATTTGATTATCCAGAAAGTGATTCAATAATTTCTCTATTTAAAGAACAGGTTTCCAAAACACCAAATGCTCGGGCTTTATCTTTTAATGGAGAGTATTTAACTTATAAAGAACTAGATAATCGTTCAAGTCAATTAGCTCACTATCTAGTTTCTAAAAAAGTAGAAAAACATACACGTGTGGGGATTCTGTTTGACAGAAGTTTCGATATGATAATTAGCATGTTGGGAGTTCTGAAGTTAGGATGTGCTTACATTCCTTTAGATCCTTCTTTACCAAATAATCGATTGTCTTATATACTAGAGGATGCTGATATAGAATATATTATTTACGAAGAAGATTTTCTGCTGAATAAGATAACAACTTCAAGACATATACAAGTATTAAATATTGAAAGATCTCTTAACCATAAGGTTTCTAAAGAAGAATTCGAAAGAAGTAAAGATGAAGAAGCTTATGTGATGTACACTTCAGGAACAACAGGAACTCCAAAAGGTATTAGCATTAGTGATGAAAATATTATTGCACTTGTCAACAACCCATCAGATAAAATAGCGATAACCAGTTCAGATCGTGTATTGCAATGGTCCAATTATGCTTTCGACGGTTGTACTTATGAAATCTTCGGAAGTTTATTAAATGGCGCCACTCTTTACTTAATTCCTTCACAAATGGCTTCCAATCCTATTGGCTTATTGGAAACAATTAATAAAGAAAAATTAACCATTGCATTTATTACCACTGCTTTGTTTAATGCTTTATCGGAATTTGATTTATCCTTACTATCAAGCTTACGATTATTACTCTTCGGAGGGGAAAAGTCATCAGTAGCTCCGGTTGAAAAAATGTTGGCAGCATTAGGTGAAAACAAAATCCTGCATGTGTATGGCCCAACGGAAACAACGACTTATGCTTCTTGTGAAGTAGTTTCAGAAATTTCACCCGAAGCCCTAACCATTCCGATAGGAAAACCACTAAGCAATACTAATTGCTATGTTTTAGATAACCATGAAAAATTAGTACCTGTAGGTGTTGTTGGAGAATTATGTATTTCTGGAAAAGGAGTCTCTAAAGGTTACCTTAACAGAGATGAGTTAACCAACGAGTGTTTCGTGAAAAATCCATATAAAAAAGGTGAGCGAATTTATAAAACAGGCGACTTGGTAAAATGGCTACCAAATGGAAGTCTTGAATTTGTTGGCAGAAAGGATGATCAAGTAAAAATTAGTGGTTACCGAATTGAATTAGCAGAAATAGAAAATGTTCTTTCAAGAATAGACGAAATTCAAAATAACTGTATACTAGTAGAAGACAATGGAAATAGAGGTAAAAAATTAATTGCCTATGTGGTTCCAAAAGAAATCTTTGATAAAGAAGCTATTATATCTGAGTTAGCAGAAAGCTTACCTGATTATATGATTCCTAAGATCTGGGTTGAGTTAGATCAACTTCCTTTAACATCAAATGGAAAACTCGATAAAAAGAATTTACCAAAACCTGAATTTCTACCTGACGAAAACTACGTGGCTCCAACCACCAAATTGGAAGAAGATCTATGTGCAATTTGGCAGAACGTTTTAGGCATTGATAAAATTGGTATAAAAGATGATTTTTTCAAAATTGGAGGAAATTCTATTAGAGCCATTAAAGTATCCAATGAAATGAGTAAGGTTTTGGGTTTAAAAATCCAAATCACTGATATTCTTCGATATAAATCTATTGGAATATTAGCCGCCATTTATTCAAAACTCCAAGCCTATGAAAATCATGTTTCACTCGTAATGCCTTTCCAAGAAAAATATGACGACAATTTACCTGATATGATTTTCATACATTCTGGTTTAGGTGGATCAGATGCTTATCATTGTTTAGCAGAGTTACTAAATGGAAAGTATAATTGTATTGGAATTGACAATCATAATATTTATGGAACTCCTAAGATTAATAATTTAAATAAGCTAGCGAATTTCTATTTAAAGGAATATACTGAAAAATATTCGCTTAAAGACCCTATCACATTATTAGGATGGTCTTTAGGAGGATGTATTGCCCTGGAAATGGCTTTAATCTTAGAACGCAAAGGATACTCGAACATTAATGTGATTTTGTTAGATACTTATATTCATGTTCCAAAAATGTTCTCAAGACGTGCTCGTTTCAAAAAAGAAGAAACCCATGAGTTTATTTCAAGCATGTTCCCAAAAGAGTATGAAGACTATGTTGAAAGATTAGTTGATGCCGCAGAACAAGAACATATTTTAAGTCAAACTGCGATAAGTGGTCAGTTATTTAAAACGAACGTAACTCTTTTTCAAGCATTGTACAAAGACAATCTCAACCATGGATCTAATGATAATAATGAGTTAGTTCTTATTAAAGATTTAAAATATAATAATCTAGAACGTGTTATTGATGTTGATAGAATAACCATAATTCCCACGCATTCCCATCACAGACATATACTCCCGTTCCAAGCACAATTTATAGGAGATTATTTGTCTAAAAATAAGGAAAAAACATCAATCCCTAATGAGTTCAGTAATCTGCATCAATAGAATTATACACTTAATAATTTAACCAAACCAACTACTAACTTACTATGGAAACCATTGCTGACAAACTGGTTACAGCAAAAGAAATCAAACATAAAATTTTATCGGAGTTATTTGAAGAGCAGGTGTATAAAAACCCTACGAAAGTAGCTATCCGTTTAAACGATCATAAAATTTCCTATGCTGAACTTAATAATAAAGCAAATCAAATTGCTCATTTTATTCAGTACAATTTCTTAAGAGAATATAAACAAAAGGTACCTAAGAGCACCGTTATTGCTGTTTTAGGAAAGAAAGACATCAATACCATTGCAAGCATATTAGGAATCTTAAAAACAGGAGCCGCTTATATTGCTATTAGTCCTGACGATCCCGAAGAAAAAATTCAATATTTACTCAAAGATAGTGAAGCAGCATTTCTTTTACTCACGGATCCAACTAATACTAAAAAGTATCCTTGTTTTACTTTGCAAATAGAACATGAAAACCTTCAAGCATTTGCTAACAATTCTCCTAACATAGAAATTGATCAAGATGCATTAGCCCAACTAATTTATACATCAGGTTCAACAGGAGCTCCGAAAGGTGTTATGCTTACTCATCAAAACCTAAGTAATCGATTAATCAATCCGAGTTTTGTTACCATTACGGCTGACGATTGTTTTTTACAATTGGCTAATTACGCTTTTGATGCCTCAACTTTGGAAATTTTCGGAGCCTTACTCAATGGAGCTAGCTTAATTTTAGTAAATAGAAAGCTGCTGTTTGATTTTGAGGCCTTGACAAGTTATATTGAAAAATGTGGAGTAACTATAGCTTTTTTCACAACATCCTTTTTTAATGCGATAGTCGATCAGCATATAGATTTATTGAAATCGATAAATAAGGTTCTTTTTGGAGGTGAAGCCGCTTCCCTTTCTCATGTAAAAAAAGCGCTAGCTGTGCTCGGTCCGAATCGATTAATAAACGGATATGGTCCTACTGAATGTACGATATTTACTACTTGTTATTCCATCAATGAAATATCTCCCGAACAAAAGAGTATTCCTATTGGAATACCTGTAGGAGATAATTCTGTTCACGTTTTAGACAAAGAACTAAATCCCGTAAAACCCGGAGAATCTGGAGAACTTTGGGTTCAAGGCTTAAGTGTAGCAAAAGGTTACTACAAAAAGCCCGAACTAACAGAAAAGGCTTTTAAAAAAGGAATTCTTGGAAATAACGAAACTCTCTATAAAACAGGAGATTTAGGAAGAGTAAACAGCAATGGTGTTTTTGAATTTATCGGACGAAATGATAATCAGGTAAAATTAAGAGGGTATCGAATTGAGTTAGGTGAAATAGAATATCATATCATGCAACATCCAAAAATTAACTTTGCTGTTGCAAAAATCAAAAAAGACCGTCGAGGTTTAGGCTCTATAGCAGCATGGGTGCTTGCCACTGAGAAAATTGACAAAGAAGAACTCAAAAGATATTTATCAAGCAAAGTATCTGATTATATGTTGCCAAGGCATATTGTTTTTATTGATGATATTCCTTTAACCTCTAATGGAAAGTTAGACAAGAACAAACTTCCCGATCCTAAAGAACTTAAAGACTCTTCATTTCCTAAACCCAATCCAAACGGAAGTAAAGAAGAAAAACTTCTGTACGCACTAAAAGAAGTTTTAGGAAAGCAAAATATTCGTTTTGATGATAACTTCTTTTCTTTAGGTTTAGATTCTATTTCGGCATTGCATTTTATAACGGAAGCTAAAAAACTCAATCTCTATTTTTCTGCTTCAGACATTTACAATTATCCTACGATAAACGAGCTTGCTTTAATTACTAAAGAAACCTTAGCTAGAAAATCAAAAGAATCTTTGAAAGAAATAGGGCTAACTCCTATTCAACAATGGTATTTTAATTTAGGTTTTTCTGACCCAAGTTACTTTTTGCAATCGCAAACCATTACTGTAAAATCAGTAGATATTGCAAAGTTGAAAAATGCTTTTCTTCAATTGGTAAATCATCATCCTGCTTTTAAAGTTCAATTTTATAAAAAGAACAATTGCTACGTCCAAAATTACAATAATGTTGTCGATCATTCCTTTTTTAGTATTCATAACATCAAAGACGAAAAGGACGAACAAAGTGCTATTCACAAAATAGAAATAGATTTAGAAAAACAAATAAGTCTAACGAACAACGAATTGTATAAGATTGCTGTAATCGAAGGGACAACTAATTCTTATGTACTTATCATTCTTCATCATTTAATTGTTGATGGTGTTTCTTGGAGAATCTTATTAGAAGATTTAGTCCAACTTTATCAAGAAAAAACAGTTTTAAAAACTGATACCAAAGCGCAATGGTATCAACAATTGATCGATTATTCACAAAATAAAAAAACCTTAGAAGCTCTTCCTTTTTGGAAATCAACTACCAAGGAAATACAAGGATTTAATTTAATAAAAGATCAATTTATTCTTTACCCTAATAACACATACGGTGCGGTAACAGATAACCTCTCTTTAGAAAGAACAAACCTACTATCCGAAGAGTGTTTTAAAGTATATAACACAAATATTGAAACCTTATTAATTACAGCATACATAAAAAGTTTGGCCAAATGGATTGGACAGAATAAAGTTGTGTTTATGTTGGAAAGTCATGGAAGAGAAAAATGCGTTGAAGAAGTAGATGTTTCCAGAACTATTGGTTGGTTTACTTCAGCATATCCAGTTGTTATTAATTTACCAGACAACAATGATATCTCAAACTATATCATTGCTATTAAAGAACAGTTGAAAAGCATTCCAGATAACGGGCTTTCATATGGAGCTTTAAAATATTTACATAGTAATTCTGATGTTAAAAACAGCATCAATGACGCTTGTCCTGAAGCTTGGTTTAATTATTTGGGACAGTTTGATGAAAATCAACATGAATTGCCAGAAGGATGGAGTTTATTTGACGAAGGAAGTGGTCATGATGTAGTTGGTCCAAAAAATAAGCATTGGAGTCCGTTTGAATTGAACTGCTCAATCGTAGAAAAGCAATTTCTCTTTAAAATCACTTTTGATGAAAATCTATTCAGAAAGGAAACAGCAAACAAATTCGCAAAAGATTTTAAGACCAATCTAATCGAAATCATTGAACACTGTAAATCAAAAACAGAAATTCGTTATACACCTTCTGATTTTGAATTAGGGCATTTAAACCAAGGTACCTTCGATACACTTTATCAAAAACTAAATAAACGAGGTAACATAAAAACCTTAATGCCAATTACAGGTTTACAACGAGGAATGTTATTTCACTACCTACAAAATAAGGAATCAGATCAATATTATGTTCAGGTAAAAATTACTATTTCTGGAGCTTTGGACACTATTTGTCTAAAAAACAAGCTACAAGAGTTAGTTAAAGAGAATGAAATATTTAGATCTATTTTTATTTGGAAAAATCTAAAAGAGCCGTTACAATGTACTTATGAATATCATGAAGAGTTAGACGCTATTGCTTGGAATGAGATTTCATTGACAGAAAAGGATCTAGAAGAAATAGACCAAGAAATTGATCATATTCTTGATATTGATAGAAAAAAAGAGTTTCGTTTAAATGAAACACCACCTATTCGATTTTTGTTAGTAAAACAAAACGATGGATTACACACATTAGTGTGGACGCTTCATCATATCCTTATCGATGGTTGGAGTATTTACCATATTATCAACGACCTAGTCGCATCTTTTGAAAATGACAAAACTATCAAAGGTTTTCATAGAGAAAAATCACTTCAATTTTATCATTTAAATCGCTGGTTGAATACTCAAAATCAAGATAATACTTTGGCTTTTTGGAAAGAACAATTAGCTCCTGTTCAAAATAGTACTCCTTTTCCATTTACAAAAACCAAAGACCAACCTAGCCCGGATAAACCAATTGAAAATCAAAAGGAACTTCATCTAAGTTTTTCTCCCGATATAACAAGTAGCATTAAAAACTTAGCAAAACAGTATCAAGTTACACTGAACTCTCTATTTCAGTTTTCTTGGGCTAAGATGCTTCAACTACTTACCAAAAATGATGTTATCACGTTTGGTGTTACCGTTAGTGGTAGAAATCATGATTTTCAAGGTATCGATCGAATAGTTGGACCATTAATTAACACCTTACCCGTTGTCACACAATGGTCGCACCAACGTACAATTAAGGAGCAAGTTCAGATAATTCATAAAACATTTCAACAAATAAATGAATACAGTCATATCGACTTAAATGAGTTGGTAAAAATGACTGAGCTGAAAACGCCTCACCTATTCAATCATATCTTGGTTTTCGAAAACCACAAAAAAGTAGGAACCTATCAAAATAGTTCAGGGAACATCCATATTGAAAATGTGGAAGAAATCGAAAAAACCAATTATCCAATAACCGTTTTAGGCTCAGAAGAAAACGATTGCTTGCATGTTAAGGTAATTTATGATACCGATTGCTTTGAGAAAAGCATGATTCACACAATGTTAAAGACATTAGAGGAAATATTAGAGTATACCATTGATAATTCCACAGCCCTAACGAATCAAATTGAAACAACATCGGCTGTTTTAAATCCAGAAACTTCAGAGTTAGACAACCTAAGTAGCAATATCTCCAAACAGTCAATCCAAACACTAGAAAATAATTCCAAGCGAATTGCAAAACACGAACAACGAAGTTTAGTGTATTTAGCTCTTTGGGAAAAGGTATTGGATCAAGAAGGAATTACCTTAAGTGATGACTTTTTCTATCTCGGTGGTCATTCACTAAATGCCTTAGAAATATCTAATGAATTAAAACAAAAAGGAGAATTAATATCTGTAAATGACATTTATCAATACAGAACCATTGAAAACTTATTATCATCCAAATGCAACCAAGAAAATACCGAAGATGAAACCGTTTCAGTGGCGAATCAAAACAACGAAAAACTATTTCCTCTCTCTCCGTTGCAGCAACGATTTGTAAAAAGAAAACTTATTAATCGTAATCGTTTTAACGTTCCTTTTCTTGCTAAGATTAAATTTAAAACCAGCATTGAATCCATTAACAACATTGTAACGAAACTCGTTGAAAAACACAAATCTCTAAAACTAAGATTTGTTGAGGAAAACAATAACTTTAAACAATATTATGACAATTATCCTAAAGCTAATCTTTGTGATTATTATGATCTTTCTTCAATTAAAGCTGAGGATCAAGATTCACATATAACCAAAACTTGTGAAGTAATACAAGCCCAGTTTGATCTATTAGAAGGTAAACTATTTAGGGTTATTGTCTTTGATCATTATATTGATTCAGATTCGAAAGTAGTATTTTTTCTATTTCACCACCTAGTCTTTGACGGTGTATCCTTACAGATTTTTACAAATGATTTTTTCAAACTCTTAACGCCTGAAAACAGGAATAAACAAACTAAAGAAAATCAAACATTTAATTCTTGCTCATACCAAGATTGGGTATTAACCATTCAAAACTATATAACAAACAAGTCCTTTTCAAAAGAATATACCTATTGGAATAACGTTCTGAAATCGGGTGGAGATATTCCTACTGATTTTTATCCTAAGAAAAGAGCAACACATAAAGAAATGACAGCTCTTGAGTTTGGTCTTATTGAAGACAATCACCTCATGAATGAGTTTGCGAAAACCATTAAAAAGATGAAATTGATGCCTTCCAACTTCCTCATTTCTGTATTATATAGTGCCTGTAAAGAATATTTTGGAACAACGGATTTGTTGATCGATATTATGAGTCAACAGCGAGAATCATTCTTTCAACAAATAAACATTCAAAATACAACAGGTTTTTTTGCAGGAGCTTATCCAGTTCGTCTTTCTCTGGATGAAAATATAAAAAAATCAACTGCTTCAAGGCAGGCCAACGAGGTATGCAAAAGAAACGACTCCAAACATTTTGACGCAAGCATCGGAGCATTTAAATCTCGATTATCGAGTGAAAACGTTATTCAACAAATAAATCAAACAGTTTTAGAAGTTCCAAAAAATGGATTGGATTACTTTATCCTTAAATATTCAAAACCGGAAAACAACACGGAAAAACTTAAATTACCAGAACGACGTGCTGCCTGTCTGTTTCATTACTTAAAAACAGAGCATATTTTCCCTGAAACCGCTAATTACGAACAATTAAATATTCCTTTTGGTTTTACTAACTCAAAAGATAATGAGTCCAATTACTTATTAAATCTAACCATAAAAGAAAGTGCTCAACAACTAAGTATTCGATGCTATTATTCAACAATACATTTTAAAGAAACTACAATTACAGAATTAATGAATGAATTTAAAAGGAAGATGTACCATTTATTAAACTGGAATTATAATAAAATTAACCAACTTACTTATTAACTATTTAAACTATGAAAGTATTTGAATTCTGTCCATTTTTTAATGAAAATAAAGTCGCAGAAATTAAAATAAAAGAAGATTCACATTGGGTAGACACCTTATGTATTTTAGAAGCGAACAAAACATTTACAGGTAAAGAAAAACCATTTAATTTTGATACTTCGTTGCTTACTAATAAAGTTCATTATGAAAAGTTCGATGTTACTGGAAAGTTTCGTGAAATTGAAAAAAACAAAGATTACTACAATCCTGAAACATGTCAAGCTAAGAATTTTGATCATTGGTATTGGAATCTTTTAAGCAACAACTATGCATTCTATAATGAGTCTGTTCAACGGAATATGTGTACTATCTTAAAAGAAACTATTAGTGATGATGATATTGTTATATTATCAGATTTAGATGAGATCATTGATAGTCGATTTGCAGATAGAATCATTGAAGAAACTAAAAAGCATCAAGCTCTTACTGCTAAGCTACATTATACCTCATTCTATCTTAATTTATTCCTTGAGTCAAATCATGGAGCACCAAATTGCAGCTACCGTCTTTTTGTAATGACAGGTCGCTATTTCAAATCAATGCCATTTACTTCAGATTTCCTAAGAAAGAAAGGTATTGCAGAAGCTATGTATGATGTGTTACCATGTTTAGATTTCTTTGCTGGTTTTCACCACTCTTGGGTAGATCACTTAAATAACGGATTACCAAAATTAAAAGCCTTTGATGCGAATGTAAAAGACAAAACTATTATCACAGAAGAGTATTTACATAAGTGCATCCAAGATAAACGATTACACTATTTGGATGCCAATTTGTATATGGATGATAATAAAGATTTTCTCGCTTCTTTAAAAGAAGTAAACACCAACAACCTTTGGCTAACGGAACAAGAGGATTAACCTTGTGTTTCTAATTGAGATTCCCATAAATCAAAATCTAATTCTCTGAATTAGTGTCAACAACCAGATTTAGCTTTGTTTCAAACAAAAGTCTAAGTCTGGTTTTATTTTTATGTAATATTCCTTACTTTTATAAAAAAAGTTATGCTAAAGAAGATTTATGGAAGTGCCGTATTCGGCATTGAAGCCACTACTATTACCGTTGAAGTTAATATTGGAAAAGGAATTGGATATCATCTTGTAGGCTTACCTGATAACGCTGTTAGAGAAAGTTCTTATCGCATTTCAGCAGCTCTCAATAATATCGGTTATAAACTCCCTGGCAAGAAAATTACTATCAATATGGCTCCCGCCGACATTCGCAAAGAAGGTGCGTCTTATGATGTTACTTTAGCTGTCAATTACAAAAGTAAATGATAATCTACATGAGTTATTAATAAAAAACAAAAGAAGATGATAAAAACTCAATGATATATTGAACCATTAATTATATCTTAATTTTGGTAAATTAATTTCTTCTTTATTGACCTTTAAGGTAGATATGGAGTATTTATGTCATAGATATTGGCTTTAATCCAAAAATGGGAGAAAAACCACACCACCCCTTATTAAGTATTGATTACCACACTTACCCCCTTAACATATATTCTTTTTTAAGTAATTTTGATTCTCGAATATTGCAAAACCATAACCATTGAATCAAGAAGAATTACAAAAGTTAAAATAAAACCAAATGTGAAAAATCAATACATTTGGACATCCTTTAAGTTTTGGCAGAAAAAATATTTTAATTTTTAAACTATTTAATTATGAAATTTTTTTTGTTTATCTTTTTATTTGGGTCGTTTATGTGTTTTTCACAAGATCAAGCTACTAACTACGGCAACATATCTTTAGATGGTTGGCTGTTGGTGAATAACCAAGGGACTTCTGATGGTCTTAGTAATGGTGTACATTTTGGAACATCGTATGCTTGGGACACTGGTGAAAGAATTACAAGCAATAGAAAAAGTAGTGGTCACGGACCTAAGTATGGTTTAAATTTTTTAACCAATTCTTATATTAGAATGTGTATTGCTAATAATGGAAATGTTGGTATAGGAACTAATAATCCTCAAAAAAAACTGAGTGTTAATGGGACTATTTTGACAAAAGATATTGAAATTTCTAGTGACTCTTCAGACTGGCCTGATTATGTTTTTGAATCAAATTATGACTTAAAACCTATTGAAGAATTAGAAACATTTATTTCCAAACACAAACATTTACCTAATTTTAATTCTCAAAAAGAAATAGGGAAACATGGAAGTTATAGTATTGATGATACTACGAAAAAGCTTGTACAAACCGTAGAAGAGTTATCACTTTATATTATTCAGCTTAATAATAAAATTAAAAGATTAGAAAATGAAGTTAAAAATAAAAACTAGACTATACGTCTGCCTTTATTGTTTTACTTTAACTTTATTCAGTTCTTGTTACGACGATAAAGGAGGTTTAGTTGATATAAAAAATGATAATTTAACCAATAATAAAAAAATAATTATTGGAGAAAGGTCAGGCAACATTAACCTATTCCTAGAGGAGAGTAATGAAGATAATTTCTTGGTCTTAGAAGGAGATATGTTAATTCCTAAATCTTCGGTTAATGTTTTAAAAGTATATAATGTTAATGAATTTAAATTTGAAGGTATCGATGATGATATTGCATATTTTAAAAAACAATACAGTGCTAAAACTACCAAGTTTCGATCAGCTATCAACTCTAATATATTATCTGGAGCAGAATTATGGGAAGGACGATGGGTTTATTTTGCTTTTAATAACAAAAATAATTTTGATAAAGAACAGTACGCTACAATTTTCAAAGCAATATGTCATTGGGCTAATAAAACTAATATGAGGTTTAAAATTGTACCTGCTAATTCTCATTTAAAAAAAATAACAATTTTTAAAAAATCGAAAGGCTGTAGCTGCTCTGTGGGATCAGGAAATGGTAACATGAATTTATCTTTAACATGCGATTTTCAATCTATTGTTCATGAAATAGGACATGCAGTTGGATTTGGACATGAGCATCAACGCCCGAAAAGAGATCATTATTTAACAAATTTTCATACCGACAAAGATTACCAGTTTATAAAAGAAGGAATGGATAGACTCGGAGAAAATGGAAAAGCTATAGTAGCTATTTTAAAGGCGAATCTGAGTAAAGAGAATGTCTACGATGATTCACTTCCTTTTGATTATAATTCTGTTATGTTATATGGCTCTTGGCCTAGAAATCATTTAGTTTTACGGGATTTTCTTAAGAGAAATAATTTACCCGTTTACACTCGTTTAAACGGTGAGCTTATAGAAAGACCTGTTTATGGTCTTACTTCTATTGATATTAGTAAAACCTATGCAGCATACCAATAATTAACGCAACGATGATAATCTAAAAGAGTTAATTACGTTTTTAGATTACCATCGTTGTAATAACTTTATCAGATGTTATATTATTTATTGAAAATTTAATAATCCGGTTACATTAACCTATAAAATATTATAAAATGAGCCTTTTTTTGAAAGGCTCATTTTAAATTAGTTGTATGCATGGTTTAGTTTTGATTATAATTATCTCAAATATATTTAACAAAGTATTCAATATTCTCTTTCAGAATTAAAGATGAAGACTTATTAATTAAGCTATCTTTAATTTTGGATCGCTTGTTATACGAATTAAATATTTAGTTATCCAGTTTAATGTAAGGTCTAAAGAACAGGCTTATTTTTTTTATTTACTTTAGAGATAGTGTTTCTTGAACACCCTATTAGATTTGAATATCACAGTAACTCTTCCCTTCCTTTAAAAGTCCTTCTATTTTAAGTTGAAGTAACATATTTTCAGGTCTTCCTTTGTATTTGCCTGTTTTTTTTGCTTTTTGCACATCTTGAGCTTGGTGTTTTCTTCCCCCCGTATAGTCTTTTCGAGCTATTGCATCAAACATCATAGCATTGACAGCGGAAAGCATTCTTTCGGTAAACTCATAGCAATGACCCTTATATTTTTTTCATAAATTAGACACTTTAGCGCTTCCCAATCTTTTGTATTCAATCTACTGATCCTAATCAACTTGTTCTACAAGAAGTATATCTCCTGGATCAGCTATTTCTAGTAAACGAAAAAATTCTAAACGATCTAACTTACTACCCGCTTTATATTCAATAAACCAAAATGAAACCGTTAAGCCCATTTGATTTGAAAAATTTGCAAGCTTGATTTTAGTTCTTTCAGCATCCTGTTCATTGGTGGAGGCTCTTAAATAAGCATAAGCTCTCATAATGGTGCATTATAAATAGTTTCAGAAGACTTCTTAAAACAAAAACCGATTAAATTAAAACAAACCAAAAAAATTATAAAAATTGTTAGATTACTCTCCGATTATATAGATCATATGAGAGGCGTAGTATTTAATAATTCAAAAACCGACAAGGAAAAAATGCTTCAAACACAAAATGTTCTCTCTCAAATGGATAATCCAAAATGGAAAAATCAAACTCAAAGAAAGAAAATTGAAGAAGAGTTGAAAAAGTTGCACAATTCTTCCTCAACTGGTATGAAAGATCAATTGATAATTATAAACTACATTTCAGGTTACCGTAGAATACAGAATAGAGTGGCAGGGATCATCAATGTTCTTGATTTTAATTGGGTAACATCAAATCAGGAAATTCGCGAAGCCATTAACTACTTTAGAACAATTGCAAATCCAACTAACTCTAAAAGATTTCCAAAGGATTTTTTAGACAAAAAAAAAAAAAGTGATTTGAAACAACCAAAGAAAATACATGGAAGCTTTGGAAAATTTTTTGTTTATAAAAATTAAAGAGTTGATAAAATCTGGAGCTCTCAACCTTAATAATAATAATAATAATAATAATAGATATAGAACTTTAGAAGAGCATTTTACTTCAAACAAGCGATGGAAACACAAACAATATCTTATAACTAACAAAAATGTTACTGAAAATGAATATTGAATACATTGTTAAATATGGAACGATACGAGTATCTGCACCTAAGAAAGATAAAAATCAAGGCAATGTTGGCCTTGTTAAGTTTTTGGAAAGTGATGACGGATCTGTAATTCTTTTTCAAAATAAACCCAATCCATTTCCTTACTTAAAAGATAAAGTTCATGTTTTGGATTCTGTAATTCACCAAGTGTATCTCTTAAAAAATTAAGCTGATTTTTGACAGGTTTGTGTGAACGCATTTGACAAGGTGTTGTACCCCGAGACACCTAAAGCTTGTCTTTTTGACATGGGGTATCATCATTTGTAAAAGTCAATCCTTCTTTTGTAAATCTAATGGAAATATTTTGACTGGTTGATTCTTGAACCGATTTTCTATACCAGAAGCCTTATCAATAAAAGACTTATCTAAATCAATTCCTTCTAATTACCTTTGGTAATTCTGATCCAAACTACTAACCCTAGGGCAACCCACTTTTTTCCATCCATAAACTACATATTATTAAGGTTGTCATTATAAACTCTAAGACATCAAAATAAATAAACACCTTTATTAAGAGACTATTTGAATAAAAAATACCTGTCAGCATAGAGTATCCCCTAAAATGACAGGTATAACTAATTTACATTAAGAAAATTATAATACTAATAATAATCTCTATTTTAATCATATGGCTGAAAAAGGTTATCACCTTTATAAATATCTTTGGTTCTTTTAGCAGTTCCTTCAAATAAGCCAGATCCAAGCGCACCAAAAGCGTTCATAGTTCCCCCTATAGCTCTATCAGCTGGAGAAGCATTAGGTTCATTGAACCAGTCAATCGAAGACTGCATAAACGCCTGGGTACTGGACATCTCCCCTTTATCAACCAATGTCGATTGATGCATATATTTTTGTTGTTTCTGTTTAGGTATATCAAAATGATCATTACCAGCTAAATTATCATTTACTGGGTATAATCCATAATTATTAAATAGTGTTTCATTTTTCAATTGTTTCCCATGTTCATGAAGTTCTCTTCTATTAGGAGTGTATTCATCAATAGGTTTTTGTTTAGGTATCACAGCTCGTCTAAGTGTTTCAAGATATCCTGGATCCTTTGGTTTAGGATTCTTTTTAGCTTTAACACCTTGTCCTCTTCCAGATAAAGGAATTCCAATTTGACCATTTTCCATTCTTTGTATTTTTCGAATACCAGGATGATTTAGAATTTTTTTAAAAACCATTTTCCCTTCTTTAACGCCAGTAGCCAGTCCTGTTATAGCTGAAATTACTCCTGTAATTTTAGCTGCTCTATCATGATCTGTCACAGCTAAAACAGTACTTGCTATCCCCGTTGCAACAGAAATTCCTGTTAACAACGCTACGATAAAATGTCCACTGGAATCATGATAATTAATAGAATCTCCATTACAATATCGGTAGGGGTTAAGCCCTCCTCCATTGAAAGGGGCATAGGAATCTAAACTGGTAAAAACACCAATATCCGTTAAATATAATCTAGTACCATTTCCTAGCATATAACCTCCTGATGAATCATCACTTAATTCTCCATTAAACTTTTTTCTTGAAGTATTATTTCCAACTCCTAAAGGAGTATAAGAAGTATAATTTGTTGAACCATTTTGAGTAATACCAATTACAGATAAACGATTATCTGTAGAAAGTATTTTAGTTTCACCATTTAATTCTTCACCAATGGCTACCTTTCCATGAGAAAGGAAATTAGTTTCATTTCCATTAGAGATTTCGCTCATCCCTTTATAGCCTAGATAATAACGTCCAATAGTATTTCCAATTTTGATAATTTGATTACGAGAATCATATAAATAGTCTGTATCATTGTATTTTGAAACTTGATTGAATACATTATAATTGATATTATTATTCTGATCTCCCGAAATTAAATTTCCATCTTGATCATAAGTAAAATCTATTTCTTTAGTAGAATCTCCTGATATTGATAGGTGATCCAATTTTTGCATAATATAAGTAAACGTTTTAGTTTCAGAAGTGCTATCGGAATAATTACTAGCTAAAGTGGTTAAATTATTTAACACATTATAAGTGAACTCTTGGTTTGTTAATTTTTTACCGTTGGAATCAGTAGCCAATAATTCCTCACTATATCCAGGATCAACATAATACATTTTCAAACGGCTTTTTTCATCATATTCGAAATGCTCTATTAATGTTTTTGAAGTATTTAGTGTTGTAGTACGCAGGATTATTTTATCTTCTATATCATACTTAATTTCAATAACAATATTGGTAGTTGACTCTGGTATAGTAACCGTTCTTTTTTTCTCTCTACCATAATCATCGTACTCTAAAGTAATTGTTTGAACAACTTTTAGTGAATCGGATGTTCCATACCAATCGACTTTTTGAACTCTTCCAAATTTATCAAAGGTTGATCTGGCTTCTAAAGTACTGTCTGTCGTTTTTTGCAATCTTCCGTAAGAATCTAATTCTTTATTTATAATACGATCCCCTACTTTTATATTCAAACTTGTACCAGCTAAAGTATAGCTTTCTAAGGAAGATAGTTTATCAGTAAAACCTTCAATATGTTGAGTGGCATTATTAAGAGCCCCATTTTTATAATAAATATAATCATAACTTCCGATATCACTAGTGGTGTTTGTTAAACTACCAATAGGCGTTGAAGTATTGGTTTTATTTGAAAAAGAAAAGGAAGAGCTGGATAACAATGTAGTAAGAGAACTATCTGAATATGTTTTCACCTTGGAAACCCTTCCTAATTCTTTAATGGTTTCAATGGTACAAATTTGCTTTCGACCATTGGTTATGGTATTAGGAATACCTCCAAAATTAGTTGACTCATAATCAAATGCTTTTGTAATTCCCTGATTGGTTTGAGAGGTAACTCTAGATAAACTGTCATAAGATAATGTACCTAAACTAATAGGGTCTGAGTCTTCAGGTTTAGCATTAATAATTTTAACTTCCTTAGGCATACTCTCATTAGAACCTTCAAAATAATCAATTTGATAAGATCCTCCATCGAAATGTGTAAAAGCAGTAGGACGATCAAATAAATCGTATTGGTCGATAGAGAAACTATTTTGTAAAGGAGAGAGTGTTTGTTTTAAATTTCCAAAACCATCATAGGTATTGCTTTTTTTGCTATAAGAAGAATCTGTAGATGTCAAACGCTCTTGGGTCAAAATGTTTTGGAAGTGATCGTAAGTGGTCACAATTTTCGGTAAAGGAGTCCCGTTTACATCTTCAACATGTTCGGTTAGCGTTAAATTGGTAGGGTCCATTTCACGTATTAAAACGACACCATCTGAATATGTCTCTTTATTAACTTCTCCCCAAAAACCGTATTGATAATCAATAGAACTAGAATAGAAATTTTCACTAGGTTCAGTATCGGACTTATTTAATATGTAATCCCATTGTGTAACATTAGATTTTCTTGATAAATTATCATAGGTTATTTCAGATATTTTATACAAAGCATCATTTTTATCTGAAATATAGGAAGTCAAATCATTATCTTCTCCATCTTTATAAGAATGTGAAATCGTATTTTGAGAAGTCTGTATAATCTGTGTCCCTATCCTATTGGTTTCATTTTCTGGAAAATCAGCAGGTAATAAATCAGGGAGATAATGATACTCATACGAGATAATCACTTCATAATCAGACCCGAAAGCATTGGTTTGTTGGGTAGAGCGACCTAAAACATCATACTCATAAGATGTTATGATCCCCTCAATATCAGTTTCTGATTGTAAAAGTAATTTCCATCTAGAATAAGTTTTTTCCTCTGTTGTAATAATTGAATCAAAACCAGTAAACTTAGTAGTTACGATTAAATTTTCTGTGTTGAGCGTATAAGAATACAGGATTGACTCTTTTTTTTCATTATCATCGTAAGAAACGGAAGTGCTTTTTAGTTGACCAATAAGATTGGCATCACTTGTACTTGTGTTATCATAATACTGATGAGTTAGAGTATAATCTCCAAAGGTTTTCGTATCTAAAGAAACCCAATTAAAAGTAGGATCCGATGTTTTAATTTCTTTATAAGTATAAAGGGTTTCTTTAGTAGCTCCATCATTATTCGCTGCAACAATTTCTTTTTGTTTTACAAAAGCACGCATTTCAAAGGGATGAGCAGGACAACCTGGTTCTCCCATTTCTGAATAGAACAAGGTATTAGTGGTTACACCACTAACTTCTATCGTTTGGGTTTTATTACCCCAATCATCGTAAATATAATATTCTTTAAACTCTTTACTTTCATCGGGTGAAAATGTTACAACTTTACTTTTGGGGAACTCATAATTAAGAGGCTGTTCATCTAAAACTCCTTCATCATTACTATAGTAGGTATAAGAAGTGATTTTTTGATGCAAATCACTTCCATTAGTTTCTATAGATTCAATTAATTGATGAAATTTATTATAAGTACTTTTAATGGTTTTATTTCCTATTGTTATCGTGTTAGAATAATAATAAGTATTAGGATAATTATAAAGTTGATCCTCATTATCGGACCATTCAATTAATGCATTATTCCCCCAGTAATTATTGTCTTCAATATTGTTTTCTCCATAGATAATATCCATGGAGATATCAGAACCATTTGTAGATACTCTTTTTGTGTATTTGCTAAGTGCTGGCATTGGAGTTGATTCAAATCCAGAACCTAAAGGTAGTCTGAGTTTATTCTTATATGATATAGTCTCTTCGGCTCCTGTAGGATAAGTTACTTTTGAAATAAACCATAACTTACCACTAGTACCTTCATCTGTATATTCAAAATTTATAGCACTATTGTTAGGTAGTTTTATGCTTTGCAACTGCGTTATCGAAGATTGTGAGAGGGTATATTTTCTTTCTTCATTACTGTTTGGATATAAAGTTATGGAAGTTACGGTATTATTATCTGTATGTTCAATAGTTGCTAATGAAGTGTTACTATCGTCCTTAATGTCGTATAGTAAAAATGAATGATATGAAAATTTAATAGAACGACCAGAACTTGAGATAATTTCAACTAAACGAAAAATTGCAATATTGTTTGAATAATATTTAGAGAGAATTTCTCTAGTACCATCTTTGTATTGAATTTCTATAGTATTACCTATTTCAGTCCAAAACACATTAATATCTTGTGTTTTATGTGCTAGTTTCCAATTACTACTAATTCCTGATTTTTCTAATACTTGGTAGGACCTACCATCACTTAGTGTTAGAATTTCACTTTTAGAATCATAAATAGAAAAGTTAAAAGACCATCCCATACCAAGAAGCTGTGTTTGGCCCGATGAACTAGAAAAAGTTGCTAGATGATTAAAATTAATATTTAAGTTAAACTCAGGACCAAATCCATAACATGATTTAAAGGAAGCTAAGTTAAATTTAAAAGAGTAAGTACCTGTATGGGGATCTGGTGTCCCTATCAGGTTATTATTAAAAGCTGATGAATACATAATTTTTATTGATTTATACCGTTAATTGAATTAATTTTAGAAATAGACCAAAAATGCGCGTTATCACCAGCGTTCCAGTTAATCTCAACATTTATATTATTTCCAAAGTTATCTACAAAATTATGTGTATTTATTTGAACATTATCAGAACCGATCTCTTTCCTATAGCAACCATCATGATAAACTCCATAGGAAAGACGTAGTGTTTCATTTCCATGTCCAATGTTTCCGCCATATACTCTAAAAAAAACTAAACCTCCTTTATCCGCAACTTGCTGAATTTCCTGCAAAGTAAAATCATTTGGGGCATTATATGCAGATGCAGTAACTCTGTAATAATGATTTATTTTTAAATCATTTGGCTCATTATTACATGTTTTAGCATATAGATCAGATGATTGGCAACCAGGAACATCTCCATAATCGTATTGAGAATGGGTAAATATAAGACCTGGAATACTTACTGCTTTTCCCGCATTTATTTTCATTATTCCTCCAGCATACCATTTACCAACAAAATAGGTCCATAATGATGTATTATTATTTATATAATTTCCAAAAGAAATACCATATGTTTCAGGAACACTATATAACTTATGATTTTGATAAGGTAAATTTTTATATGTTAAAGATATTAAAGTACCACGTCCTTTCGTATATTCATTATCATAATCAAAATGAAAATTATCTGTTGTCAACGATAAGTTATTTCTAATGCATTTTATATAATAGTTTATGTTAGGGGATTTACCTTCAATTTTTGAGAATATATTCTTCTCTGAAGCTGTAAACGATTTTGGGACAGTAAAATATACTGGGATATTGTATATAGGATTATTACGGACACTCCTTTCCCCTAGAATGGCTTCATTACTTTCTTTCGCGTCACTATACACTATATCATGTAGATAAGGTCCAGGATCTCCTTGGTGAGATGTCCAATCTTTTAGTTCTATCTCTGAATTAGGATCATCATAAATTTTTAAATTATTCTGAACATAGTTTTTGATTTTTTCTTCTGATAAATTCTCAGGGTAATAATTCTCTATTTGTACATATACTTTCATTCTCATATTTCCATTATTGTAAACATTAGATTTCCAGTCATCTGATTCTTGATTCATTGTTGGGGATGGATTAATAGAGACCAAATTAAAACTAATACTATCTTTGATACTCTTATTTACTTTGTTATGCCTTTTTGAGGCATTAGAAAATAGATTTTCTTGGATAGGTGCACTAAATGAAAATGTAGTGAGCAAAGTTAATAAATTGATTAACAAAAAAAATTTCTTCATAATTAAATTGTTTAAAAATTAAAATATTGTTTCTGCCAAAACTTAAAGGATGTCTAAATGTATTTCTTTTTCATATTTGTTTTGATTTTAACTTTTGCAATTCTTCTTGATTCAACCTTTTTCTTCTTGTAATATTTGAACAAGTCTTAAAATAGTTTATAAGGTATAATATAATTTTTATCCTTTTTTTTAGGGATTAATTATTTCATTTAGTGCACCTATCCAAGAAAATTTAATGATTATGAACAAACGGCTTACAGTGTTCAATGAGTTGACCAGTGGTGATGATAATTATCTCAAACAAGAAATAAATTACTTTCTATCAACACCATGTATATATATTGAAAAGTTTGCTTCAACTTAGAGAAGTTATCAGAAGAAATATGAAAAAGAAATACATGTAAGAAAATCATCTAATATTAAGGTAACACCACCCCAAAAAATGTTAATTCTAGACACTAAATTTTGTATCGTGAAAACAACTTCTTACCATATCGTTTGGAAATCATTTTACAAACTTCGTTACTAATACGCTCCTTGGTGTTTCTCGATACCATATAGATTTCATTACGAGTGTAAAACCGTTCTAATAATTTAATACTCTCAGAAAAATTATCTTTATTTGTAGCCATCAAAACTCTCGGTATAATTAACTCCATATCGTCTATAATAGATAAAGAGTTTATATCTAAATCCCAAAAGGCTTCTTTAGGAAGAATAGTTATGTCTATTTTTTTTCTCAAAATTACTATTTCTTATTAATCAATAAATTTAAAAGCTCAATATTTTTAAACCATGTTCTCCAAGTTTATCATCTAGACCTAAATATCTGTAAAAAGTCTACCTTTTTTATTCTGAACTGCATAACTAGTTCGATGAGTTTGGTATTTCAATTTTTTATTCCTGTTTATCCCAACCTAATTGGGTTTCTAATTAACATAATTTTTTTAGTAATATTTATTATATCGAGTTAATTTTTTTCAAAATATAACAGAACCGTGCTTTTTTACACCATAGACAAACACGAAAAACACAAAACAATCATAAAAATACGTTTTTAGGTAAAAAAATAACAGTTTTTAATGTTTTCATTACACAAAAAGTAATTTGGATCACATTTTTTAATATATTTGAAACGAAAATTCAACCCTAGAAGTAGTATGTACACAGAACTAATAAAAATAATTGAAGGCGGACTACATAATGACGCCAAAAAAGTGATAAGTTATTCGAAACACCTGGTCAAAAAACTAAAGGACGACGGTGCCGAAAAGCTAGCAAACAAAATAACCTCAATAATCGAGTCTTCTACAGGAATGCCAGTTTACAAAGACCAGCTTTTTGATGCACCTATTGATAACGACACCAGATTAAATATAGCAGACGTCATTTTGCCTCAAGACATAAAACTAGAAATTGAAGTATCAGATAGTGTTAAACAGCCAATTGCAAATTTCATTGCTCTAGTTGGCTCTAAAAATGAAATTAAAAGTAAGGGACTTGAAATCAATTTATCTCTATTACTATATGGTCCTCCAGGTTGTGGTAAAACTACTTTGGCGAAATATATCGCAAAGGAACTTGACATCCCTATCGTTATTGCCAGATTCGACTCTTTAATTTCATCACTTCTTGGAAACACTGCAAAAAATATTAGAAAATTGTTTGATTATGCCAAAAGCAAACCCTGTATCCTCTTTCTAGATGAATTTGATGCAATTGCGAAAGCAAGAGACGACAATCAAGAAACAGGAGAACTTAAAAGAGTTATTAATAGTTTACTTCAAAATATAGATGACTTTTTAGAATCTGGAATTTTAATAGCTGCTACAAATCATGAACAATTGCTTGATAGTGCAATATGGAGGAGATTTGAAAAAATTATAAATGTTAACAAGCCTGACAAAATTGAAATAAAAAAACTGATAGAATCCTATCTCAAAAGAGTAGAAATTAGTATTGATTTAGAAGACAAGAAAAACACAGCTCTACTATCACTTTTCCAAGACCTATCCCATTCTGAAATAATTAAAATTATTAACAGTTCTTATTATAACTCCATTATTCAAAATAAAAAATTAGAGTACTACGATATTCTATCTGAATATTTTAAATACTCCACAAACAACAGATACGAAATTGAAGAGATGATTAGGTTTTTTAGTGAGAATAACGTCACGCAAAAACATATCAGTGACTATTTAGACATATCTATTAGACAAGTAAGAAATACAATAAATACAGAATAATTAAACTTTAAAAAATGGCGAAGAAAAACTTACCTGTAAAACTTTTTCAAAAGAGACAAAAAATCGACGATAGAAGAGTCGAAGGCATGCAAAATAAGATTCCGCCTAAATGGCAACTTTCAGGAGAAGAGTTAACGACTAGATCCAATGTTCTAGTTCAATCTTTAGAAACCATACAAGATTATTTCAAGAATATAGAACATTCTAGAAGTTTTATCCCGGCAACTATTCGTGTAGACATTAACGATGAAGCTATAGCAAAATCTTATAGAACCGACATCCAAAAACTCTTTGATTCTAAACAATCAAAAAACAATATAATTGGATTTATAGAATCAAACAGCGCTATCATAAAGATTAATAACCAAAGAGATATTCTTCAAATACAAAAAAACATCCAAAATCATGAAAGAAATGCTAAAGGTATTTCTGCTGTTGAATCAATAGAAATTTTTAAACCTTTTATCACTAATCTTGAAAAAGGTGAAACAATTAAAATTTCTTTGATTAATTATTTAGACTATGAGTTAAATAATGCTATTAGATCAGCTTTTAAAAGATTTTGTAAAGAAAGGCAATTAGTAATAAAAGAAGCTAACTATTCCTCAGATCTCTTCATTTACAAAATTCAAAATATTACAAAAGTCGATTTAGATAGTATAAGTGACTTTGAGGCTCTTGAGTCAATCACAATTATGCCTAAGTATTCAGTAGGAATGGATTTTATAGAGTCTAATCATGAATTAGATATAAAGATTCCAAAAAAAGACACTAATTATCCTATAATTGGAGTTTTAGATTCAGGAATATCGAAGAACAAATATCTTCAGCCCTGGTTACTTGAGAGAAAACACTCATCCTACCCAGAAGAATTAACTAATACTTTTCATGGTACTTGTGTGTCTAGTTTAATTGTTTATGGAGATGAGTTAGAAAACAAAAATTGGACAGGTAATTCTGGAGCAATGTTATTTGATGCTACTGTTTTCCCGGACAACAAAAAAGAGACGATCTATGAAGACGAATTAATAGAAAATATAAGAGAGGCCATTTCCAATAATAAAGACATTAAAATTTGGAATTTATCTTTAGGAACTGCCTCTGAGTCAAACATCAATGAGTTCTCTGACTTTGGAAAAGCTTTGGATCACATACAATTAGTAAACAACGTCATAATTTGCAAATCAACAGGAAATTGTAGTAATTTTAAAAATGGTTTTCCTAAATCCAGAATAGCAAAGTCAGGGGATTCAATGAGAGCTTTAGTTGTAGGTTCAATAGCTCATACAAAAAATAGCGAAGATTTATCCGAAATTAACCATCCTTCTCCATTTTCTAGAATTGGTCCTGGCCCATCTAATAGCATTAAACCCGATTTAATGTCTTATGGAGGCAATGCAGGAGTTCAAAACGGAAGAATAATCCCCAATGGAGTTAGAACAATTGCACCTGATGGAAGTTTAGTAGAAATGATAGGAACTAGTTTTTCAACCCCAAGAATCACCTCTTTACTTTCAGAACTTAATTTTAAAATCAAGGAAGATTTTAACATAACGCTTTTAAAAGCATTAGCTATTCATTCTGCTAAATACCCCTATGGGGTTAAACTTCAAATAAATGACAAAATCAAACAAATGGGGTTTGGTATTCCCAATACTGCTGATGAAATAATTTATAACGATCCGCACGAAATAACTCTCATTCTTCAAGAAAATATTAACAAAGGAGAATATATTGAAATACTGGAATTTCCTTTCCCAGAAAGTCTAGTCGACGATGAAGGTTATTTTTATGGAGAAATTAAAATAACTTTAGTATCTCAACCTGTTTTAAGGGAAACCCAAGGCGCTGAGTATTGTCAGTCCAACTTAAAGTTTGGATTTGGAACTTATGATGATATTAAAAATAGAGATACAACAAAATCGTATATTTTAAATAGTATAGCCCCAAATGACCCTCAAAATGTGATGAGAGATTCAAATTACGGAGCTGCATCAAGAAAAGATACTACCAGCGATTATGCCAGAGAAAGGATTTTACTTAATTATGGTAAAAAATATCAACCAATAAAAAAGTATTCCGTAAACCTAAACGAAATGACCCCCTCTAGAAAAAGACACAGTCTAGAAGGTAATAGAAAATGGTTCGCTAGAATCAAAGGTGAGTATAGAAATTTCGCAGAAACTTTAGCTACTAAAGACGGAGAAGTATTAAACCAAGATTTCACATTAATTGTAACAATTAGAGACACAAAAGGTAAGCATCAAGTATATAATGAAGTCTCAAGACTTCTAGCTAACAGAAACTTTATCCACTCAAATATAAAAATAAGGGAAAATATCAGAATAAACATTCAAGGAAAACAATAACTCCAAATAAAAGCATCTTATTCAGAATCAATAAGATGCTTTATTCCAATCAACACACTTTAAAAGTTCATGCCTACCAATCTACCTAAAAAAGAGTTTATAGAAGGGAAGAAAAAACTGAAAAACGACTATAATTTTACGAAATGGGTCTTATTCTGGAAAGGAAAAAACTTTCTATATAAAGACACTTTTTTTTCATACCTATGGCTTAGAAATGTCCATACTGAAGAATATCCAATCGACTTTGGATATGGAAATTACAACACTATCATAAGAGTTAAAATATTATCTGTAAGATCTAGTAAATTTATATTAGGTAGTATTTTCGACAATCAAGGAAAACTTCTTAGTCTTCCTGAATATAAGAAACCAAAAAGATTAAAAAATGTCGGATTATGGCTTAATAATAATTATCTCACCAAAGGAGATCTTTATAAAACATTAGGACAAACATTTTACCCTACCCCATATATAAGAAATGAATTAGATGACACATACTACTATAAGAAGATTGTAAACGTCAAGGACAAACCCGTATGCTTTTTAATACCTCTTCAGGTTTTCAATGACTTCTTCTTCTTTTCACACTCAACAAAACTAAATAATTTAATTATTTCTAATGGGATATCTGATTGTGTCAAATGCATTGGAAAACAAGATGTCTCAGGAGAAAAAACAGGGAT
The DNA here is from genome assembly GCA_947497895.1 of uncultured Tenacibaculum sp. Taxonomy (GTDB): domain Bacteria; phylum Bacteroidota; class Bacteroidia; order Flavobacteriales; family Flavobacteriaceae; genus Polaribacter. Next base: position 265,092 of record CANMIL010000003.1, read on the forward strand.
GATTTCCCAAAACAGATTAGAAATAAAAAAGTCACAAGCATTATACTATGGAAGATACTTTTTTACAGAGAAGAACGTCGGAACTGAAGCTTTAAATGAACTCAGAACAAATCATCTCATCAAGATACAAAATGGAGAACGTAAAGTCTATTTTAAATCTAAAATACCATTTCATTTTGACATAAAATTTAACATCCTCGGTCAATTTATAAAAGATGATATATTCATAGGATACCGAATAGCTGGAATAGAATCACTAAATAACACTCCGTTCTTTGACGTTGATAAAGTAGTCGTTTCAGTTATAAATGACACAAGGTCTTCAATGAAATATGAGGGTAACAACGTAGAAAAATACAACAAATTAAAAAATGAACTTTTAGGAATAAAAGAAAATAACGAAAATCACTTTTCTGATCAATCATCTGAATTATTAAACATTATAGAAGAAGAACCTAAAACCTATTCTTTTTATCAGTTACCTAAAAACGAAGTTTTCCCTAAAGATTCTAACAAAAACAAATATGTACTTGATAAAATAATACGAGGAAAAAAATATACTGGAGGCACCTCAAATCTCTACGGTATTTCAGAAGAATCAAATGTGGTCAAAACCGACACAGAAATTACTCTATTTGATTTAATAGAATGGAATGAACTAATTATAGAAACTCTAATTCAAATATGCTCGGAAAAAAAATATAAAGGATACTTTATAAAACTAAACTCTGAAATAATTGAAACACCATACGAAAAATATGATAAAAAAAAGAACTTCAACCTCTTAACAACACCTCCAAACGGAACGAATAGTTATTTTAAATTTTTACTTTTTAGAATAATTATTAATGATAAAAGTTATTACTACTTCGATAAAGGAGTTGGATCTTACTCAGCATTTTTCTCCGATACAAATCATTCTCAAATAGAAAAGAACAGACTAAATCTTTTTATAAAAAAAATGATAAATGATTATAATTTAAAATGGTCTCCTGCATACAGAAATGAAGTATTAAAACCTTATGGTTTTATCATCTACCAACCTATAGAACACAAAATCGAAAACCTTAAAAAAAGACTTTTAAAAAGACTACACTACTCTTAATACTTAAATTTTAAGTGATAATAAGCCCAAAATGGCATTTTAGCCAAATTATCAACCAAGTGAGAGTTATTAAACCTTTTCAACTTATGCAAATCAAAGTAGGATTTAGGCCAATTCATTAACATTTTGTTCACCAAAACAATAATACCTCTCCTCTTACGAATTGATAAAAAATTAAATATTTCATCTTCTTGATTAATTTTCACATTATAAAATTTTTCAAAATTAATTTTAAACTGATTAAACTTACTAGTTGTCTTTAATTTACTACTTAAAACTAATAAAACCCATATATATGAAAAAGAATAATTAGAGATGAAATTATATCCTTTTGCGATTGTAGAATCAATAAACTTCTGATAATACAATTCTTCCTCCTTAGGTTTTTGAATTCGAGACATATTTCTCAAATCATAACCACAATTAAAACAATCAAACAAATTTGGATTAATCTTTCTTGACTCTCCCACATTTATTCGATGGAAAGAAACTGGAGAACCACATTTTAGGCATCTATCATATAAATACTCCCTGCATTCTAAACAAACAATTGTTGTTAGAAGCCTCCATGATACTCTAAAATAATTATCATTTAGACAACTTGGACAAAAAGTAAGTCCAAACTTTCTTCTTTTTCTATGTCTAATACCAAGAGAACTAATGTTCTTGTTCAAAGAATTTAAATCGATACTCTCAAAAGCAAAACCTAAATACTTCTTTAGTGACATATTTTCAACTTCCCCTCTATTCAATGGAGTGTGATTAGCAATTATCCTAATAATGTTTTCAGGTATATTTAAATCAATATCCCTATTCCAAAATGAGATATTCCTACCAAAACATGAATTAATGAAAGGAATAGGTTTTACATTACTTTCTATAGACATTCTGTAGATCCAACTAGAAAAAAGTTCATTTTTTTGGGGCTTTAAATAAAATGGCCAAAGATCTTTCCCTAAACTATCTATATAAACCATGAACTATAATTTATATATCATTCTTTTTCTATCAGAAGGGGGCACATATCTTATCTTATCCAATATATCAGGAGTAATTCTATCTAAATTATTTTCTACTGCAAAAATTGAACTTAATTCAATAATTTTAGCTATTTCACCTATTAAACCTTCGCTAATTGCAAGAATTTTTTGAGAAAATCCATTTTCAATAAGACATGACTCTTTCTCAAAAGGTAACCTTGACTCAAAACTTAAGAGTAATCTTTTATATTCATTATCGAACTTCCATCTTTTCAAAACTCTTGGGCTAAACCTATTTGATATTTGCTGATCAGTCTGTATAGCATTAAAGGCATCTTTTGTTCCTGCACAGACCAAAGATATTTTTAATTCATTTGACAGAAATTTTAATACATTCAAAAATTTCCTTTGTTTCATTGGAGGACCAGCCAAAACATGATGAATCTCATCTACAATTAAAACCTTAACATCTAACTTATGTAATAAATTCTTTACTCTAAACTGCCTTGCGTCAAGTTTTTCGGACACCTTGTAAGGAGCTAATAATTTTTCAAGGATAGAATTATAAAATCTTCTTTCATCTGGTTCTGGTGGTGCTTGAACTGATACAACTGGACAAAACATTTCATTGTTTTCTTCACTAAAAGTAGCTGGGTTCAGCGAGACAAACTTTTCGATTAGAGCAGTTTTACCATTATTAGAATCTCCAACCAAAAGAATGTTAGTCATCCTAGAGGATTTAGGAAGTTCTTTTAAGGAATTCAGTTCTTTAATAATTTCAACCGCATTACTATAGTTAATCCACTTAGGAGATCTTATTATTTTTATCTTCTCTTCTTTAGTCATTTCAAACATTAAAAATTTCGTCAGAATCCTCAAACGGTTTAATATCTTCACTATTCAAGTTACCTTCACCATTATTTGCATCTTCAATAAAATTAGACTCTGGCTTTTGACGGACCTTTTTTCTGCGTTCTTTTGTTTCCCTAACAACAGTCTGCTCAAGCGCTTCTAACTCTCTATAGGATTCAAATATCTTGTCCTCATTTAATTCTATTTTATTTCTTTTCATAACTCGAACAACATCCCTATACTCCCAAATTGACATTGGGGGTAGTGAAGTATTTCTATAAGGCACTTCAAAATAATCTTTTAATTCTGGATCATAAAAATAAATTAAACTAATATCTCTTGGATCACGTCTAAATAAAAATTTTCTCTTTTCTTTTCCATCTTTACTATGGACATATTTCCTTAAAACTTCGTCGTAATAAAAGATATGATCAATAACAACACCATACTCCTGAATGCTTCTCTCGTAAAAAGGCATAAAATCTAACTTCAATCTATCTTCATTAACTATTTTTTTAGGTAATCCTCTACCAATCTGGTCTTCACTACCAAAAACACCTTCCTTAAATTTTTGAATAGGAGACATATTAATAGAAGAATGAATCTTATTATGATATATTTTAGTAATATAAATTGTTAACCATTTCTCAAATTCCTTTAAGGTAAATGATGCCTTTTGCTTGGAATTATAATTCTTACGTTTTTTTATATCAGAAAAAGTTGTTCCTGGAAGATCATGGATTTCTTTTGAAAAAGTTCCTAGCAACCTCTCTACATGCCCTCCCCAATGAGGTGTAGCAGGAGGTCTAAACTCTATATTAATTCCATAATTAAAACATGCCTTTTTTAACATTTCTCCCCTGAACTCCTTGGCATTATCGACATGAATAGTATTCATTACACCCCAACAAGGCCATTCTTCCTCAACTCCAATTTTTTTTAACCATAAATCCTTAGGTAAAATTGAATGAGCAATACATAAACCAGTACCATGGGCTCCAGGAGTTTCAAATGACAAATAAAAACCTAAAACCATTCTACTGAAAACATCAATAGCTACAGTAATGTGCGGTCGTTTATACGGATTTCTATTTTGCTCATCCACTAAAAAAATATCCACCACTGTGTGATCTATCTGAACAATTGATAAAGGATAATCAGCTCCAGGAAAATGTCCTTTGTGCGGCTCAAATTTATACTTCGCCTCTTTAGCTCCGTACCTTTTTTTCAGTTTTAGTTCCTCCGATAGATTATTAATCCTAAGTCTAATAGTATTGGGATGCGGTTTTTTTAAATCATTATCTGTACATTTTTGATGTATAATCCTTATTACTTTATTAATAGATTTCTTAGATGAGTTTAAATAAACATCATTGATTACTTCATTAATAATTCTATTTACCCTTTCAGACAATCTACTTTTTCCTCTTCCTCCAGACTTTTCAAGACCTAGCAATGAAGACACAAGCCCTGTTTCATTATACTTCTTTATCCATCTATAAATAGTAGGTACACTAATACTATTTCTAACAGATGCCTCCATAATCAACTTTCTTTTTTTCTTTTCTCTTAAAATAGGCTCAATTATATCATATCTTTTCTGGGCAATTCTCCATTTATCTTCTGACAATGTCTTTATTTCATATTCTGGAGCTTCTGGAGAGAAATCGTGGTAAGGATGTAATTCATATATTTTTACTGTTCTAATTATATTTGTATGTACTTCCTCAATCATAACAGTATCCAAATCAACAATTCTTAGAATAATCGATTCAGTATTTTTATAACTGACTTTCTCTCCTTTAGAAATAAAAAAATTCCCCATTTTAAATAGTGATTTTTGAATTCATAGTAATTTGCATATTAAGGTCTATATTCACCATACTATTTGCAATCATATACCATAAAGCATACAAAAGCTCAGCCTTTCTGTCATCAGGAAAGAAAGAATCAGTAATTATAGATTTAGGTGTAGCATGTTTTACTGATTTTATCCTTTCTTCTAAGACAGCAATATCAGAATAATCTATATCATTCTTAGGTCTTCTATATGGTAACAAAAACTTACAATTTAACAAAAACGGAGTCCTGATTCCATCTTCATTAACAATCTTGAATTTAAGACCGTTTGCTTCACAAAACATTTTCGCTGCCTTAAACTTCGCAAAATATTTCTTCTTATTTTTTAACAAATCATCCTTGTACTTTATCTCAACAAGCTCATCTTCTCTATTATCATTGAATCTCACAAAAAAATCGGGCACGTAATAATGTTCTTTGTCTTCTAGAGTATAAAATATTTTTATCGGTTGCTCGCAATAATGAACAACAGAAGAATTAAACTCTAAGATATTGATATAATCACGCTCCAAAGAAGACTCAAAAGAGACAACATTATTTAATTTTAAGCTGGATATATTTCCAGATAAACTAAAATTCTTAAGCCCTATTTTTCTTACTTTTTTCAAACTTATTATTGCCTCTTCTGTAAAAAATGAATAAAATTCATCATCAAGATAAGAATTTATCATTTTCTCCTGTAATTTTATCTGGTTTTTATATTGTTTTTTTATCATTTTCTCTTGTTTTTAACAGGAGGACAATATCCTCAACCCGGAGAAATATCGTTAGCTCATAATGGAGTTCTTTTTTTAGATGAACTCCCAGAATTCAAAAGAAGCGTTTTAGAAGTAATGCGACAACCTTTGGAAGACCGTGAAGTAACGATTTCAAGAGCAAAATTTACGGTAAACTATCCTAGTAGTTTTATGTTAGTTGCAAGTATGAATCCTAGTCCATCAGGTTTTTTCCATGATGCTAGTTCCCCTGCCACCTCATCACCTGCCGAAATACAACGTTACATGAGTAAAATATCTGGTCCTCTTTTGGATAGAATTGACATCCATATTGAAGTAACACCTGTTCCCTTCGATAAACTTTCCGACGAAAGAAAAGGGGAAAGCAGTGCTGAAATTAGGGATCGTGTTATCAAAGCCAGAGAACTACAATCTGAACGGTTTGAATCTTTCGAAAACCTCCATTACAATGCTCAAATGAATGTGAAACATATCAGAAACTTTTGTAAGCTATCCGACCAAAGTAAAAACTTATTAAAAACTGCTATGGAAAAATTAAATCTATCAGCCAGAGCTTATGATCGAATTTTAAAGGTAGCGAGAACTATTGCTGATTTAGCAAATGAACCTAATATTTTACCAAATCATATTTCAGAAGCCATTCAATATAGAAGCCTAGATAGAGATGGATGGCTGGGGTGATATAAATTATTGAAAATAATCTATTTCTCTTTTCTATAAAAACTAGGATTTACTCCAAAATGCTTTTTAAAGGCTTTGGTAAAATGCTGAGAATACTTGTAACCGACACTTTCGGCTATTTCATAAATCGATATATCGGAAGTCTTTAGCATTCTTTCCGCCAACTCCATTCTCTTAGCTGATATGAACTTAAAAATAGTTTGACCAAAATTAGTTTTAAACTCTTTTTTTAAATCTTGCATATTCATTCCAATATGTTTTGCTATTAATGGAATCGTTAGTTCTTGCTTTAAATGACTTTCTATAAATACTCCCGCTTCAATAATTTTACTATGATTTTTGGATACCTCTTTTTCACTATTTACATCTTTAAAATCTTGCAATTGTAATATTAATAATTCAATTATTTTACACTCCAAATAATGCTTTCTGTAGTACTCGTCAATATTACAGTTTGCAATTTTTTGAATAACAAGTTTCATTTCAGAGGTAATTCTATGGCTCTCTTTACCAAACACAAAAGGTTCATTATTACGAATCGCCTCTCCTAATTGTTCCAGTACGATCCAATTATCCTTAAAAATTTTATAAACAAAACTTAAAGAGAGCGTTATTTCCAACGTATTTCTGGTAATATTCGCTGGAAAACTTAGAACACCATCAACACTCGGAAAGAAAAACAATCGGTGATAACCATTTGGAATAATTACAGGTAAGCTGCTTTTAGTTCTAGGAGAATATGAGGACGATCCCTCAATTTCAAAGTGCATTTTAAAAAAAGGAAAATTATGCTTTACGTCAATATTCAATTCTTTTTTTAGTTTCGCCTTTCTTTGTTCAATGCGCACACCGTTAAACAAATATTCTACAAAATTCGCATCAACATATTGTGTTGAGATTTTCTTCTGATTTTTTTTGAATGACGAGTCTTCAGAAAAATTCATTGGATATCGAATTACCTCTTTCGAAGTACTGGCTCCAGACAGTAAAAAAGTAGATTTATAAGGTGGGAATTTCATATTTCCGAATGAGTTATTTTAACTTCCCTTTGCGTTATTTCTTAGCAAAAATATGGATTTATTTTTGCTGCGAAAAATCAGTCTAAATAAGAATAACGTTAAATGTTTATTAATTTCAAGCCTACTTTTTCTTTCTTTATTGTATTCTCTATGTTCGTTTGGAATGTTAATTCGCAAACGCAACTTTGTACATTAAAAGGAACACTACTAGATGAAAATAACGTTGTAATTAAAAACACTCCTATACACCTACTTGAACTCAACCTAACGGTAAAAACTAAAACCACTGGTTCTTTTGAATTTAAGGGAATTCCTTCTGGATTTTACACACTACTCATCGAAAACAAAGGGTTCGAAACCTTAACGAGAAAAGTCCGTCTAAACAACGAAACTCAACCTATTCGCTTACAGCTTAAAAAAAATGAACAATTAAAAGAGGTTGTAGTACTGGGAAAGAAAAAAAACGAATTTAAAGCGCTTGGTTACGAGTTAAACATTCTTGATGTTTCCAACGATTTCAAAAACACCAAAACACTAAATCAAATACTAGAACAACAATCGAGTATTAATGTACGACAAAGTGGTGGTTTAGGATCAAGAGTAAATTACTCTATCAACGGCTTATCCGAAAAGTCTGTTCGATTTTTCATTGATGATATTCCTATGGAGTTTTACGGTAGTTCCTTTTCAATCAACACCATTCCAGTCTCTGTAATTGATAAAATTGAGATATACAAAGGAGTTACGCCAATATATTTAAGTAATGACAACCTTGGAGGAGCTATTAATTTAAAGACTAAAAAGACTACACAAAACGTAACGGAAATCTCTTATTCTTTTGGTTCTTTTAATACGCACACCTCATCCGTTTATACAAACCTAAACCTCGATAACAAAGGAAGCTATATTAGTGCTTTCGGGTTTTATAATTATTCAGATAATAACTACGAAATTTGGGGTGATAATGTCTTGGTAACAGATCCTGAAACATTTAACGTAACTAGAAATAATCGCGTTGAACGATTTCATGATGCCTTCCAATCGAGAGGAATTAAAGCCAGCTTTGGCCTTAAAAACAGAAATTGGACCGATCATTTTGAAACAGGACTGATTTTAACCGATTTCGATAAAGAAATTCAACATGGTCCTACCATGGAAGTCCCATTTGGAGAAGCCACTTATTCTCAAAAAAATGGAACTGCGTTTCTTCGATATTCAAAGAAAAACTTACTAAACAAAAAATTAGGTCTTCAATTATTTGCAGGATATTCTGACCGAACTAGAGTTCATATTGATACCACTAAAAATATCTATAGTTGGAATGGTAAAATTATCGGTCAACGCGTTACTGGAGGCGAACAGTATGCATCATTGACCCAGAATACCTTAAAAAAGAAAACTTTTGTTCAAAAACTGAGTACAGACTATAAATTGAATGACCAACATAAAGCATACTTTACCTCTCAAATTGCGTTTGTAAATAGAAATGATAACGACCCAACAATTACTAACAAAAGTGAAGCTTATTGGACACCTCAACATTTCAACAAAAACACCTTTGGCTTATCTCTCGATTCAAAATGGTTCAATAGAAAATTAAGGACTTCGTTCTTCCTTAAAAATCATTCATTTAACGCCAAGATTAAAACTACGGAAGATGGACAATCCTTCAGAAACACAAATGCAGATGCTAACTTCTTTGGTTTTGGTTTTTCAACATCATATAAAATCAACCAACTGCTTACCCTGAAAGCTTCTTTTGAAAGAGCTAACAGACTTCCTGAAGAAGAAGAAATTTTGGGAGATGGTGTAAACATATTAAGCACAGATCAACTTGAAGCAGAGCGAAGTTTTAATTACAATCTTGGGGTACAGCATCAATTACTACTGAATGAAAATTCAACTTTAACCTATGATGTATTCTTCTTCCGAAGGGATGTAAACAACTTCATTAAACTATGGCAAAAAAACGATTCGGCACTTGTTTACATTAATTTTGATGATGTCGATATTCATGGTTTTGATGCCGAATTGAAATACCAATGGAAGAATAAATTTCAAATTAACTATGCTATCTCAAGATTATTTCCTGTCATTAAATCGAGATATGATAGTAATGGTAATGAAAACCTATTATTCAATTCAGAATTACCAAACACATTATTATTTAAGAGCACTTTAAATGCTCAATTAAATTTCGAAAATACTTTTAAAACAAATGATGCCTTTACGGTCAAGTGGGCTTCGAGTTTTGTGGATTCTTTTTTTGTACGTGACAATGTTTTTGGTGCAGAGAACAAAGATGAAATACCACAGCAATTCTCTCACAATATCGGTGTAAACTACTCCTTTCCAAATAAAAAAATATCGATTGGACTGGACTGCAACAACATATTGGATGCGCAGTTGTTTGACAACTTCGCGATACAAAAACCAGGAAGGGCATTTTTTACTAAAATTAATTGGTCTATATAACAACTATAATTATTTATGAAAACTCGATTTACGTTTACACAATTGCTAGGTTTATTATTGCCTGCAATTTTTATGATGTCATGTTCAAATGACAACGACAATAACAGAGACACTCCTCCGATTGAACCTGCTAATTACTCGGTTTTAGCGAATATTGATAGAACTTACTATTTGGCTCAAACCGACGATTTAACTCAAGGAACCTTAAGTTTTATAAACAACGGTACTCAATTAGAATCAGATATTTCTGCAAAAGTTTTAAAGCAAGGAGATTTTTTATATTCTCTAAGCTATGGAACTGGTATTCTTACCCAATTAAGAACCCAAGAAGATGGTACCTATGCAACTGTTAAAGAACTTGATGCCGGTTTAGCTGTAGGATCAACTACGCCACGTTACAAAATTGCAAACGAAACAACCTTAATGCTATATAATGTAACTACCGAGGAAGTAAAGAATAACGCTGACGAAATTGTAGATTATATTTGTACACTTCGTTTCGCAGCAGTGAACCTTCCTGATTTAACAATTAGTAACTTAACTGAGTTTGTTATTCCTCAATCAGAAAATGCAAAATTAGGCGGTAGTTCAATTGGTTTTCACCCAATGCGTGTGGATAGTCCTGTAATTTCAGGGAATAAAATCTATTTCGGGTTGATGCACTTAGATATTCAGTCATCACCAATTCCTCCTTTCAGAACTCCAAAACAAACTGGATTAGAAACCTTAGTATTTGATTACCCATCATTTACAAATGGGCAAATAGTTGAATCTAACACAGCTGCAGGGCATACAGGTGGTTATAGAGCTCCTTCGATGCACGTTGATGAAAGAGGTGATGTATATCAATCAAACTGGTTTACTACAGGAAGTAAATTCGACTTATCGGCTGGTGATAAAACTGTAATAAAAAAACTTACCAATGGATCCTATGATGAAACTTATAATTTCAACATTTCAGAGACTTTAGGTTTAGATTCAAATATTGGAACCGTAGGATGGTTCTATGTTGGAAATGGAGTTGGTTTTATGCCAATTCATATTGAAAACGAAGGGCATATTACTAGAGAAGATTCTTGGAAAGTTGCTAGGATTAACGTGTACAACAAAACAGCCGAACTATTAGATGTTCCATTTTCGAGATTGTTCTCTTACCAAAACGGTGTAATTGAAGGAAATAAGTTCTTTATGGCTATTTCTCCTCAAAATCAAGATGCTTTTATTTATGAATTTAACACCGAAAACAATTCGGTAAAAAAAGGATTAGCTCTTGATGGCGGAAATCTATTAATTGAAGGAATCTATTAATTTGTTTTAACCTTGGTCTCTCCTCTGCATGGGAGAGGCCATCTTTATTCATTAGTATGCATTTAAAAAAACTCACATATTTATTAGCTATCTGTTTTTTAACACTTGCCTGTTCTTCCAAAAAACATAAAGGTCCCTTTAATTACGAACTTATTAAAAGTAAATTACAGCTAACTCCCTCGGAGACTGAAAGGTTTAACGAAATTATTGAAGAATACACTAAAAAATTAATAGCCAATTTTCGAACTTCAGGTAAAACAAGGTCAGAAAAAATGGCTCAGGCTAAAGAATTATCTTCACAACAAGATAGTTTAATAAAACTACTACTTTCCAAAGAGAAATTTGCTATTTACAAAACGGAAATTGGTATTGAGCGCAAAGGTAGAGATAGACATAATATGGATCTTATAAAAGATCAATTAGGCTTGGATAGTTTACAAACCAAAAAATTTGAAGCGGCTAACAAAGCTTTTTATACCACCTTGGTAGAGAACCATGATTATTATCACGGAAAACCAGATGTTTACCTTCAATACTACAAAGAAATTGATGTAAATCGTCAAAATTTATTCGAAAAAATATTGAACAAAGAGCAACTGGAAACTTATAATAAGTTGAAAAGTGAATACAAAATTGGTCAAAGTGAGCACTAGTTCATGAAGAAATTATTTATCCGAAAAAAAAGAAAGAATGAGAGTTATTTAAAATATTTAATAGCTCTTTTTCATTTATGGTTAGGTTTATTATCAAGCATCATTATTTTTATTGTTTGCTTAACAGGAAGTATTTATGCTTTCAAAAACCAACTATTAGATTCCTTTTCGAACAATATCTCGATAGAAACTAACTCTTCTAAAACCGCGCCTTTAGAAAAGGCTATTGAACTTTTTACCAAGGAATTTGAATCTCCGACTTCAATTTGGGTCAAAAAAAATAGTATTGAAATTTCTTCTTATGCTAAAAAAAATCTTGGCACATACGCTTATTTCAATGCTAATACAGGAGAAATAGTTCGCATACAAAAGTTAGAATTGGTTCAGTTTTTCGAATTTATATTGGAACTTCATCGCTATTTGTTAGTTGAGGAACCAGGAAAACTCATTGTTGGTATCAGTGTACTATTTTTTGCCTATTTACTTATTAGTGGATTCATTATGTGGCTTCCTAAAAGATTAAAGGCTCTAAAAAACGTACTTACGATTAACTTCAAACTCAAAATTAAACGCATTAATTACGATTTGCACAGAGTCCTTGGTTTTTACTCGCTACTTCCTTTACTTTTTATAGCTATAACTGGTTTATATGTTTCTTTTCATTGGTTTAAAAACATAAATATTCAAGCATTAGGAGGTCCCTCAATAACCATAGATGGTGCAAGTATTGGTAACAATGGACGAAGTAAAGACTTAGCAGATTCTTTTAATGCTGCTTTTGATGATTTGGTAGAAACCAAAAAAGAACAACCAATAAAACCCATCAATGAGCTTTTAGAAATAGCCAAATATGGATTACCAGAATATAGTCATGTCCAAATCATTTACCCTTTCGCAAACTCTGGGTATTATTCTTTTAAATTCTACAGGAAAGGACTATGTTCTTTAGCCGTTTATGATCATGTCAAAATTAATCAGTTTGGTGAAGTCAGTAAAATCAATTTATTCAGCGAACTTAATCTCTATAAACAATACATGCTTATTGTAAAACCTCTTCACACTGGAGAAATCTTTGGAATAACATCGATAATTATATACTTTTTAATGAGTTTAATAGGTTGCTCATTACCAATAACTGGATTTATTATTTGGTATAACAAAGTGGTTAAGCTAAAAAAGTAAAAGATTCTTATATCTCCGATAAAATCAAAAAGGTACTGGTATCTCCAAATTGCATCAATTCATCAATTAGGTTTTGCAAATGCAGTTGATTTTTTAGTACAACTTTTAAATGGACATTCTGATTTCCAGTGATTCTGTAGGCTTCTTTAATTTCAGTTTTTGAGCCAATAAAATTAAACAATAGCTTTAAATTCCCATGAAATACTTTCACTAAAACAAAAGCTTCTATATCAAAACCAAGTAATTTGTAGTCGAGTTTTAAATTGTACTTTTTAATAACTCCTTGCTCTTCTAACTTAAGAATTCGTTCTCTTGTTGCCGATGGCGATAGACTCACTTTTCTCCCTATCTCAGCAAAAGTTTCTCTTGAGTTTTCCTGTAAACATTGAAGAATATTTTCATCAATATCCTCTAAATTAAAATCACTTGACATGTCTTTCTAAATACAATGAATCGTTTATAAAAATACTATTTTACAATTGAATCAACTTCACAAATTCTCTTGAAAGCAATAATTTTACAAGAAATTAGTTCGATTATGAGTATTGTAATCATTTTTAATAATAAGGCTCCTGAAATTTGGAAAGAAACTCTGGAGCAAAAATTAAAAGGTGTTACAGTTGAAATTTATCCAACTGTTGAATCTCAAGAAGAAGTAGAATTTATTCTATGCTGGAAACCAGATAAAGGAGTACTTTCTCAATTTCCAAACGCCAAAGTAATACAATCTGTTGGTGCTTCGGTGGAACATATAACCAATACTCAAAAACTAAATCATGAAACTGTAGTTACAAGAATTGTAGATGAGAACCTATCACGAGACATGTTCGAATTTTTACTTTCTTCCATTTTGTTTAAGATGAAGAACTTTGATTATTATTCAAATCAAAAACAACATCAAAATTGGTCTCCTACTGACTACAAAACTGTCAAAGAAACTACCATTAGCATTTTAGGATTGGGTAAAATAGGAAGCTTTGTAGCCGAAGAACTTTCAAAAGTAGGGTTCAACGTAAAAGGATGGTCCAACTCAATTAAAAATATATTGGGTGTAGAAAGCTTCCATGGAGAAAAAGAACTGAATCAATCAATAGCAGATGCGGATTACCTTATTAATTTACTTCCTTTAACAACGCAAACTGAAAACGTACTCTCAAAACGACTTATGAGCTCATTAAAAAAAGGAGCTTATATGATCAACGTTGGACGAGGAGAACATCTGGTTGAGGAAGATCTCATTGAACTATTAGATTCTAATCATTTATCGGGAGCATTGTTAGATGTATTCAGAAAAGAACCTCTTCCAAAAACACATCCCTTTTGGAAACACCCTAGTATTACGATTACTCCTCATGTAGCTTCCCTAACAAATGTGAATTCAGCAATAAATATTGTTGCCGAAAATTATAATAGATTTAAAAACAATCAAGAATTATTAAACGTGGTTTCACTTAAAAAAGGTTATTAATTATGAATAGTTTTCACTACGCATTTAAAGTAAAAGATATCGCCAGTACCATTGAATTTTATAGCAACATTTTGAACTGTTCGCTTGGAAGACAAACAGAAACATGGGTAGATTTTAATTTTTTCGGCCATCAACTCTCGGCTCATGTATCTAAAAACTTACCTGAGCTTGACTACTGTGGTCTTGTAGATGGAGTCAAAGTTCCTATTCCACACTTCGGATGTATTTTACAAAAAGAAGTATTTGATTTTGTAAAACAACAATTAGAAAAACACTCTATCAACTTCATAGTTAAGCCACAAGTTCGTTACGAAAATATGAAAGGTGAGCAGCAGACTATGTTTGTTTTAGATTATAGCAATAACCCAATTGAATTTAAGTCTTTTAAAAATGATAGTGAGATTTTTTAGAATTGTCCCACTGAAATATTAACACTAAGAGTAATCTGCAATTAAAATTCCTACTTTCTCACTTAGGTCTTCAGTTTCATTAATGATTCTACTGACTTCTTCTAAACTTTCAAGTGAGTCGAAAATTTGAATCTTAGGCACTAAATCTCTTAAAAGTCTCTCTGATCTAAGTTTAGATTCCACTAAATTATCATAATCCTCAACTCTATTTCGGCGATTAAAACTCCAAGCACCTAAACCTCTGTTTAGAAAAATAGAAAGAATACTACCCACAGTGGCAATAACACCAGAAACTAATTGTAGTTTGAACTTTGTATCCTTGTCTTCTTCAAATTCATTCATTAAAGTAATTAAAATAGCACTACTACCTATTGCTGCAATAATCTGAGATATTAATTCTAATTTTTTATAATTATCTATTTTCTTTTTAATCTTTTTAAAAAACTCATGTGCTTGTTCAGAAACTGTTTCTAATGTTTCTTTTGCTGTTTTCGCCTTGATAAAGATTTCCTCTCGGTTAATATCTCCTTCTTCACCAGCTCCTTCTCCGAGATCATCTCCGATATTGAATAAATACTCATAGTTGGCATCAGTAGAATCTTTTAATCCTTGGTACCTACTTGCACTTAGTTTATGCAGTAAACCAACTGTTTTCGTATTTGACATATCTTGTTTCTTATTATTTCCCATAATTTTAGATTTTAAAACAATTAAATATAAAGTCGACTAGTTTTTGCCATATTCCATTCTTTTTGTAGAAAACCTCAATCTTGGTATCTCCCACATTACTAAAGGAATCAGGTTTTAGTATTAGCTTTACTTTACCAATACCTCCATTTATTTTCTGATTTGAAATTGATGTAATTAAATCTTTGTAAGTATTTGCCTTGTTAAACGAATTTGCAATTGCCAATCCAAAGTTTAAATCATTGATTAAGTCGGAAGTTCCAGCAGAAACATCATAGTACGACGACGAACAGCCTCCTGTAAATACATCTACATTATACTCTTTCCCTAACTTTTTAACATATTCAAAATCGATCGTATAATTACTATTCCCAACTCCTCTAAACGAACCATTTTCAACATGTCCAACTAAAAAAAGCTGTCCTCCTTTATTGTTTTTAAACTCGCGCTTTAAAACTCTTTTCACATAGTTCGTTTTCTTATTTTTTATAAAGTTTATAGTTCCTTTTGGAAACATTTTTCGCAAGCTATCAATGACTTTGTTTTTTTTCAACTTCGAATTCGATTCGTGCTTTGAAAAAAATACCGTTTTCGTATTGCGCTTATCTATGGCCGTTGATAAATCCTTTTTTAGCTTAGATATATCCTTGCCCAAATTTGTAGTTCTCTCCATATAAACATTGGCTCCATTAAACAGTTGAATTGCATCTTTTTCTTCGACTTTATTTAATGCTGCTTTAATGGGTATTTTGTTTCTATGAAACTTCTGGTATTCAGCGTTTGTCTTTACATAATAATTCTGATTAGCAATATCATCTTTCAGTTTTTTACGAATGTTCGAATTCAAAACTAATTCACCATTGTCAAGGCTCTTATGAACCTTCAGATAGTCTGACACCAAAGACTCTAGGTCTGTTTTATCGGTATCAAGAACATTAAGTAATTCCTCTTTTTTTCTATCTAACTCTTCTTGAACCTTACTTTTGAATTCTTTATGTGTCATTTCTGAACTCAAAGAATAGTCCTTTTTAAACTGCTCTTTGGCTTTCTCCAATCGCTTATGTAAAAAGTCAAACTCTTTAAAAAAATCTTTCTGACTCTTTATAAGCACCTCAGTATTTAGAAGGTCAATATATCCTAGTGTATATAGCTTGGTTTCTAGATCATTTGTTTCTTTCATAATGAGATCTAAATTCTCATCAATCAAAGAGTGGATTTTTTCAAAATCGAGATCATTTATTTCCTCCCTAAAAGGTTTTAACCTTGCTGTAAAATCAAATTCCTTAGGTAAAATCGAATATAGATTTTTTCTCAAATCATACCATTTATCAAAAAATTGCTCCCTTAAAACTGGCAATTCAGTTGCTAAATCAAATTTTCTAGCCAATTTAATACTTATAAAAAATCGTGTTTTTAACGCTTCATATTCGGCTATAAATCCCTCAATCCCTTCTTGTGTTATTCTATATTTATTACTAGAATTAACAGCAAAATCATGAGGTTTAATATTGTTTCGTTTCTGAAAAGCACAAATGGCATCATAAACTGAGCTATTTACGCGTTTTAGTTTAGGTAAGCCTGTCCATCTAATATAGCCGAATTCCTCTTCAACTAATAATAACGCCTTTTTATTTTTTAAGAATAGTGCTTCGTCCTTTCGTGAAACACTTTTAGTTCCGAAGGCTTCTTCTAATTCTCTTTGATATTTATAGTTTTCAGCATTAAATTGATAGCTGTTGAATAATTGCTGATTTCTTTGATAAAGGTTTTTACTCTTTTCTCTCCAAGACGAATAAAAGTCATCAGTATGTAATATGTATCTACTACCTTTAACAGTAGTGGGTGTTTTTGGCGTTTTAAAAATTGGAACAAATCTTGGCTTAGGTTTTGTAGCAGTTCGGAATAATTTAAAGAATCCTTCGATCCCTCTTTTTACAACCTGAACTTGTGAACAAGTTGTATGAAAAGTAAACAGAAGAAGTACTAGTAAAGCAATTTTCTTCATGGTAGTAAGTTTGATTAAACAACAATAATTAAATACAATAGCTTCTGAATATAACAGAATAGTCCCCGATAAAACATTATCTAATAGCGTGTTAGTCTTCTTGTAAATTTAAACTAAATAATTGACTTTAAAAACTATACAAAAAAACCTGAAGCTAAATTACTTCAGATTTATTGTTGATTTTATACTTACATATAGGTATTCTTACCTTGAACTCATTAAGTATATGGATTATTTCACGATATATGTTTTCTTATCTGGTCCAACACCTGTTATTTTTAATGATTTCCATTCTTTTGGAAGTGTTGGATTTTTTTGAATAATACCTTCTTCGGTTAACTGCAATCCTCCAAAGCCAAAAAGAACAGTTTGTAACATTCCTCCAGCTCCCGTGGCAAAATAAGGATGCGTTGCCGTAGCTGTTTCTGAAAGTGCTCCAAAAGGTGGGCGCTTATTCGGCTCATAACTTTCCTTAAACAATCGAAAAGCGTTTTCGGCATCTCCTAATCGGGCATAGATAACCGCAAAAACCGATTTCCCCATAGCGGGCCCCTCTTTAGCTAACTTAGGTTCGTAATATCTTAAGTCTTTTAAAATAGTTTCTTTATCATTTACAATGGTTAAAGGATAGGATAACAGATTCACATCAGCCTGTTTTATAATTTCTCCATTGTATTTTTTATGTTCCATAGTTGTTCCATCGGGGAATTTATGAATAACAATTCCGTCTGCGACTGTCTTCCATTTTGAATCACCTTCTAACTTCAAAACTTTCGCAGCATCTACGGCATAGCGTAAGGCTGTAATTGCCGAACCATTGGTAAAAGCATTATCATCAACATTCGGAGCAAATTCATTGGCTCCAACTACATTTAAAATACTGTACGAACCATCGGAATTCTTTACAGAGCGACTCACCCAATAATCAGCTATCTCTTTCAGCATTGGGTACCCTCTTTCTTTTAACCATCGGAGGTCTTTTGTTACCAAATAATAGTTCCAAAATGCAATAGCAATATCAGCTGTAATATGGTGTTCAAAGGTTCCTGTAAGCGCCCAAGCTGGTGTTGCTTCTTCTCCCGTATCATCACTTTCCCATGGAAACATAGCGCCTTTATATCCGAAATTAACCGCCTTTTGTTTTGCCTTATCCAGGCGATCAGAACGATAATTGACTAATGATCTGGCAATATCTTGATTTAGTACTAACAACGGAGGATACATCCATAATTCGGTATCCCAAAAAATATGTCCATTATAGTTTTGAGATGACAATCCCATCGGAGCAATACTTAAATTGGAATCTCCTCTTCCAAAGGCGTATAAATGATATAACGCCAATCGGATGTCTTGTTGCGATTGTAAATCTCCTTCCACAATAATATCTCCTTCCCAGAGATTTGTCCACAAATCTTTATGTTGTTTTAATAATGCATCTTTTGGAGTCAATAAATTGAAAATAACAAAGCGCTCAGATTCCGTTTGAGGATCATGGAAATCCTGAGTTGTACATTGTGCAGCTGTCCAAGAAAAGTTAAATCTAGTATTCGCCTTTAAGTTTTTACTAAAAGATAAGCTATGATTATATTCAGAAACCTTTTTATGTATTAACTCTGGTCGCTGATGTTCACGAGTGCTGTTAATTCCATCCCAAATAAAAGTTCCAGAAGCAGCCACTTTATGTCTCCCTTGCCTACTCGTTGCAACCGTTTGTAAGATAGGCATGGTCGTTTCCAAGTCTTTTAAAACCCTGAATGTACTTGTTGGATCTCTATATTCTTCTGGTGTTTTTAAACTTGCAGCAACTTCTACTAAAATATCCGTTTTTGTAGTTATGGTTACATCCAAGTATCCCGAATATTGCACATTTCTTAAGGCATACATGGTATATTCAACACTGGCTTTGTTTTTAAAATTGAACCTAGTGGTAAAAGAAGCCTCTTTCATATTCAAAGTTTGACTCCAATTTGATATGTTTTGATCAGAAATAGGCTCTCCGTCGATTTTAATTTCTAAATCCTGAAAGTTAATTCCTTTGAGTATTCTACTTACACCAAGAGGTGATTCTTTATCGTAAACGTTATTCAAAATAATCTGTTCTGTTTCTAAAATATGATGTGAAGGTAAAATACCAATACGTCCGTTAGCCACTACAATTCCAGTATAGTTATTGGCTTCACTCGTTGAAATATGCCAACCGTCATTCTGTGCATTTACAAAAGAGTAAATAAAATTAAAAAGAACAACCAATACTCTAAATTCATTAATACTCATGACAAAATAATATTTAGTTAATTTGATTTGAAAAGTGATTTAAGTGAAGTAAATCTTTTTATTAGAAAAATCTTGGTATTATCTTTCAATGTAATTTTACCCCTAAAACTCACAATTCTAAAAATATACATAAAATTCTAAAAATCAAACACATACACTTTGGCGCGTTTTTTTTTAAAAAAGCCTGGCTCTTTTATTCTATAATTCCTCTAAACCATTTTTCTCTTTTAATACTTCTAGATCAAAAAAAAACCTGAAAACCAGACAATAAGAATAATTTTTAAACACTATTTTGAATTATTCCTTAACAACATCAAAAGTGATAATTCGTTAAAAACAAAAAGGATTGACATATATTCATTATTTTAGTCGACCACAAAACCGTTAATTATACTCAAAATGAAACGATTAATTTATATAGCAGTGGCTTGTTTAGCTATTGTTTCTTGTAAAGAGCAGCCTAAAGACTATGTGACGTTTACAGGTAAAATCACCAACAAGAATTCAGATTCTCTTGTAGTTGCTAACCCAAAGACAGGAGCAAAAAAGATTATAAAAGTAGATGAAACAGGAGCTTTTAGTGATACGTTAAAAGTTGAAACTGGTCTTCATGTAATATTTGATGGTAAAGAGCAAACTACTGCTTTTCTTAAGAATGGAAGTGAAATTAATTTAACTCTTGATACTAAAGAGTTTGATGAAACTGTTGTATTTACAGGAAAAGGTGCTGATGAAAGTAATTTCTTAGCAAAATCTTCTTTAATTGAAGAAGACCTGCTTAAAACTGGAGATATTTTCAAATTACCAAAAGAAGAATTTGATGCTAAGTTAAAATCTTATGAAGAGTCTTTCGAAAAAAGACTAGCTGAAAAAGTATTAGATAGTGCATTCGTTGCTACACAAAAAGGACGCGTAGCAGGACTTAAAAACTATGCTGCAAGATACTATGAGCAAGTTGCTTACATCAACAAAAATCTTGGTGAAGGATTGGCTTCTCCAAAGTTTGTAAACTATGAAAACCATAAAGGAGGAACTACTTCTTTAGATGACTTAAAAGGTAAATATGTATTTATCGATGTATGGGCTACTTGGTGTCAACCTTGTAAGAATGAAATTCCTTACTTAAAGAAAGTTGAAGAGAAATTCCATGGTAAGAATATTGAATTCGTTGGAATTTCAATTGATCAAGCAAAAGATCACGAAACTTGGAAAAAAATGGTTTCAGAAAAAGAATTGGCAGGTACTCAATTATTTGCCGATAATAATTGGAATTCAGAGTTCGTAAAGAATTATAAAATAAACGGAATTCCTCGTTTTATTTTAATTGATCCAAAAGGAAACATTGTAAACGCGCAAGCGCCAAGACCTTCTGATCCTAAATTAGTAGAAGTATTAGAGTCTCTAAATATTTAAGAAGTCTCTTATAAAATATTCAACACCTTTGAAAAGTAAAAAAACTTATCAAAGGTGTTTTTTTATGCTTTAACCTCAAAAAAACTGAGGCTCAAAGATGTAATAAATTCATCAGTAGAAATATTTTGTTTAGATTAATTAAAAATAATATATTTGCTGCATGGAAGTTTATACACAAAGACATCAATACCGTTTATCGTATTCTAAACGCAACGCTTATCAGCTGCATTTAGAACACAAAATTATTGATCTTACCTTTTGTCAATTACTAGCTTTCAGAAAAAAAATTCTTAAGCATACGACTTTTCAAGCTTTGGAAGATTTGATTAATGAAGATAATTTCATTTTACTATTTGTAGCCGATAATGCTCATTTATTGCTTTTAGATGTTCCTCAATTACTGGAACTTCGTAATCTTGTGCAATCATTATTTGCTCCCAGCCCTGTAGTTTAAAGGCTTCGGCTTTACTAAGACTACTTTTAAATTAGGCTTCTACCCTCTTAACGGACGTTTTAATCCGTATCTTTGATGTGCAATCATCTAAAACCACAAGTAACATGGAAACCGCAATTAGAAGAGACATGATTTTACATGTTGAAGTTGTTGATTTGTTGAATCATCAAATTATGATGGAACAGAAAGCTTCTTCGAAATATTTAGCAATGGCATCTTGGTGCGATCAAAGAGAGTTAAGAAACAGTGCTAAATATTTTTACAATCAAGCAGAAGAGGAGCGTTCTCACATGATGAAAATTTTTAAGTTCGTCAATGATAATGGAGGAAGTGCACTTTCACCTACTGTTACTGAAGTATCACATGAGTATGATAGTTTAAAAGGTATTTTTGAAGCTTCTTTAGATGCTGAAATAGAAGTTACCCAAGCTATCCATAATGTGTTTAAAAAAGCACGTCAGGTTGGAGATTTTACCTCTGAGGTGTTTTTACAATGGTTCGTTACTGAACAAGCAGAAGAAGAAGAGAAAGTGAGAGATATTCTAGATATGATTGACTTAATGGGTGATTTCCCATTAAAAATGATTGACGAAAGAATTCCTACGGAATAACAATTAACATAACAAAAACTGACATAAAAATAGCTTCGATTTTAGTATCGGGGCTTTTTTGTTTTATGATAGCACTTTTACTCTCTTTTTCTATTAAGAGCGTCTTCAATTTCTTTCAAAGTCTTTTCAATTCGTTCAAGTCTTTCTTCAACATTTGACTCCTCATTATTTTCAAGAGAATTCTGAAGTAAACCAACAATAAAACCTAATAGAAAAACTGCAACTAAAACATTGTGAAAAAAATGTACTAATTGAGAAAAACTCTTTTTAGGTTTAAAACTATCTGAAAATAAAATATTGATTGTATAGGGAAGAACTTCTTTATAACTCCAGAACTTGTTAGATTCTATTATATTTAATTCATTTTTCCTTTCTTTACTTAATAACTCTAATCTTCTTAACCCCTTCTCTAGTATTTCAATAACAGACATATCAAAATCTCCCTTCAGTTCAAACTCTTTATAATTCTTATCTTTTGGCGCAACATTTATAAACCTTCCGTAAGGATCATGTGGGATTTCCTTGTCTCTTTCATAAAAATACAATACAATATTATCTATAGTTATTGAATGATCAGCTTCATACTCGTTAGATATATCATTGTCATTGAACCAATAAATCGTTTCTCTTTCCAATAATTTCTTGCCATTATTTAGAATATCTTCAACAATTAATTTCTGATTTTCTATCTCATTTTTATTATAACTTAAGTCTAAATTATTCAATTTTGATTTTTTCTCGAACGACAGTACTTTACTATCTATTTCGATGCTGCTAGAATCATTTTTTATAATTAAGACATAAATTATTGGAAAAATAACTATATGGAGCAAAACAAAAAGAGAAATCATTTTGAATAGCAATGCATTTTCTTTTCTTTCTTTTCCTTTTTTCCATAGATAATAGCTTATAAATAGGAAAACAAGAATGATAATAATATTGATAACGAAATCTAACATAATAACTTAATTATTATTGTAAATATAAAAATCCCGCAGCATAGCTACGGGATTTTTTATATGATTCTTGATGCTAAAAATCTTTGTCGATTTTCTAGTATCTATAGTGTTCTGGTTTGTATGGACCTTCAACAGTTACTCCAATATACTCAGCTTGATCTTGACGTAACTCAGTTAACTCAACTCCAATTTTAGCTAAGTGCAATTTCGCTACTTTCTCATCTAAATGCTTAGGAAGCATATATACTTCATTTTTATAAGCCTCAGAGTTGTTCCATAATTCAAGTTGTGCTAATGTTTGATTTGTAAATGAGTTAGACATTACAAAACTTGGGTGTCCAGTTGCACAACCTAAGTTTACTAAACGTCCTTCTGCCAATACAATAATATCATTACCATCGATAGTATACTTATCTACCTGTGGCTTGATTTCAACCTTCGTATTTCCATGGTTTCCGTTTAACCATGCCATATCGATTTCATTATCAAAGTGTCCGATATTACAAACGATCGTTTTATCTTTCATTGCTTCGAAGTGCTCAGAACGAACGATGTCTTTGTTACCTGTAGTTGTAATTACGATATCAGCATTTCCAACAACAGTTTCTAATTTCTTTACTTCAAAACCGTCCATAGCTGCTTGTAACGCACAAATTGGATCGATTTCAGTAACTGTTACAATACTACCTGCACCTCTAAAAGAAGCCGCAGTTCCTTTACCAACATCTCCGTAACCACAAACAACTACTCTTTTACCAGCTAACATTAAATCCGTAGCTCTTCTGATGGCATCAACAGCAGATTCCTTACATCCGTATTTGTTATCGAATTTAGATTTTGTTACAGAATCGTTTACGTTGATTGCTGGCATTGGTAATGTACCATTTTTCATACGCTCGTATAAACGGTGAACACCAGTAGTAGTTTCTTCAGATAAACCTTTAATTCCATCAACTAATTGAGGGTATTTATCTAAAACCATATTGGTTAAATCTCCACCATCATCTAAAATCATGTTTAATGGCTTCTTATCTTCTCCAAAAAATAATGTTTGCTCAATACACCAATCAAACTCCTCTTCATTCATTCCTTTCCAAGCATATACCGACGTTCCAGCAGCAGCAATCGCAGCAGCAGCCTGATCTTGAGTAGAAAAGATATTACAAGAACTCCAAGTAACCTCAGCCCCTAAAGCTTGTAACGTTTCAATTAAAACTGCCGTTTGAATAGTCATGTGTAAACATCCCGCAATTCTAGCTCCTTTTAAAGGTTGCTCGTCTTTATATTCTTCACGTAAGCTCATTAATCCTGGCATTTCAGCTTCTGCCAATTCTATTTCTTTTCTTCCCCAGTCAGCTAAAGAAATATCCTTAACTTTGTATGGAACGTATGTAGCTGTATTTGTACTCATATTTTTTGTATATTATATATCAAACTTTTCGAGCTACAAAGTTACGGAATAACTTTTTAACTTATGCCTCTCTATAAAACTGTAAATGTTAATAATAGTACCAAAGTGTTAATTTGGAAAATTGAAGAGTCTTTTGACGATTTATCTTCCGGAATTGACTTAACGGATGCGAGCAAAACTAGAGTTGACGGAATGAAATCTGATTTGCATCAAAGAGGTTTTTTAAGCATACGGCATTTGTTAAACTTAGAGGGATATTCGGATCATGATTTGGTATATGATGAATTCGGGAAGCCTCATTTAAAAGATGGAAAGTTTATTTCCATTACACATTCTTTCACATTTACTGGAATCATCATTTCCTCAGACACTCCAGTGGGGATTGATATTGAAAAAAGACGTGATAAAATCGTAAAGATTGCTCATAAGTTTACACCAATTGAAGAATACAAATCAATTGCCAATCATGATGCTTTAGTTAGTAAATTAACCATTGTATGGGGAGCGAAAGAGAGTTTGTACAAGATTTATGGTAAAAAGAAACTCTTGTTTTTAAACCATATGTATATCGAAGACTTTTCTTTTGACACCGATCAAACTACTGGTAAAATATTGTATGAAGGGCAAACTTGGGAATACGATATTAAGTTTTTAGAAATTGAAGACTTTACTTGTGTTTATGCGTATTAAATGTAATAGAATTTAGAACTCACTAAAATGTCACCCTGAACTGGTTTCTGGGTCGTGTAACTTTATATTGATTTTCTTTTTAAACTTAATTCATTAGTTATACGTGTTTTCAAAAGCACTCACTACATAATTTATCATTTCTATAATTTCTGGTATGAGTTTTGCTGACTTCATATTTCATCAAAATTAATTACTATGAAATTCTATTACTTTTTATTGCTTATGGTTTCTATTGCTTTTATAAACTGTAAAAAAGAACCGAATGCTCCTTTCGTTCCTAAAAATGAACTTGCTGACTTTATCTCTGAAAAGTCGCAGATTATTGATTTAGATACTCTAGTATACAAGAAGATTAAAGGGAAGCACGGTACAGTAGTTCATTATGATAGATATGATTTTGAACTGGGTAAAAATGACAAGGTTCAACTTAAATTAATCGAACTTTACGATTTCAAAGAAATATTATATCGAAATATACAAACATTAACTACCGACAATAAACTCTTAGAAACCTCAGGTGTCTTAAAAATAGTGTTTACCTCTAATGGAAAAGAACTAAAACTTAAAAAAGGGCTAAAATTATTGTTTACCCACCAAAAGGAAGATTAAAAGACAATGATATTTTTCTTTCGAAAGAAGATTCACTTGGGAACATCAAATGGGAAATTACCAATCAAAACTATACAAATTATACTGTTCCATTAGGAGGAGGAATTACAAAAGAGATCACAATACTTAGAGATTCACTTCCCTACTATCAAAAAAGGTTTCAGGATTATATTAATAAAGAAAACAGAATCAGAAATTATTTCGTTTTAACAGACAATTCTTGGAATTGGATTAATATTGATCGTTTCATCAACAACACAAAACCTGTAAACTTCAAACTAAAAGATGATAGCAATAACTTTTCTGGATTTCAGGTTTATATTAAATACGATAGTATTAGCTCTTTCCTCTCATATCCAAGATTCAAAGATAACCTCAATTTCACAGACATTCCTATTTCGGGTAAAACAAGTGCTATTGTTATTGGTGAATTAAAAAACCAAAAATATTATGATATAATCGAACTTTCAGAAAACATGCAAGCTGAAATTGATTTAAACATGAAAAAAACAACTAAAAAGCAGTTAAAAAGCCTATTCGATAAATAGGCTTATCTTTGTTATTCAATTTTTTATGAATGAACATCTCAGTAGAACTTACTTTATCTCCACTTCAGAATGAATTTGAAGAACCAATCATCAATTTTATTAAAAAACTTAGAGCTTCAGGATTAACCGTTTTGGAAAATCCATTGAGTACTCAAGTCTATGGGGATTATGACAAAGTAATGCAGTTGTTAAACTCGGAAATAAAAAATGTTTTCGAACTAATAGACAATGGGCTTATCTTTATAAAAATGGTTAAATCTGATAGAAGCGATTATGAGCCAAATTTTTGATTTTCTTTTCGGACAATATTCCACGTATGATACCTTAGACATTGTTTTGGAAATTACTGCGGTAATTTTCGGTTTTTTATCTGTCTGGTGTTCCAAAAACAACAATATTTGGGTGTTTCCTACTGGGATGATTAGTACGGCTATTTTTGTATACTTACTCTTGAAATGGGAACTATTAGGCGACATGATGATTAATGCTTATTACTTTATTATGAGTGTTTATGGCTGGTATATTTGGACGCGTAAAGTGGATGATAGTAGCGTAACCCCAATATCCAGAACCTCATCAATGGAAAAACAAATTAGTGTGATAATTTTTATCGCAACGCTTGGATTTGTTTATTTAGTATATACAATTTTTGATAAATGGAATGACTGGACGGCTTATGCCGATACTGTTACGACTGCCATATTTTTTGTAGGGATGTGGTTAATGGCACGACGAAAAATAGAGAACTGGATTTATTGGATTATTGGTAATATTATTTCGGTCCCGCTCTATTTTTATAAGGGATTTACCTTTACGAGTTTCCAGTATTTCGTATTTACATTTATTGCAATCTTAGGATATAAAGCATGGAAAAAAAATATAAACAGCAACCTATTAATCTAGTTAAAGTCGTTTTATTCGGCCCTGAAAGTACAGGAAAAACAACACTTTCTGGTCAATTAGCTAGACATTATAATACCGTTTGGGCTCCTGAATACGCAAGAGAATATTTGCAGGATAAATGGAACAACGAGCGTAAAACTTGTGAAGAAAGCGATTTATTACCTATTGCTGAAGGTCAAATGGCATTGGAAAATGAACTGGCAAAGAAGGCTGATAAGGTATTGATTTGTGATACCGATTTGTTAGAAACAAAGGTGTATTCTGAAGAATATTATGGTGGCTTTGTGGATCCAATTCTGGATGAAGCTGCTATTTCTAATTCTTATGATATTTACTTTTTAACCTATATTGATACTCCTTGGGAAGCTGACGATTTAAGAGACCGACCTGAGCAACGATTGGAAATGTTTAACGCTTTCGAAAATGCACTTAAAAAGTACAATCGCCCGTATGTTTTATTAAAAGGAGATAAGGAAACGCGATTAAAAAAAGCGGTAGAAGTAATTGATAAACTACTTGCTGGCAAAGAGAATTTATATTCTTTTTCCAAAACGCTTACCGATATCGATATGCACTTTATGCATCAAGATAATTCAATGTCGAATGATCTTTTCTAAGACGATTTGTTATTAAAAATTTCATAGGTATTAATTGAATTATTTTTTCATTGTAATAGGCAAAATAATAAAGCATAGCCTTAGCGGTAGAATGCAAAAAAACTGTTTATGTAGGAAATATTTATTTAACGTGAGTTCGATGTAAGAATTATTAAACTTAAAAAGTGTCAATTCGAGTGAAAATCGTAGGGTTTTTGTATCGAGAATAGCTTTTTAATGTCGAAAATCAATTGTTTTCGATACATTTTTCTTGAAAAAACACTCAAACTGACATTGATTTTCTTATATCGAACTCACGTTATTTATAAATCATATAAGATGCAAAAGCATTTAATTTTAAAAGAGTTAAGCTTTAAGGCTATTCGTAGTTCTGGTAGTGGTGGACAACATGTAAATAAAGTGTCTTCTAAAGTAGAACTTCATTTTTCTATTGCTACTTCTGAAGGTCTTTCAGACAATGAAAAAGAAAGGCTTTTAAAAAAGCTATCTGGTAAATTGTCAAAAGATGGGATTATCATATTGACCTCTCAGGAAAGTCGTTCGCAACACAGGAATAAAGAATTGGTTATTGAACGTTTTTTAAATCTGATTCAACAAGCTCTGATTGTTCCTAAAATTCGTAAGAAAACAAAGCCGAGCAGAGCCTCCAAAAAGAAACGTTTGGATGTTAAAAAACAGCATTCTGAGAAGAAAGAAAATCGTAAGAAGTTTCGGTTTTAATATAAATTCTATTTTCAATTAGAATTATCGATGTGCAATGACTATTTATAATTTCTGATCGAGATCTTGTTTTCCTATAATTACCATTATTTCAATAACATTTCCATTTATTTTATAATAGATACTATCAACTCCACAAACACAACGTCTGTACCCTTGCTTTATATAATCTACCGCTTCAAAAGAAAATGGTTGTTCAGCAATCATATCAAAATAGTCAAAAAATGAATTGAAGTACTTGTCCGCTTGTTTGGCTCCAAATTTTCTAACACCGTAATGGTGAATTCGAATTAAATCGTTCTTAGCCGCATTACTTAAACGATACTTAGTCATTAAGTAAAGACCTTGATTGCTTTAAAATATCTGCTTTACTGTCATTGGTAAACCCACTATTTTCAGCTTTCTCAAGTTTAGCACGAATCCAATCTATTTGAGCTTGTTGATTTCGAGCTTGTCGTATCAAATCATTTACTAACTCACTTTTACTAGAGTACTCTTTGGTATCGACCTGAGCTTTTAGCCATTCATCATTTGGTTCTGTTAAAGAAATACTTTGTCTCGCCATGATTTTTATTTATATGATGTAAATATACACCAAAAACGAACCAAATCAAAATTATGTAAGTAACGGATATTAAACGTTTTCATCATAAAACAATGTGAGTAAACTCAAACAGTAAGTCGATTATCTTTTACCCAAAAAAAACCTAATAAAACTGAGAATTACTTTTCATAGGACACCTTGTTGGCATTAGTTATTTTTCGTCAAAATGAAACATCATTAATTCCATAAAAACTTCTTTGTCTTTGTCATTAGGTAATCTAAATTTATAACTCAAAGAGGATTCTCCATTTTTACCATTTCTCGAAACGAAGTATTCGTGTTGTTCAGATTCTTCATCCGCTGTTTCAATAATCTTTGTGAAGTCCTTGTTTGTTACAAAAAATATTAAGGCTACTTTAGAATCTCTCCAAGTCAAGTATCTGTCAAATAATTGATTTATAGCTTTATTAAATTCATTTGCTCCTTTCCAAAATTTAAGCTCTGCAACAAAAACATTTGAGTTGTCTTCAGAATATTTAAGAATAATATCAGTTTTCCCTTTTTTATTAAAAGTCTCTCCTGTCGCAGTAATTGATTCATATCTTGTCTCAAGTATAAACAAAAACTGGTCTCGTAACCCTTCTTCATCCTTTCCTTTGTACAAAGCAGGTTTTTTCTCCATACTTTTTCCTGCATCATAAATCACTTTTAGAATATCAGAATACATTTTTTTATGCATTGTTGGAGCAGAGGAAAATTCTTTTCCTTTGTCAACCTTTGGTTGAGGAATTATTGCTTTTTTTATAGAAGGAACAGTAAAAATAGATTCTGTTTCAGAATTTGTTGAGATGTTAATTGCAGAGAAGAAATCATTTTCTTTAAGAAACTTATCTTTAGTTTGCTTGAATATTCTACTTATCAATCCAACTGCTTTTGAATTCCATTGGTTTGCAAATACGTTTACATTTCCTAAATTAGTAAAAGCAGATTTGTAAATTTCTGCTTTTTCATTTCTGAATTTTTGAGCATCTTGTTCATAGATTTTAAAAGATAAGGTTACTTCGTTTTTATGTTCATTTATACTAATTTCATAAGTAGTCATTGTCCAACTACTTGGTTGAATTTTAAATAGCACAGGTGAACCAGAAAACTTATAATGTACTGTGAAGTAATATACTTCTTTTTCATATTCGTAACCTCTGTAACTTCTATCTCTATATTTTTCTTTTTTTACTATAGGTTTATCAATTCGTTCGCTTTCTTTATAAATCTCGATGGGTTCCACAGAAAATTCACTTAAAAGATACTCTTTGTATTCATCCTCATCAACACCTAAAATATATTCCTTTGATTCTCCTTCTATATGCTTTTTAAGATTGTCTTCAAATTGCTTTTCAGCACTAAAGCTGTCGACTTCTGCAAAGGCTTTTATTTTGGTTCTGTACATTCTTTTTTCTAATTAATGCCAACGGTTTTATGTATGGCTCGTTGAGGAAGATCAGCTATGATTTTCCACCGTGACCGAAAGATAACAAATTGCAATGAATTCCGATTAAGAATTCAGCCGCAATAGGCTATACAAGTTGTTGTGGGTAGTTTTTTTATTTACCTTTTGTTTCTTTTTTTACCTTTTCCCATTCATTTTTTAACATTACTTGAATGTTGGTTAATAGTAATTCAGTTTTTTCAGTCGCAATTTTCAAGTCATTTTCTGTTTTATATTTTGACTTATAAAAATCTATAAAAAAATCAATGATTTCGAGAGTTTTTAGATCTTCTTTTGGGTTGAATCGTAATTTTAATAATGTCAGTTTTGAAGTCAAATCTTTTAGTTCTGCATGATCGTGCTTCTTAAAGGCATTTTTGGTAACGGAATCAAAATAATGTTTTTGAAATTCGTAATTTTCGTTATCCATTGTTTCTTGAGTTGGATGGTCAAGTTCTATTCTTTTAATCTCATCTTCGTAGAAAATCAATGTATCCGTAATTAATGCAATTACTTCCGAAACTTCATTTCGGATTGTTGATAACCACTTAATTCTTTCAGTTGTAATTACATCAATAAATTTAGATGTTTTTATATTTCGTCTTGTATGATAATGACCTAAAACAGTTGCAAGAAATGTTAACAAAATTCCAGTCAGAATTATATAATCTTTAGGTAGTAGTTCCAATTTCACTTTAGTTTTTATTCGATGTATTTAAATTCTTTTCCTGGGTTTTCATATACATTAATCATTCTTTTATAACCATCAATTACAATGTTGTAATCTAGTTCATTCATTTTTCGGTTAGGCTCATTTTTACTATCCTTTATATCATTCAAGTATTTAATGAAATTTTTACTTATAAACTTTAAATCAGTCACTTGCTGAATTTTTAAGTTCGAGCAATTTGCTAATACTGCTCCCTCTATTTTTAAAATGAATGATTCTATAACCTCCATTTTCTTTAAAAAAATAGACAGATTCATTAAGTTTCTAGCTTCGTCAGCGTGAAGAAAATTATCATCACTTTTTTTAGGAAAATACTTATTCGGTGGTTGAGATTCTTTTATCAACTCGAACAATTTTTTCACTTGTCTGTTTGCCTTCCATTTGTCAAATTGTTTATCAAATTGAAATTTTATCAAAAGAGCAATTATTCCTAAACTAAAAGCAAAGGTTGGTCCAATTAAAGCTCCATAATCTTTTAAAAAATCTTTCATTTCAAATTACCCACAACTAGTTATATATGCACAAATACATCAGTTATCACCTATATATTCCCAGATAATCTAACCTTTTTAGGTTTTGTTATGTATTCAATTAACTATTAAAAAGCAGTATCTAAAAAGGAAAAATTTACTTTAAGAAAAGAAATATAGAAGCATGTGGTTAAAACATAGATATTTCCTTAGATTTTGTAGTATTTCGTTAATTTTTTAGTTTGCTTTTTCTTTACGACACCAAGCTATAAAAAACAGTTGAAATTTCCTTGCGGGTTCCCGTAAAATCCCTAATTTTTAATTTTGAGTGTTGAGTTTTTAGTATTGAGTTTTAAATGTTAAATTTTGAATTTTAAGTGTTCGTGCTAGTCTTTTCGGTCTTAGGAGAAATCTAAACTAAAATCAGCATAAAAAATAGTAATAAGATTTCTCAGTCGTTGCCTTCTTCGAAATGACACTGTTTTAATTTTGAGTATCGAATTTTGAATTATGAGTACGAGTCATTTCGACTTTAGGAGAAATCTAAACTAACATCGGTACTAAAATAGCAAAGAGATTTCTCAGTCGTTGCCTCCTTCGAAATGACACTGTTTTAACTTTGAGTGTTGAATTTTGAATTATGAGTACGAGTCATTTTAACTTTAGGAGAAATCTAAACAAAAATCAGCACAAAAAATAGTAATAAGATTTCTCAGTCGTTACCTTCTTCGAAATGACACTGCTTTAATTTTGAGTGTTGAACTTTCAATTATGAATACGAGTCATTTCGACCCTGGGAGAAATCTGAACCAAGATCAGTAAAAAAAATAACAACCAGATTTCTCAGTCGTTGCCTTCTTCGAAATGACGCTGTTTTAATTTTGAGTGTTGGATTTTGAATTATGAGCACGAGTCATTTCGACCTTAGGAGAAATCTAAACCAATATCAGTACTAAAAACAACAACGAGATTTCTCAGTAGTTACCTTCTTCGAAATGACACTACTTTGATTTTGAGTGTTGAATTATTATTTTATTCTTTAACGATGATAAAAAGATAAGACTGAATCTAGCCAAATACTGGGTAAACCTAATTGCCCGAAGTGTCCAACGCCTTTCATAATGCTTAGTTGCGCGTTCGGACAAACCTTTTCCTTTAAATGATAAGCTATTTCAACTTTTGCTACCTCATCTTTATCTCCCCAACAAATATGAACAGGGATTTCTGTGTTTTTTAATGCAGGCAACCAGCGTTTTGCTTCGTATTTCCTTCGATCAAAAATGTATTTTATGGTAAGGTAAGTCACTCGCTTTCCTTTATTATAGGTGGTCATATCCCATAATCGTGTGATTTCTTTTTCATCGAGCGGGCTATCGCCATGCGCACTTCTCACTTGATGACGAAAAATCCATTTGGTAGAGATTTTAGCTAAGTATTTACCAAGTTTCGTTAACAATAACTTCTGCATTATTCTTAAATCTGCTAACTCAAGAACAACACTTCCGTTGGTAAACGTATAGCTTTTAAACCCGTCAGAAAATGTATTTGGAAGGCTTTTTTCAACTTCTCTAGCTACTAGTTCGGTTGCCACACTATTCCCCATATCATGCGCCAATAAATGTCCTCCAGTAACACCAAAATGCTTCCATACCTCCAAGGCTATATCTGCTTGTTCTAATAATGAATATGAATACCCTTTTATGGGCTTATCGCTAAAACCATAGCCTGGAAAATCAAATAAAACAATGCGTTCGAAATGTTTTGACAATCCATTTAATACCAAATGATAGGAAAATGAACTCTCTGGAAAGCCATGCAATAATACTAGTGTCTTGTCAGAAGAGGCTGAAGAATCCCCAACTTCTTTTGTAAATATTTTTAGTCCGTTTGCCTTGTTCGAGTTGATATAAACTCCAGATGCTTCCCAATCTTTTAATTCTTTATCCTTAATCATTTGAATCTGTTGTTTGCTTTAAAATCCATGTCATCATTTCTTCTTTATCAATAGCATTCCATGTGGCTTGGGTATTCTTCTTTTGCGATGGATTGTCGTCAGGTTGCAAAATGATTAATTCGGTATTTTCATTTCCTCTAAGATTAAGTTCCGCCAAAAAGCCGACGATATCCGTTACGTTATTCTCATAGAGAGTTCTGAAGTACTTTTTTAATCTGTAGTGAATCGCAGGTTCAGCATAAGCCCTAATCGCATAGTCTTTGTACAGAAACACATTATTATTTTCAGGATTGGAATAACTATATGAAGAAAAATCGTGATAGCGTTGCGATGCAGTTTCAGGTGTGCCTTTTAAATGAGTTTCCAGCATATAGTTCATAAACTTCGGTTCCCAAAGATTGATTTTGTTAATACGAATATCTCGTTCATGCTGATGCCATTTTCTAGTAAAATCTAAGGTAAAATTGCACATCACAATTCCTTTGATGTTGAGTTGAAAATCAGCAGGAGATTCCTTCATATATTTAATATATCTCATGGCTCTATGCCCAACTAAACTCGCACCCAAAAAGAACACGTTCTCATTAGGCAAATTATGCTTTAAAAAAGCTTCTTTAATTAACTCTTCAGCAGAAAGGATGGATAATTTATCAAAATAAAAGTCAAGAGGAATTTCCGTTGACACAGATAACACCGCAAAGCTGTTTTTATCTGCTTGATTATATAGTTGCTTTGCACTCCTGTTCTTTTTGTCATACTCTGAATCTTCCAGAAAAATAAGAACACCTTTTACCGCCTTCGCTTTAGGAAGCATTAGTGTATATCCACTTTTTATAAAAGGCAAGAAATCTTTATCTCCTTTTCCAATTCTTATGCTATCGTTCTTTAAAGGCTTGTATTCCTCAACAATTTTCTGAGAGAAAGTTTCATAACAAGAAACAAATAAGATGATTAAAAAGATTAACGTAAAGTTCGTTTTCATGGTAGCGAATTTTAATACATATAACGTTCTAAAAGTTAGTGTTTTTTTTACTAACTAAGAGAAATTTAATACGCTAACTTTAAAAACAAAGTTTTAAAAACTATGTAACTACAATACTATTTTCAATTATTACTCTAAGCTATCAATCCACACGATTTAGGATTATAGAATTTGTATCGTTGAATTCGGTTGCTCGTTTTTCATAACCTATAGGAGGAGCCAATTTCATAGTGTTTTTATCTTTAAACTCAGCAATTAAGAAGATAGATCTTATAACTTTATTACTCATGTCTCGCAAAACCAGATCAATCTCTATAGGTTTTTTACTAGTATCCAGTGTATAAGTAATTTTTGCTTCTGTTCCTTTAAAATCAAAACTTTTTCCTCCCATTTTTTTTCCTTTAATTTCTAACTCAACATATCCTTCCGAATCAAAGATTAACGTTCCGATTTCTCCCTTATCTTCTCCTGTCCACTTTCCTACGATATCAATTTCATTTGATTTTAAGCTAAATGCTAGTATTGGAATAATGAGTAAGAAAACAACATATTTTTTCATAGTACAACTTGTTTTATTATTTATAATAACTATTTTTTTGTGCAGTAAAGTTAATCAAAATACTGGATATAATAGATGGGTAAAAATTACTAGAGTTAGATAAACTATTTTCATTTTAAAACTTCCTATATTTCAGTTCCAGAAGAGAGGTGAAATTTCTCGAGCGAATGTAATGATATCAAACTTGACGATTTTCGACCTATTGATAAGAATTTCCAAAAATCAAGGCAGCAGGGTTGGCTGAAAGATGAAAAGCTGTTTGAGTGATAGCGAGTTCTTTTCATTAGTAGCTGCTGGTGCCTTAGTATTTTTTAGATTCTTATCATAAGGCTTGACTTTTGCTTCTTTGCATAAAGGCAAAGGAGAAGTAATATTGTTTTATGATTAGAAATAATTATGTGTATTATAGAGCTTTTTCGAAAAAATGTCAATATAGTATAATGACACCTTTTCTTAACAACTTAAACTTTAAATAAAATTATCACTTTCCGAGCTACTTTTCTTTTTCCATTGATTCACAATGGTTATACTATAAAATTCTCAACCACCACCTGAGTGTAACAAGTTTATCGGTTGCTATTTTGGCTAAACCACTTTTTTCCAATTCAACCAATTGGCTTTTAACCATTTCTATCCCATAATTTTCTCTTATCCAAAAAGGGAATTCTTCAATACCTTTATTCCAGTTCTGCAAAGTCGATTTTAAAACAGTTACTAGATCTAATTCCGTCTTAGGATTGTATCTATCCAATATAATTCCAGCATATTTTTGATCTATATATTCAGTTAGAGGTCTTTGGTTATTCCCAATCACGCCTAAAACACCAGAAATAACTATATCATTTGGAACATGATTCAATCTTTGAATAAATTGACGAATTCGTAAATCACCAATTTTATCCATTAAATCAATCGATTTATAAAACTCTTCTTGAAACTCTTCCGATGTTTTTGGAATATTCATCTTATCTCCTTATGAACTACTCCGATGCAAGCATAAGGGATATCTGTTGAATTCATAATTTTATATTTCCAATCAAATCTCTAGTAATCAAACCCTTGACTATCGCCCTGCGATTAAAACGAAAGTTTACCATGCTCTTATCTTCCCTTGATGCCAAAAATGACCACTTTTTATATTTTGGGCTAACAAATTTCTCACATCAACTGCAACATCTTGAGGTTTTCTAGACGCTTCATTTCCTCCCATATCAGTTTGCGTCCATCCCGGATCTAAAGAAGAAACTGTTATCTTTTGATTTTCTAATCTCTTAGCGAGAAGTTTGGTATACATGTTCAGCGCCGTTTTTGACATTTTATAATGTGGTTGAAACTCGTCAAAATTCTTTTCACTGAACGAACCCCAGTCAGACGTAACATTAATTATTTGACCGTTCTTTTGAAAAGCGGGAAGTAGCGCTTCTGTTAGCTCGATTGTACCAAAAACATTTACATTAAATGTCTGTTTTAATTGCTCCAGATTAACGATAGACTCATTCCAGTTTTCCAATAAAATCCCAGCATTATTAATTAGAAAGTCGATTTTAAGGTCTTTTATCTTGCTCTTAAAGTTTTGAATAGATTCACTATCTCCAAGATTTAATTGATATCCTTCAAAATTTGAGCTTTCGATGGAGTGTTTCCCAGAAGTTGAAGTCCCAATAATTTTAATGTTTTCGTCTTTGGTTAAAAGTTCAGCGATAGCAAAACCGATTCCTCTGCTACATCCTGTTATAATTCCTGTTTTCACTTTTATAGTTGTGCCGTTTGTTATTTATTAATCTACAATTTTTCTCAAAAAACGAGCTCATCGCCCGAAAGTATTTCTTTGATTTTAAAATCTCTACTCAAAAACTTCCGTCAAATGCTCCCAGCCCATGGCTTCTGCATATTCTAAGGCTGTTTTTCCAGCAGTAGATTTTACGGTTTTATCCGCTCCTAGTTCTAATAAAATTTCGATAGTAGTTCGATTTCCTGCTATGGCTTCTTTATGCAAAAGAGACAATCCATTTTCATCAATAATGGTTAGTTCTTCAGGATTTTCTTTTAAAAACTCGTGCATTTTTTCAGCCATATTTTTACTCATTGGATGCTCCACAAGATTCTCTGGATTTTCTTTTTGTTTATGAACGAGTAAAACCTCATTATAATCACCGAAATCCAGTCCCCATGTGTTATCATGATGTTCTCTTTCCTGATCATTCATACCAGAACGCATTGCCTGAATGGTAAATCCTCCATAGGTTTTTCCTTGAATCGAGATCATCCAATCACCAATCTCATCAATCTTACGAGTAACAATATCTCCTTTATCAACATTGGTTAATCTGTTTGGTTGATTCACTAGTTCTCCAGTAATAATTTCACCATCAAAGGCAATATTTTTCACCCACATATGCTCTACAAGTGGTTCTCTTTCTCTTGGAAACTTTTGTTGAAACGGAATTTTAACCATGGCAAAATCATGTCCAGGAACAATTCTTCTGTATTCCCAATACAACTCCCTCCAAAAATATTTGAAGTTCTTTTGAGCATCGAGTGATGCTTGTTTCATTAAATCATCTTGTTGTGCATAAAAGACATTCTTATTTCTCCCTTGAATCTTCTTTTTACCAAATAAAGTTGAAAATAGCCCCATTTTTCTAAGTTTAAATTAAAGCAGTTTTTGCTTTTGTGTTAGTTGATTAATTTTTTTCTTTTTTAGCTATTATAATACCAAATAAATTTTATACCGCGATTTTTAATTCATCGAGTTATTTCCATTCCCATTGAAGCTCATCAATATATTCTGCCCCCATCTGAGTTATATTCTTTTTTAACTCATCTATACTGTTTATTGCGTGCTTCGGGATTATTAAGGTAACACCCGTTGTTAATTTCAAAAAGAAATGATGTTGAGTTTCGATTAATTCTTCTAACTCGGCTCCGTTTATTTTACCTTCTGAAGCAATATCTTTTATGGTAATAGAAGTTTCACCAATAAAGAACTCTACATTTTTATTGATTCTGCTTTTGTAATTTTCTGTAATATATTTTTGAAAATATCTTTTATATCGCCACTTACTGTAGAGAGGATAACAGCCTAGCCAAACCCCTGCAAAGATTAAAAATCCAATACCCATTGTATACTTGTTCGTTAAAAACAGTAGGATTGCAAAAATGACATACAGTATCGGAATAATCAACCAAGCTCTTTTTCTATTTCTAGTTTGCAATTTGGATTTGGTAGATGCAAAAAGTTGATATGCTAAGAAATCTTCATTTGCTAATTGGTAATTAAACTTCATTTTTCTTCGTTGAATTAAACAATTTTTGTTGTTGTATTAGTTGATTCGTTTTTTGATTTCCGTTATCAGTAATATAGCGCAACTGTTAACCTGAACTTACTTGTACTCATCTTGATTCAATATTTCAGGTTCTCATCATATATTTTTTTTAGTATGATGAGATTCCGAAATAAATTCGGAATGACGTAAACATCATCACTATACCGTTAACGGATTATCACACTTATTTTCACCAAAATTGCACAAAAAAGCCCAATAATCATCGTTATTGAGCCTTTTTTATGTTATTTGTTTATGCATTATTACATGAAATCCAATAAATGACGATTACACCACAGATTTACGGTTAGTAGACAACTTATAGTAACCTTGTTTCATTAGCTTTTCTGCAATTTCAATTCTTCCTTTGGCTCCATTTTCCATGATAAAATCTAGTTCCTTCTTAGTCAAAATCGACACATTTACTAGGGATACCTCCTCAATACTTAATTGTATTTTATTGGAAACCTCATTTGTTTTCAATCCTAATAAAACACCAACTTCTCCATTGTCTCCTAAGAATTGATTTGGTAAGTCAATCCCGTTTACCACAGATGAAATATAGGTATAGTCATTTAAGGTATATGATATGTTCGGATTTGCTGCCGCCATACCACTTACTTGTCTTAAAATTTTAAACTCCCAAGAATCAATAATTTCTTGAATATTTTGATACTTATTATCTGTGATTGTATAAAGTTCAATACCGACACCGTTGTAATCTTTATTATCAGCATTGGTGTCGTAATCATCATAAGGATCACTCAACCCATCAGAGGCGATAATGGTTCCATTTTCTAATTGAATTCCGATATGCGCTTGTCTTAAAGATGGCCATCTTGGACCTCCCATAAAAGAAGGATTGATCATGTTTCCAACAACGTCTGAAAACAACTCTCCAACAGATTTCCAGTAATGCTCTCTCTTTTCACATGAAATTTTAAAATGTTCTTCGTAATTCATAGTGTTAATTTTAATCTAATTTTGATTTCTAGTATTCTTACTTTACACTATAAAATTACAGTTTTTCGAATGATTAGAAATAACATCATTTTTAAAATCTTGATTTAATAAAATTGCGTTTGTTACTTAGAGTAAAATTATTTGAAATGAAGAGTAATTTTTTATCGAGAAGTGTT
Source organism: uncultured Tenacibaculum sp. (assembly GCA_947497895.1). Classification (GTDB taxonomy): domain Bacteria; phylum Bacteroidota; class Bacteroidia; order Flavobacteriales; family Flavobacteriaceae; genus Polaribacter. The sequence goes on from CANMIL010000003.1 coordinate 304,913, forward strand.
CTCTTTTACCGATTACTCGTTCTCGATACATTTTAAAATTCATTTGGTATTATTCAACTACTGTTATCAAATCTTCTTTACTTTTTCTCACCTTTTTAAGATTCACAAGCCAATCATTTTGTGCATCTCGATATCCCAAAGGAAGAATAACACAGCTTCTCAAACCTTCTTTTTTAAGTCCCAAAATTTCGTCTAACGCATTTGCATCGAAGCCTTCCATTGGTGTTGCATCTACCTCCTCGAAGGCAGCAGCAGCAATCGCCTGTGAAAAAGCAATATAAGCTTGTTTCGCAGCGTGATTAAAGTTTACTTCAGGATCGCGCTGAGGATAGTTACTCAACAACATTTGTCTATAATTTTCCCAACCTTCATTTTTGAATCCTCTAACTTCATTTACAAGATCGAACATTTTATTAATCCTAGCTTCTGTATAATTATCCCAAGCTGCAAAAACTAATAAATGAGAGCAATCAGAAACAACAGACTGATTCCATGCTATTGCTTTAATTTTATCCTTTACCTCTTGGTTTGTGACTACATACACTTCAAAAGGTTGTAATCCACTAGAGGTTGGTGCTAATGATATTGCTTCAATAATAGTATCAATCTTTTCTTGAGATATTTTTTGGCGATTCATTGCTTTCGTTGCATATCGCCAATTCAATTTATTTATTAATTCCATGTTTATTTTAATTCTTTCAATAATGTTTTTGCTGCTAATTTTCCAAGTTCATTAGATGCTAATGGACTCGCCCCTGTAATTAATTTTCTATCGAGACAAACAGTCTTATCCATTTTAGTATTCATCAAATTAGCTCCAAGGCTCTTTATTTTTTCACTAAGTCCATTAACCATTTTTCCTGGAAGGTATCCAAACATTGGTGTTTTGTTATCTACTGCATCAGGAAATACAGCCATATTGTACCCTTTGTACAAGAATTCTTGATTGTTCAAAGTAGTTGATAAAAATGCTCCAGGACCATGACAAAGACTGATCGTAAACAGATCATTTTCATGAGCCCATCTAAGAATTCTATCGACATTTTGATCTTCAGGTAAACCAATCATTGCTCCATGCCCACCTGGAACAAATACCGCTGCATATGCATCTGATTCCTCAAAAGAAGAATCAATAAAATCTGCCAAACTACGAGGCTTTTCAAAACCTGATTTAAGTTTATTATAGATTTCTTTAACGTGGTTATCTTTCTCAGGAAAAGCCCACATTTCCAAAACTACTGGTTTTCCCGTTGGAGTTGCAATTTCAAAATCAAATCCAGCATTTTGTAAATGCAACATTGGCACTAACGTTTCTACTGGATGGTTTCCTGTTGAAAAATATTTTCCATTCTTCATTTTTAAATTCTTGTTTTCCGTGAAAATCACAAGAATCTTAGATTTTTTACCTTGGTATTTTTGGTACGTGATATTTTCAAAATCCGTTTCATCAGACACTGCCATTTTTAAGGCCATTTTTGAAGGACTGTATGATCCATCTGACTCTAATTTTGGAGCGAAACCCAATATTTTTTTCAACATGACTTTTGTGTTTTAGAATTATAACATCAAAAGTAAAAAATGCATTTCGGATAAAAATTACCCTATGTTAATAAATTGACTATCTGGATTTATTGGCTCGAACTCTACTCAAACTTTGTTGAGTTATTCCTAAATAGGAAGCTATGTGATAATTGGGCACGTATTGCTCAATATCTGGATATTGTTGAAGAAAAAAGTCATATCGTTCTTGAGCTGTTAATTGAAGTTGATTGATGATACGTTTGTGCAAACTTACAACATGTCGCTGTAGATTTTTCCTTTGAAAAGATTCAAATTCAGGAAATAACGAATGTATATCCTCTAAATCCATTGCATTAAACTCAATAAGTTCAGCATCTTTAATGCATTCTACGGTAAGTGTAGCAGGCTCATCATTATAAATTGCTATAAAATCACTGATCCACCAATCTCTAATAGCGAACTGAAGTGTATGCTCCTTTCCATTTTTATCAAGACAAAAGGAACGTAAACAGCCGTTAACCACAAAATAAGTTTTATTTACAGTCTGACCTTGACGGATTAATACATCTCCTTTTGCTACGAGTTTCTCTTTCCCAATAGAATGAATGTGCTTCTCTGCCTCTGGAGAAAGTGGAATAGCCTTTTTTATTTTATCTATTAAACTCTGCAATGGCTTATTTATTATTGATTTCTAATTTTGAAGCTTTAGCTTTTAAAATTACTGTTTTTAAACCAAATAGTAATAACTAATGTTCTCTTAACAACATATTCATTTTTGAATTAAACACAGTAATTAGCTCTTCCTTTTTCTAAATCTAATCAGACCGATCTCTTTTCTAATTCCATGATTAACTTCTATTTTTAGCACTTCTTTTAGATTGTTTTTATCATCATACTTTAGGCTAAATACTTTATCGAAATCCTTATACTCTCTTAATCTACCAATTTGATCATATATGAATTCTATGTTGGTAATATAACCAGAACCTCTTCCTCGAAAATTCACAACCTTGCCAAGTTCTTTATTGATGGTATGTTCTTGCTCCTCAATACAGCCTTTACCTATTCCAACACCAGATACCTCTTTACAAGCCCCCTTTCTTATTCTTTTTAAAATCCAATCATTATTAAAAATGGTGTCAACAGACTCCCAAAAACCATCCTCATGGTTATCATAATCGACGGACATATGTTTCAGATAATAAAGATAATTCGTTGACATCAATGCTTCGAAGTTTGATGATTTATCAGCTACTTCAATCCATTTAGTACTATATTCTTGACTGTCGATAACCATCTCGTTTGACGATTTTCTTTGAGAACATGATAGAATAATAACCAAAGACATTATCTGAATAAGGTTCCTTATTATATTTTTATCTAACAAGCTATAAATAAGGCTTGACATAGCTATTGATTTTTAATCTTTTTAATAGAAATTTTCTCCCAAATTACTAGCCCAATTAGTAATACTCCAATAACAGTCATCCATTTTATTCCAAACTTCACGCCTAGCAATGGATATTCCTGTACTGGCTCATTAAACAATCCAAAAATCAAATAAATCAATCTCGTAGGCAAAAATGATAGACTAATTAGAATTGCCAAATATTTTGGATTTGAATATTTTGTTAAAACAGAATGAATTGTTGGAGCGATATGAACTTCCGCTATTCCAAGAAAAGTAATTGAAATCAAATAGGTAATTATATGTTCTTCAGTTGGTACTTCTGGAATTAAATATAATATTCCAAGTGATGTTACTCCAAAAACAAAACCAAGCAGTAATTTAAAGAACTGACCGCTGTAAAAATATGTCCATAAAACATACATTATTAAACTTATGGGTAAAACGAAAACGGAGTTAATTGATTCCCAAAAATATGATGGAATATCAGAAGTAGATAATTCACGTAATTGTAATTGCAAATCAAAAGTTCGAATATTTGACATTTGGTAAAGTCCCCAAAACAAACCAACAATAATGCATGTCACTAAAATGCTAAAAACTCTCTTACCTAATAGAAATTCCACACACTTCTGATCGTTTTCCAATATTACCTCTATTGAAAGTAAAATAGGAATTAACGAAATTAGCATTAATATCCCAGCAAAAGCAAAACCTATATTATAACCATATTTTTCTCCCAAATACCCCAATATCAGCACTCCAAGAAACGCCCCTATATTTGTCGCTGAATAAAGTAATGTAAATCCTGAATCTAATAGCCTAGTCCGTTTCAAATAATATTTTCCAAAGTTTGAAGTAATATTAGGCGTAAAAAAACCACCACCCACAACAACCAAAAATAATCCTGTATAGAGTCCAGTTAATGAAGGAATGCATAAAATAAATGCTCCAATTGCCTGAATAACTCCTCCTATTAGAATTGCCTTTTTGTTACCAATTAGTAAGTCTCCAAATATAGCTCCCACAATTCCAGAAAAAACTAAAGAAGCCGTAAGCCAACCGTAAATTGTAAGCGCTTCTCTGTTTTCCATTTTTAGCGTTTCGCCAATCATATAAAGAATCGTAACGGCACGAAGTCCATAATAAGCAGCCCTTTCAAGTAGATTAGAAATAGCATAACTGTATATCTCTTTTGTATGTTTTTGATGTTGATTATTCTCCACGCAATTTTTAATTTATATATTATTAATAGCTCTTTTTAAGTAGTCCTGTAATCGTTAATTTCTCTGAATAGCAAAAATCAAAGTTGAATCAGGTAATAACTTTATCAATTCTTCATGATTCTTATTTAATTTAATCTCTTTTGTTATTCTTAAAATAAGATACTCTGTACTTTTTTCTGATTTGTAGGAATATTCAAGTCCGTTTATAATCAAATCACAAGCGCCATCAATTAATGACAATTCATATAAACCTCCTCTAAACCGAATACTCAATGAATTTGCTGAACCATAAGTCTGATATTCTATTCTCGATTTTCCACTTGTCGTTTTTCCAAAATACTTTTTATAACTGACATCATACACCTCATGTTCATCTTTTTCAATTTCTAGTTTAGCAGGACTGCCTTGAAAATCCAATAAAATTTCTTTGTTTTCAGAATCTTTGATAATTAAAACTCCATTGACCGTTCCTTTAAAACTACCAGACTCTACATTCTGAAAAACGGAGTTAAACTCACTTCCATCAATGGCATATTCAGAGTATTGCCCAAAAATTTTAACGGAAATAAACATTAAGAGAAACGCAAATAGTATTCGAAGTTGAGTTATATACATAGTTCTAAATATTGTCTTTATTCTTTCGCTTTATATCTTTACTATAAAAAGTGTTATCATAATATCAATCAATAAGCCCTTCGTCCTTCATTATTTTAAGAGCTTTTTTAGTTTCTCGATCACCTCCTGTTATCGATCTAGGAAGCATGATCAAACGTTTTTTTATTTTTCCTTTTTCATCTTCAAATAACACTTCAAATCTTGATCTACTAAGTCCTTTAAATGCCTTTTTGAACCGTATTTCTTTAATTTTTTGTCGATTGATTATTGGTGTAGCAGAATTGTTAATACTAGTAAAAATACCATAAACTAGATAAGTCCCTAGTAAAACAAATAATATAGGCTCCAACATCTTTCCATTTCGAAATCCTTCAATAGCAACATATAAAAACCCTATCGTGATAACTCCATAAAGAATTAAAATCCTTGTTATGCTCTTACCAACTGTTACATTTGCAACATTCCCAATAATTCCATCTCTTGATAAAACTATCTTGTCTGGGAGTATATGACAAAATCCCGTTTTTGTTTTAAATGTACTTTCTTGTTTCATTTTTTCTCAATATCGTATGACGGATTTCTAAGTACTTATAATCTAAAAAGAGATCATTTTTCCAATAATTATTTTTGAGTTAGTACCTGCATAACTTCTGAATAACTTAAATCTACCGTTGACTCTATAAACTCCATTCGTTTTGCTTCAGCTCCATGTCTCACAGAATCAATAATCGCTCTCTTCTCAACCTCTGAAACCCCTCCTTCTATTCTTTCCATCTGTTGAATTAGAACATTAAAACAGGTAAACCAATTCTTTGTTGAGTATAATTTAGAAATCCCTTCTGTCATCAATTCCTCAGCTTTCATAAAGTCAGCAAATACAATTCTTGAATCCGAAAATTTACCTTCCATAAGTTGGATTCTTTTTGAGTTTAAATCATGAATTTCAATCTTGTTTACATATAGTTTTATATATAGGTATTTTTCTTTTATCATAGGTTCGCTTTAGTACCGAGTTTTATATTAAACAACTGCAATTTTATCTATGGCAAGTAACTCTCTTTTTTGTAAAGTTAATAAATAGAGTCCAATTTTAAACAAATCTCCACTTTAAGCACCATCAAACTTAAGAAGCTTTCAAAATTACTAGTATAATAGAAAAAACTGCCCTAAATTAATAAGACAGTTTTTAAATATTATTTATGTAAGATTCTTACAACGGAATGTTTCCATGCTTTCTTTTGGGTCGTTCTACCTTTTTACCTTCCAACATAGCAAAAGCCTTGATCAGCTTTCTTCTAGTTTGTTCAGGTAAAATTACCTCATCCACAAAACCACGTTCTGCTGCGCGATAAGGATTCGCAAACTTATCTGCATATTCCGCTTCTTTCTCGGCTAATTTAGCCTCGTGGTCATCGGCTTCTGCGATTTCTTTTTTAAAGATGATTTCACTCGCTCCTTTAGCTCCCATTACGGCAATCTCCGCTGAAGGCCAAGCAAAATTCATGTCTGCACCAATATGTTTCGAGTTCATTACGTCATAAGCACCACCGTAGGCTTTTCTTGTAATCACACTTATTCTTGGCACCGTTGCCTCACTTAAAGCGTATAACAACTTCGCTCCATTGGTAATAATGGCATTCCACTCTTGGTCCGTTCCTGGTAAAAACCCTGGAACATCTACCAATACTAACAACGGAATATTAAAGCAATCGCAAAAACGAGTAAATCTAGCGGCTTTTTTTGAACTATTTACGTCCAAGCAACCTGCTAAACTCATAGGTTGGTTTGCTACAATTCCTATACTTCTTCCTCCTAAACGAGCAAAACCAACTACGATATTGTCTGCATAATCCTTGTGAATTTCAAAAAATGAATTCGTATCACCAATACCATCAATAACCGCACGCATATCGTAAGGCTTGTTGGCATTATCAGGAACAATATTGTTTAATTCCTCTCTAATTTCCGTTCCTAATGCAAAAGGTAATTTTTGAGTGGTTTCTTGATTGTTTTGTGGCATATAGCTCAACAATGTTTTAATATCTTCTAGACATTGCACATCATTTTCCGAAGTTAAATGAGTTACACCAGATTTGGTTGAATGCGCACTTGCTCCTCCCAATTCTTCCGAAGTTACCTCTTCATTCGTTACCGTTTTTACCACATTAGGTCCAGTAACAAACATGTAACTTGTATTTTCAACCATAATGGTAAAGTCCGTCATGGCAGGAGAGTATACCGCTCCACCAGCACAAGGCCCCATAATTGCCGAAATTTGAGGAATTACTCCAGATGCTTGTACATTTCTGTAGAAAATATCCGCATAACCACCAAGTGAACGAACTCCTTCTTGAATACGCGCTCCTCCAGAGTCATTTAATCCAATTAATGGCGCTCCAACTTTTACCGCTAAGTCCATAATTTTACAGATTTTTTCTGCATGAGTTTCAGATAACGAACCTCCAAAAACGGTAAAATCTTGTGCAAATACATAGACTAATCTTCCATTTACGGTTCCATATCCAGTTACCACTCCATCACCATAAAATTTCTGATTTTCCATCCCGAAATCTGTAGTTCGATGGGTTACCAAAATTCCTACTTCTTCAAACGATCCTTCATCTAATAAATAATCAATTCGTTCACGTGCGGTTAGCTTTCCTTTGCTATGATGTCGGTCAATTCTTTTTTGACCACCTCCTGCTTTTGCTTCCGCTATTTTATCTTGTAATTGTTCTATTTTAGTATTCATGTTTTTTCTTGTTTTGGGCGTTCCCCAAGGGTCGGGCTTTTCGCTATATCTTTTGCTGGTTTTCGCAAACTCAAACCAATAAAAGGATGCTGCTGCAATCCCTAACGCGACCTAGAATTTAATTAATTTGCAAGACCTCACAGGTCTTCGAGACCTGTGAGGTCTACCACATAACCTATCAATTTCTATTCGATTCAATTTTTACTTCTCATGGTTTTAGCAGGTTCTTAAAACTTGTTGTTCCTTTAAATATGCTTGTAACGCAAGTTTTGCTGCAATCTCTGCTTCGCGTTTATATTCCGACTCTAGTTGCTCAGGTGTATAATACTTTTTCACAAAGTGCGTGTCAAAATCTCCAGAAGTAAAGGCTTCATGCTCACAAACAAACTTCCCAAACGATAAGGTGGTTTCAATTCCTTTAATATGATAGTCGTTAATTGCTTGTTTCATAAGTTCAATTGCCTCCTCACGACTCTTCCCATAAGTAATTAATTTGGCAATCATCGGATCGTAATAAATCGGAACTTCCATGCCTTCTTCAAAACCATCATCCACTCTTACATGAGCTCCTTGCGGAGTTTTATAAGTTTCCAGCACTCCAATACTTGGCGCAAAATTGTTTAACGGATCTTCGGCATATACTCTTAATTCCAAAGCATGACCATTGATATTTAAATCTTCTTGAGCAAATGCTAACTTTTCACCACGAGCTATTTTAATTTGTTGCTCTACCAAATCAATTCCCGTAATCATTTCTGTTACCGGATGCTCTACCTGTAAACGCGTATTCATCTCAAGGAAATAAAAGTTCTTATTTTCATCCAATAAAAACTCTACAGTACCCGCTCCTAAGTAATCGCAAGCTTGTGCTACCTTTACGGCTGCCTCTCCCATTTGTTGACGAATTTCAGGAGTTAATACACTTGAAGGTGCTTCTTCAACCACCTTTTGATGCCTTCTTTGTACGGAACATTCCCTTTCAAATAAATGAACTGTATTCCCATGTCCATCAGCCAAAACTTGGATTTCAATATGTCGTGGTGATCCTACATATTTCTCAATAAAAACCGATCCATCTCCAAAGGCAGACTCTGCTTCTGAAATAGCTCTGTTCATCTGTTCTTCAATATCTTCTGCCTTATGAACAACACGCATTCCTTTTCCTCCACCTCCAGCAGACGCTTTTATTAAAATTGGATATCCAATTTCGTCGGCAACTTTGGCGGCATAGTTTACATCGGTTACGGCCTCATCAATTCCTGGAACCATTGGAATATCATAAGCTTTTACAGCATCCTTTGCTGCTAGCTTACTTCCCATGACTTCAATTGCTTTTGCTTTCGGCCCAATAAATGTAATTCCGTTTTTGGCTACAGCCTCACTAAAGCCAGCATTTTCACTCAAAAATCCGTATCCTGGGTGAATTCCATCAACATTAAGCTGCTTGGCTACTTCTATAATTTTATCTCCTAATAAATACGATTGATTCGAAGGTGCTGGTCCAATACAAACTGCTTCATCGGCAAAAGCCACATGTGGTGAATTTCTATCGGCTTCAGAATATACTGCTACCGTTTTAATACCCATATTTTTTGCCGTACGCATTACGCGCAACGCTATTTCTCCTCTATTTGCTACTAAAATTTTCTTCATTAAAACAAACTTAATTCAGTTATCAACTGTGTTAAAATCATTCAACTAACTAGTTATACTTCAAACATTTTTAATTAAATCCCTTTAAGAGGGCTCCATTTCAATTAACACTGCATTCTTTTCAACCTTGGCACTTGCTTCTACTAAAACAGACTTCACTACACCATCTCTAGGAGCTAGCAATGTATTTTCCATTTTCATCGCTTCTAATACCAAAATACCTTCACCTTCTTTAACTTCTTGGCCAACTTCAACATCAACCGAAACAATTAATCCTGGCATTGGGGCTTTGATGTCGTTTTCCTTTTTAACCGAACTCGCCTCCAATCCTAATTCGCTAATTAAAATATCTAACGAATCTGATAATTTGACATCATATCGATTCCCATTGATTTCGATGGTATAGGTTTTATCGTTAAAATTTTGCGCAACTATTTTTGCTTGAAAAGAAGTTTCATCATCCAACACATGCAGACTTCCATCGGATTTAACTACCGAATCCAGAGTATCAATTTGTTGGGTGGTTAAGTCAAAATTGTAGTTATCATTGACTTTTGCCTTGAATGGTTTGCTCATAAAATCACTATTTGTCCGCACTAAAATATTAAAATTTCACGAAATATTTTAAAATAAAACCAAACGAAAACGTTCTTTTAATACGAATACCGCAAAAAAACTACTCATTCACATCAATTCTTTGCATATTTTAAACTATTTACTCCTTAGACCTTGTTATTTGAAATTTCTGCTTTAATTTTGCTTCGTTCTCAAAAGGGGTGCCTTTTATTATTTTGAATTTTAAATCATTAGCAACAACTTCCAATTAGATAGGAATTGGAAATGCTTAAAGCAAGAAAGTTTTAAATTTAAAAAGGCTGAGATCATACCCATTGAACCTAGAACAGGTAATGCTGTTTAGGGAAATATTAGAAAGTTAAACACTTTCGTTTTAAGACAACACTGATTAATTTCTGAATAATCACCTCTTTTTATTCGTTTTATTTATATAAAATGACATTTCACTCATTCGTTAAAAAAGTGAACCTAGTAGCTTTTTTAACAATCATCTTTGCTACCTTAAACGTAAATGCACAAAGCATCGTTTTAAAAGGTAAAGTAATCGATCAAAATCAAAAACCACTTGAAGGCGCCTCTGTTGTTATTACCTCGCTTCAAAAAGGAGCAATTACTGATGCTGAAGGTAAATTTAAACTTAAGCTTGAAAAAGGTATTTATCAAGTTGAAGTTTCTTTTGTTGGATATAAAACTATCCAAAAACAGGTAAACACAAACAATGGTAAAGATCTGGTTTTCCAATTATCTTCTGGAGATACTATTTTAGATGAAGTATTGGTATCAGCGGTTCGTGTAAAAGCAGATGCACCTGTAACTCACTCAAACTTATCAAAAAAGGAAATTGCCAAGCGTAACTTAGGTCAAGACATTCCTGTATTATTAAACTACCTACCTTCTGTTACTTCTTCATCAGATGCAGGGGCGGGAATTGGATATACGTATATCCGTGTTCGTGGTTCGGATGCTTCTCGTGTAAATGTTACCATTAACGGAATTCCTTATAACGATGCTGAAAGCCAAGGAACTTTTTGGGTAAATATGGGAGACTTTGCTTCGTCAACTGAAAACTTACAGTTACAACGCGGTGTTGGAACCTCAACCAATGGTTCTGGTGCTTTTGGGGCTAGTTTAAATATCTTAACCGATGCTGTTTCTGAGGAAGCTGGAGGAGAGATTTCAAACTCGTTTGGTTCTTTTGGTACGAGAAAACATACAGTGAAGTTTACTACTGGAAAAATCAATGAGAACTTCGAATTCGCGGGACGTCTTTCTAATATCTATTCTGATGGTTATGTAGATCGTGCTTTTACTGATTTAAAATCATATTTTCTACAAGGAAGTTATACAGACGAGAACACTCTGATTAAAGCGCTTGCTTTTGGTGGACAAGAAAAAACCTACCAAGCGTGGTTCGGTTTAACCAAAGAACAACTAGAAGAAAACCGTCGTCAAAATCCATACACTTACGATAACGAAACTGATAATTACTGGCAAGATCATTATCAATTACACTGGAATGAGAGATTATCTGATGAATGGACAACTAATATTGGTTTGAACTACACGAGAGGTAAAGGATATTTCGAGCAGTTTAAAGATGGTGAAGATGCTGCTGATTACAACAACTTAATCGTTGACGGCAGTGATGTAATTGTAAGAAGGTGGTTGGACAATCATTTTTATGTGGCTAATGGAACTGCTACCTATAACAATGACGGTATTGAAGTAATTTCAGGTGTTTCTTATAATACATATAACAATGAACATTACGGTGAAATAATCTGGGGAAGTGATTTAGCTGCCAATACCAATTGGGGAGACCGATACTACTTTAGTGATTCAAAGAAAACAGATTGGAGTATTTTTTCAAAAGTTAGTTTTAACATCACAAATTCGTTAAGAGCATTTGTTGATCTACAAGGGCGTTTTGTAAACTATACAACAAAAGGATTGACCTCAGATAGAGATCCTATCGATGTTGATAAACAGTTTAATTTCTTCAATCCGAAATTAGGACTGACACATAGGTTTGATGAAAACCACAGTATTTACGCTTCGTATGCAAGAGCGAATAGAGAGCCGAATAGAAATGATTTCGAAGGTGGAAACTCACAACATGAAAGTCTGGATGATTTTGAATTAGGATGGAGGTTCTCAAATGAAAAGGTGAAATTAAACACCAATATTTACTATATGGATTATCAAAATCAATTGATTTTAACCGGGGCTATTGATGAAAATTCGGGAGAACCTTTAAGATCGTCAAGTGGTAATAGTTATCGATTTGGTATTGAAATTGATGCCGATATTCAGCTAGATAAAACTTTATGGATTCGTCCAAACATAGCATTCAGTGAAAATCTTAATCAAGATTACTACGCTGAAATTGACGGAGTATTAACCAACTTAGGAAATACACCAATAACTTTTTCTCCCGATATTATTTTTGGTAATGCATTTGTTTATCAACCTATACCAAATCTTCAATTGGCATTTTTATCGAAATATATTGGGAAACAATTTATGAGTAATTTAAATAGTACTGTATCGGATTTAGACGTTTTAAAAGGATTCTTTACAAGTGATTTCAATTTTACTTACGAGCTTAAAACTAAGAAGATATTCAAGTCAATTGTATTCACGGGAATTGTAAACAACATCTTCAATAAAGAATATGTTGACAGAGGTTATTATTATACTTTCGATGATACTTGGTCAAATCCTGGTACTACAACAACTGTTGATGGGGCCGGTTTCTATCCACAAGCTACGCGTAACTTCTTGTTAGGAGCAACTTTAAAGTTTTAATAATAGTCTAACAATAAATCTTTAGATATTTAATTCAACCTACTTCGAATAAAGTATTTAAAACTAAATTTAGATTTCGTTTATAAAAAAATACCGAGCCAGTGCTCGGTATTTTTGTTTATTCAGGTTTTCCCAACCTCATCATTGTTTCAATGATTTCTTTCAGTTCTTCTGGAGGATTTCCATGATCGAACACAGAAGATTTATATTCTTGTCCATTAACTTTTATACATAATTCAGCTTGCATAGCCCTATCAGAAGTTCTATGATCCGATACTGATTTAAAATGACTCATATCTGAAAGCTTCGTATTATTAATAAGCTTAATCAGTTTCTTTTTATCTACTTTAGAAACTTTGAGTTTTTTCTCATGATTTCGATCTTTATAGAAAAGCTTATCTGATGTTATCTTCAAAACTAAAGAACTACCTCTAGTTCTAGCTTCATAAATTATTTCATCGAAATCCTTAGTTCCTTCTTGACAAAAAGATAAACTTCCAGCCCAGAACGAGAATAATACGATTAGTTTTAAATGCTTCATTTTGAATAGGGTTTAATGCTTAGTTTTAAAATTACAGCTTTTTTCTAAAGATTACTGAAGAATAGCCTTTTTAATTATCGGTAATTACCAGTATCAAAAGACCAGTTATAATAAGAGCATCGCATTATCAAAAACTGTATCACATTATTTATAAATCACTTATAAAAAAACTAAAAACCTAAGAAAAAGGGCATATCACACTAAAAAAAACCTAATCTGTAAAGAGTATTATTAAAATTTAACAAAAAGCAGTACTTTTGTTCAGCAATTAACAAACTGAATTTGAAAATGTAACGTTTAATTTAATTATTTTCACAAGCGAAAACAATAACCATTAAAAATTAGCCAATAAACAATTTAAAGTTAACCATTCATTAACGCTTTTAACACAATCAACCTATAATTTTATCCGATCTCAAACTTTCCTCCAAACGAGATAAAATTTTAAACTACAAAAAACTTTACAAATGAAAAAAAGTACTCTTCTACTTAATATAGCAGCAATGCTATTAATTTTGTGTGGATACTCAGGCTTTGCCCAAGTTCCACCGTATTATAACGGCGTCAATGTGAATCAGACCGGAGAGCCATTGAAAGATGACCTTTCTGTTTTAATCACAAACACGCACACTACTTTTCTTACCTACACACCAGGAGTATGGGACGCTCTACAACAAACTGATTTAGACCCAACCAATCCAAACAATGTATTACTTATTTACGGATATGATGATTCTGATAACAACCATGTTACGGATCGTACACGTTCTAAGGATAGTAATGGAGGAAACACTGGTGATTGGAACAGGGAGCATACATTCCCTCGCTCATTAGGAAGCCCGAACTTGGGGAGTTCAGGTCCTGGAGCCGATGCACATCACTTAAGGTCAAGTGATGTTAATATGAACTCTAACAGAGGAAACTCTCGCTTTGCGGATGGAAGCGGAAATGCAGGAAATGTTTCTGGGGGATGGTATCCAGGTGACGAATGGAAAGGTGACGTTGCCAGAATGATGATGTACATGTACTTACGTTATGGATCGCAGTGTTTACCAAGTGCTGTGGGAACAGGAACACAGAATTACAATGCTGATATGATGGATATTTTCCTAGAGTGGAATGCTGAAGATCCTGTTTCTGCTTATGAAATTAATAGAAATGTTCTTTTAGAAAGTATCCAAGGAAATAGAAATCCGTTTATTGATAACCCAGCTTTTGCTACTTCAATTTGGGGAGGACCTCAGGCAGAAGATCGTTTTAACTCGGGAGGAGGAGATACAGAAGCTCCTACAGCTCCATCTAGCTTAAGCGCTCAAAATACTACACAAACAACTACTGATTTGTCATGGACTGCTTCAACGGATAATGTTGGCGTAATTGCTTATCAAATATTCAATGGAAGTACACAAGTTACGGCGACATCAAATACAAATTTTACGGTTACTAACCTGACACCAAATACTTCTTATACATTCTCTGTAAGAGCTATTGACGCTGCTGGAAATGCTTCTCCAAATAGTAATGTAGTAAATGTAACGACTCTTGAAGATACAACTCCACCAACTGGATCGGCAATTGTTTTTCAAGGATTTGAAGGAACTTCAAATGATACTTGGAATTACACCAACTCTCCTGTAAACTGTACAAACGGATCGGACGTTTGGGACATCGTAACTAGCGTGGGTTCTATAGGTTCAGCAAATACTGACAGTAACTTTTTTGGAGTTCAAGATTTAGATGGTAACTGTGGTTCTGCTGATGGAGGTACCATCGCTTTCGAAAGTGTGGATATTTCAAATTATACAGACGTAACCTTATCGTTTGCTATTAATGTTGTTGGTTATGATGTTGCCAATGGTGATGTAATTAGCTATGAAGTTTTTCAAGACGGAACCTCTCAAGGTGTTGTTACTATAACAGATGCTAGCCCATATAGCACAAACGGTTGGGTAAACATTGAAGAAACCATTCCTGATACTGTAAATTCAGTTAGTTTTACAATAAGCGTTAAACAAAACGGAGGTAGTGATTATGCTGGTTTCGATGATGTTCAATTACAGGGAAATGAAACAGCAACTACTCCTGATATTATCATTAATGAAGTAGATGCCGATACTCCTGGTACCGATACGCAAGAATTTGTTGAGTTATACGATGGTGGTACTGGAAATACGAGTTTAGATGGTTTTGTATTAGTTTTTTATAACGGTTCAAACAACCAAAGCTATGCTGCTTACGATTTAGACGGACAAACTACAAATGCTGAAGGATACTTTGTTATTGGAAATCCTGATGTACCAAACGTTTCTTCAATTACATTCAATAGTAATGGATTACAAAATGGTGCCGATGCAGTTGCTTTATATTTAGGAGATGCTACTGATTTCCCAAATAATTCAACAATTAGCACAGATAATTTAGTAGATGCTTTTGTGTATGACACCAATGACGGCGATGATGCTGACTTATTAGTATTATTAAATGCTGGTCAAGAACAAATTAATGAAGGTGGTGCTGGTAATAAAGATGAGCATTCTTCTCAAAGAATACCTAACGGTTCTGGTGGAGCAAGAAATACAAGTTCATATGCACAACTTGCGCCTACTCCGGGAGCAAAAAATGAAGAAGCTACAATTCCAGTAAATATCGTTATTAACGAAGTTGATGCAGATACTCCAGGTACTGATACGCAAGAATTCGTAGAGTTATATGATGGTGGTGTTGGAAATAGTAGTTTAGACGGTTACGTATTAGTTTTTTATAACGGTTCAAACAACCAAAGCTATGCTGCTTATGATTTAGATGGACAATCGACGAATGCGAATGGATATTTCGTTATTGGAAACCCTGATGTACCAAACGTTTCTTCAATTACATTCAACAGTAATGGATTACAAAATGGTGCAGATGCAGTGGCTTTATACCAAGGTGATGCTACCGATTTTCCAAATAATGCTGCGATTACAACAGATAATTTAGTAGACGCTTTTGTATACGATACTAACGATGGTGATGATGCTGAATTACTAGTATTATTAAATGCTGGTCAAGAACAAATTAACGAAGGTGGTGCTGGTAATAAAGATGAGCATTCTTCTCAAAGAATCCCTAATGGTTCTGGTGGAGCTAGAAATACAAATACTTACGCTCAATTGATTCCTACACCAGGTGAAGAAAACATGGCGCCTGTAGCTCCTTCAAGTATTGTTATAAACGAAGTTGATGCAGACACACCTGGTACTGACACTCAAGAATTCGTAGAATTATATGATGGTGGAGCTGGTAACACTAGCTTAGATGGCTATGTATTAGTTTTCTACAACGGTTCAAACAATCAAAGCTATGCCGCTTACGATTTAGATGGACAAACTACCAGTGCAGATGGATATTTCGTAATCGGAAACCCTGACGTACCAAATGTTTCTTCTATTACTTTTAACAGCAATGGATTACAAAATGGTGCAGATGCCGTAGCTTTATACCAAGGAGACGCTACTGACTTTCCAAACAACTCAGCAATTTCAACAGATAATTTAGTAGATGCTTTTGTATATGACACCAACGATGGTGACGACGCAGAATTATTAGTACTACTAAATAGTGGCCAAGCTCAAATTAATGAAGGTGGTGCTGGTGATAAAGACAATCACTCTTCTCAGCGTTTTGCAAATGGTACTGGTGGAGCTAGAAATACAGACACTTACGTACAAGCTTTACCAACTCCAGGGGCCGTAAATAGCAATGCTACTGAAGAAATCAATTTAATTATTAACGAAATTGATGCGGATACAGCTGGTTCAGATACTTTAGAATTTATCGAGTTATATGATGGAGGAGCTGGTAATACTAGCTTAGACGGTTTTACTATTGTATTATATAACGGTTCCATTGATCAAAGCTATGCTGCTTATGATTTAGATGGACAAACAACAAATGCAGAAGGGTACTTCGTTTTAGGAAATACAGATGTTGCTAATGTAAACATGATTTTACCAAATAATGGTTTACAAAACGGAGCAGATGCAGTGGCTTTATACCAAGGTGATGCAACTGATTTCCCAAACAATTCTGCTATTACGACCAATAATCTGATTGATGCATTGGTTTACGATACGAACGATAGCGATGATGCAGAACTTTTAGTTTTATTAAATGCTGGTCAAGCTCAAATCAACGAAGGTGAATTAGGAAATAAAGACGGCCATTCTATACAACGTATTCCAAACGGGCAAGGTGGAGCTAGAAATACAAGTACGTATACTCAGGCAGATCCTACACCTGGTACAGAAAACGGAGCTGAACCTCCTACACCTGATGTAATTGTGATTAGTGAAGCTAGAGCAAAAGCAGACGGAGAAACAGTTACTGTTTCAGGAGTATTAACAGTATCAGATCAATTCTCTGGTTCAGCATATATTCAAGATAGTACAGGAGGAATTGCCATTTTTGATGAGTTAGTTCACGGCGATGGTGTTTTCATGATTGGAGATTCAATTACAGTAACAGGAACTAGAAGTAGTTTTAACGACCAAATCCAAATTAGTCCAGTAACTGAGGTAACCAATAACGGAACTCCTTCAAATCCAATTACTCCACAAACAATTACATTAAGTCAATTATCAGAGTATCCAGGTCAGTTAGTTCGTATTACTAATCCAGCATTTCCAGCTCCAGGAGATATTTTGTTTGGAAATTCAAACTATACCCTTACTGATACTAGTGGAATGGGAGAAATTAGAATCGATATTGATGTTGAAAGTATTGTTGGATTAGGACAGCCTGAATCTTGTAATGAAGTTGTAGGGGTTATTGGAAGATTCCGAGACACATATCAAATTTTACCAAGAATTAGAGAAGATCTTGCCTGTGCAAGTGCATACGAAGTTCCAGATATTTTCGTAGAAGTTGATAAATCAAAAGCATTAGATATCGTTACTTGGAATATCGAGTGGTTTGGAGATGAAGAGAACTCTCCTTCAGCAGGAGATCCAAATTCAGATGCTATTCAAAAAGAAAGAGTTAAAAGTACCATTCAGGCATTGAATGCTGATATTATTGCTGTACAGGAAATTGTTGATGTTCCTTTATTTACAGAAATGGTTAATGAATTACCTAACTATGAATTCATTCTTTCTGATGCGACATCATATCCTAACGATACAACAGGTGCTAAACAACGCATTGGTTTTATTTACAATAGTGCTACAGTAAATATTACAAGCTCAAAGGTATTATTAGAATCTATTCACCCATATTACAATGGAGGAGATGATTCAGCATTGGTAGATTATCCTGTTGCTGACAAAACAAGATTCTATGCTAGTGGTAGATTACCATTTATGATTACTGCAAACGTTACTGTAAATGGAAATACTCAAGAATTCAATGTAGTTAATCTTCATGCAAGAGCGAATAGTGGTAATGGTGCTCAAGATCGTTACAACATGAGAAAGTTCGACGTTGAAGTATTAAAAGATACTTTAGATGCGTCTTACTCAGATAAAAACATCATTCTACTAGGAGATTACAATGACGACGTTGATGTAACTGTTGCTGATGTGACAACAACAACGTCTACTTATGATGCCTTTGTTCAAGATACAGATAATTACAGTATTGTTTCTTCTTCTTTAAGTGATTTAGGGTTTAGATCTTTCGTGTTCAGAGAAAATATGATTGATCATATTACACTTTCTAATGAATTAACAGAAGAGCATATTGCAACATCTGAGCGTGTACACTACGAGTTTTATAACGCTACTTACACGAATACTGCTTCAGATCACTTCCCAGTATCGACTCAGTTATTACTAAAAGCTCTTACTGTTGATAGTTTAACGACAACAAATGCTACCTGTAACGGAAATCAAGATGGTACGGTAACTGTAAATGTTTCTGGTGGATGTGCTCCATATATTTATACTTGGAGCAGTGGAACATCAACTGAGGAAAATACTATTTCTGATCTTGCTGCAGGAACCTATACAGTAACTGTTACAGATGCTTTAGGAATTACAGTAACGGAAACTTTTGTTATTACAGAAAATGAACCTTTAACGGCTGTTTTATCTGAAGAACAAACTATTTATTTCGGATATGAAGATAATTCTTGTGCGACCATTAATGTTGTAGAAGTGCAAGGTGGTACAGCTCCTTATACCTATAACTGGAGTAACGGTGTTACTACAGCTAACAATACGGTTTGCCCTACAGAAACGACAACGTATTCTGTTGAAATTACGGATGCTAACGGATGTACAGTAACTGCTGAAACTACAGTGAATGTAATTGATGTAAGATGTGGTAAAAAATTGAACCGTGTTGAAATGTGTTTCGGAGGAAGAACTATTTGTGTTCCTAAATACTTTGTAAACTTCTACTTATGCTACGGAGCAACCTTAGGTAGTTGTGATCCAAATACCAATGAGTTTTACTTTACTCAATTCAGAGTATTCCCGAATCCTTTTGCTAGAGACAGCTACGTTAAAATGAGAGGTACTACTGATCAATCAGTAAAACTGATCGTTTATAATTTCAGAGGTACAAAAGTATTTGAAAAAGATGTTGACCTAGTAAATGGTAGAGCTAGAGCAACACTTAGATTATCTCATTTAAAAAGAGGACTTTATTATTTACAAGCAGTTGTAGATGGTGAAGTTAAAAGGAGAAAAACATTATTTAAATATAGATAGACAACAAACCTCTTTATATTAAAATTACCAATATGCATTCCGGTACTCCCTCAAAAGGTACTGGAATGTTCTTTTTTAACTCATTCATAAAAAGAATATATGTTTAGTAAACTAACTTAACTCCCTTCTTAAAACTGGAATTACTGAGGATATCAATTTTTATGAATATATTTACCAAAAAATATAATTTATTATGGAAAATTTACACAACACTAAGGTTTTAGTGGCTCAAGTATCTCAAACCGAAAGAATTGCTTTTTACAAGAAAACATATGCTCATGTAGCTGGGGGAGTTCTTCTTTTTTTAGTTTTTGAATTTTTATTCTTACAAAGTGCAACGCTTGTAGAATTTGCACTTTCTATGTTAGACGGATATAAGTGGTTAATCTTGTTAGGCGGATTTATGCTAATTACAAATTATGCAGAAAGCACCGCAATGAAAACCTCGGATAAAAATGTTCAGTATTTAGCATACGCTGTTTACATTTTTGCTGAAGCATTTATTTTTATTCCACTTATCTACATCGCTATTAGTACCGTAAATAGCTTCGAAATTTTAAATCAAGCGGCTATTGTAACTCTTGGTTTATTCGCAGGAATTTCTTCAATTGTTTTTATTACGAAAAAAGATTTTTCTTTTATTAGAGCTGGTTTAGCTGTAGGATTCTTTATCGCTATCGGATTAATTATCGCTGGAGCTCTTTTTGGTTTCAACCTAGGATTATGGTTCTCAGTAGGAATGTGTGTATTAGCAGGAGGTTCTATTTTATACCAAACTTCTAATATGGTTCATAAGTATTCAACAGATGATTATATTCCAGCAGCTTTAGGGTTATTCGCTTCTTTAATGCTATTATTCTGGTATGTAATTCAAATTTTCTTATCGAGAGACTAATACCAAATAAACCTTATAAAAAACATAAAGCATCTCAAAATCTCGAAAGGTTTTAAGATGCTTTTTTTTTATTAAGGGGAAATTTAATAATTTTTGATACTCTATATTAGTCGAGTAGAAAATCTCCTCCTTACAAAAAATATTATTTTTTTTTACACCAACATCATTTGTGCCTTTTTTACAGAGCTAACAAGTTGATCTATTTCTTCTTTGGTATTGTAAAAAGCAAACGATGCTCTAATGGTTCCTGGAATACAAAAGAAATCCATAATTGGTTGTGCACAGTGATGACCAGTTCTCACGGCAATTCCTAATTTATCTAAAATAGTACCCACGTCATATGGATGAACCCCATCAATATTGAAAGAAATTACGGATGTTTTATGGCTTGTTCCATAAATCTTTAAACCTTCAATTTTCTGAAGCTCTTGCGTTCCATATTCCAACAATTCATTTTCTTGTTTCGCAATCGCGTCAAACCCTATTGAATTCATATAATCAATAGCAACTCCAAAAGCAATTCCTCCACAAATATTGGGAGTTCCTGCCTCAAATTTATGTGGCAATCCAGCATAGGTAGTTTTTTCAAAAGTTACCGTTTCAATCATTTCTCCCCCACCTTGGTATGGAGGTAACTGATTTAATAACTCTTCTTTTCCGTACAATAACCCTACACCCGTTGGTCCGCACATTTTATGAGCAGAAGCTACATAATAATCGACATCCAATTCCTGAACATCAGGTTTAATATGAGGACAAGCCTGTGCTCCATCAATTAAAACCTTAGCACCTACCTTATGAGCTGCATCAATAATTTCTTTGATAGGATTGATTGTTCCTAAAGCATTCGATACATGATTACAAAACACCAATTTCGTATTGGAGTTTAAAAGTTCATGAAAAACATCCATTTTTAACGCGCCATCGTTATCCATTGGAATCACTTTTAAAACAGCTCCTACCTTTTCACATAGCATTTGCCAAGGCACAATATTAGAATGGTGCTCTAAAGCTGACACTAAAACCTCATCTCCTTCTGTTAAAATTGACGCATAACCTGATGCCACAATATTAATACTATGTGTGGTACCAGCTGTTAAAATGATTTCATAAGAATTCTTAGCATTGAAATGCTTTTGAACCTTAATTCTTGCTTCTTCGTATTTATCTGTTGCCTCTTGGCTTAATGTATGAACTCCTCTATGAATGTTGGCATTGTAGTTCGAGTAATAATCCACAATAGCATCAATAACTACTTGTGGTGTTTGAGAAGTAGCTCCATTATCAAAATAAACCAATGGTTTGCCATGTACTTCTCTTTTTAAAATAGGAAAATCTTCTCTAATTTTTTCTATGTTGAACATCTGCTAACTTATTTAAAACAAAGGTACGGCTTGCATTTTAAAAATGATAATGTTCAAATAAATTATTCTAATCGAGTCATAAGAAGCCCATATATTAAAAGGATTCTAAATTGCTATTCAACTAAAGAATATTATAACGAACCTTATGAGATAAAGCTTCTGATTTAATTTACTTTCTATTAAAAAAAATCGCGTATTTTTGATAAAAACATTGATAATGAAATTATTAAAAAGATCCCTTCTACTATTACTTGTTATTGTTGCTATAGCTTTTTATTTTAACTATCCTCGACTAAATATTCTGGCTGGCTATTCTGCTAAAAACACGGCCTCTTCGGTTTTCGTTGCCAACAGAACGCTCGCATTTACGGATAGCACGGACAATAACTTTTCACCAATTAACTTAACAACTGATAAAATTAATTCCACAGAGAAATCTGCTACAGGTTCAGCCTTTGGTTTACTAACTCGAAAAGCAGTATATCGAGATGGCCTGGGATGCGTACTCGTGAGTGATGATTTTGATCCTTCGAAAGCATCTCCCGTTCCATATAGATCAGAAGCTAACATGAGAACTCCTTATCCTTACGGAAATGGACCTCAAAAAGATACTGTGTTTGCAAACATTGATTATGACATTGTAAATACTGCTGTAGAATCGATGTTCAATGACGTTAATAAAACAAGAGCAGTTGTTGTTATTTACAAAGATCAAATTATTGCAGAAAAATACGATACTGGTTTTACAAAAGATTCTAAGATTTTAGGTTGGTCGATGACCAAAAGCATTACTGGAACCTTGTTTGGTATTTTACAATGCCAAGGAAAATTAAATGTATTTGATAAGGCTCCTATTTCAGAATGGCAAAAAGATGATAGAAAGAATATTACCATTCATAATCTATTACAAATGAATTCTGGACTCGAATGGAACGAGGATTACAACACGATTTCCGATGTAACCAAGATGCTTTTCTTGGAAAAAGACATGACTAAAACTCAAATTGACAAACCTTTTGTAGGGAAACCTAATGAAACTTGGAACTATTCTTCAGGAACTACCAATTTATTATCAGGCATTTTAAGACAACAGTTTAATACACATCAAGAATATTTGGATTTCTGGTACAAAGCCTTAATTGATAAAATTGGAATGAACTCTATGGTTTTAGAAGCAGATATGAGTGGAAACTATGTTGGTTCGTCATATGCTTGGGCAACACCTAGAGATTGGGCTAAATTTGGTTTGTTATACTTACATAATGGTGATTGGAACGGTGAGCATTTGTTTGATAAGGACTGGGTTGATTATGCAACGACTCCAACTCCAACTTCAGATGGATGGTATGGCGCACAAATATGGTTAAATGCAGGAAGTAGATATCCTGACGTTCCAAAAAGCATGCTTTCATTCAACGGATACCAAGGGCAAAATGTTTTTGTTTTACCTGAACAAGATATGGTGATTGTTCGTATGGGATTGACCAAAAATGCAGATATTAACGTATTTTTGAAAACTGTAATCTCAGCAGTAAAAAACTAAAGAATGAATCCATATTACTACGTGCTATCAATTAATGGTTTACTATTTGTTTTTAGCATTATTTTCTATCTATTCCCTCCTAAAAAGATCAATTCTATTTATGGGTATAGAACACCAAAAACCATGAAAAACGAGACCATTTGGAATTTTGCCAATACCTTTTTTGTAAAGCAGTTTATTATTTACTCCGCAATTTCCTTAGCAATGGCTCTTTTATTTGTTTTCTTGGCAAAGGAGGTAAGTTGGCAACCTATGGCTATAATGTTACTTTCCTTAGCCGTTTCTGTCATTAAAACAGAACAAGAAATCAGTAAGAATTTCGATGACGACGGTAAGAAGAAATAAAATTCAACAATAAAAAAAGGAGCTTAAAAGCTCCTTTTTCTTATCAATTACTTGCTGTATTCTTCTTTCAGCGTTGAAATATCACTAATAATTTTTTCGATTTCCTCCTTTTTGGTTCCATCATAAATACCTCTTATTCGACGCTCCTTATCAATAAGCACAAAGTTCTCCGTATGAATAAAATCATTTTCATCACCAGTACCTTCATCTAAAACCGCAAAATAACTTTTACGAGCCAAATCGTAAATATGCTTTTTATCTCCTGTAACTACATTCCATTTACCATCAATAACACCTTTCCTATCAGCATATGCTCGTAGAACAGGTATACTATCCATAGTTGGCGTTACAGAATGTGATAAAAAAGCCACCTCATCATCGTTTTTATAATGCTCTTGCAAATCAGTCATATTACTTGCCATGATTATACAAATGGTTTGACAACGGGTAAAAAAGAAATCCGTTACATATATTTTTCCTTCATAATCTTTTTGAGTAATAACGTCACCGTTCTGATTAATCAACTTAAAATCTGCTACCTTATGATTCTTCGATTTACTTCTTAAAGAAGCGTCAACGAGTTTTGGATTAATATCGTTCGGACTGTAAATAGGTAATTTTTTATCAACTTTTACTAAATGATAATAAACTGGCAAACCAACCGCCATAAAAACTAAAAAAAATATAAGAGTACTTTTCGATTTTTTAAAGAACTGTAAATCCATTAGTAGGTTATTATTTACTACAAAAATACGACTTAAAAAACCGTTTTTATCTTGTGAATTTAAAAACTTTGTTAAAAGAAAAGGTTGATTGGATAACAAACTTTTAGAACTCTTTTTAAAAACGTACATTTGTCAGATTTTAAAATCTAGAAATAATACCTTTTATGGAAATTTTAATAAAAGCATCTCAATTTATTTTAAGTTTATCACTACTGATTGTTCTTCATGAATTGGGGCATTTCATCCCTGCTAAGCTATTCAAAACCAAGGTTGAAAAATTCTATTTATTCTTTGACTACAAGTTCTCTTTATTTAAAAAGAAGATTGGTGAAACTGTATATGGTATTGGTTGGATTCCTTTAGGAGGATATGTTAAAATTGCTGGTATGATTGATGAAAGTATGGATAAAGAGCAAATGAAGCAAGAACCAAAACCGTGGGAATTTAGATCTAAGCCAGCATGGCAACGATTAATTATCATGTTAGGAGGTGTTACCGTAAACTTTATTCTAGGTATTTTAATTTACATCTTCTTATTATGGGGTTACGGTGAGAATTTCTTACCAAATTCTAATGTAAAAGATGGAATTTGGGTTCAAGACTCGCTAGCTATAGATTTAGGCTTAAAAACTGGAGATAAAATTGTAACTATCGATGGTCAGAAAATAGAAAAGTTTGGACAACTTCCAATAGAGTTTATTAATGGCAATAACTTTACTATTGAAAGAAAAGGTGAAACCATTAAAAAGGAGATTCCTACAGATTTTATTTCTAAATTAATCGATAGAGGTAAAAATGCTGGAGCTTTTATAATTCCTAGATATCCTTTCACGATTGCCAAAGTTCAAAAGGACTCCTTAAATGCTAATTCAAAATTACAACCTAAAGATATTGTTACTGCAATTAATGGAACCAGCATTACCTATTATGATGAAGCAAAACCTTTACTTCAAAGCTTAAAAGGTGAAGAAATCACATTAACAGTAAAAAGAGATAATGCTACTGAAGAAGTGGCCGTAAAAGTTTCAGAGAATGGAAACTTAGGAGTTGTTTGGACGGCTCTTAGTTTTAGTGATTTAGAAAAACTAGGATATTATTCACTTGCAAACAAGTCATATTCATTTGGCGAAGCAATCCCAGCAGGAACAACAAAAGCTTGGACTACTTTGACCAATTATATAAAACAGTTAAAGAAAATAGTAAATCCGAGTACAGGAGCGTATAAAGGACTTGGAGGTTTTATTTCAATTGGAAGTATTTTCCCTTCAGAATGGAGCTGGTATGCTTTCTGGAACATTACTGCTTTCTTATCAATCATGTTAGGTTTTATGAATCTTTTACCAATTCCTGCATTAGATGGTGGCCATGTAGTATTTACTCTTTGGGAAATGATTACTGGTAAGAAGCCAAGTGATAAGTTTTTAGAATATGCGCAAGTAGCTGGATTTATTTTATTATTGGCATTGCTGCTCTTTGCCAATGGAAACGATATATTTAGAGCTTTTAAATAAAAAGACTCTTTGTTAAAATAAAAAACTCTCGAGATAATTTTTCGGGAGTTTTTTATTTTTACTAAATGGAACTTCAACCTCCTTTTAAAAAAATAATTCATGTTGATATGGATGCTTTTTATGCTTCCGTTGAACAGCTGGATAATCCTGAGTTAATTGGGAAACCTGTAGCTGTTGGAGGAAGTGAGGTTAGAGGTGTGGTTTCTGCAGCTAGTTATGAGGCTAGAAAATATGGAGTTCGATCGGCTATGAGCGGTGTGTTAGCAAGGCAAAAATGTCCTCACCTCATTTTTGTAAAACCTCGTTTTGCCCGATATAAGGAGATCTCTTCTAAAATTAGAGCCATTTTTTATGAATATACTGACCTAGTAGAACCTTTATCACTTGACGAAGCCTATTTGGACGTAACAGAAAATAAAAAAGGGAATCCTTCAGCAAGTTTGATTGCTCAGGAAATTCGAGAAAAAATTTGGACAGAGCTTCAATTAAGAGCTTCCGCAGGAATTTCTATTAACAAGTTCATAGCAAAAGTAGCTTCTGACATCAATAAACCAAATGGTCAAAAGACCATAAACCCCGATGAAGTTGTTAATTTCTTGGAAGAATTACCTATTAACAAGTTTTACGGTATTGGTAAAGTAACTACCGCCAAAATGCGCAATCTTGGAATCTTTAATGGTGCTGATTTAAAACAAAAGTCTCTTGAAGAATTAACAAGATTATTCGGGAAATCTGGGAACCATTATTACCATATCGTTCGAGGAATTCAAAACAGCGAGGTAAAACCCGATAGAACTCGAAAATCGATTGCGGCAGAGCGCACATTTACTGATAACATTTCTTCAGAAATATACATGTTAGAACGACTCAATAGTATTGGAGAAGAATTAGAAAAAAGAATGAATAATTCTAAGACTAAAGGGAAGACAATCACTCTTAAAATCAAATACAGCGATTTTACGCAACAAACACGTAGTAAAACGCTCAATAACTTCATTTCAGAAAAAAAAGACTTCTTTCCTATCATTAAAGAGCTTCTTTATCAAGAAACACTCAGAGAGTCGGTAAGACTTTTAGGCATTTCAATAAGTAACCTAAATACTGAAAAAAAATTACCTGTTTGGGTGCAGCTTTCTTTTGACTTTTAACGTAAAGGAATTTTCAAAGTAACCCTTGTTCCTTTTGGCTCTCCTTTCTTATTTACTAAGTCAGTATATACTAATGAGTAGTTATTTTGAAAACCGTCAGAAAAGTTTCGTAGTCGTTGTTTTGTAAGCTCTATACCAATCGACTTTCTTTTTAAGGACTTACTCGTTTTTATTTTTAATGCTTGATCACGTCCAACTCCATTATCTTCGATATCAATCTGAAAATAATCTTCCGACTCTTTCTTAACCTTTAAGGTTACCAGTTTCTCTCCTTTCTTCGAAGACAAACCATGCCAAATAGCATTTTCTAAAAACGGTTGAAGAATTAATGGAGGTATTTTTACTTTTTCAATGTTTATTTCATCACCTACAGTTTCTTCATAATCAATTTCATTAGAAAAACGAATGTTTTCAATACTCATATACAAAGTCATCGTTTTCAACTCCTCGCTTAAACTAACCTCTTTCGTTTTAGATGACTCCAGAATACTTCTAATAAGCTTAGAAAACTTATTCAAGTAGTAAACTGCTTGCTTTTGTTCATTTTTGATAATGTATAACTTAATTGAATTTAGAGCATTAAAAACAAAATGAGGATTCATTTGACTTTGTAAAGCCTCTTGCTCTAACATTAAAATTTTCTTTTCATCATTCAGTAATCGCTGACCATAAATTGCATATAACAACACACCAAACAATGCTATTGAAACCAACGCAATAATTAAAACATTTCTATTTCGAGTTAGTTTGAGCTTTGTGATTTCATTTTCCTTAGCAAGTCCTTTAATCTTGTTATTTTTAACTTCATTATCATACTTATTGATAAGATTATTCACGTATAATACATTCCTATCATTAAATGTCTTTCGCTCACCCTCAATTGATTTTTTATAGAAAACATAAGCATTCTTGTAATCTTCTTCAAGCTTATATATTTCTGATAAATATTCATATGATTTATTAACATGAGCAGGAATCCCATATTTTAATCCAGTAAACAAAGCCTTTTTAATATTTTCTTGCGCTTCGTTTAATTGTAATAGCTTTACTTGACAATACCCTAAGGTATTATAAACTGCCGAAATGTAATAGTTATTCCCTAGCTCTTCTACTAAAG
Source organism: uncultured Tenacibaculum sp. (assembly GCA_947497895.1). Lineage (GTDB taxonomy): Bacteria > Bacteroidota > Bacteroidia > Flavobacteriales > Flavobacteriaceae > Polaribacter. The sequence goes on from CANMIL010000003.1 coordinate 333,353, forward strand.
TTTTTACTTCCTTAATGGTTTCATAAGCCTTTGAATACTCACCTTTTATAAGTAAAACATTACTAATGCTGTTATGACAAATAACACGCCCCAAGTCAGAATCTGTCTCCTCGTTGTACTTGAGTGATAAGTTATAGTTTTCGAGAGCGTTATCAAGATCACCTAAATTTTGGAAGGCCGTTCCCATATTTTGATAGTTAATAGCCAATCCTCTCTTATCATGCAATTCCTTTTGGGTTACAATAGCAACCTCAAATTTTTCAAGAGCGAGTTTATATTGTTTTAATGTCAAATAAATATTTCCGATACTATTTTCAGAAATACTTTTACTATGCATTACATCCTCGGGTTCTCCTTCATATTTGTTGGACAATTCAAGAGCATATTGATGATAGTTTAATGCACTTCTGATTTTATCTTGCCTTCTGTATACAACTCCAATTAAGTTTAGTGTGATTATTTCAGCAGGGATTGCTTTGATTGTACGAGAAATCTCCAAAGCCCTTATATGGTTCTCTATCGATTCTTTATACAACGTTTTATTCCTACTTTCTCTACCAATAGCGTTGTAAGCATAAATTTTACCAAAATCGTTGTTATGCTTAATACTTTGTTCCAATAAATACTCACGATCAACACTTGTTAGTTTTTGCTTTTTAAAGAATCTTTGAACTTCAAAAAAAGTTTCAAATTCCTTTTCAAAAAAGCTATTGATAAGACTATCCTTTCTAATCAGTTCTTCCTGACTAAAAGTAGCAATTGAAAAAAAGAATAAATAAAAAAATAAAAATCCCAGTTTATACATTGGTCTTAAAATTTATCAAGAAAATCAGATTTCTTTTGTCTTGACACAGGTATTTTATGACCTCCTTCTAGAATTACATAACCATCAGCCTTTAAAAACTCCTTAATTTTATTTAAGTTAATGATATAAGAATTATGTATTCTAAAAAAGTGATCTTCTGGTAGTAATAAGTTGACCTCTTTTAGCTTTTTTGTAACAACAATTTTTTTATTCAATGTAGTGTAAATAGAACTATAATTTCCATCAGACTCTACATATATAATTTCTGACTCATCTAAAAAGATAAGTTTCCCATCGGTACTGATGGTTATTTTTCTACGATTAAAACGTTCATTAAAACTCGTTAAAATCTTCTCAAACTTATTTGAACTATCAGTTTTCGTATGATAGCTCTTAATTCTGTTTAGGGTTTCCTCTAAATCATCAGAGTCAATCGGTTTCATTAAATAATCGATTGCCTGATTTTTCAATGCTTTAATAGCATATTCGTTATATGCTGTAGTAATTACAACAGCAAAATCTCTCTTTTTTAGTCTTTCCAATAATTGGAAACCATCCATAGTTGGCATTTCTATATCTAGAAAAAGACAATCTAAAGTATTGGAATTAATGTATTCTATGGCTTTCTTTTCGTCTGAAAATGTTTTAACAACCTCAATATCCTCACTAAAATTAGATAGCTCCCAAGTAAGACCTTGAATGGCCTTTGGTTCATCATCAACAATAACAGCTTTTAACATATGGTTCTTTTCTACCAAATGTACCTCATAAAAAGTTAAAAATAAAATGAATAGAGCATTAAATATCCGAAAAACCGATCAAACTTAAACCTACTATAACATTAATATTACCATTTATACACACGCCTCCACTGAATATACATAATGATTTCACCAGATTATATTTTCGTCGCATATTTGCCACGTAATATACAAGGGGAATCATTTTGATAATTGGGGGATTAATCAAAAATGATAATTAAATTGGGGAGCATTGCATTAGCAATGCTTTTCTTTTTGGCATAAACTTTCCTTTTCCCTTTACACCATTTCTACTTTAAAGTTACACGAATAAAAAACAGCAATTTTTTGTTTGGACAGAAAAGAAAATCTAGTCATAGCGGTAGTTACGTCTATATTTTATTTTGAAGCATCAACGAAAAAGAGCAAATTTAATGGGTGGTTTTAAGGTAGAAATGGCATAAAAACATACCACAAAAAAAAGCTGTCCAAACCGGACAGCTTTCTAAGTCATATAATCGTACTGATTCTTAAGCTTCAAAAGGAACTATAGAAACATATGATTTATTATCTCTTTTCTTTTGGAATTTAACAACACCATCAACTCTAGCATGTAATGTATGGTCTTTACCCATATATACATTTTCACCTGGATTGTGTTGAGTTCCTCTTTGACGAACAATAATGTTACCAGCGATTGCTGCTTGTCCTCCAAAGATTTTTACACCTAAACGTTTCGATTCCGATTCACGACCGTTCTTCGAACTACCGACACCTTTCTTATGAGCCATCTTTGTAAGTTTTTAACGTTAATTATTTACTTAATACTTCAATTAATTCAGCTTTCTTTAAAGAAGTGTATCCGCTGATACCTCTTTCTTTAGCTAAAGCTTTTAATTCAGAAACAGTTTTAGAACTTAAGTCGTTAGACTCAGCTTTTTCATCTGCTTTAGGAGCTTCAGTTTTAGGAGCTGCTTTCTTAGCTGCTGCTTTTTTAACTCCAGACGCTGCAATACCTTCGATTTGAATCTCAGTTAAGTACTGTCTGTGTCCGTTTTTCTTTTTGTAACCTTTTCTTCTTTTCTTTTTGAAAACGATTACTTTATCACCTTTTAAGTGACCTAATACTTTGGCAGTTACACCTGCTCCTTCTATAGCCGGGGCGCCAACAGTTACATTTCCATTATCTTCAATAAGCATTACTTTATCAAAAGTTACTTCTGATCCTTCTGCTTCTTGTAAACGGTGAACGTATACTTTTTGGTCTTTTGCTACTTTAAATTGTTGCCCTGCTATCTCTACGATTGCGTACATACTTTTTATTTTGCGTTTATACATTAAAACACAACTCCTTACGGAAATTGCGGCTGCAAATATAAGTGTTATTTATTTAAGAAGCAATCTATCAACCACAAAATTAACACTTTAAATCACTAATGTTTCTAAATTGTGAAATAATTATAAAATCATGTAACACATAGCATAAAACTACGTCCTATTTTTGACAATTTAATAGAACAAACTAAAAAGTAATCGATGAAAAAAAATGTTTTCACTCTTGCAGCCATTGTTGCGTTTGTCTTTACGGCGAGTGCTCAAAAGGTTGAATTTGAAGAGTACGACTTAGACAACGGAATGCACGTAATTCTACATCAAGACAATACGGCTCCTGTTGTTACAACGTCTGTAATGTATCATGTTGGTGCTAAAGATGAGCAACCAGACCGTACTGGAATGGCTCACTTTTTTGAGCATTTATTGTTTGAAGGTACTCAAAACATAAAAAGAGGTGAATGGTTTAAGATTGTTTCTTCTAACGGAGGTACCAATAACGCCAACACCACTGACGACAGAACTTACTATTATGAAGTTTTCCCATCAAATAATCTTGAATTAGGTTTATGGATGGAATCAGAAAGATTATTACACCCAATTATTACTCAAGAAGGTGTAGATACTCAAAATGAAGTTGTAAAAGAAGAAAAAAGAATGAGAGTAGATAACCAACCGTATTCTCGTTTCTTAGAAAATGTAAAAAAACATATGTTTAAAAAGCATCCTTACAAAGGAACTACCATTGGAAAAATGGAACACTTGGATGCTGCTACATTAGAAGAGTTTTTAGCTTTTAACAAGAAATTTTACGTACCCAATAATGCAACTTTAGTTGTAGCCGGAGATATTAATGTTTCTGAAACGAAAAAATTAATCAAAGCTTATTTTGGTTCTATTCCAAGAGGTGAAGACATCAATAGAAACTTCCCAAAAGAAGATCCAATTACTAAAGAATTTACTGCAAAAGCATACGATCCTAATATTCAAATTCCAGCGATTGTTGCAGCTTACAGAACACCTTCAATGAAAACAAGAGATGCTCGTGTTTTAGATATGATTTCTTCATATTTAAGTAGCGGAAAGAGTTCTGTTCTTTACAAAAAACTTGTTGACGATAAGAAAATGGCTTTACAAGCAGGAGCTTTTAACTTAAGTCAAGAAGACTACGGAACCTACATTCTATTTGCTCTTCCATTAGGCAAAAATTCACTAAGTGATTTAGTAAAAGAAATGGATGTTGAAATTATTAAAATTCAGAATGAATTAATTTCAGAAAAAGATTTTCAAAAACTTCAAAACAAGTTTGAGAACGACTTTGTAAACTCAAACTCAAGTGTTGAAGGTATTGCTAATTCTTTAGCTCGCTTTAACGTATTGTACGGCGATACTAATCTTATTAATACGGAAATAGATATTTACAGATCTATTACAAGAGAAGAAATAAGAGAAGTAGCTAAAAAGTATTTAAACAAAAATCAACGTTTGGTAATGGAATACTTACCAGAATCAAAAAAATAATTCAGCAATAAGACATATTATGAAAAAAACAATATTATCAGCATTAGCAGTGGTAACCATGTCTTTTGCTGTTTCAGCTCAACAAATTGACAGAAGTGTACAACCAAAAGCAGGTCCGTCTCCTAAAATCAAGTTAGGTAAAGCTGAAAAATTCAATTTATCAAACGGGTTAAAAGTAATTATGGTTGAAAACCATAAACTTCCTCGTGTTTCTGCATCATTAACTATTGATAATCCTCCAGTAGCAGAAGGAACTAAAGCTGGTTTATCTGATTTAATGGGAGGACTTTTAGGTAACGGTACTTCAAAGATTTCTAAAGATGATTTTAATGAGCGTATCGATTATTTAGGAGCATCAGTATTCTTTAGTAGTAATGGAGCCAATGCTCGTTCATTAACAAAATATTTTCCAGAAGTATTAGAATTAATGGCTGACGGAGTTAAAGACCCAAAATTCACGCAAGAAGAATTCGATAAATCTGTAGAAAGAACATTAGAAGGAATTAAATCTAATGAGAAAAACGTAAAAGCTATTGCAGGTCGAGTTGAAGATGCTTTGGTATATGGTAAAAATCACCCTTATGGTGAATTTATCACAAAAGAGAGTATCAATAGCATTACGTTAGATGATGTAAAAAACAACTATGCTACTTATTACAAACCAAATAATGCTTATTTAGTAATTGTTGGAGATATCAATCCGAAAAGCACTAAAAAATTGGTAAAACAATTATTTAGCTCTTGGAAAAGTGGAACTATTCCTCCTTCAAGCATTCCAACACCTCAAAATGTTAGCACTACTGAAATCAACTTTATTGACGTACCAAATGCAGTACAGTCAGAGGTTGCTGTAATTAATTCAGTTGATTTAACTTTAGGAGATAAAGACTACTATGCTGCTTTATTGGCCAATAATGTTCTTGGTGGTGGAGGTACCGCTCGTTTATTTATGAACCTTCGTGAAGATAAAGGATATACCTATGGTTCGTACTCAAACATTTCTCAAAATAAGCTAGAAGGAGCAGGAACTTTTAAAGCAAGTGCTGCTGTTAGAAATATTGTTACAGATAGCGCTGTAGTTGAAATCCAAAAGGAAATCAACAAAATCAGATATCAAAAAGTATCTAAAGAAGAATTGAAAAACTCAAAAGCGGAGTACATTGGTAGCTTTGTAAGAAACGTTCAAAAGCCAGCTACTGCTGCTCGTTTTGCTTTAAACATTGCTCGTTATAATTTACCAGAAGATTTCTACGAAAATTACTTAGAAAACATTAACGCGGTTACTTTAGAACAAGTTCAAAATGCTGCCTTAAAATATTTCCGTGGAGATAAAGCTAGAATTATCATTACTGGTAAAGGTATTGATGTATTAACGAACCTTGAAAAAACGGCCGATTACAAGATTAATTATTTCGATAAATACGCGAATCCTACATCTAAACCAGCAATGAAGAAAGAAATTCCTGCTGGAGTTACTAAAGAAACTGTTTTAAACAAATATTTTGACGCTATCGGTGGTGCCGACAAGATTAAGGGTTTAAAATCTACTTTAGTAGTTTATGAAGGAGAAATGGCTGGTAATAAAATTGAAAGTACTGAAAAAAGAACTTCTACAAACTATGGAAATGCCATGGCCATGAACGGAAACGTTATGATGAATATGGTTATGGATAAAGACGCTGTTAAAGTTAATGGACAACCATTACCTCCTAATATTGCTACAGAGATGAACTTCTCACTAGGTACTTTTCCTGAACTTGGTTATTTGAATGATCAAGAATCAAAATTAACAGGAATTGAATCTCTTGACGGGAAAGAAGTTTATGTAATTGCCCGCAAAGGAAAAACGATTTCAATACAACTTTACTTTGATGTTAAAACTGGTTTAAAAATAAAAGAAGCGCAAACTACCAATATGGGAGGTAGAACGCAAAATCAGGAATCTACGTTTAGTGATTATAAAGAGTTCAATGGAATTTTATTTCCTGGTAAAAAAACAGGAAGTTTTGGACCACAAAAAATCAGTTTCACTCTTAAAGAAGCGAAAGTGAACGAAGGAGTTTCTGACGAAGATTTTAAATAAAACTTCGTTTTTCAAACTATTTATAAAGAGTCAAGGTCATCCTTGGCTCTTTATTTTTTCTTATTTACTAAATACACTCCAAGTAAAATAACAATTCCTGCTAGTAGCTGTAAAAAACTCAATTTCTCTCCATCAATCACACCCCACATTACGGCTACAATTGGTATTAAATACGTTACCGAAGTCGAAAAAATTGGTGACGATATTTGGATCAATTTGTTGAATATAATCTTAGCTAATCCTGTTCCTATAATAGCCAAAATAAAGATATATCCCAGAGCTGGTTTTGTTTCTGATGTTAGCTCAAAAGATGTAAAGAATCCAGTATATGCCAATACAAGCAACGCCGGAATAATAATCAAAACAAAATTACCTGCAGTGATAGCCAAAGCATCAATATCTTGCAAATACTTTTTGATAATATTCACATTAAATGCATACCCAAACGAAGAAATAATTGGCAGCAAAGCATACCAGTAGTTTTGATCAGGATTCATATTTGCTCCTTGCAATATCAAGGTTACTGTTCCTAACAACCCAATAAATATTCCAAACAACTGGCTTCTTTTAAAACTAAAGCTAAAAAATGTTGCTCCAATCCACAAAGCATTAAAAGGAGTTATTGAGTTTAAAATTGATGCTATAGAACTATCAATTCCCGTTACAGCATACGCATAGAGAAATGCAGGAAAAAATGTTCCCAATAAAGCACTTAGCAATACCCATTTCCATTGATCTTTTCGAATTGTTTTAATGGACCGATAGCCAATTAGCAAAAGAAAAACTCCCGTAATAATTACTCGTAATGCTCCCAACTGAATTGGCGTCAAACCAATTAAAGCCTTTTTCATAAGAATAAAAGAACTTCCCCAAATAAGAGAAAGGACTATTAAATAAATCCATTTTTTTTGTGTCCCATTCATTATCCATTCATTTTGAGGACAAAAATCGACTATTTATGCAGGATAATTTTATTTTATTAATAAATTTGTATAATAATCCAATAATATAAAGTGATGAAAATTGAAAAATTATTAGTAGCGTTTGCCCTAGTATGTTTTTTTACAGTGAGCTGTAAAAAAGAAGGAAACAAAGAAGTAGAAACTCAAAAAGAAGAAGTTGCTGCTAAAATAGAAGAAGCTAATTTTACTATCTCAGGAATGACTTGTGAAGTAGGATGTGCAAAAGTAATAGCTTCAAAACTTTCGAAGAAAGAAGGAATCATCGATGCAGAAATTGTATTTTCTGAAAAAAGTGCGAACATAAAATTTGATGCCAACAAAACCAACAAGAAAGATATTATTGCTTTTATAGATGGAATTGCGGATGGTACAACATACAAAGCATCTGAATCATCAAAGAAAGCATCATGCGAAAAAGGTGATAAGAAAAGTTGTTGTAAAAAAGAAGAAGGAAAAGATACAGCTACCAAAGAATGCTGTGATCGAAAAGACAAAAAAATGGCTTGTACTGAAGATTGCAAAAACGAATGTCACGCAAAAGCGTAATCATAATATTTTTCAAAAAATAAAAGTCTCCAAATTGGAGACTTTTTTTATTTCTTATAACAAGCTTTATCTTTATTCTACGCCAACATTGGCTGATTCACTAGCTCGTCTTTCCAACTCTGCTTGAAACTCCTCCATAACCGGCTTAACCGTACTATCAGGAATATCAGAAACTTTAATATACATTAGTCCATCAACCGCGTTGTTAAACTTAGGATCTACGTTAAACGCAACCAATCTAGCATTTTGTTTTACATACTTTTTAATTAAAACAGGTATTCGTAATGCCCCAGGCTCAATTTCATCAATAATTTTATCAAACTTCTGTAAATCTGCTTCTGTTTCGTCAAAAACAAAATCCTTATCAGTATCTTTTAATTTTACTTTAAACTCTTTCTTAGGACGTATGTATTGAGCGATATACGGATCATAATAATGAGACTTCATAAACTCAATCATCAAAGATTTTGAGAACTCTGAAAACTGATTACTAATACTAACTCCTCCTATTAAGTATTTATGATCTGGATAACGTAAGGTTACATGAACAATACCTTTCCAAAGTAAAAATAATGGCATAGGCTTTTGTTGGTATTGCTTTATAATAAAAGCTCTTCCCATTTCTATTGATGCCTCCATCATTGAATGCAACTCAGGCTCTATTCTAAACAATGTTTGAATATAAAAACCATTGATTCCGTATCGCTTATAAATCTCTTTACCAAGCCCCATTCGATATGCTCCAGCCAAGCAGTTTGCTTCGCTATCCCATAAAAACATATGATAATAATACTTATCATACTTATCTAAATCTAAAGGCTTGTTTGTTCCTTCACCTACTTCTCTAAACGTAATTTCTCTAAGTCGACCAATTTCATGCAGTAGATTAGGGATTTGTTTAGCACTGGCAAAAAATACCTCGTAATTTTTACTTTTTAGTAGACGCGCATCGGAAGATCTTAATTTTTCAACTTCTTTTAAAAATAATTCCGGGTTTTTCTGAGTGGAAATATTCTTAGCCTTTTTGGGTATTTTTAAATGCTGCGACGATAAAATCTTTTGTGGAGATTTTTCATATGGATTCGCAAGCATATAGGTTTTTCTTCTTAAAAACTGATAAAAATCTGGAATTTCAGAGTGTACATCCTGATCTTTAACCGAAATAGGCTTCCCGATTCTAACCTTTATAATTCGATGCTTTTGAGAAAGTAGCTCCGAAGGCAATTTCGCCGTTCTAAGTGTATCACTAATTTTCGACAAAAAGTAGAATAACCTACTGTTTTTTGCATGGAAATAAATAGGAATTACAGGAACCTTCGCCTTTTTAATCAAACGCACAGCACCTTGCTCCCATTCTTTATCTACCATTAATTTACCATCACGATAAGTAGAAACTTCACCCGCTGGAAAAATCCCTAATGGCTTTCCTTCTCTTAAATGTAATAATGCATTTTTAATCCCTGCAACACTAGACTTAGCATCCTTATGCCCTTCAAAAGGATTTACTGGCATTACATAAGGTTTTAAAGGGTCAACTCTATGTAATAAAAAGTTTGCTATAATTTTATAATCGGCTCTATGCTCAACTAAAAGTTTTAGCAATAAAATACCGTCTATACCTCCCAATGGGTGGTTAGATATAGTAATAAAAGGGCCATCTTTAGGTATTCTCTTTAAATCCTCTTCTGGAATTTCAAACTCAATTTGAAATTCATTCAACAAACCATTCAAAAAAGGTAAATCCTTCTTGTGCTTGTGTTTATTGTATACCTCATTGGCTTTTGAGATACGCAAAATTTTCATCAACAGCCAGCCTGAAAACGTTCCAAAGACTCCAAACTTGTCTACTCCAATTGCTTTTGCGACCTCCTTCGGTGTTACTAATCCCATGTTTAGATATAGTTAGACATAACCGCAAATATAGCGTAAATTTATGAGCTTTACATCTTTTCTTGGATGACTAATTGTGCTGTTTCTGTATTTATTTGTCGAATTAAAGATTTACCACGCTTTCTTATTGAATTTATAGCATTATCATCAAAATGTCTGATCGTGTATAAAGTTACCTCCTTGTAAGACTTAATATTATACGATCCCTGTAGTTCTTCATAAAACTTATCGAAGTTCTTAAACTTGTCATCAACACATACTGAAAAACTCAAAGCCGAATTCTGAATTAGATTCACTTTTAGTCGGTATTCATGTAGTTTTTTAAACACGTGACTAATATTATTTTCAACCATAAAAGAAAAATCTTTTGCTGAAATAGAAATCAAAATTTGATTTTTCTTCACAATAAAACAAGATACTAAAGGCTTTAATAAAACACCTTTGCTAACCTTTGTTCCAGTCTTATCTAAATCGTCAAACGAACGAACATATAATGGAATATCTCTTTTCTCAAGAGGTTGTATTGTTTTTGGGTGAATTACTGAAGCTCCATAAAATGCCATTTCAATAGCCTCGGTATATGAAATCTCTTCCAACAGCTCAGTTTCGGAAAAAACTCGTGGATCAGCATTTAAAACACCTTCCACATCTTTCCAAATGGTAACGCTATCGGCCTTTAAGCAATATGCGAAAATACCTGCCGTATAATCCGAACCTTCTCTTCCTAATGTGGTAGTAACGTCATTATTGCTTCCAATAAAACCTTGTGTAATATTCAACTTTTGAATATCCACTTTTTCAGTAATCGTTTTTTCAGTCAGATCCCAATCAATTTTGGCATCTCTATGATTTGTGTCCGTTTTAATATATTCTCGAACATCTAACCAAGAATTCTGAATACCAACCTGTTTTAAATATTTACTAACAATTGTAGTTGATAACAACTCTCCGTATCCTACAATTTGATCATATACAAAATTATAGTTTCGAGACTCGTTACTTATTAGAAAACCACTCAGTTTACCAAACAAGTCATTCACTTTATTAGTTACCTCTAGGTTTTCGTCGTTGAACAAACCTTTAATCATATTCATATGAAAATCCTGAATAAACGTTAAAGCTTCGTTCAAATTATTTTGTTTGTTATAATAGGCTTCAATCAATACCTCAAAGGCATTTGTCATTTTACCCATAGCTGATATTACCACTAATGTATTTTCAGCCCCTTCATGTTGTAATACTCTTACAACATTCTTTACTGCGTCGGCATCTTTTACCGATGCACCTCCAAACTTAAATATTCTCATTATTTAGTTTCTCTCTACAAATTCTTTTAAACTTTCTTCATTCATCTGCACAACTTGCCAACCATCTAAAATAGCAGCTCCTGTACTTTCATAAAAATCGATAGCGCTCTTGTTCCAATCTAACACTTCCCATGAAACTCTTTTACAACCTTGTAAATGAGCGTATTTCAAAACTGCAGTATACAAAGCTTTTCCTGCTCCAATTCCTCTTTTCGATTGGGTTACCATTAAATCTTCTAAATGAATTATTCTCCCTTTCCAGGTCGAATATCTTTCATAAAATAAAGCCATTCCAATGACAGTTCCATTACGATCTTCGGCAACAAATGTTTTAAACTTAGGATTCGAAGAAAAACCATCGCGTATTAAATCATCTTCCGTTACCTCAACTTCATTTGGTAATTTTTCAAATTCAGCCAATTCTTTAATCAATCCAAGAATCGCTTTTACATCATGTACCTCTCCGTTTCTAATAATAAAACCCATTGTCGATTTTTTGTGTAAAGATACTTTGAAAACCTATTGATGAAAATAATCCAATAATTTAAAACACATCATTTTAATTTGTTGAAAAATTTTAAACTACGAAAACGTTGTAAAAAGATAAAAAGTTGGCATCTTTGTGCTCACAACCAGAGAATTTTTTAACATGAATAATAAGCATATGACGCTCGGTGAGTTTATCATCAGCAATCAAAAATCTTTCAAATATTCATCAGGAGAGCTTTCGCGCTTAATTAACTCTATTCGTTTAGCTGCCAAAGTAGTTAACCACGAAATCAGAAAAGCGGGATTAGTTGATATTACCGGTGCTGCTGGAGACGTTAATGTTCAAGGTGAAGCACAACAAAAACTTGATGTTTTAGCGAATGATTTATTTAAGCAAACCTTAATTAATAGGGAAATTGTTTGTGGTATCGCCAGCGAAGAGGAAGATGATTATGTCGTTGTTGAAGGAAACAACAAAACCAATGAAAACAAATACGTTTTATTAATGGATCCTTTAGATGGATCTTCTAATATTGATGTAAATGTTTCTGTTGGAACTATTTTTTCTATTTACCGTAGAGTTTCTCCAGTAGGAACACCAGCTACTCAAGAAGACTTTTTACAGAAAGGTAGTGAGCAGGTAGCTGCTGGATATGTTGCTTATGGAACTTCAACCATGTTAGTATTTACAACAGGAAACGGTGTTAATGGGTTTACCTTGAATCCAGCGATTGGTACTTTTTATTTATCACATCCGAACATGAAATTTCCTGAGCTAGGAAAAATCTATTCTGTAAGTGAAGGATATTTTACGCATTTCCAAGAAGGTATGAAACGCTTTTTAATTCACTGTAAAGAACTAAACAAAGAAGACAACAGACCTTATACCGCGCGATATATTGGATCTTTAGTGTCGGATTTTCACAGAAACCTTATTAAAGGTGGCGTTTATATTTATCCTGCAACAGCTATAAATCCGAAAGGAAAATTACGTTTGTTATATGAATGTAATCCTATGGCATTTATTTGTGAACAAGCAGGAGGAACTGCCTCTGATGGTTTTACCAGAATTCTGGATATTAAACCTTCAGAACTTCATCAAAGAGTTCCTTTTTACTGTGGAAGCAAACAACTGGTTGCAAAAGCTGAAAGTTTCATGAATGAGTTTTCATTAGATGAAAAACCAGTATACGAATAGTATCAATAAATTTTATAGCTATATAATATATCCATAAGGCAAACGGTTGTTTGCCTTATTTTTTTATCCTAAATTTACGTTCGAAAAATTAAAAAAATTAAACTTTTAAAAATTAAGAAATTATGGCTTTTGAATTACCAGAATTAGGATATGCTCACGACGCTTTAGAACCTCATATAGATGCTAAAACTATGGAAATCCACCATGGAAAACACCACGCTGGATACACTAGTAAACTGAATGCAGCTATCGAAGGATCAGATTTAGCGGGTAAATCTATCGAAGACATTCTTGCTAATTTAGACATGAACAACGGAGCTGTTCGAAACAATGGTGGAGGTTTTTATAATCACTCTTTATTTTGGACTGTATTAAACCCAGAAGATAGAGGTTATTTATCTGGTGAATTAAAGGATGCTATTGAAGCAGAGTTCGGATCGAAAGAAGCTTTTATCGATGCTTTTTCTAAAGCAGCGGCTACTCAATTCGGTTCAGGATGGGCTTGGTTATGTGTTCACAAAGGAGGAAAAGTTGAAGTTTGTTCAACTCCAAACCAAGACAACCCATTAATGCCAGGTGTATCATGTGGAGGAACTCCTATCTTAGGATTGGATGTTTGGGAACATGCATACTACTTAAATTACCAAAACCGTCGTCCAGATTATATTGATGCTTTCTTCAAAGTAATCAACTGGAATGAAGTTGAAAGAAGATACGCTGCAGCTAAGTAATTGTAGCAAAAACTATCAAATAAAAAAGGACTTGAATATTCAAGTCCTTTTTTTATATCTCTATTTCAATTTCTAATTAAACTGAAACATTATTTCTTTTGTTCGTGCGAGTAATTGCTCTTTCATTCTTCCAATCGATCCACTTCTGCCCTTTTAACCTTCTCATAACATTATCAATAGATCGCATTACAAAGACGTTATAAATTGCTTTTCCTAAATTCTTAGGGTTTCTTGCAATAGCTCTTAAACTCATTGAAAAACCAGGTGTAATATAACGCATATAGTGCCACCACCCCTCTGGCATGTACAATACATTTCCATGCTCAAGTTCTGCTACATAACCTTTCGCATTTTTCAGTGCTGGCCATTTCTCAAAATCTGGATCATTAAAATCGATATCCTCTCTTGTAATTAACGAATTCGGTATTTTATAGAGGTATTTATTTTGCTTTTGATCAAACAAGATACATTTCTTCTTCCCTTCAAAATGAAAATGAAAGATATTGGCTAAATCGATATCATAATGCATAAAGGTATATGAATCACGACCACCGAAGAAAAGCATAGGTAAACCTTTCATTAATCTCAATCCAAAATCAGGAAATTTAAAATCTTTTTGAAGCTGTGGAACTTCTTTTAAAACATTCCACAAAAATATTCTAAACTTAGTTGGCTCTCTCTTTAACAAATCTACATACTCACTCATTTTCATGGTAGCATGAGGCTCATTAAATCCGTCCTTATAATCAACAGGTCTATCATCATATAAAGGAACAGTTTTATCTCCTGCAACTTCCTTCATGTAGTCTAACGACCACTTTGAATAAGCCGGCCAATCTTCAATAAAACGCTCAATAACCACAGGTTTTTGAGGTTTAAAATAATTCTTAATAAAGTCTTCTTTGGTAATTGTTTCGACTCTATCTATGTTTTGTAATTGTAGTCCCATTGCTTCCACTTTTTCCAAATGTAAAGTTAAGAAATTGTTATGAAGTTTTCTACATAGCTTTTTGTTAAAAAAAGCACTCATCAATTTTTAAACCGATGAGTGCCATTTTATTGGAAAATATTTTGCTTATTTTTTTCGTAACTCTAAGGCTTCTTTCTTTTTCTGCTCGTTTCTTTCAATTTTATGCCCAGGTCTTGTCCATTTTGGCTTTTCTCCTAATGCCTTAAACTCTGACTCCTCTGCCTCAACAGACTCTCTTTGTTCGTGTTTATAGAATGCCTTTTGAGGATTTAATCCTAACTCCTCGAACATCTTCATATCTTCATTAATATCTGGATTAGGAGTTGTTAATAATTTATCTCCAGCAAAAATAGAATTCGCTCCAGCAAAGAAACACATTGCTTGCCCTTCTCTACTCATTTGCGTTCTACCAGCTGATAAACGAACTTGAGATTCAGGAAGTACAATACGAGCAGTAGCTACCATTCGTACCATTTCAAAAATATTAATTGGCGGTTGATCTTCCATAGGAGTTCCTTCTACTGCCACTAATGCATTAATCGGAACCGATTCAGGATGTGGAGAGAATCTAGTTAACGTTTCAAGCATTCCTGCTCTATCTTCTAAACTTTCTCCCATACCAATAATACCTCCAGAACAAACTGTTACATTAGTCTTTCTTAC
Organism: uncultured Tenacibaculum sp.; assembly: GCA_947497895.1. Taxonomy (GTDB): domain Bacteria; phylum Bacteroidota; class Bacteroidia; order Flavobacteriales; family Flavobacteriaceae; genus Polaribacter. The sequence goes on from CANMIL010000003.1 coordinate 348,590, forward strand.
ATTCTCAATTGTATCAATTCTATCTTTAAATGCTCTTGTTGAAATTACATCGTCGTAATAATCTTCTGAAGTATCAATATTGTGATTATAGGCATATAATCCAGCTTCTGCCAAACGCTTTGCTTGGTTCTCAGTTACCATTCCTAATGTACAACATACTTCCATATCAAGTTTGTTAATAGTTCTAACCATTTCCAATACTTGATCGAATTCTGGACCGTCTTTAACATTTCTCCAAGAAGCTCCCATACAAACTCTTGAAGATCCTCCAGATTTTGCTCTTAACGCTTGAGCTTTCACATGATTTACAGTCATTAAATCATTTCCTTCGATATCTGTATGATAGCGAGCTGCCTGTGGACAATATCCACAATCTTCAGAACAGCCTCCTGTTTTTATTGAGATTAGGGTACTAACTTGTACTGTATTTGGATCGTGATATTTTCTATGTAATGAAGCGGCTTCATATAAAAGCTCCATTAAAGGCTTATTATAAATAGCTAATATCTCTTCTTTTGTCCAATCATTTCTTACGTCGCTCATAAACTTAAGTTTACTTGTTAGTTGTTTGAAGACTCAAAAGTACTAATAATTAATTTATGCTTTTGACTTTTTTACCGATTAAGTACGTTTTAAAAACGAGTCAACTTCGAGTCTATTTTATACTGTATTGATTTAACCAACTGATATTATTTGGTTACGATTTTCTACTAATTAATACGGATACTGCATTCCCCCCAAACCCTACTGCATTTATTAATACTTTGTTGATCGTTTTTGGTTCGTTTTGCTTTTGAACAAATGGCACATGAATTACCTTCTGATTCTGAAGCATTAATACTGCTAATTCCAGACTCAACAATCCAGAAGTTGCGAATGTATGTCCTAACTTCCATTTATTGGTTGTTAAAAAAGGACAATGCTCACCAAATACTTTTCTTATTGCATTGAGTTCGGACTCGTCTCCTTTGATGGTTCCTGGAGCATGCATTACAATAGCATCAACATCATCTAACTCCGTATTTTTCAAAGCCATTTTCATTGACTTTTGAAAACAGTCGGCATTGGTTGAAATGGAAATATTATGTTTTAATACTTCTGTTGCATACCCAACACCTTCAATAATAGCTAAAGCATTTTCCTTTTCTCCATTTTCCAAACAGACAACAGATGCTGCTTCACCCAGTACCATTGTATTTTTTTTCTTATTTAAATCGAATGCCTTACAAGGGTAGCTATCTTGATTGTTCGCATAAACTTTTAATGCTTTCATTTGAGCAATAGTAAAGCCCGTTAGTGAAGCCTCACTTCCACCTACTAAAAATTTATCAGTCATTCCTGACAAAATCCATGCTACTCCATTTAAAAGAGAATGCAATCCTGTAGAACAAGTAATTGAATGCGATATTTCTGGTCCGTTAGTTTGCAAATCATGTGCAATCCAAGATGATATGTTCCCTAAAGTTGTTGTTGGAGAACTAATGGTTGAAGATTTACCTGTTTCTAAATATTCTTTATGGTATTTTTCAAATAGAGATGTTGCTCCTCTCGACGATCCAATATTGATTCCAAAATTATCCGATGATTCCCATTTTGCAGTTACAACGGCTCTTCGAGCAACTAATAGCGCATATAATACAGATTCATCTAAGTCTTTATATTTAATATCTGAAACTCTTAGCTGTTCAATAGATCGTTGATCAGGTTCTCCCAGCTCGGCAACCCAAGCATTAAAATTTTCGTATTCCCTTTCATTAAGAAAATGTTTCTCATCAATATAGTTGTCCCAAATTTCCTCAAAAGTACTCCCTAATGCCGATAACGACGCAATTGAGGTAATGGATATTCTTCTATTCAAACCCAAAAAAATTTTGACAAAAATAAAACTAATTATTCCTATTGTCCTTGAATTTTAGTGAGATTTTAAGCTTTTATACATTTTAAAGGATATTCCCTTTGGAAAACAACTCTCTTGGAAAAGAACTTTTTAATTATTTTTCTGGAAATAAACTATGATTAAAGTACTATAATTAATGTAACATTTCATATAATTTTAAGTCGTATTAGCACAACTCAATCAAATTTAATCTTATTAAAATTTTTATTATGTCAGATCAAAATCAGAAAAGTTGGTTTAGCAGAAATTGGTTATGGTTTATTCCTGTGAGTGGATGCTTAGGTATCATTTTACTCTTTGTTTTTGGAATTGGAGCTGCCATTTTTGGAGTTTCGAATATGATCAATAATGCTACCCCTGTTGAATATGCCTTAGAACAAGCTAATAATAATGATAAAGTCCTTACAATTCTAGGAAGTCCGATTGAAAAAAATGGATTCCCTAACGGAAATATCTCACTTCATAACAACGATGGAAAAGTAGACTTTTCAATCCCTGTAAAGGGGAGTATAGGTGAAGGATTTTTAATTGTTAGAGGAATTAAGACTGACGGAGAATGGGTTTTCGAAGATTTATATGTTGAAATAAAGGAAACTCAGGAACAGATAAACTTGTTATCAAATGAAAAAATTTTAGAGGAAGAAATTTAAAAATGACATCCATACATTTCGCAAATTGACTCTCCTTATTTTGACTAAAACGCAATTTATTTCTTTTTAAAAACAAGCTAATTAACTTAAATTAAGAAAGTTAACCAAGCTTAAATTTAAAATGAAAAGAATCAACTTACACTACGCGCTTGTTTTGTCTTGCACTTTTTTTTTATCAATTAGTCATTTAAACGCTCAGGAAAAAAAATCAAATTCGGAAAATCTTGTTGTAATCGATCCGTACGAACCTTTCTCTTTAAAGTTAGAAGAAATACATAAAAATCATATTCTAAATTTACAGCTAAAAAATGTAAATCCTTTTTTATACAAAATTGATGTCAAGATTAATCAAAAGGATTTCAGAAACACGGCAAATTCTCCACTGACAACATCATCTCTTAGCCCTACTTACAATATTCCCAATATCGGTAAGATAACTAGTCTAGCTCCTGATTTTAGTTTAAGTGATAACAATGATAATGGCGAAACGGATCGAGAAAAATATAATAAAGAAAACGAAAAGAGATCAGAATTAAATCGTCGTTTAAATGAGTTGAATATGGCGTTAAATAATTATGATAAGGTAACTGAACTTAATTCACTCAATGAAGATCTAAATAAAATCAACTTTATCACTTCTGATAATAAATCTCAAAGCTTATTCGACACTAGGTTAACTAAAGAAGAACTGATTGAAGAAAAGAGTAAATTAAATCAGGATGATGTAAGATATGAAGCTATTGATATTGCTATAAACAATTATCATAAAAAGAAATTATATGAAGCTCTAGAAAATGAATTGAAATCTATTGTTTTCGAATGGAAGAACAATGATTTTAAGGACTTAACTTCAAAAGATATTTCTAAAATTAACTTAAAGAAAGAAATAAGTGATATTCGAGGATCTATTGGCGATATTAACAAAAATATTGAAACCTTAAATGCAAAAGCTTTTGTAAATATTAAATTTCAAGATTATGAATATGCATACTCTAAAATACATGAACTAAATGGTATTTATAGAAATTTAAAAAAAGTAGCCTACACGTCATTAACTCATGAGGATTTTGTAAAAAAAATATCAAAACTACGCAACAACCATAATATTAGCTCAATAGACAATTTAAGGTCTCATATTACAGGAACAAAACAGGAACTAGATGATATTTTTCTTGAAATATATGCCAATATAAATGATAGTAGTTCAAAAGAAAAAATTAAAAATTTCCATTCTAAAATCGACATGAATGCCGTAGAAAATCTAATAGACCATATTATTGACATAAACAGCTTTAAAACTGACAAATACTGGAACCCTAGATTATCTTTCGGAAACTTTCACCATAAAACAGACGATTTACATTTTGAAGTCAAATTAATTCCTAATCAAACTCCTAACCCTATTAAAATGGCAGAAAAAGAATACAACTTTAGTGTGCCAATAAAGGGAGGTTTAAAGTTCGATATAAGCTTAGGTGTTTCATTCTTAACGGGATTAAATGATGTTGAGTTTGAAAGAATAAAAAAAACGGATTCTACCAGTGTTCTTATCCCAAATGGAAACATGTTTAACAATGATCCTTTTAGAAGAACTAAGTTTAGCGGTTTTACACCATATGCCACAACTTTCTTAAACGTTTATTTAAGGAGCAAAAGTAATTTTAAACCAACATTTAATATAGGATTAGGAACTAATATAGATGATGTTTCTTATTTAGTAGGTTTAGGGCTTATTATCGGAAGACAAGAACGTATTGTAATTCATGCCGGATTAGCTTATAGAAAAACTTCGGATTTTAACTCACAGTATCAAAGGTTATTGGAAAATGATAACGATAGTGAAACTTCAGGTTTGTTAGTAAATAAACCCATAGAAGAATTCACCAATGACGATATTACTATTGAAAAATATAACCAAGGGTTTTATTTCGGATTTAGTTATAATCTTTCGAGTAATAAAGAAAAAGAGTTTCAAAAGTTTGCCCCTGGAAAGCAGTAATTCTAATTAAAAAAAGAAATACCACATAGGTTCACTGACGTATGTGGTATAATAACGTCATTTCAATCCAAACATTAGAAAGTATCTAATGCTTTTTCGATAGTTGTATATATTTTGTTCAATTGTTCATCGGTAATGACAAACGGAGGCAGTATATAAATTGTACTCCCTAAAGGACGTAAACAAACACCATTTTCCATAAAAAAGTCAAACAACTGATAACGAAGGTTACCATAACGTTCCATTTCTATGTTTAAATCCAATGCAAAAATTACCCCTAACTGACGTGTTTCTTTTACTTTAGGATGATCCTTTATTTTCTTCTCAAATGCTTGATGCGAATCAATGATAATCTTAATTCTTGACTGTATTTCTTCACTTTGTAACAATTCTATTCCCGCTAAAGCCGCCGCACAAGCTGTCGGATTTGCTGAATAAGTATGTCCATGGAAAAAACCTTTCCCTAATTCATCACTTAAGAATGCATCGTAAATTTGCTGAGAACAACTCGTAATTGCCATAGGCACCAAACCAGCGGTTAAGGATTTTGAAAGACACATGATATCTGGCAAATTTTGCAGATGTTCAGAAGCAAAGTTTTTGCCTGTTTTTCCGAAACCTGTCATAACCTCATCCGCAATAGTGACAACACCATATTCTTTGGCAATTGCTAAAAGTTCATCAATTAATAAAGCATTGTGCATTTTCATAGCTGCCGCGCCTTGCACTAATGGCTCATAGATGAATGCAGCCACTTTATGATCTGTAAGTAACTTTTTAAACTGCGCTTTTACCTCCGAGAAGTTTTCCTTAGTTGGAACTGGGATACGTGCTACATCTATAAAAAAGTCTTCGAAAGGACCATTATATACTGATAAGCCTGAAACGGACATCGCTCCGAAAGTATCTCCATGAAAACCTCCTTCAAGTGCTATTACTTTATTTCTTTTATCACCTTGGTTAAAGTGATATTGTAAAGCCTTTTTTATAGCTACATCTACTGAAGTAGAACCGTTATCAGAAAAGAATATTTTTTGTTGATTATTTGGTAAAATCTTAATGAGTTCTTCCGACAACTTTATAGCAGGTTCGTGAGTAAATCCTGCAAAAACCACATGATCTAACTCTTTCATTTGCTTGGAAACCTTGTCCGTAATATACTCATTGCAATGCCCATACATACAAGTATACCAAGAAGCTATTCCATCAATATATTCTTTACCATTATCATCAAAGAGTAGTGCTCCCTTGGCTTTTGTTATTGCCAAATGATCAGGATGCAATTTATGCTGTGTTAACGGGTGCCACAAATGTTTTTTATCACGTTCTCTTAGCGTCATTTCTGTAGTTTTTATCATCATCTCTTTAACTTATAAGATCAAAAGTGTAAAGTGCATAATGTTGGATTCTCCTCCTTTATTAAATTTATTTTCCAAGCTTTATGCCAATTCTTCAACTGTTTTTCTCGCGCAATTGCATCTTTTATATTTGTATACTGTTCAAAATAAACTAAATCCTTAATGTTATATTTTTTAGTAAACTTAGAAGCGGTACCATTTTTATGTTCAAACATTCTGCGAGTTAAATCATTAGTAACACCAACATAAAAAGTTGTTCTATACTTATTTGTTAAAATGTACACATAACTCAATTTCATAAATTTATGCGACCCTGAAACAAGTTCAGGGTGACTCTTATTTACTTTTTAAACCTAGTTCGTCATGCTGAACTCGTTTCAGCATCTCATCAGATTTAGTAAGTGGTTATAATCTGCCTCTAAAAAGATCAGCATATTCCATAATTACATTCTGATCAAAATAAGGTTCTTCATCAATTCTTCCAATTACGCGAACACCTGTCATTTTTTCAATGATACTCTCAGTTGTTTTGTGTTCTTCCCCAGAGTAAATAATAGAAACATCAAATCCTTTTTCCTTCAACAAGTTTATTGTTAACAAAGAATGATTGATACTTCCTAAATAATGACGAGAAACTACAATGACCTTGTAATCGGGTTTAATTAAATCTAAAATTGTATCTGTATCATTCAAAGGAACAAGCAATCCACCAGCTCCTTCAACTACCAAGTTATTGTCTGTTTCGGGTTCTTGAACGGACTTTAATTCAATAGAAACTCCATCAATTTCAGCTGCGGCATGTGGACTCATTGGAGTTTCTAATGCATAAGCATTGTTATGAAAAATAGACTTTCGATTAGATATCAAATTACGTACTTTATGAGTATCAGAATTATCCAATTCTCCAGCTTGTACAGGCTTCCAATAATCTGCCTCCAAAGCTTCCGTTACAATCGCAGAAGCCACTGTTTTACCAACTTCCGTTGAAATTCCAGTTATGAAATACTTTTTTTGCATTAAAAAACAGTTTTACAATCATTACACATAAATTTTCTCTTTTCGAAAAAAGGGAATAGCATAAAGAAAAAATTCTTACGCTCAGCTGGAGGAACTATTATTCTTATTGAATTACATTCAGGACAATGAATATCTCTATTATGTTCATCTTTAACATAACTTCTGACTTCATTGTAAATTTCTAAGGCTTTTTCCAAATCACTATTATGAACTAGTAATTTAACACCTCCTACTGCCTGACTCAATAAAGGATCTGCATCAATTGTTTTTTCATCCATAAGCATCGTTTGGATGCCTTCAGAATCGAGCTTTGACTTTATTAACTGAGCTTCAGTTGAATATTCAAAAACATCTAATACAATAAAATCTCCATGCATAAAAATTCTATAACATTATTAAGCAAAGGTAGCAAGCTTCTGAAGAACTTCTGTAATTTCATTGGAAGTATTATAGCTATGTAAACATAATCTTAATCTTTCTTTTCCTTTTGCCACAGTAGGAGATAAAATAGGTTTGACGTCAAAGCCATATTCGGACAAGTTCTTAGCAATGTTTTTCGTTTTTTCATTTCCAGAAATAACACAGCAATGTATCGCAGAAGAACTCTGAATAAAATTCAAACCTAACTCTTTTGCTATCTTTCTAAAATGTTGAATATTGGTTTCAAGAAGTTGTTGACTTTCTCTTCCTTTTTTACCCAGTAAAAACTCATAAGCCGTTTTTATCGTTGCCAATGAATGCGGCGCCAAACCTGTGGTATAAATAAAACTACGAGCATAGTTTACTAAGAACTTCTTCAGTTCTTTACTCCCTAATACAGCAGAACCATGGCACCCCAAACCTTTCCCAAAAGTTAAAACTCGAGCAAAAACATCATGTTCTATCCCTAGCTTTTGGATAAGACCTTCTCCTTTTTTACCAAAAACTCCCAGAGCATGCGCTTCATCAACAATAAAATAAGCTTCATATTTTTTACACAACTGAGTCATTTCTTTTAAATCGGGAGAATCCCCATCCATGGAAAAAACAGATTCTGTTACAACATAAATTTCTTGATCCGCACCCTCATTGCTCGATACGAACATTTGAAGTCTCTTCTTTAGATATTCAATACTATTATGCTTGAACTTGTAAGACTTCGCATTAGAAAGCTGAATTCCATCTCTTATTGAGGCATGGATAAACTCATCGTATAAAATAATATCACCTCTTTGTGGTATGCTAGAAAAGATCCCTAAGTTGGCATTATATCCAGAATTGAATATTAAAGCAGACTCGGAATTATGAAAAGAACATAGTTCTTCTTCTACTAAATTGTAAAGTTTATGATTTCCCGAAAGTAATCTTGAACCTGTTGCTCCATTTTGACTAGCCTCAAGAGAATCGAGCAATTTATTCACCTGAAAATGAAGGTCGCTTGATTGTGCAAAACCAAGATAATCATTCGAGGAGAAATCAATCAAATTATTCGTCTCTCCAAGATTTCTAAGCGAGTTTTCTTTTTTTCGGAGTTCTATTTTTCTCTTTAGTCTTTCAGGAAAATTCATACTGCAAAATTACAAGAGTTTTAAAAAAATTGGAAAAATATTTTTTTAGTTAGGTTTCCTAACTATATTTGCGTCAATAATTTTAAAATTTATAAATCATGTCAAAAGCAATTTTTTATCATGCTGGATGCCCAGTTTGTGTGACAGCAGAAGAAGAAATCATTACACTTATTGGTGAAAACAACATTGAAGTCGTTCATTTAGGTGAACAAAAAAATCGAGTTACAGAAGCGGAGAACCACAAGGTTAAATCAGTCCCTGCCCTTATTACTCCAACAGGTAACGTTCTCCATATTAATTTCGGAGCATCATTAGAGGATTTAAAAAATTAGTCTATTTTTTTGCTTCACATAGTTAGGATTACTAATTTTGTGAAGCAAAATCTTTTCTTATGTCTTCTTTTAATCCAATAATTCAAGATAAAAAAATAGACAGCAAAATTGTTGTTTCCTTAGAACGTGTTTCTGAAGCATTTAGAGTTTTATTATGGGACGAGAGCAAAAAAAACTCGTTGAGCCCAATTCAGATTCAAATTCTAATTTTTTTATTGTTTCATTCCAAAGAACAATGTAAAGTAAGTTATTTGGCGAAAGAGTTTAACATGACTAAAGCAACCATTAGCGATAGTATTAAAGCTTTACATAGAAAAGAACTTATTAAAAAAGAAAGCGACACTAAGGATACTCGAAGCTACACTATTTCCTTAACTTCCAAAGGAATGGTTATTGCTAGACAAAGCTCCATTTTTACCAAACCTTTGGAAAAAACATTGGAGAATATGGACACAATGAAAAAAGAAGTTATCCTTGATGGTTTACTAAACCTTATTGCAAGCCTAAACAAAGCCGAAGTAATTACAATTCAACGTATGTGTACCACTTGTAACAACTATCTGTTTAGTAACAACGCTCACTATTGTAAACTTCTTGAATTAGAACTAAAGACAAACGAATTAAGGATAGATTGCCCTGAACACGCTACTAAAGAATAACAAAAACTATGAGCTACGATATTATCACGAACCCAAATGCTATTAAGCTAGACTTAAATAGTATTCATTTAAGTACAACAAATCAAGATAAACTAGAACAAGTAATTGACGAATACACTTACCAAACTCTATTAAAGCAGTACGATTTATCCGTAACTAACAAAATACTATTTCATGGAGCAAGTGGTTGTGGTAAAACAGCAACAGCAAAAGCAATTGCCAAAAAATTAGAGAAAAAAATCATAACACTCGATTTAAGCGAGTTCATTTCCAGCAAACTCGGAGAAACTTCTAGAAATATCAGCTTGAGCTTTAAGAAAGCGGCAAGAGAAAATGCCGTTCTCTTTATCGATGAATTTGATTCTTTAGGAAAACTCCGAGATTATGACACCAAGGACTCTGGAGAAATGAAACGCGTAGTAAACACCCTATTACAACTTATTGATCATATTCCCAGTAATATTCTATTGATATGTGCAACAAACTTTGTAGAGGTGATTGATCAAGCTCTTCTTCGACGTTTTGAAATAAAACTTTCATTCGAATTACCTACCACCAATGAATTAGATATTTATTATGACACTTTGGTATCAAGGTTCCCAGAAAACTTACGAAATATTAAGCGAGCATATCATATTTCTTACGCAGAGGCTAAGGATTTAACTGAAAACCAAGTTAAAAAAGAAATCATTCTTCAAGAAAAAGCAAAAGAAAAAACTAATTCCAATGAGCTCGTACATAATTGATAATCTTAGAAAGATCCACACTAGAATTGAAAAGGCTTGTACTCTGTCAAAAAGAGAAGTATCCGAAGTAAGACTTCTTTTGGCTACCAAAACTGTTAATCCAGAAAACATAAAGATTGCCTTATCCAATAATGAACATTTAATCGGGGAAAACAAGGTTCAAGAAGTAAGAGAAAAGTATGAGGATTTGAAATCCGTACCACATGAAAAGCACTTTATAGGGCATTTACAAAGCAATAAAATTAAGGATATTCTAAAATACGGGGTTACTTGTATTCAATCTCTGGATCGTTTAGGTCTTGCAGAGAAATTACAAAATCGACTTACTTTGGAAGATAAACATATGGATGTTTTTATTCAAGTAAATACTTCTGCTGAAAAGAGCAAATTCGGAGTTTCTCCTGATGCCGCCGTTTCTTTGATTAAACAAGTAGCATCCTTCGATAGAATCCATATAAAAGGGCTTATGACAATAGGTTTATTTAGCGATGATAAGAAAAAAGTTAGAGCATGCTTTCAACTTTTAAAGCAACTTCAACAAGCCATCATTTCTGAAAATATTTCAAATGTTAGCATGAAAGAACTGTCCATGGGTATGAGCGGGGACCTTGAAATCGCTATTGAAGAAGGAGCAACTATTATTAGAGTAGGAACTGCTATTTTCGGTGAAAGAGCATATCCTGATAGCCACTATTGGAATGAAAACATTAGCAATAGTGAAACTCAACGATAAATAAAGGCTTGTTTTTAAGAACGATTAGTCCTTCTTAACAATCTGTCTAATTTTGATTCTAAATGCAGCAAATAATAAAGTCATAAATGGACTTAGCCAGTTGAATATAGCAAAGGCTGCATATTCACCTACTCCTACACCTAAAACTCCAGATTGATATGCACCACAGGTATTCCAAGGAATTAATACTGAAGTTACCGTTCCAGAATCTTCTAAAGTTCTACTTAAGTTTTCAGGAGCAAGGTTTCTATCTTCAAATGCCTTCTTAAACATTTTTCCTGGAATTACTAATGCTAAGTATTGATCAGAAGCTATAACATTTAACCCTAAACAACTAATAACAGTACTTGCAAATAATCCAAATATAGTACTGGCCAATGACAATAATGATTTTGTAATCCTAGATAAGGCTCCAATAGCATCCATAATACCACCAAAAACCATTGCACAAATAATTAGGAAGATAGTCCACAACATACCTTTCATTCCTCCTGCGCTAAACAACTCTGTTAACTTCTCGTTATCCGTAGTAATTTGAGTATCTGTAAAGATGGCATTAACAATAGATTTTATATTTGATTCAGATAACGTTGTTAACACATCTGACTGAAATATCATTGCAAAAACTCCAGCTAAAACAACACCTGCTCCCAAAGCTATTAGAGGTTTTGTTTTCATCAATATCATTGCTATTACCACTAAAGGAACTACAAATAACCAAGGTGTAATATTAAATGAACTATCAATTGAAGCTAATAAGTTACTAATATCGGCACTACCCGAAGTTTCAATGGTTCCACTTAAAATTGCAAATACAATTAATGTTACTAATATTGTTGGGACTGTAGTAAAGGCCATATATTTTATGTGCGTAAACAAATCAGTTCCCGCCATTGCTGGTGCCAAGTTTGTCGTATCTGATAATGGGGACATTTTATCTCCAAAATAGGCTCCTGAAATTACTGCTCCAGCAATCATTCCTGACGGAATTCCCAATGCACTTCCAATTCCAACCAAGGCAATACCAACTGTGGCCGAAGTTGTCCAAGAACTACCTGTAGCAATCGATATTATTGCTGCAATAATAACCGAAGCTGGTAAAAATATTTCTGGACTTAAAACTTGTAATCCATAATATACCATAGCAGGAATTATTCCACTTACTAACCATGTTCCTGCAAGAGCTCCTACTAAAAATAAAATCATAATAGGAACAAAAACACTTTTCCAGTTTTCAACTACCTCGTTTATCATACTTTTTAGAGGTACCTTATTTAAAAACCCCATTATTGCTGCTACAAGACCTCCTATTAGTAATATAAATTGATTTGAGTAATCTCCTAACCAAGCTCCTTCAGCAAAAAAGATATTATATGCTAAAAGTGCCATTAAAAATAAAACGGGAATAAGAGCCTCTTTAATACTCAACTCTTTATTTTCCAAAATCTTCTGATCCTCAATTTTTATTTCGGTTAAATTTTTACCCTCTTGCATTGTTTAGTTTTTTAGAAGTGTAATGTTACCATTTTTAAAAGAATTACACAAATTGAAACAGTTTAGTACATTTGTTTACTATGGATTCATTAACTCAAATTGTTTTAGGCGCAGCTTGCGGTGAAGTTGCTCTTGGTAAGAAAATTGGAAACAAAGCAATGCTCTTTGGTGCTATTGGTGGTACCATACCCGATTTAGACGTTATTTTCGGGAAATTAATTTACCATAACGAAATCGACGCGATGGCTTTCCACAGAGGGTTTATGCACTCCATTCTCTTTTCTTTTATAGGAGCTTACTTATTTGGGAAATTAACCTTTTACCTATATAACAAAGGACGAAGGAAAGATACAACCACAACCAAAGATTGGATATGGTTATTTTTCTTATCACTTTTTACGCATCCCATACTGGATTCTTTTACTCCCTATGGAACACAACTCTTTTTACCGTTTTCAAATTATAGAGTTGCCTTTAACAATATTTCAGTTGTAGATCCTTTATACACATTACCTTTTCTTTTGCTACTTATCGCTGCTATGTTTTTTAATAGAAAAAGCTTCAAAAGAAGAAAATTGGTAAAATTAAGCTTGTATATCAGTTCGTTTTATATGTTACTCACTCTTGTGAATAAATTGTATATCGATTCCGTTTTTAAAGAGTCATTTACCAAAGCCAATATCTCTTTCACTAGATATTCCGTTCAACCAACTATTTTAAACAACTTTCTTTGGTATGGTATCGCGGAAACTGATAACGACTTTAAGGTTGGCTTCTATTCTATATTCGACTCCAAAAGAGGGGTTGATACCATTTTAACAATTAAAAAGAAACACGAATTACTCAATATACATCACCCAGATATTCAAACCTTGGCTTGGTTTAGTAATGATTATTTTAACCTAGAAAAGGATTCGACTCAATATAGATATTATGATTTACGCTATCCGTTATTAAATCCTAATGATACGAAAACCTCTGTTTTTAAGTTTGATTTAAAAAAGGTAAATGACCGATGGGATATTGTTCCTTTTAACGGAGCAGCTCCTTCCAAGGAAGATTTTAACATTTTTATTGAAAGAATAAAAGGAAAATAAAAACCCTGCTAAAAAGCAGGGTTCACACTTTATTCACAATAATATGCTTAATTGATTAGCGTCTCTTGTAGAACACCAACCTCTAACATACACTCTTTAATCATTTCATACGTTCTTTCAATATCGTTATCTAATCCAATTGAAAAACGAATTAATCCATCAGTCAATCCCATTTCTTTTTGCTCGTCTAAAGGAATTTCAGAAGACGTTGACGTACCCGGAGCAGAGAACAATGTTTTATAAAAGCCTAAGCTTACAGCTAGGTATCCAATATTTCTTCCTTGCATTAACTCCATTAATTGATTTGCTTTCTCTAAAGAACCAGCATCAATAGTTAGCATTCCTCCAAAACCATATTCTGTATTCATCATTTCCTTGAATATTTTATGTGATGGATGAGACACCAAGCCTGGATACACCGTCTTTAAACCATCTTTTTCAAATTTCTCCGCCAAATACATGGCATTTTTACTGTGCTGCTTTATACGAATATGCAAAGTTCTCATGTTTTTTAATATAGAAGCCGAACGCATAGAATCCATAGAAGCTCCTAATAGCATGCTAGCCCCATCAATTACGCTTTTCTGAGCATTGACAAAATCAGATGTTCCGCAAACAACTCCACCCATAGTATCTGAACTACCATTAATAAACTTTGTTAAACTATGAATAACAACGTCGGCTCCTAATTGAGCAGGGGATATTGACAAAGGCGAAAAAGTATTGTCTACTACCAGTTTTAAATTGTGCTTTTTCGCTAGTTCTGCTAAACCTTTTATATCGGCCACTTCCAATAAAGGATTACTCACACTTTCGCAGTAAATCATTTTAGTATCTGAATTTATGGCATTTTCTACCGAATCCAACTTTGTGATGTCAACAAACGATGTTTGAATATTCATTCTTGGAGTAAAATTCTTCAAAAATGCATAAGTACCACCATAAATAGTTCTACTAGAAACGACATGATCACCAGCTCCACAAATTTGCAAAATCGTAGGCGTAATAGCTCCCATACCTGAAGCGGTAACATTTGCTGTTTCCGTTCCTTCCATAGCTGCCAGCGCTTCACCAAGATATAAATTGGAAGGTGAAGAGTGACGTGAATATAAATAACAACCATCCGTATTGCCTTCGAATGTATCAAACATTGTTTTGGCACTTAAAAATGTATAGGTTGATGAATCTGACACTGAAGGATTCACACCTCCGAACTCTCCAAAGTATTGTAAATCTTGAATATTATTTGCTGGTTTAAATTCCATTAAAAGTAAATTTTACTGTTTATTTAATTACTAAATTCACTTTTAATTGATAAAAAATCAATGATAAAGTTAAAATATAGATGTTTTTTCTATTTTTATTCTTTAAACTGAACCTTTAGATGAAAAAACACGTTGTTTTTCATCTTTCCTTAGATAATTTTTCAGATGAGATTAGACTTAACAGATAAAAAGCTATTAAACCTGTTGCAAAAAGACAGTAAACAAACCACTAAAAGCTTAGCACTACAATTAAACTTATCGGTTACCGCAGTTTATGAAAGGATTAAGAAATTAGAAAAAGAACAGGTTATTCAGAAATACACCGCTCTAATCGACAAAAAGAAAATTGATAAATCTCTAATCGTATTTTGCCATATTCGCCTTGAAAAACACACCAAAGAGTATATCGCGGTTTTTGAAAACGAAATAAACAAACTAACTGAGGTTATCGAATGTTTTCATGTAAGCGGTGAATACGACTATGTTTTAAAAATCTATGTAAAAGACATGGAAGCATACCGAGAATTTATGGTAAATAAAATTACTGGTTTAAAACATATAGGAAGTACTCACAGTGTATTTACTATCAGTGAGGTAAAAAACACGACAGCTATCGATTTATAAAAGTTAAAATGGCAGTTTAATTACCTTCTTCTTTTTTGGCTTTTTAAGGTATAAATATTTACTACTATAGTCAATAAAAGCCTTTCCGGACTCTAAAACATCAGCACCTATAATCCCTTGTACCTCTTTAGCATTTTGTTGTGTTAAAGCAGCATTCACATGAGACAAATCAAAAAGCACTAAATCACAATTCATGGTTTTCCATTTCCCTATTTTCAATGAGTTATTCTGCGACCTTTGAGTTTCCATGTCAGTCGCTCCAGCACCTGCCGCTTTAATTTCACTTTCTTCAGAAATAAGATTAAACTGATCTTTTAAATCCAATCCAACACAAGAATTAGAAGCTCCGGTATCTAAAATAAATCTTCCTTTTATTCCATTGATTTCCGCCTTAACTTCAAGATGGTTTGTTACAATTTTTTTCAATTTAATTTTTAGATACTTCTTTTTCTTTAATACTTTTTTCAAACTTGCCATTTCTCGTACTTTTGTGCGGCAAAGATACAACTCAATTATTACATAAAATCAATGTAATAGTTAAACCAATTCATAAAATAAATGATTACTGATACGCATACACATTTATATTCAGAGCAATTTGATGAAGACAGACAAACCATGATAGAAAGAGCAAAAGATGCTGGAGTTTCACGTTTTTTTATTCCTGCTATTGATAGCTCTTATATGGATAGAATGCTAGATCTAGAGAAAAATTATGCTGAGGATGTTTTTTTAATGATGGGCTTGCATCCAACTTCTGTTAAAGAAAACTATAAAGAAGAATTAGATTTTGTAAAGAAATGGATTGATCAACGAGACTTTTATGCTATTGGTGAAATAGGTATTGACTTGTATTGGGACAAATCGTTTTTAAAGCAACAACAGGAAGCTTTTAAAACTCAAATTCAATGGGCTAAAGAGAAAAAACTCCCGATCGTTATTCACTGTAGAGAAGCTTTTGATGAGATTTTTGAAATATTAGAAGAAGAAAAATCTAACGACCTATTTGGAATATTTCACTGTTTTACTGGAACATTTGAACAAGCAAAACAAGCTATTTCATACAATATGAAATTAGGAATTGGAGGGGTTGCTACATTTAAAAACGGTAAAATTGATAAATTTTTAAATGAAATAGATTTAAAACATATCGTTTTAGAAACAGACTCTCCTTATTTGGCTCCTACTCCATATAGAGGAAAACGTAATGAAAGTAGTTATATAACCAATGTTGTGGATAAATTAGTTGACATTTACGGTTTGAGTTTTGAAGAAATTTCCGAAATTACCACTCAAAACTCAAAAGATATATTCGGTGTCTGACTTAAAAACAGCGTATTGTAAAACACCTTTAGGAATTGCCGAAATCATCGGTGATGAAAAAGGTGTGCAATCCGTTTCTGTTTTAAATGATGATATAACTATTAATGAAGCACTAAATATCGAGCTTCCCTCCCCTTTGAAAAACTGTGTTCAGCAACTTAATGAATACTTTGAAGGAACTAGAAAGGAATTTTCAGTGAAGCTAAATCCACAAGGAACCAAATTCCAACAAAAAGTATGGAATGCCTTGCTAGATATTCCTTTTGGGCGAACAAAGAGCTATTTAGATCAATCCAAAAAACTAGGCGATACGAAAGCTATCCGCGCAGTAGCTTCGGCCAATGGTAAAAACCCCATTTGGATTTTAATTCCTTGTCATAGAGTTGTTGGATCCGATGGTTCTTTAACGGGTTATGCTGGAGGTATTTGGAGAAAAAAATGGCTTTTGGAACACGAAAGTGGAAGCAAACAACAGACACTTTTTTAAAACATTCATTTTTCTAAAAAAAATAAAAACCTAAAAAACAGCTATTTAAAAAACCAAACACGACATTTCGTGTCTCATTTTCTACATTTACATTTTTTTTCGCATAAAAAATAGTAAACATCAATACTTCACTACACTTAACACATTGACTTTCAACATACCTTTGCATCAGAAAAATCAATTAAAAACTTTAAATAATTATTCAATGAAAGTAAAGGTAGCAGAAGTACTGAAACATAACTATTTCGTTAACAGCGAGTTTTTATTAAAAGAAAACTTGTTTTTTTATTTTTTTTTTGTAACTTGTTGGAAATTTTCCGATAATTTAAACCATCCCCTAAAAATGAAAAAAATAAAAACTACAAAAATTCTACCTGCTGCTATCAGGATCCACCATTAAATTAGAACATAAACTTTTAACCTAAGTTTCGCTAATACTATTCTTATTACGCATGAATCCGTAGTAAGTTTTACACAAAAAACATCAAATGTTTTATTGTGCTGAATAATTAACATATTTATTAGTACTACAAATCTTAAAAGAATATCCCCTAAAATGAAAAAAGACAAAAATACCATCCGGACTAGACTCTCTTAGTCAATTAAACAATAACATATAATTTTTAGAACCATACTCTATCAAGGGCTTACTATGTCATGTCGACAAATGAGCTTCAGTAGAAAAGGTGTCCAGAACTTATGTATGATTTTGCGTAATCATATGTGAGCATAGAAATCTAATACCCCATAAATAAACATAAACTTTAAAATCCCCTTAACATGAAAAAAATAGCAATAGCAATATTATTTTTATCGCTTAATCATTTAGTCGCTCAAGAAACCAATTATGAAATCAGAAATTTAGAGATTAACACTCGACATTCTGAAATAGGCCCTACATTTTACGAAAACAACTCGTTAGTTTTTGCTAGGCCCGCAGCGAGTAACACGAGCAAGAAAGCAAAGTTCTTCAATTTATATCAAACCAATGAATCCCCACAATTTTTCTCTAAGAAGAAAAGAGTAACCCCTTTTTCAAAAGAAATCAATACGATTTATCACGAATCAAATGCTGTTTTCACTAAAGACTTTAAAACTATTTACTTTACGAAAACTAATGCAAAAAAGAGAAAGCCTGGTAAAAGAGACTCTAGAGGATCTATCGTATTGAAAATTTACAAGGCTACGAACGTTAACGGTAAATGGGAAGACATTGTAGAATTACCATTTAACTCTGACAACTACTCAGTAGGTCATCCAGCATTAAATAATGATGATTCGAAGTTATACTTTACATCAAACATGCCAGGTACACATGGAGAATCCGATATTTTCGTAGTTGATATATTAGGAGACAACGAATACAGCAGTCCAAGAAACTTAGGTTCTAAAGTAAACACGAAAGGAAAAGAAATGTTCCCTTTTGTTGATGAAAACAACAATTTATATTTTTCATCTGATAGCCACAAGAACAACAAAGGAGGTTTAGATATTTATTGTTCAAAATTTGAAGACAATAAATATGGCGCGCCTCAAAGCCTTGGAGTACCAATCAATAGCGATGCTGATGATTTCGGTTTTATTAAGAGAAGAGGTCAAAACTCTGGGTATTTCGCATCGAACCGATACGGAGGAAAAGGAGGAGATGATATTTATTCATTTACACAAAACACCTCTGTTATCAGTTTAACTATCGATTTAGATTAATTTAAATTACGTTTTTCAATAAAGAATTTTTTAAGAAGAAAACTACATTCTTCTTGCAACACCCCTGATATCACTGTAGTTTTTGGATGAATTCTAGTATCCAAAACAGTAAATCCCAATTTGGGCTCAGATGCGCCATAAACAATTTTGCCTATCTGAGCCCAATAACTAGCTCCAGCGCACATTTGACAGGGCTCTAACGTAACATACAACGTGCACCCTTTTAAATATTTCCCCCCTAAATAATCCGCCGCCGAGGTAAAGGCTTGCATTTCAGCATGAGCAGTTACGTCATTTAAGGTTTCTGTTAAATTGTGGGCTCTAGCTATTATTTGATTATTAAAAACAATCACTGCTCCCACTGGCACTTCCCCTTTATCATAGGCCGTTTGCGCCTCTTGCAAAGCCTTCTTCATAAAATATTCATCATCAAACGGATCCATTACTGCTAACTATTTAAGTGTTTCACAACAAAAGTAACCAAAAAATATATGGGTGAGCTGAGTTCAAATTAGTTATTTTTGCCCAAAAGTTTACAATTTGATTTCAATTAACATTCCTGATAATAAAAAAGTTTACTTCGCTTCTGACCAACATTTAGGTGCTCCGACAGCTGAGACAAGTTTTCCTCGTGAACAAAAGTTTGTTAACTGGTTAAACATTGTAAAAGAGGATGCTGAAGCTATTTTTTTATTAGGCGATTTATTTGATTTCTGGTTTGAATATAAAACCGTTGTACCAAAAGGTTTTGTAAGAGTTTTAGGTAAACTCGCCGAAATTAGAGACAGCGGAATTCCTATCTACTTTTTCGTCGGGAATCATGACTTATGGATGGATGATTATTTTGAAAAAGAGTTAAATATTCCTGTTTTTCATGAACCTAAAGAATTCAAACTAAATGACAAAACTTTTTTAATTGGTCATGGAGATGGACTAGGGCCCCACGACAAAGGATACAAGCGTATGAAAAAGGTTTTTACATTCCCTCTATTCCAATGGATGTTTCGATGGTTACATCCTGATTTAGGTGTTCGATTAGGCCAGTATATGTCGGTAAAAAACAAACTTATCTCAGGAGATGATGACGCCAAGTTCCTAGGAGAAGAGAATGAATGGTTGGTTCAATATTGCAAACGAAAATTAGAGACGAAAGATTACGATTATTTCATTTTCGGTCATCGCCACCTTCCATTGAATATTGATCTTCCAAAAAACAGCAAGTACATTAATTTAGGTGACTGGGTTAAATACTATACCTATGGTGTTTTTGAAAATCAAAATATGGAATTAAAGGAGTTCTAAAAAAAACTTTCTCCCAAAAAATGAGAGAAAGCAAACAACGTAACAATTTTTGAATTGTAGCTTAAGGGGAAACGTACAAACCAATCGTTTTTTCCTTTTCTGGATAATCATAGCGGTTAAAGCAAAATTCCCAGTTTCATTAGAAATGTTTTTTATAGCAACCCTTCTTATGTGCTATAACACGATTGACAGTACCCCTAAAACTATAAGAATAATACCTGCTGGAATTTGATATTTCAACAGTTTTAAACGTAAAGCTTGTCCTTTTTCCTTAGCAGCCTCGTTTTTCTCTAAAAGGTACTTAGAAATTAAGCCATACCCAAGAATAAACCCTACAACGAATTCTACAATATTTACCCCAAGATAAATAAGCCATCCAATACTGAAAGATGTTAAACTTAATACTGATTGAATAATTCCCCAAGCTCCCCAAAATGCAAGTAAAACACCAATCCAACCTTGATAAGGCGTTAACTTGTCTATAAGTTCTTTTGCGTTCGGTTTTTTGGCAATAATAGCTGGTGATGCAGCCAAAATCCCACCTATAATTGCAATAATTGCTCCTAACATAATTTGTTTTTAATAGTTACGAGAGCTAATATAGCCTCACAAAAGAATAATTTCGCTTCCAGTTATTATTCGCAATACACGAACTATTATTTGAACAACAGACCTAAAAAACAAACAATTATCATTTAAATTAACTCAAAAAAAAATCCAGAAGAGCGTTACCCTTCTGGACTAAAACAATTAATGAAGCTAAACGGTTACTTAGCTCATATCTTAAAACTTAAATGTTAGACCTGCTCTAAAAGAAGTTCCATTAAATCCAAATTGATTCACTTCCCAAGGATATCTAAAACGACCTCCAAGATTCGTTACTGGATCTCCTTTTGCATCAATTTCATCTGGGAATACGTCAAACAAATTATTCACTTGGGCTCTAAAAGAAATAGCCTTTGAAAAATCGTATGAAACTGAAAAATCAGTTACTACTTTTCCTGAAAATGTTTGATCTTTTGAAGGATCAGAAGCATGTTGCCATGTTACCTCTCCGAAGTAAGTATTATTTAAATTCGCTGTGAAATTTCCAATTTTATAATCTCCACCAAACAAGAACTTCATGTTAGGACGAGCGCTCACAATTCTCGACTGCTCTTTTCTATTGAAAATCTTATCCTTGTATCCACTTAATTTACTTGGTGTTTCAACTTCACCCTCTAAATTCGTTCTATTTACGTTGAAAGCTAAATTGACACCTAACTTACCAGAGGCAAAATCGATATTTTTATAACGCATCGTGTAATCAAAACCTTGGGTAATTGTATTTACCGCATTAATGAAGAATTTAATACTAGTTACATTGTTATCATCTAATATTTGCTGTACAGCGGCATTTGGAACACCATTATCATCTACACCAGTAATTTCACCAGTAAATAGTACTCTATCATCAACACGAACATTGTAATAATCTAATGAAATAGTAAAATCACGAGAAGCTTTTACAGTTAATCCTGCCGAAATATTCTTTGATGTTTCAGCAAACAAAGGAGCAACTCCTAAGTCTCTAATTACAGGGCTCACGTTATTAAAAGTACCTTGATTAGAAATTGTATTTCCTGACACTAGCGTTTGAACATTACTTAAATATACTTGGTGTAATGATGGCGCTCTAAACCCAGTACTATAAGAAGCTCTTAACACACCCGCTTCTCCTAATTTATATCTTGAATTAATTTTCCATGAAGTGTTTCCGCCAAAATCTGAATAGTTTTCATAACGAATAGCTCCTCCAATTAAAAAACGATCAGAAACGTCCCAATCTAAGGTCCCATAGACACCTACATTTGTTCTTGTTTCATTTAATGCATTACTAGGCTGTAATCCTGGAAATGATTGTGCTCCACCACCTACGTACGACTCTTCCTGACCTTCTATAACTTCAAAACGTTCTTGACGAGCTTCAACACCAAGTCCCATACTTACCTCTCCAAAACTTCTGTTTACATCAAAATTTCCAATGATATTACTGAAAGCGTAAGCACCAGCATCGAAACTTGTTGGACTACTTGCTCCTAAACTAGGGTTAATTGTGTTACCTATGGTATAATCCACTTGATTTCCTCCATAAGTTGCACTTAAATCAGCATTGAATCCTCCTAATAAGAATTTACCTCCAGCGGTAAATAAAATGTCCTTAATATCAGTTTCAAACGTTGGTTGAAAACCATTATATGTTTCTCCTGGAGGTGTTAACAAACCAAAATCATCAGTAATCCAATATGGAGGTCTGTATAAAGCAAAACTTTTTCCTTTTCTTAAATTAAATCCACCAAATGCATACAACTTCGTGGTATCATTTAACGGAAATTCAGAGTTAATATAAATATCCCCCTTTTTCATTTCAGGTTGTCCAACAATCATTCCTAAAGTTGGATTGTCTTGTGTCCATTGATCATTCACTCCAAACAAATCATCACGACCCGGTGAACCTGCTCTATTAGTATAATCCTGATAACTGAACCCTAAAGTAGCATTCAAAAAACCTCCATTTCCGAAAGTCATTGTATGATTCACATCGGCATCAGCATTGAAACCGTCACCTCTAGAAGTAACTCCCGAATTCAAATTAACCTGAGTAAAGTCGATATCTTTCTTAAGTATAATATTTACAACCCCTGCTACAGCGTCAGAACCATATTGAGCAGAAGCTCCATCTCTTAAAATTTCAACTCTTTCAATCGCTGCTGTTGGAATACTTTTCATATCCGTTCCAACCTCACCTTTACCAGGAGTATCATTTACATAGACCAATGCACTTTGATTTTTCCTTTTACCATTGATTAAAACCAATGTTCTACTCGGTCCTAAACCTCTTAAATCAGCTGGATCAAAATGTGCTGTTGCATCAGAAATTGTTTGATTTGTTGAGTTATACGATGGCACTGCAAAGGTCAACATTTGATCAATATTCGTTTGACCAGTAGCCTGCAACTCACGAACTCCAACATTATCAATAGGAACAGCCGAATCTAAAATAGTTCTTGGTTTTGATCTGTTCCCTGTAAGAACAACTTCATCTAAAACTCCACTATCTTCTTGCATAGAAACCTGAATTGTTGCCGCAGAAGTAACATTTCTCTCAACTGTTTTAAACCCAAGAGAAGAGAACACTAAAACCCCTGGCATTTTCTTTAAGGTAATTGAAAACTCCCCTTGATCATTCGTGTTTACCCCATTAGTTGTGCCTTTTTCTACAACATTTATAAAAGGTAATGGCTCATTGTTTTCATCGAGCACTTTTCCTTTAACTACTTGACCATAAGCAAATGTGCAACACATTAAAACTAAGGCAGTAATTAGTTTGGTTAATTGTTTCATACGTAATAATTATTTATAAAAGCGTTTATAGATTAAATAGACCTGTAATTACAGATTCATTAATAAAAGACGTAAAATATAAATATATACCCTTAAAAAATCACAAAATTTTATTTCTTTTGCATCCTAGATTAGTTTTTTAGGTTTAACCATACTTTAACAACTCAGAATGTCTTATTATTGTAGTTTTGTTAAACAAAAAAGCTAACATAATTCGAAATTATATGGATGTAGATGTAAGAGCAATCAATGAGAAAATAGAGCAAGAGAGCGCCTTTGTCGATTTATTAACTACCGAAATGAATAAGGTAATTGTAGGTCAAAAATATATGATTGAACGATTACTAATTGGTTTGTTAGGAAATGGACATATTTTACTAGAAGGTGTTCCAGGACTTGCAAAAACTTTAGCAATTAATACTCTTTCCAAAGCAGTTCAAGGTAGTTTTAGTCGTGTTCAATTTACTCCAGATTTGCTTCCAGCCGATGTTGTTGGAACTATGATATATAATATAAAGGAGAATGACTTTTCAATCAAAAAAGGACCAATTTTTGCCAATTTCGTTTTAGCGGATGAGATTAACAGGGCACCTGCAAAAGTACAGTCGGCATTACTAGAAGCAATGCAAGAAAGACAAATTACCATTGGTGATGAAACGTTTAAACTTGATGAACCTTTCTTAGTAATGGCTACTCAAAACCCTGTAGAGCAAGAAGGAACTTATCCACTACCTGAAGCTCAGGTTGACCGTTTTATGCTAAAAACAGTAATTGACTATCCTAAAATTCAGGATGAGCAATTAATTTTACGTCAAAATTTGAACGGTAGTTTTGGAAAAGTAAATCCAGTTGTTTCTATAGAACAAATTATTCGTGCCAGAAATGCCGTTAGTGAAGTATATATGGATGAGAAAATTGAAAAGTACATCCTTGATATTATTTTCGCTACACGTTATCCTGAAAAATATAATTTAGAAAAATTACAACCATTAATCAATTTCGGATCATCACCTCGTGGTAGTATTGCTTTAGCGAAAGCTGCTAAATGTTATGCTTTTATCAAAAGAAGAGGTTATGTTATTCCAGAAGATGTAAGAGCAATTGTATATGATGTTTTAAGACACAGAATCGGAATTACCTATGAAGCTGAGGCTGAAAACATATCTTCAATAGATATCATCAATTCTATTATTAACGAAGTACAAGTACCTTAAAAATATAACCAAGGAAAACCAACCATACTCTACAAACAGAAAAATTAAACCCCCTATAAATTAATCTAGTTAGAGATGACTTACAAATTAACAACGTACAAAACATTAACAGGAACAAAGAGAATTTTAGAGCTACAAAAAAGAAAAAGAACTGAAGCTGTTATCTATCAAAACGAAGAACCCTCATATTACGTAGATTGTTTTGATTTACAAACGGAATCAAATGTTATCATGAATAGCTTAGTACTTGGACAAAAAAGAAGTATTAGTAACGTGATAAAGGAGATAGCTCAAAAGAACAATGTTAACATATCAGTGAAAGAGGCACCATTACTTTCAATTGAAAAATCATTTGAATTAAAAGAAGTTGAACTTCCGCCTTTACCTGAAAATTGGTTAAACTAGTGCATGGACACAAAAGAATTATTAAAAAAAGTTCGCAAAATTGAAATTAAGACACGTAGGCTGTCTAATCATATATTCGGAGGAGAATACCACTCGACCTTTAAAGGTCGTGGTATGACCTTCTCTGAAGTACGTCAATATCAATATGGCGATGATATTCGCGCAATTGACTGGAACGTTACTGCAAGATATAATGAGCCTTTTGTGAAGATTTTTGAGGAAGAGCGAGAACTTACCATGATGCTTATGGTAGATATTTCTGGTTCTGAATTCTTTGGTACAAATCAACAATTTAAAAAAGATACAATTACTGAAATTGCTGCAACACTAGCGTTTTCAGCAATTCAGAATAATGACAAGGTAGGTTTGATTTTATTTTCAGATCAAATCGAGCTTTTTATTCCTCCGAAAAAAGGACGAAGCCATGTGTTGCGTATTATCCGTGAACTTATAGAGTTTGAAGCTAAAAGCAAAAAAACAGATATCGATCAAGCGTTAAAATTTCTTTCCAATGTTTTAAAGAAAAAAGCAATTGTTTTTGTTCTTTCTGACTTTATGGATGATAATTATGAACGTACACTAAAAATTGCAGGAAATAAACACGATTTAACAGGTATTAGAGTTTTTGATAAGCACGATCAGGAAATTCCAAATATTGGAATGGTTCCGATGTTAGATGCCGAAACTGGAGAAGTGCATCTTGTAAATACCAGTTCGTCATCGGTACGAAAGCAGTACAAAGCAAATGCCTTATATCTTCAAGATTACTTTATAAATACCTTTAGAAAAAGCGGCGCAGGAGTTATTAACACCCGTGTTGACGAAAGCTATGTAAAAAAACTATTAGGATACTTTAAACAAAAAGGATAATTGTTAAGCTATTACGTTTATTGAATTATGAAGCAAAATTTACTATACATATTATTCTTATTTGCAGTAACCATTGGCTATTCTCAAAGCCAATTGGTAAAAGCTGAAATTGACACTACAAATATTCGAATTGGAGAACAGTTTCAATACAAACTGACTATCAACGAAACGGAAAATGTAATAATTCCGAAACTTGACAATCTTAAAGGATTAGAAGTTGTTGACTCTTTAAAATTAGACACGATTAACAACAAGCTAATTCAAAAATATGTTTTAACAGGATTTGACAGTGGTGCTTTCTACATTCCACAGCAACAAATCTTCATAAAAAATCAAGCTCACCTTACCGATAGTTTATTGGTGAATGTAGCTACTGTTGCCATAGATACCACCAAAGTAAAAAAGTTCCCTATCAAAGGAATTAAAGGAGAACCTTATCAGTTCGATGACTATAAAGAATATCTTTTCTGGGCTTTAGGTATCTTACTTATAGTTATTACAACATTATACTTTGCTTTAAAGAGAAGTGATAAAAGCACATCTGAAACTTTTGTACCTAAGTTAGCTCCTTACCAAGAAGCTTTACAAAACTTAAAGCAACTTGATGAAAAACTTCTTTGGCAAAACAACAAAATTAAAGCTTACTATAGTGAGCTTACTGAAATCATCCGAAATTATATTGAACGAGAGCTAAATATTCCAGCTCTTGAACAAACGACTAATGAATTGGTTGATACCTTAACAGACTTCAGCAACATAAATACGATAACAACAGATAAGGAAACGATTCAAAAATTAGAAAAGTTATTAAGTCAATCAGACCTTGTTAAGTTTGCAAAGTCGAAACCTATGGCACATGATATCGAATATGACAGAAAGAATGCCGAGGTTATTATTAACAATATCAAGCCTGCAGTTACTGAAGAAAACACAGAAACTAGTTATAGTAAACCTGTAGTTATTGTAGAAAAACCCGAGATTAAACAACCGAATTTAGTATCAAAAATTTTGATAATCGTTGCCATTATTGCCATCGGTATTTTAATCTCATACGGAATTTCGAAGGCCAAATCAATGTATAACTCAACAAAACAATCAGTAGAAAATGTTCAATAATTTTGAATTTCACAACCCAGGATTTCTTTGGCTACTATTGTTTATCCCTTTACTAGCCATTTGGTATTTCTTTACAAACAAAAAGAACAGTGCACAGTTAACTATTGGAAGTACGAAAGCTTTTATAGTAAAGCGATCTATTTTTTCAAAACTTAAACCTTTATTATATATTTTAAGATTGCTAGCACTTGCTTTTATTATCGTTGCATTGGCACGTCCGCGTAATGTTTCTATCAGTAAAAAAACAAAAACAAATCGAGGGATCGATATTGTGATGGCTATTGATGTCTCGGCAAGTATGCTTGCTAAAGACTTAAAGCCTAATCGTTTAGAAGCCTTAAAAAGAGTAGCTACTGAATTCGTTAACAAACGACCTAATGACAGAATTGGAATTGTGGTATATGCTGGTGAAAGTTTTACTCAAACACCAATAACAAGTGACAACTCAATTGTAAAAAGAACCATTTCAGAAATTAAATGGGGGCAATTGGAAGGAGGAACGGCTATCGGAATGGGATTAGGTTCTGCTGTAAATCGTTTAAAAGAAAGTAAAGCAAAAAGTAAAGTAATTATACTTTTAACGGATGGTGTTAACAACGCTGGATTTGTCGATCCAAAAACAGCTACCGAGCTTGCTAAAGGAAACAATATAAAAGTATATACAATTGGTATCGGTACAAATGGAATGGCTCCTTTCCCTTGGGCTAAAGATCCTAGAACTGGTAAAATTTCATTCAGAAATCAACAAGTGGAAATCGATGAAAAGCTACTTCAACATATAGCCACTGAAACAGAAGGTAAATACTTTAGAGCGACCAATAATACGAAGTTAAAAGCAATTTATGACGAAATTGACAAACTTGAAAAAACGAAAGTCGAAGAGTTCAAATACTATAATTATACAGAACAGTACAGACTATTTGTGTTCATTGCAGGAATATTCTTGCTTTTAGAATTTATACTTAAAAATACAGTGTTTAAAAGTTTTATTTAATAAAACCTTATTATGTACAAAATAGAAGAACCAATATATTTTTACCTTTTCGCAATTATTCCAGTAATAATTGTAATCTACCTATTGGTTTTTTGGTGGAAAAAAAGAGCTCAGAAAAAATTTGCTTCACCTGAACTATTGGAAAAACTAGCTCCCAATTCTTCGAACTTCAAATCAATATTGAAACTTGTATTTCTTTTATTAGGAATTTCTTTTTTGATTTTAGCATTGATCAATCCAAAAATGGGAACCAAGTTAAAAACAGTAAAAAGAGAAGGTGTTGATGTTGTTTTTGCTTTGGATGTATCAAGAAGTATGCTCGCCGAAGATATTGCTCCAAATAGATTAGAGAAATCGAAACAAATAATTTCTAAGATCATTAATAAGTTAGGAAGTGACAGAGTTGGAATCATTATTTATGCTGGGAATGCATATCCTCTACTTCCAATTACTACCGATCATGCTGCAGGGAATATGTTTTTGCAAAACGCAAATCCTGATATGGTGACTAGTCAAGGAACGGCTATTAACGAAGCATTAAACTTAGCTAGAACCTATTATAATAATGACGAGCAAACCAACAGGTTTTTAATTATTATTTCAGACGGAGAAGATCATCAAGAAGATACGAAGCAAATAGCACAAAACATTGCTAACGAAGGTGTAAAAGTATATACTATTGGTATTGGAACAGAATCTGGAGGACCAATTCCTTTGAAGATAAATGGATCTTTAATTGGATATAAAAAAGATCGTAAAGGTGAAACCGTTATAACTCAAAGAAAATCGCCAATACTTCAAGATGTTGCCGATATTGGAAATGGGAATTATGTGGATGGTAATAAAACAGAAGTTGCAGTTGATGCCATTTCAGATGTTATTGCCAATGCTCAAAAAAGTGAATTCGAAACAAAACAATTTTCTGATTATCAAGATCAATTTCAATGGCCTCTTGGTATTGCTTTGTTGTTTTTAGTTTTAGATGTTTTACTTTTTGATAGAAAGACAAAATGGTTGAAGAAAATTGACTTGTTTAATGAAGAGACTAAAAATTAAAAAGGTGAACAAATTAAATGTTTTACTTATTGGGCTAATAACCTTGTTTTCTTTTCAGGTGAATGCTCAAATTGACACGCTTCAACTTAAAAAGGAAGCGCGTTCACTTCTTCGTGAGGGAAATGAACTTTACAACAAACAAAAGTTTGATGAAGCCTCTATAGCTTACAGAAAGGCATTGGGTAAGGATGGCAAATATGACAAAGCCGCTTACAACTACGGAAATTCATTATATCAAAACAAAAGCTATAAGGAAGCTGTGTCTCAATATGAATTAACGACTAAAACTTCAAAGGATAAAATAGCAAAAGCAGAGGCTTATCATAATATTGGAAATGCCATGATGGAGGAAAAGCAGTATCAGCAAGCCGTTGATGCTTATAAAAACTCCCTACGTAATAATCCTAAAGACGATGAAACTCGTTATAATTTGGCTGTTGCTCAAAAAGAATTAAAAAAGGAGCAACAAAAACAAAAAGACGACAAAAACAAGGATAAAAAAGATCAGAACAAAGATCAAAATAAAGACAATAAGGACGACAAGAAAGATCAGAAGGATAAAAACGACGAAAACAAAAAAGACGATCAAAACAAGGATAAGAAAGACGGAGACGACAAGGATAAAAAAGATCAGAACAAAGATCCTAAAGACAATCAAAATAAAGATCAGCAGAATAACGAAAACAAAAAAGATCAGAAGCCACAAAAACCTCAACCTGGTAAGATGACTCCTGAACAAATGAAGCAACTTTTGGAGAGCTTGAACAATGAAGAAAAAAAGACCCAGAAGAAGATGAATGTTAAAAAATCAAAAGGAAGAAAAGTTAAGCAAGAAAAAGACTGGTAATATTTTAACAAAAACCTAAGATTGAGACTTTTAACATTAAGTTTTCATTTTAGATATTTGAATGTTAAAATATGAGTTTATAGCAAATTAAAAATGAGTAGGAATTTAACATTTTATATTATACTATTTTTTACGACTATTTCTCTTTCTGTGCATGCACAAGATGAGAAATTAGTTGCTAGCGTGAGTAAAAACAAACTTGGCGTTAATCAACGTTTAAAAGTTGAATACACTATAAACAAACAAGGGGCTGATAATTTTGCTCCTCCTAGTTTTAAAAACTTTAGAATTGTAGGAGGGCCAAGTCAATCGATTAGTCAATCTTATATCAATGGTGTGGTGAAATTTTCGCAGTCCTACACCTATATCTTACAGCCTAAAAGAAAAGGAGAATATAATTTACCTCCAGCTTCAATCGAAATTGATGGAAAGACTATAAAGTCGAATGTTATTAAAATAATAGTTCTCGACGCGGTTGAGCTACCCAAAGATCCTAATGATCCGAATTATATTGCCTCTCAAAACATACACTTGGTTGCCGAGATTTCCAAATCAAGGCCATACGTTGGTGAAGGTGTTTATTTGGAATACCGACTTTATTTTAGTGAAAATGTTGGTATTTATGACAATGCCATTACAGAGTCGCCTCAATACAATGGGTTCTGGAATCAAGAAATTAAGAATAACGGAACTCCAGTAAAACAAGGTACCTATAACGGTGAAAAATACAGATATGCTGTTTTACACAAAGCACTATTAATTCCAACCAAATCTGGTAAGCTAACCATTGATCCGATGAAAATGGATATTGTAGTTGCTGTACCAACGGGTCGTGTAGATTTCTTCGGAAACCTTATTACTAAACAAGTTAGAAGAGAATTTTCTTCAGCTAAGAAAACGGTTCGAGTAAAAGAACTTCCTTTAAAAAATAAACCTGAAAACTTTAATGGTGCCGTAGGTGAATTTTCCTTTGATGTCGCATTAAGCAAACAACTCTTAAAAGCAAATGAATCGTCACAAATTTCAATTGCCATTAAAGGAAAAGGAAACTTAAAATTATTCGAGTTACCAAAAGTAGAAACTCCAAAAGAGCTTGAGGTATATCAACCCGAAAGAAAAGAGAAAGTTTCAATCACTTCTACCGGACTAAAAGGAAGTATCACTGACAACTATACCGTAGTACCGGAATACAAAGGGAAGTACAAAATACCTTCTGTAAGTTTCTCATATTTCGATCCGAAAAAAGAAGTCTATCAAACTATCAATTCTGACGACATGTATGTTCAGGTCTTGGAAGGAAAAGAACTAACTTCTAACTCAACGAATACGTCAGTTGCAAAACAAGACATTAAGGTAACCGGAAATGACTTTAGATACATTCAAACGAAATCAGAATTTAGTACAATAGACAAATCTGATTTCTTTAAATCTACGCTATTCTACCTACTTTTAATTGTTCCCGTTGCGGCTATTCCTGCTGTTATTCTTTTAAATAGGAAGAAAGAAGAACGAGATAGAGATGTAGAGGGTAATAAACGACGATTAGCAGATAAACTTGCTAAAAAGTACCTTTCGGAAGCTCAAAAACAATTAGGGCAGAAAGAAGCATTTTATGAGTCTTTAGAAAGAGCTTTACACAATTATTTGAAAGCTAAACTAAAAGTAGAAACATCCGATATTAGTAAGGATAAAATTACTGAGCTTCTTGAAAAACGCAATGTAGATAGCACCACTATTAAAGACTTTATTACCGTATTAAACGATTGTGATTTTGCTCGTTATACTCCTGTTGACAGTGTTCAAATGAATCAAGAGTACGATAAAGCAAAGCAAATAATAACCCAATTAGACAAACAGTTATAATGAGAAATATAATATTACTTCTAGTATTCGTATCGAACATTGTATCTGCTCAAACTGCCGATGCTTTATTCGGAGATGCTAACAATTTATATCGTCAAAATAAATACGAGGAAGCACTAACCATTTATAAACAAATTGAAGAAACGAAAGAGCTTTCTTCTCAATTATATTACAACATAGCTAATTGCTATTATAAACTGAATAAAGTTGCTCCTAGTATTTATAATTATGAGATGGCCCTTTCACTTGATCCTTTGAATGAAGATGCCAGAAATAATCTTGCTATAGCTCACAAATTAACACTTGATCGAATAGAGCCACTACCTAAAACGCTTTTCCAAAAGATTAGCACTAGTTTCTTTGAAAAGCTCCATTATAATACTTGGGCCTATATTTCCGTAGTTTTATCTATTCTGGCGAGTGTACTTTTTATCTTGTTTTACTTATCATATGATTCAAGAAAAAAACGCGTGTATTTTACCATTAGCATTTTAAGTTTCTTATTACTTATTGCTTCACTAATGATCTCTTATCAGCAGTTTAATACTTATCAAAATAAGAAGGAAGCCATTATTTTTGCTGAGGAAATCGAAATTAAAAATGCACCAACTTCTAGTTCTGATGATGTTTTCACACTCCATGAAGGCACCAAAGTATCGGTAGTTGACTCAGTAGATGATTGGAAAAAAATTAAGTTAATTGATGGGAAAATCGGATGGATACAGTCAAACAACCTTAAAATCATCAATAATTTTTAATTTTCGTTAACAAGAAGTTAAAACTTAAAATTGTATATTAGGAGCTCGTATAAACATGAGCAAGTATATTTTTACATATTTCCTAATAATACTAGTAACCTCAACTGTGGTTATTCCCACTTGCATAAGCCTATGTGAGGAAATATGTGAAACGTCCGTTATTATTGATGCCGAAACAGATAGTGATGAAGCTCACAAAGAGCTAGAAATTAAATTTCTTCACGCTAATTTCGAATCTTTTGCATACAATAGCGCAATTACTCAAATAAAGCTACCTTATCAAAATAAGGTATACAATCCTGTTTATAAGAAACAAGAATGCCCTCCTCCCGAGGTCATTTCATAACCACCTTTTTCGATCTGTTTCAATTTACTCTATTTTCAATGGGGCTAGGATAGCTTAATGCTATTTTTTTCAGTTGATACATATCACATATTCAAAATTAACCTTTATTCAAACTATTAGCTTACGCTAATAAAAAACCACGTTTTTATGTTTAAAACAATCAAAAATGATTTGCCCGCTAGTATAGTGGTGTTTTTTGTTGCATTGCCCCTTTGTTTAGGGATTGCCCTCGCCAGTGGGGCTCCACTCTTTTCTGGTTTAATAGCCGGTATTGTCGGAGGTATCGTAGTAGGATTTTTAAGTGGATCCAAAATTGGTGTAAGTGGACCAGCCGCAGGTCTTGCTGCCATTGTACTAACCGCCATTGGTGAATTAGGAGGGTTTAATAACTTTTTACTTGCAGTTGTGCTTGGAGGAGTTATCCAATTAATCTTTGGATTTTTAAGAGCTGGAATTATCGGATACTATTTTCCTTCATCAGTTATTAAAGGAATGTTAACTGGAATTGGTGTTATTATCATTTTAAAACAAATACCGCATTTCTTTGGATATGACGCAGATCCTGAAGGGGATTTTGCCTTTGCCCAAGTAGACGGTGAAAATACATTTTCAGGAATATTAAACGCAATTAATCACATTGGAGTTGGATCGACTATCGTTGGAGTTGTTGGATTAGCCATCCTACTTCTATGGGATAAGGTTTTGGTAAAAAAAGCCAAAATATTTCAATTGATCCAAGGACCAGTAGTAGCTGTAATCGTAGGTATTATTTTTTATGTTGTTACTCAAGGAAGCGAAACTTTAGGTATAAGTACAAAACACTTGGTAAGTGTTCCTGTACCTGACGACGTTGATTCTTTCTTAGGTCAGTTTCAACTCCCAAATTTTTCATTGATTACCGATCCTAGTATTTGGATTACGGCCTTTACCATCGCCTTAGTTGCAAGTTTAGAAACATTGTTATGTGTTGAGGCTACAGATAAAATTGATCCAGATAAAAACGTTACTCCAACAAATAGAGAACTACTTGCCCAAGGAACTGGAAATATTATTTCAGGACTGATTGGAGGATTACCTGTAACGCAAGTTATTGTAAGAAGTTCGGCAAACATTCAATCTGGAGGTAAGAGTAAAGCTTCAACTGTAATTCACGGTTTTTTATTATTGATTTCAATCATTCTTATTCCAAGATTACTAAATCAAATTCCTTTGTCAGTGTTAGCTGCTGTACTATTCATTGTTGGGTTCAAACTTGCGAAACCTTCACTATTCAAAAAAATGTATCAATTAGGATGGAAACAATTCCTTCCATTTATCGTAACCGTTTTAGGTATCGTATTTATTGATTTATTAAAAGGAATTGGACTAGGATTAGCTGTTGGTATTATCGTTATCCTTATTAAGAGTTATCAAAATTCTCACTTCTTGCATATTGAAGATATTAGTAATGGGGTTCATAAAATTAAAATGACTCTTGCGGAAGAAGTAACTTTCTTTAACAAAGGAGCTATTTTAAAAGAATTAGATAGTTTACCAAAGAACACTCATTTAGAACTTGATGTTAGAAAAACTCGTTACCTAGACAATGACATTATTGAAATTCTAGAAGATTTTGCCTATAAAGCTCAAGAACGGGACATACATATTAAGCTTTATTCTGAACGAGGTATTGTTGAAAACCCAACAAGTTTTATCGAGTTTTTCAAGTTACGACCGAAAACCGCTTAGACATGAAAACTGATAAAAAAGGATATCAAATTTCGGTATTAACAGACTTAAGAGAAAGTACTGAAACGGTTATTCAAACGGCTCTTAGTATTGCGAAGGTTACCAATGGAAGTATTGCTATTTACCATGTTGTTAAACCTTCAAACATTGTCCGTTCTGAAAATCAACTTTCGGCTTCTAGAAATATTAATAACGAATATACCAAAACAGAAAAAAAGCTTGAAGAGCTCGTAGCTAAGTATTCAAAAAACCATGCTACTCCTATTCGTTATACTTTTTCTATCGGTAACATTAAAAGTAATATTGAAAGCTACTTAAAAGAGAGCACTCCTGATATTGTCGTAATTGGTAAAAAAAGTTCAGCCCCTTTAAACTTTTTGGGAAACGGGGTTACCGACTTAGTATTGAAAAAACATCAAGGAGAGGTAGTTATCGCAGCAGATGGAAACAAATTGGTTCCTAATGAACTTATTAATCTAGGTTTTTTAAATAAACTAAGACCATTTAAAAACCCTGATATATTCATTCAAATTGCTCAAAGCGCAATTGATCCAATAAAGACGTTTCAATTTACTGACGATGCTAGCCATGATCAAACAGTTATAGAATCGTTTAAAAACAAAAAGATTGTTGAGTATGTTTTTGAAAAAAGCAACAATGTAGTAAACAACCTTACTACGTATCTGCGCAAAAACAATGTCAACCTACTTTGTTTACCACGAAAAAAGAACAATAGAACAACAAAAGAATTGGATATTAATGATGTATTAAATAAATTAAACATCTCATTATTAGTAACCGCGAATTAAATTTAACACAAATTACAAGAATTAAATGAAAGCTCATACCAAAGAAACCCAAGCTGCCATGACACCAGAGAAATCGCTTCAAGCCTTAAAAGAAGGTAACGTGCGTTTTCAACAGAGTTTAAAGGTAGACAGAAACCTATTGGAACAAGTGAATGACACTAAGAAAGGTCAATTTCCTTTTGCAACTATTTTAAGTTGTATTGATTCAAGAGTTTCTTCCGAACTTATTTTTGATCAAGGAATTGGCGACATCTTTAGCGTAAGAATTGCTGGTAACTTCGTAAATGAAGATATTTTAGGAAGTATGGAATTTGCATGCAAACTTGCGGGCACCAGACTTATTGTTGTTTTAGGACACACAAGCTGTGGAGCCGTAAAAGGAGCCTGTGATGATGCAAAACTAGGAAACTTAACAGGAATGTTAGGAAAGATTAAACCTGCTGTTGAAGCCGTTGCAGAACCAAAAGATGCTTCTATTAGAAACTCTTCAAATCTAAGCTTCGTTAACAATGTAGCTAAAAAGAATGTTGAATTAACTATTGATAACATTGTAAAGCAAAGTGAAGTTTTAGCAGACATGCATAACAATGGAGAAATTCAAATTATTGGAGGAATGTACGATATCAGTGATGGATCGGTTACATTCTACGAATAAAACACAAAAACAATTTACTAAAATAGAGTCTATTACGTTTAGTAGACTCTATTTTTTTATAGAGAATTCGTATCTTGTAATCAAGAGAATTTAAGATTTTTTTAATTTAATAATGTCTTAAAGTTTTATGACATAGCCCCTTGTAATGTTATCATTTTGTATAAAGCGCAAATACCCCTCATAAAATTTCGTAATAATATTTACATAAACTAAGTTTGCCGCTGAAACTGTTACGTAAAAATAAACTGATTTAACATACAACATTTATAAATGAAAAAGTTATTTTCAAATGTAAGAGGCGATTTTTTTGGTGGGATTACCGCTGGTATCGTTGCACTTCCTTTAGCAATTGCTTTTGGTGTTTCATCTGGGTTAGGGCCAAGTGCCGGTTTATACGGAGCCATTTTTATTTCTTTCTTTGCGGCTCTGTTCGGAGGTACCAGTACACAAATTTCTGGACCAACCGCTCCTATGACCGCCGTAAGTATGGTGGTAATTGCTAATATTATTGCTGTAAACGATGGAGATGTTTCAAAGGCATTACCATCCATTTTAACAGTTTTTCTACTTGCTGGTTTAATCCAAATTTTTCTAGGAATCATTTCTCTTGGAAAATACATCAAGTACATTCCTTACCCCGTGGTATCTGGTTTTATGTCCGCTATTGGAGTTATTATCCTTGTTACTCAAATTCTTCCTTCAATTGGATACAATGCTAAAGAGGATGTTGAATTTGTTAATCAATTTAAACCCCAAGCCGAAGAAATCATTTTAGAAAATATTCTAAAAGACGAAGCACGCGAAGGCATTTTAGTTCTGGAAGATTTTAGAAAAACGATTGAACGCGCGGAAGAAATTCAACCTGAAGATATATTAAAAGAAAGTAAAACACTAGCTGCTAAAAATGCTTCTGGTGTTATTGGAACTTTAAAAGTACTTCCTAGAGCCCTAACTAAAATTAATTGGTTAGAACTTATTCTCGCCTTGGGAACCATCTTTATTATTTACGGATTCAAACGAATTACCACATCTATTCCAAGTACGTTGGTTTCTTTGGTAGTAATGACAGGAATAGCGGTTGGTTTTGGACTTAATTATAAACCTATAGAGGAAATCCCTAGTGGTTTCCCTACACTTAACTTGTCTATCTTTTCACAGTTTAGCTTAACAAATATTACTCCATATATTTTCACTGCTTTGACGCTTGCTCTTTTAGGAGCTATTGACTCTTTGTTGACTTCAGTAGTTGCTGATAACATGACGAAAACAAAGCATAATCCAAACAAAGAATTAATTGGTCAAGGAATAGGGAATAGTATTGGAGCTTTATTCGGAGGAATTCCTGGAGCCGGTGCAACCATTAGAACTGTCGTAAATATCAACTCCGGAGGAAAAACCAAACTATCTGGAATGATTGCTGGAGTGATGCTTCTAATTATTTTATTAGCACTCGGACCTGTAGCCTCAAAAATTCCAGCAGCTGTATTGGCAGGTATTTTAGTTACTGTGGGTATTGGAGTAATCGACTATAAAGGGTTGAAAGCCATTCCGAACCTACCAAAAGACATTAAATTAGGGCCTATTAAAGTGAGTTCTGAGGTAATTATTATGTTGGTTGTATTACTTCTTTCTACTTTCTGGAATTTAGTATATGCCGTAGGAATTGGTTTAGTGATTGCTTCTTTAATGTTTATGAAAAAAATTGGAGATTTAACAGCCAAGAAGTCCGATGTACTTCCATTGAGTGAAAAGGCTTGGGCAGATGAAAAAGATTTCCCTAAGTATTTATTGGAAGAAGTATTTATTAAACATATTAATGGTCCTTTATTTTTCGGATCTACTAATGAACTTCAACAGCTGGCAAAACAAATTCCTGTAACAGCATCCACTGTTATTTTCAGAATGGATAAAATGCAATACTTAGATCAATCAGGACTATATGTACTTGAAGATATATTAGTCGACCTTAAAAAAGATCGTAAAAATGTTCTTTTCGTTCATTTACAAGAACAACCAAGATATATGATGGAACGCATTGACATTATTCCAGATTTAATACCTGAGTCAACGATTTTTGATTCTTTCGACGATTGCCTTCAATGGGTTCTTCAAAATGTCAAAGACGAATACTAAAAATACTAATACCAGTTGCTGTTTGAAATTATTGTAAAAGAAAAATGAACTGCCCCGATGCAAGCATACGGGGTATCAATCGGATTCATAATTTTATATTTCGAGGCAAGCCTCGGAGAATTAAACCCTTGGCTATCGCCCTGCGATTAAAGCATAGCCGTAGCTACGATTTCTTTTTATTCTGAAATAGAAAGGAAAAAAGAGCGTTTTATTGCGGTAATTTCAAATTGTAAATGGTATAAAGACTGCCTCGGTTGTCTTTTTTTATACGTAAAATTCTTCATAAACATTATCTGTACACCCTACTTACTTAAGAAAAACTATTTAAATGTAACATTTCTAATGATTTAGAGTCTTTAACATAATCAAATAAAACTGATATCTTTAGAAAAACAACTAACTAACAAAACTACCTACATGCTAAAGGCTTCTAAAATTACCATTGCAATACTATCCACATTAATTGGATTGTATCCAGTTATTTATTTTTTAATAGATCGAAAATTTGGATTGCTCTCTACAAAATCAATAGAACTACTTAACGACAACTTATGGAATATTACCTTTTACAGCCATATCATTTTAGGAGGGATTTCCTTACTAATTGGATGGTTACAATTCAGTAAAAGACTGAGAAAACGCCGAATGCGTGCTCACAGATTTATTGGAAAAGCGTACACTATAAGTGTTTTGACTAGTGGAATATGTGGACTATATATTGCCACACACGCCACTGGAGGCATCATTAGTATTTCTGGTTTCTTTAGCCTCGGAATTGTATGGATTTATACGACGTTTATTGGTTACAAAACAATAAAGAAAGGAAACATAAAACTGCATGAAAAAATGATGATTTATAGTTACGCTGCTTGTTTTGCAGCGGTAACTTTAAGAATATGGCTTCCTATACTAACATCAACTCTTGGCGAGTTTATCAGTGCCTATCGAATAGTAGCTTGGTTATGTTGGGTTCCAAATTTGGTAGTAGCCTACTTTATAGTAAATACTAAAAAGCCAACTCATGACGAGTTAACGGTTATTCATAATGAACTCAATTAGACTTTTTGAGTTCAATACCTTAAACAACTAAATCCTTATCATTTAGAAAAAATAACAAACACGTAACCTTTGAATACAAAATATGTTAACACAATTTTATGATTTTATTTACTTATCAATATTTGCATCCCTTCGGGATTTAGGGTAATTTCGGAAGGTCTGAAATATTGTGTTTTACAAGTTATTAACTAGGCTTTTAAAATCAATTATTTCATATCAAAACAAATATTAATTGTTTTGTGAAGGTAGTTGTGAATTGATGGCAAATTGTATTTTATGTCCCTTAGCAGCTATCATAGCAGAAAGTTCTTTGTATTTAGTAACAAACACTACTACGTCAAAACTGAAAACTATTGTGAATTGATATCAAACTGTATTTCCCAATTTATAAATTCAGTCTTAAAAGTGGATGGATGTTTACAAAAGAATCCAAAAAAGCTACATAATATTTTATGTAGCTCATTTCTGCTCGTACCAGTTAGTGCTTGAAATTAACGTAAAAGAAAATGAAGATTTTTTTCTTTAAATAAAGAAGAAAATTAAGGCATAGCCTTAGCTACGGTTTCTTTTTATTCTGAAAGGGAAATGAAAAAAGAACGTTTTATTCCGATAATTTCAAATTGCAAAATGGTATTAACTAATCAAATATTACATAAATGTAAACTCACATAAATATATCCCCTTTCAGTAACTACAAAGTAAAATAATTATTAACCCTACATCAATAATAAACTATGAACTAAGTGGTTATAATAACAGAGATTATATATTTGAATTTATATCAATTGGTGTTTGAAATTTCCGTAAAAGAAAATGAAGATTTTTTTCTTTAGATAAAGAACGTGTTATTCCGGTAATTTCAAATTGTAAATGGTATTACATAAACTAAACAAACCTTAAAACCACTATAATAATGAAAACAAAACTTCTAGGACTTTCGTTGCTACTAGCCGTTATGTCATGTAAGGAAAACGGTACTACCCCAAAAAAAGCCTCCCGAGAAATTAAACAATACACCATCAGTCAATTCATGGACAATGAAGCTGTTGGAGGAGGTAGCTTTTCGAAAGACAACAGTAAATTATTAATCTCTAGTAATCGATCAGGAATATATAATGTATATACTGTTCCAGCGAAAGGTGGGGACATCACTGCCATCACGAAATCAGACAGTACGTCAATAAGTGCAGTTGCTTACTTTCCAAAAGACGATAGAATGCTATTAAGTGCTGATGGAAATGGTGATGAAATTGATCATTTATTTGTAAGAGAACTTGAGGGTGAGGTAAAAGACATCACTCCATACAAAGGAGCTAGATCCAGCTTCTATGGATGGTCAGAAAATGAAGAGTATCTGTATTTTGGCTCTAATAAGAGAAACCCAAAATACTTCGATGTTTACAAAATGTCTTTAAATGACTATTCTTCGAAAATGATATACCAGGATGATACTGGACTTAGCTTATCGGGCATTTCTGACGATGAGAAGTATTATGCTTTGACAAAATCATTAAACACAAACGATAGCGATTTATTCCTTTTTAACAACGATACCAAAGAGAAAATTAAAGTAAATGATAAGCAGAGTGGAAATTCTGCACAGGCTTTTTCAAAAGACAATTCGACATTTTATTACACCACAGATGATAATTCTGAGTTTTCTTATTTGATGTCATATGATATAAAAACTGGAGAAAAGAAAAAGCTATATCAGAAGTCTTGGGATATTTCAGGAATGCGTCTTACTTCAAAAGGAAAATATATGGTCATTTACATTAACGACGATGGAAAAAATGTAATTGACATCTTGGATACAAAGACAATGAAACCTATTGAATTGCCAGATTTTGGAAATAAAAGTATTACCAGTGTGAGATTTAGTAATGACGAATCTTGGATGAGAATGTATGTTGGAGGATCTAATTCTCCTTCTGATTTATATAGTTACGATTTAAATACGAAAGAAAAGTATCGCTTAACCAATGTTTTAAACGACGAAATCAATCCTGATGACTTAGTTACTGCAAAAGTAGTTCGTTATGAATCATTTGATGGTACAGTAATTCCTGCTATATATTACCTACCTCATCAAGCTTCAGCAGACAATAAAGTGCCTGCTATGGTTTGGGTACATGGAGGACCTGGAGGTCAAACAAGACAAGGGTTTAGCTCTCTAATTCAATATATGGTTAATCACGGAT
The DNA here is from genome assembly GCA_947497895.1 of uncultured Tenacibaculum sp. Lineage (GTDB taxonomy): Bacteria > Bacteroidota > Bacteroidia > Flavobacteriales > Flavobacteriaceae > Polaribacter. The sequence continues at coordinate 390,265 of CANMIL010000003.1, forward strand.
ATGCCGTTTTAGCCGTAAATAATAGAGGAAGTAGCGGTTATGGAAAAACCTTTTTTCAAATGGACGATTTAAATCATGGTGAAAAAGATTTACAAGATTGTGTTGAAGGTAAAAACTGGCTTGCAAAGCAACCTGAAATTGATGGTGAGCACATAGGAATTATCGGTGGATCTTATGGAGGTTATATGACTATGGCTGCCTTAACCTATGCTCCTGAAGAATTCGATTTAGGAGTTAACTTATTTGGTGTAACCAACTGGATACGTACTTTAAAAAGTATTCCTCCATATTGGGAATCTTTTAGAAAGTCATTATATCTAGAACTTGGTGACCCTTTCTCTAAGGATTCAGTTCGCTTAAAACGTATTTCTCCATTATTCCATACGGATAAAGTAACCAAGCCTTTAATTGTATTACAAGGTTCTCAAGATCCAAGAGTATTACAAGTAGAATCTGATGAAATTGTTGAAGGTGTTAGAAAAAATGGAGTTCCTGTTGAATATGTCTTATTCGAAGACGAAGGGCATGGTTTCGTAAAAAAAGAAAACCAAATAGAGGCCTATAGTAGCATTTTGAAGTTTTTGGACACACACTTAAAAAAAGAAGTGAAAACGACAGAAGAAAAAACTGAAAAGCTAAAAAGCTAAGAATTCTAAAATGGAATTATTGTTTATAATGAATTTTACCCCTCCTAAAAAGGAGGGGTTGTTTTTTTAGCTATATTCTCCGATTTGAACAATTTTTCCAATGTGATTCATTCGTACTTTAACCACATCTTTTAAACCAAGTAAGCCTACTCTTTTCCAGGTGACTCCTTTCGTTTTTGGGTTGTCATCAACCGATGCTTCTATATGATGTCTGAAAAAATAGTCTTTTGTTGTTATTTTTTGAACTCTATAAAGATGCTTTCCTATGATCTTAGCATTTTTCTCATCAAGCAAGTCTATTTCCTTCGGATTAAAATTCTCTGACGGGAAAACGAACATTTCATTTTGTTTCAATGAGAATAAAAACGTCCAACCAAGATTACAATTACACTTTTTATCTACAATTGGCAATCTCTTATTGGCTCTATTTACCGCTTCATAAAATGAAATCACTCTTTCTTCCAGATTACCTTCAGCATCCGAATAAATAGCAATGTGGTGATTGTTTCCCGTACTAATAAAATCAGCAGGAATACGATTTCCGTCCTCCCCTAAAATTGCTCTTCCTAGATGATCCTTTTTACAATGCAAAGGTTCGGCATTTGTAACTCCCGTTATTGTTACTCGCTTAATACTAATACCCTTTTCTTTATCCAACCAAATAGGTTTTTCTTTTAAATTTGAAAAGGCCTCTTTCGCGTTGTTATTATAAGACGCTAATCTCTCCAACATCAACTCACGCACCCGAACATCAATTATTTTATTAATACACTTTTGGTTTCTAAAGTTCTCAGGTGTAATTTCCTTTCTAATTGTATACAAATGCTCATAACAATAAACTTCTGTTAATGGTTTCTTTTTATAAAGAATGGGGTTTTCTCTGAGTGTTTTGGCTGCAAAAGCGATTAAAGGATCGTTTTTAAACTTCAACAAATGACAATTAACTAAATCTCTTTGTTGTTCATTAATAATCATTGCCGTTTGTTCTGCTCTAAAATTCCTTGTGATTTTAGTCGCAGTTTGTTCTGCTTTTTTTACGTGTCCGTATATCGTCTCTTTATGCAATTGCCCTCTAGGAGTGAGTTGCTGTTGTCTTAAAACACCTTTTCCTGTTTTTACCTGATTTATCGTTTTTGTAACTACCTTATTCTTATTTTTAAAAGACACTAAGATATCTTCAACATGTCTTTTTGTGGTAGTTCTAAAATTTGATAAAGGCGGGATAAATTGACCATTACATTTAAGGTCTTCTTCCATTTCTTTAACTGCAGAAGAAATCTGATTAGATAAGTTCGATAGAGTGCTTAAACTTCTTATATATTGAATATGATTTTTTGTTGTAAAAGCAGCAATAAGTGAATCCAAAGCTAAGTAACGGTGATCATTCAATCTATTCCAATTTTCAATAACCTCCACGCGAACCAACTCCTCTTTACCTTTATCCAACCTTTCTTCGTACTCCGTTAAACCTAGGTCGCGATATTTAGAAATATTCAAGTCCTTAATAACATTTACTAAGCCCCAATCTTTTCGCAACTTATCTGTAACTCTACCTTCTGTTAACATTACATTTTCAATAGCTGTTTCAAGAATTTTTTGAGCACTTCTTGCTATATACTGACTAGTTCGCAAACCTCTTTCGATAAAATCCTCAGGCAAGCTATTTCGCTTCAACAACAATTTATTAAGCTTTGCTTTTGAAATTCCCTTTACACCTTTTGGGTCGTATAAAGCTTCAACTCTTGCTTTATATTCATCCGACAAGTTTTCGAAATCTTCAGACACAAAATCAAAAGCGGTTCTATTTGCCTTTTTCAAATTTACATATCGATAAGTTATGGTTTTATTCGAAAAAGAATCGTCAAACAATAATGATTTAGGAATAATATGTTCTACATTAATTTTCGATGTAAATAAATCTTTATAATGTATTTTTTCATTAGTAAAAATTTCTCGGAATTCATTAATCTCTAACTCCTTATATAACTTAAATCGAATCACATCTCCCTTGGTCGGGTCAGGTATACCAAAATCTTTTTGTATTTGAGCTCTAATCTGTTGATTTTTCTTAGTTCCCTCTGTAATATTTTTGACTAATAATGCTCGTTCTTTTGCATTTTTCTTTAACTCTCTAGAAAGTTCCATGCGAACTTCATCGGGCTTACCAAACTCGGAAATTATTTGATTCACCAGATTAATCATCTGATTCAAAATTTTATTTACAACAGGATTGCGTAATTCATTTTTTGGAAGTAGTTCTATTTTATCCACCAACTTTCTTTCTTCTCCCTTATTAACCATTTCTTCTTCAGAATTATGGTACCCCGCCAAAGCACAGGCATTGGAGTACGAATGACCTTCTTGCAGATAAGGAATAATTTTACGTATGGCTTTACTCGATAAATGACCATATTCAAGCGGAAATGAAACATTTGATACTATTTTGGCCTGCTCAACAGTGAAACCAAATTTTTCAACGAGTTTCTTTTTTAAGCTAACCGAAGTATTACCATAAATCTCGATTTCTTCTGTACTTATGTTTGAATCCTCTTCGGTTGCATACAATAAATGCCAGAGATGGTAGGAACATTGCTTATCAAACTCATTCCCTTCAAAATTGGCATTGAAATCAAGGATAGAGGTCAAAATACCAAGAGCTCCAAAGACGATACTCGTTTCTTCTTTTATCTCAAAAACACTTTTCTTTTCCCATTCACAAGAATAACCATCGCTTTCTAAAATACTTTTATAGGCTTCATAAAGTATCTGATTTGTGGTATTTCCCTCAATTAGATCATAATTACATTTCCAATTTCCCAGTTTACCTAACTGAAAATATCGCGTCATTATTTTTAATAAGGCATATGGTTTAAGATCTCCTTTAATATTTAAGACCTGAAAAATATGATTTCTTATCTCTTCATCTAGATCCTTGCAAACCAATCGCTCTTTGGTTTCAACGTTTACGAACTCAAGACTATTTAAATTTTGCCATATTTTAAACTCTTGGAAAAGCGGTGAAGATTTCGCTATTACTTTTCTTCCAATAGTTCTCTTTTTTAACTTCCCTGTTGCTTTATGGATATAGTTTTGTTCACGGCTTTCAAAAGGACAAAAACTCAGTAATCCTTTTTGAGACTTTAATTTTCGTTGATAAAAAATGATGACATCTCTTAATTCTTCTTTTAAATCATGAGTTAATTCCGAATAAAAAGCAGCTTGCGTTTTCCAAATTTGTTCGAACTCATCTAAATAATCACTTCTATAAAAAACCTGATTCTTTAATGAAGTATGCCTATTGTTTTGAACTTGTTCGTATAAGTACTCCCCAACGGTTTGTTTATTAAAATATAGTTCCTTACTCCTATCAGAAATCGCTCCCAAATAACCGCTAGACTTTATGATATCATTATTAATCTCTTGAAAAACCACAGCAAGCTGTTCTAAGTTGAGCTTTTTCGATAAGGCTTTTACTCGAAAATCGTATAACTTCTTTTTAAGCTCAATTCCTCGTTCCTTAATTTTTAATCCTTTAATTGAGAAAGGCTTTTGGCAAATACTCCAAGTTTGATTTTTACTTTTTCCTTGTAGTTCGTTATATAGTTTTCTCTTTAGAATTTTCGGATAAAACTCTTTTTGAAACTCCCAAATTAAATGAAATTCCTGAAGTAAATCAGAACGGTAAAAATCAGGAATCACTTTTTTACCTCTACATAATAATTGAGAACCATACTGCCCTGGAGTTAAATTCGAATGTTGTAACTCCTTCGCTATTGTAATATTATCAATAGCATTCCCCTCTTCCTCAGTTTTTATCTTCCTACTGCTTTTATATCCTCTTTTTTTATTGATATTCAGCAGGACTCTTGCAAACTCTTCTAACGTAATTCGTTCTTTTGCCGCTTTTGCTCTAAGTTTTAGAGTTTGATGCGTAGTTCCTTTACCGTTTTCAGTAAGTATTGCTTGCTTCGAAATGATTTTATTCTTCGATAAAATATCTATCAAAGCTTTCCTTCGTAACGCAAAGCGCTGCAGATTTCTTCTCGAGCTTCGTTTTTGAATTCTATCTGCATTCGTTTTTTGTGGTTTTCCCTTTTCAAAGTTAATCTTTTCATCAACTGTTAGGGGATTAACACGCACACCAAGCTTTATAATTTCTGAAGAATCTCTTTCGCATTCTTTCACCAGAGCCCAGCCAATGGAATTAGTTCCAAGACTTATACCCAATACCTTTTTGCTCATGTTTTTTTTCAGTTTTTCATCAGTTTCTCATACTTCTATAAAGAAGATGAAAGCAAATCTCTACCCGTTGTTGAACAATTACTTTGGTTACTCTGTAAGTAGTTTTTAATATTTCGAATTTTCTCAACCTTAACTCAAGCTAAAAAGTACTTTGCGTAGAAGTGAATAAATCAAGGTAAAAGTTCATTTTGCAGAGTGATAAAAGTAGTAAAATAGCCAAGAGAACTTTATGCTTAAAATGTTAAGCTTTTCAAAAAAAATAGTATATTGGCTCTAATACAATTTGATAATCAATTCACAATAAGGATTATTCCGTTGTGAAAACACTCAAGGCGGCAGCAATGTCGCCTTTTTTCTTCTCTTATTTACCCTTTAACAATCTCAATTGTCTCCTCTTGAATCTTTATAATTTCATTGAAATACTCTTTTAAATCAAAATATTCAATGTTACTGTATATACTTTTGTTGATATTGAACCTAAAGAAAAGTACATACTCTCCATCTTTAATATGGTTATTAATTATCAACCTTCCTCCTTTATTTGGTAATGCTATTATTCGGCTTTTTAGTAACTCTTTCACAGTATGCCCTTCAGGAAGCTGAATAGATAATATATACGTAAAGCCCTTAGGATAACCAAAATCAACTGGGTAGTCTCGTTTATTTAATTTAAATGGATTTTCGCCTATTTTAGAAATTAAAAATGGTGATATGATTTGCCTATCATTTTGTAAATCCGTTTCCAAAACAAATTCATAATTCTCCGTAAGAGGTTCGTCTAAAACATCTTTCTTCTCAACAATACATTCTTCAATCTCAAAATAGGGGTGATCCGACTCAAACGCTTCAATAATTTCTTCCTTCGTTTTTGAAGCTAGTTTTTTCCTTTGTTTTAAAGCTTTATAACCTGTTTTAACGATTTTCATAATTCCAGTAGTCTCTTCTTCAGAAACATTAAGTTTCACCTTAATACTCTCTCTAGCCGCCGTTTTCATGGCAATTTCTTCCCAAAAACTTCCTTTATCAAAATCTAAAACTCTTCCATCTCCATTGATTGCTTCAAATCTAACCAGTCCAAAAGGTAAAAACTTATCGGAAGCATCTAAATAATAGATTTTTCCATCTAAAATTACCTTTACAAAAAGATAGTTAAACTCATTAATTACTGGATGTACTTTTATAGGAACAGCTCTGTTTCTAGTTTTTGATAATACTAAATACGATTCAATATTTAAGGCTTGTAGTGAATTATATAAAGACAGATTAATATCGAAAATATTCCCAGTTCCTTGATCGAAAGCTTTTTTAACCTTCACATTTCGAGAAGGCCAATATTTCCCATTCCAATTAAAATGATTTCGGATAAATTCAAAAGTCATTTTTGCTTTTTCTAAATCAGAACCGACGGTAAAAAAGCTTTCTGGTAATTGTCGTTTAAAATATCCTTTTTTCGAAGCCTGCTTATCAAGAAAATTGTTTTTCAAAGCTTTATCAGCATCTTTCCAAGTACTAGTATACTTTTTTATTTCACCTCGCGGGCTTTTATAAACCGCCAACTCAAATGATAATTTCGCCTTGTAGTTGTCCGGGCTTAGCATATAATCCTCTTCCTCAAATGCCGGTATACTATCCATTCCATAATGCAAATTAACGCAAGCTCCACTGCTCAAACCAGGAATATCGATACAGTTTTTCTGAATTTTCTGGTCATTACGATTTAGTTTAAGAAAACCACCAATTCTAATATTATACTGCCAATTCCCCAAGATTGATGCTGTAAAGTCACTTTTTACCTTTGGAATATCAGTCTGAAACTTCCAGTCATCAATGGATGAGTATGGTGAAGTTAAGGAGTACACATATTCGATTACACTACCTTCCTTTATATCTGGCATTGTAAAAACAGCTTCTTTCCATTTATTTCCTAAATCTTTATAGTAGATATCCTTTTCAAGAAGGTGTTTTTTTTGAACCTTACCACTTTCTAAAAGATTGTAAGTAATACCTTTAATATGATGAATTTTCTCTTCATCATAGTACCTAACTTTTACAACGGATTTATCAAAGCCTTTTTTCTTAAGAATCTTTACTTTAAAATAAAAGTCTGTAGTTTTTTTGTAATCTCTTTTTTCATCCAAATAATAATTCCCGTGCTCTTTCAATATCAATGCACCTGCAATTGTATCTGGTTTGTAGATGACCATTTCCAATTCTTCCCTGGATACATCCCCTAATTTGCTTGATAATTTTTTCTGAGAATAAGATGTTAGGCTAATTAGTCCGATAAAGACTAAGAGTATTATTTTTTTCATAAGCTATTAATTAAAAAACCCTTGCAATGTTATTGCAAGGGTTCAAAAATATAAAATCTAATTGTTATTGTAAATCTTTAGAACTTATATGAAACTCCTCATATGTTTCAAGTAAGCTTACAAGACCTGATACTAAATCTTGTGTTTCTAATAAGATACTAAAGTATAATGTTGTGTTTTTCGGACTCGTTTCATCAGTACGAATTCTATCAACCTGCTTTTCAATTGAGCGAGAAACCTCTTTTAATAAAGCACGCTTCTCTTCGATAATTAAAGCAAGTTTATCAAAATTACGTTGTTCAAAAACATCTTTAATATTTCCCAGTAATGACGATAGAGTCCCCTCTATTTCCTTTAAGTCTTTTAACTGGCCTTTCTTGAGATTCTTGTGATTATTATTAACGTGTTTGTATGTAGCCCTGGAGATATAACTAATAGATTGCGCCACATCTTGTAAATACCCAAGAATTAGAATATAAAATCTACTCGCTTGAACAGAACTATCATCTAATGATTTGATAAAATAGAATACACCATCCTTTAAGCTATCAATTTCATCATTCAATTTTGTTACATGCTTGTCTGTTTTACGTAACTTAATTAAATCGTGATTTGCTAAATCATTTACTACATTTGAGTAGAGCTTATTTATTCTCTCAGCAACTCCTGCGATATGATCGGAACTTTCTTCGATTACTCCATTAATAGAAATTAACTCAGCTCTTTCAACAAATATTTGCTTCTTCTCTTCTTTTGCCTTTCTCGAGTACATGATACTTGTTCTTGTTACCATACCAATTATTAATAACAATAAAACAGGAATCATTGCAATATGCCAGCTAATTAAATAAGCGACAATACCAGCTGCTGTAAATGCCACGATTGCTGTTAAGAACCAACCACCAATTACATTGAATACACCAGCTACTCTGTATACAGCACTTTCACGTCCCCAAGCTCTATCTGCCAACGAAGTACCCATTGCTACCATGAATGTTACATAAGTAGTTGATAAAGGTAATTTCATTGATGTTGCAATAGAAATTAAAATACTCGCCATAATTAAGTTTACCGCTGCTCTTACTAAATCAAAAGCAGGTAACTCATATACTTTATCTTTTGGTAATTTAATTGTTGGCTTCTCAAATTTCGCATTAATATAATCTTGAGTTTTCGTTGGAATAAGTAAGTTGATTCCTTTATTGGTAAACATTGCCAATCTTACAACGACCCTAGATAAGTTATTTGGTTGAAACTTCTCTTGCCCTTCACCTTGTCTTGATAAGTTAATTCCTGTTTCGATTACAGCTTTTGCTTTTTTAGAAGTCCATAACGTAATTACCATTACCGCTCCTGCCAATAATAATAACCACACATTAGAAGGTACTTTTTTAGCCAAAACTCCCATTGAGAATTGATCTGCTGCAACGCCTGATGCTTGCCAAGCCTCGTAAGAGTTTAATGCGGCAATTGGCACACCAATAAAGTTTACTAAATCATTTCCTGCAAATGCCATTGCCAAAGAAAACGTTCCTACGGCAATAATTACTACTAAAATGTTTACTTTGAAAAACTTTACAATTGCGTGAGATATTAATGACCAAAGCGTAAAACTCCCAGCTACAATGGCTACCGAGTTTCCTTCTATTAATCCTTTTATATTACTATAAAACGGAGTTCCTTTTAATCCTTTAATAATAATAAAGTAGGTGATGGCTGTAATTGCAAAACCTCCAAATAATGCATTGATGTATGCTGGTCTTTTATCAAAGTCGAACGAATAAATTAACCTTGAAAAATACTGAACAATAGCACCGACCGTAAAGGCTACAATAACCGAAATAACAATTCCTGAAATGATTTCCATTGCTTTTTTATCATTGATATATGACCAAATATCAGCGATAGTTTGTGTATCACTTGCTGAAATTTTAATTAAGGCCATTGCTACTGCAGCTCCTAATAATTCGAATACAATAGATACGGTTGTTGAAGTTGGCATTCCGAAGGAATTAAAGATATCGAGTAGTAAAATATCTGTAATCATTACCGCCATGAATATGTACATAATTTCTTCAAACATGAACATATTAGGATTAAAAATTCCCTTACGTGCAACTTCCATCATACCACTTGAAGTAACTGCTCCAATGAACACTCCAAAACTAGCGATAATCATGATTGTTTTAATTGGAATCGCTTTCGAACCAATAGCTGAATTTAAAAAATTAACTGCATCGTTGCTTACCCCCACAACTAAGTCTGCCAAAGCTAAAACAGCTAAAGCGACAAGCATTAAAATATATGGATCTCCCATTCTATTGTTTATAAATTTAGTGTTGCAAAATTACTAACACGTAACATCACAAATGTTATTTTTATGTTATCATTTATTAAAAATGAATGTCTACTTGAAGTCGATATAAAAACCTATTTTCATTAAACATTTCATCTATATAACTTATATCTGTTTGAACTTTCAATTTATGTCCTGCGATATATTTTGAAAGCCCTAACGTATAATTATTTATATCCGACTTCCCAGTTAAATCACCAAAAGAAACATTACCGTATCTTCCTGAAACTTCCCAGTTTTTCTTTAATAAATACCCTCCTTGTAAATTAAAAGCACTCCCCTCCAAAACAGTCACTTGCCTACCTTTATCATCCAATGCTAAAGAACCATCAGAGTTTTTTGCTATTGCATTCTGAGCATCTCTATAGGCATATTCTCCCATAAAAGAGAATCCTTTATACTTGAACATCGCATCAGCAAAAATGGTAGAGATATTAGTTTCATGGAAACCAACATCATTTCTCATATAACTTCCCATGTTGCTTCTAGTTTTCACAGCATTATTATTGAAATCATAAGTGAGTCCTAAAGCTAATTTTGGTTTCTCTTCTCTCTTTAAATCGGCTCCTTTATAATCTCCTTTTGAACCAGTGAATGTACCAAATGGTAACATTTCAATCCTTGATGTATATTGAAATCCACCCAAATTCCCAGTGGTAATATTACGTCCTTCACCTTGAGAAATTGCAAAAATTTCTCTAACTAAAAACTTATCTGTTAAGTTAAAATGATGTCTTAGCTGCATTCCCATATCACGATCAATATTAAAATGTCTATTCAATAACGATCGATCAACTAATTGCATGTCTCCTGAAGAAATAACACGCTCTCTGTTACCTGGAAGTTTGGTTTGCCCCATCCATAATTCAAAGTTCTCATGAAAATTCCATTTTACAACGGCATCATAAATCACACGTGGTGCATTGTTTGTAAACTCGTTAGCTCCTCCGATATCGTTATTAGATAGCCCTAACTCAATTTTATAGGTTAACTTAGGAGAGAAAGCAAAACCATTGAACTTTAAACGAGCTCTTCTTACAGCAAACGAGGTTGTTGTTTCAGAATTGTTTGGTGCATTCTCGGCACTCCAATTTGCCTGTGTTAAAAATTGCATTCTTGCGGAAAACTTCATTGACCAAGTACTATCTCTATCGATAATATTCAAAATCCCTTTTCCAAATTTCTTTGTAGTAGTGGTAGTAGGTTGCTCTACGATTCTTTGCGAATAAACGCAAAAAGTCATGAGCATGCTTATCGTAATAAGCACGTTTCTATAGTTCATTAGATTTAGTTTTTGTCGGCGGCAAAGAACCAAACTCAACGTTAACTAAATGTTAATTCAATGTTATTAAAAAACTGCTTTGGCCAAATACAGTACGTCATATTAAATAGTCGACAAAAACTAAACTATGACTAGTTCTCAAATTTAAAGATGGACAAAACTACCTTGTTATAGTTAGCTTACAATTAACTTAACCTTAAATAATTGTTATGTTAAAGTGTTTAAATATAGTGAGTCAAACTGCTAGGTCCTTCCAAAACATCTCTCTTTATTTGCATAACACCACTCGCATTTGTAACTAAATGCCACTTAACCAGTGTTATTTCGTTATTTTCAATTTCTAACCCTGTAATACATCTCGGATGAACGCAGCTCCCGTCATTAAAATGAGGAGGTTCATCAGTAGAAGGAAATCTTGGTCTATGAGTATGTCCAGTAACAATCATCTGATTATTATTATCCTTAACCCATTTTTCTAACCGGCGTTCTACTCTAATCAATCCTTTATGATTTTGAGCAGGACTCGTTGGATCTTTGACTCCCAAAACTTGTAGTGGCCTCCATAATATTCTTACCAAAAACCTGCTGAGCTTCCAAAAATTATAATTAAACCAATCGGCTTGATGTCCATGCAATAAAAAAATACTTCTGCCATCTGCTCGAGTCAATCGGATACCTTCCGAAAAAGAAGCACCAATCATTAGTTCTTTTTCTTTATCATCAACAGTGTCATAATAGTAATGTAAGTTTTTAGCAATCTTCTTTGGGTTTCTATAATCCATATCATGATTTCCCCAAATAAAATGCAATCTCCCTTGTTCGTGAAATTCTTTTAATAAAAGATAAACATCTTTATTCGCATTAAAAATAGAGTCAAACTTATTTTCCCATAACTCATCTCCATCTCCTAGTTCAATATAAGTGAATTCCTTATTTAAATATTCAGACAAGGCATAATGATAAATTTTTCTGTTATGAGAGAAATCATCAGCGAAACTATTATCACCTCTGTGACAATCAGAAAATAAAATATATTTCGAGTCTTTAGAAAGATCCAATTTTCTTGCATTTAAAAAAGCTCTAGAAATTCTATGATTTGAAGACATAACCCTACCGTTTACTATGATAAAGATGCAGAAAAATTTTTAAAGCTATTCACAATCAAAATACCCTACCTTAACTTTTTGCATTTTACCCAAATAAAAAACAACACTTATCTATTGATTATAAATAAGATACACTATTTTTAACCCTAAACTTATTCATAAGTTTTACGAATAAAATTAACTTTAAACCCTCTAAAAATGAAAAACAAGTATTTACTTATTTGTATGGCATTTCTATGCCTAAATTTGAGCACAACTTACGCTCAAAAAAACAACATGTTTTACGGTACAATTGAGACAGAATATGCTGTAAGATTGAAAAAATTAGCCCCAAATGATATTAAAATCATTTCCTCTTTAGATGGATATAGCGCTGTTAAACTTAGTGATAAAGCTGCCGAAAAACTACATCATATGGTTTTAACTCATGGTCCTGGTTTTATTTTTGAAAAGTCAGAAGCACAGGCTCTAAATACCATTCGAAATCATCAAACCAGAAGGCAACAAAAAACAGCTAGCTATTCAATTTCCGAAGATCAACTAGTGAATCAAGGAATTGCTTTGGTTAACAATGCAAATATTGATTCGCATATCCGAGCATTGGAAGCTTATGGAACACGGTATCATACCACTCAAAAAGCGAGGCAATCAGTATTGGACTTAAAACAAAAGTGGGAAACCATTTCCAGTGGTCGAACAGATGTTTCTGTTAAAATTGTTGAACATCAAAGTACCACCATGCCTTCCGTTGTTATGACGATTCAAGGTCAAGATTTACCCAATGAATATGTAATAATTGGTGGACATATTGATTCTGTAAGTCCAGAAAGAGAAACCAACGCTCCTGGCGCCGATGACAACGCTTCAGGAATTGCTACCATTACCGAGGTTGCCCGAGTATTGTTTGAAATGGATTTCAAACCTAAAAGAACTATTGAATTTATGGCTTACGCGGCTGAAGAAGTTGGTTTAAGAGGTTCAAGAGAAATAGCTGAAGATTACAAAAACAGAAACGTTAACGTTCTTTCTTATGTTCAATTTGACATGACCAATTATAAAGGATCGCCAAAAGATGTTTATATCTCGGATGATAGTTATAACAGCGCAACACTAAATTCCTTTTTAGCTAATTTAATGGATCACTATAATGCTTCAGGAAGTCATCAGTTTACATATGATTATACAAGATGTAATTACGGGTGTTCCGATCATTACAGTTGGGCACAACAAGGGTATCCTGCAGCCTTTCCTTTTGAAGCTTCTTTTAATGGATCAAACCCTTATATTCATACTGTAAGAGATACTTCAGAAAGGTTTCCTACTGCAAACGCAACGCATGCGGCGAAGTTTGCTAAACTTGGAATAGAATATTTAATTGAAGTGGCCAAAAGTAAAGGGAGTGTTACCGTACCTTCATACTGTAGTTCTAATGGGAATAGTGTTAGCGATGAGTATATTCAAAATGTTAGTATTGGAAATATTAACAATAATTCAACTGCACAAAACGGATATCAAGATTTTACTTCTCAAAACACTGAATTAAAACAAAACACTTCTCACACAATTACCATCACTCCAAAATGGACAGGAAGAAGTTATAAAGAAGGCTATGCAGTATGGGTTGACCTCAACCAAGATTCAGATTTCGAGGATGCTGGTGAATTAGTTTGGAGTAAAGCTGCCTCAACGGAATCACCTGTAAGTGGAAGTTTTAGTATTCCTTCAACAGCAAAACTTGGAAAAACAAGAATGCGAGTTAGCATGCAGTACAACAAAATTCCAGCTCCATGTGGATCATTTAACTATGGTGAAGTAGAAGATTACTCTGTAACCATTGCTGAAGGTGGAGGAACAGATCCTGATCCTGATATTTGTGCTGGAGTACCTCAATACAACGCTAACCAAAATTATCAAACCGGCGATCGTGTGGTGTATTTTAACACACTCTACGAAAGAACCTCGAGCGGCTGGAGACGAATTGGAACTTGTGGAACGACAAGAACTACCAATCTTGATAATGTTCCAACCTTGGTAAACAACAACGAAGTAATATTAGTTTCTCCGAATCCTTTGAAAGGAAAAGTATTTTCAGTTCAGGTGCAAAATGAATTATGGAAACACAAAGAGGTGACCATTTATAATGCAAATGGAAAACTATTGCAAAAGATTTCAATGAAGAGCAATAAACAAACAATTGATATTACGAATTTCTCCTCTGGAATTTATTTTATTTCTCTTTCGAACACCAGCAACACCTACACCCAACAATTAATTAAAGAATAGAATAAACATTTCAATTCATAAAAAACCCGAGTCAAATGGCTCGGGTTTTATACTTCATTTAGTTTTCAGAAACCTTAACTTTTTCAATATTTAAAGTCATATTTTCATTATTTGTATCACTTCCAGTATACTTGAAAGCAATGTAAGCAGTTCCTGAATAAGCTGATAAATCTATCTCGCCCGAATCAGTAAATGTAAACCAAGATGAGAAGTTTTCTAAATAACTAACCTTAAACGACAATGGTGCCCAAGTTGCACTCTCAATTCCGCCTTCTTCACCATTAAAATCAGTAGAAATTAGTACTTCTAATGGATCATGCCCCTCGTCTGGATAGGCATGTTGTGTTTGAAAACTTAGCACTTCTCCTTCATGTTCATCTAAATTAATCCCTGGTGTTATCAACCATGCAATATTTGAAGCATCTCCCGAACGAAATGGATTGAACTCGGCATAACCGTTTCTTTGATATACCCTTTCAATCCAAACTTTAGATCCTGCCTCAGCGTAGTTAATCCATCCATCAATATCGAGATTTGTATTGTTTGTAACAGTCTGAAAATCTTCACCAAAAATAGGGTCGCATCTTGCTTCGGTTAAATTGACATCATTTGTATCTCTAATAAATAATTGAAAATCGCCTCTATAATTTCCAACTACTGCTGTAATCATTCCACTCTTATCTGGTATCGACTGCGCTTTAAAATCAGCAAACCCACTATTTCTCATAATAATACGTTCTCCATCAACGCAGCTATTAAATACTCGATTTACATTAAAAGTATTATCCAAATCTCCATAGGTCTGACCTTTATTCTCGGCTTGCAAACCATTTAGAGAAACCAACATACTAATATGTGATTCATTAATATCGGCGATGCTATTCAGTTCTCTTGGTATTATTTCAGCTACTTCTGATGACCGTAATACATTATCTTTTTCAATATTGTTAAAAAAAGGGATTCTATCGATACTACCTCCATTAATTTTTCCAATTTCCAGCACTCCATTATTGTCATGCATCCCTAAACCATCAAGTTTAACATATACTTTTCTTCCGATATTATAAAAGCTATACATATCAACAGCATCGATAGTTAACTGGATTGCTGCCGTTGGATTTTCAGGTTTATTTTGAATAGAGAGCACTTTATACATATTTCCAGCCTCATCACTCGAAACCACATATCCTTGAATGACTAAGCCTGTTCCTATTGAATTAAAATCCAACACATCATTACCACTATCATTAAACGTTGATATTAATATTTCAATAGAGCTATTAACTGTAACATTAGGTTCTAATACTTCTATTTCAGGTAAACTATAGTCTCCTGTTTCAACACACGAAATTAGTATTCCTAAGAAAAGGAATAAGACTCTGCTTCCAATTATACTTTTCATTTTCATTTTTTTATTCTTTTGATTTAAAATCTTACATAGACATTCATAAAATACGTTGTTCCTCTTCCGTACCAATATTTATTTCCAAAGATTGGTATTGACAAATCAGCATCAGCCTTAGCAGTTCTGTAATTCGAATTCCTTCCTTGTTCAAAACCACCAGATTTGTATTCTTCGTTAAGTAGGTTATTGATACTCGCGAAGAAACCTATATAGTAATCTCCGATTTTCCAAGATTTGCCTCCCACCATATTTACCATCATATAACTCTCGAATTTTTCTTGTGTTAAAAGTTTTTGAGCAATTTCAGGGTTGTAATCAGAGAATTGAATCCCGTCGGAATCAACAGCAAAGTTTTGTGTCCTTTTTAAAGGAGCCACATCAACAAAAGTATCGTCCAAATAATTCACAGTAGTTCCGAACCACCAATAATCTGGATCACGATATTCAAAACCGATGGAATATGCCTTTTGAGGACCTGAAGCAATTTTATAATTCTTTAAATACGCTTTCTGATCAGATTGAAGCATTACAGGTAACGGAGCATCCGAAGTAAGGTAAATATTAGGATTGTTACTATAAATATACTGACCAATATTCGCGGCTCCTTTTAATTTTATCGATGGTGTTAAACTCCCCTCAATTCCTAACTCAACTCCAAAATGTCTTTTGTCAACTCCTGTTAAAACCTCTTGTACAAAAGCAGCATTATCACCACCAATACCATCCGCAAAGAAGAATGATACTTCGGTGGCATCTTTCATATCAATATGATACCCCGTAATCTTCGCTTGTAAAATTGGAGTTCTCACGATATAACTTGCATCAAAAGACAGTGTCTTTTCACTACTCAAGTTACTAACAATCTCGTTGTTTTGTCTTGGATTCGAGAATGAATTTCTCAAGGACGGTGCATCCGAAAAATAACCTCCATTAATATCAAGTAAATGATTACCAGAAATTTTATAAGTAAATCCTGCCTTGCCACTGAAATCCATAAACTGCAACTTTTCAGAATCCCCGAAAGAACTATCAGGAAAACTTCCATTTTGATATAACCCTTCTCTTTGATGAGACGTTGTTCTCAAACTTCCAGCTAAATAAAAATCGATTTTCCTGTAAGTAAATTGTGCTTGCAAAAAAGTATTGAAGATACTCGAATTCATTTTATAATTATAACCAAAAGGATCTCCTACCCCTACAATTCTATTAGGATTTCTTAAATCATTTTGTTTCGATAAAAAATCGTCTCCAAAAGTATCCACATCTAAAAAACCTTCTCCTCCGAGCAAATCAAGAACACCTGCATAATTTTCAGACTCCACTTTTCTATATCCTAACTTCCCATTCAAGGTAAGATTACTATTCAGCTCACTCGAAAAAATGGTATTCATTGATAACTGATTCTCATCATTTCTATCTTCATATAAAATATACTTTGAGTTTGTACTCTCAATTCCTGCTAGGTTTTGCCGAATCATTTCATTCCAATTCCATTGCCCATCATCTAAAAACTCTTGTAGTAATTCATACTCAGTTCCAGTTCCATTTCTTAGGGCGAAGCTTGGTAACTTTTGATAATAAGTCGGATCTTGATTTGAGCCTCCGCCAATTGGCCAACCATCTACCAGTCTAGCCCCATTAAAGTTTATTCTACTATTCCCTATTCGTCCTGTCTGATAGGAAAAGTTTGTATTCAATGTTGTTTTATCGGATACCATCCAATAATGGCTTAGTATTGCAATAGGTTCAAATAAATCTCTCATTCTTGAATTTCTTGCCTTTCCGTTTTGATATCCCCAATACGGATTGTATTTGACTCCCTTTAAACTGAAAACCTCTTCAGTATTTGGAGCAGATTTTCCTCTTTTGTTTGTTGCTGCAATCAAAGAAACATTTAAACTATGACTATCATTGATTCGTTTCTCCACGGATAAAAACATCGAATTTGCGTCATAAAATGTACCATTTACATATCCTTCATCTCCAGCTCTTCTTCCACCCGAAACAGCAAAAGCCCATCCGCTCTTCGACGTACCCGAAGCATAGGTTCCCATAATTCGATGCTTATAGCTTCTGTTGGAAGAAGCATAAGAAATTCGAACTCCCTTGACATACTCAGAGGCTCTTGTGTTTATATTCGTAGATCCTAAAGCTCCACCAAAAGTTACCTTAGAAGGAGACAAGCCACTACTAAATTCTTGATTGCGCATGACATCATTCAAACCGCCCCAATTACTCCATTGCGGCCTGCCGTTGTATAATTTATTCATCTCAATACCATTGAGTAATACTTCTCCTTTTTCTGATCCTAACCCTCTAACCCGAAAAAAGGAAGAACTCCATTCGAAAGCAGCCGTTCTTAGATAAACATCATCGGATGACTGCAGTAACCCTGTAATATTATCGGAAATACTGGTATCGTCATTAAGTTCGTCATCAGTAATTGTGATAATACTTAAATCCTGATCTTCTTTAATATTTCTATACAATAAAATAGTTCCGAGATCGATGGTTTTTCCTGATAGCTGGATTGGATAATTTTGACTTTCATAGCCTTTGAAAGATATGACGATTTCATGTTTACCATTAGGAATTCCCTTAAGTAAGAAACTACCATCGGTTTTTGTTAGTTGATTTGTTAGATTTCCTATACTAACTAAAACACCTTCCAAGGGTTCTTCTAAGGCTTCACTTAGAATTACACCTTTTACAATGTTTTGAGAATTTACAGAAATACAGATACAAAACAACAAGACAATTGTTGTCCTAAAATTTTTCATAGCAATTAAATATTTTAGTTAAGTACACTCTAACGAGCATTCTAAACTACGAAAAAATAAATAAACCACTCTATATCAGTTGTTTTTAAGACATTTTTTCCTTTTTTGTCTTACTTTTGGTTAAAAATTCACCTCCAATGAAAAAAAATGCACTTTTAGCAATTCTATATTTTTCTTTGACCTTAATATACGCGCAGGAAACCAAAACATATAAGATAAGAACCATTGCTTTTTACAATTTAGAAAACCTATTCGATCCTTTTGACGATCCAAATAAAGACGATGAGAAGAGTCCCATTATGGAAATAGAAGTTGATCGAGAAAAAATCTATCATGACAAAATTGATAAACTAAGTAATGTTATTGCTCAAATAGGCGAAGAAAAAACGAAAACGAGCCCAGCTCTCTTGGGAGTTGCTGAAGTAGAAAATAAAAAAGTACTAGAAGACCTAATTTCTTCGGAAAAATTAAAAAGTAAACAATATGGAGTAATTCATTTTGACTCCCCTGACAAACGCGGTATTGATGTGGCTTTGCTCTATCAACAGAAATATTTCAAACCAATTCACTATGAAGCTTTCAACCCCAATATTTACTATGAAAACAAGAAGGTATACACACGTGACATATTATTGATTTCAGGATATTTAGATGACGAGTTAATTCATGTGATCGTGAATCACTGGCCTTCAAGAAGAAGGGGTGTTGACAAGACCAATCCTTCTAGGGAAAAGGCAGCTTATAAAGTCCTTCAAATTATCGAGCAAATTAAATCCAATGATCCAAATCCGAAGATTTTAATTATGGGAGATTTCAATGACGATCCTACAAATTCTAGTTTTAAGGAGGTATTGAAAACAAAGACTAAGAAAAAAAATGTATTGGAAGGAGATATTTATAACCCCTACGAAGACATG
Source organism: uncultured Tenacibaculum sp. (assembly GCA_947497895.1). GTDB lineage: Bacteria > Bacteroidota > Bacteroidia > Flavobacteriales > Flavobacteriaceae > Polaribacter. The sequence continues at coordinate 409,595 of CANMIL010000003.1, forward strand.
TTTCGCAGGGGCTTCAGTACATTAGGTTATAGAGGTAAATTTAATCTTTTCGATCAAATAATGTTCACTTCTCCTATTTTGGATAAAGGGGATAAAGATTTTTTAAACTTTAAAATGTTTAAATCTGGCATTTTCAACAAGCGTTTTTTAATTCAAAAAACTGGAAAATTTAAGGGGTATCCATTCCGAAGTTTTTCCTACGGAAAGTACACAGGAGGATATAGTGATCATTACCCAGTGTATTTATACCTAATTAAAGAAAATTAAACAAAAAGCTTGGCTTACCAACCTTTTTAGTTTTTACATAAATCGTTGAGATAATTGTTCATTCTAATTTGAAACAACGTGCCTCGTAGTAAATCTTCTATCTGAGAAAGTTCAGAAATGGATACTGCCATGCTTACCTTATCTGAAGGTGTTTGCAATAACAATGATCTACATGCTCCTGAAGCTTCGCAAGAAACACATGATCGTTGCATTTTAGCATCACAAATTTTATCTATAAATAATTCAATTTCTTCAGTTGTTAAATGAAAACCCGTATCTCTAAATATAATTTGAGTTAGGTTTGACCTAACTTCTCTCCAACGAAAAGAAATACCTATATCATTATTGTATATTTTATATATACCGTCCATAATCAATTTAATTGTTGGACAAATATAATTAATTTAGATTAAATCTAAATAACTATTTCAGGTCTTTTAACACTAATTGTATCGAGGTAACTCCATTCCATGTGTTTTCATCTAAACAATATGCTATATCAAAACCATTTTCAACCAAATCTATTTTATCTCCCAAACTAAATCCTATAGCTCCATATGTTCTTCTATCGGCCCCATAAATTATATTGAGTTTCAAGTGGCTTTTATCGCTTCCAACTTGTTTTCCGTATCCATTGTCTCTAACACTGGAACTATAAAACACAGGTTTCATATTTTGCGGACCGAAAGGTGCCATCTGTTGTAAGATTCTATAAAACTTTGGGGTTATTGAACATAAATCCAATTCAGCATCAATACCAATTTCAGGAGTTAATAAATCTTTAGGAATTGATGCGGCTACTACTTCCTCGAATTTCCTCTTAAAATCCTCATACTGTTCTGGTAAAATGGTTAATCCCGCGGCATACTTATGCCCTCCGAATTGCACCAAGTACTCTGAACAAGCTTCTATTGCGTTATAAACATCAAACCCTTTTACAGATCTGGCCGATGCAGCCAATTTATCACCACTTTTGGTAAAGACTATAGTCGGTCGATAGTAAGTTTCCGTTAATCTAGAAGCTACAATTCCAATAACACCTTTGTGCCAATTTTCATCATATACAACGGTCGTAAACTTATCTTCTTCATTATTATCTTTTATTTGAATTAGCGCCTCTTGGGTAATTGCTGCATCTAATTCTTTTCTGTCGGCATTAAATTTCTCAATGTTCGATGCTTCATCTAAAGCTGTTTCGTAATCGAGTTCAGTTAATAAACTCACTGCAAAGTTTCCATGCTTAATCCTTCCAGCAGCATTAATTCTTGGTGCTATGATAAAAACAACATCGGTAATTGTGAGTTCCTTCTTCTCTAGTTGATGAATAATAGCTTTTATTCCATTTCTTGGTGCCGTATTAATTACTTGCAATCCAAAATGTGCTAGTACTCTGTTTTCTCCAGTAATAGGAACAATATCAGCAGCAACAGCAGTTGCCACCAAATCTAAATACGGAATTAGATTTTCAATTACTCCATCATTACGATACTCTAGTGCTTCAATTAACTTAAAACCAACCCCACAACCACATAGCTCTTTGTAAGGATACGAGCAGTCGACTTGTTTCGGGTTTAAAACAGCCACTGCATCTGGAACTTCTTCTCCAGGTTTATGGTGATCACAAATGATAAAATCAATATTTTTCTCCTTCGCATAGGCTACTTTATCAATGGCTTTAATACCACAATCGAGTGCAATAATTAATTGGAAACCATTATCAGCTGCGAAGTCTATTCCCTGAAATGAAACACCATATCCTTCCTTATATCGATCAGGAATATATGTGGTAACATTGGGGTGCCTCTCCATGAGATACGAGTACATTAAAGATACAGCTGTTGTTCCATCGACATCATAATCGCCATATACCAAAATTTTCTCTTCCAATTGTATGGCTTTTTCTATTCTTTCAACAGCCAAATTCATATCCTTCATTAAAAAGGGATCATGCAGGCTATCAAGTGAAGGACGAAAAAAATCTCTTGCCTCATCAAATGTTTTAATACCTCTTTGTACCAATAATTTTGATAAAACTTTATCTATTCCAAGTTCTCTAGCTAATTTTTCAACCTCTTCTTCATTAGGTTCTTGCTTAAAAGTCCATCGCATGCAATTTATTTTTTGTGAAAATGTATATCTATTTTAACTTCAGCAAACTTTCTAAACATTTCCATAACTCCACAATATTTTTCCACAGATAAATTTACAGCTTTTTCAATTTTATCTTCCTTTAAATCACTTCCTGTAAAATGATAATCAACCCAAACTGTATGGTAATACTTCGGATGCTCTTCCGTTAATTCTCCTTTCACAACCATTTTAAAATCGTCAACTTCAGCTCTCATTTTCTTTAAAAGAGCCACAATGTCCAATCCAGAACATCCCGCTAAAGACGACAACATCATAGCTTTAGGAGCCAATCCAGATGCATCACCTCCATTTTCTTCAGTAGTATCAATAATAACACTGTGTCCCAAAGGATTATCAGTTTCAAAGGCCATTTTCTCTTTCCAAGTAGTAGTAACCGTATGCTCTGCCATAATATTTTATTTTTGCTGTTTACGTAATTTTATATGATATTTACCGACTTTGCTTTGTAATCACAAAGTTTTGCAAAACAAACTTACAGTAAAAAAATATCAATAAAAACTAAAAAGTATAGACTATGCCATTAGTAAACCCTTTACCAGCTAATCACGATCTGGAAACAAAAGAACTAGCTGATTTTTTTAATGAAACATTAGGATTTTGCCCGAACTCGGTTTTAACAATGCAACATAGACCTGCTATTTCAAAAGCTTTTATCAACTTGAATAAAGCTGTGATGGAAAATAAAGGAAGAGTTACTTCAGCACTAAAAAGAATGATTGCATGGGTTTCGAGTAATGCTACAGGATGTAGGTATTGCCAGGCACACGCAATTAGAGCGGCAGAACGTTATGGTGCAGAGCAGGAACAGTTGGACAATATTTGGGAGTATAAAACACACCCGGCTTTTAGCGATGCTGAAAGAGCTGCTTTGGATTTTTCTTTGGCTGCAAGTCAGGTTCCAAATATGGTGGATGAAACAATAGATGCTGAACTACATAAATATTGGACAGAAGGAGAGATTGTCGAAATGCTTGGAGTAATATCTTTATTCGGTTATTTGAATCGTTGGAATGACTCTATGGGTACTAGTATTGAGGATGATGCAGTTGAAAGTGGTAAAAAATACCTAGAAAAAAACGGTTGGAATAAAGGTAAGCATTTATAATTTTTTTTTATATCTTAGAGCAAAACAAAAGTCTTCTCTCTGCATAGAGAAGACTTTCTTTTAACCTTAAATAGATGTCCCCCCACAGTTCACCTAAACTAAGTCTTGAGACAAATTAAAAAAGATTTAGACAATAGGTGGTTGCGAATAATGCAAAATCGACAATGCTATTTTTGCATTTTTTAAGTTGGACAACACTATTTAAGAGACATTATGGGTATAGAAAAAGATAAACTCTTTAACGTTATTAAGCAAAAGTTGCCTAAAAACGTACTTTTTACAGAGGAAATCGCGGATGTATTGGATGTAAGTTATGATGCTTCTTATAGAAGGATCAAGGGAAGGACGTCTTTAACTTTTAAAGAAGCCGTCAAATTAGCAAGGCACTACAAAATTTCATTAAACGAATTGTACGACTTGCCTTCAGATAACTCTTTGTTGATTAACAAGAATAAATTTCAGGATAATATTGATGGACTTATTCATTTTTATAAAGAATTATCATACTACACCAAAACGTTTCACGCTGCGGATAGAACACAAGTAGTTTACTCAGCCAAAGACATTCCTTTTTACCATGTAAAAACAACCAATCTTTATTGGAAGTTTAGAATTTATGTGCATTTAAATTTTTCACAGAATAATTCAATTAATAACAAAGTTTCGTTTTATAACTTTAATCCGAAGTTTGCTGCCATTGAGGAAGCTAACAGTTTTAGGGAAACGTTCAAATTGACTGATATTGTTGATATTTGGAGCGACACTACAATAGATAGTTCTCTCTATCAAATATTTTACTTTTTTCGAACGAAAACATTAAGAAAAGAGGAAGCGCTGTTATTATGTGACGAGATTAACTCAATTATCAAAGAAATTGAGTACAATGTTACTAATCAGCATAGCGATAATTTGCCAAGTAAGAAGAAGTTTAGGTACACACTTTATTACAGTAAATTATTAAATTTAAATCACACGATCTTCTTTAAAAACGAAGTTAAAAAAGGTGTTTTAATGCCTTATGGTTCCTTTTCTCATATTAAAATTGAGGATTCTAATATATGTGATGAAATGGATTCGTATTTGCAAAAGCAATTGCAACTGGCAAAAAAGATATCTGGCGATACGGAAATAGATAGAAAAGTATTTTTCACTACGATGTATGAAAAAATAGATCAATTAAGAAATGAGATTAATTCCAAAATTCTTATTTCATTCTTATAAGAAAAAAGCCTTGAGAAGTTTCTCAAGGCTTTTTTAGTTATTGCTTTTTTAATAAATCTCTTATCTCTGCAAGTAATTCTTCTTGACTTGGTCCTTTTGGCTCTTCTGGAGCAGGCTCCTCTTTTTTCTTCATTTTATTGATTCCTTTTACAATCATAAACATTACAAAAGCAACAATAATGAAGTCTATTACATGAGTTAAGAATTCGCCATAGAGTAGTGCTACTTCTCCTACTACCTCGCCAGCGTCATTTGCTACACCGTCTTTAAGAATTAATTTTAAATCTTTGAAGTCAGCGTTAAATAGCAATCCGATTAACGGAGAAATAATTCCTCCTGTAAAAGAAGTTACAACTTGTTTAAACGCAGCTCCCATTACGAAACCAACTGCAATGTCAACTAAGTTGCCTTTCATCGCAAAGTCCTTAAACTCTTTGAGCATTCCCATATTTTATGATTTTACTGTTAAATTGATTTAAATGTATAAAAAAATTAGTGTTTTACCAATCTTTTAATACGCTGAGACATAGCTGTTAAAATTTCATAAGGTATAGTTTCACACTTGTGCGCCATGTATTCAATATGTTGTTGATGATTAAAAATAACCACCTCATCACCTTCCTTGCAATCTATTTTAGTTACATCCACCATTATCATATCCATACAAACATTCCCAATAATTGGAGCTACTTGATTGTTAATAATGACAAATCCACTTTTATTCCCCAATCTACGAGAAATTCCATCGGCATGTCCTACGGGAATAGTTGCACTTTGTGTAGGCTGACTAGCCACAAAAGCCCTATTATATCCAACTGTTTCACCAGGTTGAATAAGATGTATTTGAGAAATGATAGATTTAAGACTGTGTGTATTTTTAAGCTTTGCGGTTTCTTCAGGTGTATTACCAAATCCGTACAAACCAATTCCCAAACGAACCATATCAAATTGCGCTTTCGAATAATTTACGATACCCGAAGTATTCAATATATGAATCATTGGTTCGTAACCTAGATGCGTGTATATCTGTTTTACGATGTAAGCAAAGTTATTAATTTGTCCAACAGTAAATTCCTGTTCATTTAAATCTTCACTCGCCGCTAAATGAGAAAAAACAGATTGTACTTTTACATTGTTCGATTGCTTTAACTCAGCCAAAATTGTCGGAACATCAGAATGCCAAAACCCTAATCTGTTCAACCCAGTATTAAACTTAATATGCACTGGATAATTCATTAAAGGTCGCTCGTCTGCCAATTTCAAAAAGGCATCAAATATTTTAAAGTTATATAGATTAGGCTCTAAATAATGCTTTACGATGAGATCCAAATTCTGAATTTGAGGATGTAAAACCAAGATCGGAGTTTTGATACCTGCTTCACGTAACACCACTCCTTCATGAGAGTAAGCCACCGCAAAATAATCAACCTGATCTTGTACTATTTTTGCAATTTCAACCGCCTCACTTCCATAACCAAATGCTTTTACTACTGCCAACATTTTTGTTGTAGGGTTCAGCTTCTGTTTGAAATAATTTAAGTTATGCAATACTGCATTTGCATCTATTTCTAATACGGTAACATGATTATTCATCTGAGTTATCTTTTTCGGTTTTAGAATTTTTCATTGCTTTGTAATATGCAGCTCTACTAAGTGGTTCGTATTCTTGCGTTTCTCCTAGCATCACAATATCATCGTTTGACGCTTTTCTATAGCTATAATGAGCCAAATTCCCTGTACGAGTACAAACAGCATGTACCTTCGTTACGTATTCGGCAGTTGCCATCAAAGCGGGCATTGGACCAAAAGGATTTCCTTTAAAATCCATATCCAAACCAGCAACAATTACGCGAATTCCTCTGTTTGCCAAATCGTTGCATACCGCAACAATTTCATCATCAAAAAATTGCGCTTCATCAATACCCACAACATCAACATTGTTGGCTAAAAGTCGAATATTAGATGATGCAGGAACTGGTGTCGATCGGATTCTATTTTCATTATGAGAAACCACTTCTTCGTCATCATAACGCGTATCTACCTCTGGTTTGAAAATTTCAACTCGTTGTTTTGCTAATTGAGCTCTTCTTAGACGTCGAATAAGTTCTTCTGTTTTCCCAGAAAACATTGAGCCACAAATTACTTCTATCCACCCAAATTGTTCTGTATAATTTACTGTATTTTCAAGAAACATTTTGTAATTTTAAGCTCTGTTATTAACATTTATTTTTACTTTCGAATAGAGAACAAATTTATTAAAATTTAAGAGCAAAACTTAAAAACATAAAACAACTTATGCACAAAAAATTAGCCTCCGATTTAACAAGTTTAGCACACAGTATTTTAAAAATGAAAAATAAAGAAGATGTGTTAGCTCTAAAGGAAAAAGCATACGAAGTTTATGAAAAACTTTCAGTTTTAGCTTATGTAGAGGAGTATATAAACACCACTCCAAATGCAGATGTTACGAAAGAAGAATTAATAAACAAGGTAGTTGAAGCCGAGGAGAGAAAAGAAACTATTGAAGCAGAAAAAGCTGAAGCTATTAACGAAGAGGTGGTGAATGCCCCTATAAACGAGGTAATTCCAGAAAAACAAGTAATTGAGAAACCTTTAACTCCTGAAGAACCTACTATCGAGACTGTTGTTAAGACCCCTGAAGAAATCAAGGAAGTAGAAAAGGAGACTATTGTAAAGCATGTTTTAGAAGAAGAAGCTGAGCAACCTGAACCAGAACAACCGAAAAAAGTTGAGGAGACTCCTTTTCAAAAAAGTGAGTCAATTACCAAAGTTGAAGAAATAGCTGAACAACCTTTTGATGAACTTGAGGATTTATTGTTCAGTAAAAAAGAAGACACTACAAAGAATGATGTTAAGGATATCGGTGAACGAAAAACTCCTACATTAGAGGAAGAGTTAAATGATACATTACCTGTTGATGTAATGGCGAATCTTTTTGAAAAAGCCGAGCCTAAGAAATCTTTAAACGATCATTTACAAAATACAATTCAAATTGGTCTTAACGATAGAATTGCTTTCGTAAAGCACTTATTTGAAGGAAATCAAACAGATTTCAATAGAGTTATCTCTCAATTAAACACTTGCAAAACTGAAAAAGAGGCGAAGAAATTCATCAATAAATTGGTAAAACCAGATTACGATTGGTCTGAAAAGGAAGAATATGAAACAAGGTTACTAGAGATAATTGAAAGACGTTTTGCTTAAAAAACCATACGTTTATTTCATTTCTCCTAGCGTTAGAGCTAGTTCCTTTAAGTTTCTTTTAAAACTTAGGAAAAGGTTCATATAATTTATATATAGTACCTTTGACCTTTAAAGTAATTTTTGAACATGTTTACAGATAGAGCGAATAAGATTTTTCAAGAAGTAATTAATGACTACCATATAAAAGATGATGTATACCAGGAATTCACGAATAAGTATGGTGAAAAGGAAGATTTACTAGGTCATTTACTTTATAGAAAGTGTTGGATTGACACTGTTCAATGGCATTATGAAGATATTATTAGAGATCCTAATATAGATCCTGTTGCTGCCTTAGATTTAAAGAGAAAAATTGATGCTTCGAATCAAGATAGGACTGATATGGTTGAATATATTGATGCTTATTTTTTAGAAAAATATAAAGACGTTTCAGCCAAAAGCAATGCTACCATAAATACCGAAAGTCCTGCTTGGGGTATTGATAGACTTTCAATTTTAGCCTTAAAAGTATATCATATGAATGAAGAGGCTAATCGTTCTGATGCATCTACGGAACACAAAAATAACTGTCAAAAAAAGCTTGATGTTTTACTTGAGCAACGTATTGACTTATCTACGGCAATAGATACACTTTTGACAGATATTGAAAATGGAGACAAATACATGAAGGTTTACAAGCAAATGAAAATGTATAACGATGAAGAGTTAAACCCAGTACTGCGATCTCAAAAGTAATTTCACTTGAAATCTACAACAAAACATATTTTGGTCATACGTCTCTCAGCCATGGGAGACGTTGCCATGACGATGCCTGTTCTAAGAGCTTTATTAGATCAGCATCCGAATGTTAAAATTACTGTTGTAACGCGATCGTTTTTCTCTCCTTTTTTTGATGATTTGGACAGGGTTTCAATTTTCTGCCCAGATTTGAAAGGAAAGCATGAAGGTTTTTGGGGATTATTTGGTCTGCACAAAGAGTTATTACGTCTAAATATTGATTACGTAGCGGATCTTCACAATGTTCTAAGGTCAAAGGGACTTGTTGGTTTATTCAAACTTAAAGGGTATAAATCTTACCAAATAGATAAAGGAAGAAAGGAAAAAAAAGAGCTAACCTCTCTTAATCAAAATAAGAAGTTGGTACCTCTTAAATCTACTCATGAACGCTATGCTGATGTATTCAGAAAATTAGGGTTTCCAATTAATCTGTCACAATCTTATATTGTACCTCAGAAAAGCATACCTACCTATATTAAAAAGGACGTTGAAAAGCGCAAATTAATAGGAATTGCACCATTTGCAGCTTACGAAAGTAAAAGTCTACCAGAAACTAAATTAAACGAGCTTATCGAAGTCCTGAGCAGCCTTAATAACGTAAGTATATTATTATTTGGTGGTGGAAACGATCAAAAGAAGGTTTTTGAATCTATCGAAAGTAAATATAATAATGTACACTCGCTGATTAAAAAAGGAAGTTTTAAAGAAGAACTTGATATAATAACAAACTTAGATGTTATGGTTTCAATGGATTCAGGAAACGGACATATGGCCGCAATGTACGATGTTCCTGTAATTACAATTTGGGGAGTAACACACCCTTATTTAGGTTTTACACCATTTAAACAACCTTTGGAAAATCAAATACTACCGGATTTAGAACAGTTCCCTTTAATTCCAACCTCTGTTTATGGGAAAGATTACCCTGAGGGCTATCTAAATTGTTTCGATACTATCAATATCAATAATATTGTTAATCAAGTAAAAAAATACCTCTAACCTATTTTAAAAGCGATAAGTTAGACCAACCGTCGTATACCTCTCCACTGTTCCGAGTGATACGCTAACTTTATTGTCCATATTATATTTTTTAGTAAATAAATAGGAAAAACCCGCTCCAATAAGAGCACCAGCCAGAACATCCCATTTATCATGCTTATCTGATTTAATTCTTGAATACCCTACATACGCGGCTAAAGCATAAGCCGGAACACCAACTTTCCATCCGTATCTCTTTTGAAAAAACGCAGCACTAGCAAAAGATATCGCTGTATGACCTGAAGGAAAACTATTCAAACTTTCACCACTTGGTCGTTCTTTATCGATAAGTAATTTCATTACATATACTGTTGCAGAGGTAGCTATAAAGCTTTTTGTGAATTGTAGTGTTCCATCACTTTCATCATCCCAAATAAATGTAGAACCTAAAGCCAACGCTGGAAGAGCAACAACTAGCACATCTCCCGAGGTTTTATGAAATTTTTGATTGCTTGTAAGAGGTTGTTGAGCCCATGAACAAAAAGTGAATAAAAAAACAATGAAGAAAACGCATCTAACCATTTATCAATTCTCAAATTAAAGTTATGAAGCACTTTGGAGTAAAGTGTCGCGTGAATATACAACTTTTTAAAAACCAATATATTGTAAAAAAATCCGATTTTACAAAAACCATTTGCATAAAAAAAGCTCAGTTTGAATAAACTGAGCTTTTTGATTATTATGTTCAAGGCTTTTATTTAAGCTTTTTCTTAACTGCAACTTCAGTATAAGCTTCAATATTATCACCTTCTTTAATATCGTTGTATCCTTTAATTTGAAGACCACAATCGTATCCTTTAGTAACTTCTTTAACATCGTCTTTGAAACGCTTTAATGAAGCTAATAAACCATCATGAACTACAATTCCTTCTCTAATAATACGAACTTTCGCATCTCTCGTAATCTTACCAGTCATTACCATACATCCTGCAATATTACCAACCTTAGAAATCTTATAAACTTCTCTGATTTCAACATTACCAAGAACTTCTTCTCTCATTTCTGGAGAAAGCATTCCTTCCATTGCATCTTTCAGATCGTTAATTGCGTCATAGATGATTGAGTATGTTCTGATATCAACTTCTTCCTTATCTGCTACAGTTCTTGCATTTCCTTGAGGACGTACATTAAACCCAACAATAATTGCATCAGAAGCAGTTGCTAATAATACATCAGATTCTGTAATAGCACCAACTCCTTTGTGAAGTATGTTCACTTGGATTTCTTCGGTAGATAACTTCTGGAACGAGTCCGTTAATGCTTCCACAGATCCATCCACGTCTCCCTTAAGAATAATATTCAACTCTTTGAAATCTCCTAAAGCAATACGACGTCCAATTTCGTCTAATGTTAATGTTTTCTGAGTTCTTACAGATTGCTCACGTTGTAATTGAGAACGTTTTGCTGCAATTTGCTTCGCTTCTCTTTCATCATCAAATACATTGAATTTATCACCTGCTTGTGGAGCACCATCAAGACCAAGAATAGATACTGGAGTCGAAGGTCCTGCTTCTTTAACTTTATTACCTCTTTCGTCAAACATAGCTCTTACTTTACCACTATGCTTTCCTGCTAATAAATAATCTCCAATTTTAAGTGTTCCTGCTTGAACTAAGATAGTAGAAACATATCCTCTACCTTTATCTAATTGCGCTTCAACAACAGTTCCAACTGCATTCCTATTAGGATTTGCTTTCAGTTCTAATACTTCAGCTTCTAACAATACTTTTTCTAATAATTCATCAACTCCTTGACCTGTTTTAGCAGATATTTCTTGTGATTGAATATTACCACCCCAATCCTCAACAAGTAAGTTCATTGCTGATAACTGAGTTTTAATATTATCAGGGTTTGCATTAGGCTTATCAATCTTGTTAATTGCAAAAATGATTGGCACATTTGCTGCTTGAGCGTGAGAAATTGCTTCTTTTGTTTGAGGCATTACATCATCATCTGCTGCAATTACAATAATTACTAAATCTGTTACCTGAGCACCACGAGCACGCATCGCCGTAAAGGCCTCGTGACCCGGTGTATCTAAGAATGCTATTTTTTGACCATTGTCTAACGCTACTCCATATGCACCAATGTGCTGTGTAATTCCACCACTTTCACCAGCAATTACATTTGCCTTACGAATGTAGTCAAGTAACGATGTTTTACCATGATCTACGTGTCCCATTACTGTAATAATAGGCGCTCTGTTTAATAAATCTTCTGGTTTATCAACTACCTCTTCAATAGATTCTTCTACCTCAGCACCTACGAACTCAACTTTGTAATTAAACTCTTCAGCAACAATCTGAAGTGTTTCAGCATCTAAACGTTGGTTCATTGTTACCATCATTCCTAACATCATACATGCAGAAATAATATCTGTAACTGGCTTATCCATCATTGTAGCAACTTCACTTACGGTAACAAATTCTGTTACTTTCAATACTTTGCTTTCTTCTTGCTGCGCCTTTAATTCAGCCTCAGCCTGCTGACGGTGTTGATCTCTTTTATCTCTACGATACTTAGCCCCTTTTCCTTTGTTAGATTTTCCTTGAAGCTTTTCAAGAGTTTCTCTAACTTGTTTTTGGATTTGAGCTTCTGTAAGTTCTTCTTTCTGAACAATAGGGCGTCTTCCTCTGTGGTTTCCACGATTATTACCTCCTCTATTGTTTCCTCCTTGACGATTTCCACCACCTGGACGGTTGTTATTATTCCCTCCTTGGCGGTTATTATTGTTACCTCCCTGGCGATTGTTATTGTTTCCTCCTTGACGGTTGTTATTATTCCCTTGGTTATTATTGTTATTACCTTGGTTATTTCCGCCTGGTTTGTTTACAATTCTTTTACGCTTTCTCTTATCGCCGTCTTTTTTGTTATCCTTATTATCTGGCTTTTTCTTTTTAGGCCTTTCAAATTGTTTTAAATCAATTTTTTGACCTGTAATTCTTGGACCATCTAATTTCTTATACTGAGTTTTAATCTTCTCAGCATTTTCCGGAGTAACTTCGGCTTGCTTTTCAACAGCTTTAGGTTTTTCAACTTTTTTAGCTCTTGACAATTGACTTTGCTCTACTGCCTTATCAATTTTAGATGCTGCAGCAGGCTTAGAATGCTCAACCTTCTGAGCACTTTCATCTACTTTTTTTATAGTATCTTCTTTTTTCACTATTGGAGCAGGTTCTTCCTTTTTAACAGGAGGAGTAACTTCTTTTTTAGGTTCAGTCACTTCAACTTTAGGTGTTTCTGCTTGTTTGGTTACTTTTTCTTCAACTACTGGTTCTGGCTTATTTTCAACAACAGGTTCTTCCTTCACCTCTGGTTCTGCTACGACCTCTTTCCCTGTGTCAATATTGATTTTACCAACAGTTTTAAGTTCTAATTTAGTTGCTTTGGCTTTTAAAACTTCTTGCTTTTTAGCTTCTTCCTCTAAACGTTTCTTCTCTTGCTCAGCTTCTAATTGTTGGCGAATTGCCTCTTTTTCCTTTCTCTTCTCTTCGCTCACCTCTTTAGAAGCCACCTTCTTAGATTTATCTGTTTGGAATCCATCAAGTAATATTTGATATTCCTTATCAGAAATCTTTGTAGTAGGACGAGCCTCAACCTCATAGCCATTTTTACCAAGGTGTTCTACAGCTCGATCTAAAGAAATGTTTAATTCTCTTAAAACCTTATTTAGTCTTAATTTTTTGCCTTCAGCCATAAATTATTTTATACTTTATTCCTAAAAAGCACACTTTACAATAACCATCATAGTTATGCCTTTTTTCCTTTATCGCCAGTCTTTAAGCGGCTACTAGCTCTCCGAAAATATCTTAATCTTCAAATTCTTCTCTAAGAATCTTCTGAACTTCTAAAATTGTTTCCTCTTCCAAATCAGTTCTTTGAATCAACATTGAAACATCTTTTTCTAGAACACTCTTTGCAGTATCTAATCCAATTTTCTTGAATTCTTCGATTACCCAAGCTTCGATTTCATCAGAGAATTCTGTTAATTCTACATCTTCTTCTTCAATTCCTTCTCTCTGAACATCTATTTCGTATCCTGTTAATTCACTTGCTAATCTAATATTAACCCCAGCACGACCAATTGCTTTTGATACTTCTTCTGGTTTCAATAATACATTAACACGTCCTTTCTTCCCATTCTTCTCCTCTTCAAACTTATCAATAGAAACCGATAATACCTTCGCTGGACTTAAGGCTCTTGATATGAATAACTGTTCGTTTTTAGTAAAGTTAATTACATCAATATTTTCATTACCCAATTCACGAACAATACCGTGAATACGAGATCCTTTTACTCCAACACATGCACCAACAGGGTCAATTCTATCATCATATGAATCAACAGCTATTTTAGCCTTGTCTCCAGGTATTCTAGCTACACCTTCAATAGTAATTAAACCATCAAAAACTTCAGGGATTTCTTGCTCAAATAACTTTACCAAGAATTTTGGCGCTGTTCTCGATAAGATAATGGCTGGTTTATTCCCTCTTAATTCAACCGACTTTATAACACCGCGAACGGTATCTCCCTTTCTAAAGAAATCAGAACGAATTTGCTCACTTTTTGGTAAAACAATTTCATTTCCTTCATCATCCAGTAAAATTACGGCATTATGACGAATATGGTGTACTTCTGCGCTATAAATTTCACCTTCCAGGTCTTTAAATTGCTTAAATACATTCGTACTATCATGCTCGTGAATCTTTGAAATTAGATTTTGACGCAGCGCTAAGATAGCTCTTCTTCCTAAATCTACTAACTTTACTTCTTCAGAAACATCTTCTCCTATTTCAAAATCAGGCTCAATTTTTCTAGCCTCCGATAATTCGATTTCTTCGTTGTCATCTTCTGACATTCCATCTGCTACTACAACCCTGTTCCTCCAAATCTCTAAATCTCCTTTATCAGGGTTAATAATAATATCAAAATTCTCATCTGATCCAAATCTACGTTTCAAAGCCGCTCTAAACACTTCTTCTAATATAGACATAAGTGTTACCCTATCAATACTCTTGATATCTTTAAACTCCGAAAACGAATCGATTAGCGCAATATTTTCCATCTCATTATCTTAATTAAATATAATCTTCACTTTTGCTTCTTTTATATCTTTATATGGTAAAACTACAGTTTTTTCAACAGTATGTTTTCCTTTACCCACTGGCTTAGGCTCTCTTGCCTTCCATTGTAAGGTAATTTCTTCATCAGTTACTTCAACCAAACTTCCTTCAAACTCTTCAGTTTGAGTTTTCACCTTGAGTGTTCTTCCTTGGTTCTTTTTATACTGACGTTTTTGAACTAAAGGATGAGCGATATCTGGCGTAGTAACTTCTAACGCAAAATCCTCTTCTTCACGATCTAAATTATGCTCAATATTTCTACTAATCCGAACACATTCGCTCAAAGGTACGCCTTCATCTCCGTCAACAATAACTTTTATTTTATTATTTTCAAGAAACTGTAATTCTATTAAAAACAACGAGTTATTTTCCTCAAGGGCTTCCTGTAATAATTCTTTTACTCTTTCCTGATTCATTTTAGATATAAAAAGAGGGGACATTCGTCCCCTGCATTTAATAATTCTTTAAATTCCATGCAAATATACTAACTTATTACTTAACACGCAAATAGTTTTTTTCTTAAAAAAAATGTATTTTTACACTGTTGCTCTCTTCTCTAACCCCACATTTATCATGAAAAAAATATTGGTTCCAATAGATTTTTCAAAGCACTCCGAGTACGCCTGTGTTCTTGCTTCGAAAATTGCAAAAAAATCAAAAAGCCAAATTCATTTAGTCCATATGGTAGAATTACCTTCTGGAATTGTTGACATGGGAGCTGGAAGCAACTTCAGTATTCCAGAAAGCATGTTATATCTTAGAAAAGTGAAAGACAAACTTGTCGACATTAAAACAAAGTACTTCGAAGACTTTGACGACATACAACACTCAATACGTTTTCAAAATCCTTTCGAAGGAATTCGTGACTACTCTCAAAAGATCAAACCAGATATGATTGTAATGGGATCAAAAGGGCAAACCGCCTTAAAGGAAATGATTATTGGCTCGAATACTGAGAAAACAATTGCAAGTTTAAACACACCTGTTTTGATTACTAAGAAAAATGATTCTAAATTTAAATTAAAAAAATTCGTTTTTGCCTCAACCTTTGAAAAAGATGAAGCGAAAGCTTTCGAAGGCTTCTTAGAATTTTCGAAATTTTTCAATAGCAAAATCTATCTATTAAAAATAAACACACCGAAAAAGTTCGAAGATTCTATGGAATCAAAGAAAAAAGTTGAAAAGTTTATAAAAAAATACAACATTGAGAAATACTCAATACATGTATACAACAGTAAATCGGTACCGCGAGGTATTTTAAATTTTTCAACAGATAAAGAAGTTGATTTAATATCAATAGCAACCCATGGAAGAACTGGACTATCCAAATACCTAAACGGAAGTATTTCAATGAGTCTTTCTAAAAACGTTGTAAAACCAGTACTTACTTTCAAGGTGTAACGTTCTAACGAGCTAACATTAAATTAAAAAACCTTCAGCTACATTGAAGGTTTTTTTGTTCCTATCAGAGATTCATGGAAAGAAATCTGTTCAAAAATTAAAAAAGCATTCCCCTCTTAACAACTCATTCCTAAAAAATAACAGTTGAGTTAAAAAATCTTAAGAAATCAATTTGGTTATTAGATATTTGAATCATTGAAAATCTAACAAAGAAAAAAAATGATAGGCATATTGATAATTTTTCATGCGGTACTAGGCGGACTTGCACTTATTTCTGGAACCATTTCACTATTCGCAAAAAAAGGAAAAAAAGCTCATAAAAAATCTGGCATCGTTTTTTATTACTCCATGACTTCTTGCGCCTTATCAGCGATGCTTATTTCAGTTTTACCAAATCACATCAATCCATTCTTGTTTTCAATAGGAATTTTTAGTCTATATTTTGTTTTAACAGGTAAAAGAGCATTGAATTTTAAAAACGAAACAACATCTCTATTCTTAGATAAAACCATAGCACTAATAATGGCACTTACGGGAATATTAATGATTCTACTTCCTATTCTTGTAACAAGTAACATAAATATTGTGCTTCTTGTTTTCGGGCTTATGGGAATATTTTTCTCAACTCGAGATATTCTACTATTTTCTAAACCTGAAAGACTTAAAAAAGGATGGTTAAAATTACATATTGGCAAGACGGTAGGAGCATATATTTCAGCAACAACAGCATTTGTTGTTGTTAACGAATTATTTCCAAGTTTTTATGGTTGGTTTATTCCTGGAATCATCGGCAGTACGATCATTGCATATTGGCTAAGAAAAGTACGTATGAACACAAAATAAGCAAAGAAGGCACTAATTAAAACCTCCTTAACTGCTACATACACAAAATACCTCCTCATCCGATTCTAGTATTACTTATTTTCAGAACGAGGATTTAGAGAAAACAAATTCAATGCATCCATTTTTATTTTTATTCACACGAAACAAGTAACCCCATCAAGAACTTAAAAATTGAAATTCATTCAATATTCTACTTTACCCCATACCGCCTTTCTCAGACCATCTTCAAAATCGCCATAAAATACTGACAACAAAGACAAAACAACATTCAAAAATCAAAAAACTCGCTCAAACTAAATCAGGAGACTCAATATAGCTAGGTTTATATTTTCATAAAACTACCTGTTAAAACTAATAATCGCATCCTTTTTGGAACAAAATTTGCAAAATAGTTCATTCATTAAAAGGATCAGAAAAAGACAACTACTCATTAGACGACTTTCGAAATTAATCCTTAGCAAATCTCAATAAAAAATCAAAAAAAACACACAGAAAAACAATAGGATTAACATTTAAAAAAAAGAATATTATGAAAAAAACTATTTTATTTATTATGCTAATATCATCGATGGGTTTATTCTCTCAAAAAATAAAATTTAAAAAGGGAATAGTTTATAAAGATGAAAAACCTTTTATGACCTATAAAACAGCAGGTCTCATAGGAGAAGAAGGTTTTATGATTACAGAATTAGGGCCTTATGGAGAGAGCATTATTTTTAGAAACGAGAAAAGGATATATGGAAATGGAGATAAAAAACACTACAAAAGAATAATATTCCCTTCGTTAGGGAATGGTACTTTCCTAGAGGTTTCATCTGGACTAAGAGGTAGAAGGGGCTTTGTAAGATGGCTAATTAAAAATGAGATCTTAGATTTATCAGGAAGAATAATTTATGAAAACGTTGGGAGCTTTATTCATTTACATGACGAAAGGATTTCTATCCCGAGAACCCCAATTTACAGAGGATTCTAACAACTAAATTAAATATTTTGAACCCATAATCTAAATAAATAGGGAATCACCATCCATCTTTTTTCAAAGCATAAAAAAACCTTCAGAGTTCCTGAAGGTTTTTTAGTACGGGTGAAGGGAGTCGAACCCCCACGCCTTGCGGCACTAGATCCTAAGTCTAGCGTGTCTACCAATTCCACCACACCCGCGTGTTTTTGAATTGTGCGTGCAAATATACACAAACTATTCAAATATCAAACACTATTTATTAGGTTTTATATTATCAAACTCATACAAAACTGTAAATCAGAATTTTCAGCATAAAAAAAGCTCTCGAACGAGAGCTTACAACTAAATTCTATTTTAAAACCCTTCTAAAAATTTTAAATAGACTGCTAATGCGCAGCAAACATATATACTTTCTTTTGAGGTTGTGTTAACATAATATTACCAGTTTCTTAAAAAAAGTTGACAAACAATTTCTTTTTGAGATTGTTAGAGGGAACTCTTTTTTAGAGGAAACTAAAATATCTACTTACATTAATTAGGAAACAGATAGTTACCAAAAGTCACATAGATTTTGAAAACAGAATTCAAAAAAAATCTGTTAACTTAGCGTACTTAATTATTTTACAATGCAAACTATTCAAGACTATATAGCCAACCATAAACAGCGCTTTTTAGATGAGCTTATTGAGCTTCTCAAAATACCATCGGTAAGTGCTGATCCTGCTTTTAACCAAGACGTACTTAATACTGCTGACAGCATAAAAAATAGTTTAGAAAAGGCTGGTTGCGACAAAGTTGAAATTTGTGAAACCCCTGGATACCCTATTGTTTACGGAGAAAAAATTATAGATCCTAATCTACCTACAGTATTGGTTTATGGTCATTACGATGTACAACCTGCTGATCCTATTGATTTATGGGACTCTCCACCTTTTGAGCCTATTATCAAAGAAACAGATATCCATCCTGAAGGTGCTATTTTCGCAAGAGGAGCCTGTGATGATAAAGGTCAAATGTATATGCATGTGAAAGCTTTGGAATATATGACTCAAACAGGAAACCTTCCTTGTAACGTAAAGTTTATGATTGAAGGGGAGGAAGAAGTTGGATCAGAGAGCTTGGCTTGGTTTGTTCCTAGAAACAAGGAAAAGTTAGCGAATGATGTAATTTTGATTTCTGATACCGGAATGATTGCAAACAACATTCCTTCTATTACTACAGGTTTAAGAGGTTTAAGTTATGTTGAAGTAGAAGTAACTGGTCCAAATAGAGATTTACATTCTGGGCTTTATGGAGGAGCTGTTGCGAACCCAATTAATGTATTGACCAAAATGATTGCGTCATTACATGATGAAAACAAACATATTACCATTCCTGGTTTTTATGATAAAGTTGAAGAGCTATCAAGAGAAGAACGCGATGAAATGGCGAAAGCTCCTTTTTCACTAGAAGAATATCAAAATGCTTTAGATATTGATTCAGTGTATGGAGAAGAAGGTTTTTCAACGAACGAACGAAATTCTATTCGCCCTACGTTAGATGTTAATGGAATATGGGGAGGTTACACAGGTGAAGGTGCTAAAACTGTTATTGCGAGTAAAGCTTATGCGAAAATATCAATGCGTTTAGTTCCTAATCAAGAATGGAGAGAGATTACCGAATTATTTAAAACACATTTCGAGAGTATTGCTCCTGAAGGTGTAAAGGTAAAGGTAACTCCACACCATGGTGGTCAAGGATATGTTACTCCTATTGATAATATCGGTTATCAAGCGGCAAGTAAAGCCTATGAAGAAACGTTTGGAGCTACTCCAATTCCACAACGTAGTGGGGGTAGTATTCCAATTGTTGCTTTGTTTGAAGAAGAATTGAAAAGCAAAACCATTTTAATGGGATTCGGATTAAATTCTGATGCTATTCACTCACCAAACGAACATTTTGGAGTTTGGAATTACTTAAAAGGTATTGAAACCATTCCTTACTTCTATAAATATTTTACAGAATTAAGTAAATAATACAACTTGAAAAATCCCCGTTTTAAATATAAAACGGGGATTTTTGTAAAGAATCGACTCCTTATTTTTGAGTCCTATCATAGTTTCTCTGAGCCCTTTCATATTCTCTTTTTGCTCTATCTAATCTTCGTTTAGCACTTTCTTTGCGGGCCTTCTTTGATTCACGCATGTTTTCCCCATTAATTACATACTTAAGTTGATTACCAATCGCTTGTATTTTTTCTTGAAAATCTTTCGAAGTCATTTCTTTGTCTACATAAATTCTCACATATCCTTCACTTACTCTACATTTAAAAACCTCTTCATTGTTTTTTAAATTACTCCAAAAAGACGTTCCATTGCTATTTGTAAACTTCATTTCACTTAGTTTCTTTTGAAGAAAGTTTCTTACATCTACCGTAAACTCATCATTAAAAGATGCCCTAAATTTATAGGTGGTATTGGTGCTTTTTACTGAGATAGAACTAGAACTATTACGTTTACTTCTATTAGTAGAAGAATTGTATGAATAACTCCTTTCTTCGGCGGTATTATGTACTTCCGTTGGTGGTTGTGGAGGTTCAGGTGTTTCTTGGGCTTTTACAAATATTGTAGTTAAAAAAAATACTAAATACATTAAAGTTCTCATAATTATTAATTTTAAAGTTATACGTTGTTTTTAGGCATTAGGGTGACCGTTCCTGTAAAAGACAATACAGAAACCTCTTATTTTATATGTTAAATGATTATTCTTTTGTGGAAACTATCTTAAATTCGAGCCCCACACCTCTTATACTTTCAATTTTAATCGAATCATCTTCCTTAAAATACTTTCGCAATCGACTAATAAATACATCCATACTTCTTCCTGTGAAGAAGTCATCAGTTCCCCAAACGGCTTGTAATATTTTATCTCTTTTCAGTAATTGATTTTTATGTTGAAACAAAAACTGAATAAGTTGCGCCTCTTTTTCAGTTAATCGCTGGACAGTTTCTTTATATTTCAATTCAAGTTTCTCCTTGCTAAATTGATATTCCCCAATAGTAAAGTCGTTTTTCGTATAATGAATGGCAACTCTTTTTTGCGTTCTTTTGATAATATTTTGTAAACGCAGAATGAGTTCTTCTGCCTCAAAAGGTTTTATAATATAATCGTCCGCTCCCAATTTCAGCCCTTTTATTTTATCTTCCTTTTGATTTCGTGCTGTTAAAAACACAAAAGGCATTTCCGGATTTTGTTCAATTACTTTCTCGGCAAGAGAAAAACCATCCAACTTAGGCATCATAACATCAAAAACACAGATATCAAATTCATTTTTATGAAATACTTCCAATGCTTCTTCTCCATCTTTCGCCCAAGTAACCTTAAACTCGTACAAGCTCAGATACTGTTTTAAAATATTACCAAAATCAATATCGTCTTCTGCTAATAAAACTGTCTTCATCATACAGGAATTTTAATGGTTACTGTTGTTCCTTTGGAAAGCTGACTATCCAAAGTAATGCTTCCGTTATGAGCTTTCACTATTTGATTTACATAATACAATCCCAGGCCCAATCCTTTTACATTATGAACCGTATCATTATCTATTCGATAAAACTTATCAAATACTTTCTTCAATTGATTCTTAGCGATTCCTATGCCATTATCTTCAATAGTAATTCGAAAATCACTTTCCGTTTGTGCCGTAGAAATAGTAATGGTGTCTGCACCATATTTCACCGCATTCTCCAACACATTCAGAACTGCCGTGTTCAACTGAAACTTATCTATTTTGAGTAAGCTATTCTCTTGAGAAAAATTACTCGTAATCTTTACATCAGACTGTTGCAATTGATAATCATTTATCAGGTTTTCCAACCATCTTTTCGGATTTACTTCCTTCTTCTCAAGTTGAATATCTTCAAATCCAAGGGAATTGTTTACCACTTGATCGATTAGGTTTTGTAAACGACCTCTTTGCCTGTCAATAGTAGCAATTGTAGATTGCACAATAACTTCGTTTTTTTGAACGTTTTTATCTTGTAATGTTTTCGTAGCAATACTCAAAGTTGCCAATGGAGTTTTAAGCTCGTGAGTTATATTATTTACGAAATCTGTTTTTATGTCCGCATTTTTCTTCTGCTTTATAAAAGAATAAAAAGCATATACAAAGAGTAAAATAATTGTTACTATTGAACCAATACTAGCTAATAACACCCAGAACATACGTTTTAAAACCTCTATCCTCCAATTCTTAACATCAATATAGCTATTCGTCGCTATTACAAAACCGAGTTTTTCATCTCTAATTGACAGATTATCGTTTTCTTCTTTGGAAGAACTCATGGAAGACCATTCTCCGCTATTAACATGATATCTTGTTGCTTCATTTAGTGAATTTCCAAAAAGTAATACTGGTTCATTTTTTGCGCTTACCAAAGTATCCCTTCCCAACTCATTAATAAGAATAGCCCTAGTGATATTCTTCTGATATGTTATGGGAAACGCAAGTTCTTTACTTTCTATGGCTTTCTTAAAATAACTTTTGAACTTTTCATTTAAGCTATCTCTCTTTTTATAAAACGATGTGAATAATTTTTCGTCAGAATTAAAAGGATCTTCATATCCTAAAACAACTTGTTTTAAAATGGTTGCATATGCTTCATCCCATTCATCCGTTTTCTCTAGAAACTTTAACTCTTGCTTCGCTTCCTTAAAAAACGCATCGCGCTGTAGCTTAAATGTGTTTTCTATCAAAGAATATTGAATAACAGATAAGACAACTAGTGCAATTAAAGAAGCAATGATTAATATGTTTATTCTTGTTTTCACATTTCAAAAGTAATGGAAACTTTAAACAAAAAGCCAGAAAACGAAACCGTTAACCTAGCATTAACCGTTAACACTGGTATTAACATAAATAATTACAAAAGAGCACACTACATTGAATCCAACCCGAAACTCCTTTAATATGCGTGAGAATTAAGAAGAAAAATTCACTTTTTAAATATTTTAACATCTCTACATTTGTAGAATTAAATTTTATTTCTACATTTGTAGAGTTAATTCTAAACATGTAGAGATGCAATTATCAAAAACAGAAGAACAAGTAATGCAATACTTATGGAAACTCGAAAAGGCCTTTATGAAGGATATCCTAGCAGAGTTCCCAGAGCCAAAGCCTGCAAATACAACCGTTGCAACTCTGCTAAAAAGAATGAAAGACAAAGGTTTTATTGACTATAAACTTTATGGCAAATCGAGAGAGTATTTTCCATTAGTTAAGAAATCAGACTATTTCTCAAAACACATGAAAGGTTTGATCAAGAACTTTTTCAATAATTCAGCTAGCCAATTTGCTTCATTCTTTACCTCTGAAACCGATTTATCAGTAACAGAACTTGAAAAACTAAAAGAACTTATTGACAATCAAATAAAAGAACAGAAAAAATGATTTTCTATATTTTAAAAACAATCGGTTGTTTATCACTTCTATTGGTATTCTATCATTTCTTTCTAGAAAAGGAAAAAATGCATCGATTCAATCGTTTTTATCTGTTGGGAAGTGTCGTTGTTTCATTTTTGATTCCTTTATTCACTATAGAAACGATTGTTATAGTTCCCTCTGAACCAGAATACATAGAAGAAATGTTAGTTTCTAATGGAACGACAACAAATTCCTTCAATTACTTTGACTACCTATTATACATTTGGCTCATTGTAACAGGAATTCTACTTATTCGTTTTTTCAAAAACCTTTGGAACCTTGTTAAAATCATCAGAAGCAATAAGAAAGTCCGTTATAAAAAAGCAACCCTCGTATTGGTTAATGACACAATTAGTCCCTATACTTTTTGGAATTACATTTTTATTAATAAAGAGGAATTTGATAACAAAGAAATAGAAAAAGAATTATTCACACATGAATTAACCCACGTTACTCAAAAACACACGTTTGATGTTCTTTTTCTTGAATTGCTTTTAATTAGTTTTTGGTTTAACCCAATGTTTTATCTACTTAAAAAGTACATTCAACTCAACCATGAGTTTTTAGCTGACAACAACGTAATTACATTACATAAAAATATTTCCGAGTACCAATATTTGTTACTAAACAAAACCGCTTGGAATAACAATTATTACCTGGCCAGTAATTTCAATTATTCATTAACAAAAAAACGATTAGTTATGATGACTACTAAAAGTTCAAAATCAAAAATTCTGCTAAAAAAGTTAGCAGTTGTACCCTTAATTGCTGGATTTACCTTTTTATTTGCGGAAAGGGTAGTGGCTCAAAAAACAAAAGCCACGTTAAAAGAAGTTAAGTCAAGTAAAGACAAGGTAAAAGACGTTCATGTTTACAAGGATAAAGTAACGTATACTTATGAGAGCGGTAACACGGTTGTAAAAAAACGATCGTATTTAACGGAGGCTGAAAAGAAACAACTCCCACCACCGCCACCTGTTCAAAAAGTTAAGAAGAGAACTCCACCGCCACCGAAATCATCAAAGGTGAATGGAAAAACACCTCCACCACCTGCGCATGCTGAGGACTGCAAAGAAAATGATGGAATTGTTTTCACTAGAATCACTGAAGAAGGAATAAAGTACTATAACAGATTCGGAACGAGAGTTACCAAAGAAGGAAAGGTTATAAAACCTGAGAATTTACATAAGGAGAAAGTGATTTTGAAGAAAAAGGCTCGTAAGAATAAAAGAACCTCGACCGAAGTAAAACAACCTAAGGAAACACTTACTTCTCGTCCTTTAAAAGCAATTACGGATAAAAAAGAATCGAAACCAAACCTTACCACTCCAGTCGCTTTTAAAAAGCTTCAAAGAAAACTACTAACTCCAACCACAGCCAGTAAGTTCACGAGAATTTCAATTCCTAAAGATCCATTTACCTCGACAAACTAACGCTACTTGACAGTATTTAATACTTTCAAATTGATCAAAAACATCAATTTTTTGTTAAAAACAGCGAAAAAACAGTGTTTTTTGTAACATTTTATTGAGAAAATCGTTTTAACACATATGTTAAAACGGTTTTTTCTTATTTGCTCCGGAGCTGATCTGCCCCTACTCAATGAATGTTCCAATGGAGAGCAAAACAAATACGTCGGTATTGGGGCAACCATCTTCTTTACTGCTTTTATGGCTGCCATTGCAGGTAGTTATGCCTTATACACTGTATTTGACAATATTTACACATCCATATTTTTTGGTATTATTTGGGGGCTATTAATCTTTAATCTCGATCGTTATATCGTTTCCACAATGCGCAAAAAGGAGAACTTTAGAACTGAGTTCTTACAAGCACTACCGAGAATTGCCTTAGCCGTTATTATTGCGGTTGTTATTTCAAAACCATTGGAACTAAAGATTTTTGAGAAAGAAATTAATCAAGTTCTTCTGGAAGAAAAAAACCAAATGACTCTCGATAATAAATTACAAATTGCGCAACAATTTGATCCTGAAATAGCCAAAACGAACGCCGAAATTGAACAATTAAAAAATGAAATTACCACAAAGGAAAACGAGGTAAATACCTTATATGAAACTTATATCGCCGAGGCAGAAGGCAGAAAAGGAACTAAACTCGTGGGGAAAGGACCTGTGTACAAAGAAAAAAGAGAAAAACACGATCAAGCTCTCAAAGATCTTTCTGATTTGAAGGCTGCCAATGCAGCTAAAATCACTGAAAAAGAAACAGAAATTGCGCAGCTAAAAGAACAGCAAAAATCCTCGGAGGAAAATACGCAACCGATCATTTCAAACTTTGATGGTTTAATGGCAAGGGTAAATGCCTTGGACAAGCTGCCATGGTTACCTTCATTTTTTATTTTCTTATTGTTTTTAGCCATTGAAACGGCTCCGATTCTATCAAAACTAATTAGTTCTAAAAGCGAATATGATTATAAATTTGAGCATCAGGAATCAGATGCTATCACATGGATAAAGCAACAAAACTTCCAGAAAAACAAACATTTAGAAACAGATAAAGAAATTACAAATAATGTATATGACGATCTTAAAAAAGAAGAAGAAATATACAATCATAAGCAAAAATTAGCGAGACAATTATTCAAATCTCAAGCGGATTCTATTTTGCAAAAACAACAAAAACTTTTATAATTTTTATTTTTTTGTACATTTGTGCTTTATTTAGTTAGATAAATAATTGCATGAAAACCATTTACAAAACAATTGCTATAGTATTGTTGTTTAACAACTTACTATACTCACAAGAAACAAATTTAAACGCACTTCTTATTCCTGAGGAGTTAAAAGTTAACGCCGATGCGGTTTTAAGACTTTCTGAAAAGAACATTACGGTCAACTCTGTTAATAACCTTCTAATTTCTGAAAAACGAATAGTTACGGTACTCAACAAAAGAGGACGTAAACATATTGATGCCTATCAGCACTATAACAACGATACTAGAATAAAAAAACTATCGGCTATTGTATATGATTCCTTAGGGGAAAAAATAAAAAAATTCTCTAAAAGTGATTTCAAAGACGTTAGTGCAGTTGAGGGCGGACAATTATACTCCGATTCTAGAGTAAAATTTTTAGAATACACTCCCACATCTTATCCTTACACCGTTGTTTTCGAATCAGAATACCAAAATTCTTCGACTGCTCTTATTCCTGGATGGCTTCCACTAGAAGATTATAGAATTGGTATTGAAAAAAACATCTATAATCTAAATAATATAGCCAAAATAGAAATAAGAAAACAGGAAGAGAACTTCGACGACTACGAAATCAACAAAGTCGAAAATGGATCCAATCTGCGATATACTTTAGCGAACAAATCTGCTATAAAATATGAAAAGAACTCTCCTCCTTTTTACAAAACGACTCCATACTTAAAGGTAACCTTAAACTCCTTTTCCTTAAAAGGAATTAAAGGATCTGGTAAAAACTGGACGGAATTCGGGAAATGGATGTATACTAATCTTTATTCAAACAAAGATGAGCTATCTCCTTCAACAGTTTCCGAAGTAAAAAATCTCGTTAAAGATCTAAAAACGACGAAGGAAAAAGTAAAGAGGATTTATAAATTCGTGCAGGATAAAACTCGTTATATCGGGGTTCAAATTGATATTGGTGGATGGGAACCTATTGCTGCAAATAAGGTTGACGAATCTGGATATGGTGACTGTAAAGGATTAACCAACTATACAAACGCTTTATTGAACGCTGTTGGAATTAAATCACATCATGTTCTGGTTTTCTCTGGAAGTAAACGAGATATCGATAATGATTTTTCATCAATTCAAGGAAATCATATGATTCTTAACATTCCTAATGAGGGAGACGATGATATTTGGCTAGAATGTACAAGTCAGACTTTACCTTTTGGATTCTTGGGAAGTTTCACGGACGACAGAGATGTTTTAATTCTTACCCCAGAAGGAGGTGTGATTAAAAGAACTCCTAGCTACAAAGATTCGAGTTTTCAGAATACCCATGCAAAAGTAAAACTTCTAAAAAATGGGAATCTAACAACAACTTTAAACATAAAGTCTACAGGAAACCAATACAATTATGCTTATCATACAGAAACCTACACACAAAAAGAACTTGAAAGGCATTATAAAGAGTCAGTTTGGGACTACAATAATAATCTAGAGATTGTATCAACAGAATTCGACAACGACAAAGACGTTGTTGAATTCACAGAAAAGCTAGAAGTTACTGTAGACAACTACGCCACCGCAAGCGAAACTAATTACTTGTTCAAACCCAATATTTTAAACAGAAAAACCTCTATTCCTGATCGATATAGAGATAGAAAAATGCCGCTAAAATTGACGTTCAGTTTTACGGATACTGATGAATATCTGATCGAGATTCCCGAAGAATATCAATTAAGTGGACTTCCTGAAAAGAAAGAAGTTAAAAATAAATTTGGATACTATAAAGCCTCTCTTGAAAAGGTGGATGATAAAACCATTAAATACCATCGAGAGTTTTCTTTAGTAGAAGGAGTTTTTCCAAAGGAAGATTATAAGTTATATAGAAAATTCATGAAATCTGTGGCTCGCTACGATAATCAAAGAATTGAGCTTATAAAAAAATAAATGCTATGATATTGAACCCTTAGATAACTGTGAAACTTCCCTTATAATTTCATAGTGAATCTGAGTAATAATTCAACACTAAAACAAAAACACATGAAAAAATTAATTGCTTTAACATTGTTATTAGCCTCAGCAACGCTATTTTCTCAAGAATTCAAATTCGGAAAAATATCAATAGAAGAACTGACAGAAACTAAACATCCAAAAGATTCAACCGCTGATGCTGCCTATTTGTATAAAAAAAGAAGAACCTATTTTTCTTACGACACTAACAAAGGGTTTATGCTTATTACTCAATGTCATGAACGAATAAAAATATATACAAAAGAAGGTTTTGATTATGCCACAAAAGAAATATCATACTATGAACCTGATTCTGGCACCAAGGAAAGAGTAAATATTGAAAAAGCCTATACTTTCAATATGGTTAACGGGAAACCTGAAAAAACGAAGGTCACCTCAAGCAATATTTTTGAAGAAAAAATAAACAAATACTATTCGCAAAAAAAAGTTACGTTTCCACAGGTTAAAGAAGGTAGTGTACTTGAGTTAAAATATAAAATTGTTTCTCCATACTGGTCAATAAACACTTTGAACTTTCAATATGGAATTCCAGTAAATATTCTTGATTATCAAGTTAAAATCCCCGAGTACTTTATTTTTAACAAGCGTGGTAAAGGGTTTTATTCCGTTCCTTTTAAAGAAGACTCTTATAACGAATCTATTAATTTCACTTCTAAAGAAAGAGGTCTTACAACAAAATATTATAACGAACGAGTTAATTACTCGGGTAGTAAATATATATTCAAAGGAACAGATATTCCTGCAATGAAAGATAACGAGCCTTATACTGGAAACATCAGAAACTATAGAGGCGGAATGGAGTTTGAACTTTCAGGAACTAGATTCCCAAATTCTACTTATAAAAACTACTCTACTTCATGGGAAGATATTAGTAAAAAAATATATAATTCATCAAGTTTTGGAGGGCAGTTAAGTAAGTCAGGGTATTACAAAGAGGATTTAAGCAGAATATTAGCTACCGCAAAAAATGACAATGAAAAAATCGTTGGTATTTTCAATTTTGTAAAATCTAAAATGACTTGGAATAGCTACCATAGCAAATATACAGCTGATGGCGTAAGAAAAGCTTATAAAGAAGGTAAAGGAAATGTTGCTGAGATCAACTTAATCTTAACTTCAATGTTACGTTCAGCTGGATTAACAGCAAACCCAGTACTGGTAAGCACGAAAACTAACGGTGTTCCTATTTTTCCTACTAGAAAAGGATTCAATTACGTAATTTCAAAAGTTAACTTCGCTGATGGTAGCTATGTACTACTAGATGCTACAAGTAAGTTTGCAACTCCAAATGTTTTACCATTACGTTGTTTAAACTGGGAAGGAAGAGAAATCAGAAAAAATGGGGTTTCGAACTCAGTTCCACTTGTTCCTACAAGTCTTGCTAAGGAATCAAATAAATTACATATTAAAGTTAATGAAGATTTATCGGTCGACGGGATGTTTAGAAAAACGTATGAAGACCATGTGGCTATGGTTTTCAGGATAGATAATGAGAGTAAGAAAGAAGAAGATATTATTAGCGAATTAGAAAATAAATACAACGTTGAAATTGATAATTTCAGAGATGTTAACAAAGATGAAATTCACAAAAAACCGATACGTTCTTTCAAGTTTACATCAGAGGATCTTATTGAAGAAATTAATGGAAAGCTATATTTAACTCCTTTATTTTTCCTTGCTAAAAAAGAAAACCCATTCAAATCAAATGAGAGAAATTATCCTATTGATTACCTTTTACCTTGGCAAGATACATTCTCTGCAACAATTACTGTTCCTGAGAATTACTCAG
This sequence comes from uncultured Tenacibaculum sp., assembly GCA_947497895.1. GTDB lineage: Bacteria > Bacteroidota > Bacteroidia > Flavobacteriales > Flavobacteriaceae > Polaribacter. The sequence continues at coordinate 439,654 of CANMIL010000003.1, forward strand.
TTGAATCTGCCCCAGAATCATTAGCTATTGGTTTACCAGAAGACATAGGTGTTTTTAAATATCAAATTCTTCATAACAAGAATAAAATTAGAGTCCAATGTGTGTTGCAAATGAACAGTTATATTATTGGTCCAAACTATTATCAAACAGTAAAGGATTTCTATAAAAAACTTGTTGAAAAAGAAATGGAAAAGATAGTCCTTGTAAAAAGTTAAGTCGAAAAATCCCTCGTTTATATATCGTAAAAACACTAAAATGAACATCTCATTTTGGTGTTTTTTTTATCTATACGCAATATTTCTTAAAATATTTACTACATTTAAGGAATAGCTGCTAATCGACATTTTTCGACTTACTAACTACACTTATTTAAAAAATGTCAATCAGAAGCCGATTTCTATGGTATTGAAAGAGAACAAGTATGTTGTACTGTACTTTTTATCATCATTATTATCTTTAATTTTTATCGATAATGACTCTATTTTGGAGCTCGTTTTAAAACTTCTTTCTCTGATTTTCTTATCATTCAGATACTTAAACAAATCTCGAATTATAAATTTCTGGTATTTATTAATTCTTCTGTTTTCAATTACCTCTGATGCTTTTTTAATCTTTGATACAGATTTACTCTTTATAGGCTCCATGCTTTTAATAGCAAACAGGTTTCTATATATTATCATTGCTAGAAAAGCAATATTTACAACAAAGCCAAGCACACTTATCTTCTATTTAGTATTGTGCTTATTACTATTCATTGTCATTTACATTATACTTAAACCTTATTTAAAAGAAATTATAGGGATTTTTATGACCATGGGGATATCATCATGCGTAATGCTTTTATTTGCTTATTTAAACTACCTAAACAACATGAATAGAAGAAACAAGTACTTTCTTTTTGGATTGTTTTTGATAATTACCGCTGATGTTTTAATGATTTTTAATAAGTTTTTAGACTACAACATCTTCTATGTAATCGTTTATACTTCTATTTATTATATTGCTCGTTACCTCATCTGCGAAGCTATGATTGTTGGTAAACGTAGAAGGCGCAGGTAATTAAAACTTCCTTGCTATTATTTGTCTTTCCTAAGTGGTCTCATCAAACCTTCTTGTGCAACAGAGGCGATTAACTTGCCATCGCGCGAATAAATATTTCCACAGGCAAAGCCTCTAGCTCCATAGGAATTTGGACTTTCAATAGAGAACAACATCCAATTATCAAAATCAAAATCTCTGTAAAACCACATTGAATGATCTAAACTTGCCATTTGCGTATTGCCAAAATGAGCTTTACTCCCGTTGGGATAAAGACATGCTGTTAAGATATTATAATCGGAAATATAGGTTAATATTTGTTGCTTAACAGCCAATTGCAAATTCTCTTTATTTCCTTTCAACTTAAACCAAACATCAACAACGGGCGGTAAATCTTCTTTTACCAAAGGGTTTACAACTTGAACAGGCTTAAAATCAATAGGTCTCTCAATGCTTAAAAATTCCTTTAGCTTTCTAGGTAAAAAATCACCAAACTGCGCCAACATATCCGTCCAACTCATCAATTCTTCTGGCTGTTTCAACTCCTTTTTCATTGGCATTTGATGTTCGTATCCTTCTTCTTCCTTATGGAATGAACAAGCTAAAATGAATATGGTCTTATCGTTTTGATGAGCAGTTACTCTTCGCGTTGAAAAACTACCTCCGTCTCGAATAACCTGAACACTGTAAGTTATTGGTATGTTAAGATTTCCAGCTTCCAAAAAATAAGAATGCAACGAATGTAAAACTCTTCCTTCTGAAACTGTTCTATAAGCCGCATTTAAAGATTGCGCCAATACTTGTCCACCGAATACATTTGGACTTCCGATGTCTTTGCTAATACCATTAAAACAATTATCTCCGATATCATCCAATATCAAAATTTCTAATAGTTCTTTAGTGTCTTTCATTTGTTTTCAAGATTATTTCCGATATCAGTGATTAAAGAATGTTTCTCAATAGTTTTCTTCAAAATTAACAATACTTCTCCTTGCTAAAATCTCCACTGATATCTCGCCCCCTTATTTTGCTTTAAACGGAAATTTCTGGTTAAATTCTGTCGGTTTTATTTTATTCAAAAATAAACTAAGTATTTTATTCGGCAGATGCTTTCTGTGTCTTAAATAAATGGTCATTTCTTGAGGAACAGCTCCTACAGAACTTTTTATTTCGCTAGCTGTTCTTCCAAAATTCAACCATTTCACCCTTCTTACAATTGCAGTTTCAATATAATCATAAAGCATGCGCTGATAAATAGCCAGCTCTCTATTCAAGTCGTACTCAATTCCTACAAAATGTGCATCCAATGTATTTCTACTTACAATTCCAGATAGAAAGCCTACTAATTTTCCTTCCAACCAATATCCTTTTAAGATATAGCTATCACCTAAGTTTTCTTTCAATGTTTTGTATGTTGCAAGATTTAATGTTCCTAGATTAAAACCAGCTCTATTAGATACTTTATTATATAACTGCGTCATTTCTGGCAATAAACCATCTAACATGTTAAGCTCTATATCCTTTATTTTTAACTTTGCACTCTTCAAAAAGGCCTTTTTAGCTTTTACTCGGAACTTGGTTTTCATTGCTGCCAAATAATCATTGAAATCTTTCCAATCGCCATCAACTCGCATAATCATATTGGGTTCAACTTGAAAAGAATAAAACCCTTCTGTTTTAAGCTCATCTGTAATAGAAAGTGATTCTTGAATAAAATCTTTTATCATGTAGGCATCAATTCCATTTTTTAATTCCTCTCTTGAGTTTACCAATTCAAGAGCTGCTTTTACAAACTGTTTTAAAGCTTTCTTTTTATCCTGGTCAGGACCGAGAACAACGCCGTGTTCTCCTGTAACAAAAGTGTTACCACAAGTAAATATTTTTAGTGGTTTTCCAGAAGGAAGAATTCTTAACTTTCTACCTAAACATTTAATATATTCAAAAACAGTTTGACTTTCATCTTGAAAGCTATCGATATGAAAATCTATTAACTGGATAATACAAAGACCTATGTTTTTCCCTTGTTTATCATTCATAACCAAATACCCAAACTGAATTTGGTCATTGTTCTTTTCTAAAGCAATTAGATATTTTGGATTAAAATAAAGATTCTTTTTACACCGAAGATCTTCATATACTTGATCAGGAATATCGTCAACTGACTCATAATACTGCGCATGTGAAGACGGCAAGTTATGATTGCATGATAAAAAACTCACTAAACTCTTATTTTATTGTAAATTAATAAAAGTTTTGATAAAAAACGAAAAAGATGCAAATTGAATCTAATTTCATTGGATAATTCAGTTCAAAGAGTGTATTCACTTTTACTTTTTACCCTTTTAAAAAAGTCCCATATTTATCAATTCCTACATAACTTACGTTTTATCTTTTTAAAACATAAAACCCCGATAGTTAATGGTATCTTTGCCTCTCAACAAGATATCAAATTAACAAAACTCAAGTATTCAAACTGTAAAGATGCAAAACAACGTTATTCTTCGTCAAATTAGATATATTTTTGACTTTAAAGACTCAAAGATAGTTGAACTATTTACCTTAGTTGAACAAAAAGTAACCATCGAAGAAGTAAGTAAATGGTTGAAAAAGGACGATCACCCTTCTTATCAAGCTATGGAAGATGAAGAACTGGCTAATTTCTTAAACGGTCTTATTGTCTTTAAACGAGGAAAAAGAGAGGGACCAGCTCCAATAGCAGAAAAACGTTTGAACAATAACCTCATCTTGAGAAAACTTAAAATCGCTTTAAATTTTAAAGACTTCGACATTATTGATACGCTTGCTCTGGTAAAACTTAACATAAGTAAGCATGAATTGAGCGCCTTTTTTAGAAATCCTAAACAAGATCAGTATAGAGTTTGTAAAGATCAATTTTTACGAAATTTTCTTTTTGGCTTGCAAAAAAAGTATCGTCCGAGTAAGGACAAGGCATAATCAATCTAAGATCTTTTATAATACTTGTTCGAAAAAGCCATCAGAATAATTAGCTTTATAAAATGAAAAAAGCGACTTTAAAGTCGCTTATGAATTTAATAGCATGCATAACATTTTCCGCGAAACCAAACCGTTCCATAATTATTATTACTACAGTGATGGTCCGCTACTACCATACCTCCTGTGCCTCCGCATACACCTCTTCCACCATTAACAGAACGTTGCTCATCTTTTTTCAATTCTTTACCTAAGGTTAAAATACTTCTTAACATAATATTAATTTAAAAATTCCAATGAAAGTTACTAAGGCATTGAATAGAATTTATGTGCAATTCACAAATGCAGGAGAGAAATGTAAAAGTGTACAAAAAGTATTAAAATAATAGTAAGATTTGAGAAACAAGAATGAGTTCCTCGTTAGACTCCTCTCTTATCTACTAAGTTTCTTTTTAAATTTCCTGATGGTAGGTGAACTAAGATAGTATAGATAAAACCCTGAAAAAATAGTTAGTAAACCTAATACTGAAAAGATACGCAATGTCCAGTTTGTAATATGATCTCTAGTTTCGAAATCCATTACGTGAAGCATCCATAAAAAGTCGAATCGCCTCCAATTATCATTTCTCACCGAAGTTATTTTAGCCAATTCTGGATGTACATATATCTTTGTATCTGTTTCGTGATCCAATTGAACAGCATATACTGGTAATGGTCTTCCTCGATATTCATGGTGCTTGCTTAACTCGTTTTTTAAGAGTTCGGTGTTTTTTACAGGGATAGGATCGTATAATCTACTTTCTACAAAAGTAAGTACCTCTTCTTTTGTTAGTTCATTACGTAAACGATACGTTCCATTAGATAAGGCTATTAATCGTGTGCCTTTCTCGTTAGAAACTCGAAGAATACTATCCTTACCAAAGACAACACCTTGTATTTGCTCTCCTTTAAAATCTTCTTTAATATCCAACGAATCCAGGCATGTAACCAAAGATTGGTTTATCTTAAAACTAAAGCTCATTTCTGATTTATCCAGTAATGTTTTCCCGTGAACATCTTTCATGTTGTTCCAACTGAAATAAAGACCTCCTACAGTCCAAAATAAAAATTGAATTCCAATAAATAGGCCTAAATACCGATGTGTTTTTCTCGTAGTTAAGTGTAGTTTTCGTGACATTTTTGGTTTAATTATTTTATGCTATGGATTTAACTGATCTCTGTCTTACTTTGTCTAGAAGGCATAAACTTTATCGCAACTTGTGTTTTTTAAGTCTATTTCTTTTTCCATTGATGAAAAAGAAACAGACTTAGGAGGTTCACGAATTCCTTCGAAAACCAATAAGAATTAATGAGCTAAACAAAAATTCTAGTCTTAACCATGCTACACTCAAAAATAATCAACCTCAAACCTAAATTAAAATAACTCACTATCGTTCAAACAGATTTTAATTTTAACGGTTCTTGCATCGTTATTTTTGGATTGCCTTCTTATGACAACATAACTTTTATACTCCAAATTATTAGAAAAACAGGATTTCTATAGCAAAAAAGCCATTGCAAATTTTTACAATGACTTCTTCTTAATTTTATATATAGCTAGTCATTTCGACTGATTAAGGAGAAATCTCCTAAATTATTGGAGGATCGGTTTAAAATATGCTCTCTAAATCAGTACCTCTCCAGTGAAATTACTTTTACCCAACAATATTAATAATCTTCCCAGGTACAATAATCACCTTCTTTGGCTCTCGTCCTGCGAGTTGTTGTTGCGTTTTTTCATGAGCCATTACTGTTTTTTCAATCTCCTCTTTACTCATATCTAATGGTAAACTTAAGTTGAAACGTCTTTTACCATTAAATGAAATCGGATACTCTTTTTCAGATTCTACCAAGTACTTTTCTTCGAACGTTGGGAAAGCAGCAAAAGCAACAGATTCTTCATGACCTAACTTACTCCATAGCTCTTCTGCGATATGAGGTGCATAAGGAGAAATTAATACTAATAATTGCTCAAGTATTGCTTTGTTATTACACTTTTGTGCAGACAATTCGTTCACTGCAATCATAAATGTAGAAACCGACGTATTGAAAGAGAAATTCTCGATATCTTCTTCTACTTTCTTAATGGTTTTGTGTAATGTTTTTAAGTTTTCTTTGGTTGCTTCACCTTCAGAAACTTCAAAATTATCTCCGTTATGGAACAACTTCCATAGTTTTTTCAAGAATGAGTACACTCCTGAAATACCAGAAGTTTTCCAAGGTTTGAATTGCTCTAATGGTCCTAAGAACATTTCAAACAAACGCAAACTATCCGCACCATATTCTTCACAAATATCATCAGGGTTTACTACGTTAAACCAACGCTTTGACATTTTCTCAAACTCACGACCAACGATATACTTTCCATCTTCCAATTCAAACTCTGCATTCGCAAATTGAGGCTGCCAATTCTTAAGACCTTCAATATCTAACTCATCAGATGAGTTTATCAATTTTACATCTACACGTAGCTCTTCCGTTTTATATTGATCTTTTAATCCAGCAGAAACATATTTATCCGTTCCAGAAACTCTATAAACAATTGCTGAAGTTCCTAAAATCATTCCTTGATTGATTAATTTCTTTGCGAATTCATCAACAGGTAAGAAACCTCTATCAAACAAGAACTTTTGCCAAAAACGTGCATATAATAAGTGTCCTGTAGCATGCTCAGAACCTCCAATATATAAATCGACATCTTTCCAATACTCAACCGCTTCTTTGCTTACAAATTCACCATCATTACGAGCATCCATATAACGGTTAAAATACCAAGAACTACCTGCCCAACCTGGCATAGTATTTAACTCTAATGGATAAATTCCGTTATCTTCAGATTTCTCACTATCGTTCGAAATGACCTTATCATTTGAAACTACTGCATTTGTATTTGTATCCCAAGCCCATACCTCAGCATTTCCTAATGGTGGTTTTCCATCTTCAGTAGGTAAATACTTTTCTACTTCAGGTAGTACGATTGGTAAGTGTTTTTTATCAATCATTTGAGGCATTCCGTCTTTGTAATACACTGGGAATGGCTCTCCCCAATAACGTTGACGACTAAATACCGCATCGCGTAAACGATAGTTTATTTTTCCGAAACCAAAACCGCGTTGCTCCATTTCATAGATCACGGTTTTCATTCCTTTTTTATAATTCAATCCATTTAGGAAATCAGAATTCGCTAAAACCGTTTTTCCTTTATCAGCAAAAGCTTCCTCAGAAATATCAACACCTTCAAAAATGTTTGGAATCTCTAATCCAAAATGCTTTGCAAAATCATAATCACGTTGATCACCACAAGGAACCGCCATTACCGCACCTGTTCCATAACTGGCTAACACGTAATCACCAATCCAAATTGGCACTTGCTTTCCTGTAAACGGATGCAAAGCATATCCTCCAGTAAATACTCCTGAAATCGTTTTTACATCTGCCATACGATCACGTTCAGAACGCTTTGCTGTAGCCTCAACATAAGCTTCAACAGCTTCTCTTTGCTCATCAGTAGTAATCTTGGCTACTAAATCATGCTCTGGAGCTAACGTCATAAAAGACACTCCAAAAATAGTATCAGGACGCGTTGTAAACACATCAATATTCGCATCATAACCATCTACCTTAAAAGAAACCATGGCTCCTTGAGAGCGACCAATCCAATTGGTTTGACTATCTTTTAATGGTTGTGGCCAATCTATTTTGTTCAATCCATCTAATAAACGCTGTGCATACGCTGTAATGCGCATTGACCATTGCGTCATTTTTTTACGAACAACAGGATGTCCACCACGTTCAGAAACACCATTTACTATTTCGTCATTTGCCAACACAGTTCCTAATGCAGGACACCAGTTTACTTCCGTATCTGATAAATACGTTAAACGATATTGTAGTAAAATTGCTTGTTGCTCAGTTTCAGAAAAGCTACTCCACTCTTCTGCAGAGAAACTTTTAATATCCTCGTCAGAAACTGCATTTACGTTGGTATTTCCTTCTTTTTCAAATATTGCAACTAACGTTGAAATATCTTCTGCTTTGTCAGTATCTTTATTATACCAAGAGTTGAACAACTGAATAAAAATCCATTGTGTCCATTTATAGTACTCAGGGTTAGAAGTACGTACCTCACGAGACCAATCGAAAGAAAATCCGATTTTATCTAACTGACCTCTATACGTTTTTATATTGGTTTCAGTAGTAATTGCCGGGTGCTGTCCTGTTTGAATTGCATATTGCTCAGCAGGTAGTCCGAAACTATCATATCCTTGAGGATGCAATACATTGAATCCTTTATGGCGCTTATAACGCGCATAAATATCACTAGCGATATATCCTAATGGGTGTCCAACATGTAATCCAGCTCCTGATGGATAAGGAAACATGTCTAGCACATAATACTTAGGTTTATCAGAATTATTTTCAGCTTTAAATGTACCGTTATCAGCCCAGTACTTTTGCCACCTTGCTTCAATTTCTTTGTGATTGTATTGCATTTCGTAACTTCTTGTTTTAAAGGATGCAAATTTACGGTTATTTAGGTATTATAAAAGTATTCGCCCGTTCAATTCTTTAGAACTGCTTCTTTTTTACAAAATAAAATGCAAAATCATGATTATAAGCCTTCGTTTGGTCAAGAATTCAAGAAGATTTTAATCTAAAACTCTTTTACATATTTAACCATTGCTTAAACTCGGCAGCCTTATTTTTACTAATTAAAATTTCTTCTGAAGTATTCGCATGTAACAAGATTTTTAGCTGACTCTTTCCGTACTTGATTATTTTATCGATTGCGGAAATGCTGATGATAAACTGACGATTTGCTCTAAAGAAAAGAGTTTCATCTAAGTTAGAGTACATATCATCCAAACTCGAGTTTGAGGTAGATTTTTTACCATCAAAACAAACAATATAAGTAATTGTGTTTTCAGTATAAATGTAAGCAATATCACTTATTAAGACAGGTACCAGTTCATTACGAATATATGTTAGAATTCGTATTCTACTATTTTCAGATACCTCACTTACTTTTTCAATATTTGTTTCGACCTCCTGTGTCTCTTTTTCTTTTTTCTCTTGATAAGAAATTAAATCTGTATTTAATCTGGAAAGGTTTATTACCTCATTTGCCAAATTAGAGTTTTTCATTTCGAGTTGCTTTTCATAGCTACTTCCTATAATTCTCACAGCAACAGATGATAAAACAATCACCAATACTCCCATAATTAAAAAAATCATGTAAAAGTTGCGTTTCAATTTTCTCAATTGTTTATGAACATTACTGGTGTTAACGTTGGCAGCTACAATTAAATCCGAACTTTTTACAGGAGCAATGTGTATTACCTCTGAAACAACCTCACTATTATTTCCCATATTGCTATTCGAAACTAGGAGATCGTACAAATCGTCGGAATTATTCTTCTCTTTCAATGATGCTAACAAATTAGGCTTTGAATTTACAGGCTCGCCAATTTTGGTAATATCTGGATGACATATTTTCTTTCCTGACCAATCGAAAACAGATATAAACCATGTATCGGAACTAGTTTTTGAGATAGTTTGCTGAAGGTTATCTAAAATTGCATTTTTATCGTGATTTGTTTTTAATTGAAAATTCAAGATACTTGCAATCTCATTAGCTTCCCTTTTACTAGTTTCTACCTGTACTTCTATTAACTGATTGGCGCTTACCTTAATAAAATACTGAGCTCCAATCACAGAAATTATAAGAAACACCAACGTAATGGCTAAAACTGTAAATAAATATAATTTGTCTTTCTTCATTTTTACATCTAATACTCAAAACTACAACTAGTTTTTTTCCTTTTTAGGTCAATTTTTTCCTCTCTCAACAAAATTGTTCTAAAATTATTAAAATAAATGAGTTTCTTTGAAATGAATTTTTCATTTTCTCCAATGGTAAAGAAACAACAGGTATTTATAAAAAGTGGTTTAGCCCTTTTATTAGGGTTTCTATGCTACTACTTTTTTATTGATACTAAAGGAATTGAATCATTGGAACCACATTTTAGTATTGCTTCGGAAGATCTTGTGGAATTATATTCTGATAATGAAAAAAAAGCAGACAATCTGTATACCAATAAGATAGTGGAAGTATACGGAACTGTTAAAGAAATTTCATATTTAAACGATAGAAAAACCATAATTTTAGCAGGAAACTCTGAGAGCTCAAATATTATTTGTGATCTCAATGAAAACCAATTAAACAAACTCAATCAACTCAAAAACAACCAAACCGTCTATATAAAAGGGATTTGTAAAGGGTATTTAAAAGATGTTATCCTTTTGGATTGTTATATAGACACTTTAAAGAACAATGAATAAACTCTTCTCATTACTCCTCGTGCTCTCTACTTTTTTTGCAAGAGACTCGGTACCCAATCAGTTTATCGCTCGACAGGGGCAAGTTACTTTCTTTTCCTATGCTTCAGTTGAAAATATTGAGGCTAAAAACAATCAAGTACTAAGTATTCTTGATTTGGACAATGAAAAAATCGCAGTAAGTATGTTGATGCGAGCTTTTGTTTTCAAGAAAGACTTGATGCATGAGCATTTTAATGAAAGTTATATCGAATCAGATATTTATCCGAAAGCTACTTTCGAAGGATCTCTTGAAAATATTAATATTAAAGAGAATACAGAGCAAACTCAATTAATTAATGGGACTATTACCATACATGGAATTTCAAAAGAAATAGGAATTAAAACAACCATCACCAAATCCAAAAAAGGTATTCAACTAAAGGGAGAATTCAATTTAACCGTAAACGATTTTAATATTAAAATACCTCCAATTTTAGCTAATAATATTGCCAAAGTTGTTTTGGTAAAGTTTAACTTCCAATATTTACCATATGAAACCAACTAAACTTTTATTAACCCTATTATTTTTCCCTTCGCTTCTTGTTGCTCAAGATCTATTGAACCAACTAGATAAAGAGTTTCCAAAAACTCCTGTTTACGAAATTGCCACTTTTAAAACAACAAGAATAGGGTTAGGACATTCCATAGAAACAAGAAAACAAGGTGCTCTTGAAATTTCTATGTATAATCGATTTTGGAATCACAAGGAAGGAACAACTCAACGCTTTTTAGCAGATGAAGTGAGTATTCGATTTGGGTTGGATTATGCTATTACCGATAACTTTACTATTGGTGCAGGTTACACTAACTTTGATAAGATTACAGACGGATTTTTGAAATATAAATTCGTTAAACAAGTAAAGAATTCCAAAAAATCGCCATTTAGCATGGCTTTACTTCAAACCATTTCTCATCGTAATAAGGAAGAGCTTCCAGTATACGACCAATACGGAATACCTACTTCTCAAAGTAATACTTCATCAGTATTCAGTTATACCACACAATTATTAATTGCAAGGAAATTCAATACTAAGTTTTCAGCACAATTATCTCCTATTTTTATTACAAGAAACAATAGCATTTTTGAAGGACAACCAAAAAATCAATATGCTTTAGGCTTAGGAGCTCGATATAAAGTTGGAGGTCATGTTTCCATAGTTTCAGAATACTACCAAGTTTTTAATCCATCGAAAACTATACCCACCTACAATCCTTTTATGATTGGAGTTAATTGGGAATTGAGCCACTTATTGTTACAGTTTCAAATGACGAATGCTAGAAATTATGCAGATGACACGTTTATTACGCAAACCACAAATAATTTTAATTTCCACGATGGAAATTTCCACTTTGGTTTTAATGCGACTTTTGTCCTACATTTGAGTAAGAATAAAGTCAACTAAAACAACTAACTAACATGAAAACAAACACTACTACTAACCTTCAAGATTTAGTTTTAAAAATTTTGAATCCCGATACTCCATTCGCTGAAATCGGGAATTCCATCAATAATATTCATCAATACTTTCATGAGACTATCGGTATTGCAAGTTTTGAAGATTCTATCCCAAATTTAGCGGCCGTTAATACAGCTAAAGGAAAAGCATTGGGTATGAATCATGCAGCCAAATGTTTATTGGATTACAAAAGAACGGTTAAGTTTTTAAAAGGAATGGTTGCTGCAATTAAAAAGAAACAAGCTATCCATCCGAATGAAAAAATTCACATTTTTTATGCTGGATGTGGTCCTTACGCACCTTTCGTTACGTTAGTTGCTCAGTTATTTACTTCAGAAGAGATTCAATTTGATCTACTTGAAATTAACGCCCTTGCCTTAGATCATGCTAAAAAATTGATTTCTGGTTTGGGATTAAATGATTATGTGGGTGAATACTACCAAGCTGATGCGATTACTTTTCAATTTGAAAAAGATAAAGACTATCATATTTTATATAGTGAAACTTTAGATGCTTTATTGTTTCGTGAATGCTATGTACCTATCCTTTTTAATATGCTGCCCCAACTTTCTGAGGACATTTATATAGTACCAAACAATGTTCAAGTAAGCATGAATTTATCTCTTATGTCAATGACAAATGAAGAATACAAAGCAGATAAAACAGAGACTATACTGGATGTAAGGCAATCTGTTTCAAAACATGCATCTACTGATTCCATTCCCGAAAAACTTCCACAAAGAACAGTAAACGTGAAGGAATTAAACATTGAAGATTACAACTATTTTTCACTAGATACAAAAGTGAATATATTCGAGGATATTTGGCTAGAAAGAAACGAATCTTCATTAACAATCCCATTAGAAATGGAAATTCACAAACCTTTTGATTTCTCTAAAATGGTTTTTACTTACGAAATGAAAGATTCAATTGAATTGAAATACCAACTTTTCGAATAACATCGATAACAAATAGCTTATAAATAAAAACCGTTGAAGACATCTTCAACGGTTCTGTTATTTTAAAAGTATTCTTTTTTAGAATTGATATCCCAAAGAGAACTGGAAGACTCCATTTTTCATTTCTCGAGATTCTAGCATATTAACAAGCCCCAATGTATAACGTGATTGCACAAATAATCCATTATCAAATTGGTAACCAAAACCAAAATTAGCACCTAAGTCGTAGTTATTTATTCTAGTGTCTTCAATGCTAAAATCAGAACCAATAACTTCATCGTTAACCAAAAAAGAAACTTCAGGACCTGCCTCCAAAAAAAATCCTTTTACAAGATAATATTTCGCCATTATCGGCAATGAAATATAATCTGCACTGAAAGTAGCTTCTTCGGCTGAAGAGTCATAATAATCTGGTAAAAATGTCTCCTTTTTAATAGTAGCCCCACGTTCTACATAAAGAATTTCAGGTTGGATGGAAAAAGAATCTGATAATTTTGCCTCAAGAGTTATTCCACCATGAAAACCTAATAGAGAATTAAAATCAAGATTTTCTGCTTCGGAATGATCAATATGAACAAATGCTATGTTCAATCCTGCTTTCACTCCAAATTTAACACTCTGTGCTTTTGTTACTGCAAATGCAATCATACATACGATTGCTAATACTGTTTTTTTCATAATAGTAGTAGTTTTAGTTTTCAGGGATTCTTTTATCCAACTACTATGCCAAAAACTGATAAAATTTAGATGTAAACGACAATTTTCACAAAAACAAACTTCTCCTAAAACAAAAAAATCAGACTTAAAAGACTGATTTAATTTTATTTAAAAACTCTTTTCGTGAAGAACATTTTTTCTTAAAAAAAATTTATCCTTTCACTGGAATGCTTACAATTGTTCTTCCCCATCCTAAGTGCATGTTGAAATTTTCATCTTCACCATCAAAAACAATTGAAAAAGCCTCTAAGTTCTTTTTACTTTTTGATACTGTTCCAGTAACTCTTACAACATCTTCACTTTCTTGGTAGAAATAAGAACCCCAAACGTTCTTTGCAGTACTCAAAATGATCGTCCATTCTTTCTCTCCTGGAATGGTGAAAAATGTATACGTTCCAGCTTTTACTTCTTTACCTCCAAAGGTTAAATCTTCATAAAAAGTAATTTCAGCAGCCTCATTTGCTCCTGTTCTCCAAACTTTACCAGCTGGCGCTAGTTTCGATAAACTTCTACTTTTTAATTGTGGACGGCTATATATAATCTTAACTTTTTTATCTGATTCTCTATAACTTGAAGGATATGACGCTGCATCCATTGGACTTTTATCTAACCCCGGAAATTTTTGAGCGTTCGCTTCATTTGAAAATACTAGAGCAACGACAAAAACAATAATTGATAAAATCGATTTCTTCATATTGATAATTTTTAGTTAACTATTAGGTGATTGGTCTTCAAATGTACTAATCCTTACAGTTGTTTCTATTCTTTTAACTTAAATTTAAAGGAAATATTTCACTACTGTGCAGCTTTTCGTTGAAACAAAGTAGTAACATAAATCAGTAAAACACTTAATCCAAAAAGAGGTAAAAGCACACCTAAAATTCCGATAATAATGATGATAGATGATGATACTGAAAATGTTTTTGGCACCTTCGGAACACCCCAAGCTCCTTTCTGCTTCCTTAGTATATACGACGCAATGGCGGCAATACTCATAATCGTTAGCATCAAAGCAACACCAAACATTAGCCAGAAATTCCATCCTCCGAATTGTCCTTGATGAAATGCCATTACCCACATTCGCGCTCTCATTAACACTCCTACATCACTCCATGTATGCTTTTTTACCAAGCTACTACTATATTGATCAAAGTGTAGCATTCTTTGAGCATCCAAATCAAAAGTTTTATTGAAAACACTGAACGTACTTTTCTCCGACTTTGGTAAGCCTACATACAATTCACCTTTTAAGTTTTGACTCTTAGCTATTGCGACCATTTTGTCTAGAGTCAATGCTTCACCTTCTATCTCTGATGCCAACCCTCTACCACTCCATGTTTTGGGATAACCAGTATTGGTAACCTTTTGAATCCATTTAAATTCACCTCCAAAAACATCTGTCCATGGTAAGCCTCCCGCTAAGGTTAGTAATAATAATCCAGAAAGCCAGAAACCTAAAACAGCATGTAAATCTCTAAAAAAAGTACGCTTCCCTTCATTTAACCTAGGTAAAAACACTCCGCGAATTCCTCTTTTAAAAGGCCACCAAACATAAAGTCCAGTAATGATTAATACAATCATCCAACAGGCTATCAACTCAATTATTTTTGTTCCAAAAGAACCTCCTAGAAGCTCACCATGTAGTTTTCTTATTGTATACATCCAAGTGTCTTTTGGTGAAAACTTACCCGTTACTTCACCTGTATTTGGATCGACAAAAACCGATTTCTTATGACTGAATCTTCCTGCAATAAATTCAGTAGCCAATAAATTATCATTTGACACAATCATCGAGTTCAATGGCTTCTTCATGTTCTTTTTTGCAATTAACCATTGCTCCTGATAAGAAAGCTTCGAAGCCTTATTACTTATCACCTTAGTCATGGAGCTTTTATAACCTTCTTCAACTTGAGGGTTAAAAAGATAAATAGCTCCAGTAACAGATAAAACCAACACAAATGGTAAAGAAATTAACCCAGCTATAAAATGCCATTTCCATAACCATTGATTTAATTTTCTATCTTTCATATATTAAAATCAAGGGGACGCATCCCCTTGGAGTTTAAAAGTTATACTTTACACCAAAATGAAATGCTCTTGGATTACCAATACTGTAAGTGTTTTCTCTTGCCCATCGGCTATATGAAGCTCTTACAGCATGAAGTTTATCAAATACATTTAAAGCCTGTCCCCAAACTTCGAATTGACGGTAGGTAAAATTCGCTCTGAAATTGAACACATTATGTCCTGCATAGGTAGTTGTTCCAAAAATCGGATCATTATTACTGTCGGTTCCAACAATCGCTTGCCCTTCAAAACTTGTGTTGTACGAACCAACTTGTTCATGTTCTAGGGTTAACAATAAATCTTTTATAGGACGATAATTTAATGTAGTATTTGCAATATAGTTCGGAGCCGTTTGCATATCTGTATCCGAATAATCTACATTATTTTCAAAGAAAGAAATATACTTATGCGTTGCATAACTTCCATTATAATTCAAGTATAGATTCTCTAAAATTGAATACTTCACACCTAATTCAACTCCTGTAGATCTTGTTTTTCCAGCATTCTTCTGAACGAAAGTCCCGTTATCATCTCTTAAGGAAATTAATCGATCGATACCATCCAATTGATATAAAGCAATATCAACTTTTAACTTCGAAGGAATCATAAAATACCCACCAATTTCATAGTTATGAAACTTCGATGGCTTTAATGAGAAAACTGACCCTGTACTATTTCTTCCATTTCGGAATAAGGTACTTATTTGAGGAGGTGTAAAACCTTTTGAATAATTAGAGTACACTCCAACATTTTTACTGATATCGAAGTTTAAACCTAATTTAGGAGCAATATTATTATAAGTAACTTTTGTATCACTTACCCCTGAATTTCCTTCATCTAGATTATTATAATCGTAAGTAAATCCGTCATAACGTAACGCTCCTGTAAACTTAACTTTTCTAAGTGGAGATATTTCAAACTGAGCGTATCCAGCATAATTAAAGATATCGGCATCGTATTTCATAATGTATTGACCATCCCTTACCGTATACCCAACGTTTTGAGCCGTTGCAGTATTCACATCAACATCAATACTTTCTGCCTCATACGTTTGTGGTGAAAAGTCAGCAGTTGTTCCAACAATCAAACTAGAGTTTGCAAAATCAAAATCCATCTTGTGCTGAATTAATCCTACATAACTTTGGAATTTATTAGAGTTAATTTCACCTGTTCCCGTTCCATCTAAAACTCCAGCAACTCTATTTTGTCTGATTCTATATGATGGAATTTGGTTCATTTCGTTATTTCTGTACATAAAGTTCACCGAAGTCTTGTGCAAATCATTCCAGATTTTATTTAATGTAGATCGAAATCTAAACGATTTAGCGACTCTTTCTGTAAAGGTTTGATTACTTTCATAGTTTCCATCGGAATAGTTTTTCTCAGATAACGATCCCGACATATCAGAACGATAATCAATCAAAGTCATGCTATTCACCCATTGTAATGTTTCAGAAAAGTCATTTACATTTTTAAATGTTATTGCCGTTTTTTCATAATCGGAATGTCCAATTAAACCATTATCTCTTCTCGCATGATGTCCTCCAACATAAAAACCGTACTTTTTATTCAATGTTGTTGATGCTTCCGCTTCATATCTGGTAAGTCCTAAATCATTGATTTGAAAACCTATTGAACCTTTAAGTTCTTCACTAGGATTTTTTGTTATGAAGTTAAAACTTCCTCCAATAGCTTCACTTCCGTAAATACTCGATGCTGGACCTTTTAAAACTTCAACTCTGTTAAACGTTGTATTATTCATTTCCAACAAAGCATTATGGTTGAATACTGCAACAGGACGAATTGGTAATCCATCTTCCAAGTACAAAAACAAAGATCTTGTTGAAATTGGAGAACGAACCGCCATAAAGTGTTGCTCATTACCCGATGCTTTTGAAGTACTCATGAAAACCCCTGGAACTTGGTTAACTATTTGTTCAATACCAAAAGCCTTTGTTTCTTCAATCTGTTTTGCCGTTAGCAGTCCTATTGAAGCGGGTACTTCTCTTCTTTTTTGAACTTCTCTGCTCGCTGAAACTATGATTTCTTCTAAACCTTCCGTTTCATATACCAGTGTAATAATGTTCTCCTTATTTTCAACAAGTGTTAGTTGTTTTGTTCTGTACCCCATCATAGAAACTGTAACCTTTCCATTGGGAATTTTAATCATGAAACTACCTTCACTATCGGTAACCGAACCAATTGTACGGGTTCCTTTGAAAATAATGTTTGCTCCAAATAATGGCTTATTTTGTTCATCAACTACTTTCCCTTTAAAAAGTGTTTGTGCATGTGTAGTAATTGCTAATAGTAAAATAGCAATAGTTGTTATATACTTATTATTCATTGTTATGTGTTATCCTAGAAATTGTAATTTAAGTAGACACTCGATCTATATTTTACATCTATAGTTCCTTGCGCCAGTTCTTGTTGTATTGGATACATGGCCAATACTCCGATTGTAAGTTTTTTTGAATTATACTCTGCTCCCAAACTTGAAAATAAGGCGTGCCCTTGGGTATTTCTAATCGAAACTCCAAGTATCTCATTGGCATCATAAAACTCACCTGATATTCCAAGTGAAGGGACAAAGTTGTTTTGTTTGGAATCTTTAAAAACATAAAAAAAAGTACTATTAAAATTAAACTGGTTTCCAAACCTGTACTTTTCACTGTTTTCTGTTTTAAAGAAATAATTCAGATAGTTAGTAACTCCGAAATTATTGTATTTATATACATATTGAAGATTGGTTACATAATCTACACTTCCTGTTCCTAATTGAAAACTAGGATTTATAGAATTGTCAATTGCTTCATCAAATGTTCCTGTTGGAAGTTTTAATCCTGCTCCAAGTTTTAGCATATGATTGTGTGAAGAAACCTTGTCTTCTTCTTCATAATATTTACTTCCTTTCTTATTTAGAACGGTATAATTAATTAAAAAAGACACATCTCCTAAACCATTAATAGCAGTTGTTCTGTCTACATATTCTCTCGAGTGAAAATGTATTGGGACAAAAACTTGAGCTTCCAAATATCCCTTGATAATGGGAATTCTCGACCAAACTTGTATCGTATTAAAATACTCGTTTATTACAGGGGAATTATTAAAAATCCCGTCTTTCGATTGGTATTTTTGATGTAAATATCGAACTCCAACAAAGTTATTATCAATAATACCTCCTAAACCTAAGCTTCCACCATTGTTGCTACAACCACAGGCGTCGCATTCTTCTAAAAATTCCCAATAATACTTTGGAAATGGATTATTTGCTTCTGCATTTTGAAATGCTACTAGTACTAAAACTAGTATTATAATTTTATTCAGCGAATCTTTCATCGGTAAGAAATTCGTTATCAGTTAGTGTTTTTAGAAAAGCTATAATGTCTTCCTTTTCTTGTTCATTTAAGGGAATTCCTAATGTGCCATCCGTATTTTTAAGCAGTGGATCTAAGTTCTCAGTTTCACGAACGCCAGTCGCATAAAAATCCAATACCGATTTTAAGGAACCAAACCTGCCATCATGCATATAAGGTCCAGTAACTTCAACGTTTCGTAAACTCGGTACTTTAAACTTGTATTTATCTGTTTCAATTAAGGTTACCGTCATTCTTCCTAAATCATTAATATTTGGATCAATCGGAAGACCGTTATTTCTGAAAGCATCATCCGTAAATAAATCTGAAGTATGACACGTGGAACACTTGTTTTTAAAAAGCTCTAATCCTCTTTGTTCTTGCGATGTAAAAGAAACAGCACCTTCTCCTCTCACATATTTATCATATTTAGAATTGGCTGAAACCATCATGATCATAAATTGTGACATGGCCTTAAATGTATTTTCCACGTTAATTTGACCATCATCAAAGGCTAATCCGAACAACTCTCTGTACTCTTCATTATCCTTTAACTTTTGAATCACATCAGTTACAGTTTCATCCATTTCTACTGGATTCGTAATTGGAATGATTGGAAATAAATCTAAATGAAAAGCAGCTCCATCCCATGAAAACTGTTTTTGATACGCCATATTTTGAATAGGCTGGGAATTTCGTTTACCTTCTCTATCCTCAACTCCATGACTAAAACGATGTCCGTGATGTGTAAAAGCAAATTGTTGCTGATGACAAAAGGCGCATGAAACTACTCCGTCTGCGGCTAAACTTCCATCATAAAACAATTTTTTTCCTAGCTCAAACCCCTTTTCCGTTAAAGGATTTGTGCTTAAATCGTAATGAGGTTCAGGAAAATTTGAAGGCTGTTCAAAAACGAGTTCAACATTGGTGTATACATCTTCCTTTTTACAACTAAAAAAAGAGCATACTACTAACAGTATTACTAAATATTTCATCTGTTAACTTTTAGTGTTACTTCCACAGTTAGCTTTGTTTTTTAAAAAGAAACCTCAGTGACTTAAAACCTTTGGTTATCACCCTGTGATTAAAACCTAACTGCTTGAAAATAGAAATGCTAAAGAGTAGAAAAACTACTCTCGGTGCTACTGTATTATTCCTTGTTGAATCTGAATTGAAATACAATCAACTCTCTGCAATGGAAATTCACAGCCCATTCTACCCTTTAGCTCCCTTCTAATTTTTAATGATGATTTCCGTTATGAACGTGGTGTACCATGAACATACCTTTGCAGTTATCAGCAATCTTTAATGCATTTGGCCCTCCCATGATCGTAGATTGATCAACAAGTTTAACTTTTTCTTGACCGTCTAACATTACATTTGCATCAACTTTTACATGTAATTGAGGTGATTTTTCCGCACTTACAATAGCTAAATCCATTGGCAACTCAACTTCTCTATATAAATCGTCACCACTGCTACCTCTACTTGCAATGTGAAGCATAAAAATATCTTCTGTAGCTTGTGCATCAGCTTTGTAGTTCCCTTCTAGTACAACAAATTTGTAACCAGCTTGCCAGCTCCAAGTCATATTATAATTTTCAGCCAAAGTCCAGAAGTCTTCTTGAGCTGCCTGGCCCTGAAGAAAACGTTCTCTATCAACTCCAATTCCAAATTTCACTTTGGTATATTTTCCCGCTGGAACATCCTTTAATGAAATTTCAACGTTTTTAGTTTTTCCATTACCTCCTTCGCTGATAATAAAATATCCTTGATCTTTAGGATAAACCACTTCTTCTCCTTCATCTGTTACTAAGACAAAGTTACTTACGATATAGTCGAATGAGTTCACCGTTAAAATTTCACCATTCCCATTTGTATATGTTGATCCTAATATGAGTTTATCGTTTTTAAAACCATTATCAAACTCAATTACAACATCGTTTTTTCCTTCTAAATCGTTCTTAATTTCTTCATTATTGCTACATGAAGTGAATACCATAGCCGCCGCTATGAATGCTATTATTTTTTTCATCCTTTTAAATTTTGTAGATAAAGGGCGTTCATAAATAAATGATTCGCCTCTTATTTTTATAGTTTTTTAGTATTACTCTCTTTTCCAAATGAATTATTATCATTGAGAGTATTTATTTAATTGTTATTTATTGTATCCGATTTATTTCATTTTACATACAGACTATCATGCATATGTTATGCATTATATACCATTCGAAATTTGAAACTATTGGTAGTTTAATTTTTATAGTATGCCTTATGAAATAAACTTTGGATTTTGTCTTATAGTAATTTTATGACAAACTAGTAGCATTTAATTGATCACATAGAAAGGCTTTACCAATACGATAAAACGTGTGTTTCTTATAGATCAAATAAGTACTAATTGAACAAAAAAGTGATAAGACGACAATTAAACGGTTGGTGGATGAAAAACTTCTTGAATTCTTAAGTAAGAATAGTTTCCATCATAATTGAAGTATTCTTTTGAAGTAGATGGAAATGATTGGTTTGTTTGTATATCTAAAATAGAAATAAACCCTATTGGATATTCTTCCATTGAAATGCGTAATGATTGATAGTCGTCTTCTTGTTGCTTTTCGAGCTTATCCATCAGTTGACATTTACCATTACAACTCATTTCTGGTTTGTCTTTGTTAATACACAACACCTTTGCTATGTAATCGTAATTAATTACATACTCTACATAAGGTCCTATCGGGCGAAGCATCGCTAGTAGGTACAGAAATACAAAGAAATATGTTATCGATGTTTTAAACAAAGTTGGTTAACACTCACACTGTGAGATTTAATTTTTACGAGTTTTCCCCGCAATGTTTTTTATATGTTTTTGCCAAGATTTGTAATACGAATTACAAAACTTTTACCGAAGTACAAAGGTACTTTACTTTATTTTTTTAGACAAAAGAATACCTTTTAAATTTTAAGTTTTAAGTCTTTCTGAGAAGAATATAATACCTTTGCACTCAAGAGATGAAAAAATTAAAAGCTATGTTTAGAAAAAGCACCTGTATACAGGACTAAACAAAAATTGTAAATCAATATTTAATCATAAACAACATTATATAAGGATATCAATCCTTACATAATTAATTCGTATTCATTATGGAGTTTTAAAACGAACTTCATAAATAGCATTTAGAATAAATTATAAAAAACAATAAAAATTAAACATATGAAAACAACAATTAAAATTGCTCTTATCGCTATGACAGGAATGAGCTTCGGAGTGAAAGCTCAATTAAACGTACCAGAAAATAAAATTAGATTTTCCGAAGCTAGAGGTTTTGATTATGACCCTTCAACTGATGCCATTTATTATAACGATTACAATACTGGAAGAGTTATAACCTTGGCACGTGGCGGACATATTGAAGCAAAGGGTAACATTGTTATCAACAGCGGAACAATAGGTAATCATTTTAAAAGAAAATTTGACTATAACGGCGGTGGCTGGGCCAGAACATTAATAGAGTATGAAAATTCATTAATGTCATCTGGTAATTTCAGAATAGGTTCATATGGAGGAACAACCGACTACACCTATTCATACTTAGGTTATGGTACTTATAACGATTCGAAGAACTTCAGGCTCTATCCTAGTGGTAATGCTTATTTTGGTTCAGACATTGCTGTTTCAGGACACTATAAGTCTTCTAGAAGTTCATCAAATACATTTTTAAGAACTGATAACACAGGATACTCTGGATTCGGAGGAGGTAATTCTCTTGGTAATGGAGGTAATATACTCTTGTATGGTAAAGATCATGCAACACTACCAAACTTTATTAAATTTAGAAATGGTACTGGTGATAAGTTAGTAATTGATCAAAATGGAGATATTGGAATAGGAACAAGTACTCCAAGCGAAAAACTAGAAATTAAAAATGGAAGCTTGAAATTGAGTACAAACGATGCTACTGGTAATTATGAACTTAAATTCAAAGCAAATCATGATTACAACAACAAATTCACCATTACTTCCGGAAACACGGTCGTATTTCAAGAAAAAGTTATCCCTGATGTTGGCGGAACCTCTAATTCAAAATCCTATTTATCGAATTATTATGGCATTGGATTTGCGACAAATATATCAAACCCGACAAATAAAGAGCAAATTGATTTATATATAGCTGGAGCTGGATCACCGAATGGTTCAGGAAATTTAGGAGTTGGTACAACAGATCCAAAATCTAAATTAGATGTTAATGGTAGCATTGTTGTCAAAAATGGACACAATTTATCTTGGGGAAATAAATATGGAGAAGGTATTCCCACAATAGCTGGAAATACATCTTCAGGTCTTCACTTTTACCCAAATGGAAGTACTTTGGGAGCAACAATGCAGATTTCAAAAGATGGTAAAACTAAGTTTATGAATAACATTGCGGTTTTAGGCAAAATAGAATCTAGAGAGGTTAAAGTTAGTAACACACCAACTGCTGATTTCGTTTTCGAAGAAGACTATAATTTACCCTCATTAGAATCAGTAGACAAGCATATAAAAGAGAAAAAACACTTGCCTGAAATAGCTTCTGCCAAAGAAATGAAAAGAGATGGTGTGAATATTGGGGATTTCCAAATTCAGTTATTACAAAAAATTGAAGAGTTAACCTTATATACTATCGAGCAAGAGAGGAAGATTAAAGCTTTAGAAGAACAAACAAAAGAAATTAAAGAGCTAAAAGCGTTAGTTAATACATTACTTCAAGAAAGAAAGTAACCCTTTCTCAAAAAGAGTATAAAAAAACACCTCCAACGAGGTGTTTTTTTATGTCTTATTTTATCATCCAATTTCAGTTAAAAATTTTAACAGTCTCAAAATCACAGATATTTAAAATTAATTTTAATTTATTCTAAATAAAAAACTATATTTGCATCGACTTATATTTGAAATGAATGATTGTTTTTTATACTGATACTAAAAAAGTTAGGCAAATTTCTTCTGTAACTCCAACAACAATTGGGAGTGCTGCTTGCGATAGTGCATGCGCTACAAATTGTTTAAAGCCAAAAAGTAAATGCTGTAATAAGTACCTAAAAAAAGGCATCAACTGTAAGCGATGCCCTTTAACTTATAACTTTAAAGCTGTTTCTTAAACTATTCTACTTTTAATAAGAAGTAGTTTTTCTTTCCTCTTTGTAATAACACGTATTTATCAGCGATTAAATCTGTACTAGTGATTGTATAATCATCTTTTACCTTTTCTTTATTCACTGAGATAGAGTTTTCTTTTAATGCTCTTCTTGCATCTCCATTGGACTTTAAGAAGTTTGTTTTCGCTGCTAACGCTCCAATCATATCCAACCCTTCAGAAAAATCTTCGTTAGAAACAGAAGCCTGAGGAACTCCATCAAAAACGTCTAAGAATGTTTGCTCATCCAAACTCTTTAAATCTTCCGCAGTAGATTTTCCAAACAAAATATTTGACGCCGCAATGGCTTTATCTAATTCTTCTTTAGAATGCACAAAAATAGTTACCTCTTCTGCTAATCGTTTTTGTAAAACTCTTACATGAGGTGCTTCTTTATGCTCTTCAATTAAACTATCAATGGTTTCTTTATCTAAGAACGTAAAGATTTTAATATACTTTTCAGCATCTTCATCCGAAGTGTTTAACCAAAACTGGTAGAATTTATATACCGATGTTTTATCAGCATCTAACCATACGTTACCGCCTTCAGATTTACCGAATTTAGAACCATCTGCTTTGGTTATTAATGGACAAGTAGCTGCATATGCTTTTACCTCTTCACCAACATTCATTCTTCTCACTAATTCGGTTCCAGTCGTAATATTTCCCCACTGATCTGAACCTCCCATTTGAAGCTTACAATTGTGCGCTTTATGTAAATGATAGAAATCGTATCCTTGAATTAACTGATAAGTAAACTCTGTAAAACTCATTCCTGCTCCACCTTCGCCAGAAATCCTCTTCTTTACAGAATCTTTTGCCATCATATAGTTTACTGTAATTCTTTTTCCAACATCACGAGCAAATTCGATAAATGAAAAATCTTTCATCCAATCGTAATTGTTCACCAATACTGGAGAATTTTCAGCACCATTATCAAAATCAAGAAAACGTCCTAACGTTCTTTTAATTCCAGCAACATTATGCGCTAATGCTTCTTCATTTAAAAGATTACGCTCATCTGATTTTCCAGATGGATCACCAATCATTCCTGTTGCACCTCCTACTAAAGCAATTGGCTTGTGCCCTGCTTTTTCAATGTGCACTAATAAAATAATAGGTACTAAACTACCGATATGCAATGAATCTGAAGTTGGATCAAAACCAATATACGCTGTCGTCATTTCCTTTTGTAATTGGTCTTCTGTTCCAGGCATAATATCGTGAATCATTCCACGCCACTGTAGTTCTTCAACTAAATTCTTGGTCATATCTTTCTGTTTTAAGTGAACAAAGATACATTTATCAAACAAAAAATTCTATTTTCGCAGTATGATTTTAGTTACCGGTGGAACAGGTTTAGTTGGCTCTCATTTATTGTATCATTTAGCCTTGCTTAATGACCCCATTTTAGCTATTTATCGAAGTGAAGAAAAGATAAAAAGTACCCAAAGAGTTTTTTCATATTATACCGATAAATCGGATGTTCTTTTTGATAAAATAGAATGGATTAAAGCTGATATCACTGATATTCCATCTCTTAATAAAGTCTTTTCTAATCCAATCACCAAAGTTTATCATTGTGCCGCTTTAGTTTCTTTTGATCCAAAGGACTATAAGAAAATGCGTCGCGTAAACATTGATGGAACGGCCAATATTGTTAACTTTTGTATCGACCATAATGTTGAAAGGCTTTGCTTTGTTAGTTCAATCGCAGCTGTTGGTGATGCTTTAAATGGACAATTTATTCATGAAGAAAATGAGTGGGTAGACACTGGAGATCAACACGGATACGCAATTACGAAATATGGTGCTGAAATGGAAGTATGGCGTGGTAGTCAGGAAGGGCTTACGGTAGCTATTGTAAATCCAGGTGTTATTCTTGGTAGTGGTTTTTGGGACGAAGGTTCTGGGAAATTATTCGCTCAAGCCTATGAGAACTTCAAGTTTTACACGGAAGGAGTTACAGGTTTTGTAGGGGTTAATGATGTTGTAAAAGCAATGATTTCTTTAATTAACTCCAACATACAAAACGACCGTTTTATTTTGGTTTCTGAGAATAAATCTTTTAAAGAAATTTTAGGTGAAATTGCCACAACATTCGGTAAGAAAGCTCCTTCAATAAAAGTAGGCAAGTTTATGACAGAAGTTGCATGGAGATTCGATTGGTTGCTTACCAAATTAACTGGAAAAACTCCTTTACTAACTAAAAATTCTGCAAGATCATCTCACCATAAATCATACTATACTTCAGAAAAAATTCAAAAGACATTAAACTTCGAGTTTACGCCAATTTCTAAATGCATTGCTTCTGTTTGCGAAGATTATAGGAAAGGAGTCCAGTAATAAAAGCTCTATTTCTTCTTTAATTCCTCCATCTTAATCTTAGGTCGATCAAGAATAGGTTTATCACCTACTACATTTGTTTCCTTTAATTTTGTTAACTCAGGTCTGTTTAAAGAGTCTTTAGCTCTTTTTTTACCACGATATAGGGTGCTTAAACTATCTATTTTCTTTTTCACCTGTTTTAAGATTTCAGAGTACTCATCTGCTTTTGAAGTGTAGTATATATTACTTCTCTCAAATCTTGTCGTATCAATTTTATACTTTTCGTAGATTAAGAACACATAGTTAGACTCCTTTTTTAAATGTTTGTTTTTAATGTTTTTAGCGGAAGAAGCCAAATACATATCCGTTAAAAAAGAAACCATGGAATCTTTTGGTATTAAATCCTTTGGCTTCTCGTAAATAGTATTACTTGTACAAGAAGCCAAAAGAATTAACAAGAAAATGTATAAAATTTTATTCATTATCTAGTAAACGCTAATCGTTGTCCTTTAATCTCATCGTTAAATTCACCCTCATTATAAATAAGGTTACCACTAACGAACGTATGCGTTATTTTATTCGAAAACTCTTGACCTTCAAATGGAGACCATCCACATTTATAAAGAATATTCTCTTTTTCAACTTTCCAAGAATCATTCGGATCTACCAACACTAAATCGGCATAGAATCCTTCTCTAATATAACCTCTTTTTTCTACCTTGAAAATAATTGATGGGTTATGACTCATTTTTTCAACAGCCTTTTCAATAGATAACACACCTTCTTTCACCTTTTCTAACACAGCAACAACTGCATGTTGTACTAATGGCCCTCCACTTGGAGCTTTGGTGTATACGTTATCTTTTTCTTCTAAAGTATGAGGAGCGTGATCTGTTGCAATGATATCAATTCTGTCATCTAATAAAGCCTCCCAAAGCGCATCTCTATCTTCTTCTCTTTTAACTGCTGGATTCCATTTAATATGTGTTCCTTTTTCATCATAATCTTTATCAGTAAACCATAAATGATGTACACATACCTCAGCTGTAATTTGCTTTTCTTCTAAAGGAATGTCATTTCTAAACAACTCCATTTCTTTTGCTGTAGACAAATGGAAAACATGTAAACGCGCTCCAGTTTTCTTAGCCAATTCAATAGCTTTTGAAGATGATAAATAACATGCTTCTTCGCTACGTATTATTGGATGGTATTTGATTGGAATATCTTCACCATACTTTTCAACGAATTCTTTAGTATTTTTTCTGATCGTTCCTTCGTCTTCACAATGAACCGATATTGGAAGCTTTGTTGAAGAGAAAATTCTTTCCAACACTTCTTCATCGTCCACCAACATATTTCCTGTTGAAGATCCTAAAAACAATTTGATTCCAGCTACATTTTTCGGATCTGTTTTTAACAACTCCTCTAAATTATCATTAGTACCTCCAAACATGAATGAATAATTCGCATAAGAAGTCTTACTTGCTATTTCAAATTTATCTTCTAACAACTCTTGAGTGGTTGCCTGAGGAACAGTATTGGGCATTTCTATAAAAGAAGTAATACCACCTGCAACAGCAGCTTTACTTTCTGTACCAATGTTTGCTTTATGTGTTAAACCTGGCTCACGGAAATGTACCTGGTCGTCTATCATTCCAGGAATTAAATACTTCCCTTCTGCTTCAATAATGATCGCTTCACTCGATTCAATATTCTCTGCTATTTGCTTTATATAGGCCCCTTCGACAAGAACATCGCCAACAAAAACCTTATTTTCATTAACGATCTTTGCTTTTTTTATTAAGTATGACTGCATTTTATTTAGGTAATCCGTTTAATCTCATTTTTATTACTCCAAAAAGAGCTTCGTAAACAATACCTCCACTCATTTTAGATTCTCCTCTGGTTCTATCCGTAAATATCACCGAGACCTCATTTATTTTAAAGTTGTGCTTCCAAGCCTTATATTTCATTTCAATTTGGAAAGCATACCCTACAAATTTTACTTTGTCTAGTTTTATAGTTTCTAGTACTTCACGCTTCCAACAAACAAAACCTGCTGTCGTATCATGTACAGGAATTCCAGTAATAAAACGCACATATTTAGAGGCAAAATACGATAATAACACTCTGTTCATTGGCCAATTTACCACGTTTACTCCAACAGAATACCTCGATCCAACGGCAACATCTCCTCCTTCTTCTGCACAAGATTTATACAATCGTACTAAATCATTAGGATTGTGCGAAAAATCAGCATCCATCTCAATAATGTATTCATATCCTTTTGATAAAGCCCATTTAAAACCATGGATATAAGCAGTACCTAATCCATTTTTACCAGATCTTTCCTCTAGAAATAGTTGTCCTTCATACTCTTTTTGTAGTTCCTTTACAATGGAAGCAGTGCCATCAGGAGAGTTGTCATCAACAACCAAAACATCAAACTTTTTTTCTTGACTAAATGTAGCCCTTATTATAGCCTCTATATTTTCTTTTTCATTATATGTAGGAATAATAACTACGGTGTCTGACATCATATTTTTTATATAAATATGCGCAAAGATACACTAAAATATTCCTAATTTTCTTTTATAAAAAACTAATTTTTTCTAAAAAAAACACATAATTCACAAACCTATTAATCTCTCTTTTTTGGTATTAATTTGATTCTTGACAACACATAATTTGATATTCTTAAATGAAAAAAATCATGTATTTTTGTATTAAATAGATTTAAAAACGTAATCCTTGCAAGCAATTGAACTCACTAATAATAAAGAAAGCTGGTTCACCCTAGTTCTTTTGTTTTCTTTTGTTCTTATTGCTCTCTTGAAACTATTAAAACCAAAACAACTTGTTGGTTATAGTATCGCATTTTTTAGTCCTGGTTTTTTTCAAAAGAAGGCAGAAGAGTTTATCAGTATTTTTACACCTTTTAAACTCACATTGTTTGCTTTTAGCATTATTATGATTTCATTGGTATTTCACTCTTCATTCAGTGATTTATTTTTTGAAAACCAAGGATTTCAGCCATTTTTAAAAACACTTGCAGCCATTTTCGGCTATATTCTCATAAAGTACTTTATTGATATTTTCTTAGCTAACGTACTCGCACTTAAAGAAAATGTCAATTATTTTTTACAGCTCAAGTACGGGTATCTTTTCACCGTTTGCTTGCTAATTTTTCCAATATTAATATTGAACAAATATGCCATTAAAAGTGGCTATTTTTTACTCTCATCATTCATTATTCTTCTTATTTTCAGGACACTGTTAATTTTATTTAATAATAAAAGACTCATTCTAGGTAAGTTGTTTTATTTTATTTTGTACTTTTGCACACTTGAAATAGCTCCGCTATTGATTCTTTATAAAATAACAACTACGTAAAGAGAAATTTATGAAAGTGAAAACTATTTTAGTATCCCAGCCAGCCCCTAAAACCGAAACTTCTCCTTATTTTGACTTAGCCGACAAGCTGAAAGTTAAAGTTGACTTCCGCTCTTTTATTCATGTTGAAGGTATACCTGTAAAAGAGGTAAGAGCGCAAAAGATTGACCTAAATAACTATACAGCTATTATTTTAACCAGTAGAAATGCAGTTGACCACTTCTTTAGAATTGCTGAAGAAATGCGTTTCACAGTTCCAGATGACATGAAATACTTCTGTCAATCTGAAGCAGTTGCTTACTATTTACAGAAATACGTTGTTTACAGAAAGCGTAAGATTTATGTAGGAACAAGAACATTTCCTGAGTTAACTAAGTTAATTAAAAAGCATAAGGATGAGAAATTCTTATTACCGTCATCAGACAAATTAAAAGCTTTAATTCCAAATGAATTAGACAAATTAGGTGTTGATTGGACACGAGCTGATTTGTACAGAACGGTAGTAAGTGATTTATCGGATCTAGAAAATGTTTTCTACGACATTTTAGTATTCTTTAGTCCTTCGGGAATTGAAAGTTTATACAAGAATTTCCCTAATTTTAAACAGAATGATACACGTATCGCTGTTTTTGGAAATTCAACTAAAAAAGCAGTAGAGGACAGGGGATTGAGAGTTGACATTGCTGCACCAGCACCAGAAACACCTTCAATGACTATGGCACTGGAAAAATACATTAAATCCGCTAGTGGGAAAAGGTAGTACGAGATAGTCTATCTAAAGAAATTCATGAAGCCACCAAGTTATTTGGTGGTTTTTTATTTTATTCTGTAATGATTAATTTTTGATTTCGACTTTACTTATCATAACTTTATTGAAAAGTAATCAATGCTAAAAAGAGCAGATCAAACAGCCATTTTAATCTTTGCAAATTCTTCGAAAAAAGAAATGCATCGCAAGTCTTTTTTAAAAGACGAAAGGTTGATTGATTATCTTAATTCAAGAACGGTTAAGATTGCCCAAAAAGCATGTTCAAATGTTATCGTTTACGATGAAAGTCTTCAAGTTGGTTCTAACTTTTCCGAAAAATTCACAAATGCAATTCATGAAACTTTCACAAAAGGTTTTAAGAGCGTTATAACAATCGGAAATGACAGTCCTCAACTTAAGACAAGCCATATTCACGAAGCCATTGACAAACTTCAAGAAGGAGGAAATGTACTTGGACCTTCAAAGGATGGTGGAGTATACTTAATAGGGATTCACAAAAATAAATTCAATGTAAACGAATTTCTTTCGCTCTCTTGGCAAACTAAGTTTTTATGCAGAGATCTTGAAAGCTTATTAGTATCAAAAGGATCAAAGATTACAAAACTAGAGTACCTAAGAGATATCGACTCTTACCATGATTTACTTTACTTTGGAAACCATTTTTCTTTATCTGAAGCTTTAAAGGATTTGATTATTGCTCTTATTGATCATTTTCAAAAACAAGTTAAAAAAACTTACCTACCAATAACAGGATTTAATTACTCGGCTTACTTCTTTAACAAAGGTTCTCCTATAATGAGCTAATACCAAATAAACCTCAAAATGCTACATAAATACTTGTTCATTTTTTGTGTTATTTTAAAATTCATTTGGTATAACATCTTTCGAATAACTAAAGCCAATATGCCTTCATTAACCGAAGGCTAATTCATTACAATTTTTAACAGATGAAACAAATCTTACTAGGATTGATGTTGTTTCTTGTTCATAGTACCTATTCACAACAATTGGTAACAGGAACAGTAACATCAGAACTTGACGGGATTCCAATTCCATACATAAACGTAACCGTTAAGAACTCCAAAACAGGAACCGCAACCGATGTCGACGGAAACTATTCTATAAAAGTAGATAATTCAGATAGTATTCTTGTTTTATCTTCAATTGGTTATATTACTAAAGAGATCAATATTGAAAACAAAACTACAATCAACGTTACTCTTTCTGAAGCAACCACTGGGTTGAGCGAGGTTGTTATTACTGCTTTAAATAAAAGAAGAGAATCTAAAGAATTGGGATACGCCATTCAGAGCATTCAACCAAAAGATATTGCAGAAGTGAAAGCGGTAAACTTTTTAGACAACCTTACTGGTAAACTTGCTGGTGTTTCAATTACCTCAGCGAGTGCAACTGGAGTTGGATCTTCTTCTAAAATTGTAATTAGAGGCGAACAATCATTCACCAATAATAATCCATTATTTATTGTGGATGGAACACCTATTAATAACAATACTGTTTTCAATTTTACCAATGAAGCCGCCGCCGGTTTTCAGGAAGTAGATTTCGGAAATGGCGCCATGGAAGTAAATTCTGATGACATTGAATCGGTATCTGTATTAAAAGGAGCTAGCGCCGCTGCTCTTTACGGAACAAGAGCTTCGAACGGAGTTATTATTATCAATACTAAAAAAGCTAAAGATAAATTTTCAGTCAGCCTAAACTCTTCCTTATTTATCGATACTGCTTTTCAATTACCTCAGTTTCAAAATTTATACGGACAAGGTAATTCGGGTAATTTCGAGTTTGTTGATGGGTTAGGTGCTGGAATTAACGATAACATTACTTACAGTTGGGGACCAAGGTTAGATCAAGGAACTTTAATCCCGCAATTTGACAGCCCTGTAACTTTACCAGATGGAACAGTTGTACGAGGAGGAGACACTTCACTTTATAGTGGTTTACCAATTAAACCGACTGCTTTTGTATCTAATCCAGATAATCTTAAAAACTTCTATAGAACAGGAATGACTACCATTAATAATATTGCTATCGGTTCTGGGTTTGAGAAAGGAAATTATCGACTTTCGTTTACAGATTTAAATAGTGAATCTATTATACCTGGAGTGAATTTAAAACGTAAGACTATAGCAACGAATCTTCAGTTTCTTCCATCAGATAAAACAACAGTTTCAGCCCATATCAATTATGTAAATAGTAATAGTGATAATAGGCCTTCGAATGGATATGGCTCAGAAAATGTAAATTACTCACTAGTTGCTTGGGGTCCCAGATCCTTAAATATTGATAACCTAAGGAATTATTGGCAACCCGGATTGGAAGGAAGACAACAATATTCATTCAATTATACTTTCTTTGATAATCCTTACTTTATTTTAAATGAAAACCGAAATGAATTCAACAGAGATCGTGTTTTCGGAAATGTATCTTTAAAGCAACAAATCACAAAAGATTTATCTGCAACGTTGAGAACAGGAATGGATTACTCAACAGAAAGAAGAAGGTTTTTAAGGAACTTTAGTACCAACCGATTTAGAAATGGTGCTTATGCAGAACACGATGTAAGTTATCGAGAAATCAACACAGACTTCTTACTGAACTATACTAAGAAAATAACTGATTTTGATGTTGATATTTCTTTAGGAGGAAATCAACTTCGTCAGAAAGCTACTACAAAGCAAACACAAACAACGCAACTAGCACAACCTGGAATTTTCAGTTTTAACAATGCTGCTTCTCCGATTGAAACCTTTGATTTCTCTTCTGAGAAAAGAATCAATAGTTTATACGGATTGCTAAAAGTTGGATATAAGAACACCTTATTTATTGACATTACTGGTAGAAATGATTGGTCAAGTGCTTTAGCTACTCCCTTTTCAGCAGAGAATACCTCTTTCTTTTATCCTTCAGCTTCAACAAGTTTAATTGTTAGCAATCTATTTCAACTCCCGAAAGCAATATCGTTTGCTAAGTTAAGAGCTAGTATTGCTCAAGTAGGAAACGATACAAATCCGTATCAAACCTCAAGGACGTTCCTTCCAACAACAAATGTAAATTCTCAACCTAGTTTTACGAGTCAGAATTTTATTCCAAATCCGAACTTAAGGCCTGAGAAAACCACTTCTTTTGAAATAGGAACAGATCTGCGTTTTTTTAACGATAGATTAAACTTTGATGTTACCTATTATAATGCCTTAACTGAAGATCAAATTTTATCACTTCCTATTCCAATATCATCTGGTTTTAATCAACAAGTGGTAAATGGAGGAAAAGTTAGATCGGAAGGAGTTGAAATTGTCCTAAACAGTACTCCAATAAAAAATGAAAACTTTAAGTGGAATACTACGGTAAACTTCAGTCGAAATGTTTCAACCATTGAATCATTACCTCAAAATAGTGGTAGAGTAACTTTGGCTTATTCTAGAGTATATAACAATCCAGATCAAACGGTTTGGTTTCAAGTAGAAGAAGGTGGAAGAATTGGAGATTTTTATGGTACGGGGTACTTAAAAAATGAAAATGGAGACTTTGTTTTGACTCCTGAGGGAAGATTTATCGCTGATCCAACATTGAAAAAACTAGGAAACTACAATCCCGATTTCTCCCTTGGTTTTAACAACGAATTCAACTATAAAAACTGGAATCTAAGCTTCTTATTTGACTGGCGTCAAGGAGGAGAGTTGGTTTCAAGAACTTTGTCTCTTGCGGGTGTTGGTGGTCAACTAAAAGAGACTGCTTATAGACCTGAAGAAGGAATTGTTGCTCAGGGTGTCGTTAACACAGGAACCGCTCAAAATCCAGTATACACTCCTAATACCACAGCAGTAACTCCTGAAAGTTATTACCGTCAGTTTTATGATAGAAACCATGAAGAAAATAATGTATATGATGCTTCGTTTTTAAAGCTCCGTCAGTTTTCTTTAGGCTACACTTTCCATTTAAAAAACAATGCTTTCGGTTTTGTAAAAAATGGAGCAAAAGTAAACCTTTCTCTCATTGGAAGGAATTTATTTGCTATTAGCGATATTCCTCACTTCGATCCTGAACAATTGGCAGTTCAAGGTCAAGGTATTGTTGGTGGAGTTGAGGACATGTCTTATGCTTCTTCAAGAAGTTTTGGTTTTAAATTGAGTGTTAACTTCTAATCTTATTACAAAATGAAACGTTTTATATATATTCTTATCGTCTTGACTAGTTTTGGATGTACCAATGACTTCCAAGAGATTAACACAAATCCGAATTTTCCAGTAGATGTAGAACCTAGCTTGTTATTCAGAAAGGTTATTTATAATTACGGAGAAGCAATGTCGTACGAAGGTTTTGTTGCTGGAAACTTACTAAGCCAACAACTTACCGCATTGGATTTTAATTTATTTGATCGACACGCCCTGAAGTCACCTCAACTTGGAGGAAATCCATGGGCAATTTTCTATACCAATTTGCGTGACAATGAAATTGTTTTAAACAAAGCTCAGAATGAGTCTACTTTCTCGGTTTACGAAGGACCTGCCTTAATTTTTAAAGCTTATATGACCATGGCTTTAACGGATCTTTTTGGAGATATTCCTTATAGTGAAGCTTTTTCTGGAGATCAACAAACAGTAACTCCAAAATATGATTCGCAAGAAAGTATTTACTTAAATGAAGGAGGTATACTCGACAACTTGGAAAAAGGAATTGTAGCGATTGAAAACTATTCAGGAAGTTTACCTCTTGAGGGAGATGTTTTATACAACGGAAACCTCTCCAACTGGATTAAATTTGCGAACTCACTTCGAATAAAAGCTTTGTTAAGAATTTCTTCTAAACAAGATGTTTCTTCAGATTTACAAGCAATTGTTTCTGATGGAAATTACATTTCTATTAGTAATGAAAATGCGATTTTCCAATTTACAAATGGTGAGCCGAATAACTTTAGAATGGCTCGCTTGCGTGCAGGAGACTTTAACAACTTTGTGCTTTCAGAAACCTTGGAAGATGTTTTAGCAAATTTAAATGATCCTAGAATAGAAACATTATTTCGACCTTTTGGTAATTCTACCAATGAATACAATGGTTTAATCAACGGAATTGATGCTTCTCAGACAACTATTTCCTTAGGTGATTATTCATTAGCCGGAACTATTTTTAGAGAAGAAACTGGAAAGCTAAAAGCCAATTATATGACACATTGGGAAACTAAGTTCCTATTAGCGGAAGCTGCTTTAAAAGGTTTTATTAGCAATGACACTCAGGAACTATACAACACGGCTGTAACAGATGCTTTTGAATATTGGAATGTAAGTTTACCTGATGATTATTTAACAGGAACAGCCGCTTACAGCATGACAAATGGATTGGAACAGATTATTACACAAAAATGGATTGCTAACTTTATCAATGGTTATGAAGGCTGGATTGAATATAGAAGAACAGGATTTCCAAACTTAAAGCCTGTTTCTGCCAGTTTAAATAACGGATTAATTCCTGTGAGAATGCCTTATCCTGCAGAAGAAGAAACATTGAATAGTGCAAACTATGCTATCGCTGCACAAGCTACTGATAATAATAGCATTAATTTTAACGTTTGGTGGGCACAATAATACATAAGGCGAAAGTCGAAAGGCAAAAGTCAGAAGTCAGAAGTCAAAAGGCGAAAGTCAGAAGACAAAAGTCGAAAGGCGAAAGGCGAAAGGCGAAAGTTGAAAGTCTGTTTTGTAAACTATGAATGAACATATTGAAATATGGCAATGGGGAATCCTCTTAATACCAAGTTTAGCCTTTATCCTCTTTTCTCCAGTGGCGAAAACAAAGGATGTCTTTTTTAAGGCTACTCAAAATAATAGAGCTCCTAATACCTTGTTATTAACAGGGAGTTTGATAATATCCTGGATTTTTGCCAAAAGCATTACCAATGCTGCAAATCTTGGTCAACAATTTGGTATTGCAGGTGGAGTCGCTTATGCAATGTATTATCTATCCTTTGCCGTTGCTGGTATTATTATTTATCAATTAAGAACAAAAGGTAATTTTAAAAGCATACACGACTTTTTAGAAACGAGATTTGGTCATTTGGCTATTCTTGTTTTTTCCTTTTTAATCTTAATACGCCTTTTTAACGAAGTATGGTCAAATACCATGGTTATAGGTAGTTACTTTGGAAGCATAGGTAGCAGTCCTTACTATAGCTCCATCATTGTATTTACTGGACTTACGCTATTTTATGCATTAAAAGGTGGTTTAAGCAGCAGTATATTCACTGATGCCATTCAAATGATATTTTTTGCCATTTTATTAGTCATAATTCTCTGGAAAATTTTCTCTGTAGAGCACTTTAGTATGTCAGAAATCTCAGCATCAAGCGAATGGAGTATGGCTCTAGGAGGTAATCTAATTTTTGCTGCCTTTATTCAATCGTTTAGTTATCCTTTTCATGATCCTGTGTTAACGGATCGTGGATTTATTAGTAATCCAAAAACTACCTTAAAAAGCTTTCTTTGGGCAACAGTTATCGGTTTTCTCTGTATACTATCGTTCAGTTTTGTTGGAATTTTTGCAAAAGCCAATGGACTCAGTGGACAGGCTACCGTAGCTGTAAGCAAGTTATTTGGTACCGTAATACTCTTAGTGATTAACTTTATTATGATAAGTTCAGCCGCGTCTACATTAGATTCGACTTTTGCCTCGGCTTCAAAGTTAACTGCAGTAGACTTAAACATAAAACCTACACTTTCCTTTGGAAGACTTGTTATGATAGGTATTGCGATCATAGGAACCATTCCTGTATTTTTAGATGCTTCGATTTTATCTGCTACCACAATTAGCGGTACCATGGTTATTGGATTGGCTCCCGTTTTTATTCTTTGGAAATTAAAAGCTCCAAAAATTAGTTTTTATGCTTCTGTTTTCGCAGGAATCGTTTTTGGTTTTCTGTTAGTTTTCAAAGTCTTTCCATCATCTTTAATTCTAACAACAGGAAAGTATGCCGATTTGCTATGGATTAACATTTGGGGAAGTTGTATTTGTTTCATTTTATATTTAGCTCCGATATGGTTAAAAAGAATATTCAACTAGGTTCAATAAAAGGAAAAGTAATTCTATTTGGAGGTGTGTATAGTAACTTACACGCCTTGGAAGCGCTTATCGCTATTGCAGAAAATGAAGGTGTTGTCCCTGAACAATGTTTTTGCACGGGTGATATTGTAGGATATTGCGCTCAACCCGAAGAAACCGTGCAAAGGTTTATCAATTGGAGGGCCCGTAGCATTATTGGAAATGTAGAATTGCAATTAAGAAATGGTGATGAAGATTGTGGGTGCGATTTTAAAGCAGGGTCACGCTGCGATAACTTTTCAAAGTCTTGGTATCCATATGCTCAGCATTTACTTTCTGAAAATTCCATTAATTGGATGCAAAGCTTACCCGATCACATAAGCTTTACCTATGCTGAAAAAAAGGTAACCTTAGTTCATGGAAGCTATAGCAATATTTCAGAGTTTGTTTTTCAATCTACTCCTTGGGAACAGAAAGAAAATTCTTTCTTGAAAACCGATAGTGATGTTATTTTCGCTGGACATTGTGGACTTCCTTTTGTAGATAGACATCAGGATAAACTCTGGATAAACCCAGGAGTAATTGGTATTCCTGCAAATGATGGAAATACACATGTTTGGTATGTCATTCTTGACGATTCTGATGGTCTCTCTTTCGAATTTAAAACATTGAAGTATGATCATTCAAAAGCTAATGAGTTGATGATAAAGAATCATCTTCCAAAAGAATATGCCAAAACCTTAATTACTGGTTTTTGGGATAATATGGAAATTTTACCTGAACAAGAACGACTATGGAAGGGGAAGCCTTTGGATAAACTGATTCACTAATAATTAATTCATTATTTTTATAATGACGATGAGAATGTAATATGGATAAATATTTAGAACTTATAAAAAACTCCTATACTGGATATTGGAATTACCTGAAGCAATCAGTACTATTCGAAGTTCAATGGGAAAATTATTTTTATGGTTTAATTATTATTTCTCTTATCGTCTGGGGATTGGAATTGCTATTCCCTTGGCGCAAGAATCAACCTGCTTTTAGAAAAGATTTCTGGTTGGATACTTTTTATATGTTCTTCAACTTTTTCTTACTAAATCTTATTGTACTAATTGCTTTATCAAATACTACAGAGCAACTGTTAAATGATGCCTTAGGAGTCGTAAACTTATCCGTTTCAAACTTTCAATTATTTGATATCAATAGCTTTCCATATGCCTTAAAATTGTTGGTATTCTTCATTTCGTTAGACTTTATTCAATGGTTTACACATACCTTGTTACATCGTTATGAATTTCTTTGGAATTTCCACAAGGTACACCACTCAGTAAAACAAATGGGCTTTGCTGCTCATTTGCGCTACCATTGGATGGAACCCGTAGTATACAATTCAATAAAATATATTGTTTTAGCAATCATGGGTGGTTTTACCATTCAGGATGTCGCTATTGTCCATTTCTTCAATATTAGTATTGGTCATTTAAATCATGCAAACATTAATGTAGATTATGGCTTTTTAAAATATATTTTCAACAATCCTAAAATGCACATTTGGCATCATGCTAAAGAACTTCCTCCTGAGAGAAAAAATGGAGTTAATTACGGAATTACCTTAAGTATTTGGGATTATATTTTTAAAACAAACTATATTCCTTATGATGGTAGAGATATTGAAATTGGCTTTGAAGGAGATGAAAAATTTCCAAAAGATTTTTTAGGTCAAGAACTTTATCCACTGAAGAAATAACTCATACTTTCTTAAAAATAACTATGTCGAAAAACTTACTATTAATATTTACACGAAACCCTGAACTTGGTAAAGTAAAAACTCGATTAGCGAAATCTATTGGTGATGAAGCTGCTTTAGAGATTTATAAGTTCTTACTAAATCATACAAAAGAAGTAACCGAAAAAGGCGATTTTGATATCGCTGTTTATTATTCTGTAAAAATTAGAGAGAATGATATTTGGACTACTCCAAAATTCAAAAAACATGCTCAACATGGCGATGATTTGGGAGAACGTATGCAAAACGCTTTTGAAGAAGGCTTTGACAACAACTATGATAAAATAGTGATTGTTGGAAGTGATTTGTACGATTTAGAATTAAACCATATCAATGAAGCCTTCGATAAACTAGACACAAATGATGTAGTTATCGGACCTGCTGAAGATGGTGGATATTATCTATTGGGGTTAAAAAGAGTTATTCCTGAAATCTTTAAAAACAAAGAATGGGGCACGGAAACGGTTAGGCAAGACACTTTAAATGATTTACAAAAGCTTTCAGTACATTTGCTAACTATGCTTAATGATATTGATGTCTTCGAAGACATTCAACAGACTTCGATATTCGATCAATTTTATAAAAAAATATAGAGTCATAGAAAATTAACCTTTGAGCTTTAGGTTTTTCAACTTTTGACTTGTGACTAACATTATAACCATATTTAAACATTCTAACATTGAAAAAAGAACAATTACAAGAAACGAAAACATATCTCCAAAATAACGGAATTACGAACCCTGAAATCGGAATTGTACTAGGAACAGGATTAGGAAAATTAGTTGATGAAATTCAAATAGAAAAAGAAATTGCCTATGCAGACATCCCTCACTTTCCACAAGCAACAGTCGAGTTTCATTCGGGGAAGTTAATTTACGGAACATTATCTGGAAAAAAAGTAGTGGTAATGTCCGGTCGCTTCCATTTATACGAAGGATACAACCTTTGGGAGGTTACATACGGAATCCGTTCAATGCATCAATTGGGCATTAAAACTTTATTGATTTCAAATGCTGCTGGTGCCATCAATCTTAACTACAAAAAAGGAACGTTGATGCTTATTGAAGATCATTTAAACTTACAAGGAAGTTCTCCTTTAGCTTTTAAAGGTTCAGGTGAATTTGGTGATTTATTTGCTGACATGTTAGAGCCATATTCAAAAGATTTAAATGGAAAAATGAAAGCTATTGCAAAAGCCAACGACATAGACTTGAAAGAAGGTGTGTATGCTAGTGTTGTTGGACCTCAACTAGAGACAAGAGCAGAGTATAGAATGCTTCAAATTTTTGAGGTTGATGCCGTTGGAATGAGTACAGTTCCTGAAGTTATTGTTGCAAAACATTTACAATTGCCATGTGCAGCGGTTTCTGTTTTAACAGACGAATGCGATCCTAAGAACTTGCAACCTGTAAATATTGAGGAAATCATTGAGGTAGCTGGAAAAGCAGAGCCAAAAATGATTACACTTTTTAAAGAATTAATAAAAACAATTTAGTTGGCAGTCATTTTTTGAAAAGTAATTAAATACTGAAAACTGATTAATGATAATTGATATATGAGTTATTTAGACACCACGAAAGACGTATACAAACAAGCGGCGTTAACACCTGATGTTGGACTTTGTTGCACGACAAATCCTATCTGGGAATTACCTGGTTTAAAAATCCCTAAAATTATGCAAGAAATGAACTACGGATGTGGTTCTACAGTGCATGCAAGAGATTTAACCAACAACCCTAAAATATTGTATGTTGGTGTTGGTGGTGGTATGGAATTATTACAATTCTCCTATTTCTCACGTCAAAAAAGCGGTGTTATTGGAATTGATGTTGTTGACGAAATGTTGGAAGCTTCAAAAAAGAATTTCGTGGAAGCTGAAGCACAAAATGATTGGTTTAAAAGTGAGTTCATTGATTTAAGAAAAGGAG
Source organism: uncultured Tenacibaculum sp. (assembly GCA_947497895.1). GTDB lineage: Bacteria > Bacteroidota > Bacteroidia > Flavobacteriales > Flavobacteriaceae > Polaribacter. Next base: position 481,051 of record CANMIL010000003.1, read on the forward strand.
ATGCTTTAAACCTTCCTGTTGAAGATAATTCCATTGATGTAGCTGCACAAAACTGCTTGTTTAATATTTTTAAAGCTGAAGAGTTAAAAAAGGCTATCGCCGAAATGTATCGTGTGCTAAAACCTCATGGTCGTTTGGTTATGAGTGATCCAACTTGCGAACAACCAATGAATGACACTTTAAGAAACGATGAACGCCTACGTGCTTTATGCTTAAGCGGTAGTTTACCTATTCATGAATATGTAAAAATGTTAACAGATGCAGGCTTTGGGACCATTGAAATCCGAGCTAGGAAACCCTACAGAATTTTAGACCCAAAAAACTACCCTACAGATGAGTTGATTTATATTGAATCAATTGAGGTAGCTGCTATTAAAGATCCGATGCCAGAAGATGGTCCTTGTGTATTTACAGGAAAAGCAGCCATTTACTTCGGAGAAGAGGAATACTTTGATGATAAAAAAGGGCACACTTTATTAAAAAACCAACCCTTAGCTATTTGTGATAAAACTGCCAAGGCTTTGGCTGATTTGGGAAGAGACGATATTTATATTAGCAAATCCACTTTTCACTATGATGGTGGTGGATGTTGTTAATTTAAGACCATATTATAAAAGACCCCAGTAGATTGAAATCTACTGGGGGTTTTATTCATGAGTAATTTCTATTAGATAGCTTTATAAGCTGCTTCTAGTACCAGAAACACCCATATCTCTGACATCTTCCAGCATCACAAAACTCTCCGTAACCTGCTACATTTTGGCAGCATCGAGAGCCTTGTTGACGGCAATATCCGTTCCATCCTCTTCCTCCATTGATTTCCTTTTGATCTTCTTTCTTGATGATCTTTCCTAGGTTTAAAATTTGTTTTTTCATAATATGTAAGTTAAATTTAGTTAATCCTTGAATTATTTATAGACACTCAAGCTATACGTCTGTACTTTTAAATAAGATTAATCTAGTACCAGTAACAACCGAATCGACCACATCTTCCTGCGTCACAAAACTCACCCCAAGGAGAATTTTGGCAACATTGACCACCTTGTTGACGACAATGTCCATTCCAGCCTCTTCCACCGTTAATTTCCTTCTGATCTTCTTTCTTGATGATCTTTCCTAGATTTAAAATTTGTTTTTTCATAATATGTAAGTTAAAATTGGTTAATCCTTGAATTGTTTATAGACACTCAAGAGATATGTCTTGTCTTTTAATAAAGACCATATGTGTCCACGGCCAGTCCATATTTAGATTGGCAATATTTTTAACAAATCAGCTCAATTATTTAGGGTAAATCAAGTAACTGTTTGTCCACATAAAAAGCATAGCTTTACCTACACACAACTTAATTCATTCAACGGAAAATCTCCAGCAACAATTTTATTAATGAGAAAAAAAGCTTCTCTCATAAATCACCTCCTCAGCAAGTTACATTATTTTTACGAAACAAAAAACCTCAAAGATTTTAAAATCTTTGAGGTTTTTTTCTTTATATCCCAAATACCTATGCTCTTCCGGTATTATTTTGAGTTTTTTGTTTTCTTACTTTCTTTTTCGATTTCTTTCGAAGTTTCTTCCATTCGTTCTTCCAACTTAATAATATCAGCATTAGTACTTCGTAACCTCAGAGTATTCTTAGCAATTTTATTTTTCGTTTTTACTAAAGTTTTAAGCAGTTTTTTCTTCTTCTTTTGCTGCTTTTTATCTAACTCCATGTCAGAACTTTGTAATGACCGAAGACCTTCTTTTGTGGCTGACAATTCTTCTTTAAGGTTACGTATCTTTCTCTCTATTCTTACTTTTTTCACATGAGCGTCATCTAACTTTTGTTGATCTGTCACAAAGTTTCTTTGTAACATTCTCATCAATCGCTGCTGTTGCATCATCATCTGATGTTGTTGTGATACAATATTATTGATTTGAGCAGTACTGGGTGGACTCGGAAAACTCTGAGAAAACACCATTAAAGGAAATAATAATAAATAAAATAGCAGTTTATTTTTCATATGATCATTAATTTTAAACAATACTTTTTTACCAATGGAATACTGATAAAAAAGTAAGTTTTTATAATTAGGACATTTTTTATTTTTCTTCCATCAACTTCTCTAATCGATTCACTTTTTCTAACAAGATTTTTAAAATCTTATTCTCTTTTTCAAGTGTATCAATTCTTTCTTGTTGAGATTTTAAGTCTTCAATCTCCTTATTCTGACTGTTGATTTTCTTTTCTTGCTCAATCGTATACAAGGTCAATTCTTCAATTTTCTGCAATAATTTTGCATCCATTTCACCTAAATAGAATCCATTAGTTTCAACCTCTTTAGCACTCGGAATATCTTTTAAATGACCTTTTTCTTTGATATGATTTTCTACTTCAGTTAAGGTTGGTAATTGGTAATCATAAGAAAAAACAAAATCAGACCAATTTGGAAATGCTTCTACCTTAATTTCTCTTGCTCCAATTGAACCTTCAACGGCTAGTTTGTGATTACCTGTTGTAACAGTACCTATTCCTACATTACCGTTTTTTAAAACATTCAATAAATTACTAAAAGCACCATTATATCCCTCTAAAGAAAAGCGATCATCACGTGCTGTAAATTGCCATCCAGATTTTGCAGTATCAAAAATCTCACCAGTTTTAACACTTCTATTAAAACCAACTCCTACCCAATTGTCACTGGCATCAAAACTTATTCCATCATTTCCATTCATTAATTGAAGTTTAGAACTTGGATTTGGCACACCGATACCTATTTTTCCAGCACTTGAAATAACCATTTTGTCTACTCCATTCGTTTGGAATTTTAAGTTTTCATCTGCATTAATTTTAAAATTATAATGACTCTCTCCATCTGTACCTAAATAGTGACTCGAGGTAAGTCCTGTTGTTCTTTTCCCTTGAAAAAGAATCCCAGTAGAACCCGTAGTCGAAGTTGTTACTACCTTAATCTTGGTTCCTTCATCACTTGATAAATGCAGTTTTTCATTAGGCCCATTCGTTCCAATTCCAACATTACCATCAATATCAAAAACCATTGCACTTTCTCCTTTGTGATAATTATATATATTGAATTTATTTACATGAGGGTGGTTTGATAAAAGTCCCCAAGTACTTGCACCAGCATCCTGAAAACGAATTATGGCAGGCTTCCCATCCGTTAACGAATTAATATGAATTTCTGCATTGTTGTTAGCAACAGATCTAACCTCTAATTCAGATGTTGGAGAAGGTGTGCCAATTCCAACATTACCATCTACCACCACATTATGTATTGTTTTACCTGAACTATGTTCTGCATTTTTGAAATAGGTAGTTTGTTTTGCTATTCCACTTCCAGGCATGGTTTTTGGCAAAATTTCGAAGACACCATTTGTCCCTGAAAAGGCCGTTCCAGTTTTAAAGATTAAATCATTATAAACCCCTCCATTTCCAATTCTAAAATCACCTTTTACTTCTAATTTTGAACTTGGATTTGGCACTCCAATACCAACATTCCCTCCGCCATATACCAAAGCAACATTGTCTGAATTATCCCAATTTAAACCTACAACACCCCCATTAGAATTTAAAACAAGAGAAGTGGTTCCTCCTTCAACATTAATTCTATTTTTAAAATTTCCTTCACCTATTTTAATGTCATGTATTTTAGTTACTCCACTTATATCCAGTTTTGCACTTGGGTTTGGCACTCCAATACCAACATTACCATCATGATTAATTAAGAATCCTAAAGTACTTCCATTTCCATGTGTCCCATCAGATACATAAAATTGGTATTTTCCTGTGGCATAATAATTCCTAAACTCCGTATTTCCTCCTATTCCAAAAGGAATCATTTCGAATTTATAGGGCTCCGCAGAAACACTATATATTTTTTTTTGATATCCAATTTTAAGATTATTATTTGAATCTATTTGAGCCTTCATAGAAAGAGAAGTTCCTAACATGGCAATAACCGCAATTTTAATTTTTGTTTTCATAATAATTTAGTTTTTAATAATATTAAATAGATAAATTCAAGCAATTGAAAAAAGAAAACAAACCAAGTGGAGAGTAGTATACACAGCAATCTTAGTAGGTATTTCTTAACAATTAATTTTTGGCAAAGTTAACAAAAATGTGATACTTACTGTTTTTTAGACCTTCTATTTAAATTATAGCAAAATCAAATCTAACGTTATTGAAAGCAAAATAGGTCTGTATTCAAAAAACCTCTATTAGGAAGTCGAGAAGTTGCTTCATTTAAGCGCTCTTAAAGATAAGTTCTCGACTGCGCTCGATCTGACAATAGAATACATATAGCTTGTTTTTATCATCGCCTAAAATTTATACCAAATAAACCTCAAAATGCTACATAAATACTTGTTCATTTTCTCTTTTTCTTCATTGCAAAACAATTCCGTAACCAAGGCTATGCAAAAGTTTTACAGCTTTGAAAAAGAAAAAAGCAAGGGCGCATTTTTTATATCATTTTAAAATTCATTTGGTATTATATTAAGAATTCTAAAATTGTACCTTTGAGAAAACTAAGATTATTATTTACTCATGGATAAAAAATTGTTCGAATCTATTATTGATAATTATGAAAATTTAAAATACGGACTTTTAGAGGCTCAAACCTTTGATGAAAATCACTTCGGATTTCCTGAAATCTACTATAAAATTATGGAGAGCGATGAACAACGTGTCAACGCTTTTAAAAAGGCTTTTGAACTCCATAACAACTTTAAAGATGCCGTTGTTTGTGAAATAGGAGTGGGAACCTTACCCTTAACCAAATTATATATGCCTCATGTGAAAAAAGCATATTTAATAGAGAATAACCCAGATTTGATTCCTTTCATTCAAAAGGAAGTTGCCAAATACGATTGGGCCGATAAGGTTGAAGTTGTTTTTGCAGATGCACTAACCGTTGAGCTTCCTGAAAAAGTAGATCATATTATCGGCGAACTCATGAGTATTTATTGTGCCAATGAATTTCAGGTTCAAATTTTTCAGCATATGCGAAACTACCTAAAACCTGAAGGTCATTTGTTCCCGAATAGAATTGTAAATTTTGCTCGACTTTGCGAAGCTGAAATCGATGATAATATTCATCATTATCCAGTGATGTTCACGAGACATCAACCTATGTTTCTATCACAACAATTTTTGGTAAACGAAATTGAATTGTTAAAAGAGAAAAAACAAGGTGTGAAATTGAGTTTTTCCGTGCCTGTTCTTTTTTCAGGAACCATCAACGCTTTGTATTTGGAATCGTATGTTGAAGTAAGTGAGGGAGCCAACTTTACTGGAACCGATAGTTTAATGCCTCCAACTGTATTAAAAACAACAACCACTTTAGAAGTTGAAGCAGGTGATCTTATTCATATAGATTTTAGCTTCAATTATGGCTGTTCTTTGGATAAGATTAGCTGTGTATTGTCATAGCATTATAAAACGTTTAACATTCATCCTAGCAATGTCTCGATACAATCCCGATAGTCATCGGAATCGCTCGACATGACATTATCTCAATTTATACAGAATCTAATACGATTTGTGATTAAAAATTTCATATAAATTAATTGAATTATTTTTTCATTATACAAGGCAAACAAATAAAGCATAGCCTTAGCTACGTTTTCTTTTTTTAACGCAGTAGAATGTAAAAAGAAACTATTCATATGTGAAATATTTATTTATAAATCGTATAGAAGTTGAATATCGAAACCAACAATATCTCTAACACCTATTTCAGTCTTATTTACAGATTGGATAGGTGTTACATAATGCCATAGATCATTTCCAAAAATCTTTTCTTCTCCTGTATCCGCCTGAAAAGCAAACTCTCCAATTTCGAGTTCTTTCTGAAAGATGAGCTCGTTATTGGAATTCCTTCGTTCAAAAATTTGAGTTTCACCTCCTGTAATATTCTTTCGATTCACGACCAACGCGGAAATAATATAGTTTGCACCATCTTCATGAACTCCTTCTGGTGAGTTTTCTCCTTTTACTAAACCTGCCGCAATGGTTCTCATAAAATGAGAAGTAATTTTAAGTTTTTTGATTTCTGGATGGATAGCAACTACAATTTTAAAAGCCTCTTCTAATAATTGATAAAAAATAGGATGTTTTAATGTTTCTTCATCTGCTTCTTTAAAAACACGTTCCCAATTTCTAAAATCATCTACATTTTGTTCAAAACTAGTTTCTGAAATTCTTTCAATAAAAAAGCCCTCTTCTTTCCTTTCAATAAGAAACGATGCAATACTCCTTTGTCGCGTAACCATTGAGCTATCCTCAAATTGAATTTTTTGCTCATTACTCAATTTAGAAATCCAAGGTTCCAATACCTCAACAGAAACCTTTCCATAAAAATAAGCTTTCCTAATTTTATCAATTGAACCTACATCGTCTGGAAAAACAGTTTTAAGGTATTTTATCTGATTTTCCCTAACCAGATATCCATCATCTTCCAGTCCTTCAAAAAAAGGCTGAAAACAAGCTAAAAAAGCTTTTCTGTCAATATTCAAATCACCAAGATTAGCAATTCGAATAGGAGATTTTATTTCTCTGTTTAACTGTTCTGAAATTGTTTTTTCAGTAATCATTGCCTATTCATTTTCCTGAAACTGTAAATACTTCTCTACCGTTTTATTAATCGGTGGAATATCTTCTTCTTGAATTGTTTTTAAGATGGCTGCTGTAATTGGAGTAATACTTACAATTCTATTCGCTTGGTATTCGATAATTTTCTCAAACAAGTTTCTTGCTACTCTGGCATTACCGAAATGAGCATCTTTCTTCTCGTAGAATTTATCGAACATAAAATGTAGCTTTTCACGAGCATCATCGGTTAATACAAAATCATTCTTCCTACAGAACAACTCAAATATCCCAATAAGTTCAGAAGGTTTATAGTGATCAAACGTAAAATACCTGTTAAAACGTGATTGTAATCCAGGATTTGAAGTAATAAAATCTTTCATTTCATCTGGATATCCAGCAACAATTACTACTAATTCCTTACGATGATCTTCCATTTTTTTAAGCAAGACCTCAATGGCCTCATTCCCAAAATCCTGTTTATTTTCTTTTGCTAAGGCATAAGCTTCATCAATAAACAACACCCCATTTAGCGAAGTATTAATTATTTCTTCAACTTTTAAAGCTGTTTGTCCAACATATCCAGCCACCATTCCGCTTCTATCAGTCTCTACTAAATGCCCTTTTTCCAAATACCCTAAATGCTTGTATATTTTAGAAACCAATCGAGCAACTGTTGTTTTTCCAGTTCCTGGAGGTCCCATAAACACAGAATGTAAAGAATTGTTCACTGTTTTCAAACCTTCCTTTTCACGCAACTTTTGTACTTTTAAAAAGTTAGTTAACTCCTCTATGGCTGTTTTAATAGATTCCAAACCAATTAATTCATTTAGCTCATCTAAAACGTCATCTAAGGTTTCATTTTCATCAACTTCTGTTTGTTTTACCCCTTGAAGTTTCTGTTTCGGATGCAAAACGCTGTCATTAATTTCCTTTAAAGCTTCCTTCTCTTCCTCAGAAATGGTTCCATCAGCCTTCGCTATCAATGAAGCAATTCGGTATAAAAACGCGCCTGAATTTGTAAAGTGTTTGTTATCTAGCTTTTTGAGAATAAGAGGTAATAGAAACTCATTCTTAAATTCATTTCCTAGATTAAATAGTGAAGCTTGCTGAATGATTTCAATATTCTTATCGAAACTTTGGGTTGTCACGAAATTATTTATGCGCTCAATAGTTAAACTGCTAATAATATCATTCCCTTGTAATTTCTCAAATAAAAAGGCCAACAGAAACTTGACTCTTAAAGTAGCCTCTTCATTCTCCATATCATGTAAAATCGCTATTTTATTATATACTTTGATGATGTCTTGCAATACAACATGCTCCGCTTTAAATTCGATAGCATCATCAGTTTTTTGCACAATTGTATTGATTACATTGGAAAAATGCTTGTTACGATTTAGGTCTTCAACCAAATCTTGAATTTTCTCTCCTTCATCTTTTAAGATTTCTAAAAAACCATGGTTTATGGCGTAGTCTTTTTCAGAGCCTTCTTTTTGATTTACAAACTCCTTAAATTTATTCGTAAAATAATCTAAGTTCTTCTTTTGCTCTTTGTGCTGAAGCGTTAAATCTTCTACTAATGATTTGAAGACCTCCACGTGATTTTTCAGCAACTTGTTTACATTAGGGTCAGTCAAAGAATCTAAATCTAATGGTAATGAATTGGTAGAAGTGTGTATTCTTTTCGAAGAAATTAAAACGTCTACTTCATCGATTGATCCATTGGAACTATATACCAATAACACATCTTCCTCTTTTAATTGTAATTGCGGAAAATTTTTTGTTAACTGGAATATTCTAATTGGGTTTATGGTTTTTCCTTTAAAGAAAAACTGACGGTCTTCTTGCTTCAATTTCCCTAAAAACTGATCAATAAGTCTGTATTGTTTTACGTTGTACATAGCTTCAAAAATAAGTTAGCCAATGAAGTTATTCATAAAGAACAACCTTCAATTGGAGTAGATTGGTTAAATGTAACCTTATAAATCAAAAAAAGAATTAGATAATAGTATTACTGTCCAGTATCTATTTGCATCATAGAATCTTCAACATGGTGCACTAATTCATCAAAATGTGCCAATCTTTTGGTTTCTCTATTTCGATTAAAAGGTAAATCTACATTAATGTGTTTTACAAAATTAGAAGGTGCATGCTTCATGATATAAATATCATCTGCTAAGTAAACAGCTTCTTGGATATCGTGTGTTACGAATAAAATAGTCGGACTGAACTTTTCCCAAATACCAATCAGTAAGTCTTGCATTTGCAATCTTGTTTTAACATCTAAAGCCCCGAAAGGTTCGTCCATCAGTAAAATCTCTGGATTCGACATTAAACTTCTAGCAATAGCAACACGTTGTAACTGACCTCCTGATAAATTCGGATATTGAGCATATTTCTTTTCATGTCCATCCAAACCAACTAGTTGAATCATTTCCATTGCTTTTTCATCTCTTTCTTTCTTTGAAATTCCTTGAAATTGCAATCCTAAACCGACATTTTCCAAAACCGTCATCCAAGGTAATGATGAATATTGTTGGAATACCATACTTACGCGATTTTGCTTACTAACAGGTTTTCCTTTTACCAAAACGGTACCCGAAGTTGGTTCTTGTAATCCCGCAATGTATCGAAGTACGGTAGATTTACCACATCCAGACATTCCCAAAATAACAGCAAATTGCCCTTGCATTGGCTTGTCTTCAATTAGTAAATCTAGGTTCTCTATAATTTGAGTTTTTCCATTATTATACGATTGATGTACTCCACGGAGCTCAATAATATTTTGTGATTGTGGGTTATCAAAAAAATCTAATGCCATACTAATGTTTGTTGCCTTTATTTACGTGTTTAAATGGAAAAAGTAACTTATCAATCATTACAAATAAGCGATCTTGGAGCACTCCTATAAGAACGATGATAATTAAAATAGCAAACGCTTTGTCTATTCTACTCTGCCTTTTAGCAGTCCAAATTAATTCTCCAATACCACCTCCTTTGTTTAACATTTCAACAATGGTAATATAGGTCCATGAAATAGCTGTTAACACACGGATATCATCAATGAGTTTTGACAATACATATGGAATGTAAACCGTTTTCACTGTTTGCCAAGGAGAAGCTCCAAGAGTAAAAACTGTATTTAAATATACTTTTTGAACCTCATCTATTCGTTGAACCACAACAGGAATCAAATAGACGATAATACCGAAGGCAAGAAAAGACACTTTCATTTGACTTCCTAACCCTAACCACATGATAAAAATACCTGTTACTGCCGTTAAAGGAATGAATCGATAAGAATCAATAATTTTACTGAAGAGTCCTCTAAACAAAGGAACCAACCCAAGTAAAAAACCAATGGGAATAGCGACAACAATTGCCAATAAATACCCCAAAACATTTAGTTTTATTGAAAAAAAGGTGTTTCCTATAACGTCATCATCCTTATTTAATTCTGGAAAAGCTTTAATTACCTTGATAGGAGAAGGTAATAAGGGATACACTTTGTTTTTTACTAAACCAAATTCGTTTAATTCTTCTTTACTTAAAACTTCCAATTTATCGTAATTAGCAACTAAAGTAGAGTCGTTTTCATAGTACAACTTATTTTCTTCTTTTAACGACGAAGGTTGAATTGCTTCATTTTGTGTTACCACATTTTTCGACAAAACCTCTGCCATTAAAAACCATACTAAAACAAGAATTACGCTTCCCAAGGCGGTAAGCGTAATTTTTTGTTTTGATTCAAGTTCACCGCGTAACTCGAATAATTTTTTGAAAGAACCAGACATTAATCTACAACTAATTCAAAGTCCGTTCTTCTATTCTTTGCTTTACAATCAGCATTTTGATTGCGCTCACAACCTGGAACAGGTTTATCTGGACCATTACCTATAATGATAAATCTATTTTTAGGCATGCTATGCTCCGAGATCAAATAATCAGCCACTGCTTGCGCACGTTTCTTTGAAAGGGCAATATTAGAATTTCTGTTTCCTACATTATCCGTATTTCCTTCGATTCTAATTCTCGCATTTGCAAAAGCTCTAGCTATCGATGTAAATTGAATATCGATTAATTGCTTTGCATTTTCACCTAGCTTATACTCACCTGTGTTAAATGAAATACTTACCTTTTTTGATGATAACGATTCTTTATCAACCAATTCAGGATTCACAGCAGTAAATTCTTTTTGCTTTTCTGGTGTGTGATTCGCTCCTGTTAACGACTTTGTTTTTGTTACTAAGTCTTTTGTAGAAAGTAATCTCCAGCTCTTTGCTCCCGCAGTGCTGTATCCTAAATCATTATACTTAACTTTCATTTTGTTGTATAAATCCTCACCAGTAACTCCTTTATAACCTTGATTTAACCCAAAGAAGTTTTCATTATCTCCATGAGTAGCTAAACGAACATTGTTAATAGCATCATAACAAAAGTCTTCTGGTTGAGATAGACCTTCTGCTAAAATTTTAGCAGCTTTTCTCTTATTCGAGTCAGAAGCATTTAATTCTGAAGCTCCAATCATCCAACCTTCATATAAATCTCTCAACTGATCTTTATGCGTTTCAACGAATTCTTTTTTCGCTACAAAAACATCAGCAATAATATGAGTAGCATTCTTAGTACTTTCTAATACTCTTGAACCTGCCACTTTACTTACACAATCCGCATCATCTGGACTCCAAACAACAGCAGCATCAACAGTTCCACTTTTAAATGCATCCGCAGCGTCAATTGCACTTGGTACCTCAACAATAGTAACATCTTTTGGAGTTAAATCTCCTGCCTCAAGTAACCAAATTAAGAAAGAGTGTGATGGTGTCATTGGAGCAACCGCAATCTTCTTCCCTTTTAAATCACTTACTCGGCTAATTCCTCTCCTGGCAACAATCGCATCTCCTCCACGACTCCAATCTGCTTGGAATACAACTTGAGGTTGGTATTGCGATAATCCGGCAACTTCCGTTGGAAAAGCATCAATAGTTGCCCACATTAAATCGATATCTCCATTTTTAAATGCATCACGAGAAGCATCAAAATCGTCAATTACTTTAAAGTTTACTTTGAATCCGTAATCTTTATAGAATCTCGATTCTGTATTTGCCTTAAAACCTTCGTTGAAATATTGTCCTCCAGCATAACCTCCCCAAGTCACAACACCGATGTTTAAAACATCATTGTAACCATCTTTCGTTTTAGAAGATGATGCTTTCGAAGTTACCTCATTTATTTTTTCTTTTACTTCAGGATCTCTTAACATGTTTAATAGGTAGTACACCCCTCCAATTATCGCTGCAACGATTAGAATTTTAGATAATGGAGTTAACCTTTTTCCTGCCATAATTATATATTTGATTAGTTGTTAAAAATTAAATAAATCTGAATATTGATTATTTTGATTATTTCTGTTTTGTTTTAAAATTGGTGCATCTAAATCAACACTATGACTATCGTTTACCAATAAATCCTTTTGATTCCCAAGAATTAGAGAAACACCTTCTTTTTCCCACTTGTCTAATAGCTCAAGTCCTTCTTCTTCGAAAACACCATTTTGTAAGTCAATTGAATCCATGAAGTTATTTGACATTTCCATAAAACGTTCCATTTCTCCAATTTTCATACTTACATCATCAGCAATTGCTTCCAAAGCTCTATCGAACATTTCTTTTTTATCAGAGTTCCCAGCAATAATGTTCATAGCCGATTTCATTGCTGAATGACTTGCGCGAATTGCCTTTCTCTCTTGCTCTTTCACCATTACTTGATCTTCGATATCTTCTAATAAAATCTCAGAATTTTCATACATTTTCGTTAACACCCTGTATAAAATTTCCATTTTTCTATAAAGCTCATCAAGCTTCATGTTCGACTCTTGTAAACGTCCTGCTTTCCTAGATTTAAGAATCATGATTCCTTTTTTATCCTTTTCCTTAGCAGCACTTGCCAATTTAAGATTGTTGTTAATGCTTTTCTTGTTATCGTTCATGATTTGCTGCAATCTTCTCATTTGCCCTTTCAATACAGCAATTTGCTTGTTCATTTTTTTAAGATTGCTCTTCAAGTCATCAATATAACTCTTTAAAATACCTATTGGATCTATTTGGATGAAAAGCCCAGTAATCCATCTCATAAACGACTTATACATATAGAAAATAAGGCTTCGCATTTTAGGATCTAAAATCATATATATGATAACTCCTAAAACAGCTAATAAAGCACCTAAGTACAATGTATTTTCTACGATAGTAATTAAGAAAGGAAGTACCTTGTATAATCCATACAAAGCACCAGCTCCCAGTAATCCAGTAAATAACATTCCTGTTTTACCTTCGGGTCTTTCCCAAAATGATTTTGGTTTTAAGTTTTCCATTTTTATTTAAGGTATTGTTTCATTTTTTCAACATCTTGTTCGAGCTGAGTACGTAAATGAAGGTACGATAATTTAAAATCGTTTTTAGTTTTATCTATTTTGGTTTTACTTTCATCTACCACTTTTCTAAGTTCTGCTATTTGAGATTGATGCTTAGTAATTTCTTCAGTCAATTGCTTGATTCTTTCAGACTTCTCTTTTATGATTGCCTCAAATTGAACAATTTCTTTCTCTTTATTACCAACCTTAGAAGTTAACTGACCTTCAAATGCCTTTAAAAATGTGTTGTTTTCGTTATCAAGAACTTTAATATAATGCGTTGTTGATTCAACCAGCTTTTCTAAAGTTACTCCCATAGTAGAAGCTGTAGCGAAGGTAGAACGGTATTTCGTTGCTTCATCCATTGGAATTTTCTCTAAAGCCTTCAACGCTTTTTTAAATTCCAAATAATCAAAGCCTTCAAGATTATTCTTCTCAATAGCTCCAAGTAGTTTATCGATAATTGCATTATCAACGTTGCCTGTGGTTGTAGTTGTTTGTGTATTACTCGGTGTTGGTTTGTTTTCTGCAACCTCTTTTTTAGGTTGTTCTTTGTTTTTTTCTGTAGGCTCTTTCTTTTCATCAGCCGAATCATCTACAATAAATAGTGATTTTAGGTTTTTAAGCATAATATTAATCGAATTTCAACAAATTTAATAAAAATAAGCAATTGCCTATTTCGTCTTTATATTCAGGCTATTTCACTAGCTTATTCCATCCTACTTTCAAGACAAGTAGTAACACAACAAAAAGTCCTATCAAATACGATACGCTTCCAATAAAAAATACTCCAATGAAGATTTTTTGAACGAAATATGTAATAATGAGTGTTACAAAAATCAACATAAACAGCCCTGATAATCTTTCAAAACCGGGAATTTCTTTTAAAGAAACAGTTTTCTTAATAATTAGTAACAATACACCCATTGCTACCACTGGCAAGTAATAAGTTAATACTGGTAAGTGCAGTAAGTTTCTTTTTAAGAAGAAAAGATTGTACACTATTAACATTAAAGCTAATAAACCTGGTATAACAGCGGCATAAATCAAGAAAGTATACACATAGGTTATTGGACTTTTAAAATTAGCTCTATTAACAAATAATAATCCTATTAAGGAAATAATCCCAAGAACTATATAGAAGTTAAGTATCGTACTTGAATTTTTATCGATGAGATCAATAATATCTTGAACTGTCACTGCTTTTCTTATTTATTTTACCATAATAGTAACACTTATATGTGTACTTTTGGCATATTTTGTTACTTTTATTTTGTTATAAATTTAACTTTTTTCAAACTTTTCGTTTTTTCGCAGTTTTTCCACTAGAAATAAAGGTACATGCCCAACACCAAAAAAATATTTAAGAAGCTTCTAATTTGGAGATATAAAAACATCTCTGAACGTCAATTTGTTTATTTACTCAGTATTTTGGTAGGATTTCTTTCTGGATTGGGAACTTTACTTTTAAAAAACTTAACCTTTTTCTTTCACTATATCTTAGAAGGTAAATTCATTAAAGATCTTCATCACTCTTTATATTTCATTTTCCCCATTATTGGATTGATTATTGTTTTCTATTTGAAGAAAAAGATCATTAAAAAAGACATTGGACACGGAATTTCAACAACGCTACATGCTATTTCAAAACGCAGTGGAATTATTGAACGCTATAAAATTTATGCATCGTTATTAACTGCACCAATCACAGTTGGGTTTGGTGGTTCGGCAGGATTACAAGGTCCTGCGGTTAGTACTGGAGCTGCCCTTGGATCGGGAGTTGCCCAGTTATTTCATATGAACACAAAAACGCGAATGCTTTTAATTGGTTGTGCCACTGCTGGTGCTATGTCTTCTATGTTTAAAGCTCCAGTTGCTGCCATTATTTTTGCCGTAGAAATATTTAGTTTAGACCTAGCCTTTGCTTCACTAGTTCCGCTATTATTAGCATCGGTTTCTGCCGTAATTACTTCTTACTTTTTCTTGGGTAAAGATATTTTATTAGGCTTTGAATTACAGGATGACTTTCTTATTAAAGATATTCTCTTTTATGTTTTCTTAGGAATTGGAACAGGAATTGTCTCTGTCTATTTTTCGAAAATGTATTTTAAAATTACACGTTTCTTTAATCTTTTTAAAGATCCTTTACATCGACTTATTCTAGGAGCAATTGCCATTGGTATTATGTTATATTTCATCCCTCCTTTATATGGTGAAGGATATGATATCATTAATAATTTGTTAGAAGGGAATGCGCAAAAAGCCTTGGAAGGAATTCACTATTCTGTAAATTTCAACAATGTATGGATGGTGATACTTTTCCTGTTATTGATTACTGTTTTTAAAGCAATTGCCATGACTACTACTTTTGCTGCTGGTGGAGTAGGAGGAATTTTCATTCCAACTTTAGTTATGGGAAGCGCCTTAGGGAATGTATTTGCTAAAATTGTAAATCAGTTTGGAGGAAATGTTTCTGAAAGTAATTTCACTTTGATTGGAATGAGTGGACTCATGGCAGGGGTATTACATGCCCCCATGACAGCAATATTCTTGATTGCTGAAATCACTGGCGGTTACGATTTGTTTGTTCCTTTAATGTTAGTTGTGGCTATATCCTACGCATTTACAAAGTATTTTATTTCAAATTCTATTTATACCATTGAACTGGCAAAAAGGGGAGAGCTTATTACACACAACAAAGACAAAAATGTGATGATGATGATGCGCATTGACAAACTCATTGAAACCAACTTTAAAATTATTCATCCAGAAATGAGTTTGGGAGAAATGTTGAAAGGTTCGGTTGCAAAATCTTCACGAAACATCTTTCCTGTGGTTGACGATAAAAATCGATTTTTAGGAATTGTTTTGTTAGACGACATCAGACCTTTAATGTTCGAGCAAGAATTATACGATAAACTAACCATTCAAGTTTTAATGAAAAGTGCTCCAGCTATTATTTTTCATGATGATTCAATTGAAACCGTTATGAAAAAATTTAAGGAGAGTGGCGCTTGGAACCTACCAGTTATTAAACACAAAAGGTATATTGGGTTCATTTCAAAATCAAAACTACTTTCTGCTTACAGAACAAAGCTTATTGAACTCACTAATTGAATTGATAAGTGTTGAGTGTTGAGTGTTGAGTGTTGAGTGTTGAGTGTTGAGTGTTGAGTGTTGAGTGTTGAGTGTTGAGTGTTGAGTAATAAACTACTTAAAACTCATAATTCAAAATTTAAAACTAAAAATTTTATGCAAACAATGTAGCAAAAGCCTCTTCAATTTTACTCACTAAAATCAGTTTAATAGAATGATTTTTCGAAGTTATTTTATTGTATTTAGAAGTTACAAAGGTTTTATAGCCTAATTTTTCGGCTTCAATGATACGTTGATCAATTTTAGATACAGGTCTTATTTCACCAGCTAGCCCAACTTCCGCCGCAAAACAAACATCTGGATTAATTGCCAAATCTTGATTTGAAGATAATATTGCAGCAACGACAGCTAAATCTATCGCAGGATCATCAACTTGAATTCCTCCTGTAATATTCAAGAAAACATCCTTTGCTCCTAATTTAAATCCTGCTCTTTTTTCAAGAACAGCTAAAATCATATGCAAACGCTTCAAGTTATATCCAGTTGTTGTTCTCTGTGGAGTTCCATATACTGCTGTGCTTACCAAAGCTTGAATTTCAATCATTAGTGGACGTACACCTTCCAATGTTGAAGCAATAGCTGTTCCACTTAAATCGGCATCCTTTTTAGAAATCAATATTTCAGAAGGGTTTGATACTTCTCGTAATCCGTCCGATAACATTTCGTAAATACCTAATTCAGCAGTGGAACCAAATCTGTTTTTTTGAGAACGTAAAATTCGGTAAGTATGATTTCTATCTCCTTCAAACTGTAAAACGACATCCACCATATGCTCCAATATTTTGGGCCCAGCAATATGTCCTTCTTTGTTAATATGCCCAATTAACAATACTGGTGTTGAAGTTTCTTTAGCAAACTTAATAAGTTCAGCAGAGGTTTCTCGAATTTGAGAGATACTTCCTGGAGACGCTTCAATAGAATTTGTGTATAAAGTTTGTATCGAATCGATAACCAGAACGTCTGGTTGAACCTCTTCTATATTTTTAAATATCTGTTGTGTATTCGTTTCTGTTAAAATCAAACAATTTGATGAACTTGCATCCAAGCGTTCAGCCCTCATTTTAATTTGAGATTGACTCTCTTCTCCAGAAACATACAATACCTTTTGAGGAATTTGTAAGGCTATTTGAAGTAGTAAAGTAGATTTTCCTATTCCAGGTTCGCCTCCTAATAACACAACAGCCCCCTTTACCAGACCGCCTCCTAAAACATTATCCAATTCATTATTTTTACTCAGAATTCGCTCTTCTGGATTCAACTCAATATCTTCAACCTTTAACGGCTTAGATACCCTTTTTTCAGACTTTGATGGTGACTTCCAACTTCTTTTTTCTTCTTTTTGAATAACCTCTTCAACAATAGTATTCCATTGTTTACAAACATTACATTGTCCAACCCATTGTGCATGTTGGGTTCCACAATTTTGACAGAAAAAAGTAGTTTTGGTTTTTGCCATTTAAAAAAGAGTTATTGACTGAATAACAAAGCTATTTATTTTTATTGTAAATCGGTAATAGTACAAAAGCTAAACCACCGAACACAATAATCATTACCGTTTGCGCTGTCCACATAATCCACCCAAAGGCATTGGCAGGTTCTTCTGGAATATTAAATAAGGCAAACGCTCCTGCTACTGCAATAGGATATAAACCAATACCTCCATTTGTGGCTGCAATACTAAAACCTCCCGCAATAAATCCAATTAACACTGCTCCAAACGGAACACTTAAATTTTCAATTGCAGGTATAGTTGCCCAAAACATTGCTACGTACATTGCCCAAATAAAAACGGTGTGAAAAATAAATGCCCATTTATTCTTCATTTTGAAGATACTTGTAGCTCCCTCTATTAATCCAGAAACAAAGTTCTTGATTTTTAACCCAATTCCTTTTGTTGATTTTTTTACATAGCGAGAAAATATAAAGAAACCAACCACAAGAACTGCTATTATAACGGCTATCTTTTCTATCGAAAAATTCTTTGTCAATAGTTCATAGATAAAGTCAAACTGAACAAACAAAGTGATACAAATAATTAGCAACATCATTAGTAAATCTGCAATACGCTCAGCAACGATGGTACCAAAACCTTTTTCGAAAGGTATATCTTCATAATTTGACATAACTGCAGCACGAGAAACTTCACCAGCTCTTGGAACAGCGTAATTTACAAGATATGCTACCAATACCGCCATTGTACTATTTCCAAAATCAGGTTTGTACCCCATTGGCTCCAGTAAATATTTCCATCGATAAGCTCTAGACAAATGACTCAATATTCCAAAAAAGAGTCCTAATGCAATCCACCAGTAATTGGCATTCTGAAAATATTTAAAAAGAGTTTCAATAGAAACTTTTGATAAAGAATACCAAACTAAAAAACCTCCCAAAATGAGAGGTAATATAATTTTTAAAGTTTTTTTCAAATTCAAAACGGAATCTATGTTAACGTGTTATCGGCTTCGTTAGGGAATACGAGTTTCGGTTTAAAGTTTTTAGCTTCTTCTAATTCCATAAAAGCATATACAATTAAAATAAGCACATCACCTTTTTGCACTCTTCTTGCCGCTGCACCATTTAATGTTATTTCTCCGCTACCTCTAGGTCCTGGAATTGCGTATGTTTCCAAACGCTCTCCATTGTTGTTATTTACAATTTGAACACGCTCCCCCTCAATAATTCCGGCAGCATCCATCAAATCCTCATCAATGGTAATACTTCCAATATAATTTAAATCAGCACCAGTAACTTTTACACGGTGGATTTTTGACTTTACAACTTGTACTAACATACTGCAAAAATAGGTCTTTTTTAATGAATACTAATTTCTTTATGATGAATTTATTATAAACCAATATTGTCAATCAATCTGATATCGCCAGCGAACACCGCTATAAACGCTCTATATTTCTTGTCAGGTTCAATACTATCAGGTGTTTCCAATGTTTCTTCATCAGCAACGGTGAAATATTCAAGTTGAAGTAGTTCCTGTTTTTTAAACTTTTTCTCCACCCATTGCGTTAGTTCTTGAACATTTTTCATGCCAAATTTTCGCTTCGCTTTTTTCAATGTTTTATAAATAAATGGAGCTGCTTGTCTATGCTCTTCGGAAAGTCTTGTATTTCTTGAACTCATGGCTAAACCATCTTCTTCTCTGAAAATTGGTCTTCCTTTAACTTTTACAGGAATATTATATTTTTCTACAAGCTTTTTAATGATTTGTAATTGTTGAAAATCCTTTTTACCAAAGTAAGCAACATCAGGCTCTACAATTTCAAAGAATGCTTTTACAATGGTTCCAACTCCATCAAAATGCCCGTCTCTAAACTTTCCTTCCATTTGGAGTTCTAGTCCATCAAAGTCGAATTCTTGCGACTCAACATTGTCAGAATAAATTTCCTTTACAGATGGAGTAAACAGAACATCACACTCAACCTTCTCCAACAGACCAACATCATTATCAAGCGGTTGCGGATATTTTTCTAAATCTTCTTTATTATCAAACTGTGTCGGGTTCACAAAAATACTTACAACAACTAAGTCATTCTTTTTCTTAGCTCTCTTGATTAATGAAAGGTGTCCTTCATGCAGGGCTCCCATGGTAGGAACAAAACCAATTGTTTTTTCTTCATTTTTTTGAAGACTTAAAAAGGCTTTTAATTCGGATTTTAATTTAAAAATATTCATTAGCTATTCATTGAAAATCGTGCTAAATTAGGAATTTAACACGATTTTAGCATAAAAATTCGTATTTTTGCATCCTCATACAAAGAGTTCGATTTAATGAAGGATAAGAGAATACTATACGTTTCTTCGGAGGTAACACCTTATTTACCAGAAACAGAATTAGCATCAACCTCGTTCAATGTAGCTAAGCAAGCACATTCTAAAGGAGTTCAAACACGTATATTCATGCCTCGCTTTGGGGTAATTAACGAAAGAAGACACCAGTTACACGAAGTAATTCGTTTATCAGGTATGAACTTAATAATTAACGACATGGATATGCCATTAATTATTAAGGTAGCTTCAATTCCCAAGGAAAGAATGCAAGTTTATTTTATTGATAATGATGAGTACTTCAAGCGTAAGGCAATGTACTCTGATGAAGATGATCAACTTTTTAACGACAATGATGAGCGCATGATTTTCTTTGCAAAAGGGGTTGTTGAAACTGTAAAGAAATTAAACTGGGCTCCAGATATTATCCACGTTCATGGATGGATGGCTTCTTTATTACCTCTATATTTAAGAGAATTTTATAAAGAAGAACCATTATTTAGTCAAAGTAAGATTGTAACTTCGCTTTATAACAACGGTTTTGAAGGCGAGTTAAATAACGGACTTGCCGACAAAGTGCGCTTTGACAAAATAGGTAATGGTAAAATTTCAAATTTAGAAACACCTAATCATACTAATATTTTAAAAAGCGCTATAGAAAATTCTGATGCTGTTGTAAAAGGTAGTGAAGTTATTTCTGAAGAAATTGAAGAATTTATTGCGAACAGCAATACTCAGGTTCTTGAATTCCAACAAGAAGAAAATCTTACCGAAGCATATTTAGAATTTTACAGAGAAAATGTTTTAGAATTAAGTGAGTAAACATATAGGATGATTAGAAAAATTGGTATTTTAGGGGTAGGACTATTTTGCTTAGTCTCAATATTGTCGTGCGAAGAAGATTTTAACGATATTGGAAGTAACGTAGTTAAAAACACAAAGTTTAATACAAACGAAATTGAACTTGAAATTGAGATAACTCCAATTGACGTAGAAAGCGTAAGAGCCGACAATGTAAGTTTAGGAAATGGTATTTCTGAATATTGGCTAGGAGTATATAATAGTGGAGATTATAAAACTTTAGAATCTTCATTTGTAAGCCAATTGGGACTTGCAACAAACTTGAGAACTGAAGATGTTGAAGAAGCATCAGAAGATCACCCTATTGATTCCATTTATCATCTTGATGATGTTATATTGAAATTACCTTACACTTCAACAAGAAAAGGTGATCATGATAATGGCTCTCCGAAATTTGTTCTTGATTCTGTATTAGGTAATCCTGATGCAGAAACAACACTTAGAGTCTATAGAAATGGTACTTATTTAAACCTTCTAGACCCGAGTAATCCTTCTGAGTCCAATTCATACATGTCAAATGAGACCTATGTTGAAGAAGAGCTGATAAGTGACGGTGTTTTTAGTTTCAAACCAGTTGATACAGACACCATGCACATCATTACCAGAACTAGAAGAACTGACTTTACAAATACCAATACTGAAACTTTTGAGACTGAGGAAAAACTTAGTACAAAAGGTCCATTCATTGCTATTCCTTTGAACAAAACTAGAATGCAAGAATTATTTTGGGATAAATTTGGGGACACTGAGTTAACATCTACACAAGAATTTGTAAACTATTTTAGAGGGATTTATGTGAAGGCAGAAGGTACCGATGGTTCTTTATTACCTTTTAATCTTTCTACAAGTAATCCGGCAGCAGCAGTTGAATTCCACTATACAATTTCAAGATTTGAAAGAGAAGATGGAAATGACAACTTAGTTTATAAAGATACTATTGCTTCAAAATATTCATTTCCTTTAAATGGTATTCGTAACGCCGTATACAAAATGACTCCAGGAAGTAATAGCATTCCAAATGACAACTTCGTTATTCAAGGAACAGCTGGAACAATGGCTCAAGTAAAAGTATTAGGTGTAAATCTTGCTAAAATAAGATTGAACGATCCTAACAATGCCATTTTAAAATACGAAGCTTTTGATAATAACCCGCAAGATGATTATTTAAGTTTAGAAGAGTTAGCTACTGTAAGAGATACTGCAAACGATAGTTTTGGTCTTTTAGTGAATGATGCAGCGCTCACCTTTTATATAAACCAAGCGGTTAATACAAATAAAGACATCCTCCCTCAACGTTTATTTATTTACACAAATGAAGACGATGGAAGTGGAAATACTTTACCAAAGCATATCGTTGATGCATATACTGAAAGTCAATTTTTTAATGGAAACTTAGTATCTACTGACGATGATCAACCGGAAAAGTATACAATAAGAATTACCGACTACATATCTAACCTTCTTGATAGAAGCTCTACTAACTTTGCTCCTTTAATTTTAAAGGCTTACAATAACCCAACTGATAATCCGTTTTTAACCGGCGCATTAAACACTAATGTTTTTACTTATAACTGGAACCCAAGGGGCGTAACTTTATTGAATCAAAACGAATCTACACACGGAGCAAAAAAAGCAGTTTTGAAACTAACATATTCAGAAAAAAGATAAAGAATTTATTATGTGTGGTATTACAGGTTACATAGGTTATAGAGATGCTTACCCCATTGTGATCAATGGATTAAAACGTTTAGAATATCGCGGCTACGACAGTGCTGGGATTATGATGTATGATGGTGAAAACATGCATCTTTCTAAAACAAAAGGTAAAGTAAGTGATTTAGAAAAAATCACAAACCAGGAAGAAGAACGTAAGGCAGGAAAGATTGGTATTGGTCATACAAGATGGGCTACCCATGGGGTACCTAATGACACCAACTCTCACCCTCACTTTTCGGAATCTGGTGATTTAGTTATAGTTCATAACGGTATTATAGAGAACTATGACACTATCAAGAAAGAGTTAACCTCGAGAGGTTATACCTTTAAAAGTGATACAGATACAGAAGTTTTAATTAACCTTATTGAAGAAGTTAAGAAAAACGAGGGATGTAAATTAGGTAAAGCTGTTCAATTAGCGTTGAACAATGTAATCGGAGCTTACGCCATTGCTGTATTTGATAAAACTAAGCCGAATGAGCTCGTTGTAGCGAGATTAGGAAGCCCAATAGCTATTGGAGTAGGAAAACAAAACAAAGAGTTTTTTGTAGCCTCTGATGCTTCTCCTTTTATTGAGTTTACCAAAGATGCTATTTATTTAGAGGATGGTGAATTAGCCATTATCAAAAAAGATAAAGGAATAAAAGTTCGTAAGATTGAAACTGACAAAGAAGTTGATGCTGATATTCAAGAATTACAATTAAATCTTGAACAAATTGAAAAGGGCGGTTTTGATCATTTTATGATTAAAGAGATCCATGAACAACCAAAAGCTATTTTAGATACTTATAGAGGAAGAATGCTTCCAAATGAGGGTATCATAAAAATGGCTGGAATCGATGATAATTTACCGAAATTCTTAAATGCGGACAGAATTATAATCGTTGCTTGTGGTACTTCATGGCATGCTGGTTTAGTTGGAGAATATTTATTCGAAGACATGGCGAGAATTCCTGTAGAAGTTGAATATGCTTCTGAGTTCAGATACAGAAATCCAGTGATAACTTCAAAAGATGTTGTTATTGCAATTTCTCAATCAGGAGAAACAGCTGATACACTTGCCGCAATTAAATTAGCAAAATCTAAAGGGGCTTTTGTTTTTGGAGTATGTAACGTTGTAGGCTCATCTATTGCTAGAGAAACTCATGCCGGTGCCTATACTCATGCTGGACCTGAAATTGGAGTGGCTTCAACAAAAGCTTTTACTACTCAAATTACAGTTCTCTCTTTAATAGCTTTAAAATTAGCTCAGGAAAAAGGGACTTTATCAAAAACAGCAGTAAACAACTATTTACAAACACTTCAACAAATACCAAATCAGATTGAGAAGTTGTTAGAGATTGATCCTCTTGTACAGCACATTTCAGAGGTTTATATGCATGCTACGAACTGCTTATATCTTGGTAGAGGTTTTAACTTCCCTGTTGCTTTAGAAGGAGCTCTAAAACTTAAAGAAATCTCTTATATACATGCAGAAGGATATCCTGCTGCCGAAATGAAGCACGGACCGATTGCATTAATTGATGAAAACATGCCCGTTTTTGTGATTGCAACAAATAAAGGTCATTACGAAAAGGTAGTTAGTAATATTCAAGAGATAAAATCTAGAAGTGGAAAGATAATAGCCATTGTTACAGAAGGTGATGTAACCGTTAAGGAAATAGCAGACCATGTTATTGAAATTCCTGAAACTGAAGAGGCTTTCACTCCATTACTTACCACAATTCCGTTACAGTTATTGTCTTATCATATTGCTGTAATGTTAGGTAAAAACGTAGATCAACCAAGAAATTTAGCTAAGTCAGTTACTGTAGAATAGTACTTTCTTAGAAAAGGATATAAAAAAGCTAGTTATTAATAACTAGCTTTTTTCTTTTTAAGTTTTAAATAAACAGGAAAATGATCCGAAAACCCGCCTTCATACCAAGGCCCTATAAACGTTCTAAACGGACTTCCTTTTAACTTTCCCTTATATACCCGCATCCAAGGCTTTTTAAATATTTTTGCTTCTCCAAACCGTAAACTACTGCTTTTATCAAAAAAGTTCTTCGAGAGTATTATTTGATCAAATAAATGCCATTCTCCATAATATGTTAATGTACCTACATCCTTTTTGTGCAATTTCTCCATTGGATTGAAAAATGTATCATCAACTAAATAGCTTTTTAAACTTTCAGAAGATGGATTATCATTAAAATCACCCATGATAATAAACTTAGGTTCATGTCGCTCCTCCTCCCTAATTCTATCAACGGTTTCTGACACTACCTTTGCAGCGTTAATTCGTTTATACTCGCTTTCCTTTTCACCTTCTGCTCTGGAAGGCCAGTGATTCACTATCACATAAACTAAATCACCATTTAAAACTCCTTTTACCACTAAAATATCCCTAGTATAATCAGTTGATCCATCATCATTTGTTATACCAACATAAACAGACTCCGATGAGAGTACCGTAAATAAACTAGGATTATAAAGTAATGCTACATCAATTCCCCTTTCATCTGGTGAATCATAATGTATAAAACGATAATTATGCCTTAATAAATTTTTATGGGTCGTTAAATCATTTAATACTCTAGGGTTTTCAACTTCAACCAATCCGATAATTGCAGGTCCATAATGTGATTCATGTTCTCCTATCATGGACAGAACCGTTGTAATTTTTCTTAATTTCTGCCTATACTTACTCTTATTCCATTTAAGCCTTCCTCTTGGTGTAAAATCACCATCATCCTTGTTCGGATCTTTAATTGTGTCGAATAAATTCTCGACATTATAAAAAGCAACGGTCAGTGTATTTTTCAATTTATCCTTAGCCATTTGAAATTAATTTCCTAATTTAATTCACTAATAATTAACAATATATAACTTAACTCTAACATCAGAAATTACCATCTACACATTAAGCCATCTATAAAAACTATGAATATATAAAAATTAAAGCCTTTCATTTCTATTCATTCAAAAAAGTGCTCAAATCATTTATAAACTACCAATATTAACAAGATGTAAATTATTAGAATAATCTCGTATAACTTACTATTACACAATGTTTTAATAATACCAAGAAACACACTTAAACTACTTAAAATCAATACTTTTACATCAGTAAAACATAACAGTTAAAATCAAAAAACAAAAAAGATGAGAAAGCTAGTTTTATTCGTATTATTTGCAACGATTAACATTTCTTTATTTGCAACTAATGAAAATCCAACCAAACAGGAAATCAGAACCTCAATTGTAAAATTGTTAGGTAAAACAGACTTTAAAATTGAAAAAGAACTAGCCACTACGGTTGAGTTCATTATCAATAAAAAAGGAGAGTTAGTGATTTTGGATATTACTTGTCCAAATCCTTCAGTATGCGACTTCATAAAAAATAAACTTAATTATAAGAAAGTACATAGTAATATTTCTGATGTACAATTCTTTAAAATGCCTTTAAGAATACTTAAAAGCTAAACTTTAGTTGTGTGTAATTAGAAGCCTTGCCTAAAAAGCAAGGCTTTTTTTATATCAATCACAACACCCTTAACCTTCTCAAGCTCTACCTTTTACTGTAACTAATAACTATACACTAAATAATCATACTCGAAAAGTACTACAACAGTCACTTAGACATCTCTGAACCGGAAGAAATTCGTACTTTTGCCCGCGTATGATAGAAACCAGAGAATCCATATCAGAACGAGTAGTACTAATTGGTATTATCACTCAACATCAAGATGAAAAACAGTCGGAAGAATATTTAGATGAGTTAGAATTCCTTACACTTACTGCCGGAGGAAAAACATCTAAACGATTTGTTCAAAAACTTGATAAACCAAACCCTAAAACTTTCCTAGGCTCTGGAAAATTAGACGATGTTAAAGCTTATATTGATTCTCATGATATTGGTACTGCTATCTTCGATGACGAACTTTCACCTGCGCAACTAAGAAATATAGAACGTATTTTAGACTGCAAAATATTAGATAGGACAAATTTAATTCTCGATATTTTTGCCAATCGCGCCCAAACTAGTTCCGCCAAAGCTCAAGTTGAACTTGCCCAATATCAATATTTGCTCCCACGCTTAACACGAATGTGGACACACTTAGACAAGCAAAAAGGTGGTATTGGTATGCGTGGTCCTGGAGAAACAGAAATTGAGACGGATCGTCGTATCATTAGAGATAAAATCACTTTGCTAAAGAAAAAACTAGCAACAATTGACAAGCAAATGTCTGTTCAGAGAAAGAACAGAGGTAAAATGGTTCGTGTTGCATTGGTTGGATATACCAACGTTGGCAAATCTACTTTAATGAATGTTGTTAGTAAGAGTGAAGTTTTTGCCGAAAACAAACTGTTCGCAACTTTAGACACAACCGTTAGAAAAGTAGTTATTAAAAATATCCCGTTTTTAATGACCGATACCGTTGGTTTTATCCGAAAACTTCCTACACAACTAGTAGAATCATTTAAATCTACCTTAGACGAGGTTAGAGAAGCTGATTTACTTTTGCATGTAGTAGATATATCACACCCTAATTTTGAAGATCACATTTCTTCTGTAAACAATATACTTGATGAAATAGATAGTGCTGACAAACCTACGGTGATGATTTTTAATAAAATTGACGCTTATACTCATAAAACCATAGAAGAAGACGATTTAGTTACAGAGAAAACCAAAGAACACTACTCGCTAGATGACTGGAAGAAAACATGGATGAATGACATTGAGAAACAAAGTATTTTTATTTCAGCATTAAACAAAAGTAATCTAGAAGAGTTTAGAGAAAAGGTGTATGATGAAGTTAAAAAAATACACGTGCAACGCTTCCCTTATAACGATTTCTTATACTATGAATAACAATATTTTACCTTTATTTTAAGGTTAGCTAACTAAATTGCAACAGAGAAAATTGCTTATTTGCTTTTTTTTTACTAACTTTAAATTCCAGTAGTAGTAAAATACTACCCCCTAATTATTAACACTTTAATTCCCCCTAAAGATGAAAAAACCGTACATTACACTACAAATTAGAATCCCCAGTTCTAATATTCTTGCAGAAAATAGCTATCGTGCTTCAAACAATACTATTGTTTAATTATTAATTTTCCTGCGTAATAGTTAACATAACACCGACTACATTTTTAAGTGTTTTTTATTAGAGTTGCCTAATTCTCTAATGACTTCACGGCTCTATTACTTAGGAAGCAAACGATAAGCATCATGAGAAAGTTAGCTATATTCTTGCAATTTGTACTAATGGTTCAGATCGCAGTTTCTCAAGAAGTTTGCGAAACGAAAGAAACCATTGAAAACGAAAATGATATCTCTAGTATTGCCAAGTGCTCTGTTACTGGTAAACTAAATGATAATGGATCTAACACGAAATCTAAGGTAACCGTTGTTTCTTCTAGAAGCCGTCAAAAAAGACGTTCTACTGAATCAAAACAACCTTACAATAATCATGTTAGTAAGAAGACTAAAATAAACGATAGTATACAACAACTTAGACTTGATCATATACGTGAAAACATCACGGCAATTAATACCGCTTTGGAAGAAAAGTTAGTAAATGAGCAAGTATCATTCAATGATGTTGAATACATTCCAGAATTCAGAAATTGTTCCGAAGATTTAGATATTTTTGAGTGTTTCAACTACGAAATGCAAAAGCATTTAATAGATAACATTATTTATCCTGAAAAAGCACTAAAGAAAAGAATTCAAGGTGATATTTGGGTTAGTTTTGTTATAACCAAATCAGGAGAGGTAAAGAATATTATCGCAACGGGTCCAGAGAACAGTGAAATGCTGAAAAAAGAAGCTATCAGAGTTATTTCTATTCTTCCTTCATTTATTCCTGGGAAACAGAGCAACCAAAATGTAAACGTTAGTTATACATTTCCTATAAGTTTTAATTTAGATAATATATACGAATAAGATATTCGTTCAAATAAAAAGAAAAAGTTAACTTCATTTGACGTTTTTACCGTTTTCAACACTACGAAAATGACATAAAAACATCGATTATTTTACTTGTATTGCAAAAAACACAAAAAAAATACAAGATTTTTTTTCACATTCACAACCTACTACATTTTTCGTTCAAGCCCACTATTAATCAAGGCTTAGCGAAAAAATCTCGTTTTTTATTCTGTGATATTTACACTTCAATCCCTCACAAAAAGCCTCTATATCAGAACAAAAACATTCTAGTCTGATTTTTATTCTATTTTTTTTTATACTTTTGCGCCGAGAAAAACTTACTAACCCACTATAATACAGTTGAATAATAATTTTTCTTAACCCCTTATATATGAAAAGAATAATTGTATTGTTAGTATTATTAATACTATCATTTAATGCTTCCGCACAGGAAGTTTGTGAGACCCCTAATGAAGATGCTGCTGATTTAAACAGTATTACGAAATGTTCTATTAAACCTTCGAAAAATCCGAAGAATAAAAGATCACGTCAAATCACCGTAAAGGTATCCGCTAGCAAGCGTTTCCTTAAGAAAAGAGAAATCACAAAAAAACAAAAATCTTCGGGCCTTGGTAATTTAAGTACCGCTGGAGTTTCTAGCTTAAACACAAGTAAAGGAATAGAAAACAACCAAATAGCAACTTCGTCATTAGCTAACGAAGAAACCACTGCTATAAGTTCAAGTGAATCTAAGTCTAATAACTTAAAAAACAATCTAGAATCATTAACTGAAAAGTTATCTAGAGAAGAGGTTAAAAAAGCAGAACGTTTTAGTACTGTTGAAGAACTACCTTCTTTTGATGCTTGTAATGGTTCAAGTGACGATGAGCGTTTAGACTGTTTCAATTTAGAGATGATAAAACATATTCAAAAGCATTTCCGTTATCCAAGTGAGGCTGTACGCGGCCAAATTGAAGGAGAGGTTTGGGTTCGTTTTATTATTGATAAAAACGGTTATGTAAAAAATATCAAAACTTTAGGACCTAAAGGAGGAGACCTTCTCAATGAGGAAGCAAAAAGAGTAGTTACAAAACTACCACGTTTTGCCCCTGCACAGAAAAATGGAAGATCTGTATCTGTTAAATATGGTTTCCCTATTAACTTCTCTTTAGAAGAATAAATCAATTATTACGCATACACATTTAAAAACCCCAGAAAATGGTAAAAAGACAATTAACACTAATTGTTTTTACTTTGCTGGCAGTAACTTCTATTGCCCAAGTAAAAATAAGCGGGACTGTTTATGACGAGTATTTAGAGCCTTTTTATGGTGCAAAGATCACTCAAGAAAACAATTTTGCTTCATCAAACACCTCAGGAGAGTTTACAATTAAATTGCTAGGAAAGCTTCCTGCAACCATAACTGTATCTGCATTTGGATATAGAACGGAAATTGTAGAAATAACTTCTGCTGATCAAGAAATCAATGTAATTTTAAAAGAGAATCTTCTTTTAGATCAAGTTGTAATTTCTGCCTCACGTGTTCCTGAAAGAATCATTGAATCGCCAGTAACAGTTGAGCGTTTAGGATTAAGTGAAATTAGAAGAAACACGTCAAACTCCTTTTACGATGGATTAACAAACCTAAAAGGGATTAATTCAAACGAAACTAGTTATGGTTTTAAATCGATTAACACGCGTGGTTTTGCTGATTTTAGTAATTCTCGTTTTGTTCAGTTAGTAGACGGAATGGATACTGCCGCTCCTGCCCTAAATTTTAGTGCTGGAAACTTATCGGGAGTTTCTGACTTAGATATTCAGAGTGTGGAAATATTACCTGGAGCATCTTCAGCCTTATATGGAGCCAATGCTTATAATGGTATTATGATTTTAAACACAAAAAACCCATTTGATTTTACTGGAATTAGTGCAATATTTAAAGCTGGAGCTACGCAACAAGAAGCTGGAGGACTAAATGCTTTCCACGATGTTTCTTTAAGAATGGCATATCGTTTCAGCGATGCTTTTGCTGCTAAGGTAAATGTTTCTTACTTCGACGCAGAGGAATGGCATGCTACTGACTTCCGAAATAGAGAAGTTGATACCAACGAACTAATTGAAGGAGATATAAACTCAACTGTAAACTATGATGGAGTAAACACTTACGGTGATGAGTTATTCTATGATTTATCTCTTAACAATTCACTTTTACCTCCAACGAATCAAATTCCTGTAGGGACATTATTAAGAAGAACTGGATATACTGAAAGAGAGCTTATTGACACCTACAGATCGAACAACTTAAAGTTTTCAGGATCTTTACATTACAGACCATACAAAGACGACAGGTTAGAAATACAATTAACCTCTAGAATGGCTATGGGAGATAATACTTTCCAAGGAACTAGTAGATTCTTACAACGTGATTATTATATTGGACAGTCTAAATTGGAAGTAAAAGGAAGAAATTTCTACATTAGAGGATACTATACCAGAAACGATGCCGGAAACAGTTATGATTTAACTCGTTCGGGAGTAGCATTAAACGAAGCTTACAGTCCTTTCAGAACTTGGGTTGGAGACTTCTTCAATACGCGTTATGGTCAAGGATTTAGCATTCAAGAAGCAAGAGCTTATGCCGACCGAAACAGGCTTCAACCTGGTACAGAGGCTTTCAATACTGCATTAAACACAATTAAAACTACTCGAATTACAGATGGTGGTAGTGCTATCTATGATAGAAGTGCTTATACTCATGTAGATGGAAATTATAACTTTAAAAGCCTTCTAAATGACTGGGCTGACGTACAAGTAGGTGGATCATATCGTAAATATTCACCAGATTCACAGGGTACTATTTTTAATGACAGAAACGAACCTATTAGAGTAGAAGAATACGGTGTGTATTCTCAAATCCAAAAGAAATTCTTTGATGATCGTTTAAAACTAACTGGATCCGTACGTTACGATAAATCTCAAAACTTTAATGGAAATTTCTCTCCACGTTTCGCTGTAAACTATGCTTTAGGAGAAAGTAAAACCCATATTTTAAGAGCTTCATATCAAACAGGTTTCCGTAACCCAACAATTCAAGAACAATATTTATTCTTAAATACTGGTGTTAAAACGAACGTTGGTTCTACTAGAGACAACTTAAGAAGAATTTTCTATGACTACGGAAATGGTTTTGAGGTTTCGGGTGACGACATTATCAACAACTCGTTATTAACTAGATCTGTATACGATGCCAATTTTGGACAGCCATATGTAAAATCTGATTATAGTGAAATTCAGCCAGAAGTTGTGCAAACAATTGAAGCTGGTTACCGTGGTTTAATTCGTTTAAATAATAACAACAACCTTGATTTAGACATTAATGGATTTGTAAGTAGACATACTGACTTCGTTTTTGCACAAGACGTTGTTGTTCCAATGCTCGGAGAAATCTACCCAAATGGAAATCAAGCTTTAAGTGATGCTGAGGCAGTTCAAGCACAGAATCAGGGTGCACTTGTTTTAAATAACGTTGTTGTTTTAAGTCCAAATGCAAACTATTCATTCACACAAGGATTTGTTCAAGAGTTCTTCTTAACGACAAATGCTAACTCAATTGTACACTCATATGGTATTGGAGTAGGATTACATACTAAGTTATTTAAGAACTATGACTTTGGTTTAAATTATAACTACATGGACTTTACATTTGATGACGAGGATTACGGATCTTTCGAGCCTAACTTTAATTCTCCTAAGCATACAATTAAAGCCCAATTCGGAAACGAGAATTTATTCAAGAATTTCGGGTTTAACGTAAGTGCTAGATGGCAAGATGATTTCAGATGGGTTTCTCCATTTGTAAGAGGAAATGTTGATGCTAGAACTGTAATTGACGCTCAAGTAAATTACCGTATCCCATCGTTTAAATCGAAATTTAAGATTGGTGGTACAAACTTATTCGGAAAAGAATACTTTGTAGCTCCTGGAACAGGTCAAATAGGACAATTATACTATATATCTTGGACTATTAACAACTAAGATTACATAGTCTTATTCATATACAAAGAAAGCCGTAAACATCAGTTTACGGCTTTTTTACATAATATAAATGTATAACTAACCAATCATACTGTTTTTAAGCTCTATTAAAACGTTTTTAGCATCAGCTTTATTTGTTGATAAAATTGACTTGGAATTAACGATTAGAAATTTTTCATGAGTAGCATCTTCGTTTTCCATTTTAACTGAGGTATAAACAGTATTTTTTATTCTTATTGACTTCGGCTCTCCAATTTTGTCAAAAGCATAATTTTTAACCGGGCGAAACAACTTTTTCATTACCAAAACACCATTTTCTACTTTGGCAGAACAAGTAAATCGGAAAAGGTAAACTTGTAATGCTATCATTGCCAAAAGAAAGACTCCTACGAATAATATTAAACCTATGGATCCATTTTGAACAACTCTATTATACGCCGCAGGAATCATTGCTACTGTAACTATTGCACTTAAAAAAAGGCCTAGAAACGTTAGGTTTGATGATAATTTTCTTGTTTTCATACGAGGGTAAATTTTAATTATTAAGTTTTTTCTTATCATAAAACTCAACAAATTATATAGAGATTCCGAAACAAACTATTATCTGTTAACATCTATCTATTAATTGATTTAAAAAGAAAAAGCCTCATGACTATTCAATCATGAGGCTTCTTTATAA
This sequence comes from uncultured Tenacibaculum sp., assembly GCA_947497895.1. Taxonomy (GTDB): domain Bacteria; phylum Bacteroidota; class Bacteroidia; order Flavobacteriales; family Flavobacteriaceae; genus Polaribacter. The sequence continues at coordinate 514,212 of CANMIL010000003.1, forward strand.
TTTATTGTTGAATAATTATCTCTATTCTTTTACATCAAGCTTTATACTTAACTCTTGTAACTGCTCATTATCAATAGTCGCAGGAGCATCAATCATTACATCTCTTCCTGAATTATTCTTTGGGAAAGCTATAAAATCTCTAATCGTTTCTTGACCTCCTAAAATGGCTACCAAACGATCAAGTCCAAAAGCCAATCCTCCATGAGGTGGAGCTCCGTATTCAAAGGCGTCCATTAAGAACCCAAACTGCGCTTTAGCTTCTTCTGGGGTAAACCCTAAGTGTTTGAACATAATAGCCTGTGTTTCCTTATCATGAATTCTGATAGATCCACCACCGATTTCGTTTCCATTCAATACCAAATCATATGCATTTGCTTTTACAGCTCCTGGATCGGTATCTAATAATTCTAATTGCCCTGGTTTTGGCGAAGTAAATGGATGGTGCATTGCGTGATAATGACCTGTTTCTTCATCAAGCTCTAATAATGGGAAATCAATTACCCATAATGGAGCAAACTCATCTGCTTTTCTTAAGCCTAAACGTTCAGCCATTTCCATACGTAAAGCACTTAATTGTGCTCTTACTTTCGAGGTATTTCCTGAAAGCACACAAATTAAATCTCCAGCTTTCGCTCCTGTTGCCTTCGCCCAATTCACTAAATCATCTTGATCATAGAATTTATCTACTGATGACTTAAAGCTTCCGTCTTCATTACATTTCACATATACCATTCCTAAAGCACCAACTTGTGGACGCTTTACCCAATCAATTAATTTATCAATTTCTTTACGAGTATAAGAAGCACCTCCTGGCACAGCAATACCCACAACCAATTCAGCATCATTAAAAACTTTGAATTCTTTATGTTGTGCTACTTCATTTAACTCACCAAACTCCATCCCAAAACGAATATCTGGCTTATCATTTCCGTACTTACGCATGGCTTCATCGAAAGTTATTCTTGGGAACTTAGCCACCTCAACACCATTAATTTCTTTTAATAAGTGACGTGTCATTCCTTCAAAAATCTCTAAGATATCTTCTTGCTCAACAAACGCCATTTCACAGTCTATTTGTGTAAACTCTGGTTGACGGTCGGCACGTAAATCTTCATCTCTAAAACACTTTACAATCTGGAAATACTTATCCATACCTCCTACCATAAGCAATTGCTTAAAAGTTTGAGGAGATTGTGGTAATGCATAAAACTGACCAGCATTCATTCTTGAAGGAACTAAGAAGTCTCTCGCGCCCTCCGGAGTAGATTTTATTAAATATGGAGTTTCGACATCAATAAATCCTTTATCTGAAAGATACTTACGAACTTCCATTGATACTTTATGACGGAAAATTAGGCTTTCTTTCACTGGATTACGACGAATATCTAAGTAACGATACTTCATACGTAAATCTTCACCACCATCCGTTTCATCTTCAATAGTAAACGGAGGAAGTTTAGCATCATTCAACACAGTTAACTCCGATACCAATACCTCAACATCACCTGTAGGAATGTTTTCGTTTTTCGATGCTCTTTCAATCACAGAACCTTTTACCTGAACTACGAATTCACGCCCCAAAGTTTTTGCTTTTTCCATTAACTCTTTCGGAGTACGCTCTTCATCAAAAATTAACTGAGTAATTCCATAGCGATCACGTAAATCCACCCAAATCATAAATCCTTTATCACGTGACTTTTGTACCCATCCTGCTAGGGTAACTTCGGTATTAATATGCGATGCTCTTAACTCACCACAAGTATGCGTTCTGTACATTTCTTGAATTTTTAGCTGCGCAAATTTAACCATAAATGTCAGTATGCAAAAAAATTAGAGTAAGTTCGTTTTTTAAATTCAACATTCTTTATATTATTGACTGTAAAATGAGTTTTGTAGAGGCAATTATTGCATCTTAAAAGGAGTTAATTATTTACTATGAAAGAAAAACAACATTATATACCATTACTACTCACCCTATTCATATTTCTACTTTTACAGTTACCTGGTTTAACTTTTATTCAATACCCTTTTAGATTGTTAGGAACTTGGTTTCATGAAATGGGGCATGGTGTTACCGCTTTGCTTTTAGGTGGTAAATTCAGGCACTTAGAAATTTATGAAAATGGAGGAGGTGTTGCTTATTCAAGTGTATCTAATTCCTATTTACCATACAATATAGCAAGAGCACTTACCGCTGCTGGAGGACTTATAGGATCGACCATTGCTGGATCAATATGTATTGTTGCTGCCAAAAAACCTAAAACTACCACCTATGCACTTGGAAGTTTACTTTTTGTAATTATCCTTTCATTGATTCTATATATTCGATCTTTTTGGGGCATCCTAATTCTATCAGCTTTTGCTTTAGGACTTGTTATTATTTTTAAATTGAAAAATGCGAGTCTTCAAAAATCTACCCTCTTATTTTTAGGACTTCAAGCAGTTCTCAGTAGCTATTATGAACTAGGCTATCTTTTTACAAAGCAATTTGAACGTTTTGGAAAGATTAATTACTCCGATACGGAAACCATTGCTCAAAACACCTTCGGAACCTATTGGTTTTGGGGAATAATTATTAGTATTATCAATCTTTATATTATTACTAAGGCAATTGTTAGCTACTTTGAAAAGCCTAGTTCTTAACGAAAAAAACAAGTCTGTTAAAAATTCAAAATAATTGGTTATGACAGATCCTTCCTCGTTTATTTGCTATTCAAAATAAACACAATGACATTAGAAGATTTTAAAGCCAAATTAAATAACAATCCTGAACAGATTGAGTTTTCAGAAACAATAGCAACGATTGATGCTAGTTATGACTTTACTCCTACAGCTTTCAAAAACGGAGAAACGAGCAACAATGCCAATGAAAACAACGGATCTTGCAAAGTATTTGCATTCGCATTAGATCAAAAGTTTACTCAAGAAGAGGCATTAGCATCATTCGGGCAATTCTATTTCAAAGATGTTTTAGAAAATCCTGAAGGAAATGATCATCAGAACATCCGAAACTTTATCAAATTTGGATTTGATGGATTAGTCTTTGAAGGCACTGCACTTACTCAAAAAAAATAACCATAAATAAGCCGTTAATTATTAAAGGCTCCTGCTTTGAGTCTAGCAAAATAATCTTTAGCGGCTTTTTTAACTTTTGGTGCCAAAATTAACGTCGAAAGTACGGTTGGTATCGCCATTAATGCATACGCACTATCAATTACATTAATCACAAACTCCAATTTAATAATCGAAGCAATTACGATAGTGACAATGTAGATGTAGTTATAATACTTCCCAACTTTAATTCCGAATAAGTAACTTAAACAGCTATACCCATAAAATGAATAGGTAAATAAAGTAGAAAAGGCAAAAATCAACACGCAAATTGTGATGATAATGCTCCCTAAATTGGCAGGTAGCACACTATCAAAGGCCACTAAAGTTAGTGAGATACCATTTCCTTCAAACCCTTGCCAGATTCCTGAAGCTAAAATAGCCAAAGCGGTTAAAGTACATACCAATAACGTATCAATCGCAGGACCTAACATTGCTACCAAACCTTCTCGAATTGGTTCATTGGTTTTGGCAGTTCCATGCATCATTGGAGCTGTTCCTAAACCAGCTTCGTTTGAAAAGGCCGCTCTTCTAACACCAGTTATAATTAATGTTCCTAAAGCTCCTCCCACAACAGCCTGACCAGAAAATGCATCTGTAAAAATTAAAGAGAAAATTGAAGGAACTTCTCCAATTTTCAATATTAAAATCGTTAAAACGGTAATCAAATAAACGACTACCATAATAGGCACCAACTTCCCTGCAACCTTTCCAATTCTTTTTATTCCTCCAAAAATTACCATCGCTGTGATAATGGCAATACTAATTCCTAAAAGTAATTTTGCAGTATCAATGTTTGCTTCTCTTACTTCGAAAACATCTACCAACGTTTGAGTTAATTGATTCGCTTGAAAGGCAGGTAAGGTTCCGAATAATCCTGCAAAAGCAAAAAAGACAGCTAATGGTTTCCATTGCTTTCCTAAACCTTCAGTAATTACATACATCGGACCTCCTTTCGTATTACCTTCTGCATCTTTACCTCTATACATTACAGATAAACTACAAGTGAAAAACTTGGTAGCCATTCCTACAAATGCACTTACCCACATCCAAAAAATAGCACCAGGGCCTCCAGTTGCAATCGCAATAGCGACTCCACTAATATTTCCCATTCCTACCGTTGCAGCAATAGCAGAAGATAAAGCCTCATAATGCGATAAATCCCCGGGAGAATCGTGCTTATCGTACTTACCTGTTAAAACTCCTATGGCATGTCTCATATATCTGAAAGGAACCAGACCTGAGTATATAAAAAGGAATAGCCCTCCTCCAATTAGAAGAATTAATAATGGAATTCCCCATACCCATTGAGAAAATTCAGAGACAACACTTTGTAATGATAAGTACATACTGCTTTTATTTTGTGCGAAATTAAGGAATCCTGAGAAACTGGACTTATGATGTAGTTCAAATGCTGTATTGGATATCTCTAGATTTCTAAAAAAACTCCACCGTAAAAACAAAAAGAATGACGAAATCGCCATTCTTTTTTATAATAATTCTTTGATCCTTTAATTAGAAAAATTAATTCATCAAATCTTCAATTTCGTCGGCATCAATTGGAATGTTTCGCATTAAGTTAAATGGATCTCCATTTTCTTGAACAACCACATCATCTTCTAAACGGATTCCAAATCCTTCATCTGGTAAATAAATTCCTGGCTCCACAGTAAATACCATATTTGCTTGCATAGGCTCATGCAATAAACCATAATCATGTGTATCAAGTCCGATATGATGTGAAGTTCCATGCATGAAATATTTTTTATAAGCTGGCCAATTAGGATCTTCATTTTGAATATCAGCTTTATCCAACAATCCTAAACCTAATAATTCTGAAGTCATAATTTTACCCACCTCAACATGGTAATCGGCCCAAATAGTTCCTGGCACTAACATTTTGGTAGCTTCATTCTTCACTTTGTTTACAGCATTATATACCGCTTTTTGTCTATCTGTAAACTTTCCAGAAACAGGAATTGTTCTTGTCATGTCTGCCGAATAATTTGCGTACTCCGCACCAACGTCCATCAAGATTAAATCTCCTGCATTACATTGTTGATTATTTTCAATATAGTGTAATACATTCGCATTGTTTCCTGAAGCAATTATTGGAGTATAAGCAAACTTCTTTGACCTATTTCTTAAAAACTCATGGATGTATTCTGCTTCAATTTCAAATTCCCAAACACCCGGCTGAACAAAATCCAACACACGTCTGAACCCCTTTTCAGTAATATCACACGCTTTTTGCATTAAATCAAGTTCAATAGTGTCTTTTACTGAACGTAATCTCTGTAAAATAGGATTACTTTTAGCTACTGAATGTGCCGGGTATTTGTTTCGCAACCATTTTGAAAAACGATCTTCTCTAGTTTCAGTTTCAACGTTTGCTCTGTAGTGTTCATTGGTATTAATATATATCGTATTCGCGTAACTCATTAACTCAAACAATACTTTCTCTAAGTCTTGTAACCAAAAAACAGTTTTTATTCCGCTAACCTCAAAAGCCCTTTCTTTCGTTAACTTCTCACCTTCCCAAACAGCAATATGCTCATTTGTTTCTCTTAAAAATAGAATTTCTCTGTATTGCGGTTTTGGGCAATCTGGAAATAGTACTAAAATACTCTCCTCTTGATCAACACCACTTAAATAAAAAATATCTCTATGTTGTTCAAACGGTAAAGTAGTATCGGCACTAACTGGATAAATATCGTTTGAATTAAAAACCGCCAAACTGTTTTCTGACATTTGGGCCATAAAGTTTTTACGATTCTTTATAAATAGATTGCTATTAATAGGTTGGTATTTCATTTCTTTATTTTTTTAATGTTTTGTGCCATTTTCAATTTAAAAAAATGGTATTAGGAATATCTTGCCTCAAAATTAATTAAAATCGCAATGAGTATTTGCAGCCAAATGGCACTATTTTACATTCTTTCGAATTCTGCTCATGTGTCTCTTTGAAATTCCTAAGAAAGAAGACAAATAATGAAGTGGAACTTCGTTTAAAAGATTAGGTTCGTTAATGAGTAGTTTCTTGTACCTATCTTCAGGCTGAAGTGTCAATAAATCAAGACGATAATCATCAATTAAAAAAATTTGGTTTTCAATAAGGCTATAGTAAAACTGCCTAAAAGCAATATTATTTTTCATAAGCTCGTTGAATCTATCTATTTCTATAATCCTCAAGTGGCATTCACTTAAAGCCTTTATACTTTTTGATGAAGGAATTTGTTTTAAGAAGCTTTTTAAAGAGGTGGTACAACTATTCTTTAGGGCTAAATAGGTTGTTTTATCTTCATCATTCACGGTAATTGAATGTTGTAAAATACCACTTTCTACAAAACAGAAATATTCACAAACCTCACCAGTTTCAACGAACATTTTATTTTTTGGAAGCTTGTAAGATGTGAAAGCCTTTAAAACCTCATCAATATGAACATTCAAAGTACTATCATTGATTACTTCTAAAAGGTAATTTTGAAAATTTGTAGTATCCTTCATTACTATTCACGACTTTTAGCAATAAATGTATAAAAAAAGAAAGATGCTATTGCTAGCATCTTTCCACCCTTCATTCTATTTCACTCACTTAGTGAGTCAAATTCTTTCAACTTTAGTCGAAATATTTTAAAAAAAGGATTCTGATTTACCTTGGACTAACCACAGTAATAACAGATCCTATTTACTCATGGCGTTTTTAATAAGTCCAATAATGACCATTAAAACTCCACCTCCTACTCCACCACCTGCAATACTTCCTACTATTCCTCCGAGATCAATTCCCAACATTCCAAGTAATTGACCTCCAAGACCACCTCCGAGAATTCCTACAACAGAATTCCACAGTGTTCCCATAGAGAATTTTTTAAGCAAAGCGCCAGCCAGGTTACCACCTAGGGCACCTGTTAATAAACTAATTATTAATTCCATGTTTTGATTTTTTTGGTAGTTATCACTACCTAAATTAACTAAAAATAAAACAATAAAACAAATAAAATCAACACATTACAGTTCTCCGACATGAAATAATGCGTCTCCCATGTTAATAATTGGAAAGTTATTTTTTGCAATTACATAGCCATTAATTGGAGACTTTACTTTGTAATTTGTCTCTCCATAAGTATCCATAATACTTCCTAAAATCTCGCCTTTTTTAATTGGACTACCGTTTGCTACTTTTGCTGAAAATAATCCAGCGACTTTAGCTCTTACCCACTTCCTCTTATTCAAATGAATACTTTCATGCTGAGATACTATCTCAGGAACATCTGCTATCATTTCAAAATGTCTCAGTACTCTTAATGTCCCATGAATTCCTTCTTGAATTGCATGCTCATCGAGTCTTAAAGATTCACCTCCTTCGTAAACAATAACAGGAATGTTATTTTTATGACATTCGTTTCTAAAAGATTTTGGAATTAATTTGGAACCAAACATTAAAGGCGCGTTGAAAATTTTAGCTAATTCAAAACCTCGTTCGTCCTGTGGAGTATATCTTATTTGAGGAAAGTTGTTCCTTTGTGCCCCTCCAGTATGATAATCGATAGCAAAATCCACATTTTTAATTAACTCTTTCATTAAATAGTGAGCAATTCTACTTGCTAAAGAACCAGACTTTGATCCTGGAAAACTTCGGTTCACATCTTTTCCGTGCATATTTCTTGTTAAATCAAGAAAGCCAAATACGTTCAATAAAGGAAGCACAATTACACAACCTTTATGAATTTTATATCTTTTGTCAATAAGCATTCGTCTTACCAACTCAATGCTATTCGTTTCATCTCCATGCAATCCGCCTTGTAATAAAACCGTTGGTCCTAATTCATCACCATTAAAAACATACACTGGTATTTCTATCAAAGTTCCTGTAGCTAATCTGTCAACAGGAATTTTAATCAATTTAGACTCTCCTAATCGAATTCTTTCATTACGTATAACTACCTCTTCGTTCTTGAACCCTTTGTCAAACATTTTTTCTCGATATATTTTATAATTCCTTCTGCTACATTCACTTTTGTATAAGCCTCTATGCCTTGTAAGCCCGGTGTTGAATTTACCTCAATTAACAAAGCACCTCTCTTTGAACGTATCAAGTCGACTCCTGCCACTGGAAGACCTAGATAATGCGCCGCTTTAATCGCCATTTCCTCCTCCTTTGAAGATAAACTCACTACTGAACCAACTCCACCACGATGAATATTCGACCTGAAGTCGTCTTCTAAACCTTTTCTTTTCATTGAAGCAATCACTTTATCTCCAACCACCAAAGCTCTAATGTCTTCACTATTGCTTTCTTTAATAAACTCCTGCAATAGAAAGCTAGTGTTCATAGTATGTAAAGTATCAATAATGGATTTAGCAGATTTTTCTGTTTCGGCCAAAATAACTCCCATACCATGAGTACCTTCCTGTAATTTAATAATCACGGGAGCCCCGCCTAAAAGATGTATTTGTTCTTTAATATTGTCGGTATTCACAGAAAAAACAGTATCTGGAATTGGAATGTTCTTTCTATTCATAATTTGCAATGTCCTAAGCTTATTCTGTGCCCTCAAAATCCCGAGCGATCTGGCAGTGCTAAAAACACCATTCATTTCAAATTCTTTAACAATAGCAGCTCCATGTCCAGTAATAGATGCTCCAATTCTTGGAATAATTACATCAGGTTCGTCGATAATATCATCTCCTTCAAAAATAACATGTCGTTTTCCTTGACTTAACTTAACCGAACACTTTGAATGGTTTATGACACTTACATCATGTCCACGAATAATGGCTTCATCATAAAGTCGTTTAGTAGAATAGACCTGATCACTAACCGAGAAGATAAAAATGTTCATAAGCAAGATATTGTTATATATATTTAATTACGATTTTGATTCTTCATTAAATCTATCTTGCCATCGCAGTATAACCTGCCCCATTTTAAATTTCATAAATCCGTGATTTATGAAATTATCTCAAAGATTCCATGTAAGAATTTTCGTGTTCTCACAAATCTAATATTTTTTTTAACTTTTATGTAATCGAAGCGTAAAGGAAAATCTTAATTTGTGTTAATTTTTTTGAATTAGATATGGGTTGTAGTACTTTCATTGCTTCAACCAAAACATCAACTAAATGAAAACGATTCTAAAAACAGCCTTGGTGCTGTTGTCTTTGAATGCAGCAGCGCAGCAGGCGCCTACTCCTTCAGAGATTATTCAGCAATCTTTGAAAAATAAAGAAGTACTTCACAACAATTCAATTGTTAAAAACATACCCTTTAAAAATATTGGTCCAACAGTAATGAGTGGACGAGTAGTAGATGTTGATGTAAACCCCAATAACACCGCAGAGTTTTATGTTGGATATGCTTCAGGAGGTGTTTGGTACACTGATAATAACGGAACTACATTTATCCCTATTCTCGATAATTCTCCAACTCAAAATGTAGGAGATATCGCTGTCGATTGGAAAACGGGTACTATTTGGGTAGGTACAGGTGAAAATAACTCTTCTCGTTCATCGTATGCTGGAATTGGAATTTTAAAATCTACAGACAAAGGAAAAACATGGACAAACATGGGATTACACGATAGTCATCATATCGGAAGAATCCTTATAAATCCGAATAATTCTAACGAAGTTGTTGTTGGAGTCATTGGGCACTTGTATTCTCCAAATGAAGAAAGAGGTATTTTCAAAACAACAGATGGAGGAAAAACATGGAACAAGACGTTATTTATAAATGACAAAACAGGAATCATCGATATTCAGCAAGTACCTAATGACTTTACTACTTTATATGCAGCTTCATGGGAACGTGAGCGTAAAGCATGGAACTTCGATGGTGATGGTTCTGGATCGGCAATTTACAAAAGTACCGATGCTGGAAATTCTTGGACAAAAGTTACTGAGAAAAATGGTTTTCCTGAAGGAACTGGAGTAGGGAGAATTGGATTAGCTGTATTTAATGAAAATACGGTTTATGCTATTCATGACAATCAATTCAGAAGAAAGAAAGGAAAAGATAAAAAGAAATCTTCAAGTGCATTAACCAAAGAAGATTTCAAAACAATGAGTGTTGCTGACTTTTTAAACTTAACGGATAAAAAGTTGAATACTTATTTAAAAACAAACGGTTTCCAAGAAAAATACAGAGCTGAAAACGTTAAGCAAATGGTACGTGCTGGATCTGTTAAACCAATTGATTTAGCAAAATACTTGGAAAATGCGAACTCTTTACTTTTTGACACTCCTGTAATTGGAGCTCAAGTTTTTAAAACAACAAACGGAGGTACATCATGGGAAAAAACACACGATGGATATTTAGATGATTTATACTATTCATATGGATATTACTTTGGTGAGGTTAGAGTTGACCCACAAGATGAAAACGGAATTTATGTTTTAGGAGTGCCTATCTTAAAGTCAAAAGATGGTGGTAAAACCTTCACCTCTATTAGCAAAGAAAATGTTCATGCAGATCATCAAACCTTATGGATTAACCCTAAGAAGTCAGGTCATTTAATTGACGGAAACGACGGAGGTTTAAACATTTCTTACGATGATGGTGAAAACTGGACAAAGTTAAACTCTCCAGCCGTTGGACAGTTCTATGCAGTTTATGCCGATAACCAGAAAAACTACAAAGTTTACGGAGGTCTTCAAGACAATGGCGTATGGGTTGCAGATAACAATGCTAAGGTGAATAAAGCTTGGAAGCAATACGGTAAAAACCCATATGAGAACTTAATGGGTGGAGATGGAATGCAAGTTGCAGTTGATGATAGAAATACCAATATTGTTTACACTGGTTACCAATTTGGAAACTATTATAGAATAGACAGAGAAACAGGAAAGCAAACATACATTCAACCAAAACATACTTTAGGTGAAAATCCATACCGTTTTAACTGGCAAACTCCAATTTTGTTATCAAAACACAATCAAGATATTTTGTATCTAGGAGGTAATAAACTTCATCGTTCTTTAAACCAAGGAAATAATTGGGAAACTGTATCTGAAGATTTAACTCAAGGTGGAAAAAAAGGAAATGTTGCTTATGGAACATTAACAACTATTTCTGAAAGTCCTTTCCAGTTTGGATTGTTATATGTTGGTTCTGATGATGGTTTAATTCATATTACTAAAAACGGTGGTGGATCATGGGAAAACATCTCAACAAATCTACCTAAGGATTTATGGGTAAGTAGAGTTATCGCTTCGAAGCATAAAAAAGAAAGGGTTTATGCCACTTTAAATGGATATCGTTTTGACGATTTTACAACCTATGTTTATCAATCCGACGACTATGGTAAAACATGGAAAAGTATTGGTAGCAATATTCCAACTTCGCCAGCAAATGTGATTAAAGAAGATCCTGCAAAAGAAAACATTTTATACTTAGGAACTGATAATGGAGCTTATGTTACCTTCAACAATGGGACTGAATGGCATCCATTTTCTAAAATTCCAAATGTTGCCATTCATGACTTAGTTATTCAACCAAAAGCAAAAGAATTAATACTAGGAACCCATGGACGTAGTTTATACAAAGCAAACATAGCTTCTTTCCATTTATTAAAAGACACTAATAAGAACACTCTTTTCCCAATTAAAAACTTAAGAAAGAGTTCTTACTGGGGAAGTTCATGGAGCAAATGGTTAAAACCGAATACTCCAAAACATGCGATAGCCTTTTTCTCTGATTCAGATAAAAAAGTAGACCTAATTATTAAATCTGGAGACATTGTTGTAAACACTATTTCAGTGGATGCTAACAAAGGATTTAATGAAGCCACTTACGATATTTCTTTTTCGGAAAAAGGAAAGAAAGTTTATTTAAAGAAAAATAAAGATGCTCACCTGAAAAAAGCCAAAAACGGCGTGTATTACTTACCAAAAGGAAAATACACCGTTGAATATTCAGGAAAGAAACAAATTTTTGAAGTTAAATAGAAAAGGCGCCTTCTGGCGCTTTTTTTTTATGCCTTCTCCTGAAAAAATATTCGCACTTTATTAAGTAGAAAATATCACTTGAATGTTAAAAGATTAATATCTTTGCTTCATGGGAATAATACAAGTAAATAATATCCGTTTATTTACCAATCACGGATGCTTAGAAGAAGAAGCGAAAATAGGTTCAGAGTACAAAGTTGATCTTGAAGTAAAGGCCGATTTAAGCAAATCTTCAGAATCGGATGTATTGGCTGATACCGTTGATTATGTTCATTTAAACAATATTGTTAAGGAAGAAATGGCCATTCGATCTAAGTTACTTGAACATGTAGCAAAAAGAATTTTAGATCGTATATTTAAAGAGTTATCTTTAGTGGAAGAGGCTGAAGTTAAGGTTGCTAAAATCAACCCGCCAATTGGTGGAAATGTTGAAGAAGTTGTGATTGTTTTAAAAGATACTCGTAAAAATTAAAAAACATTTGCAATAAACAATAAAAGGTGTAAATTTGCAATCCCAATCACTATTAGGGTGTCGTGGCCGAGTGGCTAGGCAGTGGTCTGCAACACCATCTACAGCGGTTCGAATCCGCTCGACACCTCAAGAAAAACCTGATCAATGATCAGGTTTTTTTATGCTTTATATTTTCATACTCCAATTCTGATCATTCTGTCTAAATTCTAATTTTATTTATAAAATTTTGCTTACATTCGGGTCAACCAAATTAAAATCAAACTATTATGTCTAAACTACTTTTAAACCTTAACGGTGTTCAAAAACTGAACAAAGAAGAACAGAAAGAAATTAACGGAGGTCGTTATTCGTTGTATTGCCGCAAACATTCAGATTGCTGGAGGATTGAAAGAGCTTCTTTCTGCGATAGAAGGAATTATTGTGTCTTTTTATAGAACAAAAAAATGCGGCTTTAGAGTCGCATTTTATATTTTACAATTAGAGTTTCAGTATTTCTGAAGCATTTTTTGAAAAAACAGCAATCCACACACCTAAAACCGATGCTTTTGCTTTTTATTAACAAAAAATTAGTTAAAATTCTGCATCTTTGTAGCTATGCGTATATATCCTATTGAAACAGGTAATTTTAAATTAGATGGAGGTGCCATGTTTGGCGTTGTACCAAAATCAATTTGGCAAAAAACAAATCCCGCTGACGATAAAAATATGATTGACATGAGTATGCGCTGCTTACTCATTGAAGACGGTGATCGTTTAACTTTAGTTGACACTGGTTTAGGAAACAAACAATCGGATAAGTTTTTTGGGTATTACTATTTGTTCGGAGATTTTTCGCTAGACACTTCATTAGCGAAATATGGTTTTCATCGTGACGACATCACCGATGTTTTCCTTACGCATTTACATTTTGATCATTGTGGTGGTGTTATCCAATGGAATAAAGACAGAACTGGATATATGCCAGCGTTCAAAAACGCCAAAGTTTGGAGTAACGATAGGCATTGGAAATGGGCAGTTGAACCCAATCCACGTGAAAAAGCTTCTTTTTTAAAGGAGAATATATTACCTATTGAGGAAAACGGACAACTAAACTTTATTCATCGCAATGCCAAAGATCAAATAGGTTTTGATGTGATTTTTGTAGATGGTCATACCGAAAAGCAAATGCTACCTAAAATTGAATATCAAGGTAAAACGATTGTTTTTATGGCTGATTTACTACCAACCGTTGGGCATATTCCTCTTCCATATGTTATGGGATATGATACCAGACCATTACTTACCATTAAAGAAAAACAAGTTTTTTTAAACGAAGCTGCTGACAAGGAGTTTTATTTATTCCTTGAACATGATGCGCATAATGAACTTTGTACAGTTCAGCATACGGAAAAAGGTGTTCGTTTAAAAGAGAGTTATAGATTTATAGACATTTTTAATTAAGATAGAAATTATGAGAGTTTTAAAGCCTGTATTTTATTCGGCTATGGCTATTACAACCTTAGTTGGTTGTTCTTCAGTAAGCAAAATTCCTGTTCCTTCAGGTAGCAATGCTGTTGTTAATATTGCACCTAAAAAAGCACCTTTAACAGAATACCAAGAAAAGAATTGGCAACATTTAGATTTAGCGACTGACTCTATTCCAGGAATGAGTGTTTTAAAAGCATATAAGTTTTTAAACGGAAAACAAGGAACCGAAGTAATTGTTGGTGTTGTTGATAGTGGTACCGATTTAAAGCACGAAGATTTAAAAGATGTTGCTTGGGTAAATACAAAAGAGATTGCTGGAAACGGTATTGACGATGATAAAAACGGTTATATTGATGATATTCATGGATGGAACTTTTTAGGTGATTCATATGCTGAACACTTAGAGTACGAGCGTATTTTAATGAATCCATCTGTTGCTGATGCTGAAACGTTGGCAGAAGTAAAAGCTTTCCAAGAAACAAAAGTTGATGAAGCTCATAAAACAAAAATGAACTATGGTAACTACCTGTTCGGATGTGCTGAGTCGGCAAAAGTTTTAAAAGATCACTTTGGAAAAACTGATTATACCGCTGATGACATTAAGAATATTAAGAACCCAAGTCCTGAAGTAGAAAGAGCTGCTGCCTTTGCTGGTCAAATGTTTAGCTATTTCTCTTCACTTGAAGAAGCTACTGAGTATTTCGAAAATGGGCTTAAGAAAGCTGAAAAAACCATTAACGGAGAAAACTTAAAAACTGATTATCGTACGGTAGTAGGTGATAATGCTTACGACATCGACGATAAGCCAGGATATGGTAATGGAAATACTGGTCATTCTAAAAAAGACGAAGCTCATGGTTCTCACGTTTCAGGAATTATTGCTGCTTCAAGAGGAAACAAAAAAGGAATGGATGGAGTTGCTCATAACGTTAAAATTATGGCTGTAAGATCTGTTTCTGATGGTGATGAGTACGATAAAGATGTTGCTTTAGGAATTCGTTATGCTGTTGATAACGGAGCTAAAGTAATTAACACAAGTTTTGGAAAAGCTTTCTCTCCAAACAAAGAATGGGTTTACGATGCTATTAAATATGCTGCTAAAAAAGATGTATTAATCGTAAACGCTGCAGGAAACGACGGGAAAGATATCGATGTTGAGAAAACATTCCCTAATGATGCTCCTGATTTTAAAAATGAAATCGCTGATAACTTTCTTACTATTGGAGCTATGAGTTCAAATTACAACGAAAGCTTACCTGCTGAATTCTCTAACTATGGTAAAATTAATGTAGATGTTTTCGCTCCTGGAGTTCAAATATATTCGACAACTCCTGAAAACGGGTATAAGAAGTTTAACGGTACATCAATGGCTTCTCCAAACGCTGCTGGTGTTGCTGCTTTAATACGTTCTTACTACCCTGAATTATCTGCGAGTCAAGTAAAGCATATTTTAATGAACTCTGGAACCAAAATTGATATGCAAGTGTTAAAACCAGGTTCTCAATCACAAACATCTCCAAGAGGTATTTTAGTACCTTTCTCTGATTTATCTGTTTCAGGTCGTGTGGTTAATGCTTACAATGCCTTAAGAATGGCAGACAGAATGGTGAATGGAAGAAAATAAATAATATAATTTAAGTATATTTGAAAAGAGCATTTATGGAAACTAAATGCTCTTTTTGCATAATAAGAGCTCTATTTAACTAAAATTTATTCGTGTGAAAAAACTAATATTAGCAGTACTATCTTTTTCTGTATTAAGCTGTGCTTCTGCACAAAATCAACAGATAACAGATAACATTCAACAAAAAAACAGGAATAATGGCTACTGGCAACAGCATGTCGATTATACCATGGATATTGATGTAGATGTAAAAAAGTATCAATACAAAGGAAAACAAAGCCTTGTTTACACCAACAACTCTCCTGATGTATTAAACAAAGTTTTTTATCATTTATATTTTAATGCATTCCAACCAAATTCTCAAATGGATGTTCGTTCAAGAAACATTCAGGATCCAGACAGAAGAGTTGGTGATCGCATTAGTAAGTTATCTTCTTCAGAAATAGGATATATTAAAGTAAAAAGCTTAAAGCAAAATGGAATAGATGTAAAACACGAAACCGTAGGAACTATTCTAGAAGTTACTTTAAACCAACCTATTCAACCTGGAGAGAGTGCTACTTTCGATATGGATTTTGACGCACAGGTTCCTAAGCAAATTCGTAGATCAGGACGAGATAGCAAAGAAGGAGTGTCTTTATCAATGACACAATGGTATCCTAAGATGGCGGAATACGATTTTGAGGGATGGCATACACCTCCATATCTAGGAAGAGAATTCCATGGTGTATGGGGTAATTTTGATGTTACTATTCATATTGATAAAAAATACACTGTAGGTGGAACTGGTTACCTTCAAAACCCACAAGAAGTAGGTCATGGTTACGATACTAACGGACTTCCTATTGAACCAGCAAAAGGAAAAAAACTTACTTGGCACTTTACCGCTCCTAACGTACACGATTTTACTTGGGGAGCAGACCCAGAGTTTATTCATGATACCTTCACCATGAAAAATGGCATTGTTTTACATTTTTTCTACAAAAAAGATTTAGATAAAATGTACCTCGAAAACTGGAAAAAACTGCAAAGCAAAACGGCAGATTTAATGGATTATTTCAGTAAAAATATTGGTCAATATCCTTACAAACAATATTCAGTTATCCAAGGTGGAGATGGTGGAATGGAATATGCTATGTGTACACTGATTACTGGACGTCGTAGTTTTGGTAGTTTGTTCGGTGTTACTGCCCATGAATTAGCACATACTTGGTTTCAATTTTTACTAGCAACCAATGAAACAAAACACCCTTGGATGGATGAAGGTTTTACTACCTATATTTCAAACAAAGCTGAAGATTATATTATGAACAAGGGAAAAAGTAATCCGAATGCACGTTCATATGATAGCTACTTTTCTGTTGTGTTTGGTAATATCGAAGAACCTCTATCTACACATGCTGATAGATATCATACAAACAGAGCCTATGGAATGGCTAGCTATTCAAAAGGAAGCATCTTTTTATGCCAGCTTGAATATATTATTGGTTCTGACAATGTTCAAAAAACCTTGAAAAAATATTTTGATGATTTCGCATTTAAACATCCTACTCCGAATGACTTTAAAAGAGTTGCCGAAAAGGTTTCTGGAATTCATTTAGATTGGTACTTAAACGAATGGACACAAACAACCCACACTATAGATTATGGTGTTAAAGCGATAGATGGTAAAAATGTAACCTTAGAACGCGTTGGCCAAATGCCAATGCCAATTGACGTAGAAATTACTTATACTGATGGTTCTAAAGAAATGTTCAATATTCCTTTAAGAATGATGAGAGGGAATAAACCAACAAAGGCAAAAGTGATTGAAGACTGGACTTTTGCACATCCAACATATACATTTACAACTTCAAAAAATGTAAAATCTGTTGAAATAGATCCTGCCCAATTAATGGCAGATACAAACGTTGCCAACAACACTTTCAATGTTCAATAAGAATAAAGAAAAACATAAAAAATGCGGAGAGTTTTCTCCGCATTTTTTGTTTACAATAAGAGTATCCATAATAAATACTAATCCAATTTCAATTAA
The DNA here is from genome assembly GCA_947497895.1 of uncultured Tenacibaculum sp. Lineage (GTDB taxonomy): Bacteria > Bacteroidota > Bacteroidia > Flavobacteriales > Flavobacteriaceae > Polaribacter. Next base: position 531,870 of record CANMIL010000003.1, read on the forward strand.
ATACCACAACTTAAATAATTAATTTTCAATTTTTTGCATGTCTAAATAAAATAATTTAAGTTTAGATAGTCGAAGTCAAGAATATGATTGATATCGAAAATTAAGCTTATAAATGAACCTGTAATTTAAGATAGGTTTTAACTTGATTTTAATTACATACAACGATCATAAGAAGGCTTCTATCGAAATAAAACACCAAAAATCAGGCGACATGTATTTTAGCATTCTAATAGTATCATGTTCCTGACAGTTTTAACACTGCTATTTTTAATTATGACAATTACTGAGCTAGAAGAACGTATAAAAAACTGCAAGGACCTCGTGGATCCTCAAGAAAATTTAACGGAAGAAGACAAAGAAACTATTCACTCTACAATTTTCTTTTGCCATCCAAAAGTGTTGTACATGTATGAAACTACACACCACAACATGCATAAAATAAAAATTCAAAGAGAAAGGTTATTTGAGATAACAAAAGATTGTGAATCTTATCATTTAATTGTGGATTTATCTCGGTCTAAACCTCCTAGTGCAGAAATAAGGGAAGGTATTAAAACATTTTTAAGTGACAAGATGGATCGTATCTACATCTATATAGGATCGAACGTACTATTAAAACTTGCTGCTAAGTTTATTCTATATTCTGTATTTAAGGATATGGATTACAAGTTCGTAAGCTCCAGAGAAGAAGCCTTAAAATTATCTATTAATGACGGTTAGTGTTCAATTTTTAAAAGAAGTGGTTCAGCACATTGTTGATATTTCAAATGATGAATGCTCTATATCTGAAAATGATATTGTTTCCGCCTACGAGGAAAATGAATTAAAAGCCGAGCTACTTTCTGGTTTATTCTTCTTATACGAAACAATTGAACTCCAAAAAAAACGACTTCGTGAAAAGAATAAAGTACTTGAAAAAAATAACATAGAACTTGAAGAGTACGCTCATTTAGTTTCTCACGATTTAAAATCTCCTTTACGAGGAATACATTCATTATCTGAATTTATAGAAGCCGATCTTGAAGATAAAAACTATCAAGGGGTATCCGATTATCTTAGTCTTTTGAAAAAAAGAATAGAGAAAATGGAGAATATGATTAACGGAGTTTTGAAATATTCCAAAATAAGTAAAAGTAAATCTCCAATCGAAGAAGTAGATGTTGGCAAATGCATCACAGAAATTTACGAAACCTTTTATCAAACTGATGTTGATCTTATTATTACCGACGAATTACCAATTATAAATAGTGAAAAAGTAAAAATCTTCCATCTTTTCTTCAACTTAATTGAAAACGGTATTAAACACAATACAAAATTAAAAAAAACAATATCCATTTCGCATAATGAGAACAAAAGCGATTATATCTTTTACATAAAAGATAATGGTCCTGGAATACCTAAAAAATATCAGAAGAAAATATTCTCTTTATTTGAAACGCTTGATCAAAACAATAAAAACAATACTGGTATTGGGCTTTCCATAGTTCATAAAATTGTTCTTGGGCTTGGAGGTACTATCGATTTAGAGTCTGAAGTAAAAAAAGGAACTACTTTTATCATAACACTCCCCAAAAACTTTGAAGCTCCTGAATCGGCCCTTCTCGATTAATAAGGATTCAACGCCCATTATTACGATCAAAACTGTAGTAATAACAGTATCTTACAAACAATTCTTCTTTATTTTTTCAACTTGCCACTCCTTGATTTATAATGGTTATATACCTCAACTATTTTACGTAATTTTGTGAATCATTAACACGCGATATAAAAGAAATGTCAGAAGAAAAAAAATCGTTAAACTTTATTGAACAAATAATCGAGGAAGATTTGGCAAATGGAATGCCAAAAGAAAACTTACGTTTTCGATTTCCTCCTGAACCTAATGGTTATCTGCATATTGGACATACAAAAGCGATTGGTATCAGTTTCGGATTAGGAGAACACTATAATGCTCCTGTAAACCTTCGTTTTGATGATACAAATCCTGCTAAAGAAGAGCAAGAATATGTTGATGCTATTAAAAAAGATGTTGCATGGCTAGGTTACCAATGGGCTAGTGAATGTTACTCATCTGATTATTTCCAGCAGTTGTACGACTGGGCTGTTCAATTGATTAAAGATGGTAAAGCTTATGTAGATTCTCAATCTTCTGAAGAAATGGCACAGCAAAAAGGAACACCAACAGAACCTGGTGTCGCTGGCCCATATAGAGATCGTTCTGTTGAAGAAAACCTTGATTTATTCACTCGAATGAAAAAAGGTGAATTTGATGAAGGAACACATGTTTTACGTGCTAAAATCGATATGGAATCACCGAATATGTTAATGCGTGATCCTATCATGTATCGTATTCTAAAAAAAGCACATCATAGAACTGGTAACGATTGGGTGATTTATCCAATGTACGACTGGACTCATGGTGAAAGTGATTATATCGAGCAAGTTTCGCATTCCTTATGTTCGTTAGAATTTAAGCCTCATAGAGAGCTTTATAATTGGTTTAGAGATAATGTATATGACTATAGCAAGTCAAACTACCCATTAGCTCCAAAACAACGAGAATTCTCACGTCTTAACTTAAGTTATACTGTAATGAGTAAACGAAAGTTAATGAAGCTTGTAGAGCAGGAAATTGTTTCTGGTTGGGATGATCCTAGAATGCCTACCATTTCAGGATTAAGAAGAAGAGGATACACACCAGCAGCTATTAGAAACTTTGTTGAAACAGTAGGAGTTTCGAAAAGAGAGAATGTTATTGATGTAGCGTTGTTGGAGTTTAAGATTAGAGAAGACTTAAACAAAACAGCTAATAGAGTCATGGGAGTATTGAATCCTGTGAAATTAGTAATTACCAACTACCCTGAAGACAAGGAAGAAGTGCTAATTGCTGAAAATAATCCTGAAGATGAAAACTCTGGTTCGAGAGAGGTTCCATTTTCTCGAGAACTTTATATTGAACGAGAGGATTTCAAAGAAGAAGCGAATAAAAAGTATTTCCGCTTAACTATTGGTAAAGAAGTTCGTTTAAAAAATGCCTATATCATAAAAGGTGAGAGCTGTATTAAAGATGATGAAGGAAATATTACGGAAATTCACTGTACTTATGATCCTTTAAGTAAGTCTGGAAGTGGTACTGAAGAAAGTAAGCGTAGAGTAAAAGGTACATTGCATTGGGTATCTATTAAGCATGCCGTAAATGCCGAAGTAAGAGTTTATGATCGTTTATTCTCTGATGAAGCACCAGATAGTCATAAAGACAAAGATTTTATGGAGTTTTTAAATCCAGACTCTTTAAATACAATTAATGCTTTTGTTGAACCTAGTTTACAAGAAGCTAAAATTGGAGACCGTTTTCAATTTCAAAGATTAGGATATTTCAATGTTGATGACGATTCAACTCCTGAAAACCTAGTATTTAATAAAACGGTTGGACTGAGAGATACTTGGGCCAAATCAAATAAGTAATGATATTATTTACATAAAAAAGCCCGCAAATTGCGGGCTTTTTATTTATTCAATTTCAAATATTTCGTTTTGTATCCAATTGGCTCGAAGCTTAAATTCTTGAGGCATATAAATTACTTTCTCAGGTTGAATTCTTTTTAAATAATTCCCTGTATCCCAAACACCATTTTCATTCTCATCAATTACTGCCCGAACACTATATTCTTTCGGCTCTAACAACTCAAATGTGAGTTTCTTTGACGATTTAACACTCTTCTCAATAAAAACCTTATCTCCCAATAATAATTGAATAATAACTGTCTTCTTTTTGGGATTTCTAACATCCAATACGATGCTACCATAATCTTCTAAATCTTTTGTTCCAAATCGATAGTTTAAAGTATCGTTCTTGGTTTCATATAAATCACTTATACCTTCTGGTAAAACCTGCATACGATAACTCCAATTTCTTTTTGATTCAAACAAAACAGCCACCTTATTCATACTCACCTTTTTCAATTTATAAGGCACATCTATGGTGTCTTTGTCAACAAAGGATATCTTGGTAGAATCGATTACCTTAATTGGATTGTTTGTTTCTAAAAACAACGTATCTCTAGGGTTTAAAACTGACGCAATACTTGATGTAACTTTTATTGAATCTATTTTCTTTTTTCGTAAACGAACAGTAATCGTATCAATAAAATCTTTCTTTGTCACCAAAAAGTTTAAAGAATCAGCCTCTATGGGAGTGTGCCAGTAAAACAAAGTATCTTTATCCTTCTCAAATTGAGTAAAAGACTCAAATGACTCTGGAGTTTTAGACAGCAACTTCACTTTTAAATTCTTTTTCCCTCCCTCAAAACCAAATTGAAGCTTCCCTCTGAATAATTCTTTAGGGCGCTTTAATACAAACGGCTGTTTTTCCTTAAACAATCGTATTTCCTTTGCAATTATACTATCTCTTGGCAATACAATGGTGTCATTTATAAAACCTAATTCATCTGTTTTCGAATTGAATAAGTAATCATTAGCCGACTCCTTTAAAGCCATCATAAAATACTTCCCCTCTTTGATGTTCGTAAAGTTAAAACGTGTTGAATCTAATGTATTGGTAACGTATTGTGGCTTCTTTTTATAGATAATAGAATCGGTAAATGAGCTATCAAATTTGTATAATAACACACTTATATTCTTCTCTTTTTCTCTATTAAAAGAATGAGTAATATTTCCGCTAACTTCTAGAGAATCTATCGTTGTTCCTGTTGAAAAAACATATTTAAAACTCTCTAATTTATTTCCTTCATTATTATCTTGAATTGCATTTCCGAAGTTGAAGGTATAGGTTGTATTCGGCTTTAAAGTATCTAATATTTTAATATTAAAGTATTTGCTTGGAGTACCTTGAGGAGTAATAACCAATGGTGTTTTTAATGGAGGTGAAACCACTAATTGCTTCGTCAAGTCTTTTAAAACGACATATTCATCGAAATTAATTCGAACCGATTTTTTATCAAAATTAATGCTTTCATAAGGCGGGTTGGCCGTAACCATAATAGGAGCATCCTCATCTTTAGGTCCTCCTTCGGGTCTTCCTTTACGAGCACAACTAGAAATTATTATGATCAGAATAAAAACACAAGTTTTTGATATTATCTTCACGAAGCAAGTATTTTAAATAAGTATCAAAAGTAGTAAAATAACAGCAACCAACGCTTATCCAATCTCAGTATATGCCATAGTACATACACTTATTTTGATATTTTTAACTTTTAACAACTCCTCACAACAAGAAACCAAAGTTGCTCCCGTTGTGATTACATCATCGATTAGTAAAACATGCTTATTTTCAAAACATTCAAAATCTGAGATAAGAAACTTAGAATCGGTATTTGAAAACCTCTCAAACCGTTGTTTTAATGTTTGCGTTTCGTTAATTGAAACTCTTTGTAAAACATCGGTTTCATAAGGAACTTGCAAGTACGCACTAAGCAATTCTCCAAATTTATCAACCTGATTATACCCCCTTTCCTTTAGTTTTTTCTTATGCAATGGTACTGGCAAAACAAGATTAACATCTTCAAATAACTTTAATCTTTCAATATCATAACACATTCTTCTTCCAAGAAAAACACCAATATTTTGTTCTTTTTTGTATTTTAACTGATGAATTAATTTTTGAGTAATTCCAAATTTTGTAAAATACAAGAATGAATACACGTCTTCAATAGGTACTTTTCCATAAAAAATGTTTTGTAACATTTTTTTAGTTGTATCGTTATATAAAATAACAGGGAGATCGTTTAAACAAAAAGTGCATAAAAATTGCTCATTTCTTAAAAGTCTTGATTGACAATTAACACATACATCAGGAAAGAAAACGGAAAAAACATCTTTTAAAGATTTCATTTTCAATAGCTTTTTTGTGTAAGATATTAAATAATAGTAGTATTGTGAGTAAAAGAATAAGTTTTTTCAAAGAGGCCGTAAAAAATTATAAAACATCAGGAACATTAGTTCCAAGTTCAAGGTTTTTGGCAAACAAAATGCTCAGTAATATTAATTTTTCGGAATCGCGTGTTATTGTAGAATTAGGGCCTGGAAACGGAGCTATCACCAAAAACATCCTTGAAAAACTTCACCCTGAAGCAGTATTGATTTGTTTCGAAATCAATGATGTTTTTTATGAAGAAATTAAAGAAATTGAGCATCCGCAGCTTGTTGTCCTGAAAGAATCAGCTGAAAATATTACGAATGAAATCGAAAAATTAGGTTTCCAAAATGCCGATGCCATTGTTTCAAGTTTGCCTTTAACCATTATCCCAAAACACATTTCAAGTAAAATACTGACTAACAGCCACTCATCATTAAGAAAAAATGGGGTATTCATACAGTATCAATATTCCTTATCATACCTAAAGAAATTAAAGAAAGTTTTTGGTGAAAACATCACTTTAAACTTCGAAACATTAAATTTTCCTCCTGCTTTTATTTACAAATGTCTTAAAAAATAGTATTTTAGCATAGATCTTATTAGTTTTGTCCATTGTAATTCCCCCTTAAGATGGTTGCCAAAAATTTGAAAAATAAAGGATTAATAGCCTTCTTACTCTTACTCGTTATTTTCATCGGTCTTCTGGCCTACCAGAATTCTAGAGACTTCACGATGCTAAAAGATTCTTTCGACACTGAAAAGCAAGAACTAGAAAACGAGCTGCAACAAGTAATCGAGGAATATCAAAGCATTAACTATGAAAATCATGAATTTTCAGGTAAAATTAAGGATCAACTTGGAAAAGCCATATCTTTGCGCGATACGATCCAAGGCTTAAAAGTTTCAAACTTCAACCTTTTACGTGTATACAGAAAACGTATTTCTAATTTAGAAAAGGAGAACAAGGAACTATTAAACAAATTAGATTCTCTAAGCAAAATCAACAAAACTCTATTTATTGAGAACGATAGTGTCAAAGGAATTTTAAGTGAAACCGAACAACTAAACTCAAAACTTTACAGTAGCAATAAAGCTTTAGAAAGAAAAATTGAAACGGCAACAGCCCTTGAAGTTTCAGCTATTGATTTCAGTGCCATGAAAAAGAAAAACAGTGGTAAGTTAACTACTACGTATAGATCATGGAAAACTGATGCCTTTCGAGTGAAGTTTGATTTACTCGAAAATAAAGTTATTGACAAAGGTATCATTCCAATTCACATTCAATTGGTTAACCCAAAGAATGAGGTAATTTATGTGAAAGGAAGAACTCGTTTAAAAAATGGAAAACGAATTATATACAGCAGTTCTTTAAAAGCAAACTACTTTAACAACAGACTAGCTGTTATGTCGTTAATCGATGTGGATAAAGAAAAAATTGAAAAAGGAAATTATAAGGCTAAAATCTATGTAAATGGAAAATACATAAAAGAATCAATTATAAAACTAAAATAACAACCCCTCAAAATCCCCTTAACTATAATGAAAGCAAACACTACAAAAAATGCGGTTCTAATAATTCTTTCGTTCGCTATTTTATTCTTAATCCTTTACAACTTGAAAGTTTCAAGCGAAATTAAAGACCTTCAAGGTGTTTTTAAACAAGAAAAGAAAGATTTAAAGAATGCCTTGGACGAAATGATTAAAGACTACACTGATGTTGTAATTAGAAAAAAGAGTCTTTCGAAAAGACTAAGAATTGAAGTTCAAAAAATGAAGGATCTGCGAGATTCAGTGGCAAAACTAGAAGGAAACAATTATAATTTAATTAGAAAGTATCGAAGTAAAATAGCCAGTCTTGAAAGAGAAAACAGACGTTTATTTATTAAAATTGATTCGCTAAATACGGCCAATCAAGCTTTAGCTCAAGAAAACGTAATTACCAATGAAATTCTTACACAGAAAGAAACGGTAAATAACGAATTAATTGAGAAAAATAAAGAATTAGAAGCAAAGGTTGCTGTTGCTTCAAAAATTGAAATTAGCCCTGTAAAAGTAATTGCCATGAAAGAACGAAGTAGTGGTAAACTTACCAGTACTTCTCGATCGAGTAGAACAGATGCTTTTAAAGTAAATTTTGACTTACTAGAAAATGTATTAACTACAGCTGGAAAGAAAAAAGTATACATTCAAATTATCGATGATAAAAAGAATGTTATCACTCCTAAAGGGAAAACTAGTTTAAACAATGGTGCTAGAATTCAATATAGTGATTCCTTGTTGGTTAATTATGATAACACAAGATTAAGCTTAGTTTCTTTTATCTTGGTAAATCGTGATGAAATATTTAAAGGAAAATACACGATAAGTGCCTTTGTTGAAGGTGAGTATTCTGGTAATTCATCAGTTAGCTTGCGATAAAACAATATAACATATTGTAAGAAAAACACATAGCAAACACTTATTTCATTAAATAACTGTTACAAAAAACAAAAGTGGAGGTTAAAAATCTTCACTTTTTTTTATGTTATTAACCATAGTTTAAAAGCTTCTGTTATTTTTGCAAAATGGCAAAACAAGAAGATTTATTTAAAAAAGTAATTTCGCACGCAAAAGAATATGGTTATATCTTTCAATCTTCTGAAATTTATGACGGACTGAGTGCGGTATATGATTACGCTCAAAATGGAGCTGAGCTTAAGAAAAATATTAGAGACTACTGGTGGAAAGCCATGGTTCAAATGCATGAAAACATTGTAGGTATTGATGCCTCAATTCTTATGCACCCAACTACTTGGAAAGCTTCAGGCCACGTTGATGCCTTTAATGATCCTCTTATTGACAATAAGGACAGTAAAAAAAGATATCGTGCCGATGTTTTAGTGGAAGACTACTGTGCTAAGATTGAAACAAAGATTGAGAAGGAAGTAAAAAAAGCGCAAAAGCGTTTTGGAGATGCATTCAATAAAGAAGAGTTTGTATCTACAAATCCTCGTGTTCTTGGTTATCAAGAGAAAATTAACACCATATTAGGGAGATTAGCAAAATCATTAGAAAATGAAGATTTAGCTGATGTAAAATTATTAATTGAAGAACTTGAAATTGCTGATCCTTTAACTGGAAGTAAAAATTGGACTGATGTTAAGCAGTTTAACCTCATGTTTGGAACTCAATTAGGAGCATCTGCTGATAGTTCAATGCAAGTTTATCTACGTCCTGAAACCGCTCAAGGTATTTTCGTGAACTTTTTAAATGTTCAGAAAACGGGTCGTATGAAAATTCCTTTTGGAATTGCTCAAACGGGTAAAGCATTTAGAAACGAGATTGTGGCGCGTCAATTCATTTTTAGAATGAGAGAGTTCGAGCAAATGGAGATGCAATTCTTTGTAAAACCAGGAACTCAAAAGGAATGGTATGAAAAATGGAAAGAAACTCGTTTAAAATGGCATTTATCACTTGGAATGGGTAAAGATAACTATCGTTTCCATGACCATGAAAAGTTAGCACACTATGCTGATGCAGCTGCTGATATTGAATTTAGATTCCCGTTTGGATTTAAAGAATTAGAAGGAATTCATTCAAGAACCGACTTCGATTTGAAAGCACATGAAGAATTTTCTGGTAAAAAACTTCAGTATTTTGATAACGAAGAAAATAAAAGCTATGTTCCTTACGTAGTTGAAACGTCTATTGGTTTAGACAGAATGTTTTTAGCTGTTTTCGCTAATTCACTTAAAGAGGAAGATTTAGGAGAAGGAAAATCACGTGTTGTACTTAAATTACCTGCGGTTTTAGCTCCAACAAAAGTCGCTGTATTCCCTCTTGTAAACAACTCTGGATTACCTGAATTAGCAAGAAAAATCGTAGACGATCTAAAATGGGATTTTAATGTACTTTATGAAGATAAAGACTCTGTAGGGAAAAGATACCGTCGTCAAGATGCTGCAGGAACGCCTTTCTGTATCACTGTTGATCACGATACATTAGAAGACAATACGGTTACCATACGTCATAGAGATACCATGGAACAAAAACGTGTTAAAATAGACGGTTTAAGAGCGATTATTAAAGAAGAAGTAGATGTACGTACTTGGCTTCAAAAAATGTAATAAAACCTCTTTAAAACAAACATTAAAGCCTATCTGGAAACAGGTAGGTTTTTTTTATGATATCGATTATTCTAATTTTTTAATTAAAACACTAATTTTGCAACTTCAACGCATAATTATAACTTAAAATGAAGTTGATTAAAATATTATTTGCAATATTCTTAATTTGGATGATTACTGGAGCTATTTTATTAAACATGGAACATCCAAAAGCAGAAGTTGTCATGGGATTAGGTGTCTTTTTTATGGCGTTTGTGTTAATGCCTGTTTTTATTTATCATCGATATAAAGATGGTAAGTACAAAAAATACATACTAGATTCTGATAAAAACAAAAAGGTCGAAGAATAATCTTCGACCTTTTTTATATAATTTATTCAAATTACTATTCCAATGTTGGAGAGTAATTTGTTGGATAATCCGCAGCTTTTGCTAATCCGTCGGTAGCATCACCGAAATTAGATCCGTAAGTCGTATCAATAGCTTTTAAAATGGTATTCGCCATTAATGCATACCCTCTACCTGTTAAGTGAATTCCGTCTAAACTTACTAAACCACCAAAAACAAGGCTTGCATTAGTTGTAAATTCATCAAATACAATTCCTGTAGTCGAAGCTTGCTCTAAAAGCGCCTTAAAATCAGCAACAGCTAATCCTTTTGCACCAGCAACAGTAGTAATCGTAGCATTATAAGCATCAGTAGCTGTCTTAACTTTTGCAATTTCATCAGCGGTCATCACCCATTGATCTGATAATGGAACAGAAACACCGTTAATCATTTGAGGATTACCTCCTACAGTTGTTCCAATAAAAGCCGAACCAGGTAATACGATTAAATCATTAGCAGTCGTTTGTCTTAAACTCAATAACTGAGGATTAATTGCTGTTAAATCTGTTAATGCTTCATCAATAATTACCACAGCGTTTTGACCTTCAGCAAATGTAATTGTACGCTTTGCAATTTCAGCATCTGCCATTTCCTGTGTCATAGGCGTGTTTGCTACTAAATACGCAAATGCTTGTTGTATTCCTGCGTTATATGCAGCATATCCTTGGTTAACAGCTGTTGCAGTAGCTGCATCCATAGGTACTGCGTTATAGGGTACAGTTGTAAAATAAGGCAATGATGTAATATAAGGAACTGTTGCTACAACTCCTTTTGCTCCATTTGCAGTTAATGCGTCAACAAGTCCTGAGAATGTTTGAGCAAATACATTTGGATCTGTAATATCCGTTGGTCCATAGGTTGTAGGATCTAAATTTCCCGTCTGATCTTCACCAGCTCCTCCTGCAATTGCATAACCTAACACATCATTCCCTCCAATTTCAGAAAGCGTAAAAAATGTTGGTTGTTTAGAAACAGCTTCTGCAATCACTGTTGACTGCGTTGGAGACATTCTTACAAAGTAAGGATTTGCCGTACCATTTGCCAAACCTGCTAAAGAACCATATCCAGGAGCTACAAAGTGAAAACTCTTTGCTCCAGGGACACCGTAATTATGAAAATCAGGAGCTCCAGTAGCTGGCACTCCAACTTGTGTTGTTGGTGTTTTATCAAGCCTTGCTGGTCCAGCACCATTAAAATAAAATCTAGGTTCTTGAACCACTGTAGTACCACTAATTAAACCTCCAATATTATCAGACATTAATGGTTGATTAAAAGTACCACCATTAGACATAGAAAACTTTCCAGATAAGATATTTGGAAAAGAGTTCTCTTGTCCTTTTATAAACATTGCTCCATCAGTGAAACCTGCTGTAAAAGAAGCTCCAACTGAAATATATTTCGAAAAGTCAGCACTTCCTGCGTCTAAAGCAACATTCGGAACTACTGGACCTTGAATTTCTGCCAATTCATTATTGACATCACAGGCGGTTAACGCTACCGCTAAACCTAAAACCCATCCTATATTTTTTTTCATCATCATCACGTTTTTAGTTATTAATAGTCCAAGAAATAAAATACTGTGAACCTATTGCTCCAACTCCAGGAGCACTTAAATACTCTTGTCCTGTTAAATTGGCTCCACCTAACTTAAATACAGATTTCCACTTAGGAACTCTATAGTTTACCTGAGCATCTAATACTGTTCTTGAATCGATAACAGCATCTAAGAACGTAGATTCCCATAAGTACTCATCCTGCCATCTAACATTTACGTTAAATCCGAAGTTTTCAAACAAGTTTGTTTTTCCGAACTGGAACTTCACTTTGTGCTCAGGAGTGTTAAATCCAGCCTCAAAATCAGGATCAGAAGCTTGATCAAACTCAAATTTTGCATAGGTATAATTCAGACCTACGTTAAATCCGTTGAATACTTTTGTATTTAATCCGATAGTAGCTCCATATGAACTAATATCAGCGGCAGAGTTTGTGTACGTCGAGAATACTCTTGTATCTCCATTTGCTAAAGCAAGTAAAGCGTCAGTATTTCCAACAGTTCCGTATAATGGTACTAATACATTTTCATTCGCGATAAAATCTTCGTATTGGTTATAATAAACACTTAAGTCAATACTTAATTTTTGGTCAGATACAGGAACTACTCCACGATATCCAACTTCATAAGCTGTAACTTTTTCTGGCTTTACTAAATCAACAACTGCTTTTGTTGGAGCTCCCGCTAAAACAGAAGCTAAAGAAAATGAATTTTCATAAGCACTTCTACCAACAATTGTTCCTTGTGCATTTCCAGTTAAAGCTTGACCAGCAGTACTAAGGTTTATTGGAGTTGTAACATATCTATCTAAGTTATCAGGAGCAGATCCTACTAAGAATGCTCTACCAGCGTTTAAACCAATGTATTGATCTTGCGTTGTAGGGTTTCTAAATCCTGTTTGGAAAGAAGCTCTGAAGTTATGATCTCTTGTTTCACCAGCCGCATAAGCTACCGAAATTCTAGGTGAGAAATTACCATCAAAGTTTTGCGCTTTATCATAACGGATAGATCCTGTTAATTTTAAACGATCATCCATTAATTTCTTTTGAATTTGAGAATATACTCCGTACTCATCATAATCAATTGGACCATCAAAATCAGTAAATATTGTTCCTTGTGAATTTAAAACATATTGACGGTAAGAACCTCCAAATTGAACTTCAGCCCAATCGATGTAGTCTCTTAAATTTAAATTAGCATCAACATGGTATAATTTCGTGTTATCAATAAACTTAGCTCCTGTTTCAAGATTACCATCAGCGATTACTTCGTCAAAAGCTGCTTGGAATTCAGGAGTTCCAGGAATAAGTCTACCCGTATCGGCAACTCTTCTTGCTTCCACATGAGAACCAGTCATTAAATAAGCCCCAGCATATTGTGTAAACCAGTCTGTATCCGATTTCCACTTTCTGTTAACATTGATCGCTGCGAAACGAGTATCATAAGAATCACCAGCATCTTCAGCAGTAACATATCCTCTCACGAAGAAGTTTTTACCTCTTGCCTCAAGTTTATGCTGTTGCATAAAGAAGTTTTGAATACTATATCTGTTTGTTCCTTGATATATTGTATTTCCAACACCGATTTTGGTATCATAAATTAATTCCAAACGGTCGTTACCCCAAGGTCTGTAGTGTAAAGCTCCACCGAACTTAACACTTCTTGCGTCATAGTTCATTAAGTCAACTTCATTATACCCTGTTCTACTTACTGTTCCAATAGCTCCACCTAAATTCGTAGATACCTCATCACCATAAACGTTTAATCCGTCATAGTCATTATTAGATCTATCTCCAGGAATATGTGTTCCTAGATCTCCATTGGTATTTCTGTAATCTGTAGCATACCACTCCGTTCCTTGTAAGAAAGAGAAAGAAGCTTTTGCTGCAAATTTATCATCAAAAGCATGTGCCATTCTGATTCCAACATCATAGAAAGCGTTATCACCTGCTGCTTCCTGACTTGTAATTCCTGTTTTAACCACCGTACTAATCCCTTGGTGATCAAAAGGATTCTTACTTGTCATAAACATAATACCATTAAAGGCATTTGCTCCGTATAATGCAGAAGAAGCTCCAGGTAGTAATTCAACACTCTGAACATCTAATTCAGACAACCCTAATAAGTTACCAATTGCGAAGTTTAATGCCGGAGATGAATTGTCCATTCCATCAACTAACTGTAAAAACCTGGTGTTCGCAAAAGTTGCGAAACCACGTGTATTTACAGATTTAAACGTTAAACTGTTTGCATTGATATCAACACCTTTAAGATTTTCTAAACCATCATAGAATGAAGGAGAAGAGGTATTTCTTATCTCTCTAACATCCATTCTTTCTACAGTCACCGGAGATTCCATAATACGTTCAGGAGTTCTTGATGCAGAAACTACTACCTCATCCAAAGCAGTATCGTTTTCTGATAAACTCACTTCAACATTTTGATTGTTTGAAGTTATCTCAACTGATTTGGTTTGATAACCAATTAAAGAAACTTCAATTGTAAAAGGAGGGGTGTCTGTCACAGTTAATGTAAATTTCCCATCGAAATCTGTAGTTGTACCCACAGCTTTCCTTGAAACTTTGATATTAGCTCCTGGAAGGGGGCCTCCCAGTGTTGCGTCATTCACAGTACCTGTAATTGTCGTTTGCGAAAACATCCAACTACTGCACAATGCAAATGCAACTAGTAATAATCTATTCATCATAATAAATTGTGTAAAATAATTTGTTAACTAAACGCAAAATACGATTTTTTTTGATTTTCTAATTATTTGTGTTAAATTTTATTAAAACCTTCATATTTTACTGTTCGTTGACCAAAAAATTAACACAACTTCATTAAATCCCTTGAACTCAATGAAAAATTCGTAATCTCAAGGAAATAATTCAAAATCAAAAACTACTTTTAACCTTTTCGGTTTTTCTCGATAACGTAAAAAGATGAAATGCTTTCTTTTCGTTTTATTGAAAATACCGTTTCAAAATGTGTATTACAAATTGTACATTTGTAAAAATTTATATTGTAAATTGGAAGTAACCCATTCTATTTTTGATTTTAATCCCTCTCAAAAAACGTATGTTACCATTGGGACTTTTGATGGAGTCCATATTGGTCATCAGAAAATCATTAAGAAATTAATAGAGGATGCTAAATCGAGCAACAAGAAATCTGTTGTTCTTACTTTCTTTCCTCATCCCAGAATGGTACTTCAACAGGATGTTTCTATTCAACTAATCAACACCATTCAGGAAAGAACGCAACAGTTTGAAAACTTAGGTTTAGATTATCTAATTATTCATCCGTTTGACAGAGAATTTTCGCGACTTACTGCACTGGATTTTGTGAGAGACGTATTGGTAAATAAGTTGAATATTGATAAACTGATCATAGGTTATGATCATCATTTTGGAAAAAACAGAGAAGGAAACATTGAACAACTCACTGAGTATTCGCATTTGTATGACTTCAATGTTGAAGAAATTCCAGCTCAAGATATTGACGACGTTTCTGTAAGTTCTACCAAAATTAGAACCGCTCTTTTAAACGGTCAATTAAAAACAGCAAACGATTATCTCGGATATAATTTTAGCTTAACAGGAACAGTGGTTACAGGAGAGCAGCTTGGTAAGAAAATAGGGTTTCCTACGGCAAATATCCATATAACAGAAGAATATAAATTAATTCCAAAAACAGGAGCTTATGTTGTTAAATCTAACATAAACGGTCAATTAGTTTTTGGAATGATGAATATAGGCGTTAGACCCACGGTAAGTGGTGCTAATAGAACGATTGAAGTACATTTTTTCGACTTCAATAAAGACATATACAATCAACAAATTACGGTTGAACTACTCTATTTTTTAAGAGATGAAGAAAAATTTAATTCTGTGAATGAATTAAAGGAACAATTAGAAAAAGATGAAAGAAATGCGGGTGACTTTTTAAAAAGTTACGCCAACTTCTAATTTCAAAAATTATTAAATAAATCCCCCCTTATTCTTAAACCTCTAGAATTAGCTTTTGACGCAACACACGAACAAAGTTAATTTTTTTAAAGTCTTTATAATGACACACTTGTCATTATGTAATTCATATGTTTTTAAGAATTTGTATCAAAAAAAGAATGATACTGTCAAAAGAGGAGATAACTTTAAAAAAGATTGCCCTTTGCGTTAAAATTCTAAGAGATGAGTATAATGTAACTTTGAGCGAATTTTATATTGACACTGGGATCCATTTAGCGAGAATAGAACAGGGAAAAACTAACATTACCATTTCTACGCTACAAAAGATATGCGAATACTTCAATATTACCTTGGCAGACTTCTTCGTGATGATGGAAGAAATTTAGTATTAGTAAGGCATTGCTTAAATCTATTACTTCCTTTATCTTTGCTCCTCTTAAAAAAATAAAAGATGTTACAAATTCAGTTTATTAGAGAAAACAAACAAACTGTTTTAGATGGGCTTGCAAAACGTAATTTTGCAAATGCTGAAACAATTATTGATGAAGTATTAAATACAGATGAAGCCAGAAGATCGACTCAGGTTTTATTAGACAATGTATTGGCTGAATCTAATAAACTGTCCAAGGAAATAGGTGCTCTTTTCAAGTCTGGAGAAGTTCAAAAAGCAAACTTAATTAAGGAAAAAACTGGTCAGTTAAAAGAGGAGTCAAAAGAGCTTTCTGAAAAACTAAACGAAGTTTCGGATAAGCTTCAAAATTTATTATATCAAATTCCAAATGTACCTCATGCTTCTGTTGTTGCCGGGAAAAATGAAGAAGACAATGAAGAAATTTATAAAGAAGGTACCATTCCTGATCTTGGTGATAAGGCATTACCTCACTGGGAACTTGCTAAAAAGTACGATATTATAGATTTCGATTTAGGGGCTAAAGTTACAGGGGCTGGATTTCCTATTTATAAAGGAAAAGGAGCTCGTTTACAGCGTGCTTTAATTTCTTATTTTCTAGATAAAAATACGGCTGCTGGTTATACTGAGGTACAAGTGCCTCATTTAATCAATGAAGCTTCTGGATATGGAACTGGTCAATTACCAGATAAAGAAGGACAAATGTATCACATTACTGTTGACGATTTGTACTTAATTCCAACTGCCGAAGTTCCGATAACCAACATGTTTAGAGGAGACTTGTTAAAAGAAGCTGATTTACCAAAATCTTTTACAGGTTATACACCTTGTTTTAGAAGAGAAGCAGGAAGTTATGGTGCTCATGTAAGAGGTTTAAATAGATTACACCAATTTGACAAGGTTGAAATCGTAAGAGTTGAACACCCAGACAATTCTTACAATGCTTTAAACGGAATGGTTGAGCATATTAAAGAGATATTAAGAGAATTAAAGCTTCCTTATAGAATTTTACGTTTATGCGGTGGCGATACTGGTTTTACTTCAGCACTAACTTTTGATTTTGAACTATATTCCACGGCTCAAGAGCGTTGGTTAGAAATTAGTTCCGCTTCGAATTTTGAGACATATCAAGCTAATAGATTAAAGTTACGCTTTAAAAACAAAGATGGAAAAAGTCAATTGGCACATACCCTAAACGGTAGTTCATTGGCATTACCTCGTGTATTAGCAGGAATTCTTGAAAATTATCAGACAGAGGAAGGAATAAAAATTCCAGAAGTATTAGTTCCTTATTGTGGATTTGATATTATCGATTAATTCGATAAAAGAGATATAAAAAAAACAAAAAGTAAGTTTCTGAGAAACTTACTTTTTTAGTTTGCAATCACTGCAACCATTAATTTCTTGTATCTATTCATTTCTAAAAGAGCGTCAAAATATTGTGATATTTGTCCGTTTCTCATAAACTCATTTGCTCTTTCTTTTGCCGATTCGTATTGTTTTGATAAAGTTTTCATTTGTGTATAATTTAGTTATGCTAAATAGAAAACAAAGTTCGTGCCAAAAAATATAGTGAAGGCTTTTTTAGTTTAAAATTACTTCAGTTTTTTATCGGTAAAATTTGTTATAAAATATTTAAAAAGGAAGTAACCCTTTGATAATAGGTCTTTTTTTAGGATTTTTGTGTTACTGGTGTTTCATAAAATTCATTAGTACCTTTTTAATGAAAAAAAATATAGCCTTTCTCTTTTTGTTTTTCTTGTGTTCTTTTTCTTTTGCTCAGAAGAACAATTTCATCATTGCTGAAAATTATTTTAGAAATAATGAATTCAAAAAAGCCATTCAACTTTATAAAGACTTATATAAAAAGAGTCCGTACAACACCACATACTTAAAGCGATTGGTTACCTGTTATCAAGAAACAAATCAATTTTCTTTAGTTGAAACTCTTGTTACTGAAAAAATTAAACGATTTCCAAAGCAAACTTTTCTTTTAGTCGTTTTAGGTCATAACTACGAAAGACAGCAGCTTTCTGAAAAAGCCAATGAATACTATCAAAAGGCATTAGAAACCATTAAAAGCAAACGTGGCTATGGAAGTGTAACAGCCAACCTTTTTAAAGAGTACAATAAATTAGATTATGCTATTGATGCTTACACCACTGTAATGGAGCAAAACCCTAAAGCTAATTTTGGGTTTCAACTAGCTCAGATATATGGTGAAAAAGGAGATTTCGGAAAAATGTTTGAGTCGTATGTTGATTTAGTAGATAAAAATGAAAACTTCGTTAACAATGTAAAACGATACGCTAATAGATACATTACTGAAGAACCCGAAAACGAAAATAATATTTTGTTTAAAAGAGCATTGTTAAAAAAATCAATTAGCAATCCTAAAAACATTTGGAATAATCTGCTTGCTTGGCTGTTTATTAAACAAAAACAGTATCAAAAAGCCTTAACTCAATACAAAGCATTACTTGCACGCGATGCCGATCATTTATCTAGTGTAAAGGAATTAGGTAAAATAGCCTTTGATAATTTAGACAATGATTCTGCTAAAGATTGCTTCAATTTGGTTATTGAAAAAACCAATTATGAAAGTGATAAGTTTCATGCTATTTACATGAACTTAATTATTGATATCGCTAACAAAGAACCAGAATTGGACAGTAAATTCAAAGAAGTCTTCGACCAATATGGAATCAATAAAAAAACGATATACATTCAACTAGCTTATGCTGATTTCTTAACGTTTCAACGCAATAACCCAGAGGAAGCAACTTCTGTTTTAGAGAAAGCTTTGAGTTTAGCAGGATCAAAATTTGCCAAGGCATCAGTAAAACTAAAATTAGGAGAAGTTCTGGTATTTACTAGAAAATTTAATAAAGCTTTAATTTATTTTTCTCAAGTTCAAACAAAATTCAAAAATCATGAACTAGCCCAAGAAGCGCGCTTTAAAGTGGCCCAAACATCATATTTTAACAGCGATTTTACCTGGGCAAAAGCGCAACTTAAAATATTAAAAGGTTCAGCCACTCAACTTATAGCAAATGACGCTACTGAGCTTTTTTTAACTATTTCTGACAATCAACCCTCAGATAGCATTCCTACAGGGCTAAAAGAATATGCGAAAGCCGATTTACTTTCTTACCAAAACAAAAATGATGATGCTATCACAATTTTAGCAGAGGTGATTAAGAATTTCAAAAACCAACCTATTGAAGATGAAGCTCTTTTTAAACAAGCCGAACTTTATGTAAAGAAAGAAAAGTTTAATGAGGCTATTGCGAATTTTGAAAAGGTACTATTAGTAAATCCAGAAGGCGTTTTAGTAGACAATAGCTTGTACGCTTTAGCAGAATTATACAATTCAAAATTAAATAACCCCGAAAAGGCTTCAGAATACTACCAAAAGATTATTTTTGACCACGCTTCAAGCATATATTTAGTTGATGCAAGAAGAAAGTTCAGAAAATTAAGAGGCGACGACATTTAATTAACTCATGCATAGATTATAGCTTGTAAAAAGCACTGCTTATCTTTGCATTTTTATCGAATTTAAATTTATGTACATATATAACGTTACTGTAAACGTAGATGAGAGCATTCATGCTGAATGGTTAGTTTGGATTGAAAATCATATTCCAGAAGTATTAGCAACCGGTCATTTTTTAAGTGCAAAAATGACGCAGGTCTTAGTTGAAGAAGAAATGGGAGGAATTACTTATTCGATTCAATACACCGCAAAAACTAAAGAAGACTTAGACAACTACTATAACCTTAGTGCTGAAAAATTAAGAGGTGATGGTATGAAAAAGTTCGCAGATAAAATGCTTGCTTTTAGAACAGAATTAAAGGTTATAAAAGAGTTTTATCCTGTTTCAAATAATAACTAATAGTTTTAAAAATTCGTAAAACGATAACTGAAAGCAATGAGTGTAAGAGCGAAAAAACATTTAGGACAACATTTTTTAACTGATGAAAATATAGCGAAAAAGATAGCTGACTCTTTAACAGAACAAGGCTATGATGATGTTTTGGAAATAGGTCCAGGAATGGGAGTTCTTACGAAATACTTACTTGAAAAGGATCCTAAGGTTACTGTTATGGAGCTGGATTCTGAATCGGTTGTTTATTTGAAGGAAACCTTTCCTTTGGAGCATATAAAACTGAATACCTCAGCGGAAAAGTTCACTATTGTCGAAGGAGATTTTTTAAAGAAAGATTTAAAAACCTTCTTTTCAGGAAAGCAAGTAGCCATTATAGGTAATTTTCCTTATAACATTTCATCACAGATTGTATTTAAAGCTATTGAAAATCGTGAATTCGTTCCTGAATTTTCGGGAATGTTTCAAAAGGAAGTAGCACAACGTATCGCCGAGAAAAAAGGGAGTAAAGCTTATGGTATTATTTCGGTACTAACTCAAGCGTTTTATGATGCGGAGTATTTATTTACGGTACCACCTACTGTTTTTAACCCTCCTCCAAAAGTTGACTCAGGAGTCATCAGACTCATTAGAAAAGAGAACTATACGCTTCCAGTTGATGAAGCTTTATTTTTCAGAGTAGTAAAAACAGCATTTAACCAACGAAGAAAAATGCTTCGTTCCAGCTTAAAATCATTTAATCTTTCGGTCACTTTAAAAGAAGACCCTATATTTGCTATGCGTCCTGAACAACTGTCAGTACAGGATTTTGTTGATTTAACATCTAAAATAGCAAACGATGGCACTGGAAATCACTAAAGAACTTATTGAGAATGTAGAAGACTTGATTCTGAATAAAAAAGACGCTGCTTTAAACGACCTTTTTTCAGAAACACATCATGCCGATATTGCTGAAGTTTTGGACGAACTTTCTTTTGACGATGCAATTTATATCATTCGTTTATTAGATTCTGAAACTACTGCCGACGTTTTAATGGATGTCGATGAAGATGTTCGTGAAAAAATATTCGAAAGACTTTCTTCTAAAGAAATTGCTGAAGAAATTGAAGAACTTGACACCGATGATGCCGCTGACGTTATTGCCGAACTTCCAGAAGAAAGGAAGCAAGAAGTAATTCAAAAGATTGAGGACAAAGAACACGCCAAAGAAATTGTTGAGCTATTACGCTATGATGAGGACACTGCTGGTGGTTTAATGGCGAAAGAGCTTGTAAAGGTAAACGAAAACTGGAATGTACTTACTTGTGTAAAAGAAATGCGCTTACAAGCTGAAGAAGTTACGCGCGTGCATTCTATTTATGTAGTTGATAACGATGGAAAACTAAAAGGTAGATTGTCTTTGAAAGATCTGCTAATGGCCTCTACTCGATCAAAAATTGCCGATGTATATATTCCTAAAGTTGATTTTGTAAATGTTCATGACAAAGCCGAAGATATTGCTAATGTTATGATGAAATACGACTTAGAAGCTATTCCTGTAGTTGATGAATTAGGGGTGTTGGTTGGACGAATTACTATTGATGACATTGTTGATGTTATTAAAGAAGAGGCTGATAAAGATTATCAGTTAGCTGCCGGAATTACTCAGGATGTTGAGGCAAGTGATTCAATTATTCAGTTAACAAAAGCAAGACTTCCTTGGCTATTTTTAGGTTTAATTGGAGGTATTGGAGCTTTTTTAATCATGGGTGAATTTGAGCATACTTTTAAAAAACATGCATTCTTATTTTTCTTTACGCCATTAATTGCAGCAATGGCTGGTAATGTTGGAGTACAATCTTCCGCTATTATCGTTCAAGGACTTGCCAATGATGATGTAAAAGGTAGTATTAAGAATCGATTGATTAAAGAGATGCTTTTAGCATTACTAAATGGTGTAGTATTAGCGATTTTCTTGTTTTTATTCGTTTTAGCTTACGAGCGCGACTTTATGAAAGCTTTGGCTATCTCTGTATCTTTAATTGTTGTTATTGTCGTAGCGGGCTTAATAGGTACCTTTATTCCATTATTTTTAGATAAAAGAGGAATAGACCCTGCTATTGCAACAGGGCCTTTTATTACTACTAGTAATGATATTTTTGGAATATTAATTTACTTCTTAATTGCTCAATTAATACTAGGAGTGTAAAAATTACTTTTTAATAACTTTTCTTGTAGCAGTTTTTCCTCCCGTTCCTACAATCTTAACTAAGTATATTCCGTTAGGATATCCTGACATATCTATTGAACTGCTTTGAGTGCTCAGTAATTTTGTACCCAAGAGATTATAGAGTGTGCAGTTTTTAATCTCAACATTGTTTTTTATCGAAATAACTAATGTATGACTTACGGGATTAGGAGAAACGTTAACCTCATTTTTAAAATATTCATCGTCAACAGAAGCTGTTTGGCAATTTTCACTGAAAATTGCTGCTGCATCCTTTTCCCATGCCGTATTTCCTAAAGACTGCTCAGCATCATCTACTTCAATACAACTCAAATCTGGATTATTCAACGCAACAAAACTTGTGATATTCGTATTTCTTCTGTTCTTGATATTTAGGTTTTTTAGCCTATTGTTCTCACATAAAACGCTAGTAAGTCTAGTATTTCCAGATAAATCAAGCAATTCTAGCTTATTATTGTTAACATTAACAATTGAAAGCAACCTGTTTTCTGAAAAATCAATCTCCGTTAAGAAATTATCTTGTAAATAAAGATTCGTTAAACGAACAGCTCTATTTAAGTTTACTTTATTGATTTTATTATTTCTAGCCCACAAATCTGTTAAATACAAATTACTCGATAAATCAAGTTCTTCAATATTATTTCCGACGCAAAACAAGCTTTGCAATAATCTATTATCAGCTGTATTTAAGACGGTAAAATTGTTTTCATTTATATTCAGACTTCTCAAATTTGTAACACCTCTGGTGCTAATATTTGTAAGCTCGTTATTACTCAAGTCCAATGTTTTTAGTCGTATTGAATAATCTGGTAGTACTACATTATCAATTTTATTATTCGAGCATATAGCATTCTCTAATCTTAAATTATTGCTAATATCAACGCTTGTAAGCCCACATCTAACAGCCGAAAGCTCTCTTAAGTATGCACTAGAAGAAACATTCATGCTGGTTAAAGAAAGATTATCTAAGAGATTAATTTTTACCAAACGAATATTACGCTTAAAGTCAATTGTCGTGAGTTTTGTATGAGAAAACTCTAGTTCTTCTAATTTACTATTATTAGGAATTTGAACTTCCTCGAGATGTGTTCCACTAAAACTAACTTTTGACAAGTTAACATTTGCACTTAAATCGAAGTTCGTTAAACCCGATTCCGTTGCTGTAATTTTTTCCAGGGCTAAACATTTAGTCACATCTAAATTTACCAAACCATCATTTTCTCCAAATGTTAAATCAGTAAGAGTTGTAGTATTGACCAAATTTACATTCGACAAGCGTCTATTTCCAGTAAAATTTAAATGAGTTAACTTAGTATTAGTAGATAGATCAAGTGTACTTAAGTCATTTTTCGAACAATCTAACTTTACAATATCTATAAAAGCTTCAATTCCTTGAAGAGATGCAATGTTTAAATCACTACAAAGAATGTTTCCAGTGAATGCTTCGGCTTCCGACACTTGAATTTCAGTATCTCCATTGGTGTTTATAGCTGGTGTTCCTACTAAATAGGCTTTAAAGTTTGCATCGGGTATATCAACGACAGCTTCCCTTTGACATGACTCACTGTATATTGCTGTATCATCTTTTACCCAATTCGCTTTACCTTCAGCCTGCCCTACATTATCAACTTGAATACAGCTTAAATCTGGGTTTTCCGACGCACTGAAATACATTATTCTATTATTCCTCCCATTTTTAAGATTTAACTTCTTTAGTTTATTTTTATTTGTAAACACCCCTACTAACAAGTTATTATTCGAAAAATCTAGCTCTTCAATAAGATTGTTAGAACAATTTAAAGTAATTAGGTGTACATTTTGAGAAACATCCAAAGTACTTAAGTTATTACCATTTAACACCAATGTTCTTAAAAACTTGCAACTGGAAATATCAACATTATTAAGATTATTATTGCTTAAATCTATAGATCTCACACGTAAGCTTGTGGGTAAAAATATTTCCTCCAATTTATTACCAAAGCCATGAATCTTTTCCAATTTCGTATTTCTTCTTAAATCCAAGCTGGTGAGTGCACATTTAGAAAAATGAATATCATTTAAATCTAAACAATTAGTAACATTTATCGATGCCAATTCCTCACTTCCAATTGCATTTAAAAAACGAAGCATTGTATTAGATGAAAAGTCAAGTTCCTTCACTAAAGTTCTGGTACATGTTAAGTTCTTTAACGTTGTGTTTTTCGTCAAATCGAGCTGAGCAATTTTTGTATCACTAATATCTAAATTTTCAAGGTTTACACAATTGGAGGTATTAATTGTTTGAAATGGTCCACTTTTTAAAACAATCCTTTTTAAGTCTGAATTATTTTTAAAATCAAACTCGGTAAGTTGAGAACCTGAAAGCTCAAATTCAATCAATTTACCACTATCGGGAATTTGAACATTTGTTAATTCACTTCCCTGAATTTTTACCACCTTCAATTCTACATGTTGATTTAAGTCAATACTTCTCAACTTTGTCCCGTTGAACTCAAGTCTTTCCAACAACAAACAGTTTGAGATGTCAACGCTGTTTTGCTCTAAATTCAATCCAAATTTCAGATCGGTTAATTTTGCATTATTCGTTAAATCTAAACTTGTTAGTTGATTGGAGCTACAATTTAGCTCTTTGAGCTCCGTGTTTGTTGACAAATCAATAGTTGTAATATTGTTTACCGAGCAATCTAAACCTGAAATGTTTACAAAGGCTTCAATACCTGAAATTGATCTTATACCTTTTCGAATGCAGACAATTGTCCCTGTAAAAGCTCTCGCCTCAGAAAGCTGAATTTCACTATCACCATTGGTATTAATGGATGTATTATTGACCAAATATTCTTTAAACTTTTGATCTGGGATATTTACAATTTCATTGGCTTGTGAAAATGAAAATGAGATTAAGGAGATAAATAAAATTAGTAGGTTAATGTTTCTCACAATAAATTTTGGTTAAAAAAATTAAAATTAGTTTTGATTTCACTCAATTGGTTTTGCTATAAATTAAAATGGGGTTATTTCTTTAGCACTTTTTATGATTTCTCTTTGATCTTTACACTCAATTTTTAATAGGTATATGCCTTTCTTAAAAAAGGATATATCTATTTGGTTAGAAAAACTCTTTAAGATTTCTTGTCTTAGGTTATTAAACACGGTACATCGATAAAAGTTTTCTAGCTCTTCTAGCTTTATTTTTAAGATTTCTCTTACTGGGTTAGGAATGATAGTTACAACCTTTTCAATAATAATATCATCGACTGAAGCAGTTTGACAAGACTGGCTATAAATTGCCATATCCTCTTTTTTCCATGATGAATTATTAGTTAAATCTCTCGGATTGTCAACTTCAATACAAGTCAATTTTTCATTTCCTAATGCACTGAAAAACAAATCATTGACCAATCACCATCCGTTTTAAGTAAACACCAATTATATCATTGACTTTTGTAGTTAATGTGAAGAAGAAAAAGGGGCGGGCTAATAGTAGTTTTTTGGTTTTCACAATTCTTATTTTGGTTATTTTCAGTCTGGTAAAAGTATCTCCCTTAATTTCGAACGATTCCTATAATTTCGTTAAAATTTCAATTTTAACTGTTAATATTCTTTATAGCCAAACCTTAACCACAAAAAAACCTCTGAACAATCAGAGGCTTGAATAATTAATATGACTAATATTTCTTTAGCTTTTAAATATTTTTGAGATTTACATCAAAGGCGTTAACAATATCGGGAGTTTGTCCTACCACTATGTTCATAAGCAGCAGCCAGTTCAACTGTAAAGAAGTGCTTTTAAATACGGTAATTCTCGAAGTTTGGAAAAACCAAAATTAATTCATAGCTACACTCCAAATATTGGTTAATATGTCAAACTTTTAAGACTTTTTGTTAAAGTTCTCTATTTGGACTTTGTTCATGATATCATCCATTTTTTCTTTAGGAATAGCCCCTTTCAGCATTAGAAATGCACCAAAAACAATCAACAAAACTCCCATCCCTTTTTTTATTCTATAAATTACTAATGGAGTTAGTTTACTTTTTAATTTTTTAGCTAATAATATTTTAATCAAATCCGTAATCGCATATCCAAGAATTACAAAAACAAAGTACCAAAAAATTGAAATTGGATTCATTTTTAACATCGGTCCAACAACAACCATTGTACCCAGCCAAAATGCTAAAACACCAATATTAATGAAATTAAGTAAAAAGCCATTTAAAAACAATTTGAAGTAATTATTGGCTTTAGGTACTTCTACTTCTTTTTCACCTTCTTCCTTTTTATTACTCTTGTCTAAATAAGTTATTACTCCATAAACAACAAGAATAAGTCCTCCTATTAAAAATAATCGAGGATCATCCTTTATTTTTTCTAACAAATTTCTACTACCGAAGTATGCCATTAAAATAAAACTAATATCTCCTAAAATAACACCTATATCAAAAGCTATTGCTGCTCTTGCACCTTTTAGTATACTCGTTTTTAAAAGCATAAAAAATACTGGCCCTATCATAAAAGCCATAAAAACACCTATAAAAAAAGCATTTTTTAACGTGTAAAAATCCATTAGCTATTTTTTTATCTAAACATCATCATAATCAACTGAAATTTCAGGAGTCGTTGAATGTGCAACGCAAGTTAACACTAACCCTTCCTCTAATTCATCATCAGTTAAAATTGAATTCTTTGTCATTACCGCTTTTCCTTTGGTAACCTTTGCTATACAACTACTACAAACACCACCTTGGCAAGAATAAGGAACATCTAATTTATTACGTAAACTACCAGCCAAAATAGTATCTGATTGCTTCATTGTAAATGTCGTTTCCTCATCGTCAACTAAAACGGTAATTTCTGTTTCCCCTTCTTTAACTTGACTTGTATTTTCTTCGGATGCTGAAGCAGTGAATAATTCAAAGTTTACAGCATCTTTACTTAAACCATTTTCCTGTAAAGTTTCCGAAGCAATATTGATCATTTCTTCTGGCCCACATAAAAATGCTTGGTCGAAACTAGTTTCGCTGTAAATATTTTTGATAAAGTAATTCACATGTCCTTTGTCAATTCTTCCGAAAAGCGCATCATCATCACGCTCTCTACTGAACACATAATGAACATTTAAACGCCCATTATATTTATTACTTAAAGCATGCAACTCATTGTAAAAAATGGTATCCGCCTTACTCTTGTTTCCATATACCAAAGTAAAATTTCCACTTGAGTCTTCCAAAGTTGCTTTCACCATAGAAAGAACAGGAGTGATTCCACTTCCTGCTGCAAATCCAATATAACTCTTTCCTGTTTCAGGCTCTAAAACAAACTTTCCTTCAGGTTCCGACACCTCAAGTTCATCTCCGTTGTTTAATTGAGTAGTTGCAAACGTTGAAAACTTTCCATTTTCAACAGCTTTAACCGCTACCTTCAACTCTCCACTATTTGGTGATGAACAAATAGAATAAGCCCTTCTTACATCTTCTCCATTGATTTCTTGCTTTAAGGTAACATACTGCCCTGCCTTAAATGAGAAGCTCTCCTTTAAATTTTGAGGAATTTCAAATAATATAGAAACGGCATCTGCTGTTTCTTTAATAACTTCTTTGATAAGTAGTTTATAGAATTTCGCCATGTTATTCGTTATATTCAGCAAAAATAACAAACAAAAAGAGAACAAATGATGTACTTTCAAAGTAATACCAAATAAACGTCAAAATGCTACATAAATACTAGTTCATTTTCTCTTTTTCTACATTGCATAACAATTCCATAGCTATTGTTTTGCAACAGTTTTAGAGCTTTGAAAAAGAAAAAGCAGGGTCGTATTTTTCGTGTCATTTTAAAATTCATTCGACATAAATAATACCTAAGAATTTTATACATAAGAAAATTATGCATATATTTGTAGCATAAATAAAATTTGAAATGGGAAATCAAAAATTGTATAAAGGCTCTTTGCAAACAATTATTTTAAAGTTGCTTGCACAAAATGATAAGATGTACGGCTATGAAATCTCGCAAAAGGTTAAGGAATTAACCAAGGGAGAATTGCTGATTACAGAAGGCGCTTTGTATCCTGCTTTGCACAAATTGGAAGCTGAAGGACACCTAGAAGTTGAAGTTGCAAAAGTGGGAAACAGGCTGCGCAAGTATTACAAGTTAACGGAACGTGGGACGAAAGAAACCGAAAATCGGCTTTCGCAAATGCAAGATTTTATTCAAACAATGCAACAACTTGTAAACCCTAAATTGAGTCTTGATTAAAAAATACAGCTATGGAATTAACAACACTTCAAATACAAAGAGTAGAAAATTACTTAAAACATAAAGGAATATACTACGAGGATATCAAAATTGAAATTTTAGATCATTTACTTTCTGATATTGAAGACCAAATGCATAATAAAATCTCTTTTGAGGATGCTTTCTATAACTCAACCAGAAAATGGGATTCTCTTTTAATATACTCTTCAAGTTTCCACACTGGCTACGCCTATAGCAAACCTAAATTTGTAATTGAGAAATTGAAAACATTTGTAAAATATAACAATTACAAAATTTTTAGTATCACTATTCTCTTAATACTTGGCATTAAGCTAAATAAATTCGAAATAGCTGTACCTCACGCATCAATTGTAAGTACAATTGTTAATGGTTGGTTCATATTCTGTAGTGCAGCCATAATTATTAGTTATATTTTCATCCTTCTAAAAAAAGTCAAAACTTCATATCGCTTCGTTTTCGAAACACAAATCTTAGGGTATCTATTCTTCCCTCTATTCATGCGAGGCTCGAATTTCTTGAAGAATGGAAATGCTGATTTATTCGATCTTTCAATGATCCTGTATAGTATCGTTATTGTTCATTTCGCAATAAAAGTTTTTAGAAAACATTTGGAATTCATCAAAACCAATATTGCCTAATGGAATTAACCAATCAACAAATTGATCAACTCTATAAGTTCACCCAAAAGCATTATGTTGAACATTATGATCTGCAAACTGAATTAGTGGATCACCTTGCGAATGATGTGGAGAATATAAGGAAAGAATCTCCGAACATATCATTTCAAAAAGCCTTGGATAAGTCGTTCAAAAAATTTGGTGTATTTGGATTTATGGATATTGTTGAGCAAAAACAAAGTCAACTAAGAAAACGATATTTCAAAATACTTTTAAGTTTTACCAAACAATGGTTTCAGTTACCAAAAATACTATTGACTATTGCGGGAACTTTAGTTTTATATAAAATTCAAGAATTTAAAAATTCATACGACCTTTATTTTGGTATGTTTTTCTGCCTAATGATCGTTCAATTTATTATCATGATTCTAAATAATCAAAAACTAAAGAGGAAGCATAAAATAACTGGTAAAAAATGGATGTTAGAGGACATTATTCAGGTGCAAGGTATTTTAAACTTCACTTTTCTTTTCTTCAACTTAGCTCAATGCTTTTCTATGGGAAATAAAGACTTTGTAGGAATATCAGAACCAATCAGATTGCTTTACGCCTTTTTTATGGTAAGTGCTATTATTTTTACCTATATCGCCTTGTATTTAATTCCTAAAAAATCTGAAGAATTATTAAAAAAGCACTACCCAGAATACGAGTTAGAACTTACTTAGCCTTTTTTCCTTCTACAACAATAACAATCTCGCCTTTAGCCGGTTTTTCCGTATAATATGATAAAATTTCTTTTACACTTCCTCGTTTGGTTTCTTCAAATAATTTGGTCAATTCTCTAGATACAGAAACTTCTCGGTCTTCACCGAAATATTCAGCAAAATTTCCTAAAGTTTTTAGAAGTTTGTGTGGGCTTTCATAAAAGATCATTGTTCTTGTTTCTTCTGCCAAAAACTTCAATCGAGTTTGCCTTCCTTTTTTCACGGGTAAAAAACCTTCAAAAACGAATTTATCGTTTGGTAATCCTGAATTTACTAATGCAGGAACGAAAGCCGTAGCACCAGGTAAACATTCAATATCAATATTATTTTGAATACAAGCTCTTGATAATAAAAATCCTGGATCAGAAATCGCTGGAGTTCCAGCATCAGAAATTAGAGCAAAAGTTTCACCGCTTTGTAAACGTCTAATAATTGTATCAACCGTTTTATGCTCATTATGCATATGGTGCGATTGCATATGTGTAGATATATCAAAATGCTTCAATAATTTTCCACTGGTGCGCGTATCTTCAGCTAAAATTACATCAACTTCCTTTAGAACTTTAATTGCTCTGAAAGTCATATCTTCTAAATTTCCAATGGGTGTAGGAACTATAAATAATTTGCTCATAGGGGCAAAACTACAAAGTTTTATGGTTTCTAAATGAAGAAATGCCATTTGCAATTTGAAATTATTGAAATAAAACGTTCTTTTTTCTTTTACGGTATCTTTAAAACTCAAATGTTATCATCATTCCTTTTCGTACTTTTGCTCTCATGTCACAAAAGCTGTTAAATACTATAAACTACCCGTCAGATTTGCGAAAATTAACTGCAACAGACTTACCGTTAGTTGCTAAAGAACTTCGTGAGTTTATTATTGATGTGGTTGCCACCAAAGAAGGACACTTAGGAGCAAGTTTAGGTGTTATTGAACTTACTATTGCTTTGCACTATTGTTTTAATACACCTGAAGATTTGTTAGTTTGGGATGTTGGGCATCAAGCTTATGGTCATAAAATTTTAACAGGAAGAAAAGACGTTTTTGACACCAACCGTCAACTTAACGGTATTTCTGGTTTCCCTAAAAGAAGTGAAAGCAATTACGATACCTTTGGTGTAGGGCATTCATCTACTTCCATTTCAGCAGCATTGGGTATGGCTATTGCCTCAAAGCTTCAAGGGAAAAACAAACATCATATTGCCGTAATTGGTGATGCTTCTATTGCCAGTGGAATGGCATTCGAAGCCCTTAATCATGCAGGTGATACAAATGCCAATTTATTGGTTATACTGAATGATAATGCCATTGGTATTGATCCTTCAGTTGGAGCTTTAAAAGATTATTTAACAAGAATAAAATCTTCTAGAAGTGATATTGAACAACACAATATTTTTGAAGCCCTAAATTTTGATTATTCTGGTCCTATTAATGGACATAACTTTGAAGACTTATTGCGTGAACTCGAACGTTTAAAAACGGTTAAAGGCCCTAAATTTTTACATGTGATAACCACAAAAGGAAAAGGCTTACGTCAAGCGGAAGAGAATCAAGTGAAATATCACGCTCCTGGGAAATTTGATAAAGTATCTGGTGATGTACTCCCAAAAGAAAAAAGCAGCTTTACAAAGTTCCAAGACGTTTTTGGGAAAACCATTGTTGAGCTTGCAAAACAAAACGATAAAATTGTTGGTATTACTCCAGCCATGCTTACTGGAAGTTCTTTAAAATTTATGTTAGATGAATTTCCTGAAAGAACTTTTGATGTAGGAATTGCAGAACAGCATGCGGTTACCTTGGCCGCTGGAATGGTTGCTGAAGGTTTGATTCCATATTGTAATATTTATTCTACTTTTTTACAACGTGCCTACGATCAAGTAATCCATGATGTTGCCTTACAAAACTTACCTGTTATTTTTTGTTTAGATCGTGCTGGTTTAGTTGGACAAGATGGAGCTACACATCACGGTGCTTTTGATATTGCTTACTTAAGGTGTATTCCAAACCTCATTGTTTTTGCTCCTAGAAATGAAATTGAACTTCGAAATATTCTGTATACCGCGCAACTTGGTTTACAAAACCCAATTGCAATTCGCTATCCAAGAGGAAAAGGAAAGCTAGAAAACTGGCAATTGCCTTTCGAAAAAATTGAAATTGGAAAAGGAACTGTTTTAAAGGAAGGAACAGATGTAGCAATACTATCGATAGGAACAATCGCAGATAATGTGACAAAAGCTATAAATTTAGTTGAAAGTAACAACGCTATTGCTCATTATGATCTACGTTTTGTAGCCCCACTAGATCAAGAGCTAATGCTAAGTATTTTCGATAAATTCAATACTATAATTACGATAGAAGATGGAACAGTAAATGGTGGATTCGGTTCAGCTATTTCAGAGTTTGCACATCAACAAAAATATAAAGGAGATATTAAAGTACTTGGAATACCTCATGTATTTATCCATCATGGAACCACAGATGAACTTCAAAAACAATGTTGTATTGACGTTAACTCACTCGTATCTTTATTCGAAAGTTATGAATAGTATTTTCTAAATCTGATTTTGATATTGAAGCATATGGTTACATGCTGTCTAAAATAGCTTTCTTTTTTTCAGCATATTCTTCTTCATTTATAAGTTCCATTTCAAAAAGTTCTTTTAACTCTTTTAATTTTTCTATATGCGATTTTGATGCGCTTGAACTATTGTTTGTATGATTTACCATACCACTAGCCATCATTCCAACATTTGTTCCCATAACAATGCCTGAGCCACCTGCTTGATTATTTGCAGCATCTCGCATCGCTTGAAGTTGTTGATGTTCGGTATAATTGATGCCTGCAATTTGGGCTGCTTTAACCTCGGCTTGAACGTCGGAAATTTTTGCAATTCTATCTAAGGTTTCTTGGTCGAATCGCGTCCCTTCAATCCTAAAATCCAATATTTCAAACCCTAATTCATCGAATATTTGTTTTGTTTTTTCTTTTGCCTCACTTGCAATATGATTTAAATTACTATCAATATCAACATAAGAAAACTTCGCATTCGCCAAATAATCAGTAATTGGCTGAGAAATTCGAGATATAAATACTTCTTTTAAATCATGATGACAATACAGCTCTTGTCCAGCAATAACATTTTTAAAAAACCATTCTGGCTTGGTAATTCTTATACTATAGTTACCAAATGCAGACAACAAAATTGGAAAAGTATACACTGGGTCACTGTAAGCGATTGGTGTTCGAGTACCCCAACGCATATTTAAAATATCTGCTTTTCTATAAAACCATATCTCAAGTATATGTTCACTTCTGTCTTTCAATGACAAAAAATTCTTGATTGAAGTTACAAACGGTTTATTCGATGTTTTTAAGTCATATACTCCTTCTTCATTAATACTTGCCTCTATTTTCCCTTCATAGGTCACTATACATCCTTGTCCTGGCTGAACTATAAGTTTAGACGCGTTCTTTATTTCATCGCGACTTCCTGTTACTTTTATAAATAACTCATTTGAATGAGGATCTTCCCACTGAATTACCGATTTGAATTGGGCTCTAAATTCCATTATTTATTATACTTATTTTATAGATAAACAAAGGCGACACCAACAAAATGAAATTATTCTTTTACCGAAGTTTAGTAAAACCATTTAACAAATACTCCATAAGGTAGTAAGAGAATTTATATTTCTTTTTATTGATATCACCAAAAATCAAATTACTATATTATCAATTGATTAAAAATCAATATCTCCACTTATATCAGTAACTTGTGTTTTATATTTTTCTGAGTAATAAGCATCCCATTTAGCTTCCAATTCATCATGCAAATTAAACACCCTAACACGTTCCTTTTGTGCTTCACTTAAAGGAGCATCATTAATAAACTCTTCCGATGTTTGTTGGTCAACATCCATCACTTTTTCTTTATAATATGCCGACCAATGCATCGCCAATTGGGAATATTCGGTTAAAGAAATATCAAACTCTTTTTCCATATCAATAGCAATACCAACTTTATCAGCATGTTCCATATATTTCGCCATTTTAATCGTATCGCTCCATTCAGGATACTTTGCTAATACTTTTTCTGGGCCTTCAGCCCCTCCTTCTACATTCGCGAATCTTCCCTGTTTTGGATTTGTAAAAACCTGACTATAAAAAGCTAAATCATCATGTGATAATTCTGCCATTTTATTATTCCATCCATTCATTGTTGCCTCCCATACTGGCAACTCAATTCCCAGTACTTCACATACCTTTTCTGTTGACATTCCTGCTGCTATATTTGCACAAGCACATGCATAATCCTTAAAAGTTACCCCGTTTATTGCTTCCATTTTTTAATTTTCGTTTTTCTATTTATTTAATAATTCATTTTTCATTTACACCCTTTATTCGCTGAAATCTCTCTCACGTTCTTCATACACATATCGCATTTTTACCTCGACATCATGTTCATAAGTATCTTCAAACTCTGGCAATAAATTATATCGTTCCTTCATAAATCTCTGCCAGTAAAAACGCTCTTTCTGTTCTCTCTTGTTAAAAGCTTCCAACAAATCCGTTTTATCTTCATGATCGGCTTTCGAAGGCATCATTTTATAATCCCTCCTAGCCTTTTGTAAATCGTCCCATTCCTCAATAACCTTATATCTAACTATGTTGTCAATAACCCATCGGATTTGAGCAATTTTATCATTTGGAATGAATGTGTTTACGGTATTACAGTAATTACAACTCACATAATGAGACCTAAAAATATCCTTCTTCACCTCTAGGTTCGCCCCGCATTGCGTGCAATTAAAATCTTCGTTTAAAAGCTTAATTGCATGATTGTAAAATCTTTCCGATATCTTTCCTTCTATTACAATTTGATATCGCTCAATTCTAGCGTAAATTGATTCATTTAAAAGAGTCCCTTTTTGTGCTTCATCAATAACATCCCATTCTTCAATATAGTCCAACATTTGTGGTTTTACCGTTTCTTCGAATGTATCTTCTATTTTGTCTCCTAAGCCCATTAATTGCGATTTTATCCCTGACCAAGCATTCAATGTTGGATTTACATCATAATCGCTTTCGACTAAATTGTCTAAAAGAGCTTCCTCGGCGTTTATTAATGATTCTTGGAATCGTGTTTCTATTTTCTCCAAGAAAGCCTCCCATTTCTCAACCAACTTTAAATATTCTGGATGATTAAGGTTATTCTTTTTTTCTTTTTTCTTTTCTTCTTTTTTCTTTTTAAAAAAATTGAACATTACACATCTGTTTTAACTTTTTCATCGATATCCATAAACCTAAAACCACAATAATCACAAGTTGTAAGATTGGTATCTTTCGGTCTGGCTGCTCCACAACTTTCACAACTTCGAGTGCTAGTTTTTGATTCTTCACGACTTTCGCTCCAAACTTTCTTAGTTTTATTAGCGTTGTTAGTTATTTTTTTGAAAGGATTTGCCACGAACTATTCTGTTTCCTCAACTAATTCTTCTCTTCCTCCGATAAACCATAAAATAGCTCCAAGAACTACGATACCAATTTTAATACCCCAAGCGGTAGTTTCGCCCCAAGCATAAATCCACATTAACACTCTCGGCACCATATTAACAAAGTTCAATACAATGGCTAAAATTCCTAAAAAAACTAAAGTTGATCCTGTTTTCCTCATAATATTGTTTTTAATTGTTGTTACTAAAAAATTGACATTAATACTATTGGCAGTATATTAAAGAAGTTCAATGCAATGGCTAAAATCCCTAATAAAACTAAAGCTGATCTTGTTTTCCTCATAATATTCTTTTCAATTATTGTTACCCAAAAATGAACATTGTTCTTAATAATTAAAAATCAAGCTATTATTCGTAGAAGTCATTTTATTATTTGTTGTTAACCAACATTTTATCTTCGGTTTAAAAAAGCTTTTGACCACAACAAATCATTTAAATTGTACCTTGCATTTAGAAAAACCAAACACAATTAAAAGTCATGAAATTCAAGTTATTCGTTTTCTTTGTTATATTCCATTGCTTCAGTATTCTTGCTTCACAAGTTGAAATTCTTGAAATAAAAAGTGAATCAATGAATAAAGTGATAAAGAACATCGTTATTCTTCCTGATTCCTATACTGACGAAAAGAAAGGCTTCTCAGTGCTTTATCTGCTTCATGGCGCTTATGGCAACCATTTAGATTGGTTAACAAAAGTTTCAGAAATAAAAAAATACTCTGATGATTATAATATGATTATTGTTTGTCCTGATGGTGGGGCAACCAGTTGGTATTTCGATAGTCCTATTGACTCCAATATGAAATACGAAACGTATGTTTCATCAGAATTAGTGGAGGTTATCGATAAAAGATATAATACAAATCCTGTAAAAGAGCATAGAGCGATTACTGGTTTGAGTATGGGAGGACATGGTGCCTTATTTTTGGCTTTAAAACATCAAAATATTTGGGGAGCCGCTGGAAGTATGAGTGGTGGTGTTGATATTAGGCCTTTTTCTAAGAATTGGGATATCCATAAGAGATTAGGTAAGTATAAAAACAATAAAAAAATCTGGAATGAGCATACTGTAGCTGGCTTGACTCATTTACTATCGAATACTGATCTGAAACTTATCATTGATTGTGGTTATGATGATTTTTTCTTTGAGGTCAATAAAGAACTACATGAAAAGTTAAGTGAAAATAATATTGAACACGATTATATTGAAAGACCTGGAAAGCACGATTGGGACTATTGGAGCAATGCTATTAAATATCAACTAGTATTTTTTGATAATTTTTTTCGAAAAAAATAAAATATGAAATAAAAAAGAGAGTTGAAAAATCAACTCTCTTTTTACATAATAACTATAAGTCTCCTTAATATTTTACATTGAAGGTCGCTTCAGAAATATCGAACGAATCCACTAGAGTTTCATTTCCATTTTCCTTATTGCATTTGCTCAGAATTCCAGTAAAACTTCCTGAAGCACTACTACCATCATTAGTAGCTGTTACAAAAACAATATTACTAGGATTATCTGTACATGTTGTCGCATCGGTTACCCAAGTAGGAAGCCAAGTATTGTAATGATACCTTTCTCCATCTTTGATATACTCGATTTCTGCTAAAGAATCCGTTCCTACCTTATCTTTCAAAATAGAAATGCTTATTACTTCATTAGTTGAATTGTCAATGGTTCCAGTAAGCTTAATAGCACCTCCCATAGTTTCAAATAAATGGTAATCATTCTCCCCAACAACAACTTGGTTGAAAGTTACCTCTCTACCATTGATTGTCATTTTAATTTCGTTCTTAAAAGAAGAATCTGGATTTGTTTCTTCATCATTACCTGAGCATGATGAAAATACGATAATACTTAATAATAAAAATGTTTTGAATAGTACTTTTTTCATAGTTTGCATATTTAAATTTCGGCAAACATATGCTTTTAAAAAGCAAAAGAGGAATGTAATTTGTTAAAATATTACACTCCCCTTTTATTACTATTTCTTAATAATTCTTTTAGATAATTTTTTCTCTCCTAGTTCATCAAACAACTCAACGATATAAACATTATTGCTCGAAAGTTTCGAGATATTTATAGAAGTACCTTCAACTGGTGATTCATATACTGTTTTTCCAGTAAGGTCATATATTTTAATGTTTAATTTAGACTCAGCTCCTTTTACAAACAATGTCTCAGAAACTGGATTCGGATAAACTTCTAATGATGATATCAAATTCGGTTTACTTCTTTCCACCGTTCTGAATGCTGTATTTGTAATGTTCACCGTATAGTCTTCCACTTCACCATATGCAAACGATGCTTCGCATGCAGTTGGCGTGGCGTTATACTTCATTACAATTCTCATTCGAGTAGCTCCAAGACTCGCCGAAGCAGGAACTGTAAATGATCCATTGATAGCAGCATCTTTCGATCTAACTTTTGTCCAAGCAGTTTCTCCTGGGTCAGCAAAATCTCCATCTTGATTATAATCGATAAACACTCCATAGCCTTCGCTATAGACTGTTCCAACCCAAACAGGAGTTATAGAAATAGTAGTTGCTGCACCTCTTGTTAAATTGGTAGATATTGAGGTAAAGTCTGAATAACCATTCCCTCCGGTTGAAGTATTATTAATTGTTCCAATAGTCACGTTACCAATATACTCATCAGCTACACTATTCCCTTTTGACGAACAATATGTTAAGGTATTTCCAGGAGTTGTTACATTCACGGCATTACTCGATGGAGAAACGTTACCAGCAGCATCTTTTGCTTTTACAGTAAAAGTGTAGGAAGTGTTCGCTTGTAAACCACTAACTTGGTACGATGTGGTTGTCACGGTAGTTAATTTGGTTGATCCTTGGAATACATCATACCCCGTAACTCCAACATTATCGGTTGATGCTGTCCAACCTAAACGCAATGAAGTTTGTGAAACGTTACTAGCCGATAAACTTCCAGGAACGCTAGGTGCCTGTGTATCTGAACCTCCACCTCCTGTGGTAATACTTAGGTCATCAACGGCAATATCACTTGACCAACCGTTTCCAGTTTTTCCTACAATTCTTAGTTTCATTTTCCTTCCTAAGTAAGAAGCTAAATTCACAGAAACCGAATTCCATTGATTTCCTTTACTTCCCGAAACTGTCCAAAGGTCTGACCAGCTAAATCCATCTAAAGACCCTTTTATCGTTAACGATCCAATATTACTTCCATACATATGGTTTTTGAATGAAAAGGATGCTGATGTTTTTCCTGTTAAATCAACACATGGACTTTCTAAAATAGCTGTAGCATTATGTCCAATTTGTCCAGTACTATTATTCGTTGAAGCTTCCAAAAACATATAATATGTCCCTTGAGCTGCAGCACTCGGTCCAGTATTTGAAGAAGGAGTTCCTCCACTATCTCGTACCCAGTTTCCGTCATCACCAGTTACTTGAGTCCAACCATCTCCTGACTCGAATCCTTGGTTATAAGGAAAAGAAGACACTGTTGACGAGCATGACAACTGAATATCAGTAGTTGTTGCAGATACGGTGTTACTAGATAACGAAGTATTACCAGCAGCATCTTTTGCTTTTACGTAAAAAGAATATGTTGTTTGAGGTGATAGACCAGTAACGCTGTATGTTGTAGTATTTGCTGTTCCTATTTTAGTTGAACCTCGATAAACATCATATCCTGTAACTCCAATATTGTCTGTTGAAGCTATCCAACTCAAGGTCAAAGATGTTCCATTAATTGAACTTGCCACTAAATTAGTTGGTTTTGTTGGCGCCTGGTTGTCAACCACGTTGTTATTAAGGATTGTGATAACACTACCGTTCGATGGATTCCAAATATCCAATCCAGCAGGAATGGTAAAAGGATTCGAATTTGATACTGAACCAACACTATTCGCATTGTCAACTTTCACCGTTCGAACTTCCATTTTGTTGACATCAACAAAAATCCATTTAAATTGATTGAATGTAGCATTATTACGTGTCCATCCTTTTGCATCATTTGACGAACGAAGCGGAGCACCCCAACATCCTTCACCTACATAAACAGTTCCATTAGTGTCATCTCTCGTAAAACCTTCTTCACAACCAGCCCCACCTGAACATGGTTTCATTGGCCAAGT
This sequence comes from uncultured Tenacibaculum sp., assembly GCA_947497895.1. Taxonomy (GTDB): domain Bacteria; phylum Bacteroidota; class Bacteroidia; order Flavobacteriales; family Flavobacteriaceae; genus Polaribacter. The sequence continues at coordinate 571,574 of CANMIL010000003.1, forward strand.
AGATTTAACGGTATGTGAATCTGATTCAAATACTAGGTTCACTCCGTTGTTGTAAAACAGTTGAGCCCAATTTGAATATTCATCATTTCCTTCTGATTTTGAAGATACGTGAGGACGCATAGGCTTATGATACTGCGCTGATTTCCAAATAGAATTATTAGCACTTAATTTTCCACTAAGCCAAGATCGTTGACTTCCTCCCGCAGAAATTTCTGAGTTTAAGGTGAAAATAGTGTACAAATTACTTCCAAAAGTAATGTCATAATAAACACTTGATGATGGAACATTGAATAAGTTATAGACACTATTGTTAGAATCTTCATGGTTTCCTCTTGCTGGAACAATCGGAAACATTCTACCATCACTGGCAGTAGTATTTTGCCAATCATCCAGCCAGTTTTTCCATTCGGTACTGGAATCTCCGTTGGTCATATCTCCTCCAAAAAACACTGCAGTTGGTTTCAATTTAGAAACTAGAGTATTTGCATTTCTTCGAGGTGTTCTATTGTTTCTAGAATCTCCTCCAGCAATAAATGACATCTTTTGATTATTGCTTGGGGCTGTTTTAAACCAAAAGCGACTACTGGTTCCTTGACTATCACGGATAACAAAATAGTAACTTGTATTGGGAGTTAAACCAGTTAATTTGGCAAAGGTATTGTTCATTCCTTTGTAATACACGGTCCGATCGACCGTTTTTGAACTCGGATAACTTGACCAGTTTGTTCCGAAATCCGTGGTTCCGTAATAAACGGTAGGGCTAGTACCAGAAATTTGACTCCAACCAATCATAATTGTCGTAGCTGGATTGTCAGTAATAATTAATCGGTACTTGTCATTGGACGAATAAGTTGTGTAGGTTACTAGTAGCAGTAACCACAACATAGTTTTTTTCATAATGAAGGGTATTTGGTTAGTTTTTAACTTAACGCATGCAAATATATTTTTACATGTTAAGAGTATATAACTGAAAAAATCATTTAATAGTATAATAATCTAAAAAAGAAGTTGTTAACTATAAGTAAATGATTTTCTAACCAATAATTAACCATAGGCAAATACACTCATTTTTATATTTGTCGAAATCTTTAAGTATGAAAAACTCAACCCTTCTACGTATTTTAAAGATTAGCTCTTTTTGTATTTTTTTAGGAAGAGCTTATCAACATTTATTCTGGGATGCTCCATTTAGAAGCTTCTTCTGGGATCAAGCTTTGTTGGAACCAATCGTAACCTCAATCTTTGGTGTTTCTTGGCAATCGTATGTCACGAATTTAAATACGGATCATGCGATTCAATTTTTAACCAGAAGTACTGGCGTTTTATACAGTATTTGCGCTGTGATTTCTTTAACGATTAATGAAAAATCTAAACAGTGGATGTACTCCATTTTAAAATTAGGCTCCGTAAGTTTAATTTTTCTAGCCTTATTATTAACGAAAGAGAAGTTTTATCATTTGGTAATGTTCTTTGAACATACCATTCAATTTGGAGTTCCAGTAGCATTACTCTATTTCTTACAGAATAAAAATCAAGATACTTTAATTTTCTACTTGAAAGTTTTTATAGCACTTGCTTTTACTTGTCATGGAATGTACGCCATAGGCTATTTTTATCCTCTTCCTGGTAATTTTGTTACTATGACGTTAAACATATTACCTATTCAAGAAGAAATGGCTAAAAACATGCTCTTTTTGGCTGGTCTATTAGATTTTGTAATAGCGATAGGCATTTTTATTCCAAGAATTGCTAAAATAGCTTTATTATACGCTGCTTTTTGGGGCTTTGTAACAGCATTTGCTCGTATTCTAAGCGGTTTTCACTATGATATTTCATTTAGTATAACGCATCAGTATTTATATCTGGTAATTTATAGATTGCCTCACGGCATAATTCCTTTACTAGTATTCTTCCTAGTAAAGCAACCTATTAAAAGCACTAGGGTTACTAACCTAGTTTCTGTTTAATTTTATCAATATATGATAAAAAAAAGCGAACCCAAGGGTTCGCTTTTATGTTTTATACTATTTTGAAGTAATATTTTATAGTTATTGTAAGTTGAATAACAATACTCCATTACCCGTACTATTACCGAAACCTCCTACTTCAACATAATAGCTTCCTGCACTTAAGCTTCCTGTCATTTTTGATAAGTTACCTGGTCCACCACCATCATCATCTGATCTTATAAGTTGTCCATTAGAACGATACAAATACAAATAAGTATCGTAGTTTGCCGATGTTGTTTCGAAATGGTAATCAGAAGATGTCGCAATTGTAAAATTGATACGAGTTCTTCCGTTAACAGATACCGTAGTGTCGTAATCAAAAGTTCTAGTGTATGGAGTTGTTATACTACCTAAAACCATATTGTCAGTAATTTCGTTAGTCTCTTCAATATTAATATTGAAAGATCCTGTGATCTCATTATATGAACTATTGTTTATCACTTTCAAATAATAAGTTCCTGGATTATTCATAACTAAGGATAAAACGTGATGGTTGTAATAGTTCGAATTTGAAACGATGTTCTGATTACTATCTCTTAATTCATAAGAAACACCTGAAACTGACGAGAATGTATATCTGTAATTACCTGATGGAGCAGTAAAAGTATAAATGATATTATTGTCAGGCTCTTCATTTATAGAAGTAATATCAAACGACTCGCTATAAGGAAAGGCTAAATTTCCTAAATCAGTATTTGTTTCATTAGCATCTCTAAATATAAGATTGAAAGAACCATTGGATAAACTATTATAATTCTTACTTACTTCAATATAATAACTACCAGGATTTAAAGCCTCGTTTTTCAGTGCATTATAACCTCCAGAAAGATAGTTATTATTGCTATCTGTTAACGTATATTGCATATTACCCGTAAAATCAGTTAAAGAGATACCCGTTCTTTCTGTAAGCGTAAAACTATATCCAATTTTATTATCTATTTCATCTTCCAAAAATTCGTAATTATTAATTTCAGCATATGGTAATGCAATCTCTCCAAGGTCAACATCTGTTGCTCTAAAGTTGTATGTTCTTGAGATTTCCTTTAAACCTCCAGATCTGTCGTTTGCGATAACCTTAATGGTAATATCTTGGTCCAATAATTCTCTAAATTGAAAAGGAATATGTGCTGAACCCCAATTCGTATATTGGTTAGTTCCTATTACATAATCATCAACAACAAGTTCTTCATTAATGTAAACATCATACGAAAGTAGGTCGTCGTCAGCATCTGCAGCTTGAAGCCATTCTACTGTTACTGAACTATAACTATAGAAATCAAAGGTAATTTCTTTAAAGTCAAACTCACCTGGATCTCTGTTAACGTAAACATATCTCACAACAACTGATTCTTCCGAAACATTATTCTCTGAATCAAATGCAGTAATATTAACCGTAAGTTCAAGCCCCATACCACGAGTACTATTTCTAGATCCTGATAAATAAGGAGTCACATCAATTTCAAGACTATTTTCCGTGGTTCTGTTTGCTACAACATTGCCATTTACAACAACATTATAACTTACTTCATCGCCGTTTGGATCTTCAGATGCGTTCCAAAACAATTTTACAAATGTGTTTTCTATTACCTCTACTTCAATTCCAGTAACTGCTGAAGGTGGTACATTAGTTTTTTCTTCCTCACTACTACATGACGAAAAAATAAATAAAATAAAGGCTGATATAAAAATGAAATTTTTTATCATAGCGTATATAATTAGTGTTTAAAATTTTCTTTTAGCATAGCATTCTCTTCCCAAAAAAAGAATGCGGCGCGAAAGTAATACTATTTTTTATACCAGCGAAATTAAAAACTACTATTTTTCTATTACAATAGGCAACGTATATCCCGTTCTAACGACTTTCCCTTTTTGCCTACCTGGTTCCATTTTGGGTAGCAGTTTAGCTATTCGAATAGTCTCTTTCTCTATAACTGAGTGAGAAGCCCTTGCCGTAATATCTTCAGCCAATCCATTTACACCAATTTTAAACATTAAATAAATAATTATTCTTCCAGGGCCTATTTCAACACATCTGTTCTCATATTCTTTTGTCTTTTCATTGAGTACTTTCTCTTTTTCAATACAATCAAAAACATCTCTATTGAAAGCTTCCAATACATGTTCATTCATTTTTCTATTCAAACAAGCCTTCCTCCCTTTTTTACTTAATGCATATTCACATCCTGGAAAAATAGGGACTTCATTTATCACTGAGATTGGAACACTTTCAACTACTTTATCACTATTGCTTTTACTTTCTGTTTGACTGTATAATGACGCCGAAACGAAAAGAATGATAAATACTATAGATTTCATAAGAATCGCTTTTAAATCGAACCAAATATGAGTTAAATAATAGGAATTAATTATTCTATCTATTATCTGTAGAGCTAAGATTACTATTTGGCTTCTTTAAATTAATCTTGGGGAAGAAGAACATCGCAGACATTATGCCTATTAAAACAAAAAAATCCAAAACAAATGTTTTGGATTTTTAATATTATAAAGAATATTCTTTTTAGTTATTCAATGCCTCTGCACCACCAACGATTTCAAGAATCTCGTTTGTAATAGCAGCTTGACGAGCTTTGTTATAAGTTAATAATAACTCATCACGTAATTCCGTAGCATTATCTGTTGCTTTGTGCATTGCAGTCATACGAGCACCGTGTTCGGCAGCAAATGAATCACGAATAGCTTTGTATAATTGCGTTTTTAATGATTTAGGAATTAACTCTAAAACAATCTCCTCTTTTGAAGGTTCGAAAATGTAATCTAAGTTTACGCTTTCATCACTTTCAATAGGCTTAATTGGCAAAAATTGTTCTACTTGTACAATTTGAGTAGCAGCATTTTTAAACCTGTTGTAGATGATCTCAATTTTATCATAAGAACCATCAACATATAAGTTCATTAATTTCTCAGCTGCTAACGCTACATTATCAAAAGTTAAGTCATCGAAAATATCATTTCTATTTTCAATTACATTGTGCTCTTTAGATAAGATATCGTTTCCTTTTTTACCAATAGTAAGTAAATCTACAGCAACTCCGTTATACTTTCCGTTGATTGTTCTAACTGTTTCTTTAATAATTGAAGAGTTAAAACCACCACACAATCCTCTATTCGAAGTTACAGCAACTAATAATACTTTCTTTACTTCTCTTTCTGTAGAATAAGCTCCACCTGCATCACTATCTAGAGTAGCACTTAAGCTCTGCAATAACTCTGTAAGCTTAGATGAATAAGGACGCATTGCCGTTATAGCATCTTGGGCTTTTTTCAACTTTGCAGCGGATACCATTTTCATGGCAGAAGTAATCTGCATTGTTGATTTAATAGAACTAATTCTGTTACGTATTTCTTTTAAGTTTGCCATACTAGTAGTTATTTAGTATTGAGCATTGAGCATTGAGAAATTTCATCTCAATACTCAACACTAAAATCTTTAATTAAGCTGAAAATTTAGCTGAAATCTCTTTAGCTGCTGCAGTTAAAGTATCAATTACTTCATCTGTTAATTTACCAGCCTTTAATGTATCTAATGTACCTCTGTGCTTCGCATTTAAGTACTCGATATAATCGCTTTCGAATTCTTTTACCTTGTTTACTGGAACATCTTTTAATAAGTTCTTAGATCCAGCATAGATAATTGCAACCTGATCTTCAACAGTAAAAGGATCACCTTGATTTTGCTTTAAGATCTCAACGTTACGCTTACCTTTTTCAATTACATTTAAAGTAGCAGCATCTAAATCAGAACCAAACTTAGCGAATGCTTCTAATTCACGATATTGAGCTTGATCTAACTTTAATGTACCAGATACTTTCTTCATTGATTTAATCTGAGCAGAACCTCCTACACGTGATACAGAAATACCTACGTTAATTGCAGGACGAACCCCTGAGTTAAATAAATCAGACTCTAAGAAGATCTGTCCATCAGTAATCGAAATTACGTTTGTTGGAATATATGCAGAAACGTCTCCAGCTTGTGTTTCAATAATTGGTAATGCAGTTAAAGATCCTCCACCTTTTACTTTACCTTTTAATGAAGCTGGTAAATCGTTCATTTCAGCAGCAATAGCATCATCATTGATCACTTTTGCAGCACGCTCTAATAATCTTGAGTGTAAGTAGAAAACGTCTCCAGGATACGCCTCACGTCCTGGTGGACGACGTAATAATAAAGATACCTCACGGTAAGCTACAGCTTGCTTAGATAAATCATCATAAACAATTAAAGCTGGTCTACCAGTATCACGGAAATATTCTCCGATTGCCGCTCCTGCGAATGGAGCATATACTTGCATTGGAGCAGGATCAGATGCGTTTGCAGCTACGATTGTAGTATATGCTAAAGCACCTTTTTCTTCTAACATATTTGCGATAGCCGCTACCGTAGAAGCTTTTTGACCTACAGCAACATAAATACAGTAAACTGGCTCTCCTGCATCATAAAACTCTCTTTGATTTAAGATAGTATCGATAGCAACTGTTGACTTACCAGTTTGACGGTCACCAATGATTAACTCACGTTGTCCACGTCCAATAGGAATCATAGCGTCTACAGACTTAATACCAGTTTGCATTGGCTCAGTTACAGGCTCTCTATAGATTACCCCAGGAGCTCTACGCTCTAAAGGCATTTCAAAAGTTTCTCCTTCAATTGGTCCTTTACCATCGATTGGATTACCTAAAGTATCAACTACACGTCCAACTATTCCTTCTCCTACTTTTAAAGAAGCAATTCTTTCAGTACGCTTTACTGTTGATCCTTCACTAACTCCTGTTGAAGGTCCTAATAATACAACACCAACATTATCTTCCTCTAAGTTTAATACGATTCCTTCTAAACCGTTATCAAACTCTACTAATTCACCGTATTGTACATTTGATAAACCGTATACACGAGCAATACCATCACCCACTTGTAATACAGTTCCAACTTCATTTAACGTAGCTTTCGCTTCGAAATTTGTTAATTGTTCCTTTAAAATTGCTGATACTTCAGCTGGTTTAATTGCTGCCATCTTATATCTTTTGATGTAAAATTAAATTTTTGGAATATAATGACTGTTGTCAAATTCTCTTCTTAATTCGTTGAATTGGTTAGAAATACTTGCATCATACTGCACATCACCAACTCTTAAAATAAATCCACCTAATATCTCTGGATTTACTATATTTTCAATACTAGCTTGGTTTCCTGTTAACTCAACTATCTTAGCTAATATTCTTTTTTCTAAATCGTCTGTTAAAGGCACTGCTGTAGTAACCTTTGCTACTTGCATGCTTCTATGATAATCATAAATAACAGCATATTGTTTCGCTATTGGCTCAAGCATAACCATACGCTTGTTTTCTTCCAATACATTAAACAATCCTTTTAAAACGTTATTTACTTTGTCTCCAAAAAGTGCTGTTAAAACCTTACGTTTATCAGCCGCTTTTATTACTGGACTCTTAAGCATTGCATCTAAATCGCTACTTCCCGCAATTGTATCAACAATTAACTTCATGTTATCGTTAACTTCACTTTCGCTCCCTGTATCTGTTGCAAGGTTTAAAAGTGCCTTCGCGTAACGTAATGCTGGTCTTGCTCCTTTCATTGAATGATTAGTTTAAAGTAACTTCTTCTAACATTCCTTCAACTAGCTTTAATTGCTCGTCTTGTGAAGCTAATTCTTTCTTTACTACAGTTTCTGCGATACCAATTGATAACTCAGCAACTTGTTGCTTCACATGAGCTAAAGCAGCTTGCTTTTCTTGCTCAATTGCAGCTTTTGCATTTTCAATTAATTGAGAAGCCTGTCCTGAAGCTTCTTCTTTAGCATCAGCAACGATTTTATCTTTAATCTCACGAGCTTCTTTTAACATAGCATCTCTTTCAGCTCTTGCTTCTTTTAATAATCTATCGTTATCAGCTTGTAAGTTTTGCATTTCTTTTTTCGCATCTTCTGCTGCGTCTAATGCATTTTGAATACCTTCTTCACGTTCTGTTAAAGCATTCATTATTGGTTTCCAAGCAAATTTGATCATTAAAAAAAGTATGATTACTAAAATTAATGCTTGCATGAAAAATAGCCCTGGAGAAAAATCATTTAATAACTGATCCATTATATATGTAATTTATTCTTTAATAATTGTTTTGTCTAATTTTGAAAACACTTCCTGTAACCAACCGTCACAGGAAAATGTTTTACTTTTTAATTTCTTTCGGAATTATTTCCCTAAGATTAAAGCACCGAATGCTAAACCTTCTAATAATGCTCCGATGATGATCATCGCTGTTTGGATTTTACCAGCAGCCTCAGGTTGACGAGCAATTCCTTCCATTGCTTTTCCACCGATTTGACCTAATCCGATTCCTCCACCGATTACGATTAATCCTGCTCCAATTAAATTGTACATACTAATTGATTTATATATAATTAAACAAATTCTTATTTCTATTCTTAATGATGGTCATGTTCTTCAACAGCCATTCCTATAAACAATGATGATAACATTGTAAAAATAAATGCCTGTAAGAATGCTACCAATATTTCAATAACCGAGATGAACAATGCCAACAATAATGACATTCCCGTAGAACCAAAAGCTCCAAACTGATTCTTTAAAGTAATCATTAGAGCAATTAAGCTCATTACTACAAAGTGTCCAGCAGTCATGTTCGCAAACAAACGAATTAATAAAGAGAATGGTTTTGTAAACATCCCTAAGACTTCGATTGGTGCTAAGATGATTTTCATTGGAACCGGTACTCCTGGCATCCAGAAGATGTGTTTCCAGTAATCTTTATTCCCACTAAACTGAACAATAAAGAAAGTAAATAATGCTAAACATACGGTTACTGCAATTTGACCTGTAACATTAAATCCTAATGGAGTTAATCCTAATAAATTTAAAATCCAAATAAAGAAGAAAACTGTTAATAAGAACCCCATAAATTTACGGTAATGCTTTTCTCCAATATTTGGTCTTGCAATTTCATCTCTTACATATAAAACTAAAGGTTCTAAAACACGACCAATACCAGTTGGAATTGCTCCTTTTTTATAACCTCTTGCTAAAGATCTAAAACCTAAAAACATTAAAAGTCCCGCGAACAACATTCCGAAAACACTTTTCGTAATAGAAAAATCTAAAACCTTGTGAGCATTTGTCGCATGATGAGACTCATCAAAAGAAACCGTTGTAGCACCTTCGTTTAACTCATAGATTTTACTATGAATTTTCACCAACTTTACATCACCTTTATCAACGATAACATGACCGTCATCATTATGATGAAATGCAGAAGACATGAAAGTTTTTAACCCTTTACTCGTCCAAACGATTACTGGCAGAGAAAATCCGACATGCTTACGCTCACCTGCATCGTTTGTATACGAATACAACGCAAAATCGTGTGAATCTGCTAAGTGATGTTTAATATATCCTTTGATACCTTCAGGAGTATTGATTTGACCTCCCTTACTTGAAGTTTCACCGCCACCAGCGAATGCTGTGAACGAACTAAATACTAGTGCTATTACTGTTAAATAGTAGATAGGTTTTTTTGCTATCATCATACCTTTCTAAATATAGATTTACTTGGTCTCTAAATTTCCGTGCAAAGGTACACAATAAAATAGAACTACAAACCCTTTTTTTATTTAGTTTTTATAAGGTGTTTAATTGCCTCTCTCTCTGAAAACTATTTGTTATTCAATAGCTTCGAAATAAAGACAGCTTCCAATGCTAAATACAGAAAAAAAGGAAGGATCAAAGAAATTTTCTCTGCCTTTGTAGAAGGATCTTCTCCAAAAATCGCGCTCTTAAAAAGAATGAGAAAAAAACCAATTTTAATAAACATCGTTGCTAAATAAGCATAACCAGCCTGATTGGGAATTTTTTCAGCTATCAATTCTACTATTCCATAAATTATAACAGCCGAAACTGCATAGAAGACATAAACTGATAATAATGAAAAGTTAAGAGTGAACTCCTTTTCTTGGAGGATATAATAATGAGGTAGATAACTTGCTATAAATGCAATAAACACTACAACAAGAAAAATTAGAATACGTTTAGTCATCGTTATCTTTTGATAGTTTACTTACTTGACGAATTACTGAAAACATAGCGCCAAATACCGCTGCAAGTGTACAAATTTTCGTGTAAAGTTCACTATCGTTTGGATATTTATTATCTAACCATTCACCTAGTAAACTTCCTAAGTAAATGGTTAGACCCATTTGCATGGCTATTCCAGAAAAACGAACGAATTTATTAAGCTGTCTTTTCGGCCTTTTTTTGTTCATTCTTCTTCAATTCTTTGATGGCTCCTTTCATAGAACATGTAGCATTAAAGGTTGCTCCTGGTTCTACAGATAGCTTTCCAATTACTACATCTCCAGTAATATTTGCAGTTGCTTTTACCGTTAACACACTAGAAACAGATAAATCTCCTGCAAACTTACCTTCAATATCTGCATTGGTACATTCAGCTTTTCCTTTTATAAAACCTGCTTCTCCAATAATAATTCTACCATTGGTTTGAATGTTACCTTCAAGAGTTCCGTCAATTCTAAAATCACCTTCAGAAACTATATCTCCAACAATTTTGGTGTTTCCTCCGATAACATTTCTTTCTGAAACTACTCTATCACTCGATTTTTTATTGTCTTTACTAAACATTTATGGGGACTTTACGGGGTTAATTTTTGATTTACTTAATTGTTCTAAAATTTCTTCTGCCTTTTTACCTGCATCTGTATTAGAATAACTCAAAGAAACGAATTCAAGTGCTTTTTTATAACTTTCTTGATCTTTGCATTTCCCTATACATAAGGCTTTTAGCAAGGCTAATTTAGGAATTAAATTTGAATCTTTCACCCTCGGCTCAAATTTGTCTATTTCAACTAAGGCTTCTTCAAACTTATTTAGCTTATAAATTACATAGATCTCTTTGTATCTATTTAAAACCTCATCCGTTTTCTTCTCCTCTACCAGCTTTACATTAGGCTCTCTGATAATTTGTGCAAATTTACTATCTGGATATTGAGTAAGCACTATATTTTTATGCTTATTTGAGCTTTCTTGATCATTAGCATCTGAATAAACCTGGTATAAATGGTAGTTTATAGCCAAATCAGATTGTTTATGCCCTTCAATGCTCAAAAGTCTTTCAAAATTTGAAGTTGCCAACTCCGTGTTTTTAAACTGTTCTTTATAGATAAGCCCCAATTGATATAATGCCTCGTTTCTATCTTCTTTTAACTTGGTAATATCTTCCTCTTTCGTTGGTATTGCATCGAGGTAAGTGGCAAGTTCGTATTTCGGATTTACCTTTTCTTCTTCAGACTCACTATCCGTGCTGTCATCCTCAGCAATTAAATTTCCATCTTTATCAGAAAGTCTCCAGTTATCTTCAAGTGGTCGATTTCCCCAAACTCGTTGGAATTCAACCTTACCGAATTGTACCGTTTGATCATTATAAAAATACCATTTCCCTCCCTGGGTATTGCTTCCAATTAAAGAGGTACTTCCAAAAGAACTTCCAAAGTTCTGAGCATTTAACAACTGTTGTCTTCTCTCTTCATCTTCCTTCTTCACTTTATCGATATACTCTTGAAAGAATTCTTTTCTCTCATCGTCACTCATAGCCACAACCTTCAAGATACTATCATTCACTTTAACCGTTTCTTCGTACTTTCTTAAGGTGGTTAAGCCTTTATTTTTTCTACGAATCCTACGAATTCTCTTTTCCTGATCGAACTCTTTAGATACTTTACCTAAAACACTATCGTAGTAAGTTCCTGCCAAAACATATTCTTGTTTATCAAAAGCTATATTTCCTAATTGTTCGTAGGCATATGTTCTTTGATAATCGTTGTTCTTTTTAGCTCTAAGTGATTTATTGAAATACTCAATTGCGTTGTCTATTTTATTTCTTCCAACTTCAAGAACACCCGCTTGATAATACAGTGAATTTAAAAAATCACGATTGTCTGTATTTCTTATGAGTTTTTTTAATCTACTCAATACTAACACCGAAGCAGAATCATTCTCCGTGTTTTTAGCTAATTCAATATTCGCTCTAATTCTATATTTTCTTGGTGCTCTTCTGGTATCAGCAAGCTTTTGGAATACCATTCGCGCAGAATCCCGTCTATCCAGTTCGCTATAAATTTGACCTAGAATAAACATATTACGAGCAGATTGCTCTTTGTTTTTGAAGGTTTTTGAAGCTAAGGTTAAATGTTCTATTACTTTTTGAATAGTATCTGTTTTCTCATAAGCCATTGCCATTGCCGTATGAGCACGTTCTCTTTGAATATCTGTTAAGCTTTTTTCATTCTTATCTAACTCTATTAAAAGATTTAATGTTTCTATTGCAAGTTTTTCGTTATCCAAACGAATATTTGCTTTCGCTCTCCAAATTTTGGTATCGTATATTAAACTGGCTTTTGGGTAGTTAGAAATCACATAATTTAATGCTTCTACAGCTGGTATGAATCGTTGCGTATAATAACGTGCTTTACCAAGAAGTAAATAAGCTTCATCAATTTTACGATTCCTTTCAATTCCATTAATATTCATTGAATGCTTCTGAACAGCTTTTACCGCCTTTTCTTCAGCCTTATCAAAATGAGATAATGGTTTACTTTCTTCCTCTTCTTCTGAATCGTCAAAACCAGTTCCAGGCTTAAAAGAAGGCGCTTCTATTGTATTTTCATTGAAAGTAATTGGCTCAATAGGCAATCGCTTCCAGAAATTATCTTCATGCTTTTCTTCAATTTCTTTTAATCCCTTTAAAAATGCTTGTTCACCATTAAACAACACATTGTATTTTGTTGTTAAGGCATGAAAATTACGGTTTACAAAAGTATTCTTTCGAGTACCACAGGAATACACGATGGCAAAAAGAATACTGAAAACTAATATTTTGGATAGTTTTTTCATAAAAAAAATACGCATTTACTTTACAACAACTATACTGATAAGTTATTGTGTGTAAATGCGTAAAAATAACAATTATATGGTAATTTCATCGTTACTCACTAAGATTTAAGCTGTATTTACCTATACAGGCATCAACAGATTAAGTTCTTACGCCGAAAAGTAACTCTCTAATTCTTTCAATGTTTCGGTAGATGTATTAATATCTTTCACCAAATTTCCGTTTTCTAATACTACAATTCTTTCACAAACATCAGTAACATGACTTAAATCGTGACTAGATACTAAAACGGTAATATCTTTATCTTCTGCTAGTTTTTTTATCAGGTTTTTTAAACGGATTTGCGTTGTTGGATCTAAGTTTGCAAATGGTTCATCTAAAATAACAACTTGAGGATTTCCCATCATAGCCGCTACAATTCCAACTTTCTTCTGATTTCCTTTACTTAAATCACGTAAATATTTTTTCTTTCCTAATACTTCATCATTAAAAAACTCTTTAAAAGGTTGCAAAAAAGCCTTAATATCTGCTTTGTTCATCCCTCTTAAGTTCCCTACAAATTCAAAGTATTCATTCGGAGTTAGATAACCTATTAGAAAACTTTCATCGATAAAAGATCCTGTAAAGGTTTTCCAATTTTCACTTTTATTTACGACAACATCATTATTAGATATTTCACCTGATGTTGGTCGAATTAAATCTAATAAAGTATTGAAAAAAGTCGTTTTTCCAGCACCATTATTTCCAACCAACCCAAACGATTGTCCCGTAGGAATTTCTAAATTTTCTATATTTAAAACCTGTGTGTTTCCGTATTTCTTAGTAAGATTTGTTACTTGTATCATAATATTGTTTTTTGATTAGTTTTCTTGATCAAATGCATGAATCATAGCATACTTATTGGCAATATACTTTCCGGTAATAAATGCCATTATTTTTTCATGGAACGCTATTCCTAATAAACCTAAAACGGTTAGAACGATAACGGCCGTTTCGAAGTTTACCAGCCAGTTTAGTATTCCAAAAATAGCCATTGGAAGAATCATTAAAGGTATTCCAATTAACCACTGAACAGCTCCAGTTCCTTGATAATTAAATGCTGCTTTCTGATCTAGGTTGATCTTTTTTCGATTAAAGGTTCCTCCCCACATAATCACATGGGTATTTACTCCGACATTATATACAGCTGCCGCGAAATGAGCCAATAAGATTTTCCAACCGAAATAAACATATGGAATCCCTAGAACAAAGAGTATAACAACGCTTATTGACATAAGCATAAATTTGGATTTCAAGTAACGCTCGTATCTAAAATTCTGACTCATGAGCATTTTGTAATAACCGCTGTCCCAAGCTGGAATAAATTGCCCGAAATTGATTAAGAAAATTCCCGTTGTAAAAACTCCAATAAAAATGAAAAAGAACTCTTTATCTGCATATTCTGGATTTGGATAAAATATTAGACCGTATAATAATCCAATAATTAGCATCCAAAGTGTAGACTTTGTTCTTTTGTTTCTCATGATTAGCTTTAAGTCTAATTGCATAAAAGGAGCAATGTCTCCAAATTTTTCTGTCCAAGTATAATCGGTAGCCTTTACTTCCTTCACTTCTGTTTTCACCGCTGAATCCAAGAACAAACTATCTTTTAACATTTTAAAATTGAACATGTAAAGACCTACAAGTAAAACGGCAGGTATTATTAGTAAAATAGGATTTTTACTAATGGCTAGCATTCCTGAAGAAACCAAGTCAGAAAACGACACGAGTTTAAAATAATCTGAAGCGAATAACCCCGAAGCCACACCTAAAAGTGGTAAAAACGATAAATCACTTTTAGCACTTAAACTTTCAATGATAAAATTCAAATAATTTATAATCAACACCACTAGCAATATAGCAGCTAACCAAGTGAGTGTTTGCGTTACGTCATAGTTTTCACCGATTAGTACGAATGCAAACGGCACAAACGCAAATAGTGGTAAAAAGTTAAAAAACGACGTTGCCGACTTCCCTAATACGTAATTCACCACTTTGCTTCTTTTCACTGGTAATGTCAACAGAGGTTTTATTGTCATTACGGGTAATTTCTGAAGAAAAAAACGCGCAATTAAGTCACCTAAAATCCAATAAAAAAGAAACCCATTTATGATTAAAAAAGGATCACTTTCCGGAAAGAATTTTTTAAGTGTTGGAAACATTAACACTCCGAGAGATAAAAAGACAATAAGGAGGTATAGACCGAAGAAACCGAGCAATATTTTTATTCCAATTCCTTTTTGCCAATAGGAAGAACGAAAATATTGTTTCCATTCTAAATTTAAGAAGTGTGAAATCATTTGATTTATTTAATTGTTGATATTTATTGGTAACACGATTTTTCAGTTTGTTACAAAATTTAAGAAATTAGTTTCTGTTGATGATATCCAAAACTTAGGATTTGAGCATAAAAAAATCACTAACTTTTTAGGTTAGTGATTGATTTTTATAACAATTAAAGAGTTAAGCCCACTGGCTACTTATATCTAAAAATAACATGGTTAATCTGTTTGTGATGCTGTTATACCAATATAAATATCTTTCTCTGGATTATAAACAGTAAAGAAATAGCAGCCCCACCATTCCCTTCCGGGATCAAAATAAGGTGAAAAATCTGTATTCCATTTATAAATAACAAGCTCATTTATATTTGAAAATAAGATCGTCAAAGTTTCTAAAAACAGCTTCCCTTTCTCGTATGGACTAAGGCCATATAATCCATAAGGAGGTTCTAGAAAAGCATATGTAAAGCCATTATCAACTTTCAAGTATTCTTTTTTAAAATTTTGAATAACCGTATCTATGTCAATAATATTATTCTCATTTTCTTCTTGATCGAAATAAAAATAATGATTTAACATTGTACTTCCCTTAATCAAAGGTTTCATCTGATTCGTATCAAAATAAGGTCCTAAAAACTCCTCTGTTGATATTTTTATCCCACTTAAAGATGAAATAGAATCATCTCCTTTAACAGTATTACAAATAGTTTCTTTCTGCTCAGTACATTTATCAAATGTAGTTACTTTATTTGTATGGTTATGAATAGTTTCCCTTGCTATCTCCTTATGCTCCAGATACTCAGATACCCGTAAATCAACAATTGCTCGAGACCGTTCAAAAAAAGAAAAATCGACAACGCCTCCTATTGTCATAAAGGTTGATAAAAAGTCTCTGATAGCATCATCAATATAACTATTCATATTTCTTCTTGTGTTTTATTTTTAGGTAATAACAAAATTACAATATGTGTGTTTAATAAATTATTAATTGAAAACCTGAAAGTGGTAATTCACTTTCAGGTTTAGTAATATTTATAAATTTATCTTACTGGATAAGCAGTTAATAAAAAAGAACCATAAAGGTGATGGTATTTCCATACTGTTTTAAACTTAGAAGTAACGTGGTTTCTTCCACTTCTATCCCTAACAAAGCCAACAGCTCCTGATGAATTATTTACGTCAATAACAATATTAGGATCTCCTCTTCTCATTCTTCTTAATGATGGATTGGCTATCTGAACATTACGTAATATTATTCCTAAATCATTATTAGTACCAAGTGTTGAATAACGTGGATTACCAAAAATAAAAGTGCTTGCGTTAGGTAATCCAGAGGCTATCCTACCATCCAAGTATGACTCTGATTTATTAACATGTCTTGCGATAGTATGTCCTCCATAAGACTCTTGATTCGATAACCAGGAATAATTTCTAGTTGGGGTATCCTGATCTTTTTCTAGTTCTAGGTTTATTGGGTACTCTTCTAATGCATCATTATTCTGACATGAAACAAATGGCATTAGAAACGTAAACGCCAACAACAATTTTAAAATAAATTTCATTTTAATTTAGATTTAATAAATAATTAATAAGTGTTTGCGCAACCACCTAAACAAACATATTTGTTTTGATAGAATTATTTATTGAACTAGTTCAATAAACACTATAATTTTATATTAATCCAATTGTGCACCGACGCCCAAGCAAAACCAAATAGATATATCCAACGAATGTTAAGCCCATTGGCAAACTACTCCACCCATTAATGCAAGTGTTATTACCCAGTAGCCCACATTTATTGCGATATATTTAAATGTTTTTCTTTCAAATAGCGCCTTAGTACCAATTATCGGCAACACAATAAAAAGTCCCGAAAGAACACCATGCAAAGCTCCATGCTTAAACGTTCGAAAACGATCTCCGTAATTGGACATAAATTCTTTGTAAGTATCAAATCCTTCTCCAGCTTGATCCATAAAACCAGGTTCCCCTGCTAATGTTGAAAATACACCCCATTGATGTATTACTAACATTTGTAAAGAAAAGGCAAGCATAAAACTAAACACAAAGCTCAACCCAAAAATCAATAACATATTTCCCCCTTCCAAATCTTTTTCGGTAAAATTCATTTCCTTCATCCATGCCTTCTGAAAAAGCATAGGACCATACCAAAGAAACCCCATGATCATTGGTATAAAAGCAGCTCCTAAAATTGCTAAAAAGTTTGTCTCCATTGTTAAAAATATTATAGTTAACTACCTCTAATATAACAAAAAAGCCGTCGTTTTGTTAAAACGACGGCTTTTCAAAGTCAATTCAATCGACTCTATTTTATTTCTAATGTTTTTGCAATGGCTTCTAATTCGAAAATAAAATTCCTCTTATTTACAGATGGAGCATAAGTGAATCCTTCAAAAACAACCAACCTATTATTCTTTTTATCCACAACAGTATAATTTAAGAAAGGTCCGGCCATGAAATCGTTTTTAACTTCCCATTTTCCTCTTGTTTCATAAGCTTGCTTACCCTTAAACTCAATTTCATAAGTATGCGGTGTATAGGCTGCTTCAGTAATCATATACATTCCTTCTTTACTTCCTGGAATATGTTTTTCACCTATAGCATCTCTCATTGAAGAAATGTTGTCTGCAACGTCCATTCCTTCATCCAAAGGAACGCTATATACAAGAATGTTATTAGTTCCATCACCTCTCGCAATTCCACTTTTTAAATGCTGACGTAACCATAAAAAATCACCAGTATCATCAACAAGTTTATATCTTTCTGGTATTACAACACTTAACCCTAAATTTTGAAGTGTTTTAAACTGAGATTCGTCCAAACGTTCTTTTTTAAATACATTTTGGATAAACTTAATGTCTTCTTCCTGGAAAATCCTAATAATCTCTTTTCCTCGGTTTCTTATTAGGTTTATCACGCCTTCCTCATCTTTTGCAGTTGCGTGCACTATAATTTGAGGTTCTGCATATTTATTTCTTTCAATGGATATATTTTCTTCTTTTCCTTTTCTTAGCGTTAGTATTGCCTTACCATTTTTTATAAAGCCCTTGTATCCAGAAGGATCTATTTGACTTACACTAAGTAATGTTTCTGGCTGTGGGAGCCCGACTTGATGTTCACCAAAAACTGTTCGGATTTCATCTCCTATTTTTCCTTCCCAATCATTTCCTTTTACAACCACTAAAATTTTATTAGTGTTTCCTGAGGAACCCGGCAAGATGACATCATCTTTTGTTCCTTCCTTGCAAGAAGTTACTATTAACAGTAACAGGGGTATTAATAATAGTTTTCTCATGCTTTTAACTTTTAAATATTTTAAGTTTCATTCCTGGTTTAAGACTTTTCTTGCCCCAAAAATCATTCCATTCTCTCAATTGTTCTATAGAAACTGGAGAAAACTTCTTTGATATGGACCATAGTGAATCTCCTTCTTCAACGGTATATATTTCATGCTTACCTGTGGGCAATGGTTTCTTCTTTCTAGGCTTGCTCTTTGAAACAGACTTAGGTATTGCCAAACGTTTTGGGTAAATACTCAATCGTTGCCCTATTTTTAGGTTATGTGATCGCATTCCGTTCCATCGCTTAATATCGCGAACCCTTACTCCAAATTTATTGGCTATTTTCCCTAAATAATCACCACTTTTTACGCGATATACAATACGTTGATCCATTTCAAAGTACTTTGGCAATGGCTTTTCTCGTTTTCCCTCGTCTTCTTTCGCTAATTCATATATCTCCTTTTCTTTATCTAGAAAATCTATCACTCTTTTCTTAGGAAGTCTTACCGCATACTTACGTCCTTCTACATGTGGTATAATATTCAGTTTGTATTCAGGGTTCAAAAAAGCAAGTACTTCTTCATCAACATTGATTTTCTGCGATATTTGCTCAAAACTAACCGTTCCTTTAACTCTAACAGTATCTGTTTCAAAGTGAAAAATATCTGGACTTTCTGGATATAAATCGTGCTTATCAGCATACTCAAAAATATACATGGTTGCATAAAATGCTGGAACATACCCTGCTGTTTCTCTTGGTAAAAACGGACGGATATTCCAATAATTTCTGTATCCCCCAGATCTCTTAATTGCTTTTGAAACATTCCCAGGACCTGAATTATAAGCAGCTAAAGCCAAATCCCAGTCTCCAAAAATTTTATACAATTGACTTAAGTATTTACATGCTGCTACTGTTGATTTTACCGGGTCTTGGCGTTCATCAACATATGAACTTATTTTCAAATCGAATTGCCTTCCTGTTCCATACATAAACTGCCATAAACCTGTAGCTCCAACATATGAACGAGCTCTTGGTCTTAAAGCAGATTCTACAATAGACAAATATTTCATTTCAATAGGAACATCATACTGATCTAAATACTGCTCAAACATTGGAAAATAGTATTGAGCCTTTGCCATTAATGCGGGATAATACCTTTTTCTATATTTTAAATATCTATTAATTTCCTTTACTAAAGCTGGGTTATAAGCAAGATTGAACGGTGTTTTATCATCAAGATCCTTTAGTCTTTTTTTCAGCAACTCCTCAGATAGAACCGCAGTTGTTCCACCGATAATATCTTTATCATTAATTACATATTGAACGCTATCAAATAGTGAAGAATTAAATTTTTCCTCGATCAAAAGACTATCAATTACTTTTAAATCTTTATCTGAAAATAGCTCCTCTTTATCAACAACGGTAACCGAATCTGTTGCTTTTATAATGGAATTCGATTCAATAGGATTTAATGTGTCTTTTACCTGCGTTGGGGAATCGACAGGTTGCTGCGCTATTGATAAGCTAGCATAGAAAAATAGTAGTTGTAGTAAGCGTTTCAAAAGAGTAATTTTTAGTAATTTCTTAATTATATAAAACAAAAGAGCGCATATGATATTGCGCCCTTAAATTTAACGTTTTTAAACATTCATTTCGACCACAATTGGACAATGATCGGAATGTTTAGCTTCTGGCAAAATATACGCCCTTTCTATTTGATCTTTTAAGGGATTTGATACCATGCAATAATCAATTCTCCATCCTTTATTATTCGCACGGGCATTTGCTCTGTAACTCCACCAACTATAGTGGTGAGGTTCTTTATTTAAATGACGGAAACTATCGATAAATCCGCTATCAATAAATTTCCCTATCCATTCACGTTCTTCAGGTAAAAATCCAGAAACCCCTTTCATTTTAGGATTATGAATATCTATTTCCTCGTGACAAATATTATAATCTCCACAAATGATAACATTTGGAACTTCTTTTCTAAGATTATTTACATACTCCTGAAACTCGTCCATGTAATTAAACTTAAAGTTTAATCGATCATTATTTGTTCCAGAAGGTAAATACAAACTCATAATTGAAACACCATCATAATCCACTCTTAGATTACGACCTTCAAAATCCATACTTTCAATTCCAGTACCATACTCAACATGGTTTGGTTCTGTTTTACAAAAAACTGCTACACCAGAGTATCCTTTTTTCTGAGCCGAAAACCAATATTGATATGGATAACCTGCTTCGGTAAAATCATCAGCATTCAATTGATCTTGCTGCGCCTTTGTTTCCTGAATACAAATTACATCAGGATTCGCTTGTTTAAGCCACTCCAAAAAACCTTTTTTAATTGCTGCTCGTATACCGTTTACGTTGTATGAGATTATTTTCATTGTTTCGTTTTACTCTCTATGTGAGATTTAAATGCTCCGACACTTTTGTCGAAATTTTTAAACTTTTTTCCTTTAAACACCTCTTGGGCTTGCCTTAAGGTAATTGATTATTCTGATTCTTTCGTTGTGGCGAAACCTCGACAAAATCATTTTCCAATTTATCTGTAATAACTTTACAGTAATAAGGATGCTCTATTTGATTTTAAATATCCATTTCAGGCACTTCTCCATTTACAACAAGAGTACCTTCAGTTGCCGCTTGAATTTCATCTACAGAAACTCCTGGTGCTCTTTCTAACAGATGAAAAGCATTGTCCTTAATTTCCAAAACAGCTAAGTTAGTTACTATTTTCGTTACACAACCTACCCCTGTTAATGGTAAAGAACACTTTTTTAATAACTTCGATTCTCCACGTTTGTTGGTGTGCATCATTGCTACAATAATATTGTCAGCACTTGCTACTAAATCCATAGCTCCTCCCATTCCTTTAACCATTTTACCAGGAATTTTCCAATTGGCAATGTCGCCATTCTCAGCAACTTCCATAGCTCCTAAAATAGTTAAATGAACGTGTTTTCCACGAATCATAGAAAAACTAGTTGCTGAATCAAAGAAACTAGCTCCTGGAAGTGTTGTTATTGTTTGTTTTCCTGCATTTATAATATCCGCATCTTCTTCACCTTCAAAAGGAAATGGTCCCATTCCTAAAACACCATTTTCACTTTGAAATTCAACTTCAATATCATCACGAACAAAGTTGGCTACTAATGTAGGAATTCCGATTCCTAGGTTTACATAGTATCCATTTTTTACCTCTTTTGCTATTCGTTTAGCGATTCCGTTTTTATCTAACATTTTTATAATGTATCAATTTAATAATGTATCAATGTACCAGTAATTTAATATAGCTGTATAACAATAATTATGGAGTTTATATCTACCTACATCTTAATGCTATATTGAATCTAGACAAATAGAACTTTACTATCTCTTATTTTTGATACTAGTACTTAGTATTTTGTATAAAATTAATCCAAGTTCCTCAAGTTTCTTCCTCAAAACCAAGTCTGTCGGATAACTTTCTGTTCTTTCACAAAGAATTAGCCAATATTTTGTTTCTTCTAATTCTTTCGTTGCTATCTTAATTTTATGTATAAAATCAGACTTACTCTCAGCATTCTGAGCTTCATGAATATTAGCTCCGATACTTGTTCCTGACTTTAATAATTGCTTTGATACTACAAACTTTCTTTCGTTTTCTAGTATTTCACAATATTCAATAATTGACAGTGCAAATTCAATAGATTTTTCAACCGCTGGGTTTTTCATTGACACACTGTTTTATTGTTACATTAAACCATTAACTACGTTGACGAACAGTTCTTTGTTCAATTCTTTTCTCATATTTCTCTCCTTGAAAAATACGCTGTACAAAAATCCCTGGAATGTGTATATTATTAGGATCTAATTCTCCAACAGGTACTAACTCTTCCACCTCAGCAACAGTAATTGTTGCAGCACCACACATATTCGGGTTAAAGTTTCTTGAAGTTCCTTTGAAAACCAAGTTTCCAGCAGCATCACCTTTCCAGGCTTTTACAAATGAAAAATTTGCCTTAAATGCTGGTTCTAACACATACATTTTACCATCAAACTCTCTTGTTTCCTTTCCTTCTGCCACTTCTGTTCCGTATCCAGCAGGTGTGTAAAAAGCAGGAAAACCAGCCTGAGCAGCTCTACACTTCTCAGCCAAAGTACCTTGAGGAGTTAATTCTACTTCTAACTCACCTGATAACATTTGACGCTCAAACTCATCGTTTTCACCAACATATGATGAAATCATTTTTTTAATTTGACGATTTTGTAAGAGTAATCCTAATCCAAAATCATCGACACCTGCATTGTTTGAAATACAAGTAACATCTTTAACTCCAAGTCGCACTAACTCAGCAATGGCATTTTCAGGAATTCCGCATAATCCAAATCCACCTAACATTAAAGTCATTCCATCCTTTACACCAGCTACTGCTTCTTGAACGTTTTTTACTTCTTTATTGATCATATATAGCTGTTTGTTTTGTTTTAAAAATCTGTGTCGTCATTATCCTCACCGTCACCTTCCTTCACTTCTTCTTTATCGTTTTGTTTTGAACAATCGATATTAATACTTAACTCACCAGACGGTTTTGAAAAATCCTTTTTACTAATATTCAAGCTTTCATCAGCATAACACTTTTGCATATATAATGCCCATGTTGGTAACGACATTGTCGCCCCTTGCCCTCTTCCTATTCCGTAAAAATGTGTAGCTCTATCTTCACCACCAGTCCAAACTCCTGTTGCTAAATTCGGAACAATTCCCATAAACCATCCATCAGATTGATTCTGTGTTGTTCCTGTTTTTCCTGCAATAGGATTCGTGAATTTGTATGGAAACCCTGTACTTTCTTTAGTTTGCCTTGTCCATCCTGAGCGTAATCTAGCTCCTGAACCCGATTGGGTAACTCCTTTCATTAAATCTAAAATAACGTATGCAGATTCCTCACTCAACACCTCTTTCGTCTGTGGAACAAACTCTTCTAAAACAGTTCCGTTTTTATCTTCAATACGCGTAATCATCATTGGACTTACACGTAATCCTTTATTGGCGAAAGTAGAATAAGCACTAACCATTTCGATAAGAGATAAGTCAATTGCTCCTAAGGCAATTGATGGGTTTGCATCAATGGTAGATTTAATACCTGCTGACTCTGCTAATCTAGCTACATTTATCGGTGAAACTTTATCTATCAATTGTGCTGTAACCACATTTGTTGACTTTGCCAAAGCCATTTTTAACGTTAATTCTCCTCCATACTTGTTATCAGAGTTTTTAGGGGTCCAATCTTTAGGCATTCCATATTTTTCTTTTGGAATAGTATATGGTGTATTAGGCAACTTATCACAAGGCGACATTTTAAGCTGATTAATTGCTGTTGCATATACAAAAGGCTTAAAAGTAGATCCTACTTGTCTTTTTTGTTGTTCTACAGCATCATACTTGAAATACTTATTATTAATTCCACCAACCCACGCTTTGATATGTCCTGTTTGTGGCTCAATAGAAACCATACCTGATCTTAGGAAATGCTTATAATACTTAATAGAATCATAAGGAGTCATTACAGTATCTCGGTCTCCTTTCCAAGAAAACACTCTCATTTCTGCTTCTGTATTAAAAGCTTTCTCAATTTCACTTTCACTTGCTCCTTTTGCTTTCATTTTTTTGTAACGATCAGAATTTCGTTTTGCTCTTCTCATCGTACTCGCTATTTGCTTCTTATCAAGATCGTAAAACGGTGCCGTTTTGTTTTTCTTTTGTTCTTTATTAAAGAAAGATTGAAGATTCGCCATATGAGATGTTAATGCATCTTCAGCATACTTTTGCATACGAGAATCAATGGTTACATATACTTTTAGACCATCTCTGTAAATATTATAAGGCTCTCCATCAGGTTTAAGGTTGTCTTTTGCCCATTTCTTTAAAAACTGTTTTAAATTTTCTCTAAAGTAAGTGGCCAGACCATCACTATGGCTTTCAGGAGTAAAGTTTATTTTTAATGGTAAGTTTTGAAGAGAATCTCTTTCTTGTTCAGTGATAAAACCATTTTTCTTCATTTGAGAAAAAACAACGTTTCTTCTAGCCAACGATTTCTTTTTTGAAATTTCTCTATGGGGATTGAATTGTCGAGGGTTTTTCAACATAGCAACAATGATTGCCGATTCCTGCAAGTCTAAATCCTTAGGCTCCTTTCCAAAATAAATCCTTGCTGCAGAACGAATTCCTACTGCATTAAAAATGAAATCCTGTGTATTCAAATACATGGTAATAATTTCATTTTTTGTGTACTGACGCTCTAGCTTTACAGAAACTACCCACTCTTTCATTTTCTGAGTAATCCTTTTAAGCTTGTTTGATGAAGCTCTTTTGGTAAAAAGGTTTTTCGCTAGCTGCTGAGTAATTGTACTTGCTCCTCCACCGGCTCCCATTTTTGCAACAGCTCTGGCAAGTCCTTTAAAATCTATTCCTGAATGATCGTAAAAACGCTCGTCTTCAGTTGCAACAAGTGCTTTAATTAAATTATCGGGTAGATCTTTGTATTGAATAGGTGTTCTATTCGCCTTTACATAATATTTTCCCAGTGTTTTGCCATCTGCAGAAATTACTTCTGTAGCCAAATCACTTTTAGGGTTTTCGAGTTCTTCGAACGTTGGTAAAGCACCAAAACCGCCCAAAGATGCGGTTAAAAACAAAAGGCAAATTAGTAAAAAGCCTCCTAAAATAATTCCCCAAAACCACTTTATGTATTTTCTAAAGTTTGTTGTTTTTCCCTCTGTCATTACTTTGTTTTTTCAATTCTGAATCCTACATCAGTAACCCCTTCTAAATTTTCAATTCCGCTAACTTCACCGTTCTTCCTCATAGCTTGTCGAATTTTAAAAGTATAGTCTCCTTTTGTTGGAAATAGTATGTTCTCTTTATAGTATAGTTTACTTTCTTTAATATCTGAAAATCCTTCTCCCAAAAATTTACCTGTGGCATCAGCCATATCATACTCCAGCGTATCTACTACAGAATTTCCATCAGGAAAATCCATCTGAGTAATAACAAACAAATTGCTGTAACCATAATCTTTATTATTTCTAATATTAATAAATAGGTTCTTTTGGCTCAAAGTATCTTCAACTGAAAACGTAAATTTCAACTCATTATTTTTATTCCATTGTTGATCATTTAATGATAAGTATTCATCAAAATCTCTTTTTTTATCACAGGAAATAAAAAGCATTGATACGATTAAACTACCAATTACAAGTTTACTTTTGCTTATTGTTTTCAGCATTATTTTTGTTATTGTTTCTTCTTTTATTGTTGTTATTCTTAGGCTTATTTTGCTTGTTCTCAGCTTTTGGAGCTGTGTTCTGATTCGAATCAGCCTTTTGTTTATTATTGTTGTTATTTCTTCTTCTCTTGTTGTTGTTATTCTGAGGCTTATTTCCCTGTTGCTTGTTATCAGCTTTTGGATTTGTATTCTGATTAGCTTCAGTCTTTGGTTTATTGTTGTTATTGTTTCTTCTTCTCTTGTTATTGTTATTCTGAGGCTTGTTCCCTTGTTGTTTGTTGTTGTTTTGAGGTCCTTTTTTCTGATTTTGTTGGTTCGGTTTCCTACCTTGATTCTGGTTATTATTATTCCCTCCCTTTTTATCTTGAGGCTTCTTATTTTCAACCTTTTGAGGTTTACCTTGTCGTGATTTATTACTCGCTTGTTGCTTGTTGTTACCTCCTTTTTTCGATCGTCTTCTGTTTCTTCTAGGTTTCTTTGGAGTATCAAATCTGGTCAAACTATCTTGACCTACAACATTTTCAAAATCCTGCTTTGGCTCTTCTAATACCTCCGACTCATATTCTTCAAGTGGAGAACCTAACTCATCAGCTTCATTTAATTCAATAATCTCTTGAACTTGGTCTAAGGATAATTTATACCACTTATAGCTTTCTTCTTTGTAGGTATACCAAAGTAACTGCTTAAAGATATCCATCTTCACAAAAATGGCTTCTCCTTTTTCTGTTTTTAACACAACATCTTGCTTTGGAAACTCTTTCAAGGCATCCAAATAAGAATCAAGTTCGAAATTTAAGCAGCATTTTAGCTTACCGCATTGTCCTGCCAATTTTAAAGGATTTAATGACAATTGCTGATATCTTGCTGAAGCTGTATTTACCTTTCTAAAATCGGTTAGCCATGTAGAACAACACAATTCTCTACCACAAGACCCAACACCACCTAATCTGGCAGCCTCTTGTCTCATTCCAACCTGTTTCATTTCTACTCGAATAGAGAAAGCACTCGCTAAATCCCTAATCAACTGGCGAAAATCTACACGGTCATCTGCAGTATAATAAAAAGTTGCTTTTGTTCCGTCACCTTGATACTCTACATCAGAAAGCTTCATTTTTAAGCCTAACTTGCTTATGATCTCTCTTCCGCGACGCTGAGTTTCTTTTTCACGCTCTCTTGCAGATTGCCATACGTCGATATCTTTTTGAGAAGCTTTTCGATATATTTTCTTTACATCATCGCTATCCGCTTCAATCTTTCTCTTTCTCATTTGAACTTTTACAAGCTCTCCTGCCAAAGATACTACACCAACATCGTGACCAGAAGAACCTTCAACCGCCACAACATCTCCCATTGAAACTGTTAGTTTTTCTGAATTTCTATAAAAATGTTTTCTTCCGTTCTTAAAACGAACTTCATATATATTAAATGGAGCTTCACCTGTAGGCAAAGTCATATTCGATAACCAATCAAAAACGGCCAATTTTGTTCCACTACTGCATGATCCTGTGGCACAGTTTCCATTGCTTTTACAGCCGTTTGGAACACCGCTCTTGTTAGTTGAGCAACTGCTACAACCCATAATTTATGTTTATATTTTTACAAACATTTCTTAAACCTGAAGACATTCAGCATCAAGAAACGCTTGTATTCTATTGATTTTAAGTTATTTATTTTCTTATTATAGAATATTTTCCTAATGAGTAAAGATACATATTCTTAATCAATGTAAAAATTGAATTTTTAACACTTCCAATTTTGCAAAAATAACAACGAAAAAGCCCTGCAATTTTGTTATTGCAGGGCCTAATTTTATTTAAAAAGAGTACTTTATACTACTCCTTGATCGATCATTGCTTCAGCAACTTTCACAAATCCAGCTACGTTTGCTCCTTTTACATAATCAACATATCCACCTTCTTGCGTTCCATAAGTTACACAAGCCTCATGAATACTGTTCATAATTGCGTGTAATTTACTATCAACCTCTTCGCGAGTCCAAGATAAACGTAATGAGTTTTGAGACATTTCTAAACCAGAAGTTGCTACACCTCCAGCATTAGACGCTTTTCCTGGTGCAAAGAATATTTTAGCTTCTTGGAATACCTCAATAGCTTCTGGAGTAGAAGGCATGTTTGCTCCTTCAGAAACACAGATACATCCGTTAGCAACTAAAGTTTTTGCTTCTTCTCCGTTTAATTCGTTTTGAGTTGCACATGGTAATGCTACATCACACTTAACACCCCAAGGTCTTTCACCTTTGAAGAATTTAGCCGAAGGATATTTTTCAACGTACTCATGAATTCTTCCACGTCTTACGTTCTTTAACTCCATAACGAAAGCTAACTTTTCAGCATCGATTCCTTCTTCATCATAAATATAACCAGAAGAATCAGATAAAGTAACTACTTTACCACCTAACTCAGTTGCTTTTTCAGTTGCATATTGTGCTACGTTACCAGAACCAGAAACCGCTACGATTTTTCCTTCGAAAGAATCGTTTTTAGTGTTTAACATATTCTGAGCGAAATATACATTTCCGTAACCTGTAGCTTCAGGACGGATTAATGACCCACCCCAAGTAGCTCCTTTACCAGTTAATACACCAGTAAATTCATTACGTAAACGCTTGTATTGTCCGAACATATATCCGATTTCACGACCTCCAACACCGATATCACCAGCAGGAACATCTGTATCAGGACCAATGTGACGAGATAATTCAGTCATAAAAGATTGACAGAATGCCATAACTTCACGATCTGACTTTCCTTTAGGGTTGAAGTCAGAACCTCCTTTACCACCACCCATAGGTAATGTTGTTAAAGAGTTTTTGAAAACTTGCTCAAATCCTAAGAACTTTAAGATTGATAAGTTTACTGATGGATGAAAACGTAACCCTCCTTTATATGGACCAATAGCCGAATTAAATTCAACTCTATACCCTCTATTTACTTGAGTTTCTCCATTATCATCTACCCAAGGTACTCTAAACATTAGCACACGCTCTGGCTCAACCATACGCTCTAATAATTTCTTACCTTGATATTTTGGATTATTTTCAATGAACGGAATTACTGTTTCTGCTACTTCGTGTACAGCTTGCAAAAACTCTGGTTCATATGCATTACGTTCTTTAACGTAATCCATAAAAGCATTTATTTTAGACTCCATAAACCTTTTAGTTGTTCTGTTATTAAATTTTAACAATTTTACGAAGCAAAGATAGTTAATTTACAATTTGTTAAATTCAATTTTTTTGTTTATTTTAAAGTATTCTACAACGATTTCGTTATTCCTTAAAATCCCATGATTTTTTAACTAAAAAACCGTAAATTTGCCACTTAATTTTTGTGATTAATACATAATGTTAGATAAGGTAAAGGAACTAATAGGGGACGTTAAGACGTTTCAAGCTACATCTAAAGAAGAAATAGAGGCTTTTCGAATTAAATATTTAGGAAGTAAAGGGTTATTAAAAGATCTTTTTGCTGAGTTTAAAAATGTTGATGCAGAATTGCGTAAAGACTTTGGACAGGCTTTGAATAATTTAAAGAAGTCTGCCGAAGCTAAGGTTACCGAATTAAATGAAGCGATTGAGAATGCGATAGAAGATAAAGGTAATTATGGTGATTTAACCAGACCTGCTGAACCTATTGAACTAGGATCTCGTCATCCAATTTCAATTGTAAAAAACCAAATTATTGAGGTATTTAACCGAATTGGTTTTACAGTTTCTGAGGGACCTGAAATTGAAGATGACTGGCATAATTTTACAGCATTAAACTTACCTGAGTATCATCCAGCTCGTGATATGCAGGACACTTTCTTTATTGAAAAGAATCCTGATACTTTATTAAGAACTCATACCTCATCAGTTCAGGTACGTTACATGGAAAATAACGAACCTCCAATTAGAACTATTTCTCCAGGTAGAGTTTTCCGTAATGAGGATATTTCTGCACGTGCTCATTGTATTTTCCATCAAGTTGAAGGTTTATATATTGATACTGATGTTTCTTTTGCTGATTTGAAACAAACCTTATTGTATTTCACCAAAGAAATGTTTGGAAAGTCTAAAATCCGTTTACGTCCATCATACTTCCCGTTTACTGAACCAAGTGCTGAAGTTGACATTTATTGGGGATTAGAAACTGAGACTGATTATAGAATCACCAAAGGAACTGGATGGTTAGAGATTATGGGATGTGGAATGGTAGACCCGAATGTTTTGAAAAACTGTAATATTGATCCAACCAAATATTCAGGATATGCTTTCGGTATGGGTATTGAGCGTATTGCTATGCTTTTATATCAAATTCCTGACATTCGAATGTTCTATGAAAATGACAAAAGATTCTTAGAGCAATTCAAATCTGTTATCTAAACAAATTTCTTTGAAAGGGTTTCCAAAACACCTTTCGAATTCTAAAACATATTAAAATAAGGTTGTGAGGCAATTTCGCTTTGCAACTTTTTTTATAAAAAACAACATAAACCAATGAAAAAAGATATTCATATTCCAGAAGTTACTGATGTAGAAATGGCTATTGTATTAGAGCACAATGAAGCTCACAATGTTGATGAATGGATTGTTTATCTAATTAACAAAAAAGAAACTCCTTTAGAAATGGTTGTCATTGTATCTCAAGGGTTTTCAGACACAAAAACTACTTCTGTATTCAGAAAGAAAATAGATTTGTTACCTGGACAATCTTCTGCTAAAATAGAATTAATTCAACCTGAATTATTCGCTTTAGACAATAGGTTTCAAGTTACTTTTTTTGAAAACAACACACTTTACGACAAAACGTTTCTATTTAAAAAAGACACTATAAAAGAAGGCAGTCTAAGAAACATAAAAGATCTCAACAAACGCGGTGTTGTTTGTAAGTAAGATAAGTTCAAAACTAAAAAAGCGAGTTTAAACTCGCTTTTTTTTGTTGCTATACCTTACTTATGCTGTATAGTACATGCTTTATTTATACTTTCAACTTCCTGAATAAAACTCTCTACGTTCTTATAAATATCTTCAAAAACTCCCAGTTGACCCACCAAATCATCTATTGGTTGAAGCACCTCATTTGCAAACGAACTCAATTCTTCTGATAAATCAGACAGAATACTTAATCCTGGAATTGATGGTAAATGAATATTTAAATGTAACGCCTTTAATATTGGATCTAAAACAGCACTCATTGCTTTGTTTAATAAATCCATTACCGGTCCAATAACACTTAACCCTCCTTTAATAATTTGCTCAACACTAAATGAAAAATAGACAGTATGCCAACCACAAGGGTAAGGAACACCCCATTTATGACATATTTTAGGATAACCTCCATAAGGAACACGTATGGTATGACTTAATACTCTTTTTACCGCATTCAATTGAGAAATCAAAGGATTTAACACATTCATTACCGCATTTATTTGGTTTTGTAAACTAACTAAGCCCATCACCAAATGTTTTACATTTTCTGCTTCCTCTTGTGCTTTACCTATTGTATTTAGTATTTGAACCTGAACATTATCAAACTTCAAAACTACTGGATCAACTTTACTTGAAGCATTATCCAATTGATTCTCTAAACCCGATTTAATGGATGCGTCTGGCAACGCATTAATACAATGTATGGCGCTTCCCAAGGTAGTGATAAATTGATTTTCAGCATTCATTAATTTCAATAGAAGCTGATCAACTTGAGCCACTTTCGGTTCAACTTTTTGAATTCCATTTCTAATAGGACTAACTACCTTTTCTACTTTATTTGACACAGAAAGAGCCTCATCAACTGGTTTCTTAAACGTGGATAACACATTTTTAAGCTCTGAAGCTTCTGCTCCAATTTCTGGAATAATAGAAACAACCTCTAACAATTCAACTGCTTCATTCAATCCTGAATCTAAATCTTTCAAAGCAGTATTAATTTTTTTAGAAATAGCTAAATCACTATTTATCGTTTGTAACTCTTGATCTAAAGATTTTACATCACTTTCCAACTTCGCTGTATGCGATTCTGTTGTGCTAACATCATGCATTAACTTATTTGCTTGTGCCATAGTCATAGCCACAGCATCAGTAATTTGTGGATTTACAATTCCCATAATCTGTTTGGTTTTAAAACGGTTAATTAATAAACTCTAAAGGGAGCGAGATTAAGAAGGAGTAACACTTCAAAGATCCTGATTATCAAATCACTTAAAAGAAAAAAGACCTTAAGAGTAGTAAATCGATACTTAAGCGTAGCCAACGCATTCATAATCAAAATGAATCGTAAAAAACAAACACCTATAAACAAGAAAAAGGATGTTCTTTTGAACATCCTTCACTCAAATTATACATTTGAAAATTATTACCTTGAAATAGCTATCCATTAAACCTTTACATTTACTTGATATTAAGCATACTTATAAAGTTCAATTGTATAATTCGAAAACTAAAACCTACTATTATTAAAATAATTATAGTACTGTAAGCGTATACTGCGGGGTTGGGTTTAAAGGGCAGAAGTATACGTACTTACCTTTTTTCAATGTTACTTTGTTAGTTTTTGATTTGTCGTTATTCTTCACTAAAGAAGTAACATAGGCATTTTTAATGTGATTCGCTTCATCAGTTTTTCCTTCAGGAGCTAAAACAAAACCAACGTCATGACCTACCTCATTGTTCGCAATTTCAAAAACATAAGTCCCCTCAGAAAGTGTGATAGACTTTTGTGTGAACTCTCCTTTTGTTTGTTCAAGTGCTACTGTTTTTACCTCTTGTGCATTTCCTTGAAATGCAAATCCTACTAATAAAACTAATACTGCTACTATTTTTCTCATTTTAATTTATGTGTTATATGTTATTTTTATGCGTTTACTGAATACTTCCCTGCTTCTACCTTTGGAAAATCAATTTCTGTTTCAGCGATATGGTTTACATAGTTTGTTAGTGTGTTAGCCACCACATTTAAAACTATTTCCAAAACATCACCATCATTATATCCAGCTTCTTTAACTGCTTTAATTTCTTCAGAAGTAACGTTTCCTCTATTCTTCGTAACACTTTGTGCAAATTGTAATGCAGCTTTTACTTTGTCATCCGAAGCTTCTCCTTTTCTGTTACTTTCGATTTCTGTTTCAGACAGACCGTTCATTTTACCAATTGCAGTGTGAGCAGACAAACAATAATTACATGTATTTTCTTCTGCAATTGCTAAAGCCAGTTGCTCTCTGAATTTGTTTGAAAAGTTTCCACTAGCTGTTAACTCACCTAAACTTAAATACGTTTGTAACGTAGCTGGCGAATTTCCAAATACTTTAATTAGGTTAGGAATAAATCCTAATTTCTTATTTACTGCATCAAATAATTCTTTTGATTTTCCTGTAGTTGTTTCTGGATTTAAAGTTTCTATTCTTGTACTCATAATTTTTAATCTTAAAGGTTATTTATTCTTTTATTTAAATTTTTACACTCGTTATTGTTTATTACATCCTCGTATTCTTGGTATCCCCAACAATTCGGGCAATTTGTTTTTTCTGGCTTCATATACTTTGGTTTTTATTTCTGATACAAAGATGCAACCGGAATACACCTCAAAAAATGGACAAAGGTTCCTATGACTTGGACAAATGGGAAAAACAAGTTTTTTTAGGTTCTATTATTGATATTTAACCTCAAAACTGAACAAGAAATCAGAAGTTTTGAGTTGTAAATTTTGAATTATGAGTTAGCAATTTCGCCTTTTGGCTCGGGAGTTTTGTCTTTTGACTCGGGAGTTTTGTCTTTTGACTCGGGAGTTTTGTCTTTTGACTCGGGAGTTTTGT
>CANMIL010000004.1 GCA_947497895.1 uncultured Tenacibaculum sp.
TTTTTAAGACTTTTTTAATGCTACAACTCTGTAATCTCATTAACCATTATAACCTTCCTTTGAAACCAGTATTTATATAGATGAAAAAGCTCCGTTAATTAGTCATTAACGGAGCTTGCAATACTGTGTTTTTATAATTTTAAGGCTTAGCAACCATAAAAAAGAACGTAGTTCCTTCGCCTTTTTTACTTTCTAACCATACTTTTCCATCGTTACGCTCGATAATCTTCTTCACTAAAGCCAACCCAATACCTATTGAATCCACATGCGCCTGCAATTCCAATTTCTGAAATAACTGAAAAATCTTTTGGTGATACTTCTCATCTATCCCTGGACCATTATCTGAAATTGAAAAAACATAATCTTTAAACTTCTCTTCTACATCTATATTAATATGTACATTCTCTTTATCGTTATGTTTGATTGCATTTTGAATTAAATTCTGGAAAACCTGTAACAACTGAGACTCGTTAAAATATACTTCTGGTAATTTACTCTTCACTTCAATAGTACAATTCTCTGAGCTATTCACCATAATAATTCTTTTCACTAAAGAATCGACATTCACTTTTTTCACCTCTTTCTCTTTCTCCATTTGAAGTGAATAATTTAGAATACCATTAATAAGCATGTCCATCTGCACTACTTGTTCTTTTATAATAAAGAGGTTTTCATACATTTCCGAATCCTCATCAACACAATTCTCCTCGAGAAGTTCTTTAGAAGTTACCCATTCTGCCAAAGTATGAATATTACGTAATGGTCTTTTTAAATCGTGAGACACCACATAAGCGAATTCTTCTAAATCCTTATTGCGTTCATATAATTCTTTTGCTCTATTCTCTAAATCTATCGTACGCTGCTTTATCTTAGACTCTAATTGCGAATTCATTTCTTCAAGTCCTTTTCTATGATGCATCGCTCCATTAAGTATTATGAATGAAAATATGAATATGGTAGTTATAGAAATTAAGATTGCTCCCTCGGTTACTATATCAACATTATTTGTTGTTACCCTATATGTCATATGTAATAACTGGAAGCTACTAAATAGAATTATTAACCATCTATTGTTAAGCATTAAAATCCCTCCAAACATTACTATATAACTACCCAACAAATAATCCACTGAAAAATTATTTATAGCGACTGTATACGTTAAATAATGTTGAAATGTAAATAAAAGAAAGAATACGATAATACCATAATAATCGAGTACTTTATTATTTTTAGTTATTGGTAGTAATCCTACAATTAAAAAAAGTATTGTAAAAAATTCTCGCGCATAGGTTATTTCTATTGCACTTGGATTAAAATGAAAAATTAAAACAGAATATAAGTATAAACCTGGAGCTATTAAACAGAGTACGGTACTACTGTTTTTGATCTCAAAGGTTTCTAACTTGCCAATTTCCTTTAAAAAACTCAAATTCATATAAGTTCGGACATATAATATTTCATTTTAAATTTAGGTATTTTAAACTTAACAACCTCTATTTCTTTCTTTAACAAGTACAATATGTATAGATAAACTGCCATTAAACTCGGTTATTTGTTTTTTAACTTCAGTTAAATTCTTTAAGTAATTCCTAGGTTCGCTCATATTTCCAATAAAACTTTAATCTTTCCCCCTACTCCATTTTCCTTTTTTTAAGTATTATCGATTTTCATTCATTCGAATCCGCCTAATTATTTTAGAAGGATATATAAAACAAAAAAGAAAGAAGTTAAAAACTTCTTCCCTTATGTTGTTGTTGCTCTCTAAAGTTAAACTTTAAAGTGCCGAAAATATGAAACCGATAGCTTTATCGTTTCAATGTTAGGTCAATGATCTCTTTCTAATGACTAAATGCAGTTTTGTACTGTTTAGTAAACAGTTATAAAACCTAAATAAGTTTTTTTCTTAAAACTTTAGTCTCTTCCTTCTCAGGGAAATAACCAATATGACCTAAGGGAAATCACTAGGTTTATAATTAGCAATTTTACTTATTTAACATGTCAGTTTTTGTGTATACATTGCACCCGTTATAATTCAAGTTCGGGAATTTATTATGACACCTATAAAAAGGTTCCTGTAAGGTGGAACCTTTTTTCTGACAAGGATATAATTCCGTTCATCGGAACATAATAGAGTTTCGTCGTTTTAACAC
Source organism: uncultured Tenacibaculum sp. (assembly GCA_947497895.1). Classification (GTDB taxonomy): domain Bacteria; phylum Bacteroidota; class Bacteroidia; order Flavobacteriales; family Flavobacteriaceae; genus Polaribacter. The sequence goes on from CANMIL010000004.1 coordinate 2,151, forward strand.
ACCGGATAAACTTTTTTTAAATAGAATAATTTGTGTTTACTATAATTTTATCCTCGTAGGGATGTTTTGTTAACATAGATTTATGCTTAATTTAGAAAGAAGTATTTCCAGAGAATACTTCTTTTTTTACATCTCCATTTTAAGAATAAAAACTATAAACTTTATTTTTTGTGCTAGAATAAAGAGTATACTTTTAATTTTTACGACTTAGTATAGTAAAATATCATATTTAATGGTGTTTCTAAGTTTGGTTAGTAAAAGAATCTATATAGTTTTATAGATTCTTTTTATTTTACACAATCAACTCTTTATCTACGAGTTATAACTTTATAACGAGAATTTTCTACCGATCACCTATTTTTTTTGAAAACAATTTTTAATTCTTTTTTCTTTGAAGTACTTAATACAAGTAAGGTTTAATTTAAAAAGTATTCTGTTTTTTTTGAAGGGTTAACGGAATACTTTTTCCTTTTTTTTCGTTTTCGCCGCCTATCTACAATAACAAATTATCAACCAAAAAAGGTATTATTATTACATATAGCATCTTTTTTGTTAAAAAAGCATAACTTTTATCAGGGAATATTATTTTCTGGTAAGGGATAACCATTAGTTACAATTCAGGGTTATTACTTATTGCTTAACAGCATTAACTAATATATCTTTGACATGTTATTTGCTAATAGTGATATCGAATAACACTCTAAACCCTTCTAAGTAAAACCTCAAAGTATTTCTTTGAGGTTTTGTTTTTAAATAAGGTATTATTTTCATTCAACGAACTTGTACTACACTTCATCCTAACTCAACTCCTCCTTACCTAAAAACCTTATAAAAGTCAGTACCGTAAAATAAATTTACCTTTAGATGTATTTGTTTGTAATTGATTAAACATTGTTCTTCTCTTTAAAGTTTATCAATTCAAGCAAATCCTTTCATTTTATACCCCTAAATAATGAAGAAACAAAATCTAGTGCTTGTTAAACAATCCATGAAAAGTTCGAAATCTAAGATCTATAAATGGGTAAGTAAAAGCATGGCAGAAAATATCATTCATAATAATACTAATGACGACATCACCTATGAATATGCTTCTTGGTACGTTAATGTATTTTACAAACTAAAACATGCTTTGTTGACGTTCTCAAATAAATGATATCACTTTTTTGCTAATAAAATTGTCAAACTTTTCACCATCATACACAAATAAATAACCTACTTCACTTAACACAACAATCGAATACTTTCACCGAAACAAGAGCACACTTTAACTAAGAGTTTTAAGAATTGACCAACTTAATTGTAACTTCAATATAGATTTTTAAATATTGTTTATTCATTTTTAGAAGTTTGGTTAGTTTTTTAGCAGAAGTGTTTCATAGGTAGAGATACTTCTGTTTTTTTTGCGATCAAAATTTCAGCTTCCCATTATTCTTGATTTTCATCATAATAAACGTATAAGAGTTATCTTCCTACGAATAATAACCATTTCGCAAAAACTGTTAATCCAAATGTATCTTTGTTTTGTAACACATATAGTTTTTTTAATTATTAGTTTTTTAACTAAATAGTTGTACAGGTGGGAAGTTGTCGCAGGGGGGAAAGAGGCGCTTCCCATCTTTTTACTAAACTTTTAAAGCTATATTTTGACTGGTATCTGTATTGAAAATTAGTTCTTAACTAATTTATTACACCTATCAATAAATATGTTATATCCTCCATTTTTTTTAAACCAATAAATATCTAATGAACACTGATGTTTTCTGATTAAGACATCATTTTACATAAAGGCTTAACCTATAACCAAAATTTTAATCATTATTTATGGAAAACCCAATACTCATTTTTTTCATTATTAGTACTGTTCTCATCTTTACTTTAGTGAAAGTTGTTATAAATGCTTCGGAGACGAAAAAGTGGCTTCGTCTAATCCCTAAACTCCTCTTGATCTTATTGACAGGATGGTTTTCTTTTATTTGGTTTGTTCCCATTCATGTTTGTTGGAATAAAAACATCGCCATTCATAAGTTTAGATTTCAAGTTTTCGAAATTATCGAAGAAACTGAAGGTTCTGGTTCTTCGTTTAGCAATGTGTTTTTCAATTTTACACCAAATCAATACGGCATGATTAACTTAAATAAACGGATAGGTGTTGGCTCCGATTATTTTAAAACCTATGAAAATAACGAAAAGTATTTACTTTATCCTGAAAAATAGTTGGTAAAACTACTTTTAATTGAGTAACTCCGCAACAATATGCCTTCTTCTTACTGACACAGGTATCCGCTCGCTATTTTTCAAAACCAACTCCCCTTTTTTCTCATAAGAAGAAACATATTCCCAATTAACTAAATGCGATTGATGCACACGAATAAACTTTTCCTTTGGTAGCATTTCATTGTACTCTTTTAAAGTCTTTGAACTCAAAATATGCTTTCTGTTCTTAGTATAAAAATGGGTATATCCTTGATCAGCTCTACAATGAACAATTTCCTCTAAATCCAATACATAAATTTGCTCAGTAGTTTTGATAACAATTCTATTCAGTTCTTTATTCTCTTTTAAAACCTCCATTTGTTGACGAGTATTATACTCTGATTGCTCTTTAAGTCGTTCAATAGTATTATTTAACTCCTCAGGATCAATTGGTTTCAACAAATAATCAAAGGCATTGTATTTAAAAGCTTTAATAGCATACTCGTTAAAGGCTGTAATAAAAATCAGTTTAAAATCATGACTTGTTAGGTCATCCAACATATCGAATCCTGTTTTATCCTTTATTTGAATATCTAATAAAACTAAATCCGGTTTCAATTCACTTATTTTTTTTGCTGCCTCCTCTATATTCGATGCCTCACCTATAATTTGAATATCATTTATAGAAGAAAGTAAAATTTTTAAACCATCTCTGATTTGTTTCTCATCATCAACAATAATTGTTCTCATTTAAAATACCCCACTTTATTTACTCTACATTAAAAATTGGTAGAGTGATTACTACTTTTGTACCCGTTATTCTCTCTTTTTTAATAATATCTTCAATAGAAAATTGAAAAGATAATTTTGTTTTTCTAGAAAGTAAATCTAATCGTTTTTTTATAATCGATGTTGCATATGATTTATTTTTCTTCTTCTCTTTTTTCATAGATGTTGTATATCCAATACCATTATCTTTAATTATACATTTAATCGTATTATCTAAGTCCTGTATTTTCAAACTAATTTTGGGGTTTTCAATCCCTTCTACACCATGCTCAATGGCATTTTCAATAATTGGCTGAATGATCATTGCAGGTATTTTGGTAAAGTCCTGTTCTATATTCTCATCAATTTCAACCATATATTCTAAGTTATTATTTAACCTTAGCTTTTGCATTTCCAAATAATCAATCAATGATTGGATTTCTTTAGAAAATATAGCTTTATTCAAATTCGTATTTTCTATATTATATCTTAGAAGCTTAGAAAATTTCCCCAAATATTTAACCGCCTTATCATTTTCGTTTTTTAAAATATTTGCTTGAATATTTGATAATGCATTGAAAATAAAATGTGGATCCATTTGAGATCTTAGTAACCGTTGTTGTAATTGAATTCGGTTCAATTTATCGAGGTTAATCTTATTTTTTAAATACATCAAAAAAACAATCAATGCTAAAAGTAACGCAACCAATACGATTGTTGCGATTAACTTATTTTTTTTGATTATTGTTTGCTGAGCTTTGTTCTTTTCTTGCAGTGCTATAATCTGCTGCTCTTTTTTCTCTGTTTCATGGACTACTTGAAGTTTGTTGATTTCTTTTACTTTAATTTCATCCAAAAGCTCAGCAGATATCAAGCTTAATTCATCTTGATAATCGAAGGCTTCTTTGTACTTTTTTTGTCTCTTTTTCAGAGTTACCAGCTGAGATAAAGCATCTTTTAATAGCTCCTTCGTTTCTGCTTTTTCTCTAACTTCTAGTAAAAATTCTTCCGCTTTTTTATAATCACCTTTAATTAAAAGTAAACTAGCATAATTATTCAATAAACTTTTGGTTACTCGACCAGGTGCATAATTAAAAGCTTTTCTGTAATACTTCTTTGCATTAAATAAATCATTGTTTTCATAATAAGTAAGTCCCATGTTATTATAGGACATGATTACCCCTAGCGTATCCTTATGTTTTAAATTTATTTTTTGAGTTTTTCTATGGTAATGAAGGGCAGAATCCTTTTGTTTTCTTGCTTTGTATAAAATTCCTAAATTGTTATACACTGCACATATATTTTCATAACGTCCCCTCTTTTCAAAGATTCTGGCCTCCTTTTTAAGCATTGCGAACGACTTTTCATAATCATTCAAAAAGTAGAGTAGCCTTGCATAAGCATCATAAAAATTCGGAAGAAACTCATGATCTTTTTCATTGAGAATTTTATCTAAAGATTGAAATTTAACGAGCGCTTCTTTATAATTTCCTTTTGACACCATATGGTCGGCCCACATGTAGTCCAAATTGTATTCATAATTTTTATTCTGATATTTCTTCGCGAGTAACTTTCCTTCACCATAATATTTAACAATCGAGTCCTCATTATATTCTTTCTGTTTATAATATTCTAATACCTTTACTTGTAATTTTAGAATATCATTCTCATTTTTCTCAGAATCTAATGTCTTCGAAATTCTATGTAACTCATTCAAGTACACTTTCTTTACTCCACTAAGTTTCCTCAAAGAGTCCGCCTTGCGGAAAATATCGTCTTGCGAAAACAGATTAGTCATCACTACAAAAAGGAAAAAGAAAAGACCGCAACTTTTTTTTGACACTACCATACCCTAAATATCATCTACTTACTACTACAATAACAACCTGACAATTAACACTTTTCAATAAACTAAATTTTAAAAATTTAAACTTATCGAGTTGCCTTAACACTATATCAAAAATAGTATTTTTTCTCAATTAACAAATTGATTTAAAAAAGAATAACACCCTTTTTCTACCTTAAAAAAGAGTGTTATTTTATAAAAATATTTCACTAGGAATTAATGAGTTTCTGCCTTTTCCCCTTCTTTTAAACTCATTTTCATTTCATGATCATATTGACAACAACCTGGCAAACTCTGATAAGACTTTGTACTTCCTCCTACTTTATCCGTATCGTATCCAGAAGCAGCGATTGCCTTGTGAACCTCATCTATATTAGTTTTCTTATCATCAAACGTTACATGAATTTCCTTTTTATTCTTGTCCCAATTGGCATTAGAAACACCATCAACACTATTAGCCGCTTTTTCAATTGTGCTTTTACACATACCACAATTACCTCTAACTCCAAACGAGGCTTTGTTCATTGCCATTTCTTTTTGATCTGTCGAAATTGGTTCTTTTTTCCCTTCGTTTTTACAACTTACCAATCCTATAACAGCCACTAAGGCTATACTCATTACTATATTTCTCATAATTTATTAATTTATATGATGATTTATTACTTGTTTTACTTCTCCACATTTCAGCATTTCATCTCCAAAATATGGGTTTAATATTTTTTCTTCTTTACTTAACCAATACGCTCCTTTATCACTATTTGCCATAGGGCAATATTGCTTATACGCTGTTTCTTCTATACCAAAAAGTTCAATTACGAGAATCAAATGATTCGATAATACTCTAAACTGATCTCTTTGCTCCTCTATGGTTTCTAATGATTCTATCTTTAAGCTACTCAACTCCAAGACTTTTTCCAATTTCGTCCATTCCTTATGAGCTCGATCATTTTTCAGCAAACTCATATCTACTTGATTTAAATTTAAGTTAAATGTATTTGCCTCCATCTTGGCTTTATCTTTATTTGTTTCGACTAAGGCATCTTTAACTCTTATATAAGAATCATAAACTTTCTGTAATTGTTTTTTAAATTTAGCAGATACCTCAAATGATTCTTTAATTGATTTTTCATGATTCATCATTGACTTTTTTCCTTGCAACTGTGCAGATGCATCAACAGTAAACACTCCGTTTGTTACTATTTCATCTCCTGAGGAAACTCCTTTCAAAATTGTATACTTATCACCGTTCTTAGCTCCGAGAATCACTTCTTTCATCTCGAAAACTGGATCACCACTTTTTGATTTCATATAAACAACAGATCTCTTTCCTGTCCATAGAACCGCCGAAGCTGGAATCAAAATACTTTTATCTTTATTTAAATTTAAGCTTTCAACTTTTCCAGTTACGAACATTCCTGGTTTAAACTTTTGATCGCGATTGGAAATAGTTGCTCTCAATTTTACAACTCTCGTTTTCGGATCGACAGTCGGATCTATAAAAACAATCTTTGCTTGAAAGGTTTCGCCTGGATATGCGTTCGATTTTACCTTTATCGTTTGTCCAACTTTGAACATTCTTATCTGATTTTCATACACATCAAAACTCGCCCAAACCGAATTTAAATTTGCCATTTTTAATAATCCTTGTCCTTGCTTGACATAATCACCTACATCCACCATTTTTTCCAATACTGTTCCAGAAACCGTTGCGTAGATTGGAAAATTCTCTCTCACCTTTTTAGAGGTTTCAATTTGATTGATTTGATTCTCCGAAAGTTTCCAAAGCTTCAGCTTGTTTCTGACTGCTTTATACAAAGCTGGTTGTGTTTCTTTCAGTGAAGCCGCGGTTAATAACTCTTGCTGTGCTTTAATCAAATCAGGTGCATAAATTGTTGCCAATAATTGCCCTTTGGAAACTTTTTCTCCTGTAAAACTTACCTTTAAACTTTCTATTCTTCCAGAAAAAAAACTAGCCTGAACGGTATTCAACTCTTCATTCGCTACTATTTTTCCAGAGAGTGTTAGTCCAGTATTTTCACTTTTATCAATCCCAACAACTGTCGTTTGAACGTTGGCTAAAGCCAACGCATTCTTCGTCATTTTAAACTGATTAGCCGATAAACCATCATCACCAACTTCAGCAGGAATTAAATCCATGCCACAAATTGGGCAGTCACCTGGCTCTGTCTGTCTAATCTGAGGATGCATCGAGCAAGTCCAAAACTCGGATTTACTCATCTCCTTTTCATCATGATTGTGAGTATCTGCATTATCGAATGATCCAGAAAAAAGGAACTTTCCAAGAACTACTCCTATCATTATGAGTCCTACATATATTAAATATTTTTTCATCTGTCTATTTTTTATTGTTTTCAATCGCCACATCTAAACATGTTGATTTCATCCTTCTTACTTAATTAAATAGTTAATTAAACTTCTTTCTTCGTAATAATCGACGACTGAGGTTATCTTATTCATTTGAAACTTTAATTGCAACTCCTGAATATCTAGTATGTCATTAAAATCAATTGTTCCTGTTTCATAGCTTTTCAATAAGATTTGCTCCGCATTTTTTGCTTGATCCAAATTTCTTGTATTAGTACGATATGATATCACTGCTGCTTTTTGTTTTGCTACTGCTTTTTTTAGTGAAGCTTCTAAAACATTATATCGTTCTTGTTTCTGAAAACTGATTTCTTCTTGTTTTAACTTATTCTGCTTGCTTACTGATTTGTTCTTTTTATTAAACAGAGGAATGGATAATGAAACCATTGGCATTATGATATCCTTTCCGTTATCGTCAAAACTCAAATCGGGACGCTCCTCTACATTTATATAATCTATACCGAAACCTATAGATGGTTTTTCTTCTTTTTGATTCAACAACTCCGATTGAACTACAGACTCATACAACTTATCATACTTTACCAATTCCGGATGAATCTTTAGATTTTCGATATTAACCGACTCAGCTTCATCTAATAATTGAATTATTTCAGGTAGCACGATAGGTGTATCTGTACTTTTATTCAACATTTTATTAAAAGTAGCTCGTTGTCCTTTGAACTCCTCTTGTAATATTTCTATTTGTTGTACTATTTCATTCTGATGTATTTGTAATTTCAATACATCTACCGCAGAAGCCTTATCCACTTCCAAAGAGTTTAGTGCCAACTGCTCATAGGTTTTTAATAATTTCTTATTTTCCTCAAGTACTCTTTGTTTTGCTTCGTTACCATAAAGCTTGTAATATAATTTTGTAACCGAATTCACTAGTTTTCGCTTAATCACAACCACCTCTTGATAATTCGTATCTGATAAACTTTCGATATAATTCTCTCTAGCTGTAATTGTTCCAAACCAAGGCAACATTTGTTTTACAGATAGCTTGAACAATTGCGCTCCAGTTCTGGTTTCAGGCGTACTGACAAATACACCAGCACCAATTTCAGTGTTTGGTAATGTATTTACCTCTTCTTTTCGTTCAACAATACGCTCATATTGTTTTTCGAACTGCTTTACCTTGAGGTTATTTTCTAAGGCTTCCTTTATAAATACGTGTAACTCCTGACCTTGTATTTTTATTGTTAATATTAAACACAAACTAAACAGTATCCATTTAATCATTCCTATCTTCATAATCTTGTGCTATTGTTTTTCTTTTTATTTCTAAAAACCCATTCTTCCTTCCAACTATATAATACTGGAACAATAAAATAAGAAGTAATGTCTATAATCATTCCACCGAAACTTGGAATTGCCATGGGAATCATGATATCACTTCCCCTACCCGTTGATGTTAATACAGGCAGTAAGGCTAAAACTGTAGTTGCGGTTGTCATTAGGCAAGCACGAATTCTCTTACTCCCTGCATCTAAAGCTGCTTCCCTAATTCCTTGAATATTCTGAGGCTGTTTTTTTTCAAAAGATTGTTTCAGATAGGTAGCCATTACCACTCCATCATCGGTGGCTATTCCAAACAGTGCGATAAAACCAACCCAAACGGCAACACTCAAATTAATAGGGTGCATTTGAAAGAGTTCTCTTAAGTTCTTTCCAAAGATGCTAAAGTTCAGGAACCAATCTTGTCCGTATAGCCATATCATGATAAAACCTCCAGCAAAAGCAACTGCAATTCCAGTAAATACCATTAACGAAGTGCTTACCGACCTAAATTGAAAATATAAAATCAAAAAAATGATTGCTAGAGCTAACGGAACCACGAACGACAATGTTTTTTCAGCTCTAAGTTGATTTTCATAAGTTCCTGTAAACTGATAAGAAACACCTTTAGGCACTATTAGTTCTCCAGAATTAATCTTGGATTGGATAACTTTTTGAGCTTCTTCAACAACATTAACTTCCGCATAATTTTCTTTTTTATCGAAAAGCACATATCCAATTAAGAAAGTATCTTCACTTTTTATTACTTGTGGACCTTGCTCGTAACGAATCTCTGCAACTTCACTTAACGGTATTGAACTCTCCTTAGAAATTGGAATATAAATATTTTCCAAATCCGAAGGACTCGATCGAAGTTCTCTTGGATATCGCACTCTTATTCCGTAACGCTCTCTTCCTTCAACGGTTTGAGTCAATGGCATTCCTCCAACTGCTATTTTTAAAACTTCTTGAACCGACTGAATAGAAATTCCATATCGAGCAATTTTCTCCCGATCGATATCAATTAATAAATAAGGCTTCCCAACAATTCTATCTGCAAAAACAGCTTCTTTCTTAACACCCTCAACTTCCTTTAACACAGACTCCAAAGCGATTCCAAAAGATTCAATTTGCTTTAAATCTTGTCCCTTTACTTTAATTCCCATTGGTGCCCTCATACCAGTTTGAAGCATTACCAAGCGTGTTTCAATAGGCTGTAATTTAGGAGCGGATGTTACTCCTGGAAGCTTAGTTACCTTTACAATTTCATTCCAAATATCATCAGGTGATTTTATGTTAGGTCGCCAACTTCTATAAAACTCTCCACCTTCATCTTCAATTAGGTCTTCAGAATTTATTTCAGAGAATAAAACATCTTGGATTTTTCTTTTCTTGATATTAGGGTTTACGACCACATTACCATTTTTCGTAAGATAGTTCCCTTCCTCATCTACCTTAAAACGTTGACGTTTTCCTTCTTCATTTAAAATATATTCAGGTTTGTAGAGAATGACATTCTCATACATTGACATCGGTGCTGGATCTAAAGCGGATTCTGTTCTTCCTGCTTTTCCTACTACAGTTTTTATTTCAGGAATGCTCGCAACCGCCATATCCAATTGTTCCAATACTCTTTTATTTTCTTCAACCCCCGAATGAGGCATCGATGTGGGCATTAATAAAAAGGATCCTTCATTTAAAGAAGGCATAAATTCTTTTCCTGTATTTCTAAAAATTAAGATTCCACATATTAATACCGTTAATGGAATTGATAAAAACAACAATTTATTTGCTAGAGCCCAGTTTAGAATAGTCGCGTAATACTTTTGGAATAAACTAAAAACTCCTAATATTCCAAAACAAATACCACCAACAAAAAGAACATTTAAAAAGATACTTCTTTCAACTCCAAGAGGCTGCCAATGCTCAGCAAGCAAACCAACAATAATTAAAATTGTCAATATTATATTTATTCTCTCTCCAAATATTGAAGTGGTTTTATTTTGCAAAACAAGTATCGAGATTACTCCGAATCCAATTAATATAAAAGCAAACCAATTTCCATAAAACAATCCGAAGATTCCTACTAAAATTAGTAGTCCATTTATAGTATACTTTATTCTATCTGTTGTTTTACGTGTTTTGAAAATCGATGCTGCAAATGGAGGTATTAAAAACAAAGCAACTATTATTGCAGCTATTAGCGCAAATGTTTTTGTAAAAGCCAACGGACGAAACAATTTACCTTCTGCTCCAATCATTGTAAAAACAGGGATAAAACTGATTACCGTTGTCATTACGGCTGTAATAATTGCTCCTGAAACCTCAGTTGTTGCATTATAAACTATCGTATTTATTAATAGTTTGTTGGAATGTTGCTCCAAATGGCGAATAATATTTTCACATAAAATAACACCTACATCTACCATTGTACCAATAGCAATAGCAATTCCTGATAGTGCTACAATATTTGCTTCGACTCCAAAGGCTTTCATTCCAATAAAAACCATTAATACGGAAACTGGGAGTAACCCCGAGATTAAAATGGAAGCACGCACGTTGAATACCATAACAATAATCACCAAAATAGTAATCAGCACTTCTAAAGTGAGTGCTTCGTTTAAGGTAGACAAGGTCTCTTCTATTAATTCAGTTCTATCATAAAAAGGGACAATGGTTAATTGAGAAACCCTCCCATCATTTAGTTTCTTAGTTGGTAAACCAGAAGCTATCTCATTAATTTTCTCTTTTACTTTAGAAATTACCTCCAGAGGATTCGCTCCATATCTGGCTACAACTACTCCTCCAACAACTTCTGCACCTTCTTTATCCAAAATTCCTCGTCGAGTCTTTGCTCCCAGAGTCACTTTCGCAATATCTTTAATGCGAATGGAAGTAAAATTTTCTGAAGTGATAACAGCACTTTCTATATCGGCTATGGATTTTATATATCCTAGTCCTCTTACTAAATATTCAGCATTGTTAATTTCCGTAGTTTGAGCTCCAATATCTTCGTTACTTTCTTTAACCGCTTTTACAACTTGTTGTAAACTGATATTATATTGACGCATCAATTCAGGGTTCACGTCTATTTGATATTCTTGAACATATCCTCCAATTGAAGCCACTTCCGAAACTCCTTTAGAAGACGATAAGGCATATTTTACATAATAATCTTGAATACTTCTTAACTCATGTAAATCCCAACCTCCTGTTACATTACCTTCTTCATCTCTTCCTTCCAAGGTGTACCAAAATATCTGTCCCAATCCTGTAGCATCTGGCCCTAAAGTCGGATTTACTCCATCGGGTAATAAGCCTGATGGCAAAGAGTTTAGCTTTTCCAAAATTCGAGATCGACTCCAATAAAATTCAATATCCTCTTCAAATATGATATAGATACTTGAAAAACCGAACATTGACGAGCTACGAACTGTTTTTACTCCTGGGATTCCTAACAACGATGTAGTTAATGGATACGTAACTTGATCTTCGATATCTTGAGGAGAACGTCCTTCCCATTTTGTAAAGACAATCTGTTGATTTTCTCCTATGTCTGGGATAGCATCAACCGCCACTGGGTTTGTTGGTAAAAATTCAATATCCCATTTGAATGGTGCATTTATTACTCCCCAACCTATAAATAAAAGGAGTATTAATAGAGCTACCAGTTTATTTTCTATTAAAAATTTAATGCTTTTGTTTAGCATGCTAATATGATTTTAAACAATAAACAATTCGTGTAAATACACGCATAAGAGTTTCATGGTATAAACACACCAGAAACCAATTGACTTATTATCTATAAAATCATATTAGAAATACCTCATCAAGTAATTGAATGTCTTGTATGACATTCGGAGGAGAATAATTTTTGAATGGAATTACTTTGTCGTGTAAATCCTCAAATAAATTTAGGTAAGAATAAACGTAAGAAACTACAAAAGCCTGTTGTTCAAAAGATAAATTATCAAAAGATTGTTTTAATTCATTTTGACCTTCAACAATTACTTTTTTATCAGAACAACACCCTTTCTTCTGGATAGAACAATCATCGGAACTCCTTGTTTCCGAAACCTTATCCATTCCACAAGAATCTGCCTTTGCAAACAATGCCACATCCACTAAAATATCTCCACAAAAGTGAAGATCATAAGTAAACGACATTGTAGATAGAAGAACTACAAATGCCATTATTAAGGACACTATTTTTTGAGATACATGTTTCATTCCTTACACAAAGTTACAAAAATAACTAATACCAAATTCTAAAAAATCTATTAATTCGGCTCTACTTCAACTTATAACCTCATAAAAAACAACTAGTTAATTTTATACTCCTTTTTTAGGTAAAAAAAATGTTATTTTTTGTTAGGGTAGATTACATCTAGGTTGTTATACATGTCCAGAAACAATTTAGGGGATTAAAGATTGATTTTGGTTAGTTAATAATTAAGAGCTTCACTTCGGTGAAGCTTTTTTATTTATCCCTTTTCAGCTTTTTGAGTTCCTTTTTTGAAAATTTAGGATTCATATCTTTTTAAGGCTTTTCGCTTTGTAGTATTTTAGCCTTTTATTCCGAACTTTATATGACTAAAAATTTACGTCCCCTGATGTTTGTAGGCACAGGTTCTGATGTTGGTAAAAGCATCGTTGTTACTGGTATCTGTCGTTTGTTAAAACAAAAAGGCTATACTCCCGCCCCATTCAAAGCACAAAACATGTCGTTGAATAGTTATGTTACAAAAGACGGCCTTGAAATTGGGCGTGCTCAGGCTGTTCAAGCCGAAGCAGCGGGAATAGATTGCAGCACAAACATGAATCCTGTTTTATTAAAACCTTCAGGAAAAAATAAATCTCAGGTCATTCTTCATGGAAAACCTATCGGTGATCAAACCGCTCGATCGTATTTTTTGGGAAACAATAAGCAATACTTATTTGATGAAGTAAAAAAAGCGTTTACTTCTCTGAAAAATGAATACTCACCAATTGTATTGGAAGGCGCTGGAAGTATTAGTGAACTTAACTTAAAACATCGTGATATTGTTAATTTACGAATGGCACAATATGCAGATGCCTCAGTATATTTAATTGCAGACATTGATCGTGGTGGAGTTTTTGCGAGTGTTTACGGAAGTATTACTTTACTCGATGAAGAGGAAAGAAAGCTTATTAAAGGAATTATTATTAATAAATTTCGAGGTGACATTACTTTATTTGAAGATGGGAAAAAACTTTTGGAACAACTTACAAATGTTCCTGTTTTAGGTGTGATTCCTTATGCGAAGGATATTTATATTGAAGAAGAAGATTCTTTAGGTTTGGATGAGAAAAACAAAAAGTTGTCCGAAGGAAAAATAAACATAGCGGTTGTTTTGCTTCCCTTCATTTCTAATTTTACTGATTTTAATAGGCTAGAAAAGGATAAACGTGTTCATTTATTCTACACGCGATCGAAAGAAGATATAAAAAAGGCTGACATTATTATTATACCTGGTAGTAAAAATACCATTGCCGATATGCAATTTTTAAGAAACTCTGAACTCGCTCAAGAAATTCTGTTAGCTCATGAGCAAAAGAAAAAAATTGTTGGTATTTGTGGTGGATTTCAAATGTTAGGTCGTTCTATTTCGGATCCACATCATGTTGAAAACGATATTCAAACAATTCCTGGATTAGGTATTATTCCTGCCGATACAATTATGGCTTCTGAAAAAACCACAAAGCAATGTGTTTTCCACTTTAAAGAAAATAACGAAGTTTGCTCAGGATATGAAATACATATGGGAATTACTGATTTTGAAGAGCAAGTCCCTTTAAATTTTATTGATAAAAAGCCGGAAGGTTATATAAAAAGTAACTGCTGGGGAACCTATATTCATGGAATTTTTGACAATAGTATTGTTGTTGATGACCTTTTAAGTGGTTTTAATACAAATGCACCAAATGAAGTCTTTGACTATCAAGCATACAAGGAAGAGAACTATGATAAATTAGCGCAACACCTTGAAGAAAATCTTGACATGGAATCTATTATTGAAAACCTGACATACTAAAGACTATGATAGACTACGGACATGGTGATGACGTTTACAAATATGAAGGGATTGATTTTAAGGCTAATTTTAGCTCAAATGTTTGGTATAAAGGAGCTCCTAAAAAATTGTTAGTTCATCTGCAAGAGGAATTAAAATCTATAGAAAATTACCCTGCGCCGAGTGCAGAAAATTTGACTCAACTAATAGAGGACCATCATTCTTTATCTAGGAACACATCAATAGTTACGAATGGAGCTACTGAAGCATTTTATTTAATAACAAATGTTTTTCATTCATCAACTGTTACCATTTGTTGTCCCTCTTTTTCAGAATATGAACAGGCTTCGATAGCCAATAAACTGGAAATAAAATTTATCAACCGAAATGCTATTTTGGAGCATGAGTTCGATACCCAACTAGCTTTTATCTGTAACCCTAACAATCCTGACGGTATTGAAAACACAGTTGAAGAACTCAATTTATTGACATCAAAGTTCCCTGAAACTATTTTTATTATTGATGAGGCTTATACCGAATTTACAAGCAGTAATATATCATGCGTTTCTCTATTGAAAAAAAGGAATAATATCATTTTAATTAAATCGCTTACCAAATTATTCTGCATTCCAGGACTTCGATTGGGTTATTTATTGACTACACCAACACTAATTTCCAAACTTTTGAAGTATAAAATTCCTTGGAATATAAATTCTGTGGCTTTATCGGCAGGCGAATTTTTATTTCGACATTATAAAGAATTAACACCCAATTTTGACTCTTGTTTCGACAACACTGAAAAACTTAAAAATGCTATCAATCTATTACCCGGTTTCAAAGTGCATTCAACAAATACAAGTTATTTTTTAATTGAGCTGGAACAACCTAAAGCTTCTGAGTTAAAATCATTTCTAATTCAAAAACATCAATTATTAATAAGGAATGCCTCAAACTTTAGAACGTTAAATGAGCATTTTATTAGAGTTGCGAGTCAAACACCAGAGAAAAACGAATTACTCATCAACGCTTTGAAACAATGGAGATTTTAATTTATATACTACCACTTCCTATCGCCTATGTTTTAGACTTAATATTGGGTGATCCACGCTGGCTTCCACATCCAATTCGTTTGTTTGGAAATTTAATTTATACTGGAGAAAAATCCTTAAATAAAAACAACTATCGTTTTGCAAAAGGAGCGCTACTTACAGTTATATTATGTTTAGGTACATTTTTGTTTTTCTATGGAGTCAATATCTTTTTAAGATCGTACCCAGTTCTCTGCATTGCTTTTAATAGTATTTTTTTATTCTATGCTTTGGCAAATAAAAGCTTGATACAAGAAGGCAAAGCTGTATTTGAAGAACTCGACAAAGGAATCATTGAAGGCAGAAAAAGATTATCATGGATTGTAGGAAGAGATACAAGTGAATTAAATGACCAACAAATAAAAACGGCCGTTTTCGAAACACTATCAGAGAACTTAAGTGATGGAGTAATCGCTCCTCTATTTTATTATGCTATTCTTGGTGTTCCAGGTGCTATGCTTTATAAAATGATCAACACTTTGGATTCTATGATTGGTTATAAAAATGAACGTTATATAGATTTCGGTAAATTTGCAGCCAAATTAGATGATGTTTTCAACTACATTCCTTCAAGAATTACAGCTGTAATCATGCTGATAGTTACTGGCAAAGTCTCTAAAATTAAAGAAATGTTTTCTGAAGGAAAAAAGCACTCGAGTCCCAATGCTGGATATCCTGAAGCGGCTTTAGCTCTCATATTAAATTGTCGTTTTGGTGGTCCCAATTATTATCATGGCACCTTAGTAGACAAACCTTATATTGGGTATACCAATAGAAACTTGAACAATTCAGAATTCAAAACTGTTGCAAAGATTAATCATGCCACTACTTTTGTTTGTGTTATTGGTATCATTATTTTAAAGATAATGCAATGAAACCGACATGTTTCAAATAATTATTAAACACATAGAGGAATGATTATTTTAAACATCAAAGGTTACATCTGACTATTAAAACAATAAATGCAAACAGATGAAAAGATTTATTATTACAGGTGCTCCAGGTACAGGTAAAACAACACTGATAAATACTCTCCATAAAAAAGGATATACCACTTTCGAAGAAGTTTCTAGAAGGGTTATTATTTCAGAACAACAAAATAATGGAACAAAAACCCCATGGCAAGATGTTGAAGCTTTTACCAATCTCGTTTACGAACAAACGAAGAAAGAATTGAATATTGCCATTCAATCATGTGCTTTTGTCGATCGAGGATTGGCTGACAATATTGCTTATTTAAAACAAAAAAAACTACCTATAGCTGAGAAATTTCTAACTTTCGATTATCATAAATATTACCATACTCATGTTTTTATTTTACCAATTTGGAAAGATATTTATGTTCAGGATGAGCAACGTTTACAATCGTTTGACGAGGCAGAAAGATTGCATATACTATTAATGGAAACCTATCAAAACCTTGGTTTCTCTCTTCAATTACTTCCTAAACAATCGGTAGAGGAAAGATGGAAATTCATAAAAAACTACATTGATAAAATCTACTAAGACTCATCTAGTAGTTTATCTAACTGCCATTTCGAGACTTTATGGATTCTCAATATTCTACTTGCTAATTCAGGATTATACGAACATCTGTTTTTATCGAAACCAATCCAGTCTGGAAAATAATATTTAGCCAATCGGAACATTAACTTATTAAAGTTTTTTGGTCCATACCCAGGTATGTTGCCTGAATTTCCAACAATTAAGGAAGTTCTGTAATGAAACACATAAACAAATGCTCGTGTTAAATTATACGACGGATTGGGCATCCCCTCATCTTCCCAGAAAACCGCCCAAGACATTCCTTCAGTTTCCATTATAGGATTTAACAATGTAGTCTCCTTTGGCAAAGAATTTCTATGATATATCATTGCCCACCAGAAACGAAAACCAAGGTATATGTGGATTATAAATTCGATACTATTCTTTTTTATTCGAAAATACAATTTAATGGCTCTTTACTCATAAGGTTTTGGTCTTATTTTCCTGCTTTCATGTAAGAATCGAAGTTATCAATATAATCATCGAGATTTTCAATAAGCATATTTCTATACTCATTTACAAAATACTCTATTGTTTCTTCTTTGGCTAATTTCATTTCTTCACCATTATTCCACCCAGTAGCACTTAACCATGAATTGAACCTAGCAACGCTATACATCATCGACGCACTAACTTTGCCTCGGGCTTCATGTTTCAATTGATCATTCGCCAGGTTTATATGTTCATCTGCTCTATTATAAAAATTATTATCTATTTCTTCCATTTGAATACTCTTTCTGTCACTAAAAATACTTTAATCTTTATAATACCATTTATCAGTAAGCTCATTTATTTTATTTCCTTCAATCCATTCATTTGATTGATTCCCATGAACAGGACGATTAAAGCTACAATCGCAATTATAAAATTCCCTATTTGAGTAATTTCAAAAGGATTAAAAACAATAAGTATTAAACTACCTAAAACCCAAGAATAATCTTGAATGATAATCCATAAAACAGCGAACCTCCTTTGTTTTTTTATTTCATACCATATCGTTATGGAAAAATAGATTAATAGTAATCCAATAACCCAAAAAACAGTATAATTTGTGGTTCCAAATACAAGAGCTATTTGGTGGTTCAATAAAATAAGTATGATACCCGATATCCCTGAGAATAATGCATTGGTTTTTAACGCTTTTTGTAATTTGTTCATTGTAATAAAAATCTTGTTTTCTCAAATTTCAATAAATAAAACAAGTTCTCTCTTGACAAATGTTAATTAATTCATTTTTCTTAATCTACTAAGTGATTCAGGCGTGATTCCAAGCATAGATGCTATATATTGTAGAGGAGTATTATTAAAAAGCTCAGGTTCTTCTTTAAGCAAACTATCAAACCGTTCTTTCGCTGTGGTATGCAATTGTGAGAACATTCTTCTTTCTAACAAAGCAAAAGAATTTGCTAATAACGTATTGTCAAACTCTAACCATTTAGGCTCCGTTTTATTCAGTTCAAAATGCTTTTCTCTATTTATAACACAAAGTTTACAATCGGTAATTGCTTGAATATTCCAATTATTGTGAGTCTCGAAAATAAAACTCGAAAGCGATGTAATGAATTTACCTTCTTTACCAATCCATAAGGTTATCTCTTTTCCATCTACCAAATCATACATTCTTAGATAACCAGATTCTATAAATGCCATTTGTCGACATATTTTACCAGATTTCAATAAGAAATCTCCTTTTTTTAACTCCAATGGTTCAAAAGCTGATAAAATAGTATCCATCGATTTTCCCTCCATAGAAATTACACTTAAAATACAATTCTTTAGCTTTTCCATTTTTGATAGTGAATAGTTTTTAATGTTTATTTAGTTAGTCTACTTTATCAAACATAGCTAAAATTCTTCAAATCAATGTACCTGTAATTTCACGGATACACCTCAAGAAATTCTACAAGTACTAATTGTATAATCCCCCTAGGAATTACTTATTATTTCCTAACCCATTCTTTAAATATTGGTGTTCTATTTACCGATGTTATCAATGTATTTTTCTCACTACCGATTAATTTAATAGCGACCTTGTTTTTCCCATATTGCTCATACATTGAAATAAAATCAATATTCACTAGCTGAGACTTATTAATTCTAAAAAACACCCTCGGATTTAACGTTGCTTCAATATTACTTAAGGTTAAGGTTTCTTTTATCATATATTTTTCTCCCAACTCAGTAAGAGCAAACAAAACCCCTTTCTCAATTTCAATTAGTTTAATTGAATGAACTTTTAGAATAATTACCTTTTCTTTTCCTGACTGCACTACAATACGTTTTCTGTAGTCAGGCTGTTCAATCATTTGTAAAGCTTCTATTCTACGTTCATTTGAACTTGAAATTTTCGTTTTTAACGTAAAATAGCTCTCCATCACTTTTGAAAACTCTTCGTAACTATAAGGCTTTAACAAATAACCAAAACCATGATTTTCTAGAGCATTAAACGTGTAATGATCATAAGCAGTAATAAATATAAAAGGACAGATTACAGGAATTTCTGATAACAAATCGAAGACGTTGCCATCTAAAATTTCGATATCTGAAAGCACTAAATCTATTGAATGATTCACAAGAGTATTAATAGCTTCTCTAAAAGAACCAGTGCTCAATATTATTTCTATGTTCGGATCATACTGTTTTACGTAATCTTCTACTTTTCTTCTAGATTCAATTTCATCTTCAATAATGATTATCTTCATTTATTCTTTTTAGTTTTCAATAATTAAAGGAATAATTACGGTAAAAACATTTTCTTCTTCTTCCACAATTACTTTTGCTCCTAAACTAAGTTCATAGCGCTCAATTAAACTTTTCAACCCAGTTTTATTGGATGCAGCTATAGGTTTTAATGCCTTATTTTTTTGGTTCCTTACAACTAAGGTATCACTCCGTTTTTCAACAGTTAACTCAAGCTTTTCACCTTCTTTACAAGCATTATGCTTTACAAAATTTTCAATTAAAACCTGAAGTGTATTAGGAACCAAAAATGCGCTGCTAAAATCGTCAATATTAAAATTTATTTGATAGGAATTATTGAATTTAACATTAAGAATATTGAGGTATTTCTTCGCAAAACTAACTTCTTGGACTAACGGAATAATGGCTTCGCTATTTGATTTTATAATATGACGATATAAAAAGGCTAAATCCGTAATAAAATCTTTTGCTTTGTCTTGATTTGCATCTACTAAATGGTGTAATATATTTAGATTATTGAATAGAAAATGCGGCTCGAAACCTCTATTGAGCAAATCAAGTTGATTTCGTAATAGTGCTTTTTCATTATCATCAATTTGCTTTCTTTGTGAGATGTTTTTACGCATATAAAAATATCCAAGCATTAGAAGTACGATTGGAATTCCAAATGATACCTCCCAGTCAAATGCGTTTAATAATATCATACTTAAAGAAATTCCTATGCTCCCTGTAAATACAAGCCTAATCAGAAGGAAATAAACAACAGACCAAACTAGTGTTAAAACTATTCCTGAGAATAACAAAAGAGCATATTGCCTAATTTTTGGATACTCAATTTTTGAATCTAAATACCTAATAACTGGGAATAACGCAACTGGTGTTAATATGCAATAGAATATAAAAACTAAATGCATCTCTAGTTTATAAAAAGGAACATCTCCGCCAATTGTATATGTATATCTTAAATAGTAATTGAAGGCACTCCAAATTACTGCGTATACCACAAGAAGTGCCCCAATTAATATATTTTCACCTATTTTACTACTTCGAATACTTGTGTACCACATTTCCTTTTTCATCTAAAATTTGAAATACAGCCTCATCATTATCATCGACTTTTAAAATGATTCGAGCATTTTGTTTACTATCATAAAGAGTTAACGCTGCATTATGATTTTCTACACCCAAATTGACTCTTGAAACCATTTGAGACTGTAATATTTTCATTTGTTCTCCTAATTGGCCGCTAGTATAATCTAAGTTTTTCGTTTCTTCAATAAATTTCTCCGAATTAAATCCAGAATCTTTTCTAGGCCCATCCATTACGACAAATTGTGCTGCAGAAGTTTCAGGTGTTTGGATTCGATTGTAACCAATTGCTTCTAAAGGCATTCCTGTATAATCGAGACCATTTAAAGCAAAAGTCATCTCCTTAGATCCTCCATAGCCAATCCCTCCGACTTCATCTCCGTTCTGCCCCATAAATATAATAGCCGCCATGTTGGGTGGAACATTTCGTTTGATTTCGCTTCCAGCAAATGGTCCTGTTGACAAATCGGTGGTCATTCGGATTCGTTCTGTACCTAAACTATCAATCATTGTAAGTTTTTTAACCACAATTTCATCAAAATGCTTAATATTATTACTAGAGCCTTTAAAAGCTGATATAATTAGCAAGAGAGAAAACATTCCTACTACCGCTAATACTCCTTTTAATAATCGGTTTTGTTGTTTAATTGCTGTATAATTAGAATCCATATTTATTTTACTTTTTTTAATTGTTATAAATTATTTTAAAGCAAAATTGAGGTGAATTCGAACCTATTACAATTGGTTTCTATTTAACTTAGGAATTTATCCATTTAACTTAGCTTAATTGGAGTTTATGTTTATTGCAATTTTTAATTTTTACTCGTGAAGTAACTAAAGTTTAAAGACTCCCTAGTATTAAAGGTAAAATCCCGAAAATAAAAAACATACTATTTGTTATTATTAGTTCTTGAGTCTTTATACTTAAAAGATATTCGATAATATATAATTTTACTAATTTGTATTAAATCGATTAAAAGATTGCCAATATCTATCCTTATAAATATCAAAGTCTAATTCAATTTTATTTTTATACTCCTCCTTAATACTATAAAATACTTTTGATGGTTTTCTGAACTCATTACATGCAAAATACACCTCTCGAATAGAGTCCGCTGTTTCTCTTCCTATATTCAAGTAACCTTCAGAATCTTTTAATTGAGCCATTAATTTTTCTTCTATCTCATTCATAAGTTGGTATACTATCCCACTCGGCATTCCATTATTGTTTTTTCCATCATATTTTATCTGCAATTTAGCAATCCAAGGATGAGACGCTTTACTATCCCAACTCAACAAATCACTATTTACAATTGCTATTAATGGAAGTCCATTCTTTAACGTTGCTTCTAAGCTTGAATAAATATCATTTTCAGTATTATGCCTAAGTCCTTTATATTTTTCAACAAACTCCTTTTCTCTCCAAATCAAAAAGTCTTTAAGTTTACCAATTGGAATAAGTTTTTTTTCTACAGCAGCTTCAGAAATAACATTTAAGTTATCTATTATCAAAATCGAATTTAACTCTCCTAAATAGTTATCTAAAAAAATGTAAGTTCCGTTAACAATAGTTGATTTATTTTGTTCATTGAGTTGATTGTGCGTAATTACAATATCAATTTCATCAGGATAATCTTGATGATCGTTAGAATAGAAAAAAAGATTTTCATTATTAAAAGAATATCCTCCCATTTCTATATTCACATCTTTTACATCAATGGCAGGTTTTAACGCTGTAAATTTCCAATTTTCCAAATTAGGTGCATTCTGAATAAGCTCTTCTGTAAAAACCACGTTTTTAATTTCTCCATCAGGAGTAATTATTAATTCGGCGACTTCATCATTGTACATTCCAGCTAAGTACCAGAAACCTTCTTTCAACTCATTTAATTTTGGACCAAGTTTTTCGAAGAAGATTTTATTCACGTTGCCTTCTTCTTTTAAAACTTTGTAGAACTTTCTTTCATTTTTTTGAAACCAATTCCAAAAATCAGAGTACGAATTTATTGATTCCTCTTTTTTACTAAATATTGGTTTTAAAAAGTTCATTCTTTAATTCATTTAATTTTTACCCGCACCAGAAATAACGTTCAGTACAAGGTGCATTACTATCCTGTAGGTTAGCTATGGGCTGTACACATCGTTATAAGCAGTTATTATTCTGTATATTTTAAAAATAGTATATCTGATTTACAACTATAGGTTTGTTGATCTACATGCCAATAAAATTCCGTTTCTAACCCATCCATATCATTAGAAATCCCATCTAGGTGTGCGTTAATATTCTCTCTTAAGAAGTGAATGTTACGTTTTAACTTCCAGCTATTAGACAAGTCCGATTCATCCGTAAGTACAAGAAAAAATCTATTAGATGCATCAAATCTGGCTTCACCTTGATTTTCATAAAACCATTTTTTTAATTCGGCAGGGTCAGCTTCAGCTTCTTGAATAATATTCTTTTTATGCTCTTTAAGAGTTGAAATAAATTTGCAAGCCTCTTCTCGTTGATCTTCAGAAACTTTGTTGTAAAGGTGAAGTTTCAATGCCTTGTTTTTTAAATCATTTGGAATATGTATGTCTAATGATCTACAAATTCTTTTCAAATTGGTTAGCTCATTGCCATATCCAAGCTCTCTAAGTTTATTGGCTAATAATTGCTCTGGAAAATAGGTCACCTTAAGGTCAAAAGGAACATCATTTATAAAAAAATCAATTTTCTTTACAAGACCAACAGTCGGAAGTATTGCGTCATGATCTTTGAATAAATCTTCAATTAATATTGAAGTCCAGTGGTTATACCATGAATTCAATGTGTATCCTCTTAAACTGGTTAATAAACTACCTTCAATTTCCTCATTAATTTTATCGTAAGATTGAATCTTCTTAACATAGTTGTTTACTATATTTTTCTCTAAACTATTTCCAAAAGAACCACCCCAATCAAAATATTGTAAACGAGATAATTGGTCAACAAGATAATCTTGGTTATCCATTCTTTCCCGTCTTTCTTCTAAGTATTTTGAATTAATAAAATCATTTATTTGAGCATCAGTAATTTCATTTAGATTAAAAGCAGTCTGGAAATACTGTCTTGAACTAACCCCTTCATAGTTTATCTCATGTAAATCAAAGAATTCTTCCATTGTAGCCTTTCTCGACATACTGCGTAACTTTAGGAAACGTATACCTTTATTGTCATTTTCTATACTCGGAAAGTCATTATTCCTAAAACAATTATCTAATTCAGCAAAATTAAAGTTCGTCATTTAATGTCCATTTTTGATTTTCTGTGAATTTGAAATTCGCAGTTAATATTTTTAATAAGTCTATCTCTTCGATTATTATTTTTTCCTCGAATATCATTCTCATAATTCTCAGAAATATTTCATTCGTGTCCAGTGGAGTAGCTGATATCCAATCTTCAATTTTTTCAAGAAAAAGAGTTTTTGCTTCTTTATTAGTTAAGTGCTTTGATTGAATTGATGAAACCTTTTGAAAGGTAACTAATACATCACCTTTTATACTTTTAAGCCTATTAATCTGTCTCGGTGTAAAAGACTTTTGAACAAGCCACTGAAAATCTACCAATTCAAAACCGTTCTTGATACAAGCATTAGTAATCGCCTTCCATTCTAAACCAGAAAGAGAATGATAGGTAAGAGAAAAATAACCACTATTTTTAAGCACTCTTCTTATTTCATTGAAGGCTTCTTCTATTTCTAACTCAAATTCAGTAGCCCCTTTTTTTCTTACTTTGCTATCAGTAATTACAATTTCATTGTCATAATCAGGGGCGAGTTTTAACCATGTATTCCATATTATGCTTTGTTCAAAATAGGGAACTGCACCTCCATAGGGAGGATCAGTAAAAACATAATCAACAGATTCCGAAGGAACTGATAGATTTTTTGCATCGTCACTGGTTATTGAGTAGGTGCTTTTTCTTTCTTTTTTACCTAATAAATCACCATCTGATTCAAAAAAGCTCAAATAGTCTTCCTTTCCCTTAATCGTTTTATTGAATCTGTTCTCGAAATATTGGAGAACGTTATTTTCTATGTATGTATCACCGATATAGAAACCTGTCATCCATGCGCCTGGTGCCATTGGACCTCTTGATTTAATTGGTGGAACAAGCCTTGAACAGTTAGCTAAATTTGCCGTAAATGCAAGTTTTAAAAGTTTTAACTCTTTTCCAGAAGAATGAGTCTCTATCAAACTAAGTAGTCGGGCATGACAAGCTAATGTCCGTTTAGTAAACAGGTCCGCAATTGTCATTCCTTTCTTTGCTGAAATTCTTGAATTTTCAATTAAAGAATCAGTGGGATACCAATCTGTTATTTGTTGAGATTTTTCAAATTCAATAAACGCTTGTGCAGTTTCGTGATCAATCGCTACTTCAGTTGATTTCCTATCACCATCCCGTTTAAATTTAAACATTATTGGAATGTCATTATTGTCTCTAAGTATAGCGGAAGGAATAATGATATCTCCTTTGTAATTAAATTCATACCAAGAATTAATGTAAGGAGTAAATTCTTCTTTAATGGCTTTCCATTCCTCCTTTATTTTAGAAATGTTTATGTTTCGTTCTAAAAGTTGGTCGGTTATGAAATTTGCTGATGGGTTTAAATCATTAGAAATAACATTTCTATCTAAAAGATATGCTTCACAACAAAAGACTCCGTAGCCAGAAAAAGGATCCAAAACAGTAGCTCCTTTATCGGAATATTTCTCAATTAGCTTATTCAAGTCATTGGCAGGCTTTTTCCCCCAATACTTGTGCATTTCATACCTATCTCTTTTTTGTTTCAATTTGTTCCTTCTATTTATTAGTTTTCTCTAATTACGTACAACTAGTTATACCCAAACAAATATAAGCGTTATTGAATAGATATTCCCGAACAATAACTACTTTCCTAAATCTCTACAAAAAAACATTTCCCCTAAAAACTAACTAACTCAAATTCAAAAGGCTCTCCTTTCCTAAAAACATTCCAAAAAGACTCATTCCTAACTTTAACATAAAGGCTAGCAACGTTCTTAAGAAAAAATTATTTGACACGGGCAAAAAGCACTACATTTGCCCCCGATTTACGGTTTTTTATGTGAGTAAAAATTAAAAGGGAATTTGGTGAAAATCCAAAACTGTTCCCGCAACTGTAAGGTTCTATTTAAACAAAATATCATACATCTCAAGTAAAATTTCCATTTTTTGAGATTAAGCCACTGCTTAAATTAAAGTGGGAAGGCGATATTTTGAGACCAAGTCAGGAGACCTGCCTTAAATCATAAAATTTTTAGTAACTCTCGGGTAAAGGGTTAGAAAATACATAACTACTAAACGTAGTATTTTCTACATATTACCTGCTTAAAACGGTTTTCAATTAATGAAAAAACTAGTGTTATGCAGTGTGTTTATGCTGTTGGCTATTTTTGTCAATGCACAATCCAACACTACAATTACAGGAATCGTAAAAGATTCTAAATCTGGAAAAGGAATCCCTGATGTTTCTATTTCTATTAAAAGTTTAAAAAAAGGAACAACTACCGATGTTAATGGTAATTTTACTATTACGGTTTCTAACAAATCGGGAGCTCTTCTTTTTTCAAAAGTGGGATATGCTACAAGAAGAAAAAGAATACTTCCTTCTAAAACAAAGCAAACAATTACTATTTCTCTACAGAAGAAATCCATTTCTTTGGAAGAAGTAACAGTTAATTCGAATCAAAATCAGCTAAAAAAAGAAGTATTAAGTGTTGGAAGACTAAATGTAAAGGATATTGATGCTCCTGTTACCACAAACAGTGTAAGTTCTAAAATTATTGAACAACGCAATGTTACCGACCTTGGAGATGCGATGAAAAGTGCTACAGGTGTAAGACCTATTAATAGGTACGGTGGTTTTCAAACTTTCAGAATCCGCGGTTTCAACAATTTCGTTTTATTAATTGATGGAGTAAGAGATGAGCGTCATAATATCTCAACAAGTGCACCTACTACAAACTTAGCCAATGTTGAAAGAATTGAGGTATTAAAAGGGCCTGCCAGTGCTTTATATGGCCATTCTGCTCTTGGTGGAATCATCAATATTGTGAGAAAAAGACCTACTTATCAAGATCGAGGTAGCTTCAGTATTTCTTATGGAAGTTTTGATACTTACAATATGTCTGCTGGGTATGGAGGTGCTATTTCTGACAAACTTCGATACAGAACTGATTTCGGAATGACACGTTCTAATGGATGGAGAGATTATGGCGTTGAAACAAACAACGGATCTTTTATGTTGGAATATACTCCTTCTGAAAAAGATAAATTAGAGTTCTACGTTCAAATAAACAATGACCAATATGATACCGATACGGGTATTCCTATGGATGAAAATGGTCAATTAGTTCCTGGATTAGATCCTGAAACTAGATTTAATGATCCTCAGGATTATTTAAATCATAAACGCTACGACTTTCAATTAAAGTATTCTCATAAGTTCAACTCGAATTTAGAACTTACAAATCAAGTTTCTTATTCGAGTGATGATATCGATTATTTATCTACTGAACTTTTAGTTCTAAACGATGCAAAAGATGAAATAACTAGAGATTTTCCTTTCTATTTTAACCATCAAACGAAAACTTTACAAAACCAATTAGACTTTAGTTACACTACAAGTACTGGAAGTATTCAGCACAAATTATTGTTTGGTAACTCTTTGAGTTTATTAGATCGTAAAACTTTCAGAGGGAGTGTTGTTGGACCAGGAGTTGGTACTACAATTTCTGTGCAGAATCCAATTTTAAATCAAGGTCATATTGAGCCTGTAGACGAAAGAGTTGATGTTAAAGAAGAGTTTGTAAGTGGTTTTTATATTCAAGATTGGTTACGTTTTTCTGATAAATTCAAAGCGTCAATTAGTCTTCGTTATGACATCTTTAATGGAACCTACTACAGAGATCAACTTAACAATAACAGAGTTGTTACCGAAAATGGTGTTAGAACAGATATTCCTAAAACCGCTTTTACATACAGAGGAGGTTTAGTATACCAACCTTTGGAAAACATGAGTATTTTTACTTCGTATTCTAATTACTTTAAACCGTCAAGAAGAATTGCGGCGGATGGAAGAGTATTTGATCCTGAAACAGGGTATCAAGTTGAAGGAGGTTTAAAATTCCAGAAGAAAAATATCCTTACAGCAACTTTATCTGCTTTTTACTTACTTAAAAACAATATTGTTGATGGATCAAATCATAACGATTTAAAACAAATTGGTGAAGCAGATTCAAAAGGTTTGGAAATTGATATTGAAGCGCAACCAATTAAAGGGTTATATATTAATGCTGGATATGCTTATGTCGATGCTAGAGTTAGATCGTATGACGAAGCTTTCCAATCTATTAAAGCAGGAAATGTACTTCGTTTCGCTCCTAAAAATTCAGGGAATTTATGGGCTACTTATGAAATTCAAAAATCGAGACTAAAAGGACTAGGGTTCGGATTTGGAGGAAATTATGTTGGTGAAAATTACACCAATTCGGAAAACACCTTTAAGCTTCCTTCATACACCATTTTAGATGGTACTATTTATTATGAAACAAACAAAGTAAGAATCGGATTAAATGTAAATAATCTTACCGATGAGCTTTACTTTACAGATGCCATTTACGATAATCAATTTTTCGTAGGACCTGGAAGAAACTTTAGGTTAAACCTTACTTATAAATTTTAATTATCAGGAGCTGTCTATTTTAAATAGGCAGCTCTTTTTGCTTAGAACCTTCTATCGTGCAAAAACTAACCAAACAAAAACTTCAAAAGAAAATAATTTCCCTCCACCATTGGCTGGGAACGTTTTTCAGCGCTTTATTTCTCATTTGGTTTCTATCAGGAATTGTTATGATGTACCAATCATTTCCTTTTTTAAGTAAAAGCGAAAAAAGAGAAATGCTTCCAGCGAACAAAATATCAAACCTACTTTCTCCAACAAACATATTTCAAAATCAAGTTTCAGATACTATCCATAGTATTTCACTAAACTTCCAATTAAATCGTCCTGTTTATCATTTTGTCTCTCATAATGGAAAAGTTATTTCTAAATATGCTGACAATGGTGAACTCATTAGCATTACCAAAGAAAAAGCACTTTCCATAGCAAAAGAAAATTTAAAAATTACAGAAAAAGGAACTGTAAATACCTTAACAGAATTAGATCAGTGGATTCCAAGAACTCGCTTTTTGAAGCACATGCCTATCTTCAAAGTTGATTTTGAAAATGATGACAAAACCTACACTTATGTCTCTTCTCTAACTGGAGAAATTCTTGCAAGCAATAATTCTAAAGAAAGATTTTGGTCTTGGCTTGGAGCTATTCCACATTGGATTTACTTTAAAGACATTAGAATTCACAATACCTTTTGGTATCAACTAATTGTTTGGTTATCGGCCTTAGGTTTTATTATGGTAATTACTGGTATTTTTACTGGAATTGTTCGCTACAAAAAGAAACCAAAAGCAAACTTCAAACGTTTTAAAAACAAGTGGTATAATTTTCATTATTACTTCGGTTTGTTATTTGGAACCTTTATTTGTACATGGATATTCAGTGGTTGGATGAGTATGACTCCTTTTAGCTGGACACCTAGTACTAGCCTTTCAAAAACAGAACTGAAATATTGGCAAAAAGGAAGTTTTACCTTAAACAACATTCATCAGGAAGAATGGAATAACTTCCTTCATCAAATAAGTAATTCAGAATTTCAAGAAGCTAATTTCTCTTATTTTAATGGAAGTGTTTTCTCAACTGTTTACAGTCATAAACAGGAAACTTTATTTAATCTTTCAGAACCTAAAGTGATTCCTGAAACTGAAGATTATATTAAAATTATCGAGTCATTCCCTACAAATATTAGCATTACCAAAACCACTTTACTCAAAACCTACGATAACTATTATTACAGCAGACATAACTCTAAAAAATTACCTGTACTTAGAATTGACACCAATACCGAAACAAGCTATTATATCGATCCAGAAACCACAAAAGTTATTTACAAATGTTCTACTAAAAATAGGATTCAACGTTGGATATATCATGGTCTTCACAGTTTAGATTTTTCATTTCTTACCTGGAATAGACCTCTGTGGGATATCGTACTCATTGTTCTTTTAATAGGTGGATCTGTAGTTTGTTTTACTGGAACGGTAATGGGTATTAAATTCTTGAGAAGAAAACAACGAAAGAAGAAACATGTAAAAAGGAAGAGGAGAAAAACTGACCAAACTAAAATATATTAAATCATGGGTAAAAATGTAGCTAAAGCAAAAACAACCTTTCTCTTTTGTGATGGAGGTTCTTGTAAAAAAGCAAACAGTGAAATGGCCGTAAGAGAAGCCAGAGCTCACTTAAGAAACGAAGGACTTTGGGATCATACTCATAGTATTCGAACCCGATGCAATGGACGATGTGAGGACGCTCCTACATGGATTGTGGAGCCAGGAAATTTCTGGTACAAAAATTTAACTCCCGAAAAGGCAGTTGAAATCATAGATTCACATACTAAACATAAAGAAGCTATTCCCGAATACTTATTATTTAAAGATGGTTGGGAACATATGACCTCAGATAATGAAAGACCTTCGAAGCCCTTTGTTTTCGATAAAAAATCAGATTCAGAATACGGAGAAGTATTAATATCTCGGTCATCTGCTTCAGACCAATATCTATATCCCTTATTTAAAAAACTATTCGAAAGTTTCCATGATTTCTCTATCACCTTTCCTAATGATTTAAAGCAATTTATTTCCGAGAAACATGAAGTAAAATATACTGATACATTCGATATGAATATTTACGGAGGCGATACGCAATTTAGGTTAGCCATTGGTCCAATTACCAAAGCTATTGAAAAAGACGTTGCTGACGAGATAAAAGATCGTAAAGTTGGTGTTGCAGAAGTTATTTGGGATCAAGAGAGTTCGGACTATAATGGTTATCTTCGCCTGAAAAACAGAAAAGGTAAATTTTTAGTATCCATAAACATTCCAAAACATAATATAGATGCTTGGAATTACATAATAAGTATCTATTTAAATATGGATATAGAAAAAGTTATGAAGTTAGAAATTTGATTACCTGATAATCTTCTATATAATTAAAAGTATTCAATTGAAGATTGTAATGATTATTATACGTTAGGATTTGACATAAATGTATTCTATGAGTAAAAAACAAATTAGTATTCTTGGTTGTGGTTGGTTAGGACTTCCCTTAGCGAAGCATTTACTTTCTAAGCAATATTCAATCAAAGGTTCTAGTACTTCCAATAATAAAAAATCTATTTTAGATGCAGCTGGAATTGAGCCTTACATTTTTAAACTAGGAGAAAGTAATAACGAAGAACTTTATAAAGACTTTTTGTTCGGTTGTGATATCATTGTTATTAATTTTCCACCGAGAAGAATACCTAATATAGCTAACATCTATAAAGAACAGATGGAGAGTATTCTTCCATATATTTCTCAAGATCAAAAAGTAATTTTTGTTAGCTCTACATCAGTATATCAGAATACTAATGACTGGGTTACCGAAACTCTCGAAAACAAACCTGAAAAAGAATCTGGCAAAGCTGTTTTAGAAGTGGAGAATCTTTTAAAATCTCATTCAAAAAGCAACCTTACCATACTGAGATTGGCAGGACTTATTGGATATGATAGAGTTCCAGGAAGATTTCTAGCTAATAAAAAGGAAGTTGCAAATGGGAAAGCTCCTATCAATGTTATTCATCAAGATGATTGTATTGGATTAATTGAAGCAATTATTGAACGTGATGCTTGGGGTGAAATTATTAATGGTTCTGCAGATGAACATCCATTAAGAGAGGAGTTTTATACGCTTGCTGCCAAAAAAGAAAAGCTAACTCCACCAGAATTCAAAGAAACCAAATCAATACAATTCAAAAAGATTTCAAACACAAAGAGTAAAACACTCTTAAACTACAATTATAAATATCCAGATCCTTTAATTCTAGTTCGTTAAATGCATAAAATAACCATCTTAGGCGCTGGTCCAGGAGATCCAGACTTACTTACTGTTAAAGCTGCAAGGTTCATTAAAGAAGCCGATGTTATTTTACATGACAATCTGGTTTCTCATGAAATTTTGGAGTTAAATTCTCATGGTGAGAAAATATACGTTGGTAGAAAATTTGGTGATCAATCGAATCAAATAGATAGACAAGAAGCTATTAACAGGTTATTGCATAAGCATTATGTAGAAGGAAAAAAAGTTGTTCGATTAAAATCTGGTGACCCTTATATTTATGGTAGAGCAGCTGAAGAAGCTCGTTATTTAACGAATCACGATATCCCATTTGAAGTAGTACCAGGAATTACAGCTGCCATAGCTGCTGCAAACACCTTAAACATTCCTATTACAGAAAGAAATCATTCCAATGCCATGCTGATTTGTACAGCACATACGGCAGATTACTCTTTCGAACAACTGAACGGAATTGCTCATATGTTAAAAGCAGGAAATACCATTTCAATTTACATGGGATTAAAAAGTTTACATCGTATTATACCAAAACTATTGGAGGTATGTCAAGATGAGAACATTCCTGTAAATGCGATCTCAAATGTTTCAAGAAGTAACCAAAGAATTGTAACAGGTACACTTGGAACCATTGAAAATATTGTCGCTTCAGCATCAATGGAAATGCCAGTTGTTTTTATCATTGGAGCAGCTCCAATAGAAGCTAATAATACCGAGGAAGGAAAAAAAGAAATTTTTACTCAAAGAAATTAATAAGATTAGAGATGAAAGAAGGAATTTTATTATGCGGACATGGATCAAGAAGACCCGCTGCTGTTACCTCTTTTAAAAGATTGGTAACTATCTTAAAAGAACGATACGAAAAAGACTATGAAGTTGATTATGGTTTTTTAGAATTCAATCATCCAACTTATGAAGCGGCCGTTGAACGTATGTATTTGAATGGTGTTCGTAAAATTTATGCGTTGCCAGTAATATTATTCGCAGGCTCTCATGCCAAGAATGACATTCCTTTTGAATTAAACACAGTACAAACCTATCATGAAGACTTAACCATTTCTATGGCTAAGCATATTGGTGTAAGTTCTTTTCTATTAGATTTAGCGGTAAAACGTATCGAAGAAACCGAGGCTAAACTACCTACAATAGACAGAAAAAAAACATGCTTGGTTGTTGTTGGTCGTGGTACTACCGATCCTGATGCCAATAGTGATGTTGCCAAACTCACAAACATGCTCTGGGAAGGTCTAGGCTTTGGTTTTGCTACTGTTGGTTATAGTGGTACTGCTTACCCCAATATTAAAGAAAGTCTCGCAATGGTTGATAAACTAGGGTTCAAAAGAACTATTGTGATTCCTTTTTTCTTTTTCACAGGTGTTTTGTTAGAGAGAATTTATGGCGCGGTCAAAACTATGGATGAGTCTTCTACGAACGAATATGTGTATACCGATCCTTTTGGAACAGATGAATTAATTTTAAAAGCTTTTGACGAGCGTTTGGAAGAAGCCAAAAATGGTATTGCCAATATGAATTGTCAAATGTGTAAATACCGTAAACAAGTGGTTGGGTTTGAAGAATATTTAGGTCAAGAGCAAATAGGACATCACTTAAACGTAAAAGGAATTTTGTTCGAAGAAGATGAAAAACCTGGTGAACAAAAAAGTGGTATTGGAAACACAATCAAAAAGATTTTAGGGATTTAGTAAATCACTTAAAATACTCATTGCAGTTTCCCTTACGACATAACTGTTTATTAATCGGCTACTTTAAAACCAAATCAAACTTTCTAAACTGAACGGTACCATTCCCTGAAGCTTGTAATCCCAGATATCCTTCTGCTAGATTTTCATCTACAACGTCGGCTACTAATACATCATTGATCCATGCTTGCAAATGATTGTCAACACATTTTATTTTATATCTATTCCATTTTCCAATTGTAGTTACTTTGGCTAAAGGCGATGACTTCAATACCACCGCTCCTGTTCTATATTCTTGTTTAGGGTGGTTGTCCCAAATATTAAATTCATAACAATTTATTGGATTAATACTGTCATTCTTACAGCGAATAAAAACACCTGAATTAACTGTGCTATCCGGTTTAAACTCTATTTCTAGAATGAAATTTTTATAACTCTTTTTTGAGTATATAAAACCATAACCTTCCTTAATGACACCTGTAAGAACATCTTGCGAAAAGTTCCACGTTCCCTCGCCTTTTATAGCCCATTCGCCCTTTACCTCTTTTAAAAAGTCATGTTCTTTCTCACATGAAAGAAATAATATCATTAAAAGCGAGAGGGTAAAAATTGCTTTGAAATATTTAATCTTGTACATATAGTTTGGTTAGTTTGTAGTTAGGGTAAAAATAGGTATTCTAACAAATTCTACATTTTAAAATAATAATATATTTGCAATAAATTAAAATGCTATGAAAAACTGGGAAGATGAAATTATACTACCTAAAAAAGATTCTTCAATAAAATATGCTTATTGGTTAGATACCAAAACGACTCCAACAGAATGCAGCGAAGAAGAACTGTATAATACACTTAAAAATTTCGATAATATCATGTACGTAGCAACTCCAGAACATGATACTTTTATTATTCCTGGATCTGATTTCATAACACTCCTACCCATTTTAATAAAACGGCGAACAAATATAAAAGCAAATTTAAAATTTGCTATATTTTGCACTATTGTCTTCGGCTTATTTGTTCTATATAGTGTATTTTCCGAAGGAAGTTTTGATTCCAATAGTTCTGCCTATTTACAGTTTATAATCTTTGGAATAATACCAATATTAAGTTCAATGTACGAATTAAGTATTCTGAAAAAAATTAATGAAGTCAATTATCTAAAAGAGTCGTCTGAAATAAAGTTTGACTTTTGGGTTCGACAAAAAACAGTAATATTCATTTATATTTTCACTGGAATCATCATATTAATTTCGATATCCCAATTTATCATTGGTTTAAATAATTCAGTGGAATCCGTCGGGCTAGTTAAAGAGAACACTAAGAATGGAGAATACTGGCGATTGTTGACCTGCACTCTCGTTCATGGCGGGTTACTCCACATTATGTTCAACGCAAGCGCCATGTACTCTATTGGAAAAATGATTATCAGAATTTCGGGAGTTTCCTACTTTCTAATTGTATTCCTTATCTCTGGTATTATTGGTAGTTTATTTAGTTTAATCTTACTCGATGAAACCTCAGTAGGATCATCAGGAGGAATTATGGGGTTAATAGGATTTATTTTAATAATTGCCATTAAATTCAAAAATGACATACCTAGAAACATTCTCAAATCTACGTTAACTAGTATTCTCTTAATTGGTATGCTTGGTGTTTTTGCTTTTGACATTATTGACAATGCAGCGCATTTTGGTGGGCTATTAGGAGGGATTCTTATTGGTATTTTACTAACTAAAAAGAAACAAAATAATATTCCGTACAAATCAAATCGCTTAATAAAAATTTCAGGTATTTTCTCTGCTATTGTTCTAATTTTAGGTATTATCATAACAATTACTAAATTAATCCAATAAAACTTGTTTTCTAGCTACTTAAATTTAAATAAGTACTATATTAATTTTGAAAAACCTATTTGTCAAATTTTCACTTTTATGATGAAAAAGCTTATAACCATAATAACTCTTCTTTTTTTAACAAATTGTTATTCACAAAAGAAATTTCCTTCACACTGGAAATTAGAAGGATTAAACAGAAAACCAAAAAAAATGATAGAATTTGTTGAAACTAAAATCCCCGAAAATAACATCTTTAAATACGTTCACTTTTTCGACAAAAACGGATATATCCAAAAGATTGAAGTTTATTTGTTAATTGATGATGAATATGAACTTTCATCTATTAAAATAAATAAAAAAATCGATAATTCTTCATTTAAATCAACCTCATACAATGGTTATTATGAAGAGATTTCCAGTATCGGGAGTGAAAAGTTTATAGATAATACCATCCACAGCCAGTATGAGATAAAGAACTTTCCATTAGTCTTTGCTACCACCAAGAAACTAGATAAAAAACACAGAGTTTTGGAATGGACTGATACAAGTACTAATTCTGAAACGAACGAGGTAAATTATACGATCTCAAGAAAATTCCTTTACCATAAGAAAAGAATCTCAAAAATTATAGTTTACGACGGAAAAGAAAAAACAACACAGACGCTATTCGTCCGAAATGAAAAACTAGATAAACATAGTAACTTTTTGTATCAGGAATTAGTTACTGAAGATTCGAAACTTCATGAAATCACAAAAAGAGAATATGTGTATTACTAAGTATTTCTTTTTATTCCATAAGACATGTAAAGGTACCATCCATCATAAACAATTAAAAAACAGACAGTTTGTAAGGTTTTTGATTTAAATCGACTAATAGAGATACGAAAGAACAATTATGGCGCTCCATAATTGATTGTAACTATAACTGTTGGTAACCCAATTTTTGTTTTTTATTAAAATCTCTTCTTTGGGAATTAATGAATTCAAAATAAAACCACAGTCATAATTTATTGATGTATTCAAAAAACTAATCAAAAAC
Source organism: uncultured Tenacibaculum sp. (assembly GCA_947497895.1). Taxonomy (GTDB): domain Bacteria; phylum Bacteroidota; class Bacteroidia; order Flavobacteriales; family Flavobacteriaceae; genus Polaribacter. The sequence continues at coordinate 38,706 of CANMIL010000004.1, forward strand.
TAAACATTTATGAAATTTAAGAAGAAAGTGAAGATACTCTCTTGGGTATTTTTAATGGTACTTGTCTTTTCTTGTAAAGATGATCCGAATGAACCAACTCCTAAAAGTATGTTGTTCGCTGTTGCCAATAGAGGTAGTAACACAATAACATATCACAATGCAAATGATTTGACTCTTATGGGAACTACTACTTTACCGGAGGGTACCCTACCGACTTATGTTGCTTATTCACCTGAAAGAGATAAAATTTACACCGGTGGACTTGAAAGTGGAAAATTATATGAAATAAATCCAGCTACTTTTGAAGTTGAGCGTAATCTAGATGTGGGCTTAGGTGCTTTTCATCTATGGTTAAACGACTCAAAGGATCAATTATGGGTAAATAATATAAATAGTAATATCAAAACAACGACTGTCGTAGATCTGGATGCTTTTATCGTTAAAAAGACTATAAATCTACCAACAGATTTGAACTTAAGTGACTCTGCCGTACAGCACGATGTTATCATAAACCCAGAGGGTACATTTGCCTATGTAACCATATTGGATGGCCCTGAAAAAAGTTATTTAGTCCAATACAACACAACCGATTTTTCTATTGAAAACAAACTTGAAATAGGTGGAGATGGTCATGTGGGGTATAGGAATAATAATTTATACTCTCTATCACAAAACAATGGCGAAGTAAAAAAACATAATCCATCAAGTTTAGCCATTCTAAACAACACTCTCTTTTCTGGTGCTCATGGTGTTACAAGCATAAATAATAGATTATTTGTTGCTGATTTACCAGGAGGGAAAATTGGTATTTTAGACAATCAAGACACGGTCATTGCCACTTTCGATACAGAATTCGATGCTACACATAATTTGGCCGTTAATTCAGATGGTAGTAAACTCATTATTACCTACTCTGGAATGACACAGAATAAAATTCAACTATTTGATGTTTCTAATAACAGTCTATCTCTTAATAGTACTACAGATTCAGGCATTAATCCATTCGGTGTTACATATATAGAAAGATAACCATATAACGAAGAAATAAGAAAAACGACACAAACATTATTTGTCCGAAATGAGAAGCTAGATAAGCATGGTAACTTTTTGTATCAGGAATTAATTACTGAAGATTCAAAACATCATGGAATCACAAAAAGAGAATATGTGTATTATTAAGTCTTTCTGTAATGCTTCCTTTAAAACACGGATATTTACAACTATTTCAATAGCTTTTTCTGATTTCTTCGTTCAATGATTTCTAATATAGTAAACATTGATGCTGGTATTATAATAAAGCCTAATGGTAGCATTTGTCTCGTTTCGGAAATAATTCCTGTTATTAAATGAGGAATTATAAAAAGAGGAAAAGTTAAAAGACTCCTTTTTAAGAAACCATTTTTTCTTTTGAAATAAATGAAAGGCAATATCCAAAAAACATTATATATAAAAATTAATCGATCTAACTTATGAAGATTTTCAATAAAGTGCCAAGCTCCACCTAAATGAGGTCTATCTATATTAATATACCTAATTATTCCTACGACAATGAATGCTGGAAGTGCCAATAAAATTGTCCTTATACATAATTTAAAAATCGACTTACTGGTATCAAAATTATAAAAGAAATAAATAGCAGGCACAAATAATATCGTTTCATTATTTATACTTCCAATGGCCAAAACTAACGAAAACAACCAATCTTTTTTATCCCGAATCAACCAAATTGTCCATAAAAAAGTTAAAGATAATAAAGCCGCACTTTCCTGTAAATGATTCTTAAAAGTAAACGCCATTACTAAAGCGAATAAAAAAACACAAATAAATGCTTGAATATTATTAAACCATCTTTTACAGAAATAAAAGAAAGTTAGAAAAGTTAAAAAAGTAAACAAACCTCTCTGTAAGATATAAGCTTTTACTATATCAATTTTGAATAATCTTATAAAAAGTTCTGGTATATAAAACTGAAAAAGTCTCGATTGCTCATTATTTGTAAAGTTAAAGTCTAATAATAACCTATGATTATTTTCAAGAGCTCCATTAAACCATGACGGGGTAGTAATTAATTTAAGTTTTAAAGTTACTACAGTTAATATTAAACTGAAAATTGATACCCAGACCAATAATCTTTTCTCTTCCAAAGCATTTATTTTCATCATTTATTATTTAAATTTCAAACCTTTGAATTAAATGATACAGATTTTATCTTCTCTTTAAATTCGCGCGAATATAATCTTTATTAGATATAAAATTTTCTTTTTTAAATAAATTAACATTCAAAAAATTACAACAGGATATATAAGGAAATAGTATAAAACAATCTATTTAATTATTACTCTACAATTCCTTCTCCTTCTAAATACAAACCTTCCAATTGTTGTTTGATTTCTTCTGAAGGTTCTTTCCACATTCCTCTTTGAATCGCTTCTAATAAACGTTCACTCATATCTTTTAATGCCCAAGGGTTATTCTCTTTAATGAATGACTTGTTCTTATTGTTTAACAAATAACTCTCTGTAATTCCTTCGTACATAAAATCATCTATTAAATTCGTAGTAGCATCATAGGCAAATAAATAATCTAATGTCGCTGCCATTTCAAAAGCTCCTTTATATCCATGACGTTGCACACCTGCAATCCATTTTGGATTCACAACTCTTGAACGGTAAACCTTAAGTAACTCCTCTTTCAAGGTTTTAATTCGAGGAGTTTCAGGTCGCGAGTGATCTCCGAAATAAATTGTTGCTTCTTCACCTTTCACTGTTTTAACAGCATTTGCCAGCCCTCCTTGGAATTGATAATAATCATCACTATCTAAAATATCATGTTCTCTATTATCCTGATTATGCATTACAATTTGCATTGCTTCTAATCGATGAGTAAACGACTCATGGGCCGACACTCCTTTTTTAGAACTTCCGTATGCATAACCACTCCAATTAATATAGACCTTTGCTAAATCTTCCTGAGTATTCCAGTTTTTCTCATCAATTACGGCTTGTAATCCTGCTCCATAGGCTCCTGGTTTCGATCCAAACACACGATATAAAGAGCGTTGCATAGCTTCTTCTTGGGATAATCCCTTTGACTGCCAATCTTGGCATTCCTTCAAATATCGCTTTCGAATCGGATTTTCTTCCAATGATTCCTCTAATTGCGCTACTCTAGTTACCGCTGCGTTAAATAAATTAATAACATCAGGAAAAGCATCTCTAAAGAATCCTGAAATACGAAGCGTAACATCAACTCTCGGACGTTTCAACTTCAATAAAGGTATCACTTCAAAATCACTGACTCTTCTATTCGCATTTTTCCAAATTGGCTTCACTCCCATTAAAACAAAAGCCTGTGCAATGTCATCACCTCCTGTTCGCATCGTTGAAGTTCCCCAAACAGAAATTCCAATGGTTTCAGGATATTCTCCATGTTCTTGGATATAACGATCTATAATCAATTGTGCACTTTTTTCTCCTAATCGATACGCCGTTTCTGTTGGAATAGTTCTAACATCAACAGAAAAGAAATTTCTACCTGTAGGTAATAAATCTATCCTTCCTCGTGTTGGTGCTCCTGAAGGGCCTGAAGGAACATACAATCCGTTTAAACCTTCCAAAAGATTCGAAATTTCCTCTGAAGTCTTTTCAACAGCGATCAGAGTTTCATTATGAATGGTTTGTAAGAGTATATTTAATTTCGAATATATACCTTTAGGAGTTCCTTTTTCTAAATAATGAACCAACTCATTTTTGGCTATGAGCTCAAGCTGTTCGACTACTTGCCCAATTGTTTTACATAGTTTTCCTTCAATATTAATATCAACCTTTTCTGCGTAATCTTGACTTAAAACATTTGCTTCTATATTTAAGTCTTCAGCCAAAACCTGAGTAATTCCCTTTTGATTAAAGCTAGGCATTCTATGTAAGGCTATCAGTAAATCAATCAATTGTTCATTTTTCGGAGCCTTCCCAAAAATATGAAGTCCATCACGAATTTGTGCTTCTTTTAACTCACATAAATAACCATCGAGTTTTACCAAAAGTTCATCAACATCATCGGAAGTAATTCCTAAATCTACATTCAACTGTGTCTCCTTCACCAAATCCGCTATCTCTTGCTCCAAAACTTTCGAACGTTTTGGATCTAAATTGGAAGCTTCATAATATTCGTCCACCAAATGTTCTAATTTCATTAAGCTTCCATAACTTTCAGCTCTCGTCATCGGTGGAATTAGATGATCTATAATAACTGCTTGATTTCTTCTTTTGGCCTGAGTTCCTTCCCCTGGATCATTAATGATAAAAGGGTAAAAATGAGGCAATGCATCAAATAACAAAGCTGGGAAACACGATTCAGGATCCAATGAAACACTTTTACCAGGAAGCCATTCAAGATTCCCATGCTTTCCTAAATGAATTACTGCATCCGCCTGATAGGTATCTTGTAACCAAAAGTAATAGGCTAAATATTGATACGTTGGTGGTAAATCTGGAGAATGATAAATTGCCTGTGGATCTTGATTATATCCTCTTGAAGGCTGAATACTCACAAAAATATTCCCCAATAAAAATCCAGAAACGATAAAACCTTCATTCGTAAAATAAGGATCACTTTCTGGACTCCCCCATTGTTCAATAATCTTTTCTTTTAACTCAGTAGAAATTGTATTAAATCGTTTTTTGAAATCGTCGAGTTTATAAATAATTGCATGTGGTCTTGTCTGTGTTGTACTCACATCATTTGTTGTCACCTGCGCTATCCAATGCATTAGCTCCGTACCAGATTGTGGTAACTGCTGACCTAAATCATAATTTGCTTTTTTCAAAGCTTTTAATAACACAGCACAACTTTCTGGAGTGTCAAGTCCTACTCCATTTGCTAAACGACTATCTTTATTTGGATAGTTTGGTAAAATTACCGCTACTCTTTTATGATTATTTTCTTTCTCTTGCAAACGCGTCCAATTCTTGGTCAATCGCGCCATAAACTCACAGGCTGGCTGATAAGCCTCGTATTTTACAATAGTACTATCGGTAAGTGAGTCTTTTACGATTTCTTTTTTAAAGGATACGGCTCTTCCTATAATTCGACCATCAATTTCAGGGAGTGCTATATTCATGGCAATGTCTGTTGGAGGTAAACCAAAAAGACCTTCTTCCCAAACTGTTTTATTCGTTGTTGAAAAAATAGCTTGTAAAACTGGAATTCGGAGTCTATCAAAAATAAATTCAGAATTATCAGATGGTTTAATTGTAAAACCAGTAGTGTTTACCAAACAATGTACAGATCTCTTTCCTGAATTTGTTATTAGCTTTTCTAAATTAGAGAGAATATTAGTATCTCTTAAATTATGAGCAAAAGCTACAAAAGCATTTAAGCCTTGTTTTTTTAACTCACCGCTCATTACCTCTAAAGGCTCTAGATTATTCGCTAGATAATGAGTTCTATATGCTAAAAGAACGACATTCGATTGAGAAGTATCTATAGAATTGTCCAACTCTTCTTGCGAAACAATTTCCTTTTCAACTGTATATAAAAACAAATCATTCACTTCTTCTAACGGAGTTACCTCAACCTTCTGATTAAAGAATTGATGCCTTAAATAATTCAAAAATGCAATTGCATTCTGTTTTCCTCCCTGTTGCAAATACTGTCGGCATTGATGAACAATCTTAATATCTACTGAAGATAAACTCATCAGTTCATAATCAGGTTCATGAGCTGGAATGAATAATAAAGTACAATCATTGTTTTCTTGTAATTCCACCAATGATTCTACCAAATATTTATAATAACTTATTCCTCCCAATAAACTGCATACAATAACTCTGGCCTTTTCAAGAACATCCTCAATATAATTATCAATGGTTAATTCTTGCTTCAAGTATACCAAATTGGTCATCCGTAAACTTGGTAGGTCGTTCTCTTTTTGATGAAGCGATTTGTATGCCTCATTCATTGTATGGATTTCAGTATCACCAGCACTTAAAAAAACAATATCCCCTGGTTTTTGTTCGATATAAAAAACTCCATCGTCATCAGGATTCCAGCCTCCTGGTATTGTTGCGATTAAATGCATAGTAAATTATCCTTTTATTTTTTTTTACTTCTGTTTTTTATCAAAGGTTTTACCCAATGTTTATTTCAAGGGGTTGAAACCCCTTGGTTAGTCATCTGACTCATGAAGAGACTCAATAAATAAAGTCTTCTCCTCTCCCCAACGTTCTCTGTGCTTGTAATGATTGTTTTTTATATAATTGAAGACCTTTTCAATCGAATCATCTAACTTCGATAATCTTTTTCTATGGAATTTCTGAACCCAAACTTTTTGTTCTCCCTTATCCCATCCTTTATGTCTTTGAAACCTAAAAGAGGTAAATCCTTTCAATTTTCTTATTTGTTCGCTTAACTCTTTTTCATTTTCTACTCTTAATAAAAAATGACCATGATCTGGTAAAATATTATAACAAGAAACGTCTAACGCGTATTTCTCAATGGCTTCATCAAACAACATTTTTAACATAGCCAGATCTTCTTTTGAAAAAATCAATCCATCCAAATTTCTTATAAAACTTGACGAATTATACTTCACCATTCTATCCGAAATCCTAGATTTAGCAGTAGCAAAAGTGACAAAATAATATTCCTTTTCGCTTATTAAACCAAGGGGGTTCAACCCCTTGTTCAGTGATTCATGGCTATCCAAGTTTACATTTTCATCTTGCTGTTCAATAGGTTGAAAACTTATTGCCTCTTTTATGTCAAGAAGTTGAACCCCCTTGGTTCGTTTTATCCAACTAAAATTTCCAGCTCCCCAATACAAATGGATATAACTTGCCCAAACGTTTTTATATGAATAAACTTTGGTATTGATTTCTTTTTGTCTAGCTGTGTAAACCTCAGCTATGGACTCATAGGTATCGTTCTGAATTGTTGAATAGTGGAATTCATGTCCCCATATTTCTTCGTTCTCAACAACTACTCTTCTATACCCTAAATGAAGATTTTTATTCTCCATTGACGTTGAAAAATCAAAAATACCAACCATAGGATATGCTGCGCCGTCCTCATTTATAATTTGATTTCCCAAATACATCATCCCTCCACACTCTGCCAATATTTTAGTTCCTTTTTCTGCTTCAGCCTTTAAAGCCGTTTTCATTTTAGAATTACTTGACAAAGCCTCCAAATACAACTCAGGATATCCTCCTGCCAGGTAAATCATATCTGCATCTGGAATTGTATCATCATGGATTGGGCTGAAAAAAACAACCTTACCTAATTTTTCGAGATACTTTAAGTTTTCAACATAAGTGAATCGAAATGCTTCATCTTTGGCAACAGCTATTGTGGAAAAGGATTGAAACTCCTTGGTTAAATTAACCTCTCCTTCTGATGCAAGGGTTTGAAACCCCTTGGTTATATTTATGTTCTTTCTCAGAATCTCTTCCAGATCAATGTCAAGAGCTTTTAATTGCTTGAAAACATCAATTGACTTTGCAATATGATCCGCAGCCGTTTCTATTAAATTCTCAAAAGAATCCTCTATATGAAGCCCTAAATGTCTTGAAGGAATGGCTATTTCATCATTTGGTGGAATGTAGCCTAAGGAATGAATTCCTACAGTTTCACACGCTTCTTTTAAAAAGGCATAGTGTGATTCCGTCCTTACAAAATTGAAGATAACTCCCGCTATTTTAACCTCTGGATCAAAGGTTTTTAGTCCATGTAAAATGGGGGCAATCGTATAGGCCATTGCTTTAGCATTCACTACCAATACTACAGGAATATTTAGTTTTTTTGCTAATTCTGCAGAACTTCCTTTGTCTTTTACTGCTCCATCGAAAAGTCCCATTACACCTTCTACAATACTAATGTCCGCTTCAGAAGAGTATTTCCTAAAGACGTCCTTTATATGAATATCAGACATCATTACACTATCCAAATTGACACTAGGTTTTCTGGCAGCTGTACTATGATGAATTGTATCTATGTAATCAGGACCACACTTGAAAGTTTGTACATCCAGTCCATTATTATTAAAAAAGCGAGCCAATCCCAAAGTTATGGTTGTCTTTCCCGAATTACTCCAAGGAGCCGCTATTAAAAATGCCTTCGACATATTATAAGTTTAACCCCATCGGAATATAATGTACCTTCAATTTATTCGCTAATAACTTGGCTCTTCCAAGTTTCACAAATCCATTCTCAGTATCGATAACGGTGGTGTTTTTTAATTTAGAAAGGTAGGTTTTATAGCTTTTTATGGCAAAATCAAAAGGATGATCTCCTCCTGCATTTACTTTTCCGTCGGTGAGAACAAATAATTGAACCGTTTTTTTGTTTACCGATTTCAATAATTCAAAAACCTTTAAAAAAGCACTTCCTAAATTTGTTTTACCACTCGCTCTAAGTTGAGAACTAATCGTTTCAATAATTTTATTGTTATTTGTGAAACTTTGAATAATTCTCGATGACGAGTTTTCAAGAGCCACAATAGCATATTCTATTTTTTTTGATGGATTCGATATAATCGTTTTTTTAATAATTCCTTTTATAAAACCTAATTGTTTATCAATCGCCATAGAAGCACTTGAATCTATTAAAAAAACAATATTTAAGTTCGTCTTTTGACTCAATTGTTTTGTAAAAACCTCGAGTTTATTCTTACTAATGTAATTCTTAACGGTTTTTACCAAATCAATTTTATTGCTAGGTTTTGATAAATATGGAATCTTAACAAGATTATTATTCATTTGAAATTTTAAACCTGTTTTTTGGATGTTATCTTGAATTGAAAATTTCAATCCTTTTTTTACGCTCTCTGGTAATTGAAACGAAGTACTCCCTTCATTCTCGGTCTTTTCTTCTCTCTGTCTTTCTTTATCATTGTCCTGCTGATTCCCTTTATCTTCAGACTCTGTCGGAGGTGTAAAATCCTCACTTCTATGTTCCAAAACGAAAGGTGCTATTTTATGAAGCATTGCTACTGAAACTTTCTTTTCATTCAACAAAACAGCATAAGCACGAGATGTCTTTAACAAAAGAATATCAGCACGCATTCCTTCAACATTAGATGCAACCGTAAGTCGGGCAGCTTCATCTCGAATCTCTTCTGGTATTTCGATCTTTGATAACTCCTCCTTAGCTCTAATTATATTTTGTTTTAAAGCCTCATTCTCCTTTTGAAATCTCCCAATAAACTCAGTTGGATTCATATCAAAATCTAAACGTAAAGAAGCTATTTTTTTTCGAATATCAAGTTCTTGCGGAGTTGCTATTTTCACGCTTAATCCGAATCTATCTTTTAGCTGAGGACGCAATTCACCTTCTTCAGGATTCATGGTCCCAACCAAACAAAATCTACTTTCCAACCATTGAGATATCCCTTCTCTTTCCAAATGATATCCACCTGATGAAGACGCATCCAGTAATACATCCATCAGATAATCATTTAGTAAGTTAATTTCATCAATATATAAAAAGCCATTATTAGCTTTTGCCAAAAGCCCTATATCTACGATTGTTTTCTTCTGATTTATGAGCGCCTCTAAATTCACACTTCCCAACACTCTATCTTCTGTAGCTCCAATGGGTAAGTTTACAAATGGGAAACCCTCTCCCATCAAATCACTCAAAGCTCGAACAGTTGTAGTTTTTCCAGTTCCTTTATCTCCTGTTGCCAAAACACCTCCTATTGTTGGATCAATTAAATTCAGTAACAAACAAAGTTTAAAATCGTCTTGAGCAAGAATAGCGCTAAAAGGGAAGTTTTTATTAGATTTCATAAGTCTGTTTATAGTTTAAGCAAAAGCTGTTTTGTAAATCATATAAATTCCTACCACAATAGAAATAAGACCTACGACTCCATTCATCCATTTAAAAACAACCATATTCCTTTCAATAAATCGACTCATTGTATAAATAAGCACATAACTATAAACAGCCATAGATAAAATGATTCCTACAGACTCTACAACTAAAATTAAAATTGCTTCTGACATCGTTGCGGCACTTATAATTAATGCTGAAGTTAAGGCGCCACCTGTTCCAGCCAAACCATGTAACATTCCAACCCAAAAAGATTTATTAATTGGATTCATTGCTATTTCCTCTCCCATTTTTCCATGTAAATGGATAGGATTATTGGCAGCATGTTCATGCTCTTCTATCTTTTTGTGGTCCGCCATCATTTCATTAATCTTATGATTTCTTTTTATGGCTACAATTCCAAGCCAAATCATAATTGGACCAACACTCATTTCGGCCCAAAACGAAATATCGTTGACAAATGCTGACAATGCTGTTTTAAACAATAACGCAATACCTCCAAAAAGTAATAAGGTAACCGAATGTCCTAAAGCCCATTGAGAAGCTTTAAAAACCGTAAGAAAATTTACTTTTTTATTTTCGATGGCATTTTCAGCTGCTAACACAGAAACCGCTGACATATGATCTGCTTCGAAAGAATGTAATACACCAGCTATTAAAGGTCTGGTTAGGTTCATGAAGTTCATTTAATATACTTTATATGGGTTTGATCATTATTAATTAAATACAAATTGAGTTCCGTTTTCGGGGCAATTTTTTGACAATGTTCATAACAATATTTAAGCAAGATTTGGTAGAATTTTTCTTGCTGAGCAAAAATAAAGATTTCACGTAAACGTCCTGCCATATTTAACGATAAAATCTGGTTAGAAACTTCTTCCGAATACCCCGCCTCAATGGCTAATCTTGCTATAAAACTTTTGTTCCATGTTGTTTTACCACTATGTGTATTTAAATTACCTTCGGCTAGCTTCGCCGCTTTACCCAACATAATTCCCATATTTACTGTATGTATTTCTGGAGATTCTGCTATTCTTTCAAAAGTTTCTTGAATCCAATTACCATAATGAATACAAGCCGTTTCTTTTATTTCTGGAAATAAACTGCGTAGCATCTTTTCACTTCTAGCGCCAGAGTTAATCAATATTTCATGTTGATTATTTGCCAAAGCCACATCAATTCCTTGACGGATACTAGCAATATAAGAAGCTGCCGAAAATGGGGTTACAATACCAGAAGTGCCTAAGATTGAAATTCCATATAAAATTCCCAAACGACTGTTTAAAGTTCTTTTCGCAAGTTTTTCTCCATCCTTAACGGCAATGGTAATATCGACACCATGATTTTCGAGATTATAGTCTGCTAAGATCTTATGAGTCACAATACTCATCATCTTTCTCGGAACTGGATTGATTGCTGGTTCTCCTACCGAAACTTCTAAACCAGGTAGTGTTACTAAGCCAACTCCTTCTCCTCGAATAAATTTTATTTCTTTAGAATTGTTCAACTCTACTGTAGCCGTAATCTCAGCCAAATGTGTAACGTCAGGATCATCTCCAGCGTCTTTTATAGTGGTGCTTGAACTTTTCTTTTCAGTTATATGAAGATCTTTTAAGTAGAACGTGGCGTCTTCTCCCATTGGAAGGGTAATCGTAACTTTTTCATGTTCTTTTTGGGTAACTAAACCCAACAATGCTGACTTTACACAAGCAGTTGCACAAGCTCCTGTAGTGTAACCCTTTCGTAATGGTTTATTTGGTATTTTTTGTAACTCCCCCAATGTTATTTGTTAGTGTAGCAATCAACTCTTCTTTCGACCTTATGCAAAGATACCTATTTGACAACAATGGTTTCTTCAAAATAACTATCGGAACTTTTAATGCCAAAGCAGCTTCTATTTTTTGCTCTAGTTTCCCGTTAACACCACTTTCTTTAGTAAAAACTACAGAAGGGTTTATTGATTTATATAATGCTATCTCTTCTTCTTTATTTTGTGGATATCCATAGAGAATATGTGAAAATGGAAAATCGGATTTCTTAGCTATATCTCTCGAGGAATCTCTGTCTAAAATTCGAAACCAAGTCGTGTGGTCTTTCCAAAAACCAGTTAACTTTTCGATGGTTTGAACTCCCGACAAGGCCAACAAGGAAGAATAATTGTTCTTCTTAAAAAACAATATTGCCTCTTCAAAAGAATTTACATATTGTACCAATCCATTCTTTACTCTCGTAGTATATTCTCTTTCAAATCGAATCAATGGAACTTCAAGGTCTATAGAAGCTAAAGTTGTATGCAATTGCTCTGCGAAAGGATGCGAAGCATTCACGATAAGTTCGATCTTTTTATCCTTACAAAATGATTCAATTTTCTCTTTTGTCAATGCTCCATAAATAGGAATTCCTTTTCCAGAAAACGGAACCTCAGTTTTTGTTGAATAGTAATACCTAACGTTTACCTCATCGAAAATAGATGCTACTTTTTTCCCTTCCGTCGTTCCTCCAAATACTAGAATCATTTTTATATTAATTAAGAACAAGGGGATTCATCCCTTTGGTTTGAAATAATAGATTAAAACTCATGAACTCATCGTCATTGGAATAATGATGACTCAAAACGGTCTATTTTATTCCCGATGAGATTATTTTTCACTTTGTTAAATTCGTAATTCCTTATAATTATTTATTTTCACTCAATAACTTTCCTTTTTTTCTAAAAATATGATGCCATTTATCATCGTATAACCAAGAACGGTTTTTACGAGCTCCAATAGCTTCTCCAACAACAATTAGCACTGTACGAGTTAACTTATTTTCTTTGATTATAGAAGTCAATTCCGTAAGCTTCCCCGTCCAAACCTGCTCATCTTTCCAACTCACTCGGTACAACACAGCTAATGGAGTATCTTCAGGATAGTGTTCCAATAATTCTCCTTGAACCTTCTTGGCAATACCGGCACTTAAGAAAATACACATGGTAGCTCTTAACTTTGCCATGTCTACAATTTTTTCATGTTCTGGTGTCGGCGTATTCCCTTCTCCTCTTGTTAAAATAATTGTCTGAGCTACTTCTGGAATTGTAAATTCAGATTTCAAATAGGCTGCTGCAGCTTGAAAAGAAGAAATACCTGGAACGATATAATAATCATAACCTTTCGCATCAAAAATTGTCATCTGTTCTTGTATCGCTCCATAGATAGATGGATCACCAGAATGTAAACGAACAATCTTTTTTCCTTGCGCATAATAACTATCCATTATTTCGACCTGCTCTTCTAAGGTCATGGATGCTGAATTTCTCACCAAAGCACCTTCTTTTGCCATATGAGTCAACTCTTCAGGAACTAAACTACCTGCATATAAAATACAATCTGCTTCTTCCAAAATTGCTTGACCTTTTAAGGTTAGTAATTCTGGATCACCAGATCCCGCACCAACAATAGCAATACTTGATTTTCTTTCAAAATCAGAAACCAAAGAAAGTGCATAGGTGAATTTTTTACCTGATTCTGTCGTCACTTTGGTCTTTTCTACTAACCAATTATTAGAATCTGCTATTAAACTAGCCGAGGCTTCAGAAACTCCATACACGCCTACTTTCTTCATCACAACCTCTGACGGGTTCGCAACCTCAACGGAATTTAACTCATCTCCAGAATAAGTAACGAAAGGAATATCATATTTCTCTACAAAATCTAAATAGGCTTGTTCCGTTTCTTTGATATAAGCTGAACCCAAAGCGTAAATGCTCTCTAATGCTATTTGTTGCTGCTTCAATTCTTTTAACAACACCTCTTCAAACAACTCCGACTCTATATCTTTAGAACAACCACTTCCAAAAGCAATACATTTCGGATAAAAGGCTAAATTGGGAATTTTAGTTTCTATTATTTCATAACCAACATACAACAACAAGTCATATTTTGATTCATCAACATTTTGAGTTGAGTAGAAAATAGTTACAAAATCAGGACAGGTTTTCTCTAAAAACTCTGTTCCTTTATCTTTAACCTTAAGCACTAAAACTGTTGGCTTTTTATTTACGAATAATGAAATAATTTCATTTAGTTCTGTTGAACTTTTAGTCTTCCAACCAAATCGTTCAGCCAGCATATCTAAACTCCATAAGTTTTGCAAGTCACTAGAAGTAGAAATAACCGGTGTAGCTTGTAAAATTCGGCTTACCTGTGTTGTCAATTCATTGGCTTTCCCAATATGACCACTTAATACTGATTGTACATGATTTCCTTGATCGTCAATATTTATAACCGCAGGATCTGTTTTCTTGTCAAGAATATGAGGAGCAATACTTCTCACACAAATACCTAACGCTCCTATAAAAAACCAAGCATCGTACTTTTCAAAAGAAGAAGCCATTAGATCCGCTACAGCATTAATTTTCTTTAAATCCTTCGTTTCTTCAACTTCTCTAGTTGTAAAAACTTTACTTCTATAAAATTCATTTTGTAATACTCTCGCTATTTCAAGTCCGTTATCCGTAAAACTTACAATTGCTATTTTAAGTATTTGTTCCTTCATCAGGTATGTTTTTATTTATGCTCAGAGAGTCTTTATCTCTTTTAATAATTATATCTTATTTTGAATTGATCATCTCCCTTAGTTGAGATCTACAAATCAATTCTCCCCTTATCTCTTAATTGCTTTTAATAAGCTTATTGGGTTATGCGAATCTAAAACCATGTCCATTTCTTCAACCAATTCCCAGTTAAGGTTTTCACAAGATTGTTTGAATGTGATTTTACTTGATTCTTGCACCGTATTCATGACTATCTTTGCGTCTGAAGAAACTATCCCATCAAGTTTATTTAATAGCTCCGAAAGTCTACCTCCATGTCCGCCTACGAAAATAGTATCTGGCTTTTTATATTTGGCTAAATCTTGTTCAAAGAAATCTCCCATAACGATTTCAATTCCTGGAACCCCAAACTTTCGCTGATTCTCCAAGATGATTTCATTACATTCAGAACGTTTTTCAAAAGCTACAATCTCCAAATTCGGATTTTTAAGCTTTGCTTCAATAGAAACAGATCCCGTACAAAAACCTATGTCCCAAAACACTTTTGAATTCATGACTTCTAAAAGATGTAAACTTGTTAAACGGATGGGCATTTTTGTAATCATTTTTGGACGTCCAGGCAATCCTAAGAACTCCTTATCTTTAATTCCAAATTGTCGAGCTTTCACTTTTTCTTTATGTAATAAAACACAATTTAAATGATGATAATCGTCTTGAACAGCTTCTGATAAACTCAACGTTTGAACTCGTTCTTGAGTTCCTTCCAAATCTTCACCAATACTTATTTTATAATTATCAAAACCAAACTTTAATAATCGTTTCGCAATGGTCCTTGGATTCTTAGATTTATCTGTCAATACTCCAATAAGTGGTCGCTGTTCCATGATGGCTACATCTAAAGCTCTCCATGTTCTTCCATGAACACTTACCGTAACTAACTCATTACTATTTGTACCAGTTTTATTGGCTAATAACTGAATGGAACTAAAATAAGGTTCAATATAAATCTCAGCTTCTGGATACTTATTTCGTAAGGTATTAGCAAAACCATAAAACAAAGGATTTCCAGAAGCAAATACGAGAATTTCACTAGCTATATTTTCATATTGCTCAAAAAGTTCTTCCATCGGGCTTTTGATAAAAATCCATTCATAATTTTCAGGAAGAAATTCCTTTACTAATTCTAAATGTCTTTTACCTCCACTAAAAACAGTCGTGTTTTTAATAAAGTTTAGTTGCCTATTTGTAAAAACTGGCTTTTTATTTCCTATCCCCAGTACTCTAAAAATCATTGATATTTTTCTCGAATTACAACTTCATCTTGAAGTTTTTTATAATCCCATTTTTTAATTTCTAATTCTGGTTTGTTGTAAAACATATCGGTATAACCAAAGCATAAATATCCAATCAACTGATTTTCTTTTGGCGCATTAAGGATATCTTTCACGCGTTCGGGATCCAAAATACTCACCCATCCCATACCAATATTTAAACTACGTGCCATCAACCACATATTTTGTATGGCGCATACCACACTATACTTCCCCATATTAGGCATACTCGTTTGTCCCAAGACGGGTTCATTTTTGGGTTTATAGAATACCGCTATATTCAAAGGAGTCTCTGTGATTCCTTCCAATTTTAATTTGATATATTCTTGCTTTTTTACATCAGAAAACTGATGAACAGCCTTTTCATTTTCTTTTTGAAAAGAATCTCGAACTGCTTCCTTCGTTTCTTGATCATGAATTAACACAAACTCCCAAGGTTGAGAAAACCCAACGGAAGGAGCGGCTAATGCTGCTTGTAGAATTCGATCGATATCATCTTTGGAAATTTGATCTTTCTTAAAATTATTTCCTCGAACATCTCTTCTATGCAACATGATTTCTTCTAAAAGCTGTTGCTCATTTTCATTAAAATATCGTTGTGACTCTTTCGTCATCCTATACCAACTCTAAATTTGAAACCTGATCAAAAGTAAACGCTGCATTTACAATGGCTGCCGCAAAATTACTACCTCCTCTTCTCTCACTAATTAAAGCATACGGTGTATTTTTAACCATTTTTAAACGCTCTTTAGATTCGATTACATTGATGAATCCTACTGGAGCACCAACAACACCTGCTGGACTTATTTCTCCCGCATGTATTTGGTCTACAATTTCAATTAAAGCGGTTGGAGCATTCCCTACCACAAATAACGCTTCAGGATACTTTTCAGCTGCCCTTTTAATCCCAGCTTGTGAACGAGTTAATCCTTCTTTCGCCGCTAATTCCAAAGTTTCCTCATCATTCAACATACATATAACCTCATTGTTATATTTACCAGTAAATGCTCTTGTAATTCCAGCTTTTACCATGGTTACATCGGTTACAATAACACCTCCGTTTTTTAAATAATCACTCCACTTTGCAATGGCGAAATCAGAAGTTTCTATATAGTTTAAATATTCAAAATCTCCTGAAGTATGTATACAGCGAATGGCTGCCCATAAATGATCTTTTTCAAAACTATGTTCAGGAAGATTTTCAACTATTTCTTTAAAACTCGCGTCTTGAATTTCTTGCCCTGTTTCTGGTTTTCTATTTAAATAACCTCTTGGGGTAATTAAATGATCTCTATACCTAAATGTTTGGCTGTTTCCAATAAGTACAACACTGAACATATCCACTTGTTCAACATCTAGTTCAGATAACGTTGTTAAGGTGATTGCCTCTTCTTTCCTACCCAATTGTTTACAAATAGCCACTGGTGTATTATGAGGACGATATTCTAGATATGTATTTTTAAGTGCCTGCAACTGCCAATAACGTTTCTTGCTTTTTGGATTGTATAATCCAGTAACAAAATCCCCTTGAGCAGCTGCTACAATTCTTTTTTCAATAGTAGTCCATGGTGTCATTAAATCAGACAATGAAATACAACAGAAATCATGACCTAAAACAGCTCCTAATTTACTTCCTGCTGTTATGAATGCCGATATTCCTGGTACTGTTTCAACTTCTAAAGACAACTCTTGTTCTGCTACCTTTTGATATACGATAGATGCCATAGCATAAATACTAGCATCACCTGAACCGATAACAACAACATTTTCTCCTTTTAAAGCATATTCAATAGCAATATCTGCTCTCTTTTCCTCTTCGCTCAATTCCTTTCCAATACAAACAGCGTTTGGATCAATTAAATGCTCAATGAATTGAAAATAGTAATGATATCCAATAATAACAGTAGCTTTTGACACAGCTTCAGAGGCCATCGGAATAATATACTGTTCATGACCAGGCCCTAAGCCCACAACTTTAATCATATATATGATTCTTTTTTATAATTAATAAAGAGAAATATGGAATTTCTCTCGATGAAATTTCTTGTAAGTCAGTAGTGATATACTCTTGATCAGTTCCTAAACGTTCGCAATAATAAAACTTCCAGTTTTGAGCTGTCAATTCTTTATAAAACTCTTTCCAGCTTGTTTTTACTTTCATTAGTACCAATGTGTCAAATTGATGAAAATATTGAGTAATCTCTTCCATCGATTTTATTCTTGGAACTATGAGTACTTTATCATTTAATAAACTTAAAGGAACTTGATGTTTGGCCGCTCCAAGACTAAAGGAGTTTATTCCAGGAATGAGCTCTACAGGAATATTTAAATTTTTCAAGTGGTCAAGAATGTACGAAAATGAAGCATACAAGCTCAGATCTCCTTCACATACCACGCTTACTTTTTTACCTGTTTTAACGAGTTCTTCTATTTCTAAAACAGTTCTATGATACACTTCCTTGGCTTGGGTTCTATCATCAGACATATCCAAATAGAACCCTCTCAATTCTTTGTTTTCCAGTTTATGGAATTTCAACAAAGGAAATAGGTAACTTTTCTTTACTCCTTGAAAAGATGATCCAGGATAAAAAATGACATCACTCTCTTGTAAAACTCTTAATGCTTTTAAGGTTAGCAATTCAGGATCGCCAGGCCCTAAAGCCACTCCATATACCATACTATTCTACCTTCTTCTTTTTACGCTTGTATAAGAATAATTGCCACTTTTCCTCTGCGACTCCTTCTTTGTCCATTTCTGCCCTTGACATCGTAAAAAATAAATCCGAAAGCCTATTAACGTAAGCCATTACATATTCTTCCACACTGTCAGGATCTTCCAACATTAGAGTAACCAAACTACGCTCTCCCCTTCTAATTTGTGTTCTACATACATGGCATAAGGCTGATATTTCGTTTCCTCCGGGTAAAATAAAATAATCAGATGGAGAACTTATTCCTGCTTCCAATTCATCCAACCATTCTTCACAAAAAGTAGCACCATCGATTGGTTTTGGATTTGGATTCGTCTTTTTGGAATCAGAAGGTCTTGCCAAATGCGACATCATATCCATCATGTCTTTTTGAATACGATGTAAGTTTGTTTGCCATTCATGCTCAGGACCTAATTTTGCTCTCAATAATCCAATAGTTGAATTCACTTCATCTAAAGTTCCGATACACTCAATTCTAGCCGAATTCTTATATTCTCGCTTTCCTCCAAAAACTCCTGTTTTACCTGTATCTCCCTTTCTTGTATATATTTTCATATGTCCATTGTATTTTTATGAAGATTAACTTCGATTGTTAATTTCCATTATTACAAGGGGTTGCCCCCTTGCCCTTGGTTAAGCAGTAACTGATAGTTTACTTTCTATAGCTTCTAAAACTGATTTTTCTTCAAGCTTCTCTCCGATAATTACCAATCGCGTTGCTCTTAACTCTGTTTCTTTCCATGGTCTATCAAAGTAATTTTCGAATCTACTTGCAACTCCTTGCACAATCATTCTCATTGGTTTGTTTGGTACATTGATAATACCTTTAATTCTATAGATTTCGAATTCAGATACCAATTGTTCCAATACTTTTACTAATTGTTTTGGTTCATGTGGAACTTTCACTTCTATAACCAGTGAATTTATTGTTTCATCATGATCGTGATCATGGTGGTGGTGGTGGTCATGATCATGGTCGTGATCATGATGGTGATGGTGATGTGCTTCGTGATGAGAATGCTTTTCTTCTATAAAATCTTCCGACTTCGAATCTAGTCCCAATAATACATCGACTGGAATATCTCCTTTTACTGCGGAAATTAATTTAATATTCGCTCCAACTTTCTTTTGAATAATTCCATGAACTTCTCGGTATTGCTCTTCATTGATTAAATCGGATTTTGTCATGATAATAAGATCCGCGCACGACAATTGGTCCTCAAATAATTCTTCTATTGATGATTCGTGATCTAAGCTATCATCAGCTAAACGTTGTGCCTGTACTTTCTCTCTATCACATATTTCTCCGGTTGCCTGTCCAACACAATCCACAACAGTTACCACCGCATCTACTGTAATTTGAGGCTTCAAATCTGGCCAATTAAAAGCTCTTACTAATGGTTTTGGTAACGCCAAACCTGATGTTTCAATAATGATATGATCTATTTGATCTTTACGCTCCATTAATTGAAGCATGGTTGGTAAAAATTCTTCCTGAACAGTGCAACATAAACACCCATTACTCAACTCCAAAATATTTTCCTCATCGCAGCCACAATCATTTCCTTTTAATATTTCTCCGTCCATTCCAAGTTCTCCAAACTCGTTTACAATAATAGCCAATCGTCTACCATTGGCATTTTTAGCAAGTTGATGAATTAAGGTTGTTTTACCTGACCCAAGGAACCCAGTAATGATAGTTACTGGTATTTTTTTAGAAGTAGAAATCATTATAATAGTTTTGATTCAAAGGTATGGATTTCTATGCATGGAAGCCTCATTTTTTAAGCTAAACAATACAGATATTCTTATTTAATTTTAAAATTGAACAAAAAATATTCTCAATACAAGTTTGATAGCTTTCTACATTAATTAAAGGCAAAAAAAATACCCTTTAACGGTAAATCAATGAAGTTTTCTTATTAAGAAAAACCACCTTATAGACTTATTTTAAATATAAAATGAACAAAAAAACAACTGCGTTTTTTACAAATTCACAAGAAAAAAGGACACTTTTTAAGCTTACAAAAGTTAGTTTGTGCAAATATTACAAACAAAAACAGCCTGTTTTTAACACATAAAACAGGGGTAAGGAAAGAATTATTTTTTGAAGGTAACTATCTGAGAAACAACAACGCAACAAAGTTGCTTTTAAGAGTTAATTTACTATATCAAAACTATAAAAAACACTAAACAACAAACACTTATCCAAAAACTAATCGTTTTTCTTCTGTTCGAAACATCTAATTTTACCACCGTGAAAAACCAACGCTAATCGAAGCTTTGCCTCAAACAATTAAATAACTATATTTTTAAATCAATGAAAAATTTAAAAGAAATTATTTTAGGCGCTTCTTTATTAGCCCTATTATTTACATCGTGTCAAGATGAAAACCCTTCAAATGACAATCTTCAATCTGACACAACAACGACAGTTGATGACAAAAACATTATTCCTTACCAATACATTGTAGTATTTAAGGATAATAGAGTTGCTCCTGCATCAAAACAACTAGCTAAATCTTCTTTTACAAGTAGAAAAGCTAAAGCACAATCGGTTGCAGGAATATCGAAAACGTCTATTTCTAAAATCAATAGTATTTTATCAGACAACGACATCGACAAGTCAAAGGTACTTAACTATTACACTACGGAAATCTCAGGAGTTGCCATTCGCTTAACTGATATGGAGTTTGATCGCCTAATCAAAGATGATAATGTTGAAGTAATTGAATTTGACAGAATCATTGAAATTCCTGAAATGGAAGTTGAAAACTTAACCACTAAAAATAGCGCTCAAAGAATGTCTCAAGTTACTCCATGCGGAATCAACAACGCTGGTGGTTCTTCTAATGGATCTGGGAAAAGTGAATGGATTTGGATAGTTGATAGTGGTATCGACCTTGATCATCCAGATTTGAATGTGGTAACAAACAATACGTATGCTAAATCATTTATTGACAATACTCCAAACGACTGTCATGGTCACGGAACACATGTCGCTGGTACGGCCGCGGCTATTGATAACGGTTTTGGCGTGGTAGGAGTATCCTCTGGAGCTCCAGTGGTACCTGTAAAAGTTTTAAACTGTAGCAATCGTGGTAGTACTTCTGGTATCTTAGCAGGAATTAACCATGTTGGAAAATACTTTATTGCTGGAGATGTTGTAAATCTTAGCTTAGGTGGTTACTTCGGATGGGGATGTGGAAGTTATTCTTCTTACAGAAATTCATTACTTAATTTAGGACAAGGGGGAGCTTATGTTTCTATTGCTGCTGGTAATGATAGCGCTGATGCTTCATATTTTGAACCAGCTTGTGTAAATGGGCAGAACATTTTCACAATTGCTTCTATGACATGTAATCGTAATTTTTCTTCATTTTCAAATTACAATATGAATCCTGTAGACTTTATAGCTACTGGAAGTAACGTATACAGCACCTATTTGAACGGAGGTTATGCAACTTTAGGAGGAACTTCTATGGCGGCACCACACGTAGCTGGTGTTATGCATGCAAAAGGAGGTGCTCCGAATGTTGGAGGTTATGTATATAATCGCGGAGAATACTATCCAGTTGCCGTTAAATAAGAACTTACAAATTATCAATAGAAAGCCGCTCGTTGTAATGACAAGTGGTTTTTTCATTTTTATATGTAGTTACCAACGTACCTCTCATTTTTAAATGTAAAATATAGATGTTTTTTGATAAGATATTTCTTTTTCTAAAACATTCATAAACACTACACTTTAAGAAACAATTAATCATTCTGTTAATTTATTAAACAAAATAATATTTTTAAGGTTGTTTAAAATGGATTTGATAAAAAATACATCAATTTTAACAAACCAAACGCTCAATTTAAACAACTTATTAAGTTAAAGAAATGTTAATTTAAGTTAACAGAATTAACAGAAAAGCCCACCAAATTCAAATTACTTTTTTAAGTTATTTTTATTTACATAACTATTGCTATAAGTAGAGTAATCCCTGTTAAAACCACTAGAGCAACTAAGTTGCCTTAAAACATAAAACAGAAGATAAAACAACTAAATAACCTTCTACTAAACAGTAAATTATGCAAAAAGCTTCATTTTTTTATGTTCCAATTATTTCTAATTTTGCTCCGAATTAAAAACCCTTCTAACAATGAAAAATGTAACTAAATTCATTTTTTGCGCTTCATTAATGGCGCTAGTTATGACATCTTGTCAAAACGAAAATTCTTCAAGTGAGAACATGCAATCAGACGTGACCACGGTAGCAGATGACAAAAACATCATTCCTGGTCAATACATTGTTCTGTTCAAAGAATCAAAGATCGCTTCAGCTGCTAAACAGTTGGGTAAATCTGTATTTACCGACAGAAAATCAAAAGCAGCTTCGGTTGATAGAATTACCGAAGTATCTATCAAAAAAATTAATTCGATTCTAGCCGACAATAATGTTGATAGGTCGAAAGTATTAAATTATTACACCACGAAAATTTCTGGAATGGCTGTTAAATTAACCGATGAGGAATTTAACAAACTAGCCAAAGATGAAAATGTTGAAGCTATTGATTTCGACAGAATCGTTACGATTCCTGATTTTGAAGTAGAGACTGTTACAACGGCAAACGAAGCTAGTAGAGCTCCTCAAACAACTCCATGTGGAATTAACCGAGCAGGTGGTTACACGAATGCATCTGGTAATACATGGGTTTGGGTTATTGATACTGGAATCGATTTAGATCACCCAGATTTAAACGTTGTTACAAACTCTACTTATGCTAGATCTTTTGCAGGTGGTTCTGCCAACGACTGTAACGGACATGGTACTCACGTAGCTGGAACTGCTGCTGCTAAAAACAACGGTTTTGGTGTAGTAGGTGTTTCTGCTGGTGCACCAGTTGTACCTGTAAAAGTATTAGGATGTAACGGTAGTGGAAGTTCTTCAGGAATTCTAGCTGGTATCAACCATGTTGGTAGATACGATATCGCTGGTGATGTTGCTAACTTAAGTTTAGGTGGATACCATGGTTCCGGATGCTCTACGAGCTCTGCTTACAGAAGTGCTTTAACGGCTTTATCTAACGGAGGAACTTATGTTTCTCTTGCCGCAGGTAACAGTAGCGCAAATGCTGCTTACTATGCTCCTGCTTGTATTAACGGAAGTAGAATTTACACTGTTGCTTCAATGACTTGTAGTCGTGGGTTCTCTTCTTTCTCAAATTACAACATGAACCCTGTTGACTGTATAGCAACTGGTAGTAGCGTTAACAGTACTTACTTAAACGGTGGATATGCTACATTAAGTGGTACTTCAATGGCTGCTCCTCACGTTGCTGGAATTATGCATGCTAGAGGAAGTGGACCAAGATTCTCTGGTTCTGTAAGACATAGAGGTGAAAACTACCCTATTGCTGTAAGATAAAATTTTAATCTATAAAAAGATTATGAAACCGCTCATTTTCGAGCGGTTTCTTTTTGTATAAATGCATAAATGCTTAAGAAGTCGCTTCAATCATCTTTAGAAGATCTTTATAGCTCAATTAGTACCAATTAAACTAAAACAAGAGAGAAGATCAATGTTATGTCTTCAACAAAGATTTGTTTAAAAATGATAACCATTCTATTCCATTTAAAATAAAATTTTGAGTTCTAGATCTACATTTAATTACACATTTTATCAAAACAACTCAAAACCACTTATTTTAAATATTACTAAATTATTTATTAATTTATTAAATAAAATCCCGTTCCAAGGCGCTTTTTCAACAAAATCCTCAATAAAACCTTTTTTTTAAACATTCTAGACGGTCAATCAAAACAATTTTAAAAGTTAAAGAAATGTTAATTTTCATTAAAAAACTTAACTAAATGCAACCATAATTCTACCATTAAATCACTCTTTTTTAAGATGTTAATTAATCCATAAAAATCGCATTTTCCCCTATAAAACCAATAGAGCAACTTAGTTGCTCTAACCTTTAAAAAACACCTCACAAAACAACACATACACATCTATTAAACAAAGCCTTAGCATTCTTTAGTGGTTTTTTTATATTCTGATTATTCCTAAATTAGCTCCAAATTAAAAACCCTTCTAACAATGAAAAATGTAACTAAATTCATTTTTTGCGCTTCATTGATGGCGCTAGTTATGACTTCATGTCAAAACGAAAATTCTTCACAAGACAACTTACAATCTGATGTTACCACGGCAATTGATGACAAAAACATCATTCCTGGTCAGTATATCGTTGTTTTCAAAGAATCAAAAATCGCTTCGGCTGCGAAGCAATTAGGTAAATCCGTATTTACCGATCGAAAATCGAAAGCGGCTTCAGTAGATAGAATTACTGAAACTTCTATCAAAGAAATTAATGCTGTTCTTACCAACAACAATGTTGACAGATCGAAAGTATTAAATTACTACACTACCAAAATCTCTGGAATGGCTATCAAATTAACCGATGCGGAATTTGATAAAATAGCTAAAGACGAGAATGTAGAATCTATTGAATTCGATAGAAGAGTTGAGCTTCCAAAGTTTGAAGTAGAAAACGTTACTACTTTAGGTGATGCTCAAAGAGCTCCACAAACAACTCCTTGTGGAATTAATAACGCAGGTGGTTTTGCTAATGGAGCCTCTAAAAACACTTGGGTTTGGGTTATCGATAGTGGAATCGATTTAGATCACCCAGATTTAAATGTTGTTACAAGCTCTACCTATGCTAAATCTTTTGTTGGTGGTTCTGCTAACGATTGTAACGGACACGGAACACACGTAGCGGGCACTGCTGCTGCTAAAAATAACAGTGTTGGTGTCGTTGGTGTTTCTGCGGGTGCATCTGTAGTTCCTGTAAGAGTTTTTGGATGTAGCGGTGGAAGTAGTACCTCTACTATTCTTGCTGGTATCAACCATGTTGGTAGATATGACATCGCTGGTGATGTTGCTAACTTAAGTTTAGGTGGATACCATGGTTCTGGATGTTCTAGTAGTTCTTCTTACAGAAGTGCGTTAAATGCTTTATCTAACGGAGGAACTTACGTGTCTATCGCTGCTGGAAATTCAAGTGCAAATGCAGCTTTATACGATCCTGCATGTATTAATGGAAGCAGAATTTATACAGTTGCTTCAATGACTTGTAATCGTAGTTTTTCTTCATTTTCTAACTACAACATGAATCCTGTTGACTTTATCGCGACTGGTAGTAGCGTTTACAGTACTTACTTAAACGGTGGATACGCTACTTTAAGTGGTACATCTATGGCTGCTCCTCACGTTGCTGGAATTATGCATGCTAGAGGAAGTGGACCAAGATCATCAGGTTCTGTTTTCAATAGAGGTGAAAACTACCCTATTGCTGTAAGATAATTCTAATCTTGATGAAATACAAAGCCACTCGTAATTACGGGTGGTTTTTTGGTATTCGTAGAAATAGTTCTGCAAACAAAACTTTACTAAGCAGAAAAAAATAAGCGCCCAATATTGACGCTTATAAATATTATATAAAGTAATTTTTTAGAACTTGTATACGATTCCAAAGTTTACATCAGTTAGGTTTAAGTTAAAACCAAATGTGTTTCTAGCAACCGCACCTTCAACATCCATCTTAGTAGATTGAAATGCTAATGCTGCAACAGATGCACGTAATACTACGTGATCAGAAACAAAGTAGTGTACTCCTGGAAATAAATTAACACCAAATGTGTTCGTATCTAAAGCATTATCTCCTGAACCTACACTAGTTCTGATATACGCAAGACCTAAACCTGTAGTAAATGTGAACTTGTTTGAAGGCGTGAAAAAATAAACTGCTCCTAGACCTCCACCTGCAGTTGAAGAATCTGTAGCGTTTCCTCCAACCTCAACTGTAGCTGAACCAAAAGTTAACTGTGCTTCTAAAGCAATATTTTCACTAATGAAATATCCTGCACCTGGAGAGAACGT
This sequence comes from uncultured Tenacibaculum sp., assembly GCA_947497895.1. Classification (GTDB taxonomy): domain Bacteria; phylum Bacteroidota; class Bacteroidia; order Flavobacteriales; family Flavobacteriaceae; genus Polaribacter. The sequence goes on from CANMIL010000004.1 coordinate 65,050, forward strand.
ATAAGTATCAGTACTAGCCTCTCCTTGAGAAGTAGTTGTAAATCCTACAGATCCAGTTGCGTAAAAATCTCCTTTTTCAAATCCTCCATCTTGAGCTTGGGTACCAAAAATCCCTAATACTGCGATAGCAGCAATGCTTAATATTTTTTTCATAATATTAGTTTAACTTATTCAAATAAAATTTATGCTAAGCTGTTTTAGAAAATCAAAATTGCGCAATTTGTTTCGTCACATAGCGGCGCAAATGTAGTACTTTTTTTTAATTTAACAATTTATTATGAAGTTTAATAAACAACTTGTTCTTAATCTCTTCCCTGTTTAAACACTTAAAAAGAAACTGGTATTCTATGATACTTTTGTTATATCAGTTATCAAACTATTCAAAGAAGCTCAAAAAGATTGCGAAGTAATTGGTGTTTCTAAACTGGTTGAGACGAGTTAACTTAGAATGAGTCTTATTTTTTCACCAAATGATTATATATGACAAATCCGTCTTATAATTGAATCATCTTTCCTTAAAATTCTTATTTTGGTCTAAAAATTAACCAGACAGCTACGATAATGGAATTAGAGACAAAGAAAATACAAGATCGATTTGGAAGACCCTATGTTGAATTTAATAATAGAAAAATAGGTGTTAAAGAAGCCGATTGCCTTATTATTTGGAGATTAAAAAATTCCTCTTCTGACAAAAACCTTTTTAACAGTTTTTTAAATTTAGGCATAGAGTCGATAAAAACAAAAGGATTCAACCTCATAGACCTTCTTATTTATCGAGACCATTACAAAGAATTACAGTTTATAAACAATTTATCCTTTTTATTTGATTTAAACGCAAATACAATTGAATTAACGGGTACTATAAATTTTTTGAATTGGGATAAACAAATATCCATAAAAGAATGGTTTATATCACTTCAAAATAAAATTTCATTTTACCATGGTGATATCAAAAGTGAATTCAGGTATGATAACTTTGATGATTATTTTCACTTACGATTCGAAGAGCTAAATTCTCTTAAAGAATCTTACAATTACATTTTAAGTCTATTAACCAAATCTTCATTAGAAATATTTGAAGAAAATCAATCTACTATAATAACGAAAATCGAAATTCCAAAAGCTTTAAGAACAGCATTTCATCAGTATCTGATTTTCTTTGGAACCTTTACAGAAAAAGCAAAATCTAAGCGAATTGAAATTCAAATAAAGGAATATGACGAAGGTTTAGAACTAAGTTTTGATAAAACCATTGATACTGAATCAGTCCAAGAATACCTGAATGAATACATAAACTTTGTTAAAAATAAAGTAGAAAACATTGATCCGAAAATTGAAACAGAGCTCAATTCAATAGAACATAAGCTACTTATTGCAGAGTTAAAAAACGAAGTAAGAAACCTTGAATCCAAACTAGAAATTAAAGATGTCGAGATAAAGTATCTAAACACCGTTTTTAAGAGTATGGAAAACATCGCCTTGACTCAAGCTCAAAACCCTGCTCCTCTTCAAATCAGCTCGGCTGCACATTCAAATGCCGTTGCCACCAGTAACTCATCAATTGATTTTAAAGTTGAAATCCAAGGATTACAAAATGATTTCCTAGAGTTTAAAGGTGAAATGGACAAACATTTAAATGAAGCTCAGAAAAAGGAACTAGAAAAAATAGATACAGAACTTTTAGAAGTTGATGAAACCGTCAAAGCTCCTGAAAAAGTAGATAAAAAAAGTTTCAAAAGGCTTAAACGAGTAATCGATCAAATAAACAAACCCAATTCTGATTGGAACAAAGCTATCAAAGCTTCGAAAAAAGGGGTTGAGTATCTAAAAAGTATTGGTAAGGCTTATAATAAGATTGCACAACATGTAGATCTACCAAATATCACAGAAGTACTCGGAAATATTATTTCTTAAAACTATTTTATATTTCTAATATCAAGTTTAACACTAGTCACAACTCCATTTTCCTTGGTTACTTTAATAGCTTCTTCACTCTCAGCAGCGATATCTAAGAAATCCTGAGTAAATGGATTATTATGAAGTTCTGGCCAACATCCTGAATCTTTTATCACCCAGTAGGCTTTAGGTCCCATCCCTCTCTTTTCGTTGAGCAAATCCATACTCATTTTCAAACTTGCTCCAGCTGCCTTTAAGTCAGAAATAAATGTTTTTATTTCTTCATCATTTTTCAATTCTCGTTTCAAGATTTCATCTATTCTTTCTTTGTTCATACTATCTTTTTAAGAATTAGATTTAACAAAAGGATTTTCTGAAACACTCTTTTCTTTAAAATTGTCCCAATGACTCTCTTCCATAAGAAAATACTCATCTGTATCATTAAACAAATCATATTCATCAATGATAAATTTTAATTTAGGATAACCTCTACAATCTATAATAGAATAGTACATCAAAAAAGCTACCTCATGATCCCCTAGTTGTGAAATAATAAGATTATAATAAAACTTCTTATCTACTGAACCAATAAATTTAGTCGAATGTATAAACTCAAAAATCCCTATAATATTTCTAAAATATTGAGCTAAACCATTATCTCTATTTTCTAAAAACACAGTATTAAAAGATTTTTCAAAAGTACTACCTTCCCTAAAACGGAATAGGACTCTATCATATAGATATTTAAAACACTCTCTTCCTTCTTTAAAACTGCTATCTCCGAAAGCATAATGAATACATTTTAAGTTATTAACAATCTCATTATGAAGATTTAGCATTTGAAAAAACGTATTCTCAAATTTTTATGTTTTCAAAGTATCATTTTGAATCTTAAACTCTTCTTTCTGACCTTTAAGTTCATTACGCGCCATTCTTAACTCTTCTCTCTGAAGTTTCAATTCCTGTCTCTGCATATTAATCGTATAAATTAACCCCGCAAATGCTAATCCAGAGAATAAAGCATTAACTGCTCCAAATGAATCTCCGAACACCCCAATCTTATTCCAATCCTCAAGACCTGGAATCATTTTCAATAATGGATGGGAGAATATCCAAATAATTACTATCAATAAAGACAATAAAATAAGAGGCCACCAATTTGTTGAATTTTCTTTTTGTTCTTTCATCTTTTTCTTCGTTGTAGTTAGTTACGCAAGTATAGCGAAAACAAAGGGGAATTCAAAGGGAGAAACTAAACGAAAAAGCAGAAAAAACACCTCCTTATGAGGTGTTTTAATTATTTCTATTTTTTCTAACTAAAAATTATTTATACTTTCTAAAGGTAACTATCTCTCGTTTTATTACCCGTTTTATTCGTAACTAAAATATAACTCACCTAACAACTCTCCATCATAATAATATTTTCTTGTCAACGGTGCATTAAAATCATTTAATGTATATAAATACTCGATTTCAGAGAGATCTGAAGTAATTTTAGAAATTAACCTAGTATTGAAAGACTGAGCTGAATCTGCTAAGGAATTATTCATTAAAACAGGGTTTAACAAATTATCTCCATAAACACTTGCATAAGAAAAAGGATAAGTACCATTTTCTTGATATAAATAATTATATCTTGTTGAAAATGAAGTTAAACTAATTAAATTGAAATCCGTATCGTATTCCGCCGATACCCTCACCTCATTATTTACAATTTCTTTATTAATAACACCTCTATTTCCAATTTTAAAAACCTTCAACGAAATATTTCCATTTGAATTTGTTTCACTCACAATGGTATTGTCACTATTATAAGTGAAGCTCGTAATTGCTATGTCACTACCTTTTGTTCTTTTCGTTTCTTTTATGCGATTGGCATCATCATAACTAATATTCTTCTCATAATCCACTGTTCCATTTGGCAAATATCCTTTTTCTGAAAGCAAAACATTATTATTCGAATAATTCCATTCGTGAATATATGTGAGTTCATTATTCTCATTATAAAATGATGATTTAATGGGTTTATTATTACTAAACTCCGTAATAATTCTTTCCGATAACTCATCATTTTCAAATATTCTCTGTTCAGTTCTAATTAAATTAAGCGTATTATTTTCAATAAGTTCAATATTTTCAGATGAGCACGAAGTTAATAGTAATACAATAAATGCTAGTAAAAATACTTTTTTCATAGGTTTTAAATTTGTAGGTTCTTATAACAATATTTTTCGAGGAAAAGCCAGTCACTCTTAATTGTTTTAAAGACTGTTAACACTTCCTAATAAAAACAAAAAAGCCTTACTAAAACTAGTAAGGCTTATTGTGATCGCGACAGGATTATATTTTCACACTCCTAAGCCCTTTAAATACTAGGTTTATATTTTTTTGTTGACAGTTTTGTTGACACTTTCTTTATTTAACTCATAACAACGTTTCTTTATAACAATTCGGCAAAGTTATATAAAAATCCATTATCTCAATTAAATATTTATATATTTACAACATCTATGCAGACGTGCATAGATTTTCTTTTTCATAGCAATTTTCCCACTCAATCTTTTGAGTGGGTTTTTTATTTTATATATTGGAAGTATAAAATTAGCTATACTAAACATGACTACTCTAAGCTCAGAATATACAGTTGAATCGATTATACACTTATATAGAGATAGTATCCGTACTAACTTTGATGAGAAAATTGTTACTCTCGAAGGTTTTTATCATGGATCGGGTAAACAATCTTACAATGGTGTTTATTATGATAGAATTTATGATGCTGACAAACTGCATAATCTAACAATTATAATTAAAGATCAACAAAGAAAGGGACTAATAACAGGACAATACTACCGATTTAATGGCTTTATAAATCGTAGTGGCCAAATAGCAAAAGATGGTTCAATTCGTTATGGCTTTAGAGTAACTAAAATAGTTGAGCAATTAGATCAGCACAAGTTCATTTCAAAAGATGAATTTGATTTAATACGTCAGCGTTTTGATAAAGATTCAGTAGATATACAAAGCTATTTACTTGAGATTATTAGAAACGGTAAAAGACCTAATATTCATATAATTTTAGGATCAACTTCAATTGTCGATGCTGATTATAAAAGCCAATTAAACGAGGATCATATTTTCAACATAACCGAGGAAAGAGTTAATTTCAGTAGAAGTTCTGAACTATTAAATGCATTTTCAGGAAATGACAATCAGGACAATGATCTAATCGTTTGCATGCGTGGTGGTGGTTCAGGATTAGAAATATTCAATAATACTGATTTAGCTAATCAAGTAGTCAAACTGCAAACACCATTTGTAACTGCTTTGGGGCATAAATCAGATCTTTCAATGACTGAAAGAATGGCTGATCGTGGTTTTCCTACTCCAACAGCATTTGGTTCTTTTCTTAGTTTTATAGAAAACATCTATCTATCAGAAATTCAAGAACTGAAAGAAAAGGATACTAAAATAAAAGACCTAAATAAGAGAATTGAAGCTCTGGAGGTAAAACATAATAACGATAAAGAAGAACTAAAATTACTCTATACTGAACTACAAATAAAAGATCAAAAGAAAATCAAAAAATTAAGTTTAGCTCTTCTTATAGCTTTCTTAGCTATTATAGTTCTATGGTTAATTTTAAAATAGGTTTATTCTGATTCATTTGAAACCTGATCAACTAAATAAATCATTTAATTCTGGATAATGAAAAGGTTCTAAAATATCAGGTCTATCACTATTAACTTTTGGTTTATAGATGTCTTGAGAAACTGGATAAGCTTGAATCGGTTCATCTGTAAAGGAAATGAGTAGTTCTTCAATCGAGGTTCGGTTATTTTTACAATAAAGCCAATCCAATCTTCGCTCCTTAGACAATATTAACGGTTGTCTATTCTTTCCATTGTTATGAATTTTTCTAAAATAATCATTGGCTTCCATAGTAATTATGGTTGCAGAATATAAAGAAGAAGATCCGTTATCTATTTCACTATAAAGACCTGCAAACGCAAACAAACCATCATCTTCTTTTCTAAAATTAAATGGTATCGAACCTTTTATATCTGGATCTTTATGAGGCTCAATAAATCCATCAGCAATTATTAGACATTTTTGCCATCCAATAAACTCAGAAAAAAAAGAACTTGTAAATACATTCTCACTCCTGGCATTAAAAGTTTTATAATCACGGAAAAACTCTTTTCTCTTACTTAAATCATATCCTGTAGGAAGTAAGCCCCAAGAAGCAAAATCAATTAGTTCGGGGTCGTCTTGTCTAATAATATACAGGTTCTTATCCTCATACATATTAAAATCGAAGTAAGGTTTATAAACATCTGGCTCAGAAAAAGGAATATTAAATTCGTTTTCCACCTCTTCTCTACTTTTCTTTATAGAAATTCTGTAACACATGATTCTGCTCTAATTTACAGCAAATTACAAAAAATTAACACAAATTGCTAAAATCTGTAGCCATCTTTGCGATAATTACAAGCTAACTTTGCAATATGGGAAGCCCTTATAAGTATATTGAGTTTATTAATGAACATGTGGAGGAGAAAGGCATACCAAAACTCTCAGCTAATCAGTTGCAAAGATTATTAAAAATTTTTGCTCTAGAATATTATAAAAGAGCATTGAGGTCAAAAAACAAAAACATACCGGAAACTCTAGAAGAATTTAAAATTGGTATGAAGGTCACTGAATTAAGTGGAAACCTAAAACCTGAAGAATTACTTAATGAAATGGAAAGATTATCAAAAGACATTTAATTTTTAACCCCAAACAACATGTATACAGAGTATTTCTCAGTAGTAATAAAAAACAAAGGTGTACCCCATTTAGGAAGCGATCAATGGTGTAAACTTCTAAATATTGGATCCATTGAGTACCATATGAAGAAACTAGAAAAGATAAAAAACCTAAATAATAAGGTTTTTCTAGAGTATCACAAGCATAAGGACTTACTCAAGGAATTAACTGGTGAAAAAACTCCTCAAGAAGTTCTGGAGGAGCTCATAAAATCATCAAATAATTAGTTCTGTTTTCCTAACCACCGATAAACATTTCTCTTTCTGCTATCAGATAAAGGTGATATATCAATACATCCATCAGACGACACAAAGTTTTCAGTTTTTTGGTTATTCTCTGGAACCATAATTATTTTCAAACTATCAGACTTTTTTATTTTTTCAATGGAAATTTGTTTTTAATTGTTTCCTTATCAATTGCTTTATTAATAGTTGGTTTTAATTGTGTAATTATGTTATTTGATGTATTCCTTGTTAGTACATGGCCAATCAGAATACCAACCATAATAAACACTAAACTAATACTTAAGTTTTTCGTTGTATTCTTCCAGTTCATAATTTAATCTATAATGGTTAACTCAAATTCTTCAGGAGCTATTGAGAGAATTCGTTTCATTGTTTTATTACTAGAAGTAACATCTTTGTAACCATCTTTGTTTAAATCAACAAAAGCGTTCCCTACTAAAACACAACCTCTAGTGTCTGTATAATAATTTCCAAAGTGAATTAATATAAGTGTTCTACCTGGTACATCTTGAATATGATAGTGCCATCCGTATTTTTCGGACCATCTGAGAACACAAATATATTTTCCTGCAGGAACTCTACTAATAGAACGCTGATTCCCACTATCTGGAAGCTCCAAAGCCTTAACTGATAAAACTTCACATTCATCTTGATAAAACTTCAAGGAAGAAAGCGTTTGTTTATCCTCATGAATTAATCTTTTAAGTATTGCTTTCATCAGGTTTTAAATCTTCAAATTCAACAATTACTTCATTGAGTTCTTTCCTCTGTTTCTCTGTCCTTAATTCCTCTTGCTCAATTAACTCTTTTCCCTTTGTTACTTCTTGAACGTTTAACATGTGCTGCTTCCATTCTTTACTAATACGACCAAGTAAAACAACAATACCATAGATAACCCCCAATACAACCGCTATCTGACTTGGCACTTGATTTAACAGGTTTTGAAAATAGTCTGCCTGAGTAAATTGTTGCTCTATTATAGCCAATGAACTTAATCCAAAACTATAACCAAATAAGTATTTTAAAACAGGGCTATTTGAAATTAGGGAGAAAAGAGTTGTCATAATTAAATTGCTTTATTTCTTATTAAATCTTCAGTTTTTCTTAATCTCCACAACTCAGGATCAAGAAGCCAAGGCGCATTTTGCTTTCTCTCAATCAAAAACATTAATTGTATTTTACTTTTCTCAAATTCAGTTGGTGCCATATCATCTGGTAACCGGGGAGTAACAATCTTTGTAAATTTATTTATTTGAGCCTCCGTAATTTCCTGCCTTGACCAATCCTGCCTAGTTTCAACATATTCCAATTTCTCTAAAGTAACTTCGACAACTTCTCCGTTTTCATTTTCTCTATATTCAACGACATCAACGTATCGAACCAAATCAGTTCGTACTTTATAAAGCTTATGCCTCTTCACTTCTTCTATTACTGCATGCAAATAACACATAGTTCCGTCAAACGAAGGCATAACAGGTTGATTCGTAATTATTGCAATTTGATTTAATGAGGGGTTTAATTTACTCATATCTATACTTTTATTATAAAGGTTTTCACTTCTATATCAAACGGAGACTGTTGAAATCTCAAGCGCAGTTTATTGTTGTCAATAGTATTAACGCGGTCATTCAAAGGATAATCAAAGTAGGTTTTGGGAATATCAAAACGCTCAGAATAACTGTCATTGAAAGGTTTAGAACAATCTATAGTTATAATTTTAGTAGCGTATTTAAAACCATTCATATCAGTTAACCCTAGACGATGAGTAACGAACAAATTTTGGAGATAAGTTGCTTTAGAATTATCAAAGTTCAATATTTCAAATTTTAACAAATCATACCCTACAGTGGGATGTCTTTTAAGATCACAAGCAACAGAAAAATAAAAGTTTCCATTTATATCAGCCCCTTCTGGAATTATAAAGGTAAAATCGACTCCAAAATCTAAAAAACCGAGATTTCGAACAATATCATTAACAACAAAGGTTTCGTCTAACAAATCAACCTTACCATTATTTAACTCTACCTTCGTCCAACGTTTTGCTTTTGAAAGATTTAAAAAACGTTTCTTTAATCTGACTTTTTTCTCTATTTCATCTAGTTCAAAATCACCAGAAAAACTGATAGAATCAGTAGTTTCGAAAACTTCACTACCTAAATCATCTTTTATTATTAATGGATCAGACTTTCCTTGAACAAGATTTCCCTTAATTGGTGCTCCAGCATTACCAAATGATGTTTCTGAACTAACTTTAAAATCTTCTTTTATCTGTTTAAACACAGCTTGAGAAGCTCCCCCATTCAGTGTTCCTATCAAATTAGTAATACTAATATTCCCATATCTAAAATCACTATCAAGTTCACCTATGTATATAGCTAGGGAATCTCCTCCCTCGTAACGAATGTTTAAATCGAATTCCTTCTTTGAAGCAATAATTCTAACATCTTCATGTTGAATAATATTAGTGTTAGAAGCCATTGATGTTCGGAAGTTTAAAACCATGTTAAACGAGAACTTAGAACCTCCTTGATAACAACAACTTACATCTAATTCTAATGTAACTGTAGTCATTTGAACAGTAGGTACTGAAATTTTTAAAGGTCCTGGTGAAGTTACCCTATGACTTACTTGTTTCGGAGTAAAATTATAAGCGGTACCGTAAGTTCTATTTCTTGTATCGATGACAATATTATTACCAAGAATATCAGCCCCCTTTAACAAAAGCTGATGATTTTCTCTTGCTGCTTCAACGGTATTAAATGAATCGTCCTTGAAAGAAAATCCTTTTTTATAGACTGATGGCAACTCACCTCCTAATCGCTCCGAATCTTTAGCAACATCAATTACCAAAGAAGAAAAATCAACAATAAAAGTGGAGTTATCATCACGCTTAAACGTTGCCAATCCATTAGCATCAACTGTTCCCGAAACAAGCCTTGATAAATTGGTGTCATCTAAATAAAGAGACAAATCTATTTCCTTTACAACTTCTCCATCTTTTAATAACGAAAGTTTATTTCCTATGATTTCAGACAAAGTGTATGATGGAACAAAATTTGGATTAATTTTAGAATCTTGATTTAAACCTACATACCCATTAGGTTGGTCTATTTCATTCCTTTTTTGATATTCCGAGTTAATAGGATTAAACGTAGAAATTTGATACTTTTTAGTTGTCTTTTCTTGGCCATCATAAACAGCAATATAATCAGACTGAGTAACTTCTTGTTTCTCTTCTAATTCTGGAATACTCTTACTCTCATTTACTAGCTTTAACAAACTATCACGTAAAGAAGTTATTTGATTTACCACCCAATCTTGGAAAGTCATAATCTATTACTTTTTAGACATTTACTAAATTAAACAGAATGGAATCAAAAGGTAATTTTCAAATTACTGTTTAGGACATGGTGGCAGTAATTTTCTTATCTTTATAATATGATATTTAACATTATAATTTTATTCGTTTTTGGTGGTTGGTTTATTGGTAAAATCGTCCAGTTAGCAATACCAAAAGAAAAGGAAGAAAACAAATACTTAGAAGACTATAAAGAAAGCCCAACCGTAATAAATAACTATACAACTAATATTCAGAATAACTTAAATATTACAGATGAGCAATTAAAAAAACTTAGATCTTAATATATCCTTCTGGTTGAATCTGAATCAATGGAGGTAAATCAAGTAAATCTCCAGTTATTGGCAAATCAGTATCAAAAGTTCTAGACTTATGAATCCCGTTATTTTTAAACAATTTCGCTTTAAGTGAATAAAGATTTGTGTTTCCATAATCGTCCACTTTTTCAGGAGGACTAGACAATTTAAAAGGCATCCCATCTATAAACAGATTTCTATGCGATAAAGCCTTGTACAAAATCATAAACATTCCTCCAGTTGTTGGTTCAAAAACAAATTCTTTCGCTTCGTGAATGGTACCATCAATCAAAATCACATTTGTATCTGTTTTCTGAGTATTAATTGAAGCTTCAGGATCAACTGAGTCCTTTTCTAGTCTCAACCAAATTTTAAATTTAATACCGGTTGAATACAAAATATCAGTATTTGTATCATTACTATAAATAATTTCTACATGATCTGATAGATCTGAAAATACTTTAATCCTTTCACTTTGATATTCAACCGCATGAAATCTTTGATCATCAGCTTCTATTTTTAAAGTAAAATATTCATCACTTTCAAAAAGCCCCATATCGGTTCTAAATTCATAAACATCAACTGTATCACGATTATAGATTACTCCTACCTTTTCTAACACTTCAGTTTCAGTAATTCTAGTTTCAACTTCTAATACTTCAGCTTGTTTATCATCATCAGGATAAACATTCTTTATTTCAAACCAAGAGTTTGATATTCTCATATAGACACCAATCTTACCCCATTCAGGAACACCTCCCATCAAATCATAATCTCCAATAACTTCTCCAGTATCAAAATTGTATTTATTCCCAGACTTAAAATAGATGCCAGTATTACCATTTTCCAAAGGAAACACATAAGCATCTCTGCTATCCTTAAGCCCAATATTATTGGTTTTCTTCTCAGGAAATATTCTCACCTCTTGATTACTGTTTGTTACAGCTTTTACAATTAAATTTTCATAGTTCGTTCTAAATTGAGTAGGCTCATTATCCAACTTTGAATAGCAATGATATTGAGTATATGGAATTTCAACTTTATCATTATAAGAAAGTCGATTATCATCTATCCTTTTATCTGTTTCATTCCCATTCTCACTGCTCTTTATATAACGAATAGAATTAGACTTTGAGATATAAAACTCTGGAACGCTTATCCCAAAAGAATCAATAATAATATTTTTATGAATTGAACACCCAAATTGATCCTTTATATGTACTACATAACTCCCTTCAGTAACAGAAGGAAAAACATTTGATGACTGCCAATTACTACCATCAATAGAATATTGCAAAACTAAATCAAACGAATGCATTAATGTTACAATAACTGTAGCTCCATATGGAGAGTTATTGATCGTTGTATTAATATTATCAGCAATTAATCTATTGGGAGAATTATACGATTTAGAAACCCTTTGCCCATCAGAATTTTCACAAATAAAAGTGAAAGAACCACCATTCCTGAGAACATCAAACTCAACAAAATCAAAAGAGTTATTATTTAATGTTATCGGGCTAATAACTTTCTTTATTACCTCATTTGCTTTTATTCTAACTTTTACACTTGAACACGGGTTTACAGATGATGATAATAATTGGAAAGACTCTATTTTAAATAAATTCAGCTCATAATTGGTAATTTTATGAATGACATTCAATGGCCTGTCTAATATAGGTCCTAATGGTGAATCATCTTGTGGAAAATACCAAGCAAAAAATAGGTTGAATGTTAAGTTTGGATTTTTAGATTTAATCACAACCTTATTTCCTGAAGTACTTGTTTCGAAGTCATTACCACTACCATTATAATCTAAATTAAAAGAATTTAAATAATTATATGCGCTAACTTGACCAACTGTAGAAGATGGTCTTCGTGTAGAAACTTCATTCCTATTAGATCTCCATGAAACCCATTTCTCTAAAACTTGAAATGAAGTATTAGTTTGCCGATTTAACACAAAAAATGAGATCTCACCTCCTTCTTGAACTTCCTCTAGAAATTCTATTTTAATTTCTGAATATGTCATAATTAAATGCTTCTAAAAATTTCCATTTCCCTTTTCCTTTAGGTTTTAAAGATTGTAAATATCCTCTTACAGTTTCACCTTTTTGGTTTACAAACTCTATTAAACCATCTATATTTTTAACCGTTTTACCATTAACCACTGTTGTTCCTTTCAATAAATCCATTAATTCTTGGGATACTTCATGTTCTAACTCTAATTCCTTTGGAATGTATAATGGAAAACCAAGCTCCATACATGGAATATCTCTGTTCTCTGAGACCTCACCTTCACCAAGTTTTTTAGTTGTTAAATTGCTATTCCCCTTAGAACTTCCAAATCGAACAAACCCATCCCTATGATGAACAAGTGAAGGAGCTATGAATTTCGAGTGTTTCTTAACTAAATTTGAAGGAGAATACAACAAATTGTATGCAGTATCAGGAGAATAAACCCCTCTTGGCAACACCTCTAAGTCATCCCGCCATGTTCTTAACTCATACTTCCATCCAACTTTCTTTAAGGCAAAAGCGAATATCTCTTTATCATTTTTATGATCAAGATTAGGGTATTTTGATTTCGGTTTTCTTCTTATAAATTCACCAGCATAGGGTGCATAAATGTATTTAGTTATTCGTTTGTATTCATTCTTAATTCTAGTAATTGGAGTAATAAAGTTACTTTGGGTATTATACTCATCTAACCCCATCGCCTCTTCATTATTCCAACCTTTTGCCGCGCCTATCAGAATACTTGAATAATATTTCTTTTCTGCTGTTTTCCTCTTTACGTTGCATTGGTTTGGCAAGCGTATAGTTACTCGGTTCACATAAAACTCTTCCCTTGGTTTAATTACTACTTTTTCTGCATATCCTACCTTCTCTATTCCAATTCCCAAGTTTTCAGTAACCATTAGGTCCTCAAAAGCGTCCTTTAAAGTTGTTGTAAACGGTTTATACTTATTATCCTCTCTAGCGGGTAATTTATCAAACCCCCTTAACCAATGACCACAAGCATAACCTTTTAAAGCCCCGTCTCCATCTTCCTCATACCCTAACTCTTTCCTTCCTAAATAAGGTGAATACAAAATATTCTCTTGTCCTGTAATTATGTGTAGAAGTCTATCTACAAAATCATGAGCTAATATCACTTTTGTTGATGTTTTTTCAAAAAAACTATCTTCCTGAATTAAAACATCGATTTCAGGATTTAAGTACTCATGGATAAAATCACCATACCCCCACAAAGAATGTCCTATATCAGCACCAGTATGAACACAGAAAGCTAAACTTTCACCTTCTTCTAAATTTATTTCGTATGCTTTGTCAAAACGTGCAATTCTCGATGCCCCACTTGTTGGAACTGGATCTTGATATAGAATATGAGTTTCCTTGTAGTTGTATGAGTTATGATCTTTCAATACAAAAAGAACAACCGCTATAAACTCTCTCCCATACATTTTATGAAGCTTAATAGGATTTATTTTAATCTCGCCCTTTATAGATATTTTTAGAGTTTTCAACCTATCATTAATCCCATAAAAGATATGAGAAGAATCAGGATTCCATTCGAATTGACCGACCATTGGATTATGAATTAACTCATCAGATTGTCCATTGATTTTAATTGGTAAAACGTTCTTTATTTGATAAAACTTTCCATTTCTTCCCGGAACTTCTGTTTTCACATATAAAGACTTATCTTCTACAAAAGAAGATTCAAGAAATATATCCTTTCCGGGTAAATCTATTACTTCAGTTTTCAACTCTGGAATAACCTTACCATCAATAGTTGTTGTTCGTTCTAATTCGATTTGCTGTGACTCTCTTGATTTTAAAATTGTTTCTAAGCCACTTGAATTAAACTTAGCTTTTATTTCAAAGCCATCTTCTTCAATCTTAGAGAGGTCAATAACCCCTGAATAAGACAACACCCAATGATCTGTATGTGGGTGCCTCACCTCCTTTTTTAAAAAAATCTCGGCTTCTACACCATACCTTTCAGATACTGTATAAATAAAATCCGCACCATCTTCTATATATTTTGAACTATTAGATAATTTGGTTAGAATCCCTTCATATTTGGAATGTTTAATATATTCCAGATCATCATCTTCCCAACCTATTGGCTCAGTTATCACCCTTGTACCTAACTTCTCATGATATAATGTATATCTAACCCTATCCCTGAAATCTGTTTGTATACCGTTCATTTACTACCCCCAATTAATTGTATCGTTCCTATATATAGCATGAGTGATTTTGTCAGCTATCTTCTCACTGTTATCGTTAACATTAATGTTCCTTTCTCTCTCAAAAGCTTTTCTTGATAATTTAGTTTCCATTAGAATTTCACCTAAAACAGCATTATCCAATGCATTCTGCTTTTCTTGATACCCCTTTAACTTTCGGCTTTCAAATTCTAATGATGCCATGTTAGAAACTCTCATCAACTTTTCATACTCTTCTAATGAAGGAATTACTTTAGTACCTTCAGCTAAGTCTAATATCGAAGGTTTATAAACAACATAAGGATCTTTGTTCGGCTCCATAATAACCTCTGGTCTTTCTTCCCCTACCAACGCATGGCCTCCTGGATGATACCCAGTACCTTTTGCATATTTCGGAAGTGGTTTAGACGCAACTGCTGCCATTTGTGCTAAACCTAATGAACCAACAAATGCCGTCATTAATCCAGCAGACACTCCAAAATCAAACTTTGGTACTTGCGCCCAAATTCCAAGAATGGCCTGTGCAGTATTAATTCCGATTTGAAATATAGCTGCATCCCTTTGGAATTTTGCTTGCTTATATTGTTCCTTCTTTCTCTTTTTTTCTAGTTCCTTCTCTTTTTTCTCTTGATCTCTTCTTATTAAATCTTGTTGAACCTTATCACCTTCAGCCAATTCGATTCTTTCTTCATAATACTCATTCCAATAGTTTCTTTCTTCATCAAGTTGCTCCATGTTGTTCTGGTAAATACTACCCATCACATCATCAACAACACTAGATAATGAGGAAATTCCATTTATAACACCATCCAATCCCTCTCCAAAACCATCAACTACACCTGTTAGGAAGTTCTCAAGATTTGAAGCATCCAGATTTAAACTCTCGGCAAGTACATTTGAAGCTTTTTGTATTTGATTGGTTTTCCATTCGTTTAACCTTTGTTCAGCTTCTCTTTGTTTCTGTAAATCGGCAATAACACCTTCAGTAGTTACATTTGAAAGAGATAGTTTTAAATCAGAAATTAATTTTGATAGTTCTTCTTTCTGTTCGGTTGTATATTTCTCATTCAGTAACTCCTTTTCTAGTAAAGCGATCTGATTTTCTATAACCTTTCTCGCATTATTTCGCTTTATTTCAGCTACTTTTCTTTCGTGTTCCTCGATTAACTTCTCACGCTGATCCAGCGACAGTTTTTCATTCTTTAAAGCTTCATTTAGTTCATTATTGGCATCTACCAGAGCATTATTTAATGTTATTTGACTGCCCCCCTTTTCAATTAATTCTTTTCTCTTATTAAAATACTCTTCTAGAATTTTGATTGAATTTTCAGAACCTTCCTTTTCTATAGCTTCCTTATCATTTTGAAACCTTAATTCAATTTCGTTTATCTTGTCTTGCCTTCCTTTTGCTTCTTTAATTTTCTGCTGAGCTTCTAACCTTAACAATCCAACAGATTTCTGAATGTACTGTTCATTTGCTATAATTTTTCGTTGATAACTTGAATTTTCATTTTCTAAAATTTGTTTTTCAATTTCAATAGACTCCTCAAGCTTATACTTCTGTAAACTAAAGCTATCCTGCGCTAATTGTTTCCTTAATGCATCTTGTTTTCTTTTTCGCTCTTCTCCTTTCCTTTTTGATTCTCTTTCCTTTTCCTTCTCTTGGTCATCTAAATATTGATTATTCTGTTTAATTATCTTTTCTAAACTTTGATAAGCAGCAATTTCGTCAAGGATATATTGAGTTTGCCTTTTTGAATAAGTTGAAGCTGTATTGATTTTCTTTTTAATAGCTTCAATTTCTGAAACATGAGTTTCTTCAATAAGCGTTTTAGCATCTCTTATATGTGCTTCATTATATTGAAATTTTTCATCAGAATACTCTTTTAATCGATCCGAAACTCTTTCCATTATTTTGCGTTGACCCTCCATGGCTACACCCACTTGATCCGCTCCTTTAGCGTATGAATTTGCTATTTCTTGATATCTCCCTTGAATCCCATTGAATCTTTCCAACTCTTTATTTAATTCCTTTACTTTATCGGCGGCCTCACTGGCACCTGAAGTAAAACTCTGCCATATTTCATAGGCGGAACCAAGAGCCACCAAGAAAAGTCCAATACCAGATGAAGCGGTTGCCACTTTTAAAGCTCGCAAAGAAACAATCGCTTTTTTAATCCCTCCGTTCATTGCAACTACTGAGAGTCTGTAAAGAGCGTTAGCTTTCGTTGCAATAGTCAAGGCATTTTTAGTAAGAAAAACAACAGCTTTGTAAATCCCAAACCATTTAATCACTTTGATGGTAACATTAATTATCTCCCCAAGGTTGTCAGATAGAAACTTAAGCCCTTTCTTTAATTCATTAGACGCACCAGTCGATTTATCTGTATTTAGAATGTATTCTTCCCATCTACTTGCCAAAATTTTGAAGTGAGAATCTAATGAAGTTAGTTGTTCATTAACAAGATCATCCAAGGCCCCAGAGTTCTTTCTAATTGATTCTGCATTCCTATCAATGATATCAGAGTTATTAGCTAATATAACCCCAAGTGAAGCAGCTTGCTTACCAAATAAATTAGATGCTAATTCAAGCAACTCTAATTCTGAAGCATTATTGGCTTTCGCTTCATTCAATTCATCAAGTGCATCAACTAGTGTTTTTCCTTCTGCTGCTAATTTCTGTTGTGAAGTTCCTAATAATCGACCAGCTCTTTCAGCTTTTATACCATTATCAGCCAGTAACCCAATTAACGCACCAGTATATGGTAAATCTTTATTTAATGCCTTAGAAATCGGTGCTAAATATTGAAAAGAATCCACCATCTTCTGAAAATCTAAAGATGTAGATGTTCTAATTGTCGCTATCGTATCAGCATATCTCTCAGCCTCATTAATACTAGCCCCAAAAGTATTTAGCATCTGCACCAAAAACTCCCCAGAATCATCAGCACTAGCATTTAAACCTATAGATAGATTGTTTACAGGTTTTAATAGAGCTTCTATCTCTTCTCTAGTTTTTCCAAGTGTAGCTAATGACTCAGCTAATTTGGCGACATCTGTAGCCGTATTAACTGAAGCCCCTGCAACTTCAATGATTTTATTTTCTAAAGGCTCTAACTCTTTTCTGTTAGTTCTATAAATACCAGCTATGTTACTCATTGTTCTACCAAACTCACGAACAACACCTATACTGTCTTTTACAACTTGAATTCCTTGAGCGAAACCGAATCCAGCACCAATTAAAGGCAAAAATTGTCTTATGCTTGCTGTTGCTATTTTAAATTTGGTTGGATATTTACCTACATATTCTTGAAACTGTTTCGTTGTTGTTTTAGCCTTCTTAATCGCTTTGTCATATTTCTCAAATTCAATTCTGGACTTAACTAAACTTCTTTGTTCTTTAGCGGATAGTTTTAATCCCAACTCCTTCTTAGCAATCAAGTTTTGAATAATTCGAATGGAACGCGCTCTTTTTACATTGAGTTTTTCTATCAATGTAGATGACTTTGAATTTAATACAGCATTTTCTTTTTCAATCTTATTTAGTTTCGACAACTCGTATTTCTTTTTGATTAAAGCTTTATTTGTCGATTCCCTTGCCAGATTGTGCTTTTCAATGGTGGTAATTAAACTTTTTTCTAATTTTTGCTGTTCTCGAGTGGCTACAATATTTTGTTCAGTTAAAGTCGTCTCTCTTTTTTTCAACTTAAGAAACTCTTTACGAGTTGGAGCTATTTTAAATGATTTTTCAAGTTGAGCATATTCCAGTGTTTGCTTTTTTATAAGCTCATAATTGTCTTTCATTTTAGACAATGTGCTATTCAATTCTTCTCCGGCCTTTATTCCTGGTTCTAAACTTTTAGCCCACTTTTGAGCGAATTGATAAGCACTTTGTTCTACAAAACTTTCTTCTGATAATTTATTAACCTTTGCCATGCGATTTTACTTTGTTCTTAACTTGACTCTCCAATGCTAAATATTCTAGTAATGTAATAGTATTGGCATCTTTAAAACCAAAACCTAGTATTGACAAATAACCTATCATAATTTCCTCAAAAGTGAGTTTATGTCGATTAACTCCTTTTTTTTCATTTAAAGAATTTGAATGCTTCTCAATTTTCATAATTATAGTATCAGACAAAGAATCAATTCTATCTAAATCTTGGTAAAAAGTCTTTTCTGATAAACGATATCCTTTCCCCTTAAGTAGTGATTCTAAATCAAGATCCCTTTCATTTTTCAATTGAGTAACTGCATTTTTAATAAAGGTTAACCTACAGCTTAAGCTTTGTATTTTCTTATACATATCTAATTCATTATCCTTTTTAGTGCTTCCTGAACATCTCTGATAATGATCTAGTATTGGATTCCAGAGTTCATATAATTTTTCTTCCGAAATTTCTTCATCACTCAACAACCCTAATTCACCTGTTTCATTTATTTTAAAAAATAACTTAGCTGGTATATCTTCTAAAGTGTAAGTCATTTATGTGAATAGCTTTTTTAAATAGTATTGATAAAAGAAAGGAATAAACTTCTCGTTGATTACTTGGTTTAAATCATCATTAGAAAGTCCTAGTATATCCGTTGTCAAAAGGTTCTTTAACACCTTATCTGTTTTCGGATCTGTAGCTTCAAAAACAACACTAAAAGATTCAACGGATGCAGAGATACTTTTTAAAAAATCACCTGTATCTTCTAAATCATAAGGATCTCCTTCTTTTTTAATCTTATTGCCCTTTCCTAGAAGTGCATTATTAAAAGAAATGTATTCGGTAGCTTTAGAATAAAACCCTAAAGGATTCCCGAATACATCTTTACTTTCTTTGTTTAATTGCTCCTTGTTAAACTCAGCGATATAAACCTCTAAACCCCTAATGAAATTAAAAAAATCACTTCGTACTCTTTGTGGTGTTAGGCTTTGGGCCCTCTTTTTGAGTTGCTTTAACGCGTCCATTGGGAACAGCTATTTTATAAGCTTTTTTTAACTCTTTTTCTCTTTTATCTGATGGTATTGCTTTTAACACATGACACAAGCCATATTGCTTAACAAATTCATCAAAAGAGCAGTCTAAATTCTCTGGAAATAAGATTCCTAAATATTCTTTTGCCATGTTTAAAAACTTGGAATTTTTATTTCGTTAACTCCTTCAACTACAACTTCAGTTAAATCAACAACTCCATCAATTGAAAGTCTATTACCTGGACCAAAAGCTCCATTTATCTCATAGACATAGTCAGGACTAACGGGAACATTTCCTAAACCTCCTACAATGGCACCATCATTGTCTAATACTTTAAACTTATCATAAGCTATCTGTGAAATATAACTCCCTGTTGATACATTCTTTACTTTGAATTTTATTGAAGTCGGTGAAACCGAAACCTCTTCCAATAACACATCATAAATACCCTCCAAATCAGATGGCTCTCCGTCTGTGGTTAAAATAGAATGAGTATTATTCTCATACTTAATAGACACATCCACAAATGGAACTTCACTATCCGTTGCTTGGTTACGATTACCAATTAAAAAAGATGACATTTTACGCCCCTTGACATTCCCTTTTTCATCAATATCACATAACACTTCATCCAAATCTGTGATTTCGTAAACCCTAGTGTATTGAGAATTCTTGTAACTCAGGAAAGCTTCATAAGTTGTATTTGATATATCAAAACGATACTTCGCTCCAGATACCGCTGTTTTTAACTCATAATCAGTATAACGACCTTCTTTTATTTGAGCATCAGTATTGTTAGCTTCTAAGCCTTCAATATTTGGGAAAGGAATTAGAGATTTGTTTAATATCCCGTTTTTCCAATGTTCCATCACATTTTTAAATTGTTCTGGTGTAAAATATTGATCATCCTTGGCTAGAATAATAGTTTTTACAGGAGCTTCTAGCCTTTGTTTTTTTCCTCCGATATTTTTTGTAGTGGTTGTATTACCACCAATCTCGTTTCTTACCATTTTTAGTATATTCCTTGATATTTCATATTTCCATTGAATCTCAAAAAGAAATAAGGATGCATATCGTTTAAGTCCGTTTTGAACTCTTTTAACACATCATTACCTTTTATAATTTCAGTTAAATCAAAGTATTTACATTGTTCTATTATTGCATATAACTCTGTTTTAACCTCTTCATCATTACGCCCCTTAAAGTTTGGTGATAGCTTTTCTAAGTTTAACAGTATCACTAAGCTTACTGGAGTTGTAAGTCTCGAACTACTCTTTTTAGTTAATCCATCTTCAAAAAAGAAAAAGTTCCCAGTTAATCGATCATTAATTAATACCTCTTTATATTCTCCATTGCTCAAATAATGTTCTGGTACTTTTTTCCCATTGTCATCATTCAAATAAATACGGCCAAACCCTTCCACGGCATCAGAATTAAAATACTTGTAGATCTTAGTTTGTAGTTTTTGAATTAAAACGTCAACACCTTTTGGTTTTTCCTTCTGATAATTCATATACTACCACTTGTTTACAAAATTTACGGTTACCTTATTTTTTTTCTTAGGGAATAACTTTTCTCTTATCTCCTTTATTGATTCTCGATACAGATAACCTACACCAACTGATAGAACTTTACCATTTTCATTTTTAGCTCCATCAAGTTCTACTTTCAAATAGTTATATGAATTTTTAAGTGTTCGTTCCTCTGGATTTTTTCTTATTGAGGTTATCATCCCTTGAATAACTTGAACAGCCATAAAAAGCTTTAAAGAAACATCGAAAACATTTTGTTTTAACTCGATTAAACTATCGTAATTCTTAGTATCATCTATAACTGTATTAGTATCAAAAACATCTTCTAACACCCTTGTGACACAAACATTATTTAACCTTATTAGATAGATATTAAAGTCTGAATCACTGATCTCACTATTAGGTTGAGTGCTGTGAATATTCTCAATAGTCACCAACTTATGAGCATCCTGATATGCCTTATCATATACATCTGCCGTGATTTCTGGTATTAGGATAGAGGCGTACTCCCCAATAGGAGTGCGCCACTTTATTCTGCTACTTAATACTTCTATTGATGAAATACTATACATTAACCTATTTCAAGAGCACTTTTTAACTTCGCTTCATCTTCTTCAGAGAGCTTGTTAACCTTCGTTATCAAACTACTTTCCTTAATGGTTTCAGAAGTTGTTTTACCCATTCCATTTAATGCATTTACAACATCAATTGTATTTAATTGTCTTCCCCAAATAGTTACAAATGAATCACTGTTATCATCAATCGGGTCAAGTTCTTGAGCTTCCATTGAATTTAAATAAAACATTGACTCCACATTTTGAAGAATCGGGAAGGCTATCGCTTGTCCTGTGGTTTTTCTGCTTACAGGATCAGTAGTTCCTGACATACCAATTAAAATGTAATTATTAGGCTTAGCATAAGAAACTCCATCAACTGGGTTTTCTTCCTCGGCTAACGTTGAATAGGTTAAAGTACCAACTTTGGTTCCAGAGGTAAATACGACCATATCTTTAGTCCAACCATCTACAACAGTCTTTTTACCATTTTTCTCCTTAGTGAAAGTACGATCAACAACTCTTAATTCTAATTTTAAAACTCTCTTTAAAACATTTGCTAACTGTGATTCATCAAGTAACGGTATATCTTTACCAACAAAATTTAAATTAAACGCAAATTGGGTTTTAATCTGATTATTATTACAGAGTAATGCAACTGTATCAGAATTCATCCAAATGTGAGTGGGATACTCTCCTTTTGCTTTAGCCGCTTTCAAGATATTTCTTATATCATCTAATGGTTTAGCTTCTATATTATCCCACTTGTAAGTAACTCCAAACCTATTTGACTTAGGAACATTAAAATCAAGACGGATACCATGTCCTGTATTATTCTCATCTTTAATAATAGTTACACCTGAAGATAATGCCAACAAGAAAGCTTCCTCTAGTGATTCTTTTATACCAAAGATGCAATTTGACACATCGTTAAAAATTTTCTTAACGATTTGCTTTGTTTTGTTTTTCAGAGCTCCTAATATCCTAATAGTGTTCATTTCCTTTTCATTCAATTGGTATTTTAATCCAATCTTAGGAATATTACCACTAGCTTTAGAAATAACACTTCTAGACTTTAAAGGCAATGGAGAATCAAACGCAACTACATCCGCAGTAACTCTCGTTAATTCTCCTGACATACTTTCATAGGTCATATCTACAGAATATTCCTCGTCTAACATTTGATCATGGAGATACTTCGGTTCATCCTTAGTTCCATTAATCGTTTCGAAATAATATTTTGCTACTTTAGCAAAGTATTTTTTTATGTAATCTTTAAATAATTGCATAGCTATTAATCTTCTTGATTATAAATTCCCTCTTCCTTTAATTTCCCCAAACTATCAGCGCTAAAAGGGTATTTTAACACTGCGTTATTTATATAACCACTAGTCATAACTCCAACTGATGGTCGAGATATACTAGTAGTCGCTCTAACAACCCCAACTAAAAAGGCATGTTTACTCCCATCAACAGGTTGTGGTTTATAAACTCCTTCTTCTTTAATAACACCATGACCTGCACAGATATAGTCATCTGGAAAATCCTTACAATCCAATGCCACTCCCCCTTCTATTCCATGCGAATATTTTTTTATAGCAATGCCATCTCTACCATTACCATATTCCTCTTTTTTATTACTTAAATCAACCATTTTTTAATTTTATTTAAACACTTCCTCTATCTCAGCATCTGTGGCCTCCTTATCTCCTATCGGATTAGGAATTCCAGACGAAGACACTGAACTATTAATAATATCCTGTTTTAATGCTATCGTATCCGCTTCGGCTTTAATAATTTGATCTTCAATAGAGGTTTCAGAATCAATATCAATAAGCTTTTGAAACCAAGAATCACTATTTTTTATAGAATCAGGAATGTTAGACTTTTGCCATAACTTTTTCGCATTAGAAACTTTAATCCCATGGCTTTGGGTTGCTTCCATTTTTTCCAATCTATCTGTTATAGCCTTCGCCCATTCTGGAGTTTCATCTCCTTTTTTATTTTGTTCATTTTCTTTTGATGATGCTCCTGGATTATTTTTTTTATAAGTTTCAATTGCTTTGGTTACTCTTCGATCGAATTCGCTTTTGGCCTCTGCATTGTCCTTTAAATAATCATCAAATTCTTGTGGTTTTTGAAGTTCTCCTAAGTGATTTATGATTCCTTCAATTTCTGATTCATCTGTAATTGTAATGAAGTTAGCTAGTACCTTGGGTAGTCCCTTTTTCTCAAGTGCCTGTTCAAGTTTCTCTCTTAACATAATGGATATTATTATTTTATTTTGATTAATAAAATTATATGATGATTCAGAGACGGTTATAATAATTATTCGTGTTTAGGACATGGTGTCAGTAATTTCTCTTTATTAATATTTTTGAGGATTCTATAAAAGGTTCGCTCGGAGCAAAAAAGATGATAAGCAGCCAATTCAGAACATAAATCAATCCCTTTAATTCTATTTTCTGGTTTTGAGGACCAGACGTTTAAAAAATACTTTACGTATTCCTCCCTGTTACCTAATATTTGCTTGTTTTTCCTCATTGCGTACTCCTTAAAATCCCTTTTTGCGTTAAAGGCTCTTTCGAAATAAATATTTTTATTGATCTCCATGAGATGTTATTTCATTTTGAATGTCTTTGTTAATATTTTCCAGCTCATCTATTGCATTTTCAGACAGTGAGATAATTTTAATAGCTGTTTCCCTTGACATAAAGCGCCCATCAATTGCAGTTTTTAGAGTTGACACTATACCGGCTAGATCATTTGGCAACACACTTTGAAAATCAACATCATAAATAAGTTTTTTTCTAAAACTGTTTAATTTAATCTCAGTGGTTGTGCAAATACCTGATTTTATCACATTAACAATTCTCTGAATATCAGTAGTATTTTGACCTTGATTACTTAACGCCTTTAATTTAGAATCCAAAAACATTAATTCTAAAGCGACCCCTGTAACATTCCCAATACCTTTTAAGCTATCGAATGATAAGTCAGGAGTACTAGTGAGGTAATTAATCAAACCTTTAAGCTCATGCAACTCTAGTTCAACACTTTTCGGGGCGTTGTCATGTGTTAAAAACTTAGCATCTCCATGTACTGGCTTTCCTGTGTCTTCATCATACACTACAGGAGCATTAAGAAGTTTTCCATCACTATCACGATCTGGCATTCCACTAACTTCGCCTACAGTAAATAATAGTGGTGAACCTGAGTAATTATTTGATGCACCTAACTTCGATAATAGCGTTTCGTAACGATCGATTAATTCTTTCACATCTTCATGTTCAGGAGCTTCTTGAGACATATAGACACAGGGTATTATGTCAAACCCATGAGATTCGGATTGATCAAGTTTCCATCCGTCACTATCAGATTGATACTTGGTAATTAACTTTTCATCGTAAATCCATAGATTTCTTATTTCCGTATCTTCTTTTTTTGTCTTGAACTCCCAAACGAATAATATCATATCTCCAAAATCATCAAAAACAGGATGAAAAACACCACTATTAAAGTCAAGAACTTTACTTTTTATTTCTGGAGTATTATTTTTTTTGAGAATATTAAAGATTATTGCCGTCTGTGTTTGGCTTCGTTGAATTTCTTTTAATTCTTGGAGTTTAGAATCAAGCCTATTTTTTTTCCAAACTTGTAAAACAGTTTCAAATAATTGGTTAGCTTCAGAAGGTATTAACTTGACAGGATTGGCGAACTCAAACGCTACACTCGTTCTTGTTATCTTCTTGGCAAAATTCACTGGAGTTCTAATAGCCTTAACTATTTCCTTCAATCTGGTTTCCATGATAGGCTCTCCACTATTATCGTATTCACCTGTTGAAATTTGCTCATAAATGGATTTATCTTTTTGAGTTTTCCCAATTTGAGTATCACGAATTGACCTATCTCGATGGGTATATTCATTGTAATATTCCTCGATAATATCCTCGTCTTTTTTATTTAGCTTTAGACGATTTAAAATTGTTCCATCTAATTCTCCTTGCCTTATTTTCTCTATAATATCTTTCATTGTTATCAAATATTAATACCTAATTCACCAATTGTTTTGGCCCTTGTCCCTCTTTTTTTAGTTTTCTTTCTTCCACAATAAGCTACATACTGTTTCTTAAAGTACTCGCATAAGAAGTAATCATCTGTATCAGTTAAATGCCCATACTTCTCGTAAGTTACCTTGGTTATTGGGTGCTTTGTTTTCTCTTTAAACTTGGTGCCATCCGAAGCCTCTTTGACACTTTCATAATCATCAATAGTTTTAGGGCATTTGGAAGAAATATGATAACTAGCACCAGGGATAGAACCAATTAAAAGTTCATTAATAAAACCTCCCCTACTATGAACATTTGGGTTCTTACTAGGTAGCCTCCTTTTGTGGTTGAAATCATTATCTGTGAGATTATCCTCAACTATTGTAAAAAAGTTTTGCCCTTTTTCTAGCTTGGAATCAGATTTTAGAGAAGTTCTATCCCCATAAATATAAATCAGTTTATCATGGTCGGGATATCTTTTAATAAGTTCTTTTAAAGCATGTTTTAATGTGTTTCTGGGATGCTCCAAACATATCTCATCTATCTTCCAAGCTCTTAAGCCCTTTCCTTGATATACCGATATTGTAACATAAGGATTTACGTTTTCATCAAATGAAATATGTAACGGTAAATCAGGGTCGTATTCATTATCCCTAACATTTCTCTCCGCTTTGAAGTTCTTATAAAACTCGCCGCCTCTATTCAATTTACCCCAATTCCCTAGGGCATATATGGAATAGAAATTATAGTCAGTATTTCTATCATGATCGAAATCAGCAATGGTTTGTATATCGACAAAACCAAAAGTTTTACAAGGAGAACCAACTACCCAAAAGTTATTTAAATAAGTTGACTTAATCACAACAAAATTTGGAGGATAAGTTTCACCATTTACAACTACTTCATTCCCCTCCCATTTTTCCGTTACTTCGGTGTATCGATCATCTATGTTTAATTGAAGAACTCCATTGTGATCGACTAAAGAATTTGAAAGTTCATTTCTCACCTCTCTATCAAAAACCTCTTTTTTAATCCAGTGTTCTTTATCAATTGGATTGAACATGCATATTATTTGCTGCCCTTCCATTCCTCTTAAACGCTTTCTTATTTGTTTGAAATCTGCAAAGTCAAATTCAGATACTTCTTCTAACACAACCCTTTTCACAGTAATACCCTTTATTTTTTCAGGATCATCAAGTCCTTTAAAAACTATTTCGGCACCAGTAACGCATTTTATTTTTTTGGCTTGAATAATAAAAAATTGGTCTAAACCTAAATCTTTTATAACATCTTTAAATGTTTTAAATACACTGCCATCAATGGTAGCAGAAACCTTTCTAAACACCAAAGTATCTGCCCCTTCCAAAAGTGAAGCGATAATAATAATTGCCTGGGCAACCGAATAAGATTTAGCAGACGAAGAACCTCCATAGCACCAAATAAACCTTCGATGTATGTTAGTAAGCTCCTTTTCAAGGTGATGAAAATTAGGGTTAAAGAGCTTCCAATTAAACTTTAATTGAACCTTTGCCACTACCTCTTACCCCTCTTTTCCTCCAACATAAAAAGTGGTAATTTCTGTCTTAACCTCTTGTTTTTCGGTAAGTTTATTCAAACGAGAAGTAATACTAGGGTTGTAGAAACCAAGCAATCCCCCTACGATTTGATTTTCTCTGATTTCTTCCTTTATGTACGAACAGATACCAACAAAGTCATTGTAATACTGACCTTTATTCAAGAAATACTGTTCTACACAGCCGTATTTTCTTCGACAAAATCTTTTGAATCCTTCTAAGGTTAATGGAACTTTCTGTGGATCCTCTTTTCGTTCTGCATCCTTACCAACATATTGAACTTTCATCCATTCCTTGGACTGTTCTTTTACATCTTCCTTATACTTGTCAAAAGCTTTTGCTAAATCTTCAGGAGTATTAAAAATTCTTGTAGGATGAATATTACCATTTTTACCCATAACATAGTAGTTAAAGGTTATACTTGGAATCTTAATGCCTAATAGGTCTTTTTGGAATCTAATGCCTTTAGGAAAGGGCTTTTAATGGAATCTTATCACCTCAATTGTAGAGAGGTATACAAAAATAATCAAAAAAAATAATAAATCTTGATTAACACAGTATTTCAAATACATCTTTATTTTTTTTCACTAAAAAGTCCTGTTTCTTTTCTTCTTGAATTCTAAAACATTCTTTTACAAGTGACATTAATAATTCAGATTTTAAAAAATTATCGCTGTACCTATCTTTCTTTAGTCTGAAACTATCAGTTTCATTTTCTTTAAATAGAGCAATTTTTTTATCTTTTCTATTCACTGTAAACATTAGCCCTTCATTCTTATCAAGTTCGAGTAATTCAATTGCTTTTTTAGAGAATGAAAATTTTCCATTTTTTGTCATTGTGACACAAGGGTATAAGGGTTCTTTTTTAGTTCTCATTTACGTTTGGTTTCTTAAAGCACAATCTAACTAATTAAATAACACTAATTCAAATATACAATTTTTAGTTTAATTTATAACAATTAAATAAAACTTTAAGTTTGATTTATATTTTCTACTTATTTCCAATGAGAACTTTTATTTTTTTGTCAAATTTTTTCTTAACAGTATCATTTCTCTTTTTCTATTCTAGTCAAATTATCCCTTTTTTAGTAAGAATTACCGCTAGATGAAAATTAGACTTAGCTCCATAATCAGACTTAACCTTTTTTAATGTTTTCTCTATTGTTGCTAAACTATTTTTCTCAAACCCTTCTTTTTTCAGTATTGAAGGGATCTGTTTTTGTTTTAATCCTGTTGAAAGGAGTTCCAATATTCTTAATTCTAATTTGTTCATTATTTTAACGACTTACTCAATTGCATCTATTAATACTTATAAATTAAATCTTTGACAATAAAAAACCACTTCATTCGAAGTGGTTGTGGTAAGCTTATGTTATTCTCTTTTATTTAGCGTTATTGATTTCTCGTATTTTTTCTGGAAATCTAAAATTTTCTAATTCTTCAACTGAGCTTCCGCTCTGAATCATTTCTTTGATTTCAGAAACGCTAAAAAAAGGATTTACTGTATCAGTTTTATCAACAAGCTCGATTAACATTTCAATATTAAATTCTTCCTTTCCTTCAATTCTTTTCAATAAATCTGATTTTATTTCTTCAAACCAACGCTTATTATAACCAATAGTCGTTGGCGCAGGTAGGTTTTCAAACTTTTCTATGTCAATTTTGAAATCCTTAATCTCAAAGATTGCCCATTCCAAATAACTCGGTTGATACTCATAAATTTCTGCTAATGTCAGGCCTTTGTTTTTTCCAAAATTAATTCTATCAGAAGGTTGTAGTGATTTAATCATAATTTCAATTCCAATATGTTATTAGGATAAATGCTTTATTGAATATATTAAAATCATTTAATCTTACCACAATGATGTCAAAGAACTTTTCCGTTTTTAAGGTATCGGAGAACCTACTCTTATTTTATAATTCGTTTACTAAATCTTGGACATAAAAAAACACCTTAATTAAGGTGTTTTGTGGTAAGTGTTATATGTTTAAACTAGGTTTTGTGCCTAAACTTAAAAGTACTAATTAATTCTTTATCACTTTTTTTAAGGCTACTTTATTATCCTTACTTTCTATTTTTACTAGATATACTCCTTTAGAGAAACCACTAAAATCAATGGCACTTTTTTTTGTTTCCGAAATTTTATTTCCCAAAACAGAATATACCTCCACTCTTTTGATTTCCGATAAAATTGGTAGAGAAACAGTTAATTGATTATTTACTGGATTAGGAGCTATGGAGACATTAGTATTAAATACTTTATCAATACTCGCTGTTTCACAATTTTCACTGTAACTAACAGTGTCATCCTTTCCCCATGAATGTGGTATATTATTAACATCATCCACTTGAATACATGTAAGATCTTCGTTATCAAAAGACAACATTGTTTGCATGTTTCTATTGCTACCGTTTTTTAAATCTAAACTCGTAAGTTGATTACGAGAACACCATAAATGAGTTAACTCCGTATTTTGAGATACATCTAAACTCGTAAGGGAATTAACACGACAAATTAGCTCTGTTAACTCCGTATTTTGAGATACATCTAAACTCGTAAGTTGGTTGTGATCACACCACAAATGAGTTAACTCCGTGTTTTGAGATACATCTAAACTCATAAGATAATTATCAGAACAATCTAAATAAGTTAACTCCGTATTTTGAGATACATCTAAACTCGTAAGAGAATTATTATGACACCATAATTCAATTAACTCCGTATTTTGAGATACATCTAAACTCGTAAGGGAATTAAAAGAACACCATAATTGAGTTAACTCCGTATTTTGAGATACATCTAAACTCGTAAGGGAATTAACACGACAAATTAGCTCTGTTAACTCCGTATTTTGAGATACATCTAAACTCGTAAGGGAATTATTATGACAATATAAAACAGTTAACTCCGTATTTTGAGATACATCTAAACTCGTAAGGGAATTAATATGACAAAATAAATAAGTTAACTCCGTATTTTGAGATACATCTAAACTCGTGAGTTGATTATCATCACACCTTAATCGAATTAACTCCGTATTTTGAGATACATCTAAACTCGTAAGGCTATTACCTTTACACCTTAATCGAATTAACTCCGTATTTTGAGATACATCTAAACTCGTAAGAGAATTATTATGACACAATAAATCAGTTAGCTCCGTATTCTTTGATAAATCTAAACTCGTAAGTTGATTGACATAACACCATAATCGAGTTAACTTTGTGTTTTTGGAAACATCTAAACTCGTAAGGGAATTATTATGACAATCTAATTCAGTTAACTCCACAAAAGCTTCAATCCCCGTTAAATCCGAGATTTCTCTATAAGAAACATAAATCGTACCAGTAAAAGACTCGGCTTCGCTCACTTGTATCTCTGAATCGCCATTGGTGTTAATTTGAGTATTACCTATCAAATAAGCTTTAAAATTAGCATCTGGGATGTTTACATTTTGTGCTTTTATAAGCATTGATAAACAAAAAAGAAGTAGTAATAGTAAGTAGTTTTTTTTCATAATTTTAACTTTTACAATGTATTATGTATGTTGGAAAAAAAGATTACGTAAACTACCCTTTTAGAATAAGCATAGTTTTTATTTGAAAATAAATGTTGATTTGAGGTCTTAGCTATTTTTAATGTGCATCTTTTTCACAACTTACAATTTCTTGTAAAGATATTTTATTTTTTTAATTCTCTTACAACTCCATTATTTTTTTTTGGAATCTAAAAAAATACAATTGTAAAAGAATCTCACTTACCACAATTATGTCAAAGAACGTTTTTCCGTTTTTCAGGTATCGGAGAACCTACTGTTTTTTAAATATTCTTTTACTAAATTTTTGACAATAAAAAACCACTTCAATTGAAGTGGTCATGGTAAGTTGGTTTGTATTTAAATAATCTATTTTTTAGACGCTTTAATTTGCTCCTCTAAAAACGATATTTTTTTTTGTGCTCTATCTAAATCATCTCTTAATAAATTGATTTGATTTAAGTTTTGGTTGATGTTTTCCAATTTTTGAAGCTGTAATTCTTGCCAAGTTTTATCTCCTTCGAAATCCCGATAACTAAAGTAAATAGAAAATAAAGAGGAAATAAGTGTTGTTATGACCACAATTATACTTAAACGAAATGCTCTTCCAGATATTTTAAGACTCGACTTAGCTGATCTTCGCTCTAGTTCTTGATTAGCTATCTGAGCGAGAGTCATTTTGTCATTTGGTGAAGGTTTACCATTGGAACTTTTCCAAAAATTAAAATATTGTGTTAGATTAAAATTGATAGATTCTTTAAGTTCTTCTTCAGAATCCGTTAAGTTAGGTAGTTTAAAATCATTCATGAATTTTGTTTTTTACCAAAACTAAATAACAACATCCAACTTACCAATTATGTCAATGAACTTTTCCGTTTTTAAGGTACCGGAGAACCTACACTTTTTTTAATGGTTGTACATTGCTCGGTTCTACGATTATTCTCTCTTTTATATCGGAACCGTATTTTTTTTCAAACTTTTCAGTTTCTCCCCACCAGCACTCGCACCCCCATACATACTTTCCTGAATCTAATTTGATGCATGGGTTTGTGATGTTTAAATCTTTAAAGGGATTCATATCTGGAACTTGATCTTTTATCAGCTCTCCTTCGCCGTATGTTCTTAGAACACCATTTTTAAAGCTTTCTATTGCTATTACTCTCATCGTTTAACTACTGTTTAAAAGATTCAGGTTTCACTATCGTCTCGAAATCATACACCCATACCCAAGGATTTTCTTCTAATGACTCTTTACCATTTATTGACCACCAAAGAGTGAAAAAACTTGCTTTCCATCCAGAATGAGAAGGTACTTTTTCCATTACATAAGGAGCATCACCAAAGAAATATTGATGTTTAAAACCATCCTTTTCACCGCACATATAATTTAAAGGAGCTTTTTCTCCCCAATAATCATCCGTAATGTAAATTCCCTCATTTTTGGAATCTTCGTCTGAAATATCGTGCAGTCTTTCAATTCTTACATTTTTAACTTTTAGAAATAATCTACAAGCTTTTTTAGGCATAAAAATTGAAGGCTTCCAACCTTGCCAATCTTCAATATTATATTCATCATTTTCACCATCTGCTCGATAAATAAATTCTTCTTTCCCTGTTTTGTATGAGTTTATTAATTGCCATGTTTCGCGAACCCACAATACATCACCTTTTTGATATTTTGCTTTACAAGAAATAAAGTTTTCATCTGTACTTCTTTGATTAGATCCAATTCCGAAGCAATAACCTTCTTGACAGAAACCTACATTTTCGGAAAGTGTAGGCTGAGGCTTCACAATTCGTCTGGTTTGGTTTTTTGCGCCATTCATGATAGCTTTTACCATTTCCTTATTAAATAATATCGGTCTTATCTTCATAATTACTGGTTTTTTGGTTCATTGAATATCTGAAGAGCCTCTAAATACTTTTTGTTATCTCCATACCATAAAAACTTTAAACCTTCGTAAAATTTAATAATGTGGTCATGAGTTTTAAAGACTTTCTTTGGCAAATGGTAGGTGTATTCTTGCTCATAGTTGAAAGTTATTTTTTGTCCGCTTTTGTAGTGGTTTAAAAGACTTCTCATTATGGTTCGTGATTTATCTGCACTGCAAGGGCTACCTTCTTTTTCTTCTATAATTCGGGCAAAATTATGTTCTATGAATTTTTGATTTTGGATTATGAAAACTACATCTCTATTGTTTGCTATTTTACTTTTTACAAACCCACTTATGAATTGTTCAAACGGATATAAAACCGCATAGAAAAATCCTTCATGGTCTTTAATATCGGTGATTTTATTAGTAGCTATTACTTTCTTAAACAAATCAATTTCTTTCTGTTCTATGCGACCAATCATAGAATCTAAAAATTTTGTTATGTCTTGTTTATCCATTTCTTATCGTTTTTACTACTGTTTTAAGGTTATGAACTGCTCAAAACTTACATTTGGATTACTAAGTCTAAAAATTTGATATTGTCCCCATAAATAGTTTCTCTTTAAAACTGGCTTGATTTTTTTACTGTTTTTCATCTTTTTGCGCTTTTGCGTTAATATTTGCGTTTTTGCGTAGCTCAATAGCTACTCTTTTACTTTATTTTGTTTTTACTAATTTTGATTCATGCGTATATTAAAACTTTGGTATTGGCGATTATTACTAAGTGTCGTGGTTGGTCAAACTATCGTTCAATTATTTGAAGGATTTAATGACTATATTTTCGTTGGAACAATCGTAATATGTTTTGTTATTCTTTCCGCTATGGCTAAAAAGCTTTAACTACTGTATTTTTAGTTTTTGATATTGTCTAATACATGAGAATATTTACTATTCTCAATCCATTCTTGAAGCTGATCCGATGGACTAAAAATCTCTGGGATCAATTCCATTGCGTTTTTTATTGAAATTCTTTCAAATCGATTAGACCAGTTAAACTTCACATAAAACACAGGTCTTTGAATCCATTTTCTTTTCTCTGAATCATACCTTACAAATTGCCAATCTTGTTTTGCTTCTTGAAGGTCTTCCCAAGTTATTTTCATATCCATTATGCTACAGTTAAAATTCGTTTTCTAAATAACTAGCTAAGTTTATTATTTGGTCAGCTCTTAAATTGTAATAAGTATTACTCGAATCAAACCAAGGTCTATCGCCTCCAATATCATTTGCAGACATCCATTCTTCAATTAATTCTGTTTTCGATTTATTCTTCATCTTTTTATGTTTTTACGTAGCAGAAATGCTACAGGTTTAATAGTCTTTGTCATTCCAGTACATATCATCAGCAGGATCATATTCTCCAGCCATATCAATATCATAAACAGGGTAACCAAATTCATCGTATGCAGTTCCATTCTTAACAACGTACCCTTCTGATGTTCTGGACCTGTTTTTATTCCAGTTCGCTCTTCTTTCATTATTCCTCTTAACTCTCTCTGGATTATAATTAGGTTTTGACATCTCCCTTTTTTTTGCTGCACAACTCTTTGAGCAAGTCAATCCCCAACCTCTCTTTAAATTTCTGTTATCTGCGTGATATTCTTTTCCGCAGTAATCACAATTTCTTATAGTTGTAGTCATCTAATTATTGTATTAATGATTCAAACACTCCTGCATAATACATAGAGCACCCAAAGTACAATTAGAGCGAATAAGCTTATCCGCCAATCATGTTTTCCTTTCTTTTCTTGTCCATGGAGAATGCAAGATTTTGTAAACCCTGAGACTCCCAATCCTAATATTATTAATACAGGTATCATATTCTTCATTTCTTTAATTAAAGTATCTTTAACATCCTATTAAGCCTCTTTATCTTTTTCTTTGTATGAGATTTTATCTGCTTGCTATTACTCTCTCTCAACATTGTTGTTTCTATTTCTATTTGTTTTAAAATGAGTTCTTCAATTTGCTCCATCGTTAGTAATTTTCTTATTGGGGTTTTTAATACATTTCGATTCATGTGCAACTCTTGCCTTCTTGTTTTTCCAACGTAAACCGCAGTGTACACATGTAATATCTTTTATTTCTTGGTATATCTTTGCTAACTCTTGCTTTGCCTCTGCTACCTTTTTGTTTTTGGTATCTAACAGGTGATTTACTTTTGTTGTTTCTTGCTCTAATTCTGCTATCTTTTCCTTTCGCGCTGTAATATTTTGGTTGAGTGTTGCTATGATATGGTCCAGAGATGCTTTTTTAGTTTTACTTCTCACTACTCTCACAAAGTTTTTTATTAACCAATAGCTTAGGAAGGTAATAAAGGAGGCGAATATCAGATCTTCATAGACTTGTTTCCAATCTCCTATATGATCATGAACTCGTAATACAACACCTAATATTAGAAAATCAAAACATGCTATGACTTCAATTACCCATTCCTTTTTTGGGTCAATGTAAAAGGCTATTTTCATTAATGCTCTTGCAACGAAATAACCAAAGAAGACAGATATTAAGAATCTAATAGAAGAGAGCGGTATTAACCCTTGAATTAAGTTATACAGGTATGCCGCTATTTTTACTCCATAATACACATTGAAACTAATTATTGTGTAGCTATAGGATTCTAATGACACTAAACGTTCGTAAAGTTTCTTTTTAGGCGTATCGATAAAACCCTGTTCTTTTTTTTTATTAATTGACATAGTTTCTTGTAATTTGATTTACAAATCCTTGGTTATGAATACAAATAGCTTTGTGTAAATTTCTTTTTGAGCTTCTAAACAATTTGAATAATATCGAACACCTTTATTAATTAGATTTTCTCCTTTGTACAAATCTCCGGTTACTCCTTTTTCTGATGAATTAAAGCGGATCTTCAATCCTTTGCGCTCAACAGAGTTAGTCATCGTTATGAAATCGGGCAATACTTTATTAACCATAATCAAACTTTTTCTTTCATTTATTTTACACAAACTTAATTAATACTTTGATTTAATACAAATAAAATGTAATTAAAAATTATATAAAATAAACATAATCAAACTTTTATTTATACTCACTTCCTGTTTTTACAAGAAAACCTTTCATTCTTAATTCCTTTATTCTGTAATCTTGCAATGGGCTTGTTTCTCCAGTAGGTGTTTTAACTTCATAAAACAAAACCTGGTGAGGTTTCAGAGCTATAAGGTCAGGTATTCCATTTTTATTGGTTGAAATGAGTTTCAATACATAAAATCCCTCGGACTCTAGTTTTTTAATGATTTTACGCTGATAATCGGCTTCTTTCATAGTGCTTAGTTGTAAATGACTTTTTGTTTAAAACAGCCTCGTAAATCTTATGTTCTAATCCTCCTTCAGCAAATAGGTAGAAAACCTCGTTTTTTTCTCTCTCTTTTGTTGTTAACCTATCTCTTGATTGCCAATATGAGGTCGCCGAAAAATCAATATTGAAAAACACTAAAGCTTCAGCTTTCGCTAATGATATCCCCTCTCTACCAGCTACAATTTGCAATGCTATACTTTTACGACTTCCATTAAACTCGTGCAAGTCTGTTGTAACACTTCCCCCAAGGGCCTGTTTGATAAGGTTTAACTCCTCGTTAAACTTGTAGAATATTGCTATTTTTTTACCTTGAAAGTGATGCTTGATACATTCAGCTTTTGTATTATCGATTATAATCGACTGGCCATCTTCTAACTTTACTGTTCCCGAGTAGATTTGATGTACTTTAGACATTAGTTTAACTGGTGTATCTCCTAGAATTACTCCCCCTTTCTTACCCTCATACACTTTATCCTTTTCCAATTTTGATACAAGATTATAAGTAACAGGCTTCATTTTAACATTGATTACCTTTTCAATCACTTTCGATTTAAAACCAGCTTCAGCTTGAGTATAGCTAATCATATAACTACTAATCATCTGCCTAATGAGGTTTTCATTCGCATTTGAATAATCATTAACTATTCTACCGTGAGCCACTTTTTTTTGCCTAACACTAACATAACCTTTAGCCCACTGATAGAAGTTAGCCTCATGGAATGGTGAGTAATCAGAAATATAAAATTGATGAAAGATTTGAGAGAAACTCTCAGGTGTTGGAGTACCTGACAACAATAAAACTTTCTTATTTCCTACTATTGCTTTCACCTTCTTGGCTCTACTCGAAGGCTTTGGAAAAGCACCTATCTTATGTGACTCATCAACAATTATAAAATCATGATCTTTATCTGTTATTTTATGCAGGGATTCATAATTTATAAGCTCTAGCTCAAATGATGGTCCGAACAGATCGTAGTCTCTTTTCACAGTTCCATCTTTTATTACTTTAGCAGTCGTAATAAATAGTACTTTATTTGCTTTTACACCATCTGCAACTCCTAGAGCCGTAAGAGTTTTGCCCGTCCTAACTTCCATACAAAGAAGTATTAATCTTTGCTTAAATATCTTTTTTATAGCATCAGCAATAATGCTTTTTTGATAATCTCTAAATTCAAACATTTCTTCAATTTTTAAAAAGGAACTTCTCCAAGTTCTTTGATTTCTGTATCGGTTAATTCTTTGTCATAACCAAGATCAACCCACCTTATTCCTTGGGAATTACCTTGTTCAAATGATAACCCCTTTAATTCAGCATACTTTCTTAGCCATCCTAAAAAAGTCTTACGAGATAGCCATCTTTTAAAGTCCGTATATTCCGAAGTAAAATCTTCGAATAGTTCAGCTTTTGCCACTCTACTCTTACGAATCTTTTCGTTCTGATCATCTTCTGCCCACTGATAAAATTCCATTGAGGTTTGGTTCATGAACTTTCTTAACTTCAAATTTTTAAACTCTGGACTTATCATTTGACAATTATTTTCGAAATAGAACTGAACACACCCTAGCATGTAGTTATCGAAGAGGAGCCAATCATTATCATTCCAATCATAAAACAACTGTCTTCCAAACTCTTCCTCTGGTGTTTTGTTCCTGTGGTAGTATTGTGAGAATTCTAGTTCCCACTTTCTTCTATCGTGTGAGTTCCCATCACCTTTTACTGTGTAATTCGTAGAAATAATGATCTTAGGACTATCTTTAAAATCAACCTTTTTTGCTCCGACATTCTTATATTCTAATGTAATCCCTTGGGTTATTACACTGAATAAAGATTCAAAGGGGAAATTCTTTTTTATATCATCAAAGGCTATGATTTGTGTTTCTGGAGTTACAGTCTGGAAGGCAAATTTTTCTTTAATATTAAACAGTTTACCATCAAGTACAACACTCCTTCTTAAATACTCAAGTGCAGTTGTAAAAATACCTTTTCCAGTTCCTCCTTCTGGATTCTCAGAGATACATTCGTCATTTAAAATAACCGCTGGAGATTTAGAAGAATCTTTATAACCATGCAGTAAATAACCTATCGTACTCCTAAAAGATTGTTCATTTACCTTGTTGTTTCCACTAACATTTTTAATAAAGGTTTTGAAATCATTATTGTTATTATTGGTAACCTCGAAGGACCTTTTATTAATTCGTTTTTTAAAAACATAACCATCTTCTAGATCTAAATAATCAATGGTTTTTATACCTTCAGGAGTTACAATTGCAATACAATTACTATAAAAAAAGTAAGCCTTTCTTTTCGTATCTCTTAGTAATGGAATCTCTCGTATATCAAGAATATTTAAAAAGTCTTTTTTGAAATACTTAGGGCTATCAGCAAAAAACTCATAAATACGCCACTTTCCATTATCATCAAGATCTTTTAATACAAAATCTTTTATGTTATCTACAGTAATAAAGCTTACTAGGTTGTTTTCTATCCTAATGAAACGATACTCTTCATCATCATTATTTTGGTAACGATAAAAACCATTCATCTGCAGGAACTCTTTAAATCGCTTGGCATATATGGTTACCCTTTTAGTTTTTTGAGCTACCGAGTAATAAACATCAAGATCATCGGCGTTTTGGGCTTCTTCATCAATGACATCATCCAGTTCATTTTGATCATACCCTTTTTTAGAAACCTCCTCTTTTATTTTCTCTAAAGGAGTACCTAAATAAACTTCTTTCTTAACATAATCTCTTATGTCATAATTCTCAAAGAATTTACTATTAAAAGAGGTTACTGTTTTTTTATAGGCCGATTCAATAGTTTGATTAATCTCACCAGTCTTAAAGTCTTCTCTCTGAAATTTTGTGAAATAAGATTCACAACTATACTTTGCAATACCATACTCGGAAAAAGCACATGCCAAAACAAACAAACTGTCATTCCTATTCCCTTCTGTAAACGAGTACTTTTTATTCCACCATTTCTCAAGCCTTTGAATAATGGCTGTTTCATTTTTTAAAGGAATTTTATCTTTTGAGGCTGAAGCATATTTATGCTCTTCAATATCATCTTTCTTTATAAAGACAACTGATTCTTTATTTACATAAATATTAGGATCATAAGATATAAAACATACTCTCGAAACATCAGAGCAGTTTTTGTCAAAATACTCACAATCATAATAGTCTTCAAGAGCTTTAAAGTATCTCTTATGATCGCTTTTCTCATTAGGTATTTTTACTATTACTTTAATTCCGTTACCTGAAGGGGATATAAAACAAGAATAAGTAAATTGGTCCTTTTTGAATTGGTCAACATAATCGGTTAACACCTCATTATCTGGAAAATTATCGAAATCAAGACAAATAAACCCGCTATGAGTAATGATCTTATTGGCTGATCTTTCTCTAAATGTTCCAGAAAAACATATACTTGGTAACTGTTTTTTTAACTCCTGCCTTTTTGCTTTATCCCTTTCCTTTCTTATTCTATGTATAAGGTCTTTTACCTTCCCCTCCTTTATCCTTTTTAACACCTCGTCAATATCGACATGCATAGGAGTTTTAGTCTCTCTAATACTCTTAAATAGCGTTATTTTCATCTTTACTTGACTTTTTGGTTAAACACTTAAAAAACACTTCTTGCAACACTTTACGCAACACTTACAAACACAAACAAACCATTCATTTACAACACCTTAAACACTACCACAACACTTGCAACACATTTGAATTGAAAAAATAAAATCCCTTTCCAACTCTTTTAACTACTCTGAAAAAATCTAAATACGATTTAAAGTGTTGCAAGTGTTGCGTGTGCTGTTTTTACCAGTATTTACAGGGCTTTGAGCGTAAACACTTACATTTTTAAATGTGTTTGCAAGTGTTTTGAAGTGTTTTTAAGCTGTTTTTTTTGACTCGCCTAACTTATACGAGTTTTCATACATTAGGTTACGAGGGCTATAATTAGGATTTTCCTCATCCCATAAAGCTCTGGTATACTTGTAAAGATTCATGTTCTTTAAATGGTCTTTGGTAAACTCTTTTATCTGCCAACCAACACCTTGAAAGTCTTTTTTAGTCCTGGTACTTGCATTTAACCATAACACACCATATCGATCTATTTGTACTTTGGTGTTTTCTTCCCATACTTGCTTGTATATAGCTAATTGTAACTGGTAAGTTTTGTAGATAGCGTTTGATGTTTTGAAGTCAATCATCCATCTTTGCCCACCAATAGTACAAACAAAATCAATTGTTCCACCGATGAGCCATTTTTCAGAAAACACTTGAGCTTCTACCGCATCAAATGAATCAACAAGCGTATCATAAAAGTCCATGAACCTTGTAATCATCTTCCACTCGTTAAGTGTATATTGTTCTTTTCCATTGATAAACCAAGAAATCTCCTTCCCATTTAGGAAGTCCTCAATCGCATTATGAACATTACTTCCTTGCTCTCCAGCTTCTTTTAAGATTCTATCGGCATTCTTTCCATTGTTTTTCAACCACTCAAAGTAAACTGGATTCTTAGGATACGCCTGTAAAACAGTTGTAACACTTGGATAATAAGTTTCAAAGTCGAGCGTATAAAAACGCTCGTCCAGAACTTCTATTTTATTTAAGTTTTGGATAACCCTCATAGCTCATGAATTAAAATGGCAAATCTTTTAATTCATCCATATTAACGTCTATGTCTTTAGCTTTCTCTAATTCTTGAGGAGTGATCTCGAATTTATCCGTGAAACTTTTAAACTTGTCTTTTAAAAAGGCCAATTGTTCCGTTTTATCCCATTGCTTTTTTCCGTTAAACATAACCTCCTTTAAAGGCGGTAATCCGTTTGGATTCTCCATGGTATGCTCACTTTTAATTTTAACTCCATTTTGAAATACGTTAACCCCAGTAATATTTTTTCCTTCTTTATTTAGAAAAGCATAAGGAATGAATCTTACTTCTTGCTGAGTATTGAAAGAGTTAATTTTATAGAGAAAAGAACGCCCATAGGAGCTATCAAACTTTATTGATAATACAGCTCTCTCTCCTCCTTTTTCAATTGTTAATTTGATCGTATCACCATATTCATCATGAGTTAAAACTTCTGCCTTTTCGATTCTTCCTTCGATATAATCGTGACGCTGCTCATATACAGTATCTCCGTTTTTATTAACTCTAGATGAACAGATAACTCCTTCTGGCTCTACTTTACCATAACTTCTTACTACTTTCCCGTTTGAAACATTGTAATAATTGCTTACTTGATTTAAATTTCCTACCATTTTACTTGTGATTTTTAATTAATAATTATTTTTATTTAGGTATTCCGTATCCCACTTGATTTCTATATTCATCATAAATAGGATAAGGGTATGTTCTTTTTTTTCTTGCTATGTCATAGGACTTTATTTCCTCTTCAATTCCAATTCCTTTTAAAAAGGTTGTCAATCCGTCTTTAATTCTTTTCGTTACTTCTACACCTTCATAAGTGTAATATTGGTTCTTTGTTTTTTTCATATTCTTTCGATTTGGTTAGCTACTAAATTGTTGTAACAGTTCTGGTAATTATCTTTTTTAAATTCAGTTTTTATAGTAGTTTTGATCTTATCTCCAACTTTTAAAAAATGCGCTTGTTCGTGAAGAGACTTTCTTAATTCCACGGATAATTCCTCCTTATTTTCTTTTCCGTTTACTTGATACACATCAAGAACTACAATCGTTTTTTTGCTTGTTCTTAATACTTTTTCAATCTTCTCCTTTACAAGTCCTATTATCTCCATTTGCTTTTTTAAGGCTCGTTTTTTTTGATTTTATCTATATGCCTAAGGATGTGCATATTCTCTTTTAACACTTTTTCTTTTCTGTAGTAGCAATAGACGGCGAACGAAAAAAGCACTACTTCAATAATAAACCTTGCCGTTTCCATGCTTACAAATACTTATTATGATTATCTCTTGCCTCCTTAAACTTTTCTAAATCACTCCTAAGAATTTGTAAATCTCTTTTACCTTTTTTAGTGGCCTTAAGTTTTATCTTTCCATCCTTCAAACCGTCGTTTATCCATGATAAAACGGTAGTAACAGAAACATTTTCTTCTTTTGCTGCTTGCCTAGTACTTATCTTTTCATTAAGCTTCGCTCTTTTCTCTTCTTCCCTGATAAGATTATAAGTTGCTTTGGTTGCCGTTTCAGCGACGAACTTTGTATACTGCTGAAAAATATCATTCGGCATAAAAACCCCTCCTTTTTCTATATGTTGAATTCCTTCCATTTTCTCTATTTGCTTTTTTAAAAAGAGGGGGAGTTTGGAACTCCCTCCCTCCAAAAAATCAACTAACCAAATTTTAATGAAAACGGACTACCTCTTGTAATCCTAGGCAAGCCCTTCTAAACACTTGCCTAGCATTATTAAACAGTTAGTGCGTTATTTTGCTTAGCGATATAATTTTGTGTGAATTGATTTAGATTTTTATGAATACCGTACATGTCTTTGATTTTCCATTTTGAAAACCAATTGACTCTTGCCGATTCAGTTGCTATCTGGAATTCCTCAGCCACTAAAGCGTGAAACTCTTTTTTATTTTCTACCTGTTCGTATAATCGTTTTATATTTTCTAAAAGGTCCATTTTTTATTAGTATTTATATTCCCAACTTACTTGCCATAAACTATCTAAAAGCTAATCAACAGCACAAACAGTAACCATACTATTCCCATAATAACTACAGCTAAAGTGTCTCCAATTTCAATTTTGTGTTTACCCATCACTTCTACCGTATTTTAGTTTAAAACTGACAGTAAATACTCAGCTTCACTATCGGTTATATTTTTTTCGTTTTGTTTGTGTGGGGAATTGTAATACTCTCCTAGTTTTTCAAAAAATGCTCTTAAATCTTCCATGATTTTTTATTTTGGTTGTTAATTATAATTTTTCAAAAGAGAGGAGGTGAACCTCCCCTCTAACTTGTTAGCTTCTATCCCCAATAAGCCAACTCAGCTACATTTCTGTTAATATTAAATGATGTGATATTATCGTTTAGTTCAGCTCTTCTATTTTCAACTAGCTTAATAATGCAATCAAAAATTTTGTTTTGCTCCCTTTCTGCTAATTGGACAGTTTCTTCATCATCTCCTAACCATACGAAAAGCTCATATTTATCTTTCTTACAACCGTAAACCATATCTAGTCTGAAATAGCCCCAACCTAACTCCTCTTCAGCATAAAAAGCACACTCATTTTCAAGACTATGTAAGTTGTTATCTTCGAACTGTATAGTACATACTTCTACTATCTTTTCAATTTGCTCAGTAGTAAGTGCGTTTTTAACGGTTGCTTCCATTTTTTTTGTAAGTTTGTGTTGTTGAACAATACGAAGATATAACAAAACGTACAATTAAACAAAACAAAACGTACTTTTTTGTTTGTTTTGTGTTTTTTATACTTATATAATATGCAAAAAAACAGACTCGAACTTATAATCAAGGAGCGAAAAAAGCAAGGAATAACTTGGGAGGAGTTATCAGATGGCCTTCCAATTGCTGGAAATTCGTTAAGAGTTGCTTTTACTCGTAAAAGTGTTGATGAAGTGTATATCGAACATGTAGAGTCTAAGCTAAACATTAAACAAAACAAACAAAACATACAACATGTCAAAAATGAGGATGATCAGGAAAACGACATCTATTACGAAAAAGACGGTGTTAAGATTAGTTTGGATGAAATATTATTATTTGTTTCGAAAAATGAAGAAAGATGTATGCAAGAAAAAATATTTTCTAATATTGTAGAAGTACGTGTTGCTAAACGTATATCAGAAATAACTGCTTCAAAAGAAAAACTAATGCAGTATTTGGATATTTCTTAATTTTTAGGTTTTCTATGATTATTTTCCGTTTAGAAGAATTTATCAAACATAAAAACCTTAATATCAGGTCGTTTGAAAAACTTATTGGTACTAGTGATGGTACAATTAGAAACGCATTAAAGAAAGAAAGAAAGAGAAATTAATTCTAAGTGGTTAGTAATAATTTCCGATAATTTTCTTACAACCGTAAACCATATCTAGTCTGAAATAGCCCCAACCTAACTCCTCTTCAGCATAAA
This sequence comes from uncultured Tenacibaculum sp., assembly GCA_947497895.1. Lineage (GTDB taxonomy): Bacteria > Bacteroidota > Bacteroidia > Flavobacteriales > Flavobacteriaceae > Polaribacter. The sequence goes on from CANMIL010000004.1 coordinate 109,455, forward strand.
AAGCACACTCATTTTCAAGACCATGTAAGTTGTTATCTTCGAACTGTATAGTACATACTTCTACTATCTTTTCAATTTGCTCGGTAGTAAGTGCGTTTTTAACGGTTGCTTCCATTTTTTTTGTAAGTTTGTGTTGTTGGATAATACGAAGATATAACTTTTGTTATATTTCACAAAAAAAACATAATAACTTTTTTTATATTATTTTATGTCAGATGTAGGAAATCGACTAAAAACCCTAGTGAAAACGTGCGGTTTCACCAATAAAAGTTTCGCTGAAAAAGCTGAAGTAGCGCCTAATTACATAAGTATACTTATAAGAACAGGGGATATTTCAGACAAATTCAAATACACTATAAAAAAAGTTATACCTAATACAAATATTAATTGGCTGGAAACGGGAAATGGTGAAATGCTCATGGATTCAGGAGACACTGGTCAGAAATTCACCAAAGATTCGGATTTAGACATAGTTCCATTGTTGGAACACCTCCTAAAGCATAATGACGAGCTTATGAAGGATGAGACATTCATTAAGTATATACAAATGAATGCCGAGTATTTGTCATTAGAGGAAGAAAAGGAACTAAAAAAACAAGCTATTCAAGAACTCAGGGAAATAGCAAGAGAAAAAATTAGAAATAAAGAATTATAAAAAAACACCTCGTAATGAGGTGTTTTTTTACAGAACTCTATCAGCAAGTATACTTATAATCCTAATAAAAGATATAAATAAATATCTTTATAAATGAAAACCAGTAATATCAAACTCTGATCGTCGTTTACTAGTCAAACTTATTTTTAGTTCTGGTGAATCAATCAAAAAGAACTCTAGAAACCCTCTTTGGTGTAGCTCAACAATTTCTCGTTGACCTCTAATAGCTATCAAATTAATTAATAAACGAGATCTTGATTCATCATCATGATGAATAATGGTAATCTTATTATCAGTTGAAGCATCCCGACGACCATTTTTTAATTGATAATTTAAATGGTCAAACACAGCGTCTATGTAATATTTATCTGAAGTATCAAGGGAATGTCCAAAAAAATAGAAATGAACATTCTCTCCACCGAAATCTGTTAGGAAGTTATAATCACACTTTAGATAAAGTTTTTGATAATATTTAGTAAAGGGTATGAAATATTTTTCACCAACCCCATTTTCAGGTATTTCATTTACACCAAGAACAATTTTATTCTGACCTTCTTCAATTCTCCCATGAAGAAAATCAGTTTTACAACCATCAATATTGTAAAACTTTTCAAAGGTTGGTGTATAATTAAATGTGAAATGATGACTAACCAGTTTAAATATATCTGGATCCATCTGTTCTTTTAAGTTATCATAAAAAGGAAAAACGAAAATTTCAAAATATAAATTAAAGACACGTTTAAATTCCTCCAACTCCTTTATCAAATCATTATAAATAGCTGTAAAGTCAATATCAATATAACGCCCCTCAGCACTTCCTTTTTCTCTCTTTACTAAATATTTTTTCGAAATTCCAAGCTTAAATCTACTAATACCTTCCCCTTCTCTATTAAAAACTTCAAAAGCCTCTAGCATGTTAACTGTGTCATATCTGTAGTTATTACTTTCATCTGTAATTAACAGTTTTTCTGAATACTCCGAAATCTTAACAGAAGAGGTGCTAAATGATTTTCTTCCGTAATAAAAATGGATTAATGAATCATATATTTTAGTAATAACGAACTCAATTTTGTTTTCAAAATCAATCCAAGTTTCAATATTATACTCTTTCAAAAAAAATTTAAACCACAAATTCTTTTTTAATATTACTCGGACCTCATTTATTAAATCTGTATCAAATTCAAATTTCTTATAACGCTCTAATATTTTTGCATATTTCCATCCACATTCCTTGTATATGTTATCAAAGTTAAAAATAAAACTTTCTTCCTTCGATAGAATGTATTTATAGATATTCATTATATCCCCATATGAAGTAGGTAAATAATGATTCAAATCAAAACCATTTCCTGTAATAAGTATTCTTTTCATTTTTAAGTTAGTTTTTTTGTTTGATTAATTCTCACATAGCTATCAATAAGGCTCTCAATTTCGTCAGATGTGTAGTGATTAGACGTTTCTTTTAAGACTTTAATTAAAAATGGTCAATGAGTTTATTCAATTCAAAACAAGGTAGAGAAATTAGAAATTCCAATTGTCTTATAATTATTTATTGATTGGTTTTGTTTTTCAACCTCTTCTTCGATCTCTTCTTGCAAATCTTTTTTGAACTGCTCTTCTGTTTCTGTATCAAAAAATTTTGACTTTCTTCCCTTATCAAAATACTCTTCCTTACTCATTATCAAGTGCGTTTTTTGCTAATTCTAATCTCCTTTTTTTGTACTCGTTTATTTTTTCATCCTTGATATATCCCTTCTTCTCGGACTCAATGAATATGAAATTAAATAACCCCCTTATAATTGTGTAAAGCGATTCTTTCTTGACAAAATATCGAGTTAAACCATAAATAAAACAACCAGTCAAAACAGAAACACCTAAAGCGACATAGAAGTACGTCTCTGAGTAGAAGTCATTTGCTGTTTGAAAGAACAAATGATAAAACCAAAAAACGCATACAGAAACCCCTGCAATTGAAATGAATTTATGACCAGTATTTATGTCCCGATTAATATCATCAAAAACAGATTTAATGCTAAAATAAAACCCCAATAAAACAATACCAAATTGACCAAGCCAGTACTTAAAGCTTCCCCTTCCAAGGAATGACCATTCTTCTTTCAATCGCTTATTCACCTTTGTGAATTCTCTTAGTTTTTCTTGTGAAGCCAACCACTCTAAATTTCGACTTTCTTTGTATTCATCAATTGTTAAGGATTTTCCCAATTGAATTAGTAATGAGTCTTGAACCTCATTTCTATCGGCTATAATTTTAGTGTATTCCTTTTTATGCTCAATGTACTCTTTTGACCATCTGTCGAAAGCAGCATGGAAAAGAGACATTCCTACAATAAGAAACGCCCCTATACCCAATAAAAAACTTTTAATTTTAATTCCCGTTGTTGTTTTCTGATCCTGTTTCGATTGGCTCTGGGTCGATGGTTCCATCGTCGTCTGGGTCTGTTGCGTGAAGTGATGTTTGGTATTCATTTTGTTCTAATTCTTCTAAGCTGTTGTCGGTGCAACTATTTAAGGATACTAAACTCGTTAATAATACCGCCGCTAATACAATTTTTCTCATTTTACTTTAATTTATAGTAGTTTAACATTTATTAAAGTAAAGATACTGTAGTAGTCTTATTTATGTAATTATCTGGAGTTTATTTATTAGTTTGTTTTTAACAAGATTTAATTTATTTTCTTGTAGACATCGTACCAATTATCACTTTCTTGGATTTTTAAAGTGCTAGCATCCATTAAAGTAAAAATTGAAGAATTAGAACTAATAGAATAAGTTCCATCGTCTTTTTTGGTAACTTGATCATTTAAACGGGCATACTCTTGACATCCTTGTTGTTGGTCAAATGCGTATGTAACTACGTTTAAATTCAAATTGTCATTTACAGTAACTCGACCTTTTCTCTCGCAATCTAATTGCTCTTGTGGAATATCTGTATTTGAACCAATATTAATTGTTTCGTGAAATGCCCAGGTACCAACTAAAGGATCATTTATTGATTGAGCTTCATCGTTACTATCACAAGAAGCAATAAAAAGTAATGTAGTTGTTAGTAAAATTGATAGTAGTTTTTTCATAATAATTAAAAGTTTGGTGTTAGGTTAGTTTAATTCTAACCTTAGTTTTTTTTAGTTAAACAAGAACAGATAATGAGTAGATATTCATTAACTGTATTCTTTCTCCAATAATAGCCGATTTTCCAAAATTAATACTTTTTGAAATATATTTTTCAAAAACGCACTTTTCAAAAATTCCCAATATAAGAGATACAGACAAAACCCTCTTACGGCTTACCATACCCAAAGAGAATGTCATATAATACACCTTTAAATATCAATTATTTATCATTTGCAATTTTTTTCAAAACTTCAAAAGTTTCCTCTTGTTTCTCTGGTTTAGCGTTCCGTAAAGCAAGTTTTGAAATAGTAAAGTTTTGCTCTCTTAGTTTCTGAATGCTGTCTTTCTTGTAGCGAGTAATCAACCAGATAGCTGCTGTAACTAGGATAGCTGAAATGAATGTCATAAGGTTATATGCTGCAACACTTAGATCTTGGAATTTCTGGAACATCCAAAAGAAATAAAAGAAAGGAATAGAAAGCATGTATGTGTGATATACTTTGCTTCCTATATTCTTTCTCTCTCTAAAATGTGATTTTATTAGATTATATAGTGCATATATGGAAAATGCTACCATCAAACCAAATCTTTCTATGAAATACCTTAACGATATAAAGACAAAAACTTCTTCATCTTTTTTCACTTCTTTATATTTATCCCATAAATCATTGGTGATTTTGTCTTGCTTTTCAAATTCATTATACAATTCGGTACCTTTGGATGCTTCTATTATTGCCAAAACTACTTTTCTACGCTTGTTTTTAGCTTCTTTATGAGCCTTCTTTGACTCTATGAATTCCTTACTAAATTCTTCAATATTTTGGTGTGTAAGAAAAGCAATACTACTTATTATAAGCGCTATATAAACACCATTTTTACGTAAGATCGTTATTATCTTCATCGTCGTCACCTCCTCCTCCTGGATGGGTGTCATTTCCTTTGTCGATTGATTGCGTTTGGTTTTCAAGTAATTTAACATCTTCTGTTGTTGTATCTGTACAAGAAGCTAGAACTAAACTAAATGCGAATAAAACTAATAGTAATTTTTTCATTATATCTGAGGTTTAAATTAACCTATAAAGATACAAAAGTTTACTACCTCGCTTCTATTTTACTTCCTTTGCCCCCACCTAATTAATAAATTAACTAATTCAATATTTTTAGAAACACCTAACTTCTCTCTGATCCTTTTAAAGTAAGTTTTCACGGTGTTAACACTCAACTCCTTCTCAGTTGCTATATCATTATAATTATAATGCTCTAACATTGGGAGAAGCTCCTTTTCTCGTTCCGATAAATCTTTTTCGAAAATCCTAGATTTCAAATAGTCACTTTCTACTTTCTCTTTCACGGGTAGTGAAACAAAATAAGATCCACCATCTATAATTGCATTTATAGCATCTTCCAAGAGATAACTTACATCCGTTTTAGAAACAAAACCTTTCAATAAGCTATCTTGAAACCTCTCAATAAAAGTTTCTGAATGATGATCCGAAACAACTAAAGTTTTAATATTCATGTTATTCTCTTGAAAATACTCCAAAACACCAACACCATCTAATTCTGGCATTTCAATATCCAAAATCAATAAGTCATAGAAATTGCTTTTACTCCATTCGATAAGCTCAAGTCCATTCTGGAATAATCCGACGATCTCAACATTACATGTACCTAATAGGACCTTATAGCCATCTATTAAGATATCATGATCTTCCGCTATTACCACTTTCGTTTTTCTCATGTTACAAATTTAATTCACAGGATTTAATTTTCATGTAAACCAATTAGGTGTTTTTCTTACGGATACCCGTAATAACTCAGGAAATAACAAGAAAAAGATATAAACACAACATTTATATTTTTTTATTACAACTTTAATTGAAAATTATATAATTGAAAACAATCGCTTTTATCTACGGGAATCCGTAAGAAAATATTAAAGAGATTATCTATATTTGTTCAACCAACTAACCAAACTATTAAAATTTGAACAATACGAACCCCCTGTCAACTTCTATTAATATTCGGAGAGGTAACAGCTTTTTTTTACTTTACTCCATAAGTTTTTCTTTTTAATTTTAAATTTCAATTCTAAAACTCCGAATTAAAGAGAATGAATAATTTTTACTTAAAATTTAATAGTGAACATGAGGATGTTGACTTCAATAATGCCGTATCCATAGATGGGTTAGCGGAGTTATTAAAGTCTTTATATACTGCTATTTATGCAAGTAAAAAGGATAATGTTGTTCTATCTCAGGTAACTGATAATTGTTACCAACTAGGATTTAAAACCTCCAACGATGTCCTTGAATTAAGATGTATAGAGGCGAATAATGACATTCTAGAAAAAAGTGATAGGGAATTATCTCCAGGAGTTTTAAGGTATAAAAAAGCAGTTGATAAGGTTATAAAAGAAAACTGGTATTTAGAAATATTAAATTCAGAGGGAGTACCAGTTGTAAAGATTCCACATGGTTTTAGTCAAAAATCTGTTGATCATTATTATTCAAATAAAAGTTTTGTTGGTTACATAACGTTAATTGGTGACAGGGAATTGGACCCCAAAAGCCTTCATATTTATTTATCAGAGCATAAAAACATTAAAATTTTTATCTCTGAAAATCAACATAAAGAATTAACGTCATATTACAGAAAAAACAAAATCAGGGCAAAGGTAAAATTGAAGAAGTCACTTTCAAGTAATAGAGTGATGAGTGCTAAATTATTAAGTTTTAAAGTTAAATCAACTTTAAACTTTCCGGAGAATTTAGACCAAATGGACCTATCTGATTTGAATTTTGAAATTGATTAAGTAAAACAGAAGCTTCATGAGTGTTACTACAACTTGGCAAAAAGTTCTAATAGATACGAATGTTATTATTAAAATAATTAACTACAAAAAAAACGGAAAAGAAGTGAACGAATTCGCTCATAGATTAGTGGATTATTTATCCAAATCTAAGGCCCAAGTTACCGACAGAAAAACTGCAGAAAGACAATTATTCATTTCCTCAATTTCTATAGCAGAATTAATAGATTCTAGCCAAGCAACTGGAACAAACAAAACGGATTTGATCGTAAGAGCTCTAGATGCAAATAATGTTGAAATTGTCGATTTTGATGAAGATGTAGCAAATATTTATAATTTGGCTTTTATAGATAAGCTAGGAGTTAAATATCAGAAAGAATTTCTAAGTAAATGGGGAGATGAAAACTCAAAAGTCAATAGGGAAATACTAACCAAAGATTTAATGATATTAGGATGTGCTTTATACAAAGAAGTTGACGCCGTATTATGTATTGATAAAGGAATGTATAGAATAGGCGTAGAATGTGGAGTAAATATGATCTATATTGAACCAGATTATTTTCATCAGAATGATTCCTATATTTTCGAATTCTTCTATAGCAAATGCGATAAAGATCTTAAGGTAAAAAGAAACTCCAATATATCATTGGACGTATTTTAAAAGGCCACAATATAAAAACACAAAAAAGGTCTTTTTTCACCCAATTATTTGACTATAAATTTCTTTAGTAATATTTTTTAAATAGCAGATTTCATTTAGTTCATTATCGTAAATACCCATATTTACTTTATTCATTTCGTTAAAAAAGACTATTGAATTACCTTCTTTTTCTAAAACATAACATTGCGTTATCTTGCCATTCCAGCTTTGATGCATTTCTCCATTGAAATCTTCATTGAGACTATAAAATTCTAAGAACTTATCATCAATAAGTTCATGAGTCAATTTCAATATCAGATCCATTTTTTGATTATTGCTAAGCTGATCTTTTTTTTTGATTTGATAAAAAAGCTCGAGCACCTCAATATTAAGTATACGAGCCATCTTCTCAAGGATTTCCTTTTTAGGAAAAGAATTTCCCTTTTTAATACTAGTTAGTGATGTGTTAGAGATACCTACCTTCTTTGCAAAATCTTTAGATAGAATACCTCTCTCGTCTAATATATCCGCGACCCTTAATAATTTCATTTCTTAAAATTTAAACAAAGATATAAAAAGCAAAACATAAATTCTGAAAACCTCAGTCAAAGAAAAAATTTAATAAGAAGGACCTACCAAAAGAAAAACTTCAGAACATTTAGAATTGAAAATTTCTTGGTAACAATTTAAATATCGATATTAATTATGAATTTCGAAGTAAAACATTTAGCGACTTATTTACCTTTCTTGCTATAATATTCTTTCCAAAATCTTTTTAAATTCTCGGCATGCTCAGATGGTGTGATTTGAATATATTTCAAAAAACTAGATTGTGTTTTATGTCCTGTTATCGCCATTATAGAAAGTATAGGAAAGTTCATTTTATAAAGATTAGTAGCGAAAGACCTTCTACACACATGAGAGGCTATAAGCTCGTATTTTGGATATAATCCGGTTACTTTTCTTTTTACAAGATTAGTTTCCCCTTGAATTTTAATAAGCTTAGTAACGCCACCTTGAACCATTTGATCAAACCCAACAATTTCAGCGACTTCTTTAATATATTTATTGAACTTTACATCAGAAATTTTACGTGGCATCCCCCTGGTCTTAATAACTTCAACAATATGATGATGTAGAGGAATTACGACAGATACTCCAGTACTATTTTCAGTTTTTTTTGGTGTTACTTCAATAAATTCACTTTCTAAATCAATCTCTGGTAAAGATAAAAAATCATTAACCCTAAGCCCAGTCCACAATCCAATGATTAGTAAGTCACGCGCATTTTGCAACCTATCATTTTCTGAAAAATCGTATTCCAATATTTTCTGTATCTCTTCTTCATTAAACACAACCGCTTTCACCTTTTCAGATTGGACCACAAACGATTTTAACCCAGCTTCATCTATTTTATACCCTCTTTCATAAGCCTTAGAAATTAATGTCTTTAAAGTCTTTATAATCTCCCCTATTGAATTATAAGAATACTTTCTATCCTGAAGAAAGCTTAAGAAAGAATCATAAACAGATGCGTTGAAACCATCTATTCTAATCTTGCGCCCATTCTTCGCTTCAAACTTCGTATAAATATTAAATCCTTTATTATAATTCCTTATGGCAGAAGATTCGTAAACTTTTTTTGTTTTCCTATTTATTGTCTCAGGGGCCTTCACTAGAAAGTCCTCTACAAAATCTGAAAAGTAAACGAACCTCTCTTCTTTCCTTTTTTTTCCTAACTCTTCATCAAAAACATTCTTAAGATTTTCTTTAGTTAATAGAATATTATTTAAATCAAACTTCTCAATAGTTCTCTCCAATAAATCTGAATACTTCTGTAGATTCCTTTTTATTAAACTTAGATCGGATCTCCCTCTTTTAGAAATTGGCGATCTAGTTTCGACACTCCATTCGCTTGGTAAAATATTTAAACCCGTTGAATAAGTGAAACGCCCTTCTTGTTTCGAAATATAATATTTAAGAAGAATTGGTGAAGGTTTATCCGAATTAGGTGTCCTAAGAAAAAAGCTCATTTTTGTTATGCTGTGTCAACAAATATAACTTTAAATATGCTTGTTGACACTATTGTTGACACTTTTTAAAAATTAAGCTGTTTAAATTTAAAAAACTTATCGAACCTAAAACACCGTAAAACCTAGGAAACATGTAGCATATATGCCAAAAACAAAAAAACCTTACTGAGTTCAGTAAGGTTTATTGTGATCGCGACAGGATTCGAACCTGTGACCGTCTGCTTAGAAGGCAGATGCTCTATCCAGCTGAGCTACGCGACCATTGTTTGTCGGGGTGGCAGGATTCGAACCTGCGACCTCCTGCTCCCAAAGCAGGCGCGATGACCGGGCTACGCTACACCCCGATGGTGTCATCTTTTACAACTTTTTGCGGAGAGACCGGGATTCGAACCCGGGCATCGAAAAACGATGACAGCTTAGCAGGCTGCTGCATTACCACTCTGCCACCTCTCCTTTAATTCTTGTTTCGTTTCCGAAGTGTGAATTAAAAATTGCGAGTGCAAATATATAACCGATTAAGTATTCACACAAGTTTTTTTGATAAAAAAATTCATCAATCTGGATACTCAACTCGTAAGTGATAGATATTCATCAACTTATTCTTAATAATTTTTTTAATTTTTTCTATCTCCCTAAAGGTAATATCGGAATTTATGAACTGATTCTCGTTTTTTTGCTTCTCAATAATGCGATCAATCAACTCATCAATTTTATGTGCAGTTGGTTCTTTAATACTTTTTGATGCCGCTTCTGCTGCATCACACATCATTAGAATGGCTGTTTCTTTTGAAAAAGGAATTGGTCCTTGATATTGGAACTTTTTAATATCTACTTCTCCATTTGGATTGTTTTCTAATTCTGTTTTATAAAAATAGTACGTAACACTGGTTCCATGATGTGTTCTTATAAAGTCAATAATTCGATCCGGTAAATTATTCTTCTTTGCTATTTCAACGCCATTAATAACATGATCTAAAATTATTCGAGCACTATCCTTTGGAGAAAGATCATTATGTGGATTCACTCCTGTAGATTGATTTTCGGTGAAGTACATAGGGTTCACCATTTTCCCAATATCATGATACAAAGCTCCTGTTCGCACTAACATAGAATTAGCTCCAATTTCATTTGCGGCAGCTTCTGCCAAATTAGCTACCTGCATGGAATGCTGAAAGGTTCCTGGGGCTTTCTCATTTAATTCTCTTAAAAGCCTCGAATTTGTATTTGAAAGTTCCAATAAAGTAACATCTGACACCAAACCGAATAACTTCTCGTAAAAGTAAATAAAGAACACTGCTAAAAAGGAAAGCAATCCATTCGCAGCAAAAAGACCTAAATACAACCATTTGATTTGATCAGCATTTCCTTCTTTGATAATTGAAAAGGCCAAATAGGTAATCATGTAAATCAAAGTTATCTGCCCAATACTAATAAATAAATTCGCTCTTTTATACAATTCAGAAACCGTTAAAATCGTAACGATTCCTGCAATAATATGTAGGTAAATAAATTCAAAGCTATTCGGTACAATAAACCCTAAAAGAAGCACTGTAAGTACATGGGTAAACAATCCTAAACGGGCATCAAAGAAAGCCTTTAAAACAATCGGTAAAATACTCAAAGGAACCACATACAAATAATCTACGTTTGTCTTTACAACTATTGTTTGTACCAAAATCATGACAAACACATTGAAAAAGATAAAGGTTACTTTGTTATTGTCATTAAAAATCTCTGGACGATATCGCATCAAAAACAGTAACAGCATTAATAAAGCTAAGGATACCAATACTGCGTAGCCCGACAAAATCCAACTGTAATTCGATTTTGACCAGATGGTCGATTGAGATGCCTGTTCGTAAGAACGTAACATATGATAGCGTTCTCCTTCAATAATCCCTCCCTTTTCAATAATTAATTCTCCTTCGGCGACCATTCCTTTGGTATAAGAAATCGTTTTTATTTTCTCTTCTAATTCTTTGTTTGTAAACTTTTCATCAAAAGTTACATTTGGCTTAATAGCCTCAGCCAAAGAGGCAAGAATTAACTGCTGCTTATACTCATCTAAATCCTGAGTCTTTTGATCTATAATTGGTAAAATTTCATCTGATTGCACCAATTTAGAAAACAATATATTCTCTACAGAATTCCCCTTTCTCAATACCACAATTTCATTCTTATCACTGATATTGGCCTCAGAAGTATTCTGATTGATAAATCCATATTGATAAATCAAATTAACAATAGAAACTCCACGTTTTCTTAGTTCTTCCACATCCTTTACTGATAAGGAATCAGAGGTCGGTGTTTTTACAATCTGCTCTTTGAATTGCGTAATTACACCACGTCGAATACCATCATCAAAAGCAAAGTATTTTTTGCTCTCAGTTGCCAATCGTTCTTTTTCCTTTTCAATTTCATTATCACCTTTATAAATGGCAAAATCGAAAGGAGAATAAAGATTATCATATTGCCATGGTTTCCCTAATGCGAAGTCGTATTTAAACTGACCTCCTCTTGGAAATAAATAGACAATTGCGCCCGCTGTGAGTAGGAAAAGTAGCACTTTATAAACAACGGCATTGTGTTTATATAACTTATCGATAAGTTGACTCATTTTTTTGGTTTAAAACGTAAAGATAACCTTTCTGTATTATTTGAGTAGTTGGTATAAAATAGTTATTTTCGCATGACTAATTTAACGCAAATACAAAATCTAAATATGAAAGAAGTAGTTATCGCATCAGTTGCAAGAACACCTATAGGAAGCTTTTTAGGTACTTTATCTAAAATACCTGCTCCTAAGCTTGGTGCTACTGCCATTAAAGGGGCCTTAGATAAAATCAATTTAAAGCCTGAATTGGTTGATGAAGTTTTTATGGGAAATGTGGTTTCTGCTGGTTTAGGTCAAGGACCTGCAAGACAAGCAGCAATGTTAGCAGGAATTCCTGACACTACTCCCTGTACATCTATTAACAAAGTTTGTTCATCTGGGATGAAATCTATTATGTTAGGAACGCAATCGATTGCGTTGGGTGATGCTGATATCGTTGTAGCTGGTGGAATGGAAAACATGAGTATGATTCCTCACTATCAACATGCAAGAAATGGAAGTAAGTTCGGTCCTGTTACTTTAGAAGATGGAATGCAGAAGGATGGATTGGTAGATGCTTACGATAAAGTAGCCATGGGAGTATGTGCTGATGATTGTGCTACAGAATATGAGTTTTCAAGAGAAGATCAAGATAATTTTGCCATTGAGTCGTATAACAGATCTGCCAAAGCATGGAGTGAAGGAAAGTTTGCTGATGAGGTAGTACCTGTTGAAGTTCCTCAAAGAAGAGGTGAGCCTTTAATTTTTAGTGAAGATGAGGAATATAAGAATGTAAAAATGGAAAAAATCCCTGCTTTACGTCCTGCATTTACTAAAGAAGGGACTGTTACTGCTGCCAATGCGTCAACAATAAATGATGGTGGTGCTGCGTTAGTTTTAATGTCTGCTGAAAAAGCCCAAGAACTAGGAATTACTCCTTTAGCGAAAATAAAGAGTTATGCCGATGCTGCTCATGAGCCTAAATGGTTTACTACGGCACCTGCAAAAGCATTACCTAAGGCCTTAGATAAAGCTGGAGTTTCAATTAATGATGTTGATTATTTTGAGTTAAACGAAGCTTTTTCTGTTGTTGGTTTAGCAAACATGAAAATCTTAGGATTAGATGCTGATAAAGTAAATGTGAACGGTGGTGCAGTTTCATTAGGACACCCATTAGGTGTTTCTGGAGCTAGAATTATCATTGCTTTAACTTCTATCCTAAAACAAAATAATGCTAAAATTGGAGCTGCTGGAATTTGTAACGGTGGCGGTGGTGCAAGTGCAATGGTTATAGAAAGAATTTAATATTTATCATCTCCCTATTTTAATGTTTGGAATTTGTAACCTTAGTATTGTTCCTTTGCGATTAACTCCTTCTGACACTTCAGAAATGGTGAACCAAATTGTTTTTGGTGAACATTTTACTGTTCTTGAAAAAGACAAAAAATGGAGTAAAATAAAACTAGCTTTTGATGGTTACGAGGGCTTTATTGACAATAAACAATACCAAGAAATTTTAGAAGAAGATTATCGCGCTTTATGTGATAGTAAAAAACATTATGCAGGTGAGCTTATTGATTTTATTACTGACAATACAAACAATTTAACCACGATTCCCTTAGGTGCTCAGTTACCTTTTTTTAATGAACATAAACTAAGAATTCACCAACAGCATTATTCATATGAAGGTCAAGTTTATAGCGAACAACTTCCGAAAAATGCAGTGATTGAAAAAGCGTTTTTGTTTTTAAATGTACCTTATCTCTGGGGTGGTAAATCTCCTTTTGGAATTGACTGTTCTGGATTTACTCAAACTGTGTATAAACTTTGTGGGTATCATCTTTTAAGAGATGCCAAAGAGCAAGCCACACAGGGTGAAGTTTTAAGTTTTATTGAAGAAAGTGAACCAGGAGATCTAGCTTTTTTTGACAATGAAGAGGGAATCATTACGCATGTTGGTATTATTATGAACGATTACAATATTATTCATGCCCATGGTAAAGTTAGAATTGACAAACTAGATCATAGCGGAATTTACAATATTGATACGAATCAACACACGCATAAATTACGAGTTATAAAGCGTTTTATTTAAAACATAAAAAAAGCCCGATTTTCATCGGGCTTTTTTATTTTATTCTTCGTCAATCTCTGTTCGAGTTTCTTCAGATTTTTCTCCTTTTTCTATTTTAATACTTAAACGTTTCGTTTTATCATCTAAGTCCATAAAAATAGAATCACCTTCATCAAGCTTCGAGTTCACTATCTCTTCTGCTAAAGCATCTTCAATATACTTCTGAATGGCTCTCTTTAATGGTCTTGCTCCATATTGCTTATCATATCCTTTATCAGAAATATAATCTTTTGCCTTCTCGCTTAACGTTAAGTTATATCCTAGATCAGCGATACGAAGTAATAATTTCTCTAACTCAATATCAATAATCTTATGAATATCTTCACGCTCTAAAGTATTGAATATAATTACATCATCAATACGGTTTAAGAATTCAGGAGCAAAGGTCTTTTTCAACGCACCTTCAATAATACTCTTCGCATGTGCATCTTCTTGATCTTTCTTTGAAGATGTTCCAAATCCAACTCCTCCTCCGAAATCTTTTAATTTACGAACACCAATATTTGATGTCATAATAATAATTGTATTTCTGAAGTCTATTTTTCTTCCTAAACTATCCGTAATATGTCCGTCATCTAATATCTGTAACATCATATTAAATACATCTGGATGCGCTTTTTCGATCTCATCTAAAAGCACTACAGAATAAGGCTTTCTTCTAACTTTCTCAGTCAACTGGCCACCTTCTTCGTATCCTACATATCCTGGAGGCGCTCCAATTAATCTTGATATCGCGAATTTCTCCATGTATTCACTCATATCAATTCTGATTAACGAATCTTCTGAATCAAATAATTCTTTCGCTAAAACTTTTGCTAACTGTGTTTTCCCAACTCCCGTAGAACCTAAGAAAATGAATGATCCAATCGGTTTGTTAGGATCTTTTAATCCTACTCTATTACGTTGAATCGCCTTTACCACCTTAGTTACTGCTTCATCTTGACCAATTACTTTACCTTTAATCATATTTGGTAAATCAGCCAATCGGTTACTTTCTGCCTCCGCTACTCTATTTACAGGTATCCCTGTCATCATAGAAACAACTTCAGCTACATTGTCTTCAGTTACAGTTTCTCTATGTAATTTAGAATCTTCTTCCCATTGATTTTGAGCAGATTCTAGAGCAATCTCTAAATTCTTTTCATCATCTCGAAGTTTTGCCGCCTCTTCATATTTCTGACCACTAACCGCTTTCGTTTTACGATCTCTAATTTCCTCTAATTTTGCTTCAATTTCCAAAATTTGTTGAGGAACTACAATGTTTGTAATATGAATACGAGACCCCGCTTCATCTAAAGCATCAATCGCTTTGTCTGGAAGATATCTATCCGTCATATAACGATTCGTCAACTTCACACAAGCTTCTATTGCTTGATCTGTATAATTTACATGGTGATGAGATTCGTATTTTCCTTTGATATTATGTAAAATCTGTACAGTCTCTTCAACTGTAGTAGGATCTACAATAACTTTCTGGAAACGACGCTCTAAAGCACCATCTTTTTCAATATTCGTTCTATACTCATCTAATGTGGTCGCTCCAATACATTGGATTTCTCCTCTTGCTAAAGCAGGTTTTAACATGTTCGAAGCATCTAGAGAACCTGTTGCTCCTCCTGCTCCAACAATTGTATGAATTTCATCAATGAATAAAATGATATCATCATTCTTTTCAAGCTCGTTCATTAACGCCTTCATGCGCTCTTCAAACTGTCCTCTATATTTTGTTCCTGCAACTAAACTTGCCAAATCTAAAGACACAATTCGCTTATCAAAAAGAATTCGCGACACCTTTCTATTTACGATACGTAAAGCTAACCCTTCAGCAATAGCTGATTTACCAACTCCAGGCTCACCAATAAGCATTGGGTTATTCTTTTTACGACGACTTAATATTTGAGAAACACGTTCAATCTCTTTCAATCTACCAACCACAGGATCTAATCTTCCTTCTTCAGCAAGCGAAGTTAAATCACGTCCAAAATTATCCAACACTGGGGTTTTGGTCTTTTTATTTTGCTTACCTCTTGGTGATTGTTGTCCAAACGGATTCGATTTATCATCGGTGAATTCATCATCTGAAGGAGTTTCCGCTATCGGACTAGAATAGTCCTCAACGTGAAGCTCTTTGTATAGTGCCTTCGCTTGTTCGTAATCGATATCATATTTTTGTAACAACTTTGTTGTAGGGTCATTTTCATTACGTAAAATACATAATAATAAATGCGCGGTATCAATCGCATTGCTTTGATACAATTTAGCCTCTAAAAAAGTTGTTTTTATAGCTTTCTCTGCTTGTCTCGTTAGATGTAGACTTTTCTTCTGATTATTACCAAGTGACGGGGAAGAGGGGTTCAGTTTCTCTAACTTATTACGCACCAAATCCAAATCTACATCAAAAGTAGTTAAGATTTCAATGGCCTTTCCATCTCCTTTTCTTATTAATCCTAGGAGCAAATGCTCCGTTCCAATAAAGTCGTGACCTAACCTTAAGGCCTCTTCTTTACTGAATGTAATCACATCTCTAACTTGTGGTGAAAAATTATCGTCCATAAAATTAATTTGTGTCTCTTTTTTTGTAAAGTTAGTTAGATTTTTTTTTAAATATACAAAAAAGATGCCATATAACTATGTCATGACGTTCTGTCTTTCTTCAATAAATATTTTTCTAAATAATAAAACAACCAAGTGTTCAAAATTGTTGATAACTAAGATAAAACTATACCTCCAAACGTTGCGTAGAACTTGGCATTATTGTATCTTGCCCTGATTTAGAAAACACAATTGTTTATTAAATAATTTTTGAAGGAGTTTTATATTTTACAATGTCATGATTGTAAAATAAAGAGTACTAACATCTTAAAGAAAAATATATGGCAGATGGCGAAAAGTTGATTCCTATCAACATTGAAGAGCAAATGAAATCAGCATACATCGACTACTCAATGTCGGTGATTGTATCGAGGGCTTTACCTGATGTACGTGATGGTTTAAAACCTGTACACAGAAGAGTTTTATTTGGAATGCATGAGTTAGGGATTAAAGCTACAGGAGCCTATAAAAAATCGGCAAGAGTTGTAGGGGAAGTACTGGGTAAATATCACCCTCATGGAGATACTTCTGTATATGATTCTATGGTTCGTATGGCTCAAGACTGGAACATACGTTACTTAATGGTAGATGGGCAAGGGAACTTTGGTTCGGTTGATGGTGATAGCCCAGCAGCAATGCGTTATACCGAGGTACGTATGCAGAAAATATCAGAAGAAATGTTATCTGATATTGAAAAAGATACTGTAGATCATAAATTAAACTTTGACGACACTTTACAAGAGCCTACTGTTTTACCAACTCGTATTCCTAACTTATTAGTGAATGGGGCTTCTGGTATTGCTGTAGGGATGGCAACAAACATGGCACCTCATAATTTAACAGAGGTAATTAATGGTACTGTTGCTTATATAGATAATAGAGAAATTGAAATTGACGAGTTAATGCAGCACATTAGTGCGCCTGACTTCCCTACTGGAGGTATTATTTACGGATACGATGGGGTTCGTGATGCCTTCCATACAGGTCGTGGGCGTATTGTAATGCGTGCTAAAGCTACAATCGAAGAGGTTAAAGGTAGAGAGTGTATCGTTGTTACAGAAATACCTTATCAGGTTAACAAGGCTGAAATGATTAAGAAAACAGCCGATTTAGTAAATGATAAAAAGCTTGATGGAATTTCTAGTATTCGTGATGAATCGGATAGAAAAGGAATGCGTATTGTTTACGTCTTAAAGCGTGATGCCGTTCCTAATATTGTTTTAAACAAATTATTCAAATACACGCCTCTTCAAACTTCTTTTAGTGTTAACAACATTGCTTTAGTTAAAGGTCGTCCTGAGCAATTAAACTTAAAGCAATTAATACATTACTTTGTTGAGCATAGGCATGAAGTAGTTGTTCGTAGAACAGAATTCGAACTTAAAAAGGCCGAAGCTCGTGCTCATATTTTAGAAGGATTAATTATTGCTTCTGATAATATCGATGAGGTTATTGCTATTATTAGAGGTTCCTCAAATGCTGATGAAGCCCGTGAGAAATTAATCGAACGTTTCGAACTTACGGAAATTCAAGCTAGAGCTATTGTTGAAATGCGTTTACGTCAGCTAACAGGTCTGGAACAAGACAAGTTAAGAGCTGAATACGACGAAATCATCAAGACAATTGCCGATTTAAAAGATATTCTTGCTAACGAACCTAGACGTTACAACATTATAAAAGACGAATTACTTCATATCAAAGAAAAATATGGTGATGAAAGACGTTCAGCTATCGAGTATGCTGGAGGAGACATGCGTATTGAAGATATGATTCCTAATACTCAGGTAGTTGTTACTATTTCAAACGCTGGATATTTAAAGCGTACGAACTTAGATGAGTACAAGGTTCAAAATAGAGGTGGTAGAGGTCAAAAAGGTGCTACCACACGTAACGAAGACTTCTTAGAACATTTATTCGTTGCTACCAACCATCAATATATGATGTTCTTTACTCAAAAAGGTAAAGTTTTCTGGATGCGTGTATTTGAAGTTCCAGAGGGTGGTAAAAACACCAAAGGTAGAGCAATTCAAAACCTTATTAATATAGAACAAGATGATAAGGTAAAAGCATTTTTGGTAACTGGTGATTTAAAAGATGAAGAATACATCAACAATCAATATGTTATCATGGCGACAAAGAAAGGTCGTGTTAAGAAAACTCCTTTAGAACAATATTCTCGCCCTAGAGCTAATGGTATTAACGCAATTACCATTAAAGATAATGATGAGCTATTAGAAGCTAAACTTACAACTGGAGATAGCCAAGTTATGCTTGCCTTAAAATCTGGTAAAGCCATTCGTTTTGAAGAAGAAAAAACAAGACCAATGGGAAGAACAGCATCTGGAGTAAGAGGTATTACTCTTCAACATGAAGATGATGAAGTTATCGGAATGGTTTCTGTGAACGATATGGAAAGTAACATCTTAGTAGTTTCTGAAAAAGGATATGGTAAACGTTCTAAACTTGAAGATTACCGAATTACCAACCGTGGTGGTAAAGGTGTAAAAACATTGAACATCTCGGAAAAAACTGGTAACTTAGTCGCCATTAAAAACGTAGACGATTCTAATGATTTAATGATTATTAATAAATCAGGTTTAACTATTAGATTGGCTGTTGAAGACCTACGTGTAATGGGTAGAGCTACTCAAGGTGTACGTTTAATAAACATAAAAAATAACGACAGTATTGCAGCCGTTGCAAAAGTTATGCATGAAGAAGAAGACGAGACCATAGATGAAAATGGCATGGAAATTGAAAATAACGATAACAACGAGAATCAAGAACAACAATAAAATAACAACAATAATGAAAAAACAGATTTTAGCTCTTTCTTTAGGAGTAGTGTCTTTAGGTGCTTTTGCACAGAAAGCAGAACTTAAAGCTGCTGAGAAAGCCATAAAAAAGCAGAACTTTAACGAAGCTATTTCTTCGCTATCTGCTGCTGAAAAGTTAATAGCTAATGCTGATGACAAGTATAAATCAAAGTTTTACTTTCTTAAAGGACAGGCTTATGCTTCAAAGAAAGATTATAAAACTGCTGCCGATGCTTTCAATAGCTTAATCGCTTTTGAAAAGAAAACCGGTAAAAATAAATACTCTAGTGAGGCGGCTCCTGTATTAAATAAAATTATACAAGACGTTTCAAATAAAGCTATCAAGATATATAACGAAGGTAAAGATTATAAAGCTGCGGCTGAAAACTTCTACCTTACGTATCAGTTAAGCCCAAAAGATACATCTTTTGCTTATAACGCTGCTGTTGCTGCTACTCAAGGTAAAGATTATGACATGGCTTTAAACTATTACAATGAGTTAAAAGAAGTTGGATATACTGGGATTGAAACTCAATTTTTAGCAACAAATATTGCTACTGGTAAAGTTGAAAACTTAGGTTCTAAATCTCAAAGAGATTTAATGATTAAATCTAAGCAATATACAAATCCAGTTGATAAGAAAACAGATTCTAAATCAGCTACTATCGTTAAGAACATTGCTTTAATCTTAAAGGAGCAAGGTAAAAACGAAGAAGCTATCGCTGCTATGGCTGAAGCTCGTAAATCAAATCCGAAGGATTTAAACCTTATCTTAAACGAAGCTCAATTATATATTGAGATGAAGAGAATGGATAAGTTTGGAGAATTAATGAACGAAGCTGTTTCTTTAGATCCTAACAATCCTACTTTATACTATAACTTAGGTGTTGTAAACTACAATCAAGGAAGAATTGAGGATGCTAAAAAGCACTATCAAAAGGCTATCGAATTAAAGCCTGATTATGCTGATGCATACATGAACTTAGCTGTTTCTGTACTTGATAAGGATAAAGCTATTGTTGAAGAAATGAACAAGAACCTTTCTAACTTCAAAAAGTATGACGAGTTAGCGTTAAAACAAAAAGAAGTTTACAAAGAGGCTTTACCATTTTTAGAAAAAGCTGATAGCATTAGCAGAAGCATAGATACTGTTAAGACTTTAATGAACCTTTATGAGGTTTTAGAAATGACTGACAAAGCAGATTCATTTAGAGCTTTATATAAGTCAATGAAATAAGCAAAACTTATTCTATCATATAAAAAAACTCGAGTTAAAGCTCGAGTTTTTTTATTGTTACAAGTAAATATAATCTCGTCTGTATATTATTTTCTGTTTATCATAGGCATAATACGACCAATCATTATAGAATATGTATTAGTATAAATCAAAAAAAATCAGGTATGATATATACCTGATTTTTTTTTCCTTCATTCTTTAAAACTAATTAAAATTAGTCTCCATTTGTAAGTAACCGAGAAATTCTTTCTTAACTTCTTTCTCTTTAAACTTACCCCCAAATTCAGCAGTAACAGTACTGCTTTCAATGTCTTTTATTCCACGTGAATTTACACACAAATGTTTGGCGTCAATTACACAAGCTACATCGTCTGTTCCTAAAGCTTCTTGCATAGCTTGAACAATTTGCATTGTCAAACGCTCTTGTACTTGAGGTCTTTTTGCAAAGTAATCTACCAATCTATTCATTTTAGACAAACCGATTACTTTTCCATCTGAAATATATGCAACATGTGCCCTTCCCACGATAGGTAATAAATGGTGCTCACAAGTAGAATAAACAACAATGTTCTTTTCTACTAACATTTCACCATAATTATATTTATTCTCAAAGGTTGATGCCTTTGGTTTATTAGCAGGGTTTAACCCCATAAATAATTCGTTCACAAAAGCTTTAGCTACCCTCCTTGGAGTTCCGCTTAAACTATCATCAGTTAAATCCATTCCTAACGTTTCCAGAATATCTTTAACACTTTCTTGTATGCGTTCTATTTTTTCTTTATCCGAAATATCAAAAGCATCTGGTCGCATTGGTGTTTCAGCAGATGTTCCTACGTGGTTCTCACCTATTTCGTCAATTCTTTCCTCGTTCATATTATTGTTAAGTTCGAACATAATTCTCAAAAATTGCTTATGCAAAGATACGACAATCCAAATTCTAATTTACTAAATCGATTATTTCATTTACAGTTAGTAAATTTTGATCGCCAGTTTGCATGTTTTTAATTGTAAATTTATCATCATTTACACTAGTTACAACAAGTTCAATTTCTCTATTGGTTACATATTTCCACTGTTTCTTTTGCTGCTTATTACTAGTAGCCACATCAGGATATAGTTCCGATTTAATATTTGCTTCGCGCAATGCTTTTATCGCTTTTACTTTTGCTAAACTTTCGTTTTCATCAAAATTCAAGAACAAAACTTTTGGTTTTGGAAGTTCCACCGTTTCAAACAGCCCTAATTCCTCCATTACTAAATAAATTCTATCCAATCCAAACGATATTCCAACACCTGAAACATCTTTTAATCCAAATATACCTGTAAGATCGTCATATCTACCTCCTCCTCCTATAGAGCCCATTTTGACTTCTTTAGGAGCAGCAACTTCATAAATTGCTCCAGTATAATAGTTCAATCCTCGTGCCAAAGTTACATCTATGTCTAAATTGGCAGATATTAAACCTAACTCACTGATAGCATTCACGATAAAACTCAGTTCTTCAACACCATTCATTCCTTCTTCTGAGCTCTCTAACATCCCTTTTAAAGATGCTAATTTATCTTCATTAGTTCCAGTAAAACTAAATAATGGATCTACTTTATCGATAGCCTCTTGGCTAATACCTTTAGCCAACATCTCAGTTACAACACCATCTTTCCCTATTTTATCTAATTTGTCTAAAGCAACTGTAAAATCAATTAACTTATCTTTCGCTCCAATTACTTCAGCAATACCCGACAATATTTTTCGGTTATTAAGCTTGATAGTCGTTCCTTGTAAACCTAACTTACTAAAAACCGTATCATATAATTGCACAAATTCTACTTCTTGCCATAACGACTTACTTCCAACAACATCGGCATCGCATTGATAAAACTCTCTAAAACGTCCTTTTTGAGGTCTATCTGCTCTCCATACTGGCTGAATTTGATAACGTTTAAAAGGAAATGTTATATCGTTTTGGTGTTGTACTACATATCTAGCAAAAGGTACAGTTAAATCGTAACGGAGCGCCTTTTCTGAAATTTTAGAAGTTACTTTTTGACTATCCTTTTCTGATAATAAACTCTCATCAACTTTCTTAAGATAATCTCCTGAATTTAAAATTTTAAAAATCAAGCGATCTCCTTCTTCCCCATACTTCCCCATTAACGTAGAAGAATTCTCAAAACTAGGTGTTTCAATAGGTTGAAAACCAAAATTTTCAAACGAATGTTTTATGGTAGAAAAAATAAAATTTCTTTTTGCTACTTCGGTTGATGAAAAATCTCTGGTTCCTTTTGGGATACTTGGTTTCATATTTTATTAATTATCTATCTGTTATCAATTGTCAATTCTTGGTAATCAACTATCAGTCGTCGGTGATCAATGATCTTTGTTTGCTGATAATCTACCCCCTATTAATTGAACTTGCAAATATCAGAATTAATCCGCAATTTCTGAAGTTTTATTTTTCCGTTTTAGCTGATATATTGTTGCGTTTAATTCGAACCCTAACAAGAGTATAATCGCATTTAACCAAACGAATAGCATTAGTATTAAAAGTGTACCTATGGACCCATATAATTGATTATACTTTGCAAACTTTACTACATAAATTCCGAACACATAAAAGGAAAACATGGAAACCACTGTAGTTAATATAGCTCCAGCAGAAAAAAACTTAATTCCTTTTCCCTGTTTCGTTCCATATCGAAATAATAAGGAAACAATAGTAAAAATCATTAGTAAAAACAGAAACCCTCTTCCGTAATAGAATAGGTCCAAATCATTCGTATTAAACCACCCTTTCTCGTTAATTTTAGCCAAAGCTACTTGATAAAGTATAACAAAAACGACTGTTGTAATTAAGAAAAAAGACATTAAAAGTGATACTGCCAAAGAAATCACATAGGCCTTTATTATATTTCGATATTCTTTAACATGATATGAATATTCAAAACCTCCAAAAATAGCGTTGACTCCATTTGTCATCAAAAAAATTGACGCCAGAAAACCAAAAGATAATAAGCCTCCATATTGATTATTTAAAATATCGTGTAATACTCCATCTACCGCTTCAAATGTTTTGGGAGGTAACACCTCTTTAATCAAAGAAAACAACCCTTCTTGAAACCCGTCAATAGGAATGTAAGGAATTAGTGTAAGTATAAACAGTAAAAAAGGAAAAATGGCCATAAAAAAACTAAAGGCAATTCCTCCTGCTCTCGTTGTTAATGCTCCTTTTACAATTCCTAAAACATACATTTCAAGAACATCATATAAAGACATTCCTTCCAATCCAGGAATTTTAATTTTTTTTACAAAGGCAACTAAAACATTAACAATGGGGATTTTACTTAAATTTTCTTCTATCCTTTTTGACATTTTTTGAGTTGGTTTAAAGCGTACTTTTTAATGTTGTTTTCAAATAATTTTATTCCGTTTTCTTTTACTTTAAATAAGTAATAATTGTAGAAGTTTAAGTTATGTTTATTTTATATTTAGCAAGTAAATTTCCCACATTAGTTTTGGAGAATGTGGCTCCTTTAAGTTGGTTTTTCTCTAAATCAATTCTGAAATTCTCTGCTGAACTAAAATCAGTATTTTCTAGATTGGTTGCATCAAAAATGGCGTCTTTCAGATTACAATGATCAAAATGTGTTCCAGAGAGATTAGTTTCGGTAAAATCAACTCCCTCTAAGATACAATCAAAAAATCGAAAATTCTCCATTGTCATTTGATAAAATGACGAAAAATCAAGATTGCATTTAACAAAGTCAACCTTAAATAAAAAAGCATCTACTTCGTAGAACTTTATTCCAACCAATTTTGAATTTTCAAAACGATTTTCTTTAAAACTACTTCCCTTTACTCTAGCATTACTAAAATTACAATCGATAAACTCGCATTCTAAAAATTCTGAGCCATTGATATGCAATTCAGAAAAGTCGCAATTTTTAAATGTACAAGAATCAAAGTCAGTTTTACTGAGTTCCTGACTCGTAAAACTGACTTTGTCATATATTTCATCACTATAATAATCGTTCATTGAAAAGAACTCTTGATTATTTTAATCCTCTTGCTTTTAGCATCGGTTCAGACTTAGGATCTCTTCCTGCAAAAACACGATACATTTCTGCATAATCCATAGTATTTCCTTTTGATAATACTTCCTCACGGAATTTTTGTCCATTTTGACGATTTAATAATCCGTTATTTTTAAACCAATCGTATGCATCATGACTTAACATCTCTGTCCATAAGTATGAATAATATCCAGCTGCATAGCCTCCACTAAAAACATGCGCGAAATAAGTTGAACGGTATCTTGGAGGTACCTCATCAATTTTTAACTTCATTTTAGCCAAAGCTTCTTCTTCAAACTTCGCTACATCTTCAACCTCAGTATCCGCCGAAATTGTGTGCCATTGCATATCTAGATTTGAAGAACATAAATTCTCAATAATGGAATAACCTTGATTAAAAGTTCCCGCATTTTTTATCTTTTGAAGTAGTGCATCAGGAATTACTTCTCCTGTTTCATGGTGCAATGCATAATTATTTAAAACCTGCGGATGCGTTGACCAATTCTCATTAAATTGAGATGGGAATTCCACAAAATCTCTGGCAACACTTGTACCTGAAATCGATTCGTATTTTTGATTGGCAAAAAATCCATGTAAGGCATGTCCAAACTCGTGAAATGTTGTTTCTACATTATCAAAACTAATTAACGCTGGTTCACCTTCGGCTGGTTTCGGGTAGTTACAAACATTATAAATTACAGGCTTTTGATTTCGTAATTTCGATTGTTTCACAAACGATCCCATCCAAGCTCCTCCTCTTTTACTATCACGAGCAAAAAAATCTCCATAAAACAATCCCAACTTAGAACCATCTTCTTCGAAAATTTCATACACTACTACATCTGGATGATAGGTAGGAATATCAGTACGCTTTTTAAAAGAAAGTCCATACAACTTAGTTGCTGCATAAAAAACACCTTTTTCAAGCACATTTGTTAACTCAAAATATTGTTTTACCTCATCTTCATTCAAACTATACTTTGATTTACGTACTTTCTCTGCATAATGATTCCAATCATATGGAGCCAATTTAAAGTCTTTTCCTTCTTTTTTTATTTCCGCCTGAATCTCTTTTGTTTCTGCCGCAGCCTTATCTACCGATCCCGGAATCAATCCATTAAACATTTCAAAAACCTTATCCGGAGTCGTTGCCATGGTTCCTTGTAGACTCCAACTTGCATAGTTATCAAAACCAAGAATTTTAGCCTTTTTCGCTCTTAGAGTTACCATTTTCTTAACTAACTCACTAGTTTCAAAATCTCCAGTATCGGATCTATGAATAGACTTATCAAATAAGGCTTTTCTAGTTTCCCTATTTTCTAAAGATTGTAATAAAGGTTGTTGTGTGGTATTGATTAACTGAATTTCATACACCCCATCTTTTTCTAAAGAAGCTATTTTTTCCTCGGACAACCCCGCCAATTGCTCCTTACTTGTTAAAGTTACGCCTCCTTTTTTACTGGCATCTAACAATTTCTTTCCAAAATCATTGGATAAACTTGCAATCTCAGCATTAATCTCTTTTAGCTCTTTCTTCTTATCTTCCGAAAGGTTCGCCCCAGCCTTTACAAAGTTCTTGTAGTACTCCTTTACTAAATGCTTTGATTCAGCATCAAGATCAGAAGATTCTAAATTGTTGTAAACTGTTTTAATTCGTTCAAACAATTTCGTATTTAACGAAATTTCATCACGATGTGTTGAAAATTTAGGTGCTAATTCCTTTTGATTTGCTTTTATCACATCGTTAGTATGCGCTCCTGCTAATGCATAAAAAACAGAGGTCGCCTGATCCAAAACACGATCACTTTCTTCTAATGCTAAAATTGTATTATCAAAATTTGGTGCGTCAGTATTCGCAACAATTTTTGCTATTTCTTCATTTTGTACTTCCATTCCTTTTAAAATGGCAGGCATAAAATGTTCATCTTTAATTTTTGTAAAATCAGGAGCTCCATAATCTAAAGAACTCTTCGCCAATAAAGGATTTTCGGTGTTAACCATATCTACTGATTCTTTTTTTGTTTTGTTTGTATTACAACTTGCCATGAATGCCAAGGTCGCAACGAGAATATATTTATTCATTCTGTATTTAAGTTAGTCAATAATGGAATAATATTAAAGCAACTCGTTAAAGTCAATTTGCCATAAGGTTTTGAAATACCTAGAAATTCATAACAATAATACTGTTTTTATGATTTTTTTAAAAATATTGTATGTACGAATTTCATGTTAAAGTTTAGAACATACAAAGCCCGTTCTTCTTTTAACAACTTGTTTTTATCAAAAAAAACCTCATTACATACATAATGAGGCTTTTTTAAATTCTTATTTCCTAAAATTATCGAACAACAGCTTTTTTCACTGTCGTCTTCATACGTTTTTCTTGATTTCCTACCCACTTATCAATGATAACTCCATTCTTGTTAATCACGAAAAAAGAAGGGTACTTGTTGACACCATAGGCCTTTTTAATTTTTTCTTTGTCCTGCACTTTCCACATGGTAGCACATTTAAAATCAATTTTTAAACGCTTTGCTATCTCATACCACTTGGCTTTTTTCTCATCGCCATGCACCGAAATAACTTTGAGTTTGGAACCATACTTCTTTTGAAGTTCTTGCATATGTGGATAGGTCTTCCAACATGATCCACAATAAGTAGCTGTAAAATTTAAGAGTATGTTTTTTTTCTTTTTAAACTGAGAAAGCCTAATATATCGTTTCGTCTTCACATCATAACCTTTGAAATCAACAGCTTTATCGCCAACTTCAAGATTTTGACTTTTCATAATGGGGGAAAAACTAAACGTAAACATTAGAAATAAAATAAATTTATTCTTCATGGGGGATTATTTACGGTTTGTGTTCGCAATTTATTAAAACTCCCCTGTACTAAAATGTTAAATTTTCCTTAGTTCTTAACAAGTTCCAACGAACTCAATGAAGAAGAAAAACTTAAACCTTTTATTTCTAATTTAAATCACTCTTAAACAGCTTTTAAACTTAAATCTAAATTATATACGGAATGTGTTAACGCTCCTGAAGAGATGAAATCAACACCACATTCGGCATATTCTCTTATTGTTTTTTCGTTAATTCCACCTGAAGATTCTGTTAAACATGTGTCTCCAATTAGTGCTACTGCCTTACGAGTATCTTCGTAATTGAAATTGTCAATCAAAATACGATACACACCTTCATTTGAAAGAATTTCTTTAATCTCTTCAAGATTCCTCGCCTCTACAATAATTTTAATATCAAGTCCTTTTTCAGCTAAATAAGTCTTTGTTTTGGTTATGGCTTGCGTAATTCCTCCAGCAAAATCGATATGGTTATCTTTAATCATTACCATATCATATAATGCGAATCTATGATTTTCACCTCCTCCAATTTTCACGGCCCATTTCTCTAAGGCTCTAATTCCTGGAGTTGTTTTACGAGTATCCAATACTTTGGTTTTAGTTCCTTCTAAAAGGTCAGCAAAAAAACGTGTTTTAGTTGCAATCGCACTCATACGTTGCATAGCATTTAAAACTAAGCGTTCAGCCTGTAATATTGATTGAGAACTACCTGATACATAAAAAGCAATATCTCCATATTTTACTTTTTCACCATCTTGAATTAATGTTTCTACTTCTAAGTTTTCATCAACATAAGCAAATACCTTTTTAGCAAACTCGATTCCTGCAATAATTCCTTCATCTTTTACTAAAAGTTTCGCCTTTCCGGTTGCATCTTTTGGAATGCACGATAAGGAAGTGTGGTCTCCATCTCCAATATCCTCACGAATAGCATTAGCAATAATTAAATCTAATTCTTTGTTAAATTGTTCTTTTGAAATCATAGTATTGAATTGTTCTGTAAAAATAGCAATCTATTTTTAGTTTAGAGCTGACTATTTTTAATTCTCTTAGATTCTACAAAAATTTAGATTTATGATTTTTTTAAGTTCAAATTACATTGAATAAATTAATTTTCAGTTCCCAAAAAATTACTGAATCACAGAAATCAATCTCGTTAATAAATGAAAAAGATAATAATTGTTATAACCATATTAATTAGCTATTCTATTTTCTCTCAAGAGTCTATAAATGGTAGCAATTCGGTAAAATTTTACAACTCTATTCTTTTCTATACTCCGAAAACTTTAAACTATAAAACGGTTCATAAGATAAACGACATTGAATTTGAATCTAAAAACTTCAACAACTTACATCGACTTCGATTACTCTCTTGGATTGTAAGGACAGAAAAAGACAAAAATTGGATAAAAAATAGAATCGATGAAATGGTAATTGCACTTTTTTTAGATGGAAAAAAAATCTTACTAACTCAAAAAAATAATGGGGGTAATAGAATTACAAACTATTACGATTTTATAAGACTTAATAACCACTCTATTTTAAACCTAAATTTATTTCATAATTGTACAGACGGTCATCTGGATAAATTCTTCGTAAATATATTTAACAAAAAAATGCTAGAACTCTTACAAATTAAAGAATCTGATCTATTCACTCATTCGTTCATTGGTATATTTAAAAATAAAAGTCTTTCTAGGTTAACAATTACTGAAGATCGTAAATATATTTTATCTATTGAAAGACGTATTTTTTTAGGTATTTGGGAAAACGATAAAAATGTATTACAACTATACGATGAAAACAAACAAATGAAATTATACTCTTTTGAATTAACGAAAAATAAGAAGAAGCTGATCTCTTCAAACGGTAAATTAAAGTTGAAAAGAATTTGTACTTCTAATTGAAAAAACACACACTCTCTTACGAATAACAACTAATAACCAACGGACATTATATTATTTTGCCTTGTTAATTTTGAATTGCTATTTTTAGAAAACAACATAAATTGAGTCTATAATTCAGACAAACATCAAACTTAAAAACTAGAAAAATTGACTATACCTTTTGAGCCTACTATTTTCAATATTCCAATTAATGTCCATTTGATATTGGAATATTTGGCCTTTTTTCTTGGCTATCGCTATTATGTATGGTTGCGAAAAAACACACAAGATAAAATATCTAGTCAAAATAGATTGTCCATTATACTCGGGGCTATTTTAGGAGCTTTTTTAGGTTCTCGACTTAGTGGTTATTTTGAGAACCCAATACTTACTTTTTCTGCGAAAACCATCATCGATTTATTCAATACTAAATCTATCATGGGCGGATTATTTGGCGGGTTACTTGGCGTTGAAATTGCTAAAAAGATTATCGGAGAAAAACATTCATCTGGAGATTTATTTACTTTTCCTATTATCCTTGGAATTATGATTGGTAGAGTGGGCTGTTTTTTAATGGGGGTTAAGGAGTTTACTTATGGAACCAAAACCAACTTTATAACCGGAATGGATTTAGGTGACGGCTTCCTACGCCATCCTATTGCATTATATGAAATTGTATTTCTACTCTTCTTATTTTTCTCCTTAAAAAAAATAAAGAAATACACACAAAAAGAGAATGGTTTATTATTCAAACTATTTATGCTTTCTTATTTCGGATTTCGCTTTTGTATTGAATTTATAAAACCAAATGTATTTTATACATTATATTTAAGTAGTATTCAATGGCTCTGCGTCATATGTTGGATTTACTATTTACCTACCTTAAACAAACTAATAAAAAATGCCAGTTAGAAAATATACATATTACGACTATACCTTAAGCTTATGTCCTGAGTGTTTAACACGAGTAGATGCCAAAATTGTTTTTGAAAAGAATAAGGTATATATGCTAAAAAGATGTAAAGAACATGGTACTTCTAAAGTACTAATTGCTGATGATATTGAATACTACAAAAACATACGTAATTATAATAAACCTTCTGAAACTCCTTATAAATTCAACACAAAAACTGATTATGGCTGTCCTTATGACTGTGGATTATGCCCTGATCACGAACAACATTCTTGTTTAACTATTATAGAAATTACCGATCGTTGTAATTTAACCTGCCCTACTTGTTATGCAGGCTCCTCTCCTACTTATGGGAGACATAGAACATTGGAAGAAGTAAAAAACATGCTCGATACTATTGTTGAAAATGAGAAAGAGCCTGATGTAGTACAAATTAGTGGTGGAGAGCCAACGTTGCATCCTGATTTTTTTGAAATTCTTGATTATGCAAAATCTTTACCCATTAAACACTTAATGGTAAATACCAACGGAATTAAAATTGCTCAAGATTTCCAATTTGCTAAGCGACTAAAAAGCTATACTCCAGATTTTGAAATTTATCTTCAATTTGATTCCTTTAAAGAGGAAGTTCTCACTTCAATGCGTGGTGCTAAACTCACTAAAATTAGAAAAAAAGCACTCGAACACTTAAATGAATTGAACCTATCAACAACTTTAGTTGTTACTTTGCAAAAAGGACTTAATGACGATGAAATAGGAACCATTATTGATTATGGGCTGCAACAGAAATGTGTTCGCGGAGTAACTTTTCAACCAACACAAATAGCAGGAAGACTCGATAATTTTAATCATGAAAAAGATAGAATTACCTTAACAGAAGTTAGAAGAAAAATATTAGAACAAACAGAAATTTTCACTCCTGAAGATATCATACCTGTTCCATGTAACCCTGATGCTTTGGCCATGGGATACGTCTTGAAGTTAGATAGTAATAATATTCCCCTAACACGTTATATAGATCCTTCGGATTTATTGGACATCAGTAAAAACACCATAGTATACGAACAAGACGAGCAGTTACATGAACGCATGTTTGAAATATTTAGTACAGGAACCTCAACAGACAAAGCCTCTGCTAAACTCCATAGCTTACTTTGTTGCTTGCCTTTTGTAGAAGCCCCTGACCTTGGTTATGATAATTTATTTAGGATTATTATCATGCAATTTATTGATGCTCATAATTTCGATGTTCGTGCAATAAAAAAATCATGTGTACATATTGTAAATAAAGACAATAAAATTATACCTTTTGAAACAATGAATCTTTTTTATAGAGATAACAAACAACAACGTTTGGAAGAATTACGTGCTGAAAATTTATAAAATGAATCACTTTTTAAAAATATATTATGATAAGAGCATTAGAAGTTGGAGATTTAAGCGGGCTAGTTTTTATGTTAATCGCTTTAATGATAGTACCACCAATCATTTTATCAGTGATTGGGGCTGCCATACGTAAGAAGTACCCTACAGGAGCCAAGGTTTTATATATTTTAGCAGGATTATACCTGCTCGTTGGACTTGGAATATGCGGAACCCTAATTGCTGGATAAAACTTCTATGATGTGACTTCTATTTATAATCGGTGTCATACTAGTAAACATAATTGGGGGACGTAATATAAATTACAGAAGGGAATAACAAAGGTATATTTTTATATACCTTTTGTTCTTTTAAGCTTTTTTATCTATTCAAAACTGTCTCTTTCTACTTTCCGTTTAAATGATTTGTGTATTCATTTATACTACATACTAATTTTCAAGTTTATAAGAGCATAATATTGCATACTCTTATTCATTTATATCACCAATGCCGATAGCGAGGTGTTTTAAAATAACTTGTTATCGGCTATAAATCATCACAAGGGATGGTTGGCTCCTTCGGGAGCTTTTTTTATTTATGAGAAATACAACTATTTCTTTACTCATGAATATCCCTAAAATTGACTACATGCTTTTACTAGTATGATACACTGGGAATTACTATATCCAAATAGTAATTTCACCTATTTCACTACTAAACAATTATTTACATCTTTGACTCGTAGTAGATTAGTTTTCCTGCGTATTAACCAAGCTTCACTAACTATCCGATATTCCCTCATTCATGACAGAGTTGATACGCAGTTTTTTTCTAAATTATTTTTAAGAGTCAACTCTCTCTCTATAAAATATTTACTTTTTCCATGATAAATTTCTCTCAAATTTTCTCTACTTTTTTTTAGGGTTAACTAAATAACGATTGTTTTACTGATCCATAATAAAATGTTTACAGGGGAAACAAAAACATTTTAGACGTTGATAAATTTGAGCTTCCAGAAATGGAAGCTCTTTTTAAATAAATACTTACTTCTAACGAATACTCAATATTCAATTACGAATAATAATCACTCACTTTATAAAACTCTTAGTCTACTATTTTTATTGAAAATGATTACTCTAATATTTATCTGAATTATGAACCAAAATTTAAAAACGGTTGCCCAAATAAGTTTTAAAACAGGAGTAAAATGGTTTTTCATGGTATCCATAGGAATTGTATTAACTATTATATGCTTAACTATTTCTTTATTCAACAACTCTGATTGGGCAGGCAGTGGCCATGGAAGCTTTATAACACTTTCCATAGGATTATTTACAACGAATTTTTTTGCATTTCTTTTAATTTTCGGTTCTCCAATTTTTATAACTATATATATTCTTTTAGCTAATAAAATTTCAATTCATAATACACTATTCTTAATATGGAAAAGTAAAGCAGGAATCTATATTATTCAAAGTGTAAAAACCCTTACCTCAAAAATTACTGAAGGTAATAATTGGAGACAGCAAATTTCCGACAGTGGTATGGCGAAGATGAAGTTATTACAAGCAACAAAAGAATCGCAACAATCTTCTAAACTTCAAAAGAAAGTAATCGGATACGGGCTAAAAAAAATAAAGTTAGACGATATTGATTTTCAACAAGAAAATTTAAATTTATCAGACATCATTTCTAATAAATTCGAGTCCTTTCTTGACGAATTCACAAAACCTTCTTTTAAACTGTTTTGGTTATTAGTGGTTATACACCTCCTTATTTTAGCTTTATCTAACATTCCGTAAAAGGTAAATACTATAACTTCAATTATATTTTATAGTTTAGCGTAAATAAGATTATTCAAAATGATAAAAGAAGATAAATACAATTAAAAGAAATAGTTAAGCTTCAATATTATTTACTTTAAAAAAACATTGCTATGAAAATGAGTCTATTATTGCCAGTTCTTTTGGGGATTATTTTGCTTATATCCTTTATTTCTTTCTTAATTCTACCTGATGAAAAAGAGCAATCAAAATCACAACGTTCGTTAAAAAAAAATTTAAATTCTTTTCTACGAGTATCTATAATTCTTTTCTTTATAATTCAAAGTATGAAGATTAATTTAGGTTATAACCTCCAATCTGAACAAGTTTTATGGGAAAAATACAAGCTCCCTCAAATTGATTCTACAATGGTATATTATAGAGCTTTTGATGATGAAGCACAATATAGATCTAGACAAAAAAAAATTATTTATCACAGTAGAAAAATAGTTGAATATGACCTTTTTGATATATTCTCAATAGAAGATTCATTCATTAACAGGAAGGAAAGTCTTGTTTTAACAACTGTTTTTATAATGCCTAACGTATATAGAGACTCTTCTAGAACTTTTATGATTCAGGATTTAAATTATTCAAAAGATGAAACTAGAAAAATGATAACAAAAGAAAAATATGACAGCATTATAAACAGATGGGGGCTAAAAAATAAAATCTATAAAAAGTTCGATATAAATTAAACTTTAAAAAATTGTCTATGATGAATCCTAAAATGAAAGCAGCAAACTCTAATATCATTTTAACATTTAACCAAGAAACAAATACCTTTTTCTTTTCGTCAATCATCATTTTACTTTTTTTGTTTTCTTTTAATTTAAAATCCTTTGGTCAAGAAATAAAACTCGATACCATCTTTAAAATTCATAAAAAATCAAACTGGAAAATTTCTATTGAAACAATTAGTTTCGAGGAATTCGACGCTATGTATAATCCACCTCCTCCAACTGTTGAAAAATTAAATTGGAATCCACCTCTTATTTTAGCGCAAAAGACAATAGAATTTTCCGAAACCATCGCATTAAAAGATTCATGCTGTTTTTTGAATGGTAAAAACACAACCATTAAACTATGCAACTCAAAGCCAGAGGACAACCGAAAAATATCATCCTTCGAATTAATAGATATACAAAATGACTTCCTTATTTTTATGAAATCTGGCTATGAATCGAGAAGCTTTATCTCCTTTAACCCAACCACAAAATCCTACTTTTACACACAAAACAGCCCTACTTTTATAAATAAGTACACTGTATATTCTTATGGTAATTATTATGGGGAAGGTGAATTCGATATTCAAAACATAAATCAAAACCTGTATTTTGGCTTTGACACCTTTAACTGGGACCTTTCTGATTTATACAGAAAAGACAATGTTTTCTATTTGGAGCTCACGAATAATACATTTTATGGAACCCGAAAATATTTCAAACTAACTATCTAAAGTGAAAATTATGAGCTAACAAATTTACTCAGAAAGAATATTTAGTTTTCAGTCCAATTGTCGAAATCTGCATTTTATCGGCTTATTACTGCCAGTCACCCCTGAATTAAAGCACCATGCTTGTTATTCCTATATATTTGAGGATGAATAAATCGCAAGCAAATAAATTAGGAAAATTAATTCGAGAGGAGTTAAAGAATTCAGAAATCCCCTCGGATACATTACTTAATAATTTACAAATCTATAGAACGTCTTTTCAAAAAGATATTTCCGAGATATTCGAAACCTTAACTGGTATTGTAAAATCTGCGAGAAAAGACAGCATTATTTGTTTTCGAATTAAAGGCATACAATCTATACTTTCTAAAATTAAGAGAGACCCCAATTTGGATTTAGGTACTCTAAATGATATTGCAGGTTGCAGAGTTCTAGTGTACCACCCAATGTCGATGCAAAAAGTTATTACAGTTTTAACCTCTTCGTTTAAAATAAAACACATTGACGATTACAGGAAAGAGAAAAAAGAGGACGGAACGAACGGTTGTTTCCTCTATATACAAAGCCCTATTAACGCAGATCGCGTAATTGAAGTTCAGATAAAGACGGTTAAAAATCATAAGTTGACATCAATGTTTGAAATTGTAGATACAATTTTCGATGCTAATATTAATGAAAGAAAAGAACAGCCTGATTTTAAAAACTTCCTCTCTCTCTTCTCTAATAAATCTCGACTTAATCTATCACAAAAAGAAGAACTTCTTAGTATTGATCGTAAACATAAAATCTATAAAACACTCAACGAGATTTTCATAAAAAACTATATGAAGTTACGAAGTGACTGGCTTACTATAAACTCTAATGAAAACCCATATTTTATTATTGAAATTGATGAGAGTAAAACTTCACATATAACATCTTATTCAGACTATGAAACCGCTGAAAAAATATACTTTAATAAGTTTAAAGAACAGAGTGACTCTAATATTTTATTAACACATATTGAAAAGCCGAACTTTAAAAAATTATCAATTGCATATAAAAGTTATCTCTTAATTAAACACGATTATATGAATGATTGGGATAAACTGACTTCTGACATTCTTGATCATTACATGAAAAAAGAGGATAATGATAAAATTATTTCTTACAAGGAATATATTCAGAGTAACCTTTCTTTTCAAATAGATTTATTGAATAGTGAATTTAAAAAAGAGACAAAAAGTAAAAACAAGGCTGATTATTCCGAATATGAGGAGTGGTTTTATGATTTAGAGGAAAAATTACTTGAAATACAAAAAATAGTACCAGAAGAGCAAGTTGAAATTAAAGAAGAGAAAAAACGAAACTTTTGGTCAAAAATGTTCGGAGAATAACTTCTCTTTTTTCCTACTCCTTTCATTACATTTCCCGAGATTATTATTGACCACATTCTTTGATTAAAAATTAGTAAGTTTACCAAAATCAATAACAAACAAACTAACTACTATGTCAATTAATTATTCTTTCGGGCTTCCGTTAAAGCAAAACTATGTCGATTTTGTGTATTACAACGGATTATTCCTTCCACATGAAACTGAAAACATTCTTAATTTTTGGAACAATGAGAAAAAAATAAAAGCCACTTTAAGCGGTGATGAAACCTACAACGATGAACTTCGTAAAAGTTCGGTTCAATTTATTGACAATACTCCTGAAAATGATTGGTTATATAGTCGTATGGCAGGATTGGCAATGCAATGTAACAATGAACGTTATTGGTTTGATTTATTGGGTTTTCATCAAGAACTGCAATTAACACGTTACTCTGAAGGAGACTTCTTTGATTGGCATTTAGATTTTGGTGCTGGAGAAATCTCAGCTCGTAAATTGAGTATTACCATGCAACTTTCAGATTCAGATGAATACGAAGGTGGAGATTTACAGTTTATGATTAATCAAAAGGTAGTGAATGCTCCAAGAGAAAAAGGAACTATTATTGTATTTCCATCTTTTATTATGCATCGTGTTACTCCAATTACTAAAGGTGAACGAAAATCTATTGTTGGCTGGGTTTCTGGCCCTCCATTTAGGTAATATGAATGCAAGAGATAACTTTGAATTTTTAAAAACCAAACCCTTGCCTATTTATATTTCCGAATATTTAATTAATTCTAAAAAGTAACGTTGGAAGAATATAGTAAACAAATAAAAACTAAATTCGAATCTTACTCGAAAATTAGTGATAGCTCATGGAGCCTATTAAAGTCTCTTTTTCAATTAAAAAAACTATCTAAAAATGACTTATTGGTTAGAAATGGAACTTATTCCAAAAGTATATATTTTGTTTGCCAAGGCTTGCTAAGAGCTTATTTTACCAATCCTGATGGAGACATTTACACGAAAAATTTGTTCTTTGAAAACAACATGGCTGGCTCTTTAGTTTCTTCAATTTTAGAACAACCTTCTGGTTTTACGTTGGAAGCAATGGAAGACACTATTTTGATTGCCATAGATTTTAAACAATTCAAAAATTTAATTTCGAAGCAAGATGATTTAAAGGATTTTTACATTGCTTATTTGGAAAAGAATTGGGTTATTGATAAAGAATCACGCGAAATATCTATCATTCTTGAAAATGCTAAAGAACGCTATCTAAAACTTCGGTCTGAACATCCAAACATCGATACAAGAGTCGCTCAACAACACATTGCTTCGCATCTTGGTATAACTCCAACGCAGTTAAGCCGAATACGAAAGCAACTAAATAAAGTCATCTAACTTTTAATTTTCATTTCAAATCAACATATGTAAATGCAAGCTAAAAACCTTGTATGTAATTTTGCTTTATGAACAAATTACTCATATCAATATTAGCTTTAACAGGAGGTATTGCGCTAGCAGCACAAAGTGGTTTAAACTCTCAATTAGGAATTAGCCTAAAGCATCCTTTATTGGCTTCAGTATGCGCATTTTTCGTTAGTACTTTATTTGCTATAATCTTTGTTTTCTTCGCTGTAAAAGATTTCCCTACGATTACTCAAATAAAAGAAATCCCATTTTATTTATGGTTTACTGGTGGGCTTTTAAGTGTTATAGGTATTGGAATCTATTTATACACAATTCCAAAACTTGGAATTTCAACTATGATTTCATTCGGACTTTGCGGACAGTTAATCTTTGCAGCAATTGCAAGTCACTTCGGATGGCTTAATGTGCCTGTAGAACCGTTAACTTTAAGAAAATGCATTGGGCTTTTAGCTATGATTTTGGGTATTATTATTACCAATATGAAACCTTTATAAAAAGGTAGTTTAACTCAAATCTAAATAAAATTATGTATCAAGAAATAACGAATAACCTTTTTGAATTCTGGAATCACATCGGAGATGTAACAAACAATCTCACAACAAGGCCTGAATATTCTTTTGTATTTACTCAAAATTCAGATTTCCCAAATCGTATTTTTAACTTAAGTGATAACGATGCCTTTGAGTCTATTTTACAAAATGAAAAAATTAAGGAAATTCCTTCTAAAATCACCGTTAATAAACCGAACGTTTTTAGAAAGAATCCAAAAGTAGCTTTTGCTATGAGTCAAAAGAACATGGCTCTCGATATGTCTTTATATCGTGAAACTGCTTTTGAGGAAGGTAAAATAAAAAGAGTAAGCTCTGAACGGGATGCTAATGACTTTGCAAGAACAGCTTCGGATTCTTTTGGTTATAATGTTAATGCTGATATTATTTTCACTCTTGCTAAGAAATCAACTAGATCACAACTTTTCTTATTCCGAGATAATGAGAAAAATTTGGGTTGTGGTATTGTTTTTCTCGATTCCAAAAATAATGCTGGGCTTCATATGATAGGAACACTTCCCGAAGGAAGAGGTCAAGGTGTTGGGAGTAATATTACTAAAAAATTATTATCAGTAGCGAAGAATCATAATGCCAAACATGCAGTATTGAATGCCTCAGCTATGGGAGAACCTATCTACAAAAAACTTGGTTTTCAAACTTTCGGTGAAATTGAAACTTATCAATTGATTCATTCTTAAATCTACTGATAAGTTTTTTAATCAAACTGAAATACAAAACTCAAAACATTTGTAATTTTACCCCATGAAGATAAAATTACTCGCAATTGGTAAAACGGATAATAAGCAATTACAACAGCTTATTGATGATTATCAGAAAAGGTTGAAACATTATGTAAAGTTTGAACTTGACATTATTCCTGATATAAAAAATGTTAAGAACCTGAGCGAGCAACAGCAAAAAGAAAAGGAAGGAGAGTTAATTCTTAATAAACTTCAAGCAACAGATCAACTTGTTCTTTTGGATGACAAAGGAAAACAACACACGTCTATCGAATTTTCACAATATCTTCAGAAAAAAATGAATTCTGGTATTAAGCAATTAGTTATAGTTATTGGTGGTCCATACGGTTTTTCAGAGGCTGTTTATAAAAAAGCTAATGGGAAACTATCATTATCAAAAATGACATTTTCCCATCAGATGATTCGTTTATTTATTGTTGAGCAAATTTATCGAGGATTTACCATTTTAAGAAATGAACCTTATCACCATGAATAACCCTGACATTCCGCTTTCATAGCATTTACTCATTTTTTATCGTCTTAGTTTATTGGCTATTTTATAAAGAATTACGATTTCAATTAATTCTAAAGGAATTAATGCAAATACTCCTACAATCGCTAATACAACTGTTGCAAAGAAAATACCTGTAATTATTTCCAAAACTCCAGCTGCAATGGCCAAATCACCAATATACTCTCTTAATCGTATAATTCCAATTCCGAAAATAACTCCAACACAACCAAAGGTTATTACTTTTGCTGCCATAAAGTAGTAATAATAACTTTCGTCAATATACAATGAAACAATATCTGAAATTCCAAAAATCAGATTTAGTAGAATCATGAAGAAAGCCATAAACTCTAGCAAACTATTTTTATAATAACTTCCTACAAATACAAATCCTCGCATAAAAAAAGTAAAGGAAATAACGGTAGTTATTTTAATTAAAATATAACTAAAATCGTTGTAGTAGCTTTCACCTTCTAAGTAATAATTCGTTTCCGCAGCAACTTCGGCAAAACCAAATATGAAGTAAATAATTCCAAAAATCCATGCGGAGTTTAAAACCTTTTTAAAATTATCTGTATTAAACCCAAATAACTTATCAAACCTACCACCTCTATATTCTTCTTTAATAAGTTCATCGCTTTCCACACCCAAAGCCTCAAAAATTAATTTTACTGTAACACTTCTAGGTGTAGTCTCTCCCGCCTCAATTCTTTGAATGGTACGAACGTTAATATTGCATTTCTCCACCAACTCTTCTTGGGTAAATCCTTTTTGCTTTCTTAATTCAAAAATCTTCTTTCCTAAATCCGGTTGTTTCATGATATAAATGTTTTCGTTTTTCATACAATGTTAATTTCGATTTTTAAATTGATAAAAAATTCAGGTTGTATTTTACCCGACATTTGGGTGACATTCCTTTATTTACAGTACTTCCCGAGATTTGTAAAGAACG
Source organism: uncultured Tenacibaculum sp. (assembly GCA_947497895.1). Classification (GTDB taxonomy): domain Bacteria; phylum Bacteroidota; class Bacteroidia; order Flavobacteriales; family Flavobacteriaceae; genus Polaribacter. The sequence goes on from CANMIL010000004.1 coordinate 150,012, forward strand.
TATATTTTTCATCAAAAAGCTACAATCCTCATAAAAAAGATTACTTTTGTTAGCATAAAAAAATGAGTTGATTACGGCATTTCGAATAGTAAATCACTTTATTTTTAAAAATTAAACAACACTCAACTAAGTAATATAACAGAAAGATGAAACTAGTTTTTGCTACAAATAACTTAAACAAATTAGCTGAAGTTCAAAAAATGTTACCAGACTCTATCGAGTTATTATCATTAAAAGACATCAATTGTTTAGAAGATATAGCAGAGACTGCTTCTACTTTAGAAGGAAACGCTCAAATTAAAGCCAACCACATAACAAACAATTACAACTACAATTGTTTTGCTGATGATACAGGATTGGAAGTTGATGCTTTAAATGGTGAACCCGGAGTGTATTCTGCTCGCTATGCTGGAGAACCAGCAAATGCAGAAAATAATATGCAGAAATTATTACATTCGTTAGAAAATGAAGCAAACAGACAAGCCCATTTTAGAACATCTATTTGTTTAAATTTAAATGGAGAACAGCATTTATTTGATGGTGTTTGTAAAGGTGAAATTTTAGAAAGTAAGCAAGGTGAAAAAGGCTTTGGATACGATCCTGTGTTTAAACCAGAAGGTCATGAAATATCTTTTGCCGAGATGTCTGCTGAAGAGAAAAACAAAATAAGTCACAGAGGATTAGCCATTCAAAAACTTGTTGACCTCCTATCAACCTTAGCCTAAACTCTTGAATATTTCAAAAACATATACGAAACATTTTATTCTACTTATTTCATTATTGGTCATTTTTCTGATAATTAATATAAGTTTAGGTTCTGTTCGTATTCCCATTTCTGAAATAATTACTGTGTTAACAGGTGGAGAATCTATTAAAAGTAGTTGGGATACAATTGTTTTTAACTATCGACTTCCTAAAGCATTAACTGCAATTATGGTTGGCTCTGGCTTATCAATTAGTGGACTTTTAATGCAAACACTTTTTCGAAACCCTTTAGCTGGACCTTTCGTTTTAGGAATATCGTCAGGAGCAAGTCTTGGTGTGGCTTTATTCATTTTAGGCTCTGGTCTATTCGGAGGTCTATTTGGCTCTTTAATAATTTCAAATTGGTCCATGGCATTAGCCGCGAGCATTGGTTCTTTCATTGTTTTGTCAGCGATTATTATTGCCGCCAATAAAGTCCGAAACACCATGTCAATATTAATTATTGGTTTAATGTTTGGTTCATTAACTTCTGCAGTAATTAGTGTTTTGTCTTATTTTAGTGAGGCTGAACAAATTCAACAATATCAATTTTGGAGTTTTGGAAGTCTCGGAAATTTAACCTGGAATGAAATCCTTATTTTCTTTAGTATTTATATCATTGGAATTTCAGGAACTTTCTTCATTGTAAAACCTTTAAACAGCTTATTACTGGGGGAAAACTATGCAAAAAGTTTGGGTGTAAATATTAAGAAAAGCAGAAACATTATTCTTTTAATTACCAGTTTACTTACTGGAGTAATCACTGCTTTTTCGGGTCCTATTGCTTTTATTGGTTTAGCCGTTCCACATTTAGCCAAAATTTTCTTTGTAAGTTCAAATCATAAAATATTAATACCTTCTACAGCAATAATTGGTGCTATTATTTTATTGATCTGCGACAGTATTGCTCAACTACCGAATAGTTCATTTGTATTACCGATCAATGCAATTACCTCTTTATTTGGAGCTCCAATTGTTATTTGGTTACTGGTCAGAAAAAAGAAGATTTATGTGTAGTAAAGAAGTGAAAAACATATTAGAAACGCACGATCTTACAATTGGATACAGTTCTAAGAAATCGAAAACCGTTATCGCTTCCGAGATTAATCTAAAATTAAAAAAAGGAAAGTTCATAGCTCTTTTAGGAAGAAACGGTATTGGTAAATCGACACTTTTACGTTCTATTTCAAAAGTTCAAAAACCACTAGATGGAACTATCAACATCGATGGAAAAAACATTGAGCATTACTCCTATCAGGAATTAGCAACTAAATTAAGTGTTGTTTTAACTGAACGACTTCCTTTGAGTCAATTAACAGTGTTGGAACTGGTTGCCTTAGGAAGACAACCTTATACTAATTGGATAGACAAACTATCTCCTGAGCATTTAAAAAAAATTCTTTGGGCAATTGAACAGACCGAAATCACTCATCTCAAAGACAAGCGTTTTTACGAGCTTAGTGATGGTCAATTACAACGTGTATTAATTGCTCGCGCACTAGCACAAGACACTGAAATTATTATACTCGATGAACCTACTGCCCATTTAGATATTCATCATACATTTAAGGTGTTTTCACTATTACAAAAGCTAGTTGAAACCACGAATAAAACTATCGTTATCTCAACTCATGAAGTTAACCTTGCCATTCAATTGGCTGATGAACTCATTCTACTAACCAAAGATCAAATTTATCAGGGATCTGCAAAAGAACTTATTGATAAAAATGTTTTTAACTCCTTATTCCCTATAGAATTAATAAGTTTTAACAAAACATTAGAACAATTCGTCATAAGGAAAAAGTAACTTTGTTAGCTGGTTTAAAATCAAAACTTAAACCTTTCAAACCCATATAAATTAATTATTATTGATGAGAAAACTACTTTGTATAGCTAGTGCTGCTGCCTTTGTTGCATGTAGTACAAGTAAGGAAGCTACTGGTATTGAGAATGAATCTAATATCGATTATTCCGCTAAATATGCAGAAACAATTACAGCTAAAGATTTAGGAAAACACTTGTTTGTATATGCTTCAGACGAGTTCGAAGGAAGAGATACAGGTGAACCAGGACAAAAGAAAGCTGTTGAATACTTGAAAGACTTCTATGTAAAAAGTGGAATTAAATCACCAATTAGTCAAGGTGATTATTTTCAAGATATTCCTTCTCAATTTTTCACTAAAAATGTTTTTGGAAGAAAAGCTTTAAAAGACTCTGAAAATGTACTTGCCTTTATTGAAGGATCAGAAAAACCAGAAGAAGTAATTGTTATTTCAGCTCACCTTGATCACATTGGAGCAAAGAGTGGAAAAATATACAATGGGGCTGACGATGATGGTTCAGGTACAGTTGCTGTTTTAGAAATAGCAGAAGCGTTTAAGAAGGCTACGGATGCTGGAAATGGACCAAAACGTTCTATTTTATTCTTACATGTTACTGGAGAAGAAAAAGGCTTACTAGGATCGAAATATTATACCGAAAATCCAATTTTCCCTTTAGCTAACACAGTTACCAATTTAAACATTGATATGATTGGTAGAGTTGATGATCGCCACAAAGGAAATCCGAACTATGTTTATTTAATTGGATCTGATAAACTAAGTTCTGAATTACATAATATTTCTGAAGCAATTAACACGAAATACACCAAGGTAGATCTAGATTATAAATATAACGACGAAAACGACCCAAATCGTTTTTACTATCGCTCTGATCATTATAATTTCGCTAAGCATAATATTCCAATTATTTTTTATTTCAACGGAACGCATGCTGATTATCATCAAGCTACAGATACTCCAGATAAAATTAACTACGAAATGCTTGAAACTAGAACTCGTTTAGTTTTCCATACTGCTTGGGAAATAGCGAATAGAGCTGAACGCATTAAAGTAGATAAAGCTCAATAAAACTGAGAACCTCAACTTTTAAATTAATAGTTCGAAAAACTCACCTTCTGGTGAGTTTTTTTTATGCATAACATTGATTCCTCCAACACTCTCATACCTCTTATTAAAGCAAAAAATATATTATTTTTGTCCTTTAAATCAAAAAAATGCTAACATCTACAATTGCTGTACTCTTCATAGGTTTTATTATTTATCGAAGTAAAACGAAGAAAAAAACCTCTCCACATCAAACTCCCAAAACTCCTTTTCCACCTGAATGGCGGACTTATTTAGTTGACAATGTTGCGTTTTACAATTCGCTTACTTCACAAGAAAAAAGTCTATTTGAATTCAAAATTCAAGAGTTTTTATTGAATTGCACAATTGTTGGTGTTGATACTACTGTTGAAGATATAGATGAGGTGCTCATCGCCTCAAGTGCCGTTATCCCGATTTTTAACTTTCCCGACTGGCACTACCCAAATATATCTGAAATTTTTCTTTATCCATGTATGTTTAATAGAGACTTAGAAAGAACTGGTCCTAACAGAAACATTTTAGGAATGGTAGGCAACGGTTTTCTTGAGAATAAAATGATTCTATCGAAAAATGCCTTACACCTTGGTTTTAAAAACGAATCAGATAAACAAAACACAGCCATTCATGAATTTATTCATCTCATAGATAAGTTGGATGGCAAAATAGATGGAATTCCAGAAATTTTATTAGATAGACAATATATATTACCATGGATTGATTTAATGACCTACAAGATGGAGGAAATCTATGATGAAGAATCTGACATCAATCCTTATGGAGGAACTAATAAAGCTGAGTTTTTTTCAGTAGTTGGCGAATACTTCTTTGAACGTCCTAAACTCTTAGCAAAAAAGCATCCAAAGCTATATCACAAATTAGAACTCATCTTTAAACAAGACATGGACGATAGGAATCTCTTTATCCCTAGAAGTGACGTTGGAAGAAATGATCCTTGTCCGTGCAACAGTGGTAAAAAATTTAAAAAGTGCTGTGGAATAAACTAAACCTACTTCTTTTAACTAAATTTCTTGTATTTTAGCCGTAGACCAAGCTATTAAATAAAAACTCACAACGTCCCCATGAAACTGAAGGCGTATAACTTTGTACTTCAAACATTGTTATAACAATCTTCACCGTTCCATCTGACGCTTAAAAGCAAAAATCAACGGATGAAAAAAAATGCATTTTTAAGCATTTTTGTACTACTGCTAATTATTTCTTGTAGTAAAAAATCGCAACACCAACCATTTAAAAGTTCTAGACATACTGAAGAAAATCTTCATCGAAAATTTAACTTCACCAAAGAAAGTCAATGGGATAGTCTTCAAAACAGAAAACCTTCAACAGCTATATTTGAAAAGAAAAAAAGAAACTCTAAACACAAAACTTTTGGCTGGCATGCTTACAGCGGTGGAACTGCATATAAGTCATATAATTTTGATATTCTTTGGGGTATCTCGTATTTTTCCTATTCGCTAAACCCTACTAATGGAAATTATGAAAGCATTCATCAATGGAAAACTACAGCATTAATTGATAGCGCACAAGCCCATGATTGCAAAGTATTTCTTAGTGTTTCAAATTTTGGGGCTTCGAAAAATTCGAAATTTCTAAAAAACTCAGCAGCACAAGACAATCTAATTAAAAATTTAACTGAACTACTTGCTTATAGAAATGCGGATGGAATTAATATTGATTTCGAAGGAGTTCCCAATAGTTCAAAAGCTGATTTTAGTAACTTCATTATAAAAATATCAGAAAAACTTAAAGCTAAAAATCCAAAATATATGGTTTCCTTATGCTTATATGCTGAAGATTGGCATCATATATTTGACATTCCCAAAATTAACAGCGCGATTGATTTTTACACTCTGATGGGATATGACTATTACGGCAGCTTTAGTAAAATAGCAGGTCCTGTAAGTCCTTTAAAAACGAGTCGAATATTTGGTAATGGTATTGAATACTCTGTTGATTATTACCTTTCACAAGGAATAGCTCCTGATAAATTAATCGTTGGTGTTCCATATTATGGAGCAGAATGGTTAACGACAACGAATACTATTCCTTCAAAAGTTTCGAAATTTCTTGCGAATCCACCGTATAAAACGATTAAAAATAATTATATTAATAAACTAGATGCTCCTGTTCAATTTAACACTGAAAGTGAATCTAGTTATATAACTCTGAAAGAAAACACAGGTTATAAAGAATTATGGTTTGAAAATGTAAAATCACTTTCATTAAAATATGATTGGATTAAAGAAAAAAACTTAGCTGGAGCAGGAATTTGGGCACTTGGCTATGATCATGGATATCCAGAATTATGGAATTTGCTTAACGAAAAATTTTCAGAATAACTCAATTTATATTCCCCTATATTATGAAAAACCTACTCTATATCTTTTTACTTATTAGTACATTCTGTTTCTCTCAAAACACCGAAAGAATAAGTGATCAAAAAAAAGAACTATCAGTATTATTTATTGGTAACAGTTTAACCTATTACAACAACTTACCGAGATTAGTAAAACGAGTTGCCAATCAAAAAAAGGTTAAACTGCACACTGAAATGGTGGCCTACCCAAATTACGCAATTATTGATCATTGGAACGGAGGTAAAGTACAAAGACTAATTTCTAGTAAAAAGTTTGACTACGTTATTATTCAACAAGGTCCTTCGTCAAGGACTAATGGAAGAGAGATGTTGATTAATACAGGGAAAAAATTTAAAGATCTTTGTAACGAAAATGGATCCAAGCTATGTTATTTTATGGTTTGGCCCTCACGTCACTTTTATAAGAGTTACGATAAGGTAATCGAAAATTATACTGAAGCAGCAAAAATTAATGATGCGATTTTATTACCAGTTGGTAAAGAATGGAAAGAGTACTTTGATAGCTCAAATAAGTTTAATTACTATGGAAAAGATGGTTTTCACCCTTCCTTAAAAGGTTCTAAAGTTGCCGCTAACATCATCGTAAAAACTCTCTTGAATGAGGTAAAATAATGTTTCCCTTATTGCAATTTAACAACCTCTTTATCTTCGAAGATTAACCGATTTATTATAAGGTAAAGCATATCGAATTCGAAACGAATCATACTTCCAGTAATAAAAGAAATGAAGTATATATCGTACTAATGTCTTGGTCTTATGACAACCTTTGAATAAAGTGACTTTACACCTATAAATTGTAGATCCACTGATTTTTAAATAAACATGACCGAGCAGTATTTTTTATAACCTCCTTCTTTTTCCATCTATAAAACACTCATATAAGTGACTTTAACTATATATTTGTATCATATTCAAGGGGGAATTTGTTTGCCAACCATTTACAATGTATGTAAACTTTTATTAAAAAGTTAGACTAAGGCTAACAAATATTTTGAATTCCATCCACAAATATTAAGTGATAACCGGATTAACGAGAGGATTATGAAAAATTTAACCGCAATAGTATTATTTACTACTGCTCTAATCTACAGTTCCTGTTCTTTTAATGGGAACTCCAAAAGTTCGCGGATTGACAATGATTCAAGGAATAGTGAGATTTTAGCTAACTATTCGTTTAGCTCTATTAACTATTCCAAAAGCATCGATTTATTAAAGGGGAATAAATTTATAATTACCGAAAATATTAATAGAGTTAATGGTGATACTACGATAAAAAAACATTTCGGGACCTTCAAAAAAGTAGATCATATTATTACTTTAGAACCTAAAGAAGTTGAAGTTGCGACTCATGCTGTAAACTTTGAAAGTATTAAAGAATCAGATATTTTCTCCTATGAGGAAAATGATTCAAAAATTAATACTCGTTACTTTTTAATTAAGTGGAATACTAAAGAATACCTGTTATCTGATCAGTTCAATTCTATTGCAAACCATGATGAAAAAAATGACTTTCAACGTTTTGCTTATTTTGTTAACTCAGGGATAGAACCTAATGAAGGAGGACATTATTTTAAGAGAATATCGAAATCTAATGACAGTATAAAAACTCCTTTAGATATTGAACAGATACCAGAGCAATGGAGAGCTTACTTTTTATCTAAACCAATTTCCGCAAATATTATTAATACCGAAAAAAGGTTCAAGAAGAATAAATTTCAAGAATATGCTTGCTGGAGAATTAAGTTAGATAAAGGAGCAAATGATGGCATTAAAAAAGGCGTTTCTTTTTCGACTAAATATGAAGATTTTCATATAAGAGTAGATTCGATTTTACCTGATGTTTGTTTTGGATCCTTTAGAATTAATGATTTCGATGATGAATTTATTGAATTAGGTACAGAAATGAGAACTCAATGGGAAAGTAAAACATTGTAATTTCTAATTTTGAAAAACTCTAAATTTTAAATAATACAGAAAAAGCCAGCAATTATAATTTATGCTGACTTTTTTAGTTACTTATCTAATCTTAAAGATCTATTTCTTTAAGAGCATTGATATTATTCCTTTCTAAGAAAGCATCAATAGTTTCAAAATGTTCAATGACACGTTTATCTTTAAATTCAAACACTTTTTGCGATAATCCTTGTAAGAAATCTCGATCATGAGACACCAAAATCATTGTACCGTCAAAATGTTTTAGTGCTTCTTTAATTACATCTTTTGAGCGCAAATCTAAATGATTGGTTGGCTCATCGAGAATTAATAAATTAACTGGCTCAAGCAACAATCTCACCATTGCTAAACGTGTTCTTTCTCCTCCAGAAAGCACCTTTACCTTTTTGTCGATATCACCACCACCAAACATAAATCTCCCTAAGATATTTTTTATTTGAGTTCTAACATCGCCCTCGGCAACTTCGTCTACGGTTTGAAATACCGTTAATTCAGGATCTAATAAAGAAGCTTGGTTTTGAGCAAAATATCCAACTTTAGCGTTATGCCCTAAACCTCCCTCTCCTTCAAAATCTATCTCTCCCATGATTGCTTTGATCATAGTAGATTTTCCTTCTCCATTTCTTCCAACGAATGCAACTTTCTCACCACGTGCTATTGAAAAACTAGCATCTTCAAAAACCGTTAAATCTCCGTATTTCTTAGTAAGTCCATCAACGCGGACAGGGTAATCTCCAGATCTTGGAGACGGAGGAAAACGAAGTTTTAATGAAGAGTTATCTACTTCATCAATTTCTACTAGCACCAACTTCTCAAGCATACGTTCACGAGAAGCTACCTGGTTTGTTTTTGAGTAGGTTCCTTTAAAGCGCTCAATAAACGATTTAGTTTCAGCAATGAATTTTTGTTGTTCTTCATATGCTTTCATTTGTTGCGCTCTTCTCTCCTTTCTTAACTCTAAATAATGTGAATAATTCGCTTTGTAATCGTAAATCGTTCCCATAGTAACTTCAATAGTTCTATTAGTGATATTATCAATAAACGCCCTATCATGAGAGATTACAACAACTGCTTTTGCTTTATTCTTTAAAAAGTTTTCTAACCAAATTACCGACTCAATATCAACGTGGTTCGTTGGCTCATCTAGTAAAATTAAATCTGGTTTTTGAAGTAATATTTTCGCCAACTCAATTCTCATTCTCCATCCACCACTAAACTCCGAAGTTTGCCTATCTAAATCTTCTTGTTTAAATCCAAGACCTTTTAAGGCCTTCTCTACTTCAGCTTCGTAATTTATTTCCTCTAAAGCGTAATAAGTTTCACCTAAATCAGATACTCGTTCAATAAGTTTCATATACTCTTCAGATTCATAATCTGTTCGAGTTTCTAACTGCTTATTAAGAGAATCCATTTCAGCTTTCATTTTGAAAATTGTATCAAAAGCCTTGGCTGCTTCTTCCTTTACCGTGCAATTATCCTCCATTAATAAGTGCTGCGGTAAATAAGCAATCACGGTATCTTTTGGTGTGCGAACTCCCCCTCTAGTGGCTTTGGTTAAACCTGCAATAATTTTCATCATCGTAGATTTTCCTGCACCATTTTTACCCATTAGGGCAATTTTATCATTCTCATTTATCACAAAAGAAACATCACTAAACAATGACTTTCCATTAAACTCAACAGTTAACTGATCTACGGTAATCATAAATATTATTTTTTGGCGAAAATACTATTTTGATTAAATATCTCAAGTGTTACATGTGAATAATAATCAAAGTATAAACTATAAGTTATAAATAAAACGAAATGTTATAAAGCGAGGTTGTATAAAAGTTTCTGCAGAAAAAACGGAAATATCATTTGCACTGTTTCTTACCTGGGTGTTTATATTAAGCAAATTGGTTCCTTTAATTTGATATTCCCATTTGGCGTCTTTATTTTTTCTATAAGAAATAGTAGCATCTAAGTTTTGAAAAGATTGTGTATTCCCATCTCCTAAATCTTGATTCGTATAGGTATAACTTGAAAGAAGTGTTACTGAATTCCAGATATAAGCATCTATTTCCATAGATGGCGCATTTGTTATAAATTTTGTTTTTCTACTTCCTTGATTATTGTTTGTAATACTATAACTATATCTCAAACTAACATTTGGTGCTTTTAAATAATTCGTACGAATCCCTGGTATATATGTCTGAGTATATCTTTCATTTAATGATTGCCTACCTTGAATGAATTGATTGATTTTACTATAATTAAAGCGAGCATTTAAGCTTGCTCTGATTTTTCCAAAAGTTCTCTGAACTCGGCCAAAAGCATTAAAATTTTCATCTGCAAAATTCGAATTAAAAAAAGTACTTGTTCTAATTACATTTTCAAAATTGGTTAAACTTCTAATTTGGTCGATATTGCTAGAATAACTCAATCTCGAAAAAACATTTGTATAATTAAACAAATTAAAACTACTGTAAATCAAACTCAAATTATGAGATAAGGCATTTTGCAATTCTGGTTCTCCGAATTGGATATTATTGTAGTTATTTAAAACTAAACCTTCAGCCAATCTGGTAACATCTGTAAACTGGTTGCGCATCTCATACCTCAAGGTTAGTGCTTCACTTTTTTTGAATTGAATTCTTGTTTCAAAATCCGGTAGTATTCTGAAGAAATTATCTTCGTATGTTACGCCAAACTGGATATTTCTATTACCATAAGAGTGCACGGAAACCCCAGGAGTAACCGTAAACTTTCCTTTTCTAAATCTATAATGTGCCCCTAAGTAAACATCGCTAAACTGATATTCTATATCGTTTGTAGCTCTTCCATTATTAAACAAAGGTGTTGGATTAAAAGTAGTACCGTTATTCAAAAACTGAAAAATACTAGAGTTAAACTCTTGAAAACTTGAGATAACTCCTAAAGTTAGATTAATATTGCTTTTAGTGTTTAGAATATTGTAATAATCAAGTTTAGCATCTAATTGGTTTGAATGAATTCTTCTGTTTTGTGCTAAATTGTAATTGTCCAAAGAGTCATCCAACCCTAACTGACTAGCAGTAGTATCATAGGGATCGTTTAAATTTGAGGTATTTTGTAAAACAGCATTATAAAAAGGATCTTCATTCTTAATCAAATGTTGGACTTCAAGGGCAAAGATATTATCTTCATTCAACGTATAATAATAGTTCAAATTCTGACTAATACTGTATGGTGTAGCTTCCTCTTCTTGATTTGTTGCTCCAACTACATTTGAAAATATGTTTTGGTTTTGACGATCGTTTGATAGTTTTCCGATAAAATTGTAATCAATTTGATTGTTAAAATTCGGTTTGAACGAAGTGCTTAACTTTAAAACCCCTTGGTTAGATCTTTCTTCTCCATTTTGCTCTATGGACTCATTAGGAATACCTAATTCTTCATTGGTGTATCTGATAAAACTTGCTTCCTGAGATACTATTTTACTGCTATTAAAAATCAGGAAACCACTAAAATCTAGTGTTTTCTTTGGAGAATAGCTAAAGTTAGCCGTAGCCAATTGATTTTCTATTTTTAATGCGTTGTTTTGATTGGTTAAAAAACTAAGGCTATTATCTCCTAAATTTATATCTGTTCCACTACTTCTGCTTGGTGCCCGAAATCTACCACCAAAACCTCGAATATCTCTTCTATTTAGTACTAACTCACCTATATTATTAAAATCACCGATAAAGTTAATGCTGTAGGCAGGGTCGTAATAGAATAATTTAGGTTGAACAACGTATAACTCATCCTCAGGAGCAGCTCCCGCACCAACCGTTACATTACCAAACCAAAAATTCTCTTTCCCCTCTTTCAGTTTAATGTTTAATGCTACGTTGTCTTGATTATTTCTTACACTACTTAACTGACCAACTTCAGAATAATTTCGTAAAACCTGAATTTTATCCACCGCCTTTGAAGGAATGTTTTTGGTTGCCAATTTCGTATCACCATCGAAAAAATCCTTTCCATTAACCATTAATTTATTTACTACCTTCCCTTCTACTTCCACTTGCCCATCTTCGTTAATTTCGACGCCAGGTAACTTTTCTAAAACATCTTCTAACTTTCGCTCAGTTCCGTTTTTAAAAGAATCCGCATTATATACCAAAGTATCTCCCTTAATTACAACTGGCATTTCATAGGTAACCTCTACTTCATCCAAGGTATTATCCAGTTGCAACACAAAATCCTTTATAATATTCTTATCTCCAGTCTTAATCTGCTCTTCATAAGTTTTCATTCCAACATAACTTATTTGTATAGTATAGGTTTGATTTTTCTTTACATTCAATTTAAATGCCCCTTTTGCATCGGTAATTGCATAAGACTCTAATAGGCTTGTAGCTTTATCAATGGCAATTACATTAGCCAATTCAAGTGGTGTATTTAAACTATCTTTTACAATACCCGATATGGTTATTTGAGCATAAAAACTTGTTGTAAATAGAATACAAATAAATGTTAGTGCTTTCGTCATAAACTTCAGTTTCAGAAATGGTTTTTAAATTATCCTCTTCTTCGCCCTCTATTGTTTCTCATTTCAATCATTTTACCACGTATGGTTTTCTGATATTCTGCTTTAGTTATTTCCTTCCCTTTTGAAGGAGCCTGAATAATTATTTCCTCTTTCGGATTTATGGTTACTTTGGAACATAACATTACTGTATTTCCAGCACTTACTTCCAATATTAAACCTGGGAGTCCCCAAAATTCAGCAGGCCCATGACTTACTGGAATTTGAGGCGTATACCATGCTTCAACCTCTGTCATTGGTATTTCAGGCGCGCCATTTTTAGTTGCTAATGAATCCGTTCTCTTTTGACTTTCTCTTCTCAAGTCGCTCCATGAAAAATTGTACCACTTTAACTCAGATGTTGGTATAGAAGTAGTTGCCTTAAAACACAAATACTGACCTATCTGCTTTGATTCTTTTCCTATTTTCCATTGAATTTTTTGCAATTGATCTTTTACTAAAAATCTCTTACCATAAAACTCTTGACTTTGTACTAAAGAATTTTCCTGAATATTTTTATACTGATCTCCCTGAGAAAAATTCTTTCCCCAACTGTCAGTTGCACCTGATATTGCATCTAATTTTTCTTCTTCTTCAAAAAACGATTCCTTCTTATTAAAATTTAATATATAGGTTTTCTCTAATCTATTTTTTAATCTTGCTTGAATTTGTTTCTTCTGTGCTTCACTCATTCGAGCTCCCCATCGCCCCAATTCCATTTTCGATTTTGAGAAATATATTGCTTGTCCCCTAAACTGTTGTACACTCGTTTTAAATGACAACAACGTGAATACAAGGAGAAAACTGGATTTAAATAGAATTGATTTCATAATAAAGTTTGTTTTTATGTTTAACAAATTTAATAAAATATTAAACAAAAAGTAATTTATAGCTTTTTTTAACACAAAAAAACACTAGTAAACAACCATTTAACCATATAGCATCCCAATAAATATTCTGAGAATTCAATCATATACCAATTAAGAAAATCTTATTTTTAAGAAAAAAATTAACACTTAGGTATTGCTTTTCCCTTCAGTTCAAAAGGAATTAGCACTAATTTTGTAATTGAAGACGACCTAACTTACATAATGAACCTAAACAAACCTATTCCTTATTCTACTAGCTATAAACTTCACTTTTTTATTGCATCAGTGCTTGGTGTCCTTCTAAGTTTCATACTCATAGCCTTACAACCATTTAATCTTAATCAAATAAATAAGGATCACAAAGAACTTTTTCTTATCGGGTTTGGAGCCTTAAAACTCATCAGTTATTTAGGAACACATTTTATTTCCAATAAAATTTATCGTAAAACTAAAATCTGGACCTTATGGAACGAAATTAGCTTTCTAACACTATCATCAATTATAGGTATGATTCTAAGCTATCTATATCTAGACTTAATATTTGAAGATCACTCTCTTTCTTTACATAGATTTGTTTTGTTCTTCTATTACATAGGCTTACCTGTATTCCCTTTAGTTGTATTTCCAAAAATTGTATTACGATATTTATTAACTAAAGAAACCAGTAATAATAAAAAGGAAATAAACATTTCATCAAAAACTACGCAAGAAGAGTTAACCTTTATAGGTCAAAACAACAATGATGAATTGACTGTTTTCAAAGAAGATGTATTATATGTGAAATCACTCGATAATTATGTAGTGATTCATTATAAGAATAGTAATCTCGAAAGTAAAATATTAAGAGCTCGATTAAGCGATATAAAAGAACAAGCTCCTTTCTTAATTCAACCACATCGTTCATATTTGATCAACCCAAATCATTCATTTAAACTCATAGGAAATTCACAAAAATCATTTCTTTCTTTATCAGTTCTGAACGAGACTATCCCTGTTTCAAGATCTTCTTACAAAAGCATAAAACCTCTATTCCATTAACCACTTTTTCTTATTCAATTCGTCCCAAAAGTCAGTTGTACACCACATAAATCAGCGAACTACAACTATCCTTTTTTCTACTCATTTATTTCCAATTTGTTTGCATGAAAAACAATACAAATGATTTCTACAAAAGCAAACAATGTTTCCTTAAAAATTAAAAAAACACTGCTACTCATTTTAAGTTTAACCTGCTATCAAAAAATGGTTTCACAAATTGATTTAAGAGTTGAATATTTCGGCATTTCAAATTATATGCATGAAGTAAAACCAAGCTTTTTTGGCTCCAGGGAAAAAAATAGGGTCGGAAACAGTAAAGGTGAGGGCAAGCTGTATCAGGCTAATATTTCCCTTCCTGTATCGCTGTCTATAAATGAGAAAGGACAACCTAAATTATGGGCTATTGCTTTCGGGGGAGCCTATACAAATTTGAACAACTACGATTTCACCGATACTCATGTTATTCCTGAAATCACCAACTTCAATATAGGGCTTGTTCATGTAAGACCTTTAAATGATAAACTATCTTTAATGGCTATTCTTGGAGGTAGTTTAAATATGGCACATTCAAACATCGATCAAATCAGTTTGAACAATGCATTATTAAACCTAGGAGCTGTTTTCATAAAACAAGTAAATCCAAATTTTAAAGCTGGTCTTGGAATAGCTATTAATAACACATTCGGTTATCCAATGGTACTACCAGTTATTTATATAAAATGGACTACCCAGAAAAAAAGATTTTCGGTAGATTTTTCATTATTAAGAGGGGCAGAAATAAACGTTAAATACAATCTTAATAAAACTCTCAACTTGGGCGTAATGGCCGAAAATAAGGGCCAAGGAGCTTTCTTAAAGAGAAACGGAAAAAACATGATTTTCACTCATCAGTATTCTACTTTTGGACTTGTTCCCGAAATTAAATTAGCAAAAGGATTACACATGCCTATTGTTATAGGTTTTAGTAGTAGAAGAAACGCACAATTCAAAGAACGAAAATTAAGCACCCTATTTGATTACAAACATTCGTACTTCTTTGATTTGGCACCTTATTTTTCAGCTAGATTGAAATATAATTTCGGGAAATAAAACATCTTTTAGCGTTTCTCAAGATTAAATATTACAAATTCCTATTTTTACGAAAAGCATAAATATTACTAAACTACCATCTAAATGAAAAAGCATTATCTGTTGAAATTAGGATTACTGATACTAGTTTCATGTGCCAAAGAAAAAACGGAAAAGACCGCTAACTCCGAATTAGAAAATTTATTTACCAAAGAATTCTTTTTAGAAAATGAACCTGGAGGTTCCATAATTGTCAAAAAAGGAGACCAAACTATTTTCTCAAAAAGCTATGGAATTTCAGATATAAATTCCAAGGAAAAAAACAATGAAAACACCATATATAACACTGGTTCGATTTCCAAGACATTTGTATCGAATGCTATTTTAATCTTACACGAAAGAAAACAATTAGATATCAATGATAATATTTCAAAGTACTTCCCTGATTTTAAAAACAAATCCATTCCTGAAGAAATAAAGATTAAACACTTCCTATCACATACCTCAGGAATTCCGGATGCTAGAGACGTATACAATAATCAAAAGTTCTATTTAACGGCGAAAGATACAGCGAACTTCGAACCTTTAAAAAAAGTAGATAGTTTGTTATTTCAACCTGGTGAAAAATTCACCTATTCCAATCCTGCTTATAATGGCTTAGCCTTAATTATAGAATCCGTTACAAAAAGACCTTGGCAAGAATTTGTAAACGAAAATATTTTTAAGCCTTGTGGTATGAGTCATAGTAAAATAACTAACGGGTCACTTCCTGATTCCGATGTCGCTCATGGGTATTACGAAGGACGAAAAGGTATCTTTCAAGAGTACGATTATGGTGAAGTGCCTACGTTTGCCGCAGCAGGTAACGGAGGTATTTGGTGTTCTGTTCTAGATTTGGTTAAATATGAAAACGCCATTCAGAATAATGTTTTTCTTGGTAAAGAATTAACAAAGGAATCTAGAACTATTTTTTCACCAGAAAATTGGAAGAGTGATGAAGCACCCGGAATTGGCTATAGCTGGTTTATAGGAGATACTTTAAACTACAAACATATCGAAGTAAAAACTAAATACGTTATGCATACAGGTTCACAAGGAGGTTTTAGAGCTTTCCACGTGTATTTACCAGAGCATGATATAACTTATATTGGTCTTTTTAATAGACCTTTAAAACACTATAGTTATCTACTAAATAAAGGTGTACAAATCTTTGAAGAATACAACTGGTTGAACTAAGATTTGAGTTTAATTATAAAGGACTCTTTTCAACAAAATGGGTTCTTTATTTTTTTAACTCTAGTGCAAGATCATAAAAAGTAGTTCTTTTAAGATATCAGATTGAGAAAGAGCATTTCCTCCTACACCCTTACTCTTCATATCTGCATCTCTCAATAAAGCTATTACTTGTGAAACTTTTCTCATCGGATAATTTCGAGCCGCTGTAACATAATCATCAACAAAATAAGGATTCACTCCTAAGTTTTTCGCTACAGACGCTTTGGATTTATCTTTTAATCCATGATACATTAGTAGCTGAGTAAAGAAACTATTCAATAATGAAATAGTCATTACCAATGGATTGTTCTTTGGATTTTGTGCAAAATAATTTATAATTCGATTAGCCTTTACAATATCCTTTTGTCCGACAGCTTTCCTCAACTCAAAATTATTGAAGTCCTTTGATATTCCAATATTTTCTTCGATATGTTGAGCATTGATAATAGTTTCAGCTGGTAAAACAGACACTAACTTCTCCAATTCATTGCTAATTTTACTTAAATCAGTTCCCAAAAACTCTACTAACATTTGTGCTGCTTTCGGCTCAATATTGTATTTCTTGCCACCTAAAACTTTACGTATCCAGTCCGCAACCTGATTTTCATAGAGTTTTTTACTTTCAAATAAAACTCCATTTTTGGATATTGCTTTGTAAGCCTTCTTACGTTTATCTAGCTTTTTATATTTATAATTAAATACCAAAATAGTGCTTGGCTGGGGCTGATTAGCATAGGCTTCAATCTTATCGATAGTTCTACTCAAATCCTGTGCTTCTTTTACGATGATTACCTGATGCTCTGCCATCATTGGAAAACGCTTCGCCGAGGAAACTATTTCATCAATAGACACATCACGCCCATACATAACCACTTGATTAAACCCTTTTTCAGATTCATCTAACACATTATTTTCAATATACTCTGAAATTTTATCAATATAATACGGCTCTTCTCCCATTAAAAAATAAATAGGTTTATAATTACCATTTTTAATATCGTTGATAAGATGTGTTACTTCATTCATATGTTAAATCCCGTTTTGTAAGAAGCTATTAAGTAGAAAAAATCATGTACTTTTGACCTATGCAAAAATTGAACTTACCTACCTTTAATTTCAAGCTCAAAAGTAACGAAAATAAGACGCTTATTTTTGATTGCTTGAGAAAAAAATATTTGGTTTTAACTCCAGAAGAATGGGTAAGACAACATTTTGTTTTATACCTAATGGAGGTAAAAAAATATCCCGCCTCACTAATTGCTGTTGAAAAACAATTGACGATTAACCAATTGAAAAAAAGAACAGATATCGTTATTTTTAATAAACAAGGCACACCAAATATCATTGTGGAATGTAAAGCTCCAAAGGTTAAAATTACCCAAGCTACTTTTGATCAAATTGCCCGATATAATTTAAAACTCAATGCCGATTTTTTAATTGTAACTAATGGTTTAGAACATTTTTATTGCATGCTAGATTCAGAAAATGAACGCTATGTTTTTTTAAGGGATATTCCTGAGTATTCTTAATACAATTTTCTTTTCAAATTAAAATCGGAACCATCAACAAATTAACCTTTTATTCTGATTATAACTCACTTTAAAAATGTATTTTTGGCGTCTTGAAAATAGCCATCGTCATATTAAATTGGAATGGGAGAAAATTGTTAGAACAATTTTTACCTAGTGTTATAGACTTCAGTTCTGAAGAAGCTGAAGTGTATGTGGCTGACAATGCTTCTTCCGATACTTCTATTGAATATATAAAAGATCACTTTCCTTCAGTTAAAATTGTTCAAAATGAAGTCAACGGAGGTTATGCTAAAGGTTATAATGACGCACTACAACATATTCAAGCGGATGTATATTGTTTATTAAATTCAGACATAGAAGTTACTGAAAACTGGCTAACACCAATTATTGACACCTTTCGAAAGGAGCCTAATACAGGAATCATCCAACCAAAACTTTTAGATTTTAAAGACAAGACTAAATTCGAATATGCGGGCGCTGGTGGTGGTTTTATCGATTTATACGGATATCCTTATTGTCGTGGAAGAGTTTTTAATTTCTTAGAAACTGACGCTGGGCAATTTAATGACACAACAGAAATTTTCTGGGCATCTGGAGCTTGTATGTTTATTCGATCTGAAGTATACCACAAGTTAGGTGGTTTTGATGAAGACTATTTTGCACATCAGGAAGAAATAGATTTGTGTTGGCGAGCCCAAAACGAAGGTTATCAAATAAAATATGTTGGCGACTCAACAGTCTATCATGTGGGTGGCGCTACTTTACAAGAAAGCAATCCGCATAAAACATTTTTAAACTTCAGAAACAGTTTATTAAATGTGGTAAAGAACGTACCTAAACGTTGGTTTTTATTTGTTGTTTTTTCAAGACTTGTATTAGATGGTATTGCTGGAATTAAATTCGCCGTTGAACTAAGACCTGTTCATACATTGGCTATCTTAAAAGCTCATTTAAGCTTTTACGGGAACTTCTTTAAATTTCTTGGAAAAAGAAGAAAACTTCAGAAAAAAGCCAATTATAACTTACATACTTCTGTTGTTTGGCAACACTTCATTCTGGGCAGAAAAAAATACAAGGATCTTCATTAGTCTACACTATTGCTTCTCTGTCTTTATATACATAATTCAACATAAAGAAAACGGCAACACCTCCGAAAGTATGCCATAACCAATGTGTTCCCATTGGTAAGATTTCAATTAAATTATCTAGCGTTCTAAATGTAATAGCTACTCCAAAAAAGAATATTCCTAAGAATATATGTTTACTATTCTTCCAATTGGTTAAAAATGCATACCAAAGAAAAGGTGCAATAACTGTTATTGCTGTAACAACATAACCAAAAGATATTCTATATTCTTTGGGCAAGGGCAATGTTCTTGGAACGATTGAAAGTAGCAAAAATCCAGTAAAAAGTAAAAATCGCTGCCACCATTTTTTCTTTATTTTTCCAATAAAATAGACAATACCACCAAGGCAAACTAACATAATAGGTAACCAGTCCAACACCAACCAAAATTGATGACTCCTAGTTCCGTGAAACATTGTTCCACCAATCCAACTAGCAAATATCACAGGAATTGCAAATAAGAAAAAAGGATGTTGTTTTGGATTCTTTCGAATCTTTCTTCCGAAGTAAATTAAAATGACAATAAAAATGAGGTTGCTAAACGTATTAAAGGGCTCAACAGGTAAGCGACCTTCAATAGTTTCCTGATAGATTGGTCCAGTATCGTTCGGGAATTTTATTAGAAAGTCGTTACAAAACATTTAAACTTCCCTTTCCTTCTCTAATAACTTCTGGTTCATCCGTTGTTAAATCGATTACCGTCGAAGGTAAATTATCTCCATAACCACCGTCAACAACAACATCAACTATATTTTGCCACTTCTCAAAAATTAATTCTGGATCCGTAGTGTACTCTATAATCTCGTCCTCATCATGAATAGAGCTCGATACAATTGGATTTCCCAGAGCTTCTACAATGGCTCTGGCAATATTATTATCTGGAACTCTAATTCCTACCGTCTTTCTTTTTTTAAAAGCTCTCGGCAACGAGTTACTACCTGGCAATACAAATGTATAAGGTCCAGGCAAAGCTCTTTTTAAAACCTTATAAGTTGGAGTATCAATTTGCTTCACATAATCGGATAAATGACTTAAATCATTACAGACAAATGAGAAGCTTGTTTTTTCTAACTTAACGCCTTTAATCTTGGCAATTTTTTCTAAAGCTTTTGAATTTGTAATATCACACCCTAATCCGTAAACAGTATCTGTTGGATAAATTATGATTCCACCACTTTGTAAAACCTTTACAATTTTATCTATTTCTTTAGGGTTCGGGTTCTCGTTATAAAGCTTTATAAATTGTGCCATTAATATTTATCTAAGTCTATATCATCTAAACTTTGAAAATTGCTAAAATCATCAAAGTCGTCGTTAAAATCATCATCCAAATCTTTTGAAAGATCCTGAATATCAAATGTATTATTTTCATTTTCTTTTGGCATTTCACCTACCGCCAAAATCACTTTAGAATCTTCTATCACATCACTAGAAACATCTACTAATTCAACGTAAAATGTCCACATATTAAAAAAATCATAAACATAAATTAGTTTATCATTTTTATTCGGTAAGGTATCCTTTAAAACGCATGTTGCCATTGAAACACCTTCTCCTACTTCTGCCATATTAAATAAAGGAATTTCATCTCCTTGATTCCATTCGGCATCAGCAATATAAAACGACGCCATTTCCTGACCATCAAAACCAAAAGATTTAGCCAAAGAAAAATGTAAATCTTCCAAAGATTGGTTTTCATTAATAGTCAAGGTTCTAATCACATCTTCCTCCGTATCTAATATCGCTCGAACTTTATACATGTTGGTAATTTTTTATGGTTACAAAAATACGTATTTTTGAACGATATTTCTCAAGTTATATGGATAAGCAAAAAATTCTCGACAAGTTAAATAGTTTGAATGAAAATACCCTCATGGAAACTCTAGAAATTGAGTTCATTAATGTAGGAGATAACTTCTTAACTGCAAAAATGCCTGTAACACCAAAAGTTCATCAACCCTTTGGTCTTCTTCATGGAGGAGCCACTGCGGCATTGGCAGAAACTGTGGGTAGTTGTGCTTCAGGTTTTTTATTTGCTGATACAAGAACTCAAGTTGTTAAAGGTTTAGAATTAAGTATTAACCACATAAAAAGTAAGAAAGAAGGAACTGTATTTGCCACGGCAAAACCTGTCCATAAGGGAAAAACTACTCATTTATGGGAAATCAAGATTGTAGATGAAGATGACAACCTCATTTCCATTTGCAAGCTCACAAATATTGTGCTTGACAAAAAATAAAGTCAAGTATCGCTATTTTTTATGAATTAATAATAACTAGCATGAAGACGATAAAAAAGGTTTTTAAAATTTTAGGTATTGTTATACTACTTTTAGTTGTTGGAGTATATATACTTTTTGCAACTATGACCGCGCCAAAGTCAGATAAAAAAGTAATTGAAAGCTTTAAAGAAGCCCCAATTAAACCTATTTTAGAACATAAAGCATATAAGAACTTTTCATATCGCGTTCTCAGTATTATTTCCGATAATAGTTTACCAACACTTGTTTTCGTGCATGGTACTATTGGTTCATGTTTGGACTTTTCAAGATATATGATGGATCAAGATCTTGTTAAAAAATACAACATGATTTCATACGATAGGGTTGGTTATAATTATGAAGATACAAACCCTGTTCAAGAAAGTATCGCCTTTGAAAGAGATTTACTTGATAATTTAATATCAGAAACATCAGGTGACTCAATTATCTTAGCAGGATACTCTTACGGAGGTCCTATTGCCTTAGCTAGTCAAAAAAAAGTATCCAATCTTGTTCTACTTGCTCCAGCAGTTTACAGTAAAGTTGAACCTATGCCATGGATGCTCAATGTTTACAAATGGAAATTAACACGATGGTTAGTTCCTGACATTTGGAAGGAAGCCTCCAAAGAAAAAATGTCACATCCAAAAGACTTAAAAAATTTTGAAAATAACTGGAAAGCAAACACCAATAATATCATTAGTATTCACGGAGACGCCGACTGGATTGTCCCTTACAGTAACTCTGAATACTTACTCAATCATTTTCCTCAAGAGCGATTCAATTTAATCACTTTGAAAGACGCTGGCCATGATTTGATTTGGAGTCAATTTTCAGAAATAAAACAACAACTTTTAAATTTATAGTATTGAATATATTTAAGAATATTGAAAAATCTTTGATTAAGAAACATCCTTTTGTTTGCTACAGAAAATCCAATAACACCTTAATTAGCTCTTTTTTTCAGCAGAATGATAAATTACATCTAGACACAAATTTAGATTCAAGTGGTTTTGTTTTCGCTCCATTTGATGATAATAACAATACCGTAATCATCCCGAAAGAAGAATCTGAACTCATAGAAGAACATTATTTTGAAAAAGACGCTAGCACTTTAAAAACGGTAAATTCAAAAGATCAAAAATCAAAAGAATTTCACGTTAATTTAGTTGAAAAAGGTATTCATGCTATTCACAATAATGAGTTCAAAAAAGTAGTTTTATCTCGTAAGGAAACTATTGAATTAAAAGAAGAAAACAATATTATAGAATTGTTTGAAAAGCTATTAAATAATTACCCAAATGCTTTTGTATATGTATGGTTTCACCCTAATGTTGGGCTTTGGTTAGGAGCTACTCCCGAAACTTTGGTCAAAATTAACAACAGCAATTTCGAAACGATGTCTTTAGCCGGAACACTACCTTATATTGATGATTCTAATGCAGAATGGACTTCTAAAGAAAAGGAAGAACAGCAATTTGTTACCGATTATATTATAGACAAATTAAGTCCTCTATGTAAAATACTAAATGCTGATAAAACCGAAACAATTAAAGCAGGTACATTACTACATCTAAAAACGAAAATAGAAGGTGAACTAGCAGTATCAAATTCGGAACTTATTAGAACATTACATCCAACACCTGCCGTTTGTGGATTACCTAAAGAAGCTTCTAAACAGTTTATTCTTCAAAACGAAAACTATGATCGTTCTTTTTATACCGGTTTTCTAGGAGAATTAAACATGAACGATAAAACCGAACTTTTTGTAAACCTACGTTGTATGGAAATTAAAAACAATCGAGCTTTGATTTATATTGGCGGCGGGATAACGAAAGATAGTATTTCAGAGAGGGAATGGGAAGAAACCACTGAAAAAGCAATGGTTATGAAACGAATTCTATAAAAAAATCACCTAAGTAACATTGTCACAAGGTGATTTTAATTGTGTAAATTGAATTTGAATTGAATTGTCAGCCGAAAGTATTTTCGGCCTTTTTTCGTAAGTAGCAACTAATATATAATTAGTTATTAAATATCTTCAAAAGAAACATCAGTAAAGCTCTCTGTTGTAGCTTCTACTACCTCTTCTTTTCTATAATCCTTTTGATGACGCTCACTAATAACTTCTTCACCTTTTTCTTTTACGATGTATCCAGTTGCTTTTTCAAGCATCTCTCTAAAATCCGTAAAATCTTCTTTGTAAAGGTAAATTTTATGTTTTTGATAATGGAAAGATCCATCATCGTGAGTAAACTTTTTACTCTCTGTTATCGTTAAGTAGTAATCATCTGCTTTTGTAGCTCTAACATCAAAAAAATATGTTCTCCTTCCTGCTCTTAAAACCTGTGAAAAAATCTCTTCTTGTTCTACTCTCTCGCTCATAATTCTTTATCTTAAGTAATATAAATAATAGTTGTTTTGTTATAGAATTGCTCAACAAATCTAACAAAATATTTCACTTGACAATGCGATTCGCTATATTTCTTTTTCTAAAAGTTGTTGTTCATACAGTTCTTTGTAGTACCCTTCAGCTTCTATTAATTGATTATGAACGCCTTCCTGCACTACCTTTCCTTCGTCTAGGACTATTATCTTATCGGCATTTTTAGCTGAAGAAATTCTATGACTAATAATGAAAGTTGTTTTGTCTTTTGACACTTTTTCTAAATTCGAAAGTATTTTCTCCTCAGTTTCAGTGTCTACCGCCGATAAACAATCGTCAAAAATTAAAATCTTGGGCTCTTTAATAATAGCTCGAGCTATAGAAGTTCGTTGTTTCTGCCCTCCCGACAAGGTTACTCCTCTTTCGCCTAAAATGGTTTGGTATCCATCTTTGAATCCAACAATATTATCGTGAATTACCGCGCTCTTTGCGGCATCAATTATCTCCTCCTGAGTTGCATCTTCTTTTCCGAATTTAATATTGTTTTCTATTGTATCCGAAAACAAAAATGGATCTTGAGGAACAAAACCTATCTGGCTTCTAATATCATTTAAATTACAATTTTTAATATCAACACCATCCACTAGAACTTGCCCTTCAGAGGTATCGTACAATCTTGAAATTAAATTAACTAAGGTAGACTTTCCACTTCCTGTTTTTCCTAAAATAGCCACCGTTTCTCCTTGCCTAGCTTTAAAGCTAAGCTTTTTAAGAGCCTGAATATTCGTATCATCGTAAGTTAGTGAAACATCTTTGAACTCAATCTCCCCACTAATATCTGTTGACTCTTCAACTTCATTTTGAATTTCAGGTATTTGTTCTAAAAACTCATTGATTCTATGCTGAGATGCTTCTGCTTGTTGTACAATTGAAGTAACCCAACCAACTATGGCAACAGGCCATGTTAAAATATTCACATATAAGAAGAACTCAGCAACAACACCTATTTGTATTTTCCCATCAATATACAACTGTCCTCCAATATAAAGAACAATGATATTACTGATACCGATGAGCAAAATCATTAATGGAAAAAACAGAGCCTGTACTTTGTGTAATTCTATGTTTTTCTCCTTACTTACATCGGCTAATTGATCAAAATTAGCAATCACCGCTTTTTCAATGGCATATGATTTAACCACATTAATCCCTGAAAAAAACTCTTGGTTATAAGTTGTTAACTTTGATAAATATTGTTGAACAATGGTACTTCTTTTATTAATCTGCTTACTCAACACAAAAATTGAAACAGACAATACAGGAAAAGGAATCATAGTATACAAAGCCAACTTTGGTGATATACTATACATTTGAGTAAATCCAACAATAAATGATAAAATCATATTTAAGCTATACATAATAGCAGGTCCAAAATACATACGAACCTTTGATACGTCCTCGCTAATACGATTCATCAAATCACCTGTCCTGTTCTTTTTGTAAAAGTTAATTGAGAGTCTCTGATATTGTTTGTATATCTCATTTTTCAAATCAAATTCTATCAACCTTGACATCACAATAATTGTCTGACGCATGATAAAAGTGAAAAAACCGGCTATCAGAGTAACTCCAACAATAAGTAAAACATCATGTAACAGTTCTTTTTTAACAACTGCTAAATCCGTAATTGTTCCATTCAGATAATCTTCAACTGAGTTCAAAGAATTTCTAATAATTACAGGAATTTTTAATGCTAAGAATTTTGATAAAATGGTGATAATGATACCTCCTAACAATCTCCATTTATACTTAAAAAAATATTTATTTAAATATTGTAATGCTTTCAAACTCTATCTTTTTTTACCCCAAGAACGGTTTTAAACCGTTAAAGATTTAATAATTACGTAACCTTTTTTTGATTATGTTTTGATGATTTCATATTTTTGACCCCTAATTTTTTGGGATTATCAAAATAAACTCAAAACTAAATACATAACAAATGACATCAGAAATCATTGATACTAAAGATCTTAAAAACGACCCAGTCTTTGGTCAATTATCTTTCGACAATCATGAGCAAATCGTTTTTTGTAACGACGAAGATACAGGTTTAAAAGCAATAATTGGTATTCACAACACAACTTTAGGACCTGCTTTAGGAGGAACTAGAATGTGGCAATATAAAAATGAATGGGAAGCTTTAAATGATGTATTACGTTTGTCTCGTGGTATGACTTACAAGTCAGCCATTAGTGGTTTAAATCTTGGTGGAGGAAAAGCCGTAATTATCGGTGATGCCAAAACTCAGAAGAACGACAAATTAATGAAGCGTTTTGGTGAATTTGTTCATTCTTTAAGTGGAAAATACATTACAGCAGAAGATGTAGGAATGGAAACTCGTGATATGGATATTATGAGAGAGGTAACTCCTCATGTAACTGGAGTTTCTGAATCTATCGGTGGTTCTGGTAACCCATCACCTGTTACTGCTTACGGTGTATATGTTGGAATGAAAGCTGCAGCTAAGTATAAATTTGGTTCAGATAACTTAGAAGGTAAAAAAGTTTTAGTTCAAGGTGTTGGTCATGTTGGAGAAACACTAGTGAAGCATATCACAGATGAAGGAGCACAAGTTATTCTTAATGATATTAACGAAGCTCGTTTAGAAGAGTTAAGTAAAAAATACAATGCAAACGTGGCATTAGGAGATGACGTTTATGGTTTAGATATTGATATTTATGCTCCATGTGCTTTAGGTGCAACTTTAAACGACAGAACTATCAGTCAATTAAATGCTAAAATTGTTGCTGGTGCTGCTAACAACCAATTAGAAGACGAAGTAAGACACGGAAAATTATTACAAGAAAAAGGAATTGCTTACGCTCCTGACTTCTTAATTAACGCTGGTGGAATTATTAACGTTTATGCTGAAGTAGCTGGTTACGGTAAGGAAGAAAGCTTAAAAAGAACTGAAAATATTTATAATACGACATTAGAAATATTTAATCTTGCCGAAAAAGAAAACATTACTACCCACAAAGCGGCATTTAACATTGCTCAATCTAGAATTGATGCACGTAAAAAAGAGCTAAATAGCTAATTTAGAAAAAATAAAATTTTTACTTTTGCAGAGCGTTAGAAACTAATCTATCGCTCTCTTTTTTTAAAGTTCTTTAAAATGATAAATAGAAGACATATTCGAGTTAAGGTAATGCAATCTGTTTATGCTATGCAGCAGTCAAACAGTCAAGACTTAGTCAGAGAAGAAAAATTTTTAAAGCATAGTATTCAAAAAATGTTTGATTTATATGTTTTAAACTTACAATTACTTGTTGAAGTACAGAAATTAGCTCGTAAAAGAATAGAGCTTTCAAAAAAGAAAATTCTTGCTACAAAAGAAGATTTAAATCCAAACACAAAATTTATTAATAACCGCTTATTAAACATTCTAGCTGAAAGTGTTAGCTTAGAGGGTTATATTGAATTGAATAAACTAAACTACTGGGATTTAGATGACAAGTACGTAAAGATTCTTTTAGATGAATTACTGGAAAGTGATTTGTATAAAAAGTACATGGACACTGTAGAAGACTCTTATAATGTAGATCGTAGTTTTGTGATTAATTTCTTTAGAGATATTATTGCTCCAAATGAAAAAATTGCTGACTATTTTGAAGACAAAATGATTTCATGGGTCGATGATATGCCTTTTGTTAATACTTGGATTTTAAAAACGTTAAATAAACAATCTCCGAAAAACCCATTTGTTTTAGGAAGTCTTTATAAAGATGATGATGATAAACAATTCGTTTCTGATTTGTTTAATAAAACAATATTGAATCATCATAAATATGAAAATGACATTAAGGAAAAAACACCTAACTGGGAAACTGATAGAATCGCCGATGTTGATATGATCTTAATCAAAATGGCAGTTACTGAGTTCTTACATTTCGCTTCAATTCCTAGTCGTGTAACCATTAATGAATATATTGAACTAGCAAAAGATTACTCTACCAACAAAAGCGGACATTTTATCAACGGTGTTTTAGATAAATTAGCGAAAGAATATCTAGCTTCAAACGCCATGGTAAAAATTGGAAGAGGATTATTATAAGAAATTATTATTTTTACACCTATTAAATTAATTTAATCATGAAAAAATTAGTTGTAACTCTAACAATTGCGATATCAACTTTAGCATTTGTTTCTTGCGCAAAGGGAAATGCTAAATCAAAAATTAATAAAGAAAATGTGGCTAACGCTACCAAAAGAGATAGCGAAATTAGTAAAGGAGCTCCTATAGCTTCATTCGATAAAGAAACTTTCGACTTTGGAACTGTTGCCGAAGGAGAAGTAGTAAAAACTACTTTCCAAATTACAAACAAAGGTAAATCCGATTTAGTTATTACTGATGCTAAAGCAACTTGTGGTTGTACAGTGCCTGTTTGGCCAAAAGATCCTATTGCTCCTGGAACTACAGGAAATATCGAAGTAAGTTTTAACACAAACGGAAAACCTAATAAACAATCAAAATCTGTTACACTTTATACAAATACAGAAAAAGGAACTGAAGTTGTAAAAGTGACAGGAATGGTTACACCAAAACAAAAAAATAACTCATAATGTTAACAAACGTAATTTTTTTACAAGCTGATGGTGGTGGAATCATGAGCATGCTTCCTTTCATCTTAATGATTGGAGTGTTATACTTCTTTATGATTCGCCCACAAATGGCTAAGCAAAAAAAAGAAAAGCAGTTTCAATCTTCTATTAAAAAAGGCACAAAAATTGTCACTTCCAGTGGTATCCATGGTAAAATTGTAGATATCAACGATAATGACAATACTGTATCTATTGAAACTGGAGCAGGTAAAATCAAGTTTGAGCGATCAGCCATTTCTATGGAACTTTCTAAAAAGTACGATACTCAAGAGAAAAAATAATTCCAAAAGTGAGCAAGTTTTGCTCACTTTTTCTTTAAACACCCTTTGTTGTGTCAAAAGCCTTTACAATTCCTAAATCATTCTTGGGCTTTTTAATAGCTTCTCTCCTTTTTTGGTTACTTATGAATCTTTCTAAAGAATATGTAACCGATATTAACTTGGATGTTTCTTATCAAAACATAGAACAAGACAAATTAATTTTAAACGAACCTCCTAAAGAAATTGCTTTATCTGTTAAAGCGAATGGCTTTAAACTTATTGGAACTAGCTTCGTTCACAAACCTATAATTATTGATTTAAAAAATCTTACACGTAAAACTGATTCTACATATTATTTACTGAGTAAGAATTTAATGACAGATATTCAAAATCAATTAAAATCAGGATTGACACTAAACAAGGTTAATGTAGACTCCATATTTTTCAATATCAATAAACTTCATTCTAAAAAAGTTCCTGTTCAACCTAATATTAGTATTAGTTATAAAAAAGGATTCGATTTAGCTTCTTCTATAAAACTCGTTCCAGATTCAATAGTTATTTCTGGAGCTAAAAAACTTTTGGATACCATAATAAAAGTAAAAACTGAAGAAATGGAGTTTACCAATATTTCGAATAACGTATCTACAAAAATTAGCATTTTGATTCCTGAAAGGATTAAAACGAAATTTAGAAAAGCTTCTTTAGAGTTTAAAGTGGATAAATTTACTGAAGGTATAATGGAAGTTCCCGTTTCAATTATAAACTTACCAGAAAAAAACTCAGTAAATATTTATCCCAAAACAGTATCAATAATATATAAGGTTGGACTTAAAGACTTCAATAAAATAGATGCTAATTTTTTCGAGGTTTACTGTGACTATAATCAATCGATAAAAAACAACCTAACTTACTTAGTCCCCAAGTTAAAGGCGAAAGCAGATATAACTTCATCAATTAGAATAGTTCCTAACAAAATAGATTTTTTAATTCAGAAATAAAAATGGTAGTAGGTTTAACAGGTGGTATTGGTAGTGGAAAAACTACCGTGGCAAAAATGTTTGCATCGTATGAGAATGTTATTGTTTACTATGCGGATATTGAAGCTAAGAAATTAATGAATACTTCAGAAATTATTAAATCGAATCTAATTACTGAATTTGGGAAAGAGACTTATATGAATAACGAAGAACTCAATCGCCCATACTTAGCCGATATCGTTTTTAAAAATCCTGAAAAACTTAAAATACTAAATAGTATTGTTCACCCTGAAGTGTATAAGCACCTAAATGATTTTATAAAAAACAACAATGACAAAGCTTATATCATCTATGAAAACGCAATTTTGTTTGAAAATAAAAGCGAGTCATTTTGTGATAAAATTATAACCGTTACTGCTCCTCTAAACATACGAATTGATAGAGTTGTAAAAAGAGATAAAACTACTCAAGAAGCTGTTAAAAATAGAATTAAAAATCAGTGGAACGACAGCCTTAAAACCCTACAATCTCACTATGTTATCAACAACAAAAACCTAGAAAACACTGAACTACAGGTTTTTAAAATCCATAATATTTTAACAAACACTTTGTATTAATTTAACCATAGTTTACAATATTTCTTAATTTTTTCTTAATTTTATATAATATTTGTTAATCTAAGTTAAAACAAAATTACACTTGGGTTTATTGAATTATTTTTGAAAAATGGGCAAAAAAATCTTCATTTTAATTGTTGTTTTAATGAGTATCTCATTGGTAGGAATAATATCGGTACAAGTGTATTGGATTAAGGATGCCATTCGTAATAAACAAAAGCAATTTGACAATGATGTAACTGTTGCTTTAAACCGAAGTTCGGAAAGAATAAAGGAGAAAGAATTAAAGAATTTTGAAGTCTATGTTGCCCAATTTAAAGAAAATGGCGTCTTTAGGAAAAATGCAGAGTTTAAGAACTTTATGTTTCAACTTATTGACACAACAGCTAAGTCGAAACTTACATTCTCCTCAACAATTTTAGAAGAAAGCTTCAAAATACCTTCTAAATTCATTGATAACGACACTATTCTAATTAAACAGATATCTGGGAAAAATGACGTTTATTATTCTCAAGCTTTTACTTCGAATAACCAGGAATTTGGTACACCAACATTAAGAGAAACGCGATACTCGTTTAGAGACCCGCACTCCGACTTAAATATACAACAGTTAGAGAAAGCATATCGAGAAACACAAAAACTAAATCCTATTCATAGAAGAATTACAAATAAAGAACTTAATTCCATTTTAAAAGAAGAGCTGGCAAGACGAAATATTAAACAAGAGTTTAAATATGGAGTCTATGACGACGGATTTGCAACACCTTTAAAATCAGGGTATTTCAGCATTGAACCGAAAAACAATTTCTACTATCCTTTATTTGAAGATGAAAACGGTAACAGTAAATACAAACTATACATAAAGTTTCCTAACAGAAGTGAAAACCTTATTTCTGGAATGATCAAAATATTGTTACTCTCATTATTGTTTATTGGTATAATTATTGCTGCTTTTTCGACATCGCTTTATCAACTAGTCAGACAAAAAAAGATTTCTGAAATTAAAACGGATTTTATAAACAACATGACTCATGAGTTTAAAACTCCAATAGCCACAATTAACTTGGCTTTGGACGCTATAAAAAACCCTAAAATTATTTCAGATGAAGACAAAGTAAAGCGCTATGTACAAATGATCCGTGATGAAAATAAGCGTATGCACGGACAAGTAGAAAACGTTTTAAGAATATCAAAATTAGAGAAAAACCAAATTGAAATAAGTAAGGATGCGGTTGATATGCACGACATTATATCTGAAGCAACTGATCACATTAAGTTATTAGTTGACAGTAAAAATGGATCGGTAACTACGCATTTTGAAGCTATTTCTACGGAAGCTTTGGGTAACAAGTTTCATTTAACCAATGTTGTTGTTAACATGCTTGAAAATGCAGTTAAGTATTCTGAAAATGAACCAAAGATTGATGTGTTTACCGAAAGCACAAATAAATATTTTATTTTAAAAATAAAAGACGAAGGAATTGGAATGAGCAGAAATGCTCAAAAATATGTTTTCAATAAGTTTTATAGAGAACATAAAGGAAATATACACAATGTAAAAGGACATGGATTAGGGTTAGCCTATGTAAAAGAAATCATTGATAACCATCAAGGTACCGTTTATGTTGAAAGTGAAAAAAGTAAAGGAAGCACATTTACAGTTAAATTACCATTAATATAAAATGAAAGGATACAATGGGAAGTAAAAAAATTCTATTAGTAGAAGACGATCCAAATTTTGGTACCGTTCTCAAAGATTATCTAGCCCTCAATGATTACAATGTAACACATGCTAAAGATGGGATTGACGGATTAATTATGTTTAAAAATACAGAGTATGACTTATGTATTTTAGATGTAATGATGCCTAGAAAAGATGGTTTCTCTCTTGCAGAGGACATCCGTACAACAAATAAAGAAATTCCTATTATCTTCTTAACTGCAAAAACATTAAAAGAAGATGTTTTAAGAGGGTATCAAGTAGGAGCTGATGACTATTTAAATAAACCTTTTGATTCTGAAGTACTATTGCACAAAATAAAAGCAATTTTACAACGTAAAGAAAGTGAGAAGTCAACAGATAATGAAGAATTTGAGTTTAAAATTGGAAGATTTGATTTTAACTCTAAATTACGTCACTTAAGTTTTGACGGAGGTGAAGCTCAAAAACTTTCTCCTAAAGAAAGTAAGTTATTAAGAATGTTGGCTGTTCATAAAAACGATTTAATGCCTCGTGAACTCGCCTTAACTAAAATATGGAGAGATGACAATTACTTTACATCTCGAAGTATGGATGTTTACATTGCAAAACTTAGAAAATACTTAAAAAGCGATGAGGATGTTGAGATATTAAACATCCATGGAGAAGGTTTCCGATTAATCGATAAATCATAATCCAAAATTATTTACTTACTACATATAAAAAAAGCTTCCTTATATTTAGGAAGCTTTTTTATTGTAACAAAAAAAAAGAAAAGTCGTCTTAAATACATAACATCATAAAAACATAAGCTTGGAAACTATACTATCAATTAAAAACCTAAATAAAAATTATGGCCGAATTCAGGCCGTAAAAGATTTATCTTTTGACATACAAAAAGGTAACATCTATGGTATTTTAGGGCCAAATGGAAGTGGGAAATCAACTACTCTAGGAATTATATTAAACGTGGTAAACAAAACCTCTGGTTCGTTCAGCTGGTTTAATGGTAATACCTCAACTCACCAGGCTTTGAAAAAAGTTGGCGCAATTATAGAGCGTCCTAACTTTTATCCTTTTATGACTGCAACTCAAAATTTAGAATTGATTTGTAAAATTAAAGGAGTTCCTTACGATAAGATTGACGAAAAATTAAAAACAGTTAACTTATTTGAAAGAAAAAACGATAAGTTTAGAACATATTCTTTAGGTATGAAGCAGCGCTTAGCAATTGCCTCAGCCCTATTAAACGATCCTGAAATTTTAATACTAGACGAACCTACTAATGGTTTAGACCCTCAGGGAATTCATGAAATTCGTCAGATAATTAAATCAATAGCAAAAAATGGAACTACCATTCTTTTGGCTTCGCATTTATTAGATGAAGTTGAAAAAGTTTGTTCACATGTTATTGTACTTAGAAAAGGAGAAAAACTTTACAGTGGTAGAGTTGAAACCATGGTTGCTTCTAATGGAATTATTGAAATAAAAACGGAAGATGATACGGATAATGTGGTAAATGTATTGAAAAATTATCATGAAACAGCTAGTGTAAATGTTGATGGCGACCTAATTATTATTCAACTTGAAAATGATATTTCAGCGGCAACACTGAACAAGTATCTTTTTGAAAAGAATATTTCGGTTTCGCATTTGGTCAAAAGAAAACCAACATTAGAGCAACAATTTTTAGATTTAACTAACAACAACTAAACTACCTTTTACACATGTTCCGACTTTTAAACATAGAGTTTCATAAATTAAAACACAACAGAGCCAGTAAAGTTCTGTCAATTATATATTTCGCATTATTAACTTCAATTGCCTTAATTGCTGCCATTAAATTTGATATTGGTCCAATAAAATTCCATTTAGCCGAGCAAGGTATTTTTAACTTCCCATATATCTGGCATTTTAATACTTTTATAGCAGCCTTTCTAAAATTCTTTTTGTTATTGATTATTGTTTCGATGATGGCGAATGAGTATAGTTACAAAACAATTAAACAAAACTTAATAGATGGTCTGAGCAAAAAGGAATTTATACTTTCTAAATTTTATACTGTTGTCATCTTTTCACTTATTTCTACTTTATTTGTTTTTTTAACATCTTTAGTTTTAGGGCTTATTTATTCTGATTTCAACGAGTTATCAATAATTTTTTCAGATTTAGAATATTTATTTGCTTATTTCATAAAACATATCGGCTTTTTCTCAATGGGGCTTTTCTTTGGTATTTGGATAAAACGCTCTGCTTTTGCTGTTGCTGCGATGATAGTATATTTCTTTGCGGAACTCATTGCCTATTTTAGATTGTACAGCACTACATCGGAAGCTTATGCCGATAGTATATTCAAATTTTTCCCTTTCAAAGCCCTTTGGAATACAATCCCAGAACCTTTCACAAGACTCAACGCTGTAAAATCAGTAGCAAATCAAATTGGAACCGAGATTGCCAAGGACTATTCTGTTAGTTTTCTGAACATTGCGATTGTGTTAATTTGGACCGCTATTTTTATCTATTTGTCGTATTTTTTGTTAAAAAAGAGAGATTTATAAAGGGTTTTAAGTAGTTTAGCTGTTATATATCTTGGGAAGATTTACTAACAATGAGAAAACTACACTTACTAACACTAACTTTATTTATAACATTTTTTACTTATGCTCAGAAGGAAGCAAACATCTGGTATTTTGGAGAAAATGCAGGAATTAACTTCAATACTGAGCCTCCGACTGGAATTACCGACGGTGTTTTAAATACACTAGAAGGTTGTTCTTCTTTCTCGGATGCCAATGGTAATCTATTATTTTATTCTGACGGAATTACCGTTTGGGATAAAAATCATAATATCATGAAGTACTCGAATGGTAACCTTGCTAATAACTTAAAAGGAAACCCTTCGAGTACTCAATCAGGAATGATTATTCCGAAACCAAACTCAAGCAGTATTTACTATTTATTTACCGTTGATGATGGTCCAGATAGAGATTTAAATGGTAATATTATACAACCCGCTCAAGGATTTAATGTATACACTATTGATATGTCATTAAACTCCGGACTTGGAGAATTAATTGACGAAAACGGGAATGGTGGATTTTTTATCAACTTGTCGCAAGGAAACCAAGATGGTTGGACCGAAAAAGTAGCGGCAGTAAGAAGTACCGAGTGTAATACCTACTGGGTAGTATCTTCAACTAATACTCAATTTTACGCCTATAAAATAACTGAAAATGGAATTGATTTAACTCCTGTCATTTCAAATACAACCACTAGCCTTTCACGAAGAGGGTATTTAAAATTATCTCCTGACGGAAAAAAACTAGCTGTAGCTAATCAAGGAAATAATCAGGCTTTATTATTTTCTTTTAACAACACAACTGGACAGGTAGACAGCAATGGTATATCATTAACAAATTTTGTTGACGGTGAACCATATGGAGTTGAGTTCTCTAGAAATTCTCAAAAACTATATATTTCAACAACCGCTTTCTTTACAGATGATCTTTCGACTCCGAGTACATACAAACTTTTTCAGTTTGACTTGACTCAAACCGATGTTGTTACAACCAAAAGAACAATCCACACGGAAAACGGTTTTAGAGGAGCATTACAATTAGGCCCAGATGGAAAAATATATGCTACCATCCCACAAACTTACAGTGTTCCAGCGGGTTTTGCGACTCACTTAGACGTTATCCAAAATCCTGATTCAGATGCTAATGACATTGTTTTCACAATTGATGCTATTAATTTAAACGGAAGAAAATCCACTCAAGGGCTACCTCCCTTTATTTCATCTTTATTACTACCTATCGAAATAAAGGATCAAAATACGGGCGTTGCAGTCAACAACCAAGATCTACAATTCTGTATCGGTGATTCGAAGACAATAGCGCCAGATCCTGTTTCTGGAACAAGCGTAACTTATGAATGGACTTTTAATAATGGAACAACAACCACTACCATATCCAATAATATTACACTCAATCTTGGTCCATTAACAACCAATGATGTTGGTGAATATAAATTGATTGTTACCCGTATTGATGATTGCGGTAACACTTTAGAGCAAGAAGGTGTATTTAAAGTTGAAGTTTATGAAGCAACGAGCGCTTCTCAACCTATTGATATTAATTTTTGTGATATTGACAATGATGGTTTTAACGCCTTTGATTTACAAACTGACGTCACTCCTCAGGTTTTAAATGGACAAAGTACTACTACATTTGAGGTTGCTTATTTCTTAAACCAAAGTGATGCAGATAATAACACAAATGCATTGGCTAATCCGTACACAAATCAAACGGCTTTCAGCAACCAAACAATATATGCCAGAATGCACAATATTGCTGCTCCAGATGCTTGTTATGATATCAAAACATTCAATTTGAGTATTACAGGAAGTCCTACTCCTCAAAGTCCCGCTAATTATGAGGTTTGTGATGATTTGGTTAATGGAGGTGATATGGATGGCTTTTATAATAACTTCGTTTTAAACACCAAAGATTCAGAAATTTTAGGAAGCTTAGATGCCTCCTTGTATTCTATAACATATCATAAAACCTTAACTGGAGCACAAACAGACAACACAACTGACATTATTGATAAGAACACTCCTTTCAGGAATGAAACTGCGAATACGCAAACCATATATGTAAGAGTCGAAAACAACAACAATATAGCATGTAATGACTCATCTGTATCATTTAATTTAGTAGTTAACGCTGTACCCAATATTAATAGTGTTGTTGAATTAAAACAATGTGATGATAACACAGATGCTTTTGCCGATTTTAATTTGGAAGAAGCTCTTAGTAATATTTCAAGCAACTATCAAAATGAAACCTTTGTTTTCTACGAATCGTTAAACGATGCTCAAAACAATACTTCTCCTATTACTAATCCAACGGTTTACAGAAATACAACCGCAACTACAGACAGGGTTTGGGCTACAGTTACGAATGCGAGCGGGTGTGTAAAAATTGCAGAGGTAAACTTAACGGTTTCTACAACAGGTATCCCTGCTACTTTCCAAAGAGTTTTTAATGAATGTGACGATTTTTTAGATGCCAATGGAAATAATTTGGCATCAAATAGTGATACTGATGGTATTACCAGCTTTAATTTTAGTTCGGTAGATACTGAAATTAGAAACATGTTTACTGCTGTAGGACAACAAATTAATGTTACGTACTATGAAAATGAAGCAGATGCTCTTGCTGAACAAAATGCTATTCCAGATATCTCGAATTTTAGAAATATAAATTCCCCAAACACACAGTTAATTTATGTGCGTGTTGATAGTGATTTAGATAATGACTGTTTAGGGTTAGGACATCATATTACTTTGAATGTTGATCCTGTCCCCACAGTAAATAATGTTAATGATATAGAACTTTGTGATGATTTTATTAGCGGAGCCTTTGATGATGGAGTAAATGTAGGTATTAATCTAAGAGATCAGGTTAGCGCTATTCTTGGCGCCTTATCACCTTCCGATTATACGGTAACTTTCCATACAAGTGCTTCTGATGCAAACACAGGTAGTAATGCCATCACTAATGACACGAATTTCACAAATACAGTCAGAGACAATCAAACGATATATGTGAGGGTTGAAAATAACAGTACAGGGTGTTTTAACGATCATGTAACTTTCAACATTATTATCCATCCTCTTCCAACAATATCAAATACAATTCCTAATTTGGAAGTTTGTGATGTTCCTACCTCAAGCGATAGTGACCCAAGAAATAGACTTGCCCAAAATATTGCTTTGGGAGATAGAGATGTTGATGTTTTAAATGGTAGGGATGCTACTCAATTTCAAGTGAGTTATCACAAAACGGCTCAAGAGGCTCGTGATGGAACAAATCCTTTATCAAAAACAAGTTATTCTAACGATCCTTTGACGACTAACTTTCCATCAAATCTAACAAGTGACGACCCAGCTACAGAAATAATTCACATAAGTATTTTAAACACTGCAACAGGATGTAGATATGGTATCTCTACTTTACAACTAGTTATTTATCCTGAACCAAACATTCCTTTGAATATTAATAACTATGTGGATTGTGATAATACCACTGATAGCAATAGTGATGACACCAATGGCATTAATGGTGATATTTCGCTTCAATCGAAAACACCGGAAATTCTCTCAAATTATTCTACTTCGGAGCATTCGAATTACAGTGTTACCTTTCATGAAACGCTAGCAGATTCTCAATCAGGAAGTAACGCTATCAACAGCAGTACTTATGAAAACTTAAGCAACAATCAAGAGATTTTCGTTCGTGTTGTAAACAATCAAACTGGATGTGTAAATGATAATTTGAGTTTTAATATTATTATAAATCCATTACCTAATTTCACCGTTGATTCACCTGTCATTGTTTGTTTGAACAATCCTCAAACTCGATTAGAGTCTTTAAACCCAATGGCCGACTATGATTATGAATGGAGACTGAAAGGGAATAATACTATTTTAAGTAATGAGTCTTATTTAGATGTTACCAACGGAGGTATTTATGTTGTTAAAGCAATTATGAAAGACGGGACTAATTGTGAAAGAAATATTGAAATCACAGTTAACGAATCCATAAACCCGACTCTAAATGAAGATGATATTGTCGTAGTCGACGATACTAACAATAACGGTCTAGACACCTACTCTATTAAAGTTGTTACCGAAAACAACAATTTAGGTATTGGAGACTATCAATTCTCGCTTCTAGATGAAACAGGAATTCAAACCTCATTTCAGGATGAACCTTTATTCACTGATATTACAGGAGGAATTTACACTGTAATTGTTAATGATAAAAATGGTTGTTCACCAGATGCTAGTCTTACGATATCCGTTATTCAATATCCAAAATTCTTGACTCCAAATAATGATGGCTACAATGACACTTGGAAAGTAAAGGGCGCTAATTCTAGCTTTTATCCAACTAGTAATATTTATATATTCGATAGATACGGAAAGCCCGTTGCAACCATTCCTGTTGATGGTGAAGGTTGGGATGGAACGTTCAACGGAACCACATTGCCCTCGGATGATTATTGGTTTAAGATTCACTTAACTGACAAAAAAGGAAAAGACTATTTCCATAATGGTCATTTCTCCCTGTTAAGGAAATAAACCCCTTGGAAAGTATAAAAAGATACGGATGGTTTTAATGCAAAACTATCCGTATTTTTGTTATATGAATTTCGACTTACAATCTGATTTCAAACCTACAGGAGATCAACCACAAGCAATAAAGCAATTAGCCCAAGGAATTGTTAACGATGAAAAATATCAAACTCTTTTGGGAGTTACAGGTTCCGGAAAAACCTTTTCAGTAGCTAATGTAGTTGCAGAGGTTAACAGACCTACTTTGGTATTAGCTCATAACAAAACTTTAGCTGCTCAGCTATATTCAGAGTTCAAACAATTCTTTCCAAACAATGCGGTTGAATATTTTGTTTCTTACTATGATTATTATCAACCAGAAGCATATATTCCTGTCACTGGAACATACATAGAAAAGGATCTTTCTATAAATGACGAAATAGAAAGATTAAGAATTAGTACTTCTTCTTCTCTATTATCTGGGCGAAGAGATGTATTAGTGGTAGCATCAGTTTCGTGTTTATACGGTATTGGAAACCCTATTGAATTCAAGAAAAACGTCATCACTATTGAAGTTGATCAACAGATTTCCAGAACGAAGTTTTTACACCAATTAGTTACAAGCTTATATGCAAGAACTGAAGTCGAAATAAAAAGTGGAACCTTTAAAGTAAAGGGAGATGTGGTTACCATTTACCCTTCCTATGGAGATACTGCTTATCGAATTCACTTCTTTGGAGATGAAATAGAAGAAATTGAAACTTTCGATATTGAATCAAATGAAACAATAGCTCGATTGGATCAATTAAATATTTATCCTGCCAATTTGTTTGTAACCTCTCCTGACGTGCTACAAGATGCGATTCATCAAATTCAGGATGATTTGGTAAAGCAATATGACTATTTCAATGAAATCGGAAAACATCTTGAAGCCAAACGTTTAAAGGAACGTACGGAATTCGATTTAGAAATGATTCGTGAACTAGGGTATTGTTCTGGAATCGAAAATTACTCACGTTATTTAGATGGACGAGAAGCAGGAACAAGACCTTTCTGTTTGTTAGATTATTTTCCAGAAGACTATTTAATGGTTATTGATGAAAGTCATGTTACTGTTCCGCAAGTACATGCTATGTACGGTGGTGATAGAAGTAGAAAAGAGAACCTTGTCGAATATGGTTTTAGATTACCTGCTGCTATGGATAACAGACCTTTAAAATTTGAAGAATTTGAAGTGCTACAAAATCAAGTAATCTATGTATCAGCAACACCAGCAGATTACGAATTACAAAAAACTGAAGGACTATTTGTTGAACAGGTCATTAGACCTACTGGACTTTTAGATCCGGAAATAGAAATACGTCCAAGTCAAAACCAAATAGACGATCTTATTGAAGAAATTCAAATAAGAGTAGAAAAGGATGAACGAACCTTAGTTACTACCTTAACAAAAAGAATGGCGGAAGAATTGGCTAAATACTTAACCAGAATTCAAATTCGTTGTCGTTATATACATTCTGATGTAGATACTTTAGAAAGGGTAGAAATCATGCAAGATCTTAGAAAAGGCTTATTTGATGTTCTGATTGGTGTAAACCTTCTCCGTGAAGGGTTGGATTTACCTGAAGTTTCTTTAGTTGCCATTTTAGATGCTGATAAGGAAGGTTTTCTTAGAAGTCATCGCTCTCTTACTCAAACCGTGGGTAGAGCCGCTAGAAATGTTAATGGAAAGGCCATTATGTATGCTGACAAAATAACAAACAGTATGCAAATGACTATTGATGAAACAACAAGAAGAAGAGAAAAACAGATTAATTACAATACTAAAAATAATATTACCCCAAAACAAATCAATAAGAGAATTGACGATACACTTTCTAAGAAAGCTACGACAACTTATCAATATGACAACGCTACTCAAAAAGCTGCGGAACAAGATTTAGAATACCTTCCAAAAGAAGAAATCGAAAAGCGAATTCGAGAAAAGCGTAAGCAAATGGAAGAAGCTGCGAAAAGCCTTGACTTCATTGTCGCTGCTCAGCTTAGAGATGAAATAACTGTATTGAAAGAAAAGTTGAAATAATTTTTATAACTTCACATAATCAATTACTAATCACAACCTAATTGCATTATGAAAACAATTTTAGTATCATTTTTATTTTTCCCATTTTTTCTTTTAAACGCTCAATCAAATTTTGAAAAAGGGTCTTTTACAACACTAAATGGAGACAAAACTGAATGCTTTATTAAGTTGGAGGATTGGTCAACACAACCAATTGAATTCAAATATAGAACATCTCTTACCTCAGAAACAACAAGCATTCCTGCTTCTAAACTAAAAAACATTGTAACTGATAAGTTTCTTTTTGAACGACATTTAGTCCCGTTACATAGATACTCTAAAGATCTTAGGGCTTTAGATGAAAATAGGCAATCTACTTTCAACAAAGAAAATTTATTACTTCAATTAATAGTTGATGGAAACGCTAAACTCTATAAATATAATTCAAATGGAGTTAATTATTTTTTTTATCAGTTGGAACAAAAGATACAACCTCTTGAATACAAAGAATATAAAACTCCGAAAGGAACCTTGGGGAAAAATTTAAACTTCAGAAAAACGCTTAAAGAAAATATTAACTGTAAAAATCAAAATTCCAGCATAAACTATACTGAGAAAAACCTCACAAAATATTTTGTTCAATTCAACAACTGCAAAAATAGTAAACTAAACGTATACAAAAACTTAGAGAGAAAGGATGATTTTAATATAAGACCTAAGGTAAGTTTAACTAACTCAAGTGCCGAAAGCATACAATTGAATAATTATTCCGACTCAAAAATAACTTTCAAATTTGGAGTTGAACTCGAATATATTCTAGCTTTTGATAACAACAAATGGTCAATTTTTATAGAACCTACATACCATTCTTTTGAATCTCAAGTATTCGATAACTTCAAACTTTCATTTCAATCTATCGAAATTCCAATTGCATTAAGAAGATATATGAACTTAGGTGAAAAAAGTAGATTGTTTGCTAACATTGGATTTAGCTTTGACCAAATATTCCAAAAAGAATTAATAGAAAGAACACAAATACCAGCCGATACAGACTTCACTTATTTATTTGGTATCGGATATGAGTTTCAAAAAAAATATAGTATTGAACTTAGATATAATACTTCGAAAAACCTATCTAAATCCAACACAAACAACATAATAATAGATTATTCTAATATTTCTCTGAAATTTGGTTACAACCTCTTGTAATCAAATTATAAATTCCGAAAATTATCTAAAAAAACAATCCCCTCATTTTTCAATGAGGGGATTTTATTATCTAACTAAGAATTAATTGTGGCAATTAAGCCTTTACTTGAAGTACTTGCTGTACTTTATCAGCAGCTTCTTGGAACTCAGTCGCTGAGATGATTTCCATTCCACTGTTATCAATTAACTCTTTTGCTTCTTTAGCATTTGTTCCTTGTAAACGACAAATGATTGGCACGTTTATTTTATCACCCATGTTCTTGTAAGCGTCAACAACACCTTGAGCAACACGGTCACAACGTACAATACCACCGAAAATGTTTACTAAGATAGCCTTTACATTAGGATCTTTTAAAATGATACCAAATGCAGTTTCAACACGTTGAGCATCTGCAGTACCACCAACATCTAAGAAGTTTGCTGGCTCTCCTCCTGCTTGCTTAATTAAATCCATAGTACCCATTGCTAATCCAGCACCGTTTACCATACATCCAACGTTTCCGTCTAAATCTACATAATTCAATCCAGCTGCTTTTGCTTCAACTTCTATTGGATTCTCCTCACGTAAGTCACGCATTTCAGCATAATCTTTATGACGATATAAAGCATTTTCATCTAAAGAAACTTTAGCATCAACAGCTAAAATTTTATCATCAGATGTTTTTAAAACTGGGTTGATTTCAAATAAAGAAGAATCTGACTTTACGTACGCAGTATATAAAGCTGTAACGAATTTTGTCATATCCTTAAATGCAGCTCCTGATAAACCTAAATTAAAGGCAACCTTACGAGCTTGGAAAGGTAATAATCCAGTTGCTGGATCAATTTCTTCCGTAAATATTAAGTGTGGAGTTTCTTCTGCAACTGCTTCAATATCCATACCTCCTTCTGTAGAATACATAATCATATTCTTACCTGAAGCACGGTTTAATAAAACAGACATATAAAACTCATTTGGTTCACTATCTCCTGGATAATAAACATCCTCAGCAACTAAAACTTGATTCACCAATTTTCCTTCTGCTGGAGTCTGAGGAGTAATTAACATCATTCCTAAAATATCATTAGAAATACTTTTAACCTCATCTAAGTTTTTAGCTAACTTAACTCCACCTCCTTTTCCACGTCCTCCTGCGTGAATTTGAGCCTTTATTACATGCCAACCAGTTCCTGTTTCTTCAGTCAATTTCTTTGCTGCTTCAACAGCTTCTTCTGGAGTATTTGCTACAATTCCGCGTTGTGTGCGAACGCCAAAACTGCTTAAAATTTCTTTACCTTGATATTCGTGTAAGTTCATTAGATAAGAATGTTTTTAAAGTCGAACAAAAATACAAATTCAATTTGTAAAACATCACAATTTATGTTTTATTTTAATAGATTAATTACAATTCATATTCTGTTAAGGAATTTCTTTTTTCACATTATTTTAACACTTTAACAGTAACGATCCAATTTTTAACGTGTCTTTACGGTAATTAACAACATTTTATGAATTCAATGCGGGATTCGTAAATAATTTAGCATTTCATTACATTCAATCAACTATGCGTAATAATATTGTATTTCTGTCACTAATGTTTTTTGTTATACCACGAATATCAAAAGCACAGACATTAAATGCGAATCGAAAAAAAATCTCTGCTATTCGAGTTTCAAAGGCTCCAAAAATAGACGGGAAAATCGATGATGATGCCTGGAATAAAGCTGAAGAAGCAAATAACTTCATTATGTTGCGTCCAGACAATGGTAAAACAGAACCTAACACTCATAAAACTAGGGTTAAACTAGTTTATGATGATCAGGCTATCTATGTCAGTGCTAAAATGGAAGCTCCAGATCCGAGCAAAATTCCTGCTGAATTTACCAATAGAGATAACATAGGTAATGCTGATTTCTTTTTAATCACAATAAATCCAAATGACGATGGGCAAAATCCTTTTGAGTTTATTGTTACTAGTTCTGGAGTTCAAGCGGATGCGAAAATTTCGAATGGTGACGAAGACTTTAACTGGAGTGCTGTATGGGATAGCAGTATTAGCTTTACTGAAAACGCATGGATTGTTGAAATGAAAATCCCTTATCGTGCATTGAGATTTGCAAATGAGGAGGTTCAATCTTGGGGTATCAACTTTCATAGACGCGTTCAAAACTTAAATGCCCAGTTTACTTGGAACCATGTTGATAACCAAGTTGGAAGGTGGACTCAATATGACGGGCTTCTAGAAAAT
Organism: uncultured Tenacibaculum sp.; assembly: GCA_947497895.1. GTDB lineage: Bacteria > Bacteroidota > Bacteroidia > Flavobacteriales > Flavobacteriaceae > Polaribacter. The sequence continues at coordinate 194,965 of CANMIL010000004.1, forward strand.
TTAAAAGATATCAAACCTCCTACTCGATTAATCTTCTATCCTTATGCCTCATCAACAGTAATGGTTAACAAAGGTGAAAACAAATTCGATTGGAGTGTTGGTATGGACATTAAATATGGTATTACCGAGAACTTTACCTTAGATGCTACCTTAATACCTGACTTTGGCCAAGTTGCATTTGACAATGTAGTACTGAACTTAGGACCTTTTGAACAACAATTTACAGAACAAAGACAGTTTTTTACTGAAGGAACGGAGCTCTTTAACATAACAAACTTGTTTTATTCTAGAAGAATTGGAGGAAGTCCAATCGATCAATTTGATGTTAAAAGTCAAATAAGTAGTGATGAAGAAATAATTGACAATCCTAGTAAGGTAGACATGTTGAATGCCGTAAAAATATCGGGACGAACGAAAAAAGGTCTTGGTATTGGTTTTTTTAATGCCATTACAGCCAAAACAGAAGCTACAGTAAGAAATAAAACAACCAACGAAACTAGAACATTGGTTACCAATCCTTTTTCAAATTATAATATTTTAGTTTTAGATCAACAATTTAACCAAAACTCCTTCGTTTCGTTGATTAATACAAATGTAACTCGCGTTGGTGAGTTTAGGGATGCAAATACTACAGGAATCAAATGGCACATTGAAGATAAAAAGAGTACCTATAACATCGATGGTTCTTTTAGAATGAGTCACCTATCCGATGATGATACCAAACCTAGTGCCGGTTATACTTTTGATACTAGTATTGGTAAACATGCTGGTAATTGGAGAGGAGAAATTGGATACAACTTCCAAAACAAAGATTTTGATCCTAATGATTTTGGAATATTTTTCAGAAACAACCAACAAAGGATTTATGGTTTCCTAGGATATCGATTATTACAACCGAAAGGTATATTTAATAATTACGGAGTTAACTTTTATTATAATGTAAACTTCTTACACAATCCAGGAACTTATGTTGGTGCTAACGGAGGACTTTCGTTTTGGTCAGAAACTAGAAAGAGATTTGGATTTGGAGGAAACTTAAACTTTAATACAGAAAGAAAAGACTTTTTTGAACCAAGACAAGGAACTCAAAGCGGTATTTATTTTAGAGCTCCTCAAAGAATAAATATTAACCATTGGGGATCGACTGATTATAGAAAAAAGTTTGCTGTTGATTATAACTGGTTTTACAACTTCTTTAAAGATAACCCTAAAGAAGGATACGGTTTCAGATTTGCTCCGAGATATCGATTTAGCAATCGCTTTTCATTAGTATATGGTTTCAGATACAGTCAAACCAATAGAGATCAAGGATTCGTACGAAAAATAAGTGAAAGCTACGCAAACGATAATCCTCAGTATTCATCTATTGAAGGTGATGTTATTTTTGGAGAGAGAGACTGGACCACTTATAACAATACGTTAACAGGAAAATATAGTTTTAGCGCCTTATCTTCTTTGTCTTTGAGTTTCAGACATAATTGGAGTAAAGTTCCTTACTACGATAACAATTTTTATAGTTTAGATAAAACCAATGGAAACTTGATTGCTAGTATTTATAATGAAGATCATGATCGTAATTTTAATAGTTGGAACATTGACTTAAACTATGTTTGGCAATTTGCTCCTGGAAGTCAGTTAATAGCATTTTACAGAAATTCAATTAATCCTAGCAATAATTTTGCTCCGGCTGACATTAGTTTTGCTGACAATTTGAGTAGACTATTTGAACAAGACATGCAACACACATTTTCACTTAGACTTGTTTACTTTATAGACTATAACAACCTAAAAAGTATATTATAAAAATAATTAAAGAGATTATTAAAGGAGATATGCCTTCATAATAGGCTATATCTCCTTTCTTTTTTATACATTCGTCTTATAAGATTCTTGTTATGATCAGTGCTAAAAATATTCATAAAAGTTATGATACTGTGGAGATTTTAAAAGGTGTAAATCTTCATATTGAAAAGGGGGAAGTTATAGCCATTGTTGGTCCGTCGGGAGCAGGAAAAACGACGTTACTTCAAATTTTAGGGACGTTAGATTCACCTGATAACAAAGAAAACTTTTCGCTATCAATAAATGGTAAATCAGTAAAGAACTTGAACGATAAGGAAATTTCCTTATTTAGAAATCAACATATTGGCTTTATTTTTCAATTCCACCAACTTCTTCCTGAGTTTACAGCTCTTGAAAATGTTTGCATTCCAGCTTTTATTGCAAAAAAAAGAAAAGCTGAAACAGAAAAAAAAGCTAAAGAATTACTTAACTTTTTAGGATTATCTCATCGGGAAAATCACAAGCCTAATGAATTATCGGGTGGTGAACAGCAAAGAGTGGCAGTTGCTCGAGCCCTTATTAATGACCCAGCAGTTATTCTGGCAGATGAACCAAGTGGAAACCTTGACTCTAGCTCCGCTGAAAATTTACATGAACTTTTTTTCAAACTAAGAGATTCCTTTGGTCAAACATTTGTAATTGTTACTCATAACAATGAACTAGCAACCATGGCTGATAGAAAATTAGTAATGAAAGATGGAGTTATTATTTAACTGTAAAGTACTACTCTAGATTAATGAACTCCACATTTCAAGAACTTTTATCTTATTTGAAAGCTCCTTCATTGGAAGAAGACAGTAATGTTGGTATAGCTTATCGAATTCAAAAAACGATTCATCTTCTGATAATTTCCATTCTTACAGGAATGATTTTAGGACCTATTTTTGGAATCATCGAAAAATTCAAAATCATTGATCTAGAAAATCACGCCGTTGAAAAGTTATTAGAATCTGAGTCAAAATTAACGGTTTTTTTTATTGCAGTAATACTAGCTCCCTTTGTGGAAGAGTTGATATTCAGGGCTCCTCTTACCTTATTTAAAGGTAAACAATTCTTTAATTTCGTTTTTTATTTTTTTGCATTACTATTTGGTTTGGTACACATCACAAACTATGAAATATCACCCAATGTAATTTTACTTTCGCCTATTTTAATCGCTCCTCAATTTATCTTAGGAACATACCTAGGTTTTATAAGAGTTCGTTTCGGGCTTTTTTGGAGTATTCTTTTACATGCAAGTTACAATGCCTTCTTTATGTTTATTACTTTTGTAGGCGAATCGTAAATAATTTTCAAATACATTAATCTGTGAAAAAAGAAGAACTAAAAGCCTTTTTAGACGAAAAAGTAATTGAATACAACAATACAAGTTTTATTGATAGTGATCCAGTACAAATCCCAATCTCTTTCAATCAAAAAGAAGATCAAGAAATTTCTGGATTTCTTGCCGCTACTATTGCTTGGGGAAATCGAAAGATGATTATAAAAAATGCTCAACGCCTTGTTGATTTAATGGGGAATGCTCCTTATGATTTCGTAATGAATCATAAAGAAGATGACCTAGAAAGGTTCGATGATTTTGTGCACAGAACATTTAATAATATCGATATTACCTTCTTCATAAAATCTCTAAAAAATATTTACACCAATCATCAAGGTTTGGAAAGTGTCTTAAAACCTGAACATGGTATTGATAATTATCAACACGCTATTCATGAATTCAAAAAAACCTTCTTTGAAATCCCGCATGAAACAAGAACACTCAAACATGTTTCTGACCCATTAAAAAACTCAGCTTCAAAACGAATTAATATGTTTTTAAGATGGATGGTGAGAGATGATAAAGCGGGAGTAGATTTAGGAATTTGGAAATCGCATTCATCTGCTCATTTACATTGTCCTTTAGATGTTCATTCTGGAAATGTTGCTCGAAAACTAGGAATATTAAAACGTAAGCAAAACGACTGGAAAGCTCTCATGGAACTGGATACTACTCTAAGAAAATTCGATCCGAAAGACCCTGTTAAATACGATTTCGCTCTATTTGGATTAGGCGTTTTTGAGAAGTTTTAAAAAATAAAATGTTGCGAACATTTTACGTTAAACTTAAAAACACCTTCATATATAAGCTAAGAAAAAGCCTCATTATTACTCTTTTATCTTCACAAAAAGTTTTCGTATTTTTATAAATTAAACAAACAACCAAAAACTGCATCTCAAAATGAAAAAATTGTTTTCATTTGCTGCGCTATTATTCTCTATTTATTTAGGCGCTCAAGACTTAAGGATTCCTGTAGACACTACCGTGGTTACCTCTGGATCCGTATCTATAAAAGGGAAACCAATAAAATACAAGGCTCAAACTGGAACACAACCGGTATTTGATAAAAACGGAAAAATTAAGGCTACGCTTTATTACACATATTACTATAGAACGGATGTTCAGAATAGGGAGAACAGACCTTTATTAATGTCCTTTAACGGTGGACCTGGATCTGCTTCAGTTTGGATGCACATTGGATACACTGGGCCGAAAGTTTTAAATATCGATGATGAAGGCAACCCTATTCAACCTTATGGAATTAAAGACAATCCTTATTCAGTGCTTGATGTTGCAGATATAGTTTTTGTAAATCCTGTAAATACTGGTTACTCAAGACCTGTTCTAAAAAAAGAAGAAAAGTTAGACCATAAATACTTCTTTGGAATCAATGCTGATGCTAAATATTTAGCAAGCTGGTTAAATACTTTTATCACACGACATAATAGGTGGAAATCACCTAAATATATAATCGGGGAAAGTTATGGAGGAACGCGCGTAATGCAGCTTGCCTACGAGCTTCAAAGTAGTCAATGGATTTATCTTAATGGAGTCATCATGGTATCTCCTGCTGATTACGAATTACTCAGAACAAAGAGTTCTGAAGATTTTGCCATCAATTTCCCGTATTTCACAGCAGCTGCCTGGTATCATAAAATGCTTCCTTCGCAATTACAACAACAAGATCTAGAAGCTATTTTGCCAGAATCTGAAAATTTTGCCATTAACAAACTTTTACCAGCAATAGCAAAAGGAGGTTTTATTTCTGATAATGAGAGACAAGAAATTGCTGAAAAAATGGCCTATTATTCAGGTCTTAAAAAAGAGGTAATACTTCAACATAATTTAGAAGTTCCGAATAGTTTCTTCTGGAAAGAGCTTTTAAGAGAGAAATCAGGAAAAACAATTGGAAGACTTGACAGTAGGTATTTAGGTGTTGACAGAAAAGAATCTGGAGAGAGTCCAGATTACAGTCCAGAATTGGTTTCATGGGTTCACTCCTTTACACCAGCTATGAATTATTACATTAAGAATGTTTTGAAATTCAACACTGACGTAAAGTATAACATGTTTGGTTCGGTTCATCCATGGGACTTTACAAAAAATAGTGCTCGCGAAAATTTACGAAAAGCTATGGCACAAAACCCTTTCTTAAAAGTATTAGTTCAATCCGGATATTACGATGGAGCTACTACTTATGCTGCGGCCAAGTATACGATGAGTAAAATTGACCCGAGTGGAAAATTAAAAGACCGCTTTTCTTTTAAAGGATATAGAGGCGGACATATGATGTATTTACGTAAAGAAGATTTGCAAAAATCGAATGAAGACTTGCGTAATTTTATTAATAAAAGTTCCAAGAATATTGGAGCTGCGAAATATTAAATCATGAAAAATAATATACTGAATATGAAAAGCTTGGATCTTTATCTTGCTTCCTTATCGGAAGAAGAAATTAAAGGTCTACAAAGCTACATGCAAGTAAATGACTTTGTGAATTCAGAATTGATGTCCTTTGATATTTATTTACAAAAATTTCATCAACTAGGAACTGAAATTCAAAGAAACAAGGATATTGAAGTAATTAAAGAAATGTCACAACAATATAATTGGACTAATGATTTGGACAGCATCTTTAAAGGTAATTCTTTCGAAGCCCTTGTTTTAACTGACTTATCTAAAAAAATAGTATGGGTAAATTCAGGTTTTACAGAAATGACTGGATATTCGAAAAAATTTGCCTTGAACAAAACACCAAATTTTCTTCAGGGAGAAAGAACCTCGAAAGAAACAAGAGAAAGGATACGACAAAAGTTACTTATGGGAACTCCATTTAAAGAGGTAATTATCAATCACAGAAAAGATAAATCCACTTATAAATGTGAAGTAAAAATATTTCCTTTAAAAAGTGAAACAACTACTCACTTTTTAGCTCTAGAGAAAATAGCTTTGTAAAAAAACGCCATGTGAACCATGGCGTTTTTCTATTTTGGCAATTATCAAAAAAAACATAACCGCTTATTTTCCAATTTTTTAAATAGGTTTTCAGTGTAATTTTAGTATATTACGATAACAAAAAATCCTTTATATGCTATTAACCACTGAAACCCCAGCAGAAGTGGCTCTGTCCATAAAAAACTATGTTGAGAACGACACAGCTTTAATCAGTATTGGAGAAGAAACAAGTACTGATATTGAAGAACTGATAAAAGCGCTAAACGAAGAAGGAGTCAGTTTCATTGGAGCCATTTTCCCAATGATTATCCATAACGATCATACTAGTAAAAAAGGAATTGTTATTCATAGATTAAGCAATATTGTTTACTTGTCTATGGTGAAAAACATAAGTAAACAGGACTATAAAATACCTTCTGTTGACTTTAAACCTGGGGCAGACTATAGCTTAATAACATACGTCGACGGGCTAACTTCTAATATTTCTGTTTTTTTGAGTCAACTCTATGAAAACTATGGAATGAACACCAATTACATAGGTGGAGGTGCTGGAAGTTTAAGTCTGAAACAAGCTCCATGTGTTTTTTCTAAAGATGGTTTCTTTCAAGATGCTGCTGTAGTATGTTTAACAGAAACCAAATCTAGTATTGGTGTAAATCATGGTTGGGAAAAACTTGATGGACCGTTTATCGTTACGAAAGCTAATCATAATACAATTGAAGAAATAAACTGGGACAATCCATTTAACATATACAAAAAAATCGTTGAGAAAGATTCTGGTAGTACAGTTACACAGGAGAACTTTTTAGATTTTTCCGGATGCTATCCGATCGGAATTATCAAAGACGGAATTGACCATCATATTGTACGTGACCCATTAAAAGTTGAAAATAATAATGCAATTGTTTGTATTGGACACGTTGAGGAAAATACCATGATTAATATCATGAAAGGTGAAAACGAATCCCTTCTTAATGCGGCGAAAATAGCCACCGAAGAAATTGTTTCTAAGGCTGAGGGTGCAAAAAACGCCATGATTATTGATTGCATTACCAGAGTATTTAAGTTAAAAGATGACTTCAAATACGAATTAGAAAACGTTTATAAAACTATTCAAGATAAGTATCCAGATATCAATATAGATGGTGCTTTAACTTTGGGTGAAATTTCTTCTTATGGAAATGGATATATTGAATTTTATAATAGAACAATTGTTGTAGGTTTATTTGAATAATGGAAAGTGGTAATCAGATACTTGATATTCTAAGACTGTATGAGTATTCTATGAGTATAGGGAAATCACTTGACTATTATAGCAATTGTGATAGCTTCCTAAAACTTTTACTAAAAAGGAAAAATTTAAATGCTTGTTGGATTCTTAGACTTGATCAGAATAACTTAATTACAGAATATTCTATACCCTATGGTGATCATAGTACAAAACAAGAAATTTCAACTTGGGCGTATGACTACTTAAATGCTATTGATCAATGTACTCTTGAAGAGTATAACGATTTATTCGATGAACTATCAACAATAGCAATTGATAGTGGAATATTAGCAATTGTACGTTTGAACAAAAGTAGTTTCCTTTTTTTATATTCAATAGAAAAGAATATATGTAGTAAAGATTTAAACCAGTTACTTCCTGTAATAAGCAAATTTTCAATCACTCTTGAAGCATGTAAAGCTTACGAAAACCAAAACATTTTACTTCAGAGGTTAGAGGAGCGTAATGAAGAATTAAATAATTATGCTCATATCGTATCTCATGATTTAAAATCTCCTTTAAGAAACATGGATGCTCTTGTTTCTTGGTTAAAAGAAGATCATATTAAAGAGTTTTCAGAAGAAGCCTCGGACTATATTAATTTAATTGGAGAAAACATTACTAGAATGGAAGCGCTGGTTAGTGGTATTCTTGAATACTCAACTATCGGACTGAAAGATTTTAAAAGTTCTTTTATTGATCTGAATATTATTCTTAAAGATATTTTAAGTCATATTTATATCCCTAAACATATTCATGTTTCCGTTTCGGAAAACTTTCCAACGATTAAAGGAGATACTTATAGATTACAGCAATTATTTCAAAATTTAATAAGTAATGCTGTTAAATATAATGATAAGGATATCGGTAAAATTGAAGTTGGGTATAAAAAAGAAGGAAAAACTTTTGTGTATTACGTAAAAGATAATGGTAAAGGTATAGAAGAAAAATACCACACTAAAATATTCAATGTTTTTCAAAAGCTCGAAAACAATAAAAACTCTACCGGAATTGGGCTTTCAATTGTGGAGAAAGTCATAAGTAATTATGGTGGAAAAATATGGTTGACTTCAGCACTTAAAAAAGGAACTACCTTTTTCTTTACCCTGTCAAAATAGCACTACTTCTTCTTTAAATCACAATACCAAAAGTTAGAACTGTATTTTCTTTTTTCCTCTTTCTCTGATTTTTGATAGCAATTATCATCTTCATCATCGTGCAATTTATATGACCTTAAAACCTTTTCTCCTATCTCAAAATCCACTGGTTTTGAAAAAATAGGTCCATCAAAACAAAAAGTATGGAACTCTCCATTTTCACCACATACATCAACATTCTCAGGCAAATCATTAATAAAATCCTCATCAATAATTCTTCCTACAAATTCCCTCCCTAACAAATCTGCATTTACACAAACAGTAATTGTTTTAAAACCAAGATCTAAAAACTCTCTCAATAAATCCTTGGTATCCTTTTTCCATAAAGGATATACCCCTGTAATTCCAACTTCTCTTAATTGGGTATCTCTATATTTTCTCAAATCCTCCAAAAAAATATCTCCAAAAATGGCATTTTGAAAACCGTTTTCTTTCAAACCAACTGTTTTGTGTTTCATTTTCTGATCATACATTGCCATAGTAACATCTGCAGGGAACTCTATTTTATCTAGAGGAATGCCAATACTTTCAACTTGAGCATTTAACAAATCCTCATGCAATCCATGCATAGAAACGCGTTGATAATCTTCGTTTATATTAGTGATCAATCTTTCTACTCTATATTTTTGTTCTTTTAAAACCTTATATAACGCCAAAGACGAATCCTTACCTGTACTCCAATTAAAATATGCTTTTTCCATTTTTTACTTTCAAATTAAACACTAACAACTTCCTGACGCCTTAAATATTTCTTTTACAAAGATCAGTAAATTCTTTCAATCTTTTTCTTCGTTTCTAGCTGTTTAAAAACATAAAAACTCATTTACGATTTAGTAACTTTGCCGCAGTTTAGAAATTAGAAAATAATTCTAACTTTAAGTATAAATTATTCGATAATGAACGGAGTGTTTTCTCGCTTTACCAATTCAAAAAAACTTAATTCATTAAACCCTAAATTGAAGAGTTTTCTTTTGTTAATAGTTATATCAACAATTGCAAATCATTTGGCTCAAAGTGAAAATTTCCCTTTCCATACGTATTATAGTTTCCCGTATGTTTCAATTATCATTTCCACTATAATAGGCATTGTGGTACTGGCTATTGCCAAATACAATTTCATTTTTTTTGAAAAGAGATATTTCCACAAAGAAATAACGGTTAAAACTCTGACTTGCTTCCTGATATCTACTTTAGGATATATTTCTCTTGCTTACCTCCCTATTTATTGGATTGTAGTAAGTTTAAGAGGTGGTGATTTCGAATTGTATTACTTTTCAACAGGACTTTCAATAACATTGCTATTAAGTGGTTTGGCAATTATTTTCATGTTTGCCGAAGCTATTTACAAATTGCATCGTTTAGAAACTATAGAAGGAACTTTATCTTTTAAAAAAGCAGGGGAAACCTGCTTAATAAAACTCAATGAAATAGCTCTTTTATACAGCGAAAATAAAATAGTATACATTGTGAACATAGATGGAAAAATAATAACTACAGATTTTACATTAAACTCAGCAGAAGAACAACTCAACACTCATTCTTTTTTTAGAGCGAACCGCCAAACAATTCTTCATTATAATTCAGTAGAAAAATTAAAATCCATTGAAAACGGAAAACTTTTGGTCATGCTAAAATCAACAATTGTTAATGACGAAAATCGCCAAGTGGTAATTAGCCGATATAAAAAGAAAGATTTTGAAAACTGGTTTAACGATAAGCTATAAATAAATATGCTATTCAGTCTAATTTTTGCTACCATTCGGTAAATACCATTGACAACCAATAACTTTATTAGAGTTTTTCAAAGTTAATTTGCATCATTATCTAAACAAATTAACAATGAATATTACTTTTTTTAAATCAAAAATCCTTCCAATTGTAACCATAATATCCGTTTTTGCTATATGGTTTTCATCTCTACACCTTGGTTATTTTATTGTTATCGCTCCGGCTATTTTAGTTATCATTTCAAGCTTTATTGAAAATGATAAAAAAGGGTTCGAAGCTCTTGGTTTGAAAAAAGGATCTTCTTCCCTATTAGAAATTTTGGTTTATGCTCCAACTATTGCCTCAATACTTTTCACTATTTATTACTTTTTTTTAATTCCAATTATTGGATCATTAACAGGAAATGACATAGACTTTTCAAGCTTTCATGAACTTAAAGGCAACACTTCTTATGCTTTAATCATGCTCGGTTTTATATGGATTTCAGCTGCTTTTGGAGAAGAAATAATTTGGAGAGGCTACTTTATGAATCAATTCAAAAAATTCTTCGGAAACAATTCCATAAGCTTAATAGTTAATTTGGTACTATTTGGTATTCTATTTGGACTTATGCACAGTTATCAAGGTATTACTGGTCAAATTATCACTGGAATTATTGGATTTATATTGTCTATTATATTTCATCTAAAAAAATATGATTTATGGTTTAATATTGCCATACACGGATTTTTTGACACCATCGGTTTAATTGCTGTTTACAACGGTTGGATGTAGCAAAAATGCCTTGTAAAGATTTTCTTTACAAGGCTCATGAACAATCTGGGGACTTCCTATCTGAAAAACATCCATTTTTTAGGAAGGAATTTCTCTCTAGATTCTTGCAAATAAGCATTCATAATTCTCGGCTTTCTACCCAAAATACTCTCAATGGTATCTGTCTTCGGTTCTGGGTGCTTTTTTGCTAATAAATCTATTTCGACTAAATGTCGGGCTAGCCACTCTGGAAGTTTTGCTCTCTTGGTTAATTGCTTAAGAAAAGCTTCTCTAGAAATATCTTCATAAACAACCTTCTTTCCCGTAACATAAGATAATCGTTCGGCCATACATATATTTGATAATGCTTCAGGCCCCGATAACACCACGGCTTCTCTGTTTAAAGGCTCTTTTCGCAATAAATACTTCACTGCCACTTCAGCAACATCACGAGCATCGACATAGTTTCTTTCTGCCTCTCCCATTACTCCAAAAATCTTCCCAAAATATTTAATTGTAAACGTATTTCGTTCCCAGTTTTGCATAAATGAATGAGGTTGTAAAAGGCAATAATCCAGGCTACTCTTTTGAAGTACTTTTTCTATTCGTCTGTGCCAATCACTCACTTCAACGAAAATAGAATTGGGAACCACTGGTGCAGATAGTTTAACTACTCTTTTAATCCCTAACTCTTCAGCCACCTCTATGATATTTGTTTCATAAATAATTTGACTTGGAGAGGTAGCCGTTAGCAGAAAAATACCGTCTGCCTCTTTACAAATAGATCTTAGTTGTTCTTTTGAATTTAAATCAGCCGACACATAACTAATATTCTGGTTAAATCCATTCAGTTGAATTGGAGGTTTTCTCTCTGGAACTCTTAAAACACCTCTTACAAAACAATTTTTATTACTAAGTAGCTTTAACACCTCTGCTCCAACTGTTCCAGTTGCGCCAAAAACGATAATTGTTGGTTTATCTAATTTCATTATTTATTCTTTTGAATTGGTACTTTCCATGCAGTAATCACAGTTCCAATAACAGTGGATAACATTATGTCAAATTGGTATCTATTTAACTTAAGAGAGATGACTAAAAAATACGCCAACGATAAATTCAGAATAAGCATTAATAAAATTCTTACTAGTTTGTTTTCCAGTTTAAATCGACTCTTTAATCCCCAAAGTAAACTATAGGTTATGAGGGTCGCTATTAAAGATGGGATTGCGATGCTTACAAAGCTAGCATTCATTAAATCGTTTTTATGCAAAAACCATCCAGATAACCAAGCAGTAACTCCGGGAAAGAAATACGATGGTAATGCCATTAACATCATCGACTTCAACGAAAAGATATTGGGTGCAATTTCTTTGTTTTTCATGTTTTATAAATTATTTGGTCATTGTAATTCCTCTTTATTAACTTGTTATATGATGAAAATTGAAGAGGCTTCACTTTATAATTATCTTATTCTTTACTATTTAACAATTTTTGGTTTTCTACCTCTAAAAGGATTTACTTTTAATCCAACAGAAAGATATGCTTTCAATGGAACATCCATCCCATAAATGACTTCATCATTAGTATCGTGAAACTCGTATTTCTCGAAAACAGAATGTGTTCCTCTTACCAAAATCCCAATAGATCTTGAAAGCCAATAGTTGTACTCCAATCCAGCAGATACCGTAGTAAAAACAGATTGCGATACATTGGCATACAAATCATTATCTCTTTGGTTGGTTAATCGGAAAGAAAAGTCATTTAGATCCCCCAAAACTTTAATGGAATGTTTTCTATTGAAATCGTACTTTACATAGGTATTTGGTAATCCAATAGCGAAAGTTAATTTATGTCCGATCATTCCCATAAAGTTAACAACTGGATTTACCCTTTTTTCACCAGATAAAGTAAGGTATCCGATCCCAAAACTTAAGAGATATGTGTTTTGTTTGTTTTTGCTGGTAAATCTTTTTTCAGCGAATAGCAATCCATTAAAATGAATATCATCCGACTCCAGACTTCTATTAAAACTACCATTTGCATAAGGCATTAATAATGCATTTACCGACCAGTTTTTTGATATTTTATAATTAGCGAGTAGGCTATAATTAAGGTTAAAATATTCTTCTTTTGCATTTAAGATCGAAGGCTGACTTTGATTCCCGAATGAAAAAGAATGATAATCCATTCCAACGGTATTAAAGAGAGATAATCTTTTTCTAAACAATGGAAAACTTAGTTTCGAACTAATCCTTTGATAATCGAAAGCATCGGAATTGTTAATTTCGGGTGTGTAATGAACATAGAAAACATCTCTATCTTTGTTTACAACAAAGACGTCTCCTGTCACTTGACCATAGACATTGGCTATGAACAAAAATAAAATTAAAGTGGCTGTTTTTCTGACCATGATATTTGTATTATTATTTTGATACAAATATTGGCCTAAATAGGGCTGATTAAATTACCAAATGATAATTACCTACTCAAACTATGTTAAGAGTTTATTAAAAACGATACTATAATGTATTCTAATCGTGTGAAGATGTTTTCTCGGTACTGATTTCTTTTCGAATTCGACTTAAGGATTGAGGAGTGATTCCAAGAAAAACAGATAAATCCTTTAAAGGAACTCTAAAAATTAAATCTGACCTATTTAATAGATCGAGATAGCGTTCTTTAGCGGTTAGTGATTGAAAGTTATGGATACCATATAACACGCTCGTAAAAGCATCCTCCCAAATTAACCTTCCAAATTTTTGCCACTTTGGAAACTTATCATACAAACGTTCCATATCTTCATATGAGATCGTATAAACTTCTGTTTCTTCAATAGTTTTTATAAAAGATGCAGAACGCTGTTTGTTTTTAATCTTGGAGATGTCTGCAATAAATTCATTTTCAAAAGCAAAATATCGCGTATGCTGTATATCTTCCACAATATCATAAATCATGACACCTCCTGATGCTATAAAATAGTAATGCGTAACTACCTGTTCTTGCTTAATCAAAAATTTATCTTTTGAATATACCTTTCTTTCAAAAAAAGGTAAAATTTCATTCAGTTCATTCTGATCTAAAGAGACATATTTATCAATATAGGTAGTTAGTTTATCCATTAAAGTTGGCTTCAAAAATATAATTACTGATTCACTGGTTTTCCATATAAATCGAAATCACCAGCCTCGTATATTTCAATATCGATAAATTCACCAAGCTTAATGTAATGATCTTTTGCGCTTACAAGAACATCGTTATCTACGTCAGGTGAATCAAATTCAGTTCGTCCATAATAATACTCTCCATCTTTTCTATCAAAAAGACAACGGTAAGTATTACCTATTTTCCCTTGATTCAATTCCCAAGAAATTTGTGATTGTACCTCCATAATTTCATTTACTCGTCGGAACTTTACATCAGCAGGCACATCATCCTCTAAATCATAAGCACCTGTATTCTCTTCATGAGAATATTCGAAGGCACCCAATCTTTCGAAACGCATTTCTTCTACCCAGTCTTTTAACTCTTGAAATTGCTCTTCAGTTTCTCCCGGGTATCCAACAATTAACGTTGTTCTTATAGCCATATTAGGAACAAACTCTCTAAACTTCCTGATTAAATCAGTAGTTTTTTCATGTGTTGTTCCTCGTTTCATTGACTTAAGTATTTCAGTATTTATATGCTGTAATGGGATATCAAGATAATTACAGACTTTCGGCTCATTTTTCATTACTTCAAGAACATCCATTGGGAACCCTGTAGGGAAAGCATAATGTAAACGTATCCATTCAATACCTTCAACCTTTACCAATTCTTTCAATAAATCAGCCAATGCTCTTTTTTTATAAAGATCTAATCCATAATAAGTTAAATCTTGAGCTATTAACATTATTTCTTTAATACCATCGGCAGCCAACTTTTGAGCTTCAATAACCAAGTTTTCTATTGGTGTTGATTTGTGTTTCCCTCTCATTAAGGGAATTGCACAAAACGAACATGGTCTGTCACACCCTTCCGCTATCTTTAAGTATGCATAATGTTTAGGTGTTGTCGTTAAGCGTTCACCAATCAACTCGTGCTTATAATTTGCTTCTAAAACCTTTAACAAATTTGGTAAATCATGCGTACCAAAAAACTGATCTACATTCGTTATCTCTTTTTCTAAATCCGGCTTATAACGCTCACTTAAACAACCAGTAACAAAAACTTTATCCACTTCACCAGCTTCTTTTTTCTGAGCATAATGTAAAATGGTATCAACACTTTCTTCCTTCGCTTTACCTATGAATCCACAAGTATTAATTACAACAATATTTCCTTCATCATTTTCATCTTCATGTACAACGTTTTTACCATTCGCTTTTAATTGTCCCATTAAAACCTCACTATCGTATACATTCTTAGAACACCCTAAGGTAACTACATTGATCTTGTTTTGCTTTATTGTTTTTGTACGCATCTTAAAAAAATTCGATTTGCAAAAATAAAGCTTTTTTAATTGTGAAGCCCTATAAGAACTCTCAAATAATCGCAGTCCTCTAGAGCTTCAACTTATTATTGTATTTCAACTATTGACAAGTTAAACTCTATATTATAATAACAACTCTTATTGATAATCTACTGGTATTTTTCGCGCTTTGATTAATTTCTCAAAAGCATATGCAAATTCTAATAATTGCTTTTCGGATAATGACTTTCCTATAAAAGTCAATCCCGTTGGTTCTCCTGAACTTTTATATCCCATTGGAACCGTAATTGTAGGATAATGAGCCACTGCCGCTACAGCAGAATGGTAATTATCAATCGATAAAATCACATCTACTTTTCCAGTCTCTAAAGCTTCTAAGTATTTTATTCCATTTTCTTTTAGTTTTTCCTTTAGTTCAGTCAATTTCTGAATTGAAGTGGTATCCTTAGCAATCCCTTCAAACAACTGTTGTCCATAGGGAGCTCTTTTTAGACTATCTTTCCTATTGAAACTAACTACCTCTTTTACATATTTTATGGTAACAGAATCACCAGAATGAGACTGTAAATACTTAGGTAAATCATATTTCATTTCGGTCGTTAACAAATTAGAAAAACCGTTATAATCCATGCTTTCAGGTGATAAATTCAACATATCACCTCCTACTTCCTCAATATCTTCAATAGTTTTTTTGTAAATAGGGTCTTCAAGTAAATCACTAAGTATCCCAATTTTTTTATTTTTAAAATACGCGGAATCCCAAGTATAATTGAAGTAATCCATTGGCAAATCATTCAAAATTTCAGTTGAAAGATCTTCTCTATCCTTATGAACCATTACTTTAAAAAGTAAGGCATTATCGATTACATTTTTAGTCATCGGACCTGGGGTGTCTAAAAAATTAGAAATAGGTATTATTCCTGTTCTACTTAAAACTCCTGTAGTAGGCTTCAATCCAACAAGCGAATTTTTACTAGAAGGAGAGGTTATCGAACCAGCTGTTTCGGTTCCAATTGCCGCAACTGCATAATTAGAAGCGACTGCCACACCACTTCCAGAACTAGAACCTCCCGTTTCAAACACTTTTCGTCCGTATGGATTTAACGTTTGTCCTCCAATTGCGCTATACCCCAAAGGACATCCATTACAAAAAAAGTATGCCCATTCGCTTAAATTTACTTTACCAAGAATTAGCGCACCAGATTCCTTTAATCTTTTTACAATGTGAGCATCCTCCTTAGGAAGGTTATTCTTTAAAGCAACAGCTCCAGCCGTAGTCAACATATTTTTTGTATTCACATTATCCTTTAGAAGAATCGGCATTCCATAAAGTGAAAACTGCGATAATCCGGATTCACGAGATTTGTCCATCGCTCGCGCTTCTTTCAAAACATTTGGGTTTAAGCTGATAATAGCATTTAAATGTTTGGTACTATCACTCTCGAATTTTCGAATTCTGTATAAATAGAACAATGTCAATTTTTCATAGCTAAGTTTACCCGCTTTAATATTCTCTTGTAGGGAAGGAATATCCTGTTCTAATATCAGTGGTTTTAAAGCTATGTACTCGTCCTCAGAAAAACTCTCCAAATCAGCTTGAAATGGCTCAAACTCCTTATTTAAATCGAGATATTTGGATTGTATTAGTTTAAATTTCATCCTTGGATTCTCATGATCTTGTTGCGCCAAGACCTCCGAATCTTCGTTATAACTTTTAAAATACTCGATTTTTTGAACCTTCTCTTTGCACCCTATAAAAAGAACAAGAGCAAAGAAATAATATAAGTGTTTCATAGAAAAGTGTCTTGATTAGTTATAATCAAATATATTAATTCTAAGAATATAGATAAAGAAATAGTGTTTTTTGAAAAACGCAATTTCCTCGTATAAACAAAAAGGTCCTTCAGAAGAAGGACCTTTTTGTTTATATATTCGTTTAGTTTATTTGAAAAAACTATCGATAAATTCAAATTTATTAAATACCTGTAAATCGTCTATTCCTTCACCAACTCCAATATATTTTACTGGAATTTGAAACTGGTCAGAAATACCAATTACGACACCTCCTTTAGCCGTTCCATCCAATTTAGTTACAGCTAGTGATGTTACTTCAGTTGCTTTTGTAAACTGTTTCGCTTGTTCAAATGCATTCTGTCCTGTAGAACCATCTAATACTAATAACACATCATGTGGTGCATCAGGAACCACTTTTTGCATTACTCTTTTAATTTTAGATAACTCATTCATTAAATTTACCTTGTTATGCAAACGACCTGCTGTATCTATAATGATTACATCGGCATCTTGGTTCATTCCTGACTTAACGGTATCGAACGCTACAGACGCTGGATCCGAGCCCATTTCTTGACGCACAATTGGTACATCTGTTCTATCTGCCCATACTTGAAGCTGATCAATTGCGGCAGCTCTAAAAGTATCAGCAGCTCCAAGCACAACTTTCAATCCCTTCTTTTTAAATTGAGAAGCCAATTTTCCTATCGTAGTTGTTTTTCCAACTCCATTAACACCTACAACCATTAATACATATGGTTTGGTATTTTTAGGTACTGTAAAATCAGAATCATCTCCTGAATTAGTTTCAGATAGTAATCCTGCTATTTCTTCCCTTAATATTTGATTAAGTTCTTCAGTACCTAAATATTTATCGCGAGAAACGCGCTCTTCAATTCTTTCAATAATTTTTAATGTGGTACCCACTCCAACATCAGAAGACACTAATACCTCCTCTAAATTATCCAATACATCATCATCTACTTTCGACTTTCCTGCAACCGCTTTAGATAATTTTGAAAAAAAGCTGGATTTAGTTTTTTCTAAGCCTTTGTCTAATGTTTCTTTTTTCTCTTTCGAGAATATTTTCTTAAAAAAACTCATGGTCTAATTTTATAATCACTCAAATAATGGTAAAAACCATACCAAATTCACTTTAGAGTCATATTGTCATTAATTTGAATTACTACACACTAAGACTTTATATAAGGTAAACTGGTTGAATTCAAAAATACTCATTTTTTAATACAAAAAAAGCTACTTTCAAAATTGAAAGTAGCTTTTCCTTAAACTGTATACAAGAATTACTTTTTAGCTAAAAAGTCGTTTACTTGTGTAGGGTCCATAATAGCCTCAACAAAAGTATAAGCTCCACTCTTTGGAGATTTTACCATTTTAATTGCCTTAGTTAATCTTTTAGAACCTGTTTGTAACGTTGCTACTGATTTCTTTGCCATTTTATATAAAATTTAAGCCGTAGCTAATTATTTAATTTCTTTATGAACTGTCATCTTCTTTAAGATTGGATTAAATTTCTTTAATTCCATTCTATCAGGAGTATTTTTCTTATTTTTCGTAGTGATATAACGAGAAGTTCCTGGTTGTCCAGTAGCCTTGTGTTCAGTACACTCTAATATAACTTGAACTCTGTTTCCTTTTTTTGCCATCTCTATAAAATTTTTATCTGGAAAGGAATTACTTCGTTAAGAAACCTTTTTCTCTAGCTTCTTTAAGAACAGCAGAGATTCCTTTTTTATTAATATTTTTTAATGCAGAAGCAGATACCTTTAATGTAATCCATTTATCTTCTTCTGGAATATAAAAACGCTTAGTCATTAAATTAGCGTTAAACTTTCTTTTAGTTCTATTCAAGGCATGCGATACGTTGTTACCTACCATCGCTTTTTTACCTGTTAATTCACAAACTCTAGACATCTTCTTGACAGTTTTATAGTGTTATTTCTAAACGAGGTGCAAATATACGAATTTTTGACAGAATTAAACAAAATATTCTGTATTAATTTTTTAGAATATTTTTTTGCAATAGTTCCAATGCCTTCGATACTGTTCTATTAATCACCTTTTCTCTTGGCTGACCAAAATTAAACTCCTGAACATCAATATTATCCTGATATGCCAATGCAATATATACCGTTCCTACACTTTTATCATTGTTATCTTGTGTTGGTCCAGCATTTCCAGTTACGGCAATCGCGTAATCAGTTTTCAAATTCTTGATTGCTCCTTGAACCATTTCCTTTGCTACCTCTGCACTTACAACACTATGCCTATTTATTGTTTCTTCAGACACACCTAAAAGTTGTTGTTTTAATTCAGCAGTATAAGTAACCAAACTTCCTTTGTAATACGCCGAAGATCCAGGAACAGAAACCATAGTCGCCCCTATCTTTCCACCTGTTAAACTTTCCGCTGTACTGATAGTTTGACCTTTGCTTTTTAATAATTCCCCTACTTGCTTTTCTATGGACGAATCATCATCTATTCCTACAACAATATCAGAAATTAGTTCTAATAATTGATCCAACTGTTCTGTCAAAGCCTCTTCCAACTCACTCTTATTAGTTCCTTTACCAGACAGTCTTAATCGAACTCTACCGAAAGAAGGTAAATACGCTAGTTTAATGAATGAAGGTAAATTATCTTCCCAGTTTTCAATTCTTTCTGCTATCACACTTTCTCCCGTTCCATAGGTAATAATTGTTTTATGAATAATATGGGGCAATTCAAACTTATCTTGCAGTCTCGGTAGTACTTCATACTCCATCAGCCCTTTCATTTCATAAGGAACACCAGGCATAGAAACAAAAACTGTATCATTTTCTTCAAACCACATTCCTGGTGCGGTACCGAATCTATTCATTAACAATGTTGCCTTTGATGGCAACTGTGCTTGATACCTTTGAACTTCATTAAATGGATGATTTACTTTTTTGAATAACTGTTTGATATGATCAATCACCTCATTATACTCAACAATTTCCGAATCATTAAAATAATCAGCAATGGTCTTTTTAGTTATATCATCCTTAGTAGGTCCCAATCCTCCAGTAACAATAACGATGTCAGCCCTACTTTCTGCTTCTTTCAAAGCATTTAGTATATGGTTTCTTTCATCTTGAATAGAAGATATCTGATGTACAGAAACTCCGATTCTATTTAATTCTTGACCAATCCATTGAGAATTTGTGTCAACTATTTGACCGATTAGAATTTCATCTCCTATCGTAATAATTTCTGCTTTCATCCTTTTGTATTTATTGCTTTTCCATAGTTTAGATGTAACCTTTGATGTTTAAAATAACTACTCATCTTTTTGTTTCATAATTATTTAACAGGTCGGTTCATTCATTTATGAATTCCCTATTTGGTCAATTAAACTATCTTTATCGGGATTTTCTTTCTCCCACTTTCTTTCTAAGAAAATATAGAATAAATAGCAACTTAAAATCCCTACAGGTATCGTTATCAATGTTAAAACGAAGTCGTTAGCAGTTTCCAAAAAATCCGATTCTAAAATCAACAACACTACTCCCAGTACTAACCCCAAAATAAATGCTCCTACATAATAGCTCAAAGCTCCTGCAATGGCATAGCCCCATTTACTTTTATTATAACTTGCTGCTAATTCATAAAACTTTTTACCTATTACTAAAATTAGAAATACTCCAAATATCATCTTTCCTCGCTTTTTCTCTGTTAATTCCTTTTAAAGAAAACATTTTTTTTAAACTTAATTTCTTCTAAGAATTTCCTATTTCATTAATAGCTTCTTCGGAGTTATTTTTAATCTCCTTCAAGAGCTTTTTTTCAAGAGTATAATGTATGATTACTGCTATCAAAACTCCCATTACAAATGTAATTAATCGATGTATCGACCTATCTATATTCTTAGATAAAATTTCCAAAGACGAATAGAGTACAGCATTTAGAAGAACTACAAAAACAAAAGTTCCCACTCCTAAAAACACATAGAGTACTTTATTTCTTTTGTATCTTTTAGCTAAACTAAAATAGGACCACCCAATCGTAATGATTATAATAACTAATATAATAGAGATTATACTCATTTCACTTTTATCTGAAAAGCTTCTTTACCCTCTATTGTACCTGTGAGAATATCATTTTCTTCCACTCTACCTACTCCTGCTGGCGTCCCTGTAAAAATTACATCTCCTTTTTTTAATGTAAAATATTGAGATACATAACCTATTAACTCATCTACTTTCCATAGCATTGATTGAGTGTTACCATCCTGCACTACAATGTCGTTTTTCTTTAACTGGAAAGAAGTATTATTAATATCGAACTCTTCTTTTGGAAAAAACTGACCTATTACTGCACTTCCGTCAAATGCTTTCGCTTTCTCCCAAGGCAATCCTTTTTCTTTACACTGGGCTTGAACATCTCTAGCTGTAAAATCGATCCCTAACCCTACTTCGTCGTAATATTTATGAGCGAACTTTGGAGAAATATGTTTTCCAACTTTATTAATTTTCACCAGCACCTCAACCTCATAGTGAATATCTTCCGAAAATGGAGGAATGAAAAAAGGCATTTTTTTAGGTAGAATAGCCGAATCAGGCTTTAAAAATATAACTGGACTTTCAGGCTTTTCATTTGCCAGTTCTTCAATATGCTTTGCATAGTTTCGTCCAATACAAATTATTTTCACAATCTATTTTTATTACTAAGTGTTATTTAAAAACAATTAGTTTTGAGTGAAAAAATCTATTGAAACTTATCTCTCAAAACTAATAATAAATGGTCTACAATTAATTAGACCACTATGGAATCCATTTCTTGTCAAAATTAGGCTTACGTTTCTCTAAAAAGGCATCTCTTCCTTCTTTCGCTTCGTCCGTCATATAAGCTAATCTTGTAGCCTCTCCTGCAAAAACTTGTTGACCAACCATTCCATCATCCGTTAAATTCATGGCGAACTTCAACATTTTAATAGATGTTGGAGATTTTGCCAATATTTCTTGAGCCCATTCATAAGCCGTAGATTCTAACTCTTCATGAGGAATTACAGCGTTCACCATTCCCATTTCATAAGCCTCTTGAGCTGAATAATTTCTTCCTAAAAAGAAAATTTCACGTGCTTTCTTTTGTCCGACCATTTTCGCTAAATATGCAGAACCATAACCTGCATCGAATGAGGTAACATCAGCATCCGTTTGTTTAAAAATGGCGTGCTCTTTACTAGCCAAAGTCAAATCACAAACCACATGTAAACTATGTCCTCCTCCTACTGCCCATCCTGGCACAACACAAATAACTGCTTTTGGCATAAAACGTATTAAACGTTGAACTTCTAGGATATTTAATCTATGATATCCGTCTTCTCCAACATATCCCTGATGCCCTCTAGCTTTTTGATCTCCTCCTGAACAAAAACTCCATATTCCGTCTTTCGTAGAAGGTCCCTCTGCAGAAAGTAACACTACTCCAATTGAAGTATCTTCATGCGCATCTTTAAACGCATCCAATAATTCACTTGTTGTTTTTGGTCTGAAAGCATTTCTAACATTTGGCCTATTAAATGCAATTCGTGCTACTCCATTCGATTTTTTGTAAGTAATATCGTCGTATTCCTTAGCAGTTTTCCACTCAGGTTGTATCATAATTTTAAACTATTGTCGTTATATAAGAAGCAAAAATAACACATTAACTTTATTTTCTTTTTATATTTGACCGTTATAAATTATTCCCTATGAGACATCTATCGTTTTTACTTGCATTTTGTTTATCAGTATCGGCTTTTTCTCAAAAAATTATTACTAAATCCATTGATTCAAAAGAGTTAAAGAAAAAAAGAAATATTAAGGTTTATCTTCCTCGAAATTACGACAAAGATTTAACGGCTAATTACCCTGTTACCATTGTCCTAGGAGATGAATACTTATTTGATTTGTCTGTTGGAAATGCCAAACTTTTTGCAAATGCTGATAAAGCGCCAAGGCAGATTGTTGTAGGAATCGATATGAAGTCCACTTTCATGAAGGATGTTTCAATTGTTCCAGCAACGAACTTACTGACTACGAATGGAATTCACTTTTATAATTTCATTAAACATGAATTGATCCCTTATTTAGAAGGAAGTTTTAAAACCTCTCCTTTTATGACTATTGTAGGTGAAGGAAAAGGAGCTAATTTTGTTACTCACTTTTTAAAAGAACCTGAACCAGTTTTTAATGCTTATATCTGTGCAACTCCTGAATTTGCCAATTATTCTCCAGAAATTATAAAATCCTATTCTCTTAAAAGACTAGAGACTATTGACAACACCTATTTTATTTATGCAAGTAATGCAAAAGGGCAAACAACAGATGAATTATTTGGAAGATTCAGTGAAATAGGAACTTATTTAACATCTTTTGAAGCAAAAAACCTAAACTTTACTTTTGATAAGTTTGAAAACTCTCCTGGTTTTTTATCAACGATTGCAGAAACGATTCCAAGAGCAATGACGAAAATATTCGCTTTGTATTCAAAAATATCTAAGTCTGAATTTGAAAAAAACATCAAAGAACTAGAGCCTTTGGAAGCCATCAAATATCTTGAAAACAAATATTTAGACATTCAATACCTTTATGGTTCAAACTTAAATGTACGTTTAGATGACATTTACGCAATTGAAGGAATTGTAATTGATAAGCAAGATGGTGACTACCTAAGAGTTCTTGGGGATTTTGTTGCTATTAAATACCCTGACCTACATTTAGGAGATTATTATGTTGGAAAGTATTATGAACTAGGAAAAGATTATGAAAAGGCAGATTTTTATTACAAAGCTGCTTATGGTAAAATGAACCTTTCCGATCCTAACACCAATGCTTTTTATGAAAACATTAAACGTGTAAATGACTTACTAGAAAAGCAAAAGCTAGAAGAAGACACTCCAATTGAAGAGGATGAAGATCAAGAAGAAGAGCAAGAGGAAGAAAATGATGACAATGAAAATGAAGATAACTAATGTTATAACTTTATTACCATAAAACAATATGAAACCTCTTGATTGAATTCAGGAGGTTTTTTTATGCTATTCCAATTATTTTCTTGCTTGAAACGAAAGGTATGTAAATCCCTAAAACGAATAGTAACTTTAATAAGATGTTATTCTTGTTCGCTTCAAGTTACATCTATTTTACAAAAAATTAGTTCTTTAGTTCAATTCGATCTTCCTTAAGATCGATTAACTGTTGTTTATACAAGCTTCCAATGGCACGCTTAAAAGCTTTCTTACTCATTTGTAAGTGAAATTTTATAGATTCAGGAGAGCTTTTATCCGTTAGCATTAAACTTCCTTTTTCTTTGATCTTATTGTAAACTTTCTCTACATCTTGATCGATTACATTTTTGAAGCCTTGTGGTTGTAATGACACATCAATTCGCTCATCTTCTCTGATTTTTTTGATGTAGCCTTCCACCTTCATTCCTTCTTCAAGCTCTGTGAATACTTCATTTTTATAAAGCAATCCTTCATATTCTTCGTTGATTAATACAGTAAACCCCAAATGTGACTGTAAACCGATAACCAAATCTACCTTATCTCCTACTTTTAATTCCATTATAAATTTTTAAAATATTCTTTTAAAATTACATCATTTATATCAGAAGGTGTAAAAACCTCTAAAATTTCAGGTTGACCAGATTCTTGATAAAAATCTGTCAAACTATTCTTCAACTCATCTATATCATGAGCTGAGCGATATCCGAATCCATAAGTCTTAGCTAAATGTTCGGCAGTTAAACCGTGAGGAGTTTCAAAATAATCCAATGCATTCGTTGATTTCGGCCCTGGAATAATTTTAAAGATACCGCCTCCTGAATTATTCAGGATAATAATTCTAAAACTTTTTGGAACGTATGAATTCCATAAAGCATTGCTATCGTAATAAAAACTAACATCTCCGGTAACAAAAACCGTTTGTTCCTTTGATTCAATAGCCGCGCCAATTGCAGTACTTGTACTACCATCAATCCCACTAGTTCCTCTATTGCAAAAAACTCTTAAGGTCGACTTTAAATCAAATAACTGCGTATAGCGGATAACAGAACTATTACTAACCTGTAATTGACAATTATCTGGTATTGATGCTAAGATAGTCTCACAAGCCTTTAAATCAGAATAAGCAACTCCCTTTAAAAACTGCTCATGTTTCTCTATTCTTGCAGACTTTGCTTCTAACCAAACTTTTTGATAAGTCGATCCACTTTCTCCTTTATCAACTAAATTATTAAGCTCTGTAAAAAAACGTTCTGGTTTTAAAGTGATATGCGCTGTCAAACAAAAATAAGTATTCATTGCTCTCAACTCATCAATATGCCAATGGTGCTTCGGAGAATACTTGCGTAAAAATTGCTTGATTCTTTTTGAAACTACCATTCCTCCAAACGTTATTAATAGCTCTGGTTTAAAAGCCTCAAAATCTTCTTCTGTAAACGGAGTAATTACCTGATCAATAGAATTTATAATATTCGGATGATAAATATTCGAGATCGTTTCAGTAAGCACTATTACTTTTTCATCGCTGAAATACCCTTCTAAACATTGAGTTACTTCTTCAGACGGGAAATTCTCCCCTACCAAAATCATTATTTTCTTGGATTCATTCCAAACATTAACCGCTGCATCGTATTGTAAACTCAATACTTCTTGACGTTGAGTTAATTCTGGAAAATCGAAATCAGCAATTCTATCAACCGTTTCATACAACGGCTCATCAAAAGGTACATTAATATGTACAGGTCCTTTCTCCTCTATAGCTTTTGTAACGGCTGTACTTATTAACTGAATATTCTCATTCTTCTTTTCTGTATCTTCCTTCAAGTTCGCGGAAAAAAGAATGTGATTATTGAAAACATATTCCTGACGAATCGTTTGCCCATCACCAATATCAATAAGGTGTTTTGGTCTATCTGCAGAAATAATAACCAAAGGAATTTTACTGTAAAATGCCTCGGCAATTGCAGGATGGTAATTCAACAGTGCTGAACCCGAAGTACACACCAAAGCAACTGGCTTTTTAGTTTGCTGTGCTATTCCCATGGCAAAGAAAGCCGCAGCACGTTCATCCACGATGCTATATGCCTTCATATTTGGGTGATTTGAAAAACCAATGGTTAAAGGAGCATTTCTTGAACCTGGTGATATTACCACCGCATCAATATTGTAGTGCTTACAAGCTGAAACTACGAGTTGTGCTAATTCTTTTTTGGGATACATTGCTTATTTTCAGGAAGGGCTTTTAATAATTCTAATTTTAGCCAGAAAAAGTCAGTAGTATCCAAGATAAACTTTTCAACTTACTGACTTTTCAATATGGTGTAAAGGAATTAGTTTCCTTTTTTATAATCAGCTAAAAACTTTTCTAAACCAATATCAGTTAATGGGTGCTTTAACAATCCAGAAATTGCACTCAATGGTCCAGTCATAACATCAGCTCCAATCTTAGCACAATCAATTACGTGCATTGTGTGACGTACAGAAGCAGCTAAAATTTCAGTTTCAAACATATAGTTATCGTAGATGTGACGAATTTCAGAGATTAAGTTTAATCCATCAGTTGAAATATCATCTAAACGCCCAATAAAAGGAGACACATATGTTGCTCCTGCTTTTGCAGCTAATAAAGCTTGTCCTGCAGAAAACACTAAAGTTACATTTGTTTTAATTCCTTTATCAGAAAAGTATTTACATGCTTTAATACCGTCAGCAATCATTGGTAATTTTACAACAATCTGAGGATTTAAGGCAGCTAAAGCCTCTCCTTCTTTTACCATTCCTTCGAAATCAGTTGAAATAACCTCAGCAGAAACATCACCTTCAACAACTTCGCAAATTGCTTTGTAGTGATTTAAAATGTTTTCTTCTCCAGTGATTCCTTCCTTCGCCATTAACGATGGATTTGTAGTAACTCCATCTAAAATACCTAAAGATTGTGCTTCTTTAATTTGATCAAGATTAGCCGTGTCAATAAAAAATTTCATGTGTTTAATTTATTATGTTGTGTTTCGTTACAAAGTCTTCTTTATAATCCGCTGCGAATTTACAACTTATAATGATTCATTAAGAGCTTTTCGTAAACTTTATCTGGTAAAATTCTCTTTAATACAATTGAAAACTTCTCCATAAAAGCTCCTACTTTGTAATGTATTTTTGGTTTTTTAGTTTCAATAATAGCCTGTACTTTTTTAGCCATTTGAATTGGATCCGCTCCAGAATCAACATGATTATCCATCAATGCTAAATTCTCCGCATATTTTTCTTTATAAGCCGAGCTTTCAAAAACTGGAGTATGATATCTTCCTGCCGCAATATTCGTTGCAAAATCACCAGGAGCCACATTTACCACTTTAACTCCGAAAGCTTTAACCTCCATACTCAAACTCTCTGTTATCAATTCTAAAGCTCCTTTACTCGCCGAGTAAATTCCTCTAAATGGCAGCCCCATGTACGCTGCGATGGAAGTGGTATTAATGATAAGTCCTTGCTTTTGCTCTCGCATATATGGAAGTACCTCTTTTATAACATTGATCACCCCAAAGAAATTCGTTTCAAAATTATCGCGCATTTCTTCCGTTGGTGTATCTTCAATTGGTCCAGTAATTCCTTTTCCTGCATTATTAATTAAAACATCAATCTTCCCTTCCTTCTGAACAACTTCTTCTATGGCTGTTTTTATTGTTTCCTCTTTTGTTACATCTAATGCAACCATATTAAAAGCTACATCTACATTCTTAGGATTTCTACTTGTTCCATATACTTTATAGTTTTTTTCATGCAAATAATTAGCTATGGACTTCCCTATTCCTGATGATGCTCCTGTAATAAATACAACCTTTGACATTTTATATAATTTTGAGCAAAGATCTAAAAGTTACCGTCAAAATAAAAAACTTTATTCTCCAATATTTTATACGAAGTTTTAACTACTATTCATCTAAGTATTTCATATTTCTTTCACTCTTCAATTTATTTACAACAAGTAGAATTCGCATTTAAAAACTTATATTAGCCTCCCGATACCTTGAAAATTATGTTAAAAAGAATTATTACTACTTGTTTCGCTCTATTTATTGGGTTTTCTTGTTTTTCTCAAACCTCACTTTTTCATCATACGAAAACGTTTACGCGACAGGATTCGCTTCGAGGAACAATTACTCCTGAAAGAGCGTGGTGGGACTTAACTTACTACCATTTAAACATATCAGTTAATCCTGATAAAAAATTCATTAATGGTAAAAACACCATTCAGTATAAAGTTTTAAAACCTGCTTCGAGACTTCAAGTAGATTTGCAACCCCCTTTAAGAATTATTAAAGTGACGCAAAATGGGAAAGAACTAAATGTTCAATCGGAAAGAAATGCCCATTTCGTTGAATTGCAAGAACAACAAAAAATTGGAGCTGTAAATTCTATTGATGTTTATTATGAAGGGAACCCTAAAGAAGCTATTAGAGCTCCATGGGACGGAGGGTTCTCTTGGAAAAAAGATAAAAACGGAAAACATTTTGTAGCTACATCCTGCCAAGGTTTAGGAGCGAGTGTGTGGTGGCCTAACAAAGATCATATGTATGATGAAGTTGACAGCATGGCGATTAGTGTTCGTGTTCCAAATAACCTTATGGATATTTCAAATGGAAGACTTCGAAAAGTTGAAAAACATTCTGATGAAACGACTACCTACCATTGGTTCGTGAACAATCCAATTAATAATTACGGAGTAAATGTAAACATTGGTGACTATGTTCATTTTTCTGAAAAGTATCAAGGAGAAGGTGGCGAACTAGATCTAGAATATTATGTATTAAGAGACAATCTTGAAAAAGCCAAAGTTCATTTTAAAGACGCTCCGAAAATGCTAAAAGCCTTTGAACATTGGTTTGGAAAATATCCATTTTATGAAGATAGTTTTAAATTAGTTGAAGTTCCTTATTTGGGTATGGAACACCAGAGCTCTGTTACCTACGGAAATCAATATAGAAAAGGGTATTTAGGAAGTGATCTTTCTGGAACTGGTTGGGGATTGAAATTTGACTTTATCATTATTCACGAAGCAGGACATGAATGGTTTGCTAACAATATTACAAACAAAGATATTGCTGACATGTGGATTCATGAGAGCTTTACTGCGTATTCTGAGAATCTATTTTTAGATTATTATTACGGTAAAAAAGCCTCTGCCGAATATGTAATTGGGACACGTAGATCCATACAAAATGACATTCCAATTATTGGTCAATATGGTGTAAATAGTGAAGGTTCGGGCGATATGTACTATAAGGGAGCAAATATGTTGCACATCATTCGTCAATTGATTAATAATGATGAACAATGGCGCAAAATTTTACGAGGATTGAATAAAACATTCTATCACCAAACGGTAACTACACAGCAAGTAGAAAATTATTTAATTCAAGAATCTGGAATTGACTTGACGAAAATATTTGATCAGTATTTAAGAACGGTTAAAATTCCAAACTTTGAGTACAAACTAATAAAAGGTCAATTGAAATATAGATGGACGAATGTGGTTGACAATTTTAATATGCCTTTAAATGTATATCTTGGGAAAGAAGCTACCCTACTTAAGCCTACTCAAGAATGGCAAACTCTGAAAACAAACACTAATAGCGTAACTGTTGATCCTAATTTTTATGTTAGCGTTAACAAGTTATAAATAACTACACCTATTTATGAACAGAAAAAACTTTATACAATCCTTACTTGGAGCTTCAGCATTTATCTCGCTTCCATTCTCTTCTTATGCGAACGATCATGATGCCTTATCTGAAGCTATCAAGTCGACTTCAAAAACTACCAAAGGAAACTTATTTGGTTTTAAAGCTTCACCAATAAAAAAAGTAAAAGTTGGAATTATTGGTTTAGGTAACAGAGGAACTACCCTTCTTCAAATGTTTGAATGGCTAGTTGCTCAAGGGCATTGTGAAATTGTTGGACTTTCTGATTTACAAGAAAAGAAAGTTCAAAAAGCTGCAGAACGCTTAAAGCAATGGCAAAAGAAGAAGCCAAAGACCTACTTTGGAAATGATACAGAATGGAAAAAACTAGCTCAAGAAGATGATATCGATTTATTGTTAATTGCGACTCCTTGGGAATATCACGCTCCAATGTGTATTTACGGTATGAACCAAGGTAAGCACGTTGCTTGTGAAGTTCCTTTAGCATATACTTTAAGTGAATGTTGGGAACTCATCGAAACTGCAGAAAAAAATCAGAGGCACTGTATTATGATTGAAAACTGTTGTTATAATGAAGAAGAGCTTTTTGTTTTAAATATGATTGAAAACGGCGTGTTTGGAGATATTACTCATACAGAAGGAGCTTATCTTCATGATTTAAGGGCACACATGTTGAGCAACGATTATTACGAAGATCAATGGAGGTTAAAGCATCATATTGAAAGAGATGGTAACTTTTATACAACCCATGGTTTAGGGCCAATCAGTTTTTATCTTAATATTGGTAGAGGTGATACTTTTGATCATTTAACCTCAATGAGTTCTAGGGAGTTGAATTTAAGTGAAACAGCAAAAAGGCTAGGTTCTCCTTACAAAGATTTTAAATGTGGTGATATGAATTCGACCATGATAAAAACTGCTAAAGGAAAAACCATTTTATTACAGTTCGATGTGCACACTGGGCGTCCATACTCAAGAATTAACAAAGTCGTGGGAACCAAAGCTACTCACGATGGATATCCAAGCCGCTTGTATATTGACAAAGAAGAATTAGCTTACTGGGGACATCAATGGCTTTCTGAAGACGATTACAAAACATATCAAAGTAAATACACACATCCAATCATTAATAAACTGAAAAAAATCAGTCAAAGTTTTAAACAAGGACATGGTGGTATGGATTTTGTGATGATATACCGATTAATTAGATGTTTAAACTTAGGGTTACCTCTTGACATTAATGCATATGACAGTGTGATGTGGAGTGCTGTTACTCCATTATCTGAAATTTCTGTGGCAAGCAAAAGTATGTCAGTTCCTATTCCAGATTTCACCAATGGACAATGGAAAAAGGAAAACCCTCTTGAAATTATGAGAGACTTTTAAATTGAAAAACAAATGGGATTAACACTTTTAGTAATGGCTGCTGGTATGGGTAGTCGCTTTGGAGGCTTGAAACAACTAAGCCCAATTAATAATTTTAATGAAACTATTATCGACTACTCTGTTTTTGATGCTAAAAGAGCAGGGTTTACTAAGGTTGTTTTTGTAATTCGAAAAGAGTTTGAAAATGACTTTAAAAATCAAATTACCCATAAATACAAAAATCATATTGAGGTAGATTTTGTATATCAAGATACTAAGGATCTACCTCAAGGTTTTGAAACGAATCCTGATAGAGAAAAGCCATGGGGAACGGGGCATGCCATTTGGTGTTGCAGAAAAAACATTTCAGATAATTTTGCTGTTATCAACGCCGATGACTTCTATGGTAATGAATCTTTTAAAGTAATTGCCGAGCATTTAAACTCATTAAATCCTTCTGAGCTTCAAAATCAGAGCATGGTTGGTTA
Source organism: uncultured Tenacibaculum sp. (assembly GCA_947497895.1). GTDB lineage: Bacteria > Bacteroidota > Bacteroidia > Flavobacteriales > Flavobacteriaceae > Polaribacter. Next base: position 226,832 of record CANMIL010000004.1, read on the forward strand.
CAAACTAATTAACACCCTATCCGATAATGGTAGTGTTTCAAGAGGTATTTGTACAGTAAACACAGAACATCAAGTAACTTCAATTACAGAACGTACTCAAATTGAGAAAAAAGGTGATACCATTGTTTTTACAGAAGACAATAAAGAGACTATTTTAGGTGCAGAAGATATTGCTTCTATGAATATGTTCGGATTGACTCCAGCTACTTTTGAAGCATTTGAAAATGATTTTAAATCGTTCTTAGCGGCTCGCGGATCTGAATTGAAATCTGAATTCTACCTTCCAACGGTTATTAATAATTTAATAGCAAGAAACCAAAGTGGAGTTACCGTACTTCCTACCAATGCGAAATGGTTTGGTATGACGTATAAAGAAGATAAAGCTATTGTTGAAACCAACATAAAACAATTAACTGAATCAGGAGAGTATCCTGAAAAACTGTGGAATAATTAGTCTTTTTTAATCAGCTACCTACAGGAAATCCAAAAGGTACTTGAAGGAATACTAATCTAAAATTTCGACACAAGCATCATAGTATTTAAATCTCACTTAGTGAGGAAAAAAAATTTAGAACTATCAACCTCATTGAGGTTTTTTGGTTTAAAATTTCACGAGATAATTTATATTTATTCGAATGACATTAAGCACGATTATTAATTCTTTTGAAGTAGAGGGGAATTATATTTCATCGGAAACTATTGTTTCAGGTTATATTAATACTACATACAAAATAACAACAAGCAAGTCATCCTATATCCTTCAAAAGATTAACCATGCTATTTTTAAAAATGTAGAAGAACTTTCTCAAAATATCATTCGAATCACAGAACATATAACCAAGAAAGTTTCTGACAAGAATGAATTTGTTTTAAAAGTTATACCTTCCAAAAGCAACAATGGTTTCCATAAAGATTCAGAAGGAAGCTATTGGAGGATGTTCAATTACCTTGAAAACTCAACAACTTTTGAAGTTTTAGAAAGTAAAGAACAAGCTTTTTCCTTAGGTAGTGCTTTTGCTAATTATCAAAAACTATTAATTGACCTTCCTGAGCCGAACTTATTTGAAGTTCTTCCCGACTTTCATAATACTCCTTTACGAATAGAGCATTTTAAGAATGCAATCGCGGTCAATTTTGAAAACAGAAAAGAAAATGCTCAAGAAGAAATAGACTATTTGCTCAACCTTACTTCTGAAATGGGAGAAGTCGTTGCTTTAGGGAACAAAGGAAAAATACCTCTAAGAAGTATTCATCAAGATGCAAAACTAAGCAATATCCTTTTCAATACGATAAACGATGACTTTTGTATTATAGATCTTGACACGACTATGCCTGGGTATTTATGTTATGACTTTGGTGACGCTGTAAGAACTGGAATGAACACCGCAGGGGAAGAGGAAAAGGACGTTTCCAAAGCTAGCTTGAATATGGATTTGTTTAAACCTTTTGCTGAAGGTTATGCGAAATCATCGCGGGACTTTATTACAAAAGAAGAAATTAAGACATTAGTTTTAGGAGCGAAAACAATTACATACGAACAAGCAATTCGTTTCTTAGCAGACTATTTAAACGGTGATATTTATTATCAGACTTCCTACCCTGAAAACAATTTAGTACGAACTAAAATTCAAATAGCTCTTTTAAAAGATATCATAGAAAAATATGATGAAATGGTTGAATATGTATTAACTCAATACAAGTAACTCTGTATCATAGCTAAAAACCTCCCAACGTTCATTTATCGAAGAAAAACATCTATCTCTAAACCAAAATATTATGTATTTTGTAATGGATTTTGATGTTTTATAAATGAAAACAAGAAAACGCACTCTTCTAAAAAGATTTGTTTTAATAATTACTTTCTTTCTAATCCTACTATCATTATTAGGACAAACGAATCTTGGAAACTTTTCTAGCGACAATAATTCAGAGTTTAACTATATAAACATTGAAAAAAACCGAATTCGGTATTTACAAAAAGGAAAAGGAGAAGACATTTTACTAATTCATGGAAGTCCAGGTTCCATTGAAGACTGGCATAAAATTATGGATTCTCTGAGTAAAGACTATAGAGTTACTACTTTTGATCGATTAGGGCATGGATATAGTTCAGATCACAAGTATTCAAGTCATATTAAAGATAACGCGATCCTTGTAAATCAAATTATAAAACAACTCGATTTAATATCACCGTTAATTGTCGGACACTCCTATGGTGGGTCTACTGCCGCATTTATGGCTATAAACGATAATAATTCGAATAGAAAATACATTTTACTCGATTCTCCTTTGTATGAAATTAAAATGCAACCTATCTACGCAATTACAACACTTCCCGCTCTAGGCAAAGGTTTTTCTCTATTGTTTTCATATACCATTTCGGATATATTTATCGAGAACGGTCTTAACGATATTTTAGTTTCGATCAATCAAACTGAAAGAAATGCCGTTATTGAACAACGACAAAAAATATGGTCGCAGCCTAAGGTTATTTACAACAAATCAATGGAGACAAAAAACTATAATACCGATTTAAAGGAGATTTCAAATAAATACAGTGGTTTAAAAAGCGATTTCACTCTAATTACTTCTATTGATACACTTAAAACATTCCGAAGAGATTGTGAAAAATTCCATAATGAAGTTCTAAATAGTTCTCTAATACTTTTAGAAAATACAGGTCATTATATTCAAATTGAAAGACCATGGGCGATTTTAGATATTATTAGAAAAAAAATGAAAAACCAACCCAAAACTTATCAAAATTAAAAAGAATTTATTTCCATTTTGCAATTTTCGCAAATATTAAAACTTTCGTTTTTTTGTTTTATCCATTGAAAATCATAATTTTAAAATCGCTAAACGAACCAAACCCAACCATTTACTTTTCCACCCTTGAATAGACAGTAAAGCTGTTCATTTAATGAATACATCTATTTTATGGATATTAATAATGAAATTAATTCCTTCATTAAGGAGCAAATGGGATTGGAAGCTTACACTACTAAATGTACTTCCTTATTTGAGAAGTTTATAGATTCTTACCATGAGAGTCAATCTATAAATTCAGTAAACAATGATTCGAAAGAAATTGCTGGATGTATGGAAGTTATGGATGATTTACAAATGAAACTACGTTTCGTATCATCTATGAAACAAAATATATCCTCGCAATCTTTAACCCCAGAAGACAGAAGTTTCTTTAACACCCCAAAGTTTCTTCCGTTTCAAAACCAAGTTAAAATTGGCATTCGGATCGCAAAGAAAATCGATGAGTTAAATGAAACTTATCAGCAAACTACACATCGTAACATAAACAGCTATTTCGATCTTACCTCGAAAATAGAGATAGTTTATGAAAAAAATGTGGAAAGCTGGCTATCATCCTGTTGGCAACGTGCTAACAACGCTAAACAAGTATCGTACCCTTTATATTATTACTACCATGACTCCATGGACAACTCTATTAATTTATTAGATGGTAAAAAGTATAATCTGGAAACACTAGCAAAGAGGTATGAATAATCAAGTAGCCATAAAAAACAGTATCCTTTCAGAAATGAATCTGAATAACCACTCAGAAAAATGCATCAATTTATTCGTAAAATGCTTGAGTGGACTTGAGAAAAAAGAGGAAATTTTCAAATCGCATGGAAATATCCATGACGAAAAATTAGCACAACATATAAGTGATTTTACTAACCAATGCCGGGCTTTAAACATAATATACCGTCCGCATATCGGGTTTGGAGAAGAACTACTCAACAGTGAAGATGAGCAATTCTTTAATAAACCTTTGTTTCTACCTTTTCAAAAACAACAAGAAATTATTCACAAAGTAGCGAACTACTATGAAATAAAGGAAGATTTGTACTTTGAGAAAATTATTGCTCCGATGAATGACATCGTTGACGAATGGCTATCATCATGTTGGCAAAAGGCTAGTGACATTAAAAATTTTGACTCACCTATTCATCTTTCCATGAACCGACAAGAGCGGAGTTCTGTAAAAACATTGCTAGAAGGCAGTTATTATAATTTGGAATCATCAACTATTAACAGAATTAAATTATGGAAAATATTAACAACTTTTGGAAATATCCAGACAAGTACAACCCTAAATTAAGTAACGAATTGCTTACTAAGTTTGAGGAGAAATTTACTTACAAACTACCAAAGAAATACCAAGAATTATTACAAATGTCTAATGGAGGAATTCCTGTTAAAGGTAATGTAAAAACAAATGCTCACACCAGTTGGGCTAAAGATCATGTAGCTATTCTCGATATCAAAGGAATAGAAACAAAAGAGAATGGTGATATTAATCTGGATGCCTCTAGATATTGGTCGAGGCAAGTGCTAGGTCATGAAGCCACTAAACTGCTGCTTATATGTGATTGTCCTTCTTTAGGAAGCGATGTGGTTCTTTTAGACTACAGAGACTGCGACTCTGCTAATGACGAACCTTGCATTGTTCATATGGATAATCAATACAAAGCTCCGATAAAAATAGCTGATAATTTCGACGATTTTTTGGATCGACTGTATCATGATTATGAAGAGGAGTAAGAAAATGGATAGCGGAAAAGTAAAGAGGTTCCTCCTTTCTTCTTTTCCGCTATTTCTTTATTCAAAAATAAGTAGTAAAACATCTTAAATTTAGGAAAACAAACAAACAAACTACATCTGAATTCCTTGTTGCTCAGCAATTGGCTCAGGAATATCTTCTGGATTATCACCAATCATTTGTCGAATATCTATCTCAATTCCTCTTGCCATAGTTGTTATCGGAGTATCATTTGCAATCCCTTCAAAAGGATTCTCGGAAACCTCTCCAATTCGCTCCATTGTATGAAAAATCCAAGATACAATAACACTAAATGGAATTGATAGCCAAACAAATCCGTTTCCTATAATTTTAATAAAACTCGAAGGTTCTTCATAGCCCTTTAAAATTTGCATTCCAATTTCATCAAATACATTAATAATTCCAAAAGGTAGCAAGACTATAAATATCCAAACAAAAAATAAATTCAGTGTAGCGAATTGCCTTGGATAAGGAAAATTTTTAATGCGTTCTAATTTACCTTGAAGCGTAAAAAGCTCAACAATTAAGTTTTCCATTTCTAAAAAAGAAAATTCCCAAATTAACTTTTTCTCTTTTAGTTCTCTCAATTGTTTTGACTGTAAGTTTAGACAAGCTGATTGTTTATTTTTAGTACTTAATACGAATGCTTTTTCCTCTTCCGACAAATATCCATCTAATTCCTCTTCCAAAGAAAACTTACGTTCATTAATCTGAATCTTACTCATATATTCTCGATCCGATTTATTCACACTCGACATTTCCCATGGCTTCGGAGCTCTAAGGGCATGACGTAAGGAAGTCATCCAAGCAACATGCCTTAAAACTAACGTTTTTCTAATTTTAAATAGCTCTTCATCCGATAATTTTTCATGAGCATGTTCATTTGAAATAAAATCGTTAAACATAATCGTAATAGAACGCGATGTATTTACAATACCTCCCCAAACTTTTCTTGCTTCCCATAATCTTCCATAGGATGCATTGTTTTTAAAACTGACAATAAATGCTAAGGCACTACCCACTAAGGCTATAGGTAACCAAGGTAAATGAATAAATTTCCAATCGAAAATTACATAAAGTGCAGTCGGTATTGTTGCTATAATAATGAATTTATAAATATTCCTTCTCGTCCATCCAAGCATTGCTATTACTGAATAGTTCCTTCTTGTATACATATATTTACCATGTTTTTAATGCTTCAAATATGATCTCTGGATTTGGGCGCTTCGTATAATCTACCGAATGCTCAGCGTATATAATGACTCCTTCTTGATTAATTACAAAACGCGCTGGCACTGGAAGCGTCCAAGAGTCATCTCCGTTGTAATCTACTAAATTTATTTTGAAATCGTCTTTATACAATGATTTCAAAGGATTTACTATCGTCCATTGTAGACCTAATTTTGAAGCTAGATTATTTCCTTGATCATTTAAAACATCAAAATTTAATTTGTGCTGTTCTACTATTTGCTTATTGAATTTTGTCGATTGAGGAGAAACTCCTAAAACTTTAATATTCTCTTTTTCAAAATTCGACTTATACCTTTTTAAGTTCGATAAATCCAAATTACAGTAAGGACACCATATTCCTCGATAAAATGTTAGCATGATGTTCCTTTCTTTCAATAAATCTCCGCTAGAAATTACTTCATCATTTTGATTCTTCAAAGAAAATTCTGGCGCCTTATCTCCAACCTTTAAAATATTTTCTTCTATGCCAGAAGCCTTTAAATCAGCTGTTGATTGATGCATGATTTCCACAAACTCCTTTGGGAGCTTCCCTTCTATTTTTTCTTTTAATTTCTGTAAACTCTGTTCTAATGTCATACTTATACTTTTTCAATTAATTCTGTTTGCAAATGCTTTTCAAAACGCTGGAAATCATTTTCTATTTCTGGGTTTTTCATAACGTCATAAGCAAAGAATGTTTTCAATGGTGTTAAACCAAACCATTTAAAATTTAAGTGCATCGGTAACAACAAATCATCTTCACTAATACCATTAAAAAATGACTCCTGTGGATCATTAAAGGCTTCTTTTGGAGCATTTGCTGTCGCAGATATCATGTAATTCCCTTTTAAAAGTCCACCTGTACCATAATTTTTCTTTGGAGCCTCTGAAGTTCTACCGTCTCCTTGCGACAATTTCCCCATCATACCAGCAGTAAAAACCTCATCTATATATTTTTTGAAACTCCAAGTAACTCCCATCCAGTTTAGCGGAGTTTGAAAAAACACCACATCTGCCCAAAGAAATTTTTCTACTTCGTCGTCCACATTGTAATCTCCTCCAGTTAGCGTTGTTTTAATTTCATATCCCGCATTGGTAAATGCTGTAGCTGCTCTTTCAACAAGTGAAGCATTTAGTTTTCCTTCAGCAAATGGATAGTATTGATGTCCGTTAATAATTAATACTTTCTTCATCTGTTTATTATTCTTTTTTTACGTTTTAATGAAATTTCACTTCTTTAAATAAATAATTTAACAAGCTCATTTACATCATTGTCAATCTATTTTTTAAATTTGTATCACAAAGAAACTAATAATAGTTTATTTTTTAAACCAATTGATTTACAATCATTAAAAATAGTGGTAACCAAAAGGTAACTTATGGGAAGAAAAATTATTAATAATCCAAATTCTTGTTCGTTAGTTCATGCAATGAATATTATTGGAGGAAAATGGAAACCGATCATTATCTACTTATTAGCAAATGGGAGTTTGCGTTTTGGGAAATTACTACTCTTTATTCCTACCATATCAAAGAAAGTACTTACCGATCAACTTAGAGAACTCGAAGAAGATAGATTAATCATAAGAACTAAGTTCGCTGAAATACCTCCGAGAGTTGAATATTCACTGTCCGAAAAAGGAGAAACTCTGTTGCCTGTTTTAAAAGCATTGAGTAATTGGGCTATTGACTCTTATCAAGAAATTAACTTTGAAATGTGTAAAATTATCGAGTTATAACATCATTTCTCAACTTCGTACGTACGAATATCAATTCTATCGCTTCGAATAAAAGTCATTCAATAGATATTATTTTTCTTGAAGTAAATTCCACTTCAAATAATAGAATATGAAATTTTTTAAGAAAGCTAATAAGTCTCAAAACATACAAGAAGAATGGAATCAAAAAGGAGCGACTTATGCAAAAGGAATAAATGAAATGGTAGCTTATGGAGAGGAGTTTGGCTGGGAAAATTGGCAAGAAAAAGAACCTGAAGACCACAGAGAACATCTTGCCGATGACGTACTAAATTTACTTATTGATGCCAACAAAAATGGAAATACTATAGAATTCAGGAAAAATTTTCCACCTTCACACGGTCCTTTTATAAAATTTTACAAGGAAAAAGGACAAAGTATTGAACAGTTACAATTTATTGATAAGGATAAAATTATTTTTTTAACTGGAACTTCCTATCAAAAACGTCAAGCTTATATTTTAAATAATCAAGAAATTATTGAACTTGATTCTTCAATACATGCTATTGGAAAATCAAAAATCAATAATATTTTTGCTATTGCAAATGGTAATCAAATAGTTACTACAAACGGGTGGCAAGGTGAAATAATTGAATCTTTTAATCTCGATGCTACTAAAGAACTTGGAATTACTGAACTTATTCCTTTTAACAATGGTCTTAAAGTTTTACTGGTCTCTTCAGAAGGAATATACCTGATTGATAAAAAAGATGAGAAGATGATTCATCCAGAACCAGATCTAGAAGACGAAGAATGGACCTCTTATATTGATATGGAAAATGCAACACTCTCTCATGACAATAACTATATTGTTGTTGGAGACCAATGTTCAGATCATAGAATTTTAGATTCAGACGGAAATTTTCTAGGTAAAATTGGGCCGCAATCATCTTATCCTCATTTTTGCTCTTTCTCTAAAGATGATACTCAACTCATCACCAATACTTGTCATTTTTATAATGGTTTAACAATTGGAGTAAAAACTTCTGAAGTTCAAGGAATGGACATTGAAGCTTGGAAAGAAAGTGATCGTTATATAACTATTGACGACGGAATGCGTGTTTACCATGGAATTGCAACGAGTCAAACTTATATTTTAGGAGATGCCTACGGCTATATTAGAGCTATTGATAAAAATGGACACTGTGTGTGGAGGCATTTTGTTGGATCGACCATTAGTGGAATTACAGTTTCCGATGATGAAAAAACGCTCTGGGTGGCCTCTTGCGCAGGTATTATTCATAAACTACAATTGGGAAAAGGCCATAGAGATAAACATACCATAGGTAATGGAAATCACTACGAAGATTTTAGAATATTAATTTGGAAAGATCAAGAAATTCTAAAATGGTAAGAGAACAAATTAAATGTTCGCAAATAACATAACTCATTCCGCTTAAGGGGTAATTTCCTTATATTTAATCCGTAACACTAACAATCAATTATATAACTTTTGAATATTAGAAAAGCACAAATTTCTGATTACGATGGGATATGGGAGATATTTTCGGAAGTCATTAAATCCGAAGATACTTATGTTTTCGAGAAAAATACTCCTAAAAAAGACCTGGAAAAGCATTGGTTTGCTCCTTACATGCACACCTTTGTACTTGAAGAGAATGCAAAAATCCTTGGAACGTATATTATCAAACCGAACCAAATAGGCTTAGGGAATCACATAGCAAACTGTAGTTATATGGTACATCCAAATACTCAAGGAAAGGGTATTGGAAGTAAATTATGTGAACATTCCTTAAACATAGCCAAAAAAGAATTATACAAAGGCATTCAATTTAATATTGTGGTAAGTACCAACATTGCTGCTATTTCCTTATGGAAAAAGTTTGGTTTTGAAATTATTGGTACAACGCCTAAAGGATACAAACATGCCACTCTAGGATATATAGACACTTTTATAATGTTCAAACAGTTATAAGTGATGAATAGTAGGTATTTTCGAAATAACGGTGCTGTTGGCGCTATTTTAGACGAATATGAAAAGTCTATTGATGAACTCATCAAAATCACACAAGGAATTTCTCATGAGGAATTAATATATATTGTCGATTCACAAACCGAAGACGAAGACTGTAAATCGATTCAAACTATTCTTACCCATATAATTTCTAGTGGGTATAACTACGTAATTGTTATTAGAAAATGGCTAGGTGAATCTATTGCTTACAAGGAAAAATCAGTTTTAAATTCTTTGGAAGAATACCAAGTAGCACTTCGGGAAATGTTCGAATTTAACGAGCTGCTATTCAAAGATTACCCCAACTTACAACTATCCGAGCATAGTCCTTCTAAAAAAATTAAAGTTCGTTGGGGGCAACTTTATGATATTGAGCAACTCTTTGAACATGCAATCGTTCATATTTTAAGACATCGAAGACAAATTGAAAAGTTTAAAGTAATGTTAATTTCGAATTTGGATGAATAATATCATTCTGGTTTTTATAATTTCATAGTATAAACTAATCATACTTGAAAACGCAAAATATTAAAATTCGTTCTATTCGAGAACCTCATAATCCCGGAAACTTTTCTATTCAAAACCTAACCTTTCTTTTGAAAGATAAAAACATGTTCGAGAGTATTCATCGTCATGATTTCTTTTATATGCTTGTGATTAAATCCGGAGAAGGTAAACATCAAATTGACTTTGAAAATTTCAACATTTCAAAAAACTCTATTTTTATTTTGAAACCCGGACAGGTTCATGAATTGTATTTAGAAAAAGGAACACAAGGATTTCTAGTTTGTTTTGAAACAGATTTTTATCAACCTCAGGATATTCAAACTAAAAAGCTATTTCAAACAGTAAATCGAGTAAATCATTTTTCCATACCTAATCAGGGATTTGAAAACATTTTACAACACTTTAATAATATTTATCATGAATACACTTCAAAACAAAAACTGTTTAAACAAAGTATCCTCTCTTATCTTAATCTAATTTACATTGAACTGTTTCGAGTATTAAAAAAAGATAACTCTCTCAAAAATTACAACACTTACGAAGGAGAAGTTTTGGAAAAGCTTTTTCAATTAATTGAACGCCATGTTTCCAACGAAAAACAAGTTGGATTTTATGCTCAATCATTAAACCTTACAGTGTTTCAGTTAAACTCAATTTTAAAAAAGACTTTAGGAAGAACCTGTTTGCAACTACTCAACGAGCAACTTATTTTAGAATCCAAAAGAAATTTACTCGCCACAACAAACCAAATTAAAGAAATAGCTTATCATTTAGGCTATGAAGATGCATCCTATTTCTCACGATTTTTTAAAAAACATACTGGATACACTCCTGATGATTTTAGACAAACATATCAATAAAGTATTCTTTTTCACTTAAGACATTCACCCTTTGAAAAAAGTTAATATTTCTCGATTCCTTCGAATGTTTACATAAATCCTATCCTTCCTCAAAATTGTCCTACCCACAATATACAATTGGGCAGTAGTATTGTAAAAAACTTAAAAATGAACACAGTATTACAAGTAATTTTAGTGGGGATAGGTGGTACCTTAACCATGGATATTTATTCTTTGATTCTTAAAGCTTTCCACATAAAAACATTGGATTACCGATTCGTTGGACGATGGATTGGACATTTTCCAAAAGGAAAATTCTTTCATCAAAAAATCATGGAATCTCCCGTTGTTCCTTATGAACAAATCATTGGTTGGACAGCACATTATTTAATTGGAATCAGCTTCTCTTTCCTCCTTTTTTTTATTTATGGAAAAAAATGGTTTCAGTCCCCTGCACTTTCGCCAGCATTAATTATCGGAGTTGTTACTATCATTGCTCCCTTTTTTCTTTTACAACCTGCCTTTGGATTTGGAATTGCCGGTTCAAATTTACCTTCCCCTACTAAAGCTCTAATGATGAGTTTAATTATTCATTGTATTTACGGGGTTGGGTTATATCTATCCGCAGTTCTCATCAGTAACAGTTTTAAAAGTTAAGTTAACATGCAAATCGTAATAATCTATTATTCCCTCCATGTTTTTAGTATCTTTGATTAAAGGACTCTTAATTCAAGGAAGCTATGAGTAAACTTACCATTGTTAGTAATCCAGAAGTAATTAATATTTTCAATAATTACCCTAAAGAGGTACAAAAACAAATGCAAACCTTACGAGAACTTGTTTTGGAAACTGCTGAAGATATTGAAGATGTTTCGAAAATTGAGGAAACTTTAAAATGGGGTGAACCTAGCTACATTACAAAAACAGGGAGTACATTAAGAATGGACTGGAAATCGAAAACACCAAAGCAGTATGCCATGTATTTTCAATGTTCAAGTAGATTAGTTGAAACTTTTAAAATGATTTTTCCAGACTCTTTTACTTATGAAGGAAAGCGTGCTATTGTTTTTCAACTTGATGAAGAAATACCAAAAGAGAAATTAAAACATTGTATTAAATCTGCTCTTCTGTATCATAAAGTAAAGCATTTACCGACTCTTGGCATTTAGTATTTCCTTTTAATTCATAAAAGAAGTCGAACCATAAACAATTTTAATAAAAATTCTCTGGACATATTTCTTCCCAGAGAATTTATTCATTAGCGAGGAGTTTAATTACTACCCTTTCTTACATTTTTTTAATAATTGCTCCCCACGTTCTTTCCCCCATCTCGGATGATATTTTTCAGGTTTGTCTGTTTTTAATAACTCTACAGCCCTTTCTACATTCTTACAATAAGGATCAATTGGTTGATTAAAAAATGCTGCGCTCCCCATATTCCATTCAGCTTTTCCTAAAATTACTCTTGGATTTTTAGGTGCCAACTTTTCTGCTTCAGCATAAAGAATGGTATTTTTCGTTGATAAACTCATTCCATAACGTTGTCCATCAAATGCTATATAAGCCGTATTCAAAAGTGCTTGAGTAATCAAAATTTCAGGATTGTTTTCTGATAAAGCTGTTGCTTGATCTAAAAACTCTTGTGCCTTTTTTAGCTTTGCCTCTAGTTTTGCTTCGTCCTTAAGCCCAAAACTCCCTAAAATTTCAATGGTAGCTACATAAAATGGAGGTAACCAATTCTCTTTTTCAACCTTCGCAATTCTCTCAAACAATTGGGCTGCCTCAGTAGTTTTATTTTCTCCCCAAAGCGCAAAAGCTTTTTCCATTCCTTTCTCGTAAGAACTCTGTGCATTAACTGCAAACGATGTTAAAATAACAAGTGTGATAATTATATTTTTCATCTGTATATTTTTCATGTGATTATTGTTAGTCTATTTTATAAAACCCCGTTATGAAGCTTTGTTTGATTATATTAGTACATATTGATTTTAAGCGTAATATCTTTATCTACAGTAAACTTTGCATCCCTATATTTTGGAGGCCCCATGAAACCTTTCGCATCTCTTGATAGTCCTACTGGTTCTTTAGGAATTCCAAAAAATCTAGTATCCATTTTTTTATTATCATTCTCATCATGAAAAGAAGATATGGCGTATACACCAGGCTTTACTCCTTCGAAAACAACCGTCGCTTTTTTATCTTTTACAGAAACTAATTTGTTTTGAATTCCGTTTTTAAGAAAACTTGATTCGTTATCATAAAGCCCTACGTACAAACCACCTTTATCCGTTTTCATACCTGAAAATTCAACCGTTATTTTATAAGTTTCTTGAGCAACACCAATGTAAGTCGCACTTAGTATAAGAATTAATGTTATTACTATTTTTTTCATCTGTCTCTAATTTTATTGTTAGCTATTCAAATATCTTTTTATTATCTAGTTTTAAGAAAATTGAGTTACTCAACTGTTGATTTTTTATACTGAGTTGTAAAATCTTAGTTACAACTTAAAAATTCGACTTTCTGATTTTATAAATTATTTAATTGATTGTCCTTTTTATTATCACTGATAGTCCAAAAGAATCCAACAAAGAAGAATGTATCTGCTGGAGGTCTAACGGCTTGTCTAGCATAAACTCCATTCATATCTGGTGTGTTTTTATAATTGTATCCAAATACGTTCTGAGTTCCTAAGACATTATTCACTGAGAAGTACAATATTTTCTGTTGACTCAATAAATACGCCCAATTAAAACTTACAGAATTATAATTGATTGTTTTCTCATTTAAAAAACCTTCTTTATTTGGGTTTGTATATTTTCTTCCTGAAGCAAAATTGTAACTCAACCCTAATTGACTTTTCCAATCTTTAACAAAATGTTTTACTACCGCTGACATGTTATGAGATGCAGCAAAACCAGGTATTGACTTCGTAGGAAAGTTCTGATAATCTCTTTCAGTATCTAAATAAGAATACGACAACCAGTATTCAGTATTTTTAAGAGTCTTACCATCTCTCCAGAAAACATCGATCCCTTTGGCATACCCATTTCCTTCGTTTGAAAAATTCGTAGATGGTAACAAAAACTCTGAGTCATATTTTACCAAATCATCATAACCTTTGTAGTATCCTTCTATTCTAAAAATTTGTTTATCATGAACATATTGATAATTCGCGATAAGATGAGTCGCCTGCTCTGCTTTTAAGTTATTCGCAAATTTTAAATATTCGTTTCGTGGGTTCTGATAAAAACGTCCATAAGCCAAAGACATCTGAGCATTCTTTCCTGTTTTATAGGCAAGAGACAATCGTGGAGAAACGGTAAACTGATTTAACAATCCTGAATTCTCGAAACGAACCCCTACTTTTGAAGCCAATCTTTTTGAAAAATAAATATCTGTCTCTAGGAAAACGCCAACAATATCGTTTTGAAAAGTAGTTTGAAATTCTCCCGTTGAAAACCCATCGAAATCCTCCTTAAATGATGTTAGAAAATACTCTGCTCCAAAATTCAATTTGAATCTATTTGATACTTTATGCTGAAGCTTAACCTTGGCATGAATTGAATTTTCATCATCGCGAATCTTATCATCCACAACAGATACTTTTGAAACATCGTTCGTATAACTCAATCCTCCAGAAATTTTCCAGCCGTCTCCTAATCTATCTCTATAAGAACCGTTAAAGTATAAATTTCTATTGTTCAGACCGAAGTGGAAACCATCTTCAAAATTTATATCTTCTTGAATTAAATCGAAATCTGCATAACTAAAAGCACTGTATAATTTTAATAATCCAGTATCGCCTGTTTTGTATCTATACACCATTTCACCACTAGCGGATTGCACTGGACGATTCCAAGTATTTCTATCTGGAAATAACTCTTGGTAAGGACCTAAATTGATATAAGACGCGTTAAAACTTAATGAGTTTTCTCCCCATATCTGTGTATTTCCAATTCCTGCACCTACCGTCATTAATGAAATATCTGTTTTCTCCTGAGTTGGAGCGTCAACCGTATTCATTTCTAACACACTTGATAAGGCCTGTCCGTACTCCGCCGAATAACCACCCGTTGAAAACGAAAACCCTTTGAATAAAAATGGTGAAAAACGACCTCTTGTTGGAATGTTCCTTGCTGTTGGTGTATACGGTGTAAACACACGGATACCATCCACAAATATTTGTGTTTCTTCTGCTTCTCCTCCCCTAACGAACAAACGACCATCTTCGTCAACTGTAGTGGTTCCAGGTAAGGTTTGAATAGCTCCAACAAAATCTCCTAAAGCACTTGCAGTTGTTACTACATCTAAAGGCTTTAGTGCTGTTACTTTTGCATTATCTCCTGCTTCAAAAGTCCCTGCATTTATAGTTACAGCATCAAGTGTATTCACATTCTCTCTCAGTTTTATTGATAGGTTTTGTAATTGAGAGACATCGGCTCTTTTCATATAGGTTTCAAAAGAAATAAATGAAACAAGTAAGGTATGTACTCCTTTTTCTTCCGTAGTGAAACTAAAATCACCCTGTTCATCAGAGGACGTTCCATCATAAGTTCCTTCCAAAAAAATATTCGCCCCCATAATAGGTTCACCTTTTTTATCAGTTACTTTACCTGAAATAGTTGTTTGAGAATAACTTAATAAAGTTGTAAATAGTATTGCCGCTGTAAATAGTATTGTTTTCATTGTGCTCATTACTTGTTTTGACAGTTCAAAATTGTAACAGAAAAACTTCTTTTAATAAAAAGAAATACTCAGTTGTTGTTTTTAAATGACGAACTGTATTTGACAAAAATAGATTGAGGAAATAATGTATCACCTTACATTTCTTGCTATTGAGTATACAAATCTTGCGGTATGCTCTAATAAACTGCCCGATGCAATCACAGAGGTATCTGTTCAATTCAGAATTTATTACCTTTAGCTGAAACTGAAACTAATTAATCAACACTTTAAGAAATGAGAAAAATTGGAACTTATATCGCTTTATTTGGCGTATTTGCCATTATCCTAGGATCTATAGGACGAGTACCTAAACTCTTGGTATGGATATACAATTGGGGAGAAACCATGGCATGGGTAATAAAAATTGCCTTTGTTGTTGTCGGGATTGCCCTATTTTTATTAAGTGGAAAAAACAAGTCCGCAAGTATCGAAGAATAATTTAACAATGATAAGTATTACTCCACCGTTGCTCTTTTTGCTGTGGTGGTTTTCTATTTTAACTCACGATATTTCACTCAGACTCTTTTCGCTTTTCTGCAATTAAATAAGTAATTTTACAGAGATTAAAAAAATGATGTAATGGCGCACGATTTAAGTAATTACCGAAAGTCTTACGAAAAGCATGAATTGCTAGAAAAAAATTGCCCTGAAACTCCAATCGAATTATTTAGAAATTGGTTTTTAAATGCTGATGAATCTGGAATGGTGGAAGAAGCAAATGCTATGAATATTTCAACATTGGGTTTAGATGGTTTTCCAAAAAATAGAATCGTTCTGCTAAAAAAATATACTTGGGAAGGCTTTATCTTTTATACCAATTACGAATCAGAAAAAGGCAGAGCCATTCTTGAAAATGATAAAGTATGTTTGTCTTTTTTCTGGCCAGGTTTAGAACAGCAAATAATTATAAAAGGTACAGCTGAAAAAGTTGCTCCCAATTTATCAGATGGTTACTTTGAATCCAGACCCGATGGGAGTAAACTAGGTGCGTGGGCATCAAATCAAAGTCAAATAGTTGCATCTCGTGAAGAACTGGAAGAAAATCTTTCTAGCTACGAAAAAAAGTTCGAAAATAAAGATATTCCTAGACCTGAACACTGGGGAGGTTTTATTGTAAAGCCTGTTTCTGTTGAGTTTTGGCAAGGGCGTCCTAATCGCTTACACGACAGAATTAGATACACTTTAGAAAAAGATTTTTCTTGGAAACTTGAACGTTTAGCTCCTTAGTTTTATATTTACACATCCTTTAAAACGTACATGAAGACAATATATATTGTTAGACACGCAAAGTCATCATGGGAATATGATGGCGTAAAAGATATAGATAGACCGTTGAAAAAGCGGGGTATTAACGATGCTCATTTACTATCAAAAATATTGGCTAAGAAACTTAAAAAGCCCGATGTTTTTGTTTCTAGTAGTGCTAATAGGGCCCTTCATACTGCGGTTATATTTTGTGAAAACTTTGACTATCCTTTATCTAACCTACAAATAAAACGTCAACTTTACAGTTTCAGTGATGGATATTTAGTAAAAACTGTAAAAGCACTTGATGACGGCTTTAGTAGTGCCATAGTCTTTAGCCATGACCATGGAATCAATACATTTGTAAACAAATTTGGTAATAAACCTATTGCTCATGTGCCAACCTGTGGTGTAATTGGAATTAAGTTTAACGAGAAACATTGGAAAGACATCAAAAAAGGAACTACTGTTTTGGTCGAATTTCCAAAATATCATAGATAAAATATTACATTTTGAAAATAACAAAGTACGGTGCCATTGATATTGGTTCGAATGCAGTAAGATTGTTAGTAGCTAATATAATTGAAGACGAAGATAGAGAAACTCAGTTCAAAAAGTCATCATTAGTTCGCGTTCCTATTCGTTTAGGAGCTGATGCCTTTGTTAGTGGAGAAATTTCTGAAGGAAATATCGACAGAATGGTTGATGCCATGAATGCTTTTAAATTAATCATGAAAGTTCATGGTGTTTCTAAATATAAAGCTTGTGCTACTTCGGCTATGAGAGAGGCTTCAAATGGACAAGAAGTAGTTGAAAAAATAAGAAAAGAAACCGAAGTCGAAATTGATATTATCGATGGTAAAAAAGAAGCCGCTATCATTTCATCAACCGACCTTAGCTCTTTAATAAAATCGGATTCGACCTATTTATATGTTGATGTGGGTGGTGGTAGTACGGAATTCACCTTATTTTCGAAAGGTAAAATTGTAAACTCGAAATCATTTAAGATTGGAACTGTAAGATTAATTAACAATACCAAAGCAGAAAATAAAGCTATTTTCAAAAAGGTTCAACAATGGATTGAGGAGAATACGGCTGATTATAAACGAATTTCATTAATTGGTTCTGGAGGAAATATTAATAAATTGTTTAAAATGTCAGGTCGTGAACTTGGAAAACCAATTTCATACATATACTTAAATGCTCAATATCAGTTTTTGAAAAAGATGTCTTACAGAGAACGAATTTCAGAATTAGGATTAAATCCTGACCGAGCAGATGTTATCATTCCTGCGACCAAAATTTACCTTTCTGCGATGAAATGGAGTGGGGCTAGAAAAATTTTTGTACCTAAGATTGGGCTATCAGACGGAATAATTAAAAGTTTATATTTCAATAAGTTATAATTAAATTTAACATTTCTTTAACAACTGACTGTTTTTTATATATTTGTGATACATGTGACTTAGCATCCCTTGAAGTGTCATAAAAGTGAAACCATTTAATCACAAATATTTTATCTTATGAAAAATCAATTATTCTTGATTGGGGCTTTTGCTCTAGCCATTACTACTGCCTCTGCTCAAGATTTACCTAACAATCCAGAACCAGGGAAATGTTACGTACGATGTAAAACTCCCGATGTTTGGAAAAACGAGGATGTAAAAGTGGAAATTGCGCCAGCTTACAAAAAGATTGTAACTTACCCAGCAATTTACAAAACAGTAACAGAAAAAGTATTAGTTAAAGAAGCTGGGAAACGTTTAGAAATTGTTCCTGCTGTATGGGAAAATAAAACTATTTCTTATACTGCTAAGGAAGATGCTAATAAATTAAGAGTTATTCCTGCAAGTTTTGTTTCTGATATAGAAACTATTGAAACAAAAGCTGCTTCAGCTCGTTGGGAAATGAGCGAAAAAGCTCCTGATTGTGAATCAAGCGACCCTAACGATTGTAGGTATTGGTGTTATAAACCAACTCCTGCGACGTTTGAAACCATTCCAATTACGAAATTAGCAGATGATGCTACAACTGAAAAGACTTCAGTAAATGGTTTCGAAAAAACATATACAAGAAGAGTGATGACAAGTCCTCCAACGGTAAGAGAAATTGAAATACCAGCAGTATACAAAGAAGTTAAGAAAACGGTATTAGAAAAAGATGCTTGGCAAGAGGAAGTTACTATCCCTGCTAAGTTTAAAACAGTAACTAAAGAAGTTTTAGTATCAAAAGGAGGCCTTACTTCTTGGAAAGAAGTAGAATGTAAATTAGTTGAAAACACACCTCTTCCTATTAATTGGAACTTAGGTAGTGCTACTTTAACTCCAGGTGCTAAAAGAATTATAGACAGTAGATTATTACCTATACTTAAAGATGGAGTGGCTGTTGCTATTGAATCTCATACAGATTCGAGAGGTTCAAAAACAAGTAACCAATCTTTATCTGAAAGAAGAGCTCAGGCCGTTGTAAATTATTTAATTTCAAAAGGAATTAATCCTAGTCAATTAACAGCAAATGGTTATGGTGAAAACAGATTAACCAACAGATGTGCCGATGGTGTTTCTTGTACTGAGAGAGAACATGCAGCAAATCGTAGAACAACATTTAGAGTTGTTAACCAATAATATATAAAGATCTAACTTACTACGTTCTAACAAAGATCAAAAAAGAAAACCGAGCATCAGCTCGGTTTTTTATTTTATAAATATCCTACTTAACTCTTTTTACAATTTCCTAAAAATTATTGAATATTATTTCTTCGTTATAAATCTGTTTTATCTCATTATCTCCAATGGCTAAACTGTTAGCGTGAAAACCCTATTTTATAAAAAACAGACATCCAAACAATTAGATCAAACTCACTAAAAACCCTGAGTTTTTAATTCAATTTCTTCATTTATTTCACCGATAAACACTAGGGAAAACCCTTAAAAAACGTCTAGGGTAAATAGGTATTGTAACTATAAGATAAACACCCTAAGTTTGACGTTATTTCGGTAGAGGTACTGATTGATAGACAAGAACAAGCCCAACAGATTTAATTAATATTCTAACTTTACTTCACTATTAATATAAAATTTTGAAGTAATCATGAGAAAACTTATTACACTTTTCGCGCTTGTTTTTACGATGTTATTATTTGTAAATTGTACGGATAATTCATTAGAGGATTTAAAGCAAAATGAACAACAAACAGAACAACATATCAAACTCGACAAATTCTCATGTGTCGACCCAGATGACGACGGAGAAGTCGATGACGAAGATGACAATCCATAAAAAGATAAAACCTATTTTTATTGGCATGGTATCATTTGTTCTGATTACCATGTCTCTTTTTCATATTTTTTTCCCTCCTTATTCTAGTGAATATCTTCAACATAAATCGACTCTCAATAAGATTGTAAAAAATCGTGATTCAATTGCTTTTTCAATAATAGAAAATCATAGGAAGTCATTGATCAATAATGAACTCGATTCTGTTTCATTAGATTTAATATCAACAAAACTTGTTTCTGATTATAGAACTCATTATGAGAATTATAAAACTATTATAAAAAACTTTAACACTAAGAAAAAAAAACTTGCTCTTGAACACTCTTTTCTAGGGAGAAAGAGTTTTCATTTTTGGGTTTTTGTTTTTGGACTAGTATCTGCTTTGATGTTTTTTAGCTGTAAATCACTATATAGTGATATAGTAAATGGAAGTACCTATCGTTTTCAATTTATTTCCTTGACAGGAATTGCAGTTTCCTTTTTCTGGATGATACATCTCATATTTTTTACCCAAAAAGATTTCTCAAAGCACAATTATTTTTTAATGATTATTGGTTGTGCCTGTTTAGCAACCTTTTTTACTTATTTCTTGGTAAAAAATTATACTTATAAAGACGACATTATATTAAAGCAGTTGTCTTTAATTGATAAAATAAAAACTATTCACTACCCAAGAGTGGCCTTAAAAGCATTATATGCCGAAAGGAACGATAAAGCCATGCTAGCAACGGATACGGTAAGAGAAAATGCCGATGCCTTTGATCATGATATTTTAACCACTCTAAAAGATGTTTAACTACCTATGAAGCGACTTATAAGAAGACTATTCAGAAAAAAACGGTATTCCACACGAGAACAGCGAGAAAATAGAGAGAAAAAAACTATTATTGAAATCGCTAAAAAAGTGGTGGAGGAAGAAAATAAAACTGCCAAGCTTAATAATCAGTTAGATCAAAAAATGAGTGAGTTTTTAAACAAAGCCCACACATTGCAATTTTAAATAAACACAATAAACCCAGACCAAACCTTACGCCAAATTCTCCCCTTAATTTCCTATTTTATCTTCTAATAGTTTCTCGTACCTTTCTATTTTGTCGTACATTTTTTGGAGCTCTCTTTGTTGTTCAAAGTTTGAAAATATATTCACTATGGCATCAATTTTAGGCTCTTCCCTAAATTTTCCTGAGTTGGTTAATATATAGTCTAAAATTTCTTCAGGAATCAACTGATCCAAATTCTTTACGTACTTTTCACTGTCATTATTACTTAAAACCATCATTTCTCCTTCTCCCAAAATAAGCCAATTAGCGTTAATTTCTGGATAAGACTCTAGTACAGATTTTAGAAAACTTTCATTTACTGGTATATTTCCATTTAATATACTTTCTAATTCTTCTAAATTGAAGTTAGTTCCTTCTGAAAATTTAAGCGTATCAATTCCCTTGTACGCTATTACCTCTTTTAATCTTTTAACTATCATTTTTTACTCAATAAAACATTCAAAACTATTGTATATACAACATGCCTTTTCATCACAGCTAAAAAGCCATGTTCACACCTTTATATAAAACCTATATTCTATATAAAAAAAGTACTGTTATATTACTTTTTTAATTCTAAGTTTTTAATAGACAACTCTTTTTGAAGCCATTCTTTTAATTCTTTTTCCTTTTTCACTATAGTAGAATCATGTAGTTTTTTATTCCAAGAAACAGTCACCTCAGGAACTGTATCAACCTTTATAAAATCTTTAGATATTAATCTATTTGTAAAACTCATCGAAGTTATTCCATTATAACGGATTTTAGCTTCCTTCATAATAGAGTTAAACGGTACTGAGTTCTTATCATTCTCCAATGCATTCTGCTCTATCCTAGCATTCAAATCAGATATTGTAAGTTTTAAATCATCTATTTCTTTTTGAAGCCCTTTGATAATATTATTCTTTTCATCAATATCAGCATAAGCTCTTTTTAAGGAAGTAGATAAATCGTCTAAACTCTTAGCCCCATTTTCATTAAAATTAATGGTAAACTCTTTAAGTTTATTATACCCTTTTAAGTCATTTTCCAAGCTCGATTTGATGGCCGGAGAGAGTTCTCCGTTAAAATATAACTTTATTTCTTTCTCTTCCTCGTCTAGTTTTTCTCTTTGTAACCAAAGATTATCATTGTTCTTTACTTCATTCTCAATAAAAGAGTTATAATTTGCCATTAAAACTGTATTCTTATAAACTCTAATAAAAGTAAAAATAGCTGGAATCATCACTAATATAGCCACAAAAGAAGCCAATCGAGCGATTCGTTTTCTTTTCGCAGAGTTCACATATCGCATCATTGTAAACCCTAACAACTTCAATACAATAAAAGTTGCCATTGCAATAAAAATTGCATTAATGGTAAACAGATACATTGCTCCAAAAAAGTAATCAAACTTACCAATAGCCAAACCATATCCAGCCGTACACAACGGTGGCATTAAAGCTGTAGCAATTGCAACTCCAAATATTACAGAAGCAATAGTCCCTTTTTTAGTTCTCGCAATAATTAGGGCTAAACCACCAAAAAACGCAATTAATACATCTCGAATATCCGGTTGAACACGTCCCAGAAGTTCAGATGTTTCTTCCTTTAATGGAAACAAAAAGAAAAATAGAAATGCCGTAAGTAAACTCAACACAATCATTGTTGCCAAGTTTATCAACGACTTTTTAAGTGTATCAATATCATTAATAGCAATGGACATACCTATTCCTAAAATAGGCCCCATTAGAGGAGAAATTAACATGGCTCCAATAACCACGGCAGTTGAATTTGCATTTAAACCAATAGACGCAACGAAAATAGAACAAATTAAAATCCAAGCAGTAGCTCCTTTAAAAGCAATATCTCCTTTAATTGCTTCAATTGTTGCTTCTTGATCGGTATCATGCCTAAAGTCTAAAAGCTCCATTAAGAATTTCTTAGAACTTTCCCATAGCCCTTTCGCATCCTCTTGAACCGCTTGTTTAGATTGTTCTACAGATTCACCGTTATTCAACTTTTCTTCCATAATCTAATCGATTTTTTGTTAACAGTGGAAAGATACAAAATTCCGCGTTTAAACAATTACTATCCAAAAGACATAATCTAACTTTTAATCGAATTAAAAACAGCAACACTACAGATATTCAACCACTTAAACTTATAATTAGAAATCTACAATAACTCCCAATCTAGGAATTGCTCTTCCAAGTGAATCTTCTACTCCTTCAAGAATATAACGAGAGGAATCGTCTGGATCTGTCAATCTATTTCCTTCAGCATCTTCTTTTGGCAATAAAAACAACTGTCTATCGGCGGTGCTAGCATATAAATTTTGCACATCAACAAAAACATTAACGGCGTAATCTTTCAAATACCAAGTTTTATCTAAGCGAACATCAAGTTGGGTATAATTACCAAATCTCTCGGTGTTTAATCTAGAAAAATCTAAAATCCCCATATTACTTACATCGTAGTTTTCTTTTATTGAAGAAGCATCATAATCATAAGGTGTATAGGGCCTCCCTCCTACAAAACGAAACTTCGCTCCTATCTCCCAATTTTTCGCTAATTTTTTACCTGTAGTAATCGTTAATAAATGTCGATTGTCCCATGTGGAAGGAACATAACTTCCTGAATTATTTTTAAATTCACTTCTTACAAAAGTATAGGCGGCAATTCCGTACAATCCTTTATATGATTTTTTTTGGGTCAATAATTCGAATCCATATGCACGCCCTACCGCAGTTGAAGTTACAGGTTCATTTCCCAAAACTTTATAATCATATCCTAAATTTGCTAAGCTAATTTGATCTCTTATTGAAAAAGGGTAATCTCTGTATTTTTTATAAAATGATTCAAAAGTTATTTTCGTTAACTGATCTGGTCTAAATTCTAATCCCGAAACCACATGTTGTGATTCAATATATTTCAAAGATCTTTTATTTACCAATTGATCGTTATTATCTCTGAACCCCATAATAGTATACGATGGTAGTTGCTTGTATATTCCAACGGAGCTATTCCACGACCACTTTTCATTGAAATTATAAGTAGTTGCTATTCGTGGTGAAAATTGATTAAATATATTCGTCATTTCATTATTATAATTAACACCGTCAAAGCGCATTCCTACTGATACCCCTAATTTTTCGTTGAAAAAAGATGTAGAGAATTGACCGAACAATCCGAATTTAATAAAATTGACATTTGAATAAAAATTACTCTCAATTACATTTTGTGTATTTGCTATTTTTTGAAATGTTGAATTCGTATAATTCGCTAACTCCAAATTAGCTCCAATATTTACTGAGTAATTTTCTTTCTTAGTTGTATTTTCATATCGAAATTTATTTTCGATTTCTTTCGAATTATAATCCATCAATAAATTTTCTTGGCGTTGTTCTTCATCATTCAAAAAATACTTGGAAGCAATGTTTTTCCATTCACTTCTACTAAATACAAATTGTTGTGTTGAACTCCCTGTAAACCTTTTATAATTCACTCCTATAGTATAACTCCATTGCTCGTTCAAAGGAACCGTATTTAAAATATAATCGTTTACTTTTCTCTTATCCTCTTCGGAAACCCCATTGTTTACTGTTTTATTCATTTCAAAATTATCGATGGATCCTAGCCCGATAAATGTAAGTTCACTCTTATTGTTCAGTTTCGTTTTCACATTGAATTGAAAGTCGTTATATGTTGGAAGAAAAGGTAGCTTTATAATCTTGAATAAGAACTTTAAATATGACTGTCGAAACGAAGCCATAAACGTTGTGCTCTTACCTAAAGGGCCGTCCATGGTAACTCCTGCATCGGAAGTTCCTAAAGTAGCTCTTACATTTAAACGATTAGGATTTCCTAATTTTTGTGTAAACTCAATAACGGAGCTCAATGCATTTCCTCTGTTAGAAGGAAAAGCTCCTGAATAAAAATCTACTTTTCTAATCAAATCTGTATTTATAATACCCACAGGACCTCCTGTCGCACCTTGTGTTTGAAAATGATTAATCACAGGTACTTCGATACCGTCTAGATAAAATTTATTTTCTAAAGTTCCTCCACCTCTAACGACAATATCATTTCTGAACCTTGAGTTTGCCGCAACTCCAGGAAAGGATTGTATTACTCGCAAAACATCTCGATTCCCTCCGGGATTTTTTTCAATTTCTTCCACCCCCAAAGATTGTAATGACAATGGACTTGCTAACGTTTTCTTAAAAAGATTTGTCTGAACTTCTACTTCTGCCAACTGCGTAGCATCTTCAAACATCTCTATAATTATATATGGTATTTTCTCTTTTGTGATTAGATAATCATCCGAAACCACAGCTCTAAAACCTACGAAAGAAGCTCGTATTTTTTGATAGCCTAATGGAGTATTTGTTAATATGAATTCTCCCGATTCATTAGTCATCCCTCCACTTTTCGTTCCGAGAATCAAGATATTTACAAATGGGAGAGATTCTCTTGTCTTAGCATTTATAACTTTACCTCGGACAACTCCACGGTCTTGAGCTTTAGCTCCAATAAATTGTAGCAGAATACATAGTAAAACAATTTGTTTCATTACTTGGTAGTTTGGTTTTAGTAGTGAACAAACATAATTCACATTTAAAACTTTACATATTTCATAATATTTCAAATCATTAAAATCTTGTTATCAAGCAGAAACAAATGCACCAACAATAACCAAATACCAAATAATCAAAAACACTAAAACTCACATACAAAAAACAAGCAATAAAAAAACAAGCAATAAAAAAACACTCAAGAATTACCTCCTTGAGTGCTTAACATATATAAACTAGTACCTTTATTTTAAAGTTTTAATTTTGATTTTAAATCTTTTGAAATAGCGTCTTTATGCACTAATACTGAAATTGTCTTCAATCGGAAATAAGGAATAGACATATAAACATATCCATTATTCCCTTGTTTGGTACCCCAAGAGTTTTTAACCTTAAAATAGGTATTTTTCTTTTGGTCTTTTACAATTCCAACAATGTGCATTAAGTGATCATCGGTAGTATTAAAGTTTTCAAACTCCGTTTGTCTGTATGACGGGGTGATATTTTTCTCATTAACAATTTCCTTCAAAGCTTTCCTTTTATCAACGCTTGAAGCTGGGATGACAGCTACTCCTGCTTTAGAGGAAAAAGTAGCTTCAGATACGTCGCAATCTAACTCCACAGTATATCCATTTTTCAATGCTTCTTCAGTAGCAGAAACTAACTCATCTAAGGATACATTATAAAAAGAACCGTTTGAAAAATTATCTGGAATGCTTAATACAAAAGGCTCATACTTTTTAACATGCTCAAAAGAACTTAAGGTGATGTAATTAGATGGTTTTATTTTAACATATTCAGCAAAGGACTTCGGTGTATACTTTTTCCCTTCAAATACAAACTCCTTTTTGTTTTCTCCCAAATAAACATCTAAAACACTCTCTACAGCTGGTCTCCATTTTGGACTTAATTTCTTTGCTGGGTTTTTAATATAAGTATCTAACATACTTTTTAAAACAGCTATCAATTCTGCATGATTGTGTCTTTTTTCACCAGTTTGTAATCCAGTAAATGCATTCTCTGGAACTAGGCCATATTTCTCAACTGAATTTATAACGTCATGGGCTAAACCGCCTTCACTAAACTGAGCTTTTCCTTGTCTATATAAATAATTAACAGCTTTGTCCGAGTAGGTATTTCTCACAGTAAACATTTCAGATAAATCAATATCCTTTCCTGTTAACCTTATTACCTCAGATTCTAAAAAAGAAGTTGTCGAAAAACTCCAACAAGTCCCAGTTCTTCCTTGACTTTTTATTTGTGTACTTTCTATATCAGTTACGGTTTTAAACTGATATTCTTGAGCTTTTACGGAACCTAATCCTAAAAAACAGAATGTTGCCCCTAGTAGTAATTGCCTCATTATTATTTTAAATTATTTAGTTGTTAGGGGCAATTTAAGTTTTTTGAAAGTAATTAAAAGAACTATGAGTAATAAAATAATCTAAAAATCTACAATTACACCAATTCTAGGAATCGCTCTTCCAGAAGAATCTCCCACCTCTTCCAATAAATATCTCGAAGGGTCATTCGGATCTGTGAGCCTTGCTCCACTGGCATCTTCTTGTGGTAATAAGAACAATTGACGATCGGCAGTGCTTGCATAGACATTTTGTACGTCTAAGAATAAGTTGATCGAGAACTTTTTAAGAAACCATGTTTTATCAACACGAAAATCAAGTTGCGTATAGGTTCCAAATCTTTCAGAATTCAAACGAGAAAAATCTAAAATCCCTCCATTGCTTACATTGTAATTAGTAATTACGGCTGATGCATCATAATCGTATGGAGTATAAGGTCTTCCTCCAACCAATCTAAATTTAGTTCCTATTTCCCAATTTTTCGCCAGCTTTTTTCCAGCCGTTATCGTTAATAAATGTCGGTTATCCCAAGTTGAAGGAATATACGCTCCGGTTCTATTTTGAAACTCGCTTCTCACAAAAGTATAAGCGGCAATTCCATACAACCCTTTATACGATTTCTTTTGAGCTAAAATCTCAAATCCATAAGCTCTTCCTTTTGAATTCGAAACCACTTCCTCGTTTCCTACAACGCCAAAATCTGCTCCTAAATTTGCCAAACTGATTTGATCACGTACCGAAAATGGATAATCATTGTATTTTTTATAAAAACCTTCAAAGGTTAATTTGGTTAAATTATCAGGTCGGAATTCCAATCCAGAAACAGCATGTTGAGATTCGATGTATTTTAAACCTCTTTTATTAACTAACTCATTGTTATTGTCTCTAAATCCTAAAATAGTATAGGAAGGCAACTGCTTATAAATTGCTAAAGAACTGTTCCAAGACCACTTCTCATTAAAGTTATAAGTAGTTGCAATTCTTGGCGAAAATTGATTAAATAAATTTTTCATTTCACTGTTATAATCAATTCCATCAAATCGGAAACCTAAAGAAAGACCAAGTCTGTCATTAAATAATGAAGTAGAAAACTGTCCAAACAATCCATACTTAAAAAAATCTACATCTGAGTTGAAATTTCTCTCCGCAACACTTTGAGTATTTACGATCTTTTGAAATGTATCGTTTGTGTAATTTGCTAATTCAAGGTTCACACCAAGATTCAATGTATGCTTCCCTTTTTTCAACGTATTTTCAAATCGGAATTTATTCTCTGTTTCTCTAGAATTATAATCTAACAACAGATTATCCTCTGTTGACTCATCATTCATAAAATACTTTGTTGCAAAGTTTTTCCATTGATTCCTACTAAACACAAATTGTTGGGTAGAATTTTCTCCGAAACGTTTGTAATTAACTCCAACAGTATAATTCCATTGACCATTCACTGGAACTGTATTTAATATGTATTGATTTGCCTTTCTTTGTTCTTCATCGGTTACACCATCATTCACTTCTGTATTTATCTCGAAATCATCAATTGCCCCTACCCCAATAAATGACAATTCACTCTTATCGCTTAATTTGGTTTTTACATTGAATTGAAAGTCGTTATACGTTGGTAAAAATGGCAACTTAATCAACTTAAAAAGAAACTTTAAGTACGATTGCCTGAACGATACTATATAAGTAGTATTTTCTCCTATTGGTCCATCAAGAGTAAGCCCTGCATCTGAAGTACCTAGTGTAGCTCTAACATTTAATCTATCCGGATTTCCCGTTTTTTGAGTAAATTCAATAATAGAACTCAATGTATTCCCTCGATTCGATGGAAAAGCACTTGAATAAAAATCAACCTTTCTAATTAAATCAGTATTCATAATTCCAACTGGACCACCTGTAGCCCCTTGTGTTTGAAAGTGATTAATTACAGGAACTTCAATACCATCTACATAAAATTTATTTTCTGAAGTTGCACCTCCACGAATGATAATGTCATTTCTAAATCCTGGATTTGAAGCTACTCCTGGAAAGGATTGAATAACTCTCAAAACATCTCTATTTCCTCCAGGATTTCTTTCTATTTCTGCTACACCTAACGACTGCAATGAAACTGGACTTTCTAATGTTTTCTTAAAAAGCTTGGTCTTTACCTCAACTTCCGCAAGCTGAGTGGCGTCCTCACTCATTTCGACAAGTATAAACGGAACTTTCTCTTTTGTAATTAAATAATCACTTGAGGTAATTGTTTTATATCCAATAAATGAAGCTCTTACTTGTTGATAACCTAATGGAGCGTTTTTGATAACGAATTCTCCTGAATCATCTGTCATACCTCCATTTTCAGTACCAACAATTAAAATATTCACAAAAGGAAGTGGCTCTCTAGTTTTGGCATCAATCACCTTTCCTTTTATCATTCCAACATCCTGTCCATATGTAAATATTGATTGTAGTATAAACAATGCGTAAACAAGTTTTTTCATCCGTTCCTTTTTTAGATTTTTATTTATCAAACCTATTCTATCCAACTTTATTTCATATTTATAATGACCGCGAATAGATTCTAAATATTTAATTTACAGCAAATATAATATTTGTTTATTCATTTTAAACAAAAGTTAAACATTATATTACAGTTAATTATAATCTGTAATGCAAATTGTGCCTCGATAAATGTCTATTTCCTATTAGTTTAAATGTTAAATAAAAAACAAAATAGATAGTATTGTTGAAATTTAAACACCTAATTCCCCTATTTCAACCCCACCTTTACCCTAATAAAAACTAGGAATCCTACTCATAAAACTTCTCGTAAAAGCACTTATTTTATGCACGCATAGTATCTCATAGTTTTGTGTTTGAATTTAAACATTAATTTAAGTGAAACTAAAAATTACATTTTTAACCACGCTATTATTCCTATGTATTCAAGGGATTATAGCAAACCCAATTAACAAAGAAAAGGCTGTCTTAGCAGCCAATAAATGGATTGAGCTTCAACAGCGGAGTTCCTCGAAAAACACCACTCGAAATGTTCTCTCCGTTGATGAAGTTTATCATGAAACCCAACTTGTTTACTTTGTTATTAATTATCAAAACGGAGGTTTTGTAATTGTATCAGCCAACGATGCTACGAAACCTATTTTAGCATATTCTGAATCGGCTTATTTCGATAATGATATGCAAAATGAGACTACAAAAGACTTGTTAAATGCATACAAGGAATTTGTTATTGAAAGTGCAAACAGTCAAGCATTACGCAGGGGAGCTAGCGCTCATCCTGGTTGGAATTCTTTATTTACCCCAAAAAGAAGTCAAAGAAGAACTACGGTTGTTCCTCCTTTTATGGACGACATACTTTACACCCAATCAAATGGTTTTCAAAAATACTGTCCTAAAAATGATGACGGTCAAGCCATTGTAGGTTGTGTGGCTACAGCCATGGCACAGGTAATGCGCTATTGGGAATTCCCTACCATTGGTAAAGGACAACGTTCTTACAACCATGGAACTTACGGAAATCTTTCCGTAAATTTTGAAGAACAGATTTACGACTGGGATAATATGTCTAAAACGTATGCTGATGATGAAAATGCGAAGTTATCATATCATTGTGGTGTTGGCGTTTCTATGAATTATGGTACTTCTGCCAATGGAGGTTCAGGTGCTTATTCTGCTGACGCCTTATCTGCTTTAAAAAAGTATTTCAAATACAATAACGGCGCTCGCATGGTATACCGTTATAATTACTCTGACAACAACTGGAGTAATTTAATTAAAGAGCAACTAAATGAAAAGAGACCTGTTTTATACTCGGGTAGAAGTAAAAATCTGCAAGATCCTAGTGCTGGAGGAGCTGGACACCTTTTCGCTTTAGACGGTTACGATACTACAGATCAAGGAGACTACTTTCATATAAACTGGGGTTGGGCAGGTAGAAGTAATGGGTACTTCTATCTTACAGAAATGATAACTCATGGAGGTAAATACAACTGGATCGATAACAACGCAATCATGCTTGATGTCTATCCAACGAATGTTGCGCCTTTATTTAATTCATCACCAAAAAACTTTATCAGAACCAGTGAAAGTTATGAGTATATAGTTAATGTAATTGATGAAAATCGTCAGGATACAGTTGAATTAACGCTTTCTGAAACCCCAAGTTGGTTAACCCTAAATAAGGTTAATGGAAAGTTTGTTTTAGCTGGAACTCCTGATGATAATGCTAAAGGATCTCATAATGTTCGTATGGTAGCCAGTGATGGTAACAATACAACCGAACACCAATTTACAATAACAGTACTTGGCTACGATCAGGTTATCAAAGATAACATCATTGATTTTGAAACGGCAGATTTCAGTCAAGCTAATTTTTCTAATGCAGGACAAGCTTCTTTCAGTATCGGAAATAACAACAACCATTTTGCACAATCTGGTTCAGTTAATGACAATCAAGAATCTGTTTTAACACTTACAGAGAACTTTTCAGTTGAAAGTACTATTAAATTCGACTATATGGTTTCTTCTGAAGGAGGGTATGACTTCTTAATTTTTAAAATCGACGGTAAGCAGCAAAAGCGTTGGAGTGGTGAAAAACCTTGGGCAACTGCAAGCTTTAAAGTTCCTGCTGGTCAACATACCTTATCTTGGACATATAAAAAAGATAGTTCTGTAAAAAAAGGAAATGATTTAGCTAAAATTGATAACATTTCGTACAAAATAATTGGTCTTGATGACATTGCTCCTGAAGCTCCAATGAACTTAAATGCTAGTGATATTTCAGACACAACAGTGAGTCTAAATTGGACTGCTTCTAACGACAATGTTAAAGTGAAGAGTTATGAAATCTACAATAATAATTCAAAAATAGCGACTGTTAACGGAACAAATTACAATGTTGAGAAACTCAATAAGAATAGTACCTACACTTTCTTTGTAAAAGCGATGGACTATGCTGGAAATGTTTCTGTAAATAGTAACAGTATCGAAATAACAACTACTGGTAACAGCGTTGATTACTGCGAATCAAAAGGAAAGAGAGTTCAATATGAATGGATCGACTTCGTATCTTATGGAGGTATGACCAATGTATCTAACGCAGATTCTGGATATGGAGATTTCACTGCAAAAACAGCGACAATCATTTCGAATTCAACAAATGATTTAACCTTAAGTTGTAATTTCAATGGAGGACCATATACGGAACACTTCACTGTTTGGATAGATTATAATCAAAATGGGCAATTTGATGACAACGAAAAAGTTGTTTCTACTTCTATATCCAAAAGTGACAATTTAGTCTTCTCTATTAAAACCCCTGCTGAAGCTAAATTAGGAGAGACTAGAATGCGTGTTTCATTGAAATACAACAATTCATCAACTCCTTGTGAAGTATTCGACGATGGAGAAGTTGAAGATTATACTGTAAACATTGTTCAAACTGCGTTACGCACAGCTGAAAATTCTGACATCCCGAAAACAACCAACGAGTTTATTAATGTTTCAATATATCCGAATCCTGCAAGTCATATTTTAAACATCTCAAGTAATCATAAAATTTTAAATGCAAACTATATCATTACTGATGCTAACGGAAAAGTAATGAAGCAAAATGCTTTTCGTAAGTCTATTAATATCGAAGAGCTTCCTGAAGGTTTGTATTTTATTAAAATAACAAACCATAAAGAACAACATTCTGCCACATTTGTGAAGTCAAAACAATAGTTTTCCCGCGAGAGTTGTAATTAATTTGATTTTGAAAGGGCCTAGAAATTCTAGGCTCTTTTTTTATTGCTTTAATGCCGGATAAGCGAAAAATAAAAAATGGATAAGATTAAACAGAAAATGCAAGAATATTGACCCCTCGACTCTTTTTGTTTTTAAGTAAACGTATCCATAAAATAATCCTGCTATTGAAGATAATACTATATAGATTAAACCTCCTTTAAAATGAGCCATCCCAAAAAACAAAGAGGCTATAAGCAAACTTATAATTCCCGACCATTTTCCTTTAATAAAAACCTCTAATTCTTTTTGAATCCCTCCTCTAAACAAAGCTTCTTCAACCATACAAGTAAAGAACAAATTACATAAAACCCATACGATTGTAAAGTTTGGCAACTTCGGATCGAATTTGGAATACCCTAAAACACTCGTTAAGACAAAAAATAACACAGACATAATTATTAGTGAGATACCTATTGGTTTCAATAAAGACAACACTGGTCTATTCATTTTCTTAAAACTAAAACCAATGATGAACAATCCTATTAATGTTTTATCAAGATTAAAATATAAACTATAAGGTATTGAATGTGGAGATACAGAAATACTATCTAAATATTTGTAATTATGAAATCCAACAAAAGAGAAGTGAAAAAATAAAGGGATAGCTAAGCCAATTATCAATAAAAACAACCAAACATTCTTTCGTTTATAAAAATAAAACGTCGATAATCCAAATGCCCCAGAATAGATTAACCCGATAAGTGATACTCTTTTGAAAATAAAAGCTAGAATGAAAGAAAGACCGAGCAAAATAATCCATAGGGGTATTCTTTTTAAAAGTTTAATTTCCGTCCAAATTGAGATAACACTTAATAGGAGTGTTCCATATATCAAAATAATGCTTGTTTCCATAGATGCAATGATAATCTTAAATCAAAGTAAATTAATTTAACTGAATAAATACGACTTAGCTTCATATAAAAGCAAAAAAATGGTTTAAGAGTTTCCTCCTAAACCATTTACATTTCTATACAATCCTGTTTTAATTTTTCACTAAAGATTTAACCAATTTTTTTAGCTCTTCAATTTCACTTTTTTGAGCATCAATTTGCTTTTGTTGGCTTTGAATTTTCTCATTCTGCTTTTGAAGTGATTCTATTTTTTTCTCTTGTTGAATGGTATATAAAGTAAGCTCTTCAATTTTTTGTAATAGTTTCGCGTCCATTTCTCCTAAAAAGAAACCATCCTTCTCAACCTCTTCAGCACTTGGAATATCTTTTAAATGTCCTTTTTCTTGAATGTGAGCTTCCACCTCTTTCAATGTAGGTAATTGGTAATCATCATAAAATACGAAATCAGACCATCCTGTTGCTTCTACTTTAATCTCTCTAGCTCCAATTGAACCTTCTACCGCAAGTTTATGGTTCCCTGTTATTTCAGTTCCTATACCTACTTTACCATTAAAGTTTGCGCTTAAGGCTTCCATTGGAATATTAAATTTAGCCCTATTAAGATTCATTTCTAGAGCATTTATAAGCGCTCTACCACTTTGAAACTTAAATACTGCTTCTCCAGAGTTTATATTTAAGAGAGTACCATAAGCATTTCTCAAAACTATACTTTTACTAGGAGAAAGACGATTTAGACTCCCCAATATTAAATCTCCATCAATGGTGGTTGTACCATTAACCTCTATAGGAATGCTAAATAAAGCCTTTTGTCCTCCTAATTCCAATGTAGTTTTAGATGCTAAACCATCTAAATACCCAAATGTAATAGCCGTATCTTCTACATTTAATAAATCACCTGTTCCATAACTATTCTTTACAAATAAATTTTTCTTTACCTCAACAGGAATACTAAATTTGGCTTTCTGAGCATCCAACTCTAAAGTAGTTTGATAAGCTAAACCAGTTTGTGATTTAAATACAGTCGATAAATGATCAATCTTTATAAGATCTACTAAGTTATGACCATATTTTACTGAAAAATTATTCCTTGCTTCGACAGGGACGCTGAATTTAGCCTTATTAGTATCCATATCTAAAACAGGAGCAAACATATTAATCCCTGGTGCTCTCTTATGTCTAAATGAGGTTCCCATCTCACTCACTTTCATCAAAGGATTGTTTTGGTCTCCACTACTAACAACAGACAACTCACTCTCAAAACTTGCTTTTCCTTTTACCAAAAGATCCTCTTGTACGGTTGTTTTATTTGTGGTTAAAGGGACACCAAAATTAACTCCGCTCAAATTAGCATCAATAACGGTAGTCGCACTTAAACCTGGACCAAATTTTACTCTAAAAAAATTCTCATTTGCTTCTAAATAATTTGTACTGTTTCCTAAACTGGATACTTTAAAACTCCCATTAGTATTAAGATCATTTGTAGTTACAGGTAGACCTAAATTAACCCCACTCAAACTAGCATCGATAACGGTGGTCGCACCTAATCCCGATCCAAACTTCACCTTAAAAAAATTTTCATTAACTTCTAGGTAATTGGAAGTATTATTTCTTCTGGAAACTGTAAAATTACCATTTACTGCAACATTCTTTTCAAAAGTTGCGAGATAACTTGATAGATTGAGTACTTCTTCCCCGCTTGCAAACATCCTTATATTGTATAGATGATTTTTTTTTTGGTGGTCTCCAAAGTAGAGTGTTTTTGATCTCCCCGCTGGAGAGTAATTAAGTATTTCCATCCCGGCTTTAGATTTTAGAACATCAGTTATAATGCCGTCAGTAAAAGTTCCAACACCATTTACATCCAATTTAGCAGAAGGTGTTGTTGTTCCGATACCAACGTTACCATCTTTTGAATAAATAGTATTCTGATTATCGTGGTTGTGTTGGGCATTTGTTCCCAAACTTATACCCATCATAGCAATGACAGCAATTTTCATTGTTGTTTTCATAATAATTTGAATTTATAAAATAGTTTAGTCTAATTTTGATTTGAACTTCATAGCATTATTAAGTATCTCGCAATTTTTTGACTTTACAAATTTATATAAAAAAACAAAAACCTCAATCGAAATGATTGAGGTTTTTGTGGGGAGAGCAGGATTCGAACCTGCGAAGTCGAAAGACAACGGAGTTACAGTCCGTCCCATTTGGCCGCTCTGGAATCTCCCCTAGAGCTAATAAAAGCTTCTTGTGATAAGAAGCTTTTTGTGACCGGGCTGGGGCTCGAACCCAGGACCCTCTCCTTAAAAGGGAGATGCTCTACCAA
Organism: uncultured Tenacibaculum sp.; assembly: GCA_947497895.1. Classification (GTDB taxonomy): domain Bacteria; phylum Bacteroidota; class Bacteroidia; order Flavobacteriales; family Flavobacteriaceae; genus Polaribacter. The sequence continues at coordinate 262,904 of CANMIL010000004.1, forward strand.
CTGAGCTACCCGGTCATTTTTGCTTTTGCATATCTGCGTTTGCGGGTGCAAATATAGAACCTTTTATTGATTGCACAAACTTTTTTTGGGGTTATTTTTAGAAAAAAAATAAACTTTTTTTTACCCCTCTAAAAGCCAGAAACTTACCTTACAAATCATTTAAGTAAGCTTTTCTAACTTTTTTGAATAAGTTCGAAGAATACACAAAATTCACTACTGCTTCGTTGTCCGTTTTAAAGATTTCTTTGTTTGTTCCCTCCCATGCTTTCTTTCCATTTTTAAGAAAAACGATCTTTTCTCCTATTTCCATCACGGAATTCATGTCGTGGGTATTAATTACCGTTGTTATTTTATATTCGTCAGTAATCTCTTGTATTAAATTATCAATCACAATAGCCGTCTGTGGATCCAAACCTGAGTTTGGTTCATCACAAAACAAGTATTTCGGATTCATTACTATCGCTCGAGCAATAGCTACCCTCTTTTGCATTCCTCCAGACAACTCAGCAGGAAACTTCGAATTTGAATTTTCAAGATTTACTCTTTTCAGTACAAAGTTGACTCTATCCAACATTTCATCATTAGGTAACTTCGTAAACATTTTTAATGGAAACATTACATTTTCCTCCACCGTTTGAGAGTCGAACAAAGCACTTCCTTGAAAAACCATTCCTAATTCCTGTCTAAACTCCCTTTTCTCTTCAATGGTCATTTCAGTATTTATACGTCCATTGTAAGTTATTGTGCCTGCTTCAGGTGTATGTAAACCAATTAACGATTTTAAAAATACTGTTTTCCCTGAACCACTTTGACCAATAATAAGACTTGTTTCTCCTGGGTTAAATGAAGTTGTTATCCCCTTTAAAATTTCAACACCACTAAATCCCTTATGTAAATTTTTTACTTCAATCATTTAGGTCAACAACATTTGAGTTAAGAAATAATTTGCTATTACAATAATTACAATAGTCCAAACAACAGACTGCGTACTTGCTTTCCCTACTTCGAGAGAACCTCCTTTTACGAAGTATCCATGATATGATGGAACCGTCGCTATCAGAAAAGCAAATACCACCGTTTTTATGAGTGCATATTTAACTAAAAAAGGATTAAACTCCATTTGAACTCCTTCTATAAAATCTGTACCAGAAAAAAGCCCAGATAAAACACCTGCAACCCAACCTCCAAAAATTCCAAGAAACATTCCTAAAACAATTAGAAAAGGGTAAAACAATACGGTTGCTATAATTTTAGGTAATACCAAATAATTTAATGAATTAATCCCCATTACTTCTAGCGCATCTATTTGTTCCGTTACGCGCATAGTACCAATACTTGAAGTAATGTATGAACCTACCTTTCCTGCCAAAATAATAGAACAAAATGTTGGTGCAAATTCAAGAATTACCGAACGTTTTGCAGCAAATCCAATTAAACTTTTAGGTATAAAAGGACTTTCTAAGTTTAAAGCTGTTTGAAGCGCGATTACTCCACCAATAAAAAAAGATATAAAAGCAATTATTCCGATTGATTTATGTCCTAACTCCTCAATTTCTCTCATTAATGCCTCTCTAAAAACTCTGGCTCTTTGAGGTTTAGTAAACACTTGTTTTAACATCAGAAAATATTTACCGATGTGTTCAATATAATTCATTAATAAAAATCGATTTATTCATTTGCTAATGTATAAAAAACCATTAACTCTTACCATATTTATGTGTTTTAAGCGCTGATTTAATTACTTTTGAATTAGAAAACAAACTAATTTAAATGAAGAAAAGTAATTTTGCATTGTTCGTATTTATTTTATTGATAAATACTAAGCTTACTGCACAACAACATTATTCTGAAAACCCAAAACTTGTTGTAGGTATTGTTATTGATCAAATGCGTTTCGATTATTTAACGCGATTCGATAAAAAATATGGTTCTGATGGGTTTAAACGATTGTTAAATAATGGTTTTTCTCTTGAGAATGCTCATTACAATTATATTCCGACGTATACTGCAGTTGGTCATACTTCAATTTTCACAGGAACGACTCCATCAAACCATGGAATAATTGGGAATAATTGGTATGACAAATATGAAAAATTATCCATTTATTGTGTCGACGATAGGAATTATGAAACTGTGGGTAATGACGGTAATGGTGGTAAAAAATCACCTTACAGACTAGTTACGACATCAATTGCAGACCAACTTCGTTTAGCTCAAAATATGAAAGGAAAGTCTATAGGTATTGCTATTAAAGATCGTTCAGCAATTTTACCTGTTGGACATACGGCAAACGCAGCTTATTGGTTTGATGGAGGAAAAAAAGGTGACTGGATTTCTTCTACTTATTATATGAACTCATTACCAAAATGGGTAAAAGACTTTAATAAATCTAAAAAAGCGGACGAGTACTTAGGTAAACCATGGAATACTTTATACGATATAAAAACGTATACCGAAAGTATTGAAGATGATAACGATTTTGAAGCTCCATTTAAAGGACAAGAAAAACCAGTTTTTCCTCATAACATTCCTAAACTGAGAAAAAGTAATAATAACTATAGTATTTTAAAAGCCATTCCAGCAGGAAATTCATTTACTACAGATTTTGCGAAAGCAGCCATTATCGGTGAAAATCTTGGGCAATCGAAACATACCGATTTTATAAGTATTAGCTACTCTTCAACAGATTATGTCGGTCATCAATTTGGAGTTGCCTCAAAAGAAATTGAGGACACTTACTTACGATTAGATAAGGATTTGGCTAGTCTATTTAATTTTTTAGATGAAAAGGTTGGAAAAGGTAATTACACGCTATTTTTAACAGCGGATCATGCGGCCACTCAGGTTCCGTCTTATTTAAAAGCAAATAAAATCCCTGGACACTATATTGAACCTGTAAAGTTTATGAACTTTTTGAAAGAAAAGACGAACAAGCATTTTAATTCAGACAGACTTATTGAAGACTTTTCTAATTTTCAGATTTTTTTAAATAAAGAAAAAATTGAAAGCTTAAATCTAAATCCTAATAAAGTAGCTGAAGTTATCGCAGATGCTGCCATAACCTACAAAGGAATTTATAAAGCCGTTACTGCAAAAACCATGCAGTCAACAACCTTTTCAAAAGGAATTTTAAATTCTTTACAAAATGGATATAATCAGAAGTTTTCTGGCGATGTTATGCTTATTCCGACTCCTTCTACTATTATCTATCCAAAAAGAGGAACCACCCACGGCTCTGGATATTCTTATGATACACATGTACCTATAATATTTTATGGAAAAGGAATAAAAAAAGGAGCTTCAAAGAAAAGATATGAAATTATTGATATTGCACCTACTATTTCTAATTTATTAAATGTAGAATTCCCTAATGGAAATACAGGGAAAATCATAGAAGAGGTTATAAAATAAAAAAAAACGCTCTAATGAGCGTTTTTTTCCTCTTTGCTATCACACTTTTCTTCAGATTCTTTTTCGATAAAACATTTATTAGATGTTCTTTTCTTTCTGAATCTTAAATTACCGTGTCTTAGCATCTCCTCTGCCTCTTTTGCCGTAATCTTTCTAGATCTATTCTTCTTCTTTTTTATTGTTTTATTTTTTCGTTTTTTAACAGCTGTTTTCTTTAATAAAACTGAGCTTAACGAATTTTCATCTTCTATACTATCTGAATCTGTAATGAATTCAACATTATTTTCTGCAATCACTTCCTGAGAAAACACTGTTGTCGACATCGTGAATAACGATAAGAATAATGTTATAATTGCTGTATTTTTTAATGTTTTCATTTTACTGTTTCTATCTACTTGTTATACTTATATGACACAGTATCAATTAAAAAGTCACAATTTCAAAAAAACTTAATCATTTTTCTCTTAACTATTACACAACCAGAATTAATTCTAAAAATGAAATTGAGTTTAAATCAAAAAAAAACGCTCATTAGAGCGTTTCTTTATTTTTCTTTACTATCACACTTTTCTTCAGATTCTTTTTCGATAAAACATTTGTTAGATGTTCTTTTCTTTCTAAATCTTAAATTACCGTGCTTTAACATTTCTTCTGCTTCAGCTGCTGTAATCTTTCTAGATCTGCTCTTCTTCTTTTTTACTACTTTATTCTTTGGTTTCTTATCAGATACTTTCTTTATTAAAATTGAGTTTACTGAATTTTCATCTTCAATACTGTCTGAGTCTGAAATATATTCAACATTATGTTCTGCGATAACATCTTGAGAAAACATTGTTGACGACATCATAAATAACGATAAGAATAATGTTATAATTGCTGTATTTTTTAATGTTTTCATTTTACTGTTTTTATTTACTTGTTACACTTATATGACACAGTATCAATTAAAAAGTCACAATTTCAAAAAAACTTAATCATTTTTATCTACTCGCTACATAATCAATATTGCTATTTATATAGGTAGATAAAAAAAACGCTCATTAGAGCGTTTTCTTATTTTTCTTTACTATCACATTTTTCTTCAGATTCTTTTTCGATAAAACATTTGTTAGATGTTCTTTTCTTTCTGAATCTTAAATTACCGTGCTTTAACATTTCTTCTGCTTCAGCTGCTGTAATTTTTCTAGATCTAGTCTTCTTCTTTTTTACTACTTTATTCTTTGGTTTCTTATCAGATACTTTCTTTATTAAAATTGAGTTTAATGAATTTTCATCTTCAATACTATCTGAGTCTGAAATATATTCGACATTATGTTCTGCGATAACCTCTTGAGAAAACATTGTTGACGACATCATAAATAACGATAAGAATAATGTTATAATTGCTGTATTTTTTAATGTTTTCATTTTACTATTTTTATTTACTTGTTACACTTATATGACACAGTATCAATTAAAAAGTCACAACAATCTTTTAGCATTAAAATTATTTCAATTTCGCCTTATATTCTAAAGGACAAACGTTTTCTTATTGAAACATTTTATCTGAATGAAATAATTACAAATTAAAAATTGTGTTTTCAAAACTACTTACAGATCTATTTCCGTTGCGTAAATCAAATTGATTCGCCAATGTTTGACTTTCTTTTTTAAAAAAATCGTTTAATAAATGAGTATCGTATACATTAGAGCTATCATAGAAAGGAAAATCTTTACTAAAAGTAATTTTAACCTCTTTAAAACCATCTTGAATAAGGTTATGGGCTAAATACCAATAAACATAGCAATATTTTAAATAATTTCTATTTTTAATTTTTAAATAACTAAACCTATTCCCTTCTTTTAATTCATTTATAGCTTTCGTATATTCTTTCATCTTAATAAGATAAATAGAAGGATCAATATTAAATTTTCCCGCATACCCTTTTTTCTTTTTCTCATATAAATTAAACATTTTAGCAGCACTTTTATAATCTCTCTTTTTTAAATAAACAACTGTAAGGTAAGAGTAAGTGGCTATAGGCTTATTATTGCAGGAAAGTGAACCATTAAGTATTGGTTCAGCCGCTTCCATTACTTTATCGAACATATAAAACATATCATAGTATAATAATACATCATGGGCAATACATGCTTTACAGCTACTCATAGGGTTATAATCTAATGAAAATTCATAAAACTTATCCAATGAATCTTGAGCTTCCTCTTTCATTCCCAAATTATAATACAAATGAAATAAATGTTCATAATAAACCTTGTCATTATAACCTAGTTTACCGTGACGGTCACGCATATCATTTAACGCATCAAACATTTGCTGCTTGCTAATATGTGGGTATTCCAATAAAGTTTCTAGAACCCACTTATATTCCCATAAAAATCTATCATCGGATATTGAACTTTTATCTACAATAGTTAGCAATTTCGGTAAAATAGAAATGGCTGTGAGGTTTTCATCTGAAAAAATACTTGCCTCAATAAGGGCTTCTCCTGACTCTAAAATTAGTTCATCATCGTTCATTTTTTGTGCAAGATTAAAGGCTTTCTTCAAAATATTTACTGATGATAAATCATATTCATTCAACCTACCAGCCCCGCTCATTATTTTATTATATTCAATTGTATAATCCATAATCTCAAATTAATTATTGCTTTTTTCAAGTAACTGAATCATCCCTTTACTTATAATATTCATTTCTTTACTAGATATTGGATAATGACTTAACATTAGAGCTTGTACATATAACATCTTTACAGATAAAATTACCATTGCTCCGTCCTTATTTTCAGACAATCTTCTGATTAAACCATTGTTGTAATTAAATACGAGTTTCGAAAAAGCATTTTTACTCAATTCTCTTCCAAAAGTATTCATGATACCCTCCCAAGCCCCTCCAAGTTCCTTACTTTGTTTACTATTATTAAGTAATTGCATACTTTCATTGGAATAAAATAATGATGGTAAACTATCGGGTGAAAATTTTTTAATTTGAACACTACAATCAAATTCTTCGAGAGCCTTATTACATCTCTCAATAAAATCAAAATTAGAATTATATTCTTCTAAAGATAACTCATCAAATGTTTGTACATAATCATCAATTTCAACTTCTATTACATTCAGTTCTGGCTTTAGGTGTTTTAATTTACTTAGCAATTGAGAACTATATGTATATCCAGCATTTATGAGATGTTTACCATTAGATGCTGCGATTGTGGCAACCTGTCTAAACTCATCAACACTTGGAGCATATCTTATTACTCCTTCTTGACGAAAAAAATCTGGTACTGTTACCTCTCCTAAAGAACTAGGGAATGTTATCTTATCATAGATAAGACTAAAAAATTCATCATTCTCTAATGCTAATAATTTTAAATTATCTTGATGAATTCGAATAAATTCTTCTAGTTTTTTAGGAAATTGCTTAGCTAGGTTATTTATATAGTTTTTTATTTGATTACCTATATTACTTTTTGTTTCCTCTAAAATTTCATCTTCATAAAACGACTCTCTCGAAGCTGTTGGTTGTAATTTTGTAGAATTAAAAACACAGCAAGTAAATACAGCCCAGTCCGGCAATACATTTTGAGCATTATTTGATACTAACATTTTTTTTAGATATACCCTATGATTATGTTTTGCATTAATACTTACACGGTTCGGCAATATATAAGCTACACCTAAATTTTCACCTTTAAAACCATATAGAGGAATTGCATCAAAAAAATCAATACCATAAATTTCATTTCCTAGCTCCATTAAACTATTCTTACTGCTATGACTTTCAAATGGGCAAATTGGAGCATTAATACTATTGTTTTTATTTACAGTAATTCTAATAGGTAAAAACTGCCCATAGTGTTTTACCACTTTTGTTAATTCTTCTACTTCGAATAATTTATGTTTACTTCTTGCCCTTAAAAACACTTGAGTTCCGGGTTCTTTTTTTACATCAATTTCTTCTAAAGTATAAGAGCCATCACTTTTACCTACCCATTTTAGTGCTGAATCTTCTTTTATTGATTTTGTAATAAGAACTATTTCATCGGCAACCATAAAACATGACAACAATCCAATACCGAATTGTCCAATATAATCCGCTCGTTCAAAATTTAGCTTTCCTTCAATACGTTTTATAGAAGCCCCTATATTTGCTAAAAAATCATGTATTTCACTTTTAGTTAGCCCCACCCCATTATCTTCTATGCATATTTGAGGTGTTTTTTCATCGTCATAAACTTCAAAACAAATTTCTCCTTCAATTTTCTCAACTTTTTGTCGCATTGATATAGCATCAACACAATTTTGGAGAACTTCTCTCACAAAAACACTTTCTTCACTGTACAAATGATTCGATAAAATATCTATCATCCCTCCTAAATTCACTTGAAATTTATAATCTTTCATTTTAAAGAAATTTTATGTTAAAAATTTTCTTCATCTAATGAAACAAAAAAAAATCTTTAAAGAGATATTAGTTAATATCTGCATTAGCTTAATCAATATTCGCATAAATAAACCTCCTGTTACAATTTATTTATGGCTTTACAGAGTATAATATTTAGTAATCTTTTGAAAACAAAACTGCTAACCCCTTAGATAGAAGCATTATATGATTTTATAAAGGCATAAAAAAAACGCTCTACCGAGCGCTTTCTTTTTCTTTACATTCATTCCCTTGACATCTGTCAAAATCCTTAGCGTAACATTTCGTACTGGATCTTCTCTTTCGATACCGAATAAAATTTCCGTGACTTAACATTTCTTCTGCTTCCGCTAATGTCAATTTCTTTCTTTTCTTCTTAAATTTTTTGTCCCCCTTGATTGAATTTTCCTCTTTTACATTTGAATGAACTGTACAATTAGAACTGTGTTTTGAATTCGCTTCAATTTTTAGTTCCGATTTTGGACTTTTTTCATTTTTCTGCTGAGAGAAAACTTCAGAAGACATCATAAAAGCTGATGCAAATAAAGAAATCATTGCAACATTTTTTAGTGACTTCATTTTTTACCATTTAATAATTCGTTCCGTCTATATGACTCATTATCAAATGAAAAGTCACCGATAAAAAATATATTTTTTTTAATTAGGATTATTTAATATCACCAAAGCTCCAATTACTCCTGGAACCCATCCGCAAAGTGTCAAAAGAAACACAATTACGATTGAACCGCATCCTCTACCAATTACAGCTAATGGAGGAAATAAAATGGCCAACAAAACTCGTAGTATACTCATAGTTAATTCTCTTTATTTAAAAGACTGTTTTATTTAAAAAATGTTACAAAAAAAAGTCGGAAAGACTTCTCTTTCCGACTTTTCAATATAAGTTTGTTGTTACTACATTAGTTTCCCAAAAAATATAGCATTCATTAAAAGTTTATTCGTTCCGAACCAAAAACCTCTAAAATTTGTATTATCCGTAAATACTAAAACTCTTCCCGCTCCCATTCTTTGAACTTTAAACGGAACTGTATTTTTCAAGTTTTCTAGATTTTCTTCAGAGATATATCCACTTAACAATGGCGAATCTGTATACTGAATTGGATTGTTATAACTTTTTTTATCTGGCTTTATAAATAATGTTGTATTTCTAAACAAAGCTATTTGATCGTTTTTATATCCAAAATTTACCGGATGAGAGCGATCAATTTTTGCTTTAAAAATAGCTCCTCCAATTACCTGAGCTCCTGAGTATAACCTTCTATCTTCGAAGGAAACATTTTTAACCTCATCAATTTTTGTAGATTTAATATCTGCATTCATATAATTTTCACTTTTAAACCATCGAATAGCATTTCTATATCCTATCAATACTCCTCCATTCTTTACCCATTTACTCAATTTATTTTTCACATCCGTTCTTAAACCATAACTATTCGGAACAATAATAGTGGTATACTTATCAATATTTACATGTCCTAAATAATCAGTATCCAACTTCGTTAACTTAATATCAAAACGTTGGTCTAACAAATGCCAAATTTCTCCAGCGTCATAACTAGTAACTCCATTACCCACCAACATGGCCACTTTTGGTTTCTTTACCGCGCTAAAATTTCTACTTCCTAAATCTATACCTATATTTTGTCCAGTAGTTACTCCTTTTATCGATAAATTGTTTTCTTCTGCAACCCTATTTAAAAAAGTAAATAACTCTTGTTTATTTAGCTTTTGATTTTGAGCTGGAATAAAAATAGTTCCGTAGTCATATGAATTCCCTTCATTTTTAAAGTTTTTCATCGCTACTTTAGCTCTCAATCCTTTTTCTAAGATTTTATTCAAAGCTCTTGGTGTGTAATATTCATTCCATGGCATTAAATATCCAATACCGCTGTTGATACTAGCTTTTCCAATATTCTTGTGAAGTTCTTTAATTTCTTCCCCAATTTTACCTAAGGAAACATCACGCACCAAATCAACTCCAAAAGCAGCATCAAATGTCCAAGCTGAAACATCATAGAATAAACTATCCTTAAATGTTTTCCTGATATCGAACATGGCTTCAACTAGACGATTATTTTTCTGATTTAAAGGAATAGCATAACTGAAGTTCTTTTTAAACTTTTTTCCATTTACTTCAAAATCGTTCTTAATGGCATGTATCTTTACTCTATGTTTTTTTAATACTTTGGCTAGCTCGTATGTTTTCCCAGCATCTTTTTCATCTCCGAAAACGATCGCCTTATTTTGATATGAACTTCTTGATTTCTTATAAAAATCACGCTGATAACCTAATATTTTTGTTCTCATTTTATGAGCAGCTTCTAAAGTAGATAATGAAGCTGTAAATTGGTTTCTGATGGTAAACGGAAATGTTAATACCCCATTTTCACTTTCCTGAGCATGACCTCTTGAACTTCCTTGCTCAAACAAGATTCCAATACTTCCATTAACATCAGGAAATGTTGATCCTTTTCCGTAGTAGAAATCATCGAAATCCTCTTCAGAATAATATAACGAACCTATTTCATCCAATGCTTTTGCATGATACCTACCTATTTCTTTTGTTAATTCTTGATTTAACGCTGGTGTTAAAGGGTTGGTTCTTTCCGGAATTCCCGGTTGGAAAAAGAACGTAGAATTGGTTCCCATTTCATGGTGATCCGTCAAAATATTAGGTAACCAATCATGAAAAGTTTTAACTCTTGCAGTACTTTCAGGTAACTGCACAGGTAACCAATCGCGATTCATATCGAACCAATAATGATTTGTTCTTCCTCCTGGCCATACTTCATGATATTCTCTATCATTAGTATCTGGATTAATATTATTTGCTTTGTTTGTATTCGCCCAATACGCAAAACGCTGTAATCCATCCGGATTCATTACAGGATCTAACAAAATCACCGTATTATTTAGTAAATCATCTACTTCTTGGCCTTCCGAAGCTGCGAGATAATATGCTAAAACTAGCGCTGCATTTGATCCACTCGACTCGTTTCCATGTATTGAAAACCCTTGGTAAACAACAATCGGTTCATTTGATACATCAAAATTGTCATTATTTGTTATGTCAATATGCCTTTTTCTGATCTCATCAATTCTCGATTGGTTATTTTTAGACGTTATTGTAAGTAATAACAGTGGTCTTCCCTCAAAAGTCTGTCCTCTATCCTCTATAGATATTCTTTCAGATGACTTTGCTAATTCTTTCATATAGCTAACCAACTTGTCGTGTGTTATATGCCATTCACCTACTTCATGCCCTACGACGGATTCAGGAGTTGGTATACTTTTGTTGTACGTTACATTTTTGGGGAGATAGTAATTTAAATTTACTTGTGCATTGGAACCAATGCCTACAGCAAGTAATAATAGTAAGAATATTTTTTTCACTTTATTTAGTTGTTAATGATTCATTAGAAAGCTATAAAATGTCTTTTCTGTATGAAAAGTTACTGTTTATAAGGCTTTCATAATGCTGTTAAAGATACTCAATACAGTTCTCTTAATTTTTTCGTCATTTTTTTTTAACGTTATTTTAAGAACTAATTTAGAGTATAAAAACAACCATTCCAAACTATTTTTTAACCACTTACATTAATCAACCTCTACAAAGACATGATAACTAAAGTACTAATATTTAACAACTAAGGAATAACAACTTCAAGTTTTCGATTATTATTCATAGGATAAAGTGCATTTTTATTCTGAAGTTCTCTTTTCAAAATTTTCATCATTTTCATAAGTCGTTTCGGTTTTTCTTCTGCTAAATTTTTAGATTCAAATGGATCCACTTTTAAATTGTAAAGTTCATAGCTTGGTTGCCCCTCTATTTGATAATGATAGATGACTTTCCAATTCTCTTTTACCAAACTAGTAAAATAACTACTTCGATGTTTATGCGGATAATGGTTTAGAAAAACTTCTTCTCTTTTAGCATGTCTTTTTCCTGAGAGTTGTTTTTTCAAATTAAATCCGTCAATAATATGCCTCTTTGGAATATCTATACTAACAATATCACATATTGTTGGAAAAAGATCCATGATAGTTCCCATTTGTTCTTGTACAAATCCTTTTTTTATTGATATATCCTTTTGATACATATTACTTTTATCTGGAGATATCCAACATGCTAAAAATGGAACTCGCATTCCTCCTTCCCAATGGGTTCCCTTTTTCCCTTTCAAAGGAAAAGAACTACCGTAATTATTTTCTGTTTTTAACGGTGCATCTGAACCATTATCTCCTACAAAAAAAAGAATGGTATTTTCACCTAAACCTAAACTCCTTATATGGCTTACTATATCTCCTAGAGACTTATCAACTCCTTCTATTAATGTAGCAAAAGCTTTGGCTTTTTTCGAAACATCTTTGTTTTTATAATTCTCCTGAAACCTTTTATCAGACTGGAACGGTGAGTGCACAGCATAGTGAGACATTTGTAGAAAAAAAGGCTTTCTTTCTATTTTAGCTTGAGAAATACTTTTTTTGGCTTCTATGGTAAGCGCTTCAGTCAAGAACATTTCTTGTCCATGATATTCTTCTAATCCTTTTACTGCTCTTTTTTTCTTCCCTTTTAAATTTCCAAAATTATCCGTTCCATAATAACTTCCTGGCTGACCAATAGCACTGCCCCCAATATTCACATCAAACCCTAGATTTAAAGGATTACTTCCTTCGCTACCAATAGGACCATAATGAGCTTTTCCAACATGAATTGTTTTATATCCTTTTTCTTTTAACATTTTAGGTAGCGTAGTACTTTCCTTTGTTAGTCCAGTCCAATTCCAATTTTCAGGGCCATAAGTTCCCTTATTATTAAACTCAGGTCTAATCCAATTTGTTACACCATGACGAGCGGAGTTCTGCCCTGTTAATATGCTCGTTCGAGAAGGAGAACATACGGAATGTGCATAAAAATTAGAAAATCTAACTCCTTCCTCTGCCAACACTTTTATATTCGGTGTTGAATAGAAGTCATTTAAAGGATACGCCTTAGGTAGGCCGTTATCATCAGCTAAAAATGGAACCGAAGAATCCATTAACCCCATATCATCAACCAAAAAGACTATAATATTGGGCTTTAGATTATTCTTTGTCCCCAATCTTAAACTTGTGAAAGAGAAAAAGCCTAAAATCAACAGTACCCCAATAGTGAAAAACTTTATTTTACTGTACCACTTCATTTTAAATGGAATTTAAGTGCTTATTAAAATAATGCATTTTGAGCATATTGGTCTTTCAAAAACAATTCTTAGAAAAATTATGTTACATTATTAAAATATATTGATCACAACCGCAACAAATTATAATATATCAATCCATATTAATACGCTTTTTTTCTTCCATAAAATCATACTCCTTTTTTAAATCAGTTTTATTACTTTTATAATCAGACTCTTAAATATTATTTCATGTATATCAGAAAAACCTATCCTTTAAAAGGATTGTTACACTGGACAAGACGTTACATTTACATATTCTTATTGTTTAGTCTTATTCCAGTTTTTCTATTTGACATTATGGGTTGGAAATGGTTGCACGTTCCATGGCTTCCTTTGGGAGTATTAGGTACTGCCGTTTCTTTCATTGTCAGTTTCAAAAACAACGCCTCTTATGATCGACTATGGGAAGCTCGTAAAATTTGGGGAGGTATTGTAAATACTTCTAGATCCTTTACTGTGATGGTAAAAGATTTTATTGTAAGTGACGGAAATATTGCAGACTCAGAATTAAAAGCAATTCATAAGGAACTTGTTCATCGACATGTTGCTTGGATGACTGCACTTCGATATCAAATGAGAAAAGATAAGCCTTGGGAAAATCATTTGAAAAATAATAAATCGAACCAAGAATTCAGATCTCAAAATATGCATGTTGTAGAAGATAACGTTCCTATAAAGGAGGCTATTTCAAATTATATTTCTTCATCTGAAGTTGAAGAAATTTTTGCTAAGGGTAACCAAGCTTCGCAATTATTAGGTATTCAATCGAAAAGACTCAAAGAAATTCATAAACGAGGGCTAATCGATAATTTCCGACATATGGAAATTGAAAAATCAATTGTAGAATTGTACACGTTACAAGGTAAATCAGAAAGAATTAAAAACTTTCCTTATCCTAGACAATTTGCAACATTAAATTTCATTTTTCTCTGGGTATTTATCATTCTATTACCATTCGGAATAATGGAGGAGTTTGAAAATATTGGTGACAAAATACTTGAAGCTTTAGCAAACCATAAATCGCACACAGCAATTATGCATCAACTACAAGTATTTATCGCTAAGCATTTTGTTTGGTTATCTATTCCATTCAGCACACTAATATCTTGGGTATTCTTTACCATGGAAGCTATTGGAGAAAACTCCGAAAATCCATTTGAAGGTGGCCCCAACGATGTACCGATTACCGACTTATCAAGAGGGATAGAAATCGATATTCGACAACTTATTGATGATACCGATATACCTGAACCATATCAATGGAAAAATGATGTCATATTATAAAATAGTTAGGGTTTCTTTCAAGAAACCTGTCTTAAATCAATATAAAACATATAGAACTAAAATGAAAAAAAAGTCTTTAGCCCTTTTAAACTTTCTCTTACTTTTCTCTACAGCGCTTTGCGCTCAAAACTATGAATGGAGAAACATTTCACTGGAAGAAAGTAATTACTTCGATATTGTTTCTGAAAACAGAAATAAGTTACAGGAACTTCGATCGCAAAATACAATTGAAAATAAAAAACAAATAAAACAGTTTGAGCGTTGGGCTAGTTTTTGGGGAGATCGAATTTCTCCTAACGGAAATTTTGTTTCACCAATGCATACTTATAATGAGTGGTTAAAAGAAAATAGTAAAAGTTCTCAACAAAGATCATCAAGAAATACAAATACAAACTCTTGGTCTCTTTTAGGTCCGACTACACCACCTCAATCTAATATTGAGTTTTATCCTGGAATGGGAAGAGTTAACACCTTAGCTTTTCAAGCTGATAATACAAATATTATGTACGTTGGAACTCCAGCAGGAGGTATTTGGAAAACTACGGACGGAGGCTCAACATGGACATCTAAATCTGATAATTTACCAAATATAGGAGTATCTCATATTGTAATTTCTCCAACCAATAGCAATGTTATATATGCTGCAACTGGAGATTGGGATGGTGGTAATACACAGTCTATCGGTGTAGTAAAATCGGCGGATGCTGGAGAAACTTGGAGTTTAACAGGTTTAACCTTTAACCTTACCGAATTTAACTCTATTAGCAAGTTATTAATTGACCCAAATAATACAAATACAATTTTCGCTACAACAAGAAACAATATTAAAAGGTCAACCGATGGAGGAACTACTTGGACGAATGTTCATACAGATAGTAATGTTTACTTCAATGACATTGAATATAAAACCAATAGCGACTCAATAATATATGCTACTTCTAAAAATGGTAAATTTTATATATCAACTAATAATGGAGCTAACTGGCAGGAAGCATCTAGCCCTACTTCTAATCGACTAGACATTGCACAAACTCCAAATGATCCTGATTTACTTTTGAGCATAGATGGTGGCGGAATTGTAAGGAAGTCATCAAATCAAGGTACTTCTTGGACTATGTTGACCATTATTTCTGGATACTCATCACAAGGTGGATTTGATGTGGCTTTAGCCATTTCTCCAGTGGATAAAAATTTAATGGTAGCTGGTGGTGTTCACGGGTACAGATCGACAAACGGAGGTTCAACGTGGCACCGATATTTAGATGGTTACTGGACTACCGGAAATCCATATTTTTATGTGCATTCAGATCATCACGACATGATGTTTTTACCCAATTCAAATCAAGTTTTCTCAGTAAATGATGGTGGTGTTTTTAAAGGTGATGCTTCAACTGATGTTGCTTGGACTGATTTATCATCTGGATTGGCCATTACTCAATATTATAATGTTTCAGGAACACCTCAAAACGCTGGAAAGTTAATATTAGGAGCGCAAGATAATGATATTGCTATTTATGATGGCAGTAATGGTTTTAAAGGTGAAAATCCTGGTAGTGATGGAGTTGAAGGTTTGTGGAATTACTCCGATTCAAATATTGCATGGTCTGCCAGTCAGGCAGGAATTCTTAGAAGAACTCTTGATGGCTTCCAAACAGCCGCTCAACCAATCAATACTCCAAGTGGAGCTCCATTTGTTTGGGAATTAGAAATACATCCAACCGACCCAAATACAATTTATGGAGGTTTTGGTGATATTTATAAGTCAACAGATAGAGGTGATAATTGGACTAACTTAAATTCTGGTATTGGTTCAGTTGAGTTTATATCTATTGCCCCTTCAAACCCAAATGTTATTTATGGAGCTGGAAGAAACAGAACCGTTAAAAAAACAACCAACGGAGGAGGTTCTTGGACAGTTATTGATTTACCTATTTTTGGTTCTGTAAAAAGTATCGAAGTACACCCAACAAATCCATCAGAAGTTTATATCGCATATTCAGGTTATTTAGACGGCAGAGTATACAAATCTACTAACGGAGGTGATACTTGGACAAACATTTCGGGTTCATTACCAAATGTTCCTTCTCATAAAATTATTTATAAGACAGGTACAACTGATGGAGAATTATTCCTTGCCACTGATATTGGTGTTTATTATTGGAAAAACTCAGCGAACGACTGGGTGAGATTAGGAAGTGGTCTTCCTTATGTGATTGTTCACGATATAGAAATCCACTATGCAAGTAATAAATTAAGAGCAGCTACTTATGGTAGAGGTGTTTGGGAAACTTCTATTGATGAAGCTTCACTAGGTACTAATGATGAGAAACTTGCTGATGATGTAGTTAGTATGTTCCCTAACCCAACAAACAATAAGCAATTTACAATTAAATTGAACAATCTTAGTGGGGACAACAACATTCTTGTTTATAACATTATCGGTACTGTTGTTAAAAATATTACCACCAAAAATAGTGAGGAGCTTATAAATTTATCAAATTATTCAAGTGGTATTTACTTGGTGAAAGTAAGTAATGAACAAGGAGAGATTACTAAAAAGCTAATTGTAAAATAATTTAATCGAATACATTCTGATGAGAAAAACACTCTTTATATTCATTCTCTCATTTTCATTTTTATTTATGAGCTGTAAAAGTAATTTAGTCCTTGTATCTAGTGTTAAAGAAACAGTGATTCCAGGGCGTCCTAATATACCATCTTATAGTAACTATATCATTAATTTTAAGATGACCTCTAACTCTTCTATCAATATTGATCGTATTGAAGTAAAAACTGGAGGTAAATGTTACACATGTAATTACTTATTGAAAGAGAAAAACGGAGCTTCGTATTTAAAGGAGCTTTCTAAACAAGGTACTTACACTCTAGAGATTCCTTTGAAGGATAAATACATTATTTCTTCCATTAACTGTGACAATCAAAAAGAACAGTTACTCATATATTATAATGATGATGGTAAAGACAATAGCTTAACCGTTTCGGAATTTTTAGAAAAAACAAAAACAATGAGATAGTAAAAAGAGAAGCATAAAAGCTTCTCTTTTTTTATCACTTGACTAGGAATTTAGATACCCAACCAATTATATCTACATACCCTTCTAACCTGAAATCTTTTTCTAATAATCACTTCTTTTATTTAACATTTCTCAATTAATATTAACAAATGGTTGGGAGGGATAATCGTACTCCAAAGTCTATTTTTGGCGGTAAAAAAATATTTCTCAAATCTTTTCTCAAAGTCCCTTTAAAAAGTAAAAAAGAAAAACAAGTAAATCAACCACATTTTTTATGAAAACACTAAAGCTTTTAACCTTTACCTTAATCGTTCTTTTCATTTCAAGTTGTTCCAATAACGATCAAGACAACAATATGGAAGCCCCTACAAATGAAACACCAGACAATGGCGGGAGTAATGTTACTATCGAAAAAGTAACTGTTCCGTCGGAGCTAACCTTAGAATCAATTGATTTCTTCGAAAATCAAAAAGGTTTTATAGCATCAAGTAAGGCGTATCCAACTCCCGAGAGTGAAATATTGCGTTCTATCGATGGAGGAAAAACATGGATCAAAGTTTATGACAACAATTCTTTTTACATCAATAAGATTCATGTAAAAAACACAAATGATATATATGCCGTTACTAATAATGGTATTATTATTACTTCAAATAATGGAGGTGATACCTGGACTTTAAACGAAACTTTTAAAAATAGTGGTTACTATATGACCGATATTTACTTTACAAATGATGACACTGCTTTTATTGTTGGACAGAAAGGAAGTCTTTCCAAAGGTTTTATTTTGAAAACTGAAAATAATGGGGATAACTGGATTGATTTGGAAGAAAATTCTAGCAATTCAAATCCTAATTATTCTGAAATCCTAGAGAATAACATTTTAAATAGCATTATTCACCATGCCCCTAACGATCTATTAATCTTTGGAGGAGGCACTTGGTCTCAAGGCAAAATTTCTATTCGAAATAATAATTTTTGGGATATTACTAACAGTATCGTTCCAACTAAAATTGTTGACTTAGCCATTAAAGATGGACTTCTTATCGCAGGAGGAAATAATGGACAAACAAATAGCACATCAGAAAGAGGTGGTCTTTGTAGTTATAACACGAGCTCAATGACATGGCAATCGATAGATTATAATGCCACAAACAAAATTCATGCAGTTGAAATGAAAGAAAATACCATCGTAATCGCAGGAAGAAATAAGTCTGATAACTTAACTGATGGAGAGTTCTTATCTTATTCAAACAATGAAGGTCAAAACTGGACCAGAATACCGCATGAATATGTAACTGCAGCTTGGAATGATATTTATGCTATATCTGAAACAGAATTCTTAGTAGCAGGTTATAACGGCCTTTTAGTAAAGCTAACTATTAATTAAAAAACTCATTACTATAAAACTAAAAAAGAGGTTGTAATTACAACCTCTTTTTTTACACCCAATTAAATTAAAAAAAACTTTATGCTTCCTGAAGTTTCATATCTGTACTTTCAAAGATTTTATCCGCTGATTTAGCGATAAAACCTGAATACAACTCCCCATTATCCATTGGATAACGAAAAGCGAACTCATAGTAACAAGAAGTTATTTCTTTAGTTAATTCTTGAAAGTCAACAGGAATTTTGTCGGCTAAAACGCTTGATTGCTCAAGTAACTGCTCAGGAGTACCTTTTATTTCTCCCCCCGAAGCATTCATTTTAAATCCGTTTTCTTTCAAAAATTCATTAACCTCTTGTAACGATTCGAAAGTACTTAATCGATTTACATCAACTGTAAAATGATTAGAACAGAAACCATTCACATATAACCAAGCAGCATACTCGCTTTCTTTTTGTAATTTTTCATACAGCTCTAAACTCGGTTGTTCCCATAATCGACCTTTAAAAACCAAATCAGCAGGATTTAACTCCTCCGATGGTACACTATCAATCAACCTAGTTACCTCATTTTGTAATGCCTCCGAAAACTCATTTGTTTTTAACTGACTAATAAAAACTCTTGGAGCGTCTTTATCAGTTTTATGTTCATAATGCTTTGCATATAATTTCTTAGTTTCGAACGTATAATCTCCCTTTTCTTCATAACCAGCAACTAAAAATGGCGTTGCCAATACCTCTATATTTACTCTTTCATCATCAAAAGTTCTAAAGGCCACATGGTCATTAAAAACCGTATTCCCTTTATTCGTAAATAAATCTTTAATTTTTTGAGCAGAAGGCGTTCTATCCGTATACTCATTCCATAATTTGTCGAAAATTGTTATTACATCCATAACTAAACATTTTATTCACTACGTGAGATTAAATACTCGACGTGTTCGTCGATTTTTTTATAAAAATTAGCTCAAAACTCTTACTTTATCCTCTTTTAAGAATTTATGATACAAAAATAAATCATTTTACTTCTTTAAAAACCAAATAACAACTAAATTTACACTCATAAACACTGTTTTATGTTAAATTGATTTTAAAAATCAATTTCATTATACAAACATGTTTTTAAACCTTATTTAAATCCGCCATGGACAATCAATTTGATTATATCGATCAACAGATACTGATTAAACTTCGATCAGATGCCAGAAAAGCCTTTTCTCAAATTGCAGAAGAGCTGAACGTCTCTAACTCTCTGATACATCAACGAATAAAAAAATTAACAAACGATAAAGTCATAAAAAATGCAGAATTTATCCTTGATGAGAAAAAATTAGGTTATAAGACAAAATCGTACACTGGAATTCGATTACGTGAAGCCAGATTTGCTAAAAGTGTAATGAAAGAATTAGAAAAAATAGAAGAAATCGTAGAATGTAATTTTGTTTCAGGTAATTATGCTATTTTTATTCTCATTTTTGCAAAAGACAATGAACACTTGCAAAAAATATTATATGACAAGGTTCATTTAATAAACGGAGTGGCGGGCACTGATACATTTATTTCATTTGACACTTGCTTTAAACGTAATTTACCTATAAAGTAACAATGGACAACAAACTTAACTATTTACATCAATCGCTAGAAGGGGAAGTTCTTTTTGATAATTTACATAAAAATATTTATGCCACGGATGCTTCTGTATATCGGAAAATTCCTTTGGCAGTAGCTTATCCTAAAAATAAGGAAGATATTAAAAAGCTAATTGCTTTTGCCAATGAAAATGCCATTACCTTAATTCCAAGAACCGCTGGAACCTCACTCGCTGGACAATGCGTGGGAGATGGAATTGTTGTTGATGTTTCAAAATACTTTACAAACATGTTAGCCTTCGATGAGACTGCAAAAACCATTACCGTAGAACCTGGAATTATTCGAGACGACTTAAATAGGTTCTTAAAACCTTATGGTTTATTTTTCGGACCAAATACCTCAACATCCAACCGCTGTATGATTGGGGGAATGGTAGGTAATAATTCGTCAGGAAGCACCTCTATTCAATATGGTGTTACTCGTGATAAAGTTGTTGCTATTGGTGGTTTATTGAGTGATGGTAGTGAAGTTTCTTTTTATGAAATCAGTTCTCAAGAATTTAAACAAAAAAGACTTGAACAAACTTTAGAAGGAAAAATTTACAAAGCAATTTATAATGAATTATCACAACCAAGTATTCAACAAGAAATAATTAAAGAATTTCCGAAAGAAAGCATTCATAGAAGAAATACTGGATATGCTGTAGATGAATTTTTACACTCTGATTTATTCGGTGGAACTGGTACCGCAATTAATCCAGCCAAATTTTTATCAGGAAGCGAAGGAACTTTAGTTTTTTCAACTGCTATTACTATTCAACTGGATGATCTTCCTCCTAGCCATAGCATAATGGTTTGTCCACATTTTACGAGTGTAAACGATAGTTTAAAGGCAACTGTTACAGCCATGAATCATAATTTATATACTTGTGAGCTCATGGACAAAGTGATTCTTGATTGTACAAAAAACAATCGTGAACAAGCAAAAAACAGGTTCTTTTTGCAAGGTGATCCTGAAGCTGTTTTAATGCTCGAAGTTAGTGCTAATTCAATTGAAGATACAGAAATTTTAGCTGATAAGTTGATTGATGATTTAAAAGCCAATGGCTTCGGATATCATCATCCGAAAGTATATGGTGATGATATACATAAAGTTCATTACTTGCGTAAAGCAGGTTTAGGCTTACTTGGAAATATGGTTGGTGATATGAAAGCTGTTGCTTGTATAGAAGATACGGCAGTTGCTTTAGAAGATTTACCCGAATATATAGAAGAATTTACTCAGATTATGACAAAGTACGAGCAAGAAGCTGTTTATTATGCTCATGCTGGTGCTGGAGAACTACACTTACGACCTATTTTAAATTTAAAGAAACAAGAAGATGTCGTTTTATTCAGAAAGATTACCACAGAAACTGCTGAATTAGTTAAGAAATATAAAGGCTCGTTTAGTGGTGAGCATGGTGATGGTATTGTTCGTGCCGAGTTCATTCCTTTAATGATCGGTCAAAAGAACTATGAATTATTACGAAGAATAAAAAAGGCTTTCGATCCAAATAATGTGTTCAACAAAGGTAAAATCACCGATGCCTATGCAATGGATGAAAACCTACGTTATGAAATTGATCGTGCAGAACCTAATATTACCACTATACAAGATTTTTCTGATAGTGAAGGTATTTTAAAATTAGCAGAAAAATGTAATGGATCAGGTGATTGCCGTAAATCTCCAGAAGCTGGAGGTACTTTGTGTCCAAGTTATCGTGCCACTAGAAACGAAAAAGAAACTACAAGAGCAAGAGCCAATACATTAAGAGAGGTCCTTACTAATAATAACGCAAAAAACAAATTTGATTCAAAAGAGTTAAAACAAGTTTTAGACTTATGCCTCAGTTGTAAGGCCTGTGCGAGTGAATGCCCAAGTAATGTTGACATCGCTTCAATGAAAGCGGAATTTTTGTATCAATACCAAGAAACTAATGGATATTCTTTCAGAAGTAAGTTATTCGCAAACAACGCTAAATACAATAAGTTAGGGAGTAAATTTCCCGCATTAACAAACTTTTTTACCAATACATTGTTAGCTAAAAAGGTTATGGGAGTAGCTCCAAAGAGAACGGTACCTAAATTAGCAAAACAATCATTAAAAGCTTGGTTAAAAAATCATCAAGAAACAATCTCAGAAAAAGTTGTTTATCTTTTTAATGATGAATTCACCAATTATTACGATACGGAAATTGGAAAAGATACCGTTTTCGTTTTAGAAAAACTCGGCTACCAAGTAAAGATCAGTAATCATGAAGAAAGTGGTCGTAGTTATATTTCAAAAGGATTCTTAAAAGAAGCCAAAGATATTGCCAATAAAAATGTGGCTATTTTTAAAGATTTGATTAGTAAAAATTCGCCATTAGTGGGTATTGAACCTTCAGCAATATTAACCTTTAGAGATGAATATATTCGATTAGCAGACGATAAAGAATCTGCAAAGAGAATTGCCGACAATACCTTTACTATCGAAGAATTTTTAGCGAATGAACATGAAAATAATCACATTGACACATCGTTATTTACGACTGAAACAAAGCATTTAAAAATTCATGGTCATTGTCATCAGAAAGCTTTGTCAAGTACGCACTCCTCATTTAAAGTATTGAATATTCCAAAGAACTTCAAGGTTACCATTATGAATACTGGGTGCTGTGGAATGGCTGGATCTTTTGGTTACGAAAAAGAGCATTATGAGGTAAGCATGCAAGTTGGAGAGGATACTCTTTTTCCAAAGGTTAGAAACTGTGATAAGGACACAGAAATTGTGGCTGCTGGTACAAGTTGTAGACATCAAATTTATGATGGAACATACCGTATTGCTAAACACCCTGTAAGTATTTTGAAAGAAGCTTTATTAAGTTAATAACTAATTTTCGGATATTATTGAGGCTATGTGTAAACAGTTAACACTTCACAAATAAGTTTTAACTTACAATAAAATCGTTACTAATTAGCAAACCATCGTCACAAAACACACAAGAAGCTAGCAAACAACAAGTTATACGATAATTATTTCGTATTTTTAACTATTGTGTAATATAAATTTACCTAATATGTCTAAAAACAAAATAATCATTAACAACGCGTTGTTGATTTTTGCTGGCATTGTTGGTTTCTTCTTTATTATGAAAATTTCAGGATTAGATAATGTTTCTGAACTCCGTTTTTTAAATTTTGTTTTTGTGTTCTGGGGAATAAACAGAGCTATAAAAACAAACATTAAAACGAATCAAGAAACGCTGTATTTTGAAAATCTATTAATAGGTGCAGGAACCTCGATTTTGGCAGTAGGACTGACCATTGTTGGACTAGTAATTTACGTTTCATTTATTGATGGAGCATTTTTAAATGTCCTAGAAGACTCCTCTTTTTGGGGTAAAAACTTGAGTTTACCTCTTGTTATTTTTGCATTAGCAATTGAAGGAATCGCTTCTTCTGTTACTTGTGCTTTTATTTTAATGCAATATTACAAAAACTACAAAGTTTCAAATACCGCATTAGTATCTTAATTAATTAGTATAAAATTAAAGAAGGCGGTTTTAATAGAACCGCCTTTTTCAATTTAATTAACTTATATTGTTTGTTTAAGGTTCTAATACCTCTTCTCTTGCCATTAAACCGAAAAACTTATCTAGGTTAGGCAAAATCATAATTTTAGTACGTCTGTTTCTCGCTCTATTCTTACTTGTGTTGTTTTCAACCAAAGGAACAGAAGATCCTCTTCCTGCTGCAATTAATCTATCAGATTCAATTCCATACTTTTTCTCCAATACTCTTACAATTGAAGTTGCTCTTTTCACACTTAAATCCCAGTTATCTTCGATTACCTCATTTCTAATTGGTCTTGAGTCAGTATGACCTTCAATCATTACTTCCATACTTGGCTCTGATTTAATAATGTCAGCTAATTTTTTAAGAATTCTGTGTGCTTTTCTGTTTACTCTATAGCTCGCCGTATTAAATAACATCTTATCTGATACAGAAATCATAACTACCGTATTATCAATATTAATATCAACATCGTCAGTATTCTCTAAATCAGAAGTATCTATCGATTTCTTTAAACTATGTGAAACTGCCAAATTCATTGAATCTTGCAATGTTTGAGCCTTTGCTAGCTCTGCTTGATCCACGTTCTTAAGTGTTTCTCTCATTTTCCTTTTCATAGAGTTTGAAATCACAGTATTTCCTACAACATCCAATTTTACATCATTTTCTTTCTGTAAGTCAGAATTGATATCTCTTAATGAATTTAATTTGTTGTTATAGTTTTCTACTCTCTTTTCAATTTTAGCAAATCGCTGTTCAAGCTGTTCTTTTTCTAATCTGGTTTTTTGCAATGTCCCACGAGTATTTTTATACTTTTCCTCTAAGGCAACATACTTTTTTTTCGGCACACAAGAAGTCATTAATAAAGTTGCCGTAATAAATAACGCTAGTTTTTTCATCTGTTTATCTTTAGTGTTAATCGTCAGATGTAACCATTTTTTACAATAATTATTTCATTCAAACTATGCAATCCAATAACTATTCTAAAAGATAGGTTTCATTATCAATTAGTTTTAGGTTAAACAACCAAAATCTAATTTCCCCTACTAAACAAAATCTAGCTCATTAAATTTTTAACTTAATAGCAACAATAAAAATAACGATATATAAAGTGAAAATCGAATATCTCAATTACTGAAATAATTGAAAACAAATGAATTTTGAAAAGCTTTCTTTTTTATAAATGCTATGCCCTCCTTCTAAAGTAATTTTATTCAAACCAAGTTCCTCAAACCAACTATTTTCAGGAGCGTAAGTATCATTATTTCCAAAATATAAATCAATTTTACAGTCTGGCTTTTCTTTTTCATAACGAAGTCTGGTAGATGAAATACATATCAAATTTGAAACTAAATTCGTTTCAACAGCATATTTCCAACCAATAGTTCCTCCAACACTAAACCCTAATAGAATTGAGTTCTCAGATATTTCTTCCAATTTTAACTTTTCAACCGCTCTGTCTATTCCTCCATTCACAAATTCGTTATGAATCAATTCCTCCTCTTCTATAGAGGAATCAATATTTGCTAATTCTCGAACATCATAGAAGATAATTTCAAATTTATTTCTTAGCTCTAAAACGTAATTATAAACCCAATCGATATTCTTACTCCCCCATAAATCAGATAGTATAATTAGTTTTTTCCTTTCTGTGCTCATCATAACTATTGTTTAGGTAAAAAAACTTCTGCCATCATACAACGTGCACTTCCTCCCCCACAGGTCTCAATTGTTTCCAACGAACTATGAAGAATCTCACAATATTTTTGAATACTATTTCGTTGATTGGTACTCAAAGAATTAAATGCGGAAGAACTCATCACCAAATATTTTTTGTTCGCATGCCCCTTTACTTGCAACATATTTCCAGCGAATTGAGTTACCTGTTTTTCCGTTATTGCAATCACTTCTTTCCCATCCGATTTTAAGTGTTTTAACAGGTTCTTCTTTTCTTTTTTATCATCAATAGCCTCTAAACAAACGATTGCAAATTTTTCAGCTACACACATCATGACATTGGTATGGTAAATAGGCTCTCTTTCTCCATTCACAGTTTGATTTGCTACAAAAATTACTGGGGTATATTCAAAGTCTTCGCAAAATTCAATAAATAATTCTTCGTCTGCACGAGGTGACAATGCGCAATAGGCTTTTCTATTTTGTCTATCTAAAATCATACTACCTGTTCCTTCTAAAAAATACCCTTCTTCCTCAGCTTCTGAATAATCGATCACATTCTCTATTTGAAAACCTCTTTCTTCTAAAGTTTCTAATACATCTTCCCTTCTTTCATACCTTCTATTTTCAGCAAACATTGGATAAATTCCTACATCACCATTTTCATGAAACGAAACCCAGTTATTAGGAAATAATGCATCAGGTGTACTTGGCTCCTCAGTATCATTAATTACAATGACCTCAACACCTGTCTCACGCAATTTTACCACAAAATTATCAAATTCTTGTTGCGCTTTTGCATTAACCGCTGCAGGTAATAGAGACACTTTTTGTTGATAATAATTATTTACTGCTGTTTGTTCATTCATCCTAAAACTAGCTGGACGAACCATTACTAAGGTATTTGTAATTTGTTTCATGTGATAATCTCCTGTTAAAACGTTCCTTCTTATTTGCGAAATTATAAAAAGAAATTATACTTTCGATTCTCTAATTATAACGTTGTTATTCTTACATGATGCTGTAGATGATTTTTTAAATTCAAATCCTACACCTCAGCATGTGCTTGAGTATTGATAGAACTTAAAATCTCTTCTGTTATATCTTTTCCCCCTTTGAAATTATTATACAAAGCTCCGATAGTATAAATAGGTCCCCATGGAATACCCCACCAACCTAAGAAAAAGGTCAGTAAAGACAAACCTATACTATTTTTTATAGTTGATTCACCAGCACGAACAAAATACACATCACTGCTTCTTTTGAACGTCATGATAATAATTGAGATACAATATTGAAAAACTACGAATTTTGCGCCTTTTTGAAGTTCTCTGTTTATTTGATCAGTAGAAAGCCCTTCTATGTTTCTAATTTTAGCCATTTCGATTTGATTTAGTTAGTTTTCTTTTGATTTTATTGGAACAATTTACTAAATAATCGAATAAAGTCTAAACTGATTAATTAAATCCTCCTTTCAAATTCACTAAAGTTATATCATTTGATAGTTTCTTTTTCAATAAGGTGATTGCAGCTTTACTCCTCATTCCAGACTTACAATAAACAACTAAAGGTTTCTCTGAAATTACCTCTTGATAACGGTTAGTAAGTTCACCTAGAGGAATATGTTGTCCTCCGATGTGCTTTTCTTCTCGCTCCCAATGCTCTCTAACATCTAAAAGGTTATATTTTTCTTTATGAGATTCCAAATCAGTTAAACTAATCTCTTTTCCAATCGGTTTTATTCCACAGAAAAACTCATAATCTTCTTCTAATTTATCAACTTCAGCATTTTTGGTTCTTTCAAATTTCAAAGCCATTTGACGCATACTTAATGTATCGAACATCAAAAGTTTGTTTGCCAAAACTTCTCCAACACCACAGATGATCTTTATAGTTTCATTAGCTTGTAAACTACCTATAATTCCAGGTAAAACTCCAATGACTCCAATTTCT
The DNA here is from genome assembly GCA_947497895.1 of uncultured Tenacibaculum sp. GTDB lineage: Bacteria > Bacteroidota > Bacteroidia > Flavobacteriales > Flavobacteriaceae > Polaribacter. The sequence continues at coordinate 290,509 of CANMIL010000004.1, forward strand.
GAACAATTTGGTGATTCTTCTGGTTTTGGAGGAGTTGGGTACAGACAACGATATGTTGCACTCCCTTTAAAATTAAATACGCTTACTTGCCCTTCAAATTTAAAAATAGCACCATAAACTAATGGCTTGTCCGTTAGAACGGTTGCATCATTCGTTAGGTATCTGGTTGCAAAGTTATCACTACCATCAACAATTACGTCATACATTTCAAAAAGAGAAAGTGCATTTTTCTTTGTCAATCGCTCTTTATAAACATTAAATTCTATAAATGGATTTAACCTTGAAAGTCTATTTTTAGCGGTTTCCGCTTTTGATTTTCCTATATCATCAAAAGTATAAAGTATTTGCCTCTGTAAATTGCTCTGATCAACTACATCATGGTCAATAATACCGATGGTACCAACACCTGCTGCTGTTAAATATTGTAAAATTGGACAACCTAAACCTCCAGCTCCAATTACTAAAACTTTTGATCTCTTAAGTTTTAATTGCCCTTCTTCTCCTATTTTATCCAGAATTAGATGGCGATTATATTGTTTGAGTTCTTCTACTGTAAACATAGCTCTTAGCTATTAGGTTTTTGACTTTTTTGTAACTTCGATGTATTGTTGTCTTATTAATCCAGAATTCAAAGCATTCAGCATTTTCTTAGCAAGTAAAAACTTAGATTAGCTAAAATGTTCCCAGTCTTTCCAAACAACTTCCAGTCCTTGTCCTTTCAACATTGACACTATCTCTTCCGTGCTCCTTTCATCAGAAATCTCAAACTGCTCTAGAGATTGTGGCTCTACGCTATACCCCCCTGGATTTGTTTTCGACTCAGCACTCATAGAAGTAGCTCCTAAATTAACAATATTATTTCTAAAGATTTCACTTTCTCTTGTCGACATGGACAATTCCAAATCTTCATCTAATAAACGAAAAGCACAAATCAACTGTACCAAGTCTGTATCCGTCATCTCAACTTTAGGCTCAATACCTCCTGAATGAGGACGAAGTCTTGGAAAAGAAATAGAATACTTCGTTTTCCAATAGTTTTTCTGTAAATATTTCAAGTGCAATGCAGTGAAAAAACTATCCGCTCTCCAATCTTCAAGTCCAAATAGGGCCCCCAAACCAATCTTATGAATTCCAGCTTTCCCTAACCTATCAGGTGTATCTAATCGATAATAAAAATTCGACTTTTTGCCTTTTGGATGGTGCTTTTTATATTCTTGCTCATGGTAGGTTTCTTGATAGACTAAAACTGCATATAAACCGCTTTCAATGAGTGATTCGTACTCATGCTGATCGAGAGGTTGTACCTCAATAGTAATATTGGAGAAATTTGTTCGTATAAGTTCAATTGCATTCTTAATATAATCTACTCCGACCGTTCTATTAGCCTCGCCCGTTACAAGTAGGATGTGGTCATATCCTTTTTGCTTTAAAAAACTCACCTCCTCAAGAATCTCATTATCTGTTAATGTTCGTCTTGGAATTTTATTTGTAAAACTAAATCCGCAATAAGTACAAATATTCTGACATTCATTACTTAAATACATGGGAGCATACATTTGAATGGTATTCCCAAATCGTTTTTTAGTGAGCATTCTACTCATTTGAGCCAATTGCTCTAAATAAGGTTTTGCAGCGGGTGATATTAATGCTTTGAAATCTTCCAAATCTCTTTTCTCTTTCGCCAAAGCATGCTGAACATCTACCGAAGTTTTATTCATTATACTTGAAAGCGTATCATCCCAATTATAGCTATCGAATATGTCTTTAAAAGAATTATTCATACTTAAAAGAATCGTTTAATCTAACTCAAAAAACTTGTTAACGGACTGCTTGCCTCTGCATGCTTTTTTACAGGAGCTAGCTTTGCTTCATAAGCCATTCTTCCAGCCTCTACCGCCATTTTAAATGCTATTGCCATCTCCACAGGATTCTGAGATACAGCTATTGCTGTGTTTACTAATACAGCATCTGCTCCTAACTCCATCGCATGAGCAGCATGTGAAGGAGATCCGATACCCGCATCTACAACAACAGGAACATTCGATTGTTCTACAATAATCTCTAAAAACTCTAAGGTTTTTAAACCTTTATTGCTACCAATAGGCGCACCCAATGGCATTACACATTGTACTCCTACTTCTTCTAATCTCTTACACAATACAGGATCCGCATGAATATAAGGCATTACGACAAAGCCTTTTTTAACTAATTCTTCTGCAGCTTTCAATGTTTCAATAGGATCAGGCAACAAATATCTTGGATCTGGATGAATTTCTAACTTCACCCAATTTGTTTCAAGTGCCTCACGTGATAACTCTGCAGCGAAAACCGCTTCTTTAGCTGTTCTCACTCCTGAAGTATTCGGTAATAAATTAATACGAGTATGCCCTAAATGAGTTAATATATCATCCTCTTCATTTTGAACATCTACTCGTTTTAATGCTACGGTGATTAATTCACTTTCCGAAGCTAGTAACGCTTCTCTCATTAACTTAGAAGAACTAAATTTTCCAGTTCCAGTAAATAATCGAGAGTTAAATGTTTTATCTGCTATTTTTAATGCTGTCATGGTATTGTAATAATTTTATCTAGCTGAGCTTGTACACTTGTTCTAAGGTACTACCAGCGTTTAATAAGGTATGGAATGCAGGAATGGTACTAAAACTATGAGTTATTTCAGAAGATACTGCTACTCCATGAATTCCAGTTTTCAATAAGGTCGAAACATCCTTTAGGGTTACACCTCCAATAGCTACAATTGGAATTTCTTTTGCTAATTCTTCAATAATTACTTGGTACCCCTCTAATCCTAAAACCGGGCTCAAATTTTTCTTAGTTTCAGTAAATCTAAAAGGTCCTAGCCCAATATAATGAACGCCTTTATCAACGAGTGCTCTACAGTCTTCTAAAGTATTAGCCGTACCTCCAACAGTATACATATCTCCTAAGTATTTTTTCGCTACTAAAGGACATGTATCATTCTTTCCTAAATGCACACCATCGGCCTTTACTTCTCTCGCTACTTTATAAAAGTCATTTATAATCAATCTTGTTTGAAAATGACTTGTAATTGCTCTCGCTTCTTTCGCCGTATTTAAAACGGTTTCTTCGTCAACATTCTTTAATCGAAGCTGAACCCACTCCGCACCGTATGAACATGCTTTTTGTACGTTTTCTATATGTTCATCTGGAGTATTTCCTTGCGTTATGTACTGTAATTTACTTATCATTCCGTGTTATGTAGTTTAGTTTGGTTAGTATATTTAGTTTTTGATTTCCTTCCTAATTCAATAGCTATTAATTTTTGTTGTATGAGTGTCTTCCTAAAAGAGTTGTATCCGAATTAAGGTATTCTTCTACATATCGCTTTACATTCTTCCCTTTATCCTCTATTGTCAAGTTATTATAAAAATTCGCTGCGAGGGCTGCAGACAATACGCAACCACTTCCATGCTTATTAAATACTTTTTCTGAGATCGGAGGAATATTTAATTTGACAATTTTACTATGGTAAATCTCATCCCATCCTTTCTTATCTTTTCTATGTCCTCCTTTCAAATAAATGTTTGTTCTTTCCGCAATACTATCAATAGTTTCTTCTATATCTTTTTCTGGAAATAGAGACATTATTTCGTCATAATTGGGAGTAATAAAATCACATAAAGTAAGGACTTTATTGAAAGTTTCATAGTTCCCTTTAGTATGAAAATCATATCCTGCACTAGCTTTGAGTACAGGGTCTAATACAATTACTATTTCAGGGTTCAACTCTTTTAGCTTTTGTTGAACTTTCAATAAAACCTCCCAAGATTCAATAATCCCTATTTTAACGATTGGTATTTCAAATCTTTCAAATAAAACTTCAATCTGCTCAAGTACAGTAGTTTCTTCAATCCAAGTACAACTTTTAAAATCAACATCGTTCTGAACCGTAACTGCAGTACAAACCGAGAGTCCATACAATCCAAATGATTCAAATGTCTTGATATCTGAAGTAATACCCGCTCCACTTGACGGATCAAAACCTGCTATTGTAAGTATGTATTTTTTTTCATCCATGTGTTAACTATGAACACTTACGTTAAAAACATTCTTTATTTTATTAAAACTTTCTAATGGATTTTCAGCATTCCAAACACCTCCTAAAACGCCGATTCCTTTAAATCCTAATTTTAAAGTTTCTTCTATCGTTGATTCATTTATTCCTCCCATTCCAATAATTGTTCTATCAATATGATTTACATCGAATCCTCTTCCTTCATATCCTGTTTTGGAAATAGAAGAAAACACAGGACTCAATAAATGATAGTCAAAAGTTTCCTTACATTGCTCCAATACTTGAGGTTCATGGAAAGAACTACTTACTGTTTTTCCTTTACTTCTAAAACTTTCTACATATTCGTTCAAACGATTTTTCAAATCGATTCTAGATTGCTCCTGTAAATGAACTCCTTTTAAATTGAATTCATTTAGTAATTCGTGAAAATAGTGTACAACAATTCTATTATGATACTGTTCATCAATAGCATTCAAGTATGCCGAATGCTCTTCATATCCTTTAAATGGTTTTCTTAAATGATAGTGGGTTAAGCCTGCCTCAAATAGTTGATGTAAAATTTTAACTTCATGTTCTACATCTTTTTCTGGGGCGATTAAAATAATCATATGTTTCACTTTAAATTATGAATTACGAATTTAAAAATATTAACATTCGTAATTCATAATTATAATCTTATGTTCTATAAATAAACCTCTGAACCTTTTGTTTTAAATTCTTCAGATTTTTCCTTCATTCCTTCTGAAATAGCATCTTCAGCCACAAGCTCTTTTTGAGCGGCATAATCACGTACTTCCTGACTTATTTTCATCGAACAGAATTTTGGTCCACACATAGAACAGAAATGAGCTATTTTTGCTCCTTCTGCTGGTAATGTTTCATCATGGTATTCTCTTGCTAATTCTGGATCTAAACTTAGATTAAATTGATCTTCCCAGCGGAATTCAAAACGAGCTTTACTCAAAGCATCATCTCTATGCTGCGCTCCTGGATGTCCTTTTGCTAAATCTGCGGCATGTGCCGCTAATTTATAGGTAACAACTCCAGTACGTACATCATCTCTATTTGGTAATCCTAAATGCTCTTTCGGAGTTACATAACATAACATTGCCGTTCCGTACCATCCAATCATTGCTGCACCTATTCCCGAAGTAATATGATCGTATCCTGGAGCAATATCAGTTGTTAAAGGTCCTAAAGTGTAGAATGGAGCTTCTCCACAAGCTTCTAATTGCTTGTCCATATTGGCCTTAATCATATGCATTGGTACATGACCAGGTCCTTCAATAAAGCATTGAACCTCATGTTTCCATGCTATTTTAGTTAATTCACCTAATGTTTCTAGTTCTGCAAATTGAGCTTCATCATTAGCATCTGCAATACAACCAGGGCGTAATCCATCTCCTAAAGAGAAAGCAACATCGTATGATTTAAGAATTTCACAAATCTCCTCAAAATGAGTATATAGGAAGCTTTCTTTATGATGTGCTAAACACCATTTAGCCATAATCGACCCTCCACGAGAAACAATTCCTGTAATACGCTTCGCTGTCATTGGTACATAAGCTAATCTCACTCCGGCATGAATTGTGAAATAATCAACACCCTGCTCTGCTTGTTCGATCAATGTATCTCTAAAGATCTCCCATGTTAAATCTTCTGCAATTCCGTTTACTTTTTCTAAAGCTTGATAAATTGGAACAGTTCCAATTGGTACTGGTGAATTACGAACAATCCACTCTCTTGTTTCATGGATATTTTTACCTGTAGATAAATCCATGATGTTATCCGCTCCCCAACGACAAGCCCAAACAGCCTTCTCTACTTCCTCTTCAATTGAAGAAGTTGTTGCTGAGTTACCAATATTTGCGTTAATTTTCACCAAGAAATTTCTTCCTAAAATCATAGGTTCCGCTTCTGGGTGGTTTATATTAGAAGGTATTACAGCTCTTCCTCGTGCTACTTCTTCTCTAACAAATTCAGGTGTTATTTTTTCTGGAATACTCGCTCCAAAATCTTGACCTGGATGTTGTTTTGAAAGGCGTGTCATTTCATCTATTCGTTGATTCTCACGAATAGCAACATATTCCATTTCAGGAGTAATAATTCCTTGTTTTGCATAATGTAACTGTGTTACATTTTTTCCTTCCTTCGCTCTTTTAGCTTTATGCTTTAAGTTAAATCGTAAGTGATCTAACTTCTCATCTTTTAATCGTTCGTTACAATATTCAGAAGTAAATTCATCCAATTCTTCAACATCACCTCTATCTAAAATCCATTGTTCTCTAATACGCTCTAATCCATTATGAATATTAATTTCTTTATTCGGATCTGTATATGGACCTGAAGTATCATAAACAGTTACAGATTCATTCGGAGTTCTTTTTTTCGTCATTGAATCCACTGTATCGTGCAATTCAATTTCTCTCATCGCGACATTAATATGTGGATGAATTTCTCCAGGAACGTAAATCTTTTTTGAATTAGGAAACGGATTTCTGGTTACTCCGTCTTGCTTTGGGGCTGTATCTTTTTTCTTCATTATAAGGTTATTAGTTTTTGTCCAGTTTATATTTATAGAAAATTATCCTCCCTGAGTAGATCGGATGATTAATACATTATCGTTATTTTGAAGTTTATGGTTGCTCCAGTCATCTTTTTTAACAACGTTGTTGTTGATGGCAATAGCAATTCCATTATCAGAGATTTCTAATTCTCTAACCAGTCCTTTTACGGATAAGTCTTCTGAAATTTCTTTCGTGCTTTCGTTTACTTTTATAATCATTGAATGAATATTTAAGCAAACTATAGAAGTAAAATGGGCGTTATATAACCTATTTATATGAGTGTAGTATCTCAACTTTTCCCTACGCCGGTGTTAACCATATCAGGTTCTAAGGATATTTCTCAAACTAGTGCACTAGCTACTCCTAAAGTTTACGTCTGCAAATATAACTTATTATTCAGTTACGCCCTTCTTTTTCTTACTCATTTTGTTTAGAATAAAAAGAAGGATCTATTATAAACTATATATTTATCTATTTTAATTAAAGCTATTACAATAACTGTAACCTATATTTATTGCTTAAACCAAGTTCGAATCATCGATTGCTTGTTTTGTTTTTTCAAATTTCACTCCCCAATTGTATAATGGATTCAATGCATTCATTAAATCCTGACCTAAATCTGTAATCGAATACTCTACACGAGGTGGAACTTCAGGATATATTTTTCTTTCTATAATACCATATTGTTCCAACCCTCTCAATTGATTGGTTAAAACTTTCTCTGAAATGTTTTCGCATGCAACTTTTATTTGACCATATCTTAAAGGCCCATCCAATAATCTAACCAGAATAAAAAGCTTCCATTTTCCACTTATAATCTTCACAGCATTATCTAAAGGGCAATAGGTGATTTTTTTTTCCATTTTTTTTATCTCGTATCACTTTTGTTTCTAAAAAACTAACCAAAAGGTAAGTTTTACACCAAAAAGTAACGTATTGTTTATGTAAATATCTAAGTCTAATTTTACTAATAAATAACGAAATTATATATAAAAAATGAAGAAAATTTTTCTAATAAACCTACTCTTTCTAACTCTCTTTTTTTCATGTGCTAACCTAAAAAAAACTTCTTTATCCAATAGTTCTTTTCAATTTATAAGACAAGCTACTTTTACATTGACAATAGGATCGAAGAAAATTTTGGTAGACCCTGTTCTTTCGAAACAAGGAGAACTAGATCCTATTCCTTTTTCTAACAGTATTCGAAACCCCAAAAATAAGCTACCAATATCTGCTGAGAAACTAATTAATAATGTAGATGCAATTCTCATTACTCATTACCACCCTGATCATTTTGATATTGCGTCTGAAACTCTTATTCCCAAAGACAAAAAGATCTTCTGTCAGCCATATGATTTGAAAAAACTTAATTCAAAAGGGTTTACAAATGTTACTAGCATTGAACATGCGATTGAATGGGAAAGTATAAAATTCAAAAGATTTAGAGTACGACATCACAAAGGTGCTACGGGAGCTCCTCCTTTTGGTGAGTCTTCCTCTTTTTCTATATCAAATAATGCAAAAACAATATTTGTTACTGGTGATGCAATTTTAGATTCAAGTTTAGAATATGCTATAACTGATACAGACCCTGATTTTATAGTAGCAAACACTGGTGAGTGTACTTTTAACATAATGAATCCTGTTTTACCACCAGGAGTTCATATGACATTAACCAAAGAAGAGCTTATAAGTATTTCGGAAAAGTATAAAGGAGCACAGATAATTGCCATTCATATGGATGCCATTAATCATTGTAGCTTATCGAAGGAAGACTTAAAGGAATACGTCTCTTTGCAAGAAAACAGTATAAAAGAAAGATTTAAAATTCCTAGTGAAGGGAATATTATTAGCCTTAATTAGGCCTATTTATAAAACAAAGAAGTCTCTTGTAAGACTTCTTTGTTCATTATATATTTAAAGAGCTTCAATATCTCCTGTAATTGCATTTAGAACTTCAAAAGCTGTTTCTGCCATTTTATTTCCTTTTTCATCTAATAAAGGATTTACTTCGACAAACTCAACACAAGCGACCTTATTACTTCTTAGAAGCAATGTAATAATTTCTACAATTTCGAATTGATCAAATCCTTTTGGCACTGGTGTTCCTGTTCCGTAAGAAACCATATCACAGTCCATAGCATCTACATCAAAAGAAACATACAAAATATCGCAATCACTCAATTTATCTAAGGCTTCACTTACACAAACATCAATTCCTCTGTGACGAGCTTCGGCAACCATATAATTTTTGATTCCGAATTTCTCCATTTGCTTGTCTTCTGGCTCCTCCGTATCACGTACACCAAAAAACACGATATCTTCTCCTAAAACTTTTTGACCAGGAGTACCTATATTCTTCATTCTTTCCCAGAATTCAGATGTTTCCCTATCAACGTCGTTTATTTGACAATCAAAATTATCATCTGCAATTGCTGCTGCTAAAGGCATTCCGTGTATGTTCCCAGAAGGAGAGGTATATGGTGAATGCAAATCTCCATGTGCATCAATCCAAATTACTCCAACTCTCTTGGTTGGATGAGCTGCTTTTACACCGCTAATTGTTCCCAAAGCTGATGAATGATCTCCAGAGATAACTACAGGAAATTTTCCTTCCTGAAGATTTACTTTTACATGATTTGAAAGTCTCTTACATTGGTTAAAAACATTTTCAATACGTTTAGCAAAAGAATTATTCTCTCTATTATAAATCGACTCATTTTCAGTAATTACATCTTCAAAATCATATCTATCGAAATAATTACTTCCTTTATTGATAGCTGCTATTTCAATTGCATCAATTCCCATATCGGAACCCCGCGTTCCTGCCCCAATATCTGACCGGTTTTTAATTATCTTTATTTCCTTCATCCCTAAAATTTTAAAGCTTATTGAAGCTGATGGAAATGATCAAATCTTTTCTTTCCTCTCTTCAATAAAAAAATGCCATTTAAATATTTAAATGACATTCGGTTATTGGTTATTTTTTATCTGTCCTCTAACTTAACAAATGATCTTTCGTTTGCTCCTGTATAAACTTGACGAGGCCTTCCGATTGGCTCTTTGCGTAATCTCATTTCTCTCCATTGCGCTATCCAACCTGGTAAACGTCCAAGTGCAAACATTACCGTAAACATTTCAACAGGGATTCCCATTGCTCTATAAATAATTCCTGAGTAGAAATCTACGTTAGGGTATAATTTTCTGTCTACGAAATATTGATCGCTTAAAGCTTCTTTTTCTAAACCTTTTGCAATATCCAATACTGGGTCTTCAACTCCTAAATCTCCTAAAACTTCATCCGCTGCTTTTTTGATTATTCTAGCTCTTGGATCAAAGTTTTTGTAAACACGGTGTCCGAATCCCATTAAACGGAAAGGATCAGCCTTATCTTTAGCTTTCCCCATGTATTTTTTAGTATCTCCTCCGTCTGCCTTAATTGCTTCTAACATTTCTAAAACCGCTTGGTTAGCACCTCCATGTAAAGGTCCCCAAAGTGCAGATATACCTGCCGATAAAGATGGGAATAATCCAGCATGAGAAGAACCAACAATTCTTACCGTAGAAGTAGAACAGTTTTGCTCGTGATCAGCATGTAAAATTAGAAGTTTATCTAATGCATTCAGCAAAATAGGATTGATATCATACTCGTCATTAGGCTTTTGGAACATCATTGTTAAGATATTTTCAACATACCCTAACTTACGAGAACCATAGTGTAAAGGCATTCCAGTTTTCTTACGCATAGTCCAAGCAACTAATACTGGAAACTTACCCATTATTTTTACGATAGCATTGTACATCTCTTCTTCCGAATCAACGTTTACAGACGAAGGGTTAAATGCAGTTAATGCCGATGTTAATGAAGATAAAATCCCCATTGGGTGAGCATTCTTTGGAAATGCATCAATAATTTTTTTAATATCATCATCTACAATAGCATTATCTAAAATATCATTGTAGAACTTGTCTAATTGTTCTTTTGTTGGTAATTCACCAAAAATTAATAAGTAAGCTACTTCTAAGAAATCCGCCTTCTCAGCCAATTCTTCTATTGAATACCCTCTATATCTTAAAATACCTTTTTCTCCGTCTAGAAATGTAATAGCACTTTGGCAAGAACCTGTGTTTTTGAAACCTGGATCAATTGTTACTACTCCACCAGTAGCACCTCTAAGAGTTTTTATATCAATTGCAGTTTCATTTTCTGAACCTTTTACTAAAGGAAATTCATACGTGCTTTCGCCAATTTGTAGTTTTGCTATATCTGACATTTTGTATCTTAATTTTTTATAATTGTAGTCACTGGCGAAGATACCATTTTTTATAAAATTTTGAAAGCTGCGAGGGATAGATTTTTATCATTTACACATAACAATATTTTATAATTATTAGACATAAAAAAGACCTCGTGAATGAAGTCCAAATTTATACTTTCCAACAACCAAATAATTCCATCTCATACCCAATAAAGAAATTGAATCGCCTCACATAAATTCAAATTTTCCCACTACTAAAAGATACTTGCTTCTTATGTTAAAAAAAGATCGCTGAAATTCAACTTTCAACGATCCTATATTATTACAAACAATCCAATATTTTAAATAAAAACTAAGCTAATTGTTTAGTTAGTATATCTTTTGGTTCCATATTTTCTAACTAAATCCTCATTTTTATTTCCTGAAAGATCAGCTATAAACCTCACTGTTTTCATTGAGTTTTCAGCAGATATTCCATAAGGACTAGAAAATGGGTTCATTGGGAAGCCAATCATATAGACAAGAGAACTTCCAGGTGTTAATGTTCTCTTAGCTTCTGGTACATCATGAAACACTAATCGAGCGATATAGTAAGAGTCTGCACCGTTACCAAGTGGAACTTCGACAAAATCTTGCTGAGGATGCCCATGACCGTCAACATTGTTTAAAATAGAAACATGTCTTTCTCCACTGGTATTTTTTGGACCTACAAACATAAAAACCGCCGCATCAACATGCATTGATTCTTGAGAACGATTCGTAAATGTATATTTATATCGCTTATACCAAGATCCACCTGTACTACTAACTTCTAAAGTAAGTGGTACATTGGAAACATAATCCTTAAAATCATTTAGTTCATCTAATACTGGATTTGGTCCTGTTAAAGTATGATCTCCTGGGATAGGAATGGATTCACCCCAAATCTCATAATTCACTGGCCATGGAACTTGATCAAATGTATCGGGTCCATTAAATAATAAATTTTTGTAATTCGTCTCATTTTCTATTGATTTATTCGATAAAGATTGAGGTAACATATTCTCATCTTCGTTTCCTGAGCATGAAGTCAGGCAAATAAATGCACTAATTAAAAAGTATTTTAGAAGGGTTTTCATTTTATTGTTTTTTATTAATTCATATTAAAGTGGATTGATTGTTCTTTTTAATTTACAACGCTTCTATTCTATCAAAAAATATTCTATCTCAACAACACTAAAAAAATCACAGCCAACACAAAACACAGCATAAACAACTAACAAACAATAAGTTAGCAGTAAACAATCACAAAACATACTCTAATCAAGATACTTCTATATAACAATTGAATTGTGGAATTGCATGAAACAAAAAAGACCTCAGAAAATAATTTTCTGAGGTCTTAAATTCTATTCTTGTAAGAAAAACTTTACTTCAAAGATTTTCTGGTTTATTTTACTTTAAATGCTCTTTCTTGAGGATAATAAGCTACATCAGCTAATTGTTCTTCAATTCTTAATAATTGGTTGTATTTAGCCATACGATCAGAACGAGATGCAGAACCTGTCTTTATTTGACCTGTATTTAATGCTACCGCTAAATCAGCAATAGTATTATCTTCAGTTTCACCTGATCTATGGCTCATTACAGATGTATATCCTGCATTATGTGCCATGTTTACAGCTGCAATAGTTTCTGTTAACGTTCCAATTTGGTTTACCTTAATTAAGATTGAGTTTGCAATTCCATTTGAAATTCCACGAGATAAACGCTCAACGTTAGTAACGAATAAATCATCACCAACTAATTGTACTTTATCTCCAATTTTCTCTGTTAATGATTTCCAACCATCCCAATCGTTCTCATCCATTCCATCTTCAATAGAAATAATTGGGTATTTCTCTGCTAATTCGGCTAAATAAGAAGCTTGCTCTTCAGAAGTTCTTACAGCTCCGCTATCTCCTTCAAACTTTTTATAGTCGTACTTTCCATCTACATAGAATTCAGCTGCAGCACAATCTAAAGCAATCATCACTTCTTCTCCGAACTTATATCCAGCATTTTTAGTTGCTAAAGCAATCGTTTCAATAGCATCTTCTGTTCCTTCTAAAGTTGGTGCAAAACCTCCTTCGTCTCCAACAGCTGTAGATAAATTTCTGTCGTGCAATACTTTCTTTAAGTTATGGAATATCTCTGAACCAATTTGCATTGCTTCAGTGAAGTTTTTTGCCTTTATTGGCATTACCATAAACTCTTGAAAAGCGATAGGTGCGTCAGAGTGAGATCCTCCATTAATAATGTTCATCATTGGAACCGGAAGTGTATTCGCCGAAACACCTCCCACATAACGATATAAAGGCAATCCTAATTCGTTTGCCGCCGCTTTCGCTGCTGCAAGAGAAACCCCTAAAATGGCATTTGCTCCTAATTTAGATTTGTTTGGAGTACCATCTAAATCTATCATGATTTTATCAATCGCGTTTTGTTCGAAAACAGAAACTCCTAAAAGCTCTTGAGCAATAAGTGTATTTACATTTTCTACTGCTTTTGATACACCTTTCCCCATATATGAATCTCCTCCATCACGTAATTCAACCGCTTCATGTTCTCCAGTTGATGCTCCCGATGGAACTGCTGCTCTACCTACAACTCCATTTTCAGTGGTTACATCTACTTCTACAGTAGGGTTTCCTCTAGAATCAAAGATTTGACGTGCGTGGATGTTGATTATAATACTCATAGTGTTTATTTGTTAGTAATTTCTGGTAGCCAAGTTACAAAATACTACCTGTTAATTGTTTTTATTTATAATGATTTTGCGAAAACGTTGTCAAAGTGAAATTCCCACTGTTAGGTGGGAATTTTTGTTATTTTGTTTTCTTTATGTTTTCAATAAATTGGTCGAATAAATACTCTGCATCATTCGGTCCTGGGCTCGCTTCAGGATGATATTGAACAGAAAATACATTTTTGTTTTTCATCTTAATCCCAGCAACAGTATTGTCATTTAAGTGAACATGTGTTATCTCAACATCAGGATGTGCTTCTGTTTCTTCTCTGTTAATGGCAAAACCATGATTTTGAGATGTGATTTCACCTTTTCCCGTTACTAAGTTTTTCACTGGATGGTTAATTCCTCTGTGCCCGTTGTGCATTTTATAAGTAGAAATACCATTTGCTAAGGCAATTACTTGATGACCTAAACAAATACCAAATAAAGGTAAATCTTTCTCTATAATTTGTTTTGCTGTGTTTTGAGCATCTACCAAAGGCTCTGGATCACCAGGACCATTAGAAATAAAGTATCCGTCAGGATTAAATGCGCTTAAATCTTCGAAACTTGCATTAAATGGGTGTACTTTAATATAAGCTCCTCTTTTAGCTAAGTTTCTCAATATATTTTTCTTAATACCTATATCAATTGCTGAAATCTTAATTGGTGCATCTTCCTCTCCAACGAAATATGGTTCTTTAGTTGAAACTTTAGAAGCTAGTTCTAGCCCTTCCATACTTGGAACTTCTTTCAACTGCTTTTTCAATTCTTCAATATTATCTACTTCAGTAGATATGATCGCATTCATTGCGCCATTATCTCTAATGTATGATACTAACGCTCTTGTATCGACATCAGATATAGCTACTAAATTATGCTTCTCAAACCAATCTTTTAAATTACCATTAGAGTCTGGTCTTGAATGTGTGAAACTGAAATTTCTACAAATTAAACCAGCAATTTTAATTCCTTCTGATTCAACTTCTCTATCATTTACTCCATAGTTACCAATATGAGCGTTTGTAGTAACCATTAATTGTCCGAAATACGATGGGTCAGTAAAAATCTCTTGATATCCTGTCATCCCAGTATTGAAACAAATTTCTCCAGTTGCTGTTCCTTCAATCCCAACAGATTTACCATAAAAAATTGTTCCATCAGCTAATAAAACTAAAGCCTTTTTTCTCGATTGATATTTCATTTAGTGTATTCTAAAATAATTCGGTTGCAAAAATATTTAAAAAAAAGGGATAAACATTAAATGTTTATCCCTTTTATATGATATATAAAAATTTTCATTTTTATTCTTCTTCTTGTGAAGCTTGAGTTTCAACCGCTGCGGCAGCTGCCTCAACGTTCTTCTTTCCACCTCTACGGCTACGACGAGTAGATTTCTTAGCCTTATTTCCTTTAGGATCGTATAACTCGTTGTAATCAACTAGCTCAACCATAGCCATAGGAGCGTTATCTCCCTGACGGTTTCCTAATTTGATAATACGAACATATCCACCTGGACGATCACCAACCTTTACTGAAATCTCTTTGAAAAGTTCAGTAACTGCATATTTATCGCGTAAATAACTAAATACTGTACGACGATTGTGAGTTGTATCTGCCTTAGATTTAGTAATTAAAGGCTCAACAAATCTACGTAATGCTTTGGCTTTTGCCTCAGTAGTATTGATTCGTTTGTGCTCAATTAAAGAACAAGCCATGTTTGCTAACATTGCTTTTCTGTGAGCAGTTTTTCTTCCTAAATGATTGATTTTCTTTCCGTGTCTCATGACATTTGGGTTTATCTTTCATCTTGCTTCGACTCTTTGTGAGGAGCAAAATATGAAAGGTTAATCTCTATCTAATTTGTATTTGCTTAAATCCATTCCAAAATTCAATCCTTTGTTATGCACTAACTCTTCTAATTCAGTTAATGATTTTTTACCAAAGTTTCGGAACTTCATTAAATCACTCTTATTAAATGATACTAAGTCTCCTAAAGTATCAACTTCTGCAGCTTTTAAACAATTTAAAGCACGCACTGATAAGTCCATATCAACTAACTTAGTCTTTAACAACTGACGCATGTGCAATGATTCTTCATCATATGTTTCAGTTTGTGCAATTTCATCAGCCTCTAAAGTGATACGCTCATCAGAGAATAACATAAAGTGGTGGATTAAAATTTTTGCAGCTTCTGTTAAAGCATCCTTAGGATTGATTGATCCATCAGTATCAATATCGAAAATTAATTTTTCGTAATCAGTCTTTTGCTCAACACGGAAGTTTTCTACAGCGTACTTTACATTCTTAATAGGAGTGTAAATTGAATCCGTAAAAATAGTTCCTAATGGAGCACCAGCTCTTTTGTTTTCTTCAGCTGGCACAAAACCTCTACCTTTTTCGATAGTGATTTCAGCATTTAAATTCACTGATTTATCCATGTTACAAAGTACTAAATCTGGATTTAATACTTGGAAACCTGAGATAAATTTTTGTAAATCTCCTGCTGTTAATTGCTCTTGTCCTGAAATAGCAATAGAAACAGTTTCTCTATCAGACTCTTCAATTTGTTTCTTGAAACGAACCTGCTTTAAGTTTAAGATGATTTCTGTTACATCTTCAACTACTCCTTCTATTGTTGAGAACTCATGATCTACTCCATCAATACGTAATGATGTGATTGCAAATCCTTCTAAAGAAGATAACAATACTCTTCTTAAAGCGTTACCAACAGTTAATCCAAAACCTGGCTCAAGTGGTCTGAACTCGAATCTTCCTGAAAAATCAGTAGATTCAATCATTATTACTTTATCCGGTTTTTGAAAGTTTAAAATTGCCATGTGTTTTTCTTCGTTTTAATTGTTATTTGGTTGCGCGGTTTATAAGATTGAAGAAGTTCGAACAAACCCTTTGGCCAAACACCAATATGATTAATTTATTACTTAGAGTATAATTCTACGATTAATTGCTCTTTAATGTTTTCTGGAATCTGAAGTCTTTCTGGAGCTTTTACAAAAGTACCAGCTTTTTGATCAGCATTCCAAGATAACCATTCGTAAACGCTACTATTAGAAGCTAATGCGTTTTCGATAGCCTCTAAAGACTTAGACTTTTCTCTTACCGCTACAACATCTCCAGCTCTTAATCTGTATGATGGAATGTTAACGATGTTTCCGTTAACTGTAATGTGACGGTGAGAAACTAACTGACGTGCTCCTCTTCTTGAGTTAGAAATACCTAAACGGTAAACAACGTTATCTAAACGAGATTCACATAATTGAAGTAATACCTCACCAGTAATTCCTTTAGATGCAGATGCTTTTTTAAATAAGTTACTGAACTGACGCTCTAAAATTCCGTAAGTATACTTAGCTTTTTGCTTTTCACTTAACTGAATTGCGTATTCAGATTTCTTACCTCTTCTCTTTCCAGCTCCGTGCTGTCCTGGAGGATAGTTTCTTTTTTCAAAACTCTTATCCTCTCCGAAAATTGCTTCACCAAACTTACGAGCAATCTTAGTTTTTGGTCCTGTATATCTTGCCATTTCTTAAAAATTAAGCAGGGATTATGAATTAAGGCTTACTCCTTCGATAATCGTATTCCTGCTAGGTTAAAATTTATACTTGTTATTAAACAAAGTATAAACTGAAAATTAATTCAGCTTATACTCTTCTTCTTTTAGGTGGACGACATCCATTATGTGGAATTGGAGTCACGTCAATGATTTCAGTTACTTCTATTCCTGAATTGTGAATAGCTCTGATTGCAGACTCTCTACCGTTACCTGGTCCTTTTACATATACCTTAACTTTACGTAATCCAGCCTCTTTTGCTACTGAAGAACAATCTTCCGCTGCTAATTGAGCTGCATAAGGAGTATTTTTCTTAGATCCACGGAAACCCATTTTTCCAGCAGATGACCAAGAAATTACATCTCCTTTTTTATTTGTTAACGATATAATGATGTTGTTAAAAGATGCAGTTACGTGAGCTTCACCAACTGACTCTATTACAACTTTACGTTTCTTTGTTACTTTAGACTTTGCCATAATTCTTTACTATTAGTAAAAATAATCTAACGATTATTTTTTCTTGTTAGCTACAGTTTTTCTCTTACCTTTTCTCGTACGAGAGTTATTCTTAGTTCTCTGACCTCTTAAAGGTAATCCAAGCCTGTGACGAATACCTCTTTGACATCCTATGTCCATTAAACGTTTAATGCTTAATTGAACTTCAGAACGTAACTCACCCTCAATAGTGTAAGTTCCAACTTGCTCACGAATTGCTGCAATTTGATCATCAGTCCAATCTTGAACTTTGATGTTCTCATCTACTTTAGCATTAGCCAAAACCTCTTTAGCTCTGCTTCTTCCTATACCAAAGATATACGTTAAAGAGATAGCACCTCTTTTGTTCTTTGGAATATCTATACCTGCGATTCTTGCCATATATTCTTTTAGTTTTTAGTTGTTAGTTTTTAGTTGTTAGAATCCTAAACATTTCTATTTCAAACAGATTCATCTAACCGCTAATTACTAATGACTCAATTCTATAATTATCCTTGTCTTTGTTTAAACCTAGGATTCTTTTTATTAATTACGTATAAACGGCCTTTTCTGCGAACAATTTTGCAGTCGGCACTTCTTTTCTTTAATGATGCTCTTACTTTCATCAGTTTTGTTTTTTAATATCTGTAAGTAATTCTTGCCTTAGATAAATCATACGGACTCATCTCAAGTTTTACCTTATCTCCTGGTAATAACTTGATATAATGCATTCTCATTTTTCCTGAGATGTGAGCCGTAACAATATGCCCATTCTCTAATTCTACACGAAACATAGCATTTGATAATGCTTCGGTTATAGTTCCATCCTGTTGAATTGCTGCTTGTTTAGCCATATTATTTTAATGATTTTCTGTTGTTACTATTTCCTGACTTCATTAAACCATCGTAACGACTGTTTAATAAGTACGAGTTAATTTGTTGGATTGTATCAATTGCAACCCCTACCATAATGATTAAAGACGTTCCACCGTAAAACATTGCCCAGTTTTGAGTAACTCCAAACTTTACAATGATTGCTGGTAAAATAGATAAAGCCGCTAAGAATAAAGATCCAGGAAATGTTATTTTAGATAACACTGAATCTAAATAGTTAGCAGTTTCTTCTCCTGGTTTGTATCCAGGAACAAAACCATTACTTCTCTTTAAATCTTCTGCCATTTTATTCGTAGGAATTGTAATCGCTGTATAAAAGTAACTGAAGACAATAATTAAGATAGCAAATATAACGTTATACCATAAACCGAAATTATCAGCTAAACTGTTTAATGCCGGATACTTCTGACCTAAAGCTACAGGTAAAAACATAATAGCTTGGGCAAATATAATTGGCATTACACCAGCTGCATTTAATTTTAAAGGTATGTATTGTCTTGCGCCATCTACATCTTTAATATTCGTTACCGCAGTACGACGAGCATACTGTACAGCAACTTTACGAACAGCTGTTACTAATAAAACGGTTAATAAAATTACCACAAACCAAACAATTAGTTCGATTAAGATCATCATAATACCTCCACCTCCAGCGTTTTCAGTTTTTGATACAACTTCTTGTAAAAATGCCACTGGGAAGTTAGCGATAATACCAACAGTAATTAATAACGAAATACCGTTACCAACTCCTTTGTCAGTAATACGCTCACCTAACCACATAGCAAAAATTGTACCTGCTGTAAGTAAGATCATAGATGATACCCAGAACGTAGCTCCTGATACTAGGAACGCTGCTTCTGGTAAACCGAATTGAGTTTTGATAGCTGTAATATAGGTTGGTCCTTGAACCATAGTGATTAAAATGGTTAGCCATCGAGTAATTTGAGTAATCTTTTTTCTACCACTCTCTCCATCTTTTTGCAGTTTTTGTAAATAAGGTACTGCTATACCCATTAACTGTACTACAATTGATGCAGAAATATAAGGCATAATACCAAGTGCCATTACTGACGCTCTAGCAAATGCCCCACCTGTAAATGCGTTTAATAAACCTAAAAGACCACCTCCAGCTTGATCTTTTAATGCTGTCAATTGAGTCGGATCAATTCCAGGTAATGGAACCGCCGCCATAAATCGGTATACAGCAATTAAACCAATAGTTAAAAAAATCTTTTCTTTTAACTCTTCAATCTTGAAAATGTCTCTTAAAGTATTTATAAAATTCATCATTTACAGTTTTCTTATAAGGTAACCGCTTCACCACCAGCCGCTTCAATTGCAGCTTTTGCTGATGCAGTAAATTTATGCACAGTAATATTCAATTTAGCTTTTAACTCACCATTCCCTAATATTTTAACTAGGTCATTTTTACGAGCCAAACGGTTTTCAACTAACACGTCTAAAGTAACAGTATCAGTGATTCTACCTTTATCTACTAAATTTTGTAATTTATCTAAATTAACACCAACATATTCTACACGATTTCTGTTAGTGAATCCAAATTTTGGTACGCGTCGTTGAAGAGGCATTTGACCACCTTCAAAACCTACTTTACGAGAATATCCTGAACGAGATTTAGCTCCTTTGTGACCTCTTGTAGAAGTACCTCCGTGACCAGAACCTTCTCCACGAGCGATTCTTTTACCGCTTTTAGTAGATCCTGATGCTGGTTTTAAGTTATGTAAACTCATTTTATAATATCTTATTTAATTTCTTCTACAGAAACTAAGTGTTTAACTTTATTTACCATCCCCAAAATTGTAGCTGATGCTTCATGCTCTACAGTTTGGTTGATTTTACGTAAACCTAATGCCTCTAAAGTTCTTTTTTGATTTTTAAGGCGACCGATTTGGCTTTTTCTTTGTGTAACTCTAATTTTACTCATCGTCTTAAATTTTATCCGTTAAAAACTTTCTCTAAAGAAATTCCTCTTTGCTTAGCGATAGTCTCAGCACTACGTAATTGTAATAATGCATCGAAAGTAGCTTTTACCACATTATGAGGGTTAGAAGAACCTTGAGATTTTGATAATACGTCCTTTACTCCTACAGATTCTAAAACTGAACGAACAGCTCCACCTGCAATAACTCCGGTACCGTGTGATGCTGGCTTAATGAAAACTCTTGCTCCACCGAATTTACCTTTTTGCTCGTGAGGTAACGTACCATCTAAAATAGGAATACGAACTAAATTCTTTTTAGCTTCTTCAACTGCTTTTGCAATCGCAGAAGAAACGTCTTTAGACTTCCCTAATCCGTGTCCTACAACTCCATTTCCATCACCAACTACAACAATTGCAGAAAAACCAAATGCTCTACCACCTTTAGTTACCTTAGTAACACGTTGAACGCCTACTAATTTATCTACAAGCTCTAATCCGCTTGGTTTTACTCTTTCTACGTTTTTATATCCTAACATAATATAATTTCTTAAAATTTTAAACCAGCTTCTCTCGCCGCGTCAGCTAATACTTTTACTCTTCCGTGGTATAAATAACCGTTACGATCAAAAGCAACAGTCTCCACTCCAGCTTTAACAGCCTTCTCAGCAATAGCTTTTCCAACTGCTGTAGCTGCATCTGCTTTAGAGCTAGATGAAACCTCTTTATCTCTTGATGACGCTGATACTAAAGTAACACCAGCTACATCGTCAATTAATTGAGCATAGATCTCTTTATTACTTCTGAAAACAGACAACCTTGGCTTTTGAGCAGTTCCAGTTACTATTTTTCTAATTCTATGCTTAATACGTTGTCTTCTTTCAAGCTTTGATAATGCCATAATAATATTTCTCTTATTTATTATGCAGATTTACCTGCTTTTCTTCTTAATATTTCTCCTACAAACTTAATTCCTTTTCCTTTGTAAGGCTCTGGCTTACGGAATGAACGAATTTTAGCGGCAACTTGACCAACTAATTGTTTGTCATGAGAAGTTAACTTTACGATAGGGTTTTTACCTTTTTCAGAAACCGTCTCAACCTTAACCTCTGGAGCTAATTCTAAAACAATGTTATGAGAAAAACCTAAAGCTAAATCTAATTTCTGACCTTGATTTGAAGCTCTATAACCAACTCCCACTAACTCTAATTCTTTAGTGTAACCTTTGCTAACACCTTCAATCATGTTATTGATTAAAGCACGGTATAAACCATGTTTAGCTTTGTGTTCTTTACTATCTGATGGTCTTTCAACAGTTAAAGTACCATCTTCATTTTTTACAGTAACGCCAGAAGTTAATTCTTGAGTTAACTCACCTAACTTACCTTTTACTGTTACCACGTTTCCGTCTACTTTAACTTCAACACCTTGTGGTAATGCGATTGGATTTTTTCCTATTCTACTCATTTTACAAACGTGTTTTTAGTAAACGTAACATAATACTTCTCCACCTACGTTTTCTTGACGAGCTTTCTTGTTTGTCATTACACCTTTCGATGTTGACACGATAGCAATACCTAAACCGTTTAAAACTCTAGGCATTTCTTTTGCTCCTACATACTTACGTAAACCTGGTGTTGAAACTCTTTGAATCTTTCTGATAACTGACTCTCTTGTTTCTCTGTCGTACTTTAAAGCTATCTTGATAGAACCTTGTACAGACTCATCATTGAATTGATAACTTAAAATGTACCCTTGATCGAACAAAATTTTGGTCATCTCCTTCTTCAATTTTGAAGCTGGAACCTCAACCACTCTGTGACCTGCAGCGATTGCATTTCTCACTCGAGTTAGAAAATCCGCGATTGGATCTGTGTACATAATTAATTAATTTGCGGTTTTGGTTTTTAGTAATTTCTATAGTACCTACGACATATCGTAATTACTAAACCTGAAACCAGTTAATATTTATTTTTTGTTTTTTACAAATTTCATCCTACCTAAACATGAAACCTTTTTACGCACGATTTCATTACAAGGCATAATTACCCCATAAAAAACAGAGTGCAAATATACACAAAGTTTTCGGAAAAAAAACCTTTTTTACCATTATCGTTTTGAGTCTTAAATTCTTGCAATTTCCATAAGGTTATTTTAACCCTTATTTTATAGAAACACTATTAAAACCTGCACCTAATTTTCATCACAAAACATACCTCAATTCTATCTTTTTAAGTATCAATAAGTCAATATATTTTCTTTTACTTTATGAATAATAGCCTTATTTGAGCCATATCTAAAAACAAAAAAGGCAAATAGTTAATACTATTTGCCTTTATATTATAGAACTGGTTTTAAATACTACCAGCTAGCTTTCTTTACACCTGGAATTAACCCTTGGTTTGCCATTTCACGGAAAGTAACACGAGAAATACCAAACTGACGCATATATCCTTTAGGACGCCCAGTTAATTTACAACGGTTATGCATTCTAACCGGAGAGGCATTTTTAGGTAACTTTTGTAACCCTTCGTAGTCTCCAGCTTCTTTTAAAGCTTTTCTCTTCTCAGCGTACTTTGCTACCGTTTTAGCTCTTTTGCGCTCACGCGCTTTCATTGATTCTTTAGCCATCTTATTAATTCTTTTTAAATGGTAATCCTAACTCTGCTAATAATGACTTAGCTTCCTTATCAGTTTCAGCAGATGTTACAAATGTAATATCCATTCCACTAATTTTCTTCACTTGATCAATATTAATTTCTGGGAAAATGATTTGTTCAGTAACTCCTAAGTTATAGTTACCTCTACCATCAAAACCATTTGCTATACCGTCAAAATCTCTTACACGTGGTAAAGAAGCAGTAACTAAACGATCTAAAAATTCATACATTACATCTCCTCTTAACGTAACTTTAGCACCAATTGGCATTCCTTTACGTAATTTGAAGTTTGCAACATCCTTTTTAGAAATAGTTGAAACTGCTTTCTGTCCAGTAATTGTAGTTAATTCCTCAACAGCATATTCAATTAATTTCTTATCAGCTATAGCTGCACCAACACCTTTACTTACAACGATTTTTTGTAATTTAGGTACTTGCATTACATTCTTATAACCGAATTCTTCAGTAAGAGCCTTTACTACTTTGCTCTTGTACTCTTCTCTTAATCTTGGTACGTAACTCATGGTTATATTGCTTTATCTGATTTCTTTGAAAATCTTACCTTCTTATCTCCATCAACTTTGTAACCAACTCTAACTGCTTCTCCGTTTTCAACTAAAGAAACATTAGAAATGTGTAATGGAGCTTCCTTTTTTACGATACCTCCTTGTGGATTCGTAGCACTAGGTTTAGTGTGCTTAGACACCATATTAACACCTTCTACTACTACTCTATCAACATCTTTAAGTATGCGTAACACTTTACCTTCAGACCCTTTGTGGTCTCCAGCGATAACCTTAACAGTATCTCCTGATTTGATTTTAAACTTCTTCATCTTATCTTCGATTTTAAAGCACTTCAGGTGCTAATGATACTATCTTCATAAATTGCTTCTCACGTAATTCACGAGCCACAGGTCCGAAAACACGAGTACCTCTCATTTCCTCAGTAGGATTTAATAACACACATGCGTTATCATCAAATCTGATATATGATCCGTCTTTACGTCTAACTTCTTTCTTAGTACGAACAACAACTGCACGAGAAACTTGACCTTTCTTAACAGTTCCGTTTGGAGTTGCAGACTTTACCGTAACAACGATTTTATCTCCAACGCTAGCGTAACGCTTTTTTGTTCCTCCTAAAACTCTAATTACTAAAACTTCTTTAGCTCCAGTATTGTCTGCTACTTTTAATCTTGATTCTGTTTGTAACATATTATTTAGCTCTTTCTAGGATTTCTACTAATCTCCAACGCTTAGATTTACTTAATGGACGAGTTTCCATTATTTTTACAGTATCACCTTCGTTGCAATCGTTATTCTCGTCATGTGCAACGTACTTTTTCGTCTTTAATACGAACTTTCCGTACATTGGGTGCTTTACTCTTTTTACCTCGCTTACCACGATAGATTTCTCCATCTTATTGCTAGATACAACACCTATTCTCTCTTTTCTAAGATTTCTTTTTTCCATCTTTAAAACTGACTAGAATTTATTGTAATTCTCTTTTAGTTAACTCTGTAGCAATTCTTGCCACAGTTTTTCTTAAGGTACGTAACTCTAATGGGTTCTCCAATGGAGTTATAGCGTGAGCCATCTTAAGATCAGTATAGTTTTTCTTCAACGCTCCAAGCTTCTCTTGTAAGTCAGCTGTTGATAATTCTTTAATTTCAGATTGTTTCATTGTTTCTAGAATTAAGCGTTATAATCAAAATCTCTTGCGATGATAAACTTCGTTTTCACAGGAAGTTTTTGAGCTGCTAAGCGTAAAGCTTCTTTTGCAACCTCCATTGGCACACCACCAACTTCAAACAAGATTCTTCCTGGTTTTACTACTGCTACGAAATGATCAGGAGCACCTTTACCTTTACCCATACGTACCTCTAATGGTTTCTTAGTAATTGGCTTGTCTGGGAAAATTTTAATCCAAAGTTGTCCTTCCCTTTTCATATAACGAGTTGCCGCGATACGAGCTGCTTCAATCTGACGAGATGTAAGTAAGTTTTGATCTAGTGATTTGATCCCAAACATTCCATTTGAAAGTTGAGTTCCTCTACCAGAGTTCCCACTCATATTACCCTTGCCCTTCTGAACTCTACGGAATTTTACTCTTTTTGGCTGTAACATGTCTAATTTCTTTTAAAAATTATTTTCTTCTGCGAGGTTGACGTTTTCCTCCACCTTTGTTAGAGTTATTACCTTTTTGCTTAGATAATCCAACTAACGGAGATAACTCACGCTTTCCATAAACCTCACCTTTCATAATCCATACTTTCACACCGATTCTTCCGTATGTAGTATGAGCTTCATTAAGTGCATAATCGATATCTGCTCTAAAAGTAGAAAGAGGAATTCTTCCTTCTTTATAGTGCTCAGAACGTGCCATTTCAGCACCATTTAAACGACCAGAAATCTGAATCTTAATTCCCTCCGCATTCATTCGAATTGCAGCGGCAATAGCCATTTTAATTGCTCTTTTGTAAGAAATTCTGTTCTCGATTTGACGTGCTACACTAGCAGCTACAAGATTTGCATCTAATTCAGGACGCTTGATTTCAAATATGTTAATTTGAACCTCTTTTCCTGTAATTTTCTTAAGCTCTTCTTTTAACTTGTCTACCTCTTGACCTCCTTTACCAATAATGATACCTGGACGTGCAGTAGTGATAGTAACGGTTACAAGTTTTAAAGTACGCTCGATAATAACACGTGAAACACTTGCTTTAGATAATCTGGCAGCGATGTACTTTCTTATCTTGTTGTCTTCAGCAATCTTATCTCCGTAGTCATTTCCTCCATACCAGTTAGACTCCCATCCTCTGATGATTCCTAAACGATTCCCTATTGGATTTGTTTTTTGTCCCATTTCTACTTTGATTAATTACTTTTATTTTTACTTCCTAACTCTAAAGTAACGTGATTAGAACGTTTTCTAATTCTATGAGCACGCCCTTGTGGAGCTGGTCTTAATCTTTTTAACATTCCAGCGCTATCAACATAAATAGACTTCACGAATAATCCAGCATCTTCGATACTAGCATCCTCGTTCTTCGCTTGCCAGTTAGCAATTGCAGATAACAATAACTTTTCTAAGTTACGAGATGCTTCTTTTGGACTAAACTTTAAGATTTGTAGAGCTCTTTCAACTTCAACTCCTCTTACTAAGTCTGCTACTAAACGCATTTTTCTTGGTGATGTAGGACAGTTAGTAAGCTTAGCAAAAGCTCTTTGCTTTTTAGCTTCTTTTAACTGCGTTGCCATGTTTTTTTTACGACTTCCCATAATTTCCTACTTATTTTTTACCTTTATTTTTTGCACCAGCGTGTCCTCTAAATGAACGAGTTGGTGAAAATTCTCCTAATTTATGACCTACCATGTTTTCAGTTACGTATACTGGAACAAATTGACGTCCGTTATGTACGGCAATTGTTTGTCCAACGAAATCAGGAGTAATCATACTTGCTCTAGACCAAGTTTTAATAACTGATTTACTTCCAGCTTCAACGTTAGCTAAAACTTTTTTCTCTAATTTATAGTGAACGTAAGGTCCTTTTTTTAATGATCTTGCCATGACTTATTATTTCTTTCTACGTTCTATGATATACTTGTTACTAGCTTTAGTTTTAGATCTAGTCTTAAATCCTTTAGCTGGAATACCGTTTCTAGATCTTGGGTGACCTCCAGAAGAACGTCCTTCACCACCTCCCATTGGGTGATCAACTGGGTTCATTCTTACTGCGTTAGTTCTTGGTCTTCTTCCTAACCATCTGCTTCTACCAGCCTTACCTGATACGATTAACTGATGATCCGAGTTAGACACAACCCCGATAGTAGCCTTACATGTTAATAAGATTAATCTTGTTTCACCTGAAGGTAACTTAACTGTAGCATATTTTCCGTCTCTTGCCATTAACTGAGCAAAAGAACCTGCAGAACGCGCCATAACAGCACCTTGACCTGGACGTAACTCAATACAAGAGATAGTTGTTCCTAATGGAATATCACTTAGGTACATTGAGTTTCCTAAGTCAGGAGTAGCTTCTCTACCAGAAACTATTGTTTGACCTACTTTTAATCCGTTTTGAGCGATTACATAACGCTTTTCTCCATCAGCATAAACTACTAATGCAATAAATGCAGTACGGTTTGGATCGTACTCGATAGTTTTTACTGTTGCAGGGATACCATCTTTATCTCTTTTAAAATCGATAATACGATATTTCTTTTTATGACCTCCACCGATGTTACGTGTAGTCATTCTACCCTGATTGTTTCGACCTCCAGATCGTTTTTTCGAAGCTAATAAAGATTTCTCCGGCTTATCAGTAGTGATGGTGTCGAACCCATTTACTACTCTAAAACGCTGACCTGGTGTTATTGGTTTTAATTTTCTAACTGACATTCTAAATTGTCTTAAAGATTGTTATAAAAATCAATTACTTCACCTTCTGCTAACTGTACAATAGCTTTCTTGTATCCACTTGTTAATCCAGAAACTAAACCTTTTTTAGTGTATTTAGTTTTTCTTTCCGCTGGCTGGATTAAGGTTCTAACAGACTTAACTGCTACACCATAAGTTGACTCAACTGCACCTTTGATTTCTAACTTGTTAGCTTGCTTATTTACAACAAAAGCATAACGATTAAATATTTCGCTATCTTTTGTAGCTTTTTCCGTAATAATAGGTTTTATTAAAATACTCATTTCGTTCCCTATTTACTTAAATTAGATTCAATTCCTTCTAATGAGCTCTCAGCAATTACCACTTTGTTAGCGTTTAACACACTGTAAGTATTAATTCCTGTAGCATCAACAACTTTAGAGTTTTTCAAGTTACGAGATGATAAGTAAACATTTTTGTTCTCGTTTCCTAAAACAAATAAAGACTTCTTAGCATCTAATTCTAAAGCTTTTAACACATTAATAAATTCTTTTGTTTTTGGAGCTTCGAAATTGAAGTCTTCAACAACAACTAAATTATTATCGGTTGCTTGAATACTTAAAGCTGATTTACGAGCTAAACGCTTTAAGTTTTTATTTAATTTGAAAGAATAGTTTCTTGGTCTTGGACCGAAAATACGCCCTCCACCTCTAAACACGGGTGACTTGATACTTCCCGCACGAGCTGTACCAGTTCCTTTTTGTTTTTTAATCTTTCTTGTACTACCAGTAATCTCACCTCTTTCTTTAGCTTTGTGAGTACCTTGTCTTTGATTTGCCAAATACTGCTTTACATCTAAATAGATAGCATGATCGTTTGGCTCTATTCCGAATACTTCGCTAGAAAGTTCAACTTTTCTACCAGTATCTTTTCCTGTAATATCTAATACTGCTACTTTCATTATTTCTCGATAGTTACATAAGAGTTCTTATGACCTGGAATAGCACCTTTTACAACTAAAAGATTCTTTTCAGGAACTACTTTCAATACTCTTAAATTTTGAACTTTAACTTTATCAGTCCCCATACGACCTGCCATACGCATTCCTTTGAATACTCTTGCAGGATATGAAGCTGCACCAATCGAACCAGGTGCTCTTAAACGGTTATGTTGACCGTGAGTGGCTTGTCCAACTCCAGCAAACCCATGACGTTTAACAACCCCTTGAAATCCTTTACCTTTAGAAGTTCCAGAAACATCTACGAACTCTCCTTCAGCAAATAATTCAACAGTAAGTGAATCACCTAATTTGTGATCTCCATCAAAACCTTGAAACTCAACAACTCTTCTTTTAGCAGATGTTCCAGCTTTTTTAAAGTGACCATCTAAAGCTTTGTTTGAGCTCTTTTCTTTTTTGTCATCGAAACCAAGTTGTAAAGCATTATAACCATCAACTTCTTCGGTTCTGACTTGGGTAACAACGCAAGGACCCGCTTCGATTACCGTACAAGGAATATTCTTCCCGTTTTCATCGAATAAGCTGGTCATTCCAATTTTTCTTCCAATTAACCCAGACATATTTGTTTGTTTTCTGACGATTAGATTTATTTATCCAGCGCGTCAATTAATAATTAATTATTTGAAACTAAAGTTTCATTTTTTATCCTTTTAAGTATCACTCAAAAAAAAAGAGCATAAACACTCTTAGCTCTCTTAAGTGTTTTACCGTTTTTCCCTCGCGAAACCCTCAGGACATGTTACTTGAATCATCGATTCAATGTTTAATATCAACACACTGAACCGAAATTCGGTGTGCAAAAGTAAAAAAAACTTTCGGTTTAACAAAATTAAACCGAAAGTTCTGAGATACTTATACTTTTATTTCAACTTCAACCCCACTCGGTAACTCAAGTTTCATTAAAGCATCAATAGTTTTTGAAGAAGAACTATAGATATCTAATAAACGCTTGTAAGCAGATAATTGAAATTGTTCTCTAGATTTTTTGTTTACGTGTGGTGAACGTAATACAGTAAAAATCTTTTTATGTGTTGGTAAAGGTATTGGTCCGTTAACTACTGCACCAGTACTCTTTACAGTCTTTACGATTTTCTCAGCAGATTTGTCTACTAAATTATAATCGTAAGATTTTAATTTTATTCTAATTTTTTGACTCATTTTGATTAACCTTTAGCATTAGCGATTACTTCCTCAGAAATGTTAGATGGTGTTTCTGCGTAGTGTGAAAACTCCATTGTAGAAGTTGCTCGACCAGAAGACATTGTTCTAAGCGCTGTAACATATCCAAACATTTCAGATAAAGGAACGATTGCTTTTACAACTTTAGAACCAGCACGATCACTCATATCGTTAACTTGTCCTCTTCTTCTGTTTAAGTCACCTACGATATCTCCCATATTTTCTTCAGGAGTTAATACCTCAAGCTTCATTAATGGCTCCATTATTTTAGCTTTAGCTGCTTTCGCTGCCGCTTTGTAACCTAATTTAGCTGCTAATTCGAATGATAATTGATCAGAATCAACTGGATGGAAAGATCCATCTCTTAATGTAACTTTCATTGAATCCATTTCGTATCCTGCTAAAGGACCATTCTTCATAGCTTCTTTGAATCCTTTCTCTACAGATGGTACAAATTCCTTTGGTACGTTACCTCCTTTAATTACAGATTCAAATTGTAAACCTTGAACTCCTTCATCAGCAGGCTCCATAGTAAATACGATATCTGCGAATTTACCACGACCACCAGATTGCTTTTTATAAACCTCTCTGTGCTCAGCAGAAGCAGTAATTGCTTCTTTATACTCAACTTGTGGTTGACCTTCGTTAACCTCTACTTTAAATTCACGCTTTAAACGGTCAACTATAATATCAAGGTGTAACTCACCCATCCCTGAAATAATAGTCTGCCCAGAAGCTTCATCAGTTCTTACAGTAAAAGTAGGATCTTCTTCTGCTAACTTAGCTAAAGACAAACCTAATTTATCTACATCAGCTTTAGTTTTAGGCTCAACCGCAATACCAATTACCGGATCCGGGAAGTCCATAGATTCTAAAACAATAGGATTCTTCTCATCAGATAAAGTATCTCCTGTTTTAATATCTTTAAATCCTACACCTGCTCCAATATCTCCAGCTTCGATAAAATCGATAGCGTTTTGCTTATTAGAGTGCATTTGGTAAATACGAGAAATACGCTCTTTTTTACCTGAACGGTTATTTAAAACATAAGAACCAGCATCTAAACGACCAGAATATGCACGGAAGAAAGCTAAACGTCCTACAAAAGGATCTGTAGCAATTTTAAATGCTAATGCTGAGAATGGTTCTTTTGCACTTGGCTTACGAGTTTCCTCATCACCAGTATTAGGGTTTGTTCCGATGATATTATCTCTATCTACTGGTGAAGGTAAATAACGACATACAGCATCTAATAAGAACTGAACTCCTTTATTTTTGAATGAAGACCCACAAACCATAGGAATGATAGACATATCCATTACCGCAGCTCTAAGTGCAGCGTGCACTTCTTCTTCAGTAATAGAATCTTCATCTTCCATATATTTTTCTAACAAGTTTTCGTCATAAGCAGCAACCTCTTCGATTAACTTACCACGTAACTCTCTTGCTTCGTCTTTTAACTCCTCTGGAATATCAACGATATCGAAAGTTGACCCATAGTTATCATCATGCCATACAATAGCACGGTTCTTTACTAAATCAACAATTCCTTTAAAGTCAGCCTCATCACCAATATTTAATACGATTGGCACTGCATTAGACTTTAACATATCTTTTACTTGTTGACAAACAGCTAAAAAGTTTGCTCCTTGACGATCCATTTTGTTAACAAAACCAATACGAGGAACTTTATAGTTATCAGCTAAACGCCAGTTAGTTTCTGACTGAGGCTCAACACCATCAACTGCAGAGAACAAGAATACTAAACCGTCTAATACACGTAAAGAACGGTTTACCTCCACTGTAAAATCAACGTGACCTGGAGTATCAATAATATTGAAGTGATATCCTTTAGCATCAGCAGTTGGTTTTCCATTTTCAGTAGGAAACTGCCATGTACAAGTAGTTGCCGCAGAAGTAATTGTAATACCTCTTTCAGCTTCTTGCTCCATCCAGTCCATTGTTGAAGCACCATCATGTACTTCACCAATTTTATGAGACACTCCTGTATAGAAAAGGATACGCTCAGTAGTTGTAGTCTTTCCTGCGTCAATATGCGCAGCAATACCAATATTTCTAGTGTATTTTAAATCTCTACTCATGGTTATTAAAATCTAAAATGTGAGAATGCCTTGTTTGCTTCAGCCATCTTGTGAGTATCAACTCTTTTCTTAACAGCAGCACCTTCTTCTTTAGCAGCAGCTAAAATCTCTGATGCTAAACGTTGTGCCATTGTTTTCTCATTACGCTTACGAGCATAAGAGATCATCCATTTAATAGCCATAGATACTTTACGGTCTGGACGAATTTGCATTGGAATTTGGAATGTAGCTCCTCCAACACGACGAGAACGAACCTCAACGTGTGGCATTACATTTGACAAACCATCTTTCCATATTTCTAAAGCCGACTTTTCTTCGTCAGTTTTCTTTTCGTTTACGATATCAATTGCATCGTAAAAAACTTTGAATGCTACAGATTTTTTACCGTCCCACATTAAGTTATTCACAAAACGTGTTACTAACTGATCGTTAAATCTTGGATCCGGTAACAAAACTCTTTTTTTAGCTCTTCTTTTCCTCATGTCTTTACATTAAAAAAGTTACTAATTATATTTTACTTTTTGTCTTTTGGGCGTTTTGCACCGTACTTAGATCTACGTTGAGTTCTTCCGTCAACTCCTGCAGTATCTAATGCTCCACGTACAATATGATATTTTACACCTGGTAAATCTTTTACCCTTCCACCTCTAACTAATACTATCGAGTGCTCCTGAAGGTTATGTCCCTCACCTGGAATATACGCGTTAATTTCATTACCATTTGTTAATCTAACACGCGCTACTTTACGCATCGCTGAGTTAGGTTTTTTTGGTGTGGTAGTGTAAACACGCGTACAAACTCCACGTCTCTGAGGACATGACATCAAAGCAGCCGATTTACTCTTCTTAGTTATTTTGGCTCTTCCTTTACGAACTAATTGTTGAATAGTTGGCATACTAATTAATTACTATTTTTCGTTTGTACTTAAATAAATTCTCTTATTTTTAAGAGTGCGCAAATGTACGACAATTTTCTAATTATTCAAATATCAACAAGTTATTTTTAAACATCATAACAATTTCATAGCAATTCATTTAAATTGAACACTCTTACTTCTACATTGTCATTTCTGTTAAAACTTCACAAAATAAATAAGTTAGCATTTTTTATTTTGTTAATTCAGTTTCCAACCTATTCTCAAGAGTATTCACTTGAAATAACCAGTACCAATAAGCCAGAGTTAAAAGAATTAGAAAAAATCAAATACGTTAAAAAACATTCTTCAAGAAAAAGTATTGATTCAGAAATACTAAAAATCAGAAAAGACTTAAACTCTAAAGGGTTTTTAAAAATTTCTCATGATTTTAAAAAACATGACTCGATTTTCACCTACACTTTTAAACTTGGAAACAAAGTTAATCTAGCGGTTATAAAAAAAGGTGATTCCAAACTCATTCTAGCATTTAAAGAACTCGAAACTTATCTTATCGAACAAAGAAATAAATTTGACAGAAAGGGAGAGTCTTTCACGGAAACAAAACTCTCAAACATTAGAATCCGAAAAGACACTTTATTCGCAGAGTTAGTTTCGGATCAAACAAAAGTCAGATCAATAAATAAAATCATTATTAAAGGATATGAAGATTTTCCAAAACCTTACCTTAAGTACTTTCTAAATATTAGCGAGAAAACTAATACCAGTAAAGAAAAACTTAGAAACATATCAAAACAAATTAAAACAATAGAGTTCGTAAAAGAAACCAAAGCTCCACAGCTTTTATTTAGTAAAGATTCAACATTTCTTTTCCTGTATATAAAAAAGAAGAGTAAAAATTATTTCGACGGTTTCATAAATGCTTCCCCAAGTGATAATTCTATAAAAATTAACGGGCAACTATCACTAGGTTTAACCAATATTTTTAACGGAGGAGAAAGTTTCAACATCAATTGGAACTCCAATTCTGAAAACACTTCGTTTAATGCAAACACACAAATCCCATATCTATTTAACAGCCCAATTACACCTGAACTCTCTTTTAATATTTTTAAACAAGACTCCTCTTTCCTAAACTCGGAACTAAAAACAAAATTATCTTACCAATTATCACAAAAATCAAGAATATCGATTAACTACCAAACAACCTCTTCCTCTAACCTTACAGAAAATCAAAGAATAGATTTAAGTTCTTTCTCAAATACTTTTTACGGTCTATCATTCAAAACGATATTAAAAAACAAACCATCTGATTTCTTAGAAAACTCGTATTTATCTAGCTTAATTCTATTTGGCTCGCGAAACACTGAAGATCTAAATGTAAATCAATTTAAATTTTCAATTCATACTCAACATTTTCAAAGATTGTCAAAAAAAGGCTCTTTACTCTTAAAAGCTCAATTAGGCTATCTTGAATCAAAGACGTATTTAGAGAATGAACTATTTCGAATTGGGGGACCACTTTCAATAAGAGGATTCCTACCGAATAGTATTCCAGCAGCAAAGTTTGCATTATTAAAGACACAATACAACTATCTAATAAACGAAAAGACACAGTTATACCCACTTTTAGATATAGCAAGATATAACTTCAATGAAACAAATGACCTTATTTCAACTGGTATAGGCTACTCTCAACTAAGAAACAATACATTAATTAATATTGAATACGCCATAGGAAAAAGCAATAAACAGAAATTTGATTTTAATAATTCTTTTTTATCCGTTAAAATCCTTACTTATTTTTAAAAACCAACCTACCCCTAGTAAAACCGAGTATTGTTAATATGTATTAACACATAATTAACGTTTTTTTTGTTTTTTTAAGTTTTATTTAAGACTTTTAGTGCTTTTAATTTAAACAATTAAGCAATGAAAACAAAGTTTAATGGAATTTTAACGCTCTTCTTTGCGTTGGTTGTGCAAATCTCTTTCGCACAAGAAAAAACAATTTCAGGTACTGTTTCGGATGAAAGCGGACCGCTTCCTGGAGTTACAGTATTAAAAAAGGGAACTACACAAGGTACTGAAACTGACTTTGACGGAAAGTTTTCGATAAAAGCAAAATCAGGGGATGTTTTAGTTTTTAGTTTTGTTGGGATGACTACAGTTGAAAAAACTGTTGGAGCAGCAAACTCTATTAATGTAAGCATGCAAGGAGATAATGTCCTTGATGAAGTAGTTGTTACAGCCTTTGGTATAAAAAAAGAAAAGCGTTCTGTAGGCTACGCAACTCAAGAAGTTAAAGCCGAAACCATCACTAGATCTGGAGCTTCAAACGTTTTAGACGCATTATCTGGTAAATCATCTGGGGTGCAAATCACTAGAGCATCAGGTTCAGCAGGAGGTGGATCAAGAATTGTAATTAGAGGTGCAACCTCGATGGTTGGTAATAACCAAGCACTTATTGTTATTGATGGAGTAAGGGTAAATAACGAAACATTAAATGCCCAAGCAAACACAGCTGGTACGGCAACTTCAAATAGACTTATGGATTTAAATTCAGAAGATATTGAAAATGTTAGTGTACTAAAAGGAGCAGCAGCAACAGCCGTTTATGGTACTGCTGGTTCTGCAGGGGTTGTTCTTATTACCACTAAAAAAGGTGCTAAAGGTCAAAACTTTAAATTAAACGTTAGTACACAAGTAGCTTTCGATAGAGTTTCTCGATTAACTCAATTGCAGGACACTTATGCACAGGGACGTGTAATTGGAGGTGTACCTACTTGGAGAGGTCCAGAAACCGGTGAATCTGGTTCTTGGGGACCTAGATTATCAGATCTTGAATACAGTACAAACATAGGTTCATACGATTCAGCTAATGGTAATATCGGAAATGCTTTTGATGCAAGTGGTGTATACAGATGGGATAGAAATGGATTCCTAGTTCCAAAAGGAACTGGAAATGGAACACCAGCAAAAAACTACAATAAACTCAATAGTGAAGACTTCTTTACCACAGGTGTTTCAATCACGAATAACTTGGGAATATCTGGTAGTAATCAAAACCTTACCTATAGATTTTCTGCTTCTGATTTGGAGCAAAAAGGAGTTGTTCCAAATGAGGTATACAAAAGACAAACATTTAGTCTTGGAGGTACTTTAAAAGCTAATGATAAATTATCTTTTGAATCTGCCATGAACTACACTAGATCAAACTTCAATAGAATACAACAAGGTTCTAATACTTCTGGTCTATTACTAGGTCTTTATAGAACTCCTGCTTCTTTTGACAATACAAATGGTTTAGGAACTACGGATGCAGTAAACAATCCTGCCGCTTATGAATTTGCTAATAGATCTCAAAGAAGCTACCGTGGTGGTGGTGGTTATGACAACCCTTATTGGGTAGTTAATAACATTCCTGGTACAGAAGGAGTAAGCAGGTTTTTTGGTAACTTCAAAACAACTTATAACTACAGTAAGTGGTTAAATTTTGGGTTTAATGCTGGAGTCGATGTTACAAGCGACAAAAGAAAACAATCATTTGAAATCGGTTCTAACACAAATCGTAACGGTAGAATTTTATTAGATGATTATTTCACAAGGCAATTTGACGTGAATGCCTTTATAAATGGTGACATTGATTTTTCTGATGATTTCTCATTTAACTACATGGTAGGAACTAACTTCTTCAGCTATACTCGAGAAACAAATAGCATCGATGGAAACAATTTAGCTTTCCCTGGATTCTTAGATATAAGTAATGCTTCCACTATTTTAGCATCTGAAGACTTAGTAAAATACAAAACCGCAGGTGTTTTTATAAATTCTCAGATTGGCTGGAAAAAAATGGCTTACCTAAACTTCTCGGCAAGACAAGATTATGATTCTAGATTGCGTGTTCCTGTAAAAGACTATAATCCTTCTGACATTAGCTTCTTTTATCCTTCTGTTTCGGGATCTTTTATTTTTACAGAAGTATTACCTAAAAATGACGTCTTAACATTTGGTAAAATTAGAGCTTCTTGGGCACAGGTTGGATCGCCACCTCCTTTCGAATATCTTACATCAACAACTTACGAACAAAGTAGTCTTTCAGGAGGATGGGGTAATGGATTGAACTTCCCTATTAACGGACTTACTTCATTCGAATTGAACAACACTCTTGGTAATGGTGAGTTAAAGTCAGAATTAACAACAACCAAGGAATATGGTATCGATTTAAGGTTTTTTGGAAATAAACTTACCTTAGATGTTGCATATTTTCAAAATGAAACAAAAGATGCAATCTTAAATGCTTCTATCGCACCTTCTTCTGGAGCTACTAACGTTTGGGTTAATGCTGGTACAATGACAGGTGATGGATGGGAAGTTACTTTAGGTGCAAAACCTATTTCAACAGAAAATTTTAGCTGGGATACTACCGTTAACTGGAGTAAAAATGAAACTATTGTAGAATCACTTGCTCCTGGAATCGAAAGGTTATTTTTAGCTGGTTTTGCTACAGCAGGTAGCTATTTAGTTGAAGGATTGCCATATGGTGCAATTGTTGGAGGTGCTTATCTTAGAGAAGAGGCTGGTACAGCTTCTGACACAAGCTTAGCTATTCCTGGTGGAGCTATTGTTATAGACCCAGCTACTGGATATCAAGCCGTAGACAATACACAACGTGTTATAGGTGATCCTACCCCTGATTTTATAATGGGTTGGAATAACACCTTTAACTATAAAAACTTCTCTCTTAGCTTCTTATTAGACTGGAAAGAAGGAGGAGATGTTTGGAATGGTACCGCATGGGCCTTATCTTTCTTCGGAAGATCTCAATTGACCGCCGACACTAGAGAAGAAA
Source organism: uncultured Tenacibaculum sp. (assembly GCA_947497895.1). Classification (GTDB taxonomy): domain Bacteria; phylum Bacteroidota; class Bacteroidia; order Flavobacteriales; family Flavobacteriaceae; genus Polaribacter. The sequence continues at coordinate 328,089 of CANMIL010000004.1, forward strand.
CTCCAATAGTTCTAGATGGAGTGTTACCTGATGGTTCACCGAACAACATAGCAATTGTAAGAGATCGTAGCTATTGGACTTCTAATGTTGGAGGGTTTGGATCAGTAGGAGAACAGTTTGTTGATGATGGTGGTTGGGTTAGATTAAGAGAACTTTCTTTTTCTTACAGATTACCAAAAAAATTATTTAAAAATATATTAATCGAAAGTGCATACTTTACTTTTACAGGAAGGAACTTATGGATAAATACTGATTACAATGGTGTGGATCCTGAAACTAGTTTAACTGGTAACGGTAATGGACAGGGATTTGATTACTTCAACAACCCTGGAACTAGATCATATATGTTTAAAGTAGGTTTAACCTTTTAAAAAAGTAAGAAAATGAAACTTAAAGATATTAACTTAAAAAATATATTCGTTCTTTTTGCGTCAGCTTTCATAATAGTTTCTTGCGAAAGTTATTTTGAAGATACTGATAATGCAGATCCTAATGCACCCATCAGTGTTCCTATTGATGTTGCCTTACCAGCGATTGAATTAGCTATTGTTGATTCTAAAGGTGGATTGTATTCTAATTTCAATACAATGTTTATTCAACATGTAGAAGGAGTTGAAAGACAATGGGAATCTTTTAATAAATACGATATCCAACCTGTTAGATTTAACCAACCTTGGACACAGATGTATGAAAAAGTTTTTACAGAACTTAGAGTTGTAAACAAAGAGGCAACTGATGATGGTCTAAACCATTATTTAGGAATCGCAAAAACTCTAGAAGCATACGCCTTGATGATGGTTACTGATGTTTTTGGAGATGTTCCATACACACAAGCTGGCCTAGGACAGGAAACCCCTAGCCCTATTTACGATAGTCAAAGTACTGTTTTGTATCCTGCTATCAGAACATTATTAACAGATGCTCTTGCACTTTTTGATAGTTCGGCTGGAGCTTTAACTCCTGGTTCTGATGATGTAATCTACGGTGGAAATATTGCTAAATGGAAATTAGCTGCCCACAGTATCTTAGCCAGATATTACTTGCATTTAGGTGATAATGCAAATGCTCTCGCAGAAGCAAAAATGGGGTTTGCTAGTAGAGGCGACAATATGGGATTCACTTATCCAGGTAGTGGTAATGATGCTCCATGGTATGGTTTTAATACGGAAAGAGAGGGAGATCTTGAATTCCACCCTACATTAAGAGGTATTATGCAAGGACTAAATGACACCGATAGATTAGGAGTTTTAGATGTTACTTTCAATGCTAGTCATCCATATTTCACCAACAATCAGAGAGAAGATTTGATTTCATATAGAGAAATACAATTTATAATTGCAGAAACCTCGAGTGATTCGGCTGAACAACATACAGCTTATCTAAATGGAATTAGAGCCTCGTTTGAAGAAATAGGTTTATCTGCTACAGAATATAACACCTATGTTGCTCAAGCATCTATTGATCCAGGAGCTGGAAGCCTTACTATGGATCAAATAATGACTCAAAAGTACATTGGAATGTTTGTTCAACCAGAGGCATTCAGTGATTGGAGAAGAACTGGAATTCCAACTCTAACACCTGTGACAGGTACTTCTATACCAAGAAGATGGTATTATCCAGAAAATGAATATTTATTCAATGACAATGCTCCCGATAGAGATGACAACTTATTATTTCAAAGAGTTGGATGGGATAACTAGAAACCCAATACAACTTTACTTATAAATAACAAGTAATTTTAATAAATCAAAAAAAGAGACTGCTTTTCAGCAGTCTTTTTTTATTGGTAGATACCTAAAAGCTATTTTATATTGGAAAACCATTTCCTTTGAACCTTCTCTAGAATAAAAAACCACCAAGATTAATTAGAATATTGATTAGGTAAATCCATCTTTATAACCAAACGCAAAAACACCTTAAACTTTCTTCATACAAAACTAACAAACGTTAAGATTAAAAAACCTATAAAAAACAACATATCAAACACTTAATGTTTATACCTTTACAAATTTAAAACAAATGTTAACGTTTTGTCATATCCTCAAAAACACAACAAAAAAACAATTACAACATCAATAAATTCAATATAACCCCAATTAAATTACCAATTAGTTAACATTTTCTTTGTTTTTTAAAGTTTAATTTAAGACTTTTGAGGCAATTAATTCAAACAATTACGCAATGAAAACAAAGTTTAATGGAATGCTAACGCTACTCTTAGCGTTAGTAGTGCAACTCTCGTTTGCACAAGAAAAAACGATTTCGGGAACCGTCTCAGATGACTCTGGCCCACTTCCTGGAGTAACCGTTTTAAAAAAAGGAACCACCCAAGGAACCGAAACAGATTTTGATGGTAAATTTTCAATTAAAGCAAAAACAGGAGATATTTTAGTCTTCAGTTTTGTTGGTATGGAAACCATTGAAAAAGCTGTTGGATCATCTAGTACTATTAACGTTGTTATGGCTAGCGACAATGTTTTAGATGAAGTTGTAGTAACATCTCTTGGTATTAAGAGAGCTAAGAAAAGTTTAGGTTATTCTTCACAAGAAGTTGGAGGTAAAGAAGTATCTACAGTAAGACTTGATAACGTTGTAAACTCATTAAGTGGTAAAGTTAGTGGGGTGCAAATTAAAGCGAACAATAACTTTGGTGGATCGGCCAACTTCCTAATTAGAGGTGTAAGTTCCTTAACTGGTAACAACCAACCTCTTTTCGTTATCGACGGAATACCTATGTCCAATAGAATCAACAACAGTGCTAATCAAGCAGGAGGAGGTAAAGGTTATGACTACGGTAACGCTGCTTCGGATATTAACCCTGACGATGTAGAATCTATTAACATTCTAAAAGGAGCCGCTGCTTCTGCTATCTACGGTTCACGTGGAGCCAATGGAGTTGTAATTATTACTACAAAAAGAGGTAAATCAGGAGTTTCTAAAATTAGTGTTGCATCAAGTACTACAATCGGTTCTATCGATCGTTCTACATTCTTAGAGTATCAAGATGAATATGGTGCTGGTTATGGTCCTTATTACGGTAGTACTGGTTACTTTGAAGATATCGACGTAAACGGAGATGGAACGGCGGATTTGGCAGTTCCAACTTATGATGATGCTTCTTATGGTGCTCCATTAGATGGAAGCTTAGTTTATCAATGGGATGCTTTTGTTCCTGAACACAGAAATTATCAAAAAGCAACCCCTTATTTAGCTGGAAACGCTACTCCAGCAGATTTCTTTGAAACGTCATTTCAATACAACAACTCGGTAGCATTTACTGGAGGAAATGATAAAATGACTTACAGATTAGGTTATACAAACTTTGATGCAACTGGAATGTTGCCTAACTCAAAAATTAACAAAAACACGTTCAATATGAACGGAACTTTAAAAGTTAATGATAAAATTGATGTCGGTGCAAATGGAACCTTTATTGTTCAAAGAACAAAGGGTAGAAACTCTACTGGATATAGTGACAACTTAATGTCACAATTCAGACAATGGTGGCAAGTAAATGTTGATATCGATGAACAAAGAAAAATTTACGAGCAAACTCAAAAGAATTACTCTTGGAACCACGAAGGAGCATTACCTGGTGGTAAAGGAGTTTTACAACCGCACTACTGGGATAACCCTTACTGGACAAGATATAGAAACTTCCAAACTGATAGAAGAAATCGTTTCGTAGGAAACGTATATGCAACTTATACAATTAATGATTGGTTAAGTGCTACTGGTAAAGGTTCGGTAGATACATATACAGAATTAAGAGAAGAAAGAAGAGCAAATGGATCTGTTGCAACTAATTTTGGAATTTTAGGAGATAGTGAAAGTTCAGGTTATGACCGAAAGGATATCAAATTTAGCGAGTATAACTATGATTTAATGTTAAACTTCAATAAGGATTTAACAGAAGACCTAAGCCTTAATGGAGTTGCTGGTATCAACATAAGAAGAGAAACTTATGATTTCTTACATCAATCTACTGCTGGTGGTTTAACTGTTCCTGAGTTTTATGCTTTGAGTAACTCTAAAAACCCTAACCCAAAACCAGTTGAAGTTTTAAGACAAAAGCAAGTAAACGGATACTACATCCAAGGTACATTTGGATATAGAGATATGCTTTATTTTGATTTCACCGATCGTTATGATGTATCTTCAGCGCTTCCTGAGGGAAATAACGCATACAACTATTTTGCATTAAGTTCAAGTTTTATTTTCTCTGAATTAATGAAAGATGTTGATTGGTTAAGCTTCGGTAAGGTACGTGCTGGTTATGCAGAAGTTGGTAACGATCTTCCTGCCAACAATGTTTTCGATACTTTTACTACAAATAATAATTTCGGTGATTCAGCTTTATTCTCATTTCCAGGAACTAAACAAAACTCAGATTTAGTACCAGAAAGAACAAAAGAAATCGAATTAGGTTTAGAGTCTAGATTATTCAACAACAAAGTTGCTTTAGATTTCACATGGTATAGAAAGCGTACTGAAAACCAATTAATGCCAGTACAAACAACCGCTTCAACAGGATTTACAAGAAGATGGGTAAACGCTGGAACAATTCAAAACAAAGGTTTCGAAGTAGGCTTAAGAGCTACTCCTATTTCAAACGACAACTTCTCTTGGGATATTGCTGTTAACTGGGCTAAGAACGAAAACTTAGTAATGGAGTTATATGGTGATCAAGAAAACTTAGTATTAAATAGCTTCCAAGGAGGTATTTCAATTAATGCTACCGTTGGACAACCATATGGAACAATTAGAGGTACAGGTTTCAAATACCATGAAAATGGGCAAAAAATTGTAGATGCAAACGGATATTATGTTGCGGTTGCTGATCAAGTTATTGGAAACGCGAATCCTGAGTGGACCGGAGGTATTACAAATACTTTAAAATATAAAGATTTCACATTAAACTTCTTAATTGATATTCAAAAAGGTGGTGATGTTTATTCATTAGACACTCACTATGGACAAGGAACAGGTCTTCCATATTATACGGCAGGATTAAATGAATTAGGAAACCCTAAAAGAGCTCCTGTTGCTGACGGAGGAGGAGTTTTAAATCCTGGAGTTCTTGAAGATGGAACACCAAACACAACTAGAGCTAGAGCAGATTTTTATGGTGGTGCTTATTACTGGGGTAACTCTTCAAGAAACCCTGCTGCATTAACTGTTTATGATGCCTCTTACGTAAAGTTACGTGAATTAGCCTTAACTTACCGTTTGCCAGTTGACAACTTATTCAACGGAGCTATTAGTAACGCTAATCTTTCTTTAGTTGGACGTAATTTATGGATCATTCATAAAAATGTACCATTTGCTGATCCTGAATCAGGTTTAGGAGCAGGAAATGCTCAAGGTTATTTATCAGGTTCTTTCCCTACTTTAAGAACTATTGGTTTAAACTTAAACTTTGAATTTTAAAAAAAGAAATCATGAAAAAATATATAATTTCAGCAATTTGTTTGATGCTCGCGTTCTCTTCATGTGAAGTGGATGAAAGTCTAAACATTGACACCAAAAATCCTAATACTGTTCCTGCATCAGGATTGTTTACAAATGGAGTTAGAAACTTGTTTGATTTAATGAACTCTACTAGCGTTAATAATAACGTATTTAGGTTATATGCTCAGTATTTCGCACAAACTACCTACCCAGACGAAAGTCAGTATAATCAGGTAACAAGAAATATTGGAGGAAGTGTATGGAACACTTTATACAGAGATGTATTACAAGATTTAAAAGGAGCTAAAGAATTATTAGCTCAAGAAGCTGCTACAGATGCTACTTTACAAGCAGATTTACCAAACAAACTTGGTATCATCAACTTTGTAGAAGTTTATGCGTATTCAATTTTAGTAGATACTTTTGGTAATATTCCATATACGGAAGCTTTGGACCCATTAAATCCAAGTCCTGCTTATGATGACGCAGAAACGGTATATAAAGATTTATTGACAAGATTAGACGATGCAATCTCTAAAATTGGAACAGGGGCTGGTTTCTCTAGCGCTCAAGACCCAGTTTATCAAGGAGATGTTAATAAATGGAAAAAAGCAGCTATTTCTTTAAAACTTAGATTAGCAATGCGTCTTGCCGATAGCGATCCTACTTTATCTCAACAAAAAGCTCAGGAAGCTGCTACCGCTGGACCAATTCTTTCAAATGACGATAACTTCGGAATTAAATATTTATCATCTGCTCCAAATACCAACCCTCTTTGGGTAGCTTTGGTTCAGAGTGGAAGAAATGACTTCGTTGCTGCAAATACTCTAGTAGACGCTATGAACCCTTTAAATGATCCTCGTTTAAGTTCTTACTACGAAATGTTAGGTGGAGTTTATGTTGGAGGAACTTACGGTAGCGCCAATTCTCCAGGAGGAGCTTCAGCTATTTCTGACTTAATGAAACAACCTGATTTAGTAGGTAATATTATCACTGCATCAGAAGTAAACTTTTTATTGGCAGAAGCAGCAGCAAGATCATATACAGTTTCAAATACTGTTGAAGAATATTATAATGCAGGTATTACTGCTTCAATTCTTGAATGGGAAAAAACAGAAACTGATGCGACTACTTATTTAGCTCAAGCTAGCGTTGCATATGCTACAGCTGCGGGTGATTGGAAGCAAAAGATAGCAACTCAAAAATGGATTGCTATGTACAACAATGGTTTCGAAGGTTGGACTACTTGGAGAATATTTGACCAACCAACATTGAATGTTCCTGCGGGTATGACTGCTGGTGATATACCTACTAGATTCTTATATCCTGTTTCTGAAGCTACATTAAATGGTGTTGAATACGGTAAAGCCGTAGCAGCCATGGGTGGAGATACAAAAACAATGAAGTTATTCTGGGATAACAACTAATGAAATAACGAATTCATAAAACTAAAAACTGATAGTCAAATGGCTATCAGTTTTTTTGTATATTGAAAAATGCGTCCAATATATTTTATTCTTATAATTATTTACGGCTGTTCAAACCCAGATATGTCTAATTTGAACAATGAACTTCCGTCTTCTCAAAACTCGGATGAGATTAATTGGTTAGTTGATGAAAATCAAATTGTAGGTAATACTGAGATTTATCCAGAAATAGATTCTCTAACATTTCAACCCCTTCATAATTATCAAAATACTATTTCAGACAAACATAGGGTTGCACTCGCTAATATCGATAATAACAATTATGTGTTTTTACATGGCGATTTAAGCTACTTTGAAACGATGAACTTCAGTATAAATTCAAATTACTATTCCATAACTCACTGTCCTATTACCAATACAACACTTCTATTTAAGCAAAATGAAGGAGATAAAATCAAAGCCTCAGGATATCGTTATAAGGATAATTTGATATACCACAACACATCAAAAGAAACGTATTCTTCCCAGATGCTAGAAAAAGTAATTGGTTATAAAAACCCCTTAAGATCAGAAATTGTTCAATCCATACCAATTATTGACTCTGAATGGTCTGAAATTAAAAACAGGTTCGACAATCTTAAAATTGCAATAATAAATGACATTGACCTTGGTACTTTTACTGAAATGAGAAACTATGGAGACCAACAATCTTTAAACTGGAATATAACTTCGGTTTCATTCAACAATAATAAAGTAAAAAGTAGTATCGATATTTTCGATTTAAACGAAGTCAACTCAAATTTCTTCTCTTTTTCAAGAGGTAATTACAATATACTAGGCATAAAATCTGACAAACTTGTTAGAGTTTTTAATACATCAAAGTCTCTAACCATCGATATTAACGGAAACTATTTCTCCGATAATGAAAACAATAAATATAACTGGAACGGAGTATGCTTTGAAGGAGAAAATCAAGGAAACTCTATCCCTATAATAAACAGTTACACAGGTAGTACTAATGCCTTTTACAATGTATTCGACATTGTTAACAAACTAAACTAAAACATTTAAATTTTAACTATGAAAACTAAACTAATCTTATTACTAACAATTTTATGCTTTAATTCTAAAATAAATGCACAAGGAAGGGCCGTACCTTTCAAAAACGGTGTATTTAATAACAACTTCGAAAACTTTGCGATGATCAAGGTCAAATCTCGCAATAATGGAGAAAACTCAGTTAAATCCAAGGGAACTTATTACTTCTCCAAAGAATGGAGCAAATGCTCAATCGAAACAATAGACAGTAAGATATTTAACTTTAAAGAATGTAACTATAATATATTCGATAAAAGAATGGAAATTTTCATTGACAATGAAGTTATCATTCTCAAAGACAACTCAATAAAGAGTATATCATTTGATCAAAAAGTTTTTAAACCTACTGAAAATGAATTAGCTACTGAAAACAAATACTACCAGTTCCTGTTTTCTAATAATCAATATAAACTCATAAAATTATATTATTTAAAAAAGAAGTCAATAGCCTCGAATCAATCATTAGGACTTTATCACCAAACAGTATCCGCAAAATCTTCTAGATACTTGATAAAAGATGGAGAACTTATAAAACTTCCTTCTTCAAAATCGAAAGTGATCAAACTATTAGGAAAGGAAGATCAAAAAAGAAACTTTCGAAAACTAAATATCAAAAACGATAAAGACCTAATAGAAATTTTAAAATCCTAATAACCACTTTGTTTTTAAAATCCCTAACGATATCAAAACCATAATTTGCAAAACTTGAAATTAATTTAGACTTTTGATTGATAAAAACGGACTATTAATGCAAAAGTTAACTCAAAATAAATCAACTGACAATCAATTACGATACCAAGGAGATACTTCGAAATTTGCACTTATCTTCTTTAAAAATGTGTTATTAACTATACTTACCCTTGGTATTTATTACCCTTGGGCTCAAGTTGAGTTCTTGAAATTTCATAGTAATGCTACCATTTTGAAAGATAATAATTTCAATTTCCAAGGAAATGCCAAAGATGTTTTAAGGAGTTTTATCACCGTTTTCATATTTGTCTCAATTGGATATATTTTATTATTTAGCTCTACAGTAAGTTCTAATATAGTCACCCAAAGCTCGTTATTAATATGCTCTTATTTAATTTTTATAATTCTTATTCCTCTTATAATACATGGAACCGTAAAATACAGAAGTCAGAAAACAACATGGAAAGGTGTTCAATTCAGTTACCTTGGCTCTAAAACGGAACTATTCTGGAAATTTATCTCTGGAATTTTAATTAGTGTTCTAACTTTGGGAATTTACACTCCTTGGTTTATGACTGAATTAAGAAAATATGTAATTGGACATTTAAGATTCGGTAACCTCTCTTTTGAATTTAAAGGAGACGGAGCTAAACTGTTTTGGATCCAATTTAAATTTATCCTTTTATATATATTAACCCTCGGTATCTACACTTTCTGGTACATTAAGGAATTATTGGAGTTTTATGTCGATAATATTGAGGTTAATCAAAATGAAACCAGAACAAACCTTAAACTAAATATTAAGGTAGGAGACATTTTTAGTTTATATATTGTTAATTTTGCTCTCATAATTTTTTCTTTTGGTATAGCTACTCCTTGGGTAATTATAAGGACATATACTGCTTTAGCTTCATTTATAGAAATTGATGATCAATTACAGATAGGTGAAATTCAACAAACGAATTACAAGATAGAATCTAAAGATGGTTTCCTCGATTTTAAATTAGTTTAAAATATCGAACTATTCTTAACTAACTCTTAAATAAGAAATAGCTGTATCAAAATTATATTTAACGAGAATACAACTAATGAAAAAACATATTGTTATTACAGGTACTAGTAGAGGTGTAGGTTATGAGCTAGCAAAAAAACTAGCCAAAGCTGGACATCAAATTCTTGCTTTATCAAGAAACACTAAACCGACAGAGGATCTTAATTTAGACAATATCACTTCTATCTCGACTGATTTGTCGGATATAGATAGCTTAAATAAAGCAATTGACTTTATTGAAACCAACTGGAAAAAAGTAGATATTTTAGTTAATAATGCAGGAAAACTTATCAATAAACCTTTTTTGGAACTCACCTCTTTAGATTTCGAAGAAGTTTATAAAGTAAATGTATTTGCTGTTGCCGAATTGACTAAAAAAATTCTTCCCTTTATGCCTGAAAAAAGCCATGTGGTAACCGTTAGTAGTATGGGAGGAATTCAAGGAAGCATGAAATTCCCAGGATTAGCCGCGTATAGTTCTGCTAAAGGTGCCGTGATAACTTTGTCCGAATTACTTGCCGAAGAATACAAAGAGCAACAAATAGCTTTTAATGTACTTGCTCTAGGAGCTGTTCAAACTGAGATGTTAGAAGAAGCCTTCCCTGGATATCAAGCTCCGTTGACGGCAAGTGAAATGGCTGACTATGTGTTTGATTTTTCTCTCAATGGAAATAAATACTATAACGGTAAAACTTTGCAAGTTTCTAGTTCAACTCCTTAAACTTTCATTTTTTTGTCTTTAAGCAAATATATTCCAGAAAAAGCTTTACCTTTAATTGAGTATTTAATTAAGGAACACAAAGTTAGCTTAAAAATTGTTGGGCAGCGCCAAACAAAACATGGTGACTTTAGACAGCTTCCAAATGGAAAAATGCAAATCACGGTGAACAATAACTTGAATCCGCATCAGTTTTTATTGACACTTGTTCATGAAATAGCCCACCATGTTACACATATAAAATTTGGTAGAGTTCAACCACATGGAAAAGAATGGAAAACGGTTTTTCAGCATCTAATGCTTCCTTTTTTACAACCAGAAATTTACCCATTATCAATATTGCCGCATCTTGCTAATTATTTGAAAAATCCTAAAGCAAGTACTGATACAGATGTAAATTTATCGTTAGCTTTGCGCTATGGTATGGCAGGAGAGGGTAAGAGTTTTATCTTTGAAATTCCTAACGGTAGTATCTTTAAATTTAAAGACATTTTATACAAAAGAGGTGATAAGAGAAGAACTCGTTACGAATGCTTGAATTTAAACAATAAACGAACCTATCTTTTTAATCAAAATGCCGAGGTTATACTCATAGAGTAATCAAAAGAAATTATACAATAGTATGGAAAGTAATTATTATGCAGTTATTATGGCTGGAGGAATTGGTTCAAGATTTTGGCCGGTTAGTACCAAACAATATCCGAAGCAATTTCATGACATGTTGGGAACTGGAGATTCTTTAATTCAAAAAACTTTTAGCAGAATTAATGAGTTAATCCCTTCGTCAAACATATTAATTGCAACCAATAAAGACTATGAGGATTTAGTATTAAATCAACTTCCTGAAGTAAATAAAAACCAAGTTCTTTTAGAACCAGCTATGCGAAATACTGCTCCATGTATTTTATATGCTGCTTTAAAAATATACAAGGAAAACCCTGATGCTGTCATACTTGTAGCTCCTTCAGATCATTGGATAGAAAATGAATCTGAGTTTATAAACAATATTAAAACTTCTTTTGACGCATGTGAAAAAGAAGATATTTTAATGACACTAGGTATCCAACCAGACTCACCAAATACAGGATATGGATATATTCAATTTGAAAATGGTTCTTCCAATATAAAAGCTGTAAAGAATTTCACAGAAAAACCCAATCTTGAAAAAGCTAAACAATTTTTAGAAAGTGGTGATTTTCTATGGAATGCAGGTATTTTCGTTTGGTCAGCCAAAAGTATTATAAAAGCATTTGAAGAGTTTCTTCCTGATATGGTAAATATTTTAGATACAGATAATATTTACAATACAGATGCGGAAAAAAACTTTATTGAAGAGAACTATGCTAAATGTGAAAATATTTCCATTGACTTTGGTATTATGGAACATGCCAAAAATGTTTTCGTACTGCCTGTTAATTTTGGTTGGAATGATTTAGGAACATGGGGCTCACTTTACAATAAATTAAACAAAGACGCAAGTCAAAACGCTATCGTAGGTGCAAAAACAATTTTCCAAGACTCTAATGGAAATATGGTGAGAACTGAAAACAACAAAAAAGTAATCATTCAAGGATTAGACAATTTTATTGTTGTTGAAAAAGATGATGTATTACTTATTTGCCCTAAAGAAAACGAGCAAGACATTAAGCAAATAGCTTCAGAAGCCAAGGAAAAATTCGGTATTTAAAGTATTACAATTTATCCAGTGCTGACTCAAAAAAGGAGTAATAAGAATCAGGTAAATAACTCCCCCTTCTTTCTCCAAGTATTTTGCCTTTTCTATTAATAATTAAAACCATTGGAAAGGAGTTCTTGTATTTTTTAGATAGCTTTTTATTCGTTTTTCTAACTTCTTCTTTAACTAAATCTTTATTCCTTGGAAAATCTGCCAAATAAAGCACGAATTTATCTTTGGAAAATGTCTCGAATTTGTCCGTATGAAATAACTCATTGTCCAATTTAATACAAGGTCCACACCAATCCGACCCTGAAAAATAAATAAGAATTGTTTTTTTTTCTTGTTTCGCTCTTTTCTTTGCTAACTCAAATGTAGATTCCCATTTAGGTATTGCAATTGACTTCTCTACTGAATTTTCCTGAGAAAACACCATCAGTGAAACAAAGCAAAACATCAAAAAACAATTAAATTTCATAATCCCAAAATTAAAACATAAAGATAACAAAAACGATACCAGAATTAATTCTTTCTTGCTTCTACATGATTTAGAATTAATTCGTTGAATTCTTTATCATTGCACAAAAAACTACTTTCTATAGGCAGGTAGTATAAATTATCAATAGAGTTACCCAACCTTACATAGTCTTTTTCAGTTGTCAAAATAATTCTCCTCTCTCCAGATAATTCATTAGCTGCTTCTTTAATTTTATTTAGGTCCTTCTGAGCAAAATTATGATGATCGGGAAAATTAATATGTTGATAACTTATTCCTTTTCCTGTCAAAAAGTGTAACAAAGGTTTTGGTGCAGCGATACCAGTTACAAGGACTATCTTCGAATTACTCAAATCATCTATACGCATACTTCCTTGTTGAGAATATATAGTTTCTTCATATTTTATCCTTGAAAAAAAGACTTGTTGTTTCCTAGAAACTTTTAATCTTTGTTGGATTGACTTTTGCTCTTCTGTAGTTAAACTCCCAGGGCATTTAGTAACAACTATAATATCGGCTCTTCTTGCACCTCTCCTACTCTCCCTTAAATTCCCTGTAGGTAAGATAAAATCATCTGAAAATAGATCGTCAAACTTGGTCAATAAAACATAAAAACTCGCCTTTACTTTTCTATGTTGAAACGCATCGTCGAGCAAAACTACCTCAGGAGTTTCTCTCTTTATTAACTCATTAATACCATTAACTCTATTAGCGTCAACAGCTACCGCTATATCCGCAAACTTTCTGTAAAACTGCATCGGCTCATCTCCAACATCTTCAGTTGTATGAGTTCTATTCAGTAATTGAAAACCTTCTGTTTTTCTTTTATATCCCCGACTCAAAGTGGCAACCTTATATTTACCTTTCAATAATCGAATCAAGTATTCAATTTGAGGTGATTTTCCCGTTCCTCCTACACTTAAATTCCCTACAGCTATTACTGGAAGTTCAAACTCTTTTTGTTTAAAAAAACCAATATCAAAGAACAAGTTTCTTATCGTGGTAACGATATCATAAATAACAGCAATAGGAAAAAGTAAAAAACGTAGTAATTTCATCACAACGAAAGTAATTAAAAATCTTAACTTTGGTGATTAGTAAATCATGAAAAAGTCATTATGCAAATAAAAGATATTACCAACTATATTGAAGAATTAGCTCCTCTTTCTTATGCAGAAGATTTCGATAATGTTGGTCTTCTTGTTGGCAATTACAATACCAAAGTAACAGGTGTACTTGTTACCTTGGATACATTGGAAAAAACCGTAGATGAAGCCATCGAAAAGAATTGTAATTTAATCATAAGCTTCCATCCTATTATTTTTTCTGGACTTAAGAGGTTGAATGGTAATAATTATGTAGAAAGGGTAGTTTTAAAAGCTATTCAAAACAACATAGCCATTTACGCAATCCACACAGCTCTTGATAACGTTCAGCAAGGAGTTTCAGGTAAAATGTGCGAGGTATTGGGATTACAAAATATTAAAACACTAATTCCGAAGAAAGGAACCATAAAGAAATTAACAACTTATGTTCCCAATCAAAATGCCGAAGAACTAAGAAACAAATTGTTTGAAGCCGGTGCCGGTAATATTGGCAACTATGATAATTGTTCTTTTAATACGCTAGGTACAGGAAGTTTTAAAGGCGGTAATAATTCAAATCCAACTTTAGGACAAAAAGGCGAGTTAGTATATGCCGAAGAAACATGTATCACAGTAACCTACGATAGCTACAAAGAAGGTTCTATTTTAAGCACCTTATTTAAAAACCATCCCTATGAAGAAGTAGCTTACGAAACCATAACTTTAAATAACAACAATCAAAATGTTGGTATGGGAATGATTGGTGAGCTATCCGAAGAACTTAATGAAAAAGAATTTCTGTCTTTCGTGAAAGACACTTTTAAAACTGGGTGTGTGCGACATTCAGAATTACTAAATAAACCAATTAAAAAAGTAGCTGTTCTAGGAGGCTCAGGAAGTTTTGCCATAGGCGCAGCTATGAAAGCAAAAGCAGATGCTTATATTAGTGCTGATTTTAAGTATCATGAGTTTTTTAAAGCTGAAAAGAAAATATTGTTACTGGATGTTGGACATTATGAAAGCGAACAGTTTACAAAAAATCTTTTAGTCGATTATCTTAACAAAAAATTTAGTACTTTTGCAATTATTTTAAGTGAAGAAAGTACAAATCCAATATACTATATATAAAAGATGGCAAAAAAAGACGTAACGGTAGAAGAGAAATTAAGAGCGTTATATGACTTACAGCTAATTGATTCAAGAATTGATGAAATTAGAAACGTTCGAGGAGAATTACCTTTAGAAGTTGAAGATTTAGAAGATGAAGTTGCCGGATTGAATACAAGACTTTCAAACCTTGCTAGCGATGTAGCTAATTTAGAAAGTGATATTACAAGTAAGAAACAAGCAATTACTGAAGCTAAGGGTTTAATTGCTAAATACGAAGAACAACAAAAGAACGTTAGAAATAACCGCGAATTTGATTCTTTAACAAAAGAAATTGAATATCAAGAATTAGAAATTCAATTAGCTGAAAAAAGAATTAAGGAATATAAAGTTAAAATAACTCAGAAGAACGAAATTATTGGTAACACAAAAAACAAATTAACTCAACAAGAAAGTCATTTAGCTCATAAAAAAGGTGAATTAGATGCTATCTTAAAAGAAACTGAGAAAGAGGAAGAATTATTAAAGCAAAAATCTCAGGAATTCTCTGACTCAATTGACAATCATTTATTGAAAGCATACACGAGAATTAGAAATAAAGTTAAAAACGGTTTAGCTGTAGTTTCTATTGAGAGAGGTGCTGCTGGAGGATCATTCTTTACAATTCCTCCACAAGTTCAATTAGAGATTGCTAATCGTAAAAAGATTACAATTGATGAGCACAGTGGTAGAATTTTAGTTGATGCCGCTCTTGCTGCTGAGGAACGCGAAAAAATTGATAATTTATTTTCATAAATTATTAACTAACTAGTCCTAAATAACCGTTACAGTTTTTATTAGGATTAAAGTTATAAAATCTCAGATCAAAACATGTTTTGTTCTGAGATTTTCTTTTTATATGATTTTATTTTGATGCTACTCTGTCTATGCATTTGTTCAGGAGTGTTCATATAACAAGACCAATGCGGCCTTTTAGTATTATATATTTTAATAGACTCATGCAC
>CANMIL010000005.1 GCA_947497895.1 uncultured Tenacibaculum sp.
ACTGGTGCCTTAGCTCAGTTGGTAGAGCAAAGGACTGAAAATCCTTGTGTCCCTGGTTCGATTCCTGGAGGCACCACCTAGAAAGCCTAAACATATATGTTTAGGCTTTTTTATTTCCCATAAACCAACAGATATAGTTTATGAATATGTTTTTTAATTCTAGGTTTTATTTTTAGATATTTCCTTCTCTTTTTCACTCGGTTTTTTCCATAATTTAAGGGCGAACCCTATTTGTAAATAATTAAAGTCATAATTAATTACTTTATCACTATACGTATTCGTTCTATTGGTAATACTTTTTGAATATCTCGCTGTAATACTAAAATTATCTGTTAAATCAACTCCAATACCTCCCATCAAGTTTATCCCTGAATTTCCAATAAATGTTCTATCCAAAATTACATCAAACATAGGTCCCACTTGAATTGAAATAGCTTCGTTGATGTAATATTTAAAAGCAAGAGGAATAGTGACTGTATTAAAATCGACCCCTTCACTAAAGGACATGGTGTACAAAAACTCAGGTTGTACAGAAAATTTATCTGACAATTCTACATCAGCAAAAAAACCAATTAAAAAACCACTATTATCGTATTGACCTGCATCAACACTAGGTTTAGAGATAGAATACCCCGTATTATTATATCCTATTATAATACCTTTATCATCAATGCAATTACAATTATTATCTTGGGCTTTCATTATACCACAACTCAAGTTCACGAATAGAATAAGAGCTACCCTATACAATACAACTATTTGTATTGGTTTAATAATATAATTTTCTTGTATACTTTCTACCAAATAACTCAAAGCTGTGCTATAATTTGTAATTTTCCTGTTTACTGAAGAATTAGTGCTTTTTTTCATATTAAACTCTATTAAATTCACCATGTTTCACAAAACACAGTTTTAAACGTTAAACATTTTAAGCAATAATTAATAGATAAGTTTTCGAAATAGAAGATACCCACAAAAAGAATTTCAACTCGTTATCTACATTAACAAAAATGTACTCCTTTAATTTATAAAAGCCTCAAAAAACATAAAAAAAGACGTTTTAAAAAAACAAGTCAATTCTCCAATTATTAATGAAAAATTGACAATCGAAAATTTTAAAATATTGGAAAACATTTGCAAAGAAAACTTAATATGAATCAGTAACTCTCTCTTTAAAAACTTTTTATCGCTCTAAAACCTTTAGAACAATAATAAGATCAAACAAAGTCCTACTGCAAACACACCAAAATCCCATACTATATTAAGTAAAACATGAAGTGAAAACTTTCATATAATTAACTGAACACCAAAATATTAATTATGAGAACACCTTCATTACTAAATTTATAGGTAATGTCGAAATCAAGACAGTAACAACAATTATTTAGATATACCTTTAAGTAATTCAAAAAGTTACTGTTAATATGTTACTTTTTATGTGTTTTAAATTCTTAAAATTAAGGGGTTATTTTTTTGAATGAATAACACATAAATATCATAGAAATCTTAAACAACTAGGAATTGAATATTATTAGATTTTTAATGTACACATTAACTTTTACTTATTTATTGTTTGAATTAAGATATACGTTCGGTCAAATAAGCACACTTCATTAAAGTAGTCTATAATTTTTGGGGACCTAAAAAAAGTTATTAGATAATGAAGGGGTTACATATACATATCATCTAAGGTAAATATTTGACCTAAAATTTTAATACATCTGGTCAATCATGTAATAATTACTATTTCTAATTTCTGTAATTATGACATTTTGGATCAGATGTTTTTAAAAACTTATTTTAATCATTATTGATAACCACAGAACAACTAACACAAACTCAAACTTATGAAGTTTTATAGTCTCCCTTATTACTTCACCCAGGAAGTACTCGTGTAGTCTTTTGATTATTGTATTTTCCCATGTTACCATTACAATATGCTTTCTGGGTGTTTTCTTTTATTTCACCTTGTACGACTTCAAACTCCACTTTTCTTCATTTATTTTTTTTAGAACATTATTCTTAAAAATGAGTACTAACAACAATATTTAATCTTTTACTTTTACAGTGATTATATGGTTTTAAAGTTGAATGATCATAATTATCCTCTCATAAGATAATTCATTTACATTCTACTACATACCTCAGGGTTAAACCTAACTGGTTTTCATATAGCAAAGTATGGTTTAACCTTTATTATTATTGTTTCCGAATTATGTGTTATTCGTTTCTTATCTATTAATAACATCATTAAGACTACATTTAAATTAACACATTTTTTGGATTCAATAATAATATAAAAAGAGTTCTTTGATACCAAACACTAATATTTAATAATCTTGGATAAAATAGAAAATGGTACCAAGGTTTTATTTTTTAAAGAACAATCAAACAAATAGATCAGAAAAGAAACATCTGATGCATACCAAATATTCAAGAAAATCTTTCTTATACCCACTTTAATTTTCTTGTACATCAGATGTTTTATTTACTACTAAAACTGAATAAATATTTTTATAGTTTCCTCCCATAATTATCTGCTAAATATTAGCGGGGAAATAGCAAACAATAAACTATAATTAACATAAAGAGCTATTTCATTTGTAAGTATTATTATTGTTTCCAGAAGACATGGTCAATAATTTCGAAAATGACACGCATTTCTACGAACAATACTTTGTCATTTGGATTCAATGATAATACATTTACACATAAATCTCGACAATCATTTAATTCTTCCTGCATTTTTTTTCCTCCTTCTATCCTACAATACAAATAATAAACTGTACTCAGCTATTACAAATAATAATACTGGTGTTCTCCACAATTCTAAAAACAAAAATCACCTAAACTAACGTTCAGGTGACTCTCTAGGTTAAAGCAAACAAACCCATGCATAGGTTGCGAATAAAGGGGTTATACAATATTTTAATTAATTAACTTCCCAAAAAATCAGTTTATAGCTTGTTTTAAATGATTTCGCTATTTCTCTGACAACTCCCATTGTCCCCCTTTAAACATGAAGCAAATATACAATTGAACGAGTGTTCAAAAAATGGACAAAAGTTCTTAAAATAAGGATCATAACAACTAAAGAATATTTCATTATAAGTCACTAGAAAAAAGATTACCGATTCATTGTTCCTAATGTTGATATCCAACAATGTTATTAATTAAAATATAACAACGAATCATTATAAAAAATTCTTTCTGAACTGAGAAGGAGATAATTTTGCATCCTTCTTAAAAACTCTTGTAAAATAGAGAGGATCGTTATAACCTAAATCAAAAGCAATTTCTTTCACACTTTTTTTTGTAAAAACTAGCCGTCTCTTAGCCTCTAAAACGATACGCTTTCGAATAAAGTCACCAGGTGTTTGACTTCCTATATTATTAAAGTGTTTTGTTAAAGACTTAGGAGACACTCCTAATAACTTAGCATAGTCATTAACTTTATGGAAGTTCTTAAAATTTTGCTCTACCAAAACACTAAAGTTCCGAAACAGCTCAGTTTCAATTGTATTATTTATTTCAGAATATTCATCTTTCATTCTTAGAGAATATACCAACATTTGTTTCAAATAAGCATGTAACATATCATGCTTAGCTGCCTTTTCTTTAGAGAATTCACCAATTATTTTTTGCAGAATAGAAACCAATCTTTTGGTATTTTTCTTACTAGGAGAAATGAATGGATTTTCGTATATATTATTAAATAAAACACCATTACAACCAACATTTGCATCATGCACTTCCAGACAGTAAAAATCTTCGACAAAACTTATTACATAGGCCTCTTCTACACTTTCTTTCTTTACAGATAATGTTTGCCCTGGAGATAAAAAAAACAATATATTTTCTTTGAACTCATAATCTTCAAAATTGATATTATACACCCCATTCCCCTTACGAATCCAAACCATCTTAAAGCACTCTTTCTCATCAAGGTAATCAATTGCCTCATCATCGGTCTTAATTGTTTTTAAAGAAAAAACATTTTTAAAACTATACACTCCTTTTTCTATATTACTCATAAACAAAATTTCAAATCAACTAACAATGGTTATTCATAAAACATGTAACCCCTTGTAAAAAAAACCAATTACAGCTTTATACATAAGTTAATCGTTTCCTTATCTAACCCTAACTAAAAAAACAACTTTCATTTATTCTTTTTCCCATGAAGTTAAAATGGTTTCCATATTTGGTAAACCATTGATATTAGCATCAGGAGTTTTTAAAACCTCCACCTTCGTTACTTCTCCATCTGATGCTAATAAGTTTACAGCTTTGGTAACAAAGGTTTTGGGGTCCGTTTCCGGTAAGGTATCATCAAAATTCATTCCCAGCATTATATACTTAACAATGCCTCCTTGCGTAATTTTTAAAGTAAAATCACACCCTCTATCTCCACAAAAATTGTCTGCTGCATTTCTATCCGCTTCAACTCTTGGATCAAAAAGAGGGATCATACCACTGGTATATGGACCAACAGGAGGGTACGCTATATTTGCTTCTGGTGTTGCGTTACTAATAGAAGTCATAACACTTACCACCTGTTGATTCCGTTGCGTTGGAAAAGAAACGTTTCCATCATTATTAATTCTAAGGGTGTAATCACCAGTAGCATCGTCCCACAGATAGTATTCTCCATTTTTATAAACTACCAAGAGATTTTCCATGTAATCTCTGGCTTGATTTACGGAATAATCGGAAAAATGATTCGTTAAATATCCAGATTCTTTAAATTTATCCCCGCCTCCTTGCATAGGATCATTTTTATAGGTTAAAGGGGTTACATCGTTTTGGGTTGGAGGAATAAACCTTCTTTGTACACTATCATACATCCAAATTGGACCAGAATGTGTTCCTCTATATGTATCAGGGGCTTTTATTCCATGCATATCGCCTTTATATGGGTAATTATCAACAGCCGCCCAATGCGGCAGTGATAATCCATGTCCAAATTCATGTAAAAAAACACCAAGGTGTCCCCTTCTTTGCACTCCTCTAAATCCACCAGCAACACCTTTCTGATGACGATCTGTATAACTCCAAGATGTACTAAAATATTTCACTCTATTATAATATCTACCCGCTGCGGTTAGCAGTGCTACGTTCCATTGAGTAGCGGTAGTATTATGAGCCGTAAACTCAGAACCGATCTTTGAAATATAATCACCCAATGAAGAAACCCTAGCTGCTTTCACCGACGCTCCAGCTGGACCACTATAATGCGGAGGTACTGATATTTCTTTAAACAAAATATTCGGAATATTTTGAACACGCATTTCGGCTGAAGGTACTTTCAATGCAAATTCTTCCTCCCATCCGTTAGAAAAATCAGTACTTTGTATTTCAAAAGCATTAATTTCAAAATTGGTCATATATATACGATTTGGTGCTCCTATTTTTAAAGTGTTATACTCTTTTTTCTTATTTCCCGACACAATCGATAATTTCATATTAGGTTTTACCCATTCTTTTGGTATAACTCCTGTAAAACTATCATCAAAACTATGAACCACTTCACCTATATTCTTATTAAAACTTTGAGGTAAATTGGAAGGTCCTGAGAGTATAATTGTATTAGAACTACCATTTGACTCAACAATTGCTTTAACCTCAGGTGAACTAACTTCTTCTGATGAAATCAAATGAGCCTTTATTAAAACCTCTCTTTCCGAAACTAGTTTAAATTCCTTATCCGTATTTGGTACTTTGTAATTAGGTTCAAACACATGGGTTTGCGCCAAATACACAGCCTCAATATCTAAATTAACCTCTTCAGTATTATTATTTTCATTTTCGCCAGCACTCCCCACAAAATCATCCTTTTCACACGCTGTTAACATTACATAGCCTACAATAAGCAATATTTTATATATGCTATATTTCTGATTATTATTTTTTCTCATTTTTATATGTTTTTTATTATTAACTGTAAAAGGCCCTTGGAACCATTTGCCTCTGATTTATTTTCAAATCCATTTAAGTGAATTCTATACAATCCATTATTTAAATCTCTCAGAAATTCTGAATTTGTCAGATCGAATAGAGTCGAGATTCCACTCTTTTAGTTTGAATATACTTCTTGGCTACTTCGTAGAATCCCCTTATCAAAATAAAATTTGACGCCATGTAATTCTCCAGGTGACATCTCAGCTCTAAACAAACAATACACTTCATATACAGGTAAATGAACTGCCCCAATGCAAGCATACGGGGTATCTGTCGGATTCATAATTTTATATTTCGAGGCGAGCCTCGGGGAATTAAACCCTTGGCTATCGCCCTGCGATTAAATCTTATCTGTGTCGAACTATTGTTATTCACTCACGACTGGAACAAATTTTTCATATACCTATTCCTTTGGAAAGTAGAAAAATGAAAAAAACTATGGTCAGATACCCTGTACACACCAAGTTCTATTAAACAAATATGTCTTCTTATGAAAATTTTCGAAACTGAAATGTTTCTTATCTGCGGTTATATACCAACGATTCTTTTTCCAAATTAATTGGATGCTAATAAATCTTATATTCATTTAAAATCTACTTTTAATATTATTACTTGGTCTTTAAGTAAAAGACATGTTTTTCACATTATAAAAAGCAAATCATTGGCAGTGGTTATTTTCATGATAAAATTAGATAATTAAAAACCTTATTATCAGAATAAAGAAAAGGAAAATGTTCTTTTTTAGAAAAGCGAGGTACTTCAAAAGAATATTATCGTACACTTAACCTAAAACCAACTAAAAACATAAATATCAACACATTGATCCTTCATGTATTTTAATAATTTTATTAGCTATTAATTTTATCTTAATATATCAGACTGGATGCTTCTATATATTTATGACGACAACGAATGAAAGAGCTAAAAATCTAAAACATTATGAAATTTGGATAAATAAACACTTTCTGAAATACACAAGTATAAAAACTATGACGCATAGCATCTGAAAATTTACCCCTAAGAGATTAAAAACACCATTTTTTCACTCAATACTCTTTCCTTTTTTATTTTAAAAAAATAAAGTATTTAAATATTACAATTGAGTCGTATATAAATATTTTGAAAACATTTATATGATTTTTGTGTTTAATTTAATCATGTAATTAACATTAATTTGTAGGCTATTACCCCAAAACCTTAGATCCTAGTCCCTCAACTATTATAATTATAAAATCTTATAGACTACAAAGATGAAAAAAGTATTTAGAGAGGGAGTTATTATGTTTACCGTAATAACACTAGGACTTGTTACAAGTTATTCACAAGTTGGTATCGGAATAGCGTTACCTAATAAATCCGCCCAATTGGATATTGTATCAAATAACAGAGGACTGTTAATTCCTCGAATCGCCTTAACAAGTATATCCGACAGCACTTCTATTACCAATGGAAACATTGAGAGCCTATTGGTTTACAACACTTCTGATACTTCTGATATTTCTTCAGGGTTCTATTTTTGGAATGGAAATAAATGGCTAAAAATTTTAAGTTCTGACGACACAATAGCCAACGAAACATTAACAAGCTTAGTAGATAACGGAAATGGAACAATGACGTATAAAGATGAAAACAATGTTTCAAATACAATACATACTAGTGTTTCGATTGAAAATGGGACTATCGATATTAATGGAGATGGCGTAAATGATGAAAACATCACACTACAAGATGTTATTAACAATATTAATCAAGTTATTTCTTCTTATGAAACAACAACTTCACTCATTGATAATAACGACGGTACTATAACCTACACTAATGAAAATGGAATAGAGCAAATTATTCCTAAATCAATTTTAATTGATAACGAAAATGGAACCTACACATTTAGAAACAATAATGGTTCAGATGTTTTAATTAACACATATGGATTTAACATTTTAAACACCATTCAAGGAAACAAAATAGCTACAGTACATGGAAATGATGGTACTCAAACCAACATCAATGAAACCATAACTTCTCTAACAGGCACTACTAGCAATGGAAATAATATTGGGACTTATCAAGCTGAAGATGGTACTCAAACTAACATCAACGAAACTATAACTTCTCTAACAGGTACTGCTAGCGATGGGAACAATATAGGTACCTATCAAGCTGAAGATGGTACTGAAACTAATATCAATGAAACCATAACTTCTCTAACAGGTACTGCTAGCGATGGAAACAACATAGGGACTTACCAAGCTGAAGATGGTACTCAAACCAACATCAACGAAACCATAACTTCTCTAACAAGTACTACTAGCAATGGAAATAATATTGGGACTTATCAAGCTGAAGATGGTACTCAAACTAACATCAACGAAACCATAACTTCTCTAACAGGCACTACTAGCAATGGAAACAACATAGGGACTTACCAAGCTGAAGATGGTACTCAAACTAACATCAACGAAACCATAACTTCTCTAACAGGTACTGCTAGCAATGGAAACAACATAGGGACTTACCAAGCTGAAGACGGTACTCAAACTAATATCAATGAAACCATAACTTCTCTTACAGGCACTACTAGCAATGGAAATAATATTGGTACATATCAAGCTGAAGATGGTACTCAAACTAACATCAACGAAACCATAACTTCTCTAACGGGTACTACTAGCAATGGAAACAACATAGGGACTTACCAAGCTGAAGATGGTACTCAAACTAACATCAATGAAACCATAACTTCTCTAACAGGTACTGCTAGCAATGGAAACAATATAGGGACTTATCAAGCTGAAGATGGTACTCAAACCAACATCAATGAAACCATAACTTCTCTAACAGGTACCGCTAGTGATGGAAATAATATTGGTACATATCAAGCTGAAGATGGTACTCAAACTAACATCAATGAAACCGTAACTTCTCTAACAGGTACTACTAGCAATGGAAATAACATAGGGACTTATCAAGCTGAAGATGGTACTGAAACTAATATCAATGAAACCATAACTTCTCTAACTGGTACTGCTAGCGATGGCAATAACATAGGAACTTATCAAGCTGAGGATGGTACTGAAACTAATATCAACGAAACCATAACTTCTCTAACAGGTACTAATAGCAATGGAAACAATATAGGGACTTATCAAGCTGAAGATGGTACTCAAACTAACATCAATGAAACCATAACTTCTCTAACAGGTACTGCTAGCAATGGAAACAATATAGGGACTTATCAAGCTGAAGATGGTACTCAAACCAACATCAATGAAACCATAACTTCTCTAACAGGTACCGCTAGTGATGGAAATAATATTGGTACATATCAAGCTGAAGATGGTACTCAAACTAACATCAATGAAACCGTAACTTCTCTAACAGGTACTACTAGCAATGGAAATAACATAGGGACTTATCAAGCTGAAGATGGTACTCAAACTAACATTAACGAAACCATAACTTCTCTAAGCGATACCGCTAGCGATGGAAATAACATAGGGACTTACCAAGCCGAAGATGGTACTCAAACCAACATCAATGAAACCGTAACTTCTCTAACAAGTACTACTAGCAATGGAAATAATATTGGGACTTATCAAGCTGAAGATGGTACTCAAACTAACATCAACGAAACCATAACTTCTCTAACAGGTACTGCTAGCAATGGGAACAATATAGGTACATATCAAGCCGAAGATGGTACTCAAACTAACATCAATGAAACCGTAACCTCCCTAACATCATCTTTAACAACCAATAATTTATCTTACACTAATGAAAGCGGTGTTACTAACACTATAATTACACCAAACATATATTCAGCCGACGGCGTATTAAGCGATAACAGAATTTTATCACAACAAACCAATTCAATTTCTTTTGTATCGTCAGCTGTATCAGGCATAAATCATTTTAGTATTTATGGCCCCACTTTCTCGGTTAATGCAGCAAACAATAGAATTGGAATTGGAACAAGTGAGCCTACTAGCAAATTACACGTAAAGGGAAATGTAAGAATTGAGGAATTGCCCATTGGAGCTTCCACAGATCAATTATTAACATCAGATGACAACGGAAATATAGGAAAACTATCAGCTCAGGAAGTATTAAATAAAACCAGCTGGAATTTGGAAGGAAATAGTAACACTAACCCTTCTTTAAATTTTATAGGAACGAAAGATAATGAAACTTTAAATTTTAGAGTTAACAATCGAAAATCTGGTAGTATAGGTAATTATTCTGATAATAATACTTTTTTTGGTTATGAGTCTGGTCGAAATAGTTTAATTAATCGAGGTAATACAGGTTTCGGTAGAGGAACACTTAAAAGCACCACTACTGGACGTGGAAATACGGCATTTGGTAAAGTAGCTTTGGAAAGAAATACTACAGGAAACAGCAACACAGCCTTCGGAAATGAAACTTTAATTTCCAATACCACAGGAAGCTACAACGCAGCCTTTGGAGACCAAGTATTAAAAAATAACACTACAGGCGGTTATAACTTGGGATTTGGAAGAGAGGTATTACGACTGCTAGTTTCAGGGAGTTTTAACATAGGATTTGGCACCAACTCGTTATTTAATTTAACTACTGGAAGCTCAAATATTGCGGCTGGAAGATCTACTATGGAAAATTTAACCACTGGAACTTCCAATATTGTTTTGGGTGATTTTTCTCTATCTAAAATTAAAACGGGTCAAAAGAACGTTGTTATTGGTCATAGTTCGGCTCGAGATCTAACAAATAATTCAAGTTATAATACCATTATTGGTTCTAATATAGAGATAACTGGTGAAATCAATAATCATATAATTATAGCCGATGGGCAAGGAAACAAAAGATTATTAGTAAATGATACAGGAAATGTTGGTATAGGAACAACCGAACCAACAGAGAGGTTAGAAGTTTACGGGAATGTGAAACTAAAAGGAACTCGCAGTACAATTATTGATGATAACGGAAATTCTGGCTCTGAAGGACAAGTTTTATCTCATAATGGAAATAAAACGGTTTGGGCAAATATTTCAACATCTATTATTGGAGATGTCAAAACAGGATTACAAAAAAGTGATCATAGTGGCTGGATATTATTAGATGGACGAGCCACAAGTACCTTAACAGAAACACAACAATTAGCATACGCAAGCTTGGGGCTTAGCAATCCAAACTTTTTACCTAATACTGTTAACGGAAGTACTCCAGAAGGAAGAGCAAACTTAGAAGACCAACCGCAACAATCGGCTACCTATTTAGCAAATATCGACGGAAATCCTAATACAGTTGGAGGAATTGGAGGAAACACCAATAATTTATGGCAGGCTTCTGATTTACCTAATATTAACCACACTCATAATGTTCTGAAAACAAATTCTAACCCAGATAATCTCATTGATGGAACCGATATTACAGCAGTTACTAGCTCAAATACTATAGATTTTCAAGAAACCACTTCCACTAACCCTGGAGGTACTAAAACGATGGTTCCAACCACCCCTAGAACTTTAGATATTAACACGTTTATCTATCTAGGTAATTAAAGAAACAATAACCATAAACTAAAAGCACCTCTATTTTTAAGCAATTTTAAAATTAACTATTTTAATATATAAAGAAAACCGGATTTACCAATGAAGATTTATCTTAACTTGATTTTTAACTAGCTTAACTTTTATCCTATGTCTCAAGTTAATAACAGCAAGTGGTTAGAGCTTTTAGCAGAAGTTGAGGAACTAACCCATAAAAACAATGAAATTACTAAGGAATATGTCGATGTTGTTTTGTCTCGAAATAAAATTATTAAGAGTAATAAAATCAAAAACTATGTAATTAGTTTGCTTGCGGCTTTTATAATCATATTCGGAATTAATATTTATAGTAAAAATCGTTTTTTAATTCAAAAACAAAAACCGGAGGAATTACAAAATTCATTTACAAAAAAGCCCCCCTATCTTGATACAAAATCTGATGTTCCAAAAACCGTTTTTTCAGTTCAGATAGCCGCCCTAAAAAAACTTAAAATTGATAATACTTCAAATCTTAGTTCTAATTTTAAAACTCTGAAAAACGAAGACAAACTTAACATCTACTCTATCGGAGAGTTCTATACATTCAAGCATGCAGATGATTTCAAAAAACAACTTCAAAAACTTGGTTTCAAAGACGCTTTTGTTATTCTAGTTAGTAATCATAAAAAAGCAGCCTTAAAAGACTCTTTATCATTATCTCCATAAATTCTCGCAAATAAATTTTAAAATATGATTTGGTTTCCTATTTATAGATATACTTTTTAATGATTATCCGTATTTAATAATACCACCCCTAACCATCAACTTGTTTCAGGTTCTCTTTATAAACAGCTAATTTATAGCAAAATGGGACACCTAAATAAATTCGGATGACGCAAATATTTTCATTACTACCAATAATGAATAATGATGAAAAGTAGTAATATATGAGCAAATTCACCTCATTTTTTAGGTATAAAAACTACAGCCTTCACCGCATAATAAATACAACACTCACCACATAAGCATAGCAACCCCTTCCGCATAAGCATAGCATCCCTCGCCTTATAAGCACTGCAACACTCACCGCATAAGCATAGCATCCCTTTCCGTATAATAACTACGAGACTAGCCTTAATATACTTAATTTCCCTAGAGCAAGCCAAAGTAGCGTTTTATAGGGATAAAAAAAAGACTGCCTAATTTAGACAGTCTATTACAATTTTAGGACGACTAAGATTTCTTTTCTTTTACCACTAAAAATAATGAACTGCACCGATGCAAGCATACAAGGTATCTGTCGGATTCATAATTACATATTTCGAGGCAAACCTAGGGGAATCAAACCCTTGGCTATCACCCTACGATTAAACCACATTAACTTCAAATGAAGAATCGGCTAAACGTATTTCTCTTAAAAATTGAGTTCCACTTCCTGCGGCTTGAGTTTTAATACGAATTCGATAGTTACCCGTTACAAGTTGTGGAACTTGACCTATAATCTTTTTATATCCATTTTGAGCCAAATGCTCTACCTTAAATTCAGTATTATCATCAGATATAAAATACAGTCCTACTTCAGGCAAGTCACCCGCCACTTTTAAGCAGTTTCCATTTAATTCAAACAAACCTAACGAAGTTATGGTGCCATTTGTGTTCTTAGTTGTAATATCTTTAATATTATTGATTTGAGTACCTGTAACTGGCGCATCAACACGTTGTAAAGGAATATCTTGTTTTATATCATTTATTAATTTGGCCGAGTTTATATTTACATGTAATTTATGTAAATCTGCATTAAAACCTTGTTCTTCTGTTTCAAAAACTCCCGATATTGAATATCCAATATTTATTAATGGAAGATTAATATTATCACCTTCTTCAATTGCTTGGATAATTTCTTCGTAGTATGAGTTTAATACCGCAACAATATCCGTTTTACTAACAAGATTTCTTTTACTAAGCATTTTTTCAATTAACTCCTCTTGGTTAATCGTTCTTTCCGTCAAAATTCGCGCTGAATAATTGTCTTCATCTGTTAATTTGTTTTCTACTAAATAGTACTTCATCATATTGATTTTTAAAATTATTACTTTTCTAAGAGGTCATTAGTATTCAATATCTATTAACAGCCGATCGAAAACAGAATTTCACGACGTAACACATTGATTTCATAACCTTTTCAACAAAATATTTTTAAATCCGTAAATTTTATAATGTAAACCCAACACTTATCAATGGCACGGCTGAAAGAGTTGATGTACAAAGTTGCTCTCCGCTCATTTCATTTAACTTACCTCTAATTTACTGAACACTTCAAAACCCAACCTTTACCCTGTTTCAAACA
Source organism: uncultured Tenacibaculum sp. (assembly GCA_947497895.1). Taxonomy (GTDB): domain Bacteria; phylum Bacteroidota; class Bacteroidia; order Flavobacteriales; family Flavobacteriaceae; genus Polaribacter. The sequence continues at coordinate 13,816 of CANMIL010000005.1, forward strand.
TCGCTTCACAACATGCATTTCCTACACACATTAATGAGATACTAAAATGAGTTAAGCATGACGGCTTACCTTTACCTTATCTTAATCATTACCTCCAGTTATCAACTTAGCATGAATTGAATGACAGTTATAAGGTTCGAAATGATATTGTACTAGGCTCACAGTTCGAGTGATTCGGGTATTTACAATTAAAAAATTATAGAGATTTATTATTTTTTCACAAGCATTACTGTTTCACTAAGCTTTCCATTACTAACATTTAAAAAATAAACTCCAGAAGCCAATTCAGCTACATCCAACTCTCCTTCCAAATTGAATCCTTGTGTTGAAATTTTTTTCCCATTTAAGTCTACAATTGATATTTCAATATCATCTTTGTTAACTTTAGGAGGCAATTCCAACTTTATACGGTTAGTAACAGGGTTGGGATATACTCTTGAAACAATTTTCGTCTGACTTTTTACAGATAAGCTTTCATCATATAAATTAGGTAATAACCTACCTGTCCATTTTGCTCTCAATGTAGCATTACTACTATTATTATTAGGTTCGTTATCCCAAAAACTAAACCCAAACTTTTCTCTGTGAAAAAATGGACCAACATGACCTCCCCAAAAACCTTCACTTCCTAAAAATTGACAAAACGCTCGAGACCATTTTATAGACCAAGGGATATCCGATTTTGGAGCACTTGAAACTCCTTCCGAACCTGCCTGAGTACTACATCCCTCATGTCCATCTGGTAAATAAGGTCGCTGATCTTCCAAACTAGGAATAAAGGTAGCCCCACAGTGGGCATTATCAGATCCTTGACAGGGACCATAAGCAGATCCTACTGTACCTGGGTATTGGGCATCCCACATGGTTGTATTTCTTCTTTGCTGCCCCCACAACGCACGAGCAAACATGCAATGATCTTTCTTTACCTGGTAATCTTCACTCGTATAACCAACCATGGCTCTCACGTGATTAAGTGCTATTCGATGCCATTCATCTACCTCGGCTTTTGTTGGGTTTTTATTATCGGCAAAAGGAGTATTTTCATAAAACACCTCTCTAATACCTCTAATTCTATCTCCAAAAGGGCATATTGCATTGGTAAATTCAGCTTTAGACATTTGGGTTGGATCATAAACAGTTCCATCCCATTGAGGCCATGAAGTAATCCATCCAATATCATCAGGAGCGTGAGAAGTTATCGAACTCACTGAATTCACCTTTGAGTAAAAGGTACTCCAATCTGCTTGATCAGGAGTGTACTGTTCTAAATTCTCTTGCGCAGTTAACAATGTCCCCCACAAGATTACTAACAAAAAGTATTGTTTTTTCATCATATTTAAGTTTATGTTACGACTAGCTTTTCAATGTCCGCTAAAGAATCACATTCACTAACCCCTAGAAGAAATCTCCTCCAATAGCATAGAAAAATTGTTCATAACAACATTTTAGAAACATCTTTTATCTTCAACAAATCATTCTAAAATGTATTATAAATGACAAAAAAGTAATATGATTCTTTGCAGACAAGTCGTTTTATTAATATATAAACGAAGAAAATTAACTTAAACACGGAGACCTCTGTTATCTTGATAATTTACTTTAACCACTATAAAATTAAAATACTTCAATTTATCAAAGTACATCAAATACGACATAATATTTTCTAATTAGTAATATGACATGCGCATATTTAATTATTATGTACTTATTAGATATTAGGCCTACTGCATCGATGTAAGCATGTAACACATTTAAAGGAAACAAATTTTTAAATTTCAACACAAGTATTGAAGCATCTTAGACCCGATATACACAAACAAAATGACAAACATTATTTCACAAAAAAATCAGAAGCTTTAATAATACTTCCAGTTGGATATCCATCAGGATTACTGCCCCATCTGAACTCCATAAAATCTCCTCCTGCATTTTCATAATACCAAAACTCTATTTTATGTTGTCCTTTAGCTAAATTTATTGTTCCCGTTCGAGTTGTAGGTGCTTGTTGAAACCAATTATCTACGACCAATACTTCATCTATATATACTCTTGTACCATCATCAGAACGTGCGCTAAAAGTAAAACTTCCAGTATTTTTCACATTCAAAGTACCTATGTAGCGTATTATATAGCCGTCGGTATCCGGAGCTACAGACGATCTTGCTGTATCACCCAAATCTAATGCCATTATTCCTGATGACGTTGAAAGTCCTAATGATCGAACATTGTTAATATTTGGCATTGAAATATTAGCAGTATCCCAAGTATAAAATTGAAGTCCTCTATTCCCTAAATCACAAGCACAAGAAATCCACTCAGTACCATTGTACATAAATATTTTCTCTTCAGCAATATTATAAATAATAGACCCCGTATTAACAGGTGGAATCGTTGACATTTCTGAGCTATTATTCACAGTTGGTAGTCCCATTACAGAATTTGCATCTAATTGAGCAAGATGGATGGTCGGTAAAATTAAAAACAAGAGTAAGATATTTTTTTTAAAAGACATATCCTATTTAACATTATGGATTAATACAATTCAATATATGCAGTGAAATCCTAAAAAATCTAAGCCATATTTTTCTGAGCACCTATTTATATTATTAGAGTACAAAAAACTTTTAAACAACATATCAGAACAAAAAAGGCCATCTAAAAACTATTTAGATGACCTCGGTAGTTAAAGTAAATAGATATAAAATCTGGGGTGTTTTTAAAATCAACTTAATTTCTATTTGAACAGCACGTAATAAGCTAAACAATTGGATATGGAATAAGGTTACGTAACTGTTTTTTAATCCCAGTACTTTAAAATCATCTACTTTAAGCAATGTCCTATTTAATTCGAACGAGTGAGAAGTAATTCTTTTTTTGACAACTATCACTTCTCAAGCACCGTTCGAAAAGCGCATGTTTTAATTTAAAATAATGAACGCTATATCTACCCTTCTAAAAATTAACGTCATTTATTTCCCTTAACATGCTGCAAAATTAACTTTATATTTTATTCATTTATTTTATATAATCGTCATTTCGAATGAGCCTGATAAGAGCGATTGAGAAATCTCTTCACTCGAACATATTCAGTACTCAATTCAGATTTCTCCCTAAGGTCGAAATGACACGGTGCTTACTTATCAATTCGAATGATTTTGTGCAGTACAACGAAACAAAACTGTATCGAGAACTACTCACTATCATTACTCTATTAAACCTCCAACTTGTTAACACTTCTCGATACTAAGTTGCACTCCGCTTGGCTTCGTTTAACTTCACTCGAAGTGACAAACATTTTACAACGTCACCCTGAACTTGTTTCAGGGTCGCATAACAACACTCAACTTCAACTGTATGATGAGATGCTGAAACAAGTTCAGCATGACAAAATGCTTTTTTCGGTATCCAAACGTCATTTCGAATGAGCCTGACAAGAGCGATTGAGAAATCTCTTCACTCGAACATATTCAGAACTGAATTCAGATTTCTCACCTTAGCCTGCCTTGAATGACAGTCAAAAGGTTCGAAATGACATATCCTATTTTACTTTATTTCGATAATCTTAAAAGTAGAACGCCTATTTAATTGGTGTTCCTCCTCCGAACAGGTTTTTCCATCTTTACATTTATTCAATAATTGTGTTTCTCCATACCCTTTGTAAATCATCCTCCTAGGATCTACTCCTTGTTCTATTAAATAATTATACGTTGCTCTTGCTCTTTTCTCGGATAATTTCAAGTTGGTAATTGCCTTCCCTTTACTATCAGTATGCGACTCTACCTTAATAGATAGTTTAGGGTATTTCTTAAGTACCTCAACAATTTTAGCTAATTCAATTTTTGCATCTTCCCTAATATAGCTCTCACTATAATCAAAGTAAATAGGATTTAATATAGACGCTACATCGCTTCCTAGGGCTAACGCGACTCTACTTTTTACCAACGAAATATCTTCTTTAACTTCCCCATCTCTTATTTTTTCCAAATCGACCTCGTACTCTTCCGTTTGATAATCTTCCTTTTCCACACGCAAAAACGCCAATTGATTTGTTTTTACATTCTGAAACTCATAATTCCCGTTTGCATCTGAAGTAACACTATCAATAACATCACCATTTATATCCAATAAAGAAATAACTCCATTAGATATTCCTTCCCCTGTTTTTTTATCCTTTAACTGTCCTCCAACACCTATTATTTCGGGAATTGCCTTTTTTAGGGCAAAATCTACCACTCTCTCATTTGAATCCAAATCCTTCTCTATAGCCTGATATGATTCTTTATGAGCCTTTATATAGGATATCAACTTTATATTTTGCTCTGCAAATTGATAATACCCATCGAAACCTGTTTCCGTTTGTCCCAACTGTTTATTATCTTCACCATATAAGACAACTCCAGCATTCTCTATTGGAACACCTTCTTTTTGATCAATAACTTTTCCCCCAATTATTACATATTCTGGCACTTCAAACTCACGCTCTTTTTGCACCTTATAAATATCATCACTTCCTACCTCACTAACTCTATTTGAAGCAAAATACCCCACTCCTTCTTCATTAATCATAAAGGCAAAATCGTCATAGGTGCTGTTTACAGGTTCGCCAATATTATAAGCTCTTTTATAAATCCCCTCATTATTTAACTTGGCAATATATATATCCAACCCCCCCATAGTACCGGCTTCATTCGAAGAAAAATATAAAATATTCGTTTTTTTATCTATAAATGGAAACATTTCATTTCCTACAGTATTCAACACTGTCATGTTTTTAGGCTCTCCAAAGGAGCCATCTTCAAAATAGGAAACTCTATACAAATCTGATCCCCCTTTACCTCCTGGTTTGTTTGAAATGAAGAACAAAGTCCTATTGTCAGCACTAAGTGCGGGATGCCCTACAGAATACTCTTCATGATTGTATGGAAAAGGCTTAATATTTTTCCATTCTCCATCCTTATAGGAAGCTATGTAAATATTAAGGGTAACAATGCCATCTTTGTTTTTTCGTAAACGACTTTTATAATAGTCATTTCTGGTAAAAAACAAGGTCTTCCCATCATTGGTAATGGTTAGAGGCCCTTCATTGAATGGTGAATTTATATCTCCTTTAATAGGTTTAAACTTGTTAGAAGTACTATCCAATATAAAAATATCCGAAGCCGTTTTACTCCTCTTCTTTGCATTCAAATGTTGTCCCGCAACATACACTTTTCCTCTTCCTATAAACACGGGATATTCCGATAAATCGGTATTCAACGCAAAATCGGTTACCGTAAAAACTCCATAATTATCAATAGTTTTCTCATCTTTTTTCACTTGGCTTTCGCCTATATATCGTAGTCCTTTGCTGTCATAATAAGTAGTTAATAAACTATCAGCCAATTGATGCTGATCCAAAGATTTTAATACTTGTCCATATCGATAATTATCAACTAATGATGGTTTTACATTTGAAGACTCATAATACTTTTTATACCACTCACTTGCTTTTTTAAAATCTCTATTAAAATAACTGGCTCCTGCCAATCTTCTGAACAATTCAGGATCCTTAACACCACTATCTAATACTTTTTTATAAATATCAAAAGCATTTATGTACTTTAAATGATCATATTCCTCTTTTGTATGATATACGGTTACTTCCTGCGTAAAACCCAGCTGCGCTCCTAACATGAAAAATAATAGGATTCTCACCTTAACTACGGATAAATTAATCAATAAGTTATTTTTTTTGCTATAACAGACACCTCCGTTGTTTATGTTGAGATTGTTAAGTTGTTTACTCATCTGTTTATATTTGATTAAATACAATATCATATTGTTAACTTCTTATTCTAAGTACCAATACACATTGCATTTTGTTTAGGTTTAGTTTCGTTTAATTTTTATGATTTTGCCAATTCAGCGTAATCAAGAGAGAAAAACTAGTTCTAGTTGATAACAATTTTTATAAACAATCGCATATGACTTCCGTTTTTGTTAATCTCTCTTAATTACTAGAGTTGACACCCCATCGCCATTCTGACATATTATTATGAACACAAGATGTAACCGAATACATCTTGTATTTATTAAAATTGATTCAATCCTATTAAGCGTTTTTTGTTTATTAAAAAAACCTTGGAGATAAGACCCTAGTTCCTCTTCCCTCTCCTACATCTACCTTTAGAAATATTCCATGTGATCCGCTATTAAAGTTGCTTAATTCATTGGTATCAAAATCATAAGAATACCCCATCATAAATCGATCATTCACTTGAAATGCTGCCAAAGCACTAACAGCCGTATCTAAACGGTATCCTGCTCCTAAAGTAAACTTATTATTAAATAAAAAATTTGCTGATAAATCCACTGTTAAAGGGGCACCACTAGTATATTTTGTCAAAAAAGCGGGTTTAAACTTCACACTTTCATTAATAGGCAATACATAGCCTCCTATTAAATAAAAAGTAGCTCTTTCTCGTGCCGTCGAAATATTGGTATCGTCATAGAAATCTGAAGAAATTAAGTTAGGTACAGAAAAACCAACATACCAAACATCACTATAAGCGTAAATACCTGCTCCAATTATTGGACTAAACCGATTGTTTACATTTGCTTGAAATCGCGGGTCAGTGGTATTGTATATATCCAACTTGGTGTAATCAATATTTAACACCTTAAGCCCTCCTTTTAATCCAAAAGATAGACTTACATATTGATCTAAAGAAACTTTGTACGACATATCCGCAGCTGCAATAATTGTACTTGATGGTCCAATAGACTCGCTAACCGCCATTGCTCCTATACCTAATGTTTCGCTTTGTAACGGACTACTAAACGCCAAATTAATAGTTCTTGGAGCACCTTCAATTCCAGTCCATTGTGCACGATATTGACTTGTCAAACTAGCTATATCAGTTGTTCCCACATAGGCAGGATTAAAAATATTTGGAGCATACATATATTGTGTGTACTGCGTATCTTGCTGCGCAATTGTTTCTCCTAAAAGACTAAGGTATATGGATAAAACCATCAATAGCCTTATCATTTTATGTATTATTCTTTTCATCTGTTCACCTTTGTTATTTTACCGCTATTTACTTTACCTATTTATTCAATGCCACAATGGTCACTTTAAGCACGTAGCCATCTCTATATCAAGGCATTTATTTATATACTTTAACTTATTTTTCTGGGGGAGGTTTTATCTTGTTCTTTTATTTTTCTTTATGATACTTTTTGGCTATTAGCTTTTAGCTATTAGTCTTTAGTTTTGTCTGTAATGTCCTTCATACTCATTTGTCAGTTCGAGTGATTTTGTGTAGTACAACGAAACAAAATTGTATCGAGAACTACTCGCTATCATTATTCTATTAAACCTCGAACTTTTTAACACTTCTCGATACTAAGTTGCACTCCGCATAGCTTCGTTTAACTTCACTCGAAGTGACAAACGTTTTACAACGTCACCCTGAACTTGTTTCAGGGTCGCATAACAACACTCAACTTCAACAGGATGATGAGATGCTGAAACAAGTTCAGCATGACAACCTATTTTTTTGATGTAAGCACGTCATTTCGAATGAGCCTGATAAGAGCGATTGAGAAATCTAATTACTCAAACATATTTAGTACTCTATTAAGATTTCTCCTTTTAGTCGAAATGACTTAATACTATTAGAACACTTCTCGATACAAAATTTCACTCTACATTGCTTCGTTTAACTTCACTCGACGTGACATGCACTCGGTGTACCATTAATAAAAAATAAAAGAACTTTGATCATTTTCTATAAAAATCGAACGAGTGAGAAGTAACCCTTACCATGATGCGATTACTCCTCATCGCTCGAAAAATCCGAACAAGCCTTAGACCTTAGTGTACTAGTTTGCTATTAACCCCTATTTTAACAGCCTTCTTTTATAAGCCATCTTGCTCGAACCTAAAACACATCTAAATATTTATATCATCATACCTTCAGACTTTCATGATATTACAAAACTGAGGGGCAGTTTTTCGTTATTCAATTGAATTGAAAAATCCAATGTTAATTCTTACTATTGAATACACTCTGAGCTTTTTTGATACCTAACCGTCATTTCGAATGAGCCTGATAAAAGCGATTGAGAAATCTGCTACTATCGCTTACTTTCAATGGTATTCTATACTCAGTTAAGATTTCTCCCTAAGGTCGAAATGACTATTGTACTCATTTGTCAGTTCGAGTGATTTTGTGTAGTACAACGAAACAAAATTGTATCGAGAACTACTCGCTATCATTACTCTATTAAACCTCCAACTTGTGAACACTTCTCGATACTAAGTTGTACTCCGCATTGCTTCGTTTAACTTCACTCGAACATATTCAGTACTCAATTCAGATTTCTCACCTTAGCCTGCCTTGAATGACAGTCAAAAGGTTCGAAATGAAATAGTAAACATTTGTCAGTTCGAGTGATTTTGTGCAGTACAACGAAACAAAATTGTATCGAGAACTACTCGCTATCTCGCTTTGTCTTAAGACTCAACCTTTTTAACACTTCTTGATACTAAGTTCCACTCCGCATTGCTTTGTTTAACTTCACTCGAAGTGACATGTATGAGCCGTATCATTATCAAAAAATAAAAGAACTTTGATCGTTTTCTATAAAAATCGAACGAGTGAGAAGCAATCCAAACTACGCGATGACCTCTTCTCAAGTCTCATTCGAAATGGTTAAGCAAATGTTTTATAATTACTATAACCTTTGAGACTTTACACTAGTCCGTTGATAGGTATAAATACCCAGCCTTTTCTAGACGTTGTGTTGTTCCATTTTTATCTACATCGTATCGCAATACATAGAAATAGGTACCCGATGGCAATAGCTCGGTTTCTCCATCGGCTATTCCTCTAAATACATTATCAACATTGTTATAATTGATAGCACTATAAAGCTTGGCTCCCCAACGATTGTAAATATCTAGTGTATTGTTTTTAAACTCATTGACCTCATGAATTCTTAAAAAATCATTTTTACCATCACCATCTGGCGATACGGCATTCCATACTACTGAATTGTCGGTATTTGGTAATATTATATCTGTCTTCGCTTTTGCCAAAGTGTATACCTGAATACCATTTATCAAATTCGTAGAAGCGCTAATGGTTTTGTCCACTGAATTTACTGTGTTGTTAATAAGTTCTTCCCATGCCCCCTGCTCAGTATTCCAACGGGCAATACGCAACTCTTCTGGATTCGTTACTAAACTTTGTGGAGTAGTTGTTAATTCATCCCAAGAAAGTGTAATGGTAATTTCTTCATCAGCTTGCTTATTCTCTAACAACCAATATTCTTGATCGTTTACGATTTCTATATTTCCAATTCTTGCCCCTTCAGGGTAGGTTAGTAATGGATTTTCATTCGTATAACGCACGGCATAACGCGCGGTTGCACTACTAGGTGCACTTAATGCTGCAAAACGGTAAAATTCATTGTTTCCAATAGGGTAGGCATAGGCTGTATTTCCAACTTTGGTTACAAAACCATCTACATAGCTAGAATTACTGGTGTTAACCGAGCTTGCACCACTTTGTAAGACCAATTCTCCATTATCGTTTAGGGTATTTACAATACCTTCTGTTAAATTGAGTTGGTTTTTTACATGTACCATGCTTTGTAAACTCACGGCATCATTTTCACCTGAGGTATTAAGTACACTCAAATTATACACATACAAAGGCTCGCTACCTTCAACAACTTGTCGCTGGTTGCCTTGCAAACGAATAAGCCCCTCATTCATATAATCGAACATACCATTGTTTGTGATACCATCATAAACATACAACTCACCATCGTTCATAAAAGTGGCGTTGGTGGCATTAGTAAACCCTTCTACAATACTGAGTTGTGTATTGGGTAATACCGTGAACTCTCCCGTATTAGAGGTTTGTGCAACACATAGCATGTTTGAAATGATACAGCAAAAGGCTATCATATATTTCTTATGTTTTCTCATGTGTTTTCTTTTAATTGGTTTTATTCTATATTACTTTTACTCTAGTTTACTTTTCTTTTATCATTTTAGCTCACTCTGTGTGATGCGATACTGAAACAAGTTCAGCATGACGACATTGCTTTTATCTCACTTTAGTCTGTTTTAAATGACAGTCAAAAAGTTAGAAATGACACAGTACTATCAGAATACTTCTCGATACTAAATTGTACTCCACTTTGCTTCGTTTGACTTCATTCAAAGTGACAGATCGATATAAACAGTCACCTTGTTGTTTTATTTCCAACCGTCATTTCGAATGAGCATGATAAGAGCGATTGGGAAATATCATTACTCAAACATATTTAGTACTCTATTCAGATTTCTCCTTTCACTCGAAATGACACTTTACTTTCATTTGTCAGTTCGAGTGATTTTGTGCAGTGCAACTAAACAAAATTGTATCGAGAACTACTCTCTATCATTACTCTATTAAACCTCGTACTTCTAAATACTGAATTCCACTCCGTTTCGCTTTGTTCAATCTCACTCGAAGTGACATACTTTTCTTTATCATTTTATACTTTTTAATTAAACTTCATTTTTTTTGCTTGAAACCCTACTTTTTTTTAGCTAGATTTACGCTTTACAAAAGCACGCCAGACAGGGACCATTTCTCATAAATAATTTATTGTCCTAAATAAATAAAGGTATTAGCATCTAAAGTACGATTGGTAGTAGAAACCAAGGCATTGCTTCCTCCAGGATTGACATTACCCACAGTAACAGTATGCGTATGAGCACCATTATTTAAAATAGGTGCTCCAGGCCCAGTATCACCTCCACCAGTTCCACCAACTCTTAAAAAATTACTACCTGCGCCATCTCCATTCGTGTTTCTCTGAATTCTATGTGAATGACTTCCATTATTACTCGTAGTACCCGAATGATTATGTGTTAAATTCGGCAAGTCTCCACTGCTCCATAAATTATCGGTATTTCCAGCAATACCTCCTACTGTAGAGGCATCCCCATCAATATCAGCAATATAAGTAGCTGTTTCTTGTCCATTCCCAGAGGTTTGAGGTAAATTTGTTGTAGTTGCTCCAAATAAAGTTTCGAAACGCGCTCTCTGTGCATCTGTCAAAGTAGATTTATCACGACCGTCTAACAATATCCAACCACTATGGTCTCCTGTTTGCACCCCCTGTTTAAGATCTCCATATTGAGCCCCACCTAAAACTTGACCATTAATAATAACATTACCCTCACTGGTAATTCTCATTTTTTCGGTAAAAGTAGTTCCTTCTACACCATACTGTCCTCCTGCTCCTTGCTCTGTAAAAAAGGCCAAGTCTCCATCTCGAGACAAAGTACTTTCACTAGATGTAGCTATGGCTCTTAATGCCACTAAGGGATGATTTTGGTTTACATCTCTGTAACCAGTAAATAGTATTTGTCGATAATTATCAACCGTATTCTCATAATTTCTAAACTGAAATGTAGCCCCTGTTGAGTTATCTTCATTTAAGACCAATTTATTAGAAGGAGTTGAAGTACCTATTCCTACTCTGTCATTTGTTCCATCAATTACTAAGGTATTGCTATCAAAATTGACGTTATCTGTAACCCCAAGGGTTCTACCAGTTCCTATCGTCCCATTATCATCATAAATATTAGTTTGACTATTTGTGTTGGTTAGTTGTTGCCAAATTGTTCCATCAAAATAATAAAAACCCGCTGCGGTTACATTAATTGTTTTCCCAGCAGGTGTCGTTGCCGCTGCGGTTACGTATACCATAGTAGCTGTTTCATCTGCCACGTACTCGGCATTTTTGGCAGCCAGTTGATCTCCAGTCAAGGTAGGAATGGTAATACCATCTGCTGAAGTAGCCATAGCTGGCGCTCCAACTACTTGTAAATTAGTAGCGGGTGTTTTGGTTCCAACACCCAATTTTTCTTGGGCTTGTATGGTAGCTCCCAGTATGAGTAGCACTACAAATAAAATTTTATTTTTCATGATTGTTTACTTTTATTCTTGTTACTTTAACTTGTTTATTTCTTATTGGAATTTCTTGGTTTCCAAAAAATATTCCTTTTGCTCTTTTCAGATTTCTCGTTTCACTCGAAATGACATGGTACTATTCGAATACTTCTCGATACAAAGTTGCACTCCGCATTGCTTCATTTAACTTCACTCGAAGTGACAGATTGTTATAAACGTCACCCTGATTTTTAATATCCGAACCTCATTTCAAATGAGCCTGTTCAGTGCGATTGAGAAATCCATTGTTATTTCATTTTATCAATGAAACTAAGTACTCGGTTGAGATTTCTCGTTTCACTCGAAATGACATGGTACTATTCGAATACTTCTCGGTACAAAGTTGTACTCCGCGTTGCTTCGTATAACTTCACTCGAAGTGACAGATCGTTACAAACGTCACCATGAACTTGTTTCAGGGTCGCATAACAACACTCAACTTCAACAGGATGATGAGATGCTGAAACATGTTCAGCATGACAACCTATTTTTTTATGTCAGCATGTCATTTCGAATGAGCCTGCTAAGAGCGATTGAGAAATCCGTTGTTAGTTCATTTTATCAATGAAACTAAGTACTCGGTTGAGATTTCTCGTTTCACTCGAAATGACGTCATATTATTCAAATACTTCTCGATACAAAGTTGAACTCCGCATTGCTTCGTTTAACTTCACTCGAAGTGACATAATACTTATTTCGAAAGTGCTTGTTCTAAATACCAAAGAAGTCTTGTTAATCTCTTTATGCTTCTTTTGATATATTCTAAAGTACTTGAGGCTAATACCGACACCCTTTTCACTTTTATTGTTTTTCTATTATTTCTTCAATTTGCAGCAAACGTTTTTTAAGAATCGTTAACTCTTCAGACTGCTCTTGAATACTTTGCTTATATTTTTCCAGTTGTTGCTGTTGTTCTTTGATTATATTGTTTTGTTCAATAGTATGTAAATACAACTCCTCTATTTTTTCCAGCATTTGCATGGATACATTGGTAATGTTCACAGCATATTTCCCATCGTCAGTTTTTCGTAGCTCTTTTATTGAAGTTACTCCAGGTAAATGTTTATTGGTTTTAATAAAATTAGCTACCTCATCGAGTTTGGAAAATTTATAATCCTCTTTTATAATAGAATGTCCATCTAAATACTTTTCAAATACATAATCAGGATATACACTGGTCGTGGTTTCGATGCTTCCATTTACTGAAAGTTGTGCAGTAGTACCGAAAAAAGTAGTTCCACCAACCGCCACTCTGCCCGAAAAAGCTAAGGTATTGGTACCTTGTGTTACCACACGATTTCCTGTTAAACTTCCGTCTTCTGTATAAATGTTTGGTGTATTCGCCGCTGTCGAGGCTAATGAACGGAGGTTACCGCTGGTATCAACCGTTACATATTCATCAGCAGCAACACCTGTTCCTAAACTGCGAACTCTAGCAGTACCGTTTACATCTAAACTTGCTGTGGGCGCGACTTCCCCTATCCCTATTCGGTTATTTGCTGCATCTACTGAAAAGGTATTACCATCAATAGAAAAACCATTGGTAGCAGTTGATGTAAAAGCTAAGGTATTGGTACCTTGTGTTACCACACGATTTCCTGTTAGACTTCCGTCTTCTGTATAAATGTTTGGTGTATTCGCCGCCGTAGATGCTAATGAACGTAGGTTACCATTGGTATCGACAGTTACATATTCATCAGCAGCAACACCTGTTCCTAAACTACGAACTCTGACAGTACCGTTTACATCTAAACTTGCTGTGGGTACAGCCTCCCCGACACCTATTCGGTTATTGGTTCCATCAATAACAAATGTGTTACTATCAAAATTTACATTATCAGTGATTCCTAAGGTTCTGCCAGCACCGATAGTGCCATTATCATCGTAAATATTACTTTGTGAATTGGTGTTCGTTAGTTGTTGCCATGCCGTTCCATCAAAATAATAGAACCCTGCAGCTGTAACATTAACCGTTTTTCCAGCTGGAGTAGTAACCGCTGCCGTTACATATACAACAGTACCAGTGGTATTATTAGTCGCTGGAGTGTTTACATATACTGCATCTTTGGCTGCTAACTCATCTCCTGTTAACCTTGGTATCGTAATACCATCCGCCGAAGTAGCAGTTCCTGGTGCCCCTACCACCTGCAAATTGGTTACAGGAGTTTTAGTTCCTACACCCGTTTTTACTTGTGCAAATGAAATACTTGCAAACAGGCATGTTATTATTAAAAAAATACTATTTTTCATGTTCTTTTGTTATTATATTATTTTAAGGTAAGGCCTAGATGTTTTTTCGAATGAACAAAACATTTAATATAAAATTTGGTTGTTTCACTTATATTGGCTCCTTAGAAAACAAAAGCACTATCTTATTTCTGGTTTATGAGTAACTCTATCTTAAGTAAACGCTCCTCTAAAGCTTTGATCTTATCATCTTTTGCTTTTAGTTCCTTTTGCTGCTCGATTGTATGTAAATACAATTCTTCCACTTTTTCTAATATTTGCACCGAAAGTGTTGAAATATCAAAGGCGTAGGTACCTTCTTCTGTTTTTTTAAGTTCTTTTATTGAAGTAACTCCTGGAAGATGCTTGTTCGCTTTAATATATTCAAACACTTCATCTAGTTTTGAAAACTTATACTCTTTATTAAGAGTAGAGGTGCCTTCTAAATAATCTTCAAATACATAATCAGGATAGGTACTGGTTGTGGTTTCAATAGATCCATTTACTGACAAACGAGCTGTTGTTCCAAATAACGTATTTTGTCCAATAGCCACACGTCCGCTAACATAAATATTTTCAGTATTGGCTACAGCTCCAACTCCGCTGGTAACTCCGAACCAAGGCTCTTTTACAGCCGTTGCAATATTTTGCCATTCTGGATTTCCTGAAGCATCAGTTCCTAATAATTTGTTGGCATCAGTTGCTCCTGCTGTTCCTATTTTTGCAGTAGTAACTCCATCGTCTTTTACTTGAACGCCGTTGGTAGCATTTACTTCTATCGTTGTGTCATCTACATTTACTTGTAAATCCATGGCCACTAATGCCGCATCCGCTTGTGTTCCAGAAATTGAACCATTGGTTGAGGTTACATCTTCTCCCAAACTTGTTGCTACAGCCGAAGCCACTTGCCATTCTGGATTTCCTGAAGCATCCGTTCCTAATAATTTGTTAGCATCGGTTGCTCCTGCCGTTCCTATTTTTGCCGTAGTAATTCCATCGTCTTTTACTTGAACGCCATTGGTTGCATTTACTTCTATTGTTGTATCATCTACATTTACTTGTAAATCCATGGCTACCAAAGCAGCATCCGCTTGAGTCCCCGAAATTGAACCATTGGTTGAGGTTACATCTTCTCCCAAACTTGTTGCAACGGCCGAAGCCACTTGCCATTCTGGATTTCCTGAAGCATCAGTTCCTAATAATTTATTGGCATCGGTTGCTCCTGCTGTTCCTATTTTTGCAGTAGTAACTCCATCGTCTTTTACTTGAACGCCGTTGGTAGCATTTACTTCTATCGTTGTGTCATCTACATTTACCTGTAAATCCATCGCTACTAAAGCTGCATCGGCTTGAGTTCCCGAAATTGAACCATTGGTTGAGGTTACATCTTCTCCTAAACTTGTTGCTACAGCCGAAGCCACTTGCCATTCTGGATTTCCTGAAGCATCGGTTCCTAATAGTTTGTTAGCATCGGTTGCTCCCGCTGTTCCTATTTTTGCAGTAGTAATTCCATCATCTTTTACTTGAACGCCGTTGGTAGCATTTACTTCTATCGTTGTGTCATCTACATTTACCTGTAAATCCATCGCTACTAAAGCCGCATCGGCTTGAGTTCCCGAAATTGAACCATTGGTTGATGTTACATCTTCTCCCAAACTTGTTGCAACTGCCGAAGCCACTTGCCATTCTGGATTTCCCGAAGCATCAGTTCCTAATAACTTGTTCGCATCGGTTGCTCCTGCTGTTCCTATTTTTGCGGTAGTAATTCCATCATCTTTTACCTGAACACCATTGGTAGCATTTACTTCTATCGTTGTGTCATCTACATTTACTTGTAAATCCATCGCTACTAAAGCCGCATCGGCTTGAGTTCCCGAAATTGAACCATTGGTTGAGGTCACATCTTCTCCTAAACTTGTTGCAACGGCCGAAGCCACTTGCCATTCTGGGTTTCCTGAAGCATCAGTTCCTAATAATTTATTGGCATCAGTTGCTCCTGCTGTTCCTATTTTTGCCGTAGTAACTCCATCGTCTTTTACTTGAACGCCGTTGGTTGCATGCATCTCAACAGTGCTATCATCAACTCTGATTGTGGTATTGATGGTATTAGCCGTAGCGTTTTCATCTGTATACGTCATTGTTCCGTTACCATTATCTACCAGAGTAGTTACTGTTTCATTAGCTGAGGTAATATTATTGATATTGGTAACAACATCCTGTAAACTAACATTATTATCAGGAGTTCCATCACCATCTACATCAATCGTTCCATCTGCCACCTGAACATTTCCGGAAGCCACAGAATTTGTAATACTATTTGCTGTACCATTTTCATCAGTGTAGGTAGAAGTACCATTTCCATTATCTACTAACGTAGTTAAGGTTTCATTTGCTGAGGTAATATTATTAATATTATTGATAACATCTTGTAACGTTACCCCATTATCGTTAGTACCGTCTCCGTCAATATCAATCGTACCATCTTGAATAGCAACGGTTGTATTAATGGTATTTGCTGTACCATTCTCATCTGTGTAAGTCATAGTACCATTACCATTATCTACTAACGTTGTCAACGTTTCGTTAGCTGAGGTAATATTATTTATATTATTGATTACATCTTGTAACGTTACCCCATTATCGTTGGTTCCATCTCCGTCAATATCAATCGTACCATCTTGAATAGCTACGGTTGTATTAATGGTATTTGCTGTACCATTCTCATCAGTATAAGTCATAGTACCATTACCATTATCTACTAACGTAGTTAAGGTCTCATTAGCAGAAGTAATATTGTTAATATTATTGATTACATCTTGTAGTGTCACTCCGTTATCATTGGTTCCATCTCCATCAATATCAATGGTACCGTCTTGAATGGCAACAGTTGTATTAATGGTGTTTGCAGTACCATTTTCATCAGTGTACGTCATAGTACCGTTTCCATTATCTACCAGCGTAGTTAAGGTTTCTGGTGAGCTAATTAAACCTGAATCATTAGTACCTACTAATTTTTCCCATTTGGTACCACTCCAAAAATAAAACCCGCGACTTACATCGCCTGTATTACTTGTATTATAAATTAATAAACTTTCAACGTTACCACTTGTAATCGTAGAGGCATCAGATGAACTGGTAAGTGCCACCCTAGGTATTAAAACCCCTTTATTGGTCGATACTACATCTAATTGAGAAGAATTGTTAGGTAATGCCGTTCCTACACCAACTTGCGCATAAGATTCAGCAATCCCCAATAATAACCATACTATGATGGTTATTACAGTAATTGTAATTTTTTTCATCTTAAATTTACTTTAACTTTAAAAAGATTGAAGGGTATTGGGTAGGAATTGAATATGGTCGTTTTAACCATGAAGTAAAATTAGTACAGCGTAATCGGCAATGTGTTATTTAAAAAACAGATAATTGTGTTCAAAAAATTCTGAAAATACTCGTATTGAATAATTTGATTCATTATAATTTATTTAAACATATGATGTACACTTTGGTATTCGATTATACCTCAGAACGATCTCTAAATAATTAAAGTTTCTTCTGCATTTATTCAATATAAAATTATTATTTACGACATGATAAAAATTTCGAACGTTGTAGAATTTAGTTTGCTCCATTTTTATCTTAAACCACACTTAATGAACTCTTTTCAATTGGACAAAAGACTAAAGAATTATTTGAAAAAAAACTAGGTTACCCCCTTGTAAAATGGAAAGAAAACTAGAAGGAGGGTATATAGAAATTCAACTTAAAACCTATTGTATAAATGGAAGAAATTCAATTAGTATAGAGATAAGGTTAAATAATATAAATTCGATATATACCACTACTTAAATCACTCAGAAACTATGAACTTATCGCGCCAATCGTAGTCGAAACCTTACGCTTTTTAGTCTAAAAACAATTCTCGACCGTTTTACCCAGTACCCGAAATCAAAATACAATTTGACTTTAAGTAATCCTGTAAGTGATATTTAAACACACATACCCTGTCAGTATTTACAAGTTATTACATCTCCTTTTTACTTCGAACTCAAATTAAATATTTAAATGAAGTTCCTATTTCATCTACACCTAATTAACATGACATATTTTTAGACGATTCCAAATTCATTCCTTTTCATCTACTGCTTTAATCAGTAAAAATCAAATTAAAATGCTCTGAAAAAAGTATTTAAAACAAATTTAATTACCCAAAAATGTTTTAAAAATTATTGTAATGCACTCAAAAATCAAAATCATGTTCTCTATTGATATAATTTTAATAAAACACGCTGAACTACAGCCATTGTAAAACTATCTTTAAGGTGGTTAAAGCAAATATTTATGAAGAAGTCGTCATTAAAAACCGTTTTCTTCCCCCAATTATTCACTATTTTATTTATTACCCTACTTAGTGTACAAACCTCCTTAATTCATTATTTAATTAAAACGAATCTTACCACCATAGATCTCGTTTTAAACTCGAGCCGTTTATCATCATCTACGGTTCCTATTACTACAAAACCAATATTAGAGTTTATTAGTAATTCACATGTTAAACTGTATTCTGTTTCTGAAACATTCGTCAAAAACTTCTATGACTGTTTTATAGAAGATCACAAATTTCACCCCTTGAAAATAGGTCAACAAAGCTTCATAAACACAAAAGCCAGTTTTCATTCGGAAACCATAGTCAAGCGTTACCAAAATTTTATTATTTCAATTCTTTTTATTTTACTATCATGTATTTTTTTATTTTTTTATTTAAGAACAAAAGAACAGCAAAGAATAAAAAGGGAGTTGAATAAGTTAAAACAGCTAACTAATCATGAAAAGAGATTATTAGAAAATTTAGCTCATGAAATAAGAACTCCTATTACAGCAATTAATGGTTATTTGAACCTCATTAAAAATAACGATTTTGATATTTCAAAAAATTTATCTTATACCCAAAAAGCCATTTATAGCTGTCAGTATCTTAGTGAATATTTAACTGATTTTTTAATTGCATCGAAGTCAAAAAGTGTAAAATTTAGTTCAAAAAGTTCTAAAAAGAATATGCATAACTTTATTACGGAATTACTAATTTCATTTGAACCGAACCTAATCACTAAAGAACAACAACTCTATTTTAGATCTAATATCAAGAAAACTGTTGATATTGAATTTAACTATTCTAATTTTAAAAAGATAATAGTCAACCTACTTTCCAATGCCAATAAATATTCATATTCAAGTAAATCTATTTATGTAAGTGCTATCATAGACAAAAACAAACTCTGTTTTACGGTAAAAGATGAAGGTATAGGGATTTCAAACGAGGAAATTGACTCAATTTTTAATTGTTTTGATGAACAATATTCTGAAAAGAAAAAAAGAACCGGTATTGGTTTATTTTTAGTAAAACAATTATCTCTTAATATGAATGGTAACGTTGATGTTAAAAGCGAAAAAGATGTTGGTAGTATTTTTGAAGTAACTCTACCTTTAAAAAACACAAATTCAGAACTATACATCAGAAACGAAATAGCGTCTTATGATTTACTAATTTCATCTAAGCTGAGTGACAAAAACACTTTTATTGACAAACATAATTTACCTAAAATTCTAATTGTAGATGATAATATTACCATGATTTCCTATTTAAAGGATTTACTGAGCACTAAATTTAATTGCTTTTATGCTTCCAATGGGAAAAGAGCACTAGAAATAGCTAAAGAAGAAAAATTTGATCTCATCATTTCTGATTTAAAAATGCCAATCATGAGCGGTTTTGAACTTAAAAAGGCAATCAATAAAATAAGTAACTTAAGTAAGATTCCATTTATCATAACTACGGCCATTCCATTAGAGTTTCACAAAGAACTATATACTGAATTAGGAATTGACAATTACGTATTAAAACCTTTTCGAAATGAAGAACTATTTGCAAAGATTAATCATTTAATTTCCAATAACATTTACAGTAAAGACATTAAAGATTTAACAAATAACACAACCGATTTTCATGGTTCCTATATGAATTTAATAATAACAATTAAAGAACTCATTATTAATAACATTACGAATCCTGAATTTAATGTAAAAACCTTAGCGGCACAAAGCGGATACACACAACAACA
Source organism: uncultured Tenacibaculum sp. (assembly GCA_947497895.1). GTDB lineage: Bacteria > Bacteroidota > Bacteroidia > Flavobacteriales > Flavobacteriaceae > Polaribacter. The sequence continues at coordinate 34,163 of CANMIL010000005.1, forward strand.
TTTAAACTTATTATTAAAGGAAAAAACAGGCTTAACACCAGGTAAGCTAATTTTAGAAATTCGCTTATTAAAAGCCTATAACTATATTATTGAAAACAAATTTTTGACTCTCAATGAGGTTATTTTCGCTGTAGGACTAAATAGTAGAGGTTATTTTAATAAAGTATTTTTTAAACGTTTCGGACTAAAGCCCAGCGACTTAATGAAAAACAATAAATTAATACAATGATTTACAATTGTATTTCGTATATTCAATAGTCGAAAAAATCGACATATTGTCCTGATTTAAAAAATTTGAAAAAGAAAAAGAATAAACTAAATATAAATACCACTTATTAGTTTTATTCGTTATGAACAGACAATTATTAAAAATTGCCAAACTTTTATTACTACTTTTCTTATTTAAAATCACTTATCTCCTGAAACTCATTAGAGGTATTCGAAGGAAATTTGTTTTTATATTTAAAGCTTATTTTTCAAAAAAAGATAGTCTAGCGCTTAAACACACCCCCAGGAAGATACTGACTTTGCCCCCCCCCTATAAAAAGACATTAATACTATCACTAACAATTATCCTTTTTCACAACTCAACCATAGCTCAAAATGAAAACATTAACTTTGAAACAATCAAGCTACAAGTAAAGGCTATAGATAGTGCAAAGACCGTAGATGACATCAATAATAAAGCCAAAATACTTTTAAGAACTATTAATGGGAGCCAATTCAAGAGTGACACCACTAAAGTTATTGAAAAAATAAAAACACAGGCTCTTCTCGAATTAATGTACGTTCATTTAGCAAAACAAAATATAGATTCAGTAAGGTACTATGGAGCAAAAATATACAAAGTCACTTCAAATAACTTCGAATTAGGTAGAACTGAATTTTATATCGCTGTGGGAGAATATAAACAAAAAAACTATCCAAAAGCTCTAGATGCATATGAGAGAAGTGTTGAGTTTCATAAAAAAACAGGGAATCTGAACGAAATAATAAAAGCTTTATTTCGAATTGAGGAGTTTTATATATCCATTAGTGATTATGTACTTGCAGAAAGTATTCATAACGAACTAAAAACTTACCTAAATAATAAAGACGTTTCCAAATACAATAAGGCGTTAATTAAACTTGCATATGCCCGCATATTGCAGCTTAAAAACTCCTATCGAAAATCATTAGATATTTTAATAAATATTAATGTTGACGATATTGAATCATATTACGGAGGTAGGGGTAAAGTTGAACGCTATTATTATACGTTAAGCACTTGTTATCTAGGACTAAGCTTACCCGATAAGGCTTTAATTTACGCAAAAAAAGCTTTTAGTACCGATAAGTTAAAAAAACATATAAATTCTGAAAATATTTTATTGGGAAATATTTTTTTAGCTCAAAATAAATACACCAAAGTAAAAGAGCTTCTGGATAAATGCTTTAATGTTCCCAATTATTCGCAAAATAATAAACTTTTAGACCTACATGAGCTATCTTATAATTATTACGTCAAAGTAAATAATTTTGAAAAAGCTTTTCCCCATCTAAAAGAACATAAGAGAATTTCCGATTCGATAAACAATAACAAAACAAAAGTTAAAAGCCTTCTTTTAAACCATAGAATCAAAAAAGATGAAGAAATAAAACGCCTACAACTTATTAATGAAACCGACAATGCTATTTATCAAAAAGATAAAACCCTGTATCTAATTAGTGGCTTGTTTATCATTTCAATATTATTAACAGCGTTTACTCTATTACTAAAATCTAGGAAAAGAAAACAAGAAAAAATCAAAACAGAATTAAAAAATGCAATTGAAATAGGAAATAGCAAAAAAGTATTCTTAGAGAATCTATCTCATGAAATAAGAACCCCTATTTCGGTTATCAATGGATATTTAGATTTAATAAAAAATAATAACATTAACTCTCTTATTACTATTTCGTATTCAGAAAAAGCAATAAAAAGTTGTAAAAATATGATTAAATCATTTGACAATTTTCTACTACTCTGCAAACCTGAAGGCATTGAGTATACAAGACCCATTACGTCTGACAACATGCATAATTTTATACTGAAAAATATTTTTTCATGTGAATCATGTCTAAGATTAAAAAAACAAAAATTATTTTACCAAACAAATATAAAACCCGATATTTCATTTGATTTCAATTATTTCAATTTAGAAAAAATAATACTTAATTTATTATCCAATGCTTATAAATACTCGAAAAAACTTACGAGTATTTATATAACTTCCAAAATAGAGCAGAATAATTTCATTTTTACCATATCTGATGAAGGTATTGGTATTTCAGAAAATGACCTCCCTTCTATTTTCAGTCGATTTTATAGAGCAAAACAGACTAAAGCATATGAAGGTTTTGGTGTTGGTCTTTCGTTGGTCAATAAATTAATTAACGAAATGAAAGGAACCATTAATGTAAAAAGTAAAATTAATGTGGGCAGTATTTTTACCGTTTCAATCCCTCTAAATATTGAAAATTACGAGCTGTTTATTTCTCACGAAAAAAAGGATTTCGAATTATTAATTGACGGAACCAATCACACGAGTAATAGTAACTCATTAGAAAACCCCAGATTACCAAAGGCTTTAGTTGTTGACGATAATACCGAAATGTTACAGTATTTAAAGGATCTGCTACAGGCAAAATTCAACTGCACCTATGCTTCCGATGGAGAAAGAGGGTATACTCTTGCCAAGGCTACTAAATTTGACGTTATTATTTCTGATTTTAAAATGCCAAAAATGAATGGTTTTAATTTAAAAGAATCATTGAATAAATTGGAAAACAATGCAAATACGCCATTTATTTTAATGACAGCAACTCCTTTGAACTCTCATGAAGAACAAAATATTGTACCAGGCATCAATGATTATATTGTAAAACCTTTTGAGAATGAGGAACTATTAACAAGAATAAATTGCCTTATTGAGAATAATTTATATCGTGAAAAATTCAATTACCTTGAAGAGGAGGAATCAATTGATTTTAATGGTTCTATAAATGGTTTAATTGATAAAATAAAAAGGTTAATTCTTGATAATATTACCGATCCCGATTTTAATGTTAAATCTTTAGCTATAGAATGCGGTTATACACAACAACACCTCAACACAATTCTAAAGTCAAAAGTTGGATTAACACCTGGAAAATTAATACTAGAAGTACGTTTGTTACAGGCCTATAAATACCTTCTTGAGAATAAATTTCAGACCTTAAACGAAGTCATATTTTCAGTTGGTCTTAGTAGTAGAGCATATTTTAATAAAATATTTGTCAAACGTTTTGGAGTAAAACCAAGTAGTTTGATGAAACAATATAAAAAGTAGTAATGGTATCTAAATAACAATTTCGATTTGGAAAACAGATTTCCACATGATCTATAAGTTAACTTAAAGAATTGATAAATTTATCTTCAGTAACTAAAATAACCAACCACGGAAAACTCCTGGTTGATTATCATAGCATGTAAGATTTTTCATATCAATCTTCCTTAAATAGAAACTAGGACAGTTTTTAAGAGATTCATCTTTTCCCCCACAGATTAGAAACCTCCTTCCCCCCATCCTAGTATCAGTAAAACTGATTCAAATTTACCGAATAAACATGTTCAGATATAGACTTAAAATAAATATTAACGATCGCTTAAAATTCTGATTGTGTTTAAACTTAATTTATTTGTACTCAAAAGAAATAATAACATTTACATGATTTATCAAAAGTTGCCCTTGTAACTTCTGATACCCCAACACTAATACATTTCAATAATAAATAAAGAATCATTAAATAAACATTATACATTTAGAAATAATAAGACATTTAACAATTCATATCTTCTTAATATTTATTATACTCATTGACTTCCCATTAAATGCTCTTTCTACTATTATTTTACTTAACCAGTATAATCTACCATGAAACCATATTGGAATAAAAGCGAATATTTTATTCTTTCTTCTAACTCTGAATTTTTTATTTTTTCTTGCACCCATACTAAAAATGTTTATGTTATACTTTAGCATGATCAAAATTCAATTAGTTTTCAATTAGATATTCCTTTTTAGACTTATATGTTTTTTGAACTTATAGTTATTTCTCTCGATTCAAGGAATATCATCTTCAAGTTAGAATCTCTATTTTGGGCATTGAATAAAAAAAATAATATTCATGTTTTTATTTCATTAAAACTTATCATTAGAATAATAAATATGTCCTCATAAAATACAAATTACTTCTGCATATATTTGCATATGGCTAAATCCTTACTTTTTATTCCAGATATTTCCGGTTTTACCAATTTTGTTCAAAACACTGAAGTTGAACACAGTCAACATGTTATTGCTGAACTATTAGAGGTATTAATTGCCGCGAACACGCAACAACTTTCCTTGGCCGAAATCGAAGGTGATGCCCTCTTCTTTTATAAAGAAAACGAGGTTCTATCTCAAGAAAAGCTTTTGGCTCAAATCGAAACTATGTACACGGCTTTTTACGGACATTTAAAAATGATGGAAAAAAACAGGATCTGCCCATGTATGGCTTGTTCCAGTGCTATTAATCTTGAACTTAAAATCGTTGCTCACTCTGGTGATTTACAATTTTTAAAAGTTCAGAACAATAGAAAACCTTTTGGTGAATCCGTTATTCAAGTCCATCGTTTATTAAAAAACACCATTGATAGCGACAATTACGCTTTAATCAGTAAAGATTTAGCTGAAGAAATAGACATGTCCCTTTCTTACAAAAGCTCATTATTTAATTTCAAACTCGGAAATGATACGTATGACAATAAAAATATAGATTATATTTTTTCAGAAATCGATACGGACGAACTTAAACTAAAACCTTTTTTAGAGGAAAATCAAATCGTATTGAATAGACCTCCCAACATGGTTTTTGAAAGAACTTTTAAAACAAACTCGAACCAACTTCTGGAAGTTATTACTAATTATAAGTATCGTAATCTATGGAGTGAAGGTGTTGATGACATTAAATTTAACATCAATGAAGTTACCCGACTCGGAACTGAACATGCCTGCGTTATTGGAGGAAAGCATCTCAACTTTAAGGTGGTTACAAAGAAAAACGACAATAACGAACTCGTTTATGGAGAACAAAATATAGATTCTCCTTTGTTCAAAGAGCTTTATCAATTCTTTAATATCACGGCTATCTCGAAAACTGAGTCAAAGTTAGCAGTAGAATTCTATTGGAAACCTAAGTCCTTTATAAAAAAACTAGTTATTTCATTCTTCGCAAAAAAGTTACTCACTAAAAATTTTAATGGATCCTTAGATAGACTAAACGAGGTTGTTGAGGAGTTAAAAAAATCTGAAATTAAATAAACTCTCAACATATAAATATTATAGAAATATAGTAGAGATTCTCCCTAACAATCGAAATGACGAATTAATCCAAAAAAACACCAACGTTCATTTAAACATAAATCACCGTCATTTCGAAGAAGTGAAACGAAAGAGAAATCTAACACAATAAAAAACCCGAACAATGACTCGTTCGGGTTTCTAATTTTAAAGAAAACAATAGCTATTATATATAGCTTTTTGGAATTTATACTAAAAATTCAAATAAATTCGGTTTGTTATTTAAATACTCTCCATAGAAATTACGTTCCTTCATTCTATCAATTAATGGTTGTAAATCTTCAACTTTTTCGATTTCAACTCCAACTACAGCTGGTCCGTTCTCTCTACTCGTTTTTTTAGAATATTCAAAAAATGTGATGTCATCATTCTTCCCTAGAACATCCATTACAAATTCTTTTAATGCTCCAGCTCTCTGAGGAAAGCGAATGATAAAATAATGCTTTAAGCCGTTAAACAATAAGGCTCTTTCTTTTATTTCGGCAGTTCGAGTAATATCATTATTACTTCCACTTACCACACACACAACATTTTTACCCTTTATCTTATCTCGATAAAGCTCTAATGCTGCTAGTGTCAATGCTCCAGCAGGTTCCACTACAATAGCATCTTTATTATACATATCTAAAATCGTTTGACATACCTTCCCTTCAGGAACAGTTATCATCTCCGCTAGATTTTCTTTACAAATTTTATAAGTAATATCTCCAACTTGCTGAACAGCTGCTCCATCAACAAACTTGTCAATATTATTTAATTTTAGATTTTCACCTTTTTCAAAGGCTGTTTTCATTGATGGAGCCCCCTCAGGCTCTACTCCGATAACCTTAGTTTCTGGTGAAAGTATTTTAAATACTGAAGAAAGACCAGAAGCTAAACCTCCGCCTCCAACAGGAACAAAAACATAATCAATAGGCTTTGCAGATTGTTCGATAATTTCCAAACCAACCGTTCCTTGCCCTTCAATAATTTTTTCATCATTAAAAGGATGGACAAAGGTTTTACCTAAACTATCACTTACATACCTTGCTGCATTGTAGGCGTCGTCAAAAGTATCGCCCGATAACTGAATATCGACATATTCACCACCGAACATTTTGACTTGTTCTACTTTTTGCTTTGGTGTTGGCGTTGGCATAAATATCGTACCAAAAATTTTCATCTTGCTACAAGCCAAAGCAACACCTTGTGCATGATTTCCTGCACTGGCACAAACAATACCATTTGACAACTCTTCTTCAGAAAGAGAACTAATCTTATTATAGGCCCCTCTTATTTTATACGATCGAACTTGCTGTAAATCCTCACGTTTTAAAAAAACATTGGCATCATACTGATTAGAATAGGTATAATTTGATAACAAAGGTGTAACAGCTACCACCTCTTTCAAGGTGGTTGCTGCATTTTGTATATCTATTAATTTTGGATAATATGTTTTTGTTTCTATCTCCATTATTATGCTAAAACAGGCTCACTAGCCTCTGTTTTTACTATTTTCATTGCCGTCATTGCAGTACGTAAAACCTTTCCTGTTTGTTCAACAGAATGATTTCTTAACGCATCATTAACAGCGATTAATTTTTGATTATCAACTTCATTTGAAGTACTAAAAGACTTTCCGATTACATCTGTCGAAACAGTTTTCATAAAGTCAGTTAATAATGGTCTACATGCATGATCAAATAAATAACATCCATACTCAGCAGTATCTGAAATAATTCGGTTCATTTCGAATAACTTCTTTCTTGCGATAGTATTTGCGATTAACGGAGTTTCATGTAACGACTCATAGTAAGCCGAAGCTTCAATGATTCCCGCCTCAGTCATAGTTTCAAATGCCAACTCAACACCAGCTCTTACAAAAGCAACCATTAAGGTACCATGATCAAAATATTCTTGTTCAGAGATTTCTTGACTTGTTGCTGCCGTTTTTTCGAAAGCAGTTTCACCTGTTGCTGCTCTCCACGTTAATAAGTTTTTATCATCATTTGCCCAATCTTCCATCATGGTTTTTGAGAAATGACCAGACATAATATCATCCATATGTTTATGGAATAATGGACGCATGATATCTTTTAACTCTTCAGATAATTCAAAAGCTTTGATTTTTGCAGGGTTCGATAATCGATCCATCATATTGGTGATTCCTCCGTGCTTTAATGCTTCCGTTACAGTTTCCCAACCATATTGAATTAATTTTGAAGCATAAGCAGGCTCAATTCCTTCTTCAACCATTTTATTGAATGATAAAATAGATCCTGTTTGTAATACTCCACAAAGAATAGTTTGCTCACCCATTAAATCAGACTTCACCTCTGCTACGAAAGAAGATTCTAAAACTCCAGCTCTGTGACCTCCAGTTGCGTAAGCATAAGCTTTCGCCTCAGCCAACCCTTTTCCTTGAGGATCATTTTCAGGATGAACAGCGATTAATGTTGGCACTCCAAATCCTCTTTTATATTCTTCTCGAACCTCAGAACCTGGACACTTAGGTGCCACCATAATAACTGTTAAGTCTTTACGCACCTGCATTCCTTCTTCAACGATGTTAAATCCGTGAGAATATGCTAAAGTTGCCCCTTCCTTCATTAAAGGCATTACTGCACCTACTACTTGAGTATGCTGTTTATCTGGAGTTAAATTACACACTAAATCCGCTGTTGGAATTAACTCATCGTACGTTCCAACTTTAAATCCGTTTTCAGTGGAGTTTTTATATGATTGACGTTTTTCTGTAATTGCTGATTCACGCAAAGCGTATGAAATATCTAAACCAGAATCGCGCATATTTAATCCTTGATTCAATCCTTGAGCTCCACACCCAACGATTACCACTTTAGCCCCTTCTAATGCTTTTATTCCATCCTCAAATTCAGCAGACTCCATGAATCTACATTTTCCTAATTGAGCCAATTGTTCTCTCAGTGATAATTGGTTAAAATAATTTTCCATTTTTAATTATAAAGTTTATGTTGTTTATTTTTTATTGCCAAGTTTTTAGCATTTGCGAAACTGGCATTGCTGTTTTAGTAATTGCTATTCTTCCTGATCTGACAAACTGCATGATTCCATGTTTATCTAATGTATGATACAGTTCCTCAAGCTCTTCTTTTGATCCAGATTTCTCCAAAACGAAAAAATCTTTATTAATATTAATGACTCTCGATTTACTATCGTTAATCACCTTTTGAATTTCATCATTATCAGTTAACAAATCTGTGCTTAATTTAAAAAGGCAAGACTCTTGATAAATCGTTTCTTCATCTTTGTGGTAATAAGCCTTGATTACTTCGACTTGTCTTTCAATTTGACCTAATATCTTTTTTACTTGATCTTCGGTAAGCTTCACCAATAAAGTAAATCTTGAAACACTCTTTATTTCCGATTTCGAAACATTAACACTTTCAATATTGATATGCCTTCTTTGGAATATTGAAGAAATTCTGTTTAACAATCCTACATTATTTTCTGTATAGATTGATATGGTATATGTTTGCTTATTTTCCATAATTATTCTAATCTTATATCTGAAACTGACGAACCTGTTGGTATCATAGGAAATACATTATCTTCCTTTTCAACACATACTTCTAAAAAGTATGCCTCCTCTGACTGCATCATTTCTTGAACAGCAGCAGCTAAATCTTCTCTTTTGGTTACCCTTGTTGCTGGTAAATGATACCCTTTTGCTATCGTAATAAAATCAGGGTTTACCATTTCGGTAGAGGCATAACGCTTGTCAAAAAACAACTGTTGCCATTGACGTACCATTCCTAAAAACTCATTATTCAAAACCACAATTTTCACCGCTGCTTTCGTTTGTAAAATAGTTCCTAGTTCTTGGATAGTCATTTGATAACCTCCATCTCCAATAACAGCCACAACCTCTCTTTCAGGCGCTCCCATTTTTGCTCCGATAGCCGCTGGTAAAGCAAATCCCATAGTACCTAATCCTCCAGAAGTAATATTACTTTTTGATTGGTTGAACTCTGCATAACGACAGGCGAACATTTGGTGCTGCCCTACATCAGAAACAATAACAGCATCTCCTCCAGAAGCATTATTTATTTCTTTCATTACTTCTCCCATGGTTAATCCATCTTTTTCTGGATATAACACATCTTTGATTACTTTGTCAAACTCTATGGCATCACGATCTCTAAACTCTTTCAACCATTCCTCATGAGAGTTTTCATTAATAAAAGGCAGTATTTGAGCTAAACTTTCCTTAGCATCCCCTAAAACCGCTACATCAGTTTTTACATTCTTATCAACCTCGGCAGGGTCTATTTCAAAATGAACAACCTTTGCTTGCTTTGCATACCTGCTCAAATCACCCGTTACACGATCATCGAAACGCATTCCTACGGCAATTAGCACATCACATTCATTGGTTAATACATTCGGACCATAGTTCCCGTGCATTCCAACCATCCCTACATTTAATTCATGCGATGTTGGTAACGCAGATAATCCTAAAATCGTCCAAGCAGAAGGTAAGCCTGCTTTTTCAATAAAAGCTTTAAATTCAGCTTCTGCTTCTCCTAAAATAACTCCTTGTCCGAAAACTACCATTGGCTTTTTAGCCGCATTGATTAACTCAGCCGCAGCTTTTAATTGCTCGTCAAGTACTTTTGTTTTTGGAGTATAACTTCTTATTGAAGTACATTTTTCATACTCAAAATCAAATTCTTCAAATTGAGCATTTTTGGTAATATCTATTAAAACGGGTCCTGGTCGTCCTGACTTCGCTATATAGAAAGCTTTTGCCATAACTTCAGGAATCTCGCTAGCTTTTGTAATTTGATAATTCCATTTTGTTACTGGTGTTGAAATACCAACGATATCAGTTTCTTGAAACGCATCCGTTCCCAATAAATGCTCTGCTACTTGTCCTGTGATACAAACCATAGGGGTTGAATCAATTTGAGCATCTGCAATTCCAGTAATTAAATTTGTTGCTCCAGGTCCAGAAGTAGCAATTGCTACTCCAACTTTTCCAGAGACTCTAGCATATCCTTGAGCTGCATGTGTAGCTCCTTGCTCGTGACGAGTTAAAACATGATGAATTTTATCTTGATATTTATAAAACTCATCATATACAGGCATAATCGCTCCACCTGGATATCCGTAAAGAACATCCACACCCTCTGCCAACAAACATTTTATCACTGCCTCAGCACCGGTAATGGTTTCTTTTACCTTCACAGTATCTTGCATTTTTTCTTGTGTTTTTGTTGCCATTTTAATTTTAATTTTTGATAGCTTTCGTTTATTATTTAATTAGAATTCATCAGTAACACATCCCTTTGATGCTGACGATACTGTTCTCGCATACTTATACAAAACCCCTCTATTTACTTTTAGTGGAGGTGCCTGCCAGTTCTTCCTTCTTTCTTCCAATTCCTCTTCCGAAACTTCTACATTGATTGTATTTGTTTCTGCATTTAAAGAAATTATATCTCCATCCTTAACTAAGGCAATAGTTCCTCCTTCCTGAGCTTCTGGTGTAATATGTCCAACAACGAAACCGTGCGTTCCTCCTGAAAAACGTCCATCTGTAATTAATGCAACATCTTTACCTAATCCTGCTCCCATAATAGCTGCTGTAGGCTTTAACATTTCTGGCATACCAGGTCCTCCTTTTGGTCCTTCATAACGAATTACAACCACATCTCCTTTTTCTACCTTACCATCTCTAATTCCATCGTTAGCTTCATATTCGCCTTCAAACACCTTCGCTTTACCTTTAAAGAACAAACCTTCTTTACCAGTAATTTTAGCAACTGATCCTTCTTCAGCTAAGTTTCCATATAACATTCGTAAATGTCCTGTCTTTTTGATAGGAGATTCCACTGCTTTGATAACTTCCTGACCATCCATTAAACTTGGTACTTCTATCAAGTTTTCTGCTAATGTCTTTCCCGTTACCGTTAAACAATCACCGTGCAATAAGCCTTTTTCTAAAAGATATTTTAATACCGCTGGAATTCCTCCAACTCGATGTACATCTTCCATTAAAAACTTACCACTAGGCTTTAAATCTGCCAAGAATGGTGTGTTATCTGAAATTCTCTGGAAATCTTCCAAGGTAAATTTCACGTTTGCCGCTTTCGCTATAGCTAAAAAGTGCAATACCGCATTGGTAGAACCTCCCATAACCGTTACTAAACGTACCGCATTTTCAAGCGATTTTTTTGTTACGATATCAGAAGGCTTTATATCTTTTTCTAATAAAACACGTAAAGCTTCACCTGCTCTTACGCTTTCTTGTTTTTTCTCATCACTAATTGCTGGATTCGAAGAGTTATATGGTAAACTCATTCCTAAAGCTTCAATAGCCGATGCCATAGTATTAGCCGTATACATACCTCCACAAGCTCCTGCTCCAGGACAAGCTTTTTCAATAACACTTTGATATTGTTTATTATCGATTTTACCTGCTACTTTTTCTCCCCATGCCTCAAAAGCCGATACCACATCTAACTTTTTTCCGTCATGACAACCAGATTCGATCGTTCCTCCATATACCAAAACTGAAGGTCGATTTAAACGTAGCATTGCCATTAATGCTCCCGGCATATTCTTGTCACATCCAACCACAGTAACCAAACCATCATATGACATTGCTTGCACTACCGTTTCCATTGAATCTGCAATCACATCTCTAGAAGGTAAAGAAAAGCGCATTCCTGGCGTTCCCATTGATATCCCATCCGAAACTCCAATAGTATTGAATATCAACCCTACTAAATCTTCATTTTGTGTTCCTTCTTTTACCAATTTTGCCAAGTCGTTTAAGTGCATGTTACAAGGATTTCCTTCATACCCTGTACTTGCAATTCCGATAAACGGCTTTTGTAAATCTTCATTAGTTAACCCAATGGCATGCAACATGGCCTGTGCTGCTGGCTGGGTATCATCTTGAGTTACTCTTTTACTAAATTTATTTAGCTCCATTTGTTAGTTTGTTAAGCATTTTTCACGAAGCCCTAACACTTCCTGTTTGTATAGTTTCATTAATTTATGTCCGTGAGATTGTTCCCATTCTAAAGGGAATTCGTATTCATCTATTGATTCTAATCCAACTACTTCTGCAGCTGTTCCCGTAAAAAAGGCACTATCGGCTTGTTTAAGTTCGTCTAGTGTAAAATGTTTTTCATGTACAGGAATTCCTTCCTCTTTACATAATTCGATAATGGTTGATCTTGTTATTCCTGCCATGATATGACCTCTTGGAGGTGTATATAAAACTCCCGTTCGTTCCATGAATATATTGGCTCCTGAACATTCAGCTACATTGTTATTCATATCCAACAATAATGCCTCGTCAAAACCAGCTTTTTTCACTTCATTACTCGCCAATATTGAATTAATATAGTGACCAGTAACTTTAGCTTCTACAAAACATGACTTCGGGTTTGGACGTTGAAATCTCGACGTTTTAACTCTTAAAAGCTTATCTCCCATAAGCTTTCCCCATTCCCAACATTGTATTATCAAGTCAGAACCCTTAGCTGAAAAAACTCCCATGTTTTCTCCTGTCAACACTATAGGTCTTATGTAAGCATCGGACACATTGTTTCTTTTCAGTAATTCATAGGTAATCTCAGTTAACTCCTCAGCAGAGTAATCGAAGTCAATATCCATGACTTCCACGCCAAACTTTAAGCGCTCATAGTGTTCCTTAGATTTAAAAATTTTTGTTCCCTCTGGAGTACCATAAGAACGGATTCCTTCAAACACTCCGTTTCCATAGTGCAAAGTTTGACCATAAGTACTTGTTGAAGCTTCTTTTGCTTTAACAAATTCTCCGTTGTAAAAAATTACAGATTCCTCGTCGTAATACATCTTTTTACCTTTTTAATTTTCGAAAATATTTTAATGTTTTGTTGTTTTTCTTCTAAAGTTTAGAAATAAATGATCTCCAATTCTCAAGTTTTTAACATAAATGATTGTTTTTCAGTAATTTAAAACCAAACCATCCATGACAGTCATGTATCAAAAAAAAGCCTGTATCAGTTTATTGATACAGGCCTCTTTTACAACATAATAGCTATCTGCATCAACTCGGTGGTGAGTTAATAATGACGATAATGACAATAATTACGATGTTTAAAACTTGATTCATTTGAATTCTAACTAAAAAAGGCTTCCAAAATTGGAAGCCTTTTTTTTATTTTAATTATAAATATTACTTCCACTATCCTTGCGAAATAATCACAACGACAATAATAATTGAAATAATATTTAATACTTGTTTACTCATTCTGTTGGCAAATATTTAATTTTTTTCTCATTTTTACAAATTATTTTCATTTTTTTATTTCTGAACCTTTAAACACCTACCTTTTCTAACCTTCTAAAAATGTTTAACTTAAAAAAAACACAATTTATATTTGTTATTTAAAATTAATTTATAGATTTGTCCCGTTATGCAAACAAATAGAATATACAATATCATACCCAGTTTGTTAGTGCGGTGCTAATACCGACACTAGTTACTTCGCTTTTTGTGAACTGAGTTTTTGTATCATTTTATTTTCAAGTTTTGGAATCAACCATTTATTTTTTCACTGATGTTAAGCAAGTTATCTTACTAGATAGCTCAACAACTCGTACTTCTTTTCCTATCCGACCTCGCCCGTAAGGGTGATACTTATTTTCTGGAGCTCAGGTGAGTCCGGCTCTTCTCTTAAAACTCAGATTCAATTTAACCAATACGTAAGAACAAATAGTTTTCACTAAATATTGTACAATGAAAATTGTTATTACAAATACATCACATAGCTCATACGCTTCTATTATTTGTAGCACTATTGAGCAGGCCGCCGAAAAAAGAGGCACTGGTATTGCGAAGCGCGATCCGAATTATGTTATTTCTAAGATAGAACAAAGTAATGCCGTAATTGCCTTGGATGGAGACAAATTTGCTGGATTTTGCTATATCGAATCATGGGAACATGGAAAGTTTGTTGCGAATTCTGGTCTGATCGTTCATCCTGATTATAGAGGTATTGGACTGGCTAAAAAGATTAAAAAACACATTTTCGATTTATCCAGAACTAAATTTCCAGAGGCTAAAATTTTCAGTATTACAACAGGTTTACCCGTAATTAAAATGAATAGCGACTTAGGATACAAACCAGTAACCTTTAGCGAACTTACAGAAGATGACTCTTTTTGGAAAGGTTGTCAAACCTGCATAAACTATGATGTTTTACAAAGAACAGACAGAAAAATGTGTTTGTGTACTGGAATGTTATACGATCCGAAAAATGCTGTTTCTAAAAAAAGAAAGGTTAAAGACAAAGTTTTTCAAAGATTAAAGAGAATTAAAGAGGGGATGTATTTAAAAAAAGAGAAAAAATCGAAAGACCTCAACAAAAAGGATAATCAAACAAAATCAAAACCGACCTACAGAAGTATTTTCTCATAAGACCACATGAAATTAACATGTAAAATAACAGAGTTTAAATGCTTTTGGCATTATTAAAATATAAAAAATGGAAAAATTAGTTATTGCATATAGCGGAGGATTAGACACATCATATTGTGCCGTTAGTCTTGCAAAACAAGGATATGAAGTTCATGCAGTTAGCGTGAATACTGGTGGATTTTCTTCAGAGGAAATAAAAAGAATTGAAGAAAATGCATACACCATGGGAGTTACAACCTACAAAAACATTGATGCTGTTAATGATTTTTACAAAAAAGTGGTGAAGTATTTAGTTTATGGTAACGTATTAAAAAACAACACCTACCCTCTTTCTGTAAGTGCTGAAAGAATAATTCAAGCTATTGAAATTATAACCTACGCAAAAAGCATTGGAGCAAAGTATATTGCTCATGGTAGCACTGGTGCTGGAAATGATCAGGTAAGATTCGACATGATTTTTCAAACTATTGCTCCTGAAATTAAAATCATTACTCCAATTAGAGATTTGAAACTTTCGAGACAAGAAGAAATCGATTATTTAAAAGCGAATGGTGTTGATCTTTCTTGGGAAAAAGCAAAATATTCAGTGAATAAGGGACTTTGGGGAACTAGTGTTGGTGGTGAAGAAACACTTACTTCTGAAAAACCTTTACCAGAACATGCGTACCCTTCTCAATTAACAAAAACAGAACCTGAAACTATTAAATTAAGCTTTACAAAAGGTGAGTTTACCGCAATTAACGGGTTTAGAAATGATCCAGTCACTAACATCGAAACTTTAAACTCTCTTGCTTCGGCTTTTGGTATTGGAAGAGATATTCATGTAGGCGATACGATTGTAGGAATAAAAGGTAGAGTTGGTTTCGAAGCTGCGGCAGCATTGATAACTATTAAAGCGCATCATCTACTTGAAAAGCATACCTTAACCAAATGGCAAATGCAACATAAAGAATATTTAGCGAGTTTCTATGGAATGCATTTACATGAAGGGCTGTATTTAGACCCCGTAATGAGAGACATGGAATCTTTCTTGGAAAGTAGTCAATCAAAAGTAACAGGAGATGTATTTGTTACTTTAAAGCCATACCACTTCTCTCTAGATGGAATCGAATCTCCCCACGACTTGATGAATGCTAAATTCGGAAGTTATGGTGAAATGAATAAAGGCTGGACTGCCGAAGAAGCAAAAGGTTTTATCAAACTATTAGGAAATCAGAACAAAATATATCAACAAGTAAATCAATAGGTAGCAATTATCAGTGATCAATTATCAATGATCAGTTAATAATTCGAAATCAGAATTAACAAAACAACATGATACAAGTAGGAATCATAGGAGGCGCTGGTTACACAGCAGGGGAATTAATTAGACTGTTATTACAACATCCGAATGCAGCTATCAATTTTGTATATAGTACATCAAACGCAGGCAATAAAGTTTCGCATATTCATCAAGATTTAGTAGGAAGTACTGAATTAAAGTTCACTCAAGAAGTAAATGAGAATATCGATGTACTGTTTTTATGCCTTGGACATGGTAATTCTAAAAAGTTTTTAGACAATAACAGTTTTTCATCACAGACTAAAATTATTGATTTAGGTAATGATTTCAGGTTAACTCAAGACCATGTTTATGAAGGTAAAGAGTTTGTATACGGTTTACCAGAATTCCAGAAGGAAACTATTCAAAAGAGTAATTATATTGCAAATCCAGGATGTTTTGCCACAGCTATTCAGTTGGCTCTTTTACCTTTGGCCAACGCTAAAAAATTAGGTAATGACGTTCACATTAATGCAGTTACCGGAGCTACCGGAGCAGGAACATCTTTATCGGCAACCACTCATTTTACGTGGAGAGATAATAACTTCTCGTACTATAAACCTTTTACACATCAGCATTTAGGAGAAATTAACCAAACGATAAAAGAACTACAGTCAGGTTTTGACTCCGATATTCTGTTTTTACCTAACAGAGGTAATTTTTCGAGAGGAATATTCGCTTCCTTGTACACAAACTTTGACGGTACGATTGAAGAAGCGAAAGAACTTTACACTTCTTTTTATCAAAATGCTCCATTTACCCATGTTTCAGATGCACCAATTCATTTAAAACAAGTTGTAAATACTAATAAATGTTTAATACATGTGCATAAGCACAATAACAAGCTTTTAATTACAAGTATTATTGACAATCTATTAAAAGGAGCGTCTGGTCAAGCGGTTCAAAACATGAATCTATTATTTGATCTTCCTGAGGACACTGGACTCCAATTAAAAGCTAATTATTTCTAAATCTATTCAAGGATTTCAATACAAAACATTAAATAAACTAAAAATAACTCAAGTGAAAATAGCCATTATAGGAACAGGAAATTTAGGAAAATCAATCGCAAAAGGATTGATTAAGAATAATGCGTTTGAGAGTCTTTATTTAACAAAAAGAAATTTAGAAGAACTACAAGAGTTCAGCAATATCAAGAATGTTTTCTTAGGTACAGACAACTTGGAAGCAGTAAAAAATTCAGAAGTATTAATTTTTGCTGTTCAACCAAGACATTTTGAAAAAATATTAAAAGATATTCAACCAATACTAACAGAAAACCAAGTAATTATTTCGACAATCACAGGGTTTTCAATCCAAAAAATTGAAGATACTATTGGTGAGAAAAATAACATTCTTAGAGCCATGCCAAATACTGCAATTGCGGTGGGTAAATCTATGACTTGTATTTGTAGTAATTCACATGCCAATGGACATGTAAAAATAGCTACTTCAATTTTTAATGTTTTGGGAAATACTTTGGTTATCCCTGAAAATCAAATGCAAGCAGCAACTGTAGTTTGTGCTAGTGGAATCGCTTTTTGGATGCGTTTGATACGGGCTACCACACAAGCCGCTATACAACTTGGTTTTGACGCGAAAGAAGCTCAAGAATTAGCCATGTTTACAAGCGAAGGTGCAGCCAATCTTTTAATTACTTCAGGAAATCATCCAGAAGAAGAAATAGACAAAGTTACCACTCCTAAAGGTTGCACTATTGAAGGCTTGAATGAAATGGAACACAAAGGATTAAGCGCTGCTTTAATTCAAGGAATGGTAGCATCATTCAACAAAATTAACACGATAAAAAAAGAACAAATATGAGTTTGTTTAATGTATACCCTCTTTTCGATGTAACTCCTGTAAAAGGGAAAGATGTATTTGTTTACGATACGAACAATACTAAATATTTAGATTTATACGGAGGTCATGCCGTTATTTCAATTGGTCATGCCCATCCTACTTATACAAAAGCCATCACCAATCAGGTAAATACCCTTGGATTTTATAGTAACTCTATTCAAAATCCTTTACAAGTAGAACTTGCCAAGAAAATTACTTCGATTTCTAACTGCGAAGATTACCATTTATTCTTGTGTAATTCTGGAGCTGAAGCGAATGAAAACGCTTTAAAATTAGCCTCTTTTCACACAAATAAAAAGAAAGTAATCTCTTTCAAAAATTCATTTCATGGTAGAACTTCAGCTGCCGTAGCGGCAACAGACAATCCTAAAATTGTGGCTCCTATTAATGCGCAACAAGAAGTTATCTTTTTAGAGTTTGAAGATTTAGTGGGAGTAGAAAAAGCCTTACAAAACAACGATGTTTGCGCCGTAATTATTGAAACTATTCAAGGAGTTGGTGGTTTGGACGAGGCTTCTACTCATTTTTACCAAGGACTAGAGAGATTATGTAAAGAATACAATACTTTGTTAATTGCGGATGAAATTCAATCAGGCTTTGGAAGAACTGGAGATTTCTTTGCTTTCCAAAAGCACGGTATTACTCCTGACATTATTTCTATGGCAAAAGGAATGGGGAATGGATTTCCTATTGGAGGTATTTTAATCCACCCAAAAATTGAGGCTTCATTTGGTCTTTTAGGAACTACTTTCGGAGGAAATCACTTGGCCTGTGCAGCTTCTTTAGCAGTTGTTAACGTTTTACAAGAAGAAGATTTAATGAACAATGCAAAGGAGATTTCGGCATATTTCGTTGAAAAATTGAAAGAAATCCCGCAAGTAACAGCTATTAAAGGTAGAGGTTTAATGCTAGGCATAGAGTTTTCTTACCCGATAGCATCTCTAAGGAAATCAATGTTGTTTGATCAACACATTTTTACAGGAAGTGCTAAAAATCCAAATTTACTGAGATTACTTCCTTCATTGACTTTACAGAAAGAACATGTAGATACTTTTATTAATGCCTTGCAAAAGGAACTAAAAGCTGTCACAATATGAAACATTATACCAGTCTAAATGATATTCAAAACCTAGATTCAATTATTAAGAAAGCTATTCAATTAAAAAATAATCCCTTTCAATATAATGACTTAGGTAAAAATAAAACCTTAGTAATGCTTTTTTTCAATGCAAGTTTACGTACAAGATTGAGCACTGAAAAAGCGGCTAAAAACTTAGGTATGGAAGTAAGTGTTCTAAATATTTCACATGCATGGAATATGGAATTCGAAGATGGTACTGTGATGAACTTAAATACTTCAGAACATATTAAAGAAGCTGCGGAAGTAGTATCGCAATATGGAGATATTATCGCCGTAAGAGCTTTTCCAACATTAACAGATAAAGCCAAAGATACTTCTGAACTAATCATCAATAGTTTCAAAAAATATGCAACTGTTCCTATTGTAAATATGGAAAGTGCTACAGATCATCCTTTACAAGCATTAGCTGATGGAATTACTTTAGAGGAGCAAAAATCTGAGAAAAAACCAAAAGTAGTATTGTCATGGGCACCGCATCCAAAAGCTTTACCGCATTCAGTTGCTAATGGGTTTGTGCACTTAATGCATAAAATGGATGTTGATTTCGTGATAACACATCCCTCGGGGTATGAACTAGATCCTAACGTTACAAAAAATGCTCAAGTCGTATATAACCAAGAAGAAGCATTTAAAGATGCAGACTTTGTATATACGAAAAACTGGAGCTCATTTTCCGATTATGGTAAAGTTCTACAAAGTGATACTGAATGGATGATTACACAAAAAAAATTGGGAAATGCCAAATTTATGCATTGTCTACCTATTCGTAGAAATGTTGTCGCTGAAGATGCTGTTTTAGATGGCGACAATTCATTAGTAATTGAACAAGCGAATAATAGAACTTATGCAGCTCAAGTAGTATTAAAAGAATTATTAACTCAGTTGAAGTAATTTATAAATTTTGAGTGTTGAGTGTTGAGTGTTGTAAGATTGAATTCTTTACTTAAACTCAAAATTTAGAATTAAAAATTTAAAATTAAAAAATAAAGAGTGGAAACAATAAAGATTGTAAAAATAGGTGGAAACATCATTAATAATAGAGAAGCGCTCGATAGCTTTATAGCCAACTTTTCTAAAATTACTGGTCCTAAAGTATTGGTTCATGGTGGCGGAAAACTAGCCTCTGAACTTGCGAAAAAAATGGAAGTACCAGTAAAAATGATTGATGGTAGAAGAGTTACAGATGAAGCTACACTCGATATTATTACCATGGTTTACGCTGGAAAAATCAACAAAAACATTGTAGCTCAATTACAAGCCAATAAGGTAAATGCCTTAGGTTTTACTGGAGCAGATGCCCAAACCATTGTTTCCGTAAAAAGGCCTTCAAAACCTATTGATTTCGGTTATGCGGGGGATATTGTAAAAGTAAATACCTCAACTTTAGAACTGTTATTGAATAATGGTATTACCCCTGTTTTTTGTGCAATAACTCACGATACTGAAGGAAATTTACTGAATACAAATGCTGATACTATTGCTTCAGAATTGGCTATTGCTTTTGGACAGAATTATAGTACAGAACTGTACTACTGTTTCGAAAAAGATGGTGTGCTGAGAAATGTTGACAATCCAGATTCTGTTATTGAGGAAATTGATTTAAACACCTATCAAGAATTAAAAAATGAACAAGTGATTTTTGAAGGAATGATTCCGAAGTTAGACAACTGTTTTCACGCACTAAAAAACAAGGTTTATCAAGTACATATTGGAAAAACCGATATGCTATTTAACCAACAAACAAAACATACATTATTGCAATTATAATGATACAAGAACTCACCATAAAAGCTATTGAACTATTAAAAAATTTAATAGAAACACCGTCCTTTTCTTCCGAAGAAGACAATACTGCTTTACTACTGGAAGCATGGTTTAAAAATCATGATATTCCATATACAAGAACTCAAAACAATATTTGGTCTGTTCACAAGGAGTTTGATCCTTCAAAACCAACCTTATTATTGAACTCACATCACGATACGGTAAAACCAAATAACGGATATACAAAAGATCCTTTCAAAGCAATTGTTGAAGAAGGCAAACTTTATGGCTTAGGTAGCAATGATGCAGGTGGTTGTTTGGTTTCCTTATTGGCAACATACACCTATTTCTATCAGCAAAATGACCTATCATATAATCTAGTTTTCGCTGGAACTGCTGAGGAAGAAAGTAGTGGTCCGAATGGCTTGAATGGCTTATTAAAAACATTACCAAAAATCGACGTTGCTATTGTAGGTGAACCTACCTTAATGCAATTGGCTATTGCCGAAAAAGGATTAGTTGTTTTTGATGCTGAAGTAAAAGGAACTCCAAGTCATGCCGCACACCCGAATAATGATAATGCCATTTATAATACCATTAAAGTTTTAGAATGGTTTAAAAATGTAAATTTTGATAAAAGTTCCGAAACATTAGGCGATGTCAAACTAACTGTAACACAAATCAATGCAGGAAAACAACACAATGCAGTACCTGCCAATGTTTCTTTAGTAATTGATGTACGTGTAAATGATCAATATACCAATCAAGAGATTAGCGATTACTTACAAGAGAATTCTCCATGTACCTCGATAACACCAAGAGGACTTAATTTGAATTCTTCTTCTATACCAAAGGAACACGAATTAGTACAAGCTGGAATTGCATTAGGTCGGGAAACCTATGGTTCTCCTACCCTTTCAGATCAATCCGTGCTTAGTTGTCCTTCATTAAAATTAGGACCTGGAGATAGTAGACGTTCACACACGGCTGATGAATTTATTTATGTAAATGAAATCGAAGAGGGTATTGATTTATACATACAGCTATTGAGTAAAGTGCTAAAAGAAAAAGCAACGATTTTAAACATAGCAGAACAATAAAATAATAATAAAATAGACAATGAACCGACATTAATAATGCAGTGTAGCGTATAAAATTTTAAACTTTGTTTGTTCACTACATTACTTTCATTGCATTGATGTTTAAATCATTGTAAGCATTAAGCGGAGAATAGATAGAATTTTGTTTGTTTTAGAAGGGTACAACACAATTAGTACAACTATTCGAAGCTTAATGCTCTTTTTTAATTAGAAAATTAGAGTATTTGTAACTATATAAGTGTTTCTATGTAAAAAATTATTGCCATTACATCGGAAATAATACGATATAGTTTTTAAACAACATAATGTCATTTGAACGAAGAGAGTTCAATTAAAACAAAGAGCAACTAGCTGCTCAAAGACCTCTCACATACGTTCGAAATGACGCAAAAAAACAATAAAATGAAACTTTGGGATAAAGGCATTAGTATTGATAAAAAAATAGAGAACTTTACTATTGGAAACGATAGAGAAATTGATCTTTTCATTGCTCCTTATGATGTAGAAGCCTCATCTGCACATGCTAAAATGCTTAATAGTATTGGTATTTTATCAAAAGAAGAACTTTCTCAGCTCATTGAAGGTCTTGAAACATTAAAACAACAGATAAATGAAGGTAGTTTTATCATTGATACTGAATTTGAAGATGTACATTCGAAAATTGAATATGAACTTACCAAACAGTACGGTGAAGTAGGTAAAAAAATACATACAGCTCGTTCAAGAAATGATCAAGTTTTGGTTGCCTTGCAGTTGTATTATAGAGAAAATCTTCAAATACTTACTGAAAAAACGAAAACACTTTTCGGTACCTTATTACGACTTTCGGAACAGTATAAAGACAATTTATTACCTGGATATACGCATCTACAAGTGGCCATGCCTTCATCATTTGGACTTTGGTTTTCAGCGTATGCTGAGCTATTAATTGACGATTTACATTTGGTAGAGGCCGCCTTAAAAACAGTAGATCAGAATCCTTTAGGTTCTGCAGCAGGTTATGGAAGTTCTTTTCCTATTGACAGAGAGTTCACAACAAAAGAACTCAATTTCAACACGTTAAAATACAATGTAGTAGCGGCGCAATTGAGCAGAGGAAAAAGTGAACGTACTGTTGCGATGGCTTTAGGCGGATTGGCCAATACTTTGTCTCGTTTTGCTATGGACGTTTGTTTGTATATGAGTCAGAACTTTGGGTTTATTTCTTTTCCTGACGAATTAACCACTGGAAGTAGTATCATGCCTCATAAAAAGAATCCTGATGTTTTTGAATTGATTAGAGGTAAGTGTAATAAAATTCAGGCTTTATATACGGAAACTTTATTATTAACGAATAATTTACCAAGCGGATATCATAGAGATTATCAGTTGTTAAAAGAGAATGTTTTGTATGCTTTTGAAGATTTAAAAGATGTACTCGATATTTTCGATTATGCAATTCAACAGATTATTGTTAAAGAGATAGACTTGAATGACGACAAGTACAAGTACTTATTTACAGTTGATAATATTAATACTTTGGTGGAACAAGGAATGAGCTTTAGAGATGCCTATAAAAAAATAGGAGGTGAAGTTTCTGATGGATCGTATGTTCCAGATACTTCTAAAAACCACAGCCATTCAGGAAGTATTCATAATTTGAGCTTAGATAAAATTCAGGAAAAAATGAATCAATTTTAAGTGTTGAGTGTTGGGGGTTGGGTGTTGAATGTTGAATGTTGAATGTTGAATGTTGAATTAAAAAACTATTGAAACAATTAGCCTATAGCAGCCCAATTATCTCATACAAACTCAGTAATCTATACTTTAGACTTTAGACTTTAGACTTTAGACTTTAGACTTTAGACTTTAGACTTTAGACTTTAGACTTTAGACTTTAGACGAAAATATATTATTAGCAGAAGAGCAAGATTCTAAATAGATAGGTCTTGCTTTTTTTGGTTTTTACCTATACGTTTTAAACTATTAATTCTATATTTTCCTAAATTTGTAAAAGTTATAAAAAGAACCTTCACTCCCTACTTGGGTAAAACAACAAAAATGGCTGAAAGATTTTTAAATGCAAAACACTGGCAACTTTTCATATTAACCTTTGGAATTCCAATGGTAATTCAATTCGCTCTCATGGCAATCATGTTCGGTAATCTTCTTAATGCAAACAATCCAGATCCCGTTATAATATTTGATTATTTCAAAATTCATCAAATTATTATGGTTCTTTTCATAGGCATAATATTTGCATGGTTTTGGTCCGTTGTAACAGGGCTTCAAAAAACTATCCCAGATAAAATTCGTTTTAGCGTAACTCGATTTAAGATATTCTTTTTTATACCTCTAGGATATTTAATATTCTTGTACATATTTTTAGACAGTACTTTCACAAACGTTAACGATACTTCCTTTTCGCCTTCTCAAAATTCGATAAGGAATCTTTTAGTTATTATCATTCCCTTTCACTTTCTATCTATGTTTTGCATATTCCATTCATTGTACTTTGTCGCCAAAACAATAAAAACATCGGAGCTTCAAAGAAAAGTTACTTTTTCAGATTTTATTGGAGAGTTCTTCTTAATATGGTTTTATCCAATTGGAATTTGGTTTATTCAACCAAAAATTAATAGAATTATTCAAGAAAAAGAAGAAATCAATTGAGGAACCCCTTCTTTCTTAACTGAATAATTCCCAGTAAAAAACATCTTTAATTATTATTCAAAATACTTAGACATACCTCCAACTAGAGTTACTTTTTAGTTAAGCCTTAAGTTAACATTCAAAATGAAGAGTAAAAAGACAAATAACGATGATGAATCATCCAACAACAACATATTATATATAATAGCCGCTTTAGTATTGATGTTCTTCAATATAGATATTTCTAAGCTTCAAGGCACACCATCAGAAATCCATTATTCAATTATAATTATTTCTATTATTATAGTTGCTTCGGCCTGGGCATATTATTTTAGAGACTTAAGAAAATGGTTTTTAGAGATCAAATCAATATTATGGTATTTATTAGCCGTTATCGTATCCTCCTTACCAATTATCGGTATAATCTCATTTCTTTTTAGTGCATTTATCGTTTATTACGATTTTGAAGGAGAAGAACTAATTCAAGAAAAATGTCTAATTACAAATGTGTCAGGAGGAAAACATCGAAACTTATATTATGACTTCCGAGGAAAATCTTTTCAAACCAAAAACTTCTATTATCAAAATTATAAGAATTGTGGATACGATAAAAACGAATGTTATATAATGGTAACATTTAAAAAAAAGCCTTTTGGAATGTTATTAGAATTGAATATTGAAAAATGGTATAACGAATAACCACATCAATACTACAAATACTGACTTAACATACCCCCTCAATAACTCTGTGCACTTTTAGCTAAAACTTTAGCTAAATGAATATTGAATTCAAAATCATAATGAGGAATAATAGCTTCGTTATCATCTAAAACTAAACTTGAGATTTTAAACAATATATTATTAGCAGAAGAGCAAGATTCTAAATAGATAGGTCTTGCTTTTTTTGGTTTTCCATCGTTTTATGGGGCTTATTGTACTTTTTTACTAGAAGAGTACGATTAAGTATTACATACTTACTGACATTAATAAACAACGCCTCCAACCAAACTTAAACGAATAGCAATAAAACACTTACGAATAGTAACCCCATTAAGAAGAATTGAAATTACTAGATAGTTTTATACTCTGTAAAACATTTATTGAAAAAAATTATTAAACAAATGAAATCATTTAGAAAAGTAACTTTAATCTTGATAGCAGTATTATCAATATTTTCAACTCAATCTTGTTCTGAAAAAAAAATAGAAGATGACCAGTTAAAAGGGTTTATGCTTGGTGGAATCTACTTTATACACGGTTTTGGTGGTATCCAAAATGTAAAAAACATGATGTCTTCTTCTGGAATAACATCTAAAGCAGAACTTGCACAAGCATATAAAGAAGTTTTAGAATACCCCTTTAAAAAAGAACAAGCTTCAGGCTGTAAAAACACTCTTAAATCTTCTTGGGATATAACCGACAAAGCCTCTCTTTTAAAATCTATAAACGAATTAAAAACAAAAGAATCTAAACACAAATCATGGGATTATGCAAGAATTGTAAACAATGTTTGTATGGGGTATGGTGCTGGATATATAACTAAAGAAGAAGGTATAAAAATAGTTAAAGAAATTCTTCCAATAGCTCAAAAAGAATATGCTACTTGGGAAAAATACTATACTGATTACAATTTAGGAAGAGCCGATTGGGATCCTGAATCTAAGAATGATCCTTTTGAAAAACTATCAAAAGAAATTACAAAAGGGGACAAATCTATTTACAATATCCTACCTCTGAATTAAAACAGAGATATTTAAATAAAACACCATCCTGTAGTAGATTTTTTTAATTCTTACTGCAGGATTTCTTTATTTCAAAAACTATTACAATCGATTACTTATAAAAGCCAAAACATTCAAATGGAAGTTTTTAACCATCTTTCATGCTAAAAAACAAGTTAAATAACGAATAACAACCTCAATACTACGAATATCAACTCAACATAAATACCCACAATCATTCCATGTACTTTTGTTAAAACTTTAGTTAAATGAGCATTGAATTAAAAACACTTTCATTAAAAACACTAATCATTACCATTGCCATTGGCTTTCCTTTAATCATTGGTTTAAGCGTTATTTCACTAATATATACTGAAAATACAAGTCTCTTTTTACTCTTTATTCCTGCCCTAGCTTTATGTTTTTACGCAGGAGTAAGGTTATCTAAGAAAACCACCAAAATAGATTTAAGAAATAGCAACTCCATTAAAATTAATAATGAAGTAATTTCTCATAATGATATCATAGGCTATTTTATTGATGATCGAGGAGGTACTCAAAAAGCATTTTGTTTAAAACTAACCAACGAAAAAAACATAATGATTGGAGCTTCTAAATTGGGTAAAGAAGGGGAAATATTCGACGATACTATTCATAAAATTATCGATACTATTCAAGAGAACAATCGTGATTTTCGTGAACTCGAGTATAATGACATTTATAAAGAATATAGTTTCTTTTCAAAACCTTCCTTTCGCATTGCTCTTGCCATCATACTTATTATTTTAATTTTATTAAAAATATTACTTCTCTAAAAAAAAATATTCTTTCCAGTTCATATCAAGATGAACCTAGGCTATTACCAGCCTAAATCCCTTTCCATGGACATTTTGAATTTCAATATTATTTTCGGAATCCTTCTTTAAATATTTTCGAAGCTTTGTAATATACACATCCATACTTTTGGTTGTAAAATAGTTATCATCCCCCCATATTTCAGAAAGTGCCTGTGAACGAAGTAAAATATTATCTCTATATAAGATTAACATTCTTAACAACTCACTTTCCTTAGATGTTAGCTTGGTTTCTATATTATTCAATACGAGAACTCTCTTTACCACATCCAATTTAAAATTTCCTACTTCATAAATAGTTATTTCATCATTTAATACAAGCTCTGATTGCTTCCCCAAAAGTGCTTGTATTTTTAAACACAAAATATCGGGATCAAAAGGTTTTTCTAAATAATCTAACGCTCCTAACTCAAAGCCCTTTACCTTATCTTCTTTCAAGATTCGAGCTGTTAAAAAAACAAAAGGAGTTTTAATACCATTTTCCTTTAACTCCTTTGCTATTGAAAAACCATCTTTGTTTGGTAGCATTATATCTAGTATTAAGAAATCGAATGCTTGGTTTTTTGCTATTGGTAAAGCTTTTCCCCCATCATTACATAATGTTACATCAAACTTCTTAATTTCCAAAAAAGCCTTTAAAACCATTCCGAAATTGGGATCGTCTTCAACTAATAATATTTTCTTTCGAAGTTGCGCATCCATACTATTCTCTTTTTTGAGGCAAAAACAACGAAAACACACTTCCTTTCTTACTACTTTTAAGAGAAACACTCCCATTATGTGCCTCTGCAATTTGTTTAACGTAACTCAACCCCAATCCAAATCCTTTTACATTATGAGTATTATTTGTTGATACTCGATAAAACTTTTCAAAAACTCTCTTTGCATCATCTTTTTGAATTCCCATGCCTTTATCTAAAACATGGATAATTAAGTGTTCATTTTTATTTTCAATTACAATTGTAATGTGAATTTGATCTGGTGAATATTTAATAGCATTGTCTACTAAATTACTTATTGCCTGATGCAAATACATTTCATCTCCAAAAACAATGGTATTATCTACTTTAACGATACACTCTATGTTACCATTCTTTTTATCAATACGAATTTGATTCTGAGAAATAACCTTTTTCACAAGTTTTAGTACATCAACACTTTGTATTTCTAGTTCAGTTATGAAGTGATCATTTTGTGCCAACTTTAAAATCATTGCTACTTGCTTATTCATACGCTCATTCTCCTCCTTAATAACTTTTGTAAACTGTTTTACCATTGATTTATTTTGAATTATTTCAGGTTCCTCAATGGCTACTGCCGCAGTACCAATAGAAGCAATAGGAGTTTTAAACTCATGTGTCATATTATTGATAAAATCAGTTTTTATTTGAGATAATTTCTTTTGTTTTAAAATTACTCGTAAAGAAAACCATAAACTAAACAAAATAACTAAAACCATTAAAGAAGACAACATCACACTAGAAAACAACGACTTATACAAATACGATTCCTTATTATATAAAACCACGTAAATACTTTTGTTATCAAAAACTTCTAAGACATAATCACTTTCTTCTAATAAGCTTATATCCTTCATTTTTTTTCCTAAAATATATTCCCATTTATTCGATTTGGTATTCTTGATTCCAAAACTATAGGTCAATTTTATCCCATTAGAAGTAAACACTTTTTCTACTAAACTATCAAAATCTATCTCTTCGTAATAATAGCGCTCTTGTATATTTTCCTGACCATAGATAATTGAGACTGATTCCTTAAAACTACCATCAGTATTCCTTAACTTCAAAAAAGCATCCTGAAACTCACTCAATGAGTCATAAAAACCTTGGTCCAATTTCGGCACAAAATCGAACTTAGAAACCAAATATAATTTAAATCGATACTTTTCGTCTTCACTCAGATAATCATAGTCTGCTTTAAAGTTTTCATCAATTAGAATACTATTCTTTTTATTTTGAGTTTTAATAACCTCTTTCACTTCTGTAAGAGATTTCACCACGGACTCATTAAAATTCTTTTGGGTAAGCGTAAAACTATTATTTAACCAATTAATTTGAGAAAAAATTATTCCTAAGGAAGATAAGCCTATCAAAAGAATTACATATTTAAAGTTTCTTCCCGTCATTTATAAAGTGTTTTATTTTTCAAAGAAACATATTTCTCCGGGGCATTCACCATTTCTTAATTTTATTTAAGGTTTTTTAAGTTTTTTTAAGGTATTCCTCTAACCTATACCCATGGTTAGCTTTCTTTTAATTTTCTCTTAAGTTTTTTTAACATTCAATTACCTAATTACCATAAACATACACAATAATTTTATCCAATCAAATCACTTAAAACATGAATATTAAAAAGTTAATTTCTTTTATTTGCTTACTATGTACTTTTTGCCTAGCAACCGCTCAAAATAGTAATAAGCACAAAAATAATATTGAAATATCATTCGGTAACTACCATCAAAAAAACATTGAAATAATTCTTACGAAAAACGATAAAACGATATCGGAATTGTTCCCTTCTTACAAAGACCTGAGAAACACGAATAAGTTTAAAGAATTGGGTATTGATCTTGAAAATTACGTATACCTAAAAAACAATGCCATCAAAGTTAATATTGATAAAATAGCTTATGCTTTAAGAGGAAAGTCTGCTAGTAACCAAACAACTATGAATGTTTCTCATAACTCTGATGACGAAAAAATTACAATTGATATTCAAATCAAAAACATATAGTACTGTTTATTAAATTCAGAAATAATAACTCATGAAAAAAACCACAATCTTAATACTACTTTTCATTTCAATTACTTGTATTGCACAAGAAGAAACATTACTGACTCAAAAACAACAAAATAAAATCATAAAGAAACTATCTGACAAGTTGTTAAAGTCATACGTTTTCGAAAAAACCGCCAAGGAAGTTTGCAATAAAATAAAACAGTATCAGTTTCCAAGAAATAAAAAAGACTTCGCAAAAGCGCTAAACGATACTATAAGAAGCATTAGTAAAGACGTTCATTTTAGGTTCTTTTTTAGCCCGCAGAGCTATAAAAACATAACGAACACCGATAAAAAAACTGAAGTTGATCATAGAAAACAAATAAGGCAAAAAAATTATGGTTTTGAAAAAGTAGCTCTTCTACCAGATAATATTGGTTATTTAAAAATTAATCAATTTCATGAATACGATGAAGCCTTTCAAATAGCGAAAGCAAGTATGGAGTTTCTACAACATGTCGACAGTTACATCATTGACCTAAGAGACAATGGTGGTGGAAGTGGTAAAATGGGACGTTTTTTGGGTAGTTACTTTTTCAAAGAAGGTGATCATCGGTTATTACTAGAAAATTACAATAGAGAAAAAGATGAACTTGTTCAGGAATGGACATTAGTTAATGTTTCTGGGAAAAGAAGACCTAATGCTACACTTTACATTATTATAGGAAAAAATACAGGGTCTGCCGCTGAAGCATTCCCATACTTTATGCAAGCAAATAAAAGAGCTACTATTGTTGGGGAAAATTCATGGGGAGGTGCTCACTCTGGAGCATTCATACCAATTGAAAAAGACTTTATTGCATTTATTCCTTCGGGAAGAGTTACTTCTCCTCTTACAAAATCGAACTGGGAAGGTGTTGGAGTTACTCCAGATATAAAGATATCAACTGATTTAGCTTTGGATTTTATTAAAAAAGAAATTCTCGTTAAAAAGAGCGACTCTTTAATGAAAGAAATGAAAAAAGGTAACCTCCCTAAAGAAAAAGAAGAACTCCTAACATGGAAACTAAATTATTTTAATGCAAAAACCACGGAAAATCCTGCTAAATTCTCAAAAACATTAGCCAAATCATATAGTAAATATCAAGTGAGTTTTAAGAATGATAATTTATACTTTGGTAAAAAACGGCTTATTCCTTTTTCTAATACCATCTTCTATGCTGAAAAAGGATATACGAGAGAAGGCGATCTAATTATTGAGTTTGACCGTGCTATAAATCCTACTAAACTATTTTACAAGGTTATCGATTGGGACCATGGAAAAGTTACAAAGTTTGAATTAAAGGCCAATTAGAAAAGAAGCACATCAAACAACTTATAGAACAGCACGAATCTTAATTTCGCGCTGTTTTCGTTTTAAGCCTGGTAGCATTCTAGTATCCTATTCGAATTTATTCTTACTTTATAATGCTATTGAAAGAAAGATTTAATAAATACTTGCTATTTTGATTAATGAAAAAACATATTGGTTAAAAATGAAAATGTACCAACATTGCCAACTATGTGAAAACGAGAACACACATTTAATAGATGGGTTGACATGTAAATTGACAGGTTCAAAACCCGCATTTTTAAACACGTGTTCTGATATTCATTTTGGCAATAAATTCATTGAAAAGCTGGAATCCATTATTATTGATTTAGAGATCTTAAAAAAACGAAAGACATCTGTTCATATCAAATTTTATATTTCCATCGTTATTGGATTCACAATGCTATTCCTCGCTGATCAACTAAGTAAGTTAAATAATGAAAGTGTTTACTTTTATTATTTTCTAATTTCGTTAATTTCAGGTGGAGTATCTCTTTGGATCGTAGGCTTTGATAGTCTATATAAATACAAAAGAGAATTAAAAAACATACTAAATTACCAACACGAACTTGACCGAATTCTAAGGTTATATGAAATTGACTATGCTTCGAATCTAGTTTTTTCAAAGTCGATTCATGGCACTAGAGAAGTTGCTATTGAACTAAAATTCAATAAAAATTTAGTTGAAGACTCTAAGACAGTGTATAAATTAAATCATTAATCTTATTCCAAAAATTTAATAATAATTTGACTATCAATATTGGTCATAATCACAATATTTCCTTCATTCCGAATTTATTTCGGAACCTCAGCGCACCACAAAACAAGTATTTGAGATGAGAACCTGAAACAAGTTCAGGTTGACTATTACGATTTATTATCCATTAAGGATAATCATTAATAATAATTGCTATTTTTAAGAATCAAAAAAATATATGACACTTTTCATAAAACCATCCTATGTCAAACACAAAATTAATTATTGAAGAAAGAAGCAGAGATATTGGAGATTTTCTCGTGGGTAGACTGCTTCCTTTCCGAAGAAAACGAATGATTGGTCCGTTTATTTTTATTGATCATATGGGACCAACGACCTTAGGTAAGGAAAAAATTATGAGTGTAGATCAACATCCGCATATTGGTTTGGCTACTTTAACGTATTTGTTAAGTGGTGCGGTAATGCATGCCGATAGTATTGGTACTTCGCAAAAAATTATTCCTGGAGAGGTAAACCTTATGATCGCTGGTAAAGCCGTTACGCATACTGAAAGAACTCCAGAAGAATTAAAAGGGAAAACCTACCAAATGGAAGGGTATCAAATTTGGCTAGCCTTACCAAAAGATATGGAAGATAAAGAGCCTGAATTTCATCATTTAAAAGCTCACGATGTTCCTTCATGGGAAGAAAATAATCTCGTTCTAAAATTGATTGTTGGTAGCGCTTTCGGAAAGGAATCGAATTTAACCTTATGGTCCGATTTGTTCATGTTGGAAATAGTGGCTCAAAAAGACACCACTGTAAACTTAACAGGTAAATTAAAAGGTGAAATAGGTATTTTAGTCCACTCTGGTGAAATTACTGCTTGTGATGAAGTTATCGAAAAAGGTCATTTATTAGTTTCTAAAGAAGATGATTTTTGCGAGTTCAAAGTGAAAGCTGATTCTAAACTGTTTATTTTTGGAGGGCAACCTTTCGAAGAACCCCGTTACATCGATTGGAATTTTGTATCACATGACAAAGCTAAAATAGAGAAAGCAAAATTAGCTTGGAATAACCAGCAATTTCCAAAAGTTCAAAATGATGATAGCTATATTCCCTATCCTAGTATAAATGTATAACGAGGCTATGCTAGAAAAAGAAAAACTATTACTCATTCTCGATATTGATGAAACCTTAATTCATGCCACAAAAAACAAATTGGATAGAAAAGAAGATTTCATGGTATTCAATTATCATATATACGAGCGCCCTTATTTACACGATTTCTTCAACGAAGTGAAAAACAATTTTCATTTAGCTGTTTGGTCATCCGCTTCCGATGATTATGTAGAGAAAATTGTTAATCATATTTTCCCTACCGACATTAACCTGCATTTCGTTTGGGGAAGAACTCGGTGTAAACCTAAAAGACTCATTGACTCGGATTCTTTTGGCAATTATAACGATAGGTATCGTGATCATTACAATTATATAAAACCTTTGAAAAAGGTAAAAAAATTAGGTTACAAACTAGAAAGAATGATAATTGTTGACGATACCCCGCATAAGTGCATTGAGAATTATGGAAATGCCATTTATTCTAAAGAATATTTAGGAGAAAAAGAAGACACTGAATTGCTATTTTTAGCGAAGTATTTAAAAACCTTAAAAGACGTAACAAATGTTAGAACCATTGAAAAAAGAGGCTGGAGAAACCAAACGCAATAGTGCTTTCATTTCCAAAATTCTATTCTTAATACTTCTAGCACTATCGGCTATTCACTTTTATTGGGCATTTGGAGGTAGCCAGGGTTTTAATAATGCATTGCCCGAAACGGAAGAAGGCGTAAAAGTTTTAAACCCAACCTTTACAGATAGCTTTATCGTGGGTTTTGGCCTTCTCATTTTTTCAGTTGCCTATCTACTTTATAAAAAAACATTTAAAGCGAAAGTGCTGACAATTCTAAAAGTTATTCTTTTTTGGTTAATTCCTTCTATTTTCCTTTTAAGAGCCATTGGAGATTTTTATTTCGTAGGTTTCTTCAAAAAAATCGAAAACACCAACTTTGCCCATTTCGATAATTACTTCTACTCTCCCCTATGCTTTATCATAAGCTTGCTTGGATTTGTTTTTATAATCAATAATCGTAGAGCAACTCACTGAAAACTAAACCTTCGCTACGGCTTCATTATTAAAAGTTAAAAAGACCTAAACTCAATTTACATATCGAATATTTCTTTATTTTTAGAGCAAACTACTACTATGACCAAATTTGTTCGCCTATTAACTATCGCCATAATGTGTATTCAAGTCAATGCACAGGAAATTAAAATCGATAAAGATAAAATCACCCATTATTTACAGTCATTTCATAACAATCATAGGTTCAATGGTGAAGTACTAATCGCTCAAAAGAACAAAGTTATTTATAGAAAAAGCTTTGGATATGCGAACTACCACTTAAAAACACCTTTTCAAAACAATACAAAGTTTCAATTGGCATCGTTATCCAAACAATTTACTTCATTTGGAATTCTTGTACTCGAGCAAGAAAAAAAACTATCTACCAATGATTTTGTTTCAGACCACCTGACGGATTTCCCATATAAACAAGTTCAGATAAAACACTTAATGTCGCACACTTCAGGATTGCCCAATTTCGTGAATTCTATGTGGAAAGACCTTGATACGACCATAGTAAATGGGAATAAAGAAATGTTTGAAATGTTTGCTTCGAAAAAATATCCATTACAATGGAAACCTGGAGAAAAGTGGGAATATTGCGATATAGGATATTGTACACTTGCTTCCTTAATTGAAAAAGTAAGTGGTAAGTCCTAT
Organism: uncultured Tenacibaculum sp.; assembly: GCA_947497895.1. Taxonomy (GTDB): domain Bacteria; phylum Bacteroidota; class Bacteroidia; order Flavobacteriales; family Flavobacteriaceae; genus Polaribacter. Next base: position 69,055 of record CANMIL010000005.1, read on the forward strand.
AAAAGCTTTATGAAAGAAAAGATTTTTGATCCTGCTAACATGAGCAATACTTCCGCGGAACATTCTACAGATTATAGAACTGTTAAAACACCACTACTTGCCATGGGGTATGTATATGATGCCAAAACGAGTAAAAATCGTATTGCTTACGAAACTCCTGAAAATAGTTTTGTGTATTGGCTTGGCGGTTTTTACGGCGACGGATCCGTTATTAGCACACTTGACGATCTTTTGAAATGGGATAAAGCTCTTTATAAAAACACTATTATTAGTAAAAAAAGTTTACAAAAAGCTTTAGCACCAACTAAATTAAATAATGGTGAGTACGCAGACGGTTGGGGTTCTAAATATGGTTTTGGGTGGTCATTATACACTTCTGAAAAGTTCGGAAAAGTACATGCGCATTCTGGACAACAACCTGGATATAACACAAGACTTACAAGATGTCCAGAAAAGGAATTAACAATTATTATAGCTGCTAATATGTCAATTCCCAAGTTTTGGGAAATTGATTTATTGAAAGAACTCGAAAAACAACAATAGTTTTTCAGAATATAATTTATATTGCATCAACTCCTCCAAAAACCATTATGCGTAATTAAACTTAAATAACAGGAAGTATTAATAAACTGGGTTTATGAAAAAATTAATTTTCAGAGCTGTTTTACCACTTACATTAATTTCATTTGCATTAATTTCCCGATGGAAATATGTGTTAGTTGTTGACGGACCTGATGACTTTTTCGTTGGTTTCCCTTTAATTTACAAAGGATCAGGGTTTCATACATCCTTGTCTACACAATATTTCATGACGGAGATGATCTTAAATTTAATTGTTTACTTCTCTATCTCATTGATCATTTGCTTAATAATAAATAGGTTCTTCACAATTAATATTCCAAGAAAACTATATACTAGTTTCTGGATTGGCTTCGGAGTTTTTATTCTTTTTTTCATTCACTTATTTTATGAACTTGATGATAGAGTTTACTTAAAAAGAGACTTTGATGTAGAAGTAATTGAAAGTGGTTTTGCATTCTTTAACTTGCCGCCCACTGAGAGACCAGAAATAGATAAATCGAAAACTCCATGAATCAACCAAAACCTCAACCTAGAATTGAACAATTAACCGAGAAAAAACTCATCGGTCAACGAATTGAGATGAGTTTAGTTAATAATAAAACACATCAACTTTGGAGTCAGTTTGTTCCAAAAATCAATGAGATTCAAAATCGTATTTCTGAAGACAAAATCTCTATGCAGATTTACCCTCCAAATTATTACAAACAATTCAGTCCAGCGAACGAGTTCGAAAAATGGGCGGTTGTAGAAGTCCTTAATTTCGATTTCATTCCAAATAATATGGAGACTTATATTCTTCAAGAGGGAACATATGCTGTATTTGATTATAAAGGTTCTAGTTCAAATCCTTCTATATTTCAGTATATTTTCACAGAATGGATTCCAAACTCCCCTTATGTTGTTGATGATAGACCTCATTTCGAAGTACTAGGAGAAAATTATAAAAACAACGATCCTAATTCTGAAGAAGAAATTTGGATTCCCATAAAAACGAAATAATATATTTTTAACTTATTTCACCATAAATACTACAACTTACTACATATTTAACCATGTATAAAATAGAAACAACGACTAAAGAAAACTACCAAGAAATTGTGAATGTTTGGGAGGCTTCAGTAAGAGCGACACATGATTTCCTAAAAGAAGAGGATATCGAATACTTCAGACCTTTAATTTTAAACACTTACCTAGATGCAGTTTCACTCAGATGTATTAAAAACTCAAGTAGTGAAATTATTGGTTTTAGTGGCGTAGCTGGAGAAAATTTAGAAATGCTATTTATAGCCCCTTCCTATACTGGTAAAGGAATTGGCAAAACACTATTGCAAAACGCTATCAACGAATTAAACGTAAACAAGGTAGATGTTAATGAACAAAACCAAAAGGCCGTAGATTTTTATTTACACCAAGGTTTCAAAATTATTGATCGGTCAGAATTGGACGCTTCAGGAAAACCATATCCAATACTACACATGATACTTAAAAGCTAATTTCACATACAATTAATCAAATTTAACCACTACAGAATGATTAAATCAACTACTACAAAAGAATCAAACTACTTCGAAATTGATACTCATGAAATTTATTATGAAACTCAAGGTAAAGGCGAACCTCTAATTCTACTTCATGGTTATACGCAATCTTCTATTGCTTGGCAAAGTTATGTCGAAAAATATAGCGACAAATACAAAGTATATTTAATTGATCTTAGAGGTCATGGAAAATCGAGCCCTTTTAACAATACCTTTTCTGTAAAATCCGCTTCTGAAGATGTTTTAAAATTAATTGAACATCTAGGAATTCGGAAAATTAAAGGAATAGGATTAAGCTTTGGAGGCGATGTACTTCTTCAAATGAGCTGCCTAAAACCAAAACTTATTCATTCAATGATAATTATTGGAGCTAATGGAGATTGGAACAGTCAAGATTTCCCTGACATGTTGGACACTTTTAATTATGAAAATGTTGAAAAATTTCAATGGATCTATGATTATCATGCTGGTGGTGATGAACAGGTAAAAAAAGTTTTAGATGAGTTGGCCAATTATAAAATCAAATTAACTAACGAAGAACTACTTCAAGTCGAAACCAAAACTCTAATCGTTCTGGGAGACAAGGCCGAACAAATTTCAATTGAATCAGTAGTACTTCTGCACAAAACATTAAAAAACTCACAACTTTGGATAGTTCATAATATGGGACATTATGCGCATGACGATGATAACAAAAATGAATTTCTTCGATTATCTAAACAATTTCTATCATTCAACTAGTCTTAATTAAGGCTAGTTATTAATTGCGCTACTACCTTACAAACCAATAAAATGTAGTAGGTTTGAATATAAATAGTAAAGTAAAAATCATCACTTCATACGTACTTCACCATATTTTCACTCGAAGTTACGCCATATCTTTGCAGTGTAATTAATAAATGTTTCCCCTCAAATTTAATTACAAAAAGGTTATCGTAAATTAATCATCCCATTACAAACTTTCCCCAAAAAGTATATTACACACACGATAACCTTTTTTTATTTCCCTTTTTTTAAGGGGAGAAGTTGGCTCCTTCGGGAGCTTTCTTATTTTTTTTTCACTTTTTTTTATTTTTTTTCAATTTTTATGTGACCTATCAAAAATTTATGTGTCATATAAGTAATTTAAGTAATAAAGCTGGGGGGCTTTTATATTTAAGGTTAAATTAAGAGGAGCTTTTTATAAGCTCCTTTTTTTGTGGGTATTTTTTTCTCAGCCCCTCCATATTTCTTTAAACCATTGTATTTATTACTTTTACATTTATGAATAGACTTCAGGATATACTTGCTAATAGTCAAGGTGCAGAATCAAAACAATTTAAAAAAGGAACTATTTTACAAAAAGCAGGAAGCTCAAAACCCTATGCCTATTTTGTAATTAAAGGATTATTGAAAAGTTATATCATTGACAGCAGTGGAAAAGAACATATTTACATGTTTGCTTCGGAAGATTGGATTATTGGAGATTTGGAAGCTATGGAATATAATCAACCTATTAAATTATATATTGACTGCTTAGAAGATACCGAAGTAATTATTTTCGACAAAGACTGCTTTTTCGAAGCTCAATTATCAAAGGATGAAATTATTCATAATGCACAACTATTATATCGAAGGATTGGAAGACTTCAAAGAAGGGTTTTAATGCTTATGGGCACCCCTGCCATTGATAGGTATAAATATTTTTTAAAAACTTATCCTGAGCTCCAAAATAGAGTTCCTCAACATATGATTGCCTCATTTTTAGGAATCGCACCGCAAACCTTGAGTACCTTAAAAGGAAAAATAATACGTTCAAAAGATTAGTCAAATCAAATTAACTAACAAATAATCAAATAATTCACACTTTTTTCTTCATATAGATGAATGCATAATACTTTGGAGTTTTTGAATTTTGAAAGGAATACAGAAACTAATAAGTTATTATGAGCAAACCAAAAATAGCAGATCGAAAACCGATTAAGGTAACATTAAAAAAAGGAGAAGAAAAATACTGGTGCGCATGTGGATTAAGTAAGAATCAACCCTATTGTGATGGTTCACATAGAACTACTGATATTACTCCTAAAAAATTCATAGCAGAAGAAACGGGAGATACTTATTTATGTATGTGTAAACACAGTAAAAATCCACCTTACTGTGACGGAACCCATGCTACACTAAAAGAGGAAGAAACTACCGTTAATACTTCACCTACATCAGGTGCAACTAAGGAAGAACCTACACTTGCTTATATCAAAGCCTTAGCAAAAGATGGTTTATCAAAAGTTGGTCATCATGGCGAAATGGGAGCTATGGGAGTTCCTATTCCAGAATTACCGCAATGGAAAGATATTCAAATACTCGCCGCCCAAATGGCCACCAAGCCTTTAATGGAAGATACCGAAGTTAAAACAGAACTAATCATAGGTCCCAATGCTCAAAAACCGCTAAAATTAGATATCCCTTTATTCGTATCCGACATGAGCTATGGAGCACTTTCTGAAGAAGCGAAAATATCTTTAGCTAAAGGAGCTGAGTTAGCAGGAACAGGAATCTGTTCTGGAGAAGGTGGAATGTTGAGTGAAGAGCAAGAAGCTAACTCAAAATATTTTTATGAATTGGCTTCAGCTAAGTTTGGTTTTGACTGGGATAAACTAAAAAAAGTACAAGCTTTTCATTTTAAAGGAGGTCAAGGAGCCAAAACAGGAACTGGAGGTCATTTATCTGGAAATAAAGTTATTGGTAAAATAGCTCAAGTACGGAACTTAAAGGAAGGAACACCTGCTGTTTCACCACCAACATTTGACGATTTAAGTACTGCTGAAGATTATAAAAACTTTGCAGATAAAGTAAGAGAAATTACTGGAGGAATTCCGATTGGTTTTAAATTATCAGCTAACCATATCGAAGAAGATATCCAATTCGCTTTAGATGCAAGCGCAGATTATATTATACTTGATGGCCGTGGAGGAGGAACAGGAGCTGCTCCTTTAATTTTTAGGAACAATATTTCTGTTCCTACAATTCCTGCCCTTGCTAGAGCAAGACATTATCTTGATAAAGTAAATCGTAAAGATGTTACTTTAATTATTACTGGAGGTATTCGAGTCCCTGATGATTTTATAAAAGCAATGGCCTTAGGAGCAGACGGAATTGCTTTATCAAATTCGGCATTGCAATCAATAGGCTGTGTTGCTGCAAGAATGTGCAATACAAATAACTGTCCTGCAGGTATTGCTACTCAAAAACCTGAATTAAGGAAACTATTAAATATTGATAAATCAGCAAATCAATTGTTTAATTTCTTTACGGCCTCTGCCGAACTGATGAAAGTTATGGCTAGAGCCTGTGGACATGATGATTTAAATAAATTTAACTCTAAAGACCTTACTACTTGGAAAAAAGATATGGCTGAACTAGCTAATATCCGATTCGCAGGAAGTATTCACTCGTAATACTATTTATTTTGATTTAAACTCTGAGCTTTTCTAAAGAAAAACTCAGAGTTATTTGGATGTTACCAATCTTAAAACATCAACTTAATTGGTTAAAACAAGTTTATCTCTCAAGAAAACAAATAAGTAACACAGTAACTCTAATTTCGGAACCACTGTGTTACTTTGGATAAACTTAAAGGGGAGATATTAGAAATTATCAGCATTTCTCTTTAAAAGTCTTCTTCCTTCTTGCATATTATCAGCTCTATGATGTTCCGTACAATCATTTCCTCCAGGACCGTTGTTAATGTCAGTACAATCCCATTTATTCGGAATTTCTACATAAACCCCATGGTTTCTTCCCGCCACTTTTAATGCTTCATATAAATCATCTAAATCATAATCGACAAAACGACTAAACACCTGTGTTTGATAATAAATTGGGAATCCCATTTCGGCATGAGGTAACAACCATTTTTCATAAATTTCCTTTTCCACATTATCATGAAGACTATGCTGACCAAGAATACCTTTTACACCTAAAATTTGTCTTGCCGATTCAAAAAGTATACTAGTTCTCTCTTCATCCGTTGGACTATCATTCCCATCAATTTTATAAGGATTTAAAGCTACAATTGTTCTCGTTTTTTTCCAGGTATTGTTATGAATTCTCAGCATCCTCTTATAAGCTTCAATATCTTTATCGGGTGTAAAACCAGCAGCATACATGTTTTCTTTATTTTTAACAGCCACTTCAGGTCTCCCCAATCGATTCCACATTACTTCACCATGGAATGTCATAACTCCATTCGCCTGAACTCCGGCCACCATAGGATTGTCATCATAACGTTCAGCCAATGTTCTCATCAAACGGCTATAGTTGTTAAGAAATGGAGTTTCCCAAAATTTTGGTAGTCTAAAATCATCAGTATCACGTCTAAAATCCCAGAAAACAAATCCTACTTCTTCCTTAAGCCACTCTGGGCTCCATACTCCGCAATTCATTCGGATAATATACTTATAATCTGGATTTACCTCTTTGATATGTGCTAAGGCATCATCTATAATGGAAAAATCATAATTACCTCTTGATGGTTCCAAATCCGACCAACGAATTTGATGAATTGAAATATCTAAGTTTTCTACAGGTGTATTGTAAAAGGTTCTTTTAGAATCAATATACCCTCTTGATTGACTAACACCTCTTAAAGCAATACCTGAAGGAACTGGTTTCAATTTACTTGAACAAAGTCTGCCTCCTTTTATATTTTCTTGTTCATGCAATTCATTATTGATTGTATGTACAACCGTAACATCTCTACCTTCGTTATAAAACACATTCCTAATTTCATAAGTCCCCTTATTTTCATCATTTGTATTCCATATTGTAACCGAACATATGATATCATCTAAATGGTTTCCAGCTACACTAAACCAAGTACTTCCATTTTTCAATTCACCATGATTTCTTATTGTAAAACAGTTTTGATTTTCAACTTGTGCCATTCTTTGCTGTTTTACTTCAGATTGACTCAACTGCGTCATATAATTATCTGAACATGATAAAAACAGAAAAGAAATAACTAAACTGAGGTTAGTGATTTTTTTCATAATTAAAATAAATTATTGTGTAAATATTGTTTCATTTTATCAAGAGGACAGGGCATTTTATTTCCCTCTTACACCTAATTATTCTGTATAAATATTTTTAGAATAACTCGGTCAAATACTTTTGAATACATCTAATAAACATTCACCATACTAGCCATCTATTATTGATGAATACTATTTTTCCGAAGTCTTTGTATTTAATATCCAGTAAGTAGCTACATTTAAACAGTAGCTTTTTGTATCATCGTTAATTGTTAGTCTCTATTAATTGAATCGCCTTCTCAGCAAAGCGTTTTCCCATAATAACATAACCATTTGCTGTCATATGAATACCGTCTTCAATTTCCTTTCCTTTTCTGTTTCTTCCTGTATTTAGGTCATCCGTATCCACCCAATCAAATCGAGAATTAGATTGGGCTACTTTCACCTGAATATCTCTAATCATATTCCATTGACTCCACTTCTTTTTCTTTAAACCAAAATCACTTATTCTTCCTATAACAAAATTAACATCCTCTCTTTTCAAATCATTACTTAACTGCTTATGCAATCCTAGTAAACTTCGCTCGTAAACATCTCCATAATTCTTTCTTGCATCTCTTTCTCCTTGCATCCAAACAAAGGTTACTGTAGCTATCTTCTTATTCCCTACAGCTTTTTTTACTCTTGTCATCAAGGAATCATATAAATATGGTTCAGCTTTAGGATTGTTACCTTCCAAAGGTTTCCAGTCTTGATACCACTTTCTAATAGGCTGTGCTCCTTTTGCATATTTTACAGTGATTACATTTTTAGATCCAAACCTCTTTTTAACAGTAGGAATAAACGATTCTTTGGGCTTTAAAAGTTGCATATTCGATTGCCCAGAAAGGATAAACAAGTGCTTTCCTTCTTTTTTAGAGGGAAAAAATGACATTATAAAAACTAGTAAGAAACTAGAAATAATATATACTGTTTTCATTGGTGAACATATTTATTTCCAATTTGAGAGTGTAGTGAAGCCCAACCTAAATATTTATACGTGTCGTATAACACTGATACAATATTAGTTAAGTTTTAAAGTTTCGACTTTCTGAAATGTAACATGATGTTAATCTATTGTAACAATAGTAATATTTTTATAGCTCCTACCACTTTTTCATGAAGTATTACATCATGTAACTCGAAAAAAACATGAGAAATCCATCTTATAATTTATGTTTAAACACCTAACCAACTATTAAACTCCGCCGTTTTATTTTGACTTGTTTTTAAAATCACGTTCGAATTTGTAATATTAATTGCTAGAATATTTTTATTATATCTACTCAGTCTTTCGATGTAGTTTTTATTCAGTATTTCACTTCTATTTATTTTAAAGAAAATCGATGGATCGAGCATTTCTTCTACCAATTTAAGTGAAGACTGAGAAAGTATATGCCTTTTATTTTTAAAATCGAAAGCAACAACTATTCCGTGATCAGCTTGACAATAAACTATTTCATCTACTTTCAAGAAATATGTATACTGACTTGTTTTAATAGCAATTCTATCTTGGTAATTATTCGATTCGATAGTATTTTCTTTATTAAAGTATTTTTCCAGTTTTTCCAAAACACTTTTTTCTTCCCCACTTCCTAAAGAATTTTTAAGACTAACATATTTATCTACTGCTTTTTCAAAACGCTCGAAGGAATATGGCTTTAATAAATATTCGATGCCACTTGTTTCAAAAGCATTCATCCAAAAATCGTTATATGCGGTAATAAAAATAATTGGAATCTTAAGCTTTAGCTGCTGGTATGCTTCAAAAACATTACCATCACGAAGTTCAATATCTGAAAAGACTAAATCTATATCTCTCCCTTCTTCAAAATACTCAATGACCTCCTCAACCGTTTCAAATTCATCAACAATAACAATTTCCTTATGGTAATTACTAATATATTTCTTTAGCTTTCTTTTCGCAGGAAGCTCATCTTCAACAATTATCGCTTTTATCATTTTTTCAACCATTTTTTCAAGAAATTAGATACTATGTTTCTTCATTTAGGTATGGAAGAACAACTTCAAATCTTTCTTCCAAATTGTTTATTTTAATACCATTTGCTCCAAGTAATTCATATTGTTTTGACAAATTAATTAAGGCAACACCATTTCCTTTTTTAGCATTTTTAAAAGGAATTTTATTATTTACGACTTTAATTCCTCTATCATCCTGTACTTGAATATACACTGGATTTTTAGAAGTTCCTTTATTATGGGTAATTACGTTTTCTATTAGAACTTGTAAACAAAATGGAGGAACTTTACTTTCTTTTTGAAATAACTCCCTGTCAATCTCCATAAAATAATATCCATCATATTTTTCCTCCATCAATTTAAAATATCCTTCGGCAAAAAGTAATTCCTCTTCTAAGCTTACCAACTCCTTGTTCGTGCTATGCAAACTATACCTATACAATTCTGAAAAACGATTGAGAAATACTGAAGCCCTTTCTGTGTCTTCCTCTATTAATTGATCAAGAATATTTAAATTATTAAACAAGAAATGAGGGTTCAGTTGAGACTTAAGTTGACTTATCTCACTTTTAACCTTTTCTATTTTATAACTAGACGCCTGTTTTTGATACTTGATACTTTCTTTGTAATACAAATAAGCAAGTGAAAGTCCTCCAAACATAATAAAATCAATTAATGAATTGGTAATGCGATAAAACTCCCTGAATAAGGTGGAATAATTTCTGTGGAAAGTTCCAAAGGACAACGAAATTACCAAAGAAAACGCACTGCTAATTACCAAATACAACAGTGTTCCAACGCTCAAAAAAATAACATAGTTTACTAATAAAGAACTTTTAGAAGTTATTCTCTTATTAATATTTCGTTTGATAACCCCCACAAACCAAAAAATAAAAACAGCCCTCAAGAAAAGCCAAAACGGGGCATCAGGAAAAAACCTAAAATCTTCCCATGATGTAGAGTTTCTTAATTCTCCATGAATAATTACAATCCAACTAAACAGGAAGAGAAACAAAAAAAACGGGATATTATCCTTAAAAAAATTCGGCTTGGTTTTCATACGTAAAACAAATATATCAAATCCGTAATGAAACATCCTTAAGTACTCCATTACGGATTTTAATAAAGTATAACTCCTTTATTAATTATGCTTAATTCTTCTTTTCTGGCCAAGTATTGGTTACTTTTCCATTCTCATCAAAAACAGCAATTTCAAATTTATTATTGCTATCTACAGCGAATTTAGCTTTTGGTTTTCCACTACTATCGAATAACACCAAACCATTCATATCCTTTGCCATTGTTCCAAGTGCTACTCGTTTGATTCCGTTAAAATAACCTTGTTTTATATACTCTCTTTTTTTCTTTTTCCTCAGTTTTTTATCTTTTATTTTCTCAAGTTCCTCACTTAATTCTTTTGTTTTCCCATTAGTTTCCGAGTCATTTCGATCGTTAAAAAGCATGTAAGTTGATTTTCTTCTTCTTCCATTTCTTTCAGAGTCTCGTGAAATTAATTGCATTACCTGATCTCCTCTATACTGATCATAAGATAAAGCCATTCCTGCACTATGACCATTTTCTGTCTTTCTTCCATCATAAATAAACCCTCCGCATTCAATTCCTTCCTCATTAAAAAAAAGCATCCCCGCTCGTTTTGTTCTCTTATGCATGGAATGCCCATTCACCTCATCTCCTTTTGAAGGAAAGTTTTTCGAATTGGTTATAAGCATTTTTACGGTTCCATCATTTTCAACAATATTGATTCTTTTCACATCAATGGTATCAAATTTAGTATTTCCCTTCTTCTTAAATGCCACAGTACATACAATACCAATAGCTGCTGTAATACTCACTGCAAATGTTCTTAATAGTAGTAGTTCGTTTTTTGTATTCATAATGATTCTATTTTAGTAGTTTATTTCAAATATATAATGGTTGCATAAAGCCTAAAACGAATATTTAACGAACTCAGGAAAAACTCATATTAACTCAGGAAGTTTTACATGTTTCTCACTAATTTCGATAAGCCTTAGTTCATTTTTGAAATAACAAATCTGCGATATCACTTTAAAAAGCTCTATCGCAGATTTTCGACAATTCACTATATTTTTAGAATATATTCAGTTATTGTTTTTGTGGCCATGAATCTGTAACATTTCCTTTATCATCATATGCTTCAAGTCTTAATTTATTATCTGAATCTACAATAAATTTCGCTTTTAGCTTTCCATCTTTATCAAAAAGAAACAATCCGTTTTGCTTTCCTGCTGTTTGCCCTAACATAACTCTAGGAGCCCCTCCAATCATCCCTTTCTCCCTGTATTCATTGAATTTAGCTCTCCTTATTTTTTTGTCTTTAATGCTATTCAATTCTTTCATAATAGAAGTAGTTGTTGCATGTGATTCATTATCTCCCCTATCATTAAAAACCAATCTTCCCGCTTTGTATCTTTCTCCCTTATGCTTTTCATCTGTAGTAATCAATTGCATTACTTGATCGCCGTCATATTGATCAAAAGTTAACGATAGCCCTGAGCTGTGTCCATTTTCTTTTTTCTTACCATCAAAAATAAATCCTCCACATTCTAAACCTTCTTCATTAAAGAATAACATACCCGCTCTTTTCTTTCTTTTATGATATACTTCTTGGTTAATTTTGTCTCCTTCGCTAGGAAAATTCGCCGCATTAGTAATTAACATTTTTACTGTTCCATCATCCTCAATCACATTTATTCTTTTTACATCAATTGTGTCAAATTGTGTATTCCTCTTACTTTTAAAAGCAACTGTTGTTACGATACCTATTGCCACTGTTATACTTACTGCAAATGTTCTTAAAAATATAAGTTCTCTTTTTGTATTCATCTTTACTATGTTTTATTGATGATTCAAATGTATAGTGACAATGAAATATTATAAATTAATATTTGATGAACTCAGGAAAAACTCAAATAGACTAAGGAAATTATCAATTTCAGAAAAACAATTATTTAGTGCTGTATTATGAATAGCTCCTTTTTTGAGAAAACACAGCGTTATTTATTACATAGTAACCTCAACAAATAGACACAAAAAAAGCAACCTTTTTAGGTTGCTAATATCATTTATGATCATTAATGTGTTTTTAGGCATACCACTGGCACACCCATAAATTGTATACATTATCGAAAATACATTTAGAAATTCTTGGACAAGTTTTTCTACACTGAGACCATGTTTCGGAATAAACACCACCTTCTATAGATTTTTGTTCTTCTTTACTTAGTGTTTGAACATCCTTCAATTTTAAAATTGATTTTAACATAATAGTAATTTAAAAATTTGGTTATCTGTTAAATATAAACACTCTATTCAGTGTTACAAAAAACGATCTATAAACAACTCATATATAAGCATAAAAAAAGCCACCGAATCTATCGATGGCTTGTACGATTAAAAAATTTCGTTTTTAATACAATCTACGAAGGGCTGTTTTGTCATTATTGTTGAACTCTCCATTTACTCCTGTATTGAAACAAGCTAACATAATCGAGGTTGAATCATATCCAGTTGGAGTACCAGCAATGTGATTTGCTCCGATACCAGCAGATCCTTCATTTGAATTTTGACCACAACTTTGACGGCTAAACCAATCCGTATGTCTAAATCCAATAGCATGACCAATCTCATGAGTGATTACGTGTTCATTTACATCCGTTGAATATCCTCCTAAACCATAGATTTGAATCCACTTATAAGGACGACCTCCACTAGGAAAACCAGCTTGCCCACCAGAACCACCATTGTTAGGGTTGTGATACACTACCATATCTTTCGATTGGTAATTTGTTCCGAATGTTAAGGTAAATCTGATTGTTAATCCTAAACTGTTGTAGTTACTAACAGCCATTTGTAATCCACTACGCTCTTTATTAGAAAGACCATATCCACCACCGCCAGTGTAACCGATAATAGAAATATTTCTTCCTTGAGATACTAGATTATTCGTGGAATACTGACGACCATTTCTGGCTTCGGCAAGTGTTAAGATTTCTTGCTCCGTCATTACAATATCTTCCTCAACGAATAAACGCTCTTCGGAAGTTCCGTCAGGAAAATAGAAAGTGTCATAACGTAGATGATTTACGTTTAAGTCTAGTTTTGCCGCTGCATCCACAACATTCTGCGGTACATCTTTCGACCAAGGTGTTTCAACTGCTTGTTCCACAGTATTCGACTCATTAACTTGTTCGTTTTCACTAGAACATGAGGCAAGGAAAAGCCCTGCCATTAAGCCCAAGGATAGGGCTAGTTTAGCTTTGCTCATAATATTAGCTTTAATTATTAGAATGGGTTTTAATTATACCAAATCTACATAATTAAAAGCTAAAAATTGAATATTTCACAAACTTCAAAGCGAAACAGATTGCATTTAAACAAAAAAACAAATTAAAACTAAAAATATCTACAATTTGTTAAATTTTATTTAACACTTTTAAAAAAAACAATCAATTAGATAAAATAACCCCAAAAAGAAGAAACATAAATTAAAACAAGAAGCAGTTTTTCATCCGCAAATTTAATCATATATTTTAGACTAGCCACCTCATATTTTCATTAAAACTTACCTAAATTTTCATAAAAAACCACCGACTTTCGTCGATGGTAATTCTTTAAAGATATATATAAGAGTTCCTAATACATCTGCTGCAATGCGGTAATGTCATTATTATTAAATTCTCCGCTCACTCCTGAATGAAAACAAGCCAGCATTATTGACGTAGAATCATAACCAGTTGGAGTTCCATTAATATGATTTGCTCCTACTCCAGCATCTCCTTCATTTGTGTTTTGACCACAACTTTGACGGCTGAACCAATCGGTATGTCTAAATCCTACTGAATGACCAATTTCATGGGTTATAACATGCTCAATTACATCGACGCTATAACTCGATAATCCAAAGATTTGAACCCATTTATGCGGTAATCCATTATTTGGGAATCCTGCACTTCCTCCAGATCCGAATTGAAAAGGATTTCTATATACAACCATATCTTTGTTCTGGTAATTGGTTCCAAAGGTTAATGTAAAACTTATAGATACTCCACTTAAACTATTATAGTTATCAACAGCCATACTCAAAGCAGTACGTTCTTTACTTGATAAACCATATAAAAAACCAGTATATCCAATTATACTGATGTTTCTCCCTTGAGAAACTAAGTTATTCGTGGCATATTGACGTCCATCAACAAATTCTGCAAGTGCTAAAATTTCCTGTTCAGTCATAATAATATCTTCCTCTATAAAAAGTCGCTCTTCCGAAGTTCCGTCAGGAAAATAGAAGGTATCATATCGTAGGTGATCAACATTGAGATCAAGTTTCGCTGCGGCTTCTATTACATTTTTTGGAACTGATTTAGACCAAGGAGTTTCTGTGGCCTGTTCAACTGAATTCGTTTCAGTAATTTGCTCGTTGTTTTCAGAACATGAGGTACAAAGTACCATAGCTGATAGCCCCCATAAAAGGGTCAACATAACTTTCTTCATAATATTAGTATTTGGGTTTTAAGTTGTTACAAATATAGCTTAAAAAAAATAAACACCTAAAAACCAATACTTTAACAAGAAAAAATCTATTAATTCCCTCTATAATTTCATGAATTAAACACTGCTTTGAATTTCATTTAATATATTAAAACAAAAGACCGTCTTAATTAATTAAGACGGTCTTTTGTTTTATTTTAAACCAGAACTAGATAATAGTACTTTGTCCCATGTGAATGTTCTGAAAATTCATATCACTATCCTCTTGATTATTAATATAATCAGCAATAAAGTCTCCTACCTTACTTGTTGAGAATGGCTTCTCTGAATTAATATCTTCTGTTGTAATTCCTAACTCCAAAGATTTCTGAACTGCTCTATCAATAGCTCCAGCCTCTTCATGTAAACCAAGATGTTCTAACAACATTGCTGCCGATAAGATAGAAGCTAATGGATTTGCAATGTCTTTTCCTTTAGCTTGAGGGAAAGACCCATGAATTGGTTCAAACAATGCATTTTCCTTACCAACTGATGCCGAAGCCAACAAACCAATTGAACCACCAATTACACTGGCTTCATCAGATATAATATCTCCAAATAAATTCTCAGTAAGAATCACATCAAATTGTTTAGGATTTAATATCAATTGCATTGCTGCATTGTCTACAAATAAATAATCTAAGGTCACATCTGGATATTGGTTAGCTAACTCAGTTACCGTTTTTCTCCATAATCTCGATGTTTCCAAAACATTTGCTTTATCAACTAAAGTTAACTTCTTACGTCTTGCTTGAGCCGACTGAAATGCTAAGTGTGCTATTCTTTCAATTTCTTCTACCGAATACGTACATCCGTCTGATGCTACCTTTCCATCATCACTCAACTCTTTCGTTCCAAAGTAAATCCCTCCAGTTAATTCACGGTAGATGCTAATATCAGTTCCTTTAATACGATCTTCCTTTAAAGGAGAATTATGAATTAATGTATCATAAGCCTTTACTGGTCTTACATTACAAAACAAGCCTAACTCTTTCCTTAACCTTAACAATCCTTGTTCTGGACGAACCTTTGCAGTAGGATCGTTATCATATTTTGGATCACCAATTGCTCCAAATAAAACAGCGTCAGATTCTTTACATAATTTTACCGTTTCATCTGGCAAAGGGTTACCAGTTTCATCAATCGCGCATGCCCCCATTAATGCTTCTTTAAACAAAAATGTGTGATCAAAAACATCAGCAATGGCGTTCAATGCCTTTTTTGCCTGTGCCGTCACTTCAGGACCTATTCCATCTCCTGGGATTACAGTAATATTTACTTTCATTTATTTTTTTTTAGCAGGTGTATATAATTAACTCGGAACAACTTCCTTTGAGTTTTTCTTTTCAAAAGCCTCTATAGCTTCTCTTTTACTTACAAGAAAATCGATGTCATCGTATCCATTTAGTAAACATACTTTTTTATAAGGATCTATATCAAATTTTGAATTTCCTATAGCTGTTTTTAAAGTTTGTTCCTCAAGGTCTACAATAATTCTTGTTGTTGGGTCTATTGTAGCAATATCCATTAATTTAGCCAAAAACTCTTTAGATACCTGAATAGGTAAAATTCCATTGTTCAAGGCATTACCTTTAAATATATCTGCGAAAAAGCTACTAACTACTACTTTAAAGCCATATCCACTTAAAGCCCAAGCTGCATGCTCTCTGCTTGATCCACAACCGAAGTTGTCTCCAGCTATTAAAATACTTCCCTTGTACATTGGGTTATTTAAAACAAAGTCCGTATTCAAATCACCATCTTTATGGTATCTCCAATCTCTAAAAACATTATCCCCAAAACCTTTTTTGTCGGTAGCCTTTAAAAAACGAGCTGGAATAATTTGATCCGTATCAATATTTTCAATAGGTAATGGAATTCCTGTATCTACTAATTTAACAAACTTTTCCATCTAATTTAAATGTTTTGTGAAATTTACAATTTTTCCTTCTACTGCCGTTGCAGCTGCCATTAAAGGACTTGCCAATATGGTTCTTGCACCTTGACCTTGACGTCCTTCAAAATTTCGATTTGACGTTGACACACAGTATTCTCCTTCAGGAATTTTATCATCATTCATTGCCAAACAAGCTGAACATCCAGGTTGACGCAGTTTAAATCCTGCTTCCTCAAAAATTTCTTGAAGTCCTTCTTCTTGAATTTGCTTTGCCACTTGCTGTGAACCTGGCACTAACCAAGCATTTACATTAGAAGCCCTTTGCTTTCCTTTTATGTAATCTGCCGCTACTCTGAAATCTTCAATTCTTGAGTTTGTACAACTCCCTATAAACACATAATTTACAGGAGTATCAATTAAACTCTTTCCTTTTTTGAAGTTCATATAAGCTAAGGCCTTATCGAATGAAGCATCATTTTCTTCAGGTATTACATCCGAAATTTTAAGCCCCATTCCTGGGTTTGTTCCATAGGTAAGCATCGGTTCGATGTCTTCTGCATCGAAATTGTATTCTTTATCAAAAACTGCATCTTCATCAGTTTTTAACGTTTTCCAATATGCTACTTTGGCATCGTATTCTTCTCCTTTTGGAGCGAACTCTCTTCCCTTTACGTATTCAAATGTAGTTTCATCAGGAGCAATCATACCTCCTCTTGCTCCCATTTCAATACTCATATTACAAACAGTCATACGACCTTCCATAGACATCTCTTCAAAAACATTTCCTGCATACTCACAGAAATATCCAGTTCCTGAATTGGTTCCTAACTTTGCAATAACATATAAAATAACGTCTTTCGGAAGTACTCCATTTTTAAGTTTTCCGTTTACGTTTACTCGTAAGCTTTTTGGTTTTTCTAGCAACAAACACTGGCTCGCAAAAACCTGAGCAACTTGACTTGTTCCAATTCCAAATGCAATTGTTCCAAATGCTCCATGTGTTGAAGTATGGCTATCTCCACAAACCATTGTCATTCCTGGTTGCGTAACCCCTAATTCAGGAGCCATTACATGAACAATTCCATTGTACTTATGACCTAGTCCATATAATGTTATATTATTTTTTTTACAGTTTTTAGTTAACTGCTCCAATTGATTTCGTGAAAGTTCATCTTTCACAGGTAAATGCTGATCAACTGTTGGTGTATTGTGATCTGCCGTAGCAACAATCTGATTCGGTCGTGCAATTGGAATATTTCTTTCTTCCAACTCATTGAACGCCTGAGGGCTTGTTACTTCGTGAATTAAATGCTTGTCAATGTATAATATTTGGGGACCGTTTGGTATTGTTTCAACCACGTGAGCATCCCATACCTTATCAAATAATGTTTTTCCCATTAAGCGATTGCTATTTTTGAAATCTTATTTACTTGTTCCATAATACGATGAATATCTTCGTCGATTACCTCTTTTTGTTTGTCTGCAAAGTTTAAAAAAGTTTTGTAAGCAGCGTCTAATTGAACCTTAGTTAATTCATATCCGATTTTTTTAGCTCTGTAAGCTAAAGCCGCTCTTCCACTTCTTGCTGTTAAAACAATGGCACTTTCAGTAACTCCAACATCAGCTGGATCAATAATTTCGTAAGTTTCACGATTTTTGATTACTCCATCTTGATGAATTCCAGAACTGTGTGCAAATGCATTTGCTCCAACAATGGCCTTATTAGGCTGAACAAACATTCCCATTTTTTCTCTAACCATTAAACTTGTATCGTATAATAATTTAGAGTTAATGTTAGTATCTAGGTTTAAATATGGGTGTTGTCTTAAAATCATTACTACCTCTTCTAAAGCAGTATTTCCTGCGCGCTCTCCAATACCATTAATGGTACATTCTATCTGTCGAGCTCCATTCATAACTCCAGCTATAGAATTTGCCGTAGCTAAGCCTAAATCGTTATGACAGTGACAAGAGATTGTTACATTATCAATTCCCTCTACATGATCCTTTAAGTATTTGATTTTCGCACCATATTCATTGGGTAAGCAGTATCCTGTAGTATCAGGAATGTTTAATACCGTAGCTCCAGATTTAATAACTTCCTCGCATACTTTCGCTAAAAAAGCATTATCAGTTCTACCCGCATCTTCCGCAAAAAACTCAACGTCATCTGTGAAATTACGCGCATAAGCAACTGCTTCTTTCGCACGAAAAATTACTTCCTCTTTGGAAATATTAAACTTGTGTTTAATGTGAGACTCACTAGTACCTATTCCAGTATGAATTCTTGGTTTTTTGGCTATTTTTAAAGCTTCTCCAGCTACTTCTATATCTTTCTTAACCGCTCTTGTTAAACCACATACTGAGGCATTCTTAACAATCTTTGCTATTTCATTTACTGAGGTAAAGTCTCCCGGACTAGATATTGGAAAACCAGCTTCAATCACATCAACTCCTAAATTGTCTAATCGCTCCGCTATGATCAACTTTTGCTGGGTATCTAATTTACAACCTGGAACCTGTTCTCCATCTCTTAGTGTCGTATCAAAAATTTGGACTTTATCACTTGACATATTCTAAAACTTTTGTCTGATTATAAAATCAAATGTATATATTGGATTTTCTAATCGACCTCTTTCTAAAAAGGTCTTTACGAAACTTAATCAACAAAAAACTAACTTAAAAGACTGTAAATCAGTTAACTATGAAGAAAACAATTACATCAACCAACCAACAAACTGATTCGCTTTTTATCTTGATAAAATCGTTATCAAAGTCAGAGAAAAGGCAATTTAATCTTTATATCGGAAGACTTGGTGGAAATGTTGATGCTAAATTTTTTGCACTGTTCAAATTACTGGAAAAACAAAAGGTATACGATGAAAAAGCGATCATTAAAAGTGGAATTGTAAGTAAACAGCAGCTATCAAATTTAAAGGCTCATTTATACAAGCAAATATTAACTAGTTTACGTTTAAATCCTGTACATAAAAACATTAGAATCCAAATTAGAGAACAATTGGATTTCGCCACTGTATTATACTTAAAAGGACTGTATAAACAAAGTTTAAAGCTACTTGACAAAGCAAAAAATATGGCTTTGGATAGTGAGGAGAAAAACATGGCCTATGAGATTGTTGAGTTTGAAAAGCTAATTGAAAGTCAATACATAACAAGAAGTATTAATACAAGGGCTGATGAATTAACCGTTCAGGCTAAAGGTTTAAGTCAGCAAAACGTTATTACCAGTAAGCTTTCAAACTTATCACTTCAGCTCTATGGAATTTTATTAAAAACTGGCTATGTTCGAAATGATGAAGAACTTCAAAAGGTAAATGATTATTTCGAGGCACGCTTACCTAAATACGACTTTAAACAACTAGGTTTTAGAGAAAAACTTTGGTTATACAAAGCCAATCTATGGCATAGTTTTTTAACTCAAGATTTTTTACAGAGTTACAAATACGCGAATAAATGGATTAACTTATTCAAAGAAGATCCTAAGAATATAAGCTTACATCCTGTATTCTACTTAAAAGGAATAAACTACTTACTTGAAAGTCTGTTTTTCATCAATCACCATTCTAAGTTTAAACAAGAGTTTGCCTTGTTTGAAGAAGGAATAGAGAATAATAGCATTCCGAAGAATAGTAATACCGAAATTTTAATGTTTCAATATTACTATGCCAATAAACTTCACCTCCATTTCTTAGAAGGAAGTTTTAGTGAAGGAGAATATTTGGTAGATATCATCAATAATAAAATTGAAGAATATCGTAATCTATTAGACAACCATCACATTGTTGTTCTTTACTACAAAATAGCTTGTTTATATTTTGGAATGGGTAAAAATACCGAGTGTATTTTCTACTTAAATAAAATTATTAATTCCAAAAATTTACATGTAGCAGAGGACCTTCAATGCTTTGCAAGAGTTTTAAATCTGATTGCCCACTACGAATCTGGATTAGACTATCACTTGGAAGTACAATTTAAAGATACCTATCGTTTTCTTTTAAAAATGGAAAACCTTCAAGAGGTACAAAAGGAATTTATTTCTTCGATAAAAGCTTTAGGAGATGTTTATCCTCATCAAATCAAAAACGAATTCAAGAAAATTTATGATCGTTTAAAGGTATTTGAAAACCATCCGTATGAAAAACGAGCTTTTCTTTACCTTGATATTCTCTCTTGGCTTGAGAGTAAAATAGCTAATAAAACGGTTTCGCAAATAATTCAAGAAAAATTCAAAAAATCTACCAAATAATTAAAAAAGCATTTATATCTTTGACACCATGATAATTAATGAAAGACATATCCTAGATATTACCAACACTTCGACAGGAGTGTCTTTCGTTGGCACAATTATTATTACTACTGGTATTACCCTTTAGGGGGTTTCGTTCATACATATAATTTCCGTACTATTTATTTTTTCAAAAGACTTGAAAACAGATAAATAACCACAAATATTCTTTAATCAATTATTTTTTATAACCTTTTAAAATGAAAGTTTTAAAATTCGGAGGCTCATCAGTAGCAAATAGTCAAAATATAAGCAAGGTAGTTCAAATTGTTAGTAATACAGCTGCAAATTCAAAAGTGGCAGTAGTAGTATCAGCATTTGGTAAAACAACGAACAAGCTTATTGCATCGGCGAATTATGCTGCAGAAAACCAACCAAATTACTTAGATCTTTTTAATGAAGTAAAAGATCATCATTTTCAAGTAATCAACGACTTGATCAAAAGCAACCAAAAAGAAACTGTTGAAACTAGGGTTGAAGACCTATTTGAACAACTAAAAACCTTATTAGAAGGGTGTTTTTTACTGAAAGAAATTACACCGAAAACAATGGCCGCTATTAGTGGTTTTGGTGAGCTACTTTCTTCTTTTATTATTTCTGAAGTTGCTAAACAAAACTTGAATACTACTTATAAAGATAGTAGAGAAATTATTCTAGCCTCGAATGTATTTGATAAAGCGCAAGTTAATTTTAAAGTAACGAATAAAAATTGTCAAGATTTCTTTAAAGGAAATGATCATCAAGTGACCTTATTACCAGGTTTTATAGCCAAAACTGAAACAGGTTTTTCAACAACTTTAGGTAGAGGAGGTTCAGATTACACCGCAGCTATTTATGCTGCTGCTTTGAATGCTGAAGAGCTTCAAATTTGGACGGATGTTAGTGGAATGTTTACAGCCAATCCAAGTGTGGTAAAACAAGCCTTTGCTATACCACAGATATCGTATCAAGAAGCGATGGAATTATCACATTTCGGTGCAAAAGTGATCTACCCTCCAACAATTCAACCTGTTTTAGAAAAAGGGATTCCTATTGTGATCAAAAACACTTTTGATCCTGAAAATGCTGGTACGCTAATTACCAAAGAGTCCGGAAATACAAAGCCTGTAAAAGGGATTAGTCATATTGAAAATATTTCGCTACTTACGTTGGAAGGCAGTGGCATGGTTGGTGTTTCAGGTACTTCAAAAAGACTTTTCGAAACATTGTCAAACCAAGATGTGAATGTCGTTTTAATTACACAAGCATCTTCTGAACACTCAATTTGTGTAGGTATTTATGATGAAGACGCTGAGAAAGCGGCAAGTGCCGTAAACCAAGCCTTTGAAATAGAAATAGAACGTCGTAAGCTCAATCCTGTAACGATTGAACAAGGCTTAGCAATCATTGCTTTGGTTGGTGACAACATGAAAAACCATCAAGGCTTAAGTGGTCAAATGTTTAGCGCTTTAGGTAAAAACAATGTTAATATTAGAGCCATTGCACAAGGTGCTTCTCAGAAAAATATATCGGCAGTTATTGATAGTAATGACGCAAAGAAAGCATTGAACACATTACACGAACAATTCTTTGAAGAAAAGATAAAACAACTGAACCTATTTGTTACTGGTGTTGGAAATGTAGGTGAACGATTTTTAGCTCAAATACATCAACAAAACGAGTATTTACGAGAGCATTTAAAAATGA
This sequence comes from uncultured Tenacibaculum sp., assembly GCA_947497895.1. GTDB lineage: Bacteria > Bacteroidota > Bacteroidia > Flavobacteriales > Flavobacteriaceae > Polaribacter. The sequence goes on from CANMIL010000005.1 coordinate 91,663, forward strand.
GCATTCGCGTTGTAGGACTTGCAAATTCAAGAAAAATGGTATTCGATGCCAACGGTCTTGATCTTAATAATTGGAAAGAACTCTTAGATAATGGAGAACAAGCTTCAATTCAACAGTTTTTCGAACGTAGTAAAGATTTTAACTTAAGAAACTCAGTATTCGTTGATAATACAGCAAATCAGTCGGTTTCTGAAATCTATGAAAATTATTTGCGTAATAACATTGCAGTAGTTACCTGTAATAAAATTGCTTGTGCCTCAAACCTAGAGAATTATAAAAACTTAAAGAGAATTTCAAGAAAATACAACGCTCCTTTCTTATTTGAAACCAATGTAGGTGCAGGATTACCTGTTATTGACACCTTGAAAAACTTAGTTGCTTCAGGAGACCGCGTTCGTAAAATACAAGCTGTATTATCGGGAAGTTTAAATTTTGTTTTCAATAACTTCAATGCTTCTTCTAGCTTCCACGATGTAGTAAAAGAAGCTCAAAATCAAGGTTATACAGAACCAGACCCAACAATTGATTTAAGTGGTATTGATGTAGCTAGAAAGATTTTAATTTTAGCACGAGAAAGTGGTTACGAACTTGAGTTATCAGATATTGACAACGATTCTTTTCTACCTAAAGAATCATTAGAAACGAACAATAACGATGATTTCTACCAGAGCTTAAACAATAATGAAACTCATTTTCAGGAGTTATTCCAAAAAGCATCAGGAGAAAATAGTCGTTTAAAATACGTAGCGGAATTCGCCGATGGAAAAGCAAAAGTTGGTTTACAACATATTCCAGCCGATCATCCTTTCTATAACTTAGAAGGTAGTGACAATATCGTTCTTTTTTATACTGACAGATATCCCGTTCAACCTTTACAAATAAAAGGAGCTGGTGCTGGATCGGATGTAACTGCCTCTGGAATTTTTGCAGATGTAATTAGAACAAATATTAATTAGGAAATTAACAAAATGAACTATATCAAAATATTTGCTCCTGCTACTGTTGCCAATGTTTCTTGCGGTTTTGATTCAATGGGATTTGCCGTTGAAAATGTTGGTGATGAAATGACTTTCGCAAAAACTAAAGAAAAAGGAGTTAAAATAACTGAAATTACAGGAGCGAATGGACTTACCTTAGATCCAACTCAAAATGCAGCTGGTGTGGTGGCCCTTGCCATGCTTGAAAAACACCCGGTTGATTTTGGTATTGAAATGACCATGCACAAAGGTTTTTCACCGGGTAGCGGTTTAGGAAGTAGTGCGGCCAGTGCGGGTGGTGCCGCTTATGGTGTTAATCAATTATTAGGAAATCCATTTTCGAATTTAGAATTGACCAAATTTGCCATGTTGGGTGAAGAAGCAGCATGTGGAACTCCTATTGCTGACAATGTTGCCTCAGCCGTTTTTGGAGGGTTTGTACTTATTAGAAGTTACGAGCCTTTAGATATTGTAAAGCTTCCTGTTCCAGATGAATTACGTTTGGTAGCGATTCATCCCCAAATTGAGGTAAAAACAAAAGACGCACGAGAAGTTTTACCTTCAGAAGTATCTTTAGAAAGTGCGGTTACTCAATGGGCTAATGTTGGAGGTCTGGTAAGTGGGTTACATTCTAACGACTATCAATTAATAGGAAACTCTTTAACGGATGTTATAGTAGAACCAGCTAGAAAGCATTTAATTCCTCATTTTGATCTTGTAAAGTCAGAAGCTATCGAAGCGGGTGCATTAGGAGCTGGAATTTCAGGCTCTGGACCTACCATTTTTGCTATTTGTCAAGGAGATGAAACCGCAAAAAAGGTACATCAAGCGATAGAAAATGCGTATTCCGACAAAGGCATTGATTTTAATGTTTTTACTTCAAAAATAAATACGGATGGGGTAAAAACTATTACCTCAAATTAGACTAACTTTATCACATAAACAACACGAAATGAACTATTATAGTTTACATAAAAAATCACCAGATGTTAGCTTTCAAGAAGCAGTAGTTAACGGTTTGGCTCCCGATAGAGGATTATATTTCCCGGAAAGTATTACTCCTTTATCAAAAGAATTTATAGCGAATTTAGATTCGTACTCTAACGAAGAAATTGCCTATGAAGCAATTAAGCAGTTCGTTGGAAATGAAATTCCAGATAATACTTTAAAAGAGATTATTAAAGACACCTTATCTTTTAATTTCCCAGTGGTTCCTATTGATGGCAATACTGCTACGTTAGAGTTGTTTCATGGACCAACGATGGCTTTTAAAGATGTTGGTGCGCGCTTTATGGCTCGCTGTTTAGGGTATTTTAATCGTAACAATGACAACAAAGTTACCGTTTTAGTGGCTACTTCAGGAGATACTGGAGGTGCTGTTGCTCATGGTTTCTTGGGAGTAAAAGGTGTGGAAGTAGTTATTTTATATCCTAGTGGAAAAGTTAGTGATATTCAGGAAAAACAATTAACTACTCTTGGTAAAAACATTACAGCACTTGAAGTAGATGGTGTTTTTGATGACTGTCAAGACATGGTGAAAACAGCATTTTTAGATAAAAATATTGAAAGAGTACTAACTTCGGCAAACTCTATTAACATTGCTCGATGGTTACCTCAAATGTTCTATTTCTTCTTTGCTTATAAGCAAGTTTACAAACAACACAAAAAAGTTGTTTTCTCGGTACCAAGTGGTAACTTCGGAAACATTTGTGCTGGAATTATGGCTCAAAAACTAGGACTTCCTATCAAACATTTTGTAGCTTCTACGAACATAAATGATACGGTTCCGAATTATTTAGACAAAGGAGTTTACGATCCTAAACCTTCAAAAGCAACTATTTCTAATGCCATGGATGTTGGAAACCCGAGTAATTTTATTCGTATCCAAGAGTTATTTGACAATGATATTGAAACTTTAAAGAGGGCTTTTTCTTCTTATTCATTTAGTGACGATGAAACTCGCCAAGCAATGAAAACCATTCATGATGCTAGTAATTATGTTGCTGACCCACATGGTGCTGTTGGATATCTAGGTGCAAAAGAATATCAAAAAAACGATGCTAAAAGTTTATGTATCTTTTTAGAAACGGCTCATCCTGTTAAATTTTTAGATGTTGTAGAAGATACGCTTCCTGTAAAAGTTGGTATCCCTGAACAAATTAAAGAAGTACTTGGCAAACAAAAAGTAGCTACCGCAATTAGCTCTTATGACGAGTTAAAAGAGTTTCTTAACTCTGAAAAAGTTACAGTGTAAATTTTATACTATTCACTAGTAAAACTTTTGAATATAAATAAGACAAAATCCCTGCTTTTTAAGTGGGGGTTTTTTAGTTGTTATTCAAAGTAAAGTTATTCAAAAACTCGTAGGAAGTATTATTTAAGTATCACTATTATTAATTCAATATCCATTAATAAAGCCCCCTATCAAGGAAATAAAATTTAATTACACTTTAACTGAATTTAAATATTCTTATATACAGATATAATGAATAACTTCTATATTTGCATCGTATAACAATTGTTAGCTATAAAGAGAAATCACTTCTATTTTACTATTATGAAATCGCTATGAATAATTCTTCTTTCTAAAAAGAAATCCTTATTCCTACGATTCAATCTGACAATTTAAAAACAATAAAAATGAAACAGATGAATACAAAAATTAAAATTGCTGTCATTGCTATGATGGGAATGAGTTTAGGAACTAATGCTCAGAATTTTACTACACCTATATCAATATCAACATCAAGCGATGCTGTGGCTACATTTCAGACAAATGACAACAAATGGCTATATACTCAATGGAAAAATAGTTCAGGACAGAGAAGAGCCTATATGGGACTCGATGGTAACTTAACAAACTTTACTTTAAATCTTGAAAATGGGACTAGTAAATTTTTATTGAATAATGGTTCATTCAATATTAAGAGTTCACAAGATGCTATTGTAACATTTCAAACAACTGACGATAAATGGTTATATACAAACTGGAAAAATAGTTTAGGTCAGAGAAAAGCTTATATGGGATTTGACGGTAGTCTAACAAATTTCATTTTAAACCTTGAAAATGGAGCCAATAAAATTTCATTCCCTAATGGAAATGTAGGAATTGGGACAACAAGTCCGAGTACAAAATTAGATGTTAACGGAAATGTTTTGTTTAATTCGTTCTCAAGAGGTAACGATAACGGAATATTTTTTAGAGAGAATTTTGTCAACTCAAATAAATACAATTTATCTATTCTAACTTATGACCATAATGGAAGCAGTTCAGATGGTTTAAGTTTGAATGCTTATGATGGTATAAGTTTTTCAACAGGTTCTAACTCAAGAAACGAAAGGGTAAGAATTTCTCAAAATGGATATGTGGGTATTGGAACAACAAATCCCAAACATAAACTTGATATCAGTACAGGAGGTGGTAATTTAAAAACCTATACATTTGGATTAGAACATACTGTAAATACTCCAGGCGGATGGGCTCGTGCTTTTAGATTAAGAAATGAGCATGATAATAAAACGGCAGTTTTCGGGTCACTTAATGGTAACGCTTATATAGCTGTAGGTTTTGATATTTCTGAAGATGCAACAGGTTACAGAAATCAGAAATTCACTATTAATAGAAATGGAAATGCCGCTTTAAAAGGAAAATTCGAAGCAAAAGAAATTAAAGTAACAACTTCTCCAACTGCTGATTTCGTTTTCGAAGAAAATTACAACTTGCCAACTTTAAAATCAATCGAAAAACATATAAAAGAAAAAAAGCATTTACCAGAAATCGCATCCGCGAAAGAAATGGAGAAAAATGGTGTTAATGTTGGAAATTTTCAAATTCAATTATTACAAAAAATTGAGGAATTAACTTTATATACTATTGGGCAGGAGAAGAAATTAAAATCTCAAAAAAGTGAAATTGAAGAATTAAAAAAACAAAATTCTAAGATTGAGGAACAGGAAAAGAAAATCGAAAAACTTGAATCTTTAGTTCAGAAATTGTTAAAAAATAAAAACTAAGCGTTTCGGCTTATAGCGGCATATCCCCATATTAAAACAATGGTTTATACAAAACGTCATAAACCATAAAAGAAAACACATTGAAATCAATTATAAATCTAAATTATCATGAAATCGCTATGAAAAATATTTCTTTTTAAATGGAATGCTTATTCAAGCGATTCAATCTGACAATTAAAAAACAATAAAAATGAAACAGATTAAAACAAAAATTAAAATTGCTGTCATTGCTATGATGGGAATGAGTTTGGGAGTTAAGGCACAAAATTTCACCTCTCCAATATCCGTTTCTAGTTCAAATGATGCTATTGCAACATTTAAAACAATGGATGATAAATGGCTCTATACGCAATGGAAAAACAGTTCTGGACAAAGAAAAGCATACATGGGTTTCAATCCCGACTTAACAAACTTTGTTCTTGGACTCGAAAACGGCGCTAATAAAATTACATTTCCGTCGGGTAATATTGGAATAGGTACATTTAATCCAAAATCTAAACTTCATATTTCAGGAGGTTCAAGTGACTGGAATGAAACAATACAAGGACAAAAAATTGGGTCGATTCATTTAGATCCAGAAAACTCGACTAATAATTTTGGTAATGCTATAACTTTTGGTGCTTCTGATGCATATAGCGGTGAAAATGCACAAGCAGGGATATATGTAAGGAGCGATGGAACTTACGGAACAAAAATGTATTTTTCAACAACTAATTCCTATGTGACAGGCTCAAAGACCGCAATGTTAATTGATAATAATGGTTGGGTCGGAGTAGGAACTCCAAATCCAAAATCTAAACTTCATATTTCAGGAGGTTCAAGTGATTGGAATGAAACGATACAAGGACATACGACTGGGTCAATTCATTTAGATCCAGAAAACTCGACTAATAATTTTGGAAACTCTATAACCTTTGGAGCTTCTGACGCATACCAAGGTGAGAACGCACAGGCAGGAATATATGTGAGAAGTGATGGGGCTTATGGAACAAAAATGTATTTTTCAACAACTAATTCCTATGGGGTAGGCTCGAAGACTGCGATGTCAATTGATAATAATGGTAAAGTTGGAATAGGAGATTCTAATCCAGGAGGTAAATTATCAATAAGAGATGGCAATCAAGTTTTGAATTTTTTAACGAATAAAAAATTAACAGGTACTTGGCCTGCTTCAAGCGAAGCAAAAACGATGACTATTCAGTCTTCTGGGAGTTCAGCTGGTAATATTGCTTTTGCAACAGGAAATAGTGAAAAAATGAGAATTTCAGCAAATGGTAGAATTGGAATTGGAACAACTCAACCAGATATGGAATTAACTGTAAATGGAAAAATCCACGCAAAAGAAGTAAAAATAGATTTGGCAGTACCAGCCCCTGATTACGTTTTTAAATCGGATTATAAATTAAGAAGCATTAAAGAGGTTGAGAGTTTTATAAAAGAGAATAGTCATTTACCAGAAATTCCATCTGCAAAAGAATTTGCTGAAAACGGAGTAATGCAAGCTGAAATGGATATGAATCTTCTTAAAAAAATTGAAGAATTAACTTTATATACGATTGCACAAGAAAAAGAAATCAGTGAATTAAGAAAGGAAAAGATTATTAACCAGAAGCAGCAAAAAGAAATTGAAAAACTAAAAGTTTTAATTCAGAAGTTATTAAAAGATAAAAACTAAGCGTAACAGCTTATAACACCACCTAAACTGCATTAAAACGCAGCTTAGCCAAAACGTTGTACGCAAGTTGACCAATGAAACGTAAAAAGAAAATATTAATCGGAATTGGAATTCTACTATTCGGAATTTTACTATGGAGTTTTGGATTTGTCAATAGATATAATTTTTTGACTGCAAAAATTGATATTATGAATGGGAATCCTAAAATAGTTACTGTTGGACTTCCAATCTTTTCGAACACTGAGTTGAATTTAATTACAGAAAAATACGGATTTAAAAATGTGAATTTTGGTTGTATGGTAACCCAATCTGAATTAAACGGAATTGACGCTTACAACTCCGTAATGGAAAGATATTTGGAGAAAAAAAACGGAATGAATTGGCGAAAGAAGTATGAAAAAAAAATCGATTCGTTTATTAAAATAAAACGTCTGAATTAAAACCAACGTACAACACCACCTAAACTGCATTAAAACGCAGCTTAGCCAAACCGTTAGCAAAAACTAAAACTAACAACAGAACAACTATCCTAAAATGGTTAGATCTTAGATATAATTGTGAACAAAACTTTGAAGAATAATAAAAAAATAGATATGAAAAAAATATTTCTACTTTCTGCATTAAGCCTTTTAATTTTTAATGGTTGTAATTCTGAAGAAGACCCTATTCCTATTCCAGAAGAAAATGAACTCATAACCATAGCCTCTGTAACACCTTCACTAGCTTCAATAGGTACGGAAACTATTTTTAAAGTCACAGGCAATAACCTACCTGAAGGACTTTTTTATTCGGTTGCTGATTTAGAAAATCTTACTGAAGTTGTTGGCGGTAATGAAACAACTCGTTACTTTAAAGGTACACCAAGTAACGGTACCGGGGAAAAAGATGGTGTAATTAAAGATAAACCAAATGGTGATATATTGTTTTCTTTTAAAATTCAGTTTGTTGAGTCTAAAATTTACGAAGGAGATGTAAAATTGACATCACAAGAAGAGGTAAATAACTTTGCAACTGGTTCTTATACTGAAATAACAGGTGAACTTTATATAGGTTACTACTATGCTAATGGGAGTCTTATAAATGATTTAAGTTCTTTGCGAACTTTAATAAAGATAGGTGGGGATTTAGATATTATTGAAAATAATGCCCTTACAAGTTTGGCTGGTTTAGATAATATTACTTCGGTAGGGGGTGATTTAAAGATTAAAAATAATGCTCTTACTGATTTAACAAGTTTAGAGAATATTATTTCGGTTGGGAATATAGGTATTATATATAACCCTTCTCTTACAAATTTATCAGGTTTATGTAATCTTACTTCATTTAGTGGTAGTTTAACTATTAGGCAGAATGCCTCCCTTACAAGTTTAACAGGTTTAGAGAATCTTACTTCGGTGGATCATATATCAATTGAACATAATGATTCCCTTACAAGTCTAACGGGGCTTGAAAATTTAACAGAGACAAAAGGTGATTTAAATATTGGATGGAACTATAATTTGACAAGTTTATCAGTTTTAGATAGTATTACTTCGGTAGGGGGGGATTTAAGGATTGATAGGAATATTTCCCTTACAAGTTTGGCTGGTTTAGATAATATTACTTCGGTGAGTGGTTCTTTAGATATTGAACACAATGATGCCCTTACAAGTTTATCAGTTTTAGAGAATATTACTTCGGTCGGGAAAGGAATATATATTACGCAAAACCCTTCTCTTACAAGTTTATCAGGTTTAGGTAATATTACTTCATTGAGTACTTCTTTAAGTATTTTTGAGAATGCCTCCCTTACAAGTTTAACAGGTTTAGATAATATTGCTTCGGTGGGGGGGTTTTTATGGATTAGAGAGAATAATTCCCTTACAAGTTTAACAGGTATAGATAATATTACTTCGGTGGGGGGGCATTTACTGATTTCAGCCAATTCCCTTACTAGTTTAACAGGTATAGATAATATTGCTTCGGTAGGGGGGGATTTAATGATTGGAGGCGATTCCCTTACTAATTTATCAGGTTTAGATAATATTACTTCGGTGGTGGGGCATTTAGGAATTTCAGGCGATTCCCTTACTAACTTATCAGGTTTAGATAATATTACTTCGGTAGGGAGGGATTTAACAATTTATGGCGATTCCCTTACTAGTTTATCAGGTTTAGAGAATATTACTACGGTAGGGAGGGATTTAAAAATTTCAGGCGATTCCCTTACTAACTTATCAGGTTTAGATAATATTACTTCGGTAGGGAATGATTTAAGGATTGATAGGAGTTTTTCCCTTACTAATTTAACAGGTTTAGAGAATCTTACTTTGGTCGGGAATACCATAAATATTTATAAAAACCCTTCTCTTACAAGTTTAACAGGTATAGATAATATTGCTTCGGTAAAAACTTTAGGGATTAAAAAAAATTCTGATTTGACGGATTTTTGTGCAATACAAGACTTAATAATTAATAATGGTTTAACTGGCAGTTTATATATTTCCTCTAATGCTTTTAACCCTACAAGAGAAGAATTAATTGATGGAAATTGTAGTGAATGATTAGATGAATATTAACATTTGCTAACACCACCTAAACTGCATTAAAACGCAGCTTAGCCAAAACGTTGCCCATAATTATGAAAAACTCAATTCTAATAATAATTTTAGTTCTTACAGTAAACTTTTCGTTTGCTCAAGATGACGGATTTCAAGAAGATTATTTTCGAGAAGAAGTCAATTTAGAATTAATGACAAATTATACGGCTTGTGAGCTTTTTTGGTCCGAAAAAGGAATTTCGGAATTTAATGGCAAAACTGAAATTTGGAGTGTGTGTAACTTAAAAAACGGAAACAGATTCATTCGAATTGAGTCTTATAAGGATGAAACTTTTTTTCAAGAACTTTACTTTGAGAAAAACGGAAAGTTGCGCTACGCAAAAGAAACTGAAAACTATAATCCGACAAATGAATTTGCAGAAATGAAATGGAATTGTGAATTCTTTTTTGAAAATGGAAAACTGATGACAAATATTTCATTAGGTCACGGAAAAACAGAAGACGAAAATTGGAATCCTGAATCAATAATTGGAATGTACAAAAAGCGGATTTTAGAATTGAATAAAATGAAAAAATAACTATAGGCAACACCGCATAAAATTAATTGCTAGTAATTGTCTACTTATGAAAGTCCTCGCAGAATTATTATCTGTGATTTATTTGCTAACTTTAATGTTTAAACACGCAACTACTCATAACCGAGATCGTTATCGATATTATGAAATAACAGCAGTCAAGAGCCAAAATTCAAAATTCGTTCTTTTCTGCAATTTTTGTGTTTTAATTGAAAAAGTAAGTTTTTTATTCTGCTACTTTCCATATACAAACCGTTAAATATATCTACCAGAAAAACTTAAAAATGATAACAATTCATTTAATCATTGAAATAAACTACTCTGGCTAATAAAAAAATAGAAAGTAATTTTTAGAGTTATTTATAGAACTTTAACAGTGTACAACTCCCTATAAAAACAAATTGTTTGGGTATATTTACCAATAAAATTATAAAGTGTTCGAAATTCCAAAATCGCGAGAAAACTACTATGAAAACTATCATTAAATTACTCAAAGGGGTAGGTAAAATAATAATCGGAATTATACTATTTATCGTTATAGCTGGTCTATGCTACAAGTTATTTAGTTCAGCCCCTAAGCCTCCAGGAGAGCTAGTTGATGTTAATGGAACGAAAATTCATATCAGAGCAGAAGGTTCTAAAAATAATTTACCAACACTTATTCTCGAAGCTGGAGCAAACAATAATACAGATGTATTTCATTGGGTTGCTGAAGGATTAAAACAGAACTTTAGAGTTATTCGCTATGATAGAGAAGGTAAATGGTTTAGTGAATCTAGTCAAGAGAAATTCACTCCTGAGTTTTATGCAAAACAATTACATGATTTACTCGAAAAAAACGGAGAAAAACCTCCTTATATTCTTGTAGGTCATTCAATGGGAGGGCCATATAACCAAATCTTCAGAGATCTGTATCCTAAGGAAGTAAAGGGTATGGTTTTTCTTGATTCTAGTCACCCTGAACAATGGATGCGATTGGCTCAAAACGAATTAATACCAGAAAATCAAATTAATACAATAAGATTTATTGAAATTCTTGCCGATATGGGAATCATGGGTATCTATAACAAAATATCGAGTAGAAAACCTTTTAAAGATGATTTACCAGAAGAATGCCAAACTAATGCTCGCTATATGACTTATCATTCTGGGAAAGTTTTTAATAGGTATTTAAAAGAAAATGAAATCAATAAAAACATTCTTTCTCGAGCAGGTAAAACTAAAAGTTTAGACTCATTACCTGTTTTAGTTTTCACGGCTACTGAGCAATATAGAGAGTTTCAAAAAGAAAAGTATCGAAAACAAGGTATTGATCCAGATAAACAAGTTGAATTGTGGCTAAACATGCAACAAGAACTCAAAAATCTATCAACTCAAGGAAAACAGTTCATTATTGACTCAAATCACGGATCTATTATTACCAAAAAAGAGAATGCCGAAATCATTAATAAAGAAATCTTATTAATGGCAAAAGGTATTGAAAAATATTGCATAAAAAACACTGATGGAATTAACTCAAACTTTTAAAACGAAATATTGAAATATCAAAAAATCCATTAATAATTTCATTAGGTATTTTTTTCTCTAATCCTTTAAAAATCGTACCATTATGATAATATTTATCAAGATATATAGTTCTCGGTAAGACCTATTCATTTTATATAAATATCTACCAAAAAGTATCTAGATTTCGAAAAATCGTATAAGAAATTAAGAGCACCTACCCGCTAGCTTTGTTCCACAATACAATTATAAAAACAGATACTAATGGAAACGAATCAATTTGGAAAATATGGATGGACACCTGAAAGAATTCAAAATGTAACTGATAAAACCTACCTGATAACTGGAACTACAAGCGGAACGGGATTTCAAGCTGCAAAAATATTACTATCCAAAGGAGCAAAAGTGGTTATGCTTAATAGAAGTAAAAAAAAGGCAGAGTATGCTCTTAAGTTATTACGAAAAGAACTAGGAAATCAAATTAAAGTTTTTAATATCCAAATGGACTTGGCGGAATTAGAATCTGTAAAACAAGCAGCACATAAAATTCTAAAAACGGTTCCTAAAATCGATGCTCTTATCTGCAACGCTGCTATAGCTCAAGTACCCAAACAAATACTTACCTCAGATGGTTTTGAAAGTCAATTAGCCGTTAACCATTATGGAAACTTCTTACTACAAGCTCTACTCTATCAAAGAATAGAAAAATCAAAAGGACGTATCGTAACGGTAGGTAGTATGGGATATAATTTAGGTATTAAAACCATACAATTCGATGATATGAACTGGGATAAAAATTACAATCCAAATGGTGTTTACAGTCAAAGTAAATTAGCCCAAATTATGTGCGTTTATGAATTACAAGACAAATTAAAAAAAGCGGGAAAAACGGATGTAAAAGTCTATGCATGTCATCCTGGAGCCTCAAGAACTTCCTTGATTAAAACTAGTGGAAGTTTAATGACTCGATTCATTTGGCAACTAATGAAACTATCTCCTATGGTACAATCCGCAGAAAAAGGTGCCTATCCTTCATTAATGTGCGCAACAGAACCAGCTCTTGCTCAAAAAGGATTTTACGGACCTACTGGTCGTAATTATTGGACTGGCCCAGTAGGAAGATGTATACTCGAACCTCATGCAAAAGATAAACTCGTTGCAGAAAAACTATGGGAAGTATCAGAAAAAGCCATTGGTTTAAAGTGGAATTTATAAATTAGTAGTATGCAACATTTTAAAACTTTATCGTCCTATTTAGAATATTTAGAGTTACCTCCATCCGAACATCCGATGTTGAGTATTTTCAATTCAAAAGGTGACGGTTACCTACCATGCCCTAGAGAAAGTTCTCCTCCAATAACTAATGATTGTTATACCATAAGTTTTAAAAAATATGTAAAAGGAAACTTGAACTATGGACGCACAAAGTATGATTTCGCTAATGGCGCTTTAATTTTCATTTCCCCTAGACAGGTATTATCTTGGGATAAAACAGTTGTTTTTGAACAGAAAGGCTTTTCTATAAACTTTCATGAAGATTTTCTTAAAGGAACAGAATTATCTCAAAAAATAAAGAAATATAGTTTCTTTTCTTATTCAATAAATGAAGCGTTACACCTTTCTCCAAAAGAAGAAAAGCAAATAGAAACAATTGTAGAGAATATTGAAAATGAATATTTAAACAATCAAGACAAGTTCAGCAAAGAAATTATTATATCTCAATTAAATACTCTATTAAAATATGCTAATCGGTTTTATGAAAGACAGTTTTTAAACAGAATAGAAATTTCTAATGATCTTTTAGAAAAATTTAATCTGTATTTATCCGAATATTTTGAATCAGAACAACCAGTGGAAAACGGCATACCCAGTATTGAACAAATCGCAAAAAAGATGTCAATATCACAACGATACTTGAGTGATACACTTAAAAGAGAAACTGGTAAAACTTCAACAGAACATTTACACTATTATTTAATTGATAAGGCAAAAAACATCTTATTACAACCGAAGAAAAGTATTGCCGAAGTAGCCTACGAACTTGGATTCGATTACCCTCCCTATTTTTCGCGATTATTTAAAAAGAAAGAAGGAATAAGTCCAAAGGCATATAGAAAAAAATATAACTTAAATTAAAAAGATGGAAATCGTAAAACTAGCTGTAGAATGGGCTAAAGATGAAGTTTTGTCTTCAAAAATCTTTATTCTTTTTGGTATTCTATTTATTATAACATCAGTAGGTTTTTGGCAACTCGGGAAGACTGAAGTAGCAAGAGCTTTTATTTATCCAGTTTTAATTGCTGGCATCCTACTATTGGCTGCAGGAGTCAGTTTTTATTTTAGTAACAAATCAAGAGTGTCAAATTTTAAAACTGAATATAAAGCCAATCCTAGTGGATTCATATCATCAGAAATTAAGCGTACAGAAAAAACAATCAATGAATATCGAAACACTGCGTTTAAAGTTTTTCCCGTTATTATAGCAATAGCCGCTATAACCATCATTTTTATAGACAAACCTATCTGGCGTGCCATTTGTATAACTGTTATTGCTTTTATGACAATTCTTTTATGGATTGACAGCAATGCTCTTTCTCGAATTGAAACCTATCAAAATGAATTGAAATCAACAGTTAAGTAGATTGTGAAAAAGTGAATAATTAAAGAACCTCTTTTAACAACTAGCGAACTCAAACATAAAAGGGTATTTTTAATCAGTTTTATTGATAGAATTTACTACATGGAATTAAACCTAACAAAAAAATAATATGACACTTAAAAATAAGATCCAATAAAAGTTTATTATTTTAACCTTTGAATTTTATAATACATTGAAAACTGAATCATCATGAAGAAACTTGTGTTTACGTTAACCATAGCGCTTCTTATAAATCCTTTTTTATCTTACGCTCAAGATTTATTGCAATCAGGACCAATGGTTGGCTACTCAACCATGATGGAAGCCTTACTTTGGGTACAAACGAAAAAGCCTGCTGAAGTCCGTTTTGAATACTTTGATCAACACAACCCTAAAGAACGATTTAAAACAGAAACCTATACTACCTCAGCAAAAGATGGATTCGTAGCAAAGTTAATAGCCAATAAAATCCTACCTGGGAAGAAATATAATTACGAACTTTTCATTAATAACAAGCGTATTAAAAGGGACTATCCTATGGAGTTCCAATCGCAATCACTATGGCAATGGCGTACAGATCCTCCTGAGGTAAACTTCGCTATTGGTAGCTGTAATTATGTTAATGAAGAACGTTTTGACCGACCTGGAAGACCCTACGGAAGCGATCATAGCATATTTAACACTATTCATAAAAAAGACCCAGATTTTATGCTTTGGTTAGGCGACAACACGTATTTGAGAGAAGTAGATTGGAATTCGAGAACTGGTTTTTTACATCGATATACCCATACACGCTCCCTTCCCGAAATGCAACCGTTATTAGCTTCTACTCATAATTATGCTATTTGGGATGATCATGATTTTGGTCCAAACGATGCAGATGGTAGCTATTGGTTAAAGGAAACTGCTTCTGAAATATTTAAGTTATTCTGGGGAAACCCTAACTATGATGTAATTGGAGAAGGTGGAATTACAGGAAGTTTTCAATGGGCTGATCTTCAATTTTTTCTTTTAGATAATCGTTATTACCGCACTTCTAACAAGAATTTTACTGAAACCAGACAAATGCTTGGTAAAAAACAAATTGATTGGCTCATTAATGCTTTAAGCTCTAGTCAAGCTCCATTCAAATTTATTGTCATTGGAGGACAAGTACTAAGTACAGAAGCTTGGTATGAAAACCATGCGACCTTCGCTGACGAGAGACATTACCTTTTGCAAAAGATCAGAGAAGCTAAAATTGAAGGTGTCGTCTTTTTGGACGGTGACAGACACCATACAATTCTAAGTCGCTATAAAGAAAATAAGGATGTTTATCCTCTTTATGACTTAACCTGTTCATCCTTAACTGCCGGAGCATATAACAGAAAAGAGCCATTAAATACCAATGGAATAGAAGATACTTTTATAGGACAGCACAATTTTGGTATTCTAAATGTTAGCGGTCCTAGAAAAGATAGAGTGCTTAAAATAACCATCTTTGACAAGGATGGTAATTCTCTTTGGACACAAAACATTCATGCGAAAGACTTGAAATATAGAAAATAAACAAGGAGATTAGCTATAATTCTTATTATTATTAATTTCTAACCTCTGATATAGTCTAATTTAAAAACATCATTATAAGTTTGAATAATAGTGTTTTAGTCTTAACAGGAGCCTGCGGAGTTGGTAAATCAACAATTGGAAAAGCATGGGCTAAAAATAAAAAAGGAGTCTGTATTGAATCTGACTACTTTACTGAATGGATTCATGATGGTCACCCTATCTCAACAGAATATTTTCTAACTACTGAAAAGTTGATAGCTGAATTGTCTTGGGCATGTGCAGAAACCTATCTTAAAAATGGATTTTCTGTAGCTATTGAGAATGTTTGGTCTCCCAAAGGATTCGACTTCCTTAAAGATAAGATTGGAAAAAACGCTTTAGTCAATGAATTCAGATTTGTTCATTTAAAGTGCGATTTGGAAGAAAATCTCATCAGAGACAATCAAAGGGCATCCGATAATCAAATGAAAGAGCGGGTTGAAATTGTCAAATTAGAACTTGAAGATTACACTTGGCAAGATTATGTTCATATAATAGATTCAAGTTCTAAATCAATCGAAGAAACACTGTCAATCATAGCGTCTATATAAAAGAGAGCTTAGTTCAACTGACTCTTTCTTTTACGTTTCCCTACTTCTTCCCTGAATTGCTAGAGGTTATAACTAACAAAAAAGTTTTGGTTATCTTAGCACTGAGTTGCAATTATCTATACAGTTGCTATTCATTTTTAAAATCAACTTGTAAATAAGACCTACGTCTTTTTACTTTAACTACAACCCGAAACAACTACATGAAAACGCTAAAGCTTCTTGTAATTTGCATGCTACTACTTCCATTAACCAATCATGCACAAAAAACAAAAAAGAAAACCAAAGAACCTATAGTAAAAATTACAGATTCATTATTTCACGGCTTAAAATGGAGGAATATTGGACCTTTTCGAGGTGGTAGAAGTGTCGCTTGTTCCGGAGTAATTGGAAAGCCTCACACCTACTACATGGGATCAACCGGAGGAGGTATTTTTAAAACCACCGATGATGGTATTACTTGGAAAAATATTTCTGACAACTATTTTAAAACCGGATCGGTCGGAGCTCTTGCCGTTTCAGAAAGTGACACTAATATTATTGTTGTTGGAATGGGAGAACATGCTGCTCGTGGGGTTATGACTTCAATGGGTGATGGTGTTTATAAATCAATGGATGCCGGGAAAACCTGGACTCATCTAGGTTTGGAGAAAACTCGTCATATTTCTGATGTTATCATTCACCCTACAAATCCAGATATTATCTATGTAGCAGCACAAGGTGCTCAATATGCTCCTACGCAAGAAAGAGGAATTTATAGAACAACCGATGGAGGAAAATCTTGGAATAAACTTCTTTTTGTAAATAACTCAACAGGAGCATCTTCTTTATCTATGGATATGACAAATCCGAGAATTTTATACGCTTCTATGTGGGAACATCGACGTTTTCCTTGGGTAATCGAATCGGGAGGAAAACATTCTGGTTTATACAAATCAACTGATGGAGGGGAAACATGGACAAAAATGGAAACAGGACTACCAAAGGAGTTTGGGAAATCTGGAATTTCAGTTTCAAGAGCAAACCCAGAAAGAGTATTTGCTGTTATAGAGGCAGAAGGGAAAAAAGGTGGTGTGTATCGTTCTGATGATGCTGGAAAGAAATGGAAACAAGTGAATAAAGACCGTGTGAACATTGCTCGTTCTTGGTATTATATGGAAATTTTTGCCGATCCTCAAAACGAAAATGTGGTTTATGTTTTAAACGCCCCAGTAATGAAATCTATCGATGGTGGAAAATCTTTTTCAAATATTCCTGTTCCTCATGGAGACAATCATCATCTTTGGATCAACCCTTATGACAATAAAAACCTCATCAATTCTAACGACGGAGGTGCAAATATTTCTTTCAATGGCGGAAAAAGTTGGAGTACCCAGCAGAATCAAGCTACTGCTCAGTTCTATCGCGTTATTACCGACAATTTAGTCCCCTATAACGTTTATGGAGGTCAACAAGATAATTCAGCAATAGCCATTGCTAGTCGAACAAACGATGGTGGTATCGATTGGAAAGACTGGTATTCTGTTGCCGGGGGCGAAAGCGCTTTTATAGCTTTTGATCCAGACAATCCAGAAACTGTTTACGGAGGAACTTATCAAGGAAACATTAGTAAATGGACCAAATTATCAAGGGAACAAAAATCTATCAAAGAATACCCTGAACTGGGATTAGGTATTGCTCCGAAAGATTCTAAATATCGTTATAACTGGAATGCGCCAATTATTTCTTCTCCTCACAATAGACAAACTATTTATCATGCAGGGAATGTTGTTTTTAAAACAACCGATGAAGGAACGAGTTGGGATGTTATAAGTCCTGATTTAACGAAAAACGAAAAAGATAAGCATGGTCAAGGTGGAGCGCCTTTTACGAATGAAGCCGCTGGAGGAGAAAACTACAATACAATTACTTCTTTGGTAGAATCACAACATGAAAAAGGAGTGATTTATGCGGGTACTGATGATGGTTTAGTACACATTACAAAAAATGACGGAGCTAACTGGGAAAACATTACTCCTAAAGAAATTAAAGATGGTATTATAAATAGCATTGACATTTCTGAATATGATCCAGCAGTTGCTTATATCGTTGTTATGAGATACAAATCACTGGATTTAAACTCATATATTTTTAAGACCTCTAACTATGGAAAATCTTGGAAGAAAATCGTAAATGGTATGGATGATCCTAATGGTTTTACAAGAGTTGTTAGAGCCGATAAAAAGAGAAAAGGGCTGTTATATGCAGGTACGGAAACTGGATTGTATATTTCGAATGATGATGGTAACCATTGGCAGCGTGTCAAGTTAAACTTACCGGTAGTTGCTATTAACGATCTTACTATTCAAGATAATGATTTGGTTGCAGCAACTTCTGGTCGTGGATTTTGGATTTTAGATGATTTAAGTACTTTCCAAAATATGACTGAAGAAAGTAAAACACTTCAATTGTTTCAACCTAAACCAACCTATCGCATTTTTGGTGGGGTTTCAAAAGCTCCAAGACAAGGGCGAAACCCTAAAAGTGGAGTTACTTTCGATTATTACCTAAACAAGGACGTTGATACTCTTGATTTAAAATTGGAAGTTATACAAGGCCCTAAGGTAATACGAACGTATACCAACAAAAAACCAAAGAATTTTAAATCTTGGCCAGGTGGACCGTCGAAACCACAAGTTCTACCTTCGAAGAAAGGTTATCATAGATTTACATGGGATTTTGGTAGAGAAGCTATTCCTGCTATAAACAAAGTTTTTGTCTTTGGTGGACTTTCAGGATCAAGTGTTGCCCCAGGTAAGTATACTTTACGATTATCACTGGATGGAGAAAGTGTAGAAAAGATAGCTACTATTCTTCCAAATCCTTCAGTTAAATCAACACCAGAAGATTTTGCAGAACAACAAGATTTGTTGGTAAATATTGAGACTATCTTAAGAAACATGCATAAATCTGTAAATCAAATGCGCTCAGCAAAAACACAATTAAAAACATATGCTGAACTCTTGAAAGATAATGACAATGCCAAAAGTTTGCTTGAAAAAGGAGAAGAGTTGCAAAAACGTATTAACACTTGGGAAGAAAATCTAATACAAGAAAAACAAAAAACTTTCCAAGACGTCATCAATTTTAACAACAAGTTAAATTCTCAACTTTTACAACTTATGGGATATATCAATCAAGCTGATCCAAAAGTTACCAAAGGTGCCAAAGAACGTTTTAGAGACCTTATAATTGATTGGAATTTGTATAAAAATGAGCGAGATGCCATTATCAACAATGAAATGGACGCTTATAACAAGCTATATAAATCATTAAACATACCAGCGTTGATACTTAAGAAAAAATAAAAACACTATTCAGGTAAAGGAGGTATTAAAATAGTTAACCCTCCTTTTCTTTTTCTTCATATGTAAAGGTTTTATTTTTAAATAATTAATCAATTTTCTTGTAATAGATTTCAATATTATAACGATGAAAACTAATTTTTATGGGGCATCATGCCTTGAAATATCTGGGTTATAGCATTATCTTTACCAGATAAAATTTAGATAAAAACAACAATTAATATTGAACTATGAACCTAAATATAAAAGCACTTTCAAAAGTGCTTAAAAACCCCATTTATTTACTATTATTTCTAGGTGTTTTATATAGCCATGATTTGTATATAAAAATGGAGACCTATTTTTTAAAACCGAATCAAAAAGCTACTCTTAACTTATACAATGGAACATTTGATAGTAGTGAAAACACCATTGCTCTCGACCGCATATCAGATGCTTCCTTTGTTTCACAAGGTAAAAGAATCGCCATTGAATCGAATCAATGGAAAGATCAAGACAGTACAATTACTCAAGTAAACTTCAACACAGGAAAAGCAGGTACTTACGTTGCTGGTATATCAACAAAGGCAAGAAGTATTAAGCTTGAAGCAAATGAATTTAATGATTACCTAAAACACGATGGAGTTTTAGATATCTTAAAACATCGTACGGATAACAATTTACTAGACCAAGATGCGATTGAGAGTTATCAGAAACATGTTAAGGCTATTTATCAAGTTGGAAATACTAAAACCAACGATTGGAATACAATTTTAGGTTACCCAATTGAATTTGTTCCGTTGGCCAATCCTTATGAAAAATATAGTGGTGAAAAACTTGCAGTAAAATTACTTGTTGATGGAAAACCTCTTCCTAATCAATTAGTATTTGCTGACTATGTTCCGACTGGTCATAGTCATGATGATCATGATCACAAGCACGGCGAAAACGATCACAATAAAGACGACCATCATCATACACACAAATCTGATTCAACTGAAGGACATACTCATACGAATGGACAACAACTACGCACAGATGAGCAAGGGGTAATTACTGTAGACTTACCTAAGGACGGAATTTACTATTTAAGAACAATCTACATGGTAAATGTTACCGACAATGATGAGTTTACTCATGAATCGAAATGGGCTACACTTACCTTTGAAGTAACTCACAAGCACGACGCAACAACACATACTCATGATCACGATCATGAAGAAGGTATTCCTACTTGGGCATTCATTCTTGGTAGTATATTAATTATAGGAGTGTTCTTTTTAATCTTCAGAAAAAAGGATTAATGAAAAAGATGAATTTAAAAAGAGTGCTTTCTCTTTTACTAATTTTTGCTCCTCTAATGACATTTGCACATGATGTTACCAGCGCAGATCAGGAAATTTTGCGTAACGGTGGTTTACTTGCATATATCCGCGTTGGAGCTACGCATATGCTAACAGGATATGACCACTTACTTTTTTTAGCGGGTGTTATCTTCTATTTAAACGGCTTCAAAGACATTTTAAAGTTTATTACCGTATTTACCATTGGTCATTGTATTACCTTGATAGGTGCAACCTATATGGGAATCACAGCAAATGAACATTTAGTAGATGCCGTTATCGCCTTGAGTGTTTTATACAAAGGTTTTGAAAACTTAGGAGGTTTTGAAAAATTAAAAATAAAATCACCTAATTTATTAGCAATGGTCGGAGTTTTTGGTCTAATTCATGGCTTTGGGCTTTCTACTAGACTACAATCTTTCGACATAGGTTATGAGCAATTTTTATCTAAAATTTTATGCTTTAATGTTGGTGTAGAGCTAGGGCAGGTTTTAGCGCTAATCCCTATTGTTTTTATCATCACTTTATCTAAAAAAAACAAGCAATTCCCAGCATTCTACAAAGCAGTAAACTGGTATTTAGTACTCGCTGGAATTTGGCTATTTATTTATCAATTATACGGATACTTTAATGGTCATTAATATAAATGATCTAAATATTTAATTACTTATTCCCTGTAAACTATATTTCATAAAGTTTACAGGGATTTTTTATTGTTATCTTCTTTGATGAAAAGCATTATCTTTATCCGAAACAAACAGTTACACCAAACTATTAAACTACCGCTTTAATCTTAAATTATAATAAATGGAATGTGTTTCATGTAATACTGAACATGATGAAAATTTCTGTCCAAATTGTGGGCAACGAAATGGTGTAATGAGAATTACGATGTCTTCAATTATTGGAAGTACCCTTTCAACTTTTATAAACATGGATAAAGGATTTCTTTTCAACTTAAAATCCTTATTAATAACACCCAAACAAACAATAACAGATTACATAAAAGGAAAAAGAAGAGGTATTTTAAACCCAATGTCCTATTTAATTTTATCTATTACTTTTTACATTGTAATAATTACGCTTATTCCCATACCTAAAGATCCTAACCATGTTGTTAACGTTCCCAAAACTGGAATTGGTAAAATAGCCTATGAAATTGGAATTTTACTACGTGTACACATTAAATATTTTTGGATTTTCTCAATTATCCCTTTAGGTTCTTCTTTAAGGTTAATCTTTGGGAAATATAATTATCCTGAACACCTTGCCATTAGTTCGTTTATAATTGGTCAGGCAACAATTATTGCAGTTGTCAGTTATATCCTTTTCAGAATTCCGTTGTTTTTTGATCCAATAGTTTTCGGGGTGATTTCATGGTTAATTTTCAAAATATTTAAACAAAAAAATAATATAGGTGAGTCATTAGTTATGACTTTCGCTACCATACTTTTTTTCGTAATTCAATGGTTTATATTCCTTATTTTTATTGGAGTACTAAAAACCCAATTTGATTTTTAATAGCTTATAAACCATGGTATTCATTGAAATAGAACTACTCTCCCTAAACTGATAAACGATTAGTTCTGAACTTAAACAAAAAACAGTAGCTTTAAATCCACTACGAAGGGGTGGGTAATCATTGTTTTAGCTTCAAAATCGAAATACATGAAAAAAAACACAAAAAGAATATTGAAATATTTAATAGAATTTTTAATCGTTACTTTTGGTGTATATCTTGGGGTTTATGCTAGCGAAATACAAAATGAAAAGAAAACAAAAAGCGAAAAAGAAAAATCAATCACTTATATAATTCAAGAGTTAGAAAGTAATAAGAAAAGTATTGAAGAATCAATCAAGTACCATGAATTAATAAAAAAAGAAATTGACAGTGTTAGTAAAACCTTAAATACAAAAGATTTGTTTAGTACTTATATTGGAAATGAATCGTTCAGACATACAAAGTTAAAGGGTTGGAACGGACTTAAAATAGCAAACTTACAGAATACTGCCTTCGAAGCTGCTAAAATTACTGGTGTAATAAGAGAGTTTGATCTTGAGTTTATCCAAAGGCTTTCAAAAATATATAAACACCAAGTAACCTATTCTAAACTTGGTAACTCAATATTAACAAAAATGATTAATCTAGATTCTTCAACGAAAGTAGTTGATGTAGTTAATGCAATAGAGTTAATGACCTATGATCTATGCAACTATGAAAAGTCTATATTAAAAGCAATTGACAAAATGGAAATAGAGAATATAAAAAAGGACCATTAAAAAAAAATAATCGAGCATTTTTCACTTCCTTTCAAAAGAGTGTTACGATTCTGAAAAAATTAAGTCTTTCATTAAAATATCAACAAACAAATGAAAAACAACTTAATTTTAACAATATCGATTTGCCTTTCTATAATTTCTTGTACTCCCAAAAAAACTTCAATTAACAATCAGAACAAGAAGTTAATTTCCGACACATACAAAGCTCCTGAATTCATTAATAATGATAGAGTTGAAAAGTTACAAAGTGTTGCTCCCGAATTACAGCAGATATTTACAGAACATGCCTCAAGTAAAAATATACCTGGAATTGCCTATGGAATTGTTGTAGACAATTCACTGGTATTAACTTCATCAACAGGTTTATCTCAAATAGAAAATAAAACTCCTATTACTAAAAACACTTCATTTCGAATTGCATCTATGACTAAAAGTTTTACCGCAATGGCTATACTAAAACTAAGAGATGAAGGAAAACTATCATTGGGAG
Organism: uncultured Tenacibaculum sp.; assembly: GCA_947497895.1. Taxonomy (GTDB): domain Bacteria; phylum Bacteroidota; class Bacteroidia; order Flavobacteriales; family Flavobacteriaceae; genus Polaribacter. The sequence continues at coordinate 115,156 of CANMIL010000005.1, forward strand.
ATGCCGTTATAAAGTACGTTCCTGAACTAGCAAGTTTGGAATACTTAACTGAGGATTCTCCTACAATTGATATTGAAAATTTATTAACGATGACTGGTGGTTTCCCAGAGGATAATCCTTGGGGAGATCGACAACTTGCCTTACCTAACAAATCATTTTTGAAGATTGTTTCCGAAGGATTATCTCTATCAAAACCATCATCTTATCAATACGAATACAGCAACACAGGTTATGCCTTGTTAGGATACATTATCACTAAAGTGTCTGGTTTGCCTTATCAAGAATATATCACAACAAATATTTTAAAACCACTAGGAATGACAAATACTTATTGGGAATACAGCGACATTCCAGAAAAACAACTTGCTAGTGGCTATCGATGGGAAAATGAAAAATGGAAAAAAGAAGCACTATTACATGACGGTTCATATGGTGCAATGGGAGGATTGATTACATCAATTCAAGATTTCAGCAAATATGTGAGTTTTCATTTATCAGCATGGCCAGCAAGAAATGAAAAAGATAATGGCCCCGTTAAGCGCAGTACTCTAAGAGAAATGCATACTCCGCAATATAACTTTTTAAACTCTTGGAATAAAGATTGGAATAACGAACCATGTGCAAGTATGATTGGTTATGGTTATGGCCTTGGTATTTCAATGGACTGTAAACGTATTTTAAAAGTTTCACATGGAGGAGCACTACCTGGGTTTGGAAGTAATTACACATTTTATCCTCAATATGGAATTGGGATTATGGCTTTTGGTAATTTAACCTATACCTCTCCCATTCCCTATAAAAAAATAGAAAAAATTCTTTTTGAGAAACTAAAATTGCAACCTAGAAAATTGCCTACCTCAGACATTTTAAAGTCTAAGAAAAATGAAATTACCACTTTATTCACCGATGGAAAAGTCAGTTTAGATAAAAACATATTTACTGAAAACTTCTTTCTTGATATATCAAAGGACAGAAGAACTAGACAAATACAAGAAATACTGGACAAAGCGGGTTCTATTGAAGAAATCCAAAAAGTTTATCCTAGAAATCAACTTCGAGGTGACTTTAGAATAGATTGTAAAAACGGTAGTATTAATGTGTTTTTTACATTGACTCCAGAACATACCCCAATGATTCAAAAAATGAGAGTATCATTCAGACCAAAATAGAAATCTAACAGTTTCTTCAATACGAATACTTACCTTTAATAAAGGTGTTTAGCATTAATAAAATAAAAGCGTTTTTGATATTCAATCAGAAACGCTTTGTTTATTTTTATAGTGAGAAAAAACCGTAGATTTAGTTCTACTACGACTCTCGAAAGACCAAATATTTAAAACTTAATTAACCATAAAAAGTATATCAAAATGGCTACAATCAGATTAGGAGATGAAGCTCCAAACTTTACAGCACAATCAACAGAAGGCGAAATCAATTTTCACGAATGGTTAGGTGATAGTTGGGGAATATTATTCTCTCATCCAGCAGACTATACACCTGTTTGTACTACAGAATTGGGAACTGTAGCTAAATACAAAGAAGAGTTTGGTAAAAGAAACGTGAAAGTAGTTGCCCTAAGTGTTGATGGATTAGATTCTCATCATGGTTGGATTAATGATATTAATGAAACTCAAAATACAACTGTAAACTTTCCTATCATTGCCGATGAAGATAAAAAAGTATCAACTCTATATGATATGATTCATCCAAATGCTAATAATAAGCTTACCGTTAGATCTGTATTTGTTATTGGATCCGACAAAAAAGTAAAACTTATTATCACGTATCCAGCTTCAACAGGAAGAAATTTCGACGAGTTATTACGTGTTATTGATTCATTACAGTTAACTGCTTTTCATAAAGTAGCAACTCCAGCTAACTGGAATAATGGAGATGACTGTGTTATTTCTCCTGCTGTTGGAAATGATGAAATCCCAAGCTTATTCCCAAAAGGCCATAAAGAGGTAAAGCCTTATTTAAGATTAACACCTCAACCTAATTTGTAATAAATGAATTCTTAAGTCAAAAGGGAACACCAATCCTTTTTGGCTTTTTTTATAAAACATAAGAACAAACATGAACAAACAGAACATTCTTCTTTTACTAAAAGTCATTGGTTTTCTTTTATTATTTACAGGGTGTAAATCGAATATTAAGAATGAATTGCTCGAGGTTGATCATGTTCTTATTTGGGTTAAAGATCCTGCCCTACCAAAATCTAAAATAAAAGATTTGGGTTTTACCGCAGTTCCTGACTCATTATCTCAAATCCATAAGGGGCAAGGTACCACAGGAAGGTATTTTAATTTTTTGAACACCTATTTGGAGTTAATTTATGTAAATGACAGTACCGAATTTCAAAATAATATAAAATCAAATCCCTCTTTAGATTTTGAAGAAAGAGCTAATAATTCTTCAAACGAGTTTAGTCCTTTTGGTATTGGGTTAAAGATGAAAAAATACTCACCTAATACCATTCCTTTCAAAACAATCGAATATCATCAAGATTGGATGGGAGGAGGTAATAGTATCTATGCCGCATCAGATTCTAAAAAATATAAATCGACACCATCAATTTTTGTTGTGTATCCTGAAATTGCTTCTGACGAATTTAAAAACCTAGAAGACCTGAGTAAAATTCCTGAAGAATATTCGATATGGCGTGAGTTTTTTAAACATAAAAATGGAGTTCAAAAAATCACCAAACTTGTCTATACTCTCCAAGAACACAGCAATGCAAATGATTTTATCAACGAAATAGATAAAATAGAAATGATTGATTTTAAAATTGGAGATACCTATTTATTAGAAATACATTTTGATAATCATAAACAAAATAAAACCTTTGATCTAAGACCTGAACTCCCTTTAAAAATTTATATGTAAGATTAAACGATCAAAAGAAAAACCTATCAATAGTATTTTTAATTTTTTCGTTCAATTTCAATCCTTTTATTGTCTTTAATTTTCACAGAACATTTCTTAAAAAAAATTTTGGCTACAGCAATAAAAACAATAGTCAAAATCAAATTTACTATCATTTTTTTTGAAATTAACTTTGGTCTCTGACCTTCTTCTTTCTGTTTCTTTTTAGTATCTAAATGCTGTTGATTAGTTTTCTTTGTCATTATGTAGTTAGTTGGAGTAACAAAGGTAATCTTTTCCTAATTCATTAAAGTTGTTTTTCTAGATTTTGAGCATATAGAACCTAATATATTTCTGTAAATCATAAACTCTTGATAAAGCAAAATTTTGATCAATTTTCGATAAAAGAAAAAGGTTTTTGAATGGGTAAAGAGTATCTTTGGTAAAAACTAACAAATGAAGGAACTTACATACTATCTTGTTGATGTATTCACTAACACAAAATACGGTGGTAATCAACTTGCTGTTTTTATCGATTATGAAAATTTAGCTTCTGACAATGACATGTTGCAAATTGCTAGAGAACTTGGTTTTGCTGAAATTACATTCATCAAGAAAAACCATGGTGATCAAAAATTTGATGTTCGAATTTTCACACCTGAATATGAAGTACCTTTTGCTGGACACCCTTCTTTGGGAACTGCATATGTTATTTCTAAATACCTTATTCCTTCCCCAAAGGAAAAACTTACTTTGAGTTTAAGACATGCTGATATCAATATTGCTCTCAGTAACACTCAAGATATTGAAAGTTGTCTCTTTACCATGACTCAAGCAAGTCCAGAGTTTATATCAGATTTTTCTCACAAAGAGATTTCAGAAAAACTTGATATTGACTTATCTCTTATAAATACTTCCTTACCAATTCAAGAAATAACAACTGGATTGCCTTATATCATTATTCCGATCAAAAATATTGAGAGTATTAACAAAATAGAACTGGAAGCAAAAAGAACAATCAACTTTTTAATAGAAGAGAAAAAGCATAAATCAAATAGTTCTACCGGTCTAAGTACTTCTTTCTTCTTCTTTACGGAAGAAACTGTTGACAAAGAGAATGATTATCATACCAGAATGCTTCTTATTGAAAATGGAGTATATATTGAAGATGCAGCAACAGGTAGTGCAAATGGTTGCTTTTTAGCCTATTTGTTAAAAAATATAAATCAGACAATCTCTGTAACTACTGAACAAGGCTTTCAAATGGACAGACCATCCTATTTGAAATTAAATGGAAATATTAGCAATGGAAATTACACGATTAAAGTGGGAGGACAAGTAGTTTCTGTTGGTTCAGGAAAATGGAATATTTAACCTCAACTTGTTTTAAATGCCTGAAAGACTTTTTAAACATATTAATAAATTCACATTAATTACTCAAAAAGAGTTTGAACAGATACTACCTTTTTTTGAAATAAATAACTTAAAGAAAAAGCAACTACTTGTTGAAGGAAACACTACCTGTGATACAATTCATTTTGTTTTAGAAGGTTGTGTTCATATGTATTTTATAGGAGAAAACGGAACCAAAAGAACTATAAAATTTGCTATTGAGAATTGGTGGATCTCAGATTTTTTAGCGTTTTTTCAAGGCTCACATACCGATTTTTATATTCAAGCTGTTGAAGCAACGAAAGTGCTTTCTATAAACACTAAAAATCATGATGCCCTTTTGGATAAATTTCCAGCACTAGAAAAGTACTTTAGAATCATATATCAAATTTCATATGGAGCTTCTTTGAATAAATTCAGATACTTATTTGATTACTCAAAAGAACAAATGTATTTTCATTTCGTTAAAGAGTTTCCTGATTTCGCTCAAAGAGTTCCACAATATTTAATCGCTTCATTTTTAGGTTTAACTCCAGAATATGTAAGTGAAATACGTAAAAAACACGTTCTTAAACCAGCTTAAGAATTTATAAAAACACCCAGTCTAACTTTGTTTCAACTTAAAATTTAATATCTATGGAACAAAGAGTACAAATAGACGTAATTGAACCAAAAGCTTATAAAGGGTTATTTAATTTAGAAAATTATTTAACCCAAAGCAATTTATCTCAAAAACATAAACAGTTAATCAAAATAAGAGCATCACAAATAAATAAGTGCTCTTTCTGTTTGAACATGCACACCAAAGAAGCCTTAAACGTTGGAGAAACTAAAGAACGTATTTTTTTGTTAAACACTTGGAAGGATACGGATGTATTTACAAGTGAAGAAGAGGTTATTTTACAAATGACAGAAGAAATCACTTTAATTCATAAAAATGGATTACAAGATAAAACCTATCAAAAAGCAATTTCACTATTAGGAGAAACCTATACTTGTCAAACTATAATGGCAATAGTAACTATTAATTCTTGGAACAGAATTGCAGTTAGCACTCGCATGCCTTTTTAAGTAAAAAAAGAGGTGCTCTATATTTGGAACACCTCTTTAATCTTATTCAGTAAGTTTTAATCTGGGAAAGAAACAAATGTTTGCAATGTATCTCCTTCTCTATTTATTATTAAATATCCTCTCTATTATTTTTAATTTGTCAACGATTAACAATAACAAATAAGCCAGAAACGTAATCATCAACAATGTAATTACCATAGTAAAATAAAACTTTATCGTCCATTCTAAGCTAACCTTTAGTCTATGAACTAAACTAATTTTTTCTTTCCTACTTTCCATTAAAGAAAATTGAATTGTACAGAACTCATTTTCATCATCAAAATCACCTAAACTTACCCCTAAGCCCTGAAGTTGTTGCTCTATTTCCAAAATTCTATTTTCTAGACTCATATATTCAGCTATTTTACCTCCTTTCGTTTTCAATTCAATTAACGATTCTCTTATTTTTTCGAGTGAAGCTTTTTTAGCATTTAGTTCTTTATACTCATTCGTCTTATCCTTTTTGGTAATTTTCTTTAATTGTATTTCACCAATACTCATTAAGTCTTTATACAAAGTATCAAACTTTTCGGGAGAAACCCCTATGAGCATATTTAACCTCCTATTACCTTTGTTTCCTCTTTTTTGTTCAAATTGAATGATGGCATTATACCCTAAAATTTTCGTTCTAACTTGTTTTTCCTCTTTTACAAAATCAGATGTTTTTGAAGTTATTTCCGCTATTTTTTCATACTTCTGATCGACTTTTATTATCTGCGAAGAATTTTGTGATTTTACTCGATATTTTTCCGAAGCATAATTTTTCTTGACACTTGAGATGTTATCAAAAAAATCACTTCGAAAATTACGATTGTTTGGAACTGTAGCATACCCATAAATCATTCGGAATACGAACAAAATAAAGAAGCCTAAAACAAAATAGACTATTATCTTTTTTAACTGTTTTTTCATCTGTTCATTTTTATTTTTTTAATAATTTATTTACCGAGGCACGAAACTTTACATACCTACTCATTCATTCAACTATCTATTACGCAACCTTTTTAAATTTAGGTATTCTATTTATCCTAATCCCGTTACAGTGTCCCAACTAATTGATTTAAGATAGTCGGATCCTTTAGCTTTTTATCTTCTGCTAGCAACAACATTTTGGATACAATTTCCGCCGTTTTCGGGTCCTCATCCACAAATGGTAAGAAAATTCTTCCTCTATGTTGAGAATGTACAGGTATGATACTTACATACCCACCTGGCTGCACATGTACTACTCCACTTCCTAAGTGTAAACTATAATTTGCATGATGCCCTTCTATTAATACATGTCTTTCTTTGAATGAAACATTATTTAATTTGAACAATTTAGCACTCTCCTCAGCAATTACTTTTCTAAGTGCTACTGTAGATAAACTAGCTTCTGGATCAACACCTCCAGCATGAGCTACTGACACCACTAGGTCTACATCACGCATAACTTCACTGAAAACATGTTTCGGAACTTCATTAAAAGAAATTGGTTTATAATCCTTTTTATGATAAAAACGTATCGTTTCTAAAGTCGGATTTTCAACATCCGCAGGAGAAAACCAATCTGCCATAGAATATAACTCAACAATAATGTGATGCTTGTGTATTACCTTTTGTAATCCATTGTCATAATCAACTGTCCAACCCCTTCCTTTTAACAATGCCAATGTCTTCTTAGGTTGAACTTGATGTCCTGCATAACGCTTACTTACCGAACCTTCTTTTTCTTCATCAGGTGTTGGAGCATATAATTCTCTGTAAATTTGCTTAAAAGGTTGTTTCCATTCATTTTGAAAGAAATGACGTTGCCATGCTGTCCATTTTTTGCTTTTATATAAATCGGTACAATGGGCTATATAAAACACCTCTTCTTCATTTGCCACAAATACTTCCCCATCAACATCGTGTAAAGCATTTTCTTTCCATATTCCTAAGTTATTTGACCTTGATTTTAAAACTAACTTTTCCAACATAGGTCTTACAACTGGATGGTTCGATAATCCAATAATTTCCTCCAACGTAAACTCATCTTGATTTACCATGGCTTGCTCTAAAGACTTTCTTGTTCTCCTATACTGTTCAGTAAGCTTTTTATTGAAATCTTTTAATTTTAGTACCTCTTTATCTTTTCTAAGTTTTGCTGGAATACTTTTTAATGGTTTATCCTTTTTAGTTACTAAGATATTTGACTTTCCTTCACCATCAACTTCCAACCAAATCTTCACTTCATCAAAAACCAATTCTCGCGCATTTGACAGTAATTCTTGTGCTTGCAAACTTTCCATAGACCAGGTCAATCGAATAGGATCTGTATACCCAGCATTTCTTGCCAAGTTATCCATAGCTATTTGCACTGCGAGCTTTTCACTCTCTTGCCGTTGAGAACCAAATTGCTTACTCTCCTTTAAAAACTGTTGTAAATAGTTATAGCGTTTCAGTACATCTTTTTTAGGCACTGTTTTACTTAAAGGAACTAAACCATACACTCGTAAATAGTTTTGATTCCTCTTTTCTTTTACTCTTTTGGTTACTTCCGTAATTTTTACCTCTTTTAAAATAACATCAGCGTACAATTTGGCTAAAGTATGTCCATTTCCATACGAAATGTATTTTGCAGCGTCATACATCAACTTCCAACGAAATTTCCCCAAATCCTTATATATCGCATTGAACCAATCAACATCAACTGCTCCCTGATTAAACTCTTCAATAGGGATTGAGGAATATCTTGCTATTTCAGTTTCTTTTTGAGCTGTTAAGTATTGACTAGAATGGGCATGTAACCACCAAATAGCACTTTCCAACCCTTCCCATTGTAAATGCGCTTGTACAAACTTTTGCCATTGTGGAGCATACATCGCTACTTCTACCAATCGCTTTTCCGTAAATTTTGCAGCTTTTATCTTTTCATTGAAGTCTTCCTGGGTATCATCAGAAGCAGGCACTGTATTAGACAGTAACTGACTCATCATACTCTTTTTTGACATACTCCCATAGGAATATCCTGTTTCTAGCTTGTCTTTACCAAGCGCCTGAATACATTTCACGAGATAACCAACTCCTTTGATTTCTTTAATTGACCTTGCCAAATAGCTAACATCTGTATCCGACTCTCCTCTTGCTAGCTCGATTTCCAATACTCGGCTTACTATTTTTTCGATATGTCCACTTTTAACTAATTTTGGAGACAACGACTTCCAATCTGTATAATTGTAATTATGCTTTTTAGGATTTGTTAATTGTCCAAGCATATCTGCATTCACCAAATAATACATAATATCTGAGTCTGGGATATCTAAACGATTAAAATATTCACAGAACCTATGCAAATTAGGTCTTTGCTGCTTATATATTTTGTTATTTATCCAAAGTTCCAATTGATACAATCGCATCAAATCTTCATCCGATAGTTCATTTGCCTTTATATTATTATAATAGTTCGAAAAGAATGGTAAATCCGTGAAGTAATTCGTGTAGGTACCTCCATAATTATTTGCGATAACAACACCTTTTTTTAGCTCTTTTTCTGGATATTCATTACAAATAGCAATTGCACCTTCCAACCAATAAGAGGTATCTTTAAAACTGTACAATACATCTAAGGCTTCCAATATGGATTCCATTTGATATGCATACTTAAATTTTGGTTTGTCAGTATAATCGTGTTTAACAAAAACCTGTGTAAAGTACTTCCCTGAAAGTTCTAATAACCATTTTGAGTTTTTCTTTTTATGGATCTTATTATAACCAGCGTAAAAGTTTAAATATTGAAGATCGAGGCCATCTAAATTTGATTCTATAAACCAGTTTTTCCATACATCGGCCAAAGGAAACAGGTTAAACCATTCTTCATCAGAATATTCCTCTTCATTTTTACCTCGACGTCTAGACACCGAGTGAAACAAGGTATCTCCAATCAAATATGTTTCTTTACCTCCTCTGTAATTTGAAGCTTCAAATTCTACATCCTTATTTCTTTCTATTAACGCATCTAATTCATAAAGTTTCTCTGCTACCTTTTCAACAGGCATACTAAATCCACTGTTCGATTTTTTTCTATTAAAAATTCCTCTTTTGGTAGCAAATATGCGCTCGTGAAAACGATGTGATGAATTTATTTTTGGTAACATCAGAGGTAATAATTCTTTTGGGTTGTATAATCCCCATCCGTTTTCAGCAGTATAATCTGTTTTTTCTTGTAATAGATCTTTCAATATAAGCTCTTCGTCAGGAGTCGTTGCATATAAATCTTTATAATTCCGAGCCTCTTCCACTACTTTATCAAGAACTCTATTTTGCTGATGCAACTGCTTTAACAAATCCAAAGCTGCCAATCGTTTATTTTTAACTTTTGAAGAAGCTAAAGAATGTATTGTTTTTAAAACTTTATGATCTTCCTGTTTAATAAGGATTCCCAAAACTCCTTTACGTAAAACGGCACTTTTCTTTCTAAGAATATCTTCCAATACAGGTACATCATTATCTTCAATAGTGGCACTTTCTAACACTTTTGAAGAAGCTCTTTGTACCATGGAACTGCGATCTTCAATAAGCGTTAAAGCCATTTCTTTTTGAAAACTGGTAGGTACTTTATTTACTTTATCATTTTGGTAACTGTATTGATAGAACTTTTTAAACACCAATCGGGCAAACTGTTCTCGTCCTTCCAAACCAAATTCAGCTACGTAAGGAAAAATCAATCTAAGATTTTCTTCGCTTTTTCCCGCACTACTTATCCAAGGATAGGTTACCGAGTTTTTGCTTATTTTAACTGAAATCCATTCAAAACCTTTATTTGGTAGTATTTTCTCTTTCTCTGGTAACCTGGCATACAACTTCTGATAAAGTTTATGAGCTTCCTCAAAATTGTCAATGTGGGTTAGTTCACTCACCCAATACATATCCCATAACGATTCGGATTCACGAAGAGGTTTTACCAATTCATTATTCTGCTTGGATAAATGAGTTTGACTGGCAAAATACAACGCTATATTTCTTTTCTCTTGCGTTCCTTTTTCAACAAGCTCTTGTAAAAAAGGGTAACATTTTTCTACATCATAAACACCTTGTGCCCAAAGTACCATATGCACTTGAACATTATTTCTTGAAAGAACTCCTTCTTTTATCGTACTAGGCTCTTTTAAATACTGAAGTCCGAAATTCAAAGCTGTTTTTATCGCCGATTTTCGTTCACTTTCCCAATTCATTCCCGTCCAAACGTCTAAACTTCGTACAACAGAACTAAATCGCAATAAATCTTCCTCAATAATTACCTCAAGTAAATAAACTAAAGCTCCAGTACTTGTTTCATCCAGACATTCAAGAATAACCTGACGCAATCCTTCTTGACGCTGCGCTGCTAATAATAAATTCTTCACGGCCTCCCAAGCCTCTTTTTTATTCGATAGTAATAATCCTTTAATAATACTTCTTGAAACTGTTCCAACCTCAGCATCACCTTGTAAAATGTCTAATAAAGACTTCAATAAAGTAGGATGATCATTATCAATGGCAGCAGCATATAAATACGAAAAGTTGTAATCGCCAATATAATTACCATATTTTGCGTATTCTTCTAAACTTAAATCATACTTCCATTCTCCCCATAGATTATAAATCCAATTAATTTGGTTATTGAAATATTTACCTTTTTCCCTTGGTAGTCTGAACGATCTTCTGGCATATCCAGACTGATACATTCCTTCAGTAATTTTCAACCATCCTTGAACTATATAATCACCATAATTACCAAACATAGCGGTTAGTATTTCTTTAGTATTGCTATCCCAAGGATTTTCTTGATTCAATTTTGATTTTCTCAGAATTTTCCATCGTTCTTTCGAGCGTTTATTCCAGTCTTTATGCTCCGATAATTTGTTCGATAAATCGAGAAGAACAAGTAAAAGGTTATTATTTTCAGTGGATAACGATTTCCGTTGCAGATTTATACGATCAACACGTTCATTTTGCCAATTGGTTTCCTTTACAATTTTTTTGGTTTCTAAATAATTAGTTATTTGGTCTTTAGTCATCTTATTTTCTTTTTAATAGTATCCGCCAGAAAGGAATGTTAAGCGAATAAAAGTGAATATTTTATTTTCCGTAAACTGAATCGTTTCCTCCAATTGTTCAATTTCATGGTCATCAATAAATACTTTATATAAACCATCTTCAAAGGCCAATAAAGCAATCTCTTGAGCTTCCTTGATCACCGCTTTTTTGGAGTTATACGTATCCTTGAAATCAACTTTCCCTTTAGACACTAAAGTTTCAAGTTCATTAGGAAGTAAAAAATTAATTATCTCGGGATTATCGATGCGTTCATTAAATGTTTTGACTTGTTGAGCCACTATTTTTTCAAGAAACACTTTCAACGTAGTTTCAGATTGTAGTTCAGGTACGTCTATTATTTTATTTTCTATAACAGGTTTTCTCTTCCCTAGTTGTTTCACTCGTATTTGTATGTCCATTTGTTCTTTTTCTGATTTTATTTATCACTCATTTCAACAATTCTTCTTGCTTTTTTCACTTCTATAAATGTAAGAAACAACATCTAATACTATGACTTAGAAATATTCTTGTTTTTACTTTTTCTTGATATCATATTTGTCAATTTCATAAATATAATTTCTATCGTGTGCTTTTTCTTTCCCATCTTTTAGAAATCATTTCTACCGTCCAGTGATTTTAAGTTCATTTTCGAGGTTAAAATTTCCTTTCAAGCTCAATATAAAACTTGTTTTCAATATTTTATGAGATACCTATTATCCGCTAGATTTCGTCTAGTATTCGCGTTTACGTTTTTATTTTTAGTAACTTTAAGCAGATAATCAACACTTTAACACTACTAACCATGTCAAACAAAGTCACCATACAAGACATAGAAAGGCTTGTAGATAAATTTAAAATTGAACGCTATACTTACCTTGTATTAATTGCTATTTGCGCAATAATTATAATTGTTGTTGCCGTTGTTGCCTTTATTAATAATAAATGGGAAACAGGGCTTTCATTAATGGCTCCAGGAGGGACTATTTTCTTCTGTTTATCCAAAGTATTTAAAATTTGGGATGATATTATGAATGCATTTTTTGATTTAGAAAACAAGGAGTAATGGGAGCAAAAAATAGTAACATCAGAACATTTACAATTGTAGGAATTGTAGCGAGTATTTTGGGATATTCATTTCTTATATATCATAGTTTTTCTTTGGGAAACCAGGTACAAGTTTTAGATAAGGATATTACGACCAAAAAAAATGAAATAGAACAACTCGAATCCATAAGAGCCGAAAAAGTAAGAGATTTGATAGAGTTGGAAAACCAGATCTTGGAAATTACTTCGACTTCAAAGGACACCAATACTGTTAAGAAAGGGAAGGAATTAATGACCAAAAAAGGAATTCCCACAAGTACTCATTTCGAGGTTACCTCAAAGAAAAATCGTAACTTACAAAAGGCCAAAGATTACGAAATCCTAGGTTTTGACTACCTTCTTCAGAAAGAGGTACAAAAAGCAATTGATGCGTTTATAAAAAGCGAGAATTCTTATAACAGTTATCATCAAGTATATGAAATAGCAAGGTATTTGGGTAAAAATAAATCGAGACTAGCTGATAAAAACTCTCCCCATTGGAAAAAAGTTTATCGAAGTATTCTGAAAAACTATAGTTGGAAAATGCCAAAGAAATATAGAGAAGAGTTTAAAAAGCTGGTGGAGTGATTGTAAAAATCAAATCTCAGCGATGGAAACTGTTGAGATTTTTATCTTAAACCAAATTTTAGTAAACAATTAAAAAACCACATCGCAAAATACATTGCAACGTGGTTTATCTCAATTTAAAAAGAAACAATTACTCCTAACTTGAAGCAGTCAAGACTGATTGAAATTTTAGTTCTTCGTTCTTATCCCAGATTCCCCAATAAGCTCCTACGATTCCTTCTGCTCCTTGCTTCCATGATTCATCAAATGATGAAAAATAGAATACTGGAATGTCTTCTTCATTAGCCCAATTCTGTGTATTAATAAAATACTTCATAGCGTTTTCTTGTGAAGGCATGGCTCCTTCCAATCCTTCTCCTTGACTTGGCCAACCTGTTTCTGTAATAATAACTGGTTTTCCTTTACCTGCATCTTTTGCTTGATGGTACATTTGCTTCATATACATTAATGAATAATCTATATGGCAACCTTCCCAATACGGATAACAATTGGTTAAAATCACATCACATGCCTCGGTAATTCGTGGTCTTTGTGTAAACTCATAGTAGGCATCTACATATCCCATAGGAATATCTTCTGGTAACGCTTTTTTAACTCTTTGCATAAAAGTCAATAACTCGTCTTCAGTTAAATCTTCACGATACATTACTTCATTACCAACTGCGGCTATATCCACATAACCTTCATTGGCTAATTGTATCAACCCCTCAACTTCCTTTTCATTAATTTCAGGATCATCACCTAACCAAGCACCAACCATGGTTTTAATTCCCATTTCTTTGGCTATTTTAGGAATTAGCTCATTCCCTTCTGTACATGAAAAAGAGCGAATCCATTTCGTATAAGGCTTCAGTATCGTTAACCTTCTTCTAATTTGCTCTTCCTCTAATTGATCACCAGGTTTTTGTCCTTCCTCATAGAAACTAGAACACACTCCATGCATTCCCCCTATCAATAAGTCGTTAAATATCTCCTTTAAATCTTCATGCGATTTTCCTTCAAGTGATATCGAACTTTTTATTAATGATTGTATTTTTCCAGCTCTATATGACATTTTAAGTATAGTTTAAGTTTAGTATTTTAGTTGTTCATTTTTATCCCAAATTCCCCATCTTGAACCAACATCACCTTCATGATGTACTTTCCAAGATTCATCAAATGATGAGAAATAAAACATTGGTATATCTTTATGTTGCGACCAGTTAATTGAATTAATAAAGTACTTCATGGCATTTGCTTCAGAAGGTTGTGCTCCTTCAAAACTCTCACCTTTATTTGGCCAACCTGTTTCTGATATAATTACTGGTTTTCCATTCGCTACTTTCTGAGTAACAGCATACATTTTCTTCAAATAACTTGACGTGTCTTCAATTGTACTTCCCTCCCAGAATGGATAACAATTAACCAAAATTACATCACTAACCTCTACCAAATTTGGTCGTTGTACAAATTGATAATAAGCATCAACGTAACCTACAGGTACATCTGGAATGGCTGTCTTTACTTTATTGATATATCCAATTAATTCTTCTTCAGATAAATCCTCACGAAGTAACACCTCATTTCCAACAACTGCGATATCCACATGTCCTTCTTTGGCTAAATTGATTAAATTATTTATTTCAATTTCGTTTTGTTTTTTATCGCTACCGATCCAAGCACCAACCATCGTTTTCAATCGTCTACTTCTTGCTACTTTAGGAATCAATTCATTTCCATCGGTACAAGAGAATGAACGAATCCACTCAGTATACGGAGCTACAATATCCATACGATGTTGTATTTGAGCCTCTGATAATTGATCTCCAATATTCTGCCCTTCTACATAAGGGCTAAAACATAATCCATGCAATTTTCTATTGAATACAGTACTAAATAACTGTTTCAACTCTGCATCCGACTTCGAAGAAAAATCGAAATCCATAGAATTGTCTATTTGTAAATCTGACGATAATAATTCAGAAAGTTTGTCGGCTTGATATCCTGAACCTTGTGGCTTTTTACGACGATCTAATTCTGCTCTGATTTCGTTTGAACGTTCCTCGCTTACATCATAATCTTTCATTACCCACATTGCTCCAATAGTACCCAATACAGGGAAAAAACAAAAAAATGCATGCAATCCATCAATAGCACCCGGTTGCTCCGTTGTTGGCACTCCTGCTTCAAAACCAACCGCCCAGATAATAACTCCTCCTAATGCTCCTGCTATAGCAAAACCTACTTTCACCATCCACCAATAGATTGCTCCAAAAATTCCTTCTCTACGTTTTCCTGAGTTCAACTCATCAATATCAATAACGTCTGCTGTCATTGACATCATAATTGTAAATAAACTTCCAATTCCAAATGAGAAAAATGGTAATGCTATAATGTACATCCAAGGTTTTCCAGGAATAAATAAAAAATACATCATTGCGTATCCTACAATTGAAATAGCTTGAGAAATCATAAACGCCTTTTTCTTTCCCATTTTTTTTGAAAGCCATGCAACAATCGGAATCACGAAAAACGTAGTTCCCAGGGCTCCCAAACATCCAAATAAAGAAACCCAAATACCTGAAGCTTCCGTATCTCCATTAAACAACTTGTAAACAATAACAAAAAGTGTCAATGATGAAACCGCCATAAATGCGTTATAAATAAAGAAGGTAGAAATACATAACTTTCTAAATTCCTTTATTCTAAAAGCTTCCACAAAGCTTCCAAATATTTTATCTAAACTTCCTTTAATATTTCCAAAACTCAAAGGCTCATAATCTTCATTTAAACTAGATTTACTTCGAATAAAAATAGCGGGAATAATAGCGCAAACTGCGCAAGGGATTGCCACCCATATTGCCAGTTCTCTTACGGCTACATCTGCGGAAGGAAACCAATCAGGGTCATACATAATTACCCAAAACCAAGGTGCTATTACCCAAGCCCACTGACCGATCCACTGAGCAATTGCCATAATACTCGTTCGTTCATGAAAATCGTCACTCATTTCATAGCCCATAGCAACATAAGGAACACTAAAAAGCGTTAGTCCCAAATAAAAAACTATAGACCATAAAAAGAAATACCAAAAATTATATTGTACCGAATTTTCTTTAAATAATTGCCACATAAAAATATAGGCAACTCCCATTAAAACACCTCCAATGAGAACATATTTTTTTCTTCTTCCCCATTTCGATTTGGTATTATCTGAAATGAATCCCATAATTGGATCCGATATCGCATCAAATAATCTTGGGAAAAGATATATCATTCCCCACATAAGTCCTGAAAACTTAAGATCTTGTACCAAGACGACCATGAAGATACCTAATATTGCGGGGAACATTTGATTTGCAAACATCCCTATTCCAAAAGCGATTTTTTCACTTAAAGGGACTTTCGTTGTAGTCGACGACATAGTTAATTGGTTTTAATTAGTTGAAATAATTATTGTTTGTATAGCTTTCGCCTGTATCGAAATATCTTTAGTGTTTTCACCTAATTCTAAAGAAAATTTCTTTTCCCCTTCAGTTGGATTAAATAATACAACTGCAACTGTACCATCTGGATTCTTTGCTCCTGTAACCAAAACTTCCTTTTCGAAAGAGTTTACTTTGATTACCTGAGCTCCAGGTCGGATATATTTACTAAAATGAGCCATTGTGTAATACAACGGTGTAAAATATACCTCATCTTCTATTTCATCAACAATTACGGGTGCTGCACACCAGTTTTTAAACCAATTTGGTCCACCTTGACGATTGAGTACCATGTTCCAGTCTACCCAACCATCTACCCAGTTGTTCAAGCAACCTATAATATCTCTCGCATATCTATTTACTGGAGCATATTTCGGATGTAAATATTTTTTACTCTCTTCCCTCCAATCATAGCCCCAATCGGTTGCCAACTTACTCCAATACCAAGCATCATCTTTCCATGCTGGCACTTCGGAATCGATACATCCTTCTGTTTCTAACAGGTATTTATTTGGAGCCTTGTTGTGTGCATATTGTAAGGCTTCTGGGTACACTTCATAAGTACTGTCATACCAGTGAATTGCTGTTCCATCAAAATATTTTGAAGTCTCTGCATCCTTATACATAGCATCGACCCATTCTTGCAAACCATCACGATTTTGATCATATCCTAAGATTATCTTATCTCCGAAGCCATCTGCTTCTAACTTTGGACCTAAATGATGCTGTACAAAATCCGTCATTTCTTCTGGTGAATAATGCATACTCTCCCAGTTATTACCATTACCATGAGGCTCATTTTCAACAGTGAATCCCCAGATATCAATACCTTCAGCTTTATAAGCCTTGATATATTTTGAAAAAAACAGAGCCCACGTATCATAATATTCAGGTAATAACTTACCTCCGACCCACTTATTATTATCTTTCATCCAAGGAGAAGCTGTCCAAGGCGAAGCAAAAATTTTAAATCCATCCTGAGAAGTTGCCAATGCATCTTTAATCATAGGGATTAAATCATCTTTATCTTCTTTTACAGAAAAATCTTTAAGTTCTTTATCGGGTGTTGGGGTATACGAATATTGAGTCAGAGAGAAATCACAAGAATTCATATGTGTTCTTGTTAATGAATAATTGGCTCCTTCTCTACTGAAATATGCATCTATAACCTTTTTTCTATTCTCATCTCCCAACCTATTCAATAAATAAGCCGAAGATTCTGTAAACGCCCCTCCAAAACCAGTAATTGTTTGATACTTGGCTGTTGTATCAACAACTATTTTGTTTGATGTTTCGTTTTTAGAAAAATTGGTAAGTACGGTTAATTTATTCCCACTTGCGGAAGTTTCATAAACTTCTACATTTAGGCTGTTTTCATGTGAGCATTTCACTAATAAAACAGATAAAAACAATAAAGTGGTTAGTTTAGTTAGTTTCTTCATGATTTATAGTTTAAGGTGCTATCACTAGTTCCTTCTTTATGGGTGGCATTGATACATCTATTAAGAGTGCTTCCTTGCTTCCTTTATATGTTTTGATTATTGGATTTCCTCCACGAGTTAATCCTTCAAATACTCCTTTATCTACTAAATCCCAAAGTGCATATTTCGCCTTTCCGTCAATGGTAAATAATCCGAAATGATTTTCAGAACCTCCTGGATTCTGTTGATCCTTCCATATTTCATCGAATGCCTCGAAATAAAAACATGACATCCCTTCTTTCTCTGTCCAATCTCTCATGTGCTTGTAAAACAAAGCTTCTTTATATTCATCAGTAGCTTTTGAACCATTATTTCCGTAATGTTCATTTGAATAACTAGCCCATCCTGTTTCGCCAATATGAATTGGTTTTTCAACTCCAATACTCTTCATATAACGTTCAACACCATGATATTGAGACTCCGCATAACGTCGAGAACGTAACATCGATTCTTCAATTTTTTCAAGGCTCGACAAGCTATCTTCTTTATGAGCTACTCCCCAGAAACGAGGATTATAGTGAGTATCATGCATTGGATATGTGTGCATTGAGATGAAGTCAACAGAAGCAATCAACTTATTTAAATCGTTATTGTGATATTCATTACTTCCACCTCCCCAAGAGGCAAAATTATCTGAACTAGTAATCCATAAATCTTTATCTAGCTTACCTTCTTTCTTTAAGTCCTGTAAATGATTTACCCATTTTAAGATAACAGCTGGTTGTACATAATAGCTAGTGGCCCATTTTACCATGGCTTCATTACCAACAGCTATGATCTTCACGATATCTGGGTATTCGTTTGCTATTGCCACAGCTCGTCCAATTTCTTCCTCATTTTGCTCACTTTCTACATTGTGATCAACAGGAAGACCTGTCCATGCATTTTTGCAGTCAATCCATGCTCCTAACATTATATACATTTCAAAAGCAGGATCTTTCTTTTTTAATTCACTAATAGCTTTCGCTAAATTAGCCGCATGAGGTAACTGAACATTATAGGTTCTTAATAATTTGATATTCATTGCGTGAAGAATTTTCATATCCTCTTTTAATTCTTCAATAGTAGGTTGAATATCTCTTGACTCTTTTCTATAACCACCATATGAAATGGCTAAGTAATTCGGGTTTCCTAATATATCTTTAGCTGTCACTTTTTTCTTGTTTGATGAATACTTTTCAACTTTATTTGGTTTCTGAGCACACGAAACAGTAATTAAAAAAATGAGTAGATATATGTGTGCTTGTATCTTCATCTGTTTTATTTTGTTGTTATTTTGTAGCAGATGGAATCTACATACCTACAACGATCATTTACGAACGCCATAGGTATGATGATTACATTATTTATTTTAGATGACCTATTTCAATGTCAACAATTATCTGTGATACTTCTCCAGATCTACTAAATACTTTTGTACTTGTTTCTAAGTCTAACTGAAGTCCTTTAGTAATCAATTTATTCCCTGATTTGTCAACTACTTCCAATTTAGATTCATTAGAAATTCGGTAGACAATAGGAACTTGGCAGTAGGTAAATCCTAACATTTTTTCATCCAGTTGAATTTCGTTTAGTTCTTGATTTAACCCAATATATTTGAATACTTTCGACTTAGATAAAAACTCATCCTTTCGAAGTAAACATGGATCAAAGTATAAGGTTCCTTCTTTAACAAAAACACCTAATTCTCCAAAACGGCTTAATACATCTTCTTTTACCTGTCCCGTCATTCCAGGCTGCTGTGCTCCCTTCCCTGCAGGTGTATGAGAATATGGGTCCGTTGGAAATGCTCCGTATAATGTTGGTGATTTATGAACACCGATACCTTCATTAATTTCGTAATAATGCTCTAACAGTCTTCCAACGACTTCAGCGCTTTCTCCATCTTTGATTGCTTTTAAACAACACTCTTGAACCGCTAGTTGTAATTTGGAAACCATGTGCCAATAAATAGACCCTAAACCTTCATATCCATAGAATGTTCCAGAACGACCTGTAAAAGCCTTGTGGTTAAACACTTCTTCAAATATTTGTAGCATTTCAGCCTTATCATTTTCTGAAACTTGTTGTGAAAGATTATCTATAGCCTCGGCTAGATCATTTGCATTTTTAAAGTTTCCGTTGAAGTGATATCCTCCACGAACATCTTGTTCCACTATTTTATCCAACTCATCATCAGAAATGCTTTTTAATAAGTTTGCATTTTCAATAGATTTTTGAGGAATCGTATTACGCTCCAAGAAACCTGGCAACTCTTTATTTGGATACAATAAATAACTGTATTGATCTGGACGGAAAAGCTTACTACTCTTCATAGCATCCAACGCTTTTAGCGCTTCATCAGAAGTTAAATAACCTGAACTTAACGAGGCTACTTGCCCTTCTAGCATTTCATCTAAATACGAGATTGATACTTCATTATGACTTTCTACAGTCATTAAATTGTATGCATGATATAAATTATCCTCCCTCTTATTTGCTTCAATTGAATGTTCTAAATAAGCCAAACTAACATCAACAAATTCTTTTAAAGAATCTAAATGAATTGATTCTTTTCTTCCTGAGAATGCATTATCATAAATATTTAATCTATAATCACTTGCAGGCTGCCCCAATCCATCTAAAACAGTTTTTCTTTGGGCATTTGAAAACTTTCCAGACAACAAATTTTTGTGTGACTTCAGTGTGTTTAAAACACCATTAAAAAAAGTCACTAATTCCTTTGAAACCTCAACTGTTTCCGTATTAGTATTTCCAAAAACTTCTTTGAAAAAGTTCAAAAAACGACGCATATAGTATAAAGTTACCATTGAAACTCCGTTTCCTACCAAAGCATTATTTGCATCATTCCATTCCGGACGTTGGGTATTCATCCAAATACCACCTTCAGGAATAAAGTTTGACATCTTCGCTAAAGTTGTTGCTAATATTTTTTCTACGAAATTCACTTTGATTATAAAGCGATTTTCATCTCTTAATAAAGCTCCATCCGCTCCTAATTCACTGCGTCCTCTTCTGATTTCTTCATCCGAATGCTCGTCAAAGTCAATCGTATCCTTAGGATTTCTTAGTAAATCTGCATATGATTTTATACGATAAGGAACATTTGCATAAACAAAGTTATTCTGAGTAAATAAGCTTTCTAATTTTTTTGGTTGATGATTTTCAACAAACTCTAAGAACTTTAATAAATATATAATTTGGTGATCTCCCCAATATCCAATATAACTCCAAGGATCATCTGGCTCAATTGTCTCCCAATCAAAACCATCTTTTGTTACACGATACGGATTGTACCCATCAAAAGTTGTTGCATTCAAAAACTTATGAATCATACTTTCAATAAAATCAGGATATGAATGTACTAACGCCTCCCAATTCTGGAAAATATCACGCCAGTTTCCTTCATAATCTAAAATTTTAGAACCATCTTCATTTCTAGTATTGATTGAAAATTTATTCCAAGGCCTACTTGGATCTCCATGCCTTCTACTAAATTTCAATGGCATATACTCTAAACAAAGACGACGGAAGTTAACATCGTTCGTTTCTGAAGCTATTTGTTTTAAAACCGCTAATGAAAATTTTTCAGGAAGCTTATCGATTATCTCTTCATTCTTGCGAGCTACTTTTCTATTGGCTTTTTGAATGTAGTTTTGGAAATCGTATCTTTCAATGGTATAATTATCGTCAAAAATACCACCTCTCATTATGTTAAATAATGTATTAGAAAAATGACGTGTATCTCTTAATTGATCTGCTGTAACTTGAATTGCATCTGATGAAGCATTTAAACCAATTAATCGCTTAGTTCCTTTAACAACATCATTGTAAACCTTGTCTTCTAAATCTCTATCCTTTAAAATATTTTCTGAAAGCTCAACAACATTACAATGATCTTGATTTACATTAGCAATCAACATCCAGCTTTCTCCAGTATTTGGATGAAGTTCTAAGGTTGTATTTACAAAATATGCTCCCTTTTCTGCCTTTACATCTTCTTCCTGACGTACGGTTTTACCTTCTCTAAAGTCTTTTAATTGAAGTGAAGAAAGTAGGTATTTCGGATTGTTTAAACCTAGCGACCAAACAATGTTAGCTTTCAAAGCCTCACTTGGTTCCGCCTTATCAACAATGATTGAACTTAAAGCATAAATTCCTAATCCAGTTCTTTTATCTAACTCGCTTCTTTTATAAGCATCGACCAGATTACTACTCGCTCTTTGTAAATCACTCCCTACACCATAAGGAATAATATTTTGAATTCCATCTAAAACCTCAACATTAATTGTTTCTTCAGAAGTATTTACCAATTCACTTCGGCGCACAAAACCAAAGACATCACTAGAATTCCATTGGTATCGAAATACTAAATCTAAATCATGATTAATTTCTTCGAAAAGTACTTTATTCCCGTACTCATTCTTATAAAGATTCTGGGTTGTTTCAAATTTACCTTGAAAGCGATCTGAAAATGGTTCCCAAATATGAAATTTATCGTGCTTATGTACTTGGAATATCGATTTACTTCCAGTAATATCCGCACTTTCAGTTATTTTATCATCTGTATAATAAGGGAATAATGAAAACTCTGCATTCTGCCGTCCTGCTGTTAATCCTCCATTAC
Organism: uncultured Tenacibaculum sp.; assembly: GCA_947497895.1. Lineage (GTDB taxonomy): Bacteria > Bacteroidota > Bacteroidia > Flavobacteriales > Flavobacteriaceae > Polaribacter. The sequence continues at coordinate 137,802 of CANMIL010000005.1, forward strand.
TAGAAATAAACATCCAGTGATTTGAAGCACTCACAATACTCATGAAAAATGGGCGCATTTCATCACTATTCGAAATTTTGAAAAATTTTTCACCGTTAATTACGGTTTTTCCTAAAGAAACTTTCTTCATTACGTCTTTCTTTAAAGTAGAATTTATCATCTCTTATATTTTATCAATACTTATCTTGTATTCAATTATGCATCAGACAATACACTCCCCATTAAAACACATCATATCAAAAAAAATAAGAGTGTTTTAAATTCCATCATGGTCATTGCCAAACTAAAATTCAAGAAAATGTTTTCTTATATAGAGTTCTAATACATTTATTAGGGTTTGATTTAAAAAGGCCAAGAAAGAACTTGGCCTTTTCATTTTTTAGATACCTAATTCTGCTAAAATTGTATCTTATATTATTGAATTAAGTGAATTTACTCTTGAATTATATCATCAATGTAATAGGTTTCTTCTGAAGCTGTTGTTTCACCATCAGTTCCATCAGGATTGTCTGGTTTAATAACTAATTTGTTAAAATCCTGATCTGTGATGTTTGGTAATCCTGCTATGTTAAAGGTTACAGAAACTTCTGTCCATTCATTAGCGTTCGGAACTTCTACAAATACCGGAGCGGGAAGACCAGCCATGCTAGGAACGGGGTCTGCAGACAATTCGAACCTGAATGTTGTATTCGCTTTTGATGAATATACTTTAAACTTAAAGGTAGTCGAACTACTTAAGTCAAAATTATTAGCAAATACATTTTGAAAACCTGCCCAACGATTTGCTCCAGCACCTTTCACTGCTTTTAGAACATAATCAGAAGTATTTATTCCTGCTTTGTTTGGATTTTCAGCAAGTTCAGTAGTCATGGTAGAAGCCCCTGTAAAAGTAGATATAAATGACTCACAAGTTTCAAAGTTTACGGGAAGGCTTGTTGCATCAACAGGTGTACCAGTACATCCAGAAGTTCCTCCTCCACCTCCGCCACCAGAGGTATTCTTTCCTGCTTTAAGATCATCAAAATAGTATACATCTCCATCACAAGCTGCATTTCTTTCAAAATAAACGATCATACTCTTATAAGTACCTGTAGTAATATCAGAGAAGTCAAAAGTTAATTCCTGCCATACTCCCACTTCAGTAATTTCAGCAACTTTCTCTACAGCTGGATCTACATTAGGATGCGGTAATCTTTCTAATCTTAATGTTACAGATGTTGTCTGGTTTTCAGCATAAACCTTCATTTTAAACACCTTATCACTAAATGATGTCAAATCAATTGCTGTTGGTATTTCCGTTCCTACTCCTGACCAAGTTTCACAACCTGGCGATTTAGTCACCTTTTGTACTTTACAACTCATATTACCCTCTGTTAAACTAGGGTTATCAACAATTTCCGCCGCAATATTCCCAAATGCATCAAAAGAATGATCACCTGTTTGGAATGTCCAATTAAAATTATCTGAAGCTACATCAATATTTTCAGTTGTCTCTGGCACACAAGTTACTTCAGTAACTTCAACAGTTCTGCTGACTTCAGTAGCCGCATTACCCGCTGCATCACTTACATTATACGTTATTGTATATGTTCCTAAAGTACTAGTATCGACCGTGTCACCTCCTACAACAATATTCGCTGAAATATCTCCATCTACATTATCTGTAGCTGTAGCACCTGGGTCAGTAAAAGTTGCTCCTTGATTAACACTCATAGAAGCATCACCATTTAATGAGATTACTGGAGCTGTAACATCTACAGTTTCCGTTTGCATAATATCATCAAAATAAAATGAACCTGCCGAGTTACCAGGACCATCAACAAAAACAGTCAATCTATTATAACTAGCTGCAGAATCAAAAGTAAAAATTAATTCTTCCCAACCTGTTCCTCCATGAGTAACTGCCATTTCAATAGCTGCCGCAGATCCTTCTTCTAACTTCAATAATACGGGAACTGATGTTTCAGCCCATACTTTCATTTTTATTGTTTTATCAGTAGTTAAATCTACAGATGCATCTAAGTCATAGAAAAAACCTTCCCAATTTGCACCACTATTTGTTAGTTTTCCAACTTTTGAAGCAGTAGCATTTGCTCCGCCAACGTCAGGATTGTCAACTACTTCGAAAGCAGTTCCATTAAAAAGTGTTACCTCATCATACTTCACATTTGCTTCATCAAAACTTATAGGTAATCTTACTGGAACTGGAATATTAATATATACCTTATCCTCAAAAGTTTCAGATGCTCCAGAAGCATGTGTTGCTTTTAACGTAACTGTATACTCACCTGTTTCATATGTTTTTGTAGGATTCACTTCTGTAGATGTGTTTCCATCTCCAAAATCCCATTCATATCTATCAGCATTTTCTGATATATTGATAAATTTTACCAAACCAATTTCTTGGTTAACAGTATATGTAAAACCAGCTTTTACACTTGGTAGAACAACATCTTCTTCCTCACATGCAGAAAAAGAAATGATCAATAAAAAGATCGATAGTAACTTTATATTTTTTATAATTTGTTTCATTGTAATGTCTTTTAAAATTGGTTATTGTTTGTACACTCTTACGTAATCAACTAGCATACGTTGTGGAAAAACAGTAGTGGCATCAGGTGCTCCAAGGAAATCACCTCCTACTGCTAAATTGATGATAATGAAAAACGGTTGATCAAAAACCCATTCTCCTGTAACATCTTCTCTTGTAATTTGATTATACAGCACATCGTCTACATAATAATTTACATAATCGGGTCCCCATTCAATTCCAAAAACATGAAAACCAGTATCGAATCTATCATTTTCTAAGGTATAGCTTTTAGTAACTGAGTTTCCTGCTGAATATCCAGGTCCATGCATACTACCATGAATTACTGTAGGCTCTTGCCCTCTAAACTCCATGACATCAAGCTCACCACATTGCGGCCAGCCAACAGTATCAATATTTGACCCTAACAACCAAAATGCTGGCCATATTCCCTGACCATAAGGCATTTTAATTCTTGCTTCAAAACGTCCGTAAGTTTGATCAAATAATCCTTGTGTTTTAATTCTTGCAGAAGTATATGAAGCCCCATTAAAATTTTCTTGTTCTGCAGAAATAATTAAGACACCGTTTTGAACAGTAACGTTCTTAGCATCATTCGTATAATATTGTAACTCGTTGTTTCCCCATCCATTGGTCCCTGTTCCGATATCATATGCCCAGATAGAACTATCAAGTACTCCATCCGTGTCAAAGTCATCTCCCATCACCAAGTTTGTAAAAGTAGCTACAGTTTGTTCTTCACTATTATTACATCCTAAAGAGATAATTAAAAGCATCAATAAAGAACATTTGAAGATGCCGTTTTTCATTATTTTATGTTTTCGATTCATATTTCTTGATTTAGCTATGGATAGTTTAATTGTAGAAATAAATATTATCTACATAGAAATTTGTTAAATTGGTACCCTCATTACTATAAATGAGTAAACCAAGTTTATTCTTATTCGCAAGACTCAAATTGAAATCGAGACTTGACCAATTTCCTTCAGATAATTGTGCACTGCTAATTGTGATATCCTGATTTGTGTCATCTCCTCCTCCATCGGCTCCGTCGGCTCCAAAATCTCTAATCGTTATTTTTAACTGTGCTCCCGCATCCAAAGTTCCTGGTATGTAAATATCAAAATGTACTTTTTGCATTGCACTAGCATCAACTGTAGGGTTACTAAAACTTGTTCCTACGAAGTTAAAATTGGTATAGTTTAAGATTTTATCTCCATTAATATCAAAATCCTCAGATTGTGTTGTTTGAAATGGAGCCCAAAAGCCATTAAAATAATCAACTGGCACACTTGTATAGGCCTCACTGAAAATAGAAATCACCTGATTAGCTGGAACAGTAGGTGCGGCTGGTAATTCAAAATCACCTAAAGAAGAGAGTGTTAAAGAACCCGCTGCTGCAACATTTCCTAAAGTTGCGGTAATTGTAGTTTCTCCAGCACCATGGACAGTAACCTCTCCTAATTCATTTACTGTTGCAACACTTTCATTCGAAGAGCTATACGTAAAATAAGATGGAGCTACCGCGAAAGTAATGTCTTCTCCCGATCCTAGATTGAATGTTTGAGTTCCAGAAATTTGCGTAACGATTCCATTGAATGTTTGTCGTGTAATCGTTTCTCCATTCATTATGGCTGGTCTTGGTTGCGCTACAGTTCCTAGTTTTTCAAACTTTAGTTCATCAATCCAGAAAGTATACCCTCCTTCATCATTTTCATTCTCCGCTCCTTCAGCGTACCAAAACATTCCTTTTTCTTGATCCAACTTAGAAGGATCTGGAATAGGTATCACGTACTTCGTCCAAACCGTTGATAACTGCAAGTTTTCCACAGTTACTCTATATTTATTATTGGTATCACCATCAATACCAAAACCTATTTCATTAATGTCTGCTCCTTGAGAAGCTTTTGCCCAAAAAGTTAAAGCATCGTACCCAGTTAAGTCTCTCGGACCTAAACTTTGAAATGTGGCTCCTCCATATCCAACTCCAAACACAGGGATATCGAAACGCATTGAAGCCGTTCCCTGATATTTTACATCGCTATCCACAGAAAAAGCTTCTGCAAATGAACCTCCAAAAGGAAAATAATCCAATCCTCCTTCAAAATTATCAAGAAAAATATTTCCATTCGTTGGATAGGTTGCCAATTCAGCGTCTTCAGTAAGTCCTCGTTCACAACTTACTGTTGACAGTAAAATCAAACCTAGAAATAAGCTGATTTTAGCGTATATATATTTTTTAGTCTTCATCTTATTATTTTTATTTTCCTAAGTTGATATGAATATATGTTCTAATCTCCCACTCTGAACCGTTATCAAATCCAACTGGACTAATAATTGGTGATGTAGCAAATGGTAAAGCCTCATTTGGAGAATATCTTGGCGAATATTGATCTAATGAACGCCATGTACCTCTAATTCCTATTTTCGTGCTAGGAAGTATAAACCAGTCTTGTTTGCTTATCGAAGTAGAAACATCTAACATTAACTGCATTGGAAATGTTAAGTTGAAGTCTCTATGATAATCGAAAGGTCCCCAATCATCAATCTTTACCGATCCCATAAACTTCATTTTCTTATATAAAACTCTTAAATCAGTTCCAAAACGATCAATGGTTCTCTGACTATCACCATTTGCTTGACCATTTCCTGCATAAATATTTGCAATCAACCCTAAATCAGGATTCACTTTTGAAACAATGCGAGAATGTACCTCCCACAAGTCTTGTGCTGGTGTTGAATTTGGAAAAGCAAAAAATGTACGATTCGCTAAGAAACCAATATGTGCATCTTGTGTAGTTGGTAAATGTTTGTAAACAAAACCGAGGTTCATTGCAAACTTGGCATCCTCTGCTCTATCGTTGTCCCATTGATACATCCATGTTCCAGGAGTTGGATCGTAGGTAAATAAAACCTCACCTGCAGTAGTTTCTCTATTCGCTCTTACTACAAATGGATCATCAATTACGTTTCTTAATCTTCCTGTTCCTCCAACATCATTTGGCATTGCTGCTATTAATGGTTTTTGCCATAAAAAGTTAGGAGCTACTTGAAAATCACCAGCTGTATAAGTGAAACCAGACAAGAAATTGGTTTGGTTTCCACTACCATTATCTTTCAGCTTCCATCCAGTAAATGTTTGTGTTTGATCGGCACCTCCATTGGCAACTAAGCCCATGATAGCTCCTTGTGCATACCAGTTAAATCTTCCTTTTTGGAAAGTAATTTTCGCTTTACCTCCCCAGTTGTCATTAGAGTTGATTTTATCAGTATATACTGTATAATTCCCTGGTGTTCCTCTTACATCTTGGAAAGAACTTCCATTTAAAGGACTACCTGCCCAAATTCCTCCAAGTGCCACTCCAACACTACCAAACTTCTTCTCTACAACAAGTGTCGCTCTTTCCGTTGGCCATGGTGGAATCACACCACTTCGAACTTGGTTTGCATTTAGTACTCTTCGTCCTGTAGCATCAAAATCTAACGTTGTATTTAAGTCTCTATGATAAATTCCTGTTACATCAAAACCTGCCAAATGCTTACGATACTTTAAAAGAACTGTTGGATTTGCTCCCCACCATAATTGAGGACCTGCCGCCACTTTTAATCCTTTTAAGTGTCTTTTACCATCGATTTCAATACCAAAAGTTTCCCCTCCATAAATATCAAGGTTTGGTCCGTAATTTGCTTCTGGATATAATCCAAAGAAATCACCTTCATACCCCCAATGATAATGTCCTGTTCTGTAGAAACCTCTTAAATCGAAATCTTTTGCATTCCATTTGAATTCGGCATTGTAAATGTTTAATCGATTCACATCACCCAAAGTAACGTTCCCGTTCTCTGTATTTACATCCGTTATTGGACGAGCTCTATTTTCATAAAATATTTCGTCAATTGGATTTTCAGCTACTTTACCAATAATATTGAAGTTTACATTCGCTGTCATATTATCCGTTGGCTTTCCTTCTATACCTACGAAATATGAATGCATATAATCAAATCCTAATTGATTTGGATATGAAATATTATCTGGATCAGCTGTTTCAGGAGTGGTTAATAAAGACCCTCCAGTATAAAACGTAGTGTATTCAGCTCTTAGTTGACTTAACTTTATTTTTCCTCCTTGCTGAGCTTCCAAAGCTGCTTGATCTCCACGAGCTTTTAAAACAGCATCCATGATATTGATTCCCTTGAAGTAATTATCGATATACTCCAAAGTAGTTTCTTTATCATAAGGATTCACTCTATGAGCATCTTTCAAAGCATAATAGGCAGCACGAGGATATAAGGTATATAAACCACGAGAATTCGTTGGTCCCTTAGCGCAGATACCAAACCACTCTTCATTCATATTGTTTGAACCATTTTTAGTATCGTGGTAATATCCTCCATTACTCCAAGAAGCTCCTGTTTCATGCGTATCGGCATCTTTTCTTTTGTCGAAACCTAGTTTCCACCAACCATCACTAAACTGGAAAGTGAATCCTCCTATTGAGTTTCCTGCCTTCCCTAAACCTGCCGCATTTTCGTAAATTTCTTCCCAATTACGAAGATTGTAATGCGCTTGCCAGTATTGATCTTCTTTTGCTTCTAAAGCATTGTAGGCATCCGCACCAAACTCGGTGAACATTAACGCCATATCTAGTTTTTTACTTACTACATCGAAAAAGTCTCCAAATGATTCTCCTCGATACGTATTTGCCCCATAGATATCAACATCTTTACACTCTTCTGCAATGATATCGATAAACAATACATCTCCATTACAAATAGCTACTGGGTGATTCGGATCTATGGCTTTCATTTTCTTCGCCACTTCGTTCATTAAACGATACATTGGACGACCTCTGTTTTCACCTACAGCTCGTTTTTTATCTTCCTCATCTGGAAAATCTTCCGTTTCTGCTCCTTGCCAGAATAACCCATAGTTATTCTCGTTCCCCATCATATACATTAAGATACCCGGTGTATTTTTATAGTCGTTCACCAACTTCAGCATTTCACCCACCAATAATTCTTGTGTCCGTGCATCCGAATAATCAGTAACAGGCGTCCAAACACCATCGATGGTTAATCCATAACGACCGAATTGGTGATTTAATAAAGTATAGATTCCATACTTCTCATAGATATACTTTACCCATTTTTGTGGAACACCGATGTATTGACGAACTACATTTACATTCATGTTCTTTAATAAGCCCATTTCAGCATCTAATCCAGCCTTTACGATGTCATCTGATTGATTATAAAAATTAGCATTAACTACATTGGTACCAATGGGCACATAATCCCAATTCATACCATTCATCATTAATGGTTTTCCGTCCACCATTAATCGCATCCCATCTTTACTTTTTTCAACGACTACTTTATTCTGCGAAAAAGCAATCACTGAGAAAAACAAAAACGTAAGTATTAGAAAGTGTTTATTCATAATAGATTGTATTTAAAGCGTTGATATTGTTCCCCTTAGTTTTCGAAGATGTTGTAAATCTACATACTGAAACCAGCAAATCCTCAAAAAAAACCTACACAAAAAACATACAAGACAATAAAAACCTTGCTAAATCTTTTAATTTCGTAAAAACAACCCGTATTTATTGAGAGTATAGCAATACACCTTAACCCCTACAAAACACGGTAAAAACAGCTTTGTATAGTTAATGTTTGGGTGAAAAGTACTTTTGTATAGTTATAAATGGGGTGTTTTGATGTGACTTCACAACTTTTTAATATTAAAAACACCACAACATAGCATTGTTTTAACATATAACTCCTAGAATCGGAGATTGGACAATAAGTATATTCTACCAACTTTTATTGTTTTGAAATGTTACAACAGTTATGTTTTATGAGAAGTATACCTCTATTAAAAAACTCCAAACCCTCAACTTTCGTTGAGGGTTTATCTTTATTTTTTAATTTCTGTCTAGCCTACTCATACTTGGCACGGACTGAGCAAGTCCGAGCTATCGGGAGTCATAACTATAATCATTTCCATTATCAACATCTTTAAAACCAAAGTTATCATTACCGTTATCGTCTTTTAAACCTAATACTTATAACTAGTTAAAATTAATTTCAATATTTCTTACTCTTGCCAGATATTAGCTAGCACTAAACGTTTATATCTATAAGGAAGTTAAAAAAACATATTGAAAGATATTGATTAGCCTGTACAAAAAAACCACAACTCTCGTCACAGCTTTATCTTTATTATTTCTAAAATTTAATTTCTCGTTATTACTGACTCTTACTCGGTACTCGTCATAGACAAGCACTAACCAGTTACTTTGACATACTAGCGCCATCAGGGGTAAAAATAAATCGAGACTAGCTGATAAAAACTCTCCTCATTGGAAAAAAGTTTATCGAAGTATTATGAAAAACTACAGTTGGAAAATGCCAAAGAAATATAGAGAAGAGTTTAAAAAGTTGGCGGAATGATCTTAATATTTTTTAATTAGAAAAGAAAAAAGAGTTTATAAACGAATAAAACTACAACATTACTGCTGTGGTTTTATCTTTATTATTTTTAAAATTAAAGTTCTAGTTGCTTACTCTTGCTCGGTACTAGTTTCAAACTAGCACTAACCATTACTTTGTCATACTTATGCCATCTGGGGGACGCTAAAGCTAGACTAGCATATTCCTAAAAAAAACAAAACCACAACATCCCTGCTGTGGCTTTATTTTTACTATTTTTAAAATTTAATTTCTGTATTGATTACTCATACTCTGCACGGACTACAAGTCCGCGCTATCGCAGTCCACCTCCGCCGAATTTACCATCTCCAAAATACGTAGGTGAATATGTCCTGTTTTTAATATACAGAATAAAAAGTAATACCACGACAAGGATTAATACTCCTAAAAATTTCTTTTTATTAAGTTTAACTCCATATTTATATAAAAAGAACAAGATAAGAATATTCTTATCTTGTTCCTGTAATTTAATTGATTATTGTGTTCTTACCAACTTCCAGTAGCTCCACCGCCACCGAAGCCGCCTCCACCATCAGAATCCTTATCCTTATCTTTAGGAGTATCAAATCTATGTGATTTTAATATTGCTTCTTTCTTGGTTTCTCTAGATTTATTGTCACTATCTAAACCACTAGTAAATGTTGTTGACAAAGCTATAATCATAGCATAAATTAATGTTTCCATTTTTATTTCAATTTTTAATTAATAATTCATTTTATCACTCTTCCCAACTTCCATTAGCTCCACCGCCACCGTAGTCGCCACCGCCAAGACCTTGGCCATTACTTAGCGCTCTTAAACCTAAACGTTTAGCATCTAAGGTATGTAGTTCATCATTTACGCTATTAAGATTCTTTTGAGCATCTCTAATTTTTCGTTTGATATTATAAGTATTTGTTTTCGCTGATTTATGCATTATTTTTATAGTAGTACTAATATATTTATTAGCAATATTCATCAATAACACTCCTCTATCTTTAAGGCTCGACAAAGCATTTGCAATATCTTCTCCCTTTGCCTCCTTTGGTATTGAAAAAGGAATCCCCATACCTTGACTAACAGACTCTTTTATTATTTCTTTAATTACGTCATTTACTTTATCAGGGTTTTTTTCTAGGTATTCCAATTGTTCTTTGGTGAATGTTTTTATCTTATTTGCATATTCAAGCGCTAAACCATTTATTGCACTTTGTTTCCCCATTTCTTCTAAGAAATGTTGTGTTTTTAAAGAACTATGATATGCCTTTGTTAAATCAGTTATTTTAGCAGTCAATTTTTTTCTTTGCCTCTCTAATTCTTTGCACCTTTTGCACTCCTCTGTATTTCCATTACCATCTGAAAAGGTTCCATTTCCGTTGTTTGTCCAAGTGGTTCCACTAGCAGAAGTTCTGAACAGTCTATTTATAAAATCAGTTGTAGATTCAGAATTCCCACCACTTGGGTCAGCATAAAATATCGGGTTATTATCAAAAGCTACACTTGTACCCTGAGAATGATGTGTCACAGGATCAATACCGTTAAAACGAGCTATCGCAGGATCATACATCCTATAATCCATTTCATACAAATTCAATCCTAACGATTCTTCAAGTTCAATTCCATTGTATTTAAACTTCTGCGCAGTAGAATTCCCAAGGGATGAGACGTTGTTATTGTAACCCTTGTGTTTAAGTCCAAATGGATAGTAATTACTTTCCTCTATGATTTCAGAAGAAGGAGTAATTACACCGTCTCCATTGTTATCAGTATAACTTAAACGAACGTTTCCTAAATGGTCTTTGTATTGGTAAGTATATTTAAAGCTTCCAGTATTATCAGGGCTTACGTACCCCTCTGCATGATTAAAGAACTCTAAACTACCATTTTTATAAACATAATTTCCGGTATATTGAGTAACAGGAGCTATCGGCCTTGTCCCACTGTTCTCTACTACTGTTTTTTGCAATTTGGTTCCTGTGGCATCATACACATAATATATAGTACCCAAAACATCTTCTCCCGTTCTAGTTACGTTTGAAAAACGAATCTCTGTTGGAAGGTTTAAATGATTGTATTCGATGTTGGAAATATTTTTGTTTTCATCAGAAGTCATATTTCCATTGGCATCATATCTATAATCGTCGCCTCCATTGGTTCCATCTTTAAACCCAAAATCTCTATCCAATGATGGGGCTGAATCGGAAACATTGATCAATTTATTACCTAAATTATTCTCATTATAGGTATAAGATAAATTATCCATCATATGACTAATATTCTGTCCAGCTTTTCTGTTTCTTTTCAGTTGCTTAATATTACCATTCTTATCATATTGAATATTAAATACACTAAAGTTATGGTTTTCCAAATTAGCAAAATAATTTGCAGACAACAACCTATTTAATGCATCATAGTCATATTGATACTTTCTCAACTTATTGTCATTTTTAGTATCCCATAAAGTTTCTGAAATATTTCCATTATATAAAGGATTAGCTCCAGTAGTTGGATTATTATATGCTATTGTAAAATTAAACAAATCATTATCATTCAACTTATTATCTTGATTAATATTTTTTAACCAACCTCTTACATTATAGACATAATCAACAGTTTGTAAGGTTCCGTTAGCCCCTCCAACACCTTTTGTTTCCAGTTGACCAAGTTGGTCATACGTATTCTTAGCTATTGTTTCCTCTGACTGATTGTTTATCTTTTGCTTTTGAGTAACAACTCTTCCGGCATGATCATATGTAAAACTATCGATGGTAACAATGGCAGCTTCTGTTTCTTTTTGGTGACTAGTTTTCGTTTCTTCTACCTTTCCGACAAAATCCAACTTACTTTCAACAATGTCGGTCGTTCCTAAAAAATCATTTTTACTATACACATAAATAGGACGCGCTTTTTCATCGTAATAACTAACCGTTGTAATCCAGTTACTCGTATCTAAAACTTTTACTTTTGAAACCGTTGCTAAACCTTTCAATCGAGTTGTTGACGTCAAATTATAATATGTAGTTACTGTATTTCCTAAACCAGTTGGTAACACATTTTCATAGGTATCGTAATAATTGATTGTTAATACCTCAATATTCAACAATGGGAAATTAGCATTTGTATAATGGGCTCCATTAATAGCAGTTGCACTTTTTTCCTCGTAATATTTTGTAGCAGTATCATTTAATCTATTGAACTCTGCCTGCATATTGGGTCTTGCCAAATTAGTCCCATGAGTATATATTCCTGTGTACACAACTCTACCTAGAGCATCATACTTTGTAAATAGCCATTTTTTATTTACTCGTAAATTTGCGTCCTGAGTTAATACAGGGCGATCTAACCCGTCATAAATAATGTATTCCCAATCTTTCCCCGGTATTTTCTTCTCTACCAACCGATTTCTTGCATCGTATTTGTATTGATAACACAACTCAGATAATTCAATGCTTGACACACCATCATCTGTATTCACCTTGGGTGATAATACATATGTCAAATTCCCATAATCATCGTAAATATAATAGGTATCATGCTTTATTTGATTATTGTAGGTACGCTTTAAAATTACCTGGCCCTGCTTATTCTTAAACTCTTCTGTAGTATGATCTAATCCTGAGGTCCAGTTTTCGTCTTTTGTTATCGTTTTATATAATGTTCCCGCTGTGTAATGACTATCATTTGAAACCAAGCTTGGGGTGTACACTTTTACGTTTTCATTTTGAACTGTTACTGAAGTTTCAGTAATATTTACCTGAAACAATCTTACTTCTCCCGTAATGTTTGTTTCGTATGCGAATTCAATTTCATGACCATTTCCTTGTTTCCAATCTTCTCCTGGAGCAGCTTGACTTAACACTCTATTTAAAGGAGAATCTTCAAAATTCTTTTGAGAAAACGCATTGACATTGGCTGTTGTTAAATTTGGAAAATCAGTTCCATAATGAGTTTTATAATGCCCTAAAGTAGCCAACTCCGCTCCTGTTTTTATACTCCCATCATTACCTGTTGATGGATAAGGTAAAAACTCCTTCTCTTGCCTTCCAAAATCATCATAATCAAAATGGGTAACAATATCTTTCTTATCACTCGATTGTTTAATCGCAATACTTTGCTTTCCACGCCCTAAACCATCGAAATAAGAAACACTTTCTGCAAAGTCTTTTATATACAACCCTTGTAAGTTTGTTAAATCTTCTACCGAAGTTGACATTGGTTTTTGATAGACCCGAGTGAATACATAATTCTCTGTTTCACTTAAACTAGGTAATGAATAAGGAGTTCCTACGTAATCAGTTATATACGCATGAAACGTTGCCCCAGCTTTTATCCAGGTTGTTGGTCGGAAAGTAATGCTTCTTGAAGCCGTAAGTGTTTCCTCACCAGTTACCGTATAGTTTACCTTAGTAACATCTTGTTCTAATTGTTGCCCGAATATATTGGATGCCATAAACAGGCACAGCAATACTAACTTTTTCATAGTCTTTTAGTTTTTGTAGTTGTATTTGTGTTCCTTTAAAATATTACCCTGGGAATCTTTAACAAATTCCAATCGATTAAAATCATCATAATGAAACGAAGTTCTTTCCCCTCTAGGGTCTGTGATTGCACTCACTCCAATTAATGGTTTATAGGTATAAGTAGTAACCTGAGCATTAACTAAATTTGTTCTAATCCTATTAATTTCTGTTTGTATTTGTGACTCTGTATAGTTCTGAAAATACGAAAGATCATCTGTTGTAGTTCTCCCTAAAGCAGTCATTACTTGAGCATAAGTAGCATTTTCTATTTTTGCAATTGGCTGAGTATAATCATATCCCCATAAATAGACAATATTAGTTCCATCTTTTTTACTAACCCATATAGCATTTCCTTTACTATCATAATCATGGTAAACGATACGATCCTCTAAAGATTCGTTTCCTTTAGAAGTTTGAATCGTTTTCTGTAATGTTTTTTCACCCAAATCTTGAAATAGAGTCCTTTGTCTTACTAACTTTTTCTCATTGGCAGTGCCTTTATCTTTATACGAAATAGTTTCTATCGGAACAGAAACCATATTCTTTACTATTAAAGAATTCAAAGCATTCTTTTCATTGTTAGATAAATCCGAAAATCTGGGATTACCTTTATCCGTTGGATAAAAAGTATTGGTTGTTAGAAGATCGCCTTCACTGTTTGTTATATTCTCTTCTGTCTTAAAATAATGAGGATTATTATAAGTATAGCTTCTCGTTGTTGCCATTACTTCAACCTCATCTCCATCATAAACTCTCTCAATGCTAGATGTTAACAGCTTTTTACCAAAAGAATAAAACCCCTTGTTATACATAAAGGTATAGTTCGCAAAATTACCACATACCCTATCTGAATTAAAATCTGAACTAGATACATTTTGAGTGGAATATGGAGTCATAGCATGAACATAATTAAAAAATAATGAAGACTCGTCCACTAAATTATAACCATTTTCAATTTCACTTACCTTAGTATAAGAATCATCTTCATTTCTCTTAAAGTTAGATATTCTCTTCAAACTACCACTAGTCCAACTTTTTGTATAGTAATTACTAAAATTTCCGTAACCTCGAACTCTAATATTATTAAAAACAGGAATACCAGAAGAAGGAATATAATTTTTTGCTCCGTTAGCATACTCACAAATACTCCCCAAAAACTCTGGATGAAGAAAAGGCTTAAAAATTTGTCCTCCAGCCCCAGCTCCTCCATTTCCAATTATTCTATCGGAAACTGTAAACTCATATTCATAAACTTTTTTTCCATTATCCTTACCCTCAAGATCATAATCTAGCTCCGTAACTTTTCTATATTCAACTGATGGTCCTCCATTGACGTTAAGACTATAACCTGGAGAAGATGAAATTGTATTTACATAACCACCTGTACCATTATATTTCAACGTTTGAAAGTCTCCATCTAAAATAGGGATTAATTGCCTTAGTCCTTCATATACGTATTCTTTTCTTGAAATAGGAAGTTCATTATTCCCGTCAAAATTACGTATAGATTTTATTCGAAGTCCCCCGGCAAACCTCTCAATCATTTCTGTATTATTACCTGATAATTCATCCCAGGTAACAGTAACAGAAACTGAGGGACAACCAGATGCTCCAGGTGCTCCATTTCCCAATTCATTAGCTTTTATAGTGTTATCCGAGTTAACATTCAAATTAATATCAATATTGTGAGTAGTGTCTGGATAAACATTTGTTGGAGCTGACCTATAATATTTTGTACCATTAAATTCACCAAAAGAAGAATTTGCTTGACCTCCATTTGCTTGTGAAAAAACAACTCTTAGTTTAGCATTATAAGGAATTGAAGTAGGTCTGAAATTTAGGGTTTTCAGACCCGTATCACAATTGAAAATTCCAGTTCCCTCTGACATTAAACTAACTCTTTTACTTTCATATACGGGTACCGTAACCTCTTCCATAAATTTATTCGCCTCATATTCAAAAATTGTATAACCTCCTGTTGGGTATGTAATTTTTGTCAAAATTCCTGCCTTAGATTTTGCTTCGTCTGGCTCTCTATTTCCGCTTCCAATTGATCCAGAAAAACTCAAAATAGATGCCTCACTATTGTAATCACAGTTCTGATAGGGACAGTCATTAGAATCAACACCATAAAATGATGCGTTTCGACGATGGATATAACTTCCCGTATTTGTATTAGGATATCCCCAAAAATCTTGAGCTGAAGAATTTCTAAGAGGTAATCTTGTTGAATTATACTCAAATGAATATGTTTGTTTTTTCGAATTATTTGAATAAATATCGACACTATCAAGTTTTAAAGAGCGAGTATAATGCTCAGTAATATAATCACCCCCTATTGAGTTCCTATACGATTCTCCTCCTGTTCTAATGTAATAAGTATAATTAAAAGTTATTTCCTTTATTAAGTCATGAATATTATTGCGTAAGCTATAAACCCTTATTTTGTTTAATTTTGGAGAATCACTATCGATTCTATCTAAACTATAATCGAATAAAACATAGCCATTTTTAAAAGTAATTTTACGAATTACCTTCGACGAGATATTTGTAGGGGTAGATATAACTGGAGATGGTGATTTGGGAATCCAATTTAACCCAGGAGAAACACCAATACTCTCGACAATAACATCAGAAGTTATTTCCTTTTTAATATTTAATCGTAAATCATCATATTCAAATAAAACATTGTCTACTTGATTTCTAGAGGTTACCTCAGTCAGATATGATGCCGACCTAAACTCTCTGTAATTTAGTGGTAAACCACTAGCTGTTTTTTCGGTGATTTCATGAGAATTAAACGCCAATCTCTGTCCGTTAGATAAAGTCGCTTCAAAAATATACCCCTTAGTATCACTTGAAGCAGATATTTTTATTGGTTTATAATCACTGAACTCAAAACTTGACTTATTCTGATCATAACAAAATTTCCCAGAAACACCTGAATAATTTAAAAAATACATATCTTGAGCAGTATCTGCCCAACCTCGTGCTACGTCATACATATACCTGTAGTTTTCCCAATTAAAATCTAAACTACCTAAATCGGGTATATCATTTGTGCTTGGCTGTCCTTGTACACTTCTAACTATTGCTCCTCCTGCGTTTAATGTCCATCCAAGACCTACCCATGAAGCCTTTTCGTTGACTCGAATACCTGAGGTTGCATTATAAGTTAGATTAATAGGAATTTCAATATCTCCTTGCTTTATGGTATACAATGGAATAGACACATTCGTCGTTCCTAAATTGGTATTTACTGGAAATGTTCCAAATTTACCTATACTAGCGGCATTGGGTGATACGGGGGCGTAAGTAGGTAATTCCTGAGAATAGCTAACAAAGCCTATCAACGCTATAAAAGCGCTAAAAACATATTTTTTCATAAGTAGATATGATTATTTTAGCAATTATTTTATTTTCAATTTTGAGACAAAATTAAGGGTATTTTTTCATTTTAAGCTTAATTTTTATAGAAAATAATTCACATATATAGAAAAAGGAGATGTTTTAAAACATCTCCTTTTTCTATTTTTTTAGATAAATTGCTAACTATTCATACTCAAATGTACCATAATCACTTTTTATGGTTAATCTTTTCTTTTCAGAAGCCTCTACTCTACCTATAATTTGTGCATCTACATTGAATGACTTTGAAATTGCAATGATATCCTCAGCTATTTCAGGTGATACATACAATTCCATTCTATGACCACAGTTAAATACTTGATACATTTCTTTCCAATCTGTTTTTGATTGTTCTTGTATCAATTTAAATAATGGTGAAATTTCGAACATATTATCTTTAATAACATGGTTCTTATCGGTAAAATGTAAAATCTTTGTTTGAGCACCTCCTGAACAGTGAATCATTCCGTGAACTTTATCAGATTTATAAGTAGATAATATCTTTTTAATTATCGGAGCATAGGTTCTTGTTGGTGATAATACTAACTTCCCTGCATCAATTGGTGAATTCTCTACTTCATCAGTTAACTTAGTATTCCCTGAGTATACCAAATCAGAAGGTACAGAGGCATCAAAGCTTTCAGGATATTTCTCCGCTAAATATTTATGAAAAACATCATGACGTGCCGAAGTTAAACCGTTACTTCCCATCCCTCCATTATATTCCCTTTCATAACTCGCTTGACCAAATGACGCCAAACCAACAATAACATCTCCCGCTTGGATATTTGCATTATCAATTACATCTTCTCTCTTCATTCTAGCCGTTACTGTAGAATCTACAATAATGGTTCTCACTAAATCACCAACATCTGCCGTTTCTCCACCTGTAGAATGAATGGTTACTCCAAATTCCTTTAATTCATTAATCAACTCTTCAGTTCCATTAATAATAGCCGAAATAACTTCACCTGGAATTAAATTCTTATTTCTACCAATTGTAGAAGATAACATGATATTATCGGTAGCACCAACACACAAAAGATCATCAATATTCATTATTAATGCATCTTGAGCAATTCCTTTCCATACGGAAACATCTCCAGTTTCTTTCCAATACATATATGCTAATGAACTTTTTGTACCCGCTCCATCTGCATGCATTATCAAACAATAATCTTCATCATTTGACAAATAATCAGGAACAATTTTACAAAATGCCTTCGGGAACAACCCTTTATCTATATTCTTAATAGCATTGTGTACATCTTCTTTTGACGCAGAAACGCCACGTTGTGCATATCGTTTAGATACTTCTTGACTCATGTGTTGTTGTTTTGTAGGCGCGAAATTACTCCAAAACAAGAAACTTTCAAAGAGAATACTATTTATTATTACTACCTAATTATCTGATAAACCAAAAGGCCTTGATTTTTGATTATTAAGAACTTAACAAACTCAGGTAAAACCAGTAAAGATTTAACTCATGGTTTTCCCTGATATAAAATTCAGGGTTTTCCCTTATTGCTCAGTTCATTTTTCTTGCTCATCTTTGTAATGTCTTAAGAGACGTCTTAAGATTTTTCTTTTTCATAGCAATTTTCCCACTCAATCTTTTGAGTGGGTTTTTTATTTTAACTAGGTAGTTTCCCTGAAGTGAAACCGAAAATTATATCTATTTGATTTTAAGTGTTTTTCCCCGTTTTTTATTTCAATTTTTCCTCTTATATTTGAGTAATATTTGTTACGGGAATCTCAAATATTAATACATTCTAAAAAATGTATCACTTGCTATTTTAGAATAGAAAAAGAAACTCCTTTATTGGAGTTTTTTTATTTATACAAATAAAATATTGCTTCCTCCTTTTCTTTCACAAGACTTAACTTTTTCCTATTTTTGTATAGCGTTATTTAGTCTAACCATACTAAATAAGTAATTTAAGGGGAAACATCCTACTCATTACCTTGAGTAGGATTCCTCTTTTATAGGGGTTTCCTTATTCGACTCCGTTATTCTACTCATCTCATTACTAGGGATTTCCCGCATTGCAAAGAACACTTAATCTTCTTATTTTTAGATTATTAATCTAACAAAAAGTCAAAATCAATTATTTATTTTCCCCTAAATTATTGTTTTCTACACTAAGAATGCTCCTGATGTGAGCATTCTATTTTTTACACCTTTTTAAACAACAAGCCTGATTATTCAGATTCGTTTCTCGAACATAATCGAGAGGTTTTACAAAATTATTGATTATAACTTGGTCTCAACTATACTCATTTGACTATAAACTTTCCTACACAAGCACGAGAACACCTCATTAAAAACTATCGCTTCTAACAAAAAAAACACCTTTAAGACTAATTTTTTTCTAAAATTACAAAGACCAATTTTCATTATTGATTTTCATTAAAATCGAGAAAAAACAAAGAAAAAAGTGAGATTTTTCAAGGGGTTAAAAAAATGAGCAACCATTTGTCGTATTTGAGACAGTAAAGGTGAAATACCTTAACAAAACGGCGAAAATAAAAAAAGGCTAACTTTTTTCTCATTGTATCTTTGAAGTGGTTAAAGCAAATGATTAAAGTTTGGTTAGTTTTCACTTAAGCTTATCGAGTTCTCAAACTCGGTAAGTTTTTTTTGCTCTTAATTTAAAACAAGAAACTTCTTCGTTCATATAGTACCGTATCCTTCCAAACATCATCCAACTGAGCTATTTTCTCTCTTCTCCCAATAAATCTAAAACCATTCTTTTCATGGAGCTTTACACTCCCTAAGTTTTCAGGAAACAAACTTGAGTATAATGTCCATATGTTATTTTCTTCTGAAGAAGCTATTAATTCCTTCATTAAAATACCTCCAATTCCTTTTCCTATATAAGAAAGCGATATATAAATACTCACTTCAGCTACTCCTCTATATTCAAAACGTCTTGAAACAGGTGTCAATGCACACCATCCTACAATAACATTTTCAACAATAGCGACGAAACGTGAATGTTGATGGTGAGCATCATTCCAGTCATCCCAAGTTGGTACACTCGTACGAAATGTAGCCTTTTTGGTATCAATCCCTTCCTGATAAATACCAGCAACTCCTTCCCAATGACCTAATGTTAATTTTGCAACTGTTATTTTCATGTCATTTTAAAGATACTTTCTAAAACAGATACTTGATTCAATATTTACATAGGGTTCGTAATTAGGAATTACTTCATAACCACTCTTCTTATACAACTGAACTGCCGGCCGCATATCTTTACTCGTTTCTAGCAAAACATATTTAAACTCATTAGCCTCAGCCCATTTCTCAAGCTCTTCAAGGATTTGAAAGGCTACTCTATTACCTCTGAACTCAGGTTTTACAAACATTCGTTTCACTTCCACCGCTTCTTTATTTAATACTTTAAAAGCCCCACACCCCACCGATTCACCTTTACTGTAAGCGATTACTACATGATTCAAATGATCAATTTTATTATGACCTCGAAAGAAATCATCATTTTCTCCATTGACACTAGATAAATATGTATCTAATTCCTTAACAAGAACTTTAAAATCGTCATTTGAAGCATCTGTTCGTATTAAATTAAGCATTATCCAAATATTTTTATTCTATACAATAGACTACCTCATAAACAAAAGTTCACGATACTTAGTTAACGGCCATAGATTATCATCTACTAACAACTCTAACTTATCCGCATGATATCGTATTTCTTCAAAATAAGGCTTTACCTTATTATTATAGGTATCGGCATTTTTCTGCCCTTTTAACTTGTTTGCTTTTTTTCTTTCTTCTGTCATTAATTCTATAGTAGAATTAATTTCAGCAATATGATTTGAAATTTTCTTAATGAGTACAATTTGCTCCTTAGCAAACGACTCATAGTCTTTTTCAAAAATCTCCTTTAAACCTCGCACATTCTCAATCAATGTATTCTGGTATTGAATCGCAATAGGGATCACATGGTTACGCGCTACGTCGGCCAATACGCGACTTTCTATCTGAATTCGTTTTACGTACTCCTCCAACTCAATTTCATGTCTCGCCTGAACCTCCACTTTGTTCATCACCTTCATTTCTTCGAAAAGTGAGATTGCTTTTTCTGAAACTTGTGCTTTTAAAGCTTCGGGAGTTGTTTTGTTATTACTTAACCCTCTTTTCTTAGCCTCCTTTTCCCATGCCTCTCCATAACCATCGCCTTCGAACCTAATTTTTTTAGACTCCTTTATATATTCTCTTAATACATTAAATATAGCTTCATCCTTTTTCAACTTCTTATCATCAACCAATTTATCAACCTCATTTTTAAAGTCTTTCAATTGCTTTGCAATAATCGTATTCAAAACTGTCATCGGCCCTGCGCAATTGGAACGAGAACCTACAGCACGTAATTCAAACTTATTTCCAGTAAAAGCGAAAGCTGAAGTTCTATTTCTATCAGTATTATCTAATAAAATCTCTGGAATTTTACCTACTATATTTAATTTTAAATCTGTTTTTTCCTGAGGAGACAACTTACCTTTTGTTACATTTTCTAATTCATCTAATACACTGGATAATTGCGTACCTATAAATACAGACATGATGGCTGGTGGTGCTTCATTCGCTCCTAATCGATGATCATTGCTAGCACTAGCTACTGAAGCACGTATGAGCTCTTCATATTCACACACTGCTTTTATAGTATTCACGAAAAACGTTAGAAACTGTAAGTTTTTAGTTGGTGTTTTTCCTGGACTCAATAAGTTAATACCTGTATTTGTAGATAAACTCCAATTATTATGTTTCCCAGACCCATTAATGCCTGCAAATGGTTTTTCATGAAACAACACTTTAAAATGATGACGTTGTGAAACTTTCTCCATTACATCCATTAATAATGAATTATGGTCGACAGCTAAATTTGCTTCTTCATGAATTGGAGCCAATTCAAATTGATTCGGTGCTACCTCGTTATGTCTTGTTTTAACAGGAATTCCTAAAAGCATACACTCTTGCTCCAAATCGCGCATAAAATTCATGATCCTCGATGGAATGGTTCCAAAATAATGATCATCTAACTGTTGTCCCTTTGCTGAAGCATGTCCCAACAAGGTTCTTCCAGTCATCATAATATCAGGACGAGTTGCTGCCAAAGCTTTGTCGATCAAGAAATATTCCTGCTCCCACCCTAATGTAGCATTTACTTTAGTAACATTTTTGTCGAAATATTTACACACAGCCGTCGCCGATTCATCCACAGCCTGCAATGCTCTTAATAAAGGTGCTTTATTATCAAGTGCCTCTCCAGTATACGCAACAAATACTGTAGGTATACATAAAGTAGTACCATATATAAACGCTGGTGATGTAGGATCCCAAGCGGTATAACCTCTTGCCTCGAAAGTATTACGAATTCCTCCATGTGGAAATGATGACGCATCGGGTTCTTGTTGCACTAATTGACTCCCATCAAAACGCTCCATGGCTCCACCGCCTTCAATGGTTTCAAAAAAAGCGTCATGCTTTTCTGCAGTTGCTCCTGTTAAAGGCTGAAACCAGTGCGTATAATGTGTGGCTCCTTTTGAAAGTGCCCAATCCTTCATACTCACAGCAATTTGATCGGCAATCCTCCTATCAATTTTAACTCCAAACTCAATAGCATCCATTACACTTTGATAGGCTTCTTTTGTCATATGCTGTCGCATAGCTCTTTCATTAAACACATTCTCACCAAAGAGTTCTGACCTTCTTTTTTTCTCTTCAATAAAAACAACATCTCTGTTTAAAGCTTCTTGCAAAGCACTAAAACGACTTACTGACATAACAAAATCTTAAAATTTACACCTCAAAAATAAGAAATATCAAATTACACCCCTAAAAAAACAAGGGTAAACTCAAAAATAAAACGTTTTAGTAAAAACACCCCCTAAAAATTTGGGGGTATTAGAAAAAATACTGACTTTTGTAATAAATAACACAACAACAATATTTTATAGTATAAAAAGTAAAATCGATGAGTAGATCAAAATTAGAGTACATTTGGTTAGACGGTTACTATCCAACTCAAAACATGAGAAGTAAAACTAAAGTTGTAGAAGACTTTAGCGGTAAATTAGAAGACTGTCCTATTTGGTCTTTTGATGGTTCTTCAACAAAACAAGCAGAAGGAGGAGACTCAGATTGTTTATTGAAGCCTGTTGCTATTTACCCAGATCCAGCTCGTGAGAATGGTTTCTTAGTAATGACTGAAGTTTTAAATGCAGATGGTACAGCACACACTACTAATGGTCGTGCTAAAATTGATGATGATGATAATGATTTCTGGTTTGGTTTTGAGCAAGAGTACTTCATTATGGACTCTCACACACAACTTCCTTTAGGTTTCCCAATTGGAGGATATCCTGGACCTCAAGGTATGTATTACTGTTCAGTTGGTGGTAAAAACACTCACGGTAGAGATTTCGTTGAAGAGCATGCTGATTTATGTATTGCTGCTGGATTAAACTTTGAAGGAATTAACCAAGAGGTTGCTTCAGGTCAGTGGGAATTCCAATTGTTCGCAAAAGGAGCTAAAAAAGCTGGTGACGAAATTTGGGTTGCTAGATATTTACTTGATCGTTTAACTGAAAAGTACGGATACTATATTGAGTACCACCCAAAACCAGTAAAAGGAGACTGGAATGGATCTGGTATGCACGCAAACTTCTCTAACAACTTATTAAGAACTTGTGGAAGTCAAGAGATTTATGAAAAAGTTTGTGAAGCTTTCCGCCCAGTAACAAAAGAACACATTGAAGTTTATGGAGAATATAACGATCAACGTTTAACAGGTTTACACGAAACTGCATCAATCAACGATTTCAGTTACGGTATTTCTGACCGTGGAGCTTCAATCCGTATTCCAATTATCACTGTTGAGAAAGGATGGAAAGGTTGGTTAGAAGATAGAAGACCAGCATCAAATGCTGATCCATATAAAGTAGCTGGAAGAATTATTGACACTGTAAAAAGTGCTAAAATTGAAGTCGAAGCATAAGTAACAGCTACAAAAAACGAAAAAACCGCCAATGGCGGTTTTTTTTATGTCTTTATCTAAAATGTTATTAAGATATCGTTAGATATATAAAAACTACATATGCACACAATAATAGCACACCATCTCTCCAACCCAATCTTCTTCCTTTTGGTACAAACACCAAAGGTAATATTGCAAATGAAATTGCTAGCATCCAAAAAATATCATGATTAATTAAACTAGCCGCATCTTCCTTTACTTGTATAGGAGTAATCATTGAAGTGATACCCAATACAGCCAAAATATTAAACACATTTGATCCTATCAAATTACCTAATGATATAGCCTTCTCCTTATTAATTACCGCGATTATGGAAGCAGCTAATTCTGGAACACTTGTTCCCACAGAAACCACAGTAACCCCGATCACAGCATCACTAACACCTAAACTCTTTGCCAAGGTAACAGATCCATCAATCAAAAGCTCAGAACCTGCCCATAGCCCAAATCCACCAATAGCTAAAAACAAAGCAATTTTATACAAAGGTAGTTCTTCATCATCCTCAGGCATTTCATCAACTACTGCTTGTTTTTGAAAACGTAACAAGTAAACTAAAAAAGCAACTAAAGAAGCGAATAAAATAACACCCTCATAGGTTTGTATAGTTTTATCATTCGCTATAAAAAAATACAACATAACAGAAGCAATCATCATCACAGGCCAATCGGTCTTATAAAAACTCTTTTCTACATCAATTGGAGAAAGAATAATTGTTATTCCTAATACCAATGCCAAGTTAGCAATATTAGAACCTATCACATTTCCCACAGCTAACCCAGTAGCTCCATCTAATGCCGATTTTATACTTACTATTAATTCTGGAGCGGAAGTTGCAAAAGAAACAACAGTCATACCAATTACTATTTTTGATATGTTAAGCTTTAAAGATAAACCTACAGCTGCTTTTAACAACCAATTTCCACCAAAAACCAATAACGTTAAACCTATAATAATATATAAAATACTCATGGATTATTTTTTTTGCGAAGATATAATTTTTAAGCAGTTTTTGATAACTGAAACGAACTTCATTACCACATCTCTAAAAGGAGATTTTTAGTAAGCCCAAAAATCCAAAGCTCATTTTTCTCAAAGAAATTAATCGTTTTTCCTTTGCTTTCAAAAAACAAACAAATTTCCTCCTTTAATTACTTATCATATCAAACAAAAAACCAGAAATAAACTTACAATACAACACACAATCGAAGACGCTTAAGCTACATATTAAAACAATATTCACTTTTTACACTATAATTATAAATTCAATTTGAAAAATAACTTCATTTTCATTTGGCGGGAGAATTAGCTTTCTCATATCTTCAAAAAACAATCCCGGAATTGACAGAAATTTATTAACAAAAACACTATTAAACTAATGATCACTATTACACTAAAACTAATTGTAATTATAATGAATGTTATAGCATTCTTCCTTTTATTTTATTAATCAACTATTAAAAAAATTATACTATGTTAACATTTTTTGGAATTCTATTAATTGTTATTGGTATCGTTACATTGGTAATGAATTCAATATTAAAAAATAACAAATATCTAAACTGGTTTACAACTGCCAGAAGTATTCAAATATCACTTTTAGGCGTCCTTTTAAGCATTTTTACTGGAATGTTTTTCTATGCCGAACCCGGAACAGCTTATGCAGTTCAATATCCTTGGGGAGATCAAAAAGCAGTATTCAGACAAGGTATTAACACTAAAATGTGGGGTCGTTTGATTCCTATTCAGTTTGAAATGCCTATTAAATACGTTATTCCTAATACAAAAGGAAATTTAGGAGATCAAAGCAAATATGCTTACGTGGACAAAGCCAGACAATGGGAATTTAACGATGCGGTAAAAGGGAAAATTGCCACCTCAATCGTTATTAGTATTAACATTAACGATGATAATCAATTTTTATCTGTTGCTGATAGAAATAAAACTGAAAAAAACCTGATACGTTCTCGTATTATCCCAAACATTGATCAATCAATAAAGAACACCTGTAAACTAATGGCCGCTCAGGATTATATTTCAGGACAGGCCGCCGATTTTGACAGATATTTTCAAGATCAACTAGAGAATGGAATGTATGTTTTGGAAGAGTTCTCTGATAACGAAAAACCTGAAGTTATAGGTGACAGCACTGTTGTTAGAACTGTACCAAATAAAGAATCTCGTCAAAAAAGGTTTAGAATAAAATATAGTGAAGGACAACCGGTACGAGTTAACGGAAACTCATTAAAATCATATGGACTTACTGTAGTTCAAGCAGTAGTTACAGAGATTGACTGGGAAGAAACCTTCGACAATAGATTACAATTGCAAAAAGAAGAAGTTGCACAAACACAACTAGAAAAACAACAAGCTGAAAGAGAATTTTATAGAGCACAGAAAGAGAAAGCGAAAGGTGAAGCGGAAAAAGCAAAAGAAAGAGCTAGATTAGAAAAAGCGCAAATACAACAAACAATTGCTGCGGAAACAGAAGCTAAAGTTGCTGAATTTAACTTGATAAAAGAAAAAAAGCAATATGAAGTAGAACAGTTTAAGGCGAAAAGTAAAAAAGTTGCTGCTGATGCTCAATACTATGAAAATGCAAAGTTAGTAAGTGCTGGATTAACCCCTCAGGAACGTGCTGAGTGGGAATTCAAAACCGCAGTGGGAGTTGCTAAGGAATTGAAAGATTTAAAATTACCTTCAACATATATTGAAGGAAGTAAAAACGGAAATAGTGGGAATTTGCTACAATCATTAATCGGCGCTGAACTAGCTAAGAAAATGATGGAAAAGAAGAAATAAAGGAAAAGTAAAAATCAATAGACAGGGCGCAATAGCGCTCTGTCATATATATCGACTACCAAAGGGTAATATATACAAGTATATCCATGAAATTTTCATTATTTTTGATGTAAATCAACTATAAAATGAAAACTTCGATATTTAAGTTATTAGCCAAGCTAAACAAAATTCTTTTGCCTTCGTTTACCAAAAGGCAACTGAATATTACAAATGCTTCAAAGTTTCAATTAGCTATTATTGGATGGAGAGCATTTGTTACAATGAACTCTTTAAAATAAAATTATTAGTATGGAAGAATATATTAGAATATTTACCGGTTCAGGTATTTTAGTAAATCGTTTAGCATCGCTATTGAAAGAGAACAATAGTCGATTTATCATTAAGGATGAAAAGGAATCTGCTCGACTTGCTGGTTTTGGGACCACAGGTGACTCTGTAGAGGTTCACATCTTAAACACTGATTTAGAAGGCGCTAAAAATATTATTGAAAATTTTAAAAAAGAAATCGAAAAATAATTTTCAGAAACTAAAAAATAGTTATATATTTGCACCCGCAAATCAATGGCCTCGTAGCATAACTGAATAGTGCACTTGATTACGGCTCAAGAGGTTGCAGGTTTGAATCCTGCCGAGGTCACAACTAAAAACTCCTAACAATTTGTTAGGAGTTTTTTTTATTAAAATACTCCGATTCCAACACTTTTATTTAACAATCCACATTCTTTTATAAACACCCGTTGCTGGCACTCCTTCTTTTGTAACCTCTACTAAATGATCGTCTCCCGATCTATCAGTAGTTGCCGCAAATAAAGTACCATATTTTCTATTATGTATTTCCAAATTAAAAGCCTCTCCATCTAATTCCTTAATACCCCAGCCCCATTTATAGTTTTCGTCATATTTTGCCTTAGCCAAAGCCAAATCTTTTATTTCAGGATCACATTCTACAATATGATCATCACCTTTTTTATCCGTTGAAGCGGCAAACATAAATCCATACTTTTTATTTTCTATAAAATACACAATTTCACTTCCGTATTCTTCTCGATAAAACTTCCAAAGACTTCGCTCTCCCTTACCTGCTCCTGTTGTACCAGTTATTACCCCTAGATCACCTCCATGTTTGTCTTGTTTAGCCTGTGAAACAAAGGCTACCCCATAAGCTCTATTTTCGAGACCAACCCAAGTATTAACAGGAACCAAGTCTAACCTCTCTTTTTTTTCTGTAATTGTTGACATAATTGATTTTTTATTTATTATACATTAAATATCCGATTGTTATTTGGGAAAAAATATTTCAACTTATATCACCAAGTGAAATAAAACAAAAAATTAGAATTTTCATCCACGATAAATACCATTCCAAAAATCAACAAAACAAACAATCCGAAAGGTTAATCAGAAAACTACTACTAAGTATTCAGAACTTTAACTAATTTAAATTTTATATCATTGAAATACGTTGCTTTAGTAACTAATGGTGTGAAATAAGATATAGACTAATTTGTTTTTCAACTGCTAATCCTTTCTTTCTCTTTAGTATTTATGTTCAAAATCTCTGAATCCTCCTTTGTTTTAACACATACGTACCTGGTTGGACAATTAAAAACTTCCATACAAATTGAATTAAAAGAGTTCTTATTTCTTAATTAAAACAAAATAATTTAAAAATTTCAATGATTTACTATGGGCAATTTTCATACTTCGTTTTTACTTCATCATTCGTAAAGCTTATAGTCTCTTTCAATATTTATCTATTTTCCTAACCTTAAAAAAGCTTTCAAAAACATAAATAACGATTGTCTAATTTGAACAAAGAACTGTTCACAGCAAACACACTACACTACAATTTCGACGAGTAATCGTATATATCTTTGCTGTGTAATTAAGAGAGATTCCCCTTAAATAAATAGCTACTACTAAGCTATCAAAACAACAAAATTTTCTCCCCCTTGAAAATTCCCCCCACGTTTTGGTAGCTTTTTTATTTTAAAAATTAACTAGCCCTTATCGATTAACAAATCCCCACGTTTACTGGCGCATGCGTTCTTTACATACAGAATGATACACCATTATTATTCTATGAAGTTCGTTCGCGAAAAATTAGTCATTATTTATTATATGAAGCACCTTTTTACTAAAGAAAAAAGGAAAATCTGAAAGACAAAACCTGTTTAACAGAAGTATTTTATTTGAATAGAAATTGTATTATTTCTGTAGAGGTAAATAATAGTGATTAATTTATTTTAAAAAAGTTTTTCTCATTTTACACCCAATTTTAGATACAAAATGTCTAAAACAAGACAATTAATGTCTAATTTCAAACACTAGATTCCCCACTGCAAAAACACTACATTACCTATACAACTCAAAACATTGGATACATTTGTAAAGCAATTGAGCATTATTTCCCCTTAATAGTTATTCAATGCGTAAGCTATCAAAACGATTTTCCCTCATTAAATTTCCCTCTGTTTTTGATAGCTTTCTTTTTTTATAAAAATTCAGTTTTATTTTTTTCATTTAGAATAAGAGAAGAGATTTCGCCTTTCAATTGAAATGACGAGTAGTGTCTATTCAATATAAGATAAATCTTAATTCGAAGAAAAGAGGCAACTAATAATACTTTGGAATTATCCTTCGCCTCTAAATACCCTTAGGTTTTCATCGGGATAAATATTTAAACTCATAAAAAAACCTTCCAATGAATACTCATCAGAAGGTCTCCTATATTTAACTATTTACGAATAAACTTAAAAAGTCTATTAGAACTAAACGCTGTATTTTAAAGCGATTAAAAAATCTCTTTGGCTATTGCTTTAATATTACTCGATTTTCCCATAGAATAATAGTGTAATACTGGCGCTCCCCCAGCAATTAAC
The DNA here is from genome assembly GCA_947497895.1 of uncultured Tenacibaculum sp. Taxonomy (GTDB): domain Bacteria; phylum Bacteroidota; class Bacteroidia; order Flavobacteriales; family Flavobacteriaceae; genus Polaribacter. The sequence continues at coordinate 167,498 of CANMIL010000005.1, forward strand.
TCTTTACTCTGTTGTATCGCCCATTCTATTCCTACCTGCCTTACTTCTTTATTATTTTTACAAGCTTCCACAGCTTCAACTAATTCTTCAGGTAAGTCCAATCTAAAAATTTGTGGCAATACCTGTAAATGTCTTTTTACAGCAATAGGCTTAATTCCTGGAATGATTGGCACGTTAATCCCTATTTCTCTTGCCTTATTTACAAACTCGAAATACTTTTTGTTATCAAAGAACATTTGGGTAACAACATAATCAGCCCCTGCATCTACCTTCTCTTTTAATTTCTTTAAATCGGTAGCCAAACTAGGTGATTCAAAATGCTTCTCTGGATACCCTGCAACCCCAATACAAAAATCCGCTTTATAAGGAGTTTCTATAATTTCATGTAGGTATTTCCCCTGATTTAAATCACAAATTTGCTTAACTAAATCTGAGGCATAGTTATTCCCTCCTTCAGAAGGTTTAAAATACTGCTGGTCTTTTCTAGCATCTCCACGAAGTGCCATTACATTATCTAAACCTAAATAATGACAGTCTACCAGTACATATTCAGTTTCCTCTTTTGTAAATCCACCACACAATACGTGAGGAATTGCATCGACATCATATTTATACTTTAATGAAGCACAAATCCCTACAGTACCAGGACGCATTCGAGTTACCTTTTTCTCTAACAATCCATTTTCTTTTGGAAGATAAACATACTCTTCACGTGATGTTGTTACATCAATAAATGGAGGCTTAAACTCCATTAATGGATCAATATTGTTATATAGTTCTTGAATATTTTGCCCTTTCTGAGGAGGAACAATTTCAAATGAAAATAAGGTTTTCCCTTTGGCGTTTTTTAAGTGTTCTGTTACTTTCATATATCTCTCTATCTAAAGAGTTATTCTTTTAGTAGTTTGCTTTTTATTGTTTCAAAGTCTTCTTTATATTCCCAATAAATCCATCGTCCACCTACATAATTTGTAAGAATATATTTTTCACTAATCGACTTAATTCTTGATATTGCTACCACCTTTTTTGAAAAGCTTTCTGCGGTAACTTCCTCGATTATCTCTTTATTATTTTCATCATAACCATGGATTATTTGATGACTTCCCAAGGTTAATTCTATAAACTTAATTTCTTCCATATGTTAATTATCAGCTATTGCTGGATGCAGCCATTTTCTAGCCTTTTCCAGTGTTATTCCTTTTCTAGATGCAAAATCTCTTACTTGGTCATCAGTAATTTTACCCAAACCAAAATAAGTGGCTTGTTCATTGGCAAAATAATACCCAGAAACCGCAGCTGCAGGCCACATTGCCAAACTTTCCGTTAAGGTTACTCCAATATTTTCTTCTACCTGTAAAAGCTCCCAAATCGTTTCTTTTTCCAAATGATCAGGGCAGGCCGGATACCCCGGTGCCGGACGAATTCCTTTGTAGGCTTCTTTGATTAATTCATCATTTGATAAATCTTCTGCCACAGCATAGCCCCAATGCTTTGTTCTCACTCTGTGATGCAAATATTCCGCAAACGCCTCTGCAAAACGATCGGCAATCGCTTGTGCCATAATTGCATTATAATCATCATGATTGTCTTTATAGATCTGTGCTAACTCATCTGCTCCAAAAATCGCAGTACAAAAAGCTCCGATATAATCTTGCTTTCCAGATTCCTTTGGTGCAATAAAATCTGCCAATGCGAAACTTGGTTTCCCTTCTCTTTTCTTTAATTGTTGGCGTAAGGTTCTAAATACTGCAACTTGACTTCCTTTCTTCTCAACAGAAATATCGTCATCATTGATAGTATTTGCTTCAAAAACTCCAAATATTGCTTTTGCTTTTAAGGATTGTTTTTCTATGATTTCTTGCAACATCTTTTGAGCATCTTCATACAAACTAGTTGCTTGCTCACCTACAACCTCATCTTCCAAAATGTTTGGAAACTTTCCGTGTAAATCCCAAGAACGGAAAAACGGACTCCAATCGAAATAAGGTACCAATTCTTTCAAACTAATTTGCTCTAGTTTTTGAACACCTAATTCTTTTGGTTTTGGAATCTCTAATGAATCCCAATCTATTTTAAATTTACGTTCACGTGCCTCTTCAATAGAGATATAATGCTTTTCTTTACCACGTTTTAAGAACTTATTTCTAAATTCTTCATAATCATGCTTCAGCTTTGCAACGTATTCATTGCGGGTATTTTTATTTAATAAATCCCCAACTACAGTTACTGCTCTCGAAGCATCATTTACATGAACAACTGCATTTTTATATTGTGTATCAATTTTAACAGCCGTATGTGCTTTCGAAGTTGTTGCACCTCCAATTAACAACGGAATTTCAAAATTTTGACGTTCCATTTCTTTAGCTAAATACACCATTTCATCTAAAGACGGAGTAATTAATCCACTTAACCCAATGGCATCAACATTCTCAGCTTTCGCCGTTTCAATAATCTTTTCCGGCGGTACCATCACTCCAAGGTCTACAATTTCGTAATTGTTACAACCTAACACAACACTCACAATATTTTTACCAATATCATGCACATCACCTTTAACGGTAGCCATTAATATTTTTCCAAGAGCTTTTTGCTCTTCACTTTTTTCAGCTTCAATATATGGATTCAAATAGGCAACCGCTTTTTTCATTACACGAGCTGATTTTACAACCTGAGGTAAAAACATCTTCCCTTCTCCGAAAAGATCACCAACAACATTCATCCCTGTCATTAAATGTCCTTCAATAACATGTAAAGGTTTGTCAACACTCAATCGAGCCTCTTCGGCGTCTTCTTCAATAAAAGCATCAATACCTTTTACTAAGGAATGCGTAATACGATCTTGTAACGGCAATGTTCTCCACTCTAAAGCCTTACCATCATCTTCTTTTTTCTTTCCTTTTACAGTTTCAGCAAAATCAAGTAAGCGCTCGGTAGCATCATCTCTCCTATCAAGAATTACATCTTCAATATGTTCTAATAAATCTTTCGGAATGTCATCGTAAACCTCCAACATGGCAGGATTTACAATTCCCATATTCATTCCAGCTTTAATAGCATAATACAAGAATACCGAGTGCATCGCCTCACGAACCGTATTGTTCCCTCTAAATGAAAAAGAAACATTACTAACCCCTCCACTGACACTGACATGTGGTAAATTTTCACGAACCCAACGTGTAGCTTCAATAAAGTCAATTGCATTCTTTCGATGCTCTTCCATTCCAGTAGCTACAGGGAAAATGTTCAAATCGAAAATAATATCCTCTGGAGGAAAGTTTACCTTATCTACTAAAACTCTGTAAGACCTTTCAGCAATTTCAATACGACGCTCATAGGTATCTGCCTGACCAACTTCATCAAAAGCCATCACGATTACTGCTGCACCGTATCTTTTAATTTGAGTCGCTTCCCAAATAAACTTTTCTTCACCTTCCTTTAAGGAAATAGAGTTTACAACCGACTTTCCTTGAACTACTTGCAATCCCGCTTCAATAATTTCCCATTTCGAACTATCAATCATAAGAGGCACACGAGCAATATCAGGTTCAGAGGCGATTAGATTTAAAAAACGAACCATGGCTTGTTTTCCATCAATCAAACCATCATCCATGTTAACATCGATAATCTGCGCACCTCCATCAACTTGATGTCTTGCTATCGCCAAGGCTTCGTCAAATTTCTCTTCTTTTACTAGTCTAAGAAACTTACGAGAACCTGCCACATTAGTTCTTTCTCCAACATTAATAAAATTACTTTCAGGAGTAATAATTAAGGGTTCTAATCCTGACAAGCGCATGTATTTACTTTCTGCTTTACTCATTATGAAACGGTGTACAACTACTGTTAACCAAAGCTAACAGCAGTTCTTTTTTATTTTACTCTAATATATTTTTCTACGATATCTCTATTGATACCAGCCTCCTTTACCTCTTCTTTTCCAAACTGGATAAGGGTATCGCCAACTATTTTTACTTTAAACGGAAATTCATGGTTTCTAATAGCTTCGACACCTACATATTCTAATTTTTCAACATAATCATCACCATTTAGTGTGTAGCTCCCAGCACCTCCGTAAAACCCGTCAGAAGTTCCTTTGTTTTGGTTAAAAAATGCAAAATGATTTTTGTTTATGATTTTAATAAAATCAGTTTTAGATAAATCTTTTACCTGAACAGAGTCCTTTTCTTTAATTTCTCCGTAAACCAACTTCCATGTTCCTTCCACTTTTAAGGTGTTTTCTGTTTCTGGTTTTACTTCTTCGGTTACGGTAGTTTGGTTACTGCTCTTTTGGCAAGACATTGCCAGGAGTATCATACATACTCCGCTAAACATTTTGTTCATCTGTAGTTAGTTTTCTTGGTTTATATTTGGCGGCAACAGTAGCGATTGCCTGTATATGTTCAGGTGTTGTTCCGCAGCACCCTCCGATAATATTGATTAAATTCTTTTTTAAATACTCTTCAATTTGATTTGCAGTTTCGTCTGGTGTTTCATCATATTCACCAAAAGCATTTGGCAATCCTGCATTTGGATGTGCCGAAACAGCAAATTCAGTTCTCGGAGCAATAGCTTCTAAGTGTGGTTGTAGTAAATTGGCTCCTAAGGCACAGTTGAATCCAACCGATAATAAAGGAATATGTGAAATAGAAATTAAAAACGCTTCAGCTGTTTGTCCTGACAAGGTTCTTCCTGAGGCATCGGTAATAGTTCCTGAAACCATTACAGGAATTTCTATTTTTCGTTCTTCTTTAATTTCTTCGATAGCAAACAAAGCTGCTTTGGCATTTAAGGTATCAAATACAGTTTCAACGAGTAATAAATCAGAACCTCCATCTAACAAGGCTTCTGCTTGCTGTTTGTAAGCAATACGCAATTCATCAAAGGTGACCGCTCTATACCCTGGATCGTTTACATCAGGAGACATACTCGCCGTTCTGTTTGTAGGACCAATTGATCCAGCTACAAATCGAGGCTTGTGAGGTTCTTTTGCGGTAAACTCATCCGCTGCTTCTTTGGCTAGTTTTGCTGATTCAAAATTTAGTTCATATACTAAATCCTCCATCTGATAGTCCGCCATGGCAATAGTGGTACCTGAGAAGGTATTTGTTTCAACAATATCAGCTCCAGCAGCAAAGTATTGTCGATGTACATCTCTTACAGCTTCAGGTTGCGTGATAGACAATAAATCGTTATTCCCTTTTAAAGGAATTGGATAGTCTTTAAAGCGCTCTCCACGAAAATCTTCTTCAGTAAATTTATAGCGTTGTAGCATGGTTCCCATGGCTCCATCTAGCACTAAAATTCTTTCTTGTATTTCTTTAAAAATATTTGACATTCCTGATTTGTTAAGGTGTGTGTTATCAGGAAAAGAGAAAAGTTTTCTTTTCGTTATCTCTCTGTTCTAACAGTAGAATGTAGCACCTTCTTTGATTTTCAAAGGGTTGCCAAGGTTTCAACGGATCTATTCCCTCCACCTTTCTTGATAACACAAGTTAAGTTTATGAACTCGGGTGCAAATAAACGAATTATTTTTCACATAGAACCATATTTTCTAAGGAGTTTTCATTTTTAAATATTGAATTCTTAGTGTTAAATTTTTACTCGCAATTTTTAAATTTTGAATGTTGAGTTTGTAGTGGAGGGATTCTTCAGCCGTAACCTTCTTCGAAATGAATCAATTGTCACTTCGAGTGGAATTTCATGAAGTAAAACGAAATGAAATTTTGTATCGAGAAGTCTTTATTAATATTAACTTTTAACTAGTTCTTGATATAATTTCAATCTCATTAACTTTCGATTAAAATCACTCGAACCGCTAATACTATTTAGAATATTGTTTATTGTATAGTATTTTGTTTATTATTTTATAAAGAAAACTTCCATACTGAAATGAACGGAGCTTAAAACCAATGTACAATCTTCAATATTTTTCTTTTAGCGGCGTCGCGGAAGCCAATACATAACATGAATTCTGTTTAGCGGCGTCGCTGAAGGCAATACACAACATGAATTCTGCTCAGCGATGTCGCTAAAGGCAACACACAACATGAATTCTGCTTAGCGGTGTCGCGGAAGCTTTTTTACTTCGTAACCATTATCCACTTTTATAAATGGAATGATTCAAAGAAACAACAACTTTAAAACATGGATATTCGAAATAACCGATAATTGAACAAAAACCAAACTCATCATTTAAAATTCAAAACTAAAAATTAAAACAAGGAAGCTACAGGAAACCGTAAGGTAATTTCACTCATTTTTTCTAGGTTAGCAACACAAAGAAAAAGCAATACTAGAAAATTAACTATATATTACGAATTTAGGGTTGCATTATTTAACTACAATGCTCAAAAAACTCTTTTCTTATTATCACAATTTTACTTTTTAGTTTTGAATTTTAAACAATTAACTAAATGGATAACAAAACCTAAAAGTTCCAGTTATCAGGGGACACAACCTCAATAAACATTATATTTGTCGAAATATAAAAAGTCTAACCAATTTAAGAAATCAGAGATTTAAAAGAATGTTATTCGTAAAAACACATAATCTTGTTACTGACAAGCCGATTGACATTGTTCGGAATGATTTAAAATCATCAATAGAAAAACTTACTGTAACAGAATTGAACGAGACAAAATTATCTGGGTATATGAAAAATACTCAGGGAAGAGGTTATAATATTGTCTCTAACATTAATTTAAAAGAACAAACTGACAGAAAAACAATTGTGGAAATTAAAAATGAATTTGACTTATTTACTAATTTGTTTCTAATAACAACGTTTGGCGGACTTTGGGGAATTGTGATTTACAAATTAATTAATGGGGCAAGTATTTTGAGTTTTGAAATTATTTTAATGTTGACTTTTCCAATCATTGGTGCTTTGATAACAAAATCTTCTTTTGAAATTTATGAAAAAAGGCTTATGAAAATTTACTCGTCATTACTAAAAAATGAAAAACCGAATTAAAAAACTGGTTACAACAACGTGTATAATTCATTGCTAGTTATAGCTTACTTACGAAAGTCCTCGCGGGCTTTCTATCCGTGATTTATTTGCTAACTTTAGTGCTTAAACACGCAACGAAATCATACACAAACACGTTGTAAAACATTTGAGACAAGCAATTTACATAGCATTAATATTTTCAATATTGAGTTGTTCAAACTCGAAAAAGTCTGAAAATCTGAAATCTGAAAATAATCAACCACCAATTAGTGAAATTGAAGAAGTTATTGAGAATAGATTTGTCTACGAATTTTACGTTAACTCTCTGAAAAGAGAGATGACATATGAAGTGACTAAAAAAATTAATGACAGCTCAATAATTTATATCTATAAAAATCTATCTGATAATGAAAAGAATTTAGGTTTTAAGTTTCTTAAAAAAACAAATCAACTATTTTTTATCGGAACTGAATTTGAATTAATAAAAGAAAATTATTATTCCGACAAAACCCTATCTGAACGAGATTTTGACCTTTATGCTCTAGCTGAACCAATGGATGATGGAAATGGACCTATGTTTTTTAACCCTGAATATGGAATTTTGAATTTGGATAATGGTTGGGGAATGGATATAATTTTTTTTAAAAAATGGACAAAAAACTGAACTTGTTAAAAAATTAAATAAAACCCTTAAAAAAAAACGTTTTACAACAACATGTAAAAATACATTAAAACACATTTTACACAAAACGTTGCACAATATAGATAGTTTATCCCCATCGAGATACACATCATACACAGCGCGCTACGGATTTTAGTTTTAAATGACTTAGAGATCTTCAATGCTTTTAAGTAACTTCACATTTAAAAATAGGTCGCCATGGACGAACAAATGAAAAAACAATTAGGAATAGAAGAACACAAACCTGTAGATTGGTTTGAAACACTTTATTCTCAGTCTAATGAAGAAGGTAGAGGTGTGCCATGGGCGAATATGGTTCCGCATCCTGTATTTCAGTATTGGATAGATAAAAACTTAAATATAGGAACAGGGAAAACTGCTTTAGTTGTCGGTTGTGGTATGGGAGATGATGCCATCGAACTTGAAGAAAATGGTTTTAAAGTTACTGCTTTTGATGTTTCTTCCAGCGCCATAGAGCTTTGTAAAAAGCGTTTTCCAGATTCTAAGGTTACTTTTGTTCAAGCCGACTTGTTAAAAGGAATTCCCGAATGGCATCAAAAATTTGATTTTGTTTTGGAGATTTTCACCATTCAAGCGCTTCCTCCAAAATATGAAAATATTTTAATCAAAAACATTACCGATTTCGTCTCTCCAAAAGGGCAACTTCTCGTTGTTACAGAAGTACAAAAATCTGAACGTGACTTTCAAAATGGACCGCCTTGGCTTTTGAATGCCAGTTATAAAAAATCGTTCGAATCTCATGGATTAAAACTTATTGAGCATTCTAATTCTTTTGAATCTCATATAGGTGGAGAATTGCATTTGAGTTTGTTTCAGAGATAATTTAGGCTTTCTTTTTATCTTAAAACGACTATCCTTTTTAATAATATTTTTTACCGAAAGATTTCTCAGTCCTGCCGTCCTTCGAAATGACTTAATTGTCACTTCTAGTGGAATTTCATGAAGTAAAACGAAATGAAATTTTGTATCGAGAAGTTTTAAATAATTCGAACTTTTAACTTGTTCTCGATACGATTTCAATCTCATTGCATTTCCATTAAAATCACTCGAGCTGACAGTATTGTTTTCAAAATCAAGTTCTCTTCATTGTCACTTCAACCGAAGAGAGAAATCTCAATCATCAAATAATTATAAAAAAGAGATAAGATTTCTCAGTCGTCCCATCCTTCGGAATGACACATTCGTCACTTCGAGTGGAATTTCATGAAGTAAAACGAAATGAAATTTTGTATCGAGAAGTCTTTATTAATATTAACTTTTAACTAGTTCTTGATACTACTCCGACCATCTCATTATTTGAAGAAATAAAAAAGAGGTATCGAGAACTCATACATAATTCTCGATACCTCTTTATTGCTGTTACCAATAAAGGCAACTTGTTAATAATAATATTTTAAAATTTCTTTATTGAATGAACTACGACCATACAAGTGTACGAGGTATCTGTTGAATTCATAATTTTATATCTCAAGACACTCTAGTAATTAAACCCTTGGCTATCGCCCTGCGATTAAATACCGTAATCGTATAAGTCAGAAGATAAATAACGATCTCCTCTATCACAAACAATCGCTACAATAACTCCTTTATCGATTTGATTTGCAACTTCTAATGCTACTTTAAGCGCTCCACCACTACTCATTCCTGCCATAATTCCTTCTTCACGAGCTAATCTACGAGTCATTTCAGTCGCTTCTTCTGCACTAACTTCGATAATTTGATCAACTTTCTTTCTATCAAAAATTTTAGGTAAGTATTCTGGAGACCATCTTCTAATTCCAGGAATACGCGAACCTTCTTTTGGTTGCGCTCCTACAATTTGTACATCTGGATTTTGTTCTTTTAAATATGTAGAAACTCCCATAATTGTTCCTGTAGTTCCCATTGCAGACACGAAGTGCGTAACTTCTCCTTCTGTATCTCTCCAGACTTCAGGACCAGTGGTTTTATAGTGAGCCTTCCAATTATCGTTATTTTCAAACTGATTTAGCATAAAATACCCTTCTTTGTAACGAAGTTCCATTGCCTTATCACGAGAACCTTCAATTCCTTCACTTGCCGGAGTTAGAATAACTTCTGCACCATAAGATCTCATACTCTTTACTCTTTCTTCTGTTGCATTTTCTGGCATTATTAATACCATGTTTACTCCTAAAACCTTTGCCATTAAAGCTAAAGCAATTCCTGTATTTCCACTAGTTGCCTCAACTAAATAGTCTCCTTTTTTAATATTTTTTCTATGAATTGCCTCCGCAATCATATTGTAAGCTGCTCTATCTTTAACACTACCTCCAGGGTTATTCCCTTCTAGTTTCAATAAAAGGCGAACACCTTCTTTATTAATTATTGATGATATCTCTACTAAAGGTGTATTCCCAATGCTGTCTGTAATTGTTTTAGTCTTCATCTGTCTAGTCTTTTTTTGTGAAAGTCATTTTGCATATGACTTTCTTGTAGTAATTTTATTTTCTGACTCATAAGTAACTATCGATCCATCAGGAACCGATTCTGTTACGCAAACATTCGCCCCAATAATACTATCGGTTCCAACGACTACATTTCCTCCTAAAATAGTCGCATTTGCATATATAGTTACATTATCTTCAATGGTAGGATGTCTTTTTACAGATGCCAGCTCTTTTTTAACTTGCAAACCACCTAAAGTGACTCCTTGATATATTTTTACATTATTCTTTATTACCGTTGTTTCACCAATAACAATTCCAGTTGCGTGATCTATAAAGAAAGAATCTCCAATACTAGCTCCTGGATGAATATCAGTTCCTGTTATACCATGAGCATATTCACTCATCATTCTCGGTAAAATAGGTAAATTTATTTTATACAATTCATGACTCAACCTGTGTACTGCAATTGCATGAAATCCTGGATAAGCTAAATACACTTCTCCTAAACTTTTGCAAGCGGGATCGGTTTTTTCAAAAGCTTGAGCATCTAAATCCAACTTTTCTCTTATTTCACAAAAAGATTGTTGATATACTTCCCATAAGCTCTCGGCATTTTCAATACATAATCCATTTAAAATTTCGATAAAACTATCTTTTAAATGTTCGGCCTTTTGTTGGCATACATCATCAAATAACGAATAAAATAGTTGTTTTGTAAAATTCTCTACGTTGTCTTTTAATGATAAATTGTATTGTTCGAATTGCATTTTCTATTTCCCTTTATATTGCAAATGTAATTAACTTTCTGGTGCTAACTCTATTTCTAATCCCTCTAATTCATGTGTTATCTGTATTTGGCATCCTAATCTACTATTGTCCTGAACATCAAATGCCTCTGCAAGCATTGCGTCTTCATCATCGGTCATATCTGGCAGATTATGATCTGTCTTCACATAACATTGACAAGAAGCGCACATAGCCATTCCTCCACAAACACCTATTGTACCTTCAGGAGCTAGTTCGTAAGAACGAACTAACTCCATTAAATTCATTGCCATATCTGTCGGTGCTAATACTTCATGCATTACACCATCGCGATCTGTTATTTTTATATTTACGTCTTGCTCCATTACTCAATCGCTTTAACTACTGCTTTTGGCGCTTCTTTTTTCGTTCCATCAAAACCTTGAACTCCTCCTACTGTAGTATATTTCATTACATACTTTTTGTCTGGGTGAATTCTTTGGTAAGCACTTTGACACATTAATGTTGCCTCATGGAAACCACATAAGATTAGTTTTAACTTCCCTGGATAAGTATTAACATCTCCAATAGCGTAAATTCCTGGAACGTTCGTTTGATAATCTAATGCATTATTTACTTTAATAGCATTCTTTTCTATTTCTAATCCCCAGTTTGCAATAGGACCTAATTTAGGAGCCAATCCAAATAATGGAATAAAATGATCTGTATCAATAATAAATGGCTCTTTATCTTTTTGCTCAACAACTACACCTGTTACTTTATCATCTCCTAGGATTCCTTTTACCTCTGCTGGTGTAATTAAGTTTATTTTACCTAAATTCTTTAATTCCTGTACCTTTTCCACTGAATCTAAAGCTCCTCTAAACTCATTTCTTCTGTGAATTAAAGTTACTGACTTTGCTACATCCGTTAAGAAAATAGACCAATCTAAAGCCGAATCTCCACCTCCTGCAATTACTACATCTTTGTCTCTGTATAACTCAGGTTCTTTAATCATGTACTCAACACCATTGTCTTCGAACTTTTCAATATTCTCAAGTTTTGGCTTACGAGGCTCAAAACTACCCAATCCTCCTGCAATTGCCACAACTGGCGCTTGATGCTTCGTTCCTTTATTAGTTGTTACGATAAATGAACCATCTTCTTGTTTTTCAATAGTATCAGCACGCTCTCCTAACGTAAATCCAGGTTCAAACTGCTTAATTTGCTCCATTAAGTTTTTCGTCAGATCTCCTGCTAAAATTTCAGGATATGCTGGAATATCGTAAATTGGTTTTTTAGGATAAATTTCAGAACATTGCCCTCCTGGTTGTGGTAAGGCATCAATCAAATGACAACGTAATTTTAATAATCCTGCTTCAAAAACTGTAAATAGACCAGTTGGTCCTGCTCCAATAATTAATATATCTGTCTTTATCATTTTTCTTTATTTAACTCACTAAGTGAGGTTTTTTTGTTCCTTTAGGGAATATTTATAGTTGTTTTTATTATTGTTTAGGAATTTGTTCGGTGCGCAACTAAATTTTCTGTCAATTTATTTAGTTCATCAACCTTTTGTTCAAAATCTCCTTTAATGGTTTTTCTGTAATTATTTAAGTTTTTCACTAGTTGATTGATATCATCTGGAATAACCTCCTCGAAAAACTGTCGTAATCGTTTTGCCGTTGTTGGTGATTTACCGTTTGTTGAAATCGCAACTTTTACATTTTCTTTTGTTACAATTCCTCCCATATAAAAATCGCAATATGGTGGATTATCAGCTACATTTACTAAAATAGATCGCTCTCTACAATGCTTGTATACCTCAACATTAATCTCTGGTATATCGGTAGTAGCGACTACCATATGTTTTCCTTTTAAATACTTTTGATCGTAAACATCATCAATTACAGTAACATTTCCTTTTTTAGCTTCTTCCAAAGTTGTTTCTCTGAAAAAAGGAGCAACCATGGTTACTTTTGCATTCGGGCTCGATTTTAATAAAAACGAAAGTTTTTCCTCTGCTACAAAACCTCCACCCACAATCAACACTTCCAATTGTTCTACTTTTAAAAAAATTGGATACAGATTATTTCTATCTTGCTTCATTAAACTACGGCTTTTAAGACAACCTCTGTTTGTAAATTCAATAATTGTTTTCTGTGGTTTACTACACTTCCTAAAACAATAATCGCAGGGTTACTCAATTGATTTTCGACAACAACTTTCTCTATGGTTTCAACAGTTCCAATTCCTATTTTCTCTTGCGGAGTTGTTCCGTTTTGAATGATAGCTACTGGTAATTCGTTTTTTCCTTCTTGTTTGAACAAAGCAACAATCTCAGATAGTTTTCCCATTCCCATTAACACGACTACGGTTGCATTCGATTTGGCCGCTAAAGCCACATCTGTTGATAATTTGTGTTGTTTTGTTGTTCCAGTAATTACCCAAAAGCTTTCAGAATTCCCTCTTTTAGTTAAAGGAATATTTTGATAAGCTGGCACCGCTAATGACGATGATATTCCTGGAACCATTTCAACTAACAAACCGTGTTCGGCAGCGTATTCCATTTCTTCGGCACCACGACCAAAAATGAAAGGATCTCCACCTTTTAAGCGAACCACGTGTCCGTGAGAATGACCTCTAGCAACAATCAATTCATTAATTTGTTCTTGTTGATATCGGTAACAACCTCTTCGTTTTCCTACAAAAATCATTTCTGCCATTGGATTCACATACTCTAAAAGTTCTGGATTCACCAAAGCATCATATAAAACAACATCAGCTTGTTTTAATGTTTTTATAGCTTTCAACGTGATTAACTCAACATCGCCTGGTCCTGCTCCTACTACTGTTAATTTGGGTTGCTTGTTCATTTTTACTCAATTTTAATCGCAGGGCGATAGCCAAGTTCAATCTCCAAAACTTCACCTTGCTGTTAATTTGCAGGGCGGCAATCAACTATTTAACTCAAGGCCGCCCTGCTCTGTTTAATTTTCTAATTCAACCTCCACTTTTCTATACGCATCAATTGTTCTATAGAAAGCTTTAGCTTCTTCTAAATATTTTTTTGCAAAAGCCTCAGTAGGCTCATTTTTATTTATTTGATATACCAACCCTTCAAATGTTGTTGATAATTCTATTTTATTTGTTTCAACAAATACCTTATCAAAATTGGTTATAATTCCTGCTTGTGTATTTGTTTTAGCTCCTTCAGAAGTTAACAACGCCTTTGCAGTATTAATGATTGCCGCATAAGAATGATAAATACTATCCGACCATTGTTTTTCATTCAATGCTTCTGTAGCATTCTCAATTTTCTCTTCACTCTCGAATAATAAGGTTGCTACTAAGTCAATTACAACACCAGCACACTCTCCAACTCCAATAGCTTTTACATACTTTTCATTATGTCCCCAATCGATAAAATCTTCATCGGTTAGGTTTGATGTATCTGATAATTCTTTTAGTAAATCATAGAAATATGTTTTCCCATTTCTATCATAGTAACTTAAAAACTCTTCATTTTCTTCTTTATTAGCTTCGAAATCATTTAATAAAACTCGTAAAGCCTCTGGACCTCTTTTACTTGGTACTTTTACTAATTTATCAGCAAAACGACCTTGCCCGTCTCCAACGACACCACCACCAATTAGTACTTGTAAAGCTGGTGCTAATAACGCTCCTACTTTTACTGACATTCCTTGAAATCCGATGTGAGCCATATTATGTTGACCACAAGCATTCATACATCCACTAATTTTAATTGTAATGTCTGTATTATTTACGTATTGTGGGTATTCCGCTTTTAAAACTCTCTCCAATTCTGCAGCGATTCCTGTACTACTAGCAATTCCTAAATTACAAGTATCTGTACCTGGACATGCAGTGATATCAAATAAGGTGTTGTACCCAACATCTGTAAAACCAAGCTTCTTTAATTCTGCATAAAAAACAGGTAAAAACTCTTCTCTTACGTGACGAATTAAGATATTTTGACGTAAGGTAAAACGTAATTCATTCGCTGCATATTTCTTGATTAAATCAGCTAATAAACGAGCTTTATCTGTGTAGAAATCTCCTAAATGAACTTTGATTCCTATAGCATATAAACCTTCTTGTTTTTGTTTTAAAACATTGGTCTTTTTCCACTCATTATATTCGTCTAAACTTTCAATAACCACTGGCGGAATTTCATCCGTTCCAAAAGTTATTTCTTGTTCAAATTTTGACGTATCAATTGGATATGCTTGGTATGCTAAAGCTCTTTTTTCAGCTTCAACTAATGCTAAGAAACCATCTAATCCTAAACTTTTCACTAAGAATTTTAATCTTGCCTTTGCACGTTTTGCTCTTTCACCATGACGATCAAAAACTCTTAATACTCCTTCAATAGTAGGAATTAATAAATCAGTTTCTAAAAACTCATACATTACATCAGCCTGACGAGGTTGAGATCCTAATCCACCAGCCAATAAAACTTTAAATCCTTTGATTTCTTTGTCTCCTACTTTTTTAGTTTTGGCGATAAAGCCTAAATCATGCATAAAACTTAAAGCAGTGTCTTCTTCTGTAGACGAGAATGACATTTTGAATTTTCTACCCATTTCTTGACAAATTGGGTTTCTTAAGAAAAACTCAAAAGTTGCATGTGCATATGGTGTTACATCAAAAGGCTCATTAGGATCGATTCCTGCTGTTTCCGATGCTGTTACATTACGTACTGCATTTCCACAAGCTTCTCTCAACGTAATATCATCCTTTTCCAGTTGTGCCCATAATTCTGGAGTTCTGTCTAAACTCACATAGTGAATTTGAATATCTTGACGTGTTGTAATATGTAAACGTCCGCGAGAATATTCATCAGAAACATCAGCAATTCTATGTAGTTGCTCACTTGTTACTTTACCATACGGCAATTTAATACGTATCATTTGAACACCTAACTGACGTTGTCCGTAAACTCCACGAGCCAAACGTAAGCTTCTAAAACGTTCTTCATCAATTTGACCTTCCTTAAACAAACGTATTTTGCGTTCTAATTCTAGAATATCTTTTTCTACAACTGGGTTTTCTATTTCTGATCTAAAACTTTGCATGATTTTTAATAGTTTTCTTTGAAGGTTTTTACTCTTCAAAGTGTTTTTTTAATTACAAGTTGATCGCTACATATTTTACTTAGCCTATGATTTCCTTGTAATTTGAATTTAAATGTTGTTATTCCTCATACTTCCTCGGATGAAAGTTATTGATGCAAAAAGTTTTGTTTTGCCAATAACTCTTCTTCCGTTTCTACATTATCTTCATCTGGCACACAGCAATCAACCGGACAAACTGCCGCACACTGTGGTTCTTCATGAAATCCTTTACACTCTGTACATTTATCAGCAACAATGAAATAATACTCATCTGAAACTGGCTCCTGGTCCTCATCTGCATCGACTTCTTTACCAGCAGGAAACTGTACATTTCCACTTAAGGAAGTTCCTTCGCTATAGTTCCAATCTACGGCTCCTTCGTAAATTGCTGTGTTTGGGCATTCGGGTTCGCATGCCCCACAGTTTATACATTCATCGGTTATTATAATTGCCATCGATCATTCGTTTATTTAATAAAACCAACTCCTGCCGTGTTATTGGTTTTAGGGTTTACTAAAATAAATGCTCCGTTAGCCTTATTATTTTTATAACTGTCAACAAACAAAGGTTTGCTTACTTTTAAAGAAACTTCACCAATTTCATTCAATGTTAATTGATCTGAAGATTCTTTCTTTCCTGAAAAATCGGTTTCAATAGTGGATGCGATATTTACAATCTTAACTTGAGCATCATTCACTCCATGTTTGATGTAATACTTGTCTGAAGCTTGTAAAGGTGTTTTATCCATCCAACAAATTGTAGCTTCTAATTGCTTTACCACCTCTGGCTCTTCACCTGCCTTTACAATCATATCTCCTCTACTGATGTTTACATCATCTTCTAGAGTAATACTTACTGAACTTCCTCTTTTTGCAACTTCATATTCTTTATCGAAGAAGTGAACGCTTTTCACCGTAGATTTTGTTGCCGACGGTAAAATAGTCACCTCATCCCCAACAGCTAAATCACCTCCGTATAATTTACCAGCATACCCTCTGAAGTCATGATATTCCTCAGTTTTAGGTCTGATTACGTTTTGTACTGGGAAACGCGCTTGAGAAGCTTCCTGAACATCTTCTGAGTTTAAGTTTTCCAGATGATCTAATATGCTCGGCCCATTGTACCAATCAATTCTATCTGATCCATCTACAACATTATCTCCATGTAATGCTGAAATTGGTATAAATGTTATATTTTGATTTTGATACTCGCTTTTACTTGCTAAGTATTCAATTTCTCCTTTTATTTCATTGAACTTCTCTTGAGAAAAGTCCACTAAGTCCATTTTATTAACAGCTACAACAACATCTTTTACTTTTAATAAATTATTAATAAAGAAGTGTCTGTAAGTTTGTTCCACAACTCCATTTCTAGCGTCTACTAAAATGATTGAAGCTTGTGAATTTGAAGCTCCTGTTACCATGTTTCTAGTATATTCAATATGTCCAGGAGTATCGGCTATAATAAAACTGGTTTTTGGAGTAGAAAAGTAGATATGAGCCACATCAATTGTAATTCCTTGCTCACGCTCTGCTACTAATCCATCTGTTGCTAAAGAAAAATCTAAATAGTCAAATCCTCTTTGTCTACTCTTTTCTTCAATAGCTTCTAATTTATCGTCTGTTAATGATTTTGTATCGTATAAAATTCGTCCTATCAACGTACTCTTTCCGTCATCTACGCTTCCTGCCGTTGCTATTTTTAGTACATTCATTGCTTTTGTTTTTGTTTGTTTTGGTTACGTTTAATTTTTAGAAATACCCTTGTTGCTTTCTTTTCTCCATCGCTGCTTCAGATCGTTTATCATCAATCCTAGCTCCTCTTTCGGATATTGTTGATACTCTTATTTCGTCAACAATTGTATCAATATCGGTTGCTGATGATAATACTGCTGCTGTACAGCTCATATCTCCAACCGTTCTAAAACGCACCATACGTTCTTCTACTTTTTCATCGTCATCTCTGTATACTACTTCGTCATTAGCAGACCAGATAAGTCCGTCTCTAACAAAAGTTTCTCTTTTATGAGCAAAATAGATTGAAGGAATTTCAATTCTCTCTTGCTGTATATATGACCAAACATCTAATTCTGTCCAGTTCGATATTGGAAAAACTCTAACATTTTGTCCTAAATCAATGCGACCATTTAACATGTCAAATAATTCAGGTCGTTGGTTCTTTTCATCCCATTGACCAAAATCATCTCTAACAGAGAATATACGCTCTTTTGCTCTTGCTTTTTCTTCATCTCTACGAGCGCCTCCGATACATGCATCAAATCCGAATTCATCAATAGCGTCTAAAAGAGTTTCTGTTTGCAGCATGTTTCTACTCGCATATTTTCCAGTTTCTTCTTTTACCTTTCCTGCATCAATATTATCCTGTACATTTCTCACGATTAACTCTACTCCAAGCTGTTCAACTAAACGATCTCTGAACTCGATAGTTTCAGGAAAATTATGTCCTGTGTCGATGTGCATTAATGGAAAAGGAATTTTACCTGGGTAAAATGCTTTTTGAGCTAGTCGTACCAATGTTATACTATCTTTTCCTCCTGAAAATAATAACACTGGTTTTTCAAATTGAGCAACTACTTCCCTTAAAATGTATATAGCTTCGCTTTCTAAGGCTCCTACTCTAATTTCTTTCGTATTCATCTTCCTAATCTATTTTTTAAACATGCAAACCGCACTCTCTGTTATTTTCTACTTTTGTTGGGTCGAAATATTTGAACTCGTTTGAAATATCAAACTCTTCTAAATATTGATCTAATTCTTCATCTGAAAAATTATAAAAAGGACTTACTTTAATCACACCATCCTTACTCTGCGAAACAACATCAATACTGTCTCTAAAAGCTGTTTGTCCTTTTCTTAAATTCGTAAACCAAACATCTGGTTTATGCTCTTGCATAGCTCTTTTAAAAGGCTCTAACTTTACTTGTTCTGTAAACAAAGCATGGTTAGGGTCATCAACAGTTGGTAATCCAAGAGTTACATTTCTATGAGCTACTGTTTGCTTTGGAACATATAACTGAACGTTTAATTGCAATTTGTGTATTAATTCTTCAGCGTGTTTATATGTTTGTGGAGTATTATACCCAGTATCACACCAAATAACTTCAATATCATTATTTAATGAAGTAACTAAATGTAGAATAGCACCTTCATAAGGTCTAAAGTTTGTAGTAACCACAGGTTTTAGAGCTATGTCTAAAGCCCACTGTACAATCTCTTTAGGTGTTTTGTCTTTTAATTGTTCGTTTACTGCTTTTAAATCAATCATTTCTAAACTCATTTTTTACCCCATTTTATACTATTCCAAACTCTTTCGTGAAAAAAATATAAGAGCATTTTTGTTACTAATTCTATTCCACCTATAGATAAGGCTGTTTTTACTTGTCCTGTAATTATCCAAGAAATTAGAATGGTGTCAAGAGTTCCAACGGCTCTCCAACTAATTGATTTTACTACACTTCTAATTGGTTTCTCGGATTCCTTATCTACCCTGTAATTTGTTTTATTTTCTAATACTTGTTCTACAATCATTTTTAAAATACCTTTTACCCTATCGGATTAGTAGGTTTTAGAGTTGACAAATATACAGACTCTAATTTAATATGAAAGAAAAAATTAAAAAATTAACAATTCGATAAGATTTGAATGACCACTATACCAAATCGGCTAAGGTCGTATTTCGAAGAACATTCAAGGTATTATCACGTACCTGAATCATTAATTTATGCACAGAACACGCCTCTTCGTCTGGACAATCATCACATTTTTCATAAAAGTTTAAACTTACGCATGGCACCATGGCAATTGGACCTTCCAAAGTTCGGATCACCTCTGTCATTTTCACCTCTTCAGCTTCTTTCAACATATAATAACCTCCACCCTTTCCTTTTTTTGCTCCTAAAACGCCCGCTTTCCTTAAGGTAAGCAGAATGCTTTCTAAAAACTTATGAGAAATATTTTCTTTTTCAGATATAGTAGCTATCTGAACTTTAGTTCCTTTTTCTTGCCTAGCAATAAAAGTAAGCGCCTTAATTCCGTATTTAGTTTTCTTTGAAAGCATACTACAAATATAGAATTTTTACGCTTTCTACTAATTAAGGTGATTCTGTTTTGTTAATTAAAAAGGTTCATGGTTACTTCAAACTTCATTTTATCAAATAGTTCTTTTTAACTTTCACTCTTTGTTATCAGAAGAATTAATTTCTAACTTGCGCAAATCTTCCTAGTCAAAAGGATATTATTAAAACCAATTCACTACACAATTTCAATGATCGAGCAAACAATAAATATTGAAAAAACAAAATCAATAGCTAACAAAGAAGCCATTATAGTAGTAGTTGGTTTTTTAGGGACTGGAAAAACAACTTTGTTAAAGCATTTGATAAATAATTATTTAAATGAAGGATGGAATCCGTATTTAATTTTAAATGATTACGAAAATGCTCATCTCGATGTTCAACAGTTCAAAGAACAAATAGATTCCAATTGGATAAAAGCTTTAAGCGGTAGTTGTATTTGTTGCAGCGGAATTCATGTACTTCGTGATTTTGTTAACAATATTCCTGCTAGAAAAAATGGAATTACTCTAGTTGAAGCTAATGGAACAACCGATGCATGTGCCCTTTCAGAGTTTTTAGGAGTTGGTATTGAAGATCGTTTTCTGCCCCCTATTCAAATATCTGTTGTTGATACAAAAAACTGGCAAAATCGAGGTGAAAACAACGAACTAGAACGAAACCAAATTCAAGTTTCATCTTTAATTGCTTTAACTCATACCGAAAATACTTCTTTAGAACGACAAACTGTGGTTACAAATGAACTACAAGAAATCAATCCGAAAGCGAAAATTATCTTAGTTGACGATATTGATGTTACAAAATTACCAGAGCTAACTCCTGCGAATACCACCCCTGAGAAAATGGATCATCATAAAGCACATTGGGCTTCTTGTTCTGTTGACTTACCTCAGTTACCGAATATCGATTGTATTCATGCCATTTGTAAACAAATCCCTAAAAGCATTTTACGTGTGAAAGGATGTACGCAAATTGAAGGAGAGAATACCTATACTTATTTTGAGAGAACTCCTAGTGGAGAAGCCTATATTAGACCTTTTAATGGCATTCCTCCAATGGGATCAAAACTTTTAACTGTTGGGCTTGGTAGTGAAGTTTCATTACTTCAAAACATTGTTGCTTCAAGTATTTCTAACAGTCATAACCAATTATCACATAAATAAAATACGTTAGTTGCTTTTGTATTAAACTGCTTTTTATTCATTAAACTTTTAACAAGTACTTAGATAATTTTAACACTAAACAATATCTCTTAATTAAGACTTTGCTTAAGTTTATCGGTTCAACCTACCAAACAATGAATGAACTTATAGACTATATCGAATCAAGAACTGCTATTCAGCCTTTAGAAATTGAATTGGTTAAAAAACATTTTGTTATTGAAAACGTTTCTGCCAATCAGATTTTATCTGAAGCAGGAAAAGTAGAACGTTATATTTACTTTATTATTGATGGTATTGTAAAAGGATATCAAAATATTGATGGAAAAATTATCATTCAGCATCTTGTAAATGAACAGGATTTTTTCACTTCGCTCGATAGTTTCATGAACGAAACACCTTCCTTAGATTATTACGAAACCATTACCGATTGTAAGCTTTTGAAGCTATCAAAAGTTGATTATGATTTTCTACAAAATGAAACTACCTTTTGGGAAACATTTGTTAAGAATGTTACGAGTGAACATTTAAACTGCAAACTAAATCGTGTTCGAGATTTTCAAACTTTAACAGCTAAAGAACGATATGTAAAATTTGTTGATGATAATCCTAAACTAGCGTTAAACGTTTCAATTGATAATATTGCCTCCTTTTTAGGAATGGAACCTCAATCTTTAAGCCGAATAAGAAAACAACTTACCATTTAAATTGTATGTTCCTTTAGAGAAAATAACAAGAGTCTTAAAATAAATTTAAGACTCTTGTTTCACTCTTAATATATGTGTTCTTTAATTTTTTATAAACTTTTCTTTCTTTAATCCATCAACAACAATAAAATACACCCCTGGTTTCAGACCAGATACATCCAACGAATTTATTTCCTCTTCCTTTGTATAATTCAAAACACTGAGTCCTTTAAAATTAAATATCTCAATATTTCGTTGTGGATGATAAAAATTAATGCGTTTACTAACAGGTGAGGGATATAAAATTCTTTTATGCTTCTTTTTTCCATTGTCGTCATATCCATGACCACACTCACTCTTTTCCAAGTCTTTTATCACTTCTTCTGGTGATAATTCTCGTTTCTCATTTTTCTTATCACCAGCTCGAGAGCTTTGAGGTTGTGGAACTGTTGCATGCAAAGCATCAATATGTGTGTATTTTGGAGTACTATTACTCGGTATCCACTGTAATTCGATAAAAGGATCATTTGTCCTATCTAAATGATCAACAAGCTTTTGATGAAGATCGTCAATTATCTCGTCATACCCCATTCCTCTATAAATAGGATTCATTTCGTAAGGATCATTTGTTTTATCATATAAAACCATTTTGTCCTCTTCTCTAATATGATCAAGATCTCTGAAGTTTCTCCAACTACTATTCGCTAATACATACGTGTATTTATCACTATAAATTGATCTCCACGCCCTATCAGTTCCACCTGCACTTCCTTGATCGAAAGAACAAAAGGCATACTCAGGAAGCGTATCTTCATCTCCTTTTAAAGATTTTGAATAGTCAAATCCATCCATATATCTTGGAACATTAATATCTGCCAATCCTAATATTGTTGGTACAATATCAATCGATGACATTGGGCTTTTTTCTGTTTTCGCACTAACCTTATTTGGATATGATATCAATATAGGAACTCCTACAGATTCTTCATACCATACTCCTTTAGTCATACGCCCATGTGAACCCAACAATTCTCCATGATCCGATGTAAAAACAATAATGGTATTATCAAAAAGATTATTCTCTTTTAAATGTTTTAAAATTCTAAAAAACTCATAATCGATAGAACTCACAGCTCCATAATAACCTGGAAACGTTGGCCAAACTGCGTCTTGTTCACCAGTCTTTTTTACCGTTATTTTGGTTGCATTCGGTCTTTTTGGAAGTTCCTTTGGATTTGGGTATTTATCTTCCCACTTTTTAGGAGCAGCATATCCATATCCATATTTTATTTCACCTTCTCTTGTTCTTTTCCCCGGCTGATATCTATCTTCATACCCTGGTCCACCAGCAGTATGAGGAGGTCCATAAGAAACTACTGCACAAAAAGGTTTGTTGCTATTGTTTTGTTGGCGGTTTCCTATAAAATCAATAAGCTTAGTTGTTAACCAAGTTGGACTCCATTGCGAAGTTGTTATTGGATTTTGAGCATCATCTACATAATACTGCTGTTTATTAGGTCTGATATTTTTTGATATTATCCACTTGTCAAAACCATGTCTTCTTGAAGGTGGTACATATCCTTCTGGCGCTCCTGCTTCATCCAAATGCCATTTTCCCAAGTAAGCAGTCCTATAACCATTGCGCTTGGTTATATCTCCTAAAGTATTCGATTCTGTAGAAAGACGAACCTTGTTTCCATATACGCCATTTGTAATGTTGTACTGACCTGTTAAAATATTTGCTCTATTAGGTCCACAAATAGGACGGTTTACAATTCCATTACTGAAGAATACGGCATCTTCACGTTTATATTTGTTCAACTTTGGTGTTCTTACGGGATCCCCATCTCTAAGAAACCCTAACGATTGTCTTCTCCACTGATCCGAAATCACCAAAATAATGTTCGGTTTCCGTTGTTGCGTTGAGTTCTTTTCAATAAAAGAAGCTTCTGAAGTTAAGTAATTCTCGTGGTTAGCGTTTGTTTCGAAATTTTTCACTTGAACATAAGACACATCCGACTCATCTAGATGCGAAACATTCATTGAGTTTTGAGAATGTAAAGTGAAAATTGAATAAAAAAACAGCAAATTAACTATGAAATTTTTCATGTGTTAAGTTTTAGGTTATTAATTTGCCGGAGTCTCCCGCGTAAATGTACAATTCTTTTTCTAAAAAAATACAAATAACTATAAAACAGCAATTTAACTCGCAAAAAACTTAAACTATTTCTATTCTGTTTATCTCCCATTTTTCATAAACCCCATACTAAAAACAGCAAAAAAATGCTTTCTAACAAATGTTATTTTCTTTCTTCCAAAAGCCTCTGAAATTTGTCATATAAAAAAACAAGAAAAATATGAACAACGAAATTTCATTAGTAACAGGAGGAAACGGACATTTAGGAAACAACTTGGTAAGACTTCTCTTAAAAAACAATATAAAAGTAAGAACTACTGTTCGAAATATTAATAACAAAACTCCTTTTGAAGGTTTAGATTGCGAAGTTGTTCAAGCTGATATCACCGATCGTAATTCTTTGAAAAAAGCCTTCAAAGGCGTAACTAATTTATATGCTGTAGCCGCTAATTTTTCCATGTGGGCAAAAAATCCTAAAGAGGAGATTTACGATAACAATATGCGAGGTACTCAAAATGTTTTTGACATTGCTAAAGAGTGTGGTATAAAAAATATTGTGTATGTAAGTTCAGTAGCGAGTTTAGATTTTACAAAAACACCCGCAAGTGTGGAAAATGGTTATAATAAAGACAGAAGAAACTGGTATTACAATTCTAAAAATGATTCTGATAAGCTTGCTTTAGAGCTAGGTGAAAAATACGGAATAAGAACAGTTCTTATCTTGCCTTCTGCCATGATCGGTTCCGAAGCACATAAACTAAGTTATTCGAACAACTTAGTACATCAAGTTTTAAAAGGTGAAATCCCTGTTGACACAAACATATCTCTTAACTGGATTGATGTAAAAGATGTTGCATTAGGAACTTTTAATGCTATGAAAAGTGGTAAAAATGGGGAACGATACATACTTTCCAATGAAAGACATACAACATTACAAGAAACGGTTAAGGTAGCTGCAAATCTATTTCCAGAGCTAAACTTAAAAATCCCCAAAAGAGTTCCTAAATGGTTACTGTATTCTGTAGCAGGTTTAATGGAGTTTAGCAGTAAACTTACTGGGAAAGAACCTCTTTTACAACGTCATTACATCGACATGTTCTATGGCCTTAAACAAGATTATAACATCGATAATTCTAGAAGAGATCTCGGTTTTAATCCGAAATCTTCAAAATTAGCTCTTGAAAACGCTCTCGCTTATTTGAAAAATGATTGGAATATAAATTAACCTTTCCAAAATCAGAGGTTATGAATACATGAAAATAACCTCTGATTTTTATTTCATATATTTTGATTAACTTGATGTTTATAAAATCATTGTGCTAAAACGAGCCTATTATGCTTAAAAACTTTTTTACCTTTCTTTTACTGTTTACTGTAACAATTTCGATTAGCCAAGTACTTTATAAAAATCCCGTTTATACAGAAATTAATAAGTCCACTCATACCTATTCTAACCATTTGAACTCACCTTTGAAATTTGACTTTTATAAAGCCAAAGCAAATAAACAATTGACTCCTTTAGTTGTCTATGTTCATGGTGGAGGATTTTCAAGTGGTAAAAGAGACGAAAAGGACTTTGTTGATTTTGCCAAAAAATTGGCTGAATATGGATATGCTGTCGCTTCGGTATCATACCGACTTACCATGAAAGGAATTGGTTTTGGATGTAATGTTGATTCAGATAAAAAAATAGCCGCCATAAACACTGCCTCATACGACGTAAATTTGGCTGTAAATTATATTCTTAAAAAGAATAATCAGTTCAATATTGAATCCAGTAAAATTATTCTTGCTGGTTCAAGTGCTGGTGCTGAAACCGTTCTAAACACAGTATATACGTATAAGGATAGTATATTGCCTCCAGACTTTTCTTATGCTGGTGTTATTGGTATGGCTGGGGCCATTACTTCATTAAATAATATTAATGAAAACACCGCCATTCCGACACAACTTTTTCATGGAACTGGAGATCGTTTAGTTCCTTATAATATTGCTCCACATCACTATTGCCTACCCAATAAAAATGGTTATTTATTGTTGTTCGGATCTAATCCAATAGCAAAAAGATTATCTGGACTCGGTGCCGCCTATTATTTATACACAGTAGAAGGTGGTTCTCATGACTGGGCGAGCCTTCCAATTACCCAATGTTTTGATGAAATCATAGATTTTCTATTTAATGATATCGTCAAAGCAAAAACCAAACGACAAACAGTTAGAACCATTACTTCAAACTAAATAAAAGTGCAACCAGTTTTATGTGAATCTTAACAACTTTCTTAAACTAGCTTAAGTGTTTTTAATTTTTATTTGATGATCTTTGTTACACATAATGAAAGGTAACTTAACGATGAAAAAACCAAAAAGACTTATTGTTGTAGGTGGTGGATTTGCTGGATTAGAACTTATAAAAAGATTGGGAAACTCTGATGAATATGAAATCATATTGGTCGATAGTAATAATTACAACTTTTTTCCCCCACTAATTTATCAAGTATCAACAGGTTTTATGGAGCCTTCTGCTATTAGTTATCCTTTTCGGAAAATTTTAAGAAACTTAAAAAATGCTCGTTTTCGTTTAGGTTCATTAGAAAGAGTGATTCCTGAAGAAAATAAAATTGTTTTAAGCAACGGAGAATTCAGTTATGATATTTTGGTTATGGCAACTGGAACGGAATCCAACTTCTTTGGAAACAAAAACATTGAAGAAAAAAGCTTGCCAATGAAAACAATTAGCGATGCACTATCTCTTCGTAATACTATTCTTACAAGATTAGATCACGCAACACGTATTCAGGATAAAGAAGAAAGAAAAAAATACTTGACTTTTGTTATAGCAGGAGCGGGTCCTACAGGTGTTGAACTTTCAGGTATCTTAGCCGAAATGAAAAGTTCAATTATTATGAAAGATTACCCAGAACTCGATAAAGAAGATTTAGGTGAGATTAGTTTAATTGATGGTCAAAACTCTGTATTAGCACCAATGTCTGATGCTGCAAAAAGCTATACTTCAGCAAAGCTAAAGGAGCTTGGAGTTCAATTAATCATGAATACCTTAGTCAAAGATTTTGACGGAGAAACTGTTCAATTATCAAATGGAACAGAAATAAAATCGAAAAATCTTATTTGGGCTGCCGGGGTATCTGCGAAAACATTCCCAGGTTTTGCGGAAGAAAGTTATGGTGTTGGCAAACGTTTGAAAACGAACGGATATAACAAAGTTGTTGGCTATGATAACATTTATGCCTTAGGTGATTGTGCCATGATCAGCGATGATGAGAATTACCCTAAAGGTCATCCGCAATTAGCTCAACCAGCCTTGCAACAAGCCGAAAATTTAGCCAAAAACTTAAATAAGCCTCAAAAAAGTTGGAAGCCTTTCAGTTATACAGACAAAGGCTCCATGGCAATTATTGGTAGAAACAAGGCCGTTTTAGATTTTCCGAATCAAAAGAGCTCTATAAAAGGTTTTAGTGCATGGTTAATTTGGATTTTTGTTCATATTATGGGACTAGTAAACTTTAAAAATAAAGTTAGAACACTGTATAATTGGTTAGGATATTATATCTACAAAGACCAATACTTCAGAATGATTATTAAGCCAACAAAAAAAGATATTCAATAAATTAGATGAAAATCCTATTTAAGCAAATAGAAAAAGAAGGTCTTACAAAGGTTTTGGATTTATTTAAAGAAGCTGCGGAAAAAATCAACAAAAAGAATGTTGACCATTGGCAATATTGGACGAACCCACCAAAAGAGAAAATTGAGTGGGTTAAGGCTGGTATTTCAAACAATGAATTCTACTTTATCAATAATGAAGAAGGAGAAAATATCGGTATGGTTAGAATTTTAGATGAAGATATTCTGTATTGGGGAGAACAACCAGAAAAGGCTAAATACATACACTCATTAGTCATCAGAGAAAAATACAATGGAAAAGGATTAGGTGCTTCTATTATTCATAAAATTGAAGAACAAGCGAAAGCTTCTGGCTCAGAATTCTTGCGTTTAGATGCAGATACTAAAAACACAGGACTCTGTGGCTATTACGAAAAAATCGGTTTTCAAAAAGTTGGAATTAAAAAAACTCCTTTATCGACAAATAACCTCTATCAGAAGTCGCTACAAGTATAATTCTTAATAAAATTTCCGCTTTAAAATCTTTTTCATGAATACAACGCAACCTTTTACAAGGTTGCTCATCTTAGGTATACAACCATAGTTAAAACTACATATAACCAAGAAAACCAAATCATGAAAAACAAAATCCTACTGCTAACTATTATAGGAATTATCTTTTCCTGTAATAAAGATGAAAACATCATTAGTCCAACTCCTGCAAATCCTGAATTACTGACACTTCCCATTGTTGTACATGTTATCCATGGTGGTGAAAATATCGGTGAAGGTTCCAATCTATCTGAACAACGGATTAAAGAACAAATAAAATCTCTCAATGACGATTTTAGGAGAAAAAAGGGAACCTTAGGTGAAAATAACTCACCAATAAGTGATGACTCTTTTATTCAATTTAAACTTGCGCAACGAGATCCGAATGGAGCTCCTACTAATGGAATCATTAGAATCAATTATTATGAAAATGATCCCGATCGAGACGAAAGCGAGCGTCCGCACGATTGGCTTCCTAGACTTGGATATTGGAATCCAGAAAAATATATCAACGTATGGGTTTATGGAGGATTAAACCGCAATGAAGCCCTCGGATTTGCAACCATTCCTACTACAAACCTACCCGGTCTAGAAGAAGAACTAGTAGCTGTTGGTGATGGGATTATGATTAATGCTCATCACTTTGGAAAATCGGGAATAGAAGATGGAGCGCATCTAGGCAAGACCTTAACACATGAAATGGGACATTTTTTAGGATTATTCCATGTCTGGGGAAGATACGATGGTAAACATTGCCATGAACAAGATGACTATATTGAAGATACACCTCCTGTTGCTGGTCCCATTGCCAATTGCGACAATCCTCCTTTGGCTTGTGATGGGAAAATAGCTCCAGTAAGTAATTACATGAATATTACCTTAGACAAGTGTCTAAACGTATTTACCAAAGAACAAATAAAAAGAATGCGATTTGTTTTAGAAAACGCGGATAGACGAAAAAGTTTAACAACTTCTAATGTAATTGAGAGATAAGAATTTTTAGTCAATGAATTTTGAATACAAGAAAAAGGAATTAGAAAAGCGATCAGCACTATTATAGTGCTGATTTTTTTATTAAAAATAATTTATCTTAGAACAAACTTTGTATTTCAGTAAAGCACATTAAATCTTTTTTATGAAGGACAACTTTTCTTTACGCTCTGACAATTATGCCAAATTTAGACCTAGCAATCCGTCCAATTTTTTTGATTATTTAGATACTCTAATTATAAGTAAAGAAAATGCTTGGGACTGTGGAACTGGTAATGGTCAAGTAGCCCTTCAACTTTCAAAATCTTTTCAAAATGTTTACGCTTCTGACATAAGTCAATCACAACTCGATAACGCCTTTAAAGCAAAAAAAATACACTATAGTAAACAACCTTCCGAAAAGACTAATTTCAATAAAAATACTTTTGATTTAATAATTGCTGCACAAGCAATACATTGGTTTGATTTCGAAAAATTTTATGATGAAGTTAAAAGAACTTCTAAAGAAAACGGAATTATATGCATTGTGGACTATGGAAGAGTTCAAGTATCTGAAGAAATAGATAACATAATTAATCATTTTTACACTCAGGTAATCGGAAAGTATTGGGATAAAGAACGCAGATATATTGACAAAAACTATCAATCAATTCCGTTTCCTTTTTCGGAAATCCAAGCACCAAAATTCATCAATGAACACCTTTGGAGTTTAGAACACTTTATTGGTTATTTAAATACCTGGTCTGCTGTGAAGCACTTTATAAAGAGTAATAATTTTAACCCCGCAGAGGAAGTTGAAAAAGAGTTAAATCGATATTGGGCTAAGGATGAATTTAAAAAAATTAATTTCCCCATACTTCTTAGAATTGGTATTTCTAAATAAATAGCAGCATAAATAATAGTAGTATGGCGGCGACGGATACCAACAAAGCATTAAAAACGTATCTTTATAAAAATCAATAATGATACTTGAATTATGACGTATAGACGATTTATTATAGTTTGCTCTTTTCTTGTTTTAATTTCTTGTAGTAGTCGACAAGAAATACAACCATCTTCCGAAAATATCCCTCCTGTTCCTGAGCAATTGAATGGTCCATATACAATTGAAGGCTCAAAACTTCTAAAAAATGGTTCAGCAGTTCGATATAAAGGAGTGAACGCCTTGCAAACCTATGGACTTGGTAATATCGATTTAATGGATCGTTGGAATGTTGAAATCATTCGAGAATTAATTGGTAATCTTCGAGAACAACCTATTGAAGGAAATCCAATTTTGGGAAGTGATAATGTTTGGTATCACTCTCTACAAAACATCGTAAATCAAAATAGAGCACATGATAA
Source organism: uncultured Tenacibaculum sp. (assembly GCA_947497895.1). Classification (GTDB taxonomy): domain Bacteria; phylum Bacteroidota; class Bacteroidia; order Flavobacteriales; family Flavobacteriaceae; genus Polaribacter. Next base: position 198,026 of record CANMIL010000005.1, read on the forward strand.
AATCACCATCTTATGTCCTTTTGGATGGGTAAATTCGAATGGTGAACGAACTTTATTTACTGGAATTAATCCTTCCTCTCAATCATTTTATGAAGCCTATAAAACTAAAATGGAACTTATAGCAGAACATTTCAAAAATCAACCAGACGTTTGGATTCAAATATGGAATGAACCTTATCATTGGAATAATCAAAACGATTATACTCATGAGCTCTGGTTAAATGATATGAAAGATATGGTTGATAATCTTAGATGGGTTGAGGATTTTCAAAATATAATCATTGTTCCCGGAAACGAGCAAGGGCAGTCGGAAAGTGCTATTTTAGAAAAAGGGAACAAACTTCTAGATAACCGATATAATTTATTATTTGACATTCATGCTTATGAAAAATGGCTAGTGAATACTAGTCAAGAACAAATTACCACAAGAATTAATCGTTTAAAAAATAATGATTACGCTGTTATTATTGGTGAAATTGGAGTTCAAAATGTTAGTGAGGTGATGCCTGTTGAACACTTTTTAAATGCTGTAGAAGCAACAAATACTTCTACCCTAGCCTGGTTATGGAAACTGGAAAGAGGTGATAATAATGCGCTTCTTACGGAAGATGGTGAACCTAATGCTAGCAATAACAATAACTACTGGGGAAACACTTTTAAAGAGTTTTTGGAAAGGTAATATTTTTTGTTTTGAAAACTCTTATCCTCATCTTTCTTTAAAACTCTATTTATAAAACCTTTAGCATAGCTCATATAAACAAAAGTTTATATTTTTAAATCAGAAAAGGTAATCGATGAGAATAAAATCAAATGAATAAACTGTATATGAAAATTGAAAAAGCAATAGACTTCATAAATAAACAAAACCCAAAAAGTAGAATTGATCTTATAAAAATTGAAGACATAAAATCGAAACAAACCAAAGACCATTCTTCTTATCAATTTCACATCCTCAAATTTTACGCTCTGCTTTTTGTAACTCATGGTAAAGGTGAGCACTTTATTGATTTTAATTCCTACAGTTGTGAAAAAGGAACTGTCCTTTTTATTGGTAATGGCCAAGTGCACAGATTTTCTGAAACATCAAATTTGAAAGGTTTTTTACTCCCGTTTCATGATGACGCTTTTAATTTTTTAAATATCAAAAAATTAACCAACATTTTACAACTTTTCAATAACGCGCTAATTACCCCCAAGGTACAATTAGACAATGATACCTTTTTGGGCTTAAAAAATAAATTTGAACAAATTAAAAAAGAATATTTCACTGTTAATGATTCCCACTCTAATCAAATAATCGCGGCAGAATTATATACTATTTTTTCCATTTTACAGAGACAGATTAATACTAATCATGATATAAACACAAAATCTCAACATTTAATTAAGTTTCTTGCATTCCAAGATCTTCTCATTGTACATATTTTTAATACTTCCAAAGTTCAAGACTATGCGAAATGGCTCGGTATATCAGGAAAAACTCTTAATCATGTTATTAAAAGCATAACAAAAAAACAGGCTAAAACATATATTAATGAATATTACCTCTTACGCATAAAACGAGTCCTTATGAACAAAGAACTCTCTATAAAAGAATGTGCTTTTCAAACCGGTTTTGAAGACCTTTCAAATTTCCATAACTTTTTTAAGCATCATATAAAACTAACTCCTGAGCAATTTCGACGTAAATACAGTTAATTTCCTTTTTTTACAATTCTTAACCCCATAAATACAACTACAACAACTTAGTAGCTTCCTAATTTTACACCGTTCAATTATAACACAAGTAATTTAGGTTAACTATGTCTCAAAGTAAAAAACAACTCGTTCCCTTCTGGGTTATCATTCTTCAAGTAATTCTTACTTTAATTATGCTTGGTCAGGTTTACATGTATTTCTTCAATCATCATTTGATTACGGAATCTGGAATTGAAATAAATGGAGTTCCTACTTTAAATCTCATATACGAAATGGGAGCCAGAACCTTTGTTATGGTTATCGCATCTATTTATGTGCTTGTTACCCAAAACCCAAAACAATTTCTTGTTGTTTTAATAATGAACATTGCACGAGAAGCCCAAGAAATGATCATAGATCCTTTATTTCCAATCTTAAATGCACCTGTATCTCCTTTAACAGATTTTCTGATACATCTTGTTATTGTAATTATTGAAATCTGGGCTCTCGTAGTTGTTTATAAATCGCAAAATAAATAATTGTAAAAATGAATGTTTTAAAATTAACTTTAGTCGCCATTATTGGCTCAATTTTCTTTACATCATGCAATAATGATGATGACACTGTTCCATCTGAGGAAGTAACTTCTATTGTTGTTGAAGTAACCACTTTTAATTTGAATTCAGAAGTAGACTCAAATTCCTTCGAGATAAGGGATACTGAGATAGAAGAAGATTTTGCTTCTCAACAACCTGGTTTTCTTAAACGTATGAGCGGTTTTGATGCCAATGGAAAATATGTAGTAATGGTATTTTGGGAAACTTTGGCCGATGCAGATGCTTCTATTGCAGCTTTTGGATCTGATCCAAGCGTAGCCGATTACTTTGCTATGATTGACGGAGCAACATTTAGTGCTGAGCGATATACCACCTTTGCTATTCCAAATATAGATTTTGATCTAGAATCAAAAAATGTAATAGAGGTTACTACCTTTAAAATCAACAGTGATGTCGATGAGAATTCTTTCATTTCTAGAGACGCTGAGATTGAAAGAGATTTTGCCTCGCTTCAACCAGGTTTCATTAGAAGAACAAGTGGTGTTGATGAGAACGGTAAATATGCAGTGATTGTTTTCTGGGAGAGTCTAGAAGATGCGGATGCATCCATAGCTGCCTTTGGACAAGATCCAACTGTTGCTGATTACTTCGCAATGATCGACGGTTCTACTTTCAATGCAGAAAGATTTACAATATTTGTTCCACCTCTTCAGGAAGGGATTAATATCACCATGAGAAATACCTTACAGGACCCTGGACAGTCAGAAGTAAGCTATCCATCACTTTTTGGACAGCCTGATAATGCCTATGATGAATTTGCCACACTTTCTAACACGGTATCTGAGTTTCCTACTGCATTATCTCAAAATGGTACACCTGCAGGAGATATAAGCGGTTTGTATGATATTAATTTAACTCAAAATAGTATTTCTTATACTGTATTACCAGAAGTTACCGATCCTTTTTGGAGTAATGTATTTGGGCTTTTTCCTGCTGGAAAAACAGATAGATACTATTTTACTTTCTCTCAACCTCATAATGTTACTGGATTCAGCAGTAATAAAGATTGGGTAAATGTAAGAATAGACTCAGATACAGTATTGGTTGTCGAATTATCAGAAGGATACGATTTACAACCTGGTGTTTCATTTAACATTAGCCTGCATTAAGCGAACTTATATTTTTAGAAATAAACGAAAGCGGTTTGAATTTAGATTCAAACCGCTTTCGTTTATCAAAACTTTAAATAATCTCTTTAACTTTAAATACTAAAATAGAAAGTCGAAAAACTGACCCTGTCAAACAAAATAAATTATATTTAGCCCTTGAAAACAATTTGTGGAACGAACTCACCAAGTCTATTAATTTATGATAAACGATATTGCTAAAATCATCGTATTTTTATTGTTACTCTTAGCTGTATTTTTAATTACAGTTCCTTCTAAAAACAAAACAGCCAATTATTTTTTTGCAGCTTTCCTAGTTGTTACCTCTTTCGATTTTACAGCACTTTTTTTAAGAGATCTTTATATACATATTCCTAGTCTAAATTGTATTCGAGTTGCATCTGTTTTTTTACAAATGCCGTTGTTTTACCTCTATGTAAAAACGACCTGTTATACTAATTATTCGCTTTCACCCAAACTATTGCTTCACGGAATTCCTTTTGCTATATTTTCAATATTGTTTCTAAATATTGGACTTTCAAGCGAAACTGATTTAATTTATGAAGCTAGTGGACAAATTCAATATTACTCTTATATCATTATAATCCTATACACTTTAAAGCAATATCGAAACAGTTATTTAGAAAATTACACTTCTGAAAATGAAACTTACAAATGGTTAAAAACAACCACTATTTTATTTTTGATTGGTAATTCCTTAGTTGTTCTCAGAGCTTTCGTAAATCAAGATATGCTTCGTATATTGAATACTGCAATCTTTCTTTTTGCTCTTACCATTATCTGTTGGTTTGTTTTAAAAACAATGAGAAGTCCTCATTTGTTTACTGGCATTGAAAAAGAAATAAAACCATTACCTCAAAAAGAAACTATTGAAAAAAGTGATCAATACGATAAGGACATCAAACTTATCAACCAATTTATGAAAGAGAAAAAACCTTACCTCGACGATGCACTTACACTTCAAAAATTAGCCGAACAAATTGACATTCCTGAAAAGCGTCTTTCCTTTATTATTAACAAAGTTGTGGGTAAGCATTTTTACGATTATATTAACTTTCATAGAATAGAAGAAGCTAAGACTCTTTTAAAAAATAAAGGCCTAAACATTCAAGAAATCATGTATGAAGTAGGTTTTAACTCTAAATCTTCGTTTAATACTGCTTTCAAAAAAAACACCTCAACCACACCTTCAGCCTACAGAAAATCAAACACTTAAAAAAGTACGACTTTTATTCGAACCTTTTATTTACCATAAAAAGGTACGAGTTCCTTTACTAAAACCACTAGTCGGTTTTTAACCCGCATCTTTGACTCGAATTACAAAACATAATATCATGAGTCAAAAAACAAACTACTCTAAAACTAACATTTCAAGTCTTACTTTTTTCACGATCTTCATGAGATCTAAAATTGCTTTATTAATTTTTATCCTATCTATTAGTGCGCATGCTCAAAATCTAACTCAGGAAAAAACCAAAGAAATTAACGCTCTTTTCAATTCTTATTTTTCAAAAAACAAACCTGGGGCTACTTTTACTATTTTAAAAAATGGCAAGGAAATATTTCAAAAAAGTGAAGGACTAGCTAACGTTGAAAATCAAGTTTCAATTAATACTTCGACTCGATTTAATATTGCTTCGGTGTCAAAACAATTCACCACTTATTTGGCTTTATTGTTAGAAGCAGAAGGTAAACTATCTTTTGCGGATGATGTTCGTAAGCACTTACCGGAATTAAATCATTTACCGTCTAAAATCACCATCAAACAATTAACAAACCATACACATGGTTTACCTAACCCGGACGAGTTAGCACAATTAAGCGGAAAGAACTCAATGCATTTTGAAGAAATTGTTACTATGCTTTTAAAAATTAAAAAGCCAACTTTTTTACCTGGAGAAAAGTTTGATTACAACAATACTGGTTATATTTTATTAGCTGAAATTATTGAAAGAATTGGTAAATCTCCATTCGAAGAACAATTAAAACAAAAGATTTTTTCTCCTTTAGGAATGCATAACACTTATGCCGTTAAGTATACGAACAGCGTGGTGAAAAATAAAGCTTTTTCTTATCAAGAACGCAACGGGAACTACATTCAACAACCAGTAAAGTTAGCCACCATTGGTTCATCAGGAATCTATACTTCAATACATGATTTAAGTCTTTGGACGAATAACTACCACGATATTAAGCTCGGACAAAGAGAATTTTACAACAGAATGGAAGAGGTTACCGTAACTGATTCACAAATAAAAACGAATTATGGTTTAGGATTGCATAAAGATGTTTACAAAGGAATAGAAATCGTTTTCCACGGAGGAGGAACTGAAAGCTATCGTTCCTATATTTTACATGTTCCATCTCATAAGTTATCTTTTGTTTTCCTTTCAAACGCAGGAGGTATGACAGGACTAGATGTTGTTTATAACTCATTAGAAATTGTTCTAAGTGAAGAATTAACTGAACCTACACTCAAAACTAATAGTAGTAAGGCAAACTTGAAAGACTTTGAAGGGACCTACGAAATTTACCCAGGATATTATTATAATTTCATTATTGAAAAAGGGAAGTTATGTTGGCAACAGTTTGGTAGCGATGTTAAAACTCCTCTTAAGTCTTTAGGTAATAATGCCTTTGAATTTCCTTATATTCCACACTCAAAGTTTGTATTTCATAAAAATCGTATAAACTTTCATGTAGCGGATATTACTAGATATTGTCAGAAAGTTTCTATTGAACAAACTCCGAACTTGTTAGAATCAGATTTATCGAAATATGTAGGTTTTTATAAAAATGAAGAGTTAAATACAATATATGAATTGAAAATTATCAATAATGAATTGGTCGCCAAACACAACTCTAATAATACTATTTTGCTAAAAATACTTGAGAAAGATAGCTTTTACACGAATGAATATTACTTTGGAAAAGTAGATTTCGTAAAAAACCGCAACGAGGAAATAACTGGACTTAAGGTATCTGCTCAATATTTAAACGAAATTGAATTTAAAAAAATAAAATAAATAACATATGAAAATACTTAAACACATCGCAATCGTTGTTCTTGTCTTATTAATTTGGACGGCATTTATAGGATACGGATTTATTGATGGTTTTCTTCTAAAACCATTAACTAATGAGAATACTCCAAAGGCTTTTAAAGAAGCCGTAAAACAAAAAGTCAATAATGAATATGTAGGAAATTTCGCTATGACCTTAATTGAGGACGGAAACGTTTCCGAACAATGGTACTTTTCTCAAGGTAATGAGATTACTAAAAATACGCTATTCCCTGTTGCTTCGATTAGTAAATGGGTAAGTTCATTTGCTGTTATGAAACTTGTTGAAGAAGGAAAGGTAGATTTAGATACTCCTATCGATCAATACCTAACTCGATGGCATTTACCTGAAAGTGATTTCGACAATAGTAAAGTTACCATTAGAAAACTACTCTCACACTCTTCTGGATTAGTTGATGATTTAGGTTATGGAGGCTTCCCTCCACATGAAAGCATCCAAACTATTGAAGAATCGTTAACAAAAGCGAAAGATTCAGGAAACTCCGAAGGAAAAGCAATCGTTGGTTATGAACCTGGAAGTAAATATATGTATTCAGGCGCTGGCTATACTTTATTACAACTATTGATTGAAGAAGTAAGTGGAAAATCTTTTCAGGAATACATTAAAAATGAAGTTTTACTTCCTTTAAATATGCAACAATCCACGTTCAATTACCAAGGACAGAATTTCGAAGTTGCTAAGGTTTATAAAACGGATGGTACTACAAGAGTTATGAATAAATTCACTGCACTTGCCGCCGCTGGTCTTTACACTAGTACTAATGATTTATCAAAATTCTTATTGGCGAATGTTTCTGAAAACCCTGTACTGACAGAAAAAACCTTGAATACTATGCAAAATGCAGAAACATTTATTAATGACACACCTGTTTATGGATTAGGTCCTCATTTGTATAGTCAAAACGATACTAACTCTCATATTATTGGGCACGATGGTAGTGGAAATAATGCTATTAATACAGCCGCTAGGATTGACGTTAAATCAAAATCTGGTATCATTATTTTGGAAACTGGAAATTGGAATATTGCGTCGGCTATCGCTGATGAATGGATATTTTGGAAGGCGGGCATTGCCGATTATGTAGTAATGCAACGAAACAAATCATATGCATTAACAATCCTAATTGGTGGCTACATAAGTATTATCTTTTTGTATATCCTTATCGTTCTGAGGAAGCGAGGAAAAGTGTAAGACATTTTAATTACCTCTTAGCTTTAAAACACGTTGTTAAACGTGTGTTAATGGTTTCTATTTTTAACATCACTAATTATCGATTGACCTCACTTTAACATACATTTATTTCACTAATCAAATGTTACTTTTAAAATGAAAATCGACCATATACTGCTAAGAGTTGATAACTTGGAAAACGCTATCAACGACTTTAGAAATATTGGATTCAAGGTTTACCTAGGAAATAATAAAAAAAACTGTCACCATGCCATGATTTATTTCGAAGATGGTTCTTTTTTAGAACTTATTGATCAATCGAAATTCCCGAGAATCTTTAAGTTTTTAGCTCGTATTAAAATTCTTAATTTGTTCGGTATTATCTTTAAACGATTTGCTAGTTACTGTGTTTCAAAAGAACGATTCTTGGACTTGGCGGTTCTTTCAGATGATATTGATTCATTTTATGAAAAAGCTGAAAACAAATCTAAACTGATAAATATGACAAGAAAAAATCATTTAAATCAAAATATAAATTGGAAGCTCTTTGCTTTTGATAAAATGCATCTTCCATTTGTTATGTCTGAATATAAACCGAATCGATTTCCCGAAAACGATGCCTATATCCATAAGAATGGAGTGTTGGGTATCAAACAAATTGATATTGAAGCACCAAATTACAACGATTATATTCAAGATTTTAATGACTATTTTAAAACAAATATCAGCACTGAAAAACATTTTATCATAGGTAATTCGACCATTGCATTACATAATGCGAGCCAGTACCAATTAAAATCCATCACTTTAGGCTTTGAGAAAGTCAATAGAAACATGAAGACAATACTTAACACATACGGAATTCAATCATACGAATTCGATTCTATTGAAGATAGGCCTTCTTTTTTACGAAATACTATCTAAATCGTCGTAAATTGGATCAGTTATTCTAAATCAACAGTTATATGGGATATTATGCCGATATCTATGTAATAAAAAAAACGAGATCTAAAAAGGACGTAATTGATTTTCTTAATCACTTTATGCCTGAAAGAAAAGAGAGTACAAATGAATATCTAATACCTCAATATTCAGACCAACCAAAAACTGTGTTCACTTCTGCTGAAGGTTTAATGAGTTATTTGCAGATGAATTCAAATATTGAACATTCAATTTATTGGAATAATTTAGATAAACAGAGTTTGAATGAGCATCTTATGGTGTTTTACACGACTGATGCTCATATTATTTTTGGTATATCAAGAAATACTTCCGAGATAAATGAAAAATTCAATCAAGAAGACCTATTGAATCAAATGAAAATATTTTTAAAGTCCAATTATGGATATATTACGTTTGAATCACCACCTGAAACAGATTTAGAAAACTTTTTAAAAAATGTCTATCCATTTCAAAACGAGCAAAATTTGGAGAATTTGAATGAACCAATCAACATACATAAAGATAGTCCTAAAATCTATCTAGGTATGGGAATCTACAATATTTATATTGTTGGAGGATGGTATGTTAAACCAGGTAGATTTCAGATTTCATTTAAAAATATGGAAACAGATGCTAAAATTTTTCCAGAGGAAAGCCTATTGAAATTACAGGATTTTTACAAAAATGAAAAAATAAAAAAAATATTCTCTGTTGTTGTAAATAAAGGAGGAGAATATGAGATTAACTTTATTCATCAGGATTCTATAATATTAAAAAAGTATGGATTCCCTTTTTCTTACTTTTTAAATAAAATTGACTCAAAAGAAATTGAAATACTTATTAAAAGGAACTGAAAATGAAAAACTATCTCATTGCTTCTCTATTTATTTTAGGTATGAGCTGCAATCATAAAAATGAAAATAAATCCACCAATAACTCTATGCAGAAGGTGGCATTGGAGTTCATAAACGATTATGTCAAAAATTGTGATAATATGAAGGAAGGGCTCGATGTTGAGGAATGGGTCGCAACACATAAAAGTTCGAGTGATTTGTTGAAATCAGAATTAAGTAGAATATTGAAAGAAGCTGATGAGAAAGATCCTGAATATGGACTTGGGTTTGACCCTATTTTTAATGCCCAAGATTATCCTGATAAAGGTTTTAAACTGATCAGTTTCGATTCTATAAAAAGAATCGTAGTTGTGGGAGATAAAGAATTAGATGGCTTTAAACTAAATATTCATATGATCAAAGTTAATAATGTCTGGAAAGTTAACGGAATCGGAATTATTAATACAAACTCAACAACTAAATAATAAACTATGAAAAGACTATTTACCATATTAATATTAATTTCTATATCTAGTTTTTCGTTCGCCCAGGATTTGGTTAAGGACCATTGGAGCATTGATAAAATAATTGGACAAAATTTAAATGATACTGATAGTTATATCTTAACTCAAGTTGACATTAATAAAAATCCTTATGGAAACCACATCGATTTTAAAAAGAATGGTACTTTTTCATGCTATTATTCTGCTTCATGTGGTAATGACTGTTTTTCTCAATCGACAGGTACTTATGAAATTGTTGATAAAGAGCATCTAAAATTATTTGTCGTGGAGTATAAACAATTTGGATTTTGTAAAAGTGAAACTCTAAAACTAAACCACGATTTAGGTATTTATTTCGCCGTAAAAATTAGTGATACTGAAATTAAATTAGAACGTGTAACACAGACCAATTAAAGTAAATTTCTCCGAGGCAAGCCATCGGAGCATTTTAAAAGAATACATTTTCAAACTCTAAACATTTACTAACGAGGCAAGCCTCGGGGTATTTACCCTCTAGAGAATAAAAAAAGCAAGCCTTTTGGCTTGCTTTAACTATTCGATATAAAACTCAAATCTATCCGTTTAAGGCCTGATTTAAATCTTCAATGATGTCTTCTACGTTTTCTAAACCAATAGAACAGCGTACTAACCCATCAGTAATTCCAACTTCTAATCTGTCAGCTTCACTTAACTTACTATGCGTTGTAGATGCTGGATGCGTTGCAATAGTTCTCGTATCTCCAAGGTTTGCCGATAATGAACACATTTTGATTCTATTTAAAAAAGCTCGACCTGCTTCTATTCCTCCTTTAACTTCAAACGCTACAATATTTCCACCTAAACGCATTTGCTTCTTAGCTACTTCATATTGTGGATGTGATTTTAAGAAAGGATACTTCACAAAATTCACTTGATCATGTCCTTCTAAAAACTCTGCTACTTTTAATGCATTTTCACAATGCTTTTCAGCACGGATTGAAAGGGTTTCTAAACTCTTAGATAATACCCAAGCATTAAAAGGAGACATTGCAGGTCCTGTATTTCTAGAGAATAAATAAATTTCTCTAATAAGATCAGACTTACCTACAGTTACTCCACCAAGCACTCTTCCTTGCCCATCAATTAACTTAGTAGCAGAATGGATTACCAAATCAGCTCCGTACTTAATTGGGTTTTGTAAATAAGGAGTAGCAAAGCAGTTATCTATTACTAATAAAAGATTATGCTTCTTAGCTATTTCACCTAACAATTCTAAATCTAAAATATCAACAGCAGGGTTCGTAGGAGTTTCTGCATATAATATTTTTGTATTAGGTTGAATAAGACTTTCTATTTTTTCAGGCTCATTTATTTTGAAATAACTTGTTTCGATATTCCACTTTGGAAAATACTTTGTAAACAAACTATGCGTTGACCCAAAAACCGAACGAGATGAAACAATATGATCTCCTGAATTTAAAAGCGCTGCAAAAGTTGAAAAAACAGCTGCCATTCCCGTAGCAAAAGCATAACCTGCTTCAGCACCTTCCATATCCACTATTTTATTTACAAACTCTGTTGTATTCGGATTGGAAAATCTACTGTATAAATTTTTTTCTTTTTCTTCAGCAAAAGAAGCTCTCATATCTTCAGCATCATCAAATGTAAAACTAGATGTTAGATATAAAGGAACAGAATGCTCAGAGAACTGTGTTCTTTCTGTCTGAGTTCGTATTGCTTTTGTTTCAAAATTTTTGCTCATCTTATTTTTTAGGTTTTTTTGTATCGTATTAGTCTTTATAAGCTTGTTTATAAACGCGTTTAAACTTTTACTAAATTCAGTAAAAGTTTAAACATTATTTTATTTATAATTTCGATTGTCGTTTATCATTAGGTCTTAATTACCGCTCTTGGCCAGTCGTAAAATATCTCCAAAAACTCCTCTCGCTGTTACCTGAGCTCCTGCTCCTGCTCCTTGAATAACAATTGGTTGTTCTCCATAAGATTCTGTGTAAATTTCAAAAATTGCATCAGAACCTTTTAAACTTCCTAATGGTGAGTTTTGAGGAACAGAGACTAATTTTACATCTAACTGACCTTTTGTTTGTTGCAAATCTCCATGTAAATCTCCAATATATCTTAAAACATGACCTTCTTCTTGCTTCTCTTTTGCTTCTTGGAAGAATGGATTCAACTTGGTCAAATCTGATAAAAATTCATCCGCAGTAATATCTCTATATGCTTCTGGAATAAGATTTTCAATCGTGATATCTTCAAATTCATTTTCTAAATCTAACTCACGAGCTAAAATCAATAATTTTCGAGCTACATCATTCCCACACAGATCTTCACGTGGATCTGGCTCAGTAAATCCTTTATCAATTGCTTCTTGGAGTACTGTTGAAAACGGTACTTCATCAGCAGAAAATCTATTGAATATATAACTTAATGATCCAGAAAACACACCTCTAATTTTGGTAATATTCTCTCCTGAATCATGTAATAATTTAATCGTATCTATTAATGGAAGTCCTGCTCCCACATTCGTTTCATATAAATAACTTTTATTGTTAACTTCTAAAGTTCTACGCAATTCCTGATAAAACTCATAAGAAACTGTATTGGCTATTTTATTTGAAGAAACTAAATCAAAACCTGCCTCTACTAAAGGAATATAATTCGTTGTAAAATCTAAACTAGCTGTATTATCAACTGCGATTAAGTTTTCTAAATGATGCTCTTTTGCATAATCAATCACACTTTGAACAATGGTATCATTCTTTTCACTCGCATCCAGTGCTGTTCTCCATTCTCCATTTGCCCCAGTTGTAGACAATAATACTTGCTTTGAATTTGCAATTGCAAATACGTTTAGTTGTATTTTCTTTCTTTCTAAGATATTCTTAGCACTGTCTAAAATCTGATCAATAAGTGTTCCTCCTACTAAACCTTTACCGAATACAGCAATATTAATCTTTTTTGCTACTCCAAAAACTTGCCCGTGAATTACGTTTAAAGCTTTATGAAGTTGACTCTTCTTTACAATTAAACTTACATTTTTACCCGTAATAGTATTGTTGAAAAGTAACGGTACTATTTGATTTTTAATTAAGGCATTATAAGGATGATGGAACTCACTCAAATCTTGACCTACAATTGAAATTACAGAAACGTCATCAAGAATAGAGATTTTGTTTACGTCTTTTGTGTAAAAATCATTTTCAAACTCTACCTCTAAAGCTTTTACCGCGTTTTCAGCATTTTCTTTATCTACAACCAATCCAATTCCTCTTTCAGAAGACCCTTGTGAGATAATACTTACACTAATATCCTGATTACTCAAAGCTCTAAAGATTCGAGCATCTACTCCAACCTTTCCTAACAATCCTCTTCCTTCAAAATTTAATAGAGCAACATTATCCAAAATTGATAATGACTTGATTCCTTTTTGACTGGATTTTGAGGTAATTAACGTTCCTTTATCATTCGGGTTGAATGTATTTAAAATTCTTAAATTGATATTTTTTTCTAATAAAGGAATGATTGTTTTTGCGTGTAAAATATTCGCTCCGAAATTAGCCAACTCATTCGCCTCAGAAAATGATAACTCCTCAATCTTCTTCGCATCCGCTACCAAATCAGGGTTCGCAGTAAATATTCCATCAACGTGTGTATAATTCTGTAATTCTCCCGCATTTAAGTAGTTCGCCAATAGAGAGGCAGTATAATTACTTCCGTTTCTTCCTAAGGTTGTGGTTTCATCATTTAATGTAGATGCAATAAAACCAGTAACAACATTAACCGTATTTCCATTATGAGCTTCAAAATACTTGGTTACCTTTTCTTTTGACACCTCGTTAATTGGTTGTGCGTTTCCAAAGTTCTCATCGGTCTTTAATAACACTCTTGCATCTGTTGGATTCGCATTGATTCCTTTTTGCTCTAATAACTCAGAAACGGTTTTAATAGACAACAATTCTCCTTGTGCTAAAACCTCATCTTTAATTTTCGAACTATAGTCACCTAACAAACTTACTCCTTCAAATAATCTTTCTAAACGATCAAATTCTTGCGAAAAGTCAATTAACGGAGTTACTAAAGTTTGTTCTCTTTTAAAGGCCTCAAGCTGTTCAGTATACACTTCATTTTTAGCAGCTTTTTCCAAAATACTTTCTAAAGTATCTGTTGCATTTCCTCTTGCAGAAACTACCACTGCTATTTTTTCTCCTTCGTTAACTTTTTGTTCTATAATAGACACTACATCATGGATTCCATCATTCGATAATGACTTTCCTCCAAACTTTAAAACCTTCATTTTTTTATTCGTACTATTTTTATTGAATATAGGTTCAACAATCTTTTTTAGTTGTTCGTATTCGATTAGAAATGCATCATGCCCATGATCTGAATTAATTTCATCATAGGTTACATTTGGATGCACCGCTGCCAATTCTTTTTGTGTTTCTCTGTTTTCTTCGGCAGTAAAAAATAAGTCAGAATCTACTCCAACGATATGAATATCAGCTTCTATCGTTTCTAATACATTCAGTCCTTCTCTACCTTTTGTTACATCAATGGTTTTTAACAATTGATTCATGAGTTTATAGGAAGCTAATTGATAGCGTTCTTGTAACTTTTTTCCATGATGCAATAACCAACTTTCAACATTAAAAATTTGTAATTCTTCATTTTTAGTTCGTTGAAAACGCTTCTTAAAAGATTCTGGCGTTCTATAGCACAACATGGCATGAATTCGTGCATCATGCACTGGATTGTTTGAATTGGTTAAGAACAATTCTTGAATTTGACAATTGGCTATTAACCAATCTGTCGATTTCCAATCCGTAGCTACAGGAATTAAATGCTCAGTTATTTTTGGTTGTATAACTACCATTTCCCAAGCAATTCCCCCTCCTAATGATCCTCCTATAAGGGCAAATAACTTTTCAATTCTAAGTTTTTCTAACCCTAACAAGAAAATCCTTGCAATATCTCTTGCTATAAAACTTTTATAATCATCAATCAAAAAATCATCATAACCATTTCCAGGAATATTAAAACAAAGTATGGTGTACTCATTGGTGTCAATTACTTTATTTTCTCCTATTAAATCTTTCCACCAACCATCTTCTCCTGCAACATTGCTATCTCCTGTTAATGCATGATTTATTAAGATTACAGGTGCAGTACCCAGCGCTTCACCAAACAACTGATAACTTAATGGTAAATTGCTGAACTGGGCACCACTTTCTGTAACGTAACTTTCAATTGTTACGTGATTTAAATTTTTGTTTAAACTCATTGATTGTATTTAGAAAACAATTTGTTATGCTAATGTTTCTTTAGATATTTTAGCAAATGCTTCTTTAAGGTCTGTTTTTAAATCTTCAACATTTTCAATCCCAACAGATAAACGTATTAAGTCTTTTGTAACTCCCGTACTTTCCTGTTCATCATCGGCTAATTGTTGATGCGTTGTACTTGCTGGGTGAATAATTAAAGATTTTGTATCTCCAATATTGGCTAATAATGAAAATAGCTGTGTAGAATCTGCAATAGTTTTTGCTGCTTCGTAGCCTCCTTTTGCTCCGAAGGTAACAATTCCACTTTGACCTTTTGGTAAATATTCATCGGCTAAAGATTTGTATTTACTACTTTCCAACCCTGGGTAATTTACCCAAGCCACCTCTTCCTGTTCTTCTAACCATTTGGCTAAGGCTAAAGCGTTTTCACTATGCTTTTTTATTCTTACGTCTAAAGTTTCTAATCCCTGTATTATTTGGAATGCGTTTGTAGGACTTAAAGCTCCTCCGAAATCACGCAATCCTTCTAAGATTAACTTAAATGTATACGATGCCGCTCCTAATGCTTCATGATATACTAATCCGTGATATCCTGCAGAAGGTTCGGTAAACTCAGGGAATTTACCATTTGACCAGTCAAAAGTTCCCGCATCTACAATTACACCTCCTAAAGAGTTTCCTTGGCCTCCAATATATTTTGTTAAAGAATGAATCACAATATTTGCTCCGTGTTCAATAGGATTTAATAATGCTGGTGTTGCCACTGTATTATCAACAATAAATGGTACTTGTGCTTTCTTTGCATGAGCTGAAATGCCTTTTAAATCAAGTACATCTAATTTTGGATTTCCTAAAGATTCAACAAAAAATGCTCTGGTATTCTCTTGAACTGCTTTTCCAAAGTTTTCAGGGTCAGAAGCATCTACAAAAGTCGTTGTAATTCCTAATCTTGGTAATGTTACTTTTAATAAATTATAAGTACCTCCATACAAACTACTTGAAGCAACAATATGATCTCCAGCTTTTAATAAGGTTAATAGCCCAGTTGAAATAGCAGCCGTTCCCGAAGCAAAAACTACCGCTCCAATACCTCCTTCTAAAGCCGCTAAACGCTCTTGTAATATTTGATTGGTTGGATTATTTAATCTTGTGTAAATAAACCCTAATTCTTTTAATGAAAATAAATTTGCGGCATGATCTGAATCATTAAACACATAAGAGGTTGTTTGATAAATAGGTACTGCTCTAGTTCCTCCCGTTTGTTTTACATCATGTCCTGCGTGCAACGCGTTTGTTGCGAATTTTTGTGTACTCATTTTTCTTGTTTTTGAGTTAATATTAAATTAAACCAAAAGTCAAAACACATCTCTTTTTAGATGTTGCTTACTAGAAAAATGTTATTAAGAAATTTTAAGAGATTCTTATAAGAATTTGAATCTTCTCATGGGTTATCTATCCTATTTTACTTTGTGGTTAAAAGCTATGTTTAGGTAGAATTTAGCACCTTCTTTGCATAGAGCAAAGGGTTGCTAAGGTTTCATCGGGTCTAATCCCTCCACCTTTCTTGATAACATCGTCAATAAGTCTTTGAACTTTTCCGAGTGCAAATATTTTAAAAATAAGTTTTAATATCCAAACATTTTTTATGTTTTTTTCTCGAAAAGGATTTCAGACGGGTTTTACTTCAATTTAAACTGCATTTCAACAGGCAGATGATCAGAGGCTTGACCAAAACTTTTCAACACACTTCCTTTTTCATATCTAATTGTATTTTTTGTGTAGAAAATATAGTCTAACCTTTCATAAGGTTTTTCAGAGTTAAAAGTTAAGTCGTAACTAGATTCAGAATAAGCCGCATTTCCAATATTAGGTAAATCAAATACTTTTTTGATGGCAGCATCTTCATATTTTGGGTCGCTGTTGAAATCTCCTAATAAAATAGTTGGATTCGTTTCTGCATAATGCTTAAACAATCGAACGACCTTATCTAGCTGCTTTACTCTAGTTGCTTTATCAAAAGCTTCTAAATGAACATTCATAACAACAATCTCTTTTCCTTGAATAACTACCTTTACGACTTGCAATAGTCTGTCCAAATAAAATGCTTCCCTGTAGAATGGATTGTCTGAAACTCTATCCAAAACAATTCTTTCATAATCTTTTAAAGGATATTTACTAATGATTGATTGTCCAGAAATAACCTTCCCAAAATGCATACTTGGAGGCCAATAAGGAAATGGTAAGTAATGCTCATCCCAATTAATACCTTTAGCAGAATAAGGGTATCCTAACTTTAGGATTTCTTTCTCTTGATCAACATTATAAGAGCGAGAGGCGTCATAATCGATTTCTTGAAAAGCAATAATATCCGGATTTACTTCTTTAATCTCATCAATTACTTTATGTAGATTTCTTTGGAAGAGCTCTTTTGATTTTGCAACTGCTCTATTATTTGTCATACCACTGAGATAGCCAATATTATAGGTTACAATGCTATATATTGAATCATTATCTATGGATACCGAATACTTATTTTTGGATAACTGGGCGTAATTCGACTTATCTAAGCTTGGTGAAGATGCCCAAAAGAAAAAAGCCAAGATTCCGACAAATAGAACAATAATAAATTTAATTAGAACTTTAAAAAATCGCTTCATTACGAAATAAAATTTTGGTTTAGTTTTCACCTGAAACTTATTTATTCAGATGTAATTCGTCAAGAGTTATAAAAAAACATTACAACTTCTAATGACGTATTTCGTACTCCTTCATCTCCTATAAACACTGAAATATCAGAGCATAACACATTCAATTAACACCTTAAAAAAATGTTAATATTTACTTCAAATTTAAACCTTTTTGATTTAGCAATGTCAAAGTAGTGTAATTAAATTTTGAAGATTACAATATTTTTCTCTTTGGAGAATTTAAGTAATTTATTGTTAACAGAAATTATTTGATATAGCCATAGTGCAATTGAGGAGGAGCAAAAGATCGCCCAACAAAAAATATTTATAATTTATAACGTATTTCAAATGAAAAAAATAATAGCATTATTAGTAGTAGCTTTAGGTTTCACCGCTGTAACCAATGCTCAAGAACATAAAGAAGATAGATTCGAAGAAGCTTTAACAGTTGATCAACAGACTGAATTAGCTGTAAAAAAGATGACTTTAAAACTTGATTTAAATAAAGCTCAACAGGAAAAAATTAAACCTTTTTTAGCTGAACAAATTGCGGACCGAAAGGCAATGAAAGCGAAAAGGAAAGAGATGAAAAAAAATAAGCAAAAACCTTCTTCTGAAGAACGCTTTAAAATGATGAATGCGAGACTTGACAAGCAAATTGCTTTTAAGGCTGAGATGAAACGTGTTTTAAATACTCAACAATACGAAAGATTTGAGAAAATGGCTGATCGTAAAATGCATAAAATGAAAAAGAAAATGCATAAAAAGGGTAAAAAGCGCAGGAAGATGGAAAATGATAACGATAAATAGTAGTAGATGAGGAATTCATAGCCTCGGATTAGTTTTGTAAAAGCTCGGTATTAATACCGAGCTTTTTTATTAACTAACTTTTATAGTTATCTCTAATGATTACTGGGCTAAAACCATATCCTTCTTTATTATTGTCAGAAAAATGAATTTTATAATTTATAGTCCCGTCTTTCGTTTTTTCTATATGACCTACTCTAGCCATTGGAACAATAATTATTTTATCTTGATGAACAGCTGTCATAAATCGTAATTCAACTATTTTCTCGAGTTCATCATCAGTTTTAAAAACTTTGTATTCAACTTTCTTTTGAGCAATATAGTTTGATGTTTCGTTTTCTAAACTCTCCAATATTTGCTCATTCGGTTCTAGTATTAAATCATTTCCGGCAGCTCCCCATTTATGTTTCCAAACATAATCCTGGTAACGTAATTCCTTACTTTTAAAAAGATGATCAGTATTTGATAACTCGAAACAATCGGGATTATATTCATGTTCTATAAAGGGGCATAACCTTTTAGATATTTCAAATTGTTTGATTGGGTGATTGATATATTTTAGTCCATTGTATTTTTTATCAAATCTAAATTTCCAACGATCTAAGTTCGTGGGGTAATTATCTTTGTATAACGCTTCCGTAATTAAAACTCTATTGTAAAAAGCATTTATCTTTACGAAATCATTTCCATGTTTATAACAGAGAGAATTATTATTCTCTATAATATCTCTAACATCGACTATATTAACGGGGACATTTAATTCTTCTTTAGTTGCAAAAAACTCAAACTTCGTTTTTTGCTTTTCAACCTCTCTGTCAACTAATACTACCTTATTAGTTCCATCTACTTGAAATACTTGACTATATAATTTTATAAAATCATTCCATTTAGTATTCATATTTTCAGCGAAAACAAATGCATTAGAGTCAGATATAGCATCTAACAATATTGTATTCATTCGAGCTGCACTTATTGGGTAAGTAGCTACTGCTTGAAACTCTATATTTTGTAGTCCCTTTTCGGTCACGGCCATGTCAAAACTACCAAAAGAAAAACCTTTACCTCTTTCAATATCAATAAGTGTTTCTTCTGACGGTTTAAAACCTTCTATTGAAAACAATTCGGGATATTCTTGATTAAGAACTTGTTTAATAAATAATACGAAACTATCTGAAATTCTCTTATCTATTTCAACATAATAGTTTCCTAATTGCATTTCCTCTCCATTTTTGAAATGATATCTCTTTTCAAAATAGTTTAAGATCTTTTGATAAGTTAATTCAGGAATCCTTTTCAACTTAATGCCTTCATTGATATTTAATTTCTTTGAAATTACAACATCCTTCATATTTGTTTCTATCATACTTCTGGTCATAATTAAAAAGACATTTCTTCTAAGAAAGCTCCAATTCCTTTTTCTTCAAAAATTTCTATAGCGAGATCAGCTGGAGATTCTCTTTTTTCCAATCTATTGTATAAAGGTTTTAGGAAACGTTCTTCATTAAAATTTCTCTTTAATAAGCCTTCTCTCGCAATATCCAATAACTCCTGTATCAATGGAACTATACTTACTCGACCTATAAAGACATTTAATGATTTTTTAATCGTATTTATTCTTAACTCTTTCCAAAAATCTAACGAATATCGTTCTTGAAATCTTTGAGCTACTTCTAAATTTTCAATTAACCCCAAAGTTAAGGCGGTAGTAGATAAGGTTTCAGAAGGAGGTTGTTGACAGCACATTCTACTTTCAATTGTTCCATGCTTTGGCACTAACCTTGTATTAAACCAAGTACAAGAAAACACCTGATCCATATCCTCAATTTTAGGAATAGCTTTTACAACATCACCGTTCAATGATTCTACAAAACATGGAGCCTCATTTACCAAATATTCCGCATAACTTTCTTTATTTAAAATTCGATAAAACCGTCCCTCTCTCTCAATTAAAAAAGGTTTAAAACTAAGTAAATACTCAATGTAATCATCTTCATCTTTGAATTTAGGGGGAATTCCCATTTGTTCTGTTCGATTTGGAAAACAATAGCTCCATAAATCCTCTCGATTTGCTTTAACACCTTTTTTGACCTTTCCTAACCAGATAGGAGAATTAGCACAAAGCGCAATCTGTAAACCAGATAAAGCATTTAATGTATTCATAGCTGAAATTGTTTTTTCAGATTCTATTTCAACATGACATTGATTAGAGGCAGTTATTGTTAAGAGACATGCGTCAGTTCCTTTATTTTCAGGAATAATATTATTTGAAGAAAATTTATTAAAAAAAAAATATCTCTCTTTTGGCATCATTAAACTCAATGAAGGGTCATCTAACGGTTGAATTCCATACCCCAACATTAAGCAATTGTGTTTTTTAAAATATCTTTTTAAAAGAATTAAAAGCTCAGATAAGCGATTTTCAAGTGATAATAAATTAGTTTGGGGGGCTAATACGAGTTCTATTACACTAAAGCCGACATCGGTTGTAATAGCATCATTGGTACATTTAAAATTCTCGGTACTACAATCGTTGGGTATTTGAGCTGATTCAATTTCATTGCTTTGTGCATCAAATATTAATTCAAACCCGTTCTCTTCAAGGTAAAAAAACATATTTTTTATAATTGAATAAGGAGCTGCGTTGCCATCAATCGTAACAATTGGAATTTCACATTCAATTCCTATACCTCTCGGTTTGTGTTTATTCTTATAAGTGAAGGAGTTTTTAAATTTTGTAGTTAATTCATTGGTAAGTTTGATTCTTTTTTTTTTCATTTTGGGGGATTAATATAATTTGGTTATTTATTCTTCAAACCAACTGGAGTATTTCACATAATTATTAGCTATACGATTAATTTCTCCTGAAATTAGCTCCTGTGAAATATCCTTTACTTTTTTTGCTGGAACTCCAGCATAGATACTACCGCTTTCAACATGTGTATTTTTAGTTACAACAGCTCCTGCGGCAATAATTGAATTTGATTCTACAACACAATCATCCATAATAATGCTCCCCATACCTACTAAAACATTATCATGAATAGTACAACCATGTACTATAGCGTTATGTCCTATTGAAACATTATTTCCGATCGTCGTTGGCGATTTCTGATAGGTCGCGTGAATAACGGCACCATCTTGAACATTTACTTTATTTCCAATATGTATATAATGTACGTCTCCACGAATTACAGCATTAAACCAAACACTACACTCTTTTCCCATTTTTACATCACCTACAATCGTAGCGTTCTCTGCTACATAACAATCATCTGGAATTTGAGGATGCTTTCCATTTACAGGTTTTATTATTTTCATATATCAGTTTTGTGTTTTGTGTTTTGTGTTTTGTGTTTTGTGTTTAAATCTACTTAAAATAAGACAGTAAATTCGCTTTTTTAGTTGAAGAAATTGATAGCTCTTTTCCATTACTCAAAACGACACTTCCTCCTTTTCCTTTTTTGTATTTCACCACAGCATTCACATTCACTAAATAAGATTTATGAATTCTTGCAAAAGAATATTCTTTTAAAGTTTCTTCTATAAATTTTAGTGTTTTGCTGACTAACTTTTTTGTGTTTTCAAGATAAATTTCAGTGTAATTATCATCCGCTTTGCAATAAAAAATATCGCTTACATCAATTACTTCAAAACCATCTTGGGTAGGAATGGTTATTTTTCCTGACTTCACTTCCTTTGGTGTTAAAACCGTATTCTCTAATTGTGTTTCTTTCTCCTTTATTTGAGTTACATGATTCACCGCTACGATTAAATCATCGATCGATATTGGTTTCAACAAATAATAAGAAGCTTGATTATTCAATGCCTCAATTGCATAATGGTCGTAAGCCGTAACAAAAATAGTTTCAAAGGTTCTATCTTCAATTTTCTCCAACAAATCAAAGGCGTTTCCATAAGGCATTTCAACATCCAGAAACACCAAATCTGGATTGTATTCTTGAATTAATTTATAACCTTCTTCGATATCTCCAGCTTCTCCTAAAACGGTTACATTTGGACAGTATTTTTTAATGTAATTCCTTAAGATATCTCTACTTATTGCTTCGTCTTCAACAATAATTGCATTTATGTTCATAGTTTAATTTTTTTTAATAATAATTCTACTTTAGTTCCCTCTCCATCCTCTGTTGCATCTGCTACTTTCACTTCAATTTTATCTTGATACATGTCGTTCAAAATACCGATTCTCTTTTTGATGGTACTCATCCCTTTCGACTTCTGTTTTAATTGATTTTTGGTCTTCATTTCCATGGATTTCTTTCTTCCGATACCATTATCTTCAATAACCACTTGTACAATATCATTCTCTTTTTGCTCCATTGAAATCCTTAAATATCCTTTCTCTTTTTTATACCTCAATCCATGCCAAATTGCATTTTCAATATAAGGTTGTAAAAGCATCGGAGGAATAATATACGTATCTAAAGGAATCTTTTCGTCTATATTTATTTCATAGTCAAACTTATCTTGAAATCTATTATGTTCCAATTTCACGTACAATTGCAGTAATTCAGTTTCCTTGGATAAAGGAATGAAATCTTCATCCGAATTTTCTAGAACTGAACGCATCAATACAGAAAACTCTGATAAATACCTGTTGGCACTTCGTTCATCATTAACTGCAATAAAGCTATTTACAGAATTCAATGCATTGAAAATAAAGTGTGGATTCATTTGAGATCGCATAGATTTTAATGCCAAAAGATTATTCGCTAATTTTTGTTGTCTAATGTTACGATACATAAAATACATTAACAATGAAATAAGTACCATCCCTGCTATTAAAGAATAAATAACTATCTCCTGACGTTTGTTACTCTCTTGCGCTAGCTGTTGATCTTTGTAAGCCAAATCTATTTTACTATCCGCCAACTCCTTATCTTTTTCTAAACTCGCTATTCTATTTTGATTATCAGAAATTCGTTTGCTAAATCTTTTTACCTGCTGAATTTCTTGCTCTCGTCTCGCATATAAAGTATCCACTAACTTTACATAATCCTGATAATTTTTGAGCGCTTTCGTAAAATCACCCACGGTCTCGTATACTTCTGATAACTTTCTGGTTGCATCCTTCTTAACAATTAAATCTGACTTCTTATCGGCATCACTAATACTCTTTTCTAAGAAAGGAATGGCTTCCTCATATTCTTCTTTTAAGAGATAAGCATTTCCTATTTTATAATTAATTTTCTGAGAAGTTATTGAATCTACCAAGGTTTCATTATCAATCGTCTTATTTGCATTTATACTATTTCCTTGTAGATCTAACTCATCTGCAGTAATCTCTTCCGCCTTTTTTAAACTTTCTTTTCTTAACTGTATTTCCTCATCATAACGTTGCGATGTATTAAAATAATCCGCAACTTTCTCTTCTTGTTCCAATGACCTCTTTACGTTTTCTTGATTCGCAAGCTCAAGCGAATTTTGATATAAAGCATCCGCTTTATCCTTTTGTCCTGAATTCGCGAACACTTCAGCCAGCTTTGAATTTAAATCCGTTATTTTCGATTTGTTCCCTAGTGTTTCTGCAATACTCAAGGCTGTTTTATAACTTGTTTTTGCTTTTGTCCAATTCTTCAATGCTTGAAACACATCTCCTAAACCTTCATACAACGTCATTCTTTCGTAATTCGAAAGTTTACCTTTTTTGGATCGATTATAACTTCGCTCACTCTCTTTGTATTTCTTAGATAAGAACTGTGATTTTGCCAACAGCAAACGAACAGCAACATTGTCTTTTTGTTTTAAAGAAGTATCGTAATTCTGAGAAGCCAAATCATATTGTCTCCAATAAAAATAGATATCTCCCATAACTTTAAAGGATTCTGCTTTTCTTCCCTGAGTCAAATTTTCTTTAAGAGTTTTTTCAACAAACGATAAACTTTTATCGATATCTTTCTCTTTAAATACCTTCGCCGAATCAATATATTCACTGAAATAACTTTTTGTTTTTCTCTTTTTGAAAGAACCTGACTTTTTTGATATTCTATCAGAAATCTTACTAAATGTTTTCGGTTTATCTTCTTTCTCTACCTGAATTACAATTTCATCATTCCCTTTAATAGTATAATACACCGTTTCAAAATCAAAATGGCGTACTATTAATTCGTCATTATATCTCGCCTCAACTTTGTAATACTCATCTATTTTCGAATAACTATATTGAATACCAGCCACTGTAACGTCAGCGTTTTCTATTGGTCTTCTTGTTTCTTTATCTATTACTTTAACCTTAACCGAAAACTTAACAACTATTTCATCTTGTGCTTTTAAAGTTGAGGACACTATAAAAAGGCATATTATAAACACATATCTCAACATCATTGATATTTTCTTTTAAGTGTAAACTTATTATCAAAAAGTGAATAAAAAAAATCCACTCTTCCAATTAGAGGCTTTTTTACTTATAATTTTTCCTTGATTACTCATAAAACGAACTAACTTACTAAACAAAAGTCCTGTTTCACTCATTCTTAATTTTATTTGAAGAAAGTTGCCTCTAATTTTACTGCATAATTAATCAGGAAAGTACCACAGATTCAGATCTAAATAAAATGTTCGTTCCTAACAAAAAAGAAAAAATGAAAAACTTTTATATCGCAATAGCACTATTCGTTTCGACTATATCCTTGGCTCAACAACCTCTTAACGATCGAGCACAAATTGATGTCGTTGGAAAATCTGAAATGGAAATAAGTCCTGATGAAATCTATATCGATATTTTTTTAGAGGAAAGAATGGAAAAAGGAAAGAAACTTACCTTGGAACAATTGGAAGCCGAGTTAAAGAAAGAACTTCGAGCAATTCATATTCCTACTGAGAATTTATTTATTTCTGATATTAATTCAGTCTTATCAAAAACGGGTTGGTGGAGCAAAGAAATTCTATCTACAGGAAAATATTCTTTACAGATCAAATCTTCTGAAAAAATTAAAAAGGTATTTGAAGTCTTTAAAAAATTGAAAATAACAAGATCTTCAATCGTAAAAGCTACACATTCCAAGCTTGCAGAATTCAAAAAGAAAAACAGAATAAATGCAATAAAAGCGGCAAAAGCAAAATCCGATTATTTATTAAACGCTATTAACGCTAAAACTGGAAAACCTTTACGTGTAAATGAAATAGAACACCAACTTAATGATTTTGCCCAGATTAATTATGTAAGCAATTCTAAAATGTATGAATCCGATTTTTCAAAATCTAGAAGTTTTAAAAACGATCAAGTTCAATTTGAGAACATCAAATTAACCTCAAGTATTCATGTCATTTTCGAAATAAAATAACTCAACTCCAAACTACATAAAAGTTCAATTTAAAACATCAAATTATGAAAAGAATCACCACAGTCTTTGTTACATTATGCATGCTTTTCTTAGGAAAGAATAGCTTTGCCATTGAAAAAAGTAACCTTGAAAATAATAAAGAACAAACCATAAAGGTTGCATTACTCCTTGATACTAGTAATAGTATGGATGGTCTTATCAATCAGGCTAAAGCGCAATTATGGGAAATTGTAAATGAACTTTCCTATGCTAAGTGTCATGGAAAAACACCTAATTTAAAGATTGCTCTCTACGAATATGGTAACGACGGATTATCATCTAAAAAGGGTTTTATTAGACAGGTAACCTCTTTCACGAGTGACTTAGATGATATTTCTGAACGTCTTTTTGCTCTTAAAACTAATGGAGGTAGTGAGTATTGCGGTGAGGTTATTCTAACTTCTATTAAAGAATTAGAGTGGGGTAAAAACAAAAACGATCTTAAGCTAATATTCATTGCAGGTAACGAACCTTTTACACAAGGAAAAATTCATTTTAAAGATGCTATTTCTGATGCCAAAGAAAAAGAAATAGTGATAAATACCATTTTCTGTGGAGATTATAGTCAAGGTATCTCTGGAAGTTGGCAGGAGGGCGCGCATTATGGAGGTGGAGATTATATGACGATAAACCATAATAAGAACATTGTACATATAATAACTCCATACGATGATGAAATTATCATTTTAAATAAAAAGCTTAACAAAACTTATTTATACTATGGAAGCGCGGGTAGAACGAAATATGCGAAACAAGCAATTCAAGACAGTAATGCTGAAGCTTTAGACGAAGTTGTTGCTGTAAAAAGAGCTGTTACAAAAAGTTCGAAATTGTATAAAAATTCTTCATGGGATTTAGTGGATGCTATTGAAGAAGTTGAGGAAGAAAAAGAAACCGTATTCTATGAAAATTTAAAAAAATCTGACTTGCCTAGTCACCTTAAAAACAAATCACCTAAGGAGATTAAAAGCTATGTAGAAAAGAAAAAAAATGAAAGAGATGCCATTCAACAAAAAATTCAAGAACTAAACAAGAAAAGGAACGCTTATGTTGCAAAAAAGCAAAGGGAAAATTCTAAAAAGAATGAATTAGAAAGTGTGATTATCAATTCTATTAAAAAACAAGCAAAGAAGAAA
This sequence comes from uncultured Tenacibaculum sp., assembly GCA_947497895.1. GTDB lineage: Bacteria > Bacteroidota > Bacteroidia > Flavobacteriales > Flavobacteriaceae > Polaribacter. The sequence continues at coordinate 225,234 of CANMIL010000005.1, forward strand.
AATTATAGTTGGTAATAGCATTCTATAATTTCTGTGAAAATTGAAATAGTAAGTTTTTTTGATTAGCTAGGGTAAAAAAGAGCATAACGTAAGTTGTGTTCTTTTTTGTGATTAAAATAAAGGCGCTAACGTGATTTTTTCATCTTTTAATGTTCTAAAAAATCTAAAAGTTCTTTTCTATATCGATAATAATCTTCGTGATTTAAAATTTCCTGTCTTTTTCTCGGTCTATTAAAATCAATTGGTAAAACATTTCCAATTTTTGCTTTTGGTCCACTTGTCATCATCACTACGCGATCCGCCAAAAATATTGCTTCATCGACATTGTGAGTAATCATCACTGCTGTTATCTTTTCTTTATTCCAAATATCGATTAAAACATCTTGTAGCTCACCTCGAGTTAATGAATCTAACATTCCGAATGGTTCATCCAATAACAAAACTTTAGGTTTTATTGCAAATGCTCGAGCAATCCCAACACGTTGTTGCATACCCTGTGATAATTCTTTTGCTTTTTTATGAAAAGCACCATCCAAACCTACTTTATGTAAATAATACATGGCTATTTCTTTACGCTGTGATTGTGTCGCATGAGCAAAGACTCTATCAACACCCAACATTACATTTTCTAAAGCCGTCATCCAAGGCATTAAACTTGGTGACTGAAATATAACTCCTCTATCAGGTCCTGGACCTTGAATAGGTTTCCCTAACAATGAAATAGTGCCCTCAGTTACATTATTTAGACCTGCTATCATTGAAAGTAGCGTTGTTTTACCGCATCCAGAATGCCCTATAATCGTTACAAATTCCTCCTTATATATTTGTAAATTCAAATTCTCCAAAACTATATATTCCACTTTTGAAGTTTGATAAGACTTCTTTACGTTCTTTAAATCTAGTAACACCTCTTTATATTTATAAAGAGCTTTCGACTTCAATTTCTTTACTTCTTGTAATTCATGTAATTCCATTTTCATTTTGTTTTAGTAGTTAAACATCTAAATTTCTGGCAATACATCAGGTAGGCTATACACTTTTCCCAAAGATTTTTTTCTCCCTTTACCTATTGCTATCAAATACTGCATGACAGTATTTCGAGTTTCTTGATAATTCCAATCATCATTAAGTTCGGTTTTATCCCTTGGACGATCCAAGTAAATTTTATACTCTGGTCCTAAAGTCGCATTAGGTCCTGGAGTCAAAGGAATTATTCTGTCAGACATATAAATTCCTTCATCAACATCGTTTGTTATTAAAAGAACTGTTTGTTTATTGTTTTCCCATATTTTTAATATTTCATCTTGAAGTTTTCCTCTTGTTAATGCATCCAAAGCTCCCATAGGCTCATCCATCACAATCATTTCAGGGTTCATTGCCAATGTGCGAGCTATTGAGACACGTTGTTTCATTCCTCCAGAAAGTTCTCTCGGAAATTTATGAATAGCTGGAGTTAATCCTACCAAGTTTAAATAATCAGCAACTATTGATTTTTGCTTTTCAATAGATTCTTTTGGAAACGTTCCCTTTACTCCCATTAAAACATTTTGTTCAACATTTAACCAAGGTAATAATGAGTAGTTTTGAAAAATAATTCCTCTTTCATGGCTAGTTCCATCAATTGGTTTTCCTTTGAATAAAATTTCTCCACTTGTTGGTTTTTCTAATCCGATTATTAAATTAACTAAAGTTGTTTTTCCACTTCCTGTAAAACCTACTATTGAAACAAACTCTCCTTCTTCAATAGACAAGTTTATATCTTTTAGCACTTCTGTTCTATTCGCACCAAAACCATAAGATTTACAAATGTTTTTTAATTCTAAATATGCCATAGAGATTAGGTATTAAGCGATACTATTTTTATTATATGAAATCATGTTCTGTACAAAAAGCATCATTCGATCCAATAAAAATCCGATAATCCCTATAACAAACATTGCTACGATTATTTTAGAGTTAGAATCATTGGCTCCATTTTGAAATTCTTCCCAAACAAATAAGCCTAAACCAGGACTTTGTGCCAATAATTCAATGGCTATTAAAACCATCCATGCAACGGATAGTGTTATTCTTAACCCTGTAAAAATTAATGGTAAGGATGATGGTAATACTATTTTAAAAACCTTCTGTAGAGGTTTCAATTTCAATACTTTTGAAACATTGATGTAATCTTTATCAACAGAAGACACTCCCATTGTTGTATTCACTAAAGTTGCCCACATTGAACAAAGACCGACACTGATGAATGATATGATAAACGAGTTATCGGAACTTGTTTCAATCAATAAAGTTTTAACAACCATAAATACTAATAAATACCATACCACTGGAGATACCGGTTTAAACACTTGAATAAACCAATTGAATGTACTTCTTAATGTATTACTCAATCCTATAAAAACCCCAATAGGAACTGCAATAAAAAACGCTAATAAAAATCCTGCAAATACCGTTTTAAGACTTGTAAAAACTATATCCACGAATGATGGTCTTCCAGTATAAATAATAGGGCTTTCTCCTGCTGCTTCTCGTTGCCGATTAATTACTTCTGTTTTGGCTAAAAAATCTTCTTTATCCTTTCTTATTAAGTAATAATCGTTCACCAATAATTTAACTGATGTCCAAACCTGAATTGGGGATGGTAAAGTATTGGTTTGGCATTCTGGATTGTTTGCTTCGAAGCAAGTTTTTAATGCTTTCGCTTCTACTACACCTTGATCATTCATTACCTTTTGTACCCTAAAATTGATTTCTCTATTTCGCAAATATTCAGCTCCCAGATACCATATTCCTAGAAACAGGATAATCGAAGTTATCGGTATAATGAATTTATTAAATAAGGGGCTCTTTGATTTTAGAAAATTCATCAAAGTATTAGTTAGCTTTTTGTTCTTTGGTTTGGTTTTTTGTTTCATATTTCTTTTTTACGTCTTCATATTCAATAACCTCAGTACCTTTCTTTAAAAAAAGTCACTGACCTCGCTCAACTAAAAATAACAACCATGATATCTGGGTTCGTTATAATTTAAAAGGAGCTAATTTTTATTCCCGATACGGAAACTATTGATGTAATCAATTGGATGTTTTCCATTGTATAACTTTCCATCAATGAAATCGTTTGTTGGTTGTTTATATCCATCTGAGTTCGGAATATCAGAAACTGGCATGTATCCCTCAGCAACCAAGGCATTCGCTGCTTTTCTCCAAATATCCGGTCTGTATATTTCTTTTATGGTTTCATGATACCAAGATTCAGGTTTTGAATCTGGAATCTGCCCCCATCTTCTCATTTGAGTTAAAAACCATATACCATCAGAATAAAAAGGATAGGTTGCATGATATTTATAAAAAACATTAAAGTCTGGTATTTTACGCTTATCCCCTTTTTCAAACTCAAAAGTACCAGTCATTGAATTTGCAAGTACGGATTGCGGAGCTCCTACATATTCAGATTTCGATAAAATCTTTACTGCCTCCGCCCTATTATTCGGCTCATCCAACCATTTTCCTGCTCGAATAAGTGCCTTTGTAATGGCAATTGCTGTATTCGGGTTTTCTTCCACGAACTTCTTAGTCATTACAAATACTTTTTCAGGATTATTTTTCCATATATGATAGTTTGTGATTATTGGAACTCCAATTCCTTTAAAAACCGCTTGTTGATTCCACGGCTCACCAACGCAGTACCCAGAAATAGTTCCAGATTCCATAGTTGCAGGCATTTGTGGTGGTGGAGTTACCGACAACAGAACTTCCGCATCAATTTGCCCTTGTACATTATCACGAGTATACATTCCAGGATGAATACCAGAAGCTGCTAACCAATATCGTATTTCATAATTATGAGTTGATACAGGAAATACCATCCCCATTTTAAAAGACTTTCCTATTTTCTTATATTCTTGAATTACTGGTTGTAATGCTTTTGAAGTTATTGGATGCTCGAGTTTACCGTCTTTACCTATTGGAATATTAGATTTCATTTTCGTCCAAACATCATTAGATACTGTAATACCATTTCCGTTTAAATCCATTGAAAAAGGCGTTACTAATTTTGCTTGTCTTCCAAAACCCGCCCCAGCGGCTATCGGCTGTCCTGCCAACATATGAGCTCCATCTAACTGGCCATCAATAACTCTATCCAATACATTTTTCCAATTAGATTGTGCCTCTATTGAAACAAATAAACCTTCATCTTCAAAAAAACCTCGTTCCTTAGCAATGGCTAATGGAGCCATGTCCGTTAACTTTATAAAACCAAAAGTTAATTGTGGTTTTTCAATCTTTACGGAAGTTTCACTTTCTTGTTCAATTGATGAAGGTATTAGCTCTGTTCGACTCTTTTCACTACATGCTGCCATCATTAACAACAGGAGCATGAACAGAGAACTATAAGTTTCCTTTAACTGTTTCATTACTTTTTTATTTTTTAATTGATTTACTTTTTTAAATTGAAGGTATACAGGTTCTACCCAAGGGTATATTTACCTCCGATTTATTTCAAATTATCGACAAAAACATATTGAGTAGTATCAGCAGCAGATATATTGTTGTAATCGTGAAAAGATTATTACAAATTTAGGGGCATTGTCATTCTTTAAACGTTTCTATTATAAACCAAAAGGTTCAAACGTTCACTTTCTCAAATTTTCTCAATTGTTTTTTTGAAACTGATTAATTCAGTATTGGCTCTCGATATTTCAGTAGTTTACTTTTCTACTTGAAATAGTTTTTTCCGTGTAGTGTTTAAGTATGACAAATTAAGAAATGAGGTTTATAGCATTTTAGTCTCATTAACTTTCTTTCACTTGTCTTTTTCAATAGGATTTTAGATATAGTGAATATAAAAAAAAATACGTAGAAATACGTATAAAATTAAAAATATTGTATAAAAAGTTATTTAACACAATATTTCCGTAATAAAACCGCCAATAACAAATATATCTGAAAAAACCATTTATAACTAAATAAACACCAGTTGTTTATCGTTAGAAACCATTCCTTAAACATTTACATATTGTTACGTATAAACACGTAAATTAAAATACCTTAAATGTTTATTTGAGGTAGTTATTTATTAATTCTCCTAAGTATGTATTCTAATTCCTCTTCATTAATTAACGTTATTCTTATGCATAGTCATTCTCTTATTAGGGATGGTATAAAATCAGTATTAGAAAGGAAGAACAATATTCATGTAATTGATGAAGCTAGCAATATTAGAAATGTAATTAATATATTAAAATATAGAAAAGCTAATGTTCTAATACTTGGTTTTGATAGGATTGAACTTAACACTATCGAATTAATCTGTAATATTAAAAACGAATACCCTAAAATTAAAGTCCTTCTATTTGCTAATGATTTTTTCACAGATGAACTATTCATTAATCTTAGGGAGAATATTGATGGATATCTTAATGAGCATTCTGGTATAGATAATCTTCTCCAGGCCATTGAATCGTTGTACTCAGGAGGGACTTATTTTACGGAAATTAATAAACCAAAAGATCCTCTTACACATCTCACCTTGAGAGAAAAACAAGTACTTAATCTTGTTTTAAAAGGAATGAGTAGTAAGGAAGTTGGAGTCGAATTGTTTATAAGTACTCGAACAGCAGAAACTCATCGTTTCAATTTGATGAAAAAATTAGAAGTAAACAATCTTATTGCTCTATCAAATAAAATAGCAGATTTAAGTCGCTAATAATTTGTTTGGATCTCTTTTCCATATATAATCATCATATTTTAATCTCCAACAACACAAAAAAAAGTGCTAAACATCAGTTGATCAGCGAATTGAACACTTAAACTACGTAATTATACGTAATAAAACATTATCTTACTGATATTTAAAACAATAGCTATGTTTGAAAATGAAATAAAAACAACCTGCTCCTATTGTGGAGTTGGATGCGGAATTCTAGTTCGTAAGACTGTTGATGGTAAAGTTTTAGTAAAAGGTGACCCAAATCACCCTGTGAATAAAGGAATGTTATGTTCTAAAGGAATGAACTTGCATTATGTTGTGAACGATATCTCGGATCGATTACTCTATCCTCAGATACGAACTGATAAACTCGCCCCCTTAAAGAGAATTTCTTGGGATGAAGCTTTGAATTCAGCTTCCTCTATTTTTAAAAACTTAATTGAAAAATATGGTCCAAATAGCGTTGGATTCTATGTTTCAGGACAATGCTTAACGGAAGAATATTATATCGTTAATAAACTTACTAAAGGTTTTTTAGGCACGAATAATATTGATACAAATTCTCGTCTTTGTATGAGCTCTGCCGTTATTGGGTATAAAAATACTTTTGGTGAAGATTCTGTACCTATATCATATGACGATATTGAGCTTGCCGATTGTTTTTTAATTTCAGGTGCGAATCCGGCTTGGTGTCATCCTATATTGTTCCGAAGAATTGAAAATCATAAGGAATCTAATCCAGATGTTAAAGTTATTGTTGTCGATCCTCGCAAAACAGATACGGCTAGTTTCGCTGATTTACATTTACAAATCCTTCCTGGAACAGATATCATTCTTAACAATGCCATTGGTAAATGGCTTATCGATAATAATAAAATTGATATTGATTTTATTATTAACCATACCGAAAACTTCGAACAATATAAAAAACAAGTACAAGAAACCTCTTTATGCTCAGCTGCAAATATTTGTGGTATCTCTCTACAAGAAATTGAACAAGCCGCAAATATTATAGGGAACTCAAATGCGTTCATTAGCATGTGGGCAATGGGACTGAATCAGAGTAGTATTGGAACATACAAAAATTATTCATTACTCAATTTATCCTTAATTACAGGTCAAATAGGGAAGCCTGGTTCTGGCCCTTTCTCATTGACAGGTCAGCCTAATGCCATGGGAGGAAGAGAGGTTGGTGGTATGGCTAGTTTATTAGCTGTGCACAAAAATCTTTCTAACCTCAAACATAGAAATGAAGTTGCCGAATTTTGGGGTGTAAACGAGATACCCGATAAACCAGGATATACGGCAACTGAAATGTTCGATGCTCTTGAAAAAGGAAAAATGAAAGCAATATGGATTATTTGCACCAATCCGTCTGTTAGCATGCCTAATGCCAATAAAATTGAAAAAGCACTAAAACGAGCTGAATATGTAATCGTACAAGACATTTCAAATAAATCAGATACCCTTCAATTTGCCGATTTGGTATTACCAGCAGCTGGATGGCTCGAAAAAGAAGGTACCATGACTAATTCTGAAAGAAGAATATCGTACCTACCTAAAGTTATTACCCCTCCTCAAGGAGCAAAGCCTGATGTTGAGATTCTTTGTGAATTTGCAAAGAAAATGGGGTTCGACAGTTTCAATTATAATTCTACTAGCGCCATTTACGACGAATACTGTTTAATGACAAAAGGAACCAATATCGACATATCTTATCTAAATTACAATAGACTTCAACTTGAAGGCACATTCCAATGGCCAGTACTTTCATCAAACCATAAAGGAACTCCTAGGCTATTTTCAAACAATGAATTTTACACACCTTCGAAACGAGCTATTTTTAACATTCCATTGTCAATTCATAATATTTCTCCGAAAACATGCACCAAATTTCCATTGATTTTAACCACAGGAAGAGTTAGAGATCAATGGCATACAATGACCAAAACGAGTAAAGTAGCGCGGCTTACTACGCATTATCCAAACCCAGTTCTGGAAATACATAAATATGACGCAGAAATCCAGCAAATAAAAAACGATGATATTGTTGTAATTAATAGTAAAAATGGTCAAGTTCGAGTAAGAGCTAAACTGACAAATTCAATTAAAAAAGGAGTCGTTTTCCTTCCCATGCATTGGGGAAAAATATTAAATTCATCTTTGAACCGAGCGAACAACCTGAGTAATGCTTTGGTTGATCCTCTTTCCAAAGAACCCGACTTCAAATACACACCTGTTTCTGTAAAAAAATATCATAAATCCAAAGAAAATATTCTAATTGTTGGAGCCGGTGCCGCTGCATTCCGATTTATTCAAAACTATAGAGAGAAAAACACAACGGATTCAATTACTGTTTTTTCTAAAGAGCAAAACACCTTTTATAATAGAGTATTACTGCCTGAATACATCTCTGAGAAGCTAAATTGGGAACAATTAAAAAAGGCAAAGAAAGATGAACTAGAAAAACTCCATATAACGTTATATGAAAACACTACTATTGTACATGTTGATAAAAACGAACGATTTGTAAAGGATAGTCAAGGAAATACTTTCTCATATGACAAATTGATTTTAGCAACTGGTAGTCGACCTATTATACCTTCGAATGTTTCACAGAATACAAAAGGATTGTTCACCATAAGAAACAAATCGGATGCTGACGCATTTAGAGCTTATTTAAATGGTATTAAGTGCCTCTATAATCAAAAACATGTTACTATTGTTGGAGGAGGCCTTTTGGGACTTGAAATGGCTAGCATATTAAGAAGCCAAAAGATTAATGTTGATATTATTCAAAGATCAGATAGGTTAATGAAAAAACAACTTGATAATACTTCAAGTAAAATATTAAGATCCTTCGTAGAAAAAATGGGGGTTAAAATTCATTTCTCAAATGAAATAAACGAAATAAAGAGCCTAAAAAACCATGACCTCAAAGTCACATTGAAAAGTTATGATGTCATACATTCAAATGCTATTATTTATGCCATAGGTACTCAACCGAATATTGAATTTATCAGATCGACCAATTTGAACATAAATAAAGGTATTGTTGTTAATGAGTTTCTTCAATCATCCGAGCCTAATATTTTTGCTATTGGCGAAATTGCCGAATATAACTCAAAACTTTATGGAATCACTTCAGCAGCAGAGGAACAAGCTTCTAAGTTGGCAAACTTTATTCTAGGAGATAACAATAGTGTTTATAGAGGCTCTGCAGATATGAATATTTTAAAATTTAAAAATTTAAATCTGTGTAGTATTGGGACAATCCAAATTCCGGAAAATGATGATAGCTATGAAGAAATCATTTTTTCTGATATCAAAAACGGTTTCTACAAGAACTGTATTGTCAAAAATGACATCCTAATCGGAGCTATTTTAGTAGGAGATAAAAATGAATTTGCTGAGTTCAAAACTTTGATTGAAAACAAAACAGAACTTGCTGATAAAAGAAACTCTCTCTTAAGAAGTAATACTACCGTAACTCAAATAAAAGGAAAACTTATATGTTCTTGTGGTCAAGTGGGAGAAGGCAATCTAACGGAAGCCATTCGAAATGGTACTCAAAATTTTGATAAGCTTTGTAAAGAAACTGGAGCTGGCTTAGGTTGCGGAAGCTGTAAGTCAGAAATTAGAGATGTTTTAAAACAACTAATTCAACCAATACATTACTAATTTATTCCACTATTAATTCTTGTCCAATACTAATTTGATTACTATTTAATCCGTTAATTTCCTTTAATCTCTTCACGGAGATATTATGCCTTCTGGCAATTGAATATAAAGTATCTCCTTTTATAACTTCATAATAACGAGTACTTTTAGCTTTCTGTTTATTTCGAGGCCTTATGCGATCATATTTCTTTAAATCATACTTATGAATAAGACTTATAAGCTTTTGCGGATAGCGTTTATCAGTTGCATAACCTGCCCTTTTTAATCCATAAGCCCAACCTTTGTAATCCGTATGTTTTAATCTAAATAAACTAGCATATCTTTTTCTTGTAAGTAAAAATTGAGAATGATCTTCGTAAGACGATTCTGGATATTTATACTTTCTAAAGCATTCTCCTTTTTCATCATCATCATGAGTAACACTTTTTCCTTGCCAGCCTCTATGACATTTGATACCAAAATGATTATTTGATCGGATAGCTAGTTGACTTCTTCCGCTCCCCGATTCTAAAATTCCTTGAGCCAAAGTAATACTTGCTGGAATATTATGCTCATGCATTTTTTTTACTGCAATAGGAGCAAACTTCAAAATGTATTCGCTAGTATTTTTTGGAGTCGTTTTTGAAGTTTTCTTTATTTGTTCTAATTGTGGTATGTCTGGCATTTCTTCTTTTTGCTCTACTATTACCTTTCTATTAGAAGTAACTACTTTCTTTTTTGATCCACAACTTGTAAACAAGAGAGATACTAATATAATTACTACACTTAATTTAAACTTCATTTCTTAATATGTTTACCTCTTCGGCTTATACTTTTATATCTGGTTATGCTTCTTTATCTTTTATTGAATCAAATCCATTCCTTTCCTTTTCAATTTTTGATTGACTCCCTCAACTCCTTGTAATCCTCCAGTATGAATGGCTAATATTTTAGATCCTCTCTGGAATTTATTATTTGAAATCATGTCTATAATTCCATACACCATTTTACCTGTATAAATGGGATCTAAAGGTACTGTCGTGTTTTCTTTGAAATAATTTATAAAAGAAATTAGTCTCTCATCGAACTTTCCATAACCACCAAAATGATACTCCTTTTCTAAAGACCAATTATCATTCCGATTTGAAAACTTATCAATCTCACTTTCTAAGAAACTTCCTTTTAAAGCAGGAAAACCGATTACTTTTTGATTATCATTTACTGAATTTATCAAACCAGCAATTGTTCCACCAGTACCGACAGCCGAGCAAATATAATTGAATTTTTCATCTTCGTTTGTTAAAATCTCTTCGCAACCTTTTACGGCGAGCTTATTTGATCCTCCTTCTGGAACTAAGTAAAATTCATTAAACTCATCTTGAAGCTTATTCAAAAAAGACTCCTGATTTTTATTTCTATAATCTTCTCTTGAAATAAACTTAAATTTCATTCCGCTTTCATATGCAAGCTTCAAGGTCTTATTATATTCTAAAACATTATCTATGTCTTTTGCTAGCTCATCTCCTCTGATAACACCTATAGTTTCAAATCCGTTAATCTTACCTGCAGCCGCTGTTGCTGCAATGTGATTTGAATAGGCTCCTCCAAAAGTTAAAATAGCTTTTGCTTTTTGCCTTTTAGCTTCTATCAGATTATGCTTTAGTTTTCTATATTTATTTCCAGAAACATATGGATGAATCAAATCTTCCCTTTTGATAAAAAGTTCCACTCCTTTATCCTCAAGAATCGGTAAGATTATTTGTTGATTTGGTATTCTAAGCGATGAATCAAACATACCTTTTAGCTAAAATCACTAACCTTTTCCTCTACTTCTTCCCATTCTTGCATTAAATCATCAAGCTTTGCCTTTTTGGCTTTATACTTTTCAAAGAAATCAGGTCTCGAAGAAACCTCTTCATAATTTTGAGCCAATTCAAGATCCGTTTTCTCTATCTCTTCTTCTAATTCCTGAATTAAATTTTCAATTTTATTCAAACGATTCTTTAATTTCTTTAATTCTTTTTCTTGTTCTTTAGATAATTTATATGCTATTTTCTTTGATGAACTCTTATCCTCTTTAACAACAGTTTGTTTTTCAGCTTCTCTTAAATTTTCTAACTGGTGTTGTTCTAAGAAATAATCGATATCACCTAAATACTCTTTAATTTCTCTGTCCTTAAATCCATATACCGTACTCGTTAATCCTTGTAGAAAATCTCTATCGTGTGATACTATAATCAAGGTTCCATTGAAGTTTTTTAAGGCCTGCTTTAAAACATTCTTAGATGCAATATCCAAATGGTTTGTTGGCTCATCCATTATTAAAACGTTGAATGGCGATAACAGGAGTTTACACAATGCCAAACGGTTTCTTTCACCTCCTGATAATACTTTTGCTTTTTTATCTACCGACTCTCCACCGAATAAAAAAGCGCCTAACATATCTCTTACCTTAATCCTATTCGTATCATTCGCCGCATCCTCCATGATTTCTAACACGGTCTTTTCCTGAGGTAAATATTCTGATTGATTCTGAGCAAAATATCCTACTTCAACATTATGTCCTAACTTCATATGACCATCAAAAGGAATCTCGCCAACCATCATTTTTGCTAATGTTGACTTTCCTTGTCCATTTTGACCTACAAAAGCGATCTTACTATTTCGTTCAATTAATAGATCAACATTCTCTAAAACCTTCTTTTCGCCATAGTTTTTGCTCAGATTCTCGGCCTCAACAACTATTTTACCTGGTTCTTTAGATATTTCGAATCTAACATTCATAACGGCACTATCATCCTGATCTACCTCTATTCGTTCTACTTTATCAAGTTTTTTAATTAGTGACTGCGCCATAGAAGCTTTATTGGCTTTTGCTCTAAACTTCTCAATTAATTTTTGTGTGTGCTCTATCTCCTTTTCTTGATTCTTTTGTGCCTGTAGTTGTTTTTCTTTTATTTCAGCCCTAAGTTTTAAAAACTCCGAATATGGCTTTTTATAGTCATAAATCTGGCCTAACGATATTTCAATGGTTCTGTTAGTTACATTATCCAAAAACATTTTATCATGAGATACCAATACAATAGCTCCCTGATAACCTTTCAAGAAGTTCTCCAACCAAATAATAGACTCTATATCTAAATGGTTTGTAGGCTCATCGAGCAATAAAATATCGTTATTTTGCAGCAGTAATTTGGCAAGTTCAATACGCATTCTCCAACCTCCCGAAAAAGTATCCGTTAGCTTATCGAAATCTTCTCGTTTAAAACCTAAACCTTGAAGTATTTTTTCAGTATCTCCTTGATAATTATATCCACCGATTAATTCGTATCGTTCGTTTTTTTCATTCAAATCTATTATCAGTTGATTATATCCTTCACTCTCATAATCGGTTCTTTCTGCAAGCTGATTATTTATAGACTCGACTTCCTGCTCAATTTCTTTAATTTCTGTAAACGCTTGATACGCCTCTTCTAAAATTGTTCTTCCATGAACAAAATCAATATCCTGCCTCAAAAACCCTATTCGCACATCTTTATCAAATGCAATGGTTCCTCCACTACTTTCTATATCTTTTGATAATACTTTTAACAAGGTTGATTTCCCAGCTCCATTCTTCCCGATTAACCCAACTCTATCACCTTTATTTAATTTAAAAGTAATTCCAGAAAACAGATCGGTTCCCATAAATGAAACCGTTAAATTGTGTACGTTTAGCATTTTTATAAACTAATTAATGTAATTTTGTAACTATAGTTACAGGCGGTTTGATTACAAATATTGAAATTTGCACAAACTTACAAAAACGAAACAGTTTATTTAACTTCAAAGTCTTATTATATGTTCGGGAAAGGAAGCAAATTATACAGTATTTTCAGAAACAAATGTCCTCAATGTCATGAAGGTGATTTTTTCAAGTATAAAATCTCCTTTAATCCTAAAAAAGTGAGCACTCTTCATGATAATTGTCCTAATTGTGGGTTAAAATATATGATGGAGCCTTCTTTTTATTTTGGCGCAATGTATGTGAATTATGCCATCGCAGTAGCTTTATTTGTAGCTATTTTTATTATTGCAAAAGTGCTTATAGGACTATCTATTTTACAAAGTTTTATCGCTATTATTATTGTATCTCTTATACTTACTCCTGTAAGCTTAAGACTATCTAGAATAATTTGGATTAATATATTTGTTTCTTACAAAAAGAAAAAAGAGCTTAAATCATTAGAAAAGGAACCAGCTTAATCAAATCTTGTTATAGAAATTTCTTCATCAAGAGGGATTTGCTTTTCTAAATAATCAAATAAACTATTCGCTATTGTAGGAGCAATCATAACGCCTCTTGTACCTAATCCATTTAAAACAGCTAAACACTTATATTTTGGATGTTTTCCTACAAGAGGGCGTCTATCCTTAACTGTAGGTCTAATGCCAGCCGACTGTTCTACTATTTCGTATGGAACCGAAATTACTTTATTCAGTTTTTCTACTAATTCTTGTTTTCCTTCTTCTGTTGGTAATGAAGTTTTGTCGGTCCAATTGAAAGTTGCTCCTACTTTGTAATAATGGTTTCCGAGAGGCATTACAAATACTGAAGATTTTAAAACAAAATCTATATCCAATTTTGGTGCATAAATGTTTAGGATTTCTCCCTTAGTACCATTGAGAGGTAAGTAATTAAAAAACGGATTCTCTTTTAGTCCAAAACCTTCACAGAAAACAACTTTATCGACAGTATAATTCAAATATCTTACATTATCATTAATATCTAAATCATCATAAACAAAATCCTCTTCAACCAACCTATCACTATCTCTTAAATAATCTTTATAAGATTCCACCAAAACCTCAGTTTTAAGACGTCCTGTTCCCTTTAAAGTACCAAATCCATGATTACATATTACACCATCAATTTCTTTTTTTTCAATCTCTGACTGCATATAAACAGACATATTGGGCTTATCTAAAGCCATAAACCAATTATTCTGGTCTTGGATAGAATTAAATGCCTTCTTAGTATCTAACTTAACATCAAAATTTTCGTTCAATTTTTTCTCAAGATTTTCATATTTAGGGATTGCATATTGTAATTGAACATGACCATTCCAAGCTGGGGTAAACCTTTTTAAAATAACAGGATTGTACATTCCTCCCGCTACAAGTGATGATGTTTGAGAGTTATTTTCAAAAACAATGAATGACTTGTTATTCTCTACAAGCTTTTCACAAAAGGCAATACCTGCCAAACCTAACCCAACTACAATATAGTCTACTTTTCTATCCATAAAACAAAGGTACGTATAAGTATATAGCAAAAAAAAGAGCATTTGTAATACAAATGCTCTTTCTTTATAACTTCGTGCGAAACTAGTAATTCCACATGTCCATTTCTCTATCTCGAATTCCTTCTTTAATTCTATTAGCTTCTAATAATTGGAATAATGAATTACCTCTTACATAGTCCTTAATTGACCTATCTCCATAAAGATTCTCTTCTTTTTGAATAACTGAAGTAAATCTACGAGCATTTAAAAGGTTATCATAAGAGATTGGTCTGGCAGAGTTCAATGGATTAAATACTTTTGATTTGTGCAAAGTTTCTCTAGCATCTGGATAAAAAGCCCAGAATAAAGCATAAATATTATCACCATCATCAATTTCTTCTCTTCCCAAAACTTGAACATCAGGTCCCATTGGAGCTATTCCAAGTAGACGATATTTTAGCTCACCTTGTCTTTTATCAAAGTACCAAATACCTTTTAACATGTATCCTTTAACCTGTTCAGATTTGATTTCATACACATCCGTATTACCATAACCATCGTCTCTATTATCAAGAGTTTTCTCTTGAATATCTTCTATACCTATTTTAGTAGTAAAATAAGAATCGTCATAGACTTCATTTATTTCACCATCTCTAATACCCTTAAGCAAAGAATCGTATAATGAACGTCTGTTGTTACCAGCACTAACGGTATCAATTGGGTAGTAATAAGGTAAATTAATTTTCTGATTTAAATCAATGTATTCCCACACTACCTTTGACCACAACACATCTCTATCGCTAATATTTCCGTATGGTAATGGTTTATCATCTTCAGAAGCTATTTGAGCCTCCGACTTAAATCCAATTTCGCTTACCTTTTTAGCATTTAAAAGGTTTGCTTGGGCACTTGCGTAACTTGTAGATACAAGTGTTAATGCAACCAAATAAAAACGCTTCCAATTCATACTCATCTATTTTTCTTATTAATTTGTAATCTCAATATTTACAGGTAATACCTTCTTAAGCTTATAGTTAGATCCAGAAACAGATGCTTTAATATCAAAAATAGATATTAAATCGTTTCTTCTAGCTTTCGCTAATGCTTTCTTAGCTCTAGCATTTAAACGTGTTCCAGACACCGGTATTGTAATTTGACCAGGAATTTTGATTTTAAAACTAGTTACATTTAATTTCAAATCAAATAAGAAATCCGGTAACCCTGCACCAACAACGATTTTTGCAACACTCGATTTTGGCATTCTAACTGTACCAAACTGGTTTCTTACCATACCATTTGCTGGTGGAATATCCTTTACTCTAAACTTCTTTGAAGAACTAACAGGTACTCCACTTGGTAATTTACCATTAACTCGAATCGTTACTTCATTTCCTGCTTTTGGACGCATTGCGTAACTATTTCCTTTAACTCTACTTAATCCAGGAGCACTTGCCGTAACTTTATTACCAGGTATCCCTGGGATAGAAATAGTTAATGGGTTAGTTAAACCACGGTATACCACGTTCATTTTATCAGCAGATATAACAGCTTCATTCGGTTTTGGTATTACAGAATAACCTCCTTTAATTGGAATTTCAACTAAAGAGTCTCCTTCTTTAAAAAAGAAACTACCCTTTAAATCTTTATCTCCAACTCCACCAGCAGGGCCATCTAAAATAACCTGACCAGCTTTTATTTTACTCTCTTCTATCTCCTTTCCATTAAGTACAACTTTCTCAGCTGTTAAGTTAGGATCATTTTTACCTAATACAATTTTACCTGATAATTTTTCACCAGGATAATACGCATTCTTCTCAAAAACTACCATTGCATCGTAATTCGTCATCGATACTGCTTTTGATAATTCTCCTTGCAACAATGTCGCCAATGCATCAGATTCAGTCGTTTTTATATCAGATTGAATCTGTGTCATTTTAGTTAATGATGCGATTAAAGGAAATCCTTCGTAATTATAACTTAACCAAGATTTTTTTATTCCTTCTTTATCTTTAACATCACTAGTACTAAAACGTGCCTGAATAACCTTGGATAGGTCATTTTCTCCCAAAACCTCAAGAGCTTTCTCTCTAAACGTTTTTATCTTATCTACAAATTCTGCTCCTTCTTTTGAAATCTTACCATTTGCAAAAAAGTACTGATCTAAAAAACCTGACTTATCCATTGCTTCATAAGCCTTTTTATCCTTTAAATCGGCAGTCATTTTACCTTTAAGATCTTCAATATAGTTAAACAATTCATCAGCCATAACACGTAATTTATCCGTATCTTCTTTAGCCTTACCATATTGTTTAGCCTGTTCTGAAGCTTTTAACGCTAGCGCCTCATAAGAAGCTTGGTTTGATTTAGTTGCCCTAGTATTCGACTCAGACAACTTTTCGTTCATTAATCCAAAAGCTGATAAAACCTCCTTACTCATATTCATTGCTAGCATAGCAATAAAAACAAGATACATTAAGTTTACCATCCTCTGCCTAGGTGATTGTTTTCCTCCTGCCATAATTTATAAAACTTTTTAAGTTAATAATTAGATAAGAAATCTAATTATTTATTAGACATTGCAGATAACATTCCACCATAAACTCCGTTTAAAGACGATAAGTTTGTAGCCAATGAATCCATTTGCTCTTGTAAACGTTGTGTGTTCTCAACCATTGCTGAATTAATTTCAGCTTGTCTTGAAGCATTGTCTACTTGTGTAGAGTAGAGGCTATTTAATGACTCCATTTTTGCAGCAGCCATTGCCATTTGTTCGTTGTATTGATTCGTAGAAGAAACAGTTTCTGAAGTTGCCGTTAATCCTTCGGCAGCACCTTGAAAATTCTTGATACTGTCACCTAAACTTGAAATTAGAGTTGCATCCAGTTTAGCCTCTTTTAGAATGTCATCTAATTTTTGAGATAACATACTCTGAGCTTCATCTGGAGTACCCTCTTTTTTCTTACCTCCTAAAGATGATCCACCTGCTAATTCGGGATAAACTTTAGTCCAATCCAATTCTTCTTCAATTGGTTCAAATGCCGAGATAGCAAAAATAATTGCTTCTACTACTAGTCCTGCTGTTAGCATTACACCTCCAGTTAATGGACCAATTTTAAAATGCATAATTTTGAATAGGGCTCCTAAGATTACTACAGAAGCTCCTAGTCCATATGCCATGTTAAATACTTTTTTAGCTGATTTTGATTGTGCCATAATTTTTAATTTTTAAGGGAAATTAATTAATATTTAAGTTTAATTTGGGTACTATTTTTTTTGTTATTGACTCTTGTTTGTTCCTAAGTAATCTTGAACAGTTCTGAATCCTATATAACTTCTAGCGGTATCGGCATACTCCCAATCTCTCGAACTCACCTCTAAGAAATAAGCTACATCTTTCCATGATCCACCACGAATAATTTTTCTTCTATTTTCTCTATTTTCTACGTTCGGGTTCATTGTTGATCCCATGTAGTAAGACATCTGATTATAAGCTGTATTTGTCCACTCTGCAACATTTCCAGCCATATTGTATAAACCGTATTCGTTTGCGTTGTAAGAAACAGCTTCTACTGTATATAAAGCACCATCAGCTGCATAATCACCTCTAACTGGTTTGAAGTTTGCTAAGAAACAACCTCTATCACTTGTTGTACTAGGCCCTCCCCATGGATATTTAGCATAGTTCAATCCTCCACGAGCAGCGTACTCCCATTCAGCCTCTGTTGGAAGTCTGAAAGCTGGTACTAATCCTAATTTTTTCTTTGAACGTTGATAACTATTTTTCTCTTTAGTTCTCCAGTGACAAAATGCCTTAGCTTGACGCCAATTTACACCAACTACAGGATAATTTTCATAAGCCTTGTGTGCAAAATACTCTTGGTGCATTGGGTCGTTATAAGAGTAATTAAAATCTTTAATCCATACTGTGGTATCAGGATAAATGTTAATCACCTCATCTTTCATAAACTCCTTTCTATCTTTTCCAAATCTAGCAGCATTTTCGTTGTCAAACCAATAATAACGGTAATTCAACAATTTCGTATTGAAAGTTCTGATTCCGTCAAGAGCCTCATCTTTCTTAATGTAAAGAGAGTCCATAACTTCAACATAATCAGCATCAGGAAACTCTTGATTCTCCCAGATGATTTCTTCATCCCAATTTAATGGTTTTAAAGAATCTAACCCTTCACCAAGTTCGTAATAATTCTCACGCATATACTTTTCATACGGAGTTTCATTCACTGTATCTTTTGATGCGAAGGCATACAATTGAATTCCTTCTGGTTTATCATCACCTTCACCTGAAGATGCAAACTCAGCTTGCATTGCTAACTTAGTACGAGTGATTGAATCTCTTACCCAAAAAACAAATTGTTTGTATTCGCTATTTGTAATTTCAGACTCATCCATATAGAAAGGCTGAACAGTTACAGTTTTTGTTGGAGCATTCATTGTTCCTAATGGATCTTCATCTTGCTTACCCATAGTAAAAGAACCTCCTGGTATTTTCGCCATTCCAAATGGTTTTTCAGCAAACCATTTCCTCTTCGATTTCACACCAACCAACTCTCCTCTATCGCCACTAGAACCACAGGCGTAAACGATAGATACTAATAATGCACATACTGCTAATTTCTTCATACTTTATTCTTTTCTTATAAAAAGAGGCGTAAACCTATTATTTTTTTTATTAAAAAACAATTTCGAGTTATAAAAATTACTCCAGATAGACTTAACTATCTTTTATGCAAGCTTTTGTAAAGCTTTAAACCATCTTTTGGGTATTTTTAATTTGAGAGCTTCTTCATAATCTCGATAGCTACATGGTATTAACGCATGTCTTTTATGTTTATTATTCGATATTAAATTTATTTCCATCCACCAGCGACCACTTCTGTCACTTTTGTAAAAATTTAGTGGATCATCGTCATCTAAAATGACTGTAAATTTTTCATAACTTTCCTTTGAAGCAAAGGGATAATCATTAGCCCTCTTGTTAACTCCTTCAATAAAATACCACAGAATTTGAGCTATTAATTTCGCAGTTTGATTGTTAACATCAATAGTCCCATTGTACTCATAAATCCCGAAAGAAGTTACTTTATCACTGATTCCAGCATACCTGGCTATTGCACAAGCGTCTTCGCCATAAAATCCGTTTGGTGAAGCATTTGAATTCCCAGGTGCATCACTTTGTCTGACACTTCCAATATCAAAACTCACAATATCAGCATCTCGTAAAATTGGTTCAACCAAAGTAATGTCTTTCACCTCACCTAGCCTGTAAGCATCAAAATAAAGCTTATCAACCAATTGTATTTCTTCTTGAGAATTGAAAAATGTTTGGTACCCAATATTGCTGTAATTAAACAGATTATTAGGCTCCTCCATAATTATTTTACTAAGGAAAGATCTAGACATTAGATCTTCATCAGATGTACCTATATCAAAGCGACTATCTATTGCGACCAGGTTCACCGTTTGTTCAAGTTCATCATATGCACGATAATTTGCATACGTTAAATCTTGAGTTCCTCCAATAATAACGGGAATAATTCCCTGTTTGATTAAATATGATACAGCGTTAGAAACTGCAAAGTAAGTATCTTGTATTGTATTACCCTGTTCAATATTTCCTAAATCAGCAATTGAAACATGCCAATCTCCAGAAAACAATTGATACAATTCTTTTCTAATATAATACAAACCTTCATGAGAATTATATTGCTCAGCTCCCCTACTCTCAGCAATACCCATGATGGCAATTTTCACTCCAGATAATTCTGGAAAGCCTTCTTCAGTATGCAATTGCACCAATTTACCAAGCACCATAGCTGGGCATGACATAATATTGGTAACTACCGAATTTTCTAATGGTGAAAAGAATTCGACATTCATTTATTTAAGGGGATTAAAAGTATCGCAATATACTAAAAAAACTATTTCAACCTAGAATTGTTTATTTCTTTTTTTTGGTTGTTTTCTTTTTAGGAGTTTTAGCCTCAATCATTTTAACAGCCTCTTCCTGAGTGAGTTTCTCTATCTCTGTTGTTTTCGGAAGTTCTACTTTTATTTTTCCTTTGATTACGTTAAAACGTCCCCATCTAGCTTTTTCTACTCTAATACCAACTTCTTCAAAATTATGAATAAGTTTCTCTCTCTCTTTGCGTTTCTTATCTTCAATTAACTCTTCCAAGTCTGCTTGAGACAAGTTATCAAAGTCATATTTCTTATTTACATTGATGAAAATTGAATTCCATTTAATGAATGGACCAAATCGACCTACACCTTTTTGTATAGGCATTCCTTCATAGGTTCCTATTGGTGCATCTGCCTTTCGCTTTTCCTCA
Source organism: uncultured Tenacibaculum sp. (assembly GCA_947497895.1). Lineage (GTDB taxonomy): Bacteria > Bacteroidota > Bacteroidia > Flavobacteriales > Flavobacteriaceae > Polaribacter. The sequence goes on from CANMIL010000005.1 coordinate 246,218, forward strand.
ATTAATTCAACAGCTCTGTCCATATCAACAGACATAGGGTTTTCTCCTTTTTCAAGAGAAACATATTTTCCATCAAACTTGATGTATGGTCCAAAACGACCATTAGCCACCACTACTTCCTTCTCTTCATAATTCCCAAGAGTTTTTGGAAGCTTAAACAAATCCATTGCTTCCTCATAAGTAATAGAGCTCATAGTTTGATCTCCTTGTAAACTGGCAAATTTAGGTTTCTCTTCATCTGTTGCCTCACCAATTTGAACCATTGCTCCAAAACGTCCTAAACGCACATATACATTTTTACCACTTTCTGGATCAATTCCTAGTAAACGCTGTCCACTTGCTCTATCCGCATTTGCTGCTACATCTTCTACATGTAAATGAAAGCTTTTATAGAAGTCTTTAATCATTGCCGTCCAGTCTTCTTTACCAGATGCAATCTCATCAAATTCATCTTCTACTTTAGCTGTAAAACCATAATCCAATACGGACTCAAAGTTTTCCACTAAGAAATCATTTACAATATTACCTATATCAGTAGGCACTAATTTTCCTTTATCCGAACCAACTTTTTCCGTTAACTCTTTTTCAGTTATACTGTTGTTACTTAATTTTAACTGAGCATATTTTCTATCCTTGCCATCCACCGATCCTTTCTCAATATACTGCCTCCTTTGTATTGTGGAAATAGTTGGCGCATAAGTAGATGGACGTCCTATACCTAACTCTTCTAATCTCTTAACCAATGCTGCTTCAGTATATCTAGCTGGAGGTCTTGTATATCTCTCAGTAGCTAAAATTACTTCATTATTAAGCTCCTCTCCTATAACCATTCTAGGCAACATTCCTTCCTGCTCTTCCTCCTCATTATCCGTCCCTTCTAGGTACACCTTTAGAAACCCTTCAAACTTAATCACCTCTCCATTTGCTAGAAAGGTTTTATCATTTTTGTTATTATCAATCTTAACAGAAGTTCTTTCTAATTGAGCATCACTCATTTGCGAAGCTAAGGTTCTCTTCCATATTAAACTATACAATCTATCTTGATCATAATCTACAGAAACTTCATGACGAGACATGTCAGTAGGACGAATGGCTTCGTGAGCCTCCTGTGCCCCTTTCGATTTTGTTGAATAGTTTCTTGGTTTGCTGAATTCTGCTCCGTAATAACTGGTTATTTCGCTTTCCGCGGCTTTTTTCGCGTCTTCAGATAGATTCACACTATCTGTTCTCATATATGTAATTAACCCGGCTTCATATAACCTCTGTGCCATCATCATCGTTTTTGCTACTGGAAAACCTAGTTTTCTAGATGCCTCCTGCTGTAAAGTAGAAGTTGTAAAAGGTGCTGCTGGAGATTTTTTAGCTGGTTTTTTCTGTAAGTCTGCAACATTGAACGTAGCATCCAAACATGAATTTAAGAATGTTTCCGCTTCTTCTTTAGATGGAAAATTCTTTCCTAATTTTGCTTTAAACTTCTTCCCTTCTTCACTTACAAACTCTGCATCAACTCTATAAGATGCTTGAGCGTTAAACGCTTCAATTTGTCTTTCTCTCTCTACAATTAATCTAACTGCAACAGATTGTACACGACCAGCCGATAGCCCTCCTTTTACTTTTCTCCAAAGTACAGGTGACAACTCATAACCAACTAGTCTATCTAAAATTCGTCTCGCTTGTTGAGCATTAACTAAATTATAATTAATACTTCTTGGATTATCAACTGCTCTTAGAATGGCATTCTTAGTAATCTCATGAAAAACAATCCTTTTTGTACTATCATCTTTCAATTTTAATTGCTCAAATAAATGCCAAGCAATCGCCTCTCCTTCCCGATCCTCATCGGATGCTAACCAAACAGTTTCTGCCTTCTTTGCTAAATCCTTTAGTTTTTTTACCACCGCTTTTTTATCAGTGGAAACAATGTATTTGGGTTTAAAATCTCCTTCAACATCAATTCCTAATTCCTTTGATGGAAGATCTGCAATATGCCCAAAACTAGACTCTACCTGAAAATCTTTTCCTAAAAATTTTTCAATAGTTTTTGCTTTTGCTGGTGACTCTACTATAACTAAATTCTTTGCCATTTTTCTAACTCTTAAAATAGCCAAACTAAATAACTTGTGGCTGTTTTCAGTTTGCAAAAGTAGCCACTTTTTTTTTATTTGACCTTTTATTGATCAAATTTACTTTTTGTATTTCTTTTATCTACAATTAATTTCTGTCATCTTGTCATATTATATCTATTTTGGTTGTATCTTTGCTGTCTATTTTTTACCTCGATTTAAGATTTATGGAACACGTTGAGAAAGTAATTGATGAAAAAAAGCAAGGAAAGCCTTTATTAACTGATCAGAAAGAAGGAAATAATAAAAAGCTTTTCATTGAAAGTTATGGATGTCAAATGAATATGAATGACAGCGAGATTGTGGCATCTATTCTTGCTGAACAAGGCTTTAATACAACTGGTAATATAGAAGAAGCCGATCTTGTATTAATGAATACTTGTTCAATTCGCGAAAAGGCAGAACAAACTGTTAGACATAGACTTCAAAAATATAACCATGCAAAGAAACACAATCCGAAAATGAAGGTTGGTGTTTTAGGATGTATGGCAGAAAGATTAAAGACTAAGTTTTTAGAAGAAGAAAAAATTGTAGATCTAGTAGTTGGACCAGATGCATACCGAGATTTACCTAATTTGGTAGAAGAAGTTGAAGCAGGAAGAGACGCTATCAATGTTATTTTATCTAAAGAAGAAACCTATGCTGATGTTTCTCCTGTAAGATTAAATTCTAACGGAGTTTCAGCCTTTGTCTCAATCACTCGTGGTTGTGACAACATGTGTACCTTTTGTGTTGTTCCTTTTACTCGTGGTCGTGAGCGAAGTCGTGACCCTCAAAGTATCATAAGTGAAATTCGCTCAATGCAAGAAAAAAACTATAAAGAAATCACTTTACTTGGTCAAAATGTTGATTCATATTTATGGTACGGAGGAGGACTAAAAAAGGATTTCAAAAAGGCATCAGAAATGGCAAAAGCCACTGCTGTTGATTTTGCTCAGTTACTTGACATGTGTGCTAACGAATTCCCTAAAATGCGTTTTCGTTTCTCAACTTCAAATCCACAGGACATGACATTAGATGTAATTCATGTTATGGCAAAACATAGAAACATCTGTAAATATATCCACCTTCCAATTCAAAGTGGTAGTAACGCTATGCTTAAAGCAATGAATCGTTTACACACTAGAGAGGAATATTTGGAATTGGTAAAAAATATTTATGAAATAATCCCAGAAATGCACTTAAGTCAGGATATGATTGCTGGATTCTGTGGAGAAACAGAAGAAGATCATAAAGACACTCTTGATTTAATGGAGCAGGTGAAATATAGTTTCGGTTTCATGTTTGCTTATTCCGAAAGACCTGGAACTTTAGCTGCTAAAAAAATGGAGGATGACATTCCTTTAGACATAAAGAAACGTCGCTTACAAGAAATCATTAATCTACAACAAGATCACAGTTTATTTAGAGCAAAGGAACATGTTGGAAAAGTTCAGGAAGTTCTAATTGAAGGGACTTCTAAGAAGAATGCTAACGAATGGAAAGGACGTAATACCCAAAACACTGTTGTAGTTTTCCCTAAAGAACATTATAAAATGGGAGATTTTGTGAACGTAAAAATTGAAGATTGTACATCTACAACGTTAAAAGGAACCGCTGTTGGGTATTCAGATAACAACTAAATAGAAAATTGAAGAAAGCCTAAATGTCAGGCTTTTCTTCTTCAAAAAATATATGGAGAATTTACAAGCTGTAAAACAACGATTTGGTATTATTGGTAACGACCTGCAATTGAACAGAGCTATTGAAAAAGCTTTAAGGGTAGCACCTACTGATATTTCTGTTTTGGTTGTTGGTGAAAGTGGTGTTGGTAAAGAAAATGTACCTAAAATAATTCATCAACTTTCTCATAGAAAACATGCCAAATATATAGCTGTAAATTGTGGTGCAATTCCAGAAGGCACAATAGATAGTGAACTTTTCGGGCATGAAAAAGGTGCCTTTACTGGAGCTACTCAAACGCGTAAAGGATATTTTGAGGTTGCTGATGGTGGAACTATTTTTTTGGATGAAGTTGGAGAACTTCCCCTAACTACTCAAGTACGTTTATTACGTGTTTTAGAAAATGGAGAGTTTATTAAAGTAGGTTCTTCGCAAGTTCAAAAAACTAACGTAAGGATTGTTGCTGCCACCAATGTAAACATGCATGATGCTATTGCTAAAGGCAAGTTTCGTGAAGATTTATACTACAGATTGAGTACTATTGAAATCCCTCTACCTCCATTAAGACAACGAGGTGAGGATATTCATCTTCTTTTTAGAAAATTCGCGGCTGACTTTGCTCAGAAGTATAGAATGCCTGCAATTAGATTAGAAGAGAGCGCTGTTAAAGTTTTATCAAACTATAACTTTCCAGGAAATATCAGACAACTACGAAATATTGCTGAACAAATATCCGTAGTTGAAGAAAACAGAAACATCTCTTCTCAAAAATTGATTCAATATTTACCTGATATGCAAGGAAATCTTCCTGCTGTTGTTGGAGCCAAAACCGCTAGTAATGATTTCGCTAATGAACGAGATATCATGTATAAGATATTATTCGATATGCGAAATGACATCAATGATCTTAAAAAACTTACTCTAGATTTATTAAAGGACGGAAACTCTCAACAAGTTCAAGAAGAAAATCATCGATTGATTCAAAAAATATATCAAGAGCAAGAAACAGAAGTTATTCCAGAAGTTGAAGTTGTTCAAATACCTCAGCAAACAAATCAAAATAATTATGATTTTGTTGAGACAATAGAAGAAGATGAAAACTTATCATTGCAGGAGAAAGAAATAGAAATGATTAAAAAGTCTCTTGACAAAAATAATGGTAAGAGAAAACTTGCGGCAAAAGAGCTTGGTATTTCTGAACGAACGTTATACCGAAAAATTAAGCAATACGACCTGTAAAACTTTTAGTTATTTTTACAAAAACAATACCAATGAAAAAAGTACTTCAAATACTCTTCTTTAGTTTTATTACTGCCACTATAGTTTCATGTGGAGTATATTCTTTTACAGGAGGAGATGTAGGAAATGCTAAAACCATTCAAATTGATTTTTTCCCTAATCAGGCTCCAATAATAGAACCTGCATTGGGACAACGTTTTACACAAGATCTTCAAGATTTATTTACTAGACAGACTAATTTGACCTTAGTATCTAGTAATGGAGATTTACATTTTGATGGTGAAATTGTGGATTATCGAATTAATCCTATGAGTGCACAAGCAAATCAAACCGCTGCACAAAACAGGTTAACAATCGTTGTAAATACTAGATATACAAACAACTTAGATGAAAAGAAAAACTTCGAAAAACAATTTTCTTTTTATTATGATTATGCTGCAGATGTACAACTCACAGGTGCGCAATTAGATGCTGCTTTTGATGAAATTATTGATAGAATTACTCAAGATATATTTAACGCTTCGGTAGGAAAATGGTAAGACACTGTTATTTTGACAAACACTAATTACATACAATCCTTAATTAACAAGAATGTTATTCTTGACGAAGATTTACATCAATTAAAGTCTTTAGTAGAAAAATATCCTTACTTCCAAGCTGCTCGGGCATTGTTCTTAAAAACTTTAAAAAACAATGAAAGCTTCAAATACAATAACGAGTTGAAGTTGACCGCCGCTTATACCACAGATAGAAAAGTTCTTTTTGATTTAATTACTTCTAAAGAATTTCAGAAATCGAACAAGAAAAAAGAAAAAAAGATAGTTCCAAAAGCTATTAATATTTTATCTCGTTCGAAAGAATCTAAGGTAGATAAAGCGATACAAGAACTGTCAATAGGAAAACCATTAGTTTTTGCTAAAAGTGAATCCTTTTCATTTAATCAATGGTTAGAGCTTTCTTCTAAAAAAGTAATTGTTAGAAAAAACGAAGATACCCAAGCTCCAGAAAAGACTCATCAAGACTCAATCATCGATAAATTTATTGAAAGTAGTCCGAAAATATCGAGACCTTCAAAAACAAATACAGCGAGTTTCAAGCCCACAGAAGTTAAGGAAGATAACCAGTTGATGACTGAAACTTTAGCCAAAGTTTATCTTGAGCAAAAGAAATATGACAGTGCTATAAAAGCTTATAATATATTAAGTTTGAAATATCCAGAAAAAAGTGGTTTCTTTGCAGACCAAGTAAAAAAAATTAGAATATTACAAAACAATAAATAATGACTACATATACTTTACTTTTAATTTTAATTTTGATAGTAGCAGTTGCTCTAATATTAATTGTAATGGTACAAAACCCTAAAGGTGGAGGTTTATCTTCTTCATTTGGAGGAGGTGCTCAAAACATTGGAGGAGTTCAAAACACAAACACTTTCTTAGATAAGACAACTTGGACTTTAGCTATTGCTATGTTTGCTTTAATCTTATTAGCTAACTTTGCTATTCCAAGAGGAAATGGAGAAAACGCTCCTCAGTTAGAAGAAACTTTAAGCGGAGTTGAAACAACTCAAAGCGCTCCTGCAACAGACGCAAATACAACTAAAGACAGTGTTCAATAAATCTACTTTAGTTTTGAAATAATAAAAATGTCAACGTGTCATTATCGTTGACATTTTTTTTTATTCAAATATGAAATTCTTGAAAATGTGTCAGTATCATTTCAATGGCATAGTTTCTGTCATTTTAAACACAAATCAAAAAAATAATAACTAAAAAAATATAAAATGGGATTAAACATTAAACCTTTAGCAGATAGAGTTCTTGTTGAACCAGCTGCAGCAGAGACAACTACTGCTTCAGGAATTATTATTCCTGATAACGCTAAAGAAAAACCACAACGAGGAACTATAGTTGCGGTTGGAAATGGAACCAAAGACGAACCTTTAACGGTAAAAGTTGGTGATACTGTTTTATACGGTAAATATGCTGGTACTGAGTTAAAGTTCGAAGGAAAAGATTACCTTATTATGAGAGAAAGTGATGTATTCGCTATTATCTAACAAACTCATTTTAAAAAACTAAAACTAAATTAACTAACACCTTGATATTTTTTCAAGGTTAAAAAATTGAAAAAACACAATGGCAAAAGATATAAAATTTGATGTTGACGCTCGTGAAGGCCTTAAACGCGGTGTTGATGCCTTAGCTAACGCAGTAAAAGTAACATTAGGTCCAAAAGGTCGTAATGTAATTATTTCAAAATCTTTTGGAGCTCCTCACGTAACGAAAGATGGAGTTTCTGTAGCAAAAGAAGTTGAATTAGAAGATGCTCTTGAAAATATGGGAGCTCAAATGGTTAAAGAGGTTGCTTCTAAAACTAATGACTTGGCAGGTGACGGTACAACTACGGCTACTGTTCTTGCACAAGCTATCGTTAAAGAAGGTTTAAAAAACGTTGCTGCTGGGGCTAATCCAATGGACTTAAAGCGTGGTATTGAAAAAGCGGTAAACGCTATCACTGAAGATTTAGCAAAACAATCGAAAGAAGTTGGTGATACTTCTGAAAAGATTCAACAAGTTGCTTCTATTTCTGCTAATAATGATGCCTTTATTGGTAACTTAATTTCAGAAGCATTTGGAAAAGTTGGTAAAGAAGGTGTTATTACAGTTGAGGAAGCTAAGGGTACTGATACTTACGTTGATGTAGTAGAAGGAATGCAATTTGACAGAGGTTATTTATCTCCTTACTTTGTTACTGACGCTGATAAAATGATTGCTGATTTAGACAATCCTTATATTTTATTATTCGATAAAAAGATTTCTAACTTACAAGAAATCCTTCCTATTTTAGAGCCAGTTGCTCAATCTGGAAAGCCTTTATTAATCATTGCTGAAGATGTAGATGGGCAAGCTTTAGCTACTTTAGTAGTAAATAAATTACGCGGAGGATTAAAGATCGCTGCTGTAAAAGCTCCTGGGTTTGGTGACAGAAGAAAAGCAATGTTAGAGGATATCGCCATTTTAACTGGTGGTACTGTTATTTCTGAAGAAAGAGGTTTCTCTCTTGAAAACGCTACTTTAGACCTTTTAGGAACGGCAGAAACTGTAACTATTGACAAAGACAACACCACTATTGTTAACGGTTCAGGTGATGAAGCTCAAATTAAAGCAAGAGTTAATCAAATTAAAGCTCAAATAGAAACTACAACTTCTGACTACGATCGTGAAAAGTTACAAGAGCGTTTAGCTAAATTAGCTGGAGGTGTTGCTGTACTTTATGTTGGTGCTGCTTCTGAAGTTGAAATGAAAGAAAAGAAAGATAGAGTTGATGATGCTTTACATGCAACAAGAGCTGCTGTTGAGGAAGGTATCGTTGCTGGAGGTGGTGTTGCCTTAGTAAGAGCTAAAAAAGTTCTTGAATCTATAACTACTGATAATTTAGACGAAACTACAGGAATTCAAATTGTAAACAGAGCAATTGAATCTCCATTAAGAACAATCGTTGAAAATGCTGGTGGAGAAGGATCTGTAGTAATTAATAAAGTATTAGAAGGAGATGCTGATTTCGGATATGATGCTAAATCTGATGCTTATGTTAATATGTTAGAAGCTGGAATTATTGATCCTAAAAAAGTAACTCGTGTTGCTTTAGAAAATGCTGCTTCTGTTTCAGGTATGATTTTAACAACGGAGTGTGCTTTAGTTGATATTAAAGAAGATGCTCCTGCTGCAGCGATGCCTCCTATGGGTGGTGGAATGCCAGGAATGATGTAAGAAAAGATTCTTAAACATATTTGAAAGAGCCTCGAGGATAATTTCTCGAGGCTCTTTTTTTTGGAATAATTTTTGATTGTTATAGGAAAAACTAATTACTATCCACTAGCTATGAGATCTTTATTTTTAACTTCACTTTTTTTAATTTCATGTTTATCATTATTCTCTCAAAACAAAAGTTTAGAAAATAAATACATTGAGTATTTCGAAAATACTAGAGAAATTCCATACCTCCATTTAAACAAAACATCTTTCATTAAAGGTGAAGAAATATGGCTCAAATCATATATACTTGAACAAAATTCTCAAGAACTACACAAAACCACTTCGAACCTATACGTTTCTATTTTTGATGATGAAGGAAAATTAAAAGACCAAAAACTATTTCGGATAACAGATGGTTTGGGAATGGGTAGTATAAAAATAGATTCTACTTTTACAAAAGAAACCTACTTTTTAAAAGCCTCAACAAATTGGATGAAAAACTTTCATGAAGACAATTCCTATATTCAAAAAATCGAAATTGTTTCCAATAAGAGAAAGACCACAATAAATAACTTCACTCAAGACAAATTTTATGAATTCAAATTATTTCCTGAAGGAGGTCATATTCTAGCCGAAACTATCAACAACCTTGGTATTTTAATAAAAGACAAAAACAACAATGGAATACCCATTAACAAAGGCGTTATTAAAAACATCAAAGGAGAAATTATCAAGGAGTTTAAAACAAATAGATTTGGTTTAGGTGATGTTAATTTATTAGTCCGTGAAAACGAAATTTATTCATTTGAGGCGACTCTAGAAAATGGTATTGTTATTTCTCAAAAAACACCGATCCCAAATAAGAAAGGAGCTACCATGAGAGTAGTAAATAGTAATCCTGAAAACTTATTCATTAAAGTTCGAACCAATAAAAAATCTTTAGAAAACCTAGCTTCAAAAAAATATACCATCTTTGTTCACAACACAAGAGAATATCAAAAACGAGAATTTACATTCAATAGAGATGACATAATTTACTCACTAATTATTGATAAAAAGAAACTAGCGAAAGGAGTTAATACAATTACTGTATTCAATGAAAATTTTGAACCTATTTTAGAAAGGATCATATATAATCATAAGGCAGAATTATATTCAGATGTTAGTATACATAAAATAAATTCAACAGTTGATTCATTAACTTTTCAAATAAAAAATAAAAGTGATCAAAAATTATTCCTAAGCTCTTCTTTTCTTCCTTCTCAAACAAAGTCCTATAATCCTAATAGTAGTATCTACAGCGCTTTTATATTTAAGCCCTATATAAAAGGGAATATTCAAAACATAGATTATTATTTAAACAACACCAATCATAAAAAACTACGCGATTTAGATTTACTATTGTTAACACAAGGATGGAGTAAGTACAGTTGGAATAACATATTTAATTCACCTCCAAATACAAATTATCAATTTGAAAATGGTATTACTATTAAAGGAAAACTTAATAAACCTTTAAAAAAGGATGAGCAACTTTTAGTTTTTTCAGGAGAAAACAATATTATTAAAATGCTCACTCCTATTGACGGTAACTTCAAACTTTCAAATACATACGTCAAAGAAAATTCTTTAATAAAATTTGGGATATCAAAAAAAGGAATGAATACGAAGAAAGTTTCACCTTCCTTGCAATTCTCAAAGCGAACTTCATTTGAAAAATTACCCCAAAACTTTAATCGTAACACAAAGCCTATAAATGAATTGAACTACGAAGTAAAAAACTTAAAATCTACATTTAGAGAAACAGAAATTCTTGATGAAGTAGTAGTTAAAAAAAAGAGAGAGATTGATGAAGCATCCTTTAAGAAAATTACTATTCCCGTTAGAAAAATGACTGGAATAGATCCCAATTCGGATAAGAATGTATTTGAATTCTTAAGAAAAAAATATGTTGTTGTTAACACAAGTCAAGGATATAGTATCCGCTCTACAAGAGTTACTGAAACACGAAGTGGTGTTGTAAATGTATTCCTAAACAATAAATGGATAGAACCTCAGTTTTTATGGATGTTTAATGACATTACCGTAAAAAGTGTTAAAGCTATTTATTTTGGAGAAACTCTTGGCCCCCATCCAGTTGAACAAATTCATATCTTCACATTAACTTCCGATGAGTCTAGGAGAAAAAATAACAAGTTAAAAGAATCTAAAATAGAAAAAGGTTTTTCTCGGGCTAAAGAATACTACTCTCCTGAGTTTTATTCCTACACTGATGAAACTTTCAAGTATTTTGGCTCGGTGTTTTGGATTCCTGAAATTTCAGTTTCTCCGAATTCAATTGAAATATTCAAAATACCAAGAAAACTTCAAAAAGAGATCAAAATATACCTTGAAGGAATATCTGAATCTGGAAGCCTTATCTCAAAAACTTTTGTTATCGATTAAGTAAATTACAAATCTAAAATCTTCTTTTGGAATAATTTTTGATTGTTATAGGAAAAACTAATTACTATCCACTAGCTATGAGATCTTTATTTTTAACTTCACTTTTTTTAATTTCATGTTTATCATTATTCTCTCAAAACAAAAGTTTAGAAAATAAATACATTGAGTATTTCGAAAATACCAGAGAAATTCCATACCTCCATTTAAACAAAACATCTTTCATTAAAGGTGAAGAGATATGGCTCAAATCATATATACTTGAACAAAATTCTCAAGAGCTACACAAAACCACTTCAAACTTATACGTTTCAATTTTTGATGATGATGGAAAATTAAAAGACCAAAAACTATTTCGGATAACAGATGGTTTGGGAATGGGTAGTATAAAAATAGATTCTACTTTTACCAAAGAAACTTATTTTTTAAAGGCCTCGACAAACTGGATGAAAAACTTCCATGAAGACAACTCCTATATTCAAAAAATCGAAATTGTTTCCAATAAGAGAAAGCCCACAATAAATAACTTTAGTCAAGACAAATTTTATGAATTCAAATTATTTCCTGAAGGAGGTCATATTCTAGCCGAAACTATCAACAATCTTGGTATTTTAATAAAAGATAAAAACAACAAAGGCATATCCATTAGCAAAGGTGTTATTAAAAACATCAAAGGAGATATTATCAAGGAGTTTAAAACAAATAGATTCGGTTTAGGTGATGTTAATTTATTAGTCCGTGAAAACGAAATTTATTCATTTGAGGCAACTCTAGAAAATGGTATTGTTATTTCTCAAAAAACACCGATCCAAAATAAGAAAGGAGTTACCATGAGAGTAATAAACAGTAATCCTGAAAACTTATTCATTAAAGTTCGAACCAATAAAAAATCTTTAGAAAACTTAGCTTCAAAAAAATATACCATCTTTGTTCACAACACAAGAGAATATCAAAAACGAGAATTTACGTTCAATAGAGAAGACATAATTTACTCTCTAATTATTGATAAAAAGAAACTAGCGAAAGGAGTTAATACAATTACTGTATTCAATGAAAATTTTGAACCTATTTTAGAAAGGATCATATATAATCATAAGGCAGAATTATATTCAGATGTTAGTATACATAAAATAAGTTCAACAGTTGATTCATTAACTTTTCAAATAAAAAATAAAAGTGATCAAAAATTATTTCTAAGCTCTTCTTTTCTTCCTTCTCAAACAAAGTCCTATAATCCTAATAGCAGTATCTACAGCGCTTTTATATTTAAGCCCTATATAAAAGGGAATATTCAAAACATAGATTATTATTTAAACAACACCAATCATAAAAAACTACGCGATTTAGATTTACTATTGTTAACACAAGGATGGAGTAAGTACAGTTGGAATAACATATTTAATTCACCTCCAGATACAAATTATCAATTTGAAAATGGTATTACAGTTAAAGGAAAACTTAATAAAACTTTAAAAAAAGATGAGCAACTTTTAATTTTTTCCGCAAAGAATAATATTGTTCAAGTTTTTGAGTCAGGAATTAATAGTTTTGAGCTAGCCAATACTTTCATTAAGGAAGGTACGTATCTGAGATTTGGCATTACTAAAAAAGATAATCCCGTATACAGACAAGCCCCATCCCTTCAGTTCAGCAAAAGAACTTTGTACGATGACTTATCTGAAGATTACATAGATAACACTGCAAACATAAAAGAATTGTACTATGAAATAAAAGACCTTGCTTCAACATTTAAAGAGACCGAAATTTTAGATGAAGTAGAGGTTAGAAAGAAACGAGATTACGTCGATAATTCTCTTGCTCCATATGGCGCAGCAACCATTTTAACTCGACAAAAAATGAAAAATCTTGTTTTTGCTTCGAGTGAAAATGTATTAGACTTTCTTAGTAGTAAGCGATATACTATTTCATACGAAGAAGGAGATCCCATAATTTATCCAAGAGGTGGATGTCCACTTAAAACCAATGATTATATAATGAGGCCTCTAGTAAGGCTGTTTCTTGACAATTTCGAAATACCAACTTGGGTTGCTCAATCCATGTATTTAGATTCTGTTAAGGAAGTATATTTTGGTCGTGTTAATGATAATCGAAGTTGTGAACATGTATACATATACACATATAATCCTGGTGATTATAGCTTTAGAGAAAGTTCTTACGCCGATTATTACATCGACAAAGGTTTTTCAAAAACAAAGGAGTATTATTCACCTGAATTCTATACTTACAGTGGCGATACCTTCAGGCATTTTGGATCTATTTTCTGGATCCCTGAAATTTCGATTGCACCTAATTCAGTTGAGACCTTTAAAATCCCCACAAAGCTACAAAATGATGTTAAAATGCACCTTGAAGGAATATCTGAATCTGGAAATCTAATCTCAAAGAAAATAATCATTAACTAACATTGTTAAATTTTATAGGTAAAGCAAGTCTAACTTTTATTTTTGGTAAATTTATAGAGAACTAATTAACTACATACGCTATGAGGTTGCTATTCTTTAAAATTTACTTTTTACTGTATTGTTTAACTCTATTTTCTCAAAATAAGAATCTTGAAAATAGTTATAATGAATATTTTGAAATTACAAGGGAAATCCCCCATCTACATTTAAATAAAACAACTTTCCTTTCTGGTGAAGATATTTGGTTTAAATCATACGTACTGGAGCAAAATTCTCAGAAACTACATAAAACCACCTCCAATTTATATGTATCTATTTTTGATGATGAAGGAAATTTAAAAGATCAAAAATTAATACGTGTAACAAATGGTATGGGAATAGGTAGTATAAAAGTAGATTCTACTTTTACAAAAGAAACCTACTTTTTAAAAGCCTCAACAAATTGGATGAAAAACTTCCACGAGGACAATTCTTACATTCAAAAGATCAAAATTGTTTCTAACGCAAAAAATAAGTCTTCAAACAATTTTACCCAAGATAAATTTTACGAATTTAAATTATTCCCCGAAGGAGGTCATATACTGGGTGGATCGATAAATAATTTTGGCGTTCTAATAAAAGATAAAAACAACAAAGGAATCACCATTGATAAAGGATTTGTTAAAAATAGTAAAGGTGATATTATTAAAGAATTCAAAACAAACAAGTTTGGACTTGGCGATGTGAATTTTTACTTTCATGAAAATGAGGTGTATTCTTTTGAAGCAACATTAGATAATGGTGTCGTCATTTCTCAAAAAACATCCATCTCAAATATACAAGGAATTGCAATGAGAGTTGTTAATAGTAATCCTAACAATTTGTTTATCAAAATTAGAACCAATGAGAATTCTATAAAGAACCTAGCATCAAAAACATATACCATATTCATTCATAACACTAGGAAATACCAAAAACAAGAGCTTACATTTAATGGCATAGACACCAAATATTCTCTCATTATTAATAAAGGAAAGTTAGCAAAAGGTGTTAATACAATAACTGTATTTAATGAAGATTTTAAACCTGTGTTGGAAAGGATTATATACAATCATAAAGAAGAGCTGTATTCCGATATTAATATTGATAAAATAAGTTCAACAGCAGATTCTCTAACCGTCCAAATCAAGAATAAAGGCAGTCAAAAACTGTATTTAAGCTCTTCTTTTCTTCCTTCTCAAACCAAGGCCTATGCTAACACTAATAACGTTTACAGTTCTTTTATGTTCAGACCTTATCTTAAAGGAGACATTCAAAACATTGATTATTACATAAAAGACATTAACCATAAAAAACTGCGTGATTTAGATTTACTTTTATTAACACAAGGATGGAGTAAATACAGTTGGAATAATATATTTGACTACCCTCCAAATACTAATTATAATTTTGAAAATGGTATTACCATTACTGGAAAACTGAATAAAGCTTTAAAAAAGGATCAACAATTGGTTGTTTTTTCTTCAGAAAATGATATCATTGAAGTTTTAACACCGAATAATGGTTCTTTTAAACTACCAAACACTTACGTCCTTGAAAATTCTAATATAGAATTCGGAATAACTAATAAAAATGGAATCACATTAAAAGCATCACCTTCGCTTCAATTTACGAATCGAAGTTCGTTTGAAAATCTATCAGATACTTTTTTAGAAAAAAAGGAAATCGATTATCAACTAAATTATCAAATTGTAGACTTAAAATCGACTTTCAGAGAAAACGAAATTCTCGACGAAGTAGAAATTAAAAAGAAGAGAGATAGAACGGACTTTGATGAAGCTGTATTAGATGAGCTTAACTTTCCTGTAAGAAAATTCAATATAGAAGCTGACCCTAGTACTAGCGTACTAGATGTGCTTAGAAAAAAATATCATATTTATTATAAAGATGCAATCCCTTTTCCTATAATTTCCTCCAGAGGAGGAACTATTACCAATAGTTTCAGAGGTACAGTAGAAGTTTACCTTGATGACGACAAAATATACCCATCTCCTTTGGCAACTATTTTAGAACAGCTTCCAATAAACACCATTAAAGGAATTTATTATGGTGAGAAAAATAAATACAGTCCATATGTTGGTCACTATCCGGTTGAATACGTGTACATATACAGTTATTCTCCTGGAGAATATAAAACCAGCAATAGTAGCTTAGGAACATATAAAGTAAAGAAAGGGTTTTCACAAACAAAAGATTATTACTCTCCAGAGTTTAAAACTTATAGTACCGAAACTTTTCTACATTATGGATCTGTTTTCTGGATTCCAGAAATCTCTATCGCTCCAAACTCAGTAAAAACTTTTAAAATACCAACAAAACTCCAAGAGGAAATAAGGATGTATTTAGAGGGTGTATCTGAATCAGGAAGCCTAATTTCAAAGAAAACCATACTGAAATAACTTTAACATTTAAACATTACCTCTGAAATGATTATTACAATTAACTCATTATCAAAACAATAACCTATGATTACTAGAAATTTCCTATTTGCCCTAGCGATGATATTTTCGCTAAACATTATTGCCCAAGAAAGCAAAGAACCAAAAACCTTCGATGTTGTTATTGAAACTGACGAAAGAAAATCAAATCAATTTGTTCTTGATTTCTTAAGAACTGATTCTCGAATCCGCAGCTATCAATTGCGCAAACTCATCGATCATCAGATGCGAACAAATTCGAGTAACTTTGAAACCGCTAATACTAGAAAATTAAAAAAGTTCGGCAAACCAAGTCCTACAGTAACGAAAATTTTTCTTGATGATGAAGTTGTTCTTGGAGAAGGAATAAATCGACTTTATCTTTTAGATCAAATGCGAATGAAAGAGGTATCCAGAGTATTACGAGCTCAACCTTCTTTCGATAAAGAAATCTACATTTACCGAATAAAAGAAATATAAAAACTGAGAATTATCTCAGTTTTTTTTATAAACTCATTAATTCAACATTTGGGTGAAAGGCAGGAACAGCAAACCAAAAAGACATATAGGAATTTGTATCTTCAAGTTTTTCTCCTGTCCTATTCCCTGAAATGGCACTTCCATTAATGGACCATTGATTACCTTCATTATCCATAAAAAAAGAATCCATCGAATTACCCATTTCAAATATTAAATCTTTCTGTTCATTATTAAGAACGAATGTTTGAATAATATTCTCGTTACCTACTATTAAAATATCTTTTCCTAAAATAGACCTTTTTACGACCTTTCCTCCACTGAAATCTGAAAACCTAAAAACCTTTACTCGATTTTCTATTTTTAGAGCATGTATTCTTTCTTTGGAAGGTAACCTATTATCTAAATTAGGTACTGGAAATACAAAAAAGTCATGATCTTCTCTGTATGAACCGTATGGATAAATATCATAATGTCTATTCAAACCTTGTTCGTCCGATAAGACCAATGTATTTGGATATTCTCTTTTCCAAAGTTCCCATGTTGTTTCAATCAAATTAACATTCTCTGGAACCTTTCCGATAAACTCACCATTCACACATTTTTCCTCCAGTTGACTCCAATTGCTATCTGTTTGCCTATCATATAATATTAAATTGGCATTATAGAGCAAACCCGATACTCCAAAAGATAATTCTCTACCTTCTATATTTCTATTCCAGCCTAAAGCTGTTCCCGTTAACGGACAATAGGATATGGTAACTTTTTCTCCACCTAATTCATCATTAACAACCTCATGCCAGTCTAAAATTCTATGTGGATACGCTTTAACCTCTCCATTTTTAACAACACCAATAACTAAATCATCATTTAACAAATAGGTTGCCTCATTTGCTCTATAAAATTTCGGAGAATTAATTGATGGAATTCCATCTTTACCTGAGCCTCCATCTATGACTTCGTCTTTTGGAATCAACCAAGAAGTAGCATTAGTATTACCTCCTCCATTCGTACTTCCATTACCTAGCTCATTCGCATCACCACCTGAACAAGAAGCTATTAAGAGAGTTAAAAAAAATAAGATAAACCTTGACTTCATTTTTAGTAGATTAAGTTAGTATTTGTTTTTTCTTTTTTGGATAACCTTAAAGTTACACCTAAGTTTAATCGATATGTAGGGGTCAATTGAATGCCATCAACGTTACTGTAAACAGGAACTTCTAGACTTGAATTTAAATTAAAGTTATTAGAAACATTATAAGAAAGAGTTGGTCTCACAAAAATCCATTCTCCCCCTGTATTAACTATTTCATTATCATTTAAAACATCTCTATCGGCATGTCTATATTTAAATTGTAAACTCGTTTCAAATAATTCATTAAAGAACAAAAATTGGTCTGATAGAATCAGAAACAACTGCTGTTCATTACCAAACTTATAATCATTATCTCCTAGGTATGAATCGTTAACTCCGGTCCCTCGAAAAGTATACCTCATTGTAAAATTTAAACTTTTCCTAAAGTTAAAATAAGTACCAATTGAGCTCATCAAAATACCATCGTAAGTATTACTACCTGGTTGTAAATCGGCATTTAAAGTAATACCTAAATTATTTTCTCTATCCGTCGCACCTAATGGAAGTTTCACCCCTCCTCCAATTGAATAATTCCAATTTCCAAATTCCAAAATTCGATATCTTGCTAAAACAATGGCGTCTCCAATTCCAAAAGATTCATCGATATTGTTATTCAATAAAATTCTTCGCTGTTGATTTACCCAAGTTAACAAAGCCTCTACTGATAATCGTGATGTTATACTATAACCTAAATTCAATAATACCGAATGTGTAGTTCTTAAACGATTACTATCATCGAGTGTTTCATTTCCACGATTTAAAGTATTCAAGTTATTGTAATCATAAAACAAACCAACTTGGATGGTTCCTTTTTCTAAGATTGGTAATCCAATATTGTTTGATAATGGTACACCTCCAGAACAGCATGTTTGAGCTACATTGGGTAAAGTAAATGTAAGAACACCCAAAAAAAACAATATTCTGAAAACCATATTTAAAGTTTGACTCTTAGTCGATTAAAAAGTAGCTCCTTACAAACTTTAACATATAGCAACAAAAAACACCATTATAGCTGGCTATAATGGTGTTTTTATTATGTAATTATACTTTTATTTTATATCATAAAGAAAAGGCATTCTGGCTTGAATTCCTTTTAAGCTTTTAAAATCCTTAATAGCTTTGTAAGCTCTCAATTCTTCATCACCTAATAATTCTTCCAAAATCTCTTGCTTTGAACTTTTTCCAAAAGGAGATATTTTAAGTGATTCTTTCAACTCTTTCTTATAATTCGGGTAATTTCTAACTCTGTAGTCTTCGACTTTAGCCAATTCAGCCGCTATTTCAAGCGCATCATTTAAACTCCCTAACTCATCAACCAATCCGTTGGCTAATGCTTCTTTACCTGTCCAAACACGACCTTGAGCAATTGCATCTACCTCTTCAAAAGGCATTCCTCTACCTGATGAAACTCGATTAACAAAAACTTTATACGTTTCTTCAACTCCTTGCTTCGTTACATCATAGAATCTTTTATCCATTGGTTCAAAAAGACTATAATTAGGACTGTTATTTGTAGAAACCTGTTCTGCATTTATTCCTAATTTACCTGCCAACTCACTAGCATTCGGAAGAACGCCAAACACGCCTATCGACCCAGTAATTGTTGTTGGTTCAGCAACAATTTTATTGGCGTTACAAGCGATATAATAACCTCCTGAAGCCGCTACATTACCCATTGACACGACAACAGGTTTTTCTTTTTTAGCTAACTCTAATTCTCTCCATATCAACTCGGAAGCTAAAGCACTTCCTCCAGGCGAATTTACTCTTAGAACAATAGCCTTTACATTTTTATCTTTCTTTGCTTTTCTTATTGCTTTATTAGTCAAACCTTGTCCTATGATATCTTGAGTTCCCTCTCCATAAAAAATTTGTCCTTGAGCATAAATAACAGCTATTTTATTCTTTGAAGACGACCTTATTTTACCATTTCCAGCTTTCACATAATCTTCCAAAGAAATCGATTTAGGTTTACTTCCAACAGTCGCCTCTAATTTTTCTTCATATTCATCCTGATAAATAACACCATCAATTAAGTTATTTTCAAGAGCCAATTCTGGAGTCCTAGCTTTTAAACTATCTGCAATACCATTTAATTCTTTTGTAGAAACATCCCTACTTACAGAGATATCCTCAATAATTTCAGACCAAATAGACTTTAAGAAAGAAGTTGTTTGTTCTCTATTTGCCTGACTCATTTCATTATTTAAATAAGGCTCAACAGCACTCTTATATTTTCCATGTCGGATCACCTCCATTTTTACGCCGAACTTATCCTCAAAGTCTTTGTAATATAAAATTTCAGTTGATAATCCACGAAAATCGATAATACCCACTGGGTTCACAAAAACACTATCTGCTACAGAACTTAAATAATAATTCTTCTGATCATAAAAATCGTTATACGCATAAACAAACTTTCCACTCTCTTTGAACTCTTCTAATTTATTTCGAACTGCCTGTGTCTGTGCAATTCCGGCGTTTATAAAAGAAGTATTAATACTAATACCTTTTATTTTAGAATCTGTTTTCGCATTTTCTATAGCGGCAATAACATTGTTTAATCCTAAGCCAGTTGGAGAAATACCCAAAGCATCAACAAAAGGGTTTTTATCCTTCGGTGAATAATCTTTAATTTTCATTGATAAGTCAAGCTTCAAAACTGAATTTTCTTCTACCTCTACCTCATTCGAAGAACCCGCTACTGAGGCTATTAAAGCAAAAAGTATAAAGATTAAAAATAACGCGATAAAAAAGCCTAAAATCGAGGCCAATAAGTTTCGTAAAAACTTCATTTCAAAATATTTTTATAAGCAAATATAAGATTTTGCAACGATTAAAAACTACCTTAAAGTCATTCGATATTTACGCTGTGCAAATTGAAAATATTGAAAGAGTAAATAGTTTACCTCATAACCATACTCAATGTATGGATCATAATTAATTCTATTTTCATAAATATTAGGATTAAATAGCCCAGGGTTATTCACTCGTTGATTCCATATAGGAACAAGAAATCTGTTTCTAATTTCTAAATACTTCAAAGAATGGTAACCACGAGGTCTGGCTACTGAGTATAAATATCTATTAAAACCTGGATCGATTATTATAATTTCATATTCTAAACTATCATTGGCAATTACTACTGGCTTTTCCTTTCCATCATTATTTGATTGCGTAGGAACCGAGCTACAGCCAATAATTACAGCTATAACTATTACAACACCTAAAACATTTTTTAAAAAACTCATAATCAAGGATGTTTTACTTTCTTAAAATTGCAAAAATTATTCCTTTTTTACACTACTTTTATTGTATTTAACAAAAATTTCAAACGCTAACAAAACTAATATCATGAAAAATAGATGCTTTTGGGTAAGTGACGATGAACTTTATATGAAGTATCATGACGAAGAATGGGGAGTTCCAGTTTATGATGATCATACTTTATTTGAATTTTTAATACTGGAAACCTTCCAAGCTGGACTAAGTTGGATTACAGTTTTACGAAAGAGAGAAAACTTTAGAAAAGCTTTCGATAATTTCGATTATAAAAAAATCGCCCTCTATACGGAAGAAAAATATGAAGAGCTTCTTCAAAACGAAGGAATTATTAGAAACAAACTAAAAATAAAAGCTACGATTACGAACGCACAAGCATTCATGAAAATCCAAGAAGAATACGGTTCTTATTCAAAATATTACTGGGAGTTTGTTAATGATAAGCCAATTCAAAATACTTTCAAAACGAAAAAAGAAGTTCCTGCGACTACCGAATTATCTGATCAAATATCCAAAGATCTCAAAAAGAAAGGATTCAAGTTTGTAGGATCGACAGTTATCTATGCCTACATGCAAGCTACAGGAATGGTAAATGATCATACTACGGACTGCTTTCGCTATAAGGAAGTACAAAATTTGTAACTTTAGCATCTTATTTAGAAAACATTTAAATTATTTAATAATGAAACTCAAACAAACGCTTTGTGTAATTGCTACAGCCGGGTTAATGGCCTCTTGTGGTGTTGACACAAAAAAAGAAGCAAAAACAACAGAAACTAAACCCAAAAAAGAGTTCAATTATGTTGTTGAGCAGTTTGCTGATATCAAAGTTTTACGCTATCAAATTCCTGGTTTCGAAAACTTAACTTTAAAAGAAAAACAATTAGTTTACTACCTTACTCAAGCTGGTTTATCAGGGCGAGATATAATGTGGGATCAAAACTATCGTCATAATCTTGAAATTAGAAAGGCTCTCGAAAATATAAACTCTACCTTTTCTGGTAATAAAGAAACTAACGATTTTAATGCTTTTAAAACTTACCTAAAGAGGGTCTGGTTCTCAAACGGTATTCACCACCACTATTCAAACGATAAGATTAAACCAGAATTTTCTAAGGAATATTTAGAGCAATTATTAAAAGAGACGAACACCTCATTATCTACTGAAGCTTTGGAAGTTATTTTTAATGACAAAGACAATAAAAAAGTGAATAAAAAAGCTGGTGTTGATAATGTTCTTGCATCTGCAATTAACTTTTATAGTCCGGACATCACTAGTAAAGATGTAGAAGATTTTTATGCAAAAGCATATAAAGGACCAGAAGGAAGACCTATTGAAGCTGGATTAAACTCTACTTTAGTTCGTGAAAATGGTAAACTAGTTGAAAAAGTATGGAAATCAGGTGGTCTTTATGGTGAGGCTATTGATAAGATTATTTTTTGGTTAGAAAAAGCTAAAGGGGTTGCTGAAAATGAAAAACAAGCTAAAACCCTTGAACTTTTAATCAAATATTATCAGACAGGTAATTTAGATACTTGGGATGAATATGCCATTTCTTGGGTAAGTTCGACTGAAGGAAACATTGACTGGATTAATGGTTTTATTGAAGTTTATAACGATCCTAAAGGATACAGAGGTTCTTATGAATCTATCATCCAAATTAAAGACTTTGATATGTCTAAAAAAATGAAGGTATTGTCTGATAATGCACAATGGTTTGAAGACAATTCTCCATTAGATCCAACACACAAAAAAGAAAACGTTGTTGGAGTTTCTTACAAAACAGTCAATGTTGCTGGTGAAGCTGGGGATGCCTCTCCTAGTACTCCAATTGGTGTAAACTTACCGAACAACAACTGGATTCGTCAAGAACATGGATCTAAATCTGTATCACTTGGAAATATTATTGGAGCATACAATAACGCAGGAGGAACTGGAAGACTGAAAGAGTTTGCTTTTGATCAAGAAGAAATTGATTTAGAAATTAAATATGGTAAACTTGCCGATAAATTGCATACAGCGTTACATGAAGTAATTGGTCATGCATCAGGAAAGATTAATGAAGGTATTGGTCAACCAAAAGAAACCTTAAAAAATTACGCTTCTACTATGGAAGAAGGTAGAGCTGATTTAGTTGGTTTATATTATTTAATGGATCCTAAATTACAAGAATTAGGTTTGGTTGATAATTGGGAAAATGTAGGTAAAGCAGCATATGATGGATATATCAGAAATGGATTAATGACACAATTAATTAGAATTAATCTTGGTGACGATATTGAAGAAGATCACATGGTAAACCGTCAGTGGGTTTCGGCTTGGTCATTTGAACAAGGAAAAAAGGACAATGTTATTGAAAAAGTAACAAAAGATGGAAAGACTTTTTACAACATCAATGACTATAAAAAGCTTCACGAGATCTTTGGTCGTCTTTTAAAAGAAACCCAAAGAATTAAATCGGAAGGAGATTTTGAAGCAGCCAAAGCTTTAGTTGAAGGTTATGGTGTTAAAGTGGATCAGGCCATTCATAAAGAAGTATTAGATAGAAATGCTCAATTTACTTCTGCTCCTTACAGTGGTTTTGTAAACCCTGTGTTGGTTCCTGAAAAAGATGAAGCTGGAAATATCACGGATATAAAGGTTACTCAACCAGAAACTTTTGAAGGTCAAATGTACTTCTACTCGAAAAACTATAGTTTTTTACCAATAAAATAATAAGACCTCAAACTTATTTTAAAAATCGTCTAAAATGAATTTTAGGCGATTTTTTATTTATAACTCCTTAAAAAACAAACTGTAAAAAACCTGTTTTTTGTATAATCAATAATTTATCTGTACATTGGGTGTGGGAGCTTCGTGATTTAAAAAACCTAAAATCGTTGATTAAACACTTTAAAATCATGAAGAAAAAAAAAATTTATTTGGTTCTACCATTCATCACACTATTTACTACTATACTGTTAAGTTCTTGCTCAGAGTTACATGTTGAAGAATCCATTTCATCCAAAAGCAATGAACAATTCAGTAAAGCTTTAAGAGCATCGAATGAAATAACATTAAGCACAGTTAATGAGAAAACCATTAACGATGCAATTAATGAAGCTGGAATTTGGTTAGGTAATAACAACAATAGTTCTAGCAGCTACACTATTAATATTCCATCAGGGAAGTATAATGTTGGTTTTTTCAACGATAGGGCTTCCATTAATTTCGTAAACTTCAATTATGCGGGAAGATTAATAATTAAAGGACAAGGAAGTCAAAACACTACGATTAACTTTACTGACAGAGTAACTCATGAAATTTTTATGAGAAACTGTTCTAATATTACGTTCCAAGGAATGCTAATGGTTAGAGATGAATTAACTGTTTCTCAAGGTGAATTGGTGAGAAACTTATACCAATCAAACGGGAAAACATATGCTGATATTAATATTGATCAAGGATATCCATCTCCTGAAAACATCTATCCATTAGCTGCTGTAAATTTGGCTGCAGGAAGATATATTCGTAGGTATTCTGATCATAGTTGGCCTCGAGTAGAAAACGGTACAAATCAATGGCGTTGGGATAATCCTACACAAGTATCAGGTAACACTTGGAGGCTACAAATTTTAGGTAGCAGAAGAGTCTTACAAGAAGCTAGAAATTATTTTGCTGCGGGTGATAATATTGGTATTAAATCAAAATGTACTGGTCAATCTTTCATTATTAATGGTTCAAACTCCATTAGTTTCATCGACGTAACTTGGCGCTTGGCAACAAGAGGTGTTGTTGGTTGGGGATCAAGTGATATTCTATTTGAAGACTGTAAAATTCTTCGTACAAGGGTTAATGGAGCTTGGTCTTATTTATCGAGTCCAGGTGGTGGACCTCAAATTGGCCGCGAAAACGATAATGATTTCACGCAAAATGTAACCTTTAGAAACTGTTATTTCGCAGCTTCTGGTGATGACGGTATTGGTTTATTTAAAGTAAGAAATGTAGAAATTATTAATACTAGAGTTAATAACAATTTTGCGCGAGGTATTTTAATTTACAGACATGAAGGAAGAATTATTCCAGAGCAAGTATGTCAAACGAATCTTGTTGTAAGGAGTGATCGCGTTGAAGATTCAGATGGAAATGTTTATAACATACCTTCTTGTAATTAATTTTTAGGACTTAAATAAGTTTTCAAAATTAAACAGCAAATAGAAACCGATTCTCATTTAGAATCGGTTTTGTATTTTTAACCAGAAAATCTAATCAATGGCTAAAAAGACAAAGGACCCAGGATTCGGTCATAACTCTCAGAAAAACATTCGTGGAATGATCAATAAAGATGGGAGTTCTAATGTAATTCACATAAACAAGAAGTTTAATGTTGATGATTTGTATACCTACTTCATAGAGCTGTCATGGTATAAATTCTTCTTCTTTGTTTTCCTCGGTTATGTTCTACTTAATATCTTTTTTGGTTTTATTTATATTGCTATTGGTATTGATCAAATTACTCCTTCAAAAGGTAATTTGATGGAAGATTGTTTGAACGGTTTTTTCTTTAGTACTCAAACGCTTACAACTGTAGGTTATGGCGGAATTGCCCCACAAGGTGTAACTGCAAATATTGTTGCAGCTTTTGAAGCTATGATTGGACTACTTAGTTTCTCATTCATTACGGGACTTTTGTATGGGCGATTTTCAAAACCTAAAGCCGCTATTTTATTCAGTAAAAACTTTATCCATAGAGATTTCAAAAAAGGAAAAGCCATTATGTTCAGACTAATGAATAGTAGAAAAACTGTAATGATTGAACCCGAAATAACGGTTACTCTTTCTATGAATGAAAAAAATGAAAATGATACTTACAGTAGAAATTACTATCGACTGACACTAGAAAGAGACAAAATAATGTATTTACCTACGGTATGGACAATTGTTCATGAAATTGACAATACTAGTCCTTTACAAAAGTATTCTCCAGAAGAAATTAAACAGCTCGATGCGAAATTGTATGTGCTTCTAAAATATCATGAAGAATCGTTTGGTCAAGTGGTATATCAAGCAACATCCTATGATTTTATGCATTTAATCACCAATGTTAAATACAAACCATCATCAAAATTTAATCAGGAAGGCTATACCGTTTTAGATCATCACAAACTTAGTGATGTCGAAAAAATGAACTAATGCTTATTTATATACTTAAACAAAAATAAAAGTAGAATTGTTACAACAATACCGATAGCTGTATACAACGCTCCATTTTGATAGTATTTTTTATTTCTTTTTGCATCCTTTTTGTAACTAAAAATCATTACTGCTACAAAAACAACAACAAACAAACTAGCAAAAATTATTCGTCCTGGAGTAAACATAAAATTGTATTTTTAGCAAAGTTAAAGAATGATTTTATTATGATAAACTCTTTGGGTTATAATTATAGTAATTCATTTATATTCTGTAATTAGATAACACTTTTTTTAGTAATAGAATTCTATAAAATCATAAAAACGAACTTCAAACAAACATGACAAAGAAAAACCTTATTGTTTTAGATATTGACGATACGCTAACCAAGAGTGAAGAAAAACATACAGACTCACTATTATTTGCTATGAAACACTTTGGTATTACCGAAGTTAATACTGACTGGCGAACCTACGAAAACGCTTCCGATAGCTATATATTCGCGGCCAATTATGAAAAAACACATGGTAAGGAATTTACTTTCAATTTAATTCCTGAGTTCGAAAAAGTAATGACCGAGCGCTTCTTAACTTTTCCTGATACTCCGGAAATTTTAGGTGCTCAGAAAATCGTTAGTTACTTCATTAAAGAAACAAACTATGCGGTTTGCTTTGCTACGGGTTCTATTTTAAAGCCTGCACTATTAAAATTGGAACAAGCGGGTGTTAACATGATTCCTGAAGTACTTGAATCTTCAAATGAGATATTTACAAGAGAAGATATTGTTACCTCTGCTATGAACAAAGCGAAAAAGTACTACGGAGTTGAAAATTTTGAACATATTATTTCTTTTGGTGATGCTTTATGGGATGTAACTACAGCCCAAAACCTAGGAATTCATTTTGTCGGGGTAAATGAAAAAAACATTGAAGACTTCACCAAAATGAATATCAAACATCATATAAACAATTGGTCTGAATTCGATTTACACCAAACAGAGAAAAAATTAGGTATCAAATAAATAGACAAATGAAAGATAAAATTAATGCTGTTCATGAATTTCATGAAGCTTTTGGATTAGGAATAAAAAACGAACCTACTGCAAACATTGGCAAGGATAGAAACTTACTTCGTTTCAACCTAATGAAGGAAGAAAACGAAGAATATTTCGAAGCTGCCGAAAACAACGACCTGGTTGAAGTAGCGGATGCTTTAGGTGATATGCTATATATTTTGTGTGGTACTATTATTGAACATGGAATGCAGCATAAAATCGAAGAAGTTTTCAATGAAATCCAACGAAGTAATATGAGTAAACTAGGTGAAGATGGGAACCCTATTTACCGAGAAGATGGTAAAGTTTTAAAAGGTCCTAATTACTTCAAACCTGATATTAAAAAGATATTAGATAAATAATTCTAAAACTTACCCTTTATCCTATCCAGTTCAGAGGCAAGTGTATGGACGTTACTAACCATTTTGATTATAACTCCATTACTATCAACAATAATATGGGTAGGATATTGCTTTAATTTTAGTTTTTTTACCATGTATTCTTTTTGAGAAGGGACAGTGGGATACTTGAATTCCTTTGTTTTTAAAAACTCCTCGAGCTTATCTTTTTTATCAAAAGCCAAACTAACAAATACTACATTTCTATCTTCATACTTATCAACCAACTTATTCAATTCTGGAAACTCCTCAACGCAAATTTTACAAGTAATAAACCAACATTTTATTACAACAACTTTTCCTTTGGTATCCTTTTTATTGAATGCTTCACCTTTTAGACTAACAAAATTATAATCTGGCAATTTCTTGCCTTCCATTCTAAAATAATGATTAGCAGTCGTTGCCAAACTCTTTATATTCTTTTTTATTTTTTCATCTGCAGTCCTTTTCAAAGGAACTAATTGGTAAGTCTTCTTCCCACCTTTAAATTCTTTATTAGGCAAAAACAACCCTGTTCTTAATAAACTTAAAAACATTCCTTTACTAATAGTTTTACCATCTTCATCTAATGGTTTAAAACTAGACATTAAATCGATATTGCTTTTCGAATAAGTATCCCAACTTTCGAAACTATCTTGAACTGATTCTAACGGATTATCTTCTGAAGTAGTCTCAGTTGCCTCGGCCACCGAATTCGTACCCGAACTATTATTTCCCGAATAAAACCCGTAGCCAAAAGCCATTATTGCAAATCCAGCAATAACAGATATGACTGCTATTAAAATATTTTTCATTTCCCCCCTCTAAAAGTTAATTTCTAGTAAATTAACTATAAAAATAAGGAAAATATTGTAAATGTTAAACTTTTACTCTCCAACCATGAACATCCTCTGATTTATTATACTGGATATTCATTAATTTTTCTTTGAAGAATGAAGCATAAGTAGATTCTAATTCTGGTAGCTCGTATGTAAAGTCTTTATGCTTAAACCCTTTAATTGGATTTACAACTGCTGCCGTACCTGAACCAAACAGTTCTTTAAGCTCTCCCTTTTCAGCCGCTTCTTTGATTTCAGAAACTTTTATGTTTCTTACTTCAATATCAATATTATTATCCTTTGCTAACTGAATTATAGACTTACGAGTAATACCATCCAAAATTCTATCGTTGGTTGGTGCAGTAATTAACTTATCTTTAATTCTGAAGAAAATATTCATTGTACCTGCCTCTTCCATATATTCATGAGTATTCGCATCTGTCCAAATTATCTGCTGATATCCTTCCTTATGAGCTAAACTTGTTGGGTAAAACTGGGAAGCATAGTTTCCTGCTGCCTTTGCATAACCAACACCTCCATTAGCTGCTCTACTAAACTTATCGGCAACTACAACTCTCACTTCTCCTGCGTAGTACGACTGTGCTGGTGAACAGATAATAATGAACTTATAATCATTCGAAGGAGAAGCTGAAATAGCTGGTTCAGTTGCTATTACAAATGGACGTATATACAATGAATTACCAAAACCTTCTTTAATCCATTCGGTATCTAACTTCAATAATTTCTTTAATCCTTCATGAAAAATTTCTTCGGGTAAAGCAGGAATAGCTAATCTTTCCGAAGAAGCATTCAACCTTTTTATACTTTCATCAGGTCTAAATAAGAAAATATCACCACTATCATCTTTGTAAGCTTTCATTCCTTCAAAAACAGCTTGTCCGTAATGAAAAACTCTCGCAGATGGGTCAAAAGTCATTGGTCCGTATGGAATAATCTCTGGACTCTCCCATTCACCATTTGCATAACTACAAACAAGCATATGATCTGTAAACACCTGTCCAAAAGACAGATTACTAAAATCTACACTCTCGATTTTTGAAGTTTCCACTTGCTGAATTTTGATATCCATAAAATTAAAGTTTTAGTTTTTCACAAATTTACAAAAACAACTAGTACAAAATCCATTTACTTTAAGAATCAAACAAATATATCTATCTTTGTTATCTCTCTTAATATAAACAACTGATTATGAAAAGATTGTTAATCGCAAGCCTAGTGGTTAGTAGCTTACTTTACTCTTGTAAAACAACAAACAAGGAAAATTCTGATGAAAAAAAAGTCCAAAAAACTGAATATGTGTCCTTTGGCGAAAACTTTTCTTCGGAAAGTCCACTATCAAAAACGGATCTATTAAGCAAGTATCAAAACTTAAAAACTGGTGATACCTTAAACATACAATTTGCTTCTTCTGTAAACGCTGTGTGTAAGAAAAAAGGATGCTGGATGAAAGTAGATCTTGGAGACAATAAAGAATCAATGGTTCGCTTTAAAGACTACGGATTTTTTGTTCCGTTAAACTCTGAAGAAAAAGAAGTTGTTGTAAATGGTAAAGCATTCGTTACCGAAATCTCGGTTGAAGAATTACAGCATTATGCCAAAGACGCTGGGAAATCAGAAGAGGAAATTGCTAAAATAACTGAACCGGAATACACTTATGCTTTTGAAGCTGATGGTGTTCTTATGAAAGAATAGACAACCTAAATATTAAAACTAGCAGACTTAAGAAACCTACTAGTTTTAATATTCCAAATCAGCACTATATCAATGAAAATAATCTTTCGCCTTCTGTTGATTACTTCCTTATTAATTTCTTGTCATAAGAACAAAAAGACCAATAAAGACTCTGAATTAGTAATGTATCAACCTTCTGAAATGGCTTCTTTGATGAATACCATGTATCATATGAATGGAGACATCAAAAAGAAAATACTAAACAATGAAGATATTGGTTCTTTCCCTGAAAGATATTTAACTATTCATACTGCTGAACTTACAGACACAAAAGATAGAACTAACGACTTTGAGAAGTTTTCTCACCAATACATTCAGAACATGAAAGTATTGTTTGAAGGTGATTCGAATGACCATAAAAGTAATTTCAACAATGCAATTCAGAGCTGTATTCAATGTCATCAAACCTCATGTAGAGGACCAATACCAAGAATTAAAAAACTTCTAATTAAGTGAAACGGGAAATAATCATAACCTCCGACGGATCAACAACCATTCATTTACCTGACTGGAATGAGCAATATCACTCTAAACATGGTGCTATTCAAGAGGCTTATCACGTGTTTATAAAAAGTGGATTAGACATAATTCAGAAAAAGGAAGTTTCTATTCTTGAAATTGGTTTTGGAACAGGTTTAAACTGCTTTATTACATTCATAGAATCAAAAAAGAAAATAAATTATACTGGTGTTGAAGCGTATCCTGTTGCAACTGATGAAATTAAAAAATTAAACTATGTTTCTGAACTTAATGCAGAAAAACACAAAAACATATTTGACAAATTACATCAAGTTTCCTGGGAAAAAGAACATCAAATCACGAAGTCGTTCACACTAAAAAAGGAACAGAAACTTTTCAAAGAGATTAATGACTCAAACTGTTATGATCTAATTTACTTTGATGCGTTTGGAGCTCGTGTTCAACCAGAGTTATGGACCGAAGAGATCTTCAAAAAAATGTTTATAGCTTTGAAAAACGAAGGTACACTAGTTACTTATTCCGCGAAAGGGAGTACCAGACGAGCTATGGAAGCCGTTGGTTTTTCCGTGGAAAGATTACCTGGACCTCCAGGAAAAAGAGAAATGCTAAGAGCCACTAAAAAAGAGTAACTCCTTCTAAATTTTAACATATACCCGGCAACAGCAACTATATTTATAGCCTATTTTTACGCAAAATATTTACAATGAAATTTCAGAGACGATTCGGAAATCGAAAAAAAGCAAATCCTAAAAAAGGATTAATTCTGGTAATTCTTCTTGCTCTAGTACTTTTTTTATGGTTTAATGCTGAAAACCTTATAGGACGTTTTTTATAAAAAAAACTAAAAATTCTACATTGATGAAACCATTTAAATTTAAAGAATTCACTGTACATCAAGATAAAACAGCCATGAAAATTGGAACTGATGCTGTCCTTTTGGGTGCATGGTGCGATTTAAACAACTATCCTGATACGATTTTAGACATTGGTTCGGGAACGGGTGTCATTTCTTTAATGTTAGCGCAACGCTGTAATGCTACTACTATTGAAGCTATAGAGATAGATGAATTAGCTTATGAACAATCGGTTGAAAATTTTGAACGCTCTGATTGGGGCGATCGTTTGTTTTGCTATCATGGCGATTTCAATGAGTTAATTGAAGAAATTCAAGAGGAAGAGGAAACCTATGACTTAATTATCTCTAATCCTCCATTTTACACAGATGATTATAAATCAGAAGATGAATCTCGAAATAAAGCACGTTTTTCGGAATCTCTTCCATTTAATCAATTAATAGAGGGAACTAGTAAAATACTCAGTAATCAAGGAATATTTGCTATTATCATTCCTTTTAAAGAAGAACAAAACTTTGTAGATCTAGCAAAAGAAAATAATCTTCACCTCAAGCGTGTTTGCCACGTAAAAGGGAATAGCAACACCGAAATTAAGCGAAGTTTATTGGAGTTTACTTTGGAAGAAAACAAACCTATTAAAGAAGAATTAGTTATTGAAAAAGAAAGGCACCAGTACACTGATGCCTATATCAATTTAACTAAAGGTTTTTATTTAAAAATGTAAAGGTACTTACCTTATTTTATCTTTAATTTCGAGCTTATTGCTTTGGGTAATGCTTCTTTATGCACAAGAACAGAGATGGTCTTTAATAAAAGTGCATTTTTTGACATATACATATAGCCTCCTTTTTCATTCATGCCTTCTGAGTTTTTCATAACATAAAACTCCTTACCACTTTTATCCGTTGCTTTTCCTATCAAATGCATATTATGGTCATCGGTAGTAGTTCCATCTTCAAAAGTTTTTTGTCTCATATCTTGTGTTACCGAATTTGACTCCTCTTCAACTGTTAATTCAGCAATTCCACTTTCAAAATTAAAATTTGGTTCTGAAATATCCCCATCCCAAGCTAATGAATACCCGTTTTTAAGCGCATTATCTATTAAAAGTTCAAAATCATTTATTGGAAGATTCAGATAAGGATTCTTACCCCAGTTCGCGGGAATATTTAAAGTAACTTTTTCATAAAATGGATAATGAGTATAACTTGTTACTTCAATATAATTATCCGGGTTAATACCAACAAATTCCTTAGCGAAACTCTTAGGTGTATATTCCTTTTGCTTGTATATAAATGTTTCAGGTACTTTACCCAAATATGCATTCAAAATACCTTGTAATGATTTTCTCCAACTACTAGGCTTAATCCTCCCATAACCACTGGTAGCAATGGATTTGATCATGGCTACAATTGCATTATCCATTTCAACATGATCGTGTTGCCAATCCCCCTCAATAATTCCATTATATACTGTTTCGGGTACGGCTCCATACTCTCGATATGCTTCTAAAACACTAAAGGTTAAATCTCCAGCATCTAGCCAAGACTTCCCTTCCTTTTCAATATACTTCTTTGCTTTTTCTATATAGGTCGGATGCACGTAGAATATCGGAGAAATAGATATAGACTCTTTCCCAATTCTTATAGCCTCTGTTTCAATAAACGACGTTGTTGCAAAACTCCAACAAGTTCCTGAAGACTGTTGATTCTTTAGAGGTGAAGTTTTTACCAAGTATTGAGTCTTAAACTCATTTGTTGATTGTCCAAGTATTTCTAAACAGAGAAACAATACAGAAAGAGTAACGGATATTTTATTCATTTTTAATCTTTTACACAAAAGACTTCTTTTAAAATGAATTGTTACTCTTTTTATACTTTTTTATTTATCCTTTAACGCTATCTGGATTATACCCTAAATATGGAACCTCTTTTTCGATAAAGGTAATTCCATAATCTTCCAATTCTTTTAAAATAGGTTCATAAACCTCCTTTTTAATAGGTAACTGTACACCCGGAGTTGTAATATCACCATTCAAAATTTTAAGAGTAGCCATCGCTACAGGTAACCCCACGGTTTTGGCCATTGCTGTATAAACTTGATCATCTCCTTTAATCACCATGCTACTTTCAATTTGCTTCTTCTCTCCATTTTGTAGGTAACCAAAAATATGGTGCATTACAATCATATCTTTATCTTCCGATTTTAACATCCACGAATCCATCAATATTTTTTGCAATATCTGAGCTGGAGTTGCATTTTTTAAACCAACTTTTTTTTCAGCATTGAATAAATCCAACTCTAAAAACTTATCCCACATTAAATCATCTTGATCAATTTTTAAATACGATCTAAATTTTAATTCAACCGAATCACTAGGAGAATACGCTAAGAACAAGTTGGTAAAATCACGGTAACTCATATTTTCAGAATCTTCAATGGTGTAGCTATCATCAGTCATTCCCAACTGAACAAATACATTCCAAGCTCTTGAAAAACCAACACGTCGAATAGTACCTCTATACATAGTTTTAATGTCCTCCAAACCATAAATACTTCTGTATTTTAAGGAATCGCGATTCGCATAAGCCTCAAACCTTCCACTACCATTGATTGTTAAAAACTCGGTTCTTCTAAATAATTTATGATACGGAATGTACTTGTAAGTACCTTCTTGAATGAACATTGAAGCGCCTCCTTGCCCTGCTAAAACTACATTTCTAGGGTTCCAAGTAAACTTGTAATTCCATAAATTCGTATCACTTTCAGGTGCTACCAAACCTCCACAGAAAGACTCAAACAATAACATCTTCCCTTCTTCATCCTTAATTCGATCAATTACCTGCATCGCACTCATATGGTCAATACCAGGATCGAGTCCTATTTCATTCATAAACACTAAGCCCTTTCCTACAACATCTTCATGAAGAGCTTTCATTTCTTTTGAAATATAAGAAGCTGTTACCATACTTTTTTCAAAACGAACACAGTCTTTAGCAACTTCAATATGAAAGCGTGCCGGTAGCATTGACACAACTATATCGGCATTCTTAATTGCTTCTTCTCTGTCTTTTTCATCAAACACGTCCAATTTGATAGCAGAAGCGTTCTTATTACCTTCTATTTTAGATAAAGCGTTTTCAAGAGATACATCTCCAATAGTAATATGTAATGACTCTTCTTCAGATTTATCTATTAAATATTTGATAAGTGATGAGCTTGATCTACCCGCTCCAATAATCAATATATTTCTCATTTTAGGCGTACTTTTGTTTTGTTGTTTTTCCGATCACAATATCGGTAAAAAAGTTTAATTTTAAACAAAAAACTTGAAAATGTATAAAAATATAACAATAAGTAGTGTTTTAGGTGGGCTAGCAGTTATTCTCGGTGCATTTGGCGCACACGCTTTAAAAAGCAAGTTATCACCAGAGGCTTTAAACAGTTTTGAAACTGCGGTTCATTACCAAATTTACCATGTACTACTACTCTTCTTTATCAATCTAAATCAACACTTAGGTGATTCTACAAAAAATAGAATATCATTGATCACTTTTATAGGTATTGTTTTATTCTCTGGATCTATCTATGTTATTCATTTATTAGGTATTCCTGCAAAATCAATTTGGTTTATTACGCCTCTTGGCGGAGTTTTTTTGATAGTCGCTTGGTTTATGCTCGCCTTTAATTTTTTCAAAAAAGTTATTAAAAAAGAATAGTTAATAAAATTCGGTATTGTTTTAGTTCGTTAAACAAAAAGAACTATTTTTGTCGTAAATAAAACACAACTAAAATATTTAGAGATGACAAATCTTGATGCGAAAACGATTTCGATAGACAATCTTGGTATCACAAATGCCAAAGTTCGTTATCAGTTGACTTCAGACGAGTTACATGATATTACTATCGAAAAAGGACAAGGAGAAAACACCAGCTTCGGAGCTTTAGCTGTCAAAACAGGTGAGTTTACAGGCCGTTCTCCAATGGATCGCTTTATTGTAAAGGATGATATAACTAAAGATGAAATCTGGTGGGGAGATATTAACATCCCTTTCGATGCAGACAAATTCGACAAGTTATACGAGAAGGTAACTACTTACCTTTCTGGCAAGGAAGTTTTCGTAAGAGATAGTTATGCTTGTGCAGACGAAAACTACAAGTTAAACATTAGAGTTGTTAATGAATACCCTTGGAGTAACATGTTTGCTTACAACATGTTTTTACGACCTACTGCAGAAGAATTAAAAGGTTTTTCTCCAGAGTGGACAGTAATTAATGCTCCTGGATTCATGGCGAACCCAGAAGAAGATGGAACTCGTCAACACAACTTTGCTATTTTAAATTTCGGTAAAAAAATAGCCTTAATTGGAGGTACTGGTTATACCGGTGAAATTAAAAAGGGAATATTCTCTGCATTAAACTTCATTTTACCAGTTTTCAAAAACACATTACCAATGCACTGTTCTGCTAATGTTGGTAAAGAAGATGATACTGCTATTTTCTTTGGATTATCAGGAACTGGTAAAACAACATTATCAACAGACCCTAATCGTAGTTTAATTGGAGATGATGAGCATGGATGGACTTCAGAAAACAGCGTTTTCAATTTTGAAGGAGGATGTTATGCAAAAGTAATTGATTTATCTCAGGAAAAAGAACCAGAGATTTACGGAGCAATTAAAAGAGGTGCTATTTTAGAAAACATTGTTACTGATGAAAAAGGTGACGTTGATTTTGCAAATACTTCAATTACACAAAATACACGTGTAAGTTATCCAATTCACCATATTGAAAATATTAAAACTCCTTCAATAGGAAATAACCCAAAAAATATTTTCTTCTTAACTGCTGATGCTTTCGGTGTGTTACCTCCGATCTCGAAATTAACGCCAGGTCAGGCTGCTTACCACTTCATTTCTGGTTATACAGCAAAAGTTGCTGGTACTGAAGCAGGAGTAACTGAACCTCAACCAAGTTTCTCTGCTTGTTTTGGTGCTCCGTTTATGCCATTACACCCAACTCGTTATGCTGAAATGTTAAGCGAGAAAATGAAAGAAACTGGAGTAAACGTTTGGTTAGTTAACACAGGATGGTTTGCTGGACCTTACGGAGTTGGAGATAGAATGAAATTAAAGTACACTCGTGCTATGATTAACGCTGCACTTAATGGTGGATTACCTTCAGAAATTACGTATGAAGATTATCACATTCATTCAGTATTCGGATTAGCACAGCCTAGAAAGTGCCCAGGTATTCCTTCTGAATTATTAAGTCAACGTCAGGCATGGAATAATGATAAAGGTTATTATGAAACAGCTCATAAATTAGCTGATTCATTTAGAGAAAATTTCAAGCAATTTGAAGAGTTCGCTAATGAAGAAATTTTAGCTGGTGGACCACCAATTATTGAAAAATAAATTCATTTAAAAGCATCCTTTTTAGGATGCTTTTTTATTTCTCTTCCCCTCAAAAGAACATAAACCTTTAGGGAACTTTTCTTTTTTAACCTTCTAAAGGTATTTTATCTCAAAAAATAATTATATTCAGCCGTTACCATTAATAATCAGAGTAAATAATGCTTATACAAGGAAATATCGTTGACATACCAAATCGAAGAATTTACAAAGGAGAAATTCAAGTTGAAAATGGAAAAATTAAATCTATTGTAGAAAAAGAACACTCTAACGAAACATTCATTCTTCCAGGGTTCGTTGATGCTCACATTCATATTGAAAGTTCCATGTTAGTTCCTTCTGAATTTGCTAAAATAGCTGTAACTCATGGAACCGTTGCCACTGTTTCCGATCCTCATGAAATTGCTAATGTTTTGGGTGTAAAAGGAGTTGACTTTATGATTAATAATGGTAAAAAGGTACCTTTAAAATTTAATTTTGGTGCACCTTCTTGCGTCCCTGCTACTTCCTTTGAAAGCGCAGGAGCAATAATTGACTCTGATGATATAAAAGTAATGATGGCCAATCCTGATATTAAATACTTGGCCGAAATGATGAACTATCCTGGTGTTATTTATCAGGACGAAGAAGTTCTTAAAAAAATAGCTTGGGCCAAACACTATAACAAACCTGTTGATGGTCATGCTCCCGGAGTGAGAGGTGAAGATTTAGATAAATACATTGCTGCTGGAATTTATACCGATCATGAGTGTTTTACTTACGACGAAGCTCTTGAAAAACTTCAAAAAGGCATGAAAGTAATTATCAGAGAAGGTAGTGCCGCTAAGAATTTTGAGGCATTGATCGACTTACTTCCTGAACACTTTGAAAATATCATGTTTTGCTCTGATGATAAACATCCTGATGATCTCTTAGTTGGTCATTTAAATCAATTATGTGAAAGAGCAGTAGCCAAAGAAATGGACATTTTCAAAGTTTTACAAGCCGCTTGTATTAATCCTGTTAAACATTATAATCTCGATGTTGGTTTGTTACAAAATGGAGATGATGCTGATTTCATTATTGTAGAAGATTTAAAGAGTTTTAAAGTACAACAAACCTATATTAATGGTGAGTTAGTTGCAGAAAATGGAAAATCATTTATAAAGCATGTCGACTTTGAAGTTTTAAACAATTTCAATACTGAAAAGAAAAGTATGGAAGATTTTGAGTTTCATTCTTCATCAGAAAAAATTAGAGTTATTGAAGCCTTAGATGGCGAACTGGTAACAAATGAAATAGAATCTGACTCTTTAATCAAAGATGGTAACTTAGTTTCTAATACCGAAAACGATGTGTTAAAAATGACCGTTGTAAATCGTTATAAAAACAGCGAACCATCTATTGCTTTTATTAAAAATTTTGGTTTAACAGAAGGAGCTATTGCTAGTTCAGTAGGTCATGATTCTCATAATATTATTGCAGTAGGTGTTTCCGATGAAATGATTTGTAAAGCAGTAAATTTACTCATTGAAAACAAAGGTGGAATTTGTGCAATAAACGACAAAGAATCTAAAGTAGTTGCGCTGCCCGTTGCTGGAATAATGAGTGACAAGCCTGCTGAGGAAATTGGTAAAGCCTATGCCGAGCTAGATACCATGGCAAAGAACATGGGAAGTACACTTAGAGCTCCTTACATGACTTTGTCTTTTATGGCTTTATTAGTGATACCGTCATTAAAATTATCAGACAAAGGATTGTTTGATGGAAATTCTTTTCAATTTACTTCATTGGAGGTGAAGTAAACTTATACTAGTATAATATAAAAAGTATGCGCTTCTATTAATAGAAGCGCATCATAGGTTTTCATACAAAAGTGTATTCTTTTTCTTTTTATTATACTTTTTGAATATCTTAATTTATTCATCGCTAGTATTTGAACCTAACCATACTTTCCCAGGATAATTAGGATTTATTCCTACATTTCCTTTAAAACCTTGGTTTCTTAAAAATCCAATAAACTCCTCAGTTGTTTTGGGTGCAGATACAGTGATCTCATAATCAACCGACACTTCTTTTTTTTCTACAGTTTTCATAATCTTAAAGTTTAGATTCCTACTCGTATCAGGCTTTTCGGATTTCGCCTCGTTTTTATAGTGATGCTACTCCACTTATTTATTATTAGATAAAAACAAACTACCAAGCAGCAATTGTTCCTCTGTTTTGATAAACAACTTTACCAAATTCCCTTATTTCAACAGTACAACTCAACTCTGACGTTTCATAATTAGCTGATACAGTTCCTGAAAATTCCTGCAGCCCTGTATTTTTCCAGATATCCTGATTTGAATTTTCTGGATTCAAATTATTGGTTCCTAAATTCATTTCATCGAAACTAGCATTAACAATAATTTCGTTTGTAGTTGTATTTATAGTATAATCGAATAAAAATCCTCCTATTGATCTAGCTCCTTTTATTGGCGATGTCGCTGTATTATTTGACATGTTTTTACTTTTTAAGATTAATTTTGATTTTGTTTCTTGAATAATTATTTCTCTACTCCGAAGTATTTACATCATAAAAAGAAATGGTCAATGTATTCACTTTTGCAGGATCAAGCGAAACTTGAACTGCTGAGAAACGATCGGAGTATGCAAAGTTGTAAGCTTGAGACACCCCTTGTAATGCTGCTGCATACTGATTGTAAAATGCATCATTACTTTGAAGGTTACTAAACAATGATGTATTTGGTATTTGACTAAACCACTCACTACTAGTCATAGCTCCAGCCATTGTAGCTCCAAAAGATGTAGTTGACCCAATTGCACCTATATTAAAACCAGCTAATAAATCACCAGTAATCCATCCATACACATCATTCGCTGGATTCTGTTTTGCAGCGCCATTTAACGAGAACTTAGCGTTAGCTCCGTAAATTCCATCAGGATTTATTAAATCGTCTTTTTTATATAATAAAGTTGCATCTACTCCTCCTATTTTACCAGTCAACGTAACATCCAAACTCTCATCAATAGAAGCTGTTAAGTCATAATTTTGTGCACTTTGAGGTCCTGTTGGCGGTACGTTAGGTCCTACCCCATTGAAATGCCCTGCTATGTTAGCAATAACTCCATTTCCTAATCCATTAACTGTTCTTCCTTGCGCTCCCTTACCAAAAGTCTTATTTAAATACGTTAAGTAAGATTCAAATAAATGATATGGTGTTACAGGTACTCCTCCTATTGGTGGATAAGATGATGGTCCAATGATTCTAGCAAAGCCAGCCCCTGGTTGATTTGGGTTTTGAGTAAACTCACCTGGTACCAAAGCAGGAAGCGTATTACTCAATCCTGATTTTGGTGTTGATGTTAATTTATCTAGCGCCTTATAAACCTCATTAGAAGTTACTCCTTCCTTTAAACCATAATCTATTTGCACTGGAATTAATCCGTCTAGAGAAGTTTCTAATTTCATTGGAATACTCCAGTAATCAATGCTAGTTAAATCAGCTACATCAGTCGATTCTCCATTAAAGGTTAACTCCATTTTATCATACCTCAAAAAGAAATTTGGATCGGTTATGTTCTGAGCAGGCTCGTAGTACGCATCTAAAACTTCCCACGGCTGTCCATAACTTATATATATTCTTCCGCTAAAGTGTTTTATTTGAACTCCGTTTTGTAATTTTTCTAAAGAATACCAGTTTCCTTTTCCCTTTTCGGCATTCAAAGGTAGTACTTCTACTTCTAAAGGCTCAAACTCACCAGCATGGTAACTAATATCAAATTGATCCGAGGTACTTCCCGGAACAAATCCTATGTAAATGTTTTTTTGGGCAACATCACTCCCTTTCGAAAATTTTACAGTTAATACATTCATAATAGTAATAGTTAAGGTTAAAAAAGTTAAAAATAAGCTCTAAGTACTGTGACAAAGAGCTTACTAATGAACTATATTCTTATAGTTTAAAAATATCTGCTTTCACAGGAACTCCTTCTTCATGTTTTCCTAAGAAAGAGAACCCTCCTTCTCCATTCCAGTCTGCCTTTAAAGCCATATTAGCTTCAAAAGATAATTGAAGTGGAGCATCCTTTATATCGGCAGGAATACTTCCTGTTATATGCAATACTCTTACAATATCTCCTAATCCAGTAGCGTAAACAGTACCAGACACTTTACCTACATATGTTTTTTTATTAGTCCCATCACTGATTCTTACAGTTCCACTTACTGTATGATCTTCTGGGTGCACTAATAATGAAAAGTTAACGATAGTTGCTAAAAGGTTAGGAACGAATCCCATGGTACCTTTATAATAAATTGTTTCTACTGCGGTGTTTGTTGATGTAGTCATACTATACTTTTTGTTGATTATTTAATGGAATAACAACATATTCTGCTAATATATTTGCTCTTCCTACTCTATTTATAAAAGGTTCCTCAGATTCCTCCTCGTTTGATATAGTGGTTACTGCTCCACTCTATTGAAGTTGCAATTAAGACCTAACTTCTACTGGTAGGTTTTCGTAATGCTTACCTTGGAAATTAAACCCTCCTGACCCTTTATCATCAGCCTCTAAAGCAAAATGTGCGTTAAATGGAAATTCGATAGGAGTTATAGCATTATTTGAAGGAATTACCCCTTCTAAAGTGATCACTTTTACGTAAGGTCCATAGCCAGTTGCATAAATAGTTCCTTTAACATTTCCTACATATGGCTTTTCTACTGGAGGATTCATATGAATACGAACAGTTCCATGTACTTGATGAGTTTCTTCATCAACTATTAAATTGAAGTTTACGTAAGGGCTATTTAAATTAACTAGGCTCCCTAAAGTTCCTTGCATCGTTTGTACGTTAGTAGTAATTTCGGTTTGAGTTGACATAATATTTGGTTTTTAATTTCCTACTCATAAGGCTTTTCGGATTCCGCCTCGTTTGATATAATGGTTACTGCTCCATTTTAAAAGTTTGTGTTGTTGTTTTCTTAAAAACGCCAAACACCTTACATTTCTGAGGTAAAAGTATCTCAGAATTGAAGTCATATTATTTAAAATGGAATAAGCGCAGGTTTGATTTCCATAAAATAGAGAATTTATGGAATGAAGTTTCTTAGGGATGAGTTATGAGTTTTGAATGCTTAATTATGAAAACTCAAGAGTATCTTGATATTAATGAGTCGATTACCTCTCATAAGCTATTATCTCCAAGCCTATATTTTGATCTTTCGACTTTGGACTTTGAATTTCCCCCTACTTTAAGGTTCTAACTTTTTTAATAATATCCTTATAACGATCGCTCAAAGTAACTTTATGATTTCCTGATACAAGAATCAAATTATCAGCAGGAACTATCTCTACAATTTTTTCAATGTTAACGATAAAGTTTCGGTGCGTTCTCGCAAAAATGGCATTATCGAGAAGAGTTAATAGTTTGGTAAGGGAAATAAGTATAACAAACTTTTCTTTCTCCGTAATAATATTGCAGTATTTTTCTTCTACTTCAATGTAGATAATCTCTTTTATTTGAACTTTCTTAAGAGACTTCCCTTTTTTAATAAACAAATAGTCACTGCTTATAACTGTATCTTCCTCTTCAGTTATAAAAACATCTTCTTGATCATAAAACTTTTCAACTGCCATTTCTATGGCATACAAAACTTCGAGTTCGTTAAAAGGCTTCATCAAGAAACTAAAAGGTTGCGTAAGTTTTGCTCGTTCAAAGATTTTACGATCTGTACTACTCGTTAAAAAAACAAAAGGTTTGGAAGCTTCAGG
Organism: uncultured Tenacibaculum sp.; assembly: GCA_947497895.1. Classification (GTDB taxonomy): domain Bacteria; phylum Bacteroidota; class Bacteroidia; order Flavobacteriales; family Flavobacteriaceae; genus Polaribacter. The sequence continues at coordinate 288,915 of CANMIL010000005.1, forward strand.
TACGGTATTAATGGTTTCTGCAAAAGTAATTCCATCAGGAACACCATTTAAAAAAATGTCAATTATTACAATGTCTACCTTTACCTTATAATATAAAGCCAAGGCTTCTTTAAAACTAGGTGCAACACCAGACACTGTATAGTTATTGGCTTCAAGCACTTTAACTAAACGATCACTTTCCTGAGGAGTGTCTTCAATAATTAAAATATTTACATTATCCATTAAGAGGTATTTTAGGTAAAGATACAATCATTTTAGTACCTTTTCCTAATTCACTCTCAATATCAAATTTTCCGTTATTTTTTTTAATCATTGATTTGCATAATTGCAGTCCTAAACCAGTTCCAATAACATCTTCATGCTCTTTTTTATTTAAAAGAACATTGTCTTCTAATAGTTTCAACCGAGTCTCTTCACTCATTCCTAAACCAGTATCTTGAATCACCAAATCGCAATAATCTTCCGAAGTTTTTCTAGTATAGATTTTAATACTTCCGTTAGTTTTCGAAAACTTGATTGCATTGTCTAACAAATTTCTCAACACTATTTTCAAAGACTCCTGATCAGCATAAACAACGTCTTTTTTAGACACCGTATTTTCAAATGAAAGTTCTTTTTCTAATAATAAAGGCTGATAATTATAGGACACATGCTCTACGATAATAAACAAACGCTGTTTTTCTATATAAAAGTACTGTTGTTTGGTTTGTAACAAGGCCCAATTCAACAAATTATCTAACAAACCATAAGCTCCATTAACAATAGTACTATTCTTTTTAAGTAAATCTTCTAAAGCAATGAGGTTTTTCGATTCTAAATTAGACACCAGTATTTTATTACTATTTTTCAAAGCATTTACTGAAGACCTTAAATCGTGACTCACAATAGAAAAAAGTTTGTCTTTGGTAGCATTTAATTCATCCAGAGTTTCCTTTTGCTCGGTAATGATTCTATTGCTTTTTACTTTTTCACGATAAAAATAAAGAATTCCTCCTAAGACAATTAACAAACCAACTGCAGAATATAAAAAGATATTTCTTTGTGTTTCTTGAAGTTCATTTTTTACTTGTAAAATATCTACCTCGTTTTGTTTTTGCTGAACCGCGAATTCTTTTTCTTTTTGAGCAACTTCATAAATTCTATTTTGGTCGTTTAAAGAGTCTTTCCATCGTTCTGATTCTTTTCTATACTTAAGTGCTTTTTCGAAGTTTTTTCGATTTTCTTCGACAACGGACATATTAAATGCTGTTCTTTCTTTTTCATTTAGTGCTATTCTATTCTCCTCATAATCATAAGTATTTGAAACATTACTGGATAATTTAACTGTATTAGATAAATCATAGGCTTTTATGAAATATGGGATAGCAATATCATCTTTGTATTGCTCATAATACAAATTAGCAATACTGGAAAAATTTCCTATCAACTCAATAGTATCTTTTTCATTTTTAAAACTTTTCTCGAAATATTTTTTTGCCTTGTCGTAATCTTTAAGTTGTAGGTAACAATTTCCTATATTATAAAGAATATTATTCAGTTTTATGTAAAGTAAATCTTTTTCAGGAAGGTGGATAAGTTTTTCTAGGTAAGAAATTGCGGTGTTATATTTTTCCTTTTTTATTGATATTTCACCTAAGTACATTTTAACAACATGAAAAAATTCAAAATCTCGAGAAATAAAACTAAAATTTTTTTCTGCTTCATTTATCAGTTTTTTATTTTTAAAACTGTATCCTCTGAAAAAATGTATATAATTATTTAAGTAAGAGTTTTTTTTTGTTGAATTTAGAAATTTATCAGTATAGATTAATGTTGAATCCCAATTTTTCTCAAAATAAAATTTAGAAGCCTTTAAAAGATTTTGATCCTTTAAAAAGGGAGAGATTTTCTCGTTAATTCTATGATGTAGCAAACTATCTTTTAATGATATCTGAGAGGGTGAATTTTCTACAATAAAGAAGAATAGGAGGAATAGATAATTAAATTTCATAATTTACAACCGATGATTTAATTGCAAATTAAAGAAAAACGCTCAATATTTTATTAAGCGTTTTTCTATAAAATTATATTTCTCCCGTTCCAGATTTAACAGTAATCTTTGTTCCCCTAGAAGTCTTTGGGTCATCCGTATCTCCCAAACCAACATCATTAGTATCTTGACAATATATTTTTATACTTTCATCTCCTGTAATGTTTAGTGTATTGTTGAATTTAGCAGTTATTTGCCATAATTTAACATTAGTAGGTTCAGCAGCAAGGGCATCACAAACCACATATAAATCTTGTCCTTCATAACCTAAAGAAATATCTTCTTTTTTGACATTAGAGTTAATGTAAACGTAAATTGTTACATTTACTTTATTACTTTTTAAACTTATTGTACTGTAATATTCTTCTCCATCATTTCCTATTGGAGCAAATGGTGTAGACCCAAGACTTGGGTTAGGATTAGGAATTTCAGCACTCCAGTAAGTAACTGTGTAATCACTGCTTTTGAATTTAGTAACTGCCATAATAATATGTTTTTTAAAGTTTAGACGCTCGAAAAGTAGTAAATTAAAAATAGTTATGTGCTCATTTAATCATAAGAAAGTATTTCTTTGGAAGAAAAGAAGGAATTCACGGAACCAAAGGACTTTATTATCTCCAATAAGCTAGCTTCCTCAATAATCGTAACACCTCAACATACAACCAAATAAGCGTTATCAGGAACCCCCATGTAGCCAACCACTCTCTACTTTTTGGAGCTCTACCAACATGCCTATGGATATAATCAAAATCCAACAACAAACTTAAAGATGCAACTATGGCTGTGACAATATTAAACGCAATTGCATACCACGAGTTACCCCATAAAAAGGGAATTGTTATATCAAACAACCAAAAAACCCATCCGATAAAGTATAACATAAAAATACTCATAGATGCGGTAATAATAATTGCTCTAAATTCTCTAGTCACCCTTATTAAACGGAATCTATAGAGAAATAGCATAACAAAAAAGGTAACTAAAGTTGTTCCTATAGCTTGAAAAGGTAAATTTGGAAAACGTTTATGAGCATAAGCACTTATACCTCCTAAAAAGAAGCCTTTTGCTAGGGCATATATGGGTAACATATATTTTGCCGAGCTATGTTTATAAGAAATAAACACACTACAAAATACAGCAACCAATGCCCCAATGGATGTATACCATTTTACATTTACGCCGCTAAAGTAAAGATGCCAAGTATAAAAAGCTGTTGCACAAACTAACAATAACATCAACATACATTTAAGAACAATTCCCGAAATCGACATTCTTTTTTTAGTATAATGACGCGATCTCTTCCAAAAATAACTGGTAAAGGCAGGGTTAGAAGTTCTTAAACCGAAAACACTCATTAACGATATAATTGATTAGTTTTGTATCTGTTCAAAGTACGAAAATTTGCAGACAGAAAAAATAATATTAGGGATTGATCCAGGTACTACCATTATGGGGTTTGGAATTATCAAAATAGTAGGAAAAAAAATGGAATTCGTTCAAATGAATGAATTGTTATTAAAAAAATATGATGACCCTTATTTAAAACTTAAACTAATTTTTGAACGTACTATTGAACTAATCGATACATACAATCCTGATGAAATTGCCTTGGAAGCTCCTTTCTTTGGAAAAAATGTGCAATCGATGTTAAAATTAGGAAGAGCTCAAGGTGTTGCCATGGCTGCAGGACTTTCTCGTCAAATTCCAGTAACAGAGTATTTACCAAAAAAGATTAAAATGGCTATTACGGGTAATGGTAATGCGAGTAAAGAACAGGTTGCTTTGATGTTAAAATCTTTATTAAATCTGAGAGAAATTCCTAAAAACTTGGATGCAACAGATGGTTTGGCCGCAGCAGTATGTCACTATTACAATTCAGGAACAAAAGTGGGAGGTAAAAATTACACCGGTTGGGCTGCCTTTGTAAAACAAAATCCTAAGAAAATCAAGGACCGATGATCGGTTAGCAGTTACCTAAAATATAAAATCTCAGAATTCATAATTTACAATTCATAATCAATTTTGGCTGGAATTTATATACATATCCCTTTTTGTAAGCAAGCATGTCACTATTGTGATTTTCATTTTTCGACATCATTAAAAAACAGAGATGAGCTTTTCGCTTGTTTGATAAAGGAATTAATATTGAGAAAAGATGAGCTAGCCAATGAAACTATTGAAACCATTTATTTCGGTGGTGGAACTCCTTCCCTTTTACCCGATAGAGAAATTCAACTCTTGATTAGTGTTATACGTGGTTATTATAAAGTCGTAGATCGACCTGAGATAACTTTAGAAGCCAATCCTGATGATTTATCAGAAGGTAGAATAGACCTCTTATCTCTAACCGATGTAAATAGATTAAGCATTGGAATACAATCGTTTTTTGAAGAAGATTTAAGAATGATGAATCGTGCGCATAATGCTGAAGAAGCGAAGAATTGTCTATCATTTGCAACAAAGTCTTTTGACAATATTACTATTGATCTAATCTATGGAATTCCCAACATGAGCAATGAGAAATGGAAAGAAAACCTGCAAATTGCTTTTGATTTTGGTATTAATCATATTTCATCCTATGCCCTAACTGTTGAACCTAAAACAGCCTTAGATAATTTTATTCGTAAAGGGAAATACCCTAAACCTGAAGAGAAAGTAGCTCGTGAGCATTTCGAAATATTAGTCAATGAAACCCAAAAAAACGGATTTGTTCACTATGAAATATCAAATTTTGGGAAACCTAATTATTTTTCAAAACATAATACAAGTTATTGGCTTGGCAAAAAATACATAGGTATTGGTCCGTCAGCTCACTCATTCAATAAAACTCATAGAAGCTGGAATGTTTCCAATAACAACAAGTATATCAAAGAAATTAAAACTGAAAAGCTTCCAAATGAAATTGAAAAACTGAGTATTGAGGATAGATTTAATGAATATTTAATGACTGGGTTTAGGACTATTTGGGGAGTATCTCTTCCTAAAATAAAAGAGGAATTCGGTGAAACCAACTATTCAAAACTTATTCAAAATGCCCAAAAATTCATTAACGAAGGCTTACTAAGTATAGAAACAGACTCCAAAAATCACAAAGTACTTAAAACAACGCAGAAAGGAAAGTTCCTTGCAGATGGATTAGCTAGTGATTTGTTTATTATTTAATTACTTTTATCACTATGAAAGCTAGCATCGAATATAATGAACAGCAATACTCTATTGATTTATCAGAACCTCTTGATATCTCCATTCCTATTGATCTCTCAAAGCAATGTTTAAATGCTTGGTATATTGATGACCCAAAAATATCACCTGTAGTTTTAGGAGATTGGATCGGAAGTGTTGAGCAAGGAGCAGATGTTAATTTTAATAATATTGCTTTTAATCCTCATGCGCATATTACTCACACAGAATGTGCTGGACATATTACCAAAGAATTTTACTCAATTAATAAAAACCTCAACACGTTTTTCTTTTTCGCAGAAGTAATAAGCGTGTCCCCTAAGGAAACACCTAATGGAGATTCTGTAATTACGAAAAAGGCTATACAGTCGTTGATCGACACAAAAGATATTGAAGCCATTATTATAAGAACACTTCCGAATACAGATAAAAAGAAAACTACTCGATATTCAAATACAAATCCACCTTACTTGCTTGAAGAGGCCACTGAATATTTAAAAGAAAAAGGAATAAAACATTTGTTAATAGACTTACCTTCTGTGGATAAAGAAAAAGATGAAGGAAAGCTACTTTGTCACAACTCCTTTTGGAATACTCAAGGAGAAATAAGATTAGATGCTACAATAACTGAGTTCATCTACATACCAGATAATATAAAAGACGGAGCTTATTTTTTAAACTTAATGGTAGCGCCTTTTGAAAATGATGCTACTCCTAGTAAACCCGTTTTATATAGAATATTACACTAAACAATTGAGCCTGTCTTATGACAGGCTCAATCGTTAAACGAATATTTAAAATAATGTTCCTTAAAACCCAATTGTACAATTGTTTTGAGTAGGTGTAGGTTGCTATGTAATGTTACATAAACTTGTTTTACTTGGGTTTAGTGTTTGTGCTTTAGATTGTGTTTTTCTACTGTTGTAGAAGTGTATCCTCGCAAATGTTTCTTTTTAGGGATCTCTGGTCTGTTCGTCGAGATTTACTTTATGTTTCATCTACACTTCAAAGATAGAAAACACCTTCCCTTCTAGATTAAAAAAAAGTTGACTGACATTCTGGGCGCGATAAAGCGCATATAAATATAGACGAACAGCAAACCTAAAACAAACTATGAATTACACAAAACAACGTATGAATGGTTGTTTTTAAACTTTAAACGGTATTTAAAAATATTAACACACTTAATAAACCTTCAAATAAACATCGATGAATGGTACGATAAACGGTTGAACGGTATTTTAAATTCATCAAATAAAAAGGAGCGCATTAAAACGGATAAGATTATGATTGTAAGGAAAGAATATATTTTCTTAACGCAATTGAGTAAAGGCCTTTGGATTATCTAAAACAATTTGTGCACAGAATTGTTTTAAAATGTATGTAGGTTTAGCAATATTATTTCTTATTTCTATCTTAAAAGTAAGCAGTATGTACATGCTTTAACTACTAATTTTTACGATAGCTGTAGTGTGTTTTGTAAATGTTTCTTTTTAGGGACCTCTATCTGTTCGGCGAGATTTACTTTATGTTTCATCTACACTTCAAAGATATAAAGCATTAAAAAAATATTTCATTAAATATAGTTGATTTGCATACTTTTAAAGATTAGTTGAATTAATAACGAGATGAATTGTATTTAAAAAATACACAATACGCTTCTTTTTAATTACAAACAACACGTTATCATGTATAAAATGCATTTTTTTTTACAAAATACAAACCCTTCAAAATCAAACAAAAAGGTTTAGTATCAACCTAATAATCTCAAAATTTGAGTATAATTATAAACATTCAAAAAGCTAAAACCTTATTTGAAAAATAGTTTCTTAAGAGATCAGTAAAAAAGAGAATCTTCGACAAAAAAATAAGAGCATTAACAAATGCTCTTTTAACAATTCTGTATACAGAATAAATTTCAATGGGTAGGTTTAGCGATGCTATGTTCAACTAACATTTTTTTGAGTAATGCCGCATGCTTAGGATTACTATATTTTAAACTTGTAGATTGTTATTTGTAATTGTAAATGTTTCTTTTTAGGGATCTCTATCTATTTTGCAAGATTTACTTTATGTTTCACTTACACTCCAAAGATACAAAGGGGATTCACTCTATTTTTTAGTTTTCAGACAAGAAACGGCTTACCTTCGGTTAATTGAAATAAAATACACTTTGAAACTAATTAACCTTCGATGAATGTTACGCTAAAAGATCATGGTCTAAGTTTCTATTCTAATTACAACAAGTAAATAACACTTAAAAACTGTTGACTATAGACAGATTTAAAAGAGTATCATGAAAACTTTTTTCGAAATATTTTTCTCTTTTTGTAAAACCTAGTTCTTTTTTTTATAGCTTTGACCTTCAATTACATCAAAAAGAAATAATTATAATGACAATTTTTAATACATATAAACAATGTTCGACTGTTTGGTACAGGAGTCAACGGGCGTTTTATGTATTATAATTATTTATAAATAAGATATAACTATTATAAAGAGTCCGACTTCTCAGTCGGACTCTTTATTTTTTTATATATAATCAATTTTTAATTCAAACACTATGAAAAAACTCTATTTCAACTATCTAAGCACCTTTAAAGGCCTCTCAAAAGAGGTATGGTGGTTAGCATTAATTACACTTATCAACCGGGCGGGAACAATGGTGATACCTTTTTTATCACTTTATCTTAACAAGCATTTGAGCTTCTCTTTGAATCAAATTGCCTGGATCATGTCTTGTTTTGGATTAGGATCTGTTGTTGGATCATGGCTCGGAGGAAAACTTACTGACAAAATTGGATTTTACAAAGTAATGAAAACCAGTCTCTTTTTAACAGGAATTCTATTTATTTCGTTACAATTTGTAAACTCTTTTGCAGGTGTTTGTGCAGGGATATTTCTTGTTATCCTTGTCGCCGATACCTTTAGACCTGCAATGTTTGTAGCTTTAAGTGCTTATAGCAAGCCTGAAAACAAAACACGTTCGGTAACATTAATTCGTTTAGCTATAAACTTAGGCTTTTCTGCAGGTCCTGCAGTTGGAGGAATTATCATTACCACATTAAGTTATGCTGGCTTATTTTGGGTTGATGGTATTACCTGTATTCTGGCTACTTTTTTATTAATAAATGTTTTACATCCCAAAAAATCAAGAGTTGTTGACGAAGTAAAAAATGAGAATCCTGTATCTATATTTAAAGATAAAGCCTTTTGGATATTCTTTTTTAGCATGATAATGTTCGGTGTTGTCTTTTTACAATTCTTATCAACCTTACCTCTATTTTATAAGGATGCACATCACTTAACTGAGTTTCAAATTGGGTTATTAATGGGATTAAACGGTATTATTATCGTAGTACTAGAAATGCCATTAATTTCTTGGTTAGAAAAAAGTAAATTTTCAAAAGAAATACTCATGTTCTTTGGTTTATTTTTAACAGGATTAAGTTTTGTTGTTTTAAACTTAGCAAGCTGGACGGAAATATTGATAATTAGTATGATTTTGGCCACCATTGGTGAAATGATTGCATTCCCTTTTTCAAATGCCTTTGTATTAGAAAGAGCGAAAAAAGGAAATCAAGGTGAATACATGGCGTATTATAGTATATCTTTTTCAGTGTCTCATATTTTCGCCCACAACTTCGGAATGCAATTTGTTGACAAACTGGGGTTCGTAGATACCTGGAATATTATGATTCTATTGTCAACTATAGGAATGGTATTGATTTTAATACTTGTAAAAATCATTAAAAGAGAAAAAAATGAATTTAAACCAAGTAACGCTACCTTCAATTAATATTGAAAAATCAGTAGCTTTTTATAAAAAACTAGGCTTGCATCTCATTGTAGATGCAAGCCCTAATTATGTTCGCTTCGAACTTCCTTCAGGAGACAGCACCCTATCACTGCATCTTGTTGACACATTGCCTCATGAAAATAATATTACCATATACTTTGAAAATGATAATTTAGATGAAGAAGTTCGCAAGCTTGAAGAAAAAGGAATTCAATTTACGCTACTTCCTACCGATCAACCTTGGCTTTGGAGAGAAGCCAGATTAAAAGATCCAGATGGAAATCAGCTTATTTTATTCAAAGCAGGAGAAAACAGAAAGAGTCCACCTTGGAGAGTTGGATAATTAAACTATATCGGGTCAATTCCTTTGCTAAACCTAAATTTTAGCCAGAAATAGCTAGAATAGTTTAATATCTGTAACCACTTAGTCTAGTGGTATTAATTCTAATTTAAATTAAATGAACTTTTGTAAGAGAATACTTAAAAGAAAGGTTTGTTTTCTTTCGGTATTTAAATCGTTTAAACAAGTTCACTAAAGTCGCTTTATCAGAGGTTTTAATTAAAAAAATCATGTATTTTTGGCTTACTTGAAATTAATGATAAAAACACTATAAATGAACATACAAGACGCACAAAAACAGGTTGATGAATGGATCAAAAACCACGGAGTTCGTTACTTTAACGAGTTAACCAATATGGCACAACTTACTGAAGAAGTTGGGGAGGTGGCCAGAATCATAGCGCGTCGTTACGGAGAGCAAAGTGAAAAAGAAAGTGATAAACAAAAAGACTTAGGAGAAGAATTAGCGGATGTGGTTTTCGTTGTACTTTGTTTGGCCAATCAAACAGGTGTAAACCTACAAGAAGCTTTTGATAAAAAACTAGATTTAAAAACCAAGCGCGATCACGATCGTCATCATAATAACGAAAAGCTGAAATAAATGAGCTTACTTAAAAAAATAAAGCAGCCAATATTTTGGAGAAACGTGGCTAAAGTAGCTATTCCTTTTTTCATAGTTGTTACTATTTTTTCATTGGCATTAAATAGCTCTAAAGATATTTTTTCAGGAGACTTTAACGCAGTTTATGAAACTAATTTTTCAGATGGAAAATGGATTAATTTCTGGGGATTTAAAGTTCTTTTCAGTTTTGTTTATGGAGTTTGGATTACTAATAAAAAAATGGCGTAAATACCATGAACTTACAATTACAAACACAGAGCTCGGCTATTCAAGCTGAAATCACGGTATCAGGATCAAAAAGTGAATCAAATAGGTTATTAATTTTACAGCAATTATACCCTAATATTACCATAGAAAATCTTTCTGATTCTGACGACACACATCATTTGCAAGAAGCACTTTCTTCAAACAATGAAATTGCCGACATAGGCCATGCTGGAACTGCTATGCGTTTTTTAACTGCTTTTTTTGCTTCACAAAATGGAGTTACTAAAATACTGCAAGGATCAGACCGCATGCACAACCGTCCTATTGAAATTTTAGTAGATGCTCTTCGCTCTATCGGTGCAAATATTACTTATATAAAAAAAGAAGGATATCCTCCTATAAAAATTGTTGGAAAGGAGTTAACGAAGGATAAAGTTTCTATTAATGGGAACGTTAGTAGTCAATACATTTCTGCATTGATGTTAATTGCTCCGAGTCTTCCTAATGGTTTAAGCATTGATCTTGTTGGTAAAATAACATCCGTTCCATATATAAAAATGACGTTAAGTTTGCTTCATCAAATTGGAATTGAAGCTAGTTTCGATGGAAATTTAATTCAAGTAAACAACAAGTCGAATGTAAATGATCAAACTATTGTGGTTGAATCTGACTGGAGCTCGGCATCCTATTTCTACTCGTTAATTGCTTTAAGTGAATTAAATTCAAAGGTAAAATTAACAGCGTACAAAAGTGATAGTTTACAAGGAGACGCTGTTCTCTCTGAAATCTATAAACATTTCGGAGTAACCACTCAATTCGAAGAAAACAGTATTATTTTGACAAAATCATCAGAACATTCGAAAGATGTATTAGTTGAAGATTTAAAAAATGCTCCAGACATTGCGCAAACTATTGCTGTTACATGTTTTGGTTTAGGCATTGCCTGCGATTTAACAGGATTACATACTTTAAAAATAAAGGAAACTGATAGACTCGAAGCTCTTAGAGAGGAACTTACTAAACTTGGAGCGACTATCGAGGTAACTAATGAAAGTTTACATTTAAAAGCAGGTGAGCAAATTCATCAAAATATTGATATCGAAACTTATAATGACCATCGAATGGCAATGGCATTCGCTCCTCTAGCGTTTAAAACAATAATACAAATAAATGAGGCCGAAGTGGTTACTAAGTCTTTTAGAAACTTCTGGAACGATATGGACAAAATCGGATTGGAGATTCAAGAACTCTAACAGAAATGATTTTGCAAGACTTATGTCTTTTAAAATAAATAGAGAATCGCTTGACATCCCCTATGTCGATATTGTATATTTGCCCCTCGTTTAGAAATTTTTACAAATGAAATTATCGAATTTTGATTTTGACCTGCCACAAGAGCTATTGGCAGAATACCCTTCAGAGCATAGAGACGAAGCCCGTTTAATGGTTTTAGACCGTAAAAAGCAAACAATTGAACATAAACAATTTAAAGATTTAATCAATTATTTTGACGAGGGTGACGTAATGATGCTTAACAATACCAAAGTTTTCCCTGCTCGTATGTACGGTAATAAAGAGAAAACTGGTGCACGTATTGAAGTTTTTTTACTACGTGAGCTAAACGCTGAAAATCGTTTATGGGATGTTTTAGTAGACCCTGCTCGTAAAATCAGAATTGGAAATAAATTATTTTTCGGTAACGATGATAGTTTAGTAGCTGAAGTTATTGATAATACAACTTCTCGTGGAAGAACTCTACGTTTCTTATTTGACGGTTCTTATGAAGAGTTTCGCCATAAATTAATTGAATTAGGAGAAACTCCATTACCTAAATATATAAAACGAGGTGTAGAACCAGAAGACGAAGAGCGTTATCAAACTATTTTTGCTAAACACGAAGGAGCTGTTGCAGCCCCTACTGCTGGACTGCACTTCTCTAAACATTTAATGAAGCGTTTAGAAATTAAAGGTGTTGATTTTGCAGAAATGACATTACATGTTGGTTTAGGTACTTTTAACCCAGTAGAGGTTGAAGATTTATCGAAACATAAAATGGATTCTGAGCAAATTATTATTCCAGATGAAAGTGCAAATATTATAAATAACGCCATAGAGAATAAACGTAGAATTTGTGCAGTTGGAACTACTGTAATGCGTACGGTTGAATCATCAGTTTCGGCAAGTAAACGTCTAAACACATACAATGGATGGACAAATAAATTTATTTTCCCTCCTTATGATTTTAGTATTGCTAACTGTATGGTTACAAACTTCCACACACCAAAATCTACATTATTAATGATGATTTCTGCCTTTGCAGGTCACGATTTTGTAATGGAAGCTTATCAAGAAGCTATTAAAGAAAAGTACAAGTTTTACTCGTACGGAGATGCTATGTTAATCATATAACAGAAATCTCTTTTAAAATATGACCAGCTGGTAATCCTCATAGATTACCAGTTTTTTATTATACCTTTGCCACTTATTGTTAACTTCAATACAATCACTTGAACAAAAAAAAAGACATACGCGCTTTAAGCAAAGAACAACTTAGAGAGTTTTTTGTTACGAATAACGACAAAGCTTTTAGAGGAAATCAAGTTTATGAATGGTTATGGAGCAAAGCTGCACATAGCTTTGATGATATGACGAATATTTCGAAAGCAACAAGAAATATGCTTGATGAAAACTTTGTGATTAATCATATTGAGGTTGACACCATGCAACGAAGTAATGATGGTACCATTAAAAATGCCATAAAATTGCATGACGGTTTAATAGTAGAATCTGTTTTAATACCTACGGAAACCAGAACTACCGCTTGTGTTTCGAGTCAGGTGGGATGTAGTTTAGATTGTAAGTTTTGTGCTACCGCTCGTTTAAAACGTATGCGTAATTTAAATGCAGATGAAATTTACGACCAAGTTGTTGCTATTGATCAGCAGAGTAGGCATTATCATAACCATAAATTATCCAATATCGTTTTTATGGGTATGGGAGAACCTTTGATGAACTATAATAATGTTCTGAAAGCTATCGACAAAATTACATCTCCAGAAGGGTTAGGAATGGCGGCAAGAAGGATCACAGTATCTACATCTGGTGTTCCTAAAATGATCAAGAAAATGGCCGATGATGAAGTTCGTTTTAACTTGGCAGTATCACTACATTCAGCTATTGATGACGTGAGAACTTCAATTATGCCTTTTAATACTCGATTCCCTCTTAAAGATTTGAGAGAGTCTTTAGAATATTGGTACGATAAAACCAAAAGGAAAGTTACCTACGAGTATGTTGTTTGGAACGGTATTAATGATAGAAAAGAAGATATCGACGCTTTAGTAGCATTTTGTAAATACATTCCATGCAAAGTCAACTTAATAGAATACAATCCAATTGATGACGGAGAATTCCAACAAGCCTCAGAGCGTGCTTTAAATAACTATATCTCTAATCTTGAAATGCATGATATCGTGGTAAATGTTCGTCGATCAAGAGGTAAAGATATTGATGCTGCTTGTGGACAATTGGCTAATAAATCGTAAAGAACTCAATCTTTTTATTAGTTATTTATTCTCTTTTTTTTAGTAAAGGTACTTTTACTCGGAAAATATTTCATGAGTCCAATATCATAGGTATGCCAATATAGTAACCTATTGTTACTCCAGAAAACATCTAACTTCTCTCCTCTTCTAAACTCTTTCTCAAGAAAACTAGCGGAATTTAGTCTTGCTAGAATAGAGCTTCCTTCATTATTGTTAATTCTTACATACCCATAACGCCTTGTAGCATATTCGTTTCGTGAAACCTTTTCAGTAACGGATTCATACTTTTCAAACGTTGCTTCTATCTTCTTCTTTCCTTCTCTATCTTCATAGAAGATACTCTTCAACTTCACCAAATAAAGTAAAATTAAAAAAGGTGTGAGCGTAATAACAACAATAGATAACATTCCTTTAAGAGAAGTACTATTATTGTTTCTTTAAAAAGGCTCTTTGAGTCACGCTAACAGGGTAACCATATACAAAAGGAATTTCTTTTGTGCCTTTTCCTGTTGTTGTTTTGTTTTTACTTTTAGTAAATAAAATTTCAAAATCAACAGTATCGTTATCAAAGGCCAAACGCGTTGTTAAAAGATTCTCTTGTACTTCAAAAAAACTATACAAAGTATTCGAAACAAACTTTATTGGTAGTACGATTCCATTGTTTTCATCTACCTCGAAAAGACCTTTCTCTTTATCTTTTACAACTAATGTATAATTACGAGGTTGTCCATTATACACTAATTTATACTGATACTTTCCAGTCTCCTTAGTGGTTAATAGATGAAATTCCATCGGAATCTTTTGTGTTTTTCCCGCCGAATTGATGACCAATTCTCCTGAATATACTCCTAAATAATCATCAGGAAAGTTCTTAGAATTTTGCGCGGAAATAGTAAATACGGTAAGTAAAGCTATAAAAAAGCTATATAAATATTTCATGGGGATAAGGGGTGTTAATACAGCAAAAATACAAGCTTATTTTAAATTCCTACCATAATCGGTGTTAAATTACTGAACAACAACCTTTTTAACATTAAAAACCAAGTAATTAAATACTCTAATTAATACAATAAAAACAGGCAAAAAAACCAACGATACGAATTTCAATTATACTCATAAACTATTTACTATCATTCTCCAATTTATTCTTATTTTTGTTCGCTAATATGAAGCCAGTAGAGCAAATAAAACTTCCTATAGCAAAAGAAATGGAACTCTTTGAAACTAAGTTCAAAGATGCTATGCTATCTAAAGTTCCATTACTTAACCGAATAACTTATTATATCGTTCGAAGAAAAGGAAAACAAATGCGTCCTATGTTTGTTTTCTTAGTAGCTAAAATGGTATCTGACGGTGGTTTTGATGAACGTACCTATCGTGGAGCTTCTGTTGTTGAATTAATTCATACAGCAACTCTAGTTCACGATGATGTAGTTGACGATAGTAACCGCCGTAGAGGATTCTTTTCCATTAATGCTCTTTGGAAAAATAAAATTGCCGTTCTAGTAGGTGATTTTTTACTTTCAAAAGGCTTACTTCTTTCTATTGATAATGAAGATTTCGATATCTTAAAATTAATTTCCATTGCTGTTCGAGAAATGAGTGAAGGAGAATTACTACAGATTGAAAAAGCTCGAAAACTCGATATTACAGAAGAAGTTTATTTTGAAATCATTCGTCAAAAAACAGCTACTTTAATTGCTGCTTGTTGTGGAATTGGCGCAGCTTCTGTTGGAGCTAACAATAAAACCGTGCAGCAAATGCGAAAGTTTGGTGAATATATTGGTATTGCTTTTCAAATAAAAGATGATTTATTCGACTATACAGATGCTAAAATAGGGAAACCTACTGGTATTGACATTAAGGAACAAAAAATGACCTTACCGCTAATTTACACTTTAAACAATGTTTCTGAAAAAGACAAAGATTGGTTAATAAACTCTGTAAAAAAGCACAATCACAATAAGAAAAGAGTAAAAGAAATTATTGCTTTCGTTAAAGAAAACGGTGGTTTAGAATATACTGTCAATAAAATGCATGATTACAAGAATAAAGCATTGGCCATTTTAGAGAACTTTCCTAATTCAGAGTACAAGGACTCTTTACTTAAAATGATTGACTACGTTGTAGAGCGAAAAATCTAAACCTGTAACCTTTTTGAAACTCTTTTAAGCACGTTTCTGCTTTAACCAAGAACCAACACTCCCTAGTTCTTTTGCTTGATAGAAGTTTTGCTCTTTTGAGATATAATTCTCCTCTGTTGATGTAGTCTCAACTTTAATGAATTTATAGAACATAAATTTAAAAATTGACTCACGAACATCTTCATAAGTAATCTCTGAATTATTTGTAAAGTCGATTACTTGTCTTACAAAATTATCTACCTTAATTATATCTTGTGTTTGAGTTAACACTTTAAAAGCAACTTCTTCCATAAATAGTTTAAATTCATATCAAAACTACTCATGCTTCGCTAAAATTAAAAGGTAATTTATGCAGAAAAAAATGTGGATTTCCGCAAGATAAACATTTCTTCTTGTAGCATTTATTTTGATGAGGAAAACGAGCCTAAAGTATGGTACCGTAAGATTTCAAAAGATGAAATAGAATTGCTTCCTACACCAGGCCCACATCCTGTAAACGGAAAAACATTAAAACCAATTAGTACTTACATGATTAACAAATACATCTGTAAGTAATTCAGGCCAAGACTCTCACTTACCATATGTATCACTATAAAACAAAAAAAAGCTCCAATATGGAACCTTTTTTTACTATATAAAAAACGGGGGGATTTTTAATATTTTTCGGGGAACTATCTTTCTTACATTCATGTTAAAATTACGATACATTTGCTATTGTTTTTTTGTTTTTAGTTCTATAGATTTCTTTTCATGACAAAGCCCGTTCATCTGTCGGTGAATGGTTATCTGAAACCTTAAGATTTCATTCCATGATTAACATTTTTCAATCAATATATTAATATCCCAAAAAAAATCATTCGTCAATCATTTTAAAGAACGCCTTACGAAAATTCAATTATTAAAAATAGTTGACTTTAAATGGCCACTTGATCTATTTCTAAAACTAATGGATACTGATATTTATTGAGGTTATACAACAAAATGTATAATAAAAACCATGCTAACTATAGGGTAAAAAAAAAGAGCTCTTAAGTCGAACTCTATTTTTTAAAACGGGGGTATTTTTTTGGGGTATTACTATCTAAAGACATGTCAAAACTACATTATGATTGCAGTATATTTTTACTTTTTTGTTGAGTATATCTATTTTTTATGATAAGATCCATTCGTCTATCGATCAATGGAAAATAAACAGTAATAATATTCCATAAAATAACTTCAAAAAACTACATAAACTGTAAAGCTTAAATTCCCCAGCAAATTCCATCTAAATCACGACTAAAAAAAGCTCTTTATATATACAATAAAATCACTTACATTAAGAATAACACCATTCATCTATAGAATATAGTACCTCAACTATTCTTAAGTTTATTTGTTTTTATTCGTACCTATCTTTGAAATGTAGTTAATAGTTAATAGTTAGTTTTCAGGAAAGAAGTAACAAATTAGGTGGATGTTACTTCTTTTTTTTATGCTCATAAACCAAAAAAAACATCACACACAACAAAACAAACCATTCATACATAATAAACCACAACACACAATAAAAAACCTCTATTTATCTTCTAAAAACATTCGTTAACCCTTTAAACCTTTCCATTTATCTTTTTATCTCAACATAAACTTAAGTTCTAATGTATCTTTGAAGTGTCATTTAAGGTTAAAATAAACAAAAATAAAGAAGTAAAGAATCGGGGGGTTTTTTACTTCTTTATTTTTACAGGCACTCCAAACCAAACTCCAAAAAAAAAAACAATCTACACATAAAAACAGACTAAAAAACACTAAAAACAAACAATTTACACAAAATAAACACTATTAAACTCTCCAATACTTCACTTCAACTTCTCAAAAATGTCAATCGTCTTTTTATCTCTAAATAAACTTTAAATACCTTGTATCTTTGAAACATCATTTAAGGTTAAAAGAATTATTAATAAGAAGTAAAAAAACGGGGGTTATTTTACTTCTTTTCTTTTTTAACAAAACTTAGCAAGAAACATTTATATATAAAAAGAGGTAGTTTTTAAAACTACCTCTTATAAAAAAATCAAAACGAACGAATAGTTATTATGTGAAATAAGATTTCGATGTTTTTACTTTCAAAACAGGATTATTAATGTTTTCCTGTATAAATTTCCTAAGAATGACTACGAACTAAATTGATCCCCCAACCAATAAAGCAGCACTCGAAGAAACCTTCCTAAGTAAGTAACTGTTAAGACATTCATTACTTTACGAATAGTAACCTTAATAGACTTTATGTAACATATAACCGTTTATCTAGCTATTTACCCATATAATAAAGACCAAAACAGGCCTTTCCCCTGTAAAGTTAATTTTGGAAATACGCCTTTTAAAGGCTTATGAACTAATTATAAACAAAACCCTTCCCTTTCTAAACGAAGTCATGTTCAGTGTTGGGCTTAATAGCAGATCTTATTTTAATAATACTTTTGAAAAACTATTTGGAATTAAACCAGGGCAACTAGCAAAAAGAAATAAGCTATAAAAACAACCATTTATACACAAAAACAAACAACACATACAAAATAACACCATTTAACGATGAAGTAGGTTGAATAAACTTCCAATCAGAGTCAGTTATCTTATTTTGACTTTTTAAACTTTAAATGTATTGTATCTTTGAAACATCATTTAAGGTTAAAAGAATAATAATTAAAGAAGTAAAAAAACGGGGGTTATTTTACTTCTTTCTTCTTTTATACAAACACAATACAAAACCATAAAAACTACAAAACAGACTATCTACACATAAAAAACAACAATACACACAAAATAAAGCAACTTACCTTCTAAAAAACTCAACTCATCTCTAAAACAAAGTCACTCATCTTTTTCTGACAAATTAAACTCTAAATGTAACGTATCTTTGAAGTGTCATTTAAGGTTAAAAAATTTAAAAATAGAAGTACAAGTTCGGGGGGATTTTTACTTCTATTTTTAGTTTACCTTCCTTCCAAAATAAAGCTATTCATTTCTTCACAGTATAAAATCTCTTTCTTTAGAAAACATCTAAACAACCACAAATAACGAAAAACAAACATTTTATACATAAAAACAAACAAAACACACATAAAAACCGTTATTCAACACAACTTACAAGCAGCTTATCGCGTTAAACTGACCACTCATCTAATTATCCTCTTGCAATCAACGTTAATAATCTATCTTTGGTACAAGATTTAAGGTTAAAAGAATAAAGAAAAAAGTGACGATCTGGGGGGATTTTACTTTTTTCTTTTCTTTTTTTACACAACTTCCTTTTACTATCTATTTTAAGCTCTCCCCAATCTATTATTTTCCAACTTACATTTCATTAACATTCTTACTACTCCAAGTTTATTTGCACAATACACATTTCCATAAAAAACATCAGTTTTCATTATAACATAATGATTATAATAAAAACCTCTCGACTGCTTCGCAGAGTACTCTCGACCAAAATACATTTTGGCTCATGTAATGTTCGAGATGACACGGGAATTACTACTTAAATTAAAATACCAAGTTTTGCGTGCTTAAAACGGATAGTTTCTTTATCATCTCCTTAAAGAATAATGATATCCAAATATTTTCAACGATAGTTAAACGGTTCCCTCTGGAATCTAATCCAGTGAACCACTGAAAGAGGTTGGTAAACTAATACTCCTTATAAAGTCTTAAGTACCTAACTATCTTTACAGCATAGTTTGGTTAATTTTCAAAAGAAGTGTTCATCAGGGGGATACTTCTTTTTTTTGCGCACAAAAAAACCTCAGCATAAATCTGAGGTTTATATATCTTTTTGGAAAGAGTTCTTATAAATTGAATGATTCTTTCACCTTATCTACATAATCAAGTTTTTCCCAAGTAAATAGTTCAACATCTAATGTTTTACTTTCACCATTAGGCTGTGTAAAAGTTTTCTTTACCACTTCATTCTCACGCCCCATATGACCATATGCAGCAGTTTCACTATACATTGGTGATCTTAACTTTAAACGTGTTTCAATTGCATACGGACGCATATCAAAAAGTTCGGAAACCTTCTGAGCAATTTCACCATCCGTTAAATTAACTTTTGATGTTCCATAAGTATCTACAAAAACTCCCATTGGCTCAACAACACCAATAGCATAAGAAACCTGCACTAAAACTTCATCCGCAACACCAGCTGCTACCAAGTTCTTTGCTATATGACGTGTAGCATATGCCGCAGATCTATCTACCTTACTTGGATCTTTTCCAGAAAATGCACCACCTCCGTGAGCTCCTTTTCCTCCATAAGTATCAACAATAATCTTTCTTCCTGTTAATCCAGTATCTCCATGAGGTCCACCAATAACAAATTTCCCTGTAGGATTAATGTGATACTTAATATCATCATTAAATAAAGCTTGTATCTCTGGAGACAACTGAGCTTTTACTCTGGGAATTAAAATATCAACGATGTCCTTTCTGATTTTTGCTAACATTGCTTCATCCTCATCAAAATCATCATGCTGTGTAGAAACCACAATTGCTTCAATTCTTTGAGGTACATTATCGTCAGAATACTCAATAGTTACCTGACTTTTTGCATCTGGACGTAAATAAGAAATTTCTTTATTCTCTCTTCTTAATACCGCTAGCTCCTTTAAAATCAAGTGAGATAAGGCTAACGCCAAAGGCATATAATTTTCGGTTTCATTCGTTGCATAACCAAACATCATTCCTTGATCTCCTGCCCCCTGTTCTTCTTTACTAGCTCTATCAACCCCTCTATTAATATCATCAGATTGTTCATGAATTGCCGATACCACTCCACAAGAGTTTCCGTCAAACATATATTCTCCTTTCGTATATCCAATTTTATTAATAACATCTCTTGCTATCTTTTGTACATCTAAATAAGTGTTAGATTTTACTTCTCCCGCTAGCACAACTTGTCCAGTAGTAACTAAGGTTTCACAAGCAACTTTAGAGTCCGCATCAAAAGCCAAAAAATTATCTATTAACGCATCAGAAATCTGATCTGCAACTTTATCAGGATGTCCTTCCGAAACACTTTCTGAGGTAAAAAAATATGACATATTTTACTTTTTTATAAATTTTTTATTCGAAGAAAGTTCACGATTGCTGCACAAAGAAGTAGGCTTACTGCTTTAGCATTTTTTTATGAGGTTGCAATCAGACAAATTTCTCCTCTCATTATGAGGGGACAAAAATAGAAATTATTTAGGTATTAAAAAATAAAGTTATCATAAAAACAATTGATAAGTTGATAATAAAAAGTAATTTTTGTACAATTGCTTTGGAAAAATATTTGTTTACTTTTGTAACTGTAAATAAGAGAATAACCACAAATAAAAATATAAATACGATGGCATTAGAAATTACAGATGCTTCTTTTGAAGAAGTTGTATTAAAATCGGACAAACCTGTATTAGTTGACTTTTGGGCCGCTTGGTGTGGACCTTGTAGAATGGTAGCTCCAATCGTTGATGAAATTAGCTCAGAATATGATGGTAGAGCTATTGTTGGAAAAGTAGATGTTGACAACAATCAAGAGTTTGCTGCTAAGTATGGTGTGCGTAACATCCCTACGGTTTTAATATTTAAAAACGGTGAGGTTGTGGATAAGCAAGTTGGTGCTGCTCCTAAAAAAGCATATACTGATAAAATTGACGCTCAGTTATAAGATACACTCTTATAGAAATAAATAACAAAGGTTTGGCAAATGCCAAACCTTTGTTATTTTTAGCAGACAAACAAACGACATTTAAAACATTTATGCGCAATTATCTTTTACTCTTCTGTGTTTTATTTTTTATGACTTCTTGTAAAAAAGAACCAGAAACTCAAAAACTCTTCATTACTAAAGGAATTTCTTCAACACTTGCTGATTATCGTAAACAACAAGTAGACGACGTAATTTATAATCTTCATTTCTCTATTCCCAATAAAAAGGAAGAATCCATCTCTTCAAAGCTAAAAGTTGATTTTAATTTAAAGGACACTACTAATGATTTGGTTTTAGACTTTAACGAACAAACTGATCATATTCTTAAAATATTTGTTAACGGAAAAGAAACTTCGATTACACACAAGAATGAACATATCGTTATTAACAAAAACACCTTAAAATCGGGCAACAATTCTGTCTCTATTGACTTTTTGGCTGGTGAACTCTCTTTAAATAGAAACGATGAATACTTATATACCTTATTGGTTCCAGATAGAGCAAGTACCCTTTTTCCTTGTTTCGACCAACCGAATTTAAAAGCCTATTACAACCTAAGTATTTCCGCTCCTAAAGACTGGAAAGTACTATCGGGAGGTCATCTGAAATCAAAAACAACTAACGGCAATTTTATTGAACATACGTTTGAAAAAACGGATAAAATGAGCACCTATTTATTTTCATTCGTAGCAGGTAAGTTTAACGAAGCTATTGATGAAAATGGACCTTTCCCAATGCAACTTTTATACAGGGAAACAAACGAAGAGAAAATTAAAGAGAGCTTAACTCCTATTTTTAAAACACATCAAAGTTCCTTAACTTTTTTAGAAAAGTATACGGATTACAAATTCCCTTTCCAAAAAATGGATTTTGCTACTTTACCTCCTTTTCAATATGGTGGAATGGAACATACTGGAGCCATTCAATACAGAGAAAACTTATTGTTTTTAGATAATAATGCAACGATTACCAGAAAATTACGAAGAGCTAAATTAATTGCTCACGAAACTTCTCACATGTGGTTTGGTAATTTGGTTACTATGAAATGGTTTGATGATGTATGGCTTAAAGAAGTATTTGCTAACTTTATGGCGGACAAAATCATGAATCCTGTTTTTCCCGAAATAAATCATGATTTAAACTTTATGATGTCGCATTATCCTAGCGCATATTCAGAAGATAGAACGAAAGGAACAAATCCAATTAAACAACACTTAGGTAATTTAAAAAATGCTGGTGCTTTATATGGCCGTATTATTTACAACAAGGCTCCTATTATGATGCGCCAATTGGAACTTCTTTTGGGAGAAGAAAAATTTCAAAAAGGAATTCAACAATACATAGCCACCTTTGCTAACGATAATGTTGATTGGACTGATTTGGTAAGCATTTTTGACAAGCTGTCTGAAAAAGATATTAAAAAATGGAGTAAGGTTTGGGTAAATTCTTCAGGTAGACCCATTATTTCAGATGAAATTATTTATGAAAACAACATCATAAAAAAGTTTAATATTACCCAACAAGCTGAAGATGGTAGTAATAAAATATGGAATCAATTATTTAGTATTGGACTCGTATATGATGATGAAGTAAAGATTTTAGATGTTGATTTGAATGGTAAATCTGTTGTTATAAAAAAAGCTCAGGGACTTCCTAAACCTAAGGAGATTATTTATAATTATAATGGAATTGGATATGGTATATTTCCATTTAATACTTCTGATATTTCATCTATAAACGACGATGTTGCTCGTGGACATACCTATATAAACCTTTATGAAAACATGCTATCGAGAAAAATCGATGTTAAAGATGCTTTTAATAAGTACATCGATGGCATAAAAAAAGAAAATAACGAATTAATCTTAAATTATATCTGTGGAAGAGTAAATACCATTTATTGGACTTTCTTATCCAGCCAATCAAGAGATAACTACAAAGAGCTTTCAAATTTGATTCTTCAAGAATTAAATAAAGGTAACACTGCTAATATTCAGAAGACATTATTCAATTTGCTAAAAAACGTTTCTCATTACAAAGATGGATCTCAGTTACTCTACGATATATGGAATCAAGAAACACAGATTAAGAATCTTACACTCAATGAAACAGATCGTACAAATCTGGCTATGAAATTAGCTATTTATGAACATCCCGAAGCTCAAAACATTCTTGAAAAACAACTAAGTACAATAACAAACAAGGATAAAAAAGAACGTTTCTCTTGGTTACTCCCATCACTTTCTACTGATGAAAAAACTAGAGACGATTTCATGCTTTCCTTAAAAGATGCTAAAAATAGAGAAAAAGAATCTTGGGTAGAAACATCTCTAAGTAACTTACACCATCCTTTGCGCCATAACTCATCAACAAAACATGTTTCTTTAGTGTTAAACCTGTTAGAAGAAGTTCAATTAACTGGAGATATCTTTTTCCCTAAAAGATGGTTAGCAAACTCTATAGGAAACTATTCATCTAAACAGGCTTATGAAGAGGTTCAAAAGTTTATTAAGGTGAACGAATATTATAATCCAATACTATTAAAAAAGCTTTTAATCGTAGTGGATAATTTAGAAAGAGCTCAAAGTATAAAAAAGTAATTCCATTTTACAAACGATAACCTTATAAGGCTCAGGGAAATCCCTGAGCTTTTTTTTAGTAAAATCGGGTATTTCATTTACAAAAAGGATTCAATAATTTTGATATGCAGACATAAATTAACACTTAAACAAGTGTGGCATTTTAGGTACTGTATATTTTATTTTTTTAATGAGTTTTATCTTAATTTCAAAACTTCATTTAATTTCTTTATTTAGAAATAAACAGTGAAGTAATTTTTTTTCATTCGAATAAAAGGTTTAGCTGTTGCTAAACCTTTTTTCTTTTCCTTTACTACCAAAAACAAAAAACCTCCAGGGTTTCTGGAGGCCATTTAGTTTATCTCTTTATAATCATTCGGGTAATAAATCTATTATTTGTTCCTTCTACGCGAACTAGATATATACCTCTTCTTAAATTAGAAGTGTTTATTTCTGTGTTTTGAGTTCTTAAAATTTCTCTTCCTGAAAAATGAAGTAATCGAATATTTTCAATAGTTGCTCCTCTTGGATCTATTCTCAACACATTTCTTACAGGATTAGGACCTACAACAACGTTTCTTATACTCACTTGAGGATCTCCACAGCAGTTCTCTCTATAATACGCTGTACAATCGATATACCAACATCCTTCTGACTCTGCATAATCTTGATCATCAACTTGAATACAACGAAGATCCTTATTTCCAGTTGCACTAAAAGAAGTTAGGTTTGTATTAGCTCCGTTTCTAATATTTAATACTCTTAAGTCGTTATTGTAACAGAATAAATCTGTCAACTCCTTATTATTTGATACATCTAAACATTTAATTTTGTTGTTATAACAATATAAAAATTGAAGAGCAGTGGCTCCTGAAACATTTAATGCTTGTATGCTATTATTGTAACAATACAAATGTTCTAACGAACTATTTGTTGAGGCATCTAATCTTCTCAACAAGTTATTATAACAGTACAACAATCTTAACGAATCAGCACCTTTTACATTTAAACTTACCAAGTTATTGTCATAACAATATAAGTCTGTTAAACATCCATTTTTAGAAACATCTAAACAGTATAATTGGTTATTATAACAATAAAGACGTTGTAAAGATCTAGCTTTTGAAACATCCAAGCTTAAAAGTTGATTATTATAACAGTAAACATCAGTCAACTTTCTACTACCCGAAATATTTAACCAACGAAGTTTGTTATCATAACAATGCAACATTGTTAAGGATGGAGTACCCCATAAATGTAATTGTCTTAATTGGTTGTTATAACAATACAAGTATTTCAAAGCTCTATTTCGACCAATATGTAATTGCTTCAATTTATTATTATAACAGTATAAAGAAACCAAAGCTTTGTTTCTCGATAAATCGAGTCTTTCAATTTGATTGTCGTTACACCATAAACCAGTTAAATTTACAAAGGCTTGTATCCCTCTTAGATTTTTAATTCCTTTTCCTTGACAGTACAAACCTCCAGAAAAGTTTTTTGCTTCAGATAATTGAATTTTACCATCCCCATTGGTATCAACTCCTGACTCATTAATTAAATAGTTTCTAAAATTAGCATCTGGAATTCTCAATTCATTCGCGCTAATAACTCCAACGCATAGGAGTAAAATAAAAGTAAAAATTTTGTTCATAATGATTCTTTGTAATTGTTCTTTTGAGCGGCAAATATGTAACATGTTGCGCGATTGGGAAATCGGTAAAAACCCTAAAACATTTTTCAGTAATTACCATTACTCATTCCCTTGGTTTACCTGAAAATAAAAAAGCCATCTCCCTGAAACAGCAATCAACTGCCTCATGGCAAATCCAGATATTCTAGGAAAACTATTATAGATATTTCGACGCAAGCATCGGAGCATTTAAATCTCGATTATCGAGTAAACAAAAAAGTATTTGACTATTTATAAGTCTTTCGTTATTTTCGAAGACTATGATTAATTTAAACAACTCTCTTTCTTCAGAAATAAAAAACCTTGACTTATTAGCCAAACAAGTAGTTGAAGGTTTTATTACAGGAATGCATAAAAGTCCATTTCATGGGTTTTCTGTAGAATTTTCAGAACATAAATTGTACAATAAAGGAGAAAGCACTAGACATATTGATTGGAAACTATTTGCAAAAACAGAAAAACTATACACAAAAAAGTACGAAGAAGAAACCAATTTACGTTGCCATGTTATTATTGACAACTCGGCTTCCATGCACTACCCCGTTAGTAATAACCAGCAAGTTGATAACCTAAATAAAATAGGTTTTTCTTCCGTAGCGGCGGCCTCGTTAATAGAAATCCTTAAGCGTCAACGTGATGCCGTAGGTTTAAGTATCTATTCTGATAGTTATGAATTCTATGCTCCTGAAAAAGGAAGTGAACGTCATCGAAAAATGATCGTCCATCAATTAGAAAAATTAATGCAATCATCTTCTTCTGCAACTACTGATACTTTTGAGTATTTACATGAAATTGCAGAAAAAATGCATCGCCGTTCGTTAATATTTTTATTTACGGACATGTTTCAAACGACCAAAAGTGAAGATGAATTATTCGAAGCTTTACGTCATTTAAAACACAATAAACATGAAGTAGTATTATTTCATACTTACGATAAAGAACTCGAATTTCACTTTAATTTTGATAACACTCCAAAAAAATTTGTTGATGTTGAAACTGGAGAAGAAATTAATTTATATGCCGAAAATATTAAAGAAAAGTATACAGAATTAACGGAAGCTTTTTTTAACAATCTCAAGAACAAATGCTTGCAATACAAAATAGATTATGTACCCGTAAACATACATGATGGCTACCATCAAGTACTTTCAACTTATTTAATCAGCAGGCGAAATTTTTTATAGAAATATCCTTTTTCAATTAAAAAAAAGTTATATATTTGCATCCGCTTAGCGCAACGGTCTGGTAGTTCAGCTGGTTAGAATACATGCCTGTCACGCATGGGGTCGCGGGTTCGAGTCCCGTCCAGACCGCTAAAGTTCTCTCGACAAATTAGTGTCGATATTTTTAAAAATAATTGTTGCAAATACGAAAAACAATTTTATATTTGCAACCGCTTAACAAAGCAACGGTCTGGTAGTTCAGCTGGTTAGAATACATGCCTGTCACGCATGGGGTCGCGGGTTCGAGTCCCGTCCAGAC
>CANMIL010000006.1 GCA_947497895.1 uncultured Tenacibaculum sp.
GCCACTGAGGTACAACCTGCTGCATTGGTTACCGTAAATGTATAATCTCCTGAATTTGCTGTTACCAATCCTGTTTTCGATAAGCTAATAATTGACGGCGTAAAATTATAAGTATTATTAGCATCATAACTATCTATCTGGAAACTTCCTATTGATACAGTACAAGTAGGTTGAGTTATTACTCCTATTG
Organism: uncultured Tenacibaculum sp.; assembly: GCA_947497895.1. Classification (GTDB taxonomy): domain Bacteria; phylum Bacteroidota; class Bacteroidia; order Flavobacteriales; family Flavobacteriaceae; genus Polaribacter. The sequence goes on from CANMIL010000006.1 coordinate 191, forward strand.
AAGGTGCTGCTGGAGTTGACGGCTGAGGATCAACTGTAATAGTTCCACTAGCCACTGAGGTACAACCTGCTGCATTGGTTACCGTAAATGTATAATCTCCTGAATTTGCTGTTACCAATCCTGTTTTTGACAAACTAACAATTGATGGCGTAAAATTATAAGTGCTGTTAGCATCATAACTATCTATCTGGAAACTTCCCGTTGACACAGTACAAGTAGGTTGTGTTATTACTCCTATTGAAGGTGCTGCGGGAGTTGACGGCTGAGGATCAACTGTAATAGTTCCACTAGCCACTGAGGTACAACCTGCTGCATTGATTACCGTGAATGTATAATCTCCTGAATTTGCTGTTACCAATCCTGTTTTCGATAAGCTAACAATTGATGGCGTAAAATTATAAGTGTTGTTAGCATCATAACTATCTATCTGGAAACTCCCTGTTGATACAGTACAAGTAGGTTGTGTTATTACTCCTATTGAAGGTGCTGCGGGAGTTGACGGCTGAGAATCAACTGTAATAGTTCCACTAGCCACTGAGGTACAACCTGCTGCATTGGTTACCGTAAATGTATAATCTCCTGAATTTGCTGTTACCAATCCTGTTTTTGATAAACTAACAATTGATGGCGTAAAATTATAAGTGTTGTTAGCATCATAACTATCTATTTGGAAACTCCCTGTTGACACAGTACAAGTAGGTTGTGTTATTACTCCTATTGAAGGTGCAGTTGGTGGAGCGTTTACCATAATGTTTGTATTTGAAGAGTATTCACATCCACCTACTGATGTAACAGTATATATTATATTAACTGAGCCTTGACTTATCCCTGTTACCTCGCCCGAAGAATCCACCGTTGCTATAGCTGTATCGGAACTAGACCAATCACCTCCAGAATCTCCATCAGATGTAAGTGAAATTGTTTCTCCAATACAAACTCCCGAACCTCCACTTGTAGTAATAGTACCAGAAATCGGAGTTGGATTTACTGTAACGACATTTATAGTATTTGCTTGACCTTGACTTCCATCAGAATTCACCAAAACAGGAACTCCATCAGAATCAACCACTCCGCTAATTCTCTCTCCAGTTAAATCAGAAGATATTACATCCTCTGCTCCTTCTATTGCATCTGGACATCCATCATTATCAGAATCTGTATCTAAATAATTTGGAATTCCATCTTTATCAACATCACTACTAAAATAAGGCCATGCCGTACTTGGACAGAAATCAACGAGATCTCCAATAATAGCTTTAGACTCCTCACACCCTCCTATTGTTAAATTGTTTGGCCATAAAGAACAAGTTGCTGGTGTTGCATTATCTCCACAAAATGAAGCTGTTCCTGGGTTTAATTTACTAGATGCAGATCCTGATGTATTCAGGGCAATCCAACGAATACCTCCTGACGCTGTATTTGAAAGAGTTTGTGTAGGTGAACTAACCATCGTAGAAGAGGCCTGTGCTCTTGTTATTAAATAGGCATCACCATATATATTGTTCCCTGTTTTATGAAAAGCATCCTGGGTACCCACTGACAAAGTCCCACATACTTCAATAATTGAAGCTGAGCTCATAAATACATCTATAGTAGTTACGTTGGCTCCAAAGGTACCCGCTTGATTAACGACTAAAGATCCAGTTGCTACAAAATAAGATCCCACTCCCATAAACAACTCTGAGGTTGCAGAACCAAACGCTGGGTGCTGGCCTATCGTCATTGATCCTCTAACGATTATACCTGAACCATCTGATAATGATAGTTTACCATTGGCATTTACATTTGTTGTTATCAATTCCACATTCGGCAATAAATATAATTCTCCACCACTGTCTATGGTTAAGGAATTTGTCCCCATATCAAGATCGCTGGATAATATATACTTTTGACCACTAGCAATATTTGTTGTTGTAGCTGTTAATTCGATAACGCCTGAAGTTGGTGCAGAAGATTCTGGAATGAAACAACCTAATTCGTCTACATCTAAAATACCATCATTATCGTCATCTAGGTCAACATCATCTGTATAACCATCATCATCATTATCCGGTAGCAACTTAATAGCATTTGTAGCTATTGAAATTAATACTGACTGAAACGTATCTGAAGAGTCTCCAGAATTACTTCCGGGGTACAGTTCTAATGCCATAGTAGTAGCATTTGCAACAAATTTTATCTTATTAGTTCCCCATACACCTCTTGTTACAGAGCTTATTGTTTGCTTGGCCAATGACCCAATTTTGTAAGAAAATGAATCGTTATACTCTTCAGAATAATCGCCTGTCGCAGTCATAGAATATAATTCGATTTCATACGTTTCCCCTACTACAAGTCCTGTAATATCCGTTGCAATTATCTCTTCAGAAGCCAAGCTACCTAGATCACGTAAAGAAATCCAGTACTCATGACCTGTTGGTGGTAAAGGTAACGGGTCTGAATCCCAACTCGTTCCTCCCAAACCGGTATCTGAAGTTGCGGCTGTATTTCGATCAGACACATCTGGACTTCCAGTTACAATTCTCCAACTTGCATTGGGAGCACAAGTAGAACATAATGTAGAACCTGAACTAGAAGGAATTGAAGGTGTTTGTGCAAATATTTGCTGTTTGATTAAAAAGAATAGAATTAATAAGATGAATATCTTATTCTCTCTCTTGTAGTATGCAGTTTTTTTTGTTTTAGAGTAGGTACATGAACTTCTCTTTTCGGAAAAGGAACCCCTTTCCAAATTCATTAAATTAAACATAATTTCCCCTTAGCCCTAATTTAGGACTTATACTTAGTTTTGGTTATAAAATAGTATGGAAATATATAATGCAGTATATCCCATACACGTTTCAGTCGTTACACGACTAATTTACGTTGGGGGGATATACTAAAGAGAGGTGCAAATATATAGATAAAACTATCGGATAAAAAAATCCGTTTTTATTTTTTTGTTTATCGAATTGACAGATTTCATAATCAAAAACTATGTCCCCTGTCTTTAATCTATTCTAAACTCAAGAACAACAAAGGTTCGATCATTTTTTTTGACTATTAAAAACTTTACGCTTTATAAAGTTCTTTTAATGCATCTATTGCAATTTCGATTTCTTCTGTATTATTTAATTTGCTGAAAGAAAATCGAACAGAAGATTTTTCTTTTTCTTCATTAGGTAAAAACTCATTTAAAACATGAGATCCTTTATTACTTCCGCTTTGACAAGCACTTCCTCCAGAAGCCGCTATACCTTTTAAATCCAACGAAAACAGCATCATTTCATTTACCCACGGTAGTCTAACACTTAAAATAGTATAACTGCTTTTATCAAAACTTTCAGAAGCTCCATTAAACTTTACCTCTTTAAATTCTTCTTTCAATCTTTTTATAAAATACAACTTCAAGCTTTCTATATACTTTTTATCTTCCTCAATATTTATATAAGAAAGTTCTAATGCTTTCTCCATCCCTAGAATTGAATGCACATTCTCTGTACTAGAACGAGCACCTCTTTCCTGATCTCCACCATGAAACATTGGTTTAACAACACACCCTTTCTTAATGTAAGCAAAACCAACACCTTTGGGTCCATGAAACTTATGAGCACTAGCAGTTATAAAATCTAAAGAAACTTCTTGTAAGTCGAGTTCAAAATGACCTATAGCTTGAACCGTATCAGAATGAAACAAAGCATTATATTCCTTACATACTTCTGCCACCTCTTTTATAGGCAATAAATTCCCAATTTCATTGTTAACCCACATCAAACTAACTAAAGCTTTACCTTTAATAGTTGAAAGAACTTCTGACAATTCTTCGATACTTATATTACCTTTAGAGTCGACATCTAAATAAACAACCTCTATGTTGTAGGTCTCTTTTAAAAACTCAATAGTATGAAGTACAGCATGATGTTCAATTTTTGAAGTAATAATACTATTAACTCCGAGATTGACTACAGCGTTTTGTAAAATTAGATTATCTGCTTCGGTTCCTCCAGATGTAAATACAATTTCTCCCGCACTAACATTAAAATAGTTGGCAATATTTTTTCTAGCTCTTTCTATTGAAGCCTTTGCCGATCTACCGAATTGATGTGTTGAAGACGGGTTTCCAAAATTCTCAAGCATTGATTTATTAATCACTTCAATTACTTCAGGTAAAATTGGTGTTGTAGCAGCGTTATCTAAATAAATTTTCTTCATAAAGCAAAGATACTAATAAGGGTTTTGAAATACATATACTTCTGTTGCTCCTAATCCATATTTTTGGTAAGAAGCATCATAATACTTAACAGGATAGTTATTAAGCAAATAGTTCAACTCAGATTTTAAGACTCCTTCTCCTACCCCGTGAATAAAAACTATTTTTGATATTCTCTTTTGAATACAATACTCTACTTTTTGACGAGCAACATTAATTTGATAGGAAAGCATATCGTACTTATCCATTCCTTTGGTTGATTTCAATAACTTTTCAATATGCAAATCAACCTCCATTACTATTTCATTTTTAGACTTTACGAAAGTCTTATTCTTTTTCTTCTTTTCAACAGTTTTTTCCCTGAGCATTTTGTTATTGATATCAATATACTTGCTCAATTCGTTCTGCTCCACCTTTATTTTTACTACTTCATCCTTAAAAAATCGGTACTCCATACCTTGATTGTCTCTAACAAGTACTTCTTTTTCCTTAATACCAACGACAACACCTTGTATAACATCATCAATTACAGCCACTTTGTTTCCAATTTCAAAACACATACTTAACCATTATTTAATTTACTAAAGAAAGTTAGCATTTACATTTGCAGATAATTCTATATGCAAAAGAACATTAAATAAATGATTAGCTCAAAAAACATTAACACAAAAGTTTTTTTCGAAAACGCAAAGAATAGTTTACGCTTAACAGAAGAGAGAGAGGATTTATTACTAGAAATTGCCGATACGATTTCAGATGAATACTTTGACAGAGAAAAAGTTAATCTAAATTTCATTTGCACACACAATTCAAGAAGAAGTCAATTTGCGCAAGTATGGACATATTTTGCTGTCAACTACTTTGAGCTTTCTAACTTTTTTGCATTTTCAGGAGGTACTGAAGTAACTGCTTTTCACAGAAACACAGTAAGGGCTTTACAACATACAGGATTCGAGTTTAATGTGGAAGATTTCTCACATCAAAATCCAAAATACTTAGTCTCTTTTAGAGGAAGCAAAGAACCTTTAAGAGCCTTTTCAAAAACCTTTGAAAACCCTATTAACGAATTTCCATACATTGCAATAACAACCTGTGATAACGCGGATGAGAATTGTCCCTTTATACCAGACGCTACTCATCGTTTTCATTTACCTTATCTAGATCCAAAATCCTCGGACAAAACAGATACAACAAAAGAAACTTACATTGCCACGAGTAAGCAAATCGCAGGAGAAATCTATTATATATTCGAAGAAATCAAAAGACAGATTCTCGAAAATTAAACTTCGGTGTTTTTATCGTAAGGAATACTTTTTAAAATGTGATTTATCACATTGATTCTTGCCATTGTTTTTCGATTCGCTCTAATAACTTTCCAAGGTGAAATCTTTGTATTTGTCTTTGAGAACATAGTTCGTTTGTATTTTGTATACTCATCCCAAAGCTCTTGAGCTCTCTCATCAACAGGTGTCATTTTCCATTGCTTCAATGGATCATTTTTTATTTCATTAAAACGCTTTGCTTGCTCTTTCTTATTAATAGACATGTATATTTTCACCAAACGAATTCCTGATTCAAGTATCATTCTTTCAAAGTCGTTTACTTGATTCATAAAAACTTGGTACTCATCTTGCGTACAAAAACCATTTACTGGTTCTACTACAGCTCTGTTATACCAACTTCTATCAAAAAATATCATTTCACCAGCCTTCGGAAATTGCTCCACATATCTTTGAAAATACCATTGTGTTTTTTCATCTTCATTGGGTTTAGGTAAGGCAATTATCCTCATATGTCGAGGATTTATACGTTCAGTTATCCTACGAATAGCACCACCTTTACCAGCAGCATCTCTACCTTCAAAAAGAACAATGATTCTTTCATTATTTTGAATCGCCCATGTTTGTAAACGAATCAACTCAACTTGAAGTTTCTTAAGTTTTCGTTCGTAGTTTACATAGCGAATTGCTCTTTCTAAATTATAAGGTTCCTTTGATAAAATTGCTTTTAAACCCCTTGTTGAATTTAATTTATTAACATCTTTTTGAGTCAAATTTTCCATAGTCTAGTCTAAATGATTAACCGAACGATAATAACGCATTACAACATTCGGATCTGGGTTTAAAATTGTTTTCGATTCTTCTTTTCCTTCGTAATTGAACTGCGATAATACATGGCGCATACATTCAACACGAGCCTTTTTCTTATCATTGGTTTTAACAACAATCCAAGGACTATAGGTTGTATGAGTTTTACTAAACATTTCATCCTTGTAAAAGGTATACTTATCCCAAAGCTCTTGGCCTTTTTTATCTACTGGACTAAACTTCCATCTCTTCAAAGGATTATTGTTTCTTGCGTTAAACCTTCTTAATTGTTCTGTTTTCGAAATCGACAACCAAAACTTAATAATAACAACTCCATCCTCATATAACATGTGTTCAAATTCCGGAACCTGAACTAAAAAATTCTTATATTGATTTTCAGTACAAAATCCCATAACAGGTTCTACTACTGCCCTATTGTACCAACTTCTATCAAAAAATACGATTTCACCTGGATTTGGAAGTTCTTTAATATATCTCTGAAAATACCACTGCCCTTTTTCGACCTCTGTAGGTTTATTAAGAGCAACCAAGCGCATCGTTCGAGGATTCATATGTTCAGTAAATCTCCTAATACTTCCACCTTTTCCAGCGGCATCTCTACCTTCAAAAATTACAGCGACTCTTTTATTATTCTTCGCTATCCATTGCTGTAATTTCACCAATTCCACTTGGAGCAGTTTCAGTTCATTTTCATATTTAATTTTGGCTTCAACCTTTTCTATAGAAATCCCTCTCTTCTTGACCAATTCAATCAATTCTTCATTCGATTTAATACTTTGAAAATCACTAATAGTCAACTTTGGCCCTTCCTTCATATGGAGATTATAATTATTTTAAAAATTTAACACATGATACGCTAAAATAAAATGATATTTGTTCTATGAAAAATTTTAAAGCATTTTTATTTCTAATATTCCCTATTTTGTGCTTTTCGCAAAAGCAGTACAGTAAAGAATTTAGTTTTATAAACGATAATGATCTTTATATTTCTCTTAGTCAAGATAGATACTACACGAATGGAATGTTTTTTAGTTATCGATTTATTGGCGAGCATTCTAATGAACAAGTTGCTAAAAAAATATTCAATCTTGAGATTGGTCATAAAATCTATACACCATTTAAAGCTGTTGTTCAATCTCCTGAACAACACGATCGTCCTTTCGCCGGGTACTTATACGGTAGTCTAGGAATTAACCACTTCTTTAAAAACAATTCATTTTTAAAAAACTCAGCAGAAATTGGGATAATTGGCCCTGGTTCCATGGCCGAAGAACTTCAAAATTTCATACATGATATTTACGGATTTAGAAGAGCAATTGGATGGAAATATCAAATAAGAAATGCATTTGCCCTGAATTTTAAATCTACATATGGGAAAACTATTACCAAAAGTAGTTCTCAAAATTTTGATGTAACATGGACAAATACAGCTAACTTTGGTACCATTTTAACGAATATTTCAACTGGTTTTTATTCAAGATTAGGTTTAAAACCATTGCAAAGAATTATTAATACTATTGCCTTTAACAGTAACCTGAATAAAAAAGACACAGACTTGTTTAATGAAAAAGAAGCTTTCATTTATCTGAAGCCACAGATTAGCTATGTTTTGTATGATGCTACCATACAAGGAAGCTTTTTAAACACTACCAGTCCAATAACATATTCTGTTATGCCTATTGTATTTACTACCGAGTTAGGAATACGATTCACAACAGGTAGATTTAACTTTGGATATGCTATAAATTACCATTCCAAAAAACTTAAAAGTATTCAGGTTCCAAGAGGAAACTTCTTTGGAACAATTCAGATTAACTATCAATTTGAATAGATCAAAAAAATAAATTTTAAAAATCATCAAATTAAAATATATTTGTAGTTGGAATCATTAGAAAGACAATCAATGAAATTTATCGTATCTAGCTCTCAATTATTAAAACAATTACAGGTTTTAGGAGGGGTTATAAATAGCAACAATACATTACCTATTTTAGACAACTTCTTGTTTGAGTTATCTGAAAATCAACTAAAAATATCGTCTTCTGACCTTGAAACAACTATGAGTTCGTTGGTAGAAGTTGAAAGTACAGATACAGGTGCTATTGCTATCAATGCAAAGCTTCTTTTAGATACTTTAAAAACATTTCCTGATCAACCTTTAACCTTCAAAACGGAAGGAGAAAGCACTATTGAAATTATTTCTGAGCAAGGAAAATATGATATGGCATACTTTAACGGGGATGAGTTTCCTAAAGCTGTTGAACTTCCTTCTCCTAGTAGTACTGAGATACCTTCTCATATTTTAGCTACAGCAATTAACAAAACGATTTTTGCTACAGGAAATGATGATTTAAGACCTGTAATGAGCGGTGTATTTTTCCAGTTTAATTCAAAAGAATTAACCTTTGTTGCTACAGATGCTCATAAACTTGTTAAATATACGAGAACAGACGTTACTGCTGATAAATCTGCGGAATTTATCATGCCTAAAAAGCCTTTAAATTTATTAAAAGGAATTTTAGGAGGTTCTGAAGAAAATGTAACTATTGAATACAACGACACCAATGCTAAATTTACATTTGACAATGTGGTTTTAATTTGTCGTTTGATTGATGGGAAATATCCGAATTATGAAGCCGTAATTCCAAAAGAAAACCCGAATAAATTAACTGTTGATAGGGCTACTTTCTTAAATTCTGTGCGTCGTGTATCAATTTTCTCTAGCAAAACTACTCACCAAATCCGTTTAAAAATGGCAGGTACAGAGTTGAATATTTCTGCAGAAGATTTAGATTATGCAAACAAGGCTGATGAGCGATTAATGTGCGATTATCAAGGTGACGATATGCAAATCGGTTTTAACTCTCGTTTTTTAAGTGAGATGTTAAACAACCTTAGTTCAAATGATGTTTTAATCGAAATGAGCTTACCTAATAGAGCAGGTATTTTAACTCCAATCGATGGAACTGAAGATGGAGAACTTATTACAATGCTAGTGATGCCTGTTATGCTTAATGGATAGTAGACATTAAAAAAATATACAACAAAAGGTAGCTTTTCAGCTACCTTTTTTATTTATGTAAAAGTTCTTTTAATAATACATTGTTGTTGAAACAGTATTTGGGTTTGTGCTATACCAGTGAGCCCAATGTTTTGAATATCCTTCCAATGGTTTGTACACATTCGGTGCTGCAGGGAAACCTACCGACCAATCATAAACTTTGTTTGCTGAGTCGCAATAACAATATCTATGACCTGACTTGCTCAACGTTATTGGTGGGAATCCGAAAGTAGAAGTAATTTTATACGTTACTTGATACTCTAACCTGTTATCAGTTTTTGCTGTTTTCCACCAAGACCACCATAAAAACTTTTTACGCTCTTCAACTTTCGTCTTTGCTCCAATAGAACTATAAAACAACCAATATCCGTTATACTGTCTTGCTTTCATACGATAGTTATTACTAAAATATTTATATGAAGTTGCACCACGAACAGCTTTTTCTTCACTTTCTCTTTCTGGATCGTTATTATGTCTATAAACAGTCAATTCTTTATTAAATTTATAGGTATCACCTTTCTCTACCCTGATTTCTCCAGTATTATATGCTGTCAAAAATTCAGGAATGTTTGAAGATCCTCCTTCAGAATAACTGTACACAAAATCTCCGTCAATTCTAAATATTTTATCTTCAATACCGATTTCTCCATTTTCATTTAAAAGTAATAATAGCATATCATCATTAGATGAAACTGTTGGAATATTTCTTTCTTTAATACCCAATCTTTCCGCCTCTTTTCTTTCTAAATTATAAATTAACAATAATGGATTATACTTCCCTTCTTCCGACATTCTTCTTGCCTCATCAAGTAAATCAGCTTCACTCTCATGACGCACAGAAATGAATTCTTTTAACTCATCTACACTTCTAAAGCGAAGCATATTACTCTCCCTGCTTTTTAAAACAGATACATTATTTTCGGCTTCAGGGTTAGACATTTCTTCTTCTTTACACGAAATAATCATGATACTTAACATGATTAATGCAATCATTTTTTTCATAAGGTTATGGTTTTAGTTTTACCTACTCGTACGCTTTTCGGTTACCGCGATAAATTATAAATTTGATTCGTTTACGGGCTTAACAAGGCCACGCCATATCATTAAATTTGAACTAGTATTAATTAATGACATCACAAAACTAAAACACCTCATATTCATTAAAGTAATGTTAAAAACTATTATTGGAAGGGGGAAAAAACTTAAAAAAAGGGGATTTTATTTAACTAATTTCTCATGGTTTCCATTAAAACCCAAGACCTAAACAAAATAATTAACAAAGCTTTAATTATTGTTAATACATTTCCCTTTTAAAAACCATAAATAATTGTAAATTTACGTCTTTCAAACTAGACAAATTACGATGGGTAAAATTATTGCAATAGCAAATCAGAAAGGTGGTGTTGGTAAAACAACGACTACTGTAAATTTAGCAGCAGCTTTAGGTGTTTTAGAGAAAAAAGTTTTACTAATAGACGCTGACCCTCAAGCAAATGCAACTTCTGGACTCGGTATAGATGTTGAAAGTGTTGAGGCTGGAACATATCAAGTTTTAGAACACACTGTTGATCCTAAGGACGCTGTTATTACAACTGAATCACCAAACGTTGATTTAATTCCTGCGCATATTGATTTAGTAGCTATTGAAATTGAGTTAGTTGATAAGCCCCAAAGAGAATTCATGTTGAAGAACGCTTTACAAAGTGTTGTTGACTCGTATGATTATATTTTAATTGATTGTGCTCCTTCTCTTGGTTTAATCACGCTAAACTCATTAGTAGCAGCTGATTCTGTAATTATACCTATTCAATGTGAATATTTTGCTCTTGAAGGTCTTGGTAAGTTATTAAACACTATCAAAAGTGTGCAAAAAATTCATAATCAAAGTCTAGCAATTGAAGGTCTATTATTGACAATGTACGATCCTCGTTTACGTTTATCTAATCAGGTGGTTGAAGAAGTTCGAAAACATTTTAGTTCAATGGTTTTTGAAACGGTGGTGCATAGAAATATTCGTTTAAGTGAAGCTCCAAGTTATGGTGAAAGCATTATTTCTTATGATGCTACCAGTAAAGGTGCGGTAAATTACTTAAATTTGGCGAATGAAATTTTAAACAAAAAAGCGTAATAATACAGAATGGCAAAGGCAACAAAAAAACAAGCTCTAGGTAGAGGTTTATCGGCATTATTAAAAGAAACAGCTGAAGTAAATTCGGCTTCTGATAAGAATGCAGACAAATTAGTAGGAACTATTGTAGAAATTGATATTAAATCAATAGAGGTTAATCCTTACCAGCCCAGAACTTATTTTGATGAAGAAGCTTTAAGAGAATTAGCTAGCTCGATAAAGGAGTTAGGTGTAATTCAGCCTATTACTGTTCGTAAACTTGCTAGTGATAAATTCCAATTAGTTTCAGGAGAGCGTCGTTTTAGAGCTTCTAAACTTATTGGTAACTCAAAAATACCAGCCTATATTAGACTGGCGAATGATCAGGAAATGCTTGAAATGGCATTGGTTGAAAATATTCAACGTAAAAATCTTGATCCAATTGAAGTTGCTCTTTCTTACCAGCGCTTAATAGATGAGATTCAACTTACTCAAGAAGAGTTAAGTACTCGAGTTGGTAAAAAACGTTCTACTGTTACAAACTACTTACGTTTATTGAAATTAGACCCAATCATTCAAACAGGAATGAGAGATGGTTTTATATCGATGGGACACGGTAGGGCTTTAATTAATGTAGACAGCAATACCGATCAATTGAACATTTATGAAAAAATTGTTCGCGATAAACTATCAGTAAGACAAACTGAAGATTTGGTTAAAAACTTAAAAGCAGGAACCATTACAAAAGCTGCTAAGAAAAAAGCTTTACCAAAATACATTTCCGATGGAGCCAAAGAAATGACAGATTACTTTGGTAACAAGGTTGATGTTACAGTAAATAATAGAGGAAAAGGAAAAATATCGATTAACTTCAATTCAGAAGAAGATTTTAATCGCATAAAAAAACTATTACAATAATTGTTAGTAAGAAAAATCATATTTGTTTTTTTAGGCTTATTGTTATCTTTTGGTGCTTATGCTCAAAAAGATTCATTGAACATTAAGGTTGAAAAAACACAAATAACTACAGATTTATACAATCCTTTATCACCATCGAAAGCTGCATTCTATTCAGCTATATTTCCTGGTGGAGGTCAAATTTATAATAAGAAATACTGGAAAGCTCCCATTGTTTGGGGAGCCATTGGAGCGAGTGTTTATTACTATGTAATCAATAGTAATGATTACGATCGTTTCAGAACAGCATTTCGATTGAGATCACAAGGATTAAAGGATGAATTTACAAACGATGATGGTACTGTCTTAATTTCTACATCAGGTTTAGAGAATGCTCAAAGAGTATTAAGAAAAAATAGAGACTTATCATTATTAACGGGTGTACTTCTGTATGTACTACAAATTGTTGAAGCCAGTGTTAATGCACATTTACTTCAATTCGAAACAAACGACAATTTAACTATAAAACCATCTTTATCAACGGATCCGATGTTTCGGGAAGCTCCTAGAGTTGGTTTAACTTTTAAATATTCTTTCTAAAATAATGAAAATAGCCTTACTAGGATACGGTAGAATGGGTAAAGAGATTGAGAAAATCGCTTTACAAAGAGGGCACGAAATCGTAATAAGATACTCAGGTGAAGAAGAGTACAACATAAATGATGCTGACGTAGCGATAGACTTTAGCATTCCAACTGTTGCTTATGATAACATCACAAATTGTTTAAACAATAATGTTCCTGTTGTTTCTGGAACTACTGGTTGGTTAGATAAATATGATGAAGTTATTGAGCTTTGTAATACTAATAAAGGAGCTTTCATATATGCATCTAACTTTAGCTTAGGAGTAAATATCTTTTTCGAGTTAAACAAGCAACTAGCTAAAATGATGAAAAGTTTAGATCAATATAATACTACTATTGAAGAAATTCATCATACCAAAAAATTAGACGCTCCTAGTGGTACTGCCATAACTTTAGCTGAAGGGATTATTGAAAACTCATCAAAAGGTTCATGGACATTAGATGGAAATTCTGAGAATAATAATATTCCTATTACCGCCGTAAGAACTCCTGAAGTACCGGGTACTCATACAATATCTTACGATTCTGTTGTGGATTCTATCGATATAAAACACACGGCTCATAATAGGCAAGGTTTTGCTTTAGGTGCGGTAGTTGCGGCTGAATGGCTAGTGGATAAAACTGGAGTTTTCAGCATGGCAGATGTGTTAAACTTAGGTTAAAGGCGTAACTTTTTCTTTAAAAGTAAACTTATAAACTGAATTGTACTCGAACATTGAGGATAAAATATTAAAATTATGACATTTACTGAATGGTTCATTTTCTTTTTGATAATCCAGGTAATCCATTTTCTTGGTACGTGGAAACTGTATGTTAAAGCTGGAAGACAAGTATGGGAAGCAGCAATTCCTGTGTATAATGCTGTTGTTTTAATGAGCATTATCAATCGTTCAAAATGGTGGGTAATTCTTTTATTCATTCCAATTGTAAACCTTTTAATGTTTCCTATTGTTTGGGTAGAAACTTGTAGAAGTTTTGGTTTCAACAAAGCAAAAGATACGATTCTTGCAATTGTTACACTCGGCTTTTATATTTTCTATATCAATTATGCTACGGAAGCCGTTTATAAAGAAAATAGGAGTTTAAAACCTCCTACGGTAGTTGATGAATGGTTAAGCTCTATTGCTTTTGCTGTTATCGCTGCTACTTTGGTGCATACATATTTTATGCAACCTTATACTATCCCAACTTCTTCGTTAGAAAAAACCTTATTAGTTGGAGACTATTTATTCGTTAGCAAATTTCACTACGGAGCTCGAGTTCCAAAGACAACGGTTTCAGTACCAATGGTTCATGACACAGTTCCTGGATTGGGAATAAAATCATTCCTGTCTGAAGAGAATGTAGAAAAAAAGAATAGCTGGAAGAATAAGCTCTCTTTACCTTACATGAGACTTCCTGGTGTTCAAAAAATCGAAAGAAATGAAATTGTAGTATTTAGCTGGCCAGCAGATTCTACAGCTACAATGTGGGGTGATGTTTCCGGAAAACACACCTATAAGCCTATTGATAAAAGAACCAACTATGTTAAGAGATGTGTTGGAATTCCTGGTGATAGTTTAGAAGTAAGAGGTGGTTATGTTTATATAAATGGTAAAAAAACCGTTTTACCAGATAGAGCAAAACCACAATGGTATTTCAAAATAAATACTAATGGTGAAAAATTCAGTAGAGCTGATATTGAAAGATACAAAATGGCTAAGGAAGGAAAAGTTGGAAACGACGGTACCTATTTCTTGAACTTAACCGATGAAGAGGCAGCATCTATAGAAAAAAACTCAAAAGTTAAAAGCATAGAAAAGCTATTGAAACCTAAAGGAATATATGATCAATCGGTATTTCCTCATGATCCGAGATATGCTTGGTCTTCTGATAATTTCGGACCTATTTACATTCCTAAGAAGGGAGTTACGGTAAAATTAAACGAAACTACTATTCCTTTCTATGAACAAATCATTGGTAGATACGAAAACAATGACTTGACTATTTTTGGTGATGATATTTATATCAACGGTAAAAAGGCTACTGAATATACTTTTAAGCAAGATTACTATTGGATGATGGGAGATAATCGCCAGAACTCTTTAGATGCTAGAAACTGGGGGTATGTACCATTTGATCATGTTGTTGGTAAACCAGTAATGATTTGGTTTAGTATTGATAAGGACACGAATAAAATTAGATGGGATAGAATGTTCACCACTGTTGGTGGTAGCGGAAAACCTGTCTCTTATCTATGGGTTGTAATTGTACTTATTGCTGGATACATTTTCTACAGTTTCAAAAAAAGTAAGAAGAAAAAATCGTAATGGCATTATTCATCCCCACCTACTTTGCTCCTATTTCACAATATGCAGCAATCTGTCAGTCGGATAACGTTGTTTTCGAAGTTTATGATAATTTTCAAAAGCAAACTTATCGAAACCGTTGTTATATTTATGGAGCCAATGGAAAGCTTTCTTTAAATATTCCTGTGAAGCATAAAACTAGTGAAGGCAGAAAGAAAACAAAGGATACACTTGTTGAAAATGACTTTTCATGGCAGCAACAGCATTTCAAGTCGATGCAAACTGCTTATAGAGCCTCTCCGTTTTTTGAGTTCTTTGAAGACGATTTAGACACTATCTTCTCAAAAAAATACAAGTACTTACATGATGTGAATCTAGATGCACATAATTTCATTACAGATGCACTTGAGTTAAATACTAATTTTACGAAAACACAAGAATATTCTATAGCAGCGGAAAACGACTTTCGTTCATTAGCAATAGCAAAAAAAGGTGTTGAAATAAATATGGATACTTACATTCAAATGTTTGACGATAAGCATGGTTTTATTCCAAATCTTTCAATATTAGATCTTTTGTTTATGGAAGGACGTAATTCTATTAGCTTTTTAGAAAAAATTTCAGTAAATTTGAAGTAGACACTTATTCCCCAATGTATTTATTATTAGCAATTTAAAACGAAAACACTTCGCTTGATTGTTCTTGTTATACAAATAAGTCATGCAACAAAATTTAGAACACTTTGTTAGGTATTTTATGCCTAATATTTCGGACTACTCTCTGAATGTTTTTAGTTCTATTACTACGCATAAACATTTTTCAAAAGGAAAAGCAATTATTAAACAAGGACAAATTCCAAACAATTTTTATATTCTTACCAGCGGTGTAGCCAGAAGTTTTATTAAAAACACTAATAATAAAGAACATACACGTACAATTTATACGGCTATGAGTACTTGTGGTGCTCTCTCTTCTCTAATTTTAGAATCTAAATCTAATGCCACCTATGAATGCTTAACAGACTGTAGTTGCTTTATTGTAAATTTTAAAGAACTAGTGGAAATTACAAAGATCAATCATGAAATGTCCTTATTGTATTCTAAAGTCATGGAAAAAATATTTATAAGAACAGAACAACGTGTAGATGAATTAGCCCTATTAAGTGCTACAGAGCGATATTTGAAACTAAAAAAAGACATTCCTGAGATTAATAATCTCATCCCACAATACCATATCGCCTCTTTTTTGAACGTTACTCCCGTGCAACTCAGCAGAATACGAAAAAAATTATATTCTGTTTAATTATAAACATATGTTAATCATTTTGTTTTATTTTAAACATATATTTGGACACACCAAAAGTATTAATATTTGGGACTACCCAAATTATTTAGTTTCCCCTTACAGAAAGAAAGGTTTGTTTTAAACAAACCTTTTCTTTATTTAATAAATCTCTTTGTTAAACCGTTTATCTGATCTGAGACATTCAATTTCACCACAATTGTCATATATGCTATTACGATAATAATACTCTTTAATATGATGTTTATAATTGGGCTAATATTAAACTTATATATATGTACTTCTGGAATATTAAAATTCCAATAGTTAAACAACAAATACAAGCCGATTATAATACTAAGCTGTAAGAGTGTTTTCAATGTGAAAGGAAACATTTTCAATTTATGATGAACAAACCACGTTTTGAAAAGTCCAAAAATAACTATTGATAAAAAAGTAGCGAAGGCTAAGCCCTCTGTTCCATAGTTTAAATCATAATAAAAATACTTGTTTAAATAAACCAGCATTAACGCCATACCTACCCCATTAAACAACGTAATTCTATAATATTTTGAATTATTAATTATAGCTCTATTATTACCAAGCGCCATATTAAATAGCTTAGCTGAAGAAATAAAAAGAACAACTAACTCTCCTCCTGCGTATCCTGCAGGCATTATTTTAAACAACTCAGTAACATTTGTATTGACTAATATAAAAAAGAGCCCTCCGATTAAAAGCAGGTTAATTGAACTCTTCTTATAAAGACTGGCAACTTCCTTGTTGTTGTCTTCATTAATTGATTTAGATGTAAGAGGATCTAGTATTTGTGTCATTGCTCTACTCGGTGCCTCTATAAAGGAACCTATAAAAACAGCTACGGTATAATATGCAGCAACACTTAAAGTATCCTTTCCTCCTATCATTAATTTATCTATATCCAATATTATAGCACTTGCACTTCCTGCTAAAATGATATAAAAGGAGTATCGAACTACTTCTTTAAAGTTAACGGGAACAGCAAAGTGAAATTTAGGTGTATATAATTTAAATGCATATGCAGACATTATAAATGTTCTAAGAACATAAGCATACGATAAATAAACAACAAATTCCTGTTTAGTTACCAAATTAAAATATACCGCACAAAGCAGTATCATCACAGCAATTCTATTGTATAATTCTTTTAAAAAATTACCAAATACAGATTGCATTTGCACCTTTGCCCATGAATAAAATACTTCAAAATAAGCACAGCTAATAGCTATAATATAAATATACATCGTATAGCTTTCGACAATTGCGTTATCTTCCGATAAAAACCTCATGATAAGTTCATGGAAATAATTCCAAAAATAACCTATCACTATAGCTACAATTAACGGGAAGAACATGACTGAACTCAAAAACTTATCCTTCTCATCCTTCTTATCATAACTTGAAAAGAATTTAACAATAGTAAAATGAATACCCAATGCCATTAAAGGCATAACAAGATTAGAAGTTGATAAAACTAAAGTAACGAGCCCGTAGTACTCCTCTTTTAAAAACCGAGCGTATAAAACTACGGTGTTGATACCACCAATTAAAAAACCTAAATAGATAATTAAGGTATTTTTCAGTGATTGTTTAAAAATAATTCCCAAAGTAAATTGTTTTGTTAAGTTTTAGAGGTTTTGTTTATGAAAGTTACTAATTTTTTAGTTAATTCTTTTCTATGAAATCTTGAAACATCTTCCGTTAAATTATTAATTCCGGATGTTTTATAAACTTGATATAATTCTAAGATATATTCCTTAAGTCTTTCCTTTTCCAAATCATATCCAAATACTTCACCTGAATTAGTTTCATTAACGATTCCTGCTAAATCCCCATCAATTGGAGCAATTCCTAATATAGGTCTTCTAGCCTGTAAATATTCGAATGTTTTACCTGGAATCATTTCCTTTGAGCTTGGATAATCATTTACCACTATCAATAAAACCTGAGACTCCCGCTGATATTGTTTCGCTCTTGGATGTGGCACATAGCTAACTTTTTCAATATTTTTTATTGAACTGTTTTCTAAATCTTTTGAAACAGTATCGTCAATCTTTCCGATAAACCTTAAAACAAAATCATTCCTGAAATCCACATTCTCTTCTGAAATTTCCGAAAGTACTTCCCATAATCTTTTAGGGTTTCGCTCTGAATTCATCATTCCAATATGAGTCAATGTAAACTTTTTATCTAGGACAACATTCTCATCTTTCAGGTTTCCATCCTCATCAAATCCGTTTGTTATGACATCAATAAACTTTGCGGAAGCTTCATATTTCTTTTTAGCATGATTACTTACCATCAATACGCTGTCCGCTGTTCGCAATACTTTTTCTTCAAGTTCGTAATGCCTTTTGAGAGATTTCTTGGTCAAAGGCAATAAATGAAAATAATCAACACTTGTCCAAGGGTCACGAAAATCAGCAATCCATTTTAAACCCAACGCTTTCTTTAATCGTAAACCAATCAAATGAACGCTATAAGGAGGTCCTGTTGTTATGATAGCATCGACCTTATTGTTTTTCAAGTACGACTTTAACTTTCGTACAGATGGTTTTATCCAAAACATTCTCGCATCAGGAATAAAATAATTCGCACGAATATATAACATTACTTTCTCAATAAAGCTTGGATTAGGATTCAAGAATCCCATACTTTTTTGAGTATTTCCTTTTTTAAATTTTGAAAGAATTCCATTTGGTTCGAAAATCGGGCATTTAATAACTTCTATGCCTTCAGGTATATCTTTCTTCAAAGATTCATCCACTATTGGATAAGCAGGATTATCAGCAGTAAATACGACTGGTTCAACACCAAAATCTCGTAAATATTTTACGAACTTCAACCATCTTTGTACGCCAGGGCCTCCTGCGGGTGGCCAATAATAAGTAACAATTAATACTTTCAAGCTAATCTTTTATAAAGTTCTTTTAAATCCTTTGAAGTTTTATCCCAAGTGAATTCATTCCTTACAAACTCACTTCCATTCTTACCTAGCTCTTCTCTAAGTTTTTTATTCTCATATAAACGAAGTAGTTTCTGTGAAAAATCTTCAACGTTTTTTGCTTCATGTACCAAACCAGAATTAACTCTCACAACAACTTCTTCTTGAGCTGTTGCATCACTAACCAATACTGGCTTTCCTAAACTCATATATTGAAAAATCTTATTTGCATAAGTGGTATCGTGGTGAATATTTCTGTGTAAAGGCGAAAGGCATACATCAGAATTTCTTATCCATTCTGGGAATGTAGTATCGTTTTGCCAACCCATAACTTTTACCTCCTCATTCAACCCGAATTCAGATACTTTGTCCTCTAAACGTTTCGAACTTTTTCCTACAACCACAAAAACCAAATTTTGAATCTCATGTTTCAACTTCGCCATGCTTTCAAACACTGTATCCAAACCTCTTCGTTCACCTGTATCGCCTAAATATAACAATACGAATTTATTCTTTGACTTCTTATATGGTATTGCTGGTGTATCCTTTTCGTTAAAAAACGCTTGCCTAACCGTATTTGGAACCACTACTAATTTATCAGGAGAAATGTTCGCTCTATTCGCCAATTCTTTTTTAGCCTCTTCGGTAACAACAATAATATTGGTTGCTTTTCTTGCAAACTCTTCTTCTTTTTTTATCCATTTATCAATAGATATCAAAAGTTTACCTCTAAGCTTTTGCATATGAGGGTAAAACCTCATAATCTCAGGTCTATTTTCATGTAAATCTAAAACAGTCGGTAAATTCTTGTGATTCGCATCGAACGCCGCCTGAGCTATTCGCATATCATGAATATGCACAACATCAATAGTGTTCTTATCTATAAAATCTCTAATTTTCCTCTTCATTAAAAAAGTATAAACAGGAATCGTATATACCAACGCCGACATTTTATATTCAAATGTGTTCGTTTTATATCTGCGAACTTGTATACCTTTTACTACTTCTTTTTCAACTTCACCTCCATAGGTCAAACAAAAAAGAAAAACTTCATGACCTTCTTTTATAAGTTCTAATGCCTCATTCTCTACTCTTGGATCAGGTGGATATACATTATCCAAGATCATTCCTACTCTCATCTTTCTCTATTTTTCAGCGTAAATGGCATAATATCTAGGTGTAAAACTTCTTAAAATGGGTCTAATACCAATTTTATTAACAGGGTTTGTCCATTTTTCAGAATCTTTTATGTTCCATCCAGATTTTTCCATTAACCAATCGAACTGCCAGTCTTCAAATTCATGATAATGTCTGTCCCACATATCTGTTTTGCTTCTATAGGCACTTGAAAACCACAATTTCAAAGGAACCGTGGCTATTATTTTTGTTGTTTCAATTTTTCTTAAAACATTAAATGGAGCTAAAAGATGTTCAAATATTTCAAACGCAGTTACCGCATCAACATCGTACTCTTTCACCAATTCGGGTAGCAAGTCTAAGTCCTGTCCTTCTGTATTTAAAACGGTGTATCCATTCTGCTCCATAATTTCACTGAAAGGATTTCTCACTCCTAGGTCCAAAATCTTCGCAGGAGCTGGAACATGTTTTTTTAAAAATTCTAATGTATGATTGTATCTTTTCTTTGGAAGTTTATTATACATCTATCTTAATTCAATTATCAAACATTAATCGCTTACTGTTGCAAGCATTATACTTTTTCTTTTTTCTTTCTTTTTTCAAGAAATACAAATCCAATTGGAATAATTAGCATAAAACCATATGAAATCAAGCTAATAGTATTTCCTGTACTGATAACGGTTGGCTCAAATTTGAACTCTATAGAGTGTTCACCTGATGGAACAACCATACCTCTTAAAACATAATTTACTCGTTCGTGAGGAACTAAAACTCCATCCAAATATGCATTCCATCCATTCTTATAATACATTTCAGAAAATACAGCAAATTGATCGGTCGTCGATGTTGTTTTATATTTTAAATAAGCTGCGTCTCTATCTCTAAGGTTTATTGTTGCTGTAGAATCCATTTCAAACTTCGTATTTGACAAACTCAAATTTTTAAAGCTATTGTTACGTATAACTGCCTCTTTTTTGGTTTTCAAACTATCTAAACCTTGTATTTCTCCATTTGCCGAATCTACTACTTTCAAGTTATTCACAAACCATGCATTACCATTAGCATCAGGATTCTCCTGAACTTTGCCTTCTCCAACTATAAAATATTTGGTATTTAACATGTTTAACACTTCAAAATTATTCTTCGCTATTTGATACTCAAATAATTCTTGATAGCGTTTCATTTTTGCCGCATGGTAACCTCCTATTGAATTATGGAAATACGACGTTCTGGCTTCGTTCAATACATTACCTGAAAAATTTGCTACTCGGTAATATCCTTTATCCTTTAAAATTTCTTTATCCGCATTATTCGCTACAAAAGGTTTATCAACATTTCTGGCCGTAGTAAAATCTTCTTTATTAACATAGTTCAAGTTTATTGAAACTAAATCGAAAACAATTAAAGCAGCTAAAGCAATAATTGAAATTGGACTCTTGATTTTTTCTTTTAATGATGCCCAAAGAATTCCACCTGTCAACAATACCAATATCAACGATCGAAAGCTATCACTCATTAACATCGATTTTCTATCTGCAATTAACGCATCTACCAATTCAGGAAGTTGTTGTTCGTACTGTGCATCTCTTAATCCTTCAAAGCTGAATAAACTTGACCCCATAAGAGCAAATAATATCGTTACTCCTCCCATGATGTACACAGCCTTTTTCAAAGCTTGTAGCTTCTCCTCTTTCGATACATCCGAAGAAAAAAATTGTTTTAACGCCAATATACCTAATAAAGGCACACATAACTCCGCTATTACCTGAATTGATGATACCGCACGGAATTTATCATATAATGGAAAATAATCAATAAATAAGTCAGTTGGTAACGGGAAATTCTTTCCCCAACTCATAATAATTGAAAATACAGTGGCACTCACTAACCAATACTTAAGTTTTCCACGAACCAAAAAGATTCCTAAAAAGAACAAAAAGAAAACGATTGCACCTATATACGCTGGCGCTTCTACAATTGGTTGTTTTCCCCAATAAGTTAACACCTGACTTGAAAAATCTTTTGCCACACCATCACCAGCTTTCAATTTGACTGTTTCATAAACTGCAGAGCTTTCATCTAATTTCTCTACGGTTCCTCCCCCCATAAAACGAGGAATTAATAAATTAAATGTTTCTGCAATACCATAACTATATTCTGTGATGTACGCTCTATCTAAACCACTTGATTTTTCTTTCGGACTTCCATTAGGGTGAATGGTTAATTCTGACTTCCCTCGCGTACTCTCTGCTGCATATTCCTTCGTAGCTAACAAGCGTGTTGAGTTTACACTTATCCCTAAAAAGCATGCCACAAGTACAATTATTGTATTCTTTGCAAAAAGAGGCAACTCCATATTTTTATAGGATTCAATTAATTCAACGATACCAAAAATCAACAAACAGAAACCTAAATAATAGGTCATTTGAGGATGGTTTGCTGCTATTTCTAATGCCATTGCTAGAGAAGTTAATACAAAACCTAGTAAATATCGTTTTTGATAAACATATAAAATACCCGCTACAACCATAGGCATGTACCCTATAGCATGTGCCTTTGCATTATGTCCTGCTCCAAAAATAATTATAAGGTAGGTTGAAAACCCAAAGGAGAGACTTCCTAAAATTGCTAGTTTCCAATCTACTTTTAACGCGGTTAGTAAAATAAAAAAACTAAGAAAGTACAAGAACAAATAATCAGCTGGCCTCGGTAAAAAACGTATTGCTTTATCAACATATCTAATAAAATCATTTGGATAATAAGCCCCTACTTGATATGTAGGCATTCCACTAAAAGCATTGTTTAACCAATACGATTCTTTTCCTTTATCCAATCGATATTGAGATGATTCACGTGCCATTCCAATAAATTGGGTTATGTCACCTTGTTTAATCTTCTTCCCGCTTAAAACAGGATTAAAGTAAAGTAAAGAGGCTATTGCAAAAACAACACCTCCTATGATGTAGGGTAAAAACTTCTTATAATTCATGATTAATCTATCTCTTCGAAATCAACGTACTCTCCAACATCTTTATTACTACTCCCGACATTGTTAGGTTTTTTATCTATAACTGTTTTTCCTTCCTCAACAGTAGTTTCTTGTTGATTACCATGCTGTTGTTGGGCTTTTTTTTGTACCTTATCTACTGCTTTTTTGAGCAAATACGGACCAAATAATCTGACCACAAATTTTACTGCGTAGTATACTAAAAGGATTATTAAAAGTGTTCTTAAAAAATTCATAGGTCCTGCTTGATGTATTATCATCTAAAAAAATGTTCAAAAAATTAACCAAAAATAACAATTTGACACAAAAGGTAACGTTAAGACTTTACAAAACTTATAACTCTGTAGTATTTCATATTTTTATGGTATGTTTGTACTACTCTTAAATTGATTTTATAACATGATTAAAAGACTCCTCTTTCTTTTTACTTTTTGTTCATCAATATTGGTTCAAGCTCAGTATACATCTGTTATAAATTCAAATAGACCAGGACTTTCTGAAAGTCCTTACAGTGTTGGATCTGGTGTTTATCAATTAGAGTCAACCATATTCTATAGAAAAGTTCCCTTCATTGAAACTTTCAGCAATCCTGAATCTTTTGGAGCAAATTTATTATTTAGAACAAGTTTTTTATTAGAAAAGTTAGAATTCAATTTAAACACAACACTCTCAAGCGATAAAATTGGATTTAAAAATATTTTTGAATCTTCTCACAATTCAACTGGTTTTAGCAAATTTACTCTAGGAGCAAAGTATATGGTATATGCTCCAAAATATGACGACAAATCAAAAGAAATTCGAAGTTGGAAAGCTAGACATTCTTTCGATTGGAAAAGATGGATTCCTCATGTTGGGGTTTATGCGGGTGTTAACTTTGGTAGTTTTTTATCTGATGACTTCTATAATAAAGGAGGAATGACTCCTAGAGTTGGAGTTTTACTTCAAAATGAGTTTTCAGATAAACTAAATGTTATTAGTAACTTATACTATGATAATATTGGAAGCGACTTTTCTGAGTATTCATACATAATTACGGGAACCTATAACTTCAATGATTTCTGGTCTGGATTTGCTGAATTGCAAGGTGTCTTTGAAAAATATCAGACTAAAAGTAGTATTGGCGCCGGAGCAGCATATTTGTTTAGCGAAAACCTCCAATTCAATGCTTCATTAAGAGGTAACTTTGAAGGAAATGAATTTGGAGTTACTTCTGCAATTGGTGTATCTTATAGATTAGACAGACATCAGGACAAATTTGTTGAGTTAGATGAATTCGGAAATAAAATTGAAGAAGACAAACCTATTAAGTACGATGAGAACAGAGGCTTCTTTGGTCGTATGTTTAGTAAGGTGAAGAAATTGTTCAAAAAGAAGCAAGGTAAACGCGAGCAAAAAGTTGACTTAGATATCTCTCCAAATAAGGATGAAAATGAGGTGAGAACGGAAAAACCGAGAAGACGTAGACAAGAGTCTCTAATTGATGTTATCTCTAAAGAAGACGAAAAACAAAAGAAAAAGACAGCAAAAGAAGATAAAAAAGCTGCCAAAAAAGCTCAAAAGCAAGCGAAA
The DNA here is from genome assembly GCA_947497895.1 of uncultured Tenacibaculum sp. GTDB lineage: Bacteria > Bacteroidota > Bacteroidia > Flavobacteriales > Flavobacteriaceae > Polaribacter. The sequence continues at coordinate 25,462 of CANMIL010000006.1, forward strand.
AAAGATGCTAAAAGAGCACAAAAAGAAATAGAAAAAGAAGCCAAAAGAAAATTAAAAGAAGAAGAAAAGGAGGCCAAGAGAAAAGAAAAAGAACGTTTAAAACTGGAAAAAGAAATTCAAGAGTTAGAAGAAGAAATTAAAAAAGAAGAAGAAAAAGAGAAAAAAAAGAAGGAAGAAAAGGACAAGAAAAAGAAAGACGGAGATAACTAAAAAGAATACCTACCTACGAATACATGATTTCAGTTAAAGAAATAACAAGTAAAAAGGAAATGAAACAATTTGTTAAGTTTCCTTTTTCCCTTTATAAAAACAATCCATATTGGGTTCCACCAATTATTAATGACGAATTAGCTAGCTTGGCCCCAAGTAAAAACCCTGTTTTTGAGCATGCAAAAGCTAAGTTCTTACTTGCATTTAGAAATGGAAAAATAGTTGGACGCGTTATTGCCATTATAAACACCTATGAAGTAGAGCAACAAAACATAAAAAAAATGCGCTTTGGGTGGTTTGATGTTATTGATGACATTGAAGTGAGTAAAGCTTTACTTGATAGAGTTAAAGAGATTGGTAGAGAAAATAATCTCAAATATTTAGAAGGTCCTGTTGGTTTTAACAATCTAGATAAAACAGGAGTTCTTATTGATGGATTCGACCATATTGGTACTATGATTACTTGGTATAATCACCCGTACTACAAAAACCATTTTGAGCAATTAGGACTTCGTAAAGAAAAAGAATATATAGAAAGTAAATTCCCTTTCAAGAATGTAGATGCCAAAAAGTATACTAAGGCAGCGAATTTAATTCAAAGAAGATATAATTTGCGAGAAGTTACGTTTAGCTCTACAAAAGAAATTATGCCTTATGTAGATGAAATGTTTGATCTTTTTAGCAAAACTTACTCGAAACTTTCGACCTACGTTCCTATTTCAGATGAGCAAATCGAGTATTTTAAGAAAAAATATATATCATTCATTAATCCTGAATACATTAAATTCGTTTTAGATAGTGATAACAACATGGTGGCCTTTGCCATTGTGATGCCTTCTTTTTCAAAAGCTCTTCAAAAAGCAAAAGGAAAGCTTCTTCCGTTCGGTCTATTCCACTTGTTAAGTGCTAGAAAAAACTCCAAAGACGTTATTTTCTATTTAATTGGAGTACATCCAGATTATCAAAACAAGGGAGTAACAGCTATAATATTTCGAGAGTATATTAAAACTTTTGGTAGTAAAGGAATTCAAGATTGTATCCGTACTCCAGAACTTGAAGACAACACGGCTATTCACAAAATCTGGAAAGATTTCGACCCTGTTACACATAAAAGAAGAAGAACTTATAGAATTGACTTATAATGCAGCTGTTTTATAACCCTGAAATATCAGAGGAAACTCAAGAACTAACTTTTAATAAGGAAGAGAGTAGGCATATTGTAAGAGTTCTTCGCAAAAAAGAAGGTGATATTTTACACATAACTAATGGAAATGGATTTCTATTTTCGGTAGAAATAGTTTTCGCTAATGACAAAAAATGTGTCTCAAAAGTTATCGATTCTCAAGAAATAAAAAATAATAGAGACTATTATTTACACGTTGCCATAGCTCCAACTAAAAATATTGATCGCTTCGAATGGTTTCTTGAGAAAGCTACAGAAATTGGAATTGATGAAATAACTCCATTATTATGCAAAAATTCTGAGAGGAAAATTATCAAACATGAAAGACTCAGTAAGATTGTTCTTTCAGCAATGAAACAATCACTTCAATATAAACTTCCAAAACTTAACGAATTAACAAACTTCAATGATTTTATAAACAGTGATTTAGAAGGTCAATTGTTTGTTGCTCATTGTGAAGATGATATTCAAAAAATAGGCTTAAAACAATTAGTAAAACTACAATTTAAATATACTATACTTATAGGTCCTGAAGGGGATTTTTCAAATGAAGAAATCGAAAAATCTAAAGAGGCTGGATTCGCTCCTATTAGTTTGGGGCATACACGATTAAGAACCGAAACCGCGGGTGTAACAAGCGTTCAGAACATTAGTTTTTTACACCAATAATTCTTTTTTGTATATTTAAACCTAAAGTTTACCCTATTTTATTGAGTACAGCAGATTTTTTTAATATTTTTCTACTGGTTAGTGCGCTACATGGTTTTGCCTTTAGCATTATACTTTTTTCTTCCAAAAATGGAAAAGAGAAGAGTATGCTCTATTTGAACCTTTTGATACTTTCAATATCTCTAAATAACATTCAATCTTGGGTATTAGAAAATCAGCTTTTCCAGCATAAATTTGCACTTGATTATATTCAAATTCCTTGGCATTTTTTAGCCATGCCTTTTTTATACATGTTCCTTATTAATTATTTGAACATAACATCAAAAACGTATAATCTCCTTAAAGTAGTTTTTCCAATATTCCTAATAGCTATTATAGCTCAGGTGTCATTCGTTTTATATTACAGCAACATAGAAAACAATGATTATCAGGATTTTATTTACGAAAAATACACTTCTATTGAAGAAATTGTTAGTTTTAGTATTTCAATTAGTCTTTTCGTTTACTCTTATTATCTACTTTATAAAAAGGAAAACTTATTTGAAAAGGTACTTTCATATGATAATTTAAAATGGATAAACACCTTTTTTAAATTATCCTCAATTGGGTACTTTCTATGGATCACCGCACTAATAATTAAAGTTAGCTTAAACTTTAAAGGCTTTATGTTCTCGTATTACCCTTTACGTATTTACACGACCATACTAATTTACTGGCTAGGATATCAAGGTTTAAGGCAAGTTCGTATACTAAAAGAACGTCAACATATTAGAAAAGGAATTGCATCAGAAAGTACAAGCTCCTCAATAAATAGCTTGAGAACTAATTCTAAAGAAAAATCGACATTAGCCTTTTCAAATACCATTTCGGTAACAGAAGAACAATACAAAAAATATCAAGACTCCTTTTCAGAAATTGATCTTTTAATCAGGTCTGAGAAAAAGTTTTTACTTCCTAGATACACATTACAAAATCTTGCCTCCGAAACTGATTTTAGCCCAAGTACACTATCACTCATCGTAAATAATATAGCAGGAAAAACTTTTGTTGATTATTTAAACGAAATGAGAGTTCAACAGGCAAAGGAGTTATTAACAAATGTTAATTACGAAAACTATACCATTGCCTCAATAGGATTGGAATCAGGATTCAATTCGAAATCGACATTCTTTACTGTTTTTAAAAAACACACTGGCTTAACCCCTTTTTCGTATAGAAAACAAACAATCTAGTTAAATTATTTTCCAAATTAGTTCGAAATCATCCAGAATAGATGATTCCGTACCTATATATTACCTATATACTTTAAATTAGCTACCAGAAACTACTGAAAACGATAATATTTTAAATGTGTATTATTTTAAAATATTTGTTTGATAAAATATTATTAAGTGTACGCACTTGATGATGAAAAAGAAAGGGTCTCAACCTGAAACATCAACTAACCTAATGTTGATGTTTTTTTTTCAAAAAAAGCTATCTTATTAACAATTAAACTATAAAAGCAAAAAGTGAAAAAGTCCGAAAACGTCTATTCTGGACGATTTCGGACTCTTATTTCATATATATAAATTATAATTGCATTGAAATTTATCACGAATGATATTAATTTCTTAAGGGGAAAAAAGAAAACACCAACATCTAAGGTTGGTGTTTTTTATTTTAAGTTTATTATATTGCTTATTAAATTAATATCAGTGAGGAAAATTATACTTCTATTAGTCCTATTTTTTATCCAGGAAATTCAATCACAGCAAATTGCTGTTCTAAAATATAAAGGAGGTGGAGATTGGTATTCAAATCCGACCGCTTTACCAAATCTCATCAAGTTTGTTAACTCATCAACCAAATGTGCAATTAATAGCGAACCCCAAACGGTTTCTCTTAACGATAATGCGATTTTTACTTATCCTATTGTTTTTATGACCGGACATGGTAATGTTTATTTCGATGATGAAGATGTGGAAAAACTTAAAAGTTACTTGATTTCTGGAGGATTTCTTCATATATCCGATAATTATGGTTTAGATAAGTATATACGTAAAGAATTGAAGAAAGTATTCCCAACAGAAGAATTAACTGAAATTCCGGTAAACCATCCTATTTACCATCAAAGCTTCGACTTTCCTAATGGCTTACCTAAAATACACGAGCATGACAAAAAAAAGCCACAAGGATTAGGTATTTTTTACAAAGGCAGGTTAGTTGTTTTTTATGATCATGAAAGCGACCTCAGTGATGGCTGGGAAGACCAATCCATTCATAATGATCCAAAAGAGATAAGAGAAAAAGCACTAAAAATGGGATCAAACATCATTGAATATGCCTTTACCAACTAAGACAGACATTGATTCCATACAAATCAATTTCGATACGGACGCCCTATGGATGCTAAATATAGCTTTGGCAATTATAATGTTTGGTGTATCCTTAGATATTACTATTAAAGACTTCAAACGTCTTCTAAGCTCACCGAAAATAGTTTTTGTAGGTATTCTATCTCAATTCATATTATTACCTCTCTTTACCTACTTACTCGTCATTATATTAAAACCTCATCCAAGCTTTGCTCTTGGGATGATGCTAATAGCCGCTTGTCCTGGAGGCAATGTTTCTAATTTTTTTAGTAAAATGGCAAAAGGTAATGCTGCACTCTCAGTTAGTTTAACAGCATTTGCTACACTTATTTGTATTTTTTTAACTCCATTAAATCTTCAAGTTTGGGGTAGTTTATACGAACCTACAAGACATATACTTAAAGAAGTTTCTTTGAACCCTTTTGAATTAACAAAACTGGTAGTGTTAATCTTGGGAATCCCATTAATAATAGGAATGTTTGTAAGATACCACCACCCTGAAATGGCTAAAAAAATCAATACTTTTATTAAGCCCTTTTCAGTTATTTTCTTTTTAATTTTGATCGTGATTGCACTCTATGAAAACGCTCATATATTTAAAAACTACATACACTTAGTACTATTCCTTGTTATTTTTCATAATCTATTCGCTTACTTTTTAGGATTCTCCGTTGGTAAGTTATTTAAATTATCTAAAAAGGATACCAAAACCATCTCTATCGAAACAGGTATTCAAAACGGTGGACTTGGATTGCTCTTAATTTTTAGTTTTTTCAATGGTCTTGGAGGAATGGCTTTATTAGCTGCTTTCTGGGGCGTTTGGGATATTTTCTCTGGAATGTTATTAGCCACATATTGGGGAAGAAAAAAATAGTATCTTTCTTCTTATTAATTACTACTAAACATGAACATCTTACTGTATTTTATATTTAAAATTTACGTTCGCTTAGGATTGTTTTTTTATTCAAAGAAAATTAAAGTCTCTGGTTCGGGAAATATTCCTAAAAACGGAGCCGTTCTATTTACTGCCAATCATCCAAATGGATTAATAGACCCTATTTTAATTGCTACACATATAAAACGAAAAACTCATTTTCTTGTTCGTGCTTCTGTTTTTAATAACCCCAGTATTGCTAAATTCTTTGAAGCATTGGGTATGATGCCTATCTATCGTATTAGAGATGGTTTTAAACAGCTTTCTAAGAACAATGAAATATTTGATAAATCGGAAAGAATACTTTCTTCTGAAGGGTCTCTATTAATTTTTCCTGAAGGCAGCCACAATAGAAAACGTACAATTAGGCCTCTCAGCAAAGGTTTTACCCGTATTATTTTTCAAGTACTAGAGAATAATCCTGATACCAAACTTTTTGTAGTACCCGTTGGTATTACTTACCAAAACTCATCTTCATACCCCGCTTATGTTGCCATAAATTTCGGAAAACCAATTCTCTGTAACGAATATATTCATCATCCAAATACAAAGACAGAAGTTATAAAAGAATTAAAACATAAAGTGAGTAAAAGCTTACAAGAACTAACTGTTCACATCCCTGATGATGACAACTACCAGAATGCACTCAATAAGCTAAATTCATACAATTTAGATTTTACGAGTGTAAAGAACACGAACACCTTAATAAACTCTAACAAAACCGAATTAAAACAAAAAAAAGGTTCCATGAACTTTATGAAACCAGTGTTTTATTTAATTATTCTCAATAGTATTATTCCGTATAGTTTATGGAAGTTAGCTTCAAGAAAAATAGACGAAATAGAGTTTGTTGATACTTTTAGGTTCGGAATTAATTTTATTCTATTTCCAATATTTTATTTAATTCAAGCTTTGATTGTTTCAAGACTCTTTGACAACAGAATTGCAACTATCTACTTTTGCTTCAGTCTTCTGTTAACTCTTCTGTATACGAAATTGGCGCCGACTCCATCAGGATAGCATTTTGAAGATCTTCTTGTATTTTCGTTCTCATATTACTTCTTACAAGCCCTCTATTTCGCATTGTAGGATATACTCGATTCGATAGAAAAACATACACTATACCACTTTCAGGATCAGCCCATGTATAAGTTCCTGTAAAGCCACTATGACCAAAACTTTCCTCTGAAACACACCCACATGTAGGCTTTTCTTCAGGTCTTATTTGAGGTTTATCAAAACCTAACCCACGACGAACTTTTCTATCAGCATAATATCTTTTATTAAACTTCTCAATAGTTTCTGGTTGAAAATAACGAATACCGCCGTACTCACCTTTTTGCAAATACATTTGCATGATTTTAGCTACATCGTTTGCATTAGAGAACAATCCCGCATGACCTCCTACTCCACCAATCATTGCAGCCCCCATATCGTGTACAAATCCATGAACCAATTGGTTGCGATAATAACTATCTTTTTCAGTAGGTACAATTTCTGATTTTCTAAATTTCTTTAAGGGCAAATACGTAGTTCTATCTGCTCCTAAAGAACTATAAAACATTTGATCCGTTAGAACGTTCAGGGGTTTCTTATACTTTCTTTCAATAATTTCTTTAATCATATAATACCCTAAGTCACTGTACTTATATCCAGGTCTGCTTCGTTGTTCAGAATCTACAATTTCCTTAAAAATAGAATCTTTATAACTTCTGGCCAGGTATAAATTATTAGCAACTTTAATACTAAAATCTTTCGACCATTTTTTTCTGTAAAGCTCTAAAGAATTCTCTCCAGTCTCCTCATCCTGAGTGTGCAAGTAAAATGGAATCCACGATCTTAATCGTCCATAATGAGAGAGTATTTCTTTTATCAATAAGGTGTCCTTGTTAGACTTACTATATCTTGGAAGTAGATCACCTACACTAGAAAAAAGACTTAACTTCCTCTCTTCTTCTGCCTTCATTACCATAGGTAACGACGCCAAGATCTTTGTTAAAGAAGCTAAGTCATAAATATCTGATTTCTTTACCTTTCTTTTTTTAGACTGTGTATGATATCCGAATGTTTTGTAATAAAACACTTTTCCATTCCTAGCTGCTAAAATTTGCCCTCCTGGAGCCATTCTTTTTTTTAAAATGGTATCAATTCTTTTATCAATTACTTCCAACTTTTCCGACGAAACTCCTGCTTCCTCAGGAATAGTGTATTGAAGAACGTTCAATTTAGATGTTGTTATACCTGTTCCAACCTTAAAATTATTAATACTCACAGGAAGTTTTCCTTTGGCTTCAAAAGCTCCAAATAAAGCTTGTGCAGTTAACTCTTGAGCAACTTTACTATTTTGATAACCTACTACAATTGTTTCTATATTCGTTTCATCAACCTTTAATAAACTGTAAGGACTCGCAAAATCACATAAAATAACATTCGATTCTTTAGCTATCTCATGCAACCAAGTTAACTCCTTTTTTGAAAACTTATAGCTTTTCCAAGGGTGCTTATTAGATTTATGGAACCCGACAATTACCGTGTTATACTTTTTAAGCTTTTGAACAAGTGTTTTTACGTATTTAAACTTACTAGACACTTTATCAACTTTAGCATAATTTCTCAACATCGCCAAGAAATCATCTCCTTTTGCATCCCCGAAGGCTACATAAGCAATCTTTTTATCTTCTAAATGAGTAATTGGAATATTCTTTACACTGTCTTTTACAACCGTAATTGAACTTCTAACCAATTTCCTATGAAGCATCTTATCTTCTACTCTATGTAAATCCTTTTGAAGGCTATCTGAGCTAGAAGGCTTATAATTATGTAAGCCAACTAAGTACTTTGCTTTTAATATTTTTCTTACCGATTCGTTAACTCTATCCTCGGTTAACTTTCCATTCTCCAATGAGGCTTTAAAAAGTTTTAAAGTACCAGGAACATCAGAAGGGATTAACAACATATCATTCCCAGCTTCAATAGCTGCAAGATTAATTGTTGCCGAAGTATTATAATTAGCAGCTCCTTTCATGTTTAGACCATCGGTCAAAACCAAACCTTTGTACCCCAGTTTCTCTTTCAATAATCCCGTTACAATGGTTTTTGATAAAGATGACGGTAAGTTTACATTCTTTTCTAATTGAGGTAAACTTAAATGAGCAACCATAATGCTAGCTACTCCTTTATCAATTATTTTTTTGTAGGGATATAATTCAATAGAATCAAGTCTTTCCTCTGAGAAGTTTACCGTTGGTAGTACGGAATGTGAATCGGTAGCAGTATCACCATGCCCTGGAAAATGCTTAGCGCTCCCTAAAACTCCCACACCTTGCATTCCATTTGTAAAAGCTATTCCTTTTTCTGCTACGTTTTCTTTACTCTCTCCAAAAGATCGGTTTCCAATTATTGGATTATCAGGATTGGTATTGATATCGACAACAGGAGCAAAGTTCATATGTATTCCAACTCTTTTGCAATGCTCTCCTATTCGTTGTCCAGTTTCTCTAATCAAAGTACTATCCGCAATAGCTCCTAACGTCATATTCCAAGGAAAACGAAACGTATTTTTTAGACGCATATCCAAGCCCCACTCTCCATCAAAACCAATTAACAAAGGGACTTTAGCTTTCTCTTGATACATATTATTTAAAGCCAACTGTTTTTCAGGAGTCCCTTGCATAAATATCAAGTTTCCAATATGATATTTGGTAATCATATTATCAATGTAAGCCTTATGCTTTTCATCTCTATTAGAATACGCTTGAATCATGAACAACTGCCCCAATTTTTCATCAATTGTCATAGATTTCATTATACTATCAACCCAAGCTGTTTGAGCTTCTGAATCTTTTGCTTGCAAAGGATCGAACTCCTGCGCTTGTAGAAAACTAATTGATGTTAATGCAAATAAAAAAAGTATCTTTTCCCTCATATTGTTAATTATAATATCACCTTATTTCATTCAATAGTTATACCAAAAATCTTTTGTGCCAACTTTCTTCAGCATTTACCTCCCATTGAGTTTCAAAATCATTTTTAGTATTCACCATATTATTAAACACAGTAGTTGTACCAGTTATCTTATGTTGCTCTGCATATTTTTGAAAGTCTGGCAACTTAACTATATTAATATGATCTCCATCTTTAAATGAAACGTTCATCTTATCCATTAAATCAATATTCAATTCAGCTTCTAGCTCTTTAACAAAACGAACAGAAGCATCAATAGAACACCCTGAAACATTATTAAAACTCTCATCTACAGACAACACTAAAAAATGATTATACTTAACTAAGAATGATCCTTTTAAGTCATCTCCATGACGGGTCCAGTTTTCAATAAATACTTTTGCTTTCTCGCTTATGTGATCAATTTCTTTTTCAGTAAACTCTCTATCAGATTGATATACCCAGACTCTAGAATTGTTAGGTAATTCTTTATATTCTACAAACATTCTTTCTTAATAAATTTATCTCTATTTCAAATCTCTTATCTAGCATTGAACTTTTCTTGCAATGCCTTTAGCTTTTCTTCTTCTGACATTACTTTTCTAGGTCTTGTCATTCTCTCTTTAATCTGTCTTAAAACCTTCTTTGTATACAAAGGGAATTCGGCATTTTGAATCCATGAGTTATACCCCGGGTTTTCTTTTAAAACTTCCTCTACAGTTCTTCCTTTATATTTTCCAAAAGAGAAAATTTCATGTCCTTCATCATCAAAAAGAATAAATCCAGCAAAATCCGCTCGTTCTCTGTGAGAAGAAAACTCACTTAAGGCCTCCACTGAGTTCTCCACATCGTCATACTTATCTAATTGTGCTTTCAAAATTTCATAGGTAGCCAAAGTATCAGCTTCTGCCGAATGAGCATCATCTAAATCTTTTCCACAATAGAATTTATATCCAGCACTTAACGTTCTTTGTTCCTTTTTATGAAATATTACCTGAACATCAACAGCCTTTCTATTTTCCATATCAAAATCAATTCCAGCCCTTAACAATTCTTCAGCTAACAAAGGAATGTCAAATCTATTTGAATTGAAACCAGCTAAATCTGCATCAGCAATCATTTCATTAACCTTTGATGCCAATTCTTTAAAAGTAGGTTCTGTTACAACCTTTTCATTTGTAATTCCGTGCACAGCTGTTGCTTCCTCTGGTATTTCTATTTCAGGATTTACCAACCATGTTTTGCTTTCTTTATTTCCATTAGGAAAAACCTTAAGTATAGATATTTCAACAATTCTATCTTTGGCAATATTAATTCCTGTCGTTTCTAAATCGAAAAATACGATTGGTTTTTTTAAGTTTAATTCCATTTTAAAATCTCTTGAGATCTTTGATTTCTAATCCCTTTCTTTTATTCGTTATTTAATTGTTTTTTGAAATCATCTATTTGGTCAATAACCTTTTGAGACAATCTAGGCTCTTTAAAGTTGTACTTTTTCATTTCTTCCAGTAAAACTTTTGCCACCAAATACCTTGCTGAAGGTTTATCGTCAGCAGGAATAATAAACCAAGGAGCATAATCCGTCGAAGTTCTATTTAAAAGATCCTCATAACACTCTTGATATTTATCCCACAATTTTCTTTCTTTTAAATCTCCCGATGAGAACTTCCAATTCTTTTCAGGAATATTTAAACGTCTCAGTAATCTATTCTTCTGCTCATCTTTCGATAAATGAAGAAAGAACTTTAACACTACGGTACCACTTTCTTCTAAGTGTTTTTCAAACTGATTAATTCGCTCCATTCTATTGTGATAGAATTTATCATCGATATCATCTACAGATGAAATAGAAGGAATATTTTCAGACAAAATATATTCTGGATGAACCCTTGTAACTAGTACATTTTCATAATGAGTCCTATTAAACACTCCTATCTTTCCTTTTGCAGGAAGAGCGATATAGTGTCTCCATAAAAAATCATGCTTTAACTCTAACTCTGTTGGAACTTTGAAGCTGTGAACAACAACACCTCTAGCGTTTACATCTTTGAACACTTCACGAATTAAACTATCCTTTCCTGCCGTATCCATCCCTTGTAAACAGATCAAAATACTATGCTTTCCTTCCGCATACATTGTATCTTGAAGTTCACTGATTTTCTTCCTCAATTTCTTAAGCTCTTTCTTAGCATCCGATTTCAATTCTTTGGTAGGAATATTACGCAAATGAATTTCTCCAGAAGCTTTATAATCATTTACATTCATGAAAATTATAATTATACTATAAAAGTAATAAAATTAAAGTGTTTCCTATTGATTTTACCTTGGTATTTATCAATTAATTCAATTAATTTTTGCAATGTTTCATGAAGTTAATTCTCAAATTTGAACACAACTAAACGATACAATTATGAAAAAAACTATTGTAATTCAAGGTAGTTCAAAAAGTTACGGAAACACGAGAAAAGTAATTGACTTTATAAATTCCGAAAATGACCTGAATATCATTGATTTAAAAGAAAAAAATATTGGCCATTTTGATTATGAGTTCAAAAATAAAAACGACGACTTCCTACCTCTAATAAAGAATATTATTGAAAATTACAATACAATTGTTTTTGCCACTCCTGTTTACTGGTATTCTATGAGCGGTATTTTAAAAGTATTCTTTGATAGATGTTCTGATTTATTATATCAAGAAAAAGAACTTGGAAGGCAATTAAGAGGCAAAAACATGGCTGTTATTAGTAATTCTGGTGAAAACAATCTGAAAGAAGGTTTTTATATGCCTTTTATAGAAAGTGCTAGCTATTTAGGTATGAATTATCTTGGAAATGTACATGGCTGGTTTAATGAAAATGGAAAGGAAATAGATAATGGAGCCAAAGAGAAACTAAACATCTTTAGAAACCTAATAAAGTAAGACAGGAGAGGTTTTCTTAAATTTTAAGTGAACTTTTCCTTTTTTAAATCAATACTTAATCGTAATATTGCAATAATACAATAATAAAAATATGGGAGTTACTAAATCTGAAATATTTACTGATGAGCAAAACACCATTGCCAAAATAGCAAAAGTCCTAGGACATCCTGCAAGAATAGCCATAATTCAACATCTACTGAAAATTGAATCATGTATTTGTGGTGATTTAGTGAATGAAATTGGTCTTGCCCAACCTACTATTTCTCAGCACTTAAAAGAATTAAAGAACGTAGGAATTATCAAAGGAAATATTGAAGGTACAAGCGTTTGCTATTGCATTGATAACAACAACTGGAAAACAATTCAAACAACTTTATTAAGCTTGTTCTCAAGCTCAAACAACACAGAAAATTGTTGTGGCTAAAAAAATTTAAAATCATTAATCGCAATATTACAATAAAAATGAATACTAAGTTAACTAAAACCATTGAAAACCTTGACGTATCTTCAATAACAGAAGAAAGAAAAGAATTATTAGATTCTTTCGCTCAACAGTTGCAAGACAAGAAAGACAACAATCAAGACATAAATCTTAATTTTATCTGTACGCACAACTCAAGAAGAAGTCATTTATCTCAAATATGGATGCAAACCTTGTCTAGCTTTTTCAACTTAGAGAAAGTATTTTCATATAGTGGAGGAACGGAATCTACAGCCATGGCCTCCCCTATCATATCTACTTTAAAAAAACAAGGATTTGAAATTCAAACTATTTCAAATGGGAACAACCCTATACATGCTATAAAATTTGACTCGAACTCAACTCCTATTATTGGTTTTTCAAAAGAATATTTCAGTGATTTCAATCCTAAATCTAACTTTATTGCCGTGATGACTTGCTCACAGGCCGATGAAGGTTGTCCGTTAGTTTTAGGATCGGACAGCAGAATACCTTTAACCTTTGAAGACCCTAAAGCTTTTGACAACACCCCTCTTCAAGATGAAAAATATTTGGAGAGAAGCACTCAAATAGCTACAGAATTATACTATACACTTTCTCGAGTGAATTAAATACAAATCAAGAATTAATATAACAGTGAGAACGACACATTACATGTTGTTACATCCTCACTTCATTTAAATACAATCATATGAAACTTTCAGAAATAAAAAAGCACTTACAGAACTTGGAAACAATTGCTTTCGAATTGCCAGATGGAAGTCTTGTTCCTTCTCACTTCCACGTAACGGAAGTCGGTAAAATAACCAAAAACTTCATTGACTGTGGAGGAACGGTAAGAAATGAAGAAGTTACCAACTTTCAATTATGGAATAAAGATGACTACGACCATCGATTGCATCCTGAAAAATTAGTTCACATTATCGAACTTTCTGAAAAAGTACTGCAATTAGAGGATTTAGAAATTGAAGTTGAATACCAAGGTAATACCATAGGCAAGTATGCTTTAGATTTTAATGGTACGAACTTCCTTCTTACAAACAAAGCGACCGCCTGTTTAGCAGAAGACCAATGTGGTATAACTCCAGAATCTAAACCGAGAGTTAGATTATCAGATCTTAACACTTCCAACTCTGAAAACTCATGCGCTCCTGGGGCAGGATGTTGCTAAAAATAATTCCAATAATCAGTTATCAGGAATCATAATATTCCGATAACTGATTATTACTTTTTAATTTACTCAACAGGCACACAAATATCCACGATAAACTTTTTCTCTGGATGTGTATTATGATCGTTGTAATAAATCTCAAAAGGTTCTCCGTGCGGTTTAAATCCCTTCTCCGACAACCATATAAAAATAGCTTCCCAAGCTTGTTGAAACTCCTCTACCTTTATTTCGTAACGAGCAACAACATGCTTACCTCCAGGAATATTTCTTAATCCTATTTCTCCATTCACTTGAGTATCATCCATCAATAATATACAAGCACTCATTCGCAATTTATCAACTTCAGTCACTTTAGGACTATCATGATATACGGTTGCCATCCGAACGTTCTCAGTCATTAATCCTTGAGGAAAAGCCCATTGTATTAATCGATTAAAAGCATCTGCTATTTTCTCTGGACTTCCAATATGGCCTATATAGGCTGTTTTTAAAGTAGGCAATTGTTTTATTTCAACATTAGCATTCATCTCAATAAAATTTAAATGATTATTTCTGTTGCTAATGTATTTTTCAAACCTAAGCTTATCTTGACCATTCTTGCTTTGGTCTATACAAATCTTGCTAAACTTATCAATATTACGCTCTTTTAGTTCAGAAGGAGTTACTCCATAAAATTTTTTAAAACTTCTAGAAAAGGAAGAAGCATTGTCAAACCCCACTTTCTCTGCTATCTCAACAATTAAAGCATCATCATCTCGAAGAAGTAACATTACTGACTTTTCAATTCTTTTTCTTAAAATATAATTATTTAGAGTTTCTCCAACCATAGCAGAAAACAAACGATGAAAATGATACGGCGAAAAATACGCCTGCTTTGCCACCTCCTCTAAAGAAAGTTTATTATTCAAATTCTCATCAACATATAATAGTGCTTTGTATATTCTTCCTACAATTTCATTGTTTGGCTGCATTATTCAGATATTGCTTTAGTATATTTTTGAAGTAAGTAGAATACTCCTCCTCCCGCAAAATATAAAATAACATCAATAAAATCGGATGTATACCTACTTAAAATTCTAGGAAGATAGTATTCAAAGAAAATCGAATACCCGAAACAGATATATAAAATATAAATAATAGGAATTTTATACGTGTGATCATGTCGAAGTTCTCTAATCACATATAAACAAACTGAGAGAACAATAGGTATTATTAAAAAATCATTGAGATAAAATTGGATAATTCTTGGTAGGCCAATATTATATTTTTGCATAAAATACACTACCGTTCCAAGAATACTTGAAAGTAAAAAATAACTCAAAATATAGTTTCTCTTTTTCAACACCACAATTTATCCCGCTGCGACCATTGCCACAAACCACGCCAAAAAAGCACCAATAGCACTGATAACCAGAAAGACAGAATGCAATATCCATCCAGCGATTCTATATAAGAAAAATGGGTGACGAATTAAACGTATAGCCAATCCTGGATTCTCAAGTTCAATTTTAGCCTCCTCTATCTTTTGTTGTTTAAAAGCTTCTTCTTTTAGTTCTCTCTCCTTTTTAAAGGATATAACCGCTCCACAATTTTTACAGTAGTCAGAATTTTCAGTAAACACACCGCAATGTTTACACTTAATTAACGAGTTGGTTTTAGACATGTTCTTTATCAAATGAATATTTATCCTTGTTTTTAAAAGGTCTAATAATGAGTCGAGTCTCACGATCAAATCGAATATAGTTATACACCCAATTCATAAAGACAATTACCTTATTTCTAAAACCTATGAGTGAAAAGAGGTGTACAAACATCCAAACAAACCAAGCAAAAACACCTTGAAACTTCCATTTCGGTAAATCAACTACTGCTTTATTTCTACCAATCGTGGCCATAGAACCTTTATTATTATAAACAAAAGCCTTTTGAGAGTTTCCTTTTAACTGAGCTATTATATTCTTAGCAACCAACCTACCTTGCTGTATAGCAGGTTGCGCCATCATCGGGTGACCGTACTTATACATTTCTGTTTCCATACAAGCCACATCGCCCACGGCATAAATATTATCATAACCAACTACCTTACTGTATCGATCCACCTTAATTCGACAGGGTCTTTCCAAAACACAATCTGCATGCATTCCTTTTATAAGAGCACCTTTAACACCAGCAGCCCAAATTACCGTTTGCGCATTAAAATGATCTTCTCCGTTTGTTGTTACCGTTTCACCATCATAATCCAATACTCTTAAATTCTTCCAAACATCAACCCCCAATTTTCTAAGAAAATCCTCAGCTTTTTGAGAAGCCTTATCACTCATTCCTTTTAAAAGCTCACCGCTACTTTGAATCAAATTTATTTTCATTTGACGTATATCCAAATCTGGATAATCCTTAGGCAAAATCCCTTTTTTCATTTCCGCCAATGCTCCTGCCAACTCAACACCAGTAGGACCACCACCAACAATAACGAAATTCATTAACGCTAAGCGTTTTTCTAAATTAGATTCAAGTAACGCTTCTTCAAAATTCTCCAAGACTAAACTTCGAATATTCAACGCCTGTGGAACTGACTTCATCTCCATTGAATTGTTTTCAATGTTTTTATTACCAAAAAAATTTGTAGTCGATCCAGTTGCTAAAATCAAAACATCATATTCAATACAACCAATTGTAGTTTCTAATTTATTATTCTCGGAATCTACTTTGGTCACTTCAGCTAATCTGAAATAAAAATTTTCTACATCATTAAATCTTTTCCTCAAAGGAAACTCGATACTATCAGGTTCCAAACCACCCGTTGCTACTTGATACAATAAAGGTTGAAAAGTATGATAATTGTGTTTATCGATTAAAACTACCTGAAGTTCTTGCTCCTCTAATCCCCGAGCAGCTGCCAATCCTGCAAATCCTCCTCCAACAATGACAACTCTTGGAGAACTGGTTTGAGGTATATTCATGCGATTAAATTTTAGTAAAACAAATTTAATAAAAAGAAAAAACCTTCTCTAATTTTATATCCTTTTTGACTACAAAATACTAGTTAAAATTTCTTAAAAATTACTCGTAGTCAAAAACATAATAAAAAACAACAGAGTTAACCTTTCTTATTTAAAAGAATCAAACTTTCATACCTCGTTTTAAATCAACCATACATAAATATCCCTTACCCATGCCATTTTTTCAATAACGAACTTTTATTTTTTTCAACTTTGAGCTAAACCTTAAAAACCGATATATTATGGAAACTCTAATTTCGAAAGCCAAACACGAACCTGTTGTCGCTTCTTTACAGGAAATTTTATCAGAAGATCCAAAGATGGAAGCAGCTTTAATTGCTTCTCTTAATATCGCTGTAAAAGCAGCTAAAGACAAATTAAATCCTGATTTATATAAAGCTATTGATAATGTTTTTCAAGGAAATGGCTGGCCTACAACTGCAGAACATTACTTAGATTATTTAGATTTATATGTACGATTAGTCCCGAATGAAAGTAATGATCCTGAATACCCTAATGCATGGAAGAGTAACGGACAGCAAAATGGTTATAACCAAAAGGTATATGATCTATTGTGCCAATCATACTGGTTAATCGATCAAAAAATCCCAGGAACCAATTTAACCATGCAAAGCTTTGAAAAATTTGCCAATTGGTTGGTAGATTTTGCGAATGCTTGGGGAACATTCTTGGATACAGAAGAATCTTTAACAAAAGAAAGCTTACTTTCATTCAAGCATGACTCAATGTATAACTTTCATTTATATGCTGACAACGAAAGAAGTTGGAATACTTTTAATGAATTCTTCTACAGAGAATTCAACCATGCCGATCCAGAAACAGGACTAAGTCCTTTGCGTCCAATTTCAGATCCTGAAAACAATGAAAATATTGTTTCACCAGCTGATTGTACTTATAAACAGTTCTATCCTATTGACGACGAAGGAAATGTTTTAGCTCCTAACGGTAAGCACACTCGTGTTTCTTTAAAAGGCACACACAGTATTGGAACTATCGATGAGCTTTTACAGGAAAGTAAATATGCTTCTGATTTCTATGGCGGAACATTTATTCATTACTTTTTAAGTCCGTTTGACTATCACCGTTTTCATACACCTGTTTCTGGTGAAGTACTAGAGATTATTCCAGTGGAAGGAAAAGTATATTTAAATGTTGAATTACAAGATAACGGACAATGGGATGCTCCTGACGGTGCAGAAGACGGTTACGAGTTTACACAAGCTAGAGGCTTAGTTGTTATGGATGCAGGACCTGTAGTTGGAAAAGTAGCCATTTTACCAATTGGAATGTGTCAAGTTTCTGGTGTTGATATGTATACTGCATTACAAGGACAAACCGTCGTAAAAGGACAAGAGTTTGGTAAATTTAGATTCGGAGGTTCAGATATCATTATGTTGTTCCAAAAGCCACCAACAGAATTATATATGTTTAAAAATGATCCAGGTCATGAGCCTATTCATTTCCAATACGGACAAACAGCCGTTTACTGGAACAAATAAACACTTACAACCATATCATAATTAGTGAGCTCGATGTAACTTTTGGTAATTGAGCTCGCTTTTTTTATAACTCATTTTACTCTTAAACAACACGTTAAAAATATAAAATAGAATAAACTCCTCCTTATCAAAAAATGGTCTAAGATTTGATTATAGTAGTTCCGAAAACCAAATACTACTACTTTAATGAAAAAAACTAAACTACTAATTATTGATGACCAAAAACTACTACTTGAAGGAACCCAATCCATTTTATCTAATGAGCCGTTTATAGACATTATTTACACCGTAAAGAAAAATATTGACGCTCTAAAACTAAGTGATCACATTAAATTTGATTCCATTCTAATAGGTATTAATGAAATTAATGAGAAAATCTTTAGCTTTATTAACTCCTTAAAGAAAAAACTCCCATTTTGTATTATTATCATAATGGCGACAAGAATGACTTCTCAAGAAATTCACAAAACAATACAAACAGAAGTTAATGGTATCATATTAAAAGAAACAGGAAAGGCTATTTTAATCAAGGCATTTAAAGAAACTCTCGCTGGAAATAAATTTATTGATGAGAACATTAAGAAGCAATTAAATACAAGTATGTTTCCATCCCATAAACTGGAAAAACAAACAAGCTTAAGTAACAGAGAGAAAGATGTTTTACGTCTTATTTCAAATGAGAAAAATTCAAGAGAAATTGCAGAAATACTAAATATATCATTCAACACCGTCGAAACCCACAGAAAAAACTTAATGAGAAAACTAGGTACTAAAAATGTAGTTGGCTTAGTAAAATACGCTTTACTTTATGACATAACATAAATAATTAAAAAAGGGACTTCTTCTGGTTCTCCATCAGTTGGATTAAACTCATACACATCTCCATTTTTTTTTCGCCAGCTGGCTTCTCTCTTAGGATTTGGCGTACATCCATTTTGCACCTTCTCGAATACTTCTATATAAGCCTTACCGTTTTCGTGAAAATCTGCAGTAGACTTAATATTACAATCATCTGTTATATCTACTCCATTATCCTTTAAAACTATAGGCTTCCAAAAACCAATGATAGGATCTTTCGTTTGCTCTTTGTCTTTCGAGCACGATAATAACGTTACAACTGCGAATAATAAAATTAATTTGTTTTTCATGATATTTTATTTTCTTATCGCTACAAATCTGTAACTATATCATGAAAAAAAACTAACCGAAAACAGGTAAATTACTTATTCTTTACCTTTTAGTTTAGCAAATTCTCTTTCCAAAAAATACAACTTATCTTCAAAAGGGTTCCTAAATTCGGGCACCCTCCTTAAAAAAGTATACCTTATTAACCATAGTTCTTTTACGTCAGACAACGAAAAATTCTTGTCATCTATATTCTTGTGAGCCGCTTTCAACACAACTGTATTTTCTTCAACAATCAAATGTCGCAATACTAACTCATCTCCAACCAAGGTCAACACCAAATCTTCTCCTTTTATTGAATTAATAGTATCAATTGAATATTTCTCACCAATAACAATATCGTTTGGATATACTCCATTTTCATTTGAAGTCATTTCAAGATTATCAACCACAAAAGCCCTAAGTTCAACCTCAGAATCCACAGGAAGAGAAACCACCGATAAATCATTTATAAATTTTGGCTTATCATAATACTTCACATAGTCACTTTTACTTTTGGTTGTTATGAGAGGAATTTCAAACATCTTCTCTTTTTCAAACTTATCTACCTCTAAAGTTAAATCACCTTTAAACTGCAACAATTGATTAACGGTTAACTCTGAAGTTAGCAAGTCATCTATAATTATGCTAAAATAATTAGCAATTTTAATTATTGTTTCAATCTTAGGTTCACTCCTACCTTCCTCGTAAGCCCCTAAAGTAGCGCGCTTCAACCCAAACAATTCCGCAAAAGCCTGCTGACTCAACCCTTTAACTCCTCTAATTTTTTTAATATTTTTTCCAAAAAACGACATGCTTTGCTAATTTTATTTGCAAATAATAAATTATTCCGTATCTTTACACTAATATTATTAGCTAATATACATAGTTTTTGCTAATCAAGTTAGATTGCAGCTATAAAAAACAAATATCAACCAAAATAAAAACACAATTATGATAACAATAACACTATGCATTTCCAGTGTGCTTTTGAAATCTTTTTTATAATTTTACACCGCTATAAAAAACCATAAATTAACTAATTCAATTGCTAGATGGACAATCACTATTTAAAAACGAAAAACTTTTTACAAGAACTCAATGTTAATATCATAAAAGAAGATGTTGAGAATGGGATCTTTGTTATTGAAAAAGAAAACTTTGGAATTAAAAACCTCATTATTGGCGTAGCATATCCAATTATTATTATTGAGCAATTTATTTTCAAAGTAAATCAACCCAACGAAGACATTTTTAAAAGTCTTCTTATTAAAAACAGAGACATCGTTCACGGTGCCTTTGTACTCGATGACTGTGGAGAACGTGTTATATTCAGAGACACGTTGCAGTTAGAAAATTTAGATCTGAATGAATTAGAAGGAAGCTTAAACTCATTAAGTTTATTACTCAGTGAGTTTTCGGAGCAAATTATTGCATTTTCAAAGTATTAAAAAAATAGACCATGAATATATTTAGAAGATTATTTAAAATAGGACAAGCAGAAACTAATTCTGCCATTGATAGTATGGAGGATCCTATTAAAATGACAGAACAAGGAATAAGAGATTTGAAAAAGGATTTGGAAAAGAGTCTAGAATCATTAGCACAAATCAAAGCATTAGCTATACGTTCAAAAAATGACCTCGAGACCTTTACCTTAAAAGCTGAAGATTACCAACAAAAAGCTATGTTAATTCTTCAAAAAGCTCAAAAAGGTGAAATGGATGCTACTGAAGCTGACAGATTAGCGAAGCAAGCTTTGATCAAAAAAGAGGAAAATATTCAAGAAGTTAGTAGAACTAAACTTGAGTCGGAAAAATTGGATACTTCAGTATCTCAACTTGAAAAGAGTGTTCAAGAAATTAAACACAACATTCAAAAATGGGAAAATGAATTAAAAACTCTAAAAGCTCGTGTAAAAGTTTCAAAAGCCACTAAGAACTTGAATAAGCAAATGGCTGAATTGGATAGTAGCAGTACAGTTACGATGCTTGAAAGAATGAAAGACAAAGTTACTCAAGAAGAGGCTTTGGCAGAGGCTTATGGAGATTTAGCAGATTCAACAAAAACGATTGATGATGAGCTAAATGATGCTATTGATGAGAAAAAGAATAATGCAGAAGATGATTTAGCAAAACTTAAAGAACAATTAGGATTAAACGATAAAAACAAAGGATAAATTTGAACTCACTAACCGATTTAGTATTTTCTACGATCAATGCTCCATTGACAATTTTACTCATAGCCTTAGCAGCTTATAGAGTATTTACAATGATATTGGGGCTTGATTTAGATTTCGACTTAGATGTTGATTTCGACATTGACGCTGATGTCGATGTTGACTCCGACTTAGATATCGATTCTACAGGTGTTGACCTTGAAGATGTCACAAATATCGAACTAAAAAAAGAAACGGTTACTGGTAAAAAAAGAAAACCATTAAAATGGTGGCAGGTAATTCTACTCTACTTCAATTTTGTGGAGTTACCTTTCCTTTTCACTTTTACATCTTGGATTTTCTTTTGGTGGGCTATCACTGTAATTGGAACTTATTTGACAGCTAGTTATGACAACTCCTTTGGTGTTATCATATTTCTTTCAGCTATGATTCCAGCTTTAATTTTGAATAAAATTTTCACCACTCCTTTCAAATCATTTTTCAAAAAACTTGAAAGAAAAGGAGTTGATGCCTTAGATTTAGTTGGAAGAAGAGGTACTTTACTTTCAAACATTTCCAATGACAAATTAGGGAGCGTTAAGCTTTATGTTGAAAATGATCCTATTAATATTTATGCTAAATCTTTAAATGGAGAAGAAATTAAATCTGGAGAAGAAATATTGATTATAAAAGAATCATCAGATAAGAAATATTATTTTATACAATCATATACATGAATATAATTGCTACAATCCAAAATTGCTAATGGAACCAATCGACTTAATGAATATTATTTGGTTACTGGTTGGAGGACTAATTTCTTTAGTTTTTCTTTTCACTCTAATAATTATTTTTTTTTACAAAAAGCCAACACACGGTCAAACATTAATCAGAACAGGATTTGGAGGGACTAAGGTTGCCTTTGATAAAGGTATCTATGTTATTCCTGTATTGCACAAACTTGAAATACTGGATACAACCATAAAAAGAATAGAACTTAAACTTACTGGAGAAAATGGTCTTATATGTAAAGATGGAGAACTTATAGATGTTATTGCTACATTTCACTTAAGAGCAAACTATAGTCAAGAAAGTATAAAAAAAATAGTTCAAACTCTGGGCTGTGAAAAAGCATCGAACATTGAAGATATTCAAGAAATATTTTCGCCAATATTCTTAGAG
This sequence comes from uncultured Tenacibaculum sp., assembly GCA_947497895.1. GTDB lineage: Bacteria > Bacteroidota > Bacteroidia > Flavobacteriales > Flavobacteriaceae > Polaribacter. Next base: position 48,334 of record CANMIL010000006.1, read on the forward strand.
TCATTGAATAATGTTGCTAAAAAATTTAAATTTGAAGTATTAAGAAACTCTATTCCTGAGTTTAGAGATTCAGTTGTTGCCAATATTGGAAGAGACCTTTATGGTTTTTCTTTGGAAGACTGCTCTATCAATTACATGGAGAAACTATCAGTAACACAAGAAATAAATAATTACACAAAATCATTTAACTAAAAATAAACTATGACTAATACACTAACAATTTTTGCACAACTTGATATTATGAGTATCGTATGGATGGTAGTAGGCGGATTGGCCTCACTTGTACTGCTATTCGTAATCATCATTGCTCTATTTTACAAAAAAATACCGCAAGGACAAGCACTGGTAAGAACTGGTTTTGGCGGTACAGCTGTTGCTCTTGACAAAGGAATGTATGTTATTCCTGTATTACATAAACTGGAAATTATGGATATCTCTGTTAAAAAAATTGAGATAGACCGTTTAGAAACTGATGGATTGATATGTAAAGATAATATGAGGGCTGATATAAAAGTCGCTTTCTTTGTTAGAGTTAACAAATCAAAAGATGCCATTATTGAAGTTGCTCAAACTATTGGTACTGCACGTGCTTCTCATATTGAAACTTTAGAAGAATTATTTGAAGCAAAGTTTTCTGAAGGTCTAAAAACAGTAGGTAAGAAATTCGATTTCATTCAATTATACGAATCTCGAAGTGATTTTAGAGATAAAATTATTACCGAAATAGGTAGAGATCTTAACGGATATACTCTGGAAGATTGTGCTATTGATTATTTAGAGCAAACTCCAGTGAAGTTCTTAAAACCAGATAATATTTTAGACTCTGAAGGTATTAAGAAAATCACGGAATTAACTGCTGCTCAAAACATCAAATCGAACTTAATTAAGCGTGACGAAGAAAAAGTTATTCGTAAACAGGATGTTGAAGCTCGTGAGGCTATTTTAGAATTAGACAAACAATTAGCGGAAAAAGAAGAACAACAAAGAAGAGAAATTGCTAACATCAAAGCTCGTGAAGAGGCTGAAATATTAAAAGTTGCTGAAGAAGAGCGTTTAAAATCAGAATCGGCGAGAATTTCTACCGAAGAAAAAGTTCAAGTTGCAGAAGAAAATATGCAACGTCAAATTATTGTTGCAGAGAAAAACAAGCAACGTACAGAAGCTGTTGAAGCAGAACGTGTTGAAAAAGATAGAGCTTTAGAGGCTACAGAACGTGAAAGAATTGTAACGCTTGCTCAAATTGAAAAAGAAAAAGTTGTTGAAGTTGAGAAAAAGAATATTCAAGATGTTATTCGCGATCGCGTAATGTTGGAGAAGGGTGTTGTTGAGGAAAAAGAAAACATGAAAGACATTGAAGCTTTTAAAACAGCAGATCGTGATAAGCAAGTAAAAATTACAATTGCTGAAGCTGATGCTCAAGAAGCTTTAATTAAAACTGTGAAGCAGGCTGAAGCCCAAAAAGAAGCAGCAAAACAAAAAGCAGAAGAAATCAATATTGAAGCTCAAGCTCAGAAAGAAGCTAGTGAAAAAGAGGCAGAAGCTAGAAAAACATTAGCTGAAGCACAAGCAAAAGAAGAAGCGACAGTTGGATTGTCTGAAGCTCAAGTAATGCATGCAAAAGCTGATGCTTCTGAAAGAGAAGGATTGGTTGAAGCTACTATTATCGAAAAGAAAGCGAAAGCCGAAGCTGAAGGTATTTTAGCGAAAGCAGCAGCATTGAAAGAAGAAGGTATTGCTGAAGCTGAAGTTATCAAAGAAAAAGCTCTTGCAAAAGCAACTGGAGATAAAGAAATCGCATTGGCAGAAGCAGCCGGTATTGAAGAAAAAGCCGAAGCAATGAAAAAACTTGATGGTGTTGGTAAAGAGCACGAAGAGTTTAAACTACGTTTAGAGAAAGAATTAAAAGTAGATTTAGCTCATATCAATGTTCAAAAGGACATTGCTGATGCGCAAGCGCAAGTTATTGGTGATGCATTAAGAGCTGCGAATATTGATATTGTTGGAGGTGAAACTATGTTCTTCGAACAAATCATTGGACAAATTACAAAAGCGAAAGGTGTTGATAGACTTGTTCAACACAGTTCAAATATTCAAGATGTAAAAGATGCTATTTTAGGTAGTGACGATGTAAAAGGAAACTTACTTGAAAAAGTAAAAGACTTTGCTACTAAATACGGTATCTCTTCTGAAGACATTAAGAACTTAAGTATTGCTAATTTATTAGTAGACTTAAAATCTAAAGCTTCTACTGCTGATGAGGAAAATTTATTTAGTAACCTCTTCAATTTAGCTAAAGGCTTAGGTTTATCTGATAAGAAATTATCATAATATAAAGCATAAACAAAAGAAGTTGTAATAACTTCTTTTGTTTTCTTTTGACACTCCCCTACTTTAATTTTCTATAACCAATCGTGTTCGATTTGAAAATGGATGTAAGAAACTTAGGAAATACAGCTATTGATGAAATAATAGAATCGTTTCTGCTGGCTTTTGACAATTACTTTGTTAAAATGCCTACGGAAAAAGATTACTACATTAACAGATGGAAAGCTTCAAAAGTAGATTTCAATTTATCCTATGGAATGTTTGATAACGATAAGCTTGTAGGTTTTATTATACATGCCGTTGATACCAGAAATGGAAAATTAACAGCATTTAATACCGGAACAGGAGTAATTCCCGAGTACAGAGGAAAAAGAATCATACAAAGTATATATGCTCATGCCCTTTCTGATTTAAAAAAGCATGGTATAAAAAGAACAACACTAGAGGTTATCACAGAAAATAAAATTGCTATTCAACTCTATAAAAACATTGGATTCAACATTTGCAAAGAATACCATTGCTATCAAGGAGAAATTCAAAACAACATATCAAAGCACGATATTCTTTTGAAAGAAGCTTCTTTAGATACAATTGAATGGAACAACTTGCCAAATCAGGATGTTTATTCATGGGACAACCAGAAAGAATCTATAAAAAATGGTAGCAATAACTATTTTGAAGTTCTAGTAAATGGAGAAGTTGAATCCTATTTTATTATGAATAAAGACCTCAACTATATTGCCCAGTTTGATGTATTTAATACTAAAATTGGTAACTGGGACAGACTGTTTTTTGGAATTAAACAAGTTTCAGGAAAAATAAAAATCAATAATGTTGACAAAACATTAAATGAAAAAAACACCATCCTCAACAAAGTAAAATTAACTAATAGCGTTGATCAGTTTGAGATGGAATTAAAAATATAAATTATATGATATTGAAAAATATTTTGCCAGCACTTATAGTTACTACTGTAATGGTATTGCTTTTAGCTGCTTCAAAAAAGAAACCAAAACAAGATGATCTAGGAAATCTTATTTTGCAACTACCAAAATTCTATTACATAATGGGAATATTTGTAGTACTGGGAGGAATAGCTCTTTTGATTTTCGGGTTCTTTTTCGCTAATGAAAATGACCAAATTTTGGCTAACATAAGTAGTTTGATTGCTTTAATTGTGGGATTATTATTATTTGCAAAAGGATACATTTCCAATATAAGAATTACAGATTCTGAAATTATAGAAACAACAATTTTCGGAAAAAGTAAACAAATACAATATAATGAAATTAACAACATTACTTTTGGAAAGACCAGTCAAGAAATAAAAATATCAAGCTCTAATAAAGTTATTAAAGCGCATATTCATTTAGTAGGTATTGACAGTTTAATATCTAAGCTTGAAGAGAAAACGGGAAAAACTAGGAATCAAATTGGAATTCCAGCACAAGAATAAAAAGTAGCTCCAATTAAAAACCTCACAGGTTTTTGAAACCTGTGAGGTTTTGAAACAAATGAAATAGAAAAGAAACAATTTAAGAATAAGATAAAAAACTTTGAGAAAAAGAAGTTTTAACACCTATAATCACCTATGGAAAACCAACATACCGAACAACAACTAGATGGTGGAACATATGAAATCATTCAAAGTAGATTGCAAAAACAAAAGCAACATCTGCAAGAACGACTTCATAACTTAAACGATGCCAGAAAACATGTATTTGGCACCATAGAAACCAAACTAATTGCAAACAACAGAATCAATACAGAAAACAACTGTATTGCCAGAGATATTATTTCATTAGGGAATATATCAATTTTCGGTTATAACGTTCATTTTGGTTTAAGAACAGATATCAAACTATCAGATGTTTTTAGCATCTATGAGTTTAAAGATCAGCAATTCCATATACAATCATTGGAGTTATTAAATGATCCTCTTTTCATTGATGACTTTACCAATTTATATAAGTATTACCGAAACACTATTTTCTCAAAATTCGCTGTTATTGGAAACTATTTGTATATGATTTTCCAATTAAGTGATAACAAAAGTGATATCAAAGCTTTTAAATGGTTAATCAATGATAATTCACTACGATATATTGATAACCGAAGTGAGCACGAATATAAATTCCCAACCCAGCATGAATTTAAGTGGCAAGAAGTAACTCGTGACATGCATCGTTACGGTACTCATTCGCACATTTCAATTCTAGATAAAATATTTGTTGAAACTATTGGAGGCGATTTAACAATCAAAGTTGAGGACAATACAGATGACGGAAAAGGAGTACTTTCGGAGCCTGTTGAACATATCGACCAAACCTTAGATGATGGTCAGTTTCGCTTTGGCGATTTAGGAAATTTAATCACCCTTGAAATTAAACCATTTCAAGAAAAGCCAAGATACTTTGTATACAATCATAAACTTCAGGAAGTTCAGAAGATAGATAGTATTAAAGATACTGCTGTTCAGCTTCCGGATGATCAAGGTATTATTTTCCCAAATGGATACTACCTTCAAACTGGAGAGTACAAGATATTTGAGAGTGATGTTAAAGAGGTTAAATTCCAAGAAAAGATTGTATCTCCAAATGGTGAAGACTTTTTATATGTTTTTTATGCAACCATTAGAGGCTTATATATCCTCATGTCATATAATATCATTGAACAAAGTGTTAAAACACCAATAATCTGTAATGGTTTTACCATTTTAGAAAATGGAGAACTTTGTTATTTTAAAACAGAAAATGAGCAAACTAAGCATCATGTTGTTCAAATATGGCAAACTCCATATTTAAAAGGCGATTATATGCCTTCTCAACATGAAGATAGCTTACTATATAAAATTGGTAATAAAGACATTGTACGTGCCATGGCCGAGTGTCATGAATTAATTACCCTATTAAACAAAGAAGATAACTATACTGGTCTTTATTCCGATATTGCCAAAACTTCTAAGGACATTAACGACACCTATTATTGGTTACATGAAAAAGAAACTTTTGAGCTAAACAAACCAGTTTCCGAAATCAATGAGGCCGCCAATGCTGCCATCGAAGAATTCGAGAAGGTTGTCCAGTTAAAAAAGCAAGCGGAAAAAGAAACCAATGAGATCAACAAAAAATCTGATGAGCTGTTTGGTAAAATTAAAAGTACTTCGTTTAAATCTATCGACGATTTCGTTGTACTCTTAAGTCAATTGCGCTCATTACGTGGTGAAGTAATTAGTCTTCATGACATTCGCTATATCAACATAAATCTATTAAAGGAATTAGAAGAACAAGTTGCAGAACAAAACAATTTAATCTCGAAACGATGTGTTCAATTTCTTCTTGATGATAAAGCGCTTCAACCTTATCATATACGTGTTACTGAAAAGCAAGAAACTTTACCAACTATTAAAAAAGTGGTAGAAGCAAAAGCCTTAGAAAAAGAGGTAAATCAAATTACAACAGATTTAGAAATGCTTATCGATATTGTATCGAACCTAGAAATCGAAGACACTTCTCAATCTACAAAAATCATCGACAACATCTCTTTGATATTTGCCACGCTTAATCAGTTAAAATCAGGTATAAAAAATAGCATTAAAAGCTTAGGAAGTAAAGAAGCGAAAGCTGATTTTAATGCCCAACTAAAATTAATTGATCAAAGTATTATCAATTATATTGATATTGCTAATACTCCTGAAAAATGCGATGAGTTCTTAACAAAAACCACAATTCAACTAGAAGAATTAGAAGGTAAATTTGCCGATTATGATGAGTTCATTACTCAGATTATTGAAAAGCGTGAAGAAGTTCATACCGCGTTTGACAATCGTAAGAATAGTCTTATTGAAAAGAGAAATAAAAAAACGGTTGCTCTACAAACAGCCGCTGAACGTATTTTAAAAGGAATTACGAAGAAAGCCTCTTCTTTTGATTCTATCGAAGATATTAATGGTTATTTCGCTGCCGATCTTATGATCAACAAGGTTCGTGATATTGTAAAGCAATTAAAAGAGCTTGATGATATTGGTAAAGCCGAAACTGTTGAAACTAAATTAAAAGTTGCTAAAGAAGATACCTTACGTAAGCTTAAAGATAAAAAAGAATTATACGAAGATGGTGAAAACATCATTAAATTAGGTAGCCATAAATTTGGAGTAAATAGACAGATTTTAGATTTAACTATTGTCTATAAAAACGAACAATTGTGCTATCACTTGACTGGAACAGATTTTTACGAAGAAATCACAAATGACATATTACTCGCTTCAAAAAAATACTGGAATCAAGAATTAGTATCAGAAAATGATACCATCTACAGATCGGCATACTTAGCGTACAAACTGTTTAAGAGTTTTAGCGAAGAAAAACTTATCAATCTTACTGAAGAAGAGGTTTTACAACTTGTTCAAAAGGAAAGCAGCAATTTGTATGCTGAAGGTTATGTAAAAGGAGTTCACGATGTGGATGCATCAAAGATTTTGCATACACTGGTACACAAACACCATGAACTTGGACTACTCACTTTTACGCCAGAAGTTAGAGCTTTTGCTCGTTATTTCTGGAAACATCTTTCTGAAGCTGATCAAAATTCATACAATACCAATATCAAAGCTTCAGGAGAAGTATTAAAAGTATTTCCGAAAAGTGTAACACATAATTATATCATTGATGATTTAACAGGCTCTTTAAATTCATTTGCTGAAAAATCTCAATTATTCGCTACTGAATATTCTGAAAGAATCGCTTTGTATTTGTTTAAGGAACTTCAAAGTGATAATATTTTTCACACGAGTAATATTGCTTTGAATCTTAAGGAAAACTTCCTTAAGACATTAGACAAGCAAAACGCATTACATAAGTTTAAAACGGGAATTCAAAAGCAAGAAAGCCATATTGAACGTATTCAATTAGCAATACAATGGGTAAGTTCTTTTGTTTTAGAAACAGAGATAGATGCGGATGAATATATCCATGAAACTGTGGCGTTATTATTGTTTGAAGACCTCTCAGCAGCAGACACGATTAATGTACATCCGGTTACAATTATTGAAGATTTAAAAGGAAATCACGCTACTATTAATGAAGGAAAATGGGAGTTCAATTATCATCAATTTATAAAAGACCTTGAACACTTTACTCAAGTAGAAGTTCCTAATTTTATTCAATACAAAGAAGCGAAACACCAAGTAACAGAAGACTTGAAAGAAGAGCTGAAATTGGAAGAGTTTAAACCAAGAGTACTTTCTTCTTTTGTAAGAAATAAATTGATTGATCAAGTATACTTCCCTTTAATTGGAGACAACTTGTCAAAACAACTTGGTACCGTTGGAGACAACAAACGTACTGATAGGATGGGAATGCTTTTACTAATTTCTCCTCCAGGTTATGGTAAAACTACCTTAATGGAATATATTTCTAATAGATTAGGGTTGGTATTTATGAAAATCAATGGACCTGCGATTGGACATGAAGTTACTTCAGTTGATCCAATGGCCGCTAATAACTCCGCTTCAAGAGAAGAACTAAAAAAATTGAATTTAGCTTTTGAAATGGGTGATAACGTGATGTTATACCTTGATGATATTCAACACTGTAACCCTGAGTTTTTACAAAAGTTTATTTCACTTTCCGATGGAACCAGAAAAATAGAGGGTGTCTATAATAACAAACCAAAAACCTACGATTTACGTGGAAAGAAATTCTGTGTGATCATGGCTGGAAATCCATATACCGAAAGTGGTGATAAATTCCAAATTCCAGACATGTTAGCCAACAGAGCCGACATTTATAATCTGGGAGATATTATTGGAGATACAGCACATCTATTCAAACTAAGTTTAATAGAAAACTCTTTAACTTCTAATCCTGTATTGCATCAATTAAGTAGTAAATATTTTGAAGATGTGTATACTTTAATTGATAAGGTTGAAAACAATACCAAAGACGTTAATTTAAAAGGAAATCATACCAAGCAAGAAGTACAAGATTATACAGCTGTTCTTGAAAAAGTAATTACGATTCGTGACACCATTTTAAAAGTGAATCAGGCATATATTCAATCCGCAGCAATGGAGGATGATTACAGAACAGAACCTTCTTTTAAACTCCAAGGTTCTTATCGTGACATGAATAAGCTCGTTGCGAAAATTGTTCCTATTATGAATCAAGAAGAATTGCAACGATTATTATTATCGCATTACGAAAGTGAATCTCAAACGTTAACTTCTTCTGCTGAAGCAAACCTTTTGAAATATAAAGAATTGATTGATAATTTATCTAATGAAGAAATGGAGCGTTGGTCGAATATCAAAGATATTTTCACCAAAAACAATAAGCTTAAAGGCTTAGGTAATAATAATGAAATGGCACAGATATTAAGTCAAATGATGGCTTTTACTGAAAATTTAGAAGGTATTAAATCGGTTTTGAAAAAAGGACTCGAAAAATAATATCGTCATTATAAAAAAACACATATAACAACTAACACAATAAAGAATGGGATTTTTTGACCTATTTAAAAGCAACAAGGATAAAGAAGAAACACATTACGACCCAACCAATATCAAAGTAACAGATTTAGAGAAAGGATATTTGTTAGATTATGATCTGAGAACTTGGACCGTAAAGAAAATGTGTGAATACGATTGGGGAGATAATTACTTTACTCGTGAATTTGTTCTTGAATCGCAAGGAGAAAAACTATTTTTGCATATTGAAGAAGAAGAAGACCTCATCATTACAATGTCAAAAGAGTTAAAATACCGTAAGTTAGCACCTGAAGTTATTACTCATATTGAAAACAACGGAAAACCTCCTAAGGAGATTACGCACGAAAATGTAACCTATTATTTATCGGAAGAATCTCCAGGTTACTATAGAAATGTTGACACTTCTGACTGGGAAGAACTCATTTCCTTTGATTACTTGGATGAAGATGAGGAAAAATGTTTAACAATAGAACAATGGGATGATAATGATTTTGAAGCAAGCGTTGGAAAAAAAATAAAAGCTTTCGAAATCAGTAACATTCTTCCATCATACAATCAATAAAATAACTATGCGTTTTTTTAAATACCTATTACTACTCGTTACAGTTGTTACTATAAGTTCATGCAGCTCTGAACGAAAACCAAAATTTGTAAAATCACCATTAGACAATATCATTACGAAGTATATTGATAAGGATAATTATAGTGTTATTTTATCTGATATGGATTACAAAGAGGATACGGATAAGTACTTTCACAAATACCGTATTCTAATTGAGGAAAAGCAACCTAAATTAACCACAGAGCAATTAAATGATAGTCTTACTCGTCCTACTGATGTGACTATTATTAATACCGATTGGAAAGAAGTTTCTCCTATCATATTTGAAGAATATCAAAATGATTTAGGAATGACAGTTCTTAGTAAGAAAAATGGAAAATTAGATAAAAACTCCTCTCCTGCCGGAGTAAATAACTACGTTGGTAATCCTCGATACGGCGAATGGAGAACAGATAGCAGTGGAAGTTCTTTTTGGGCATTTTACGGTCGTTATCGTCTTTTCTCTGATTTATTCTTTGCTCCTTCTTATGGATATGGTTACGGATATGGCTATCCAAGAAGTCATTGGAATGATTATAATCGTAATTACAGAAACAAAAAATCGTACTACGGTAAATCCAATGAATACGGAACTAAATCAAAACACAATAGAAATACTTCTTGGGCTAGCAAACCACAATCTTTTAAAAGTAAAGTGCAATCGAAAGTTTCTAAAAGTTCTTCCGAATTAAAATCAAGAGGATACACCTCAAGAAAGAGCTATAGCAAAACTAGCAGAAGCCAATCGAGATACAAAAGTTCTTCATTTCGTTCACGAAGCGGTGGTTTCGGTAAATAACAACTAACTAAACAAAAAACAAATGGAAAATTTGAATGAATATATTGATCTTACCAGTTTCGGTCATTCTTTAGGTTATATACTAGTTGCATTAACTATTTTTTATATTGGAAAACTCGCTTTTAAATTGTCAAATGCCAAAACAGATATTACGGCAGAGCTGGTTCATAAAGACAACTTCGCTTTTATACTTTCTTATGTTGGGTATTTTGTAGCATTAGTTATTGTGGTTGGCGGCGCAATTTTAGGTGAGAGCTTAGGCTTTTATACTGATCTTGCTCACATAGGTCTTTACGGTGTTCTAGGAATTGTATTGTTACAAATTTCTATTCGAATAAGTAACCGACTTATTTTACCCAACTTTGATATTAAAAAAGAAATTCTTTTAGATAAAAACAATGGAACTGGTGTTATTGAAGCAAGTATCTATATTTCCAACGCTTTGTTACTTCATGGCGCTCTTATCGGTGAATCAACAAGTTTACAAGAAGGAATTATCACTTTTATCTCTTACTGGTTTATCGGGAATATTATGCTAATTGCTGCTTCAAAAATTTATACCCTATGGATTCGTTTTGATGTTCACAAAGAAATTGAAGCTGATAATGTAGCTGTTGGTGTTAGTTTTAGTGGAGCTATTTTAGCCATTGGGATTGTTATTATGAATGCTTTAATCGATCCTTTTGTTGACTGGACTACCACGATAGTTGATGTGCTTTTACAAACCATTTTAGGAATCATTTTACTACCTATTATGCGATTTGTTACTGACAAGGTGTTGATTCCTGAACGTAACTTAACCGATGAAATTATCAATCAAGAAAAGCCAAATATTGGAGCTGGGTTAATTGAGGCATTTGCCTATGTTGGTTCCGCCATTTTAATTACATGGAGCATTTAAAAAACAACTCTTTTATTCTTAAACTAGCGATATTCGCTACTGGTTTTGCTGGAATTGTAGCCGAGTACGTTTTATCTACACTTGCTACTTATTTCATAGGTAATTCTGTGTTTCAATGGACAATGATTGTTTCATTGATGCTTTTCTGTATGGGATTAGGAAGTCGCCTTAGCAAACTTTTTAAAACCAATCTGATTCGAAATTTTCTACTTTTAGAGCTCTCATTATCTCTTATTGTAGCATTTTCTTCGGTACTTGTATATACCTTAGCGGCTGTTTCTTCTTATTACGACATTGTCATTTACTTTTTGAGTATGCTCGTTGGTTTATTGATTGGGTTAGAAATTCCATTAGTAGTTCGAATCAACGAGGAGTATGAAGATTTGAAAACAAACATCTCTTCGATTCTTGAAAAAGACTATTACGGAAGTTTACTAGGAGGTGTATTTTTTGCTTTTATAGGTCTTCCTATTCTAGGACTCACCTATACTCCATTTATTCTCGGGCTTATTAACTTTTTTGTTGCCTGCATGGTATTTTACCGATTCAAAGGTAAAATGATTAAAACTCAATTAAAAACCATGCTAACGATGATGACTTTTGTATTCATAACATTAGCAGCAGGAATGAGTTTTACTGATTCAATCATTACTTGGGGTGAGCAAAAAAAATACAAAGACAAGGTTATCTATGCTAATCAGAGTAAATACCAAAAAATTGTACTCACAGAATGGAAAAATGAGCATTGGCTTTATTTAAATGGAAATTTACAATTTTGCTCGATCGATGAAGAAATGTACCATGAGCCTTTAGTTCATCCTATTATGCAAACACATCCGCATCCTCAAAAAGTTTTGATACTCGGAGGTGGAGATGGTTGTGCTGTGAGAGAAATACTGAAATATCCTTCAGTTGATAAAATTGATATGGTTGATTTAGATCCTAATATGACAGATCTAGGTAAAAATCATTCAGTTCTAATCAATATCAATGAAGGTTCAATGAGTAGTGATAAGTTGACTATCTATAACAAAGATGCATATGTTCATTTAGAACAAGACAATGAATCTTTTTATGATGTCATTATCATCGATTTACCCGATCCAAGAAGTGTGGAGTTAGGAAGATTGTATTCTCATGAGTTTTACTCATTATGCTACCGAAAATTAAGACCAAATGGACTTATTATTACACAGTCTGGAAGTCCGTATTATGCCACCAAGGCTTTCCAATGTATTAACTTAACATTGCAATCGGCAGGCTTCACCACCGTTCCTATGCACAATCAAGTTTTATCTATGGGAGAATGGGGATGGATTATTGGAACGAAAGACAAAACCTTATCTCAAGAAAAGTTTAAAGAAAAATTACGCAGTTTAAATTTTTCTTCAATAAAAACAAAATGGATACATAAAGAAGCCATGCTTCTATTGACATCATTTGGTAAGAAAGATTTTTTCAATGCCAATGTAAATGAAGTAGAAATTAATAAAATTCAAAACCCTGTATTGTATCAATATTATCTTGATGGAAACTGGGATTTGTACTAAAAAAAGCGAATGAATACTGAATATAAAAAAATAGAAGCTAAAATATTTAATCTTCAGGAATGGATTACTGAAACTAAACCTGAGTATTTAAAAGAAAATTTTGAAGCTTTATTGATTCAATGTAATTTCACTATACTCAACTTCAGTGAGCATTACTTCGATCAACAAGGCTATACCTGTTTTTGGTTGTTAGGAGAAAGTCACTTGGCTATTCACACCTTCCCTGAAAGCAATAAGACTTATGTGGAGTTAAGTAGTTGCAATGAAGAAAAACTAAATCAATTCCAAACATTAATGGCAAATGAAACCCTCATTGAGGGACTTTGTAAACCAGACTAATTGCCTGACTGAAAGGAAATGAATAAAACGAAGTATAGTCAATTTAGTGATTTCTTACAGACGTTTAAACATGAAAAAAACAAACACTTAACTTAAATTTGATCGTATGAAAAGTAAGCATAAACTCATACTGTTTATTATAATTATAAGCATTTATAATTTATTGGTATATGGTTTATACTATTTTGAATCGAACTTCGAAAACACAAATATTCGAAACCTAGCAGATGCCTATTGGTATTCATTAGTTACCCTAACGACTGTTGGATATGGAGATTTTTATCCAATAACATTTTGGGGAAGATTAATAAGAATTTTGTTTGTTTTAGGGAGTCTTGGAATTTTAGGGTACCTAATTACGGAATTAAGTGTAAAAATATCAGAATATTTAAAAAAGAGAGAAATGGGATTTTTTGGAACTAAAATGAAAAATCACTGTATAATTATTGGCTGGAATTCTTTTTCAAAACGTGTAGCAGAACAAATCGTTAAAGCAAATGAACCCTTAGCTATTGTTGTTAATCAAGAGTCTGATTTAAAAGACATCAGACAACTCTATTCAGATGACCAATGCTTTGTTTTGCTTACAAATCTGAAAGACTATGAGTCTATTGAAAAAGTAAACATCACAGATTCAAGAAGAGTCTATATCAGCTTTGAAAGTGACACAGACACTTTAGTCTATACCATCAGTTTAAAAAAGCGATTCGAAAACATTAATTGTGTTGTTGCCGTTGAAAATGTAGAACTTAAATCATCTTTCAACTATTTGGGAGTACAATTTATAATTCCTAAAAAAGAAATTGTTTCTAAATTTATCGCTAGCTATATTTTTGAACCTAATGTAGCTTTGCTAACGGAAGATTTGATTTCGACCTCAACAGAAAAAAGCAATTTAGACATTTGTGAAACTCAATTATCAGAAAGTAGTGAACATGTAAACACTAACTTTATTGATACATTTATTAAACTTAAAAAAGATTTGGGTATCACTTTAATCGCTATCAGTAGAAACGGTGAACTCATAAAAAATCCAGAAAATAATTTCAAACTACTTAAAGACGATATTTTAGTTTATATTGCGAATGGAGAAAACAAACAATATTTAAATTAGGCTATGAATAAACAATTAAATGATATTGTAACTCATATTCCATTACTCAAGAAAAAAATTGAAGAAATAGCTATTAAACACGATGTTCATGGGGAAAATTTGGTTCTTGAAATGCTTAGATTTCTTAATCTTATTCACCTAACAAATGAAAAATTATCACCATCGTTAATAGTTGACCTCGCTTGGCATGAATTCATCTTATTTACAAGGCATTATCACGAGTTTTGTCTAACGTATTTTGGGCGATTTATTCATCATACACCAAGTGAAAGCAGTGATCATACTATTTATGAAAAAACAATAGAGCTTTATATAAAACATTATGGTAAGCCATCCGAAATCATCTGGGGATCGCATGCCACTAACATTTGGGCTGCAAGTGATTGCGGCGCCTGTCACAATTAAAAATCAACTATGTATTTAGAAGGAATTCTTACAATCGACCCATCGCAGTTAACTGAAATAAAAAAAGTAAAGCCAACAAAAGCTTTCAAAAAATTTTTCCATCATTTAACTCTCGGTACTATCTCTGACAAACAAGAAAGAGAAACTTTTACAGCTGTTGCCATACTTCAGCAATTGAATGCCACTTTCCGCGGATTAAATATTACTAATATTATTAAAATTGCTCATGATGATATTGATTTTTACCATGATAGGGATGGAAAGAAAGATGATTTAAAACAAGCTTTGGATACTTATGAAATTGAGGTAAATGAGGCAATGTCAATCCATTTTCAACAACTAAAACTAGTTTTAGAGCATGAAGACAATGATTTCAAATACCTCATTGAAGTTGAAATAAACAGAGATCATGAAGTTGGTGTTTACCCTATAGTTATTAAAGTATCTGGATTATTTAAAGAGTTTTCACATGGAAATCTCAAAAACAAGATAAACAATGCGGTAAGTAGTCAGAAAGTGTTTGACGAATTCAGAGACAATAAAGTAAAATCGTTTGATTACTTTTTGAATAGAATTAAACTTAAGCTAAAAAAAGAAATTGAAACCGATGATATTAAATCCTTCATAAAAAACAAGCTCATTTTACCTAAGCGTAAAATTCAAGATAAAAAAGAAATTCCTCATAATACACAAAAAGGAGGTGTTTACGGTGGTTACCATGGTTTTGACGACTATCTATTTTACAGTTTTATTTGGTCTGACATTATGCATGATAGCTCACCTATTCTTATCAAAGAATCTCATTATGAAAACGAAGACGGAGAAGATTTAGGATATGCTAATGAATTGAATGCTCAAGATGATGTTTTTGACCCTGAAACCGATTTAGAAACAGTTTCTACAAGCTTTGAGAACGATCCTATAACAATTAATGAACCTGAAGCAGATAGTTCTAGTAATTGGTTTGATCTTGATTCATGGGGTAGCGATTCTGATTCTGACTCATTTGCTTCAAGTTGCAGCCCCTGTTCTAGCTGCTCTTCTTGCTCGAGCTGTTCTTCATGTGGTGGTGATTAATAGTTAAACTCAAAATAAAGTTTACATGAAAATCAGAAGTAAAAAAGATGTCGAAAAACTCGACGAAAAAATAAAAACCGAATTAGGCATTGATATTTCCAAATATCATAACGAAGAAGTTATTTCAAACTTTCTTGAGTTACTAATTTTTCCTAGATACATTCTTAACTGGGCTATTCGACCAATTTTAATTTCTTTGGGAGCCTTTATTCTCGGCTACTTTATTTTTAATTTAGTTCATATCGAATATGTTCTTTACACCATTATAGGACTTGTTTTATTTTTGCTTGTAGGGTTCTTTTCGGGAGTTATCTTTTTATCATGGAAAATTAAAACTGATATACTCAACGCGCTCACTTACTCCATTGATATCTTGAAATCAGTTGTTTCAGATATCAATTTAACAGGAGATAATATCACTAAAGAAAACAGAAAAGACATATTGTTACTTCTTTTCCAAGGAATTACACATATCATTACCATTCCCACTTTGAGCAATGTAATCTCTGATAAAATTCCGATCATTGGAAGTGTTATTGGTTTCTTTATTAGAAAAATACTAACACTTTTCTCTAACAAACTAAATATCGAAGAAATTGAACTCAATCAAAAGCTCGAGGAAGAAAAGGATGAATCAAAAATCTTAATCACATATATCAATAGTTTAACGACTACTTCTAACGGTTTAGAAAAGGTGCTTAATGTTGTTACTAAAATTGCTCAATTTCCGATTAAAGTGGTTTTATTCATAGTTTCAATGCTACTATTCTTTTTTATTTACCTAATCCACTAATAACTGATGATACTCGCTTTCGATACTTACTATTTTGAAAATAAAGCTAAAACTGTTTGTCTTGAATTTAATGATTGGATAAGTTTTGAAGAAACAAACTCTTATGCTGAAATACTCGATGGTATTGATGACTATGTTCCAGGAGAATTTTACAAAAGAGAACTCCCTTGTATTATGAGTTTATTAGATCAAATAGACCTTACCGCATGCGAAGCCATAATAGTTGATGGTTTCGTTGTGTTAGATGATGAAGACAAATTAGGATTAGGGGGATATTTATATGAAAAATTAGAACAAAAAATACCAATAATTGGTGTTGCTAAAAACAATTTTCATGATCTAGAGCTACGTAAAAGAGCTGTTCTAAGAGGTGATAGTCAAAAACCCTTATATGTTACTTCTAAGGGCATTGATCTGGATACTGCCGCTGATAAGATAAAAAATATGCATGGTGAGTATCGAATTCCTACCTTGTTAAAAAAAGTGGATTCTTTAGGAAGAGACTAACCAACACTAAAAGTTCTCATTTTAACGAATTAATTGAAACCCATTACATATTTTTCTTTTTAAGAAATAATATGTAATGGTATTTATATGCTATAAGAGTAATTAATTCTATTCAGGTATTTGATTTTTCACTTTCTATTCAGAAGTTTACACTTTTATAAAAAACATAGAATTTTAACTCTCAAACACCTAACCCTATGACTCCCCCAAAGTTAAGTAAGAGGTTCTATCTTCCTGAACTCGATGGTCTTCGTTTTTTCGCATTTTTACTTGTTTTTATACATCATCATCCATTAATTTCAAAAGTTCCTATAGTATCTAATCTCCATTCTTATGGATGGATTGGAGTTGATTTGTTCTTTTGTCTTTCAGCTTTTTTATTTGCTAAACTCTTAATTGCCGAACATCAAAAAACAAATACTATCAATTTAAAAAGATTCTATATCAGACGTTTCTTTAGAATATGGCCTGTATATTTTCTCTTCACAGCAGTCGCCATATCCATATTCATAAGTTCCACAGACGTGACAACAAATCTGAGCTTAAGAATTCTCGGTCTGTTTACTTTTACTGACAATATCTTTACCGCAATCAATCATTATAACCCAATACCTTTTGTTGCTCACTTGTGGACAATTGCCTACGAAGAACAATTCTATCTTCTTATTCCTTTTTTGATTTTACTTTTGGTAAAAGTATCTACAAGAATGCGATTTATATGTTTTTTTATATCAATGCTACTCTTAACATTAATTAGAACATATTTTATATTAGATGAAATTCCTCATCCTGCAATTTGGGTACTTCCGATTACACATTTTGAATCTATTGCTTTTGGAATTGTACTTGGTTTTGGAGGTTTTACCTTTCTGAAAAAATTGGGTAAACCAGAAATTTTAGGTTTAATAGGCATTCTATTATTCTGTGTTATTTGTTATATCCCTAATATTACCGAAACTACTTATTGGCTAAATGTTACTTATCCGTTAGTAGGACTTTCAACAACGTTTGTTTTATTTGCAGTACTCGAAAGTAAAATATTACAAGATTTTTTTTCTAAAAAGACATTGGTATTCCTAGGTAAACGATCTTATGGTTTGTATCTCTATCACTTTGTAGGAAATTGGGTTGGGTGGCAATTGGTAGGCTATTTTAAAATAGAAAATACGAGTGCCTTGATCATTTCTTTTACAATTTCCTTCTTTGTAACAATTATTATTTCAGTAATCTCATATCGATTTGTTGAGACACCATTTTTGAAATTAAAGAAGAATTTTGAAGTTATTGCTTCAAGACCAGTTTAAAAAGTTCTAATCAAGAAAAAAACGATGTATTCCTTTATCTCTTATTTTTACACAAAATGAAAATAAGTTATGTTTAAGACCGATATTAAAAGTAAGACTAATGAGGATATTTCTATTTTAGTTAAACCTGATAATCATTCATGGAGTTATCTTTGTGAATGTGGTGAAGCAAGTGGTTTAACCGTAAAAGAAATTCAAAATTGCAATGCCATCTTTATAAGTCATACTCATATTGATCATTTTGTGAATTTCGATAATATCATTAGGCATCAAATTGGCCTACAACGAACGGTAACCATCTGCGGTCCAAAAAATATTGCAAAGCAAATACAACATCGAATTTTGGGCTATTCATGGAACTTGATTGAAGAAAATTCGATTCGCTATCTTATTAAGGAAATGACTTCTGATAATGAGATTAATGTGTATGAATTGAAACCTCCTTTATGGGAATTAAAATCAATTTCAATAGAAAGCTCTAATGTTTTAATCAAGGAAGACAAATTTCAGGTAACAGGAGTTTTGTTAGATCATAAACTTCCAACCTTGTCTTATTTGTTTCAAGAATATCCACAAACTAAAATACAATTAAATCAAGATTTGAAAGGTGGTATTTGGGTTAAAGAATTGAAACAAGCTTTCAATTCAAAGGAACTCGATAAGCAAATAATAGTAGGTACAAATATTTATAAAGCCAAAGAACTATTCCATCTACTTCATGTTCAAGAAGGAGATTCGGTTGGTATAATTATGGATCACGGTGCTACGCCAGATAACCATACCAAAATTAAAAAGCACTTTAGTTTAACAAATAAAGTATTTATTGAGTCCTTCTATCAAAATAAAGACATTGAATTCGCTAAGATAAATTTCCATAGCTACGCCAAAGAATCTGGAAATATCATGAAAATGGCAAAAGTAAAAGATGCTATTCCTGTTCATTTTTCAAGAAAGTATAACGAAGAAGATATAACTATCCTTATTTCTGAATTTATGGATGCATATACAAACTAAAAAAGGGCTCTTGAGTATTATCTCAAGAGCCCTAAACTATTCTCAGAAACTATTCTGATTGCTAAAAACTATTTTATAATAAATTGTTTATTCGATTTGCTAAATTCATTTTCAAGACTTAAAATATAAACTCCAGCCTTTAATTTATCTACATTGATTGTTCTACTCGTTAATTTTCCTGTTTCAAGAACTTGCCCCAATAAATTAACAATCTCGTAAGTAGCATTTTCGAAACCTCTATTTGGGCCAACTAAATTCAACTGATATCCTTTAGCTATTGGGTTTGGAGCTATTTGCAACGAACCAAATACTTCTTCATCTTGATTTCCTAGGATATCTATTCTAGTCGCAAAACTATCAACATTAAACGAAGCAGCTCCACAAGATCCTTCATAGATTTTCACATTCGAGAATGTAGAGTTATTTCCTGATCCTGCATCATTATCATTTATAAATACAAGTCTGTCCATTGCTCCAGTATAAGAACTACCTACAGGAATAATGTATTTCTGAGTTCCTCCTGCATAGTTATCATAATTTGTGATACCATAATTCTGAGTACCATGAACTTTGAAATACCTCGTCGAGGTCAATGTATTATCATTTTCGAAACCAACTCCATGTATTTCTCCTTGAGCAGTACTACTGAACTCAAATTCTATAACCGTGTTTGCAGTAACCGTATAATTCATTGAAATATACTTCCAAGTATTATTCGTTAAAGTCAATGATGCTCCTGAAGCAGACACTGAGTAATTTCCACTGTTATCTTGATTAGAGAATGGATTTATCGTAAAGTCATTAAAGTTCACTGCTGGGCAATCTCCTCCAGATCCACCTCCATCATTTCCAATAGAAACAGCATCAATAGCAATATCACTTTGCCATCCACTAGTTCCAGATCCTGTAAGAACATTGAACCTTAACTGAACACTTCCTTGTCCTGCATAAGCGCTTAAATCAACATTTGCCGATAACCACGAATTACCTTGGTTTCCTGATCTACTAAATACCGATGTCCAAGTTCCTGTATTATCAGTTCTTGCTTCAACTGTTAAACTATTAATAGTACTTCCATACATGTGGTATTGGAATGTCAACGTTGGTGTTGTTAAATCTGTAAAGTTTAAACAAGGTGAATTCAAAATTGCTCGTTTGTTAGGAAAACCTGTTCCATTTCCAGAAGCTTCTACATATACATAAGTAGTACCATCGGCAGCCGCACTAGGTCCAGTGCTGTTTGATGGGGTTCCTCCTGAGTTTCTTGTAAAATTTAAGTCATCTCCAGAAGTAGCATCACTCCACTGTCCTAAACTAGCTTCAAAGCTCTCACTAAATGGATAAGAAGTTATTCCTCCTCCTTGACAGCCACCACCTGATCCGCCATCGTCGTTGGCAATACCAACAGCATCAATAGCAATATCACTTTGCCATCCACTAGTTCCTGAACCTGTAACAACATTAAATCTTAATTGAACACTCGCTTGACCAGCATAAGCCGTCAAATCAACATCAGCAGTTAACCAAGCATTCCCTTGATTTCCTGTTTTACTAAATACTGAAGTCCATGTTCCTGTGTTATCAGTTCTTGCCTCAACAGTTAAACTATTTATTGCGCTTCCATACATATGGTATTGGAAACTAAGCTTTGGTGCTGTTAACGTGCTAAAGTTTAAACATGGTGAATTTAATATAGCTCGCTTATCAGGAAAACCTGTTCCGTTACCAGAAGCCTCTACATAAATATACGTTGATCCATCAGCAGCAGCTGTTGGTCCTGTTTGATTTGAAGGAGTTCCTCCTGAATTTCTGGTGAAATTCAAATCATCACCAGTGGTTGCATCCTTCCATAGTCCTAAGCTTGCTTCAAAGCTTTCATTAAAAGGAAAAGAAGTTACATCTCCTTCACAAGCTCCTGGATCAGGATTACCTCCATCACAAGGATTTACAAAAGAAACGGTTTGATCTGTATTGGAGTTTGATCCTCCATTGTTATTCTCGTTGGCATCGCGTCCAACTCCTCTTTCAGCGAAAGCTTTCCAAATTAAGCAATTGTACCTACCTCCATAAAGATCTTGGTCTGCTTGTAATATTCCATCACGACCTGCAACAAAACCAGGATTACTTGCGGTATTCTTTAATCCTTCAATAACTAGAGCCATGGCAATATTGTTACCACCTGTTCCATTATAAAAGTCAGGGTCAAATCCTTCCTGATTAATTAACAACCAAGTCATATCCCATAAAATAGTTGCAAAAGCATATCCTACTCCATGTGGTACTCTTAGTCCACCGATATCCGCATAATCAGTATTGTTTAAAGATCTATCCGTAGAATATACTGTAGGACGAATTCCTAAACCATCTAAAGGTTCACCTAAAACATAGGTTCCTACACCTCTTTTATCGGCACCAGTATCTCCTGCTTTCATAGTTAACATCAGACCAAACCAGTCAGACCATCCTTCACCCATTTGTTCAGAGCCACCCAAAACATTTGAAAATCGTCCACCAACTAATCTAGTTGAAATTCCATGACCATATTCATGAGCTATAATTAAATTATCAAAAGAACCGTCTCTTCCTGGATTTGTTCTGTTCCATAAAAACATTTGCATACGCGGATTGGATCCATCACCTGGAGTTGCAAAATTCGCGTTGTTTGTACCACTTCCGTCTTGAGAATCTGCATTTACAGAATCACCACCTGTACCTCCTTTTCCGTAGTTATTTTCTTGAAAATTTCCTGAAGCCTCATCGAATCCATATTGATACCATACATCGTGCATGATATTATTCCAATAGAATAAGTTGGTTGTTGAAGCATCACGATAATTACTTGGTGCCTGATTTAAGTTCACTGGAAAATTAAAATCCAGTCCATTTCCTCCACTTGGAGATGCTCCAGTACCATTATTTCCATTAGCGTCTTCCTGAGCCCAAACATTATTACCTCTTGTAATTGTATATTCTGCCCCAGAAGCACCATTTGTATCATGCCATCCATAAGGTGAAGCCACTGAGTTCGATGGGTTCGTTACAATAGACCTTCCTCCATCATCTGGATTCATCAATGGCATTGCATAAACGTTGTAAGAATCTGGAGCCAGTATACTTGCTTCTTTCAAATAAGGTACATCATTTGCATGGAAAAACTCTTTTGAATCTACCTTAGTATGTGTATGTCCACTATGATCTTCATGAGCTCCGAAGCTACATGAAATTACCCAATTATCTTCTGATAAAATTTTTCCCGTAGATGCATCTACATAAGAATTCCACCAGTTCTTACCTCCTTTTTCATAAAGATTTACATTCCAACATAAATGTAGTTTTTCATTATGTAGAACATATACTTTCTTTACCAAAATAGGCTCATTATCTTCAGTGATTCCCGTATTCTTGTATTCAGAAACATCATCTCCTGTCTCACTTCTTTTCATTGTCTTCACCAATCTAGTAGCGGTTTGTAACTTATGAGCTTTTACAATCTCGTTAATCGCTTGTATTTCAGAGATGGCTGCAGATTTAGCTCCTGTTAACTTTTCTGATATATTTGAAACAAATTGATCATTTGTAAAATTTACCTTACCTCCTAACACTGACATATTATAACTTCCATTCACTATTGGAATACCTTTATAATATTGTGTTAAGTAATAATGAGTCAATCCTTTTTTTAATGAAGACGCCGAACTAGATATTTTCCATTCTGAAAAATCCTGAACAGCAGTTTTACTCTCGCTTTTTAAACTGTTAAAATGTTGTTGAATTACACCTAAATCTTTAGGATTTTGAATTTGTGAAAAATTTGTTTGCCACATTATAAACAATACGGCAAACAGACAATATTTTCTCATAATATTGGTTTTGAAGGGTTTAAAAGTGTTATAAAGTTATAAAAAAACCTTTCAAAAAAAACAATTTACACAAAAAAAAGTTAAAAATTTAACAAATTTTCAATAAAAACCTAAATTTTTAACTATTACAAAATATTAGCAAACACTAATTAAATTAACTATAAATAGCGATTTTTACGGACGTAAATACTCTCCAATTATTGTTATAACAACCTTTCTTTTTCCTCCGTAATTTCTATGTTCTCCCAAATAAACTCCTTGCCAAGTACCTAAATTTAATTCTCCATTGCTTATTGGAATAGAAACCTGACATCCTAACATTGATGACTTTATATGTGCAGGCATATCATCCGCTCCTTCGTAATCATGCTTGTAATATGGCATATTTTCGGGAATCATTTTATTTATATGAGTCTCAAAATCGATACGTACAGTTGGATCGGCATTTTCATTAATTGTCAAACTAGCCGAAGTATGCTTCAAAAATGCTTGAAATTGACCAATCTTTATAGTTTTTAACTCTCTAGCCACATGCTCAACTAGTACTTTTGTTATTAAATGGTAACCTCTATTAAACTCTGGTAAAACAATTTCTTTCTGATAAAACTTCATCCCACAAAAATAAAATATTCACTAATATTCTTTCAAAAAAAACAGCCACATTATAAAAATAATATGACTGCTAGTTTCAATGTATTAGTTAAATAAAGGTACTATTTTTCTCTTATAAATTTCAATGAACCAATTCCTAGTTCCGTCTTATATTTTAAAATATAAACACCTGGAGAAAGGAAAGACACATCAATATTGATATTCTTTTCGTTCACAACCTTAAAATCTACAGTTTTCCCTAGAACATTATAAATTGTTATGTTTTGAACGATATCCTTTGAACTTAAGTTCAAACCAGAATTTACTGGATTTGGGAATGCACTAACTTCAGATAGGTTCTCTCTTTGCGTACTCAAAGAACCATCATTGTAGAAATAGATATTATCAACATATACCGTTGTACTTCCCGTAGGTTGTCCAACTAAAACATACTGAGCTAAATTAGCTCTAGTTGTTAAACCTGTGAAATCAGAAAGAGCAATATCATAACTTACCCATTCTCCCTTAACAGGAGCGTCAAAGTTTACTTGATGTTCTACGTCATCGCCACCTTGGTAAGCGCCATTAGCTCCAAAATCAACTAACTTTATTCCAAAAGAAGTGAAATTTGGAGACCAAACATCAATATGAATATGAGTCATGGAAGAAGCATCCACTTGACTATTTACAGTTTCAATTCCTACGAAATTTAAACTAGAGTATTTCTTTGTTGCATTGCCCGCAATCTCAACATCATCCAAAGTCCCTGACGACCAATCTGTGCGGAAAGTATCCACTGTTACATCGGTGTAAGCGTCACTGAATAAAGATATCACGTCTTCAGCGTCATGGGTTGGGGTTGGTGCAGCAGCCATAGGTTCTGTAGGTTCTCCTCCACCAGAACAATCCTCATCAAAAGAAACGGCTGTATTTCCTGTCTGAATTAATTGCCAATTTCCTCCTGAAGATTCTTTACTCCATAAAATATTTAATTCTACAACACTTGGAGGAGTCCCTGTCCAAGTAAGCGTTACACTTAATTTACCCGCAACAGAATCATCAACAGCAGAAACCGCAGGTGAACCAGTAATTGGTCCTGAAGTATTATTCACGATTAAAGCATCTACTGGATCATCGTTTGCAGATTCGATTTCTACTTTCATTGATTGCTCATCTACATTAGCTATGGTTAGTTTTATAGCAGAAGCCGTTTCAGCCGCTATGCCAAAGTGAGTTACTTCCGTTTCGCAATAAGAAGTAGTATTATCTCCACCTCCAGAATCTTCATTCATTAACTTAATATCATCAATATAAAAAGTATAATTTGCCGATCCATCACCTTGGGTACCATTATCAAAAATCAGCACTATTTTATCGTAACTTTTAGTAGCATCAATAGTCGAATAATCGAAACTTAAAGTTTCCCATGCATTGGCAACTGTAGTTAGTACTTCTTGTTGAAAATTAACTGCGCCATCTCCAGAGTTTTCTACTTTTAAAAGTACCTTCGCATCGGTACGAGGCGAATAAACTTTCATTTTAAAGGTATTATTATTTTCGAAATCCATTGGTGAACTTAGAACCAATGAACTCCCTCCGTGAGGTTGTCCAGCGTTTTTAACCATTTTTCCAACCTTATCGGAATTGTTATCAGAATTCATAAATGGATTATCAACCGTTGTTACTACTCCCCCATCAAAATCGCCCCACGTTGTTGCTGTTTCAAAATCGATTGGCAAAGCTACCTCAGGATCACCTCCAGAGTTCTCTTTATAAAAATAAATATTGTCCACATAAGCTTCGTCAATGGTATTGGCAACAGTGATTAAAAATTGTGCTAACTCTGCTCTATTAGCTATTCCTTGTCCATTAACATTGGCAAAACTCGTAAGCGGCACATCAATAGATTTCCAAGTTTGAACATCCGGCTCACTTATCGCTAGAGTGTATTCACCAGCATCTGTTTCAGCATTTCCTCCGGCATGATTCGACCATTTTGGATTAAATACTTGTCCTGCTGAAAAGTTATCAGCAACCCAATAATCCATATGGAAATGTGTCATGTCTGAAGCATCTATTTTTGACCCCAATTCCGTTCCTAAGAAATTTTCCAACTCAATTTTAAGCATTTGTTTTCCGTCAATTGTTACTTCAGAAATTGTTGATGAGCCATCCCAAGTTACGTTGTTTAAACCTACCGCAGTTGAATTATTACCCCCATCAACATAAAAATCACCATAAACAGAAACAACATTTCCAGCATCTCTCGCTGGAGGATCGGAAGGCCCTGTAGTTGGAGGTACAATAGTCACGGTAGGAATAACAGCTCCATTAGTACCCGTTATATCATCAAAGTAATAGGTTCCTGTTTCAGCGTTGCCTGCACCAGAATCGGTAAAGATGGTTATTTTCGGATAATCATTTCCTAATCCTTCTCCAAAATCTACATTTATAGTTTCCCATCCAGCACTGTTCGTTGTGAAGTTCAGTTCCGTTGCACCTGAAGTTCCTCCTTCCAACTTCAATAAATGTGTTCTTGTTGTAGCATCAGGAGCTTTAATTTTAAAGCTAACCGTATTATTTGAATTATCAGATAAATCAATAAAAGTGTCCAAACTCAAACTCGCTCCATCCCAATTATCGGTAGCTGCGACAAATTTAAGTACTTTGTTAGAAGCATTGTCGGGATCTTCCACAATGCTCGCCACAGTTCCATTGAACCCTGTGAACTCGTCTTCAGTGACTTCAAAGTCAAGGGGAAGTGACTGTGAGTAAGTAAAAAAACTAGCTAAAAGCATAGTTACAAGAGTAATTTTTTTCATCTCTTACGTTTTAAAGTTTATAAAATGTTACGATTCTCTTTTACATACATTCTTTGTTTAATCTTCACTCTTAGTTTCTTTACAGTTTGTTTGGTAGTTAGCCTCTTTCTAAATCATATTTATCTTAAAATTTTAATTTTTCTTGTTCGTTCCAAAGTCCCCAAAAACCTCCAACATCTCCTTCTGTGCTCTCCTTCCAAGCCTCATCAAATGAAGAAAAATAAAACAGTTCAACATTTTCTTCATATGCCCAGTTCTGGGTATTTATAAAGTACTTAAGTGCATTTTCATAAGAAGGCTCAGCTCCGTTTAAATTACTTCCTTGAACAGGCCATCCGGTTTCAGAAATAATAACCTTCTTCCCTTTCCCTGCTTCTTGAGCTTTTCGGTACATATCTTTCATATACAAAAGAGAATAACTTTGATGACAACCTTCCCAAAATGGGTAACAATTCGAAAGAATTACATCACAAACCTCTGTAATAGCCGGCCTGTCAGAAAATTCGTAATAGGCATCTACATATCCCACAGGAATATTCGCTACTTGTTCTTTTACTTTTACTATATAATCGATTAGAGATATTTCACTTAAATCACCACGATACATCACTTCATTTCCAACCGCCGCAATGTTCACATATCCCTCTGAGGCCAGTTTAATCATGGCTTTAATTTCCTTTTCATTTTGAGTTGTATCTGTCCCCAACCAAACACCTACCATGGTATTTATTCCATATTCCTTCGCTATTTTTGGAATACATTCATTTCCTTCTAAGCACGAAAAAGATCGAATCCACTTCGTATAAGGTGCTATCAATTTCATCCTTCTTCGAATTTGTTCTTCTGATAAAATATCTCCAGGTTTTTGTCCTTTTTCATACGCACTAAAACACAATCCATACATTCCTCTATCTAAAACTTTTCTTGCAGTTTCCTTTAATTCATCAATAGATAAAACATCTAAATTAGAATCGGTTAATGATAAGTGTTTGTTTTTATTGTACGACATTCTTTTTAGGAGTAATTATTTAATTTTTTTCTGATATTAAAATTGTTTGAATTGCTTTCCCTTCAATTGAAATGCTTCTCTCAAAATCATCAAGCTTTATATTAAAATCTCTCGATTCTGAGGTCTCATTTAAAACGATTATCACCGTTGAACTATCAGGATTTCTTGCTGCTGTTACTTGTAAATATGGACTCGTATTTATAAAGCCAATTCTAACCGCGTCAGGTCGTATATATTTACTAAAATGAGATAATGTGTAGTAAATTGGGGTAAAGTAAACCTCATCAGATTCTGGTTTTACGATAACTGGTGCCACACACCAATTTTTAAACCAATTAGGACCTCCCTGAGTATCCAAAACCATATTCCAATCTATCCAACCATCCACATAATTATTCAAACATCCAATGATATCCCTAGCATATCTGAATACGGGTACATATTCTGGATGCCAATACTTTTGATGTTCTGGAGCCCAATCATATCCCCAATCCGTAGCTCCCTTTTTCCAATACCAGTCATCATCTTTCCACCTAGGAACTTCGGCATCGACGCATGCTTCTGTCTGAATTAAGTACTTTGTTGGAGCTTTTTCATGAGCATATTGTAGTGCTTCTGGGAATACTTCATAAGTACTTTCATACCAATGAATAGCCGTTCCAGAAAAATATTTAGAGGACTCTTCCGTCTTATACATTTCATCTACCCATTCTTTTAAACCATCTCTGTTTTGATCATAGCCTAATATTTTCACCTCTCGGTGTTCTTCGGCTAACTTAGGTCCTAAATGATTTTTGACGAAATCACTCATTTCTTGAGGAGTATATATCATACTTTCCCAGTTATCACCATTTCCATGTGGCTCATTTTCAACGGTTATCCCCCAAATATTAATTCCTTTCTCTTTGTAAGCTTTTAAATATTTGGAAAAAAATAACGCCCAAGTTTTGTGATACTTAGGTAATAATTTACCTCCCACCCAGCTATTATTATCTTTCATCCAAGGTGGAGCGGTCCAAGGAGATGATATTATTTTAAATCCATCCTTCGATATTCTCATTGCATCAAGAATCATGGGAATTAAAGTATCTTCATCTTCATGAATTGAAAAAAATTCAAGATTTTCATCTCCTTCGACAGAAGCATAAGAATAATTTGAAAGAGAAAAATCACATGAATTCATATGTGTTCTGGTAAGTGAATATCTAGCTCCTTTATCACCAAAATAAGATTCCAATACTAGGTTCCTCTTCTCATCGCTTAGCTGATTTAATAGAAAGGCTGAAGCCTCAGTAAATGATCCTCCAAAACCAGTTATAATTTGATGCTGTTCATCAGGTTTGATTTCTATGATATCCTTCGCTAGAACCATATCAAGAGATAAAACCTCCGTTAACTTTTTTCCATTTGCTGAAGTTTCATAAATAGTTACTTCTAATTTATTCTTTGAATTATCTACTTTCACTATTTGAATAGATTGTTTTATTTAATTATAGTTTATCCTCTTTGTATTGCTCAGCTTTTACCTGATTGTATTTTTTCTTTACCACATTAAAAGCTTCCTTTTTCTTCCTGTTTATATCAACAATACCCCAATATTCTTCGTTTGGATATCCATCGTAAGGGACTCCAATAATATTGGTTGTATCTTTTCCTATATTTTGGACATCATTCTTACCATCTTTCCACCATTCATCTACAAAAGAAAAAAGTGTAACTCCCGAGCAAATATCAACTCCTTCAAATATTTCATTTAATATTTTCTCATTGGCATCTGCTTGTGCTTTTTGATTTTCGCCTTGATCATAAATACTACTCGAAATAGTCATATAACTATCACTTCCTGCTTCCGATAAATACATTGGCTTTCTTGAGACTTTTTCCCATTCATGAAAAATTGTACTCGGATTATCCCAACGAAGTACATTCATTCCCCAAATATCAATTTCTGAGCAATATAGAATTGCCAATTCGTCAGGTAAATCACCATGAGCTGTTGAAACTGGGTGGTTTTTATCGATATTATGAATTTCTTTAGCTGCTTTATTTAATGTTCTATACCAGAAAATATCATCTCTTTCAAACCATTCCGAATGATAATTATATTCATTCCCTAACTCCCACATTAGAATAGCTTTGTGATCTTTATATTTTTTCACATAATCGAGAAATCTTCCCGATTGAACATCATAATTGCCATTTTGATTATATCCAAAGCCTATAATTACCTTAATATTATTTTGAGCTAGTTTATTTAAAACTTCTATTTGATCAATAGGTTCATATACTCTAATAGTGTTAACTCCTAATTCTTTCATTAGTGTAATATCTTCGTCAAGTCTATCAAAACTTCTAACATTACTCCCTTTAGGAACTGGATGATAACACACCCCTTTTATAAGGTATTGTTGATCATTCAATAACAATTTCCGCCCTAAAACTCTTACTACATCTTGGTCATGAGGAGTTTTACAGGTTAAACAAGAGAAAACGAATAAAACCAGTATTTTAAAATCAATCTTCATTTACAAGTATTTAAGGTACCAATACCTTATCCATTAAACTTTTTTTATTTCCATTAAAAGACTTTCTTACTGCAATTCCGTTTCTACCAAGCCCCTTAAAAACATCATTATCAACATATTCCCAAAGACAATATTTAGCCTTTCCGTCAAGAGTAAATAGCCCGAAATTATTTTCTTCTCCATCAATGCTACCACTATCTTTCCATTGCTCATCAAAAGCTTCAAAAAAGAAACAACTAATGTTTTCTTCTTTCGTCCATTCTCTGATTAAATCATAGTATATTTTCTGTTTGTACTCGTCCGTTGCTCTTGAACCATTAACACCATAAAAACCACTTGACTGAGTAGCCCATCCAGTTTCTCCAATATGTATTTGTTTTTTTATCCCTAATTGTTCTAGATATTTCTTTACCCCCATGTATTGGGATTTAGCATATTCTATGGATTTATTCATTAAGGTATCTATTTTCGACTCTTTTGATAGCTCTTGATAATCTGACGAAAATTTCCAAAAAATAGGATTGTAATGAGTGTCGTGCATTGGGTATGTATGAATAGAGATATAATCTACTGCCTTTACTAGCTTTTTTAAATCTTCAGTATGATAAATTCCATCTCCACCTCCCCATGAAGCAAAATTATCAGAAGATGTTACCCATAAATTTTTAGGTAGTTCACCATCCTTTTTAAGTTCCTGAACATGATTAACCCATTTTAGTATTGTTTTAGGAAATACGTAATAACTAGTTGCCCATTTCACCATGGCTTCGTTTCCTATTCCCATAATTTTCACTATTTCTGGATAACGATTTGCCAAGCTTACGGCTTTATTAATCTCTTTTAAATTTCGTTCACTTTCTTCATTATGATTAGGGTTTGAAGTCCAAGCATCTTTACAATCAATCCAAGCACCTAACATCATATACATTTCAAAATCAACTCTTTCCTTTTTAAGCTCCGTGATTGCTTTCAAAGTATTTTCTGCTAAAGAGGTATGAACATCATGGGTTCGAAGTATTTTTACTCCAATAGCTTCAAGCAACAATAAATCTTCTTTTATTTGATTAATAGTAGGTTGAATTTCTCTTGTAGTAGCCCTATATCCACCATAACATATTGCCAGATATTCCGGATTGTTTAATATTTCCTCGGGAGATAAACCTTTTAGTTCAGCCTTATCTGATTTCTGTAGACACCCGACTAAAATTAAAAATATTAGCAAGAGATATATGTAATTAATTTTGATCATTGACAACTAATTAAAAAACACAGTTATACCTTCGAAGGAATCGTATTTCTTGAAAATATGACCTTCGATTTATTGTAGTTTCATCGTTTATCGTTGACTTGTTATTCTGTAATTGAAATAACTTATGAATTTCTTTTAAGTAATAGGGAAACAAAGCTATATTACTTCCTTCTCTCGTGAGTACCCTCTAAAAAGGAAACAGTTTACCTAAAAAATAATACTTTAATACGCTTTGTTTCCTATTATCTCCCCTTCTATTTTTATTTCTACCGAAATAGAAATATGTTGTTAGTATATTAAAAATCTGAATCAAGATGATCCTGATAACACTTTCAATTAAAAAACAAAGGAGTAGTTATATTAATTCAAACAAATACGCTTACCACCCCTTTGTTGTCGACCTATCAGTTTGAGTCCAAAAACATGTTTGTCTTAACATTACATTTGGTATTTAATAGATCTTATAGTTTAAATGTACCCCCCATAGTTACATTCAACCTTAAAACCGTTGTTAACGCAAGTTAATTACACTAAAAACCTCCATTAACTAAAATCTTAACTAGCGTTTTCATTTATCCTTGATTTCATATATTAACCAAGTGAACAATCTAATTTTGATATTGTAAAAATAGCAAGTGTTTCATGTTAATTCATCAAAACAATACACTACAAAACTTATACATATAAAAAAAAATGGAATTTCCTTTAAAATAAAGGGTTAAAGAGGTGTTTCATGTAGATTCTAATTGATCATTTCACTAAATGTTGTAGTAATGTATAGGTGAAATTAAGAAATGTTGTATTTTAAACATCTAATATATAATCTGTTAAATTTACATCATGATCTAAATTCATCTTTTTTCGTAACCTATATCGTTTAACTTCAACACTTCGAGGTGAGATATTTAACAACGGAGCAATTTCCTTTGATGATAAATTCAATCTTAAATAAGCACAAAGTCTTAAATCATTTGGAGTCAATGCTGGGTGTAATCCTTTTATTTTCTTTATAAAATCCTTATCGGCATTATTAAAAGCCTCTTTAAACATTTGCCAATCATCAGTATTATTTAAATTTTTATCGATAATCTTGATAACATCCTTAATACTTTTTTCGTTTCCAGAAACTAATTCGTTCTTAATTAAACCAAGCAATTCATTCTTTTTTATAATACTCATTGTAGAGGTAGCCAATTCTCTACTTTTGCTCTCTACATCAATTCTAAGCTGGTCATTTTTAACTTTCATCAGCATTTTTTCGCTTTCCAACGACTTCAATTCGAATTCTCTTTCTTGCTTCTCAAGTAATCTTTTTCGTTGCCTTCTATAATATCCACGGTACATTCTATCCATAAAATAAGAAAATGCCAAGACCAAAGACACATAAACAACCAACATAAAGTTCGTAGCATACCATGGTTTATCAATTGTAAATGTATATGTTGCTTCATTGGTTGTTTCCTTATTCCCTACTCTTCCTTTAACCCGAAATACATATTCTCCAAAAGGAAGGTTTTCAAAAAGTGTTTTGCTCTCATGCTCCCAGCTACTCCAAGATTTAGAATATCCCTCAAGTTTGTATTGATATTGTGGTAGGATATTCTTCATAAAACAAGGTATGCTATACTCAAACTCCAAATTATTTTCTGAACTTGAAAAATCTCCTTCAACACTCAGTAACATCATTTCCTTTGGCGAGTCCTGTCTATACTTTTTTACAAAATCGATACATATTTCATAAGACCTGTTCTTTTCTTGTTCATTTTCTAAATTCAATATTAAATATCCATTATTTACTCCCGTAAGAAACTGGTTTTTGTTTAGTGATAAGATATTTTCATATCCTATGGCTCCTTTTCTTAAAGACTCAGTAACTGGAATTCTCTTAATGGTACTAATATCATTTAAATCATTAGGTTTTACATAAGAAATATAATTCTTTGAAAAACTCCATAGCAAATTGTTCTTTTCATCGAAAACTAACTTTCCAGAAGTATAATTTTTATCATTAAATAATTTACTTAGAGTAGTATCCTTAACAAAAGTGTTACTACCTGTATACTCATAAATCCCTTTTTTAAATGAGTACAAAATTCTATCATTATATTTTACCAAGTTCGAATGAACCCCTTTACTAATTAACGTATCCTTTTCTATTTTAATAACTTTTTCAAAATTGTCATCTACAGATAATTTAAAAACTCCTTTGTATTCGTGATTAACAAATATTTGGTTCTTACCAAAAACTTCAAAAGACCTACTTGAGTTATCAAAACCTTCGATTTTATTTTTAACACCCCATTCTTGATTCTGCTTTTTTAATACATATAAACCGGTATAATTTCCTTGTAAAATGGTCGTATCATCCAACCTTTTAAAAGACCAAGCTCCCAAAATATCTAAACTCTTTTTAATCCTTCCTGCTTCAATAATAAATGTTCCCATATCGTGTCCGCAAAATAACTCTCCATCCACTTCAAGTAAACTCCAAACTTGCCCCTGTGTACTCGGAACTAGTTTAAATTCATCGTTTGAAGGATATTTTTTCAAAAACAAACCTTGATTTGTTCCAAGATATAAACTACCATCATGGATAATTGAAGTGTACACGGTTCCTATTTTACCTTCTTTTTCTGTGAATTTATTAATGGGGACTTGAGTATTTATACTATTAATACCATTATCTAGACCAAGCCACACATTGTGATTTATATCTTCAAAAACGGAAAGCACCGTGTTATTACTCAAACCATTTTTTTGAGAGATATTATAAATAAACTCTCCTTTCTCATTCAATAATAAAATACCATCTGATATACTCCCCAATGCATAATTCCCATTCTTCAATCTTATACCACTATAGATAGTTCTATCCTTCAAGATATCATAAGTATTGTTCCATTCTGTAATCTCATCATTTTTAAAAGTAACAAAACCTCTTTTATCAGTTAAAACCAAAATTTGGCCTTTATCAGAATACATATCTACGATTACTTGAGTTTTAAAGACCTGATGATCGGATATCAATACAGCCTTTCCTTTTTCAAGTTTGAATAATCCTTTTCCAAACTTTTGAAAGTAAATTTCACCGTTAACCTCAATTAACTTAGTTATCTTAACATCTGATGAAATTGTTTTGTAATCTTTCGTTTTTGTATTGTACAAATATATTCTCTCAAGTGATTGAAATAAAATCCATTCTTCGAATTCTAAAATATTCCAAAATTGCTCATCTTCTAAAATCGGTATCTTACTTTCTTTTACAAGTGAAGTATATTTCAATTCTCCAAAATCGTCTCTCATCCAATACCCAAAATCCATATAAAACCCTGTAAAAATTTTATCTCCAACTACCTTAACCGATCTCATAATGGTTCCATTTGGCGTATAGTATAACTGCCAACTAGCTCCATTATATTCAAGAAGACCAAGATTGTTTGCTATATAAATAGTTCCCTTCTTAGATTGGCTAATAGCCCAATTTTGCGATTCTGCTTTATAATCTTCCGGATAATAAATATTGATTAGAGGAAGTTCTTGTCCAAAAATCTGATTATTATATGTAAAAATTAAAAGAAAAAAGAGTAGATATTTGATTAATTTCAAGTCGTTTAGAATTTCTTATATACAATAATACAAATATTTTTTATTAATTGTCCACGAAAAAAGGGGCATCATATGACGCCCCTTTTCAATAAATATCAAGGTTATTTATTTCTTATCGTTCAGAATTGTTTTAATCTGATTCAAGTTTACTCCGTCAACATCTAAGTTCAAATTAGCATTTTTGAAAACCGAAATTATTTTCGCAGGATTCATTTTTTCTCCTAAAATTCTTGCGACACCAATCCCTAACTCTTTTCCATATCCGAAAGCAATTATTTCATCAATTGCTTCTGATTCTCCAGTATAATAAACTTTAATATTGTTTCCGTCTTTCTTAAAACTCATTAACTTTTTGTAAGATGGATCACTTAATATCTTCTTTAATTTCTCTTTTTCTATTTCATAAGCACCGCCATCTGCATTTTTAGCAGGAAGACCAGTTATATTAACTTTTTTAACACTCTTGTAAATAGCCTTATCCTCTGCACTTAAATTTTCTTCGGCCAGTTCAACAACACTAGCTGGTATATCAACTGTTACAAAACCACTCTTTTCTTGACTTTCGACAAGGTAACCCTGTAAAGATTCCTTCTTATCGCAAGAGACCATAAAAACGGTTAAACATATTAATGATAGTATATATAGTTTTTTCATTTCTTTCTTTTAAAATTTAAAAAATGGAGTTGAGTTTTAATCAACTCCTTTATTGATAACTTCTATTTTTTATTGTTCTCGTCAGAAAACTTGTTCGCAATTTTCGCCAATTTGTTTACATCAATATCACCTGTTAAAGAAATAATTACAGACTCGTATTTTCCTGCATTCTCTTTTTTCTTAACATACATTAATACTTCACTTACTAAATCTTTGTTTTTAGTTGCCTTTACATAAATTTTAACACGTGAATCTTTGTCTTTAACTCTCATCAACTGAGTCAAATTCGAACCTTTAATATTGGTATTCACCATAGATTCCATTTTACTTGCTACATTAGAATCATCTGAAGAAAAGATTTTAAGTTCATTCAATCCTTTAATTATATTAAAAACTTCCATGTCTTCAGATTGAGCATCTGGAAATTTTTCCAAAAGAACAAACATATCTTTTGTTACTACTACTGATGAAACCTCATCTAAATCTTCTAATTTATCAAATATTGATTGTCCAAATGCTACGTTAGCTGTAAAAATGAATGCTAGTATAAATAATATTTTTTTCATGACTTTCTTAATTTTAATCTACTTGGTTTTATTTTATTTCTAATTTAAGTTTTAGTTTACTGTTTCAATTACTTTGTTTACTGTTTTCTCATAAGTACTTAAGTGACCAATTGCTTCTTTACCTTTGTTAATGTTGCTTGAAACAGCATATAAAGCTTCGTTTCCTTTGTTTAAATTGGCAGAAACCATTTGAAGCGCTTCTTTAACTTGTTCAAATTGCCTTCTTTGTTCTCGCTCTTGGTACTCTCCATATCCAATGTAGGTACTGAATAACAAAACAACTGACGCAGCTACTGACAACCATTTCCAGTTCATTTTACGTGTTTTCTCAGGTTTTAACTGAATGGTTTTTGTAAATGTTTCATTCTTGCTTTGTTGAAAGTAATTAAACATGAAACTATATTCCTCCAAATGAGGAGCTACATTTCCTGAAGTAAAATACGTTTGTAATATTTTTTCTTCATTTAAAGTAGTTTCAGCGTTTAAGTATTTTTCTAATAATTTTTCTATGTTAGCTAACTCCATAGTTATGTTTTTTTATTAGTTCTTGTCTTATTGTTTTTCTGGCTCTTGACAGTGCCACCCTTACAGCAGTTGGTTTCATATCCACCATCTTACAGATTTCATCAAATTCATATTGTTCAATATCTCTAAGCTGAATAATTATTTTTTGCTGTTCAGGTAACTTTTCAATTAGCCTGTGTACTTGGTTTACTGCGTCATTATTCTCTACTCTTTTCTCTAGCGCTGTTCCTTTTTCTTTATAGTTACTATGTACTAGAGTTAGATTACTTGCTTGTTTAGACTTTAATCTATCGAAACAATAATTTTTTGTCATCGTCATCGCAAAAGCTTCGACATTTTTGTAGTCAGATAGCTTTTCTTTGTTTCTCCACAATTTCAAATAAAGTTCTTGTGTCGCATCTTCAGCTTCTTCCGTAGAAACTAGAAGTCTTTTGGCTAAACGAAAGACTTTATCTTTAAAGGGTAAAACAGCTTTTAAAAAGTCTGATTGTTTCATTGTTGGTTGATTATTAGGTAAACATCACTCTTTTTTTGTGCGTTTACATATCTACGACGACACAGTATAAAGTTTGTTACACGATTTCAAAAAAAAATAATATTATTCATTAAATTGCGTTGTATTACTATTAATAAGCAGCAGAATGAAATATTATAAATTACTTATATTCTTTATCGCTTTACCCTGTTTTATATCTTGTAGCAGTAAAGATGAAGCTCCAAGCGATATTGAAATTAATGATTTTATTTGGAAAGGATTGAACGCATATTATTTATGGCAAGGAAATGTTTCGGATTTATCAGATAGACGTTTTTCTTCCGATCCCCAATTATACAGTTACTTATCAGGCTTCGGTGATCCTAATACTTTATTTGAAAGTCTATTATATCAGAGAGGTACTGTAGATAAATGGTCTTGGATTGTTGACGATTATATTGCTTTAGAGCAAGCATTCCAAGGTACAACTCAAACTACAGGAATGGAGTTCGGAGTCGTAAGATACAGAAGTCAGGCTGATAATGTTTTTGGATATGTTCGATATGTAGTTCCTGGAACGGATGCTGCGGATAAAGGTGTTACCAGAGGAATGATTTTTAATGAAGTTAACGGTATCCAGTTAACAGAAAGCAATTATAGAAGTCTCTTATATTCTAATGATTCTTCTTTTACGATTACCATTGCTGATTATAGTACGGGAAACCCCATGGCAACTACTACTACAATTACATTAACCAAAAATAGTTATACTGAGAACCCTGTTCATATCGCAAAAACATTGGATGTTGATGGTCAGAAAATAGGTTATCTCATGTATAACGGGTTTACTTCAAGTTTTGACTCACAACTAAATGATGCTTTTGCTCAGTTTAAAAGTGAAGGAGCTACAGAACTAATTATAGACTTACGTTATAATGGTGGCGGATCGGTTAGAACTGCTACAAGACTTGGTAGTATGATTACCGGACAGTTTCCTAATGAAGTTTTCGCAAAACAATTATGGAATCAGAAATATATGAGCGTAGCTAATTCTGAATCTTTACTTGACAGATTCCCTACTGTTATTGAAGACAACAAAGAAATTAACAGCCTTAACTTGACCAAAATATATTTTATTACAACAAAAAGCTCAGCATCTGCTTCTGAACTTATTATTAATAGTTTAATTCCTTATATTGATGTTAGCACCGTAGGAACTACAACTCATGGTAAATATGTAGGTTCGATAACTTTATACGATTCACCTACTTTTTATTCTAAAAACAATATCAATCAAAATCATAATTGGGCAATGCAACCTATTGTTTTGGAAATTGTAAATAAGAATAATCAAAACCAAAAAGAAGGTATTTCTCCTACTGTCGAATTAGATGAAGATCACGGTAACTTAGGTGTTTTAGGTGAAGTAGATGAACCACTACTTGAAAGAACTATTCAATTAATCACTACTGGAAGTAGAGCTAGTTCAACAAACTCTGACCTTCCTTTTAAACTAGAGGTAATAGATAATTCAAAATCGAACACACCAACATACAATAACATGTATGTGACACTCAATAGAAATTAATGTTAAGTAAAACATTAACTCATTACAAATCAGGTTTATTCTCATTAATTTTAAAACTAAGAATAAACCTGATTATATTTTATACAAAACTAACACAACTACTTCTCTCAACATATTTATGCTAAAAACTAACTGGTAAAACCAAATTTCAATGCTTAAAACCATTCAAATTATAGCTCTTTTTCAAGGTGTTTTTTTAATTTTTATTCTTTTTCAACACAGAGAAAAATATAAGAGTATTGACTTCTCCCTTTTATTAGGCTCGCTCATATCGGTTTTGCTATTCTCTCTTGGTGATGATGAATACAATTTATTTGTTGACAATGCAGACTGGTTTTTCTTTCATGACACATTAATTATTACCTTCTTCTTTTTGTTTGTAAGATATCATAAAACGAATAAAAGTACTTTCCAAAAGAAGGATTATATGTTCTTTATTCCTTTTCTATTAAGTTGTATTTTTCACTTTCTAGAAACTAACGGTATCTTCCCTAGGAATACTTTTTTCCAAATTGTTAGCGAAATAATTGAGGGGCTATTCTTAGCTATGTTGGTGTATATGATTTTCGACATTATTAATAAAAAAAAGGAAAAATGGTTACTCCTTTTTGTCATTCCTTTAACCATTATTTTTGTTATAGATGAGTTTACTTATCTTTTAACACAATCCAATGAATCTCCTTTTTCACTAGATAGTTATGGAATTATATTTATGGCAATTTTCTTGTTTTATTATGTACTTTATAAGTTAATAATTTCTCCTACTGAAGTACTTGCTAAAACTGATACCGTTAAATACAAAAGTTCTAACCTAACAAACGACTCAATTCTTAAAATTAAAAAGCAATTAAATCAATTAATGAATGAGGAAAAGATTTTTAAAAATCAAAAACTATCTGTTGATGATGTTGCTAAAGAGTTAAATGTTCCTCGTCAAAAAGTTTCTGAAGTTTTAAACGCCCATATGAAAATAAGCTTTCAAGATTTTTTGAATGAATATAGAGTTAACGAATTTGTCTCAAACTTACCTTTAAAAAAATACAAAAACTATACTCTTTTAGCTATCGCATACGAAAGTGGTTTCAGTTCAAAATCTACATTTAACACAGTTTTCAAAAAGCTAAAAGGCACTACACCGAGTAAATTTCGAAAAGAAGTTTTGAACAAAATCAACAATTCTTAATTACTGTTTCAAAAACAATACATCACCACAACAAATAAGTGTTTTAACTCGATAAAAGGTTTAAAAAACGCATCCTGAACTACTTATACTTTTAAGTAAGACGCCTTCCTTATACTTTTGATTCACAGAAGTAAAAACATCAAAATGAAGAATTTAAGAAATTATATTTCACTCAAAAAAATATCATTATTTAGTGTACTTGTTGTTATACTATTTATTTCGGAAGGCTGCGGAGAAAGCGAAGTATTCAATGAAGTTGAAAACATTCAGGATATCATTACTCCATTGCCTGAGTACATACCAGTACCTGATAACAATCCTCAAACAGCAGAGAAAATCGATTTGGGGAAAAAACTATTTTGGGATCCAATTCTATCAGGAAATAAAGACATTGCTTGTGCTACTTGCCATCATCCTGAAAAGGGGTATGCTGACGCATTAGATTTGTCAATTGGAGTTAATGGTATAGGATTAGGAGAACAAAGAAGCGGTTCGATACTAGCGAAACGAAATGCCAATACTATTTTAAATACTGCCTATAATGGAATTACCAACTCTGGGAATTATACACCCGAAAATGCACCAATGTTTTGGGACAATAGAGCTCTTAGTTTAGAAGAACAAGCTTTACTCCCTCTTTTATCCAAAGAAGAAATGAGAGGAACGAGTATTCCCGAAAATGTCCTACATGATAGTATTGTTAACAGACTGAACAAAATTGAGGAATACAAACTGGCTTTTAAAACTGTTTTTGATGATGAATCAATTACTATTGAAAAAGTTGCTCAAGCAATTGCCTCGTTTGAAAGAACTATTATTGCAAACAACAGTCCTTTCGATCGCTATATGAGAGGCGATGTAAACGCCATGAATCAACAACAAATTAATGGTATGAATGCTTTTATAAATGTTGGTTGTGCCGAATGTCATAGCGGACCAATGTTTTCCGATTTCGAACTTCATACTATCGGTGTTCCTGACAACCCAAAATTACCAAGTACAGATTCAGGTGTAAATAGATATACATTCAGAACACCAAGTCTAAGAAACATATCATTAACCGCTCCGTATATGCATAATGGTATGCATGCTACGCTTCAAGAAGTGATGAACTTTTATGAAGATGTGGCTGAAGGTGATGCTGATGATATTAACACACATATAAACATTAATGATATCGATCCTTTAGCCAGACAACTTGAAATGGATGATGATGTAATTGATGAAATAATCGCATTTATAGAAGCTTTAGATGACAATGATTTTGATAAAAGTATTCCTGCAAGTATACCTAGTGGTTTGCCAGTAGGAGGAAATATTAGTAATTAAAATTAAATGAGATTTAACATCATGAAAAAAACGATTGTCATTTTATTTTGGATCAATTGCGCACTTTGCAACGCCCAAATTAGTTTAACATCAAGCGAAGAAAACCATAAAATAGCGGGAGATGTATTGGTTACTGCCCTACCTGCTATGGCTCTTGGCTCTACTTTAATTTGGAAGGATGGTCAAAAAGGCACCCTTCAGTTTACCAAAACATTAGCTACAACGGTTCTCTCTACCTATGCATTGAAACTTATTATAAATAAGGAACGTCCAAATGGTGAAAGTTTGAATAGTTTTCCTTCAGGACATACTTCGATTGCCTTTGCCAGTGCGGGCTTTATGCAAAAGCGCTACGGGTGGAAAGTTGGAATTCCTGCTTATGCATTGGCTGGATATGTTGGTTACTCAAGAATAAAAGCCAATAAGCACGATGGATGGGATGTTTTAGCTGGAGCTATTTTAGGTACTGGTATCGCCTATCTATTTACGAAACCTTTCCCCGAAAAAAAAGACATAAAAATTACTCTTGGAAATGTAAAAAGTTATACGTCTATGACAACTGTTAGGAACCACACAACGCTTAAACTTATTTATCAATTTTAAAACCGACGATACGATATGAATATTTTCGAAATACTATTACTTTTTCTAATTCTAAAACTGATAAAGGGTATTATCTTTCTACTTTATAAAGTATTCAAAGAAATTAAATCCAGAGAAATTACTCAATTATAACAACGTCATTTGATTATTTTCTTGGCTTTCATTAGGGATTTTTATAGAAGTATTGAACCTTTTATTCAAAGCTTTTATAAAATGACTTGCTAATAATGGCGATTCAACTTCTAAGTTTTGATGAATAAAAAAGTGAATATTTTCCAATCCTAATTCTTTCCACTCCTCAAGACGATCTACCCAGTCATCTAATCTTGAGTAATCAGATGGATGATTTGCTCCTACATATCGAATAAAAGCTTCATTAGAGGTTAAACTCATATGAACCATATCTCTTCTCCCCGCCGTATCAACAATTACATTGGCAACTTTGTTCTCAGTTAAAAGATGCACATAATCACTGAAAGCTATTTCGTCAGAAAACCAATCTGGATGTCTTACTTCAATTGCTAAAGGAATTTCACTAGGCCAACTTTTCACAAAGTTCTCAACCCGATCAAAATTTTTAGGTCCAAAATTAGAATGCAATTGTAAAAAAATAGTTCCTAACTTCTCTTCTAATTGCAACGCACAATCCAAATAATAATTAACAACTTCTTGCACTCCTTCTAACCTTTTCCAATGACTAATTTCTTGTGTCAACTTTGGAAAAAACTTAAATCCTTTTGGAGTTTTATTTTTCCATTTAGCAAACTGTTCTCCTGGAAATTGTCTATAGAAAGTAGCATTTAACTCTATAGAATTGAATTGCTTCGA
This sequence comes from uncultured Tenacibaculum sp., assembly GCA_947497895.1. Classification (GTDB taxonomy): domain Bacteria; phylum Bacteroidota; class Bacteroidia; order Flavobacteriales; family Flavobacteriaceae; genus Polaribacter. Next base: position 90,963 of record CANMIL010000006.1, read on the forward strand.
ATAATACTCTAGTTCATCTTTTGTTCCTCTCGGATAAAAACCTTTTAAATCTGCCTTATTCCATTTAGCACATCCAACATAAACACTTGTCTTCTTTCCATCAGATTTATTCAACACTTTTATCGTATTCTCACGAGTCTCAGGCAATGAAAAATCAACAAGTTCTGGTTGTTCTACTTTTCCAAACTTCATTTTTTATGCAAGTATTATTAGTTATAAAATCACTGTTGTTTAATCGTCAATTAATTCAGTTCTAAAATCATTCATGGTTTCCTCGTTCTTTTGCTTAGCATGATTAAATCCTTGAACCCACCATTTCGACATTAGTTTCTTATCAAAAATTAACGAATTCGTTGTTAATACCGTTGGTGTATAATACAAATTCAACTTAACATCATTGTGCTTCGCTGACAATTTACCAATGGTTACATTATGTTTTTCTACATGTTCCAGCATAAAACCAAATACATCTAACATTAAGGAAAAAGGGTTTTTAGCAGGTAATCTATTAATCTGAGTTACTTCTGTTTCTAAAATAATTGCATCAATTTCTTTAGCACCTCTTAAAATAGCTTCTCTAATTGGAACTAAACACCCAAAACCTCCATCTGCGTACTGACAACTATTCTTTTCTAATAAACTCATAAAAGGAACATAATTACACGATCCCCAAATCCAATCACAGTAATCCTCATAAGTACAATCTAAAATAGATTTATACTCAATTTTATTCGCTGTTAAATTTGAAATTGTTACCACTACCTCTTTGTTTCTAGAACGAATTTCTTCAAACATTTCTTTAGTAACATTTTTCTTTATTAACTTTTTAAGGTTTTTACTTTCCCCAAAAGTTTTCCTTCCATTTACAAAGTTCCACAAAGTATTTCTATGTCGAATAGAAACCACTTTAGCTCCATGGACAGTTCTAATTTTAAAAGGACTGTTGCTAAAAATAGCATTCTGATTAACATTGGTATAAAGTTCCTTTAAATCGTCAACTCTTTCAAGGGCTAAATGGGAAACCATTAAACTTCCTGTAGATGTTCCTAAAAGCAAGTCGTACTTCTTTTTCTTTTCTTTTATAAGGAATTCAGCAACACCTCCGGCAAATGCACCTTTACTGCCACCTCCCGAAATAACTAATGCTTTTTTCATCTATTTTTGAATTAAAGGGGGTTCTACATAAAACTAAAATCACAAAAAAATGTCTTTAACGAAACCTGTAAACGTTCACAAATAAACATATTGATCGATTTTTATCTATTTTAGTCGTGTAAAAATATCAAAAAATGACACGAATTCTAACTCTTTTTTTAATTGTATCGACTATAGTTTCATGTGAAAGAAATAAAACTTCGAAAAAAATTGAAACTGTAAATATTATTGAGTTTAAAAAAGATAGTTGTAGTATCCGAGCGATTCACAGTGTAAGCAATGACACTTTATATTATGCAGACTCTGAAGGAAACATCGGTCATACTTTTGATAATGGAAAATCATGGTTTAAAACTTCAATCAAATACAAAGACACTTTAGTTCCTCATTTTAGAAGTATAGCTGTTAATAATGATACAGTTTTTACTTTATCTGTAGCTAATCCTGCCTTACTTTATAAAAGTTTTGATGGAAAAACAACATTGGTTTATAAAGAAGAACATGCCAAAGTATTTTATGATTCAATGCATTTTCTTGAGGACGGAAAACACGCCATCGCTGTTGGTGACCCAACGGATAATTGCCCATCTATTATTATTTCTTCTGACTATGGGAATACTTGGTGTAAATTATCATGTGATGAGCTTCCTGAATTTGAAGAAGGAGAAGCTTTCTTTGCTGCTAGTAATACAAATATTAAAACTTTGGGTAATACTATTTGGATTGTTTCTGGAGGAAAAAAAGCTAGAGTATTAAAATCCGAAGATATGGGAAAAACCTGGGAAGTATTCAATACCCCTATTGTTCAAGGAAACGGACCTCAAGGTATTTATTCTGTCGACTTCTATGACGAAAATAATGGAATCGTTTTCGGAGGAAGTTATTCAAATCCAGATGATAATTGTGCTAATAAAGCTATTACAAAAGATGGAGGTAAAACATGGAAACTTATAGCAGATAATCAAGAACCTGGTTATAAAAGTTGCGTTAAATATATTCCCAATTCTAACGGAGAAAAAATTATTGCAGTAGGTAAAACAGGAATATCTTACTCAAAAAATGGAGGTGAAAATTGGTCGACTATTAGTGAGGACTCTTTTTACACAATACAGTTTATAAATGAATCTTCTGCTTGGTTAGGTGGGCCAGAAAAACTGGGTAAGCTAATCTTAAATTAATCTTAAGGTTTTGTTAAATATCCTTTAATAAAATTAAGATACGCTAATTTTAGTATCTCAATTGAAACCCAAACATAATGAAAAAACTTTTTATCCTGCTGCTCTTCTCCAGCTTAATACAAGTTAGAGCACAAGAGTATTTCCCAATTAACACAGGAGTAAAAACATCTCAAAACAAGCTCATTGCTTTTAAAAACGCCAAAATTTTCATCACGCCTCAAAAGATTCTTAAACAAGGAATTTTACTGATAAAAGATGGAAAAGTTTTAGATGTCGGAAAATCGATATCTATTCCAAAAGAAGCACATATCATCGATTTAAATGGTAAATCAATTTACCCTTCTTTTATTGATGTTTATTCTGACTTTGGTATTAAAAAAATTAAGAATTCATTTAACTTCGGAGGAAGACCTCAATACGATGCTGGTAGAAAAGGATACTACTGGAACGATCATATTCGTCCAGATATTGATGCTTTTAATGAGTTTTCTTTCGACAATAAAAAAGCTCAAGAACTTGTAAAATTAGGATTCGGAGTTGTTAACACGCATGTTGACGATGGAATAATGCAAGGTAACGGAGTGTTGGTTGCTCTAAACTCAAAAAGTAACAACGCCTACCGAGTATTGAATAAAAAGTCAGGAAATTATTTATCCTTTTCAAAAAGTAACAAATCGAAACAAGCCTATCCTACCTCTCGAATGGGAGCCATGGCTTTGTTAAGACAAGCTTACTTAGATGCCGATTGGTATGGGAAAGGAAATGCAAAAAACACCGATTTAGCACTTGAAGCGTTAAATAACAACAAAAACTTACCACAAATTTTTAAAGCTGGCGATCATCTTAATGATCTTAGAGCTGACAAAATTGGTGATGAATTTGGAATTCAATACACTATTCTTGGTGGTGGTGATGAATATGAAAGAATTCAAGACATTAAAAATACAAATGCTACTTTCATTATTCCTATTAACTTTAGAAAAGCTTATGATGTCAGTAATATTGCTCTTGCTAAAAAAATTGCGTTAAGTGATATGCGTAAATGGAATCAAGAACCTTCGAACCCTAGTGTTCTTAAAAAGAATAATGTTCCTTTCGCTTTAACTACTCATAAATTAAAATCGTTAAATGAGTTTAGTGCTAATTTAAGAAAGTCCATTACTTATGGCTTGGACAAAAAAGCTGCACTGGAAGCATTAACTACGACTCCTGCTAAAATATTAAACAATACCTTAATTGGTAATCTTAACAAAGGAAGTTATGCCAACTTCTTAATTTCTTCAGGAGATATTTTCGATAAAGGAACTACGCTATATGAAAACTGGGTGCAGGGATCAAAATATGTTATAAATCCAATTAATATTAAGGACATCACTGGAGAGTATACCTTAAACGTATCTGGAAATGAATATAACATGACCATTTCTGGTAAGGGATCAAAACAAACTGCTACCTTAAAGAAAGGTGATCAAAAAGTTAGCAGTAAATTTTCTTTTAAAGACAATTGGATCCAGTTAACCATAAACGATGATAATAACTTCTCAAGAATTTCGGGTAAGGTTACCGAAGGAAACTCTAATCTAAACGGAACTGGAGTAAACAACCTTGGTGATTCTTTAACATGGTCTGCCACGAAAAAAGAAGACAAAAAGGACGATAAGAAGAAGAAAGACTCGAAAGAAGATAAAACTCTCGAAGTAGTAGCTACGAGTTACCCAAATGTTGGTTTTGGAAACTATGACATTCCTAAACAAGAAACAATTCTAATCAAAAATGCAACGGTATGGACTTCTGAAAATGGCGAAGTTTTAGAAAGTACAGATGTATTGATTTCTGAAGGAAAGATTTCAAAAATTGGTAAAAACATTTCTTCTAGAAAAGCCAAAGTAATTGATGGTACAGGAAAGTTTTTAACAGCTGGAATTGTTGATGAGCATTCGCATATTGCTGCTTCTGCTATTAATGAAGCTGGCCATAACTCTTCTGCCGAAGTAACAATTGAAGATGTTGTTGCCCCAAATGACATTGATATTTATAGAAACATTGCTGGAGGAGTTACTTCTATTCAAATTTTACATGGTTCTGCAAATCCGATTGGAGGTCGTTCAGCAATTATTAAACTAAAATGGGGAGAAAATGCTGAGAACCTTATATATAATAATACTCCAAAATTTATCAAGTTTGCTTTAGGTGAAAATGTTAAGCAATCTAATTGGGGTGATAATAATACGATTCGTTTTCCACAAACAAGAATGGGGGTTGAACAGGTTTATATTGACTATTTCCAAAGAGCGAAAGAGTATGATGCTCTTAAAAATAGTGGTAAACCATATAGAAGAGATATTGAATTAGAAACTATAGCAGAAATATTGAATAAAGAACGCTTTATATCTTGTCACTCATACGTACAATCCGAAATTAACATGTTAATGAAAGTCGCTGATCAATTCGACTTTAACATTAATACATTTACCCATATTTTAGAAGGATATAAAGTTGCCGATAAAATGAAAGAGCATGGTGTCGGTGGTTCAACTTTCTCTGATTGGTGGGCTTATAAATACGAAGTTAATGATGCAATTCCGTACAATGCTGCTATGATGCATCGTCAAGGAATTACTGTTGCCATCAACTCTGATGATGCGGAAATGTCAAGAAGGTTAAATCAAGAAGCTGCCAAAACAATGAAGTACGGTAATTTAACTGAGCAAGAAGCTTGGAGTATGGTTACAATTAATCCAGCGAAACTACTTCATCTAGATAATAGAACAGGAAGCATTAAAGTTGGTAAAGACGCTGATGTTGTTTTATGGAGTAGTAATCCTTTATCTGTATACGCTAAAGCTGAGAAAACTATTATTGATGGTACTATCTATTTTGATCTTGAAAAAGACATAGAAAAGCGTAAATCAATTAAGGAAGAACGTGCTAAGTTAATTGGCATGATGCTAAAAGAAAAAATAAAAGGTGCTCCAACTCAAAGCCCTGTTAAAAAAGTTAAAAAACACTTCCACTGTGATACAGAATAAGAACATATTGACAGAACAAATGAAAAATATTATTTTATACAGTCTACTATCTTTCTTATTCATTGGAAATATAGTGGCGCAGCAAACACCTGCTCCCAAACAGACTACCGATTATTCTATAGAGGGAGCAACGGCACATATAGGAAACGGAACAATCATTGAAAACTCTTTGATTATGTTTTCTAACGGAAAAATTTCCTTTGTAGGAAGTGCTAATGCAAGAATTGCCAGAATGGGAACAGTGATCAATGCAAAAGGAAAACATGTTTATCCTGGATTTATTGCAGCCAACACTACCCTAGGTTTGGCAGAGATTGACGCCGTAAGAGCTACAAGAGATTATGATGAAGTTGGAAGTATGTTACCACACATACGTAGTATTATTGCTTATAATACTGAAAGTAGAATTGTAGAATCTATGCGACCGAATGGAATTTTAATGGCGCAAGTGACACCAAGAGGAGGAACTATTTCAGGGACTTCTTCAGTGGTACAGCTTGATGCTTGGAACTGGGAAGATGCCATCGTAAAAGTAGATGATGCCGTACATATTAACTGGCCTAGTAATTTTAGTAGAGGTAGATGGTGGCGTGGAGAAGATCCTGCGTTAAAACCTAATAAAGAATACGCTAAGAACTGTGAAAAAATAAACGATTTCTTTACCAACGGGAAAAATTATTTAGCCGAATCAACTAAAAGCATCAACTTACCTTATGAAGCACTTAAAGATGTATTTGGTGGAACTAAAAAAGTTTTTGTTCATGTTGATGGTCAAAATAGAATAACCGATGCGATCAACTTATTTGATAAACTAGGAATTAAAAACCTAGTTATTGTTGGCGGGTTTGAAGCTGAAAATGTGGCTACTTTATTAAAATCGAACAATATTCCTGTTGTTTTGAAAAGAGCACATCGTTTACCTTCTAGCGAAGATGAAGATTATGATAGACCTTACCGTTCAGCTAAAATACTATCGGATGCAGGAATTTTAGTAGGTTTAGGAATGAATGGAGCCATGGAAAGAATGAACACAAGAAACCTTCCATTTTATGCAGGAACTTATGCTGCTCATGGCTTAGGTACAGAAAAAGCTGTACAGTTAATTACTGAAAACAATGCCAAAATATTGGGTATTGACAGTTTTACTGGTACACTTACCGTAGGAAAAGATGCTACTTTATTCATTTCAAATGGTAATGCTCTTGACATGAGAGGGAATATACTTACAGATGCTTTTATTCAAGGACGAAAAATAAGTTTGGAAACGCATCAAACAAAACTTTGGAAACGATACTCAAAGAAATATAACAATTAATTTGTTGGTCCCCCCCTTTATTACGAAGAGCCGTTCATTTTATGGACGGCTCTTTATTTTTTTATAAAGATTGAGTTTATTTTTATTCATATAAATAACAAAAAAGCCCATTGTTTCCACAATGAGCTTTTTCGTATGTAACTAAATGTTATTTATTACTTCACTTCTTCGAAGTCTACATCTTCTACGTTATCTCCTTGAGATTGTGCGTTAGAATCACCTTGAGATTGTTGTGCTCCTGCATCAGCTCCACCAGCTTGTTGCTGAGCCGCATACATTTCTTCTGAAGCAGCTTTCCAAGCTTCGTTAATTTTTTCCATTGCAGCATCAATTTGAGCTAAGTCTTTAGACTCATGAGCTTTTTTCAACTCTTCTAAAGCAGCTTCAATTGGTTGCTTCTTATCAGCTGATAACTTATCTCCAAACTCTTTTAATTGCTTCTCAGTTTGGAAAATCATTGAATCTGCACCATTAACCTTGTCTGCTGTTTCTTTTGCTTTAGCATCTGCTTCTGCATTCGCTTCAGCATCAGCTTTCATCTTTTGAATTTCTTCATCAGTTAAACCAGAAGAAGCTTCAATACGAATATTTTGAGTTTTTCCAGTTGCTTTATCTGCCGCAGAAACATTGATAATTCCATTTGCATCAATATCGAAAGTTACTTCAATTTGAGGAACACCTCTTGGTGCTGGTGGAATATCAGTTAATTGGAAACGTCCAATTGTTTTGTTATCCGCTGCCATTGCTCTCTCTCCTTGTAATACGTGAATATCAACAGATGGTTGGTTATCTACTGCTGTAGAGAATACCTGAGATTTCTTTGTAGGAATCGTTGTATTTGCATCGATTAACTTTGTAAATACATTCCCCATAGTTTCAATACCTAATGATAAAGGTGTAACATCTAATAATAATACATCTTTAACATCACCAGTTAAAACTCCACCTTGAATTGCAGCTCCTAATGATACTACTTCGTCTGGATTTACTCCTTTACTTGGAGCTTTTCCAAAGAACTTCTCAACAGCTTCCTGAATTGCAGGAATACGAGTAGAACCTCCAACTAAGATAATTTCATCAATCTCAGAAGTTGATAAATCAGCATTTTTTAACGCTGTTCTACATGGCTCAATAGTTCTCTTTACTAAATCATCAATTAATTGCTCAAATTTAGCTCTACTTAATGAACGAACTAAGTGTTTTGGTCCTGAAGCAGTAGCTGTAATATAAGGTAAGTTGATTTCAGTAGAAGTTGTACTTGATAATTCAATCTTCGCTTTTTCAGCAGCTTCTTTTAAACGTTGTAAAGCCATTGGATCTTGACGTAAGTCCATATTCTCTTCAGCTTTAAACTCTTCAGCTAACCAGTTAATGATTTTCTCATCAACATCATCTCCTCCTAAGTGAGTATCTCCATCAGTAGCTAATACTTCAAAAACTCCATCTCCTAATTCTAAGATAGAAACGTCATGAGTTCCTCCACCAAAATCAAAAACTACAATTTTCTTATCATCATTTGATTTATCTAAACCATATGCTAATGCTGCTGCCGTAGGCTCGTTAATGATACGACGTACTTTTAATCCAGCAATTTCACCAGCTTCTTTCGTTGCCTGACGTTGTGCATCGTTAAAGTAAGCAGGAACAGTAATAACCGCTTCAGCAACATCTTGACCTAAATAATCTTCAGCAGTTTTTTTCATTTTTTGTAATACCATTGCTGATATTTCTTGTGGTGTATATAAACGATCGTCTATTTTCACACGTGGAGTATCATTATCTCCTTTTACTACTTCATAAGGAACTCTATCCGCTTCTCTTTGAGATTCAGAATATTTATTCCCCATAAAACGCTTGATCGAGTAAACTGTCTTCGTTGGGTTAGTTACTGCCTGACGCTTTGCTGGATCACCTACTTTACGCTCTCCTCCTTCAACAAAAGCAACAACAGATGGGGTAGTTCTTTTTCCTTCTGAATTAGGAATTACTACTGGCTCATTTCCTTCCATTACAGACACACATGAATTAGTAGTACCTAAATCTATACCTATAATTTTACTCATAATTTTATTTACAGTTTAAATTTTTAATTCAATTTTACGATATGAATTAGTCAAACTGTATGCCATTAGGTTTTATCTTCTGTTTTGGCAGGAATGAAGAGAATTAGTGTCAAAATCAATGACACAATGTCATTACTGGTGATCCTTTAAGTAATTGTTGTATACCAGTTCAATATTAGCATAGGTGTTTTGTAGAGCAACACCTATTTCTTTTTCATTTTTAAAACAAACATCCGTGATTCCTTCTTCCACTTGCGGCTTTAACTCTCCTTTATATTCAGAATACATTAAATACCAATAAGTTTCTTTCAACCTTTTTTTACCTCCTTGTATAAATAAATGATATGTATTCAAAAGGAAGTTTTTCAAAATCACATTTTCGATACCACATTCCTCTTCAACTTCACGTATTGCAGCTTCCTCAATTTTTTCTCCCTCCTCTATTCTTCCTTTTGGCAAATCCCACTTTTCTCCTCTAAAAATAAACAGAACTTCCTTGTTTTCGTTCAATACTAAACCTCCTCCTGCAACAATAGGCTCATAAATTTCACGTATTTCTTTCCAGTCTTCTTCAATATTTGTTGAATATAAATAGACACCACTAAAAACATCGGTTTTTATTTTGTGAACAACCTCTTCAAAAGGAATATTTTTAAAGAGATACAGCGGATATTCTTCATCCTTATTTAGTGAAGTTGTTAAGATTATTGGCTTATCATTAACAAAAACTTTATACATTTGCGACATGGATTTTAACAAAGATACGGCAAAAAAAACAGCTGAACTCCTTTTACAGGTAAAAGCTATTAAATTGAGTCCACAAGATCCTTTCACGTGGGCTTCAGGATGGAAATCACCTATTTACTGTGACAATAGAATTACATTGTCTTATCCTTCTGTTAGAAATTTTCTAAAAGAAAAGATAGCTAAATTAGTTGAGGAAAAACATGGCAAGCCAGATGCCATTGCGGGGGTAGCAACAGGTGCTATTGCGATTGGGGTTTTAGTCGCTCAAGAATTGGGAGTACCTTTTGTGTATGTTCGTCCAGAACCAAAAAAACACGGACGAAAGAATCAAATCGAGGGATACCTTGAGAGTGGTCAAAATGTAGTAGTTATTGAAGATTTAATCAGTACTGGTAAAAGTAGTTTAGAAGCTGTAAAAGCTTTAAAAGAAGCAAAAGCTACTGTAAAAGGTATGGTTGCTATATTTTCATATGGTTTTGATATCGCTGCTAAAAATTTCACTGAGCATAATGTTGAGCTAACCACTCTTAGTAATTATGACTTTTTATTAGAACAAGCTTTAGACAGTCAGTACATTTCAAGAGAAGAATTAAGAACTCTTGAAGACTGGAGAATGACTCCTAGTGAATGGAAACAAAACGAAGAACAAAACTCTTAAACGAATACATAAATGGATATTAAAGGAAATACGGTAACTGTAAACAAGTCATCAAAAGAGTTATTCGATTTTTTCACGAAACTAGAAAACTACGAACAGCTAATGCCAGAAAGTACTGAAAAATTTGAAGTTGATGGCGACAGTTTCATTTTTGGTTTAAAAGGAATGCCAGAAATAAGATTGGTTATGAAAGAAAAAACTGAATTTTCTAACGTAACATTAGGTGCTGCGAGTAGCAAACTACCATTTACATTAGCTTCAGACATTGAAGAAATACAGGAAAATCAAAGCAATGTTACTTTAAAGTTTAATGGAGACTTTAATCCTATGATGGCAATGATGGTAAAAAAACCTTTAACCAAGTTTATTGAAACATTAACTGAAAATATTTCAAAATTATAGAGTTAAGCGAATGAAACTTCTTTAATACCAAATTCTTGAATAGTTTCATCATTTAATTCGATTTGGAGTTGACCTTCCCGTGATACTCCAATAATTTTACCCATAAACAAAACGTTCTGATCTGTTTTAAACATACTCGGAACGTTTTTTTTATATAATACTTCTAAATATCGATCCTCCAAGGTTGAATATTCATGCTTTTCTAGATCGTTTATATTCTTTTCAAGCTTCTTTAATAAAACATCAAGAACTTCGCTTAAATCGAACTCTTTATTTAAAATATCACTCATTGAAGTCGCCTTGAAAGCGTCTTCATTCAAAAAATGCTGATTTATATTTAACCCAATACCAATTACTGATGATTGAATAACAACTCCTTTCAATGCATTTTCAATTAATATACCACATATTTTTCTAGATCCTGCCATAATGTCGTTAGGCCATTTTATAGAAATTTTCGGTATGTCAAAATCTAAAAGAGTTTCATAAACACTTAAAGCAACACTAAAATTAAGAAACTTTTGATGCGTAATATTCAAGGCTTTTGGTTGAACGAACACGCTAAAAGTAAGGTTTTTCCCTTCTTGTGTAACCCATTGCGTTTTCATTTGCCCTCTACCTGCAGTTTGATTTTTAGCCCAAACAACTGTAAAGTTTTCTACTAACGAATCTTCTGCCATTTTCTTCAAAAAAGAGTTCGTTGAGTCAATGGCATCAAGTTTGATTATTTTCATAAAATTTTTACAGGTAAAACTAGTGTCAATATTACACAATTTACTCGCAAAAAAATAATAACTTTGCTAAAACTTAATTTTTTTAATGACAAAAAAAGAAGCCAGTACAGACGATTTATTAGCTGTGATTATAAAAGGAATTGATGATGTAAAAGGAGAAAACATCCAACTTCTAGATTTAAGAGAAATTGATAACACGGTATGTGATTATTTTGTAATTTGCTCTGGTAATTCTAATACTCAAGTAGATGCTATTTCAGGCTCAATACAAAAGGTTGTAAGTAAAGAACTTAAAGACAAACCTTGGCATGTTGAAGGGCAAGGAAATTCGGAGTGGGTGTTAATGGATTATGTAAACGTTGTTGTACACATTTTTCAAAAACAAGTTCGTGAATTTTACGACATAGAAAGTCTGTGGGGAGATGCTAAAATAACTCAAATCAACCCCGCTTAATTAAAAACTGATTGAAACAAATTTTATGAGTGATAAGAAAAAAAACACACCTAAGTTTGGCTTTAACTCCTTTTGGATTTACATTCCAATAGCTTTATTATTCATTGGTCTTAGCTTCTTTAATTCAGGAAGTATGGGATCAAGTGATATTTCAAAAAATGAGTTTACCAAGATTTTAAACGAGAATGATATTGAAAGAATATTAGTCGTTAATAAATCATTTGCAGAAATATATATCAAAGATGAAGCTTCTCAAAAAGATGAACATAAGAAAGTTGTAAATAATCCTTTCCACAGAAAGGGTGCCCCTCTTTACACTTATAATTTTGGAGACCTTCAGAATTTTGAAAAAGATTTGCATGAAGCAAAACTTAAGAATAACTTAAATTTTGACTTAAAAAACAGGGAAAGAACTAGTTTCCTTGATAGCATAATTAGCTTTTTACCTTTCATTCTACTTATCGTTATTTGGCTTTTCTTCATGAGAAGAATGTCAGGTGCTGGTGGTGGCGCTGGAGGTGGTGGTCAAATTTTCAATATTGGAAAATCTCGCGCTACATTATTCGATAAGGATACGAAAGTAAAAACTACCTTTAAAAATGTTGCTGGATTAGAGGGAGCTAAAGAAGAAGTACAAGAAATTGTTGACTTCTTGAAAAGCCCTGAAAAATACACCAAATTAGGAGGTAAAATTCCTAAAGGAGCTTTATTGGTTGGACCTCCGGGAACAGGTAAAACATTATTAGCAAAAGCTGTTGCAGGTGAAGCAGGTGTACCTTTCTTCTCATTGTCGGGTTCTGATTTTGTTGAAATGTTCGTTGGTGTTGGAGCATCTCGTGTAAGAGATTTATTCAAACAAGCGCAACAAAAATCACCTTCAATCATTTTTATCGATGAAATTGATGCAATTGGTAGAGCAAGAGGTAAAAACAGTATGACTGGTGGGAATGATGAACGCGAAAACACATTGAACCAATTACTGACTGAAATGGATGGTTTTGGTACAGATACTAATGTCATTGTGTTAGCCGCTACGAACCGTGCTGACATTTTAGATAAAGCATTAATGCGTGCAGGTCGTTTTGACAGACAAATTTATGTTGATTTACCAGACTTAAATGAGCGTCAAGAAATATTTGAAGTACATGTAAAGCCTTTAAAATTATCTGACAGTGTTAATGTAGAGTTTTTAGCTCAGCAAACACCAGGTTTTTCAGGAGCTGATATTGCAAACTTATGTAACGAAGCTGCCTTAATTGCTGCAAGAAACAGTAAAGACTCTATTGAGCACCAAGACTTTTTAGATGCTGTTGATAGAATTGTGGGTGGTTTAGAAAAGAAAAATAAAGTAATTACTCCGAAAGAAAAAGAAGTAATTGCATTCCATGAAGCAGGTCATGCTACCGTTAGTTGGATGCTAGAACACGCGGCTCCATTAGTGAAAGTTACTATTGTACCAAGAGGTCAATCTTTAGGTGCAGCATGGTATCTTCCAGAAGAAAGAAAGATTGTTCAAACTGAGCAGATGTTAGACGAGATGTGTGCCACTATGGGAGGTAGAGCAGCCGAAAAATTAGTTTTCGATAAAATTTCGACTGGAGCTTTAAGTGATTTAGAAAAAGTAACAAAACAGGCCAGAGCCATGGTTACTGTTTACGGACTTAATGACAAAGTTGGAAATATTACTTACTATGATTCATCTGGAAATGATGGTTTTGTAAAACCATATAGTGAGTCGACAGCCAAAGTAATTGATGAAGAAATTTCTGAAATTATTGAAGGGCAATACCAAAGGGCAATTGAAATTTTAGAACAGCATAGAGATAAATTAACTTTATTAGCTGAACGATTATTAGAAAAAGAAGTTATCTTTAAAGATGATCTTGTAAAAATATTTGGTAAAAGACCATTTGAAAAAGACGAAACAACTGAAACTCAAAATCAAGTAACAGAAGAATAAGTTTTTTGTTTTAATGAATTTTTTTAAAAAATTATTTAAATCATATACCGAATCATCTAAGGAAGAAATTAATCATCAACCGGTTAATTTATCCTTAGATGATTTGTTTGTACACAATTTTATAAACAAAGGAGGTAAGTTTTTGTATTCAACAACAATTGAAGAAGTTGTTGTTAATCTAGAAAACATCCTAAAAGAGAACAACTGGAATCAAATTACTTGCTCTGACTTTGATTTGGTAAAATTGGTACAACAAATTGCTATTGATGTCGAAAATACTCCTAAACAGTCGGTTCCTTTTTTTACTCCATGTGAGCACTTAATTGCTAATAAAGGTGATATTCTATTTTCCTCAAATCAATTAGGAAGTCATAAAATAGCTGAATTGCCAGAATGCTTCATTGTTTATGCCACTACGAGTCAATTAGTAAAAAATACTAGTGAAGGATTAACAGGAATAAAAACACATTTCAGTGGAAATATTCCTACTAACATTAGTTCGGTAACCAATTATACAATACAAAAGAATAGTGACGATTTTTTAAATTATGGAAACAGTAATTCTAAAAATCTTTATCTACTTCTTTTTGAAGATTTATAAACTATGCAAAACTTAGTAACAAGAAGTATTTCTGCACTTGTATATGCAGCTTTGTTTATTTCAGCTACTGTTTATTCCTTAGAATCATATACGGTCTTAATCGCCTTATTTTCTGCTGTATGTTTATGGGAGTTCAATAAAATAATCAATTTTAAAAGTTTTATCCCTTTTATTATACTTCCATTAGCAATATTCTATCAGAAGTCATATATAAGTGATAAAGTTATTATTTTCTTATTAGCCATTACTCTTCTATGTTCAATAAGACTCATTATAAATTTATATTCAAAGGAAACTAAATATCCTAATAACATCTTTGATAAATTCGATTCATCAATACGATATATTATATTTCCGTTTATATTCTTGATGCAATTACCAGTTATTAATGGAGTCTATAATCCTTATTTAGTTATTTATATTATTCTTCTAATTTGGACCAATGATAGTTTTGCCTATTTAGTTGGAAAAAACTTCGGAAAAACTAAATTATTTGAAAGTGTATCGCCGAAAAAAACAATTGAAGGTTTTATCGGTGGTTTTGCCTTTGCCATTATAGTGGCTTGTGTTATTAATTATTACTCGTCATTATTTTCAATAGTTGATTGGATATTGATTGCGATTATTGTTTCTGTATTTGGAACTTTTGGAGATCTCGTTGAGTCTAAATTCAAAAGGCAAGCAAATGTTAAAGATAGTGGAACCATAATGCCTGGGCATGGAGGCCTACTAGACAGACTTGATAGTTTATTTTTCCTTAGTCCTTTTGTATATTTGTACATCCATTTTATAATGTAATTAACAACTTTTTCGCTTTTTATGGTAAATGATGATATTGATGCTCAGTTTAAGGAAGCCTTCGAAAAAGCTTCAAATATGGAGAGCAAACTCCCTCCTGATGTAATGCTGCGATTGTATGCTTATTACAAACAAGCAGTAAAAGGAGATCAGTTTTCTATTCATACTGATACTAAAGGCTTAAGAAATGCCTTTAAATTTAATGCTTGGATTCAACTTAAAGGAATGAATCCGACAGAAGCGAAAAAAGAATACATAAAGCTTGTTAATTCTATTATAGAGCAAAACAATTAACTATTATTTGTTTTTTAGCAACCCCTGTGTACCTTTACATTTCTATATTATTATAAACTAAATTCGATTATAAATTATTTATCATGAAAAAACTAGCTTTGTCATTATTAGTTTGTTTCGTTACTATTCAACTTACCTCTTGTAAAAAAGAAGCGAGTAAAAGTACAGAACAAAAAGAAGCTCCTACCACTGAAAAAAAGCAAGCTGCTTTCTCTTTAGAAAATGCAGATAACACAATTAGCTGGACTGCCTATAAGACTACCGATAAAGTGCCCGTAAAAGGACAATTTAAAAAAGTAAACATTACTTCGGGTGGTAAGGGTGATAATGCCAAGGACGCTATTAATAATGCAGAATTTTCAGTACCTGTAAGCAGTATTTTCACCAACGATTCAAGTAGAGATTTCAAGATTAGAAAATTCTTCTTTGGTGTAATGGACAAGACTGAATTATTATCAGGAAAATTAGTTTTAGAAAATGATTCGCTAGGTTATACGGACATTACGATGAACGGAGTTACTAAAAAACTGCCTTTTAACTATACATTAAACGGTAAAACATTTAGTTTAAAAGCTGCTATGAAAATTAGTGATTGGAAGGCAGAAAAAGCTCTTGATTCGTTAAATGCCGTATGTAAAGATTTACACAAAGGTGCTGACGGAGTTTCAAAAACTTGGGATGATGTAGCTATTGAAATCACAACAGTTTTCAAATAACAAATTTTATAAAATATATAAACAAAGCCTTAGATTTAAAATCTAAGGCTTTGTTGCTTTTATTGTGAAGATTAATGGATACAATTTATCTTTTGTTACATATTTATTAATACCTTCTTCAATTAAATCTGGAAATACATTATACGGACTTTCATCATGTTCTTTTAAATCTTCGATAACCTATCCTTCACTGGTTAAGGCAAAAATTACGTCACATAAACGATAATTTCATTCAATATAAGCTATTCAAAATACATCCAATCTATTTTACATCCCCCATCATATTTTTAATTGGCAAAGCAAAAATAACTACTAGCATACCTATTAAAATGGTTAAAACTCCAAAACCTGAGTAAACCGAAACATAGGTATATAGTTGATGAAAAATGGTTTCTTTAGACATAACATCGTGGACAGATAGCCCAGTGACCATTTCTGTTATATCTCCAAGAAAACCGCGAGAAAACATACCTAAGTCGCCATCTGGTACGGATGTAAGTTTGGCTATCTTTCCTGCAAAATAATGTCCATAAAAATTTGCGGAAAACCATACTCCCATAATAAATGCCAAAAATTTCATAGGTGACAATTCTGTGATTTTAGATAACCCAATTGGAGATAAGAATAGTTCTCCAATTGTTAAAACCAAATATCCTGCTATTAAAAAGAACATAGGTGTTTTAGCAAATTCATCAACATAATGTCCAGACATTCCAAAAATAGCAAAACCAATACCTAAGAAAATCAACCCCATTCCAAACTTAACGACAGAACTAGGGCTTTTATTTATTCTATTTAGCATTGTCCATAGCATTGAAAAAGGTATCGCCAACAAAATAATAAACCCCGAATTTATACTATTCGTTTGTGCAGCATTCATTCCTACTAAATTTACATTCCTATCTGCAAAAAGTGTCAATGAACTTCCAGCCTGTTCAAAAATTGCTGCAAATAGAGTGTATAATATTGTAAAATACACTGCTACCATTAGTTTCTTACGTTCTGATGAAGTAACACTCTTTAGAATATAAATTATATAGCCAACCAAAAACAGTGTTACTACCCAAACAATATAATGCTCAAGTTCATGAAAATATACAATGCTCGCAAAAACAGGAATAAAGACTACTGCTCCAAATACAACCAATGTTCCTTTCGTTATTCCATAGACTCTTTTGGTATACTCATTTTGGTCGGGAACCAAACCATGATTATGAAATACATTTTTATTTAAACCTCCTTTAAACACAAGCAATCCAAGAAGCATTCCTATACCTGCTAGAACAAAACCATAATGCCAACCATATAATTCTGCCAACCATGCACATAGTAAAGGAGCCACCGCGCCACCAATATTAATTCCCATATAAAAAATAGTAAAACCAGAATCCCTACGAGTATCACCTTCGTTGTATAATTTCCCAACGAAAGAAGAGATATTTGGTTTAAAAAAACCATTACCAATAATAATCAGTGATAAAGAACCATAGAAAAATACAGGGTGCTCAAACGTTAGAAAGAAATGGCCAAATGCCATTAAAATACCTCCCAACATAATTGCTTTTCGAAATCCAAGAATTTTATCTGCAATCATTCCTCCAATCATAGGTGTTACGTAAACCAAAGACATATATGCCGCATATACACCAAAAGCCATTTCATCCGAATACAAAAGATGTTTCGTCATATACAAAACCAACAGCGCTCTCATTCCGTAAAATGAAAAACGCTCCCATAGTTCCGCAAAAAATAAATATAAGAGTCCTTTGGGATGTCCGAACACATCGCCTTCATTTGTATTTTTTTGTTCCATTTTATATTGTTTTCGAACAATATATATATCAAGAACATGGCAATGTATTGTTGTTGCTAATTGTGATTAAAAATAATAATTGTGAGTATTTGTAACTCTGAAAAACAAAGACTTAAACAGAATAAAACAATTCAAAATGAACTATAAATTATCAAGAGATAATAGAGAACAATCACCACTAATATTTTGAATATCCCTTAATTCATCTAAAACCTTTGATTAAATCAACTGAATTGTAATTTTTATTTAAGTTCGAAAACTAAAACACTCTAATACCGTATTTTACACTACATAAACAATCCATTTCTTCTCTTTTTAGACATTTTCTTTCTTCTTTGACTATAAACCAATCATCAAGGATACTACATTACTCTGAAAACGAGACAACTACCATACCTTTGTCTTGTAATTGTTTTAAATGCAATAGATTCCCCAATTATCAATTGCAAATAGTATTAATAGTTTTTTTTCATGATAAGCTATCGAAATCGACATATCACTCATGATATTCCCCCCAGTCGTTTTGATAGCTTTTTTTTATCCTCATTTTCTAACTCTTCTATTTCCTATAAGTAGTTATTATTTACTAACGAACCTAACTTACTGCTCCTTCTTATTTGAGCATTACAAACTAAATACAGACCTTTATTATTGAGAGTTTATTTTTATAATATTTAAAACAAACTTATTCTATCGAAAAATACCTTTTTTCAACTCTTATTTTAAATCTGCCTCATATCAAAAAGGCATATTTTCTCTTTTTGAATTCATTAATTGCCAGTCGTTTTCTTCGAATAAACTGCAGGTCATTTTCTCGTTTTGGACATTTTGTTGCGTTTTTATGTTTTGCTATACATCAATAGTACGTCATCAAATTTTTAGAAAAATATACAAGGGTATGTTTGCCCCCTTTAATTGTTTTATTACAAACAAGTTACGGCCGGCTATAATTACGTAATTTGATTTTTTCACGTAAGCTAACAAACTAAAACAACCCTTCACTCCCCCCTACATTCGTTGTGGTAGCTTTCTTCGCTTCATCATTAGAAAAACAAGTATTCACTTGTGTGATAAACAATTGAAATAAAAATCAATTTAAACATTTTAACAAACAACATGAGAAAAGTTAAATTAAGTTTAGTCTTATTGACTATTATCTTTACTAATTTAATGTACGCTCAACAGGGGGTTACTCAACGGGAGAAAACTCTTATTATTGAGAAGTACAAAAAAGGGAGTAAAAACCATCAGTTTTCAAAGTTAGAACTGAATGTTATTTATGACTATTTAAAAAGTCAGGACACAAAAAAGGTCGATGAAGCCTGTACCAAGTTAAACAAACGTAACTTTAAAAAGGAAAGTAAAAATCAAAAAGAAAAGAGAAACACGACACTAAACACAAGACAGAACAAAGCTCCAATTAACTTACCTGATAACGCCATATTTCCAGGAGAGTTTGAGGAGATTCAAGGTGTATTTGTTAACTATCCATATTCATGGTGGGACGAACATGGATCTCTTATATTAACTGAACATGCAGATGGCGCTCCTTCTTATTCAAAGTTTTTCAGAGAGCTGATTAATGCAATCCAACAAGCTGGTGTTAAAGTATATATTAATGTTAGAAGTCAAGCTGACACCGCTATGTTAATTAGACATTTTCAGGATAAGGGAACCCCTCTTTCCAATTATGAATTTCTTATAAATCCAACAGATTCATTTTGGACGAGAGATTTTGGGCCTATTAATTTCTATTATGGAGCGGACGACAAAATCGGATGGGTAGACTTAGACTACGGAGGTAGACGTAATGATGATGACTTAACTCCTTTGTGGGCTGAAAAATTAGGAATAGCTCATACGTATATGCCACTTGTATTTGAAGGTGGAAATATTATTATGAATGGTTATCAATCTTTAACAACTAGCGATAGAGTTTACTTGAATAATAATGAACATTCCAAGGCTCATGTCGATGCTACATTAAAAGCAGCATTCAATTTAGAAAACTTGAACATGCTTAAAGCGCTAACTTATGATGGTGGAACAGGGCATGTAGATTTATACATTGATATGGTAAATGAAAACCGTTATGTATATACTGAACAACCTTCAGAAATGGCAAACATTCCTGATTATACCGATTATCAGAAAATTATTGACAATGTAGACTATTTATCTACCTTAACAAGTCCAGGAGGTACTGGTAAACCCTACTTATTCGGTACGGTTCCTTTTCCTACAAAAGATGACGGAACTCAATACGATGACGCATGGGATATTGATAATTCTAGTAGAACTTTCAGCAACCATTTAATTGTAAACAAAACCATTATACAACCTGTATTCAATAATGGTCAAACAGGTGACATTGCAGGAGACAATGCTGCTTTGGATATTATCCGTAAGGAATATCCAGGATATACTATTATTCCAATTGATAGTAGAGCTCTTATTGGTACTGGAGGCTCAATACATTGTGTTACAAAAGAATTTCATGCCGAAAACCCGGTTAGATTTAAGCATTATCCATATTATGGTAAAATTGAGAATTGTCAAACTAGCTATCCAGTAGATGTTGTTATTTCCAATAAAAGCGGAATTAACAAAGCCACTTTATTCTCTAGAGCTAAAGGAAGCTCTAATTGGAAGCAAACAAGTATGACAAAAGGCGACAACAATCATTGGACTGCGGATATTAAATTGTCATCAGGAGCTAATCAAGTTACGGAATATTATATTTCTGCTACTTCGAATAACAATAAAACCATGATGCATCCAATGACTGCAGATCAAGGAGGTGCGTTTACTTTTTGGTGTTCTTCTCAAACAGATACAGAAGCTCCTTCTATTCCAACTAATTTAACTGCTACCAACATAGAGGAAACATCTTTAGATTTATCTTGGACAGCATCAACAGATAATGTTGCCGTAACTGGTTACGAAATATATCAAGGAACTACTTTAATTGGAACTACCGCAGCAATCACCTATTTTCCTGTTAGCAATTTAACACCAAATACATCCTATTCATTTTATGTAAAAGCAAAGGATGCTGCTGGGAATATATCGGCGGCAAGTAACGTAATAAATGTTACAACAAAAGCGGATAATACTAATCCCAACGATTGTTCTAACATACCAGATTACCAAGGTAATGTAGGCTATACTAATGGAGATAGAGTTGTATATCAAAATAAGGTTTACGAAATGATAAATAATCAGTGGGTATTCCAATTTGATTGTTCTGCTACACCTGTTGACACAGAAGCTCCAACTGCACCGGGCAATTTAACTTCTGAAAACATCACTGAAACGAGCGTCGATTTATACTGGACCGCTTCAACGGATAACATTGCTGTAGTTGCCTATGATATTTACCAAGATAATAGTTTGATAGGAAGCACCTCTCCAACAACTTCGTTTAATGTTTCTAATTTAACTGAAAATACAAGTTATAGCTTCTTTATTAAAGCAAGAGACGAAGCAGGAAATGTTTCTTCCTCAAGTAATACTATAACTGTTAAAACTCTTAATACCATCACTAATCCAAATGATTGTAGTGTTATTCCTGATTATCAAAGCGGAGTAACATATAACAACGGAGACCGTGTGGTTTATAGCAGCAAGGTATACGAAATGACCAATGGTCAATGGATCTATTTATTCGATTGTAATGCAACGTCTGACACTCAAGCACCCACAGCACCCAACAACTTAAATGCATACAATATTACTGAAACAACTTTGGAGTTATCTTGGGATGCTTCAAATGATAACGTGGCCGTTACGTCCTATACTATTTATCAAGGAAATACAATGATTGGAGAAAGTTCTCCAGGTACATATACTATCTTTAATGTTAATAACCTTACTGAAAACACTTCATATAGTTTTACAGTTTACGCGAAAGATGATGCTGGTAATGTTTCAACTGCAAGTAACACGATTACAGTAACAACTTTAAGTACCACTACCGACCCTAATGATTGTAGTAATATTCCAGATTACCAAAGTGGAAGAACTTATTATAATGGTGATCGCGTAGTTTACTATGGTCAAGTTTATGAAATGGTATATGGACAATGGACCTACATGTTTGATTGTACTTCTTCTTATAGAAATACCTCATCCGAAGCAAAGTCTAATACCACTATTTATCCAAATCCTGTAGAATCGCATTTTTCTGTAGTTTCTGATAAGTCAATAAAAGGAGCTTCTTACGTAATTTTCGATGGAAACGGTAGAAATTTAAAATCAGGTAAATACCAATCTGATATTAATATTCAAGACTTGAATTTAATTTCAGGAACTACGTATTATATCAAGTTTTACTTGAATAATGAAGTAATTGAAAAAAAGTTTATTAAGAAATAATCCTTCTTACTTTTTTAAAGTAGAGCCTATGCACCTTTCAAATGGTGCGTAGGTTTTTTTTATTATTAAAAACTCCTGCAAAAATTTCACCTCGACTTATCAAACTCTTCTACTAAAGCTTCATCAATTGTAATATTTTCAGGTAGAATGCGCAATCGATATTTACTATCTCCTACGAACGTAATCAAATCTTTTCGTTCCAATCTATTTTCATCATTCAACTGTAAAATGGTATTGATATTCTCAATAATACGGGTTATGTAAGTTTGACTTTTTATTTCACCGCCATATCTCACCTCAATACATTGCTCAGCTGCTTGATTAAATTTTCTTCTTATTCCAAAGTCTAATAAATTTTTATACTGTGTTGTTTTCGAACCAAAATCAATTTTCTCGGTAATAATTCCTTTTGAAGGAATGGTAAGTTCAACTAAGGACCAATCCAAGAATTTAATCTTCATTTCATTCGACTTTGGTGTATGAGCTAATTGAATCACCCAACTTGTTGCCAAAACTAAAAACAAGGATACTAGTGATGTTTTGGTTATAATTCTAATTAATTGATTCAAGAAATCATTCCCTAGCTCTACAAAAACATCAGACAATTGTGATACAAACAATAAGAAAACAATTACCACTGACAATATGGCTACCAATTTTAATCCTCGAAACATAAACGTTCTGTAAAAAGAAATTGCCATCAAATAGCAAAGAAAAGTTGTTAGTAAGAAATCAGGAACTCCCATTAATTTTACTCCAGAATATACTTCATTTCTCAAACTAACAGATAACAACAGAGTCAACCCAAAAACTATGGCTATAATTACCGAAATAATTCTCACATTTTTTTCATTTCGATAAATAAATAAGGGTGAATAATACATATAATACAATGCCAACAACCAAAACAAATTATTAATGGTTGAAAACATGTTAACTCCTATTTGATACATTAAAGAATCATGAAAAGAAAAATAATCTGCTAATAAAGCCCAAGTTCCAGAAAATACCCACACCAACATTCCGCAGCTAAAGAACAATAGTCCTCGATCAACTCTTTTGACTGAATTACCTTCTTCTAAAACAGATCGAAACCTCTT
Organism: uncultured Tenacibaculum sp.; assembly: GCA_947497895.1. Classification (GTDB taxonomy): domain Bacteria; phylum Bacteroidota; class Bacteroidia; order Flavobacteriales; family Flavobacteriaceae; genus Polaribacter. The sequence goes on from CANMIL010000006.1 coordinate 114,357, forward strand.
TCGAATGTTATAATAAATAGCTAGCAGTAACATCACTCCAATGAAAGAAATGAAAATATGAGATAAATTATGAAACTGAGTTACCTGAGACATTTTAAATTAATTTCGAGTATAAAGAATAGTATGAAAATACTATTCTTTTAGGAAATAAAATGCCACTGCAATGAAAATTAACAACATCATTAGTTTTAAGACATATCCTACGATCGCATTTTTTCTAAGCTCTTTCTCATTATAGTAAAAAGAAAAGTCTTTTTTACACAACCCAAAAAGGTATCTTACAATAGCTCCAAACCATTCGGAAGTAGCCAATTCTCCATTCATTAAAACAACTTTTTCCTTTTCTTCTTTTTCCTTTTTCATAAATTCTACGTTATAATTTTATTTACTAAATCTTTTTTTAATTCCTCGTTATCTCCAAACAGCCATTGCAATACATTATTCTCCCACATAGCATCTCTTTGATTTTCTGTTATAATATCTCTCTTAATAGCTAAATCCAGTATTTTCCCAGGATAAGATGATTGTTTATCACTTTCCATTTCTCCTAACGGATAAGGATCATCTAAACCTATTAGTACCTGATCTGATCCTTGGTTCTTTATCAATAATTCTAATGAACCAGTATCATGTACCAACGTATCAAAAAAGATATTCTTATGACCTACTGCTTTTCTTGGATGTTCTTTTCCTTCGAATAAATCTGGTCGTCCATCAAAACCTTGAATCCTACGCCCTAGATTCATTTGAGCCAACTGCCCTCCATGAGCAAAGCAAATTCTCATATTGGGATATTTGTCATAATAACCATTCAAACTCAAGAAATGATAAGCATCAGCACATTGTGCCAACATCCATATTAAATGAAATCTCCAAGAGGTATTCTCTAATTTAATAAATTTCTCACCATCATAAGGATGAATCTCAACGGCAAGATTGTACTTATTGGCCAATTCAAAAATGGGCTCATTTTCTTCATCAAAAATACATCGCCAAGTACCTATGGTATCCATGTAGTGTGTAGGTAAACAAAGTAAGCGCATTCCTAACTGTTCTACACATCTTTCAATTTCCCAACAAGCACCTCTTACAAATCCAGGATGAACTACGAAACCACAAGTAAACTTAGAAGGATGATCCTGCTGTATTTTAGCATTAAAGTCGTTTTGGAAACGCAAGGCCTGTTTCATCTCTTCCAAACGTAAACCATTTCCATATAACTGAGAGAGATTTAATACAACTGCATGGTCTATATTAAAATGTTCCATCCAAGCCAGCTTCTCATTTAAGAAGAAACTTGAATCAGTAACTGGACGCTTCCAGTTTTTCTGTAACATGAACTTTTTGTCCTTGTCTACCCAAAAAATACCTTTGTCTTTCATGAACTGTGGAATTTCTTCCGGATATGGTAATAAGTGTGAATGTCCGTTTATTCTAAGTTTACGTTTCATTATAATTTTTTTTAATCCCTAATAAATATAAGTTTACACCAAAATATGTTTTTACTTTTCCAATCTCCCATTTATACGTTTCATTATTCTTAAGACTACTCACCATTTGATTCATTTCTTTTATAGAATATGTTCTTAAAGCAGATACTAAACCATCCCACCACACAAATAATGGCACTATTGGAAATATATAAGTAAAGAAAATTCTTTTAAAAGAAAAGGGTTTAATAAAAAGTGTTATTAGAAGCACTAATACAGGCATAAAAAACAATGTAAAGAAACTTACAATACTTCTTTCCTGAGCTTCAATTATGGCTATATCTCTGTTATTATCAACCGCATTTTGTAAGATTAATTTGGCATCGTTTGGTTGAAAATGATGAAAACATAAAAATAACGTTAATAAACCTTGTAATTGTTTAGGTACATTTTTAGCATCTACTGAATAATCAACATAACTCATGTTCGGAGCGTTTTGCTGTGTATATTTAAATGCTGGAATATTTGGAAAATAATCGGTTAAAATAATTTCTAATAAAGGAATTTGTTTTAATAATTCTTCATTTAACTTTAATAGTCCACCACCTCCCCCAGAGCCTAAATCAACAATTTGATTAGTTTTACTATTTTTTATTCCTTTAATTAAAATCGGGATTATTTGTTTATAAATATTCCCCTTATTAGCAATAAATTGTAATACATCCGTTCCATAATTTCTTATGGATTCGGGAAACCAGTCGAAATCTTCCCATTCAAACAAATGAAGTCTTGGCATAAAAACTATGCTTTTTTCATCACTGTTCCACAATTAGAACAAGTGCATTTTTCTCTATCAGAATAATACCTATCAAAAATTATTGGCATATCTGTTTCAATATTATCTAAAGCAAATTCCTCTCTATATAAAGGAGTTCCGCAGTTTTCACAATACCATTCAAGAGCATCCATCATTCCTTTTTCTCTTGGATATTCAATTACCAACCCAATAGTATTTGCTTTTCTTTGAGGGGAATGTGGCACTTTACCGGGTAGCAAGTATATATCTCCTTCGTTAATTTCAACATCAATCATCTCTCCCTTATCATCTATAATTTTCAAAATCATATCGCCTTCTACTTGGTAGAAAAACTCTGGAGTTTCATTATAATGATAATCTTTTCTATTATTTGGACCACCAACAACCATAACAATATATTCTCCATCTTTCCAGACTTGCTTGTTTCCAACTGGTGGCTTTAATAAATCACGATGTTCGTCTATCCATTTCTTAAAGTTTAATGGTTGTACTAGTTTACTCATATGATTTTGTTTTAAAAGTGCCTCCTTTTATAAAGGAGGCTATATTGTTTTTAACTAATAATTGCTCTTGTGTTCTTTCTTGAACTTTTAAAAGTAATTGTGTTGTTCAACGCATTTTTGTATGCAAATACACTCTCACGCCCTTTCTTTTCTTCAATGACTTCTGAAGGAGAAACAAACTTTGAAACATCTACATTTCCTCCGCTTTCCTTAATTCCTAAACTGAAGTTTTCGGTTAATTTCCCAAATTCTTCAGTAATTTTTTCATTTAAGATATAAAACTTACTTGATCCATTTTCCTTAACAATTAGTGCTAATTCATTAGATTTAAAACCTAGCAACGATTTCTTTTCAAGAGGTACTGCATAACAAGTATCACTGAATTTCATTAGTTGACTAGCGTTGAAAGAATAATTAGATTCATTTAAAAAATCTTTCATATTCTCAAAAGTTTCTGCTACCTCCGTTGTTAAACTTCCTAACGCAATATTAGAAGTTTGAAAACTAGCTCCGAACTTTGAATTAAAATTTTCCGCCGAATTTGCAAAAGTAGACATTGGAAACATTGATAATGCTCCAGCTCCCATCGTTGAGGATGCTATAAATTTTCTACGATTCATACTAAGTTGTTTTTATTTGGTTATTGTATAGTAAAAATACTGTTTTTTGATGCATTAAATTTTTATATTGAATTTAATCGATTATAGACTCTTCGTTCTACCTCCATCAACAGGAACATTTATTCCGTTAATAAAGCTTGCCTTTTCACTAGCCAAAAACACTACTGCATTTGCTACTTCAGACGGCTCTGCAAATCGTTTGGCAGGAGAAGCATTTTTCATTAATTCAGCAACTTCTTCTTTTGCCTTCCCCGTTTTAGCTGCCTTATTGTTTATAATTTCGTTTAAGCGTTCTGTATTGGTTGCTCCAGGGAGCACATTGTTCACCGTAATTTTAAACTGACCTAATTCATTCGCTAACGTTTTAGACCAATTTGCAACGGCTCCTCTAATCGTATTAGAAACACCTAACCCATCCAAAGGTTGTTTAACAGATGTGGAAATTATATTAATAATTCTTCCATATCCTTCCTCTTTCATAAAAGGAACTAGTGCTTGAACCAATACATGATTACACTTTAAATGCTGAGTAAAGGCTTTTTCAAACTCAATGAGCTCGGCATTAAAAACTGGACCTCCCGCTGGACCTCCTGTATTATTAACCAAAATATGGAAGTTCAAACCAGATTCTTTTAACCTACCAGATAGCTCTTCAGGGTTTGAAAAATCGGCCACAATGTAATTATGTTCTTGCCTTTCATTTGACAATTCAGCTTTTACTTTTTGTAATTTTTCTTCATTTCGAGCAATTAGGGTTACGTTGACACCTTCGTTTGCTAATAATATCGCTGTTGCCTTTCCTATTCCTTGTGTACTCCCACAAACAAGTGCATTTTTCCCTTTTAATCCTAAATCCATTTATGTATATATTTCTTTTGCTATATCATTTAACTTTTCCATAAGCATATTGGGGCTTTTGATAAATTCAAATCCGAATTTTTCATACAAACTATGCGCATCTTTTGTTGCCAACATCCATTTATTGACCTCTTTTAATTCCGAGAAGTTCAGTATTTGATCTAACAAAACTTTTGAATATCCCTTTCCTCTTTCTTCTTCAATTACAAACACATCCAGTAAATATGCAAAAAACACTTTATCTGTCATTACCCGAGCGAAGGCTATTTGTTCTCCTTTATAAAACAACCCAAAATTCATTGTATTTTCAACAGCTATTTTTTGCTGGTCGAAAGTTCTTCCCCTTCCCCAATATGAATCCTTTATGAAATTATAAATCATCTCTAAATCCATATCATCATGGGAACTAGAAAAGAAAAGGTCTTCTTTAACTTTAATCATAATTAATACATACGTTTTTAGGTTCTGTAAAAAAACGTAATGCCTCAAATCCTCCTTCTCTTCCAACACCACTAGCCTTTACTCCGCCAAAAGGTGTTCTTAAATCGCGCATTAACCAAGTATTTACCCACACAATTCCTGTTTGCAATTGCTTGCTCATCTTCATGGTTCTATTTAAATTATTTGTCCATAAGGTAGCTGATAACCCATATTTCACACCATTTGCCATTTTTAAAACTTCTTCCTCCTTTTTAAACGGCATGATGGTGACAACAGGACCAAATATCTCTTCTTGATTTAATTTACAATCATTACTCTTCACTTCTATAATTGTTGGCTGTAAATAGTAACCGTTTTCATTTCCTGGAACCTTTACCTTTTCACCTCCATAAAGAATTTTTCCTTCTTCTTGCTCAGCATTATCGATGTACGATTTCACTTTTTCTAAATGATTTTTAGAAACTAATGCTCCTACATCACTGTTACTATTCAAAGGATTTCCAATTTTGAGTTTGGATACTCTATCAATAAAATCTTTTTTGAACTTTTCGTAAATAGTTTCTTCAATAAAAATTCGACTTCCACATAAACAAATTTGACCTTGATTTGCAAAAGAAGACCTAACCGTTGTGTTTAACATCTTCTCATAATCACAGTCTGAGAATATAATATTAGGATTCTTACCACCTAACTCTAGAGATAACTTTTTAAACATTGGAGCCACTGTTCTTGCTATGTGCGCTCCTGTAACAGTTCCTCCTGTAAATGAAATCGCTTTAATATCAGGATGCTCAATAATCGCCTGCCCTGCACTTTGCCCCAAGCCATGAACAATATTTAGTACACCTGGTGGTAATCCAGCATCATTACAAATATCTCCTAGTAAATAAGCGGTCATAGGAGTAACTTCACTTGGTTTGGCAACCACACAATTACCAGCTGCTATTGCTGGAGCAATTTTCCAAGTAAATAAATATAAAGGTAAATTCCATGGAGAAATACAACCGACAACACCAATAGATTGTCTTAAAGTAAAATTTATCGCATTTAATCCAACGCTTTCATGGGCTTCTGACGAAAATTGAGTAATAGCATCAGCAAAAAACTGAAAATTAGACGAAGCCCTGGGGATATCTATTTTGGTTGCCAAACTTAATGGTTTTCCATTATCCACAGACTCTGCCTCTGCTAACTCTCCTAATTTCGCTTGAATACCCTTTGCTATTTTTGACAAAATCTGACTTCTCTCGTTTAATGTAGTATTTGACCACATTGGAAATGCCTTTTTAGCAGCAGTTACGGCTAATTCAATATCTTCTTTTGATGAATTCGGAATCATCCCGTATACTTCCCCTTTCGAAGGGTTATAGTTTTCAATCCACCTGTCAGCAACAGGATTCAAGAACTTTCCATCTATGTAGTTTAGAATTTTCATACTACTTCTTTTTTCTCCAACCATCGCGGTGGAATTTCTTAATGTATTTCTGTTTTAAGTATGCTATTGTTTCTTATATGCTACCGCTTTAATTTCAATGAGTAAATGAGGGTGTGGCAATTGGTGAACTGCAACAGTTGTTCTAGTTGGACCATTATAATCGAAATATTCAGCATAAACTTGATTATACCCTCCAAAATCATTCATATTTACCAAAAAAGAAGTGATATCTACAACATCTTCTAAATCCGCACCTACCTCTTTCAAAATATCTCTAATATTTTCGATAACCGCTCTGGTTTGTTTTCGAATATCTAAATTGGTTGTTCCAAACTCATCTACCTCAACTCCTTCAAATGAATTATCGGGTCTTCTTGAACTCGTTCCAGAAACATAGATAAAATCTCCTACCTGCTTTACATGTGGAAATTTACCTCTAGGAATTGCTTTACCTTTAATTACTTTACTATCCATTTATTTTAAATTTTTCTCGAACCTTTTCTTTTAGATTCATATTTCGTTACTCCATTGCTAGTTCGAGTAACTTTAATGTTGTTTTTAAATTTCTTGTTGTTGCTGTAACTCCTAATTTCTTTTCAAAAAAAACATTAGATAACTTAGTTTTACCGTAACCTCCTGCTGCATTCACATACACAACATCATTTATAATTTCAAACTCATCATCTTTAGCATTTACTTCTATATTAGTTTGTGTTGGTACATCTGATAAAAAGGTAAAATACTGTTGTTTCTCCAATACATCTTTATACGGATTCTTCTCGATAGCTTCCTTCCATTCGTTAACAGTCCTTACCAATATTGGCACATCATAATTGAATTCCTTTTTTACAGCTTCTTTGAGGTTTGCCGCTAATTCACTTCCTATTTCTTCGGTTTTTAGTACAACATTGCCACTTTGAATATAGGTTTTCACCTCTTTATAATCAAGGTTTTCTAGTATCTCTTTCAAGTCTTTCATTGAAAGTTTATTCTTCCCTGAAACATTTATTCCTCTCAATATGACGATGTATGTTTTCATTGTTTGTTGTTCGATCGTTTAAATACTTTCACTATCAATTACAGTCCTGCGATCTTATCTTCTTCCAAAACTTCATTGGTTTCGTCTTGAACCTTTTTCAGAATATTTAATAAATCTTCTTTTGAAACCATTTTAGAAGCTGAAACTTCATTATCTGAAATCATATTTAATAAGGCTTTATCTTGTGCATTTCCTTTTGTCATCGCCTCATGATACCCTATATCTTCATTGAAAGTAACCATCGAGTATTTCGAAAAATACTCTTCTGGAAAATTACTTTCCAGTTCCATTTCTATTTTTCTTTTTTCTTTGAATAGAGGATTGGCTACGTGATCTCGCATTTCATAATAATTTTCTACAGCCAAAGTACCGATAGCATCGGCATCCTGTTTTCTCCTTTGCTGGTAGACCTTAAAAACTTGATCCCAATCTCCTTCAAATTCGTTCAAAACTTCGTCTAAGACATAAACATCCTCAAAGGAAGCATTCATTCCTTGTCCATAGAAAGGCACTACTGCATGCGCAGCATCACCAATAATCAATGTATTTCCTTTATAATACCAAGGAGAACATTTTACAGTTCCCAAAGCACCAGTTGGATTATTAGCGAACTCTTCTGATATATTTGGTATCAACTCCAAGGCATCTGGAAATTGCTCTTGGAAAAAATCTTTAATCTTCTCTTCAGATGTCAGATCTTTAAAATTATATTTTCCTTCTTCGTGTCCTAAAAACAACGTTACCGTAAAACTGCCATCTAAATTAGGTAAGGCTATCAGCATGTATTGTCCTCTTGGCCAAATATGTAAATGACCTTTACTTATTTGGTGATTCCCATCTTTATCTCCCGGAATCTCCAATTCCTTATATCCGTGTGTTAAATACTCTTGACTATAACTGAATAGAAACTTTTTTTCTAAATAATAACTTTTACGAAGTACCGAACCAGCACCATCAGCTCCAAAAATAACATCAGCATTAACAGTAAACTCCTCTTTAGTTTTGTAACTTTTAAAATGAGCCTGAGTATTTTCAATATCTACTGACAAACATTTTGCATTAAAATGAATGGTTACATTTTCATGAGATTCCGCTTCCGTCAATAAAATCCCATTTAAATCTCCCCTAGAAATCGAGTTGATAAACTCACCATCTCTACCCGAATAATTCGAAGCGAAGGTGTTTCCTTCTATATCATGAATTAATCTTCCATACATTGGAATACAAATTTTCTTTGCTTTATCTTCGACACCTGCCATTCTTAAAGCTTTAAAACCTCGATCAGAAAGTGCTAAATTTATTGAACGACCTGCCGATATATCTACTTTTCTAAGATCAGGTCTACTTTCATAAACAATAACTTTGTATCCTCTTTGTGCTAATCGAAGTGCTAATAAACTTCCACATAGTCCTGCTCCGATTATTAATATATTGTCTTGTTTCTTCATAGTTCTACGAACATTATTTAGAGTTCATTTTTATTAATCTCTCCAGTTCTAAGATTTATTCTTGTATATAAATATGCCTTTAAAGAACAAATAAAATCTGTCCAACCTTGTGTTTGTTGCATCACCTTTATAATTCCTTCATCTGTTTTTTCGTAGGCACTTTCTTTTATTTTTATTTGAGTTTGATTTTGTGACAATTCTTCTAAGCGTATTTCTACTCTTGTTTTTACTTGATTTGCCGACCAATAAAAGACTACGCTTTTGTTCTCCTCTATTTTATCTACGTTAATTGTATGTTCAGCACAAACATCATCCCAACTCCAAGTAATCTCTAGTCCCGTCTTTAAATTTGAGCTTGAGGATGAAACGAAATATTTTGAAATTTTATCCTTATCGATTATCGCTTTAAAAACTTCTTTGATATTTCTTTCAATATTTGATTTCACTTCAACAATTAAACTCATAATACATCTGTTTTTGTTTTCAAATTATGAACACCCCATAGTAATAATATCAACTCTCCTATTAGTCCTAAACTATATTGTGGAGATATTCCATCAAAAACGGTACTTATTAATCTACCAAAAACCAAACCTCCCATAAATAATATGTTTGTTATCGTGGCATACTTCCAATGATCTGAATTAAAAATTCCGTAAAACCAATAACCTGCAAAAGCCAGATAAAGTCCCATAACAGCTCTAAAAATATTTTTCAGTTCAAGTACTTGCACTTTAAACTCAAAAAATATTGGTAATGTCTTCTCAGGATTAAATCCATAAATAAACGCCGCTGCTATAACAATGATAGCAGATACTAATAAATGGGCATTTTTATGGAGATGAGACATTATACCAAACTTTTTAAAATTTCAACCATTTTAAACACATCCTGAAAACTATTATACATCGGTACTGGAGCACAACGAATCACATCAGGTTCTCTCCAATCCGTTATAATATTATTTTCTGTCAATTTCTGATGCAAGCTTTTATCCGCATTTTTTACCTGAATCGATAATTGGCAACCTCTTTCTTTTGGATTCGATGGTGTAATAATTCGAATTCTATCCGTATTAATTTGTTGAATTAGATATTCAAAATACCCCGTAAGTTTTTCTGATTTCTCCCTTAAATCTATCATTCCAACCTCATCAAACATATCAAGTGATGCTCTAATTGCCGCCATTGATAAGATTGGTGGATTACTCAACTGCCAACCTTCAGCTCCTGCCATTACATCAAATGGCTGACGCATATTGAATCGAGTTTCTTTATTATGGTTCCACCATCCCGCAAAGCGAGGTAGTTTTTTATTATCTGCATGCTTTTCATGAACAAATAACCCAGCTAAACTTCCTGGTCCTGAATTCAAATATTTATAGGTGCACCAAGCGGCAAAATCAACACCAGAATCATGTAGTTCAGGAGATATATTTCCTGCTCCATGCGCTAAATCTATTCCAACCATGCAATTCTTTGCATGACCTATTTCTGCTATTCTTTTTAAATCTAAATATTGTCCAGTATAATAATTTACTCCTCCAATAAGTAATAAGGCAATTTCATCGCCCTGTTCTTCCACAATTTTCTCTAAGTCCTCAATTCTTAGTAACTCTTCTCCTTCACGAGGCTTCCACTCAATTAACCCCTCTTCTAAATTAAAACCATGGAATTTCAACTGTGATCCTACAGCATATCTATCTGACGGAAAAGCGTCTGACTCTATAACAATTTTGAATTTCTTTTGAGTTGGCTGGTAAAAAGAAACCATTAATAAATGAAGATTTGTCGTAAGTGTATTCATTACAACCACCTCTAATGGCTTAGCCCCAACAACCTTTGCCATTTTATCTGTTAAAAACTCATGATATGGCAGCCAAGGCGTTTTCCCTTCAAAATGCCCTTCAACTCCATACTTAGCCCAATCATCAAGCTCCTGTTGAATATATTGTTGCGTTCTTTTTGGTTGTAAGCCTAAAGAGTTCCCTGTAAAATACAACCAGTCATTCCCATTTTTATCCTTTGGTATATGAAATTCTTCCCTTAAATAGGAAAGCTTATCTTCTTTATCTAATTGTATAGCGTAGTCTAAAGTATTCTTGTACATCAATATTGATTTATTACAAAGTTACTAAATAGGAAGATTCAATCCTGAACCAAAACGTTTCACTATTTAAAACGGTGTTTTATAAATCTAACATATTTTTTATACTTTAGCAAATAATGAGGTAATTATGATTCACTCTATGACCGACAATAACGATAAAAAAATCAATCAATCTATCATAAAAGCATTCGAACTTCTAGATGCCTTTGCTGAAGACAAAAAATCTTGGGGCGTACGTGAATTAGCTCAAAAAACAGGTTATAATAAAAGTACGGTATACAGATTACTGTATACACTTAGCTCTTTGAATATTGTTCATCAAAATAATAATGATAAATACAGCCTAGGCAGCAAACTTTTTGAACTAGGTAATCGCGTTTCCATTTATAAAGCCATAACAAACCTCACCAATCCACCTATTAAACAAGTAGCTTTAGACATACAAGAAACCGTATTGCTAAGCATAATTAAAGAGCAACAAGTTTTTCACATTGACAAAGCAGACAGTCTTCATGGATTAAAAATTAACACCTCAATTGGCTCTTATCAACCTATCCATGCAACCGCTTCTGGTAAACTTTTATTTTCATTTTTGAACACTTTTGAAAAGGAGAATATTTTTAGTAATACAACTTTTGAGGCATTTACCACAAATACAATCACATCAAAAAGCAAAATATTATCAGAATTAGAGAAAATAAAAAAACAAGAATATGCCTTAGATATTGAAGAATTAGAACCAGGATTGGTATGTATTGCTATTCCAATTAGAAATAGAAAAGGAAATGTTATCGCATCTTTGAGTGCCTCGGGGCCGTTGAGTAGATTCAAAATGGAAAATGTTTCAAACTACATCCATATTTTAAATAAGGGAGTAAAAAACATTGAAAAAGCCTTTTACGATTTTGAAAGCCTACCTTAAAACATGAATGAATTACATGCTTTACTAAAATCTATCGCGGATATTTCTGATGAAGATTGGATATATTTTTCTTCTAAACTAAAAACCATCACACTTAGAAAAAAAGAACTGATTTTATCAAATGGTAATATCGAAAACCATTTATCTTTTATTGAGAAAGGGTTAGTTAGATTCTTTATTCCTAAAATTGAAAACGACCTTACTTTTGCTTTCGTTTTTGAAAACAACTTCATGAGTGCTTATGATTCTTTTCTTTCTAGACTACCAAGTCAATATTGTATTCAAGCTCTTACTCCAACCACGTTATACAGACTCAATCATAATGATCTGGAGAAGATATATCGTAATACGAGTATCGGGAACGAAATTGGAAGAAAATGTGCTGAAGAACTTTTTTTAATTAAATCGAAGAGAGAATTATCTCTATTAAATTCAACTGCTGAACAACGATATTTAAATTTATTTAAAGAATGTCCAGAATTAATTAAGCAAATCCCTTTAAAATATATCGCTTCTTATATTGGTGTTACCCCTCAAGCATTAAGTAGAATCCGTAAACGAATTTCTTAACCCAAGTTCATTGTTTCTCTATATCAGTTTTCTCAATTTTGAAAAAACGAATATTATGAAACCATTGCTTATACTACTTATTACTTTTTCACTGACATTACTTATTCAAAAAATTACTCATAACAGTATTAATTATATTTTCGCTGGAAAATTAGCTTTATCAGCACTATTAATTTTTACAACGATAGGTCATTTTTTATTTACAGATGGTATGAGCAAAATGATACCAGATTTTATACCTTATAAAAGAAACATCATAATTTTAACAGGCATTTTAGAGCTTCTTTTCGCGGCTGGAATACTTTACCCAAAAACGCAATCCTTATTTGGATGGGGACTCATTCTTTTTCTAATAATTATTATACCTGCAAATATAAAAGCCAGTGTTGAAAATCTTAATTATCAAACTGGCTCTTATGATGGAAACGGAGTATCGTATTTATGGTTCCGAATTCCGCTACAATTATTCTTTATTGGATGGACCTATTTTTTCGTTATTCTTAGAAAGTAAGATTATTTTCTAAGCAAGGAAAAGTGCCCTTCATATTTATAATTATTTTCGCTTACATCTGTTAAATTAAGAGAAAACCAATAATCATTACTTGGCAATTCAACTCCTTGAAAACTTCCATCCCAACCTAAACCGAAAACAGAGTCTTTATAGATGATCTTTCCAAACCTATCAAAAACAACAATTTCACCTTGTTTAAATAAGCTCTCATCCAAACCTTTGATTACCCACATATCGTTTTCTCCGTCACTATTAGGAGTAAAAAATCTTGGAAACCTCAAAATACTAAATTCAAGTTCAGCATTAGGTTGGCACCCATTAATATCACGAACTACAAGAGTATACTTACCTGCTTTCAAATTTTTGAATTCTGGAATTGTTTGAAAACTTGTCTCTGTTCCATCTTCAAATCTTAGAAGAAACTCATAATTACCTACACCTAAGTTTTCCTTTAATATTCTTATTTTATACTCATCGGACGTTCCATTTAAATCATCAAAAATCACGATATCATTACTATCAATTGAAGGACTCCCCGACAATTTAACTTCCACTTCTTTTGTATCAAGACAACCAGTTTCCACATTAATTACCGTTAATTCATAAATACCTTCTTGAGAGATTTCTAATTGTGATTGGGTTCCTCCAATACTGGTATCCTCCTTAAGCACCCAGTGATAGGTAACAAAGTCTGTTCCCTCGACATCCGCCTCCAAAATTGCGGTTGAATTCTGACATATATACTCTGGAGCATTTATAGTAAACACTGGCAAAGGTTCGACGATTAAAGTTATATGATGACCTAAGCCCAAACAATCATTATCTAATTCACTATCAACTCTCACAAAAATATTTTGTTGAAATGGTGAATTCACATTTCTATGGTTAGAAATATCTTGAATTGCATTCACTTCTGCCAAAGCATCCGATTCATTCTCATAATAACTAACATGAATTTGCTGACCTAAAGCCGTAAATATGCTTCTTATTTCCGAATCAGCGACGCTAAAATCAAAAGTTGCTATTCCGTCCTGAGGAACATCATTATCTGTTTGAACATTATCGCACCTCTTGTAAACCTTCAAGAAACCTGCAGGAATATTCGTCGTAGAAACTATTAAGTTTATTTCAGAGGTTTTGTAACAACCATTAGCACCTTCTACTCGCCCCCAAATGATATCACTTGATGGAACCGCATTTTGATAGGCAGTAATATCTGAAATCTGATTGGTTGCATTTTGAGCATCGTTCAAGCTTTCGTAAAATGTAATAGTTTCAACTGCATGATTAGCTGAAATTTTACTCTTCACTTCCTCTAGATTAAATAAGGTAATTGCATTTGTATCGTCATCACATTGCTTCAGCTCAACCGTGTTCAAAACTTCTGGAGTAGGTAATGCAATCAAACTTGTACGGACTGTACTCACACAAAATGTATTCGTAGTATTTTCTACTCTTACATAAATCTCTTGCTGATTTTGAATAGTATTCACATAGTTATTTGCTAAATTCCCTACATTATTCAAAGCATCCGCTTCCGATAAATGATATGAAAAATTGTAATTACTAATACTTCCTGAAACCAGCACTTTAGAATTTAGAGTCGTCAAATCAAAATTTACAAACCCATCATTATCATCATCACACTCTTCAATACTACTCTCTTGCAAAGGAACACCGTTTGAAACCTTTAATGTAAAAGCCGAAACACTATAACATCCAGTAACGGTATTTTCTAATCGAGCATAAATAGCTTGATTATTTACTGTATTTACAAATGCATTGGAATTCGAAATTTGATTTTCACCAGTATTCGCGTCTGTATTATTTGTATAATAACTAACAACTACATTAGTTTGACTACCTATGATAAAATCATTTTGAGTTAAATCAAACACTGTTGACTGATCATCATAAGGAGCAGAGCTATCACATTCTTCCAAATTGATAGTCGTGCCCGAAGGAATTTCTGCTTCAGGAGCATCGTTGAACTCGGCCGTACCTGTCCAATCAATTGTAAAATTACTACTCCCTATTGGCCTATCTATAACAATAAAATATCGTTCTCCCGCCAGTGCATCAATTGCCGAAACAAAACTATTCCCATCAGGACCAGGTCCTTCTGAAGTATCATTTGCCGAGACAGACATTCCTGTATGATTTGAAGACAATCCGGCAGCAACTGGATTTGTTGTTGAACATCTAATTGCTTGTCCAAGATCTGAACAACTCGCATCAGGGCCAAAAACAAAAAAATCGAAATCTTCATTTATATCATTAGACTCTGGCTTTAAAGTAAAGGCTAACTTACCTCCTATTTTGATTGTCACATCAAACCATAAACTATTGTGTTCTTGACTGGCACAGGAATTCGTACCAATTAATTCCTGAGTCCCTGGACCGGAAACTTCTATATTATTAAAGCCCTCATTTCCACAAACTACTAATGGTGTTGTACAATCGTTTTGCCCCAGCAAAAACTGACTCGTAAATAGCATTACGAGTAATCCAATGATGTTTTTCATATTTTTAGTTCAGAACGACTAGTACAAAACTCTAAATCTAATCGTTCCTTCAACTTTCTTAAGATCCCTTATAACTTCTTGGTTATATTTTTTATCTACATCTGTAATTACATAACCAACTTTTTCATCAGTAGATAAATATTGCCCAGTTATATTGAGTTCAAACTTAGCTAAAACTTCATTAATCTTAGCCATAACTCCTGGAACATTTTTATGAATATGCAAGAATCTATGTGCATTCTTATGCTTTGGTAATCTAATATTAGGGAAATTTACGGCATCTACGGTATTCCCTGAATTGATATAAGCCATAATTTTTCCTGGAACAAAATCAGCAATATCTCTTTGAGCTTCTTCCGTACTTCCACCAACATGAGGTGTTAGTATAACATTATTCAACCCTTTCAACTTCGTATAAAACTCTCCATTTTTTCTTGGCTCTTCTGGATATACATCAACAGCTGCTCCTGCAATTTTCCCAGATTTTAAAGCAACTACAAGGGCATCAATATCAACTACGAAACCTCTTGAAAGGTTTACTAAATGAGCGCCATCTTTCATTTGAGCAATTTCTTCCTCACCTATAAAGTTTTTATTAGCTGCATTATCATCAATATGAAGAGTAACAACATCTGAAATATTTAATAATTCATTTAGAGAATTTATTTTCGTTGCATTACCCAAAGCTAACTTATCTTCAACATCATAATAATAAACATCCATACCTAAAGCTTCGGCAAGTACTGATAATTGCTTCCCTATGTTTCCATATCCAACAATCCCTAATTTTTTACCTCTAACCTCTTTAGATCCTTGAGCTGTTTTATTCCATTCCCCATTATGAATTTCTGTACTTCTTTGAAAAACACTTCTCATTAACATGATAATTTCTCCAATCGCCAATTCAACAACAGAGCGTGTATTACTATAAGGAGCATTAAAAACCGCAATTCCTTTTTCTTGACAAGCTTCTAAATCAATTTGTTTTGTTCCAATACAAAAAGCCGAAACAACCATTAACTTTTCCGCTGCATCAATAACTCTTTTGGTAACCTGAGTTTTTGAACGAACACCTAAAACATGAACGTCTTTTATTTTTTCAACTAACTCGTCTTCAGATAAACTTCTTGATACAGTTTCAACTGAAAATCCATCTTCTGTTAATCTCTTTTTAGCATCTGCATGAACGTTTTCAAGCAAAAGCATTTTAATTCTATTCTTTGGGTATGATATATTTCTTGGCAAATCGTTTACAAATAAAAATTCATCTAAATTCGGTGCAACGTGATCAGCGTTTGCAACCGTTTTATCTCTTAATACATTTTCGGTATATGCGAAAAACTTATCCGCTACTCCAGCTTCTTTGGTTACATAATCACTATAACCATCTCCAATCACTTGAATTTCTCCTTCAAGCTCTAAATCTTTCAAACATTTAATTTTACCATTGTGTTTTGACAAAACATTATCTCTATCAAAACCAATGATCGTTCCTTTTTCATCAAATTCAAATGTGTTTGCATGAACTCTATCAGCTGGTATATTATATTCAGCTACAATTGGAACAATGAATTCCTTAAATCCAGCGGATATTACATAAATATCATCGGAGTAATTTTCGAAAAACTCTTTGTTTCTTTCTATTGATTTTGAAACCTTCTTTTTTAACTCATCAATTAAAAGAGTTAAATCTGATTTTTTCGCATTCAATAACTTAATTCTTCTTTCTAATGACTCTGTAAACGAAATCTCTCCATCAATCCCAAGATTCGTAAGATTTACTATTCCCTGAATAATTTCATCTTTTTTCGGGTTGTTCGTTAACGTAATTTCAGCTAAAACATCTAATGCTTCAACTTTGGTTAATGTACTGTCAAAATCAAATATAAAATTTCGTTTTATAGTACTCACTGTATTCATGGTTTAGTGTATTGTGTTGTGATGTGCAAATTACAAAGGTTCTGTTAAAAAAGTATTACAAAACCATAACATTTTCACCCTGACTAGTATTTACTTAAAAAAAATCGTTTTTCACTTCAATAACCTATAAAAGTATAAGTAAAAACCACCATATAATAGGAATAGCTTCCACTCCTAAAGAACTATAAAAAGGAGTTTGATCTTCTGATGCCCTCATTAACAGAAATAATGTTATACAAAAAACAGCCAAAAAGACTTTTGAGAAGCTTGTATCTACACCTATTAAAAACTCTAAAACTAGACATATAGATAAAACAACGAAGCCCATTTTTTTTGTCTGTTTGATACCTATTTTTTTAGGTATTGTTTGTAGCGAAATAGCATCGTATTTCATATCTCTAATATCAAATGGAAGAATTAACACCAAAACAAACAAAAACCTTTGCAGTGCCATCAATAGAGTTTTAAATAAATCTAACTTCTCTAAACCGTAATCATAGGCGGGTAAAATTACAGTTAATGCACCCCAAACCAATGAAACAATAAGTATTTTTAAATAACTAATACTTCGAAGATTCTTTCTAAAACCACAAAAAAAAGGAACAGCGTATAATAAAGTTATAACTCCTAAAGGCACAATTAAAAGAATTGTTTTATGCCTTAAATGAAAAAAAAAGTAGCAAAACAACAAAAAACAACAAAATGAGAATATTTGAATTAATTTTAAATTATTCGTCAAACTTCTATGATGTAGTTTCGCAACTCCTGCGTATTTAACAAAATTATAAGCAGTTATAGTTCCAAAAAAAACAAAATTACTCAAAGACTCTTTATGCGGCAACCCAAGATATAACTCCGTGATTTTCAAAAAACAATATACAGATAGAGCAACATGAATACTTGAATTTATGTAAAATTTTATGGCTATTTTTAAGTAATTCATTAAACAAAAATAACATATCTACTCTTAAATTAATATTCTGATAATAAATAATCAATTTGCTATGAAAAAGATAGGTTACAAATCAGCAATTTTCGTTATTTTTGAACCACCTAAAACAAACAGCACAAATGAACACAAATTCATTTCAATTAAGACATATTGGTCCTCGCTCTTCGGATCAAGAAAAAATGTTAAAAACAATAGGTGTTGACTCTTTAGACACATTGATTTATGAGACAATTCCTGATGATATTCGTTTACGTGATGAACTAGATTTGGCACCAGCATTGAGTGAATATGAGTATTTAAATCATATTAATGAGCTGGCTAAAAAAAATAAAGTTTTTAAAAGTTACATTGGTTTAGGATATCACGAAGCTATTTTACCAAGTGTAATACAAAGAAACATATTAGAGAACCCAGGTTGGTATACAGCTTACACTCCTTACCAAGCAGAAATTGCTCAGGGAAGATTGGAAGCTTTATTGAACTACCAAACATTAATTTGTGATCTTACGGGAATGGAGTTAGCCAATGCTTCTCTATTAGACGAAAGTACTGCCGCAGCTGAAGCTATGGCACTTCTTTTTGACGTAAGAGAAAGAAGCAAGAAAAAAGCTGGCGCTAATAAGTTCTTTGTTTCAAACGAAATTTTACCTCAAACTTTATCTGTTCTTAAAACAAGAGCTATTCCAATTGGTATTGAATTAGTAATAGGAAATCACGAAGAATTTGATTTTTCTGATGAGTTTTTTGGAGCTATTGTTCAATATCCAGGAAAACACGGACAAGTTTACGATTATACTGAATTTGTAGCTTCTGCGAATGAAAATAACATTAAAGTTGCCGTTGCTGCTGATATTTTATCTTTAGTAAAATTAAAAGCTCCAGGAGAATTTGGTGCTGATGTTGTTGTAGGTACTACACAACGTTTTGGTATTCCTTTAGGTTATGGTGGACCTCACGCAGGATACTTCGCAACTAAAGAAGCCTATAAAAGAAGTATTCCAGGAAGAATCATTGGAGTTACAAAAGATAAAGACGGTGGACGTGCCTTAAGAATGGCCTTGCAAACACGTGAGCAACACATTAAGCGTGAAAGAGCTACTTCTAACATTTGTACAGCTCAAGTTTTATTAGCTGTAATGGCAGGTATGTACGCAGTATACCATGGTAAAGAAGGCTTACAATATATCGCTAATAGAGTTCATAGTGCAGCCACTACGTTAACAGGTGCTTTAGATAGATTAGGCTTCAAACAAAAGAACTCTACCTATTTTGATACTATTTTAGTAGAAGTTGAAGCTAAAAAATTAAGAGAGGTTGCTGAAGCTAACGGCATCAACTTTAATTATATTGACGATAACCATATATCGATTTCGTTAAACGAAACTGTTGGTTTAAACGAAATCAATGCTATTGTTGATTGTTTCGAACAAGCCTTCAATATTCAAGATATCACGGTAGCAGAATTCAACTCTACCGATGCTATTCCTGAAAACTTATTAAGAAACACTGACTTTTTAACAAACGAAGTATTCAACACGTACCACTCTGAAACAGAGATGATGCGTTATATAAAGAAATTAGAGCGTAAAGATTTAGCTTTAAATCACTCTATGATTTCATTAGGATCATGTACCATGAAGTTAAATGCAGCTTCGGAAATGATTCCTTTAAGCAACCCGCAGTGGGGTAATATTCACCCATTTGTTCCTATTGATCAAGCTCAGGGTTATCAAGAAGTTTTGAAAAACTTAGAAAACCAATTAAATGTGGTTACAGGATTTGCAGGAACTTCTTTACAACCTAACTCTGGAGCACAGGGGGAATTTGCAGGTTTAATGGTTATTAGAGCTTACCACCAAGCAAACGGAGACAACCACAGAAACATTTGTCTTATCCCTGCTTCTGCTCACGGAACAAACCCTGCTTCTGCAGTAATGGCAGGAATGAAAGTAGTTGTTACAAAAACAGATGAAAGAGGTAATATTGATTTAGAAGATTTACGCGCTAAAGCTGAATTACATAAAGATAATCTTGCTGCACTAATGGTTACATACCCATCTACACATGGAGTTTATGAAAAGGCCATTAAGGAAATCACTCAAATTATTCATGACAACGGAGGTCAAGTTTATATGGATGGTGCAAATATGAATGCTCAAGTAGGACTTACAAATCCTGCAACTATTGGTGCTGATGTTTGTCACTTAAACCTACATAAAACATTTGCAATTCCTCATGGTGGAGGTGGACCTGGAGTTGGACCTATTTGTGTTGCTCCTCAGTTAGTTCCTTTCTTACCAACAAACCCAGTTGTACCTACCGGAGGAGAAAAGGCTATTACAGCTATTTCGGCAGCTCCTTGGGGTTCTTCTTTAGCTTGTTTGATCTCATACGGATACATTACTATGTTGGGGGCTGATGGATTAACAAACTCAACAAAGTACGCTATCTTAAATGCTAATTACATGAAAGAGCGTTTACAAGGACATTTTGACACTCTATATTCAGGAGAAATGGGAAGAGCTGCTCACGAGATGATTCTTGACTGTAGATCTTTCAAGCAAAACGGTATTGAAGTTGTTGACATTGCCAAACGTTTAATGGATTACGGATTTCACGCACCAACAGTATCTTTCCCTGTAGCAGGAACTATTATGGTTGAACCTACAGAAAGTGAAAGTTTAGAAGAGTTAGATCGTTTTTGCGATGCTTTAATTTCTATTCGAAAAGAAATTGACACCGCCTCTTCTGATAATACTGATAACGTATTGAAAAACGCACCTCATACTCAGGAAATGCTTACTTCAGATGAATGGAATTTACCATACTCACGTAAAGAAGCTGCTTTTCCACTAGATTATATTGCTGAAAATAAGTTTTGGCCAACTGTACGTCGTGTTGACGATGCTTACGGTGACCGTAACCTAATATGCTCATGTAATCCTATTGAAGATTATATAGAAGCTTAATAATATAATATACATATATATAAAGGAGTAACTTTCGAGTTACTCCTTTTTTCTACCACCTGGTTTACAACCTTTTATTTTCAAAAAATTAGGCTAGTTTATAAAACAACCTCTAGATCACCATTCATCTTAACTTACTGACTATTAACCGAAAAAGGAGTATCGTTTACGGAAAACCGTACGATTTAACTTTAAATACTTCGTATCTTTAGAATAGAAATCAGATTCCCCTATCTGAAATCTAACAAATTTTATAACAGTACCCCCTAAATAATAAAATTTGACAATCAAAAGAGGTAAGGCTTACACTACCCCCTAAAAGTTCAACCTTAACCTTAACCTTAAATGAAGAATTATGCATTATTATTGTTATTTATAACAATATTCGGAAGTTGTGCCCATGAAGATGAATTAGCCCCAGAGCAAACCACAAAACCTGATCAATCCGTAGAAATTTTAGAAATTACTGCGAAAATTAATTCCCCTATTCAAACTAGAGATTATTCTTTCTCTAATCAAGGAGTAAATGGAATATTTGAAAACCCTGAAGTAAAAAAATTATTTCAAGGAAGTGTTCAAGTAAATTACTCTGAAAAATCATCAAACCTAGAAAACACGGATGTCGAAGTAGTTTGGAGAAGCAATATTGACGGTGTACTTTTTAGAGGTGCTCCAAACGATTACTTTGAAAGTGACCTTCACAAGAACCTAAGTACAGGATTACACACTATATATTTCGAAGCATCCGTAAATGGAGAGGATATTGTTTCGAAAGATTCTATTGTACTTTCGAACAACATAAAATTAACCGCAGATAATACAAGTAAATCCGTAAAGTTAAACTGGACTAAATACGATGGAAATGATTTTATTTCTTACCAAGTATTTAGTGAAGACTTTACTCCTATAAAAGAAATTTTCGATATCAACACTTTAGAATATGATTATGAAGAATTTGAATCTCTTACTGAGGAAAAGAACTATCAAATTGTAGTGAAAACAGAAACTTCAAATGACCATATTATAGGTAGTAACATTGAAAGTATGTATCCTGGTGAATTCATAGAATTCCCTTATTACCTAAGAAAAATAATTAAAGACCCTATAAGACCTAGATTATATGCTTTAGTTGGTCACAAAGACTATGCAGCTAGTAATTATGGAATTGTTGTTATCGATAAAACAGAAGAAACTTTCGAAATTTCATCACACTTATTAACTCAAGATTTTTTTACTGATTTGGTTATCTCACAAAATGCTTCCTATATGTTTTTATCTCAAAACAATAGCGACAAAATCACCAAACTTGATCTTAATAATTTAGAATCTACAACATTTACAACACACACTGGTGGATGGGGTATTCAAAAAATAGAAATAGCTATGAACAATACATTATTATGTTATAGCAATTCACCCTCCATGAATGGTTCAAAGTTTACAATATACGACGGGAATTCTGGAACAAGATTAATTGGTCCTATTGTAAATCCAATGACCTTCTCTGGCATAAAATTCAGCTTTCTAAATAACGCAATCTATGCTGGTAAAAGTGGATCAAATAATGGTCAGTTATACAAATACTCAGTTAGCAATAACTTAATGACATTAAACACTACTCCTTTAAGTACTTCTATAGCAACCACCGAAACACCTGAATTATTCCTTACACGAGATACACAACACATATTTTGGGAAAACCATCAACTTGATCTTAACTTAAATATTACTAGGACATTTGATGCTCCCGTAAAAGCTTGCAGCCCTGCTAGTACGTTCCTTGCAGACCTTAATAGAGTTTTCGACTACCATGGACTATTTACTATTTACGAGTTTCCGAACTTTCCTGAAACAAACTCTAATGTTACAAGCTCTTTAGTATTCCCAGACGAATCAAACATTGTTTACTGTAGAGCCAGTCAATCGAATGTAATAAACAATGGAGAAACATATTATCCTGCGAGTACACAAGTATTCAACTTTAAAATAGGAAAATCCAACGTTTATTAAAAATATAGGGAATCACAATTACTATCTTTTGATTTCACCTATTCTTTTAACCGTGAAACAAGCTTCTCAACAAGAAGCTTGTTTTTTTACTTACAGTTACACCAGTAGTTTTTATCTAAAAATTAGGTTCGTATAAAACAATGAAATATTTTTGCAATAAATTTTAAAAACAGTCTTATGAAAAGACTATTATTAATTGCTATAACATTTATAACTGTTGCCGCATATGCCCAAACTAGTCGGCAAATAACTACAATTTATCGTGGAGATTGGTATATATCAGGAGGGCTTGCTTTTACTTCTGAGAACAGAAACATTAACAATATTGACAGGTCTCCAGAAAGTAAGACTTTTGGCTACAGCATTTCTCCAAAATTTGGATACTTTATTATCGACAATTTAGCTGTAGGAGTTGGCGGAAGTATAACTCATAACGATAATGAAAACTTTAACGGTGCAAACTTCACATATAATAAAGAATATAATTCATACAGTGTTTTTGCTTTCATAAAGAAGTTTTTCAATCTTGATAAGAAACTTCTATTCTCTTTACAAGGAGAACTAAGGTACTCGCACATCACTAAGAAAATTGAAAATACTCAAACTTTCCCAAGTGATTATTCAATCACCAACAACATATCTGATATTTATGAGTTAGGTGTAAGACCAGGAATTACATTCTTTTTGGCAAAAAATATTGCTTTCGAAGCTAGTTTTGGTTTTCTAACATACAATATTGCCTCGACAACTTCCGACAATCCTTACCAACATGTAATATCCAATAATTTCGATTTAGATTTTAATTCAGAAAACCTAGTTTTTGGTTTGGCAATTTTTCTATAAGAAACTTAGAACTAAGACTATTTAACGCACTCATAAATAACAAATTTTTTATTTTCTTTTATCGTAGTTACCGAATCGAATATCTTACTTAAATGTGTTTTATAATTCAAATGTTTGTTCGCGACTAAAGCAAAACGTCCTCCTTCTTTCAAACATTCAAACACACTTTTGAAGAGGGACAAACTTACCTCAATATTATTCTCAAATTCAAAATGAAATGGTGGGTTAGAAACAACTAGGTCAAAATTTTCTCCTTTAAGATCATCTATTGTTTCTGCACAAATAAATTTAGCTTTCTTAATTTCTAAATTAAGTTTTGCAGATTCTATTGCCAGATAAAAATCATCTACCAAAGTAATTTCAGCATTTGGATTTTGCTCATTCACTGCATAACCTATAATACCGTTACCACAGGCCAAATCGAGCACCTTTCTCTCCTTATCTTCTACTTTAAGATGATCAAGAAAAAATTTTGTTCCAATATCAATTCCTCCAGATGAAAACACTCCGTAATACTGCGATAATTGAGAAGCACCAAACTCAATTGAATTGAATAAGTTTTTAGTTTTTGCGTTTTTCTTTGGTTTTTTCAGAATTAGCAATCTTGCTTTTTTCCATGCTTTAGTTTGCTCAACTACATCAAAATACAACTCTGCAATTTTCAACATACTCTTAGAGAAGTACTTTGTCATAAAACAGCAAATCACCTCTGTCCTTTCATGAGAGCTCTTATTTATATTATAGAGGAACAATTCAAAAAGTTCCAAAGACTTAGGTATTTTTATCAGGGCTACATCAATACTATCATAACATTCTAAAGGACTTACAAATGAAATACTAGTGCTTAATCCATTATGCTCTAAATTTTGATGTATTGCTCTTTTTTGGCTTGCGTGAGTAATTACCGTATTGATATTATGACCACTCAACGTACAATTCCAAACCCCAAACCGATCATTAAATGTATAGAATGTTTTACCTGAGTATTCTTCAATGTAGTCTAAAACCATTAACTCAGCATTACTCCAAGCACGGAGGTTATTGTCTTTTGTCTCGGGATAACGTTCCAACTTAAAGCTATCCTTGTTGATATGTAAAATCAATTATTATTTGTTTTTTATCCTAAAAGATTAAATAAATCAATATTAGTTGTAGTATATCTCTTCAAGTGAAACAATTTTCTCACTCTTATCTCTTCTAAAAATATCTTTTGCTTCCACTTCTGATATCGATTCTTTACCAATAGCAGCAATCATTTCCTTTACAGCAGCTACTGTTTTCTGATGATAATTCTTCACCCTTTCATTTTTATCTTTTACTACAAGAGCCTCTACTAAATCTTCATCTTGTGTGGCTACTCCAACGGGGCAAGTATCTAAATTACACTCACGAGCTTGTATACAGCCTAAACTAAGCATAAAACTTCTTGCCATACCAATAACATCAGCTCCCAGTGCCAAATATTTTACAACATCAAATGCATCAACAGCTTTTCCACTTGCAATAATTTTTATTTGATCTCGTAACCCATACTTCTTTAATGTTTTATTTACAAAAATCAAGCCTTCAATTAAAGGTGTTCCTATATAATTTGTAAACTCCAAAGGAGCCGAACCAGTACCTCCTTCTCCCCCATCCACAGCTATAAAATCAGGATAGTTATCTGAGTCAGAAAACTGCTTAATCATTGCTTCTATTTCCTCTGTATTACCTACACAAAATTTCACACCAACGGGTTTACCATCACTCAACTCTCTTACCTTTTGAACAAAATCAATCATTTCTTTAAAGTTAGAAAATGAAGAATGTCTAGGTGGTGAATCTACCCTTGTAAATGGTTCTACAGATCGAATTTCAGCTATCTCTTCTGTATTCTTTTTTGCAGGTAAAATACCTCCATGCCCAGGCTTAGCTCCTTGCGAAAATTTAATTTCTATCATTTTAACCTCAGGCCTGATAGCATTCTTTCTGAAAATTTCCTCATTAAAAACTCTACTTCCATTCTTCGTTTCTCCTGCACCAAAATACCCTGTTCCAACCTGAAAGATTAAATCTCCTCCTTGCAAGTGATAAGGAGAAATACCTCCTTCACCAGTATTATGAGCAAAATTACCAAATTTCGCTCCCTGATTTAAAGCCATAATTGCATTCTTACTCAATGAACCAAAAGACATCGCTGAAATATTTATTATCGAAGCATCATATTTTTGAGAACATTTGTCTGAACCTATTAAAACTCTTTCACCATTAATATGATGATGATCGGTTGGGAACAATGAATGCTTAACAAACTCATAACCCTTCCTATAAACATCGTGTTGGGTACCAAATGGTATCGTTTCTATTTCTTTTTTTGACCTTTGATATACTATACTTCTTTTTTCTCTGTTAATTGGCGTTCCATTTAGGTCATCTTCAATAAAGTATTGTTGAATTTTCTCTCTCTCTTCCTCAAAAACCCATCTTAATCTTGCAACAATAGGAAAAGCTCTCATTAATGAATGCTTCTTTTGAACAAAAGCATCGAACAATGCTAATAAAGTAAAACCAGTAGAAATGGTTAACAAAATAAAATTCCCCATTTCAGGCATAAAAAAAGCTAACACTCCACATAAAATGTTAAGCCCAATAACAACCGCAAGTATTGTATCTCTCATATAGTCAAGTTTTAAAGTTTAAAAATACAAGTTTTATTGCATAAAAAAAGCTCTGAAATTTTCAGAGCTTCTATATTGTATAAAATTCAAATTACTTTTTGAATTTTGCGTATTTACTTTTGAATTTATCAATACGTCCAGCAGTATCAACTAACTTAGACTTACCAGTATAGAAAGGGTGAGAAGTTCTAGAAATTTCCAATTTAATTAATGGATACTCAACTCCTTCAACGTCTAAAGTTTCTTTCGTGTTTGCAGTAGATCGAGTAATAAATACATCTCCGTTTGACATATCTTTGAATGCAACCAATCTATAATTTTCTGGGTGTATACCTTTTTTCATCTTAATATTACTTTAAATTTTATAATGAATTTGTTTAAAATTGGTAAAGCTTTAAACTCCTTCACAAAAATCAAAAACCTGCAATGGCTATTTGAGGGTGCAAATTTAACCCTTTTTTTTAATTTGCAAACAATAAATTGCTTTAATTTGTAGGGTCAAAAACAAACTTGAATTCAAATATCATTTAATTATGAACTTTTATAAATACTTTGCTTTTACTTGTTTAGCTGGTGTATTGTTAACTTCATGTAGTGAAAACACATACAAATTTAAACTTAACTCTACTAAAAAAGCCAACTTAGGAGCTAAAGCAAATATTGAATTTGAACAATTAAAAGGCGATAAAATTGATTCTGTACATATTTATGTAAACAAAAAAAGAGTCAATAAAAATGAAACCAAAATATCTTTTAACACTTCGGACTTTGGTGTTGGAAAACATTTAATAACGGCTATTGCTTTTTACCCAAATAAATCAAAAAAATTAAATAACTCTATCGAAGTTTTTGCTAACAAGGCTCCAGAATTACTTGGATTCAAAATAGTAAACACTTATCCTCATGATAATAAAGCATATACTCAAGGGCTAGAATATCATAATGGATACTTATATGAGACTACTGGTAGAAGAGGTGAGTCTAGTTTAAGAAAAGTAGAATTAAAAACTGGAAAAGTTCTTCAAAAAATGGATTTAGACAAAAAGTATTTTGGAGAAGGGATGACTATTTTTAATAATAAGATTTATTGGCTGACTTGGCAGGCTCGTAAAGGTTTTATTTACTCATTAGATACTTTTGAGAAATTGGGAAGTTTTGATTATAACAGAAGTAATGAAGGTTGGGGACTAACTCATAACAACTCAGAATTAATTAAGTCCGATGGAACGAATAAAATTTGGTTTCTAAATCCAACCGATCAAAAAGAAAAGAGAAATATTCAAGTCTATACAAACAAACTAACTATCAAAGAACTCAATGAACTAGAGCTTATTAACGGTAAAATTTATGCCAATTATTGGAAAAAGCCTCTGATTGCAATTATTAATCCTGAAAATGGAACAGTTGAAGGAATCATTAATTTAACTGGTTTGGTTGAAGAGATGAAAAAAACACAGAGTTTAGTTGATGAAGACGAAGTATTAAATGGTATCGCCTTTGATAAAGAGAATAATAGAATGTTTGTAACAGGTAAGTATTGGAATAATTTATTTGAAATAGAAATAGTTAAACAATAATTTCTAATTTTTATTGTTATTTTAGAACCATTAAACCTTTCTTCTAAAATATTTTGATGAGATCTACTTTATTAGTTGTCGTACTTATTGTTCTTATTTTTTCTATGGGTTCATGTAGAAAAGATTTTGATACAATACCTAATTACGGAAATTTAGAATTTTCGAAAGACACGATATTTTTAGACACGATATTCAGTAATATAGGCTCTTCAACTTACAATTTAAAAGTATATAACAGAGGGAATGATGCCATTACAATTCCAACAATAAAACTTCAAAATGGACCAACATCAAACTATCGTTTAAATGTTGATGGCATAGCCAGTAAAGAATTCGAAAACATAGATATTCTAGCTAAAGACAGTATTTTCATTTTTGTAGAGACTACTATTGATTTCAATTCTATACCTGATCCTTTGTATACTGATAAAATCCTCTTCGATAATGGTAATAACGAACAAGAGGTAGATCTTGTTACCTTAGTCCAGGACGCTCATTTTATTTTTCCTAATAGAAATGGTTTGGAAGTAGAAACTTTAACTATTGATGGCGAAGAAACAAACATTCAAGGGCGTTACTTAACGGATGAAGAATTAACATTTACTGCAGATAAACCATATGTAATTTATGGTTACGCAGCGGTTCCTTCTGGAAAAACACTAACCATCCAAAAAGGAGCTAACATTCACTTCCACAATAATTCTGGACTTCTAATAGACACCAATGCTACCTTAAAAGCTATTGGTACATTAGAAGATAAAATTATTTTTCAAGGAGATCGATTGGAACATCAATTTGATCGTGTTCCTGGTCAATGGGGAACCATTTGGATTAGAAACGGTAGTATTGGTAATGAATTGTCTAATGTTATTATAAAAAATGCAGTTGTAGGAACATTAGTTGAAGGATTATCTAACTCTTCTTCTATTTCACTCTTTAATACCGAGGTATACGACTGCGCTGCCTATGGCATATTTGGTAGAAACACATATATTATTGGAAATAATGTAGTCATCGGGAATGCAGGGCAATCTTCTTTAGCTTGTACTCATGGTGGTAAATATGTTTTCAATCATGCCACGATTGCCAATTACTGGAACAATAGTTTAAGACGACTTCCTTCCGTTATTATTAACAATCATTTTACCTTTAAAAACGATAGTAATGAAGAGGTAACTGAGATAAGAGATTTGACTCAAGCTAGCTTTTCAAATTCCATAATAGAAGGAAACAATAATATTGAACTGATAGTAAACAAATTGGGTTCTAGTCTTTTCAATTATAACTTCAATAACTGTCTAATTAAGTTTAACGATATCAATAATACTTATAGTGACGTTGAGGAACTAAACCTTAATAATACTGCACATTACCAAAACAATATTATTAACGGGCTTCCTAATTTTCAAAACTCTTTTGAAAATATGTTTTCAATTTTAACGAATAGTGATGCTATTGGAAATGGTATACCTTCTGCTATTACCGAAGATATCAAAGGAAATTCAAGAGCTTTATCGGTAGACATCGGTGCTTTCCAATTTACTGAAGAATAACAAAACATCCCTTTCATTAAATAATTCGTAATTCTACGTTTTTCATTTTAGAATTCTTTAACAGATTGAGGATTAGTAATTATTCCTCAAAATGAGGAGATTCCTTTATTTTTAAGGCATTTTTACTTCATTTTTTTTGTTAAAAAATTGCTTCTTTAAGATTTATTTAAGATTTTAGCAACTAATTAATTCAAATAATTATATAATGAGAACAAAGTTTAATGGAATTTTAACGCTGTTACTGGCGTTGGTTGTGCAAATTTCCTTTGCGCAAGACCGAACAATTTCAGGTACTGTTTCTGATGAGTCAGGTCCATTACCTGGGGTTACAGTCTTGAAAAAAGGTACTACACAAGGTACTGAAACTGACTTTGACGGTAACTACTCTTTAAAAGCTAAATCGGGAGACGTACTTGTTTTTAGTTTTGTAGGAATGAAGACGACTCAAAAAACAGTTAACGGTGCGAACCAAATTAACGTACTTATGGAAAATGACAATTTACTTGAAGAGGTAGTTGTTGTTGGATATGGTACAACTACAAAAAAATCTTATGCAGGTACTGCTGCTACAATTCAAGCAGAAAATCTTGAAGCCAAATCATTTTCGAATGTTTCTCAAGCTTTAGCTGGAGAGGTTGCAGGGGTTACTGTTATCAACACTTCTGGACAACCTGGTAGTGTTGGTCGAGTTCGTATTAGAGGTTATGGTTCTCCGTTAGGAAATCGTAGTCCACTTTATGTTGTTGATGGAGTGCCATTTGCAGGAAATTTCGATTTGAACTCGGTTAACCCAGCTGATATTAAAAGTACTACTGTTTTAAAAGATGCTACAGCAACTGCTATTTACGGTTCTCGTGGTGCAAACGGTGTTATTTTAATTACTACAAAATCTGGTTCTAAATCAGAAAAGGGGTATATTGAAGTAGATGTTAAAACTGGTATTAACCAACAAATCATTCCTAGATACAATGTAATTTCTTCTCCTGAAGAATATATTGGTTTAGTTTGGGAAGGAATTTACAATGGTGGAGTTTTTGGTGGACAAGCTGATCCAGAAGCATACGCTAATTCAAGATTATTAGGTTCTAATGGTATTGGTGAAGGATACAACATGTGGAACGTTGCTGATGCAGCTTCATTAATTGACCCTGCAACTAAATCGGTAAGACCTGGTGTTCAAAGATTATTTACTCCTGAAAAATATGCTGACCTAGCGTTTGGTACAGGAATAAGATCAGAAGCTAACCTTAGAATAGGTGGAGGTTCTGAAAGATCAAAATATTTCTTTTCTGTTGGTTATTTAGATGATAAGGGATATTCAATAAATTCTAATTTCAGAAGATATTCTACTAGACTTAACGTTAATTCTGATGTAAAAGATTGGTTAAAAGTAGGTGTTAACATGGGGTATTCTTATTCTGAGAGTACTAATAACGGTCAAATCGCAGGTTCAGAAAATGTTTTCGAATTTGCCGATAAAATGGGGCCAATTTACCCTGTTTTTGCCAGATACCCTGGTACTGGTGATTTAATTCCTGATCCAATCTTTGGTGGTTACCAATACGATTATGGATCGCCAACATCTGATATTAACAATTTCGGATTCGATAGAGCTCGTCCAAACGCAAACCTTTTAAATCCAATCGGTTCAGCTATTTTAGATTTTGATGGTAGAGATACACATGGATTAAACGGTAATGTATCTTTAGATTTCAGAATTACAGACGAATTAACGTTTGAAACGAAATTAGGAGGTCAATATTCTTATCAAAAGAGAAACAACGTTAGTAACCATGTATATGGTACTGGTAGACAACCTAATGGAACACTTAATATTAGAGACCGTCACAGATGGTCTAAAACCTTCTTACAATTATTAAGATTTAGAAAGTCTTTCGGTGATCATTCGATAGAAGCATTGGCCGCTCATGAATCTTTTGAAAGAAGTTTTAGTGAGTCTAATATTTATAAGGAAAATATTGTTGTTCCTGGATTGTATAATCCAAGTAACTATTTACTTACTACGAGACCAGCTGATGGTTATTCTGAAAACTCTTCTATAGAGTCTTATTTCTCTCAAGTAAATTATAACTTTGCTAATAAGTATTTCCTTACTGGATCGCTAAGAACTGATGGATCTTCTCGTTTTGTAAATGATAAATGGGGTGTATTTGGTTCTATTGGTGCAGCTTGGGTAATTTCTGAAGAAGATTTCATGGCGAACAGTTTTGTTTCATACTTGAAATTAAAAGGTTCTTGGGGGGTTACAGGAGATCAAGACGGTGCTGACGCATGGAGAGGATATACAACCTATGATGCAAACTTTGTATCTGGTCTTGCTTTAGTTGAAAGAACTCCAGGTGATGCAAATTTAACTTGGGAAACTTCTAGAATGATTCAGGTTGGTATAGAAAGTGGTTTTGGTCGTTATTTAGATGCTAATTTCGATTTTTATAGAAAAAATACTGATAACTTATTCTTCAATGCTCGTAGAGGTCCTTCAGTTGGATTCTCTTCTATACGTGTAAACGATGGGGAAATTTTAAATCAAGGTTTTGAATTTGATTTAACTGGACATATTGTTAACACTGAAGACTTCAAATTAGACTTGAGTGTGAATGGAGAAATGTTAAAAAATGAATTCATCACAATGCCTCTAGATGCTACATCTGGACAGCCAAAAATTCTTGACGCTGGTTCAAGTGAGGATAGTGGTTTCTTTGCTTATGCTGCTGGAAGATCAATGTTTGATTTTTATATGAGAGAATCTGCTGGTGTAGATCCTGCTGACGGAGCCGAAATGTGGTATCAGTATTATGATGATAAAAATGATAATGGCGTTTTAGATGCAGGAGAGGGTGATTTCTCTATTATTGAAAACGGAATAAATACTAGTGCGACATCTTCTTTATATGAATACCAACAAAGAGTTTCAGGTACAAACATTAAGAGAACAACTACTAAGACTTATGGTGATGCGACTCAAGTGTTTATTGACAAATCTTTTATCCCTGATTTAAGAGGAGCTTTTAGATTATCTGGAAAGTTCAAAAACTTCGATTTTTCTACTCAATTCACATATAGTTTAGGAGGTTATGCATATGATGCTCAATATGCTGAATTAATGAGTGATCGTAGAGGAGCTGCTTCTACAAACTATCACGTTGATATCAGAAATAGATGGCAACAACCTGGTGATGTTACTAATGTTCCTAGATTAGCAGATGGTTTAGACCAAAACAATGCTTCAGATAGATTTATCACAAGTACTGATTTCATTGCATTAAACAATGCGAGAATTGGATACACTGTTCCTAGTTCTTTTATGCCTAATTCAGGTATTGATTTAATTAACTTATGGGTTTCTGGGGATAATTTATTCGTAGAAACTGCAAGAGAAGGATTCAACCCTTCTATTAGTGAAATAGGTAACTCTGCGCGTAGACAATACGCTCCACCTACGACTATTACATTTGGTGTTAGAGTTAAATTTTAATTAGAATTACAATGATGAAAAAAATAATAAAAATATCATTTCTATCTGCCTTAATGGGATTATCCTTTGGCTGTAGCGATGAATTCCTGAGTAACGATGGTGAGTCTGGTGTTAGCCAGCCAACAGAATTTTTGACTTCAGCTCAATTAGCTGACGGAGCGAATACTAACTTATTTATTCCTTCTGCTTTCGTATCGGGAATGTATGCTCAAATGATCCAGTTTGGTTCTGGTGGTACCACTGGTCATGATGACTTCGGTCATAAATCATATGATGTTTTCGGAGATATGATTTCTGGAGATATGGCTCTTAGTGTAAGTACTTATGGGTGGTACCGAGCAAGTATTACAGAATTACAAGCTTGTACTGACTTTACTTTTGGTGATAACAGACAAGTATGGAGATACTATTATAGAATCATTCGTTCTGCTAATACCGTAATTCAAAACCTTGGAGGTAACGATGCTGTTCCTTCAAATGATGAAAATAAGTATAGTATGGGGCAAGCAAAAGCAATGAGAGCGCACTCTTATTTCTATTTAGCTCAATATTATCAAAAGGAGTACAATGCATCTGAACCTATTCTACCAATGTATTTAGAACCGAGTGGAGCTAAT
This sequence comes from uncultured Tenacibaculum sp., assembly GCA_947497895.1. Lineage (GTDB taxonomy): Bacteria > Bacteroidota > Bacteroidia > Flavobacteriales > Flavobacteriaceae > Polaribacter. The sequence goes on from CANMIL010000006.1 coordinate 148,179, forward strand.
TTACCTAAATCTACTGCTGGTCAAATTTATGACCAAATGGAAAAAGATTTAAATGACGCTATAACGTTATTATCTGGTTTCAATAGAACAAGTAAAGCCGCGGTTAACCAAGATGTAGCTAAAGGTATTTTAGCCTATGTTCTTGGAGCTAAAGGAGGTGCTGATAGTCAAGTTGCTACTTTAACTCAAGATGTAATAAACGCTGGTAATCATACAATGCTTGCTTCTTCAGAAGTAACAAATGGATTCCGTGATGTTAACACTTCTAGCTGGATGTGGGGAATTGATATTACTGAAACTAACCAATTAGGATTAGTTTCTTGGTGGGGTCAAATTGATGCATTCTCTTATAGCTACGCATGGGCAGGAGATTTCAAAGTTATTGACCAGTCACTTTATGACGCAATTCCTGCAAATGATTCTCGTAAAGCTCAATTCTTTAATAACCCAAGTAACGGTAGACACTTACAACCATTATTTAAGTTCTATGCTTCAGGTAGTATTGGAGGTGTTTCTCAAACTGTTACAGCGGATTACGTGTACATGAGAGTTGAAGAAATGTATTTATTAAATGCCGAAGCTAATGCTAAGGCTGGAGCTGAAGGAGCTGCTAGAACAAGCTTAAAAGCTTTAGTATCTAGACGTGTACCTGACGCTTCATATATCGATGCGTTATCTGGACAAGCTTTATTAGATGAAATTTACTTACAAACTCGTATTGAATTATGGGGAGAAGGTAAAAGTTACTTAGCAATGAAACGTAACAAAGCTACTGTTACTAGAGGTTCTAACCACTTATCTTTGGTTGGTACAGCTATTCAATATAATGATGAAAGATTTACTTTTGAAATTCCATTAGACGAAATTCAAAACAATCCATTCATATCAGATCAAAACTTATAAAAGTTTAACCCAAACCTCTGCTAATTAGCAGAGGTTTGTTTTTTATTATTTCCGATAAAAGTAAATTATTATATACCCTAATAATTTATCCTCTTCTAAGTAGGCATTCTCTCTTCTTCTTTATTAAAGTCCTACAATATGCTTTTATCAGTTTATATATAACTTAGTCGTTTATCTATAATATAGATAAACCATCATAACACTTAAAATTAAACAAATCAAAACCAATTAACCAACTCAAGTTGACGCACTAACTATCTCTGTTTTTTTATTAATTAATCAAATCTTTAACCATGAAGAAAATTACTTACAGAGTATTTACCATGTTTACTTTATTATTTATTATTACTAGTTGTACTGAAGAAGCGGAATATGCCAATTACGCAACATTTGAAAAAACATCTTCAGATGTAGGTGTACCTCCTAATAGCGAGATTGTCGAAAGTATTATCGTTTATACAGGTAACCTCACTGGTAATAATAGAAACATAGAAGTTTTAATTGATGAAGAATCATCCACCATAAGTTCTTCAGCATATTCTGTTCCTACGAGTATTACTATTCCAGCAAATCAAAACGCTGCTTCACTAGATATTACTTTTAAGGATGAAGGATTAGATATCGCTACTGATAAAACATTAGTATTGCGACTGAAAGGTGGAGACGATTTCTATGTCGGAGAAAAAATCACTCTTAATGTTTCTAAAGTATGTAACACAGGTATGTCAAAAGCCAAGGTAAATATTGAATTTGACGATTGGCCAGAAGAAGCGTATTGGTCCATCACTAACACCTCTACTGGAGAAGTTGTGTTAGCCAGTGCTGCAACACCTGCCTACGGCGCATATGCCGGTATGACCGGTAGTCTTTCTTCTGCTGTATGCCTCAGTCCTGGTGATTACGTTATGCAAATATATGATGCTTATGGCGATGGCGGTACTGGATATGTGTTAACAATAAATGGATCAACCATTTTCACAGCTTCTGGTAATTATGGTTCTTACACCTCTTCTACTTTTACCATTCAATAGAATAATCAACTATTAAAAAAAGTCAGGGGAAGACCCCCTGACTTTTTCATTTTGTATAATATACAAATCATATTAATAGATTAAAATTAAGTTACCTACTTATTATAATAATTCTATTACCTTTGCGACATGCAAGAAAACACAATTATTTTCGGTATAAGAGCGATAATTGAAGCCATTGAAAGTGGTTCTTCAATTAACAAGGTTTATCTACAAAAAGGCCTCCGAGGAGACTTATTTTATCAATTGGAAAAACTTACAAAGAAGAATAAGATTTCTACAAGTTTAGTTCCTGCAGAAAAGCTTGATCGCTTATCAAAACACAATAATCATCAAGGTGCTGTTGCCAAAATTGCTCCAATCGAGTTTAGTGATCTTGATAGCTTAATTAACGACACCCTAGAAAACAATAACACACCGTTGTTTCTTCTTTTGGACCAAGTTTCAGATGTTCGCAATTTCGGTGCAATTATAAGAACCGCGGAATGTACTGGAGTTAATGGAATAATAATTCCTAAAAGTGGTAGTGCACCCGTTAACGCTGAAACGATAAAAACTTCGGCTGGAGCAGCTTTCAAAATCCCAATATGTAAAGTCGATCATATAAAAGATGCTATTTTTCACTTAAAATCAGCGGATATAAAGTTAGTATCAGCTACAGAAAAGACAGAGGATTTAATTTATGATGTTAACTTTAATCAACCTATTGGAATTATAATGGGATCAGAACATAAAGGAGTTAGCAGTTCCGTTTTAAAATTGTCAGACTATAAAGCAAAATTACCTTTACTTGGAGAAATAGAATCTCTAAACGTATCTGTTGCTTGTGGTGCTTTCTTATATGAAGCCATAAGACAGCGTTCGATATAAATACTTAAAAGAAGATTCAGTTTGTTATTCTGAATCTTCTTTATAAATATATTTATATGTTATCGTTTGTTGATCAATAATTCCCTCTTCACTTTCCTCAACTTCAACTGGTGGAATATAGTTCCCGTTTTCATCAAACATCTCGTCAAATTCACTTTTGGAAAACACATACTTCTCCTTAACAATTCCTTTCTTTCGATACAAAATAGCAAAAACTAAACCAATTAAAAATCCTGATAAGTGTCCTTCCCAAGAAATCCCTTCTTTTATAGGAAACACATACCAAACCATACTTCCGTATAAAAAAATTACCACGAGCGACACCGCCACTAATCTGAAATGCTTCTTTAATACACCGCTAAAAAACACAAAACTAAATAGCAAGTATACTATTCCGCTTGCTCCAATATGATGAGACTCTCTTCCTATTATCCATGTTAAAAAACCTGTCAGTAATCCTCCATAGATTAAACTCTTTAAAGCTACTTCTCGATAGAAATAAAGCACGATTCCCGTCAAAACGAACAATGGAATAGAGTTGTTGAATAAATGACTTGTACCACTATGTATAAACGGAGAAAATAAAACTCCCCTTAATCCAACAAAAGACCTCGGGTAAACGCCATACTTATTAAAATTTAATCCAAACTTAATTTCTATCCAATAAACAAACCATATTACAAATACCATAACAAATGGTATTATAATCATACTATCCGAAAACTTAAGTTGATACTTTTCACTCATAACAAATTATTATCAAAAATATATCCAAAGGAAAATCCATGCTATTTTGTCATAATCATCAGAATTAAATTTAGTTAAAATAATTAGTAACTTTGACTTGTAATACTCTTTTAAAATGAGCCAACCTTTAGCAGAAAGAATAAGACCTAAATCTTTACAAGACTATATTAGTCAACAACATTTAGTTGGACCGAATGGGATTTTAACTAACCATATTAAACAAGGAATAATACCCTCTCTGATCTTATGGGGTCCTCCTGGTATTGGAAAAACTACTCTTGCAAATATTATTGCCAAGGAATCCGAACGCCCTTTTTATACATTAAGCGCTATCAGCTCAGGTGTAAAAGATGTTAGAGAAGTTATTGAGAAGGCAAAAAAAAGCAGCGGTTTATTTACACAAAAGAATCCCATTTTATTTATTGATGAAATTCATAGGTTCAGTAAATCTCAACAGGACTCTCTTCTTGGAGCGGTTGAAAGAGGATGGGTTACTTTAGTTGGTGCAACAACTGAAAATCCAAGTTTTGAAGTTATTCCAGCTCTCCTTTCAAGATGTCAGGTATACATCCTTAACTCATTCGATAAAGAAGATTTAATAGCACTTTTAAATAGGGCAATAGAGAAAGATGAAATTATTTCGAAGAAAGAAATTGTTTTAAAAGAAACAGATGCCTTACTTAGAGTTTCTGGCGGAGATGCCAGAAAGTTACTGAATACATTTGACTTACTCGTAAGCACTGAAGACAAAGTGACAATAACCAATGAATTAGTACTTCAGAAAATTCAAAAAACTCCTGCTAGATACGATAAAACTGGAGAACAACACTATGATATTATTTCTGCCTTCATAAAATCAATTCGAGGTAGTGATCCCAATGCAGCTGTTTATTGGTTGGCTAGAATGATTGAGGGTGGCGAAGATGTAAAGTTTATTGCTCGACGATTACTAATTCTTGCATCTGAAGATATAGGAAATGCAAATCCTACAGCTTTAATTTTAGCCAACAACACCTTTCAAGCAGTATCGGTTATTGGAAACCCGGAATCACGTATCATACTAAGTCAATGTGCGGTGTATTTGGCTAACTCAGCTAAAAGCAACGCCTCTTATATGGCCATAAATCAAGCTCAACAATTAGTAAGAACTACGGGAGACTTACCTATCCCCTTGCACTTAAGAAATGCGCCTACTAAATTAATGAAAGACTTAGATTACGGAAAAGATTATCTGTATTCACATAATTATCAAGGTAACTTTGTCAATCAAGAATACATGCCTGACGAAATTCAAAACACAAAATTGTATGAACCTGGTAATAATTCTCGAGAAAATCAATTTAGAGAAATGTTAAAACAACGTTGGAAAAATAAGTACAATTATTAAATAAAAAAGGAGGTATCTATTTGAATACCTCCTTTTTTTATTAATTATCAAGTATAATTTAAAACTTTACATTATACAATTTTGTTATTTTTTTCTCGCCTTCAAAATATTCAGCTTTCCAAGAACTACCTACTTTATAAATAATTCCGTTTTTATTTTTTAGAATAAAAACATCCCTCAATTCAGATTTCAAAGCTATAAAAACTCTTTCAGGTTTATTATCTATCAATTGAAATCCATTAGTTACAGGCTGGGCATATAGCAACTCTAAATTCCCATTAATTACTTTCTCATTACTACTAGTCTTTACATTAGTCGAAATTACTTGACTTGGAGCACTTAATTGTTTTGTTTCAACAACTTCTTCGTCACCAGATGAAACATACTTATATCTTAAATTTTTAACAGAGTTGAAAGCATTTCTTATTGACTCATGATATGCCTTTTTATAATCTTTCAATTTACTCTTCCCTTCTTCAGAAGTAAAAACAACATTATTATTACAATCTCTTAACTCAACAAAAGTCTTTGTAGTAAACAGGCTAGAAGCATCCTTGACAACTCCCGTTAATCCTAAACATCTATTTCTACTTAAATCATCGGGTAATGTTTCATTATCTAAATAAACCTTAAAACCGTATTTTTTAAATAAGAACTTAGTTAATGAACTAGTTTGGTATTGATCATCTTGTTTTAAGAAATCGAATCTATTAGGGACAACCACATACTTGTAATTATTAATTTTTTTCTGACTATATCCTGTTAAAGTTATTAAACAGAAAATGACAAGAAACATTCTGTTAGCTTTCATCTATTATTTTTATTGTTTTCAATGCTGAATATAAGAATATTTACAATTTAATCTATCTAAAAATTAAATTCACCCCAAGTTGGAATGATGCCGTGTTGGTATCTGCTAAATTTGGTAGTCCAAATATATTATCAACAATACCATAAACATTAACCTTACCTATTTTAGCAGACAGACCTGCTCCTATGTTGGTATATGAAAAATCATCAATAGTATAAGTAAACTTCCCCATTAATCCTTTTAAGAACCTTCTTTCATAAAAACCTGTTAATGCCAATCTCGGTCCTGTTGGTCTAAACACTGAAAACACTTGCGCTCCCACTCCATTGTCATAATAATCATTATAACTGAGATCATAACAGTTTTCTTCTTTTCTTGTTTTACCCCAAACATGTTTTACAGAAGCATTAAACTTTATAGGGCGCATAACCGAATAAGAATTTCTATTTTCCTCTGTAGGAACCTTTGACTTAAAATCATTACTCAAATCTTCCCAATAATTTGTATTATTTCCATCATATTGGAACTCTATACCAGAAAAAGAATAACTACCGTTAATATTTACATTTCTGACATCTTCAGAATATCCTACATAACCGATATCAAGTAAGCTGGCCGTTAATTCAGTATTTTCATCAATTTTATAAGTAAAACCTAAATCTATACCTAGCCCTAGGTTTCCTCCTAAAAACGAGCGTCCTAACATGGTACTGGCTTCAACAACTTCATCATTTTCATCATAGAGACCAGAACTATATCCTGTTACATTTATATTATTCAAAAAATGTCTGTAAATATTATCTTGACCTAACCTTGTGGTAAAGGTACCAGTATTCCCTGTAGTCATCACATTAGCCACTCCAGAATATATCTTTAATCTAGCTCCTACATTTAATTTTTCACTAATTTTTCTAGACAAACCAAAATGTAAAACACCTAAAGCTTCCGCCTTTAAATTACCTTGCGATAAGAAAAACCTCTTGTTTAAATAAGCTGCATTCCCTTCATTTAATAGAGTAAATATATCCTTAGGAGCATTTCCGAAAATATCTATTTCAGTATAAAATCCCGCAGAAATAAAATTATTATCATCTAGCCTAAAACCTCCACTAACAACTTCCACTTGAGAATGAAACTGTAAATAATCATCAGCAGTAATTTTATTTAGCGCATTTCTAAACTTAATATTAGGATCAATTCCATCATTCCTAAAAATATCAGCCACGGTAACTCCAGTTATTCCCGCTTGAAAAGAGATTCCAGATAATAACGGAACTCCCACTGTATATTTATAATTCACCTTACTTCCTGGATTTAACAATAATGTTTGAGGAATACCATCAAACTCATATAACACCTGCTTATTCTGAGCCACAGATGCTTCTGATATTCCTAAAAGGAATACCATTAATACTACTAACTTTTTCATTAATTTATTCCGAAATAAAAGGTTCCTGCTGATTTAAATATAAAGGTCTTATTATCGTTAATATCGACTACTGAACCATCAGTACTAGGAAGTAATTCCAATGTTACTTCAATTTTTGTTGAGTTTAAAATATTATTATTCTCTGACAACAATATTTCCTCTTTAAGCTTGTATTTACTCACATTTGGAGCTACTGCAATCTGAGGAATTCGATAAGTTTCGTCATTAGATTCATTCAAAAACCTAAAATCTATAGTAAATCTTCGATTAAATGGATTTGTTATTTCGAAATCAATATCAACTTTTTTTAATCTATCCGTTACCGAATTTTTAAATATTTCAACTTGAGTAACGTCGGTTATCCTACCTACTTCAACTCCACTTGGACTAACCAAAGAGGTTTGAGGAAGACTCGAATAAATTAATGATCCAATATAAGTGGGGGTCAACTCAATGTCATCAACTTGGTAAAAATCTAGATCTTCAACACAGGAAGACAAGCCAAAGACGACAATACAAAAAATAATACTAAAAATTTTACATCTCATATTTATGTACATATACTTAAGGTTTCTTCTTTTACTAACTAACTCGTTTATATAATAAACAAGTTTGAACACATTTCTCCCCTAAAATCCTATTGCTCCTTAATAAGTTAACGAAATTCTACAGATATTGTTTTAATTCATGCAATGATTTCACAGCAATAAACTCATTTGAATCATTTTTTTCATCAGCTAGGTGAATAGCTTTCATACCTACTTTCATAGCACCAAGCACATCGGCTTCAAAACTATCACCAATCATAACAGATTCTTCAGCTTCTGCCATGGCTTTTTCCATAGCAAATTCAAAAACCTTCGGATTTGGTTTTTTTACTCCAACACATTCAGAGGTTACAATAACATCGAAATAGTGCAATATTTCTGATTTTTCTAGCTTTAATTTCTGAACTTCTTCAAATCCATTGGTTATGATATGAAGTACATATTTGGGTTTCAAATAGTCTAATACCTCTATTGCTCCCTTTAACAAATTGTTGTAATTAGGTAAATAATCAATATAATCTCTCGCAATAGTATTTATTAGCTCATCTGAAATTTCGAAACCTAAGTTATCAAAAGTTTCTTTTAATCTTCTATATCGCAATTCTTCCTTACTAATCTTATCTTCTCTGTAAAATCTCCAATACTTAATGTTTATTGGTGAATAGATTTTAAAAAATTCTGAGAAGCCTAGAGCAATACCTTGTTCTTTAAAAATTTGCTTAAATGTTAACTCAGAATTTCTTTCAAAATCCCATAAAGTATGGTCTAAATCAAAAAAAAGATGTTTTACATTAGTCATGTGCCAAATTTAAAGTTTTTATAATTTAAAAAGCTATTTTAGCATAAATTTAATATACACTATTGGTAAAAAAGAAGCTTCATATATTATTTCTATGCGGTTGGTACCCCTCTCGAGTTTTACCTAATAATGGAGACTTTATTCAACGTCATGCTGAAGCAGTAGGAGAACATAATTCGGTCTCTGTATTACATATTATTTCGGACCATTCCCTTAAAGTGGATGTCGAAATAAAAATAGCAAGCATTAATAATGTTGAAACTTACATAGCTTATATAAAAATAGTTAAAAATCCAATAAAAAAGTTACTACTGTTCAGAAAAGCTTTTAAATTGTTGTTAAATCAAGTAGAGAACTTTGATATTGTTCATTTGAACAAACTTTTCCCTTTTGGTTTTTTCGCTTTATATCTAAAATGGTTTTTAAAGAAGCCTTTTATTATATCAGAACATTGGACAGGCTATCATTATCCTTTATCGAATAATATTAGTAAAATTGAACTGTTTTTTTCTCGGTTAATTACTAAAAGAGCTAGTTTTATCTGTCCTGTTTCCGATAATTTAAAAAAATCAATGGTGAATTTAGGGCTAAAAGGTAATTATCATAGAGTTCCTAACGTCGTAGATTGTAATTTGTTCAAACCCATTAAACAAAAACACGAAGTTTTCACTATTATCCATGCTTCTAGCATGAATGATCCTCACAAAAATATTTCCGGGATTATAAGATCTATTAAAGAATTCTCTTTAGTCGTTGATACATTTCAGTTCTTATTGATTGGGGACGGTTCTTTTAGATACCAAGGCCTTATAGAAAAATTAGGTCTCAATAAAAAAGTTAAGATTTTAGATCATCTAACTCATAAAGAAATAGCTACACAAATAGATAAAGCTCATGTATTTGTACTATTCAGTAATTATGAAAATCTTCCTTGTGTTATTTTAGAAAGCTTTTCTTGTGGAACTCCAGTAATCAGTACTGATGTTGGTGGAATATCTGAATACTTCCCCGAAAACTTTGGTTTTCTTATTAAGCCCAAAGATGAAAAAGCTTTAACAAATGCTTTACTCAAAGTTCATAATTCTTTTTCTCCTGACAGAAGTGATATGCATAATTATGCTATTCATCATTTTAGTAAAGAAAGTATTTCAAATCAGTTTAATTCAATTTATCAAAAAGCTTTAAATGGATTATCTTAAAAACTACATTACCGGTTTTTTAAATAGATCTGGTGGATATATATTCTTTGCTACTATTTTTTCTAGAATCCTTTCGTTTCTGACTTCATGGATTAGTTTACAATTAATTCCTAACAAGGAACTCGGTGAAGTACTGTATTCTTGGAATATAATTTCTTTTCTACTTCCATTAATCGGTCTTGGATTACATCAAAGTTATATTCGATATGGTGCACTTCCTGAAAACACTTCTAATCACGATTTTTTGTTTTCTTATATCGTTAAGAAAGGTTTAATTGCTTCAATTGTTCTAACTTTAATCACATCTCTTTGTGGTTTAATAATTCATTTTGAGTTCGAAAATTCAGGGATATACCTTAGCATAATGTCTTTGGTCTTCGCTCCCTTATTTTTAATAGAAGCCTTAAAAACAAAAGCTCGACTGGCTCATAAAAACAAATCATATGCTTTTATTGATATTAGCTATAATGGCCTACTTATAATTGCTGTAGTCTTATTAAGTTATTTTTTTCAAGAAATTGGGTATATTTTAGCTTTGATAATTACTCCAACACTTCTATTATTGTTTTATCTGAGTACTTTCTTCAAAACAAATACCGATAATAGACCTGACTTTGTTAATAAGGAGTTTTGGAAATATGGTTTTTTCGCTGGGCTCTCGAATGTAGCTACGCTCTTGTTATTTTCAATAGACATTTTACTAATTGGAAACATCATGGAATTACCCGAAAAAGTTACGGCATTTCGATATATTACGATAATCCCGTACAGTATTCTTTTTTTACCGAGGGTTTTTATTTCAACTGATTTTGTTTCTTTTACAGAAAATATTAACGACAAAAAATACGTTTTCAACTATATAAAAAGTTATGTTCTCTTTTTCATAGCAATTAGTATATTATTCTTATTTTCAATCGTTTCATTCGGAACTAATCTACTTAATTTCTTCGATCCATCTTTTTCCATTTATACTGACAGCTTTGTTATTGTTTCCTTTGGAGTTATAGGAGTCTTAACCTTACGTGGACTTTTTGGAAATTTACTGTCCTCTATTGGTAAAGCTAAATTCAATTATTATATAATGATCATTGCTATAATCACAAATATAACTTCGAACTACTTTTTAATTCCAACTTTAGGAATTAAAGGAGCGGCTATTACATCGGCTATACTGCTTTGGTTTACGGGAATAGCTTCTTGTATTGGATTTTTCTACTTTTACAGAAAGTATCTTAACGCTTAAGAAATCTTAAAAGCTTAGGTAAGTTATTAAACACTAAGTGAATGTAATTTTCATCTCTAGCCCCGAAACTTCTATAATATTTCGCAATATTATTCATAGATGAGCCTCCAAAATCAAAAACATCAAAGTTTTTCTGATATTTAAAAATAGCTCTATCATTCATAAAAGTATTTGCTCCATTTTTTCTGTTAGAAAAATCAGAAGAGCAAACCAATTCTGTAACTCTATTCTTTTGTTTTAAAAGGAATGCTCCTGAAACCAATCTATCTTCTCTATCATATATAGTTAATAGCTCTCCCACTCTTTTTTCAATACATACCTGCATTAGGATACGCAAATTCTGATAATCAGATTCATTAATTTTATAAACTCTCTTTCCTACATTATCTCTGAATAGAGATATAAATTCAGACGGATTTCCTCCCCAATGTTCAGTTAAATCAGCATTTAGTGATTTCTTTAATTCTCTTTTTCTATTTCTATTATAGCCATTTTTAATAGTTTCATAATCTTGGTTAAGCGACAAAACTTGAACTTGTCGTTCCTGTTGAAACTCGTTTAACATACTAAAAGAGTTTTCTTTGTTCATTCTCAGCTCTACGTATCGAAAATCATCAAAAACTTCAATCAAAAATTCGTTTTCATCTTCAATTTCTTTTGAATAGATTCCGAGCTGAATTACCCAGAGTGGCGGATAAACATATTTAATAAATAGTTTTTTTCTCCAAGGTATTGGCATTACAGCGTCATAATCATTCAGTACATAAGCTCCCCATTGTTCGCAAACGATATCTAAATACCAAGAAAACCCAAAAACATTATACTGAACAGCATTTCCAATACAGCCATCATACTTTTCAATATCTAGCTCTGTCCTTTCATAATATGTTATCATTGACTCTTCACTATTTTTAACATAGAACCATACAATCGACTCCATCCACGCCAACGTTGATATCCACTTAAGCTTTCATTATGGAATAGTGTAATAAAAATACCGTTCACTCTTTTAACTTCGTTCTTTAAATCTCTTATTTTACCGAGAGCTCTTTTGGGAGTAAGTTTCATGTAATCATTAAGTGTCGTGTCCATTACCGCAAATGGAAAGACTTTCAGTGGTGTTTGAATTTCAAAATCAATATCATAAAAATAAAAAGGCGTACAGGTACTCGCTCTAAAACCAGGCATACTGGCATATCCCATAGAATAATCTTCAGCTATTTCTAAATCAATTAACTTTTGATACGTATCTGGTAATGTAAAACGTAAATAATGCTGACGAGAACGAATAACGGGAATATTTGTAATTGCCTCTAATCGCTCTTTTTCTTTCTTGAGCATTTCAGCATTTTTCATGGTGTAATAAGAAGGATGTAATCCAACCCTTGCATAATCCACCATGTCTTTGATTAACAATTTAAATTTAGACTTTGATGCGGAAACATTTGTATCATATGAAGTGTAATCACCTATTAAAAAGAAAAAAATGGTTCTTACATCGTGTTCTTTTTTGAATTTAAGAATCTTTTGAAATGTATCAAAAGGATCTTTTTTTATGTTAAATCGAACTGCAAATCGATCCCACAGATTGAAAATCTTCACTTCATAAGCATCTTTTAAAAAACCTCCAACAGTTCTCATGAAACTCTTGTACTTATATGCGTAAGCATTATCCACATCAATTGTAGAAATGTATTGATAAGAGCGATTTTTATACTCATAATCAGGAAATCGTTTCTTTAACTCATTTAAAAATTGATAAGCCCAAATATCAATTAAAGGTTTCTCTAAAAACCCATTTTTAAATGCTAAGCTTTCAACGGCCTTAAAACGTCCGAATTTATCTTTAATGTGAGGAAGGTACTCTTCATATCTGGAAATTAAATAAAAACTTGCCGAAAATATATCAAAAGGAATATCTGATTTTTCTCCTTGTAAAAAGAAGCACGGAACTCCTTTCCATTTACCCATCGTTATTTCAACATCTTTTATTCCTTGCTGAAAAAGTAACTCGTGACTCTTCACAAAAAATTCTTTACCTAAAGCTACTTTTGTATATGAAAACTTAGGACCATTATGCGCTACAAACTCCTCCACCTTCATCGTAAAATCAATAGGAATTTGTAATGTTCTAGTCAATATATGTTTAAATATATATCGAACTCGTGGAGTCAACTTGTGAGTATAAATTAAAAGCATTGTCTTTTATCTAAGAATGAAATCTACAAGATTCCCTCGTCTGCAAAGCTAAAATACGTTTTTTCGCTAATTATTAAGTGATCCAATAGTTTTATATCTAGTGTAGAAGATGCAACTTTTACTTTATCAGTTAATTCGATATCTGCTTTACTTGGTTTCAATTTTCCAGAAGGATGATTGTGACATAAAATTATTCCAACGGAATTTAACTCCATAGCCTTCTTAAATATAATTCGTACATCGACCAATGTTGCGGTTAACCCCCCTTTACTAATTTGATGTTTGGATATTACTTTGTTCGCATTATTCAAATACAAGACCCAAAACTCTTCATGATCTAAATTATATAAAACTGGGCTCATAATTGACATTACTTCACTTGAGCTAGTAATTTTTGGTAATGTAATTTTATCTTCGAATTGTCTTCTTTTGCCAAATTCAAGAGCGGTCACAATAGCTATTGCCTTCGCTTCACCAATACCCTTAAACTGAATTAGTTCTTCTATTGACAACTTCGACAATTTTTGAAGATTATTATTAACAAATCTTAAAATTCTTTTGGATAAATCTACGGCAGTTTCATTTCTATTTCCAGAACCTATTAAGATAGCCATGAGTTCAGCGTCAGAAAGAGATTCTTTACCTTTTAGCAACATTTTTTCACGAGGCCTATCATCAAGTGCCCATGATTTTATAGATAACTTTTCCATTAATGCAATTCATTTAATTTTCCATAAATATAAATCATTTTTTGCACAACCGAAACAAGCACAGTATCTTTGTATGCTATCTTTTTTTATTTTTTGATATGAAAATAATCATAGCCGGAGCCGGAGACGTAGGCTTTCATTTGGCTAAATTGTTATCTTACGAATCGCAAGATACGTACATCATCGATTTCGATGGAGATAAACTTAATTACATAAACAATCATTTAGATGTTATTGCCAAAAAAGGCGATGCCACTTCTATAAAACTTTTGAAAGAAATTGGAATTGACAGTGCTGACTTGCTTTTGGCAGTTACTGATAGTCAAAACACCAATTTTACAATTTCAGTAATAGGTAAAGCTTTAGGTGCTAAAAAAACTATTGCAAGAATCAGTAATCCTGAGTTTTTAAGTAATGAAATTGTAAACTTCAAAGGCTTTGGAGTAGATTTTATGATTTCTCCTGAAGAATTAGCTGCTAAGGAAATAAAACTTCTTTTAAATCAATCTTCATTTAACGATACTGTTGCCTTCGAAAACGGGGTTTTCAATGTAATGGGAACTACATTAGGTTATAAATCGCCTATTTTGGATTTAACCGTTAAAGAAGCAAAAGACAAGTTTTGTTTAGTAGACTTTATTACCATTGCTATAAAACGTGAAGGTGTCGCTCAAACAATTATTCCGAGAGGTGATACTACCTACAAACTAAATGATCAGGTATATTTTTCGGTACCAAGCTACAGTATCAATAAGTTGTACGAAATTATCGGTAAGGAACACATTGATATAAAAAATGTAATGATTCTTGGAGGTAGTCGTGTTGGAAGAAAAACAGCTCGAAAACTTTGCAAGGATAACTTCAAAGTAAAACTTATTGAAAAAAATAAAGACAAAGCTTTTCAATTAGCAGAAGAGTTACGTCATACTCTGGTTATCTACGGAGATGGTAGAGATTTAGAGCTACTTGAGGAGGAAAACATTCGCGAAATGGATGCTTTCGTTGCTGTTACGGGAGACTCAGAGACTAACATTATGTCTTGTCTTGTAGCCAAATCAAAAGGTGTTAAAAAAACAGTAGCTCTTGTTGAGAACATGGACTATATTAACATATCGCAAACCATTGGTATTGATACGTTAATCAATAAAAAATTAATTGCAGCTAGTAATATTTTCCGTCATATTCGTAAAGGTGAAATTCTGGCTTTAGCAAACCTGCATAACGTTGATGCCGAAGTATTTGAATTCGAGGTTCAACCTGATGCAAAAGTTACTAGAAAAATCATAAAGGAATTACGCTTTCCTAGAGAAGCCATTATCGGTGGTGTTATTAGAGATGGTAAAGCTTTAATGTCTTTTGGTGATTTTCAATTACAAAGTGGAGATAAAGCCATTGTTTTCTGTTTACCAGAGGCAATATCAATCGTAGAAGACTTATTTAATTAGATGGAAAATCTAAACTTTAAAATCATTTATCGTTTTTTAGGAATCACGGCTGTTTTAAACGGTTTGTTTATGTGGATGGCTGTTCCTTTTAGTTTATACTTTGAGGAAGATCAAGCGTTAGGAATATTAAATGCCGGAATAATTACCATAACTTTAGGCGCTTTATTATTCTTTTTCAATAAACCAACTTCCAAAAACATTCAAACAAAGGAAGGTTATTTAATTGTTACTTTAGGTTGGCTGATATTAACCTCAACCGGAATGCTCCCATATTTATTGACTGGGTCCATTCCTTCGGTTACGGATGCTTTTTTTGAAACAATTTCAGGGTATTCTACAACAGGTTCTTCGATTTTAAAGGATATAGAATCTATGCCTAAAGGTATCCTCTTCTGGCGAAGTGCTACGCATTGGATTGGAGGTATGGGAATTATTGTTTTAACCATTGCCATTTTACCATTGCTAGGTATTGGAGGTATGCAACTTTTTATGGCAGAAGCTCCAGGACCATCGGCTGACAAACTTCATCCAAGAATTACGGACACTGCAAAAAGATTATGGCTTATTTATGTTCTTTTGACCGTCGTTGAATTCTTGCTCCTCAAAGTAGCAGGAATGACATGGTTTGATGCGATTAACCATTCAATGGCCACTGTTAGTACTGGTGGTTTTTCAACCAAAAATGCTAGTATCGCTCATTGGAACGGAATGCCAATGATCCAATACATTATTATCTTTTTTATGTTCGTTGCTGGTACAAACTTCGTATTAACCTACTACGCCTTAAAAGGAGAAGTAAATAAAGTATTAAGAAACGAAGAATTCAAATATTATCTATTTTGCATATTAGGTATATCCTTGATTATAGCCGTGACAATTATTTTCTTTCAAGATCCTAATTTACAAACTTCCATAGACCATCCAATGATTTACGGAAAAACCGAAAGTGCTTTTCGACATTCATTATTCTCAGTTATTTCGGTAGTGACCACTACTGGATTTGTTTCTGCTGATTTTACCATGTGGAGCTTCTTTGTAACTGGTATTTTCTTTGCCTTATTTTTTGTCGGAGGTTCAGCTGGCTCTACTTCTGGTGGTGTAAAAATTGTAAGACATATTGTAATGCTCAAAAACAGCTTTTTAGAGTTTAAAAAATCTTTGCATCCCAATGCTATTATCCCTGTGAGATATGATGGAAAAGCAGTAAATCAATCTATTGTTTTTAACATCCTTTCTTTCTTCATTTTGTACATGCTTATTTTTATAGTGGGTACCGTAATATTGGCCTTTTTAGGAATGGATATTAAATCTGCTTTAGGAGCTTGTGCTTCTTCTTTAGGAAACATAGGACCTGCAATTGGAAGTGTTAGTCCAGTCGACAACTTCTCCAATTTATCTATCGGAGCAAAATGGTTTTGTTCTTTCCTTATGCTTATTGGTCGTTTAGAATTATTCACGGTATTAATTTTATTAACGCCTTTCTTCTGGAGAAAAAACTAATCTGATTTACAGTAACTTAAACAACAACTTATACTTTCGTTCCATAAAAAAGCACACTTACGCCCAAAAAAAGGGCGTTCATGCTATTACAACCTTTGTTGAGCTATAAAACAAATAACTTTGTATATAGGAAAACAAAAAACTTTTGGTCGTAAATTATATTCCTTATATTCACTTAAGTATTAATTTACTGATAACCAAAACTTAAAACATTAACTACTAAATCTTATTCTTATGGAAGGATATATCGGTGAAATTCGATTATGGGGTCCTAATTGGGCTCCTAGAAACTGGGCGCTTTGCCAAGGACAAATGCAAGCTATTGCTCAAAACAACGCTTTATTTTCGTTAATAGGTACAATTTATGGAGGGGACGGAAGAACCACTTTCGCATTACCTGATTTAAGAGGTAGGGTTGCTATTGGACCAGGTAGAGGTCCTGGATTAAGCAATTATCTAATTGGATCAAGATCAGGAGCAGAACAGCATACCTTAAATGTATTAGAAATGCCTGCACACAATCACGTTATTAGTTTAGCCAACATGAGTGGTAGTGTTGAGATTCCTGTAAACACAGAAGCGGGTGGAGCAGATGAAACGAATCCTAATGCTGGAGTACTAGCAAATAGTGGAGGGGATCTTTTTGCCTCAGATTCAACTACAGGAGCCAAATATTCAGGAAGTCCGATTCCTGTAAATGTAAATGGAACTGCAGCATCTGGTTTAACGGGTAATAATCAATCATTCGGTATTGTTCAACCATATTCGTCAGTGCATTATATCATATGCCTTCAAGGAATTTACCCTTCAAGAGCTTAAAAGATATATTTTTTAACTTTTAAATGTTTAAAAATACTGGGAGTAAAAAATAGTACTAAGTCCAATATTTGATTGTAATTGATGTCTCGTAACAAAACTGAGTGGTAGCGTTCTGAAATATTAAAAAGAGTCATAATATTGGACTTATACCTCATCTTAATTGAATTCAGTTGAATTATGCTATTTAAGCTTTTCTATTTTAATCTACATTTGACACAACTAAACTATTTTTTATAATATGAAAAATTATTACTTTGTTAAGCACTTAATTTTGCTTACCTCCTTTTTTATTTTGGGATCAACGAGTATTCTATCTCAAAATGACAATGGTTCAATAGATTCAGCGGGAGATATTGCTTTTGTTGCCTACAATGACTCTCCTGATGGGTTTTCATTTGTCTTTCTCGATGATTGCCCAAATAATAGCTCTATTAGATTTATAGACGAAGAATGGAATGGAAGTTCCTTTGGTACTGGTGAAGGGGACCTGTTGTGGGTTAATAACACTGGAAGTACTATTAACAAGGGTACTATTATCACCATCAATAATGCCGATGACAACCCAATTGGTAGCATATCCGCTTCAATAGGTACCGTCTCAGAAGATGATTCTGGCTTTAATACTGCAAATATAGATCATTTATTTGCTATCACTGGTACTAGAACTTCTCCTGGAACTTTTTTATCCTTTATAGGAGGAGCTACTGGTATTACTTTGTCCGGAACTGGTCTCACAAATGGCGCTAATGCTCTAATTATCACATCTGAAGGATACTATTCGGGCACAACGGTATTTAACTCTTCCCTTGCTTCCTGCTCATCAGATGTTAACAATCTCAGCAACTGGTCTTTTGGAGCATATAATTTCCCAACCGATGTTGCAGGCAATTTTAGTGGTTCTCTGTTCTCTACTTGTACTGATCCAGACGTACCAACCGTTTCGGCAACAACCTCACCTATATGTACTGGAGGCAATACCAACTTAAATATTACGGGTAGCTTAAATGATGCTACCAATTGGCATATTTATACAGGTTCATGTGGAGGGACTCAAATAGGAACTACCGCTACTGGTACATTTAATGTAAACCCAACAACCACTACAACTTATTATATCCGTGGTGAAGGAGGGTGCGTAACTCCTGGAAGCTGTGGAAGTGTAACTGTTACTGTAAATAATTTAGATGATGCTTCTTTTAATTATAGTGCTTCAGCATATTGTGTAGATGCTTCTGATCCTTCGCCAACTATTACGGGATTAACTGGAGGTTCTTTCTCATCAACCGCTGGTTTAAGCATTGCTTCGAATGGAACTATTGATGTTTCAGCTTCTACACCTGGAACATATACTGTTACTTATACAACAGCGGGAACATGTCCGAACTCTGCAACTGCTAGTGTTACCATTAATGCGTTAGATGACGCTTCATTCAACTATAGTGCTTCAGCTTATTGTGTAGATGCTTCTGATCCTTCGCCAACTATTACGGGATTAACTGGAGGTTCATTCTCATCTACAGCGGGATTGAGTATTGCTTCGAACGGAACCATTGATGTTTCGGCTTCTACACCTGGAACATATACTGTTACTTATACAACAGCGGGAACATGTCCGAATTCATCGACTGCTAGTGTTACCATTAATGCATTAGATGATGCATCATTTAACTATGGAGCTTCAGCTTATTGTGTTGACGACTCTGATCCTTCACCAACTATTACCGGATTAACTGGAGGTTCTTTCTCGTCAACCGCTGGTTTAAGCATTGCTTCAAATGGAACTATTGATGTTTCAGCGTCTACACCTGGAACATATACTGTTACTTATACAACAGCGGGAACATGTCCGAATTCATCAACTGCTAGTGTTACCATTAATTCTTTAGATGATGCTTCTTTCTCATATGGAGCTTCTTCATATTGTGTTGACGCCTCTGATCCTTCGCCAACTATTACTGGATTGACAGGAGGTTCATTCTCATCTACGGCTGGTTTAAGTATTGCTTCGAACGGAGTTATTGATGTTTCGGCTTCTACACCTGGAACATACACAGTGACATATACAACAGCTGGAACATGTCCAAATTCAGCTACTGCTAGTGTTACTATTAATGCTTTAGATGACGCTTCTTTTAGTTATAGTGCTTCAGCATATTGTGCAGATGCTTCTGATCCTTCGCCAACTATTACTGGATTGACAGGAGGTTCATTTTCATCAACTACTGGTTTAAGCATTGCTTCGAACGGAGCTATTGATGTTTCAGCGTCTACACCTGGAACCTATACAGTTACTTACACAACAGCTGGAACGTGTCCGAACTCGGCAATTGTAAGTGTTACCATTAACGCTTTAGATGATGCTTCTTTTAGTTATAGTGCTCCAACATATTGCGTAGATGCTTCTGATCCTTCGCCAACTATTACTGGGTTAACTGGAGGTTCTTTCTCATCAACTGCTGGTTTAAGCATTGCTTCGAATGGAACTATTGATGTTTCAGCGTCTACACCTGGAACATATACAGTGACGTACACAACAGCTGGAACATGTCCGAATTCAGCGACAGCTAGTGTTACCATTAATGCTTTAGACGATGCTTCTTTTAGTTATAGTGCTTCAGCATATTGTGTAGATGCTTCCGATCCTTCTCCGACTATTACTGGTTTAACTGGAGGTTCATTCTCATCAACTGCTGGTTTAAGTATTGCTTCAAACGGAATTATTGATGTTTCGGCTTCAACGCCTGGAACATATACTGTTACTTATACAACGGCAGGAACATGTTCAAATTCATCAACTGCTAGTGTTACAATTAATGCTTTAGATGACGCTTCATTCAACTATAGTGCTTCAGCATATTGTGTAGATGCTTCTGATCCTTCGCCAACTATTACTGGATTGACTGGAGGTTCATTCTCATCAACTGCTGGTTTAAGCATTGCTTCGAATGGAACTATCGATGTTTCAGCTTCGACTCCTGGAACATATACTGTTACTTATACAACAGCTGGAACGTGTCCTAACTCTGCAACTGCTAGTGTTACCATTAATGCGTTAGATGATGCTTCGTTCAGCTATGCTGCTTCATCATACACAACAGAAGATTCTGATCCTTCTCCAACTATTACTGGGTTAACTGGAGGTTCATTCTCGTCAACTGCCGGTTTAAGCATTGCTTCGAATGGAACTATCGATGTTTCGGCTTCTACACCTGGAACATATACAGTTACTTACACAACCGCTGGAACATGTCCGAATTCATCAACTTTTAATATAGACATCTATTACAATACCTATACTTGGACTGGAAATTCCGGTAACAACTGGAGTAATGCTTCTAACTGGAACAATAATGTTGTCCCTCATACTGGAGGAAATGTAACTATACCTAATGGATTAACCAATTACCCTACGGCAACATCTGCTATAACAGTTAACAGTATAACATTGAATAATGGTGCTTCGTTTATCGCTCAAGCTTCAGTAAATGGAAGTATTACTTATAACAGAAACCTACCAACTACAAACTGGTATTTAGTTTCTTCTCCTGTTTCTGGAGAAACGCTTGAAGATGTATTGGCAAACCATACATTTGCATCTGGTACAGGTAGCAATTTAGGTTTGGGATACTATAGTAATGTTACAGGACCAGCTTGGCTTTATGTACAGGCAGGCCAAGCCGGAACCATCGCGAACGGAATTGGAGTTTCTGTTAAACTGGCTGCTTCTGGTGATTTAACAACCACGGGAACTTTAAATACAGCCAATGTAGTTACTCCAATTACTACAGGAACAAGAACCAATTTCAATTTATTAGGAAACCCATTTACTTCTTTTGTTAACTCGGCTACTTTCGCAGCGGATAATACAGGAGTGTTAACCGAAGAAACGTTATGGTTATGGGATGGTACACAATATGTAACTTACAATGCTATATCTCCAATTGAACTAGCTCCAGGTCAAGGGTTCTTTGTAGAAGCTTCAGGTAACGGTAATGTAACTTTTGCCACTGCAAATCAAAGTCATCAAACAACTGACACCTTTATGAGAACTTCGGAAGACTCTCATCCAACGTTTGAATTGATTATTAATAGACAAGATCAGAAAAAATCTACTAAAGTATTTTACGTTGACGGGAAAACAACCTCTTTCGACAATGGATACGATTCTAAAATGTTCAGTGAAGATACTGCTGATTTAAAAATATACTCAGAGTTAATTACGAATAACGAAGGAAAAAAATTAGCTATTCAAACATTACCAAATAGTGATTTTGAAAACATGGTTCTTCCTATTGGTGTTAAAGCTAAAGCAGGTGAAATCAACTTCTCAGCAAATGCTTTAAATCTTCCTACAGATATTAAAGTTTTCTTAGAAGATAGAGTCAATGGAACTTATACTAATTTATCTGAACAAGATTATTCAATCACATTAACAGAAAGTATCGATGGAATTGGACAGTTTTATATTCATACGACTAGACAAGTTTTAAGTAACGATCCAACTCAATCTTTAAGTAATGTAAGTGTTTATAAATCTTCTAATAGTACAATTACTGTTGCCGGATTGCAAGCTGAAAAAGCTTCGTTAGTTTTATATTCAGTTGTTGGAAAGAAAATAATGAACACTAAGTTTAGTTCTAACGGAACTGCGAATATTTCTATCCCTAATTTACCAACTGGTATTTATTTAGTTGAAGTTGGTTCTGATTTAGGTAAAGTAAGTAAGAAAATTATTATAGAGTAATTACAATTTTGATGACAAATGAAAAAACCAGATAACAATACAGATATTTCACGTAAAGAAGCTCTAAAAAAAATTGGAAATTATGGTAAATATACTGCCTTAACAGCTTTAGGTACGTATTTATTATTAAATCCTAAGAAAGCTCAGGCTCAAAGTCCTGAAGCGCCAGGAGAAGGCTTCTAGGCACTAATTTCATAAATAGAAAAACCTCAAGAACATTCTTGAGGTTTTTTATTATAAACAACTGATTACCAAAAATTAAAAACTTAAAAAACAGTTGTAAATCTTTCATTTATAGATTTTTTTTATAAATTTAAACATTGCTATGGATTTTATTTCATCAAATTCTCATTGATGAATTAAACTTTCCAAAACATATTTTAATATTAATCTCGTAAAAAAAGTCTATGAAAAAAATCTACTTTTACAAGATGATCTTTTCTGCTATGCTTTTAATTCAAGCCATGCAATCATCTTATGCGCAAGGTCATGAAACCTTTGATAATATCGATACTAGTTCTTCTACTCGATATAAAACAAGAACCTGGACTGCTAATGATGGGTCAATTTGGACCGCAACAAACTCTAGGACAAATGGTGCCGATATTAATGGAACCGCTGTTGGTCTAAATGACGATACCTCAAATACATATATCGAATCTGGTACAATCTCGAATGGTATTGGATCTGTTACACTAACTTTCAAACAATTCTTCTCAGGAAGTGATTCCGGTACCTTAACAATCTATGTAAACAATACTCAAATCGGAACAGTATCTTACAATGGAGATGAAAATTCACCCGCCACAACTTCAACCATCCATAATATTAATATCGTTGGAGATTTTGTTTTACGTATTGCTAACGAAACTGGAGGAAGCGATAATGGAGGTGATAATAGAATTGCAATTGATGATATTATTTGGACATCCTATTCATCCTCCGCTCCCACTGTTGCTTTTGAATCCAACTCAAGTACTACAATTGAAACCGACACTTCTTTCAATATAAACATACCTGTTAGTATGACTAATTTTGATTCAAACGTAACGGTTAACTTATCTGTTCATGAAGATAGTAGCGTGGAAAATAGTGATTACCAACTAAACACAACATCTTTAACTTTTACTAATAATGGTTCCAAAAATGTGTCACTAACTATTAATGATGACAATGATATTGAAAATGAAGTTATCATTTTGAACTTGACTATTAGTTCAGGTACTGCCGATATTTCACGCTCTCGACATACGATAAACATTCAAGATGATGACCAAGCATTAATTATCAACGAAATTCATGCAGATCCTGATTCTTCTAATGGTGATGCCAATGGAGATGGAATCATTAATACCGCCGATGACGAGTTCATTGAAATATTTAACACTAGCGGAACAGATTTAAATATTTCGTTTTGGACTTTAGAGGATCTTACTAAAGTTAGACATACCTTCCCAAATGGTACTGTTGTACCAAAAGAAGAGAGTATTGTTCTATTTGGTTCAGGTACACCTATTACAGTTCCTGGATTGGTTCAAATGGCATCGAGTGGAGGTTTAGGTTTAAACAATAGTGGAGATACTATTACCATTAAAAATGCAAATGGTGATTTAGTGTTGGTTGAAAGCTATCCTTCCGCAGGAAACAATCAATCCATTGCTAGAAATGATGATATCAATGGTAATTTTGTAGACCATTCTGAAATATCAACCAATCCGGTCCTTTTCTCACCTGGACGAGATAATACAAGTAATACTTCTTTTTCTTCTGCGATAAAATGGACAGGAATTACTGATAATGACTGGAACAACGTTAATAACTGGCTAGATAATTCTATACCCATCTCAACTTCTAATGTAATAATTCCTAAAAACCTAAACAATTACCCTACCCTATCAACTCCTGTTACAATAAATTCCATAAATATGGAATCAGGCACTTCTTTAATTTCGAATTCAGAGGTGATCGGAACTATCCATTACAAAAGGAATTTACCAACTACGAACTGGTATTTGGTATCCTCTCCTGTTTCTGGTCAAACGATTGAAAACTTAATTAGTAATCATTCATTCACTTTTGGAACTGGAACTAATATAGGAATAGCCCCTTACTTTAACGATGGTACTTCTTGGAATTACCAAACTATTTCATCAACTGGATCTTTGGCCATTGGGCAAGGAATATCTGTAAAATTAAATAGTAGAGGTACTATCTCATTCACGGGGAACTTAAACACCGAGGATGTAAGCTATCCGATTACTCAAAATATTAGTAATTTCAACCTTGTTGGAAATCCTTTTACTTCCTATATTAACTCAGCGACTTTTACCGCTACAAACAGAACACTATTAACAGAAGAAACAATTTGGTTATGGAATGGAAATCAATACGAAACTTTTAACACTGTTTCTCCGTTAGAACTAGCCCCAGCTCAAGGTTTCTTTGTAGAAGCAGCGACTGATGGTAACCTTACTTTTACTAATTCAAATCAAAGCCATCAAGCAAATGATACTTTCCTAAGAAGTCAAGATATTTCTCATCCTACATTTAAGTTATTTATCGAAAAAGAAGGAAAACAAAAATCTACTAAAGTGTTTTATGTAGATGGTAAAACAACTGGCTTTGACAATGGATACGATTCTAAAAGGTTTTCCGAAGACTCTTCCGATCTTGCAGTATTCACACAACTGGTTTCAGATAGCGAAGGTCAAGAATTAGCTATTCAAACTTTACCAAATAATAATTTTGAAAGCAATGTTATTCCTATTGGTTTAAAAGCTAAAGAAGGAGAAGTTATATTTTCCTTAGAATCACTGAACTTTCCGACAGGTATTGAAATAATTCTTGAAGACAGAATTAATGAAGTTTATACCAATCTAACTAAGGAAAATTATTCAATATTCCTAGATACGACTACTAATGGAATTGGACAATTTTATATCCATACAATACGAAACGTTCTGGATATTAAACCTATCCTCCCTCTCCAACATGTTGATATTTATCTATCAACTAATAACTCAATCACCATAACTGGATTACACTCTGAAAAAGCTTCTTTGAACATATACTCGATTATAGGAAAGAAAGTTATGAATTTTGACTTCAGTTCAAATGGAAATTCCACAATAACAATACCTAAAATATCCTCAGGAGTTTATTTAGTACAGATAGATTCTTCTAAAGGAAAAATTTGTAAAAAAATAGCTATCAAGTAAATACAATTAAAGAACATGAAACAAGAAAAAAACTCAAGAATTTCACGAAAAGAAGCTCTAATGAAAATTGGGAACTACGGTAAATATACAGCTTTAACAGCGTTAGGTACGTATTTATTATTGAGTCCTAAGAAAGCACAAGCTCAAAGCCCTGAAGCACCAGGAGAAGGTTTTTAATGAAATTATCCTCTCCATGCTACTAAGCTCTATAAGTTGTAGAGCTTAGCTTTTTTTTAAATATTTCTTTATCTTCATTTTAAACAAATTTTTAACCTAAAAAGTTATCAAACTACTTATCTATGAAAGCCTTTCATTAAACTTTAGTTCAAACAACTTTCACCTATATTCTTCCTTTCTTTATTGATAATAATAGTAACTTCTAAAAAGTTCATATCCCATTGACTATGGCATATAGTTTGAGATAATGAAATCACCATAGTCAATTAAAAATATATAGTATGATTACCGATTTAACCTTAAGAAGATTATCATTTGAAAACATTGGATACGACTCATTTTTAAACGCAATGCATTACAACTTTAAACACCCAACAAAAGGTAAATTTATCGCGGTAATGTCTGATAGATATTCTGAAGTGTATATAGACTCCGTGGACAACTCCATAAACTTAGTCTTTAAAAATATTCAAGATTTAAAAGATTGGATTTTAGATAATATATAAAAAGAGAGGTGGATAAATCCACCTCTCTTTTTACCTTCAATTAAAGAATACAGAAAGAGGAGTTTGACCTCAGTCAAAACTCCTCTTTCATCCCCTTATATAAAAAAACACATTATTGTTTATGGCTCCCCGGAGGGTATTTAGCCATTATTTTATTTACGAACTCTCTTATTCGTTCTTCTCTCTGTTCTACATTTCTCATAGTAAGTGCTCCCGTTCCAACACCTTGCCAAACTAATTCCTTACTATCAGCATCTAACAAATCAATAAACAATGTTCCTTCAGTATGTTGAGAAACAGTTACCGGATTGGGTCCATAATACCATGGATACCAAAAACCTCCAAATCTGTTATCGTTGATATTAATTCTTTCTCTGGATTTGGTAAACAGGCTTATTAAAACATCAGGTGCTGAAGACTTGGTCATTCCTTTCGCCAATAACTCAGCCTCAACTGCTCTTAATATTCTTTTTTTATCCAAATCATTAATTGGAGCCTTATCAATTCCTGTTTTATAAAATGCAAACGTTTTATATTTTGAAAAATCCTTCTTTGTATCATAATCAGTTGATACTCTCACTGTACTACATGAAGTAACCAGTAATGCCATAATAGGTATGAATAGTAACCTTGATAGTTTCATTTTTTATATATTTAAAGGGTTTCTGATTATAAACTCGTATTCATTACACAAGTTTTCTCAGAAACTGTTCGACACTCATTCATCTGATTTCGGAAGCTTTTCATAACCCGTATTAAAACATATTTGTTTTACAGCGCAACAACTTCTTTTACATAATATACAACAAAACATTAATTTCTTCATGTAAACATGAAAAAACACTGTTTAAACTTGCTAAAAACACATCAATAAACATGCCAAAAAAAAGGATTCTTCAATTGTTTTGTTATTTAATTGATTAACAATAAAATTTAATACGGAAGAATCACATTACTCATAAATTATAAGTATTTTTGACCTGTGATACTTATTTCAAAATATCTTGTACCTAACGGTTTTGTCGGTCTTGCTATCTACCCCTTTATTTTTTTAAAGAAAGATGAACTAAAGAAAGATATTTTTCTGATTAACCATGAACAAATTCATTTAAAACAGCAACAAGAAACATTAGTTATATTTTTCTTTGTTTTCTATGTTTTTGAATGGTTTGTTAAATTGGTTAAATACCAAAATACTGCGTTGGCTTACAAGAATATAAGTTTTGAAAAAGAAGCTTACTTAAACGAAGGAAACCTTAACTACCTGAATAACAGAAAATTTTGGTCTTTTATTAATTATATATAATTTTCAAAAAATTCCGTTTTTTTTTAAGTTTTCCGTAAATTGCAGTCCTATTATTCAACTTAAATTACGAATGGAACAAATAACTCCTTATAAACCTAAACATAAAGTAAGAATCGTAACCGCAGCATCTTTGTTTGATGGTCACGATGCAGCTATTAATATTATGAGAAGAATTATTCAATCAACTGGGGTTGAAGTAATTCATCTAGGACATGATAGAAGTGTTGAAGAAGTTGTGAATTGCGCAATTCAAGAAGACGCGAACGCAATTGCCATGACATCTTATCAAGGGGGGCATAATGAGTATTTCAAATACATGTATGATTTGTTAAAAGAAAAAGGTGCAAGTCATATCAAAATATTTGGCGGTGGTGGTGGAGTAATACTTCCAGAAGAAATTGAAGAATTAATGGAATATGGTATTACTCGAATTTACTCTCCCGATGATGGTCGCGAATTAGGTTTACAAGGGATGATTAATGATTTGGTAGAAAAGTCAGATTTTCCTGTTGGTGATGCTTTAAATGGAGAAGTTAATACTCTTGCGGAAAAAGAAATAGGAAGTATTGCTCGAATTATTTCCTCTGCTGAGAACTTTCCTGAAGTAGCAAAACCAACTCTCGATACAATTCATGAAAAAAATAAAAGTTCAAAAACCCCTGTATTAGGAATTACAGGTACTGGCGGTGCTGGAAAATCGAGTCTTGTTGATGAATTAGTAAGGCGTTTTCTTATTGATTTTCCTAATAAAACTGTTGGATTAATTTCTGTTGATCCATCAAAACGTAAAACTGGAGGTGCTTTGTTAGGTGATCGTATTCGTATGAATGCTATTAACAATCCAAGAGTTTATATGAGATCGTTGGCTACTCGTCAATCGAACTTAGCATTATCAAAATACGTAAATGAAGCTGTTCAAGTACTAAAAGCAGCCGAATTTGATTTAATTATATTAGAAACTTCTGGTATTGGACAGTCTGATACCGAAATTATAGAACATTCTGACGCTTCTTTATATGTTATGACACCTGAATTTGGTGCTGCAACTCAGTTAGAGAAAATAGACATGCTTGATTTTGCTGACTTAGTAGCAATTAACAAGTTTGACAAGCGTGGCGCTTTAGATGCATTAAGAGATGTTAAGAAACAATACATGCGTAATAATAATCTTTGGGATACACCAATGGATGACATGCCTGTATTTGGAACAATTGCCTCTCAATTCAATGATCCAGGGATGAATTCTCTTTACAAAGCGATCATGGACAAGGTAGTTGAAAAAACTGGAGCTGATTTACAATCTACTTTTGAGATTACCAAAGAGATGTCTGAAAAAATCTTTGTTATCCCTCCGGCTAGAACAAGATATTTATCTGAAATTGCAGAGAATAACCGAGCTTACGATAAAAAAGTTGATGACCAGGAGAAGGTAGCTCAAAAGCTTTATGGAATTTATCAAACAATACTTTCAGTTGCCGATATAAATAAATCCGAAGTTTCTTATCTAGATAAATCAGGGATTAACGAAGAGGAAATTTTAGCCTATGCTAAAAATGAAGACGACAAACAATTCTTATCATTATTAATTAAAGAATTTGATCGTGTTAAGATGAATCTTGACCCTTATAAC
The DNA here is from genome assembly GCA_947497895.1 of uncultured Tenacibaculum sp. Taxonomy (GTDB): domain Bacteria; phylum Bacteroidota; class Bacteroidia; order Flavobacteriales; family Flavobacteriaceae; genus Polaribacter. The sequence continues at coordinate 177,400 of CANMIL010000006.1, forward strand.
TGGGAGATCATTTTAAACTGGGATACGAAAGTAAAAAAATATAAAGATCCAATTTACACCTTTAAGGTTCGCGATAAAGAAATTAAGATTGAAACACATACGAAATCTTTATCTCATTCTGACATTCCGAAGGTAGCCTTACCAAAGTATAAAGCTTGGGGAGATTTACTTCGTTGGAATTTACAAGAAAATGTTCCAGGAGAATTCCCATATGCTTCTGGGTTGTATCCTTTCAAAAGAACAGGTGAAGATCCTACTAGAATGTTTGCCGGAGAAGGTGGGCCAGAACGTACCAACAGACGTTTCCATTATGTGAGTTTAGGAATGCCTGCGAAACGTTTATCTACTGCCTTTGATTCGGTTACTTTATATGGTAATGATCCTGGGCACAGACCAGACATTTATGGAAAAATTGGAAACGCTGGTGTTTCTATTTGTTGTTTGGACGATGCTAAAAAGTTATACTCTGGGTTTGACCTTAGTCATGCTATGACTTCTGTTTCGATGACAATTAACGGTCCAGCTCCAATGTTATTAGGGTTCTTTATGAATGCTGCTATCGATCAGAATTGTGAAAAATATATCAAGGAACATGGTCTTGAAGCTGATGTTGAAACGAAACTTAAAGAGCTGTATGATGATAAAGGAATTGATAGACCTAAATACAATGGAGAACTTCCTGAAGGAAATGATGGCTTAGGGTTATTACTTTTAGGTGTTACTGGAGATCAAGTTTTACCTACTGAAGTTTATAATGAAATTAAAATCGCAACACTTGCACAGGTTCGTGGAACGGTACAAGCTGATATTTTAAAGGAAGACCAAGCTCAAAACACTTGTATTTTCTCTACAGAATTTGCACTTCGTTTAATGGGTGATGTTCAAGAGTATTTCATTGAGAAAAATGTAAGAAACTTTTATTCAGTTTCTATCTCTGGATATCATATTGCTGAGGCTGGTGCAAATCCGATTACTCAGCTAGCATTAACTTTAGCTAACGGATTTACCTATGTGGAATACTATTTATCAAGAGGAATGGACATTAATAAATTTGGTCCTAATTTATCTTTCTTCTTCTCGAATGGTATTGATCCTGAATATGCGGTAATTGGTAGAGTTGCTCGTAAAATATGGGCAAAAGCATTGAAGCATAAATATGGGGCAAATCCAAGAGCTCAGATGCTAAAATACCATATTCAAACATCAGGACGTTCGTTACATGCTCAAGAAATTGACTTTAATGATATTAGAACGACTTTACAGGCTCTATATGCTATTTACGACAACTGTAACTCGTTACATACCAATGCTTATGATGAAGCTATTACCACTCCAACAGAAGAGTCGGTACGTCGTGCAATGGCTATTCAGCTAATTATCAATAAAGAACTTGGTTTAGCTAAAAATGAAAATCCAATACAAGGATCTTTTATTATTGAAGAGTTAACCGACTTAGTTGAAGAAGCTGTACTAACAGAGTTTGATAGAATTACTGAGCGCGGAGGTGTATTAGGTGCAATGGAAACAATGTATCAGCGTTCTAAAATACAAGAGGAAAGCTTGTATTATGAAACCTTGAAACACACTGGTGAATTTCCTATTATTGGTGTAAATACTTTCTTAAGCTCTAAAGGTTCACCGACGGTGACACCACAGGAAGTTATTAGAGCAACCGAGGAAGAAAAGCAGTTCCAAATTAAAACAAAGGAAAGTCTTAACGCAGCCAATGAACAAGAGGTTATAGATCAACTAAAATCTATTCAAGAGGCAGCAGTTCAAAACGAAAATATTTTTGAAAAATTAATGGATGCAACGAAAGTTTGTTCATTAGGTCAAATTACTTCTGCCCTATTCGAGGTTGGAGGTCAATATAGAAGAAATATGTAATCAATTAGAAAGGGCACCTCCATCGGTGCTCTTTTTTTATCTTCTCAGCTATGGAAAACACCTCTTTCAAATTTAAGAAATGGAGTTTTAGACTCCTTATCTACACTATTGCAACACAAATAGGTTTAACTTACTTAATTGCTTTTTATAATCCTATAAGTTATGATACAAGTACCTTCTCTAGAAATCTACAAATATTATCAGCAATAAATATAATCACACTTATCATTGGAGTTTCGTTCTTGATTATTTCTTTACTTAATAAAGAAGAAAAAAACTATCAAATATATACAGGTATGATCATCTATCCAATATTAGTGATTCATACTTTATTATCCTTTTTTGGATAATCCATCACATTGTTAATATTGCTTGTAAAGTGTTTTGCCTGAACTAAGGTAATTTATAATATGAGTTATAGCTCTTTCTTTAGCCTTCTTAAAGGTCTTTTTAAAATCGAATAGAAAAACGGAACTTTCTCCTATAGCAGTAAACTTATGGACTCTTCTTTTTGATTTTAAATCATAAACATTTACATCAACATTAATTACACAATACTCGACCGTCGTTGTATGATTCATTCCAAAGTTATTAGGTCCTAATGGTGCTGCAGATTGCCTCCACTCTACCCTATTTAACACTTCAAAATCAGATAAGTAAATAAGATAATCAGTATGAGAACTCTCTTTTAATAAGTCAAACGTGTTAATTCCTCCTATCTCTACATTCGAAAACAAAACAGAACCATTTAACTTCCTTTTAAATTCGTAGATAAACTTTTCAGAAAATTCAATCTTACTAGTAAAATTCTTATTAAAAGTATTTACAAAGTCACTTAATAATACGTCATCCGAAGCTGTAATTACTGCTTGTTTTGATTTTAATTGACTAATATCTTCACTTTTTTCAATATCACTTATATAATGCCTTATTGGGGCACATGATACCAATGAATATACACTCAAAACAAGTACTAAAAGTTTGCTTAACTTTTTTCTCATAACAACAACGTCTTAATTTAGAGTGCAAAAATACCTTAAAAACGACAATAGAAACAAAACAAACTAACTACTTAACTCAAACCATTTGTTGTATAGAGTTTTGAAATGCATTCATAATTCTTGAACTCACTTCTTTCGAGCGTTCCAATATAAAAAAATGATCTCCAGGAATAACAGCTATCTCTTGAGGAAATTTTGTCAAATTATTCCAAGCTTTTAGAGAGGTAATTGATATTTTATCTTCTTCCTCTCCAATCTCGTCCTCTCCTATACAAACATAGATTGGTATTTCAAAAGGGGCATCAATCGAGGTAAATGAATAATCTTCTAACGCTTTGAAGTCAGCTTTCAAAATAGGATAATATAATTCCAACAATTCTTCGTGCTGAAGAATTTCTTTTGGGAGGCCTCCCAATTCCTCCACTCTTTTCCAAAACTTATCTTTAGGGAGCTCAGATCTCCTTTCCATTTTTTGAGTACCCGGAGCTCCTCTTCCCGTAAAATATAAACACTGCGGAAGTTTGCTATTTGCAGCCATTAACTTTTTAGTTAATTCATAACCCAAAACTGTTCCTAAGCTATGACCATAAATCATATATGTCTCATTCGCTATGTGAGATTCTATCTGTCCTAAGAGGTCATTTACCATGGTATCAATACTCTCTAGTATTGGCTCATTGAATCTATTACCTCTTCCTGGCAATTCAAGCGTAATCCATTCTAAAGAGTTGGGAATATGATTTTCTAGGTTTTTAAAACTAAACTTACTTCCTCCTGCAAATGGTAGGGCGATAATCTTCATAAATAGTATGTACTTTGGTTAGATGGTTTCAGCCGCGAACATACCAATTTCTATATAAAATAAATAGTTATTTAGATCAATATTCAATGCATCGCGCACATATGTTAATTCAATAACTGAACTGTCTTCCTGTTAAGATTTTACTTCTATCAAACTAAAAAATTCTTCTTTTCCTTTATCTGTTAAGTAAGGGTACAATGATTGCAAAATCAGTCCACTACTATGTTTCAAATCGCTTTTGGTCAATCTCTTTTCAATACTTGCATGAGAAAACCAGAAATCACCAATTATTTGAATTCTCTCATGTAAATTTAAATACTCGTTTGTTAACTCCTCTTGTCTAACAATTCCTTCCGATATAAATTCCTTCAATATTCCTAAAAACTGCCCCTTCCTTATTTGGGTTAAGGAAACATAATGATCCTTAATTTTATTATGATCTCTCATTATTTGGGCAAAATCAAGCATAAAAAACCTGAAATCGTAGAAAATACTTGAGATAGTACTATTTAACTGGATCAGTAATTTGAGTTCTACTGTGTTACTTATCAATTCAAAAATTTCAGCATTTATTTGATCCACCATTTGAAAATATATAGTTTCAATAATGGCTTCTCTTTTTTTAAAATGATAATTTAAATTTCCTTGACTTATTCCCATTTCGGCAGCAATTGTTCTTAATGTTACTTTAGACAATCCATGCTGATTAAAAAGAGCTATTGCGGTTTCAATAATTCTATCTTTTGTTTTTCCCATATTGCAAATATAAAAATTAGAACATTTGACCTAATAATATTTTTATAGTAACTTTGACCTAATTCTAATCATTTTACTATGACCTATACTATTATTGGAAGCGGAATTGGGGGACTCACCCTAGCCCTTTTACTTGAAAAAAAGGGCTACACCGTTGAAATATATGAACAAGCTGAATTCTTTAAACCTATTGGAGCGGGTATTATACTAGCGATAAATGCGATGAAAGTTTATACTCATTTAGGAATAAATGGACACATAGAGGAAGCAGGTAATCTACTGTCAAACATGGAGATTACTAAGTCAGATTTTAGAACACTGTCGAAATCCAACTTTTTAGAATTAGAAAAAGAATACAAAACTAAAACCATTGCTATTCATAGAGGCAAACTTCAAGAGATATTGTTGAACAACCTAAAAGCAACCAAGATCTATCTTAACCATAAACTAAATTCCATTACCAAACAAAATGGCTCTTATGAACTACTTTTTGAAAATGGAAAAACTATCAATAGATCCGTTTTATTGGGTGCAGATGGTATTCACTCCAAGGTAAGAGAATATTTATTCCCTAAATCAATTATTAGAGGTAGTAAGCAAGCCTGCTGGAGAGGTATCACCTCATTTGAAGATAAATCTTTTGTTCAAAATAATTTAATAGAAGCTTGGGGAAAGAAAGTTCGTTTCGGTTTTGTTCCTATTGATAAAAATCAAATTTATTGGTATGCTTTAAAAACCGTGCACGCTGCCAAAGAACAAGCCTTCGACTTTCATAACATGTTTGAAACTTTTGATCCGTTAGTAGTTGAACTAATAAAATCAACACCAAAAGAAGCTATACACTTTTCTTATATAGAAGATTTATCGCCTCTTAAAAACTGGTTCAAGAATAACATATGTCTTATTGGAGATGCTGCACATGCAACAACTCCCAACATGGGGCAAGGAGCATGTCAAGCAATTGAGGACGCTTTTATCCTTTCCGAAACTATCAATTCAGAAACTATTGAAGAATCTTTCTCAGCGTTTCAGAAACTTCGTTATTCAAAGGCGAATTCCATCGTCAAAAGAAGCTGGCAAATTGGAAAACTAGCACATCTAAGCAATCCTTTCTTGGTTTTGTTTCGAGATACAATCTTAAAATTAACACCTAAACACGTAACGCAAAAACAGTTAAAAAGTATTTTTGAATAAATAATATCACTTATGAAAAAGGTTATCGAAGAAAAGTTCATTCTATCAAGTAAGCATCAAAAACTTCTTAAGCAAATTAACTTCGGGGATATATTTTCAACGACAAATCATGTTGATTCGATCAAGCTAATCGCAAAGTCTATATTCGATCATACACCTAAATGGGTTGATTTATTATTTACTCTTAGAAATAAAATGGTTGGTCTAATTGGTCTGAAAAATGAAATTCCGAAAGATTATACTAATGATTTTAAAGTTGGAGGTTATGTCGGTTTATTTAAAATTTACAACCTAGAAGACTCTGAATGTATTCTTGGTTTGGATGATTCCCATTTAAATTTCCGAGTTATTATAAATAAAGGAATTGATAATTACTACAATATTAATGTTATTACTCTAGTAGAATATAATAATTTGAAAGGTAAAATATATATGAGTATTATTAAACCCTTTCATCGGATTGTTGTAAAAAGAATGGTAGCTAATGCTTGTAATCATGAATTATGAATGAAAACGCATAAACAAAGGCTTAACAATTAATTACATATAAAAAATCACTAGTTTTTTTAGTATCTTAGTAACATAAAACATAACGTGATGAAAAGATTCCTACTTACATTTATTTTAACTGCAATAATCCCTAATGCAAAACTAATCGCTCAGAGTAGTGATGATGTCAAAATTACCATTACCGTTAAAGATGAAAAAAACAAACCGGTACCCGGTGCGGTTATACTTTTTGACGATGTACGACAGAAAAGATGGACCAATTCTAAAGGTGTTTTTAAAGCTAAACTAGATAAAGCTCCTAAAGAAATTTGCGCTTTTTCTCCCAAAATAGGTGTTCAAAAAGTTCCTTATAATGGAAATAAAAATGTCTTAATAATTATTAGAGAAAAAAATGATATTTACAGAGGTGAAACTCCATTATCGAAATCAGATAATACGATTCAATTCAGAAATATTTATGACTATATGAGAGGGAAAGTTCCTGGTGTTAATATTTCTGGAAATAATACTATTAATATACGAGGTTTTAACAGTGTTAATGGAAGTATTACCCCTCTTTTTATTCTGAACAATACAGCAGTAGATCAATCTGTTTTTGGTGATATTGTACCTACCACCATTAAACAAATAAGAGTTTTAAAAGGTCCAGAAGCAGCGACTTATGGATCAAGAGGAGCAAACGGTGTTATTATCGTTGAAACTTTTTAACTAACATATCGAAATGGCTTAGGTCATTTCGATTTTGTTTTCTACAGATATTTCTGATCCTTCAAGTAAGAATATTGAATCTGGCTCAAGCTTTTGTAATAACTTAAACTCACTTCCATAAGTTTCCTCGAAATTAACATCCATATTGGATTCACGCACGGGATAATATTTCCATGACGGATGGGTGACCTCATACTCAGTTGCTTTTAGTCCATTCTTTGCGTATCCCCAATAATGTTCTGCAATAAACTCTATTTCTGAATTTGGATCCATATCTTTCATTTTATTATCCGCTAACACTGATATCTTATTCCATTCGGTATTCGTTTTCCATTGATAGTCCACCGTGATCTTATCCTCTTCAATTTCCCATGAGTGCTTCATTGGAAGCGTTTGATAGTTTTCATTATATATGGTATTCGCTACAAAGGTAATTGCTGGTTTGGGTACAATTTCTTTAATAAATACAACACCTCTTTTCCATGTATCTTTATCTTTCCGTTTTACATAAAACCTCAGATTCACCTCTTCAAAGTTTGTATGAAAAGGGATTTTAACACCTAATAGTTTGGTGTTTTTAAACATAAACCCAATTAAGCTTACATAGCAATTCCCCTGAAAGAAATCGAGTTCAGTTCCCTTAGGAACATATGGTTTTAACAATTCAGGATCCACTTTGTAATTTATCATAATCAACTTTCTCCATTCTGCTCTTAAAAAACTCATATTATAGATTTATTTATTTTTATTATTTCTTTCCATTTTTCACTTTCAGCATATTCCTTTATTGCTCTATTTCTTCTTTTCAAAAAACGCGTCATATAATTTTTTAGAAAAAGGAAATCGACTAACCTACCCAGAACTCCAAAAGGAGATTCATATTCTAAAATATCGACTTGAAACGTCTCTTTACTACGTTTAAAGAAATAATGTTCATGCTTAAAACTCTTAAACGCTCCAGAAATCATTTCGTCTGCAAAATACGCATCTGTTTCACATCCTATTATCTTAGATGTTAGGTTTTGATATATTCCTAAATGTTTCGCTCTCCACGTTACTGTTTCTCCAAGTTTTATTAGTCCATTCCTTCTTCCTCCAATTACTTTCTCATTATTTTCTTTTGAAGATATTAGATGAAGTTCAATACTCCTAGAGAGGTTAAAAACAACAGATATTTCGGCTTTTATTTTTGTAAACACAATGATTCTCGGCATCTGTTATATTTTATAATGATTAAAGGAAATAGTATTGAAACTAAAGCCAGCGTTCAACAACTTTTCTGGATATACTTTCCTACTTTTTAATAACAACTCCGTTTCCGTTCCTATGATTCGTGCTCCAACGCTTAATAATATTCTAGAAACAGCAATTCCGAAAGGCATACCAAGCTTCTTTCGAAGTAAGTGTTGAAACTCTTTGTTTGGTAATGGGTTTGGTACGCACACATTGTATACTCCTTCTTCTTGCTTTATCAAAAAATCAATTGATCGAATATAGTCTTCCTCGGTTATCCAACTCACATATTGCGTTCCCTTACCCTGCTTTCCTCCCAATCCGAACTTAGCCAGTTTTTTCATTAAAGGGAAAGCTCCTCCTTTATTACCTAAAACAATAGACGTTCTCGTAATAATCTTTTTAGTTCTAGGCAAATCATGGCTGTTAAATACGTCTTCCCATTTTTTACAAACATCCATCGAAAAATCTATTCCTATATTCCCATTGGACTCCGTCATAAACTTTTCTTCAGAATGCTCATAGATAGTCGCTGAAGAAGACTGGATAAATACTTTCGGTGGAAATTCAAGCGTTTTAACAACACGACATAACAAATCTGTTGAAACTAATCTACTATTGTAAATAGCAGCTTTATTGGATTCGGTGTATCTACAGTTCACGGACTTCCCTGTTAAATTAATAAGCACGTCTGCTTTTTCCAAAAATGATTTCCAGTAACCTGTTGTAACACCATCCCAGTTTAAATAGTGTACATTCCCTTCATTTAAAAGATGAGATCTTGTTAAAACATAAATTTGATTTCCTTTATCTTTTCTGTAGTATGTAATTAGCAACTTTCCCAAGTATCCAGTCCCTCCAGCGATTATAATTTTCATCTGTTTATATTTATTGTTTTTCAATAGTCAGATATAACCTTTGATGTTTAAAATAAGCATTCCTATGTGCGTTTAATAATTGTTTTAAACATTTCGGTTTCATTTGTTTATGGTTTTCTTTATAAGAGACAACTCATAATCAAGTATTTTCTTGATACTCAAATTATTTTGAGTTCGTTTCTATAAACTAATTTTGTGATGCTTCTTTCATTTGATTTCTACTAGCTTTTCTTCCTTTTAAAAAGAACACAATAAAGAATATCATTGTAATTCCAAGGTAAATTGTAAAACCACCAATTTTTTCACTTAATGTTTCTACCAGATATTTATAACTTTCAATATTGTAAACATGTATAATGCGTAATGCAAAACCAATATTTAACAGGTAAAAACCAATTTTAAATAGTTTATTGGTCGCTAATGCTATTTCCTGTTTCTGATTAAAAATATCGAGCATAAATATTTTACTATTTTTAAATAACTGTTGCGAAACAAAAGTTGTTAGCCCTACAGTTATGGGTAGGTAGATTAAATAGGCTATTAATTCTAGTGAAGTGTTCATAATATTTAGATTTATTATTATTGTAAATTTCTTGTCATTCTTGCCAAATTAATGGCTTCAGCCTCCGTAAAAGTTATCTCACGTATTTGACTCATTTCCTTCCACAAATAGTCATGTCCTTTTAACCCTTTAGCTCCACGAACGCGTCTTTGCATTGCCCTTTTCTCTTTTTCAGTAGCTTCTCGCTTTTCTCCCAACTCTCCATATAACTTTATTCCTGGAAAAGAATCAAATCGTCCTTTAAACAAGGATTTTAACCAAAACCATTTTCCATTATTTACAGAGAGTACACATATTTTTTTGTTAAAAGCAGCATTCTTACCGAGCTTTGAAGCGAACTTTTCAAAGTAAAAACCTGTGCCATCATTATTAAGGAATAAGGACCCAATTGGTGTTACTGTTGGTTCATTATTAGAATTCATAGAGGCAATTGAAACGAACATATTTTTCTTTCGGTTTCTTTTTAGATGCTCTTGAATTTGAGTCCACTGTGTTTGTAGGTTTAGTTTCATTTTTTATAAGTTTTAAAGTATTGATGTATTTTAAAAATTGTGTAAACATTAAAATGATGAAGAATTGCCACAATTAATATGACAGTACTTAATTTTAGTGCGGTTTGAGAGATTATGTCTTCAATAGTAAAAACCTCATCAATCATACTAAGATTCCATATGGACAAACCTAGGTTTAAGCAGTAATAGGATATCAGTAAGGTATTATTAATTGCATTTGCCAAAATCTTATTTTTTGGAAAGTAATTATTGATATAAATCTTTCCGTTTTGATAACACTCGTTTCCTATATAAAGAACAACTATGAATGATAACAATAGGTAAACTATGTATACAATACTTGTCATAACATTCGTTTCTTTAAGTTTTCAAGAATAGTTGAATAATATAATGCGATGATCATTGGAATAAGTATTACCCAAAGAAACGTCTCATAAAACTCTGGTCTATTTAAAAGATCAAAGTATAGAAACAAAATAAGATAGATAGTTGTTGTAAAAATGTATGCACAAATTCGTTTACGTTCTAATTTGTCTAGATGTTTCCAGAATACAAAAAGTATAAGCGCAGAAATTACTTGAAAGCCTCCTAACAGTATCTCAGCTAGCATTCCTCCTATTATAGTTAAAAATAAAGCACAAGTAATAATCATCAAAAACCGATTTATATAGGTAAACGTTATAATTGTATTTTTCATATTTTCAGAAATTATTGAAAGTTTTACTGTAAATTTTTTTACTTTTTTATCATTTTTGTCAAATTAGATAGCAACCAGTGCTCATCTGCTTTAATAGCTTTATCTAAAATACTGTTTACCGTATTCGTTACACTTGCCAAATCGTTCATTAACTTTTTAAACTGTTCTGCTTCCTCTGAATTTTCTTCAACACCTTCTTTTAACTCTTCCAAAACTTTTAAAACAGGCTCTACTTCTCTTCTCTTTCTTTCTTTTGTTACCTGCTTAAACAGTTCCCAAATATCTTTATCTGCAACGAAAAACTCCTTTCGTTCTCCTACTACAATTTCTTTACGTACGATTCCCCAATCAATAAGGGCTCTTACATTCATATTTACATTTCCTCTTGAAATTTTTAATATCTCCATAATTTCATCTGCAGATAATGGCTTTGTTGATGATAATAATAAAGCATGCACTTGCGCCATGGTTTTATTAATTCCCCAACTTGTAGCTAAGCTACCCCATGTATGAATATATTTTAATTTCGCGTCTTCTAACTTCATGAGACAAATATACAATTATTTTTAAAACTTTCAATAATTATTGAAAATAAAATATTTTAAATTTTGTGTAATATTTTAATTCCTCAAAATACTAACCAAATAAACAATCGAAAATCTTTACTTTAAGCAGAAAAGAGAATTTTTATTGGAAGGTATTAACCAGCGAATTATACTAAAACAAACATTTTGAGTAACGACTTTTACAATACATCTATTTTACCTCATGCGGGTATTATTATTAAAATATGTAGAGCATACACAGATTCAGAACCTGATTTTGAAGATTATTACCAAGAAGTTTGTTTACAAATTTGGAAGAGTCGTAATGCCTTTCAAAACAAATCGAAATGGTCAACATGGATTTATAGAATTGCCTTAAACGTCTGCTTAACTCTAACCAAAAAAAAGACAAGAACTAATACTATAGATTCAAAATTTCAGGAGCATTCAGAGGAGAATAAAGCTTTTCAAAATGAAGATTTGAATTTGTTGTACGACGCTATTAAAAAATTATCGGAAGTTGATAGAGCAATTATTTTATTATATCTGGAAGAAAATCCGAATAAAGAAATTGCGACCATCATAGGTACCAGTCCGAATAATATTGCTGTGCGCATTAACAGAATAAAGAAACAATTAAAAATATTATTAGATGGAAAAATCAATTAAAAAAATATGGGATGAATCATTCGTTAATGAAGATTCTTTAATTGCTCCCAAAATAAATGACCTTTATAACCAAAAGTCGAAGTCTATTATTAATCGTATTAAGAGAACTTACGAATTCGACAACAAAGGACTGATTCCAATGGCTATTCTAATCCTTATTGTTATGACTGCCATTTCCGAATACATTATTGGTACTTATGCTGCCTTTTTAATTATATCCCTATTCTTTTTCAATAAAAAACTGTTAAGTAAGTTTGAAACATTGGATATTAAATCGGACACCTTAACTTATTTGAAAGAGTATAGAGCTATTACCGTAGCTATTACAAAAGCTACTAAAAAGCTATTCGTATTCATATTACCATTGGCAGTTCTATCTATTTTTGTCATTGCTTTCTTCATTAAAGAGCAAAGCTTCTTATCAAAGTTTATTTCAAAAGATATGTCTTTCCTCCAAATATTCGGAATTGGCTTATTAGTTGCCGTTACAATATCACTAATTTGCAATGCTGTTTATGCTATTTCAACTAGACTTCTTTACGGCACATTATTCTCCAAACTGGATGATATTATCAAGGAAATGGAGGCTTTAAAAAGTTAATTTAAAAACAAAAAAAGCGCCAGAAAATCTAGCGCTTTTTTTGCAATATGGTCAATCCTATTCTAATCTGTTCGTAAGGTATCTTTTCGCCTAAAAATTCGAAATAAGGTTTTAACGCTACTTCTCCCTTTAGAACTTTCTTGGCATTGGCAATTTCTTTTAGAATATCTGGTGTCACAAATTGATCAAGACTTATATCTTTCCCTTCTAAGTACAATTTAGATAAATGTGAAAAAATTGTTGTTGACTTTAAGTTACGTGTCTCTGCAATTTCTTCAACAGTTAAACCATCTTTATACAATTTATAGGTTTCTAAAGTTGTGTCTTTTTTACTTTTTTTCTTTTCCTTAAGGAACGTTTTAATTTCTTCCATAAACTCTCCTCCATATACTTCAAGCTTCCTTTGCCCTACACCACTAATAGCCAAAAACTCATTATCTGTTGTTGGTCTTGCCTTTTCAATTTCTCGTAATGTAGCATCATTAAACACTAAGTAAGCCGCAATATCCTCTTCTTTAGCAATTTGATATCGGAGTTTTCTCAATCTCTCAAATAAGGTATCATTTGCACGTTCTTTCGTTTTCTTTTTTACAACTCTTTCCTCCTTCTTAACTTCAACTGGGCTAGTTAATTTTATTTTCTCTCCATCAAAAAGTACCTTTTTCGAAAATTCCGTTAACTGTAGTGAATTGTTTAAATGAAATGCTATTTGACAGTATCCTTGGTTCATTAACTGAATTAAATAATGTTGCCAATCTCTCCAAGCAATATCTCTTCCGACACCATAGGTTTTTAATGATTGATAATTCTTATCTAAAACAGCCGCATTTTGGGCTCCTCTTAACACATCAATCACGGTTCCCATGGCTTCTTTACCTTGAAGTCTATATATCGCAGAAAGTGCCTTTTGGGCAATCACCGTTCCATCAAAGAATTTAGGAGGGTTCTTGCAGACATCACAGTTACCGCAATCTTCTTCAATAAGTTCACCAAAATAACTCAACAAAACCTTTCTTCTACAATCTGTAGCTTCAGCGAACTGTTTCATTCGCTCTAACTTGGCCTCTTGTACCTCCTGATTTCCAGTATTCTCAATAAACTGTCTTAGCTGAATTACATCCGCGTAACTATGAAACAATAGCGCCTCAGAAGGTAAACCATCTCTTCCCGAACGTCCTATTTCCTGATAATATCCTTCAATGTTCTTCGGCATATTATAATGAATTACCCAACGAACATTGGACTTGTCAATTCCCATTCCGAAAGCAACTGTAGCACATACAACCTCAATGTCATCTTTTATAAATGCTTCTTGAGTGCTAGCCCTATCTTCAAAAGAAAGACCTGCATGATAAGCTAATGCAGAAATGTTATTTTTCTGTAATTTGCCAGCTAATTGTTCTGTTGCTTTTCTACTCAAACAATAAATAATTCCACATTGATTTGGCCTATCTTCAATAAAGCTAATAATCTGCTTTACTCTATCATTCGCTGGACGGACTTCTAAAGTGATATTCTCTCTATTGAAAGAACTTATAAATCGAGTTGCATGAGGAATCGCTAATTGATCTACGATATCTTCTTGTGTTGCCTTATCCGCAGTAGCTGTTAATGCAACAACGGGAACATCTGGTAAAGATTTCTTTAAAAATGCTAATTGCTTATAAGAAGGTCTAAAGTCATGTCCCCAAGATGAAATACAGTGAGCTTCATCAATGGCAATACAACTTATATAATTCTGATTTAAGATATTTTGCAATAAAGGCAAACTTTCAGGAGCCACATATAGTAGTCTGATTTTTCCACTAGCCACACCATCAAAAACTTGTTCATGTTCTTCTGATGATTGACTACTATTAAAGAAAGCCGCCGAAATACCATTGGCTTTTAAACTATCTACCTGATCTTTCATTAAAGCTATTAGAGGAGATATCACCAGTGTTATTCCGTTAAAAAACAACGCCGGTAATTGATAACAGATGGACTTACCTCCACCTGTTGGCATAATTACCAAAGTATCTTTTTTAGCTAAAATGTTCTCGATTATTTTCTGTTGCTCAAGTCTAAAACTATCATACCCAAAATTGGATTTTAGTTTTGATAGCAATTCTTTTTCCTCAATCTCTACCATACAGCAAAAATAGGTAAATCAAAATAGACATAAAACTGAATTCTTCTTTCCATAGCTCACAAAAAGGCATAAAAAAACGAAGATGATTTCTCATCTTCGTTTAATAGTAGTAGACTTAGCAGTATTAATTGATGTCTTTCAATAATACATCAACAGCTTTCTTTAGCTGCGCATCTTCACCACGGCTTTTCCACCCTGGGAAGTTTTTTATTAAATAGTCAGGTGTCGCAGGAGCATCATTCTCCATATTCTTCCCTGAATTCTTTACGTACCACGCTCTGAACGGCATTCTGATAAATCCGTTTTGTAATCTTTGTCCACCTGTTGAAATAACAGCTCCAAAAGTAGGTTGTCCTACTAGTTTTCCAAGATTCAAACTCTTAAATGCATGCGAGAAAATCTCTGCATTTGAATAACTATTCTCATTACACAATGCCACTAACGGCTTCGTGTTTACTGATAAAATTGCTCTTTCGTTAAAAGGATAATTTCCAGCAAAGTTTTTGTGATTTTTTAAGCTATTTGTTGCTCCTCTTGGAATTGTATAAGCATGTTGTGTCACGTTTAACACAGCCATTAATCTATCGGTAGTCCATCCACCTCCATTATAACGAACATCTACAACAATTCCTTTTTTACCATATCCACTAGCTTTTAATTCTCTTTCAAATCTTTCAAAGCTAGGTAAATTCATTCCTTGAATATGTATATATCCTAGTTGTCCATTTGAATATTCATCAACTAACTTTTTTCTTGAACTTACCCACTCTTCATATTGTAGAGTTCTTAAAGAACGTTGCGGTCTTAAAATCACGTTTTTTCCAGTTGATAATGTCACTAAGGTTTCATTTCCTCTTGAGTTTTTTAATAAACTATAAAAGTTTGTTCCTTTACTTATGTTTTGACCATTTACCGCTGTAATCACATCTCCAACCTTTAACTTACTGTTCGACTTGTCTGCTACAGAATTTGTTAAAACATAGTCTACCTTTGCCCCGTTATTTACATCAGAAACTTCTAATCCTAATAAACCAACATTTTCACTTTTAACCTTTTCAGGATTACCTCCTCTATACCCCATATGGCTTGCATTTAACTGCCCTAATAAAAGGTTAAACATATAGCTATAATCTTGCTGTGTAGAAGCTGATAATACCCAAGGTCTGTATTTCTTTACTAAGGCATCCCAATCATATCCATGGAATTCAGGATCATAGAAACCTGCTGTTAACGCTCTGATTCCTTCTTCAAAAACTTGCTTTCTTTGTTCTTGATAATTAATTGTATAAGTTGCTTTATGAGGAAAACTTTCAACTTTATCTGATTTTCCTTTCAACATTTTAACTCCACCAGTAGACAAGAAGTATAACTTTCCTTTTACTTCTGTAAAATCACCAGCTCTTTTAACTCCTTTAACTTCTTTAGGTTTACTTCCATCCCACTTTACTTTATATAAGCTTCTTTTAGTTGTTGCTGGATTTGTAGCAGAGAAGTATAAGAACTCACTATCTGGATTAAACGCTAAGCTGTACTCATCATCTGAAAGAGAAGTTACTTGAACAAGTCTATCATAAATTTTATCTTCATCTATTTTAACAGTAACTTTCTTTTTCTTGTCTTTTTTACCTTTCTTTTTGTCCTTTTTCTTGTCTTCAGCTTTTACATAGTAATCACCTTCTTCGTGATCTCTATTTGTTTTTTCCCAATCTTCTTTTTGAAGCCATACCATCCAAACATCATAATTGATTCCGCTTCTATTCGATAAAAAGGCAAGCTTTTTTCCATCAGCACTCCAAACAGGACTTCTATCTCCTCTTGGATGCATGCTTACATTGAATTTCTTTTTATTGTCTTCAACTGATTGAATGTAGATTTCGCTATCAAAATTTAAATCCTCTTGAGAATATGCTATGTACTTACTATCAGGACTCCAAGAAAGTCCATCTGCAGATGCCCAAGTATCTGAATAAGTTTTCGGATTCTTAATTTTTCCATCTTTAATATCAGCAATAATTAACTTACTTCTACCTTCGGTGTAAGCTATTTTCTTTTGATCAGGAGAAACAATGATGTTTTTGATATCGACTTTAGCCTTTGTTAACTTATTTATTTTAACCGTTAAACTTCTCGATAATTTCACCAAAGTATCCGAAGAAATAGCACTATATATGTTATAAATCCCATCTCTATCCGAAAGATAAATAACAGTTTTATCATCAATCCATTGCGGTTGTTTGTCATTGAAAAAGTCTTTACTAATATTATTTGAATTCTTCTTTTCTTTATCGTTTTCCTTTACAAATATTTCTCCTCCAATTTCTAACGCTGTCAACTTTCCATCAGGAGAAATAGCATAATTGCTAACTTTTGAGGTAGTTGTTTTGGTTTCTTCAATATCAAAACGGTTATCAGAAGGAATGTTTAATGCTAACTTTCTAGCATTTCCATTTTCTAAAATATATGTATCAATTCCCGAAGTATATACTACTGTTCCATTTTGACTTACTGAGAATGATCTTACTCCATCAACTTTTTGAAAAGTCAATTGAGTTGCTTCTCCAACCTTTTCCCCAGTACTTGAAATAGCTTGTTTGTAAATATTGTATCGCCCACTTTTAGCTCCGATATAATACAAGTTTCCTTGTCCATCCCATAAAGATGAATGGTCATTTTTATTACTCGTTGTAATTTGATGATACTTATTAGTGTTTTTATTAAACACCCAAATATCTCTTTGAGCGGAACCTGAATAATCTTCACGAGATATTCTACACGCTCCTTTCGTGTACGACACTAAATTCTTATCAGATGAAATCGAAGCGGCAAATCCATATGCAGTAATTAATCTTTCAGGAGTACCTCCATTTTTATTTACTGTATAAATTTGAGCATCCCATTCTGGTCCTTTTAAAACTCTGTTTGTTGTAAAAATAATATCCTGCCCACTCCAATCAGATGGGATATTAGTAGTGGGATAATAAGTTAATTGTTTCGGAACCCCTCCTTCTACAGAAACTGTGAAAACATTCGTATTTCCTTTTCTATTTGAAGAAAATGCCAATTCATTACCAGCAGAATTCCAAACTGGATCACCTTCATAGGCTTGATGAATTGTTACTCTTTTTGCTTTTTGGTTAGCTACGTTATAAACCCAAATATCTCCATGATAACTAAATGCTATCTGAGATCCATTTGGACTAATTTTTGGTTGACGAATTAATGTTTGACTAAATACATGCCCTACAAACATGAATAGAAAAACTAAAACTATATTTTTTAACTGCATTTTATGTTGTTTATGCTACTAAATTACTTTATTGCAACGGAGTCTCTATAAAATTTAGCATTATATTAACAATTCTTAACAGTTTTAGGCACGAAAATCATAGTTTCTCAATAATTTCTTATCATTTCCTCAACGTTTCACACTTTTAGTCCGAACATTCTTATTTCCAGAGTTTAAAACATAAAAAAGCCGCTCGATAACGAGCGACCTACAAAAACTTTAATTTTATTAATACTATTCTATAATTACCTTTTTAGTGATAACCATATCCTTACTATTAATTCTTACAAAATATATTCCTTTAGGTAAGTAGGAAATAGACATTCTGTATGGTTCATTTTTTAAAGCTACCCCGTTGAAATATCGAAGTATATGTCCTCTAGAATCAAATAACCTAATCGCTACGGTTTCTTCTTTATCTCCTTTAATATAAAGATAATCTCCCTTTACAGGATTTGGGTATACTTGAATATTGTCTAAATAATCTCCGTGGTCATCAGATGAATCGTCATAAGTAGCTCTTGGCGACTTCCAAATTCCTCTACCATATGTAGCAGCATATAAAAAGCCATCAGCATAATTTATTTCAAGTTCATTTATTCTTACGTTTGGTAAATTATTCGAAAATGGTTCCCATTCGTTCATATTCATATCTCTGTAATAAATTCCATAATCCATACCTAAATACAAACCATCTCTTTTGTTATCATCCCATTCTAGGGCATATGGAGAAAAGTTTGGTAAACCATGACTGTAATGAATCCAACTTCCTCCTCCATCAGTACTAATAAGTACTTTTTCTTCAGCTCCAGAAAGAGCTACTGCAATTTTATTTGGATCTTTAGGATGAATTGCAATACTGTTTACTTCTCCTTTAAAACCTTTTAACTTACTCCATTCTTGAGTTGCTCCTCCGTTTAATGTTCTATAGATCTTTGTTCTTCCTTTTAATTCTTCTGGAATGTTCCAACCATTACCATAATAAATCGATGCATATACAATATCAGGATTTGAAGGTGCAATCTTTACATGTGTTGCACTTCTTCCTAAATCTTGAGAGATTTCCTGCCATGAATTAGCACCGTCAACAGATTTATAGACACTTCTTGATCCATAGTATAAATCTCCATTTGCATCTTGCTCCAATGGTGTTACCCAATTACCTCCAGGGCTCCCTCTTCTCATTCGCCACCAAGCAGTGTCATTCCCCTGTGTTTCTGTTCTATACAAACCTCCAAACTGTGTAGTTCCATAAACAATCATTGGATTGTTTCTATCAACTAAACCTTCCATACCATCGGCTCCAAGCCAATCAATCCAAGCATTTTCTGCTGAACGGCCTCCTCTGTAAATAGAAGATCCATTATCTTGAGATCCAGCCGTAATTACTACTGGATTTGTTTGAGAAACTCCTAATTTATAGAATTGTCTAATTCCCAAACCAGTGGTTAAATCTTTATAATAGTCAGCTGTTAAGTTCGTTGTATCTTCACTCAAAAAGATTCCTCCATCGGTAACAACAAACAAATCACTACCAATAAACTCTAAATCGTCCACATCGGCATGACAATAACCTATATTCAAATTCTTTGCTCTATCAATTACCCATTGAGAAGAATTTGTAAATGACAAACCTCCATCCATAGATCTCCATGTATTAATACCTGCAATATGTACTTCATCAGGATTTGTTGGAGATATAGCAATTCCCATATCTCTCGGAGCTTGTCCTCTTCTATCTGAAGCATCTTCAGCATAACCAAAGTAGTTTTTGTTACCATGATCTAACTTCTGAAAAGTAACTCCGTTATCTACTGATTTATATAGAGCACTGAAGCGTCTCCACCTTTCTTCTAACACATATACAACATTAGAATCTGCTTTCGATACTCCAATCATTTTAGCTCCAAAAGGAAAGGTTTTATCTTCTACAAAACTATTTCCTCCGTCAGTAGATCTAAAAAAACCTCCATTTTGTCCATAAACACCATAAGACGAAGCGAACATAATATCAGCGTTATTAGGATCGAATTCTACATCAAAAAATCTTCCTTGAATCACTAGATCCCATGAAACACCTCCATTAGTCGATTTATACAAACCACTCGATTGGTTACATGCGTATAATACATTCGGATTTGTCGGATGGATTAAAATTTTAATTACACTTCCATATCCAGCATTTCCAATTTTTTCCCAAGTAGCTCCAGCATTCACTGATTTATAAACATGCCCAAAAGCAGACCCCCAATAATATACTTGTGTATTTGATTGCTCCATTGCTAAGGAGTAGGTATACATGTTACCATGGTTATCCGTTAATGAATTCCATGTTCTTCCTTTGTCCGTAGTTTTCCAGATACCACCGCCAATAGAACCGATGATAATATGATCATGATTTTTGTTTTCCACAGCAAAACTTGAAATTCTTCCAACACCAGGATTCCATCCTGTTGTTTCGTTGAAATAGGTTGGCCCTAATTCTGACCAACTCGCTCCATTATCCAAAACTTCATCTGATGAGTTTGCGTTTCTTCTTTGGTTTTGGGCTTCAAGTTCATTGAATAAATAGTTTGGATCTTTCACAAAACCATTTATGTCTAATTGTTTCATTGCGAAATACTCCCAACGTTTGTACTGCTTATATCCAGTACCTTTTCCTGTTCCATTAATTTCAAAATACTTCTCAGCTTCCTCTTGAATTTCGGATAGCCTATGACTATTTTCTGAAATCATTTTTTGATAATCCTGCGCATACGAAGAAATATAAGTACACGACAAGAAAACTAATAGTAGTTTTAGTTTTTTCACCATAATTAGTGTTTTTATAATTTTTTGGTTTAAGCGGCGAAAAGTAATCTAAAAATTATGACGAGGAAGTGAAAAGCAGAAGTTTTACAGCACCATAAAATTTTCACACAAATCTTTTTATTTTGACAATATTTTTAACAATTCTGTTTAAAAGTATATCGTTACGTTTGAAATTTCATCTGCGAAATTGATATCAAAAAAAATAGGATTGCTAATAGCAATCCTATTTTTTTATCGTAGAATTATTGTTATTCTTTTAATAAATTAACTATCAATTAATAATAGATTTTACAAAGTCTTTGGACTTGAGTATTCCGTTTTGATCTAAATACTTAATATAAGCAGAACCTATGATTGCTCCATTTGCATAAGTACAAGCTGTAGTAAATGTTTGATTATCTGAAATACCAAAACCAACGATTAGTTTACTTTTCAAATTCATCGATTTAATTCTTTCAAAATATTCAATTTGCTGATGCGATACTTCTCCTTTTGCCCCTGTGATTGATGCCGATGCCACAACATAAATAAAAGTATCAGTTAAACTATCAATTTTAAGAATACGCTCATTTGAGGTGTGTGGTGTAATCAAAAACACATTACTGATTCCATACTTTTCAAAAAGAGGTTTATAATGACTCTCGTATTCAACCATCGGTAAATCAGGGATAATAATGGTATCAATACCACACTCTTTTACCTTTTCACAAAAAGCCTCTTCACCATACTTGATAATTTGATTCACATATCCCATCAAAACTAATGGAGTAGAGTTTTTCTCCTTTAGAGTGATTAATTGATCAAATACGACATCTAAGTTCATTCCATTTTTTAAAGCAACAGAACTACTATGCTGAATTGTTGGTCCATCTGCCAACGGATCAGAGTAAGGCAATCCAACTTCTATGAAATCGACTCCTGCGCCACTTAGCTCGCTAATGATTGTTTCTGTTCCATTTAAATCAGGAAAACCAGCTGTAAAAAATATAGACAATAAATTTTTGTCTTTTTGACTAAATAATTTTTGTAATGAATTCATTTCTATATTCTTTTTATCCTTCTAAATGTTTAATGTATGTTTCCAAATCTTTATCTCCTCTACCAGATAAATTAATCACGATTGTTTTATCCTTGCTTAAATCCATTTTTGGTAACACTGCCAAAGCATGAGCTGTTTCTAAAGCAGGAATAATTCCTTCAATTTTCGTTAATTCATAAGCTGCATCCAAAGCTTCTTTATCTGTGGCATTCATAAATGTAGCACGCTTACTTTCATGTAAAAAGGCATGTAACGGTCCTACACCTGGATAGTCCAGTCCTGCAGAAATTGAATATGGCTCTACGATTTGACCGTACTCATCTTGCATTAAAATGGTTTTACTTCCATGAATAACACCAACTTCACCTAACTGAGAAGTCGCTGCACTTTCTCCTGAATTCACTCCTAATCCAGCCGCTTCTACTGCAATTAATTCAACCTCTTCATCATCTAAATAATGGTAAAACGCACCAGCAGCATTACTTCCACCTCCAACACAAGCAATAATAGCATCTGGATTTTCTTTTCCTGTTTGCTCTTTCAATTGAACTTTCATTTCTTCAGAAATAACCGCCTGCAAACGAGCAACCATATCTGGATAAGGATGCGGTCCTACAACTGAACCTATTAAATAATAGGTATCTGGATTCTGAATCCAATAACGAATGGCTTCGTTAGTTGCATCTTTTAATGTTTTACTCCCACTTGTTGCTGGTACTACTTTAGCTCCAAGCATTTTCATTCTTGCAACGTTAGGTGCCTGACGTTTAATGTCTGTCTCTCCCATAAATACAATACATTCGAGTCCCATCAAAGCACAAACCGTTGCCGACGCTACACCATGCTGTCCCGCTCCTGTTTCCGCAATAATTTTAGTTTTTCCTAAATGTTTTGCTATAAGAATCTGCCCTATCGTATTATTTACTTTATGAGCTCCAGTATGATTTAAGTCTTCTCTTTTCAAATAAATGGTAGCTCCATACTTTTCTGAAAGACGTTTTGCTAAATATAAAGGACTTGGTCTACCCACATAATGCTTCAATAGATCTTTATACTCTTCTTGAAACGCTGGTGAATTAATTATTTGAATATAGTTATCTTCTAATTCCTTTACATTAGGATATAATAATTCTGGAATAAAAGCTCCTCCGAACTGTCCATAATACCCATTATTATCAGGTTGAAATTTCATAATTCGTCTCTTATTTTTTTAATATTGTTATAAACTTTTTTAACTGTTTGATCGATTTGTTACCTGGCTCTGTTTCAAATCGGCTATTCACATCAAGAGCAATGCATTTTTTAGCGTGTGAGGTTTTCATAAACTCTTTTACAGAATCTACTTCCTGTAAACCTATACCTCCACTTAAAAAATAAGGTGTATCAGAGTTATACTTTTCCAATAACTTCCAATCAAAGGTCACTCCATTCCCTCCTCTTTCTTTTCCTTTGGTATCAAAAAGAAAATAATCCACTTTGCCCTCATAAGGTCTGAGTCTATCAAAATCAAAAGTATCTTTCACTCCAAATACCTTCATCATCTCTACTTTTGGTAAATGTTCTTTCAATTTTTCTATATACTCGGGTGATTCATCACCATGTAACTGCAATACTGATAACTGATATTCTTGTGCCAACGACACAACTATTTCTAAATATTCGTTGACAAAAACACCTACTTTTTTAATACTCTTTGGGATCTCAGGAATAATTCCTTCAAAATTTCTTTTTGACTTTTCATAGAAAATAAATCCTAAGTAATCTGGTTTCAATTCAGCAACTTGCTTAATATTTTCTACATACTTCATTCCACAAACTTTCAACTTCATCTTACTATGCTTTTTTATCGTTGAATAATAAACAAATGGCTTTAAAATAATCAGATTCAAATGATATGGTTCTTACACTATCTTTTGAAAACTCAACATCAAAATCTAAATCTATTTCTCCATTAGATTTAATTGAATCGATATAAAAAGTATTACCTTTTGCTTCACTTAACACTCCATAAAAAAGTTCATCCTCTTCATTATCTTGAAATTCGAAACAACCGTATTTAGTCTCTACCCATTTAAGTATCTCAATCGTGTTTGTTCCGAATTCAAATCCCTCTGGTTTTTCAAATACGGACTCTCTTAACTCAAGAACTCGCTTTAAACTCTCGTTATCATTTGAAAATCTATTTTCCAAATATTTCTTATTAATTAGCTTATAGCCATCCACTTGAAAATCTACAGGAAGCGATTTAATTAAAATCCAATCTTCATTCTCATCTAATAAAACACCTGTTTCGAATTCTTCCCAATCAATTAAAATATAATCCTCTATTAACATTGTTTTATTATCTAATTTGACTGATAAACTCTTGACAAGCAAGTCCTGGGTTTTCTGTTTTCATAAAGTTTTCGCCTATCAAAAACCCTTGAAAACCATACTCTTTTAAACCAGTTATGATTCTAGGATCAGAAATTCCGCTTTCAGAAACTTTCACCGCACTATTAGGAATTTGACTTGCTAGAGCTATAGAATGTTCTAAATCAACCTCAAATGTTTTTAAGTTTCTGTTATTTATTCCGATAATTTTATTGTCTAAATCTGAGATCTTATCTAAATCTTCCTGTGTATGAATTTCATACAATACTTCTAAACCTAAATCAGCAGCTAATTGTCCGTAATCCTTCAATTCTTTTGCGGACAAACAGGTAGCTATCAATAAAACAGCATCTGCTCCAATTGCCTTAGCCTCTACAATTTGAAAACCATCAACCACAAAATCCTTTCTAAGAATTGGGGTCTGTTGATTTATGGTTCTCGCCTCCATTAAATCTCCCATTGTTCCGCCAAAGAATGATGTATCCGTTAAAATAGATTGTGCTGCTACTTTCGCTTCCAAATAACCTTCAGTTACTTCCGCAATAGTGGCGCTATCGTTAATAATTCCCTTAGAAGGTGATTGTCTCTTATATTCAGCTATAATTCCTGTTGAATATTGATTTGTAAGTGCTTCTTTCAACGAGAATCTCGATCTTTTAAAATTTGGACTCTCTACCAATTTCTTTACAGGCACCTCAGCTTTTATCTTCGCTACCTCGTTCTTTTTAAATGCTATTATTTTATCTAGTATTGTCATTTTTGTTTGTTTGTGAAATTTTATCGCTGAAGATGTTATTTATTTACCAATCTGTTCAAGCAATCTTTTGCTTTTAACCCGAATAATGAATCCTTCGCTTCATCATACGCCTCTTCAAAAGATTTATTTTGATCTACAATTTTCAAAGCAAAAGCCGCATTTGTTAACACAACATTATTCTGAGCATCGGTTCCTTCACCACTCAGTATCGTTTTGAATATTTTTGCTGCATCAGCTACAGAATTCCCACCATAAATATCCGACTGTTTTAAAGTCTGTAATTGTAAATCGCTAGGTGTAATTAATTGTTCGCCTTTCTTTGAAAATAATTTAAAACCTCCAGTTAAAGAAATCTCATCATAACCATCTAAAGCATGCACAATACCATAGTTAGAATTTTCCTCTTGTAAAATGTAGTTATACAATCGTGCTACTTCAAGATTAAATGTTCCTAACAATTGATTTTGGGGAGAACTTGGATTTACTAGAGGACCTAACATATTAAAGAACGTCTTTAATTTCAATGCTTTCCTAACTGGACCAACAGCTTTCATTGCTGGATGAAACTTTGGAGCGTGTAAAAAACAGATATTCGCTTTTTCTAAATGAGATTTTAACGTTGCTTCGTCATTTGTAAACTCATATCCAAAACTTTCCAACATATCCGAAGAACCAGACTTAGATGACACTGAATAGTTACCGTGTTTCGCTACTTTCTGACCTGTTCCTGCAACTACGAAAGAGGTTAAAGTTGAAATATTGAAAGTATCTTTGCCATCACCACCAGTACCAACAATATCAATAGTATTATAATCGGATAGATCAACTTTTATAGCTAATTCCAATAATGCTTCCCTAAAACCTGCCAACTCATTTACGGTTATTGGACGCATCATGAAAACGGTTAAAAATGAGGCTAAATGAGCTTCATTATACTTCTCTTCTGCTATATTGATCAACATATCTTTGGCTTCTAACTTCGTTAGTCTCTTATGTTGATATAATTTTTCGAGGGTTTCTTTCATCGTTCTAATTATTGATTTTAGGCTACTAATTTTTTCTCAACGTCAGCGATAAAATTACTAACGAGCTTTTCTCCAACTTCTGTTAAAATACTTTCTGGATGAAACTGAACAGCACTGATGTTAAATTCTTTATGACGAATTGCCATGACACCTCCATCTTCGTCGATAGCAGTTATTTCTAAAGATTCAGGTAAATCTTCTTTTGAAGCAATCCATGAATGGTATCTTGCCGCTGGAAACGTTTCTGGAACACCTTTAAATATGGTAGCCTCCTTCTCCAATACTTTCATATCTGTTGCCACCCCATGGAAAACTTCGTTCATATTAATGATTTTCCCGCCAAAAACTTCTGTAATTGCCTGTAAACCTAAACAGACACCGAAAATAGGTAGCTTACCTGCATATGTCTTTATTACTTCTTTAAGAATTCCTGCTTCATCAGGTATTCCAGGACCTGGAGAAAGAATAATCAAGTCGTAAGTACCAACTTCTTCTATTGATATTTCATCATTTCGATAAACATCTGGATACTTATCGGTTATCTTTTCAACCATATGCACTAGGTTGTAGGTAAATGAATCGTAGTTATCTAAAATTAATATCTTCATTTCTTTTTAGTATTGAGGGTTGTGTATTGAGAACTTCTCTTTTCTCAATTCTAATATTTTACATCTATTTTTTAAACGTTTTCTGCTAAAACCAAGGCCTTCTTCAAGGCTGCCAATTTATTATTCACTTCTTGCAATTCTCCTTCTTCACTTGAATGAATTACAATTCCGGCACCAGCTTGATAATACAATACATTCTTCTTACTAACAAATGAACGTATAGCAATGGCCAAGTTGACTGAACCGTCCAAACCTATAATTCCGACCGCTCCTCCATAGAATCCTCTCGATTGATTTTCATACGTATCGATTAATTGCATGGCTTTGTATTTTGGAGCACCGCTCAAGGTTCCTGCAGGAAAGGTGTCTCCAACAATTTTAATTGGGTTCCCCTTTATTTGTCCTTGAACAGTAGATACTAAGTGAATCACATGACTGAAATACTGGACTTCTTTAAAAACTTCAACAACAACATTATCCGCATGCTTACTCAAATCATTTCGAGCTAAATCAACTAACATAACATGTTCCGCTGTTTCTTTTTTATCTTCAGAAAGCTTTTTTCCTAGTTTTAAATCCTCAGCCATATTTCCAGTTCTGCGGAAAGTTCCTGCAATTGGATTTATAATAGCTTTTCCTTCATTTATTTTAATTTGAGCTTCTGGTGAAGACCCCATTAATTTGAAACTTCCATAATCAAAATAGAAAAGATAAGGTGAAGGATTAATTGATCTCAATGCTCGATAAACATTAAACTCATCCCCTTTAAACTTCTGTTGAAACTGTCGAGATAATACTAACTGAAAAACGTCACCTCTTTTACAATGAGCTTTCGCGTTTTTAACGTACTCTTTGAATTCATCATTTGTACAGTTTGAAGTTTCCTCTCCTACAATTTCAAATTTTTGTGTATTGAATGATTGTGCTTCAATAATTGTCTCTATTTCTTGAATTTTTGATTCTTCCCCATCTTCAATGTTTTCAATTAAAATCAACTCATCGTTAAAATGATTAATTGCAATAATAAATCTGTAAAAACTATATTGCATCATTGGAATAGCGGATGGAGCATCCTTAACATTCAATTTTATGGTTTCAAAATATTGAACACTATCGTAAGTTGTATATCCATACAAACCATTAAAAGATTTCACTTCAGGATCACAATTAAGTTCTATAGACGAAGCAAACTCATTAAACAACTCGTTAAAGTTTCTATCAATTGTACTCGTACTAATTTCTTCTCCTTTTTTTAACACAGAAAATTTGTCTTTATCTGCTTTCATTCCAATAATAGGCTCTATACAGATAAATGAAAAACTCTCTTCTTTACTATGATAGTCAGAGCTTTCTAATAACAAAGTATTTGAATATCTATCTCTTAATCGAAGGTATAAACCTACAGGAGTTACAGTATCAGAAAGTCTTTTTTTAGAAACTGTAGTAAACTTAATTTTTTCCATTTTTAGTTTTAGTCGTATTGTTTAAAAACAAAAAAGGCTTATCGTGAGATAAGCCTTTTTAATTTATATTTTATTTATAGGGTGCTGCTCACTTAATTTTTGCTAAGAGAGTTCCACCACCATATGTTGTTTTGCGTTAACATGATATGGCAAATTTAAAATAGATTTTTTAGAATACCAATTTTTAGATGGTTTTATTTTTTGATGTGTTTTTTCAATGGATTATGCGGGTTTTCTTGACATAAAACAGTAACTCCCCTACAATTTTGCTATAAACCTTGTTACAAAATTCATTTTAAATTACATTTTTAAACAAAAACAAAGATTTTAATTTAAAATAAAAACCAAAACACCTTAGATTATTTACAAAAACAAACAAACACCATTAGTTTGTATCAGCAAATTAAATAATAATCATTTAAGAATTACTATTTAATAATAAAATAAGAAATAAAAAATTTAAGATATATGTGTGGAATTGTTTGTGCTTTCGATTTAAAAGAAGAGTCTGAGGTTTTAAGGCCTCAAATATTAGAAATGGCTAAAAAAATTAGACATAGAGGTCCAGACTGGAGCGGAATATACAGCGATAAAAAAAGTATTCTGGCTCACGAACGTTTGGCTATTGTAGACCCAACCTCTGGACAACAGCCCTTATTTAGTAAAGATAGAAGGTTTGTTTTAGCTGCAAACGGAGAAATATACAACCACCAAGAAATTAGAAAACAATTAACTGGTGACCACGAGTTTTTAACAAAGTCTGACTGTGAGGTTATCTTAGCTTTGTACAAGGAAAAAGGAGAACACTTCTTAGATGACTTAAATGGAATTTTTGGTTTTGCTGTTTATGATACAGCTACTGATGAGTACTTAATTGCTCGTGATCATATGGGAATTATTCCTTTATACATGGGATGGGACAAAAAAGGAACATTCTATGTTGCTTCAGAATTAAAAGCACTAGAAGGGCAATGTAACAAAATTGAAGTATTTCCTCCAGGACACTACTATACAAGAGAAGGCGGTTTACAGAAATGGTATTCAAGAGATTGGATGGAATATGAAGCTGTAAAAGACAACCAAACGAGTATTGATGAATTGCGTGATGCTTTAGAAGCTGCTGTACACAGACAACTAATGAGTGATGTACCTTATGGAGTTTTACTTTCAGGAGGTCTGGATTCATCAATTACCTCTGCTATCGCTAAAAAATATGCATCAAAAAGAGTAGAATCTGACGATAAAGATGAAGCTTGGTATCCGCAACTACACTCGTTTTCAATTGGGTTAGAGGGCTCACCAGATTTAGCTGCAGCTAAAGTAGTATCTGAGCATATTGGAACTATTCATCACGAAATCACATTTACCATTCAAGAAGGTTTAGATGCAATTAAAGATGTAATTTATCACTTAGAAACCTACGATATTACAACAATTCGCGCCTCTACTCCAATGTATTTAATGTCAAGAGTAATCAAATCAATGGGTATTAAAATGGTATTATCTGGTGAAGGTGCTGATGAAATTTTTGGAGGGTATTTATACTTCCACAAAGCTCCAAACGCTCAGGAGTTCCATGATGAAAACGTACGTAAACTGGACAAACTTTATCAATATGATTGCTTGAGAGCAAACAAGAGTTTAATGGCTTGGGGTATTGAAGGAAGAGTTCCGTTTTTAGATAAAGAATTTATGGATGTTGCCATGTCTATAAACCCACAGGACAAAATGATTAACGGTGAACGTATGGAGAAATGGGTTTTAAGAAAAGCATTTGAAAGCTACTTACCTGAAAGTGTAGCTTGGAGACAAAAAGAACAATTTTCCGATGGTGTAGGATATAGTTGGATTGATACTTTAAAAGAAGTTGTTGAAACAGCAGTAACAGATGAAATGATGGATAACGCTGCACACCGTTTTCCTATTCAAACACCAAGAGCAAAAGAAGAATATTACTACCGTGCTATTTTCGAAGAGCATTTCCCAAGCGATACAGCTGCATTAACTGTACCTTCGGTTCCTTCGATTGCATGTAGTACCCCAACTGCTTTAGCATGGGACGCTAGTTTTCAAAATGTAAACGAACCTAGTGGTCGCGCTATTGCTACAGTTCACGAAGATGCTTATTAATATATTATTATTAGTTTCTTTTAAATTTTTTAGTTGTGTAAAAAACCTTGCTCTGCGAGGTTTTTTTTTATTCAAAATCTAAAACATTTTCAGCTTTTATCAACTGTGCTAAAGCATCAATCTTTTGCATTACTTTATTATAAAATTGATTTTGCTCTTTTTCTCCTGAGGTATTCAATAGTTTCGAGTGTTTAATTTGCTTGTCAAAATACTTCTTTGCCTCCAAACAGGTTTCTTTGTCAGTAATTTTAAAATAAGAAAGCATGGCGTTCGGAACAAATAACATTTGCTTACTTTCATTAAATACCAACACATTATTGTTCATTAACAATAACTCATTGTAATATAAGTTAAACTCTTGTTTTTTAGAAACTACTCTTGTCGATATTTCATCGAGTAACTCCTTTAAACAATTACACAATTGAATAGCTTCCTCATAAGTTACTTGGTTGGCCTTATAATAAAAATGTATTTGCTTTAAAGTACTATTCACCGTAGTAACATCCCATATTTCTGAAACAGAAATGTGATTGTAAATATCGGCAAGCTTGCTCGCTGACTGTATAGTTGAGAGTTTTGGGTAAAATTCACTAAAAGACTTATTTCTAAAATTCTTATCCAACAGTTTAAGCCATACATAAATTTTAAAACGACTCAATTCGCCAGACTTTAATAAATGAAATAAGGGAATATCTTTTGCTGAGTACAATATTTGAAACCCAATATTATTAACTATTGTTGAAAGTGATTCGTACGAACTTCGAAAATACTGTTCTAAATTTTCCTCATTATTTAATTGAGGAGTTTTTTCCATAGAAACATATCCTGAATATGCTTCTCCAGTTAACGAATCTAACGACAGGTCAAAATAATCAGCTAATAACACAGCCTCATCTAAAGAAATTTTACTTTTTAAACTCGTTCTTCGATGAGCAGCATCGTAGCTTATATCCAATACTTTCGCTATTTCTTCATTCAATGATTTCGACTGTAAATCTTCTTGAATTTTATTTAATAGAAGTTTCTGAAACATAGTACAAGGTACTTTGTTTTTGTGATAATCACAAAAAAAAGCATTTAAAGTTGTGATTAAACGATGTTTAAACTTATATATCACAATAATTTTACCACAACAAAAAACATATCAAAATGAAAAAATTAATCTTAATTATTGGTCTGATATTTTCGGTAAGCTCCTTCTCTCAAGAAAAAGAATTTTACCGAAGTCCAAATATTAAAGGTGGTACTGGCATCTTTATACCCCAAGGAAAATTAGCTAAATATTTTGGTGTTTCTCCTTACTTCGAAATTACTGTTGACATCCCCTTTTTCAACAGAGATATTTTTGGAATAAGTGTGCAATGTGCTGTACCGAGACAGAGAGATAATTTCACCTATATAAGAACTATTGACACTATAAAAACAAGAAGTACTTTCATGGTGAACCTTGTTGCTAACTTAAAAAAGAAGGTTATTGAAACTTCTAAGAAACGACTCGATTTAAATTTTGGAATTGGTGTTTCAGGCATACAAACCGATGCTCGAAATCCAGATTTTTCTGGAGAAAAAAGTCAAAATAAATATGAAATGGTATCGTCAATTTTAATAAATCCTTCAATCGAATTCACTAAAAAAATGAAAAGTACTAATGAATTAACTTTTGCCTTTGGATTACAGTATTCTCCTTATAAAATTGAAGGAGCTGTTCAAGAAGATATTGGGGGTTTAGCATTAATTCCCAAGTTAATATACCTGTTCTAAAATAAAAATAATGAAAACATTGAACATACCTGTAAGTTTGATTCTATTTAGATTTATACTTGCACATATCATTATATTCCTAGCTATTTTGTTGAAAGAGAAATCCAGCTTTATCATAATTATTCTAATGTATTTAGGTCTAATTTCTGATATCTTTGATGGAATTATTGCTAGGAAACAAAATATTTCATCCGAAAAACTAAGAAGACT
The DNA here is from genome assembly GCA_947497895.1 of uncultured Tenacibaculum sp. Taxonomy (GTDB): domain Bacteria; phylum Bacteroidota; class Bacteroidia; order Flavobacteriales; family Flavobacteriaceae; genus Polaribacter. Next base: position 209,549 of record CANMIL010000006.1, read on the forward strand.
CGATAGTCAAACCGATATGATTTTCTGGCTCTCCGTTGGTTGTAGCTGCTATATCATATTTCCTGAATTAATACGTGAGAACCTATTTGCCATTTGGTCTATTTTAGTCATGGAAATCTTATGTTATATCATTAGTTTTCTGAAGTTTGAAAAAGAAACTTGTACTCACGCTTTTTTGTCCAAAATTTGGGGACTAACACTTCTCACTGCATTCACTTCTTTAATAGGTTTTCAACATGTAGGTTTTCCTTTTTACCTAGCCGTAATTGTGAGATTCATAGCTCATATCGATGTGATACTTATCATTTTGATACTTCCAAAATGGACTCATGATATACCAAGTTGTTATCACGCCTATTTAATCAGAAAGGGTAAAAAGTTTAACAAACATAAACTACTAAATAGCTAAGAATAAAAAAGAATACATCGTTTACAAATGTTTATTTCATTTCAGGGGAAATTGCTAAAAAAATAGGTTGCCTATGAAGGCAACCTATTTCATATACTATTTTAACAGTATTAGTTTATATGTAAACCCAACGTCCGTTAATGTAATCTACTTCATAATTATTGTAGTAATCTCCGTACCACCATTTATTATGCTCTCTACGAACTCGAACACCATCAATAACATGATGCTGGCTATTTGTAAATGCAGCACCATTCAATACCCAAGTTTGATTCACTTCTAAAACTTCGTAAAACCTGTTATCATACTCAACATAATACCACCATTTACCCCATCTTCTTTTAACTGTTACTCCATGGATTGTATAATATGTATTATCTTGATATTCTCCATCGTCACCGTGATCACCACCATCATCGCCGTCGTCACCACCGTCGTCTCCTCCATCATTATCACCAGGATACATTGTATTAATAGCACTTATATCTCCACTTGATAACCTTGTACTACTCTGAATTATACCTCCATCTTTTTTTCTAATAGTAGGTCGTCCATTTGCAGAAAACCCATAAGAAGAGTAATGCATAATTGAGTTAAAATCATAAGCTCCATAATCTCTATAATTCCAACCTGTCGCCTTATTAAAATTGTGTTCTTGACCTCTCTGTACATTATTCCAATAAATATCTACATATTGATCTCTATCAGAACGATTTTGCTCATGATGTAAACCAATAGCATGCCCCAATTCATGTATAATAATATGCTTTACCAAACAACCTTGTCCTAAAGTCATTCTAGTTGGACCGTAACTTGATGTACCAATATAACTAGAACATCCTTGTCCTGAATCGATGTAAACGTACTGTCGTTGTCCAGATCTTCTTACAAACTTTAAATTGGTTTTATCCTCTAACTCTCTCATTGCATCCTCAATCAACCCTCGGTAATAACTAAGATTTGAAGATATTGAATAAGGAACAGTATTATTTGGCCATAAACCTTGTGATTTAAGACCTACACCTCTGTTATTTGAATGTTCTTCTCCATTTTCATAGCCAGCTGCTTGAATTGATTCCTCATAAGTATCCTTCATCAACTCTTTATGTAAGAGCATATCTCCTCCAAAAACATACTCTCCATTAATAATTTCATAAGTGATTTTTTTTCCTAAATAGTACCCCTCTTTTACTTCTCCCCTTTCACCAGGAAAAGCGCTAAATGCATTTGTTTCATTTGTTTCATTTGTTTCTGAGGTTACCTGATCGTTCTCCAATACTTCTTCATTGTTGCACGATAGAAATAGAAGGGTAACGAAAATTAGCATTACCAATTTTACGTTTAATTTCATAATTTTAAATTTAATGTTAATAATGTTGGTTAAAACGTAACAATTAAAGTTTGAAAATAATCGCATGGTTGGCTTTCTCTTGCCAGAAAGCTGAAATTAGTTTGATTTTTTATCTAGTACTTTGTGGGTTTTGTTAACATTTTTTTGCCATACATACTAGATTTAGGCGATATCGCAGAAGTAGTTAGTAGAAATGGTTAAACAATGATGTAAGAATGCACTGTTAGTAAAATAAAGAAACTTAAAGTCACAATACAAAAAGTTCCTCTTTTTCTTTTCACTTATTTATGATCTCGAAGATCCCCCAACATCCAATTTTGATAATTGAATGATTAATAACCGATGAACCGAAGTTCTAAAAATCATCACTTATGACAATTGGGATGCAAATATATAGCCACCAACAGATTAAAAAAAAATATAAATTATTAAATATCACAAAAACTAAAAAACATTTGCATTAAATAATAAATACTGTTGTCTAAAATGCCCTTGAAAAAACTCAAGGACATTCGAGTTAACTATAAACTTGTTGCCTTACAACATAATTGTTTTTGAAACTATTCTATACGTACTCCCATTTTCCATTGACATAATCTACTTCATTCCAACTTCCATAGTAAGATCTCCACCATTTTCCATTGTATCGTAAAACCTGCCATCCGTCTACATTATAATAGGTATTATGCTTATAAATGTTTCCATTAACATTCCATACCCATTTACCATTAACATCGTCTATAGAAATATACGTATTTGCTCCATTAATATTTGTCAGATACCACCAACGATCCTGATCTCTAAAAACAGTTACACCGTGAATAGTATAATTAGTTCCGTTCTGATATTGGTTTCCGCCTCCATTATCTCCTTGATCAACATACCTCCAAGCTCCATCAACATATTCCACTTCTTTCCATTTATTTTCGGCTTGTACCCAATACCACCATTTATCATCATGACGATAAACACGTAATCCATATAGTGTATAGTAATTACCATTTACATACTGGTCGCCCCCTCCATTATCACCAGGATACATAACATTTAAACCTGCAATGTCCCCTTGAGATAAATACTCTCTATTTGATTGATACGTAGAACCATCTAATTTAGTAATTGTTGGGTACCCTTGCCCATACTTTGAAAAAGCATAGGAACCATAGAGCATGATAGAATTATAATCTAAGGCGCTCGTATAATCTGCTCCACTTAAATGTTGCTCTTGGTAGGTATAAAAGTTAAACGCCATACCTTCCTGAATATAATCCCAATTTATTCTTAAATAACTATCCCTATCCGATCTACTCTGCTCATGAAACAATCCAACGGTATGTCCTATTTCGTGAATTACCGTACCTGTTGAACAATTAATTTCAAGATTAACATATTGCATTCCTCCTTTCATACCTAAATCAGCAGAACATCCTTGATCTACTGGTCGAAAATAAACATAGTTTTGCTGGTTTGTTCTTTGAACAAATTTAAGATTCGTATTGGCTTCCCAATGAGTAATTGCATCTGTAACCCTATATTGATTTGGCAAATTTGATGCTATCGAATAATACACTGTATTATTTGGCCATCTTCCACCTGTTAAACCAACACTTCTCACACCGAAACTATGAGCCGTTTCATTTGAATCCAAAATTAAATCATCTAAATTCTCAGTAAGAAACTTTTTGTTCAGGATCATATCTCCTTCTAAAATATAATCTCCATTGATTTCTTCATAGGTAACTTCATTTCCCAGATAAAACCCTTTCTTAACAATTCCTCTTTGATCGGGGTAAGCCACCTCTAAAGAAGCTGAAACATCTTCTTTTCCGGAGGGAGCGGCTGGATTAATAACTTCTTCATCTTTACAAGATAAAAACAACATGGTAGCGCATACCATAATTAACAAACTTCGTGTGTTTGATTTCATAATTTAAAATTTAATGTTTGTGGTTTTGGTTACTACGCAGTAATTAAAGTTTGAAATTCAAATACGATAGTCCTTAAACGGTCAAATTCTAAAGAAAACCAGAATTAACAGCCTAGATGTGGTTCAGACTAAAATTGTAAAATGATATAGCTTTCAGAATGAAATGCGTAGTAAATATTTTTATAAGTATGATACGAAGGGAAACACCTGAAACCTCAATGAGGCTTCTAAGCTTTTCTTTCTCTTTTCATTGAAATATGATCATCATTGATAACCATTAATGCGCCACTATGAAGTAAGGCGCCCCATATAACCGTTAAACCGAAGTTTAAGAATCATTTCTTTATAATGATTGCGGGCGCAAAAGTAATTGTTCGGACTGCTCTAAGAAACTGATTTTCTTTAATAATTTATTAAATATCACAAACTCCGAATAAACTCTTTGCATAATATAAAAAAGCCTCTGAAAAAAATTTCCAAAGGCTTTCACCTTTGGACTATAGTATTTTCCTTATAAAATTGAAGGAGTAGTTCAAGAAAGTATTGAGGGTTTAGTATTAATTCCCTAGCCAATATACCTGTTCTAAAACCAAAACAATGAAAACATTAAACATTCCTGTAAGTTCGATTCTATTCAGATTTATACTTGAACCAATCATAATATTCTTAGCTGTTTTACTAAAAAAGAAATCCAACTTTATAACAATTATTCTAAAGTATTTAGGTCTGGTTTCTGATATCCTTGATCAAATTATTACAAGAAAACAAATAATTCCATCCGAAAAATTAAGAAAACTCGATACTCAAACCGATATGATTTTCTGAGTCTCCATTAGTTGTAGCTGCTATGTCTTATGTCCTGAATTAATACGTGAGAACCTAGAATGCCGTTTGATCTATTTTAATCATCGAAATCATGAGTTATATTGTTAGTTTTCTATAGTTTGGAAAAGAAAATTGCACTCACGCTTTTATGTCCGAAATTTTGGGATAACACTTCTCTCCAAACTTACTTCTTTAATAGGCTCTCCTTTTTACCTAGCTATTAACCAGAGACTTACAACTCAAATTGATATAAATACAAAAGGATACATGGTTTGCAAATATTTTTTTTATCTAAGAGAAAATTGCTAAAACTTTAAACCAAAAAAAGCTGGCTTAAAAAATTATAAGCCAGCTTTTCATAATTCAAATAAAATTAATTAAATATCCTCTTAGCCATTTAATAACTATAAGTCCACCCAACGACCATTTATAAATTCTACTTCGTGGTTATCATAATAATTTCCGTACCACCATTTATCATGTAATCTGTAAACCGTACGACCACTAATATAATAATGGCGTCCATTATTAAACTCTGCTCCATTTAGTACCCAAGTTTTATTTACCTCTAAAACTTCTAAAAACCTACTTTCAGCGTAAACAAAATACCACCATTTATCCCATCTTCTCTTAACTCTAACTCCATGAATATAATACCATACGTTGTTAACGTAAACGCTATTACTTCCCCCGTTATCATCAGTATTATCGTCAGTATTATCATCGGTATCACCACCACCTCCTCCACCTCCTGCATAAGGATATAAGCGATTAATGGTATTTACATCTCCGGAAGTCAAATAATTGGCACCACGACAAGTTCCTCCATCTCTTCTTAAAATGGTAGGACCTCCATTTCTACTCGCCGAATAAGAACCATAATGCATAATGGAATTATAATTATAAGGTCCACTATCTCTATGTCCAGATCCTGCTTTGCTAAAATTATGATAAGCATCTCCTCGAATATTATTCCATAAAATTCGGACATATTGATCTCTATCATGTCGAGTTTGTTCGTGATGTATACCAAGTGCATGCATTAATTCATGCATAACTATATGTTTCACTAAACACCCGTTTCCCAAATACATTTGGGTTACACCTCTGTATTGTCTTCCGATATAACTAGAACACCCTCGAGCATAGGTAATGGAAACATAGTATCTCTGATTTGTCCTTCTTACAAATCTAACTTTAGTTCTACTCTCTATCTCTCTCATAGCTTCTCGAATAGATGAATGAGTATAGCCATTTACAACATAAGGTACTACTCCATTAGGCCACAATTGCCATGATCCACTTACAAGCCCAACTCCTCTTTGTTGAGAAGTCATATCAAACCCCATAGCTTTAGGAGCATCTATAGACTCCTGATATGTATCCTTAACTAAATTCTTATCCAATAAAACATCTCCCCCAAACACAAGTTCTCCATTAACATCTTCGTAAGTAACCTTTTCTCCTTTATAGTAACCTTCTTTCACCTCACCATGCTCTCCAGGAAAAGCAAGTGGCATACTTGTATCATGTATCTCTGAAGTTTCTAAATTATCTTCCTGTACTACTTCTTCATGGCTACATCCCAGAAATAGAATAAAAACAATAATTTTACTCCAAAATTTTACACTTAATTTCATAATTTCTCAATTTAATATTTCCCACTATTAAATACTTTTGTTTTAGCATTGACCATTGAATTAATTTAAACGCACCATTAACATAAGCTGAAGAACTTTTTATCAACTCAGCGACTATTTATCTTAAAAAAAATCGCTTTATTTAAAGTGAAATACCATTAATCATTCTCCAATAACAAACTAGAAACTTCCTTTCTATTGCAATGGTACTCTCAATAATTGTCACCATATACTAACAATCGTTTCCATTTAAAAAATAAAGATTTATAAACACTCATTTTACTGATTACGAACACCAAAATAAACATCACTCATCATCAGTGTTTTATGTATATCTTAGTATGAGAATTATTTTCATATTTCAACAATGGAACCACATAACGATATACCACGGCAACAATCTCTGTATTAGATTTCGTTTAAAATAAAACCTAAGTCTATCTATAGCTAAAAAAAGTATATAATAATATGTTGTCTTAAAACAACATAACCAATAAAAACAACTATACTTTCATTAATTATTTGCTTTTACATAAGAAAAATAGAGCCCCAATCATAGTGAGAGTCCCACCATTATTGAGGCTCATTATTCTTTTTAAGCCCCTCTCTAATATTTTAAAAGTACATTTTAAATATATCTCAATACGCCTAAATCAATGGATAGAATAATGACTGGAATAAAAACATATTCGCACACTTATACTATACACGATTTCGCACTAAGAAATATGTACAATAGCTTTTACTAGCTTATAAAATATTTGGGAGGCTTACTGATTAATATAGTTAGTAACTATATTTTAAAGAATTAAGGTGTTGGTGTTAAATCATTCGTATAATTTCTAAAATAATATTGAATTGGCCCTATATTTCTTAAAACATAGTTACGTCCATCAATATTTTTAACACCATAAAGAGCTTGTCCATCATCACTGAAGTTGTAAGATAAAGCATCAAGTCTAGACACCTCTAAATTACTAATAAAATCAGCATTATTAATTTTTAATGTTGTGTTTATTGAAAGTGTTCCACTTCCATCTCCTGAAGGTGGTGAACCAGGTGAAGCACTAATGTTCGCCGTAACACTTAAATTAATATTTACATCATCAATTGTAAATAACTTTCTATGAGATACGGCTATTTGTTGAGTTGCTTCATAAATAGTCCAATTTGGATCCCAAGTCCTATTAAATTGATTCCACTTATTAAACCATACATTCCAAAATGGAATCCAAACCTCATCATAAACATGTGTTGAAGCAGTTGGCGCAATCGTTCCGTCAGGTAAAAAAGTGATATCCGATGAAGCACGAGCTAATATCATTCTTGAACCTAAAGCAAAAATATCCATGAAACGATTACTAGTCAACTTTATTTCAGGAATATAAGTCGTAACTAATTCAAAATCGTTTAAATTATTAGGGTTGATATTAAAGGTTACCTCCTGACGACCAAACTGTCTATTTTGAGCTCTTGTCTCTTTATCTACTGAATCAGAACTCTCTAGAATTGTCACTTCATTTTCACCTTTTACAATAGGAATAATAGTAATGGTAGGATTTGAAAAAGCATATTCAGCTTCAACTTCCTTTAGCTCTTCAACTAAATTACCATTTTCGAATACATATCCTTTATTTTTTCCAGAAGAATTTAATGGGTGAAAAGAAACAGTAAGTCTGTTAATTTGACCTTTACTATGCTTTTCTTCAAATGGAAAAAACAATTGGTATCTACCACTGAATAAAGATTTAGTCAAATTATCTGACTGACTAATTTTCTGAACAGAAGAAATATTAAAGGCCTTTTCGAATTCAGAAATTCCACTTTTCCTCTTAGAAAGCGCATTTTTTTCTCTGCTCAATATATTTTTATTATCGTTAACCAACGATGCAAAACTAATAGCATCAAGAGTAGGATTAACATTATTCATAGATGTGATAATCTCTTGCAATAATAAAGGGTTATTTGTAGCATGTTCTCCTATTTCTAAAGCGATTTTTTCCATTTCCTCAAGAAGCTTTTGACTTGATAGTGTTGTATCAAGATTTACAGCTTCTTCCAAATTCTGTTCTTCAGAATTTGGGGCGTCAATTACGTCGTTGTCATTACACGACACAAAAATTACAAGTAAAGCAATTAACAACGGCTTTGTTAATTTAAATTTCAATAGTTTCATATGTTTAACGTTGTTTTTTTTGAAACTTGCTTGATTTTGATTTAGCCTATCATTTTTCTCTTTTTGCAACACACAGTTGAATATATCAAAGCCTTACATACAAAAGCATAGGTTTTGAAAAACTGGGTTTAAAAAACTTAAATATAATATGACACTACAAAAACAAGTTTATTTCATTTGTAAAAATTTATTAAACTAAAAACTTAATTTACAGAAGGGTTATACAGGTCGAAATGCATTAAATCGACTATTTTATTACATGTTTAATTACTCGGTAAATACTATCTACTCTATATAATACAACTGAAAGCATTAAGCCTTAGTTACTCGGTTTTGCATATGAGTAAATTTTGCGTATGGGATTTCACTTTAGTAGTAGTGGTTCGGAAAGAATAAATTAATAACGTTATAATTTGGTGCTAATATATAAAATAATTTAACTTAAAATTAACTTAAAATTAACTTTTATATAAAAAAAACAAATCATTTAAATACATATAAAAAACAAACAAATAAACATAATTTTAAACATACATCATTATTCTTATAGTTCTATTACAATAATTAATATACTTAATACAGGATCACAATGATACATATTTCCATTTTCTTTTAAATCTAATTAAGCATTCTTTATCACAAGAGAACATTATCACTTCTTTCAAATTACGCGATTTTAAGCCATTATTTCAATTCAACTTAAGACAAGTATGGATAAAAAAAATAAAAACTAGTTTTTAGAGTGATTTTAGACAGTTTAAGCAACTTTTTCCAAAACATAGTTTTTCTCATTTTTTATTAACAAAACCGCTTAAAAACTTTATTTTAAGGTTAAAAAACCGTAAATTTGTTATAAGAAAGATCGCAAATGTGCGATTATTTTTTTGGGGGATTTCTAATAATTTACTTTTTATCAAGGAATAAGATACTTATTCCGAATTGATTATTGTCATCCCAAGAACGTAACGTAAAGAATAGAAACAAAACTCAATAGTATGAGCGAAGAAAAAAAGCACAATTATTCCGCCGATAGTATCCAGGCACTTGAAGGAATGGAGCATGTTCGTATGCGTCCTTCGATGTATATTGGTGATGTTGGAGTTCGTGGTTTACACCACTTAGTTTATGAAGTAGTTGATAACTCTATCGATGAGGCACTTGCAGGTCATTGTGATGAGATTTCTGTTGATATAAACGAAGATAACTCTATTACCGTAAGAGATAATGGTCGTGGAATTCCTGTTGGGCTTCATAAAAAAGAAGGAGTATCTGCTCTTGAAGTAGTAATGACTAAAATTGGAGCCGGAGGTAAATTCGATAAGGATTCATATAAGGTTTCAGGAGGATTACACGGAGTTGGTGTATCTTGTGTTAACGCTTTATCAGATCATTTAAAAGCGACTGTACATAGAGACGGAAAAATATGGGAACAAGAATATGAAAGAGGTAAAACTTTATACCCTGTTAAAACCGTTGGTGGTACCGACAAAACAGGTACTGAAGTAACTTTTTTACCAGACAAAAGCATATTCCAACAAACTACTGAATATAACTATGATACGTTAGCTGCTCGTATGAGAGAATTGGCTTATCTTAATAAAGGTATTACAGTTGTTTTAACAGACAAGAGAAATAAGGATGATGAAGGAAACTTTATTTCAGAAACTTTCCATAGTACAGAAGGATTATCAGAATTTGTAAAATTCTTGGATAGCACAAGAGAGCAATTGACTTCTGATGTTATTTCAATGGAAGGTGAAAAGAATGGGATTCCTGTAGAAGTTGCTATGGTTTACAACACCTCTTATTCTGAAAACTTACATTCGTATGTTAATAATATTAACACACACGAAGGAGGTACTCACTTATCTGGGTTCCGCCGTGGTTTAACTCATACACTTAAAAAGTATGCCGACGAATCGGGCTTACTTAAAAATGTAAAGTTTGAAATTTCAGGAGATGATTTCCGTGAAGGTTTAACTGCTATTGTTTCTGTAAAAGTAGCTGAGCCTCAATTCGAAGGGCAAACAAAAACAAAGCTAGGAAACCGTGAGGTTACTTCAGCTGTTTCTCAAGCCGTTGCAGAAATGTTGAACGACTTCCTAGAGGAAAATCCAAACGATGCAAAAACCATTGTACAAAAAGTAATTTTAGCAGCGCAAGCTAGACATGCTGCTAAAAAAGCTCGTGAAATGGTGCAACGTAAAACTGTAATGAGCATTGGTGGTTTACCTGGTAAGCTTTCTGATTGTTCTGAAACAGATCCTGCGGTTTGTGAGATATTCTTAGTCGAGGGAGACTCGGCAGGTGGTACTGCGAAACAAGGACGTGACAGAAATTTCCAAGCAATATTACCTTTACGTGGTAAGATTTTGAATGTAGAAAAAGCAATGCAACACAAAGTTTTTGAAAATGAAGAAATCAAAAACATGTTTACTGCATTAGGAATAACCATTGGTACTGAAGAAGATCCAAGAGCATTGAACTTATCAAAACTTCGTTATCATAAAGTAGTGATTATGTGTGATGCCGATGTCGATGGTTCTCATATTGCTACCTTAATTTTAACATTCTTCTTCCGTTATATGAGAGAAATGGTTGAACAAGGATATATTTATATCGCTACTCCTCCATTATATCTTGTAAAGAAAGGACAGAAAAAAGAATATGCTTGGGATGATAATCAACGTGATCTGATTGTTCAAAAAATGGGAGGTGGAGCAAACATCCAACGTTATAAGGGTCTTGGAGAGATGAATGCTGAACAATTATGGGATACTACAATGAATCCTGAGTTCAGAACACTTCGCCAGGTAACTATTGACAACCTTACAGAAGCTGATAGAGTTTTCTCAATGCTAATGGGTGATGACGTTCCGCCAAGGAGAGACTTCATTGAAAGAAATGCTAAATACGCTAATATTGATGCTTAATCAATATTTATATAAAACCAAAACCTCAACAATAGTTGAGGTTTTTTTATTTAGGGAGTCATCCTATCTGTTTAATCGATATTTTTTATAATTTTGATTAATATCAGAAACATCTATCTATTGTAGATGTAACTTTTTAATCTAACAAAAATGAAAGTATTAAAAGCATTTAGCTTATTCACAGCTATTTTTTGTTTTGCAAAATTGCATTCTCAAGAACTAGAAACCATTCTCTTAGCGGGAGATGACGCCCAAAAACTTACCAGAGCTTACCTTGCCCCTTCTTTTAAAGGTCTTATGTTTTCGATGAACAACGGTTGGTATCACACAGCAAAAGTTCACAAAAAATTCGGTTTTGATGTTACAATTGGTGCTAATGCAGCATTTGTTCCTTCGAAAGATGAAGTATTTTCCATTGCCGAACTTGGATTATCAAGCGATATTACTGTAACCAATGAAGTAACTCAATCACCTACTGTTGCTGGAAGTGATTCTCAAACTCCAGCTCAAATTCGATATACTGCCCAAGTTCAAGGTGAAGATGTTACCGCAGACTTTACATTACCTAGAGGTGTTAAAGAGGATTTACCTCTGAGTTCAATTCCTGCACCTGCCGTTCAAGTAGGCATTGGTTTACCCTACAAATTTGATGCAATTGTTCGTTATGTCCCTAAAATTGGCTCGGATGATGTAACTGTTGGGCTCGTTGGTTTTGGTCTTAAAAAAGAAATCACAGAATGGTTCGGTCCCTTAGATAAACTACCTCTTCATATATCTTTATTAGCAGCGTATTCAAATATGAGTGTAGATTACGAAATTGGAAATGTTAGTAGTAGTGGCGCAGGAACTGTTTCTACTCAAAACGCTACCACCGAATTTGATGTAAATACTTATACTATCCAAGCAATAGCCTCGTTAAACTTCCCTATTGTAAATATATACGGTGGTATTGGATATAACGGAGGAAACACCAAGCTAAACATGCTAGGAACATATACCTTAAGCTATGATGCTACCAACAATAGTGTCCCTGACATTCAAGAATCTGTTACTGATCCACTTTCTTTAAAAACAAGTTCTGGTAGTATGAGTGCGACTGTTGGTGCAAGACTAAGTCTTGGTTTCTTCAAATTATATGGAAGTTACACCTTACAAGAATACAATACATTAAATGCTGGAATAGCATTTAGCTTTAGATAAATTCTTTTTCATTTAATGCAAAAACTAAAAACCTCATCGAAAATTCAATGAGGTTTTATTTTGACTATTTTTGACTTTTAACAAAAATCAACGATTATGAAAACAAGAGTTTTACTCGCCCTTCTTTTTATTAGCTTTATAACAAGAGCTCAAGACAAAGTCTGGACAAAAGACTTAAAAGAGGATCTTTACCAAGTAGGTTGGATTAAGCAGTCTAGTGAAGGAAACATTATTGCTTCTGGAGCAAAAGGTCTAATTGCTATGAACCACACCACAGGTGATATTTTATGGAAGAATAAAGAATTAAAGGCCATTGACAAAAATACATTTCTAAACATTGATGGACTTCCTTTCTTTTATGTAGAATACTCTCCTGTCGTTGGAAAAACAAGAGGAATTATTCTTAATTCAAGCAATGGAAGCACCGTATTTGACACCAAAGACAAAGGATACCGAATTAAAAACTACACTTTACTTCAAAATAAAGGAGTTATTTTATTTGAATTACTAGAAGACAAAAAAAGAAAATTAATGAGCTTCGATCTGGGAAATAGCAAGGTTAACTGGATTACAGACCTTGGAGAAGTTGGAGGTTTATTTAGCAAATTACTTGGAAACTCATTTATAAACCATGGTCCTTATTTTCCATCTGACAAAAATTTAATTGTTGCAATTAAAGATCAAATATTCTCAATAAACTTTGTAGACGGAAAAATAAACTGGAAACATAAGACTAAGAAAAAAGTAAATGCTCTGGTGTACTCTAAGGAAAACAACAACCTTTATGTTGGTATCAAAAAATCGAGTAAGCTATTAGTTCTTAACCCTGACAATGGTAATGACATCACTCCTGGAAAGCTAAAACTTAGAGGAGAATTAATCGATGTTACCTCAACAAGTAACGGAGACTTAATATTAGTAGAAACAGAAGGATTCAATATTATCGATCCAAAAACAAACCTATTTAAATGGAAGAAAAGTTTTAAAATAGACCATTTGAACGAAGTAATTCCTAATGAGAAAGGGTTTATTGCAATCGGAAAGGATGAAAAAGATGGATCTATCGCTTTAGTTTCAAATGAAGGGAAGAAAATCTGGGATACTAATATTGACGGTTATGCCTATTACGCTACTCCTACCGACAAAGGGATTCTTTATATTTCCACTGAGAGGTCGAATATTTTAGATTATACAAAAGGAAAAGATGTTTGGAAGCGAGATGTTAAATTCAAATCTATCCCAGCTGTAACATTTGATAAAGAGTTGAATAAGGTTATTCTTTTTGAAAATAAAAAAGGTTATAAGTTTGATTTAAATTCAGGAGAAATCGACATGTTTGCCGAAGATATTAAACTTGAGCAAGTGAAAAGAAAAACGCCTTTACTAGCCGAGTATTTAGAGGGAACTGGATACCTATTATACACTGATCAACATATGTCAGTTTTAAAACCTGATGGAACTGTAAAATACAGTAGCTACTATAAACCAGCTTCTTCTACTGAAGGATTTAAGCAACTTGCGCAATTAGGTCTTGATGTGGCTGGTGTAGATTTAGACATTCAAGGTTCACTTGATAATATAGAAATGCTTTCGAGTCTATCTAACGGAGCATATCGAACGTCAACAGATCAAACTGATGCAACAGTTACTTCTTCAAATGTATTCAGCGCATCTGTAAACAATACTGAATTAATCAACATCTCTACTAAGAGATTTTACAATTCAAAACGAAGCAAAGGAAACCAATTCATCGTTACTAAAATTAAGAGAGAAGATAAGCCTTCGATTCATAAAATAATAATGATTAATAAGAAAACTGGTTCAATCGAAAAAGAAATAGAACTATTAGATAAAACACCTAATTACGTTATTGATAAAGTTGACAACCTAGTTTTCGTAAATGAAAAAAATCATTTAATCTCAGCTCATAAATTTTAAGGTTTTTTCAAACAAAACTCTATAATAAAGTTAATTAAAAGCTTTCTGAAATTTTCAGGAGGCTTTTACTTTTTTATCCATAGGCAAATCGCTATTTTTGTGCATCTTATTAATAAATTATCTTAACTAAATAATATAAAAAATGAAAGTAACAGTTGTAGGAGCAGGTGCTGTAGGTGCAAGTTGTGCCGAGTACATTGCTATTAAAGATTTTGCTTCAGAAGTTGTTTTAGTCGACATCAAAGAAGGTTTTGCTGAAGGTAAAGCTATGGATTTAATGCAAACTGCTTCGTTAAACGGATTTGATACTAAAATTACTGGAACTACTGGAGATTATAGCAAAACTGCTGGTTCTGATATTTGTGTAATTACTTCTGGTATTGCTCGTAAACCAGGAATGTCTCGTGATGAGTTATTAGGCATTAATGCAGGTATCGTAAAATCTGTTTCTGCAAGTTTAATAGAACACTCACCAAATACAATTATTATTGTAGTATCGAATCCTATGGATACGATGACTTATTTGGTTCATAAGACTACTGGATTACCTAAAAACAGAATTATCGGTATGGGTGGTGCTTTAGATTCTGCTCGTTTCAAGTATAGATTAGCAGAAGCTTTGGAAGCTCCTATTTCAGATGTTGATGGAATGGTTATCGGTGGGCACTCAGACAAAGGGATGGTTCCTTTAACTCGTTTGGCTACTAGAAACTCTGTTCCTGTTTCAGAATTTTTATCTGAAGAAAGATTAAACCAAGTAAAAGAAGATACTAAAGTTGGAGGTGCTACTTTAACTAAGTTATTAGGAACTTCTGCATGGTATGCTCCTGGTGCTGCTGTATCTGGTTTAGTTCAAGCAATTGCTTGTGACCAAAAGAAAATCTTCCCATGTTCTACTTTATTAGAAGGTGAGTACGGTTTATCAGGTTTATGTATCGGTGTACCTGTAGTATTAGGTAAAAATGGTATTGAAAGAGTTGTTGAAATCAACTTAAACGATGCAGAAAAACAACATTTAGCTGACTCGGCAGCGGCTGTAAAGAAAAACAATGAAGCTTTAACTTTCTAAAAAGAGAGTTTACAACATATTATAAAAGCCTTGCGAATAGTATTCGCAAGGCTTTTTTTCTTAAAAAATGTTAAACTTTATATTAATCTGTAAGTTTACAAACAATTACGCGTCTACCCATAGGAGAAACATAGCTTATGTTTCTTTTTCATAGTTTTTCATAGCAATTTTCCCACTTCTTTCTAGAAGTGGGTTTTGTTTTTTATCTTTCGCTCTAAATTACTTTCATTGAAAAAAATAATAGTTTCTGTTACAAACGATATCACTAATGACCAAAGAGTTTCAAAGGTTTGTAACACCCTTTCTAATCTAAACTATGAAGTAATATTAATTGGAAGAAAGTTACCCAATAGTGAAAAACTAGACAGACCCTATAAAACCAAACGTTTCCATTTACTATTTAATAAAGGAGTATTTTTTTACGCTGAATTTAATCTTCGTTTGTTCTTTTATTTACTCTTTTCCAAAAGTGATATTCTATTATCTAATGACCTCGACACCTTACTTCCAAACTTTATAATAAGTAAACTAAAAAGCAAAAAACTAGTATATGACAGTCATGAGTTATTTCCTGAAATCCCAGAGCTCGTATATCGTCCTGCAACGAAAAAAATATGGGAAGCTCTTGAACATTTCTTACTTCCACGATTAACAAACTGCTACACGGTAAGTAAAAGTATTGCTGAATACTATGAAAATAAATATAGCACGCAATTTGACGTCGTAAGAAACGTTCCAAAGAAAACAGAATCAACTCAAACTGTAAAACTCCCTTTTAATACTGCTCATAAAAAAGTAATATTATATCAAGGAGCAGTTAATATCGGTAGAGGTTTAGAACTTATGATTGATACCATTGAAAAACTAGAAGACTATGTCTTTCTAATAGTTGGTGATGGAGATATTCTTGGCAAGCTAAAAGAACTGGTTCTAAAGAAAAATCTGAAGGATCAAGTTATATTTTTAGGTAAACTTTCTCCTGAAAAATTAAAAGGAATTACGATACAAGCTGATCTTGGACTAAGTATTGAGGAAGATTTAGGATTAAGCTATCGATATGCGCTTCCAAATAAACTATTCGACTATATCCAAGCTAAAATACCAGTGATTACCTCGAATCTTCCAGAAATGAAAGGAATTGTCTCTGAATACTCAATCGGTGAAGTTTTAGAAAAAAGAACTCCTGAATATTTCGCTCAGAAAATCATAGATGTGTTAAAAAAGGATTATTCAGAAAATCTAGAGAAAGCAAAGTCGATACTTACTTGGGAGAAAGAAGAACAAGTTTTAATTTCTATTTTTGAACAACTCCGATAAATAAGCCAGCCTGAACATATCAAAAAAGAGTAATGACGATTTACTCAAAGTCATCTTTTCAAAGAATTTATAAAAATATCTTAGGTTAAAAACCAATAGATAAAACCTTTTATAGACGAAAGAAATTCTTGCGTCAGTATACTCTAATTTTCCAGTGTTTATTAAGGCAACAAGGTTAGACAAAGCTTGTTTCGTCTTCACCATGAAAACATCATCATCATCCACTTCTGCATGAAAAATTGGATTTTCAACATGTACTATGCCCCACCCTTTATTCTTCAATCCTTTAGCAAATAACAAATCTTCATATCCATACCCAACTAAAGACTCATCAAAGCTAACCGAATTAAAAACATCTCTTTTAGCTAGAAAGTTTGCCGAAAAAAAATACTTTTGAGGATTCCTTTTTCGCTCTTCTATAGATACTTCCTCTTTCTTTTTCCCGAACTTATATCTAAGCTTTTGCTCACCTAAATTATAAGCCATCCCTCCAGTAATTACAATTGCAGTCTCTGATTTTATTGAGTTGATGTAATTTTCAATAAATAAATCCTCAACAATAGCATCACAATCCAAGAATAATAACCATGAATAACTTGACCTGGTTACCAAATAATTCCTTATTGCACTTCTTCCTATATTTTCATCTAAAAACTCAAAAAAAGTATTCGAAAGTTCACTCAATCTATGATTATCAGAAAACTTCTCGCTTGAGGCATCATCAACAACAATTATTTCGAATGGCACATTCGCCATTGACAATTGCTTATGTAAACTTGAAACAAGTGGATAAACATCCCAATTATAGGTCGGGATTAAGACAGAAATCATTTTAAACGGATTGTTGTACTACTTCAAACAACTCTCCTCCTTCACACTTCACAGTTTTCTGCTTGAATTTTACGATAAGTTGATAGTCATGAGTAGCCATTAAAATCGTTTTACCACTTTGGTGAATCTCATTTAACAACTCCATTACTTCCAAAGAGGTTTTTGGATCCAAATTTCCAGTGGGCTCATCGGCAAGAATTAACTCTGGGTCATTTAGTAAAGCTCTAGCAATAGCTACACGTTGTTGCTCACCGCCTGAAAGTTCGAATGTCTTTTTGTAGTATTTTTCTTTCATTCCAACTTTATTAAGCACCTCATAAATCTTCTCTTTCATATCATTTTTGTTCTTCCAACCAGTAGCCTTCAAAACAAACTCTAAATTTTCAAAAACATTCCTATCATTTAAAAGTTTGAAATCCTGAAAAACAATTCCCAATTTTCTTCTCAAAAAAGGAATGTCTTTCTCCTTCATTTTTTTAAGATCAAATCCTACGATACTTCCCAAACCACGTTGTAGTCTCAAATCTCCATATAATGTTTTTAACAAGCTACTCTTACCACTTCCAGTTTTACCAATTAAATAGTAAAAATCTCCTTTATTAAGAGTAAAATTAACCTTAGACAAAACTAAGTTATCTCGTTGATAAATATCGGCGTTTTCAAGGTGCAAAACAGATGTGCTCATAAACAGTATTTGTTTTTACAAAACTAAAATTTTATTATGTATTTCTACAACATTTATTACTTTTGATGATTATTCTTCCAACAAAAACAAAAAACGAACGTTATAGTTTCTAGATAACTAAAAAATATGAGATTTAATTGTTTTAGAAAGAAAGTTTTCTTTTTGCTATTACTAGTAATAACTGGTAAAGGGATTGCGCAAAAAACTGCGTTAAATGTAAGTAATAGTTCTGACTATTACAAGGCAATAGAGCTTTATAACAACAAGGCATATGCTCCTGCTCAGAAGTTATTCATAGCCACTTCGGAGGAAACTCCTTCGAATACAACACTAAAAGGGAATGCCGACTATTATGACGCTATGTGCGCCATTAAACTTGGACAAGAGGATGCCAATGAAAAAGTATTAAGTTTCGTTGAAAATCATCCTTATCACAATAAAAAAGAAAATGCTTTTTTAAAAGTTGGTAACTATTACTTTGCCAATAGAAAAGCTTCACATGCTTTACGTTGGTATCAAAAGGTAAACGAAAAACTCTTGAATCAACAAGAAAAAGATGAATTGAATTATAAAATGGGTTATTGCCTTTTGGTCTCTAATTATTTGAAAGATTCAAAAGAACGATTCAAAAGATTACTAGGGAATCCTGTATATGGAAATGATGCTCGTTATTACTTTGGGTATATTGCCTATAAGCAAGAGAATTTCGGTGAAGCTGAAGACAACTTAAGTCAACTTGCAGATGATGCTACCTATCAATCTAAAGCCAACTATTATATTTTAGATATTAGTTTTAAAGCTGGACGATTTGACAAATCGGTACAAATTGGAGAAAAGTTATTAGAATCTTCGAAAGATAAAAATGAAAGATCTCAAATCTCAAAAATTATTGGTGAGAGTTATTTCAACTTAAAAGAATACGAAAAGGCCATTCCTTATTTAAAAAAATATAAGGGTAAAGGAGGTCGATGGACTAATACTGATTATTACTACTTAGGATATGCTTATTATAAGCAAAAAGATTATGAGTCTGCCATTAGTAATTTCAATAAAATTATTGGAGGAACTAACAAAGTTGCGCAAAACGCTTATTATCATTTGGGAGAGTGTTACTTGGAGCTTGATAAAAAAGTGGAAGCTTTAAATGCTTTTAAAAATGCTAGTGAAATGGATTTTGACTCTCAAATTACTGAAAGTTCTTGGTTGAACTATGCCAAGTTGAGTTACGATCAAGGGAATCCATATAAAAGTGTTCCTGAAGTATTGAAAGAATATTTGGAAAAATATCCTTTATCGCCAGAAACAGCTAGTATCAAAGAATTATTGATTACTTCATATTTGCATCAACAAGATTATGTCGGAGCATTAGAGTACTTAAATGCCAATAAGAATCCTGAAAATGAAAAACTAGCGAATGAAGTTTCTTTATATAGAGGTATTCAGTTGTTCAACGAACAAAAAGTAGTGGAATCTAACCCATACTTTTACAATGCTACCAAAGCAGAAAACCCAGAAACAGTGAATAAAGCCAACTACTGGATGGCTGAGACATCATACCTAACAGGAGACTATAAAAACGCATTAACACATTTTTCTCTTGTTTCCGAAAATGAAGGAAAGGAGTTTGATCAATTAGATTATAATATCGCCTACACTTTCTTTAAGTTGAAAAAATATCCAGAAGCGGCAAAGTACTTTAAGTCATTCTTGAATAAAAATGTTGACGACACTGATTTGAATGATGATGCTTCAAACAGACTAGGAGATTCATATTATGCTTCAAAAGATTATACTAAAGCTATTGAGGCCTACAACAAAGTTATTGAAGAAGGAGGTACAGGTGCTGATTATGCACAATATCAAACAGGTATGAGTTATGGTTTCTTAGGAAAAAGTGATGACAAGATTAAAAACTTACAAAAAATAGGAAACCAGTTCGAAAACTCTCAATTAAAAGATGATGCGCTTTACCAAGTAGCTAATACATTAACCTCAAAAGGAGACGCGAAAAGTGCTCAAGCAACGTATGATAGACTTCTAAAGAAACATCCAAAAAGTAGTTATATTCCTAATGTTTTATTAAGACAAGGGCTTTTATACTATAATAGTAATAACAATAACAAAGCCTTAGAAAAATATAAAACTGTAGTTTCTAAATTTCCAAATTCACCTGAAGCTAGACAAGCCGTTACCAACGTAAAGAATGTTTATATTGATTTAGGGAAAGTTGATGAGTATGCTGCTTGGGTTAAAAATGTGAAGTTCGTAAATGTTTCCAATGCTGAATTAGATGATGCAACCTTCCAATCTGCAGAAAACAAATTCTTGGATAACAATACAGAAAGAGCTATTGCTGGTTTTTCAGATTATTTACAGCGCTTCCCTAATGGACTAAATGTGCTAAAAGCTAATTTTTACCTTGCTCAATCACTAAGTAAAATAGGTAAAAATGATGTTGCAGCTCCGCATTATCAGTATGTAACTGAGCAACCTAAAAATGAGTACACGGAAGAATCTTTGGCTAAACTAGCTCAGTTCTACTTGGATAATGATAACTGGAAAAATGGAATTGCTACACTTCACAAACTAGAAAAAGAAGCAAATTACCCTCAGAATATTGTATTTGCTCAAAGTAACTTAATGAAAGGATATTATGAAAGTGAAGAATATGCAAATGCGATTAAGTATGCTGAGAAAGTCCTAGAAAACCCTAAAGTTGATAAAAAAGTAAGCGAGGATGCAAACATTATTATCGCTCGTTCATCATTTAAAACAAATGATTACGAAATGGCAAGAGAGTTTTTC
The DNA here is from genome assembly GCA_947497895.1 of uncultured Tenacibaculum sp. Taxonomy (GTDB): domain Bacteria; phylum Bacteroidota; class Bacteroidia; order Flavobacteriales; family Flavobacteriaceae; genus Polaribacter. Next base: position 230,655 of record CANMIL010000006.1, read on the forward strand.
CATGAAGTTGGGCAAAACGCCACAGGAAAATTAAAAGCTGAATGTCTTTACTACAACGCCTTCTTCCTTAATGATGAAAAGGCATATGAAGATTCAAACCAAGCTGTTCAGAATTTAATTGCCAACTATTCAAATTACAAATATTGGGGAGTAAAAAGTTATGTAATTATGGCTAAGAACTATTATGCCTTAAAAGATGCATATCAAGCCACTTATATTTTAGAAAATATCGTTAAGAACTTTAAACAATTTCCTGATGTTATTGAAGAAGCTCAAAACGAATTGAATACAATAAAGAACAAAGAAGCAAAAACCAACGAATCAGTAACTAAACAAAATTAATAATTGTTACAACTTAAAGCGAAATACTTGAAAACAATGAAAAAGCACGTATGGTTACTTGTTATGTTTGCAATAACTATTGTAAATGCTCAAGAAAAAACAACAAAAGCTAAAGACTCAGTAAAAACGGAAGTCGTAAAAGTAGTGACCTCATATGTTCCAAAAATTACTGATGCTTTTAAAATAAAGCAGAAACCAACAATATCGCACACCAAAGAAACCGAAAAAAAGAAACTTGAATATCAGATATTTTCTGTTCCTGTTGCCTCTACTTTTATCCCAAAAAGTGGAACTCTTAAGAAAATAAACTTAGGAAAACGTGAACGTTTATATGCAAATTATCTTTCTGCTGGTTTTGGTAACATGGTAGCTCCTTTCTTAGAAGGTTATTTTAGAAGAAATGTAAACTATGATAGTGAACTTGCTGGATATGCTCGATTCTTTCTATCGTTAGATCCTGTTGAAAACACACAATTAAGTAGCACTTTTTACAACCTTGATCTTGACATCTACCATAAACAAACAGAACGCTATTTCACATGGAAAGCTGGTTTGGAATTGGAAAGAAATAAATACAGCTGGTACGGCTTACCTACTAATATTGATTTTACAGAACGTGTAATCGACGCTATTGAAGAAAGTCAAACACATGGCTTTTACAAGCTTTACGGAGATATCGATTTTGATGACTCATATATTGACACCGTAAATGGAGGAATCTCTTTCTTTGCAGATGGTTTTAGCAGTGCTGAATTTAATATTGATTTAGGAGCAAACTTCAACTTCCCTATGGATAGAATCCATAGAAATTTAAATGATTTTTCTCTTAAAACAACCATTAACTATTTAGGTGGAAAGTTCGAAAGAGCCTATGAAAATCAAGACAAAATTAATTATGGATTTTTAACTTTTGGTTTAAATCCTTCATATGAATTTGCACTTAAAGATTTAGAAATAAAACTAGGTGCTAAAGGATATTTCGCCCTTGACACTGAAAAGAGCATCAATCATCTCTTAGTATATCCAGATGTTGAATTATCATATCCAATTGTAAAGGATTTTGCTAATATTTATGTAGGTGCTTCGGGTGGATTATACAATAACAGTCATAAGAGTTTTACCGACAACAATCCGTTTGTATCTCCAACATTAAATATTACACAAACCAACGAAAAATATAATGCTTATGCTGGTATTCGTGGTAAAATGGGACAACAGTTCGGCTATAACCTGAAAGGAAGTTATTCAGACATTGAAGACCAAGCTTTTTTCGCTTTGAATCATTCAAAGTCTGACGGAACACGAACTACAGATACGAATGCATTTATTTTATCAGGTTATGAGTATGGAAACTCTTTTAGAGCCGTTTATGACGACATAAAACTAATGCATGTTTTTGGAGAAGTTACCTTCGAAGGAATTAAAGATTTAACTCTTGGTGCCAATATGGAATTCAATCAATTCACTTTAACAAATATTGAGCACCCTTGGAATGCTCCTAAAGTGAAGGGAGAAGTTTTTGGTTCGTACAAAGTTGAAAAATGGTACGCTGGAGCGAACATATTTTTTGTAGGTGAACGTAAAGGAATCCAATATGCAGGAAACAATGCCGTTCCTTTTTCAGCAGTAGATTTAGAGAGTTATATAGATGTTAATTTCAATGGAGGATACCAGTTCCATGATGACTTTTCGGTATTCCTAAATCTGAAAAACATTTTGAGCAACGATTACCAGCGCTTCACTAATTTTAGAGTGCAAGGTTTTCAAGCTTTGGCTGGAATATCATGGAAATTTGATACACTTTTTTAATGTTTAAATTCGCAGTATACATACTACTGTTTATAATATTAACTATCATATCACAAGTTGGCGGTATTGTTTATATACTGTCAACTTTCTTTTTTAAGAAAGATCAATATGGGAAACTAAAGCAACTTGCTTTGGCTCTATTTGTTTATTCCGTTACTACTTTTTTGGTTATTCCTAAAATTGCTCCATTATTCGGAAGGCAAAAAATTCAAAACTCGAAATTCGTTACATACCACAACTTCTTAACTGTTTTATGCAACCGGAATTATGTTACTCCTGAACTAAATAATACCATTGAAAAAGTAGGGGCTCAACTTCACAAAAAACTACCAAACATTCAACTGGTTTACTTGGATGCAAACTTCCCTTTTTTTGATGATTTTCCTCTGCTTCCCCATTTGAGCCATAATGATGGTAAAAAGATTGATTTATCCTTTGTTTATAAAACCGAATTAGGTTCCCTAACGAATAACAAACCTTCTCGATCTGGCTATGGCATTTTTGAATCGCCCAAAAAACAAGAGCAGAACACTCCTATTTTATGTAAGAAAAAGGGCTACTGGCAATATGACTTTACCAAATACTTGACGCTTGGTAGCACAGACAACTTGTTCTTTGCTCTAAAAGAAAATCGAATCTTGTTGAACATATTATCAAAACAAAAATCCGTTTCAAAAATATTTATTGAACCTCACTTAAAAAGTAGATTACAATTAACGTCAACTAAAATTCGATTTCATGGTTGTAAAGCCGTAAGACACGACGACCATATACATCTTCAGATTAAGTAAGCAGTTTTATTTCCATACGACTTTATCTACCTCCAGAATACCTTCTTTTTTATCCAGTTTCATCACTACTGTTTTCTTTGATTCATTTTTTCTAGCATAATCCTTATAAATTGTAACCTTTAATATTGTTGGGCCCGATATTTTCTGAACCGCATCAGAGTAATAATCTACTTCAATTTTATAAGTTCCTTTCTTAGCAGCTCTAAGCATAAATTCCTCAGGTCCGTAACCTTCTGTCATATCAAAAGACATTCTGCCACCAATATTTGTCCCTATATTTTTATAAGAAGCTTTTTCACCTGTAGGATCAACAACCCAAAGATCAAGATCGGTGTCATTATGATTCCAATCCACAACTATTCGAATATCTACTGGAATATTTATAAATAACTCCTTCTGTTCTTTGGTTAACTTTATATGATTTCCATGAGTATTCACTAACTTACAAAGCTCAACAAATGTTATCGACTCAATTCCTTCAAACCTCCTTTCTTTATCTTTTACCAGTAGCTCACCATTATAGATTTTATAAAGTAACTCAAAACTCTTCTGATACTCCCCTAACAGTTCATAAACCAACGCTAAATCTCTGTAAGACTGTGGTTCTTCTGGTCTTAAGTCCAATATCTTTTCATAAATAACCTTAGCCATATCATACTCTTTAAAATATTCCAATTTATAGGCTAGAGCTTTTAAAAGTTCGTAATCATCTAACTCTATTTCAGCAAGATTTGTTAATATTCTAATTGCTAAATCTTTCTCATTTCTATCCTTGAAAAAATCAGCGATATCCAAGTAAAATGTTGGACTATTAGAATAATAATCTCTAATTTTCAAGTACTTTTCATAAGCTCTTTTTATGGATTTTTCTTCTGACAACACATCCAAGTATTCCATTTCGGGGTTCCATCCTTTTAACTCTAATTCCTCTTCAATTTTTAAGTTAAGTTCTTCTATCTCTCTTTTATTTTCTTCTATTCCTTCTTTAGTTGTAATAATTATCACACCAAACTTGCCCCTCTCACCATAAAGCTTCACCGCATCAATTGGTTTAAGTACTTCGATTGAATAGATACTTTCTTTGTTTAGTTTTTTAATACCATTTTCTGTCGATATAAGACCGTCTATTATGTATAATGGATTATTTGATGATAACGCTATAGAAGACATACCTCTAATTACGACGTTACTATTCTCATTTGAAACATTAGCGGTCATTACACCCGAAACCTTACCTTCTAGCGTATCACTAGTAATACTTGAAACCGCGCTACCAGTACTATACGTTTCTCTTGTTGTGCCATAACCAACTACAACTACCTCCTCTAACAAATTATCGCTCTTTAGCACAACGACATTTTCCAATGAAGTTCCTGCCTTTCTCTCAATTGATTTCATTCCTACGAAAGAAAAAACTAGCGTATCATCTTCATTTGCATTGATACTAAAATTACCATCGAAATCTGTTTCCGTTCCATGGGCAGTCCCTTTGATTAAAACCGTAACTCCTGGAAGAGGTCCACTCTCATCTTTTACCGTTCCTGACACCACTCTTTTCGAATAATCAACAGGGTATTGTCTATTTACTGGTTCATTGTTTGTATTATCATTAGGAACAGTATTAACAGTGACATTATCTGGATTAGGATTCTCCGTTAAATTTTGATTATTACTGTTTAAATTTTCATTTTGAGAAACATTTCTAGGGACAGTGTTCGTTTGGTTTAACTTCGACTCTATACTTTTTTTTCTTTTTTTAGGAAATTTTGTTGCATACCAATCTTTTAAATTTCCATATCCCTCTATTAGGGTTTCTTTTTCTTCCTTAACCCATTTCTTCAGAGATTCATCTTCTTTCTGTTTTTCTTTTAATCGTCTTTTGTATTCTCGTTTCAATTCAACAGGAGGTTCTATTTTATAACGAACATAATCTTCTATCCTATCTAAAATTAACATTGACGTATAATCAGTTATTAAATGGTATTCTTTTGCCAGTGAAATTATTTCATTTTTATTATTCTCTTTATCTCTCATTAAATGCTTCAATCTTTCTTTAGCCCAAAGTCGTTTAACTTTTTTCGATTTTACTCCTTTTTTTAGATCAACAGTAATCCTTTTGGTAACTTTATTTTGATAACCAAATTTTAGTTGTAAACTTTCTTTTTTTGATAGTTTACCTGTAATGACAAAATCTCCTGTGATGTATTTTTTGTTTTTCGGATAAACTTCAAGGTCTCTTGATTCATTTTCAACACCTAAAAATTGAAGCTTTTGATTTGTTAATAAATATTGAGCACTGTTAACATCGATTTTACCTAAGTTAAGATACACTCCTCCTCTTTCCTCTGCAATTCTATTTAAATTGAAATGGTCTGCCGATGTTAGCGAATTTATCGTATAAACAAAAGTATTATCCAACTCTTCTATACTTCCTAAATTACTCAACCCATCAGAGAACAAAAGAACTTCATTTGATATCAGTTTTATTTGCTTTAACACATCAAAATTAGTTCCTCCGTCATAACGTTGTTTATCTAATCGAGACTTTAATTTTGACCAATTACCGTTTCTAATCTTATAATTAAACTCACTATTAATAGTATTACTGAAAGTAATTAGTTCAACTTCTACATTATTTAAATATCCAAAATATTTATCCAAAAGAGAATACTCTTTTTTTAGATTTCTATTTCCCATCGATGAAGAAACATCCCAAAGTAACGTAATTTTATCAGGCTTTATCTTTTCACTTGTTTCTAATTGAAGAGGCACCGAAGCATAGAAATAATCTCTATCTAATAAAACTTCATTTCTCTCCACATTTTTTTCAAGTATAACATCAATAGCTTTGTTAGGTGCAACGTTTTTACCGTAAACATAAGCACTATACAAATTACCTTTTCGTACAAAATCAGTAGTACCAAATTGTTTGCTTTTCACTAAAGTCTTTGTGAATTTCCCGAAAGCAAAGATGCCTACAGAAAAATTCTCAATGTTCTTATCGATTCCCAATGGAATCTGATAAACCATTCTTTTATTCTTTGTGGTCAACTTTTCTTCATACGTTAAAACAATTCTTTTGTGACTATTCGGTAATATCGGATATACCCTAGCTTTATAATTGTTTCCTGAAGTTTTCTCTAACAAAGCAGGGTCAATTCTTTGCCTGATCGTACTTTCAAATGCTGTTCGCGCCAGCTCTTTCTCTACAATAACTGATTCACGTAATTTTCCATTGATTTCCATGGCAAATTTAAACACAGTTTGCCCTTCACCTAAAGGAAATACTAACTCTCCTTCCAAAGTTCTATCCAACTCATTGTAAAATTCCATATCGTAAGTTGTGGTAGCGCAATTACCAATAATATTTACTTCAACTTTTAAACTTGAAAGTCTAAGTTCGTTGGATTTCTCTGCAATAAGCTTCGGTGTTCCTTGAGAAAATGTTAGAGATGTTACTAAAAACAGGTAGATAAATACTAAATTCTTCATAGTTGACATTTTGATACTCAAACTTAGTCTTTCTAAAAAGAGATTTAAATTAGAATTGAGAGAACAACTATGTATTTCAGGTGAAATGACAATTTGAATGAGTAAAGAAATATTACACCAAAGTGAACTTTCCCTCATTTAAGATGAAGTAACCTAAATTTTCAAGAGCTAACCATTAAACTGTCTTAAATGATGATCCAAATGTTTCCAAATAAGTCGTCCCCAATCTTTTTGAGATAATGCACCAAAAAATGGATGTGGTTTTAATGATCTTTTCTCTAATACCTCCTTCAGAAGCATTAGCAATACATCTTTTTCTTTCTGAAAGCCTTCAATTTTATATTGATTTTCTTTAACATTCATTCTTTTTGGTGTAGATAAACCTCGAAACCAAGAAACTCCATACAGTGCGAACCATCTCCCGAAACCTGTCCTCATGATAAAACTACCTTCAATTCCATTCTGTTCTATTTTACCTAAACCTAACTCCAATTGTTTACTACAATGATTTAACATTTCAGTTATATTCATTGTTCCCCACATTCTTCGATTGTCAGTACTTAAGTTTTTTATTCGGGAAATGATTTCCAAATAATCAGTCTTTTGAAAAATATTTGATGGCATTTATCTGGGTAATTTCTTTGAACTAAAGTACGGAATTATTAAAATGTTTGTGTAAAAAAATCCGCCGAATAATTCGACGGATTTTATAATTATGTTTGTTAATATTTTAGTAAGCATTCGTTCCTACTACAATATATCTTAATTCAACATCTTCGTCTTTTACACTAAAATGAATAGCAATTGGTTGAGGATCATTCTGATTAAAGATGACAGTGCTTGTTGTTTTAAAAGCTTGCTTAAATGGGGTGCCTTTTAACTGATCTGAATCCAACTCTTCAAGCTCAATATGAAAATATGGAGGATTTTGTTGAGAAGGTCCATTATAATGCATATCATACACTTCTATTTGATCTTCTCCTTCTTTTAAGAACAAATAATACGTTCCCGAAGTAACAATCGGAAAATGCGTAAAGTTATCGCCATGATCAACTGGAGCTGCATGAATTGGAATATTCTGTGGCCCGTGATGCGGTGGAGAGAAAACATCTTGAATATCGTGAACTGGCGCAATAATTTCTGTTGCATTATCAACTTGAAACTGGTCGGAAGCAAGTTTTATTATTTCTTGTAAGGAAAGCTCTTCCTTTACAAGTGTGGGGGTTAAAGTAGTCATAAAACTAAATCTTGGTTAATACTACAACCAAGATAACCAATAACTTAAACTATAACTTAGGGGAAAAACACCCTAAAAAACAACTACGTTTGTAAGTTTGTTTTATCATAAAACAGTTCCAAATTAACTTTATAAAGCCCTGTTATAACGGAAAAAACGAAATAGGCTAAAACGAAATTTCAAAAATATAGATAACATTAAATAAAGTTAACCGAATCTTCAAATCCAACAATTTTGAATAACAAATAATGTATCTTTAAACGAAAATAAATTCATAAAAACAGATGAAGCAAAACATAAACTTGGCTGTATTAATTGATGGAGATAACATCCCTTCCGCTAATGTTAAAGAAATGATGGAAGAAATTGCCAAATACGGTAACCCAACAATTAAAAGAATCTACGGTGATTGGACCAAGCCTGGTTTAACAAAATGGAAAAACCTACTTCTAGAAAACGCTATTACTCCTATACAACAATATGCGTATACTTCAGGAAAAAATGCAACCGATTCTGCCATGATTATTGATGCCATGGATATACTTTACAGCGGAAAAGTAGATGGTTTTTGTCTTGTTTCTAGTGATAGTGATTTTACTCGCTTAGCTACTAGATTAAGAGAAGCACGCATGACCGTGATTGGCATTGGTGAAAAAAAGACTCCCAATCCTTTTATTGTAGCTTGCGACAAGTTTATTTATATTGAAATTTTAAAGAAACAATCTGAAGAGAAAGTTGAAAACAAAGATGACGATGTTCCAAATGTGGATAAAATAACCCGAAAAGTTATAAATTTAATATCGTCGACAATAAACGACGTATCAGATGACGATGGATGGGCTTTTCTTGGGGATGTTGGTAGTTTACTTCTTAAGAAAAGACCTAATTTCGACTCAAGGAATTATGGCTTTGAAAAACTTACTCCTTTGATCGAGTCGATTGAAAAGTTTGAAATAGAAAAAAGGATCAATCATAAAAACAGACATAAACTAGTATTTGTTAAAATAAAAGAAACAAATTCAAAAAGAGGTAAAAAATAATAACTTTTCAAAAGTATTGATTTCTTTACTTACAAATAAGTAAGGCATCATAAACTGATTCCAACCATTTATTCTCCAACAAAATCTCCGTTAAAATTCCCGTTTTAATCATCTATTCTTCCTGTCAAAAAGTTTACATTTCAATTTTAACCTTCTATAATCATAATTTTATGTAGCTTTATGATCTGCATAAATTAAATGATCAATTTACAAATGAAAAAACTAACGATACTTTCGCTGGCAATGGCTAGTATTTTTGCTGTTTCTTGTAAAAAAGAAAATAACACTACTCAAGTAAAACAAGATACAAACACTCTTTCTGTTGAAGAAAAAAAGGATTCTACAAATATTAAACACCTATTCAATACAGCTCTTACTGAAGGAAGATCTTACGAATGGCTAAGAGATTTAACTACAATAGGAGGTCGACTTTCAGGCTCTGAAGAAGCCGCTAAGGCCGTTGCTTGGGGTGAAAAAGTAATGAAAGAAGTTGGCTTAGATTCGGTATGGTTACAACCTGTAATGGTACCTCACTGGGTTCGTGGTGAAAAAGAAGTAGCCAATTATATGTTCAACGGTGAAAAGATCAATGTACCTCTTTGTGCTCTTGGTTTCTCTATTGCAACCCCTTCTAATGGAATTACTGCAGAAGTAATTGAAGTAAAAAGCTTGAAAGAGGCTGAAGCTCTAGGTGAAAAAGCTAAAGGTAAAATTGTTTTTTTCAATGGCGCTTTTGACAACACTTTAATTAATACTTTTCATGCCTACGGAGGTTGTGTTGGACAGCGTTTTGCTGGAGCAGCTACTGTTGGGAAATTTGGGGCTGTTGGTATGATTGTTCGCTCTATGACGAATGGTATCAACGATTATCCTCACACGGGATCAATGAGTTATAAAGACTTACCAGAAGATAAATACATTCCTGCTGCTGCTATTAGCTCAAGAGCAGCTGAAAATTTAAGTAAACACCTAAAAGAAACTCCTAATTTAAAATTCTACTTTAAACAAAGTTGTAAAACCTTACCAGATGCCCCTTCGTTTAATGTTGTAGGTCAAATCAATGGATCTGAAAATCCAGATAAAATTATGGTTGTTGGTGGACATTTAGATTCTTGGGATTTAGGTGAAGGAGCGCATGACGACGGTGCTGGTGTCGTACAGTCATTAGAAGTAGCCTACTTGTTAAAAAAGAATGGAATAAAACCTAAAAACACAGTAAGAGTTGTGTTCTTTATGAATGAAGAAAATGGACTGCGTGGTGCTACCGAATATAATCGACTTGCTAAAGAGAACGGTGAAATTCATATTGGTGCTTTAGAATCGGATGCTGGTGGACATACTCCAAGAGGTTTTTCAATTGACGCTAATGAGAAAAATGTAAATTTAGTAAAGAGTTGGAAAAAATTATTAGCTCCTTATGGTTTACATGATTTACTAAAAGGAGGTGCAGGAGCTGACATTGGTCCGTTAAAAGATGATCACGTTACTCTTGTTGGATACAGACCAGATTCACAACGCTACTTTGATTATCACCATACAGAAACGGATACCTTTGATAAAGTAAATAAACGTGAACTTGAATTAGGAAGTGCTTCTATGGCAAGTATTGTTTATCTAATGGATAAATACTTATATACTGAAGACACTTTAAAACCATAAAACTCAAAAGCGGAATATTAAGAATTCCGCTTTTTTTAATTTGAATCAAACCCAACATGAAAAAATTAATCATTTCCCTTTTAATTGTAAGCATATTTCAAGCTTGCAAAAAGCAAACTCAGGTCGATACATTAGTCATTAACTCCAAAACCTATACAGTAAATCAAACTTTTGAAACTGTTGAAAGCTTTGCAATAAAGGATGGAAAATTCATAGCAATTGGAAACTCCGAAGATTTAAAAAGGCAATACAAAGCCAAACAAGTTATTGATGCCGAAGGAAAAACTATTTACCCTGGTTTTATCGATGGACATTGCCATTTTTACGGTTTAGGGCTTACACAACAAAAGGTAAATTTAGTTGGTACAAAAAGTTATGATGATGTTTTACAAAAACTAAAAGCGTTTCAAACCGAAAAAAACACCTCTTTTATCACTGGTAGAGGTTGGGATCAAAATGATTGGGATGTCAAAGAATTCCCAACAAAAGAAAAACTCGATATTCTATTTCCAAAAACACCTGTAGCAATAACAAGAGTTGACGGCCATGCTATGTTGGTAAATCAAGCTGCCATTGATTTAGCTGGTATTTCTCTCGACTCAGAAATAGCTGGAGGAGAATTTATAAAGAAAAATGGAAAGTTAACAGGTGTTCTCATCGATAATGCCATGAACTTTATCAAAACTCCTTTACCTACCAAAAAAGAACAAATTCAAGCATTAAAAGATGCCCAAAAGATTTGTTTTGACCTTGGTCTTACTACAGTTGACGATGCTGGTTTAGATAAAGAAGTTATTGAACTTATTGATAGTTTGCAGCAATCAGGGGAAATAAAAATGCGTATATATGCTATGATTTCAAATAACAAAGATAATCTTGATTACTATTTGAAAAAAGGAATTATAAAAACAGATAAACTACATGTTCGATCGGTTAAAGTTTATGCAGATGGTGCTTTAGGTTCAAGAGGTGCTGCTTTAAAAGATGAATACGCCGATAAAAAAGGGCACTTTGGAGCTTTAGTGAACTCCTATGATGACATTCAAAAACTTGCCCAAAGAATTGCAGATTCAGACTATCAAATGAATACACACGCCATTGGAGATTCTGCTAATTATGTAATGCTAAAAACCTATCATGAGGTATTGAAAAATAAAAGTGATCGTCGTTGGAGAATTGAACATGCACAAGTAGTAGACTTAAAAGATTTTGACTTGTTTAAAAAAGTCCTTCCTTCTATTCAACCAACGCATGCCACTTCCGATATGTACTGGGCAGAAGATCGTGTTGGAGAAAAAAGAGTTCAGGGAGCCTATGCTTATAACGACTTATTAAATCAATATGGAAAAGTAGCTTTAGGAACAGACTTTCCTGTTGAAAAAGTAAATCCCTTCTATACTTTTTATGCGGCAACTATACGAAAAGACTTAAAAGGTTATCCAGAAAGTGGTTTTCAAATGAAGAATTCGCTATCAAGAGAAAATACGCTTAAAGGAATGACCATATGGAATGCTTATGGAAATTTTGAAGAACATGAAAAAGGAAGTATTGAAGTAGGTAAAGTTGCCGATTTCATTATTCTCAATCAAGATATTATGGAAATTGATGGTTCAAAAATTCCGAATACAAGAGTTATATCGACATACATCAATGGCGAAAAAGTAAAATAGTTGCATCTTTTCTAAAGAAACTTTGTCTACTAATAAATCAAAAACATCATGACAAAGCTTCAACGAAAAACAGCTTTTTACGAACAAATACAATTGGGAAAAATGGCGTTTAAAAGTTCAGACTTTGAAACGTCATTTTATCATTTTGAAAATGCCCATATTTTAGGTCAAAAAAATGTATACCGACATACCTTATCTCATTTTTGGATGCTTCTCTTAGGAATAAAATCAAAAAATCATAAAGAAATAGTAGGTCAATTCTTTAGAATTATAGCTTCAATATTTTTCACATTAATCTGGGTACCAAAGGGAAATACGGGAGGTTCAAATATTTCACCCGTAAAACCGATACAGATAAGAAAAGAACTTCAGAAATATTTTTAATTCAAAATGCATCTTTTTAAGAAAGTAAGAGTCTACTATATGAACATTAAAAACAATAGTTATGACATATAAAAATCAATGCTCATGCACCTGCGACGGATGTGTAAATGGAAATTGTAAAAATTGTACTTGTACCAACTGTACATGTAATAATTGTAATTGTTAAACCAATGTGTCGTTTATCAGAGTTCTTTGGCTTCGGTAAACGACATTTTTCGTAAATTTATATAATGACAACAAAACAAGTTTGGAGCAAATATTCAGATGATTTAAAGCGTTTTATCATTAGTAAAGTGAAAGATCAAACTGCTACAGATGACATTCTTCAGGATGCCTTTATAAAAATCCATACAAAACTTCATACCTTAAGAGATATTACCAAATTAAAACCTTGGATTTTTAGCATTACCAGAAATTCAATTATTGATTATTTTAAAACTACGAATCAAACATTTGATACCGCTATTTTTGAAGACAATCCCGAAGATCATGATCATTCTCATACCGAACAAGATTGCTTAAGAGGTATTTTAAAAAACTTACCTAAAAAGTATCGTGATCCTCTCTTTTTGTCTGATATAAAAGGGTTAAAACAACAAGAGGTTGCAGATCAATTAAAACAAAGTTTATCTACTACCAAATCACAAATACAAAGAGCACGAAAATTAATTGCCCAAGGCTTTATGGATTGCTGCGGATTTGTAATGAATGAAAACGGAAAACTAGTAGGTGAAATTCAAGATAAGGACGATTGTAAAATTTGTAATTAAATAAAACTGTGTTTACAGTAAGGTGATATTGATTTGATTTTTTTACTAAAATTAAAATCAAACCCTTTATGAAAAATTATTTTCTATTTTCTCTGTTTTGTTCAGTAATACTAACAGCTTGTAGTATTCATGATGATCCTAACAATCCATCGCCTAAAAGACCATTAATCATTGCACATCGAGGGGCTCAATCAATACTTCCTGAGCATACTCTTGAAGCCTATGAAAAAGCCATTGAAATGGGAGCTAATTATATTGAACCTGATTTGGTACTTACAAAAGATAGTCATTTAATTGTAAGACATGAACCCATGCTTTCAGGAACTACAAACGTTTCGGAACTAGCAGAATTCACTCAACTAAAAACAACAAAAAACATTGATGGGAAACTTGTTACAGATTGGTTCGCTTCGGATTTCACCTTGGAGCAAGTTAAAAAACTAAGAGCCAAACAAGCATATCAAGGTAGACCCACTAATTATGACAATCAATTCTCAATACCAACATTTGAGGAAGTTATTGAACTCGCCAAAAAAGAATCTGTTAACCTTGCCGAACCGATAGGTATTTATCCAGAAATAAAACACCCCTATTTTCACAATGAAATGTTTGGAAATCATTTCATGGAAAACAAGCTAATAAAACTTTTACAGAAACATAACTTTGACAACGCCCAAGCTCCAGTGTTCGTTCAATGTTTTGAAGTCGAGCCTTTGCAGTACTTAAACACAAAATTATCTGTAAAGCTAGTACAATTAATTTCTACTTATAATATCAATGAAGACGGTTCTTTAGACTTTACTGTTCCTCAAGGAGATTTTATTTCTTATGGAAGTCCGTATGATTTCTACAAGAAAGGAGACACTAGAACCTATGAATACTTCACTACGGAAGAAGGAATGAAATTTACAGCTTCCTATGCTGACGGGATTGGACCTTGGAAACCGTTTATTATTTCATACAAAATCAATAGTAATGGTGATAAAGAGGTACTTCCTGCTACAAATTTTGTTAAACTAGCACATGAAAATAATCTTCAAGTACATCCATATACTTTCCGCAATGAAAACACACAATGGAGTAATGGAAATCCAGAAAAAGAATACCACCTATTCTTTGATGCAGGCGTTGATGGATTATTTACCGATTATACCAACGAGGCTGTTGATGCATTAAATTCTTGGTTAAACAAACAATAAATAATAGAATAATAGAGCTCCTTATCGATCAAAATAAGGAGCTCTTTTTCAAAAACCATACCCTAAACTTAGCAGATATTCTAAGAAAACGAACGCAATAGGCATTTTCTAAAAAATAAAACATAGCTGACGAACGAATCTTTTGTAATTTTGTGTAAAATGGACACTAAATGAAAAAACCTCAAAATATAAGAGTTGCTGTAGATGCTGTTGTTTTTGGATATGAACAAAAGAAACTTTCTGTTTTATTAATTAAAAGAGGCATTGAACCTTTCAAAGGTAGTTGGGCACTTCCTGGTGGATTGGTTTTAGAAGATGAATCATTAGAAACCGCTGTGCAACGAGAACTTCAAGAAGAAACAGGCGTAACTATAGACTATCTTGAACAGTTATATACTTTCGGGAAACCTGGAAGAGATCCGAGAAATAGAGTGGTTTCTGTAACGTATTTTGGTTTAGTAAGTCCGAATCACTTTAAAATTAGTGCCGATACGGATGCTGATGATGTAGAATGGTTTTCTATAGATAAACTTCCCAATCTCGCCTTCGATCACGATATCATTCTTAAAACAGCACTTCAAAGACTTAAAAATAAAATTAACTATCAGCCAATAGGTTTTGAGTTATTAAAAAAGGAGTTTCCTTTTTCCGATTTAGAAAATCTATACCAAACAATCCTTAACAGAAAAATTGATCGACGAAACTTTAGAAAGAAAATATTAAGTTTTGGAATACTTACTGAAACTGATAAAATACATCAACCTTCAAGCGGCAGACCTGCAAAACTATTTAAGTTTAATGCTAAAAAATATAAAGAACTCGAAGAGAACGGTTTTCACTTCGAAATAAAGTTTGCGTAAAAAAAACACAAAAATATTTTTCTATCTATAAATCTTTTTTATTTTTGCGTTAAAATTACGCAATATGATTTTAAATTTAGATACACAGTTCACTCCTTTTGGAAACAATAATTCAATAGAATTTAGTCATTTCACCTTTTCTGGAGGTGAACCACATATTAAAATCATGTCGGATTTATCAAGCGTGGATGAAGTAACCATCACACATCGAATTCGATCGTTTAACGATTTGGGCACTTTATTACTAGCAACAAATGCATTAAGAAACATGGGAGTTCAAAAATTACATGTAGTACTCCCCTATTTCCCAGCAGCGAGACAAGATAGATTGATGGTCTCGGGAGAACCTTTGTCAGTGAAAGTTTATGCTGATATTATTAATCAACAAGGGTATTTTTCAGTAACAATATTTGACCCACATTCAGAAGTTACTCCCGCATTGTTGGATAATTGTAAAGTAATTGACAACTTTACTTTCATTGAAAACGTAGTAAAGCATTTATCTACAGACGCTCTGTTAATTTCTCCTGACGGAGGAGCTTTGAAGAAAATATATAAAGTAGCTGCTCACCTACAGAATTATGAAGTTGTAGAAGGCTCGAAAAGTAGAAATGTAAAAACAGGTCAGTTAACAGGTTTTAAAGTTTATGCTGATGACTTACAAGGAAGGGACTGTTTAATTGTGGATGATATTTGTGATGGAGGTGGAACATTTTTAGGCTTAGCCAAAGAATTAAAAAAGAAAAACGCTGGAAAGTTATATTTAGCCGTTAGTCATGGAATTTTCAGCAAAGGATTTGACGAGTTAGGAAAAACCTTCGCCAAAACTTACACCACAGACAGTTTTAAAAACATTGATAACGAACATTGTGCTCAAATTAAATTAGAAGAAATACTAAAAAATTAAGTTATGATCATAGAAGCAGCAATAGGAGATGCATACGGAGCTGGTTTTGAGTTTAAGGGTAATCACTTTATTAAAAAGAATAATAACCTAACAGCTTATTTTGAACATGGAATGTATGCCGAAATTAAAGGACGATATACCGATGATACTCAGATGGCTATAGCAATCACAGAACTTTTATTGGAAACTGAAGATTGGAATGAAGAATTAGTCGCTAAAAAATTCGTTTCTACTTTCCATAGAGACAAAAGAAGAGGATATTCAAACCGAGTATATACAGCTCTTGACACAAGTAAAAATGGTATCGAATTTATAAATAACATTGACAATTCTAGTTCAGGAAACGGATCTTCTATGAGAGCATACCCTTTGGGCTATTTAAAAGATATAGAAAAGCTATTAAAGCTATGTGAAATACAGGCTAAAGTCTCTCACAATACTAGTGAAGGAATTCAATCAGCAAAACGAATAGCATTGGCTGTTCACTATTATAGGTATCAGAAAAATTATGAAATGGACTTAATAGAGTTTATTAATAACACATTAAAAGAAAATGAAATATATGAAGTAACTGCTCCTATAGATATGCATGGGTATCCAACTACTAAAGCCGTCATAAAAATTGTATCAGAATCGAATTCTCTTAAAGATTGTCTTAAATATTCAATTGATTTCGGAGGCGATACAGATACAGTTGCAGCCCTATGTCTTGCCATACTAAGTCAGAAATTAGACTATAAAAAAGATGACTTACCTGAGTTTCTTTTTGAGGAGTTTGAAAATGGTCGTTATGGATTAAATTATTTAAAAGATTTAGATAAAAAACTGGAGAAAAAATATCCAAAAAAGTAAAAATGAAACTAAAAACAAAGCTATATAAAGAACAATTAAAAGAATGGCCTCAAAATGGTCATCATATCATGGCGCAATATGATGATGACAAAGTTATCGTGTATCAATCATATCGACCAGAGATAGGGAATTTTGCTGTGAAAAATCAGTTTTTCGGAGGTGCCTTTAGATATACTCGAATGACGTGGATAAAACCGAACTTTTTATGGATGATGTATCGAAATGGCTGGGGAACAAAGGAAGGTCAGGAAGTCGTATTGGCAATTCACCTAAAAAGAGAAGCTTTTGAACGTTACTTAAACCAAGCCGTGTATTCTAGCTTTAAAAGTGAGCTTTATGAAAACTGGGATTCTTGGCAAGAAGAAGTTAAAAACTCGTCAATAAGACTGCAATGGGATCCCGATCATGATCCATATGGAGCTAAACAGGAAAGACGAGCCATACAAATAGGTATTAGAAATGAAGAGATTATTCAATACGCAAAACACGATATTTTAGAAATAGAAGATATCTCAGAATTTGTAAAAGAACAATACGCTCATGTATTGAATAAGAATCTAGGTCAATTAATAATCCCTGATGAGAAACCGTATATTCCATTTCATTCAGATGTAAGGAAAAGATTAATGTTAGAAACAACGAGTTATGAAAATTAAAGTTCTAAAAGGAGATATTACAACGGTTCAAGTAGATGCTATCGTAAATGCTGCCAACTCTAGTTTACTAGGAGGAAGTGGTGTTGATGGAGCTATTCATAAAGCTGGAGGTAGTGCCATTTTAGAAGCATGTAGAGAGATAAGAAATAGACAAGGAAAATGTAATGTTGGTGAAGCTGTCATAACAACAGGAGGTAATTTACCAGCTAAAAAAGTTATTCATACAGTTGGTCCGGTGTACCAAAAAGGGAAAAACAATGAAAAAGAAAAAGAATTATTAACCAACTGTTATGAAAACAGCATGTTACTTGCTAAGGAAAACGATTTGCAATCTATTGCTTTTCCATGCATCAGTACGGGAATTTATCGATTTCCTAAGCAAGTAGCATCTGAACTAGCCATTTCGACTGTCAAAAAGAACCCAATACTAAATGAGGTAGTTTTTGTTTGTTTTGATGATGAGAACTATGAAATTTATAAAAAACTAGTAAACAATGAATGAAAAAGAGACAAAACGAATCAGCAAATTTTTAAGCCTGATTTTAAGGCATCAACCTGAAAAAATAAAGTTAAATCTAGATAAAAATGGATGGGCCTCGGTCGAGGAACTCATTACAAAATCTAAAAATAATGGTATATCGTTTACAAAGGATATTTTAGAACAAGTTGTTAGAGATAACGACAAAAAACGATTTTCTTTTAACGAAAACCATAGCAAAATTAGAGCGAATCAGGGGCATTCATTAAAGAATGTGGTAGTGTTAACAGAAACTAGCACTCCTCCACCATTTTTGTATCATGGTACTGTTGCCAAGTTTATGGTATCAATAAAAGAAACTGGTTTACAAAAAATGAGTAGACAACATGTCCATTTAAGTCTGGACAAAGAAACAGCTATTAAAGTTGGTAGCAGAAGAGGGAAACCGATACTACTTTCTGTTCGCTCTGGTGATATGTTTAAAAATGGATATAAATTCTATCTGTCTGAAAATGGAGTTTGGTTAACTGATCATGTACCGCCGGAGTTTATTGAGTTTAAAGATTAATAACATGGAAAAGATAAATCTGCATGAAGACGTATTCATTATTGAAGATTTCTTGTCAATTGACGAATGCAATCAGTATTTGGAACACTATGAAACTATGGCGTTTGAGGAAGCCAAAATTTCTATTCATGGACAACAGATTATGAACAAAGGTGTGAGAAATAACGACAGGTACATTTTTTTTGATAAAAACTTAGGTAATAAGTTATGGATAAGAATAAAAGATCTCATCCCAAACAGAATAGGCTTTTATGAAGCGCTCGAATTAAACGAAATGTTCAGGGTGTACAAATATTCACCTGGTCAACGATTCAAAATGCATATTGATGGTAGCTTCCGTAGAAATTTAAACGAAGAAAGTTTATTTTCATTTCTGATTTACCTAAATGACAATTTCGAAGGTGGAAATACTAAATTTAGAAAATTCGGCTCTGTTACTCCTAAAAAAGGTATGGCACTTGTCTTTAAACACCAGTTAAGACATGAGGGTGAAGAGATTCTATCTGGTATAAAATATGTTTTACGTACAGATATAATGTACAGAAGGATATAATAAAACACTTTAGATTTCTCCTTCCTGTCGAAATGACTGAACATTAAAATTACGGTCATTTCGAAAGAGTAGTAACGATTGAGAAATCTATTCATATAAAATACTTGAGTTAAACAACAAGAACTCAACTTTGTTTAATACCAATAATTTAACATAAAATCTACTAGAAACTTCTATATTGGAAGTTTATAAAAAATATAAAATGAAAACATTTGTTATCGGAGATATTCATGGGGGACTCAAAGCAATTCCACAAGTGCTTAAAAAAGCAAACATAACCAAAGAGGACAAACTAATCTTTTTAGGTGATTATGTAGATGGTTGGAGTGAATCTGCACAGGTAATTGATTTTTTAATTGACTTAGAAGAAACTCATCAATGTATTTTCATTAAGGGCAATCATGACTTATGGTGTGAAGATTGGTTAAGAACTGGACAAGGTGAACCCGTTTGGTTGGCCCATGGCGGTCAAGAAACCGTAAATAGCTACCGTAACTTTACAACCGAAGAAAAAGAAAAACATCTTCGTTTTTTCGAATATATGAAGCCATATTATATCGATGAGGAAAATCGTTTGTTTTTACACGCTGGGTTTACTTCAATGCATGGTGTAAAACAAGAAAAATACACCAAGAATTATTTCTTTGATAGAACTCTTTGGGAAACTGCTTTGGTTTCTGGAAATAGAGTCGATAAAGAAGCCGATGTGTATCCTGATCGATTAAAGCATTATAAAGAAATATACATTGGTCATACTCCTACTATTCGATATAATAAATTGGAACCGATGAATGAGGCAAATGTATGGAATATTGATACTGGTGCGGCATTTACGGGGTCTTTAACCATTATGAATATTTATACGAAAGAATTTTGGCAAAGCGATCGTGTAGATAGCTTATATCCAAATGAAATTGGAAGAAATTCCAATCCCTATCGTGTAATTAAGAAAAAATAAAAAGGATACTAATCAAATCGATTATGGTACATACTTCTGACACCAATTTACCTCCTCAAGCAAATAGTAAAAAACTTGTTTTTTTAGCGGGTAGTATGTGTATTGATAAAGAAGATAACTGGAGAAAAAACGTTATTAAAAACTATGCTAACGATTTCGATTTTATCGATCCAACTAATGAAAATCACAATTTGTTGAATGACTCTCTAATGAAAAAACATATTAATTGGGAATTAGAAGGACTCGAACTTTCAGATATCATTTTTATGAATCTTTTACCTGAATCGAAATCTCCAATTTCTATGGTTGAGCTTGGGTTGTATGCAAGATCAAATAAATTGATTATTTGTTGTCCAGAAAACTTCTATCAATACCGATATATAAATGCTCTCGCTAAAAAGTATAATGTTACTTTGTTCTCCGAACTAGATAAAGGAATACAATATTTAAAAAAATTAACATGAAACCCTCATAGAGGGGCCTTTTAAAATAAGGTATTGGCAAGTACAAACGGGAAATGACCAAAAATCAATATAGTCTCGCCTAACTATTTTTTTATTACCACGCTAACACCTACAAATAAAAACGCTACCCTTAATTTATTAGTATGAAATATAATAACGACAACATAATTGAACGCTTTAACAATAACGAAACTTTAAAATTCTTATTCTTTTGGGGACACCAACCCAACAAAGATGGAAGTATTAGTAAAAGTTGTTTTAGTCAATGGTGGGAATCTTCATTTGAAATTGACGGAGTTATCTACCCTACTGCTGAACATTATATGATGGCTGGAAAAGCCAGATTGTTTAAGGACAATGAAATTTTACAGGAAATTTTGAAAGTATCACATCCTCATGACGCAAAAAAGTTAGGAAGAAAGGTAAAGAACTTTGCTCCAGAAATCTGGGATCAACACAAATTTGATATTGTAGTACAAGCAAATCTGGCCAAGTTTTCTCAAAACTCTGAGTTAAAAGCATTTTTATTAAATACCAAAGATCGAATCATTGTTGAAGCAAGCCCCAGAGATCGTATTTGGGGAATAGGCATGGGACAATCAAATGAAAAAGCTTCAAACCCAAATTCATGGAAAGGGCACAATCTTTTAGGCTATGCATTGATGGAGGTTAGGGATCAGATTCAAACACTGTAAATACCTAAGCTTTTTTCTATAAGGACGAATCTCATAGGATTCTTCCTCAAGGACTTTCAGTCCTTAACACTATTTCTTTTCCAGAAAAAACATTACCCATAACCATTAAAAATGATGATTTCGAAATTATTTGGTACTTCAAAATAACCATACGAACTAGAAATAATAAAGTTATATCAGGTAACCATGTTATTGATTTAAAGTATCAAAAAGAATAAAATTAAAAATACTTGTACAGATAATTTAATTTGCGTAATTTTGACACAAATTAAATTATTCAACTATGAATCCATTATTATATACAGACGGTTACAAAGTAGACCATAGAAGACAATATCCTAATCAAACTACCTTAGTATATTCAAACTGGACTCCAAGAAAAAGTAGAATCAACGGAATTGACAAAGTAGTTTTCTTTGGATTACAATACTTTATCAAAAAATATATCATTGAAGAATTCCAAACTAATTTCTTTAACAAATCTAAAGAAGAAGTTTGTACACAATATAGTAGACGTATTAACAACTATCTAGGAGAAAATCAAGTTGGAATTGAACACATTGAGGCTTTGCATGATTTAGGTTTTATTCCAATGGCAATTAAAGCATTGCCTGAAGGTGTTGAAGTTCCTATTAGAGTTCCAATGTTTACTATGTATAATACATTACCAGAATTCTTTTGGTTAACGAATTATTTTGAAACATTATTATCTACCACTGTGTGGTTACCATGTAATTCGGCTACCATTGCAAAACAGTACAGAAAAATTTTAGATCAATATGCTCATGAAACCTCTTCTACTCCCGAATTTGTAGATTGGCAAGGACACGACTTTTCTATGCGTGGAATGGCTGGTTTGGAAGCCGCTGAATTAAGCGCTGCTGGGCATTTATTGAGTTTTACTGGTACCGATACCATTCCTGCGATTGACTTCTTAGAAAAGTATTATAATGCTGATTCAGATAAGGAATTGATAGGAGGGTCTGTTGCAGCTACTGAACATTCTGTGATGTGTATGGGAACAAATAGTGGTGAAGAAGAAACTTTTAAACGTTTAATTACAGAAGTCTATCCAAAAGGCATTGTTTCTATTGTTTCTGATACTTGGGATTTATGGAAAGTGCTTACCGAATACCTACCTAATTTAAAAGAAGAAGTTTTAGCCAGAGATGGAAAAGTAGTAATTAGACCTGATAGTGGTGATCCAGTAGACATTATTTGCGGAAACCCCAACGGAAAAACTGAGGTTGAACAAAAAGGTGTGATTCAATTATTATGGGAAACCTTTGGTGGTATTACTAATAATAAAGGCTATAAAGAATTAGACGCTCACATTGGTGCTATTTATGGAGATAGTATCACCATTGAAAGAGCTACTGAAATTTGTGAACGCCTTAAACAAAATGGATTCGCCTCTACCAATGTGGTATTAGGGATTGGTTCTTTCACTTATCAATACAATACGCGTGATACGTTTGGTTTTGCTATGAAAGCTACCTATGGTGAAGTCGATGGAGAAGGAAGAGAGATTTTTAAAGATCCTATTACAGATGACGGAACTAAAAAATCTGCTAAAGGTTTATTAAAAATTACGTTGGAAAACGGCGAATATCAGTTACACGATCAAGTCACATGGGAAGAAGAACAGCAAGGTGCATTAAAAGAGGTATTTCGAGATGGAAAACTATTGGTTGATGAGAAATTGAGTGAGGTTAGAAAGAGAGTAAAGAATTCTTAAACTTCTTGATATAACAAAAAACAAAAACGGTCCAATCATCTAATGATTGCGACCGTTCTATTCCCCTTAGTATATTTCTTAGTTCCCCCTAAGAAATATTTTTTAAAAAAATTAAAATTCTTATTTTATCATTCCCTTGATTTTTAAAAATTCGACTGTATCTTTATATAAATAATATCCCATAAAGGCGGAGACAAATCCGGAAATTGGAGCTAACACCAGTCCAACAGAACCTGCAAAAAGAAAAGTTAGCGTAATAAAAGCTACAGTTAAAAAACCAATCCCAAAACATAATAATTCTACCGCTAGTTGATCCACTTTATTTTCCATCTTTTATCTCTTTTTTTATTGTTACATAATTCTAATCTTCTAAAAACTCTTTCGAGTTTAATTCCTTTCAGAATCTTTGACAAAGATGCAGTGATATACTCGTAAAAAATATTACACGATATATCACCTACTAAAAAAAAAGACTAATAACACTACAAAAGAACAATTCCAGCCCCAGCATACACGGCAGATTACCAGAGAATTAATTAAAAAACCTTAGAAAACTAGGGATAACATTTCCTCGGCGCGAAGACCATTTTATGTAAGAAGTTACAGCAATCTTGATATAAAAAAGAAAAATATTACACGAGATTAACATCCCAAATTGTAATATTTTATATAAAACTTATAGTAGAATTTAAAGAAGGATAATTTCCCTCTATTGCAGTCTGTACATTAGTCCGATATTTATCGCTAAACGATTGTTGTTAATAAGAGCACCCAAATCATTTTTTACCACAGAATTGAATCCTCCTTGGCCATCTAATTCCACCAATAAACGTAAACTATCATTAAGCCACCACTTTCTACCAAAAGAAACGGCATATCCAAAATCGCCTCTATGAAAACTATCGGTTATTTCAGTAACAGAAATGGCATTATCTCCCTTTCCTTGTAGAAGATATCCTCCATAAAATCCTAAACCGATAAACCAATTTCTTGTTCCTTCAAAATACCAATTGGCTTGAATTGGTAGTGTAATATAGTCCAATTCGATTCCTGTGTTGTGAACATTATTATTGGTATCGGTTATTCTACCATTATTCCAACCTTTCTGATCATAAACTAATTTTGTTTTTACACTAAACGCATCGGAAAAATAAAACTCAGCAATAGCCGCCATATTAAATCGCACACGAGTATTAGAATTAACTCCTATTCCTCCACCACTTCCGCTAGCTATTTGTTTGGTAAAGCTAACACCAAAGTTCCCTCCTATTTCAGTATTTCCAGTGTTTTGAGAAATAATATTTGAACTAAAAAATAAAACGAATAATATAGTCAGTAGCCTGCTCATGAGTTAGTATCTTTTCTAATTAATAACAGAAATTAATAATAAAAATTATGCTTAGTTTTTATGATTGTAAATAAAACATTATCGAAGTCTAAAAGAAACACCTAAACCAGCATACCAAGTATCGGAATCCATCCATCCTCCATTAACATCCAACTGAATATCTCTATGAGGAATCCAAGTTACTCCTGTATGTACTCTGTTTAAAAATTTATCATTGTAATATTCAATAAAATAGTTAAACTTGTCATTGATTGGAGCTCCCACTAAAAATATATTATAGAAGTTTTCAAAATAACCAATATTGTAAGTAACAAAAAAATTATCGAAACTTCTAGACATAGCAAGTCTAAAATCATTCGTATTGTTTACCAGATCACGGTTATAAATAAAAGATGTACCAATACCTAAAGCTGTTTTTTCTGGATTCATAACCACAAATTTTGCACCTACTGAATTCAATGTTTTATAATCAGTAGAAGCTCTTAATTCGATTCTCTTGGTTACGGATCCTCTTAAAAACGTATTAAAACTAACATCTGAAGCATCATCAAAATAATCCAGTCCATTTTCGAATTGAAGTAAATTCGGAACTACAATTGAGTAGGACTCTGTTAATGTCGGTCTCTGAGCATCTATAGTTCCTTTGCCATCTTCTTGAGAATAGGACATAAAGTAACATAACCCCAAAAATAAACTGCAAACAATTCTTTTCATTTTATTGGATATTATAGTTTATCACTAAGATAAAAATAACATCCAAAATAAAGCTTCTAATTTTCGTGAAAAAACAAAAAGTCTACATTAGTTCTTATAAAAAACGGAGCAAATAGCTCCGTTGTAAATTAATTTTTTTAGTTAAATTTTAAAGAGAAAACAGTACTCCAAAATTTAAAGCAGATCTATTATTTAAGACCGATGAATTAGAATCTTTAGAAATAGTTTTAAATCCATTTTGCCCATCAAGCTCTATAAATAACTTTGCATTTTCACTTACTTCAAACTTATATCCAATTCCTAAAGCCAAACCAAAATCCGCATCATTAAAGGCTTCTGATAAATCTTCATTGGTAGATACATCCGTTAGTTGTACATCTAATAAAAATCCAGCATAAATTCCAAAATTCAAATACCAGTTCCTATTTGAACCAAAATGCCAATTAGCCATAATTGGAATAGTTAGATAACTCATTTTATAATCTGACGTCGATCTTCTCCCTAATTGATCGATAAAAAAACCGTTTCCCCATCCTTTCTGATCAAAAATAAGTTTCGTTTTAAGTCCCCAACGATCTGAGAAATAATACTCACCACTAGCAGCAACATTGAAACTAGTTGTAATATCCGTCGTTTCTCCTTGTGTTCCAACATTGGAAAAATTAACCCCTAGATTTCCTCCAAGTTCAAAATCTCCTGTGTCTTGAGAATATACATTAATAGATAAAACAGAAATAATAATAGCAATTAATAGCTTTTTCATAATAAATAATTTAACAATTTCGGGACAAGTATACTAATTATTTATTAAAAACACTATACTTACCTTCTTTTCTTCTTAAACCTTCGTGATTTGTTTCTAGGTGATTTTGAGTTTTCTTTAAAGGTTACGGCATCATCGAAAGTATTTTTGGCCTTTCCAGGTTTATTCTTTCTCCAAGATGCATCTTCTGGCAACAATTTCTTCAATAAATCCGTTCTACCAACCTTTGTGAGTTTATCTTTAATCCACTTTCTATTCTCCTTTTTATACCAAAAGAAAAATTTATGTTGATCTAATTTCTCTTGTTTTGTTTTAGGTGTCTTTACCTCCTTTAAGGTATACGGATGGTATCCACTATAATAAATCACCGTTGCAACGGTCATTGGCGTCGGCGTAAAATCCTGTACCTGTTCTAACTGGAACCCCATATCTTTTGTTTCAGCAGCTAAATTTGCCATATCTTCAGGTTCACAAGCTGGATGACTTGATATAAAGTAAGGAATTAATTGAAGGTTTAATTTTCTTTTTTTATTGATTTTATCAAACCTATCCTTAAACTTATGGAAATATGAAAAGGATGGTTTTCTCATTAACTTCAATACAGGATCAGAAGTATGTTCTGGAGCTACTTTTAATCGACCCGAAACATGTTTAGTCATGACCTCTTCAGTGTAAGCGTCTAGTTCCTCTGGATCAGCATTTTTATTAAATTCAGGAACTAACATATCATGCCTAATTCCACTTCCAATAAACGATTTCTTTACTTTAGGATGTTTATCAACTGCCTGATATAATTCAGTTAAAGGTTTATGAGAAGTATCTAAATTACTACAAATAACAGGAGAAATACAAGAAGGAGCAACGCACTTATCGCATATTGATT
Organism: uncultured Tenacibaculum sp.; assembly: GCA_947497895.1. Lineage (GTDB taxonomy): Bacteria > Bacteroidota > Bacteroidia > Flavobacteriales > Flavobacteriaceae > Polaribacter. Next base: position 257,485 of record CANMIL010000006.1, read on the forward strand.
GTATCTTCCCTTTCATTTGATACATATTTGCTGAAGGACCTCCAATATCGGAAAGGTATCCTTTAAAATCATCCATCTGAGTTAACTCATCTACCTCTTTTAATACAGATTCCTTACTCCTACTAGCAATAAATTTCCCTTGATGAGCTGATATTGTACAAAAACTACATCCTCCAAAACATCCCCTATGAATATTCACCGAAAATTTTATCATTTCGTAAGCTGGAATCGCTCCTCGTTTATTGTATTTCGGGTGAGGCATTCTTGTATATGGTAAATCAAACGACCCATCGATTTCCTTTTCTGTCATTGTAGGAAATGGTGGGTTAATCATTAGCTTTCTATTTCCAACGGCCTGAAAAATTCTTCTTGCATATAACTTATTCGACTCCTGCTCAATTATTTTAAAATTTGATGCGTACGCTTTTTTGTCTTTTAAACAAACCTCGTGAGAAGAAATTTCGACATCATCCCAGTTCTTATTCTTTGGAATCTTTTCGCCTTTTTCCAACAAAACTGCCGTTTGCTTAATAGTCTTCAAGCTTGAAAAAGGAACTCCCTTTTGCAATAATTCTACCAACTCTCTTAAAGGCTGCTCTCCCATTCCATATACCAACATATCGGCTCCAGAACTCTCAAGTATCGACGGCATTAATTTATCTGACCAATAATCATAATGGGTTACTCTTCTCAAAGAAGCTTCAATTCCTCCAATTAATACAGGTACATCAGGAAATTTCTCCTTTAAAATTTTCGTGTAGACAGAAGTTGCATAATCTGGTCTAAATCCTTTATCTCCATTGGGAGTATAAGCATCTTTATCTCTTCTACGTTTACTTGCAGTATAATTGCTGACCATTGAATCCATACAACCCGCTGTTACAGCAAAAAACAATCTAGGTGTACCTAGTTTGGTAAAATCCTGTAAATTATCATGCACACTCGGTTGCGGTACAATCGCCACACGTAAGCCGTAGCTTTCCAATATACGTCCGATAACTGCAGGTCCAAATGCAGGATGATCTACATATGCATCACCACTGAATAGAATTACATCTAATTCATCCCATCCTCTTAACTTTACCTCTTTATTTGTTGTAGGTAACCAATCTGAAAGTCGTCTAATTCTCATGCCAGTGCAAAGGTACGGCGTTTTGATTGAATTTGGTATTGTTACGAATTAAACCTTAAAATAATACCATTAACAACTCGAAAATATTTCATATTTGATTCAACAATCAACTTACAGAATAAAAAAATCCTTTCTAAAACAGAAAGGATTTTAAATCAATATTGCGAATTACTGGCTATTTGAAAGACTTTACTCCTTCTTTTAACCAATTGTAATATTCATCTACATCAGGTGTATATGCAACTGGATCTATTAGATTTTCTTCATTAGTGTCCATCAACACATAATATGGTTGAGAGTTCGTTTGATATTTTATTGTTTGCAACTCACTCCATTTTTGTCCAATATATCTTAACTTTTTACCAGGACGTAATTTTGATTCTACGATTTCATCTTCTTCTAAAGCTCTTTTGTCATCAACATATAAAGAAATTAATACTACTTCATTTTTCAATACAGATAGTACTTTATCTTTCGCCCATACATTCTGCTCCATTTTTCTACAATTTACACATGCTTTTCCCGTGAAATCAATCAAAACAGGTTTGTTTACTTCCTTTGCATAAGCCACCCCCTTATCATAATCATCGAAGACCATAATATCATGAGGAGGTTTTAAATGTGCACCTTCAGGAAGACCTTTGCCTCCTTGATCTCCTTTAATTGAATTACCGGAATTCACTGATGAAACAAAACTGGATATAGACCTCTGATAGCCCACACCATAAGGAGACTCACTATATTCTTGAGGTGGAGGAAATGCACTTATTAAATTTAAAGGCGCTCCCCACAAACCTGGTAACATATATAATGTAAAAGATAATGAAATCAGACCTAAGCTCAATCTTCCTACAGAAATATGCGTTAAAGGTGAATCATGCGGTAACCTAATTTTCCCAAATAGATATAATGCCAATGTTCCGAAAATTGCAATCCAAATAGCTATAAAAACTTCCCTTTCTAGCAAGTGAAGATTTAAAACCATATCTGCGTTTGATAAAAATTTAAATGCCAAAGCCAACTCCAAAAATCCTAAAACTACTTTTACTGTATTTAACCAACCTCCAGATTTTGGTAAAGAATTCATCCACCCTGGGAAAATTGCAAATAACGTAAACGGAAGTGCTATTGCCATTGAAAACCCAAGCATTCCAAAAATTGGAGCAATCCCCCCTTTAGAAGCGGCCTCAACCAATAAGGTTCCCACAATTGGTCCTGTACAAGAAAAAGACACTATTGCCAAAGCTAATGCCATAAAGAAAATACCTATTAAACCTCCTTTATCCGCTTGAGCATCAATTTTCGTTCCCCAAGAACTCGGCAAAGTTAATTCAAACGCTCCTAAAAAGGAAACGGCAAAAACAACCAGTAAAATAAAGAATATCAAATTAAACCAGACATTTGTTGACAAAGCATTAAGATCTTCTGACCTTCCTGTCAAAGAAACTAATAATCCCAAACCTACGTATATAGCTATAATAGATACTCCAAAAATAATAGCATTTCTGATTCCTTGAGATCTGTTTTTACTTTGTTTTGTAAAAAAGCTCACCGTCATTGGAATCATAGGGAAAACACATGGTGTCAATAATGCTGCAAATCCAGAAAGAAAAGCTAAAAAGAAAATGGTTAATAGACCTTTTTTAGATTTATTTTCTACTTTTTTTTTTACTTTCTTGGCTTTTGTTAAGTCAAAAACTAAATCAACTTCTGTTGGTGGTAAGCATCGTGTATCTTTACATACCATAAACTCAACGGATCCTTCAACTTTTTTAGTTCCTTCTTTAACTTTTACTTGTTGCTGAAACTTTGCTCTGTTGTCAAATGATTTCACCTTCATATTAAAGGTTTCATCTTGTTTTGTATGTCCTTCTTCTTCAATTACCTTTCCTACTAAACTAAATGTTTCGTTCTCGGTAAAATAAAAAGTGGTTGGTATTGGTCCTCCTGGCTCAACATTTTGAGAATAGATATGCCAATCCTTCTCAATAATGGCCGTAGCTATTAAGTTATATTCTGTTTCTGATATTTTTTCTACAGAAGTCGTCCATTTTACTGGTTCATAAATTTGAGAAAAAACTTGATTAGAAGATATACATAGTAAAAAAACAACTACATATTGTAATACACTTTTAAGGGAAAAATTTACAATTGGTTTCATCTGTTTATTTTGCTTTTGTTTTATCAGATGTAATTCGTTAAACCATCTTATTAATAAGATTCATTTAACTCATTTCATATATTAAACATTGTTTATTAGTATGATTTTGAACGTTGACCGCTCTCTAACGTGCAATATTATTAAATACGGCACTATTTTATCTTTCAAATCTGTTAAAAAACAGATTTCTGGAATGTAACAATTGTTACATATATTCTATTCCTTTAGAAGGATCACCACTTTTATTTAACAATTAAATGCGGTACTTCCCTAAGTTTCCAATCTATGACTAATCCACCGGCCAAACTCTTTGCTATTTCTTCGCCATATAAGTACTCGCATAAATACAAAGCAGCTTCAAAAGATTTTGCTCCTCCTGCCGAAGTAATATACTTGTCGTCATGCACAAATAATACTTCCTTTCGAATATCTAAATCTGGAAACATTTGTCTCATTTTATCAATATCAGATGGAAATGTTGTACTTACCCTTCCTTTCAATAATCCAGCCTTCGCCAAGACAAAAGCTCCATCACAATGAGAAGTTATAAACTGAGCTTCTTTATCTACCTCTTTTACAAAATTAATCAATGCTTGGTTTTGAAGATCAGAATCTAAATGATGTTCCGCGCTAGGTACCACTAAAATATCAATTTTAGGCAAACTATCTTTTAAGTAGTTATAATCAGGTAAAATTCTCATTCCTTCAAATGTACGAACAGCTTCATCAGTATCTGCAACGGTAAAAACATTCATTGCTTTAATACCTTTTCTAAATATTGTATGTTGGAAAATATCAAAGGGTGCTGTTAACTCAGTATTATACGTACCATTCATAATTAGAAAAGCAACGTTATATCTATCTGGCTTAAGTTCAGGAAATATTTTCTCAGATTTAGTCACTACTTCCTTTGTTTCAGATTGAGGCTTTCCGCAAGAAATAGCAATCATTAATATTAGTAGTAGGGAGAAACGTTTCATCTATTGATTTTAAATATTTTCTAAAAATACTACTTTTCACCAGTATATTTGAAATTATTGCTCACTCCTTTAACATTTTATTAAGATTCATACGAAATCATTTATTTAATTTCGAGCACTTTCAACTAATACTCATAAAACAAAATGTAGAATGAAACCAACGTGTTTAGAAGATTCGTTTTTCATTTAATGAAATAACTTTATTCCGAACATTATAAGGTTATTTCTGACCATAAAAAAATTAACAAACAGATGAAAAAACAATTATCTTTTGTTCTTCTTGCACTACTACTATCATTTAGCTGCGCACGAAAAAAACAATCCGCAGCAAAAAACATACAAGAAGAGAACTATGTTCAAAATAATTATAACAAAAAAGAGGTTAAAATTACAATGCGAGATGGAGTAAAACTTCATGCTACAATTTATTCACCAAAAGATACCTCTAAAAAATATCCAATATTACTTCAAAGGACTCCATATAGTTGTCAGCCTTATGGAGAAGATAAATTCAGAAAAAGAATAGGTCCTAATCCTATTTTAATGAAAGAAGGAAATATTATTGTTTATACAGACGTTCGTGGTAGATGGATGAGCGAAGGCGTTTATGATAATATGCGTGCTTATATACCTAACAAAACAGAAAAACAAGCGGATGAAACTACAGATACCTATGACACTATTGATTGGTTGGTAAAAAATGTTCCTAATAACAACGGAAATGTTGGTACATGGGGAATTTCATACCCAGGTCATTATGCTACCGTTTCAACAATAGATGCACACCCAGCATTAAAAGCGGCTTCTCCTCAAGCTTGTATTGGAGATTTCTTCTTTGATGATTTCCATCACAACGGAGCTTTTTTATTGAGTTATTTTAGAGCTATTTCCTTATTTGGAACCTATAAAGATCAACCAACAGATTCTGCATGGTACTCTTTCCCTGAAATGAAAACTCAGGATCAGTATCAATTTTTCTTAGATAAAGGTCCTTTGAAAAACCTAAATGAATATTTTCAATATGATCAATTAGATACTAAAGTAGTAGATTCAAAAAATCGTATTGATGACTTTTTTTGGAGAGAAATTGTTGAGCATCCTAATTATGATTCAGTATGGCAAAGCAAGGGAATTATTCAACATTTAAACAAAGTACCTTCATCTGTTGCCACCATGGTTGTCGGAGGATGGTTTGATGCGGAAGATTTATATGGACCATTGGAAACGTATAAAGGAATTGAAAAACATCAACCGAAAAATTACAATACCATGGTATTCGGTCCTTGGGATCATGGAGGATGGTCGAGAAACAAAGTAAAAAACACCGTAGGAAACTATTATTTTGGAGACTCTATTTCTTTAAATTTCCAAAGAGACATTGAAACGAAATTCTTTAATCATTTCTTAAAAGGTGATGGATCTAATAATTCTGGATTACCAGAAGCCTACGTTTTTGACACAGGTAAAAAAGAATGGCAATCTTACAATGTTTGGCCTCCAAAAAATGCAAGTAAACAATCTTTTTTCTTATCTGAAAATCAGAAACTAAGTACTACTAACACATCGAATAGTAAAATTAATTTTGTTAGTGATGTAAAGCATCCGGTTCCTTATTCAGAAGATATTAAAACCGTTTTCACACCAAGAAAATATATGACGGACGACCAACGTTTTGCCGCAAGACGACCAGATGTATTAGTTTTTGAAACGGAAGTTTTAGATGATAACTTTACCTTAGCTGGTGATATTTTAGCGAAGTTAAAAGTTGCCACTACAGGAACAGCTGCTGACTGGATTGTAAAAGTGATTGATGTACATCCGCACGACTTGAAAAATGACAACGAAGAAATGCAAGGTCATTTGAAATTAAGTAATTATCATTTAATGGTAAGAAGTGAAGTATTGCGCGGAAGATTCAGAAACAGTTTTGCTAAGCCTGAACCTTTTACTCCTAATAAGAAAACAGAAGTAAATATAAAGCTTCAAGATGTTTTTCATACGTTTAAAAAAGGACATAAAATACAGATTCAAGTTCAGAGTACTTGGTTCCCTTTGATAGATTTAAATCCACAAACTTATGTGGATAACATTTACAAAGCGGATGAAGAAGATTTTAAAACACAAACACACTCTGTTTTCACGGATTCATCTGTAGAGTTTACGGTATTGAAATAATTCAACTACTAATGATAAATAAAACCTCGGATACCAGTTCCGAGGTTTTTTATTTATACGATTACTCTAAAAAAGATTTCGTTTTCTTATTTCTTTTTCCATATTTTTAGCCCAAGAAAACAAACTAAACTACCAAAAATGAATTGCAAAAACTGTAATCATACACTAGAAGAAGATGCTTTATTTTGTGAAAATTGTGGAGCAAAAGTTATCAAAGAACGCATCACCTTTCGTTTTTTAATCATTGAGCTTTTTGCAATGCTTGGTTTTGATAGTTTGTTTTTTCGAACTCTAAGAGGAATGCTTGTCAAACCTGAAAAGGTGTTAAATGAGTATTTAGGGGGAGTAAGAAAAAAATATGTGAATCCTTTCGCCTATTTAGCTGTTGGAACAGCTACTTCTCTTGTTCTTTTCAATATTTTTCAAAGTAGTTTTTCTCAAATGCAATACACCCTTAATAAAACTCAAATTGAAAGGCTAAAAGTTACTGCAAATAAAGATCTATCGGAAATAAAAGAAATTAATCCAACAGAGTTTAAAAAATTAAACCAAGAAAAAAACCGAGCTAAAGCTCACTTAAAATTCCTTGATTTATATATACTTTACTTCCTTAAACTTTTCAATTTAATTACATTCCTATCAATTCCATTGTATGCTTTAATCAGTAAATGGACTTATAGAAAACCTCACAATTATGGTGAACATATTATAATGAATTCCTACTTACTAGGTACTACCATGTTCTTTACTTGTGTTATGTTTTTAATGACCGTTTTTATTCATCCTTCTCTATTCTTTTATAGCATTATTGTATCTGTTTTATACTATTTATATTCCTTCAAAAAGCTATATAATCTTAATGTAAAACAAGCTATATTAAAACTTTTACGATTTATTATTGTTTTAACTATCGTATCATTAATCTCTACAATTGTTGTTTTTATTTTATCAATTCTTAGCGTGTTCTTGATCAAGAAATTTAGTCCTAATTTATCGAATAGTTTAAAAGATCTTTTGTTGTCTTAGAATTTTTATTTGTTATGATAGTGTCTATTGATAAATATAGGAGTACTTTTGCGGCTTATACTTCTATATGACATTTAACGAATTAGGGTTAGAAAGAGCTTTACTTAGAGCACTTAATGAACAAGGATATGAACGCCCGACACCAATACAAGAAAAGTCCATTCCTGTTTTACTAAAAGGAAAAGACCTATTAGGGGTTGCACAAACTGGTACAGGAAAAACAGCTGCCTTTGGTATTCCCATATTAAATAATTTAATAATTGAGAATAAAACGGCAAAAGGTAAACGAAAGATAAAGGCTTTGGTAATCGCCCCAACTAGGGAATTGGCTATTCAAATAGGTGATAACTTCAATGCTTATATAAAATATACAAACTTAAAAGCTGCTATGATTTTTGGAGGGGTAAAACCTGTACAGCAAATCAAAACATTAAAATACGGAGTCGATATTTTAATAGCTACCCCTGGGCGTCTACTTGATTTAATGAGTCTTGGACATATTTCTTTTAAAGATTTGAAATATGTTGTACTAGATGAAGCCGACCAAATGTTAGATATGGGGTTTATTCATGATATCAAAAAAATAATTGCAAAGCTGCCACCTAAACGGCAGTCATTATTTTTCTCTGCAACAATGCCTAAATCTATTGTTGAGCTTTCTAAAAAAATGCTAGGTGACTTTGAAAGAGTTACCATTAAGCCACAACAAGCAACCGCAGAAAAAGTAACTCAAGGTATTTATTTTGTGAGCAAACAAAATAAACCGAAATTATTGATCCATCTTTTAGAACAGACTAAAAATGATTCTATTCTTGTTTTTTCTAGAACGAAACATGGTGCAAATAAAATCGTTAAGAAACTAGATAAAGTTGGTATAAAATCGGCTGCTATTCATGGTAACAAATCACAAATAGCCCGCCAAAAAGCACTTCGTTCTTTTAAAGATGGAAAACTTAAAGTTTTGGTAGCTACCGATATCGCAGCAAGAGGTATTGATGTGGATGATTTGTCTTTGGTAATAAACTATGACTTACCAAATGTGCCTGAAACCTACGTACATCGTATTGGAAGAACTGGAAGAGCTAATGCTTCTGGTACGGCTATTTCATTTTGTATGAATGAAGAACGCCCTTATTTAAAAGATATTGAAAAGTTAATTAAACAGAAGGTTCCTCATTTAGGTGAACATCCTTTCATGCAGGATACTCAGGAAATAGAAGAAACATCTAGCCCTGTTCAAAGAGAGAGAAAAGAAAATCCAAAAACTCAAAAAAAATCACAGTCTCGCAATAGAAACAGAAACAGAAATAAAGATAGAGATAATAGAAATTCTAAAGGTTCGAAAAAGCCTAACAATAAACGTAACAACTTAAGAAAAAGAGATTCCTCTAATTAATAAAGAGAATACAAAATCATGCTAAAGTTCAAGATTAGTTTTGGCTATATCTCGAATTTTTCTATTTCTATCAATACTATTACCAATTGTATTTATATAAGTTGATGTTTGATATTACGGTAATGAAAATGAAGATCTTCAAGCAAGATAAATCCAGTATATTATTCTTCATTCTATTTAAAGTATAACTAAAGTAAATTCAAAAATTCATTTCTTGAAATTTCTCGAGCTCCTAAACTTGCCAAGTGGTCATTGTAAACTTGGCAATCGATTAATTTGTAATTGCATTTTTTCGCCAAATGAATAAAAGCAATTTTACTCATATTACTCTCTTTACTAAACATACTTTCTCCACAAAAAACACCATTTCCAACATCAACACCATATAAACCTCCAACAATTTTATTATTGCGCCATATCTCTATTGATTTTGCCAATCCAGCTCTATGTAAATCTAGATAAGCCTCTTGCATATCATCTGTTATCCAAGTTCCAAATTGATCTTCTCTATTAATGTATTTACAATTGAAAATAACCTCTGCAAAGGCTTTGTTTTCAGTAATTACATAATCTTCTTTGCGAAGAATCTGTTTCATAGATTTCGATACCTTTACCTCTTCTGGAAAAAGAACCATTCTTTCATGTGGACTATACCAAACAATAGGTTCTCCTTCATTAAACCAAGGAAAAATTCCTCTTTCATAAGCATGTTTCAGTCTTTCAACTGATAAATCTCCTCCCAACGCAATAATACCTTCCTCTGAAGCTATACTATTTGGAGGAAACGAAATTTCCTTACCTAACCAAATCATTATACACCCTGTTACCAATATTTAATAGTCAAAAATACCACTTTTCAACGTTATTAAATTTATACATTTTTATCTAAAAATGAAAAGTACTAAATATCGAAACTTTGAAAGCGTTTAGTGTACTTTTTAACAATAGAAATGAATGCAAATAAAGAATCATAAAAAATCCATTAAAAAATCAACAAACCAAGCAAATATATAGCGCTACCTACAAGCATTGCTATTAAAGTATACGGAAGTATTTCTCGAGCTTTCAATTTCGTTATTCCCAACAATGGCAACGCCCAAAATGGTTGTAACATATTCGTTACTTGATCACCATAGGCCATAGCCATAATTGCTTTTGGTAAAGGTACTCCCAACTGTAAAGCACTTTCAACTACAATAGGACCCTGTACCACCCATTGCCCTCCTCCACTCGGAACAAAAATATTGACTAATCCAGCACTAAAGAAAGTAAATAACGGTAAGGTAGTCGCTGAGGAAACAGATACAAAGAAATCGGAAATTAAAGTAACCATTCCCGTGCTCTTCATAATTCCCATAATTCCGAAATACAATGGAAACTGAATCAAAATACCAGAAACATCACTAATAGATTCACCTATAGCATTTGTAAACTTTTTAAAACTTCCATGAAGAATGATTCCTAATCCCAACATAAAAAAATTGATAAGGTTAGGTGTGATTTTTAAAGCGAGTATATCCTCTGAATATCGATAACAAAAGGCTATCAAAATTACTAGACCAAAAATATAAGCTAACCATTTCGAACTATCCAACTTTTCCGCCTGAGTCTTTCCTTTTTCTTCTGAATGCAAATCATACTCAGGCAAGTTAATTGAAGTAGCCTTAGATTTCTTTCCTAGAAAGTAAAATGTGAAAGTAACTCCAATAAGCACCAATAAAAAAATGAGCAGATTCCACCAACTAAAAACAGTTTCCGAATAATCAATCAGCTCAGGGATTCGATCTAAAATTTCTTCTGAAGAAACAGATTTCATGATACTTTTAATATGACCAGACTCATTGATTTTGATTGGTGCCGACCCCGAGATACCTCCATGCCATACCATAAGACCAACATAACCAGCTGCACCTATTATTGGATAATTCAGAGGAATATTTCTCGATTGAGCATGTTCAGCTACTTTTCTTGCTAATAAGGCACCAAAAATTAATCCTAAACCCCAATTAAAAAAAGCTACTAGCATGGTGGTACAACTAACAATTGCAGCAGAAGTAGCTGTATTCGTACAATATTTCGTTACATGAAGAATTAAATTACTTACAGGCTTACTCAACACCAAAACATGTCCTAAGACTAATATCAACATCATTTGATAGGCAAACACTAACAAACCATTCGTCCAAACTCCTTTTTCCCAAAATGATAAAACGTCCAATGCATATTCAGCTATATTACTACCCTCAGGTTTTGTAAATAACACTCCTAATACAAATGTTACTAAGGTTAATAAAATGGCTATTGTAAATGGAGAAGGCAAGTATTTTTTAAATACATTTTCTATCAATTGAGTAATCTTCATTGTTTAAAGTTTGATTTGATAAAAATAATCAAATAGACTAAATTGTTTTGACTAGTTTTGCAGCATGATGAAAGAACTTCAACTACGTGTTAATTTAACAGAAGAAAGAATAGAAAATATTCTTAAAAAGAAAGCTGCTAAAAAATTAGGGATACGAGCAAATGAAATTACAAGTGTTAAAGTACTTCGTAAATCAATTGATGCTCGTAAAAAAGAAGTTATTTTCAATTATAAAGTAGGTGTTTATATTAACGAACCTGCACCTCAAAGTACAGAATATCAATTTGATTATAAAGATGTTTCGAATGCTAAAGAAGTTCATATAATCGGTTTTGGTCCTGCGGGAATGTATGCAGCTCTTCGATGTATTGAACTTGGTTACAAACCCATTGTTCTTGAAAGAGGTAAAAATGTTCAGGATCGAAGACGTGATTTAAGGGCCATAAATCAGTTTCATGAGGTAAATGACGATTCGAACTATTGTTTTGGTGAAGGTGGTGCTGGCACCTATTCGGATGGAAAACTTTATACTCGAAGCTTAAAACGTGGAGATGTTAGACGTATTTTTGAAAATCTAGTGTATCATGGTGCTACCGAAGAAATTCTAATCGATGCACATCCACATATTGGTACAAACAAACTTCCGAAAATAATTAAAAACATTCGTGAAACTATTTTACATTTTGGTGGTGAAGTACATTTTGAATCACGAGTTGTTGATTTTGTTGTAAAAAATAATGAGCTTAAAGCCATTCAATTACAAAATGGTAAAGAACTATCTGTTAATGCAGTAATTTTGGCAACGGGACATTCTGCACGAGATGTTTACGAGCTTCTTAATAGAAAGAATATTCTTCTAAAAGCAAAGTCATTCGCTATGGGAGTTCGTGTAGAACACCCTCAAGAATTAATCGATCAAATTCAATACAGCTGCTCTGGTGAAAGAGATGAACTTTTACCTGCTGCTGCCTATAATTTAGTTCATCAGGTTAATAACAGAGGTGTTTACTCTTTTTGTATGTGTCCTGGTGGATTTATTGTTCCTGCCGCTACTGCAAATGGTGAAGTGGTAGTTAACGGAATGTCGCCATCGAGAAGGAATAACAAATTCGCAAACTCTGGAATTGTTGTCGAAATAAATGTAGATAAAGATTTACCTAAATACGAGGAGTTTGGTGTGTTCAAAGGACTTCAGTTTCAAAAAGACTTGGAAAAACTGGCTTTTAACGCTGGTGGAAGAACACAAACCGCCCCTGCCCAAAGACTCACTGATTTTGTGGAAGGGCGACTATCAACAAGTTTAAACGAAACTTCCTATCAACCAGGATTAAATTCTTCTCCTTTACACTCGTTACTTCCAAAAATAATTGGTGGTAGATTAAGAAAAGGATTCGCTGCATTCGGTAAAAAAATGCATGGATACTATACTGAAGAAGCCAATATTGTAGGTGTTGAATCACGTACCTCTTCACCAGTAAATATTCCCAGAAAAGAAAACTTAGAACATCCCGAAATTAAAGGTCTTTTTCCTTGCGGTGAAGGTGGTGGATATGCTGGTGGAATTATTTCAGCTGCTATGGATGGTGAACGTTGTGCAGAAGCTGCCACCCAATTATTATAATTATAACATTATTTGTTTGATTTATCTGCGATTACCTCGTATTTTTGCAGGCTCTAAGAACAGAGTGAAAAAGGTATCGGATGAAAAATAATAAGAAAGAAAGGAAAAAGAACAAGACCCCCAAAGCAAAAAGGCTTCATGTTTATTATAAGCGAACTGGCTTTTATATGTTCATATGGGAGAGCTTGAAAAAAGCTTTTTGGCCTATTGTTGCCGTAGTTGTTGGACTAATTCTCTTCAATAAATATGTTTATAATATTAATGATGGTCTTCAGGCAATGACTGAAACTTTCTCAAGAGCAGGAGTTTTAATTACATTTTTTATTTCTGAAACTATATTAGGGTTAATTCCACCTGAGATTTTCATCGCATGGTCGAAAAAAACATCTGAGCCAGTTTTGAATCTTTCAATACTAGCTTTCTTATCGTATTCAGGAGGAATCATCTCTTATTTTATAGGAAGATCAGCTCTTAAAATAAAATCTGTAAAACAATACTTGGAAGTTAAAATGGCCAAGCATTTAAAAAACACCAGTAAATGGGGAGGTTTTTTAATTTTGGTTGGTGCACTTTTACCGCTTCCTTTTTCAATTAGCTGTATGACAGCAGGGATGATAAAGTACCCTTTCAAAGGAGTGGTTGTTTTTGGACTATTCCGTTTTTTACGTTTTGCCATTTATGCATGGGCTATTTTTAGCATGGTTAGCTAAAGGATAACTCTTTTATATAAAAAACAACACCGTAATTGATTTTGATTTAAATCTTATCAATTACGGTGTTTTATATATATACCCTTCTTAAAAGTCTATATTTTTAGCTAAAACCTTCTAGTTTTTATCCTAGAAGGTTTGTTTCCCCTTAAATTAATCCTCATTAGCTGAGAAATAATACTACAAATATAAGTCGCGTTCTCTTGTTAAAAAATGTGTTTTCCGTTAAATAAAATGTAATTTTCCGCAGAATTCCTTAATTTTTTCACAAAAAAAAGAGCGTTCAACGCTCTTTCTCTATATTTCTTATATTCTATGTTTACTTAGAATGGTAAATCATCTGGCTCATTATCTGAAGATAAATCTGGAGCTGGAGCAAAATTATCTGCTGGAGGAATGTTTTGAGAAGCTGCTTGAGCTAAGTTCTCAATTCTCCATCCTTGAACAGAATTAAAGTATTTTGCCTCTCCTTGTGGGTTAATCCACTCTCTACCTCTTAAATTAATCGAAACTTTTACATCTTGTCCTACTTGATAAGTATCTAACAAATCACATTTATCTTGAATAAATTCAATCAAAATCATTTGAGGATATTGCTCATCTGTAGTTACCACTAATTCACGCTTTCTAAATCCGTTACTTCCGAAGGTTTGTGTTTCGTTGATTAATTTAATTTTACCAATTACTTCCATTACTTTTCTATTTTAATAAAAGTACTTTCCAAGCACTTTCTACGTCGTTATTTTCTAAATACTCTTGTGCAAAAGTATGCTTTTTTTCTTCAGATACACCAACAAACTGCTGATGTTCTTTAGCAAAGTTATTAACATCATCTTCAGTCGGAAGCTGCTCTACATTACCCAACATTCCCAAATTGTTACCTGTTAACACCTTACTATTTTTAATTTCGAAAGGAATTTGATCTACGCCCATTCCTAGTGTTGACAACGGCTTCGGGATTTCAAAGAAACCATCTCTTGCTCTACTATAGTAACTCCCTCCTGCTCTGGCAACTAAGTCTATTTTATACTGATCAATACTTCCATCCTCTGCTAAAACATCTTCGTTAATGTGCAGTTTAACCACTTCACAAACAATTAAGTTTCCTGCTCCACCTTCATTTCCTGTGTAGATAATATCATTTACTTTACACTCAAACTGCACTGGAGATTCAGCTACTCTAAACGGTTTCACTTCATCCGATGGCAACATTGTTAAACCAGCCTTCTCAAATTCGTTAACTCCTTTTGGATACATTGTACTACTCAACGACATTTGTTGTACAATATCGTAGTTCACAATATTAATAACCACCTCTTTTGTTGCTTCAGCATTATCTAACGTGTGTTTTGTAGTATTTGCACGAACACTTCTCGCTGGAGAAAAAATCATGATTGGAGGATTTGCTCCAAAAACATTAAAAAAACTAAAAGGAGATAAATTAGGAACACCATTTTCATCGACAGTACTAGCAAATGCTATAGGTCTTGGGGCCACAGCCCCAAGCAAATACCCATGTAATTTTGGCGTTGGAATATTCTTAGGATCTATTGATAACATTGTTCTTTTATTTTAGTGTAAATATACTACAGTTTCCAATAAGAAGTTATACCTAAGAATAGTTTATATTTGACATATGAGTTTTTTCCGCAATAACTTTTGGCTTAAACGAATTGCCATTTTTGCTTCTTTTATTATTGTTTTATTAATTCTATGGAATACCTATATTTTCTTTCAAAAGTTTAAAGAAGAAGAGCGTACGAAAATGGAATTATATGCTTCTGCAAATCAAGAATTAAACAATTCGGATTTAGATACGGACATTACAATATTGATGAAGATAATTGATAACAATAAAAATATTCCAGCTATTCTTACTGATGCCAATGGAAATATTTTGGGTAGTAAAAACTTAGACAGTGTAAAAAGTTTAGATTCATTATATCTCAAAAAACAACTTACTCTAATGAAAAATCAAAACGAGCCCATTGAAGTAAGTTATAAAAACACCCAAAAAACATATGTTTATTACCGGAACTCTGATTTATTGTATAAATTAAAATATTATCCTCTAGCCTTGCTGCTAATTTTGGCTTTGTTTTTAACCATCATTTACATGGTTTTTAAATCAAATAAAATTGCGGAGCAAAACAAACTATGGACAGGAATGGCTAAGGAAACCGCTCATCAAATTGGTACTCCCTTATCGTCTTTACTAGGTTGGATTGAAATTTTACGTGCTGAAGAAGTCAATGAGATGTATGTCGAAGAGATTGAAAAGGATGTTGATCGCTTAAATATAATTGCTAACAGATTTTCTAAAATTGGATCTTTACCTAACTTACAGGAACAAGATATTGTTTGTGAAACAAAGAAGGTTTTCACCTATTTAAAATCTCGTAGCTCAAAACAAGTACAGTTTTCATTTAGTTCACCCGATTCTCCAATTAAATCAAGAATTAGTGTCGAACTATTTGGATGGGTTATAGAAAATCTTATCAAAAATGCTATTGATGCGATGGCTGGTAAAGGAGAAATAAATGTAGATATTAAAGAAGCTTCCAAAAACGTAATTATTCATATATCCGATACAGGAAAAGGAATTCCTAAATCGCAGTTTTCAAATGTATTTAAACCTGGGTTTACCACGAAAAAACGCGGTTGGGGACTTGGTCTCTCGCTTTCTAAAAGGATCGTAGAAAGCTACCATAAAGGAAAGATATTTGTTCAAAAGTCCGAACTCGGTAAAGGAACTACTTTTGAAATACAGTTAAATAGAGTCTAGTTTTTAATGCTTTAAACCCTATTTAACTGTGTACTTTTTTATTGAAAGTTACGTGAGATTTTTCCCGCAATTGTAAAAAACTCATCTGTAGATAATTTCGCTTTTGAAATAAAACGCATATCGTCCATTTTATTAATAGGAATTAAATGCACATGTACATGAGGTACCTCTAAACCGATAACACTCATTCCAACTCGTTCACAGTCCACACTCTTTTCAATTGCTTTAGCAACACGGTAAGAAAAAGCCATTAAACCGCTGTACTCCTCTTCTGATAAATCGAATAACTTATTCTCTTCTCTTTTTGGAATAACCAAGGTATGCCCAGGAGCATTTGGATTAATATCTAGAAAAGCAAAAAAGTTTTCATCTTCTGCAATCTTATATGATGGAATTTCTCCTTGAATGATTTTTGTAAATATACTAGCCATAATAGTTTTAAGTTTAATTTTTTCTCAATTAGTTAGCTCTGGGTAAAGTTAAAAAAGAAATCGAGTTTTAGTTTCCCAAAACTCGATTTTCAATTTTAATTTTTTATTATAATTTCTTCTAGCGAGAGATATCCACTATTTCAAATTTCATAATACCATTTGGAACTTGTATCTCAGCTAAATCTCCAGCTTCCTTACCTAATAAACCTTTTCCTATAGGCGAGTTAACCGATAGTTTTCCATTTTTAATATCGCTTTCACTATCCGCAACTAAGGTATAAGTAAACTCCATATTATTCACTGTATTTTTAATCTTTACAATAGAATGGATTAACACCTTAGAAGTATCAAGTTCGCTTTCATCTATAATTCTAGCACTGGCAACCACATTTTTTAATTTTGCAATCTTAGTTTCTAATAACGATTGCTCTTCTTTTGCGGCATGATATTCGGCATTTTCACTTAAATCTCCTTTATCTCTGGCATCCGCTATCTCTTGTGACACACGAGGTCTTTCCACCTGCTCTAAGTGTGCTAATTCATCTTTTAACTTTTTAAGTCCTTCTTCTGTATAATAAGATACGTCGCTCATAACTTCTTTAAATTTAAAAATCTCATTCCCTTTGGGATGAGATTGTCTTACAAATGTACAAAATTTTCGTAAATTCGTAACGTTATGTTTACATCTATATACTTAACAAATGAAAAAAATTCTTTTTACACTTTTCGTTGGAGCTTTTATTAGCTGTGGTGATAGTGTGGTTGAAAACAACTGTTTTAACAACTCTATTCAACCTCTTACTTTCGATTTAAATAACCCTCAATTAAACGGTTTACTAACTCCAAATGGGAGTGCTATTGTAAATGGAGGTATTAACGGAATTGTATTATTTAATAAAGGAACAGGAGGTTCTTTTTCTCCTTATGTGGCTATAGATAGGCAATCACCTAATCGAGATTGTGGAACCCCCATGGTAGTCAACCCGCCTATTTTGGAATGTCCTTGCGATGGTACCAAGTATAGCATGCTGGATGGAAGTATTGTTTCTGGAGAAAGTAGTTGTGCTGGCGGTGCTAGAGTATATACGGTAACCCAAAGTGGAACTACGTTACAAATAAGTAATTAAATTGAATCTACTACCAAATAGATTCTTATTTTTGCAGCGACAACAACATAACTAACAGATTTAACGTGAAAAATTATTTCTCTTCAGATTTTAGATTGGGCGTTCTAGGTGGCGGTCAATTGGGAAGAATGTTACTTACTGAAACGCAAAAACTAGACATTTATACTGTTATTTTAGATGGTAATTCTGATGCTCCATGTGCTCAAATATGTAATGAGTTTCATCAAGGAGATTTACTGGATTTCGATACCGTGTATAATTTTGGAAAGCAGGTTGATTTGCTAACTATCGAAATTGAAAATGTAAATATCGATGCCTTAGACAAATTAGAAGAAGAAGGTCTTACTATATTTCCAAAACCTAAAAACCTAAGAACTATACAGAATAAGGCACTCCAAAAAGTGTTTTATCATGAGCAAGGAATTCCTACAGCTGATTTCACAAGATTTGCTTCAAAAGAAGATCTTGAAAATGCTATAAAGGAAAATAAAATAACGACTCCATTTGTATGGAAATCTGCACGCTTTGGTTATGACGGTAACGGCGTAAAAATTGTAAAATCTATCAACGATTTACAAAACTTACCTTCTGGAGAATGTATTGCTGAAAAGTTAATTCCTTTTAAAAATGAATTGGCAGTTATTGTTGCTAGAAATAAAAAAGGAGAGATAAAAACGTATCCAGTAGTTGAAATGGAGTTTCACCCTGAAGCCAATCAGGTTGAGTACGTGATTTGTCCAGCAAGAATTGATGAAACAATTGCTAACAAAGCTCGAAAAATAGCTTTGGATGTTGCGGACGTTTTTGATTTTGTCGGTTTGCTTGCTGTGGAAATGTTCCAAACTGAAGATGATGCTATTTTAGTAAATGAAGTTGCTCCAAGAACTCACAATTCAGGACATTACTCTATAGAGGCAAGTTATACAAGTCAATTCGAACAACATGTGCGAAGCATTTTAAATTTACCTTTAGGAAATACCGATAGTAAAGTTGCTGGAATTATGGTAAATCTTGTAGGTGCTGAAGGACATACTGGCGAAGTAATCTATGAAAATATTGAAGAAGTATTAACTATTGAAGGTGTTACACCACATTTATACGGTAAGAAACATACCAAACCATTCAGAAAAATGGGACATGTAACTATCGTTAATACTGACGTTAATAAGGCGCGTGAAATTGCGCAACAAGTAAAAGAAACTATAAAAGTTATCGCTAAATAAAAAATATGGTAGGAATTATAATGGGAAGTGATTCTGATCTTCCGATAATGCAAGAAGCAATTGATGTTTTAGAAAGTTTTGATATTAAAGTAGAAGTTGATATTGTTTCTGCTCATAGAACTCCTGAGAAATTATTCGATTATGCCAATAACGCACACAAAAGAGGTGTTCAGGTTATTGTTGCTGGTGCTGGTGGTGCTGCTCACTTACCTGGAATGGTAGCAAGTATGAGTCCGCTACCGGTTATTGGAGTACCTGTAAAAAGTAGAAACTCTATTGATGGATGGGATTCTGTCCTATCAATTCTTCAAATGCCTGGAGGTGTTCCTGTTGCTACTGTAGCTTTAGATGGAGCAAAGAATGCAGGTATTCTGGCTGCTCAAATTATTGGAGCTTCTGACAAATGTGTTTTAGACAAAATAGTTGCCTACAAAGAAGGATTAAAATTAAAGGTTGAAAAGGCCTCTGAAAGAGTTAGAAAATAATCATCTTTCAATAAAAACAATGAACCTCATAGCCCGAAAAACTATGAGGTTCTTTATTTAAATCAATGAGATAATACCTATATTAGTATCTCTAAAAATTTAAACTGACTTTAAAGAATCAGAAAAATGAATCCACTTTTACAAGATTTCGATACCGCTCCCTTTTCTAAAATTCAAGAACAAGACTATAAACCTGCCATACAAGAGGCTATTGCTCTTGCTAAAAAAGAAATTGACGCGATCATTACAAATACCGAAGAACCTACTTTCGAAAATACGACAGTGGCTTTGGATAACACCGGTCAAAAATTAGATAGAATTACTTCTATATTTTTTAACCTGAATTCTGCTGAAACAAATGAAGATATTCAAAAAATAGCAAAAGAAGTTTCACCTTGGTTAAGTGAATTTAGAAACGATATTACCCTAAATGAAGCTCTTTTTGCTCGTGTAAAGAACGTTTATGATCAATTAATTGATTTAGACTTAACTTCTGAGCAAAAAATGCTTTTGGATAAGCAATATAAAAGCTTTGCTAGAAATGGCGCTAATTTGAATGAAGAAGACAAATTGGAGCTTCGTAAAATAGATACCGAACTTTCAAAACTATCATTACAATTTGGTGAGCACGTGCTTGCTGAAACGAATAATTTTGAAATGCACATAACCAATGAAAGTGACTTAACTGGGCTTCCTGAAAGTGCAAAAGAAGGTGCTAAAATGTTAGCGAAGCAACGCAAAAAAGATGGTTGGGTAATCACCTTAGATTATCCTAGCTATATTCCGTTTATGACGTATGCTGATAATCGTGAGTTGCGCAAGGAACTTTCTATTGCCTTTGGAAAAAAAGGGTTCCAAAAGAATGAACATAATAACGAAAGTATTGTTTTAGAAATAACAAAACTTCGTCATAAA
Organism: uncultured Tenacibaculum sp.; assembly: GCA_947497895.1. Classification (GTDB taxonomy): domain Bacteria; phylum Bacteroidota; class Bacteroidia; order Flavobacteriales; family Flavobacteriaceae; genus Polaribacter. Next base: position 278,014 of record CANMIL010000006.1, read on the forward strand.
AGAGCCAATTTACTAGGTTATAAAACTCATGCTAACTTTGTTTTGGAAGAACGCATGGCAGAAACTCCTGAAAAAGTACTAGAGTTTTTGAACGACTTGCTAAAGAAAGCAAAACCTGCAGCAGAACGTGAGTTTGCGAATCTTGAAAACTACGCTAAAAAACTTGATTCTATAGACCGATTAGAAAAATGGGATAGTGCGTACTATTCAGAAAAGTTGAAAAAAGAACTATTTTCTCTAGATCAAGAACTTCTAAAACCATACTTCAAGTTGGAAAATGTGATTCATGGAGTTTTTGAAATTGCCAATAGATTATTCAAGTTAAACTTCGAAGAAATTGATAACATTGATAAATACCATGAAGATGTAAAAACCTATTCGGTTTCTGATAATGATGGTAATTTTATCTCTTATTTTTATGCAGACTTCCATCCAAGACCAGGAAAGAGAAACGGTGCATGGATGACTTCTTATAAATCTCAACAAATACTAAATGGTGTTAATGAACGCCCACAGGTTTCTATTGTATGTAATTTTACCAAGCCAACTGAAACAAAACCTTCTTTATTAACTTTTAATGAAGTTACCACCTTATTCCATGAATTTGGGCATGCATTGCATGGTATGCTAGCAAATACCACATATGGAAGTTTATCTGGAACTTCTGTTTCATGGGATTTCGTTGAACTTCCTAGTCAAGTATTAGAGAATTGGTGTTACGAAAAAGAAGCATTGGAATTGTTTGCTAAACATTACGAAACCGGTGAAACGATTCCGATGGAATATGTTGAAAAAATTAAAGAATCAGCTAGTTTTCATGAAGGAATGCAAACCTTAAGGCAATTAAGTTTTGGATTACTTGATATGAGTTGGCATGCGGGCGAATCTCCTGAATCGGTTACTTCGGTAAAAGATTTTGAATTAGAAGCTTTTTCGAATACAAAACTATACCCTGATGTTCCTGAGAATTGCATGAGTACTTCTTTCTCTCATATTTTTCAAGGAGGTTATTCTTCAGGCTATTATTCTTATAAATGGGCAGAAGTATTAGATGCTGATGCTTTTGAATACTTCCAAGAAGAAGGTATTTTTAATAAGGAAGTAGCTACTAAGTTTCAAGAAAATGTTCTTTCTAAAGGAGGAACAGAAAAACCGATGGAATTATACAAACGATTTAGAGGAAAGGAGCCTAATTCTGATGCTCTGCTAAAACGTGCTGGCTTAATTGCTAAATAAAAAATTAAGTTAAAATTGAGATACAATCTTTTTTAACTTTCTATTAGATAAAGAAGTCCTTATTTTTATAAAAACTAACTTTATGAAAATAAGGACTTTTCTTTTTCTTGCTTTCCTATATTCATCTAACCTATTTTGTCAAATTACCATTCGTGGAAAAGTGTTATCAAAAGATAATGAAGTACTACAAGGTGCTTCTGTTTATTTAAACAACACCTCAATAGGGACTATTACGAATAACCAAGGAGAATTTAATTTGAAAGTAAAAAATGGCCATTACGATTTGGTGGTTTCCTTTCTCGGATATGAAAAACACTTATTGAAAGTCAACAACAAGTCTTATGAAAACATACAAATCCACTTAGCTCCGAGCAATGATGTATTAGATGAAGTTACTATAAAAAAAGTAGTTTATGATGACGAATGGAAGTACAATCTTTCTCGGTTCAAACAGGCTTTTTTCGGCAAAACCAATTTTGCAAAGCAATGTAGTATCATAAACGAAAAAGATATCCTATTTAAGTTTAATCCAAAAACAAATACGTTATCAGCTTACGCCAAAAGGCCTATCAAAATAAAAAACAAGGCCCTAGGTTATTTGATTACTTATGAGCTTATAGATTTTTCAATAACCTCAAATCAATTGACCTTTAGCGGATATTCGCAATTTCAAAATCTAAAGAAAAAGCTGAAAAAGAAATGGATTGCAAATAGAGTTACTGCTTATCAAGGTTCTCGAATGCATTTTTTTCGTAGTTTATTGAATAAAAACTTGAAACAAGAAGGCTTCATTGTAAATCAATTTAAACGTGTTAAAAACCCACAACGACCATCAGAAAATCAAATAAAACAAGCACGTGAGCTTTTAAAACTAGCTGGAAGAATTGATCTGTCTCAAAAAATCACATCTCCTAAAACTGCTATTGATAGTGCCGTAGTCACCTTGCAAAAAGTGAGACTCCCTAAGTTTAGAGATTACCTTTACAAAAGAAATGTCCCATATTCAGAAATGGTAATCGTAGAAGGCAATGAAGTCAAATTAGACTTTGAAAACTTCTTATCTATCACCTATTTAAAAGAAGCTGAGGAACCGTCTTACTTGGTTGGTATATTTGGAAAAATGAAGAAACCAAGTGGTGTACAAAGTTCGAGCATTGTATTACTAGAAAATACAGTTACCGTTTTTCCTTCTGGAGTTGTTAACAATCCAACTTCGGTTTTTAACGAAGGCTACTGGGGATTTGAAGCTTTTGCCCATACCTTACCTTTGGATTACATGCTGCCTCAAGAATAAATAAATTCATTACATAAAGCTTTAACTTTCTTTTCACTCGTAAAAGCCGTATTTTTAAGGAAAAATAATGTTTATGAAAACTAAATTTCTTTTCTTTTTCGCCTTTATCTATACCTCTTTGTTATTCAGTCAAATAGTTATTGAAGGAAAAGTATTTTCCAATACAAATGAACCCTTAGAAGGTGCTTTCATCTATTTTAGTAATACATCTATCGGTACACTAGCCAATTCAAATGGTGAGTTTCGTTTAAAAATTAAAGAAGGAAATTATGATTTAGTAGTTTCTTATCTTGGTTTTAAAAGTTCAATGATTAAGGTTCGAAATTCTTCCCTATTAAACGTAAATGTAAAACTTTACCCGAGCAATGATCTTTTGGACGAAGTAACTGTTAAAAAAGTAGTTTACGATCAAAAATGGAGAGATAACCTTTTAAGGTTTAAAAAAGCTTTTTTCGGAGGAACGAAGTTTGCCGATGAATGTTTTATTTTAAACGAAAAAGACATTCGATTCGAATTTGACTCCAAAACGAAAACCTTAACTGCATTCGCAAGAAAACCTCTATTAATCGAAAACCACGCACTGGGATATTTAATCACCTATGATTTGGTCGATTTCTCGTTGAACGATAACAAATTCGTTTTCCATGGCTATTCTCAGTTTAAGAACTTGAAAAAGTATTTAAAAAAGAAATGGATAAAAAATAGAAAAATTGCCTACAACGGATCCAGAATGCACTTTTTTAGAAGTCTATTAAATAAAAACCACGAAAGTGAAGGTTTTCGAGTAGATCACATAAAACGTGCAAAGAATAATGAAAGACCTTCTGATGAAAAAATAAGAAAAGCGGAAGCCTATTTTGAAAAATCAGGAGAAACATATACCCAGAAAAAAATAAAATTACTGAGAACAGCACTAGACAGTGCCACTAATGTTTTAAATAAAGCAAAATTGCCTAAATATCGCGATTATCTCTACCAACGAAATATCACTAATTCTGATATCGTATCTGTACTGGATAGCAACGTAAAACTCAATTTTAAGAATTCATTACTTGTAACTTATATACAGGAAAAAGAAGAAGAAACTTATAGAAAAAGAACTTTCAATGGACTTAAAGAAATCGATAACTCTCAGGCGTCTACAATAATGCTACTAGAAGGACCTGTAACTATTTTTCCTTTTGGTGTGGTCGAAAAACCAACATCAGTCTATAACAAAGGATATTGGATATTCGAAGCTTTTGCCCATTCCTTACCTTTGGATTATGATCCATACAAAAACTAGTTGAACAATTGTAGTTAATTAAGTAATTGAACTACCAGAAAGTACAAAAATCTATTATTAATACGAATACTAGCGTTCCCATATTTCAATCCAATTTCACAAAATCTCTTTAAGAGTATTTTTTGAAAATATTAACAAAACACAACTCTTAATAACGCCACTTTAAATTTACTTTTGCCAATCTGTTGCAATAATTTAAAATGACTCTTAAAAACAATATACTTCTTAGAAAAAGCACTTCGGTATTTTTACTGATGTTGTTTTTAGGTACTATTGTTTTTAAAGCAGTACATCATCATGATGATCAATCTTCTTACAATTCTTCGAAAGAAACATCACAAGTTTATCAATCGACTGCTGATCATTGTGACATTTGCTCATTTTCAATTCCAACTTTTCAATTGCCAAAACTTATATTATTTGGTTTACTATTGATTCTTCCAGTGTCAAAAGTAGTTATTGAAAACTATCAATTAAACTGGTATTCAAACTCCTATGGCTCAAACCTTCATTTAAGAGCCCCACCAATTATTTAACTGCAATATCTAATCGATAATTTCTAAGAGAATTTCTTAGAAAGCCATTGGACTACAATCAGGTGTTTCCTATTTGATTTTTCAAGACTGTTTATAATTCTATTTTACATGAAAAATAAAAGCTTAAGCTATTTATTTTGTGTCTTATTCTGTACACTAAGCTATGGACAAAAGACTCAAAATGTTACTCTTAAAATAATCGATTTGAAGTCGAAAAAAGAAATTCCCTTTGCTCATGTGAGCTTAGGCAAAAAACATGCTTATGCCAAATCAAATGGAAAAGTCTTTCTTTCTAAAATCCCCTTTGGATCTCACGAGGTAGTGGTGACACATGTTGGTTATACAACTTTAAAAAGAAGTATTTCTGTTCCAACCGAAAAAATAATTACGCTTGCTCTTACACTAAATAACGCAACATTAAGTGAGGTAGTAATTTCGCAAAAACCACGAAAAAAACTGAGCAAGTTTTCTGCCATTACCTCTGAGATCAACAATAACTTTCTAGAGAAAAATAGAGATAATAGTTTAATGCAAACATTGCGTGATATACCTGGAGTTAATGCCATTACTATTGGTTCGGGACAATCGAAACCAACGATTCGCGGACTAGGATTCAATCGAATTGTAGTAGTAGAAAATGGAATTAAACATGAAGCACAACAATGGGGAGCGGATCATGGTTTAGAAATTGATCAGTATAACGTTGAAGATATTGAAGTAACCAAAGGTGCTTCTTCTCTACTTTACGGATCTGATGCTATTTCAGGAGTTATCAATTTAAAAAACAATAGCATACCTGACATTGATAGCTTTGCAGGGGAAGTGAATTTAACGAATAGAAGTAATAATGATTTTTATGGAGTTTCTGTTGGGGTAAAACAACGCTTTAATAAGTGGTTTTATAAAGCCAGAGTAACACATGAAGATTACGGTGATTTTAAAGTTCCTACCGATCGAATTAATTACGACAACTATATTTTTGATCTTCATAAAAACTATTTAAGAAACACGGCAGGATACAACCATAACTTAAGCTTTTCATTAGGATACGTACATGATAATGTAACCTCAATTACAACAATTAGCAACATCAACGCTAAAAATGGTTTTTTCGCAAACGCCCATGGTTTAGAAGTGAGGACTTCAAGAATTGATTACGACAGTAGCAATCGAGATATTGATTTACCATTTCATAAAGTCAATCATTTTAAAGTTACCAACAATACAAGCCTTTCCTTCAATAATCATATTTTAAATATTGAACTCGGGTATCAAAAAAATCATCGAGAAGAACATTCCGAACCAGTTCCTCACGGTTATATGCCAACACCAGATTATTCCATGGAACGTTTATTTGAGAAATCGACTTACACTCTAAACATTAAGGATCAAATCTCAAATTTGAAAAACCATAAAATTACTGCTGGAATAAATTTTGAATATCAGGATAATGATATTTCAGGTTGGGGGTTTTTAATTCCTGCTTATGATCGTTTAACGATTGGAGGCTTTGTTTATGATCAAATAAAACTTAATGACAATTTCTACTTCGATGGAGGAATCAGATATGATTATGGTAGAATTAAGACCCAGTCATATTTCGAATGGTTTTATTCTCCCGTAACGGATCAAAATGGAAATACCACACAACAAAGACTTCAACGTGCCGAAGAAAGAAACTTATCTTTTGGTAGTTTTAGCGCTTCAGCTGGAATAAGCTATACAAAAGAAAATACGTCTTATAAGATAAACATCGGTAAGAGTTTTAGAATGCCGTTGGCCAATGAATTAGCTTCTGATGGCGTTAATTACCATATGTATCGCTATGAAGAAGGTTCATTAGACTTAGATCCTGAAAGTTCTTATCAAGTAGATGCTGAATTTAAAACGGCATTTAACAATATTGATTTTCAAATAACACCTTTTGCCAACTATTTTGATAATTACATTTATTTAAGTCCATCGGCTGAATATTATCAAACATTACAAAAATATCAATATCAACAAAGTAAAGTATTCAGATATGGTGGTGAAATTCTGGCTCATTATAGACCTATAAATTCGATTACTTTGTCAGGATCTATAGAATATGTGAAAGCGAAGCAATTGAGCGGACGAAAAAAGAATTTCACATTGCCGTTTTCACCGCCTCTTACTGGAGTTTTATCTGTTGAATACAACCTTAAGCCTTGGTCGTATTTTAAGGAAATTAACCTCTTTGCTAGTGGAAGGTTTGCTTCCGGTCAAAATGAAATCGTTCCTCCGGAAAAACCTACTGAAGGTTATTCTTTATTCAGTTTAGGCTTACGCACCAATGTCTTGGCTTTTTCAAAAAGCAATCCACTTAAAATTCAAGGAAAAATAAACAACCTTTTCAATAGAAAAGCATTTGACCATACAAGTTTTTACAGGTTGATAGAGGTACCACAACCTGGAAGAAACTTTTCAATTACACTAATACAAACATTTTAAATTTTTATCATGAAAAACAATTTTAAAACACTAATTCTACTATTCTTGAGTATTGTCTTGGTTTCATGTAGTGATGATGAAACACCTACAACATTCGATGAGAATATTAATTCTGAAAGGTTTACAGGACTTGAGCTTGGTAACTCAGACTTCGTTCTTCCTCAATCTAATATTGATGTTCATACGGAGTTCGATTATCAAGGAACAAGTAAGGTTACTAAAATATACTTCAACGTACAACCTCATAATATTTCAACTCCACAAACAGGAGAAACTGCATGGGAGTTAAAGGATCATTTAGTTCCAGTGGATAGTTATCAAGGACAACTTAATCCGCATATCCATTATCATGTATACTTTGATGAAGAAAACAGATATCAAACTGCATTTAGACCTGCTGAAGGAGTTTACAAATTCAAAATTACTGTTGAGCATGAAGATGGATCAAGAAGTGCGATTACGAAAGAGCTTCACATCATCAAAAAATTCAAAAACATGGAAATCGGTGAAAACAATATTGTAGCTATCGGTACAGATGAGCTACATACCGAATATCAATATATTTCTGGAAACGATACGGTTACCGAAATTAAATACCAATTATGGTTTAAAGAGTGGAGAGAAGGACAAAACGTTGAAGTTGGAAAATGGGATAAAGTAGAAACTATTTTACCTGCAAATTTATATGAAAACGTAAGAAACCCAGAAATTCATTACCACTACGATCTACTTGAAGGATCGCCAGCTGGAGGATATTGGCTTAACATTTATGTTAAAGAAAATGGGGAAAGTGAAGCTGTGAAGCTATCTGTTCCGTTTAGAATACAATAAAACAGTAAAAAAGAACTTGATAATATCAAGTTCTTTTTTTATTTAATCTCATTCTACTTAAATTTGAAACACATTTTAACTCAATGAAACCGATGAAAAAATTAGGACTACTACTTCTACTTTCATTATTAACCATTGCTTGTAGTAGCAATGATGACGAAGCACCTGACACAACAAAACCAACAATTACGGTTCAATATGATGGAGGATTCCCACAATCATGCGATGTTCTAGAAAAGGGAAAGCAATACACAATTAAGGTTAAAGTATCAGACAATGTCGCTTTAAAGACTTATGCTATTGATATTCATCATAACTTTGATCACCATACTCATGATGATCAGGGTTCGCAATGTGAATTAGATCCGATTAAAACACCAGTTGATCCGTTAATTTACATGCAAAACTTTCCAATTGAAAATGAGCCCAAAGAATACGAAATAAGCCAGGAAATAAACATTCCTAACGATATCGATGCTGGTGATTATCATTGTCAAATTTCTGTGATTGATGTTACAGGTTGGCAAAGTAGAACGTCTATCGACATAAAAATTCAATAACAACTAAACCCGAATAAACCCTATGATTTTAACTAAAAACTTATCAAAAAATTATGGCGATTTTGCGGCTCTGCAAGATTTAAACCTTAGTGTAAAACAAGGAGAGATCCTTTGTTTACTCGGTGCCAATGGTGCAGGAAAATCAACTACTATTAATCTTTTATTAAACTTTATCGCTCCTACTTCTGGTAAAGCATATATAAATGGTTTAGACGTTACCGAAAATGCTACCAAAACGAAGTCGTTTTTAACCTATATTCCTGAAAATTTAATGTTATATCCTACGCTTACGGCCGTAGAAAATCTCGATTATTTTTTAGGTATCAGCGGTAAAAAGTTTTCTAAAACCGATTTGGAGTTATACCTAGAAGAAGCAGGTCTTCAGAGTGAAGCTTTCCATAAACGAGTACAGTTTTTTTCAAAAGGTATGCGTCAAAAAGTTGGAATTGCTTTGGCTATTGCAAAAGAAGCTAAGGTGTTATTATTAGATGAACCGACTTCAGGGTTAGACCCAAAATCCAGTAATGAATTTGGTGAATTATTAAAAAAAATGAGGGCTGAGGGTGTTGCTATACTTATGGCTACTCATGATATCTTTAGAGCAAAAGAAATAGGTACTCATATTGGAATTATGAAGCAAGGAACATTAAGGCATCACTTTCCTTCGAATGATGTTTCTCTTCGCGAGTTAGAAGAATTGTATTTAGATACCATGATTTTAAAAGAGCCAGTACTATGATAAGCCATATTATTAAGAAAGAGTTTAAGGAAACTTTTCGGGATGGTAGGTTCAAAATAGCTTCTACAATTATTATACTCTTGGCTATTGCTGCGTTATTTATAACGTCAAATCAATGCAAAACCGTCAATAATCAACATCAAGAAGCCAAACAAAAAGAACGAAAAGCCTGGGAATCACAAGGAGAAAAAACACCTCATTCCGCTGCCCATTATGGAAACTATGTTTTCAAACCTAAATCTCCACTGTCTTTAATAGATCAAGGAGTTGATAAATACACAGGGATTTCTATATTCTTAGAAGCTCATAAAAGAAACGAAGCTCAATTTAGCAATGCTTCTGACCAAACTGCATTATCACGTTTCGGAGAACTTACCATCGATTTTATTCTTTTATACATTCTTCCATTGATTATTATTCTAATTGGATATAATAGCTTTACAAAGGAAATTGAAGGAAATACATTTCAAATTTTAAAGAGTCAAGGAATTGTTGGTTGGAAACTACTCATAGGTAAATGGCTTGCCACTTTAATTCCCCCAATTGTTATCACGACTATTTTGTTTTTAATTAGTGGATTGCTATTAACGAGTATCGATGATTTTGGTACATTAAACTGGTCGGCTTTAGCTACCCTATATTTCACCTATTGCTTTTATTATCTAGTATTTACGAATATTGTTTTACTTATTTCTTCTTTAGCTAAAAAATCTGGTATTTCACTTGTTATCAATTTATTTTTTTGGGTATTAGCTTGTTTCGTAGCTCCTAAAATAGCAAGTAACTTGGCAGAATCTCAATATCCGTTTCCAACACATCAAGAGTTTTCAAAAAGAATTGAAGAAGAAAATAAGAAAGGACTTGATGGGCATAATCCATGGAGTAAAGAAGCTCAAAAACTAGAGAAAGAAGTACTTGAAAAATATGGAGTAGATAGTCTGCATAAACTTCCTTTTAATTTTAGCGCATACAGAATGCAGAAAGGAGAAGAGTACCAAGCTGCTGTATTCGCAAAACACTATGATTATTTAAAAGAGCAAGCTCAAAATCAACATAAAGTGTATAAGAGTGCTTCAATAATTTCACCGTTTTTACCTGCTCGTTTTCTTTCAATGGCTATTGCCCAAACAGATTATAATAGTCATAGAGATTTCGCCGAAGCAGCAGAACAATATAGAATTGAAGCACAGCGATTTCTTAATGGTACTGAAGAAAAAAATTCAAAATACGGTGAACGCTATGTGGCTTCAAATGACATTTGGTCCAAATTACCAGAATTTGAATATGAAAAGGCATCCTTTGCCTCAGTTCTTCCAAACAATTCTACTTTATTTCTAATTCTATTGTTATGGTTTGGAATTTCGGGTATTGCTTTACTATTAACCAATAAAAAATACTAAGAATGTTTGCACACAATTTTAAATATGAATTAAAAACATTATTAAGAAGTAAATGGTTAATATTACTTTTTATCACCACATTTATTGTGGTATTCTTTGCAGGATACAACGGTCAGCAAAAAGTAAATAGACGCGCTGCTGATATTGCAAAGATTACTAAAACTGTAGCAGATAGCGATCAAAAAATGCTGCAAGTATTGGATTCATTAGAAAAAGGATTCGAAATGAACTTAAGTTCTTGGAGAAGTCCCCAACGCCCTATGACTATTGGATATTCTCATCCCAGAGTCGCTTCAATGCCTCCAAAGCCATTAAGTTTTATTTCCCAAGGACAAAGCGACTTGTTTTCGCATTATGTTCAGCCTAGGGCTTATGGAGATAGTTTTTTATTTAACTACTCCGAATTATCCAATCCTGTTCAGTTATTGTTTGGAAGTTTTGATTTAGCTTTTGTTATCATATATATTATTCCATTAATTATCATAGCTTTCAGTTTTAATATTTTTTCTGCAGAAAAAGAATATGGGTCTTTAAAGCTTATCGCTTCTCAACCAATTTCGATTATCAAATGGACTTTCCAAAAAATTGGAATTCGTTATTTATGGTTAGTCATTATTACCTTCTTGATTTTAATCATCACATTTACTGTAAACGGTTTTGATTTTTCTAAGAATCTTTCTGGTTTCACCTCAATGTTTCTATTGGTTTTGGCCTACATTACTTTTTGGTTTTCAATTGTATTTTTAGTTAATATTTTTGTAAATAATTCTGCTAAAAATGCAGTATCCTTATTAGCTATCTGGGTTGTTATTATTTTAATTATACCAGCTACAATCAGTCAATTTGGAAACTCATTATACCCTGTTCCATCAAGAACAAAATTGATAACGGAAGTACGCGAATTCAAGGAGGAAATTTCAAAAAAACAGGATAAGATTTTAGATAATTTCTTAAGAGACCATCCAGAATATGCTGATAATGGCAAGGGAACCAATTATTCATTTTGGCACAAATACTTGGCTTCTCAAGATATTATCGAAGATGAATTAGCTCCATTAGTAAAAACCTATGAAGGGCAGTTAAAAGAGCAACAAAATTGGGTTCAAAAGTGGCAATATTTCTCTCCTGCGATTATTGTTCAACAGGCATTTAATTCCATTGCTGGAACCTCTACGTTAGATTACCAGAGTTATAGACAACAAGTGAGCACATATACCAAGGAATGGAGAAACTATTTTGTTCCGATGTTATATAAAAATGAAAAGTTTTCTACTGAAAAATATGACAATCTTCCTGTATTTAATTTTAAGAATCCAGAATCGACTTCAGTTCCAAAAGCTTTAATTCCTCTTTTTATCTTTTCATTGGTGATTATCTTAATTGGTGTATCAGTATTTAAAAAGAAATTGAAAAAGGGAACCATTATTAACTCATAAGGTTTTACCTCTTATAGCATAAAAAAGACCAGTTGCTTAACTGGTCTTTTTATATTGTCAAAATAATTCATCAAGTATTACAACTTTCGGATTCACAATCACAGTATTTTTTATTATGTATGTGTAAACCAATTAATAAAATTGATGGAAAGAATATAGCTACCTCGAAAAGCGGAATAAAATAAAAATATTCGTTTAAAATAATTGCAAGTAACACTCCCCAAGTTGCATAAAGTGCTATTCTTATCCATTGCTTACTCGTAGCTTTTGAAGCGGAATACACGGCATAAAAAGAAATTAATAAAAACAAAAAGTCAATTAATCTCCACCAAAATGGACTTGAATCGCAACAAGTTGTTGAACATGTTTTGGCTAAAAAAATAAAAGGAGTAGCCATACAATGAACGAAACATAGGGCTGAACTCGCTATTCCCAAGTTATTAGAATCAAAAGTTAGTTTATGGACCATAATAATATTTTAATGCAACCAAGTTGCAAATATATTACTATTTTCACAAAATACCTTACATATTTAAAGCTTCTCTAGTATCAAAATTAAACTTATAGTTAAACTCTAACGCTTAAATCTCTTACACAATACTGAAAACTAAACAAACTGCTCTATATCAATCATTTAAACGAAACTCCTCTTTAAAATAATAATCTGTTTCCAGACCTCCTTCTATCAAGGTATTAATATCAATAGGAGGCAAACCCTGAATAAGATTTACAGTCGTATCAATTTGTAAGTTCCTCAAATCGAAATCTGAAACTGATTCAATTAACCCCACATCATTAGCATAAAATTGAACTAAATCACCTATTTTTTGTTCGGTAATTAACATATGAGTTAAGTTAACAGGTATGGTTATGCCCGATACAGGAATACTTCCTTCAATATCAAGACTCACCTCAAGAGAAATATCCGCACGGGTCTCAAGCACATCTTCAAAAACTGAACTTAAACCTGTTTTCGATTGCAACTTATTGATTAACTGATTATTTCCTATCAATTTTATATTTGCAACGACATTTCCAGAAAAACCAGTGCCCTGATCTTCTAAAAATTCAGGTTCAGTATTGTAAACAAACTCATCTGCATAAAACTCTTCTTCAATACTGGCATCTTCATTTAACAAAACGAACCCTTTTAGCTCAAGATCTAAATCATTAACCCCAAACAACTCAACAGGTATTTTAATATCACTAGAATAAACTCCATCATTTTTTTCCACTATGATATCCTGATCAGGTTGTAAATACATATTTCCACCTTTCTGCCAAGTGTATGCATCATTTTCAACACTCTCTATTTGTGTATCTTCGATTCCTTCCGAATTGGAACCATTCAAATCTCGACTAAATGTATAACTCCAAGAATTACCTATATTTAACGGTAAATAATTTCTTACATAATTATCAGTTCCTTGGGAATTTGCATCGTCTTTACTACAGTTAGAAAACAGCATAGTAACAGTAATAATTCCCCCTAAAATTATTTTTCTCATTTTTCTTTAATTAAGTTAAAATCTTTTCTCTTAATATGTTTAATTAAAATCTATTTATTATAATATAATATGTTTACATCTTACCATGATTAGTAACAGAAACATAATACTCTTCAGATTAATTATGAGTTTTTCAATTACTTTCAATTACTGGTCGATAGCACACACATGGATTTTGATATCTCTGCTATGTTATTAGTAAAAGATTAAAAATTCACTATAAGTAGATAGTTGTATAAAAATGTTGCCACATTACGACTACATTTTTTGTAATTTTGTGGAGGTCAATGTTATTTTGGTTATATTCTAAAAATAACAAATAATTTACTATTTTTTAAAATATTCATTCTAAGATAGATAAAAAATACAGAAAAAATGTTTAATATAATTATACAAACATTTTTTAACAATATAATAAGAGCTTCTATTTTTGTGCGACACATTACTGCTTGATCCAACTTTTATAGATAAATATGAAGAAGTTATTCAGCATTCTTATTCTTCTCTTCAATCCATTTACTCATATACTTAGTCGCTCGTATCGTTTCGAAATTCAAAAGACTCCCTATAAAATTATTAACTCTATCATTATCAATAGCTAACAACCTATCTTCTATTTCATTTCTGAACTGAGCTTCAAGTATTTCCCTATTATATTTTAAATTAATTATGTCTATTCCTCTTTCTTGTTTTTCTTTCCATATTTGTTCATTATTGAAAAGTAAGACAGCTTTCTCTGCAAAATCAGATACATCATTCTCTATGAACCCATTCCAAGGTAGCTCACCAACCATTCCTTCTGATCCTATTTCGGTAGTTACGCTGGGAGTTCCTACTAACATCGCATCTGTTAGTTTTCCTTTAATACCAGCCCCAAACATTAGAGGAGCGAGCATCACTCTTGCTTTTTCTATGGTTTTTAACGCACTATCCGCCGCACCTTTTACAATAAATCCTTCTTTTTTATTATCCATTTGTAAAATATGCTCAGTTGCATAAGCTCCATAAATATGTAATTCAGCTTCCGGTAATTGCTTTCTTATCAATGGCCAAATAAACTTCTTCAACTGTACCACCGCATTAACATTAGGTGCATGCAAGTAATTTCCAATAAAAACAAAATGGTCTCTTCTCGAATAAGAAGTCCAATTTTTTCTTTGCTCTTCGTCAATGCTGTCCAGTAAAAAAGGGAGATGAAAATAAAGTCTTTCGTCTATTTTAAAGATTTCCTTTAATAGTCGAATTTCATATTCTGAAATTATTAAAGAAACATCACATCTGAGTATGGATGCAACTTCTCTTTTCGCTAAATCAGAACGGAGTAATTGGGTCAGCTCAAATTTTTTCTTCTTTTTAAAAGCTTCATGACGAACCTTTCTCAAACAATGTAAATCCTCGGTATCAAGAATCTTCAAAGCATTTGGACACTGCTCAGTTATCCTCCATCCAAACTGTTCCTCCATCATAAATCTATCGAACATTACAATTGAAGGGTTTTCCTCTTTGATAAAATCATCAAAAGAAGAGGAATTCAATATGATTACCTCTTCTTTTACTCCTAGTTCTTTTAAATTTATTGATCGTTCAGTTTTTTGGGCCGGACATGCAAAAGTAACTGTATAGTTATTCTTTAAAAATATTTCTATTAATTGAAGCATTCTGCTTCCTGCTGCCGAAGAATTTGGTTCAACCCAAACATAACCTATAATTACAACATGTTTTCTCAATAGTCTTACTCTATATTCGATTTATAATCTTCTTGTGTCAATTTCACCCAATCTATTATTATCATTTTTAAATCCGATAACCTTTCTTCCCTTTGGGTTACTAAATAGGATCTCAAAGGTACTTTGTTTTCTCCAACTCCGAAATATATTTTTATGATATGGAGCTCTTTCTCTTTTGTGGAGTACTGCCCTCCATATTGAAAAATCAAAGTAATTTTACCTATTTCAATATTCTAATATGATACGACTAATCGATCCTAAAATAGTAATTACTATAATTACTTCGTCAAAAGTGCTTTGTACTCAGCTTGAGCAGATTTACCCCAATCAACCAAAGTTTTTATTTCTGCATCTGTTAACTCTCCATGGGTAATTGTATATGATTTTAAAGGCATGTGCTTTTCTTCTACCTCCTCGTAAACCTCGTCCATTTTATGTTCTTTCTTCTTCAAACTATAATTTGCCCAGTTTGAGAAATCAAGATGTTCTCTTCCTTCTTCTACATGATGAGCCATCCAATAATTTACTGGAGTAATTTTACTATACCATGGATAATTTGTTTTTTCGCTATGGCAATCAAAACATGCCTTTTTCATAATAGCTTCCACCTCAGGAGTCGCTTTGGTCTCAGCTAAAAATCCCTTTACGCTCTCGTAATCACCACTATTTTGTTCTGGTTGAAAAAACTGTGCTACTAACAATCCCCCTATGGCTACCATGCCTACTTTTTTCAGTATACTCATTTGTTTGTTTTTTGTTGTTACGTATTAAATCTTGAACCGTCAGGCTTAAAAAATAACGTTTATTTTACAGTATCAATAACGATTTTAAACATGTCGGTTTTATTCTGTTTGTTTTTGCTGTCTAAAAATAGTAATTCTTTAGTATAAAGGTAAAATATCACAAATAATCGTACATTTGTACTTCTTAAAAAAGAACTAAATAATTTAAGCTGGACGCTTTTAAAAAACGCATAAAAATGAAATACGATGTAATCGTTATTGGTTCTGGTCCTGGTGGATATATTTCTGCTATCAGAGCTGCTCAATTAGGATCTAAAGTTGCTATTATCGAAAAATATTCAACTTTAGGTGGAACTTGTTTAAATGTTGGATGTATTCCTTCAAAAGCTTTATTAGATTCTTCTCATCATTATTATGATGCGGTTCATCATTTTGAGGAGCACGGTATTTCTGTTGAAAAACCTACGTTTGACTTTTCAAAAATGGTTGCTCGTAAAGCTTCTGTAGTTGAACAAACTACTGGAGGTATTAAATATTTAATGGACAAGAACAATATTGAAGTATTCGAAGGTCTTGGTTCATTTGAAGACGCTACACACGTTAAAATCACTAAAAATGATGGTTCTTCAGAAGTTATTGAAGGTACGAATATAATTATTGCTACTGGATCAAAACCATCTTCTTTACCATTTATTTCAATTGATAAAGAGCGCATCATTACTTCTACCGAAGCTTTAAAATTAAAAGAAGTTCCAAAACATTTATTAGTTATTGGTGGTGGTGTTATTGGACTTGAATTAGGTTCTGTATATAAGAGATTAGGTGCTGATGTAACCGTTATTGAATATGCGCCTACCATTACTCCTACTATGGATAAGGATGTTTCTAAAGAATTAACGAAAGTATTAAAGAAACAAGGAGTAAAATTCAACGTAAGTCATGGAGTTACTTCTGTTGAAAGAAAAGGAGATGAAGTAGTTGTTAAAGCGACCAATAAAAAAGGTGAAGAAGTTGAATTCAACGGAGATTACTGTTTAGTAGCTGTTGGACGTCGTGCTTATACAGATGGTTTAGCTCTTGAAAAAGCAGGTGTTAAAGTATCTGAAAGAGGTCAAGTTGAAGTAAACGACCACTTACAAACAAACGTAAGCAATATTTATGCTATTGGTGATGTAATTAGAGGAGCTATGCTAGCTCACAAAGCGGAAGAAGAAGGTGTTGTTGTTGCTGAATACTTAGCTGGACAAAAGCCTCATATCGATTATAACTTAATTCCTGGTATTGTGTATACTTGGCCAGAAGTTGCCGCTGTAGGTAAAACTGAGCAAGAATTAAAAGATGCTGGAGTTGAATATAAAGCTGGAAAATTTTCAATGCGTGCTTTAGGTAGATCTCGTGCAAGTGGAGATTTAGACGGTTTTGTTAAAGTTTTAGCCGATAAAGCTACAGACGAAGTGTTAGGAGTGCATATTGTTGGTGCTCGTGCTGCTGATTTAATTATGGAAATGGCTGTTGCAATGGAATTCAGAGCATCTGCTGAAGACATTGCAAGAATTTGTCATGGACACCCAACATATTCTGAAGCTATTAAAGAAGCTGCGAAAGCTGCTTGGGATGGAAAGCCTTTAAACGCTTAACAAACATCGATTTTATATGATATTAAAAGCGACTTCAATATTGGAGTCGCTTTTCTATTTTGTATTATTATCAAAACAAAAAGCGTAAAACTTTAAAATTCACAAGGTTAGTCCTGTTTTTTTTCGATAATTTAATTTCAAATTAAAAACCCTCCTTACAATGAAATTCAAATTATTGAAACTATTTATTCTAGTTCTCTATTCGAATCTTTTATTCTCTCAAAGCTTTGTCGAAAAGCAACTTCCTACTCCAGACAACCTGAGTTCTTTATTTATTGGTCCTTTAATCCGTTCTACAATTCATTACGGTGCAACACCAAATAACTTTAATGGAGAAGTTATTCTATTTAATCATGGATATATAGATTTGAATCAGCTTTTCTTTACCAACAATACATTTTATCAAGAAGCTTTTGATGCGGGTTACCAAGTCGTATTTGTGGCTACAACACGTGGAGAGGGTATGTGGAGAAATGGAGAGTTACTAGCTGAGTCAATCGATAAAATATGTAATAAATACAATGTAAGTGATCTCAATATTATTGCCCACAGTAATGGTGGTAAAGCGAGTGAGGTTGCCATGTATGCACATAATAAAAATAGTAAGGTAAAGCGGGTATTTGCGCTTGGAACTCCCTATTGGGGAACTTTTTTAGCCGATATTTCACAGCAATGGTGGTTTAATTGGATATGGCGTCATACTGGACTGAATGAAGGTAGTGCTACATCAACAACTTATTACTGTAGAAATGTGGTACGCCCTTATTTTGATAATCATCCAAATAATGATCCTAGTAAATTTTATATCGTTGGTGGTTCAGGATTTGCGAGTGGTCATACTATTCTAGCTCCTTTAATGTTTACCAGTGGTGCAATTTTATATACACGAGAAGGCACCAATGACGGCGTAGCTTCATATAATAGTACCTTGCGACCTAATGGTAATTTCCTCTTTGCTAAAAACGAACTTAGACTTGATCATATCGACGTTGCTTTAGGACAATATGTATGGAACTATATTGAGCCTATTCTTTCGGGAAGCTCATCTAGAAATTTCTCTGAAAGCCATAATAGTATTAACAAGAACACTGAAGTTTCCAGTGACTATCAAATCGTTCATTCCGAAAACAGCTATGATCAGTTGAAATTAGATGCTCATAACTCGAAAGGTCGCTTAGTTGTTTTTCATCCTAGTAAAAAAGAATCTTTCCAGCTTGAATCAAGTATTAAAGATATTAAGGTTAATGAATTTATATGTTCTAAAAAACAAAGCAGTTTTGATGACCATGTGAGTTCCTATGACATCACTTCTCAACGACGAAATGTTACGCTTTCTTCAAACGACAAATATGTGGCTTATTTACATCAGCCGAATGGAGTTATAATGATTTATGATTATAGCGCATCCTCGAACAATCTTAGCATTAATTTCACGAATGTAAAGACACCAATTAGTTCGACAAAAGTGACAGCTGTTATCTCGAGAACCTCAGATTTAATGGGAAACAAGATATCTGAACGTACTTATGTAAAAACATTAAAATTTAATGATAATGACGAGAGTTTTGTGCTAAACACCTCAAATTTTGACAAAGGCACCTATAGTGTTTATATTTCTGCTAGTCACGAAGACTTTAAAAGAAATATTATTTCAGGGTTTACTATTGGTAAATTGAACACAGCATTACTTGACATTAAATCAACAATACAATCAACCGACGAATTAACTTTACAACTACAAAACACCTTGGTTGATGACTATTTGAACTTTAACCTTACTGGTTATGCCAAATACAATACAGCTACTAATTATCACATTAATGTATTTAATTTAAATGGCCAGAAAGTAATTCAAAGAACAGAAGAGATTCGTTCTGGAGAATTTAAGGTTAATGTTGAGGATTTACATTCAGGACTATATATCGTACAAGTAGATTTAAAAGGAAAACTAAAAAGCTTTAAAATAGTTAAAAACTAGGTTCAAACTATTTTAAGCTGATTGACTATTACAAAACTAAGAATTTAAATAAACTGAAGATATAAATAGTAGAGTGTTTAGAATCACAATTAGTGTAAAAAAAGCCCGAGATAAATCTCGGGCTTTTAATTATATTATATGGACTTAAAAAATTCCTTATTGCTGAATTCCGTAAAAGTTACCTACGTTATCGTCAATATCAGAAGCTTTTTTGATAGCTTCAAAAATCTGGAATGATTTATTCTTGCGCTCGTTAGCTAATCTCTTTCTGTAAGTATCATAGTTAGGTAAAGCTGTTGGTAATTCTTTTGACTCAACAGTAAAGGCAAATACACCTCTATCACCAACTACATTTTTAAATAATTCATTCTCTTTAGCACTTAACATTGCTCCAATAATCTTTGGCTCATATCCAACACCTGCTAAAGTAGGTGACTGTAAGTTCACTTTATTTGCGTTTCTAACTGTTTGTCCAGCGTTTTTAGCAATTTCCTCTAAAGTAGCTCCAGCCATTTTATCCTCTAACATTTTAGCTTTCTTTTCTTTTACTAAAATTGGTCTTACAGTGGCAGTTGCTTTATCAACAGACATCAACCCTTTCGCAGTTTTATTTGTCAAAACTACAACAGCATATCCTCCATCAACATCAAAACGCTTGTAGTCTCCTACGTTTGCATCCTTTTCAAAAGCCCAAGTAATAATTTCTCTTTCATTCCCTAAACCTGGTACATTCTCATCTAATGCCTTTAATCCAACAGCTGGTAAAGATTTTAAACTCTTTTCTTTTAACACTTCATCGTAGCTTTTTCCATTCGCTAAATCTTGTGCGAAAAGTTCTGCATTTTGATATATTGTATTTTCAGTTGCATCAGAAGCTATAATTTCCTTTCCGAAAGTAGCTAATCTTAATACTGGCTGAAAGTTCTTTTGATCTTCAATTCTAATTACGTGGAAACCGAAAACAGTTTTTACAACACCTAAATCATTTTTCTTTCCTTCAAAAACGAAATCTCTAAATTCTGGTACCATTCTGTTGTATCCAAACCAATCATAGAAACCTCCTTTTGACGCCGAACCTTTATCTGAAGAAAAGTCTTTCGCTAAGTCAGCAAATTTTGATGGAGTCTTCTTTACAGCTGCCATTAAACTATCAGCTAATACTTTCGCTTCTTCCTCTGTTCTTGTTATTGATGGATCTGCACTAGATGCTCCAACAAAAGGAACTAAAATATGTCTAGCTTGAGCAGAATCTGGTAATTGAGCTACTTCTGTAATTTTAGATAACTTAAAGAAATTCGCATCTTTATAAGGTCCAAACACATCTCCTTGCTTTCCTTCAAATAATTTATCAGCGATTACTTGAGGAACTTGAACTTTAAATTGTAATTTATCGTCAAAAGAAACATCAGAATCATTCTCATTAAAGAACTCTAAATAATCTGTAGCGTTTTTTAAACCAACTAATGCGTTTCCGTTTTTCTCAGTATCTTCGATTAATTCAGCTACACTGTTCTTAATTACAGCCTCATCTTCCGCTGTAGGTTTGATATCAAACTTTACAAACTTTACATCTCTTGAAGCCTCAACTTCGTAGTTCGACGCGTTTGCCTCAATATAACTTTTAATATCTCCTTTTGTTACGGTAACTAGACTATCAGCTATTAGTGTGTAAGGAGCATAAACATACTTACCAGAAATTTTTGTATTTTCAGTAAGATATTTGTTTTCTCCTTCTTTTAAAGAAGCTCCTAATCCAGATGTTACTAAGTTATCATAAGTAGTTTTCTCTAAATTGCTCTTAAGAGATCCCATATAGTTTTGCCAAGCTCTCCACTCATCACCATTAGCATCTTTTATCGTTGCTAAAAACTCCGTGAATTTAGACTTATCAAAAATTCCTTCAGTTTGGAATCTTGCTTGATTTTGAACTCCAGAAGATTCGATTAACGCTTTCATTATATCCGCCTCACCAACTGTAATTCCAGCGTTCTCTAATTGAGTTTCGTAAATTTTTTGACGTAACAAGCTATTCCATACATTTTTTGCTGCTTGCATTTCAGAAACTCTTCCTCCAGAACTTTGCTTATATGCTTCTAAAGCTTCAGCAAACTCCTGACGAGATATTGTTTCACCGTTCACGGATCCAATATCATTTACTTTGGTTGAATTGAAAAAATCTGAAATAGTAGATGGGTCTAACACAAATGCAAATAGCGCCAAACCAACAACAAGTATCAAGAACATTGAACGTTCTCTAATCTTCGATAAAATTGCCATACGTCATTTTATTTAATTAACAGGGGCGAAAATACAATTTCACATTTAATAATGCAACGTTTTTTTGGCTGTTTTAGAGTAGTTTTTGCTAGAAAAGTGCTTATTCTTCGCTTATTACCTCAAAACTAATTGTATCAATTTTAGAAGCGCTGACTTTCAGTATTTTAATTTGAAAATTCCCAATAGTTAAAACCTCGTCTTTTTCTGGAATATTCTCAGTATGATTAATTATAAATCCGCCTAAGGTTTCATAAGCATCCTCCTCCGGAATAGCCAAATCATACTCTTCGTTTAAGTAATCTACATCGAGTCTTGCAGAGAAATGATATTCTTTTTCACTGATTTGTTCTTCAAGTAATTCGATACTATCATGCTCGTCTTCTATTTCTCCAAATAACTCCTCTACTATATCCTCTACGGTAATAATTCCAGAGGTACCTCCATACTCATCAACAACTACAGCAATACTTCTACGCTTTTTAATTAATGAATTTAAAATATCGTTACTGATCATAGATTCTGGAACGAACTCAACAGGGAGTAAAATAGATTTGATACTACGAGGTTTCTTAAACAATTCAAAAGCACTTACATAACCCAAAATTTCATCCAGAGAGTTTTTGTATACTATTATTTTTGAAAGACCTGTTTCAATAAAAAGTTCTCGTAACTCAGCAACAGTACGATGAATATCCACTGCTACTATTTCAGTTCTGGGAACCATAATTTCACGGGCCTTTACTTTATGAAACTCTAAAGCATTCTGAAAAATATGTATTTCTGAATCTACCTCTTCTTCATTACTTCCTCCATCTAACTGTTCAGAAATATAATTTCCCAGCTCTTCCTTACTAAACTCTTTTTGCTCTGCATCTTCTTTCGTTTTAAACAATACACGAAGAAAAAAGTCTGAAATTTTACTCGTTATCCAAGTTGGGATATAAAAAATATAATAAAAGAAATACGCTGGAATCGCAAAAAGTTTCAATGTTTCATTGGCATAAATTCGAAAGATCGCCTTGGGTAAAAACTCTGCTGTTACTAGAATTATTAACGTTGAAATTAATGTTTGTGTAAGTAACTTAGCTTCTACCAATAAATAGTTTATGAAGGTGTATTCCGATGGTAAAAACATCTGAAACCAGTCAATCAAAAGTTCTCCCATGAAGTAACTATAAATTACCAATGCCACATTATTTCCGACCAGCATGGTGGTAATAAACTTTGACGACTTTTCTGTTAATTTGGCAAGTACTTTAGCTAAGAAGCCTTCTCGCTTTTTTTCAAGCTCAATATGAAGTTTATTTGCAGACACAAATGCTATTTCCATTCCTGAAAAAAATGCAGAAAATAGCACAGAAACGAAAATGATAATTATTTCAAATTGCATTCGTAGGGTTAATTTTGCTTGTTTCTATCAATTACCTTTTTTCTAAAACGTCTTTTAAATAAAAAGATTAGCGTGATAAATATAGCAAAACCAAACATTATTAATGCTTGTGGAAGGTCAGAATTTATTTTTAAAATTCCTTCTACCAAAAAAATAACGGCTACTACCAAGTAACCATATTGTAAATATTTCCAAAGTGTATTCATTATAACTCTTCTTCTTTTGTTTCTATTTGACCAGTAATATCCTTAGCAATCCATTTTGTTAAATCTTGTTTCGATTCAAAACCATAACCATTAATAGTATCTGTTGGATTCGTTAAACGGAAACCATCTTCTGTAAAGAAGTATTTCTCTTTTTGATCCCAAAACAATTGATTGGTTTCGAGTTTGGATTTTTCATTGTGATTAATAATAACCACATTATCTCTAATTTCTGAAATACTGGTTTTATTATAGGTAAGGGCGTAGTTTCCTGTAATGGTCACCGAATCTTTTCCATTGTTTTCATAAGAAACAATTTCAATTCCTTCCGGAAACTCATTATATGGATGCTCTTTTCTATTAGTAAAATCATGCAATACAGGCGTTATTAACTTTGAAGTAATTTTCCCTGAATCTTTATAAACATGATAAATATTCTTCCCTACAGCAATGGGTAAATTTTTATCCGCAAGAAAATCTTGCACCTCTTTCTTAGTATTCGTACATGAAAAAAACATTGCCACCAAACCAATGGTAGCAATGCCTTTTATCAATATTTTTTTTCTTATTGTCATATGTTATGGAACACGAACTGTTTCACCAATCCAACATCCAACTTTATGAGATGAACCCGAAGCAACTCCTTTTTGGAATACTAATTTCTTAGAAGGAATATTTGCTCTATAGCTTCTGATATATCTACCAGCACCACATCCTGGGTCAACTCTCTGTGCTTTCTGAGCCTTGTTTAAAGCTGCTACGTATACCATTCTCTTTTCGAACTCATCACTACCACAAGAGTTAGCACTCTTTTGATATAAACTTGCAATGTATAAGTAAGCCTTACCATAGTTAGGGTTGTACTTTAATGCTTCTAAAGCTAAAGCTCTACCTCTACTTCCTCTAGCTCCTTGAGCTTCTCTTAACTTAAGTTGAGCCTTTTTTATTGGATCTGTTTCTAAATCGAAAGCTTTCTTTCTCATGTCAGCAGCTCCACTTTTATCTCCATTCTTTTCTAAAACTCCAGCAACGAAGTTAAATGCATCTGCAGATTGTGTTGCATCAGCATATGCTGTAGCTAACTTTTCAAATAAAGGGTCTTCTTGACATCCTTTGTTATACATACGAGAAACCGATCTTCGTAACCAAACACCATCTGTTTTTTTAGCTTCGAAATCTCTAGTGTAAATTGGTATTAATCTTTCACATGTTGCGATCTTTGAAATAATTGCATCCAAACCACCTTCAACTTGCCCTAAAGAAGTAGAGTTTATTCTCGCAGCTTTTAATCTCTTCGTTTCTTTTGAATCTAAAGTTCCAGCTTCTTCTTTTGGTAATAATACCGTCAATCTTTTACTGTAATCGTCAAGTTTTTCTTGTACAGATTCAACCGCTTCATCATACGTATCAAATACTTTTTGAGGATCTGAATCTTTATATCTTTCAGTAACTAATTCGAAATATCTTAAGATATTTTTCACTCCCATATTCTTAGCTCCTAATTTAAAAGCCTTATCAAGAATACTGAAGATTTCATCATTAGTACCTAATTTATTTTTGTACATGTAGTTTGCATAATCACCATGTACTTTTGCTGGATTCTTCTTTGGAAAATGTGTTAACCTTCCTTCGTATATTCTCTTAGCCAAACCATGGTCTCCTGTATTTTCAGCAACCTTTTGTCCGTACTTATAAATATTAACTGATAATGAAGGACAGTTGGTTAATAAATATTCTAAATTCGGTTTAGCTCCATCATATTTTTTGTTGGTGACATCTCCTTTAAATAAGTTGTATTTTATATTACACTCTTGACTTGCTTGCGCTTTCACCCCATTTACGGCTACAAACAAAAGGACCCCTGTCAGTAAATACGTAATTTTTTTCATCATTTATCAGTTTTATATTAATCTATCTTTCTTTTAATGAACCAATTAAAATCGTTCAGAGATAAACTCAACTTCATATTAAAATAGTTCTCTTTGACTAAATTATTTTCAATAGTTCCACGTTGACCATACTCAAAACCTAGGTTAACATTTGAAAATAATTTCGGCAACGGTAATCCGAATCCAATATTTATGCCAAAGTCGTCAATCGAGGTTAAATTCTGCCCAGTTCCCAGTCCATCAACTAGTACTCCAAGCTTTTCGAAACGAACCCCTGCTCTATAAGTTACTCTATCCCAGTAACTAGATATAGAGTTGTTTTTTGGAATATAATACCCTCCGATTGAAAGTTTTCTTCCACTTTCATATTGATATCCATTAGAAACTGTATTAATTCCGTTTGATGTTGAAATTGCTTCTCTAAATTCTTGATTAATTCCAACATACCATTTATTGGTCTTCCCTAAACCAACTCCAAATGAAGCTCTAAATGGCATTGTAATATCTCCAGATATGTTCCTTGCATATAATGTATCTCTTCCTTGTTCAACCCCTGAACTACTTAAAGTTAAAGAATACAACCTCTCAGAACCTGTTGCTGATAAGTCGCTTTCTAAAATAACTGAAGCCCCCGTGTTGAATTTTAATTTATTCTTTAATTCAGTTTCATACTGAGCTCCAAATTTAAATTGTCCGCCTCTAATATTCAACTCTTCTTCGTATTTTGTTCCTAAAGAAACGTTGTTTTTTTGGTTGAAGATATTATTTTCAATGTTTCCGAAAATAAAACTAGCCTCCGCTCCTACAGAAAATCCTTTAAACAAATAAGCTCCAAAACCAGCATATAACCTATTCGTTCCTCCACTTCCTGTAAATCTTGATATTTCCAGTAAATCATCTCCAGAGTATGTACTGTTTAAAAGAGCATATCCAACCGATGAAAAAGGTTGTAACCCAACTGTAAGTCCCATCTTTTTACCAATAGGTAAACCTAAGGCTATATATCTTAAGCTTGTTGAATGACCTGAAGCCGATCCGTTTGCTTCTTTTAAGTTTAAGAAACTTAAACTTCCTCCAATTGCATATGTTGCTACTCTTAAATCAGCATTTGCAGCTGGGTTTGTAAAGTTTAAGTGATAGGTATCTTTCATCGCAACCCCTATTCCTCCCATAGAAGATTGCTCTACTGTTAACTGTTGAAAATTCTCTCCAATTCCAAAATAAGAATATGGCGATGCGCTATTACGTTGTGCTACTATTGTTGTTGTTCCTAATGTTAATATTCCTAATATAAACCTCTTAATCATCCGCTAAATTATAAATCAAAATAGTGTGTAATCCTTCCAAAATAAAATTCGGTTGGGCAAATATGACACTTTTTAATTGTTCTTCCAAGAATTTTGTATCGCCTCCTGTTAAAACAACTGTTAAATCTTTAAATTCGCTTGTATATTGATTAATAAGTCCTTTTATCTCATTATATACCCCATTTACGACACCAGAATGAATTGAATCATTGGTATTTGCACCAATAAAACTCTCAATTTTACTTGTCTCAAGTAGGGGTAACTTGGAGGTAAAAGTATTCAGTGCTCGATAACGCATTTTTATTCCTGGAGAAATAGCTCCACCTAGATATTCTTTATTTTTTGTGATAAATTCATAGGTGATACAGGTCCCCGCATCAATGACCAATACATTTTCATTTGGATATTGATCTGTTGCAGCGGCAGCCAAAGCAATTCTATCGACACCTAAAGTTTTTGGTGTATCATATTTGTTTTTGAAAGGGACTTTTGTTTCCGAGTTTAAAAAAAGTGGATTCAATAAATCATCAATTTCTTTTACTTCCTCATCCGTAAAACTAGCCACAGAAGAGATAATGCTATGCTCAATGAAAAAATCTTGAAGAATTTTCTTTAAATTTTCAATTATTTTTTTCTTCTGAAAAATGAAAACCTCCGCAATTTTACCACTCTCAAAAACAGCTACTTTAACTCTCGTATTACCTACATCTATGATTAAATTCATCCTTGTATTTTTAGTAAAATTCAAAATTACTACTCTTTTTTTATTTCTTTTCTTTTGGTTAATTAAAAAACGATTGTATATTTGCATCCGCTTAGCGAAAGTAGCTAACTGGTGCCTTAGCTCAGTTGGTAGAGCAAAGGACTGAAAATCCTTGTGTCCCTGGTTCGATTCCTGGAGGCACCACAAAAAATAAAGCTCGCATAAGTCGTGCGAGTTTTATTTTACCTTAAGCTACTTCGATTTGCAACTGGTGCCTTAGCTCAGTTGGTAGAGCAAAGGACTGAAAATCCTTGTGTCCCTGGTTCGATTCCTGGAGGCACCA
>CANMIL010000007.1 GCA_947497895.1 uncultured Tenacibaculum sp.
CAGAGATCGCAGAAAAGTTATCTTCAGAGATTCCAGTATATAAAGTTCCAGAAAATGGAATTACTCCAGAGGTGGAGCATATTGTTCCATCAATGGTTCCATTATTAGACTTCAGTCAAGAAGACATTGACACAGTCGTATCGGAAGTTTCCGGCGGTGTTTCTAATATTCAAGATATATATCCATTATCTCCATTACAAGAGGGAATTCATTTCCATTATTTAATGAGTAATGAAGAAGAGGGAGATACATATATACTACCAAACTTACTATCATTCAATAATGAAGAAACACGTAACTCTTTTGTAGAAGCTTTACAATTTGTAGTAAATCGTCATGATGTGCTAAGAACTTGTTTCATTAGTAAAGACTTACCAAAAACAGTTCAGGTAGTACAGCGAGAGGCAAAATTAAGAGTAGAAGAAATAACTATTGACGCCTCAAAGGATTTAGGTGAAGAGTTAGCTTTACTTACAAGTCCTGGAAACCAATGGATGGATATTTCTGAAGCACCTTTGTTAAAGTTAAAATCGATTGAAGATAAGGAGAATGGAACCTATTATTTAGTTATCAATCAGCATCACTTGGTATTAGATCATTTAGGTTTAGAAAGAGTGATTTTCGAAATAGAGCAATATTTATTAGGAAACAAAGAAAGTCTTCCAACACCTGTATTGTATCGCGATTTTATTGCACATACCTTACACTCACAAGCGACGAATAATGATGAAGATTATTTCAAAGCATTGTTAGGAGACATTGTAGAGCCTACGTATCCATTTAACCTAACCAATGTTTTAGGAAATGGTAGCGGAATAAAGGAGCTAGGAATTATTTTACCGAAAGAGTTAAATAAAAGAATTCGAAATATTAGTGTTGATTTAGGCATGAGTCCAGCAGTATTATTTCATGCAGCTTATGGAATTGTTGTGGGAAGATGTAGTAACTCAGATTATGCTTTATTCGGTTCGTTATTCTCTGGTCGTTTACAAGGAGCTGTTGGTGCAGCCGAGTCATTAGGATTGTTTATAAACACCTTACCGTTTATAGCAAAATTGGAAGGAAGCATTGCTGAATATACTCAAAAGATAAAACAAGGATTAAACGAGTTATTACCATATGAGCAAACACCATTATCAAATATTCAGAATTGGAGTGATATTTCTAATGAAGTACCATTGTTCAGTGCTCTTTTAAATTATCGTCATTCGGAAGCCCCAAAAGAGGTTCAAGATATTTCAGAAGAATATGATTTAGGAATAGCTCACATGGGAGGTCATGAGCGTACGAATTATCCACTTACCTTAAGTGTTGATGATTATGGAGTTGATTTTGGATTAACTGTACAGATTGAAGCTCATATTGATGCGACTCGTATCTTAGATTACATGCAAGAAACTTTAGAGCAATTATTAGAAGGATTGACTTCTGAAAAAGCTCTTAAAGTTACTGATACAGCAATTTTACCAAAAGAGGAATTAGAATTGCTAAATGGCTTTAATGATACTCACGTAGATTATCCATTAGATAAAACACTAGTAGATTTATTTGCAGAACAGGTAGCTAAAACACCAGAAGCTATTGCAGTTGTTTATGAAAATGAAGTATTGACCTTTGCAGAGTTAGACGAGCGTTCAAATCAATTAGCACATTACTTACGTGAGCAAGGAGTTACTCCAGATACTTTAGTTGGTATTTGTATTGAACGAAGCGTTGAAATGCTAGTAAGCATTTTAGGAATCTTAAAATCAGGAGGAGCGTATGTGCCGATTGATCCAGAGTATCCAGAAGATCGTATCGAGTATATGCTAACCGATGCTGATATCAAATTGGTATTGACCAGTGAAAAAGTTATTTCAGAAGTATTAGAAGAAAGAGAAGGAGTAATCTCTATAGCTTTAGATAGCGAGTGGGAAACGATAGCGAATTATTCTAAAGATGTTTTAACGTCAGTAGTATCTCCAGAGAACTTGGCCTATGTAATCTATACTTCAGGAAGTACAGGAAAGCCAAAAGGAGTAATGAACCAGCACAATGGTATTGTGAACCGTTTGTTATGGACTCAATCAGAATACCAATTAACCTCAGAGGATACTATTCTACAAAAAACGACTTTCAGTTTTGATGTATCGGTATGGGAATTATTATGGGGAGCAATTTGTGGATCGAAATTAGTATTTGCTAAGCCAGAAGGGCATAAAGATGCTCGTTATTTAAAAGAAATTATAGAAGAACACAGTGTTACAACGATGCACTTTGTACCATCCATGTTAAGAGTGTTCTTAGAAGAAATAGAAAAAGGTGATTGTTCTTCTTTACGTCGTGTAATTTGTAGTGGAGAAGCTTTACAGGTAGATCATGTAGCCTTATTTAATGAGAAATTTACAGGAACGGAGTTACACAACTTATACGGACCAACCGAAGCAGCGATTGATGTAAGTTATTGGCCAGTTCCATTAGACAAACAAATCGATACTATATTAATCGGACATCCAGTAGCTAATACAAGTTTATATGTATTGGATGATTCGATGAATTTAGCTCCAATCGGAGTTGCAGGAGAATTATGTATTGGAGGCGTTCAGGTAGCTAGAGGATATTTAAACAAAGAAGAATTAACCAATGAGAAGTTCATCGCTAATCCATTTAAAGAAGGAGATCGAATCTACAAGACAGGAGATTTAGCTAGATGGTTACCAGATGGAACAATAGAATATATTGGAAGAAAAGATAATCAGGTTAAGATTCGCGGGTATAGAATTGAATTAGGAGAGATTGAGAATGCGTTATCATTATTAGAAAGCATCAGTCAATGTTGTGTACTAGCTAAAGACGATAGCATAGGAAGCAAGCGTTTGGTTGCTTATGTAGTTTCAAATGGAGAATTCGATAAGGAAAACATTCAAAATGAATTAAAAGAGGTTCTTCCGGAATACATGGTTCCTGGATTATGGGTTGAGTTAGAAGCAATGCCATTAACAGTAAATGGTAAACTAGATAGAAAAGCTTTACCAGAACCAGATGGATCACTATTATCAACTAAAGAGTATGTCGCTCCAAGAAATGAGTTAGAGGCTCAAATGGTGAGTATCTGGCAAGATGTATTGGGTATAGAAAAGATTGGAGTTTATGATAATTTCTTTGAATTAGGAGGACATAGTTTACTAGTTGTTCAGTTAATATCGAGATTACAAAAGATAGATTTCAATATTGCAGTAAAAGATGTTTTCTCAAATCCAACGATTGCATCGATGAGCGAGAGCGCTTCATCGTTATCATTAATGTATCAAGTTCCTGCAAATGGAATTGTAGAGAATACAGATCATATTGTTCCAGAAATGGTTCCTTTATTGGATTTTGATCAAGAAGATATTGATGCAATAGTTTCAAAGGTTCCAGGCGGAGTTGAAAATATTCAGGATATCTATCCATTATCACCATTACAAGAAGGAATTCATTTCCACTATTTGATGAGTGATAAGGAGCAAGGAGATCCTTATGTTTTATCGAGCTTGTTATCTTTTAAAGATGAAGAAAAGCGTGATTCATTTATAGAAGCCTTACAATTTGTAGTAAATCGTCATGATGTCTTAAGAACATGTTTTGTAAGTGAAGGTTTACCAAAAGCGGTTCAGGTAGTGCAAAGAGAAGCAGAATTATTAGTAGAATCATTGACTTTTGAAAATTCAACAGATGTACTATCAAAATTAGGCGAATTACGTATTCCTGGAAAGCAATGGATGGATGTTTCAACAGCGCCATTATTAAAATTGAAATCAGCAGATGACACTAAAAATAACACTTACTATTTACTGATTGACCAACATCATTTGATATTAGACCATATAGGTTTAGAAAAAGTGATTGTTGAAATTGAACACTATTTATCAGGAAATAAAGAAAATCTTCCAACACCTGTATTGTATAGAGATTTTATTGGACATACGTTACATTCACAAGCAATAAACGATAGCGAATCTTATTTCAAAAGTTTATTTGAAGATATTGAAGAACCGACGTATCCGTTTGATTTATCAGAAGCAAAAGGGAATGCCAGTGATATAATAGAGTCAAGTATCATTTTATCAGATGAACTAAGTAATGAACTTCGAGAGGTTGCCACTAGATTAGGAACGAGTCCAGCAGTATTATTCCATGCAGCTTATGGGTTAGTTGTAGGAAAGTGTAGCAACGCTGATTATGCTATATTCGGTTCGTTATTTTCGGGACGTTTACAAGGAGCTTTAAATTCAGCCGATTCTTTAGGAATGTTCATTAATACATTACCATTTCATGTTTCTCTTGATCGAAATGCAAAGGAATATATTGAGGAAGTAAAACAAAGACTACAAGACTTACTACCATATGAACAAACACCTTTAACAAATATTCAAGGTTGGAGCGAAATTTCTAATGAGGTTGCCTTTTTCAGTGCTTTATTAAACTATCGTCATTCACATGGAGGAACGGTAGAAGAGTATGATAATGAAGAAGTAGTTGATTTAGGAGTAGAGCTTATAGGAGGAAATGAAAGAACGAATTATCCATTCACCTTAAACGTTGACGACTATGGACAGAGCTTTGGATTAACAGCTCAAATAATTAATAGTATCAATGCTGATCGAGTATTAGGTTATATGGAAGAAGCATTAACTCAATTATTAAATGCCTTAAAAACAAAAGAAGAAGTTTCTGTAAATTCATTAAATGTTTTATCATTAGAAGAAGAAAAACAGTTCTTGGAAGTTTTCAATGATACTAATGTTGATTACCCGAAAGATCTCACTATTGTAGATTTATTTGCAGAACAGGTAGCAAGTAGACCAGATGCTATTGCATTATCTTACGAAGAAAAAGAATTAAGCTACAAAGATTTAGATACTAGGTCGAATCAATTAGCTCATTATTTAAGAGAGCAGGGAGTTCAGCCAGATACTTTAGTTGGTATTTGTTTAGAACGAGGCTTTGATATGATCATTGGTATTCTTGGAATTTTAAAATCAGGAGGAGCATATGTTCCAGTAGATCCAGCATATCCAGAAGATCGAATTGAATATACTTTAACCGATGCAGGAATTACCTTAGTATTAAGTGATGAGGCTAGCAAGGAAGTTTTAGAAAGTAAAGCTGAGTTGAATATACTTTCTTTAGATGGAGATTGGAATACAATTTCATCATATCCAACAGAAGAGTTAAATAAAGTAGTATCACCAAGGAATTTAGCTTATGTAATTTATACCTCAGGAAGTACAGGAAAACCGAAAGGAGTTTTAATAGAGCATTTAAATGTTGTTCGTTTATTTAAGCATGATGGATGTTTGTTTGATTTCGATTCAAATGACGTTTGGACTTTATTCCATTCTTTCTGTTTTGATTTCTCAGTTTGGGAAATGTATGGAGCATTATTGTTTGGAGGTCGCTTGGTTATCGTTCCAAAGTCAATTACCAAAGACACTATAGCTTTCAGTAATTTATTAGTTGAAGAAAAAGTTACTGTATTAAACCAAACACCAAGTTCTTTCTATACACTTCAAGATCAATACTTGTCAATTACATATGAGACTACCATTCGTTATGTGATTTTTGGAGGGGAAGCTTTAAATCCAAGTTATTTAGCACGATGGGAACAATCGTATAAAAATAGCCAACTAATCAATATGTATGGTATTACCGAAACTACGGTTCATGTTACCTACAAAGAAATTACAGAGGCGGATATCAATAATTCAATAAGTACGATTGGTTCAGCGATTCCAACATTGAGCTGTTATATCGTGGATGATTATTTAAATCCAGTTCCACAGGGTGTTATCGGTGAGTTATGTGTTGGAGGAAGTGGTGTTGCTAGAGGTTATTTGAATAGAGAAAATTTAACAAATGAACGATTCGTATCAAATCCATTTAGTAACGATGCTAATGATCGTTTATATAAATCAGGAGATTTAGGACGTTGGCTAGCCGATGGAACAATTGAATATATAGGAAGAAAAGATGCACAGGTTAAGATTCGTGGATACCGTATTGAATTAGGAGAAATAGAATCTGTACTTTCTAAAGTTGAAGGAATCCACAACAGTTGCGTTTTAGCGAAAGAAGATGGTACAGGAAACAAACGTTTAATTGGATATATAGTTAAAGATGAATCTTTAAATAAAGAAGGAATTCAATCAGAATTAAAGAAGAGTCTACCAGAATATATGGTGCCTCAAATATGGATTGAATTAGAAGAAATGCCATTAACATCAAATGGTAAACTGGATAGAAAATCACTTCCAGAACCAGATGGAGGAATGTTGTCAACGAAAGAGTACGTTGCTCCAAGGAATGAAATGGAAGAGCAAATAAGGAGTATTTGGCAAGAGCTATTAGGCTTAGAAAAAGTTGGAGTTTATGATAATTTCTTTGAGTTAGGAGGACATAGTTTATTAGTTGTTCAATTAATATCTCGTTTGCAAAAGTTGAATTACCATATTAAAGTTAAAGACATTTTCTCAAGTCCAACAATAGCTGAAATAGCGGAAAAAGTATCTTCAGAAGCTTCGGTATATCAAGTTCCAGCAAATGGAATTATTGAAGGAATTAATCGAATTGTACCTGAGATGGTTCCATTATTAGACTTCGATCAAGAGGATATTGATAAAGTTGTAGAAAAAATTCCTGGAGGTGTTGCTAATATTCAGGACATCTACCCATTATCGCCTTTACAAGAAGGAATGTATTTCCATCATTTAATGAGTGATAAAGAAGGAGGAGATCCATATGTTCTGCCATGTTTATTATCGTTTACGGATATAAACAAACGAAATGATTTTATAGAAGCTTTACAGTATGTAGTGAATAGACATGATGTATTACGTACTTGCTTTATCAGTGAAGGATTACCTAGAGCTGTGCAAGTTGTACAAAGAGATGTTGAAGTTTCTGCCGAAAAATTAACTTTTGGAGCATCATCAGATATCTTATCCGAGTTGGAAAGATTAACAGCGCCAGGAAATTTATGGATGGATGTATCAAAGGCTTCGTTAATACAATTAAAATCAGCAGATGATCCAACTACAGGTACTTATTACGTAATTGTTAACCAACATCACTTAGCATTTGATCATTTCGGACTAGAAAGAATTATTAACGAAATCGTAGTTTATTTATCTGGAAAGGGAGAAAGTTTACCAACACCTGTTTTATATAGAGATTTTATTGGACATGCACTTTATCAACAGGCTACAAATGATGGTGAATCGTATTTTAAAGGTTTGTTTGGCGATATTGATACTCCTACATATCCATATAGTTTATCGGATACAAGGTGCGATGGTGGTGGTGTCCAAGAGGCAAAAATGAGCTTACCAGATGAATTAAGTAAAGAAATTAGAGAAGTTTGTACGAATTTAGGAATGAGCTCGGCTGTACTATTCCATGCTGCTTATGGAATTGTTGTAGGGAAATGTAGTAATTCAGAATATGCAATTTTTGGATCGTTATTCTCAGGACGTTTACAAGGTACTTCTGGAGCAGCAGATTCTTTGGGGATGTTTATGAATACTTTACCTTTTCTAGTTCCTCTAGAAGGAAATATTTTAGAGTTTATTCTTCAAGTTAAGAAAAGGCTGACAGAGTTGTTATCATACGAGCAAACTTCATTATCAGATATACAAAGTTGGAGTAATATTTCAAATGAGGTACCATTGTTTAGTGCACTATTGAATTTCCGTCACTCTTCGAGTGAAATAGTAACTGAGGTAGAAGCAGATGAAGATATTGTTGATTTAGGAATTAGTGTAGTAGGCGATTATGAACGAACCAATTATCCATTTTCAGTTGACGTTGATGATTTTGAAACTGGGTTTGGGTTAATTGCTCAGATTGATGGAGATGTTGATCCTAATCTTATACTTGCTTACATTCTTGAAGCTGTAAAAGGACTTGTAGCTGGATTAAAATCAGAAAAATCTTTACCTGTTTCGAAACTAAATATTATACCGCAGAAAGAAGAAAGTCAATTATTAGAGGCTTTCAATGACACTTCGGTAGACTATCCACTTGATAAAACATTTGTTGATTTATTTGCTGATCAAGTACAAAAATCTCCAGAAGCAATTGCAGCAATTTTTGCTGATCAGAAAATAACATATAAAGAATTAGATGAGCGTTCAAATCAACTAGCACATTGCTTGATTGAAAAAGGGATTAAATCAAATACGATGGTGGGTATTTGTTTAGAACGTAGCTTAGATATGTTGATTGGAGTATTGGGTATCCTAAAATCAGGAGCTGCCTATGTACCAATGAAACCAGATTTTCCACAGAGCCGTATAGCTCATATTCTTGAAGACCTAGGACATTCTTTAGTAGTAACCAATGTAGAGAGTAAACCTGTTTTCTCTTCTATGGACACTATTGATTTAGTGCTATTGGATGATTCTAATTTAAAAGAAAACTATCCAACTACATCATTAGAAAAAGATTATAGTTCTTCAGATTTAGCGTATGTAATTTATACTTCAGGAAGTACAGGATTGCCTAAAGGAGCAATGATAGAACATGCTGGGTTACTAAATCACTTATTCATCATGGTTGATGATTTGGAGATGGATAGTAATAGTACAGTAGCCTTTACTGCGCCATTTACCTTTGATATTTCGGTATGGCAAATGTTAAGTGGATTATTATGTGGAGGACGAATTGCAATATACTCAGAGGAAGATCTTTTAGCTATCGATGAATTCCAAAATTCATTAACAAATAACACAGTAAGTCATCTTCAGTTAGTTCCATCATATGTTTCTAGTTTATTAGAAAATAGCGAAGTAGTTCCAGGTTTATCTGATTTAGAATACTTCCTAGTAACTGGAGAAGCGGCAACAAAATCATTATTAGATAAATGGTTCTCGTTATATCCAAATGTTCCGGTTGTAAATGCGTATGGACCAGCAGAAGCTTCAGATGATATTACACTACATATCATGAATGAATCTCCAACGGGAGCTGTGGTTCCAATCGGAAAGCCAGTGGCGAATATGGATGTATATGTGGTGGATAGCTTTGATAATTTATGTCCAATTGGAGTTGTAGGAGAATTATGGACAGCAGGAATTGGAGTTGGTCGTGGATACTTGAATAGAGTAGAACTTACCAAAGAAAAATTTATAGAAAATCCATTCAAGCCGGAAGGAGGAAGATTATACAAGACAGGGGATTTAGGACGTTGGTTACCAAATGGAACTATCGAATTCGTAGGTCGTTCAGATGATCAGGTGAAAATAAGAGGGTATCGTATTGAATTAGGAGAAATTGAAAATGCCTTATCTGTTATTTCTGGAGTTCAAAGTAGCTGTGTACTTGCTAAGAAAGGACCAAATGGAATAAATCGTTTGGTTGGTTACGTAGTAATGGATACTGAATTTGATAAAGAAACAATCCTAGATGACTTATTAAACAGCTTACCAGAATACATGGTTCCTGCCTTATGGGTAGAATTGGATGAAATGCCTCTAACTGCAAATGGTAAGATTGATAAAAAAGTTTTACCTGAACCTGATACTTCAATGCTGTCAACACAGGAGTATGTGGCTCCACGTACACAAACGGAGGAACAACTGGTTGAAATTTGGCAAAATTTATTGGGGGTAGAAAAAGTAGGAGTTCGCGATAACTTCTTCGAATTAGGAGGTCATAGCTTATTGGCCACTCGATTAGTATCAATCATTAGAAAAGAACTAAAAGTAGAATTGTCAATTCGAAACATTTTCAGGTTTACTACGATAGAGGAAATAGCATCATATTTAGATTACAAAGCACAAAGTCTTAAGGAAGACGAAGAGGAATACAGTATAAACATTGAGATATAAAATTAACTAAACAAACATGGACATTATAAGTTTTTTACATAGACTTGATAAGGAAGGTATAAAGCTGGTTTTAAAGAATGGGGCTTTAAATATTAAGGCGAATGCTGAAATTAATCCAGAAATAATACAAGAATTAAAATCCAATAAACAACAAATAATTGATCATTTAACTGCATATGAAGAAGAAGGGGCAACAAATGAATTACAATTACCAAAAATAATTGCCTATAATAAAGAAAGTATAGATCGTATTCCATTATCGTTTAATCAAGAACGATTGTGGTTTTTAGATCAACTAGATGGAAGTGTTGAATATCATATGCCAACGGTTATCCGTTTAGAAGGAACGCTAAACATTCCAGTATTGGAACAGGCTTTCAAAACTATTGTGTCACGTCATGAGGTGTTACGCACAAATATCTTAGCCGATGAAGGTAAAGGTTATCAGGAAGTTGTTAGTTCAGATAATTGGTCTTTAGATCAGGTTAATAATATTGACGAAAATGGATTAACCGAAACCTTAATTAATTATATCAGTATTCCTTTCAATTTAGCTTCGGATTATAAATTTCGTGCATGTTTATATCACTTAGAAAACGACAAATATGTTTTAGCTTGTGTTTTTCATCATATTGTAAGTGATGGATGGGCAGAAGAAATTTTGATAAATGAATTCATGACATTGTATAGTGCTTTACAAGCAGGAAAGTCAGTTGAATTACCTGAGTTAACATTACAATATTCTGATTACGCAATTTGGCAGCGAGAGCATTTAGAAGGTGAAATTTTAGACAATCAAATAGCATACTGGAAGAGAAAACTAGAAGATGTTGACACGTTAACATTACCAAAAGATTACAAACGAGCTGCAATTTCGAATAAAGAAGGAGCAAACTTAGTTTTACAGTTAAATAAAAAACTAAGAGATGATTTACAAGCCTTATGTAATCAAGAAGGAGTAACATTATTTATGTTATTGTTATCCGTTTTCAAAGTATT
Organism: uncultured Tenacibaculum sp.; assembly: GCA_947497895.1. GTDB lineage: Bacteria > Bacteroidota > Bacteroidia > Flavobacteriales > Flavobacteriaceae > Polaribacter. The sequence goes on from CANMIL010000007.1 coordinate 10,848, forward strand.
ATTATCTCGCTATAGTGGCCAAAATGATATATGTGTTGGAACTCCAGTGGCAAATCGTACACAGGCTGACTTGGAAGGAATGATTGGTTTCTTTGTGAATACCTTGGCATTGCGTACTGATTTAGAAGGAAATCCAAGCTTTAAAGAATTACTGAAAAAAGTAAAGACAACCACATTAGATGGTTATGATAATCAGTTGGCACCTTTTGAAAAAGTAGTTGACAGTGTGCTTACTGACAGAGATATTAGTACAACTCCTTTATTCCAAGTAATGTTTGTATTACAAAATACAGCTCCTGCAATATCAGAAGGAGGAGAAGCATTAGATTTAGGAGGCGTTGAAATTTCTGGATATGGATTTGAAGGAAGAACAGCTAAATTCGACCTTACATTAGATATTTCTGAAAGTGATTCAGGTATTGTTTTAGATATGGCATATCGTACAGCTTTGTTCGATGAAACCACAATAATGAGAATGCTAACCCATTATGAAAACCTGTTAACCGCTATCGTTGATAACATCGCTCAACCTATTGATGATTTGTCTGTATTAACTTCCGAAGAAGAAAATCAGTTGTTACATGTTTATAATGATACATCATTTGAATATCCAAAAGGTTTAACAATTATTGATTTTTTCAAAGAAAATGTGGCAAAAGCTCCAGATGCTCTTGCAGTTTCATTCGAAGGAAAAACAACTACCTACAGAGAGTTAGACAAATATTCTAATCAACTAGCCCATTATTTAATAGAACAAGGAGTTCAAAATGATGATTTTGTAGGTATTTGCATGGATCGTGGTTTAGAATTGGTGGTTGCTATTTTAGCAACTCTAAAATCGGGAGCAGCTTACATACCAATAGATCCAACATATCCAGAAGATCGTATCAATTATATGCTTTCAGATGCTAACATTACTCTTGTATTAAGTGATACAATGAGTAGCGAGGTGTTGACTGAAAGTGAGGAATTATCAATCATACGTCTTGATAGCGATTGGAATACAGTCACTACATACCCAGAGGTAACTGTAGATAGAGAGATATCAACTGATAGCTTGGCTTATGTGATTTATACTTCTGGAAGTACAGGAAAGCCGAAAGGAGTTATGGTTGAACATAGAAATTTAGTTCACTTATGCTTCTGGCATCAATCAGCATTTTCAGTAACGACTTCAAGTAAAGGAAGCTTGTTCGCGGGAGTTGGTTTTGATGCAAGTGTTTGGGAAATATTTCCATATTTATTATCAGGGGCAAGCTTATATCCTATTACAGGAGAAAATCGTTACGACTTAGAGTTGTTTTCAACATTTTTAAATGAAAATGAAATTACACATGCCTACATACCAACCATGTTATGTGAGAGTTTTATAGATGCAAATATCTCTTTACCAAACACAACAATCTTAACTGGAGGAGACGCCTTGTCTATTAACAAAGAAACATCTCTTACCATTTACAATAACTACGGACCAACGGAGGCAACAGTAGTTGCTACGTATTGCAAAGTTTCTCCAACAGATAGTAGTAATGAAAAACCTCCGATAGGAAAGCCAATTAGCAATGCACAAGTTTATATTGTTGATTCAGCAATGAATTTATCTCCTGTTGGAGTTGTTGGAGAATTGTGTATCGGAGGTTCAGGAGTCGCTAGAGGTTATTTAAACAGAGAGGAACTTACAAAAGAGAACTTTGTCAGTAATCCGTTTAAAAAAGAAGAAAGAATATATAAAACGGGCGATTTGGTACGCTGGTTGCCTGATGGAAACATCGAGTTTGTTGGAAGAAAAGATACACAGGTAAAGATTCGAGGATATCGTATTGAACTAGGAGAAATAGAAAATACTTTATCAAATTTAGATGTAGTTAGTCAATCATGTGTTTTGGCTAAACAGGATGCAAACGGAGTAAAACGTTTAGTTGCATATATTGTTCCAACGGAAGAACTAAATAAAGAAGAAGTTCAGCAAGAACTAAAGGAAGTTTTACCAGAGTATATGGTTCCGTCTATCTTGATAGAGTTAGATGAAATGCCTTTAACATCTAATGGAAAATTAGATAAAAAAGCATTGCCAGAGCCTGATGGAACAATGTTGTCAACCAAAGAATATGTTGCTCCAAGAAATGAAGTAGAAGAACAGCTGACAGTTATTTGGCAAGATTTGCTAGGTGTTGAAAAGATTGGTGTTTACGATAACTTTTTTGAGTTAGGAGGTCATAGTTTATTAGTTGTTCAGTTGATAGCAAGATTGCAAAAAATAGATTACTACATTCAAGTTAAAGACCTTTTCTCAAACCCAACAATTGCATCTTTGAGTAAAAAAGTTTCTTCAGAAGGAGATTTTTATGAAGTTCCAGCTAATGGAATTACTAAAGACACAGATCTAATTGTTCCTGAAATGGTTCCTTTATTAGATTTTAGTCAAGAAGATATCGATAAAGTAGTATCAAAAATACCTAACGGTGTTGCTAATATTCAAGATATTTATCCTTTATCTCCACTACAAGAAGGAATCTATTTCCATTATTTAATGAGTGATAAAGAGGAAGGTGATCCATACGTTTTATCCGATTTATTAGTATTTACCGATTTAGAAAAAAGAAACTCTTTTATTGAGGCACTACAGTTCGTAATGAACAGACACGATGTATTGCGTACTTGTGTTTTAAGTGAAGGTTTACCAAATCCAGTTCAGGTAGTGTTAAGAGAAGTTGAATTGTCTATAGAGAATTTAATTATTGACGAATCAAAAGATGTTTTAGAGGAATTACAAATACTATCCGCTCCAGGAAATCAATGGATGGACGCCTCGAAAGCACCTTTATTGAAGTTGAAATTAGCAAATGATGAAGAGAAAGGTCATTATTTCTTATGGGTAAATCACCATCATTTATTGTTTGATCATGTTGGATTGGACAAAATAATTGAAGAAATAGCAATTTATACGGAAGGTAAAGCAGAAAGTTTACCTGAGCCTGTATTATATAGAGAGTTTATAGGTCATACTTTACATTTACAAGCAACCAACGATAGCGAATCTTATTTCAAAGACTTGCTAGGAGAAATTGATGAACCGACCTATCCATTCGATTTATCAGATGTTCAAGGAACTGGAGGTAATGTTGAAGAAGCTATTGTAAACTTACCAGAAGAATTAAGTTTGAAAGTTCGTAATGTCTGTTCAACCTTAGGAGTAAGTCCTGGAGTACTATTCCATGCAGCTTTCGGAATTGTTGTTGGGAAATGTAGTAATAAAGAGTATGCTCTTTTTGGTTCATTACTATCAGGACGTTTACAAGGAAGCGCTGGAGCGGCAGATTCGTTAGGTCTGTTTATTAATACATTACCATTTTTTATAGAATTAGAGGGAAGCGTTAAAGAATATATCTTAAAAGTTAAAAATGCCTTAGGATTATTACTAACCTACGAACAAACACCACTATCATCTGTTCAAGGTTGGAGTGGAATCTCCAATGAAGTACCATTATTCAGTGCTTTATTAAACTTCCGCCATTCCCCTGTAATTTCTGAAGAAGAAATTACAGAAGATTCAGTGGATCTAGGAGTGAGTCTTGTTGAAGCACATGAACGTACAAATTATCCGTTCTCTTTAGATGTTGATGATTACGGAGCCGATTTTGCATTGAAGGTACAAGTGCATGAAAGTTTAAGTGCAAATGCGGTGCTTTCATATATTGTAGAAGCAATATCAGGATTAGTAACTGGAGTTGAAGAGAAAAAGAATGTAGCACAAATAACAATTCTATCTGAAGAAGAGAGAATAGATATTTTGGAAGGATTCAATGGTAACGAAGTAGCATATCCTTTCGATGAAACCGTTGTTGATTTGTTTACACAACAAGTGGAAAAAACACCAAATGCTGTTGCGATAACTTTTGAAGGAGAAAAGTTAACATACAAGCAATTGGACGAACGTTCAAATCAGTTAGCCCATTATTTATTAGACAAAGGAGCGAAGCCAGAAGATTTAATTGGAATCTGCTTAAATCGTGGATTGGAAATGCTAATTGGTGTTTTGGGAATTTTAAAAGCAGGAGGAGCTTATGTTCCTATGAAACCAGATTTCCCAGAAGATCGAATTACTAGTATTTTGGAAGATACTGCGTGCAATTTATTAATTACTGATGTAGCTAGTCAATCAGTATTAGCTTCATTTGAAGATATTGAATTGATTGTGTTGGATGATAACTCATTAATTGAATCGAAGTATCCAAGTTCATCGGTAAATATTGCTATAGATCCGAACTCTTTAGCCTATGTGATTTATACTTCAGGGAGTACAGGAGTTCCTAAAGGAGCAATGATCGAGCACACAGGATTGTTAAACCATTCATTAATAATGGTTGATGAACTTAAAATGACCAACGAGAGTGTTGTGGCATTTACAGCTCCATTTACTTTCGATATTTCTGTGTGGCAAATGCTAAGCGGATTGTTATGTGGAGGATGCATTGCAATTTATAGTGAAGAAATGATTTTACATATTGATGAATTTCAAAATTCACTGTCTGAAAACAAAGTAAGTCACCTTCAATTGGTTCCATCGTATGTTTCTAGTTTATTAGAAAGCGATATCAATACAAAGGGCTTAGATAATTTAGCATATTTCTTGGTAACAGGTGAGGCAGCTACAAAATCACTATTGGATAAATGGTTTGCTTTATATCCAACAGTTCCTGTAGTAAATGCTTATGGACCTGCTGAGGCTTCTGATGATATCGCTTTACATATTATGCATGAATCTCCAAAAGGAGCTGTAGTTCCTATCGGAAAACCGGTAGCGAACATGGATGTATATGTTGTTGATTCTTTCGATAATTTATGTCCAGTAGGAATAATTGGAGAATTATGGACTAGCGGAATTGGTGTTGGGCGAGGATATTTAAAAAGAGAAGAATTAACCAAAGAGAAATTTGTTGAAAACCCATTTAAATCAGAAGGAGGACGTTTATACAAAACAGGAGATTTAGGAAGATGGTTACCAGATGGTACTTTAGAGTTTGTTGGACGTTCAGATGATCAGGTAAAAGTTAGAGGTTATCGTATCGAGTTAGGTGAAATAGAAAATGCATTATCTGTTGTTACAGGAATTCAACAAAGCTGCGTATTAGCTAAAAAAGACATAAACGAAATCAACCACTTGGTAGGTTATGTGGTTGTTGAAGACTCATTGAATAAGGAAGACATACAGGAAGAGCTGAAATTGAGTTTGCCAGAGTATATGGTTCCAATGATTTGGATTGAACTGGATGAAATGCCATTAACACCAAACGGAAAGCTAGATAAAAAAGCACTTCCAGAATTAGACGGAGCTACCTTGTCAACTAGAGCGTATGTTGCTCCCAGAAATGAAAAAGAAGAAAAAGTTGCTGCTGTTTGGAGAAAATTGTTTGCTATTGATAGAATAGGAATCAATGATAATTTCTTCGAATTAGGAGGTAACAGTTTATTGGTTATTAAATTAATCTCTAAACTACAAAATGTTGGATTTAACATAGGAGTTAAAGAAATCTTCTCGAATCCTACTATTGCAGGTATCAGTGAAAACCTACTATCTGGTGAGTCAATCTATCATGTTCCACCAAATGGAATAACAGCAGGCGTAACACAGATTACTCCAGAAATGGTTCCTTTATTAGATTTTGAACAAGAGGATATCGATAAAATTGCAGACAATGTTCAAGGTGGTGTTTCTAATATTGAAGATATATATCCATTATCACCATTACAAGAAGGAATCTATTTCCATCATTTAATGAGTACGAAGGAAGAAGGAGATCCTTATGTACTACCACATTTAATGGCATTTTCAGATGAAGAAAAACGAAATTCATTTATTGATGCATTACAATATGTAGTAAATCGTCATGATGTATTACGTACAAGTGTAATTAGCGAAGGTTTACCAAAAGCAGTTCAAGTTGTGCATAGAGAAGCACAACTATCAGTTGAAAAATCGATTATAGCTGATGATGTTGAAGATGTAATCGCTGAATTGAAAAGAGAAAACGCAGCAGGTAAATTATGGGTTGATGTTTCAGAAGCTCCATTGATGAAACTGAAAGCAATAGATGATCCTAAAAATAACGGCTATTACTTAGTGTTATTGGAGCATCATTTAATGTTCGATCATATTGGAGTTGAAAAGGTTGTTGACGAGGTTACTATGTGCTTATTAGGAGAACATTCGAATCTTCCTGAACCAGTTTTATATAGAAACTTTATAGGTCATACATTACATCTACAAAAAACAAATGATAGCGAAGCTTATTTCAAAAACATCTATACAAATATTGAAGAGCCTACCTATCCATTTGAATTGGTTGATGTCAAAGGAACAGGAACGAGTATTCAAGAATCTAGTATAATTTTACCAGAGCAACTTTCTAAGAGTATTCGAGAAGTAAGCACTAAATATGGAATGAGTCCTGCGGTGTTATTCCATGCTGCATTCGGATTGGTTATTGGAAAATGTAGTAATAAAAACCATGCTATTTTCGGGTCTTTATTTTCGGGTCGCTTACAAGGCTCTTTAGGAGTTGAAGACTCTTTAGGTATGTTTATTAATACCTTACCATTTTTAGCTCGATTAAATGGTAAGGTTGCTGAGTACATAAATTTAGTTAAGGAACACTTAAATGGATTATTACCATACGAACAAACACCATTGTCAAGCATTCAATCATGGACTGATATTCCAAATGATGTACCTTTTTTCAATGCATTATTAAACTTCCGTCACGGAAACCTTTCAACAACAAATGACGGAGAGACGGAACCTGTTGATTTAGGGGTTTATATGATTAGTAGTGAAGAAAGAACAAATTATCCATTTAGTTTAAGTGTTGATGACTATGGCGATGATTTTGGTTTAATTGCTCAAATAGAAGAAAGTATTCCTGCAGATCGCATTACTTCTTACATGCAAGAAGCGTTAATTCAATTGTTGGATGGATTGAATAAGAATATAAATGTAACTGACTTATCCATATTAACTGAGAAGGAGGAAGTACAATTATTAAAAGAGTTTAATGAAACTCTTATTGAGTATCCTGAAGAAAAAACAATCATTGATTTATTCTCAATTCAAGTTGAACAAAATCCAGAAGCGATTGCTTTAGTTGATCAAGAAGAAAAGTTGAGTTATAAAGAACTTGATGAGCTTTCGAACAAGTTATCGAACTACATTTTAGCGAATCACACTATTAATAATGAAACTTTAGTAGCAGTAACACTAGAAAGAAGTAATTGGCTAATCGTTTCATTTTTGGCAGTCTTAAAATCTGGAGGAACGTATGTACCAATAGATCCATCATATCCAGAGGAAAGAAAAGAATATATTAAAACAGATAGTAATAGCAGCTTTGTTATTGATGAAGCGTTTTTAACATCTTTCAAAAAGGATATAGATAAATATGATAACACTACACCTGATGTAGTTGTTAAGGCGAATGATTTGGCCTATGTAATTTATACTTCAGGAAGTACAGGGAAGCCTAAAGGAGTAATGATTGAACATTACAGTATTATAAATACGATACTGTCGCAGATTGCCGATTTCTCTATTAATACTGAAGATAATTGTTTGCAATTTGCAAGTCCTTCGTTTGATGCTTCTATCTGGGAAATAGGAATAGCCTTATTAAGTGGGGCTAGTTTATGTATTGTAAGTGAGGAAGGTAAATCGGATATGTCCTTATTTAAAAACTTCATACAAGAACAAACAATTACGTTTGCAACCTTACCACCTGCATTTTTACAACTATTAGAAGTAGAAGACGTACCGACCATAAAAACACTGGTTACTGCGGGAGAAGCAATTCCATTAAAACTGGCAAAGGCTTTTTCTGAAAGCTATAATTATATCAATGCTTATGGACCAACAGAAACCAGTATTTGTGCAACTACATTCAATGGAAAAATAGAAGATCTTGTTCCAATTGGAAAACCTATTCATAATACGGAAGTGTATATTTTGAACGACTCAAATGAGTTATTACCTTCTGGTGTAGTTGGAGAGCTTTGTGTTGGAGGAAGAGGTGTTGCTCGAGGCTATCTTAACAGAGAGGAACTTACCAATGAGAAGTTTATTCAAAATCCGTTCAAAGAAGAAGGACGAATTTATAAAACAGGCGATTTAGCCAAATGGTTACCAGACGGTTCTATCGAATTTATAGGAAGAAAAGATAATCAGGTTAAAATCCGTGGATATCGTATCGAACTTGGAGAAGTAGAGAATGCATTGGCGACTTTAACAGAGGTAAATCAATGCTGTGTCCTAGCAAAGAACGATGTTGGAGGGAACAAACAATTAGTTGCCTATGTAGTTACTGAAGGCGATTTCAATAAAGAAAGTTTACAAGACGAACTTCTCAAAACATTACCAGAGTACATGGTACCTATGATTTGGGTTGAACTAGAAGAGATTCCTGTAACAAGCAATGGTAAATTAGATAGAAAAGCATTACCAGAACCTGATGGTTCAATGTTATCTACTCAAGAATATGTAGCTCCAAGAAATGAAACAGAAGAACAAATAGTAACGATTTGGCAAGAACTGTTGAATATTGAAAAAATTGGGGTTTACGATAATTTCTTTGAATTAGGAGGTCATAGTTTATTAATAGTTCAACTAATATCTCGATTACAGGGAATCGGTTATCACATAACAGTAAATGATATCTTTTCTGAGCCTACAATCGCTGGAATTGCTGAAAAAGTATTGTCTGTTGATGCAATGTACGTGGTACCTGCAAATAAGATAACAGAAAATGTAGATCAAATTATACCTGAAATGCTTCCGTTATTACAAGGTTTTGATCAAGAAAATATTGAAACAATCGTAGCGCAAACTAAACGAGGAGTTGCTAACATTCAAGATATTTATCCTTTATCTCCATTACAAGAAGGAATATATTTCCATTATTTAATGAGTAATGAAGAGCAGGGAGATCCTTATGTTCTTCCAAATTTATTGTCATTTTCAAGTAGTGAAAAACGATCAGTATTTATAGAAGCACTGCAATTTGTTGTAAATCGTAATGATGTTTTACGCACTAGTGTAATAAGTGAAGGTTTACCTCAGGCGGTGCAAGTTGTACTCAAAGAAGCATCGCTTCAAGTAGAAGAGTTAACTTTTGATTCGAACATAGAAATAGAATCAGAATTAAAGCAAATGCTAGAGCCTGGTAAAAACTGGATAGATCTTACCAAGGCACCAATATTACAGTTAAAATCGGCAGATCATACTGCATCGGGTAAATATTACTTATTAATAAATCAACATCACTTGATTTTTGATCATGTTGGCTTAGAGATAATTATTTCCGAAATCGAAATGTATTTATCTGGAAAAGCATCAATGCTTCCAGAACCAGCATTGTATAGAGAATTTATTGGTCATGTATTACACTTACAATCAGAAAATAATTCAGAAGTTTATTTCAAAGAATTATTCGAAGATATTGATGAACCTACCTATCCTTTTGAGCTAGCAACCGTTCGAGGTAATGAAGGCACAATTAAAGATGCAAATGTTGTATTATCGGAAGAATTAACAGAGGAAATTCGAAAAGTTAGTGTTGAATTAGGAATAAGTCCAGCGGTTTTATTCCATGCCGCGTATGGAATTCTTGTTGGAAGATGTAGTGGTAAAGAATATGCAGTATTCGGATCATTATTCTCAGGTCGTCTTCAAGGATCCGTTGGTGCAGCTAACTCACTTGGGTTATTTATCAATACGCTACCTTTCTTAGTTGAGTTAAAAGGAAATGTAACCGAGTATGTTCAAACAGTAAAACAAACATTAGGTGATTTGCTACCTCATGAACAAACACCATTACCAAAAATTCATGGCTGGTCTGGTATTTCAAATGATGTACCATTGTTCAGTGCATTATTTAATTTCCGTCATTCTGAAATTTCAACAGAAGAAGTAGAAGCCCATGGTGATATGATGGACTTAGAAATGGATTTGATAAGTGGTCATGAAAGAACGAATTATCCTTTTGGAGTATATGTTGATGATTATGGAATAGGTTTCGGAATAACGGTTCAGGTTGATGAAAGTATTGATCCTGAAAGTATTCTTACTTATATGCAAGAAGCTCTAACTGGACTGCTAAGTGGATTAAAATCAGAAGAAACAGTAGCAATAAACAGAGTAGGTATATTACCTGAAGAGGAAGAACTTCAACTTAAAGAAGAGTTTAATACTGCAGAGGTAAATTATCCAAAAGATAAAACATTAGTAGACTTATTTATAGAGCAGGTAAAGGATACTCCAAATGCTGTTGCCGTAGTTTATGAAGGAGTAGAATTAACTTACAAAGAGCTGGATAAAAAATCAAATCAGTTAGCCCGTTATTTAAGAGAACATGGAGTACAACCAAATGATTTAGTAGGGATTTGTTTAGAACGCAGTTTGGAAATGATTATCGGTATTCTGGGAATCTTAAAGTCTGGAGGAGCATATGTTCCTGTTGATCCAGATTATCCTGAAGACCGTATCGATTATACTTTAACAGATGCTGGTATTCGTTTGGTGTTGAGTAGTAAAGCGAGTAAATCATCTTTAAAAAATAGAGAAGAATTAAAAGTAGTGTCTCTTGATGAAGATTGGAATGCCATTTCAGAGTTTTCTACAAGAAAGTTAAGTTACAAAGGAATGACACCTAATGATCTTGCCTATGTAATTTACACTTCAGGAAGTACGGGGAAACCTAAGGGAGTATTGATAGAACATATAAATGTAGTTCGCTTATTTGTTAACGACGAATGTTTGTATGATTTTTCTTCGAATGATGTGTGGACTTTATTCCATTCATTCTGCTTTGACTTCTCTGTTTGGGAAATGTATGGAGCATTATTATTTGGAGGACGTTTGGTAATTGTACCGAAAGCAGTTACTAGAGATATGGCTTCTTACACGCAATTGTTAGTAAACGAAGGAGTCACAGTTTTAAATCAAACACCAAGCTCGTTTTATACGCTACAAGAGGAATTTTTATCAGCAGGTGTAAGTTCAAATGCCATTCGTTATGTGATTTTTGGAGGGGAAGCATTAAATCCTACCTATCTAAAACCGTGGAAAGAAACTTATCAAGAATGTAAATTAATTAACATGTATGGAATCACAGAAACTACAGTGCATGTTACGTATAAAGAAATTACTTCAGCTGAAATTTTAACGCCAGCAAGTACAATCGGTGTCGCAATTCCTACATTAAGTTGTTATGTGGTCGATAACCACTTGAATTTGGTTCCAAAAGGAGTTATTGGAGAGCTCTGTATAGGTGGAGCTGGTGTTGCAAGAGGGTATTTGAATAGAGAAAAGCTTACAAATGAACGATTTGTTGCAAATCCATTCAGTAACGACAATAATTCACAACTTTATAAATCTGGCGATTTAGGGCGTTGGTTGCCAGATGGTTCTATCGAATATATCGGAAGAAAAGATCATCAGGTTAAAATCAGAGGGTACAGAATTGAGTTAGGAGAGATAGAAAGTGCCTTATTAGCCATTGATTCTATAAATCAATGCTGTATATTAGCGAAGGAAGATGCTACAGGTACAAATCAACTAATCGGCTATATCGTTGTAAATGGAGCATTGGATAAAGAATTTTTACAAGAAGAATTAAAAGAAAGCTTACCAAACTACATGATTCCTACTATATGGATAGCACTAGATGCTATGCCATTAACATCTAATGGTAAATTAGATAGAAAATCATTGCCGGATCCTGACGGTAGCATGTTCTCAACAAGAGAATATGTAGCCCCACGTAACGATATCGAAGAACAATTAGTTGCCATTTGGCAAGAATTGTTAGGTGTCGAAAAAGTAGGGGTTTATGATAACTTCTTCGAATTAGGAGGCCATAGTTTATTGGCGACTCGTTTAATTTCAATTGTCAACAAAGAACTAGATATAAAAATTGAGATCGTAGACATTTTCGAATTCGATTGTATAGAGCAATTAGCAAATTACATAGGGGTAATTTCTCTAAACAAGATTGAAGACGAAGATGAATATGTTACTACAATTAGTTTATAAAAAAGAATCAAACAAACAAGAATCAACCAACTTACTCAATGAATTTAGAAATATTAGAGATACTAAAAATATCTGAAAGGGAAGGTATTAAATTAGTATTGGAAGGGGATAAATTAAGTATTAAATCGAAGAAAACTACAATTGATTCAGATTTACTTGAGAAAATTAAAAACCAAAAGGAGGTTTTAATAAGCTACCTTAAAAAGCATGAAAAAGGAACAAGTCATATTGGAGCCGACGGTAATATTGTCGCTTTCGATAGATCAGAACTTAAACAAATTCCTTTATCTTTTAATCAAGAAAGATTGTGGTTTATAGATCAGCTTCAAGGGAGCAGTGAAGAATACCATATTCCAACAGTTATTCGTTTAGAAGGAAAGTTAAATACTTCAGTTCTTGAACAAGCTTTAAAAACAATTGTTGGTCGTCATGAAGTGTTGCGAACGAATATTTTATCTGATGAGGGGATCGGATACCAAGAAGTAGTCAACTCAGATAATTGGTATATGGAAAGGCAACAGGTTTCAGGAGAAGAAGAGTTGTCGAAAGTATTACCTAATTATCTTACCATTCCTTTTGATTTATCAAGCGATTATAAATTAAGAGCATGTTTATACGATTCAGGGGAAAGTAAATATGTTCTGGCTTGTGTTTTTCATCATATTGCGAGTGATGGTTGGTCTGAAAATATTTTAACGAGTGAGTTTATAGAGTTATATGATGCGTTACTATCAGAAAGAGAGGTAATGCTTCCAGAGCTCGATCTACAGTATATTGATTATGCAGTATGGCAGCGAAAATACTTTGAAGGAGAACTCTTAGAAACTCAATTAAGTTATTGGGAAAATAAACTCTCTGGAGTAAGTACTTTGGCTTTGCCATTAGATTATTCACGTCCTCAAATGCAAAGTAATGCAGGAGGGGATGTTTCCATGCTACTTGATGAACAATTAACAGCTTCATTGAAAGAGGTATGTCAGCAAGAAGGAGTTACAATGCCTATGTTGTTATTATCTGTTTTTAAACTGTTATTATCGCGTCATAGTGGGCAAAATGATATTTGTGTTGGAACATCTATAGCAAATAGAACCCAATCTGAATTGGAAGGAATGATCGGGTTTTTTGTAAATACACTTGCATTACGTAGTGATTTGAGTGGAAATCCAAGCTTTAAAGAGTTTTTAAGGAGAGTAAAAACAACCACTTTAGAAGGATATAAAAATCAACAAACACCTTTTGAAAAGATAGTAGATAGAGTAGTAACTACTCGTGATATGAGCACGACACCATTGTTCCAAGTAATGTTCGATTATCATAACGAGGCTTCTGTTGTTGAAGAAGAAAATTCTGAGGTTACTATAGAGGAAGGAGTACAAGATTTAAGGATATTTCCATATGAATATACCAATACTTCAGCACAGTTTGATTTAACATTAAATGTATCTGAAGAAGACTTAGCAATTATGTTGAGTTTAAATTATTGCTCGGATTTATTTAAAGAAACAAGTATCGAGAGAATGCTTGAACATTACAAAGTATTGTTAAATGCTGTTGTAAACAATATTGAGAAGCCAATTGGAAGTTTATCCATGCTCACTCAACCAGAAAAAACAGAATTATTGGAAGTTTTTAATCAAACTTCTGTAAAATATGATTTAGATAAAACGGTAATTGATGTATTCAAAGAGGAGGTTAAGAAATCTCCAAATACGATTGCTGCAGTTTTTGAAGGAGAAAAATTAACATATCAAGAACTGGACAAACGTTCTAATCAAATAGCACATTATATAATAGGACAAGGTATACAATCTGATGATCTTATAGGGGTGTGTTTGGAAAGAGGATTGGACATGTTAGTTACTGTATTGGGAGTTTTAAAATCTGGAGGAGCCTATGTGCCAATTAAACCAGATTTTCCAACAGATCGTGTTGCTCATATTTTAGAAGACACGGCTTGTACTTTAGTGGTAACAAACACTTCGAGTAACTCAATATTGTCATCTTTTACTAAGGTAAATCAATTAGTTTTAGACGAAGTTTCTAGTTACCCAGAAACTGCTTTAGAGCTAAATTATAAACCTAATTCGTTAGCTTACATAATTTACACTTCAGGAAGTACAGGAGTTCCAAAAGGGGCTATGATAGAGCATGTAGGTTTATTGAATCACTTGTTAATCATGGTAGAAGAGTTAAAAATGTCTAATGAAAGTGTTGTAGCTTTTACGGCACCATTTACATTTGATATTTCCGTTTGGCAAATGCTAAGCGCGTTACTCTGTGGTGGTTCAATTGCTATTTATAGTGAGGAAAGAATATTGGATATTAATGGGTTTCAAACTTCGTTGGATAAGGATAATGTAACTCATTTACAATTGGTACCATCTTATTTAGCAAGCTTAATAGAAACTGATACAGTAGTTGATGGTTTAGCTGGATTAGAGTTTTTCTTGATAACAGGAGAGGCAGTAACTAAATCGTTATTAAATAAATGGTTTAAATTATATCCATCGGTTCCGGTTGTGAATGCTTACGGACCAGCTGAAGCTGCCGATGATATCACACTTCATATCATGAATGAATCTCCAGTAGGAGATTTGGTTCCAATAGGAAAGCCAGTAGCAAATATGAATGTGTATGTGGTGGATCAATTTGACAATTTATGTCCCGTCGGAGTTGTTGGAGAATTATGGACTAGTGGAATTGGTGTAGGTAGAGGTTATTTGAATAGAGAAGAACTTACAAAGGAAAAATTCACTTTTGATCCATTTAATAAAAAAGGAGAACGTTTATACAAAACTGGTGATTTAGGAAGATGGTTACCAGATGGAACTATTGAGTTTATAGGTCGTATCGATGATCAGGTAAAGATTCGTGGGTATCGTATTGAACTAGGAGAAATAGAGAGTGTATTAGCTCAGATAACAGAAATTCAAAATAGCTGTGTTTTAGCTAAGAAAGACAGTATTGGAACGAATCGCTTGGTAGGTTATGTTGTGCTTGAAGAAGAAATCACTAAAGAAAGTATCCAAGAAAGTTTAAAATTAAGCCTTCCAGATTATATGGTTCCGACCATATGGATTGTATTGGATGAAATGCCTTTAACTGCAAATGGAAAAATAGATAGAAAGTCATTGCCTGAACCAGATAGTGCTGAATTATCGAGTAAAGAATATGTGGCACCTAGAAATGAAGTAGAAGAGCAATTAGTTGCAGTTTGGCAAGAATTGCTAGGTCTAGATAAAATTGGTGTATACGATGATTTCTTCGAGTTGGGAGGTCATAGTTTATTGGCAACTCGTTTGGTTTCAATGATTCGTACTAAAATGTCTATTGAAATTCTAATACGTAATGTTTTCGAATATACAACCATATCAGAGTTAGGTTTGCACATTTCAACACTTTCTGAAGGAGTATCACTTCCGCCAATTATTGTTGAAGAACGTCCAGAACGAATTCCATTATCATTTAGCCAGGAACGTTTATGGTTTTTAGATGAGTTGCAAGGTACAATTGAATATCACATGCCAATTGCCATTCGTTTAAAAGGAGCATTAAATATAAACGCATTAGAGCAATCACTGAAAGAAATTGTTGCTCGTCATGAGGTATTACGTACCAATATCGTGTCTGAAGAAGGTTTTGGATATCAGGAAATAGTAGAAGCGGACTTATGGACATTGACTCAAGAAAACACCTCTGAAGAAACTATTGAAAGAAGTATCACTGAATTCCAAGCAGCTCCTTTTGATTTAGCAAAAGATTATAAATTAAGAGCTTGCTTGTATAACTTAGAAGGTGAAAATTATGTTTTAGCGGTAGTTCTTCATCATATTGCGAGTGATGGTTGGTCTGAAGATATTTTAATCAATGAATTTTTAGAATTATATAGCTCATTACAAAATGGGAATTCTATAAATCTTCCAAAATTAAATTTACAATACGCTGACTATGCTATTTGGCAGCGTAAACATTTGGATGGAGAAGTTCTTCAAAATCAATTAGCATATTGGGAAAATAAGTTAAAAGGAGTTGATAGTTTAAAACTTCCATTGGATTTTGAACGCCCTACTACTCAAAGTGTAGAAGGAGGTAGTACCTATTTAGCATTAGATGAAGATTTAACGAATTCTGCTAGAGAGTTATGTCAAAATGAAGGAGTAACTATGTTCATGTTCCTTCTATCGGTATTTAAAGTATTATTGCATAGATATAGTGGCCAAGATGATATTTGTGTGGGTACGCCTATTGCGAATCGTACACAATCTGATTTAGAAGGAATGATTGGTTTCTTTGTTAATACACTAGCACTGCGCAGCGATTTAAGTGATAACCCAAGCTTCAGTGATTTCTTAAAGCAAGTAAAACAAACAACATTAGATGCCTATGATCATCAATTGACGCCCTTTGAAAAGGTAGTTGATAAAGTGGTAGTAACTCGCGATATGAGTACAACTCCTTTATTTCAAGTAATGTTCATGACTGAAAATACGGCTGTTGGTTTGTCTGATGATAATTCAAATGCATTAGATTTTGGAGGTATTGAAATTTCAGAATTCGAAAGTAGTAATGTAACATCGAAGTTCGATCTTACTTTGAGTATTGCTGAAGGAGATTCGAATATTCTTCTAAATGTAAATTATTGCACGGCATTATTTGAAAAGTCAACTATAGATGGAATGTTAGGACATTTCAGAGAGTTATTGAAGAGTTTAGTAAGCAATAGCAATCAAGGAGTTGGTAATTTACAAATGCTAACAAAACAAGAAGAAACGGAATTAGCACTTTCATTTAACGATACAAACGTCACTTACAAAGTAGATCAAACAATTGTTGATGCTTTTGCTAAGCAAGTTGTAAAAGCTCCTGAAGCCATTGCGTTGGTATATAAAAATGATGGATTAACATATCAGGAGTTAGAAGATCGTTCAAATCAATTAGCTCACTATTTACGAAGTTTAGGAGTTCAATCAAATACTTTAGTTGGTATTTGCATGAAACGCAATTTGGAAATGCTAGTGGGGATTTTAGGTGTGTTAAAATCGGGAGGAGCTTATGTACCTATTGATCCTGCATACCCTTCAGATAGAATTGAATATATGTTAGGCGATGCAGGAATAAGTATTGTCTTAACTAACAATGAAAATGAGAAAGCGATAAATGAAAAAGAAGGAATTACAACCATAACTTTAGATAATGATTGGAAAGAGTTTGTAGAATCGAAAAAAGAGGATTTAAGCAATCTTGTTACGCCAAATAGTTTGGCTTATGTAATTTATACTTCAGGAAGTACAGGGAAGCCAAAAGGAGTTCCAATTTATCATAGTAGTTTAATGAACTACATAACTACTTGTAGTAACCAGTATTTAGGTGAAAATACATCAGGAAGTTATATGCATCTTTCTGCATCTTTTGATGCTTCCATGACTGAGATTTTTACGCCATTGGCAAATGGTAAAATGCTCGTGATAAGCAGTGGTAGCGGTTTAGATGCTTTTAAAGATGAAAACTTAGAAAAATACGCACCGTATAGCTTTATAAAATTAACACCATCTCATCTTGAATTATTAGATCCTGTGTTAAGAAAAACAAAGAATTTAGCAGATCGCTATGTTTTAGGAGGAGAAGCATTACAACCGAACCATTTATCTACGTTTGAAGAATTAAATATTAGTTCGATAATAATTAATGAGTATGGTCCTACAGAAACAACAGTGGGAGCTACAACATACTCATTTAATACACTTGATAAACATTCATTTGTAAATACATTTCCAATTGGTACTCCAATGCCAAACATGCAAATTTATGTTTTAGATAAAAACTTAAACTTAGTTCCTCAAGGAGTTGTTGGTGAATTATGTATTGGAGGGGTAGGATTATCAAATGGTTATTTAAATAGAGAAGAACTTAATAAAGAAAAGTTTGTAAGAAACCCTTTCAAAGAAGGAGATAAAATTTATAAGACTGGAGATTTAGGTAGATTATTACCAGATGGTAATTTAGAATTTATTGGAAGAAAAGATGATCAAGTAAAAATTAGAGGTTATCGTGTTGAACTGGGAGAAGTAGAAAGTGCTTTGTCAACACTATCTTCAGTAAGTCAATGTTGTGTATTAGCTAAAGAAGATTTTAGTGGTACAAAACAATTAATTGGGTATGTCGTTTCAGTAGGAGAATTTGATAAAGAAATTCTTCAATCTGAGCTTAAGAATATATTACCTAGTTATATGGTACCTACACTTTGGATAGCTTTAGAAGAAATGCCATTAACAGTAAATGGAAAATTAGACAAAAAGGCATTACCTGAAATCGATGGCTCTGTGCTATCTTCAAAAGAATATGTGGCTCCGAGAAATGAAACAGAAGAGAAATTAGCAATCATTTGGCAGAAGTTATTGGGTATAGAAAAAATTGGAGTTTATGACGATTTCTTTGAGTTAGGAGGTCATTCATTATTAGCTACTCGTTTGGTTTCTTTGATTCGTAAGGATTTAGAAAAAGAAATAGCAATTCGTGAAGTATTCGAATATACAACGATAGCGGATTTAGCCCTGTATATTTCAACACAATCTAAAGGTGTTCTTTTACCTGAAATAGTAGTAGAGAGTCGTGAAGAGCATATTCCATTATCTTTTAGCCAAGAACGCTTATGGTTTTTGGATCAGTTTGAAGGAACATTAGCATACCATATTCCAACAATCATGCATATTCAGGGAGAGTTGGATATTGATGTATTGGAGCAAGCTTTAAAAACTATTGTTTCTCGACATGAAATTTTACGTACCAACCTTTTTTCAAGTGAAGGGGTTGGATATCAGGAAATAGCAAGTGGAGATAATTGGAAGCTAGAAAAGAAGAAAATTTCAGGAGAAGAGGAGTTAAATAAACAAATACATAACTATTTAACAACTCCTTTTAATTTGTCAGTAGACTACAAATTGAGATCTTGCTTGTACGAATTAGAAGAGAATAAATTTGTGTTAGCTTGTATTTTTCATCATATCGCTAGTGATGGTTTGTCTGAAGAAATTTTAAGAAATGAATTCTTTGAACTATACAATGCTTTGAAATCAGGAAGAGCAGTTAATCTCCCTGAGTTGAATTTACAATATGCCGATTATGCAATATGGCAGCGCAAATATTTAGAAGGTGATATTTTAAATGAACAATTATCTTATTGGGAAAATAAATTATCAGGAGTAAGCACATTATCATTACCTGCCGACTATATCCGTCCTTCTGTTCAGAGTACTGCAGGAGCAACTTATTCAATGAGTTTAGGTGCAGAATTAAGTGCTTCGTTAAAAGAGTTATATCATCAAGAGAGAGTAACCCCATTCATGTTTTTGTTGTCTACCTTTAAGGTGTTACTATCTCGCTACAGTGGGCAGGAAGACATCTGTGTAGGTACACCAATCGCAAATCGTACACAATACGAGTTAGAAGACATGATTGGTTTCTTTACGAATACTTTGGCTTTAAGAAGTGATTTAAGTGGAGATATTAATTTCAAAGAATTATTACAAAGAGTTAAAGCAACAACTCTTGAGGGATATGACAACCAATTAACACCTTTTGAAAAGGTGGTAGATCGAGTAGTGACTACGCGTGATGTGAGTATGACACCATTATTTCAGGTAATGTTCGATTATAATAGCGACATCGAAACTCCACAAGAAAGTGCTGAGGAAAATAATGGAATAAACGATCTACTAATCATACCTCATCAATTTTCAGAAACAACTGCGCAGTTCGATTTAATGTTCAATGTAAATGAAGATGAGTCGGATATTTCTTTAAATGTTGTTTACTGCACTGATTTATTTAAAGAAGAAACTATTGCTCGTATGTTAGAGAACTACAAAACATTACTGAAAAGTATTGTATCTAATATGGAGCAGTCCATTGGTGATTTACCAATATTATCACAACAAGAAGAAACACAATTATTGGACATATTTAATGATACTTCAAAAGAGTATCCTTTAGATAAAACTGTTATCGATTTATTCAATGCTCAAGTCCAAGAGACACCAGAAGCTATTGCAGCTACTTTTGAAGGAGATGAACTTAGTTATGAAGAATTAAATCAACGATCAAATCAATTAGCACATTATTTAATGGCTGAAGGAGTTCAACCAAATGATTTGGTAGGAATTTGCTTGGAAAGAGGATTGGATATGATTGTTGGAATTCTAGGAATATTAAAAGCAAAAGGTGCTTATGTTCCAATAAAACCAGATTTTCCAATGGATCGTATCTCGTATATCATTGAAGATACGGGGTGCTCAATAGTTGTAACAGATGGGTTGAATGAATTCGTTTTGGAATCATTATTTGATGATGCGATTAATTTGATAGCACTGGATGAAGACGATGTTTTAGAGTTCGAATATCCAGAACAAGGATTGGAACTTACCTATAATGCAAAAGATTTAGCGTATATTATTTACACTTCTGGAAGTACAGGGTTACCGAAAGGAGCTATGATTGAACATGCAGGTTTATTGAATCACTTATTATTGATGATTGATGAACTGAAAATGACGAACGAAAGTGTAGTCGCGTTTACTGCTCCGTTTACTTTTGATATTTCAGTTTGGCAAATGCTAAGCGCACTGCTTTGCGGTGGTTGTGTTGCCGTATATAGTGAAGATACTATTCTAGATCTTGATGGATTCCAATCATCTTTAGAAGAAGATAATGTAAGTCACCTTCAGTTGGTACCTTCTTATTTAGCTAGTTTATTACAAAGTGGAGAAATATCGCAAGGACTTTCTGGATTGTCATATTTCCTAGTAACTGGTGAAGCAGCTACAAAGTCATTACTCGATATGTGGTTCTCATTATACCCATCAATTCCAGTAGTGAACGCCTATGGACCAGCAGAAGCCGCGGATGATATTACCTTACATATTATGAATGAATCGCCAGAAGGAGTGGTGGTTCCAATAGGAAAGCCCGTGGCGAATATGGATGTTTATGTCGTTGATCAATTTGACAATTTATGTCCAATTGGTGTTGTAGGTGAATTATGGACTTCTGGAATAGGAGTTGGTAGAGGATATTTAAATAGAGAAGAACTTACAAAAGAGAAGTTTATAGTTAATCCATTTATAACTGAAGGAGGTCGTTTATATAAAACAGGTGATTTAGGAAGATGGCTGCCAAATGGAATACTAGAATTTGTAGGGCGTTCCGATGATCAGGTTAAGATTAGAGGATACCGTATTGAGCTAGGAGAAATTGAAAATGCCTTATCGCAAGTAATAGGTATTCAAAATAGTTGTGTATTGGCCAAAGAGGATAATATTGGTACAAATCGTTTGGTTGGATATGTAGTTGTTGAAGAGGAATTCAATAAAGAAAAGGTACAAGAAGAACTAAAAAGAAGTTTACCAGAATATATGGTACCTATGGTATGGATACCGTTGGAAGAAATGCCGTTGACACCAAATGGGAAAATTGATAAAAAATCACTTCCAGAGCCAGATAGTTCAGAGTTATCAGCAAGAGAGTATGTAGCGCCGACAAATGAAAGTGAAGAACAAATGGCCGCTATTTGGCAAGAATTATTAGGAATAGAGCGTGTTGGTATTCATGATGATTTCTTTGAATTAGGAGGTCATAGTTTATTAGCGACTCGATTGGTTTCGATGATTCGTAAAGAGTTAAAGAAAGAAATAGAAATTGCTGGAGTTTTTGAATATACGGTGCTAGCAGATTTAGCCGCTTATGTATCGGAATTATCTGTAGGAGTAATGTTACCTTCAATTACAGCTGAGGATCGTCCAGAGCGTATCCCATTATCTTTTAGCCAAGAACGTATTTGGTTTATTGATCAGTTACAAGGAACGTTGGCATATCACATGCCAGTAGTTATGTACTTAGAAGGAAACCTAAATAAAGTACATCTAGAAACAACAATTAAAACAATTGTTGCTCGTCATGAAGTGTTACGTACGAATATCCTATCCGCAGAAGGATATGGTTATCAAGAAATAAGAAGTCATGAAGAATGGAGCTTAAGTCAAGAAACGATACAGGAAGATGAATTAGAAAAAAACTTAGGAAAGTTTTTAACGATTCCTTTTGATTTGGCAAGTGATTATAAATTAAGAGCTCGTTTGTATGATTTAGGAGAAAATAAATTTGCCTTGGCATGTGTTTTCCATCATATCGCGAGTGATGGTTGGTCGGAAGATATTTTGGTACAAGAGTTTGATGAGCTTTATGCTTCAGTACAATTAGGTAGAGAAGCTAATTTACCAGAATTAACTTTACAATATGCAGATTATGCGGTTTGGCAGCGAAAGTATTTCGATGGCGAAGTATTAGAAAACCAACTTTCGTATTGGGAACAAAAATTAGCCAATGCAAGTGTATTAGAGTTGCCTACTGATTTTATGCGTCCTGCAATTCAAGAAACTGAAGGAGCCAATATCACTATAAACTTAAATGAAGAGTTAGGAACTTCGATCAAAGCCTTGTCGAAGCAAGAAAACGTAACAACCTTTATGTTTTTACTATCGTCTTTTAAAGTATTATTAGCACGTTATAGCGGTCAAGATGATATTTGTATAGGTACTCCAATAGCAAACCGTACACAGTCGGAACTTGAAGGAATGATAGGATTCTTTGTAAACACACTAGTGTTGAGAAGTGATTTAAGTGATGATATCAGTTTTAAAGAGTTATTAAGTCAAGTAAAAACAACAACTCTACAAGGATATGACAATCAGTTAGCTCCGTTTGAGAAAGTTGTGGATAGAGTGGTTACAAATCGCGATATGAGTACAACGCCTTTATTCCAGGTAATGTTCTCACTAGAAAATACTGTTGGTGGTACGGTTGAATTGCAAGAAGTAGATTTACAAGCGGTTGAAGAGAATTTTGATCGTTTGGCTATTTCACCATATGAATCGGAAACAGTAAGCTCTCAATTTGATATAACATTAGATGTTACAGAAGTAGAGTCTACATTTGAATTGAGTTTAACTTATAGCACTACCTTGTTTAAAGAGGAAACTATAGTTCGAATGTTAGAACATTACAATGAATTATTAACGAGTATTGTTGGCAATATTGAGCAGTCAGTTGGCGAGGTTGCAATGTTAACTGATAAGGAAGAAACTCAATTATTAAATGCATTCAATTCAGTTGAGGTAGATTATCCTTTGGATGAAACTGTTGTAGATTTATTTGTTAACCAAGTTCAGGAATCACCGAAAGCAATTGCCGCTACTTTTAAAGGAGAAGAATTAACTTATCAAGAGTTAGATAAGCGCTCAAATCAATTGGCGCACTGCTTAGTTTCACAAGGTGTAAAATCTGACGACTTAATAGGAATTTCTTTAGATAGAGGTTTGGATATGCTCGTTGGAGTATTAGGAATCTTAAAAGCGGGAGGAGCCTATGTACCTATAAAGCCTGATTTTCCTAAAGATCGTATTGAGTATTTGCTCGAAGATACTGGATGTTCTCTTGTCGTTACCAATCTGGAAAGTCAAGAAACTTTAGCGTCATGTTCCGATAGCATTCAATTAATTGCAATAGATAATGTAAGTGATTATGCAACGATTCCAGTGAAAACTGAATATCGTTCATATGATTTGGCTTATGTTATTTATACTTCAGGAAGTACTGGATTACCAAAAGGTGCCATGATAGAACATGCTGGTTTGTTAAATCACTTGTTATTAATGGTTGATGAGCTAAAAATGACAAATGAAAGTGTAGTCGCATTTACGGCACCATTCACATTTGATATTTCTGTATGGCAGATGTTAAGCGCATTGCTATGTGGAGGTTCAGTAGCAATTTATAGTGAAGAAAGCATTTTGGATATTGATGATTTCCAAGCCTCGATAGAAGATGACAATGTAAGTCATCTCCAATTAGTCCCATCATATATAGCTAGTTTGTTAGAAAGTGAAAACGCCACAGAAGGTTTGTCAAACTTGAGCCATTTCTTAGTAACAGGAGAAGCAGCTACGAAATCACTATTAGATAAGTGGTTCTCTCTATATCCAAATGTTCCAGTAGTAAATGCTTATGGTCCAGCTGAGGCAGCGGATGATATTACTTTGCACATTATGAGTGAAACTCCAGAAGGTGTAACAGTTCCAATAGGAAAACCTGTAGCAAATATGGATGTTTATGTGGTTGATCGATTTGAAAATTTATGTCCGATTGGAGTAGTTGGAGAATTATGGACTTCGGGGATAGGAGTTGGTAGAGGTTATTTGAATAGAACAGAACTAACCCAAGAGAAGTTTATAGAAAATCCGTTCTCTGAAAATGGAGGACGTTTATATAAGACAGGTGATTTAGGAAGATGGTTGCCAGATGGAACCCTAGAATTTGTAGGTCGTTCTGATGATCAGGTAAAAATCCGAGGATATCGAATCGAACTAGGTGAAATTGAGAATGCCTTATCACAAGTTTCAAGTATTCAGAATTGTTGCGTACTAGCTAAGAAAGATCAAAACGAAATTAATCGTTTAGTTGGGTATGTTGTTGTAGAAGGTGAGTTTAACAAGAATAAAATTCAAGATACTTTAAAAGACAGCCTACCAGAGTACATGGTTCCGATGTTGTGGATTGCCTTAGAAGAAATGCCATTAACCGCAAATGGAAAGATTAATAAAAAAACATTGCCTGAACCAGACAGCTCACAGTTATCCACTAGAGAATATGTTGCTCCAAGAAATGAAGTTGAAGAGGAGTTAGCAATCATTTGGCAAGATTTGTTAGGAGTAGAAAGAGTTGGTGTTTATGACGATTTCTTTGAGCTTGGCGGTCATAGTTTACTAATTGTTCAATTGATAGCACGCGTTCAGAAAATCGGTTATCACATAGCAGTAAGAGATATTTTCTTGAATCCATGTATTGTTGGAATCACTGAGAAAATGGTATTGTCAAGCTCAATGTATATAACTCCGCCTAATGGAATAACAAGAGATTCTAAAGAGATAACACCTGAAATGGTACCATTATTAAATTTTGATCAACAAGGAATTGACGCAGTGGTCGCCCAAATTGATGGGGGTGTTGCGAATATTGAAGATATGTATCCTTTATCTCCATTGCAAGAAGGAATCTACTTCCACTATTTAATGAGTAATGAAAGTGAGGGAGACCCGTACATCTTGCCTACATTGCTTTCTTTTGCAAATAAAGAAAAACGTGCATCCTTTATAGAAGCGTTACAGTTTGTTGTAAATCGTCATGATGTGTTGCGTACTGCTTTCTTAAGTGAAGGATTGCCAAATACAGTTCAAGTAGTATTGAGAGAAGCAGAGCTACCTGTTGAAGAATATATAATAGATAGTGATAAAGATTTTGCTACAGAATTAGAAGAATTAGCAGCCCCAGGGCGTCATTGGATGGATGTATCTAAAGCTCCATTATTAAAACTAAAATCAATAGATGATCCAGAAAATGAAATATGTTACGTTGTTGTTTATCAACATCACTTAGCTTTAGATCATATAGGATTAGAAAAGGTTGTTTCTGAAATTGTATTGTACTTATCAGGTAAAGAGTCGGAACTTCCAACTCCAGTTTTATATAGAGACTTTATAGGGCATACACTACATCAGCAAGCAACAAATGATAGCGAATCTTATTTCAAAGGCTTATACGGAAATATTCAAGAACCAACATATCCATTCGGTTTAACAGATACTCGCGATAACTTTAGTGATATTAAAGAGGCACAATCGGCAATTCCTGAAAGTTTAGCTGAAGACCTTCGAAGTATTAGTATTTCCCTAGGAATGAGTCCAGCAGTATTATTCCATGCCGCTTTTGGTTTGGTTGTAGGAAGGTGTAGTAATACCGATTATGCAGTTTTCGGTTCGTTACTTTTAGGACGTTTACAAGGTTCTCTTGGAGCAGCAGATTCGTTAGGATTATTCATTAATACATTACCATTTCTTACTGAATTAAAAGGAACTGTATCCGAATATGTTGCTGAGGTTAAAAAAGCACTAACCGAAATTTTAGCTTATGAACAAACTCCTTTATCCGATGTTCATAGTTGGAGTGGTATTTCTAATGAACTTCCAATATTTAGTGCGTTGATGAATTACCGTCACACAACTCTTGAAGAAGAGGAGGAAGAAGTATCAGAGGAAGTATTACAAAGTGGAGATGTCGTTGATTTAGGTCTTGCGGTGACTATGGTAAATGAGCGTACCAATTACCCAATATCATTAGATATTGATGATTATGGTAAAGAGTTTGAACTTACGGCTCAAATTGATGGAGACATTAATCCAGAGCAGTTCATAGGATATATTGAAGAAGCTTTAAGTCAGTTAGTAACTGGGTTAAAAGAGGAGCAAAATATAACCATGGATAGCTTAACAATTCTACCTAAAGAAGATGTTCAATTATTAGAAACATTTAATAATACAGAGGTTCCTTATCCATTAGACAAAACGGTGATTGATTTGTTCTCAGATCAAGTATCAAAGTCTCCAGAAGCCATCGCTGCGGTGTTTGAAGAAGAGGAATTAACCTATGAGGAATTAGATCGACGTTCAAATAGACTTGCTCATTATTTGATAAATGAAGGAGTACAACCAGACGATTTAGTCGGGATTTGTTTAGAACGAAACTTAGATATGCTCGTTGGAGTTTTAGCAATATTAAAATCTGGAGGAGCTTATGTTCCTATCAAGCCAGATTTCCCAATGGAACGTATTTCATATATGGTTGAAGATACAGGATGTTCTTTAATCGTTACAGATGAACTTAACGAATTAGTATTGGAGTCTTTATTTGATGATTCAGTGAAGTTAATTTCTCTAGATAATGAAGAAATATTGGATGAAAAATACCCAGATTCAGGAATTGAAATAACATGCAATTCTAACAGTTTGGCTTATATAATTTATACTTCGGGAAGTACAGGATTACCGAAAGGAGCCATGATAGAGCATGCTGGATTATTGAACCATTTATTACTGATGGTCGATGACCTTAAGATGAATGAGAATAGTGCAGTTGCTTTTACAGCTCCATTTACATTTGATATTTCAGTATGGCAAATGTTAAGTGGTTTAATATGTGGTGGTAAAATAATAATCTATAGTGAACAAAGTATCCTAGATTTTTATAATTTCCAACAATCATTATCTAGTAATAATGTAAGTCACTTGCAATTAGTTCCTTCATATGTCTCAAGTTTATTGGATGAAGGCGTTGCGGTTGAAGGCTTAACCAATTTAGAATACTTCCTTGTTACAGGAGAAGCTGCAACGAAGCCATTATTAGAAAAATGGTTCTCTATATATCCAAATGTTCCCGTAGTAAATGCATATGGACCAGCGGAAGCGGCCGATGATGTAACACTTCACATTATGACTGAAGCTCCAGAAGGTGCTACAGTGCCAATCGGAAAACCAGTAGCCAATATGGATATGTATGTTGTCGATCAATTCGATCATTTATGTCCAATCGGTGTTATAGGTGAACTATGGACAAGTGGTATTGGAGTTGGTAGAGGATATTTAAATAGAGATGAATTAACCAAAGAGAAATTTATCGCTAATCCGTTTACAGAGAATGGAGGTCGATTATATAAAACAGGTGATTTAGGAAAATGGTTGCCAGATGGAACCTTGGAGTTTGTAGGTCGTACAGATGATCAAGTTAAAATCCGTGGTTATCGTATTGAATTAGGAGAAATAGAAAATACAATAGTTTCTTTAAATACAATTAGTCAATGTTGTGTGCTAGCCAAAAAAGATCCAACTGGAGTAAATCGATTGGTAGCTTATTTAGTAGTTGAAGAAGGAGCCAATCAAGAAGAATTACAAGAGGCAGTTTCGGAAAGTTTACCGAACTATATGATTCCTCAATTATGGTTTGTTTTAGAAGAAATGCCTTTAACAGCCAATGGAAAAATTGATAAAAAAGCACTTCCAGAACCAGATCTTACGCAGTTGTCGGATAAAGAATATTTGGCGCCAGGAAATGAAACGGAAGAACAATTAGTTGCTATTTGGCAAGAGTTACTGGGCATTGAAAAGATCAGTGTTTATGATGATTTCTTCGATTTAGGAGGACATTCATTATTAGCCACTCGACTCGTATCTATGATTCGAACAACTTTTGAAACAGAAGTGTCTATTCGTGAAATTTTTGAAGAGACGACCATAGAAGAACAAGCGTCACTTATTGAAATCTTTAAATCTTATTTGGAAGAAGATGATGATAATGAAACTGACGAGGAAAACTATTTAGAAACTATTGAAATATAAGCTTTAAGTAATGAATACAGAAATTTTAAGTATCCTAAAGGAAGCAAAGCAAGAAGGTGTGAAGATTGGTGTTAAAGGTGATTCTTTGACAGTTAAAACTGTGGCTCCTATTAGTTCTGAATTACTTCAAAAAATAAAAGAGAACAAACCTCAGATAATAGAATATATTCAAAATCTTCGATCGAAAAATAAGACGAGTTCACTTAAAAAGATTACTCCTTATGATAGGGAAACTATAACGAAAGTTCCTTTGTCATTTGGACAAGAACGTTTGTGGTTTGTTGATGGATTACAAGGTAGTCAAGCGTATCACATGCCTTTTATATTGCGTTTTGAAGGGGCCTTGGATGCATCTCTAATAGAACAATCATTCAGATATATTGTCAATCGACATGAAGTATTACGTACGAATATTTTGTCTGAAGATGGAGTTGGGTATCAAAAAGTGGTAAGCTCGGAAAATTGGACTTTAGTTCAAGAAAGTTTATCTGAGGATAATTTGGAAGAACATTTGGAAGAGTTTCTAATAGCTCCATTTGATTTGGCTAACGATTATAAATTAAGAGCATGTTTGTATGATACAGGGAATAGTAAGTATGTCTTAGCCTGTGTTTTCCATCATATCGCAAGTGATGGTTGGTCAGAAGATATTCTTGTCAATGAATTTACCATAATCCATAGTTCTTTACAAGCTGGTATCGAAGTTAATCTACCAGAATTAACGTTGCAATATGCCGATTATGCCGTTTGGCAACGTAAATATTTAGAAGGGAGTGTTTTAGATTTTCAACTTTCTTATTGGGAAGAGAAGTTGAAAAATGCAACACCACTTTCTTTACCAACAGATTACCCACGACCTGCGGTACAAAGTACTGCAGGTGATCATGTAACTTTTACACTAGACAAAAAATTAAGTGATGATCTTAATGATTTATGCGAAAAGGAAGGCGTAACAATTTTTATGCTGTTACTCGCTGGTTTCAAAGTGTTACTTTCTCGTTATAGCGGTCAAGAAGATATCTGTATAGGAACTCCTGTTGCGAACAGAACACAGACAGAGCTGGAAGGAATGATCGGTTTCTTTGTAAATACTTTGGCACTACGAAGTGATTTAAGTGGGAATCCTAAGTTTTTGGATTTATTAAAACGAATTAAGGATACTACTTTAGAAGGATATGATTATCAGTTAGCTCCTTTCGAAAGAATTGTGGATCGTGTTGTTAAGGAACGAGACATGAGTAAAAGTCCCTTGTTCCAAGTAATGTTCGTTTTACAAAATACAACCGCAAGTGATGAAGAAGAGTCAGATGAAACAGAAATAGTATCAGGAGATGTTACAATTTCTGAATATGGATTTGATGCTATCAATGCGATGTTCGATTTATCTTTGGATATTTCAGAAGGTAGTAAAGGAATTTCGTTTGAAATGGTTTACTGTACTGATTTGTTCAAAGGTGCTACAATTGAACGAATGATGAATCACTATCAAGAGTTGTTAAGAAGTATTGTAAAGGATGCATCTCAACCAATTGGTAAACTTCCAATGTTAACAGCTTCAGAAGAAAGTGAACTGATAACAAATTTTAACGATACTTCGGTAACGTATCCAGGAGATACTACGGTAATCGATTTGTTTTTAGAAAGAGTTGAAAAAGCTCCAGAGGATGTAGCTGTCGTTTTTGAAGAAACGTCATTAACGTATAAAGAACTTGATGAACGATCTAACCAATTGGCTAATTTCTTATTAACTAACTACACAATCAATAAAGAAGATCCAATAGGTGTTATTTTAGAACGTAGCGATTGGTTGTTAGTTTCTTTTCTAGCTATTTTAAAAACGGGAGGATGTTATGTTCCTATCGATCCATCGTATCCGATAGAGCGAAAAGAATATATCGAAAAAGATAGTGGAAGTATTTTTATACTGAATGATACTCTGATTGATTCTTTCAAGGAGAATAGTGAATCATTAGCGAAAACAGTTCCTTCTGTAGTGGTTGATTCTAAAGACCTGGCTTATATTATTTATACTTCAGGAAGTACAGGTAAGCCGAAAGGAGTAATGATTGAGCATCGAAATATTATCAATACACTGTTATCTCAAATAACAGCGTTCTCAATCACACCTGAAGATCATTGCTTACAATTTGCAAGTCAATCTTTTGACGCTTCTATTTGGGAATTAGGAATTTCCCTATTAGGTGGAGCAAGCTTATATATTATAAAAGAAGATAGAAAATCAGAAACGGCTTTCTTTAAAGAGTTTGTAAAAGAGAACAAGATCACCTTTGCAACTTTACCTCCTGCATTTTTACAATTATTAGAAGTTGAGGATTTAAATGGATTAAAGACTTTAGTTACCGCCGGAGAGGCAATTCCATTAGGATTAGCAAAAGCATTCTCAAATAATTATAATTATGTAAATGCTTACGGTCCAACAGAAACCAGTATTTGCGCCACTACGTTCAATGGGGAAATAACAGAAATGGTTCCTATTGGAAAGCCTATTGATAACACGCAAATCTACATCTTAAATGATATCAATGAGTTATTGCCAATTGGTGCAGTAGGTGAGTTGTGCATAGGAGGAATAGGTGTTGCACGAGGATACTTAAATAGAGAAGAATTAACTAGCGAAAAGTTTATTGATAATCCTTTTAGGCAGGGAGAAAGAATATATAAAACTGGCGATTTAGCGAAATGGTTACCGAATGGAGATATAGAATTCATTGGTAGAAAAGATTCTCAGGTAAAAATACGAGGATATCGTATCGAATTAGGTGAAGTAGAAAATGCTTTAGCTTCACTAGATTCAGTGAATCAAAGTTGCGTTTTAGCCAAAGAAGATACTCAAGGAAATAAACGTTTAATTGGATATGTAGTAAGTGAAGAAAAATTCGATAAAGAAATTATTCAAGAAGGATTAAGAGAAATCTTACCAGAATATATGGTTCCTACGGTGTGGATAGCATTGGATGAAATGCCACTTACAACCAATGGGAAAATAGATAGAAAATCTTTACCAGAACCAGATGGTTTAAATTTATCTTCAACAGAGTATGTTGCTCCTCGAAATGAAACTGAAGCATTGTTAGTTGCTATTTGGCAAGATTTATTGGGTATTGAGAAAATAGGTGTAAATGATAACTTTTTTGAATTAGGAGGTCATAGTTTATTGATTGTTCAGTTAATCGATCGAATTCAAAAAGAAGGGTATCATATTGAAATAGCTGATGTTTTTGGAAGCCCAACAATTGCTGCCATTGACGGTAAGCTTTCTTCAGGGTTCACTTCTTACCAAGTACCACCAAATGGAATTACTGATGATATTGATCGCATAGTTCCAGAAATGGTTCCTTTAGTAGATTTCTCTCAGGAGGAAATTGATATTGTGGTGAATCGTGTGCCTGGAGGTTTAGAAAATATTCAAGACATGTATCCTTTATCACCATTACAGGAGGGAATGTACTTCCATTATTTAATGAGTGATGAAAATGTAGGAGATCTTTATGTATCACCGAATTTATTATTGTTTAAAGATAAAGGACAACGAATCAAATTTATCGAGGCATTACAGTTTGTAGTGAATCGTCATGATGTTTTAAGAACATGCTTTTTAAGTGAAAACTTGCCGAATGCTGTTCAAGTGGTATTAAAGGAAGCTATTCTTTCAAATAAAGAGCTTAAGTTAAACCCTTCTGAAGATATCAGGTCTCAAATGGAGTCGTTAGTTGAATCAGGAAATCATTGGATGGATGTTTCAAAAGCTCCATTATTAGATTTGAAATATGTTGATGATAATGAAAAAGGAGAGTATTATTTATTAGTAAATAACCATCATTTAATTATAGATCATGTAGGTTTAGAAAAAATTATTGAAGAAGTAAATCTACATTTATTGGGGCATGGAGATATACTTCCTCCTCCAGTATTGTATCGTGATTTTATTGGGCATACTTTACACCAACAAGCAACCAATAATAGTGAAGTCTACTTCAAAGATGTTTTAGGAGGTATTGATGAACCAACGTATCCTTTCAATTTATCGAATGTTCGAGGAAATGGTACAGATATCGCTGAAGCAAGTATTGGCTTGCCTGAAGAGTTGAGCAAAGAAATTCGTACAGTCTGTACCCAAATGGGAATAACTCCGGCTATTTTATTCCATGCTGCTTTCGGAATAGTGGTAGGAATGTGTAGTAATAAAAAACAAGCCTTGTTTGGATCTTTATTCTCGGGGCGTTTACAAGGTGCTGTTGGAGCTGCCGATTCCTTAGGGCTTTTCATAAATACATTACCATTATTATTTAATGTTGAAGGTACCGTTGCCGATTATATTCAACAAGTAAAGGAAAGACTGGCTGAATTATTACCCTATGAACAAACTCCTTTATCGGAAGTTCATAGTTGGTCAGGTATTTCAAATGAAGTACCATTATTCAGTGCAATTTTTAATTACAGACATTCTTCTTCGGAGGAATTAGAAGAAGGTGATATTACGGAAGAACTTTTTCAAGATCTAGAAGCATCTAATTTGGATATTGAATTGCTGGGAGATCAAGAACGAACAAATTACCCTTTTTCATTAGCAGTGGACGATTTTGGAGATGATTTCGGAATCACAGCTCAAATGGATACGAGTATTCAACCAGAACGTATTCTTTCTTATATGGAAGTCGTCGTTAAGCAATTATTAGATGGATTAAACGATGATACGAATGTAGGTGATTTATCTATCTTAACTAAGGAGGAAGAAACTCAACTATTAAATGAATTTAATGAAACTCTAGTAGAGTATCCTACGGAAAAAACAATTATAGATTTATTCTCCACTCAGGTGGGAAAAAATCCGGGAGCGGTAGCTTTAGTTGATCAAGAAGAAAAGTTGAGTTATAGAGAACTTGATGAGCTTTCGAATCAGTTATCGAACCACATTTTAACAAATCATAACATTAGCAATGAAACCTTAATAGCAGTAACGCTAGAAAGAAGTAATTGGTTAATCGTTTCGTTTTTGGCGGTCTTAAAATCAGGAGGGACTTATGTTCCAATTGACCCGTCATACCCAGAGGAAAGAAAAGAATATATTAAAACAGATAGTAATAGCAGCTTTGTTATTGATGACGCATTTTTAACATCTTTCAAAAAGGATATAGATAAATATGATAACGCTACACCTGATGTAGTTGTTAAGGCGAATGATTTGGCCTATGTAATTTATACTTCAGGAAGTACAGGGAAGCCTAAAGGAGTAATGATTGAACATTGCAGTATTATAAATACGATACTGTCACAGATTGCCGATTTCTCTATTAATACTGAAGATAATTGTTTGCAATTTGCAAGTCCTTCGTTTGATGCTTCTATCTGGGAAATAGGAATAGCCTTATTAAGTGGGGCTAGTTTGTGTATTGTAAGTGAGGAAGGTAAATCGGATATGTCCTTGTTTAAAAACTTCATACAAGAACAAACAATTACGTTTGCAACCTTACCACCTGCCTTTTTACAACTATTAGAAGTAGAAGCTATACCGAGCATAAAAACATTGGTTACTGCAGGGGAAGCAATTCCATTAAAACTCGCAAAAGCTTTTTCTGAGAGTTATAATTATATCAATGCTTATGGACCAACGGAAACGAGTATTTGTGCAACTACATTCAAAGGTAAAATAGGAGACCTTGTTCCAATTGGGAAACCTATTCATAACACAGAAGTATACATTTTAAATGACTCGAATGAGTTATTGCCTTCTGGAGTTGTTGGAGAGCTTTGTGTTGGAGGAAGAGGTGTTGCTCGAGGTTATCATAACAGAGAGGAACTTACCAATGAAAAGTTTATTAAAAATCCGTTCAAAGAAGAAGGACGAATTTATAAAACAGGCGATTTAGCTAAGTGGTTGCCAGATGGTACCATTGAATTTATAGGAAGAAAAGACAGTCAAGTTAAAATCCGAGGATATCGTATTGAGCTTGGAGAAGTGGAGAATGCGCTTTCAAGCTTATCTGTTGTGAATCAATGTTGTGTGTTAGCTAAGAGTGATGCCAGTGGGAACAAACAATTAGTTGCCTATGTAGTTACTGAAGGCGATTTTAATAAAGAAAGTTTGCAAGATGAGCTTCTCAAAACATTACCAGAGTATATGGTACCTATGATTTGGGTGGAGATGGAAGAGATTCCGGTAACTAGCAATGGTAAATTAGATAGGAAAGCATTACCAGAACCTGATGGTTCAATGTTGTCTACCCAAGCATACGTTGCTCCAAGAAATGAAACAGAAGAGCAGTTGGTAAAGATTTGGCAAGAGTTATTGAATATCGAAAAAATTGGAGTTTATGATAATTTCTTTGAGCTAGGAGGTCATTCTTTGTTGGTAACTCGTTTAGTTTCTTTAATACGTAAAGAGTTAGAAGTTGAGGTCGCAATTCGCGATATTTTTGAGCATACTACAATCGCTAGTCAGGCCTTACATGTATTAACATGTTCAAGAGCAACGATATTACCTGAAGTAGTTGTTCAGGAAAAAGAAGGAAACATACCACTTTCTTTTAACCAAGAACGTTTGTGGTTTTTAGATCAATTGCAAGGGGGGAGTGAAGAATATCACATTCCAGTAGTTGAACCGTTGCAAGGGAATATTAATGCAGAAATAGTAAATAAAGCCTTACGTATAATAGTAGATCGACATGAAATATTACGTACGGTAATTTATGAAGAAGAAGGAGTTGGTTATCAAAAAGTAATTTCATCTGAAGATTGGCAATTACAAATGGTTGTTACTTCTGCTGAAACAAATTTAGAAGAAGAAATTGCTCGTTTTATAGCGAAACCGTTCGATCTATCAAAAGATTATATGGTGCGTGGCTGTTTGTTTGACTTGGGCGAAAATGAATATGTATTAACCTGTGTGTTACATCATATTTCGAGTGATGGTATTTCTGGAATAATTTTAATGAATGAATTCTCAGAAATCTATAGCTCATTATTAACCAAGAAGGAAGTTGCACTTCCTGAACTAAATTTACAGTATTCAGACTACGCCATTTGGCAGCGTTCGTATTTCGCTGGAGATGTTTTAGAAAGCCAATTAGGGTATTGGGAAAATAAATTAAAAGGAGCGAGCACTTTAAAATTACCAACGGATTATGTGCGTCCTTCAATACAAAACAATGAAGGAAGTAGCATTGTTGTAGGAGTTGGTAAAGAACTTACAACTTCTGTAAAGGCGCTATGCACACAATATGGGGTTACTCCGTTTATGTTTACACTTTCGGTATTTAAAGTATTGTTATCACGTTATAGTGGTCAAGATGATATTTGTGTAGGAACTCCTATAGCAAATCGTACCCAATATGAATTGGAAGGAATGATTGGTTTCTTTGTAAATACGTTAGCATTACGAAGTGATTTAAGTGGAAATCCAAGTTTTAAAGAGGTATTGTCTAGAATAAAAGAGACCACATTAGATGGCTATGATCATCAATTGACTCCTTTTGAAAAAGTTGTAGATAGAGTGGTTACTACTCGTGATATGAGTATGACACCATTGTTTCAAGTAATGTTCGATTACCATAATGAGGATGCGGATAATGAAAATGAAGATTCAAACGAAGGTTCAGAGAATAATACCACGTCAGGATACGATAATTTAGATAGAACAGCTCAATTTGATTTAACACTAGATGTTTCAGAAGAAGGATCTGAAATTGTATTGAGTTTGAATTACTGTACTGCTCTGTTTAAAGAAGAAACAATCGTACGCATGTTAGATCACTATAAAGAATTATTAACAAGTATCGTTGATAATATTGACAAACCTATTAGTGAAACAACAATCTTAACGAAGGAAGAAGAAACTCAATTATTAAATGTATTCAACAGTACAGAGGTTAATTATCCATTAGATAAAACTGTTGTCGATTTATTTGTTGATCAAGTTAAAAAAACTCCAGCTGCCATTGCAGCAACTTTTGAAGAAGGAGTATTGAGCTATGAAGAATTGGATGAGCGCTCAAATCAACTAGCTCACTGTTTAGTAACACAAGATGTAAAATCAGATGAGTTAATAGGAATTTGCGTAGAACGAGGTTTGGATATGATTGTTGGAGTATTAGGTATTTTAAAAGCTGGTGCTGCCTACGTTCCAATAAAACCAGACTTTCCTAAAGATCGTATTGAATATTTACTTGAAGATACACAATGTTCCTTAGTGGTTACCAATTTGGAAAGTCAAGAAACATTAGAGTCATTTTCTAACAACGTTCAGTTAATTGTATTAGAAAATGTATCCGACTATGCAACAACTCAAGTAGGGTTAACCTATAATCCAAATGATTTAGCTTATATCATTTATACTTCTGGTAGTACTGGATTACCAAAAGGAGCTATGATTGAACATGCTGGTTTGTTAAACCACTTGTTGTTGATGATTGATGAACTGAAAATGACTAACGAAAGTGTGGTAGCGTTCACAGCTCCATTTACTTTTGACATTTCAGTATGGCAAATGTTAAGCGCATTGTTATGTGGAGGCTCAATAACTGTTTATAGTGAAGAAAGTATCTTAGATATTAAAGGATTTGAATCGTCTTTATCAAAAGAAAGTGTAAGCCATCTTCAATTGGTACCATCTTATGTTTCTAGTTTATTAGAGAGTGGAGTTTCGGTTGATGGCTTATCAAACTTAAGTCACTTTTTAGTTACAGGAGAAGCGGCAACGAAATCATTATTGGATAACTGGTTTTCTTTGTATCCAAATGTTTCAGTGGTAAATGCTTATGGACCAGCGGAAGCTGCTGATGATATCACGCTACATATCATGAATGAATCACCTAGCGGAGTAGTAGTTCCAATAGGAAAACCAGTAGCCAATATGGACGTTTATGTGGTTGATAGATTCGGGAACTTATGTCCAATAGGTGTTGTGGGAGAATTATGGACCGCTGGAATTGGCGTTGGTCGAGGATATTTAAATAGGCCAGAACTAACCAATGAGAAGTTTATAGAAAATCCATTTACCGAAAATGGAGGACGTTTATATAAAACAGGTGATTTAGGAAGATGGTTGCCAGATGGAACCTTAGAATTTGTAGGTCGTTCTGATGATCAGGTGAAAATCCGAGGATATCGAATTGAATTAGGTGAAATTGAGAACGCCTTATCACAAGTTACAAATATTCAGAATTGTTGCGTGTTAGCTAAGAAAGATCAAAACGAGATCAATCGCCTAGTAGGATATGTAGTTACTGAAGGAGAATTCAATAAGGAAACAGTTCAAGATATTTTAAAGAATAGCTTGCCAGAGTATATGGTTCCAATGTTATGGATTGCTTTGGAAGAAATGCCATTAACTGCGAATGGAAAAATCGATAAAAAATCGTTACCAGCACCTGATACGTCACAATTATCAACGAAAGAATATGTAGCTCCAAGAAATGAAATTGAAGAGCAATTAGTTGCAATTTGGCAGCAGCTTTTAAATGTTGAAAAAATTGGTGTTAATGACGATTTCTTTGAACTGGGAGGACATAGTTTGTTGGCAACTCGTTTGGTTTCTTTAATTCGAAAAGAATTAGAAAAAGAAATTGCCATTCGTGATGTTTTTGAGCACACAACCATTGCTTCTTTGGCTATTTGTGTTTCACTAAACTCAAAAGCAACCTTGTTGCCAACGATAGTTGCAGAAGAACGTCCTGAACAAATTCCATTATCATTTAGCCAAGAACGTCTTTGGTTTATCGATCAGTTACAAGGTACGTTAGCATATCATATGCCAACCATAATTCGTTTGAACGGCGATGTGAATGTTTCTATTTTAGAGAAAACTTTCAAAACAATAGTTGCTCGTCATGAGGTATTACGTACCAATATTTTATCTGAAGAAGGAAATGGTTATCAGCAGGTAGTAAGTTATGAAGACTGGACTTTAGAACAGCAAACAATTTCAGAAGAGAGTTTACGTGAGCATGTTGAAGTCTATATTGAAACACCTTTTAACTTATCAAGCGATTATAAATTAAAGGCATGTTTGTATGATTTAGGGAATAAAAGTTATGTTTTAGCAGCAGTGCTGCATCACATAGCTAATGATGGTTGGTCAGAAGAAATTTTAATTCATGAATTCACTACGATATACAATGCATTGGAATCAGGAATTGAGGTTCCGCTTCCTGAATTGAGTTTACAGTATGCTGATTATGCCATTTGGCAGCGAAAGTATTTCGATGGAGAAGTTCTGGAAAATCAATTATCATATTGGGAAGATAAGCTTGAAGGTGTTACAAACTTAGCAATGCCTACGGATTATATTCGCCCAACTATTCAGAGTACGGAAGGAGGTATCGTAGAATTATCAATAAGTCAAGAGCTTGGTACTTCAATACATAAATTATGTGAATCAGAAGGAGTAACATCATTTATGTTCTTATTATCGGTGTTCAAAGTGTTGTTATCGCGATATAGTGGTCAAGATGATATTTGTATCGGAACAACCATTGCCAATCGTACACAAACAGAATTGGAAGGAATGATTGGTTTCTTTGTGAATACGTTGGTTTTACGTTCTGATATGAGTAACAATCCAAGTTTTAAAGAGCTTTTAAATAGAATAAAAGAAACAACATTAGAAAGTTACGATAATCAGTTAGCACCGTTTGAAAAGATTGTTGATCGAGTGGTTACAACGCGTGATATGAGTACAACACCGTTGTTTCAAGTAATGTTCTCTTCAGAAAATACTTCAAATTCTGAGGAAGAAGAGGAAGCTATTAATACGGGAGCTGGAAATTTTGTGATTTCTCCATATGAATCGGATACTTCTGTGGCAGCACAGTTCGATTTAAGCTTGGATGTGTCTGAGGAAGACTCAATTTTCGAATTAACATTGAGCTATAGTGCGGCATTGTTTAAAGAAGAAACAATAGTACGTATGTTGAATCAGTATCAAGAGTTGTTAACCAATGTTGTTGCAAATATTGAGCAACCTATTGAGGATTTAACAGTTCTAACTCAACATGAAGAAAATCAATTATTAAATGTTTTTAACGATACAAAGGTTGATTATCCATTGAATAAAACCGTTGTAGATTTATTTAACACACAAGCTCAAAAATCACCAACAGCAATTGCAGCTACTTTTGAAGGAGTTGATTTGAGTTATCAAGACTTGGATAAACGTTCAAATCAATTAGCGCAATGCTTAGTATCACAAGGAATAAAATCTGATGACTTAATAGGTATTTGCATAGAGAGAGGTTTAGATATGATTGTTGGAGTACTTGGAATTTTAAAAGCTGGTGCGGCCTACGTTCCAATTAAACCAGATTTTCCTAAAGATCGTATTGAATATTTATTACAAGATACACAATGTTCGTTGGTAGTAACCGATTTGGAAAGTCAAGAAAAGTTAATACCATTTACGAATAGTATTCAATTAATCGTTTTAGAAAATGTAACTGATTACGCAACGACTTCTGTGGAATTAACCTATAGTCCAAATGATTTGGCCTATATTATTTACACGTCAGGAAGTACAGGATTGCCAAAAGGAGCAATGATTGAACATGCTGGTTTATTGAATCATTTATTATTAATGATTGATGAGCTTAAAATGACGAATGAAAGCGTGGTTGCATTTACAGCACCTTTCACTTTCGATATTTCTGTTTGGCAAATGTTGAGTGCTTTAATAAGTGGTGGTTCGGTAGCTGTATATAGTGAAGAAAGTATTTTAGATATCGAAGGATTTGAATTGTCATTATCAGCACAAAAAGTAAGTCATCTTCAGTTAGTACCTTCCTATGTAACCAATTTATTAGAAAGTGGAAAATCTGTTGCTGGTTTATCGGATCTAAGTTATTTCTTAGTAACGGGAGAGGCAGCTACAAAATCATTATTAGATAAGTGGTTTACTATTTATCCAAACGTTCCAGTAGTGAATGCATATGGACCAGCAGAAGCAGCCGATGATATCACCTTGCATATTATGACCAAAACACCAAGTGGAGTAGTTGTTCCAATTGGAAAACCTGTGGCAAATATGGATATCTATGTTGTTGATAGATTTGAGAATTTATGTCCTATTGGCGTTGTTGGAGAACTATGGACAGCAGGAGTAGGTGTTGGTCGAGGGTATTTAAATAGAGCAGAACTCACCAAAGAGAAATTCATAGAGAATCCTTTCTCAGCAGAGGGTGGACGTTTGTATAAAACAGGCGATTTAGGAAGATGGTTGTCAGATGGAACTTTAGAATTCGTAGGTCGTTCTGATGATCAAGTAAAAATCAGAGGATACAGAATTGAACTTGGAGAAATTGAGAACGCATTATCACAAGTTGTAGGTATTCAAAATTGTTGTGTACTTGCAAAGAAAGATCAAAATGATATCAATCGTTTGGTAGGATATATTGTTGTTGAAGGTGACTTCAATAAAGAAAGAATTCAAGACGAATTAAAGGATAGCTTACCAGAATATATGGTTCCGATGCTATGGATTGTTTTAGAAGAAATGCCTTTAACAGCAAATGGTAAAATTGATAAGAAATCATTACCAGAACCAGATAGCTCACAGTTATCAACTCAGGAGTTTGTTGCACCAAGAAATGAAGTAGAATATCTACTAGTAGCTATTTGGCAAGAGTTACTTGGAATAGAAAGAATTGGAGTTTATGATGATTTCTTTGAATTAGGAGGACATAGTTTATTGGCAACTCGTTTAGTTTCATTAATTCGTAAAGAATTAGAAAGAGAAATAGCCATTCGTGATGTGTTTGAACATACGACAATTGATTCCTTAGGAAGGTATGTTGCCGAACAATCAAAAGGAATTTTATTACCGGCTATTACCGCAGAAAAACGACCTCAGAGAATACCATTATCTTTTAGTCAAGAGCGTTTATGGTTCTTGGACGAATTACAAGGAACTTTAGGATATCACATGCCTACAATTATGCGATTGGAAGGTAAACTTGATGCCGAATTATTACAACGAACATTTAAAGTGATTGTTGATCGTCACGAGGTGTTAAGAACCAATATTTTATCAGAAGACGGTGAAGGGTATCAAGAAGTTGTAAGTGCTGATAATTGGAGTTTAACAGAAGAAGTAGTCTCAGAAGAATTATTAGAGCAAAACTTAGAAGCGTATTTATTGATTCCTTTTGATTTATCAAGTGATTATAAATTAAGAGCCCGATTATTTGATTTAGGGAATAATAAGTATGTGTTGGCATCAGTTACGCATCATATTGCTAGTGACGGATGGTCGGAAGATATTTTAATGAATGAGTTGATCATAACTTATAATGCTTTAGAGAATAATAGCAATGTTCCTCTTCCTACTTTGAGTTTGCAATATGCTGATTACGCAATTTGGCAACGCAAGTATTTTGATGGAACTGTTTTAGAAAATCAATTATCATATTGGGAGGATAAGCTAAATGGTGTAAGTACACTTTCTTTACCAACAGATTATGCTCGACCTGCGGTACAAAGTTCAGCAGGAGATTATGTATCTCTTGGATTAGGTAAAGAATTGAGTACATCAATAAATGTACTTTGTGAAGAAGAAGGCGTAACTCTGTTCATGATATTGTTGGCTACGTACAAAGTGTTATTATCTCGTTATAGTGGTCAAGAAGATATTTGTGTTGGAACACCAATAGCAAACAGAACACAAGCTGAACTTGAGGATATGATTGGGTTCTTTGTGAACACATTAGCTTTACGTAGTGATTTAGAAGGGAATCCAAGCTTTAAAGAATTCCTTGGGCAATTAAAAGAAACCACATTAGAAGGCTATGATAATCAGTTAGCACCATTTGAAAAAGTAGTAGATCGTGTAGTTACGAATAGAGATATGAGTACTTCACCACTTTTCCAAACGATGCTTGTTTTACAGAATACAGGAAGTAATGATACGGATTCAGAGTTAGGAGATGCTGAGGTTGGATTAGGAGATTTAAGTATTTCAGATTATGACTTCGATGCAATCGTGGCGATGTTCGATTTATCGTTGAATGTATCGGAAAATAGTGAAGGGATCTCTTTGGAAATGCTTTACTGTACTGATCTATTTGAAAGAGCTACTATTGAAAGAATGTTAGTTCATTTTGAAAAATTATTAAGAGGAATTGTAGCTGATATTGCGCAACCGATCAATAGTTTATCAATGTTAACTGAGCACGAAGAGCACAAACTGTTAAATGTTTATACAGCTACAAAAGTTGATTATGTTAAACATAATAATGTTTTAGAGTTGTTCTCGAAGCAAGTTAAGGCAAAGCCTAAGGCTATCGCGGTAGTTTACAAGGGAGAAAAGTTAACGTATAGAGAACTTGACAGAAAGTCGAATCAAGTAGCTAGATATCTGCAAACCCATGATGTACAAAAGGATAGTTTGGTAGGTATTTGCATGGAACGAAGCTTGGAAATGATTGTTGCTATGTTTGGGATATTGAAATCGGGTGGTGCTTACGTACCTATCGATCCAACATATCCAAAAGATCGTATTGATTATATGCTTGAAGATACGGGAGCAACATTATTACTGAGTAGTTCTTCAAGCAAAGAAATTATCGGAGATAGAAAGGGGATTACAGCCGTATGTTTAGATAGTAATTGGGATGAAATTGCTCGTTTCTCTAATAAAAAGTTAAATACAATAATTAGTCCTGATAGCTTAGCATACATTATATATACCTCAGGAAGTACTGGAAAACCTAAGGGAGTTATGATCGAACATGAAAATATGTTCAATTTAGTGAGCTGGGGAACTAGAAACTTTGAAGATTCACTAGGGTTAGGAATGTTAGCAAGCACTTCTATAAATTTCGATTTATCAATTTTCGAAATTTTTGTGACCTTATCATTAGGATCTAAGATTCACTTAGTAGATAATTTATTGTCGTTATTAGAAGAAACAGAGGTGTCAGTATCTTTAATTAATACGGTACCAAGTGTACTTCAGGGATTATTGGATTCTGGTAAAATTCCAAATACGGTACGAACAATTAACCTCGCTGGAGAACCGTTATTGCCTAGCTTAGTAGATCGAATTTACCAAGAAAGCTCCGTAAGAAAAATATATGATTTGTATGGACCTTCTGAAGCAACAACGTATAGTACATTCACCAAACGTTCACCGAATGGAGTTCAGACTATTGGAAAACCGATAGCAAATACATTGGCTTATATTGTTGATTCTGATATGAACTTAGCTCCTTTAGGAGTAGTTGGAGAATTATGTATTGGAGGAAAAGGAGTTGCCAGAGGATACCTGAATAGAGAAGACCTAACAGAAGAAAAATTCGTGGCAAATCCATTCAAAGATGGAGATAAACTTTATAAAACAGGAGATTTAGCGAGATGGTTGTCAGATGGAACTTTAGAATATTTGGGTAGAAAGGATAACCAAGTTAAAATTAGAGGATATCGAATAGAACTAGGAGAAATAGAAACGGCGTTATCAGCACTTCCTGAAGTGAGTCAAAGTTGCGTACTGGCTAAAGATGATGCAAAAGGAAACAAACGTTTAGTTGGGTATGTAGTTGTAGAAGGAGAACTTAATAAACAAGAGGTACAACAAAAATTAAGAGCTAGTTTACCTGACTATATGATACCTTCAATTTGGGTTGAATTAGATGAAATGCCTTTAACAGCTAATGGTAAATTAGATAGAAAAGCATTGATTATTCCTGATAGTTCTGAATTCTCAACGGTAGCGTATGTTGCCCCTCGAAATGAAGATGAGGAGAAGCTAATTACTATTTGGCAGGAACTTCTAGGGATTGAAAAAATTGGAATTAACGACGACTTCTTTGAATTAGGAGGTCATAGTTTAATGGTTATTAAGTTGGTTGCTCAAATTAACGAGCAATTCGAAACGGATATAAATATTGTAAATGTTTTCGAATATCCAACAGTTGCCGAGTTTATCTCGAACATGACAGCGAAGGATAGAATATTCGATACCAACTTAATGGTTGCTTTACAAGATAGAGGAAGTCAAAAACCAATATTCTTAGCTCCACCAGGTGGAGGGCTTTACAATTGTTATGTTGATTTAGCAAAAGCTTTAGGGCAAGATCAACCTGTGTATGCATTTCAATGTCCTGGGATTAATGGAAAATTACCTGTTTCGGAATCAATTGAAGAGATGGCTTCGACGTTTATTGTAGAACTTCAAAAAGCAGATCCTTACGGACCTTATCGTTTAGGAGGGTATTCTTTTGGTGGAGTAGTGGCTTATGAAATGGCACTTCAATTAAAAGATAAAGGATTTGAAGTTGAGGAG
The DNA here is from genome assembly GCA_947497895.1 of uncultured Tenacibaculum sp. Lineage (GTDB taxonomy): Bacteria > Bacteroidota > Bacteroidia > Flavobacteriales > Flavobacteriaceae > Polaribacter. The sequence goes on from CANMIL010000007.1 coordinate 55,489, forward strand.
TTATTTATGTTTGATAGTACGTTGTTAGATACGCACACGAAAAAGGTAGAGAATATAGATGAGCTGTTTGAAGAATTCGTGATGGATGAACTCGAAGAGTTTGTAGGAGAAGGTTTCGATTATTCAAAACTTAAACTTAAAGGAAAAACCAAGGATGAACAATTAGAAGTAGTTTTTAAGCTCGCTAGAAAGTTTAATATTCAAATTCCTGATGAGGAAATTAAAGGTTTCTTCGAAGTTTCTTTTGCAAACGAAATTTACCCGTATCACATTAAGAATGATATAAAATTAGATACCAATATCATCTTATTCAAAGCCATGTATATGGAGTCTGAAATTGAGGGAGAAGAAGGAAAAATCGTAGCAAATACAGAATATGAGCAGTACGATTATGATTGGGGTAATTATACCAATAAAGAAGTAATTATTCATAAAATTCCATCAATACATACCGAACTTTTAGATATCAAACACATCGAAAAAATTTCTGAAAATATAAAAAACATAGAAGAAACAATTTCTTAGAACTCATTTAAACACAAAAAGTTGAAACGAGTTCTTAATCAAACTTTACATTAATATTTAAAAAACAACCAAATGAAAGTACCTAGAGTCAGTAATATAACAGTTGAACAGTTTATAGAAGAGCATATTGTAGCTAATAAACCAGTTATCGTAACGGACGGAATGAAAAATTGGGATATGAGCAAATTTACTCCTGAGTATTTTAAAGAAGCTTTTGGAGAAGAAAAGGTACAGGTTTATGATGACTTATTTAATTTACAAAACATACAAACCTTAAAACAATATATTGATAACAACTTCGATAGAAAGGAAGAAGATGGCCTGTCGGATCAATACATGCGATGGTATACTCAATTAAAAGAAGTTGAGTATTATTGGTCGGATAAAGTTTTTGAAGCTTTGACAGATGCTTGGAGTCATCCTTATTTTATTCCAAATACTTCACTAGTAATTCCAAGTAATAGTAATGCAGAAGAAAGAGTTATTAATAAATTTCATTATCCGTATAAAGGATTATTTATTTCAGGAAAGGGGTCAAGAACAAGACTCCATAAAGATCCCTTTACGAGTAATGCAGTTTTATGTCAGTTTTACGGAGAAAAGAAAATTTATTTATTCGATCCTCAGAAAGAAGCCAGTGTAATGAATGGTAAGGAGTTTGTAGATGTCGTAAATCCTGATCATGAAAAGTTTCCAAACTATGCAAATATTACGCATGATTATGAAGATACTTTAGCTCCCGGTGAAATCATATTCTTTCCATCAGGATGGTTTCACGATGTTACTTGTAAAACAGATAGTATTTCTATTACTTGGAATTTTGTGCACGAAACACAGTTAAATGTGTTTTGTAAGCACGTAGCTAAGAATCCTAATGATGATCAGCTAGAGATAGCGAAGTTTTTCTTGAAAGATGAGCTAAAACATGATGTAAAAGCTAGAGATTTGATACTTTTCTTGAAAAAGAAATTCAAGGCAGCCAAAAAACAAAAGGCTATAGTTTAATTCCAGTATCGAAATATAGACTAATTGAATTTAGATAGTAAAGTAGGTTATTTTCTTTCATACTTAATATAACTATACTGATTCCTGAATTCAACTCACTTATGCCATTTGTTTGAAATTCAGCCATTGTTTTCTCGAACTTTGAAATAAGTAATGAGGGCTCTATTGACATTTTAATCTCATTACTTAGGCGTTATGTACAAAGCCTTTTCGTCTAAAATATAAGAACTAAACTACTGAATGAAGTCATATGCATAAAACATATGACTTCATTTTTTTATTCATAAAAATGACAAACTTCATCGATTGATTTTCTATCCAATTTAGGAACAAATACATTGTCCTGAGCATATCCAACAGGAAACAATATAAATGCTCTTTCATTGGCAGGTCTTTCTAAAAGTTTCGCCAAAAAGTTCATAGGACTCGGAGTGTGGGTAAGTGTGACCAAACCAGCATTGTGAATCGCTGAAATCATCATGCCGCAAGCAATACCAACAGATTCGTTTACATAATAGTTATTATGTCTACTTCCATCGTCATCAATTTCATAAACTCTCTTAAAAGCTATGATAAGCCAAGGCGCATTTTCAATAAATGGCTTGTGCATATCAGTTCCTAAATGAGCTAAATCCTCTTTCCAACGATCACTCATTCTTACTTCATAACCTAGCTTTTCTTCAACTTCAGCTGCTTTTCTTAATTTAGATTTTAAGTTTGCATTTGAAATTGCACAAAATGTCCATGGCTGCTTATGAGCTCCAGAAGGAGCCGTTGAGGCCGATAAAATAATGTTTTCAATAATTTCTTTTGGAACGGGTTTGTTCGAGAATTCCCTAACTGATCTTCTTTTGTTAAGCCAATTAAAATAATCACGACTTCTTTCAAGCATTTCATTTTCTTCATAGCGCAAAGGTTCGTAATTGACATGTTCGAAACCCTTAACCATTTTTTTCTCTGGTGCTTCCATAATTGGGGGTGAATTTAAAAGTTTAAATAGGGCAGTTTTAATGTTTTGTTTTTCAATGTAATAAAAAAAACAGAATTATTAAAATTATTATACTGTAATACAGGGGGTTGTGTGTTTGTGTCGCGTGCTGAGGAAGTGGAATACTCTCGAAAAATAAATTTTACACTTCATCGTCTTTTTTTAAGTTTCTAAAAACTTTATTTATCATTTCAAGGATTCGTTTCGCTTTGGTATCATCAGTTTTTGCATCATAAATCCAATCGAGATAGGCCTTCTGTTGTCCTTCAGAAAATGCTAAAAAGTTGTTGAGAACTTCTTTTGGTTCATTATCAAAGCAGGCAAGTATTTCTTGTGGAATAACAAGAGCCGAAGAGTCAATATTAAGAATAAGGTGTACATAATCTCCTGCTTCTTTTTTAATTGCTTTTCGAATGGCCGCCTTCACGGGAAGAAATAGTTTTCCATTTCCCATGGGCATAAGTTTATACTGACTTAATGGATAAGTATCAATGCTACCTTTAACTTTAACCCAACCAAAAGGATTATTTTTATTTTGAGGTATCTCTGGAATTTCGGCATACGTCCAACCTCCTTTACCAGGGAACTTTTGCAAAAGATATTCAGAATTAACTAAATGCTTCTTATCCATTGCAAGTATTACTTTTTCTTCTTTTCTGAACCAAAAATTAACTCCAAGGCATTGTATACTGCTTGATGCAGAGTATCACCATGAGTTTTATTCTTAAGGAATTCAAAATGTAATGTTACATTGTCTCTAGGATCAGATTTTAGGTGTTCATATAAGTCATTGGCTACTCGTTCCATTACTTTTCCTTCTGTACCTACTGCTATATAAACGTTTTTGTGGCTTTTATGAGATATTGGAGTGGTTTTTTGAAGCTTTTCGTCGTCCCACCATAAACTTGGACTTACAATAAGATAGTTATCGAATAAGTGAGATTGTTTAAAAAGAATTTCAGTAGCTAAAAGCCCACCTAGAGATTGCCCAATAAGAGTTTTTACATTGGTAGTTCTATATTGTTGATTGATGAAGGGTTGTAATTCCTTTTCTATGAATTTTATAAACTTCCCAGAGTGTCCTTGAGTAGGCAATTCTCTTTGGTCGATAGCATTTCCAGAAGGATAGGTAAAATCTCTTTTTCTATCTACATTTCCTATTCCAACAACAATAGTTTCTGGAAGAATATTAATCCAAGAGAATGATAAAAATTGAACCGCCCCAGCAACATGAATAAAGTCTTCATCAGTAGAACCATCCAGCAAATAGATAACAGGATATTTCTTAGAAGTGTTTTTTTCGTAGTTATGTGGAAGGTAAATATTAAGTATTCTGTTTTCGTTCAATACTGATGATGGAATTTCAATTATTTCTCCAATAGAAAAATCTCCTTTTCTTTCGAAGGAACTGTTTTTTTGAGCTAAACTCGAGATAGATAGTAAGAGCGTAAATAAAATAGAGAAATGTTTGGATAGTGGCATAGTATTGAATTGAAAAGTAATTAAAAAACCATAATTGAATAGAACAATTTACAAATTCAATTATGGTCTTAATAGTTTATTTTGATATAAGTGCTCCTTTATTAAAAAACAAGCTCCTTAATTTTATTTTTAATCGTTTTTTTAATATCCGTAGGATAGCTTCTTTTCCCATGAAAAACGTCTGCCATAGCTTCACTGAAACGCTGTCCGTATTTCTTTAATAAAAGATTACGAATAGTCTTTTGTTCGTAAAACCATTTAGAAAGCCATAAACCTGTTTTTATTTCAGGTAAAAGTCGGTTTTCTATTTTTTCAATATATAATTTTTCGGCAAGGTCTTTTTCTTGATTACTTTCAATAATCGCCTCAGCAGCAAGTTTACCACTGTAAATAGCATTTGAAATTCCCTCTGCCGTAATAGGATCTGCAAATCCAGCAGCATCTCCAATTAAAAATACATTGTTTTTTACAAAACCATCTGTTCTCGGTGAAACTGGAATTTGAAAACCATGTTGAGATTCACTTACTACGTTGGTAATATCAAGAGTTGTCAAGTAGTCTTTATAAAACTTTTTTAAGTTAATTTTAGTTCTTCGAGCCGAAGCAACACCAATAGATAAATGTTTTTTCTTCGGAAAACTCCAAGCATAACCATAAGGGATAGCATCAATATCAAAACGTACTTCTTTAGATAAACGCTCAAAGTCTTCATCCGATACTTCAATTTCATATTCCAAGGCAGGAATTAACTTTCTTGTATCTTCTTTCCATCCGGCTAATTTTGCTGTTGGACTTAAAGCTCCGTCAGCGGCAATGACAAAGTTTGCTGTAAACACACCTTGCGACGTTTCCAAAGTGATTATATCATTTTCAAAGCTTAAAGAGGTAAGCTTATGGTTTTCCAGTAAGGTAGCACCAAATTCTTTCGCTTTTTCCGTGATTAAATTATCAAAAGAATCGCGCATAATCATTGATATAGTAGGCTCTTCTCTCTCTGTTTTAAAGTGAAGTTTTTCACCTAAATAAATGTCAACTGTTCTAAATTCTTTTTCAACGACATCAGTAATATCAAAAGGTAAATCTTTTCGTCCTCTAAAGACAAAACCACCTCCACATGTTTTGTATCGAGGTAGTGTTTCTTTTTCAATAATAACTGTAGAAATTCCTTTTTTTGCTAAATGAAATGCTGTTGAAGCCCCCGAAGGACCGCTACCAATCACAGCAACATCAAAATGTTTCATAAATAAAAATTTGGTCTGGGGTAAAAATACAGTTTTTATTTATAATGAAGAGGAATGTAGCACTAACCAAAGAATGTTTTTAGTACTCAAGTGATGAAGTTTATCCCGTTTATGATTTGAAATTACTGTAAGAGAAAATAATGATTTTTCTTTGTTCAAGTTATAAAAATAAAGAGAGATCTTAATTTATAGTTCCTTTTTTAATGAAGATGAATGGGAGAAGGCTACCAGACCAAAGTAATTTAAACATACAAACGGTATTATATTACCAATTCAATCGACTCATGATAGGGAAGTGGTCTGATAGTTTTACTTTGTTATACGTTTTAAATTGATTGATGTTTGCATCTTCATTTGTTAAAATAAAATCAATACGCATAGGATACACATACCTAAAAGTTTTTCCCAGCCCAATGCCTCGTTCAATAAAGGCATCTTTTTTGTTGTTCGCTAGCTTTTTGTATACCCAAGAATAGGCAGAATTATTAAAATCACCACAAATTATTTTTTTGCCTTTCCAGCTATATTCATGCTGCATAATGCGCTCCGTTTGATCGGCTTGTTTTTTGAAACCATTCGCGAGTCTTTTGAATAAACGTTCTGAATCTTTTTCACCAAAGTTCTCTTTATTTGGATTTATCTTTAAAGATTCTAGATGAACGTTATAGATTCGTATAGTATCACGATTTTTAACAATGTCTACAAAAATGGTATTATTAGCACTGTTTTCAAAGTTCAAAGAACCTGAATTAGCAATCGGATATTTAGAATAAATGGCCAGTCCAAATTTATCCTTTGTCGATTTCGTTTTAATAAATTTATAAGGGAGTTTAATATCAATTAAATCAGACTGATAAAACTCTTGAAAAGCAATAACATCAGGAGATTCGTTGTTTACAAATTCATAAATTTTTTGCTCAGTAGTAACGTCGTCATTCCATTTGTAATAATTGAACATTCGAACATTATAACTCATTACTTTTAGGTCGTTTGTTAAAACCACTTCCTTGTTCGAGAATTTTATGAGGGGAGGTGCCAAAAACCACCCTAATATTAAAACAAATGCAGAGAGCAACATGTTTTTATGTAGTTTAATAATCCAGTAGATTAGAAAACCTAAATTAGTTAATACCAGAAAAGGGACAAAAAGACTAAAAACAGTTAAGGAAGGTAAGTTGTTAGGAGATATAAAAGGCAGGAAAAAAGACAATAATAATGCAGTTGCAAGTATTGAATTTATAAAAAATAAGAGTGTATTAAAAATTGATCGTTTTTTCACTAATAGAATGGTTTAATTGAATCCTAAAATTCTTTTATCAAGTAAAATGAAATTTTAGCTAATTTTTTCCTTGCCTAAACAAGAAATCTTTTTCCTCTTTTGAAAGTGTTTCATATCCTGATTTACTTATTTTATCAAGGATAGCATCAACTTCCTGTTGTGTAGCAGACTTTCCTGATTTTTTAGTGTAAGAACTTTTCTTACCAGAGTTGTGCACCGTTTTTAAAGGTGCTTTTTTTTCTTTCTTTTTAAAGATTTCGGTTAAGGAATTAAAGATAGTAATTTCTTTATTGCTAGCATAGCTCACATACATAAAACCGAAGAGAGCTCCACCAATATGAGCAAGTCTGCCTCCAGCGTTACTCACAGGTATTTGAATGATATCAATGGCGATCCAAATGGCAGCAAGTATCCATAGCTTTACAAAACCAATAAGTGGGAATTTAATTTCATAATTAGGCATGTAGGTGGCAATACCAATAAAAATAGATGAAATACCAGCAGAGGCTCCTAATAAAATACTTCTGTCTGTATCACTTTGAAGTGCTGGAAAAAAATTGTAGCTAATCATAAAAATAATTCCTCCAAAGATGGTTCCATATAAATAAAAATCGAGCAATTGTTTCGAAGTGAAATATTGTTTAAATAAATTACCTATAAAGAACAAAGCAACAAGATTGAATAAAATATGCAGAAAACCAGCATGTAAAAATCCATATGTAACTAGCGTCCAGGGCTTATATAGAAAGTCGTCGAAACTGGCGGGTAAGGAAAGCCAATTGATTAAAAAGTTATTTTTTGTTTGCAATAAAAAGCCAAAAGTGTTTAAAATAAAAACCATTAAAAACACACCTAGGTTGATATAAATAAGCTTTTCAACTATACCTGCATACTTAAATCGATGTTTTATATTTTCAATAATATCCATTAGAAGGGGGTGGATTTAGAATTTAAACTGATTTTTTTTCCAGTACCAAGCGATAATGGCCCCTACTATGGCGCCACTGACATGGGCAAAATTATTAACATTAATTCCAAATATTGAAGGCCATTGAAATATTCCTGAAAGAGTTTCATAAAGTAGGAAAGCGGGAATAAAGTACTTGGCTGCAATTGGAATTGGTAAGAAAATTAGCGCCATCTTGGCATTGGGAAAATAAAGACCAAAGGCCGCGACTAATCCCATTATTGCTCCAGAGGCACCTACTCCAGCTGTGTTAAATACTCTGACTAAAGATAGAAACTTATCTTGAGGTAAATCTTTTTCCCAACCTATATTATATTTACCTTCATTCAAAGTTTTCAATATTTGGTTTTTTTCATATCCTAATGAAACAAGTTGATCAACAATTGAATTAAATTCATAAAAATCCCATATCCATGGCAGAACTACTGCTCCTATTCCAGCTGAAAAATAAAAAAACAAAAATTTGTTCCTTCCCCACATTTGTTCCAAAGGAGTTCCAAACATCCATAATCCAAGCATATTCATTATAATATGTAGGTAAAACGTTTGATGATGCATGAAAATATGCGTAAAAACTTGCCAAACTTTGAAGTTGTCATTTAAAGGGAACCAGATAGCCAAATTATTAAACAAATTATAACCAAAAGCTTTTACTGCTAGGAAAAAAAGAACGTTAATAATAATTAAATGTTTGATGGTATCTGTAAGTCTACCCATTATTTATTTTTTTGAGTTGATCAAATGATTGAGTTAAAATTACTTAAACTTTTTGATCATTAAAATTATTTATTTGTTAAAAATACTATCTATTTCTTGTAATGAAAGTGTTTTAAAAGTAGGCTTTCCAAAAGGAGAGGTTGAAGGCTCCTTACATGAAAAAAGGTTGTTCACCAAGTTTTCCTGTTCTTTTAATGATAAGATAGTTCCTGTTTTAATAGCTAGTGATTTCGCAAAAGATTTTGCCATCACATCAAAATGACTAAAACTAGCGTCAGGAACTTCTAATTTAATATCGTCTAACAGTTGCTCAAGTATTAAGGTAATCTGGCTTTCTGTGATAGAAGTTGGTATACCGCCTATAACAACACTTTCTTTTGTAAACTCATCAAACATGAAACCCGCACTTTCCAAGTCAGATTTAATGCTGTAAATCATTTCAATATCACTAGAAGAAAATGAAATCGTCACTGGAAATAAAAGTTGTTGACTACTTGCTTCTTTTACAGTGATGTTCTCTAAAAACTCTTCATATAAAACTCGTTGGTGGGCCAGAGATTGATGTATCAATACGACACCAGATTTGATAGAGCTTAGCAAATATTTCTTCTGGATTTGAAAGGTTTTTCCTGTCTCAGTTTCTTGAGAAGACTCAAATAATTGTTCTTGATGAGTAGATTCGAAAGAGGTGAAACTAGAAGTTGAAGATACATCTGAATTCATATCCATCCCTGCATCATCATCAGTATCAGAATTTGAATCTAAATCGAAACTAGAGTTCGTATATAATGCTTCCCAGCTCCCTGCATCTTTTTTATAATTAGCTTGGTAATTACTATTTGAAGAGTAACTGGAAGAGCTTGAACTATTAGAACTAGAACTTGTTTTTGGATCCGACTGAAAATTACTTTCGGTCTTAAAAGGATTAAAATTAGGATCTACAGTAATTGGAGGCACCGATGGAGTGTCCTTTTTACTATAGTTATAAGGTGTGTCCAAATTGGCATCTCTTTCAAAATCCAAAACAGGAGCAACGTTATATTGTCCTAAACTATGTTTTACAGTAGCTCTTAAAATGGCATATAAAGCCTTTTCGTTATCGAATTTAATTTCAGTTTTGGTAGGATGAATATTAATATCGATTGTATTTGGTGGTACTTCTAAATACAAGAAGTACGAAGGATGAGCTGAATGATCTAATAATCCTTCAAAAGCGTTAACTACAGCATGATTGAGATAAGAACTCTTGATAAAACGATTGTTTACAAAAAAGAATTGCTCACCTCGTTTTTTCTTAGCGAACTCAGGTTTAACAACAAAACCAGCAACTGTAATAATATCGGTTTGCTCATTTATAGGAACCAAACGCTCATTCATTTTACTTCCGAAAATAGACACAATACGCTGGCGCAAATTGCTTTTTCTTAAATTATATACTTCATTATTGTTATGATGTAATAAAAAAGAAATATCAGGATGTGTTAAGGCAACACGTTGAAATTCATCTACAACATGTCTTGTTTCTATTGAATCAGATTTCAAGAAGTTTCTTCTCGCTGGAATATTAAAAAATAAATTTTTTACAGCGATACTACTCCCTTTCGAAGTGGAAACAACGTCTTGGGAAGTAACTTTGCTACCTTCAATTTTTATTTGTGTACCGAGCTCATCATCTTCTTGCTTAGTTTTTAATTCAACATGAGCAATCGCGGCAATTGAAGCTAAAGCTTCTCCGCGGAAACCTTTGGTATGAATATTAAATAAATCTTCTGCTTTTTTTATTTTCGACGTGGCATGACGTTCGAAACAAAGACGAGCATCGGTAGTGCTCATTCCTTTTCCGTCATCAATTACCTGTATTAATGTTTTACCAGCATCTTTCAACAGTAATTTTATAGAGGTTGCTCCTGCATCAATTGCATTTTCAAGTAATTCTTTAACCACAGAGGCAGGACGCTGCACAACCTCTCCTGCGGCTATTTGATTGGCCACATGATCGGGTAATAACTGTATTATATCAGACATTAATTAATTATTCTTGGGTATAAAAATAGAAAGATCGAAATCTATAATGTATAGGAAAATGAGTACTAAAACGGCTATGGTAATGACAATAGTTTTATTAAATCCTCCATACTCTGAAGATTTAAACTCGTCAATAGCAGAATTAAATTTTCCTTTTATACTTTTTCGTTTTCCAACAGTAGTTCTGTATTCATCAAACTTATGTTTAAACTCATAAGGGTTGCCTTCTCCTTTATAATAGCGAGGTTGATAATCAAACTTCTTATTTTCTCTTTTAATAAATCCCATAAAATTGTTGTTTTTTAGGTCAATTACAACAAAAATTGCACCATAATGAGTAAAAATCAAAGTTACAGAAATAAAAATAGGTCGTCAAATATTATTGAAAAATTATACTATTTAGCGATGAAAGTTACGTGTAAATCAATTGAATTATTTTAACAGTATTCAAGGAAAAAAATATAACATAGCCGAGCTACGTTTTCTTTTTTTAACAACGAAGAGTGTAAAAAGAAACTATTTATGTGCGCAACTTTTATTCCTAAATGGTATTTGTTATATGAAAATGAAAGACCTACATAAAAAAGAGCCTACAGAAAGTTCTATAGGCTCCATTACATTCTATACGAGAGATTTTAAAATCCTAAACTATTTGATTTAACCTCTTTATTTTTTAGTGCTGCCATTTTAATAGCTGCTACAGCACATTCAATTCCTTTGTTTCCTAATTTCCCTCCAGATCTATCAATAGATTGTTGTTTTGTATTATCTGTTAATACACAGAAAATAACAGGAACGTCATATTTTATGTTCAAATCTACAATTCCTTGAGTAACACCATCACAAACAAAATCGAAATGTTTAGTTTCACCTTGAATAACATTTCCGATAGCAATGATTGCATCTACTTTTTGTGTTTGAATCATTTTTTTACATCCATATACTAATTCAAAGCTACCAGGAACGTCCCATGATAAGATGTTGTCGTTTGTAACTCCACAATCTAGTAAAGTATCAATTGCACCTTGCTGTAGATTTTTAGTAATTTCAGGATTCCATTCTGAAACAACAATCCCAAATCGAAAAGGTTTCGCATTTGGGATTGTTGCTTTATCGTAATATGATAAATTTGTTGTTGCCATGTTTATATTGTAATCAAATCATAGATTATTGTGCATACTTTGCACCATTGATATATTTTTCAATATCTCTTCCTTGATCAGTTTTAGAGTAGTTGTCTTTAATTTTAGTAAAGAAACTTTCTGCTTTACTGTATTCTTTTAACTCCATAGCTACTTGACCAGCTTTAAATAAAAATAAAGGAGTTGTAAATTCATTATTTTTCTTGTTGGCAGCTTTTTCGTAGAACTCTAAAGCTTCTTTTGGCTGATTGATATCAGCGAAAGCATCACCAATTGCACCAAGAGCAGTTGGGCCTAAAATTTCATCGTCAGACTCAAAGTTACTTAAGTACTCGATAGCTTCAGAATACTTTTTCATTTTTAAGTAAGAAATACCAGCATAATAATTTGCTAAGTTTCCAGCTTTAGTTCCACTGAATGATGCTGCAATATCAACAAAACCATACTTTCCATCACCACCTTCAAGTCCTAAATTGTATAGCGAATCAGCAGCTACTCCAGCAGAGGTACCTGCTTGATCGAAAAAGCTTCTAGGATAAGCTAATTCATTTGATGCTTGTCTTTCAGTAGGTTCTGCTACATATTTCGTGTAAGCAAGGTATCCAAGAATAACAACAGCGATAGCAACTAAACCGTAGAATAATGGTTTGTTGTTTTTCTCAATCCATTCTTCAGATTTGTTAGCAGCTTCGTCCAAATTATTAAACACTTCAGCTGTTGTACTTTGTGTCTCATCAAATGTTTCTTCAACTTCCTTAACAACCTTTTCTTTCTTCGGTTTATACCCTCTTTTCTTATATGTAGCCATATTGCTTTAAAATTAGTGCCGACAAAAATAGTTTTTTTAATTGGATTTTAAAAACTGATTTTCCGTAAATTTTCAATATTTTGCGCTACCTTAAAAGAAACCCATTTTTTACATGTACTTGCAAAAGATTTCATTGGTAAATTATAAAAATATTACTTCGCAAACTTTCGACTTTCAGAAGAAAATTAATTGTTTTGTGGGCAATAATGGAGTGGGGAAAACCAACGTACTTGATGCTATTTATTATTTGTCATTTGCAAAGAGTTATTTTAATTCAGTGGCCGTTCAGAATATAAAGCATGGTGAAGATTTTTTTATGATTGAAGGGAACTATCTTCTAAATGATAGAAATGAGAAAATTGTTTGTTCTTTAAAAAAAGGTCAGAAAAAAGTTTTAAAGCGTAATGATAAAACCTATGATAAATTTTCTGACCATATAGGGCAGTTACCTCTGGTTATTATTTCACCAGCTGATAGGGATTTAATTGTTGAAGGAAGTGATACTAGAAGAAAATTTATTGATGGGGTAATTTCGCAACAAGACAAGAAGTATCTTCAGAGCTTATTGGCTTATGGAAAAGTAGTTCAGCAAAGGAATGCATTGCTAAAGTTTTTTGCGGCGAATAGAACTTTCGATGCTTTAAATTTAAAAGTATATGATGAGCAATTGATTCAATATGGAACTGTAATTCATGAGAAGAGAAAGGCGTTTTTAGAGCAATTCGTACCGATTTTTAATGAGAAGCACGAGGTGATTTCTGGAAATGAAGAAATTGTTAATCTAAAATATAAAAGCCAACTCTTTGAAAATGATTTTGAAAGTTTATTAGCTAAAAGTCTTGATAAAGATAAAATATTACAGTATACTACGGTTGGGATTCATAAAGATGACTTGAGTTTTGAAATTGGGGAATATCCTATCAAGAAATTTGGGTCGCAGGGACAACAGAAGTCTTTTTTGATTGCTTTAAAGTTAGCTCAGTTTGAATTTATTAAACAACAAGTAAATATTACGCCCATTTTATTATTGGATGATATTTTTGATAAATTGGATGAAAATAGAGTAGCTCAAATCATTGATTTGGTGAATCAAGAAGAGTTTGGACAAATATTTATAACAGATACACACGCCGATAGAACAAAAATGGTGATAGAAAAGAGTCATCAAGAGTATCAAATTTTTACACTATAAAAAGAGGGATGTCGAAAAGAGAGAATGATAGTTTTTCTATGAAGGAACTAATGAATTTATTCATAGAAAAAAGTAATTTAAAAAAAGGGTTTCAGAAAATTCATATTGAAGAAGCATGGAACAAATTGATGGGAGCAGGTGTTGCCTCCTACACGGATGAAGTAAAGCTTCAAAATGGAACTTTATTCGTGAGGTTAAAATCTTCAGTTTTGAGAGAAGAACTTAACTATGGAAAAGATAAAATAGTAAGAATGCTCAATGAAGAAATGGGCGAAGAAATTGTCAAAAGGTTAATGTTAGTATAAACACAAAAAACTCGTTATGAAAATAACGAGTTTTTTTATGTATTCAGTGAATGTTTTAATTTAAGGCTTATTGCCTAGTAATTAAAACATCTCTCTTCCTGCAAAATGGAAAGCTCCTTCGATAGCAGCATTTTCATCAGAATCAGATCCGTGAACAGCGTTTTCACCTATTGAAGTAGCATATAGCTTACGGATAGTTCCTTCAGCAGCTTCAGCTGGGTTAGTAGCACCAATTAAAGTTCTGAAATCCTCAACAGCGTTATCTTTTTCTAAAATCGCAGCGATAATTGGTCCACGAGTCATGAACTCAACTAATTCACCAAAAAATGGACGCTCACTATGAATAGCGTAAAAAGTCTCAGCATCACGCTTAGTCATTTGAGTTTTCTTCATTGCTACAATTCTAAAACCTGCAGCGTTAATTTTTTCTAAAATAGCACCAGTATGTCCGTTTTCAACTGCATCTGGTTTAATCATTGTAAATGTTCTATTTGTTGCCATCTTTAAAATGTCTTCTAAAATTTTTTAGTCGCGGCAAAAATACGTTTTTTAATGTTATTTACAAGTTAAGGATAGAATTGTGTAAACTCTTGTAGAATAGCTTTGTCTTTCCCCATCATTTTAAATGTCACTTTATGCTTTTTTAAGTCGAATTCAATCAAGCTATAACTCAATGAACTCACAACCTTACCTTTTCTATTAGAGTTAGGCTCGTGAGTGTATGCATCGTAAGAATGTGTCAATCCACTAGAAGTAAAATCAATTAAAGGATATTGTAAGCCGTCCAGTTGTAAAGTGGAAAATTCTGAAATATGACGATCTCCAGAAAAAAGAATCACATTTTTACTCGATGATTTTTCAATAAGAGTGAATAGCTTTTTCGTTTCATTGGGAAAGTTAGCCCACTTTTCAAATCCATGTTCCGAAGAAAGGATTTGAATACTGCTGACAATTACCGTAAAATCGGCGTTATTGTTATTCAGTTCTTCGGTTAACCATTTCCATTGTTTTTCTCCTAGAATACTTCCTTCGTTTTTATTTGGTTGATAGCGTTTATTCTTTTCCGTAGCTTTGGTTAATTCCGTTCTGAAGTATCTCGTATCCAGAATAATTACTTTGATATTTCCTCCACCAGTTTTAAAAACCTCAGAATGGTATATTCCTTCGCGTTCTCTTCGTGGAGAGTCTTTTGGAATACCCAAGAAATCAAGAAAAAGTTGTTGACTTTCTCGTTTTTTAGCAAATTCTTTTCCTCCATCGTTAAGTCCATAATCATGATCATCCCATGTCCCTAAAACAGGAATCTTTTCGATAAGTTTAGAGTATTGCGAATGAGATTTTTGTTGTTGGTACATCTTACTCATTTTTTCCATGTCGTAAGTGTCGGCATAAATATTATCTCCTCCCCAAATCCATAAATTGGGTGATTGTTCCATAATATCTTTCCAAAAAGGATTGACTCGCTCTTGATGATTACAAGAACCAAAAGCAATTGTAAATGTGTTGTTTTGCGAGAAAGAAAATTGACTAAATAAAAGGCAAATTATAAAGGATTTAAAGAAATGAAAATTGTTCATAATAGTAAGTTTGTGGCTAAATAACAAAAACAAAATCATACAAAGATTAATAGAAGTATAATTTGTATCTTCGCCACTTATGATTTTGAAACAATTTAACGAATTAAAAGAGGTTTTATCAAAGCCACAGCAGATAGTTATTATCGGACATAAGAATCCAGATGGAGATGCGGTGGGATCAACTCTTGGATTGAAACATTATTTAGATAAAAAAGGACATAAAGCACAGGTTTTAATGCCAAATGAATATCCAGATTTCTTACACTGGATTCCTGGTTCTGAAACTGTATATCGCTTTGATCGTCAAAACAATCAGTGTGTTAAGTCGTTAAGAAAATCTACCATGGCATTTTTATTAGATTTTAATGCTTTACATAGAGTGGGGCAGGATATGCAAAATACACTTGAAAAGTATGAGCATGACTTTGCCTTAATTGATCATCATCAGCAGCCAGATGATTTTGAATATATGTATTCGGATACGAGTATGTCATCTACCTGTCAAATGGTTTATAATTTCATTGAAATGATGGGAGATGTTGATATGATTGATAAAAATATAGCTACCTGTTTATATACGGGAATTATGACGGATACTGGATCATTTAGGTTCAGATCAACGACAAGTACAACACATAGAATTATTGCTGATTTAATTGATAAAGGAGCTGAAAACGATAAGATTCATAGTAATGTAAATGATTCTAATACGTATAGCCGATTGTTATTACTTGGTCAAGCTTTGAGTAATTTAGAAATTCTACCAGAATATAAAACGGCTTTTATTACGCTGTCTGAAGAAGAGAAGCACAAGTATAGCCATGAGAAAGGTGATACAGAAGGTGTGGTTAATTATGCGTTGTCGTTAAAAGGAATAGTTTTCGGAATTATTTTCATTGAAGACGAAGAACAAGGAATTATAAAAATTTCTTTTAGATCAAAAGGTAAGTTTTCAGTGAATCAATTTGCTAGAAAGTATTTTAATGGTGGAGGACATGATAATGCAGCAGGTGGACGAAGTGAGTTAAGTATGGAAGGTACAATCGAAAGATTTAAATCGTTATTACCGAATTACAAAAATGAATTATTGACCTCTTATGAAAATTAGAATTATATTTTTTATCACATCTGTGTTTTTAATTTCTTGCGCTGAACCAGTAGCAAGAAAACCAAAGAAACATGGAACAACTAATTTTTATAAGGAAGTAATAAAGAAGAATAAGAAATTAAATGGACTCGAAAAGAATAGAATAGAGTCTTGGATAAAGAAAGATACTCTACATACTTATATAGAAAGTACTAGTGGGTATTGGTATTATTATGAAAAGAAAGATAGTACTCAATCGGTGTTGCCAAAATTAGAGGATGTTGTTGAAATTGAGTTTGATATCAAGAGTATTAATGGAGGTGTTTTCTATGACAAAATGAAACGTTTCTACAAGATAGATAAAGAAGACTTTATTCCTGCACTTCAAGATGGAATAAAATTGATGAAAAAGGGAGAAACCATTACATTTGTCATTCCTTCGTACCGAGCATTCGGTGTTTCGGGTGACGGAAATAAGATAGGAATTAACCAACCAATAAAGAGTACAGTAACATTAATAGACATAAATACAAATCAACAATAATGAAAATGACTAAATTTATAATCGCTACTCTAGTAGGGATTTCAGTAGTTTCTTGTAGTAACGGTCAATACAAAGCTAAAAAATCTTTAGATAATCAAGTTGATACGATTAGCTACGCAGTAGGATTAAATATGGCGAATCAAATTAAAGCCAACTTCGAAGAAGTAAATGAAGATTTATTTATTCAAGGTTTTAAAAACGGAATAGATTCTACAAACATGTTATTGGAGGTAAAAGATGTGCCTACTATTCTTCGTAAATATTTTCAAAAGAAAAACGAAGAAAGAATGAAGAAGTTACAAGAAGAGCAAGCGAAAAAGGCTGAAGCTGAATTTGGAGAATTTAAAAAAGAAAACGAGCAATTCTTAGCAGAAAACAAAGCAAAGGATGGAGTTGTAACCACAGCTAGTGGATTACAGTATGTAATTTTAAAAGAAGGAGCAGGAGAAAGTCCAAAGGAAACTTCTAAAGTAAAAGTACATTACCATGGAACGTTAATCGATGGTACTGTATTTGATAGTTCTGTAGAAAGAAATACACCATCAGAGTTCTTTGTGAACAGAGTAATTAAAGGATGGACAGAAGGTTTACAATTAATGAAGCCTGGAGCGAAGTATAAGTTTTTTATTCCAAGTGATTTGGCATATGGAGCAACTCCAAGACCAGGAGGGAAAATAAAACCATTTTCAACATTAATATTTGAAGTAGAGCTTCTAGAAGAGCTTAAATAATAAAAACGATAAAATAAGGTTAGTAGGTTTACTAACCTTATTTGTTTAAAATCTATTAAAATGAAATTGTTTAAAGTATTATTCGTTATAACGATTGTTTTTGCGTCGTGTAAAACAGCAAAATACCCTAATTTAGATAATGGTTTGTATGCGGATATTCAGACTAGCCGTGGAGATATTTTAATAAAGCTACACGAAAAAGAAGTACCAATGACAGTAGCGAATTTTGTGTCGTTGGCTGAAGGTAATAATCCAAAAATGACTGACTCTTTAAAAGGTAAGCCTTATTTTGATGGAACTAAATTTCACAGAGTAATTAGTGATTTTATGATTCAAGGTGGTGATATTACTGGTACAGGTAGAGGTAATGCAGGTTATAGATTTGCAGATGAATTTCCTTTAAACGAAAAAGGAGAGTTAATCTATAAGCATGACAAAGCGGGGGTGTTATCAATGGCTAATTCAGGAAAGAGTACCAACTCTAGTCAGTTTTTTATTACGCATAAAGCTACACCTTGGTTAGATGGGAAGCATACGGTTTTTGGTCAAGTAAAAATTGGGCAGAATATAGTTGATACCATCCAAAAAGATGACTTTATAAATCGTGTTGAAATCATTCGAATAGGTAAAGAAGCAAAGAAGTTTAATGCAGATGAAGTATTTGAATTTGAGTTAACGAATGTTACGCAGAGAGAAGAAGAAAGAAAGAAAAAATTAGAAGAAGCTAAAGCGAGATTTCAAAAAGATAAAGGAATAGACAAAGCAGTATCAACTGATTCAGGATTGAAAATTTTATCGCTTCAAAAAGGAAAAGGGAAAAAAGTAAACCCAGCTCTTCCTACGACAGTTCATTATACACTTTATTTAACGGATGGTAAAAAGATTGCATCAAGTATTGATGAAAACAAACCGTTTGTATTTACAATTGATAAGCAGAGTTTAATTGCTGGATGGAAAGAAGGTGTGAAAACAATGAGAGAAGGAGACAAATCCAGATTTTTCATTCCATATTATTTAGGATATGGAGAAAGAGGTGTAGGTCCAATACCAGCAAAATCTGATTTAGTATTTGAAGTAGAAGTTTTAAAAGTAGGGAAGTAGTTTGATTGATAGTATATTACAATTAGATAGAGAGCTTTTAATATTTTTGAATAGCTTGGGAAGCAAAACGTTCGATGGTTTTTGGCTAACCATAACGAATCAATTTACATGGACACCGTTGTTTCTTTTAATACTTTATTTTGTGTTTAAAGAATTTGGTGTAAAAAAAGGAATATTTACTTTTTTGTTTATTGTTTTGTTAGTCGCTTTTTCAGATCAGTTTACCAACCTTATTAAGAATACAACAGAAAGATTAAGGCCTTGTAATACTGAAGATTTGAAAGCCTATTTAAGGCAATTTACTTATAAGCCAAGAGGATTCAGTTTTTGGTCAGGACACGCATCTTTATCAACAGCTTTTAGTGTGTTTGTATTCCTTCTTTTTAAAAATAGAATAAGACATATTAAATGGATATTTATTTTCCCTGTGGTTTTTGGTTTAAGTAGAATTTATTTAGGTGTTCACTATCCTTTGGACGTAACCTGTGGTTATATCGCTGGAATTATAGTCGGTTTTACCTTCTATCAACTTTATAAAAAACTGTTTAAAGCTGTCTTTAAAGAAGTTATTTAAAGCAAGATATAGAAAAATAGAAAAGGAGCATTTCAACATGAAATTGCTCCTTTTTTTATTTTAATAGTTAAAATATTAGTATCTTGCATTTACTATGCATGCATAGTAAATTTAAAACTTAGCTGATTATGACCAAATACAAACATATTTTTGAACCATTAGATTTAGGCTTTACCACTATTAAAAATAGAGTTCTAATGGGATCAATGCATACCGGTTTAGAAGAGGAGAAGAATGGTATTGAAAAGATAGCTGCTTATTATGCTGAGAGAGCTAGAGGAGGTGTAGGACTTATAGTAACCGGAGGTATTGCACCAAATATACAAGGTTGGACAGCACCTTTTTCTGCAAGAATGAGTACTAAAAAGCATGCTCGTGAACATAAAGCTATCACAAAAGCAGTTCATGATGAAGGAGGTAAAATATGTATGCAAATACTTCATGCTGGTCGATATGCTTATCACCCATTAAGTGTAGCACCTTCGGCTGTAAAGGCACCGATAAATCCGTTTAAGCCATTTAAATTACAAAAATCGGGAATCAAAAGAACGATAAGAGATTTCGTGAACTCTTCTAAACTAGCTAAAGAAGCAGGTTATGACGGTGTTGAAATAATGGGGTCGGAAGGTTACTTAATTAATCAGTTTATTGTTAAAAGAACGAATCAAAGAATTGATGATTGGGGAGGAGAGTATCAAAATAGAATAAAACTTCCAATTGAGTTAGTTAAACAAACAAGAGAAGCTGTTGGAGAAAACTTTATTATTATTTACAGGCTTTCAATGCTAGATCTTGTAAATAATGGAAGTTCTTGGGAAGAAGTAGTTCATTTAGGTAAAGAAATAGAAAAGGCAGGAGCAACAATTATTAATACTGGAATTGGTTGGCACGAGTCTCGCATTCCAACAATAGCCACTTCCGTTCCAAGAGCTGCTTTTACTTGGGTAACTGAGCGAATGAAAGAGGAGTTATCGATTCCATTGATAACTTCAAACAGAATTAACATGCCTGATGTGGCAGAAAAAGTATTGTCTGAAGGACATGCCGATATGATTTCGATGGCACGTCCGTTTTTAGCTGATCCTGAATGGGTAAATAAAGCAAAAGAAGAACGAGAAGATGAAATAAATACATGTATCGCTTGTAATCAAGCATGTTTAGATCATGTTTTTCAAAATAAAATAGCAAGCTGTTTGGTGAACCCAAGAGCATGTCATGAAACAGAATTAAATTATAATAAAACCGATAATAAGAAGAAAATAGCAGTGGTCGGTGCCGGACCAGCAGGTTTGGCAGCATCTACTGTTGCGGCGCAAAGAGGTCATGATGTGACGTTGTTTGATTCTGAAGCAGAAATTGGAGGTCAATTTAATATAGCAAAGCAAATACCAGGGAAAGAGGAGTTTTATGAAACTATCCGTTATTTCAATAAGCAAATTGAATTACATGGTGTAAAGTTAAAATTGAACACTCGAGTAGGAGTGGAGGAGTTAGCTAGTGGCGATTTTGACGAGGTGATTTTGGCAACAGGAATTTCTCCAAGAACCCCAAAAATTGAAGGGATAGATCATGAGAAAGTACTTAGTTATATTGATGTGTTAAAGCATAAGAAAAAAGTAGGTAAACGTGTGGCTGTAATTGGAGCTGGAGGAATAGGTTTTGATGTGTCGGAATATTTAACTCATGAAGGAGAAAGCACTAGTGTTAATATTGATGCTTGGTTACGAGAATGGGGAATTGATAAAACACTAGGGGCTAGAAGTGGAATCGAAGATATGACACCTAAATTTCATTCTTCTCCTCGAGAAGTTTTCATGTTTAAAAGAAGTGCAGGAAAGTTCGGAGGAAACCTAGGAAAAACAACTGGATGGATTCACAGAACGAACCTAAAGAAAAAGAATGTTCAATTTATAAAAGAAGTTCAATATACAAAGATAGATGATCAAGGTTTGCATTATTTGCAAAATGATGAAGCGAAGTTATTAGAAGTTGATCATATTATTATTTGTGCGGGACAGGTTCCTTTTAAAGAATTATATGAGCCTTTGAAGTCAAAAGGTGTGGTAGTTCATGTTATTGGAGGAGCACATGTTGCTGCCGAGTTAGATGCTAAAGAAGCTATAAGTCAAGGTAGTAGGTTAGCGGCTGTTTTGTAGTTGTCAATTAATTTACTATCTTGTATAGATAAAACTATCATTAAAAATGATATCGGCTAAAGCCCCCCATCCAGCCAAGTTTAGGTTGATGATGTGGGGCTAATTTTGTATCCAAAAATGTGATAATCTTAGCTGTTTGTTAGCAGTAACAATGAAAGCTTAGCAGATAAATTACAATTAAGAATAGAGTTAATTGTTTTTTTTGCAAAAACTATTTGCATAAAATCTGCCTATAGAAACACTGTTTGAAATGCTTTTTTGTTTCTTTATGCGCTAATAAATAGGTTTTTATACCCTTCTCTTCTTAGACTTTTTAATGATGGTTGCAGACAAATGAATACAGAATATTAAACGGGTGATTAGAAACGGAAATTTCGCGAAAATTATAGCGGTACCAGTAGTATTCTTTCTGGTGACTTGTACTTTTCAAAAAAATGATACAAGTATAAATGAAGTTTCGGTTATGACTCGTGAAGAATTTGATTCTATTCGTGATAATTTATCCTATACCAAATTAGATCCTGATCAAGTTTCGGAAACGATCCGAAGATTAACACAGGAAGTTGAATTGTCCACAAATCCCCATGAAACAGCGAAGCGTAATCGCCTGCTGGCAATTTATTATTTGATTTTTTCTGATTATCAAAAATCAGATGAGCGATTTGATACAGTTGGAGAATACTATAAAAAGTATAATAAATGGAGAGAATATGTTTGTATAAGTAAATTAAGAGCGATATCCTACAGAGGGCAGGCTAGGTATAAAAAAATGGAAGAGGTTCTAAAAGAATCTATTGAAATTTCAAAAGAAGAAGACGTAGTCCCGTATGATTTGCTTCCGATTCATGAGCTTTCAGTTTACTATAGTTATGATATGGGAGAGCCTTTGAAAGGTATAGAATACGGAAATGTTTTTTTGGATAGGCTTAAAAAGTACGATACAATAACAATTTACAGGAATGCTTATGACTCTATAAAGAATCATAATCTAAATATTTTGCTTTTAAATCTAACAAGATCTTATTTGGAAACTAAGCAGTTAGATAAGGCTAATGAAAATTTGAAGTTTTTAGAAAAGGAGTTTACGAAGGCGGGAGATGTTGAAAAAATAATGAGAATTTACAGTAACTATATAGATTATTATGTTCAAAAAGAGGATACAACTAAAATAAAAGAGTATAAGGAAAAGTATTTTAGTTACAGTGATAAGCTTAGCGACTCATTAATTACGATTAATAAAAGAATTTCTGAAGCGAATTTAGATTTAATGCGGAAAGAGAAGAGCAGTCTTGTTGAAGATGGAGAGAGCCAAAGAAAAGTATTAATTATAACGTTTTTAGGAGCTTTATTATTATTGTTTTTTTTATTTGAGCGATATTTTTTGAGGCTTAAATATGAAAAAGAAGGTGTAGAATTGGCTCTGGAAAATGAACAAGATTTTAAAAAGCTTAGGGCATCGTTGTTTATTAATATTGCCCATGAAATTCGAACACCTTTGGCATTAATTCTTGGCTATATTGATTTGTCTTCAGATAAAACGATTTCTAGAGAAGAATTAAAAAAATATCTAAAGGAGATTAGAAGAAAGAGTAATAAAGTAATAGATAATGTTTCAGAGGTGATTTCTCTTTTAAGAGAAGATAAAACAACAGAAGATGTAGCCTTACAAAAAGTTCTTATTGAACCTCATTTACAGCAGTGGTTCTTTTCTTTTGAAGGAATGGCAAAAGTTAAAAGTATAGAGCTTAATTATAATGCACAATTACCAGAAAATTATTCATTAGTTACAAATTTGAATAAGCTGGAAAGTTTGATAAATAACTTGGTAGGGAATGCCATTAAATTTTCTCCTAAGCATACCAAAGTTTTCTTTAAAACTTATATAAGGAATGGTTCATTTAGCATTGAAGTTGAAGATGAAGGAAGTGGAATAAGTGAAGAGAATCAGAAAAACATTTTTAACAAGTTTTATCAAGAGGAGAAAACTAATAAATCGGAAGGACTTGGAATTGGATTGGCCATAGTAAAAGACATTGTCGATACACTCAATGGCTCGATATCGGTGGAAAGCAGACTTAATGAAGGAGCTAAGTTTAAAGTTGAATTTCCTGTTGAAGATACTAATCAGATGTTTGAAGTCAATAGTATTTCGAAACAGTTAAAAATAGAAAATAAAGAGAAGAACTTAGTTATCAACAATGGTTTAAATCCCAAAAGTAGATTGTTGGTTGTTGAAGATAATCCATATATGGTTGACTATTATGAGAAACTTCTTTCAAAGCATTATCAATGCGATTTTGTATTTAATGGAGTTGAAGGTATTGATAAATTAAAGAACAACAAGTACAACTTGGTAATTTCAGATTTAATGATGCCTAAAATGAATGGAATTGAGTTTCGAAAAGAAATGAGAGAGGTTTTGATGGATGATTATACTCCTTTTATTTTGGTAACCGCGTTGGATTATGAGGAGCAGAAGGTCGAAGCTTTTAACGTAGGAGTAGATGATTATGTAGTAAAACCATTTAGTAAAAACGAATTATTGGCGAGGGTGAACAGCTTAATTGAAAATAGACAGAGAAGGGAAGAGTGGAATAAACTGGAGGTTAAAGAAGATAAATCAGTAGAAACCTATAAAGAGAAGAACCTCAAGAATATAAAGGGAATTATTTTAGAGAATATTCATAAAGATGATTTTACAGTAACCGTTTTAGCAAAACTGGTGAATTTAAGTCAGAGACAATTAGAAAGAACGATAAAAAATCTTACAGGGTTAACTCCTGTGAAGTTTATACTAGAAATAAGGTTACAGGAGGCTTATAAAATAATTAAAAACAAAGAAGAAATTGATGTAAACAATGTCCGGTATTCTGTTGGTTTTAAAAGTGCTTCCTATTTTTCAGTAAAGTTCAAAGAACGCTTCGGAGTAAGTCCGAGTGAGTTATTAAGAGAAGAATCAAAATAGAAAACACAACCAAAAGAAAGAGGAGTAGAAATTAGAAAATAAATAAAATAATGAGTACAGATATAGTGAAGTCTGAATTCGTCATAACAGATGATTAAAACCGAAAAGTGATTGTTTAGCTTTAACCAAATAACAATACAAACACTTCTTAAAACAGTGATTTTGTTCGTGGGGATGTTCTTACTCTTTGGGTGTAAACTTGAAAAAGGTAACCCAGGGAAAGAGAGAATACAGCCATTGACGCAAAAGAAGTACGACTCATTAAAAGATATTATTTTTCATAGATCAAAGCCTCATAAAGGATTTGAAGTTTTTTATAAAATTAAGAAAGAAGCACGTGAACTTCAGGACTCAAATGAGTTACTGAAGCGCTATAAATTAATGCTTTGGTATTATATTATTTCATCGGATTACAGAGAAGGAGATGCCATTATTAATAAGCTTAAAACATATTATAAAGATCATGGTAGATGGTCGGATTTTATGATGTTAAGTAAAATGATTTGCATCTATTACAGAGGAAGGGGAAGGAATGAAGAGATGGAAGCTGTTTTAAAAGAAGCTATTGAAATAGCCGAAAAGCATAAAGATGTTTATCCTTATGATCTGTTACCTATTCATGAGTTATCAGTTTTTTATACATATGATGTTGGTAAACATGAAGAGGCGGTGAAATACGGAGAATTGTTTTTTGAAAAGGTTAGAATATATGATACTATAAAAAGTAGGAAAAAAGTTTTTGACTCTATTAAAAAAGAAAATGTTCATATTTTAAATCTAACCATAGGTCGATCTTATACTGAGCTGGATAAACTAGAAAAAGCTTACCCTCATTTAGAATATGCAGAAAAGAGTTTTGAGGACCTTCATAATGTAGGTGTTTTAACAAGAGTGTATAGTAATTTTATTGATTATTACCTCAAAAAAAAGGATTTAGATAAGCTTGATTACTACAAAACGAAATATTTAAACTTTAGTCAAAGTAACAATGATTCATTGTTGTCAACTCGACAAAAAATCTCTGAAACAAATTTGAAATTAGTAGCTAATGAGAGAAAAGTGCTGTTGGAGGAAGAGGAAAATAAGATACAGATTCTTGTGATCGCTGTTCTAGGTACTTTATTATTGTTCGTTGTAATTTTTCAAAGGTTCTTTTTAAAACTTAGGTATGAAAATGAAAGTATTCATTTAGCATTAGCAAAGGAGCAAGAGTTCAAAAAGTTTCGAGCGTCATTATTCATCAATATAGCGCATGAAATAAGAACTCCATTATCGCTCATATTGGGGTATATAGATCTATCTTCAGACAAAACTATCTCTAAAAATGAGTTGAGGGACTATTTAAAGGAGATTCGACAAAAGAGTAATAAAGTTATAAGTAATGTTTCAGATATTATCTCCTTATTAAAAGAGGATAAAAAGAAAGAAGAAGGAGGAATAGAGCTAGCAGAGATTGTCATTGAACCAATTCTACAGAACTTGTTTTTTTCGTTTGAAGCAATGGCTAAAATTAAAGAGGTTTCACTAAGTTATAAAGCCGAACTTCCTATTGATTTATCGATTGCAACGAATTTAAAAAAGTTTGAAAGTTTAATAAATAACTTAGTAGGGAATGCTATTAAGTTCTCACCTAAAGGCTCTCAGGTAAGCTTACTATCATTCATAAAAGAAAATCACATTTATATAAAAGTGGCAGACCAAGGCAGTGGAATAAGTGAAGAAAACCTAAAACATATTTTCAGTAAGTTTTATCAAGAAGAGAAAAAAGGAAGGTCAGAAGGTTTTGGTATTGGACTCGCAATAGTTAAGGATATCGTTGAGTTTCTTGATGGAGAAATTACATTAGAAAGTCAGTTGAATGTTGGAACAACCTTTTCGGTTTTATTACCTATTGATCAAGATGAAACAAGGGAGTTAGTAGTCGTTTCAAAAGAATCTCAAATTGAAACAGGAAGTGCCGATAAAAAAAGGTTAATGGATAATTTATTCAATAAGAAGAGTAAACTATTAATCGTAGAGGATAATGCTTATATGGTTGATTATTACGATAAGTTATTGTCGAAATTATACAACTGTGATTATGTTTTTAATGGAAAAGAAGCTTTAGAAAGGTTAGAAAAAGTCAATTATGATCTTATTATATCTGATATGATGATGCCCGAAATGGATGGAATTGAACTCAGAAAAGAAATGAAAACGCTTCTAAAGGATAAGTATTTGCCTTTTATTATGGTAAGTGCAATGGATTATGAAGAAAATAAACTAGAGGCATATAATCTAGGGATAGATGATTATATCGTGAAGCCTTTTAGCAAAAATGAATTGATTGTAAGAGTAAATCGTTTGATTGAAAATAGAAGACAAAGAGAAGTCTGGATAAAAGATTTAGATGATGACGATTTGAAAGTAGAAACTTATGATGAAAGAAATCTCAAAAATATACAACAAGTAATATTAGAGAATATAGATAAAGAGAATTTTACAGTGTCTAATTTGGCTGAATTGGTAAACTTTAGTCAAAGGCAATTGGAAAGAATGATTAAAAACTTAACAGGTTTAACGCCTGTAAAATTTATTCTGGAAGTAAGGTTGCAAGAAGCCTATAAAAAGATAAAAAATAAAGAAGAGATTGATGTGAATAATGTCCGGTATTCGGTAGGTTTCAAGAGCGCATCTTACTTCTCTGTTAAGTTTAAGGAACGATTTGGAATAAGTCCAAGTGAATTACTAAGAGATAAGAAGTAGTGATTGAAAAAAGGATTTTTGTTTTTTACAAAACAATTATTGGGTAAAACCATTTTTGACAACATCAGATATAATACTTATTTGTTTCTTTATCGATTCAAAATAAGGGAATTAATGTAGTGTGAAGTATTAAAGTGAAAGCTTATAACCAATTAACAATGACCAAGTATTTTTTAAGAGTAATAGCCCTCTTAATTATTTTCGCCTATTCTAGTTGTGGGTTTAGAAAGAGTAGTGCAAAACCAAAAGGAGTTGTTCCATTTACTAAAAAGGAATATGATTCGTTGCGGTCTGTTATGCTAAATGTTAATTTTAAATCGAATCAGGTTTCTGAATTGGTGAATAGACTTATGAAAGAAACGGAAGGGTTGGCTGAGTCTAATGAATTAGCAAAGCGTCAAAAGTTGTTAGTTTTATATTATTTAAAGGTCAATGACTATGAGAAAGCAGATTTTTTCTTGGATAAAGTACAAAAGTATTACAAGAAGAGTGAAAAGTGGGCTGATTATATTTCCTTAAGTAAAATAAGGTGCATTTCCTTTAGAGGAAGAAAAAAGTATACCGAAATGGAGGCCGTTTTAAAAGAGGCTATTGAAATTTCAGAAAGAGAAAATGTAAAACCATATGACCTATTACCTATTCATGAACTGTCAGTTTTTTATAGTTACGATCTCGGGAAACATCAGGAAGGAATAAAGTATGGAAGTTTATTTTTTGATAAGTTAAAAGATTTTCGCGTAACAGAGAAAAATAAAAAACTTTACGATTCAATTAAAATACAAACAGTTGATGTTCTAAATCTAACATTAGGGAAGTCATATATCAATGTTAATGACTTGGACAATGCGTATAAACACTTAAAACTAGCGGAAGAAGGGTTTCTAGAATTGGGAGACGATCAGAAGCTAATTAGAGTTTATGGAAATTTAATAGAATATTACTTGAAAACGGGAGAGCTAGATCGAGTAAAACATACCAAAACTCAATACCTAAATTATAATTCAAAACGAAACAATTTTCTTATCGGGAGTAATAAAAAAATAGCTGAAGATAATATTGATTTAATGAAGGAGGAAAGAGAAGGTCTAGTTGTAAAAGAAGCGAATAAAAGAAGGTTGCTTATTATTGGTTCCTTAGGAACGTTTTTATTGCTTGTGATTATTTTTCAGAGATACTTTTTAAAGCTTAAATATGAAAAAGAACGTATTCACTTGGCTCTTGAGAAAGAGCAAGAATTTAAAAAGTTTAGAGCTTCGTTGTTTATCAATATAGCACATGAAATTAGAACGCCATTGTCTTTGATTTTGGGATATATTGATTTATCCGAAGATCAAAGTATTAGTGAATCTGAATTGGAGAAATACCTTGGAGAAATTAAAAGGAAGAGTAATAAGATTATTAACAATATATCTGATATCATTTCTTTGTTAAAAGAAGACAAAAAGGAAGAAGAAGTAAAACTAGAAAACGTTATAATTGAACCTTTTTTACAACAATTATTTTTCTCTTTTGAAAGTGTAGCGAAAATAAAAAGCATAGAGCTTAATTATAATGTTGAACTTCCTACAAATTATTCAATAAGAACAAATCTGAATAAGTTAGAAAGTTTAATCTCCAATTTGATTAGTAATGCCATCAAGTTTTCACCTAAAAATGCTACCGTAACTTTTATAGCATTTCTTAAAAATGACCTTTTTCATATTCAAGTAATAGATGAAGGAAGTGGAATCAGTAAAGAAAATCAAAAACATATTTTTAGTAAGTTCTATCAAGAAGAAAAACTTGGAAAATCGGAAGGGTTTGGTATTGGCTTGGCAATAGTAAAAGACATAGTTGATACTTTACAAGGTAGTATCTCTGTTGAAAGTACCGAAGGGCAAGGGGCAACTTTTAAGGTAGAGCTTCCAGTTGTTGGTCAGGAAGAGATTCAAGAAAAAGAAATTATTACAAAGAAAATTAAAAATGAGAAGAATGGAGTAATACCTCTTCCAAATAGTGTCTTTAATAAAGGTAGTAAATTGTTAATTGTTGAAGACAATCCTTATATGGTTGATTATTATGAGAAAATCTTATCTAAGTTTTTTAGATGTGATTTTGCTTTTAATGGAGAAGAAGGTTTAGAAAAATTATCAAATAAAGAATACGACCTAATCATTTCTGACGTAATGATGCCTAAAATGAATGGTATTGAGTTTAGAAAAAATATGAAGGGCATGTCCATAAACGGAAGAACGCCCTTTATCATGGTAACGGCACTAGGTTACGAGGAAAACAAAATAGAAGCCTTTAATATTGGAATTGACGATTATATTGTAAAGCCATTTAGTAAAAAAGAATTAATCGCTCGTATTAATTGTTTGATTGAAAACAAACAGAAAAGAGAAGAATGGGTATTGAGTTCAGAAGAGGAAGAAAGTGAGATTGAAACTTTCGAAGAAAGAAATTTGAGAGAGCTACAGGAACTAATTTTAGAAAACATCCATCGTGAAGATTTTTCGGTTGCGGAGCTTGCAGAAAAGGTGAACTTCAGTCAAAGACAATTAGAAAGAATAACTAAAAAGCTAACAGGTTTAACTCCGGTTAAATTTGTTTTAGAGATTAGACTTCAGGAAGCATATAAAAAGATAAAGAATAAGGAAGAAGCAGATGTGAATAATGTTCGTTATTCAATAGGTATGAAAAGTGCATCCTACTTTTCTGTAAAATTCAAGGAGCGATTTGGTATAAGTCCTAGTGAATTGTTAAAAGATGGTTAATAGAGTATGAGTTCCTATTTTCTTTGAAATAAAAAGAAAAAATTTTCAATATTTAATTCTAAAAATAGATGTAGTAGTGAAGGTTTAATCAAATTTATTGCAAAAAACTCGGTAATATCTATGGTTGGTTTTAAAAGAAAGCCCCAATTTCGCCTAGTTTAGGTTACTGGTTTGGGGCCAATTGACTTAGGGGGATCAATTAAGATTGTTAATTTCTTTGTTCGATTGTTGTTACAAATGTAGTACGGTACCTAGAGTTTTACTTCCTGAAACACGTCAAATAATTATGATTAGAAAAAAAACTCTTTCTCAAATTCGACTTTTGATGTCTTTTTTTTAGTAGCTTTTTCGTTACTTTGTTGGCTTGAATAGAAGTGATTATAAGTCGCATGTAAATAACCCACATAAAAAGAGTTATAAAAAGTGGATTGATGACTTTAAGGTAGTAATGGAAAAAGTATATTGTTTTAGAATTGTTATCGCGTTAATTATTTTAACGTTCTCAGGGTGTGGATTTAATAAAAATGACCTTGCTGGAATAGAAAGAGTTTCCCCCCTAACAAAAAAAGAATACGACTCTTTAAGAGAAATAATATTTTTTAGTTTGGAACCTGAAAGGGCTTCCAAAGTAATGTTTAGATTGTCAAAAGAAGCAAGACTTATTGATGATGAGCATGAGCTAGCAAAGAGATACAGACTTATGGTTTGGTATTATTTGATGAGCTCTGACTTTGAAAAAGGAGATGTTATTCTCGATAAATTGCAAAAGTATTACAGTGATTTTAATAGATGGTCTGATTATGTGAGTATTAGTAAAATTAGAGCTATTTCTTATCGTGGAAGAGAAAAATATGATGAAATAGAAAAGGTTTTGAAAGAAGCTGTGGAGATTTCAAAAGAAAAAGATGTACACCCTTATGATTTACTACCAATTCATGAATTATCAGTTTTTTATAGTTACGATTTAGGAAAGCATGAAGAAGCTGTAAAGTATGGAGATTTGTTTTTTGAAAAGTTAAAGCAATACGATACGATTACTTCACCAAAGAATTTAAGAATTCTTGATTCAATAAAGAGACAAAACCTTGATGTTATTAACCTTATTCTCGCGAAATCTTATACTCAAACAAATGAATTAGACAAAGCTTATCAGTGTTTGAAATATGCAGAAAAAGGGTTCGGTGATATTGATGACGTTGAAAAAGTAATGCGAGTTTACAGTAATTTTATTGATTTCTACCTTAAAAAACAAGATTTAGAAAAGGTAGAGTTCTATAAAGAGAAGTATCTCCAGTACAGTAAACGAAATAATGACTCTTTAGTTTCTAGTTTGCGAAAAATGACCGAAACAAATTTGAGCCTTGTAACCAAAGAGAAAGACGGATTTGTAGTTAAAGAAGAGAATAAAAGAAAGTTACTAATAATTGGGTCTTTAGGTACATTTCTGCTACTGGTAATCATTTTTCAAAGATATTTTCTGAGGCTTAAATACGAAAAGGAAAAAATAAGATTAGAACTTGAAAATGAACAAGATTTTAAAAAGTTCAGAGCTTCTTTATTTATCAATATTGCACACGAAATCAGAACACCATTGTCCTTAATCTTAGGGTATATTGATTTATCAGCTGATAAAAGTATTTCGGGAGATGAGTTAAGAAAGTATTTAGGGGAAATAAGAAGAAAAAGTAATAAGGTAATTAATAACATTTCCGATATCATTGCATTATTACGAGAAGATAAAAAAGAAGAAGATACCCGAATGGAAAGTGTCATTATCGAACCTTTTTTACAACAATTATTTTTCTCCTTTGAAAGTATCGCAAAAATTAAAAATATTGAGTTAAACTACAGTGTTGAGCTACCAGTTAATTTTACATTACAAACAAACCTTAATAAACTTGAAAGTTTGGTTAACAACTTGGTGAGTAATGCAATTAAGTTTTCTCATAAAAATACCAAAGTAACCTTTATAGCTTTTATAGAAGATGAATCGTTTCATATTCAAGTGATAGATCAAGGGAGCGGAATTAGCGAGAAAAATCAGAAAAACATATTCAGTAAGTTTTATCAAGAAGATAAGATAGGGAAATCGGAAGGGTTCGGTATTGGATTAGCCATAGTTAAGGATATCGTTGATAACCTTAATGGAACAATAATAGTTGATAGCAAACCTGAAGAAGGAGCGGCGTTTAAGGTTCAGTTCCCAATCATAAATGATGAAGAGCTACTTGAAGATACAGAAGTTGTATCCAAACAATTAAAAAATAAATCTAATGTAAATACAACCTATGCAAATAATCCACTAAATAAAGGAAGTAAAGTTCTTATCGTGGAAGATAATCCTTATATGGTTGACTATTATGAAAAGATTTTATCACCAATTTATAATTGTGAGTTTGCATTTAATGGAGAAGAAGGATTGGAAAAACTTCAAGAAAAGCAATTTGACCTTGTAGTTTCTGATGTAATGATGCCAAAAATGAATGGTATTGAATTTAGAAAGGAAATGAAAAAGTTTCCTGAAAATGAAAATATACCCTTTATCCTAGTAACAGCTTTAGGATATGAAGAGAATAAGGTGGAGGCATTTAATATTGGAGTTGACGATTATGTGGTGAAGCCGTTTAGCAAAAATGAATTAATTGCTAGAATTAATTGTCTTCTTGAAAACAAAGAAAAAAGAGAAAGTTGGATAAAGCAGGCCAATGAGACAGAAAAAGAAGTTGAAACTTTTGAAGAAAAAAATCTTAAGAGACTACAAGAGATTGTTCTGGAAAATATAGACAAAGAAAGTTTTTCAGTAGCATTATTGGCTGAGGAGGTAAACTTTAGCCAAAGACAATTAGAGAGAATTATAAAGAAACTTACTGGTTTAACACCTGTTAAATTTATACTTGAAGTAAGGCTGCAAGAAGCGTATAAGAAAATCAAAAATAAAGAGGAAGCTGATATTAACAACGTTCGATATTCAGTGGGAATAAAAAGTGCTTCTTATTTTTCCGTAAAATTCAAACAAAGATTTGGTGTAAGTCCTAGTGAATTACTTAAAGCAGGCTAGTTTTACTATAGATGTTCTAGAGTGAATACAAAAACTCTAAAAATCTTTATTGCTTTCTTGAATAAATAATTACGATATTTGCCTTTTACTTTTGTGTAGAGAAGGTGGTGACCCCCTTCTTTATCCTTTATTTAATATATCAATTATGGCAATGAATAAAAACACAGTTCTTGGATGGGCAACATTAATTATGGTTTTAATGGGGATTCTACTAATCGCATTAGCGGTATTTAAGTATGACGAAATCGCAGGGTATGGTTTTGGTGCTGTTGGTTTAGGTTTTTTTGCAAACGCTTGGGTATTTAATGCACTTAAAGGTAGAGTATAGTACATTCCGAAATTAATTTTTAAAAGATTACAAAATAATGAGCGACGATAAGAAAATTATCTTCTCAATGAATAAGGTTTCTAAAACCTATCAGAGCACGGGAAAACAAGTTTTAAAAGATATCTATTTGAGCTTTTTTTATGGAGCTAAAATTGGTATTCTTGGTCTTAACGGATCAGGTAAGTCTACTTTATTAAAGATTATCGCTGGAGTAGAAAAAAATTACCAAGGAGATGTTGTGTTCTCTCCTGGATATAAAGTAGGGTATCTTGAACAAGAGCCTCAATTAGATGAAGATAAAACGGTTATTGAAATTGTAAAAGAAGGTGTTGCTGATGTAGTTGCTGTTTTAGATGAATACAACAAAATAAACGATATGTTTGGTTTGGAAGAAGTATATTCTGATCCAAACAAAATGGATAAATTAATGGCTAGACAAGCTGAGCTTCAAGATCAAATAGATGCTTCAAACGCTTGGGAGTTAGATACGAAGTTGGAGATAGCTATGGACGCTTTACGTACTCCAGAACCAGATAAGAAAATTGGAGTATTATCAGGAGGAGAGCGTCGTAGAGTAGCCTTATGTCGTTTATTATTACAAGAGCCAGAAATATTATTACTAGATGAGCCAACCAACCACTTAGATGCAGAATCTGTACATTGGTTAGAACATCATTTAGCGCAGTATAAAGGAACGGTAATCGCAGTAACGCACGACCGTTATTTCTTAGACAATGTTGCTGGTTGGATTTTAGAACTTGATAGGGGAGAAGGAATTCCATGGAAAGGAAATTACTCTTCTTGGTTAGATCAAAAATCGAAGAGATTGGCTCAAGAAAGCAAAGCGGCGTCAAAACGTCAAAAAACTCTTGAACGAGAGTTAGATTGGGTACGTCAAGGAGCGAAAGGACGTCAAGCAAAATCGAAAGCTCGTTTAAAGAACTACGATAAACTTCTAAATCAAGATCAAAAACAAGTAGAAGAGAAATTAGAAATCTTCATACCCAATGGTCCACGTTTAGGAACGAATGTAATAGAAGCAGAAGGAGTTTCTAAGGCTTATGGAGATAAGTTGTTATACGAGAATCTTGAGTTTAATTTACCTCAAGCTGGAATAGTTGGTATTATTGGTCCAAATGGAGCTGGTAAAACAACTATTTTTAGAATGATTATGGGAGAAGAAAATGCTGATGCAGGAAATTTTTCAGTTGGAGAAACGGCAAAAATCGCCTATGTAGACCAAAATCACTCGAATATAGATCCAAAGAAAACTATTTGGGAGAATTTCTCAGATGGACAAGATCTAGTTTTAATGGGAGGGAAACAAGTAAACTCTCGTGCATATTTGAGTCGTTTTAATTTCTCAGGAAATGAACAGAACAAGAAGGTAGAAACTTTATCTGGGGGAGAAAGAAACAGGCTACATTTGGCAATGACACTTAAAGAAGAAGGAAATGTTCTTTTATTAGATGAGCCTACGAATGATTTAGATGTAAATACACTAAGAGCACTTGAAGAAGGTTTAGAAAACTTTGCTGGGTGTGCGGTAGTAATTTCCCATGATAGATGGTTCTTAGATAGAATATGTACTCATATACTAGCTTTCGAGGGAGATAGTCAAGTATATTTCTTTGAAGGTTCTTTCTCAGAGTATGAAGAGAATAAAAAGAAACGTTTAGGTGGTGATGTGATGCCTAAACGAATTAAATACAAAAAATTAATTAGATAAATTAAAAAAGAGAGGAGTTGGCTCCTCTCTTTTTTTACGCACTCA
The DNA here is from genome assembly GCA_947497895.1 of uncultured Tenacibaculum sp. GTDB lineage: Bacteria > Bacteroidota > Bacteroidia > Flavobacteriales > Flavobacteriaceae > Polaribacter. The sequence goes on from CANMIL010000007.1 coordinate 90,561, forward strand.
ACAAATTTTGAGTGGCAAATTGCTCTAATTCACTTTCATTCTTTTGTTCACCTTTTTCAGGTAGATTTTGAAGGTATTCTCTAATTTCTTTTGGATCGATTTTTTCAATGTTTTCACTTTCATGTAGTTCAGGAAAGCAGCGTATAAAGTAATGCTGAATATGAGCTATAAAATCGATTAAATCGTTACAGTATATTGAAGGGTTATTAAATCCGTTCTTTTGACTGTACCGATGCACTAAGCGTCCTCCTGTGCAAATATCTTTTAAAGGACATTGTTCGCACTGATAACAAAGTTTTGAACTGTAATCACTAAAGTATAGTTTGCCTAATGATGAAGTTTCTATATCATCTAGGTTATGTTTTAGGATGTTTAAAGAGGTTTTCGTAAAGTTGTTTCCACATGCCTTTAAAGAATCGATTGCTTCAATTTCACCGTTACTTTCAATAATTAAAACTGTACTTTCATTTCGTGTATTTTCTTTGATTCTCATTAACCTGTTTAAAAAACCAATAAAGATTGGTATTTTATAACGGTTTTTATCCTTTATCCAAATGTCAAATAACGCAATCATCCATTTTCCTAAGCTTGTATGGTTAGAAGTTTTTTTAGGTAGGTTGTCGTGAGTATAATCTGGAATTAAAAAGTTAACAGAATCTGCGTTTAACTCTTTGAAGCTATTGTATACTTCTTGAGGTGTTTCCTCTGTATTAATAACACAAACAATATCTAATATGCCCAATTTGTTTTTTACAAGTTTAGCAGCAGCAACCACTTTTTTATAGCTTCCTTTCCCTTTGTGATCTATTCGATACATATCATGAGCTCTTTCTGTACCGTCTATACTGATGCTTGGGTGTATCTTTAGGCTCTTGAATAGGTAAATCCAATCTTTGTCAATTAAGGCGCCATTGCTTTGTAAATCGTAATAGAAAGTAACACCTTTTAGTGTCTTTTGAAGCTTATTAGCTTTTTCAACGAAAGAAACATAAAATTTTTTTGGAGCTAATAGTGGTTCACCTCCATGAAAGATGAAAGTAAATGACTTCTTATTGTATTTTTCGATAAAGTTTTGAGTTTTTTTAAGAATGGCATCTACCGTATCAAAACTCATAAATTTAGGTTGAAGTTTATAGCTAGAGTCTCCTAAGTTATACATAAAGCAGTAGGAGCAGTTTAAATTGCATCTACTCGCAACTTTAATTATTAAAGCATCAAAAAGCATAAGTAAATTGTTTTAGCAGGGGATATTGTCTTGTGTTCAGAAATATCCCCTTGCATTAGAAAAAATGTTTATCCTAATCTATGTGCCACTTCTTCTGCCTCAATATAATTAACGCATTTCCCTAATCTGTCTGACCATACTTGTCCATGTGGGCAACGACGTCCACCACCTCCAGTTGGATAGTAAACATCTACTGGGATATCTTCAGCACCACCTTTAATGTTGTTTAAGTTGTTAATCTGAAGATCTTCGAATTTTTCTAATCCCTTTGATAAAAAAAATGATTTTTTCATTATAGTTTAATTTTAAAGTTTTGCCTACTCTTGTTGATTTTCGGCCTACTCATGATTAATTTAAATTAATGTGCATTGTTTGAATATTCATAATAAAGTATGAATAGGCTTAATTCATTACCCAGGAATTTTGAAAAGGAAAATATCGAATTCGTTATTTACGAAGTTTTTAGTTTTTAAGTAGAGGTATTTTGTAGTTTATATAAATGGAAAAAGCTTGTCGTATTCCAACAAGCTTTCTCTCTTTAATCCCCTAAAAAAAATCCGAAGCGGTTGCTTCGGATTAGCGGAGAAAGAGGGATTCGAACCCCCGGACCTGTTACAGTCAACGGTTTTCAAGACCGCCGCATTCGACCACTCTGCCATTTCTCCTCGAGTGTCATCAGGTTGTGTGCCCTGATTGCGGGTGCAAATATAGAACCTTTTTTTAATTCTAAAAAAGTTTTTTGAAAGTTTTTTTGAGTAGTTTTTTAAAAGAATTGTTAACGTTTTTACTATCAGGTATTTCTGAAGAAAAAAAGTTTTAATTTTTTTTGTACTCAATTTGAGAAGAACAAAATAAGTATTGAAAATGGATATTAAAGTCAACTTTACTCAAACGTTTTAGTCATATTAATATTGAAAATACTGTTGAAATAGGGGAGAATTCTGTTGATTTAATTGTGTAATTCTAATAAATAATTCTACATTCGCTTGAAAATTATTATCATATGTTTAATTCATTCGGGAACATTCTTAAACTAACAACTTTCGGAGAATCTCATGGAGTCGCAATAGGAGGTATTATTGATGGATTTCCAGCTGGGGTAAAAGTGAATTTAGAGGCTATACAAAACGAATTAGACAGACGGAGACCTGGGCAATCAAAAATTGTAACGCAACGAAAAGAACCAGATCAGGTTGAGTTTTTGTCGGGAATCTTTGATGGAGTTACAACGGGAGCATCCATTGGGTTCGTTATTAAAAACACGAATCAAAAGAGCAAAGATTATAATCATAACACAAACGTATATCGTCCTTCTCATGCAGATTATACATATGATAAAAAGTATGGTACTCGTGATCATAGAGGAGGAGGTAGAACTTCTGCTAGAGAAACGGCAAACTGGGTAGTGGCGGGAGCTTTGGCTAAACAATTAATCAGTCATATAAGTATCAATGCTTTTACATCATCAGTAGGAACTATTTATACAGAAACACCATATTCAGAATTGGACTTTTCAAAAACTGAAACAAATGATGTTAGATGTCCAGATGAAAAGGTTGCTGAGAAAATGATTGAAAGAATCAAAGAAATAAGAAAAGAAGGGAATACTATTGGAGGAACTATTACTTGTGTTGCTCAAAATCTTCCTGTTGGTTTAGGAGAACCTATTTTTCATAAACTGCATGCAGAGTTGGGGAAAGCTATGTTATCAATAAATGCGGTGAAAGGTTTTGAATTTGGTAGTGGGTTTGCTGGAGCAGAAATGAAAGGTTCTGAGCATAATGATATTTTTAATGCAGATGGATCTACGAAAACAAACTTATCGGGTGGAGTACAAGGAGGTATTTCTAACGGAATGGATGTTTATTTTAGAGTAGCTTTTAAACCTGTAGCAACCATAATGCAAAATCAACCTACAATAAATTCTGAAGGAGATGTAACAGAAATCCAAGGAAAAGGTAGACATGATCCTTGTGTTGTACCGAGAGCAGTACCTATTGTAGAGGCCCTTACAGCATTGGTGTTAGCGGATTTTTATCTACTAAATAAAACAAGAACGATATAAAAAAAGGAGCGAAGAGCTCCTTTTTTTTTGAATAAATTTCTGGCCCCAGATATTTTTGTATTATTTTTTAGTGTACCTTTAAAAGGTACTAAATCACTATTAGTATAAAATCTTGTATTGAGAAGTTCTACCTAACTTTTTCTCGATAAAATCATAACATTTTCTAATAATTAATGGTTTTAATATGGAGTATATTAAAGGAAGGGGAGCTCAAACTAATACGCAAAATAAATTTCTAAAAGACAAACACAGTATTCTAGATGAATTTTTAAACTATTGTCAGCTTGAAAATGATAAAGTAGAGCAAAGCTCGACATCTTATCTAGAGGTTTTTCCAAAAACAATTTTAAATAAAGTAACAAGTCCTGATATTGGTTTTGTATACTCAATGAACCCTTATCAAGGATGTGAACATGGTTGTATTTATTGCTATGCAAGAAACAGTCATGAATATTGGGGGTATTCTGCGGGGTTAGACTTTGAAAAGAAAATTTTGTACAAATCAAATGCGGCTCAACTGTTAAAAAAGAAATTACAAAGCAGATCATGGCGACCTGAGAATATTATGTTGTCGGGCAATACAGATTGTTATCAACCTATTGAAAGAAAATTAGAGATAACTAGAGCGATGTTGAAAGTTTTACTAGAGCATAAACATCCTGTAAGTATTATCACTAAAAATGCTTTAATATTAAGAGATTTAGATTTACTCAAAGAATTGGCGAGTTTAAATTTAGTAAAAGTAAGTATTTCGATAACGTCGCTTTCTGAGAAAACTAGAAGTATTTTAGAACCAAGAACGGCAACGATAAAAAGACGTTTTGAGGTAGTGAAAAAATTATCCGATAATGGGGTTCCTGTAAACGTAATGATTGCCCCTTTAATTCCTTCTATTAATAGTCATGAATTGTTGCCTTTAGCAAAAAAGGCATCGGAGTATGGTGCAAACTCAATTGGGTATACTTCAGTAAGGCTAAATGGAGCAATTGGCGAACTTTTTACAGATTGGCTGCATAAAACCTATCCAGATAGATCAAATAAGGTAATTAATCAAATTAAGGATATCCATGGAGGAACTTTAAATGAGTCAAGATATGGTGTGAGAATGAGAGGAGAAGGAAAAATTGCAGAGCAAATAAAACAACAGTTTTTATTAGCAAAGAAACTTTATTTTAAACATACTGTAAAAGTAGAATTTGATATGAATTTGTTCGAAAGAACTCCTTCTGCTCAGATGAAATTATTCTAAAATTATCGAACTCTTAACATTGCTCTTAGGATAATTGAAATTTGAAGATGTAAAAAACTAAATTAAAACTTAATATTATTTAAACTTATTGTTTTTGGTGTTATTTTATTGTGTAATTATAAGTAAGTAGGGCTGAAAAAAAATAATAAAATAAAAGTGTGAGTTGTACATAATTGACAATGTAGTTTTAACATAATTATTTAGCTAAATGATTATTTTTGAGGAGTCATTTTACTTTAGGTATATTAAGTTTGAGCAAATAAGAAATAAAGTTAAAAACTAAAAAAACAACTAAAATATTCTATTCGAATATTAAGAATGAAAGGAAGTAGATAAAAAACAATCAATAAAACATTTGTATTTGGGAGAAATACGAATGCTGTTCAAATGACAATTGTACTTAGAGTAAAATCAAACGACTTAAAGTATACCTGTAATACGACTCAATTTACGAAAACAACCATAACCGAACTACTAACCACTTAAATAAATGAACTGCACGATAGAATGTCATTTTAATGATATTCAGAATCATATAATATAGAATAGCTAAATTTTACTGGATTGAAGATTCCGTTAATTACTGAAAGTTTGAAAGCAGGGGGTATGTGCTTTGAATATATCAGTAGTTAAACAATCAAAACAGAAACTCATTAAGAGCTTAAAAAGTTCTTAAGTGGTTTTTATTAGGAAAAAGTGAGCCCGTTTGAAATTCACGAATAGGATGGTGAATTTGGAAATGGGTACAGGGCACCTATTATTTAATTTAATCGAAATGAAAAAACTACTATATGTAATATTACTTTTTATAAGTAATTATCTCATAGCGCAATATAATCCGAATGCGCCATGGATGAAAAATTTAAACAATCAACAATCTGGAGCGAGATCGCTTCAGAATGAAAATAATAAAGTATCCTTGGCAGAAATTTCAAACGCTTTCAACGAATATTGGAAGGATAAAGATCATACTGTAAAAGGATCAGGATACAAACCTTTTAAGAGGTGGGAGTATAATGTACAATCAGTGTTATTACCAGATGGTACTATTCCTTCTGCGAAATACTTATACGAAACAAACATAGCGGAACATCAGAAGTTTGCGGCATCAGGTAATACTAGTAACTGGATATCAACTGGACCGATGACAGCAAATACAGGACAAGGTCGTGTAAATGTGGCAACTGTTGATCCTAACAATCCGAATATATATTATGTTGGAGCACCTTCAGGCGGACTATGGAAATCAATTGATAAAGGTAACACTTGGGAACCATTAACGGATCACCTACCAGCTATTGGAGTTTCTGGTATTGCCATTGATTATAATGACTCGAATACTATTTATATTTCTACTGGAGACGATGATAATTTTGATTCTGACGGATTAGGAATATTTAAAACTACAGATGGCGGAAGAACGTGGAAAACAAACGCTACTTATTCTCCAGCCTTGGAGGGTTATATGTCGGGTGGCGAAATTTACATGCATCCAAACAATTCTAATATTTTATGGGCGGCAACTAGCAAAGGCTTGTATAAAACGCTAGATGCAGGTAATACTTGGATGAGAATTCTTGAAGGGGGAGTGCAGGACTTCAAGTTGAAACCTAATAATCCAGATGTGTTGTATGTAATAAATTGGGTCATTGGTCATGGAGTGAAATTATCAAAATCTACTGACGGTGGTCTAACTTTTACAGATAAAACCGCAGGTATTCCAGTAGAATTAGCGAGAACTGTGATCGATGTAACACCGGCAGCTCCCGAGAATTTATATGTCTTTTCAGCAAATGAATTAACTTCAGAAACAGGGGGCATTTTATATAAGTCTGAAAACGCAGCAGAATCATTTGTAGAGTTAAACAGGGATTTATTAGAAACAAAACAGAGTTGGTACGATTGGACATTGGCGGTATCCGATATAAATCCAGAACAAATAGCTATTGGAGCCATTTGGGGTAAAATTTCTAAGGATGGAGGACGTACTTTTATGGGGACTAGTTACGGTCATTCTGACGTTCATTTTTTACGATATAATAAAGGTGTCCTTTTTTGTGGAAATGATGGAGGGTTTATTACACGTGATCAAAATGGGCTCTTCAAAGATCATTCTAAAGGCTTAAATATAGGGCAGTATTATAAAGTTAATATTGCTGATCTTTACAATGGAGATACGGATGTGATTATTGGAGGAACTCAAGATAATGGAGGTCAGATTCTACAAGATTCAAAGTGGGGAAAATGGCATGCTGGCGATGGAATGGACTGCGCTGTTGGCACAGGAAGTGAAGGGTTAATTTATGGTTTAATGCAAAATGGAGAAAGATTGTTTTATGGTCGTAATTTTGGTCAATACTACAGTGGTTCCATAACAAGACCAGTTGAGGTACAAAAAGCATTATGGGTTGTTGCTTCGGATATTAATTCTAAAGATGAAATGTTTGTTGGCTACAATGCTCTTTACAATGCTGATTTAGAAACCAAAACATTTAAAAAACTACATGATTTTGGAAGAACCATATCTAGCATTATTATAGATGATAATAATGATGATGTGATTTTTGCTTTGGTAATTGTTGACTCTCATATTTCAACTTATGAATCTATGATATTTAAGAGCGTTGATGGAGGAAAAACATTTAACGTTTTTCATGATGATCAAGAGCCAATTCGAAAAATGGAGTTGAGTCAAGATGGTAGTAATACAATTTGGTTTACAACTCAAATAAGGAATGGAGATGAGAAACTTTATAAAGCCAATACCACAGGGCAAACAGCAAGTGGAGTTACACTAGTTTCAAATAATTTGCCAAAGAGTATTAATGTAATTAAGCATCAACCATATTCAAATAACTTATTCTTGGGTACACGATATGGTTTGTTTTATAAAAATGGTGAAAAGCCTTGGGAGCTATATGATAATAATTTACCAAATGTTCCTATCAGAGATTTAGAAATAAGTGTTGAAGATAAGACAATTATTGCAGGAACTTATGGAAGAGGTGTTTGGAAGTCTCCTATACCTAACGCGAGTGAAGTACCATGTACTTTAAATATTCCAAGTCAGTTAAATGCATTAGTTGAAGAAAAAGGAGTTACGATTAATTGGAAAGGAAATAAGAAACTGGAAGATTATGAAGTTCTTTACAAGACCGCTAATGAGAGTGAGTGGATAGCTAAAAAAATTGGAGTCAATAACTATTATTTTAAGAATACTACCCTTCAGTCTGGAGTGGAATATGAGTTAAAAGTTAGAAGTAACTGTAATAACACTTTTTCTGAGTTTAGTATTCCTGTGAAATTTATTTGGTTAGATTCTGAGGCACCTTCTATTCCTACAAATTTATTTGTTGATGATATCGAAAAAACTACGGCAATCTTAAGTTGGGAGCCTTCGTCAGATAATACTGAAGTTTCACATTATGAGGTATACAATCAAGTTGGTAATGAGGCTGTTTTACTTGCAAAAACACTTAGTGGGGCGAGCTATTTGGAATTGGAAGGTTTAACGGGATCTACTGACTATAATATTTTTATTGTAGCGCTAGATCATGCAGGTAATAAATCTGAACCATCGAAGGTATTTAGTTTTTCGACAAAGAGTATTTATATGCCGAACCCACCGCAAAACTTGGTAGTATCAGAAAATACAGGAACCCAAGTTACATTAAAATGGGAAGCACCAATAGGTGAGGAAGTGGTGAAAGGCTATGAGGTTTATGATGCCACTTATGATTTACTTGGAACCACTACGGATACACAAATTGTATTGGATAAATTACCATCAAATTTTTGGCTTTATTGTTATGTAAAAGCTATAGGAAGTGATAATTCCTTATCTGAAAATAGTAATGCGGTAAACTTTAGATTACAAGGAGTTAATCAATACGAACCAAATGCACCTACAAATCCAGTAATTATTGGAGATGTTTATACCAGTGTTGTTTTCAAATGGGATGCTTCAGTTCCAAAAGAGAACGTGGAAATATCTCATTACGATGTGTTCGTAGAAAAAGGTTTTGACTTTGGAAGATTTGGTGGATATAATCAAAAAATAGGTTCTTCTACGACTACTGAGATAACGATAACTAGTTTAGAACCAGATAAACTTTATTGGGGAAGTATAGTTGCTGTTAGTAAAAGCGGATTTAGATCTGTTCCTAGCGAAAGTTTTCAGATTTTCTTAATGGGGAACCCTGATATAGAAGCACCATCTGTTCCAGTTAATATGCGCCCTGGAAATATAACATCATCAAGAATAGAATTAATATGGGATGATTCAACAGATAATGTTGGAGTAGCATACTATGAAGTTTTTGAGCAAATTGGAGAAAGAATTGTTAAAGTTGGACAAAACGGAGTGGCTACGGCTCTAATGGAAGGATTAGAACCGTTTTCATTACATACATATAGAATAAGTGCCACCGATTTTGAAGGAAACACATCTGAGTTAAGTGAACCATTTACCGTGGCGACTATACGTGAAGAGTTCCCAGAAAGACCATATGGTTTAGTAGCTAGTAATATTGGCTTTAATTCATTTGTTGCAACCTGGAGAAGCGCCAAGAATACAGAACGTTACTATGTTTCAAGTTATGATGGTGTAACTATTAAAGAATTTGGACCATTTACAGATACCCGATATTCATTTAATAATATACCAATGCCTTATTTGTTCTGGCGAGTAATTTCTGAAAATGATTTAGGTAGAATGTATTCTTCTTGGGAGTTAACTTCATTAGATAGATCAGAGAGTAACATAAATGTTCTTTTAAATGGGAATCAATCTCAGCAAGCAGTGGTAGTATCAAGTGCTTACGAAAACGCTAGCTATAACCTGTTTACCATAAGTGGTGTTCCTGTGAAAAAAGGAGTGGTTAAGGAAGGTGAAGTCGATGTAACCTCACTAAAAAAAGGAGTTTATATATTAAAAATAGACAACGATTTAAAGCCATATACCCAAAAAGTGGTAATTGAGTAATATAACTATGAATAAATAGAAGGGGGTGCGTAAAAGCACCCTTTTTCAACCTACTACAATGAAAAAACTATTATATCTATCATTACTATTTATTAGTAATTATATACAGGCGCAATACAATCCTGATGCGCCATGGATGAAAAATTTAAATAATCAGGAAGGGAGATCTCTTCAGAGATCAACTAATAAAATTACGCTGTCGGAAATATCTGCTGCATTTAATGATTACTGGAAAGATAAAGATTATACAGTAAAAGGTTCAGGGTACAAGCCATTTAAACGATGGGAGGATAATATTAAATCCATACTATTACCTGATGGGACGATTCCTTCTGCAAAGTATTTATTTGATACAAATGCACAACAACATGAAAAGTTCAGTACAACTGGAAATATAAGTAATTGGTCTAGTACAGGGCCAATGACGGAAAGAACTGGGCAAGGTCGAGTAAATGTGGCTATTGTAGACCCAAACGATCCCAACGTCTATTATGTGGGAGCTCCAGCTGGAGGACTTTGGAAGTCGGTTGATAAAGGAACAACCTGGCAACCGTTAACAGATAAATTACCTGCAATAGGTGTTTCAGGAATTGTTATTGATCCGAATGATTCAAACATTATTTACATCTCAACAGGAGATGATGATAGTGCTGATTCTTCTGGATTGGGAGTATTTAAAACTACTGATGGAGGTAGAACTTGGATTACCAATGCAACATATACTCCTGCTATTACGAATCATTTGAGAGGAGGGGAATTGTATATGCATCCAAATAATTCTAATATTTTATGGAATGCCACATCTCTAGGTTTGTATAAAACTATTGATGCAGGAAAAAGTTGGAGTCTTGTTTTAAAAGGTTGGATTAGAGACTTAAAACTAAAGCCAAATAATCCAGATGTGTTATATGTAATTAAAGGTTATGGCTACGATAGTAGGTTTCATAAATCTACAGACGGAGGGAGAAGCTTCGTTGATAAAACATCTTCTATTGGCTCAAATTTAAATAGATCAGTAATAGATGTTTCTTCAATGGCTCCAGACAACTTATATGTACTGGTCGCAAATCCAACGAATAGTTTTGGAGATATTGGTGGAATTTTATATAAATCAGAAAATTCAGGAGACTCATTTATCGAGGTAAATAGAGGTTTGTTAAGTATTAAACAAGAATGGTATGATTGGTCTCTTGCTGTATCTGATACTAATCCTGAACACATAGCTATTGGCGCAATCAGTGGTCAAGTTTCAGAAGATGGTGGACGTACATTTAGAGGTATTAACTATGGGCATGCAGATGTTCACTTTTTACGTTATTATAACGGTGTGTTATTTTGTGGAAATGACGGAGGTTTCGTAACTATCGATGAAAGAGGGACTTTTAAAGATCATTCAAAAGGCTTAAATATTGGACAATATTATAAGATAAACATAGGTGACTTTGGCAGTTCGGACACGAATTGGATAATTGGAGGTACTCAAGATAACGGAGGACAGTTTTTTAAAGATGATTCATGGAAACGATGGCATCATTCTGACGGGATGGATTGTTCAATAGGATCTTTAACAGAGGGGCTTTTATATGGCTTAAAGCAGGAAGGTGAAATGTTATTTATAAGCAATAACTATGGAGATGGATACACGGGAATTAGTAGACCAAGCGAAGAAACGTCTGCGAGGTGGATTGTAGCTTCGGATATTAATTCAAATGATGAAATGTTCGTAGGGTATAATGCTTTATATAGAGCAAATGTTAGAACTTCAAAGTTTATCAAATTACATGATTTTGGAAGTTCTATTAAGAGAATAATTATTGACGATAACGATGATAAATTAATATTTGCGTTGGTGAAAAATAATAGAGAACCAAACAAATTCGATGTGTATAAAAGTACTGATGGAGGAGGAACTTTTGATTTATTTTACGATGAGCGAGGAGGATCTGTTCAAAGGATTGAATTGAGTCAAGACGGAAGTAATAAAATTTGGTTTGTAGTTAGAGATGCGAATTCGAAGTATCAAATTTACAGAGCAAACACGTTAAGTCAAACGGGTAACTCTTCTCTAGAGCTAGAGTCTGCTGATGTTCCTCGAAACATTAATGTACTTAAACATCAACCATATTCTAATATTTTATATGCAGGTACCTATTATGGTTTGTTTTATAAAAATGGAGGCAATCGCTGGGAACGATATGATAATGGTTTACCAAATGTACCTGTAAAAGACATAGAGATTAGTCTTGAAGATAATACTATTGTCGCTGGAACTTATGGAAGAGGAGTGTGGAAATCTCCAATACCAGATGGGAATAGAGTTTCATGTGCATTGAATGTACCGAATAGGTTGAACGCTGAGATCGTAGGTAAAGGAGCATTATTAAACTGGGCAGGAGAACAGAAGTTAGAGGATTATGAAGTGGCTTACAGGAAAGTAAATGATCGAGAATGGATTACAGAACCAATTGGGGTTAATAAATTTTTGTTAAGGCCTGGAGTTATTCAATCAGGAGTTGAGTATGAAGCAAAAGTAAGAAGTGCTTGTAATCGTACTTATTCTGAGTTCAGTGAAACAGTGAAGTTTACTTGGGTAGATTCAGAATTACCAACAACTCCTCATTTCTTATCTGCTCATAATGTTAAAAAGACATCAGCAACTTTAAGTTGGGGAAATTCATCTGATAATTCAGGGATTTCTCATTATGAAATCTATAATCAAGTAGGAAGAGAAGATGTACTATTAGATAGAACTAGAGGTATAGAAAGTTTTTTTACAACAGAGGTTTTAACGGCGTCTACCGAATATAATATTTATGTGGTTGCAGTTGATGTGTATGGAAATAAATCCGAACCTTCAGAGATAGTGAATTTCACAACGCTTAGTAAGTTTATACCAAATGCTCCTCAGAATTTACAAGCAATAAACAATACAGGAACGGAAATTACTTTAAAATGGGATGCCCCTAGGGGAACAGAAGAAGTAAGAATGTATGAAGTGTATGATTATCAATATGGATTAATAGGAACAACTACGGATACGCAAATTTTATTAGATAAATTACCAAGCAATTTCCATTTCTCTGTGTCTGTAGTAGCCATTGGAATAGGTGACACTAAATCTGATAAAAGTAATGAAGTAGGTTTTGTTTTAGAGGGAGTTAATGATCGTCAGCCGAATACACCATATGATATTATCGTGGCAAATGATGTGCACACCAATGTTGTTTTTCAATGGAAAGCACCAAGAGGAAATATAACCATCTCTAACTACAAAATAAGTTTGTTTGGAGAATATAATACCGAAGACTTTGGCGGTGGAACTAAAAAAGAATATACGTCAAGTACCACAGAAGTTACTATTACAGGTTTAATACCTGGTAGATTTTATTGGGGGAATATTGTTGCTATTAGTGAAGATGGATCAATGTCTATTCCTAGTGAAAATTTTGAAGTTCATGTTCAAAGAGAAAGAGATGACACACCACCAAGTGTTCCAGAGAACTTGAGCGCATTGAATGTTGGATCATCGAGTTTAGAGCTTGTGTGGGATCGATCAATTGATAATGTTGATGTATCTTATTACGAGGTTTTCCAAAAAGTAAATGGAAGATATAGTAGTCTTGGACAAGTAAGTGAAGCTTCTATGAGAATTGGTCGATTAGAACCATTTACGCAATACACTTATCAAGTAAGCGCTACAGATAGGGAAGGAAATACTTCTGAATTGAGTAAGCCGTTTACAGTTTGGACAACACATCAGGAGTTTCCTGAAAGACCTCACGGATTGGTAGCAGCGAATATAACGAGAAATTCATTTGATATAGGGTGGAGAGAAACAAGAAGTACTGATCGCTATTATGTTTCTAGTTATGATGGCGTAATCGTTAGAGAGTTTGGTCCTTTGAGAGAGAATGCGTTCACATTTGAAAATATTGCAACACCATACCTATTTTGGCAAGTAATATCAGAAAATGATTTAGGAAGAATGCATTCTTCTTGGGAGTTAACTTCATTAGATAGACCAGAAAGTATGATTAACGTTGTTTTAAACGGTACAGAATCTCAGCAAGCTGTAATTGTATCGAGCGCTTACGAAAATGCAACATATAATTTATTTACCTTAAATGGTATTTTAGTGAAAAGAGGTACAGTAAAGAACGGAACCGTTGATGTTACAACTCTGAGAAAAGGAATTTATATACTTAAAATAGCAAATGATTTGAAGCCTTTTACAAAAAAGGTGATTATTGAATAAGACTTTTTTAATATACCTATTTAAAAAGGGAGCTTCGCGCTCCCTTTTTTTGTTTTTTATATTGAAAGAAAAAGACTCTTCGAAGTAATTAAAATACGACTGTACTTCCTTAATAAGGAATGTATTTTTCAAAGAATTGAGAAGAAAATTATTGGAGATTTAGATAAGAATTACAAAAAACTAACGATTTATTTAAAACTAATAAAAATAGCTGGATTAAACTCTTTAAAGGAATGCTTAAATTAATAAAGACTTTTTCTTTTCTCTGTTATTTTATTAGACAAAATGGAGTGTTTTTAAAGAGGTAATTTCAAAAGTATAAAAATGCAATACCCTATAGATTCTGTAGGTAATTTTAATAAAAATCTTACCCCAAATGTTTACCTTTGATATATCATTTTACATCGGATATATCGAATCCGAAGACTGAAAAATAAAACTAAAATAAGAAGAAAAAAACGAGTAAAAATATTCTTTTTGAATAGAAAAAATGAAATAAAAAATAACCAAAAAACTTCGTAAAATTAAAACATTTGTATTTAAGGGAAATATGAATGATATTCTAATAACCATACTTAACATAAAAATAAATAATCTTAAGTATACCTTATAGAGACACCTATTACAAACAACCATAACCAAGCAACTTACTACTTAAATAATGAACTACAAAATGAAATGCCACAAGATGTGAGCATTAAAATTCAAACAACCATAAGGAAAAGCTAAATTTTACTGGATTGAAGATTCCGTTAACTACTATTAATACTAAAATTAGTAAGCTAAAGTAATCAGTATCAGTAGTAATTAATCAATCGAAACAGAAACTAATTAAGAGCCTGTTAATAGTTCTTAAGTGTTTTTTATTTGGAAAAAGTTGAGCCTTTTTAAAATTCATGACCATTATAAAAGTGAATTTTGAAACGGGTAATGGGATATCTATTTATTTAAATTAATCAAAATGAAAAAACTATTACTAGTAGCGCTACTATCAATGAGTAGCTATGTCATGGGGCAGTACAATCCAAATGCGCCATGGATGAAAGATTTAAACAATCAAGAATCTGGAGGTAGATCACTGCAAAGATCTACAAACGGTAAGTTAACTCTTGATCAAATATCTGCGGCTTTCAATGATTATTGGAAGGACAAAGATCATACAGTAAAAGGTTCTGGATACAAACCTTTTAAAAGATGGGAAAACTATATGCAATCCATCGTATTACCAGATGGAACAATACCAAGTGCAAAGCAATTATGGGATAACTCAATTAGCGAGCAAAGAAAATTTGGAAACACAGCTAATATAAGTAACTGGACTACTACAGGGCCAATGACGGAAGAAACAGGACAAGGTCGTGTTAATGTTGCTATGGTCGATCCTAACAATCCAAACACCTACTATGTAGGAGCACCTTCTGGAGGTTTATGGAAGTCGACTGACAAAGGAATCTCTTGGGAGCCTTTAACAGATCATTTACCTTCAATTGGAGTTTCTGGTATTGCTATTGATCCAAACAATTCAAATATCATTTATATCGCAACAGGTGATGATGATCACTCAGCTTCTAATGGTCTTGGAGTATTCAAATCTACTGATGGAGGAAGAACTTGGGATACATCAGCAACATTTACACCTTCAATTGGAGATTATACCGATGCACATGAGATTTTTATTCACCCAAGAAACTCAGATGTATTATGGGTAGCAACAAGTTCAGGTTTGTACAAATCAACCGATGCAGGAAAGTCTTGGAACAGGTTATTTGCAAATAATATTGAAGATTTTAGATTAAAACCAAACGATCCAAATGTTCTTTACATTATTGCTAACGATAATGACGGATATAGCTTTTATAAATCAGTAGATGGTGGTTCAAGCTTTACAAAAAAATCTTTAGGGTTAAGAGGATATGTGCCAAGAACGGTTATTGATGTTACACCTGCAGCTCCAGAAAATGTATATGTATTAGTATCAAAAAACTTAGACCAAAGTCCAAATGGTTCTAAAGGAGGTATTCTTTATCGTTCAAATGATGCTGGAGAGAGCTTTACAGAGGTAAACAGAAATTTCATGTCTGTAAAGCAAACATGGTATAATTTAGCATTAGGAGTGTCAGATGTTAATCCAGAGAAATTAGCGATTGGTGAAGTGTGGGGATTTTCATCAATTGATGGAGGCTTAACTTTCCAAAGCATTAGATATGGTCATGCTGATGTACACTTTTTAAGATATACAGACGGTGTTCTTTTTTGTGGAAACGATGGTGGATTCATTACATATGATGAGAATGATACTTTTAAAGATCATTCAAAACAATTAAACATCGGACAATATTATAAAATTAATATTGGTGATTTCAACGGGACCAATGTAGCGGATATTATTGGAGGTACTCAAGATAATGGAGGGCAATTTTTTGCCAATGGAGCATGGGAAAAATGGCATGGTGCCGATGGTATGGAATGTGCTTTTGGTTCTGTTAATACTGGATTAAAGTATGGTTTAATTCAATATGGAAATTATTTGTGCTATAAGCGAGATACTGATAATTATACCAATTGGGTAAAGGGACCTGAAAGTGGAAGATGGGTTGTAGCTGCTGATATCAATTCGAAGGATCAGATGTATATAGGTTACAATGCATTATACAGATTTGACATTGAAACAAGATCGTTCGAAAAGTTGCATGATTTTGGAGGTTCTATTGAGCAGGTTATTATAGATGATAATGACGACAATATTATTTTCGTATTACAAGGAGGTAATATTTATAAGAGTATCGATGCGGGAAAAAGTTTTCAATTATTTTATGATAATGCTAACGGAGGGTATGTTAGTTTCATCGAATTAAGTGAAGATAATAGTAATAAAATTTGGTTCATTTCTTGGAATGGATTGTATTCAAGAAGCACTTTAGGAGATATTAGTTCAGAGCAACCAGTATTAGTTAGTGCTACTTCTGAATTACCAGCAAACATTCGTGTTTTAAAACACCAACCTTATTCAGATAACCTTTATGTTGGAACTCAATATGGAGTTTTCTATAAAGATGCAAGTAATGTTTGGTCAACATATAACAATAGTTTACCAAATGTACCAGTTTATGACCTTGAAATAAGTGTTGAAGACAATACCATTGTGGCTGGAACTTATGGTAGAGGTATCTGGAAGTCGCCAATTCCTGATGGAAACAGAACTTCTTGTGCTCTTAATGTCCCTACGACGTTAAACGCAGAAATTACGGATAAAGGAATTTATCTTACCTGGACTGGTGAGAAGAGATTAGAAGATTATGAAGTTGCTTATAGAAAAATAGGTGATAGAGAGTGGAAAACAAAAAATACTGGAGTAAGTTCAACACTATTTAATATTACAGAAATTCAAGCCGGAGTTGAATACGAAGCAAAAGTAAGAAGTACTTGTAATAATACATCTTCAGAGTTTAGTGCTGTACTTAAGTTTACTTGGGCAGATGTAGAGGCTCCAACGGCTCCAAGATACTTTTATGCATATGATGTTAAGAAAACTTCTGCTTACTTGAGCTGGGGAGATTCAACAGATAATTCTGGAGTTTCTCATTACGAAATTTATAATCAAACAGGAAGAGAAAATGTGTTATTAGATAGAACACCTGGTCCTGAAAGTTATTATAATATTGAAGTGTTAACAGCGTCTACTGAGTACAATCTTTATGTGGTGGCGGTTGATTTTGCTGGGAATAAATCGGAACCATCTGTTATAGCTAACTTTAGTACCCAGAGTGTGTTTATGCCAAATGCACCTCAAAACTTAGTATCGTCAAATAACACAGGAACAACTATTACTTTAAATTGGAATGCACCATCAGGACCAGAAGAAGTAAAAGCTTATGAGATATATGATAATCAATTAGGTTTAATTGGAACAACTACAGAAACACAATTTGTAGTTACTAATTTACCATCAGGAACTTGGTTCTATGTACATGTTAAAGCTGTTGGTATTGATGATAGTAAGTCAGATCAAAGTAATGATGTAGGATTTATCCTAGAAGGAATAAACGATAAGCAGCCAAATTCTCCATCTAATATTGTAGTGGTAGATGATATTTATTCAAATGTAGTGCTTCGTTGGGATGCTCCAAGAGGAGGTGTGGCTATTTCTCATTATGACGTTTATGCACAAGAATCATGGTACTATTTTGAAGATTTTTGGGGTGGAAGTAGAAAAGTAGGAACTTCAGAAACTACAGAAATTACCATAACAAGCTTAGATCCATTTAAAAATTATTGGATAACTGTAGTAGCAGTAGGTACTGAAGGTGTTATGTCTTTACCAAGTGAATCTGCGTCATTATCAGTGAAAGGAGACCCTGATACTGTGGCTCCAACTGTACCTGTTAATGTAAGAGCAGAGTTTATTACATCTTCAGGTTTAGATTTAGTTTGGGATGCTTCAACAGACAATACAGGTGTTTCTTACTACGAAGTTTTCGAAAAGGTAGGAGACAGAAACGTAAGTATTGGTCAAACAGGTCGTACAAATATTGTTATTGATGGGTTAGAACCATTTACGCAGCATATCTATCAAGTAAGTGCTACTGATTTCGAAGGAAATACTTCTGAATTAAGTCAACCAATTATAGTTTGGACATTGCATAAACAATTTCCAGAAAGACCAAGTGGTTTAAAAGCGACAAATATAACTGCTGATTCATTTGAGGTATATTGGAGAGGTACAAGAAATACAGATCATTATTATGTATCAAGTTATGATGGTGTTACCATTAAAGAGTTTGGACCATTATTGAGTAATAACTATAAATTTGAAAACATAGAAACCCCATTTTTATTCTGGAGAGTAATTTCAGAAAATGAATTAGGAAGAATGTATTCTTCTTGGGATTTAACGACGTTAGATACTCCTAGAGGTACAATTGATGTTGTTTTAAATGGAGTTGAATCTCAACAACTAGTTGTAGTGCCAAGCGCTTATGAAAATGCATCTTACGATATCTTTAACTTGAGTGGTATATCAATTAATCGAGGAACTGTAAGTGAAGGTTCAGTGGATGTAACTTCTTTGAAAAAAGGTGTTTATATTCTGAAAATAGCAAATGACTTAAAACCGTTTACTAAAAAAGTAGTAATTCAATAAGTTATTATTGTAGTCAATAATAGAAGGGTGCCTCATAGGGCACCCTTTTTTTATAATAGAACTCGTTTAAACAGGTTCAAGATATAAATGAACTTGAATCCAAAGAATTAAGTTTCTTATTTCAACTAAGGTGCATTTTAGGGTGTTTTTCGTGCTATTGATCTAAAAAGTTTGTCAAACCTTGAAACTAATTAGAATTTGAAGTTTGTTAAGATGGTTTTCTTTAACTTATAGTGTGGTAAATTAAAGTTAACTAACTGACAAACAACTAAAAACCCTCTAAAATTTTTAAAATGAAACGAACAATTAGTGTGCGGTTCATAATGGTATTTCTTTTTTCAGTTTTTACCATGAACGCAAACTCCAACGATTTCGTAACTAAGAAATCGAATGTCAATCCAAAAAACGACATTATTGAGTTAAAAAACTTCGAACAAACCACTCAAACACATCCTTTAGTTTCCAAACAACAATGGAATACATTATTTCCATATCGATTTGGTTCTAAAGATACTGGTGGTGGTGTTTGGGTACTGGATCCTAAAGATGATTTTTACACGTATGAATCATTTCTTGAAGCCATTAATAGAATGGATAAAATTAAAGTTGTATTCGATAGAAGGTGTGGGACAAACGCTTACAAAATTACGCGAATCGACAAAGTAACGGGTGCAACAACTGTTATCAGAACAGATATTGATTTTGATGCGCCTAGAAATGCAGACAAAGAAATTATTACGGAAGAAGTTGACTATGGATCTTTCTTAAACGAAGGAGATGTAGAAACAAGAACTAGAGAGCTTGTTGCTTTTTTCGCAAATATTTCACACGAAACTACTGGTGGTTGGGCTACTGCTCCAGGAGGAAGATACTCTTGGGGACTTCACTTTAGAGAAGAACCAACTAATGCGTCGTATGCGTATCCGGATACAAACTATCCTCCAACACCTGGAAAATCTTATAAAGGTAGAGGTCCGATACAATTATCATATAATTACAATTACGGGCCAGCTAGTGAATTTATCTTTGGAGATAAGCAAGTATTATTAGACAATCCTGATTTAGTAATTCAAGATGCGGCTTTGGCATTCCAAACAGCTATTTGGTTCTGGATGACTCCACAGTATCCAAAACCTTCGGCTCATAATGTGATGGTAAGAAAATGGATTCCAAACCAGCTTGATCAAACAAAAAATAGAGTTCCTGGATTAGGAATGACAGTAAATATTATCAATGGTGGTGTTGAGTGTGGACAAGGAACGGAAAAACCTCAAGTATTAAGTAGAATCGGATACTACCAACGCTATACTGGTATTTATAATATAGGTACCGATATGGATGGGGTAAACGATTTATCAGATTGTGGGTGTAAAGACATGGCAAAGTATGGAGGAGATTCTTCTGACTTAACAGCGGAGCCTTGCGCGCAAAAACCTGCAATAACCTTTGTAGCTCCAATCAACGATCAATTGATAGAACAAGCAACATTTGCTCCAGTAGGAGTAAGTATTAGTGTTGATCAAAAGAATTCGGTGTTAAAAACACTTACCACTACCATTGGAACTAAAACGTTTTCAGGAACAGCTTTTAATTGGACTCCAGATGCTTATGGAGCATTCAATTTAGTAGCAAATGCCACTTTTGAAAATGGACTTACGGCATCAAATACAATTAAAGTAGTTGTTTGGGATGGTGTTAATTTAGATTGTTCTGAAGTTCCAGCTTGGAGATCGACCAGAATTTATGACAAGCCAAACAATTATGTAAGCTACAACAATGCTGTTTATAGAAATAGATGGTATGCAGGAATTGGAACAACTCCTGGAGTTGATGGTGTTTGGGAAAAAATTAAAGATTGTGGAGTTGTTACAGGAACACCTCCAGTTGTGGCTTGGCAAGCACCAACTCAAGGACAGATTTTTGAAGTACAAGTATTATCGCCAATCACTTTAACCGCGAATGCAACAGATAGAGACGGTACTGTAACTTCTTTTTCTTATGCTTATAATGGAACAACCATTGCAGCTACAAAATCAGGAGATACTTATACAGCAGAATTTACTCCGCCTACATTTGGAGCTTATACTCTTGAAGCAGTAGCTCAAGACAACGATGGAAAGGTAACTCGTAAGAAGGTAAGCTTTACAGTTAAAGAAATATTGACTAATGTGCCTCCAACAATTTCTCAAATAACTCCTAGCAATGGAGCGGTTATTGAGCAAACAGCTTTAACTGCAATTGAGTTAAAGGCATTAGTTACCGATAATTCAGCAGTGCAAGGTGTTAATTTCACGGTAAACAATGTTTCAATACCGGCTTCTGCGAATGCTTCAGGACTTTATTCAGTTACATGGACACCTTCAGCATTTGGAAACTACTCATTAAAAATAGAAGCAACTGATGATGAAGGAGCTTCTTCAAACAAATCAGTTACGTTTACATTAAAAGAAAAGACTACTGGTGGAGGATGTGATAACATTCCTGCATGGGAAGCAAAAACATATGCACAACCTGGAACAGAAGTTTCACATAATGGAAATGTGTACAAAAATAAATGGTATGCATCTGCTGGAGAAGAACCAGGTAAAAGTGGTGTTTGGCAATTCATTAAACCATGTGGAGGTGTTGTTACTTTCTGTGGAGTAGAAGAGTGGAGAGCTGATAGAGTTTATAACACTGGTGATAAAGTTTATTATAGCAAGAAAATATACAGTGCTAAATGGTGGACAAAAGGAAGTACTCCAAACAATAGCAATGAATGGAAATATGTGTCAGAATGTTTAGAATCAACGGTATCTGCCAGCGCAAACATTTACCCAACGGTAGTTTCTGACGAAATTCATTTAACTATTGAATCACCATCAGATACAAAAGTGAAAGTAGAGTTACGAGATACTTCGGGTAACTTATTACAAACACTTCTGAACTCGAATGTTAAAAAAGGAACTAAGGTATATACCCGAGATCTTTCAGGTTTAAGAAAGGGGATTTATATCTACAGCGTCCAAATTGATGGAAACGTTCAAACTAAAAAGATTATCAAAAACTAAACTAAGTTGTTTTATGTAACCAATTAAATCTTGAAATTTTTGAAATAAACTGGAGTATGTTTAGTGTCAATTTTACTGTAAGATAGAGAGATAGTATTCGCTGTCGAATCGAGTTTAACAGAGGTTGTTCAATGTAGAAACAATTTAAAGCATTGTTTTAAGATTTAATTGGTATTCATTGCATTGCGCATTAGAACTATAACATGATTTTTAAGAGATCAGCTTAAGCTGGTGCTCCTTTGGTGGTATACATAGCAGCTATGATATTATCAAATTGGGAAAGAGCACCCTGTTTTTAAGAGGGGTCTTAGGGTTATAATTTCTAAAAATCAATGTAAGAATAAAATAATAAAACCCTTCTAAATTTTTAATTATGAAAAAAATAGTATTCTTACTAGTATTATTTTTGAGCTCATTTATGTATGCTCAATATCAATTTCCTGCGTGCTACCCACCGCATGAACCAGGAAAGACTTACCGACAAGGGGAAAAGGCTTCTCTAAACGGAATTAACTACACTGCAAAGTGGTTTACCACAGCTACACCAGGAGACGCATCTTGGCAAAATGATGGAGCTTGTGGAGATGGTGGCTTAGGACCAGATTATCCAGGGCCACAACGTATTATTGGTTACTTACCAACATGGATTCCAGATTATGATATCAAAAATAACTTTAATCCAGAGGTCGTAACCAATATCAATGTTTCGTTTTTAATGTTTAAGCGTAACAATAACGATTACAATAGTGCAGACTTTGGATCAATTGCTTTTGACGATTTTCAGTTAAGAAAAGTAGATTCAGTATTAACGGATTGTAGAGTTCTTGAAAAAGCGAAGGCGAAGAATGTAAAAGTTTCTGTAGCACTTGGTGGTGCAACGGATTATGCGTTTTTATGGTTAATGACTAAGTATTATAACAACGATCAAAAATTAGAGGAAATCGCTAATTTATTAGTAAACTATATCAATGCTCGTAAGTTAGATGGTATCGATCTAGATTTAGAGTGTTGGTGGGCTGACAAAGCAATTGCAGGAACTTCTGACCAAGGAGGTAGAATTAGAGGAAGTAAGTGGGGAGATAGAGATCAAGGTCCTCACCCAGCAGCAATTGGTATGACTAATTTAAGTAAGAAGCTTAGACAAAAAATGCCAAATAAGTTAATTACGGCGGCGGTATTTGGAACATCATGGTATGGAAATAACTATGATGCCGATGTAGCACAGTATATGGATTGGATTGGATTAATGACTTACGATTTTACAGGATCTTGGGATAAATCACCAATCGGACCACATTCTTCTTTACATAAGTTACCATTAAATACATATCCAAAACAAAACGCTGATAACCCAATATACTCGGCTCAAGATGCCTTAGAGTATTGGTTAGGAATTGCTCCAGCAACTTGGAATCATGCTGGAGGATTTGGAGTTGAAAAGGCTAAGTTAGCTATCGGTGTTCCAATGTACGGATACGATTTCTCTGAAAAGAAACCAGGAGGAGGAAACGGAGCGAAGTTTGTTCCATATAGAGATATTATTGCTGAATTCCCTAATGCAGCAACTAGCTACGATCAAAAAGATCCTAGAAAATTAAATGGACATGTTGATCAAAATGGAAAGAATATTTATTTCGATACCCCTAAACAAGCGGGTGAGAAAATAAAGTATACTAAAAACTACGGACATCAAGGAGTTATTATTTGGGAGCTTACACAAGATGTTGATTATAATTCTTCTTCAAGTATTTTAAAAGCAATTAACGAAGCGGCAGGAAACAATACACCAGTAAATCAAGCTCCTGTAGTTACTTGGAAAACTCCAACCGATAACCTTGTAATTGAGCAAGATGTTTTAGGAGCAGTAGCTCTAAAAGTTACAGCTACTGATAGCGATGGAACAGTGAATGCATTTAGCATTAAAGAAGGAGCTAATGTAATTACCGCTACTAAAAATGGAAACGATTATACAGCAAGTTTTACACCTGCTAGTTTTGGTGAGTATGCATTAACGGCTGAAGCAACAGACGATAAAAACGCAACAACTACACAGACAATTAGAATTACTGTAAAGCAAAAGAATACAACGAATCCAGCTCCAGTAATTTCTAACGTTAAACCACTAGATAGTAGTGTTATTGAGCAAACTACATTAACGGCTATTCAGTTGGAGGCTGTTGTTACTGATAATTCAGCAGTTCAAAACGTTACATTTACAATTGACGGTATTACAGTACCAGCTTTTGCGAATGCAGCTGGAGTATATTCTGCAACTTGGACGCCATCGGCATTTGGAAACTATTCATTTAAAGTGGTAGCAACCGATGATGAAGGAGCTTCTTCGAATAAATCAGTTACGTTTACATTGAAAGAAAAGTCTACTGGTGGAGGATGTGATAATATTCCTGCTTGGGAAGCGAAAACGTATGCACAACCAGGAACAGAAGTTTCTCATAATGGAGATGTGTACAAAAATAAGTGGTATGCATCTGCTGGAGAAGAACCAGGTAAAAGCGGTGTTTGGCAATACATCAGACCATGTGGTGGTATTGTTACTTTCTGTGGAGTAGAAGAGTGGAGAGCTGATAGAGTTTATAACACTGGAGATAAAGCTTATTACCTGGAGAAAATCTATGCTGCTAAATGGTGGACAAAAGGAACTTCTCCAAATAATTCAGGAGATTGGCGTTTCGATTCAGATTGTCCACAAACTCCAGGAAGATCTGCAATAAATGAGATTAAGCCTCAAACTTTAGTAAAAGACTTTGTAAACATTCAAATCAATACAGAAGAAGAAGTTACAGGTAAAATCGAATTATATAACCTATCAGGACAATTAGTTAAGACAATTATGAATCCTAGAGCTCTAAACGGTAAAGAAGTTATCAGACAAAATATTTCAGATTTAAGAAACGGAATTTATGTATATAAAATATTCTTAAATGATGAGGTAATCACTCAAAAAATGGTGATTTCTAAATAGTAATAGATACTTCAAGTACTATAATTCAGTTGTAAATACAATTGAATAAAAGGAGAAGGTCGAATTTCTCTTAATCGGTTACTACAAGAGTACTTGAAGCTATCATATAATTACTTTATTAAAGCGATAAAGGCGGTAAACTTTGTTTACCGCCTTTTTATATATATCAATGATGCTAGGCTATACCATGTTTGTCACTTCGAGTGAAATTACACGGAATGTAATGGAGTTTAATTTAGTATCGAGAAGTATTTGACAGTTTGTTTTAAGAATAGTTCTGGATACAATTTTGCTCTAACTAAGGTTCAACTAAAACCACTCGAACTGACAGTTGAGTTATCCTTTACAATTTCGACCTAAGGGAGAAATCTAATTATTCTTACGATGTTATTTTTAGCTTGACTGCTTATGACGGTTTATTAAGAATATTAAGTAAAGAGGTAACCGTCACCCTGAACTTGATTCAGGGTCTCATTCAGATAGGTTTTTGCTTATAGGGACGAGATGCTGAACTAAATTCAGCATGACTAGTATTTTTTATATTTTCACAGTCATTTCGATCAGAGGGAGAAATCTTTAGCAATTTTAGGATATAATTTAGGTTTTAAGTGATTATTATTTTTTTCAAAATTACTTTAGTCAGAAACCTATTTCATATTAACCTGTTTTTAGTACCTTCATCCCAAAAAGAATGACAGGTTATCAACAAGTACTTGAAATACTCAGCAATCAATGGGAAAAACAGATTGTGGTAAAAAGAAACGAATTTCTTATACGAAAGCATGAAGTTGAAACCAAAATGTATTACGTGAAAAGCGGAAGCATTCGTGTATATATTGAAGATGAAGAAGAAGAGCATACAATTAGATTCGGATATCAAAACTCCATAATTACGGCCTTAGATAGTTTTTTAACAGGCAAGCCTACCTCATTTTATATACAAGCATTAAAGCAATCGGAATTGTATGTATTATCCAAAGAGAAGTTAAATGAAGTAATGAATATTTCAGAAGAAAATAAAAAAGCATGGAATACACTTTTGGAAGAATTTGTTTCCCAACAAATAGAAAGAGAGATTGATTTAATCACCTTTTCACCACAAAAAAGATTTGAGCGTTTGAAACAAAGAAGTCCACAAGTATTTCAAGAAATTCCTCAAAAATATATAGCCTCTTATCTTAGAATGACGCCTGAAACGCTTTCAAGGATTCTGAAGGAATAGCTATTACTTAATCTTACTCGAACTGATAGTTAAGCTTCCCTAGTCATTTCGACCCAAAGGAGAAATCTTTAGCAATTTTGTGTATAATTCAGATTTCTCAGTCATTGCCATTCCTTCGAAAAGACATTTGAGTGTCACTTCGAGTGAAATTACACGGAATGTAATGGAGTTTAATTTAGTATCGAGAAGTATTTGATAGTTCGTTTTAGGAATAGTTCTCGATACAATTTTACTTTCACTAAGGTTCGATTAAAATCACTCGAACTGACAGTTGAGGTTTCAAGGTTATTTCAACTTAATGAAAAGTCTATTACCATAAAAATTTTAGGAAATCGAATGATTGATAATATTGTTCAATGTTTCTTTTTAGGGACCTCGGTTTATTCAATGAGGTTTACTTTATGTTTCATTTACTTTGTTATCAGTTTATTGATGTCAAATCCAGGTGTAGTGTAAGTAATTTTAGTAAATGATGTCGGTAGTAAGTTAAAACTTTAATGCGAGAATAAAGTTTTATGTAGAACCAAGCGAATTGTAATATCTGTTGATGTTTCTTTTTAGGGACCTCGGTCTATCCAATGAGGTTTACTTTATGTTTCATTTACTTTTATTAACAGTCAGTTGGTGTCTGTTTAAATGTTTGTTTTGAAAAGAAAAAGAACGTTTTCGTTTACATAAAATAAGACACACAATTTTTTAAAAGGTCACATGTTTTATAAAATTTACATCTGATAAAAGTATTTTGTGTTGATTTTAGGAGTTGTTCTCGATACAATTTTACTTTCACTGAGGTTCGATTAAAATCACTCGAACTGACAGTTGTCTATTTAAAGTCATTTCGACCAGAGGAGAAATCTCTTTCTTAATCAGAGTATAATTGAGATTTCTCAGTCATTACCATTCCTTCGAAATGACCGTAATAATCAAGTGCGTCCAAACCAAGAAATAGAGAACGAAGAATCGGAATTGCGATGCGGAGCATCAAGCGTGTAGATTCGAAAGAGAACGATACGGAGTAATTTCATAGGTTGGACTTGATTTTTTGTTTCGTTTTGTATCGAGACAAAATGAAAGGGATGTTAAAAAAATCCTTATATAATCTAGATTTCTCAGTCACTATCGTTCCTTCGAAATCACATTTGAGTGTTACTTCGAGTGAAATTAGACGAAATGTAATGAAGTTTAATTTAGTATCGAGAAGTATTTGATAGTTCGTTTTAGGAGAAGTTCTCGATACAATTTTATTCTCACTAAGGTTCGACTAAAACCACTCGAACTCACAGTTGTCTATTAAAAGTCATTTCGACCTCTAGGGAGAAATCTTTTGCTAAATCAAGGTATAATTCAGGTTTCTCAGCCATTACCATTCCTTCGAAATGACCTCAATTGATTAAATACGTCCAAACCAAGAAATAGAGAGCGAAGAATCGGAATTGCGATGCGGAGCATCAAGCATGTAGATTCGAAAGAGAACGATACGGAGTAATTTCCTAGGTTGGACTTGATTTTTTGTTTCGTTTTGTATCGAGACAAAATGAAAGGGATGTTAAAAAAATCCTTATATAATCTAGATTTCTCAGTCACTATCGTTCCTTCGAAATGACAATTGAGTGTCACTTCGAGTGAAATTACACGAAATGAAATGGAGTTTAATTTAGTATCGAGAAGTATTTGATAGTTCGCTTTAGGAGAAGTTCTCGATATAATTTTATTCTCACTGAGGTTCGATTAAAATCATTCGAACTCACAGTTGTCTATTAAAAGTCATTTCGACCTCTAGGGAGAAATCTTTTGCTAAATCAAGGTATAATTCAGATTTCTCAGTCATTATCATTCCTTCGAAATGACATTTGTAGTAATTAGAATTAAAAGTTTAGGTCATTTCGATTCAATGAAGCTTTCAAATAATTTTGATATTCTTAATTTTACAATGAATTTTAAGAGGAATCTTATAAAATCATGTTAACATTTTGTTGTTGCAACTAAATTGCATTAATATTGTTTTATTTTCTAAATTAACTCATGGTAAAAACAACTGATTTATCCTATTCTTACTATACTCAGGAGAGTTTTGACTTTCCAGATATAAACCTAAATCCAAAAGAACATTTACTCATATTAGGTCCTTCAGGAGTTGGAAAAACTACATTGCTATATTTAATGGCAGGGCTTTTACAACCTACTAAAGGTAACGTGTTTATTGATGGAACTGATATCAATTCTTTATCGAGACAACAGTTGGATAAATTCCGAGGTGAACATGTGGGACTCATTTTTCAACAGTACCACTTTGTTAATTCTTTAAATGTTGCAGAAAACCTTAAGTTAAGACAGAGTTTTCCTAAAAAAATACAAGGTAAAAAGAGAGCAACAGAATTAGCTGGACGATTAGGTTTAGCTGAACACTTGAATAAAAAAGTATCGAACTTAAGTCAGGGGCAGCAGCAGCGATTGGCAATTGCCTTAGGTATCATTCATCAACCAAAAGTTATTTTTGCTGATGAACCTACCTCAAATTTAGATGATGCAAATTGTGATAAAGTAATTGAGTTATTGAAAGAAGAAGCTACAATTAGTAATAGCAGTTTGATTATTATTACGCACGATTTTAGAGTAAAGTCTCATTTTAAAAATCAGGTTACCTTATGAAATTAAGTTATTTAGCATATAAGAATTTAGTATCGAAGCCATTTAACTTAGTATTAAGTTTAATGTTATTAGTGTTAAGTGTTTCTTTGGTAACGTTTGTATTACAATTAAGCCAGCAAGTAGGAGGGCAATTAAATAAAAATATCACTCCTTTTGATATGGTTGTAGGGGCGAAGGGAAGTCCTTTACAATTGGTGTTATCGTCGGTTCTTCATATTGATGCTCCTACTGGGAATATTAAGTTAAAAGAAGCAAAGCAAGTACAAAATAATCCTTTGGTTAAATCAGCCATACCTTTATCCTATGGTGATAATTATAAAGGCGTTAGAATTCTCGGAACTACTTCTGATTATTTAGATAGTTATAATGCCACTTTGGAAAAAGGGAAGTTATTCCATAAATCTTTTGAGGTGGTTATTGGGAGTAATGCAGCTGA
Source organism: uncultured Tenacibaculum sp. (assembly GCA_947497895.1). Lineage (GTDB taxonomy): Bacteria > Bacteroidota > Bacteroidia > Flavobacteriales > Flavobacteriaceae > Polaribacter. The sequence goes on from CANMIL010000007.1 coordinate 119,819, forward strand.
AAGATTACAATTAAAAATAGGTGATAGTTTTAGTGGATCGCATGGCTTGCTTGAATCTTCAATAGACGTTCATGATGATCACCCATATACTGTTACAGGAATATTAAAACCAACTGGAACTGTTGTGGATCAACTAATTGTTACCAATTTAGAAAGTATTTGGGAAACTCATAATCACGGATCACATGACCATGAAGAACACGGAGAAGAACAAGGTGAACATGATGATCATGAAGAGCATGGAAAAGAAGATGATGGACATGCAGACCACAAAGATGATCATGAAGGCCACGATCATGCAGACCACGATCATGGAGATCATAAAGCTGAGCACGATGATCACGAAGGCCACGACCACGACCACGACCATGACCATGACCATGAAGATCACGATCACGGCGATCATAAGCAAAAGGAAGAAAAGATAAAAATTGATTTGAATAACTATGATGATGAGAAAGAAATAACTTCCTTATTAGTAAAGTTTAGAAGCCCGATTGGAATGGTTCAATTTCCAAGGCATATTAATGAAAATACAAATATGCAATCGGCTTTACCAAGCTATGAAGTACAAAGATTAACAAGTTTATTTGGTTCAGGAATTAAAACAATTAATGGAATAGCCTTCGCTATTTTATTAGTTTCTGGCTTAAGTATATTTATAAGTTTGTTAAAAACTATCAGAGAAAGAAAAAATGAACTAGCTTTGTTGCGAACGTATGGAGTTCGTAGTAGTCAATTATTGATTTTGGCCCTTTTAGAAGGTTTTTTCTTAGCAGGATTAGGTTATGTGTTAGGATGGATTTTCGGGAGAATTGGAATATGGGGTGTTTCCAGTTATATGCAAAAATCATACGGTTATGCGCTGCAAATTAATGGCCCAGAGCTTTTTGAATTATTTTTATTGGGCACGGTAATTGTAATAGCCATAGTAGCTACTTTACTAGCTTCACTTTCAATTTTTAAATTAAATGTAGCAAAAACCTTGTCTGATGGATAAAAAAAATATTGTAACCTTTTTCATTTTTACTCTATTAAGTATCTGTGCAGTTGCACAAGAAAAACTAAATTGGGTAGATTTTGCAGATGTCACTTTTAAGTCTGAATACAACGAATTATATAAGGCAAATTATTTAGTACCTACTTTCGGAAAAACGATTACATCGTACCAAGGAAAGAAAATTAAAATCAAAGGATACTTTTTAGATATTGCAGGAGATGGTTCTATGTTATTACTTTCTCAAAACCCAATGGCTGCCTGCTATTTCTGTGGAGGATCGGGGCCTGAAAGTATTATAGAAATAATATTTAAAGAGAAACCTAACTTTAAAACAGATGAAGTTATTGAGGTAGTTGGAACTCTTAAGTTAAATAATGAAGATGTAGAGCATTGTAATTATATTCTTGAGGATGCTAAAGGTGTTTTAATCGATTAATAATCAAGGTTTCAATTAAACCTTTTTAGAGGATATAAGTCTAAGGTGTTGTTCAATAGGGAATAACATCAAATCTAACAAAGGGAAATTGGAAGAGTCGAAAAACACGGAGGTTTTAAGCTTCAAAAAGAATGTTGAAAACGTTGGTTTTGAAATCATTCGTTTGTCTGAGTTTTATTCTCGGATAGATAAGAACAGACAGAGAGCTCATATCATTAACTTTTATGCTGTTTTATGTATTACCGAAGGTAACGGGGTACATGAAATCAACTTTGAAAGCTATCCTTATGACAGAGATAGCTTATTATTTATCAATAAAGGACAACATCATAAATGGGTTGATTATGAAAATACCAAGGGGTATATTATCGTATTTACTGAAACCTTCTTAGCTAACAATCAATTAAAATTTAGAGATTTATCGTATTCCTTTCCTTATAATATTTATTTATACAAACCTTATTTAAAGCTAAATGCCAAAATAGCACCCTCGTTTTTAAATTTGATAGACTTTCTGTATGCAGAGTATCAATTACCAGAAAGTGAGGAGAAAGACGAAATATTACAATGTTTATTACGTACTTTTTTATTGAAAATAAAGAGTGAAAAACCTGTAGATGAGCAGTATTCAAATGTTCTTCAAAAGGAACTTTTTATTCGGTTTCAAAAAATGATTGATCAAAGGTTACATCAGTCTAGAAATGTTAATGATTACTGTAATTGGTTATCGGTTTCGTATAAAAAATTAAATGAATGTTGTAAAGCATTCACCACTAAAACAGCAAAGAACTTTGTTGATAGTATCCTTCTTTTAAAAGCAAAACAACTTTTGGTTGAAAATAAAAATAGTATCAGTCAAATAGCTTATCTACTCAGTTTTGAAGAACCTACCAACTTTGCGAAATTTTTTAAAAAACATACGCATTATACACCAAAGGAGTTTCGGGAATTATAAGAATAATTATAACAGGCAAGGATTTACCATTCTTTTCAAATATTGACCTTTTAAGTCATTAGCATTCATTCGAATTTTGTATCCATATTAATTAAAATTGAAGACAATGTATAGGCTAAAGTTTATTTATGTTTTATCATTCATATTACTGACGACATCTTTTGTTGGGTGTAATGATGATGAAGATGATTATAGTAGTGAAAAAACAATAGAAGTTCCTACGAATTTAAGTGTGACGACTACAGGATTTTATCCTGAAGATATTGCCATAGTTGAAAATAAGGTATTTCTAAGTGGTTTTGGAGATGGTACCATTCGATATTTTGACTTGTATGAAAGTAATCCTACGGAAAAGTTATTTGCAAATGCTGAAGAGGGATATGCGCAGGCTTGGGGTTTAAAAAGTGATGGAACCGTTTTGTTAAGTCTTTTGAACAATGCAGATTTTACTGGAAATCCTCCAGGAGCAAGTAAATTGGTATCCTATTCTATAAATAGTGGAGAAAAGCTAGGAGAGTGGGATTTACCTGAAAGTACCATTGGGCATACGGTTTCAATTGTTGATGGGAAGTATTATATCAGCGATTTTGGGAATCCTAGAATTATTCAAGTCGATCCTTCAAATGGAACAGTAAATGCGAACTGGTTTACTTCTGACCAATGGGACCCAACAATAGACGGGAATTTAGGAGGAACCATTTATGACCCGGTGAGAGGGGCTTTTTATATTTATTTAGGTTTTAAATTATGGTATTTACCTATTGACAATGGACAACCTGGTATCATGCAAGAAGTAACGATTTCAGGTTTAAGCATGGAACAAATTAACATGGATGGTATTTCATGGGGTAAAGATCAAAATACACTGTATTACGCTTCAAATGATGCAGGAGATCCTGCAAATGTAGGAGCAGCCTTTAAGTTAGAATTTTCAAATGAAGTTACAGCCTCAGGTAGTGTAATTACAACAGGTTTGGATGATACTTCAGGTGTTTGGTATTTGAATAATAATGGATCTGAGTATCTTTTTGTTTGTGAATCGCAATTTGGAGCTTTGTTTGGGTTTAATTCACTAGAAACTCCATTTAATATTGAAATTATAAATCTATAAGAAATAACGATTTGTGTTTGATGAAAATATTAGGAATTGAGTTTTGATGCATGTAGATGAAAGATTCCTAATATTTTTTTAGTATTTTATTCTTTAACTATAAAGTATTGATTTCAATCAATATTTTTTTTGTTTAAAATGATCACTTTTGAAAAAAATAAAAAGATGATTTTTAATAAAGAAGAATTACTTAACGAACTTTCAGAACTAACAAATTCACATATTCAATATGTAGTGCGGTTAAGGGAGGAAAATAAAGAGAATTTACAATATAAATTGAATGATAAATCGTGGTCTGTAGTTGAATGTATTGAGCATTTAAACTTATATGCTGAGTTTTATAATAAAGAGATTACTCGTAGAATAGGAAGATCTAGTTACCCAACTTCGGATGTTTTTAAATCAGGGAAATTAGGAAATAAGTTCGCTATGGATATGTTACCAGACGAGCAAATGAAAAAGATGAATACCTTTAAAAGTAAGAATCCTATCTATTCAAAGCTGGATAGCGAGAATGTACTTTCAAGGTTTTTAAATCTTCAAAAGGAATTATTAGACCTTATAGAGAAAGCAAGAACAAAGAATTTAACGAAAACTAAAACATCGATAACATTACCTTTATTAAAGTTTCGCTTGGGAGATACCTTCCGTTTTGTGATTTACCATAACGAAAGGCATATCGTTCAAGCTAGAAATGTGTTAAAAACGTATATAAAATCTTAAATCATTTCTTGTTTATTTTAAGTCATAAAAAATACCAACAGAATAAGAAGGATTGGCGGCAATAATTCTTCCTGAGAAGGCAGAGTCAAATGAAGCAGATGCTCCAATATTCTTTGTAAAATAATAGGCAGCTTCAAATCCGTAACTGCTAAACTCTACATTATTGGCGAAAATACTACCATTGCTATTTGCAGCATTGAGCGTTCCATTTTGCAGCGATTGTAAGATGTTAATCCTTGAACTTAACCATAACTTTTGATCAATTACATTTACCCCAACTTCAAAACCGGCTCTAAGTTCATCAGAAAAACCTTCAGTTCTATTGTTATAGCCAAAGTAAGATTTTAAATAGGTAGGCTTTTTGAATAAACGTGTACTGTATCCAACAGAAGTAGATAGGTATTGATTAAATTCTCCATCTCCAGTTTGATAACTACCATCAGATCCACCTGCAGAGCTTCCTGTAGGTAGCCCAAAAATCAATTTGGCATCTAAGGCCCAGTTTCCTTTTTTCAAGAGTGCATAGCGAACTCCTAAATCTATATCTCCGAATGAGTTGAATGACTCACCCGATTGAATTGTACTGTTATTGGTTCCAGAAATTTGATTGTTTTGAGCTACACGAGCAAAGAATGGGATATAAGTAATTACATCTATTTTATCTGTAAGTCCATATTCACCATATAAGTTCGTATTGAATTGTGTTCTGGTGACATTAGGATCTAATTTTCCTGTTCCTGTAAAGTGTTGATCAGATTGTAAGTACCAAGCTGATAATTTGAAATATCCATTACCTTTCCCTTTTGACCATTGTGCAAAACTTTGGGTTCCAATAAAAAGGAAAGTGATTATAATTAATTGTTTTTTGATCATCATAAGTATTATTCTGTAATTTCTCCGTCTCCTACTTTTACACTAAAAGGTTTACACCAGTATAGTAAATGACTAAAATCGTTTATACCTGCATTTGAGATAATGTAGGTATGTGCTCCATTGAAAACAGCTACTTTTTGTATTTCTCTTGCATTAGCTACCGTATTTGGATTATTGGTCATGTATAAGTACAATCCAGGAAGTGAGGTAGAAGCTCTGTAGTCATCGTTTATTTTTAACTCTAAATTATTGGTTCCTTCAATTTCACTTAAAGTGAATGTTCCTGTTAGGATATAACTGCTTGTTGTACGGATTGTTCCAGATTTTGTAGTTATTTGAACCGCTTGAACATTGAAAGTATCCATATCCGATATTTCTTGTCCACTACCATTAGTGTAAGATGCTTTAATGGTTACTTCACCTGCATTTTTTGCTGTTACGAGCCCTTGTTCATCAATAGAAGCGATTGTGTCGTCTGAACTGCTCCAAGTGATGGTGACGTTTTCATTTTGCCCTATATTATTGGTATAGGTTGCCGTATATTGATGCGTGTCACCAACAGTTAATTCATCAATTGGATTATTAATACTCATAATTTCACCAACAGGATTTACGGTGAAATTATCTTCAGTACTGATTGTTTCTCCATCGGCAACGGTAGATGCGGTTATAACAACATCTCCCAAACTGTTGGCAGTTACAAGTCCTGTAGAAGATACAGTAGCGATATTGGTGTCAGAACTAGACCAAGTAATGTTTACTTCTTCAGTAACGCCTAAGGCATTAACAAAAGTGGTTTGATATTGATGTTCCGTATTTACAATGATATTTTCAATAGGATTATTAATAGTCAAGGTTTTTTGAAGACTAATAACAGTAACGGTTAAAGTAGAAGTAACGCTTTTCCCTTCGGTTGTTGTGGTTCCTGCGGTTATGTTAGCAGTACCGAGACTAACAGCAGTAAGCAATCCGTTTTCAGAAACTGTTAAGATTGTGTCGTCTGAGCTGCTCCAAGTAATGGTCGGTGTTAAAACTTCACCAACATTGTTGGTATATTTAGTAGTTAGTTGATGAGTTGTTGTAATGGTTAACTCTTCAATAGGATTGTTAAAACTAAGTTGTTCTTCAACGCGATCATCGATGATATCGTTGGACACACATCCAATAAGGATTAAAACGGTAAATAAATGATAGATATGCTTCATACAATATTAGTTATTGTTTCGGGTTTAGTCGAAGTCATTTCTAAACATTACAGAAAATAAAAAAACTCGAAGACTAAGCTTCGAGTTTTTAATATGTTTATAAACTTGTATAGTACTAAGCTAACATTGTAACTGGGTTTTCTATAAAAGTTTTTAACGTTTGTAAAAATTGCGCACCAACAGCACCATCTACAGTTCTATGATCACAAGCTAATGTTAATTTCATTGTATTACCTACAACGATTTGTCCGTTTTTAACAACAGGCTTTTCAACAATTGCTCCAACAGATAAAATTGCAGAATTAGGTTGATTGATGATAGAAGTAAAGCTTTCAATTCCGAACATTCCTAAGTTAGAAACCGTGAAAGTACTTCCTTGCATTTCGTCTATCTTAATCTTTTTACTTCTTGCTTTTCCAGCTAAATCTCTAACTGCACTTCCAATTTGAGTTAAGCTTAAAGCATCAGTATGCTTCACAACAGGAACAACTAATCCTTCGTCAACGGCCACAGCAACACCAACATGGATATGGCTATGGAATTGAGTATTATTATCTGTCCAAGAAGTATTTACTTGTGGGTGCTTTTTTAATGCCATAGCACAAGCCTTAACTACCATATCGTTAAACGATATTTTAGTATCTGGTACGTTGTTTATTGTTTTACGAGAAGCAATTGCATTGTCCATATCTACCTCGATATTCAAATAGAAGTGAGGCGCATTAAATTTAGATGCTGATAAAGATTTAGCAATAGCTTTACGCATTTGAGAGTTTTTCACTTCCTCAGTACCTTCTTGACCTGCAATAGCAAAATTAGTTACAGCTGGAGTTGAAGCAGTAGGAGCTGATTGTTGAGGTGCAGCTACTTTGGCAGCAGGAGTATAGTTTTCAACATCTTTTTTGATGATACGACCATTTTCTCCAGAACCTTTAACATCAGCTAAATTGATTCCTTTATCCTTTGCGATTTTCTTCGCTAGAGGAGAAGCAAAAACGCGACCATTAGAAGAACTACTTGCAGTAGCTTCAACAGTAGCAGTTTCTTGAGCGGCAGCAGGAGTGCTTTCCGCTTTAGGAGCTTCTTTTTCAGAAGTTTCAGTTGCGGTTGATAAGTTACCATCTTTATGAGCAGCAACTAAAGCAGCAATATCAGTACCTTCAGCACCAATGATTGCTAATAAGCTATCAACAGGAGCGCTATCACCTTCATTAATACCAATATGCAATAAAGTTCCTTCGTAAAAAGATTCGAACTCCATAGTAGCCTTATCTGTTTCAATTTCAGCTAAAATGTCTCCTTCTTCTACTTTGTCTCCAACATTTTTTAACCAAGAAGCAACAGTTCCTTCAGTCATTGTATCACTTAAACGAGGCATTGTAACTACTTGAACACCGTCAGGAATTACAGTAGCTGAACCTGCATTTGAAGGAGTTTCTTCTTGCTTAGGTGTTTCTTCTTGTTTTGTTTCGTTAGCAGTAGGCTGACCACCAGAAAGTAATCCAGAGAAATCTTCTCCTTCATCTCCGATGATTGCTAATAAAGTGTCAACAGGAGCAGTTTCACCCTCATTTACTCCGATATGTAATAAAGTACCTTCATGGAATGATTCAAATTCCATAGTAGCTTTATCCGTTTCAATTTCAGCTAAAATGTCTCCTTCTTCTACTTTGTCTCCAACATTTTTTAACCATTGTGCCACAACACCTTCTTCCATGGTGTCGCTTAAGCGAGGCATATTAATTACTGTAGCCATAATTTAATGAGTTTGCTGGATTTATTATTTTATAAATGGATAATCTTCTTGTTCGTATACCATATCGTATAATTGATTTACCTCAGGATATGATGATTCTTCTGCAAATTTTTCGCACTCTTTAACCAAGTCTTTTACTCCTTTATCAATAGCCTTGATTTCTTCATCAGTGGCATATTTCTTTTCTTTAATAACGTCAAGTACTTGGGTAATTGGATCGATTTTCTTGTATTCTTCAACCTCTTCTTTTGTACGGTAATGTTGTGCATCAGACATTGAATGACCTCTATATCTGTATGTTTTCATTTCTAAGAATGTAGGTCCGTCACCTCGACGAGCTCTTTGAATAGCTTCGTCTACAGCCTCAGCAACTTTAATTGGGTTCATACCATCAACTGGACCACATGGCATTTCATAACCTAAACCAAGTTTCCAAATATCAGTATGGTTTGCAGTTCTTTCTACTGAAGTACCCATTGCATATCCATTGTTTTCAACAATAAATACTACAGGTAATTTCCAGTTCATAGCCATGTTAAAAGTTTCGTGCAACGAACCTTGACGAGCGGCACCATCACCAAAATAACACAAAGTTACTGCATCATTCCCTTTATACTTATCACCAAAAGCAATTCCTGCTCCTAAAGGAATTTGACCTCCTACAATACCATGACCTCCATAAAAACGGTGTTCTTTTGAGAAAATGTGCATTGAGCCTCCCATTCCATGAGATGTACCGGTAACTTTACCATATAGCTCTGCCATTACTCTTTTAGGATCTTCTCCCATACCAATTGGTTGAACATGGTTACGGTAAGCAGTAATCATCTTGTCCTTGGTTAAATCCATCGCATGTAATGATCCTGCCAAAACAGCTTCTTGACCATTATATAAGTGTAAAAAACCTCTTACTTTTTGCTGAATATAAACTGCTGCTAGTTTATCTTCAAACTTTCTCCAAAATAACATATCTCTATACCAGTTGATATAGGTCTCTTTGGTGATTTCTTTCATTATATATTAGTTGTTTATTTTAGTTTGTTCGTTTTGCCTAACTCAAAACGTAGCTACAAAAATAGTAGTTTTTAGTAATTTAAAAAAGCTTCTAACTAAAAGAAATTTCAAAGACTTCTTTTATTTATTGTTAAAATTTAAATTACTTTTCTTTCGCAATAATAATACTGGCTTTTGCACCTGTGGCAAGGTTCCACTGATTTGAAGAAATTAGCATACCAGCATCATTATATATTTTGAAGGCAGCTGTGTTTGGACCTGAACTTCCTTGGTTCAAAGCAACTATATCTATTCGGTTGACTCCTTGTTCTAAAGGGATGTTAAACGATTGATATCTTTGTTGCAATGTTAGTTTGGTAATAACAGGAATATCATTTACTAGTATCGTTACTCTGTCTCCATCGGGATATTGAAAATCTCTACAGATGATATTAACACTTTGAGATTTGGTACTAAAACTACCCAAATCCTGATCAATTACAGGGTATTGATATTGTCCATTAATTTTTTGAAAAGATTTTAAGTATTGCTCCTCAGCGATCTTAGCTTTGGTAAGTATTCCTTTATTTAAGTAGGCTTCCTGTTCTTGTTTTTTCTTAAGTTCTTGCTGTTGTTTGTTATGAGCTGTTTTAAAACCATTGTTATTTTTGAAGTCTAACGATTCTGGTTTTTTTGCTTCTTTCGCTGAAATACTCACACTTCCTAAAGAGAAACTTCCTTTTTTATTTCCACCACTAGAACCGTCCATCTGTCCGTAAACTATAGATGAAAAGCAAAGACCTAAACTTAAAATTATATACTTACCAGCTTCTTTCATATATCAAATTGTATTAGCAAATATAATGCCGATTTTATATCATAGTCTAAATAAAGCGTTAAAAATTACTTAGTTAATGATATTTAAATTGATAAAGGGTGTTATTTCGTTAGTTCAGATTGTTTTAAAAGCGGAATTAGCTCTGATTTAATCTATTTTATTTGATTGGAAAATTAAAGTATGTTTTTGGGAAAGGTTCGTTTCTTAATGTAAAATGCCACCACTCGTTTTTATAAGGTCTGAATCCATGTTTCACCATTGTTTTTTGTAATAGAGTTCTGTTTTTTTTCTGCTGAGGAGTAAGTTTTTCAAAGGCTATATGTGAAGATTTTCCAAAGAAATCAAAAGGACTTCCCATATCAAGTTCTTTATTTGTTTTAAGGTTAACAACAGTTAAATCAACCGAACTACCTCTTGAGTGTCCTGATTTTGATGAAATATAACCAAGTCGAAACAAATGCCTTTTATTGATTTTTGGATAATATTCAGACTTCATTAGGGTGTCATTGATAACTCTTGCCCAACGTACAAAATGATTCACAGCTTGCTGTGGTCTGTAGGCATCAAATATTTTTAGTGAATATCCTTTTTCTACTAATTCATCTTGAACTTTTTTTAATGCTTTTGCCGTTAAAGTAGAGGTAATAAGTACATCGTCATGATATCCATCAATAGGAGTTCCAACGAAATTGTTATGGTTGCAGTAGCGCAATTCTCTTTGGATACTTGGTGAAACATCTCTGATATATGAGAATCCTTTTGGTAATTGCGACCATGTAATAAAAGTGCTAAAAAGAAAAGCTATAGTTGTTATTTTTTTGATGTTCATTTGTGCTTACTATTTCAAGGTGATGAGATGCGTTTTATTTAAATGGTCTTTTCTTGTTCTTTTATTAACGAATTTTATATTCAACTTGGTGATTCTGAAATTGTCAAATTTTTCATTCATTGAATAGTTAATTCCTTTATCATCTAAGTTTTTCAAGAAATGATCACTTACGTAAAAAGCTTTACCGTTAAAGGATGTTAAATCATCAATACTTACTCGATGGATGTTTTTTTGAGTATAAAATTCAAACCCGAAATCTGCGGTATCTTCTTCAAAGATATGAATATCTGAGTTTGTTTGATTATCGTGCCTCGCTGCGTAAACTCCTCCTTGGTATTTTAATAAGGTAGGGTAGAAGCTTGTTATTAAAAAGGTATATACTAAAATAAATGAAAGTGAACTTACAATAAAGAATCTATCAACTTTGTGAAGTTCTTTTTTCTTTAATGTAATAAATAGTAAAGCACCAACGATAATAGTGGCAATAATAAAAGAAATACTGATGTTGTCTACCATTAAATATACAAGTACGGGAATTAAAAGAATAGGTACAATTGAAACAATGCTTTGTATGACCACGTATAACTTTTGTTTATTTTGATACTTCTCTTTCAATTTGTAAATAAAGTCGGCTGTAATAATTGCCATGAAAGGAAATATGATGTTGGTATAATGAGCCAATTGGAATTTACTTACTGAGAAAACAAATATTGCTGTTAGTGCTGCAAAAATTGAATAATATTCTTCGTTTCGATTGGCTTTTTTAATATTTCGTTTAATCTTGAAGAAAATTGCTAAATAAAACAGAATAGACCATGGAAGGAAGGCCCATAAAAGTGTATGTAGGAAAAAGAAAATACTTCCGTTATGATTTACGATTGGCCCTGTGTTAAAAAAACGCCCAAATTGACTGTCCCAAAAGAAGAATTTTAACCCCGAAACATTGTTTTTCCCAAAAACTAACTTTTCAGGGTGAAGGTCGAACTGAGTATATAAAGCGTAAAGCTCTGGAAGTGTTACTACAAAAGCTATTATTAATGCTACGATCCAAATAGGAGAGAGTAGTTGCTTCCAGTTTCTTTTTACGATAAGTTGACCACCCAGGGCAGCTATAATTGGAATTAAAGTAAAAATACCTTTGGTCATTAAAGAAAAACCGGCGAACAAACATCCTAAAAGTAAGTGCTTTATTTTTTTGTTCTTTATATATATGTCGAAATAATACACCGAAGCGATAATAAAAGCAGTTAAAAAAGGCTCGGCACGCACATCAAAGTTCGAAATTACACTATGCAAAGAGGTTGCTAAAATAATAGCGGCTAATAGCGCCGTTTGTTTATTGTAGTTTTCTTTAGTGAATTTATACGTTATCCAAATACCGTAAATGAAAACAAGTACTGCAGGAAGTTTGTATGCAAAATTGTTGAGCCCAAAAATTTTAAAAGATAAAGCGGTTAACCAAAAAGGCATATGAGGTTTGTCCAACCAATCTTTTCCTATAGAAAATAGATTGATAAAATCATTGTTCAAATACATGGTTTTAGCAATGGAAGCATACAAAGCACCATCAGGAGCCATGATATCTAAAAATAAACCTATAACTGTAATGAATCCTATTAAAATTAAGATACTTAATAGTACGTTTGTTGTTTTCATTGATAGCTTTTTATCCCATTGCAAAGTACTATAAAAAATACAGCATATCCACCATTATTAAAGAAAATGAGTTTGGAAATGTATATAACATATAAAAGCCAAAGCAATATGCTTTGGCTTTTAACTAATAAAACCAAGTATTAGTACTTTTAATTGAAGTTAGCTAACAAAGTACTAATGTTTTCCTGTTAAGAGTTCCAAAATATATGGACTTCCTAACTTCTTTTATTTCTTATAATTACGTAGAAACATTTCTATTTCTTGTTGTTCATATTTCTTTGCATAATCTAAAGCAGTTCGTCCTCTGTTGGTGGTTTCAATACTAGCTCCATTTTCAACCAGGTACTTTACTGCATTTAATTGCCCGTATTTGCATGCGTACATTAATGGAGTTTTACCTGTACATTCGCCTTCTAAGTTGGCTTTTCTTTTTACAAAATACTTTAGTGATGCTAGTGATTTCATCTTAATACAAATGGCTAGAAAGTTGTATGAGCTTCCTCTAACTTCATAACATTGGTTTAAATCGTTATCCGAAACTAGCTTATTTAACGTTTCAAAATTTTCACTTTTAATGGCCATAAGAACATCGTTTGAGATGCTTTGGGCAGAAAGCGTGTGTTGATAGAATAAACTAAAAAAGAGGATTAGGGATATTTTAATTGTTGTTTTCATTGGTAATGTTTTTGGTTTGTATTTTACTTTCTTACATATTTATGTTGAGCATTGCCTTGTTTGAAAAGTAGTTGTTTCCCATCATTAGAAAATGTAAACGTTATGTTAGTTGCGCACATTTGCTCTAAAACGAACTGATTATTTCCTCTGCAAAAGAGTGGTTCTTCGTATTCATTCTTTTTTATAAGAGAGGCTTAAAATGCTTAAAAAAAGTAGAGTTAGATTTCTCATGGTTTGGTTCTAGATGTTGTTTTAGTGTAAACTAATAACTTTGGTGATAAGCCATTTATCTTCGCTCTTTTTCCAGATGGTAATAAATTTACTGGGAATTGATTTTGCGTTTGGTTCTTGGTTGTTAAAAAACTTATGGTACCCAATTTCGACAGCACCGTAGTTATGGATAGGGTACACTTCAATACTACCTTTAATTAAAGTTCGGGTTACTTTATTACAAATATTGTTTTTGATAGCATTTAGAATGTCTTCTTTTGAAGTTGACAGACCAGTATTGTCGTGAAAAAACTCAATATCATCGCTTAAGATATTCGCTTGTGTTTCCACATCACAGTTGTTATAAGCGTTGAAGAAAGTAGCATCCATTTTTTTTATTTCTTCAAATAATTGCTGATTTTTAGGTTGAAATAGGGGAATTTCATGTATTTGACCGTTAGTAAACCATGATACTAAAAGAGCGTACAATAGCATGAGTAATTTCATGAAGAAGTTACCTTTGAAAAAGAAGTCGAAAATTGAGTCCATAGTTGTTAATAGTTTACTCACTAGGAGTGAGGTTTAAAATACTTCAACCAGTTGATAGGTTGAAGCATTTCTGGGTTGTGTTGAATTTCTTGTAGAGTTAAGGTGTGTTGCATTCGATATAATTACCAAATTTTAAAGGCGTATTTTTCACCATTTTCATCATAGTTTCTTATAAAACCATGTTTGCCAATTCCTATTCGGGTATTTTTTGAGGCACTTTTTCCTTTGAAGCCGTCGTTACAGTCAACTTCAATTTTATATGCTTTTATTTTACCATTATCGTAAAAGGTAGATTCAGAAAAGTCGATATCGATGTTTTTTCTGTTTTTAAACCAACGAGCTAATTTTTCAAGCTCATTTTTTGTGGTTTCTTTTGTTACCACAAGCTCTGCTTTAAAATCATTGATGGTGCTTTCAAATAAAAAGCTTACATCTTCCATGTTTTCAGTAGTATCTTCAAAAGAGTCTTCTTCACTTTCTTCATTTTCTAAATTAGAGCTAGATTTTTTACAGTCAGTACATTCAAGACCTCTAGAAGTCATTTTGAAGTTATGATTTACCATATCGCGATCGTAAATATCTTCTGTATTTTCAATACTATACAAGAAATTACGTGATGATCTTTCAAAATATACAGATGAATCTTCAGGAAGGTAAAGAGTTGCTTTCACTTCCTCATCTTTCCACATATTTTTATTGTCATTCAAAAAGTAAGCATCGAAAACAATTACGTTATTGTCAGATTTAAACTTGTAGATAATGTTTTCTGCATTTTTATTGGCTAGACTACGTTTTCTTCCTTCAGAAGTTTTCTTAATTTCGATATAGGCACTACCTGTTTCGCTTTTTTCAACATCGATGTTTACATCATTTGAATATTTCATTTCTGTATCATCAACTGTTACATTTATATAGTTATGACTGTTACGAAGTCTTGATTGGTAATAGATGTTATCATCGTTTACCACTCTAATTTTTAATGGTTTTTTAGCATCATAAGTAATACTATGTTTTTCGATATTAGTTCCGTTATGTGCTCGCGATGTTGCAAATTCTATGGCCGAAAATCCAACACCTAATAGGGCAACTAACCAAATACCTAATAACGTTAAAACTGTAGACGTATTCAGTTTTTTAATGTTTGGCGATAAAATTCGTAATCCTAGTATAAATAGAACAATAAAAGGAATACCAATTAAAATGAATAAGAAGGTTGCCAGTAACCATCGAGGCATTGATGACTCATAGAAAAATGGTGGGAAGTGAAAATCATTATCTATCTGTAATATTTCCAAACTTCCTACTGAGAAAAGACCTAATAATAAAGATACCAAGGTAGCTCCAGCAATGAATATCAAAATAACGCCCATGAATTTTCCAAAAACTTTAAATACAGCGAGTAGTATTTTACCCAAAGTATCTATAAAATCTTGAAATCCCGACTTAGTTTGTGCTCTAAGTTTGTCATAATCTGCACTGGAAATCTTGTCAGAGAGTTCATGAGCGCCGTCTTTCAGCTTGGTTGATAGGTTTTCAAACTCGTTACGAATTTTTTTTTCAATGTTGTCAATATTTACAGCCTCACCTTCCATTTGAAGCTTTTCAGAAGTAGTTCTGGCTTCGGGAAGAAGAATCCATAAAATGATATATACTAGAGGAGAGAATCCACTAGCAATTAATACGATAAAAGCTAAACGAATCCAAATAGCATCAATACCAACATAATGTCCTAATCCAGAGCAAACACCTCCTAAGAATTTGTCATTACCATCTCTGAAAAGTTTTTTTGCTGAACTTTTTCTTCTACTGCTACGAGAAGAGTTTTCAGTATATTCTTCGTCAACATCAGCATAATCCTCAGGTTGTCCCATGATGGTAATAATTTCATCAATGTCACTTTCGTTTACAACTTGACGAGCGTCAGTTATTCTTTCAGATAATAGTTCACTAATTCTAGCTTCAATATCAGAAATAATTTCATCTTTTCCTTGAGGGTCATCGCTTAAAGAACGTCCAATGGCATCTAAATAACGTTTTAATTTCTGGTAGGCGTTTTCATCTATATGGAAGAAAAATCCGCCTAAATTTATGTTGATCGTTTTATTCATTTTCAGTTGATTTTGTACTTGTTACTTGGTTTACAGCATTCACTAGGTTATTCCATGTTTTATCTAATTCTTTTAAGAATAGTTGTCCGTTTTCGGTTAAAACATAATATTTTCTTGGAGGTCCAGAGGTTGATTCTTCCCATCTATAACTTAGTAACCCGGCGTTTTTTAATCGGGTTAATAGTGGGTAAATGGTTCCCTCGACCACTATCATTTCAGCGTTTTTTAGGGTAGATAGAATTTCTGATGTATAAGCATCTCCATTTTTGAGAATGGATAAAATACAGTATTCTAACACTCCTTTACGCATTTGAGCTTTTGTGTTTTCTATCTTCATTGAGCGTGGTTTAGAGTGGTTATTTAATAAATTTTATGGTAAATGGATACTTATAAACTTCTCCATTATTTGCTTTCATCGCAGCTAAGATGATTAAAGCTATTTTAATAAGAGTAACAATACTAACTAAAGAGGCAACTCCTAAAATTCCGAAAAGTCCATTGTATGAATGATGTCCACCAAAATCGATGTCTACACCATTAAAAATATCAAAGAAGTTCCCGAAAATGAAAGAGAAAAAGGATGCACCTAAAACAAATATATATAGGCCAAAGCTGATGTTAAAGTTAACGGCTTCTTTTCCGTGGTCATCTAAATAAGGACTTTTATCTTTTAAGGTTTGCCAAATAATTAGTGGAGTTATAATGCTACCTAATGGAAATAGATATCCCGCGAAAGAAGATATATGTATTAAAAAGGCATTTGTATTCTCGTTATTGTTTTGCATAATAATATAATTTATATAATACTTGACAATACAAATATATATAGATTAGATAGTATTATGCAATACATAGTACTAAAATTTAACAATTTTAACATTTGAAATTACATTAATAGGATATTTTTTTGAAGTTTATTTTAATAAAAAAGAGCCGTTTTTAGGTATCAAATATTTTAGGTTTTCTTAGTATTTATGGGACTCTATAGGATGTGAATTCTATTTAAGATTTTATTTTAATGTTCTATTTGGTGGCGAAAAATGTAAATGAATGGTTTTGGGTAGAGGAGTTTTGATGTTTTTTTTCATAAAACACTTTTATCAATTTTTAAGCAAAGCTTTTTTATATATTTGAGTAGAGGCAATTAAGAAGGCAATAAAGTACATTTTTTAGATATAAATAATGTACATCTCTTTTGGTTGAATATAAGTTACACTAACAAATAAAACAATGAAGTTTACACCACGAAAAATCAATACATTTTTACTTTTTAAATTACCAGCTGCTTTTTTTACAGGAGTTCGCGTTATTAGCATTTCGGAGGATAACTCAGTCGTTCAAGTGCGTCACAGGTGGGTAAATCAGAATCCGTTTAAATCAATGTTTTGGGCTGTTCAAGGAATGGCTTCTGAATTGTCTACAGGGGTTTTAGTAATGAAATCAATAAGTGATTCAGGGAAAAAGGTATCAATGCTTGTAACGAATATGAATGCTGTATTTACAAAGAAGGCCGTTGGTAAGGTGTGTTTTGAATGTAATGACGGAAACCTTATAAGAGAAGCTATAAAAAGAGCAGTAGAAACAGGAGAAGGGCAAACAGTGCTAGTTACTTCAGAGGGAATTAATGAAGAAGGAGTATCTGTTTCAAAATTTGAATTCGAATGGAGTTTAAAGGTTAAAGCGTAACAAAAAATTTAAAATAACGTCTTATTAATAAAACTAATTATTATGAATGCACACGAAATTGACTACCGAATATACGGTGAAGAAATGCAATATGTAGAAATTGAATTGGATCCAGAGGAAGGTGTCGTAGCGGAAAGTGGAAGCTTTATGATGATGGATACTGATGTTAAAATGAATACTATTTTAGGTGATGGATCGAATCAAGAAAAAGGTTTATTAGGCAAAATATTTTCTGCGGGAAAGAGAATTTTAACTGGTGAAAGTCTATTTATGACTGTATTTACGAATATAGGTCATGGAAAAAAGCAAGTATCTTTTGCTTCTCCTTATCCTGGAAAAATCGTTCCAATTGATTTAACTGAATTCGGAGGTAAGTTTATTTGCCAGAAAGATGCTTTTCTTTGTGCAGCCAAAGGAGTTTCGATAGGTATTGAGTTTTCAAAGAAATTAGGAAGAGGGCTTTTTGGAGGTGAAGGTTTTATTATGCAGAAAATGGAAGGTGATGGAATGGGCTTCATTCACGCTGGAGGGACCATGGCAAAAAAAGTCTTACAACCTGGTGAAGTTTTAAAAGTAGATACGGGATGTATAGTTGGATTTACACAAGATGTAGATTATGATATCGAGTTTGTTGGAGGAATTAAAAATACCATCTTTGGAGGTGAAGGATTGTTCTTTGCGACTTTAAGAGGGCCTGGTACTGTGTATATTCAATCATTACCATTTAGTAGGTTAGCTGGACGTGTTCTTTCGATGGCTCCGCAATCAGGTGGAGATAGAGGAGAAGGAAGTATTTTGGGGGGTATCGGAGATTTGTTAGATGGAGATAACCGATTTTAATTCATGGCTAATTCGTTGATAATGAAGTCTACTTGGTATGGTGTATCACAATAAGAGAAATAAAAAAATCCGCAGTACTGCGGATTTTTTTGTAATATAAAGGTATGTTTTTGTTTAGATGCTAATTCCTAACTCTTCAAACATATTCATTAGCTTTTCGCCGTCTGAAGGTCTAGGTGCATTTGGACTGATGATATTTCCTTCTGGATCAACCATGATAAATCTTGGTAGTCCTTTAATTGCAAACTTTTTAATGAAGTCAGAACCGAAAGATTTGTCAGCAAATAACTGAACGCCTCCCATTTCTTTTTGTTCAATAGTTTCTTTCCATTTGTCCTTAGCGTTAATATTGTCAACACTAATACTTACAAATTCAATGTTTTGGTCATGGTACTGTAATTCAAGTCTCTTTAAAAGAGGCGTTTCACGCTTACAGAAACTACACCAAGTAGCCCAAACATCAATATATAAATACTTTCCACTACCTAATAATTGATCTAAAGAAGTTGTTCCTCCTTCAATATTTTCATAGTTATCAAACTTAGGACAAGGCATTCCCTTAGCTGTTAACTTTAAAGAATTATAGATTTCAGTAATTCTATCTTTATGAGCTTTATTTGAAGAGAAAGAAATGTATTTGTTATAATAACCTTCTAAGTCTTCGGTATAAGTAATACCTTTTTGACCTTTCTCGAATAATAAGTCGTTTTTTACGATGCTGTCGTTAACCTCAGTTTGTACAGTCTCTAAATACGTAAGGGCAACATCCGCATCTTCAGTAGCTCTTTCATCAGCTAATTTTTGGATTTCATCCTTAACAATTTCTTTATAGAAATCGAAATCTTTATAATCATCTCCTTCGTTAAAGTTAATTTTATCAGAAACAGAAGGGAAATTTTCTGAAGGAACAAAGTCCTCGTTACCGCTTAAAGCAGGGTAATACGTAGGATAATAGTATAAATTTCTTAAGTATTCATACTCAATGTTTTTAATTTCTTTCTTTAAAAATGCTTCAGGTAATTTGCTATTAATAGCTAAATCAGTAAGAGCATTTTTATAATTATCTAAAGTTGAAAGAAATTCAGGTTCTTCCTTACCCAATAATTCTCTCAAATTGATAATTTTTTCAGCAAATAAGTTCTTCTTTTTTACAAAGTAGTTTCCAGTTACTCCATTAACTCCTTCAAATTTAATGGCATCTGGATTTTTGTAATCTAAAAGAATTTTAAGGTCTTCAGTTTTTGTTAAGTAAACGTCAAACTTTCTTTTATTTACGGTTAGTTTGTAATACCCATCTCTTTCTATTTTTAGAGTATCAACAAAAGTTTTAGCTTTTTTGTTGAAAGGGATCTTTTTTTCAAATTCAAAACCTTCTAATTTTATATCTCGCTTCTTGAAATTATCAATCGTACCAGATACAACTAGATAGTCTTTTACAGGCTCTTCTTTCTTACATGAAAGCATAATACCTCCTATGAGGGCTAAAAGTACTATTTTTTTCATTCTTAATTATTTAGGTAAATGTAGTGTTTAAAAGCCCGAAAGTACTTTATTTAGTTTTTTTTTCAAAGAAATTAGTTAAATATTTCATTTTATTGAAGTTCCAACTTTTTACAAGCAGTTTTTAGGCTTTATAACGTTATGCTCCATAAAATACGAAAAAAGAATTAAAGAGCCTTACGAAGTATGAAAAAACAAAAAAAACTGAAGTATTACTTCAGTTTT
Source organism: uncultured Tenacibaculum sp. (assembly GCA_947497895.1). Lineage (GTDB taxonomy): Bacteria > Bacteroidota > Bacteroidia > Flavobacteriales > Flavobacteriaceae > Polaribacter. The sequence goes on from CANMIL010000007.1 coordinate 139,987, forward strand.
TTAGTTTCTTTTTCTCTTTTTCACAAGCAATTACTCCCACATAATAGTTTTAGATAATAGTAGATGATTTCTCATAGTAAAAGTATTAATTGTTAAAGCAGTGTTAAAACAACAATCATACCAAACAATTAAAAAACTGATAAAATTGTAATAAAAAAATGTTTCTGTTGAGAATGTGATAATTGAGTTGAAAAAATTACAGTTATACCTTAAATACTTACGTTTAATTCCAAAGATTCGTGGTTCATAACATTTTCTTTAGGATTCGAATGGTTTATAAAGATATTTGCTGCTTTCATTAAAAAGATAAAGAAAGTTTAAGTATGAATAACCACATAATTTTCCCTATTGAGGTGGAAGCCTTTAGAGTAGGAGAAGATGATAAAGTTTTGATTGTAGTAAAGGGAAGAGAACAAGGAATTGGCAGGGTACAGATTCAAGTTTCTGCGGCAACTATATATCCACCAATGTATTTAGTAGTGGGAGAGCCAGTAAATGAAACTGGCTATTTTCCATATGTAGTTCAAAAAACTATATCGTATCCAAGTAACATTGATTATATACAATTTCAAACGGGTAGCGGAATGAAAAGAATACCTGTTATTGATGTAACAGAAAGTGATGAAGATTTAAGAAAGTTATTAAGTATTGACGAAAATCAGGTTATTGGGTATGCTTACAATATAATTGATATGAATAAAGCCATTGTTGATGCAACGGATAAAATAAGACGAATGAATATTGATTTTTATTCTGCAGAAATAAAAAGGTCTGGAGTGGTTTCATTAACTCATTTTAATGATTTTCAATTTTTCTATGTAATTATGGAATATAAGGAGTAAAATCTAACAGAAGTAGACCAAAAGTAAGGGCAAATAGGGAGCTTTGTTTCAAAGCTCCCTCCACTATACACTTAAAAAACCCTTCTTACAAATTTATAAGCTAAATAGTAATGCAAAAGTCATAAAAAAGATTCGTTCTTGCAATAAGTAGTTTTACTAATATTGAATAGGGTTTTTACCTGTTTCAAATAACAATAACCATGAGTATTAATGTTAATTAATAAGTTTATTGAATGGTTTAGGAAAAAAATGTTCTTGAAAACAAAAAAAGATTCTCAATTGAGAATCTTTTTTAAGAAATGATTTTTATAAAAAAAATCTACTACTAAACTATACTACTACTCTTATGACACTTTTATTTTTAAAAAGTCACATAAATAAAAAATAAAATAAAAAAGCTCCCGAAGGAGCTAATTACAAAAGTTATATAAGGGGATAATGCGGTTTGTTGTAGGTTAGTTGATTTTTGAAAATCGTATAAAAATTCCTACTCGAACAAGGAGTAGGAATTTTCCCCTTGAAATATTAAGCTGTCCGAAAATTTTGATTCCAAACTTACTGCAATTTAAAACATGTAATGCGTTCCTACAATGGGTAGAATCCCTAGTTGTATGCTAATGGTTTTTACTGGTAATGATGAAGATAACCATTAGTAAGTGTGTTGTTTAAAGAAAAGAGTTGAGATGTTTTAGTATGTAGTAAAAAGAAAAATACTCTTTATATTACTAAAGAGTATTTCTAATCAAACTAACTAAACAATGAAATAAGTTTTTAAACTCATTGTAAAGATAATTTATATCTAAGCCTTGGCCTGTTGAATTTAGATTAAGTGCGATTTTTTGTGGTTAAGTGGTTGGTTTTGATTGATTAAGTTGGTTTTTTGTGTGTTTAAAAAAAACCTCCTTCACAAAAAGGAGGTTGGTTTAGTTGAATATAGTCTAATCCAAAATTGATATGGACTAACATTCGTTTACCTACTACTACCTTGTAAAAATACCTAAGGATCTGATAAACAATGTTAATGGAGTTTAAACAAAAGTTTATGGTAACTATAATTTATAAGAATTGGAAAGTATTTAGATTGTAAAATCTTTTGAAATTATATGAAAGTGGCGGACGAAACTTTTGTATAAGGGAAAAGAGCTCCATTTTGGAGCCCATATTTAAGGGGCTGTAAAAATTCGGGGGGTATGAAATTTTTATTCGCTCCAAATATAGATGACTAAAGGAGTTTGTTTTTTCAAATTAGTTTAGTGGTATGTCTTAGTCGATAAAGCGACAAAAAGTATAGTTGAGTAAGAAGTGAAAGTAAATAGATTATTAAGTTTTTTACTATTCATTGTTTTATGGTGGGATATAATAAGAGCGGGAAGTAAATCCCGCTCTATTAAAATTTTTTCTCTTTCAACGGATTATAAAATAATCAGTTTTCTTTGTTCTGAAATATCAGAGTTTTCAATTTTAACAATGTAGATACCTTTTGGCAACCTTTCAAGATTTATTGGTTTTTTGCTATTAAACTTCTCTATCGTTAATACATTGTCTCCGTTTAAGTTTAAAATCCTAATGGTTGCTTCGCTTTTTAAGCCGTCAATCATTAGCTTGTTAGATGCAGGGTTTGGGTATAACATAATGTTATTTCCATCTTTTGCCTCTGGAGGTAATATTTGGTGTTCCGCTTGATGAATACTACTTTCATCATTTACCAAAGCATCTTCGCATGTAATGAGGGTGAAGTTGTATGCTGAATTTAGGTTTGGTCCAGTAGTTTCAAAAGTAAATGAACTTGTAATTGTACTATTGCTTTCCCAAACAAAAGCTCCATTACTATTTGAAATATCATTTGAGGTTGTGTTTCTGACGAAATAGCGATTACCGTCCGTACCACTAATAATTTCATTATCAATTTGTGAAGTTAAGGTGAAATTATCATTAGAAATTACCGAATCATCTACATTTGCACCGAGTCTTCTAAAGTGTCTTAATATGGCTCTTGTTGGTTGATTTCCAGTTATAGTAAATGTAGAGCTTTCATTTTGAGAAACAACAAGTTGACCATTGTTGTTAGTATGAACGTTTTGACCACTAACGATAACGCTTCCATCAGGAAGTCCGTAATTTTGACTAATATCTTTCGTGAAGTTTACTCCGCTAGCATTACTTCCAAGTTCTAAAACAGTTCCATTAACAGTTACGGAATTAGTTATTGCGTTGTTACATGGATCACACGCTCCATTTACATCGGCGTTTGTAACGGCTTCTGTAGTACTTTGTGGTGAACCAGAAATCTTAGGGATTCCATCCCCATCAACATTTGTTCCCAGATTTTCAGAGCTCCCTCCATTGCTTCCGCCAGGGAGTGTGTCTGTTGGATCAATATTATTGGCTCCTTCTAAAGCATCGGGGCAACCATCATTGTCAGAATCGGTGTCCAAATGATTAGGGATACCATCGTTATCGGTATCTCTATTCGAATCTCCTTCTTGTTCAATAGTATCTAAAATACCATCATTATCATCATCTAAATCACAAGTGTTTGCAATCCCGTCGTTATCGTTATCAGGAAGATTGGAAATTGTGGCGTCGCAGCATATTATATTTAAAGTAAAATTGTATGCAGAATTCAAATTAGGTCCTGTGGTGGCAAATGTAAAAGGATTTGTTATGATGCCGTCACTTTCCCAAACGAATGCTCCTGTACTATTTGATACGCCATTTGTACTTGTGTTTCTAACAAAGTATCTATTTCCATCAGTTCCACTAACAATTTCATTATCAATTTGAGAAGTTAAAATATAGTTGTCGTCAGAAATGACAGAATCTTCTACACCAGCACTTAATCTTCTAAAATGCCTCAATGTAGCAGTCGTTGGTAAGTTTCCAGTAATTGTGAAAGTGCTACTTTGATCTTCTGAAACAACTAATTGTCCATTACCGTTAGTATAGACATTTTCACCATTAACGATAACACTTCCTTGTGGAAGACCATAGTTTTGACTGATGTCATGAGTAAAGTTCACGCCATTTGCGTTACTTCCAAGTTCTAAAACAGTTCCGTTAACTGTCACTGAGTCGTTTGTTGCATTACTACAAGGGTCGCATGAACTATTTATGCTTGAGTCAGTAACAGCATTTGTAGTGTCTTGAGGAGCTCCAAGAATAGTAGGAATACCATCGCTGTCTACCATAATACCAAGATTTTCTGAACTACCTCCGTTACTACCTCCATTTAAAGTGTCTGTGGTGTTGATCATATTGGCTCCTTCCATGGCGTCAGGACATCCATCATTATCAGAATCAGTATCCAAATGATTTGGGATTCCATCGTTATCAGTATCTCTGTTGGAATCACCCGATTTTTCTACGCTATCTAATATACCATCGTTGTCGTCGTCTAAATCACAGGTATTGGCAATACCATCACCATCAGTATCTGGAAGATTAGAAACTGTAGCATCACAGCATATTATATTTAAAGTAAAATTATATGCAGAATTTAAATTAGGACCAGTTGTAGCGAAAGTAAATGGATTGGTTATTGCATCATCACTTTCCCAAACAAATGCTCCCGAACTATTTGATATCCCATTAGAGCTAGGATTTCTTACAAAATATCTATTTCCATCAGTTCCATTGATTATTTCATTATCAATTTGTGAGGTTAAGTTGTAGCTATCATTGGAAATAACTGAATCTTCAACACCAGCATTTAACCTCCTAAAATGCCTCAAAATAGCGGTTGTAGGTAGGTTTCCACTTATGGTAAAAGTTGTGCTCTCGTTTTCAGAAACAACCAATTGACCATTGTTGTTGGTGTATGCGTTTTCTCCTGTTATGATAACACTTCCATCAGGAAGTCCATAATTTTGACTAATATCTTTGGTAAAGTTTACGCCAGTTGCATTAGGACCAAGTTCTAAAATAGTTCCGTTTACTGTGACTGAATTTGAGGTAGCATTACTGCAAGAATCGCATGAACTTGTTATAGAGGCATCTGTTACTGCTGTGGTAGTGTCCTGAGGAGAACCAGAAACAGCGGGGATACCATTTTGATTAACACTGATACCAAGATTTTCTGAACTTCCTCCATTACTACCTCCTGTTAAAGTTTCGGTTGTATTAATAGCATTTGCAGCTTCCGTGGCATCAGGACAACCGTCATTATCAGAATCAGTATCTATTTCGTCGGTGAGTCCGTCATTATCTGAATCTGGGCATGGGCTAAAAATAGTTCTGAAGTTGTCTACAAAAGCCCATCGAAAATAGTTTGCATTCATCCTTCTGTTGGCACCTATTATAATGTAGTTTGTTCCGTTTGTTAAACCGTAATCGGCAGGAATAAAAGTTAATTCTCTTAACTCCCAATTCCCTGAGCTTGTTAAAGGAATGTTAGGGATGTCATACAAAAGATCTCCGTCGGTGGGGCTTGTTGGAGGTTGCCCATTGATATAAATTTCGGCGTTAACAGGGGCTGTACTTGGGGTGGAATTTGGCACAGTATATTCAGTATAATAAAATTGTAAGGTAATGGGAATGGTGACATCAGGTATTTCAATAGCCTGAGTAATATATTCCTCACCACGAAACCCCATGAAAGAGCCACCAGCAGGTGAAGGATCGAAACCAGGAAGGGTTTTTCTGTCGATATGATTTGCATTAAAAGCGATAACATCATTTGTAGACAAATCGGGAGTCCCCCCTTTGACCCAAGGATATGGTGCAAAATTTCTACTTGGAGTCGTATATGGAGTACCAGAATTTTCAGGGTCAACATAATTTTCATTAAAATTGCCATTTAAAACCAGTTCGGTTTGGGGAAATCCATTTGTTGCGCATTCGGTAGTGTCTAGAATACCGTCATTATCATCATCTAAATCTTCATTATTTGGAATACCATCGCCGTCAGTGTCTATGGTGGTGTTGATATTTTTAATAGAACTCTTTAAATTGAGATTTCTCTCTTGTCCGGTTAGTGACAATGTTGAGAAACAAATTGAAAGTGCCAAGAAATACTTAGCATATACCATTGTTTTCATTGATTTTTGTTTTAAATTAAAATATAGAATAGGTATAGTTTCTATAGTTCAGTCGCTTTGACTCAATGTAAGTTTGGTTGAATGGTCTGTTAATTTGCTGTGAAAGACTAAAAGATACTTTGATAGCTACTTTCGTGTAGATTGACTAGAAAAAATGTTTCATGTTGTAAAGGGTTTTAGGTTTATGTAATATTGTTTCGATTTGGTTTTTACAATCGAAACAATTTAAATTTAGCCATACTCTCTGCAGAGCTCCCTTTATGGTTGTTGTATTTAGTTTTTAAATAAAAACTTCAAATTCAACATTTTTTTATTCGATAAAAGTTATTGGGGTAATAGGAATGTATTAACACGGTGCATGTGTTGGGGTAGTGTAAGTTCCTGTATTTTACAAATTTATGTTAGTGTGTTCAAATTTGCAATACCTAGTTTCCCTTAAAAATATACTAGGGATAACCCTTAGTCGTCTAAGATGAATTTTGGAGATTGTAGATTGATGTAAAAATAAAGAACCACTAAACTGATTTAAGAAATAAACTAGTTTAGTGGTGCAATTACGGTCGTTTATAGACCAAAACATAGGCAAATATAAATATTAGCCTATTATAGAAGGGTGTTTTCTTTTGAAGAATTTGTCCTTCGAATATGTTCTGTCAACTTTTTAAGTTGCGTAAGTAAGCCAGTGTAAGGATTACAAATTATAGTTAATCTAAATATCTTTTGAGAGTTTAGATTTTTTTTCTCCATGATAAAAATTGGTTCATAAAATTTTATAAATGTTTCTTTTTAGGGAACTCGATTTATACTGTTGAGATTTACTTTATGTTTCACCTATAGCTTATTATGAACCAAAATATATCATGTCATGTTAAATAATTCGTTTAATGGAATCCGAAAATAAATTTCCGTCTTCATTAATTATGACACATGTTTTTTATGAAAGTCACATTTGGTAGGTGAAAAATATATGTTTTTTTCAAAACGGTGTTTTATGTTGAAGAAACGGACTGTTTAAATTCTTTTTTGAAAGCCTAAAAAAATTATATTTGACTGCACTAACAATAAAGTCAGATTTTAATAATGGTAGTTAAGAGAAGTAATGAAAACAAGTTGATTGGAGCGTTTATGTTAATGGTAATCGTAGTTTTTGTATCATGTAATTTTAACAAGTCTGTTCATAAAGATTTGGAAACGGGGGCTTTTTCTAAAGGAGATGGGATTGGATGTGATGATGTTTTGATTACGGTTAATGGAGAGTTAGATAAAAGAAATCAGTTTGTGTATGGTGAAAAAATAAATTTGGTTTTTAATAATGTTATAGGATTAAAGAAAATAGATAGTTTGACCTATCCGGCGTTATCCATGTATATTGTTAAAAATGGAAAAGATACGTTGTTAGCAAAACCTAATCTTTTAGAAAAGTTAAAGAATGGAGTGAATTTGTCACCTCTTCAATTAAGAACAACTTTTAAAGCGGTGTTACCTCATGAAAATAACGAGAAGTATAAAGTACATGTAAATATATGGGATAATAAGGGAGATGGAACATTTACATACGAGTTACCGTTTACAGTTAAGAAAAATGAGGTTTTAAAAGTGAAAAGCTCAGGGTTAAAATATTCAAAATCATATTTGTATAACGAAACATTGAAAGAAGTGGTGGCTTCCAAAAATATAAAATCGAACCATACTTTTGTGTTGGTTTTAGAAAATGTCGAAGGAATGTCTCAAAAAGAAGGGCGAGTTTTTCCTGTTTTTTCTATAAATATGAAGGATAGTAATGGAGAAAAAATCATAACTAATGAAAATGTTTTAAAAAGATATGAGGAAAAAGGATTGTTAGTAAATGATCTTAAAGGAGGAAGGTTAACTACTAAACTAACCTTTACTAAAGGAGTGTTCAATAATCCGTATAAGCTGAGTGCGAAATTAAGTGATAAAAATTCTTCAAAACAAATTGAAATTTCAGGTGATTTAATACTTAATTAAAAGGGGGAGAAATTGCTCAAAAAGATGCCATGAACAAAAACATAACATCAATATTAAATGCTTTAGAGGAAACACCGAGGATTTTGAGTGAATTAATCTCTGAGATCGATAAGGAGATGATTCAAAAAGATATTGTGAAAGGCAAGTGGACGATTCATGAACATGCAACACATATTGCTATAACTGATTTACATGGATTTCAAGAAAGATTATTAAATTTTAGAGAAAAAGAGAAACCAAAATTTACTTCCCTATCAGGAGATAACTTTGAAAAAGGGTTTTATCTTCATTTAAATCTTGAAGAAACAATTGAAGATTTCTACCATGTTAGGCAAAGGACAATTGAATTGGCTAAATCTTTAACCAAAGAAGATTGGGAAAAGGAAGGTATTCATCCTGAATATAAAAAATATACTCCTTATATAATGTTGAGGCACTTGCTAATGCATGACCATAATCATCTTTATAAAATTGAAGACATGGGCTTTGGAATTGGTCATGTAAAATAAATTACTGTTCTTTTATGATTTAAGCGGTAAGGGATATGAAAAATAAAAAGCTCCCGCAGGAGCTTGTGCAATTTTCCCAAGTCGAAATTGAATAAGCAATCAAAGACTCGAGGGTGAATTTTGTATTGGGTAGAAGTTGTTTCTGATCGCTTATTCGTAATTGATGTATTCTTGAATCACATCAATTACACTGCAAATGTATGTTGTTTGCTCATGACTGTATTGGATGACGTAGGAGTGTTGAGAACATTCGACTTAAAAGAGAAAGGAAATGTCCAGAAAGAGAATTTTTTTGGTTTTAACGCGTGATTGCAGAGAAAAAAATATTACGCTAAAATTTTTAAACTGGATTTAAAGGCTTTAAAAATATTGGTTAGAATGTATTTACGGACTGAATATTTAATTGAAAAGCATATAAACTAATGGATTAAATTAGTGTTTGTGTAATGACTGACCTAATAGAAATTTATTTGATTGAATGAAGTTGGGAAGATTAAAAAAGCTCCCGAAGGAGCCAATCATCCCCTAATAGAGGATGCAAAAAAAGCTATCAAAACGTTTATAAAGGGGAAAATTCTGTATCGGATGATTTTGTTTTGATAGCTGATTGTTAACTAAAAAAGTCAATTTATGATGATAATTGTAACTAATATTTAAGGGGTAATTAATTACACTACAAATGTATATCTGAATAGGTTATGAAAGGGGAATGAAGTAGTGTTGACGAGTAGGTTTTATGGAAAAAAGCAATGATTTGTCTAAAACGAGAATTTTATGAAGTTTTAAGTCGTTGCTTTTGAGTAGAGTATAAGTCACTATAAAAACAAAAAGTGGAGAAAACTCCACTTTTCTAATTGTTTTGATCTTACTGTTGCAAATTGTAAGAGGTAATTGAAGAACAATTTCCAGTTGAAATATGTTCCAATGAGATTTCTTCTCCCGTACGTATATGAACAATTCTCAAAAGATGCTTATCTTCTATTGGAAAATCATTAATAAGAACAGTTTCATTAGCGCTTAAATATCCTAATAAAGATCTCCCATCACCATCTTTTTGAATAGATATATGTAGATTGTCATAAAGACCGGGAAGATCAGGAAAAACGTTTCTTAACCTTATGTTTGCAGATTTTAATACATTTACAGTTAGTGTATTGTGTTTCTTATAACTGCTTCCCAATACGGTTTTAGAACTTTCATCGGTAAAATAATTCTTCAAAGCAAGAAGGTTGTTTTTGCATTCCGAAATATGTTCAACTTTCGCGGTATATTCCTGATGTAGTTCTATATTCTTATTGAATACTACTTTACCAGAATCATCAGTAATTCCTGTAGCAATTGGTTCAGCTTCGTCAAGAGGGTATAGGTCTTTTCTCAAATAAAGAGTAACTTCTGCCGATTCTAAAGGAATTCCTTTATCTAATACTTCAACAGTTAGGCTAGGTTGTTCAATAGGAAGTTCTTCATTAGAGCTACACGCAAGAGATAGGGCTGCTAAGAAACAGCCAAGAATTAGTTTGGTTTTCATATGTGAAATGGTTTAGGTTAAACGTAGCATTACTTTAAGTAAATACCATAAAATAAGTATCAAATTTTATGCCGTTCTCTGTGTTTTTTATCTAAAATTTTAACTTAATTTATTTGAGAACTGTTGTTTGTGAGAGGGGTAGCTTTCACTAAAGCTCAGGGAACTATTTTAAATGAAGGAGAACGGTATTTTTCCCTTTCTAAAGTAGAACAGGAATTCTTTTGCCGAGGTTTTAGATTGGTTTTAATTCTTTTTCGAGTTGTTGACCAATTTATATATGAAGAAGAGAGGAATAAGAGTAAAGAGACTCAGACTATTCTTTAAAATACTCCAAACGATTATTCCAATACAAAAACCTATTAGTATTGCGTTAATAATTTTTTTGTTTTTCATTATAGATAATCTTCATTCTAAGTTTAAATATAAACAAATAAATATATCTGAAACGGATTAAAATAGAATTGCAAAAAGGAATGAACTGTCCCTATGCAAGTATTCGGGGTATCTGTCGGATTCATAATTTTATATTTCGAGGCAAGCCCTGGGGAATTAAACCCTTGGCTATCGCCCTGCGATTAAAATATCAATTACTAAAAATAGGATTAAAATGTTGTTAGGAGTAGAGTTTAATATTTCGGAAATTAATTCTATTAAATAACTCGTCCATTGAATTTAAACAAACTAAGTGAATTAAAAAATACCGAATGCTTGACCAATAAGGCTAATGATAGCACAAAAGACTAACCAAAAGAGACAGCCTATAGCCAATGCACCGTTTTTATCACCTTGACTTTTAATTTTAAACTTAAGAGTGTTCTTTAAAAAATCTTCAACCTTTGGTATAATTATAAAAAGAGAGAAAAAGCAAACAGCGCCTAAAAAATATTTTAAAAATGTTATCATGTTGGTTTGTAAGTATAGTTAGAATAGTATTACATCACAAGGATGTGAATTAATTGGGAAATTGATATGTCTATATAAAAATGGTTCCCAACAAGTGCAGCTTATGAGATCAGGTATTATTTTGTATAACGGAGTTAATACAAAAACAATAATTAGATTATAACAAACTAGTTTGGTTAAGAGAGCGTTTTTTCTACATTCTGTAAACTCAATATTATGTTGATCATAGCTGTTTTTCATGTAGTAAATATAAAAAATAATAGCTAAATCCTCGTACTTTACGATTATAGGTTTTAACATAAAATTCGTAATACACTTGCCATAATTTAATTTTATTTGCGATCGAGCAATAATGAAAAGTTTCAGAGGGTCTTTGAATAATAATTGCTGTTAACCAAATAAAATTAAGAATATTAAAACTACTTAAAATGCCAGACTTTAAAAGATTATTATATGTACTTGTGATTTCAATTGTATTTAATCAAGAAATAAGATCACAAGAAAATGAAGAGCTTGTAAATATTTTAAACGAACTCAAAATAGAGCTCGTTCAACCTGGAACTGTTTCTACAAATGGTTTTGAATTTGGTACTTCCATCTCTCCAGATAGTAAAGAAATGTTTTTTATAAAAGGGTTATCAGGCTTCAGAAGAACTGTTTTGGTTTATTGCCATTGGAAAGATGGGTATTGGTCAGAACCTAAAATAGCTCCATTTTCAGGAAAATATAGAGATATGAATCCATATCACTCTAAGGATGGAAAACGACTATATTTTACTTCAAATAGACCAAGTTCTAATCCTGCATTCAAGCGAACAAATTTATGGTATGTTGAAAAAAACTTAAATGGATGGTCAGATCCAAAATTGGTGAAAGGAATCAATGATGAGTATGAAATTGTGTACCCAACAATTCAAGAAGATGGAACAATACATTTTGTGTCATGGTCTCGACCAGGATCTAAGGGAGGTGATATTTTTGTTTCAAAACTAAAAAATGGAAAATATACAAAACCAACATTAGTTAATGAGTTGAATACGGAGTTTAGTGATGCTGATCCAGAAGTAAGTACAGATGGGCAATTTATGTTTATTACGAGTCAAAGAAAAGGTGGTTTAGGGCATTACGATTTATATGTATTTAAAAAGCTTAAAAATGGTAAATGGAGTAAAGGAGTTAACTTAGGACAGAAGGTTAATTCTAAAAATATGGATTCTGATCCGATATTAGCACCTGATGGTCACACGTTATATTTTTCAAGCGATCGGTTGAATGATTTAGGGGATGGTCAAAAGAAATTTACTGATTACAAAGAGCTAGTGAGAAGTTATGAAGGAATTCACAATGGGTTGATGAATATTTATAAAGTAGATTTGAGTAAGCTTCTCGAATATTTGAATAAATAAAACAAGAAACAAGATAGATCAATTTATGTTTTTAAATGATTGTCAATGAATGATTAGTCTCAATGCATTAAAAAATTAAGATTTTAATAAGAATAGAGTAATTAAAAATCCGTTAGGTTTGGTGGAGAAATATGGGGTATCTGGAATGTATTCTTATAAGTTAATATTGAAGAAATAAGTATTATCAATGAAAGCTCAAATAATAGTATGTCACCCCAATAGTGACAGTTTTAATCATGCAATTGCTAAACAGGTTGAGCAAGTTTTAATACAAAAAGGATGTGAAATTATTTTTCATGATTTGTATAAGGAAGAATTTAGCCCAGTATTGACATATGAGGAAATTGAAGGGAATCTTGAAGATCCACTTGTTGAAAATTATATTCAAGATTTGACTGAATCGGATGTTTTAGTTATTGTTCACCCAAATTGGTGGGGTAAACCACCTTCTTTACTATCAGGATGGATTGATAGAGTAATGAGACTTAATGCGGCTTATGCATTTCCTAAAGGAGGTGAAGGAGGGGCTCCAGTTGGACTTCTAAAATTAAAAAAAGTAATGGTTTTTAATACTGCAAATACTACGGTGGATAGAGAAAGAGAAGTATTTGGTAATCCATTAGAGTTGATTTGGAAAAACTGTGTTTTTAAATTTTGTGGGGTTCAAAATGTTTTGAGAAGAGTATTTACGGTTGTAGTGGATAGTTCTTATGAGGAACGTAAAAAATGGCTGAAAGAGGTGGAGCAATTAGTTTCTGACAATGTTGAAAACTAAATGAATGCTATTTTGGACATAAAATAGTCGATACTTACTTAGCTGTATTGAAAAATATTAAAACACCTAATTGAAAGTGTTTTTTTATATCTAATATTTAAACTCTTGAATTATAGTTTTTAATTACTCCTTTGGTCTAAGTTCTCTGAATTCTAAAGGTTGAAAATAGAGTTCGTCACCAACAATACAGGTTACAGTGGTGCTAGATTTAATATGGTTGTAATCGAATTCATAAACAAGTTCAGCCAAAGGGATAGAAGCAAAAATTAACGAAAATAAAAAAGCAGTGAACTTTATTGGATAGGAAACTTTTCGAGTTTCGATAAATTCAGTGCTAAGTTGTTTAAGGTTACAGTTCATTGATTAAATGTAGAAAAAAGAGAATCCTTTCGAAAAAGAACTGCGCACTAACTTATTTCAAGGGTAAGATGAAAGGGAATCAACACGCAGTTACAACTTAATCGTGGTAAATGTAATAATTTAAAAACTAATTTGAGTAAACAAATGTTAATATTTAGCTGTGTAGTTTTTTCGTTGCCGATTACGTTACTAAAGCAATTATGCCGCCAAAGAATAGAAATAACATGAGTATTCCAAAAACGGGTATTCCACAACTGATGTTTTGGTTAGTTGAATCGGGAAAGAAAAATTTTGGAAATAAAAAGATATGAGATTTAAAATTGAAAGGAGATAGTCCATGAAGGAATATGAAATTTGAATATAAAATTAGGAATTGAATTATTGAAATAGCAATTATAAATAGAAAAATCATATGTATAAATAAGTAAAGAAGAACTGCGCACTAACATTTTATAGAAAACAAATAGTATGAAAAGTTTGGTTAATACGCAGATTACTTATTAAATACAACTTTCTTCACTTGCCCCTTAAACAAGCTTTGAATAGCTATTGCTAAGCTAAGCATTTGTTTTATCAAAAGGAATAGGTAATATCCCTAGTTTTCAATGGTGAAAACCATTAGGTCAATAGATGATTGGAGTGTTGTGGATTTTTATTTGTTTGTTTTAGAGTTGGTTAGTGGTGATATGGGATGGAGTAGATTCTTTATGAAATGATGTTAATGCGAAAAAACATGTTCATTTATTGATTTTTTTTCTCTTTTGAAGTAGTATTACCGATTATCTCTCTATAAGTTTTGATTAGATAGTTGATATTCTTATTTCATTAATAAAATTAAACCTACTTAAGAAAATAAGAGTCAGAACTATTGTAGAAAAATAGTTCTGACTCTGGATATTATTTATCATTTAAATAGGAGTGACTGTTAGTGTTCCAGTTCCGTTATTATCTTGAGAAGTAATATCTACAATAAATGCCCATATTGTATTTGCCTGTGTACCTTTTCCATCCACAACAATTGTTAAAGGGCTTGCTCCATCATCTACCATATAAAACCATCCTCCAGGTTGACCATCTGTAGTGTTATAAACGATACATTTTTTTACTGGTAAATTGCTACCGTGATATGTTATTCCTGAATTGTAAGTTAACTGGTATGTACCAGGGGTTATTGGGTACCCTTTAAAACCACTTCCGGCTGGAGGAGAAGCTGGTCCTGCCATAATTTTACCTTGCTCTAAATCTAGAACATCTTTTTTTGAATCAATTGTTATTGTAAATTGAGGAGTCGGTGCTAGTCTTGTTTCAGACTTTTGCTTTTCAACGGTTGTACTCATAATTTTTAGTTTTTATATTGGTTCCTACTCTGTTTGGTATAGGTTTTTCGGATTTCACCATGGTAATTAATTACATCATTAAAGTTGAAGAATAATTGGTATTGATTATTAAATAATGTCATTAATAAGGAAATCTTTGTTACAAAAGCGGTCGTTTTAGGAATAAGATTTTTTGTTATGGTTTTGTTTTTGAAGAGTTTATGTTTTTGTGTGTTTTGTTAGTGTAAACTAAAGATCGATTCGGTTTTTTTATATAAAATCTGGTGATTAGATTAATTTTGTCGTCATTAAGTTTAAATGAATTGATATGGAGTTAGAGGAAAAAAGTATTGAGTTTTTTAATGACACCAATCTGAGAGCGAATTTAGGAGATCGATTTGTTGCAGGGCTATTAGATTATCTAATTATTTATGGTTTTACATTTTATTTGGTTTATATGTTGGGAGAATCAAATGATGTGGGAGAGTATACTTTGACCGGTTCACCTTTATTAATACCTATTATTTTTTGGTTGCTCATGACCGTTGGATTGGAAATTTGGATTGGGGCGACAATTGGTAATTTAATACTGGGATTGAAACCAATTCCTGAAGAAGGGGGACTTCGTAATTTAACTTTTATAGAATCTTTCAAACGTCATTTATTAGATCCTGTTGATATGGCATTTTTTGGTTTAATTGGAATAATAACCATTAAAAATACTCGTTTACATCAAAGAGTTGGTGATTTATGGGGCAAAACTGTCGTCGTTAGGAATAGATCTTTAAAAGAAATAAAAAAAGATGTATAACGAATAATTTTGTTTTTTTTAAAGTTGCGGCTTTAATCCTATAAAATTGAAAAAAATACTCGATTGAGTATTCGCTATTATAAAACAGTGAGAATTTTGCCCATAAAAAAATGCGCCGTAGAGCGCATTTTTACTGTGGTTTTTACCTTTGTAGCGAAGGGGGGACTTGAACCCCCGACCTCAGGGTTATGAATCCTGCGCTCTAACCACCTGAGCTACCTCGCCTGATTGCGGGTGCAAATATAGACGTTTTTTTAATTTACCAACAAAAAAAAATCATTTTTTTTTAAATAAAAATTCTATATATTGGCGCTCAAACGTATATATAAATGAGTAAAGTTAAATTTGAATTAGAATTCCCTATTCACGCTTCCCCAAGCATGCTTTATACTTATCTTGCCACACCTGCCGGGTTAGAGGAGTGGTTTGCTGATAGAGTTAATTCCAGAGGAAAGCAAATTACTTTTATGTGGGATGATTCAGAAGAAGAAGCAAAAATTGTAGCAAATAAAGCTGATGAACGAATTAAATTTAAATGGGCAGAGAGCGAAGGCGATGAAAGCTATTTTGAGTTTAGGATTCAGGTTGATCCGCTAACAAAAGATGTCGTGGTCTTAGTAACCGATTTCGCCGATGATGAAGATGAGGTAGAAGAAGCAAAAATGCTATGGGAAAATCAGATAGAAGAACTGAAACATACTATTGGAGCTTAAACCAGTAAATTAAAATACAAAACCCGACAACTTTGTCGGGTTTTTTTGTGGAGTTACTTGATCATTTTATTTCAATGATAGTTACGCTAGGTCTTATTTTAATTATTTAGATAATTATCTTTTAAATTATATGAAATTAGTAATTTTGCATTCCCAAAAAATCTGATAATGATAAATCTAAACGGAACGGTAATTTCTCCAAACGAAGTAAGTTTAAGTAATGAAAACAGAGCTTTCAAATATGGAGATGGTGTTTTTGAAACGATTAAAATACAAAACAATAAGGTTGTCTTTTTTGAAGATCATTATTTTAGATTAATGGCATCAATGCGTATGTTGCGTATGAAAATTCCAATGACTTTTACGTTAGAGTTTCTACAGGAAGAAATTCTTAAAACTGTAAAAGCTATTACTTCTGAAAAAACAACTTTTCGTGCTAGATTAACGGTCTATCGTAAAGACGGTGGATTATACCTGCCTAAAACGAATGAAGTTGATTACTTAATTGATGTAGCTCCTATTGATGTAACTCCTAAAGAGATTTATACAGTGGATCTGTTTAAGGATTTTTACAACTATTCAGGATTGTTATCTACGGTTAAGACTACAAATCGAATTTTGAATACATTAGCGTCAGTCTTTGCGGAAGAAAATGATTTAGACAATTGTATTTTACTTAATGAAAATAAAGGAGTGGTTGAAGCAACCAATGGAAATATTTTCATTGTAAAAGGAAATACCATTAAAACACCAGCGTTAACTGAAGGTTGTATCAAAGGAATCGTTCGAAAAAAAATCATTGAGATTATCGAGAAAAACCCAGATTATAGTTTAGAAGAAACATCAATTTCTCCATTTGAAATTCAAAAAGCCGATGAAGTTTTTATTACAAATGCTATAGTGGGGGTTCAGTCAGTGACTAATTATCGAAAGAAGAAATTTTCACGAGAAATTACACAAAAACTGCAAAATAGCCTAAGAGTGTTGAGTATAACAGGGGTGTAAAGCTTAGTTCATTTGAACATCACTTGGAGCATTAGCCCATATTCTGTATTCTCCTCCTCTTTTTAAAAGTTGATTTTTCCAAAGAGTCTCGTTGTTTATTGCGAAAATATTGGGGTAAACGTTTCGAGACACAAACCATGAATTTGTTTTCAATTCGTCATCCAATTGGTTAGTGTCCCAACCGGAATAACCTAAGAAAAAACGAATGTCACTTGGTTTTACTGTGTTGTTATTTAAATGTTCTTTTAAACATTCAAAATTACCTCCCCAATAAATTCCATCGTTAACTTCGATACTATTAGGTAAAAGCTCTGGTACTTTATGAATAAAGTACAAATTGTCCTGTTCAACCGGACCTCCCTGATAAATGGTGAAATCGCAGTCAATATCAGGAACCAAATCATTAAGTGTATAATGCAATGGCCTATTCATAATAAACCCCACTGAACTCTTTTGAGTATGTTCAGTGAGTAGGACGATGGCCCTCTTAAACGAGCTATCGTTCAAAATGGAAGGCTCAGCAATGAGCAATCTTCCTTTTTCTGGTTTAAGAATACTTACTGGCATAGAATTTTATTTAAACTACCAAGATAAGTAAAAATTAATAAAACTTTAACATAAAAGATATAATATATTCAATTAGATGCGTTGTATTGCTTCAATAACTTCATTTCTCTTCCTTACAGAAACAGGTATGGTTTTATCATTTTGAAGAACAATATATCCGCCATCTGATTTAATAAACTCTTTAACAAACTGTAAGTTAATGAGATGGCTCTGGTGAACACGTAGGAAGTTGTATTCCTTAAGAATATCTGCGAAGTATTTTAATGTCTTCCCAACAAGGATTTTTTTATTATCACTCATATAAAATTCAGTGTAGTTATTATCTGATTTACAATGCATGATATCGTCTAAATTAACAACAATTATCTTGTCAGAAGAGCTTAAAGAGATCTTTTTCGGTCGTTGATTCGGATAAGAAATAGAATCTTGTAGTACCGATAACTGTTCTTTATTTGGTGAAATTTGAGATTTTGCTTTTTCGATGGCATTTGTTAAATCTTCGGAAGAATAGGGTTTCAAAATATAATCAATAGCAGCAAACTTAAAGGCTTTAATGGCATATTCGTCACTGGCCGTAACAAATATAATTTTTGAAGATAAATTTGGATGAATCTCTAACACATCAAACCCAGTTCCATCGCCGAGCATAATATCAAGAAAAAGAATATCAGGTTCTTGTTGTCTTAATAATTTAGAGGCTTCAACAACGCTTTTTGCTTTTGCTATAATTTCAATTTCGGGATGGTTAATGGTGAGATCATTCTCCAACATTTCCAAAGCAGGTGAATAATCATCAACTAGAACGGCGGTTAAGTTTTTCATAAAATTATTTTTTTAGATCTTTTCGTTTCGTGTAATTAATTTAAGATCCCATATTAGGGATTTAGAAATCGGTTTTTAAAGGTATTTTAAACCAAACTTTCGTTCCCAATACTTCTCGATTCTCTTTTAATTCCGTAAAATTAATAGAAGTTTCTGAACCTAAGTTTTTAATTCTTTCTTTTGTTACTTTCAAAGCTAAAGATGCATGATCTTTTTTCTTTTTCTCCTTTTGAGAATAAAAGATACCTACGCCGTTATCAATAATTTCACAATGCAGAAAGTTCTTATAATCGAAAAAATTAATAGTGATTTCTCCGTTCTTTTTTGATTTGATACCGTGTTTAATACTATTTTCCACAAAAGGTTGAACCAACATCGGTGGAATCATAATTTCTTCTGTGTTTAATGAGAGTTTGGTGTTAATAGTATAAGTAAACGGATTATGACTCATTTGCTGTTCCAATGAAACATAATTCTCTAGTGTTTTAATTTCCTCAGCTAAATTAATATCATCTTTTCTTGAAGTATTTAATACCGATCGTAATAGGCTTGAAAACTTCGAAATAGTTCTATTTAAATCATCTACTTTCCCTGCGTTTCCTAAGGCTTTAATTCCATTTAAAACATTAAAAACAAAATGTGGATTCATTTGCAATTGTAAAGCCTTCTGTTCTAAGGTCAACATATGATTCTCAATTTGCAATTGCTTAATTTTTTCTTCGTTTTGTCCCTGTATTTTTTTTACATAAAGAAAAATAACGAACCCAATAATAGCCAATAAAAAACCTCCAAGAGACCATTTAAACCATGCCTTTTGGTATAATGGTTTATCTATATAAAATTGAAAATGAATGGGAGCACTTTCTCGTTGATTACTAACTTTCGATTGTACACTAAAAGTATATTCACCAGCTTGTAAGTTAGCTAGGTTTACGGAGTTTTTACCTGACCAAGGACTATAGTCTCCGTTAAGTTTATAACGGTATACAATGTTTTTCGGATTATTGATGTCAACGGCTTTATATGAAAAAGCAAGATGGTTTTTGTGAGAAGGTAACTCAAAAACTTTATCGTATCCATTAAAGCTAATACTGTCTATAGGTTGGTGTAAAACCTCAATATTTTCGAATGAAATAGAAGGGATGAAGTCTTTTACATTGCTACTATCTTTAAACTTAAAAATTCCATTATACAACGTCGCCACCCAAATATTATGTTGAGAATCTTCAAATACATCGGTAATAGCATTGGTTTTAAAGGTGTTGTATTTGTTTATTTTTCTATTGAAAGTAAAGTTGTTATTTAAAACTTCAATACCGTCACTTGTTGAAAATGCCCAATATTGATTTCCAACTTTTCGAATACCCTTTATATTACTTGTTGAAATAGAAATGGTAGATATCTTTTTATCATGAATTATTTTGATTCCCTTATTGAAAGTACTGGCAATAACCTTGTCTTTTAATAGCAATATCGAAGTGAAATTACCTGTTTCAATCCTGTCAATAGATTTTGGGTCTCTCAGATAATCAATTTTCCAAAGTGCTTTATTGGTAGCCACCCAATAATTTTTTCCATCAAATTGTATGTCATTTACTTGATTTAAATCTATTTGAAAGTTTGTTCTTAGAGGAGCTAGAAAACCTTTCGCAAGACGATAAATACCTTTGTCAGTACCAATAAAAACAGTTTTTTTGATAGGACTAATGCAGAATATTTTTTTATTCTCAATAAACTTAAAAGAGTTATTCCTTCTTATTGAAAAAGAATTTGGACTTCCAATAAATAAACTATCGGTATTGCTTGATAGTGCACTAATATAATTAGCTGAAATTCCATGTTTTTTTGTGAAGTTTTTAAAATCACTTCCATCAAATCGTGTTAATCCTTTGTTTGAACCGAACCATAAATACCCCAACTTATCCTGAGTAATACAGGTAATTCGGTTACTCAATAAACCATCATTTTGAGTATAGTTTTTAGAGGAGTTGAATTGATTGCCATTAGGGTTTGGATCATAATGAGCGTTTCCATAGCTGTTTTCCTGAGCAACTGAGAAGTTAGTACTGAAAACAAATAATAAAATAAAAAATCTGTGCACGAGCTTCATAAAGCAAACTTACTTAAATTCAAAAGAAAACCGCTATTATTAATTTACCCAGAGTTTAATTAGAATTTACAAAACCTCTTTTAACCTTTTTCTATTGCACTTCAGGTAATTATTAATAATAGCGGAAGCAACTATTAATCCGTTAACTATTTCATAGCAGTTTTTTATTACTTCATAGCGTATAAACGTTTGTTTGATGTATCTGGTTTTACATGTTCTAAATCACCATAAGGTTTTATAATTGGTTTTAAAACACATAACACAGTTGATAATCCTTTAATTGTTAAAGTATCATCCTTAAGCTTCCATTTCCATCTGAATTTTTCAATTGGTATACTGGTTTCTTTTACTTTTTTAGCTAAATCTTCATCATTAGCAATTAAATCCATGATTTCCTCTTGCATCGTGAAATAAGGAATCTCTTCATCTGAATTTTCATAACTAAACTTAAATTCTATAGGTACGTTGTATTGAATGGTATACGGTTCGCCCACATAACGTTCTCTTTCATTGGTTAATGCTGTAAACCATTCTATTTCTTTTTCTTTCGGATATTTACGAGCAATTTCTTTTGATAAATCAACCTTTCCAGGCGAGTTTGCTGTTGGATAGAAAACATAGTGAGGTTTTGCTAAATAATGATCCGAAAACTCACCACCGAAAACAGTAAAGTATGGAGAGGATACAATTTGAGGTGTTTTATCTGTTTCAAAAGTGTTTTTTAAGTCTGAAATTAAACCTGTCATTTCCGCAATTCCATTCCCGTGAACTATAATTTTGGAATCCTCATTCAAAACATTTTTCATAGCTGGAATCTCCCCATTTTCCATCGTTTCTTTTAAAGCTTTATCATTCAATTTTTTTCCGTTGACTGTGGTTTCCAAATCCAATCCAAGTTGAGGTAGATTATTATTTACGATATGAATTTCGCCATAAGGATACTCCGAAGCATTCGAGTTTAACCATTCAATAATTTCTTCAATTGAATACGCTCCCTCAACTATTTGATATTGCTTGTTAGCAAAGTATGAAATAGCCGCTGTGTAAAAGCTCGCTTCATTCTTATCATAGCCAGTTACGAAAACAACAGGCTTTCTTGTTACATTTTTATCTGAAACAGCATTGTTTGCAACCAATGCTGTTTCTTGACTTTCTAGAACTTCTTTAGCAGTTTTTCCTTTCTTACAACTAACAAAATTTCCCGTAAGCACTAGCATTCCCATTGCTATAGCTATTGTTTTAACTCTTCTTTTCATGTGTTTATAATTTTATTGAAACATGTAAATTAACAAGTGAGATTATCTTCGAATGTTAATGCTTCAAGGTTACTATTATGTTTTTATAGGTTTCAAATGTTATTGGAAGGTTGTTGAGTATGTTTTTTAAATTTCTGTCTAACAACCAAACTCCATTGCTTTCTTTTTCCGTTTTAGCAACTTTCCCACTAGCATCAATATGCAATTTAATTTGCGTGTATTTGGTTAAATACATTTCTATAAGCATTGAATAGTAACTCTCTAGTTTCATGATTTCTTTGTTTTACACTTCAAAATTACGAGAGGATTAAAGGAGAATTTGAGTAGAATTAGAATTCGTTTGGATTAAATTAGAATTCGTTAAGAGAAATAGAAATAACAAGTTTTGGCTGTTAAAAATCATTTATTTCATCATTAAAAAAACTATTTTTAACCTTACTTTCTTAATGTAATACTAATAGGTGCTTGAAATGTAAAGGAAAAAGAACGTTTTATTGTTGTAATTTCAAGCTACAAATGGTATAAGAAGCAAAACAAAATAATGAAAACGGACTTAGAATATATACAAGAAAATTATATTGAATTGAATGACTTATGTACGCTATGTGAAATGACAAAAGCAGAGCTAAATCAATTAATAGAAAAGAAATTGATTCCAGAAAGCTCTTATAAGATCAATAGTACTCATAAGATATCTTCACCACTGGGAGATGAAATAGAAGTTAGTGAGATTAAAAAATTCTTTCCAAAAAGTACGATCAGTCTTATTCAAAATAATAGAAAAGAAGAAGACACTGAGGAGTTCAAACAGATTTTTAAAAGTGAGTTTATAGCCAGTTTTAAAAAACATAAAAGTAATGAGTTTGCCTATGGTGGAATTATCGATAATGCTGGAAATGTTAGTCAAGTAAAATTGGAGGAGGCTTTTGAACAGGAATGGCAATACTATCTTCAGGGAATTTATGGAATTTGTACATTGAATAGTACTCCAGAGGAAATAGCTCATAAAGAGATTACTGTAAAACGATTGATAAATTTTATTGAGAATAATGGGAACAAAGAATTGACTGAAGAATTAAAAAAGGAATTAAAAATATTAAACGACGATTTCAATGCGGTTTCTAATTTATTTGCTCCTTATCAAAGGAAAGCTAGTAGTCGCGGAAAATATTTAGATGAAATGCTTGACATAAATTCACTAAGTCATCTGAAAAAGAAATACGAATAAATTATGGAAACTAAGAATAGTGTATTTATAGCGACCAGTATTGATGGTTATATTTCGGATAAAAATGGAGGGATAGATTGGTTACATTCAATACCAAATCCATCAAACGATGATATGGGATATAATGAGTTTATGAGTGATATTGATGCTTTGGTTATGGGTAGAAAAACTTTTGAAACGGTTTGTGGTTTTGATATTGAGTGGCCTTATGAAAAACCTGTTTTCGTATTAACCAATAGTCTGACGGAGATAGAGGAAAAGCTTAAAGGAAAAGTGTTTTTTATAAATGGAGAATTGATAGATGTCTTAGATCAAATCCATAAAGAAGGATTTAAGAGTTTATATATTGATGGAGGAACAACTATTAAAAGTTTCTTACGAGAAGATTTAATCGATGAGCTCATTATCACAACCATTCCAATTGTGCTAGGAGGAGGAACATCATTATTCACCGAGTTGCCCAAAGAATTGGTGTTTGAATTAGTAGATTCGAAGCAATATTTAAATGTAATATCGCAAAACCATTATAGAAGAAAAAGATGAGGTGATTAGTTGTATAAAGTCAACTGTTAGAGTAAACTCATTAGTTATTTTAAAGAAATAAAATTATGCTAGATAAAAAATTTGATTTAGGGTTTTTCCCAACACCACTACAAAAACTAAAGAATCTTACTGATAAATTTGAAGATTATAACCTTTATATAAAGAGAGATGACCATACAGGACTTGCTTCTGGAGGAAATAAAACAAGAAAGCTGGAATATTTGATACAGAAAGCCATTGATGAGGGGTGTGATACCGTAATTACTGCCGGAGCTCAGCAGTCGAACCATTGCAGACAAACGGCAGCGGCTTGTAGTATCGGAGGTTTGCAATGTCACTTACTGTTAGGTGGGGATGAGCCCGAAGTATTTGATGGAAATTTATTGTTGTCTTCGATATTAGGAGCTACAATACATTTCACAGGTGAGAATAGAAAGGGAGAAGATAAAGAGATCTTAAAGGCAAAATTAGAAAAGGAAGGGAGAAAGTGTTTTGTTATCCCTTATGGTGGATCTAATTTAACGGGTGCATTAGGTTTTGTCTATGCTGTAAAGGAATTAAAGGAACAATTGGAGCAACAAAAATTGGAGATCGATTATATTTTCTTTGCTTCAAGTTCTGGAGGAATGCAGGCTGGACTTACTTTGGGAAAAGAGCTTTATGGTTTAAATAGTGAATTGATTCCAATTAATATTGATAAAGATGAAACGAACGGACTTTCATTGGAAGAAGTTGTTTATGATATTGTAAAGGAAGGAGAGGAGAAGTTTGATGTAAACACGAATTTAAACTTGTCAGACATTTCTTTAAACAGAGCATACGATAAGGATGGTTATGGTGTGGTAACTAATAATGAACGAGAGGCTATTAATGAATTGGCTAGAACAGAAGGAATTTTGTTAGATCCAGTGTACACAGGAAGAGCTTTTTATGGAATGCTTGATGTTTTAAGACAGAAAAATATTCCAAAAGGAGCAAATGTCCTTTTTTGGAATACTGGCGGTTTGCCTGCTGTTTTTAAATATGCTGAGGAGTTAAATCTTTAATTTAAAAACAATCATGGATCTTTTCAATGTCAGGTCGAGCGAAGTCGAGACCTCATTATCATTAAGGATTTTTTAGAAAAACCTATCGACTTCGCTCGAGGTGATACGAGAATTATACTTTATATTAAATTTTAGCAGGATAAATGAAAGAGAAATTTTTATGGAATTATCATTATTTAAGAACAAAAGGGTTTGACCCTCTTGAAACAGAAGAATTAAGTAAACTAAGTTCCAAAGCAAAAACTAATGATTCCAACTAGTCAAGATTTCTGCTTCGTTTATGGTTGTTATACCGTTACTTTCCTATTAATATTGATCGGATACAAGTTTGGAAAAAACAGAAGAGCGTATTTATATCATTTAGTATTTTATCTGATTTATACCATACTAATGGTTTTTGTTTATATGGATAAAGATAATTTTAGATGGGGAGGCTCTTTGGCTGTACTGCTCTATTCGGGGCTTTTTATTGTAATACATTGGTCTGTATTTTTTTTGATAGAAATTGTAAAAGCTGTTAGAAATTTCAAGATTTAGGTATTCTGTTTAATAGGGAAATCCATACTATCCTTTTTGACCGTTATTGCATGAATGAAATACTGTACTTAAGTTTGTAACTATAAAAAATATAGTATAAAATAAATACAAATGAGTATACCAAATATTTCCAAAGAAGGCATTATTAATGCATTCAATTACAGACATGCAACTAAGGAGTTTAATGCTGATAAAAAATTAACTAAAGAAGATATTGATTTCATTCTAAAGATAGCAAATCTATCACCAAGTTCTTTCGGATTTGAGCCTTGGCATTTTATTGTTGTTCAGGATAAAGAATTAAGAGAGTCATTAAAACCAGTTGCCTGGGGAGCTCCATTGAAATTAGATACAGCTAGCCATTTTGTATTAGGTTTAAGTATGAAATCCCCTTTAACAAAATGGGATTCTGAGTACATTATGCATATGATGAAGGAGGTAAAGCAATTTCCAGAAGATGTTGTGGAAATGTATTCGAAGTTTTATCGTGAATTTCAACAGAGAGATTTCGATTTAGATACTGATAAGAAATTATTCGACTGGGCTTCAAAACAGTGTTATATCGCTTTAGGGAATATGATGACGGCAGCAGCCTTAAATGGAATTGATAGTTGCCCTATTGAGGGATTCCATCAAGAACAAACAGAAGCTTTATTACGTGAGAAATTTGGGGTAGATACAGAAAAGTACGGATTATCATATATGGTTGCTTTCGGATACAGAAAAGAAGATCCACCAAGAGCAAAATCAAGAAGAAATATTGAAGAGATTGTAACTTGGAAATAACAGGCAAATAAAAACCTCACAGACTTCAAAATCTGTGAGGTTTATTTTTTGATACTAGTGTTAGATTACTCTAATTCACGAACCCAAATATTTCGATAACTTACACCACTATTATCTTGATGATCTTGAAGTTTAATTGGTGCTCTGCCATGAGCTTTATTTTTCGGCCATCCAATATATTCAGTAGTTCCTTCGATTTCAAAATGATCCTGTACCAAAACGCCATTGTGTAATACAGTAATAGTACCTGATTTTGTTTTTTCTCCTTCTTTATTAAATTGTGGGGCATGGAATATAATATCATAGCTATTCCATTTTCCAGTTTCAATAGAAGCCATAGCAAGCGGAATAGATTGTTTGTATATAGAAGCTACTTGTCCGTTTACATAAGTAGGATTGTTATTATTGTCTAAGACTTGTACTTCATATCGGTTTTGTAAGAATACGCCACTATTACTCTTATTTTGATTGGTTTGTGTATTATTTGGATCAGAACGCCATTCTATGTGTAATTGAACACTCCCAAAGTTACGTTTTGTTTGAATATCGCCGGTTTTATCTTTAACTGTCATACTACCATCATCATTTAAATTCCATTTCACAGCGGTACTGTCCCTGCTTGAAATCCATTCATCAAAGTTAGTTCCATCAAATAAAACAATAGCATCCGAAGGGACTCCCATTTCATTAAAATTAATTTTCGGTGGAACAGGTTTCCAAATTTCAGTTTCTTCGGGCTTTGTAGGTTCTTTACTTTCTTCGGTTACCTCTGTGGTTTGTTTTTCAGAGGTGTTCTTTGTTGAATTATTTTCACAAGCAGGTATGAAAACAATAATTAACAACAATAAGCTTATTGACTTAAATTTCATTGGTTTGTTTTTATGTTATGTAACTTTTTCGGCGATGACCATATAGGTTGGAAATGCGTATGTTTCTCTTTTAAAAATATCGTTTACTTTAAAATTAGTTAGATTTAAAAAAAGCAGGATCTCATCTTTTGTAAATGCTCTAACTTTTGCAGAATCTTTCCCGATTTCGACTAAATTTCCTTGTTTTTCTTCATAGTAGGTGGAATTCCAATGTAAATGCCAATTCGTTGAAATGTCTGGCATCCAAGTACTTTTTCTTACATATTTTATGTTCTCAAAGAACGCTTCATGAACAATGTCGTTTGTTTTATTTGTATAAGGAATAAACTCGTTAGCATCTATGAAATCAAAACAAAAGAGTCCTTCTTTTTCCAAGGAACGATGTATACATTCAAAAGAAGACTGCATATCATTGTTTTCTACTAAATAGCTGATTGTACGACCTGTGATTAGTACACCCTCTACTTGTTTCTCTAGTTCAAAAGAACGCATGTCTCCTTGAATAAATGGAGTATTTGGATTTTTTTCTTTAGCTATTTTTAGCATATCCGAGCTGAGGTCAAAACCTGAATATTCGTAGTTGTTTTGAACAAAATGCTGAGATAAACTACCTGTACCACAACCAATTTCCAGCAGACTTTTCTTATTGTATTTATCCAAAAAGCTTTTGTATAATTCATATTCCGATTTATAGTCAATGAATGTAGCGTACATCGCATTATAAACTTGGGCTAAATCTTTATATAAATTACTCATTGGTTTTACAGTTTGACTAAATTGAAATTTGGAGGTTCTTTAATTTATAGATCTAAAATTCTTCTTAGCTTTTCATCATCAATATCGTCACCAGCAAAATCATCGAAACGTTTTTTTGTTGCTTGAATAATGTGATCACTTATAAATTTGGCACCTTCTTTGGCACCTTGTTCAGCATCCTTAATACAGCATTCCCATTCCATCACAGCCCAAACATCACAGCCATATTGAGTTAATTTTGAAAAAATAGTTTTAAAATCTATTTGTCCATCACCTAAAGATCGATAACGCCCAGCTCTATCACCCCAATCGGAATAACCGCCAAATACACCTTTCTTTCCTGTGGGATTGAACTCAGCGTCTTTTACATGAAAAGATTTAATAAATTCATGGTAATGGTCGATATAAGCTATATAATCCAATTGTTGTAATACAAAGTGAGAAGGATCATATAAAATATTTACTCTTTTATGGTCGTTAGTCGCATCTAAAAAACGCTCGAAAGTAATGCCATCATGTAAATCTTCACCTGGATGAATTTCGTAACAAACATCAACACCACATTCATCGAAGTGATTTAGAATCGGAAGCCATCTATCAGCAAGTTCTTTAAATCCCATTTCTACTAAACCGTTTGGACGTTGAGGCCAAGGATGCATTGTATGCCAAAGTAAAGCACCAGAGAAAGTAGCATGCGCTTTTAGTCCCAAATGCATACTTGCGGTTGCTGCGTTTTTAACTTGTTGCTTAGCCCATTCAGTGCGTTCTTTTGGATTGTTTTTTAAATGATCTGGAGCAAAATTGTCGAACATAACATCATAAGCAGAATGAACTGCCACCAGTTGGCCTTGAAGATGCGTTGATAATTCGGTAATTTCGAGTCCGTATGAAGCTACTTTATCTTTGAGCTCATCGCAATAGGTTTTACTTTCAGCAGCCTTGTCCAAATCGATTAATCGTTGTTCCCAAGTAGGAATTTGAATTCCTTTATATCCTAAATCACTAGCCCATTTACAAAGTCCATCTAAAGAATTAAACGGAGCTTTATCATCGATAAACTGAGCTAGAAAAACGGCAGGTCCCTTTATTGTTTTCATGTGTTTATTGTTATAGTTTTTTAATGGTCACATGTAACCTTTGATATTAAAAATAATCGTTTCTGTTTTAATAATTATTTTTAAGATGTCGGTTTCATTACTTAAATTTTGAATCTTCGCTTTTCCATGTTAGAGAATTCGAAATTGCGATGATAACCAAGGGAGTTAAACCCCTTGAAATAGTTGAGGCCTTTATTCAATTGAAACCCAAACATTCCCTTTTTTATGGGATTCTACGGATTTTTCAATAAAATTCATTCCTCGTAAACCTTCCAAAAGATTAGGGAATTCTCCAATATTATATTCTTCATTATTAATAGCCCTAGCAACACCTTTATATATATTCCCCATAGCATCAAAAATACCTTCTGGATGCCCAGGAGGAAGTTTGGTTCCATCTAAGGAGATAG
The DNA here is from genome assembly GCA_947497895.1 of uncultured Tenacibaculum sp. Classification (GTDB taxonomy): domain Bacteria; phylum Bacteroidota; class Bacteroidia; order Flavobacteriales; family Flavobacteriaceae; genus Polaribacter. Next base: position 169,207 of record CANMIL010000007.1, read on the forward strand.
CACTGTTATATTCATGTCCTGGTTTTAAGGTTTGAATGGGTTTTCCTTCTTCCATTAAATAGAGGTAATTTGGATTTTCTTGCTGCCATTTTAGTCCAGCTTTATCTCCATATATCTTAACTTGAAAATCATTCTCCTCACCCGTTGCTATTTGACTAGCACAAATAACTCCTTTAACCTTGTTTGTACCTCTCAATAAAACCGTTCCATCAATATCCATGACATTATCTTCATAAACATGATTTAAATCGGCAAGAATACTTTCAATGGTGATCCCAGAAACGTACTCTAACATATTAAAGGCATGAGTTCCAATATCTCCTATACAACAGCTAATTCCCGATTTTTCTGGGTTAAGACGCCATGTACTCTTTCTTTTTTCAACATCATGAATAATCGGATTGATCCACCCTTGATAATATTGAGCATCGATTTTCTGTACTTTTCCAATAACACCATTTAAAATCATTTCACGCATTTGCCTCACCATCGGGTATCCGGTATAGGTATATGTCACCGCAAAAATGATATTTGCTTTTTCCGCAGAATCATATAAATCTTTGGCTTCGGCATAAGTGGTAGTTAAGGGCTTTTCACAAACAACATGAAAACCATTTTCGATTAACTTTTTAGCCATGGTGTAATGCAAAAAGTTTGGAGTTAAAACTGAAACTACTTGCATTCGTTCTTCCTTAGGAAGTTTTAATTCTTCCGCAACTAAAATGTCAAGATCACTATAGACTCTGTTGGAAGGGAGTCCGATACTTTTAGCAAAATCGAGATTGTCTTTGAGGTTAGAATTAAAAATACCACCAACAAGTTGATACTTATCAAACATTGAAGAAGCAATACGGTGAACGACACCGATTAAAGAATTACTTCCACCACCTAAAATTCCTAGTCTTATTTTAGAATTCATTCTAATTATTAAGCTTTATATTCTACATTTTCATTTTTAAATAGCACAGCAAAAATGAATAAAACTACCACAGCAAAAATTGCTGGGAATGTCCATATACTTTGCCAATTATGAGTGCCATTTTCAGTTAAAATATTTTGATCTACAATTTGTCCAGCTACCCAAAAACCAACTAGCATTCCAACACCATAGGTAGCTAATGTTATTAATCCTTGTGCTGCACTTTTTACTTTTTCACCAGCTTTAGAATCGGTATAAATTTGACCAGATACAAAAAAGAAATCATAGCAAATACCGTGTAGAGCAATTCCTATCGCTATCATAAAGAATAGGTCGCCTGAGTTTCCATAAGCGAATAATAAATAACGAATTCCCCATGCGAGCATTCCAAATAGAATGGTTTTTTTGAATCCATATTTTTTAAAGAAGAATGGAAGTAAAAGCATAAACGCAACTTCAGACATTTGTCCCATAGATGCCCATGCTGTGGAGTTTTCTACTTTAAGCTCCGTTAAATAGGGACTAATATTTTGATAATAAAACGCTAAAGGAATACAAATCAACACAGATGAGATAAAAAATACTAAGAAGTTTCTATCTTTCAATAATTTCAACGCATCCAAACCTAAGATATCTGAAACAGTTACTTTTTCATTTTTATTTGAAGGAGGTGTTTTAGGAAGAGTAAAACTAAAGATACCTAAAACAAATGAAGCAATAGCGACCATTGTAAAAGTATTTGAAAGCATTCCTTGTTGAATATTTTCAATAGCATCCCATTTGAAAGCCAAACTGATAATCCAACCTGCTATAATCCATCCGACAGTACCGAAAACTCTAACTAATGGAAACTGTTTAGATGGATCATCCATTTGATTAAAGGCTACCGAGTTCACCAAAGCTAAGGTTGGCATATAGGCAATCATGTACCCTAAAACATAAGGGTAAAAAGAATCAAAACTTGTAGCTTGTGACATAATATACATCAGTGCGGCACCTATTAAATGCAACACGCCGAGTATTTTTTCAGCATTGAAATATCTATCAGCAATAAGTCCAATGATAAATGGAGCAACGATTGCTCCCCATGATTGTGTGGAGTATGCCATGGCGGTTTCAGCACCTGAAGCATTTAAGTTGTTTCCCATAAATGCGCCCAGTGTAACAAACCATCCTCCCCAAATAAAAAATTCGAGGAACATCATAAAGGATAGTTTTGTATAGGTTAAAGACTTCATGTTTTATTTAGTTATTAAGGTTGTTTATACATTTTTTTACGAGGTCTTTGGTTTGCAGGATTCCTTCCTTATAATCTGTGCTTCCCTCATACTCAACCCCAACAAATCCCTCGAAATTGGCTTTTTCAACAATTTGAAACATTTTCTGATAATCTATTTTCGTTTCATTTCCAGCTTCATCAAAAGCATAGGATTTAGCAGAAACCCCTTTAGCGTATGGCATTAGTTCTTCAATACCTTTATAAATATCGTATTCTTCAACACAAGGAGCGCCCCAACGAGCATTTCCTTCTCTTTTAGTACAGAAGTTTCCAAAATCGGGTAAAGTACCACAGTAGTCAGAGTTCACCTGTTTCATGACCTTAGCTAAAAGGTTAGCTTTACTTGAATTACCTCCATGGTTTTCTACTAAAATAGCAACATTTTTGGGTTCTGAATATGCGACTAGCTTCTTTAATGATCTCACAGAGTTTTTTACCCATAGTTCTTCATCGTCTTCACCAAAAAGATTGATTCTTATGGAATGACATCCTAAAAATTGAGCAGCATCAATCCATTTTTTATGATTTTCAATCGCTTTATTTGTCAATTTTTCGTCTGAAAAAGATAAATCACCCTCTCTATCGATCATAATAATGAGGTTTTTCATCTGCAAACTATCGCTTCTCTTTTTTAATTCCTTTAGAATAGCATCGAGTCCTTTTTCTTTATAAGGATAATTTACATCCTCTGATACATATAATTGGCTTACATACTCTAATCCTTCGAAGCCTAAATTCTTTGCATCCTGCGCAAAGTTCATTGGATCTATAGAACCATCAAAAATTCCTTTGTGAAGTGACCATTGAGCCAAAGAAAGTTTATAATTTACTTTTTTTGTTTCAACTTTTACTGATTCAGTTTGTTTAGTTTTCTGAACATCTTTTTTACATGAATATGCTACACACAACAGTAACATAACCAAAATTACTATTTTTTTAGGTTGTGAATATTTCATTTTTTAAGTTAAAGATTTATTAAATGTATTAATTTTAGAGGTGTATTGTTTCAAATAAGTAAAAAACTAATTGATTTGGTTTCAGAAAACGTTTTCGCTCTACTTTTCGCATTTTTTATGTTAAGAATCTGAGTATTAAAAAATGTTTAACTAATTTTCTTACGAACAAAAACTATCATAACCTTTAAAATACGAGCTAATGAATGTAACTAAAGATGTAAATTCTTACGATGCAATTGTTGTAGGAAGTGGAATTTCTGGAGGATGGGCAGCGAAGGAGTTGTGTGAGAAAGGACTTAAAACTTTGGTTTTAGAGAGGGGTAGAATGGTGAATCACCCAACTGACTATCCAACCGCTAATTTAGATCCTTGGGATTTTCCAAATGCTGGAAAACCAACGCAAGAAGATATTAAACGTCAAGAGAAACAACATAGAACTGGATATACTACGCGAAAGTATAGAAGTCATTTTTTTGTAGATGATATTGAACATCCTTACAATGAAACAAAACGTTTCGATTGGATACGCGGATACCATGTAGGAGGAAGGTCTCTTATGTGGGGGCGTCAAAGTTATCGTTTAAGTGATATTGATTTTGAAGCGAATGCTAAGGAGGGAATCGCTGTAGACTGGCCAATTCGTTATAAGGATTTAGCTCCTTGGTACGATTATGTGGAAGAGTATATTGGAGTAAGCGGTCAAAATTTAGGTTTAAAGCAATTACCTGATGGTAAGTTTTTAAAACCAATGGAATTGAATTGTGTTGAAACTCATTTAAAAGATAGTATTGCAGATAATTATGAAGATCGTTTGCTAACTATTGGTAGAACGGCTCATATTACAGAAGGAACAAAACCTGGGAAAGGTAGAGTTAATTGTCAATATAGAAATAGGTGTATGAGAGGTTGTCCTTTTGGAGCTTATTTTAGCAGTAACTCTTCTACTTTACCAGCTGCAGAAGCAACAGGTAATTTAACTATTCGCCCGAACTCTATTGTATATGAAGTGGTGTACGATAAGGATTCTAAAAAAGCAACAGGAGTAAAAATTATAGATGCCGAAACAAATAAAACGATAGAGTACAAAGCCAAGGTGATTTTTTTATGTGCATCTGCAATTGCTTCAACATACATTTTATTGAACTCTAAATCTGACAGGTTTCCTGATGGAATGGGGAATGATTCTGGCGAGTTAGGGCACAATATTATGGATCATCATTTTAAAGCAGGAGCTTATGGAAAGTTTGATGGTTTTAACGACAAGTATTATTCAGGTAGACGTCCAAACGGTATATATATTCCAAGGTTTAGAAACTTAGGAGGAGATACCGATCAAAAGAGTTTTTTAAGAGGTTATGGATACCAAGGAGGGGCTAGTAGAGAAGATTGGTCAGGTAGTATTCGCGAGTTAAGTTATGGAAAGGCTTTAAAGGAGGCAATTATGCAGCCTGGAGGATGGACCATGGGCTTAATGGGATTCGGTGAAACCTTACCATACCATGAAAACTTGATGTTCTTGGATTATGATAAAAAAGATAAGTGGGGTTTACCTACCGTAACTTTTGATGCAGAATTCAAGCAAAATGAGCTGAATATGCGAAAAGATATGATTCAGCAAGGTATGGAAATGTTGGATAAAGCAGGATTCAAGGATATTGAACCAATGGATAGTATTGGAGCTCCTGGATTAGGAATTCATGAAATGGGAACTGCGAGAATGGGAAGAGATCCAAAAACATCGGTATTAAATAAGTATAATCAGGTACATAGTGTTAAAAATGTTTATGTAACGGATGGTGCAGCAATGACTTCATCGGCTTGTCAAAATCCATCTTTAACCTATATGGCAATGACGGCAAGGGCAGCAAATCATGCTGTGAGTGAACTTAAAAAAGGGAATTTATAAAACAGTAATTATGAACAGAAGAGAGGTTTTAAAAGGTTTAGGCTTATCCGTTGGAGCGTTAATTGTAACTCCAACAGCCTTAAGTTTATTACAGAGTTGTGCAAAAGAGCAGAAAATATCTTGGACTCCAAAGTTTTTTACTGTTGAGGAAGTTCCTTTGTTGAATACTATTGTAGATATCATGTTGCCAAAAACAGAAGATTCGCCAAGTGCGACTGAAGTAAATGTTCCACAGTTTATTGATCGATATGTTGCTGAGGTTTTTGAAGAAAAAGATCAAAAGCTTTATCGAAAGGGTTTTGAAAGTATTGTAAATATATTCAAAGGAACCAAAGAATCGATCAACTTTTTTGATGTTAAAGAATCGGAAGTAGAAGCGGAAATGGCCAAGATTCTTAAGAAAAGTAAGCAAGAGCATGAGGATACAATGGAAAGTTTTTTCATGGCTGTTAAAAATGAAAAAGATATCGATAGTGATGTTCTTAGTTATGTAGCACTTGATGGGATAAGAAGCTTAAGTATTTTTGCTTATAAGAACACGGAAAGAGTAGGTGAAGAAATTTTAAATTATGATCCTGTTCCAGGAAAACAAGAGGGATGTATTGATATCGATATGTCATCAACCAAGGCGTATTCATTGTAATTGATTAAATGAAGAAATAAATGAAGAAAGGTAATTTTTGGATATTGCAATTGGTGTTTTGTATTACATTAATTTTAGGTAGTTGTTCTGATAAGAAAGAGAAAAAACAGGACGACTCAAAAGATACTACAGTTTCTGTTCCTGAAAAAGTTGAGAAGAAAAAAGAGACGGTTGAGAAAAAGGAAATAGTCGATTTAGCAAATAAAGGAATTGGTCCTGTTAAATCAATCGAGCTCGGAGAAATTGATCAAGCCATGGCAAACATAGGAGCGGAACATTTTAAAAAACAATGTACCAGTTGTCATAAAGCTGAAAAAAAGTTTTTAGGACCTCCGATGAAAGGTTTGTTAGCGAAAAGGTCTCCAGAGTGGGTAATGAATATGATGTTAAACCCAATGGAAATGACCAAGAAAGATTCTATTGCGAAACAATTATTGAAAGATTATAATAATCTCTTAATGGTTGGGCAAAATCTCACAGAAGAAGAGGCCCGAAGTATTTTAGAGTTTATTAGAACTTTATAAATTATACCATTTACAATTTGAAATTACCGGAATAAAACGTTCTTTTTGCCTTTCTATTTTCAGAATAAAAAGAAACCATAGCTAGAGCTATGCTTTAGTTTTCTTCTTTATATAAAGTAAAAAATCTTCATTTTCTTTTACAGTAGTTTCAAACATTAAATAGTATTTATTAGAAAAGAATAAAAATTAGTAACAATCTGTTTTTATTCTTTTTTCTTTTTTAAGGGTTTCCATAGAAACACCTAACTCATTATTTGCTATCAATTCAATTATTTTGAGGACTTCATTCATCATGGAAATTGACCCACAGATATAAATACAGCCTTTATTTTTTAAAGTTGAGAGAACAGTATTCTTGTGATCGTTTAAAACATCTTGAACATAGGTTTTTACTTCCACTTCTTGAGAATACCCAATGTGAAATGAAGAAAGCTTTCCATTTTTAAGATAGGTGTCAATATGATTTTTGTAGAGTTCGAAAGATTCGGATGTTCTTCCTCCCCAGAAAAGATGTGTTTTTATTTTAGACTTGTTTTCATCTAGCATTCCTAAAAAAGGCGCAATTCCTGTTCCGTTAGATATTAATAAAACTTCTTTCGCTTTTCTAGGAAAGTGGAATTCAGAATTCCCTTTTATTAATCCTTTTATAGATTGATCGTTTTTAAGGGTACTTAAATAGTTGGAACAAACCCCAAACTCATGTTTTTTGATACTTAGTAAAATATGATTGTTTACCTGAGCAATTGAATAGAGTCTTTCAATTCCATCTTGTTCAGGATAGATAGCGAGAAGATCACCCGATTTGAATTTTTCTTTTTTATTTGGTTTCAGTTCTAGTAAAAACGTATCATCCAAGTTTAGAACTGTTTTAGAAACAACATTGAAAGAATTTTGTTTTTGGGGAATTCGTTTTTCTAACGTAACGTTTATATCTAGTAGCAGTGCTTTATTAAGTTTAAAAACCCAATTTTTAAAACTATCCGAAGACTGATTATTGATTTTTGTCAAAGGTAAAATAGGAGAGAAGCTCCTGTTTTTACTTAGTAATTCATCCACATGAATAGCATATTCACAATATTTAGGATACGCCAAAGAACCAAATCCAACAACGATATATTTCATTGATTGTTGAGGTTTTGTTGTGGCTAAAAGAGATTCAAACTTTTTGGCATTTAAAGGAGGTTCACCATCACCATATGTTGATGTTAAAATGATAAGGTATTTTCCTTTTTCATATAATGTATAATCATTTAAATAAGTTGAATAAACAGTTTGGTTACTATCTAAAAGAGCGCTATAAAGTGCATTTGCAAAATGAATTGTATTATTAGTTTCTGATCCACTTAGAATTATGAATTCGGCTTCGTCTTTTTTGTAGTTGTTTTTTAAGAGTCCAACAGCTTTACGTCTTCTGTGAAGTGTAATAGCAAATCCAGAATAGATAAAAAAGATAATGGCAATACAAGAAATTAATAAAATTATCGCCCAAACTAAACTACCATTTCCTGTATGTAAGATAAAACTTAGATCAAGAAAATTACTTGTGTTTTTGTATTCATAGGAGCTCAAGATTTGTCCTGAATATTGATGAACATACAGTTCTTTATCTTGCAATGTAAGAGAGAAGTAGTCCTCTTCATCAGGAGAAAACGGGAATTCAAGCGTTTTTAAACAGGAAAGTGGGGTTTGTTGAAAAATGGGGAATTCAGATAATTTTTTTCGCTGAATTTTATTTTCGGATAACTCGATAGAATGCTTTACTTTTTCCTTCGGTAGTAGTGAGAATTTGTCAAGCGATAAATAAATACCAGTAATGGTAATAATGGCTATAGGAATTAATGTGAAACGGCCAATGACAATGTGAAAATACTGCTCGAATTGTTCTCTTACTATTTTTGAAAAGAATTTATGAATCCCACCTTGTCTTTTAGCTATTAAAATAACTCCAGTTATGGCAATAATTAATAATAGGAAAGAAATAAAAGCAACAATAAATCTACCTGTAGATTTGAGAAATAGAGATCTGTGTAAGCTCGTAGCAAATTTATAAATAGGTTTTCTTTTCTCTGGTTTAGCTATCTTTTTTCCAGTTGCTGGATGAATATAAAAAGTTTCATTTTGACCATTCTTTGTAACAACGGAAGTTTTTATTCTATGATTTTCGTCAATATCTATCGATATAACCTCAGAATACTCTTTGTTTAATACATCTAGAGTTTCTGCTATGTTGAAACGATTTAAATTTGATATGCTTGCTTTTGAACTTTGAATTTCGATGGGTTCAATTGCTAGTATAGCTCCAGTTATGGAAGCGATAAGTATAAAAACGAAAGAAGATATAGCCAAGGTTAAATGGCTATATCTCCAAATAGAAATGGTCATAATAATTTGTACAATTATTGGGAGATTAGGCGAATATATCTGATAAAGCCTTTTCCTTCTATTTTACTTTTTAAGTTTTCTGAAGTCAATTCGAATTGAACATCGTCCTTGTAATATTCTTGATCTTCTACAGCAGATTCAAAACGTAATTTATATCCGTTATCTATTTTATCCGTATCAATTTTTAATACGCTAATAGTCCTGTTTCCTCCACTTACAGTAGCACCCGTTATAGCATCAATATCTGCTCTAACTTTTCCTTGAAAGTCCCACCATTCTGTAATATCAGAATACCATTCTTCATCATCCCCTTGTACGTATAAAGTCTTTACATATTTATCTTCTTTATCCAATAAAGAAACTACAATGTAAGCGCCTTCTCCTGAATAATTTTTCATTTGGATCATACATTTGTAGGAAGTTTGGTTAGTAACCTTCGTAAATCCATATAAAAAGAAAGAAGCGATTAATCCAAATGTGAATATTTTTGTTGCCTTCATCATACTACTATTTTAAAAAGTTAATGTCTATGTTTTTTGAACTCAAAATTTCATTCTCTTTAGCTAAATCAAATACAGTTTCGCCAAATTCTGTAGTAATGGATTTCTTCGCTCCAATACTTAACAAATATTCAATGATTTTAGTGTCTTTAGCAGACATTACTGCTTTGTGTAAAACGGTTAATCCATCATTGTTTTTCGCGTTAATGTCAATATCTAAAGAGCTGATTTCTTTTAGTAAATCAAGATTGTTTTTATCGATAGCTAGGTGAAACAACGTGTTGTTATCAGCTTGCACAGCGTTTAAGTTTAATCCTTTTTCAACTAAAAGAGCTTTCTTTTTCTTAAAGTCTTCTTGATAACGAGGACTGTAACTTTCAATTAAATAATACGCTAATGAATTCCCTTTATTATCGATTATTTTGATATCTCCACCTTTTTCTAATATTAAGCTAGTAACATCTTTAGAGTTACCTGCAACTGCGGCAGTTAAAGCTGAATTACCGTCTTTGTTTTTATGGTTGATATTTTTTGTTTTATTGGCAAAAAGAGAAACTATATCAGAGGTGTTTCTATAGGTAGCATGCATTAATACCGTATTACCTTCTTCATTTACTTGATTTGGGTTAACTCCTTTATCTAGGAAATATTGGAATGTGTTAAGGTCTTTGTTCCCATATGCTAGATTATGTAATGGGGTATTCCCATCTTTATTGGTAATATTAACATCTAAACCAAGGCTTTCCAAATACTTGAAGTATTCTAAAGAATTGTACCCTTTTCTAGATCCTCTCGTAGCTAAGAATAGGGCGTTTTCTCCTTTTTTATTTAATTTATCTACTGAAATTCCTTTGTTTTTCAATTTTTGAAGAAGCTCCTTATTTCCTCCTTTGGCTACATAATTAAAAATTCCATTTCCATCATGATCTCTACTTTGAAGAGCTATTCCTTTAGAAACGAAATAATCAATTAAGTTAAAGTCTTTCAAGCTACCAGCAGCTAACAAAAGAGCATTAGCCCCATGCTCATCGGTATCAGTTTTAATATCAATACCGTTTTGAATGCATAAATCATAAATTTCGGTATTGTCTTTACCAGTTGCCGCAGCGAATGTTGATACTGAAAAGTTATGAGAGTCCTTTAAGTCCATGCGGGCTTTGTTGGCAATTAAATATTTCATTAATTCAACATTATTCGCATAAGCAGCCCAGAAAACATAGGTTCTCTTGTCATGTGTTAATTTATTAACATCGTTTCCTTCAAGAGAAAGAAGATGTTTAATAGTGTTGTTATTTGTTTTTTCAAGTATGGCATAAACAACAGCATCGAATCCATATGGATTCAATGCTGTTGGGTTATTTCCTTCAGAAATTTTCTGTTTAACTGTTTCAATAGTTGGATTTGTTTGCCAAAACTTGCGATCTAAAAATTCGTTTTTTGTCTGTGCGGTAATCATTCCAACACAAAAAATGAAAATAGCGGTAAGTTTTTTTCTGTTCATTTTTTTTAATTAAAATCTGTAACGCAGCGTAGTTCCAAAGCTAGCTGGCTGAATTCTGTTAACAAATGCCGTTCTATAGGCGTTATATCCTAGAGCATTAAATACGTTGTTTCCAAATACATCCAAACTAAAGTTTTGATTAAACTTATATGATGCTTGTAAGTTAACGGTAGTATATGCTTCTAGGTTAAATGGTTTTACTCCTGGTTCAACTCCTGTATGAGTATAATTTCTTGACCATACATTGTGGGGCCTTTCACCTAAATAATAAGCTCCGGCCGCCAAAGATAATCCTTCCAAAGAGTTCTCGAAACTATAACGAGCCCAAAAGTTAGCGGTGTGTTTAGGTGTATTAATCGGACTTGAATTATAATAGTAAGAAACATGGTCTTTATAACGAGCATCTAAGTACGAGTATCCTCCGATAATTTCTAAATTAGGTAAAATTCTACCAATTAATTCAACCTCTACACCGTTTCTAGTGTCTTCACCTCCTTTTAAATAGTATCCTAAGAAAGTACCGTTGGTGTCAAGAGCTTGAAGGTTTAAGTTTTTACTGCTTGTATAGAAAGCCGTTACATTAAAACGTAAGGCATTATCTAACCATGTCGACTTAATACCTGTTTCAATTTGATCCCAACGTTCAGTTCCTAATTCATTTCCATTGATGTCTCTATAGAAAGATGTCATAGGATTTGAACTACTAGCATAGGATCCAAATACGATAATGTTTTTAGTAGGCTTTAAATTAAAACCAACTAAAGGATTTACAGCATCGTCTCTTTTTGCTCCTGTTAAGCTTCTTCCAATGAAATTACCTCTTGTTCTCTCCAATGAGGTATAGCGAATTCCTAAAAAGACATCAGCCCAATCGTTAAATGAGATTTTATCTTGGATAGTAAATCCGTAAGATTTCGTTGTTGATCCACTTGTTGAAGTACCTTCTGTTACACTTACAGTTCCAGGTAATGTATTATTTATAGGTTGAGTTACATCAATAATGTCAACATATGGTAAATCTTCGTCAGGGAAAGTTGTGGTAAATGGCGTATTTGTAAAATCCGTTGTTCTGTAATCAACCCCTACTTGGAAAGTATGCTTAATTGAACCCGTTTGAACATTTTTTCCAACTAAATCAATTTGGAAAACACTGTTTTTGTCTGTTCTACCAGCACCATAATACTCTCTGTATCGTTGGGTGTTATCTAAAACTGGAAGCTGAGTTCTGCCTCCTCCTTGGAAAATATAAGCAGCTTCAGTATAGGTTTCTAGGTCAGAAGAAAATAATCCAGCTTTTACAGTAAGTTTATCACTTATTTTTCTGTCTAAACGTACTGCATAAGTGGTGTTTAGAGTATTTGCTCTATCTGTATCAAAGCCAACGAACTTGTCATCATCAAGTTTTAGAATATTGTTTACATCATACGTTCCTAAGTTAATAGTTCCTTGATCAGGAGTTCTACTATCATCCATGTAATCCATTTCTAAAACAATAGTAGTTTTATCATCTGGTTTCCATGCTAAAGATGGGTTAATGTAAAAACGTTCTGAATTTACATGTGCTCTAAAGCTATCAGCTCTATCATAAGAACCAGCTACTCTGAAAGCTAAGGTTTTTTTCTCATTAATAGGGCCGTAAAAATCAAAAGTAGGTCTTACTCTTCCAAAACTTCCAGTTCTGAAACTAACTTCTCCACCGTCGTAGAATTTTGGAGTTTTTGTAACGATGTTAATAACACCACCAGCAGATCCTAAATCGCCACCTAAACCTTGGCTAATCGCAGAAATACCTTTTAAAACCTGAATGTTATCTACACCTGCCATATCCGTAAGTACTCCAATACCTCTGAAGTCAGAATTAATTCTTACTCCATTTTTTAATAAAGGAACTCCACGATATCCCCTTAACGACATACTTTCTCTTACATTACCATAAGTTGAAAATGTATAAACACCAGCAACATTTTTTGTTACATCGCTAATCGTTAATGCATTTTGTTGATCTATTAATTTATGAGAAAGTACAGAGATACTTTGTAGCTGTTCATTAGGGGCCAGTGGTAATCGGGTTAAGGTTTCCAGTTTTTCAGCTCGTTTTTTTCTTGAACCAAATAATTCGACCTCGTCAAGTTGCGTGTTTGCTTTAATTACGAAATTGACAGTGTTTAGACCATCTTTAATTTCAATCTGTAATATAGCTTTGTGATAACCAACAGCGCTGGCAACAATACTATAATTTCCTGCAGGGATGTTAGTGATTTTAAAAGAACCGTTTTCATCACAAGAAGTTCCCAATTGTGTTTTTTTCAAGAAAACACTGGCAAAAGGTACCGTTTCATTGTTGGCGTTTCTCACTGTACCTTCCAGTGATGCTTGCCCAAACACTTGTACAATTGTGAGGAGTAGTAGTAGAGAAAAAGTTTTTTTCATGATTGTTGTAGTAGGCTTAATTGTCTGTTTAATTTTTAATTATTGATGAAAGACTCTATAATTTCGTTAATCTCGTTTTCCTCTTGAATTTTATCAGAAAAAAGGTGTTTGTATAAAGGTTTGTTTTCAACCTTTTTCTTTAATGATAGTGTTGTATTCCTTCCATATACTTCACTCCATTTTGTTCTCACTGTTTGCCATTTAGTAGCATGAGATTCCCACCAATCTTTCGCAGCTTTACATTTGCTATCTGGAACGCGAACATAGGTGTTATAACCTTTTTCATGAGCCAAAACAAAGTCTTTCTCATTCGCTTTTCTCACTACTTTTTTATTGTCCTGATCATGTAACCATCCATAGTCTGTAATTTCATGTCTGTTCCCTCTAACAGTTACATTATAATCACTTCTTTTAGTGTATTCACGTCTTGGTAAAGGAGCATCAGTTGTACTTTCCCAATAACTTTTACCATTTAAATGAATCCAGTTTCCTGATCCCTCATATCTTGGGCTATCATCTACCTGATAAACTTTCTGCGTCCATTGCTTTTTTACCTCACTTTTAGGTTTATTTTCATAAATCCAAACGTTGTCCCCGTTATATCTATAGAAGTCTTGGTTTTGGTAAGTCCAGTCCTGACGCCAATGCTTTACAATATGTGGTGAAGCAGGGTTTCCAACTTGTAATAAATGCTGAATAGAAACCTTGTTGCTTTCATCCTCAACTAACTGAGCCCATTCCAATGCCTTATCAGTTTTAGTTTTTGAAGGTTTGTAAAGAGAATCTTTACTATTATTAAAAGTCTCAGCGAAATTAAATGTCACTTCATAACATCCACACATTTTTTTTATCGCTTCCCGGTCTTTACTTTTTTGGGCTTGAATAGTGCTAATAGATAGCGCTATAGCAAGCATTGATAGTACACTTTTCTTCATTGTTTCTTTATTTAGATAAAATAATTTAGGCAAAAATATAAAATTTATTTAGATCGATTAAAAATAACTAATATATTTGCATCAGTAAATTATTAAGAATGTTTCTAAATAAACTGTGTTTAGCGTCTATATTATTCAGTGTTACAGCTTTTTCTCAGGTAGGTATTGAGAAGAAGAGTGACACGATTAAGAATAATGATCTTGATGAGGTTATTGTAACTGCTACAAGAACCAAAAGACAGTTGTCGTCAGTGCCTATGCCTGTCACTTTGATATCCAAAAAACAAATTCAAAAATCGGGATCAGTTAGGTTACGCGATATACTATTAGAACAAACGGGAATTACTATTGTTCAGGATGTAGGGAATTCAGAAGGAATTCAGCTACAGGGTGTAGCGGCAGACTACACGTTAATAATGATTGATGGTGTTCCAATCGTGGGAAGAGTTGCTGGAAATATTGACTTAAATAGAATTACAGTCAATAATATAAAACAAATTGAGATTGTGAAAGGGCCGTCTTCCGCACTCTATGGTTCAGAAGCCATGGGTGGTGTAATTAATATAATTACTGAAAAACCTGTAAGAGAGAGTTTAGATGGCCAATTTCATGTTTTGACCCGTGGAGGAGCTAGAAATGAACTAGATGTAAATAGTAACTTTACGTATCGAAAAAATAAAATAGGACTTGTTGCTGGGGTTAATTTGAATTCAAGTGGAGGTTTTGATTTAACTCCATTATCACCTTCGAAAACTGTTAATCCCCATCAAAATTATACTTTCAATTCGAGATTTTTATACGATATATCTGAATCGTTAGAGTTCGACTTATCGGGAAGATATTACAATCAAGAACAGTATGTAGGAGATATAACCAATATTCAAACTGACTGGAATTTTAACGCATTATTAAAGCAAAGAATTTCAGATAGATGGGATGTAACCTATACTTTTTATGGTACACAGTTTAAAACGGAAAGCTCGTTTAACGGTGAATCAGCAGTAAATAAAAGAAGTTTATTTAGACCCGAAGTTAGAAGTACTTATCGTTTCAAAAATTCAAGTACCATAGTATGTGGTTTTGGAGGTAACTTTGATAAATTGGATAGAACTTCAATAAATGGTGAAAAAGAATTTAAGTCTTGGTATGCCTACGGACAATACGATTTTAATCCAATATCAAAATTAAATGTAGTCTTAGGTGCAAGATATGAAGGAAGTGATAGTTACCAATCGGCATTTAGCCCAAAGATATCTACTAGTTACGAATTAAATGATAGGCTTACATTAAAAGGTTCGGTTGGTTACGGTTTTAAAATCCCAGACTTTAGACAATTATATTTTGATTTTAGAAATGTAAATAGTGGTTATATTGTTTTAGGAACCTATACCGTTCATAATTTATTTGGTGGATTAGCAGACTTAAGTGTGGTTCCAAGAGAATTAAAAACAGAATCATCAATAGGGTATAATTTTGGTTTTCAATGGGAGCCAATTGATGGATTGAAAGTAAATATAAACGGTTTTAGAAACAATATTAAAGACCTTATAGATACGTTTGATACACAGCTTCCTTTTGATGTTTTAGGCCTACCTCAAGGAACTAGAATATTTTCATATAGAAACATTAGTAGTGTGTTCACTCAGGGAATTGAGCTAGATCTTAACTACAGGCTAAACAAAAATTTACGATTATTAGCAGGGTATCAATTTTTGGATACAGGAAGTAATGAAGATCTAGATAAAATTGAAGATGGAATATTTTACAGAGATGAAAATGGAATTTCTCAAGAGTTATTGTCATCCTCTTACTTTGGATTGCCAAACCGTTCAAGACACATGATTAATGCAAGGTTGTTCTACGATAATTTCGAGCATAAATTTTCTGTTAGTTTAAGAGGTACCTATAGAAGTGAATATGTGCCATTTGATACCAATGGTAACACAGTAATTGATGACTTCGATAACTTTGTAAAGCCACTTACCCAAATTAATTTAACTGTTAATAAAACCATGTTTAACAACATTGATTTACAATTAGGTATTGATAATGTGTTAAACGAAACAGCCATTAATAACAAAGAGCTATTTAATTTCACAGATGCCAATGGGAATGTTATAGCGAATGATGCCTATTTGCAACTGAGGAGAACAATTTTTGGAAGAATACAAATAAACATATAAATACAAACAAAGGATTATACAATGAAAAATTTAAGAACAGTTTTAGGGAGTTTGATTATAGCTTTCGTTTTTGCTTCTTGTAGCAGTAACGAAAATCAAGAACCAGATCAACAACTTCAACCAGTTGAGAGTAAAAAAATAGAAAATTTATACGCTCCAGCGGAAGGAAGAGGTAATTATACAGGTCCTTTTACAAAGTTTAATTTTTCTGAAGGAAAACAAGTAGAAGGAGATAATTGGGACATCGCATTTAGAGCTACCGAGATTATTGTAAACGGAGGAGAGAAAGGTTTTTTATTAGAAGATATTGATAGGGTTCACGATGCTTCAATGGTGTTAGTTGAATCAACTTTTGCTGGAATTACCGAAGCACCAGTAGACTCAGAATTTAGACAGGATGCAGCAGATGCTCTAGCGGTTACAAAAGGTAGTGGAAATGGATGGTATACTTATAATTTCAGTTCACATCTTATTACCCCGACTCCTGGAAGAATATTAATTGTAAAAACACATGATGGACACTACGCTAAAGTAGAAATTTTAAATTACTATAAAGACGAAGATACTTCATCAGAATCAAAATATTTCACCTTTACTTATACATACAACCCTAATAAAGGTGATAAAGCACTTCAGTAAGTATATTTATTGAATTTTGTTAGTTTTTGTTACGTAGAATAGCCTAATCTGGAAGATTAGGCTATTCTTTTTTTATGCAAAAAACAGAAGCTTTTATAACCTCCGTTTTATTCGTTTGTTTTGTAACAATTACCTCGTATAATCTATTGCAATATCTAATTTAATAATAGCCGTAGCACCTCCTTGAGAAATATTTTGATCTATTGATTTTCTCAACTTTAAAGAATCCGAGGTTAGTTCAATAATTTCAAGGTCTCCATCACCAATATTTGTAAAAGAACTAATTTCATCAGGTAAATCAACTTCAACTAGCTCTCCGTTTGAAAGGATTAAAAGATTGTCTCTAAGTTCCCAATCTACAACACTTGTGGTGCTACCTATAGTATAGGTGTCCTGAGTTGTTTGTCCGTTGGAATCTGTTTGTTGCACACTAAGATCGTACGATCCAGAATAATTTGCTTTATTTGGGTTTTCAGTAAAAGTAGTAGTCGCATCAATGTTAATTGCTCTACCTTCAAAGTCTCCAGTATATAATGATATTGTACCATTTGAAACATCAAAGTTTCCTGAATAGGTATAACTTGCTAAATTCCATTCTCCCAGAAGATCGCTTGCGTTGTAATTAATATCCTCGTCAGATTTTGAACAGCTTGTTAAAACTACCATTGAGATTAACATTATGAGGCTCTTTAAAATTGTTTTTTTCATATTAGTTTTTAATTAAAATAATTTAAAATATATACAAAAAAGAGTATGATTATAATATCAATTGAGGGATAAAATAGATCATAGCAGCTTTTTTGGTTTATACAAAGTTATCATTTTTAGGGAGATAAGTAGTTTTTGATCATTGTTTTTTTATAAGACAGGTAAAATGTATAGAATAAAATTAGGTCAATTTTTAAGGTTGTAGCCAGAAATTGACTCTTTAATTCGTCTTCGGAGATTGAAAATAAAACCTATGATGTTTCTTATATTCGCTCGCGGACTCAAAAAAATTGGTTACAATTAAAACATATTTATGAAGATTAAAACTTTAGCATTTGCAATAGCTATTTGCTTACAAACATTGGTGTACTCACAGAATCTAACAATTAAACCTTATGAATTTATATCGAGAGCAGGCGACACGATTCAAGCTGAACTAGGGAAGTTTAAGGTTTTAGAAGATAGAAGTAATAAGTCAGCAGATTCGATAGAACTTGCCTTTGTTCGATTTAAAAGTACAAATCCGAATCCAGGCAAACCGATCGTTTACCTTTCAGGAGGACCTGGTGGTTCTGGTATTTCAACTGCTAAAGGCAACCGTTTTCAATTGTTTATGAAATTACGTGAGGTCACCGATGTTATAGCTTTTGATCAGCGCGGTACAGGAATGTCACAACAACTTCTTAATTGTCCATACTACGTTAATTTTGAGTTAGAAAAAGCAATTGATAAACCTGAATACATACAGAAAACCAAAGAAAATATTACAAAATGTCTAAGTTTTTGGAAAAAAGAAAAAGTTAATCTATATGCCTACAATACAACAGAAAACGCAAATGATATTGATGATTTGAGAAAGGTTTTGGGAGCGGATAAAATTTCAATTTGGGGTATTAGTTATGGTTCACATCTTGCATTCGAGTATATTAGACTTTTTAAAGATAAGATTGATAAAATGGTACTGGCAAGTCTCGAAGGATCAGATGAAACGATTAAGTTACCTAAAAATACAGAAAATTTTGTTTTTAAAATAGCTGAACTTGCAAAGGAAAATTATGGTTTCGAAAAGAAGTACCCTAACTTAAAAGAGCACATAATTAAAGTTCATGAAAGATTGGAGAAAGAACCAGTAAAAGCTACTTTTCAAAATAGGAGAGGAGCCGTTGAGACAGTTGGAATTTCAAATTTTGAATTACAGGCAGCTGTTGCTACATTTTACTTAAAAAATCCTAAGGATATAAAAAGACTTCCAAAAGTTTATACTCAGATGTATCATGGAGATTTTTCAGCAATAGCTCCGAATGTTATGATTATGAAACGTTACATTTTTAGCAGAATACGACCGATGTCATTTGCAATGGACATGCAAAGCGGGATATCTAAGGAGCGTCGAAATTTGGTGAAAAACCAAATAGATCATTCACTATTGGGAAGTAACATTAATTTTCTACTTTTCGAATGGATGTCAGAATTAAATTTTCCAATGCTGCCTAATAAGTTTAGAAAATTAAAAAATAATAAAGTGAATGCGCTATTATTTAGTGGTAATATGGATGGGAGAACTTATTTAAGTAGTGGAATTGAAATAGCTAAAAAATTTGAAAATGGTAAACATATTATAGTTGAAAATGCCGGACATGATTTATATATGAGCTCGCCTCGAATAGGAGACACAATTCTGGATTTTTTTAAAGGAATTAACGTAAATATTGACCGTATTAAATTGGAACCAGTAAAGTTCGAATAGGTAAAAGTTAAATAAAGTAACAAGGAATAATATCTATTTCTGACAATGCATTATTTCCTTTATGAATAGGTTTTCTTAAATATAAACTTGAAATTATTCGATTGATTAGAATGAAAAAGATACTAATTACTTTGTGTATTACTATAACCATTGTGAGTTGTAGAAAGGAAAAACAAAATTTAACTATGTTATCTGACACAGATAATATTCCTCAAGGTATTCCTATAGATTTCGAGCCAGGTTTAACACCTCCGAATAAGTTAATACATAAAGGAGTATTTAGTCCTGATTTGAAGGAGTATTATTATACTATTTCTGATCCGAATTTTGACAATTTTGATGTATTTGTAGTTAAACAGCAAGAAGGAGGTTGGTCTAAGTCTGAGAAAGCATTTTTTAATAGTGACTATAATGAACACGGAATGAGTTTTTCTCCTGATGGAAAAGTGCTTTATTTTAGTTCAACGAGACCTGTTGATGTAAAAGAAGTTCTTCCTACTTGGCATATTTGGATATCTGAAAAAGTTAACGGGAAATGGTCTGATCCGACTTTTGTCGATATTAAGAATTTAAGGGAGAAATTAGTTTCACATCCCGTAATGACAAATAAAGGCAATTTATATTTTCATGTGAGTAATTTGGATTACAGTGAAATGGATATTTATTATTCGAAACAAGAGGGGAAGCATTTTAGGGACGCTGAAAAGGTTTCGTTTTCCAACATCGAAGATCAGAGAAAGTGTACTCCCTATGTTTCTCCTAATGAAGATTTTCTAATTTATGCGGCAATTGGAAATCAACTTGATTTATATATAAGTCTTAATGATGGGAAAGGAAATTGGGGAGAGCCGAAAAAATTAAACGATCGAATCAACGATTCGGGGCAGGGAAATCCCTATGTTACTCCAGATAATAAATATCTATTTTTCACTAGAGGAAAGTATGAAGATAAAAATTGGAAAGTGAAATGGGTTAATATTGAAAATGAGTTACGATAAGTGTATTGAAATATATTCTATCAGTTTTTAACAAAAGAAAGCAGATTTCTTGAAGAGAATATTAGAATAAGCTAAAAGTTACTATTCAGAAAAATGTTCCGTAAAATTCGAAATAAAATCATTCATGTATTTTTTTGCTTTGTCGGTAGTTCGATGCACTAAATAATGTGTTCTCTTTAATCCGTTTTTACTAATGGATTTAAATACGATGTCATCTGAAAGTTTAAAGGAACTTGTTGCCCATTTAGGCATGCAAACAATCCCCATATTCGCATAAACCATTTCTAAAGCAATTTCAGTAAGAGGAATTGCGGAGATTTTTTTTGGATTTCTTTTGTTAGGTTTTAGGAATTGCTCGTAAACAGATACGGTTTCTAGTGGAAATGAATGAATGATTAAATGGCTATTCTCAAAATCATGACATTCTAAAAAGTTCTTTTTAGCTAATGAGTTTTCTTTATGCATAATAGCAAAAACTTCGTCTTCGTAAATTTCGATACTTGATAGGTTTTTATTTAATGGTTTTGATGTAACCAAAGCGATGTCTATTTCATTAGACAAAACTTTCGGCATCGCTTGATGGGTTACTTCGAGAATTAAGTCAATATTAATCTCAGGATATAAGAGTCCCATTTTCTGGATAAAAGAGGCAAGTCCTTGATAGAAGCTATAGCATTCAGTGCTTATCTTAATTGTTCCTGTGGATCCATTTTGTAGCTGCCTTATGTTTTTGAAACCAAGATCAAGTTTCTCAAGTATTTCATTTCCTAATTTATAAAGTTCAGCACCTTCATCGGTAAGTTCCCATTTATTACGTGTTCTGATAAAAACTTTAAAACCTAGTTTTTCTTCTAATTCTCGTAATTGATGACTTAAAGCAGATTGAGTAAGAAATAGCTTTCCAGCAGAATTGGCAATACTACCTTCTTCTGCAATAGTTTTTATTAATCTAAAATACTTGATTTCCATAGAAACCAAAGTTACCATTTTGTTCGTAATTTATTCGTTGAAAAAATTTCATAAAGCTATTAAAAAGTATCAATTTCTTTACTTTATCGGAGTATAATCTAGTTCTAGTTTTGCGGAAACTAAATTTTAAATTATGCAGCAACAAAAATCGAATCCAGTCAATGATTTACTAAATGCAATACAAATCTATTTTGAAGCCATTCATTATTGTGATACAGAAAAGCTAAATAAAGTATTTCACAAGAGTTCAAGTCTTTTCGACGTTGATAATAGAGAAGTTTTTGTGGAATCTATAGCGAGTTTTAGTGATGATGTAGGAGGGAGGGTGTCTCCAGCAAGTAAAGGACAAGAGCTTGAAGCGGAAGTTTTAATGATAGATTGGCTGTCAACAGCATGTGCGACAGTAAAAATTAGAATTAGAGCACATCATAACATTTTTGTTGATCATTTAGGATTTGTTAATGGAGAGAATGGATGGCAAATTGTTTCTAAAATTTGGCATTTGGAAAAAGTTATAAACTAATAAAAAAGCACCTCAACAGAGGTGCTCTTTTTATATGGTCTATTAAAATTATCGCAACTTTTCAGCCAAGTACTTTGCGGTAAATGATTCTTTGTTTTTGATTAACTCTTCAGGAGTTCCTGAAAAAACAAGATTACCACCTCTTTTACCACCTTCTGTACCTAGATCGATAATGTAATCTGCACATTTAATAAGTTCAATATTATGTTCAATAACGATAATAGAATGTCCTTTTTCAATTAAGGCATTAAAAGAGTTTAGAAGCTTTTTAATATCGTGAAAATGAAGCCCTGTTGTTGGTTCATCGAAAATAAAAAGTGCTTTATCTTTTGTATTCCCTTTAACCAAGAATGAGGCAAGTTTAATTCTTTGTGCTTCTCCACCGGATAAGGTCGAAGACGATTGCCCTAGTTTTACATAGCCCAAACCAACATCTTGCAAAGGTTTTAGTTTTCTGGCGATTCGAGTTTCGTTGTGCAGTGTGAAAAAGGCTACGGCATCGTCAATTGTTAAGTTCAGAATATCATCAATATTTTTACCTTCAAAATTAACTTCCAGTATTTCCTTTTTGAAACGTTTTCCGTTACAAGCTTCGCATTCTAAATGAACGTCAGCCATAAACTGCATTTCTATGGTAACTTCACCTTCTCCTTTACATACTTCACATCGTCCTCCTTCCACATTAAATGAAAAATGCTTCGGTTGGTAGTTTCTAATTTTAGATAACTTCTGAGACGATAGTAATTTTCGAATATCGTCATAAGCTTTTATATAGGTTACAGGATTCGATCTCGATGATCTTCCAATAGGATTTTGATCGATAAACTCTACATGTTTTATAAAATCGTAGCTTCCGTTAACATCAGAATGCTGTCCGAGTTTGTCACCATAACCTATTAATTTTTTCTGCATGGCTGGGTACAGAATCTTTTTTACAAGTGTACTTTTTCCACTTCCAGATACTCCTGTGATCACCGTTAAATTATTTAAAGGGAAAGAAACATCAATGTTTTTTAAATTGTTTTCTCTAGCCCCAATAATATTGATCATATCTTTTGAAGCTCTACGGTTTTTGGGCAGCTCAATATTTAGTTTCTCAGAAAGGTATTGAGAAGTTAAAGATTCTGATTTTAAAATTTCTTTGAAAGTACCTTCAGCAACAACATTACCTCCATAAGTCCCGGCTTCAGGT
Source organism: uncultured Tenacibaculum sp. (assembly GCA_947497895.1). GTDB lineage: Bacteria > Bacteroidota > Bacteroidia > Flavobacteriales > Flavobacteriaceae > Polaribacter. Next base: position 192,141 of record CANMIL010000007.1, read on the forward strand.
CCAATATCAATAATATAGTCTGCTTCTTTCATGATGTCTTCATCATGTTCAACAACAATCACTGTATTTCCAAGATCCCTAAGGTTTTTTAGAACTTTGATAAGGCGTTCAGTGTCTTTAGGGTGCAATCCAATACTCGGTTCATCTAAAATATACATTGATCCTACCAAACTACTTCCTAAAGAAGTTGCTAGATTAATACGTTGACTTTCTCCTCCCGATAGTGTATTTGAGGTTCGATTAAGAGTTAAATAACTTAAACCAACATCTCTTAAAAACTGTAATCTACTGTTGATTTCAGCCAAAAGTCTTTTACCAATCTGTTCTTCATGAGTAGATAGTTTGATTGAAGCAAAATAATCAGATAGTTCGTCTAAAGGAAGTTCAACTAATTCTGAAATTGTTTTTCCGTATACTTGAACATAGTTCGCTTCTTTTCTCAAACGTTTACCATGGCACTCAGGACAAGTAGTTTTTCCTCGGTAACGGGAAAGCATTACCCTGTTTTGAATTTTATAACTTTTTTCCTCTAATGTTTTAAAAAGATGGTTAATACCTTTGAATCTTTTTGTTCCATTCCAAACCATTTCCTGTTGTTCATCGGTAAGCTCGAACCATGGTTTATGAATCGGAATTCCAAATTCTTCCGCATGAAGAATTAAGTTGTTTTTATATTTTTTATAGCTATCCGTTTTAAAAGGAAAGATAGCGTCTTCGTATATAGATAAACCAGTATTCGGAATTACAAGCTCTTCATCAATTCCAACGACACTTCCGTATCCTTCACAAGTAGGACAAGCTCCATAGGGATTGTTAAAGCTAAAAAAGTGTGTGTTTGGCTCTAAAAAGGTGATTCCGTCGAGTTCAAATTTATTGCTGAACTCTGTTGTTTTCTCAGTTGATAAATCATGGATTTGACAAATACCTTTTCCTTCAAAAAAAGCAGTTTGTACAGCATCTCCCAAACGATTATAAAAGTCATCTTCATGTTTTACGACAATTCTATCAACCACTAAGAAAAAATGATCTCCTTTAAAGTCATTTACAGGAAAGTCATCGATTCTGTATACAGTTTCCTTGTATTTTAAACGGGCATAACCTTGCTGTTTTAATACTTGTAAAACTGTTTCCAATTTTCTATTTTCATTAATAGAAATGGGAGCAAGTAACAATAACTTGGTTCTTTCTTCGAACTCTTTTACAAAGTTTATAACATCGGTTACCGTATGTTTTTTAACTTCTTTACCTGAAATAGGGGAGTAGGTTTTACCTATTCGAGCGTATAGTAACTTTATATAATCGTAAATTTCGGTAGAGGTTCCTACTGTAGATCGTGGATTGGTAGAATTCACTTTTTGCTCAATAGCAATTGCTGGAGCAATTCCCTTGATATAATCTACTTTAGGTTTATGAAGTTTTCCTAAGAACTGTCGGGCATATGAAGATAAACTTTCTACATAACGTCTTTGACCTTCGGCATATAATGTGTCGAAAGCTAAAGAAGATTTTCCCGAACCTGAAAGTCCAGTGATAACTACTAATTTATTTCTTGGAATAACAACATCAATATCTTTTAGGTTATGGAGTTTAGCTCCCTTTATGATAATATTTTCCTTAGGGTTTACCTTAGAAATGTCTCTTTTCATTTGTCTGTTTTTGCTACCTTCAATTATCAGTTGTGTGAAGCTTATTTAAAATATAACCTTCTGAATTAGAGATATAGTTAAGTTAAAAATCTATGATCCACACCTTCTAAAAAATGAGGCATAAAAATACGGCTTTATTTCATATGAATAAAGAGAAGTTTTTGGGATATTGATAAAAAAGCACACCACGAAATATGGTTTGGTTAATATTTATAATTAGTTTAAAAGTTCCTGTTATGCAGTAGCTAGTTCGGCTTCAAGTTTTGAGAGTCTCGTTTAATCTATTGATCTTCGTTAAGGTAAGGTTAGTGAGGTATTACTTTTCAATTGATAGTCATGAGAATATATCAAGGATTTACCTATGGTAAATAATAAGTTAAGTAAGAAAGATATTTTCAAGGTTAATTAAATAAAATCCCCTTCGAAAGAAGGGGAGGAGTAAGTTTAAATAATGGTTTTTCTGGATCTAAAATGATTAAACGGATCTTCTGAATAGTTTTCTTTTATTTTGATTAGTTTATCATAGCTATCAGCGAAATAAGTTTTAGTAGGAATAGAGCTATCTTTAAAACTTATAAAAGCACCAGAGGTATTTGGAATATCGAAATCTCTACATACTTCTACCCAATCTAAGGCTCTGTTGGTATAGTCATACAACGTATTGTCTTGGAAATTTTTTATTTTTTCTTCGATATACTTTTTCATAGCGGGATCCATATTTGCGTCTAAAGCTTCCCACCAACATTGATATTGGATAGTATATTGCTTATCGTTATATGGAAAGGCACTATTCGTTTCAGGATGATTCTTGTAAAAATCTCCCGTTATTGCTCCCAAAGTAATATATGAGGTAATAGTGTTTTTTCTGTTATGTTCGTTTAATAAAGAAGAACATAAACTTTCAATTAACTTTTGATGTCCATTTTTACCATTGGCATTTAAACCATCACGATCTACCAAGCGAGAGGTTATTTTATGTGGAGCAGGAAGATCTAAATCAGGTTGTAAAGGAGTTCCCATTAATAAATCATGACCTAATAAGGCAGTTCTGATTTCATTAAAAGATTCTCTATCCCATGAACTCATTAAATTTTCACCGTAATTGCTTTTGTTTTTGAAATCAGCACCTGTTGCAGGTTCTATCGTTAGCATATCCTCTGAAACAGCAAGTACACCTGTAAAGTTGGATTGAATATATTCTCTTAAACTATCTTCATTTCCTTCCCAATAACCATTAAATTGACAATTCAAATTAATAGTTTTATAAGGAACAGGAGTGTTTTCATCCCACGACCTTGCACTCATTTTTAAGTTTGTACCAATAAGCTCTGGTGAGTTATTAGGTTGAATAAGTTCTTCCCATTTTACCAATACATCAAGTGCAGGAACATCCCCAATAACTTCATCAGGATTGATATCGCTATATGGATTCCAAACAATATTAAATCGGTGTAATACTTTCGGTAGTTCGAATGTTTTAATTCTAAGCTCAGTTACTATTCCATAACTCATTCCGCCTCCACCTCTCAGTGCCCAAAGCAAATCTGGAATCTCGTCATTTTTTTCATCGAGTTTTATAAATTCTCCATTACCTAATAAAATGGTAGCTCCAACTAAACGTTCGCAGCACATTCCATATTTACGAGTCCATGGTCCCCAACCACCTCCCATGGTGAACCCGGCAATACCAACCGTAGCACAAGTACCATGAGGAATCATCACATCTTGGTCAGCTAACCTAGAGGTAAGGTCTTTAAAACGAATACCTGGACGTATATACGCGATTTTCTCTCCATCAACTTCTTTAACAAAAACTTTTTCATTATTGTGTTCAGGGTAGTTCAGTTTTGAAACATCAATAAGAACCACGTTGGTTCCAGTACACTCTCCTTCATGATCGTGTCCTCCAGCTCTTACTTTAAATGGGAGTTTGTTATTTTTTGCTGCCTTAAAAGTATTTTGAACATCTTCTGGACTTTCACAATAAACAATAACAAAAGGATTGAATTGAAGTCTCCTATTAAAAATACGGCTATTTTTAAAATGCTCATAAACATTATCCAAGCTTCCCCAGTTTGTGGATACCGTTACGTTTGAGGGTAAAGATTCCTGAATCTCTTTTAAAAAATTATCAATGTTTTCTTTTAGTAATTTGTTTACTTCTTCTTGAATATCGGTTTTCATAGATATTGTAATTTAAGGATTAAAGCTTAAAAATACCTTTTGTTTAACCTATCATTTAAAAGAGTTCTTTAAGCGATTAAAAATTCGATTTGAGTATATAGAAAAAGGGTATGAGCGAGATTTTATTTGATATCAGCTAAACTATATTTTTTTCAAAGTAAAGGTGAAGATATGATGTGTAATTGATAAAAATGTGTGAAGTTATTTGACCTTAAGTTGTCTGTAAACAAACTGTAATTTCTTAAATAAATTTAAAAATTTATTTGCATTTCATTGTAAAAAAAGCAATATTTGTAACAGTTTATAAATCAATATTTAAAGCCTATATTACATAATTACTTTTAAAAAAGAGTTTTACCCCTAATCAAAAAGATGGTTCCAACCGTCTTTTATAAAAGTAATTATATGGACAAAAATGTAGTAAAAGATAGTTCTTTAGTTAAAGACTATATAAATGGAAATGAAAATGCCATTGCGATATTGATTAAAAGACATCAGCAAAAATTGTATAGCTTCATATACAGCAAAATCCAAGACAGAGATTCTACCGAAGATATTTTTCAGGATACATTTATTAAAGTAATCAGAACACTCAAGCGTGGTCATTATAACGAAGAAGGAAAGTTTTTACCTTGGGTAATGAGAATTGCTCATAACTTAGTAATTGATCATTTTAGAAAGAATAATAGAATGCCTACATTCAGTGGTTCTGATGATTTCGATATTTTTTCCGTAATCAGTGATGGCGAACTAAATGCAGAGGCAAAAATTATAAGAAAGCAAATATTAAACGATGTAAAAAAGCTTATTGAAGAACTTCCAGAAGAGCAAAGAGAAGTATTGGTAATGCGTATGTATAATGATTTAAGCTTTAACGAAATATCTGAAAATACAGGTGTTAGCATTAATACAGCTTTGGGAAGAATGCGTTATGCTTTAATTAATTTGAGAAAAATTGTAGAAAAAAATAATGTAATTTTAGTGAATTAAGCAATAAATGCAAAAACTTAGCGTTAAGTGTTTGATAACAAATTAATAAATAGGAAAATACATGACGCAACTTTACTCTAGAGAAAAGTCGAATGACTCAAAAAATAACCCCAGAAAAGAAACAATTCAATTTTTACTTGATTTTTCAAAAAGCCTGAAAGTAATAAAATCAAAATCAAATTATCTCATTGAATTGAATTTGAATTAAGAGTGGAAAAAGCTTCAACAGGTGTTGGAGCTTTTTTTATGGTTGTAATTATTTCATTAAAGATTTTCTTCCTACAGTTTTGGTAATGATATCTTTTTCAATATCCCATCCGCGGGCAGGAGAGTATTCTCTTCCGTAATATATTATTTGAAGATGTAACTTATTCCAAAGCTCTTTAGGAAACAGTCGTTTCGCATCTTTTTCAGTCTGATTAACACTTTTTCCATTAGATAAATTCCAACGATACATTAAGCGATGAATATGTGTGTCCACAGGAAACGCAGGAATATCAAAAGCTTGTGCCATAACAACACTTGCGGTTTTATGCCCAACAGCTGGAAGTTCTTCTAAAGCATCGAAATCAACAGGTACTTCACCATTATGCTTTTCAATTAAAATCTTTGATAAACCATGAATTCCTTTTGATTTCATAGGAGAAAGTCCAACAGGACGAATAATCTCTTTAATTTCCTCTATGGTAAGTTTAACCATATCATAAGGATTGTCAGCCTTTTCAAAAAGTAATGGAGTAATCGTATTAACTCTGGCATCCGTACTTTGCGCTGAAAGTAGTACAGCGATTAGTAAGGTATATGGATCTTTATGATCTAATGGAATCGGAGTTTCAGGGTATAACTTTTCTAGCGTATCGATTACAAATTGAACTTTTTCAGCTTTAGTCATCTAAATAGAATTTTATATACGATTCATTTATCAAATATCTTAAACAAATGTACAAACTTAAAGTACTAAGTTTTATCATTTATCGACTTATTTGTAAATTTGAATATTAAAAAAAATCACAAATATCTAGAATATGACTACATTACAAATAGGTGATAAAGCTCCAAATTTTGAAGCGAAAGACGAAAAAGGAAACGTAAGAAAGTTGTCTGATTATGCAGGTAAAAAATTAGTGTTATTCTTTTATCCTAAGGCTAGTACACCTGGTTGTACGGCTGAAGCATGTAATTTAAGAGACAATTATCAGAGTTTTTTAGCGAAAGGTTATGAAATTCTTGGGGTAAGTGCTGATAGCGCTAAACGTCAACAAAACTGGATAAACAAACATGAATTACCTTTTTCATTACTCGCTGATGAAGAAAAGGAAGTGATTAATGCTTTTGGTGTTTGGGGGCCAAAAAAGTTTATGGGGAAAGAATATGACGGAATCCATAGAACTACTTTTGTTATTGATGAGAACGGTTTGATCGAGGAGGTTATTGCAAAAGTGAAAACCAAAGAACATACCAGTCAGATATTAAAATAAACAAAAAGAGCGATTTCAAATCGCTCTTTTTTTATACTTCTTGTAATTCTCGTTTTATTTCAGGTTGAGAGGTTTTTGCTAAATTCTCCCTTAATTCCTTTTGTAATTCTTTACTTGTTTTGCTGCTTCCGTCATGACTCCATCCTGGAGGCATAAAAACATACTTTAACCGAGTTGTAAATGGTAGTCCTTTTTTACGAACAAAAAAGTCTTTGAAAATCTCTTTCCATTCATGAAAAATAACGTTAATAGGTCCTTTGTCTTCTAGATCTTTTGTTAAACCAAATTTTAACTTCTCGTATTCAGCTTCATCTTCTTCTGCTTGGAAGGTCCCAAAGATTCTATCCCAAATAATCAAAACCATTCCCATGTTTTTATCTAAATACTTTGTGTTAGATGCATGATGAACTCTGTGATGAGAAGGTGTCACAAAAAAGTATCCCCACAAGCCTAATTTACTTTTGATAAAGTTAGTATGACATAAAGTTCCATAATTTTGATTCATAGCATATGCAAACATAATATGTAAAGGTTCGATACCAGCAAAGGCTAATGGTAAAAAGAACATATATCTAAATAATGGTTGCAATACAGGAGATCTAAATCCCGTAGATATATTATAGAACTCAGAATTGTGGTGAGTTACATGTACAGCCCAGAAGAATCGTGAATGATGATCAACATAATGATGTATATAGTATAAAAAGTCTTGACCGATAAAAGCCACTAACCAGTATACAAGTTGATTATCCCAAGTAATAAATCTGTATTTGAAGCAAAGTCCCATTACCAAGAAAGAAAAGGCTTTCATTAGTAAATCTAAACTAAAATTTACCAGAGCAAAGTATACGTTCGTAGCAGTGTCTTTAAATTCATAGTTTTTAGCTTTTGTTCTATAGCTAAAATACATTTCTATGAATATAACTAATAAAAAGAAAGGTGCGCTCAAATAATAAAGCGTGTCTTGATTTAAAATATCAAACATAATTTTCACTTAAATTTAGACAAAAGTATTTTTTTTCTTTTTAATAGAACTGATAAATATCATTTTTATCAATTTAACCTTTGTTCAATCCAAGCTTTAAAACTATAAAAATTTTGCGGAGCAACACCATGACCCACAGGATATTCTGAATATTCGTGTGTTAAATTATTTTCAGTAAGGAAAACAGGAGCTTTTCTAGCCCATTCCACAGGTAATACTTGATCAACAGTACCGTGCGAAATGTAATAATCTGTTTTTATTTCTGGATGTATGTCGGTCGGTAATAATTCATCATTAATATAACCACTTAACGCGACAACATGTTCAACTTTATTAGGATAATTTAAGCTCAATGCATAACTCAAAATAGCACCTTGACTAAACCCTAACAAAAATGTTTTGTTCGAATCGGTATTGTATTTCTTTTTTATATCATCGATAAAACTAGCAATTTTGTCTACTGATTCCTTTGCTTGTGGAATATCTGAAAATTTTCCATTAATCGAATCAAAATTAATAGCGTACCAAGCATAACCACCATAACCCATTTCATGGGGAGCTTGAGCGCTTACAATTAATAATTCTTCGGGAAGCTCTTCAGCAAATGAAAACAAATCTTGTTCATTACTTCCATATCCGTGCAATAAAATTAATAACGGAGGGTTCTCAACCGTTTTTTTCGGTTGTCTAACTATATATTGTAAACTCATTATTGAATTCCTTTAAACCAATCTTGAAACTGTTCACCTAAAAAAGGAACTAATTTTTCCTCTTCATTGATCGCTCCAATAAAGCTAACAAACCAAAAGGCAACTAATAAAGCCGTTATAGCCCAAGAAACAACGCCGTTCACATATCCTCTAACGAACCATTCAATAATGAATGATATTAAATGTAAACCTACCATTTGTCGTAAATAAAAGCTGGTAAATTCATTTTTAGAATTGTTGTTTAATATGAAAGCAACAATAGTTCCTATGATGGTGATATGTGCGATAAGGGCATTTGTTTTTCCGTCTTGTGCGGCTGATAAGTTACGCATGGTTGGCTAAAATTAATTGGTTATTATTATAAGATCCGTATACTTTTCCTTTTAAAGTTTTATCAAAGAAAACACTATTCTTTGAAGTCGATAAAACCTCTTTTTCGGTAAATGTGTATTCATCTTTTGTTGAAAATAACGATAAATTGGCTTTACTATTTTCCTGAATACCGTTAAACTCAATTCCAAAACGTTGCTTTGGAGTGATTGATAAAGATCTTTGTATTGTTTCTAAGTCAAGAATAGTATTTAAAGCACCGAAAGCACTTTCAAATCCAATGGTTCCATCTTTAGCAGTTGAAAACTCAACTTTTTTGTATTCTACGTCGATAGGATTATGATCTGTAGTAATAATATCTATCGTCCCATTCTTTACACCTTCAATTAAAGCGTTAGTATCTTCTTTCGTTCGTAAAGGTGGATTAACTTTTTTATTAGCGTCAAAACCGTGAAGTTCATCGTCTGTTAAGAACAAATTATGAATGCTCACACTACATGTAATATCCAATCCTTTTTCCTTGGCTTCTTTAATTAGACTTACAGATTTCGCTGTTGATATGGTAGGAATGTGTAATTTACCACCAGTATATTCTAATAAAAATATATCTCTTGCTATTTGAATTTCTTCAGCTAAGGAAGGAATTCCTTTTAAACCGAGAATAGTACTATTCACACCTTCATTGGCAACACCTTCTCCAGCAATGGCTTTGTTTTTTGGAAAACTCATTACTAAACCATCAAAATTTTGAGCATACAACAACGCTATTTTTAATAGGTTATCATTGGCAATAGGCCTCTTATAGTCTCCAAATGCGATGGCTCCTGATTGTTGCATATCAAATAATTCAGCCATTTCAATACCTTCACTTTTTTGTGTTAAAGCTCCAATAGGAAATAAATCAGTTACAAAACCATTCGCTTTATTAATTAAAAACTCAATAGCCGCTTTATTCTCAGTAATTGGCTGTGTATTTGGGTTTACAGCAACAGCCGTAAAACCGCTCTTGGCGGCAACATTTAGCCCATGTTGAATGGTTTCCCTTTCTTCATATCCAGGTTCTCCTAGTGATACACTTGTATCAAACCAACCAGTAGAAACATGTAAATCATCTAATTCTACGATTTGATATTCATCTTCAGTAGGAATGTTATTATCAATTTTTGAAATGGTTCCGTCAACAATTAAAATATCTTTAGTTTGATTATGAAACGGACTAGAAGTGTCTATAATAGTAGCCGATTTAAGCAGCGTTGTCATGATTTGAAGAATTTTAAGATCAAAATTTCAAAGAGCAAAGATACAATGGAAAGTGCTAAAAACCATTTCCAAAGCCATTGAACTTCATTTTTTTTCTTAATACTATCTAATGTGCTTTTTACAGAGGTAGATATATTTAGGTTTTCTTTTTGGTTTACAATGTTTTGAGTGTTTGCAAAAGCAAGAAGACTTTCTTTGTTACTATAATTGAAAGCAATGTGTTTTAAAGTGTCCTTTCGTTTCAAAATATAATTGAAACCAGATTGTCTTGGTTGATCGGTAGTTGTAACTCTTATTTTGTTTTGAAAAACTTGTTGAAGTGGAATGAAAGAGTTGTTATTGTTAGCAATAGTTAAAACAGCTTCTTTACCAAACGAGTCATTAATATCGATACTATTTTTCTTTTCTATGGTGTAGTATAGTTCAGTTATCTTCAAACTTTGCTTACCGATATTGTAGAATATAGGCACAATTAAAGGAGAGTTACTAAAATTGCTATATTTCTTATTTAATGGACTTGAAACCCAGAAAATAGATGCGGCTTGTGATTTAACTTTTGAAATAAAATCCTTTTTATTCTCGTATGATAGAATACTAGTGGCACTCGGTAAACTTGTGTGGAAAGAAATCGTAGTATGAGGATATTGGAAATTACGAACATTTTTTTCGAAAACATTACTGAAAATTGGATGCTTGAAATTGATATTCGTGATTTTTAAGCTATCAGTTTTTTTCTCAAATGCTGAAGCTTTTATATTTAACTTTCCAAATAAGCTTTGGTATGATACCAGATTACTATTTGCGTTTGGAATAACGATTAAGTTACCTCCATTTTCAACATAATCTTTCAAGCTTTCTTGCATCGAAAGAGGAATGTCTTCTAATTCATTCAAAATTACTAATTGCTGTTTAGCAATAGCATTATAATTTGTTTTTTGTAATGACGTTTGGGAAAAGTTAAACTCATCCGACGTGTAAATCTTAGGTAAAGAAGAACTATGAGACCCAATAGATAAAACATTAATTTTTTCGTTAGTGGTTAACGTAAAATAAAAAGTGTTATCGAAGTTATAAGCATCGCTGTAGTTTATTGCCAATTTACCTAATAAAACTGGTGCTTTTTGAATTGAAAAAGTTACATTTTTGGTAGCGTTTTCTTCAATGTCAAATGTCTGTTTATTTATTAATGTTTCGTCATTGTAAATGGCAATTGGAACGTTCTTTTTTTCGATTCCTTGATTTTTTACCACAATGTTAACCTCCATTGTATTGGCTTTGTTGTTTTCTATGTAAACACTATCAATTGAAATATTTTCTTTTAATTGAGGAGTCAATTGAACCAATGAAAGATCATAATCAATGTCTTCAAATTGCTTTTCTTCCATATTTTGAAAATCTGAAATAAAAACCTTTTTAAAAGAAGAAACATCACTGTTTTTAAAGGCAGCCATTTTAAGAAGCACATCAGAGATACTTTTTTGAGAAGCAGAGTTTTTTACTTCGAAAAGAATATCTTTTAATTCACTGGTAGTTTTGTTAGGGTAAAAATTGGTGTTTGTTTGCAGAGAATAGGTACTATTTTCTGATAAGTTTTCCACTAAATCTTGAATAGCTATTTGTAAAAGATCACCTCTATTACCCTTTGTTTGTGTACTTAGTGAATTATCTAAATAAATGGAATAGTGTAATTTTTCATTTGCTTTTCTATTGCTAAAATAAGGTTGGGCAAAGGCTAAAATTAGAAATGCAAGTAATAGCAGTCTCGTAAACAAAATTAGCCATTTTTTTATGCGAGAGCTTTTACGAGTTTGCAAAGCTAATTTTTGTAAAAATGCCACATTGGTAAAAGGAACTTTTACGAAACGTTGCAATTGAAATAAATGCACTATTATAGGTATTAACAGTAGTGCTAAAAAGTATAAGATTTCAGGGTGTTTAAACTGCATGCATTAAAAAATGCCTAATATAACCAAAAGATTCCGTTCTGATTAATTTTCTAGCTCATATAATGCATTTACTTCGACTTCTGTCATTGGAATGTCATAAACCCTAATGTCATCAATTTTTCCAAAAATTCTTCCTTTCAATGCACTCCCTGGGAAAATTGAAGAAACAACTAGTGATGATCCTACCGATGACGAATAACGAGTATTACTCCAAACTAATCTAATAGTCCCGTTTACATAAATTTTTATTGAATTTTCATCATACGCTAAAACAACATGGTACCACTTATTTCTTTCTACAGTTATACCAGTCGATTCTTTCAAATATCCATCATTTGTGAAAAATTTTATTTGATTATCATCATTATCCACGAATAAATGGACATCGTCTCCGTAGCTAATCGACTTAGAAGTTAATAAAAAGGCATCGTCTTTTTCTCGAGGAAGTTGGTCAAGGGAAAACCATAAAGAAAAAGACCAAGAAGGTTGGTTTAAACTAACTACACTTGGAAATTCGAAATAATTACCATTACCGTTTAAAGTAAGAGCACTATTTTGAGTATTGTTTCTATCAGATGATATTTGACCTACATAATTTCCATGATTTTCGTTTCCACTTTCATCATTGGGAGAGTTGTTAAAAGGGTAGTACGCCAAAAGGTTAGAGTTTGATGGTAAGTCGGGATTTAAGCCGTTACAGATATTGAATGAATTGTTTATTTCTTCAGCATCTAAAATACCATTCGAGTTTGTATCAATACCCGCTTCGATTAAATAACCACCAGCAGGGCAATTCTCGAGATTTGCTTGCTTTATGTTATATAAAGAAATATTTCCGTCGTTTCCATTACAAATATATTTCACATTTTCAATTTCATTTTCATCTAAAGTATTGTTTTCATTGGTGTCAATACCAGTTTCAATTTTAATACCCCCAGTTTCACAATTCCCTCCTGGATTTTCAATACTTGTTTTTATAAGAGAATTGTCACCATCATTACCGTTACAAATGGTAAAAACGGACTGTATTTCATCAGCGTTAAGAATAGAATCATTGTTTAAATCCAATCCAGATCGAACTTTTACACCTCCATTTGAGCATGTTGATCCAGGTGCTTCTTGGATAACATCGATAAGAGTGGAGTAACCATTTAAACCGTTGCAAACGTAGTTTGTGGATGTAACTTCTTCTGGGTCGAGAGTCCCATTTGCATTACTGTCATTACCTACTTGAACTTTTATTCCACCATTAGCACAATGCTCTCCTGAGGCTTCTACCGAAGTTTTAATAAGGCTGTCTAAACCATTTCTTTCAAGTTTAAGACTTTCTTTTCCACATGATAGCAATATAAACAATCCAAATAAAGGATAAAAACGAGTTTTCATAGTATTTTTTTTATTTGGCGGCAAATATAAAAAGCTAGAGCGATATGGAAAACAAACAAGTTAAAAATATGTTAGAAGACTGTTTCATTTTCGACCAAAAGTGAAATTTTACTATTTTTGATTCATGACTTCAAACGAAAATGACTGTAAAACTCCAGAAGATTTTAATCTGAAAAATCATTGGGACAAAGCATATACCAAAAACTCAACTGAAAATTTAGGGTGGTACGAAGAAAGTGCTAAGGAAAGTATAGATTTAATTGAAAAATCAGGGCTTTCAAAAGATGCTTCCATACTAAATGTAGGTGTAGGCTCATCGGTAATTATTGATGAGTTACTTGAGCAAGGTTATACTAACTTAATTGCTAACGATTTTTCAGAAAAAGCGCTTAAAGATTTAAAAGTAAGACTAAATAAAAAAGCTTCGAATGTTTCTTTCGTTTTGGATGATTTAACAAAACCAACCAAACTGCTTGAGCTACCTCAAATTGATATGTGGAATGATAGAGCAGTATTGCATTTCTTTTTGAAAGAAGAAGAGCAAAACACTTATTTTAATCTAGTGAAACAATTGGTAAAAGCAAATGGATTTGTTGTGATAGCGGTTTTTGCAGTCGATGGTGCCGAAAAATGTTGTGGATTGCCATTGCAAAGATACGATGTAACAATGTTGCAAGATAAACTTGGTGAAGACTTCGAATTAAAAGAGAGTTTTAATCATGTTTTTACAAATCCTTATGGTGGTGAACGACCATATATTTATGCATTGTTTCAAAGAAAAAGCTACTAATGAAAACATACCAAATTCCTTTTAAAAGTACTGGTTTCTTCTCGAAAACAATGCTTGATTACCTTGAAGAACAAACTCAAATACAACCATTTTATAATAATTTTCCTTCCATTGAAGGTTTTAAACATCAGATAAAAGATAAGCAAGCGTCCTATAGTTTAGAAACTCGAAGAAATTTATTTACTGTTCTTACTGAGCAATATAAATCCGTTACTATCTCTGAAGAAACGCAGGCGAATCTTTTAAAATTAAAGGAAACAAATACTTTTACAATAACTACAGGGCATCAGTTAAACTTATTTACTGGACCGCTTTATTTTCTTTACAAAATAATATCGGCCATTAATTTATGTGAAGAATTAGAGGATCAATTTCCTGATGAAAATTTTGTCCCTGTATATTGGATGGCAACTGAAGATCATGACTTTGATGAAATTAATTATTTTAATTTTAAAGGAATTAAAGTTCGTTGGAATTCTGAGCAAGAAGGAGGTGTAGGGAGGTTTAAAACAGAAGGATTGGATGAAGTTTTTTCGGTGTTATCAGAGCATTTTGGAACTTCTAGAAATGCGGAATATTTAAAAGAACTCTTCTCTAAAGGATATTTGGAGCACGATACTCTTGCAGATGCAACAAGATATATCGCGAATGAGTTATTTGGCAATTACGGATTGGTAATTGTAGAAGCGGATGATGCCCGCTTAAAAAGAGAATTAATTCCTTTTGTGAAAGAGGAGTTATTTCATCAAACTTCATATAAAAGCGTTTCGAAAACGTCAAAGTCTCTTGAAGAGAATTACAAGGTTCAAGTAAACCCAAGGGAAATTAATTTGTTTTATTTGAAAGAAGGATTACGCGAGCGAATTGTTTTTGAAGATAATGCTTACAAAGTAAACAATACTGAGATTTCTTTTTCAAAAGAAGAAGTCGAGCAAGAACTAGAAAAGTATCCTGAGAGATTTTCTCCAAATGTAATTATACGTCCTTTATATCAGGAAGTAATTTTACCGAACCTTTGTTATATTGGAGGAGGAGGAGAGCTGGCTTATTGGATGCAATTGAAAGAGTTTTTCAATGAAGTTTCAGTACCTTTTCCAATATTATTATTAAGAAACTCTGTTCAAGTACTTACAGAAAAACAAGAACGTAAGTTGTCAACTTTGAATATTAGTATTGAAGAGTTGTTTTTAAAGCAAAATGACTTGTTAAAACTAAAAGTTAATGAAAATTCTGAGGAAACTGTTGATTTTAAAGAGCAGAGAGAATTTTTAGAAAAACAATTCGTTATGCTTAGAGAGGTAGCGAAAAAAACGGATGTATCTTTTATTGGTGCTGTAAACGCTCAGGAAAAAAAGCAATTAAAAGGACTTCAGAATTTAGAGAAACGATTGTTACGAGCCGAAAAACGCAAACAACATGAATTAGTCTCTCGTATAACAATACTTCAGGATGAAGTTTTACCGAATCAAAGTTTAGAGGAACGTCAACGAAATTTTTCAGAATATTATTTGGAATATGGAGCTTCATTTATTGATGCACTAAAAGAAAACTTAAAGCCTTTAGATTTAGAGTTTACCGTTTTGGTGATGAAGTAAAGTACATTTTGTAGACCTTCGTCAATTTTGATGCTCTCTCATATGCTTTCGAAGCATGAATAGTTTTTACAATAAAAAATAAACGGATGAAAGGGAAATTAATAATTGCGATTTGCTTAATGTTCTTTAAAGTGTCTCTGGGACAAACGAAAACAGTACATGTATTTGTAGCGTTGTGTGATAATCAATTTCAAGGTATCGTGCCAGTACCGAAAAAGTTAGGTGATGGAAAAGATCCTAAGAATAATTTGTACTGGGGAGCTGTTTATGGAGTTAAGTCTTATTTAAAATATAAGACTAAGGATTGGCAGTTTATAAAAAAGGTAATTCCATCAAAACCTAATGTTCTGGAAAAATTGTTGTTCAAACATGCAACAAAAGAGGTGTATCTTTTAGCAGAGGCATATGATGGTGAGTTTATAAAATCATGCGTTGAAGACTTTTTAAAAGCGTCGAATGGGCAGAATAAAGAAACTCTTTCATATAATGATCGAGAACTTGGTTTTGGAGGTAATGCAGACTTAGTGGCTTATATTGGTCATGATGGTTTAATGGATTTCAATGTTGATATTAACTATAAAAAGACAAGTTCTGATAAGAGGAAAGATGCAATTATTTTAGCGTGTTTTAGTAAGGATTATTTTTCTCCTGAGGTCCAACAAAGTGGGGTGAATCCAATTTTATGGACGACTCATTTAATGGCTCCAGAAGCATATACGTTGAAATCTGCAATTGATGGTTGGATGCTAAACAAAGATGGAAATCAAATAAAAGAAAGAGCGGCTCAGGTTTATAACAAATATCAAAAGTGTGGTATACGAGGTGCTAAAAACTTGTTCACTTCTGGTTTTTAAATAATTGAAGTTTGAGTTTCTGGCGTAACATATTATTAAAATTACTTCTTGTAGGTTTCGTTTTATTTACAATTCATGGTCATGTCTGGCTTATTTTTCTTTACTTTATTTTGAAAGATTCAAGTTTAATAGGAAGCTTCGATTCTTACTTTGCTCTTTTTGCCAATGTTATTTACATTTTACTTTCTATATTGTATTTAAAGGAGTTGTTCTTCGGATATAATGCCTTATCAAAACGAAAGACCTATCAATCTCTTATTTTGATTAGTATCTTGGTTATACCTTATTTTACTGGTCATGCAGATTTTGTAATTAGCGAAACGGATGGAGATAGTATTGAAATGTATATTATTTTAATATTTACCATATTGGTACCTTTCGCATTGATAGCTCATAGAATTTTAACCTTGAGAAAAAATAATTAGAGAAGCTATTTCCTAAAAATTGAATTCTTTTTAGTTGCTTTGCAACTTAAGCGACAATTAGTTTAGATTACCATGAAATCATTACATCCCAATAATATTCATAATAAAGGATACGACTTTGAACTACTTTTAAAAAGCAATTCGAATTTAAAGCCATTTATTCAAGACAAACATGGAAAACAAACTATTGATTTTTCAAATCCTGTTGCTGTTAAAACGTTGAATAAGGCGATTCTAAAAACGTATTATAAGATTAACTTTTGGGAGTTTCCTGATGAAAACTTGTGTCCTCCAATTCCTGGAAGGGTCGATTATATTCATTATTTGGCGGATTTAATAAAAGGAGAAACTAACGTGAAAGTTCTTGATATCGGTACAGGAGCTACTTGTATTTATCCTCTTTTGGGAACTGCTGTTTACAACTGGAGTTTCGTCGCTATTGATGTTGATCAGAAATCGCTAGAAATCGCAGAAAAGAACATTAAGGAGAATGATCTAAGAGATAAGATAGAACTTCGATATCAAAAGGATTCTTCCAATGTTTTAAAAGGTGTTATAAATAAAGACGATGTATTTACCTTAACAATGTGCAATCCTCCATTTTACGCTTCTCCCGAGGAAGCTAGAGGAGCTAATAAACGAAAAAGTAGGAATCTAGGTAATACCGTTATCCGAAATTTTGCAGGAGTCGATAATGAGTTATGGTACAAGGGAGGTGAAAAAGCCTTTCTTCATAATTATTTATATCAGAGTTCTCTCTTTCCAAAATCAAGTTTATGGTTCACGAGTTTAGTTTCGAAAAAAGAAAACGTTAAAAGTTTAGAGACATCAGGTAAAAAACTTGGGGTAACTAAGTTTAAGATTATTCAAATGAATCAAGGGAACAAAGTTACCCGTATTGTTTGTTGGCAGTTTTAATCGAAGGACGATAGCCAAGTGTTTAATTGCCCATATACCTGCATTGAAGTAGTTTATTTATCGTATAAATCACTTTTAATATTTGAAATCTCTTTAAGTTTTTTCATTTCTTTTTGAACACCTTTACGAATAACAATAAAGAGTATTATACCAATAACAACATAAGATATGTTCATTAGTATAACTTGCCACTTCGGTAAATAAATACTAAATTCAGGTGTAATCATAAAAAAGCCTGCTGTATAAAGTGCTATAATCGTAGGAGCAATTATTTCATGAATAAACTTTCTATACGAATGGAATTTGGCCGTGTTTTCAACTGTTTTCAACATGTCGTCAAGTTTATTTATTCTTTTTGCTTTACCAATACTTACCATTTCAATACATATTCGAACAATCAGTCCTAAAATCATCAATCCAGCACCAATTCTGCTGAGTAAATGTTTTACAGGTGCCACATAATAAAAGAAGAGCGATATCACGACACATGTAGTAATTAGTGTTAGTATTGTACCATAATAAAAGAAGAAGTTTTCTTTCTGATTCTTTCTAATTTTATCATAAATAAGATTAATCTTTTCGGTTCCTGATTTTCGTTGCTCTTTATCTTCGTTCCAATTTTCCTGTAATTGTTTAAAATCCATACTCATCATTACATATTTTTAAGAATTTTCTCAAGACGTTTTTTTACTCTGTGTATTTTGACTCGAACGTTAATCGCTGAAATTCCCATGATTTCAGCAATGGTGTCATTATCTTCATTTTCCAATACCATCATAATTAACAGGCGATCTACTTTTTTTAAGTTACCTATGGCTTTGTAAAGGTTCGATATAGAGTTTTTGTTTGAGACTTCATCAGTAGTTTCCTCAATGACTTCTTTAAACTCTTGTGTTCTAATCTCTCCTTTTTTACTTTCTTTTTTTACAAACTGTAAACAAGTATTTACTGTTATTCGATAAATCCAAGTTTTGTAAGAAGATAATTCCTTGAATTTATGAAGATTGTTCCATACACTTATAAATACTTCTTGTGACAAATCATTTGCAGAATCCTGATCCCCTTTAACAAATCCAAGACACATTTGTAATACCATAGCTTGGTTTTGTTCGTATATCCGTTCAAAGATTTCTTTATTATTGGTTATCATTGGTAAGAAAGTTATTCAAGGTTTGGTAAAACCATTCAGGTTGATCAAACATAACAAAGTGTTTACTATTTGAAGCCATTACAATCGATTTATTTCTTAATAGCTTATATTGTTTTTCGAAGTTCTTTTTTGCAATTTCAACACTAGGAAAAGATGCACCAATAATTAATGTTTCACATGCTACTTTTCGTAAAGATTCTCTTAAATCTAATTTTAATAGATCCGTATATCCATATACCCAAGTTTTTCTATCTGCCCGAAGTATCCAATTAGATATAGTTTGTATTTTATCCTTATCATTAGCCATATTGCTGGCCATCATGGTAGTCATTCCTTTAAATTGATTGTCATCCATTTCCAACATTTGTTTGTTGTATGGGCTTTCATAGAATAAGTATTCAGGTTTAACATTTGGCATCATCACTTCTCGCATACATGGAAGAGAATCTACCAGTA
This sequence comes from uncultured Tenacibaculum sp., assembly GCA_947497895.1. Lineage (GTDB taxonomy): Bacteria > Bacteroidota > Bacteroidia > Flavobacteriales > Flavobacteriaceae > Polaribacter. The sequence continues at coordinate 211,244 of CANMIL010000007.1, forward strand.
TCATTTTTGTTACTTTTTTTGGAAATGCAGCAGAGATATCAATAGCAAGATTCCCACCCATACTATGACCAATAATAGTTATGTTTTCTAGTTTGTTTTTTTCAATAAACTTCAGAATCGCGTTTTTTACATTGGCATACCAAGGCATTTCAATGGGGGCGTTCCCATTAAATCCAGCATAAGAAAAATAATAAGCTTTACCTTTTAGTTTTAATTGAGTATTAGTTTCTTTCCAAATAGCTCCTGAAACTGTAAACCCAGGCAAGTACAAAATAGGATTTCCTTTACCTTCAAAAGAAATATGAATAGGGTTGTTCGAATTTACTTTCTTTGTATTATTTTGAAAGGCATAAATAAAAGAAGATAATAGTAGTATTGTTACTAGAAAAGTGGTTTTTATAAAATGTGTCATAATATATTTTTTAAAGTTGGTTTTACCCTTTGATTCCAAAAAATATATTTGTTACACTTTTGAATTAATTTTTTTCTGTTTTATTTTAAGTTAAGTAGAAAATCGGTGAATTTATATTGGTTAAATTTTATGATTATCAGAGTTTAAAAAGTTTGTGAGTTTCAGTTTTTCCATTCTGATTAATTCTTAAAAAATATATTCCAGACGCCAGTTTTGGCAATGGAATGGTAATTTTATTATTAATCGTACTCTTATGACCCTGAAGAACGAGTTGCCCTCTATTATTAAATAATTGGAAGTTGGCAGAAAAAGATTCATCCAATGTGTTTAGATATAAATTGTCATTAAAAGGATTTGGATAAACAAACCATTTTTTATCTTGATTATTGATAGGGCTGTCATAAGAGGATAAAGTATCTCCTAAACAATTGGCAGCAACCGAGTAGGCATCTTTTAGAAGTTCTGAAATTTTTGAATCGGAGAAACTTTGATTAAGTGAATGATTAAAAAAAGTAGTGTCTATTACTAAATTACTAGCTCCTAAAAAATCTTGCAGTAACGTACCAAATATCTGTCTATAATCATATTGTACGGTTTCGATTTGATAATTGTTATCACTAGTGGCTTCGGATAGATTTACATTGGTTCCTGATACACCTCCCTTAACTGGATTTCCAAAAACAAACATTGGCGCAATTTCCCCATGATCAGTTCCTAAATTACCATTTTCTTTAGCTTTTCTTCCAAATTCAGAAAAAGTCAGCCCCACAACATCATCGGAAATGGTTTGAGAAGTTAAATCGTCCATAAAAGCCTTAACAGATTCAGATACTGTATGCAATAAGTCGTGATGTTTCCCTTGAATATCATTGTTCGCTTGATTTTGACTATTATGTGTGTCAAATCCACCAATTCGTACCATATAGATTTTAGATTGCAAACCACCACTGATAAGTCTTGCAACTGTTTTTAACTGATTGGATAGGTCGGTATCTGGGTAGGTAACATCATTTGTTCCGCTATTAAATGCATTGGAAATAGATTGAGAATATTGATTGGAAAGGTTGCTCGTATTAATAATATACTGTAGTTCTGTTCCAAAATCTGAATTAGGAATGTTCGTCGGAGCTGTTCCTCCTAAGCCATTAAGTTCGGTATAAAATCCGGCAGGATCTTGCCCTGATATATTAATAGAAAGTCCATGCTCTTCTTCTCCGTGAAATCCTAATTCGGTTTTACTCGAACCAATTTGAACACCTAGAGGATAGTTTTCGCGTAGTTCTTCTGAATAATATTTTTCAATGAATCTACCAATCCATCCAGAGTCATTCCCATTATCCCAGCTGTTGCCGTCATTTCCTGTTGAATAAAGATCTTTCGAGGCAAAATGACTTTTGTTTTGAGAAGGATATCCTACAGACTGTAAAATTCTTAAAACACCTTCGTCATATAAAGATTTAAAACCAATAAGAGCAGGATGTAATCCCAACTGTTGATTTTCAGAAAGTGTGCTGTCTAGAGTAATAAATCCATTTGTTCCCGAATTTGGTATTTTAATGGTGGGGCGAAGATTGGCATATTGGTCATATTGATTAATAGGAATTAATGTGTTTAAACCATCATTTCCACCAGCTAAATTAATGAGAACTAACTTTCGATTTGATAAATCACCACAATCTGTTAGATTGCTTGTTTTTAACATGGCATTTATTTCAAAAGGCATTAATCCTAAAACAGAAACAGTAGAAGTAAGTTTTAAAAAAGATCGTCTTTTCATGATGTTTAAATTTTAGGGTTACATTAATTGAAATTCAGGAGCATTAATCATTCTGGTAATTAAGGCATTTAAACGAGATTTTACGATCGTATCATCACCATTACCTTCATATTGTAACCAAGCATTTGTCCAATAATAATCAGGAAAACCTTCTAAGAGATTTTCTGCGAAATAAGCTTTTCGTTCACTATCAATACCTTCACAATACAGATAGTCAGAAAGCTCTGTTATGAGTTCTGTTGCATTTGAAGGGTTCGTCATATTTGCTTTTATAAAGTTTGGAAGATCTAATTCTGCTCGAATTCTTCCGTTATTTCCAACTTTGTTTCGTCCTGTAATTAAGGAGTCAATCATTTTGTATCTAGACAATACCGTATTAGAAGAAAACCAATGACGGTCAAAATCGGGTTCTTGGTAATGAGCAGGGTATCCAGCAACTGAGTCTGGTCCCCAAAGGTTCATTCCGGCTGCTGCTAAGTATGAATTGTGAATGAAGTTGAAAAAAGTATAAAAATCACTGCTGTTGTCAATAGGATGGGGCATCTCAAGTTTAAAGAATGAAATAGTCTCACTAATTAATTGTAGTGGACTTTTTACAATACTACCCAAAATTTCATCAGTTGAATCCGAATCATATAAATCATAAAAATGCTGGGAAGTTAATAAGGTTTTTACTGTTGGAAGTATGTCATAGTTGTCGTTTTTAAGTTGAACAGCTAGCGGAGCTATAATATTATTTTCTACTTCTTCATCCCATTCACTTTTAACAAAAAAACGATAGAGTTTTCTACAATAAGAAATAGCCGTAGCATCCATAGAAAAAACCATTTCAACATACTCATTAAGTTCATCTACAATGCCACTTTCTGTATTCCTTCCTGTAATAGTATGATCATTGAAAGCGCTACTAAAGGTTTTGTCGTTTTGGTCGTGCTGATTAATAACGATTCTTCCCATAGGTAAATTTGTGTCTGCATCTATGATACTACGATCTGCTTTTGTTTTAATTCCAGAAAATATTTTCGCAGTTTGCTGAATATCATACTCGGTATAGTTTGTATAGTTTCCATTTCCGTTTTGCGGACCTTTTAATATTGTAAATAATTCTAAAAATTCTCGTGCATAGTTCTCATTCGGATTGTTAGCATTATTCTGAGTATTATCGAGGTAATTCAACATTGAATTGTCAAAAGTGATCTTTTTTGCTAATGTTTTTAGGTTACCAAAAGCATAATGATCTAAAAGTCTTAAATGGTCGAAAAAATGTGTCGAGCTACCAGCTCCATCATCTTTAGAAACAGTAAAAGAAGTATGCAAAAAAAATGTAAGTTTTGCTTTCAGAGAACTCTTATTAATCGTGTTATACCACCACCAAGAAGTTACAATACGTCTTTTTCTTCCTTGACCACTAAATGTATTTGGATTTTCTGAAGAAGAAGTCCAGTTTCCATCGGGAGAATCATTCGGAAGAGGATCATAAGGCTCTGTCCATTCTGCATTTTGATTTTCAGTAAGCTTTATAAATGCCTGTTCAGGAGTCAATTCTGCAAATTGATTTAAAGCTTCAACTGAAAAATTAAAGGAGGCTCGACGCAAAAGGTGTTTTGCTTTTCGAAGCCCTAAAGCTTGCGTATATTGTTGTAAACCATTCATTAATTTAGGGGATAGAAATGTCTACTCAATATAGTTAAAAAATATTAAAGCATTGTAAAACAGGTGTTAAGTGCTGTTTTTTGTCGTTTTAAGAATGAAAGCTAACCATGAACTCGTTTACTTCTTTACAAATTTGACTCCATATTTTTTTGCGATACTATCCACTATAGTTTTTGAAGGTCTTCCATTTTTTGATGCTTCAGCCATTTCGCTAAAAAACTTTTCAAAGCCTCCTGGAGTAATAGTATTCATAGTTATACCAGTAATGGAGTCTGTATTTACAAATCGATGAGGTATTCCTCTAGGTAAACGAATAAAATCACCTTGTTTTGCATCAATTTTTTTATCACCACAAAAAAAACGATATTTCCCTTTTAGTATATAAAATAGCTCATCTTCATTTGTATGAACATGTAAAGGAGGTCCACCCTCAGGTGGCGTTTCAGTGACAATAACAGAATATTCTCCGTTAGATTGACTACTGATGATTTTCCCTGTAATTTTTACACCCAGTAAATTCCACTGTTCTCCTTCATCAGATGAAACATAAATAGGCTGGGTATTGTTATGGCTATGAGAGTGCGTCTTTTTACAGCAAAAACTTAATACTGAAATTAAAGTTAGAAAAAGAATATGTTTGATATTCATAATTGAAGGGTTGTTGTTTGAATAATTTCTATAAATACTTGCGGTTAAATATATAAAATGTTGCTTTCTAGTGGAGTGTTTTCTGAAATTATCTTTTGTGATTTTCTTAAGATGGATATTATTATTTTTGATTTTTACAAATTGATACTATCCACTACTAAACAAATTAATTTATAAAGAATGAAAGAGATTGATAAAATAGCATTTATTGAAACCAAAAACGGGCAAATATTAAGTACAAGATCAAAAGGGAAAAGTACATTTTATATTCCAGGAGGGAAAAGAGATGAAGGAGAAAGCGATGAAGAAACCTTGGTAAGAGAGATGTTTGAAGAATTAAAAGTAGACATTAAAAAAGATACGATTAATTACATAGGAACTTTTACTACTCAAGCGGATGGAGCTAAAGAAGGAATAAATGTAAAAATGACCTGCTATGAAGCTAAGTATTCGGGAAATTTAGAAGCTTCAAGTGAAATAGAAGAGTTTAGATGGCTAAGTTTTGAAGATATAGGTTTGGTTTCTCCCGTAGATAAAATCATTTTTGAATTTTTAAGAGAAAGAGGAGCACTTCGATAGTTGGATAGGTTAATTGCCTGTAACAAAAAAGAAAAGCAAGTAAAAACTTAGAGATAGGCGTATTTACTTGCTTTCGGGGGACAACACTAAAAGTTTGGTTAGTATGATTCACTACATTGTCATAGCAAACATAAATATTCTTTTTTGAAAAATTTTACGGATTTCCGTAGATATGGTGATTTTTTTTGAAAAAATATATGTTAAAATTTTACAGGTATTTTATTGAACATGAGTTTAATAAAAAATAATAAATTTCAGTTGGAATAGGTACATAAAAAAACAATCACCGAGTGAACGGTGATTGAATGCTATCGGGGGACAACACTAAAGTACATACATGTTTGTATATACGAGATTGTAAGTTTGAATGTATTACGGGCGCAAAGCTACAAGCTCTTTTTGTAATTTTCTTACGGGTATCCGTAGAAACGTAAAATTTTTTTGAAAAAAAATAAATCCAGCTTTTTTTACCTGAAATTTACTCTTGTTATTTTGATTAATTAGTTAGAATCAACTTGTAAATTATAGACTATAAAAAATATAGTTACATAACTAATTTAAGTTTTGTAATTTTGCTCAAAATATAGAAGTAAAATATGTATCAAATTAAAGGTAAAGAATATCCTTGCTGTACAAGTGTTACTATGGGGATAATAGGAGGGAAGTGGAAAACCGTTATTTTGTTTTACTTAATGGATGGTAAACTTCGTTATAATGAACTTCGAAAGAAAATGAATGGAGTTACTGAAAGAACGTTGAGTTTACAACTACAACAACTTCAAGAAGATGGTGTAGTAAGTAGAAAAGTGTATACTTCTAAACCACCTTTAAAAGTTGAGTATTCTTTAACAGAATTCGGAGAAACCCTAATTCCTTTGTTAAAAGCAATTGCCGATTGGGGAGTCGTTGCCGTTGATAATTACGCTGAAAAGCGGGTGAAAAGTTAGTCGTAATAGCGTATTATTCTTCCATTATCTTTACCTAATACACTTCTTACGTAAGCATTTATTACCTTTTTCGTCGGAATTGGATTATGTCCTGGAAAATAGTCTTTATATTTTTCATAAGCGTCTTCAACAACTCCTAGTGAGACAGCATTGACTCTTAAATTATTTGTGAGCTCAAGAGAAACCGCTTTTACAAAACTATGAATAGCACCGTTAACCATTGCCGCACTTGAGGTTTTAACAACAGGATCATCTGCTAAAATTCCAGTAGATAACGTAATAGATCCACCTTCGTTCAGGTAGTTTTGGGCTATTCTAACTAAATTAACTTGTCCCATCAACTTACTTTTTAAGCCAATATAGAAATCCTCTTCTGATAAATTTTTGAAGAAGTCCCATTTGGCTTCACCAGCAATACATACAACTGCATCTAAATTGTCTATATTTTTCAATACATTTTCTATTGATTCACTACTGGTAATATCAATAGTTACATCGCCAGTGTTTCTTCCTGCGACAATTACTTCGTGATTTTCAGAAAAGTATTTAGAAACTTTGTTTCCTATTGTACCTTGTCCGCCAATAATTAAAATTTTCATGTTCTATATTTTTTGATTTGTCATTGCTAATAAAGTTGTCATGGCTTTCTCTTGATCTCGAACATCAACAAAAATATGATCGTGATAATATCCCGCAACAACATTACAACTAATGTTATTATTTCCTAATTCGCTAGAAAAAGCAGCAGTTAAACCAACAGCATCCAAAGAGGAGTGGATGTTTAATGTGATCCAAGCAGCTATATATTCATAAGATAAACCATATTTATCAGCATTTTCTTTTGAAAGAACAATGGTTGTTCCTTCGAGTTCCTTTATTTCACAAACGGTAATTTCTCTAGGAATACTATTAATGTCTTTTACAGTTGTAAAAACATATGTTCCTTTATTTAAAACGGGCTCCATGTTATTGATAAGTACTTTTAGGTTCGTTTCTCCCGACATAAAATAAAGTTTTGATTGTTAGATGAGAATTAAAGGTGAATGAAAATCTCAAAAGGTTTATATGAAAGTAAATTTAACAATATAATTTAATTAAAAAAGCAATAACATTGAGCTACTGCTTTTGAAAGACTATCTTGCGTAATTATTGAATATGTTTGAGAATATCTTCAGGGTTTGCCCTTTCGGTATAATCCTCAGGAATAAAAGCATATTGTATGATTCCTTTAGAGTTAATAACATAAGTTGCCGGCATTGGAAGTTCATAATCTTTATTTCCATTATGTTTAGGTACATCAATATTAAAAGAATGGTAAACCTCTCTTAAATCTTCGGGTAATTGAAAAACCAATCCCATTTGCTTTGCAACTATATTGTCAATATCACTCAACACTTCAAAAGACAAATTGTTTTTCTCGGCCGTATCCAATGAATTATCTGGTGTTTCTGGTGAAATGGCAATCAACTTAGTATTGAGTTTTTCAAATTCTGGTAATAAATTTTGCAGGGCACGGAGTTCTATATTACAATAAGGACACCAGCCTCCTCGATAAAAAGAAATTACAACTGATCCTTCAGATAAATAGTCTTTTAAGCTTACTGTATTGCCCAAAGCATTGGGTAATTCAAAATCGATTATTGTATCTCCTACTTTCAAAGCTTTATTCGAAATATTATGGTCTTTCAATAATTGGGTACTTTGGGCCATAATTTGAAGTTTTTCTTCAGGAATAACCTTCGAAGAGGCTTCTTTTTTCGCTTTTAGTTCTTCTATTAAGTTCATGATTTTACGGTTTTTAATTATTGTAAAAACAAAGATCTTTTAGATAGAGAGTTTAAAAAATGGAATTTTTAACCAAAAGATGTCATATTTTCTTAATACTGTTTTCGATATTGTGTTGGCGTTACTCCTACATTGCGCTTAAAATATTTGATAAAGTAATAAGGTTCTCGAAAACCTAATTGATAAGCAATTGTTTTACTTGATTTTTTGGTTGTGGTTAGTAGTTCTTTTGCTCTCTTAATTACTTGTTGACTAATTACAGAACATGGAGTTGAATTTGTTTCTTTTTTAACCTCGGTAATTAATTTTTTTAATGGGATATTTAACATTTCAGCATAAGTAGCCGCACAATAGTTGTTTTCAATATTTTCCTCAATAAGATTAATGAATTTTTTAAATAAAGAGGATTCGTTTTTCTGATGAATACTTTCTTCGATTTTTTCAAAGATAATATTCATGTAGCTACGGATTAAAGAGGTATTTTCTTTTCTCTCAGAAGATAATGAAAACAAAAGTGACCTAATTAATTGAATGTTAACTAAACTATTTGGCTTACATACATTGGATAGAGAGGAGAGAGAAGGAAGCAGGTCTTGCACGAGATCATTTTTAAGGGTTAAAACATAACCTTCATAAAAAGGAGATGTACTTGTTACCTTGAAACTGTTCTCAAAAAAGAAAAAACTCTTTTTAGGTATTTTATAAGAATTTTGAAGTGATTGAACTGATATATCACCTGCAATAACAAATAAGATGTTTATATCTTGACTAGTGTAGTTAGATTGATTTTCTAGTTTTTGAATAGACCACATGGAAAGTTTTCGTTGTAATTTTAGACCAGAAGAGTCGTGTTTTAACAGAAAACTTACTGCTTATTTAAATGTTTTGCAGTTCTCAACTCTATGAAAGTCAAAACACTTATTACTAAAATTTCTAATAGTATATAAGCCCATCCCAAACAGGTTAATCTATCTCGATGAGTGAATACGATAATTAAAGAAATTAGGCAGTAGAGGAAGTTAAGAAAAGCAATAGTTTTTAGAGCTTTGGTAGTTTTTATCTGGATATTCTTGTAAAAGTAAACATCTAGTAATATAAAAAAACAAGGAATACCAGCTAGTAGGTATAAACTCGAAATAGGAATTCCAACAAGTTCATTAAATTGAGTAAAAATAACTCCTAGAAAAAGAGCCGAACATGAAGCTCCAATCCCATCAATAAGAAATAGGTTTCTAGCTGAAATACGCATTTAGCTTAGGCTATTTTAGTACCGTTTTTTACTTTTCTTTCAGGGCTTAATAGCGTTACTTCTTTTTCATCACCTAAACCACCGAGTACAAGACATTCGCTCATGATATTGGCTATTTGCTTTTTGGGAAAATTAACAACAGCTACAACTTGTTTTCCAATTAACTCTTCTGGAGTATATAATTTTGTAATTTGAGCCGATGTTTTCTTAATACCAAATTCTCCAAAATCAACTTGCATTTTATATGCAGGATTTTTTACTTCTTTAAAAACTTCTGCACTGATAATGGTTCCTATTCTCATGTCTACTTTAGTAAAGTCAGTCCATGAAATTAAATCAGTAGTTGTATCGCTCATTTTTGGTATAGTTTTTCTCAAAAATACATGTTTTTTCTTTCGCTCTGACATAGAAAAAGTTAAAAGAGAACAAGTTTTGATGTTTCTATTTAGAACTTAGAACAGTTATACCTTTTAGAGCTACGTTTATTCTTTTAAACATGACGTTTGGTATCTTTCTTAAAAAAAGAAATCAATAAATTTTCATCTTTGGAGTGTTAATAATGAGTTTTGTTGTTTAACAATAAAAACTAAAGGTAAAGAAATACCAGAATGAAGAGAAAAAGGTTTAAATGTACGGTTTTAAACCTTTTTTTTATTGTTTGATTCGTCCAACAATCTATTTGCGGCACTAAACGGAGTCGTTTTACCTTCCTCTAATTGAGAAATTTCACTGCTTAATAATTCCTTTATTTTTGGGTCGTTATAAAAATTATCTTTTAGCTGTTGATTTATAGTTTCTAATAGCCAAAATTTGTTTTGTTTATTACGTTTTTTATCGAAAAAGGTTTTTTGTTTATTATCAATAATATAATCGTTGATCATTGTGTAAATAGCATCTATCCCTTTGTTTTCAAGAGCACTGGCTACCATTACTTTTGGGATCCAACCATTTTCTTTTGGCGGATATAAATGCAAGGCTCTGTTGAATTCAATTTTTGCAATCTTGGCATTCTTTTTATTATCTCCATCAGCCTTGTTAATCACTATAGCATCAGCCATTTCAATAATCCCTCTTTTAATTCCTTGAAGTTCGTCGCCAGCCCCAGCAAGTTTTAATAATAGAAAGAAATCAACCATGGAATGGACAGCAGTTTCCGATTGTCCAACACCAACGGTTTCAATAATTATGCTGTCATATCCAGCAGCTTCGCAAAGAATAATGCTTTCTCTAGTTTTTTGCGCAACACCTCCTAAAGATGTTCCAGAAGGTGAAGGGCGAATAAAGGCGTTTTCATCGGTAACCAATTCTTCCATTCTTGTTTTATCACCTAAAATACTTCCTCTATTTATAGAACTACTTGGATCAACCGCTAGTACGGCAACTTTTTTACCTATAGAAGTTAGGTGTTTACCAAAAGCCTCAATAAATGTGCTTTTTCCTACTCCAGGAACTCCAGTAATTCCGATTCTAACAGAATTATTAGCGTAGGGTAAACAGGCTTCTAAAATCTCGTTTGCCTTTTGTTGATGTTTTGGGTTTGTACTTTCTACTAAGGTGATGGCTCTACTTAAAAAAGTAATATCACCAGACAATATTTTTTCAACAAACTCTTTAACTGAAGGTTGTTTTCTTCTATTCAACTTAATTTTTTCAGCAGAAGTTTTGTTGGTAGTTTCAGGTTGAGAAATACCATCTTTTTCAGTGAGTGCAGACTTGTTTTTTTTTGTCATTTGACGTTTTGAACAGTTGTTGTATTAAGCAGGTACATTCAATTTATAGATAGCTGAATCTTACTAGTAAAAAAGAAGGCTATTTTCATATGTACGTTACATAATGTAAATTTAAAAATAAAATTTTAGGCAAAAATGCAACGCTCAAAAAAAAGTATCGTCTATTAGAGCAAGAAACCAAAAATGAGAGTGACTAAACAGCTTCATCAGCCTATCATAGAGGCATGTAAATTAAATGATGCAAAAGCGCAAATGCAATTGTATGATTTGTATTGTGATGCGATGTATACCGTTGCACTGCGTTATGTGAAGGATACTTATGAAGCTGAGGACGTAATGCAAGATGCCTTTATAAAGGCTTTTAAAAAAATAAATTCATATAAAGAAGAAGTAACTTTTGGAGCTTGGTTGAAAAAGATAGTTATTAATCAAAGTATCGATTGGTTAAAGAAGAAAAAACTGGCAGTTGTGCCTATAAACGAGGAGATAACGACCCTAATTGAAGATGATGATTGGCAGGTTGCATCGAAAGTAGGATACGACGAAATTGTAGGCAGTATTAATAAGTTGAAAGAAAAATATAGACTTGTACTCACTTTATATCTTTTAGAAGGATATGATCATAATGAGATCTCACAAATTTTGGGAATTTCTGAGGTGACCTCAAGAACTCATTTAATGAGAGGAAAAAAACAAGTACAAGAACATTTAAAAACCTCGTATTATGCATAAGGATATTAGGGAGATATTAAAAGATAATACTAGTAATAAGGATAAATTATCTAGTAATCATAGAAGTCGTTTTCAGGATAAATTAATGAAAGAACTTCATGAAGAAAAAAAGGAGAAATTTTCATACAAATGGTTATTTGCTGCAGCTTCAATTGTGTTGTTGTTAGGAGTAACATTTCAGATATACATGAATACTACTACAATTGATCCACAGCCTATTCATCAGGAGGATAACGAGGTGAATTCAAATATTCAACGTATTAGTTTGGGAAGTATATCCCCCGAATTAAAAACAGTAGAGTCTTACTACGTAAATAAGATAAATTATGAGTTAAGTCAATTAGAATTAACGGAAGAAAATAAGGAGCTTTTTGATGGTTATATTGCTCAATTAGAGGAGTTGACCAACGAATATAAATCGTTAACCGATGAGCTCAATACAAAAGGAGTTAACGATGATACTATCAATGCATTGATTGGAAATCTGCAATTACGTTTACAGCTGTTAAAACGAATGCAAAAGCAATTACATGAATTTAAAAATCCAAATCAAAATGACATTCAAACCATTTAAACTAAGTGTGCTCTTATTATTGATAAGTAGTGGTGTTTGGGCACAAAAAGTAGAGAAAAAATTTAACGAGAAGTTTTATACAAATAAAGACGTAGAAATAGATATTAATGCTTCAAATGCTGAGATTGATGTAACTACGTGGGATAAAAATGAAGTGGCTGTAGAGGCAGTTATTGAAGTAGAAGGACTTGAAAAAAAGGAAGCTCAACAATATTTAGATAACTGGGAATTTGAGGTTTTAGGTAATAAATCTAAAATAGAGGTAAGAGCGAACAAAGGAAGGTTTAGAGCTTTTGGAAAAGATAATTTTATTGTTTTCAATGAAGGTGAATATGTATTTCCTGGTGATATTGAGATGATAGAAATACCTGAGGTCGATTTCGGAGAAATTATTAGTTCAAAGGTTGTTATTCCAGAAATAGATTTTCCAGAAATGGAGTTGGGAGAAGTAATTATCCCTGAGATTGCAGAAATAGCATTCGACTTTGATAAGTATGCGAAAGATGGGGATGCTTATTTTTTCGAGTGGAAAGACGGTGTTAATGATGTGAAAATTCGTTCAAAAAAGGAATGGGAAAAATTTAAAAAATCGAAAGAATATAAAAAGCTTAAAAAGCAGCAAGAAAAGATTAAGAAAGAATTAAAAGCGAAACAAAAAGAGTTAAGAAAGATAAGAGAAAAGCAAAGAGAAGAGTTGATGAAAGCTCGAGAAGAGCAAAGGGAAGCTTTAATCGAAAAAAGAAAAGCTTTTGTAGAAGCACAAAAAGCAATTGAAAAAATTAATTCTAAAGAAATAAGAGAGTCTATTGAAAAGGCGAGATTAGTAAGTAAAAATGGAAATACTTTTGTGTATTCTTTCCCACCAGGTGATTCGAATGACTTGTTTGTAAATGGGAAAAAAGTTAAAATCACTAAAAAAATTACAATCAAAGTGCCAAAAGGAGCTACTTTCGATTTAAATACACGTCACTGTAAGGTGAAGTTACCAAAAACCAAAGCTTCTGGTAAGGTTAGCTATGGTTCGTTTAAAGCAGATGCGATTAACGGAGGTAAATTGAATGTATCATTTTCACCTGTAATAATCAATTCATTAAACGCTTGTTCTTTGTTTTTAAATAATGTAACCGATGCTCAGTTAGCATCGGTTACTGAAACTATTGTCGATTCAAAATCGTCTGATATTTTAATAGAGAATTTATACAAAGATGTACAAGTAAGTAATAGCTTCGGAGATGTTGATATTCAAAAGATTCATAAAGGATATAATACTTTAAAAGTTTACTTGAATTATTCAAATGCAATTATTGATGGAAGTGTAATTAACGATCAAATTATATACACTATCAATGATAAATCTCCAATGTTTCCAAACAGACCTTCTATGGAGTTTACTTCTGGTAATGGAGAGAAAAAGTTAAACGGAACATTTGATTTAACTTCAAAAGACAACAAAATTCAAATCAAAGGGAAATATTCTCAGTTAAGGGTTAAGGAAATGTAGGTTTGTCGTCAAGTATTTTAATAGAATAAATATTACTTCGGGGTATGTCGTTCATCATATACAAATATGAAGTATTGTAAATTATTTGACCTTAATAAAGAAATAATTATATCCATATTATCTTCTTTTTTAATTTTCATAATAAGTTTTAAAGTAAAACTTATCAGTAACTACAATCTCAAAAAAAGCTAAAAAAAAGAACTCAAAAATTGAGCTCTTTTTTCTGTTATGGGAATCTATATTTTAGGGAATCTCTTTCTTAAATACATTATAAAATTACAAACAAACTTCTATCTAAATTTTAGTTTTTAGATGCTTAGTAATACTTCAGAAGGTGAGTACTGTCAATATCTGGACAAACGATTAAACGATCGGTCAATCGATAAATTACCTTATTTAATTCGGTAAAACAGCTTACCGATTAGCAGTAGCGAAAGTACTTAAAGAAGCGTTGATTAAATTAAGAGATATGGTTAGTGATGGAAAGTTTAGTAGTATTAGATCAATTTAAAGAGATAGAAGCGTTCTGTTTTATGGTTTATCACCTTCAAAAAAGAAAACATATTGTTGTGATTGATTTGAAATTTTAATCAAAAATAAATGAGAAAAAGAGATTAAGAAAGCTCGTTTTCCCATTTAAGGTTATGTTATGCTTGGGGGGCATCTATTTTAAGGTTAAATAATTTCGGGGGTACTATTATTTAATATACTTAAAGATACAGTAAAAGAGCATTGTTTTAAACAAAAAAAGCTATATAATAATATTTAAAAGACGAAAGTTATGTGTCTTTAGATGATTGGTTTTGATTGTCTTTTTAGCTGAGTCCATGGATTTGTATTTGACTCTGTAGACAATTCAGTTTTGTTAAATAATGACTTGAAAGAATAGAATATGCGTAAAAACTGTTGTAGACTATAAATCGCATAAAAAGAAGAAATGAGAAAAGAGTTTTAAAGAAGCTCGTTTCTCATTTAAGGTTAAATAATTTCGGGGGGGGTATTTTATATTTAATAACTTAAAGATAGTGTTAAAGAAGATTGCTAACTTTAAAATAAGATGTATAGGGTGGTTTTAAAGATGAATGTATCTATTTCATCGATAAGTGGATGTGATATAGTAATAATTGGTTTAATTGTGTTGTGCCCATATAATAAAAAAGATTGCCCCAAAAGGGCAATCTTTCAATTTTAATTATAACAAAATATAATAAAATAAATATAATTAACTAGTGAGTCAACTAATTAACTAATAACTTCAACGTTTACGGCATTTATACCTTTTCGTCCTTGTTCTGTTTGATATCTTACTCTGTCATTTTCTCTGATTTCATCGATTAAACCTGAAGTGTGAACAAAGATATCTTTTCCTGTGTCTGATGATGTAATAAATCCAAATCCTTTTGAATCATTAAAAAACTTTACTGTACCTTCTTGCATGGGTATTAAATTTTATGTTATTAAATTTTTTTATTCATAAAAGAGCGTAATTAATTCATTTAAGGCATTAGGAATTATGAGTAATTCTAATGCTATTAAAACACTAAAAACAATAAAGGAATAATGAAATAAAAAAAGGCAAGAAGAGAATAAACTCAAAAAACTAATTACTAAATGATACCTTAAAATTAATAGATGTTCTTTTTGAACAATACAAACATAAGTCTTTTAGAATTATAAAGTAAGGTAATTTCATTATTTATTTTGGAAAAAATGAATGTGTAATACATTCATCATAATCTTAATAAAAAAGAGCTCAATTTTGAGCTCTTTTTTCAATTTCAGTATAGTTTATGATGAGATTTTTTGAAACTGCTTAGCAAACATATCTGAAAAAAAACGGAGCTACTACTTTTTTAGTTAGGTGAATCATTTTTTTTGATAGTTTCCCAATATCTATAGTCGGTTGGTAAGTTGCAATAAGTACATATATGAAGATATCGGTTAAATTTTATTATAATATTCAATTTTTTCGTGTTTTTTTGTAAATTAAGAGAGTTCCAAAAGAAACTTACTATTCATTAATCTTGATATTTTTTAACCTAAGAATAAACTTTTTTCAAAAAATAAGGTCAAAAAAAGATATCACAATATTTTATCCCTATGAGTAGAATAGTTTCAATGTTATTTTTAGTAGTATTAATGTCGATGATTTCATGTTCAAATGATAGTGACACATATACCCCAATAGAACAAGATCCTTTTGAAGACTTGAATTTACCCAATGAGTTATTTAACTATGCAAACATACCCTTACCTGCTCATTATACAAACAATGCTTTCGACCCACAAAGTCCATTTCAAGGTGCAGCAGTAGATTTTGATAATACACCTGCAAATAATCTAATTACTAATGAGGGAGCAACTTTAGGAAGAGTTTTGTTCTACGATAAAAAATTAAGTGCAAATGGAACGAAAGCTTGCGCGTCATGCCATAAACAAGAATTTGGTTTCTCTGATCCCGATGTTTTAAGTGAAGGGTTCGATGGAGGAAGAACGAGAAGGCATTCTATGGGATTAACCAATGCCAGGTTTTATTATACTGGCAAGTTTTTTTGGGATGAAAGAGCAGGAACGTTAGAAGAACAAGTATTAATGCCATTTCAAGATGAGGTTGAGATGGGATTGACATTGCAACAATTGGAAGAAATAGTTGGTAGTCAATCTTATTATCCTCCGTTATTTGAAGCGGCTTTTGGAAATAGAACTATTTCAAGTGAGAGAATAGCAAAGGCTTTAGCTCAATTTATTCGTAGTATGGTAAGTACGACCTCGAAATACGATATTGCAAGAAGCGAGGTACAAGCCCCAACTGATAATTTCCCCGGTTTTACACAACAGGAAAATCAAGGGAAAGCCTTATTTTATTTACCGATTACAACAACTAGCGGAGATCGTATGAATTGTGCAGGTTGTCATGTTTCGGAGGCTTTTGTTGGGCCAATTCCTAATGGTCCTTTCGGAACAACAACATCCGTTACCAATGGATTGGATGCCGTATCAACAGATGACTTGGGTATTAATGAAACGACCAATAACCCTGGTGATATAGGAAAGTTTAAGGCGCCATCTTTAAGAAATATCGCAATTAGACCACCTTATATGCATGACGGACGTTTCGCAACTTTACAGGAAGTAGTAGAGTTTTATAATTCAGGAATTCAAAAACATATGAATTTAAGGCCTCCACTTTTGGGATCTGATAATAATCCGATAAGACTCAATTTAACTCAAAATCAAAAAGAAGCATTGGTAGCGTTTATGGAAACATTAACTGATTATGAAATGCTATCCGATGAGAAATATAGTGACCCTTTTAAAAATTAATCCTTTATGAAAAAATATATCGTATTACTAATCATATTGTCTTTCTTAGTCTCTTGTGGAAATGATAACACAGAGGTTTCCAATCCAAAACCTTCTCCTTCGGAAGAAAGCTCCAATATTTTGTTAATTATAGTTGATGATTTGGGAAAAGATGCCTTAGCAGGATATGCAGAAGGAACAATCAAACCAAATACTCCAAATTTAGATGAATTGAGAAATAGCGGGGTATTATTTAATAATTTATGGGTTTATCCAACTTGCTCACCGACAAGAGCTTCAATAATTACAGGGAAATATGGTTACCGAACAGGAATAAAATGGGCAGGAGATGTTCTAAGTAATTCTGAAACAGTTCTACATAAATATATAAGTGATCAAACCAATAATGAATATACAACTGCTGTAATAGGAAAATGGCATTTAGCAGGAGGAAACAATCGTACTTTTAACCCAGAAAGTTTAGGAATTGACTATTATGCTGGTCTTATCTCAGGAACGGCAGATTATTATGATTGGGAGCTAACGGAAGACGGTAACGTAACCAATCAAACGAATTATATTACAGAAAAATTTACAGATTTATCCATCGATTGGGTTGCGCAGCAATCAAAACCATGGTTTTTATGGTTGGCCTATACAGCACCTCATACACCTTTTCATTTACCTCCAAATGAAATGCATTCTCAGCAAGGCTTGGCTGAATATACCAATGGAGCTGATGTTTTACCTTATTATATGGCGGCTATCGAAGCCATGGATTATCAAATAGGTAGACTTTTAAATAGTTTTCCTTCAGAAGAAAAAGAGAATACAACAATCATTGTTTTGGGAGATAACGGAACTCCAAATCAAGCCGCACAAACGCCGTTTAGATCGAGTAAGGTAAAAGGAACTTTATATCAGGGAGGAATTAATACTCCAATGATTATATCAGGAGCAGGAGTCTCAAAAACGGGGAGCGATAATAGTATTATTTCCAGTACTGATTTATATGCTACAATAGCAGAACTGTCAGGTATTTCCGTTAATGAAACACACGACAGTAAAAGTTTTAAGTCGTTATTGAGTTCTGGAAGTAATGCTCGAAAATATCAATATTCTGAAATGAATAATGATACTACAGATGCCTGGAGCATTAGTGATGGAGAGCATAAACTCATTGTTAATTCAAATGGAGAAGAGGAGTTTTTCGACTTAATGAACGACCCTTATGAACAAACAAATCTTCTTGGAGGCACATTAACTAATGATCAAATGGGAAAAAAGAGCGAATTAGAAGAGGAGTTGTTGAAAATTAGAAATTAATTATCTTGCTGGTAATTAATTAAATATTCAGTTAATGAAGGGCATAGGAAATACACCGTTAATCAGATTAGAAAAATTAGTAGATAAAGATATGGCGGATGTTTATGTGAAATATGAAGGAGCGAATCCTTCGGGAAGTATGAAAGATAGAATGGCACTTTCAATGATTAAAGGAGCCGAAGAAAGAGGTGAGCTTAAACCTGGAGGTACTGTTGTTGATTATACTGGAGGAAGTACTGGAAGCTCTTTGGCAATGATATGCTCCGCAAAAGGATATAAAGCTCATTTTGTTTCATCTGATGCTTTTGCCGCCGAAAAACTTCAAACGATGAGGTTGTTTGGAGCTACATTAGAATTAATTCCTAGTGAAAAAGGAAAAATAACGGCGAATGTTATTAATAAAGCTCTCGAAAGAGTTTCTGAAATAGCAAGTAAACCAAATACATTTTATACAAATCAGTTTAAAAATTTAGACAATAAATTGGCTTATCATGATATGGCAAAAGAAATTTTAAACGATTTGGGAAACGATATTCATGAGTTTATAGCTGGAGTAGGAACGGGAGGTTGTTTTTCAGGGAATTCTGAAATTTTAAAAAAAGAAATCCCTTCAATTAGCTGTATTCCTGTCGAACCCTTCAATGTAAGAACTTTATCAGGAGGTGATACATCAGGAACTCATAGATTAGAAGGAATGGGAGCGGGCTTCATTCCTGAAATTTGTAGATTGGATTTGGCGGATCAAATAATTGCTGTGAAAGATGAAGATGCATACAATACGGCAAGAGCTTTAGCAAAAAGAGAAGGTGTTTTTGGAGGTATAACTTCCGGAGCTAATGTTTGGGCCGCTTTACAAAGAGCTAAAGTTTTGGGTAGAGGAAAAAAGATTGTTACCGTAATTTGTGACTCTGGTTTAAAATACTTACAAGGAGATTTGTATCGTTAAGTATTAAAATCAGTAAATTGGAAGTAATTTAAAAAGAGTACAAAAGTAGATCAAGTTAAAGACATTTTATAACAAGAACAAACACTAATATTTAACAAAAACTTCACTAAAATTCCATTTCTATATTCTTACTAAAGTACCTATCTTAGCATTCGTTAAATGCAACTATATCTATGGAATTATTTAAGGAAAACGAACTTAAAATCTACAACTCATTATCGAAAAGCAAAGAATTGTTTAATCCTGTAACAGAAGGGAGGGTAGGTATGTATGTTTGTGGACCTACAGTATATAGCAATGTGCATTTAGGAAATGTAAGAACCTTTATGTCTTTCGATATGGTATTTCGTTACCTATTACATATCGGTTATAAAGTACGTTATGTTCGTAATATTACTGATGCCGGTCACTTAGAAAGTGATGCTGATGTAGGAGAAGATAAAATCGCGAAAAAAGCTCGATTAGAGGAAATTGAACCAATGGAAGTAGTACAACGCTATACAGTTGACTTCCATAAGGTAACTGATTTGTATAATTTTTTACCTCCAAGTATCGAACCAACAGCAACCGGTCATATCGTTGAGCAAATCGAAATGATAAAAGAAATCTTGGATAAGGGATTGGCTTACGAAGTAAATGGTTCTGTTTATTTCGACGTATTAAAGTACAATGAAAATAGTCATTATGGAATTTTATCAGGTAGAACTGTCGAAGATGCTATTCACAATACAAGAGCCTTAGACGGTCAGTCTGATAAGAAAAATCCTCAAGATTTTGCCTTATGGAAAAAAGCAGATGAGCGTCATATAATGAGATGGCCATCTCCTTGGGGAGAAGGTTTCCCAGGTTGGCACTTAGAGTGTTCTGTAATGAGCTCAAAATATTTGGGAGAACAAATTGATATTCATGGAGGAGGAATGGATTTAAAGTTTCCTCATCATGAGTGTGAAATTGCTCAATCACATGCTTGTTCAGGTGTGCAACCAGTAAATTATTGGATGCATGCAAACATGTTACTTTTAAATGGTCAAAAAATGGCGAAGTCATCTGGTAATTATATTTTACCTGAGGCGATTTTAACTGGTGAAAATGATATTCTGCCAAAGGCTTTTAGTGCTGGGGTAGTGAGATTTTTTATAATGCAAGCTCATTATCGCAGTATTTTAGATTTCTCTGGAGAAGCTTTGTTAGCTTCGGAAAAAGGATTTAATAAACTGATGGAAGCTATTAAAACTTTAAATGGGGTTGAAGCTGGAAAAGTAACTTCTGATTTTGATGTAAGTGCATGGAGGCAGAAATGTTATGATGCCATGAACGATGATTTTAATACACCAATTCTTATCGCTCATTTATTTGATGCTGTTAAGTTTGTAAACTTATTAAAAGATAAGAAAGCGACAATTTCTGGAGAAGATTTAGAACTACTTAAAAATACACTGAATGCTTTTTCTTTTGATGTTCTTGGTTTAGTTTCTGAAACAAGTCAGCAAAATACTAAAACATTAGATGGTACTGTTGAGTTGTTAATCAAGCTGAGAAAAGAAGCGCGTGAGAATAAAGATTGGGCTTTATCTGATCAAATACGTGATGAATTACTGGCTTTGGGAGTTCAATTAAAAGATGGACGAGAAGGAACTACTTTTACAGTAAATTAATTGAAAAAGGTACTTACATATCCGTTTATACTGCTAGTACGTTTTTATCAAACAGCTATTTCGCCATATACTCCTTCAAGTTGTCGTTATACACCAACTTGTTCTCATTATACAATAGAAGCTTTAAAAAAGCATGGCTTGTTTTATGGAGGTTGGTTGTCAATAAAGCGTATTTTTAGTTGTCATCCGTGGGGAGGAAGTGGGTATGATCCCGTTCCTGATAAGAAAAATAAAAAATAATAAAATACATGAATTTTTTATCTGTTGTTTGGGATATAAATCCTGAGATTATTAAAATTGGAGGTTTTGGAATTAGATGGTATAGCTTAATGTTTGTAATAGCATTTATTCTAGGGCTTCGTTTAATGAAAAAAATATATATAGAAGATAAAATTTCTGTTGAAAAATTAGATCCTCTTTTTATGTACGTATTCGTATCAATGTTGATAGGAATGCGTTTAGGAGATGTTTTCTTTTATAGTTGGGATTATTATCAAAATCATTTATTAGAAATCATTTTACCGCTAAAAAAACAAGAAGGAGCTTCAGCTATTTTTGGTTTACTTGATGGATGGAAGTTTACTGGTTTTACAGGGTTTGCTAGTCACGGAGCCGCTATAGCCATTCCGATAGCGTTGTATTTTTACGCTAAGAAGCATTTGCAAAAACCTTGGTTATTTATCTTGGACAGATTAGGAATCATGGTTGCTTTAGCTGGTTTTTTTATTAGATTCGGGAATTTCTTTAACTCAGAAATTTATGGAAAACCAACAGGAAGTAGTTTTGGAGTTATCTTTAAGAGAGCAGGGGAGACCGTACCTAGATATCCTACACAGCTATTCGAGGCGTTTAGCTATTTAGTTTTATTCTTCGTTTTATGGCATTTTTACTGGAAAACAGATAAAAAGAATCAAAGAGGTTTCTTGTTTGGATTATTCATGGTAGTACTTTGGTCCTTACGTTTCTTTATTGAGTTTTTGAAAGAAGCTCAAGTGGAAGGAAGAGAAGATTGGGTTTTCAATTCGTTGAACACTGGACAGGTATTAAGTATTCCATTAGTGTTAATCGGATTTTGGTTAATGTTTAGAAAAACAAAATAAGAAAATATATTTTAGAAAGAAACCGAGCAATATGCTCGGTTTTTTTATGAATTGAGATTATGAAAAGAGGGTGATTTCTATTTAAAATAAGTTAAAACATCATTACCAAGTTCATCGATGACACCACTGGACTTTCTTGAGCTATACTTTAAATTGAGTATGACATGATTTACCCCAAATGATTCTAATGACTTTAAATATGATAACAAAAACTTACTCCCAGTTCTAATACCTAAATGAATAGGAGAAGGAGATGCGTTTTGATTATCTACTAAATCTATATATAGTGACTGCATATAAGGTTTCCATGGTTGTTCGGTTTTTTCAAGAGCATTGTGCCAATCACTCATGGATTGTTTCAACACATCAAAATTACCTGGATAATACAGCCAACCATCAGAGTTTTGAGCAATCCAATCTAAAGACTGTCCTGAATGTCCGGTAACAAGGAACGGGATTTTATAGCTTGATTTAGGGAGTAAGTCTATATTTCCATTCAAAGCTCCATAATGAAAAGATTCAAATGAAGGATAGTCTTTTAATAGCGATTGTATGTATTGAAAATTATCTTTAAATAAATCGTTCTTAATATGTATATTTTTATTAAAAGCTGGATATTCTGAAGGACGATCACCGGAAGCAATTCCAAATATTGCTCTTCCTTTTGATAGTTCTTGAATGCTTAACATGGATTTTGCTGTATGAATAGGATGACGAAGTGGTAGTATTATGGATCCCGAAGCTAAAGCAATTGATGAAGTTTGATTCATAATATGCGTCATGTAAACCCATGGATCGAACATTTGTCCCGCATCACCAAAATTAGGATCATGTAAAGGAATGTCTCTAAACCAAAGTGCTTTGAAGCCTAATTCTTCAGCTTTTTTGGCGAGTATTTCCTGATCCTGCATGGAAGGAATAGAACCAGAATAAGCTTCAATAGGAAAAACAAGCCCCAGGCTTAATTTTCCCTTTCTTGCAATCTCTTTTAATTTACTCATCAACATGCAAATATGAGTTAAGCAATATTTGTTTTGTAACTTTTATCAGTTCTTGTATTTTTTGTTCATCATAGTTATCTGGATGAGCGGGACCAAATGAACCTTTGTCGTTATCAAAATACTTTCCACTTTCATTTTCGTAAGTCGAAGATAATGCTAGGTCATATAAAATTTGGGCACCTTTATCTGCTGAAGACCAAAATTGTCCGTAGGCTTCCTGCACCATTTTTGTATTTAAAAGCGATCCAGGATTTACCGCAATGGTGTTAATTGAAGGATAGTTTTTTGCAAGATAGAACGACCACATGGTAATGGCCAATTTACTTTGAGCATAGGCTTGTTGCATTCCTAACGACTGTTTACCTGCTAGAGCTTCTAAAGATATTGAGGCTTGAGCTGCAGAACTTAGATTGATAATTTTTGAATGCTTACCTTTTTCCAATATGGGAAGTAATATTGAGCTAAGAATAAAAGGAGCGAAGTAATTGACGGAAAAACGAATATCATAACCATCTTTTGTTATTGGTTTACTCGTTGAAAATATTCCGGCATTATTGATAATAATATCAAGAGTTTTGTGATTATTAAGAATATTTGAAGCGAATTCATGAATAGAAGATAGGTCCGAGAAATCCGAGGTGTAACCGAATATGTTATCGTTGTTTGAAGCTTTTTTTATTTCTACTATGGTATTTGCAAGTTTTTCCACACTTCGTCCATGTAAAATTACAATATGTCCTTCGTTGGCTATTTTTGATGCGGCCAATTTACCTATTCCATCAGTGCTCCCTGTTATTAATATGGTTTTAGTCATCACTTTTTTTACTATAAAAAATATAGTAGCTAAATTAATTATAGTTTTTAACTCTGACAATAACGGTCAAAAAGGATAGTATATGAAGAGAGGTTTTTTTATAGAAAAACAGCGCTAATTTTCTGTAAAGCCTTCATGGTTTGTTCTTCTTTAACCGAAAGATCTTCAAGAATATGACTAACTTCATTTACATACGCGACATTTTCAGTTTCTCCAATTAAATGAAGCAAATCAGAAACCTTTTTCCAATCAATAGCGATTTCAGCATAGCTTTGGCTTGCCTCTAATAATTCGGAAGAATCCAATATATTGGCACTTTCTTTGAGAAAATCTCTATACAAATTTCTAAAAAGTGAACCACCTGTTCCCCCTCTTTCCATTAGAGAGGCAGATAGCTGAAAGTCTTTTTTTATTGATTTACTAGTTTTAAACCATTTCATGACTTCCAAGCTGGTTTTCGCTATTCCTTTGTATCCAATATTTTTTATTGGTGGATTCAAAAAGTCGGTAGCATTTTCATGTATTGCTATTGGAATTACTTTTTTTAAAGGTTTGATATTTTCGGTTTTTGAAATAGTATAAGATAGGTTTTTCGAAGACATTGGACCTCTTTCATTTCTGGCGAGAGTTAAACTCTCCAAAGATGTAATAGTATTTCTACCTTGTTGATTGGTATCATTCAGGAAAGCATTATACTCATCATAACCGTAGATTGAAGCATAATGGCCAGCAAAATGAATTTTATTCGAAAAGTATTCTAAATGATAACAATCTAACTTCAAACCTACGGGCATTCCTCTGTCCAATGAGTTTTTGACAGTTAGCCAAGCTCTCTTTATAGAAGTGGTTTCACTTACGTGCAAAGAGAGGTTTAAATTTCGACAGATATTCTGAGTTAATAGGTCGGGTTTTATTCTTCCTCCTATGAAAGGGAAATCCATTATTTTCATGTTCCAAAAAATGTATCCCAAACCTTGTCCAATACCGAATAACATTGGTTCCGATAAATGTATTCCTATATGATTTAAAAGACTTCCAGTAGCGGTAGTTTCGCAGTGTTCACCAATAAAAGGTTGAAAATTTTCGATAATCATTTGTTCTTTTTTACAAATCTAACAGTGTGCTATGACAATGTATTGTCAGGGGTGAAAATTATCGAAAGATAAAAAGGTATAAATTAAAACTTCATTCCAAGTTTAACATTTAAAACCCTTCCTGTCATAAAGTTAGGAATTCCGTATTGCTGTTTGCTATAAGCATCTCTAACCCATGTATTTGTAATAGAGTTTCTTACATCGAAAATATTGAAAAGCTCCAGACCAATAGTAAATTCTTTGAACTGACTTAAAAAACCATTAGAAACAGGTTTATTTGCATCAGTTAATACATAGGAAACCCCTAAATCTGCGCGTTTATAATCGTTTAGTCTATTTTGAAACTCATATACATCCGAATAAGCAGGAGCACCACCAGGAAGGCCAGTATTGTAAACAATATTTAAGTAAGCCTTCAGATCAGGTAGGTTTGGTATATAGTCTTGAAATAAAACTCCAAATTTTATGCGTTGATCCGTAGGCCGGGCTATATAACCTCTATTATCAATATTTTCTTCTGTTTTTAAATAACCAAAACTAATCCAACTGTCACTACCAGGAACAAATTCACCGTTTAACCTTACGTCAAAACCATATGCATATGCCTCAGTAACGTTGTCCGCTCTATAACGTATTCTAACGTTATCAATTGAATATGCATTAACATCAGTTAAGCTCTTATAATACATTTCAGTAGTTAATTTGAATGGGCGGTTCCAAAGATTGAAACTATAATCATTTCCAGCAACAATATGAATAGACTGCTGAGCTTTCACTTCAGGGTGGATTTGCCCATCATAGTCTCTTAATTCTTTATAGAAGGGAGGTTGTGCATACCATCCTCCAGATAATCGAAAGAGTACATCACTTTCCCAATCTGGCTTTATCGCAATTTGAGCTCTCGGACTAAACACAATATGATTTTGAGATGTTTGTGAATTAGCGCTAACACTCCAATAATGAGCGCGAACTCCTAAATTCATCCAAATTTGATGATTGTTTAAAAACGTTTTACGACTTATTTGAGCGAAACCAGAAAGTCGCTGTATGTCAATATTGTTTTGTGCGCGAACATTTTGATAAGGTTCTATTGGTCCAGTAAAAGGTTCATAAGGTTGTTCATTTATAGAATGATGGGGTGGACGAACAGAAAACCCTAATGAATCAATAACTTCCCATTCGTTAATTCTGTCTTTAATATTTTCAGTTTGGTATTTTATTCCAGCTCTCCACTCATTTTTACCTTGTTTTAATGTTGCTCTAAGTTGAACTGCATTAATTAAAGCATCTAAATCGTTTCTTGCATGATTAATTTGAGAACCTATACCTTGAGGAAATTCAACTTCTCCAAAGTTTTCTGAGCCTGCATTAGTATCTACTGCCCCTAAACTATAGGCCGCTGCAATATCAAAATATTCTTCTTCTTGAGTATTAAAAGATGAAATTGTACCGGTTAATTTTAAATTTTCATTTACATTATAATCAGCAGAAAATGCTCCGAACAATGTCTTGAATTGATCTTGCTCTTGACCTTGGTAAAAAACGATTAATTCGAGCGGATTAGCAAGTGTACCAAAACGAGTTCTCCTAGTTAATGGTTTGTAGTTATAATCGTTTAAAGAAAAGTTGCTTAAAAAGTTAAGTGTAAGCTTATCTGATGATTTATAAGATAGATAGGTTTGAATATCTGTAAACTGAGGTCTGAAATTAACTTCCGTTTGCTTACTATTTACAAACAAACTGTTGTCACGATATCTGACTCCTAAAATTGCGCTCAGTTTATTGTTTAGAAATGAATCTTCAACGGTAACGCTTCCTCCTAATAAACTCAAATCAATTTGAGCACCAAAGTTTTCAGGTTTACGATAGGTAATATCTAAAACCGATGAAAGTCTATCACCATATTTCGCTTGAAAACCTCCAGCAGAAAAATTAATATTTTGGATCATATGAGGGTTTATAAAGCTAAGACCTTCTTGTTGACCAGAACGAATTAAAAACGGTCTATATATTTCTATACCGTTTACATAAACCAGATTTTCATCGAAGTTTCCGCCGCGAACATTATACTGTGTACTTAATTCATTATTATTACTAACACCAGGTAATGTCATCAATACGTTTTCAACTCCTGCGTTTGCACCAATTAAATTTTGTACTTGTTTTGTTTCTATTTTTGTAATTCCTTCAGCTTCTTTCTTTCTGTTTTTAACTACAACTTCCTTTAAATTTTCATCTAAAGCCTTTAGTTTTGGTGAAAAATTAAAAATTTTAGGACCTCTAGCCGTAAACTTTTTGGTTACGGTTTTGAAGGAAACATGGCTAAATGTTGTCGTTACCGT
Source organism: uncultured Tenacibaculum sp. (assembly GCA_947497895.1). GTDB lineage: Bacteria > Bacteroidota > Bacteroidia > Flavobacteriales > Flavobacteriaceae > Polaribacter. The sequence continues at coordinate 238,412 of CANMIL010000007.1, forward strand.
TTTTCGAATAGGAATAGAGAATTCGTAGTTCCCATTTTTATCTGTCGTCGTACCTTTATTTAAATAAGTAATAGCTACGTTTTCAATAGGTGTATTATTACGATCGGTTATCTTTCCTTTAACCGTGGCTGTTTTCTGAGCAAAGATCAATGCAGGAAAAAAAAGAATAAAAATTAGCTGTCTCAAAGTGTATAAGGTTTACTTTTTAAAAAACGTAGCTTTTAACGTTTTGGTATTTCCAACGTTATCAGATACTACAATTTTAAAGATATGTTTACTTCCTACCAACTTTTTATCACTAAAATCGTAAGTTAATATTCCTTTTTTATGATTATATTCCATAAGAATCCACTCATTATCAATAGTAGCTCTGTAATCTCTTATACCTGTTTCTTTATCTTTTATTTTAACCTTAAGAGTCTTATTTTTTGAAATCCACTTACCGTTCTGGATATTAACAAGGGAGATAGAAGGCTTCTTAGTATCATAATTTAAGGTATACTTTCCTAGAGATTTTGTGGAAGTATATGCTTTGTCAATTTTCTTCTTAGTAGAAACATATCTAGGGTACTTTGGGTTATCGACATTGGCGATATATACTTGTTGTCGTTGCGCATCTGAAAGGTGCGAGATTCCAAAAGTTAATGTGTATTTTTTATCTAGAGGAACGGTGCGTTCGTGAACAGAAGCAACACCATTATTAAGTTTGAAATCAATAAAGCTATCCTGATAAAAGGTATTTTTAGGAAAAGCTACAGTAACATTTTGTAACTTAAATTTATTGAAGTCGGTTGATTTAATTTTATAATCCGTGGTATCTAATTTTTTAAATATTAAAGTACTTTTTACACCTTTGATAGGAATTTTTATTCGTGTTTGATTTTTGTTGAAATCACTACTAATAATTTCCACGGTGTAATTTGAGTTTTCTTCTATGTTAATTTTACCATTATTCACTAAGTCTTCATATAAACTTAGTTTATTAGGAGTTACTTTATGTGTTTTTTGAAATCTCTTTCTATACTTTTTATAATGTGCGTAATCAATATGAAGATTAATGTATTTACTTTCAGCAAATGAGAAAGTTTCTACATCATGATAATAAACTCGATTACCATTTACTTTCATTTCTAAACTGAAAATTCCATTTTTGTTAGAAGCACCATTTAAGCGATCAAACACATTAATACCAAAACCAATTGTTCCGGAAGCATTAATTCTATCGGTTACAAATTCACCTTCACTAATTTTCTTTAATTCTAGAGATGTTTTCTTGGCAAAATTATTAATGCGGGCTTCATCACTAAGAGGGTATACCATTAATTGATTTACAGTTGGTTTTATTGTATCGTCAACATTGAAACTAAAGAAAAGTGGGTTGATGATATTTTCAGTTTTTGTATCTCTTATTTCATAATGTAAATGAGGTCCACCAGAACTACCTGTATCACCAGTATAACCGATAATATCTCCCTTTTTTATAGGGAATTTATCTTGTTTAGGGAAAAGATTACCAATCGCATACTTTTGTTTTTTATATTGGTTCTTTTTTACATATGATTGAATATCTCCAGCGAATTTTCTTAAATGTGCATAAACGGTAGTGTATCCATTAGGGTGATTCATATATAAGGCTTTTCCAAAGCCATATTGCCCCACTTTTATTCTTGAAATATACCCATCGGCAGGAGCATATACAGGAATTCCTTCCTTTCCTTGAGTTTTGATATCGATTCCAGAATGAAAATGATTACTACGTAATTCTCCAAAAGTTCCAGAAAGAATGATTGGAATTTTTAAAGGAGAATCGAAATAATCTTTTGGATATTGGTTTTGAGCAAGCAGCATTCCACTTGTAAATGAAAAAAAAAGTATAAGGTAAAGTTTCAAAATTGCAACAGTTTTAAAACAAAATTAGTAAAATAAATATAAAAATGATAGTATGTTTGTAATCAATAACTTATTAAAAAGGTGCAAAAAATTTGTTAAATTAATCTATATTAATAACTTTGTAGAAATAGTTTTATTCTCGGAAATTTAATGAGTAACACTCAAGAAGCAATTCATTTACTGGAAGTTAAATTAAAGACTTTACTTTCTAATTATGAATTTTTAAAGGAAGAAAATAATATTTTATTCCAAAATAATGCGAAGTTGCAAGGTTTGTTACAAGAGAAAGAGCAACAATTAAAGGAAAAGCAAGAAGAATATGACTTGTTGAAAGTTGCTAAAACTATCGAGGGCAGTAATGATAACACTAGAGAAACAAAACTCAAAATAAATGCATTAGTAAGAGAAATTGATAAATGTATCAAGCTCTTAAGTACCTAAAAGTTCTTTACATGGCGAAACTTAAAGTTAATGTTGTTATAGCGGGGAGAACATACCCATTAAGTGTAAGTTCTACAGATGAAGAAGAAGGGATGAGAAAGGCCGCAAGGAATATTAACGAATTAATTGCTAAATTTGAAGAAAATTATGCAGTTGCTGACAAACAAGATGTTTTGGCAATGTGTGCATTACAATTCGCTTCTAAGTTAGAAATAGAGTCAATAGGTAAAGAAAAGCAAGATAAAGAAGCGTTACAAAAAATAAAGGCGTTGATCAATTTGATTGATGCTGAGATATAAATAAAAGTTCTTTTAAATATAAAACATTAATATACTGCCTGCATTAGTACTATAGTTTAATAAACTCAACACTATTCAATTAAAAAGGATGAGTCTTGATTAGTAAAGTATGCCAACTTTGTTTTGGATTCTTGATCAATCAGTTAGTCCTAAACCTGTCTATACGGAGTTTATAAAACCCTATTAATGTGGGCTTTTTTTATACAATCAATTTAAAATTATGGAAGGAGTATTATTTCCTGCTTTGGCGGGAATTATAGGTTTAGTGATAGGTTTTATTATCGCTAAAATGTTAGAGAAGACTAAGGCAAATAAGTTAATAGTTGATACTAAAGATAAAGCAAGAAACATCATAAAAGAGGCTAAAGTAGAAGCTGATGCCATTAAGAAAGATAAAATTTTACAGGCTAAAGAAAAGTTTATAGAACTTAAAGCTGAACATGAAAAGGTAATTTTGTCTAGAGAAAAGAAAGTTTCTGATGTTGAAAAAAGAATAAGAGATAAAGAAAGTCAAGTTTCTAGTGAGCTAGATAAATCAAAGAAAAATAACAAAGCGTTACAGAAGAAAGAGGCTGACTACGATTATAAAATAGAGTTTTTAGAAAAGAGAGAAAACGAAATCGAAAAACTACATAAGCGTCATGTAGATATGCTAGAGCAAATTTCTGGTTTGTCTGCTGATGAAGCTAAAACTGAATTAGTTGCTTCTTTAAAAGAAGAGGCAAAAGCTGATGCAATGGCTTTTATTCAAGAGACTGTAGAAGAAGCTAAAATGACGGCGCAACAGGAAGCTAGAAAAGTAGTATTAAATACGATTCAAAGAGTAGGAGTAGAGCAAGCTGTTGAAAATTGTGTTTCTGTATTCAATTTAGAGTCTGATGATGTTAAAGGTAGAATTATCGGTAGAGAAGGACGAAATATTAGAGCGTTAGAATCAGCGACAGGTGTTGAAATTATCGTTGATGATACCCCTGAGGCTATTATTCTTTCTTGTTTTGATCCAGTAAGAAGAGAGATTGCAAGGTTATCAATGCATAAATTGGTAACTGATGGAAGAATCCACCCAGCAAGAATTGAAGAGATTGTTCGTAAAACTGAAAAGCAAATTAATCAAGAGATTATTGAGGTAGGTAAAAGAACCGTTATTGATTTAGGAATTCATGGTTTACATCCTGAATTAATCAAAACGGTAGGTAGAATGAAGTATAGATCGTCTTACGGACAGAATTTATTACAACACTCAAGAGAAGTAGCTAATCTTTGTGGTATTATGGCTGCGGAAATGGGGCTTAACGCGAAAGCTGCTAAAAGAGCTGGATTATTACATGATATTGGAAAGGTTCCAGAAACTGAAAGTGAATTACCACATGCTTTGCTAGGAATGCAATGGGCAGAGAAATACGGTGAAAAACCAGATGTTTGTAATGCAATTGGAGCACACCACGACGAAATAGAAATGAAAAGTATGCTTTCTCCTATAGTACAGGTTTGTGATGCAATTTCAGGAGCAAGACCAGGAGCAAGACGCCAAGTTTTAGATAGCTATATTCAACGTTTAAAGGATTTAGAGGATATAGCATTTGGATTTACAGGTGTACAAAAAGCATATGCTATTCAAGCAGGTAGAGAGTTGAGAGTTATGGTTGAGAGTACAAAGGTTAGTGATACAAAAGCGGCTGAATTGTCATTCAATATATCTCAGAAGATTCAAAATGATATGACATATCCAGGTCAGGTTAAAGTAACTGTAATTAGAGAAACTCGTGCAGTTAATGTAGCAAAATAAATTAAAGTTCTTATATAATAAACTAAAATCCCGAGTCGTTTTTGACTCGGGATTTTTTTATCTATTCCTCCTTGATTTCCCTTCTTGTTCAGGAGTTGTATTTCTAAAATTTCGACTCCTACTGTTTTGCTTTTTTCTTCTTATTATTTTACTTCTTTTACCAATATCTGCATTTGGTGCAGCTCTGTAATAGAAGTAGTCGTTATCTTCTCTAAACTGTCTGTAATTGTTTCTAAAGTTTCTTCTGTAGAAGTATACATCATCATAATCGTAAATATCACCAATATTAATATCGATATCGATAGAATCGTCGCAACCTAATCCATCATTAAAGTATACTCCATTATTTACACGGCCTTCATAGTATGGATGTCCCCATCTATCATAACGAATATGTAAATCTCCAACTCTAACTAAATTTCCTCTTCTATACCTCATAAAAACGTTTCCTATTCTTGTTACGTTTCCTCTTACACCATAATTAACAAAAACATTACCAACTCTACGTACTCTTCCTCTGTAATCTCTTTCTATTCTTACACCTCGATTAACTCTGGTTCTTCGACCACGGTAATCTACATATCTCGTGTTTCTATAATGGGTATTAAAATCAAAATCACCGTTAAGGAAAACGTGGAATTCTACACCTCTTTCAACAAAAGAAATAGAATTACTGTAAGTTCGTTTGATATTAACCCCAAGTTCGCTAGTTGATATTTCATTAGTATTTGCTTTTATGGGTGTTAATAGCATTAATGTTAATATAAAAAGTATCCCTGTTCTCATAATTGCTAAATTTAGGGTTATGCTTACTCTATATGCTTTTCAGCTTCCGCAGATATTTGTAAATATTCAAAACGTGTGCCAAAAATTTTTTCGTAGTGTAAATGCTTCAATAAAATAAAGCTATGTTGTTGTATATGAATTTGTTGGAAAAGAGTAATAAATAATTATTGATTACTCGTAAAATACGCTATATTTATACGACTTAGTTATAAATAATATATAATATAATGATTGAAGCTATAGACGCGAACTTACAACGAGGTATTAAATTGTTAAATAGTATTAATGATGAAGAGTATTGTAATAAATCTGTAGCTCCGTATTATTCAAGTATCGGAACTCACATGCGTCATGTCCTTGATGTCTTTTCATGTATTTTTAATGGATTGGATAAAAAAAGTGTAGACTTTTCTGATAGAAAAAGAAATACGTTAGCAGAGGAGTTGATAGTTGAAGGCTTAAAGTATTTTGAAGAAATCCGAATGAATTTATTGAAACTTGAAGATACAGATTTTAATGAATTAATATATGTTACGGATGATTTAGGGAAGGGAAGATTAACTGTTCAATATACCTTAGGAAGTGCGTTAGTTCAAGCACATAGTCACGCCATTCATCATTTTGCTAGTGTCGGTTATATTATAAATCAGCTAGGTATTCAATTACCAGATGCGGATTTCGGTTATAACCCCACTACACCAAAGGAAGTTGAGAAATCATAGTAACCTTTTAAACTTGATGTAGTAGTAAGTAGTAAGTAAATTTTTTGCGTAATTATATTTTATTTTAACTATTATCTGTGGATATATACCCAACCTCTTTGAGTTTTACTTCCATTATCAGTATCAATATCTAATGTGTAAAAGTATGTTCCTACAGGTAAGTCTTTCTTTTTGTTTATTGTAGCTCTACCAGTCGATTCTCCTCTCCAGTCATTCTTATAATTAACAGCTTCGTAAACTACATTTCCCCATCTATTAAAGATTGTTAAGCTATTACCATTGAATTGCTCTAATCCTTCGAAAATTAAAGTTTCATTTGTAGGGTCACCGTTTGGAGTAAATATTAAGTTAACGTTGTCAAGAGTACTGTTAGAAAATTCTGAACCGATAGTTATTACTGTAAAGTTGTTTGGAGTAAAAGGATTAGAAGTTACTTGACCAGAATTAACATCACCGGTAACACCAGCTCTTCCTAAATCAATCCATTTACCTTCAGATTCACTCCACCCTACAACTCTTAGTAAGTTTACATTTGAGCTAATATCATTGATATCACTATCATTATTCCAAGTAAGAGTAACGCTTGTTTCACTAGCCCCATCTAAATCCCAAAATTCATTATTGCTAACGTTATCAATAAAGATTTGCTTTTGAGCAGTATCATAATTGTAAGGAGCGTTGTTAGGATTAACAGCGAAGTAAGCACCTTTAAAAGAAGAGGCCGCAGCTTGAGTTGAAATAATCATTGGTCTTAAGCTGTTCTCATCACCAATCGGGAAAACAAAGTTGTTAGAACCAGTTACTGATACATAACCATCAACATGTCTTTGATCGTCTTCTCCAGCGTAAACATTATGATTGATAAAGTCAAGTGAAGTATTGGCGTTGTCTCTAGTAGTAAAAACTTTACCGTTAACAAAGCTTAAGTCGTTTGTAACACCAACTGAAGTGTAAAGTTCAATGTCATTGATTGCATCAATTTCAACATCGTTAAATACAGCTCTATTGTCTCCAGATATACTTCTGATATCATTGTCACTGTAAAAACCAGCTAAACCTTCATTATTGTTATCTAAATTTCCATCATTTATAAAGTCCGTGTGGAAACCAACGTTTGCATCACTGTGCAATTTTACTTCTCCGAAGTTATGAAAAGCTGTTTGCGCACCCAAAAACATAGGCATAGCAATAGCTATCATAGATAAAAAATTTTTCATAATACCCCCGTATTTTAATTATTTTTTATTACTATTTAATACTTTAAAACTGTCTGTCTTTTAAATGCCGTTTACTTTTCAAAAAATGTGTTAGTTTTTAATGGTGCACAAATATAATATTTTTTTTGTATTTCACAAGTTTTTTTCTACCATATATACTTGATTTTTAACAATCTATATATGATTTTGAGCTAAATTTGGTTTTTTGCGCCGTTTCATCCAAACTATTACTTTGAATCGTCAACTTTTATTAAACTATATAAATGTTTCTTTTTAGGGAACTCTTATCTGTTTATGAGATTTACTTTATGTTTCATTTACTAATTCAACTTTTACATTTTAAAGAACTTTTTGTAATTGATGTTGGGTTAACATCTTAATTACTAATTACATTTATATGACACATGAAATTTAAAATGGTCACATTTAATATGTTATGGTTAATTATTCATTCATTAACCTATACTCAAAGATAAAATTTCTATTGGGTGTTCAGGTTTCCATTTCGACAAGAGAACGAAAAAGATGGATAGAGACTTTAAGCTGTTTAATCTTGAAAATTTTACCATTTATCGCTCTAAAGGCCCCAAAAAGTTATGGAATTGTCCTCTATATCCTGATAAACGGTTGCATTTATATCAGTTCTGTACATGATTAATTCCATAAAAGATGTCGTTGATCGTCTCGTAGTACCGTTTCCATTTGCCCAACAAATAGTAAAATCTTCTGTTCGTGTACATCTTCCAGTGGTATGAACACCATTAAATCTTTGGGCACCTCCTGATCTGGCTATTGCATTTGTACTATTTTTTATAAACGTATAAATTTCCCAGACATTAACATTACCAGCATTCGAAAACCAACGTGTACTATTACAGCAAATTCCTGGGTCAAAATAGACTCTGTTATCACTCCAATTCATGTGTGTTGACCATCTATCTCTATTTGTTAATACGCCAAAAGAGTGCTGGCTTTTTGTGGTAGCTCGAGCAATAGTAACTACAGTACCTTGGTTTCCATTATTCGTAACATCTTGAATTCCGTTAGGTGTATCAACAATTAAATAGTCATTGCTACCATCACCTTGAAAATGAGGGCGTGTTGCATTAGGAAAAAAACGTGGTTGTTGAGCATTATTCGTTTGAACGGCATTTCTTCCAAGACCACTTTGATCATACCAAGTATGCACAAAAACGTTGCTTGCTCCTCGCCAAGCATTAATGGCATTAATATCGACAATATCATTGTCTCCCCAAGTAAAATCTTGTTGGGCATTATCACTGGCACGTCTTAGCCTAATGAGAGGACCATTATAATCACTTTCTAAAACTCGCATAGAAAAAGCAAAACTAATACTAGTTAGTTTATTGTCAAGAATGTGATGTGGTTTGAGGGTAGGGTAGTGGTTATAATGACCAATCTGAGCGGTTATCGTATAGCATACAAAAAATACTATACAAGTTAATCTAATCTTAAACATTGTTATAATCTTAAATCACCGGTTAAATGAAAACTGTTTGTGCTTGTTGATACAAGTCCTGCCCCTGCATGCTGACCAGCTGTTCTAAATCGAGATAAACGATTAAGTACGGTAACTCCAGCAGCTCCAGTTATCGTAACTCTTCCAGTACCTGTTTGATATATACTTATGTTAAAGCCTATAGGTAGTCCGCTTGGAACTGTTAAAGTGAGGTCGCTAGCACTACTGAAAGTAAAGACTTTGCTATTATCATTTGCGGTAAGCGTATAATTTGAAGTTCGGTTAACAACTTCAGGAGTGTTAGCATCACTCCATTGCGTCCCTGTAACTGTTGATGTTAGGACTTGACCGTTTGTACCCGTATTTCCTGAGCTATCAGCATATGAACCAGTAACACTTAAATTATTAGAAAGGGAAGTATTACCATTAACAGTTACTCCGTTTGCAACTGCATTAATTTCAACTCCTAAAGTACCTGTCATTTGAATGGTGCTTCCTGTGGAACTGAATTGCATTGCTCCAACTGAAAAAAATTGAGAAGCCGTATTCGTGAATACTTGGAATGTGTTTAAATTGTTAAATGTTAGAGAATTTCCACCTCCATTTAAAGTTCTAGCTCCTGTTAGAGTGCCATTGATAGAATAAATGTTTGAACCAAGACTCGATGGAGATATCCAATTTGTACCATCAAAGAAAAAAATGTTCTTTTGGCTGGCGTTATATAAAAGTGAACCTTCATTAGCACCAGTAACATTGTTCATTTCGGTATCATCCGAGGCATTGGGCAATCCCATAACGGAATTGGCATCTAATTGCGAATAGCAATGATGTAGCGAGAATAGAACAAACGTAGTAGTAGTAATTATTTTTCTTATCATAAACCTAAATAAATAAATGTGTTAACAACTAAATATGGTTGGTATCTTTCAAATGATTGGTTGCTTCCACCACTACTTACTGTAACGGTATGATTATGGTTTCCAGAAGTACTGGTATTGGTTGTTCCGCTTTGGTTAAAAAAGGTTCTATTTTCATCCGCTCCATTTCGAACTTGATCTGTTCCAGTAGACCTATTAAATGTATGGCTATGATTACCATTTGTAGAAGTAGTTCCTGTAAAGTTTATATTGGGTAAATTTCCTCTTATTAAAGCTGTACTTACACTTCCTCCTGTATCGTTTACGCTCTCACCAGAAGATGGGTGTTTTAATATTCTATTTTGTGAGTTGGGTATACTTGTGGCAAAACCTAAACTTGTTGCATTTGTTTGAGCACTTGTTGGTAGAGAGCTTGTTGCTCTTCCGTTAAGGATATACCATCCATCGTGATCGGAAGTTACGACGCTATATTTTACTTCGCCAATTGAAATGAAACCTTGATTTACCGGAACCCAATTTGTTCCATCAAATATATATATGGTTTTATGTGCGATATTGTATACCATTGAACCTTCATTGGCACCAGTTACACTATTCATTTCTGTATCATTCGTTACAATTGGAATGCCTTTTACCGAATTAGCGTCGATTTGGGCATCAATTATTTGGGGCGTGAAAATAAATATTAAAATTAAAATGAAAGACCTCATAACCCTAAATAAATAAAAGTGTTGAATACTATATAAGGTTGATATCTTTGAAAAGATTGATTGCTACCTCCGCTTGATACCGTAACTGTATGATTATGGCTACCAGTAGTATTAGTATTAGTTGTTCCACTTGTATTAAAAAAGGTTCTATTAGCATCGCTACTATGCCTAACCTGATCTGTTCCAATACCTCTACTAATTGTGTGACTATGATTACCATTTGTGGAAGTACTTCCTGTGAAATTAACATTAGGTAAGTTTGCTCGTGTTAAAGTTGTAGATGCCTGTCCTCCCACATCACCGACACTTTCCCCTGTGTTCGGATGTTTTAACACTCTATCTTGTGCATTTGGCAGGTTTGTTGTAAAACCTAAACCTGAAGCATTGGATTGAGCATTTGAAGATAGAGTAGAGGTAGCTCTACCATTTAATATATACCATCCAGAGTGATCTGATGTTTGAGAACTGTATTTAATATCTCCGATAGTATTTTTCTCTTTGTTGACAGGAACCCAGTTTGTTCCATCAAAAATGTATATATTTTTTTGAGAAACATTATATACCATTGAACCTTCATTAGCACCAGTAATACCATTCATTTCTGCATCATTTGAGGTAGATGGGATTCCCATAACGGAATTGGCGTCAATTTGCATAAAGGCTTTATTGCTAAAAAAAACAAATAGTAAGAGTATGTAATAGTTTTTCATTCTATGGGGTATTTATTTATAAGCAGTGAAAAGGACAACTAAATTTTCAGAACCTGCTGTACCTGTTCTCGATACATTAATGGTGAAACCATTAGTATTAAAAGAAGTTAGAGAAGCTGATACCACACCTAGGTTATCTCCATTTTGACTTCCATACCGTATTCCAATACAGTTAGAACTACTAGCAAATCTCGAAATATCATTAATAGAATTTCCATGACCTCCAACATATATTACTTGCTGGACAATAGTACCACTATCATTACGAGCAAAGCCAGTCATTGTTCCAAATGAATTGTTAAGTCCTGTATTATTATTCCCAACAGCATTATCACTATTAATGTTTAAACTCTCCACATTGGCATGGGCACTAAATGTTATTGAGGTAGGGGAAAAGGGAAGCCCTGAGACTGATCTATTTCCTGTAGCAGAGATGATAAATGCTCCTACATAAATATTGCTGGAGGTTAACATTTCTTGCCATCCTGAACTGGTATATTCAACAACTCTATCTTTAGTAGTATCAAACGCAATACTCCCTATAGCGGGAGTGGTAATGTTATTTAATTCTGTTGTAGTTGCCAAAGGAAGACTTATTAATGAACTTTCATCAATTTGACCTAAAAGCAAATGAGTAGAAAAAATAAAAAAAAGAAAGGGGATTAACTTATTCATTTGATCTATTATTATCAATTTATACGTTGCCAACTGGAACCATCACTCTGCAGCCATAAAACACTATTGTTAGAAACGATGGTAGAGGTACCGTTACTAAGTGTTCGGTAGGTTGAGATTGAGCGATTACTTCCTGCAATGTTTTTAATGATGTATAAACGACCAGCACATGTGTTCGCTCCAGGTAATGTAATATTATGAGCCCCTGTTATAATAACCGTATGATGGTCTTCGCTTAAGGAAACGCTAGATGTTGTTCTTAATATAGCCGTAGATATTGACCCTCCTACTTGGAGTGTTGAATTTGCTACATTAAAACCAGAGCTTGAAGTATCATTATAGGTAGGATCTAGTGCAACTTGTTGAGGATTTATATTAATCCCGAATCTTGGTTTTGCATTGGCACTACCGTTACTACCTTGCACTCTAAATAACTCTGTATGAAATCTACCATTACGATAATCATACCTTTTAAACACTATTGGTTCGTTTCCATCATCACCAATAATGAATTCCATTCTTCCATCATTAGAAGGTCCTGCTGAACCTATTTCAAAGAGATCGGTTCTACCACTACTTCCTTTTAATCGAAAACTACCATTTGCAGTAGTGAAAAACATTGGACGATAGAATGAGGCTCCAGAAGCGGCAAATTGAAGAGCAGCAACATTACCATCCCCATTTAGATGTATTAATGGTTGATCAGCATCAGTATAGTCTGGATAACTTTGAACCAATCCAAGTGTTTGTCTTCTTCCGAATTCTAATAAAGGTAAGTTATTGGAACGAATTTGCATTTTTACATCATTAGTCGTTCCAAGAAAATTTGAAGAAGAAGTACCACTATTCCCTGTGATTAACCAATTGTTACCACTTGTAGAAACCCAGTTGGTTCCATTAAATAGATATATACCTTTTTGATCTACATTGTAAACCATGGAGCCCTCTTGGGCTCCAGTGATAGAGTTCATTTCCGTATTGTTCGTAACTTGAGGTATCCCCATTACTGAGTTTGGATCAGTTTGACCAATAACAATGGAAGAGACTAAAAGTAATATTATTTTTAACGAGATCTTTATCATGGTTAAAAGTCGATTACGTTAAACATAAATTCTAAATCAATATCATCTTTTTGGTTTGTTCCATTATCACTATCTCCGATATTAACTCTGAAACCAGTTGTTGTTTGGTTGTAATAAGTAATACCTGGATCGTCATAGTTTGCCGTTGTATTTCCTGGGCAATCTCCAGCACAGTCCGCTATTGTTAATTGAATAACATAATTGGCATCTGAACGTGCCGTATTAAACGTAACCTGATAATCACCTTCGTTTAATCTAGTAACAGTCGCTCCATAAATTTTTAAAGCAGAACCAGAACCACTTACTTTTCCAGCGGCGACAGTCGTAGGACCAGCAAAGTAAGCACCTCCGTTTGCACCAACGGTTAATTTATTATCGGTTTCTGCAGCGACAACATTAGCAGTTTGATTCGTTCCAGCTTCATTATTATAGGTAATAACACCTGTTGTTGTGTTTTGAGAAAGTGAGGTTACAGTTTCGTTAATAGTCACAGCAGTAGCATCTTCATTAGTATAAGTACCAATAGTTCTTGCAGTACCAGCGGT
>CANMIL010000008.1 GCA_947497895.1 uncultured Tenacibaculum sp.
GTCCTTCTGAGTTCGTTTTACATAATTGTTTTTCATCACACTGAAAATTTAGTGTAACGTTATTTCAGGACGAGACATCACAAAAAATAAAAAAGGTCCATGATATTGGACCTTCTTTTTTAATAACACCTGAACCCTTCATACAAGTGCTATCATTGTACAATTATTTTCTGATGAAAAATTTTAGATTTCGAAAATATTTTTACAAAATAGATGCCTGAATTTGGCAATCTTAAAACATCTTCTTTACTAGTATAAGTCTTAGATTTTAGAACTATACTCCCTTTTACATCGTATACTTCAACTTTTTCAATACTAATATTCAGATCGATAGCTTTAATGGTAACCAGTCCTTTGCTTGGATTGGGATAGATTTTAATTTTACCATCAAGTTCATTAACATCCTCTGTACTTAAAGAACCTTCTGAAATACCATTAATCACCAAAGAAAAATCTTGCTCATCTTCTTCCAAGTTGTTTTTATGAGTTACGGAAATTGTATAAGTTCCAGGCTCTATATCAGGCACTTCAATTTTTTCAACATTGTCTCTAAAATTATCCCCCTTAGTAGCTCCATTGGTAAAGCTAGAAGTACTTTGAAAAGTCCAAGGTTTGTATTCCTCTCCGTTTCCTGCAACCCTAATATCCAAATCATTTACCAACATTCTGTCATTTTGATCTTCTTCCAATATATCTGTTGAGATAGGAGTCCCAGGGACATCTGTCCAAGCCAACGTAATGGTTAATGCTGATTCTCCATCGACCTCAATATTTCTTGTGAAGCTTGCACCGTCTTCTATCATTTCTTCCAGAATTAACGATGTATTTTCATTTTCACTAATTTGGGTCGCGGCTTCCTCAGCATTTAAGAGCCCCCATCCGTTTGCAAAATCTGGCCCTGGGTGTTCTCCAAGCTCATTAGCACTATTGATTAATAGTGCTTTTACCGTAGCAGATTTCATATACCTATTTTTCTCTTGATGATACAACTGCTGTAACAAAGCTACCGTTCCTGTTACCACAGGAGTTGCCATTGATGTTCCGCTTTTATCATCATATGAGTTACTCCCTCCATTATTTGTTGAATACACACCATGCCCATTTGCCATCAAATCTGGCTTGATTCGAAAGTCATCTGTAGGTCCATAACTACTAAAATCAGTTTGTTGCACCGACTGAGGACCAGCATACGAAGCAATATCTTTCACCGCTCCAACAACTAAAATATTCTTCGCTGTTGCCTTTTTTAAGAGGATATCATATCCATTATCTCTTGCATTATAACCGTCATCTCTATTATTCCCTGCTGATTTACAGATTAAATAATAAGGCGCATTATAGGCTATTTCGTCCCATTCTCGGGCACTTTCCGAATAATGACCATAGTATTTTGTACTTAAACTACTAGAAGCCGATTGACCATAGGAATGATTCGACAAAATACCACCATCACTGGCAAAAGAAGTCATTTCTGCCTCGTCATTTTGCGTATTTCTGGCATGTATTTTTGCCTCTGATGCCATTCCTCTTGCTTCGGCATCTAAGCCTTTTGCTATCATAGTTCCTGCTGTGTGCGTTGCATGACTCGAACTACTAAGTGATTCTTTATGAATCACGCGTCCTTCAAACTCCACATGACTTGCCAAAGGTAAGCCTGAATTTTCCCAGTGCCCAATAATAACATCTTTTCCAGTTAAATTTAATCCGCTTGCACCTCCATTCCATATTTTATCTATTTTACTCGATTCAGCAGCTTTTAAATTGTCATCGGTACTATAAAATGGCGTCCCATTGACAATAGCTTCCAACGTCATTTTGGTAACTCCATCCTTACCTACTTCAGTTTGATAACCCAATGCTTTCGCTTTTTCAAGCAAGCGTTTATTATTCTCGTGAAATCTTTCTTCGAGTTTTTTCAACTCTTCCAAATTACTTTGCTTTTTAATATACTCTCTGTCAGCTAAATTTTGCGCTTTACAAACATTTGCAAAGCAAATTACCAACAGACAGAAATTAACCAAATAGTATTTATACACCATATTTACACACTTTAAAAGGCTGTTGAACAGTAAAAGCAAACAATTAAATCAGAGAATAAAAACATTTGATAATTGATGGAATTTTAACGGCTAAATATTTCTACTAATTCAACAGCCTAGATCACTAATTAAAAATATTATTAAGGGATTCCTTTAATTGCTATATAATCAAGAAATATCATTTCAGAATTACTTGAATTTTTCATTCTTACCACAATATTTCCTGGCATCAATCTATCGGTAGGTATCATTCCTGAAGCACTAATCCAAGTACCTTTTTCAATCGTAGATTCTATATATGAAATAATTGGATCGCCTAATCCGTCAGCAGTTTTGTAAAACACCTCTATTCCTTCACCCGTCTCGTAAGATGTATTTCCAAAATAAATGTTGGCTTCCAAAACAACACCCGACATACTGGAATTTAAGCTGGTTACCTCATCAAAAACTATTTCTATGGTTCCATCTAAATCAGAAGTAACAAAACCTTGACTTCCCTTTACAAACCTCGCTTCAAAATCATCAGGAGCAGTTTCTAAATTTTCATTTTTAAAAACACCGATTCTCTCTACTCCTCCATCTCCGATGTCGCTTGATAAAAAAGAAGAGTCGAAACCTAATTCATCTCCAGTAGCTGTAAAATCAACATAAGGATCGGTAGAACTTGGGTTACTTACCTGTGTATTGTCTAATACTTCGGTACCTGATTTATTGTAGTAAATATCCCCAACAAAGGCTGGAACTTCTTCAAAACTAGTATAAGCTATTGTAGCCAAATCATCTTCTCCTATGATCACGGTTACACTTTTAGCATCAGCATCTGCTGGACTTCCTAAGGTTAGGTTATCCGTAGGTTTTAAATCGAATTGAATATAACGATCACCTGTAGAGTTTGTATTATCATTTACAGTAAGTAACTCTACCTCTACTTCGCTCTTTCCCGATGGAAGCTTGATTGTTCCTGAACCGCTAGGCAAACTATAATCTACTCCTTCCTGAGCAGCTGTTTTTCCTTCTGGAAAAGACACATCATAAGTAAATGTAAGTTCTTCATTTGATAATTCTGAAGATCTGAAAAACTTAACAAGAACTGTATTTGTTTCTCCTTCCTTAACTCTTACCTCTGATTTTTCAAATGAAATATAATGGAAAGAAGAAGGTAGAATAACGTCGTTTTCTGTATTACATGCCAGTACTCCCCAAAGCATGAATACACATATATATAATTTATTAATTTTCATGTGTTTGTTTTATGTTTAAACAGTATTAAACAATCATGGTAGTTTCTTTTGCTTAACTCCTATACTTAACAACCATGATGATTATTTTATTAATACCCTGGGTTTTGTTGCATATTAGGATTTGCATTTACCTCCCTAGCTGGAATTGGCATGATCGTTTTTTCGCTCGGTGCTGTGATATTTATAGAGGCTGCATCTTGTCTGTATTTAACAAAAGACTTTTTATTTCTTGTCAAATCAAACAAACGGAATCCTTCAAAAGCCAATTCTTTTCTACGTTCTAATAATACTCTATCCTTTAATGCTTGTCCTGTTTCAGTTGGCATTATCGCATTCAGATCGGCACGCTGCATTATGGTAAACAAAGCACTTTGAGCATTTGCTTCTTGTCCAGTAATATTAGCATTTGCTTCTGCTTTGATTAAATACATCTCCGACAATCTAATCACTGGGATATTACTAAAGCGCGAGGTAAACTTATTTACCGTGTTTACATTTAACGTGTTATTCATTGGATATAGATTTCTGCGTACATCGGTATTTGAAAACGTACTAACAAAATCAGGAGTTGCAAAAAGATCCAAATAGATTAAACATAATTGATAAATAGTACTTGTTCCACTATTATCAAGATCATCGTTATAAATAGAAAATATTGATTCAGAAGAGAAATCGTTATTCCAAGAATTTACATACTCGCTATTAGTCATCAAAGAGTAGTTTCCTATAACTTTATCGGCGAACTCGTCTGCTTTTTCCCAGTTTTCCATTGATAAATACACTCTTGCCAAAAGAGCATTCACCCCGTTTAATCCTATTCGATACACATTCGGGTTTGTGAAACCAGACATTAAACTTGCTGCTTGATTTAAATCGGTAATAATTTGCTCATATACTGCTCTGGTTGTACTTCTTGCTGGAAATACAATTTCAACACCTCCTAACAAATCAAAATCAGGTAATGGAGCACCTAAATGTGAAGCGTCCGCTGTAAAATTATAAGGTTGGCAAAAATACTGTTGCATAGTATGATAAGCCAAAGCTCGTAAAGCATAAGCTTCCCCCACTAAATGATTTTTCTCAGCAACCTCATCGTCTTTTACACTAACTTCTCTTGCCTTTCTAATGGTATATGACGTTTGCGAAATGATTCTTCCTAGGGCTATCCAAATATCAGAAACGTCTCCGTCAGTGTTAATGACATCAAAACTGTCAAAATCTAGAAATCTTCCTGTATTATCAAAGGCATCGATAAAAGAGTTTTCAGAAATTAACTCAGGTATTACCAACAAATCTCTGTTATATAAACTTGAACTTTGATAAGAATTGTAGCTTCCTAAAACAGAAGCCTTCAATGTCGGAATATCTACAATCGCCTTTTCAGCGTCAATTGAAGTTGACAGTCTGCTATCTAATTCATTACATCCAAAAAATGTAACAATTACTATGAATATTGATATGATTTTTTTCATGGTTACTTCTAATTAAAATGAAACATTTACTCCAAAAAACACCGTTCTCCCGATTGGTATTTCTTGATTCAATCGACCATCGATTCCTGCTTCTGGATCTCTTTCCAATCGCTTATCCTTTACATAAGTCCATAAATTGTTTCCTTTGATGAAAACTCTCAATGAGCTAATTCCTAATTGCGATTTTAAATCCTCTCCAAAAGTATATGCCAGTTCCGCTTCTCTTAAACGAACATAACTACCATCATAAACAAATCTAGATGAAGACATTGAAGAGCGTCCTGATTGCGTATTTCCATAAACAAATCTTGGAACATCTGTAATATCTCCAGGTTGTTGCCAACGTCTTTCATAAGTACCTCTGCTCACATTTCCACTCGTAGACAATGATCTAGACCCGTCAGAGTTCGTGAACCTTGACCAAGTATCGTAGATCTTTCCTCCCCATGCTGTATAAAATTGAACATTTATAGATATGTTTTTATATGAAAATGTGTTTCTTAATCCAGCATAAAAATCTGGAGTCGCTTTTCCAATAATAGCCTGTTTTGCATCTCCATAATTATTGGTTACCTCACTTCTTGTTTCATCTCTATACCAAAGTGCATCTCCATTTAAAGGATCTACTCCAGCATAAATTGGTAAATAAAAAGTGTAAAAATCTTCACCTACTGCTCTGATACTAGTGCTCCCTTCTTGAGGAGCGTTATTATTGATTAGCTTGGTTACTTTGTTTGTATTTCTACTGAAGGTAAAGTTGGTGTCCCAAGAAAAACCATTAGTATTTGATTCTATATTTCTTGTATTTAAAGTAATTTCAAATCCCTTATTTTCTGTACTTGCTACATTACTCGTTAGTGTATACGTTCCATTCAATCCTGATATAGGCGCGGACATTAACAAGTCTTCTCCAACTCTTTTATACCAATCAAAAGAACCTGAAATTCGACCATCGAAGAAAGAGAAATCCAAACCAATATCTAAAGGAAAGCTATCTTCCCATTTAATATCAGGATTACCAATAGTTAAACCTGATGCTACCTGACTGTTATAGTCAGAACCTGAAGAAAGTATCGTTATAAAACGGTTATTACCAATTCCATCATTTCCAATTTTACCGTAACTAGCTCTTAATTTTAAATCATCTACAAAACTCAACGAATTCATAAATGACTCTTTGGAAATATTCCAACCGAATCCCATTGACCAGAAGATACCGTGTTTATTATTTGGTCCGAATTTACTTGAACCATCTCTTCTCACCGACCCACTTAATAAATACTTTTTGTCATAAGCATACTCAGCATTGAAAAACAACGAATTTTTCCCTTCGATAGATTTACTTTCAGAAGCCTCAGAAGGATTTGCTCCCGCCGCCAAATCTTCAAACTCATCTGGAATGTTTTCAACTCTTAAATTATAGGACTTGTTATTGATTTTCTGAATCTCATATCCAATGAAAGATGTAATATCATGCTTACCTCCCAATGTATAATCAATACGAATTAAATTCCTCATTAAGTATCGAGTAAGATATTGTCCTTCCTGATCTCCTCGACCATTTACATGGCGTCCATCACCGTATCCACTTGGCAATCTTTCGAAATTATCAGTAAAATTAAATCCAGCGGTTAACTTCCCTTCATAACTCAAGTAATCATTAAATTGATAAGAGAAATCCAAAACTCCTGCCACTCTATTTCGAATGTTCTTTCTAATTTCATTTTCTGCCTGAGCCACTGGGTTATGAGTTCCGTTAAAACCAATATTATAACTACCATCTTCATTATAAGGAGATATATCAGGGCGTAATCTGTAAATAGCTCTCACTGGATTTGCAAATGCTCCACCATCGGGTCTTACATTTGATGTATTTTTACTAAAACTAATTGAAGATGAAATCTTTGCTCTATCGCTAATGTCATGAGATCCTTTTAGCAAGAAATTAAATCTTTCAAGATTAGAGTTTAAAATAACCGCTTCTTGTTTGTAAAAACCTCCTGATAAATAATAGCTTGTTTTTTCGCCTCCTCCACTAACAGATACATTGTGTTGTTGAAAGGTGGCATTCTGAGTTAATAAATCCAACCAATCGGTATTTACATCAGGATTAAAACCTCTATCGGTTAAGTATGTTAATGCTTCAGCATCTGTTGACGCCAAGTTTGCATTTCTTACTCCCTCAGTTAATAATTCTTGGAATTCGGTTGTATTTAAAGGTTTAAACTGTTCCGCAATTGTTGGAGACGAAAACCCGGTTTGAGAGCTTACATTGATTCTTGTTCTTCCTTTTTTACCTGATTTTGTAGTAATAACAATAACCCCATTTGCTCCACTGGTTCCATAAATTGATGTTGCTGATGCATCTTTTAACACTGTTACATTTTCAATATCGTTCGGGTTGAGCGTTGTCATTACAGAGGCACTCTTCGTTTGAAGTCCATCGATTACATATAAAGGTGAAGCCGATCCAAAAGAGCCAATCCCTCTAATACGAACATTCGGTGTACTTCCTGGCTGTCCTGAACTTGATACTACCTGAACTCCCGAAATATTTCCTTGAATACTTTCCTGAATTGTAGCCCTTGGATTGTTTACTAAATTTTCCACTTTCACCGTTTCAACAGAGCCCGTTACACGCTCTTTCTGTTGCTTGGCGTAACCCGTTACAATTACTTCTTCAAGTAAATTGGCCTCTTCCTTTAATAAGATATTTATTTCCTTCTGACCATTGTAAATTACCTCTTGTGATCTAAACCCAGTAAACGAAAATAAAACTACATTTCCTTTTTGAACATTTATTTCAAACCGTCCATCATAATCCGTTTCCACTCCGAAAATGGTCCCTTTCACCACCACTGTTACCCCTGGAAATGGATTTCCTTCTTCATCTTTTACGGTACCGCTTACTTTAATACTTTGATTGAATAAATCATCAACACCAACACTATTAATATTAGTATTATTAAGAATATTGCTGCGAAAAATAGAATCTCGTGCCCTAAAAAAGGAGGAATCGAGTATCTTTCTATACTCCTTTGATTTCGAATACAATACAATTTGTTTATCAAGAACTTTATAATTTATAACAGTCCCTTTAAAAAGTCCATCTAAAACTTCTTTTACCTCGGCGTTTTCAACCTTGATATTTCTCTTTTCTGAAGAATTGATTAAATAGGAATTATAGAAGAATTTATACTCCGATTTGTTCTCTATAGCACTCAAAACCTCTTTTAGCTCAACATCTTTAAGATTTAGACTCAGTTTTTGAGAATATCCGTCCAATGCCATCACCTTTATGAGGGTTATACTAAGAAGAAGAGTATAAATTTTCATTATTCTAAAAAATGAATTTCCTATTAAAAAAAACGTTGAGTTGTTTTTTTTCATAATTTTGTGTGATTTTAATTATTTAAACTGAATTGATTAAGATTACAACATAGGAGGGTGTTGCAGCACTCTCCTATAGCTTTTTATAGGCTAGTTTTTCATGAATATGTTAATTTTAGGATTATCATTATTTTTTTCGAAATAAATCGGTGAAGAAATTTCTAGAATCTCCATAATTTCTTCCACCTTTAAGTCATCAAAACTTCCTGTGTATTTATATTTTAGGAGTTTATCTGATTTTACCTCAAAAGACACATTGTACTTACGTTCAATATCTTTTAATACATTTTCCAATGAAGCTTCTTTGAACACAAGTTTTCCTGACTTCCAAGAAATAATGTCTTTCGTAACCACTTTATCAAGTGTAATTTTGTTTTGACTTTTATTTAAGGTAGCCCTTTGAGAAGGTTTTAAAACCAATTTAGAACTACTTTCTTTTTTAAATACCTCTACCTTTCCTGATACTAATGTTGCTTGAATAGTTTTATCTTCGGAATATGACTTTATATTAAAGGTAGTTCCTAACACTCGAATATCTAAATCGCTTGTTTTTACTATAAATGGCTTTTCAGGATTGTGCATTACATCGAAATAAGCTTCTCCTTGTAACGTAACTTCTCTTGTTAATCCTGAAAATTGTTTGGGATATGTAATTTTACTGTCTGAATTTAAGATTACGGTAGTTCCATCTGGTAACAACAGACTGTATTGATCTCCTCTATTAGTGGCAATTTTATTAATACTCTGATCAGAGTATTCATTATTTACATCAAAGTCTTGCTGTTTTAAACTGAAGTACGCAACAGAAATTAGTATTACCATCGCTGAAGCCACAGCGGCAAAATAATAAGTTGTCTTTTTCTTCTTTTTGAATGTATTAGTATAAACTGAATTATTTTCATGTGTACTAACTTCCTTTAATTTAGATGCTACATATTCAGCTTTTACTTTATTAAACAACTTTTGATTTGCATCAGATGATGCAACCCAAAGAATAACTGCTCTTTTTTCTTCTTCTGAACATTTATTTTCTAAATATTTAATGATATCACTTTTCAACATTACTATTTAAATATTTATCATACTTATAATAGTGACGTTAATTTTTTAGTTTACCCCTAAAACAAAGTTGATTATTTTTTATTTAAAAGAAATAAAGATAATCTCCTAACCTCTCTTTCATATGCTTCAAGGCACGAGTAATATGGTTTTCTACTGTTTTTATAGAAATATTTAAATCCTCAGAAATCTCCTTGTTCTTTGCTCCTTCAAATCGGCTTTTGACGAACACATTTCTACATTTTTCGGGAAGTTGATCAATCGCTATTCGAATTTGCTCTTCTAACTCTTCTTCAATAATTCGCATACTATCGTCATCCCCCATTGCCTTGTAGTTAATAGCATATTCTTTTTGAAGTATATTGTCATCAATATAAAGTGTGCGCTTCTTTTTTCTAAGAAAATCCAAACAAGAATTTCTCGTCATTGTAAACAATAATCCGTTCAGGTTTTTCCTTACTTTAATTGCTTCGGTTTTGGAAAACAACTTTACAAAAACATCTTGCACAAGTTCTTCAGCGTCTTCATGATGCTTTACATAACTCTTGGCAAAAAACAAAAGTCTTGGATAATATAAATTGAAAATGGTTTTTGAGTCTTCACTATCAACTACATTCAATCTATTTATAAGCAAATTGTCCCCCATTACAGCTTATATTTAGTTAAGATTTCACCAACTTTAAAGAAACATTCATTCTAAAAAGTTAAGATAAAGTTAAAAAAATAATAAAGAGTTTGAAACTTTAACACCTAAAAAATAGTATTGTAGACAAGTAGGAAATTCCATTTCATAAAAAAAGCTCAGTAAAATTGAGCCTTCTGTAGATATAAAATGTTTTTGTTTATTTAAAAGCCTTCAGCCAATTCTTTGAGACTCTTTCTATCTATAACATTAATTTTTTTTCCTTTTAATTCGATATATTTTTTCTTTTTGAACTCAGATAATAAACGAATTGCAGACTCAGTTGCAGTTCCAATGATATTGGCGATATCCTCACGTGAGAAATTCGTTTCCATAACTTCCCCGTCTTCATTTTTAGCAAATTGATCTTCCAAAAAAAGTAAAGTTGCTGCTAATCTTTGTTTTACAGTTTTTTGCGCCATATCTACAATCACATTATCTGCATTCTTTAAAGATATTGCCATATTCTTTAGTACAGACATAGTGAAATTAGGATTCTTTTCTAAATCTCTTAGTACTTCTTCCTTAGGAATGAAACACACTTCCATATCATTTACCGCTACAGCTTTCAAATTTGAAACCTCATTGTTCACTAAACTGCGTTCTCCAATTAAATCACCATGCTTGATAAGATTCACAATTTGGTCTCTACCGTTATCACTCATTTTGGACACCTTACCAACTCCACTTCTGATACAATATACACCATTAATATGCTCTCCCTCATCGAATAGTACCTCCCCTTTTTTTACATGTTTTGTTGTTTTACAATTAGAAACTCTAATCAATTCTTCTTTTGTAAGAGCTCTCAGGGAATTAAATTTACGAACAAGACATTGCTCACATTTACCGCTCATATCATGCCATTTTTGGGATTAATCAAATATACTAAAAAGCTGACAAATATCATATTTTAAAATGGCATATACTAATAATTTTGCTACAGGCAATCGAGTAAATAAATGGAGAGTACAAATTGTTTTCACTGTGGCAATAAATGTGAAACGGAAACCATAATTGTCGATGACAAGTCATTTTGTTGTAATGGTTGCAAAACCGTATATGAAATTTTTTCTGAGAATGATTTAACTTGTTATTACGACTTTGAAAATAGTCCTGGAGCGGTTCCTGAAGAAATTAAGGGAAAGTACGATTTCTTGGACAATGAACAAATTATTGAGAAACTAGTTGAGTTTAATGATGGTAATATACAAGTTGTTAACTTATACATACCACACATTCACTGTAGTTCATGTATTTGGGTTCTGGAAAACCTACATAAACTTCAGAAAAACATATCAACATCCCTTGTAAATTTCCCTAAAAAATCGGTGAGAGTTACCTATAATTCAACTCTTACCGATTTAAAAGAAATTGTTCTTCTTTTAAGCTCAATAGGCTATGAACCCTATATTAGTTTGGAAGACTATGAAGTTGGAAAAAAGCAAGTAAACCGAAGTTTAATTTATAAACTGGGTATTGCAGGGTTTGCTTATGGAAATGTAATGTTTCTGTCGTTTCCAGAATATTTCGAAGTTTCAGAGTATTGGCTAGAGCAATACAAAGTTATCTTTAGATGGCTCATGTTCATATTTTCTCTTCCAGTAGTATTTTATGCAAGTACCGATTATTTCGTATCGGCATACAAAGGATTAAAGACTAAAATATTAAATATTGATGTTCCTATTGCTTTAGGAATACTTGTACTATTTGTCAGAAGTTCTACTGAAATCATCTTCGATTTAGGAACAGGATTCTTCGATAGTTTAACAGGTCTTGTTTTCTTTTTATTATTAGGAAAATTCTTCCAACAAAAAACATATAACTTTTTATCTTTTGAAAGAGATTATAAATCTTACTTCCCTATTGCTGTAACAAGACTCGCTAATGATAACACAGAGGAGAGTGTTCAAATATATGATATTGAGAAAGGTGATCGTCTTTTAATAAGAAATCAAGAATTAATTCCTGTTGATGGAATTCTTATCAAAGGAAATGCTCAAATTGACTATAGCTTTGTTACTGGAGAAGCTAATCCAGTGGAAAAAAAATCAGGAGATAAAATATATGCTGGAGGTAAACAACTATCAAGCAGTATTGAAATGGAAGTATTAAATTCTGTTTCGCAAAGCTACCTCACACAACTATGGAGTAATGATGTTTTCAAAAAAGATAAAACCTCAGCTTTCAAAACCTTAACTGATAAAATTGGTAGAAATTTTACCATTGCCGTTTTAACTATTGCTTTTGGAGCTAGCTTGTTTTGGTTTTTATATCAGCCAGAGAAAGCATTGAATGTATTTACGGCCGTATTAATTATAGCTTGCCCTTGTGCTATTGCCTTGGCCGCTCCGTTTACATTAGGTAATATTTTAAGAATTTTTGGCAAGCGCAAGTTCTATTTAAAAAATGCAACGGTTATTGAACAATTAGCTACCATAAATAGCATCATTTTTGATAAAACTGGTACACTTACGACAAACAAGGAAAATACAATTTTATATGACGGCGAAGTTTTAAGTGACGAGCAAAAATCTATTTTAAAAGGATCTTTACGCTCATCAAATCATCCTTTAAGTAGAATGTTATACAACTCAATTTCAGAGCAACATGCAATCCAAGTAGATTCTTTTGAAGAATTTATTGGGAAAGGAATTCAGACCAGTTTCAAAGAAACTAACTTTAAAATTGGCTCATCATCTTTTGTTAAAAAGCTATCAGAAACAAATAATTTTGACACCTCAGTTCACATAAGTATTAATGATTCGTACAAAGGAAAATTTGTTTTTAAAAACACCTATCGAAAAGAAGTAAAACAAGTATTTAATTCTTTAGAAGAAAATTACGATTTAGCTATTGTTTCGGGTGACAATCAAGGAGAAAAGTCTTATTTAGAAAAGGAATTACCAAAACCAACAACTTTACTCTTTAATCAAAAACCAGAAGACAAACTTTATTATGTTGAACATTTACAACAATCGGAAAAACATGTAATGATGGTTGGTGATGGATTAAATGATGCTGGAGCCTTGGCTCAAAGTGATGTTGGTATTGCCATATCTGAAAATATTAACGTATTTTCTCCTGCCTGCGATGCTATTTTAGATGCTTCAAAATTTAGAGAGATAGCCAACTATATAAAAGTTTCGAAGGTGGCTATCAAAATTATAAAATACTGCTTTATACTATCGCTTTGTTATAATATTGTAGGGTTGTATTTTGCAGTTACTGGACAATTAACACCTGTTGTTGCTGCCATTTTAATGCCTTTAAGTTCAATAAGTATTGTGGTATTTACCACCATCGCAACCAATATACTTGGTAAAAAAATAAAATAGACGCCTTATGAATATTAATCAATACATCGATCACACAAACCTAAAACCTACTGCTACAAAAAACGATATTATTAAATTATGCAATGAAGCCATAGACCATAACTTTTACGCGGTTTGTGTTAATGGGAGCTATGTGGAAGTTGCCAAAAACTCTCTAAGTACAAATTCGGTAAAAATAGCAGCAGTTATTGGGTTTCCACTGGGAGCAATGAGTACTGGAGCTAAAGTATTTGAGGCAAAGCAAGCTATTGCTAATGGAGCCGATGAAATAGATATGGTAATTCATATTGGTAAACTACTTGAAGGAGATCATCAATATATTGAAAATGAAATTGCTCAAATAAAAACTGCTATTGGAAACAAAATACTCAAAGTAATTCTAGAAAATTGCTATCTAACATCTGAACTTATTAAACGAGCTAGTGAATTAGCAATAAATGCAAAAGCCGATTTTATAAAAACCTCAACTGGTTTTGGCACAGGTGGAGCAACTGCCGAGGATATTTTATTAATGAAAGAAATTGCTGGCGATCAAATTCAAATAAAAGCAGCTGGTGGTATTAAGGATATTAAAACTGCCAAAAAATTCATTCATTTTGGCGCTACTAGACTTGGAACCTCTTCGGGAGTTACTCTTGTTACCGAAGGTATTTCTTCTAAAAATGAATATTAAATTTTAAAACAATTAACAGTTCTACCCAAATAGAATCATGACATCACTTATTCAAAAATACAACATACCTGGCCCCCGTTACACAAGTTATCCAACAGTTCCTTATTGGGATAATGGAACTTTTTCTGAAGAAAAATGGCTTTCAACATTCAAACAATCATTCAAAGAAAGTAATGAAAAAGAAGGTATTAGTTTATACATTCATTTACCTTTTTGTGAAAGTTTATGCACCTTTTGTGCTTGTCATAAACACATTACCAAGCGACATGAGGTAGAACAACCTTATATTGATACCGTATTAAAAGAATGGCAATTATATGTTGATTTAGTGAATGAGACTCCAATTATTAAGGAGATTCATTTAGGTGGCGGAACTCCAACCTTCTTTTCAGTAAATGAGTTAAAAAGACTCATCAATGGTTTATTTAAGCAAGCTAAAAAGCATGCAAACCATGAATTCAGTTTTGAAGGACACCCAAACAATACTACCAAAGAACAATTGCAAACTTTGTTCGATCTCGGTTTTACAAGAGTGAGTTATGGCGTTCAAGATTACAACATTAAAGTACAAGAAGCTATACACCGTATTCAACCTTTTGAAAAAGTAGCTGAAGTCACTCATTGGGCTCGTGAAATTGGTTACACATCAATCAGTCATGATTTGGTTTTTGGTTTACCTTTTCAATCGAAAGAGAATGTAATTCATACTATCAACAAAACAAAAGAACTACAACCTGACCGCATTTCTTTTTATAGTTATGCACATGTGCCATGGGTAAAAGGTGTTGGTCAACGAGGTTTTAAAGAAAAAGACTTACCTAAAAATGAAGAAAAGCGTGAGCTGTATGAAATAGGTAAAAAACTGTTTTCCGAAATGGGTTATGTTGAAATTGGCATGGATCATTTTGCCCTTTCTTCCGATTCTTTATATAAGGCAACTGAAAATAAAACTCTTCATAGGAACTTTATGGGCTACACAGCTAATAAAACTCAATTAATGATTGGTTTAGGTATGTCTTCAATTTCTGATTCTTGGTATGGGTTTGCTCAAAATGTAAAAACCGTTAAAGAATACGAAACACTGGTTAATAACGGTAAAATCCCAGTATTTCGAGGACATATACTATCTAAAGAAGACTTGACTATTAGAAAACATATTTTGAACATAATGTGCCATTTTGAAACTTCTTGGGAAACACCAGAACTAAGTATTTCAGAGGTTGATAATCATATTAATAAACTAGAAGAAATGATTACTGACGGATTGGTTACCATTAATCAAAAAGAGCTAAAAGTTCCGGAAATGGCTCGTCCATTCGTTCGAAATATTTGCATGGCGTTTGATAAAAAATTGCATCAAAAGCAACCGGACACCAAATTATTTTCTATGACTATTTAAGCCTCTAAACAAACTTGCTATAACTCTATTTAACAGTTTGCCTCTTTAAATATTTATATTTGAGTACAACCATAAATTAATTAACTATAAATACTTTATAAGTATGTTAAACTTAGGCAGAACTTTAAGTAAAAATGAACAAAAAACAGTTAAAGGAGGTGGCTGGCCTACCAATCAAAGAGATTGTATTCTTTGTGGAGGAAATTGGTTTACTCCCTTTTGTGAACTTCCGTCAAATTCAGTTTGTCTATAATTTATAAGCGAGCTTTACTCGCTTTTTTCTTACCTATTTTTACCCTTACAAACTCTCTTACAAGATAAAAACGATCTTTTTTACTCGAATTTTCAGGTAATCTTAAAAGCTAAAAAAACAACAAAAAAACACGATTAACTCCCTGTTTTTAAACTACTAAACCAAAAACTAAACAATTTGTCGCTTTTACGATAATACAAACTAGATATCAACAGGAAAAGACGAAAATCATAAAATCAGAAATCCTTCTCTATTCTATCTTTGAAGTGGTTAAAGCAAATGATTAAAGTTTGGTTAGTTTTCACTTATAACTTACCTAGTTTCAAAACTAGGTAAGTTTTTTTTTTTGCTCTTCACTTTTCCAAAAATCTTTACCTTACAAATACCTTTGTTCCAGAATCAGCTTGACAATAGATTTAGAATACTCTATATATCAATCAAAAACAAGGTTCAATTTCTGCTTCTATTCTTTAAATGTAAATTTTATTCCTTCTTTGCTGAAAAGTCAGTTTTCCATTTTTAAAAAACTTTTCTTCGTTACATAATCTCTTCGGAATATATAGAATTAATAATTCTATACCGACACCGTTGTATTGTTATAAAACTAAAAGTCCCAAAAAAATAGTTATCACTTACTTATAAGTATTATAATTCTGAGTTAATTATTAACCCTATATTTTTTTATTCCAAAATCTACTCAAAAAAAGATCTAAAGTCTTCTCAAAAAAACAACAAAAAACCACCTAAAAACCTACAAAACAAACACTTAACATTAAAAACTAAATAATATGTCGTTTTTAAGACAACAGAAACCAGATATCAATAAGAAAAGACGAAAATCATAAAATCAGAAATCCTTCTCTATTCTATCTTTGAAGTGGTTAAAGCAAATGATTAAAGTTTGGTTAGTTTTCACTTATAACTTACCTAGTTTCAAAACTAGGTAAGTTTTTTTTTTGCTCCCAACATTACTTCTTTTTAAGTGCCCAAATTCTTGTCATAAATTTTATTTACTGGTTTTGAAAGTTTTAATTCTTTATTTCGACTTACTTCATGTAAAGGGAATTTTTTATAAGGGGAATTGGGGGATTTTACCTTGAAATAGCAGAAACTTCGGTTTCTGTTTTTTTTATACTTCTATTTCGCAATAGCTAAAACTGCTTTATCCTCCTCCCAGCCAGTCTTTATTTCACATCACAATAATCTGTTAAGATGCAGAGCAACTAGTGAATTCATAATCCTGTTTCTTTATTTTTAGTATCTGTTTAACCAAAAAATAAATACTATGTTAAAAACACTGAAAAACTTAAAAAACATACAAGTGTTAACAAAAAATGAGAAACAATCAATTCAGGGTGCCAGAGGAAACTCTACAGGTGTATGTATTATTAATGGAATTCCTCATAGATATTATTGCCATGAAACGTGTCCAAATGGACAATCTCCAATTTGTGCTGGTTGGTAAAAGAAAAAATAAGTAATAATAAAAGCGGTCTTTAGGGCCGCTTTTTTACTAATATTCAAACTCTTTAGTAGGGAAACCTACTTGATGTTTGTTTTACAAACGTTACAATGATCGTTCCCCTTTGTATCGGCTCCTTCGGGAGCTTTTTTATTTTAAAACACTGATTTATTGTGACCTTGTACTTTTTTCCGTGTCTTATTAATAAAAATAAAGTGGTTTTGGGGGATTCCACTTTCAGGGGGAGAAAGAGAAAGGGGTATATTTGGAATATTCCTTTCTCTATTTAAAACACAAACACTTCTTTCATAAAGATTTGGAATGAATGTAGAAACAAAAAAGAGCTTAAAGCTCTTTCTTTTTTATTTCTTAAAACTCAAAACCTATAAAAAAGAATATATTACTATCAAAAGTATTATTCTTCACAACAGCTTCTCCAAGTCTTGTTTCTTTAATTGGATTAAATGGTGTTCTCAAAGGAAGAGAAACTGTATAATACAATCCTTTTAGCCCTAATACATCTGTTTCTCTATAACTAATAGCGGCTCCAACCGTTGCTGAACTTTTCTCTAAACTTTCTTTTAGAAATATATGCTCGTATGAGTTCCTATACCATCCGAACGATGGACTCAAGTACAACCCTTTCCAAAAAACTGGAAAATCATAAAAAGCTTCAAAACCAAATTGCTCACCAATTACATGATCTCCATCAACAGCCGCAGCAAAATCTGAAGATAGGTGTGCTTCCGTTAGCTTAATATTCATGTGAGCCAATCGAATCATATGGTCATTCTTAAAACGAACACCTATTTCACCAGAATAAGATTTAAAATCATTTACAATAGCCTGTCCTAATTCATAGGCAATAAACTTCTTAACTTTTTTCTCTTTTATAGTTTGATTTTCTTGAGCTGAAAGCGTTAAACTTAAAAGAAACGACACTAAAATTAATGAGTGTTTAATCATAATTAATATACTTTTTTGAAAGTGCAAGTATATTATCTGATTTACGAGTAAACCTTCATACATAGGTAGG
Organism: uncultured Tenacibaculum sp.; assembly: GCA_947497895.1. GTDB lineage: Bacteria > Bacteroidota > Bacteroidia > Flavobacteriales > Flavobacteriaceae > Polaribacter. The sequence goes on from CANMIL010000008.1 coordinate 18,045, forward strand.
AAAGTTTTAGTTAAGCTTTAATTCATACAAAGGTATGAACTACTCGAAAACAACGTCATCCAAGAATATTTCCACTACTTCTCCATTTCCACTTGAGAAAATAGTTAGTCCAGATCGAATACAACTTAGATCGAGTTTTTTTATATTAAATGAATACTTTTTCCACTTTGTTGTTAGCTTAACCTCTTTAGATTTTTTAGCTGTATCGGGATACTTTTTATCTTTTCCTATGAGTCCAAAACCAATAGTTGCTCTTACATCTTTTTTATTCGCTTTAGCCCAAAAACTAAATTTTTTAGCCCCAGAAATATCATATCCTCCAAGTATATCTCCCCAATCATTAGCGGGGTTAACGAGCCCTAAACCGAACCAGTCATAAGGTTGATGATAACTCAATTTTAAACAGGTCCGTCTATCACCTAATTTCTCAGTATATTCCAAATCTACCTTCATTTTTTTATGATTCCCCATATAGGCTGATGGAGAATAAGATTTTACATCACCATTTTTATATACATAAAAAGGAAGCTCAACCTTGGGTACTAAATACTTTTTATTTGCAGCTTCTTCATCTTTAATTTTGATTCCTGTAGATGCGACACCTACATTATCGTAACTATCCTGAATCATTGTATAGATTTTTACCGCTCCATTTTCTTTAGGCAATTTAATTTCAAAACCTTCTTTTAAATTTCCTCGATGATATAATGGCTTTATCTGATCTCTTCGCTTGCGGCTTCCTGTTCTTTGGTTGTAATTAAAACTCACAGCCAGACTATCATTTTCTGAATCAACCACATCCAAAAAAACAGGGATCCAGGATTTGCTATCGAATGAAGTCCCCTCTATTTTAAAAACTTTAATTTCTGGGACGGAATTTATTGGTAAATTACCTGTAAATGCTTCTCGAATAGCCCAATATTGAGGTCGTTTTAATTTGTTATAATGTGTAAATAACCATGGAGACATAAAATCATCGCCTGTTGCATAATGAAAAATAAATACCCCTAGATTATTATGTTTATTTTTTATCCAATTCGTATATCCTTTCGTTATTGCCTCATATTTTCTTGAATCAGAAGGTTCATTTTTAACTCCATTTGTTTCATCACGAATATCCCATTCGCCCTGAACACCGAATTCAGTTATAATATAAGGCTTGTCAATATTTCTCTTCACTAACTCATCTGACAACAAATCGGCTCCTTGACCATAACAATTAAGTCCATAAATATCAATTGATGGAACATATTTTTGCCACCATTCCACACCAAAAGTCCAAGCTTCAACTGAAGTTATTGGGTGGTTGCCATCTATTTTTTTTATGTTACTGCAAATTCTTTCCAATAATTGAGAATACACTAACTTCTCCTCATCAGTTGACATGTTCAAATAAACCTCGTTACCTATACCCCAGGTTAACACTGCCGGATGGTCTTTGTATAATCTTACTACCTTCATGGCATTATTATACATATCTTCTTTTCCTTTAGAATCCTCTACATAATCAAAACGATCGTCATCTTCCATTCCTGGTCGTCCATGACGCATCCAAATCCCAACCATTACCTTAAAGTTGTTCCTTTGAGCTGCATCCAATAGAGCTTTTGTATTTTTCCCTGTTGCCCATGTTCTAATGGTGTTAACACCTAAAAACTTCAACTCTTTAAAATGGTTATCATAATTCTCGATATCATCATCAAATCCGAAGGTCACCCCTTTCACTTTATAATCCTTCCCATGAACAGATAACATCCATTTTTGGTTGTGCTTTTCAATTAAAATTTGACTTTGGGTAGTAGTATAAACAAGAAAAGAAAAAATAAAACTTAATGTGAAATAGATTTTAATCATATGTAGTATTTGTTAACTCTATCAAGTTAACGAATAACTTTTAAACATAAGCGTAAGTAAAACAAATTATTACCCCCTAAAAATCACCACCAAAACCCCGTAAATTCCTACATATTTACATTGAACTATACATTCAAACCGATAAACTAAAATTTTCGGTTTTTAGTCATTTTATTCGTAAATTATAAGTGCTTTTAAAACTTTATAGTTTAAAAGTTCGTTTTAATAGGTAGTTTAGAGAAGGAATATTCTAGGATATTTCTTCTCTTTTATTTTTGAGTTCTTTTTTAAATAGAAGAAATACCTATTAAGCACCTAACAAAAAAGAGTTCCAAATAGGGGAACTCTTTTTTATGGGGAGGACAACACTTTATATTTTCACGCTCTATCTCTAAGCTTACCTCTAAATTAAGACAAATCACCTCTCCTCATTCCCTTTTTAGTTATCTAGTTCTATTCACATGACAGAACATCGATAAGTTTCGATAAATGGATTCGAATTCATTGAAAAAAAATGAAACGAAATTTCCAAACATGACAAAAATCATATTTTAAACTTCTTTTCGAAAGTACTTTTGACCTATTATTATCAGGCAAGATATGAGCGTTATTTACCTATTACTTTCACTAAGCATTCTAGTGGCAATCATTTTTTTTATTGCATTTATTGTTTCCGTAAAAAAAGGGCAATACGATGATTCGTATACTCCTTCAGTACGCATCTTATTTGATGATGAATTAGTTAAAGAAGACACAAATATTAACAACTAACAATAGATATTAAATTCAAATAGATTATGGAAATGCAACAATTTTATTACGATAACAAAATCGTAAAAAAATTCATCTATGCGACCTTACTCTGGGGAATTGTAGGTTTCTCGGTAGGTTTGCTGTTGGCTTTTATGTTTTTATTCCCAAATATTACTGATGGAATCTCTTGGTTAAGTTTCGGTCGTATTCGTCCATTACATACCAATGCGGTAATATTTGCCTTTGTAGGTAATGCAATTTTTGCTGGAGTTTATTACTCATTACAAAGGCTTTTAAAAGCAAGAATGGCCAGTGATTTTTTAAGTAATTTTAACTTTTGGGGATGGCAACTAATTATTGTCGCTGCTGCTATTACACTTCCCTTAGGTTATACTACATCAAAAGAATATGCTGAATTAGAATGGCCAATTGATATTGCCATTGCTTTAGTTTGGGTTGCTTTTGGTGTTAACATGATATGGACTATTTTTAAGAGAAGACAACGTCATCTATATGTAGCTGTTTGGTTCTACCTTGGTACTTTCGTTACGGTAGCTGTTCTTCATATTTTTAATAGTTTAGAACTTCCTGTAAGCTTCCTTAAAAGTTATTCAGTATATGCTGGTGTTCAAGATGCATTGGTACAATGGTGGTATGGACATAATGCCGTGGCATTTTTCCTTACAACTCCGTTTTTAGGGTTAATGTATTATTTTGTACCTAAGGCTGCAAACAGACCCGTGTACTCATATCGCTTATCTATTGTACACTTCTGGTCGTTAATTTTTATTTATATATGGGCTGGTCCTCACCACTTGTTATATTCTGCATTACCAGATTGGGCTCAAAACTTAGGTGTTGCTTTTTCGGTAATGCTAATTGCTCCTTCTTGGGGAGGTATGATCAATGGATTATTAACACTTCGTGGTGCTTGGGATAAAGTTAGAACAAGTCCTGTACTAAAGTTCATGGTAGTTGCAATTACTGGTTATGGTATGGCAACTTTTGAAGGACCAATGTTATCCTTAAAAAATGTAAACGCTATCGCTCACTTTAGTGATTGGGTTATTGCGCACGTTCACGTTGGTGCTTTAGCTTGGAATGGTTTCATGACATTTGGTATGTTATACTGGTTAATTCCACGTTTGTTTAAAACTAAATTATACTCTAATGCTTTAGCTAATTTCCACTTCTGGATTGGTACTTTAGGTATTATAATTTATGCACTTCCAATGTATGTTGCAGGGTTCGTTCAAGCATCTATGTGGAAACAATTTAATCCTGACGGGACTTTAACTTATGGTAACTTCCTAGAAACGGTTAACGAAATTATTCCAATGTATTGGATGCGTGCTATTGGTGGTAGTTTATTCATTTTAGGAGCTATTGTTATGTTGTATAACGTAGTTAAAACTGTAAGTTCTGGAAGTGATGTTACTGATGAATTAGCTCAAGCTGCTCCATTGACAAAAGTCTCAAAATATAGAACCGCAAATGAGGGATGGCACACTTGGTTAGAAAGAAGACCTATTAAGCTTACTATTTATGCAACTGTTGCCATTTTAATTGGAGGTGTTGTTCAAATTATACCAACATTATTGGTTGAATCTAACATTCCAACCATAACAAGTGTTAAACCATATACAGCATTAGAATTAGAAGGAAGAGATATTTACATACGTGAAGGATGTGTTGGATGTCACTCACAAATGATCCGTCCATTTAGAAGTGAAGTTGAACGTTATGGTGAATACTCAAAAGCAGGTGAATATGTTTATGACCATCCATTCTTATGGGGTAGTAAGCGTACTGGACCAGATTTATTAAGAGTTGGTGGAAAGTATTCAGATAGCTGGCACTTAAACCACATGTATGATCCACAAAGTACCTCACCTGGGTCTATTATGCCAAGATACCAATGGTTACTAAGAAATAGACTCGATAAGTCTAGTACTGAAAGTAAGATGAAAGCCATGGTTTCTTTAGGAGTTCCATATACCGAAGAAGACATTGCCAATGCACAGCAAAATATGGATGCACAAGGAAAGAAGATCGAAGAAAATCTTCATGGAGATCCTGACTTTGCTAAGACGTATCAATCTGATAAAAAGTATGCGCAAGACAACGGACTTGAGTTCATTGAAATGAAAGATAGAGAAATCGTTGCTCTGATAGCCTACTTACAAAGATTAGGTACAGATATTAAGATAAAAGATATTGAAGATCAATTAAGTGCTAAAAACTAGAAATTATGTTGAAGTTTGTTAAAAATCATTTAGAGACTATTACGGGTATTGAAATTTATCCAATTATCTCATTAACTATTTTCTTTACATTCTTTGTAGTGTTGTTCTGGTGGGTTTTTACTGCCAAGAAAGAATATATAAGTAAGGTAAGTCACTTGCCATTAGATAACTAGTAAAAAACATTCTGATGAAAAAATATTTTCAATCATTAGCATATATCACTTTTGTTATAGTTACTTCTTTTGCTATCATAAAGGCTATAACAGCGTATGAAAATCCGTTTAGCATTTATGAAAATCCATTAGTCTGGACGGCAATCGTAGCATTAATAACAGTAGTTCTTTTAAAAGAACTTGTAAATATAGTTGCCTTAAAAAAGGCACAAGACCTTCAATTAGAAAAGGAAGGTATAAATCCTGAGGAAATTGACAATTGGGCTTGGATAAAGGATTTATTAAAGAAATGGACCAAGGCTAAAGCTGTTGAGGATGAGGAAGAAATTATCCTTGATCATAATTATGATGGTATTCAAGAATTAGACAATTCATTACCACCTTGGTGGTTGTATATGTTCTATGCAACAATCATTTTCGGAGTTGTTTACCTAGTAAGATTTCACATTTTAAATGGAGATAACCAAACTGTTGAATACGAGAAAGAGGTTACCATGGCCAAAAGGGAGCTAGAAGCCTTCAGAGCTGCTTCAAAAGATGCTGTATTAGACATGGAAACTTTGACCACTTTAACTGATGAGTCGTCTTTAAATAGAGGTAAAGCAGTTTTTAACCTAAACTGTGCAGCTTGTCACCAAAAAGACGGTGGTGGAGGTATTGGTCCTAACTTAACCGATAAATACTGGATACTTGGTGGTGGAATTAAAAATGTTTTCAAAACTATTGCCAAAGGTGGTAGAGACGGAAAAGGTATGGTTGCCTGGGAGAAAACTCTGAAACCTGCTGATGTTCATAAAGTAGCAAGTTATGTTATCTCTTTACAAGGTACCACTCCTGCGAAAGCGAAAGAACCTCAAGGAGATTTATACGAAGAAGAAACTTCTGATCAAGAAGAAAATATAGAAGAAAAGGCTGAAGAAGCAACTGAGAACGTTGATAAAACCAACACCGAAGAAGCTTCAACAACCGAAACTAAGTAAATTATTGGCAAATATTTTCGATGATGGAGACGCCCAAGAACGAACATTTCAGAGATAGTATCAGCACTGTAAGCAGTGAGGGTAAGCGTTCTTGGGTTTTTCCTAAAAAACCAAGTGGTAGCTTTTACAAATACAGATCAGTTGTTAGCTATGTTTTATTGGCTATTCTGTTCGCTTCGCCATTCATAAAAATTGATGGAAACCAGTTCTTACTTTTTAATGTTTTAGAAAGACGCTTTAATATTTTTGGTTTCCCTTTTTGGCCACAAGATTTTCACTTGTTGGTTATTTCAATGATTATTGGTGTTGTATTTGTAATCCTGTTTACTGTTGTATTTGGTAGAATATTTTGTGGATGGATTTGTCCGCAAACTATATTCATGGAAATGGTATTCAGAAAAATTGAATACTGGATTGAAGGTGATCGAGGAAAGCAAATAAGGCTTGATAAACAGCCTTGGAACGCCGACAAAATCAAGAAAAGAGTATTAAAATGGATCATCTTTTTTATTATCTCTTTTATTATAGCCAATGTTTTCCTTGCTTATTTAATTGGGAGTGACCAGTTACTATCTTACATAACTGGTAACCCATTTGATCACATTAGTACTTTAATTTCTCTATTAATCTTTACAAGTATCTTCTATTTTGTTTTTACTTGGTTTAGAGAGCAAGTGTGTATCATCGCTTGTCCTTATGGTAGATTGCAAGGCGTATTGTTGGATAACAAAACTATTAATGTTGCCTACGATTATGTGAGAGGAGAAAAAAGTGAAGGAAGGGCTAAGTTTAAGAAAAACGAAGACAGAGAAACTTCAGGTAAAGGAGATTGTATTGATTGTATGCAATGCGTTCATGTTTGTCCTACAGGCATCGATATTAGAAACGGAACACAATTAGAATGTGTAAACTGTACTGCTTGTATTGATGAATGTGATCATATGATGGAAAAGGTTGGTTTACCTACTGGTTTAATTCGATATGCTAGTGAGGAAAACATTGTTAAAAAAGCACCATTCAAGTTTACTACTCGAATGAAGGGGTATTCAGCTGTATTAATGATATTAACTGGAGTACTGGTTGGAATGCTTTTCCTTAGAAACGAAGTAGAAGCGACAATTTTAAGACTTCCGGGACAGCTGTATCAACACAAAGAAGATGGTGTTATTAGCAATATTTATACATACAAAGTTATTAATAAAACAACCCATCAAATAGATGACGTAAGTTACAAACTGATTTCTCATAAAGGGAAAATTGAAACAGTAATACATCAAAACTTTGAGGTCCCTAAGCAAGGATTGGCCGAAGGAACTCTATTTATTGAGTTACACCAATCACAAATGAAAAAAGAAAAAGAAAAATTGACTATTGGAGTTTATAGTGGCAATAAACTCATAGAAACAACGACTACTAATTTCTTAGGACCAAGAAGTTATCGTTAAAAGTATTATTAAAGAATTTAAAAACTAAAATTATGAAACTAAACTGGGGCACGGGTATCGTAGTAGCAATTATAGGATTTGTTGCTTTCATATTGTATTTCGTTATAACAATGAGTACAGACAAAAAATTCAATCACGATTTGGTAACCGAAAAGTATTATCAAAAAGAGCTGGAGTATCAAAATAATATTGAGGCGAGTAAAAATGCCAAATCACTAGAAAATAATATTACAATAACACAATCAGTAGAAGGGTTGATTGTTAATTTTCCTAGTAATTTTGAATATAAAAAAATTAAAGGGAAGGTGTTCCTATACAGACCATCTAATAAACAACTGGATTTCGAATTGCCACTTTCGCTTTCCAATACATATTTGCTCGTGCCTGAGAAACGTTTATTGGATGGTCGATGGAACATTACTGTAAAGTGGAACTACGAAGGTAAAGATTATTTATATAAAGAAGAATTAACCTATTAATGTTACTCTCAGCAATCATATTTGGTCTACTTGGAAGCTTTCATTGTATTGGAATGTGCGGTCCCATTGCCTTTATGTTACCTGTAAATAGAAAGAATCCGGTTAAGCAGTTTTTCCAAATTACAAGTTATCATTTTGGAAGATTATTTACCTATGGTTTAATCGGACTTCTATTTGGTTTTTTAGGAAGAGGATTCCACTTCTTTGGCTTCCAGCAGCAACTTTCAATAGCAGTTGGAGTGTTAATGGTCCTAGTAATATTTCTCCCTAATGTTTTTAATAAACTAAATCGCTTTTCAAATCCCCTAAACAAACTAATTATGAAAGTAAAATCAGCTTTAGGAAACGAATTGCGAAAAAAAGGGAATGACACCTTTTTCACTATTGGTTTTTTAAATGGTTTTTTACCATGTGGTCTAGTATATATGGCTGTATTTGCGGCTTTAACAACCTCTAATCCCCTAGAAGGAAGCTTATACATGTTATTATTTGGTATAGGTACCATACCATTAATGACAACCGTAGTTTATATTGGCAACTTTGCGAACATTTCTATTCGACAAAAAATCCAAAAAGCAATCCCTTATGTAGTAGTATTTATAGGGGTACTTTTTATCCTTCGTGGGTTAGGTTTAGACATTCCATATATCTCGCCTTCTGGAAGCGTTTCTAACATCTATGAACCCGTAAAAGGTTGTCACTAATTTCTACTTATACCTGACAAAAATCATATTTTTTAGCGATAGTTTAGGGTACCTTAGAATATATCAAACAAAACTATAAGTCATGAGAAAAATAATTGTACCCGTCGATTTTTCTAACTATTCAGAAAACGCTCTAAAGTCTGCTATCTACTTAGCAAAAAAGAATAATGCTGAAATTATAGCTGTTCATATGTTGGAGTTATCAAATGCAATTGCGTCACAATCTGAGTCATATTTACAAGAACAAACCTTATTTCTATATAAATTAACGGAAAAGAAATTTGAAGAGTTTTTAAAGGCCGATTATCTATCAGATGTTAAAGTAACTCCTGTAATAAAACATTTTAAAATCTTTAGCGAATTAGATGAACTTGCTAGAGAAGAAAATGCTGATTTGATTATAATGGGATCGAAAGGAACTAGTGGAATGAAAGAAATATTTATTGGGTCGAATACCGAAAAGGTAATTAGACACTCTAAAGTTCCAGTTATTGTTACTAAAGAAGAAGCCATCAAAGAAGACTTCAAAAATGCTCTATTTGCATGCGATTTTTCTGATGACGATATCAAACCTTATCTTGAAGCTAAAAAGCTCTTTAATGCGATAAATTGTAACTTAAAGTTAGTTTACGTTACCACTCCAACATCGAAATTTAAAAGTACCCAAGAAATAAAAGAGCGAATTAATAAGTTTATGGAAAATGTCGGTGAATCTGCAGCCGTTAGAGATAGTGTTACCATTATTGCCGACTATTCTGTAGAAGAGGGAATTTTCTACTATGCTGAAACCAGTAATATCGATATTATAGTACTAGCTACACATGGAAGAAAAGGTATTGCTCATTTTTTTGAAGGAAGTATTTCTGAAGATATAGCGAATCACAGTAGTTTACCCGTAATCACTTTTAAAATTTAATAGAAAAAGGTCGGTTAATAACCGACCTTTGTTTTTATAATCCTTTAGAAACATTATGCTTCTCCAGTAGTTCCACCAAAATTCATAGGAATAGGTGGCTGCTCGTAATCTTTTATTTCTCCGTGCACTTGCTCAAACTTTCTCACATTATCAGCTAAAGCTTTTGCTAATCTTTTGGCATGTTGAGGAGTTAATATTATTCTAGACTTTACTTTTGCCTTTGGTACTCCAGGCATGATATTAATAAAATCTACAATAAATTCAGCTGTTGAGTGATTAATTATAGCCAAGTTACTATACGTTCCCTCAGCAATCTCCTGATCTAATTCTATATTTAACTGTGGATCTTTATTATTGTCTTCCATACATGTTATTTTTAAAAAGAAAGACCTCTAATATTAGAGGTCTTTACATTATTTTATAAAAGTTATTATAAACTTCTTTCTATTTCATCCTTTGGACCAACTACTAACGAATCGTAAGTTCTCATACCTGTACCAGCAGGGATTCTCTTACCAACAATTACGTTTTCTTTTAATCCTTCTAAGCTATCAACTTTACCACTTACTGCTGCTTCGTTCAATACTTTCGTAGTTTCCTGGAACGATGCCGCTGAAATAAATGATCTAGTTTGTAACGATGCTCTTGTAATACCTTGTAATACTTGCTCAGCTGTAGCTGGTTCAGCATCACGTGCTACTACTAAATTCTTATCTGATCTTCTTAAAAGAGAGTTCTCATCTCTTAACTGACGAGCAGTAATCATTTGTCCTGATCTTAGCTTTTGAGAATCTCCAGCATCTTCGACGATCTTCTTACCGTAGATATCATCATTTTGTTGGATAAAGTCATTCTTGTGAATTAATTGATTCTCTAAGAATAAAGTATCTCCTGAATCAATAATTCTAACTTTACGCATCATTTGACGAACAACTACCTCAAAGTGCTTATCGTTAATTTTTACCCCTTGTAAACGGTATACATCTTGTATTTCATTTACTAAGTATTCTTGAACAGCTGCAGGTCCTTTAATATTCAAGATATCAATTGGAGTAATAGCCCCATCAGATAATGGCATACCCGCTTTGATAAAGTCATTCTCTTGAACTAAAATCTGGTTCGATAATTTAATTAAGTACTTCTTAATTTCACCAGTCTTAGACTCAATAGAAATTTCACGGTTACCTCTCTTAATCTTACCAAACGAAACAACACCATCAATTTGTGCTACAACAGCAGGATTCGAAGGGTTACGTGCTTCAAATAATTCTGTTACACGTGGTAAACCTCCTGTAATATCCCCAGCCTTACCAGCTTTACGAGGAATCTTAACTAAAGTCTTACCTTCTTCAACCTTATCTCCGTTATTTACAATTAAGTGTGCCCCTACAGGTAAACTGTATGAACGTAAAGCATTACCATCAGCATCTTCAATTATTAAAGAAGGAATAATTTTCTTATTCTTAGAATCAGTAATTACTTTTTCTTGCTTACCAGTTTGTTCATCAATTTCAACAGAGTAGTTAATACCTTGCTCTAAATTATCGAACTTAACTTTTCCACCAAACTCAGATACGATAACACCGTTAAATGGATCCCATTCACAGATTTCATCACCTTTCTTGATTTCTTTACGATCTTTATCAAAAATAATAGATCCATAAGGAATGTTATTGGTACTTAAAGTTACTCCAGTTTTCTTATCTGTAATCTTAATTTCAGTTGTACGAGATATTACAATATCAATCGCTTTACCATCATTATCCTTACCAGTTACAGTTCTTAAATCATCAATAGTTACATTCCCTGTGAAATTCGATATTAATTTATTATCAGAAGAAGTGTTACTTGCAACCCCTCCAACGTGGAACGTACGTAATGTTAACTGTGTACCTGGCTCTCCAATTGACTGTGCAGCAATAACTCCAACAGCTTCTCCAATTTGAACTTTTTTACCAGTTGATAAACTTTGTCCATAACATTTAGCACAAATACCTCTTTGCGACTCACATGTTAATGGAGAACGAACTTCAACCTTATCAATTCCAGCAGCTTCAATTGTATCAGCTATCTTACCAGTAATTAACTCTCCTGCAGGAATGATTACTTCATCAGAATTTGGTACGTAAACATCATGTAATGCTGTACGTCCAGAAACTCTATCGCTGATTGACTCAACGATTTCGTCATTCTTCTTAAGTGGAGTAATTTCTAATCCTCTTAATGTACCACAATCATCTTCATTTACAATTACATCCTGAGATACATCAACTAAACGACGAGTTAAATATCCAGCATCTGCCGTTTTTAATGCCGTATCCGCTAAACCTTTACGAGCACCGTGCGTTGAGATAAAATATTCTAAAATTGAAAGACCTTCCTTAAAGTTCGATAAAATCGGGTTTTCAATAATTTCTCCACCACCTGCTGTAGACTTCTTCGGTTTCGCCATCAGACCACGCATACCAGTTAACTGACGAATCTGCTCTTTAGATCCACGAGCTCCAGAATCAAGCATCATGAATACCGAGTTAAATCCTTGCTGATCTTCGCGTAAACGTTTCATCGATAACTCTGTTAATTGGTTATTGGTTCTACCCCAAATATCAATTACCTGGTTATAACGTTCTTTTTGGGTTAACATACCCATGTTATAGTTCATTATGATTCCATCTACCTCTTCATTGGCTTTTGCAATCATATTGTATTTTTCTTCAGGAATAATAATATCACCTAATGAGAATGATAATCCACCTTGGAAAGCGAATTTATATCCCATGTTTTTGATATTATCTAAGAATTTACCAACCGCTGGAATATCAGTTACCTTTAAGATTCCACCGATAATATCACGTAACGATTTCTTCGTAAGTACTGCGTTAATATATCCTGCTTGCTCTGGTACAACTTCGTTAAATAATACTCTACCAACAGTAGTTTTAATTAACTTAGTAACTAATTCTTTATTTTCATTAATATCCTTAGTTCTTACAGTAATACCAGCATTTAAGTCTACCCTCTCTTCGTTATAAGCGATAGTTACCTCTTCTGGAGAGTAGAAAGTTAATCCTTCTCCCTTAATTGGCACTTCTGGAGTCGACTTACGCTCTTTAGTCATATAGTAAAGACCTAATACCATATCCTGAGATGGTACCGTAATTGGCGCACCATTCGCAGGGTTTAAGATATTGTGGGAAGCTAACATTAATAATTGAGCTTCCAAGATTGCCTCAGGTCCTAATGGTAAGTGAACCGCCATCTGATCCCCATCGAAATCGGCGTTGAATGCCGTACATACTAATGGGTGTAAACGAATCGCTTTTCCTTCTATTAACTTAGGCTGGAATGCTTGAATACCTAAACGGTGTAACGTAGGAGCACGGTTTAATAAAACAGGATGTCCTTTAATTACATTTTCTAAGATATCCCAAACAACAGGATCTTTTCTATCTATAATTTTCTTTGCAGATTTTACTGTCTTAACAATACCTCTTTCGATTAACTTACGAATTACAAAAGGCTTGTATAATTCAGCTGCCATATCTTTTGGCAATCCACATTCATATAATTTTAATTCTGGTCCAACAACAATTACCGAACGAGCAGAGTAATCAACACGCTTACCTAATAAGTTTTGACGGAAACGACCTTGCTTACCTTTTAAACTATCAGATAAAGATTTTAACGCTCTGTTAGATTCAGTTTTTACTGCTGAAGCTTTACGTGTGTTATCAAATAATGAATCTACAGATTCTTGTAACATACGCTTTTCGTTACGTAGAATTACTTCTGGAGCTTTAATCTCCATTAAACGCTTTAAACGGTTATTACGGATAATAACACGACGGTATAAATCATTTAAATCAGAAGTAGCGAAACGACCACCATCTAATGGTACTAATGGACGTAACTCTGGTGGAATTACTGGAACCACCTTCATAATCATCCACTCTGGCTTATTCTCACGATTCTTTTGAGAATCTCTGAATGCCTCAACAACATTTAAACGCTTTAATGCTTCGTTCTTACGTTGCTTAGAAGTTTCGTTATTAGCTTTGTGACGTAATTGGAAAGAAAGCTCATCTAAATCGATTCTTTCTAATAAATCAATTAAACACTCAGCTCCCATTTTAGCTATAAACTTGTTAGGGTCTGTATCTTCTAAATATTGATTGTCCTGTGGAAGTTCATCGATAATATCTAAATACTCTTCCTCAGTTAAGAAGTCCATTTTTTGTAATGGTTCTCCTTCGGCATTTTTAGCAATACCTGGCTGAATTACTACGTATCTTTCGTAGTAAATAATCATATCTAACTTTTTAGATGGTAACCCTAAAAGGTATCCCATTTTGTTAGGTAATGATCTGAAGTACCAAATATGTGCTACTGGTACAACTAAATTAATGTGACCTACTCTATCTCTTCTAACCTTTTTCTCAGTTACTTCAACTCCACAACGATCACAAACGATTCCTTTATATCGGATTCTTTTATATTTACCACACGCACACTCATAATCCTTTACAGGACCAAAAATACGCTCACAAAACAATCCATCTCTTTCAGGTTTGTGTGTACGGTAATTGATTGTTTCAGGCTTTAATACTTCTCCTTTTGATGCCTCTAAAATAGACTCAGGAGATGCTAACCCAATTGAAATTTTGTTAAACTTCTTAACAGTGTATTTTTCGTTTTTTCTTGCCATAATAATGGATTCGAATTAAAAATAAGTGTCTTTAACAAGACTGATATTGAAAAAATGATTTGCCTCAGAGCAAAAGCTCTGAGACATTTCACTGTGATTATTCTTCTAACTTAACGTCTAAACCTAAACCTTTAAGTTCATGTAATAATACGTTAAATGATTCAGGTAAACCTGGTTCAGGCATTGCCTCACCTTTTACGATGCTTTCGTAAGTTTTTGCTCTTCCTAATACATCATCCGATTTAACTGTTAAGATTTCTCGTAAGATACTTGATGCTCCATATGCCTCAAGTGCCCATACCTCCATCTCTCCAAAACGCTGACCTCCAAACTGAGCTTTACCTCCTAATGGTTGTTGAGTAATTAAAGAGTAAGGTCCAATAGAACGCGCGTGCATCTTATCTTCAATCATGTGACCTAACTTAATCATATAAATTACCCCTACAGTTGCCGGCTGATCAAAACGTTTTCCAGTTCCACCATCATATAAGTATGTATGACCAAAACGAGGAATACTTGCTTCATCAGTATAACTATTAATTTCATCTAATGATGCTCCATCGAAAATTGGAGTAGCGAACTTTTGATTTAACTTAAGTCCTGCCCATCCAAGAACAGTTTCGTAAATCTGTCCGATGTTCATACGTGATGGTACCCCTAATGGGTTTAAAACGATATCTACAGGTGTTCCGTCTTCTAAGAAAGGCATATCCTCTTGTCTTACGATACGAGCAACAATACCTTTGTTTCCGTGACGTCCTGCCATCTTATCACCTACTTTTAATTTACGTTTCTTAGCAACATAAATTTTAGCAAGTTTTAAGATTCCAGCTGGTAATTCGTCTCCAACAGAAATAGTAAACTTCTGACGACGTAAAACTCCTTGTAAATCGTTTAATTTAATTTTATAGTTGTGAACTAATTCAACAACTAATTTATTAATTTCTTTATCTGTTGTCCAAGTTCCACTTAAGTGAGAGAAATCTTCAACAGAGTTTAACATCTTTTGAGTAAATTTCTTACCTTTTGGTAATACTTCTTCACCTAAATCGTTAAATACTCCCTGAGAAGTTTTTCCGTTAATTAACTCGAATAACTTATTTACTAATCTTTCTTTTAAGCCATCAAACTTAGAAACGAAAGAAGCTTCTAAAGTAGCAATTGCTTCTTTATCACGAGCTCTCTTGTTCTTATCCTTTACGGCACGTTTGAATAACTTTTTATCAATTACAACACCTCTCAATGATGGAGAAGCTTTTAATGATGCATCTTTTACATCACCCGCTTTATCACCAAAGATAGCACGTAATAATTTTTCTTCCGGAGTTGGGTCAGACTCTCCTTTTGGAGTAATCTTACCGATTAAGATATCACCAGGATTAACTTCAGCTCCAATTCTAATCATACCATTTTCATCAAGGTCTTTTGTAGCCTCTTCAGAAACGTTTGGTATGTCATTTGTTAATTCCTCCGCTCCTAATTTCGTATCACGAACATCTAATGAATACTCGTCAATATGAATAGAAGTAAAGATATCTTCTCTTACAACTCTTTCAGAAATCACAATCGCATCCTCGAAGTTATACCCTTTCCAAGGCATAAAGGCAACCTTCATATTTCTTCCTAAAGCTAACTCACCTTGTTGCGTTGCATATCCTTCACAAAGTACCTGACCTTCTTCAACTCTATCACCACGTCTAACAATTGGCTTTAAGTTAATACAAGTACCTTGGTTCGTCTTTCTAAATTTAATAAGATCGTATGATTTCTCATCTGGGTCAAAGCTTACCATTCGCTCTTCATCAGTTCTATCATACTTAATGATTACTTTATTAGCATCAACATACTCAACCTCTCCAGCACCTTCAGCGTTGATCAAAATACGAGAATCTTTCGCTACTCTTCTTTCTAATCCAGTTCCAACAATTGGAGATTCTGGACGTAATAATGGAACTGCCTGACGCATCATGTTCGATCCCATTAAGGCACGGTTCGCATCATCATGTTCTAAGAAAGGAATTAACGAGGCAGAAATAGAAGCAATCTGGTTTGGAGCAACGTCCATATAATTAATTGCCTCAGGAGTTTCCACTGGGAAGTCACCTTCCTCACGTGCAATTACCCTATCTGTACCAAATGTACCATCTTCATTAATAGGAAGATTCGATTGAGCAATCTTCATTCCTTCTTCTTCTTCCGCAGAAAGATATCTTGGCTCCTCTGGAGAAACAACTCCGTTTTCTACCTTTTTATATGGAGTCTCGATGAATCCTAAATTATTCACCTTAGCAAATACTGCTAATGACGAAATAAGACCAATGTTAGGTCCTTCAGGCGTTTCAATCGGACATAAACGACCATAATGTGTATAGTGAACATCACGAACCTCGAAACCTGCTCTTTCACGTGATAAACCTCCAGGTCCTAAAGCCGATAAACGTCTCTTGTGGGTAATCTCTGCTAATGGATTTGTTTGATCCATGAACTGAGATAACTGGTTTGTTCCAAAGAAAGAGTTGATTACTGAAGATAAAGTTTTAGCATTAATCAAATCAATTGGAGTAAATACCTCGTTATCACGAACATTCATACGCTCACGAATAGTACGTGCCATACGAGCTAAACCTACACCAAACTGACCTGCTAATTGCTCACCTACAGTTCTAACACGACGGTTAGATAAGTGATCGATATCATCTACTTCAGCCTTTGAATTAATTAACTCAATTAAGTACTTAATAATTGTAATGATATCGTTCTTAGTTAATACCTTCTGATCTAAATCTTCATTTAGATTAAGTTTGGTATTCATTCTAAAACGTCCTACCTCACCTAAACTATAACGTTGCTCAGAGAAGAATAATTTTTCGATAATTCCTCTTGCAGTTTCCTCATCTGGCGGTTCAGCATTACGTAATTGTCTATATATATGTTCTACGGCCTCTTTTTCAGAGTTCGTAGGATCTTTTTGTAATGTATTATGGATAATAGCATAATCTGCCTGAAGATTATCTTCTTTGTGTAATAAGATAGTCTTTGCTCCAGATTCTATAATCTCTTCTATGTGTTCTTTTTCTAAAATAGTATCACGGTCGAAAATAATTTCGTTACGCTCAATAGATACTACTTCTCCTGTATCTTCATCAACGAAATCTTCATGCCACGTTTTTAAAACCCTCGCAGCTAATTTTCTTCCTAATACTTTCTTTAATCCAGCTTTGGTTACTTTAACTTCCTCTGCTAAATCAAAGATTTCTAAAATATCTTTATCTCTTTCAAAACCTATGGCTCTGAATAATGTTGTTACTGGTAATTTTTTCTTTCTATCAATGTAGGCATACATTACCTGATTGATATCTGTAGCGAATTCAATCCAAGATCCTTTAAAAGGAATAACTCTTGCTGAATATAGCTTTGTTCCATTGGCATGGAAAGATTGACCAAAGAATACTCCTGGAGAACGGTGTAGCTGAGATACTACTACACGCTCTGCACCATTTATGATAAATGTTCCAGAATTGGTCATGTAAGGAATAGTCCCTAAATAAACATCTTGAACAATAGTTTCAAAATCTTCATGCTCAGGGTCTGTACAATATAATTTTAAGCGTGCTTTTAAAGGAACACTATATGTTAATCCTCTTTCAATACATTCTTCAATACTGTATCTTGGTGGATCTACAAAATAGTCTAAAAATTCTAAAACAAATTGATTACGGGTATCTGTAATCGGGAAGTTATCTAAGAAAGTTTTATACAAACCTTCATTCCCACGCTCTTCCGCTTTAGTTTGTAATTGGAAAAAATCTTGGAAAGATTTTACTTGAATATCCAAGAAGTCTGGATAATCAGTTCCCAATTGCGATGATGCGAAATTAATTCTTTCAGTAGTGTTTATCGTTGCCAAAAGAGATACTATTTTTTTAATTAAAAATATATTTTTTGAAACTTTACGTTTCAATAAGCAATTTTATTGCTGTAATCAACTGTAACGCAAAAGCTTACAGATGTCATATCACATCTAAAAAATATGTGTGATGAAATAAAGAACGAATATATACACAAAATGGTTTAGGCCTAGAAACATAAGTTCCTAGTACCTAAACCTTTATTGTTATTCCCGTTTAAACGGGAGCAAGTAATTACTTAAGCTCTACTTCAGCTCCAGCCTCTTCTAAAGACTTCTTAAGACCTTCAGCCTCATCTTTAGATACTCCTTCTTTGATAGCTTTAGGAGCCTCGTCTACGATAGCTTTAGCATCTTTTAATCCTAATCCAGTTAATTCTTTAACTAACTTTACAACAGCTAATTTAGATCCTCCTGGTGCTTTTAAGATTACGTCAAACTCAGTTTTCTCCTCAGCTGCTTCTCCTCCACCAGCTGCTGGTCCTGCTACTGCTACAGCTGCTGCTGCAGGCTCAATACCATACTCGTCTTTTAAAATATCAGCTAATTCATTAACTTCTTTTACTGTTAAGTTAACTAATTGTTCTGCGAAATCTTTTAAATCTGCCATTTTAATTGTTTTTTGAAATTTTTATTATTTAGTTTATTAGTGCGCTTAATTATTTTTCTGATAACGTCTTTAAGATACCAGATAACTTACCTCCACCTGATTGAAGTGCTGAAACAACGTTCTTAGCAGGCGATTGTAATAATCCGATAATATCTCCAATAAGTTCTTCTCTAGACTTGATGTTTACAAGAGCGTCTAATTGGTCATCTCCAACATAAACTGCCTCTTCAACATAAGCTCCTTTTAATAAAGGCTTGTCTGATTTTTTTCTGAACTCTTTAATAACTTTAGCAGGTGCATTTGATGCCTCAGCTATTAACATTGAGGTATTACCCTTTAAAGTTTCTGGTAATTCACCAAAATCTTTATCTGAAGCTTCCATTGCTTTTGCTAACAATGTATTCTTCACAACAGCCAATGATACGTTAGCTTTAAAACAAGCTCTACGTAAGTTAGATGTAGTCGTAGCATCTAAACCAGAAATATCTGCTAAATAGATGGTATTTGTATCTGCTAACTGTGCTGTTAATTCTTGAATAACTTGTGATTTTTCCTCTCTAGTCATGATTAAAAGGTTTTAACTGCCTTACGATACAGATTTTACATCTACTGCAACACTAGGACTCATAGTCGAAGACATGAAAATACTCTTAATATAAGTACCTTTTGCTGCTGTTGGCTTTAATTTAATAAGTGTTTGAAGTAATTCATTTGCGTTTTCAGCAATCTTTTGAGCATCGAAAGATGCTTTTCCGATTGCAGCGTGTACGATTCCAGTTTTATCAACTTTAAAGTCAATTTTACCAGCTTTTACTTCTTGTACTGCTTTTGCAACATCCATAGTTACCGTACCAGTCTTTGGGTTTGGCATTAAACCTCTAGGCCCTAAAATACGTCCTAATGGTCCTAATTTACCCATTACACTTGGCATAGTAATGATTACATCAACGTCAGTCCATCCTCCTTTGATTTTTTGTAAGTACTCATCTAAACCTACATAATCAGCACCAGCTGCTTGAGCTTCTGCTTCTTTATCCGGAGTAACTAACGCTAAAACTTTTACATCCTTACCTGTTCCGTGTGGTAAAGTAACTACCCCACGTACCATTTGATTAGCTTTACGTGGATCTACTCCTAAACGAACTGCTAAATCAACAGATGCATCAAATTTTACTTTTGTAATATCTTTTATTAAAGCTGATGCCTCGTTTAAATCATAAACCTTAGAGCTATCAATTTTAGCACGAGCTTCTTTTTGTTTTTTAGTCAATCTTGCCATTTTCTAAATCTCTTTTAGTTTATGCCGGAGCATCACCTGTTACTGTTAATCCCATAGAGCGAGCTGTACCAGCGATCATTCTCATTGCAGACTCTACTTCAAATGCATTTAAATCAGGCATTTTGTCTTCTGCGATAGTTCTGATTTGATCCCAAGTAACGCTTGCTACCTTTTTTCTATTAGGTTCTCCTGAACCTTTCTTAATCTTGGCCGCTTCTAATAATTGTACCGCAGCTGGTGGTGTTTTTACAACAAACTCGAAAGATTTGTCTGTATAAACTGTAATCACAACAGGTAATACTTTACCTTGCTTGTCCTGTGTACGAGCATTAAACTGCTTACAGAACTCCATGATGTTAACACCGGCAGCACCTAAAGCGGGTCCAACTGGTGGCGACGGATTCGCAGCACCTCCCCTAACTTGTAGTTTTACTAATTTACTTACTTCTTTTGCCATTGTTTAAGATTTAAAGATATGTTTTAAATGGAAGCCTAAAACATACCAAAATATATAGGTGTAACAATTATATTTTCTCTACCTGCATGTAATTTAATTCTAATGGTGTTTTTCTTCCGAAAATCTTTACCATTACTTCTAACTTACGCTTTTCTTCATTTACATTCTCAACAGTACCATCAAATCCATTGAAAGGACCATCGATTACTTTTACTGTTTCTCCAACACTGTATGGTATTGCAACATTTTCATCTTTTACAGATAATTCATCAACCTTACCTAACATTCTGTTTACTTCCGATTTTCTCATTGGAACAGGATCACCTCCTTTAGTTTCTCCTAGAAAACCTATAACTCCTGTAACGGCTTTGATTACGTGCGGCACCTCACCAGCAAGATTCGCTTCAACCATTACATAACCCGGAAAATAAACACGTTCTCTGTTTATCTTTTTTCCGTTTCTTACTTGAATAACTTTCTCAGTAGGAACTATAACTTGATTTACAAAATCAGACAACCCATGACGAGCTATCTCGGTTTCTATATAAGTTTTAACCTTATTTTCTTGTCCACCAATAGCTCGCACCACATACCACTTCATCACTGATTCTGCCATCCTTAAAACATTTTAAAGAAATTATCTAAACCTGTTTGAAAGACTTTATCAATCCCTGCAACTACTAATGCAAAAATAATTGTAAAAGCAGCCACAACAGCCGTAGACTTTTGAGCCTCTTCACGAGACACCCATGTCATGTTTGTATTTAATTCTTCGAAAGAATCCTTGATGTATTGTATAAAGTTGCTCATATCTTTTTATCCTTTTAACGAGTTACAGTAAAATACCGTAACTCGTTTGAGAGTTGCACGGGTTGAGAGGCTCGAACTCCCGACACCTGGTTTTGGAGACCAGTGCTCTACCAACTGAGCTAAACCCGTATTTCATTTTAAAGGAGTCTCTCTAAAAGAGACTCCTTATATTTTTATAGCTAATATAATTAGTCTAAAATTTCAGTTACCTGACCAGCTCCTACTGTTCTACCTCCTTCACGGATAGCGAACTGTAAACCTACGTTTAATGCGATAGGTTGGATTAAGTCAACAGTGATTGTTAAGTTATCACCAGGCATTACCATTTCAACTCCATCAGGAAGTGCAATGTTTCCAGTTACGTCAGTTGTACGTACGTAGAACTGTGGACGGTAGTTATTGTGGAAAGGAGTGTGACGACCACCTTCTTCTTTCTTTAAGATATATACCTCAGCTTTAAACTTAGCGTGTGGAGTTACAGAACCTGGCTTACAGATTACCATACCTCTCTTGATATCTTTCTTGTCAATACCTCTTAATAAGATACCAGCGTTATCTCCTGCCTCACCTCTATCTAAGATTTGACGGAACATTTCGATACCAGTTACAGTAGAAGTTAACTTTTCAGTACCCATACCGATGATATCTACAGCATCTCCAGAATTGATGATACCAGTTTCAATACGACCAGTAGCTACAGTACCACGACCAGTAATAGAGAATACATCTTCAATTGGCATTAAGAAATCTTTTTCAGTATCTCTTGGTGGCTCTTCAATCCAAGTATCAACAGCAGCCATAAGCTCTAATACTGTATCAACCCACTTTTGCTCTCCATTTAAAGCACCTAAAGCAGAACCAGCAACAACAGGACCATTATCTCCATCATACTCATAGAAAGATAATAAATCTCTTACTTCCATTTCTACTAACTCTAATAATTCCTCATCGTCAACCATATCAACTTTGTTTAAGAAAACAACGATACGTGGAATACCAACCTGACGACCTAATAAGATGTGCTCACGAGTTTGAGGCATAGGACCATCAGTAGCAGCAACTACTAAGATAGCACCGTCCATTTGAGCAGCACCAGTTACCATGTTCTTTACGTAATCCGCGTGACCTGGACAGTCAACGTGAGCGTAGTGACGGTTTGCAGTTGCATACTCTACGTGAGAAGAGTTAATTGTAATACCTCTTTCTTTTTCTTCTGGAGCGTTATCAATTTGATCAAAAGCACTTGCTTCAGAATATCCTGCATCCGCTAATACTTTAGTAATTGCAGCAGTTAAAGTAGTCTTACCGTGATCAACGTGACCGATAGTACCAACGTTTAAGTGTGGTTTCGAACGATCATAAGTTCCTTTTGCCATGATTATTAATTTTAATTCTTAGTTAAATATATTTAGTGTTACTTTAAAACCTAATTGTTTCATAAACTCTAAAAGAGCCAATGACGGGATTTGAACCCGTGACCTCATCCCTACCAAGGATGCGCTCTACCAACTGAGCTACACCGGCCTAAAAAAATTTTGAGCGGGAGACCGGGTTCGAACCGGCGACATTCAGCTTGGAAGGCTGACGCTCTACCAACTGAGCTACTCCCGCTTAAAAAAAAAATCATTGTGGGGAGAGCAGGATTCGAACCTGCGAAGTCGAAAGACAACGGAGTTACAGTCCGTCCCATTTGGCCGCTCTGGAATCTCCCCAAATTACAACAATATTTTAATGATCTTTTTTGAGCCGATAGAGGGACTCGAACCCACGACCTGCTGATTACAAATCAGCTGCTCTAGCCAGCTGAGCTATATCGGCTTTTCCTGTATAAAAACAGTCCGCTATTTCTAACGGACTGCAAATGTAAAAGTATTTTTTAATTTTTAAAAACTTTTTTTAATTATTTTTTATAATGCGATTGTAGCTCTCGATTTCTCTTTTGACTTTTGGAGTTGCCTTTTTAATGACTCCACACTTATACTCACTCCTTCTTCAAAGCTTTTGCACTGTTTTTTCACCATTAATTCATTACCTGGAATATTTATTTTTACCTCAGTAATTTTATTTTCTTTTTCGCTTGTCTTTTGAACTTTCAAATACACTTCGACATCAACAATCTTATCATGGAACTTTTCTAAACCTCCTACTTTTTTCTCAATGTAATCTAACAACTTCTTGTCTGCTGCGAAGTTAACCGATTGTGTGAATACCTTCATAATCTTCCAATTTTTAGTTCAACTCCCTAGGGTGAGTTTTATTATACACTTGTTTTAATTCTTCCAAGCTACTATGTGTGTAAACCTGGGTTGAGGCTAAACTTGAATGCCCTAGCAATTCTTTAACCGAATATAAAGACGCTCCCTTATTAAGTAGATGGGTAGCGAATGCATGCCTAAGGATATGTGGACTTTTTTTAACCTTAGTGGACACACCCCTAAAATACGAATTTATTATTCGATAGACAAGAGTTTCATATATTTTAACACCCTTTTTAGTAAGTAACAGATAGCCTGCATCTTCCATCGTATCCAACTCATTTTTCTTCTCTTGATAGCTCTTTATCGTCTCAACAACAAAAGGCAATAACACTACAAATCGTTCTTTATTTCTCTTCCCCAAAACCTTCAATAGATTTTCCTCAAAATTAATATCAACCTCCTTTATATTAATCAATTCTGCCCTCCTAATACCAGTAGAATACAATAACTCCACAATCAACCTATCTCTTACACCTTCGAAATCATCTTTTACTTTCAAAAGCTCAATGACTTCATTTATCTCTTTTTCTGTAAAAGGAACACTTATCTTCTTCTGTACTTTTAAGGACTTATGCTTTGATAAAGGATTCACTTCTATTTCATTAATCTTCTGAAGAAAATTATAAAATGTTTTTAACGAGCTAACCTTCCTATTCACACTTCTATTTACAATACCTTGATCAACCAATAATACAATCCAACTTCTTATTTGATTGTAATGCACTTCTTTTAAATCATCTTGCTCAAACTCTTCCTCACAATACTCCATGAAATCCGTTAAATCTCTTCTGTAAGCTGACACTGTATGCTTCGAATACTTTTTTTCATATTCAAGATATTCTAAAAACTTATTAGTTAGATTCCTACTCATTCTACAGTAATGGGTTTAATTCAAATTTACTAAATATAAAACACAAAAAACCCACATTTAAAAATGTGGGTTTATATCTTAATTAGAAGTACGTTTTATCCTACTTCTTCAGCTGTTCTTAATCTCTGAACATAAGATGCTTTAATCATTTGAGCTCTCTTTGCTATAGAAGGCTTAGTAAACTGCTTTCTCTCACGTAATTGTCTCATTGTTTTCGTACGATCGAATTTACGCTTATAACGCTTTAACGCTCTATCGATATTCTCTCCTTCTTTTACTGGAACGATTAACATATGTTTGCACCTCCTTTCATGTAGTCTCTATATATTTTATGTAACTGATAATTAAGTCAATTACTTATTATTTTTATTTTTGGACTGCAAAGATACAGAGAGTTTCGAAATTAACAACTTTTTTTATTTTTATTTTGGTGCCCAAACGGAATAACTTTTTGGAGGCACTTGTATTTTAACCCATTTACCTCCTTGAGTAACTGGTTCCCAATTTGAATGCCCTGTATAATCTTTAATTCTTGTATTTGACCAATTCGTTTCAATCCATCGTTCCTGCCAATTATTCGCATTATTTATATAAACAACCAATCCTGCGTTGTTATGCCCATTTCTTCTTGCTACGTATTCATCATTATCGGTATATAATATCGAAGTGCTCCCTCCTGCTAGGTTATTATGAATCCAAATCAAGTTATTTAAACGTTCTTTATTTAGCCATTCTTCGTAATCACTGTAAAAAACAGTTGGATAGCCCTCATGAGTTAAAATATAGGCATATGCTAACATTTTTCCATGATAAATTTCATCAGTATCATGATTAGCCACAAAAGTAACTGCCTTATTAGGGTTTCGCTTCCAAAGCATATCATCATTAAGTCTATTTAAATTATTCCCTTGAAAAGCATCTCTCATACGGTAGTAACAAGCAAAATCAAAAGCGCTAACCTCTGCTTGTCCTGACCACCAATCTAAAGTACCAGCATTACCGTCCCAATATTCTCCAACAGAGAAGCCACCTACTTCATTTTTCCATTCTCTTACCACCCAAGGTTCAAAACCTTTCACATAATCAAATCTCCAACCATCAAAGCCCATGACGTTTTTATAGTACTTTGCTACCGACTCAGGATTTCTCCATAATTCATTTTGAACTCTAACTTGGCTATGCGATAAGTCTGGAAACCCACCGAAGACACCACTATCATTCGTATAATTATAATTAGGATGGAAATCATTGAAATCGCGAGTAAACCTTCCTGACTTAGGAACAAACTTTGTCCAATTTGCCTGTCCATTAACTGGGTTTACTTCACTTTGACCTCCACTATTATGATTCAACACAATATCCGCTATTACGCTCAAGTTAGCCTTATGAGCTTCAGATATAAGTGATTTAAGTTCTTTTTCGGAACCAAATCTGGTTTCAATACTTCCCATTTGATCATATTTACCAAAATCAAAATAATCGAATGGATCATATCCCATAGAAAAAGGTCCATTTTGAGCTTTTGTAGCAGGAGGTAACCAAATAGCATCAATTCCTGCATCGCTCCAATCTTGCACTTTTCCTTTAACGGTATTCCACCAATTTCCACCAGAAGGAACATTCCAATAAAAGGCTTGCATCATTACACCGCTACCAATTGGCTTTACTCCAGCCCTCGAAGCAGGTTTATTGATTGAACTAGTACGCTGTAAATGTTGATTTTCTTGTTCATCAGAACAAGCTAAAAAGATAAGCACTGGTATTATAAACCAATACTTTTTTAGAAGGATTTTCATGATAATTTGTTTTAATTTCCCTCAAATTATGCATTGAAAACGATTCCATGAAATCGATACAGATACGAAATCGATTTCGTGTTGAAAAGTTAGCAGTAATAGCAACATAAAAAAGAAAAGCCACTCATTAATAAGTGGCTTTTCTTTTTTATGTTGCTGGTTTATATTCTTTTTTATCGATAACCATTTTTGCAATAATCTCCTTGAGAATTTCAGAGGTTCCACCTCCAATTGGTCCTAAACGACTATCTCTTAACAATCGCGCCATCGGATAATCTTCCATATAACCATATCCTCCTAACAACTGTAAAGCATCATAAATAACCTCATCAGCCATTTTTGTAGATAATAATTTACTCATACTTGCTTCCTTTACAACATAGTTCCCATCATTTAATCTTTTAGCAATAGAATAATTGTATTCTCTGCACATATCCACTCTACTTGCCATTTCAGCTACTTTGTGACGTAACGCTTGAAATTCATTCAAATGCTTTCCGAAAGCTTGACGTTCACTCATATATTGCAATGCGTAATCTACAGCATATTCAGCTCTTGCATGAGCGTTAACTCCCATGATCAGTCTTTCTAAAGCAAAGTGCTGCATAATATAGGTAAAACCTAAACCTTCAGCTCCCATTAGATTTTCCTTTGGGACCACTACATTATCAAATGCAATTTCACCAGTATCAGAAGCTCTCCAACCTAATTTATCTAATTTAGTTGCTGAGACACCTTGCGCTTCACGATCAATAACGAAAATACTAATTCCTTTATGTTTTTCATCTGGATTCGTTTTAGCCGCAACAACTAAATAATCTGAATACACTCCGTTTGTAATAAATGTTTTTGAACCATTTATTACATAGTTATCTCCGTCCTTTATCGCTGTCGTTCTCATTCCAGCCACATCACTTCCTCCAAACGGTTCGGATATACATAAACATCCTATTTTATCACCATCAATACTCGGAGTTAAATATTCTTTCTTAATTCTGTCGTCACCTTCTTCCTTCAAATGTGTCATCGCTAAATAAGCATGAGCCCACATATTTGCAGCAAAACCTCCTGAATTTATCTTTTGTAATTCTTCTAGAAATATGACTGTATAAAATAGATCTAATCCTAACCCTCCATATTCTTCAGGCTGATTTAACCCGAAATACCCCATTTCTCCAAATTTCTTCCAGACAAATCTTTCAACTGCACCCTCTTTCTCCCATTTATCTATATGAGGAACAACTTCCTTTTGCAAAAAGTCCTTAAAACTTTGACGAAAAGATTCATGCTCTTCGGTAAAGTACATACTATTCATTGATTCTTAAATTAGTTGTTGTTTATTTTGCTAACAAATATAAGACTATTCTATCGTATTTATTTAAAGGAAAGTTTTGAATATTTTTCAACTCCTCAATATTTTGAATTTCCGCAACCTCTTCTTTATAATCGAAAATACTCTTGCACAAATTATAGTCAATGTACGGTAAACGAAGTACTTCTTTAAAACTAGCAGTATTAATATTTATCTTTTTTATTTGAGGCTTACTCAAAACCTTAAAAAACTTTAATATTTCTTTAACATCGTTCTGACTGATTCCCCAAACTTCCAAAAGCTGGGAGTCATATGTAAATCCTTTAAGCTTTTTACGGTACTTAACAATCCTTTCTGCCAGTTTCTCATTTATACCTAACACCTCTATTAATTCGGACTCAGAAACCTTGTTTATATCTTTTACCTCATGGTCTTTAATGATATCTTGAGTTACAGGATACTTTGGAGAAGTTTTCTTTATATCATCTCTTTTTTTCTTTACCCAATCAGGAAATTTGAAATAAGGAGAAATCGTTTCTAATAGACTGTCAGAAACTCCAGTTACTTTTTGAAACTCTTCTTTTGAGTTCACAAACTTCTTTCTTTTGCGATATTCGTGAAGCTTATCAATTTCCTCAACAGACATCCCTAGTTGATAACCTTTATAATCGGAAATGTAATTGGGATTAAATGGAAATATTTTTTGACTTGCTTGTTCTTGTTTAAGCTTATTTAAACTATCAAGCTTACTCTTAAACTCTTCTATCTCCTTTTCATTATGACTCCCCGAATTGGCAGGAGAAAAGTCTACAAAAAAATAAATCGCTTGAAGAATTACAATAAACACGACCAAAAGAAAAGCCCCATTTCTTAGTTGCTTATCAAATAAGAAATGGGACTTTAAATTTTTCATTTTATTATATTGTTAGCTCCTGATGGCTTGTAAATATCTTTTTAGTTGCTTTTTAACAACTGGCATTAAGAAATATAAACCAACCATGTTAGGGAATACCATTGCAAAAATCATTGCATCTGAGAATGCCCAAATTGAATTCATACTTGCTGCTGCTCCAATTACAACGAAAGTTAAGAATAACATTTTATATACTAAATCTGCCTTCTTCCCTCTTCCAAATAAGAACTTCCAAGACTGCAATCCATAGTAAGACCAAGATATCATCGTAGAAACAGCGAATAAAACTACTGCTATTGTTAAGAACACGTTAGAGAATGGTATGTATTCAGCAAATGCCTTTGCTGTAATACCAGCTCCTTCAACTCTCACACCTTCGATTAATACACCTCCAGTTCCATCACCTCCATACTCGAAGAAACCTCCAAAGTTGAAAATAATAATTACTAAAGCTGTCATTGTACAAATAAGTACTGTATCAATAAAAGGCTCTAATAAAGCAACAAGTCCTTCTGAAGCTGAATATTTAGTTTTTACTGCCGAGTGAGCAATTGATGCAGAACCAGCACCCGCCTCATTTGAGAACGCTGCTCTTTTGAATCCGACCAACAATACTCCTATAACTCCACCAACTCCAATTGCTTTAGGATTGAATGCTTCACTTATAATTAAACCGATAGCATCGTCTACTAAAGAAAAGTTTACTCCTAAAATATACAAACAAGCAAGTAAGTATAATAAAGCCATAAAAGGAACTACTTTTTCTGTAACTGTTGCAATTCTTTTAATACCTCCAATAATAATTATACCAACAACAAGAGCTAATATTATTCCGATAATGGCTCCTGCACTTGAACTTTGAAGTCCTAATAACTCCTTGATTACAACGGTTGCTTGGTTTGATTGGGCTGCATTACCTCCACCGAATGATCCTCCGATACAGAATATTGCGAAAAGCACAGCTGCTATTTTACCTAAGGTTTCAAAACCTTTTTCCTTTAATCCTTTTGACAGATAATACATTGGTCCACCGTACACGGTTCCATCTTCTCCAACATCTCTATACTGTACACCTAAAGTACATTCAACAAATTTTGTTGACATTCCTAAAAGACCACAGATGATCATCCAAAAAGTTGCTCCTGGACCTCCTAAAGCAATTGCCAAGGCTACCCCTGCGATATTCCCATTTCCAACTGTTCCTGAAACCGCTGTTGCTAGAGCTTGGAAGTGAGAAACCTCTCCTTCTTTACTTTCATCTCTAATGGTTTCAATAGAATCTCCTCCTGGAGTTACGTCACCATATGCTGGTTCTACAACCGCATGATCAACGTCATCGTACTTACCTCTTACTACATTTATCGCAGTAAAAAAGTGACGAACGTTCGGAAATCCAAAATAAATTGTGAAAAATGCAGCACTAGCTACAAGTAATATAAGAACAAATGGAGTTCCAAAAACTGGGAAAAAGATAACGCTACTAAAAAAGTCAGAAACTGGTTTAAACGCCTCATCTATTTGTTGATCTAGTCCTTTTTCTTGTGCAAATGTTAACATTGGTATCATTAACATAATTAGGGACATTAGTTTTTTCCTCATAATGTGTATGTATGTGATTAGTTTTTTTGATTTAGTGGGTCGCAATATCTTAAAAAATTGAAGTTTCCCCAACTTTTCTTAGTTAAAAGTGTTTTTTTAAGTTATAATTTGTTTAAAATTTTGAAGATCTTCTTTAAAATTTCTAAGCTCTATTCCTAACTCTTTTTTTGTCTTACTCAAGTCAAATCCCGTTTTTTCAGGACGTTGTGCTCTTTGATTTAGTTCTTTTGAAGATATCGGAGATATTAATTCTTTGTTCAGATTGAATGTTTCTGCGATTTGAATAGCAATATCATAAATACTCAAGAGCTCTGTAGAAGAAACATTATAAATTCCATATTTGTTTTTATCAATTGCTGCTTTGCATGCTTCTGCTAAAGTAACCACATACGTAGGCATTCGATATTGATCATCAACAACGTTAATTGACTTTCTCGCTTCAAGTGACTCTTTTACCCAAAGTACAATATTACTTCGTGACATATCATAAACCTTTCCAAAAACCAGAATGGTTCGTAAAATAGTGTAATCAATACTTGAATTAATCAGTTTGTTTTCTGCTTTTAACTTTGAAAGCCCATAATAACTTACTGGATTTGGAGTATCTGTTTCCTTGTAATTACCTTTTTTCCCATCAAAAATAAAATCTGTTGATAAATGAACAAGATGAACATTATTAGTTTCTGAGAATTCTATTAAACTTTCAACGGTAGTAACGTTCAGTAAATCACATTCTTCTTTTTCATCTTCACACTGATCCACTTGCGTCATTGCCGCTGTATTAATGATTACATCTGGTTGGCACTGATTCAATGCTTCTTGTAATTCTTTTTTATCAGTTAAATCAATTGATATGTATTCAAAGTCTTCTCTTCCGCTTCTATTTTTTCCTCTTGAAAAACCAACTACCTCATATTTATTAGTTTCTTCTAGTAATAAAGTCAATAAACTCTGACCTAACAATCCGTTACTTCCAGTAACAATAATTTTCTTCATTCAATTATACTATTTGAGAATTTAGTTTAAAACAACTCTCTTAATTTATTGATTTGCTCGGGTCGACCAAGAACGATAAGATTGGAATCTGCAATAAGCTTTACCGATACGTCTGGATTAATAGT
Organism: uncultured Tenacibaculum sp.; assembly: GCA_947497895.1. Classification (GTDB taxonomy): domain Bacteria; phylum Bacteroidota; class Bacteroidia; order Flavobacteriales; family Flavobacteriaceae; genus Polaribacter. The sequence continues at coordinate 49,233 of CANMIL010000008.1, forward strand.
GTACTCTTTTTCAGGAGATCTATATCCTATTACTGTACATCCTGTTTTTTTTCTAAGATCTAAATCTAGAATTGTTTTACCTAGATACTCAGTTGGCAATTCATTTACATCTACCTCCTCCAAATTTGCTGTTGTATCACCTTCAATCGTTAGCCTGTCTACAAATTCAATTACATCAGGAGTCACCACTAATAAAGCCATATGCGCTCCACCCAATTTATCTGGCATTATAACATTATCCGCTCCTGCTATTTTCAATTTACTATACGAACTCTCTTTAGAAGCACGACTTATAATTTTGCAATTCTTATTTAATTGTCTAGCCGATAAAACCACGAACAAATTATCGGCATCCGAAGGAAGTACTGTTACCAAATTACTTGCTCTCATAATACCAGCCTTTATTAAAGTTTCATCGGTAGTTGCATTTCCTTCAACATTTAAAATCCCTTTCTCATCCAATTCTTCAATAAGATCTTTGCTTCTTTCAATCATTACGACCTCTTTTTTATAGCTTCTTAATTTAGATACGGCTTGTCTTCCGTTTCTACCAAAACCACAAACAATGGTATGTCCCTGTAATTCTTCGATTTTTTTTTGCACTTTTTTTACTTTTAATTGATGAAAAAATTGACCGCTAATTAAATATTCGGAAAAAGATGATACCGCATAACCAAATATAAATAAGCTCGATAGTATTAAACCAACTGTAAAGATTTTCTCTTCTGCTCCGAATGGATGAACTTCTCCAAACCCAATTGTTGTAACGGTAATAACCGTCATATACAAGGCATCGATGAAAGAATAATCAAAAAGCAATGAATACCCTCCTATTCCAATACTAAAAATTAGTACTGAAAAAAAGATTGCTTTGTATAAACGAGATTTGAAAATTGAATTCATCATAAATCAAAAACTGAAGATCGTTTTGTATAGATCATATCTTTTAAACGTAGTAGAAAAGCCAAAGTTAAATATAATCCAAAGGAAAGACCTACCGTTACGAATGATATGTAGATAAAAAACAACCGTACATTAACGGCTCTCATACCTAATCTATCTGCTAATCGAGACGACACATAGAAACCGTTTCGTTCAAAAAAATATCTTACTGAATTAATGAATGCCATCTTTTTGTTTTCAAATTAATCGATAATAAAAGATAAAGATATTATAATTATGCAAATTAGTATTCGTTTCACCAATAAAATCAATGCTTTTATTTGTTTACTGATACTATTTTTAGCTATACAAAAGTTCAAATCAAGTTACTCTTATTTTGTACAATTCAAAACTAAAAGAATCTTCATTTTTATGTATAAGTCTCTAGTTAAAAATACATAAGTATTCCGTAAATTTGCTTTTTTCCATAAATAACTGAATTTGAAAGAGCAAGAATACATTGAAGTTTATGGGGCAAGAGCCCACAATTTAAAGAACATTGATTTGAAAATTCCTCGTGAAAAACTGGTTGTTATTACTGGTTTAAGTGGAAGCGGAAAATCATCTTTAGCTTTTGACACAATTTATGCAGAAGGACAACGACGATATATAGAAACATTCTCAGCATATGCTCGTCAGTTCCTAGGAGGATTAGAACGTCCTGATGTAGATAAAATTGATGGTTTATCTCCAGTTATTTCTATAGAACAAAAAACCACTAATAAGAGTCCAAGATCAACGGTTGGAACTATTACTGAGATTTACGATTTTCTTCGTTTACTTTTTTCTCGTGCTGCTGATGCCTATTCCTATAATACAGGAGAAAAAATGGTTAGCTATTCAGACGATCAAATCAAAGAACTTATTCTTAAAGATTTTGAAGGGAAACGTATTGCTGTTCTTGCTCCGTTAATTAAATCTAGAAAAGGGCACTACAGGGAATTATTCGAGCAAATTGCGAAACAAGGATTTGTAAGAGTGCGTGTTGATGGAGAAATTAGAGAAATAGAAAAAGGAATGAAACTCGATCGTTATAAAACTCATGATATTGAGGTCGTGATTGATCGATTGGTTGTAAATAAAGATTCAGAAAAACGATTAGAAGAAACTATTAAAACTGCGTTGTATACTGGTAACAACATTTTAATGGTTATTGATGTTGACAATGTAAAACCAAGATATTTTAGTAGAGAACTCATGTGTCCTACTACTGGAATTGCTTATCCAAATCCAGAACCTAATACTTTTTCTTTTAACTCACCTAAAGGAGCCTGTGATCATTGTAACGGACTTGGTACTACCAACGAAATAAATTTAAAAAAGGTTATTCCTGATGATAGTGTTTCAATAAAAAATGGTGGTATCATCCCTCTTGGAGAACAAAAGAATAGTTGGATATTTAAACAGTTGCAAACTATTGCCGAACGTTATAAATTCAAATTATCAGATCCTATTTCAAGTATTCCTGAAGAAGCTTTGCATATTATTCTTAACGGAGGAAAAGAAACGTTTTCTATTCAATCTAAAGCTGCTGGTGTTACTCGTAAATATGAAATAGACTTTGAGGGAATTATTTCTTTTATACAAAGTCAATATAAAAACTCAGACAGCTCATCAATTAAAAGATGGGCTAAAGGTTTTATGGACGAAGTTTCATGCTCTGTTTGTGATGGTAAACGCTTAAAAAAGGAGGCCCTTCACTTTAAAATCAACGATAAAAACATTAGTCAGCTAGCTCAAATGGACGTTACCGAACTTTTCGGCTGGTTTGAAAACATAGAGTCAAAACTTTCGGAAAAGCAACTTAAAATAGCTACTGAAATACTAAAAGAAATACGTACAAGAATTCAGTTTTTATTGGATGTTGGGCTTGATTATTTAACCCTAGACAGAACTTCTAAATCACTTTCTGGAGGAGAAGCTCAACGAATTAGGTTAGCCACTCAAATTGGTTCGCAACTAGTAGGAGTATTGTACATTTTAGATGAACCAAGTATCGGGCTACATCAAAGAGACAATGAAAAACTAATTAATTCTTTGGTTAAACTAAGAGATGTCGGTAATTCTGTTTTAGTTGTTGAACACGATGAAGATATGATAAAACATGCCGATTTTGTTCTTGATATTGGCCCAGGAGCAGGTAGACATGGAGGTGAAATTGTTAGTGAAGGTACTTTTGATGATTTAAAATCGCAAAACACTTTAACGGCCGATTATTTATCAAAAAGAAAGCAAATAGAAGTTCCTAAAAAGAGACGAGAAGGAAATGGTAACTACATTAAACTAAATGGTGCTTCTGGAAATAACTTAAAAAATGTGTCTGTTGAATTTCCTTTAGGAAAAATGATTTGTGTTACAGGAGTTTCTGGTAGCGGAAAATCTACCTTAATTAACGAAACACTATACCCAATTTTAAATGCTCACATATATAAAGGCGTAAAAAAACCAATGCCATACAAGAGTATTGAAGGACTAGAACATGTTGATAAAGTTATCGATATCGATCAGTCTCCTATTGGAAGAACACCCAGATCAAATCCTGCCACTTATACAGGAGTATTTAGTGAAATTAGAAGTTTGTTTGCAAAGACGCCAGAGGCTTCAATTCGAGGGTACAAACCAGGGCGTTTCAGTTTTAATGTAAAAGGAGGTCGCTGTGAAACGTGTCAAGGTGGTGGAGTTCGTGTTATTGAAATGAACTTTTTACCAGATGTTCATGTTGAATGTGAGACATGTCAAGGTAAACGTTTTAATAGAGAAACTTTAGAAATTAGATATAAAGGAAAGTCTATTTCTGATGTATTAGAAATGACTATTAATGATGCTGTAGATTTCTTCGAACATATTCCTAAGATATATAGAAAATTAAAAACGATTAAAGATGTTGGGCTTGGCTATATTACGCTTGGACAACAATCTACTACATTATCTGGAGGAGAAGCACAGCGTATTAAATTAGCTAGTGAGCTTTCTAAAAAAGATACAGGAAATACGTTCTATATACTTGATGAACCAACTACAGGATTACATTTTGAAGATATTCGAGTGTTAATGGAAGTACTAAACAAATTAACTGACAAAGGAAACACTGTTCTTATTATTGAACACAATCTTGATGTAATTAAGTTAGCTGATCACATTATTGATGTTGGTTTAGAAGGAGGAAAAGGTGGTGGAAAAATATTGGTAACTGGAACTCCAGAAGCAATTGTTAAACACAGAAAAAGCTATACAGCTAAATTCTTAAAAAAGGAATTAAAAAGGGTGTGATAAAATCACACCCACTGGTTAAAACAATAATATATTTATGGAATTAAATATATCTGGTCAGTTTTTCGTTATTTTTTTTAATCTTTACCATCCTTTGAATCTGTAGTGGATGTATATCTTATAATATCTTGATCATTATCATTTCCTGTAAATTGCTGACCTCCTGAATCTGCCTTCATTGTCACTTTTAACGGTACTTCTCCCGTAGAATTTTCAGGAGAGATAAAAATCGCTTTAATTCCTATTTTTGAAATACTATTCCCTGGAAATATTCCGCCATTGCCTGTGTATCTGAATTTATGTAGACCTCTTTCTAGAACATACGTCCAATCTAAATTATCAATGGTTTGCCCGTTTAAAGTAGTTAATGCTTGATCAAAACTAAACTGAAAACGATCACTATCAGAGATTCGCACTTCAACAGGATTAACACCGTTCGAATTTTCTCCATTTGCCTCTCCAACAAAAACCACAAAATCTATTCTTCCTTTCGCTCCAACTACTTGCGTTTTACTTGTAAATAATGTAGGAAAATAATCAGGCAATACTGTTTTCAATAACGCGAAAGTAAATACGCCATCTCCAGATGGTTTTATTTTGATAGAAGAACTCACCGAATCAATACTTACTATTTCTTCCTGTATCCATTTTTCGCCATCCCATCTCGCAACTGTCAATCTATCAAGAAAATCTGACGTCAAAATTGACGATGGTGTTGTCGCTGCATTCCAATAAAATGTTAGGTCAGGCAAAGTACTTCCATTAAAATCATCAACAACCCAATACTCCTGATTGTCGATAATTTCTATTCTATCTTCTTTCAAACTTGTATTGTATGTGCCTCCTGGATTTTCCCACAAATATTGAGCATCCACTACCGACGAAGTACTCGAAGGAGCTTCCATTTTAAGTTTTCGATAGACATAACTCGTAGCTCTATTGTCTCCAATAGGGAACACAAATTCTTGATTTCCTTTTTTACGAACCTTATCTACAACAAAACTTTCTCCTGAAACATTCAAGGCAGTCGCAGACTCATCAAAAATTATTAGCCCATTTGTTGAATACGCTATAATTCCATCGGAAAAATCCGCATTTCCATTGATAGTGATATTCTTTTCGATTAAAAATGGAGCTTTCTCACTTGCATTATCAAAAAGCACATTACTAAATAACGAATTCCCCGTTCCTGCTACTTTTTGGGGCGCTTGGCCTTTAAAATTAAATACTGAAGATTGTGTTTCAAATGATATTTCTCCTTCATTACTCAAATCATTATAAACAAACATTTCTCCATTGTTAATCAAACTACCCGTCGAACTTACTAATAACTCATCGTAAGTAGCCGAAATACCTTCATTCCTATTCTCATCTGACACTACATTCTGTTGCGCATTTATTTCACTCCCAATTAAAGTAAGTACAACAAAGAATAAAAAGATATTATCTCTTATTTTCTTAACAGACTTTTTTAATTTTATTGTTAATCGACCTTCCATATAGAAATTAATTTTAATCAAATTACAACTATTACTTTGAAGATTTCTTAACCAATTTAGAAAGCTGTTCTATGCGTTCATTCATAAGTGTCATTTCAGAATTAAGTTTCTTGTTTAAATCTTTATTTTCCTTCTTTAAGGATTTAATAGTTTTATTCAATTCTATAATATGAAGGTATAATTCTTCAACTTTTTCAAGGTTTTGAACCGAGATTTCAGTTAAATCAATCCCCTCTTTCACTCCACTATATGGTGTAACTCCGGGTAAATGATGGTTCTTCTTTGTGAACTTTTCTACTTCTTCTAAAGACGGGAATTCGTATTTTTTATTTAGATCCGATTCTCCATCATAATAGTGATCAAAAACATAATCAGGATACGACTGTGTATCTGATCTAAAAGACGTCGCCTTCACCTCCCCTTCAACGATTAATTTATATCTTGGATTGGAATTATTTCCACCAATACAAATATTCTGATTAACATCATTAAAAACCATAAAAGGCGTTCCTGCTCCTTGCTTCCTAATAACAAAATCATTCGTATCAGTTCCTCCTAAATTGTTATCTACATATAATCTCCAGACTACTTTACCATCTCTATCAAAAAATAAATTCGGTTGATCAGCTTTAATTCTTCCATTCCCCACCACTGTCAATTTAGATTGAGGATTTGATGTACCAATTCCAACATCTCCATTTGGCTTAAACGTAACTTTATCACCGTTATTATAAAGCCTTAAATCTGCGTTATTTCGTCCAAAGAACCAATCATTAGCTCCAGACTCTATCCATGTTCCTGCATCCGATCCGTCTAATTTTGCTCTACCTCTTACATGTAATTTAAATGAAGGAGCTCCTCCAATACCAACATTTCCTGTTCTGGAAATACTACTTGTTCGATCCTCTCCATTAACTCCCCATGCATCACCATCAGTTCCTCCTTGTCCTGCAACAGTTGACATTGACACTTTCCTAACATTTCCAATACCGTCAACAGTCAAAACTTGATCAGATGTTGCTCCTCCAGCAATTGATCTTATTCTCGTGTTTCCGTTAACATCTAATTTTGCAGAAGGAGAAACTACTCCAATACCAAAATTACCACTAGAAGTCATTGTCATTTTCTCAGCATTCGCTACTCTAAATCCTATTTTTTGACCATTCTGAGTATTCAGTAATGTTTGCCCTGAATTATTTTGAATCAATGCATATCCGCTTGTCGTTGCCTGATTTCTATTTGCCAAACCAAGCCAAGAACCTCCATGACCAACTTGTCCTACCTCTACTCCATTAATCAAAGTATTGCTTCCTGCTCCTTGAATCTCATTTCCATTCATCCAGAGTCTAGTACTCGCATTATGATTTCCTAAGTTATCTTTTAACGAATTCAGATTTACGTTATTTCCTTCAGAAATACTTAGAGTTGTCCCAGTAAAACTTAAGGTTTGATCATCTGTATCTCCTTTTGAACTCACTTCCTCTACTGTTACCTTTCTTATATTTCCATTAGCATCAACAGTTAAAACTTCATCATTCGTTGTTCCAGTGGCTATAGACCTAATTCTTGCATTTCCATTCACATCCAATGTTGCGCTTGGATTTTCATTTAAAACCCCTACTCTTTGCGTTCCATTTGACTGGCCTAATAAGTATAACAATTTAGTATCTGAGTTTTGTTTATTTCTACCTACTTGGAATCCTAAGTACCTGTTACCTGTATTCGAAGCAGAAGAAACATCTCCTGCACTTATGCGTGCCAGATTTCCTGATTGTACTGATGAAGCTGTTTGAAAATTAATACCATAATCGTTTCCTCTATTTCCCCAGCCAATGCCATCACCTCCAGATAAAACGTTTATAATATTAGATCCTTTTGTATTTCTAATCTGAATATTTCCTCCGCTGAAGTAGTGATCTGCTCCATTTTCTGAATTATATTGAAAATTAGTATTGTTATAACCAATATATCCTAATCTCGTATCATCCGCTTTTCTAATTTCGAAATAACCAGTATTGTTTGCTCCTCCTTGTCTAATCGATGACCTTCCTTCGCTAGTTGCTCCTGCTGTAATAACATTACCATCAACAATGTTTTGACCACTCATATCAAGTGTTTTAGTAGCTGTGTGATTTCCTAAATCATCTAACAAACCACTCAAACTGATAGTATTTCCATCTTGAATGGAAAGATCTGTTCCAGAAAGTGAAAGTGTTTGATTGTCTGCTCCGCTTAAAGGAACCCATTTGTTTTTATCCCAATAATAGTACCCTGGAATAACATCATTTGCAGTAGCCGTATTGTAAACCAATAAACTCTCTTTTGAACCTATTGAAACATTACTAACTGTTGTTACATCATTTGTCCCTGTCAATTGAACCCTCGGTAACAACACTCCTTTATTCGTTGACACAACTTCAAACTGAGCTGCGTTATCAACTTCTGATGCACCAACGACAAATTGACCAAAAATGTTTTGAAAATTACATGCAATTACAAAAACAAAAAAAGTAATTTTTTTTACCATACCCCCTTATGAATTTAATTCTAATTCTCACTTAATAAGCAATTTAGACGATATAATAGTTCTGAAATTACATGAAGGATGTATGTTTATTTTATATAGCCCCTTTATAAATCAGTAAATCCAACTGCTCAAGTAAGTTTTTTATTTACTTTATTCCGGTTTTAGCCAACTAAAACCTGACCTGGGGGACTTCTATAAAATCTGGGCGATAAAATACAGCTTTTTTCAACTATGTCAAACATTTTATCGAAAAAAAGACCACTATCTAACTATAATACAGTTTTTTAGAAATAAAATCAATTTAGTTTTCCAAGAATTTCTCTGGCTTTTTTCGAGTTATAGAGCGATTTTTCTACTATATAGTTCAGCTCTTTTTTTGCTTTCTTAAGATTTTTAGATTCAAGGTACAACAAAGCTTTGTACCAGTGCCCCTTTTCCGCATCAATTAAATTACTTTTAATTAAACTATTGAAAACCTCTTCTGATTTTTTTTGTTCTCCTAACTGAATGTATGACAATCCTGAATAAATATAAACATTTGCAGAAGCATCACCTTTATCAAGAATCTTGTTAAAAATTTCAGATGCTTTATTGTAATTCTTCTCTTTATAGTAGTTTTCGGCCTTTACCAATTCATCTAAATCACTATTTCCTCTATTCAAAAAAGTCGGTAACTCTTCTAAAGAGGAATAGTAGGCAAAAAGCTCATTTGAATTTGGTTCAGTATTAAACAGATTAAGGAAAACTCCAAAGAGTAATGTTATGCTCGCGGCGACTGCCAAGACATAATACAATCTTCTAATTTTTGATGGTTTCTTTTTTTTAATAGATTCGAAACTACTTTTAATATTCTGTTGTAGTTCCTTTACTTCTTCCTTCTCAAAATAACTCTCTAAATCTTTTATATCTTCTTTATTATCATGATGAAAATTCCACTCATTCTCATTAAAAGAAGCAAATAACTCTTTTTCAAAATTTACTTTTTCATTGAATTCACTATCCGTTTTTAAACGTTCTTCAAAGACAGTTCTTTCCTTATTATCTAATTCATTTTTTAGATAACGTTCAATTAGTATGTCTTCTTCTAGACTCATATGGTAGCTAATTTTAAATAACGAACATCAGATTTTATAAGCTCCGTGAGCTTCTTTTTACATTTAAATACTCGTTGTCTTATTACAGTTTCTGAACTATACTCTGTTTTGGTTAAAATTTCAGCATAAGATAGTTTGGCAAAGAACAAATTGAGAATATGTTTACAGTTTTCTGATAATTTACCCATTTTTTCTATAAACAATTCTTGCTTTTTTATTTCTAAATAGGCTTCAGCATTTTCTCGCTCTTCACTTACACGTTCCACAACTTCGTTGTTTGTTACCCTATTTTTATTTTTATTTAACTCTCTTCTCCATAAATTTTTACATACTGTGTATAAAAACCCATCAAAACTGGTATTGATTTCAAAACTTTCCCTTTTCAAACGAACCGCTATTTGTAACAGTGCTTTTTGAAATATATCCTCAGCATCTTCGACACTTCCTTTATTCTGGAGAATAAAGTTTTTTATGCTAAAAAAATTCTTTTGGTAAATTTGATTAATAATTCTTGAATTGTTGGTTTCCAAAGCTTTTAAGAAAGTTTTCCCGTCCATTTTAAAATTTTAACAATCAAAAATAAAAAAATTATATTTGTTGTGGGGTAACAAATTTCATGTTATTGAACATGAATACAGAAAACAAAAATTTTTATTTATGAAAACACAAACATTGTTAAGAGCACTTGGAGTAGTACTTGTAAGTTTTTTATTATTTAGTTTCGTTTTAAAAAGGCACAATGAGATATCATTAGATCATTTAACAAAAAAGCAGAAACCTTTAACGACATATGAACTCTTAATCCAATATCCACCTGGAGTTCTCCCAATAGAAAAACAAGCAATAAGAGATTGTATAGATAATAGGTTTTATATATCAATAACAGGTTTTTCCAAGTGCACTTCGGAAAACAATACAGAAATACTCTATATCGAAATTGAACCACCTAAAGACGGTGTTGCCGTAGTTGATGAAGATGAGGAAAGACCCGAAGACAGTAAATATTATAACATACTTAATTATAGTCCTTCCAGTCTAAACAATGCTCTTAGAGAATGTGGCGCTGCTTTTGGTTCTTTAAATTTAAACTGTGAAGATTTTGCATTGATCAACTTTAATTTCGATAATAAGTTTTAGATGAATCTAAGATTATTATTATTATTATTATTATTATTCATAAAGCTTATGGTCTTTTCCTATCAAAAGACCATAGGCCAATCTCTCGGCGATATAATAAAACTTGATAAAGAAATTAATTTAACAGAAGAAAAAGTTGATAGCATATTAAAATCCCGATTTGAAAAAAGTGCTAATTTTGCCAAAATCGCCCATAATTTTTCATTTTTCTTTAACAAAAAAGTTAAGAACTATGGGTTAGCAATTAAATATGGGAAAATCGAAATAGAAATTTTAAAAGAGTTAAACACCAATAAAAAAGAATTAACTAATGCATACTATAACGTTGGTAAGTTCTATTTAAAAAAAGATTATCACCAAATTGCAGCTCTCTATTTTAAAGAAGCTATCGAGGTAAATAGCTACCCCAAAAAAGTAGGACAATCTTATTGCGAGTTGGGTTTTTGCTTCTTCAAAATAGGAGACTATTTCCAGTCAATCAATTATTATCTTAAAGGGTTCTCCATTCTAGAAAGATATGGCTCTGCAAAGAGCTTAGTTGTTCAATACAACAATCTATCACGAAATTGCTTCGATATTAATACAAAAGATGCGTCGAATTTAGGAATGTATTATTTACATAAAAGTGATAGCATAATTCAATCCAAGAATATAAAAGGAATATTGGTCTACTCCCTATATAGTACTTATGCTAACTTACATTCTAATATCTATAATAAAGACTATTCAACGGCATTGAAATATTACAACAAAAACTTGATCCTTTCTTTGAAAAACAATGATTCCAGTATTGTGGCAAATACTTATCTTAATATAGGGGAAACGTATTTCGACTTAGAAAATGACAGCTGTTTATACTTCTTAAAAAGAGGACTTAAATTCGATCAGCAAAAAAGACTTTATTCCCCTGAAATATTTAGAAATATTGCTAATTATTATATGTCAAAAAATGAACTCGATAAGGCTCTCAAAAATATTAACAAATCGATTTCATCAAATTTAATTAAGCCGCCTTCAATAAATGAATACAACATAAAGACAAGGGTTTTAAATAGTATTAATAAAAGATCCTTGATCAAGGCGCTTTCTTTAAAGAATCAGATTTTATTAAGTCTTTATAAACAAAAAAAAGAAAAACCATTATTGATTGAAACTGTAAATAACACCAAACTATCAGATAAAATTATTTCTATAATTTTGAATTTTAGCTCTGAAATAAACACTCAATTCCTATGGAGAGAAGAGGCATTTAAAATATTTAATACAGGTATCATTGCTACTCATCATCTAAATGATTTTAATACAATGTTCGAATTTATGGAATCTAACAAAGCTTTTTTACTATCTCAAGATATAAATGTAAAAAAACAGTTACTAAATATTCCTGAAGAGATCAGTTATAAGAACATCGAGTTAAAAAGAAAGATTCTGAACCTGGAAGAAAAAACGAATACATATCAAGTTTCGTCACAACAAGATTCCTTATTTAAATTAAAAGAAAAATACCAAAACTTTCGAGATTCGATTAATCTAATTTATCCAGAATACCTCTCCCTCGATCAAAAAATTGAGACAACAACTTTAGAAACAGTAAGAAAAAGCTTGGATAAAAATGATGTTGTTGTAAGTTTCTCCTTAAATAGTATAAAAATTGGTAATGAAAAATCAAGCTTAATTGGTTTGGCGATTACAAAAGAAAAAACGATACCTTTTAAAATTCCAGATAGTGATAAAACCACAGAAAGTTTAACCATATACCGAAAACTTCTTTCTGTTCCATTAAAAACAACAGAAGAATTAAATGAATTTAAATCAGTTGCTTATTTCCTTTATGATCAATTATTTCCAACTCCAGAAATTAAAGAGCTTATTAAAGACAAGAATGTACTCGTCGTACCAGATGTTAGTATGGAGAACACTCCGCTAGAAGCTTTAATTTCGGAGAAAGGTTCATTTCGCTATTTAATCGAGGATTGTAATATTAGTTACGCTTATTCGCTAACTTTTTCAGAATTAAATAAAAATATCGTTAGAAAGACAGATAATGATATTTCATTATATTCTCCTATAGAATTCAATAACACCACTGTTTCTTCACTTCCATTTACCGAAAAAGAATCTAATGATATTGAAAATATAATTAGAGGAAATTTCCATCAATTCGATAATGCCAATAAAAGTAACTTTTTAAAAAATAGTGCTAATTCAAAGATTATTCATCTAGCGACTCATGCCAATGCTAGTGGCAATCCACAAATTCAGTTTTACGACTCTATTTTACCTTTGCATGAATTGTACACTTATAAAAACAATGCTGATTTGGTTGTTTTAAGTGCTTGTGAAACCAATCTGGGAGAAATAAAAAAAGGTGAAGGCGTATTGAGTTTAGCCAGAGGTTTCTTCCATTCTGGGGCGAACTCAGTAGTTTCTTCGCTTTGGAAAATTAATGACGCTAGTACTTCAGAAATCATGACTGGTTTTTATAAAAATCTCAAAGACAATCAATCCAAAACTTTAGCTCTTAATAATGCCAAAAGGTCTTACCTCAAAAACAATAGCCTTTCCGAAAAATCACCTTACTACTGGGCTTCTTTTATATTGATTGGTGATACCAACCCTGTTTTTAAAAGTAATATTGTTTTATATACCTCCATTATCCTTATTTTTATTGTTTTAGTATTTCTTTTCTTGAGAAAAAGAGTTGCACAACATAAGAAACATGAAGCAAAATAGTATTAATAAGATCCTTGTTTTTCTCTTTGTTGTAAGTTATTTTGCAGGATATTCACAATTCAAAAGCTATAAAGAAGTTATCGAATTAAATAAAAAACAAAAGGTAACTGAAAAAGTAATTGATAGCATCCTAAAAACTTATACTAATAGAGACAAATCATTTGCTAACGTTGCTCATAGCTTTTCTTTTTATTTTTACCGAATAAAAGATAATTACGACCTTGCTATAAAATATGGAGAAATTGAAGTAAAGACTTTGGATAGTTTAAAGATCATTGATGAAGATCACACAAATGCTTACTATAATCTAGGGAAATTTTACACAAGAAAAAACAAGTTCCACAAAGCAATAAAATACTTCAAAAAAGCTATCATATCGAATAAATTTCCCTTTAAGGTAGCGCAGTCCTATTGTAAGCTGGGTGATTGTTATTTTAGATTAGGTGATTTTTATAAATCCATTGATTTTTACTTGAAAGGGCTTCCTTTTTTGGAAAAACATGGTACCAGACGAAGTATTTTAGTTCATTATATAATGTTTTCTTACAACTGCAATCAGATGCAAACAAAAGAAAGCACTAAACTTGGAATAAAGTATTTAATGAGAGGGGACAGTATTATTAGAAACACCTCTAATTTAAAAGTTAGAGAGGGTACTATCTCCGATATATATGGCTCTTTAGCGAACCTATACTCTTTAAAATTCCAATATAACTTTTACAAAGCTGAACATTATTACCGTCAAGAAATTAATAGAGCCTTAAAAAACGGCGATTCAGTTGCTTTAATTGATCACTATATGAATATTGGTGAGCTTTACCTAGGCGAAAAACTGGACAGTTCAATTTTCTACCTAAGGAAAAGTTTATATTATGATAGCAAAAACTTAGGTTCTAATGAGACCTATAGAAATATAGCTAATTATTATTTATTTAAAGGCGATTATCAAAATGCTTTTGATAATGTTAAAAAATCTTTGAATAATAATTTTAAAACTGAAAAAAACGCAGAAATTGGCAAATTAGAGGCCAGCAAAATTTTGAATGTATTTTACAAAAGATCAAGTATTCGCGCTTTAAAAACTAAAACTCAAATCCTTTTAAATCTTTATCAATCAACCAAGGAAAAAAGATTTTTAAGACAAGTAATTGAAAATGTCAGAACCTCAAAAAGGTTTGTATCAATAATTAGTAACTATAGTTCTGAATCAAGTACTAAGTTTCTTTGGCAAGAAGCTATAGCCGAAAACTTTACTCTAGGAATAAAAGCTGCCTATCTATTGGATGACGTTAATACAATGTTCGAATTTATGGAGTCCAATAAAGCCTTTTTACTCTCTCAAGATATAAACACAAAAAAACAATCATTAAATATACCTGAAGAAATCAGTTATAAGAACATCGAGTTAAAAAGAAAAATTCTAAATCTAGAAGAAAAAACAAATACATTTCAAGTTTCATCACAACAAGATTCCTTATTTAAACTAAAAGAAAAATACCAAAACTTTCGAGATTCGATTAATTTAATTTATCCAGAATACTTATCACTCGATCGAAATATCAAACCAGTAACTTTAGAAAAAGTAAAAAAAGATTTAGATGAAAATGATGTTGTTCTAAATTTCTCTGTTAATAACATAAAAATTGGTGATGAGAAATCCAGCTTAATTGGTTTAGCTATTACAAAAGACAAAACGATACCTTTTAAAACTCCCGAAAGCGAAAAGACTATAGAGAGTCTCAATACATATAGAAAACTTCTTTCTACTCCTTTAAAAACAAAAAAAGAATTAAACGAATTTAAATCAGTTGCATATTTCCTATATAATCAGTTATTTCCAACTCCAGAAATTAAAGGGCTTATTAAAGACAAGAATGTACTCATTGTACCAGATGTTAGTATGGAGAACACTCCGCTAGAAGCTTTAATTTCGGAGAAAGATTCATTACATTTCTTGGTCGAAGATTGTAATATTAGTTATGCTTATTCGTTAACCTTCTCTGAATTGAACAAGGACGTCATTAGAAAGACTAGTAATGATATCTCTTTTTATTCACCAATAAAATTTGATAATCCTTCTATTTCTTCACTTCCTTTTACCGAAAAGGAGTCTAATGGTATTGAAAATATAATTAGCCGAAATTTCCATCAATTCGATAATGCCAATAAAAGTAACTTTTTAAAAAATAGTGCGAATTCAAAGATTATTCATCTAGCGACTCATGCTGATGCTAGTGATAATCCTCAAATTCAGTTTTACGATTCTATTTTACCCTTACATGAATTATACACTTATAAAAACAACGCAGATTTAGTTGTTTTAAGTGCTTGTGAAACCAATTTAGGTGAAATTAAAAAAGGCGAAGGCGTATTAAGCTTAGCCAGAGGTTTTTTCCATTCTGGAGCGAATTCGGTAGTTTCTTCTCTTTGGAAAATTAATGATGCCAGTACTTCAGAAATCATGACTGATTTTTATAAAAATTTAAAAGACAATCAATCGAAAACATTGGCTCTTAATAACGCCAAAAGATCTTACCTCAAAAACCATAGCCTTTCCGAAAAATCACCTTATTATTGGGCCTCTTTTGTTTTGATTGGTGATACTAATCCTGTTTTTGAAAGCAACATCACTTTACTTACTTCCATTATCCTTACTTTTATTGTTTTAGTATTTCTTTTCTTGGGAAAAAGAATTACGAAACATATAAAACATGATACAAAATAATGCTCCTAAAATATTTATTTTTCTCTTTCTTCTTCTAGTAAATGATTACACCGGATATTCTCAATTTGAAAATTACAAACAAGTTGTTGAATTAAGTAAAAAACAAAAAGTAACCGAGAAAGTAGTTGATAGCATCCTAAAAACTTATACTAATAGAGACAAATCTTACGCTAATATGACCCACAGCTTTTCTTTTTACTTTTATCGAATAACTCAAGAGTATGATCTTGCAATTAAATATGGGGCAATAGAAATTAGAGTCCTTGATAGTTTAAAGGTTATAAACAAGGAGTATGCTAATGCTCTCTACAACATGGGTAAGTTTTATTCAAAAAAGAAAATGTTTTATGAAGCTATTAAATTCTACAAAAAAGCAATAAAAACAAACAAACATCCTCTAAAAACGGCGCAATCATATTGTCAATTAGGAGACTGTTACTTCAAAATAGGGGATTATTATAAATCAACAGATTTTTACAATAAGGGACTAAGTTTAATTGAGAAACATGGGTCAAGAATCAGCTTAATAACAAAATACATAATGTACTCTTTTAATTGCAATCAATTAGACACAAAAAAGAGCATAGAGAGTGGTATATTCTATTTAAAAAAGGCCGACAGTATTATACAAAACACCCCTAATTTAAACGTTTCTTCAACATTAAAAAGAATTCTTTATGGTAGTTTAGGCAACCTTTACTCATCTTCAAAGGCCTTTAATTATGGTACAGCCAATGATTTTTACCATGGTTCACTTAAATTGGCTAAAAAAAGTAAGGATACATCAGGCATTTCAAACATCTATTTGAACTTGGGAGAACTTCATTTTAAAATAAAAAATGATAGTTCCATCTATTACCTAAAAAAAAGCATAAAATATGACATAAATAAATATAACTTAAATGAAACTTATAGAAATATCGCAAATTATTATACTTGGAAGCAAAATTATGAAAAAGCTCTTTCCAAAATAAAAAAATCTATTAACTATAACTTTAAGGTACAGAAAAACAATGATATCGAATTATTGCCCGTTTCAAAAATATTAAATGTAGAATATAAAAGATCAAGTATCAGAGCTTTGAAAACTAAATCAGAAATAATTTTAAATCTATACCAAAGCACAAAAAACACCTCATACCTGAACCAAATTATTGAAAACGTGGAAATATCCAACAAATTTGTTTCTATTGTAAATCAATATAATTCAGAAATAAATTCCAAATTCCTTTGGAGAGAAGAAGTTTCGGAAAATTTTTCATTAGGTATTTATGCTGCTTATTTATTAGATGACGCTTCCACTATTTTCGAGTTAATGGAAGCTAACAAGGCTTTTTTACTCTCTCAGGATATTGAGGTCAAAAAACAGTTTTTAAATCTTCCTTCAGAATTGGTTTATGAGGACAATACCTATAAAAAAAACATATTAAAATTAGAAGAGCGAAAAGACTCCTTGAATAAATTTTCATTAAGAGATTCTCTTTTTACTTTAAAAGAAAAATACCAAAACTTTCGAGATTCGATTAATTTAATTTATCCAGAATACTTATCACTCGATCGAAATATCAAACCAGTAACTTTAGAAATGGTAAAAAACGATTTAGATAAAAATGATGTTGTAATAAGTTTCTCAGTTAACAACATAAAAATCGGTGATGAGAAATCCAGTTTAATTGGTTTAGTAATTACTAAAGACAAAACAATTCCTTTTAAAACTCCTGAAAGCGAAAAGACTATAGAGAGTCTTAATACATACAGAAAACTTCTTTCCTCTCCCTTAAAAACAAAAGAAGAATTAAATGAATTTAAATCAGTTTCGTATTTCCTATACAATCAATTATTTCCAACTCCAGAAATTAAAGAGCTTATAAAAAATAAGGATGTACTCATTGTACCAGATGTTAGCATGGAGAACACTCCTTTAGAAGCTCTAATTTCTGAGAAAGATTCATTACATTTCTTGGTCGAAGATTGTAATATTAGTTATGCTTATTCGTTAACCTTCTCTGAATTGAACAAGGACGTCATTAGAAAGACTAGTAATGATATCTCTTTATATTCGCCAATAAAATTTGATAATACTACTATTTCTTCACTTCCTTTTACAGAAAAGGAATCCAACGATATTGAAAATATAATTAGTGGAAATTTCCACCAATTCGATAATGCCAATAAAAGTAACTTTTTAAAAAATAGTGTGAATTCAAAGATTATTCATCTAGCGACTCATGCCAATGCTAGTGGTAATCCTCAAATTCAGTTTTACGACTCTATTTTACCATTGCACGAATTATACACCTACAAAAACAATGCTGATTTGGTCGTTTTAAGTGCTTGTGAAACTAATCTAGGAGAAATTAAAAAAGGGGAAGGCGTATTAAGCTTAGCCAGAGGTTTTTTCCATTCAGGGGCGAACTCAGTAGTTTCTTCGCTTTGGAAAATTAATGACGCTAGTACTTCAGAAATCATGACTGATTTTTACAAAAATCTAAAAGACAATCAATCCAAAACTTTAGCTCTTAATAACGCCAAAAGATCTTACCTAAAAAACCATAGTCTTTCTGAAAAATCACCTTACTACTGGGCTTCTTTTGTTTTGATTGGGGATACCAATCCTGTTTTTGAAAGTAATATTGTTTTATATATTTCCATTATCCTTACTTTTATTGTTTTAGTATTTCTTTTCTTAAGGAGAAAAGTTGTAAAACATAAAAAACATGAAGCAAAGTAGCGTTATTACAATCTTTATTTTTTTCCTTCTTCTTCTCATAAATGATTATACTGGATATTCTCAATTTAAAAGTTATACGGAAGTTGTTGAATTAAGTAAAAAACAAAAAGTAACCGAAAAAGTAGTTGATAGTATTCTAAAAACTTATACTAATAGAGACAAATCCTTTGCTAACGTTGCTCATAGCTTTTCTTTTTTTTTCTACCGAGTAAAAAGAAATTATGACTTAGCTATAAAATATGGCCTAGTAGAAGTTAAAACTCTCGACAGTTTAAAAATAATCAATAAAGCTCATACAAACGCTTATTATAACTTGGGAAAATTCTACAATAGGAAGAGAAGCTTTTATGAAGCTATCCGATTTTATGATAGAGCTACAAAGTCCAATAAATTCCCAGAAAAAGTAGCACAAGCATATTGTCAACTGGGTGAGTGCTATTTTCATTTAGGTGATTATTATAAGTCAACCAATTTTTATATTAAAGGAATTAATTTACTGGAAATACACGGCGTTAAATCAAGCATTGTAAAGCAATATATTCGTTTTTCCTTCAACTGCAATCAAATGGCCACCAAAAGAAGTACATCTCTCGGTATCCTTTATCTTAAAAAAGGTGATAGTATTGTCAAAAACACCCCTGGTCTGAAAATTAATAAAATCGTTTATCAAAGTTTACTAGGTAGCTTGGCTAACCTATACTCTTTAAGACATCAATATAGTTTTGAGAAAGCCAATTTCTATTATCGTAAAATACTATCCAACGCAAACGACTCTGTAACAATTGCAAACACCTTTTTAAATATCGGTGAATTGTATTTAAAAAAAGATCTTGATAGTTCTTTTGATTTTCTGACCAAAAGTATCTATTATGACACTAAAAAGGTTGATGTTAATGAAACCTATAGAAACCTAAGTATTTATTACCTTAAAAAAAACAACTATCAGAAAGCCCTTGAAAATATTAAAAAATCAATCAATTATAATTTTAAAGTTCGAAAAAATAGTGAAATCTCTTTGTTATCTATTTCAAGTGTACTTAATATACCTTTTAAAAGATCTAGTATAAAGGCATTAAAAACGAAATCCGAAATTCTTCTAAACCTATATAAAAATACTGGTAACAATAATTTTTTAGATGAACTTATTGAAAACGTTAAAACTTCTCGCAAATTTGTTTCTATTGTTACCAACTATAGTTCTGAAGTTGATAACAAATTTTTATGGAGAGAAGAAGTTTCTAAAAATTTTGCGCTTGGAATATATGCTGCATATTTACTGAATGATTCGAATACTATTTTTAAATTTATGGAAGCTAATAAGGCCTTTTTATTATCTCAAGATATTGATGAAAAGAAAAGACTACTTGACCTGCCTAGTGAAATAACTTATAATTTTTATAAATTTAAAAAAGCGACACTTAGATTAGAAGAGCAAAAAGATTTGTTGAATACATTTACTTTGCAAGATTCTCTTTTCAATCTGAAACTTAAATATCAAATCTTTAAAGACTCAATAAAAAAAATTCACCCTGAATATCTTTCTCTTAATCAAAACATAACACCTATAACCTTAGAACAGACTAAAGAAAACTTGAAGGAAAATGATATTGTCATTAGGTTTTCGTTAAGTACAACTGAAATCGAAAATGAACAATATAGCCTAGTTGGTTTGGTTATCACTCATAACAAAACCTTTTCCTTTAAAGTTCCCAATGCCGAAAAAACAATAGAACAACTAAGCATTTACCGAAAAATGCTTACAACACCATTAAAAACAAAAGAAGAATTAAATCAATTTAAGTCAACCGCATATTTTCTATATAATCAGCTATTTCC
The DNA here is from genome assembly GCA_947497895.1 of uncultured Tenacibaculum sp. Lineage (GTDB taxonomy): Bacteria > Bacteroidota > Bacteroidia > Flavobacteriales > Flavobacteriaceae > Polaribacter. Next base: position 69,727 of record CANMIL010000008.1, read on the forward strand.
TACTTCAGAGATTAAAGCCCTTATAAAAAACAAAAACACACTTATTGTCCCTGACATTACCATGGAGAACACTCCTTTAGAAGCGTTAATTTCTAGGGAGGATTCGTTGCACTATTTGGTAGAAGATTGTAATATCAGTTATGCTTATTCTTTGACTTTTTCTGAATTAAATAAGGGCGTTATCAGAAAGACTAATAATGATCTTTCGCTATATTCTCCTATAAAGTTTAATAACACAACTATTTCTTCACTTCCATATACGGAAAAGGAGTCTGATGATATTGAAAGTATAATTAGCGGTAATTTCCATCAATTCGATAATGCCAATAAAAGTAATTTTTTAAAAAATAGTGCTAATTCAAAGATTATTCATCTAGCGACTCATGCTAATGCTAGCGGTAATCCTCAAATTCAGTTTTACGACTCTATTTTACCCTTACATGAATTATACACTTATAAAAACAACGCAGATTTAGTTGTTTTGAGTGCTTGTGAAACAAATCTTGGAGAAATTAAAAAAGGCGAAGGAGTATTAAGCTTAGCCAGAGGTTTTTTCCATTCTGGAGCTAACTCAGTAGTTTCTTCTCTTTGGAAAATTAATGATGCTAGTACTTCAGAAATCATGACTGATTTTTATAAAAACCTAAAAGACAATCAATCTAAAACTTTCGCACTTAATAACGCCAAAAGGTCTTACCTAAAAAACCATAGCCTTTCCGAAAAATCACCTTATTATTGGGCTTCTTTTGTTTTGATTGGGGATACCAATCCTGTTTTTGAAAGTAATATTGTTTTATATATTTCCATTATCCTTACTTTTATTGTTTTAGTATTTCTTTTCTTAAGGAGAAAAGTTGTAAAACATAAAAAACATGAAGCAAAGTAGCGTTATTACAATCTTTATTTTTTTCCTTCTTCTTCTCATAAATGATTATACTGGATATTCTCAATACACCTATAAAGAACTTTTAGAACTTGATAAAAAAATTAGAATAACAGAAGCATACGCTGATAGTATTCTATCTACTTTTAAAAAAAAAGATGCTCTATTTGCAAAAAATGTTCATGGTTTTTCTTATTTCTTTTATCGAGAAAGAAAAAATTACGATTTAGCTATAAGATATGGAATTATAGAAAAAAACACTTTTGAAGATCTAAGATTAAACAATAAAGAGTATAACAATATACTTTATAATCTTGGAAAAATTCATTTTTTGAAACTTAATTTCACAGAAGCTATCTCATATTTTGATAAAGCTATTAAATCCAATAAGTTCCCAAAAAAAGTAGCTCAATCCTATTGTCAAATGGCAAGATGCTACAGGACTTTAGGAGATTATTACAGGTCCATTAATTACTACTCCAAAGGGTTACCTTTGCTTTTAAAACACGGAAGTAAACAAAGCTATATTGCTCATAGCGCATTACTTGCAGCCACTTGTAACACCTTAAACACTGAGGAAAGTGTTAATCTCGGGTTATTTTATTTACAAAAAGCCGATAGTCTCTTGAAATCCTTAAATAATATTGAACTTCGCAAAAAGCAAGCCTATACAATTAACACTAACTTCGCCAATTTATACTCACTAAAACATAATTATAATTATAACAAGGCGAAATATTATTACATCAATAATATTATTCAAGCTCAAAAAGAAAAAAACAATAAAGAACTTGCCCTAAACTTTTTAAATTTGGGAGAACTTTATTCAAAAAATAAAAATGATAGCGCTTTAATTCATTTAAAAAAAAGCTTAGCTTATGATAAAGAAAACTTATTCAAGTTTGAAACCTATAAAATTCTTGCACGTCTTTATTCTTTACAAAAAGACTACCGAAATTCGGCAGACTATTCTCTCAAATCAATATATAACTGTTTAAAAATAAAAGAAACCACCGATTTTGACAATATATCTGGTAGAGATATTATTAATGCCAAAGAAAAAAACTCTCTATTCCAAGCTTTACAACTGAAAGTCACTACTTCTATAAACATTTATGAAGAAACGAAAGAAAGTATTTATCTGAAAGAAGCTATTGAAACAGTTCTATTTACAAAACGAGCAGCATACACCTTACAACAAAACACTACTGAAACAAGTAGTAAGTATATATGGTTAGAGGAAGTATCTAAAATCTTTAATCTAGGAATTTATGCTGCATCTATTTTGGAAAACCCAACATTGATTTTCAGGTTGATGGAACAAAACAAGGCCTTTATTTTAAATCAAAATATACTTTTAAAAAGAGAATATTTAAATCTTCCTATTGAACTAAAACTAAAGAATAATGAGTTTAAGAAAAGTATCTTAAACTTAGAAAGCACTATTGACTCTCTTGAAATATCAAAAGAAAGAAGTATAATATTAGACCTAAAAAATAGATATCAAAACTTTCGAGATTCGATTAATCTAATTTACCCTGAATACCTACCCCTCGATCAAAAAATAGAACCAGTAACTTTAGAAATGGTAAAAAAAGGTTTGAATAAAAATGATGTTGTTATAAGCTTCTCTGTAAACAATATAAAAATTGGTGATGAGAAATCCAGTTTAATTGGTTTGGCGATTACAAAAGAAAAAACGATACCTTTTAAAATTCCAGATAGTGATAAAACTATAGAGAATCTAAGCACATATAGAAAACTTCTTTCCTCTCCCTTAAAAACAAAAGAAGAATTAAATGAATTTAAATCAGTTGCATATTTCCTATATAATCAGTTATTTCCAACTCCAGAAATTAAAGAGCTTATTAAAGATAAGGATGTGCTCATCGTGCCAGATGTTAGTATGGAAAACACTCCGCTCGAAGCTTTAATTTCGAAAAAAGGTTCATTTCGTTATTTGATCGAAGATTGTAATATTAGTTATGCTTATTCGTTAACTTTTTCAGAATTAAATAAAGATATTATTAGAGAGACCAGTAATAGCATCTCTTTTTATTCTCCAATAAAATTCAATAACTCCATTATTTCTTCACTTCCTTTTACCGAAAAGGAGTCTAATGGTATTGAAAATATAATTAGTGGAAATTTCCTTCAATTCGATAATGCCAATAAAAGTAACTTTTTAAAAAATAGTGCGAATTCAAAGATTATTCATCTAGCGACTCATGCTGATGCTAGTGATAATCCTCAAATTCAGTTTTACGATTCTATTTTACCCTTACATGAATTATACACTTATAAAAACAACGCAGATTTAGTTGTTTTAAGTGCTTGTGAAACCAATTTAGGTGAAATTAAAAAAGGCGAAGGCGTATTAAGCTTAGCCAGAGGTTTTTTCCATTCTGGAGCTAACTCAGTAGTTTCTTCTCTTTGGAAAATTAATGATGCCAGTACTTCAGAAATCATGACTGATTTTTATAAAAATCTCAAAGACAATCAATCCAAAACTTTGGCTCTTAATAATGCTAAAAGGTCTTACCTCAAAAACCATAGTCTTTCTGAAAAATCACCTTATTACTGGGCTTCTTTTGTTTTGATTGGTGACACCAATCCTGTTTTTGAAAGTAATATTGTTTTATATATTTCCATTATCCTTACTTTTATTGTTTTAGTATTTCTTTTCTTAAGGAGAAAAGTTGTAAAACATAAAAAACATGAAGCAAAGTAGCGTTATTACAATCTTTATTTTTTTCCTTCTTCTTCTCGTAAATGATTATACTGGATATTCTCAATACACCTATAAAGAACTTTTAGAACTTGATAAAAAAAATAGAATAACCGAAATTTACACTGATAGTATTCTATCTAGTATTGAAAAAAAAGATGTCCTATTTGCGAAGAATGCTCACGGCTTTTCTTTTTTCTTCTATAAAGTACAGAAAAAATATGACCTTGCCATAAAATATGGAAAAATCGAAGTAAAGACTCTTGATAGCTTAAATATTATTAATGAAGATCACACCAATGCATATTATAATTTAGGTAAGTTCCACACTGTTAAAGACATGCACTTTGAAGCCGTAAAATATTATAAAAAAGCTATAAAATCAAACAAAGATATTCTTAAAGTAGCTCAATCTTATTGTCAATTAGGAGAATGCTATTTTAGAATGGGAGATTATTACAAATCACTAGATTTTTACTTAAAAGGAATACCTTTAATAGAAAAGCATGGAACAAAAAAAAGCACTATAATTCATTATCTCTATTTTTCTTTCAACTGTAATCAGATGAATACTTATAGAAGCGCAAAATTGGGTATAGAATTTCTTAAAAAAGGCGATAGTATAATAAAAAACACACCTAATCACAATATAAGAACACCCGTAATTTGCAGTCTTTATGGAAGTCTAGCCAATCTATACTCCCTCAAATATTTTTATGATTTTAAAAAAGCAATTTTTTTTTATTCAAAAGCCATAAAAGCGGCTTTAAAACAACAAGATTCTGCTGCTATCGCTAATAACCTTCTTAACTTAGGTGAATTATACCTAAACAAAGGAAATGACAGTTCTATTCACTTTTTTAATAAAAGTATTGTTCATGACATTAAAAAATTTGATGTCAACGAAACATATCGCAATATTGCTCAATACTTTCAAATTAAAAACGAAAACGTAAGGGCTTTAGTAAACATTCAAAAATCTATAAACTACAATTTTAAAGTAACAAACAATAATAAGATAATTGAATTGCCAATATCGAAAATTTTAAATATTCAATATAAAAAATCTAGTATTAGAGCTTTAAGAGCAAAATCAGAAATACTCCTTAAACTCTACTTAAAAACAAAGAAAAAAACATACTTACACGAGGTACTTAAAAATGTAAGAATATCCAACAGATTTGTTTCCATAGTGAATCAATATAATTCAGAAATAAGCTCTAAGTTCCTTTGGAGAGAAGAAGTTTCAGAAAACTTTTCACTAGGTATTTATGCTGCTTATTTATTAGATGAGACTTTCTCTATTTTCGAATTTATGGAGGCCAACAAAGCTTTTTTACTCTCTCAAGACATTGAAGCTAAAAAACAATTTTTAAATCTTCCCTCAGAATTGGTTTATGAAAACAATACCCATAAGAAAAATATATTAAAATTAGAAGAACAAAAAGGCTCCTTGAATAAGTTTCCGTTGAGAGATTCTCTTTTTACTTTAAAAGAAAAACACCAAAACTTTCGAGACTCGATTAATTTAATTTATCCAGAATATCTATCCCTCGATCAAAATATCAAACCAGTAACGTTAGAAATGGTAAAAAACGATTTAGATAAAAGTGATGTTGTTATAAGTTTCTCAGTTAACAACATAAAAATCGGTGATGAGAAATCCAGTTTAATTGGTTTAGTAATTACTAAAGACAAAATAATTCCTTTTAAAACTCCTGAAAGCGAAAAGACTATAGAGGGTCTTAATACATACAGGAAACTTCTTTCCACTCCTTTAAAAACAAAAGAAGAATTAAATCAATTTAAATCGACTGCATATTTTCTATATAATCAGTTGTTTCCAACTCAAGAAATTAAAGAGCTTATTAAAGATAAGAATGTGCTCATCGTGCCAGATGTTAGTATGGAAAACACTCCGCTCGAAGCTTTAATTTCGAAAAAAGGTTCATTTCGTTATTTGATCGAAGATTGTAATATTAGTTACGCTTATTCATTAACTTTTTCGGAACTAAACAAAGACATTATTAGAAAGACAAATAATAATATTTCATTATATTCTCCTATAAAATTCAATAAAACCAATACTTCTTCACTTCCATTTACCGAAAAAGAATCTAATGATATTGAAAATATAATTAGTGGAAATTTCCATCAATTCGATAATGCCAATAAAAGTAACTTTTTAAAAAATAGTGCGAATTCAAAGATTATTCATCTAGCGACTCATGCTGATGCTAGTGGCAATCCTCAAATTCAGTTTTACGACTCTATTTTACCATTGCATGAATTGTACACCTACAAAAACAACGCCGATTTAGTGGTTTTAAGTGCTTGTGAAACCAACCTTGGAGAAATTAAAAAAGGCGAAGGAGTATTAAGCTTAGCCAGAGGTTTTTTCCATTCTGGAGCTAACTCGGTAGTTTCTTCTCTTTGGAGAATTAATGACGCTAGTACTTCTGAAATCATGACTGATTTTTATAAAAATTTAAAAGACAATCAATCTAAAACTTTAGCACTTAATAACGCCAAAAGATCTTACTTGAGAAACCATAGTCTTTCTGAAAAATCACCTTATTATTGGGCGTCATTTATATTAATCGGCGACACCAATCCTGTTTTTGAAAGTAATTTCGTTTTATATACTTCCATTATCCTTATTTTTATTGTTTTGGTATTTCTTTTCTTGGGAAAAAGAATTACGAAACATATAAAACATGATACAAAATAATGCTCCTAAAATATTTATTTTTCTCTTTCTTCTTCTCGTAAATGATTATACTGGATATTCTCAATACACCTATAAAGAACTTTTAGAACTTGATAAAAAAAATAGAATAACCGAAATTTACGCTGATAGTATTCTATCTAGTTTTGAAAAAAAAGATGCCCTATTTGCGAAGAATGCTCACGGCTTTTCGTTTTTTTTCTACAAAAGTCGAAAAAATTTTGACTTAGGTATTAAATATGGCCTCATTGAGAAATCTGTTTTGGAAAGCCTACGACTTAATAATTCCGATTATTCTAACATTCTTTACAATATCGGCAATTATAATTTTTTAAAAAAGAAATATAATATTGCTTTAGATTTTTATAATAAGTCAATAAATTCAAATGCTTCAAAATTTAAATCAGCTCAATCTTATTGTCAAGTTGGGTACATATATTTTCTTCAAGGAGACTATCACAAATCACTTAACTATTATTTAAAAGGACTGCCTTTGATTGAAAAGCATGGGACTATTAAAAGTCTTTTAGCTCATTCTATTAATTTCGCACTCGTATGTAATAAATTAAACTCGAAAGAAAGCATTACTCAGGGCTTGTACTACCTAAATAACATAGATAGTATTATTAAAATAAACCCAAACACCTCCTTCAATAATGCTCATCTATACAACCTTCAAAACGGTTTCGGAAATCTTTACACCTCGAATCATTTCTTGAACTCAAAAAAAGCAAATTTCCATTATAATAAAGGTTTGAACTTGGCTAAAAAACTGAACGACCACTACCTTACATCAATTATCTATTCCAATCTAGGTGAATTATATTTAAAAATGAAAAACGATAGCTCTCTATATTATTTCAGTAAAAGCCTATCTTTTAATTTAAACGGAGAGTCCATAGCGAACGAAACACATAAAAACATTTCTTTATTTTATTTAGAGAAAAGTGAGCTAAAAAAATCATTAAAGCATATTGAACAATCTTTAAACCTCAGCTTTTCTATTAAAGCAAACTCGCAGTTAGAAATACTAACTTCTGAAGAGCTTTTAAAAACTGAGGATATGCGAGTCACTGTTTCCTCCTTAAGCCTAAAATCAAAAATATTATATAACTTATATATAGAAAAAAAAGATACCGTTTTTCTTGAAGAACTAATAAAAAACTCTTACTTCCTAAATAAATTTGTTACACTTTTAATAAACTATAACACCACAGAAACAGACACCAAATTCCTTTGGAGAGAAGAAATTTCAGAAAACTTTACTCTCGGGGTAAAAGCTGCATATTTACTGAATGACACGGATACAATGTTCGAATTTATGGAATCTAACAAGGCTTTTTTACTCTCTCAAGACATAAATACAAAAAAAAAGCTGCTAAATATACCTGAAGAAGTCAGTTATAAGAACATCGAGTTAAAAAGAAAGATTCTAAATTTGGAAGAAAAAACAAATACATTTCAAGTTTCATCACAACAAGATTCCTTATTTAAACTAAAAGAAAAATACCAGAATTTTCGAGATTCGATTAACCTAATTTATCCAGAATACTTATCCCTGGATCAAAAAATTGAGCCAACAACTTTAGAAACAGTAAAAAAAGGTTTGAATAAAAATGATGTTGTTATAAGTTTCTCAGTTAACAAAATAAAAATCGGTGATGAGAAATCCAGTTTAATTGGTTTGGCAATTACAAAAGAAAAAACGATACCTTTTAAAATTCCAGATAGTGATAAGACCATAAAAAGTCTAAGGATATATAGAAAACTTCTTTCCTCTCCCTTAAAAACAAAAAAAGAATTAAACGAATTTAAATCAGTTGCATATTTCCTATATAATCAGTTATTTCCAACTCCAGAAATTAAAGAGCTTATTAAAGATAAGGATGTGCTCATCGTGCCAGATGTTAGTATGGAAAACACTCCGCTCGAAGCTTTAATTTCGAAAAAAGGTTCATTTCGTTATTTGATTGAAGATTGTAGTATTAGTTATGCTTATTCGCTAACTTTTTCAGAATTAAATAAAGATGTTATTAGAAAGACTAGTAATGATATCTCTTTTTATTCTCCTATAAAATTCGATAAAACTACTATTTCTTCTCTACCTTTTACAGAAAAAGAGTCTAATGATATTGAAAGCATCTTATCTGGAGATTTTTATCAATTCGATAATGCCAATAAAAGTAACTTTTTAAAAAATAGTGTGAATTCAAAGATTATTCATCTAGCGACTCATGCCAATGCTAGTGGTAATCCTCAAATTCAGTTTTACGACTCTATTTTACCATTGCACGAATTATACACCTACAAAAACAATGCAGATTTAGTGGTTTTAAGTGCTTGTGAAACCAACCTTGGAGAAATTAAAAAAGGCGAAGGAGTATTAAGCTTAGCCAGAGGTTTTTTCCATTCTGGAGCTAACTCAGTAGTTTCTTCTCTTTGGAAAATTAATGATGCTAGTACTTCAGAAATCATGACTGATTTTTATAAAAATTTAAAGGATAATCAATCTAAAACTTTGGCTCTTAATAACGCCAAAAGGTCTTACCTCAAAAAACATAGACTTTCTGAAAAATCACCTTACTACTGGGCTTCTTTTGTTTTGATTGGGGATACCAATCCTGTTTTTGAAAGTAATATTGTTTTATATATTTCCATTATCCTTACTTTTATTGTTTTAGTATTTCTTTTCTTAAGGAGAAAAGTTGTAAAACATAAAAAACATGAAGCAAAGTAGCGTTATTACAATCTTTATTTTTTTCCTTCTTCTTCTCATAAATGATTATACTGGATATTCTCAATTTAAAAATTATAAGGAAGTTATCGAATTAAACAAAAATCAAAAGGTAACTGAAAAAGTAGTTGATAGTATTCTAAAAACTTATACTAATAGAAACAAATCATTTGCTAACGTTGCCCATAGTTTTTCTTTTTTCTTCTATAAAGTACAGAAAAAATATGACCTTGCTATAAAATATGGTTTAATAGAAAAAAACACTTTTGAAGATCTAAGATTAAACAATAAAGAGTATAACAATATACTTTATAATCTAGGCAAGTATCATTTTTTTCAATTTCAGTATGCGAAAGCAATTAATTATTTTGAGCAAGCAATTAATTCAAATCAATTTCCTAAAAAAGTAGCCCAGTCTTATTGTCAAATGGCAAGATGCTATAGAGCTTTAGGTGATTACTACAAATCAATCAATTACTACGCGAAAGGACTTCCTTTATTGTTAAAGCTCGGAAAAAAAGAAAGTTATATTTTTCACAGTGTTCTAGTAGCTGAAACCTGTAACAAAATTAACTCCAAAGGGAGTGTTAATCTAGGGCTCTTATATTTAGAAAAAGCGGACAGTATTTCCAAAAACTTAACTAATATTGACGTCTACAGAAGACAAGCTTATGGAATAAACACCAATTTTGGGAATTTATATTCTCTTAAACACAAGTATAATTATAAAAAGGCAAAACACTATTATCGTAAAAACATAAACCTAGCTAACAAGGAAAAAAACAACAAAGAATTAACAATCGCATATTTAAACTTAGGAGAACTATATACAAACAGAAACAACGATAGTGCTCTAATCTACTTACGAAGAAGTTTATTTTTTGACAAAAAGAACCTATTCAAATTTGAAACATGCAAAAACCTAGCACTTTTCTATTCTCAGAAAAAGCAATATCTAAAAGCAATAGATTACTGCAATCAATCTTTATACAACTGCCTAAAAAAAGATGAGGACACCAACTTTGATAAGATAATTACATCAGATATAATTAATGCCACAGAAAAAGCACCATTATTTCAAGCTTTAGAAATAAAAACTAAAGCTTTAGTTAATTTATACTTCCAGACTAAGAAACATCTTTTCTTGAAAGAAGCTATTAAAACAGTTCTGTTTACAAAACGAGCAGCACACATCTTACAACAAAATACTTCTGAAACAGACAGTAAGTATATATGGTTAGAGGAAGTTTCTAAAATCTTTAATTTAGGGATTTATGCTGCATCTATTTTGGAAAACCCTACATTGATTTTCGAGTTAATGGAACAAAACAAGGCCTTTATTTTAAATCAAAATATACTTTTAAAAAAAGAATATTTAAATCTACCTATTGAAATAAAGCTAAAAAATATCGAGTTCAAGAAAAACATCTTAAACATAGAAAGTAAAATAGATTCTCTTGAAATATCAAAAGAACGAAGTATAATATTAGACCTAAAAAATAGATATCAGAACTTTAAGGATTCCATTAATATAATTTACCCAGAATACCTTTCTCTTTACCAAAAAATTGAGCCAACAACTTTAGAAAAAGTAAAAAAAGGTTTGAATAAAAATGATGTTGTTATAAGTTTCTCTGTTAATAACATAAAAATTGGTGATGAAAAATCCAGCTTAATTGGTTTAGCTATTACAAAAGATAAAAGAATACCTTTTAAAATTTCTGAAAGTGACAAAACCATAGAAAGTTTAAATATATACCGAAAACTTCTTTCTACTCCTTTAAAAACAAAAAAAGAATTAAACGAATTTAAATCAGTTTCGTATTTCCTATACAATCAATTATTTCCAACTCCAGAAATTAAAGAGCTTATAAAAAATAAGGATGTAATAATTGTCCCAGATGTTAGCATGGAGAACACTCCTTTAGAAGCTCTAATTTCTGAGAAAGATTCATTACATTTCTTGGTCGAAGATTGTAATATTAGTTATGCTTATTCGTTAACCTTCTCTGAATTGAACAAGGACGTCATTAGAAAGACTAGTAATGATATCTCTTTTTACTCTCCTGTAAAATTTGATAATACTTCTATTTCTTCACTTCCTTTTACAGAAAAGGAATCCAACGATATTGAAAATATAATTAGTGGAAATTTCCACCAATTCGATAATGCCAACAAAAGTAATTTTTTAAAAAATAGTGCTAATTCAAAGATTATTCATCTAGCGACTCATGCCAATGCTAGCGGCAATCCACGAATTCAATTTTACGATTCTATTCTACCTTTACATGAATTATACACCTACAAAAACAATGCAGATTTAGTAGTTCTAAGTGCTTGTGAAACCAATCTTGGAGAAATTAAAAAAGGTGAAGGTGTATTAAGCTTAGCCAGAGGTTTTTTCCATTCTGGAGCGAACTCAGTAGTTTCTTCTCTTTGGAAAATTAATGATGCTAGTACTTCTGAAATCATGGCTGATTTTTACAAAAACCTAAAAGACAATCAATCGAAAACATTGGCTCTTAATAACGCCAAAAGGTCTTACCTAAAAAACCATAGCCTTTCCGAAAAATCACCTTATTACTGGGCCTCTTTTGTTTTGATTGGTGATACTAATCCTGTTTTTGAAAGCAACATCACTTTACTTACTTCCATTATCCTTACTTTTATTGTTTTAGTATTTCTTTTCTTGGGAAAAAGAATTACGAAACATATAAAACATGATACAAAATAATGCTCCTAAAATATTTATTTTTCTCTTTCTTCTTCTAGTAAATGATTACACCGGATATTCTCAATTTGAAAATTACAAACAAGTTGTTGAATTAAGTAAAAAACAAAAAGTAACGGAAAAAGTAGTTGATAGTATTCTAAAAACTTATTCTGTAAAAGACAAATCTTACGCTAATATAACCCACAGCTTTTCTTTTTACTTTTATCGAATAACTCAAGAGTATGATCTTGCAATTAAATATGGGGCAATAGAAATTAGAGTCCTTGATAGTTTAAAGGTTATAAACAAGGAGTATGCTAATGCTCTCTACAACATGGGTAAGTTTTATTCAAAAAAGAAAATGTTTTATGAAGCTATTAAATTCTATAAAAAAGCTATAAAAACAAACAAACACCCTTTAAGAACGGCTCAATCATATTGTCAATTAGGAGATTGTTATTTCAAAATAGGGGATTATTATAAATCAATGGATTTTTACAAAAAAGGGTTTCCATTGATTAAAAAATACGCAGACGAAATTAGCCTCATTACTCAGTACATAAAATATTCTTTTAACTGTAATCAAATGGCTACGAAAAAAAGTACTATCGAGGGTATAAACTATTTAGAAAAAGGAGATAGTATTATCAGCAAAATGCCAAATTTAAAAATAAGCAAATTCGCTATTAGAGTACTCAATGGCAGTTTGGCAAACTTATACTCACTGAAATACAAATATGATTTTAGAAAAGCAAAACTTCTATACAAATCTGTAATAAACTCAGCATATAAAGAAAATGACTTGTATATGATTTCTAATTCATATCTTAATTTGGGAGAACTATATCTTAATAAGCAAAAAGATAGCTCAATTTATTTATTGAATCAGAGCATACTATTTGACAAAGACAAATCCCATCTAAACGAAACCTATAGAAATATTGCTAATTATTATTTTTGGAAAAAGGACTATATAAAAGCTCTTTTAAATGTAAGAAAATCTATTAACTATAACTTCAAGGTACAGAAAAACAATAACATCGAATTATTGCCTGTTTCAAAAATATTAAATGTAGAATATAAAAGATCAAGTATTAGAGCTTTAAGAGCAAAATCAGAAATACTCCTTAACCTCTACTTAAAAACAAAGAAAAAAACATACTTATACGAAGCTCTTAAAAATGTAAGAATATCCAACAGATTTGTTTCCATAGTGAATCAATATAATTCAGAAATAAACTCCAAATTTCTTTGGAGAGAAGAAGTTTCAGAAAACTTTGGCCTCGGTGTAAAAGCTGCTTATCTATTACGTGATTTCAATACAATGTTCGAATTTATGGAATCTAACAAGGCTTTTTTACTCTCTCAGGATATTGAGGTCAAAAAACAATTTTTAAATCTTCCCTCAGAATTGGTTTATGAAGACAATAATTATAAAAAAAATATATTAAAATTAGAAGAACAAAAAGACTCTTTGAACAAGTTTCCGTTGAGAGATTCTCTTTTTACTTTAAAAGAAAAACACCAAAGATTTAAAGACTCGATTAATTTAATCTACCCTGAATACCTATCCCTCGATCAAAAAATAGAACCTGTAAATTTAGGAACAGTAAAAAAAGATTTAGATAAAAATGATGTTGTTCTAAGTTTCTCAGTTAACAAAATAAAAATCGGTGATCAGAAATCCAGCTTAATTGGTTTGGCAATTACAAAAGAAAAAACGATACCTTTTAAAATTCTAGATAGTGATAAAACCTTAGAGAATCTAAGCACATATAGAAAACTTCTTTCTGTTCCATTAAAAACAACAGAAGAATTAAATGAATTTAAATCAGTTGCTTATTTCCTTTATGATCAATTATTTCCAACTCCAGAAATTAAAGAGCTTATTAAAGACAAGAATGTACTCGTCGTACCAGATGTTAGTATGGAGAACACTCCGCTAGAAGCTTTAATTTCGGAGAAAGGTTCATTTCGCTATTTAATCGAGGATTGTAATATCAGTTATGCTTATTCATTAACTTTTTCAGAATTAAATAAAGATATTGTTAGAAAGACTAATAAAAATATCTCTTTATATTCTCCAATAAAATTTGATAATACTTCTATTTCTTCACTTCCTTTTACAGAAAAGGAATCCAACGATATTGAAAATATAATTAGTGGAAATTTCCACCAATTCGATAATGCCAATAAAAGTAACTTTTTAAAAAATAGTGTGAATTCAAAGATTATTCATCTAGCGACTCATGCCAATGCTAGTGGTAATCCTCAAATTCAGTTTTACGACTCTATTTTACCATTGCACGAATTATACACCTACAAAAACAATGCAGATTTAGTGGTTTTAAGTGCTTGTGAAACCAACCTTGGAGAAATTAAAAAAGGCGAAGGAGTATTAAGCTTAGCCAGAGGTTTTTTCCATTCTGGAGCTAACTCAGTAGTTTCTTCTCTTTGGAAAATTAATGATGCTAGTACTTCAGAAATCATGACTGATTTTTATAAAAATTTAAAGGATAATCAATCTAAAACTTTGGCTCTTAATAACGCCAAAAGGTCTTACCTCAAAAAACATAGCCTTTCCGAAAAATCACCTTACTACTGGGCTTCTTTTGTTTTGATTGGGGATACCAATCCTGTTTTTGAAAGTAGTCTAACTCTCTACTTATCAACACTATTTATTACTCTAATAATATTATTTATATTTTTTTTCAAAAAAAGAGGGTAACAATTTTACTCCCGTTGAACATATTAGTAAATAATCTGATATGATACATTCGCTATTTAGTTTATGGAAAATATTGGATAGCATAAATAGATAAAATCACACTTTGTTCTCATTTTTTTATCGATTTAATCTGTCTTATGCGCGTCGTAAAATCGGGGGAAAATTGCTATGAAAACCTAATTAAGACATTGCCTAGTACAAAGGCTACATTGAAAAAGAAGAAAAGATCGCCATATACCAACGGCGATCTTTTTCTTTATCTAATACTAGCAACTTAAATATTTAACTACAATGTAGGCCGCAGTGTAAATGTCAACCCGAACTTATTTCAAGGGCGTATTGCTAATGTTAGCTTAATAGCATTACAAAGTTTCCTAATAAATTTGGAATGACTCTAATATTGCTCTTATAATTCTTAAAAGATATTCTATATAAACAGAGCGAATAACTTGTTAATTTTAAAGTTTTTTTATCGTTTTTTTAATCTTAACAAAAGAAAAACCACTAAATTAGCAAGCTTCCCTTTTTCGGGGAGAATTAACTTAAAAAAGATTTGAGTATGACTCCTAATGATGACAGAAAAATAAGAGAAAAATTACAGCAAAAAACTTGGAATGAAATCAAAACCAACGATTCATGGGCCATCTTTAAAATTATGGCAGAATTTGTTGATGGTTATGAAAGATTAAGTAAAATCGGTCCTTGTGTTTCTATTTTCGGATCGGCAAGAACAAAGCCTGATCATCCTTACTATAAATTAGCTGAAGAAGTAGCTTTTAAACTGACCCAAAATGGTTTTGGTGTAATTACAGGAGGTGGTCCTGGAATTATGGAAGCAGGAAATAAAGGTGCTAACAGAGGAAAAGGGACTTCAGTTGGATTAAATATTGATCTCCCATTTGAACAACATGACAATCCTTGGATTGATCCAGGAAAAAGTTTAGACTTCGATTACTTTTTTGTAAGAAAAGTAATGTTCGTGAAATATTCTCAAGGGTTTGTTGTTATGCCAGGAGGTTTTGGAACCTTAGATGAACTTTTTGAAGCTATCACCTTAATTCAAACAAAAAAAATTGGACGATTCCCAATTGTATTAGTGGGTAAAAAATTCTGGAGTGGTTTACTTGACTGGATTAAAAACACACTTTTAGAAGAAGGTAATATTAGTCCTGAAGATTTAAATTTATTTAGATTGGTAGATACCGCGGATGAAGCTGTTGAACATTTCAATAAATTCTATGCGAAATACAAATTGAAGCCTAATTTCTAGAAAATTATTCTATATTTAAAACTCGTTATGAACTTCTAGTTATAACGAGTTTTCATTTTGTGTAATATGATAAATAGATTTCCTCTTTTTCTTTTCGTTATTCTTTTTGTCTCAATACACAATCTATTTGCACAAACAAATACGATATCTTCGAACATTATTTTAAACGATAGTACTAGAACTTTCGATATTCAACAAAGAATTGTTTTTGTTAATAAATCAACTCACAATCTAAGTAAAATTTATTTTCACAATTGGGGAAACAGCTTCTCAGGAAACAACACTCCATTAGGTAAACGACTCATCGAAGATTATAGAAAAGATTTTTATTTCTCTGAAGATAAAGAAAGAGGTTTTTCCAAAATAAAAAATTTATCCATTAATTATGAGCCTGTTACTTTTCGAGAACTACCAAATCAGCAAGATATTGTTGAATTAACGCTAAACAAAGCCTTACATCCAAAAGATAGTATTAGAATCTACTTACTTTATTCTCTTAAAGTTCCGAATTCAAAATTCACAGGATACGGTAAAACAAAAACAGGATATCATCTACGTTTTTGGCAAATTACACCTGCTATTTACGACACAAAATGGAATTTAATGAGTAATTTAAACATGGATGATTTATATCAAGATGTTGCTAATTATGACATTAAAATCAAGGTTCCTAAGAAATATCATATAGAAAGTAACTTATATCAATACAAAACAACTGATGATGACTTCACTACTTTTCAATTGGTTGGAAATCAAAAAAAAGACATTATACTAAGTATTGATACCAACAAAAGATTTAGGTCATTCAAAACCAAGACTCAAGAAATTAAAACTGATGCTTTTGATAAAAACATATCCGTTGAAGATTCAGAGAAAATAATTAATAAACAGATTAATTTTATCGAAAGACATATTGGAAAACATCCACATACAGAAATATTTGTCGATAAAATATCAGTTAATAAAAATACACTTCGTGAACTTTATGGATTACCTCGTTGGTTAAAACCATTTCCTGAAAATTTCAGATGGGATGTTAACTTCTTTTATGCCTTAAGTTCAAAATACATAAACGATATTTTAGTCCATAATAAAAGAAAAGACTATTGGTTTATTGATGGTTTGGAAACATTTTTAATGATGGAGTATTTAAAAGAATATTATCCTGATGTTACAATTCTAGGGAAATATTCAAAATATTGGCCCATCAAAAAATACAACTTAAGCAAATTAAAGCAAGGTGATAAATTTCCATTCATTTATCAATTTAGCGCTCGAAAATTTTACGACCAACCTCTGAAGACTGCCGCTGACTCTCTTTCCAATTTTAATAGAAAAGTAGTTAGTAAATATAAATCTGGACTTGGTTTTCGTTACTTACAAGACTATTTAAACGATAGTATTCTTCAAAACTCAATAAAAAAATTCCTTTATAAAAATCACCTAAAACTAAGTTCTCCTTCGGAATTTATTTCTATTCTTGAAAAGAACACAACAAAGGACATTAATTGGTTTGCTAACGATTACTTAAAAACTGCTAAAAAAATTGATTATAAAATCACTTCGGTTAAAGAAACTGAAGGCGAAGATTCATTAAAAGTTACCATTAAAAACAAAAGAAATTTCACCGCCCCTGTGGCTCTTTATGGTATTAATAAAAAAGAAATTAAATTTAAGAAATGGGTATCAGGAATTGATTCTACGAAAACAGTAACTGTAAAAAAAGGTGATTATACCAAATTCGCTTTAAACTATGAAAACACCTACCCAGAACATAATTCCCTTAATAACTTCAGAAAAACAAACAATAAGTTAATTAATAAACCACTCCAATTCCGATTTTTCCAAGATGCGGAAGACCCTTACTATAATCAACTGTTTTATTATCCTGATATTAAATACAACTTATACGATGGAGTTATTTTAGGTGTCAAACTAAAAAACCAACCGATTATTCCTCATAATTTGGAATTCACACTTACTCCGAATTACAGCACAAAAAGTAAAAATTTTACAGGAGCCTTTGCTATAGGTTATAATCAGTTTTTTGAAACTTCTTCTATTTATAAAATCAAATATGGTATCAATGCAAGTAATTTTCATTATGCTCCAGAGTTAGGCTATAACACTTTAGTTCCCTATGTAAGCATTGCTTTCCGAAGAAAAACTTTACGTGATGTAGGATCAAAAACCTTCACTACTCGACTTTTTTATATAAACAAAGAAGTTCCTAACGGAAGCCCTGTTACAGAACAAGATCGATATAAAGTTTTAAATTTTCGATATATATACAGCAAACCGAATATTATTGAACGACTTCAATATGCCGTTAATTTTGAACTTGGGAACAACTTCACAAAATTATCTACTGACATTCGTTACCTTAAATTCTTTGATAATGAACGAAGTTTCAATCTCCGTTTTTTCGGAGGTATGTTTGTAACGAACAACTCCGTCGGTGACTATTTTAGCTTCGGATTAAATCGAAGCTCAGATTACCTCTTCGAACAAAATCTTTTTGGACGTTCAGAAAGTTCTGGTTTGTTTAGCCAACAGTTTGTTATATCGGACGCTGGTTTTAAATCCAGATATGATACGCCTCAAACAGCTAACCAATTTATATTAGCAGGGAATACAAGTGTTAGTGTTTGGAAATGGGCGGAAATTTATAATGATGTTGCCATGCTTAAAAACAAATCAAGTAGTCCTAACTTCTATTATGAAAATGGTATTCGACTAAATTTTGTTCCAAATATATTTGAGTTCTACTTTCCTATATACACCAATCAAGGTTGGGAAGTAACCAAACCCGCCTACCCTACCAAAATACGATTTGTAATTACTACAAATTTAGATAGAATATACAACTTCATCAGGAGAGGTATTCTTTAGAAATTTAGATTTTAACACTTTTTTAAGGTTAGCGAAATTATCAATTTTACAATAAGATTCTCTCATAATATGATATCATCTTGAGTTTTCATAAAAATTAGCAAATACTCAATAAAACCTTGTTTTTTAACTTTTTTTTGAATTATTCTCAGCAAAAAGAAGAATTTTTAAAATTCAATTAAAAAAACTATCTTTGTAACCTCACCTATAATTAGATACAGTATGATGGAAAACACTGAAGTAGTTAATAACCAAAAACTTTCTTTTGCAGATTTTAAAAACGAGGTTTTAAACGATTACAGAATAGCTCGCATCAGTAGAGAGTGTAGCTTACTGGGTCGGAGAGAAGTTTTAACTGGAAAAGCGAAGTTTGGAATATTTGGTGACGGTAAAGAAGTGCCTCAGCTAGCCATGGCGAAAGCTTTTAAAAATGGTGATTTTCGCTCAGGGTACTACCGCGACCAAACGTTTATGATGGCCATAGGCGAGTTAACTGCTCAACAGTTTTTTGCAGGATTATATGCACATACTGATATCGAAGCCGATCCAATGTCGGCAGGTCGTCAAATGGGTGGGCATTTTGCAACGCACTCATTGGATGAAAATGGAAATTGGAAAAACTTAACCCAACAAAAAAACTCTTCATCCGATATTTCGCCAACAGCTGGTCAAATGCCTCGTTTATTAGGATTGGCGCAAGCTTCAAAGATTTACAGAAATGTTAAAGAGTTAAAAAATCACACTAATTTTTCGGAAAAAGGAAATGAAGTTGCTTGGGGTACTATCGGTAATGCTAGTACAAGTGAAGGATTATTTTTCGAAACTATCAATGCAGCAGGTGTATTACAAGTACCTATGGTGATGAGCGTATGGGATGATGAATACGGAATTTCAGTACATGCAAAACACCAAACAACCAAAGAAAGTATCTCTGAAATCTTAAAAGGTTTCCAGCGTAATGAAAATCAAAAAGGGTATGAGATTTTTGTTGTGAATGGTTGGGATTATGTGCAATTAATTGATACTTATAATAAAGCAGCTAAAATTGCAAGGGAAGAGCATTCTCCTGTTTTAATACATGTTAAAGAATTAACACAACCTCAAGGACACTCGACCTCTGGATCTCACGAAAGATACAAATCTAAAGAGCGTTTAAAATGGGAACAAGAACATGATTGTATTGTTCAAATGCGTAAATGGATTCTTGAATTCGAATTGCAAGATGAAAATGGTGATACGTTGAGATTGGTTGATTCAGAAGAAGAGTTAATCAATATTGATAAAAACGCGAAAAAAGACGTTTCTAAAGCTAAAAGAGATGCTTGGGCAGCTTTTACAGGAGAGATAAAAAATGAAGCTAGACAGGCGCTTGCACTCCTAGAAAGGCTTGCAGAAAAAAGTAGCAACGGAACTTTTATTACGAAGTTAAAAAATGATCTTGCTGCTATAAATGAGCCTATTCGTAAAGATATTTTAAGTACTGCACGTAAAGCCTTAAGATACCTAAGAGATGAAAGTTTAGCTGAAAAATTAGAGCTTCAAAACTTTATTAAAGCTTCTTTAGATAATGCATACGATAAATATTCTTCAACTCTTTTAAGTGAGACTGATAACTCTCCATTAAAAGCTACTGAAATCAAGCCAAAATTTGTTGGTGAAGAAAAATTAGTAGATGCTAGAATTATTATGCGTGATAATTTCGACGCTATCTTAAAAAAGCATCCTGAAGTATTAATTTTTGGAGAAGATGCTGGTTATATCGGAGATGTTAATCAAGGATTAGAAGGACTTCAAGAAAAATTCGGTGAATTAAGAGTGTCTGATACTGGTATTAGAGAAGCAACTATTTTAGGTCAAGGAATTGGAATGGCGATGCGTGGACTACGCCCTATTGCTGAAATCCAATATTTAGACTATTTATTATATGCTCTTCAAATAATGAGTGATGATTTAGCAACACTTCGTTATAGAACTTATGGTAAGCAAAAAGCTCCATTGATTGTTCGTACCAGAGGACACAGATTGGAAGGTATTTGGCATGCAGGTTCACCAATGGGTGGAATCATAAATAATGTTAGAGGAATACATGTTTTAGTTCCTCGTAATATGACAAAAGCTGCTGGATTCTATAATACGCTGTTAAAAGGAGATGACCCTGCTTTAGTTATTGAATGTTTAAATGGATACCGTTTAAAAGAAAATCTTCCAACGAATTTAGGAGATTTTACGACACCAATTGGAGTTGTTGAAACTATCAAGGAAGGAACTGATATTACTATCCTATCTTACGGATCTACATTGAGAATTATTGATGAAGCTGTTAAAGATCTTGCTCAGGTAGGAATTAATGCAGAAGTTATAGATGCTCAGAGTTTATTACCTTTTGACATTCATCATGACACCGTTAAATCTGTTGCTAAAACAAACAGATTATTAGTTGTTGATGAAGATGTTCCAGGTGGTGCTTCAGCTTATTTATTACAAGAAATTTTAGAGAAGCAAGATGGCTATAAACATTTAGATAGTAAACCAGCAACACTTACTTCTAAAGAACATAGACCTGCTTATGGAACCGATGGAGACTACTTCTCAAAACCTTCAGCAGAAGATGTTTTCGAAAAAGTATATGAAATAATGCATGAGGCCGATCCTCAAAAATTTAAAAACTTATATTAAAATAAAAAGCGGTTTTAGAAATTTCTAAAACCGCTTTTTATTTTATAACTAAACGAAGTCTATTCTTCCGTTTTCTCATCTACTTTTGCATCCTGTGCATCGATAGGTGTATTTCTCAACTCATAGTCACTTATCTTAGTTTTAAGAGTTTCAATGAATGTCGAAGACGACAAATCTGAATTTTCAACAATTTCTTTCAATGCCTTAATTCTATCCGTCATTGTTTCTTTTTTAACCGCTAGTGCTGCGTATTTTGCAGTTGCAATATCTACAGAGTTCTCAGAAATATTAGATGTTTTTATCCATCCTTCTTCGATGTACTCCCCTTCTGCTCTTTTACCTTTTACTTTTACCCAATCATCTTGAGTCGTTGTAACAGCAATAATATCCATTGCACTGTACTTCTTATCTGTTTTTGTTAAGAGATCAGGCCTTTTATATACTGTAGCATCCTCTAGTAAAGCTCCAACTTTTCCATCAACTGCTAAAAAGCGAACTGGAGTCCAACCTTCTTTTCCATCAACTAACCTAACTTTCACATATACCTTTTTAGATTTCGGCTCTGTAGCTTCATCACCAGTTAAGGTAATTTTTTCTCCTAAACTCATTGAAGTTAACCACTTCCCTTTTGGATCAGGTGTTTCTCTAACCGAAAGTTTTTCTAATAGACAAATAGCATCGTTAGATTGAGCCACTTCTTTTTCAACGGCATTCGAAGTTGATTCTGTGGTTTCCTTTTTTGTTTCGTTTTTTGGGTTTTCCTTACAACTAGCAAACAAAACCGCTACTGACATAATAGCAATACATAATTTTTTCATATGAAATAAAATTTTACGCAAATATAACTTTTCTTTTGAGTAATCCCTATAATCGCCAAACTTCTTACTTAAACCAATCCAAACCTAAAACACTCAAAAACTTCACATTACACAACAAATTAAAATTTCACATTCGTTTTTATTTTTTCAAAAGGTGGCATCCGATTGCACAATCTAAACATCTAGCTTTCTCACAATAATTAGTTTTTAATTGAATTAACGCCTGAGAATCCAATGCGTTTTTTGAAGCTAATTTCAACTTAGAAAACTTCGATATAATACTATTCTTCTCTGTTTTAATTTCTTTCATAATTCTTAAAAGCCCTTCCAAATCAACTTCTCCAGAATTTTTCATGAACACAAATTTCATTGGAACAATAACATTAATCACCAATAAATCAATTAATGATTTCGTTGTAAACTTATTTCCTCTTTTACTAGAAGTTTCAAAAGTGTAATGTTCTTTCCAAAAATCATCTACCTCAACTAAAAACAACTTATGAAATTCATCAATAGTATTAGTTTTTATAACTCTGGAAAACAAATTCGGATATTTACAAACTAAGGCTATTAATTGGGCTATTCGAATAGTAGGGAAATTTGCCGGGCGCATTCTAAAAAATTTAAATTCTCTTTTTTTCAGCTGTTTCAATTGGAATTTTGATTTAATGTAGTCATACTCTCTCTTTAGGTTATTATAATAGACATCTTCCAAATCCTCTTCCAAGAAACCAGCCTGCCCAAATAATAAAGCAGAAAGTTCCATCTGATTAAATCTTAATTTTCTAAGTATACTATAGGGAAATGATTTTGCCAATTTGATAAAGATATCTCCATTAGTTTTTGACCCGAAAGCTTTAGCTATCATATAAAACAAAACGACTTCATAATCATTACTTGTTGAATGTAGTAATTCGTTAATAACAATTGTTTTTTGTTCAAGTCGTTCAAAATAAAGTCTCTCAAACCAGTTACTCAATAAGAAGTCATCTATTTGTGGTAACTGCTTCTCACAAAAAATCCAATTTTCACCTTTGAACATTAACTTTCTATAATTACTCAATATATCTGGTCTTATAAAATCCTTTAATATTAACGTTGGTAAAGGCTTTTCGTTTTTCATAAAAACATCAATATCATGCTCCCAAACAACATGGAGAATTACAGCATCATAATTCTCATCAAATTCATGTTGATGTACATACCAATCAGAAGATTTTAAATGCATTTCTACATTACCTACCCATAGTTGACCATTAAAAAGAATATGAGCATTCAAAAAATCTGGTCCACTATCTCTATTCCATGTCCCTATTTTAACAATTTCAATTTTTTCTTCGGAAGAAGTCGTTAACTTGTGTGAATAGACAAGTTTTTGACTCCATAAAAAATGAAGTAATTCTTCTTTCATAAACAATTATTTAGCAATTAATTATGCTAAATTTATAAAAATAAACTGGTTACTTAAAATCCATTCCAAAACTTCATTTAAATTATAAATAAAAACTAGTCCTTCATAATTATTTACAATACATTTACTAGGTATCTAAACTCAATCTAACCTATTTTTGTGAAACCAAATATTTTATAAATGAGCAATAGCATAGACAATTTGAAATGGCGTTATGCCGTTAAAAAATTTGACAACGATAAAATCATTCCTGAAGAAAAAATCAACATTCTTAAAGAAGCATTTAACCTTACAGCTACATCATATGGTTTACAGCCATACAAATTAGTAGTGTTAAGCAATAAAGAATTACAACAACAATTAGTTGAACACTCTTGGAACCAACAACAAGTAGTACAAGCTTCACATGTATTGATTATTACAGTTCCAACTGAAATAAGTACAGAAGACGTCGAAGATTACTTTAAACTTGTCAAAGAAATAAGAAATACGCCTGATGATATTATCAACCCGTTTAAAGAAATGCTTTCAAATAACATTTCAAGTAAATCACCTGAAGAATTATATCAATGGATGAAAAATCAAGCATATATAGCTTTAGGAAATTTAATGACGGTGGCTGCGAACGAAAAAATAGATACTTGTCCTATGGAAGGTTTTGTTCCTGAAAAATACGACGAAATTTTAGGTTTAGACAAGCTAAACTTACGATCTGTTTTAGTACTTCCAATTGGAATTAGAGCTGAAGACTGCTTTATGAAAGATTTAGCAAAAGTTAGAAAAAAAACGGAAGATATTGTTATTGAACTATAACAACATCCTTTTAAACATAAATTATGAACTACGCAATGAATTGTAAAATTTAGTACATTCGTAGTTCATAATTCTATTGTATGCAACCACTTCATATAATCTTATTAATACTCGGATATTTTGGCGTATTAATTAGTATTTCATTTTTTACTGGAAAATCCGCTAATAATTCCACTTTTTTTAAAGCTAATAATTCATCTCCCTGGTATTTAGTTGCTTTCGGAATGATTGGAGCATCTCTTTCAGGGGTTACCTTTATTTCAGTTCCTGGTTGGGTCGAAGGTCAGCAAATGAGTTATATGCAAATGGTTTTTGGTTACGTCATTGGCTATGCTGTTATTGGCCTTGTTCTTCTTCCTCTATATTACCGTTTAAACCTAACTTCTATTTATACTTATTTAGGTGATCGTTTTGGGACATTTTCTTATAAAACTGGCGCTTCTTTTTTCCTACTTTCAAGAGTAATCGGCGCTTCTTTTCGATTGTTTCTGGTTGCAAACGTATTACAATTGATTTTATTCGACAACTATGGAATTCCTTTTTGGATTACCGTAATTATAACGATTTTATTGATTTGGCTATACACTTTCAAAGGAGGAATAAAAACCATTGTATGGACAGATACTTTGCAAACATTATTTATGTTAATTTCTGTAGGTGTTTGTATTGTGATGATTTCGGAAGAATTACAAATTGATAATTTGCTTACATATGTATCCGAAAACAAATTATCTAAAATGTTCTTTTTTGATGATGTTAAAGCTGGTAATTACTTTTGGAAACAGTTCTTTTCAGGTGCTTTTATAGCCATTGTTATGACAGGTTTGGATCAGGATATGATGCAAAAAAACTTGACTTGTCGTAATTTAAAAGATGCTCAAAAAAACATGTTTTGGTTTACAATAGTTCTTGTCATCGTGAATTTCTTTTTCCTTTCTTTAGGTATTTTACTGACAGACTATGCGCATTCCATCGAAATAGATGCTCACAAAGATCAATTATTTCCGCTTATAGCCATGAGTGGTAAACTTGGTATTGCAACTTCTTTATTTTTCCTATTAGGCCTTATTGCTGCTGCTTATTCAAGTGCTGATAGTGCCTTAACCTCATTAACAACATCTTTCAGTATCGATATTTTAGAGATTGATAAAAAAGAAGACGAGAAAGATCAAATAAGAATCCGAAAAAGAATTCATATTATCTTTTCTTTTATTCTAGCTACCACCATACTTGTTTTTAAATATTTTATAGCAAACGAAAGTGTAATTGCTAAAATATTCCAATTCGCTGGCTATACATATGGACCTTTACTAGGACTATATGCTTTTGGTTTATTTACAAAATTAAAAGTTAAAGACAATCTGGTTCCTTTTATTTGTATAATCTCTCCATTTCTAACCTATTTTATTAGTGATTATAGTAAAACGCATTTAGGTTTTGATTTTGGATTTTTTATTTTAATCCTAAATGGAATACTAACATTTTTAGGTTTATTAAGCATTCAAAAACAACATTCAAATGAGTAAAAAAGGAAAAGAAAAAAATACTGTAAACAAAGCAAAACACAGTAGATTGATGAAACAAAAAGCAAACAAGATTAAATCTGAAAAGCTTCAAAGAAAAGAAAGACTAAAAGCCATTATAAAAAAAGCTAACGAACAAAACAACAATATAAATGACAGCCAAACAACTGATAGCTAAATTTGATTTAGCCGAACATCCTGAAGGTGGATATTTCAGAGAAACCTATCGAAGTGAAGGTATTATTAAAAACGAAAGTTTACCGAACGAGTTTAACGGAAATAGAAATTACAGTACCTCTATATATTTTTTGTTGACTGATGAAAAATTTTCTGCTTTTCATAAAATAAATCAAGATGAAATTTGGCATTTTTACAAAGGAAGTCCCTTAAAACTGCATATGATTTCTCCTGAAGGAGATTACTCTTTCATTATAATAGGTAACAATATTGAAGCTAACGAAACACCTCAATTTGTTGTTCCTGCTAGATATTGGTTTGCAGCCGAGGTTATCGACAGTAATTCCTACTCTTTTACTGGTTGTACAGTTGCTCCAGGATTCGATTTCAATGATTTTGTTTTGCCAAAAAGAAAAGAACTGATTGAGTTATTTCCAAAGCATACAGATATTATAAAAAAACTTACACATCATTAAAGATAAAAAAGCCTCTGAATGGAGGCTTTTTTATCTTTAGCTTACTTATTATCTATTTTACTTAACAACAAACACTACGTTTATTAAAGCATTTAAGTCAGTAGGCTGTCCTATTATTGTATAAGTCAATACACCGTTTCCATCTATCGACATCGTTCCAGTATTAAATACAGCTGGATCTGCAAAAGTTACATAATAATATAAGTCTGCTGCTGCATACGTAGGTATTGCGCTTGGCGCTCCTGTACTTCCTGCCACTGGAGAAGCAAACTGAGCCGTGTATTCATTATATAAGTTCAATGTAAATGTTCCGTTCGTACTGGCATCTATTGCGATCGAAGGCGGATAAAATACTCTAGCTGCTCTTGATGTAATTGGAGCAATTGCTTGCACTACTTCTTCCACCGTTGATTCATTTCCTGCCCCTGGATCACCTGTAATATTATTTACATCTACAGGAGTAGCAATGTTAACCTCAGAAGCATTCTGATCATCCGTATCAACTTGCCAACCTGTACTCGTGAAACGATACACTTTTTGATCAGTCGTATTAAATAGAATTGAGCCAATATTAACTCCAGTTAAAGAGGTCATTTCGGTATTTGTAGCAGTAGGTAGTCCCATTAATGAATTAGCATCTATTTGCGCAAACGATAAATTTGCAACAAACACCAAAGCATATAATAATTTAAATTTCATAATGTAAGATTTTTTATCTTTTTTATAACAGTTAGTTAATCTTCATTCCAGACTATAAAAATACAGTTTTTTCTTTTTTTGATCTAAATAAGGTATATTTATCCGAATTTTAATTGCTGACCCCACGTTTCTAAATGAAAAAAAGATATAATTTATTAATAATAACATTATTTTTCTCAGCTTTATTATCTTCTCAGACTGGACCAGGCGGTGTTGGATCTCGTGATGGATCTTCGTCATTGCTTGTTTGGCTTAGGGCAAATGATTTAAATGCTGATGGGAATATTAACAATAATCCTGCTAATGGTAGTTTGGTTTCTACTTGGTCTGACTTTAGTGGAAATACTAATAATTTTACACAAACAGGGACTAATAGGCCTAGTTACAACTCTTCGGGAACATTTAATGCTGTAAATTTTAACTCTAGTTTAGCAGCTGCACAATTTATGTTTGGTTCCACATCAGGAATCTTCCGAAATGCAAGTACCTTCATAGCAATCAATCCTGTTAACACGGGAAACTCACATACGCTATTAGATCACTCCAATGCTTCTTTAAGAGTAGAGCAATGGTTTAATACAAATAGAGTTGGATTAACACGGTATGGCGTTGCGGATTATTCAACATCTATAGCCTCTCCTTTCAATATTAATTCTATAATTTCTTACCACAAAGCTACTACTTCTTCGACTGTAGAGGTTAGAGTAAACGGAGCTACACAAAATTTAAATATTGGTTCATCTACAGCAGGTATCCCTCTCGATAGAATTGGTAGAAACTCAAACGGTGCTGATGAAGCTAGTGGGGATTTTTTCGAAATTATTTTCTATAATAGTAGAGTAAATGATGCCCAAAAGATTATTATTGACAATTATCTTTCTGCAAAATATGGTAGCATCACCATTCCCGTTAATGTTTATGATGAAGATAATGCTGGCTCAGGAAATTATGATCACGATGTCGCTGGTATAGGGAGAGTGAACTCTTCGAACTTACATAACGATTCACAAGGAACGGGAATTGTTAGAGTCTTAAACCCAACTAATTTGGGGGATAATGAGTTTTTTATGTGGGGACACGATAATGGTGCTCTACAAATGAACACTGGCTTGAACGCTCCAAGTATTATTAAAAATAGGTTGACCAGAACATGGAGAGTAAGTGAAGCAAATACCTCTGGCGGAACTGTTGATGTAGGAAATATAGATATGAGATTCGACTTAACCGGAATCACTGGTGTTTCTACTGGGAATCTTCGTCTTATAGTAGATACCGATAATGATGGTAATTTTAATGATGAAACACCTATTTCAGGAGCTACAAATCTTGGTAGCAATATATATAGCTTTAATGGAGTTTCTTCAATATCCAATAATAGAAGATTCACTTTAGGTCTTGCTTTAACTACTATTATTACCAATAGGAGAATTACGCATAGAGTAAATAACTAAGTTTTTACTAAAAGAATTATAGAAAGCTGAGCTGTTGCTCAGCTTTTTTTTATTTCAAAAACCTTCAATTACCCCTACACACCCACAGCATTTTTTTAACTCTATTTAACACAAAAACAAAAATCAAAAAGTTAAATCAAAATGAAAAACACATGTTTTAACAAAAAATTATGATTTTTTACTATTTTTACCCATCACCTACTATTACTACAATCCCTGTTTTTAGGTGTAAACTGACTTAAACTATCTCTTAATTATTAGAAACTCTATTAATGAAAAAAATCATTTTATTATTCGCATTAACCTTAATCATATCCTGCGGTAAAGAAACTGAGAAAAAAAACTATCTGCTCACAAAACTTCCTGCGCAAAAAACAAACATTAACTTCGTCAATGAGATTAATGATGAAATTAGTCATAATATCATCAATTATATATACTACTATAATGGAGGAGGCGTTGCAGTTGGGGATGTAAACAATGATGGATTGCCTGACTTATTTTTTGTTTCAAATAAGGGACAGAATAAGCTATACTTAAACAAAGGAAACCTTGAATTTGAAGACATCAGTAAAAAGGCTGGTATTGAAGGAATGGCCGATTGGCAAACTGGAGTTACCATGGTCGATATTAATGATGACGGATACCTCGACATTTACATTTGTGCCGTGAGTGAACTTTTAGGCTTTAAAGGACACAACGAACTATATATCAATAACGGTGATAATACCTTTACGGAAAAATCCAAAGAATATAACTTAGATTATGTCGGGTATTCGACTCAATCATATTTTTTCGATTATGATAAAGATAATGATCTTGATGTTTATATTGTTAATCATGCTGTACATACGAAAACTTCAAATGGCCCTGCTCTTTTAAGAGAAAAACGCACGTCTCTTACGGGTGATGTACTTTTAAAAAACACAAATCAAAAGTTTGAAGATGCCAGTGAGGAGGCCAAAATCTACGGAGGAGTTAATGGCTACGGTTTAAGTGCTTCGATTGCTGACTTTAACAATGATGGATGGGATGATATTTATGTTTGCAACGACTTCCATGAAGATGATTATTACTATCTAAATAACCATGATGGTACTTTTACTGAATCATTAGCTAAGTCTTTCTCTATGATTAGTAGGTTTTCTATGGGAAGTGATGCCGCCGACATTAACGGTGACGGTCTTCAAGACTTAATCACTTTAGATATGCTACCAAAAGATGAACGTGTTGTGAAGGAGTCCGAAGGAGATGATGCTATGTTAAACATCCAGTATATCCTAAAAAAACTTGGTTACCAAGATCAATATGCTAGAAACATGCTTCAAATTAATAATCAAGGAACTTATTTTCACGAAGAAGCATTGTATAACGATATTGCCGATACAGATTGGAGTTGGAGCCCTTTATTGGCAGATTTTAATAATGACGGACATCAAGACTTATTTATCGCGAATGGTATTTTAAGAAGACCAAACGACTTGGACTTTCGAATGTATATTTCAAGTAAAATAAAAGATAGAGCGCTTCAAAAGAAAAACAAAAATTGGCTGCTTGAATCTTTAAAAGAAATGCCAAGTGGAGCTTATCCCGATCAAATTTTCCAAGGAAACTCAACCCAATTTCAAAATCGTAATGGAAACTGGTTAGAAGATACTCCTACCTTGTCGAATGGAGCTATTTACTCAGATTTAGATAACGATGGAGATTTAGATTTGATTACAAATAATATTAATGAACCTGCTCAGATATTT
Source organism: uncultured Tenacibaculum sp. (assembly GCA_947497895.1). GTDB lineage: Bacteria > Bacteroidota > Bacteroidia > Flavobacteriales > Flavobacteriaceae > Polaribacter. The sequence continues at coordinate 100,201 of CANMIL010000008.1, forward strand.
GAAAATAAAACTGACTCAACAAAAAACTTCACTAAGTTTAAATTTAAATACCAAAGTGGTAATGAAAATGGAATAGGTACGAAAGTAATTGTCTATAATGATAACCAAAAACAAACAAAACAATTGTTCAACTCAAGAGGTTTCATCTCTTCTGTAGGAAACAATTTACACTTCGGAATCAATAATCAAAACAAAATTGACTCGGTTAAAATTATTTGGCCCAATAACACTTATAGAACCATTCCTAATCCTGAAATCAATAAACTTAATCTGATTTCTTACAATAAAGAAACTGATGAGCAATACGCTTATGAGCAAACTAAAAATCAAATTAAATTTGATAAAACTAATCTTGTAAATTACGTACACAGGGAAGATTTTTATAACGACTTCTTCAATGAAAAATTGATTCCTTACAAGATATCAAATAACGGTCCTGGTTTCGCGAAAGGAGATATTAACAACGATGGTTTTGATGATTTCTTTATCGGTAACGCTTCTGAAAAACAACCTCATGTTTATATCAATAATGGTAAAACTATAAAGGAAATAGATTTCCCTGAAATTACGAAAGATTCCATATTTGAAGATACCTGCGCAGCATTTATAGATGTTGATAATGATAACGATTTAGACTTATATATTGGTTCAGGACTGCACTCTATCAGAATGAATACTTTTGAACAAGACAGATTATACATCAACGAAAAAGGAACTTTCAAAAGAACTGAAAATGTATTCAAAAACACCAATAATACCTCTTGTATTAAACCATATGATTATGACAACGATGGTGATATGGATATATTTATTGGTAATCGATCGAATCCAAGCGATTTTGGAAGTAAAGTAAAATCATATCTACTCAAAAATGATGGGAAAGGAAATTTCACCCCTGATGTAAACTTCACTCTTGAATCAAAAGTTACGGACGCTATCTGGGCAGATATCAATAATGACAAAGTAAAAGATTTGATTATTACAACCGAATGGGATACTCCAAAAGTTTACTTTAACAATAAAGGAAAATTAGAGTTACAGGAAACCCCACTTTCAAACGGGCTATGGCAAACAGTAACAACATTCGATATTGATAGTGACGGAGATTTAGATTTAGTATTTGGTAATTGGGGTTTAAACACCAGGTTTAAAGCGACGAAAGAAGCTCCTATTTTAATGTATCATGGAGATTTCGATAATAACAGAAAGAATGAAACTGTTTTAGCCTATAAAATAGATGGGAAGTATTACCCTATTCATTCAAAAGATGAATTGGCTTCACAAATGAATGTTATTAAAAAGCGTTTTATCAATTACAGTGATTATGCACTCAAACCTATTGAAGATGTCTTAACTTCTGAAGCCTTGAACAAAGCTACCAAATATGAAATCTCTGAATTAGCTTCTGGATATTTAGAAAACAATAATGGAAAATTTGACAGTTTTATTGCTCTTCCTAAAAACTTCCAGCTTGCACCAATTAACTCCTTTGAAGAAATTGTATTTAATAATGAACAACCACAACTATTGGTTTTCGGTAATTTAAAAGCAGTAAACACCTACCACGGAGGTTATGAAGGGAATAAAGGTCTTTTAATTAAAGACATTAATAATTATCAAAATTTAACTTCACTTGGAATTGCTCCTGTCAATGGTCAAGTAAAACTATCGGAAGTTGTTAAAATGAAAGATAAACAACTACTTCTCATTGTTCAAAACAACGATAGTATCAAACAATACCTTACTAAAAACTAAAAACATATCAATGCAATTATTTAACCGAATAATCGTCATCATTATAACCACCTTCTTCTTTGTTGGATGTACTAAAACGGAAAAAGAAATTCGAATTACTCCGGATTTCTATCATTCAGTTGTTGATAAACTTAGTGCTACAATAACTCATGATGTTTTTTCTCCACCAGTAGCAAGTCGCGTATATGCTTATCCGAATACCGCTGCATTCGAAACACTAAATAACCATAAAGGAAAAGGGTTAAATACTTTTTTAAACGAGAAAAGCAAATTTAAAATAGAGACAATCAAACCAGATGATAATGTAAACTTGAAACTATCTTCAACTATCGCCTTCCTCGAAGTTGCAAAAGAACTTGTCTTTTCTGGTCATGGAATCACCAATTTTAGAGATAGTTTATACCAAGTTTGGAAAAATCAAAATCAAAGAGTTTTTCAAGCTTCCAAGGAATATGGAGAGCACTACGGAAAAGAAATCATCAAATGGATGAATAGCGATAATTATTCTGAAACTAGAACGCTACCAGAGTACAACATCGCAAAAAACGAGGGCGACATTTCAAAATGGACTCCTACTCCTCCATCATATATGGATGCTATTGAGCCTCATTGGAACAAAATTAGACCTTTTATCCTTAATTCTGCCGATCAATTTAAACCTAAAACTCATCCAGAGTTTTCAATGAAATCTGAAAGTGATTTTTATAAAGAGTTACTCGAAGTATACGACGTAGATCAAAAAATAAGAAAAATAGGTGATGATTCTGACGAAATAGCCATTGCTCAATTTTGGGACTGTAATCCTTATGTGTCAGTAACCAAAGGACATTACATGTTTGCTAAAAAGAAAATAACTCCAGGAGGGCACTGGATTGGTATTTGTAAAATAGCCTGTAGAAATAGTAATTCCGATTTCGAAACAACCGTAAATGCATACACCAAAACATCTATTGCTATTGCCGATGCTTTTATAAGTTGTTGGGATGAAAAATATAGAAGTAATTTGGTCAGGCCAGAAACCTTAATCAAAAAATATATTGATGATAGTTGGGAACCTATATTGCAAACTCCTCCTTTTCCGGAATACACAAGTGGTCATTCGGTAGTGTCAGGTTCTGCTTCAGAAGTACTGACAATGTTATTCGGAGATAACTTTAAGTTTAATGATGATACTGAAGTACCTTATGGTTTACCAATAAGATCATTTAGTTCATTTAAAAAAGCGGCTGAAGAAGCGGCTGTAAGTCGACTATACGGAGGCATACATTATAGAGCAGCAATCGATGAAGGCCTAAAACAAGGAAGAAATGTGGGAGGTTTTATTTCCAAAGCATTACAATAAAACAAAAAAACAACCGATGAAAGTCGGTTGTTTTACTTATCTATCGAACCTAAAACTCTTTGCATAAAGTTATTTAGAGCTTCTTTCTTTGGAGTTCCATCCTTTACCATTTTTGAAACTTCAATCGCTCCATACATATTAGATATTAACTCTCCTATAACATCGAGCTCTTCATCCTTTAATGAAGGAACTTCTGTTAGAGCTTCTAAAGTTTCAATTGTTTCAAGAACATAATCTTGATCATTCTCTTCTATAAAAGAAGTCAAGTGTTTTATTACAGGTAATTTCATATCAATTTAAATTACTTCGTTAACCAATTCTTTTAAAACATCAAATTTGTTGGTTTGCACCTGATTTACGAACTCACCATCAACATAAGTTGCAAAAGTTGGTAAATTGTCCACTTTCGCTAATTTTCTACTTTCAGGAAATTTTTCCGCATCAGCAATAACGAATACCACATCTTCATTTTCAGTAGAAAGCTTTTTTAGTTTAGGCTTCATAATTCTACAGTTTCCGCACCAAGTTGCCGAAAATTGAACCACTACTTTTTTATTATCAGAAACAATTTGACTTAAATTATCTTGACTTAATTCTTGTACCATAATTTTAATTTTTTATTGTTAGAGTAAAACTCATTCGAAATACCAGACATGGTATTCTAGAAAAGAAAGTTCGTGTTTACAGCACGTTGCAAACACGAACTGTATTCTTTTAGTTTACAGCCAAATATTCTGCTGTAGACTTTGCGTTAGGTTGCATAGCTTGCTTTCCTTCCTCCCAGTTAGCTGGACATACTTCACCTTTCTCTTGTACGTGAGTATAAGCATCGATTAAACGTAAGTACTCATTTACATTTCTACCTATTGGCATGTGGTTAACACCTTCGTGCACAACAGTACCTTCCTCATCGATAATGTAAGTAGCTCTGTAAGTTACGTTATCTCCTTCTACTTGTACAGTTCCTGTAGCCTCATCATAAGTCTCATTAGTGATATCTAAGATCCCTAAGATTGAAGATAAGTTACGGTTGCTATCAGCTAATAATGGATAAGTTACTCCTTCAATTCCACCATTATCTTTTGATTGATTTAACCAAGCAAAGTGCACTTCAGGAGTATCACAAGAAGCTCCAATAACTACTGTATTTCTTTTTTCAAACTCTGGTAAAGCAGCTTGAAAAGCGTGTAATTCTGTTGGACAAACAAAAGTAAAATCTTTTGGGTACCAAAATAATACAACCTTCTTCTTGTTATTCACTGCTTCTTCTAAAACATTTAACTTGAACGTATCACCCAAGTCGTTCATTGCATCAACGCTTAAATTTGGAAATTTCTTACCAACTAATGTAGCCATCTTTTTATTTTATTTTATAAATTAATAATTAATGTGTTCTGTTTAATCGAACGCAAATTTATTTCCTTTATTAGTTTTAGAAGCGTAAAACCAAAAATATTTTCCTATCGTTTAATAGAAATAATCAATAAAGACACTTATGGCTTATCATTAATTTTTATGAAATTTACTAAAACACTAAACAACAATAAATTAACTTTAAGAACTACCATGTAAATAAATTAATTTTATTGTTTTATAAAAATTATAAATAAAAATTATCCAATTAATCATCTTAGCTTTGGGCTATCTTTAGTCTATTCTAATTTTTAAAACATTACTAACAAATGGAAAATTCACATTCAAACAACGGAAAAGGGAAATGCCCTTTTTCTCACGGGCCACTCGACCATGGAGCAGGTCATGGAACTTCTAATAGAGATTGGTGGCCAAACCAACTTAAACTAAATATACTTAGACAGCAATCTTCTTTATCTGATCCGATGGATAGGGATTTCGATTACGCTGAAGAATTTAAAAAAGTAGATTTAAAAGAACTAGCCAAAGATGTAGATGCTGTAATGACTGACTCCCAAGACTGGTGGCCAGCAGATTACGGGCACTATGGCCCATTTTTCATTAGAATGGCCTGGCACAGTGCTGGAACCTATAGAATACATGATGGAAGAGGAGGAGCTGGCTCAGGAACACTCCGTTTTGCTCCTTTGAATAGTTGGCCAGATAATGGAAACCTTGACAAAGCTAGGAGGCTACTTTGGCCAGTAAAGCAAAAATATGGTAAGAAACTATCATGGGCCGACTTAATGATTTTCACTGGTAATAGAGCCTTAGAAACAATGGGATTCAAAACATATGGATTCGCAGGTGGGCGTGCAGATATTTGGGAACCTGAAGAAGATATTTACTGGGGAAAAGAAACCACTTGGTTAGGAGATAAAAGATATACCGGAGATAGAGAACTTGAAAATCCTCTTGGAGCTGTTCAAATGGGATTGATTTATGTAAACCCTGAAGGACCTAACGGAACTCCTGACCCTATTGCTTCTGGAAGAGATATTAGAGAAACTTTTGGAAGAATGGCGATGAATGATGAAGAAACGGTTGCTTTGGTTGCTGGAGGGCATACTTTCGGAAAAGCTCATGGTGCCGCCGATCCTGATCAACATGTTGGTAGAGAGCCAGAAGGCGCTTCAATAGAGGAACAAGGCTTAGGATGGAAAAATACTTTTGGATCTGGACATGGTAATGACACAATAACCAGTGGTATTGAAGGAGCTTGGACTCCGAATCCAATTCAATGGGACAATGATTACTTCGATGTTCTTTTTGGGTATGAATGGGAATTAACTAAAAGTCCGGCTGGAGCTCATCAATGGAAGCCTACTGAAGCTTCAAAAGCAAGAAAAGCTCCTCAAGCCCATGACAATTCTGCTACACAAGATTTAATGATGACCACAGCCGATATGGCATTAAAACTTGACCCTATTTATGCTCCTATTTCAAAAAGATTTTATGAGAATCCTGATGAGTTTGCCGATGCCTTTGCGAAAGCTTGGTTTAAACTTACACACCGTGACATGGGACCTAAATCGCTATATCTAGGTTCCGAGGTTCCTAGTGAGGATTTAATTTGGCAAGATCCAATACCTGCCATTGACTATGACTTAGTAGACGACAACGATATTGAACAATTAAAAGCTCAAATTCTTGATAGTGGTTTATCAGTTTCTCAACTAGTTTCAACTGCCTGGGCCAGTGCTTCCACCTTCAGAGGTTCTGACAAACGAGGTGGTGCCAATGGTGCCCGTGTTCGCTTAGCACCTCAAAAATACTGGGAAGTAAACAACCCTCCACAATTAACTAATGTTTTGAAAACCTTAGAAGGAATTCAACAGAATTTTAATAATAACCAATCAGGAAACAAGAAAATATCTCTTGCTGACCTTATTGTACTTGCGGGTTCTGCTGCTATTGAAAAAGCAGGTAAAAGTGCAGGTCATAACCTTTCTGTTGCATTTACACCAGGAAGAAATGATGCTTCACAAGAACAAACAGACATAGAATCAGTTGCTGTTTTGGAGCCTTGGGCTGATGGTTTCAGAAATTACAAGAAAACCAAATACGAAATTTCTGCTGAAGAATTGTTAGTAGATAAAGCGCAATTATTAAAACTAACCACACCAGAAATGACTGCTCTAGTTGGAGGAATGCGTGTTTTAAATACTAATTTTGATGAATCAAAGCACGGTGTATTTACGAATTCACCTGAAACTTTAACCAACGATTTCTTTTTAAACCTATTAGATTTAAACACTGAATGGAAAGCTATTTCCGATGATAAAAGCATTTTCGAAGGAAAAGATAGAAAAACAGGATCTTTAAAGTGGACTGCTACCAGAGTAGATTTAGTTTTTGGTTCGAACTCTGAATTAAGAGCAATCGCAGAAGTTTATGGATCAAGTGATGGTGAAGAGCAATTTTTAAACAATTTTGTTAATGCTTGGGTAAAAGTTATGAATTCTGACAGATTCGATTTATAACAATAACTTGATATAAAAAAATAGAGGTTGTGAAAACAACCTCTATTTTTATTTTATTTGCTCGCAAACAACTTTACATCATTTTCGGAAACTGTTTTTTCTCCTAGAATAATGAGTCGCTCTATAACATTTCTTAATTCTCGAATGTTTCCAGTCCAATCATACTCTTGTAATAATTTGATGGCATCATCTGAAAACTCCTTTTTAGGTGAACCTTGTTCAGCCGCTATCTTATTTGCAAAAAAGTTTATCAATAACGGAATATCCTCTCTCCTATCATTTAAAGCAGGCACTTTAATTAAAATAACGGCTAATCTGTGATAAAGATCTTCACGGAATCTTCCCTCTGCAATCTCTTCTTTCAAATCTTTATTCGTAGCTGCCACCACTCGAACATTTACCTTGATATCTTTATCGGAACCTACTCTTGATATTTTATTTTCTTGAAGAGCACGAAGTACTTTCGCTTGAGCAGAAAGGCTCATATCTCCAATTTCGTCTAAAAATATAGTTCCTCCATTAGCAGCTTCAAATTTTCCTGCTCTATCTTTATTAGCACCAGTAAAACTTCCTTTTACGTGTCCGAATAATTCACTTTCAATTAATTCCGAAGGAATTGCTGCACAATTCACTTCAATCATTGGAGCTTTAGATCTATCTGACTTTTCATGTAACCAATGCGCTACTAATTCTTTTCCCGATCCATTAGGCCCTGTTACCAAAACTCTGGCATCTGTCGCCGCAACTTTTTCTATAATATCTTTAATATGAGTAATAGCATCACTCTCTCCAATCATTTCATAGTTCTTACTTACCTTTTTCTTTAGTCGTTTGTTCTCTACAACTAATTCCTTTTTATCCAAGGCATTTCGAACTGTATTTAAAAGTCTATTTAAATCTGGCGGCTTTGAAATATAATCAAAAGCTCCAAGTCTCATGGTGTTCACAGCTGTGTCAAGATCACCATGACCAGAAATCATAACAATAGGAATTTCAGGTTTCAATTTCTTAGCCTTTTCTAATACCTCAACACCATCCATTTTGGGCATTTTAATATCACAAAGTACTAAATCATAATCCTTTTCTTTAATTTTCTCTATTCCTTGTAATCCATCTTCAGCTTCTTCAACCTCGTAACTATCATTTTCTTCTGAAATGATTTTCTTTAAAACTCTTCGAATAGCAGCTTCATCTTCAATAATTAGAATTTTGCTCATATATAATAGATGTCTTTTTAATTTTTAACCTTGACTTATGATGAACTCGTTTAAGCTTTTTCTATTTGCTTAAAAATTGCTGTTTTCAGCCCCATAATTGTCTTTTTTTCTTTCCGTAGCCTTGCTACGCAATTCAAAAAAGCCTTCAACAATACTTAAAACTTCTAATTTTCGTTTAACACAAAAAGCTTAAACGAGTTCAATATCTAAATACACCAATCATAGTTCATGCCAGAAATAGAGAAGTTGGAATATTTAGCTAATTCTTTAAAAAAGAAATTTTACTCTTTTAAGAATTGCTTAAAAATACATAAGAATTTTCATAAAGAACAACATCCTATTAATTCTCTTAGTGCTATTTAACAAACTTTTATACTCAAATAACTCACACTTAAAGATTTATTATATGATTTATTAAAAAAGAAAATTATATTTGTTTGTATCGTTCTTTTCTAGAATAAATCAAAACCTAACTACTACACCATCAGATTTTTGAAAAGAAAGTTTAACCAATCTTAACCCCCATATCAATGGAAACCAAAACTACCAAGAAAAGTACTACTCTGTTAGGAGGGTGGTCTCCTTACAAACCATTAACAACTGAAGACTTTGTCGTTTTTAACGAAGCAAGTGAGAGTATACATGGTGTAAATTACAAACCTCTTTTAGTTGCTAAACAGGTATCGGCAGGTATTAATTACAGATTTATTTGTGACACCTCAGCTCCTCCTGCTATGGTGATTTGGAAATCCACATTAGAAATTTTCAAACCTTTGGATCGAAATGCTTACGTAAAAAAACATAGTAAGCCTTTTATTGAACTTTCCAAACATCTTACCATTGATAGTGTCTTCTCCGAAGCATTGGTTAATTCACTAAAAAAAGCAAAAACACTCGCAGAAAAACAATTAAAACCAGAACTTTATAAAGCTATCGATCAAGAATTCTATGGAAATGGATGGCCGGAAAATATTGAACAATATATTGCTTATTTAACTACATATTCTGAGCTAATTCCTAATGAAATAAGTAATAATGAGTATCCAGACGCTTGGAAAAGTGATGCTACAAAAAACGGATACAGTCAAAAAGTTTTTGATTTGTTATGTCAATTTTACTGGTTAATCAATCAAGAAGTCACTGTAAAAAACAAAACATTCAATGTTCAAAATTATAGAAATCCAAAAACCAAATTCGACTTTGCCGATTGGATTGATAGTTTCGATTCACTTTGGGGAGAATTTTTAAACACTTCCTCTTCATTAACACCAGAAACCTTAGCTTCATTTAAAAGCAATCTTCCATACAACTTCAAAGACTCTTCAGAACATGAAACAAGTTGGAGCTCGTTTAACGATTTTTTCTTCCGTCAACTAAATGGAGCCGATCCAAAAACGGGTATTTCTCCGTTACGTCCGATATCGGAACCTAATAATAATACCATTATAGCTTCGCCAGCCGATTGCACCTATAAACAGAGTTATTCAATAGATGAAAATGGTAATATTCCTCAGATAAAATTAAAACATTCTCATAGATTTACCTCTATTCAAACACTTCTAGACAGCAGTATATATTCCAATGATTTTAATGGTGGCACCTTCGTTCATTATTTTTTAAGCCCATTTGATTATCATCGATTTCACACTCCTGTTTCAGGTAAAATACTAGAATGCAAACCTGTCGTTGGAAAAGCCTATTTGGATGTTGTACTAACAAACGACGGTCAATTTGATGCACCCGATGGAAACCAAAATGGTTATGAGTTTACACAAGCAAGAGGCATCATAATTATAGAAACAGAAGAAATTGGTAAAGTTGCTATTATTCCTGTAGGAATGGCTCAAGTATCATCAGTACACATGTATGACTTGAGTGGAAAAAACGTTTGTAAAGGACAAGAATTTGGGAAATTTGCTTTTGGAGGATCGGATATAATAGTATTGTTTGAAAAGAATCCGAAACTACAATTAATGAAATTTGACAATGACACTCCTATTCATTTTAAATATGGAGAGGTCGTTGCTAAATGGGAATAATTAATGAAAAAAGGAGCTGAATTCAGCTCCTTTTGCTTTTATTCTTTTATAATATGAACATCTCTTTGCGGAAAAGGAATAGAAATATTATGCTCTTTAAACAGCTCATTAATCCTAAAACGAATATCACTTTTGGGTATTACTGCCTGAAAACTATCATTAAGAGCAAATATCAATGTAAATTGTAAAGCACTATCACCAAAATCTTCAAAAATCACCATTGGAGCAGGTATTTGAAAAACCTTAGGATGCTCACTAGCCGCTTGTAACAACAACTTCTTAACTAAATCTACATCACTCCCATAAGCAACGCCAATACTTATATTCTCTTTGGTAAGTGTACCGTTCTGAGTCCAATTAAATAAACTACTTGTTAAATATTTATGATTTGGTATAATTAAAACTCTATTATCAATAGTAACTGCTCTTGTGGTCCTTAACTTTATTTCTTCAACCCTACCAACTTTTCCATCTAACTCAATAATATCACCTACATGAACACTTTGATCAATAATAATAAATATCCCAGAGATAATATCTTGAAAGAATGTTTGTAACGCTAAACCTACACCAATTAAAAGAGCTGCAGAAGCTGCAAAAATCGCTGTTACATTTACTCCTGAAGAACTTAGAGTTACCAAGAAGATAATAATATACATTAACCAACTAGCGAAGGAAAAAACGGTATCGAATTTGTTTTTATCATCATTTCTCAATCTTTTAATTACAATCTTTTTAAGAAAATTAAACAATAAAGAAGCAATGATCAATACCATTATTAAGACAAGTATTGCTCTTACGCTGATACTAATTTCTTTACTGAATTTAAAAGTGTAGTCAAGTATTTTATTAAGTTCTTCCATGACAAAATTGTTTAGACTTCAAAAATAAAGCAGTTCTGTAAAAAATAGAACTGCTTTATAAATTTCTTTTTGAGAATGTTATTCAAAATTACCCACTATATCGAATCCATTTCCATAAATCCTTGTAAGAAGGCTTTTTTCCGTACGATAATATCCCAACTCTATATATTTTCGCTGCTACCCATACTATTAGCAAGAATGTTCCAATTAATAGTAACATTGATAACGCTATTTCCCACCAAGCTACCCCAAAAGGCACACGCATTAACATAACAATTGGTGAGGTTAAAGGTATATAAGAGAATATTGTTGAAATTGGTCCATGTGGATTCTCTATTACTGTAGCGAAACCTACATATACAGCCAAGATTAATGGTAACATAATTGGCATCATAAACTGCTGTGTGTCGGTTTCATTATCTACTGCTGCTCCAACAGCCGCGAATAATGAACTATATAAGGCATATCCTCCTAAGAAATAGAATATGAATAACAAAAACAACTTCAATAAAGGTAACCTAAAAAACTCTTGAAGAATCATTTCTCCTTTACCTCCAGCAGCTTTTGTCATAGCTTCCATTTGTTCTGGTGATACTTTTGCCGATTGCATTTCCATCAAATCCATTCCAAATACAACAGAAAGCACCGTACTCAATATCAAAAACAGTATTCCCCAAATTATAAATTGAAGCAGCCCTGCCGAGGCATTCCCTATAATTTTACCCATCATTAACTGAAATGGTTTTACGGAAGAAACAATTACCTCGATAATTCTACTCGTTTTTTCTTCAATAACACTTCTCATTACGGAAGTACCATAAATCATTACAAACATCATTAAAAGATAACCAGCAATAGCTCCCACTCCAATTTTAAGTCCATTCTTCAATTTTGATGATTTCTCTCCGGAGAAGTCAAACATTTTTATATCTGAAGAAATTCTGGAAGCCTTTATTTTTTCCAGATCAATTCCGAACTTAGTTAACTTTTCATTTCTAATCTTACGCTCAATCTTTCCTTCTAATGAAGAAATAACAGTCATACTTGGCGTATCTTTTGAGAAAAACTCCACAGAATTAGCTAGCACTTCTAAACTATCTAATTTTGGAATATGCAATACTCCATAAAAATCGCCATTCTTAACCTTCTCTTTGGAATCCTCTAAACCTAGCTTAGTAAAATCCTGATACTTCACAGTTTTCGTATCGACAAAAACATCTTCTTTAAAAAGTCCTGACTCATCAACGAAAACAATGTTTTTAACTTTTTCATCATTCTTTTTCATTAAAAAGAATACTAAAAACCCCATTCCTATCATGATTATGGGACTTAAAAAAGTCATAATAATAAAGGACTTGTTTCTTACTTTGGCTATAAACTCGCGTTCAATTATTAATCTTAATTTCTTCATTTGACTAGCTGTTTTTGTTTACGGCCTCAATAAATATATCGTTGGCACTTGGAATTAATTCTACAAAATGATGTACCTCTCCTTTATTCATTAAAAACGATAATAAATCATTTGGAGAGTCTCCTTGCTGAAGTTTTACATTTAACTTTAACCCTTCATTTACAGTAGCAAAATCAGCAGGGCTCACTTTGAACTTTTCTCTCAAAAGTCCTTCCAATTCAACTGAACTATTTGTGTTAATTCCTACTTGGAATGTATTTGTTCTAAACTGCTTTTTTATATCAACTAGCTTACCGTCAAGTACCTTATTTGATTTATTGATTAATGCTATATAATCGCACATTTCCTCTACACTTTCCATTCTATGAGTAGAAAAAATTATAGTTGCTCCCTGATCTCTTAACTGCAATATCTCTTGAGCTATTAATTGAGCATTGATCGGATCGAAACCAGAAAAAGGTTCATCAAATATCAATAACTTAGGATTATGCATTATGGTAACAATAAATTGAACCTTCTGAGCCATTCCTTTTGATAGTTCTTCTATTTTCTTCCCCCACCAAGCACCAATATCAAATTTATCGAACCAATATTTCAGACGTTTCTTAGCTTCCGATTTCGATAATCCTTTCAATTGAGCCAAATACAAAGCTTGCTCTCCAACCTTCATACTTTTATACAAACCTCTTTCCTCTGGCAGATAACCAATGTGCTCGACATGATGTGGTGCTAAAGCTTCACCATCTAATATAATCGATCCACTATCTGGCATTGTTATTTGGTTAATAATTCTGATTAAAGAAGTCTTTCCTGCCCCGTTAGGCCCCAATAGCCCAAAAACACTTCCTTTTGGAATATGCATGGAAACATTATTTAATGCAGTGTAATCTCCATAACGTTTTACTACATTATTAATTTCTAATAAATTATCCATTGATTTTTATAGTTGATTTTTGTTCTTTATATGTGTAAGTACAAACAAACTTACATATTTCTATTCAATTAGTATTTAACCTTGTGTAATTGTTACAAAAAGAACAAAAAACACAGTTCCCTATATGATGGTTTTGTGTAAAATATATTCCCAAAGTAAAGATTCACTATTAAATTTCATCTCAGAAACGTTGTGATTCATCTCAAAACATCAAAAAAAAATTAAAAAAACACTAACTTCCTCTACTTTAATAAATTATTTAATAACAAAATTTATTTTTGAAATTGAAACAAACTTTAATCCTTTTAAACTTACTTTTCACAACCATTACTTTTACCCAAAAAGCAAAAACCTCTTTCATAAATTACAACAGTAACTCAGGTTTGCCTAGTTCAGAAGTCTATGATATTATTCAAGATAGTGTTGGCTATATTTGGTTTGCTACTGATAGAGGTATTTCTAAATTCAACAGTAAAAACTTTACAACTTACACAAAGGATCATGGACTTACAGACGACGTAGTTTTTAGATTTTATAAAGACTATAAAAACAGAATTTGGTTGTTAACGAAAAATGGAAAACTAAGTTATCTAGAAAATGACAGCATAGTCTCTTACAAGTACAACCACCTCTTTATAAAGCATTTGTCAAAAAGAAAATATTTCAATTCTTTTTATGTCGACAAAAATGATAATGTATTTATAGGAACATTTCTTCAAGGTTTTATGGAGATATCAAAAAAAGGTCAAGTAAGAAACAACAACGATTCCCTAAGACCTGGAGTCTACTTCAAAAACATAAATAATTCGCTGTTCTCTTATTCAAAACAAAGTAAAAATGAAAAGCAGGTCTATCATTTAAATGGTAAACCAATTTACAATGAAAGAGAATCTGGTCTTCGATCAGAATGCTGCTATCTAAATGATAGCCTTTTTTGCTTTAATAGTAAATTTAGTTTGACTTTATACAATGTAAAACATAAAGCAGTTTTAGACAATATGAACTTTGAAAAAGAAATAACTTTTTTGAAACATATAGATAACCATATTTACATTGGTCTTAAACTAGGAGGACTTAGAAAAATTAGTATCAAAAATAATAAGCTTAATACAGATGATGAATATTTAAACTCAATTACATGCTCATCTATTCTTAAAGACAATCGGAATGGAATTTGGATTAGTACAATTGAACACGGTGTTTTTTATTCTCCCGATATGTCAACAAAAATTTACAATACAAAAAACGGACTCTTCAGAAACTATGTAAAGTGTCTAAACAGAAACAATAAAACATTAGGTATTGGTTTTGGCAACTCTTTTCAAACACTAAAAGATTATTCTTTATCTGAACCAAAAAGTAGTTCTGCTTCGGTAGGTTCCTACAACACAAATAAAAAGAACTTATTTCTCAATAAAGTCCTTATTCAAAGCAAAACCAATCTAAAAATATTTGATAGGAATGCAAATTTTATCTTTCCTAATCTAAAAGCGAATTATATTTCAGTTTTAAGAAAAAACAATGAGAAACTTTATATTGGTAATGGAAATGAAATTTATCTAGTTGAAAAGAATAAGTTAGAAAAACTTACAACCTTTAAAAACTTAGGCAGGATATATGACATTTTCCCAGTCAAGAGAGATAGTATATTTGTTGCCTCCGATTCAGGTTTGTACGTATCTAGAGATAACAATAGGTTAGAGAAAATAAAAACTAACGCCATATTTTCTAAAAAAATCATTTCAATAAAAAAAAGCCCATATCTCGGATGGGTATTTGGCACCAAACGAAGTGGTATTATTATTCATAATGACGGAAAAACAATAAAACTTACAACAAAAAATCATTTAGCATCCAATAATATTGTCAGCATAAATATGGATGATCAACATAATATTTGGGTAAGTACGAACAAAGGAATTAATAAAATAAATGCGAAAGACCCCTCAAATGTTAATTTCTATTCTATGGCAGATGGCTTAATTTCAAATGAAATAACGGGTACTGAAAGAATTGACAATATTTTATATGTAGGCACCAAAAAAGGACTCAATTCTATCGACCTAACCAAACACCAAAAAGACACACTGCCCCTAAAATTAGGGATAGAATCCATTAAACTAAATGGAAAGCTTATTAAGAATACACCGGTTATTCATATGCACCCAAAGGATAAGTTTTTAGAAATAAATTACTTTGCTTTTAACTATCAATCTCCAAAAGAAACGGAATATCGCTATCGAATAATAGGTAATTCCAACAGTTGGGTGTATACAATAAACCCTCAACTAATTATTCATTCTTTAAAAGAAAAAAAAAGATTTACCATTGAAATACAAGCTAAAAGAGTCTATGACAAGGTATGGAAAAACAACTCTTTAACAGTAAAAATTAAAGTTCATCCTCCCTTCTATAAAACTACCTTCTTCTATATAATTATCAGCTTACTCTTATTTGCTTTTATTTACTTTAGCTTCAAACTAAACATACTCGAATATAATAAACATGTTCAGCATAAAATGATAAACTTATTCCTAAAAAAACTAGGTGTGGAGGCTAACCTTGTTCTAACTATCAATAAGGAACAGGTAAAAATTAAAGAATCTTCCATTATATTTTTTCAGGCATTTAAAGATTATGTGGAAATTCATACAGATAATAAGAAATATCTCTATCGAATAACGATGAAAAAACTAGAAGAAGAGCTTTCTTCCAAGAAGTTCATTCGAGTACATCGATCTTTTATTATTAACAAAGATAAAATTGATGCTATCTCAAAAAGTGCTATCACCATCGAAAAACACAAAATTCCTATTGGAGTTACTTACAAGAATAAGTTAATCTCTTTCGAAAGTAATTTTTCAAAGATAAATGGTGCCGAAGTTCGTCTATAAAACAATTATTTTCATCTTATCCCCCTTAAAGAAAACATTTCATCTATCTATCTCCTGACTTTATTCATCTCATTTATTTTCTTTCTCTTTTATAATTAGGCTACGCTTTTTAAAATTGCTAAAACTAAATAAGGAAGGCGGTAACCGAAAAGCCTATTAATAAACAGAGTAGGAAGTTAAACTAGAAAAATGGAGAAAATTATTTATAGATTTTTATTACTAACCTTGATGGGAACAATAATAATTGGATGTGAGACAGATACCAACATAACTAACCTCCCTTCAAATGACGAATTTATTAAAAATAAATCAACAACTTTAAGAGCACAAAATAGAATAGTAATTGACGAAGAATCCTATAATATTCTGTACAAGTATTCCCAAGCTATGGGTTATGAAAGCATCACTACCAGCAGTGAGCCCTACAATATAAACTATAGTAGTTCAAATTATGGTACAGCAAAAATCCCTCTTAAAAATTACACAACAACATCGGCAAAGCGTATTAAAATAACGATTAGACTTGCAATTTACAGTCGTAAGAAACGCTGTCTTCATGGAGTGGGTTTAAGATGTCCATTAAATTCAGGCATAAATCAAATTCCTCGTGATATATCCAATCGAGAATTTGATGTTACATTAGAAGTAAATGAAGATGATAACACATTGGATATTGAGTTTTTAGAATATGTAGACTGGGAATTATTAAATAATTCTTAAAAACCACCAATAATAAAGAATGTTATTGCTCATTTGGATGTTTTGCCTAGTTTGAAAAAAAATCTCAACCATCCAAATATAAACTCATCATTAATAATACAGTAAAGTTAACTTCACTGTATTATTAATATGTATAAATCAATAGACCAATAATTAGGATTCAAATGAGTTTTTTTTAGAATTACATATTTGACTGGAATACAACTTCTTAAGGTCTTTAAGTAAAAACCAAAACACGTAATCAACTATAAATCTTACAATTACCTTAATTCCAGTATAAATAACCTGAAGTTCCATTATTTTGAAGAACCTTACGATTCTTTTACATTAGCGCAATGTCTTTAATATAACTTAAGACAATCATTATCAGTCGTTCGTTCTACCCAACACTAAAGATATCACTGCTACGAAGGTTGTTGATCTTTTTACGCTCCCAAAGCAACTTTTTCTGTAGAAAAATGAGCTAAATTTTCTTTTTTTCATGATCACAGCGTAAAATAACAACTTGGCTTGGAATCTTAGTAATTTACTGTAACTAATGTTTTGATTCATCTATAAAACACCAATTTTTATCTTATTACATTAAACAAGACATTTTGTTTATCCATTTCCTGCCTTTATTCATCTCATTTGTTTTCTTTCTCTTTTGTAATCAGGCTACCCTTTTTAAACTTGTTAAAACTAAACAAGGAAGGCGGTAGCCGAAAAGCCTAATAATAAATAGAGTAGGTAAATTAAACTTATTTATGATGAAAAAAAAGTTTGTACTTGGTAAAAACAGTTTTACTAAACACTTAGGGTTAAGTAACGATCAATTAAAAAACATATCTGGTGGATTGCGACCAGGGCCAGGACCATATTTACCGACCCGTCATGATACTGGTAGTGGTAGTGATGAAGTCGAACATGCTTTGTCTTGTCCTAAAGGCACTTATTGGAATGATATACTTAAAACCTGCGTAAAATACTAATACCAATCATTCTTCTTAATTATTAGCAAATTTTCTACATAAAAAAGAGGTAATTCAATCTTTGAATTGCCTCTCTTAAAAAGAATACTAAAATGATAATAAATGCTTTAGTCGTAAAAATAGCGAGCAGGTGTAACTTAAATTGTTCTTATTGCTTTATGTATAATTTAGGGGACGAAACCTATAAATTACAAGAAAAATTCATGAGGACAGAAACTTTTGACCATGTTTTACTTCAAGCCAAACATCATATCCAAAAGTTTCGTAAAAAGAAACTTCTCATTGTTTTGCATGGAGGAGAACCTCTCATGGTTAAAAAGTCTTTTTTCATTTCTTTATGTAAGAAAATTTTACTCCTAGAAAAGGAAATACCAAAAGTCAAACTTCATATAAGTATTCAAACAAATGGAGTATTAATAAATGAATCATGGTGTGATGTGTTTGAGGAATTTAATATCGAAATTGGAATTAGTATAGATGGAACTGAAAAAGCTCACGATATGTATCGAAAAGATCATTCAGGAAAAGGCAGTTACATAAAAGTGATAAAAGGGGTTTCAATGATAAAAAAAAGATTTGGTTTTTTACATTTGGTTTCCGTTATTAATGTAAATGAATCTCCTTTAGAAAATTACAAGAATTTCAAAAATCTTGGCGCAACTTCGATCAACTATCTTTTAACCGATTACACTCATGATAACTACCCTTACAATCATCCAAACCAGACTCCAACTTCTGATTGGTTAATTGAATTATTTGATTGTTGGGTAAAAGATAAATCAAAACCTAGTATTCCTTTTTTCTTAGGTTTAATTAAAGAATTATTAGGCTTTTCGAATTCTGAACACAATGAAGATACAGCTTTGGTAATAGAAACCAATGGAGAAATAGAAGTTATTGACTCATTGAAAGCATGCGGTAATGCTTTTACAAAGAACAACCTCAATATTGCAAAAAATAGCCTTGACGAAATCATGAATACCCATCTAGGGCGCTTGTATTTTAATAATAATGCAGATAAACTTCCAGAGAAATGTAGTCAATGCATGATAAAAAACATTTGTAAAGGAGGTAGATTAGTTCATAGGTATAGTAAAAAAAATGGGTTCAATAATCCATCCGTATATTGTCGTGATTTAGTAAAGGTCATATGCCATATTCAAAATCATCTTATGGATAAACATCATCAATTATATGAAAAAGAGAAAATCGATAAAATGGATGCGGACGAAATATTAAACTTCCTAGATAAAATAACCGTTAAGAAAACTAAATGTGATAGTCTAAAAAAGATATGATTTCATACCAGCTAATTCAAGATACCAAGTGATCTTATTGATTATAATCAATAAATCATTATCTTTTTTCTGAGTTTTTTATTTCTCAGGTAAAGCTCCAAAAAATAGATTCCTTGAGAAAGATTATCAGTTGGTAAACGATTAGTAAAGTTATTAACCTTATTTTCTATTACTTTTTTTCCTAAAACATCATATAATTCTACCTTATCAATTAAGTTATCACTTTTAACATTAATAAAGCCTTTCGAAGGATTAGGAAAAACTTTCACATCTAATACATCAAACGTTTCCACTGACAAAATACCTTCTGACTGATACACACGCACGTAATCAATAACCATGTCGCTTTCTGTAAAATTAGGATCTATTGTTCCTGCTACTCCTCCCATTGCTATATTCAACAATAAATATTGATCTAAATCAAACGGCCAAGTACTTGAATTTTGTTGAGTCGGTTCGTAGGTGTAAAAGGCTATGTTATCAACTAAAAATGTAATTTTATTCGGTGACCAGTTCATAGAATATATATGAAAAGTATTCGCAACATCTGTTATCTCTTGGGAAGCTGTATTTACGGTATTCCCAAAACTAGAAGGTGTGTGAATAGCACTTGAAGTATGATTTACAGCACCTAAACCATGTTCCATAATATCTAATTCTCCACAAGCAGGCCAAGTTACAGTACCAAAACCTTGTGTTTGCCAATAAGCACCTGCTTCATTAATATTTTTCCCGAGAGTCCAAATGGCTGGCCAAGTTCCAGCTCCTTGAGGAAGTTTAGCTCTAACATCTACCCTCCCATAAGTAAAAGCAAATTTAGAATTCAATCGTGCTGAGGTGTAATTTTTCGTTTCTCCTTGATCCGTAAAAGATTCTTTCTTTGCTTTGATATGTAGGAATCCATTCTGTATATAAGAATTCTCTATCCTATTTGTGTAATGTTGTTGTTCACCATTAAACCAACTTCCACCAGCAGGTAATTGTGTTTGATGAAACCATTTACTGTTATCTATAACTTCTTGAGTACTCCCACTATCAAACTCATCAGACCAAACTAAAACATCATAAACAACATCAGGGGCATCTGGGTCAGGATTTTGAGTTTCAGATCCATTATTAATATCATCTAACAAATACGTCCCTGGTTGTGTAGTTCCAAAATCGATAAAAACAGTCAATCTACTATATGTTCCAGTGGTTTCCTCAAAATCAAAACTAATATCTCGTTGCCATCCGGACATCGCTTGAGTGGTTCTATCTATTTCAATATCTGGATCTGCTCCTCCGTTTTCCAACTTCAACTTTATCGTATGTGTATTCGGATCAAATGAATAAAAAGAAAGTGTCAGAATATTCTCCTGACTTAAATCAACTTCTTGTGCCAAATCAATAAAGAAACCTTGCGTTGCTATAGAACCATCATTAAAAAATTGCCCCACGGAATTAGCCCCATCATTGGGATCAGATCTCTTACTAAAACCGCTACCTTCAAAACCTAAAAATGTGTCATTCTCATCAGAAAAATCGATAGGAAATTCCTGAGCTACCAATGAAACTGATAGTGAACAACATAAAAAAACTACTATTAAACCCTTCATACTGATATTTAAAACGCTAAAAATAAACATTTTAAACACAAGACAAACTAATAAGAGAAATCGGACAAAAAAGCTATGCACGCATAATTTTTTCAGATTTACTATGCATGCATAATATATTTTTCATATATTTGACCTTATATGGATAAAAATAAATCAATAGACCATCAATTAAGAGCCACTTGGCAAGCCGTTGCTAAGATGTACAACGAGCAGGCCGCTAAACATAATAGCACCATGGCTACTGCCTTTGCTTTGTTAAATATTGATTTTACTGAAGGAACACCTTCAACCTCTTTAGGTCCTTTAATGGGAATGGAACCTACTAGCCTTTCTAGATTATTAAAAACAATGGAAGATAAGGGTTTAATATGTAGAACGAAGAATCCTAATGATGGTAGAAGTGTTATTATCAAACTTACAGATTTCGGTAAAGAAATGCGTAAAGTTTCGAAAGGACATGTATATCAGTTTAACAATAAAGTAAGAGAATATATTACAGAGAAAGAACTTGACAGTTTTTTCAAGGTAACGGAAACTATAAATAAACTTATTACAGACAAGTTGATTTACATTGACATCAACAATGAAGCTGTATAAAAACTATAAACCAAATGACAAGAAGAATTAAGAAAGTTGCAATTATCGGTTCTGGAATCATGGGATCTGGAATTGCATGTCATTTTGCTAATATTGGCGTTGAAGTTTTATTACTCGATATTGTACCGAGAGAACTAAATGACAAAGAAAAGGCAAAAGGATTAACTTTAGAAGATAAAGTAGTTCGAAATCGTTTAGTAAATGATGCTTTAACCGCTTCATTAAAATCAAAACCTTCTCCTATTTATAGTAAAAAGTTTGCTGACCGTATTACAACAGGAAACTTAGAAGATGATTTGCATAAAATCAAAGATGTCGATTGGATTATGGAGGTTGTTGTTGAGCGATTAGACATCAAACAGAGTGTTTTCGAAAAAGTTGAAAAATATCGTACTCCTGGTACTATTATTTCATCAAACACTTCGGGAATTCCTATTAAATTTATGAATGAAGGTAGAAGTGAAGATTTCCGTAAGCATTTCGCAGTAACTCACTTCTTTAATCCTCCTAGATATTTAAAATTATTTGAGGTAGTACCTGGACCAGACTGTAATCCTGAAATCGTTGATTTCTTAATGGATTATGGATCTAAGTTTTTAGGAAAAACTTCAGTATTAGCAAAAGATACTCCTGCTTTTATTGGTAATAGAATTGGAATCTTCGGTATTCAATCATTATTCCACCAAGTAAAAGAATTAGGATTAACTATTGAGGAAGTAGACAAATTAACTGGACCTGTAATTGGGCGCCCTAAATCGGCTACTTTCCGTACTGTAGATGTAGTAGGACTGGATACTTTAGTACATGTTGCGAATGGTATTTACGAAAACTGTCCTGATGATGAGGCACATGAGTTATTTAAACTTCCTGACTTTATCAATACAATGATGGAAAACAAATGGCTTGGAAGTAAAACAAAGCAAGGTTTTTACAAAAAGTCAGTAAATGCTGAAGGGAAAAAAGAAATATTATCTCTTGATCTTGATACGATGGAATATCGTTCAAAGAAAAGAGCAAAATTTGCCACTTTAGAATTAACGAAAACGATTGACAAACCTATCGATCGATTTAAAGTTTTAGTTGGTGGAAAAGATAAAGCAGGCGAATTCTATCGTAAGAATTTTGCTGCTATGTTTGCTTATGTTCAAAACAGAATACCTGAAATTTCAGATGAATTGTATCGTATCGACGATGCCATGAAAGCTGGTTTCGGATGGGAAAACGGACCATTTGAAATTTGGGATGCTGTTGGTTTAGAAAAAGGAATTGAGTTAATGAAGGCAGAAGGAAAAGAACCTGCTGCTTGGGTATCTGAAATGGT
Organism: uncultured Tenacibaculum sp.; assembly: GCA_947497895.1. Taxonomy (GTDB): domain Bacteria; phylum Bacteroidota; class Bacteroidia; order Flavobacteriales; family Flavobacteriaceae; genus Polaribacter. Next base: position 123,060 of record CANMIL010000008.1, read on the forward strand.
AAGTAAAGGTGAAACTTCTTTTTATACTGTAAAAGAAGGTGCTACATATTATTATGATGTAACTCAAAAAGGACAAGTTAAAAAACCTGGCCAAGATTCATTTATCATTCTTGACAATATCAGAAAAACAAAGGAGGTATTCAAAAATTCTGGTGTTGTTATTGAAGATTTAGGAGACGGAATCTTAAACTGTGAATTCCAATCTAAAATGAATACGATTGGTGGTGACGTTTTAGCTGGTTTAAATAAAGCTGTTGATTTAGCTGAAAAAGATTTCCAAGGATTGGTTATTGGAAATCAAGGAGCAAACTTCTCTGTTGGAGCAAATATTGGAATGATATTCATGATGGCTGTAGAGCAAGAATATGATGAATTAAACATGGCTATCAAGTATTTCCAAGATACAGTAATGCGTTTACGTTACTCATCGATACCTACAATTTCTGCTCCACATGGATACTCTTTTGGAGGGGCTTGTGAGCTTTCAATGCATGTTGACAAAATTGTAGCTGCATCAGAGACCTATATGGGACTTGTTGAATTTGGAGTTGGTATTATACCTGGAGGTGCAGGTTCGAAAGAAATGGCATTAAGAGCTTCAGATTTATTTCATAAAGGAGATGTTCAATTAAACGTATTACAAGAATATTTCCTCACGGTTGCTATGGCAAAAGTTTCTACCTCAGCATATGAAGCCTATGATTTAGGATTCTTAGAAAAAGGAAAAGATATTGTTGTTGTGAATAAAGATCGTCAGATAGCTGAAGCTAAAAAGCATGCCGTTATAATGGCCGAAGCTGGTTATACTCAACCTACAAAAAGAAAAGATGTATTAGTACTAGGAAAACAAGCGCTAGGTACATTTATGGTTGGTACAGATGCTATGGAAGCTTCTAAATTTATATCTGAACACGATCAAAAAATAGCAAATAAACTAGCCTACGTTATGGCTGGAGGAGATTTATCAGAACCAACAAGAGTTACTGAGCAATATTTATTAGACATTGAACGCGAAGCTGTTTTAAGTTTAACAACTGAACGCAAAACTTTAGAGCGTATTCAGCACATGTTAAAAACTGGTAAACCACTTCGCAACTAATAGTTGCGAGTGCTTAATTATTAATTTTTAGTTATGAGTATTAAAACTTAAAACTAAGCACTAAAAACTAAATTTATGAAAACAGCATATATAGTAAAAGGATATAGAACCGCCGTTGGTAAATCTAAAAAAGGTGTGTTCAGATTTAAAAGAGCCGATGAGTTGGCTGCCGAAACCATCAAATACATGATGGGTAAATTACCTGATTTCGATGTGAAGAGAATTGATGATGTAATTGTAGGTAATGCAATGCCTGAAGGTTCTCAAGGTTTAAACATGGCAAGAATTATTTCTCTTATCGGATTAGATTCTGTTGATGTTCCAGGAGTAACTGTTAACCGTTTTTGCTCTTCGGGATTAGAAACTATTGGTATGGCAGTTGCTAAAATACAATCTGGAATGGCGGATTGTATCATTGCTGGTGGTACGGAAAGTATGAGTTCTGTTCCTATGACAGGGTTTAAACCAGAATTAAACTATGATATCGTAAACGCAGGTCATGAAGATTATTATTGGGGAATGGGTAATACAGCTGAAGCTGTTGCTCAACAATTCAATATCTCTCGTGACGATCAAGATAAATTTGCTTACGAATCACATATGAAAGCATTAAAAGCTTTAGATAGTGATCGTTTTCAAGATCAAATTGCACCAATTAATGTAGAAGAAACTTACATCGATGGTAAGGGAAAACGTGCAACTAGAAATTACACCGTTACTAAAGACGAAGGGCCTCGTAGAGGAACAAGTGTAGAAGCATTGACTAGACTACGTCCAGTGTTTGCTGCTAATGGTTCTGTAACCGCTGGTAACTCCTCTCAAACGAGTGATGGAGCCGCTTTTGTTATGGTAATGAGTGAAGATATGGTAAAAGAATTAAACCTTGAACCAGAAGCTCGTATGGTGAGCTATGCAGCTGCAGGGGTACCTCCAAGAATTATGGGTATTGGACCTGTTGCAGCTATTCCTAAAGCACTTAAACAAGCCGGACTTGAACAGAGTGATATTGAATTAATTGAATTGAACGAGGCATTTGCTTCTCAATCATTAGCGGTAATAAGAGAATTAGATTTGAACCCAGAAATTATTAACGTAAACGGAGGAGCTATTGCCTTAGGTCATCCATTAGGATGTACCGGAGCTAAACTTTCTGTTCAATTATTCGATGAAATGCGCAAGCGCGAAATGAGTGGTAAGTATGGAATGGTAACTATGTGTGTGGGTACTGGTCAAGGTGCTGCAGGAATTTTCGAATTCTTAAAATAACATATATAGAATTGGGTATTGAATTTCAATACAAGAGTATAAAGTGATTTATTAAAACATATTTAGATGGAGATAGTTCTTAGTAAATGAGTGACAGATAAAAGTTCGTTTTTAACACCACTTAAAAAATAATTTGTCAACTCATTACTAAGTACTCAAAACCCATTCTAAACAAAAAGTCTAAAAAATTATGTCAGAAGTGAAAACAGATCTATTACGAGGAGGACAGTTCCTAGTAAAAGAAACACAATGTGAAGATGTATTTACTCCAGAAGATTTTTCTGAGGAGCAAACAATGATGAGAGATGCGGTACAGGAATTTAATGACCGCGAGATTATACCTCACAAAAACCGTTTTGAAGCGAAAGATTATGCTTTAACGGAAGAAACAATGCGTAAAGCAGGTGAGTTAGGTTTTTTAGGAGTTGCTGTACCTGAGGCTTATGGTGGTTTAGGAATGGGATTTGTTTCTACCATGTTAACGTGTGATTATATATCAAGTGGAACAGGTTCGTTTAGTACTGCTTTTGGTGCACATACAGGAATCGGTACAATGCCGATTACTTTATACGGTACAGAAGAGCAAAAGCAAAAATATGTACCTGCTTTAGCTTCTGGTGAAAGATTTGGAGCGTACTGTTTAACAGAGCCAGGTGCTGGTTCAGATGCTAACTCTGGAAAAACCACTGCTGAGTTAACAGAAGACGGTAAGCATTATAAAATTAATGGGCAAAAAATGTGGATCTCTAATGCTGGTTTTGCTGAGATTTTCATTGTTTTTGCTCGTATCGAAGATGATAAGAACATTACAGGGTTCATTCTTGAATATGATAAAGACAATCCAAATGGTGTTACTCTTGGTGAGGAAGAGCACAAATTAGGTATTAGAGCTTCTTCAACTCGTCAAGTTTTCTTTAGCGACACTTTAGTCCCTGTTGAAAATATGCTTTCTGTACGTGGAGGTGGATTTAAAATAGCCATGAATGCCTTAAACGTAGGTCGTATTAAATTGGCTGCTGCATGTTTAGATTCTCAAAGAAGAATTACTACAGAAGCAGTAAAATATGCAAATGAGCGTAAGCAATTTAAAACTCCTATTGCTGAATTCGGTGCTATTAAATCGAAGTTAGCTGAAATGGCAACAAATGCTTATATAGGAGAGTCTGCTTCATATAGAGCTGCTAAAAATATCGAAGATAGAATTGCAATTAGAGAATCGGAAGGTAACTCGCATCAAGAAGCAGAGTTAAAAGGTGTTGAAGAATACGCTATTGAATGTTCTATCTTAAAAGTGGCAGTTTCTGAAGATGTACAAGATTGTGCTGATGAAGGTATCCAAGTTTTTGGTGGAATGGGATTCTCTGAAGAAACTCCTATGGAAGCTGCTTGGAGAGATGCAAGAATCGCTAGAATTTATGAAGGTACTAACGAAATTAACCGTATGCTTTCGGTAGGAATGTTAGTTAAGAAAGCAATGAAAGGTCATGTTGATTTATTAAATCCTGCAATGAAAGTAGCTGATGAATTAATGGGAATTCCTTCATTTGATAGTCCAGATTATTCTGAACTTTTCTCAGAAGAAAAAGAAATCATTGGAAAACTTAAAAAAGTATTCTTAATGGTTGCTGGAGCTGCTATTCAAAAATTTGGGCCAGATTTAGAGCAACACCAACAATTATTAAATGCTGCTTCTAATATTTTAATTGAGATATACATGGCAGAATCAGGTATTTTGAGAACTGAGAAAAACGTTAAGCGTTTCGGAGAAGACTCTCAAAAAGAACAAATTGCTATGGCTCAACTATATTTATACAATGCTGTTGAAATCATTAACAAAAATGCAAAAGAAGGAATTATTTCTTTCGCTGAAGGTGATGAGCAACGTATGATGTTAATGGGATTAAAGCGTTTTACAAAGTATACGAACTATCCTAATATAGTTGAATTACGTAATACTATTGCTGAAAAACTTAAAGCAGAAAATAAATACTGTTTTTAAAAATATTAGCTCACTTGTGAGCTAACCATCTTCTTCAACTTTTATAGGTTTTAGAATTTAGTTGTTTGTTTAAAAGATCGTTAAAATAAACTTTAACGGTCTTTTTATTTTTTATATTGCCATCAAAATTACATATCTATGTCGCAACCAGGTACAGTAGGCTTACTTATTATTATTGCTAATTGTCTTTTTTCTTATAGTGGTTTTGAAAATTGGAATGTGTTCCAACGTTATAAGTTTCAAGTTGGTAAAATACTTATTGGGAAAGAATACATTAGAATGCTTTCCTCCGGCTTTTTGCATGTTAATTGGACACATCTCCTTTTTAATATGTTTAGTTTTTATTCTTTTGCGGCTATTTTAGAAAGAGGTTTAGGAACATTTTACTTTTCTTTAATTTATTTTGTAAGTCTTTTAGCAGGAAATATGCTCGCCTTGGTAATTCATAAAAACCACCCTAACTATAGTGCCGTTGGTGCCTCGGGAGCTGTTAGTGGTATTATCTTCGCCGCTATAGCCCTTTTCCCCGAAATTCGTATTGGTATTTTTTTCCTTCCAATCGGAATTCCAAGTTGGCTGTTTGGTCTTTTATATGTAAGCTATTCTTTATATGGAATCAAAGCAAACAATGACAATATTGGACATGAAGCCCATTTAGGTGGCGCCGTGCTTGGTATGATAACGGCGATTTCTTTATACCCAAATGCGATCGTTGAAAACTTTGTTCCCATTGCACTAACCCTAATTCCGACATTTATCTTTTTAATGCTTATTTTTCTAAAACCTGCACTTGTATCTCCTAACTCTCCATTCAATAGAACGCCCAAAAAACAAACTATTGACGATGACTACAGTGAGAAGAAAGTTATGGATCAAAAGGAATTTGATGCGCTTTTAGAAAAAATTCATCAAAAGGGAATTGATAACTTAACCGAGAAGGAGAAAAAACGATTAGATGAGCTCTCGAAAAATCAAAAGAAATAATGTCATGAAAATTACTACAGAAATCAAAGAATCGATGGATCATAGCGTCCTTTGTTGGCTAGCTACTGTTTCGTCTGAAGGTATGCCAAACGTATCTCCTAAGGAAGTGTTTACGTATTTTGAAGATGAGATTATAATTGCAAATATTGCTTCTCCTCAAACATTAAAGAACATTAAAGAAAACTCTTTTGTTTGTATAAGTTTTATCAATATACTCGTTCAAAAAGGTTTCAAAATAAAAGGTGAAGCTAGTATTATAAAAAAGAACGATACTTTATTTGTAGAAAGAGAGCAAGAACTTTTGAAAATTACCAAAGGGAAATTCCCTTTTGCTTCAATTACATCAATTACCATCACAGAATATAAGCCAATAATTGCTCCTAAATACATTCTATATCCGGAGACTACAGAAGAAGAACAAATAGAAAGTGCAAGAGCTACTTATGGATTATAGAAGATAACTAGTTGAATCTTTGTAAGAATCCATAACGAAAGAGCTATGAATTGTTGATATTCCTTCAACTACAGAAAGCCTTTCATTTATAAATCGTTGAAAGCTATTCATATCATTCACAGCGACCTTCAACAAAAAATCGAAGTTCCCTGATACGTGATGACATTCCATTACTTCAGATAAAATTGACATTTCATTTTTGAATTGATCAATTAAACTTTTTTGATGTTTAAATAGCGTTATTTGACAATATGCAATGATTTGCTTTCCTATTACTTGGCGATCTACTAAAGCTACATACTTCTTTATAACACCGCTCTTCTCTAACCTTTTTATCCTTTCATACGTCGGAGTTACTGACAAACCAATTTTAGAAGCTATTTGCTTCGTGTTTTGCTTCGCATTTTCCTGCAATTCTTTGAGTATTTCCTTATCTACTTTATCCATAATTAGAATATAAATCTAAAATCAGGCAAATTTCTATCTTCAAAAAGATATTTCATTTACCAAAACACTTTAAAATAAGTTTAATTTTCCAAATATAGCTATTTAAAAGATTTTAATTCTAAAAACAAATACATTTGCATTAAAATTTAATTGTTTCACAAAGAATGAACTTAAACTCCTCCATAGCAAATCGATTGAGTGATTTAAAAGATAAAGTTAAGAACGCTAGAGATTCCTTTTTAGGATATCCCGTTTCAAAGGATTTTGATTACTCACCACTGTACGATTTCCTAAAATATCCTATTAACAATTTAGGTGATCCTTTCGAAAATAGTACGTACAAAGTACATACCCATGAAATTGAAAGGGAGGTTGTTGATTTCTTTGCAAAACTATTCCGTGCTAATCCAAATGATTATTGGGGATATGTGACAAACGGTGGATCGGAAAGTAACTTATACGGTCTTTATATTGCCAGAGAAATGTACCCTAAGGCAATGGTATATTATTCAGAATCGACTCACTATAGTGTTAAGAAGAACATTCATTTATTGAATATTCCGAGTATTGTGATTAGATCACAAGAAAACGGTGAAATTGATTATGACGATTTAGAGGAAACATTAAAGTTTAATAGACATAAACCAGCAATTGTATTAGCCACCCATGGTACCACTATGAAAGAAGCGAAAGATGATGTTTCTGAAATAAAGAAAATATTAAAAAAACTGGCTATTCAAGATCATTATATACACTGTGATGGAGCTCTCTCAGGAACTTTTGGTGCTTTTGCTGAACCTCAAACTCCTTTTGATTTTGTGGAAGGAGCTGATAGCATTTCAATAAGTGGACATAAGTTTATTGGCTCTCCTATCCCTGCAGGTGTAATTATAACGAAACGTTCATTAAGAGACAGGGTATCAAAGGGTATTTCATATATTGGTTCGTTGGATACGACCATTACTGGATCTAGAAATGGACATAGCCCTTTATTCTTGTGGTACGCCATTCAAAAACTTGGAGTTGAAGGACTGCAAGCAAGATATAAACACAGTTTAGAAGTAGCTAAATACTGTAAAAAAGAATTACAAAGAATAGGAATTGAAGCATGGAGTAATCCTGGTTCAATAACTGTTGTTTTTCCCAAAGTAACAGATCACTTAAAAAACAAATGGCAATTGGCTACAGAAGATGATGTAACTCATATTATTTGTATGCCAAATGTAACTAAGGATCAAATAGATTTGTTTGTTGAGGACATTAAAACGGAAATGAAATCAACGCCTTTAAAAGAAGAATTGAGCTATTATTAATATTGAAAACAATTATTTTTGGGGGAAACGATGTTATATTAATTTAATTGATGTAACGAAAAAAGGAGGTTTTAACACCTCCTTTTTTTAATATAGATAATTTATCTCTTTTCTATTCTAACGCTCCTAAATAACGCTCAGCATCTAAAGCTGCCATACATCCAGTTCCAGCTGCCGTAACCGCTTGACGGTATTCATGATCTTGAACATCACCTGCAGCAAATACTCCTGGTAAATTTGTCTTAGTAGATTTTCCTTTAGTAATTAAATACCCAGTTTCATCCATATCTAAAACTCCTTTAAATAATTGCGTATTTGGGGTATGACCAATAGCTATAAATACTCCTGTTACTGGAATATCAGTTTTATCTCCTGATTGGTTGTTAACAGCACGTACTCCTTCAACTACATTTTCTCCTAAAACCTCATCTATTTCAGTATTAAATAACACTTCAATATTTTCAGTTTTATTTACTCTATGTTGCATTGCTTTGGAAGCTTTCATGTAATCTTTTCTAACTAACATTGTAACCTTATTACAAATATTTGCTAAGTAAGTAGCTTCTTCAGCAGCAGTATCTCCTGCTCCTACAACGATTACGTCTTGTCCTTTATAAAAGAATCCATCACAAGTAGCACAAGCAGATACTCCACCTCCAATTAAACGTTGCTCACTTTCTAAACCTAAATATTTAGCAGTAGCACCTGTCGAAATAATTACAGTTTCAGCTTCTATTTCTGTAGATTCATCAACCATAACTTTATGAATTCCTCCTTCTTTATTTGAAAGATCAACACTAGTTACTAAACCGAAACGAACATCTGTTCCAAAACGCTCAGCTTGTTTTTTTAGATCTTCCATCATAGCTGTTCCATCCGTACCATTTGGATAACCTGGAAAGTTGTCAACTTCAGTAGTTGTTGTTAACTGACCTCCCATTTGCATTCCAGTATACATAACTGGTTTCATATCTGCTCTTGCAGCATAAATTGCCGCTGTATATCCTGCTGGTCCAGAACCTATTATTAAGCATTTAATTTTTTCTGCCATTTCTCTGTAATATATTAGTGACTACAAATGTAGTTTATTTTTGGTTTTTTTCCTCTACGGTTTATACATTTTGATTATTGGTCGATAATAAATAAAAATATTACATTTTTTATTCGTCGTATACTTTTTTTTATATATTTGCAGTCCCAAATAATCGGGGTATAGTCTCTGAGAATTTTTCTCGATAAACTATATCACGATTTGCACACTTTTCGGGGTGTAGCGTAGCCCGGTCATCGCGCCTGCTTTGGGAGCAGGAGGTCGCAGGTTCGAATCCTGCCACCCCGACAAAAACCTTGACTTTTTAGTCAAGGTTTTTTTATTTACCATTCGATTTTTTCTCCCTTTTTAGATTTTTATAACACTCTAAATTAAAGGCCAGTATAATTACTCAGAGACACAAAACATTTCCCTCATAATAATCTGAAAATTTACTACTTTAGTTATACATAAATACAGGAAACTCTTCCCCCATTTAGTTTCGAATTAAGAATCTCCCCCATCAATATAATTACCATGAATAAAGGTTTACAAGAACTCTTCAAATATCTATGGAAATCAGCTCTTTTTTGGGGTTTTGCTTTTGTTTCACTCGCAATTTTCAGGTATTTTGGTTTAAATCAGGAGATTTCACAAGCGACTGGACAAAATATTAGCTCTACTCCTATTGAAGTTCCATTTATTATTGCAACAGCTATAGGATTAGTATTAGGAATACTTTTCGGTTTAATTAACTTCTTTTTCGATAAAAGTATTGCTCAAAAAGTTAGTTTGGGATTTAACATACTTTTAAAAACATTGTCTCATTTTTTAGCTACTGTCTTTACACTAACCTTAATACTAACACTGTTATCTAAAATATTTCCATTGAATATAAATTTAGCTCCTGGTTGGTGGCTTACTAACAGGCGTTTCTGGGCTGCTATGTGGTTTATAGTACTATCGTCAGTTGTATTTTCCTTTGTTAAAATTGCTACTGAAAGATTTGGACGAGGAGTTTTTCTTAAAATGTTGTTAGGTCATTACAAAACACCACAAGAAGAAAATCGTGTTTTTATGTTTTTAGACTTAAAAAACTCTACTTCAATTGCCGAAGAACTTGGCTATCACAAGTACAGTCAATTCATTCAAGATTGTTTTTCCGATTTAAATGAAGTCGTTATCGATTACAATGCGGAAATATATCAATATGTTGGTGATGAAGCGGTTTTAAGTTGGTCTTATGAAAAAGGATTATTAAACAATAATTGCATAGGTATATTCTTTGCTTTTGAAGCACAACGACAGCAAAAAAAGGATTACTACCAGAAGAAGTATAATATTTTCCCTGAATTCAAAGCAGGTTTGCATGGAGGTAAGCTTATGGTTGCCGAAGTTGGTTCCGTAAAAAAAGAACTTGCCTATCATGGTGACGTTATCAATACCTCTGCCAGAATTCAAGCAGAATGCAACGCGTATAATACAACTCTTTTAATTTCAGAAAAGCTATTAAAAGACTTACAAATAGATATTCAATCTAAATTTTTAGGAAATATTTTACTTAAAGGAAAGCAAAACGAAGTAAAAATTCATTCAGTTGAATCCATGCTCTAAATTCTTTTTGCCCTTAAAAACAAATAACACACTATATAACAAGTAGTTATTTTATTTTTTTTACATTTGATTATAAACTACCTACCTCTTCTATATAAGTGAACTACTAACAGCTAATCATGTCGATAAAGAACTTAATCTTATGCGCCATCATTTTAGTGGGTAATGTTTTATACTCTCAAAACAAAACTCAACTAAGGGAATTATGGGCTTCATACAATACAGAAAAGAATAAGGTTGAAAAAAGCAAAAAATTAAATTTTTTAGCACAAGAATACCTTGGTTTTAATATTGACAGTGCGATTATTATTTCGAAAAAAAGTAAAGAAATAAGTAGTTATAACAGCGAAGAACAAATAAGCGCTAATTTAATTCTAAGTAAAGCTTATATAAGACTTGGTCAAATAACAAAAGCAATTGATTTAGCTACAAAAACATTATCACAAAGTAGCTCCACTCATTATATTGAAGGAAAGATAAAGTCCTTAAACCTAATTAGCCTCTGCCATTTTAAGCAAAATAGAAAAAAACAAGCTATAGATACCACCCAAAACAGTTTATTTCTATCGGATTCTATTAACAACACCTCTTTAAAATATGAATCAACTTTATACTTGGCTCAGTTTATAACAGCTAGCGATATTCAAAAAGCTGAAAAGCTAAACAATGAAGTTTACCAGAAAATTAAAGATAGTACAGACTACAAATATTTAGATTTACGAATTCATGCTCTAAGAAACAAAGAAGTAATCCTATTTATTCAAGACGAGTTTAAACTCCGCAAAACAGTGTGCGAAGAGGCTTTATCATATCTAAAAGGAACGAATAATATTTATCAAAGTCTATATTTCAATAGTGCAATAGGAGGATCTCATCGAAGTCTTGGAAACTATCAAGAATCTCAAAAGGTTCTTTTAAATGCTGAAGCGCTTGCTTCTAAGCATAAATTTAATTGGCTCAATTCAGATATCAAAAGTATACTGGGAATTTTAGAAATGCTAAAAGGAAATAATGAAAAAGCTATTAGTTATGAAGAAGAAGCTCTAAGGCTTATAGAAAAATATGAAGACGCCGATTTTCTGAAAATGAGAATCTTTAATTATACTGGATACATTTATAAAAGAAAAGGAGAAAATATCAAGGCAATCAATTATTTCAAGGAAGCGCTCCTTTTAGCAGAAAAAACTGAAAACATTCTTCAAAAAAGAAGCGCTCTTAGTCTACTTGGTGATTCATATAGAATAAGTAAAAACTACAAAGAGTCGTTGAAATTGTACGAGAAAATAGAGCTGATAAACAAAACAATTAACAACAATTTAGATAAAGTTTACACTAAACTAGATATCGGTAAGGTATATGAAGATCAGAAAAAATATGAAAAAGCGATTCAAACCTATCAAGCTGCCCTAACATTAATGAATGAATTAAATGATAAGGACAGTAAAATTTACACACACATAAAACTAGCAGACTGCTATTCAAAACTTCAAAAAAACAACTCGATATTTTCAAAGGAAGCCCTTTACCATTACCAAGAAAGTATTCAGTTAATGAACACTACTGGCAACACACATATCTATTATATGGAAGCCATTGTTGGACTTGGAAAACTACTAATAAATTTTGATCAGAAAAAAGCTGAAAATTATTTATTAGAAGCCATTGAATTAAACAGAAATTCTCCTAATAACGTTCACTTGATGAAAGCGTTTAGTTCTTTAGCAAAAATAGCTTACAATAAAAAAAACTATAAAAAAGCACTTGATTATTACAAGAAAGCGTTAAAATTAAAAAACCTCTTTTATCAAGAACAAAGCGCAACTGCCTACCATATCGGTCTAGCTGAGACTTATCAAAAGTTAAATCAAAAAGACTCTTCCATTTATTATTTAAAAACAGCATTAAACACAACAGATTTAGAAGAAAAAATGATCGCCTTTAGTGCTGCAACTTCTATTTTCAAGAATGAAAATAATTATAAGAAAGCATTAATATATAGTGATAGTATTCCTATTTTGAAAGATCAATTTCATAAAGAAAATGACCAAACTATCGTCGATGGCATGTTATTAGAAATGAAGCTAACGAAAGATCTTGAAATTGAACAAAAAAAAAATGAACTTAAAAGTCAACAACTAAAATCGAGAAACTATTTAATGATTGCTGCTTTTGCAATAGCTATCGCACTATTGTTTGGGTTATTCTATTTTAAAAACAACAACACCAAAAACAAATTACTTGCAAAACAAGAACAAGACTACAGAGCAAAGCAAGATCAATTGTTCGCTAATCTATCACATGAATTCAGAACTCCCCTAACCGTGTTAAAAACCTCTATTGAAAAGATAGAAAAAACGCCAAGCTCTAATATTTTATTAAAAAACACCAATCATTTAATTGATCTAACAAATCAAATATTAGATATTTCTAGACTAAGTGAAAAGAAAATAAATCTGAATCCAAAACCTGTAGACGTTGTTGGATTAACAAAACAGTTATTAGAGCAAGTTCAATCATTTTCCGAATCAAAAAATATATCACTAAAACTACAAGCCTCAACTTCCGTTATAACAATTCCTTTAGATAAAAATGTCTATAGAAAAATCTTAATCAATTTAGTCTTTAATGCAATTAAATTCACACCTGAAAATGGAGTTATAGATGTTAGTCTTCAGTTTAACAACAATTACTGGAAGTTGATTATTAAAGACAATGGAGTAGGAATAGCCCCTAAAGACATTCCTAATTTGTTTGAACGTTATTATAGAGCTCCTTTAAGCGAGAACAGAAGTTCTACCGGGGGATTGGGACTAGCACTAACCAAACAACTAGTTGAACTTGTGAATGGTACTATTCATGTAAAAAGTGAATTAGGTAAAGGGAGTCAATTTGAAGTTTCCTTTCCTAATCACTCTCCTATTCGACCTTCAGATAATGATGAATTTACAAATCACATCATTTCTGGTAACAGTTCAATCGAAATAATCAGTAAGACTCCTACCTCTTTAAATATTGAATCTCGTCACGACAAAAACACCCCTACAATTCTATTAATTGAAGACAACAATGACCTCAACAATATTATTCATTCAGAATTGTCTAACTATTTCAAAACCCTATCTACATTTAATGGTAGCGAAGCGTTAAATATTTTAAACAATGAAAAACCCGATATTATCATTACAGATATTATGATGCCAGTGATGAATGGAGTTGAATTTATTGAAACTATAAAAAATATACCAGAGTTTAAAAGTATTCCAATTATTGTAATGAGTTCTCTTGAAGAAAAACATGACAACATGAAGCTATGGAAACTTGGTGTTGTCGATTTTATTACCAAGCCTTTTGATTTACAAGTCTTATTATTTAAAATCACCAATAATCTTAAAACATTTCAGGAGTCATCAAACCAATATAAAAACCTAAAATCGTTAACCGCCAATTTAATCCATGATTTAAGAAGTCCAGTCGTTACTCTACAAATGATTGTAAATGATCTCTTAGAAAACAAGAAAGAAAATCTTGATAAATATTTAAATTACATCAACGAAAACTCCAACAATCTACTAGAATTAATTAATGGTTTAACTGAAATAAATCGAATACATAAGCGAACATCCTACACTCTTTTCAATATATCAGACTGTGTAAACAATGTGCTATTCAACCTCGAACATTTAGTCAAAAAAACAAATGCTGTCATAAATCAAGAAGTAGAAAATCTTGAAATTACAATGGATAAATCTGATTTTACAAGAATATTGCAGAATTTGATTCAAAACGCTCTAACCTACACCAAAGAAGGTATTTATCCTAAAATAGATATTTCCATTTTTTCTAAAGAGAAAAACACTCTTTCAATTATTATAAAGGACAATGGAAAAGGAATTCCAGAAAATGACTTTAACAAAATCTTCAAACAATTGAAAAGAGGAAAATCTTCACAGGGAACCCAAGGGACAGGTTTGGGTTTATATATTGTAAAAGAAATTACCAATAAATATCAAGGTGACATTAAAGTATATTCAAAGATAAAAGAACACACCACATTCTCAATAACGCTAACGCTAAAAAGTATTGTCTAATATTTAGTGACTTCTGATACATCAAAACATTTTTTTTATATAGATCTTAACGTCTAATAAAACTAAGACATACTTTAATCAAATAAAAACCATAAAAAAAACTCTCAAATGAATACTCTTTAGAATTCCACAAAACAACTTACTTAAAGTAAAAAGAAATAAAGAAATGGATTCGTTCGAATCAATGCTCTAAATCGTTCTCGCTCGTAAAAACAAATAAAACACTCTATAACAAACAGTTAATTTATTTCTTTACATTTGAGTATCAAAAACATTCTCCCTACTTTATTAAGTAAACTACTAACAGATAATCATGTCGATAAAGAACTTAATCTTATGCGCCTTTATTTTGGTGGGTAATGTTTTACACTCTCAAAACAAAACTCAGCTAAGGGAATTATGGGCTTCATTCAATACAGAAAAGAATAAGATTGAAAAAAGCAAAAAATTAAATTTTTTAGCACAAGAATACCTTGGCTTCGATATTGACAGTGCAATTATTATTGCGAAAAAAAGTAAAGAAATAAGCAGTTATAACAGCGAAGAACAAATAAGCGCTAATTTAATTCTAAGTAAAGCCTATATAAAACTTGGTCAAATAACAAAAGCTTTAAATATTGCTAATAACGCTATTGCTTTAAGTGAATCTAGTAATAATATACAAGGTAAAATAGAATGTTTGACGCAAATAGCTGTATGCTTTTACCGACAATACAAAATAGATCTGGCAATAAAAACGATAGAAACAAGTAAAACACTGGCAGATTCTATTAATAACGATTTTTTAAAGTACTCAGCAACACTTTATCATGCTCAATTTATCATGAAAAATGATATTGATAAAGCTGAAAAATTAACTAACCAAACCTATAACAAAATAAAAGATAGTACCAATAACAAATATGTAACACTGAAATTTCATGCATTACGAAATAAAGAGTTATTCCTTTTAACTCAAGGCAAGTATAACTTATGCAAAGAGTTATGCGAAGAGAATTTAAAACACTTAAAACACGCCAATAATGTATATCAATACTTAATCTCTAATTATCATATAGCAGTATGCAATCGACGACTGGGGATGTACAAAGAAAGTGAAAATATTACTTTAACTACAGAAAAACTGGCTACTCAACATAAGTTTAATTGGATTTTAGCGAGATGTAAAATTGGACTTGGACTTATAAATTCTGCAAAGAAACTTTATCAAAAATCTTTACTACTTAAGCAAGAAGCTCTTCAACTTATAAAAGATTTTGAAGATGCTGATTATTTAAGAACAAAAATCTTTAATCAAATAGGCTACGGGTATAAATTACAAGGTGAAAATAAGAACGCCATAGATTATTTCAGAAAAGGATTGATTGCAGCGGAAAAAACCCAAGATATAGATCAAACTAGAAGTATTCTCACCAGTCTAGCTGACATCCATAGAATTAATAAAAACTATGAAGAAGCCTTGACTTTATATAGAAAAATAGAAGAGATTAATGAAATTTCCAACATCCTTTTAGATAAAGCCTATACTAAACTTGACATTGGAGCAGTTTATGAAGATCAAAAAGAATATGAAAAAACCATACGTATTTACAAAACAGCCTTAACACTAATGAATAAGTCAAATGATAAATATGGTAAAATAATATCACATATTAAATTAGCTGACTTATATTCAAAACTTCATAATAACAAATCCATTTTCGCTCAAGAAGCTCTCTATCATTATGAGGAAAGCGTTCGATTAATAGGGAATGCTGGTAACTCACATATCTACTATCTGGAATGTATTATTGGAATGGGTAAACTACTGATCAATTCCAATAGAAATAAAGCGAAAGTATATCTTTCAGAAGCTCTTTATTTGAATAAAAACTCACCTAACAATATATACCTATTAACTATATTCGATGCTCTTGGGGAAATAGCACTTGAAAACAAAAATTATGAGAAAGCGTTTGAATATTATACAAAAGCTCTTGAGTTAAGGGATAATTCTTACCGAGAATATAGCGCAACTGCATACTATATCGGTCTAGCCAAAACTTATCAAAAACTAAATCAAAAAGACTCTTCCTTTTATTATTTAAAAAAGGCATTATCCACAACGGATTTAGAAGAAAAAATAGTTGCGTATAATGCTGCAGCATCTATTTTTAAAAATGAAAATAATTATAAGAAAGCATTAATATATAGTGATAGTATTACTGTTTTAAAAGATCAATTTCATAGAGAAAATGACCAAGCTATCGTTGATGGAATGTTATTAGAAATGAAGATAACGAAAGACCTTGAAATTGAACAAAAAAAGAATGAACTCAAAAATCAACAACTAAAATCGAGAAACTATTTGATGATTGCTTCTTTCGCAATAGCCCTCGCACTATTATTTGGATTATTCTATTTTAAAAACAACAATACCAAAAACAAATTACTCGCAAAACAAGAGCAAGACTATAGGGCAAAGCAAGATCAATTGTTCGCTAATCTATCGCATGAATTCAGAACTCCCCTAACCGTGTTAAAAACCTCTATTGAAAAGGCAGAAAAAACATCAAGCTCTAATATTTTATTAAAAAACACCAATCATTTAATTGATCTAACAAATCAAATATTAGATATTTCTAAGCTGAGTGAAAAGAAAATAAATCTGGATCTAAAACCTGTTGACATTGTTGGATTAACAAAACAATTATTAGAGCAAGTTCAATCATTTTCCGAATCAAAAAATATATCACTAAAACTACAAGCCCCAACTTCCGTTATTACAATTCCTTTAGATAAAAATGTCTATAGAAAAATCTTAATCAATTTAGTCTTTAATGCAATTAAATTCACTCCTGAAAATGGAATTGTAAATGTAAGTCTTCAGTTTGAAAACAATTATTGGAGGTTGATTATTAAAGACAACGGAATAGGGATAGCCCCTGAAGACATTCCTAATTTGTTTGAACGTTATTATAGAACTTCTTTACATGAAAACAGAGCTTCTACTGGCGGTCTAGGGTTAGCACTAACAAAACAACTAGTAGAACTAATAAAGGGAAGTATTGAGGTAAAAAGCGAATTAAAAAAAGGAAGCGAGTTTCATATTACTTTTCCGAATAATTCTGAAGTAGAAATTGCGGAAAACCTAAAATATATTAATTACAATATTACTCATGATAGCACTCCAATAAAATCCATTTCTGAAAACAATTCGACTTCTACAAAGTCTGATGTAACTTATAAAGAAAATACACCCACAGTTTTATTGATTGAAGACAACCATGACCTAAACAATATAATTCATTCAGAATTATCTAACTATTTCAAAACCCTATCTACATTTAATGGTAAAGAAGCCTTAAAAACTTTAAAAAAGGAACGTCCTGATATTATCATTACGGATATCATGATGCCAGTGATGAATGGAATTGAGTTTATTGAAACCATAAAAGGTATTCCTGAATTTAAAAATATTCCAATTATTGTTATGAGTGCTCTTGAGGAAAAGCATAGTAACATGAAACTGTGGAAACTTGGTGTTGTTGATTTTATTACCAAGCCTTTTGATTTACAAGTGTTACTATTTAAAATCACTAATAATCTTAAAACGTTTCAAGAGTCATCAAACCAATATAAAAATCTTAAATCGTTGACTGCTAATTTAATTCATGATTTAAGAAGTCCAGTTGCTACGCTACAAATGATTGCAAATGATCTGATAGACAATAAAGGAGAAGATCTTGATAAATATTTAAATTACATCACTGAAAATTCAAATAATCTATTAGAATTAATTAATGACTTAACTGAAATAAATAGAATACACAAACGAACCTCCCATTCGGCTTTTAATGTTACAAATTGTGTAAATAATGTATTGTTCAACCTTGATCATTTAGTACAAAAAAAGAAGGCTCGCGTAAATCAAAAAATTGAAAATCTCGAAATCACAATGGACAAAACTGATTTTACGAGAATACTACAAAACTTAATTCAGAACGCACTAACCTACACTGTAAAGGATGTTGACCCCGAAATAGATATCTCTATTTTTTCTGAGAAAAAAAACATTCTCTCAATCGTTGTAAAAGATAATGGGAAAGGAATTCCTGAAAATGATTTTGATGACATTTTCAAGCAACTAAAAAGAGGAAGCTCTTCAACAGGAACACAAGGTACAGGCTTGGGGTTATACATAGTGAAAGAAATTATCAATAAGTATCATGGAGAAATTGAAGTAAACTCAAAAGTAAATAAACATACAATCTTCTCCATAGACCTAAAGCTAAAAAGTATTGTTTAACTTTCAACTTCTTTTTGAACAGCGAACTGATTTCTTCAGCACAGAAATCAATTGAAACAAAATTGGTTAACTCAATAAAAAAATGTAGTTTTAAACTCTTTTTTGGGTACATCATGTCCGTTAATCTCATATGTTTTTACTCATAAAAGATATTCCCTCTCTTTTTAGTCAATTCGATATTGAATTCTCCCTGTAATTACTAACAGTTCTATTAAAATTTCATTTTAATTGGACAATCGTGATTATTCTATAAGAAAGCTTAACCCGTTCATTATTATGCTACAAATTAAATATTATTATATATTCATCATTCTTTTTTGTTATATCAATACAAGTTTTGCGCAAAACAAACCTGTAATAGATAGCTTGTGGAATATTTATAATGCAAGTACTGAAATTGATAAAAAAATAGATGTCTTAAATGAACTCACTCTTGAATATTTCAATCACGATATAGATAGTACTAAAATAATTAATAAGCTAAGTATTTCATTAGCTCAAAAAAAAGAAGATAAACAGAGACTGCTTCAAACGCAAGCCATTGAAATATACTTATTAAGTAAACAAGGTCTTTATAAAGAAGGTTTAAAGAAAGGCTCTATTTATCTTGAACAAAGCAAAAAGCTTGGTTACAAAAAAACAGAAGCTAATTTGTTGAATTCATTAGGTATTTTCAATAAGCAACGTGGAAATTATGAAAAGGCTATCGAGTTATGCGAACAAGGTTTAGCTATTAGCCAAAAAGAAGGATACAAACTAATAACAGGTAGAATATTACTGAGTTTAGGTTTAATTTATACTAATCAGGGAGATTATGAAAAAGCTATCAAATTTTGCGAGCAAAGTTTAGCTATTAATAGAGCACTTGGACAAAAAAACGAAATTGCTATCATTCTCTCTAGTCTAACACAGGTCTATAAAAATCAAGGGAATTATAATGAAGCCATCGATCTTTATCAACAAATTTTAACTTTAAGAAAGGAATTAGGTGATAAAAGAGGAATTGCAATAACTTTAAATAATTTAGGTAATATATATCGAGAAAAAGGGAACTATAAAGAAGCCATCAATCTTTTCAAAAAAAGCTTAACAATTAACAATGAACTGAATAACAAAAAGGGTGTAGCCATAAATCTAAACAATTTAGGTAGCATCTATGGAATTCAAGGAAATCATAAAGAAGCCATTAATCTTTTCAAGCAAAGTTTAGCTATTTTTCAGAAATTGGGAAGAAAGGGAGGAATGGCTTACAGCCTGAACAGACTAGGAAGCATCTATTACAATCAAAAAAACTATGATGAAGCCGTTAAAGCTTATCAGCAAAGCTTAGTTTTGAGACAGGAGTTGGGAGATAAAAAAGGAATCTCTTCAACCCTAAACAACCTTGCCAACCTGGACAAAGTAAAAGGAAACTACAAAAAGGCAATACAGCAATATAAAAAAGGGCTTTCAATTAGGAAAGAATTGAGCTCTACAGGAGATTTTTCTTCTTTCTATTTAGGCTTAGGTGAATGCTATTTTAGAATTGACAGTTTAAAAATCGCTGAATCACATGCTTTAAAAACGCTAAATGCAAACAATTTAAACGATAGAATTAAAGGAACTGAACTTTTAACCTCTATCTACGAAAAAAAAGAGAACTATAAGAAGGCCTTGGAGTATGATAAACTAAAGTATTCCCTAAGCAAAACTCAAATCAAGCAAACCAATCAAGCCGTAATCGATTCCATGCTTATCGATATGCAAAGTGTACGTGAACTAGACATTCAAAGATTAGAAAACGAACAAAAATCTCAGCAAATCATCTCTCGAAATTATTTTATAGGTATCGCTATTTTAATTGCTCTTTTTTTACTGGCAGGCTTACTGTCTGCGAGAAAGAATAGTGTTAAAAACAAAAAACTAGCTAGTCAACAACAAGAGTTAGCAAAAAAGAATAAACAAATTGCCAATCAGGAACAAGAATATAGAAAAACTAGAGATAATCTGTTCGCCAACATTTCTCATGAGTTCAGAACACCTCTAACGGTTTTAAAAACAACTATCGAAAAAACAGATGATATAGAAAACTCAAAACTTTTATTAAAAAACACCAATCATTTAATTGATCTGACAAATCAAATGTTAGATATTTCTAGGCTGAGTGAAAAGAAAATAAACCTTGATCCTAAACCGAACAATATTGTTAGGTTAACAAAACAATTATTGGAACAAGTTCAATCCTTCGCTGAATCAAAAAACATACAACTTAAGCTAACAGCTCCCTCTTCGGACATATTGATTTCTTTGGATGAAAAAATACTGCGAAAAATAATTATCAACTTAGTATTTAACGCTATTAAGTTTACACAAAATGGAGGTTTAGTTGAAGTAATTCTTAACTTTAAGGATAACCATTGGAGTTTGACTGTAAAAGATAATGGTATTGGTATAGATGTTAAGGAAATACCACATATTTTTGAGCGCTATTATAGAGCCCCTTTGCATGAAGACAGAGCCACAACTGGTGGTTTAGGTTTAGCCCTCACAAAACAACTAGTGGAACTAGTAAAGGGAAGTATTGAGGTAAAAAGCGAATTAAAAAAAGGAAGTGAGTTCCAAATTACTTTTCCAAATAATTCAGAAGTAGAAACTACCGAAAATCTAAAATACGTTAACTACGACATCACTCTAGATAATACTCTGGAAAAGCCCATTCATGAAAACAACATCACCTATGAGAAGCCGAATATAACTTACAAAGAAAATACCCCAACAGTTTTATTGGTTGAAGACAACCCAGATTTGAACAATATAATTCACTCTGAATTGACCAACCATTTCAAAACCTCATCTACGTTTAACGGCAAGGAAGCCTTAAAGACTTTAAAAAAGGAACGACCTGATATTATTATTACGGATATAATGATGCCAGTGATGAATGGAATAGAGTTCATTGAAACCGTAAAAAGTATTCCTGAATTCAAAAGCATCCCTATTATTGTAATGAGCGCTCTTGAAGAAAAACACAACAACATGAAGCTTTGGAAACTTGGTGTTGTGGACTTTATCACTAAACCCTTCGATTTACAAGTGTTATTATTTAAAATCACTAATAATCTTAAAACGTTTCAGGAGTCGTCAAACCAATTCAAAAACTTAAAGTCCATGACTGCCAATTTAATTCACGATTTAAGAAGTCCAGTCATAACGCTTAAAATGATCGCTAATGATCTTATAGAAAATAAAGAAGAAGACCTTGATAAATATTTAAATTATATTACCGAAAACTCCAACAACCTGTTAGAATTGATAAATGGTTTAACTGAAATAAATAGAATACACAAACGAACTTCTTATTCGCCTTTCAATGTTCTAAACTGTATAAACAATGTATTATTCAACCTTGATCATTTGGTAAAAAAAACAAATGCAACCATAAATCAGAAAGTCGAAAACCTTGAAATCACAATGGACAAAACTGATTTTACAAGAGTATTACAAAACTTAATTCAAAATGCACTAACATATACCAGAGAAGATGTTTATCCTCAAATAAATATTTCTATTTTTTCCGAGGAAAAGAATATACTCTCAATTGTTGTAAAAGACAATGGGAAAGGAATACCTGAGAATGACTTCGGGAATATTTTTAAGCAATTAAAAAGGGGAACTTCTTCAAGAGGAACTCAAGGGACAGGTTTAGGGTTATATATTGTTAAAGAAATCATCAATAAGTATCAAGGAGAAATTAACGTAGATTCCAAAATAAATGAATACACAAGCTTCTCTATAAAGCTAAAGCTGAAAAACATTTTTTAATTTTAACTATACCTTTTAATTTTAGTAACTTCGTGTACATGGAATTACTCTTCTTAGGATTAGCTGGTGGAGCTATCATATCGTATTTTATATTTCAAAAGTTCTCTTATCGAACTAAAAAGAACCTTACTGAAAAACAATCGGTTGTTTTACTTGATAAGATTAAAAAAGTATCGAAACTCATTACTGTCGAAGGCGAGTTCGCTGAAATATATCATCATGAAAACTCAAAAGAGAAGTTTATGGGACTTTTTACCAGCAAGAAAAAAGCTATCATTTTAATTAACGCCAAAGTTCATATTGGTTTTGATTTTAGAAAAATTAAAATGGAAGCAAACAGCAAGTCTAAAACACTTGTTTTATCTGAATTCCCAGAACCTGAAATTTTTTCTATTGAACCTAATATAAGGTTTTATGATATCCAAAATGGATTTTTAAACAAGTTTAGTTCAGAAGATTTGACTTCTGTAAATAAAGAAGCAAAGGAGCATATTCTTCAAAAAGTACCCGAAAGCAACTTGATGCAAACGGCCAACCAAGAAGCTTTAGACGCAATTATATTAATGACCAATCTCGTGGAAACTATCGGATGGAAACTAGATTATTCAGCCCTTGAGTTACCAAATGGCAGCAGACATCTTCTTGATTCATAGAATGCTTAATAAACCGAAAATCAAATTGCTCCTTATTTCCATTACATCTGGAATACTATTTCATTACATAAACAATTCTTCTAAAATAAAAGTATGGCAATCAAAACTTGACAATTCCAATTTACCAGATGGATTTGGCTTTTTTGTAACCATAAACATTATAAAATATTTTTTACTTTTAGTTTCCCTGATATCCCTCGTTTTAATGCTTATTAAATTATTAAAAAAACATGAACATTGAACAACTTCACCAATATTGTATTTCTAAAAAGGGAGTAACGGAAGAGTTTCCTTTCGATGAGGTAACACTTGTTTTTAAAGTTATGGGTAAAATGTTTGCCCTTGTTGGACTTGAAAAATGGGAAAACGGCGATACCAAAATTAATTTAAAATGTGATCCCGAATGGTCAGAAGAACTTCGAGGTGAATATGACAGTATTAATGCTGGATTTCATATGAACAAAAAGCACTGGAATACCATTACCCTAAACGATGATGTTTCCGATAAGTTTGCCTTTGATTTAATTGATCATTCTTATAATCTCGTTGTAAAAGGACTTACTAAAAAACTTCAAGAAGAACTAAAAGCTCTGTAATCGTGAACAAAAAAGAAGCTAGAAAACTATATAAAGAAAAAAGAAAAAACCTAACTCAAAAGGAGATTGAATCCTTTCAGTCTTCTATTTATAGACAGATTTATGAAATAGACTATTCCAATATTGAAAATATTCATATTTTTCTTCCAATAAAAAAACAAAAAGAAATAAACACCTACCCTATTGTTGATTTTCTTCAAAAATTAAGAAAAACGGTAGTTATCAGTAAAAGTAATTTTAAAAACAACACGTTACAACATTTTATTTTAACCGAAAGTACAATACTCATTGAAAACAATTATGGCATACCTGAGCCAGAAAATGCTGAGCAGATTGGTGAAAAAAAATTAGATTTAGTGTTTGTACCATTATTGGTTTCTGACGAACAAAAATATAGAGTGGGTTATGGCAAAGGATTCTATGATCGATTTTTAGCGTCTTGCAGAAAAGATGTCACCACCGTTGGACTTAACTTCTTCCCCCCTATTAACACTATAGATGATATTAATGAGTTTGATATACCTTTAAATAAAGTTATATACCCAAAATAAAAAAGCCTGCTAATAAGCAGGCTTCCTTTTAAATATCATTTGATTTATCCATTCATCGAAATTAAGAACTCATCATTATTTAAAGAAGTTTTTATTCTTTGCTGAATAAACTCCATAGCTTCTATTGGGTTCATGTCTGCTAAATACTTACGCAGCACCCACATACGTTGTACTGTTTTTTCGTCTAATAATAAATCATCACGACGCGTACTAGATTTAATTAAATCAATAGCAGGGTAAATTCTTCTATTTGCAATATTACGCTCTAACTGAAGCTCCATATTACCAGTACCTTTAAACTCTTCAAAAATAACTTCATCCATTTTTGAACCAGTTTCCGTTAAAGCAGTAGCGATAATAGTTAATGAACCTCCATTTTCTATGTTACGCGCAGCTCCGAAGAATCTTTTTGGTTTATGTAATGCATTTGCATCAATACCTCCCGATAATATCTTACCTGACGCTGGAGCTACCGTATTGTATGCTCTAGCTAAACGTGTGATAGAATCTAACAAGATAACAACATCATGACCACATTCAACTAAACGCTTTGCTTTTTCTAAAACAATGTTCGCCACTCTTACATGCTTATCAGCTGGCTCGTCAAAAGTAGATGCTACTACTTCTCCTCGAACACTTCTTTGCATATCGGTAACTTCTTCAGGACGTTCATCAATTAATAAAACAATTTGATAAACCTCTGGATGGTTTGCTGCAATCGCATTAGCTACATCCTTTAACAACATCGTTTTACCCGTTTTAGGTTGTGCTACAATCATACCACGTTGTCCTTTTCCAATAGGAGAGAACAAATCGATAATTCTTGTAGATAACGAACTCCCTTTTTGAGCTAAATTGAACTTCTCGTTTGCAAAAAGAGGTGTTAAATGCTCAAACGAAACTCTATCTCTAACAATATTAGGATTTAATCCATTTATTTTAGATACTCTAATTAATGGAAAATACTTTTCTCCTTCTTTTGGAGGGCGTACATTTCCTCTTACAGTATCACCTGTTTTTAATCCAAAAAGTTTAATTTGAGATTGAGATACATAAATATCATCTGGAGATGATAAATAATTATAGTCAGATGATCTTAAAAAACCATATCCATCAGGCATCATTTCTAATACACCTTCACTTTCGATAATTCCATCAAACTCAAAATCAGGGTCACGATATTTGTTTCCACTCTTATGTTGGTGTTGTCCCTTGTTTTTGTTTTGATGATGTTTATTCTTGCTGTGATTCTGGTTGTTATTTTGGTGATTTCCGTTCTGATGGTTCTTCCCAGATCTTCTATTATTATTGTTATTATTTGAGTGGTTGTTATTTTGATTATTGTTTTGAGGTCTTTTCTCCTCTACAACTTCCGTTTTAACAACATCTTCAGTACTCTTATTAGATGCTTTCGCTACTGGAGTCTCTTTCTTTCTAGTATTCTCTTGCTTCCCTCCTTTGGGTGCTGCTTTTTTAGTTTCGTTTGGTAGTTCTTTTTTAGTGCTATTTGTGGCTTCTTTTTCAGATTCTGCTGCAGCTTCAGCTACTTTCTTTGATATCCTTCTTCTTTTAGGCTTCTCTTTTGTTGCAACCTCAGTTGATGCTTTCTTTTGAACCGGCTTTTTCTCCTCCTTATTATTCACAGCTTCAGCCTGAGCATCTAAAATTTTATAAACTAAATCTAATTTTTTTAACTGACTAATTCTAGTCAAACCAATAGTTTTAGCAATAGACTGTAAATCAGTTAATTTCTTAGCTTTTAATTCCGAAATTTCGAACATTCGTTAAAATATTAGGTTAAAAATTCCCACTTCCAAAGAATTTAAAATTATTTATTTGTTTTTCTTGATTGCTTTGTTATATGAAGTGTATAACAGTTAAAAGTGCGGTTACTTACAAGGCAAATATATACAAATAATTTAACTTGTAATATTTCTTTTTAAAAAAAGAAGTATTATTTTTGCGTTCCAAGAAAAAAACATGATACAGCGAATACAGAGTATATATTTATTAGTAGCTTCCTTATTATCAGGCGCATTACCGTTGACGATAAACTTATGGACACAAGTTAAAGATTCTACTCCTATATATATATTAGATCTGTTTTCTGGAAGTAGCTTTTTAGAAAAGTTAATTCCTGTGTTTTTTTTAGTTTCGGCTTTAGTAATTCTTATTTCTATATTCTTATATAATAATAGGAAGTTACAATTTGTAATTGGCCGAATTGCAATTTTGATTAATCTTTTTTTATTAGGATTATTGATTTATTTATCGCTAACATTATCTGGAGAAACTGCCGTTTCTGAGAAAGGTATTGGGATGCTCATTCCTGTTTTTGTTATTTTGCTTGTAGTTTTAGCAAATAAAGCCATTAAAAAGGACGAGGATCTTGTAAAATCAGTTGATAGATTACGATAAACCTAACATCTTAGTATATTTAGTGCGAAAAAACCGAGATAACTCTCGGTTTTTGTTTTTTATAAGGGTTTGTATTATTTGCAAATAGCTAAAAAATAGATAGATCCAACCATTAATTAACTATTTTATATTAAATTTACCTGATTAATTTCCCCACCAAAAACCAAAACAATAACAATGTAACTGGTTATAAAACAGTATTTTACCCCTAAAATGTTAAAGAAAAATTAAGGGTTAACCCTGATATATTTAGTACAAACCCTTAAAATGGGTTTAGGGATTTTGAGTATTGTGGATAAACTAGTTCTCACCTAAATTTGTATATGTAAACAAATGAGTACAAAGATTAAAGTTCATATAGCCGATGATCACAAAATTCTAATTGAAGGAGTGATGGCTTTAATAAATATTGAAGATGACATTGAAGTTGAAGGCTTCTCTCTAACAGGAAAAGAAGTTGTTAACTGGTCAGCAACCAACACCGCCGATGTGTTAGTACTAGATATTAATATGCCGGAAATGGATGGAATAGATGTTTTAAAAGTCTTTAAGCAGAGAGACGTAAAAATTAAAACAATTATTTTATCGAGTTTAAGCGATCCAAAACTTGTACAAGAAATGATCGCGTTGGGAGCAAACGGCTTTTTAGAAAAAAGTTGTGCCAGTGAATACATTGTCGATGCGATTAGAGCAGTTAACAAAGGGTTGCAATATTTTAATGAAGACATTAAAAGCAAATTATTCAATCTGTATGTAGCAAGCTCAAAGAAGGATAATGATAAGGAAGAATCGCATAAAGACCTTACCGAGAGAGAAATTGAAGTGTTAAAATTAATAGCACAAGAGAAAAGTTCATCTGAAATAGCAGATACGTTAAGCATTAGTGTAAAAACTGTAGAATCGTATCGCAGAAACCTTTACAAAAAACTGAAAGTAAAAAATGTAGTAGGTTTAGCGATGTACGCAGTTAGGAATAAGATAGTATAATCCTTTCATTCTATTTTTCTTTGCCCCCAAAGAAAATACTCCCCCCCATCCTATAATTCCTAATGAAATACATCGCTAAGAACTACAACAACTCAACATATTAAAATATTATCTGGCGATGTGCGCGTTATTAAAAAATAACATAGTTTAGAAAACCCCTTCATTTTGTTTTCTTTATCCCCTAACTTTGAGAAACGTCCCCCGTATCTCCATCTGTCTATACTAAGTGCATCGCCTTTTTTTTAACAAGCTTAAATATTAAACCTTAATATATTCCTTAAATTACTTAAACGCAGAAATCATGAAAAAAATCAATTTATTTTTCGCAACCCTCAGTATCGTATTATTAGCATCTTGTTCTTCTAACGAAGGAGATATCAACACGTTGCAAAATATTGAAAACACTGAAACTTCTCAGTTAAAATCCTATACTTTAAAAAGAAATGCCGATGGTTCATATTATATGGACTTCGATGTTGCCGAAAATACACAAATCGATACCTATAAAAAAGCAGACAATTCTAATGAAATAGTTTTATCAGAAGGAAACCAAGTTACCGCTAGCAGACAAGGGACTGAGTTTACTTTGGATAATAACTTATTAAAAGTAAATATTCTTGAAGCCAAAAATGGAAAAAAATCGTATATTTCGGTTGAAGATGATGGTATCAATAAATCTGGTAGAGGTGTAACTGAGTTTTTATATGACTACAGTATTACAAAAAACATAGATGGAACGTTTACCTTAGATTTTGAAGTGAATGATAATGTAACGACAGATTTTGTTTATAACAAAAATGAAAACATTTATGAAGTTCATCTAAAATCAGGTAAGTCAACGAATAAAACCTTCTCAAGAAATTTAGATATACTGCAAAACGGAATTCTTAAAATAGATTTCGTAAACCATAAAAATGCAAGATCATCTGAAAGTGAATTTGCAACAAGAAAACCAAAAGCTATCGTAGTTCAAGATATTTACGATGGAAGTGTTTACTAAGATACAGTCTCCGTATAAACATCAATATGGATAGAAAATTAAATCAAAAGCTTAAACATTTTAGTATTTTCCTTTTTTTACTGTCATTCCCTTTTTTTGCACAAAAGAAAGAATCAAAAGAGATTAACGCAGATATATTAAAAAAATCTATTCTCGAGAAGCAATATGACTCGATAAAATTTCTTTATACGAAAAATAAATACTCTGAGGCTCTAGACTTAGGCCTGAAATTCAGAAATAAGTTAGAGAAGGCTGAGGAAAATGAAGAAATTAAATTTCGGATTTACTTCTTAATTGGTGAAATTTTCAGAAAAACCAAAAACCATAAAAAGGCTATCGGATTTTATAAAAAATCACTAAACATTATTAAAGAAACGACCGCCTTCAATATTGAGAAATCTTCCTCATTTGAACATGCGAATGAGGAAGCTTCTTTGCGCACCAACTTATTTAGAATAGCTGGACAATATCTAATCCTTGATAAGAAAGACAGTGCTAAAATTTATTATTACAAACTTTTGGATTTAGAAGATTTCGGTCATATTTCTGATCAAATAACAAGAGCTGGAACCTACACTAATCTTTCTAACATCTATAGAGAAGATACCATATATGACAAAGCGGAAAATTATTCCGAAAAAGCAATTTCAATCTACAAAAGGCTAAACAAAAAAGTACTAGAATCAGCAGCACTAGGAAATCTCGCCAGTGTTTATCTAGATCAAAAAAAATACCT
The DNA here is from genome assembly GCA_947497895.1 of uncultured Tenacibaculum sp. GTDB lineage: Bacteria > Bacteroidota > Bacteroidia > Flavobacteriales > Flavobacteriaceae > Polaribacter. Next base: position 152,384 of record CANMIL010000008.1, read on the forward strand.
AAAGGCAAAAAAAACATATTTAGACGGAATTGATCTAATAAGGAAAGACACAAGTGAAAGAGCTACGCAATATAGAGAATATCTATTCTTTAATTTAGCTTATACACTTTACCTGCTCAAAGATTATGAGGCTTATATTTATCAAGAAAAATCTTATGAAATCAAAGATAACCTTAGAGAAAATAGCGTTAGAAGAGCTCTTGAACAAATATACGCGAAAAACAAGCTAGACATACAGAAAGAGAAAGCCAATTTAATTAAATATCAGGCTGAACTTGAGAAAGCTCAAAAGAGGAAATATAATTATCTTTTTGCAGCTATAACGCTATTAACTATTATAATTTCAGCTGTTGTAATTTACAACATCCGATTACGTCAACGAAACTTAAAGCTTAAACTAGAACAAACAAAACTCGTCGAAAAACAAAAAATTGATCATTTAAAATCGGAAACTCAGGTTAAAATTTTAAATGCCACCATCGATGGAAAAGAAACCGAACGTAAGCAAATAGCAGAAACTTTGCACGATAGTGTAAGTGCATTATTATCTTCTGCAAACATGCACCTTCGTGCCACCAAAAAACAATTTAATGGTAGCACACCTGTTGAATTGGAAAAAACGCAAGATATCATTTTGGAGGCTTCACAAAAAGTGAGAGATCTTTCTCATAACTTAGTTTCTTCTATTCTTTTAAAATTTGGCTTAGAGTATGCTATAAAAGACATTGCAAAAAAATACTCAAATCGTGAATTGGAGTTTCATACTGAAATTAGCAATGTTGATCGTTACAGTCAAGAATTTGAAATTAAGTTATATAATGTAATACATGAGCTAATTAATAATATTATTAAGCATAGTAAAGCATCAAATGCCTATATTATTATAGAAGAGAGAAATGATTTTCTTTCTGTACGTATTGAAGATGATGGTGTTGGTTTTGATTACAAAACAAGTAATAGTAACTCTGGTGGATTAGGGCTAAATCAAATTGAAGCAAGAATTCAAATGATGAACGGAAATTTCCTAGTTGAATCCGGAGCTAATCAAGGTTCCAAAATTACTTTTTCAGTACCTGTGCAAAAAAGATCTCAAACTAGCTTCGTTTAGCCAACTCAATAATTTCTAAATTTTTAATATTTCCGCTATCCAACTCAAAACGAAGCATCGTTCTTACTTTATGAAATCCATGTTTGCCAGCGGCACCAGGATTCAGATGTAAAACATTATACTTTTCGTCGTACTGCACCTTTAAAATATGAGAATGGCCACAAATAAAAATTGAAGGTTTCCTCATAGCAATAATATCACGAACTCTGGGCTTGTATTTACCTGGATACCCACCAATATGTGTTATAAAAACACGCATTTGCTCTAATTCAAAAATTTCATCTTCTTTAAACTCCGCCCTCGCATCTTTATCATCAATATTCCCATAAACAGCTCGTAAAGGCTTGTGTTTTTTTAATGTATCAGTAACATTCAAATTCCCGATATCACCTGCATGCCACACCTCATCGGCTTGGTTTACATATTTCAAAATCTGATCATCAATAAAACTATGTGTATCTGATAACAATAAAATTTTCTTCATTTAGCTCAAATCATCAATTTAAAAATCAAAGATAAGAAAGCCATCAGTTAACCAATATTATACCACAGAAGAATTGTATACTCAAATATATTCTTAGCCTGAGGTCGAACGAAATCGCGCCCTACTTTTCTTAGTATAAAAAACAATAAATTAAAAGCAAGGCAAGCATTTAAGTCATCTCAAAAAAATGGAAATTATCTAAGAAAAAAATCAATTCCCTAATTCGGGTTAAATTCCATAATTTAGCTGTTTAAATTTTTTAGTTTTTGAGATATTTTATTGAGTTATCCTATAATGGAAAAAACTATCATGGTTGGCAAATACAACCTCATTCTATTTCTGTTCAAGAAAAAATAAATAAAGCTATTTGTACCTTGCTACAAGAAGACATTAATATTGTTGGTGCAGGAAGAACTGATGCGGGTGTACATGCCTCTCAAATGTTTGCTCATTTTGACACACAAAAAGACTTGGATAGTAATTTCACTTATAAACTCAATGCTATTTTACCAAACGATATTGTTATTTACAGCACAATAAAAGTAAATGAAGAAGCCCATGCAAGATTCGATGCAACCAGTCGAAGCTATGAGTATAAAATCTGGTTGGGGAGAAATCCTTTTCTATTAGATACCACTTGGCAACTGCTTTATAAAAACATTAATCTCAATGCTATGAATGAAGCCGCAAAAATCTTGTATGAATATGAAGATTTTGAATGTTTCTCAAAAGTAAAAACTGATGTAAATACTTTTATTTGTAATGTAACAAATGCCCATTGGGAGCTAAAAGGAGATGAACTTACATTTTTTATATCGGCAGATAGATTTCTAAGAAATATGGTGAGAGCTATTGTTGGTACTTTATTAGATGTTGGATTAGGAAAAAGAACTGTTGACGATTTCAGAAAAGTAATTGAAAGTAAAAACAGAGGAAATGCAGGGGTATCAGTTCCAGCAAAAGGTTTATTTTTAACAAACGTTTCATACAATTATATATAAGTGAGTACAAATTCAGGAAAAGCATTTGATCTTAAAATTTTTGTAAGACTGATGAGTTTTGCAAAAACGTATAAATTAAAATTTACGATTGCCGCTTTATCAACCATATTATTAGCCGTTGCTGCGGCTGCCGATCCATATGTATTGATACAGGCTATTAACCATTTTAGTGAAACAAAAGATCTAGCAGAGCTCATAGAAAATACCATGATATTACTTGCTTTACTAATATTTCAAGTAATATTACAATTTTCATTTATTTACTACGCCAACTGGGTTGGACAGCATATCATTAGAGATATTCGCGCAAAAACATTTCGAAAAATTGTTGCTTTCAAGATGGGATATTTCGATAAAAACTCAGTAGGAAAACTAGTTACAAGAGTTGTTTCAGACATTGAGACTATTGCCAACTTTTTTACTCAAGGTGTTTTTATGATTGTAAGCGACATTTTAAAAATGTTGGTAGTTACAGTATTAATGCTCGTTATTAACTGGAAACTTGCGCTAATCGCACTAGCCGTTCTGCCTATTTTGATTTATGCTACAAAGTTGTTTCAAATAGCAATAAAAGCTACATTTCAAGATGTAAGAAACCAGGTAGCCAATTTAAACGGCTTTGTTCAAGAACGCGTTACTGGTATGAAAATAGTACAGCTGTTCAATCGAGAAAATGTTGAGTATAAAAACTTTGTTGAAATTAACGATAAACACAAAAAAGCACACGTAAAAACCGTTTGGTACTACTCCATTTTCTTTCCAATTGCAGAAATTTTATCTTCTATTGCAATTGGTTTAATTGTTTGGTATGGAGGTTTCCAAGTAGTTGAAGATAGCAATGTTTCAGTTGGAGCCATTATCGGATTTATTAAAATGGCTCAAATGCTTTTTAGACCACTTCGTCAAATTGCAGATAAATTTAACCAACTTCAAATGGGAATTGTTTCTGGTGAACGTGTTTTTAACGTTATTGATACCGATAGTTCAATAGATAAAAGTGGAACAACTTCAGCCGATAACTTAAATGGAAACATCTCTTTCAAAGATGTTCGATTCAGTTATATTGAAAACGAAGAGGTTTTAAAAGGAATCAGCTTCAATGTTAAAAAAGGAGAAACTGTTGCAATTGTGGGTTCTACAGGAGCTGGAAAATCGACCATAATTAATTTAATAAGTCGATTTTACGAAATTGATAGTGGACAAATTTGTGTTGACTCAATACCTGTAAATGAGTATGATTTAACTTCACTAAGAAGCAAAGTAGCTGTTGTTCTTCAAGATGTTTTCTTGTTTTCAGATACGATACTAAATAATATTACTCTTAATAACGATTCTATTTCTTTAGAGGAAGTTAAAAAGGCAGCAAAGCAAATTGGTATTCATGATTTTATAATGAGTCTTCCAAATGACTACAATTACAACGTAAAAGAAAGAGGCGGTATGCTTTCTTCAGGACAACGTCAACTAATTGCGTTTTTAAGAGCTTATGTGAGCAAACCAAGTATTTTAATACTAGATGAAGCCACCTCATCGGTAGATTCTCATTCCGAACAAATGATTCAGTTCGCTACCGACGAAATTACAAAAGATAGAACTTCAATTGTTATTGCTCATAGATTAGCTACTATTAAAAAGGCCGACACTATTATTGTTATGGATAAAGGTAAAATAGTAGAACAAGGAAATCATAATGAGCTTCTTAAAATTTCAGATGGATATTATAAGAACTTATATGAAGTTCAATTTCAAGAAATAACAGATTAAAAAAATGCTCGTTTTTAACGAGCATTTTTATTTTCTAAATAATTTGGCACATCTTTTTCTTCATATTGAGTAAATCAGACTCATCGAGATACGACTTGTTTCCCATTTCACCTCTATTTTAAAAGAGAATATTTTTTTAATGATTTTAAACACCTCATCTGAATTAACCAGAACCTGTTAACAATTTTCATTATTTTATACAAATTTTATTTTAACTAGATATAATTTTTAAGAAAACCACAACTAATCATTGAAAACACCTCAATATTTTATGATAAAATCAATAATTCATTTTTTATGTTAATAAAACATTAGCATTATTTGTTTCATTGAATCAAATTGTTACATTTGTTATTCAATCTTAAAACTAAAAAATCATAAGACCATGAAAAGAGTAATCTTATCTGCTTTAGTTGTTGGTTCATTATTAGCAACTTCATGTAAAAAGGCAAAGGAAGAAACAAAAGACGCAGCAAGTACTGCGGTTGAAGCAACAGAAAAAGCCGCTGATAAAGTATCAGAAGCTGTTGAAGACACAGCTACTAAAGTTGTAGAAGAAACTGAAAAAGCTGCTGATAAAGTAGTTGAGGCGGTTGAGTCAGCTTTAGATGGTGTTAAAATTCCTAGCTTTGAAAATAAAGAGGTAGAAGAGCACTTAAAAAGTTATGCAACTTACGCAAAAGACTATATCGCTGCTAAAGGTGATGTTATGAAAAATGCTTCTTTAGCTAAAAAAGGCGTTGAGTTAGCAACCAAAGGTGCTGAATTAGTTAAGAATTTAGACGATGAAGGAAAAAAGAAGTTTAATAGTGTAATGAGCGCTATTCAAGCAAAAATGGCTCCTTCTAAATAATTAGCTAAAAACATAAAAATAAAAAAGGTTCTTATGCAGGAACCTTTTTTTTATGCCATAACATCTCGTTGTAATTTTTTCGATAGCTCTTCAAAAGTATCAAAAAGCTCAAAACCAACATCTTTAATATAAAAAGTTAAAAACACTGATAGATCTGCCCTCAAATAGTAAAAAAAGAAAGTGAAATTTACAAAAAACCAGAAATATGAAGCTACAATCCATACATAGGAGAATGAGAATAGTTTTATTTTTTATGATTTTGACACTCCCAAATAAAGTTCTTTCTCAAAAAATAAAAATAAAAATAAAATCTCGTTATTTAAATGAAACCAGAACCATTTCTGTTAGATTACCAGACAACTATGAGTGCTCAAAATCCACCTACCCCGTTATTCTCGTAACTGATGGAGATGTTCTATTTGATTATATCAAAGGTCTCTTTGTTTATAATTGGGATTTGTATCCTAATGCTATTATTGTAGGGATAAATCAGGCGGAAAGAGACAAAGAACTAGTTCCCAAAAAACAGACTGAAGAGATACATAAAAATTTCTTTAAATATGTTAATGAAGAATTATTAAATGAGTTAGCAAGTAACTATAGGGTTAATGGTATCAATATTATTATTGGTCATTCTTTCGGAGGGTATTTTTCAATAAAATCTTTACTAAAAAATAATAATATAAATTATGCCATATCTATTAGCCCTACACTATGGAAAGAATATGGGAATAATATTTATAATGAGTTTTCTCAAAAGCAAATTACAAATGAGAGTGTTTTATACCTAGGAGTTGCTGAAAATGATCATAATCAAATAAAAAATGATCTCTCAAAATTAAATAAATATGTCAAAGAGAATAGATCCTTCAATATCAAATCGTCATTAGAAGAATACCCTAATGAAGATCATAATTCTTCTATACTCATAGGTATAAGAAAAGGTTTATTAAGTTTTTTCAAAAACTGGCCAACAAAAATATCTGAAGAAAAATGGGACAATATCTACAAGCAAAAAACCCCCTCTATTTTTCATAATCACTTTGAAAATCTCTCAAATAAATATAAAGTAACACCATCAGAGGATGATTATAATTCCTTAGGCTATTTTTTCCTTGAGAATAACAAAATTAACAAGGCTATCGAGATATTTAAGTTAAACACAAAAACACATCCTTGCTCATCAAATGTATATGACAGTTTAGCAGAGGCTTATGAAGCTAGCAACCAAAACAAAAAAGCAATTTTCTATTATAAAAAGGCTTTGGAAATAGAAATAAATGGTGAGAATAACAAGTATGCAAAACAACAGTATACCGAAAATATAAAAAGAATGAAATCTAAATTAAAGTAAAGGTATTTCGAATAAGCTCCCAATTATTACAAAGTCATTATCTATCTCAAAAACTACTAAGCCCTATGCCATAACATCTTGTTGTAATTTTTTCGATAGCTCTTCAAAAGTATCAAAAAGCTCAAAACCACCATCTTTAATATAAGAGATTGCCCCTGTTTCTTCAGACACAACCAAGCACAAGGCATCTGTTCTTTCTGATACTCCAATCGCAGCACGATGACGTAGCCCAAATCGCAATGGTATTTGTGAATTTTCTGTTATTGGTAATATAACCCTGGTTGCTATAATATAATTATCTCTAATAATTATTGCTCCATCATGCAGCGGACTATTCTTATAAAATATACTTTCCAAAATAGCCACATTTACTAAAGCACTCATTTTATCACCTGTTGTGGCTATAAAGTCAAGGTTGTTCGTTCTTTCAATTACAATAAGAGCTCCTGTTTTTGTTTTTGATAAATTAATCGATGCCTTTAATATTGTTTCTGTATCAACCTCTGTATTAATTTCAGACTGCAAAAACTTTAACTGATTGAGAAAACTTTTTCTTGTGGAAAAATTCGTTGTTCCAATCATTAATAAGAATTTCCTTATTTCCTGTTGAAAAACAATTAATAAAGCAATAACTCCTCCAGATAATAAATATCCCAGAATTCCACTAAGCATTTCCATTCGTAAGGCTTGAGTTATCTTCCAAATAATAAATATAAGGGCAATTCCAATGACAATATTTATAGCAACTGTACCTTTCAATAACTTATAAGTATAATACAAAAGGGCCGCCACCAAAATTATATCTAATATATCTAAAAAGGAAAAATCGATAAAGTCCAAACTCAATTAGTTTTTAGGAGTTATGTAAATGTAATTATTTTATTTGAAGTTATATTATGCTGTCTCTAATTCGAAAATCGTAATCTCTGGCCGAACATTAAACCTCACCTGCCATAAGTGCCCTATAGCTCTATTAATGTAAAGTGTTCTACCATCGAACAAATCAATCTCCCCTGAAGAATATCTTTTATTTTTTACAGGTAGCATTGGTGGTGGCAGAAAAGGAGCCTTACATTGCCCTCCATGTGTATGTCCAGATAAAATCCACCCTTCATAACCATGCCAAACATCTAAATCGCACACATCAGGATTATGGCATAATACAATATTAGCTTTCGATTTATCATGCTCCTTCAACACCTCCTCAGGATTAAAATTCATTCCCCAGTAGTCATCTAAACCGATAAAATTCAATCCGCCTACCTCCTTTTCTTCATTACTCAAAATTGTTACTCCATTCTCGTGTAAAATTTCGGTAATTGTATCCGCAACATGCTGCTCCCTCCAGTTTTCACCATAATCATGATTTCCCAAAATTCCTAGTGTTGCTTCTTTCCCTTTAACCGCATACTTCATTACTTCTCTTAACTGAGGAAATTGTTCTTCATTCTCATAGTTTACATAATCGCCTGTGTAAACGACGAAATCGGGATTGAACTTTTGTGCTTTTATAAAACTATCAATTAAATATTGATAATCGAATCTATTTCCCACATGCACATCGCTTATTTGCATCACAGTTTTTCCTTGCATGTTCTTTGGTAAATTTTTAATTGCCATTTTGTGTTTCACAAACTCCAACCAAAACGGCTCTACTTGCCACGTATATAATCCAGCAACAGTTCCAACGCCTAATAATCCATAGGTAGCTTTTTTTAAAAATTTACGTCTTTTCATGTGGGTGTTTTTTTACAAACTCTTTACTATTTGAACCGCTTCAACAGCTTGTTTTACATCATGAACTCTTAAAATATTAGTCCCGTTCAATAAAGCTATTGTATTAGCAACAGTAGTAGCATTTAATGCTTCATTAGCAGTTATACCAAGAGGCTTATACAACATTGATTTTCGCGAAACCCCTGTTAACACAGGAACCTCTAAACTACTAAACAATTCTAGTTTTTTCAACAACTCATAATTATGCGCTATTGTTTTTCCAAAACCAAAACCTACATCGATAACAACATCATTCACCATTAACGACCTTAATTTAAAAATTTGTTCAGAAAAGAACAGTATGAGCTCTTGTACAATATCAGTATAACTTGGATTAGATTGCATGTTTTGCGGAGTTCCTTGCATATGCATGAGAATATATGGAACCTGCAATTCTGCTACCTTAGCGAACATATTCTCATCCATTTTCCCTCCTGAAATATCATTAATCAAAGCAGCTCCTGTCTGAACAGCTTCTCCTGCGACCTTACTTCTAAATGTATCAATAGAAATTAGTATCTCAGAAAACTCTTTTACCAATAAAGAAATAATCGACACTACCCTATTCAACTCTTCTTCCTCAGAAATATGCTGAGCTCCTGGTCGAGAAGAATACCCTCCAACATCAATAAAGGTAGCTCCTTCTTCTAGCATTTTTTCAACCTGAACTAATATCTCTTTTTCATTTTTATATTTTCCTCCATCATAGAAAGAATCAGGTGTCAAATTAAGTATTCCCATAACCTTAGGAGAACTCAAATCGACCAAATTTCCTTTACAATTAATTGTCATTTAATTCACTACTTTGTTAATAATATTGGTTTTTTCAGGTACATTATAATTTCGAATCTTCTCCATTAATCCTTCTACGGTTTCATCAACAAGAAGCATTTTTCGATTATCAGACTTTAAAAAACCTTCTTCAACCATAAAATCCAATTGCTTAATGGTGTAATCGAAAAATCCATTCACATTTAAAATCCCTACAGGTTTTGTTTCTATATATAATTGCTGTAACGTAAGAGCTTCAAACAATTCATCTAAAGTCCCATAACCACCAGGCAATGCAATATAAGCATCAATCATTTGACTCATTTTCATTTTTCGTTCGCTCATTGTTTTGGTAACATGGATTTCAGTAGCTCCTTTATTCACTACCTCTTCCTTTTCTAATAATCCTGGAATAATCCCAATTACCTTTCCATCCTGCTCAATCATCTTATTTGATATTGCCCCCATTATTCCAATCTTACCTCCTCCATAAACCAAACCAATGTTATTTTCAACAAAATAATTTCCTAACTCTATGGCTGAATCTTTATATACATCTTTAAAACCAATGCTTGAACCACAGAAAACTGCTATGTTGTTTAACCCCATTTTTAAAAATAAATTATTACGTAAAAATAAAGGAAAACCTAATTGATTTCTTATTTTTACCTTATTATTTCAGAAAATAGAAGATGAAGGATACCTCGAAACAATACGATGCGATTGTAACGGAATGCAGGAGCTTGTTTGTTAATAAAATGACCGATTACGGAGCCGCTTGGAGAATATTAAGGCTACCATCTTTAACGGATCAAATTTTTATAAAGGCTCAAAGAATTAGACAGCTACAAGAAAATGCTGTTAGAAAAGTTGATGAAGGAGAAAAATCTGAGTTTATTGGAATTATTAACTATTCCGTAATGGCTTTAATCCAATTGGAGTTAGGTATTGTTGATCAGCCCGATTTATCGACTCAAGAATCTGTTGAACTGTATGACAAGCATGTTTCGATTACCAAGGAACTCATGCAAAATAAAAATCATGATTACGGAGAGGCTTGGCGTGATATGAGAATATCTTCTTTAACGGACTTAATACTACAGAAACTCCTTAGAGTTAAACAAATAGAAGATAACAAAGGTAAGACCATCGTTTCTGAAGGAATTGATGCAAATTACCAAGATATGATTAATTATGCTATTTTTGCTTTGATTCACCACTCAGAATTAGAAAGTTAGAAGAATATAAACAACCCCTAATTATGATATTAAAATTATTAACCCATATTTCTAGAGTACTTGTTGGTATATTATTTATTTACTCAGGTTTTGTAAAATTAGTTGACCCTATTGGATCGCAATTTAAATTTGAAGAGTACTTTAGTGAAAGTGTTTTAAACATTGAATTTCTTATTCCATTAGCGCTCCCGTTTTCAATTTTATTAATTGTTGCCGAATTAGCTCTTGGAGTAATGTTATTAGTTGGATACAAACCTAAATTTACTGTTTGGAGTTTGTTTGGTCTTAATTTGATCTTCCTATTTTTAACATGGTACTCTTACACATACAATAAGGTAACCGACTGTGGTTGTTTTGGTGATGCGATCAAATTAACACCTAAAGAAACATTTTATAAGAACATTATATTTATGGTGTTTATTATAATTTTAATTGTTGGATTAAAACATATCAAATCGATTATTTCAACCAAATTTGCCGCTATAGCTTCACTTGCTTCTATCGTTTTTTCATTATTAATTGTAAATCATGTTTTGAATCATTTACCAATTATTGATTTCAGAGCTTATTCAATTGGAACTGATATTGCCGATGGTATGGAGTATAAAGGAGATGGAGAAATCCCTCCTATTCACGATTTCATGATTGAAACAGATGAAGGAGACCAACTTGAGCCAATGTTAGCAAAAGAGAAGGCGATGCTGATTATTATGTATAATTTCGAAAAAACCGCTAAAGAAGGAATCCCTTCTGTGGCAAAGGTTGCTAAGGATGCAAAGAGCAAAGGTTACGAGGTATATGTATTAACAGCTTCTTATATAGAAGATTTAGAAGCTACACAAAAAGAATTTGATTTGCCTTATCCTTTTGGATTCTGCGATGAAACCGCTTTAAAAACTGCTATAAGAGCCAACCCAGGTATTATAACTGTTGAAAAAGGAATTATTGTTGGTAAATGGAATTGGTCCGACGCTGACGATGTTGTTCTAAAGTAAAGATTTCAGAAACATATAAAACACCCCAATTTCTTAATAGAAATTGGGGTGTTTCTTTTCAGAAAAAACAACTTAAAAAACTAATAAACAACAAACTACATTTATTTTTTTCGTAAATTAACCTCTGAACTAAACTTTATTCTTATGAAATTCTTGAAACGTTTTTTCATTTTTCTTTTATTAGTACTTATAGCAGGAGCCATTTATATTTTTACCTATTCAGGGAAATATGATATCACTAGAACTAAAACTATTAAAGCGCCCATTTCGCATGTATTTAATACCGTTAACGATTTAAAAACTTGGGAAAAATGGGGACCTTGGCACGATCAAGATTCTACGATTGTTGTTACCTATGGAGACAAAACCGTCGGTGTTGGTGCCTCAGATAGTTGGACTAGTAAAGATGGACCGGGTAAAATGGAAACTGTAGCAATTGAAAACAATAAATCCATTGATCAAAAAATATCATTCATGGATAATGAGCCAAGTGATATTTATTGGAAATTTAAAGAAGTTGAAGGTGGTACGGACGTAACATGGGGAATGAAAGCAGAAGACTCTCCTTTTATGTTCAAATTCTTTGCTGCCATTTCTGGAGGTTGGGATGCCATGTTTGGTCCAATGGAAGATGACGGATTAAATAATCTTGCAGCATATGCAGAAAGTACTATTCCTGCTCCTTCATTTACTATAGGTAAAGTATCTGAAACAGAATTACCTGCTGGAACCTTTATCGGTTATCCTCACAAAATAAAAATAAATCACGCCGAAATGACTAAATTATTTATGCAAGACATGCCTAAAGCAGGCATTTATGCTGCTACAAATGGATTGGTGTTTGGAGATTATACGCCTGGAGCTGTTTATAGTAAATATGATGAGGCTAGTAATGAAACTGAATTTTATATTGGGTTACTGCTTCATAAAAAATTAAAACCAGCGGAAGGCATGGAACTAGTAAATATTCCTTCAGGAAAAGCTGTTCGAGTTAAGAAGTGCGGGAACTATGGTGATGGTGATCTTGAAGCTCATATGGCTATTGATGCCTATTTAAAAAATAATAATTTAAAAAAGAAGTACCCTATTTGGGAACTATATGTAAATGATCCTGCTGATGTGAAGCCAGAAGATATTCAAACAGATATTTATTATCCTATCGAAGAATAGTTTTTGCAAAATATCTGATAATGAATTCAACTTAAAACCTCAATTAATTTTGGGGTTTTAGTATATTCGCAAGAAATGAAACAGTTAATCTTAGTTTTTCTTGGAGGAGGCGTCGGCAGTACATTACGATATTTATTAGGTAAACTTTTAAATAACTCTCAAAACGGTATTCCTTATGGAACGTTTGCTGCTAACATTATAGGTAGTTTTTTAATTGGATTAATCTTAGGTTTAGCAGCCAAAAATCAAACTTTAACACAAAATCAAACATTATTTTTAGCTACTGGGTTTTGTGGTGGTTTTACCACTTTTTCTTCCTTTGCTTACGAAAATCATGTTTTTCTAAAATCGGGAGACTTCCTAACATTTGCTATCTACACTTTAGCCAGTTTTATTCTAGGTTTTCTAGCTGTTTTCGCAGGGATTTTTATAACTAAAATAGTTTAACAATGAGTAAACTGGTACAATATTCTGAAGATAATAATTACGCTATTATCTCTCTTAACAATGGAAAAGTAAATGCAATTTCTCATGAAGTAGTTGATGAATTAAACGCTTCTTTGGATAAGGCTGAGACTAATAAAAAAGTGGTTATACTTACTGGTCAGCCCGGAATTTTTTCTGGAGGATATGACTTAAAATCGATGACTGCTTCTCCTCAATCAGCACTTGATTTAGTTACCAAAGGATCCAAATTATCTTTGAGAATGCTGAGCTTTCCTTTCCCAATTATTATAGCATGTAACGGCCATGCAATTGCTAAAGGAGCCTTCTTGCTATTATCCGCTGACTATAGATTAGGTACAGAAGGAGATTTTAAAATTGGATTAAACGAGGTTATGATAGGTATGACCATGCATAACGCTGGAATTGAAATTGCCAAATCTCGATTAACTCCTGTTTACTTAGAAAGAAGTGTGAACAATTCTGAGATTTATACTCCCAAAGATGCAATTTCAGCAGGATTTCTGGATAAAATTGTTCCTAAAGATCATTTATTACCTACTGCAATTAAAATCGCTCAAATGTTTGGTCAATTAAATGCTAAGGCCCATACTGAAACCAAATTAAAAGTTAGGAAAGGCTATTTAGAAAAAATTGAAGTAGCCATTCAACAAGATATTGATGAAGGACTCACTCCTCCTTCAAAATAAAAAAAGTCCCTTTACGGGACTTTCTATTTTTTATATGCCATTACTCCGGCTTTCACTTCAATATCAAGGTAATTTTCTTTTGGTGTAATTGGACAGGAATAGCGATCACTATATGCACAATAGGGATTGTAAGCCTTATTAAAATCTATTTCCATAGTTCCATCTTTGAGCTCATCTGTTGTTAACACATCAATAAACCTACCACCTCCGTACGAAGTCGATCCATTGGTTTTATCTAAAAAAGGTAGAAAAAGATGAGTTTCATAACCAAAAGTTGGAAGCTGATTTTTGTAAAGATTAAGTTTCAAATCCTTACCATCAATAGTGAAATGTATTTCTCCATATTTTCTGTAAACAGCAATTCTATCAGTAGTTGTAGGAAAGTTAAACGTTTGTCCATCGGGTGTCTTGATCAACTTTGCTTTTACCTTATATTTCGCATTCACAGGAAAAAAATCAAGTCCATTAAACTTTTTAAGTCCTTTTTTTGTTAAAGGTGAAGTGGATGCATCTTTAAATTTAGCATTCATTTTCTTTTGAAAATCTGTTTCACCTACTATCTCTTTTTTTCCTTGAGAACTACAAGACATGAAAAAAAACATTGAAATTACTGCAAATACAAGCTTCATTTTATTATTTCTATTTCTTAATAATAGCTAAGATAATAGAAATTGCAATGCAAATTTTTATACATTTTAAATTTTACCACTTAAAATTCTATCATATTTATTATGTTAATAGAAAACATTTATTATATTTGGATATATTGCATTAACTTTTGAAACCTAATACTTACTTTTGCAGCCAGTAATAAAAATTTATTACAAAATAAAATTTTTTGATTCTTTTTTAACATAAAAAATTCAAAGATAGCTATATATTTGACCCCCAATTTTGTCGCTATTTTGTGAACAAAAAGATTTTTGGATTTAACGGAGTAAAATCTCGTTAAATTTGTGATAGACACCAAACTATGTAAAAATGGTTTTAATTTAATACGAAAGAAGGAAATATGAATACAGAGTTAATTAGTAAAGCGGAAGAGTTTGAAAACAGAAAATTCAAATTTGTAACAACCAGTGATAGAATTGTAGCTTCAAGAGAAGCTAAAGCTTTAATTTTAGAAATTAACGAGGTTTATAAAGAAACGAAAGATAGTAAGTTAATGGACTTAATGAAGCGCTTAACGGTTGTAAAACAAAAGATCGAGAAACGATTGAAAGGAGCTCCATTAACGGTGTAAATACTAAATCTAAAATTTAACCGTTATAGATTATGAGTTGTTAAATGTTTTATAAAACTTCTCACAAATAAAATTTATTCTTGAAAAAAAAAATCTAGGATTGCTCCTAGATTTTTTATTATTTTTGCAGCCATCGGGATGTAGCTTAGTCCGGTTAAAGTGCTGGTCTGGGGGACCAGAGATCGAAGGTTCGAATCCTTTCATCCCGACTTTTCACCACATCAATTCATAATTACTTTCTTTACTTTTAAATTATTAGAAATTTTTTCTCTTATTTCTTAAACTATATATGGTTTGTTTCACAACGAAGCTACAGAAATAAAATATTCCGATAGAGAAAACAATATCACCTACGATTCTAAACCACTTTAAAACCTGCACTGTAGGACTGTATAACAATTCAGCGTCTCTAGCAAAAGAATAACCTTTTGTTATGGATGTGTACGCCTGAATAATTCCAACAGGCAATAAACTCAATAACACCATTAGCATAAGTCCAATATTCAAGCCCCAAAAAGCTCTTTTTAATACCTTTTCATTCCAGTAATTATTAGAATAAAGTCTTAAACAAATTAAAATGAATCCCATCCCCAACATTCCATAAACTCCAAACATTGCCGTATGAGCATGTACCGATGTTGTATTTAATCCTTGAATATAATATAATGCGATTGGTGGATTTATTAAAAAACCAAAAACACCAGCACCAATCATATTCCAAAAAGCAACTGAGATAAAGAAAAATATAGGCCATTTGTAGCGTTGAACCCATTCATTATGTTTTAAGATATTCCAGTTTTCTCTAATTTCAAACCCCATTAGAGTTAAAGGAACTACTTCTAAAGCACTAAAAGTTGCTCCTAAAGCTATTGCCTGTACAGGTGTTCCTGAATAATAAAGATGATGAAGTGTTCCAATGATTCCTCCAGCCAGAAATATAGTTGCAGAAGCAATAGATGCTTTACCCGCTGTTTTTGTTGAAATTATTTTCATTCTTGAAAAGATATAAGCAATCGTTACAGTAGCAAATACTTCAAAAAAGCCTTCAACCCATAAATGCACTAACCACCATCGCCAATAATTAATAACTGGTAATGAACTATTTTCGCCATACATAAGTCCCGAAAAGAAAAACATACCAATAGCAATTACAGCAATAAGTAACATTATTAATAAATGCTTAGAATCATCATTCTTTCTAATCGCATAAAGTATGTTTCTACCGACCATAACCATCCATAAGATCATTCCAACACCTAAAAGAATTTGCCAAAACCTTCCTAAATCCATGTATTCAAATCCTTGATGTCCGAAAAAGAAATTAGTAGTTAGGTTAAAAAATTGATGAATCCCTAACCACTCCCCCAACATTGATCCTAATACAATTACAAGAAGAGCAATAAATAAAAAATTTACCCCAAATACTTGATATTTCATTTCTTTCCCACTAATCATAGGAGCCAAAAAGATTCCTGTTGCTAACCAAGTAGCTGCTATCCAAAATACGGCTAATTGAGTATGCCATGTTCTCGTTATAGAATACGGAAAATACTCAGATAACTCAAACCCGAAAAATGCCTGTCCCTCTACAGAATAATGCACAGTAACAACACCAAGAACGATTTGCAAGAAAATTAGTAGTGAAATAACGATAAAATATTTCAAAGCTGCTTTTTGAGAAGCGTACAGCTTCATATTTAACAAAGGATCAAATTTAGGATTATCGATAGCTTCACCTTTTTCATGGTTTCTCAAATAATAGTAAGCCAAAATTCCAATAAATAATATTAACAACACAACCGAAAAGCCGGACCACATTTGAGAGTCAGGAGTAATTGTATTATCAATAAGTGGCTCATGGGGCCAATTTGACGTGTATGTATAATTTTTATCAGGCCTATTAGTACTTGCCGCCCAAGAAGTCCAAAACAAAAATGCATTAAGCTTTCTCAACTTCATTGGATCTGTTAAAGCCTCTTTTTGAATAGCATATTTCTCATGCCCCTCTGAAAATATTCTTGAGTAATATTCTGAATTCGCTTGAATTGCCTCATTCCTAATTTTGGAAATCCAAATTGTATTATTTAAG
Source organism: uncultured Tenacibaculum sp. (assembly GCA_947497895.1). Lineage (GTDB taxonomy): Bacteria > Bacteroidota > Bacteroidia > Flavobacteriales > Flavobacteriaceae > Polaribacter. Next base: position 169,384 of record CANMIL010000008.1, read on the forward strand.
TTATCAAAGCTATTTGAACGAACCTCTTTTATTAAACGCGCTTTTAAAGCCGCTTTTTGTTCTTCATCCAAACTTTCAAAATCAATAGAGAAATCTCTTTTAGCCCATTTTTTAAGTAAAAAAACAGCTTCTCTATGAATCCAATCAGCTGTCCAATCAGGTGCTACATAACTTCCATGCCCCCAAATTGAACCTACTTCCATTCCACCAATAGACTCCCATACATTTTGACCTTCTTGAATATCTTTTTTAGAAAACAAGATCTCATTAGTTTCTCTTATTTTAACTGATTGTGGTATCGGAGGTTGTTTTTGATATATTTCGGTACCTACCCATATTAATGTCACAAACGACAATAACACTACTGTTATAAATGCTGTCCAAATTTTTCTCATTATTGAATTGTATTAAGTTGTTCTTCTTGAACAATTGCTTTTTTGAATAATATGTTATTTTCTAAATGAATGTGTTTGTGAAGGTCTTCTTCAAATTCTTGTAATAGTTTGAATGCAATTTTATAGGAACTACAGGCACTTTTAGGAGGTGTATAATCATTAGATAGTTTCGCTATTTCTCTAAACCTTTCTCCTTCGTCATTATGTTCCTCGTGCATCATTTTTATAGGATTTTCGACACTGATAAAAGAAGGAGTTTCTAATTTACTAGCAGATCTGCTAGACTTCGCTATTTTCTTTATGTATGGAAAAAGAATTAATTCTTCCTTTTTCATATGTAATACCAGATCACCTGCACTTTTAGAAAAAAGTTTATCAATTTCAAACAGTTCAGGATGTTTTTCACCATGAACACGACATATTTTCTCCAAATAACTTTTAATTTCTGGTATTTGTCTCTCTATATAACGATGATGATTTTGGTAGATATAATCACTTAGGAAATCAATGTCCCAATCAGTATAATCATAATCCACAGTTTTTCTTTTAACGATGCTTTCTACCTCATCAATTAAAGATTTCAAATCTATGTCGCTATCTTCCGACAGCTCAAATAAAGTTCTATTTCCGTTACAACAGAAATCTACTTTATACTTTTTAAATATTGCTGCTGTTTCATAGTTTTCAGTAACAATATCTGATATTAGTGTTTGACTATTTATATTCATTTGTTTTTATTATTTGTATTCCTATTGTGGTGAGTAGTACAACTTTTATTATCTCCAGAATCACATAGTACAAATGATGATAGCTAGTTGGCACTGGATTCTTCTGAATGATTTGTTCAACTCTTAAATCGAGTATTGGTAGGAGATATAACGTTTGTATTGCTAAAATGAAGCATAGAGCTAATAGTTTATAAACTAAAAACACATCCCTCAGAGACTTAAATATTATTATTAAAACTATAATTACTCCGCCCAAAAAGAGTTCAACTATGTTCAACGCTTTAAACACTAAAGCTCCAACTGATAAACCTATTTCAAGGGTTATACCATCAGCTTGAAACTTTAACCAAGCTTCCATAAAACTAATTGCTAGTACAAACCCCGACCAAAGAGCTATTAGGTATAATAATATTTTATTCAATAGATGTTTCATTTTTATAACGGATATTTTTGTCTTTTATATATTTAAATTTTTTTAGCGCTTTAACCATAGTAAATTTTTTTCTCCATTTGTATACAATACGTCATGTAAAGTATTCTCCTCTAACATGTTCTTCAACTGCTCTCTTATTTCAATAAACTTATAATGCAAAGGACACGGAGTTTCCTCGTTACATTGCTTCAAACCCAAACCGCACCCAGTATAAATTTTATCGCCATCCAATACCTTTACTATTTGACTTAGTTTTAATTTCTTCAATTGATAATCCTCTATAATAAATCCTCCATAGGGCCCTTTAATAGAAGTAATGATATTATTTTTTGTTAAAAGTTGTAGTATTTTCCCAGTGAAAGCCTCAGGAGAATCAATGGCTTTAGCAATTGTTTTCAATCCCACTTTATTCCCAAGTGACGACTGTTCAGCAACATAAATGGTAGCTCTTAAACCATATTCGCAAGATTTTGAAAACATATACTTATGAATTTGGTACAAAAATAAAGAGATTTTTATAAAAGACAAAAAAGTCTCCTATAAAAATCTCTTCTAAATATTTACACTAAGAGTAAATTAAACTACTTTACTCAAAAAAGCTTTATCTTCTTTTACAGACTCTATAAATGCCGTTAAAGGTCTTCTTATAAAGTTTTCAGGCTCGTTAAAACCTCTTTTTTCTAATTGTTCTTTGATAATATCTCTCGCATGATAGCCAACAGATCCAATAAAATATAATGGCACTTTACCTAGTTCCTCTTTATATTTTATCAATTGATTATCGATAAACTCTGAAATACATTTGGTAACGATATTCTTCGCATATGGATGCTCTATATTCTCGAATAAGAACCTTGCATATTGAGCTAAATATTTATTCGGCATTTTTGCACCATATAATCTTGACAATACTTTGTCATCATCCAATTGAAACTCCTTTTCTAAAGAAAACTTCAAATCTTCCGGAAGATCTTTATAGTAATAACCTTTTAAAACTTCCTTTCCTAAATGGTTACCACTACCTTCATCCATTAATATATATCCCATTGCTTTTACACGCTGCTCTATTTCTTCTCCATTATAAAAACAACAATTCGATCCTGTTCCTAAAATACAAACTACGGATGCATCCTGAGATGCTGCAAATACCGCGAGCATTAGATCTTCCTTAACAACAACTTTTGAAACATTCGAAAAGTTATCACTAAAAACCTTTTTTATTTTATCCTCGCCTTTTTTATTATTACAACCAGCACCGAAAAAATAGATAGAACTCACTGACTCTTTATAATCGTTTAACTCATTGCAGTTTTCAATGACCTCTTTAATACTCTTCTTTTTTAATACCGACGGGTTTACTCCGCTGGTTCTAATTCTATCGACAATTGTATTATCATTTTCATTTAATAATATCCAGTCGCACTTTGTTGAACCGCTGTCTGCAATTAATATCATAACTTAAGAAACTTGTGTTGTAAAAATTTATCTCTATCAATTATTTCCGAGCACTTCGACAAGCCGCATAACAGCCTACGTAATCCTAAGAAAATAATCTTTATAACTTATGTTGGTTAAAACATATAACTTAGCCTATTAACTATCCAGTAATAAGCCTTTTCGAAGAGATTTCAGGTTTTAAACTTGCCAAAACCTTCCCCCTATTGTAATCAAAGTTGATTACTCCCCTTGCTTTAAAAGCTATTATTTATTTTATATCTCCCTGATTCTTTAATCCTTTAAGAAGCTTTTCCATTCCCGATACTGTAACTAATTCCGTATCCACCATAGGCTTCTTTAACTCTTCAACTAACTTTTCAATATCAGAAGTTCGTGCTTTATTCGCTCCTTCTCCTTTTAAAATATCAAGATATAATGAAGATATTAAACTCAGGTTTTTATAATGATTCCCTAACTCATTAAGGTTAGGATTATTTTTTAATTCTAAAAATTTTGAGTAGCCATTTTTCCATTTAGAAAAATAACTTTGCAATTCTCTACTTCTCTCCGTTGTTGGATTACTCACATATGAATCTACTAACAAATTGAAATTATAAGCGTCGTTGGCATCAACTACACAAGCATCTGCAAATAAAGTGAAAGGAGAAAATGTTTTATATTCTGTACCTCCTTCATTTCTCGTATAGATTTTTAAAGGTTCAAAAATAGCTGTTAACACCTCTAAAGACTCTGTGTTTTTTGATTTTGCAATGTTTCTCAATAACTGATTTCTATAACTCAAATGCGTAATTCCTAACTCCTCTAATTGAAAACTAACTACAGCCAATCGCTTACGCATACTTTTAAGATCTTTAACTTCTTTTGAAGACCAAAATCTCTCGGCAATTGCAGCAGTTCGAGGCCAAATTCTTGAATCTACGGTTAATGGCGTCACCAATTCACTCCACATAGTTACTTCACCTCCTAAAACTCTATTTTCTTGTTCTTTTGTCAATTGAACACCTCCAGCTGGATCAAAAAGATAGTGATGATCAACAGATTGAACTCTATCAATATAATAATCGTTAGACAATACTGCTTGATACCCTTTTTTAACTGCTTCTACTAAAGTACCATCTTTAAAACCTTCATTTACGCCTCTCCATGAGTGAATAATAGCACTTTTAGGCATTCCATCAGTCATAATTTCATCCCATCCCATCAACTTTCTATCATACTTAGCAAGTATTTTTTGCAGTTTAATATTAAAGTATGTTTGTAAATCATGATTGTTCTTAAACCCCTTTTTGTTTTTAAACTTTTTAATTTCATGATTCTCATCCCAGTGCTTTCCTTCATTTTCGTCACCTCCAATATGGAAATAAACATCAGGAAATAATGGAATGATTTCCGCAAATAAATTATCTAAAAATGTATAGACTTTTGGGTTAATGGGATTCAATGTGGGATGAAAAACACCAGAGAATCTTTCTATTTTGTAGTCATATCCATCTTTACTACCTAATTCTGGATATGCAGCTAATATCGCGGTTGCGTGTCCTGGAACATCAATTTCCGGAACAACTCTAATACCTCTTTCGTTAGCATAAGAAACAATGTCTCTTATTTGAGGTTTTGTATAATATAGACCATCAGATCCTAATTCATGTAATTTAGGATAGGTATCCGATTTAAATCTGAAACCTTGATCATCTGATAAATGCCAATGAAAAACATTCATTTTCATAGACGCCATCGCATCAAGATTTCTCTTTAACACTTCAATTGGATGAAAATGACGAGATACATCAATCATTAATCCTCTCCAATCGTATCTTGGACTGTCTTTTACAACAACACCATCAATGAAAAAGAAATTCTCATTATGATCAATAAGTTGAACTAATGTTTCAAGCCCTCTTAATGCCCCAATATCCGTTTTTGCATTAATAGTAACGAAACCATTATTTACATTAAGCTCATATGATTCATTTACTCCAAGCTTTAATTCAGCAACCTCATCAAAACTAACTCTAACAATTGCCTTTTGTTCATTTACTAAAGGAAATCCTTTATCAACAAAAACACCTGTTCTATTTGTTATACGTCTTATAATGTTTGTTGCGTAATCATAAACACGACCTTCTTTTTTATTGATAGAAATAGTAAAATCATTATCAATCTTAACCCGGTTTCCATTACTTTGAATCTCTTGAGGCCAAGGCATCAAATTATACTTATCTGAAAGTTTCCCCTGACCAAATATTGTTGAAGAAGTGAGAATAAGGGCTAAAAAAGTTGTTTTCACTATTTTGTATATCATTGTTGTTTGTTTTTGTTAAAGTCGTTAGTCTTTTCTATAATTTATAACTGTTTACTTGTTAATACTTTTATGTCCCTATTTTAAACACATTATCTTCATTGGCTAAGTTCTAAAATAACGAAGCCAATGAAGAGTTTTAATAAGGTAATTCTTTATTAGAAATGGTAGCGTTTGAATGCTTCTATTGCAGCATAATCTGCCATTCCTAAATTTCTATATTTTTCAGCTGTTAACCTGTTTCTATCCTCTGCTCTCACCCAAAATTCTCTGGCATCGTTCCCTTGGAACATTACTTTATCTTTTTGAGATTGGTGATAGAAAATTGCATGTCTCTTTTTAACAACTTGATCTGGACTCATTGGAACCGCCATTTCTATTTCATATGGCTGCCATTCAAACCAAGCTCCACGATATAACCATACCCAACAATCATTCATATAGCTCTCTTTCTTTAAAACTTCTAAAGCTTCAAAAAGTGAATCTAAACAAACTTTATGAGTACCATGTGGATCTGCTAAATCTCCAGCCGCATAAATTTGATGAGGCTTTACGTTTTCAATAAGACTGCACATGATATCAATATCAGCCTTTGATAATTTATCTTTCTTTACTTTACCAGTTTCATAGAAAGGTAAGTTTAAGAAGTGAACATTCTCATCTGGAACTCCCATATATCTTGTTGCTCCTAATGATTCTGCTTTTCTAATTTCTCCTTTTAGTTTTCTAACGTCTAAAGCATCAATTTCATTAGCTCCTTTGTTTCTGATTGATTTAATTACATTATCAATTCTATCAGAATCAGGACTTAACATTTTCGACACTTCAGCAAAACGTAATGCGTCATCGTCAGAAACTGCAATATTCCCAGAAGTTTGATATGCAATATGAACCTCATGTCCTTGTTCAACCAATCTATCAAACGTTCCTCCCATTGAAATAACATCATCGTCTGGATGAGGACTGAATATGATAACTCTTTTCTTCTCTGGAGTACTTCTTTCAGGCCTTTTAGAATCGTCTGCATTAGGTTTTCCTCCTGGCCACCCAGTGATAGTTCTTTGAAGGCTGTTAAACATTTTAATATTTAACTCATATGCACTTCCTTCTTCTACCAATAGACTCGCCATTCCATTATCATTATAATCTTTATCGGTAAGCTTTAATATTGGCTTATTAACTGTATCACTTAACCAGAAAATAGCTTTCTTTTTAAGCTCTTCAGTCCAAACACAAGAAGTTACTAACCAAGGAGTTTTAATTCTTGTTAATTCAGAAGCCGCTTCTTTATCGATGATAAAGCTTGCATTGTGATGCTCTTGTAAGTAAGTCGCTGGTACTTGTGAAGTAATTTCTCCTTCAATAGTTCTTTGAATTACTTTTGCTTTACCTTCTCCCCAAGCAAGTAAAACAACTCTCTTTGCTTTTTTAATGGTACTAATCCCCATTGTAATAGCTCTTCTTGGGACATTATCTAATCCTAAGAAACTTGAAGCTGCATCTTCTCTTGTTATATGATCAAGAGTAATACTCCTTGTACTCGAGTTATAGTGTGAACCTGGTTCGTTAAATCCGATATGTCCAGTTCTTCCAATTCCTAACAATTGAAAATCTAAACCTCCAGCTTCTTTAATTTTTAATTCGTAGTCTACACAATATTGGTATACATCCTCTGGTTTGATTGTTCCATCAGGTACATGGACATTTTCTGGAAGTATATCAACATGGTTGAATAAATGCTCGTGCATGAAGTAATGATAACTTTGAATATCATCAGGCTGCATTGGCCAATATTCATCTAAATTAAATGTAATTACATTAGCAAAACTTAATCCTTCTTCCTTATGTAATCGTACTAACTCTTCATACACTTTAATGGGAGAAGAACCTGTTGCCAACCCTAAAACACATTTTTCATTTTGGCTAGCCTTGCTAATAATTAACTCAGCTATCTCTTTAGCAACAACTTTCGATGCTTCCAAAGAACTTTCAAATATTACGTTGTGATTTTTCTCAAAACGTGTTTCTTCAAACTGTCCTGCAGGTTGAAAACTTATCTCTTTAAAATTTGACATAACCATACTAATCTCTAACTTAATGTAAATACAACGGTAAAATTATGGGCATACCTAAGGTTTTTATAGTTTTTTCGACTAAACGCTATAAAAATGCCACTAAAAACAATCGAGAATGCGTTTACATTCTCGATTATCTTAACAAAGTTTAATAATTAGAAGTTTGCGTTTCCGGTATCCCACCAAAGGCGAGTTCCTCCGTTATCTGGTCCATTTAAATGGTTTACTCCAGTTTGAACTCCTTCTGGGTTACCATCGTATTCTGACCTAACAAAATTAATTCTTCTAATAAATTCTTCTGTACTTATCAGTCCCCCACTATTATTAATCACTACAGGGAATAATTTTGGATATCCTGTTCTTCTAAACTCACTCCAAGCTTCCTGACCATCAGGGAACATTGCGATCCATTTTTGGGTTATAATTTTTTCTAGTTTCGCTTCATTATCTAATGCATCATCCCACATTACAGTTGCTGTTCCCAAATAAGGAGAATCCGCATCTACATTATTGGTTGCATTATTAGGATCAACGTAAGGAGCTGGTACTTTTGTGTCATCAGCTAAATACGTATCAACATTAGCCGCGCCATGTTGTGCAAAAGACGTTCTTACTCCTGATTCATATAAGTCCGAAGCAGTACCTTGCATATCCCATCCTCTTAATACTCCTTCAGCACGTAAGAAGTAAACTTCTGCTGCTGTCATCCAAGTAATTTGATTGGTATTTATAACCTCTCCAAGTGGAGAAAAAGTTACATAATCCGCTTTGGCTGCAATATCAATACCATTTCTAATTCCTTTATATTCACCAGCAACAACCTCTGAAGGTTCAAAATAAGTTGATACCCTTGGGTCTTCATATCCAACTAAAATAGATTCCATTGGCGCTCCCATACGGATATCATTCCAACCCGAATTGATTGTAATTAAAGGATGAGAAAATGAAGCTGAGTTTACTACTGCATTATCAGTATTCGAAGTCATTACTCCAATTGGATGAGACACTGCTTTTTCAGCTTCTGTCTTCGCCAATCCAGGATTCACTTTTGAAATTCGAACTGCTAATCTCAATCTTAATGAGTTCGCAAACTTAACCCACTGTGAATAATTACCGCTATACAAGGTGAAATCAGTATCACCAAACGCTGAAGTTTCTCCATTATTAACCCTAGTGGTTAATTCATCTACAGCAATATCAAGCTCTTCAAAGAACTTCATATAAACTGCCTCTTGCGAATCGTAAGGAATCAATGCATCTTCTGTACCAAAAGCCGAATACACAATTGGACCATAAATATCGGTCAATCTATGCATTGCTTCAACCTTAATAATTAATGACCAAGCATAAAACTGAGGATACTCAGTTTCCGCTCTTTGCTTAACTCTTAAGGCGTTACTCATAACTTGAGTATACGCTATACTCCAAGGAAAATTATTCCACCCATCAACCAATGCATAATTCATGTTATTGATATTACTTGCAAAAGGTGTTGGTGGCATCATATATCCAGAATATACATCTCCAATTAAATTTTGTTGTAATTGAGTTTGCCAAGCTGGATCATAGGTATAGACATTATTAATCATAGGACCAAATAATCCTCTAACATGATTAAAATCTTGTTCTAATTGTTCATTTGTAAAACCAGTACTATTCGTATTGAGTTCTTCAAATCTGCTCGTACAGCTAGAAATAATAACAGCTGAACTAACAATAGCTAATATATACTTGTTAAATTTCATTTTTACTAATTAAAAAGTTAAATTAATATTAACACCAATACTTCTCATAGATGGTTGTCCAAAAACATCCACCCCTTGTAATCCTTCTCCAGTACTTAATGAAATATTCGGATCGAATGGCGCCTCTTTATACAAGAAGAATAAGTTTCTTGCAATAAGAGAAATGTTAGCTGACTTTACAATATTTGACTGAAGATTCAATTTATATCCTAATGAAAGTTCTCTTAAACTCACATTTGTTGCATCATAAACATATTCTCCTAAAGCACCAGCTCTATCACCAATAGTTTCATAATATCTTCTTGCATCATATAACCCAGTGAAAGGACTACCATCTGCATTAACTGCATTAATAGCTACTCCGCCTGCATTTCTTGCATCAGCAGTTACTTGAGAAACTCCGTAATTATCCAATAAACCTTGAGTAACACTTAATACTTCTCCTCCAAAACGCGAATCTATTAAAAAGCTAAATGTTAAGTTTTTATAAGAAAAAGTATTCGATAAACCTAAAGTAAAATCAGGCTGAACGTTACCTACATCTTGAAATTCTGTTTTTTGAAGGTTACCATCAGCATCTAACTGAATATTTCCATTTTCATCTCTTAAAAGACTTTGCGCTTCAATAACCCCAAAAGGTTTTCCATTTTCAAGAATATATTGGTATCCGTTAACACCTCTATCAGTTAAAACAATTCTACCTCCTAAACGCTCAGGTATATCTGTTACTTCACTGGTGTTTTTTGCAAGGTTTGCAGTTACATTCCAAGTAAAATCCTCAGTTACTATTGGCTTTCCAGTTACACCTAATTCGATTCCTGAATTATTAATTACTGATCCGTTAAATGCATACAATGATGCTCCAAAAGGATTTGTTGCTGGTGCTGGAACCGTGATTAACTGATTTGATGTTTTCGTGTTATAGTAAGTAAACTCGAATCCAAATCTGTTATCAAAAAATCTCCAATCTGTACCTATCTCAAAAGATCTTTGTCTTTCAGGCTTTATACTTGCTCCTGGCTCAACTACAGTTGTCTGAAAATTAAAATCAGCAGCATTCAATAAGTTTACTGGTGTTGTAATAAAACTAGGAATATCATTACCTACCTCTGCATAAGAAAATCTCACTTTAGCGAAATTAATAAAATCAGGCAACTCAGTCATTTCACTAATAACACCTGTTACACCAACCGATGGGTAGAAAAACGAGAAACTATCAGTATTTGCGAATGTTGAAGACCAATCATTCCTTGCAGAAAGATCTAGGAATAACATCTCTTTATAACCTAACGTTACATTTCCAAAAACAGATTGAATTTCTTTTTCCATACCTAATGTTTCAGAAAGACCATTAGGGCTTAAAAAGTTACTTATATTGAACCAGTTTGCAAACTTCAATCCTTCAGTCGCTCCAATACCTGAATCAAATCCTTTAGCTCTTCCTAAGTTAAAGTTTGTAACACTTGTTCCAATAGTAGCATCTAAATTAAGATCTTCATTTACTGGAGTTGATATTAAAGCAATTAAATCAGCATACATTTGAGTACTTTCAGATTCGTTTCTTATAAAACGACCATTCTGATGAGATAATAATGCTCTTGTACCTGCATGGATTTTTCTATCGAAAGTATAAAATTGCTTATCATAGCTCATTCTAGATCTAAGTTTTAACCAATCATTTACTTCATATCCTAAAGCAGTTGATAAAACAACTCTTTCATTTGTATCTGCAGTTTGATTTCTGTTGGCAACCCAGTATGGATTTTGACCTATTTCTGATTCTATCCAATTAGGGTTTGGCCCATATAAATTTCTTGTAGTATCAAATACTTCATAATTGTTCTCTAGATCATTCCAGTCCATTCCATTTGGCCCTAAATACAAACCTACCAATGGATTAAAGTACAAACCGTTACCTGGCCTGTTATTAACTTTCTGAGTAGTTAAATTTGCAGAAGCATCTACACTTAACTTATCATCAAAGAATTTCATTGTTTCCTTGATATTGAAGTTGTGCTTATTTATACTATTATTTACACTAACTCCTTCTCCTGTAGTATTTGCATAAGACAAATATGTTTGCGCTTTGTCATTACCAGCAGATAAAGAAACTGAAGTGATTTGAGTGTGTCCAGTGCTGAAAAAATCATCTACGTGATCAGCAACAGATTGCTTAACTCCCCAGCTTTTATCAGATCCAGCTTCACCAATATACTCTGTTTGAAACTCTGGCATAAAAGCAACTGATTCAAAAGTTGTATTCGAAGACACTTTAACTACAGCTTTACCACTTTTCCCTGATTTCGTTGTAATTAAGATAACCCCGTTAGCACCTTGTGCTCCGTATAACGCTGATGCAGAAGCACCTTTCAAAACAGTCATACTCTCAACATCATCAGGATTAATTAAAGAAATTGCATCTCCGCTATCTCTGTTCCCTCCATTAATATCACCAAAAACACTATTTGGCTGGTTAATTGTATTGTTTAACATAGGTACTCCATCGATTACATATAAAGGCTGATTGTTTCTTGTTGAAGAGCTACCTCTAATAACAACCTTTACCGAACCTCCTGCACCAGAAGAACTACGATTTACTGTTAAACCCGAAATTTTTCCAGATAAACTGTTTACAGGGTTCACATCCTGTACTTTTGTTAATTCATCCCCTTTTAAGTCTTGAGCTGCGTAGGTAAGTGACTTTCGAGTTTTTTTAATTCCCAAAGCGGTAACAACCACTTCATTTAAAACATTTGAATCCTCGAGAGCAACGTTTAATGTTTCTTGATTTGAAACAATAATTGACTGAGTTTTCATTCCAACGTAGGTGAAAAGTAAAACATCTCCAACTGAAGCTTTGATTTGATATTTCCCATCGAAATCAGTTTCAACCCCCTTTAATGTCCCCTTGATTATTACCCCTACACCTGGAAGGGGTGCTCCATCATTTTTTGATGTAACAACTCCTGAAATCGTTTTCTCTTGAGCCACCATTAAATGGGTTAGCAGAAAAGAAAAACATAACAGCAGTAAAATTTTACTATTTTTCATGAATAAGTTAATTAATTATTTGTTAAAGTTATAGAGTTAAGAAAATGTTAAAAAAAAATACATCTAAACAACAGTAATAAAACAATAAACGACGTCATTTTAGGTACAAACAACATTTTGTATTTTACACAAAAAACACAGTGAGCGCCAGTGTTTTAACACCAAAACCGTATACTTTAAATTATTTTAACATTAAAAAAAAGAAAACCCCTTGTTTAGATATAAAAAAATTGCATTATCATTACTTTTAAGAAGACTTTTGAAAATTTAACAAAAAAAATCGGGAACAGACAAAACTGTTCCCGATTTCAAAGGAAATTTAAAGTATATGATACTTAAATTTATTTCTTAGTTAACATCCCACCATAAAGCTGTACTCATAACATCATCTCCTTGAAGGGCTATTGCAGCTGTTACATTTACTAAGTTAGATGTAATTTCTGTTGTTGAATAAGGTAGTCTTTTAGGCACATTTCCGTTATTAGGAGCAGAAACCCAAAACACAGTATTATCAGTAAGCCCAGGAATTAAATCAGTTCGTCTAACTAAACTCCACCCTTCATAACCATTAGTTATTGAAGCCAACCATCTTTGATTAAACACTTGTTGTAATTGCTCATCGTTACTTCCTGATAAAATAGTAACTGGCTCAACTCCTACGAATCCAGCATCGCTTGCTCCCCAAAAGTTGACACTAGCTCTAATACCTTCTTGATATAAATTATTAGCATCTCCTCCATAACCTAGTAAAGCAGCCTCTGCCTGTAAGAAATATGATTCAGCAGCCGTTATCACCATTACAGGTGCTTGATTTTCGATATCGGTTAACGAAGTACCTATAATTTTCTCTGTTGGCTTAGAAACATCATCCCAAGCCGGAGCAGTTCTTATGTTTACATAACTTCCTTGGTAACCTCCATTTTCAGAAACTCCAGCGATCTCAGTTAACCTAGGATCATTATTATCTCTTAATAAACTTATGAATCTCTCTGTGAAGGTCCACTTCGAACCTCTTCCGCCGAATCCCCAATAAACATCTTCAAAACCTCCATCAAGGTGTGATTGAATTAGAGACGTTCTAGATCTAAGTAAAGATGCCTCAGATGCCATATCTATTAAAGGATTGTTGACACAGTCGTTAATTACACCATCAATAAACGCCTGTTCTCCATTAGCTATAAATGCATCTCTACCTCTTAAAGCCATTCTTAACCTTAAGGTATTCGCGAACCTTTTCCATTTTTGAGGATCTCCTGAATAAACAAAATCTCCTTCAGCCCCATCAATAACAGCAGTAGACGCTCCAATTTTATTCATTTGAACTTTCAAGTCCTCAATAATCAACTTGTAAATTTCGTGCTGTGTATTATAAGTAGGGTTATTCACCTCTAACTCAGCAACAGTTACATCTTCGTAAGGAATACTTCCATAGATATCGGTCATTTTTTGGTAAAAGAAAGACATTAATATCTTAGCCATTGCCTGACCATTGGTATCATTTATCTCATTATACTTGATAAGTAAATTTCTTAAATTAATACCACTCTTCTTAAAAGATTGATCAAAAACGTTATTTGTCCAACCTTGATTATTCGCGTAAGCATCTCCACCTGCCCACCAACTACCAACAACATTTGTTGTAAACTGATTTGCAAACTGTGAAGCATACAATAAATTACCCCTCCAAGTAACGAATCTTGGCTCAGCTAATACATAATACTGAACACCTCCTAATATAGCCTTTGCGTCGGCATCAGTTGGAAGGTTTGGATTTGTATTTATTTCCTCAAAATCACCTGTACATGATGAAACAAAAACACCAAGTAACAATACCCCCATACCTTTCGATATGAACGATTTTATATTCTTTTTTATTTTTAATGTCATAATATTATTTTTTAGCGCTTTTTTTAGAATGAAACATCAATTTTAACACCATGGGTAGAAGTTGATGGCATATCAAAGAACTCTATACCTTGAATCGCTGTGTTAAACCCAACTTCTGGATCAAAATTCTTAGTATTCTTATGTAAAATAGCCAAGTTTCTTCCTACATAACTAATAGAAGCCGAAGAAATAGACAATTTACTTAAAAAGCTTTTTGGTAATTTATATGTTAATGACAACTGTCTTAACTTAACGAAACTACCATCCGTTATCCAATTTTCAGAAATTCCGTTTAATCTTCCGAAATAAGCACCTGGCTCAACACCTCTTGCTGCAACTTGAGGATCTAAAACCCCTCCTTCGATTGTAGCGTTAGCTGGCACAAGTATACCGTTTCCTCCAGTATAAAACTCTCTTCCCTGAAGCGTAATTTCATCAACACCTTGAGAGGCAGCTAAACGATCTGTAAAAGAAAACACATCTCCTCCTGATCTTATGTCCAATAAGAAGTCTAATTCGAAATTTTTATATGACAAAGTATTTGTGATACCCAATAAGAAATCTGGAGTAACATTACCAATTACGTCACTCTCTCCAACAACTGGTAAACCGTTAATATCATAAATTTTATTTCCATTTGCATCTCTACTAAAAGTAGTTCCTACTAAATCACCATATTGTCTTCCTTCAGTTGCTACTAACTGTACAACATCACTAAATTGTCTAGCAATAATAGTTGATGGTAACCCTTCAGCCAATTCAACGATCTCATTCGTGTTCTTAGTAAAATTAAAACGAGTATTCCAAGAAAAGTCATCATTTTTAATAGGTGTTGCAGTTAACCCTATCTCGTATCCTGAGTTATTAACTAAACCTGCATTAACCACCTTTGCTTCAGCACCTGATGTTGGAGGTAATGAAAGTTGTAAAATTTGGTTTTTAGTATCCTTGTTATAATAAGTAAAATCAATTCCTAAACGATTATTAAAGAAACTTGCATCAAGACCAAATTCATATTCAGTTGATAATTCTGGCACTAAATTACGATTAGGTATAACTGTTCCAGGTGCAGCTCCTTCTTCTGCTGCCCCAGGAGATAATCCAATATTCCCTAAATAAAATAATGAAAGATCATTGTAAGGAAGAGAAGATACATTATATGCAGAAGCTAATTGATATGGACTCGTTGCGTTTCCTGTCTTAGCCCAACTCGCTCTTAACTTTAAACTATTTACAGTTTCGCTTTCAATATCTAAAATATCGTGTAATAAGAAACTAGTACCTACAGATGGATAGAAAAATGAATTATTCTCTGAAGGTAATGTAGAACTCCAGTCATTTCTGGCAGTAAGCTCAACGAAAATATTATCGTTAAATCCAAATTGCATCGAACCAAAAACAGATTGAGATTCTGACTGTAATCTGGCTGTACTTGCTGTTTTGTTGGCGAAGTTATTGATAGAAAACAAAGAAGAATCTAATAATTCATTCCCTTGAATTCTATTTGACACTGCTTTATTAACAACCTTACTAGCTCCAAAAGTAGAACTAAGTGTTAAATTATCAGTTAATACTGTATTATAAGAAAGTAATAAGTCTAAGTTGTTTAAGATCGTTTTTTGATTCAACTCTACCATTCCTCCTGTTGGCGCAATATCAAACGCTCCGATAGGTTGGTAAATTCTAGCGTTATAAAAACTCTGATCTTGCGAATATCTCAATGTAGCTGATAAATCAGATGTAACATCATATGTTGCACTTACCAAACCAACATATCTATTTTTTACATCATCATTAATTCTTGTATTTATAGCATAATAAGGGTTCATTGTAAATGCACCACCACCATAATTATTAGGTCTACCATCAGCAGTTAAGTAATTTGCTTCTAAACTTGCATTTGAAACGTTTCTAGGCTTTAAAATTAAGCCTCTCACTGTATTTGCTTGACCGTCTGTTATATCTGGTCTATTTTCAGCGTAGTTATTCGTATATGAAATTTTTGCTTGAAGTCTTAACTTATCATTTATTTTACCAGTAGTATTTAAAGTTATAGAGTTTCTCTCAAAAGTACTTCCTCTTAAAATCGGATTATTAAGTAAGTTAGTATAAGATAATCTATAATTTGCATTTTCACTTCCTCCAGAAACACCTACAGAATTAATAAACGTTGTTCCAGTTCTATAAAAATCTTCGAATGTACCTTCACTTGCACTATATGGCTCAGTACCCACTCCATCAAATCTTGTTCTTAAACTACCATCTAATGCTGGTCCCCAACTACCTGATCTTGTTATATCATACTCTAAAGCATCCGTATCTGCATTATAAAACCCTTGTCCGTAACTATTCTGTAATCTAGGAGAAACTAATACATTATCGAACATTGAAGAAGAACTTAACTCTACTTTTACAGCCCCAGCTTTACCTCTTTTTGTCGTTATAACAACAACACCAGAAGCCCCTCTGTATCCGTATAAAGCCGTAGCATTACCACCTTTCAAAATATTTACAGAAGCAATATCATCTGGGTTAATATCAGATAAACCAGTACCATAATCTAATCCTCCAGAAAAAGTTCCTTGTCCAAGACCTCCAGAATCTAAAATAACACCATCAACAACGATTAAAGGTTGATTGTTACCTGGTACTAATGAAGATATACCTCTTACATTTATCGAAGAAGAACCTGCCAATCCAGAACCATTCTGGTTAATTTGAACCCCTGTTACTCTTCCCGAAATAGCGTTAGAAACATTTGCTGTTTTAACTTTTGTAAGTTCCTCAGCCTTTACTGTTTGAATAGAATAACCAAGCTTTTTAGCCTCTTTCTTAATACCTAAAGCTGTTACAACAACTTCATTTAAAACATTTGCATCCTCTAAAGACACATCGATCTTTTCCTGATTACTGATGGTAATCGATTGGCTTTTCATTCCCACATATGAAAAAACCAAGACGTCTCCAACTGAAACTTTGATCTGATACTTTCCGTCGAAATCGGTTTCGACACCTCTTAAGGTTCCTTGAATGAGCACCCCTACACCAGGTAAAGGCATTCCGTCAGATTGAGCCGTAACGACCCCTGACAATGTTTTTTCTTGTGCACTTGCAAATTGTACAAGCAAAAAAGAAAAACACAATAGTAGTAGAATTTTACTTTTTTTCATGAATAAGTTAATTAATTGTTTGCTTAAAGTTATGCGCTTCTAAAAACGCCAAAAAAATATTATATACTAACTACACAAAATAGACAACAAACAACTGTATTTTCAGGACAACCATCTCACGATTCTTTAATGATTATTTTAATACTTGTTTCACACCAAAAAACATCTTAATTTCACAATCCATTCACCTAACCTGAGCTTGTCTTGAATTTTATAAAAAACATCAATTCTAATCGCACTATAAAAAGAAAATACCATATTATATTTTGGGTAAGTTATTTTACTTTTAATGTAATTAGATGGGGAAGTTATTTTGACGATTATTGGTACTCACTAAAATCAAATCTGGTTGAATTTCCTCTTCACATAATTCTGGTATATGCGAACGTTTATTTTTTCATCCCAAGATTTCTCGTCCCAAAAAAATACAAACGATATGTTTTTTTCTTATTCTTGTCTTTATGCATCCAGTATGTAATTAGAACAGGGCTAAATTACTTTCTTGTAACAAAGAACATTTGGCCTGAAGCTGAAGGCACTCAAGAAGCATTTACATTCAACCACATTGTAGCAGTTTCTCTGGGTGAACTTTATGTTTTAGCGCTTGCTACAGCTATTAAACTCACCATTGATTGGGTAAATCAAAAAACTAGAATCGAAAAATTAAAGAAAGAGCATTTGAAAAGTGAATTGAATTTTTTAAAAACTCAAATACAGCCTCATTTCTTTTTTAACACCTTAAACAACCTATACTCACTCACACTTGAAAAGTCGAGTCAAGCATCAGACGTAGTTTTAAAACTATCAGACATCATGCAGTATGTGATTTATGATGTAAAAGACCCTAAAGTTCCTTTACTTAAAGAGATTGATTACATACAAAATTACATAGATTTAGAGCTGCTAAGATGCCATAAAAACGCAACCATAAACGTTGACATTAAGGGTGATATTAACAACGTTAAAGTACCCCCTCTGATATTTTTATCTTATATAGAAAATAGTTTTAAGCACGGAAATAAAAATAATAACGATTTTTATATTTATATTAGTTTCGAAAAAACAGCTCGAAATAGCTTAATTTTTATCTTAAAAAATTCGTATGACCCTACTAAAACGGAAGAAAAAAGTAAAAGATATAAAAAAGGAGTTGGTAATTTTAACTCCAAAAGAAGACTAGATTTAATTTATAAAAAAAACTATGAATTAAACATTTCGGGACAAGACAATACTCATACAGTTTACCTAGAGATTCCTTTAATAAAAAAATAAGAATAGTGAAGATCAATTGTGTTATCATAGATGACGAACCCTTAGCAATAAATGTTATAAAAAACCACCTACAAGAATTTCAAAACATTTCAATTGTAGATACATTCAACAATCCCCTTGACGCCCTAGACACCTTAGAGAATAACGAAGTTGACGTGTTATTCTTAGATATAAATATGCCCAAAATGAATGGTCTTGATTTCCTTAAGAACATTCCTGTAAAACCTTACGTTATTATCACTACCGCATATAGAGAATTTGCTGCAGACAGTTATGACTTAGATGTGCTTGATTATCTTGTTAAACCAATACCTTTTCCTCGCTTTTTAAAATCAATAAACAAGTTAACACAACGCATACACAATAATGAAAATGTAAAGAGTAGCACATTAAAGGACGAATCTTATATTTTCCTTAAAGTGGATAAAAAATTGGTTAAGGTTAAATACGACGACATTTTATTTATTGAAAGTTTAAAGGACTATATTAAAGTTTGTACAACAGCAGGAAACTATATTGTTCATAAATCACTAACGAGTATTACCGAAGAATTACCAGAAAACAATTTCCTTAGAATTCATAGGTCATATACTATTGCAATAGACAAGGTAAAATCAATAGAAGGTAACTCAATAGAAATCAACGGAAAAAGACTCCCTATTGGTCGAAAATACATTAACAACACTAAGCAAATAATATTAAAAACGCCAAACACCTAATATGTTTAGCGAGTAATTTATTTTGTTTAGCCTAAAATTTACGCTGCTAGTAGAATTTAGGCGTTTGTTTATTTAATAATACATATATTGGCAATCTGGTTAATAGATAGACAGATTTAACCTGAATCACTTTATACAAACAAAACTAAACAAAATATGACTCAGACTCCTAGAGATGCCTCAAAGGGCAATAGCACGCTAGTACCTATTATTATTATAGCAGGATTGTTTTTCATTTTTGGGTTTGTTACCTGGATTAATGGAGCCTTAATTCCATTCATGAAAACAATAAATGAGTTAACAGATGCTCAATCGTATCTTGTTGCCTCAGCCTCGTACATTTCTTTTGTAGTAATGGCACTCCCTTCTTCATATGTAATCAATAAAATAGGTTATCGAAAAGGAATGTCTTTAGGACTTATAATAATGGCCGTTGGAGCTCTAATATTTATTCCTGCTGCAGGAGCGAGAACTTACTGGATATTTCTTCTAGGTATTTTTGTTCAAGGTATGGGTATGACATTATTACAAACCGCTTCAAATCCATATATAACTATTTTAGGCCCTATAGAAAGTGCTGCAAAACGTATTGCTATTATGGGGATTGCTAACAAAGTTGCTGGTTCCTTAGGATCATTAATTTTTGGTGCAATTCTTTTATCAGGTATTGATGCTATAAAAGATAAATTAAGTACTGTAAGCGACACAGAAAAAGTTGAGCTATTAAATACAATGGCTGACAGCGTTGTTACTCCATATTTAGTAATGGCTGCTGTTTTATTTATCTTAGGGATTCTAATTAGAAAAGCACCACTTCCTCATGTTGAAGCTAGTTCTGATGAAGAAGAAAATAACGGTCAAGAAACAAAAACAAGCATTTTCCAATTTCCTCACTTATGGTTAGGAGTAGCTACGCTATTCGTTTATGTTGGTGCAGAAGTTATTGCTGGAGACACAATTATCGCCTACGGTATTTCACTTGGAATACCTGGAGCAGAAGCAAAGTTTTTCACAACTTATACATTAATGGCAATGGTTGCCACCTATGCTTTAGGAGCAGTTCTAATTCCAAAGTTCATCAGTCAAGCTTTAGCACTTCGAGTTAGTGCTGTACTTGGAATCATATTTACAGCATGCATCATATTTACAAGTGGATTTACCTCTGTTTTATTTGTTGCGGCATTAGGAATTGCAAACGCCTTAGTTTGGCCAGCCGTATGGCCTTTAACGCTAAAAGGATTAGGAAAGTTTACAAAAACAGCCTCTGCCCTATTGATTATGGCAATTGCCGGAGGAGCAATTATACCTCCTTTATACGGAAGGTTTGTTGATGGTAAAAAAGCTGAATTAATTAGTCAAGGAATAGAAGAAGCAGCCGCATTAGCTGAAGCATCTACATCTAGTTACTGGATACTTTTCCCTTGTTACGCTCTTATCCTTTATTATGCTGTAGCAGGACATAAACTTGGCCTTAAAAAATAATACTCTATATCATTTTTAATGGCACGTTTACAATCGGTTGATACGCTTAGGGGTATTACTATTGTCGCTATGATTTTAGTAAACAACCCAGGTTCTTGGAGTCATGTATATGCCCCTTTGCTGCATGCAGAATGGCACGGCTTGACACCTACTGACTTGATATTTCCATTTTTCTTGTTTATTGTTGGTATTTCAATTTCATTGGCATACAAGAACAAAACTCCTGGCAAAAACACTTATAAAAAAATATCTATAAGAAGTCTCAAACTAATAGGTTTGGGACTTCTTATCAACTTAGTAACACCTATATTTCCATTTATCGAAAATTTGGAAACAGTAAGAATACTTGGTGTGCTACAACGTATTGGTATCGTTTTCTTTTTCTCTTCTATATTGTTTTTAAACTTCAATAAAAAAGGATTAATAGCTACGATTTCAATAATTTTAATAGGCTATTATTTATTTTTAGGATTAGTTCCTCTTCCAAATGGAGTCACTCCAATATTTGACAACTCAATAAATAACTGGGCTATATATATTGACAACCTAATACTAGGAAAACATATGTGGCAACCCACTTATGATCCTGAAGGTATTTTGAGCACAATACCATCCATAGCAACGTGTTTACTTGGTATTTTGGCTGGTAAAATACTTACTTCCGAAAACACCATAAAAAAGAAAGTTTCACTACTGGTATATTACTCAATATTACTTTTAGTTTTAGGATATATATGGAATATTTGGTTCCCTATTAACAAATCTATTTGGAGCAGTAGTTTCGTTCTTTCGACTGCTGGATGGGCAACACTTATTTTAGCTATTGCATACTACTTAAATGACTTGAAACAGTTAAACACACCAAAACTGATTTCATATGTAAGCAAAAATGCTATTACCGTCTATTTCCTATCTATGGTTATTTCTAAGTTTTTTTACGCTATAAAAGTAAATGAAAATCAAAGCATACATACTTGGCTTTTTGACACAATTTTCATTCCTCTTAACAATGTAAAACTAGCTTCATTCTTATATGCAGCTGCCGTAGTAGTTTTCTATTTGTATCTAGCCTACTATTTGTTTAAAAAGAAAATATTCCTCAAAGTATAATAATATGCTTCTCTATAAACTATCTACTCAAGAAGAAAATATTTTATCTGAATTATATTACAATGACATTTATTTCAGTATTGAATTCAACGATAAAACACCTACTTTTTTCTTTAAAGAACTTACAAACTGGTTAAGTGGAGAGTTTGATTTGTATTTTCAAGAGCAAGAAAACGGCATTTTTAAAATTTATTTTCCGAACGGATTAATTTCTGTGAGTTACAAAAACAATGGAGAATTAAGAATTATTTCTAAGAATAAAATGAAACTTCAATGCAAAAAAAACATAATTGAAGTACTACGTTCATATAATAGATTCAAAATAATAAAACTGTAAAAAACTGACTTTGAAGACCAAGCAAAAAAACTACAAAAAAAATCAAAAAAAAGTTTTTTCAGTATCTAAAAACATTATATATTTGCCTCGCTTTTAAGGCAAACGCCGATATAGCTCAGCTGGCTAGAGCAGCTGATTTGTAATCAGCAGGTCGTGGGTTCGAGTCCCTCTATCGGCTCAAAATAGAAAAGTGCTAACAAAATTGTTAGCACTTTTTTTATGCACTATTTTTTCTAAATTTGTTGAACACAATCTCTAAACATTAAATGAAGAATATTTTTGTAATTGGTATTGCAGGAGGAACGGGAAGCGGCAAAACAACCGTAGTAAACCAAATAATAAATGAGCTGACTGATGAAGTATGTGTTATTTCACAAGATTCTTACTATTGTAAAACAGATGACCTGAGTTATGAACAAAGAACAAAAATAAACTTTGACCACCCAAGAGCCATTGATTTCGATCTTTTAGTAGAACATTTAACTGCCCTAAAAAAAGGAGAGGTAATAGAACAACCCGTTTACTCTTTTGTTTCTCATAATAGAACAAAAGACACAGTAAAAACTCACCCTAGAAAAGTAGTTATTGTAGAAGGTATTTTAATTTTCAACAGTAAAAGTCTTCGAGACTTATGTGACATTAAAGTGTTCGTTCACGCCGATGCGGATGAACGACTAATAAGACGAGTAAGGAGAGATATCAAAGAAAGAGGAAGAGATGTTAACGAAGTTCTTAGTAGATATCAAGACACCCTCAAACCAATGCACCAGCAATTTATTGAGCCTACAAAAAATTATGCGGATATCATCATTCCAGGTGGAGGACATAACAAAGTCGCTATTGACATCGTTAGAACTGTAATAAACGATCGCTTATAATGGGATTAAAATCACTGAAAAAGAAACCAATCTTTAAATTTCTAACAAATATCTATGTTATCATTTTAACTGGGTTTGTTATTTGGATGCTCTTTTTAGACGAAAATTCTTACCTTACTCACAGAGAGTTTAATAAAGAAATAAAAGAACTAGAAACTTGGATCGAATATCATAAAGAGAAGATAGCTAGAGACAAGCGAATTATAGAGAAATTAAAGGACTCTTTGGAACTGGAGCGGTATGCTAGAGAAAACTATTTGATGAAAAAGGAGAATGAAGACATTTATATTATTGAATTTGACACGATAAAGGATTAATGAAAAAATATTTGTTCAACGAATTTGAAGGAGTTTCACCTCAAGCTTGGAAAACTAAAATTCAAGTTGACTTGAAAGGTGCTGACTATAATGAAACTCTTCTTTGGAAAACCAATGAAGGAATTACGGTAAAACCATTTTACACAAGTGAAGATCGAACGTTTGAACAAATCCTCCTCCCGAAAAGTGGCTTCAAAATTTGTCAGTCAATTGAAGTAAAAGATGAAAACGACGCTAACTTCTTTGCTATAGACTCTCTTCAAAGAGGAGCTAATAGTCTTGAATTTATCTTAGAAAAGCCTATTGATTACGAAACACTTTTAAAGAGCATAAATTTCAAAGAAGTTAAAATATTTTTTAAGTTCAGGTTTTTATCAGCTGAATTCATCAAAAAGCTATCTGAATTTACAGATTCAAACAATTGCTTTTTTAACATTGACATCATAAGCAATCTTGCAAAAAGCGGAAATTGGTATCAAAATTTGAAAAAGGATCATACCAATCTGGAGGAAATATCTAAAAGCGTCAATAACTTTTTAGCTGTAAATACTTCAGTATACCAAAATGCAGGGGCTAATATAGCTCAACAACTCGCATATAGTCTTGCTCATGCCAATGAATATTTAAATCATTTTGGAGGGGAAATTTCAAAGCACATTCATTTCAACTTTTCTATTGGAAGTAATTACTTTTTTGAAATAGCCAAACTCAGAGCATTTAGAATTCTTTGGAGTTCTCTTTTAAAAGAATACAATATAGAAGAAAGCAATGTAGAAATTTTCTCTCAACCTAGTTTAAGAAACAAAACATTGTACGACTATAACGTTAATATGCTTCGAACCACGTCAGAATGCATGAGTGCTATATTGGGAGGGGCCAATGTTATATCAAATCAAACATACAATAAAACCTTTCAAGGTTCCGATGAATTCGGAGAACGAATCTCGAGAAACCAACTACTAATATTACAGCAAGAGAGTGAACTTCAAGAAGCTCAAAACGTTGCGGACGGAACCTATTTCATTGAAGACCTCACAAAACAATTAGCTCAAAAAGCTCTAGATATATTCAAACAAATCGAAAAAGGTGGAGGATTCCTTAAGCAATTAAAGGAAGGTACAATACAAAAGAAAATCAAAGAATCCGCCAACAAAGAACAAGAACAATTCAATAAGGGGGAATTAGTTTTATTGGGAACTAATAAAATCCAGAACCCCAATGATCGAATGAAGGAAAATATAGAAGCTCCCGCTTTTATTAAGGTTCGAAATGAAAAAACTTTGATAGAACCTATTATCGAAAGAAGATTAGCAGAACAACTGGAACAAAAACGTTTAAAGGAGGAATAGAAGATGAGTAGAAAAGATGTATCAAACATAAGTTTAGCCGAACAAAAACTAAAATCTCCCGAAAGTTTTCAACACGAAAATTTCGTTGCAGGTATTGCTCCAAATTTACGCGGACCTTACTCTACAATGTATGTAAGAAGACCTTGGACTATTCGTCAATACGCTGGCTTCTCAACAGCTGAGGAAAGCAATGCTTTTTACAGAAGAAACCTTGCCGCTGGTCAGAAAGGTCTTTCGGTAGCATTTGATTTAGCTACTCACAGAGGATATGACTCCGACCACGAAAGAGTGCAAGGAGATGTCGGTAAAGCGGGTGTTGCCATTGACTCGGTTGAAGACATGAAAGTATTATTTGACCAAATCCCATTGGATAAAATGTCTGTTTCCATGACCATGAATGGTGCTGTACTTCCTATTCTTGCTTTCTATATTGTAGCGGCTGAAGAACAAGGTGTAGCTCCTGAACTTCTATCTGGCACTATTCAAAATGATATTTTAAAGGAGTTTATGGTTAGAAATACATACATCTACCCTCCTACTCCATCAATGAAAATTATTGCTGATATATTCAAATACACTAGTAAGAATATGCCAAAATTCAACTCTATTTCAATCTCTGGCTACCATATGCAGGAGGCTGGTGCAACACCTGAAATAGAATTAGCATATACACTTGCAGATGGTTTGGAATATATCCGAACTGGAATAGCATCTGGAATGGACATTGACACTTTCGCACCACGTCTTTCTTTTTTCTGGGCTATTGGGATGAATCATTTCATGGAAGTTGCAAAAATGAGAGCTGGGAGAATGTTATGGGCCAAAATTGTAAAACAATTCAATCCTAAAAACCCAAAATCACTCGCTTTGAGAACACACTGTCAAACCAGTGGATGGAGTCTTACTGAGCAAGACCCTTTTAATAACGTCGCCAGAACAACTATTGAAGCCATGGCAGCTGCATTCGGAGGAACACAAAGTCTTCACACCAATGCACTAGATGAGGCCATTGCTTTACCTACAGATTTTTCGGCTCGCATTGCTCGTAATACTCAGATATACCTTCAGCAAGAAACTCACATAACAAAAACTGTTGACCCTTGGGCTGGCAGTTATTATGTGGAAGAACTTACAGAGACCATTGCTAATAAAGCTTGGGAGTTAATTCAAGAAGTTGAAGAACTCGGAGGAATGACAAAAGCTATAGAAAAGGGAATTCCAAAAATGCGTATTGAAGAAGCTGCAGCAAAAAAACAGGCTAAGATTGATAGCGGTCAAGATGTTATTGTTGGGGTAAATAAATACCAATTAGAAAAAGAAGATCCGCTACACATTCTTGAAGTTGACAACGAAGCCGTTAGACAATCGCAAATCCAACGCTTAAATACTTTAAAAACTGAAAGAAACAGTGAGAATGTTCAAAAATCATTGACCCAATTAACAGAGTGTGCCAAAACAGGTAACGGAAACCTACTCGAACTAGCTGTTAGTGCTGCAAGAAACAGAGCTTCTCTTGGCGAAATTTCAGATGCACTTGAAAGTGTTTTCGGTCGTCATAAAGCAGTTCACAAAACCATTTCAGGCGTGTATAGTAAAGAAATAAAAGATGATGCTTTATTTAAAAAAGCATCTGAATTAGCAGATAAATTCGCTAAATTAGAAGGAAGACGTCCTAGAATAATGATTGCTAAACTAGGTCAGGACGGACATGATCGTGGAGCTAAAGTTGTTGCCACCGGATATGCCGATCTAGGTTTCGACGTAGATATAGGCCCGTTGTTTCAAACTCCTCAAGAAGCAACAAAACAAGCAATAGAAAATGATGTACATATTCTTGGAATATCTTCATTAGCTGCAGGACACAAAACCCTTGTTCCACAAGTTATTTCTGAATTAAAAAAATACGGACGTGAAGATATTATGGTTATTGTAGGAGGAGTTATTCCTGCTCAAGACTATCAATTCTTATTTGATTCAGGCGCGGTAGGTGTTTTTGGCCCAGGAACAAAAATTGCTCAAGCAGCAATTGATATGTTAAACATCCTTATCGATAGTACCGAATAAATTTAAAAAACATATACTTTATGAAAAGACGTTATTTTCAATTAACGTCTTTTTTTCGCACCATAGCGTCTTTTTTGACAAATCCCAATTCTTATTTTGGTGGTTCTATAAAAAACAGACCTATGTATTCCAACTTTGTTACCCTCGTTGACAAAATAGCTTCTATTACAACGCCTCTATTATTTAGCGTTATTATCATTGAACTTCTCTTACTTTTTATTGGCAAAAAAATTAAACTCAAAAAAGAAGGACTCACAAGTTTTTTATGCTTAGCTGCTGGGACCGTTCCTTACATTTTATTCTATGCTGCATTAGAATTTCAAGCAATGAATTGGATATATAAAAACTTAAGCATTTGGAAACTTGACAACACTTGGTATACATGGCTTTTTTGTTTCATTTTCTATGACTTTATGTGGTGGATTGTGCACTATGCAGGTCATAAAGTAAGGATATTATGGTGCATCCACGGGGTACATCACACTCCCAAAGAAATGAACATGAGCGTTGCTATTAGAGGCTCTGTTTTTGATTTTATACAATATTTTCATGTAGTTGCATGGCTACCAATACTTGGGTTCAATCCTTATATGATTGTTGCTGTTGATATTATTGCTCGTCTTTACGGAGTTTTTACACACATTAACGAAAAACGATTCCGTAAAACACCTTTATTTAATAGTTTTCTCATCACTCCAATGCTTCATAGAGTTCATCATTCGAGTAACGATCTGTATTTAGACACAAACTTTTCAAATATGTTTTCTTTATGGGATAAGTTATTCAAGACGTATCAAGAAGAAGTTGAAGAGGTTAAACCTAAATATGGAATTACAGAAAGTGAAGGTAAAACGATCAATAGTGAAAACATTATTAGCAGTCAATTTGGATTACTAAAAGACCTTTACAAAGATTTGAAATCCACTCCTAGCTGGAAAAACAAAATCAAATTATTATTTATGCCTCCAGACTGGTCTCCTATTGATAAAAAAGCAACAGCTGACAGTTAGCAACAAAGCAAAATAACTTTAACACTATTGTTCCTATTTTAGGTAAAACTAATCTGACGTTTAGCTATATTTGTATTTAAATCAAGAAACAACTTTCCTTATAATGAACATCCAATTTATTGATAGAGAGACAGGAGAATTAAAAACGGAAACGCCTCCCGGAGAAGGTTTTCTAAAACTACTTTACAACAACCCTTTTGGAAAAATGATGTTGATCCCTTTGG
Organism: uncultured Tenacibaculum sp.; assembly: GCA_947497895.1. Lineage (GTDB taxonomy): Bacteria > Bacteroidota > Bacteroidia > Flavobacteriales > Flavobacteriaceae > Polaribacter. The sequence goes on from CANMIL010000008.1 coordinate 197,387, forward strand.
TTAAAAGAAAGTTTTTATCTTCTCTCTACGGTAAATTAATGGATAAACCAAGCTCTATCAATAAAATAGAAGGCTTTGTGAAAGATCTAAATATTGATATGGAAGAAGCGGAAAGAGCTATGGAAGACTACATTTCCTTTAACGATTTCTTTTATCGAAAACTAAAACATGGAGCGCGCCCAATTAAAGAAGGACTTGTTTCTCCAGGGGATGGAAAATTACTTGCTTTTGAAGATATAAGTCAGGTTCATGATTTTTTTGTTAAGGGACGAAAATTCAATCTTAAAGAATTTTTATCAGATGATAAATTAGCTCTTAAATTTAAAAATAGTTCGTTATTAATTTTAAGATTAGCTCCAAACGATTATCACAGATACCACTTCCCTTTCGATGGTATTCCTTCTTCTATGACAAAAATCAAAGGAGATTATCTGTCTGTATCTCCTTACGCATTGGCTTCAAATTTCACCAAGGTTTTTTGTGAAAACAAAAGAGAGTATTGTATTCTAGAAACTCCTAACAAAGGAGACATCTTAATTGCTCCTGTCGGTGCCACCATGGTGGGTAGCATTATAGAAACCTATTCCGCAAATGAAACTGTAAAAAAGGGTGATGAAATGGGGTATTTTGCCTTTGGAGGCTCAACAATTGTTTTACTTGTCGGAAAAGATCATTTTTCTATTGATCAAGATATAATAAATAATACCAAGAATAAACAAGAAACCTTTGTTAAAATGGGAGATCAGATTGGAATTTAAGCCTCTATATTTTTTAACTTCTGGTATTCGACTGCACTATTTTCCATAACAATCTCAAGAGTTAACAAAGTTTTATCATAAATTTTAACAATTCTATATTATTTCAAGTGATTCTAGGTAGGAAAAAAACATTTCTAGCACAAAAAAATCTGTGATTTATACGTAAATTTGCAAAGTTTTACACATTTCGATCTACAGATGAAAAAAATCTTGAATACTCTCTACTCAACTCGTTTAATGGCCGTGTTATTTTTTGTATTCGCTATTGCCATGGGAGTAGCTACTTTTATTGAGAATGACTTTGGTACTCAAACTTCAAAAGCTTTAATTTATAACACTTGGTGGTTCGAGTTAATCATGGTCTTTTTTATGATTAACTTTTTCGGAAATATATTTAGATATCGTCTTTATAAAAAAGAAAAATGGAGTGTTCTTTTATTTCACATAGCATTCCTTTTTATTTTAATAGGAGCAGCTGTAACAAGATACATAAGCTTTGAAGGATTAATGATTATCGATGAAGGAGAAACAACCAATATAATTCTTTCCGACACCAATTACCTAAATGTGATTATTGATGACAATCAATTTCAGAAAGAGACACATAATAAACTTCTTTTATCTGCTCTAGGATCGAACAGTGTTAGCTTCGAGGAATCATTTCAGCCTAAAAAAAATGGACCAAACTACAACGTCAAATTCGATTTAGTAAATTATATTCCTTGGTCTGAAAAAAAATTAGTTCTAGATGAAAATGGAGTTGAACATTTATTTTTAGTAGAAAGCTCCTCAGGATCAAGACATGAACACTATATAAAAAGAGGAACTATACAAAACATCCACAACATATTGGTTGGGTTTGATAGCCCCGAAAACAATGCTTCAATAAATTTCTTCTACGAAGATGGAAGTCTAAAAATAAAAGCAAAAAACAACGGGGATTGGTTCAGAATGGCTGATCAAAAGAGAGGACAAATTGTAAAAGATAGCACACAACACTTTCAATACTTGACTTTACATAATATTGGAGGTTTACAATTCGTAATTCCGAAAACTCCTGAAAAAGGAGAAATGCAAACTGTAAGTGGTAAGAAAGATAATAGCAAATATGACACATTAGTTTTCGATATAACCGTTGGCGAGGAAACTAAAAGAGTCGATTTCTACGGAGGTCAGTTCAACATAGATAATCAAGAAAGTTTTTCTATTGGAGATTTAAATTTTAGGGCTTGGTATGGTGCAAAACAATTGAAAGCGCCATTTAGTGTTAAACTAAATGACTTCCAACTCGAAAAATATCCTGGATCTGAAAATGCGGAATCATTTGCAAGTGAAGTTACTGTTTCGTCTTCTGAAGATACCTTTGACTTTAGAATTTTCATGAATCATATTTTAAACTATAAAGGCTATAGATTGTTCCAAGCTAGTTATGCTAATGCTGGTAAACAAATTGAGCAAACTCATTTATCAGTAAACCATGATTCTTGGGGAACAGGCATCACCTATTTTGGTTACTTCCTTCTTTTCTTTGGGTTAGTCGCTTCTTTATTTATAAAAAACACTCGTTTTAACGATTTAAAGAAGACTCTTGTTAAAATTAAAGATAAGAAAGCTCTGATGAGCTTACTACTATTACTAACAGTTTCTCTTGCAAACGCTCAGCACAACGCACAAAAACCGGAAGCTTTATCTGAAAAGAAAATCGATTCAATTCTAACAAAAATGATTGTTAGTCAAGAGCATGCTAAAAACTTCAGCAGTCTAGTTATTCAAGATGCGGGTGGTAGAATGAAACCAGCACACACGTTTGCTTCAGAACTGGTAAGAAAAGTTGCTCATACAGATAATTTTAGAGGTTTAACTCCAAGTCAGATATTAGTTTCTATCACAGAAACTCCAATGCTATGGATTAACATCCCCTTTGTATACCTTGAAAAAGGTAATAAAGAAATACGTAAAACATTGGGACTTCCTGAAGATGCCAAATACGCGCGTTTCATAGATTTCTATACAGATAGTGGTCAATCTAAAATTGATAGACTCGTTAGTGAAGCTCAAAAAAAGAAAATTCAAAATAAATTTGAACAAGATGCCATAAAAATAGCAAGACGTCTTTATCTATTATCTCAAGCCATCAGCGGGACTTTGTTGAGAGTATATCCAATTCCCAATCACGAGGAGAATAAATGGGTAGCTCAACCAGAAACACTTCAGGCAGGATTTAAAGGAACGGACTCTGTTTTTGTTCGCCAATCGTTACCTGTTTATTTCCAACTTTTACAAAACTCTAAAAAGACTGGAGACTATTCCGAGACTAATAAAATTCTTGATGGAATTAAGAGATTTCAGAAAAAGTTTGGAGCTGATGTAATGCCAAGCGATGACAAAATTAAAATTGAAATAGCATACAATAAGGCCAATATTTTTGTTAAGCTTTCAAAGTACTATGGATATGTTAGTTTATTAATGATATTCTTCGTCTTCTTTCAAATCTTCAACAATAAACCATGGGTAAACTATATTGTAAAAGGGTTTATTGGATTAGTAATTCTTTTAGTCACTACCCATACATTCGGTTTAGTCGCTCGCTGGTATATCAGTGGGAATGCCCCATGGAGTAATGCTTATGAAACCGTAATTTTTGTTGGACTAGCATCAATGATATTCGGACTAATATTAGGTAAAAGGTCATCCTTAACCATTGCTGCAACTGCGTTTCTAACCTCGGTTATCTTATTTTTTGCTCACCAGCAATGGCTTGATCCTGAAATAGCAAATCTCGTTCCTGTATTAAACTCTTGGTGGTTGTGGGTTCATGTTTCTATAATTGTTGCGAGTTACGGTCCTTTTGCTTTAGGCTTCATTCTAGGTATCTTTGCTTTGTTCCTTATTATTTTCACGAATAATAAAAACAAAAAGAAAATGGATTTACATCTAAAAGAACTTACCACAATTAATGAAATGGCCCTAACAGTTGGCTTAGTAATGTTAACTATTGGAAACTTCCTAGGTGGTATGTGGGCAAATGAAAGCTGGGGACGCTATTGGGGTTGGGATCCGAAAGAAACTTGGGCATTAATATCAATTATGATATATGCATTTGTCCTACATATGCGATTAATACCAGGTTTAAGAGGAAAGTACACATTCAATTTATGGTCTATAATTGCTTTTGCATCCATTATGATGACATATTTCGGTGTTAATTTTTACTTATCAGGACTTCATTCTTATGCTAGTGGAGATAAAGTAATTACACCGACCTCAGTGTACTACTCTGTCACCTTTGTTTTCTTTATTGGACTACTCGCTTGGTTTAAAAACAAGAAGTTTTACAAGAAATAGTAAGTAATTTAGTAGAATAAACGTACTTTTGTACGCCTTTAAAAAAGAAATTATGTTCAATAAAAACATTAAATTAACTCTTGCTGCCTCAACTTTTGCGTGGTCAATTTATGAATTTACGCAAGGGCATATTGGTAACGGAATTGCTATTTTACTTTTGGTTGGTATTTTCATTTTGTTCTATTTCAAAAATGAATTTATCCTATTAGCATTTATACAATTGCGTAAACAGAATTTTGAAGGGGCTCAGAAATGGCTGTCATACATAAAAAATCCATCTTCTGCCTTAACTCAGAAACAAGAAGGTTATTATAATTACCTACAAGGTATTATGTTATCTCAAACAAATATAACTCAAGCTGAAAAATTCTTAAAAAAAGCCGTTAAGTTAGGTTTAGCAATGGATCACGATTTAGCAATGGCTAAATTACAGTTAGCTGGAATAGCTATGACCAAAAGGCGCAAAAGAGAGGCAACTGCATTAATGAGTGAAGCAAAAAAGCTTGATAAGCACGGCATGCTTAAAGAACAAATGCAGATGATGAAACAACAAATGAAAAGGATATAACCTTTTTATTATTAGGAACTAGCAAAATTATTTTTGTAGATTTACGCTTACAAAAAGTCAAATGGTAAAAAACTTATTTCTTAAGCTTATAGATAAATACGCGTCTAAATGGCTTGTATTAGTTATTGACATAACTCTTGTCTGTATTTCTTTCGTTTTGGCATATGCAGTTCGTTTTAACGCAAGTTTAAACTTCGATTTAAGCAATTTGTATGTTCAAATACCTTTTATCATTGCGGTATCATTAGTAAGCTTCTTAACTGTTGGATCTTACAGAGGTATTATACGTCATACAGGAACAAGAGATGCTTTTAATGTTTTCGTTGGTGTAACCTTACTATCAATGATAATGATATTTGTTGTTCTTGTTAATAATACATTTAAAATCTTTCCCAATTTTACCATTCCTAAATCGGTTGTAATAATTCACTATCTTATTTCGATAATAGTACTTGTTATTAGTCGATATATTTTTAAAGCTTTTTTCGAAATTATTTCTTCGGAATTGGATGATATTACAAATGTTCTTATTTACGGAGCTGGAGATTCAGGTTTGATAACATACGGCGCTCTAAATCGCGACACAAAAAACAAATACCAAGTTATAGGGTTTGCTGATGATAATATCAAAAAGGTTGGAAAAAAGATTGACAGAATAAAAATATATGATGGTAATAAAATCAATAAAGACTTTATTTTAAAGAAGGAGATAGACGAGATAATCATTTCTATTCAAAACATAAAATCGGAGAAATTACTTGTTCTTACTGATAAACTATTACCTCTTGATGTCAAAGTAAAAATAGTGCCTCCGCTTTCAAAATGGATCGATGGTGATTTAGAAGCCAATCAGATTAAACAAGTAAAAATTGAGGATTTACTTGACAGAAAACCTATCACTATTGACAATCCAATTGTTAAAAGAGATGTAAATAATAAAACTATTCTTGTCACAGGGGCTGCTGGTTCTATTGGGTCTGAAATTTCAAGACAACTGAGTAACTACAACTACAAGCATCTTGTTTTAGTAGATCAAGCCGAATCTGCCTTATATGATCTCCAACAAGAATTGAACCAAAAAGGAAAAATAAATTTTACAGCTATAGTTGCTGATGTTCGTGATAAGTTAAGAATGTCGAGTATTTTTGAGGAATATAGACCTAACAAAGTATTCCATGCTGCGGCATACAAACATGTTCCTTTAATGGAAATGAGCCCTTACGAGGCTGTAAAAATTAACATAGGAGGGACTAAAAACATTGCTGACCTTTCCATTATGTATGATATTGAAAGATTTGTAATGGTTTCAACGGATAAGGCCGTTAACCCAACCAATGTCATGGGAGCAACGAAAAGAGTCGCTGAAATGTATATTAGTTGTTTAAGCAACAGAACTGATCATTCTACTAAATTTACAACTACAAGATTTGGAAATGTTCTTGGGTCAAATGGTTCAGTAATTCCTTTGTTTAAAAAACAAATTGAAAACGGAGGTCCGTTAACAGTAACTCATAAAAATATAACGAGGTACTTTATGACAATTCCTGAAGCTTGTCGTTTAGTTTTAGAGGCTGGAACCATGGGTAATGGAGGAGAAATATACATTTTTGACATGGGAAAGTCCGTGAAAATATATGACATAGCTAAGAGAATGATACACCTGTCAGGTTTAAAGTTCCCTGAGGATATTGATATTAAAATAACTGGATTACGACCTGGCGAAAAATTATATGAAGAACTTTTAGCTAATGGAGAAAATACAACTCCAACTTACCATGAAAAAATCATGATAGCTAAAAACCAAGAAATCGACTACGGAACTGTTTCAAAGAAAATTCAAGATTTATGTGAAGCCAACGGCAATAATGATGCACCGCTGGCTGTTAAATTGATTAAATCTATCGTCCCCGAATATATATCTAATAATTCTATTTATGAAAAATTAGATTCACCAGTAAAAAATTAAATTAGTACTTTCGCAAAAAATTTCAACGATGCAAAAAGTAAAAACAATTGTTCTGTTACTTACTATTACAATTTTCACTTCATGTGTTTCAAAAAAAAAGATTGTTTATTTTCAAAATGATCAAATAGATCAATCGAAGTTCTCTAATAGTTATAAAACTATTTTTAAACCTGACGACCTTCTTCAAATTACTGTTTCAGCTCTTGATATTGAAGCCGTGAAACCTTTTAACTTACCTGCTGTTTCATATGCAACAACAACTAATTCCGTAATTGGAACTCCAAGGCAACAACTATATTTAGTGGATTATGAGGGATACATTGATTTCCCTGTCTTAGGTAGGTTAAAAATAGGAGGATTGACTAGACAAGAGGCTATAGATTTACTAATTAAAAAACTGGACCCAGACTACATTAAAAACCCTACAATAATTATAAGAATTTCCAATTTCTCTGTCACCGTTCTAGGAGATGTAAAAGCCCCTGGAACCTATACCATACCGAATGAAAGAATCACAATCCTTCAAGCAGTGGGACTAGCAGGTGACCTTAACATATCTGGAGTTAGGAATATTCAGGTTAAAAGAGAAGAAAATGGAAAGATAAGAACTTATGATATAGATTTGAAATCAAATAATTTGTTTACATCTCCTGTATACTATTTACAACAAAACGACATTGTTTATGTAGAACCTAATTATGCCAGATCGCAATCAGCTTCTGCCAATCAAAATACGGGACTTTTTATCTCCATTGCTGGACTTCTTATTTCTATAATAACTTTAATAGCTAGATAATTGTAATGAAAGAAGATCAATATACCAATCAAATTCAAGATAACGATACAATAAATATCAGAGCTGAGCTTGAAAAATATTTAATTCATTGGAAATGGTTTGTCCTTGGAATGATTTTGGCGATATTTGGGGCTTATCTTTATTTAAGGTATTCTACTCCTAAATACAGTGCTTCTACAACTATTTTAATTAAAAACGACAAAAAAGGAGGTATTTCTGAAGAATTAGCGGCTTTTGAAGATCTGGGAATAGTTGGAGGTTCAAGTAATAATATTGATAATGAGATTGAGATTCTTAAATCCAGAAGACTAATATCTGGCGTAATTCGTAAACTAAATCTAGACATATCATATTTCACGCAAGGGAGAATAAAGGAAAGTGAAATCTATCGTGACCTTCCTATCTTAATTAGCTTTGACAACCCAAGAGAAGATATAGATACCATTATTACCATAAAGCTAGATTCTAAACATACTTTTTCTATTTTTGATCAAGATGATACTAAAATTGCCTCAAATTTAACTTACGGCACCTCTATCCAGAACTCCAAACTACATAATTTTAAAATTGAAAAAACTAATTTTTATCGAAAAGAACATATTGGTAATTCATTAAAAATAATTATCTCCCCAATAGACTATATAACTGACTATTACATCGAGAACATTACGGTATCTCCTATAAATAAAAAATCTAGTGTCCTAAGACTTTCTTTACAATCTCCGGTTAAAGAAAAAGCTGAGAACATTCTAGATGAACTTGTGGAACAATACAACAACGATGCTATTAACGATAAACAAGAAGTTTCAGAAAAAACTAGTGCTTTTATTTCTGATCGTATAAAGGATATTGGGAATCAATTGGCCTCTTTAGACGATGATGTGAAAAAATTCAAGAGTAAGAATAAAATCACTGATATCGAATCGGAAGCCCAATTAATTTTACAAACCAGTACTATTAATCGTGAAAAACTTATTCAAGCACAAACTGAGTTAAATTTAGTAAAAGCTCTTAGTGATGAAATAAATTCAGAAGATGAGTTATTACCTGCCAATTTAGGCTTGCAAGACCAAAACATTTCAAAAGCTATTGGTGAATATAATGAGCTTATATCTCAGAAAAAAAAATTAAGCCAAAGTGCTGGGAAAAAGAATACCGTTTTAATTCAAATTCTAAACGACATTAATAATTTGAAGAATTCTCTAGAAAGAAGCTTGTCTAATAGAGAACGACTTTTAGAAATAAATCTCAACAATATTAGAAATGAATCAGGGCGTAATAATTCCAAAATATCTACTATTCCGTCAAAGGAAAGAGAGTTTTTAGATATTGCCCGTCAACAGGAAATTATTGCTGGATTGTATTCTTACTTATTGAAAAAGAGAGATGAAACCGCCATTTCACTAACCGCCACAGCTGTTCCTAATGCTAAAATAATAGATAAAGCTTACGGTTCTAATATTCCCGTTAGTCCTAAGAAGAAAATAATTTTTCTTGCGGCATTAATGTTGGGAATCATTCTTCCATTTATCATAATTTATTTAAGAGATTTACTAGACACAAAAGTTCATACGAAAAAAGATATTCAAGAGTTAACTTCGATTCCTTTTGTAGGTGATATCCCTCACTCTGAGGTAAAGGAAAAAATTGTAATCAATGCTAGCGCACGATCTAGTACTGCTGAAGCATTTAGACTAATAAGAACCAATTTAGACTTTATGCTACCTCAAAAGAATGATGGTAATGGTAACGTTATCTTTGTTACCTCAACTACAAGTGGAGAAGGAAAGTCTTTTAGCTCTATTAATTTAGCAGCTTCATTATCATTGTCTGGTAAAAGTGTTGTTCTTGTTGGATTAGATTTAAGGGCTCCAAAAATAACCGAATACTTGGAGATCCCTGACAGAAAAGGGGTTACTAATTTCATCACAAATGATAGTATTACTTTAGACTCTCTAAAGTTCTCAATACCTGAGATACCTAAATTAGACATTATTGCTTCGGGTGCGATTCCTCCGAATCCTGCTGAGTTATTAATGACCTCAAAAATTGACCAGTTATTTGAAGAATTAAGCAATGATTATGATTATGTGATTATTGATACTGCTCCAGTAAATCTTGTAACGGATACACTTTTAATCTCTAAAAAAGCTGATTTAGTTCTTTATGTAACCAGAGCGAACTATTTAGACAAGCGAATGTTAGTTGTACCTGAAACATTATATAGAGATAAAAAACTACCTAATCTTGCCATAATACTTAACGATACTGATCTTAAACGCGGATATGGATATGGTTACGGATACGGTTATGGATATGGTTACGGTGTAGCAGATGATATCGATAAACCATGGTATAAAAAAATCTTTAGCAAATAAACATAAGATTTAACTATAATAAAAAAGAGCAACTTTAAAGTTGCTCTTTTTTATTTAAACATGTAATTCTTTTTTATAAGACCTTCTATTTTCTTTATAGTCTTCTTTTCTCCTATCTTACTAAGTAGTCTCAAATGATTCATATGATGCGTATCGCTTCCAACAAAATCATACAAACCTTCTTCTAATAGTTTATTTGTTATTTTTTGAACACCTTTACCGTATTGTTCAGTTAAAGACAACAAATTAAGCTGAAATACACAGCCTGCCTTCTTTAACTTATAATACATTTGAAAGTCCTTATGATAAAAATTGTAACGTTCAGGATGTGCTAAAACCGGCTTATACCCCTTTAATTGTATCTCAAACAAAATGTCAAATAAATTAAAAGGTGCATTAAAGTATGACATTTCAACAAGGATATAATTATCTTTTAGAACAAGTATGTCATCATTAGCTAACCTTTCAACAAATTGTTCATCCATCATATATTCTGCAGCTGCTCGAAATTCGATGTTCGTATACCCTCTTTTTATAAGTTCATCTCTGACTTCTTGCGCCTTCTCCAGTATCAATTCACTTGAATTCGGATATACATCTCCTAAAACATGAGGTGTTGTAACAAAATTGTTGATACCATAAGAACTCATCTTATCAATCAATTGAATAGAATTCTCAATATCCTTTGCTCCGTCATCTATCCCCGGAAGTAAATGAGAATGTATATCTATAAATTCATTTGTAAAAACCTCATTTAACGGAATTTCTTTTTTCTTAAGGAAAAACATATCTTTTATCTTAAAACTTGATTTAAATAATATCTAAAACTCTCTCTAAAGCCATACCTCTAGATCCCTTTATCAAAATACTACCATTGTTGATTGATTTTTCTATCATAAATGTTTTTAAGTCATCAAACTCTTTAAATTTTTTAAAACTTGTATTTGTTTTAAAAAATTCTTTTCCAACCAAATAACAATTGTTAAAATTATACTTTTCTAACAACGTTATAATCTCTTGATGCTCCTTCTCACTTTTATTTCCTAGCTCAAACATATCACCTAGTACAACCGTTTTATAATCTCCTTCCATTTCATTGAAACTTTCAAGACTACATTTCATACTTGTGGGATTTGCATTGTAGGCATCTAAAACTATCTGAACACTACCTTTATTAATTATCTGTGATCGATTATTTTTCGGGATATATTCTTCAATGGCCTCTTTTATTTGCCGCATATTCACATCAAATGTTATACCAATTGTTATTGCCACACAAATATTATTATAGTTATAATTACCTATAAGATTACTTTTTATATCTAGATCCTGATAAGTTAATTGAACAAAGGGATTTGCTTCATTAAACTTAATAGACTTATTAAATAATACCCTATTAATATCAGATGTTTTTTCCATTTGAATAGGATCTTTTGGATTGACAATTGCAGTCTTGGAATTATTTCTAAGATGATCATATAATTCAGATTTCCCCTTTATAATTCCTTCTACTGACCCAAATCCTTCTAAATGAGCTTTACCAAAATTCGTTATTAAACCATAATCTGGATTCGCTATATTTGATAAAAGAGCTATTTCTTTCTGATGATTTGCTCCCATTTCAACCACTCCTATTTCGGTATCTGGAGTCATTGATAATAATGTCAGAGGCACACCGATATGGTTATTCAAATTACCTTTAGTAGCTGTTACCTTGTACTTTTTACTAAGAACAACATTAATTAACTCTTTTGTTGTTGTTTTCCCATTACTACCAGTTAAAGCAATAATTGGAATGTTTAATATATTTCTATGATATGTTGCTAGTTTCTGGAGAGTTCTCAAAACATCTTGAACCAGAATTGTTTTATCATTGACTAAGTATTCTTCTTCATCTATAACTGCATAGCTAGCACCTTTTTTTAATGCCTCGTGAGCAAACTTATTACCATTGAAATTCTCTCCCTTTAGAGCAAAAAAAACAGAACCTACCCTTATAGTTCTAGTATCTGTATCTACTAGATAAGATTCTGTATACAACTTATAAATATCTTTCACATTCATGTTGTAAAAATAATAAACCTCATTGAGATCAATGAGGTTTATTATTTTTAAGTTATAAAAGTATATTATTTACTTATTCTTGCTAGAATATCTTGGTGTTGCAGTTTTCCTTTGATTCATCATCATAGGCCCCATTTTATCCGTAGCACATCTAAATCCGATATAATTTGTTGCCATATATTCTGGGAAATATCTACGTTGTGCTGGATCTAACCAATATTCTCTATCAGCCCAAGAACCTCCTTTAAAAACACGTGATTTATCACTAATTAAAGTTGTTCTTGACTTAGCATCATACTTATAGTTATTGATAACTCTACCTAAAGAATCCTTTTCAGCTTCAGGTTTTTGCGGAGAATTATACATTCTTGGCTTTCCAGTTAACTCATCTTTATCCAACTCAAAGAATTTCGAAGATGCTTGATCTCCATCTCCTAAGCTCGAATTATCGGCTAAGTTATAGTTTCTTCTCATGTACGTATCTTCCTTTGTAATTGGAATATATTTTACAGAACCTGGAATTTCTTTTGGTACAATTCTACCATTTTCTAAAGTATCATATTCTATCTCACCAAGTTCATCTCCAACAATAACTACTTTACCATCTTCATTTATTAACTTCTTAGCAAAAATATTTCCTCTAAAATAGTTGAAGTCGTTAGCTTCAGAATCAATGATTGGTCTATATACATCAGATACCCATTCTGCAACGTTTCCAGACATATCAAACAAACCAAAAGCATTTGGTGGATAGCTACGCACAGCATTTGGAATATCCGATCCATCACTACTCCATCCAGCAATACCAGAATAATTACCTTTTCCTTGCTTGAAGTTCGCTAACTGATCTCCTCTTCTTCTTTTATCTCTATCACGTGTATATTTTCCATGCCAAGCATATTTCTTTCTTCCACGTATATTGTTGTATTCTCTATTCTCGAAGATAGCCTTTGCAGCATATTCCCATTCAACTTCTGTTGGTAATCTGAACTTTTGAGATAAGATACCATCTGTTGATGTAACATGTCTTCCAGAGAAAGCTCCCTTTTCTAATTTAGGTTCTCCTTTCTTCCTTGGAACAGGTAATCCTTTTTTGTAAATTGTAGAATCTCCATCAAATAATGCATATGGATTTGTTAAATATGCATCAGTATCAAAGTTATTCTTTCCTTTAAATGCTAAAGAATCTTCCTTAAAAATATTTGAGATAATTCCTTTATCCATTAATATTTTTAAATTCACCGCATTAGTACGCCATTTACAATACTTATTTGCTTGAATCCAACTTACACCAACAACCGGATACTCTGCGTATGATGGGTGACGTAAATAACTTTCAGATAATAAATTTGTGTTACCTAAACCTTTTCTCCAAACTAAAGTATCGGGTAAAATTGCTTCGTAAATATGCTTAAACTGAGGTTCTTCAGGAGGGAAGATATCCTTGGTATACTGCATAAATAAACTATACTCTGAATTGGTAACTTCCGTTTCATCCATATAAAAAGAACGTACATGCATTTGTCTTGGAGTAGTATTCCAATCAAACATCACATCATCTTGAACCAATCCCATTGTAAAGGTTCCTCCTTCAATATGTACCATTCCTGGAGGTACATTATTTCCTTCCTTGTACTTCCCTTTTAAGTAACCTCCATAACTTGGGTCATTAAAGTTCCATCCAGTGAGGGAAGATTGTCCTGAACCACTTCTTTTACTACTACAAGAAGCAATTAGCAATCCTGAGATGGCTAATAAACTAAATAATCTTAACGTACTTTTCATGTATTTTTAACTATTTTAAGGGTGCTGCAATTTACAATATTTATCACTTCTAACAACTATATTCACTTTTATTTTAAAACACAAACTAAATTAAAAACAACGTCGTTCGTTTAGTCTCAAACGATTCTTTTTAAACTTTATTATCATGAATTAAACAAAAGATCAAAATAACTTATTAAGAATTTCGTTATTTTGTAGCAAATATGAAAGTATACACAACTCTTTTTTACCTGTTGGTTGCATTTTTAGGATATGGGCAATCTAACTCATTTTTATCCAAGGGGAATTGGTATAAATTTTCAATTGATACTACTGGTGTTTTTAAAATTGATAATAACTTTTTAAATCAACTCGGAATCAATTCAAACTCTATTGATCCTAAAAATATAAAAATATTTGGAAATGGAGGGAGTATGTTGCCAGAAATTGCAAGTTCACCTCGATTTAATGACCTAAAAGAGAATGCTATTTACGTTCGTGGAGAAGATGATGGCGTTTTTAACAGTGATGACTACATTCTATTTTATGGAAAAGGCCCTCATGATTGGGAAGTTTCTCCAACAAACGGACAAGTTAGTCATCGACAGAATATATACTCTGATAAAGCATACTACTTTTTAATAATTGATGATACTCCTGGTAAAAGAATTGAAACTTTTAATCAACCAACTCAAAACAGTATAAGAACATTAACATCATTCGATGATTTCGTTTTTTACGAAAGAGAAATTAGGAACTTATTTGCTGTTGGTAGGTTATGGTTCGGTGAGGATTTTAGTTTTGAAAACTCTCAAACCTTCAGTGTTCCCTTTCCTAATCAATTATCCAATTCGGATATAAAAATTAAAGTTAGTGCTGTTACTATTTCATCCTTATCATCTAGCATGACGGTTGCCAATGCTGGGAACAATATAGCAACATTAAATTTTCCACCAATTTCGAGTTCGGGTGTTACATCACTCGCTGTTCAAAGAACAAGTGAAGTTTCTATTCCTAGCACGTCGTCCAATACTATTGATATAAATTTAACCTATAATAACGGTGGACTGCCTTCCGCTAAGGCCTATTTAGATTTCATAGAAATATCAGGAAAAAAGAATTTAACGACTCAAGGAAATCAATTTAACTTCAGAAGTTTTGAAGCATTTAACACGAACGGAATTGTTCAATTCGATATTCAAGGAAGTAGCATCAACGAGGTATGGAATGTTTCCGACCATACAACTCCTAAAAAGATAGATAACATTAGTACTTCTGGAGTTTTTAGTTTTAAAACAAACGGTAACATTTTAGAGGAATTTGTTGTTATTACTGACAACTTTTATACTCCAACTATTGAAGGAACCTCTCCTATTGAAAATCAGGATTTACATAACCTATCAAATATTCAATACTTAGTTATTACCAACAATGATCTGTATAACGAGGCTAAAAGGCTTACCGATTATCATTCTAATAACAGTAATTTATCATCAGCTGTTATAAAACTAAATCATATTTATAACGAATTTTCATCAGGTTCTCCAGATGTTACTGCTATAAGAGATTTTATAAAATACCTCTATGATAATTCCTCTGCTACCAGAAAGCTTAAGTATGTTTGTTTTTTTGGAGACTCTTCTTACGACTATAAAGACAGGCTCACAAATAACAACAATGTTGTACCTACATTTCATGCCACCCAAAGTTTTGATTTGGTATCTTCATACGTAACTGATGATTATTTTGTTATGATCGATCCTTCGGATGGATCAATGCTTACTTCTCATAGTATTGACATTGCTTCAGGAAGAATCCCTGTTACAACACCTCAAGAAGCTAAAGAAGTTGTGGACAAAATTCTAAATTATTACGATCCTAAATCTTTTGGTGATTGGAGAAATTCAATTACTCTTTTAGCTGATGATATCGATCAGGATGCGGATAGAACCCTTCAATCTGGTTTGGAAGAGGTAGCTGATTCAATCAAAAGGAATAAGCCTTTTTACAATATTAATAAACTCTATGCTGATGCATTTAGGCAAGAAACTACTTCTGGAGGAGAAAGGTATCCTCAAGTAAAAAACGCTATTAGCAACACCATTGAAAAAGGTACTTTAGTTTTCGATTATTTCGGGCATGGAGGTGAAGATGGATTAGCTGACGAAAGACTTTTAGAAATTCCCCAGATCGAAGCACTGAATAACTTCAACACACTACCGCTATTCATTACAGTAACCTGCGAATTTTCACGATTTGACAATCCTTTAAGAAATACAGCAGGTGAAAAGTTATTCTTGAATAAGAATGGTGGAGCGGTTAGCATGATTACAACTACTAGGAATGTTTTTATCTCTCTTGGAGAACAATTCAATAAAGAACTTACTGAGGACGTACTTGATTTTAACGATCGAGATTTGACTATTGCACAAAATTTAATTGAAACGAAAAACAGAACATCGAGTAGTCAAAAGTATTTCATTTATTATTTCGGTGATCCAGCAATGAAACTAGCTATTCCAAAACCGAATATTAGGTTAACTAAAATTAATGATAAAGATATCACGCAATCTGTAGACACATTAAAAGCCTTATCAAGAGTTTCCATTGAAGGAATCGTTACCGATAATTCGGATAATATTCTTTCGAATTTTAACGGTACCTTAAGTACTACTATTTTTGATAAATCAGTCGACAAACAAACACTAGACAATGATGGCTTTGGTATTATAAACACATTCGATTCTCAAGAAAGTAAACTATTCCGCGGACAAGCCTCTGTAAACAATGGTTCTTTTAAGTTCGAGTTTATTGTTCCTAAAGATATTAAAATCGCCTTTGGAAAAGGAAAAATAAGTCTGTATGCTAACAACGAGTCTATCGATAAAGGTGGAGCTAATTTCGATGTTACCGTAGGAGGAATTAATCCTGATGCTCCTGAAGACAATACTGGTCCACAATTACAAGCTTTTATTAATGATGAATCATTTGTAGATGGAGGAACCACAAATGCTTCTCCTAATTTAATTATTAACTTGGCTGATCCAAGTGGTATTAATACGTCAATTACGGCGGTAGATCATGATATCGTAGCTATTCTCGACAATAATGAATCTGACCCAATAATATTAAACGACTACTATCAAACAGGGTTGGATGACTTCACTAAAGGAAATGTCACATATAGACTCCGAAATTTATCTGAAGGATTGCACACCTTAAAAATAAAAGCTTGGGATACTTACAATAATTCATCAGAGATAACGTTATCGTTTGTGGTTGTGAGTGATTCTGAGCTGAATATCAGTAATGTTTTAAACTATCCTAATCCGTTCGTTAACTATACTGAGTTCTGGTTTAATCATAACAAACCCAATGAACCCTTAGAGGTTCAAATACAAATTTTTACAGTTTCTGGGAAATTAGTCAAAACAATTAATCAAATATCACAAACTACTGGAAACTTATCAAGAAGTATAACATGGAATGGTTTAGATGACTTCGGAAATAAAATTGGTAAAGGAGTTTATGTTTATAAAATGAGCATAAAAACAACCGTTTCCAATGGTATATTTGAGAAATACGAAAAACTGGTTATACTATAAATAGAACGTAAAATCTTATATTTGCAAAATCAACAATCAAAATATAAATGAGAAAATTAACAACCCTTTTACTACTATTGTTAGGTTTTAGTTTAACAACGAGGGCTCAGCAAGGTATTACAACTGCAACTCCATTTTTATTAATTACATCGGATGCAAGAGCCGGAGGTATGGGAGATATTGGAGTAGCAACCTCATCAGATGCTTTTTCCATTTTCCACAATGCTTCAAAAACTGCATTTAATGAAAATGAAATAAGTATTGGTATAAATTATACTCCTTGGTTACGAAATTTAACGGATGATATTTTTGCGGGAAACCTTTCCTATGTGCAAAGATTTAAAGAAAATGCAGCCTTTGGAGTTGATTTAAAATATTTCTCTTTAGGTAGAATAGACCTAACAGATAATAGTGGAAATCCAACTGGAAACATTAGTCCAAATGAATTGGCGATTACAGGAACTTACTCTATGAAATTGAGTGAAACTTTTTCTATGGGGGTTGGTTTAAAGTATATTAATTCAAACCTAGACGTTTCAAATAATTTAGACGCAGTAAACTCGTTTGCTGTAGATATTTCTGCTTACTATAGATCAGAAGAAGAGAACTATGGAAGTTTTAATGGTCGTTATAGATTAGGTATTAATATTGCTAATATTGGACCAAAGGTTGAGTATACTCCTGGTGATCCTAATTTCATTCCTACCAATTTAAAACTTGGTGGTGGTTTTGACTTCATCTTAGATGATTATAACCTTTTTGGTTTAAATGTTGAATTCACTAAGTTACTTGTTCCTTCTGATCCTAACTCAACAAGAGGATGGTTCGATGGAATGTTTACTTCTCTTGGTGATAGAAGTTTTAGCGAGGAATTGCAAGAAGTTACTTGGGCTTTAGGTGCTGAATATTTATACAATAAAGCATTCGCTGTTAGAGCAGGTTATTTCCATGAAAGTGAGCAAAAAGGACAACGACAATATTTTACTATGGGTGCTGGTTTTAAAGCTAGAGCTTTTTCTTTAGATTTATCATATTTGATGAATACATCTAACGTAAACAACCCATTGGAAAACACTTTACGCTTTTCACTTTCATTTGATTTAGGTCAAATTTATGAAGATTATTAGAATACTTTTTTTTTAGTAACTTAGAACAAAATATAAAGCTGTCAGTAACGACAGCTTTTTTTGACTTTAATAATGTTAACGTATCTATTTTTTAGATGTAACACATTGTACTTATGAAAGAAATACAAATAAATTCTTCTGCCATCATTTATGAAGATCTTTCAGAATTATCCAAGGAAGATTTTGATTTAATGCAACATGCTATCGAAGCAAGAAAAAAAGCCTACGCACCATATTCTAAATTCAATGTTGGAGCTGCCCTACTCTTACATAATGGTAAAGTAATTACTGGAAATAATCAAGAGAGTGCTGCTTATCCCTCTGGTATGTGTGCTGAGCGTGTAGCCATATGGAAAGCTGGGTCAGAATTCCCTGATATGATTGTAAAAAAAATAGCAATAACGGCTGCCTCATCAGAAACAAAAGTTAATAAACCTGTAGGGCCTTGTGGTGCTTGTAGACAAACTTTATCAGAATACGAAATCAATCAAAAACAGCCTATTGAAATAATCTTTATGGGCGAAATTGGTCAAATTATAAAAACAGAATCGTTGCTATCACTCCTCCCTTTTTCATTTGACAGCTCATATTTGTAATTTTAAGCATCTTTTTTTATTAAAATCGCAAAAAAAAACAAAAGGTCTTCGAATACTTACTAAAAAGTCATTTAAAATGCTTTCTTTGTTTATCATACAAGAAAGGAAGCAAAAGATGATGAATTCGATAATCACAGGAACGGGGACCTACATTCCTAGTATAACTAAAGAAAATGTTCAATTCTCGGAGAACCAGTTTTTACACGTTGACGGAACTCCATTTGAGAATAACAATACTGTTATCATAGAAAAGTTTAAATCGATAACAGGTATTGAAGAACGTCGTTATGCTAAAAACAATTTAAACACTTCGGACCTTGGATACCTAGCCTCTAAAAAAGCTATTGAAGATGCTAATATCGATCCTGAAACAATAGATTACATCATATTCGCTCATAATTTCGGTGATGTAAGAGCTAATGCTATTCAAAGTGATATTCTTCCTAGTTTAGCTACTAGGGTTAAACATTTGCTTAAAATCGCAAATCCGAATTGTATTGCTTATGACTTGCTTTTTGGGTGTCCTGGTTGGATTCAAGGGGTAATTCAGGCACAATCATATATACAATCTGGCATTGCAAAAAAGGTTCTTGTAATTGGAGCTGAAACGTTATCTAGAGTCATTGACCATCACGATAGAGATTCAATGATTTACAGTGATGGAGCTGGTGCTTGTATTATTGAAAACTCAGACAATTCCGATTCAGGAATTTTAAGTCATGCTGCTCAGACGTTCGCAAAAGACGAAGCTTACCATTTATTCTTTGGAAGTTCTCATAACGAAAATAACGACAAAGATGTTCGTTACATAAAAATGCACGGTCGCAAGATTTATGAATTCGCTTTATCGAATGTTCCAAAAGCGATGAAGGTAGCTTTAGATAAAAGTGGCGTTCAGATTGGAGACTTAAAAAAGATTTTTATCCATCAGGCTAACGAAAAAATGGATGAGGCTATCATCAAAAGATTTTATCGTCTTTATAAAATGCAAGTTCCGAAAGATATTATGCCAATGTGTATTCACAAACTAGGAAACAGCTCAGTTGCAACAGTGCCTACCCTACTTGATTTGGTATTAAAAGGAGAGGTTGAAAATCAAGAAATTAATAAAGGAGACGTTATCATGTTAGCTTCTGTTGGAGCAGGAATGAATATAAATGCGATTGTCTATAAATATTAGCTAAAAATAGTCTACTAAATATCGTTAATCTAAAATGTAAATACTATTTTTGCGGATGCAACAACACAATGTACTTATTTTAGATTTCGGATCGCAATACACGCAGTTAATTGCGCGCCGTGTAAGGGAGTTGAATATTTATTGTGAGATTCACCCGTATAACAAATTACCACAAAATTTAGAAAATTATAAGGCAGTTATTTTGTCTGGGAGTCCTGTTTCTGTTAGATCAGAAGATGCTCTTCATCCAGACTTATCAGAAATAAGAGGTAAAAAACCTTTATTGGCTGTTTGTTATGGTGCTCAATACTTAGCGCACTTTTCTGGAGGTTTGGTAGCTTCATCAAATACCAGAGAATATGGAAGAGCTAATCTTTCTTATATTAAAGAAAATGAAAGTTTCTTTTCAAAGATTTCTGAAGGAAGTCAAGTATGGATGAGTCATTCGGACACTATTAAGGAATTACCAGGAAACGCAGTTCTTTTAGCTAGTACAAATGATGTAGAGAATGCTGCCTATAAAATTGAAGGAGAAACAACATATGCTATTCAATTTCATCCTGAAGTATATCACTCAACAGATGGAAAACAATTACTAAAAAACTTCTTGGTTTCAATTGCTGGTGTTAATCAAACTTGGACACCAGACTCTTTTGTAGATGAAACCGTTGCTGGATTAAAAGAGAAGATTGGCAATGATAAAGTTGTTCTTGGTTTATCTGGAGGAGTTGATTCTACTGTGGCCGCTGTGTTACTTCACAAAGCTATTGGAAGTAATCTTCATTGTATTTTCGTAAACAATGGTCTTTTACGTAAAAATGAATTCACCGATGTATTGAAACAATACGAAGGTATGGGACTAAATGTAAAAGGGGTTGATGCTTCGGCACGTTTCTTGGATGAATTAGCTGGATTGTCTGATCCTGAAGCAAAGCGTAAAGCAATAGGAAAGGTATTCATTGATGTTTTTGATGATGAAGCAAATCAAATCGAAGATGCAAAGTGGTTAGCTCAAGGAACTATTTATCCTGATGTAATTGAATCTGTATCGGCAACAGGTGGACCTTCAGCAACTATAAAAAGTCATCATAATGTAGGTGGATTACCTGATTTTATGAAGTTAAAAGTTGTGGAGCCATTAAGAATGATCTTTAAAGATGAAGTGAGAAGAGTTGGTGCTTCAATGGGAATCGATAAAGAATTATTAGGTCGTCACCCTTTCCCAGGTCCAGGTTTAGCTATCCGAATTTTAGGAGATATTACAGCTGAAAAAGTTCGCATACTACAAGAGGTAGATGCCGTTTTTATTAACGGATTAAAAGAAAGTGGTCTTTATAATCAAGTATGGCAAGCTGGAGCTATTTTATTACCTGTAAATTCTGTTGGAGTAATGGGAGATGAGCGTACTTATGAAAAAGTAGTTGCTTTGAGAGCAGTTGAAAGTACCGATGGTATGACTGCTGATTGGGTTAATCTACCTTATGAATTTTTACAAAAAACCTCGAATAAAATAATAAATAATGTAAAAGGTGTTAATAGAGTTGTTTACGATATCAGTTCTAAACCACCTGCAACAATTGAGTGGGAATAACGTTTATATACAAAATCACTCATTAAATTATATACAAAGTAAATGAAGAAATTACAGTTTTTAATTTTAACAGGTATATTAACAATTTCGATTTCATGTGGGCAACAGAAGCGCTACGTTTCCTATAAAGTAAAGGATGGAGAAACTATGAGCGATATTGCAGAACGATTAGACATGGACTCACAAGACTTATTAAGACTTAATCCGGACGTAGGTAAAAACCCGTCTCCGAATACAGTTATAGTTATACCTAATCCTAAAATTAAAAACGGTAATTCTTCTGCTACTTCTAATGACAATGGATATGCTGTAATAGAGGAAAAAGAAGAGATCACAACAGATCCTCAAACTGAAAAAGAAGAAAAAGAAGAAGAAACTGTTTTTCAAACAACAGTTATCAGTGGTTATGAGACCCACACAGTAGAAGCTGGAGAAACTGTTTACAGGATAACTAAACAATATGGTATTTCAAAAGATGATTTGATTGAACTGAATCCTGATCATCCTGAACTAAAAGATAACAAATTATCTATAGGACAAGTTTTAAATGTAAAGGCTATTGAAAAAACCGTAGCGATTGATAAAAAAGATGTTGAAGACCAATACTTAACGCATACTGTACAAAGTAAGGAAACTGTTTATGGTATTACTCGATTCTATAATATCTCTAAAGAAGACTTAGTTCGTCTAAATCCTGAATTCCCTGAAATTAAAGACAATCAGTTATCTATAGGACAACTTCTGAAAATAAAACTGAAGGAAGACGTTGAGAAAGGTGAAACTCTTTCTTTTTACAGAGACAGTATTCAAGACAATGCATCCATCAATTTAGCATTACTACTTCCTTTCAGAACGGAAAAATACGACACCCTAAGTGCTAAAAAAATATTTAAAAATAGACTGGCTAACTTAGTCACTGATTTTTATATGGGAGCTGAAATGGCCATTGATTCCCTAAGAAATCAAGGAGTAAATATAAATACTCTCGTTTTTGACACAGGAACGAAAGGGAAAAACGTTTCATCGATAATAGAAAATGATGAATTAGAAAATCAAGATGTTATTATTGGTCCTTTTTACTCAGAAAAAGCTACTAAGGTTGCAAAAGCTACGAATGGTATTGTAATTTTCCCTCACTTTTCAACAAAACAAAATAGCTTAACAGCTTCTAAGATCGTAAAGTCGTCACCTGACAAAGAATTATACACCAAATTCTTAACTTCATATCTAAAGAATGTTTATAAAGGAGAAAATATCTTTATCGTAAGTGATGACAGTAAAGATTCTAAGAGTATTGCCAACTCAATTAGCTCTTCTCTTAAAAAGCATGATTCAATTTCCAAAGTTCATATACTAAAACCTGAAAAAGGATATATCAAAAGAGAACGTTTCACTGGTAAAATGAATGAAAACCAAGACAACTGGGTTATTATAGCTACCGAAGATAATGTTGTAATTAAAGATGCTTTAAACAGCATGATTGGATTACCTGATAACATGAAGGTTCAAGTATTTACTGCTAACAAAAACAAAGTATATGACAATATAGATAACAACAAATTAGCTAACATTAATTTCACTTACGTTTCAGATAGCTATGCAGATGAAAGCTCAGACGAAGTTCAGGCCTTCTATAAAAAATTTAAAAATATTAATAATACCTTACCTTCAAGTTATGCTGTAAAAGGCTTTGATGTAACTTATGATGTCCTTATGAGACTTGCTTCTGGTAATAAACTATCAGAAACTTTCAAAGAAGGAGTTTCTTTAAGAGTTGAAAACAAATTTGACTATCATAAAAAGACATTTGGTTCACCTGAAAACAGAGGTCTCTTTATTGTAAAATACAATCCGGATTTAAGTCTAAAAAGACTTAAGTAAAATAAAAAACCTCAAACGTTTCGTTTGAGGTTTTTTATTTATTTCTTTGTCTCGTCCTGAAATAACGTTACACTAAATTTTCAGTGTGATGAAAAACAATTATGTAAAACGAACTCAGAAGGA
>CANMIL010000009.1 GCA_947497895.1 uncultured Tenacibaculum sp.
GTCACAGTAACAAATTATGATAACAGTTTAACCTATGTTTCCACTCCAGCAGGATTAACAGTGGGAGCAACGGGAGTAGTCACAGGAGGAATTGATGGAAATTCCTATACGATCACAGCAAGCAACGGATCAGGTTGTACTTCAGTAGCATCAACAAGTTTTATAAATGATACCGATGTTCAGTTCACGACTCCAGCGGTACCAACAGTAACGGTAAGCGCGGCAAGTTGCGCGTCAGCAGCAGTTGTCACAGTAACGAATTATGATAACAGTCTAACCTATGTATCAACTCCAGCAGGATTAACAGTCGGAGCAACCGGAGTTATTACAGGAGGAATTGATGGAGATTCCTATACGATCACAGCAAGCAACGGATCAGGATGTGTTTCAGCAGCAAGTTCAAGTTTTGTAAATGATACGGATGTTCAGTTAACAACTCCAGTAGCACCAACAGTAACGGTAAGCGCAGCAAGTTGTGCATCTGAGGCTATTGTGACAGTTACAAATTATGATAACAGTTTAACGTATGTTTCCACTCCAGCAGGATTAACAGTGGGAGCAACGGGAGTTATCACAGGAGGAATTGATGGAGATTCTTATACGATCACAGCGAGTAACGGATCAGGATGTACTTCAGTAGCAAGTTCAAATTTTGTAAATGATACGGATGTTCAGTTAACAACTCCAGTAGCACCAACAGCGGGAGTGATAACGCAGCCAACATGTTCGGAAGGAATGGGAAGCTTTACGATTTCAGATTACGATGCCAATAGTACTTATAATTTTACACCAGCAGTAGTTAGTATTTCAGTAGTCGGTTTGGTAACAGCGAATCCTGGAACCTATGCTTTTACAGTAACCAATCGAGTAGGATGTACTTCGACAGCAAGTGCGAATATTGTAATAAATGCAGCTCCAACCGATTGTTTGGATACAGATGGTGATGGAGTTATTGATAGTGTTGATGTTGACGATGATAATGACGGTATTCCAGATGTTAATGAAGGTACTGTAGATACTGACAATGATGGAATCATTGATAGTCTAGATTTAGATAGTGATAACGATGGTATACTAGATGTAGATGAAGGAGGAAATGGAGCCTTGGATACTAACGGTGATGGTACAATAGATGCCAATGATACTGGTTATACAGATACAAATAATGACGGTCAAGCTGATGCGTCAGTTGATGTTGAAGAGGAACCAGATAGGGATGGAGATGGTGTTCCGAATTATCAAGATTTAGATAGTGATAATGACGGGATTAACGATGTCATAGAGGATGAGAACATTGATATTAATAATGATGGTATTGCAGATGGTTCAGATTCTGATGGAGATGGAATAGTTGATTCTGCCGATGCCGATAACACAGGTTTCGGTGAAGGAGTTTTGGGAGAATCAGAGAATACAGATAATGATTCAGATGGATACCCAGATTATTTGGATTTAGATAGTGATGACGATGGAGTTAATGACATTGTAGAAGGAGGAAACGATGATATTGATGGCAATGGATTAGTAGACGGTTTAGATTCTGATGGAGATGGTATTCAGGATGCTGTAGATGAAGATCCGGCGAATTTTGGAGATGCTGGAAATACTGATGCTAACGACACCGATCCTGCTGATCCCAATAGTGGAGGAGAAGGAACCGTTGGCGATTCAGGAGTTGATACCGATGGTGATGGAATTCCTGATAGTGAGGATGGATATAATGGATATGGCGATAATGGATTAGATACGGATGGCGATGGTATTCCTGATAGTATCGATGTAGATGATGATAATGATGGTATTCCAGATGTAAATGAAGGTTCAGTAGATACTGACAATGACGGAATTATTGATAGGCTGGATTTAGATAGTGATAATGATGGAATATTAGATGTAGATGAAGGTGGAAACGGTGATTTAGACACGAATGGAGATGGTAAGTTAGATACTAATGATATCGGTTATTTAGATACCAATAATGACGGTCAAGCAGATGCCTCAGTTGATGTTGAAGAGGAGCCAGATTTAGACGGAGACGGAGTACCAAACTATCAAGATTTAGATAGTGACAATGATGGTATAAATGATGTAATTGAAGATGAGAATATTGATGTTAATAATGATGGTATTGCAGATGGTTCTGATTCTGATGGAGATGGTATTGTTGATTCAGCGGACGCGGACAATGGAAGTTTCGGAGAAGGAGTTTCAGGAGAATCAGATAATACTGATAGTGACTCAGATGGATACCCGGATTATCTAGATTTAGATAGCGATGATGATGGAATTAATGATGTTGTTGAAGGTGGGAATGAAGATACCGATGGTAACGGATTGGTTGATGGAACTGACACTGATGGAGATGGTATTCTAGATGCAGTAGATGAAGATCCGAGTAGTTTCGGAGATGCAGGGAATTCAGATTCTAATGATACTGACCCAGCGGATCCTGATAGTGGAGGAAATGGACCTGTTGATGATTCGGGAATCGATAGTGATGGCGATGGAATTCCTGATAGCGAAGACGGATTTGATGGATTCGGAGATAGTTCAACAGATACAGACGGAGATGGAATAGAAGACGATGTAGATGTTGACGATGACAATGATGGAATTCCAGATATAAACGAAGGAACAGTTGATACCGATGGAGATGGGATTGTAGATAGCTTGGATTTAGATAGTGATAACGATGGAATATTAGATGTAGACGAAGGTGGGAATGGAGCTTTAGATACCAATGGAGATGGTATGATTGATGGTAATGATACAGGATATTCAGATGCGAATAACGATGGTCAAGCTGATGCTTCTGTTGACTCTGAAGAAGAACCCGATACAGACGGAGATGGAGTGCCTAATTATCAAGATTTGGATAGTGATAATGATGGAATAAATGATGTGATTGAAGATGAAAACACCGATGCTAATAATGATGGTATTGCGGATGGTAGTGATACAGATGGTGACGGTATCGTAGATTCTGTTGATGCCGATAACAGTAGTTTCGGAGAGGGAGTTTCAGGAGAACCAGATAACACCGATAGTGATTCTGATGGACAACCAGATTATTTAGATTTAGATAGTGATGATGACGGAATTAATGATGTTACCGAAGGCGGAAATGACGATAGTGATGGGAATGGATTGGTGGATGGTCCAGATACAGATGGTGACGGTATTTTAGATGTTGTTGATCAAGATGTAGATAATTTTGGAGATACAAATAATTCTGATGTAAATGATACCGATCCTACGGACCCAAATAGCGGAGGAAATGATGCAGTTGAAGATAGTGGAAGTGATTCTGATGGAGATGGTATTGCAGATAGTGTAGACGGACTTGATGGGTTTGGAGATGCTGTTGATTCGGATTCTTGTGTTATGGTTTATAACAACTTTAGTCCAAACGGTGATGGTATAAATGACTATTTGAAGATAGATTGTATCGAAAATTTCCCAAATAATTCAATTCAAATATTTAACCGATGGGGAAATACCGTATTTACAAGAGAAGGATATACTAATAATGAGGCGTTTGCGTTCAAAGGTATATCCGAAGGAAGAGCCAATATAAAAGTAAATAGCAAGCTACCCGTTGGTACATATTTTTATATCTTAGACCTCGGAAATGGAGCAGAGATAAGGAAAGGTTGGATATATATAAATAGGTAGTTTATAATAGAATAATTAAGAAGTTTTAAAATGAAATTATTTTCGAAATTAATCTGTTTCATAGCTGTTTGTTTCATGACAAATAGTTATGGTCAACAGGATCCGCAATTCACTCAATATATGTTTAATACAATGAGTGTAAATCCAGCCTATGCGGGGTCAAGAGGACATACAGTAATTACGGCTTTGGCCAGAACTCAATGGGTTGGTTTTGAAGGAGCGCCTGATACTCAGAATCTAAGTTATGATTCCCCAATTGGTTTTGCAGGATTAGGGATAGGAGTGAACCTAGTAAACGATAAAATTGGTCCTTCGAGTGAGGTGTATTTTGATGCGAACATGTCTTATACGATTAAAACTGCAGAAAATGGAAATTTGGCCTTTGGATTAAGACTTGGAGGTAGGTTTTTGAATATTGACTGGACGAAAGGAAATGTTGTTGAAGATGAAAGTTTATTCCAAAATAATATTAATGGAAGGTTTTTACCGACAGTTGGAGCGGGGGTTTATTATCACCAAGAAAAGTGGTACATGGGATTATCAGTGCCTAATTTTTTAAGATCAGAGCACTATGATGCTAACTTAGGTAGTCAAGGAATTACGGCAGTAGAAAGAATGCACTTCTTTTTCATAACAGGTTATGTATTTGATTTAAACGAAAGTATTAAGTTTAAACCAGCAGCTTTACTTAAAGGAGTTACTGGAGCTCCATTATCTCTAGATATTTCGGCTAATTTTCTGTTTAATGACAAATTTAGAACAGGAATAGCATGGAGATGGGATGATTCAATAAGTGCACTTTTAGGTTTTCAAGCAACAGATTCACTTTTAATAGGATATGCATACGATTTAACAACCTCAAATTACAATGTGGTAAATTCTGGAACACATGAGGTTATGTTGAGATATGAAATTCTAAATCCATTAAAAATTAGATCACCAAGATTCTTTTAAAATACAAACTAATGAAATTACGAGGGAGAAGTTTATTGTTGTTAGCAGCATTAAGTTTTGCTAAAATATCAGCACAAAGCAAGAGGGTGGCAGATAGATATTTTGAAGAGTTTTCATTTGTTCAATCAGCAGAGCTCTACAAGGCGATTGTTGTTGAAAAGGGAGATTCATCAAAACATGTATTAAGTCGTTTGGCAGATTCTTATTATAACAATGCCAATACTTCTGAAGCACTTAATTGGTATGAAATACTGATAAAGAAGTACAATGATGATATTTCGGATAAATATCTTTTTAGATATGCACAGGTATTAAGAAGTAATGGAGATTATAAAAAGTCGGATTCTATATTTTTGAAGTTAGCTGAAAAAGGAGGAAAGAATAATAGAACGGCAGAATTAGAAAACAAAAATTACTTACTTGATTATTCCAAAACAGAAGATCAAAGAATAGGTATTAGAAATTTGAAATTAAATACACATTATTCTGAATATGGTGGTTTTCTGCTAAACGGTTATGCATATTTTTCTTCTTCTGCACCTAAAAATGATAAGAAACAAAAGCTTTATAAATGGAATAATCAACCATTTTTAAATATTTATAAGGCTAAAGAAAGTATCGAATCTTTGGAGTCTAATGTAAAGGATACGGTATTGGAACTTTATGATAGAAAAATTTTACCAGCTCCAATAACAACGAAATATCATGAAGGTAAACCCGTTTTTACAAAAGATGGGAAAACGATGTATTTTACTCGTAATAATTTTGATGGTAAAAAGGTTAGTAAAGATAGAAAACGATCAGTAAACCTTAAAATTTATAAATCAAGATTAATCAATGGTGAATGGTCTAAAGTTGAAGAATTACCATTCAGTAGCGACGATTATTCGGTCGGTCACCCAGCGCTAAGTCCCGATGAAAAGAAATTATATTTTGTTTCTAATATGCCAGGAGGTTTTGGGGGAAGTGATGTGTATTCAGTAGATATTACAGGGATGAATGAGTATAGTGACCCTATTAATTTGGGGCAACAAGTAAATACTTCAGATAATGAAAGGTTTCCTTTTATAGGAGAGGATGGGACATTATATTTTTCTTCTGACGGTCATTTAGGTTATGGATTGTTGGATATTTTCCAAACAAAATTATTAGACGACGGTAACTACTCAAAAGCAGCTAACTTGGGAGAACCTTTCAATAGTAAAAAGGATGATTTCGCCTTTTACATTGATAAAGTTGGTAAAAAGGGTTTCTTTACTTCTAATAGAAAAGGAGGAAAAGGAGATGACGATATTTATAGTTTCTATATTTATCAAGATGTCTGTGAAAAGATTGTTTCAGGAAGAATTATTGATGCCAAATTAGGTAAGAAAATAGCTGGAGCTAATATAAAGTTAATTAACTCGGAAGGAGAGGTAATTGATGAAACGTTTTCTAATGAAAAAGGAAAATATTCATTTAAAAAGGTTCCTTGTGACCTAGAATTGATGATATCGGCTAGTAAATTCGACCATAAGTCTGATAAGGTAGCTGTAAATACTAGGGATAAGGATATTGAGGTTGTAAAAGCTGATTTAAAGTTAACACCATTAATTATAGGAGACCAAATTGTAATCAACCCTATATATTTCGATTTTAATAAATCTGACATTAGAGAGGATGCGGAGTATGAGTTGGAGAATATTATTACTGTAATGAAAAACCACCCAGAAATCGTTATTAAAATTGAAGCACATACGGATAGTAGAGGTAATGATCTTTATAATAAAAAGCTTTCGGATAGACGAGCTAAATCTACGAGAGATTATATAGTGTCTAGAGGTATTGGTAAGAATAGAATTGAAAGTGCAATTGGTTATGGTGAAGAAAGATTGTTGAACAATTGTACAAATGCAAGAAGGAATAAATGTACAGAAAAAGAGCATCAAGTTAACCGTAGATCGTACTTTTTCATAGTTAAAGGAAAGGAGTTTATTAAAGCTAAACAACAGGCGGAGATTATTAAAATGAAAAAGAGGATGAGTCGAAAAAATAGTTATTTGAATTTCTTAAGAAATAACTTTAAAAAAGGAAAGAAAGCTAAAAACAATAAATGTCTGGTTGGAGAAAACTGCGATAATAAAGAATCTCCAAACAAGATGTAAAAAATGACACTATCCCAAAAAGTGTGTAAGTTTAAAATATCAGGGTTAAGGTTTTAAATCTTAATCCTGTCTTCAAATATAGCCAAAAACTGGTTAAGAATAATTCCCCAGTTTCTAACGGGCATTGTCCATTTTTTTGTACTCTGTCTTAAAGCCAAGAAAACAGATTTAATTACAGCTTCGTCTGTTGGATATGAGAGTTTATTTTTGGTGTATTTTCGAATTTTTCCATTTAAATTTTCAATTAGGTTCGTGGTATAAATAATGGTTCTAATTTCAATAGGGAAGTCAAAGAACACGGTAAGTTCATCCCAGTTGTTTTCCCAGCTTTTTATGGCATAAGAGTACTTTGAGTTCCATTTGATTTTAAAATCTTCTAAAGCTGCTTTAGCGGCTTCTTTGGTGGGCGCTGTGTAGATTTGCTTCATATCAAGAGTAAAAGACTTTTTATCTCTCCACACGACATATCTACAAGAATTTCTAATTTGATGAACTACACATATTTGAGTGGTAGAATTAGGGAAAACTGTTTTTATAGTATCAGTAAATCCATTTAAATTATCAGTAGCTGTTATCAATATATCCTGAGTCCCTCTAGCTTTAATGTCGGTTAATACGGTCATCCAAAAAGCAGATGATTCATTTTTACCTAGCCATAAGCCTAGCACTTCTTTCTTACCATCTGTTCTCAAGCCTACTGCTATATAGATGGTTTTATTGATAACCTTAGAGTTTTCTCTAACTTTAAAAACAATACCATCCATCCATACAATTAAATAAGTGGCTTCTAATGGTCTATTCTTCCAAGCTATTATATCATTGGTGATTTTATCTGTAATTCGAGATATAGTAGAACTAGAGATATTAAAACCGTAAAGTTCTTTTATTTGATCTTCAATGTCGCTAGTACTCATTCCCTTGGCATATAGGGATATGATGATATTCTCAACTCCATCAGAAGTACTTTCTCTTTTCTTGACAAGCATAGGGCTAAAACTGCCTTCTCTGTCTCTAGGAACTTGTATCTCTGTTTCGCCTAATGAGGTTTTTAATTTCTTTTTAGAATATCCGTTGCGAACATTACCAGTACTACTTTTCTTATGTTTTTCATAGTCTAAATGAGCATCTAATTCTCCTTCTAGAATCTTTTCCACACCTCGTTTATGAAGCTCTTCTAGGAAACTGGTTAATTCTGAACCGTTACTGAATTGTTTTAAAAAGTCGTCGTTTAATAAATCTTCTGGTTTCATCTTTGCGTAAAATTTTAAAATTAATTATTAAAAAAATATCGGGGTTGAATTCAACCCCGATATTTTTAAAACTTACACAGTTTATAAGATACTACCTAAAAAATAAAACTCCGAACATTGCTCGGAGTTTTTTTGTCATGTAAAAACGTTTTATCTTTTTACTATCGCCATACATGCGTATAGCTCTGGTCTTGTAGCTGTAAATTCTCTGAGCCAAATTTTTAATTCATTTATCTCGTGAGGTAATAGTCTAGTCAAAGCTTTCTCTAGTTCCTTACAAAATAGTTCAGAGTTGAAACTAACTTTTTTGAGTATAGTTTTGGTGTACTCATACATAGCTCTTGCCATATCTTAGGGGATTTGAGTTAATTTTCGCATGTTCCTAATTTACAAAAAAATAAGAACTTAATTGTTAAAGTTGAGTAAAAAAAAATCTGACCGAAGTCAGATTTTTAAGAATTTATAGGTTGTTAGCTCTTTCTAGTAGAGCTACAGCTTTACTTTCAAGCTCTTGACTAATGGCTTTAAAATGGCTTCTAGCGCTTTCAAAATCATTACTATTAACCTTATTTAAAAGATCATCATAAACGTCATATGCATCGTCAAGTATAGCGTTAGATGCTGTCAAATCTCCACTAGGATTCTTTTTTTGCCAGTCATCACATATAGTGGCGATTGCTCCTAAAGTATAATTGATGTCTTTTTTTAAGTTTTTAATACTTGCCATAATTTTATTTTTTGGCA
Organism: uncultured Tenacibaculum sp.; assembly: GCA_947497895.1. GTDB lineage: Bacteria > Bacteroidota > Bacteroidia > Flavobacteriales > Flavobacteriaceae > Polaribacter. Next base: position 8,768 of record CANMIL010000009.1, read on the forward strand.
AATTTAAAGGTTTTCTCTTTATTCCGAATAAGAATGTATTTAAAATTATCTTATTAATTGGTTAAAAAAGAGCATTATACAAATTTTAGTAATTCTTTAATATTATTAATGGTAATATAATCCTCATTTAATGAGCTAGAATTCACTTGTTCGTATTGCCATGTCGTATGGAAAGGAACATGAATCGCTTGCCCGCCTATATTGAGTATGGGAAGTATATCGGATTTTAAAGAATTACCAACCATTAGAAAATTTTCTGGCTTAGTATCAATATGTTTTAGAAGTTTCGTGTAGTCGTCCTCTTTTTTCTCACTCATTACTTCGATGTGATGAAAATATTGAAGTATTCCCGATTTTTTAAGTTTCTTTTCTTGATCCAAAAGATCGCCCTTAGTTGCAACTATAAGTTTATACTTTGTACTAAGATGTTGTAATACCTCTTCAACGTTATCAAGAACAATAACAGGTTTTTCCAGCATATCTTTGCCTATCTGCAATATTCTGTTGGAAATATCACCAGATAAAGCTCCATTTGATAGTTCAAGTGCACATTCCATCATCGATAAAACAAAGCCCTTAATTCCATATCCATACAATGGGAGATTTGCAATTTCCTTTTTGAATAGCTCCTGATGGATTTTATTCTCGGTTTCGTAATTAGATAGTAAAGCTGCAAATTCATTTTCAGCTTCCCTGAAATAGGTTTCATTTACCCATAAGGTATCATCGGCATCGAAGGCTATTACTTTGATATTATCTTTAATCATGATTGATTTTGTATAAATTCAATTGCTTTTTCCAAATCCTCAGGAGTGTCAATCCCTATACTTTCTATTGAAGTCTCAATCATTTTAATTTTCTTGCCAACTTCCAAATAACGAATACATTCTATTTTTTCACTAATCTCCAAAGGAGTCATTGGCGTATTATAAAAGTCGATTAGGGCAGATTTTCTAAACGCGTAAACACCTTTGTGTTTATAGTATTTTGTATTCGAGTTTTTATCTCTTAAATGCGGAATAACGCTTCTTGAAAAGTATAATGCAAATCCATAACCGTCGGTAATTACTTTTACATTGTTGGGATTTTCAATATCGTTATTATCTGTCATTTCAACTTTTAAAGAAGCAAGGTCAATTTCATTATTGTGATCAGATTCAAATGTATCAATGAGCTTTTTTAAAGATTCTGTATCGATAAAAGGCTCATCGCCCTGTACATTAATTACAATATCAACGTCCATATCTTCAACAGCCTCTGCAATTCTATCAGATCCGCAATCATGTTCTTTCTTACTCATTATTACATTACCACCAATAGCAATTAAGGATTTTTTAATTACTTCTGAATCCGTAACAACATATACCTCGTGAAAAAGTTTTGAATTTATTGCAGCTTTGTATGTTTTAACAATTACAGGTTCACCTCCCAAATCTTTCATTAGTTTACCTGGAAACCTTGTTGCATCATACCTCGCGGGTATCATTGCAATTATTTTCATAATCTTAGTTTTTGACAGACAAATATACTATTTAATGTATGATAAAAAGAAAAGGCCAGAATGGAGATTCTGACCTTTTTTATATTTCGAACTAAAAATATTCTTAGTTTAATTTAAAGTTGATTGGAATAGTGTATTGAACGTTTGCAGATTTTCCATCATGCTTACCAGGAATAAAGTCTGGTAATTTAGCCACCATTCTCTGAGCTTCTAATTCTAATAGCTCTCCGTTTTTAGGACCTCTCATTTTAATGTTTCTCACTTTTCCTTGAGAGTTAATAACGAAAGTAACCCATACTTTTCCTTCGATGTTCTCTCTTGCAGCAGCAGAAGGATAGTGGAAGTTTCTTTGAATATGACTAATCATTCTTTCATTGAAACAGTTTAATTTATCGAAATCTGAAGCGTTAGCACAAGCCTTAAATTGAGGAATAGATTGAACTTTGTTGAATTTAACAACGTTAGTGTATACTTCTTCCTTAACAGCAGGAGCTACTTTTTTAGCTTTAACAACACGTTTTTTAGCTACTTTAGTTCTTTTAGAACCTGGTACTCTAAACGTAATTGGAATACCATATTTTACTTTTACAGATTTTCCGTTATGTTTTCCAGGAACGAATTTAGGTAATTCTTCAATTAATCTCTTAGCTTCACCCTCTAACAATTCACCTCCTTTAGGACCTCTTAATCTAATGTCTTCAACATCTCCTAATTGGTTAATTGTAAATTGAGCTAAAACTCTTCCTTCAATACCTTTGTTTAAAGCTTCTTCAGGATAAGTGAAGTGTCTTAAGATATGCTTAGACATTTGCTCATCAAAACATTTTGCTTGTTTGATTAAAGGTTGATTTTCACATTTTTTAAATAATGGAATTTCTTCAACTAGGTTAAATGGAATTTTTTCAAGCATTTCACCTGAATCTTCTAATTCTAATTTACCAACAAGTAAAGTAGTTTTTTTAACGTTAGCGACTTGTTGAGAACCATTATTGGCCCCTAATGCTACAGCTGCTTTGTTCTTGCGAACCACACGTCTTCTTGTTGAAACTTCGATTGAAACTTGCTTTTTGGCGTTACCATCAGCATCCTTAACCTCTTCTACAGCACATTTAGTTATACTGTTAGGATCTGCGATATCCTCATCTGGAGTATCACAGTGCTCTTGTGCTATTGTTGTAAAAGATAACAACATAGCTAAAATTAACAAGGGGAATCTCATCATAATCTTGCTTAATTTAGGGGTTAATAAATTAAATTAATATTGTAAACCTAAGAAAAGTAAACTTAAAAACAAAAAAATAATTAATATTTTTTTACCAAAAAGCCTTGTTTTATCACTTGCAAACAACAAGAACCTCTGTTTTTCAAGAATACATTTCTTAACTAGTTAGACGCAAAAATAAAAAAAAATTACACATAGCATAATTTTTTTTGCTGATTTTTAATTAGTTAGATTACGGTTTTCCGTAAAAACCACAAAAAACAATAATTAAATAGAGATGATTTTGTAATTTTTATTGAACAAGAAAAAAGTTAATTTATTTATTATAATAATGACAAAATTGTTGAATTCTTGTGGTAATTATAAATTAGTAGTGGGGGTTTTACAGAAGTTCTATTTCTTTTAGTGTTATAAAATCAAATTACAAAATTTAAAAAAAGGAAAAGTCAATATCGACATATTATGTTCCATATTGACTTTCTATATTAAAGAGAGATAGTTTAGTTTGTCATTTTGAGGAAACTTCTTAATCGAGAGTTAAGTTTATATGAAACACATAGGTAACATTAACTGGTAAGCCATTAACTTTGCCAGGGGTAATTTGCGGTAATTTGTTAAGAATGCTTTCGACTTCCTTATATAATTTTTTACTCTTTTTAGAACTTCTAATTTCTAAGTTTTCAATGCTACCATTAATGATAATATCGAATTTGATAATAACTTTACCCGAAATTTCGTCTTCAGCAATATTTTCTGGTATAAAGTTATGAGCAAAGTGATTCTGAATTTTATTTCTAAAGCACTTAGTGCTTTCTTCTTTTCCTTTATGTGTGCATGATGAGAATAAAGGAACTTCGTCTACCAAATTGAATAGTATAGTGTTTGATTTTAATTTGTTTGATTTAAAAGACTTACTTGTAGAAATCGTTGTTTTTAAGTCATTTTTAAGACTTAGATTTGAATTTGCATCGTTTGGATTTGTTCTAAACCTATTGTTTATTCTCTTTCTTGAGATAGGTTTGTTTTTAATTACTCTTCGAAAAGTTTTTTTCTTTGTTTTTTCTTCCACTTCACATTTACTTAGTGAAATACTATTTGGATCGATAATTTCTTCTTTTGGGGAATCACAAACTTTTTGTGCAAATGAAGTTAGGGTTATAAAGAAAAGTGCTGCGGTTAAAGTTATTGTTTTCATGTTTTTTTGGGGTTAAAAACTACACAGCAAAAATGTCGTATTTCTTTCTTTTCGTTCTTAAAATAATATCATAACTCTATTAAATAAAGTTGTCTTTAATGTTATGAATATTACCTAAAGGTTAACAGGATTAGGATCAAAAAAAAGCCCCTTGAAGGGACTTTTTGTTAATGTTTTGATTTACTTAACGTTGACTAGCTCAACATCAAAAATAAGCGTTGCATTTGGTGGAATAACACCACCAGCACCGTTAGCACCATATGCTAAGTTCGATGGAATAACCAATCTGGCCTTATCTCCGACTTGTAATAATTGGATTCCTTCATCCCATCCAGGAATAACTTGACCTACTCCGATTGCAAAATCAATAGGTTGCTTTCTTTTGTATGAAGAATCGAATACAGTACCGTCTAATAACTGACCTTTATAATGTACAGAAACCATCGCTCCTTTTGATGGTGTTTTACCATCTCCTTTTTGTAAAATCTTATAGCGTAAACCACTTGGCGTTTCATCATATCCAGCAGCTACTTCGTCTAATATTTTCTTTTGACGTTCTTTTTCTTCAGCTTCTCTTTTTTCACGAGCACCTTCGAAAGTTCTGAAAGCCTCAACAGCATTCCAGTTTTGAGCATCGTCACCAACACGAACGATTTCTACTTGCATTTCATCATCTTGTGCAACAGCATCAACAACATCTTGTCCTTCAATAACACTTCCGAAAACAGTGTGCTTTCCGTCTAACCAAGGAGTTGCAACATGAGTTATGAAGAATTGAGAACCGTTAGTTCCTGGACCAGCATTAGCCATAGATAATTTCCCTGGAGCGTCATGCTTTAATTCTGGGTGGATTTCATCATCAAATTTATATCCTGGGTTTCCTGTTCCAGTTCCTAAAGGGCATCCTCCTTGAATCATAAAATCAGGAATTACTCTATGGAATTTTAATCCATTATAATATGGAGTTCCTTGTGGCTTTGCAGAGTTTTCTAAATTACCTTCAGCCAAAGCAACAAAGTTACCTACTGTTCCTGGTGTTTTTTCATATTCTAAATTCACTAAAATATCTCCTTTTGGAGTAGTGAACTTTGCGTAAATTCCGTTATTCATCTGTTAGGTTTTTTATCTATTATTTATTTTGAAGAGGATAAACTAGCGAAATTGAAGTTTAGTCCTATATTTATGTTTGTTGAATTAACCTCACCAAAAGGAGCATAAAATTTACCTCCCGAGGCAGTCAACGAAAAATTATTATTTACATTATAATTAATACCAGCAGTTGGTCTTACTACAATACCTTCTCCAGTATCTACACCAGCACCACCAGCGGCACCTCCTGCTACTTCAGCAAAGAGATTTACTTTATTATTTAAAAAGTTATTTGTTTTAACCCCAAGTCCAGCTAATCCGTGAGCGTATCCACCAGATCTTCCACTATAAGCAAAACCGGCTTCACCTAATACATACAAGTTTTTGGTTAAATCATAGTTGAATTGAAGTCCTAGAAGTTGAAGGTCCACACTTAAAATATCATCTCTATCATCTGTTTTGGCAACATCTAAGTAAGATTGATTTTCAATACTGAAAACGATTCCTTTTGTTTTAAATACTGAATTATTATCGGTGTTTTCTGTACCTCCGTTTGTGCCTAAGTACTTAATACCAAAACCATAGGTATAAGCTTCTAAGTCCCCAGCGATGGCTCTGTAGTATCCAGCATGACCACTTAAAGCAATATGATTTGAAAGTTTTAAGTCGATTCCTGCCGAAGGATAAATCATTAAACCGCCCTCAGGAGCAACGCGTCCTCCTGCGGCTCCTATACCCAATTTAGTGAACAGGTTTACAGAATTGGATTTGTATGGATGGTATCCGGCTCCGAAAAATAAATCCATAAAACCAGCTCTTAAACCTTTGTAAATAGCATCGGTATGCGCAAAGACAAAAGTGTTTTCATTTAAATATTTCTGATATTCAAAACCTAAAACATACAAAGTTTCTGTAAGTGGACTTCCATTGTCTTTTCTTGAATTACCAATTGGATTGAAGAAATCAAAGCGTAGTTGTTGCACATTTTTTACAGCAGGGCGTTTCCAAAAACTATCTTTTTGTAAATTTTTATTGATGAATTCTTTATGAGCAGTATCGTAATCAGAAAACCTTAAAATACTAGGTATTTCAACGAAGAACGAAACTGAATTACTTTTCATTTCTCCAGAGTAGAAATTTACATGACTATATTGAATTCCGAAAGAATATCCTTTTTTCTTGTACTGTAAACCAACATTCGGATTAATAAAGCCACCGTCATTTACTAAATAACGATATCCGCCACCACCTCCAAAATGGAAATTGGCATCAAAGTATAGGTTTTTATAGAGTTGCTTGTTTATACCAAGTTCTATCCCTAATGTAAATAACCCACCTTGATCTCCAGTTACGGCAGCATACATTCCAGCACCTGTGTACAACCAATCGTTTAAAGGAATATTGTAATGTAATCCCATCATTCCCATAGTAGGTTTCAAGTTAGGAAACTTATCATTGGGCATACTTACAGGAATAAAGTTTAAACGAACTTTATTATGCAACTCTTTTCCAGAAAGATTGTTTAGATCGTCTTGAGCATTTAATGAAGTTTGAATGCATAAAATTGCTCCAACAATTGCTATTAGGTGAGAATTTAAATATTTTTTCATGAGTCTTTGTAGCTGTAAGTTTTCAAAATTGATTTTGATTACTCGAATTCACTAGTAAAGTGGAGCTTTACTGTTGGATATTTACTTTGAGTCATTTGAATTGTAAACGCTGAATCGGCTAAGAATACTAACTGTCCTTGTTTATCTTTTGCTAAATAACGTTGCTTAACTCTTTTAAATTCTTTAAACTCTTCGTTTTTTTCATCTTCCGCTTGTACCCAACATGCTTTATGAACTGATATGTTTTCATAGGTACATTTTGCGCCGTATTCATGCTCTAATCTATATTGAATTACTTCGTATTGAAGGGCTCCGACCGTACCAATAATCTTTCTACCGTTCATTTCAAGTGTAAATAACTGGGCAACACCTTCATCCATTAATTGATCTAAACCTTTATATAATTGTTTAGCTTTTAAAGGATCGGCATTATTTACGTAACGGAAGTGCTCAGGAGAGAAACTTGGGATTCCTTTAAAGTTCATTTTTTCACCTTCAGTTAAAGTATCTCCAATTTTGAAGTTTCCTGTATCATGCAGTCCTACAATATCTCCTGGGAAAGATTCATCAACGATTTCTTTTTTCTCCGCAAAGAAAGCATTCGGACTAGAAAACTTAACTTTTTTACCCAATCGAACATGTAGGTAAGGAGTATTTCTTTTGAATGTTCCTGATACAATTTTAACAAAGGCTAAACGGTCTCTGTGTTTAGGATCCATATTGGCATGAATTTTAAAAACAAATCCGCTTAATTTTTCCTCTTTAGAATCAACCAAACGAGTATCTGATTGCTTCGGTTGAGGATTAGGAGCAATGTCAATAAAGCAATCAAGCAATTCTTTTACTCCAAAGTTATTCAATGCCGAACCAAAGAAAACAGGTTGTTGATCACCTGCCACATAATCTTCCATACTAAATGGAGGATATACTTCGTATACTAATTCTAATTCCTCACGTAACGTATCAGCAGCGGTTTCACCAATGATTTTATCCAATTCAGGAGAATCTACATTGTCAAATTCAACACCTTCCGAAATGGTTTGTTTATTATCTCCAGAAAATATGTTTAATTTTTTATCCCAAATATTATAGATACCCTTAAAATCATATCCCATTCCAATAGGGAAACTTAAAGGAGTAACTTTTAATCCCAATTTTTGTTCAACTTCATCTAATAAATCAAAGGCATCTTTTCCTTCTCTATCTAATTTATTAATAAATACAATCATCGGAATTTTACGCATTCGACAAACTTCAACAAGTTTTTCAGTTTGTGCTTCAACCCCTTTTGCAACATCAATTACAACAATAACACTATCTACAGCTGTTAAGGTTCTAAAAGTATCTTCAGCAAAATCTTTGTGACCAGGAGTATCAAGAATGTTTATCTTTTTATCCTTATAAATAAAGGCTAAAACAGAAGTTGCTACAGAGATTCCTCTCTGACGTTCAATTTCCATGAAATCAGAGGTAGCTCCTTTTTTTATTTTATTGTTTTTTACAGCACCCGCTTCTTGGATAGCCCCACCAAAAAGAAGCAATTTTTCTGTTAAGGTTGTTTTACCAGCATCGGGGTGAGATATAATACCAAACGTTCGTCTTTTTTGTATTTCTTCTAAAAAACTCATCTATAAAATTTAAGGTTGCAAAGTTAGTCTTTTAAAAGAGTTTTGACAATACCGATAAATAATATTGTATAAATCGTTTTAAGCTATTGATTCTGATTAAAAGTTCTATTAATTCGAATTGAAAGTGAATATCTCTAAATTCTATTTTGTATGTTTGTTACAGGAAAAACAACGTATGAAGGAACAAGTAATTTTAGTGGATGAGCAGGATAATCCTGTTGGAATGATGGAAAAAATAGAAGCTCATGAAAAAGCATTGTTGCATAGAGCTTTTTCTGTTTTTGTTTTTAATAAGAAAGGTGAATTAATGTTACAACAACGAGCAAAAGAGAAATACCATTCTCCATTGTTGTGGACAAACACTTGCTGTTCTCATCAGAGAGAAGGAGAGAGTAATATTGAAGCAGGAAAGAGAAGACTTCAGGAAGAAATGGGATTCAGTTGTGAATTGGAAGAAGTATTCAGTTTCATTTATAAAGCTCCTTTTGATAATGGGTTAACGGAACATGAATTGGATCATGTAATGGTTGGGAAATATGAAGCTGACCCAGCGATAAATGGAGAAGAGGTAGAAGCCTTTAAGTGGATGCCTTTAAATGAGGTGAAAGAAGATATAGAAAATAAACCTGAGCTTTACACAGAGTGGTTTAAAATTATATTTAAGGAGTCGTACGAGAAAATTTCAAAATATATTTAAGAAGTATGCCGAGAGTAACGGTTCATAGAAAAGCACATTTTAATGCAGCGCACCGACTGCATAATCCTAATTGGTCTGATGAGCGCAATTTGGAAGTTTTTGGTAAATGTAATAATCAATACTATCATGGTCATAATTATGAGTTGATAGTATCGTTAACTGGAGAGATTGATCCGGAAACTGGATATGTTTACGATTTAGGAAAACTGAAAGACTTGATAAAAACGGAGATTGAGGATGTATTTGATCATAAAAATATAAATATAGAAGTAGAAGAGTTCAATAATATGCCAGCTTCAACAGAATATATGTCCGTGGTTATCTATAACAAGTTGAGAAAAGTAATCGAAGAAAAGTTCGATTTAAAAATAACATTGTATGAAACTCCTAGAAATTTTGTAACCTATTCTGGAGAAGAATAAGAAATAAATTATACCTTATGTCTATTAAACAAAACTTTATCAAATTCAACCCTATTTTGAAAGAAAAAATTTGGGGAGGAGAGAAATTAGTTTCACAATTAAATAAGAAATCAAAAAGTAATAATGTTGGAGAAAGTTGGGAGATTTCGGATGTTGAAGGGGATACATCAATTGTATCGAATGGAGAATTAGCTGGAAAATCATTAAAAGAACTCATAGGGAACTACAAAGAGAGTCTAGTAGGGGGAAAGGTATACAAACAATTCGGAGAAAAATTTCCTTTACTTATTAAATATATCGACGCGAAAGAGGCTTTAAGTATACAATTGCATCCTCATGATGATTTGGCCAAAGAACGACATAACTCGTTTGGTAAAACAGAAATGTGGTATGTAATGCAAGCGGATGAAAAGGCTAATTTAATCGTAGGATTCAAGAAAGATTCAGATAAATCTGAGTATCTGGAACATTTAGAGGATAAATCTTTGTTAGAGATTCTGAATGTTGATGAGGTATCGAAAGGAGATGTGTATTTTATTCCTACAGGTAGAATTCATGCAATTGGCGCAGGTGTTATGTTAGCAGAAATCCAACAAACATCAGATATTACCTATCGTATTTATGATTGGGATCGCCAAGATAGTGAAGGTAATTATAGAGAGCTTCATACCGAACAGGCATTGGATGCTATAGATTATGTAGCACAAGAAAAATATTATACGGATTATGACAAGTCCGTTAATCAGTCTTCAGAAATTGTTTCGTGTCCATATTTTACTACCAACGTGTTACCAGTAAATGGAAATGTAACAGTTACCAATCAGGAAGATAGTTTTAAGATATTCATGTGTGTTGATGGTGAGGTTGCTTTTTCAGGTAATGGTCAATCAGAGATATTGAAATACGGAGAAACATTATTGGTTCCTGCCAATGTAAAGGAGTTTACTATTAGTTCTGAAAATAATTCAGAAGTATTGGAAGTGTATATTCCATAGTGTTTTAAAGTGAAAATTAGAATTAGTGTTTAAACTTTTTAGAGCCTCTTAATTTTCTTAAAAGCTTTCTGTTGAATTCATGTTCAGCAACTTCTAATTTCAGTATTTTACGATAGGATAAGAACTTAGATACCTTATCAAAGAATGAGGATTTAAGTTCATTTCTTTTTTGCTCAACTGAGGTAATACGTTCAAGTATTTCTTTAGCTTGATCTTCTGATAATTTATCAATACCTCCTAGTTCGTCTATTCGTTTTTTAATTTTATAACGTTCTTCTCTATGGAGTTTCGTCATCTGATCATGGTATTCGTTGTATATTGGCCAGAATTTTTCTGCTTCTTGAGAAGAGAAGTTTAGTTTGTCAGTGATGTGAGCAACTTTATAGGCACGAATTTTTTCATGACGGTCTTTATGACGGTCCTGAGCGTTTAAGAGTGAACTCAAAAAAACGAAGGTGAAAAGTAGTAGTAGGTGCTTTTTCATCTTATTGAATTTCATTTATTATTGTATTTTCTTCTAAATTGTCTAAATATTCTTCCATATTTTCATCATCTAATATGATGGAATCGAAAGTTTCAATTTCAAAATTGATATCTGTTTCATCTAAAGCAACAAATAATTCATCTCCAGAGGTATCTATATAACCATCTTCATACCAAACTTCAATTTCTGAGGTAGATACAGTGTTAAAGTTAATAGTACTTGTGTTTTTTGTGTACATATATCCCGCAAATATCAAAACTGCAGCCGCGGCAGCTGTAGGAACAAGTTGAACTAACCTTTTATATAAAGGAATAACTTTTTTCTCGGAAGCCTGCTCTTCTTTGATTTTCTCATGTAGAGTTTCTTCTAAAGAATTGAAATATGAATCAGGTACTTTAAAAGGTACTTTTTTAGGAAGATTCACGTTTTCTTGATTCAATACCTTAGCATCGAAATCATCCAGATAACTTTCAGGAACAACAAAACCATTTTCTTTTTTGGTTTTCTTGTTAAGGAAATCGATACTATTTTTTAAATCGTTATTCATACTTATAAGACTACGTGTTTACCAAAAGGTTTAATTTATATTTTTTATATACGCTTCAATCTTCTTTACTGCATGATGGTAGGATGCTTTTAAACTACCAACGCTTACATTGAGTATTTCAGAAATGTCGTTATATTTCATTTCATCGAAATACTTCATGTTAAAAACTAATTGTTGTTGTTGAGGAAGTGTAGCTATGGCTTTCTGTAGAATAAGTTGAATCTCATCGCCATCAAACCAATAATCACTGCTTAAATTAGAAGTGATTTGTTGTTGATAATCAGTAATATCAAGATTTTGTTCTTTCGCCTTTTTACTTACAAAGCTAATAGCTTCATTTGTAGCTATACGATATAACCAAGAGTATAGTTTGCTATTTCCTTTAAAAGAATCAATATTTTTATACACCTTAATAAAGGTGTTTTGAAGAACATCATCGGCGTCATCGTGAAGATAAACGATCTTTCTAATATGCCAATAAAGTCTTTCTTTATATTGATTCACCAAAGTTTTAAACGCTAACTCCTTGGAAGAGGCATCTTGTAACTGATTAATGAATAATACTTCGTCTGTCAACTAGTTTAAATTTAGCTGTTAGACCATAAAAATATAAAAAGGTTTAAGGTAACCAAGAAAAAATTAACGAGTTCTTCTACTAGAAAAACCAAATAGACGTTTTTCTTTGATGGTATCTGATACTCCTTTCGGAAGCATTTCTTCCCATCCTTCTTCGTTGTTTTTTATCTTTGAAAGTACCGTTCTTGAGAAAATACTAAGAACTTCAGGATCAAAATTCTTTAAATCAATAAGACGTCCATTTTGTTTAAAGAACTTATAAAGATCTTTCATCCTCGGGTGTACTTTTAAGTTTTCACTAGTCAGATACTCACCAGTATTTTGCTCTTTGTATGGGTATAAATAGATTTTTAAATCTCGATAGAATAATTTTCCAAAAGCTTCTAAGATACCACCACTTAATCCACGGTAGTACTTTTCATCGAAAATTTGAATTAAATTATTAACTCCCATAGCTAGTGCCATACGTTCACGAGTATATTCACTAAAATATTCTACGAGTTTAAAATACTCTTGGTAGTTGGTAATCATTACATTTTGACCTAAAGAACAAAGTAACTCAGCTCTATCAAGGAAATCACGTTCATTAATTTCTCCTTCTGCTTTCAAGTTGCTTAAGGTTATCTCGAAAATAATTTGTGTTTTTTCTGGATTCACCTTTTTTTCCTTCAAGAAGAGCTCTTTTGACTTCTCAAACATGTCCATATTTACTTTCGTAACAGGTCTGAAACTTCCACGAAGAGCTAAAATATTTCTTTTGTAAAGAACTTGAGCAGGTAATAAGTTGTTACCGTCAGGACCGAACATTACAGCGTTTGTCATATTGTTTTTAACAAGTTGTAAACTCATTAAACGATTATCAACATACATAAAACGAGGACCAGAGAAATTGATCATATCAATTTCCAAACGATCCTTATCAATATTATCGTAGAAAGATTTTAATAATTCTTTTGGATTATCATTTAAGTAAAAGGCACCATAAATAAGATTTACTCCTAAAATACCTAAGGTTTCTTGTTGCAGGCGAGCATCCGTTTCTTTAAAACGTAAGTGAAGAATAATTTCATTGTAATCCTCTAAGGGGTCTAATTGAAAACGAATTCCTACCCAACCGTGTCCTTTAAACTTTTTTGTAAAGTTAATAGTAGCCACGGTATTCGCGTAACTAAAAAATAATTTATCTGGATGTTTTTGACGGTCTAAACGATCTTCAATCAAGATCATTTCATGTTTTAACATCTTCTTTAATCTTGCTTCAGTTACATACCTTCCGTCTTTTTCAATTCCGTAGATAGCATCTGAAAAATCTTTATCATAAGCACTCATGGCTTTCGCAATGGTACCAGAAGCACCACCGGCCCTAAAGAAATTTCGAACAGTTTCTTGACCTGCACCTATTTCGGCAAAAGTACCGTAAATATGTTGGTTTAGATTAATTTTTAAAGCTTTCGATTTTACTGTTGGTACCGTATTGATCTTTTGATCTCCTTTTAACGTAATTGCCATTTTATTTGTTTTTGTTACGCGGAACAAATGTACTGAAAATAGCAGCTATCAGTCAATTTTTATTGTATTTTTGTTATAAGAAATGAGTAAAATAAAACAGTTAAAAATAACTTTTCTTGGAACTGGGACTTCAACGGGGGTTCCCATGATTACAAGTACGCATCCAGTAGCATTTTCCGATAATCCTAAAGACAAAAGACTTAGATCGTCTATTATGGTTTCTTGGGATGACGCAACCTATATTATTGATAGCGGACCAGATTTTAGGCAACAAATGATTCGCGAAAATGTTCAATCCATTAACGGAATTCTTTTTACACACGAACATTCTGATCACATTGCAGGTTTTGATGATATCCGTCCGTACAGCTTTAGAATGGGAGAAGTACCCATATATTTAACGGAAAGGGTTTTAAAGTCGTTAGAAAAACGATACGATTATATTTTCGCTACTGAAAATAGATATCCGAGCGCAGCCAAGGTAAAGTCTCATATAATTACTAAAGATAGTCTGCTAGAATTTCAAGAGGTAAAAATAACTCCTGTTGAGGTAATGCATGGAAATTTACCTGTTTTGGGATTTAGATTTAACAATTTCGCCTATTTAACGGATATTAAAACAATAACATCGGAAGAAAAGAAGAAGTTGAATAATCTTGATACTTTAGTAGTAACAGGTTTGAGAAAGGAACTTCATTCGACACACTTTAATATCGATGAAGCTGTTGAGTTTATTAAAGAGTTGAAGCCGAAAAAAGCATATTTAACACATATTAGTGAGTTACTCGGTTTTCATGATGAAGTAGAAAAAGAACTTCCTGAAAATGTGTTTTTGGCTTATGATGGTTTATGTATAACAAGTGAATAAAACTTTCATAGTTTTTTCCAATTTTGCTATAAAATTTAATGACTCGAAGAATCTTTGAAATCTGGATAAGATTAATAACTTTATCTCAGTAAATAACAGAATTAGTTTCTTTAACATCACTTATCCGATGTAATGGTGTTAAATGATATAAAATAAAACAAACAATGAAAATAATAATATCTCCTGCTAAATCTCTTGATTTTGAAACAAAAGCTAATACAGAAGAGTATACGCAACCTCGTTTTTTAGAACACTCAGAAAAATTAAACAAGAAATTAAAAACACTTTCTAAGAAAAAGTTATCGGAATTAATGAAAATCTCTGACGATTTGGGAGCCTTGAATTATGAAAGAAATCAAAGCTGGAATCCGGACTTTACGCTTGATAACGCAAAGCAGGCAGTGTATTCTTTTACAGGAGAGGTTTTTAGAGGTTTGGATGTTACTTCATTGGAAAGTGAGAAAATTCCTGTTCTTAATAATAAGCTTCGTATTCTTTCAGGTTTGTATGGGATATTAAGGCCTTTAGATTTAATTCAACCGTATCGATTAGAAATGGGAACTAGATTAAAGGTAGGAAGAGCTGATAATTTATATAAGTTCTGGGGAGATTTATTAGCTGATTCTTTAAACAATGAAATGGAAGAAGGTGAATTGTTGATTAATCTAGCGAGCTCAGAGTATTTTAAAGCCGTTCCAAAAAAGACCTTAAACACTCCGATGATTACCCCTGTTTTTAAAGATTTGAAAAACGGTCAATATAAAACCATAATGACGTATGCAAAGAAGGCGAGAGGTTTAATGGTTAGATATATTATTGATAATAATGTTGAAACCTTGGATGAGTTAAAAGGTTTTAATGTGGATGATTATGCTTTTTCTGAGCCAATGTCTTCGGAAAATGAATTGGTTTTTACTAGGTAAATATCAAAATCTACGATATGGAATTAAGAATATTCTTATAGCTTTTGTTTCAAAAGTTTATGATTATCTTTGATTTCTAAATCAAGTTTTATATGAAAAGGAACTCAAGGAAAATTGTAAAAAGAGGTTTTGGAGCAATTCTTTTAATTTTTGCCATTATAATTATTTGTAATAGTCTCATCTATTGGAATGCCCGAAATAAAACGTATTCTAATGTAGAGGTAATTCCAGAAAAAAAAGTCGCACTCTTATTGGGAACCAATAAGTATCTGCAAAATGGGAATGTAAACTTATATTATAAGTTCAGAGTTGAGGCGGCCGTAAATCTTTACCGGAAAGGAAAGTTTCGATATATTATTGTAAGCGGAGATAATGGTAAGAAAGGTTACGATGAGCCAACTCAATTTAAGGAGGACTTGGTAAGAAGAGGAATACCAGCTTATAGAATATTCTTGGATTACGCTGGTTTCAGAACACTGGATTCGATAGTTAGAGTCAAAGAGATTTTTGGTCAAGATGATTTGCTTGTTATCTCACAGAAATTTCATAATGAACGAGCCATTTACTTGGCGGAAAGTAAAGGTGTAAAAGCTATTGGGTTTAATGCTCGTGATGTTTATGGAAGATCGGGAACCAAAGTAATGATAAGAGAGTATTTAGCTAGGGTTAAGGTATTTGTAGATTTATTGTTTAGGGTTAAACCTAAATTCCTAGGAGAAAAAGTTCAGATAAAATAAAAGCATCCTTTTTGGATGCTTCTTATTTTTTAACAGTCGGCCAAACCGACCGTAACAGCCAGCCCACCTTCTGAAGTTTCTTTATAGTTTCTATTCATGTCTTTAGCAGTTTCCCACATCGTGTCAATAACCTTATCAAGTGGTACTAAAGATTTTTCAGGGTCTGTTTCTAAAGCTAATTCCGCAGCATTAATCGCTTTTATCGCTCCCATAGCATTTCTTTCAATGCAAGGGACTTGTACCAAACCACCAATTGGATCGCATGTTAATCCTAAGTGATGTTCCATGGCAATTTCAGCAGCAACTAAGCATTGAGAAGGAGTTCCTCCTAATAGTTCAGTTAAAGCTCCGGCAGCCATTGCAGACGATACACCAATTTCAGCCTGACAACCTCCCATTGCAGCGGAGATAGTGGCATTTTTCTTGAAAACACTTCCTATTTCACCCGCAACCAATAAGAATTTCTTAATATGACTAAAGTCTGCTTCGTGATTTTCAATAACGAGATAGTACATTAAAACTGCAGGAATTACTCCGGCACTACCATTTGTAGGGGCTGTAACAACGCGTCCTAAAGAAGCATTAACTTCATTTACTGAAAGAGCGAAGCAACTAACCCATTTTAGAATCTCTCTGAATTTTACCTCAGTACTTCGAATTGCTGAAATCCATTCTTCTTGATTGGTATATGAGGAATCTTTGATAAGTTTTTTATGTGTTTCAAACGCTCTTCTTTTAACATTTAACCCACCAGGTAAAGTACCCTCGGTATGGCAACCGATATACATACATTCGAGCATCGTATTCCATACCCTTTTTAATTCTACATCGATTTCGTAATCCGATTTTAAAACTAATTCATTAGCAAGAACGATATCAGAAATATTCTTCTGTTTATTATTACAATAATCTTCTAATTCAGTTGCTCTGTTAATTGGAAAAGGAAAATTCTTTTTGTTGATTTCATTTTCTTCAGAAGCCTCTATTTCCTCTTGGATAACAAAACCACCACCGATAGAATAATAGGTTTCAGAAGAAATAATATCGTTTTCTTTTGAAAGAGCTATAAAGGTTAGTCCGTTGGAATGAAAAGGAAGGAATTCTTTATTGAAAATTACTTGATCAATAGAGAAGTCTAAAACTTTCTCGCCATTAAAATCAAGAGTATTTGTGCTTTTAATTTTGGAGATAATATTTTCAATATCATCAATAGGAATATATTCGGGATCAGTTCCACTGAGTCCTAATAAAACTGCTAAATCGGTAGCGTGTCCTTTTCCAGTTAGTGATAATGATCCGTAAAGATTCACTTTTACGGTACTTATGTTATTAATAAGTTGGTTATCCTTTAACTTTTCAATCCACTGCTGAGCGGCTCTCCAAGGCCCCAAAGTATGTGAGCTAGACGGTCCTACCCCGATTTTTAGCATGTCAAAAACGCTAATAAATTGAGACATAGAAATCTTGTTGTTTGTTGTCGGCTAAAATAAAAAATCCTGCATTAATTTTTAATGCAGGATCTGAATTTTATAAAATAAAATATGTTATAGCCCGTAAACAGATTGTTTATCAAATTTTTCAGCTAACATATAATATACTACGGCTCTGTATTTATTTCTTTCAGATTTTCCAATTTTTTCAATTACTTCAGCAATAGCTTCGTCTAATTGTGGTCCATCAGATAAACCTAACTTTTTAATTAAGAAATTGTTTTTTACCGTTTCTAACTCTTTCTTGTCCGTTCCAGATACCGTTTCAGCATCCTTTTTATAAATAGATGGTCCCAGACCTTTGGTTACAGCATTTAGTAAATCATCTTTTATGGCGATATTTTTGTCACCCATAAACTTCTTATACAATTCTACTTTTTCGTCAAACTTACTCATGATTTTTTGTTTATAAATTAAATTTATTTATTTGAATTTTTAATTCTCTCAAATATAGAAAAATAATTGAATCATTCAAATGGTCACTGTTTTAAGTGAGAATAAATTAAAAAAGGAATGCCTAAATTTGATTCGAACTAACACACAAATTATGAAACTTAAAAATTGTTTTTTTGCAATCCTGTGTATATTTTTAATTGTAAATTCACAAGGACAGTCGATACAATCACCATCTGATTTTCTAGGCTATGAACTTGGAACTAGGTTTACCAGACATTACAAGGTTGTCGATTATTTTAAATATGTAAGTAAGTCTTTATCGAATGTGAAATTCGAGAAATATGGAGAAACTAATGAATTTAGGTCGCTTTTTTTGACATATCTTTCATCACAGAAGAACATCGATCGTTTAGATGAAATTAGAAAAAACAATCTTCAACAAACAAATAATAAAACTAATACTTCTGAAAATATAGCTATCGTATGGTTGAGTTATAATGTGCATGGTAATGAGGCATCTGCAACAGAATCAGCCATGAAAACTTTGTATGAGTTGGTGACTTCAAAAAAGGAGTGGTTGGAAAACACGGTGGTTATTATGGATCCATGTCTAAATCCAGATGGGAGAGATCGTTATGTAAATTGGTATGATCAAGTTAAAAGTAATCCTTATGACATTAATAAGGTAGCTATAGAGCATAATGAACCATGGCCAGGAGGAAGACCAAATCATTATTTGTTTGATTTAAATAGAGATTGGGCTTGGGCTTCGCAAGAAGAAACAAAAGCGCGTTTAAAACTATATCATAAATGGCTACCCCATATACATGTTGATTTTCATGAACAAGGTATGGATGAGCCATATTACTTTGCACCGGCAGCAGAACCTTTTCATAAGGTTATTACCGATTGGCAAAGAGATTTTCAAACTCAAATAGGAAAAAATCATATTAAGTATTTTGATAAGGAAGGATGGTTGTATTTTACTAAAGAGCGATTTGACTTGTTTTATCCAAGTTATGGTGATACTTATCCAACTTATTTAGGAGCAATTGGTATGACTTATGAGCAAGCAGGACATGGTGCTGGAGGTTTGGGCGTTTTTAATAATGAAAATGAAGTATTAACCTTAAAAAATAGAATAAAACATCATACAGTATCTGGTTTATCTACTGTAGAGATATCTTCTAAGAATGCAGAGAAATTAAATGTTGAGTTTAAAAAGTTTTTTAATAATGGATCTTTAAAGTATAAAAGTTATATTCTGAAGAATGATAATCCAGATAAAATAAATAGGTTAAGAGCGTTGTTAGATACGCATCATATTAGTTATGGCTCATGTAAAAAAGGAACGGTTAAAGGTTATGATTATAGCTCTCAAAAAGAAGGGAGAATGGAAGTTGATAAAAATGACCTAGTAATTAGTACAAATCAACCAAAAGGGAAAATGGTAAAAGCTTTATTTGAACCAAATCCTAAGTTGTCAGATTCTCTTACATATGACATCACAGCTTGGTCGTTACCTTATGCACATGGTATAAAAGCTATAGCTTCGAAAATCAATGTTACTTCTAGTGATTTTTCTGTTGAGGTGAAAACCCCCATTAAAGAGGGAAGAAAAGCCTATGCATATTTATCGAAGTGGAATAGTATGGAAGATGCTAAGTTTTTAAGTGCTCTTATAAAAAACAATATAAGAGTTCGCTTTTCCGAAGAAAGTTTTAAAATATCAGGAAAGAAATTTGATTCAGGTTCTTTAATTATACTTAGAGCAGATAACAACAAAGTGAAAGATTTTGATTCAAAAGTAGTGGCTTTGGCTAATGACTTAGGAAGAGCAGTTACTCCAACTTTTTCTGGTTTTGTTGAATCTGGAAAAGATTTTGGATCGGGTACAGTAAAGCCAATTAATAAACAAAAGGTAGCAGTGTTAACCGGATCATCAGTTTCTTCATTAGGTTTAGGTGAAGTTTGGCATTTCTTTGAAAAGCAATTGAAATATCCATTGTTAAGAATAGATACAAGAACGTTTTCTCGAGTAGATTTAAATAAAATAGACGTTTTAATTCTGCCAAATGGATATTACAAGAAAGTGCTTAATACGAAAAAATTGAAAGAATGGGTTCAGAAAGGTGGAACAGTAATCGCTATAGGAAGTGCGTTAAATACTTTTGCGAATCAAAAAGGTTTTGCTCTTAAAACTAAAAAGACGGTAAAAAAAGACTCATTATCAGGTAGTTTGGTTCCTTACAACTTAAGAGAAAGAAAAAATATTGAAAATTTAATTACAGGAAGCATCTTTGAAAGTAAGGTAGATACAACACATCCACTTGCATTTGGATATAAAAATTCGTATTTTTCATTAAAACTAACCAGTGAAGCGTATGCTTTTTTACCGAAAGGGAATAATGTGGCATATTTCGACTCAACTAGCAAGAATGTTGCTGGTTTCGCTGGAAATAAAGCATTGAAAAAAGTTCCTAAATCTTTGTTGTTTGGAGAAGAAAGAATAGGTAGAGGAAGTATTGTGTACATGGTGGACAATCCACTCTTTAGATCATTTTGGGAAAATGGAAAGCTGTTTTTCGTAAACGCAGTGTTTATGGTAAATTCAGATGAGTTAAGAAATTAAAAATCTTACCATTTTATCTATAAGATATAGAGTGAGTAAGCTCAATTGTTAATTACTTTGTTAACAAGAATAGCTAAGGGATTGTCGAATGCCATTAATGTTATTGTAATTTTAAACGTATTTCAAAGGAAAAGCCTATGCCAGTATCAAAATTTGAATCAATGTTAAAGACGAATGATGTTTATTTTTTTGATGCCACAGAGTTTGAGGAAATTATCGAACATTATTTAAATATAGGAAAGCATTCATTAGCTAAAAAAGCTGTTAAACTGGGATTAGAACAGCATCCTACGTCCATTCAATTGAAGCTAATGCATATTGAACTATTGATTTTTGATGACAAATTAATCATAGCCGAACAATTATTAGCCGAAGTGGAGGCCGTGGAACCTCACAATGATGAAGTTTTTATTCAAAGGGCAACCATATTGTCAAAGAATAAAAATCATGAAGAGGCAATTTTTGTGCTTAAATCGTCTTTAGAGTTTGTAAAAGACCCTGAAGATATTTGGTCAATGATTGGAATGGAGTATTTGTATTTAGATGATTTTGAAAATGCTCGTTTGAATTTTGCGAAGTGTATTGAAGTTGATTATGAAGACTATTCTTCTCTATATAATATAGTCTACTGCTTCGATATGCAGCAGAATAACGAAGACGCTATTAAATTTCTAAATGCTTATTTAGATAAAAATCCATATAGTGAAGTCGCTTGGCATCAAGTAGGAAGACAGTATTTCGAGATCGGTATGTATGAAGAGGCGTTGCAGTCTTTCGATTTTGCTGTAATTATTGATGATTCATTCATAGGAGGTTATTTAGAGAAAGCTAAAACTTTAGAAAAACTAAAAAGATACCAAGAAGCTATAGATAATTATTTAATTACATTAGAACTTGATGACCCTACTGCATACGCATATATCCGTATTGGAGAGTGTTATCAACAATTAGATAATATAGCGACAGCAATACATTTTTTCAAAAAGGCAGTACATGAAGATCCACTTTTAGACAGAGGATGGATGCTTTTAACTTCAGCGTGTTACACTAATAAGAATTTTCCAAAAGCATTATATTACATAAATAAGGCTATTCAAATCGATGAAGCTAATCCTTTATATTGGAGAAAGTATGGAGATATCAATTTAAAACTAAACTTTTATGAAGAAGCTGTAAAGGCATTTTATAAATGTATAGAGTTAAAAGATGATGCCATTGAAATTTATGTAGCACTTACTGATATTTTATTATTTTTAGGAGAATATAATGATGCTTTAGCAATTATGATAAAAGCAAAGAAAATATACAGAGAGTTTGCTGAAGTAGAATATAGGCTGTGCGGGCTATTTATGGTGTTAGGAAAAGAAGAATACAGCCTAACTCATTTAAAAAATGCACTTAGTATAGATTATGAATATCATTTTATTATAAAAGATTTATTTCCTTCAGTGTTCCATAATTTGAGAATACAGGACACAATTACTCACTACAAGAAAGTTATTAAATAAACTTTTTAAACTCAAGCAAGTGACGAATCCTTTCTTTTTTAAGAAAGGATTTTTTTATGGTAACTTACATGTTAATTAAAATTAAACATTTTATGTTTTCTATTTTGAGGAGCAATAAAACTAAAAAGAAGTGGTATTATTGTTTAAAAGACTAAATAAATTAACCAAAAAACATTATCGCTTATTTTTTTAAAATTAAGGGAGTTAGGACTCGAATGTTGAAGTTTGTAAATAGCTCTAAACCCAATATTTACAAAGGGTTTACGCGAAAACGATTTCGTTTTTTTTAGAAAAATCAAAGCAAAAAATAACTAGATTTGACAAACAGATTATGGCAAAAAGATTGAAAAAAATAGCAGTTATGACTTCTGGAGGAGATGCTCCAGGAATGAATGCAGCAATTCGCTCAGTAGTTAGAGCATGTGCATATTATAGAACAGAATGTGTAGGGATATATCGTGGATATCAAGGAATGATTGAAGGAGATTTTGTTACTATGACTGCAAGAAGTGTAAATAATATAATTCACAAAGGAGGAACTATATTAAAGTCGGCTCGATCAAAAGATTTTAGGACCAAAGAGGGAAGACAAAAAGCCTACGAAAATTTAAAAGAACAGGAAATCGATGGCCTTGTTGTTATCGGAGGAGATGGTTCTTTTACAGGTGGAGTTGTATTTAATCAAGAATATGATTTTCCAGTGGTAGGAATTCCAGGAACAATTGATAACGATATTTATGGAACTTCTCACACTTTAGGATATGACACAGCCCTAAATACGGCTATGGAAGCAATTGATAAAATACGTGACACCGCTTCTTCTCACAATAGATTATTTATTGTGGAAGTTATGGGAAGAGATGCAGGTTTTATTGCTTTGAATGCGGGTGTAGGTGCTGGAGCAGAAGAAATTTTAATTCCAGAAGAAAACCTAGGGTTGGATAGAATGTTGGAATCTCTGAAAAAGAGTAAGCGATCAGGAAAATCTTCTAGCATTGTCGTTGTTGCTGAAGGTGATAAATCGGGGAAAAATGTTTTCGAATTGGCTGATTACGTTGAAGAAAACCTTCCAGAATATGAAGTAAGAGTATCGGTTTTAGGTCATATGCAACGTGGAGGTTCACCATCTTGTTTTGATAGAGTGCTTGCAAGTAGATTGGGAGTAAAGGCTGTTGAGTTGTTAATTGACGGTCAATCAAATCTAATGGTTGGATTACAAAATAATCAAGTAGTTGCTACTGATTTAGAAAAAGCAATAAAAGGAATACAAGAAATAAACATGGAACTCCTAAGAGTTTCAGATATAATGACTACATAAAAACAGAATATATTATGATTAAAATAGGGATTAACGGATTCGGTAGAATTGGTAGGTTAGCTTTCAGATCTGCAGTAAAACGTTCAAATGTTCAAGTTGTAGCTATTAATGATTTACTTGATGATGTAAATTATTTAGCATACATGTTAAAATATGACTCTGTACACGGAGAGTTTGACGGAACAGTTGAGGTTGTAGACGGTAAGCTAGTTGTGAACGGAAATGAAGTTAGAATTACTGCAGAGCGTGATCCTGAAAACTTAAAGTGGGATGAAGTAGGAGCAGAGTATGTTTTAGAGTGTACAGGTATTTTTAAAACTATTGATAAAGCGCAATTACACATTAATGGTGGAGCAAAAAAGGTTGTGATTTCTGCACCTTCTCCAGATGCACCAATGTTTG
The DNA here is from genome assembly GCA_947497895.1 of uncultured Tenacibaculum sp. Taxonomy (GTDB): domain Bacteria; phylum Bacteroidota; class Bacteroidia; order Flavobacteriales; family Flavobacteriaceae; genus Polaribacter. Next base: position 32,517 of record CANMIL010000009.1, read on the forward strand.
TAATGGGAGTTAATAATGATAAGTTGAAGAGTACTGATACTATTTTCTCTAATGCATCTTGTACTACAAACTGTTTATCTCCAATTGCTAAGGTATTAAACGATAAGTTCGGTATTGACGAAGGGTTAATGACTACAGTACACGCAACAACTGCGACGCAAAGAACTGTTGACGGACCTTCAATGAAAGATTGGCGAGGAGGTAGAGCTGCTTTACATAATATTATTCCTTCTTCTACAGGAGCAGCAAAAGCTGTAGGAAAAGTAATTCCTGAATTAAATGGAAAACTTACAGGTATGGCGTTTAGAGTTCCAACAATGGATGTTTCTGTTGTAGACTTAACTGTAAGATTGAAAAACAAAGCTTCTTATGAAGATATCAAATTAGCTATGAAAGAAGCTTCTGAAGGAGAAATGCGTGGCGTATTAGGATATACTGAAGAGTTAGTGGTATCTCAAGATTTTGTAGGTGATACTCGTACTTCTATATTCGATGCTAACGCAGGTATTGCATTATCTGACAATTTTGTGAAAGTCGTTTCTTGGTATGATAACGAGATGGGATATGCGACTAAATTAGTTGATTTAGCTGAGTATTCTGCATCATTATCAAACGTAGGAAAAAAAGAGCTTTCGTCATCGTTGTAAACATATATAGTAAATTTGTTCAAAACTGGTAGGAATTCTTTTCTTACCAGTTTTTTTGTTTTTATATAGTTTATATTTGTACTCCTTAAAAAATGAGGGATAAAGACTTGATTTTGTCAAGGCTTATTACAAGGGGTAAATAAGATAAATTAAAAAAGGGACATGATAAAAGTTGGGATCAACGGTTTTGGTAGAATTGGAAGAATAGCACTCCGTTCTATAACTCTCAGAGATAATATCGAGGTAGTAGCTATTAATGATTTAGTAGATGTAGATTATTTAGCCTATTTATTGAAATATGATTCAGTTCATGGTCGCTTTCCAGGGACAGTAGAAGTTAAGGGTGATAACTTAGTCGTTAATGGAAAAGAAATTAGAGTTACAGGAGAAAAAAAACCTGAGAATATTAAATGGGACGACGTTCATGTTGATTATGTAATTGAATCTACTGGACATTTTACTGATAAAGAGAAAGCATCGCTTCATTTAAAGGCAGGTGCAAAAAAGGTGATTATTTCTGCTCCTTCGAAAGATGCAAAAATGTATGTGATGGGAGTGAATCATGAAGAATTAACTTCGGATGAAATTGTGTTTTCTAATGCTTCGTGTACAACCAATTGTTTAGCTCCTGTAGCAAAAATAATCAATGATAATTTTGGATTGAAAGAAGGATTAATGACAACCGTTCATTCCTCAACATCCTCTCAAAATGCGGTTGATGGTCCTAACAAGAAATGGAGAAGAGGTAGAACTTTAACGAATAATATAATCCCAACAAGTACAAGTGCAGCCAGTGCAGTAACCAAGGTAATACCTGAGTTGGAAGGTAAGTTAACTGGAATGGCAGTGAGAGTACCTATTCCTAATGTGTCATTAATCGATTTAACATTTAGAACAGAAAAGGCGACTTCATTAAAAGAAATCTTAGCGACATTTGAAAAGGCTTCAAAAGAAGAATTTAAAGGAATTCTTGGATATACTGAAGATGAGGTGGTTTCTCAAGATTTTGTTTCAGAGCCTAGGACTTCCGTAATTGATGCCGATGCTTGTTTAGAATTAAATGAAAATTTTTTCAAAGTGATTTCTTGGTACGATAATGAATTTGGGTATGCTACTAAAATTGTAGATTTAGTGTTGCACTCATCTACCTTATAAATCTTTTGAATAACAATAATTGCAATATTTCCCACTTTCATGTGGGTTTTTTTATATGTTAAGTTTAGAAAGACAGAATAAAAAATGCCAAGAGAACTATTCACTTGACATTTTAAATATTGTTGTTTTAATGGAATTATTAGCGATTATCTAATAGCAATCATACTAATTTCTACGTTCACAAATTTCGGAAGATTGGCTACTTCAACAGTTTCTCTAGCTGGAGCTGTATCTTCATTGAAATATTGACCATATACTTCATTAATCTTTGAGAAATTATTCATGTCAGAAATGAAAATAGAAGTTTTTACTACATTTTCAAAGTTCATATTTGCTGCAGCTAAAACCTCTTTCATATTTTCCATAACCTGTTTAGTTTCTGCCTCAATTGAATCTAATACCAGTTCTCCAGATTCTGGATTAATAGCAATTTGTCCAGAAGTATAAAGCGTATCTCCTTTTAAAACCGCCTGGTTATATGGACCAATTGGTTGAGGTGCTTTGGTAGTTGTAATAATTTCTTTCATCTGTATGTCGTTTTATAATTTAAATCAGATGTAGCCTTAATTTCTTGTGTAAAAATGAATTATGGCTAATGAGATTTTCGATTAGTTACATTTAAAGTTTTATGGCTTCTAAATTAAGAAGAATAGATTAGAACAACACTCTATCTGGTGGTTTATTCTTATCCCATTTTAAATCGCTCATTACAGAAGATTTTACTCCAATAAAGAAATAATAGGCTGAATTTACACCAAAAGGAGTCCAGTTAAAGTTAAATCTCCAACTATCTAAATCTCTTGAAAAATTCAGTCGAGTAAATGTAAAAGCATTATTTTCAATATCATATCCTGAAGAAAAGCCTACTTTCCATTTTGGAGAAAGTTCAACATTACCGCTAAACATGAGTGAATGGTTTCCAATACCTGAGTTTGTTCCTATGCTACTATAATTCATAGCATATACTAAATTTAAGCTCCAAGGTATCTTGGCATTGTAAAGTTTGGCCACTTTTGTTTTAGAAGAATTATCTTGTCTACCTCCAATTCCATTATTACCAAAGCCATTGGTGTTCGGAATATCTTGTCCAAAAACATCAGGTGTGTTTTGAGCTCCATTACCATTAGTTTCTTCTTCCTTTTCCCCATCTTCCTTTTTCTCAAAATCTTTGCTTGAAAGTGAGTAGTTTGCAGTAACACCTAAGTTTTCAAGTTTAAAAATACTCGGATTAAATTTATTAATCAATTGTCCCTTGTCGTTTCTTTGATAGGGTTGAAACGTAGCATTAACATTCAAGGCAAGTTTGTCCTTGAACAAGCGTGTTCCTGCACTAGAATTAAGAGAGCTCCATCGTAAACTATCAGCAGCGATATTATAACTGGTGCTGAAGTTCAAGTTATTTAGAATAGTCACTTTTTTATCTTCTTCGTCACTATCGGGATCTTTTGGTGCGACCTTCGCTTCTAGAACGTTGTTAACCGAAATACCAATAGAGTTAGATAGCCCTGCACCTGGAACACCATAAATTCCTCCTTCAAAAGGAGAGTAAGTTAGAAAATCAGTAGCAACACTACTTTGTTGTACTTGTAAATTATGAGCATCAGCAAAATTTGGTCTATATCCATAGGAAATAGTCGGTCTTATGGTATGACGAATCGCTTTTAAACGTCCCTTCTTAAAATTAAATGTTCCATAAATATTTGTCGACATCGAAGCTCCAAAATTGTATTCGTGAAATCTTGTGAATCCTCTGAGGGTATCATTAACGACGGCACCTAGGTTTCCTTGGCTGTTGGTGATATTTGGATCGTAACGCTTTCTAATTTGCCTGAAATACCAAACATCTTTATAGTTTACAGAAGGAGATAAGGTAAAATACTTGAACGCCTTTATATTAGTACTTGTACTTAAGTTATGTTGTATTCCAGCTTGCGCTTCTCTGAACATTTTTTCAGTAAAAAATTCCTCATCAGTAGTGTTAATACTATACTGACCACTCATACTATAGTTCAATCCCATTTTCTGAATAGGATTCTTTTTTACGCCTCCTTTTCCTGCAAATGGGAAAATTCTGTCCATATTTAATTGCAGTGATGGAAAGGTCATCGTAATGGTATTGGTGTTGGTGTTTTGCTGATGAGTGGCAGTAACATTCATATTGAATGGAGTTCCTACAAACTTTTTATAATATGAAATAGATGAACTTAATGTATTATTCAACCTTTGAGAATTATTAAATTCATTTAAGGATTGACTGTAATACTGACTACTACCTAAGTTCACAGATGCAGAAAATCGAGAGTTAGGGCTAGATTTAGCATCTTGACTATGACTCCATCTAACGTTAAAGTTTGAGGATTTACTATAGCCACTCAATCCACGGATTCCTTGAATAATATTTTCAAATCGTACACTAAAATTTCCACTAAATTTATAACGAACGTAATAATTCGAATCAGTTCTAAGTCCCCAACTTCCATTGGTATAAACATCACCTAAAACCGTTAAATCAAAATAATCATTTACCGCAAAATAATATCCTCCATTTTGTAAGAAAAAACCTTGGCTATTACTATCTCCCCAAGTTGGAATTATAAAACCTGAACTTCTTTTGTCTGTTAAAGGAAAGTAGGCAAAAGGTAAATATATTGGTGTTGGAACATCGGCCAATACTAAATTACTTCCACCAACGATTATTTTTTTCCCAGGTACTAATTTGGCTTTGTCCGTTGCAATATAATAGTCTGGTATTTCCTTTTGAGAAGTCGTAAAACGGAGTTTACGCATATATATGGTAGAGTCATTAACCCGTTTTGTTTTTGTTCCATAAGTAATAATATCACTTTGAACCGTTTTTACACCATATATTAAAGCCTTTTTAGTTTTGAAGTTAAAAAGGATGGAGTCTTGCTCACTCTCTTGAGCTCCCTGTTTAAATTGTGGTCTTTGATGATATCCTAAGCTATCTTTAATACCTTTCGCATAAACTGTGTTGTTTTTATAATCCAAAATAATAATTCCAGCCTGCAAATCCATATCGGTATACGTTACTCTCGCTTTGTTATAAAGTGTAATGGTCTTGTTTTTGGCATCTTGAATTGTATAATCTTCAGCATCATGCGTTATAATTCCGTCAATTACTTCCTTTGGTTTTGCAATAGAGTCATTTGGAATAGAATCTTTCGATGGTTTTATTGCGTCTTTTAAGTTTCTGCTAAAAACAGTATCTTTTGCAATATTTAAAGTATCTTTTGTTTTTTTTGTAGGGTTATTTTGTGAACTCAAATCTTGAGAATAACCTTGGTGAAAGCTAAGAAAACTTAAAAATAAAAGTATGTAAGTTAGATTTGTTCGCAATACTATAAATACTATTTTTGTGTTAAATTAAAATTATGGCTTACTATTTGAGTATACAAATTTTAAACGCCAAAATTACTTAAAAATAATTGATGAGAATCTTAAAATTCAGCAAATATATTATCAAAGAGTTAAGTTTTATCCTTTTTTTAGCATTTACCTTTTGTTCTGTTGTAACAACTGTGAATGCTCAGAAAAAATATACCGTTGTTTTAGATGCTGGGCATGGAGGTAAAGATTATGGTGCTTCAAGGGGTGGATATATAGAGAAAAAAATAGCTTTAAAATTGGCTCTTAAAACAGGTGAAATTCTCAAAAACGAGAAAGATTTAAATATTCTTTTCACAAGAAAGAAAGATGTTTTTATAGAGCTTCACAATAGAGCTAGAATAGCAAATGAAAAGAATGCTGATTTATTTGTTTCAATTCACTGTAATGCAAATAATTCAAGTAAGCCTCATGGTGCAGAAACCTATGTTCTGGGATTAAGAGGTAATAAAGAAAATTTGGAGATCGTTAAAAAAGAGAATGAAGTTATTTTATTAGAGGATGATTACAAAAAGAACTATGACTATGATCCTAATTCCCCAGAAACCGTAATTGCATTATCGGTGCTACAAGAGGAAAATTTAGATATGAGTTTGGCATTTGGTGGACTTGTACAGAGAAATTTTAGAGGAATTAGACGATATGATAGAAAAGTAAAACAGGCTAACTTCTTAGTATTAAGAGAAACTGTAATGCCAAGTGTTTTGATAGAATTAGGCTTTATATCAAATAAAGCTGAAGGGTATTTTTTGAACTCTAAAGCAGGTCAGTCTAAAATGGCAAAGGCTATTGCGGAAGCCATTAAAAAGTACATTAAACAAATAAAAATAAATTCAGTTGGAGATGTTCCAGTAGTGTCAACAGAGAAGAAACAAGTAAAAACAGAGTCTGTTGAAAAGAAAACAAAACCAGTAACGAAAAAAGACGAACCCAAAAAGGTAGTAGTCAAGAATACCGAAGAAAAGAAAAAGAAGAAAGAGGTAGTTAAGAAAGAGGTAATAACAAAGAAAACAGAGAAAGGAGTACACTTCAGAGTCCAAATTGCTGCATCGAGAAGTAAACTTTCGAAGAGTTTCAATTTTAAAGGATTGAATAATGTTGAATCACTTTTTATAGGAGGGTATCATAAATATTATTATGGTAAAACTTCTGACTTTCAAGAGGTAAAGCGTATGCAAGGGAAGGCCCGAGCAGTTGGTCATAAAGGAGCTTTTGTTGTAGCATTTAAAGATGGCGAAAAAATCTCTGTAAAGGAAGCTCTTAATTCTTTGTAATTTAGATCAAATCTACATACTAACTACCAAAAATAATTGTTATTTTCGCTTGTAATAATCATTTTGCATGTCTAAAGAATTAAAAACAGGAATCGTTGCGGTAATCATTATAGCAATATTCGTTTGGGGCTACAATTTTCTTAAAGGTCAAGATCTTTTTAATCCGGGTACACGATACTTTTATGTTGAATTCGATAATATTAGTGGGTTGAATGAGGCTAGTATTGTTTCGATTAATGGATTAAAAGTAGGAAAGATTTCGGAAATTAAATTCAATAAAAACCCAGAGAGAAGAGGGAATTTGGTAGTGAAGCTAAGTGTTGAAAATAAATTTAGCTTTAGCAAAAATAGTATTGCTAAGATATATTCTGCTGGTCTTATGGGAGGTCAGAATTTGGCAATTATTCCTAGTTATGAAGGAGAAGAGGCGGAGTCAGGTGATTACTTAAGAGGTGAAATAGAAAAAGATTTGATAGGATCTTTAAGTGATAAGATAACGCCGAGATTGGAACATACTATGGACGGTGTTGATTCTTTAGTAACTGGATTCAATCAGGTATTAGATTATAAATCTCGAAAGAGTTTAAATAGAACCATCTTAAATTTCGAAAAGACTATTATGGATGTCCGATCAACATTGGCATCTGTAAATTCAATGTTGAAAAATAGTAAAGGAAATATTGAAGAAACAGTTAAAAATACGAAGAAGATTACGGAGGATTTTTCTAAAGTTTCGGGAGATTTGGCAAAGGCAAATCTTGGAGCCACTGTAAAAAAGTTGGAAACTACCTTAACTAAGGTAAATGCCATCTTAGCAGATATGAAGAGTGGTAAAGGAACAATTGGAAAGTTGATGACGGATAAAGCAATGTATGATAACCTAACCAATGCTTCCAAAGAATTAGAAGAACTTCTTAGAGAGATGAAATTAAACCCAAAACGTTTTGTTCATTTTTCATTATTTGGTAAAAAAGCGAAACCATATAACGAAGAAAATAACGGAAAAAACGTTAGCAATAAATAATTAATGAGCTGGATTAAAATTATTTCATTTGAAGAGGCTCAAGGAAAACTAAAAAAACTTTATCAAAAAGTAACAGGCCCTAGTAATAATGTAGACAATATAATGCTTGTTCATGGTTTAAGACCGCATACCATGGTCGGACATATGGCATTGTATAAAAACGTATTACATAATAGTAATAACACCTTACCCAAATGGTATTTAGAAACAATTGGAGTATATGTGAGCATGTTAAATAACTGCGATTATTGTGTTGAGCATCATTATTCGGGACTGGCACGATTGTTAAACGATGATAAACAAGCTTCTGAACTTAGAAAAAGTTTAGAAACAAATAATCTAAGTCTGGTTTTAAACAAAAAATATGAAACTGGCTTAGTATATGCCAAACAACTTACACTAAAACCTTCAGAGTTAACTGAAGGAGATATAAATCGCTTAAAGGAGGAAGAACTTACTGATGGAGAAATACTAGAAATTAACCAAGTAGTTAGCTATTTTAATTATGCTAACAGAACAGTTTTAGGTCTAGGTGTTTCTACCAAAGGAGATATTTTAGGTTTATCACCTAATAGCTCTGACGACGATAATTGGAATCATCAATAACTAACAAATAATACATGGAAAATTACGTACCAAACATCTTTTTTGCAATTATATTAATCGCAGGAATAGGATACTTTGTAATGAATGTTCGAAAGCTGATTAGAAATATCAAACTAGGTAAAGATATTGATAGGAATGATAGGAAGCCCGAGCGATGGAAGAACATGGCAAAAATTGCCTTAGGTCAATATAAAATGGTAAGGCGTCCAATTTCTGGAATCTTACACATTGTGGTTTATATTGGGTTTATAATTATTAATATCGAGATGCTCGAAATCGTTGTAGATGGTTTATTTGGAACACATAGAGTATTTCAAGAACCGTTAGGAAATGGTATATATGGATTTTTAATTGGAACTTTTGAAGTTCTTGCTGTTTTAGTATTGGTCTCAGTAATAATCTTTTGGTTCAGAAGAAATATTGAAAAAATCAAACGTTTCTGGAGTAAGGAAATGACTGGTTGGCCAAAGAATGATGGTAACATTATCTTATATTTTGAAATCGTATTAATGTCGCTTTTTCTAGTCATGAATGCAACTGATGTAGGTTTTCAAGAGGCTGGAGCAGGGAATGTAGTTTCGCAGTTTATAGCTCCTTGGTTTGAAGGATTTTCTCATGATCAACTTCATATTATTGAAAAAACGACATGGTGGGTTCATATCGTTGGAATTCTAATCTTTTTGAATTACTTATATTATTCAAAGCACTTACACATTTTGTTGGCATTCCCAAATACATTTTATGCGAACTTAAAACCAAAAGGACAGTTTACCAATGTAGCTTCAGTAACTAAAGAGGTAAAAATGATGATGGATCCAGATGCAGATCCTTATGCGATGCCAGCTGAAGGTGAAGAAGAGGGAGAGCCAGAAAAGTTTGGAGCTTCGGATGTAATGGATTTGAATTGGGTACAATTAATGAATGCCTACACTTGTACTGAGTGTGGTCGTTGTACATCATCTTGTCCAGCTAATTTAACAGGAAAAGAATTATCACCTCGTGCAATTATGATGAAAACTCGTGATCGAGTTGAGGAAGTAGGAAATAATATTGATTTTAACGGAGGTGAATTTAAACCTGATGGTAAACAATTACTCGATGATTATATAACAAGAGAAGAACTTTGGGCATGTACAAGTTGTAATGCGTGTGTACAGGAATGTCCTATTGGAATTGATCCTTTATCAATTATAATGGAAATGCGTCGCTATTTAGTAATGGAAGAGTCAGCCGCTCCTCAAGAACTAAATATGATGATGACTAACATTGAAAATAATGGTGCACCTTGGCAGTATAGCCAAATGGATAGATTAAACTGGAAAGATGAATAATCTTCGGTTTTAGTGAAGTAAGAATAAAATAAGAAATGTATCAACAATTAAACGATAAAGAATTATGAATGTACCAACAATGGCAGATATGATGGCTCAAGGAAAGCAACCAGAAGTGTTGTTTTGGGTTGGAGCAGCAGGAAGTTATGATGATAGAGCAAAGAAAATAACAAGAGCTTTTGTTAAAATTTTACATGAAGCGAATGTTGATTTTGCAGTATTAGGTACTGAAGAAAGTTCAACGGGTGATGCAGCTAAAAGAGCAGGAAACGAATTTTTGTTTCAGATGCAAGCCATGATGAACATAGAAATACTAAATGGATATGAGGTAAAAACAATTGTTACTTGTGATCCTCACTCATATAATACATTTAAAAACGAGTATCCTGGTTTAGGTGGAAACTATAAGGTTTATCACCATACGCAGTTTATAAGTAAGCTAATCAATGAAGGACGCTTATCTGTGGAAGGTGAAAATCTAAAAAATAAGAGATTAACTTATCACGATCCTTGTTATTTAGGACGAGCAAATGACGTATATGAAACCCCAAGAGAACTAATTAAGCGTTTGGGCGTTAAAATGACTGAAATGAGGCGTCATAAGTCTACGGCTTTATGCTGTGGTGCTGGAGGAGCTCAAATGTTTAAAGAGCCTGAAAAAGGGGATAAGGATGTTAACATATTAAGAACTGAAGACGCCTTGGAAACAAATCCTCAAATTATAGCAACTGGTTGCCCTTACTGTAATACCATGATGACAGATGGAGTTAAGTTTAAAGAAAAAGAGGCGCAAATTTCAGTAAAAGATATTGCCGAATTAATAGCAGAGGCTAATAACTTATAAAATAACAAGGATTCACTACCATAGTAGTAACTAAACTTAGTAGTGAATCCAAAAATATTATAGTATACTGAGACGTATATTTTAGCTTTTTATCTCATTTTTAACTTTTTAAAATACTTTTTTTCAAGGTTTGTTAAACTTTGAAAAAAAACAACATTTTTTTCTAAATAGCTTATTGTTATCAAACAAAAAAATACTACTTTCGTGGTATATGATAGTTATGAATTTCTACTACAAAATAGCTATTATTTAATAAGGAAAAAAATCCTTGAATTCTCTTTATATCATAAAAAAAATCATCGCATGTAATTGGGAGAGGCGAAGCCGTGTATAGTTTAAATTAATACTACATTTTAGTATTATTATACTGGTGTTTTTGTTATACTATAATAACTTGGATACAAAGCACAAAACCTTTTTTTAACTACGTTTCATAGATTATAAAATCTGTAAAAAAGGAAAAAATAAGAGCCATTTTTATACCAATTAAATGGTAGAATGGTGTAAGTAAATTATTCTCTTTTAGCTTATTTGCGATAGAATAATAATGTCTTAGATGTCATGTTAATGTTATGCCTATTTTTTGTCTAAAGAAATTCTAAACATAATTCATTTACCAACATTTTAAAATTCAATTTGTATGACGTTGAGCTCGCTCATATTTATGCTTTTATAATTGAGAATTATATCAATATATATACTACATAATAAAAATAATGTCATGACATTATTGGGTTAAAATCAAATGACAAGAAGTCTTACTAATTTTTAATCGAATTGTTGATTTAACAGCACGTCGATTTTATATCGTCAAGTCAACCAAACTAATAACAATTTCAAACATAAAAATGTTAATCAAACCTGATTTCGTTATCTAATTCAGATAATAACAACTCGGGTAAAATAACCATTCTAAAAAACTAAGTACTAATTATGGAATTTCTTAAGAAATATCATTTAACAGAGACACCAAAAATTGTGTCTCCAACATTACCAGGAGAAAAATCAAAAAAAATATTGGCTTTGCAACAGGAAGTTGAAGGCAGCATTGTATCATATCCCAGAAGTATGCCTATTGGCATAAAACGAGCAAAGGGAAGTATTATTGAAGATGTTGACGGAAATCAATTTATAGATTTTTTTGGTGGATGTGGAGTATTAAATGTTGGGCATTGCAACGAATTTGTTTTAAATTACGTAAAGGAGCAACAGGAAAATTTAATACACGCACTAGATTTTCCTACTGAAAACAAAATAGATTTAATACAAAAGATAAAAGATAATTTACCAGAACATCTAAGAGACAATTATAAAGTTTGTTTTGGTGGACCTACGGGGTCTGATGCCGTTGAAGCCGCTATTAAATTAGCAAAAATAAAAACCGGAAGGGATGGTATTATTTCTTTCAAAGGAGGTTATCATGGTATGACCTCAGGAGCACTGGCAGTAACTTCTGATATAGGTTTTAGAAACCATATTTCTTCATTAATGCCTAATGTAGATTTTGCGCCCTACAATTATCCTTACAGAAGTAATAAGGAACAGGGAAGTGATGAAATAGATGGTTTAGTTGCATTTGAAGAGATGTTAACAAATAGTCATTCAGGAATTTATAAACCTGCCGCTATCATTGTAGAACCTTTACAAGGAGAAGGAGGAAATATTCTACCTGAAGAAGGTTACTTAGAAGGTTTGGTAAGAATAGCACATGAAAATGATGTACTTGTGATTTTTGATGAAATTCAATGTGGATTTTTTAGAACCGGAAGCTTTCTGGAATTTATGAATACGAAGGCTGTACCTGATATTATTACCTTTTCAAAAGGCTTTGGAGGTATTGGATTTCCAATTTCGGGATTAATATACAAGAAAGAAGTAGAAGCATGGGGACCTGGTGCTCACATAGGAACTTTTAGAGGAAATCAAGTAAGTATATCTGCTGCCAGAGGCGCTTTTGATTTTATAGAAAAATATAATATTGCTGAGTATACCAAAGAACTAGGGAGTTATTTAATGGAAAAATTGGAAACACTTAAAATGGATAGCCCTTTTATTGGAGAAGTGAGAGGAAGAGGAATGATGATAGGTGTTGAGTTTGTAAAAGATAAGGAATCGAAAGAACCTTTTTCTGAATTTGTCAAGCAATTTAGAAAAGAATCTTTCCATAGAGGTTTACTATTTGAAGTAGGAGGCCATCATGATAACGTTTTGCGTTTGGTGCCTCCGTTAATTACTACTTACAATCTTGTAGATGCTGCAATAGAAATAATGAAAGAAGCCATTGCCGTTTGCATGGAAAAATTTGCTAAACCAGTTCTTTCTTAAATAAAAAAAAGCTAAAATGTTGTCAACAAATCAATTTTCTTCCGAAAAATACTTTTCGGAAGAAACACTTATGGATGTTTTTAAAAAGCATTTAAACCACTTTCCAAATAAAACATTATACAGGTTCTTTGAAAATGGAGAAGAAGAAACCGATTCAAGAACATTTTTAGAATTGTATAATAGAGCAGAAATTATTGCAACAAATATACTTGAGCATGTAAAACCAGGTGACAGAGTATTATTACTGTTTCCTTCTGGGTTAGATTTTACAGATGCTTTTTTTGCTTGTTTATTAGCAGGAGTAATAGCAGTTCCTGCTTTTCCTCCAAAAGGAAAACGAAGAATAGGTAGATTAGAAAAGATAGCATTTGATTGTGCTGCTAATCTTATTTTAACTACAGAAACTACTTATGTTAAAACGAATAAATGGTTTAATAATGAGGTTTTTAACGATGTTAAGTGGCTGAGAACTGATAAGATTGAAAATAAGAAAAGTAATCAGTTACCTAAAATAACATCAAACACTATTGCCTTTCTTCAGTATACATCTGGATCAACTGGAGATCCAAAAGGAGTTATTGTATCGCATTCTAATATAATTCATAATAATACTTTAATAAAAAATGCTTTTCATCATACACAAAAAACTATTGGATTAAGTTGGTTACCGATTTACCATGACATGGGCTTAATTGGAAATATTCTTCAAGCCTTTTTTGTTGGGTTTGAAATTTTAATTATGCCTCCAACTGCTTTTATTCAAAAACCATTAAGATGGTTAAGTTTGATAGCAAAGAACAAAGTGACCTATAGTGGGGGACCTAATTTTGCCTTTGACTTATGTATTAATCATATTAAAGAAGAAGTAGTTGAGAGTTTAGATTTAAGCAGTTGGAGAACTGCTTACAATGGTTCGGAACCCATTCGTCCGGAAACAATGAATAGGTTTGCATCTCATTTTTCTAATGCAGGAATAACCAAAGTTTCTTTATTTCCATGTTATGGTATGGCTGAAACTACTTTGGTGGTAAGTTGCAGTAAATACAACAATCCGCCAATAGTTTTACAATTAGAAAAAGAAAAACTATATAACGGAAAAATTAAACCTTTTGAAGAAGGAAAAGATGAGTTAGGAAAAATTGAATTTGTTGGTAATGGTCCTGTGTTGGGTGATTTGAAGGTGAAAATTGTAAATCCAGAAACAAAACAATTATGTAAAAACGGAGAAGTAGGTGAAATTTGGATTAGCGGCCCTAGTGTAGCAAAAGGATATTGGAAAAGAGAAAAGTTAACAGAGGAAATATTTAATGCTCAAATAATTTATGCTAATGGAAAAGTAAATACAAAACTAGGCTCTTTTTTACGAACTGGAGATATGGGGTTCTTAGAAAATAATGAACTCTATCTTTCAGGTAGACTTAAAGAAATGATGATTATTAATGGAGTTAATCATTTCCCACAAGATATAGAACAAACGGTTCAATACTCCAATTCAGACTTGCAAAGCAATGCAGGTGTTGCACTTTCAACAGAAATTAATGGAAAGCAAGAATTAATTATTGTTCAGGAAATAAAAAGAACAAGTATGCGTAACTATGACTTAGATAGGATAGTGCGTGATGTTTGTAATGCTGTATTTGTTGAGCATGAATTGTCAGTATATAGCATTTTGTTAGTTATTCCTGGACGCGTAGGTAAAACATCAAGTGGTAAGATTCAGAGAGTAGGAACTAAGTTGGCTTTCGAAAAAGGAGAGATCGAAGGAATCTTATCTGAATGGACTGCTGGAACTAAAAGAGAAAAAGAAAAGAAGGTTTTAAAACCCGATATGGAATTTCAGACGAATAAATCTTCATCTGAAATTGAAAAATGGATATTAAATATAATTAATAAAGAATTACAAATAAATACTTCGCAAGTAAATGCTTCGACTTCTTTTGCAGAACTTGGAATGACTTCTTTAAAAGGAATTCAGTTATCGGGAATGTTATCAGAATATTTGAACACAGAAGTTTCACCGACATTAATATATGATTATCCAACAATTAAGGAATTCGCAACCCATTTGTCTCAAGAAAAAGTTTCCAGTAATAAAGAAACTGAAAATGAAATAAATAAAAACGAGTCTGTTGCTATAATAAGTATAGCTTGTAAGTTACCTGGAGCAAATAGCGTTGAAGAGTTTTGGGAAAATTTAAAAGCGGGAAAAGATGCGATTACCGAGGTACCTGAAGACAGATGGAATACTGATGAGTACTTTAGTGAAGAAGCTGATGGAACAAACATGAATACCCGTTGGGGTGGATTTATTGATAAAGTAGATGAATTTGACGCATCTTTTTTTGGAATATCACCAAGAGAAGCAAAGTTTATGGATCCGCAACAACGTATACTCTTGGAACTAAGCCACGAGTTGATTGAACGTTCAGGATATAAACCTTCCGATTTTAAAGGGTCAAAAACAGGAGTTTATATTGGTGCGGAACAGGTAGATTATGATAGTTATCTTAACAATAAAGAGGCTGATGTTTACTCTGGTACAGGTATCTCTACCAGCATACTTTCTAACAGATTATCATATTATTATGATCTAAGAGGACCAAGCATGTCTATTGGTACAGCCTGTTCCTCGGCATTGGTAAGTTTACATACAGCTGTTAAGGATATTAGAAATGGAGATTGTACAATGGCTATTGCTGGAGGTGTTAATTTAATTTTATCGCCTCAAATAACGATTGCATTGTCACAAGCCAATATGATGTCGGTTGATGGAAGGTGTAAAACATTTGATGATTCTGCCAATGGTTACGTAAGAAGTGAAGGAGCCGGATTAGTACTGTTAAAACCACTTTCAAAAGCACTGGAAGATGGTGATATAATAGAGGCAGTAATAAAAGGTTCTGCAATAAATCAAGATGGTAGAAGTAATGGATTAACTGCTCCCAATGGTTTGTCACAACAAGACCTTATAAAAGATGCTCTTAGGTCGGCAGGCTTTAACCCTAATGACATTGACTATGTTGAAGCTCATGGAACCGGAACGGCTTTAGGAGATCCTATAGAAGTTAATGCCCTCAATGCGGTTTATGGGGAAGGAAGAAGTAAAGCTAGCCCTTTAATTGTTGGATCCGTAAAGGCCAATATTGGTCACTTGGAATCAGGAGCAGGGATAGCGGGGCTAATTAAAGCAGTTTTATGTTTAAAATACGGTAAAATTCCTAAACAGATTCATTACAATGTACCCAATACTCATGTAGCTTGGGAAAGGCTGAATGTGTTAATTCCTGAAAGACTTTTAGATTGGGATAAAAAAGGTACCATAACAAGAAAAGCAGGAGTAAGTTCCTTTGGTTTCGGAGGAGCCAATGCTCATACTATTTTAGAAGAAGCACCGATAAAATCGACATCTCGAAAAATAGAAAAGGAAGCTAGATCAAAAGAGTTGGTAACCATTTCTAGTAAAACAGAAGAAGGATTAAAGGCTCAGGTAGAAGCAATTTTACATTTTTTGCATAAAAATTCAAAAATCACTTTACAAGAGTTATCATACAATTTAGCTATATCTAAAGTTCATTTTGAAAAAAGAACAGGATTTATCTGTAAAGACAAAAATGACCTTATAAATAAATTGAATGCTTTTAAAACTGGATCTTTTAAGAGGATAAAAGCCCATAAAAAAGCATTTTTATTTACGGGACAAGGATCGCAATATCTTAAAATGAGTGGAGAGCTTTATAAAACAGAACCTGTTTTTAAGGAAGCTTTTAATACTTGTGCAAAAATTTTAGATAATTACTTAGAAAAGAATTTACTATCCGTAATTTTTTCCGATACTGAAAATGATCAATCCTTACTGCTTAACCAAACAAATTACACGCAACCAGCTCTTTTCTCAGTTGGATATGCTTTAGCAAAATTATGGGAAAGCTGGGGAGTACTTCCAGATGTTTTAATAGGACATAGCTTAGGGGAAATAACGGCTGCCTGTATTGCTGGGGTATTTAACCTTGATGATGCTTTAAAATTGGTAGCGCATCGAGGTAGATTGATGCAGGGAATAAAAGAGCAAGGTAGTATGCTTTCTGTGCAATGTACTATAAATATTGCTGAAGAAGTTATTAAAGGGTACGAGAATAGTATAAGTATTGCAGCAATTAATAGCCCTTATCAAATAGTGTTGTCGGGTGAATCCGATTCAATAAACCAAATTAAACAGTTATTGGATTCACTAAAAGTAAAATATAAAGACTTACCAGTTTCTCAGGCTTTTCATTCCCCTTTAATGAAAGAAATTTTAGAGGAGTTTCAGGAAATAGCGAGTAGTATTTCATACAAACTACCCGAATATGACATTGTAAGCAATGTTACAGGAAAAATAGAAAATGAAAAATTAACGTCGCCTGACTATTGGACGAGACATATTAGTGCGCCTGTTTCCTTTAAAAAGGGGATGGAAACGCTTGAAAGTCTGAATACTAATATATTCATTGAAATTGGTCCTAACCCTACTTTAATTACGCAAGGAAGCAGGTGCGTTGCAGATAGTTCAAAAGGAATTTGGCTTCCATCAATGAAAAAAGGCCTTAGTGATACACAAGTGATCTTAGAAAGTCTTTTAGAGTTATACAAGGAAGGTCATGATATAGATTGGAATGCATTTTTTAGTAAGAGAAAAACTTCAAGAGTGGTACTGCCCACTTATAAATTTCAACGAAAAAGTTATTGGGTAGAGGATATAACTAAAAAAGAACGTATAAAAAACAATAATTCTGATATAGCAGTTTATAAAAAAGAAATCAATGGGAGTTTTGACGAAGTTTATAAGAATTTAGTTGAACTAATAGCTTCGGCACTGCAAATAGAAACAAATGAGTTATCACCTCAGACAATTTTGCTAAATATTGGAGCAGACTCTCTGGTATTAACTGAAATTACGAAGAAAATTGAAAAATATTATAATGTAGGAGTTCCTATAAGAAGACTGTTTGAAGATATAAAAGATATTGAGGCGTTGGTGAATTTCATATTAGAAAAAATAGAAATTGAACACCCTATCGAAGAAAAAATTGAAAAAGAAGAGAACTTAACAAGTTCAAAAATTGTTGAAGAGACTATTACAGGGAAAGATCCAACTTTAGAAGCATTACTAAATCAATTTTCTGAGCAAAACAGAATTATTTCAGAATATTTGAACATTGCCAAACCTGATACCAATACTACTGTAAGAAAAGAGGTTAAAGGAACTACGCCTAAAAGAAAAGAAAGTAAAGAGAGTGTAGCATTGGCTAATAATGTTAGTGATACTAGTTTTTTCTTTCAGAAATTACCGAAAAATCAAGAAGAACAACTTCCTGAGTTAATTAAATCGTATAACGAAAAAACTCAGGGATCAAAAGATTATGCACAAGAGCATAGAGGAGTATTGGCCGATTTCTTTATGGCAAGAGGGTTTAAAATGTCAACAAAGGAAATGGAGTATCTGATTGTTTGTGACAAAGCGGCCGGATCTAGATTTACTGATATTGATGGTAATTCATACATAGATATAACCATGGGCTATGGTTCAAGTATTTTTGGACATCAGCCAGACTTTATTATTGAAGCTATTCAAAAACAACTTCACTTAGGAATAACCGTAGGGCCATTAGCTAAGTTATCGGGAGATGTAGCCAATTTAATAGCTGAAATAACAGGTATGGAACGTGTAGCGTTTGCCAATACTGGAACTGAGGCAGTATCATTTGCAATGCGTTTGGCAAGAGCAGCTACAAAGAAAAACAAAATCATAATCTTTTCTGGTTCTTATCATGGTCATATTGAAACGGTCCTAGGAATTCCAGGTGATGAAGGTGTGGCTCCGATGGTACCAGGAGTAACCAATAATATGGTTAAAGATTTGGTGATTTTAAGTTATAATGATCCGGATATAATAGATCAAATTAGAGCCCATGCAGATGATTTGGCCGGTGTGATGGTAGAACCTGTAAGAAGCAGATTCCCTGATTCGCAACCTGTAGAATTATTAAAGCAAATGAGCGAATTAACGCAGGAGCTTGATATTCCTTTAATCTTTGATGAAATGATTACAGGTTTTCGAATAATGCCTGGAGGAGCTCAGGAATATTTTGGAATACGTGCTAATATTGCTACCTACGGGAAGATTGCAGGTGGTGGAATGCCTTTAGGTGTAATAGCTGGTTCCAGAAAATATTTAGATGTAGTTGATGGAGGACATTGGAGCTACGGAGATGATTCGTATCCAAAAGTGCCAAAAACCTTTGTTGCAGGAACATTTACAAGACATCCTTTAACAATGGCAGCTTCAAAAGCTATTCTTACTCGTATAAAAAATATGGGGAAAGAAAAGTATATAGAGCTAAATCGAAAAACGGATGATTTGATGCATCGTTTGAATAAATATTTTCAAAAAGAATCTCTCCCCATTGAGGTGGTTAATTTTGGTTCGTTATTTAGATTTAAGTTTAGAGAAAATTTTGACTTATTGCTGTTCCATTTAAGACAACGAGGAATTTATGCTTGGGCACCAAATAATTTATATATCACTTTTGCTCATTCCGATGAAGATCTTAACGACATATATAAAGCGATTTGTGAAAGTACGTTTAAAGTATGCAAACCAGATGAAGTATACCAACCAGAAATAACGATTAGTAATAATGAAATAGTTACAACTGAAACAACGTTGGCACAACGTCAATTATTTGTATTAAATCAGATGAGTGATGAGCTGTCACTTTCATATAGGTTATCGTTTAGCATGCATATAAAAGGAAACTTACATGTTGATTCTCTCAAAAAAGCAGTGAATCACTTAGTAAATACTCATCAAATTTTAAAAAGTAAGTTTTCAGAAGATGGTAAACAGTTAATTTATGACATGGCCACAACAATACCTGTTGAAGAAATAGATATGTCATCTTTTGCTGCATCAGAGGTTACTGTAAAGTATAACGAGTTTGTTGAAAGCCAGCTTAGGAAACCATTTATCTTATCGGAATCATCGTTAGTTAGATTGTATTTAGTGAAACTGGCAAGCAATGAATATTCATTATTTTCATGCATGCATCATATAATATCTGATGGTTGGTCTTGTGCTATTTTTTCAAAATTATTGTTAGGCCATTATAATGCTTTTTTCAAGGGTGAAAATATTCCAGCGAACACTATTTTACAATTTTCATCATACGTTAAATGGCTTAAGAAGAAACATTATAGTGCCTCTTGGAAGGAGCATGAGAAGTACCTTTTTGATACATATAGTAAACTACCATTACGAGTTAATTTTCCTTTTGATGAAAAGACTCCGAATACGAATGAGAATAGCAGTGTAATAGTAAAAATTAATGCAGATGAAGTTAAAGAATTAAAACAATGGAGTGCCAAGCAGGGCTTAACATTATTTATGACATTTTTATCTGCTTTTGAAATTATACTCTTAAGAATATGCAGGCTGAAAGAAATGGTTATAGGGGTTCCTGTTGGAGGTAGAACGATGCCCGAATCAGAAAAAATGATCGGTTATTTCGCTCATTTTATACCATTGGCTTCTAGGTATGATAGCAATGCTATAGTTTCTGATTATCTGAAAAAGATGAAATCCAGATTATTTGATGCTTACGAACACCAGGAATATCCGTATGCAGAATTTTTAAACTTATTGCAGCGAGAAGCAAAACTATCTACTGAAGAATTTATTAATGTTGTATTTAATTTCGATGTAAGTTTAGGGAACTTAGAGATTGAAGATGCAGAAGTAAGCTTTGAAGAACATAGTCCTTTATACAATGCTTTTGATATGACTTTTAATGTTATTGAAGAGTCAGACGGACTTTTGATTAGCATGAATTACAATTCAGCAATTATTAGCAATTCTTTTGCAGGTAAATTTTTAGATTACTACAGGGAGTTACTCAAAAACATTACTAAAGACACTTCTCAAAGAATAGGTGACCTGAACATAGTAACTATTCAAGAAGAAAATGTACTGTTAGGAAAGACTATAACTCCAGAAGGAGTAAACTTCAACCCTAAAGAAGTTGATTTAGATAATACGCAGCCAATCAACGTTTGCTTTGAACAAATTGTATCCCAAAATAAAAATCAGATTGCTGTTATTCATAATGGAGATTCATGGAACTATGAGAAATTAAATAAGTATGCCAATAGAATAGCACATAAACTAACTGATTTAGGTGTAAAAGAAGAAAGTTGTGTTGGGGTTTATTTGGAAAGAAATCCAAAATTTGTAGGAAGTATGTTGGGGATTATTAAAGCCGGAGGGAGTTATACTCCGTTAGATACCCAAAATACACCTAAGCGAATTGATAAGATGCTTTCTGAAAACAGTTTCTCAGTTCTTATTACAACCTCTGCGCTTTTGGAAGAGTTATCTTTTATAACTAACACCAAAGTTATTCTTATTGACGAGGTAACCTCTGAATTATCCGCGATTTATAATAAGTCAGATATAAACATATACGATTCAAATGATTTAAATAAGCAAGCAAATACCAATCCTGTTAACATTAATAGAATGGATAGTTGGGCTTACGTTTTATTTACTTCAGGATCAACAGGAGCTCCAAAAGGGGCTATTACGCGCCATGATGGTGCTATGAATCATGTTTTAGCAGAATACAAGTTATTAGAACTATCGGACGGTTTCCGATTTTTACAAAGTGCTGGAATTGGTTCAGATATTTCAGTATGGCAAATTTTAGGTCCTCTGTTAAAAGGAGGAACATCAGTAATTGTTGATAAAAATGAGCTATTAGATTATGAGAGTCTATTAAAAACGATTAAAACAACCAATGTAAATGTAGTTGAATTTGTACCTACTTATATGTGGGGATTATTGGCATATATAAAAGATAGCTCTTCGCCAATAGTTTTAGATGCATTAGAGTGGATTATGTTAGTAGGTGAAGCTATACCAGCGAGTTTGGTAAACGATCTTCGTGATTTATATCCTACTATTCGATTGACAAATGCTTATGGACCGTGTGAGGCCTCAGATGATGTTATTCAATATGAAATAGTAGAAGATATTGAAGAAGCGGCACGAGTGCCTATTGGAAGTGTGATTCCTAATATGAATGTAGCCATACTTGATGAAAATTTGCAGTTATGCCCTATTGAAATACCTGGTGAAATATGTGTAACCGGAGTTGGTGTTGGAGCGGGGTATATGAATTTACCAGAAAAAACTGCGCAAAATTTTATCAAAAATCCATACCAGGACTTGCTTGGAGAAGTAATGTATAAAACTGGAGATTTCGGTCGATGGTTACCTAATGGAAATATCGAATTTTTAGGAAGAGAAGATCATCAGGTTAAAATACGTGGACATCGGGTAGAATTAGAGGGAATCTCATCAGTAATTCGAAAATCTGATTTCGTAGAAGATGCTCATGTTTTAGTATATAAAAACCAGCAAGAAAGAGATATGCTACTTTGCTTTATTGTTTTGAGTAATGGAATATTAGATGAGCATACAGTTGAATTGTCATTGCACGAATTGAGTAAAGATGAATTGCCAAGTTATATGCATCCATCTCAATATTGTATTGTTGATGAGTTTCCTGTGAACTTAAGTGATAAGGTTGATAAGAAAAAATTGATAGCTTTATACGAAGCCGAATTTTCAGGAAAAAGAGCCATTCAAATCAATAGATATGTTGCACCCAGAAATGAATTTGAAGAAAAAACAGCTCAAATATGGCAGGAGTTATTGGGGATTCCCAAAGTAGGTATACACGAAAACTTTTTTGAGTTAGGAGGACATTCGCTACTTGCTACCAGTATGGTTGCCGAAGTTCGAAAACGAACAGCTATAAATCTTACGATTAGAGCAGTGTTTAAAAATCCAACGATTGAATCACTCGTTGGTCATTTAAATGAATCATCTGATAAAATTATACTACCATCAATAACGGTTCAAGAAAATCAGGAACGTATACCTTTATCGTATAGTCAGGAGCGTTTATGGTTCTTAGATCAGTTACAAGGTAGTTTAGAATATCACATGTCTGGAAGATTGGAATTCACAGGGAATGTTACTATTCAGCATGTAGAAAAGGCCTTAAAAATTATAGTTGACAGGCATCAAACATTGAAAACGATTGTAAAGTCTGAGGATGGAATCGGGTATCAGGAAACAATTTCAGCCGAACATTGGAAATTAAGCCAGGCCATAGTGAGTAATGAAGAGGAAATGGAAAAGGATATTGCTGCTTTTTCAAACATTCCTTTTGATTTGACCAAAGACTATATGTTAAAGGCACGTATTTACAATATCGGAAATAAAAAGTTTACACTAACATTAGTAATTCATCATATAGCAAGTGATGGATGGTCTGAGAGTATTTTATTAAATGAATTTGTAAGCATATACAGTGCTTTAGAAAAAAATGAAGAAATTAACCTTTCTCCATTAGCATTACAGTATAGTGATTATACAATTTGGCAACGTACCTATTTGGACGATAAACTGTTAAACAAACAATTAGATTATTGGAAAAGTAATTTAACCGGTGTTAGTCCTTTAGCATTACCATTAGATAATCCCAGACCTTCTGTTCAAGATATATCAGGAAAAAGACTTCATTTTAAATTGGATAATGAGTTGAAGAATGAAGTGCTGAAATTATGTAAACGAGAAGAAGTAACCTTGTTTATGACGCTATTATCGACCTTTAAAACGTTATTATACCGTTATAGCGGGCAGGATGATATTTGCGTAGGAACACCAATTGCAAATAGAACAGAAGCTGGTTTAGAAAGTATAATTGGATGCTTTGTAAACACCTTAGCCCTTCGAACTGATTTAGGAGAAGCACCAAGCTTTAAGGAATTATTACAGCGTGTAAAGGAAACTACATTACATGGGTATGATAACCAATTGGTACCTTTTGAAAAAGTAGTAGATTGTGTTGTAGAAACCAGAGATATGAGTATGTCGCCTCTTTTTCAGGCAGTATTTGTATTGCAAAATACGCCGGAAGCATTAAATTTTTCAGTAGACGGATTAGATATTTCTCTTGAAGAAAATGAAAATCCAAAAGCAAAATTTGATATTACATTAACGGCAGAAGAACATGATAATGGTATTGATGTAAGTATTGAATATTGTACGGCCTTATTTTCTGAAGAAACCATTAAGCGTTTATTTACACACTTTAAAGAACTATTAAAAAGTGTTGTGAAAAATGTAGATACAAAGATTGCTGAGTTGTCAATGCTTTCAAAATCAGAAGAAAATAAATTACTACATGTATTTAATCAACCTCAAATAGCTTTTCCGAAAGAAGAAACCATTGTAAGTTTATTTGAAAAACAAGTCGAAATAAATCCGCAGAATATAGCTGTAACTTTTGAAGGAGAAACATTGACTTATCTGGAATTAGATCAAAAGTCTAATCAGGTAGCTAGATATTTGAATAAGAAAGGAGTTATAGAAGAAGAATTGGTAGGGATTTGTATTGAGCGTTCTCTGGAAATGATTATAGGTCTGTTAGGAATACTTAAAGCAGGAGGAACCTATGTGCCAATTGACCCAAAATATCCGGAAGATCGTATTCAGTATATTATAGAAGATTCTGAGGTCTCTTTTGTAATAACATCCTCAAAGAGTAAATCGGTATTAACCACCTCTAAAGACTTATTTAAAATTTCATTAGATGAAGAATGGGAGGAAATAACGAAAGAATCTCCGTTAAAGTCGGAACAAGTCAATAAGCCGGAGCATAGTGCTTATATAATTTATACATCTGGAAGTACAGGGAAGCCAAAAGGTGTAGTACTGACGCATCAGAACGTAGTACGATTATTTTTTAACGAAAATAGTCTGTTTGATTTCAATGAAAAAGATGTTTGGACAATGTTTCACTCTTTCTGTTTTGATTTTTCAGTATGGGAAATGTACGGAGCATTATTGTACGGTGGACGATTGGTAGTTGTTCCAGAAACAGTAGCGAAAGATATAACCACTTTTAAGAAGTTATTAATAAATGAAGGAGTTACCATTTTAAATCAAACTCCTGGAGCTTTTTATACACTACAGGAAGAATTCTTAACAGAAGAAGAAAAGCACCAAATCAGGTATGTAATTTTTGGCGGTGAGGCTTTAAATCCTTCCTATTTAAAACCATGGAAAATTTCTTATCCGTCATGTAAGTTAATCAACATGTATGGAATTACCGAAACTACGGTGCATGTAACGTACAAAGAAATTACCGAAAAAGAAGTACTGGATACAAAAAGTACTATTGGGAATGCCATACCAACACTAAACTGTTATATACTCGATGATAACTTACAATTGCTTCCAGTTGGGGCAATTGGTGAGATTTGTATCACAGGAGAAGGGTTAGCCAAAGGGTATTTACGACGAGAACAATTGACCAATGAAAAATTTGTAAACAACCCATTTGACACTGCAGGTGTATCAAGACTGTATAAATCTGGAGATCTGGGACGCTGGTTAGCAAACGGAGATATTGAGTTTGTAGGAAGAAAAGACGATCAGGTTAAAATTAGAGGCTATCGTATTGAGTTGGGAGAGATACAGAGTGTTTTATCAACACATCCGGAAGTTAGTAATTGCTGCGTTCTTGTGAAAAAGGATGCACTGGATGCAAATTATTTAATAGGATATGTGGTTGCGAATGAAACTATCAAAAAAGAGGAACTGGAAAACTATTTAAGAGCAAAGTTACCAGACTATATGGTTCCACGTATTTGGGTGAAGTTATCAGAAATGCCATTAACTAGTAATGGAAAAATCGCCAAGAAAAAATTACCGGAACCCGATGTAATGAGCCTATCTGCTCAAGAGTATGTAAAACCAAGAACGCTTCAAGAACATCAATTAGCGGAGATATGGAAATCTTTATTGGAAATTGATAAAGTAGGAATACATGATAACTTCTTTGAATTAGGAGGACATTCACTGCTAGCAACACGATTAGTATCAATAATTCGTAAAGAAATGGGAATAGAACTTCCTATTAAAATGATTTTTACGCATACGACAATTGAGTTGCTTTCAAAAGAAATAGAAGGTCAGGATAATACCGTGTTTGTACCGGCAATAGTTCCTCAGAAAAAATCAACTATGATTCCATTGTCTTTTAGTCAGGAACGATTGTGGTTTTTAGATACTTTACAAGGGACAGAGGAATATCATATCACTGGAGGTTTGCATTTAAAAGGAGCGGTAAATTTTGAGTTTCTAGAAAAAGCAATGCGTTATGTTGTTGATCGTCATGAAATCTTAAGAACCGTAATTAAAACTAATGACGGAATAGGATATCAGGAAGTAATTTCTTCAGCAGCATGGGAGTTACAGAAAATAACTGTTGAAACTAAAAATGAAGAACAAGAAGTATTGAAAGACTTTATATCGAAGTCGTTTAGTATTTCAGAAGACTATATGCTCAGAGCTTGTTTATATGATTTGGGTAATAAGGAGTACACCTTGGTATGTGTATTTCATCATATAGCTAGTGACGGTTTATCAATTCCAATTTTTATTGATGAATTTACAAAAGCATATCAGGCAATAAGGGCGAATGAGAAAATTGACTTATCAAGTTTGTCAATTCAATATGCCGATTACGCTTTATGGCAACGTAATTACATTGAGGGTGCGTTTTTGGAAAAACAATTAAGATATTGGAAAGAAAAGTTGGAAGGAGTTACTCCACTTTCTTTACCAACTGATTTTGCCCGCCCTTCTGTCCAAAGCATTGCCGGAAACAGTCTTTATTTAGAATTAGACAAAGATTTAAAAGAAAGCTTAACTAGGAAAAGTCAGGAAGAAGGAGTTACCTTGTTTATGTTTATGCTGTCAGCATTCAAAATATTGCTATATAAATATAGTAAGCAAAACGATATTTGCGTAGGAACCTCTATTGCAAATAGAACACAAACAGAAATAGAGAAGTTAATAGGATTCTTTGTAAACACTCTTGCTTTAAGAAGTAATATCAATAACGATGTTAGTTTTAATGAATTATTAGCTGAGGTAAAAGAAACAACTTTAGAGGCATACAATTATCAGTTAGCTCCTTTTGAAAAAGTAGTTGATCATGTAGTAAATACTCGTGATATGAGTATAACTCCCGTGTTCCAGGTGATGTTCGATTTAAACCATGAAGAACATCAGGAACAAATAAGTCTTGGAGATTTAGAAATAACTACTTGTGATTTCAAAGAAGAAACTTCTCAATTCGATTTAACTTTAGTGGCTACTGAACATAATTCAGGAATTTCTTTGCGATTAGAATATTGTACAGAATTATTTGAAGAAGCCACTATAGAAAGAATGCTTATTCATTACAACGAATTGTTGAAAAACATTGTTAACGATTCAAGCAAGAATATTGCCGACTTAAAAATAATTACTTCTTATGAGGAAGACATTTTATTAGGTAAAGTAACAAATGCTGAAGGAATTAATTTTAATCCGAAAGAAGTTAATTTAAACAATGATAGACCAATAAATATTCATTTTGAAAATATTGTTGACAGTAATGAAACATCAACGGCTGTAATTCATAACAATATTGCATGGACATATAGAGAGTTGAATAGCTATAGTAATCAAATAGCCCACCAATTATTCGATCTGGGAATCAAAGAAGAAAATTGCGTAGGTGTCTATCTGGATAGAAGCGTTCAGTTTGTAGGCTGTATGTTAGGGATTATAAAATCAGGTGGAGTTTATACACCACTTGACACACAAAACCCGGCATCAAGAGTAGAAAATATGATGTCAGAAAATTCTTTTGAAGTGCTGATAACCACCGCATCGTTATTAAAAGAATTGGATGCAATTTCTGTGACAAAAGTTATTGTAATTGATGAGGTTCCGAAAAAACTGGTAACTCAATGGAAAAGAAAAGGAATTCAGGTTTATGATAGTACTTCTATTGAAGGACAGAAGGTTACGAATCCTGAAAATAATAACCGAATGGATAGTTGGGCTTATGTATTATTTACATCTGGATCAACTGGAACACCAAAAGGTGCTATTACCCGTCATGATGGCGCAATGAATCACCTACTGGCGGAATATAAACTACTTAATTTACCTGATGGATTCAGGTTTTTACAAAGTGCCGGAATCGGTTCTGATATATCAGTATGGCAAATATTAGGACCTTTATTAAAAGGAGGAACTTGTGTAATTGTAGATAAATATGAATTATTAGATTATGAAAGTTTACTTACTACTATAGCTCGTAATCAGGTAACTATAGTTGAGTTTGTGCCTACTTATATGTGGGGACTGGTTTCATATATTAAAGAAACCAAAGAGACTATTCCTTTGAATTTAGATTGGATTATGTTAGTAGGAGAGGCAATACCGACGGAATTAGTTAATGACTTGAGAAGGTTATATCCCGCCATCAAGCTATTAAATGCTTATGGTCCTTGTGAAGCTTCTGATGATGTAATTCAATATGAGATCACCGATAATTTATCGGAAAACAAACTAAGAGTACCTATAGGAAAAGTAATTCCTAATATGAATGTTGCTATTCTTGATGAAGATTTACAGTTATGTCCGATTGGAGTTGCTGGAGAATTGTGTGTTTCGGGCGTAGGAGTTGGTGCAGGATATATAGGATTACCAGAGCGTACAGTTCAGAGTTTTATACCAAATCCATTTCCTGACTTAGTAGGAGAGGTATTGTATAAAACTGGAGACATGGGACGATGGTTACCCGATGGAAACATTGAGTTTTTAGGGAGAGAAGATCATCAAGTAAAAATTAAAGGTCATCGTGTTGAGTTAGAAGGTATAGCATCTGTATTAAGAAAACCGGAAGAAATAGAAGATAGTCATATTATTGTGTATAAAGATGACGAGGGAAATGATTCTTTAATTTGTTTTGTTGTTTTAAGTACCGAAGGTGAAAATGCTGATAATGCCCGTATTAATGAACTATTATTTGATAAATGCCAGGCGGAACTACCTGCTTATATGTATCCTTCACAATATTGTATTGTTAAGGAGTTTCCTCAGAATTTAAGTGATAAGGTAGATATAAAAGCATTAATAGCTTTATATGAAACAACATTTTTAGGAGATAAAAGCAGTACAAAAGATACATATGTAGCCCCTGAAAATGAACTGGAAAAAAAGTTAGTGGAAATCTGGCAAAACTTATTAAATGTTTCAAAAATTGGTGTTTATGATAATTTCTTTGAATTAGGAGGAGATTCAATTATTACTATTCAAGTAGTAAGCAGAGTAAAAAAGGCAGGATATCATCTAAAACCACGCGATATATTCAATCATCAAACAATTTCTGAGTTGTCTAAAGTGGTATCAGAGGCAGTAAATATAAGCCAGGGAGAGCAAGGAATACTTGAAGGAGAATCCCCATTGCTACCTATTCAACAAATCTATTTTGAAGAAGAATATTCTGAAAATGAAGCCTACAATCAATCAGTATTATTAGCCATTGATAAATCTGTTAATTCTGAATATGTGAAAGAAGCTTTGGACTTATTAGTGCGACATCATGATGCTTTACGTTTCAAGTACGAAAACATAAAGGGAGAATGGATACAAACTTTCAGTGAAGTTAACGAGAGCCTAGAAATTGTTGATTTAACTAATAACCCGATAAGTGAACTATCAGAATCTATTACTGAAATATGTAAATTTTATCAGCATAATTTATCAATTTTTAAGGGAGAAGTTTTTAAAACTGTTTTGATCAAAACTCCAGAAAAAGAGGCTAAAGATAGATTGTTCATTGTGGCGCATCACTTGGTAATTGATGGAATTTCTTGGCGAATTTTACTTACAGATTTAGCCCGAATTGTAAACAACCTCAATAGTGGGGAACCAGTAGATTTGGGGGTAAAAGGAAACTCTTATCGAGAATGGGTACTTGGACTACAAGAATATACCACCAAGAAAATAATCGCATCGCAAGTAACATATTGGTCAGAAATAGGGAATGCATATCAGCCATTAATAACAGATAAAAAAGCCGTTGTTAATAAGATATATGCAGACATTTTGGAGTATGAGATGGTATTAGATGTAGAAAACACATCATTATTATTGCAGGATGTTCACAATACTTACGGAACCGATATTAATGATATACTGTTAAGCTGTTTAGCATTGACTATCAGTAAATGGGCGAACCATGAAAATGTTATCATTGGATTGGAAGGTCATGGAAGAGAAGAAATTTCTGAGCACATTGATGTGAATTCAACAATCGGTTGGTTTACTAGTTTATATCCTGTTTGCCTGTCTGTAAAAGAGAAAGCATCGTTGGGTGAAATAGTTACTTCAACCAAAGAAAATTTAAGACGTATTCCTAATAAAGGAATTGGATATGGAATTTTAAAGTATTTACATCCTTCTCAGGAAATAAAAGAGCAATTGTCAACAGTAAAATGGGATATAATTTTCAATTATCTCGGACAGTTTGATAATGTTCTTGATACGGATTCATGGTTGTCAGAAGCCGATGAATTCCAAGGAAATGAAATAGGAGCATCAACTCCTTTTAACCATAAACTTGAAATTAACGGGTCGGTAACAGGAGGAGAACTCAAACTTGTTTGGAGCTATTCTACACAAGAATATAACAGTGATACAATCAGTGAATTAGCAAAACAATACTTACAAAACTTAAAGGAACTGATTACGCACTGTAAAGAGAAAGAAAATAGAATATTTACACCCTCAGATTATGGTCTTGAAAATGACATAAAACATGAGGAGTTAGACGAGTTTTTAAATACGACATCTGAATCTTCAGACTTAGAAGAGCTTTTTAAAATATAATCATAACTATTTATAAATAGTATAGTACCATTTACAACCTGAGATTACAGTAATTTCAGGTTATAAATGGTATAAACTAGCCAATAAAAGATAACAATGAAAAACTTTATAATAAAGTTGCAAGACTTGCATCTATTTCTAATTGAAAAAGATGGAGAGTTAATTATTAATAAGGATAAAGAAAAATTTAACGCAAATCCGTATGATTTTGCCAAAGATAAAGAAGAAATAATTCCTTTTTTGAAAGCAAATAAACAGGAAATAATAGCGTATTTAAAAGAGGAAAATCAAAGGCCAAAAGCCATTTATAAGTTGAGTCCTTTACAGGAAGGATTGCTGTTTCATAAATTGTATGATGAAAACTCTGTAGCTTATGTAGATCAGCTAGTTGTAGATTTATCAAAAAAGATAGATATAGAACTATTTAAAAGTTCTTGGGATAATGTGTTGAAAAACCACAGTATTTTAAGAAGTTGTTTTTTATATAAAGAGTTTAGAATACCTGTTCAATGTGTTTATGAAAAGATTACAATGCCTTCTACATTTGAAGATTATAGTAATTTTTCACAGACAGAGCAATCTGAAAAGATAAACACTTTTCTAAAATTAGATTTGCAAAGAGGTTTTGATTTCGATGTAGCACCCTTATTGAGAGTTGCAATTATTAAGTTAAGTGAATCGGATTATAAAATGGTTTTTACCAGTCATCATATTATAATTGATGGTTGGTCTTTGTCTATTTTAATTGAAGAGTTTATAGAAAACTATCAAAATTTAGAAAAAGGAAATTCGATTCCAGAAAGAAAAGAAGAACATTATGAGGACTATATTAAGTATATAAGTAATCAAGACGTTTTTGAGGAAGAGAAATTTTGGAAAACCTATTTGAATGATGTTGAAAATTCATGTTTATTACCTTTTTCAAAAACCACATCAAGTAATAAGAAGATAGGAGAGAATGCCGAAACAAAGCTGCTTTTAAACAGTACGTTAACGGAGGAATTAAAAACATTCGCTCAGAAACACAGGCTTACGGTAAATACGTTAGTACAAGGAGCTTGGGCAATATTGTTATCGAAATATACAGGAGATACAACTACAACTTTTGGGGTTACCGTTTCAGGACGACCTTCAGAACTGGAAAGATCTGAAGACAGAGTAGGTTTATACATTAATACATTACCACTGGTTTCAAAGTATAAAAAAGACGAAACCATAGCTAGCTGGCTTGCAGAGCTGCAATCGGGGCATATTCAATGTAGAGAACATCAATATATGAATCTGGCAGATATACAAAAGCTTAGTGGGGTTCAAGGAGATTTATTCGATAGCATTCTGGTATTTGAAAATTACCCGATTTCAGAAGCAATCAAAGAAGAAGAAAGTATTTTAAATGTTAGTGAACTTTTAGTTCAGGAACAAACAAATTACCCTTTTACCATCGATGTTAATTTTGGAGGAGAAGAACTTCATTTTCACTTTAGTTATAGCAAAGAACTTTTTGATGAGGACACGGTAGAAAGAATACAAGGACACCTTAAAACTGTGTTATGTGAAATAGTAGCACCTTCAAATGAGAAACTTTCTGATATTACGATGCTTACACAAGAAGAAAAGTTAATCTTATTAGGAGAAAAAAACGCGTCGAATGGAACTAATTTTAACCCTGAAGAAGAAGAATTAAACAACAATTTACCCATCAACGTTCATTTTGAAAAGATTGTAGAAGCTAATGTAAATAAAACGGCAATTATTCATAATTCAGTTGAATGGACTTATGAAGAGCTAAATAGTTATGCAAATCAAATAGCACATCAATTAAGAGCTGTTGGTATAAAAGAAGAACAATGTGTAGGCGTCTATTTAGAGAGAAGTGCTGAATTTGTTAGTACAATGATGGGGATTATAAAATCAGGCGGTGTATATACCCCGATAGATACACAAAACCCAGCATCTCGAGTAGAAAAAATGCTACTAGAAAATTCTTTTGAAGTATTAATAACAACAGCATCGTTATTAAAAGATTTGCCAAAAGTATCAGTATCAAAAGTTATTGTAATTGATGAGGTTTCAGAAGAACTTATGGTTGGCTTGGAGAAAGAAGGAGTTCATGTGTATGATTGTACTTCCATCGAAGATCAGGAAGTTACGAACCCGGAAAATAATAACCGTATGAATGGTTGGGCCTACATATTATTTACATCAGGTTCAACAGGGGCACCTAAAGGAGCTATTACTTGTCATGACGGAGCGATGAATCACTTATTGGCAGAATACAAATTGTTGAATTTACCTGATGGATTCAGGTTTTTGCAAAGTGCAGGAATTGGATCTGATATTTCGGTATGGCAAATTTTAGGACCATTATTAAAAGGAGGAGCTTGTGTAATTGTTGACAAGTTTGAATTGTTGGATTATGAAAGGTTACTGACAACCATCAACAAAACCAACGTAAGTTTGGTAGAATTTGTGCCTACATATATGTGGGGACTTTTATCATATATAAAAGAGTGTCCAACTCCAGTTAGTTTAAAAGGATTACAATGGATTATGCTTGTTGGAGAAGCCATACCAGCTCAATTGGTAAATGATTTACGAAAGTTGTACCCAACTATAAAATTATTAAATGCTTATGGTCCCTGTGAAGCATCAGATGATGTAATACAGTATGAAATAACTGCAAATTTGGAGGAAGAATCACGTGTTCCTATAGGAAAGGTAATACCTAATATGAACGTTGCTATATTAAATAGTGAATTACAATTATGCCCTATAGGAGTTTCAGGAGAAATTTGTGTGAGCGGAGTAGGAGTAGGAGCTGGATATATTGGACTGCCAGAGCGTACAGCACAAAGTTTTATATCAAATCCTTATCCTGAGTTATTGGGTGATGTTATGTATAAAACAGGTGATATGGGACGCTGGTTACCGGATGGGAATATTGAATTTTTAGGGAGAGAAGACCATCAGGTAAAAATAAGAGGACACAGAGTAGAGTTAGAAGGAATTGCTTCAACATTAAGAAAAGCAAAAGAAGTTGAAGATTGTCATGTGTTAGTGCATAAAAACGCTCAAGGAGAGGAACTATTGCTTTGTTTCGTTGTGTTAAATACTAGTGGTATAGGAAAAGATGAAAGTTCTTTAACTCCTATACTTCACGAACTATGTCAGCAGGAACTCCCTACGTATATGCATCCTTCACAATATTGTATTTTAGAGGAACTTCCACAAAATTTAAGTGATAAAGTTGATCGCAAAAAGCTACTAAAAATTTACAATACTGAATTTTCAGGAGAACGATCAATTCAAATAAATAATTATGTAGCCCCAAGAAATGAACTAGAAGAGCAATTGATAACAATTTGGCAAGAATTGCTTGGAGTGAGTAATATTGGCGTATACGATAATTTCTTTGAATTAGGAGGACATTCATTACTAGCTACCCGTTTGGTTTCTAATATTAGAAGAGAATTAAAGTTTGAATTGGCAATTAAAGATGTGTTTATCCACGCAACCATTGCAGATTTAGGAAATCACCTCGAAACAAAATCTGAAGGAGCTTTAGTACCTGATGTAATTCCTCAAAAAGTAGAAGGGCAAATTCCTTTATCATTTAGTCAAGAACGTTTATGGTTTTTGGATCAATTACAAGGAAGTTTGGAGTATCACATTCCAGTTGTTTTACGATTAAAAGGAGATTTAGATGAAACTATTTTAGAAGAGTCATTAAAAACAATTGTTGATCGACATCAAATTCTTAGAACGGTTATAAAGTCAAATAAAGGATTCGGGTACCAAGACGTAATTCCATCTGATAATTGGAAATTATCAACGATAACATCAAAAGATGAAGTTGAGGCTAAAGAAGAAATTTCAAACTTTTTAGAATTGCCTTTCGATTTATCTACTGATTATATGCTAAGAGCAAGTGTTTACAACGTAGGCGAAAAAGAATATTTGTTAGCTATTGTTTTCCATCATATAGCAAGTGATGGCTGGTCAGAAAATATACTGGTATCTGAGTTTGTAGAGTTGTATAATGCTTTAAAAACCAATAGAAATATTGAGCTCCCTAATTTGAGTTTACAATATTCCGATTATGCAATTTGGCAAAGAAAGTATGTTGAAGGTGATATATTAGAGAAGCAATTAACATACTGGGAAAATAAATTAAAAGGAAGTACTCCTTTATTATTACCTACAGATTTTGCACGCCCTTCAATACAGAGCACTGAAGGGAGTAGTATTGAGGTTAAGTTGAGTAAAGATTTAAGTGATTCAATTAATAAAGTTTGTCAGAAAGAAGGAGTAACATTATTTATGTTATTACTTTCAGCATTTAAAGTTTTATTATACCGTTATAGCGGACAAAGCGATATTTGTGTAGGAACACCAATAGCAAATAGAACCCAATCAAATTTAGAGGATATGATAGGTTTCTTTGTTAATTCACTTACGTTAAGAAGTAATTTAGAAGGAAACCCTACTTTTAAGAAAGTACTACAATTAGTTAAAACAACAACGTTAGAAGGGTACGATAATCAGTTAGCTCCTTTTGAAAAAGTAGTAGATCGCGTAGTAAACAAGCGTGATATGAGTATGCCTCCATTATTTCAGGTACTTTTTATATTACAAAACGCTATAAATGATGAAAAAGAAATCTCATTAGCAGACCTTGATGTTTCAGAATATGATTATAAAGAAATTACCTCACAATTTGATGTGACACTAAATGTAGAAGAGAGTGATTTGGGTATTTTCTTAAATATGGGGTATTGTACGAAACTGTTTAAAAAAGAAACAGTTGAAAATATGCTTGTTCATTATCAGGAATTATTAAAGTCGATAGTAAAAAATACTGACCAAAGCATAGGAAAGTTATCCATGCTAACTTCAGAAGAAGAAGAACGAATAACAAATAGATTTAACAATCGTAAAATTCAGAATACTTCAAATAAAAACGTAATAGATATTTTTCAAGATCAGGTATCTCAAAAACCCAATTCAATAGCTCTAGATTTTAAAGGAAATCAACTTTCATATTTAGAGTTGGATCAAAAATCAAATCAAATTGCTCATTACTTACAAAAGAAAGGAGTAAAGCAAAACGATATAGTAGGTATTTGCATAGAACGAAGTTTGGAAATGATTGTTGGTATTTTAGGAATTCTTAAAGCGGGTGCAGGATATGTACCTATTGATCATAAATACCCACAAACTCGAATTAATTTTATTATTGAAGATACGGGTGTTGATATGATGCTAACTAATAGTAATGTTAGTTCATTGGTGTTTAAAAACCCTATTGATTTTGAGTTGATAAAGTTAGATGAGGATTGGGGAAGTATAAGTAAAGAACCTACCAAACTAACAGTAAAAATCGTTCCCGAACATACATCGTATGTAATTTATACTTCTGGGTCAACAGGAACGCCAAAAGGGGTTAAGGTTGCTCATAAAAACCTAACAAATTTAGTGGGATCAAGAGTTGGTTATTATGGTAAATTAGAAAATATGTTATTAATTCCTTCATTCGTTTTTGATCCATCGGTAGCCGTTATTTTTGATACCTTAACTACAGGAGGAAGATTAATTATTCCAACAGATGACTCTATTACAGATTCTATGGAAATGAAATCTATTCTGAAAGGGGAGAATTTAGACGCTATATTGTGTTCTACTTCATATTATGATTACTTGTTAACAGAGGGAGTATTAAAAGAAACTACTTTTAAAAGAGTTGTTTTAGGAGGAGAGTCATTGTCAAAAAATTTGGTTTCTCGTCATTACGAACAAAATAAAAATGTTCCATTATTTAATGAATACGGACCAACAGAAAGTACCGTATGGTCAACGGTTTCAGAAATAGCCGTAGATGAAGATTCTATAACTATAGGAAAGCCCATTGCTAATACTCAAGTTTATATTCTCGATACATATCAAAATCTGGTACCTGTAAAAAGTGTAGGAGAACTTTATATAGGAGGAGCTGGGTTAACAGAAGGTTATTTAAATCAAGAAGAGTTAACAAAAGAAAAGTTTATAGAGAGTCCTTTTGTAAAAGGAGAGCGCCTTTATAAAACAGGAGACTTAGGTCGTTGGTTAGAAAATGGATCAATTGAGTTTATTGGAAGAATTGATGATCAAGTTAAAATAAGAGGATATCGTATTGAACTTGGAGAAGTGGAAAAGGCTGTAATGAAGGAATCAATGGTTGATATGTGTTGTGTCTTGGCAAAAGAAGATAATAAAGGTATAAAGCGATTAGTTGGTTACGTTGTTGCAAAAGATTTTGATAGAAAAGCGTTACAAAAAGCGTTACATGAAAAACTGCCCGAGTATATGATACCGCAATTATGGGTTGAATTAGATTCAATTCCAATGACTAATAACGGTAAGATTGATAAAAAAGCACTTTTAGATCCAGAAATGGAAATATTGTCTGGTGAAGAGTATGTTGCTCCAAGGAATGAAACTGAATTTAGTTTAGTAAGTATTTGGCAAACATTACTGGGTATAGAAAAGATAGGAGTTCTTGATAGTTTCTTTGAACTCGGAGGGCATTCACTGTTAGTAACAAGGTTAGTGTCATTGATTCGTGAAAATTTAAATGTAGAGATAGCAATAAAAGATGTATTCGAGTATAATACAATAGAAGAATTGGCATCATATATAGAGTTTATTCAACTTAAACATGATGATATAACAAATACAGAGGAATACAAAGTAACGATTGATTTATAATTACAGCAATGAAAAATAATAGTATAGATATAATAAAAGAAGCAGCCGAAAAAGGAATAAAACTGGTTGTTAATAAAGGTTCGTTGAGCTTAAAAACCAATTCAGAAAATATTGACCCTGTTTTACTTCAAAAGATAAAAAACAACAAACAATCAATTATTCAGTATTTTGAAAAATATGAAGGTCGAAATAAAATAACCTCTATAGAAAATATTAGTCCTTTCAATCGTAGCGAGAACATAAAAATTCCATTATCCTTTAGCCAGGAACGATTATGGTTTTTAGATCAATTGCAAGGAAGTGCAGATTATCATATACCAGTTGTATTACGTTTAGAAGGAAAGTTAGATATTTCTGTTTTAGAAACTACATTTAAAACGATAGTTAACAGGCATGAAGTACTTCGTACAGTTATTTATTCTGAAGATGGTGTTGGATATCAAAAGATAAATTCTTCAAAAAACTGGAGTTTAAAAATTAATGAATTAAAATCAAATGAGGAATTACTTGATGAAGAATTACAAAACTTTTTAAACCTTCCATTTAACTTAGGAACCGATTATATGTTCCGAGCCTGTTTGTACTCTTTAGGAAGTGATGACTATGTGTTGGCGTGCGTATTTCATCATATTGCTAGTGATGGATGGTCACAAGATATTTTAATTTCTGAGTTTGAAGAGCTGTATAGTGCTTTATTAGAAAAGAGAGAAGCCAGACTTCCCGATTTAACTTTGCAGTATTCAGATTACGCAATGTGGCAACGTAAATATGTTGATGGAGAAGTTTTAAAAAATCAATTATCATATTGGGAAAACAATCTTAAAGGAACAGAGTCATTAAACTTACCTCTAGATTACGCTCGACCTTCAATTCAGAATACTAAAGGTGCTACTGTAGAAGTAACCTTAGAAAAAGAGCTGTCAGGTGACCTTTCATTGTTCTGTAAAAAGCAAGAAACAACCATGTTTATGGTGTTACTGGCTACTTTTAAAGTACTATTAGCTCGCTATAGTGGTCAAGATGATATTTGTGTAGGGACACCAGTAGCAAACAGAGTTCAATCAGATTTGGAAGGAATGATAGGGTTCTTTGTAAATACACTCGCATTGAGGAGTGACTTGAGTAAAGAACCTAGTTTTAACGAGTTTTTAAAGGCGGTAAAGGAAACAACCATAGAAGGGCAAGATAATCAGTTAGTTCCTTTTGAGAAAGTTGTAAGCTTAGTTGAAAACACCCGCGATGTTAGTAAAAATCCGTTATTCCAAGCAATGTTTGTTTTACAAGACGGAAGTAAAGAAACAACAACAGAATTAAATGGTTTAACATTATCAAACTACGAATACAAAGAGTTAAACACTCCATTTGATATAACTCTAAATGTAGCTCAACAAAATGAAGAAATAGTATTGAGTCTTGCATATTGTACAGCTCTGTTTAAAGAGTCCACAATAAAGAGAATGATTGATCATTATCAAAAACTATTGAAAAATGTATTACACAATCCAGATCAAAAAGTAAATAGTATACCTATACTAACACGAGATGAAGAACAACAATTGTTAAATGATTTTAATAATACTTTTGAGCCATTTCCTCAAAATGAAACTATTGTTAGTTTGTTTAATAAACAAGTTGAAGCGACTCCAAATAGTTTAGCTATAGTATTTGAGGAAAAATCTTTAACATTTAAAGAGTTAGATGAAAAGTCAAACCAATTAGCACAATACCTTTTAACTACTCATGGAATTAATAAAGAAGACTTTGTAGGAGTTAAGTTGGAAAGAAGTGACAAGTTGATTATTGCGTTGTTTGGAATATTAAAATCAGGAGGAGTATATGTACCTATTGACCCTAATTATCCCCAGGAACGAATTAATTACATTGAAAGTGATAGCAATTGTAGTGTAATTATTGATGAGGCATTTTTAGAAGATTTTAAAGAAAATGAGGCTAACTATTCTTTGTCAAACCCAGAAATAGAAATTAACAGTAATCAATTAGCTTATATTATTTATACTTCTGGATCTACAGGTAAGCCTAAAGGCGTTATGATAGAGCATAAAGGTATTATAAATACAGTTTTTGCCCAGATAAATGCTTTTGATGTTGATTTAAAATCAAATTGCTTACAATATGCCAATCAATGTTTTGATGCTTCAATTTCAGAAATATTGGTATCGGTTCTTGCTGGAAGTGCTCTTTACATTATTTCTGAAAACAAGAAGTTAGATGTTCGTTATTTTACTGATTATATATCAAATAATAAAATTAGCGTGGCAACTCTTCCTCCAGCATTTGTTAAATTATTAGATGTAAATATCCTTAAAGGTTTAAAAACATTAATTACAGCAGGAGAACAAGCTCCATATAATGAGGCTTTAGCTTATGTAAACAATGGAGGTAATTATATTAACGCTTACGGACCAACAGAAACGAGTATTTGTGCTACTATTTTTAATGGTAATTTTGAATCATCGATTCCTATAGGAAAACCAATAGCAAATGCTAAAACTTATATTCTTGACAAATTTGACCAAATATTGCCAGTAGGAATAATTGGAGAATTATGTGTTGGTGGAGCAGGTTTGGCCAAAGGATACCTTAACAAAGAGGAATTAACCAAAGAAAAGTTTGTAGAAAATCCATTTGTTAAAGGTGAACGTTTATATAAAACGGGTGATTTAGCCAAATGGTTACCAGACGGTAATATTGAGTTTGTTGGAAGAATTGATGATCAGGTAAAAATTAGAGGATATCGTGTTGAACTTGGTGAAATTGAAAGCGAATTAGCAGCATGTAATTTTGTAAAGCAATGCTGTGTATTAGCAAAACCTGATAAGCTTGGTACTAATAGATTAGTAGGCTATATTGTGCCTAAAGGCGAATTTAATAGTTTGGAAGTTGAAGAGTTTTTAAAAGAAAACCTTCCCGATTATATGGTACCTCAATTGTGGGTAGAACTAGATGAAATACCTTTAACTAACAATGGTAAAGTTGATAAAAAAGCGTTACTTAAATTAGATGTTGCTGTTGTTTCAAAACAAGAGTATGTGGCGCCAAGAACTGAAATTGAAACAACATTAGCTTTAATATGGCAAGAGTTATTGGAATTAGATAAGGTAGGAGTGCATGATAACTTTTTTGAATTAGGAGGACATTCTTTATTGATAGTTCAATTAATGGCTCGTATTCAAAAAGAAAATTATCAAGTAACCATTCAGGAAATATTTTCTAATCCAACAATAAGTCAATTAGCAGGTAAATTAAAAGCAAAATTAACTGAAACAAATTATCAAATACCAGTTAATGGAATAACTGATGATTGTGTTTATATAGAACCATCGATGGTTCCTTTGATAGACTTTGATCAAGAAATGCTTGATAATATAATGAGTCAGGTACAAGGAGGAGGAGCAAATATTCAAGATATTTACCCTTTGGCACCTTTACAGGAAGGGATTTATTTCCACCATTTAATGAGTCGCAAGGAAACAGGAGATGTTTACGTAACACCAACACTATTAGCATTTCAAGATAAGGTTAAAAGAACACGTTTTGTTGAGGCTTTAGACTTTGTAATTAATAGGCACGATGTATTGCGAACCTGTATTTTAAATGAGGGATTACCTCATGCTGTTCAAGTTGTATTGAAACAGGTACGTCTTGAAACAAAAGAGGTTTCACTTAAAGGGGAAAAAGTAATTTTAGAAGAATTAAAAGAACTAGTAGAATCGGGTAACCATTGGCTTGATTTAACCAAAGCTCCAATGATACAGATAGAAACTGCTGATGATATAGAGAAAGGAGAATATTACCTATTATTTAAGCAACATCATACCGTATTAGATCACGTAGGTTTAGAAAAAATAGTAGATGAGATTATAACATATCTTTCAGGAGAAGAAACCAATTTGCCTACTCCTGTTTTATATCGAAACTTTATTGCTCATACACTCCATCAACAAAATATAAATAATAGTGAAAGTTATTTTCGCTCTCGTTTAGAAGATATTGAAGAGCCAACACTTCCATTTGGTTTACAGGATGTAAAGGGAGATGGAAGTCAAATAGAAGAGTGCAGTATAACATTATCTGATACTTTATCAAGAAGTATTCGAGACACAGCTTCTGCACTAGGTATGAGTCCTGCTACTATTTTTCATGCAGCTTGGGGGATAGTTATCGGTACTTGTAGTTCAAAGAACAAGGTCGCTTTTGGAACCATATTATCTGGTCGTTTGCAAGGTGCAGAAGGTTCCGATCAATCTTTAGGATTATTTATTAATACGTTACCAATTGTATTAGATTTAGAAACGTCAATACCAAATTATATTAATAAGGTAAATGATGAATTATTAGGCTTGCTATCCTATGAACAAACTCCTTTGACAGATGTTCAAGGTTGGAGTGGACTTGACAGAAGAGTTCCATTATTTAGTGGGGTATTAAACTACAGACACTCCAATGTGAGTGAAGAAGCCGATGATGATTATGGAATAACGATGATTGGTGGAAAAGAGAGAACAAACTATCCATTTGGGTTAAGTGTTGATGATTATGGAGATAAAGTAGGTTTTGGTTTAACCGCTCAAGTAGATACCTCATTAAACGCTGATCGTATTGTTTCTTATATGGAAAAGGCGCTATTCCAGTTATTGGAAAAAGTTAATAGCGAAGAAACAGAAGCAATTAGTATTTCTATTATTTCTGATGACGAGCATAATATGTTAAAGTCGTTTAATGGGATCGAAATATCATATCCTCAAAAAACATTAGTAGCTCTACTCCAAGATCAAGTAAATAAAAAATCAAATGAAAAAGCAGTAGTATTTGAAGGAGAGATTTTGACTTATAAAGAGTTAGATGAAAAGTCTAATCGTTTAGCAAATTACCTTTTATCTCATGGTATTGAACTAGAAGATTTAGTAGGAGTAAAAATTGAGAGAAGTGAATGGTTGGTAATAGCCTTATTTGGAATATTAAAATCAGGAGGAGTTTACGTACCTATTGATCCGAATTACCCACAAGACCGCATAGACTATATAGAGAAAGAT
The DNA here is from genome assembly GCA_947497895.1 of uncultured Tenacibaculum sp. Classification (GTDB taxonomy): domain Bacteria; phylum Bacteroidota; class Bacteroidia; order Flavobacteriales; family Flavobacteriaceae; genus Polaribacter. The sequence continues at coordinate 74,771 of CANMIL010000009.1, forward strand.
AGTAATTGTAAAGTAATTATAGATGAGGTATTTTTAAATGACTTTAAATCGAAAGAATTAGAATATTCTTCTTCTCATCCCGAGGTGAAAATAAGTATTGAAAATTTAGCGTATGTGATATATACTTCTGGTTCAACAGGAAAACCTAAAGGAGTATTAATAGAGCATAAGGGAATTGTTAATACAATAAAGTCACAAATTACTACTTTTAAAATTGATAGAAATTCTAATTGTTTACAGTTTGCAAATCAGTGTTTTGATGCTTCTGTGTGGGAAATATTATTATCAACAATAGCAGGAGCCACTTTACATGTAATAGCAGAAGACAAAAAATCGGATCTTGATTATTTTATTTCATTTATTGAAAAGAATAAAATTACCAATGCTATTTTACCTCCGGCATTCTTAAAATTACTTGATATAAATAAGTTAAAAGGTTTAGATACCTTGATTACAGGAGGAGAACAAGCTCCGTTAGAAAAAGCGTTAGAGTTTTCTAGACAGGGAGGTGTCTATTTTAATGCATATGGACCAACAGAAACCAGTATTTGTGCTACTACTTTTAATGGAAAATTTACAAATTCTATTCCAATCGGAAAACCTACGGCGAATACGAGTATTTATATATTAAATAACAGCCAGGAACTTGTTCCAATTGGGGTGACAGGAGAGCTTTGTATTGGTGGAGCTGGTTTAGCCAGAGGATATTTAAACAAAGAAGAACTAACTAAAGAGAAATTTATTTTAAACCCCTTGGTTAAAGGAGAACGTTTGTATAGAACTGGAGATTTAGCAAAATGGTTACCAGATGGTAATTTGGAGTTTATAGGCAGAGCTGATGACCAAGTAAAAATAAGAGGATACCGAGTTGAGTTAGGGGAAATAGAAAATAGCTTAATATTACACACCGATGTTCAGAGTTGCTGTGTTTTAGCTAAATCTGATACTTTAGGGAATAAACGATTAGTTGGATATATTGCATCTAAGTCGATAATAAAAACTCAAGAAATAGAGCATTATTTAAAAGGTAAATTACCTGAATATATGGTTCCTAATATTTGGGTTATATTGGATGAAATTCCTGTAACAAGTAGCGGTAAGGTAGATAAAAAATCACTGCCAGATCCAGATATATCTTCATTAGCAAAAAACGAGTATATAGCTCCACAAACTAAGTTAGAGATTGAGTTGACGAAGATTTGGGAGGAGTTGTTAGGAGTTGAAAAAATTGGACTTAATGATAATTTCTTTGAACTTGGAGGACATTCTTTATCGGCAACCCGTTTAGTATCAATGATGAGAAAAGAGCTGGTTGTAGAGGTAAGTATACGGGATGTTTTTGCGCATGCTACAATAGGGGAGCTGAGTACTCATTTATCAGGTTTATCTTCAAGTAATTTATTACCTTCAATAGTAAAACAAGAAAAAGATAACTATATTCCATTATCGTTTAGTCAAGAACGATTGTGGTTTTTAGACCAACTGCAGGGAAGTGTAGAATACCATATTCCAGTGGTATTGCGATTAAAAGGAAGTTTAGATGTTAATATTTTAGAACAATCATTAAAAAAGATTGTTGAACGTCATGAAATTTTACGAACCGTAGTTTATTCAAAAGAAGGCTTTGGTTACCAAAAAGTAAAAAAGAGTGAAAACTGGAAACTAAAAGTAAAAGAAGTACATTCAAACAATATAAGTGAAGAGGAGTTTAACGAATTTTTAATACAGCCTTTCGATTTATCTTCTGATTATATGATGCGCGCATGTTTATATAATTTATCGGAAGATGATTTTGTGTTGGCATGTGTATTTCATCATATAGCGAGTGATGGTTGGTCACAGGGAATTTTAATTTCTGAATTTACAGAAATTTATAAGACTTTGGTGCTAGGTGAAAAAGTGAATTTACCCGATTTAACATTACAGTATGCTGATTATGCCATTTGGCAGCAAGAGTATGTAAAAGGGAAGGTTTTAAATAACCAATTGTCTTATTGGGAAAACAAACTAAAAAATACACCACCACTTGCATTACCAACAGATTATCTTCGTCCTTCTGTTCAAAGCACTGAAGGAACAATAATTAATTTTGCATTAGATAAAGAATTAAGTGATTCTGTTTTAGAACTCTGTAAGCAAGAGGAGACTACTTTATTTATGACTTTATTGGCAGCTTTTAAAGTATTATTATCTCGTTATAGTGGTCAAACTGATATTTGTGTGGGTACTCCAATAGCTAACAGAACACAGTCAGAAGTTGAAGGAATGATAGGGTTCTTTGTAAATACGTTGGCTTTGCGCAGTGATTTAAGTCAAAACCCAACATTTAAAGAAGTGTTGCGACAAGTTAGAGAAACGACTTTAGAAGGATACGATCATCAATTAACTCCTTTTGAGAAAGTTGTAGATCGTGTTGCGGATAATCGTGATATGAGTATCACTCCATTATTTCAAGTAATGTTTGCTTTACAGAATACGCCTGAAGACATTACTAATAATGATGAATTAGAAGGATTAAAAATAGCACCTTATGAGTATAAGATAACTACATCACAGTTTGATTTAAGTTTAACAGCAGACGAAAGTGAAGAAGGTTTATTGTTGAATATGGAATATTGTACAGCGCTATTTAAGGAGTCAACGATTAGACGAATGTTGACTCATTATAAAGAGTTATTAGTTAGTTTGGTAAAAGATAGCACTCAAAATATTCGATCTATATCAATATTAACTGAGCATGAAGAAAAAGAATTACTCTATGATTTTAACAATACAGAAGTTGCCTATCCATTGGATAAAACTACGGTAGATTTATTTAGAGAACAAGTAGAAAAAACACCAGACTCAGTAGCTTTAATTTTTGGAAACGATCAATTGAGTTACAAAGAGCTAGATGAAAAATCAAATCAATTAGCAAGGTACTTAAATGATCAAGGAGTAGGAGAAGATGTATTAGTAGCTTTATGCATAGAGCGATCGTTAGAAATGATTGTAGGTATTTTAGGTATTTTAAAGGCAGGTGGAGCTTATGTACCTATAAAACCAGATTATCCAGAGGCTCGAATATCTCACATATTATCAGATATAAAAGGCGATATAGTTCTTACAGATGAGTTAAGCGCAAAGAGTTTAGATGTTTTAACTGATATCAGAATTATTGAATTGGAAAGTGTGAACAGTCCGTATTTAGAGTATTCAACAGATTCAATAGAAACAAATCTATCACCATCTTCATTAGGATATGTTATTTATACATCTGGAAGTACAGGAGTTCCAAAAGGAGCAATGATAGAGCATTCTGGTTTGTTAAATCACTTGTTGATAATGATTGATGAATTGTCAATGACTACAGAAAGCGTAGTTGCCTTTACAGCCCCATTTACATTTGATATTTCAGTATGGCAAATGCTAAGTGGCTTGCTAAGCGGAGGAAAAGTAGTTATTTATAGTGAAGAACAAATTTTAGATCCATCGAGCTTACAAGAATCATTGTATGATCATAATGTTAGTCATTTACAGCTAGTACCATCTTATGTTTCAGGATTACTGGATACGTCATCAGAGAAGAGTTTAGAGAAGTTGTCATACTTTTTGGTAACAGGAGAAGCCACGCAACATTCTTTATTATCTCGTTGGTTCTCAAGATACCCGAATATTCCTGTAGTCAATGCCTATGGACCAGCAGAGGCCTCAGACGACGTTAGTTTACATATCATGCATGAATTACCAACAGGCTCAACAGTACCGGTAGGAAAACCAGTTGCAAACATGCATATTTATGTAGTAGATTCATCAGGGAATTTATGTCCAAAAGGAATAGTTGGAGAGATATGGGTAAGTGGAATTGGAGTAGGAAGAGGCTATGTAAATGATTTAGAAAAAACAACAAAAAGCTTTATAGCGAATCCATTTATACCATCATTAGGTAAAGTTTATAAAACAGGAGATTTAGGTAGATGGCTTTCAGATGGGACCTTAGAATTTGTAGGTAGATCAGATGACCAAGTAAAAATACGAGGATATCGTATAGAGCTAGGAGAGATCGAAGGAGTTTTGTCATCCTTTGAAACAGTAGAAAGTTGTTGTGTTTTAGCAAAGGAAGATGGCTCAGGAAACAATAGATTAGTAGGTTATTTAGTATCAGAAGGAGAATTTAATAAACAAGAGATACAAGAATATTTAAAGGATAGACTTCCTGAATATATGGTACCTCAGTTGTGGGTAGAATTAGAAGACATGCCATTAACAAACAATGGTAAAATTGATAAAAAAGCACTTCTTCGATTAGAAATGACCTTAGAGTCAGGACAAGAATATGTAGCACCAAGAACTGAAACTGAAACGACATTAGCTTTAATATGGCAAGATTTATTGGATGTAGATAAGGTAGGTATTTATGATAATTTCTTTGAATTTGGAGGACATTCTTTGATGGTTGTTCAATTAATGGCTCGTATGCAAAAAGAGAACTATCAAGTAACAGTAAAAGAAATTTTTTCTAATCCGACAATACATCAACTAGCGGGTAAATTAAAAACAAAATCAACTGAAATAAATTATCAGGTGCCACCTAACGGAATAACTGATGGTTGCACGTATGTAGAGCCATCAATGCTTCCATTAATTAACTTCGATCAAGAAATGCTTGACAGTATTATGAATCGAGTAGAAGGCGGAGCATCAAACATTCAAGATATTTATCCTTTGGCACCTTTACAGGAAGGAATTTATTTTCATCACTTAATGAGTGATAAAAAAACAGGTGACGTATATGTTGACTCCACGTTGCTGTCATTTCAAAACAAAATTAAAAGAACACGCTTTATAGAGGCTTTAAATTTTGTGATTGATAGACATGATGTATTACGAACCTGTATTTTAAGTGAAGGATTACCTCATGCCGTTCAGATTGTATTGAAAAAAGTAGAACTTAATGTACAAGAGATAGCGTTAGAAGGAAAGAAAGAGGTTTTAGAAGAATTAAAAGATCTTGTGGAATCAGGAAGTCATTGGATTGATTTAACCAAGGCTCCAATGATACAAATTGAAACGGCTGACGACATAGAAAAAGGAGGATATTACTTAATATTCAAACAACATCATACGGTGCTGGATCATGTAGGTTTAGAGAAGATAATTAATGAGATTATGATGTTTCTTTCAGGAGAAGAAGCCAATTTACCCACTCCTGTTTTATATCGAAACTTTATTGCCCACACGCTGCATCAACAAAATGTAAATGATAGTGAAAGTTATTTTCGTTCTCGCTTTGAAGAAATTGAAGAACCAACATTACCATTTGGATTGCAAGACATTCAGGGTGATGGAAGTCAAATAAAAGAGCATAGTATTACATTACCAGATACTTTATCTGAAAGTATTAGAGATACCGCTTCCGCCCTAAGAATAAGTCCTGCTGTTATTTTTCATGCGGCTTGGGGACTGGTTATTGGTTCTTGCAGTTCAAAAGATAAGGTGGTTTTCGGAACCATATTATCAGGTCGTTTACAAGGAGCAGAAGGTTCCGATCAATCTTTGGGATTATTTATCAATACCTTACCAATTGTATTAGATTTAGAAAAATCAATACCAGATTATATTAATCAGGTAAATGATGAATTATTAGGATTGTTATCCTATGAACAAACCCCTTTAACAGATGTTCAAGGTTGGAGTGGTCTTGACAGAAGAGTTCCTTTATTTAGTGCAGTATTAAATTACAGGCACTCTCAAGTAAGTGATGATGTCGAAGATAATTTTGGAATAGAAGTTATACAGGCACAAGAACGTACGAACTATCCATTTGGACTGAGTGTAGATGATTTAGGGGAAGAAAATGGCTTTGGATTAACGGCTCAAATAGATGGTTCAATTGATCCTTTACGTATAATCTCATACGTAGAAAATATTTTAAATTATCTTATAGAAGAGTTAAGTAGTCAAGACGTAAAGGCTACCGATTTAACGGTGATATCTGATGAAGAATATGATTTATTAAACTCGTTTAATGATACAGAAGTGTCTCTTCCTGAGAAAACTTTAGTCGATTTGTTTAAGGATCAAATAAAGAATAGTTCTTCTAATACAGCATTAGTTTATGAAGAAGTTTACTTAACATATAAAGAGTTAGATGAAAAATCTAATCGTTTAGCAAACTACTTATTATCTCATGGTATTGAAGTAGAAGATTTAGTGGGAGTTAAAATTGAGAGAAATGAATGGTTAATAATAGCGCTATTAGGAGTATTAAAATCGGGAGGAGTTTATGTACCTATTGATCCTAATTACCCACAAGACCGTATAGACTATATAGAGGAAGATAGTAATTGTAAGGTAATTATAGATGATTTATTTTTAAATGACTTTAAATTGAAAGAATTAGACTATTCTTCTTCTTATCCTGAGGTAACAATAAGACCTGAACATTTAGCGTATGTTATATATACTTCAGGATCAACGGGTAAACCTAAAGGTGTTATGATAGAGCACGGGGGGATTAGAAATACTCTATTGTCGCAAATAGCTAATTTTTCTATCGATACCAATGACAATTGTTTACAATTCGCAAGTCCTTCATTTGATGCCTCTATTTGGGAAATAGGAATAGCCTTATTAAGTGGGGCTAGTTTGTGTATTGTAAGTGAGGAAGGCAAATCGGATGTGTCATTATTTAAAAAGTTCATAGAAGAACAAACAATTACGTTTGCAACTTTACCACCTGCATTTTTACAACTGTTAGAAATAGAGGATATACCGACCATAAAAACATTGGTTACTGCAGGTGAAGCAATTCCGTTAAAATTAGCAAAAACTTTTTCTGAAAACTATAATTATGTAAACGCTTATGGTCCAACAGAAACTAGTATTTGTACTACTACTTTTAATGGAGAGTTTATCAATTCTGTTCCTATTGGGAAACCAATAGCAAATACAACGGTTTATTTATTAAATAATGAAAAGTTGGTTCCAATGGGAGTTATTGGAGAGCTGTGTGTTGGTGGTGCAGGTTTAGCAAGAGGATATTTAAACAAGGAAGAACTAACTAAAGAGAAATTTATAACTACCCCATTCGTTCCAGGAGAACGCTTGTATAGAACAGGAGATTTGGCAAAATGGTTACCTGATGGCAATTTACAATTTATAGGAAGAGTAGATGATCAAGTAAAAATTAGAGGGTATAGAGTAGAATTGGGTGAAATAGAAAATCTACTATCATTACACTCTAGTGTTCAGAGTTGTTGTGTTTTAGCCAAATCAGATACTTTAGGAAGCAAGCAGTTGGTTGGGTACATTGTAGCAGATATATCTACTGATACTCTTGTAATAGAAGAATATTTGAAGGAACAACTCCCAGAATACATGGTTCCAAATATTTGGGTTTTACTAGAAGAAATGCCTGTTACGAGCAATGGTAAGATCGCAAAAAAAATATTGCCATCTCCAGATTTAACATCCTTGTCACGAAAAGAATATTTAGCTCCACAAACCAAGTTAGAAATTGAGTTGGCAAAAATTTGGGAAGAGTTGTTAGGAATTGAAAAAATTGGACTTAACGATAGTTTTTTCGAACTTGGAGGTCATTCTCTATCGGCAACTCGTTTGGTATCAATGATGAGAAAAGAACTAGCTGTTGAAGTAAGTATACGAGATATATTTGCACATGCCACGTTAATAGAATTAAGTACTTATTTAACAGGTTTGCCTTCAAACAATTTATTGCCTGCGATAGTTAAAGAAGAAAAAGAGGAGCATATTGTACTATCGTTTAGTCAGGAACGATTGTGGTTTTTGGATCAATTACAAGGTAGTAGAGAATATCATATTCCAGTAGTATTACGATTAAAAGGAAATTTAGATGTTAATATTTTAGAACAATCGTTAAGAACTATTGTTGAGCGTCATGAAATTTTAAGAACAACGATATATTCAATAGATGGAGTCGGTTATCAAAAGACTATTCCTAGTGAAGATTGGAAGATAAAAGTAGAAAAACAAATTTCGAGTGTCGATATAGGCGAGGAAGAACTAGAGAAGGCATTAATACAACCTTTTGATTTATCGTCTGATTATATGATGCGTGCGTATTTATATGACTTGTCAGAAGATAATTTTGTGTTGGCATGTGTATTCCATCATATAGCAAGTGACGGCTGGTCACAAGGAATTTTAATATCTGAATTTACAGAAATTTATAAAGCACTGGCATTTAATAAACAGATAGATCTTCCTGATTTAAAATTACAATATTCTGATTATGCTCTTTGGCAACGAAAATATGTAGATGGAGATGTTTTAGAAAATGAGTTGTCGTACTGGGAAAACAAACTAAAACATACACCACCACTTGCATTACCAACAGATTATCTTCGTCCGTCTATTCAAAGTACTGATGGAGCAACAATTAATTTTAAGTTAGACAAAGAGTTAAGTGATTCAATTACTCAGATATGTAAAAAGGAAGATGTAACCTTATTCATGGTATTGCTGGCAACATTTAAGGTGTTATTATCTCGTTATAGTGGTCAAACAGATATTTGTGTAGGAACTTCTATAGCCAACAGAACACAGGCAGAAGTTGAAGGAATGATAGGTTTCTTTGTAAATACATTGGCTTTGCGTAGTGATTTAAGTCAAAATCCAACCTTTAAAGAGGTGTTACAACAAGTTAAAGAAACGACCTTAGAAGGATATGATCATCAATTAGCTCCTTTTGAGAAGGTTGTAGACCGTGTGGCAGATAATCGTGATATGAGTATTACTCCAGTATTCCAAACGTTATTTACTTTGCAAAATACGCCTGTCGATATTAATGAAGATGATGAATTGGAAGGGATAGAGATAGCTCCTTACTCTTTTGAAGAAAATACGTCTCAATTCGATTTGAATTTAACTGTAATAGAAGATGAAGAAGGTTTATTGTTGAATATGGAATATTGTACAGCGCTATTTAATGAGTCAACGATTAGACGAATGTTGACTCATTATAAAGAGTTATTAGTTAGTTTGGTAAAAGATAACACTCAAAATATTCGATCTATATCAATATTAACTGAGCATGAAGAAAAAGAGTTACTCTATGATTTTAACAATACAGAAGTTGCCTATCCATTAGATAAAACTACGGTAGATTTATTTAGAGAACAAGTAGAAAAAACACCAGACTCAGTAGCTTTAATTTTTGGAAACGATCAATTGAGTTACAGGGAGCTAGATGAAAAATCAAATCAATTAGCAAGGTACTTAAAAGATCAAGGAGTAGGAGAAGATGTATTAGTAGCTTTATGCATAGAGCGATCGTTAGAAATGATCGTAGGTGTTTTAGGTATTTTAAAAGCAGGCGGAGCTTATGTACCTATAAAACCAGATTATCCAGAGGCTCGGATATCTCACATATTATCAGATATAAAAGGCGATATAGTTCTTACAGATGAGTTAAGCGCAAAGAGTTTAGATGTTTTAACTGATATCAGAATTATTGAATTGGAAAGTGTGAACAGTCCGTATTTAGAGTATTCAACAGATTCAATAGAAACAAATCTATCACCATCTTCATTAGGATATGTTATTTATACATCGGGAAGTACAGGAGTACCAAAAGGAGCAATGATAGAGCATTCTGGTTTGTTAAATCACTTGTTGATAATGATAGATGAATTGTCAATGACTACAGAAAGCGTAGTCGCCTTTACAGCCCCATTTACATTTGATATTTCAGTATGGCAAATGCTAAGTGGCTTGCTAAGCGGAGGAAAAGTAGTTATTTATAGTGAAGAACAAATTTTAGATCCATCGAGCTTACAGGAATCATTGTATGATCATAATGTTAGTCATTTACAGTTAGTACCATCTTATGTTTCAGGATTACTAGATACGTCATCAGAGAAGAGTTTAGAGAAGTTGTCATACTTTTTGGTAACAGGAGAAGCCACGCAACATTCTTTATTATCTCGTTGGTTCTCAAGATACCCGAATATTCCTGTAGTCAATGCCTATGGACCAGCAGAGGCCTCAGACGATGTTAGTTTACATATCATGCATGAATTACCAACAGGCTCAACGGTACCCGTAGGAAAACCAGTTGCAAACATGCATATTTATGTAGTAGATTCATCAGGGAATTTATGTCCAAAAGGAATAGTTGGAGAGATATGGGTAAGTGGAATTGGAGTAGGAAGAGGTTATGTAAATGATTTAGAAAAAACAACAAAAAGCTTTATAGCGAATCCATTTATACCATCATTAGGTAAAGTTTATAAAACAGGAGATTTAGGTAGATGGCTTTCAGATGGGACCTTAGAATTTGTAGGTAGATCAGATGACCAAGTAAAAATACGTGGATATCGTATAGAGTTAGGAGAGATCGAAGGAGTTTTGTCATCCTTTGAAACAGTAGAAAGTTGTTGTGTTTTAGCAAAGGAAGATGGCTCAGGAAACAATAGATTAGTAGGTTATTTAGTATCGGAAGGAGAATTTAATAAACAAGAGGTACAAGAATATTTAAAGGATAGACTTCCTGAATATATGGTACCTCAGTTGTGGGTAGAATTAGAAGACATGCCATTAACAAACAATGGTAAAATTGATAAAAAAGGATTACCAGACCCGAATTCAATTTCGCAATCGTCAAATGAGCATTCTAAACCAAGAAACTCTGTAGAAGAACAATTGGTTTTAATATGGCAAGATTTATTGGATGTAGGTAAAGTAGGTATTTATGATGACTTCTTTGATCTTGGAGGACACTCAATACTAGCAATACAATTAATTGCCCAAATGAATGATGTGGTTTCAAAGGAACTTAGCATTGCAGATTTATTTGAATACCCAACAATTGCTGAGATAAGTGATTATAGTTCGTTTGATGAAGAGACCATTAAAAATGACATTTTAATAGCTTTACAAAAGGAAGGAGAAAGGCAACCAATATTTCTTGCGCCTCCCGCTGGTGGAGAAGCTTCTGCTTTTTTACCATTAACTAAATCTTTAGGAAAAAATCAGCCTTTATATGGTTTTCAATGTTCTGGATTGGATGGAGAATCTCTGGTAATGACATCCGTAGAAGAAATGGCCTCATTATTTATTGATGAAATGCAAAAAATTGATCCCCATGGTCCTTATCGAATAGGAGGATATTCTTTCGGAGGAGATATAGCTTGCGAAATGGTACGTCAATTATATAATAAAGGCTACAAAGTAGAAGAGTTATTAATTTTTGAATCAATGGCTCCTATCGAAGGGGTGATTGATTTATCTGAAAATAAAGTGGATAATGCGCTGTTTAGTGAGGTGGTACTTCAATTAGTTTCGGATATTAGCAATCTATTTAACACTACGCTGACCATTGATAGTTCAGAATTGAATAATAAATCAAAAGACGAACAATTAGAAGTGTTGTACAATCAAATTAAGAAGCATCCTAAACTAGCTCCTTTAGAGAAACAAATAAAAGGACGCGTATTGGTTTATATTACTAATAGTATTATTAAATATGTGTATAAAGATGTGGAAAAAACCGATGTTTCAATAGTAGTATTTAAAACAGAAGAAGAAGGATTAGAAGGTGACTTGGGATGGGGAGCTTTAACAAATAGAGAAGTAAAAGTATTCAATGTTTCAGGAAATCATGGAACAATGCTCGACGAACCTAATACTGCTTTAATAGCTATGCATATCAATGAACTTTCAAAACCTCAATACATTGATGTATAATTAATTTAAAATTAATACAATTTGAAATTACCGTAATAAAACTTTCTTTTTTCTTTTCTATTTCAGAATAAAAAGAAACCAAAGCTACAGCTATGTTTTAGGTTCCTACTTTATATAAAGAAAAAAATATTCATTTTCTTTTACGGTAATTTCAAACATAAAATGGTATGAACAATAGGTTTTTTGATTCTATTTTATTAAAAACCTATTGTTTATTAATCACTCCAAAAATGCTCTTTTAACTGTAATCGTTAGCTAGCTGTTTGTGTTAGTTTCAACTTGTAAATAACAGTACGAGCACTCTTCAAACTTATTATTTATATAGGCAAACAAAATTTTTAAAAGATTTATGAAAAAATATCTTTTGTATATGGTACTAGTAATGGTTTCATTATTAGGTACTGATTTAACTGATTTTACTTTAGGTTTTTGGGTTCTAGAACAACCTAAATACTCAATTTCTGATTATTCTCATATTTGGTTTTTCGAAGCCGCTCCTGGGGTTCTTATGGCCCTTTTTATTGGAAGTTTAATAGATAGATGGGATAAAAAGAGAATTATTATATATGGACAGCTGGTAGCCGGAATTGGAAGTGTTACGCTTATGTTACTTCATTATTTTGGAAACCTAGAAGCCTGGCATATTATGGTAGTAACAGGAATAGGATCTATTGCAAGTACATTTGTTTTTACAGCTTTTTTTATATCAACTACCGCGTTGGTTCCCAAGAGTAAATTACTAAAAGCTCAAGGAATGACATCTGGGATGTTCGCTGTTATTAGTATGGTAGTACCTGCTATGGCCCCAGTATTATACGAAGCCATAGGATTAAATATGGTTTTCTTAATTGATATTGTTACATTTTCTATATCAATAATTGCATTCTTGCTAATAAACTTTGTGGTAGTTGAGAAAAGTAAAGAAGAATTTAGTTTAAAAAATGACTGGATTATTGTAAAAAGGTTCATTAAATCTAAAAAAGGATTGATTCAGTTAATAACCTTTTTCTTTTTTATTGAGTTTCTCACAGGTTTTGTTGATGTATTATTTGCTCCATTGATTTTAGATTTCTCCGGCAAATATGAGCTAGGAATAGTAACAACGGTTGTAGGGTTTGGTACGTTGATAGGAGCTATTGTTATGGGAAGCAGAAATAAAATATCGAAACCAGTCCGTTTAATTATGACAATAAACATTGTCGTAGGAATAATACTTAGTTGTTTGTGGATACGAGTAGACCTTTATGTTATAGGAACGTTAGGAATGTTTGTTATGATGATTTTTGCAATGTCAGAGGTATTAAATGATGTCTTTTATCAAACAGTTGTTCCTACGAAATTTTTAGGTAGAATAGCAGGTTTTCAAGAAATGTTAATTGGAGGAGCCGCTCCTTTATCGTATTTAATATCGGGACCTTTAGTGAAGTATTTAGAGAAACCTACAAACAATTTTTTTTCAGAATTACTTAGTTATTTCCCTGGCTCGACTACTACAGTAGCAATTATGATCGTATTTGCTTTTTCAGGAATAAGTCTAATTGGAGTATCGCTTTATTTTAGAAAACATAAAGGGGTTAAAAATTTAGATAAACTGTATGAATTGGAGCAGAGAAAAGAAAATGATAATAATGAAGAAAAAGAAGAAGGGAACGAATTGATAATAAAAAAGAAAGAAAGTCAAGGAATCAATGAAGTAAAAGAAAGGACTGAATCAGAGAAAGATTTAGCGAGTATAGAATTATAAAAAAAATATAAAAATGAAATTATTAGAACAAGAAAAGCTAAAAACTTTTGAGCATATAGACGTCGAGAGTACTATAGATAGAAAAATTTTTTATAGCAAATATGTTACAAAAAATAAGCCTGTGGTAATACGAGGTTTGACTTCAAATTGGAAAGCTAAAGATTGGAACATAGACTATTTTAAAACAAAAGAAAACGGTAAAACGATTTCCATAAAAGTAGGTAATGTAAGCGAAGGGAGAAAAGAACAAATGTTATTAAGTAATTATGTTGAACGTTTAGAAGAGTATGAACAAAATTTAAAATTAAACATTAAAGCAGAAAGCCCTGGCTACCTGCATGATATTCCTTTTTTTTACATGTTTCCTGAGTATTTGTCTGATATATATCCGTTTCCTAAGAAATTGTTGCCAAGGTTTTATTGGAAAAAATGGCAAAATTATATTCAGTTTTTTATGGGATCAACAGGCAGTTTAACACCCTTACATTTCGATACTTTACTAAGTCATAATCTATTTTTTCAGGTAGTTGGAAGAAAGAAATTTATTTTAATTGACCATAAAGAAAAAAATAATTGTGCAATAAGAGGGTGGAGATGGTCAAACTTTGATCCACAAAATCCTGATTACGAAAAATACCCTGAAGCTAAAAATGTAAAGATAATGGAGGCAATGCTCGAACCGGGAGATATTTTATATATGCCTTCAGGAATGCTTCATCAAGTACATGGATTGAGTCAATCTATTTCTTTTAATATTGACTGGCATACACCAAAAACTGCTGCAAAAGGAGTAGCAAGTTTGTGGAAAGGAGCACCACTTAAAAATGTTTATTATAACGCTTTAATTTTTGCAGGACTAGTTTTCAAAATACCTGAAAAGCTAATTTTTTCAATGTATAAGTCCTACCTAAATTATGTTAGCTAAAAAAATAATTAAAATCTAACCAAAATAAAATGAAAGTTACCAGAATAAGAAATACGTCCGAGGAGAAGTTTATAGAAGAATATTTAATCGCAAATAAACCAGTAATTGTTACCGATGCGATGGAGAATTGGGACATAAATAGGTTTAGACCAGAACAATTAAAAATAGACTTTGGAAGTCAGAAAGTTCAAGTTTATAATGATCTGTTTGATTTGCAAAATATAGTTTCCTTAGAGAAATATATCGATAAAAATTTTTTCCGAGATGAATCAGAGGGGGCAGCAAAACAATATATACGATGGTATACTAAATTAAAAGAAGTGGAGTTCTATTGGTCTGATGAGGTTTTTAAAGAGTTAAAAAACTCATGGGGACACCCATACTTTATTCCGAGTACAAACTTGATAATACCAAGTAATAATGAAGCAGAGGAAAGACACATTAACGAATATCATTATCCATACAAAGGATTATTTATTTCTGGAAGAGGATCAAGAACAAGGTTACATAAAGATCCTTTTATGAGTAATGCAGTTCTTTGTCAGTTTTATGGAGAAAAAGAAATATTTCTGTATAGTCCTGATAAAGAAAAAGATGTTATGAACAAAGGAAAATTTGTTGATGTTAAAAACCCAGATCATAGTAACTTCCCGAGTTTTAAAAGTATTGAACCAGATTATGAAGATAAACTTTCTCCAGGAGAGATTATCCTTTTTCCATCAGGGTGGTTTCATGATGTAACCTGTTTAACAGATAGTGTTTCTATTACGTGGAATTTTGTGCATGAATCTCAAATAGATAGAATAGTAAAACATCTTGAAAATAATCCTGAAGATGATCAACTAGAGATTGTTAAATACTTCCTTAAAAACGAAGTGCCCGAGAATATAAATGCTAAAGAATTAATAGATTTTTTTCAAAATAAATTTTCAGTTAACATATAATACAAAAATAGAATTTGGGAATTCTATTCTAAGAAAAGATCCTGCCAAGTTGAAAAGTTTTTTTGAATCATGAAGACTTGGAAATAAAAATAGTTGCAAATAGTAAATCATATTTTGTAACAAGGCGATAGCCTATGGATGATTCCCTGAGATTTTCCTTGGAGTACTTACAACAATTTCTTTTGAACACCTCGTGAGCTTGCCTAGAGGTAGTTGATTTAAATAATTAGTAAGTTTTTGAAAGTAAAGAAGCATTATAATTTCAGGTGATACTCTTAAAATAAAATTGTCAAACTACTACTACTTAATAGTAAAACAAAACCAAATGAAAATATTAAAATTCGGTGGAACCTCTTTGGGGTCTATTGAAAGTTTAAAACAGGTAAGAGATATTCTGGTAGATAATCCAGGAAAAAAAATAGTTGTATGCTCAGCAATGTCTGGTGTAACTAATCAGTTGGTTGCAGTTGTAGAGCAAATGAAAATTAAGGAGATAAAACGGATAGATAGATATTTATTTGATTTGGAATCAAAACATCTAGACGTAATTCATACTTTGATTTCAGATAAAGATCAGAAAGAGATAGTAAAGAAAAGGGTTTCGCATAATATCAAAGAGATTCTTGAATTAACAAGATTGGAGTATAGCGAAACCATAAGATCGAAAATAATAACTCAAGGAGAAGCACTGTTAACGTTAATATTATCGAGCTATCTTAATCAGGAAGGTGTGCCCAACACACTAATTTTTGCTAAAGAGTTTATGTTGGTCGACTCTATTGAAAATCCGAATATTGGAAAAGTAACTAAAGCTTTGCATAATGTTTTAGAAAACTCAAAAGAGTCTGAAGTATATATTACACAGGGGTTTATATGTAAAGATAATAATGGAGAAATAACTGATTTGGAAAGAGGAGGAAGTGATTTTTCGGCTACAATTATAGGAGCTGCTATAAATGCAGAAACGGTTGAAATATGGACGGATATTGATGGTGTTCACAACAACGATCCCAGATGCGTTAATGAAACGAACTCTATTCCTTACTTATCGTATTCAGAAGCTTCAAAATTAGCATATTTCGGAGCAAAGGTATTACACCCTAAAACAATATTACCACTTATAAATAAAGATATTCCAGTAATATTAAAGAACACGTTTAAACCAAAAGCGAAAGGAACTGTAATATCTAATAAAGTGGATAAAAAAGGAATGAAGGCTATTTCCGCAAAAGATAATATTACTATTGTTAAAATAGAATCTAACGCAGATTTGGTCCCACATGATTTTTTTAAGAAAATTTTTGACATTTTTCATCGTTTTCAAATATCAATTGATATAGTTATAACTTCAGAAAAATCTATGTCTTTAACAATTGATGATACCGTTAAATTGAGTGAGATAACCAAAGAAATCAGAAATTATGCAGAAATAACCACAGAGTCTTTAAATACAATAATCTGTATAGTAGGTGATTCTATTGCGAGTGATCAAAAAACCTATAGAATTTTTAATATTCTTAAATTGATTCCCATTAAAATGATTTCACTAGGAAAAAACGATAATAATATTTCGGTATTAATTGATACAAGTAATAAAGTGAGAGCTCTCAAACTGTTACAGGAAAACTTGTTTCTACAAAAGGAAGGCACTTTTGCATAACAGCTGGTTATAACCTTAGTTGTAATCCGAAAAAGTCTAAATGAATCCAATTTATTAATAAAGGGGTTTCCTTAAATGGAAGCCCTTTATTTTTTGCTTAATTATGTTAATTGAAATTCAAGAAGCAATGCATCTGAGCAGGAATGTCTGATTGGAATTAATCCTTTATCAATTGTAATGGAAATGCGTCCTTATTTAACGTGAGTTGGATATAACTTTTAGAACATAATGACAGATGGAGTTAAGTTTAAAGAAAAAGAGGAGCAAATTTCAGTAAAAGATATTGCCGAATTAATAGCAGAGGTCAATAACTTATAACAAGAACATAAAAATATCTTAAAAGCGTGTTACAATTGTAATACGCTTTTCTATTGGTATAAACTTTGTGTGTTTTGTCATGTTAATAATTCAAAATAATTTATGATGAAATATCTTTTTACAATTATGTGCGCCCTTTTTCTTATTTCATGTGGCGGAAATTCGGGTTTACCTAATAATGGAACAGGTAGATTAACTTCAGTAAGTATTGAAGTATCTAAAACCGCAGGTGATCATAAGGGAAAAATAAACACTCTTTTCGAAGAATCCCAATTTTTTAAACATGAGAATTCCGTAGAAACGAATGTTTTTCCTTATAAGAAAGGTTATGCTGTAAACTTAAACCTTAAAGCCAGTTTCGATTTTACTTATGAAGATGTAACCGAGGTTAATTTTAGACCATATTCAATTTTTGTCAAATCTTTACAAGACGATACAGTGATTAGTGTAAGAGAATTTGTCATAGAGCAACAAGGAAAGAAGGTGAATTTTAATTTCGAAGTGAACCGATAAATTAATTTCAAGATCAATTTTTATGATTAATTTAGGCTAATTAGAATTTTTTTATTCGATATTAGTTTACATGAAGAGTATATGTCAAATTTTGATTTTATTTTCTTGCATAATTATGCATGGACAGAATAAAATTTTCAAGGATATTAAAGATATCCATACTCCCAATTTATATGTTTCTGACTTTGCAGATAAAGCTCCATTAATTGATGGTTTCATTGATGATGAAATTTGGGGCCAAGCGCAATGGTCAGAAACATTTGTTGATATAGAAGGAAAAGCAAAACCACAATACAGTACAAACTTCAAAATGTTGTGGGATAATCAGAACCTATATATTCTAACCAAACTTGAAGAGGAGCATATTTGGGGAACTCTGAAGCAACGTGATACCATTATTTTTAATAATAATAGTTTCGAACTTTTTTTAGATCCTCATGGAGATACACACAATTATTTGGAATTGGAGATAAATGCCTTAAACACTGTTTGGGATTTATTTATCGGTAAACCTTATCGCAATAACCCAAAGGTTGTTAGATTTGACTGGGACGTTAAAGGATTGAAAACAGCTGTTGCACATAATGGAACGTTGAACAATTCAACTGATATAGATGAGAGTTGGATTATTGAAATGGCATTACCATGGAAAAGTTTAAATGTAGATAATGATAAAAACCCTGTTCCTGAAGGTGATTTTTGGCGTATGAATTTTATGAGGGTACATTGGGAGTTTTTACTTGAAAAAGGAAGGTATAAGAGAGTAAGAGATAGTGCTAATAAACTAAAACCATCAAGTAATTCTGTATGGAGTCCACAGGGAGTTGTAAATATTCACCAACCTGAAAAATGGGGATATGTTTATTTCAATAAATCAAACTATACTAGAAAGGTAAAAGAATTGCCTAAAGATGCTCCATTAGTACAATGGATGTACGCTCAATATCGTCAAAAACTTCGGTTACCAAACCATTCGAAGTTATATCAAAAAGAAATAAAAGGACTTTTCTATGGAAAAAATATCTGCTTTAAAAGAAAGATAAAGGAGGGGAAATGGTTTTGGTGTAGTAAAAGTCCGTTTACTCAAAAGCAATATTTAATTAGTGATGATGGAAAGTTAAGTGTTTTAGCTGAATAAACTCCATCATTAAGTTTCATAAAAACTTCAAATAAAGCTGACTAGAGGAATAGAGCAGCAGCTTTTAAACCATATTCCTTTTAGTGATATCTAGAACCTCGTATATACGTTTTTTTCATGGCAAATAAGTATCTTTGATTCGTTATTAAACTCGAACAGAATTTAAATGATTTCATTGGTGTATGAGGCCAGTTTAAAGATTTAGTTTTCATTCGAGACTTAAAAAATCAATTGAGATTAATAGATGAAAAACTTCATAAAAGCAGCTCGTTTAAGAACATTACCACTTTCAGTATCCGGAATCATTGTTGGAGCTTCCATAGGAATTACTCATGGATTAGTAAATTCATTATCACAAAAAATAGGAATCGCTTTGACGAATACTAATATATTGCAATCTTCAATATTTTGGTTAGCCATACTTACTACAATTGGATTTCAAGTACTATCAAATTTTGCTAATGACTACGGTGATGGTATAAAAGGTACGGATGACGATAGGGAAGGAGAAGCACGAATGGTTTCTTCAGGAGCTATTACTCCAGATCAAATGAAAAAAGCAATGATTGTTACCGCAATATTAACATTAATTGTTGCGCTACTTTTAATATATCAGGCTTTCGGAAAAGATAATTTTGGATATTCCATATTGTTTTTTGGATTGGGGGTAGCATCAATTGTTGCAGCGATAAAATATACAGTAGGCAAATCGGCTTATGGATATAGTGGATTTGGAGATATTTTTGTCTTTATGTTTTTTGGATTACTGGCAGTCGTTGGTACCTTTTTTTTATATACTAAAGAAATAGAGTTTACAGTTTTTCTTCCTGCATTTACAATAGGTTTATTAAGTACGGCTGTACTTAATTTAAATAACATGAGAGATCGAGTAAACGATGCAAAGTCAGGAAAGAATACTTTAGTAGTTAAAATAGGGGCAGAATTTGCCAAATACTATCATTACTATTTAATTGGAGCATCCTTTTTGTTTGCATTATTGTATACCGTTATAAAATATAATTCACCATATCAGTTTTTATTTTTAATAGCGTACGTTCCATTGATTAAGCATGTGCTTTTTGTCATGAATAATAAGGAGGAGGCGAAATTGGATGGTGAGCTTAAAAAGGTAGCGTTGAGCACATTTATGTTTGCAATACTTTTTGCTTTGGGTAGCGTTTTATAAATTTATAAAGTAATGTATCAATCGATAACAACTAACAAAAAAATAAACAAATGAAAATAACATCTTACGGTCATGCTTGTTTTGGAATAGAAATTAACGGAGTTCATATTGTAATTGATCCATTTATTACTGGAAATCCGCAAGCATCAAATATCGATTTAGATTCTGTGAATGCAGATTATATATTAGTTACACATGCACATCAAGATCATATTTTAGATGTTGAGGCTTTAGCAAAAAAGACCAATGCTTTATTAATCTCAAATTATGAAATAGTAATGCATTTTGGAGAAAAGGGTGTGAAAGGGCATCCTGTAAATCACGGAGGTACTTTTACAACGGAACATTTTACGGCTAAGTATGTAAACGCAGTGCATACTTCTTCTTTTCCTGATGGTACTTACGGAGGGCAACCTGGAGGTTTTGTAATTACTGCAGGAGATAAATCATTGTATGTTGCTGGAGATACAGCATTAACCATGGATATGAAGTTGATTCCAATGACTACAAATTTAACCGCATCAATATTACCTATTGGTGATAATTTTACTATGGGAGTTGATGACGCTGTTATTGCTACAGAGTTTGTAGAATGTAATAAAGTTATTGGTTGTCATTATAATACGTTTCCTCCAATAGAAATAGACACAGAAAAAGCAAAAGAAAAATTCTCAAATAAAGAAAAGGAGTTAATTCTTATTGAAATAGGAGATAGTATCAATTTATAAGATAATTTTTTAATTATGTCAAAACAAAGTACGGCCGATAAAAAGAAAATGAAGATTGTAAAGATTGTATTAGGAGTTGTAGTAGCACTTTCTATTGCTTTTTTTGCACTTGGTATTATAGTTCAGGAATTAAACTATGAATCGAAGGTAACCATTAACAAGCCTTTAACCGAAGTTTTCAAATTGTTTAATAACGATGAAAGAATTTCTGAATGGATTCCAGAAATAACCTCAATCAAATCAGTAGTTAAAACAGAGGAAGTAAAAGGAAGTACCTTTTTAGTAACAGTAAATAATCAGGGAACTGAAATAACGTTAGAAGAGAAAGTTTTAGATTTTGTAGATAATGAAAAAGTTAGACTATTCTTTAAAGGCGGAGGAATGTTGAAAGTTGATGACTATACTTTTAAAACAACAGAAAATGGAGCAACTTTATTAACTTTAGATACTAATATTAGAGGTGATAATTTTATTCTTGGATGTATGCTTCCTTTAGTGAAAGGTAAATTAGCGAAGCAAGATCAGGAATATTTAAACAATTTTAAAAAGTTTGCAGAAAGTTCAAATGATTAAAGCTTCATATAAAAAATATATTTTAGAATTTAAGCAAGCTAGCGGAACTTCTAGAGGAATTTTAAGAACTAAGGAAACTTGGTTCTTATTTTTAGAAAGAGAGGGTAAAAAAGGAATAGGGGAGTGCGGACTGTTTAGAGGACTTAGCATTGACGATAGACCTGATTACGAAGATAAAATGAAATGGGTTAGTGAAAACATTAACCTTGGGTTGGAAAACTTATTAACTGAAACGATAGAATTTCCTTCCATTCAATTTGGTCTTGAACAAGCGTTTTTATCATTGAATAGTGATGATTTATTTACTTTATACCCGTCAGATTTTTCATTGGGTAAAGCCTCAATTAGTATCAATGGATTAATATGGATGGGAGATAAAGCTTTTATGCAACAACAAATAAAAGATAAGTTGCAACAAGGTTTTACAACTATAAAGATGAAAATAGGAGCGATTGATTTCGATACTGAATTATCTTTACTAAAGTCTATAAGGAATGAGTTTTCTGCCAAGGAAATTGAGCTCAGAGTTGATGCAAACGGAGCATTTACACCTGAAAATGCTTTAGATAAATTAAAAAAATTATCAGAACTCGAGTTGCATTCTATCGAACAACCTATAAAGCAAGGACAGTGGCAAGAGATGGCGGAACTTTGCAGTAAAACACCTCTGGATATTGCTTTAGATGAGGAATTAATTGGTGTATTTTCAACAGAAGATAAATTGAAATGTATTGAAACTATTAAACCTCAATACATAATTTTAAAACCAAGTTTGGTTGGAGGTATAAAAGGTAGTAACGAATGGATAGAAATTGCGTCTAACCATAGAGCTGGTAATTGGATTACAAGTGCTTTAGAAAGTAATGTAGGACTGAATGCGATTGCGCAGTGGACATATACATTGGATAATCCTTTGCCGCAAGGATTAGGAACTGGAGGATTGTTTACAAATAATTTCGAAAGTCCTTTAGAAGTAATTGATGGAGGGTTGCAGTACAACAGAAATAAAAAATGGTATTTTAATTTATAATATATGAACTTTATACAGCAAGCATACAAAGGAAGAAATGAGTGGTATATCTATTTAATTGTAATTTTAATAGTTCTTTTTGGATGGCAATTTATTGGAGTATTTCCGCTAGCAATTACGGCAATGATGCATTCTGAAGACATGAATGAGTTCTCGAGAGCCGCTCAAGATAGTTTTATGACTTTAGGGATAAATAGCAACTTGTTTTTGTTTTTAATTATTATCTCCTTTGCTTGTGGTTTACTGTTCTTATTTATGGGAGTCAAGTTTCTTCATAAGAGAGCTTTTAAAACAATTGTTACGAGTAGAAAGAATATAGATAGGAAAAGGTTTTGGTTTGGTTTTATTACTTGGGGAATTATATCAATAATAGCCATCGGAATTGGAATTTTTTTAGAACCTGAAAACTATGTATGGAATTTTAAACCTGTACCATTTTTTATATTGCTTACAATTTCATTTTTATTCATACCAATTCAAACTTCTTTTGAAGAATTGTTATTTCGAGGATATTTGATGCAAGGATTAGGTATCCTAGTTAAAAATAGATGGTTTCCATTAATCATAACTTCAGTAGCTTTTGGTTTACTGCATGGAGCGAATCCTGAAGTTGATAAATTAGGCCCAATTTCTATGGTATTCTATATAGGTACAGGATTCTTTTTTGGAATTGTAACACTATTAGATGAAGGAACTGAATTAGCACTCGGTTTGCATGCTATAAACAATATTGTTGCTGCATTTTTCGTAACTACTGATTGGACTGTTTTTCAAACAGAAGCTTTATATATAGATACTTCAGAACCTTCTGTTGGGGTAGAAATGTTTTTACCAGTACTGGTTTTATATCCTATTCTTCTTATTATTTTCTCAAAGAAATATGGATGGCAAAATTGGAAAGAAAAATTATTTGGTAAAATAGAAAACCCCTTAGACAAAGACATTATTCAAGAAATAGAAGGGGTATAATTCATAGCAAATGTATTTCCATTCAAGTTTCCAACTAAACGGTAGATCATTTACATCATCAAGTGATATTCTAGATTTTTCAAAGAATATTTCGAGAGAAGTTCATGATTTTTTAGGTGATTGGTTTAATAATAATGAATTCGTTGTAGTAAAAACTTCTGGATCCACAGGAAAGCCGAAGCCTATAAAATTAAAAAAGGAGTTTATGATAAACTCCGCAAAAGCAACTGGAGAGTTTTTTCAATTACATGAAAATACAACAGCTTTGTTATGTATGTCGGTGGTTTATATCGCTGGAAAAATGATGCTAGTTAGAGCTATGGTATTAGGCTGGAACATTGATATTGTGAAACCTGTAACGAACCCTTTATTAGCAGTTAGGAAAAACTATGACTTTTCGGCAATGGTTCCTATGCAATTGCAAGCCAGCTTGAAGGAACTGAAGAAAGTTAAGACGTTAATCGTAGGTGGAGGAGTTGTTAGTAATGACTTAAAAAAGGAGATTGAACATAGTACTACTGAAATTTTTGCAACCTATGGAATGACCGAGACCATAACTCACATTGCTGTTAAAAGGTTAAATCATGAAGAAAAAGAATATTCACTTTACAATACTTTACCTAATGTTACTTTAGAAAAGGATCGTAGAGGATGTTTAGTTATTCATGCTCCGTTAGTTTCTGATGAGCTAGTGATAACCAATGATATTGTTGAATTACATTCTAAAACCTCTTTTACATGGATGGGAAGGTTTGACAACATTATTAATTCTGGCGGAGTTAAGTTAAACCCTGAGACGATTGAAGAGAAGCTATCCAATATTATCGAGGGACGTTTTTTTGTTGCTGGTATTTCTGATACTATTTTAGGTGAAAAATTGGTTCTTGTTTTGGAAGGAGATAAAACTACAGCGGAGCTATCAGATATAAATAAAGAGTTGGAAAGTTTGGAAAGCTTAGGGAAATACGAAAAGCCCAAGGAAATATTTATTGTGCCAGCGTTTATAGAAACGGAAACAAAAAAAATCCAACGTGCTAAAACATTGGATTTGGTATTATAATGAGTTCAATTAAAAAAACTCCATCGAATATTGATTTTCGTAGGATTGATTAACATCTAACTTCATGATACCGGTTTTCGTTTCAAATACATGATCGGTATTTTCTTCATCGGCAATTCCCATCCAAGGTTCGAAACAGATGAATGGAGCATTTCCTTTTTGAGTCCAAAAGGCCATATATCTCCAATTTGGTATATAAAAATGAACTCCATGTTCATGTTTATCAGATTTTAAAGAAATCTTTTTTGATTCTACCTTCTCAAACATTAATGCATCATTATCAAACAAATCATAAGAGAGCGGTAACTTTTTATTTAAAGTTACGGTTTCAGTGTCTTTTTTCCTAAAACCAGTTTGTGGATTTAAAGAATGCTGAATTGGTGTTTCCTCTTTTTCAAATTCAATAAAATAATCGTTGAAATTTGTGGTTTCGGATATTGGACAATTAAATGCTGGATGCGCTCCTATTGAAAAGTCCATTAGTTTAGAATCTCTATTAAAAACTCTATAAGTAACTTCAACTAAGCTTTTTTGCAATTGATATTCAATTTGCAAAGCGAATTTATAAGGATATTTAAGCAATGTTTCTTCTGAATATTCAGTTTCTAAAACAATACTCTTTTCAGTTTTTGCGATTACTTTAAAATCTAAATCTCTTGCAAAACCATGTTGTGTTAATTCATATTGAGAACCATCAACTGTATAAGAATTGTTAACGAGTTTACCTACAATAGGAAACAAAACAGGGGAGTGTCGCTTCCAAAACTTAGGGTCACCCTTCCAGAGATAGTCTAAATTTGTTTGTTTAGAATAGACTTTGCATAGTTCTGCTCCAATTTTCTTTATTTCAATTTGTAAATAATCATTTTCAAGTGTAATCATAAATAATAGGTAATTGTAATCGAGAATAAATTCCTCTGGTTTAAATATAAAAAAGATAAAGAATTGACCATCAGATATAGTCATTAATTTAATCATGAACTCGATATAAAAAAGGAATCGAATTAGTTGTGATTTTTTAATTAGCTGATAGTTAGTTTTTTTTACATGATCTCAATCGGGGCTTTTATATCTCAAAAATCTACTCTTAAGGATAAAATGTTCATTCCATTTATCAATCTTATTATCTTGATTTTTAGCAAAAACCAACAAAATCACGTATAATATAACTATGGTATTATTTTTCTTGGTTTTTATGAGGTGTATTGTCTTTAGTGTTTGATTTATTTCAATATGGAGTTCCTAAGAATAAAGGAAGAGGTTTTATGGAAACTAGTCAAAAAGAACCTCTAAACTTTGAAAATATAGAAAATATTAATTTATGTGTTAGACAGAAGTTAAAGGATGTCTGGAAAAATTATTTTTACAATGGATCTATCTGGATCCATGCAGATGGTTTAAACCAGAAACAGCAAGCCGAATTACTCGTTAAGTTAAATGGAAAAATTTCCAATGCAACTCCAGATTCATATGCTAGAGGTTCATTGAATTGTGCCAACGTAACTATGGAAACATATACACAAACATTTAAGAGTTCTATAGATAGTATTAAGATGAGTAATTTGGCAAATTGTTTTAGTTGTCATAATGCTGTGAGTTATACTAGCGATACATCACCAATTTATATGAGTCATATTTTTGATGCATTTATTAAACGAGCGGAAGGAAAATATTATGGATGCTGTTGAAGCTTTGAAAGCGAAACAGGAAATAGAAGAATTTATGAAGAATAAACTAAAATAAAGTTTTACGATTGAGTTTTATTAAACCTCTCTGGAATTCAACGAAAGAGAGGTTTTCTTTTTTAATATTCTATTTTATCATTTTTGTCGATCCATTTTTGAAATGGTTCAAGTGCTATTTCTCTTCCTAATTGTTCAAAAGGAATACTTCTTTCATGATATGGTAAAGGAATTTCTTTATAAATGAAAGCATCATCAAAGCCAATATTTGCAGCATCTTCTTGTCCACTTCCATAATATACTTTATCTGGTCGTGCCCAATAGATAGCACCTAAACACATAGGGCAAGGTTCACAAGAGGTATAAACAATACAACCGTCCAATTGAAATGTACCTAGATTTTTACATGCATCACGAATAGCAGTCACTTCAGCATGAGCAGTAGGATCATTTGTAGAAGTAACTTTGTTATTTCCTCTTCCAACAATTTCACCATCTTTAACAATAATACAACCGAAAGGACCTCCTTCATTGTTTCTCATCCCTTTTAAAGCAGCTTTTACTGCTTCACTCATAAATTCATGATGTTTACTCATAGTTTTTAGTTTTCTTAAAGATACTAAAAAGCCATAATAAATGATGTTTTTAATGATATTGATTAATAGTAAACATAACTCTTAGCTGATTTGAGTAAAAGAATAAAATAGTTAATTACAATTATGATCGAAATTCCGTTGGTTATAACCTATTTCAAGGAACTTATGACTTTTTACTCAGTTCAATTAAATTATTATTTCATTTTTGCAGCCAATTACAAAACTAACATACTATGAAATTAATTTCAAAAACGAGTTTAGGGGCAGCACTGTTAGGTGTTTTAGTCCTAAGTTCATGTAAACAAAAACAGGAATCCTCGAAAAAGGAGGGGGAGCTCGATTATCAAACAACTACTTCAGTAAAATTGTGTGACGCTTCATGGTTTCCGCATTCTCAAACTAAGAATCCAGCAGAGGGAAAGAATAGTCCTTTTGCGGCAGAGAGCTCTACCAACGAAATGTTCCATCAATGGTCATGGCAAAAGTTTTTATGGTTAACCAAACCTGCATTAGTAGAAGAAAAAGAAATACCTCTTTTTTTAAACGAAGAGAGAATACTTCAAGTAGATTCTCATATGAATCCAATCAAGGGAATTGAGGGGGTAAATGTTGTCCTTACCGATACATTACAGGCTGGACCAGGAGGAGTCCTTAAAACAAACCCGTATTTTAACTCTGAAGGTAATTCCGAAACCATATTTTACTCTATTCATATAGACCCTATTTTAAAGGAGTCGGCAGAAAAGTTTAAAGACGCTTTAATTAGTGGAGAACTGGATGAAAACAATAATAAAACATTTCCTGTGGGAGCTCTAGAACTTAAAGTTTCTTGGGTGGCTACTTCGGCATTACCTAAGGAAGATTTATCGAATTATTATATAACCACAGCTGCTATTAGTAGAGATACGATTAATTATTCCAAAACTGAAGTTGCAATGTTAGGAATGCATGTTGTTGGGGTAGTAGAAAATCATCCAGAATTTATTTGGGCTACTTTTGAACATGATGATTTAGCTCCAAACTATAATTGGAAAAAAAATAAAGCAGTATCTAATGAACAAAAGTTAGTATTTAAAAAAGGTGAAACTTCAGGAATAGATGCTATAACTTGGAATACTTCAAAGCACGCGCCAAATGTTGAGAATAAGGCATACGATTTGTTTCAATACGGTGTGCCAAGAAATCCTGATGGAAGTTTTATGAAAACATCTCAAGATGGAGAAAAGAACTTTAATCATGTCAATGAAATTAATGAGTGTGTAAAGAAAAACTTAAAGGACGTTTGGAAAAACTACTTTTATAATGGATCTATATGGTTAAATACAGATGGTATGAGTCCAGAAGAACAAGCTAAAAAAATTGTTGAATTGGGACAGGATATTGATAAAGGAGAGGAAGGATCGTTAGCAAGAGGATCATTAAATTGTGCTAATGTTACAATGGAAACTTATACACAAACGTTTCAAGATGATATTTCAAAAATCAACGTTAGTAATCTGGTAAATTGCTTTACATGTCATAATGCCGTAAACTTCGATGTGGAAGACAAAGATAACAAACCTAGTTCTCCATTGTATTTAAGCCATATTTTTAATGGTTATGTTGAAAGAGCAAGAGGGAAATCAGCAAAGGAGGTTGAGATATTAAAAGCTAAACATGAGCTTGAAGAGTATATGAAGAATAAATTGGAAAATTAAAAGTTCAAGATAAAAGTTTGTTAATCTATATAAGCACCCCATAATTTATGGGGTGTTTTTTATTTAGTAAAGAGAGTTCTGTTAGTTAAAATATTGAAATTATGTGAATTAACGTAGCAAAATAATCAGCCAATCGTCTTTAATATAAAAACTTACCATGAATACTCATAAAATTGGTGGATACTCAGCAATAATCGAAGCGCTATTATATGTTATAGGTTTTACCTATTTAATATTCTTTTTATCTCCTGGTATGGAGGCCGCTAATGGAGATGTCGAAAAACTCGCATTTGTTCTAAATAATAAAGTGTTATTTCAAATTTGGAACTTACTAATTTATGTTCTTTTCGGAATTATTTTAATTCCTCTAACCATAGTTATCAACTCAAAATTCAATAAAAAACATTTGTTAGTATCTAAGGTAACACCTGTGCTAGGATTTATTTGGTCAGGACTGGTTATTGCCAGCGGAATGGTTGCAAATGTTGGTTTGGAATCAATTGAAGTTATATTTTCTACAGATAAATCTTCTGCTATAACGGCATGGAAGACTATTGATGCCATACAAGGAGGATTAGGAGGTGGAATAGAAGTTGTAGGAGGACTTTGGGTATTTTTAATTAGTTACTTTGGAATAAAAGAAAGAGTTTTATCAAAGCCTTTGAACTATTTAGGATTGATAGTGGGAATTGCGGGAATCGTATCGGTTTTTCCAGGGCTATCTGATTTAGGAGCCATATTTGGTTTAACTCAAATTATTTGGTTTGCATGGATTGGATTCATTTTACTTAAGGAAAAGGATTAATAAAAAATAATTTAAATCAAGATAAAGGATAAAAATAACCCCGATGAGCAACATCGGGGTTATTTTTATGATCTATTTTATTAAAAGCCTATGGCTGTATCGTCGCCTCTTTTATCGGCACCTCCTTCTAGCTTACCATTTGGTAAAACTAAGATGGCATCCACTTTCCCAATCACGGGAGAGTTTGCTTCATCAATCGTATATCCTTTTTGTGAAAGTGCTGTTTTTACTTCTTCAGAAAAACTATTAGGCTCCATTTTTACGGTATCAGGTAACCATTGATGATGAAATCTCGGTTGATTTACGGCTTCCTGCATTCCCATATTGTATTCATGAACGTTTAAGATAGTTTGTAAAACCGATGTGATAATGGTCGATCCTCCTGGTGTACCTACGACCATCCATAATTTACCTTCTTTCTCAACAATAGTTGGAGTCATAGAGCTTAACATCCTTTTTTCTGGAGCTATTTCGTTCGCTTCGGCTCCAACGAGACCAAACATATTCGGTTCACCAGGTTTGCTACTGAAATCATCCATTTCGTTGTTCAAGAAAAAACCAAGCTCAGGCGCATATAGTTTCGATCCATATGCCGCATTAATTGTTGTGGTAACAGAAACAGCATTTCCAAATTGATCAACAATTGAATAATGTGTGGTTTCATCACTTTCAACAATTTCTATGGAGCCATGGGATAAATCTTTAGATTTTGTAGCCTTTTCAAAAGAAAAAGAAGACATTCTTTCATTAGCATAAGCTTTACTTAGTAGCTTATCCATTGGAATAGAAACAAAATCGGGATCACCTAAAAAATAGCTTCTATCCGCATAGGCTCGTCTTTCAGCTTCTGTAATCACTTGGATTGATTTAGAAGAATTATGCCCATATTCATGTAGATCATATGGTTCAATGGCATTCATTATTTCAGCTAAGCATACACCTCCACTAGAAGGAGGAGACATGGAAATGATTTTTAAATTATCATACGAAAATATTACTGGAGTTCTCCATTTAGCTTCATATTTAGCTAAGTCTTCTTCCGTAACATATCCGCCTTCTTGTTGTAAAAAAGCTGCTAATTTTTTTCCAGTTTCTCCTTTATAAAATTCATCTCTACCATTTTCTAAAATGCGAGTAAGTGTTTTTCCTAACTCAGGGTATTTTATGGTATCTCCTGATTTCCATATTTTAGCCAATGGAATAGTGTCTTTATTTACTCTAAAAAAGTCTTTTTTGTGTTTTAGTAAACGCTTTTCTTGCTTTTTTGTAACCACAACACCTTTGTAAGCTAGGTCAATTACTGGTTGGATAATCTCCTTAATGGGCAAGCTTCCAAACTTTTTATGTGCTTCAAAAACACCTGCTATGGTACCAGGTACGCCAACGGCAGTTGCTCCAGAAGTACTTTTATTTTTTATAATGTTTCCATTTTCATCTAGGTACATATCTCTATGAGCAGTTAAAGGAGCCTTTTCTCTATAATCTAAAGCACCAATTTTGCCTTCATTAGTTCTATAAACCATGAAACCACCACCTCCGATATTACCAGCATATGGATACGAAACAGCCAATGCTAGTTCTGTTGCCATCATGGCATCAAAAGCGTTACCTCCTTTTTTTAAGATATCAACGCCTATTTTGGATGCTTCTTTTCTAGCAGATACGACCATGGCTTTGTCTGTAATAACACCTTTTATTTCCTGTTTTTCAGGAACTGTAGTCTTGCAACTAGCCAAAAGGAAGCAGCCGCTAATAAATAAGATTAGTGATTTTTTCATTTGATTAAAATTAGATTAGTTTGTCAATAATTCTTTTGTTTTAATTTCAGAAAAATGTTGAAGGTCTTTGAAGAATTTGGTAAAGTCGTTATGAAAAGAATCATAATGTAGTAGTAGATCTTCCGTAGCAAGATTCATCATTGATTTTCCATTGGTTCTATTGTTCATTCCATTAAGAACATCTTTAATTCCTTTTGCAAATTGATAATTGTATAACCAGTTATATTTGATCATATAAGGAAGTAAATGTTGCGTTTTCTCAGGAAGAATATCAATATTGTTTTCAAGTAGCTGGTAAACAGACGATACATAGATGTCTAAGGGGATTTCGGAATAATCACGCCAGTTAATTGCCAAAAAGTGGTCGTAGAATATATCTATGATAACTCCATCATAGTGTCCGTATCGTTCGTGTAATCTTCTTTTACTTACACGAACTATTTCATGGGCATCCGTGTAGGAATCAATCGCTCTATGAAGCAAAATACCTTTTTGAATATTTTCAGGAAAATGGGAAAATTTATTGCCTTTGATATGGTCAGCAATAAAATTACCAATCATAATTTCATCATTGTTTTTTGAAAGGTATAAATGCGCTAGAAAATTCATCGCATAAAAATAAAAAAAAACAAGGACTTTAAGTCCTTGTTTTTTTACTATTGCACTGAAAAGCTACGCTTGATGGAAACGAATTCCCCTTGTTCGGTATATCCAACAAGATTTATTTCAAATTCTCCTACTACATCTGAGGTGTAGAAGCTTATTTCATTCCTAGTTAAATCAATGTTTGGATTCCAATATAATTGGGTTCTGAAATCAGGAATTCTTTCATTTGTTATATTCTCACTATTTTGAAAAAAGTATGTTTTTCTTGGTTGGTTAGGGAGTACTTTAATTTCATGAAAATCATCTAAATTAATCAAGAAGTCATTTTTAATTGTGGTAACAATAACAATACCTTGATAAATTGTATTTCCATAAAAGTACTTGTTTTTAACAAGAGAAATGGTCTTTATTTTACGCGCATCAAAATCTAACAGATACTCGTGGTTATCTACAACCTTGCCATCAATAATGAGAAGTGCGTTTTGATGTTTCTGATGAGTTGTTGTACTCATATTCGTAATTTTTAGTGTTTGTTTTCCATTATAATTTGAAAAACCAGCACGATCAATAATCTCAACAAAAGTTTCTTTAACAGTTTTAAATCTGTTGTAGTCATCTAAATTATAGGTTATGTCTACTAGACTCGAGTGATCATCTTTTTTGTTTTTCTTGGTAATGCTATCTTTCTTAATAGAGTAAAAAGCATTTTCAATTTGAGAATATATACTTCTGCGATCAATAACGTTGTTGAGGTCTTCATTTAAATAAAGTTCAGGGAAATCACCATAATTATGGGATATAGGAGTGGTTTCCATTAGCTCTATTTTGTAGTCAGCTTTATTATTCTCAAGTATTTGAATATGTAATTTTTCTGTTTTTATATCGGCAACATTAAAATAGAATTCATTTTTATCATTCGTTGAGGCTGTCAGTGGTAAGCTGTTTTTATCATTGATCTTCGATAGAGATAATTTTATACTAGAAGATATAGGTTGTTCAGAAATTACTTTTCCATGAATAATAGAGCCTCTAAGTTCTGGGAGATAGAACTTAGACGGGGTTTCTTGAGAGCTATTCAATGTTATTTTAGTATCTAATTCGAAGTTGTTTTTCTGTCGAATTGATAAAGAATATGAACCAGCTTTATTTACTAAACGATTCAAATTTAGAGTGACCTTTTCTCTTTTGTTAAAATTACTTTTATTACCCTTAAAAAGTTCGGATATGTTTGTGTTTTCCGAATGAGAAGGATGGGGATTAGAGTCTAAATTTTTATTCGATGTTTTTAAGTTATTTGAAAATGGATTTACAATAAAAACATTTTTTTCAAAGAAAGAATTTTTGTTCATCATCCAGTTTGTATAGGCTATAATTTTATAAGTACCAGTTTGAATGTTTTCATTAATAAAAATATCGCCATATCCTGTACCTTGGGTAAGTTTTATTTTTTGCTTGATAACACTTTGGTTATTTGAATTTATCAAATCGAGATAAGCAATTTTACTTAACTCACTGAATTTATTATTACTTAAACAAAATACATTGTAATATAAAGTTTCACCTGTTAAAAGAAAGTCATTGTTGCTATGTACATAAATTTTTTCCTCTGGTAGCTTATCAAAGTTCAAAGAAAATGAGGCTTTAGATTGTCCAAAAGCTATAGTACAAAGCAGAATGCTTATTATAAGTATATATTTTTTTGTCATCTTATTAAGTTTTATTCGATCCAAAAATCGGGTTGAGTTATTGAACCAAAATCAGAGCAATCACCACATTCTTTTTTCATTAAAACAAATGGTCGTATTGCAGAAGGAGGAAAATTAAGATCGCGATGTGCTAGTATCCACCCTGTATTTAGAAAGTTTAACAGCGGGGAATAGCCTGAAGGGTCGCTAATTAAAGGCTGTATTTTTTCACCACAAGTTAGAGGCTCTACGTAGTTTGTATAAGAAGTTTCAGTAATGTCGCTTCTATCAAAGAATACTCTTTTAGTATTAAGAGAAGATACTTCGAAAAAACCAATAACTTCATCGTTGCTAGGATTAGATTCAGAAACAATATTACTTGGAATATTTCCTGTTTGAACTTGAGAAAATATATTTCCTGTATTTGAAAACTTATTTAGAAGTGAATAAAAGTTATAAGTACTTTCATTGATTACATATTGATTTATTAAAATAGAATATCGAAGACCTATGATGTAATTATCAAGAGGAATTGATCTAATGGGGTAATTTGTAACTTTATCTTGACTTAATGTTTTGGTTTCGGTGAGCATGATTGCTTTTGATGATTTGTTACCATAACATACACCTGTGCCATCGACTTCTGGATCCTTAAGTACGTCATTAAATTCATAAGGAAAAACACTTGAAATAACTACAATTTTATAACGTCCCCAAAGTGGAGATTTTATTTTATATGTTTCATCATATTCGTATCGATAGTAATTACCAGGGCCGTCTGAAGAAGAGCTGTTTACTCTGAAAACGACTTCTTGTAAATTGTCAATCTCATTTTGTTCAACTGTAAAATTAACATCTTCTATTTCAGACATCATTGGAAGTTTTTCATTTGATGAAACATAGCTTTTGCCTTCCTCGGTTTTAATTTTTAGAGTATATGATCTATTGGCTTGCGCGGCAAACTCTTCTGTAGATATGTATTCACCATCTTCATGCTCTTGAAAACTATAAGTGGTTCCTAAATCATTAACTATTTCTACAATAGCGTTTTTTTCGGGTTCTATATCAGTAATATCTATTGGTGTTGTTTGAGATAATTTTATAGTATGTTTTTTCAATTGATTAGTTATAATACAACTTACTACTAATTTACTTTCATATGCTTCTGATTTGAAATCAAAAGGTTCAATGCAACTATTCGTTACAAAAATTAGTAGAATTATATAAAAGTATTTTATATGTTTTTTCATAACTGATTAAAATTTAAAGTTATAGGTGATTGTGGGGATTGGTCTAGAGAAAATTGAACTTTGGTATGCTTCAACATTTCCAGAGTCAGATGTTTGAAAGAACACTGAATAAGGGTTGTTTCTTCCAAGTACATTGTAAACCGAAATATTCCAGAAGCTATGAGCAAATTTCTTAATCTTGTGGTTTCCTTCAATGTTTATTCCAATATCTAATCTATAGTAGTCAGGTATTCTAAATTGATTTCTATTACTGTAGGTTAAGTATTCTACATCTCTAATAGTAAATCTACCTGTAGGATAGGTTATTGGTCTACCTGTTTGATAAGTAAAGTTGGTTGAAAGACTATATCGTTTGGTAAACTTATAATTCAAGACAAGGTTTACATCATGGGGTTTGTCATAATTCGTTGGGAAAAATTCTCCGTTATTAACTCGTTCTTCTCTAAAAATACTATTAAGTTGAATTAATGATCGAGAATAACTGTATCCGAGCCAACCATTTAGCCTACCTGAGTTCTTTTTTAATAAAAGTTCAACACCATATGATTTTCCATTTCCTTGAATTACTTGGGTTTCAACTTCGTCATTTAGCAAAAGAGTAGCTCCCACCTTATAATCGAGTAAGTTTTTATATTTTTTATAATATCCTTCTATACTCATTTCATATTCATCATCATTAAAGTTCTTAAATAGTCCTAACGATACTTGAGAACCTTCCTGTGGTTTAATGTTCGTATCGGAAAGTCGCCATGTATCCACAGGAGTCGCTGTAGTATTGTTGTTTAAACGATGTATGTATTGAAATGATTTGTTGAAACTGGCTTTTAGAGATAAACTTTCGCTGAGTTCATATCTAGTAGCGAACCTATAGCTTAATCCATTATAAGTTTGAAAAACTTCATTATTTCCATACTCAGTGGAATTTACTAGAGTCGATTGGTTTTTAGGACTATTAGCTTCATATTCTCTTTGAGTTGAAGGACCTAGAGCTAAATACTGATTAAATCTTAAACCTACGTTGAAATTTAATTTTGGGCTAATGTTAATTTCGTCTGATACAAACAAGCCATTTTCAAGAGCTCTTTCGTCTTGTATCATTAAAGGAATGACTTCTGAATTATTTCCATTTGGAATTATCGTCCCTGGATTTATATTATAAAGTTTCGATTCCAAACCATAAGTAAATTTATGAGTTTTAGAATAGTCATACTTCATTTTTAGCTTTAAGTTAGTTTCGTTTATTTTATAATTAAGGTGAAAACCATTGGTGGTATTTTCATTTTGGTAGTCAATATCAAAACCATAACTACTGTTTGATAGAATCAAGTTCCCATAATTTTTTTCATTGAATCGATGTTTCCAATTTAAGGAGAACATAGTATTTCCATATGTATTTATGGTATCTGAAGCTATTTGATATTTATCATAACTATAGTATCCAGTAAGTTTTAACGTGTTTTTGTCGTTAATTTTGTGAGTGTATTTTCCAATAACATCATGAAAAGAAACACTACTTTTATTAAAATCTTTATTATCTATTAATCCTAATACCCAATCAGAGTATGTACTTCTTACTCCAAGGTTTAAACCAGATTTATCTTTTATAATAGGAATTTCTAGATTAACATTTCCTGTTACAGGTCCAATAGAGACTTCGCCCTTGAATTTTTTATCACTTGGATTCTTGGTACTAATATCAAAAACTGATGAAAGTCTACCTCCATATTCTGAGGGGATATTTCCGGTATATACTTTTAAATTATTTGTAGTGAATGGATTAATAGATGAGAATAATCCTAAGAAATGCGTAGGGTTATAAATGACTCCATCATCTAATAAAAATAAGTTTTGATCTACTTTACCACCTCTAACATTGACTCCTTCAGAACCTTCTCCTGTGGATTTTATAGCAGGAAGCGTAGCAGCTACTTTTAAAATATCTCTTTCTCCTAATACTAATGGGATATTCTTAATCTCTTGCGCTTTAATCTGGCTAATACCAGCAATTGTTTGTTTAATATTTCTACTTTTATTCGCAGTTATGATAACTTCTTCTAATTCTTCTGATTTTGGATTGATAGAAATATTTAATTTACCATTTCCATAAAGAATAAGATTTCTTTGTTCAATTTCGAAACCGACGAATGATGATTCTATAGTATTTTTACCATAAGGAAGCTTTAGAGAATAGTAACCGTTTTTGTTCGTTGTAGTATAAATGTTTTTCTCTCTCTCAACTATAGTTACACCTTCGATGGGGGTACCATTTTTGTCGTTTTTCACATAACCTGATAAGATGTAATTAGGTTGTTTAACATCCTGTTCTTTACCTATTTTTAAATATGAAGATTCTCCATTTAAATCGGTATCCACTAAAATAGGGACGGAGCTATTACTAGGTAAATTGGTATTCGATTTAGCATATTTCGGAGGTTTTTTAATTAAATTACCATTGGTAAGAATTATACTATGTTGGTCGAGTATGTAATAGTTGATTTTGCTATTGTCAAATAATGTATATAAAACCTTTTTAATGTTAGCGTTTTCTAAATTAAAGTTCATTGGTCTTTTATCGAGCCATTTGTCAAGAAAGTAAAACTTGTAATTACTTTTTTCTTCAATTAACTCTATTATTTGTGTTTTAGTTAAATTTTTAACATCCAAAGAAATGCTTAGCTCTTTCTCTTGGGATAATACGGGGATTGTCACAATCAAAATAATGATTGTGATTAATTTTTTTATAAAAGTTGGCATTTTTACTACTTAAAGACGGTTCATTAACTTGGAAACAAAGGCGACGAAGTTACTTTTCTGTAATCGCTTGTTAGTTTTGAAATGTTCTGAAATGATTTGTTTTTTATCGGGGAAAATGTTCATAAAGTCTTTTTTAGATTCTATTTCATGATATTGATTATCATGTAGAAGAAAAAAACGATCTTTCTTTTTTTTAAATACGTGATGGACGAAATTTAGGTTTTTCTTCTCTTTAGAAAATTTCTTATGTTTTTTAAGGATTGAAAAATTATCAGAGGAAACAATTTCTTCTAAAAAACCATATTCATCAGAAAAAGTATTTATAAACTTAGAGTTGTTCATTTTGAAAAACTGAATTCTCTGTTTTTCAGGAACAATAGCAATTGCTTCACTCTTATTGCTAATTCTAACAATAACGATGTCATTAACGATGTCATATTTTAGTTCAGTATTAAAAAACAGGTCGCCTCGATAATGAATACTTCCTTTTACAAATTCATCTTTAAGGAAGAAATTATGATTGTTTTTTGTGATTTTTCGGTATTGTTCTTCGAAAACATCTCCATAGCTTAAGTTAGTGTTATAAGCTCCTAAAGTTTCATCAAAAGAAGAGTAAATTTCGGAGACATTGTTGCTGTTCTGACATGTACCCGCGGAGACGAGTCCCACTAAGGAACAGGCTAGTAGTAGTTTTTTCATTGGTATAGTAGTTTTTCACTTAAAAAGTGGTTAGTTTGGTGATGTCAAGATATTATAATTTTTTACAAAAAATAGTTAAAATTGATTTTTAAACAAGCTTTATTTAGATTAGTTAAGTTTTTTTAAGCCTGTTTTTAAGTATTATTAACTATTGTAATTTGAATTTAAAATGTAGTTGTTTTTTACTCTATGTGAGTACAATGAAAAGTTCTTAAATTTAAAAACAAGGACTTTAAGTCCTTGTTTTTTATTATTGCACTGAAAAGGTGCGCTTGAGGGAGACAAATCTACCCTGTTGAGTATATCCAACAAGGTCTATTTCGAATTCACCAGTAACATCCGATGTAAAAAAAGTTATTTCTTTTTTATTGATATCAACATTTGGGTTCCAATAAAGTTGAGTTCTAAAGTCAGGAATTCTTTTGTTGCTAATACCTTTAGCATCTTGAAAGAAGTATATTTTTTCTGGTTGTACAGGAGTAACTTTAAAATTGTTTCTATTTGTTAATGACGAACTAAAATCTTTTTTAAAGGTTTTTACAACGGCAATACCTTGATAGAGAGCATTACCATAAAAGTATTTATCCGTTACTATTGAAATAGATTGAATTTTTCTTGCATCAAAGTTCAATAGGTCTTCATGATTATCTAATAAGTATCCATCCACAATTACTAATGAAGATAAAAACTTTAGAACCTCATATGTTTCGGGGTTGGTAATACTCAATTCATATTTACCATTATTTTTACTAAATCCAGCGCCTGGAATTACCTCGACGAATGTTTCTCTGACTGTTTTAAATCGTTTGAAATCGTCCAAAACATAGGTTTTACTAATGCGATCTAATAGAGTGTTATTATCAGGCTTTACCATCAAGCTGTCTCTCTTAACAGAAAAGAAAGCATTTTCAATTTGAGAGTATAGGTTTTTATCTTTGATGGTCTGATTTAGTTCATCACTAAGATATAATTCTGGGAAATTATTGAATTTACAATCTATATTTTCGTTAGAATCTAAAGTGATATTAAATTGATCTCGATCTTTGTCGTGTATTTGAATTGATACGTTTTTGGTATCTAAATTTGAAATATTAAAATAAAATGTACCATTTTCATTCGTAACAGCGGACATCGGTAGATCAAGGTTTTCACTACATAGTGAAAGCTTAATATCGGATACGGATAGTGAAGGAGAAGTTGTAGTTATTTTTCCTTGAATTATTGAGCCTCTTAGTTCTGGTAAGTAAATGTTATTTTTAATTTTAGTTTGAGTAGAAGATTCTTCGTTCTGAGGAAGTTTAAAGCTATTCTTCTTTTTTATAGAAATAGAAAAGATTCCATTGAGATTAGAAAAATCTTTTGAGAAATTAAGTTTAACTTTTTCTCGTTTAGAATACACCGTTTTATCATTTTGAAAAGAGATACCGTCTTGTGCCGATTCATAAGAAATAGCATTTGTGTTATCTATATTACTATTGATCAAACTACCCGTTTTTAGTTTTTTAGAAAAGGGGTTTACAATAAAGATATTCTTAGAAAATATTTGGTTTTTATTAAGCATCCATTTTGTATAAACGGCAAGTTTATAAGTTCCTGTAGCAATGTCAGTATTGATAAAAATATCTCCAGAGCCAGTTCCATCTTCTAAATTAATAGATTGCTTTATCATACTCTGATTATTACTATTGATTAATTCAATATGGGCAATCTTACTATATGGACTCATTTGGTTAAGGTTGTCCAAGCAATAAACGGAATAGTATAGAGTTTCACCCGTTAGTAAAAAGTCGTTGTTATTATGAACGAACACCTTCTCAGTTGGTAAATCACCGAGCTTGTTATTAAAGTTTTGCTTCGATTGAGCCTTTATAAGCTGAAATAGAAGCAAGAAAATAATTAATGTATATTTTTTAGTCATAGTTTCCATTTTATTCTATCCAAAAATCAGGAGGAGATACTGGGCCAAGCACGCTGCAATCGCCGCAAATTTTCCTTGCCAAAAGATAAGGTCTACCTGGAGGAGGTATAGGTACATCAGGTGGAGATTGATAGATCCAACCAGCTTCGAGTAGCTCTAATAGAGGAGAACTACCATCACGATCTTCAATTAAAGGATTCGGACGGTCGGTGCAACTTAAAGGCACTGGATAGTTTAAATACGATAAGTTGGTAATTTCGTTTCTGTTAATAAATATTCTTTTCTTGTTAATCGATGAAACCTCAAAAAATCCAAGAACTTTATTTTGATCAGGATCAATATCTGCTTTTATGTTACTTGGTACATTTCCAACTTGTATTTGAGAGAAGACATTGTCTGGGTTCGAAAATTTATCTAAAAGTGTATAATAATCATAAGTATTCTTATTCAATACGTATTGTTTAACCAAGATAGAATATCGAAGACCAATTCTGTAACTATCAAGTGGTATTTTGCGAACCGGTATATTTATTACCTTATCTTCATCTAGACCATAGGTTTCTGATAAAATAATTTCATGTGATAGGTTGTTTTCATAACAAATACCCGTGCCATCAATTTCAGGTACTTTATCTACAAGTCTAAACTCATAAGGAGGAGTATCAGAAACTACTTCTAGTTTTTTAGGGCTCCAGATATTTGTTCTTATTTTAAAAGTTTCATCATACTCGTATCGATAATAATTTCCTTCATTTGGAGTGGTAATACTATTTACTCTGAAAACAAAGTCAGGAGTATCACTGTCCTCATTAGGCTCTATAGCACCATTAATTTCTTCAATTTCGGAAAGAGAAGGTAATTTCTCAGTAGAAGATGTAAAGGAATTGCCATCTGCTGTTCGTATTTTTAATGCGTACGATTTATTCGTTAGCGCTGCAAATTGAGACGATGAGGTATAAATTCCGTTTTCTTCCTCTACAAAATTGTAGGTAATACCATCGTTATCAATTATAGAAACGGAGGCATTTCTTACGGGATCAAGTTTGGTAGAGTCTATAGGTATTGTCCTCGAAAGTTCAATTGAATGCTTTTTGAATTCATTGGTCAAAATTGATCTAACAACTAAATTGTTTTCATAGGTGTTTGAACTGAATTCGATAGGTTCAACGCAACCATTAATAAAAATAGTTAGAATCAAACAAAACATTATAATGTAGTTTTTCATAATTCTTTAGAATTTAAAATTATAAGTTATCGTTGGTATTGGTCTTGAAAAAATAGAGCTTTGGTAGGCTTCAACATTTCCATTTTCATTAGTTTGGAAAAAAACTGAATACGGATTGTTTCTACCTAAAACATTGTAAATAGAAATATTCCAAAAGCTATGAGCAAACTTCTTTATTTTATGGTTTCCTTCAATATTAATTCCAACATCCAACCTATAGTAATCAGGAATTCTAAATTGATTTCTATTACTATACGTTAGGTATTCGACTCCAGGAAATATAAATTTTCCAGTAGGATAGGTAATTGGTCTACCTGTTTGGTATGTGAAATTTGTAGAAAAACTATACCTTTCTGTAAACTTATAGTTCAAAACTAAGTTTGCATCATGTGGTTTGTCATAGTTTGTAGGGAAAAAGTTACCGTTATTAACTCTTTCTTCATCAAACATACTATTTAATTGAATTAGAGCGCGCGAATAGCTATAGCCAACCCAACCATTTAACCTTCCTTTGCTTTTCTTAAGAAGAAATTCAATACCATACGATTTACCTTTTCCTTGAATGGTTTGTGTTTCAATTTGATCATTTAATAATAATGTAGCGCCTATTTTATAATCAATTAGATTTTTATAATCTTTATAATAGCCTTCTAAACTCATTTCATATTCATCATCATTGAAGTTTTTGAATATTCCAAGGGATATTTGTGAGCCTTCTTGAGGTTTAATATTTGAGTCAGAAAGTCTCCAAGTATCAACAGGTGTGGCCGTTGTGTTGTTATTCAAGCGATGTATGTATTGAAAAGACTTGTTGTAGCTGGCTTTTAAGGATAGCGA
The DNA here is from genome assembly GCA_947497895.1 of uncultured Tenacibaculum sp. Lineage (GTDB taxonomy): Bacteria > Bacteroidota > Bacteroidia > Flavobacteriales > Flavobacteriaceae > Polaribacter. The sequence goes on from CANMIL010000009.1 coordinate 116,800, forward strand.
ATTATTAAATTCATATTTCCCCGATAAGCGATAGCTCAATCCTTGATATGTTTGGAAAACTTCGTTGTTATCATAATCTATTGTGTTAACAAGAGTAGATTCATTTTTAGGAGCATTACTTTCATATTCTCTTTGAGTCGAAGAACCCAAGGCTAAATATTGGTTGTATCGAAGTCCAATATTAAAGTTTAATTTAGGGCTTATATTAATCTCATCAGAAATAAATAAAGCACTCTCAAGAGCTTTTTCTCTATTAATGGTAAGCGGTGTTACATTAGAATTATCACCATTAGGAACTATAGTACCAGGGTTTATAGTATATAGTTTGGATTCTAAACCATAATCAAACTTATGTGTTTTAGAATGATCGTATTTCATTCTTAATTTCAAATTGGTTTCGTTAATATTATAATTAAGGCTAAAACCATTGGCTGTTTGATCGGTTTTATAATCTATATCAAAACCATAATTACTATTCGATACAATTAAATTTCCTCTATTTTTTTCATTAAAACGATGTTTCCAGTTTAAAGAGAACATGGTGTTCCCATAACTGTTAATGGTATCCGAGGCGATTTGATACTTATCTTTACTGTAGTATCCTGTTAGGCTTAATGAGTTATTGTCATTAATTTTATGGTTATATTTACCAATAACATCATGAAAGGAAACACTACTTTTTTCGAAGTCTTTATTGTCAATTAATCCTAAAATCCAGTCCGAATAGGTACTTCTTACACCTAAATTTAGTCCAGCCTTATCTTTAATTACAGGAATTTCAACATTTACATTTCCTGTAACTGGTCCAATAGATGCCTCTCCTTTGAATTTATCAGTGCTAGCATCTTTTGTGCTAATATCAAAAACAGATGAAAGTCTCCCTCCATATTCAGAAGGAATGTTTCCAGTATAAATTTTTAAATCATTTGTTGTAAAAGGATTTATAGCTGAGAATAAACCTAAGAAATGTGTAGGGTTGTATATAACACCATCATCTAAAAGAAATAAGTTTTGATCTACTTTTCCTCCTCTTACATTAACTCCTTCTGACCCTTCACCAGCTGATTTAATCGCAGGAAGGGTAGCGGCCACTTTTAAAATATCTCTTTCACCGAGAACCAAAGGTATGTTTTTAATTTCCTTAGCTTTAATTTGACTTATACCAGCAATGGTTTGTCTTATGTTACGACTTTTATTAGCGTTAATAACTACTTCATCGAGTTTTTCAGATTGAGGGTTTATTGAAAAATTAAGATTACCATTATTGTAAAGGATTAAATCTATTTCTTGTTGCTCAAAACCAACGAAAGAAGTTGATAAAGTGTTTTTACCAAAAGGAAGTTCTATACTATAATAACCATTTTTATTTGAGGTAGTAAAGAGGTTTTTGTTTTTCTCAACAATAGTTACACCTTCTATGGCTTCACCATTTTTATCGTTTTTGATATATCCAGAAAGTTTATAGTTAGATTTCTTTTCGTTTTCTTCTCTACCTATTTTTATTAATGAAGTATTAGCTTCTATTTCGGAATCAACTAAAACGGGAGAATCATCATTTAAAGATTTTTTATTGTTAACATCAGTTTCATATATACTTTTTTTAATGAGGTTTCCATTTGTTAATACGATTTGATTTTCTTTTAAAATAAAAAAGTTAATATTACTTTCTTTGAAAATGTCTTTGAGAATATCTTCAATAGAAGTGTTTTTAAAAGAAGTGGTTGTTTTATTATCATCAAACCATTTATCTAGAAAGAAAAATGTATAATTTGTTTTACTCTCCAAGAGTTCTATTATTTGCTTCTTGTTAAGGTTGTTTATTTCAATAGAAATAGTATTCTTATTCTCTTGAGCAAATGCAGGTAGAGCAATAATAAAGAGAATTATTGCAATAATTAGCTTTGTTTTAGATGTAATCATAATGTTTTAAACTAGCAATTGTTTCATTAGCTTAGTGACAAAGTTGGTAAAGTCGTTTCTCAATAAGAATCGATTTTGCTTGAAGAACTTCGTTATTTCCTTTTTATCATTTGGGAAGATTTTTACAAAATCTTTGTTGGAACTTACAGGATAAAAAATGTCCTTATAGTATACATAATACTGATCCTTCTTCTTTTTGAAGGTGTAATAGCGATACTTCCTGTCTTTATTCTCCTTGCTGGTTTTTCGATGTTTTTTTAATACGGAAAAAGTATCTGAAACAACAAGTTGTTCTAAAAAACCAATATTAGAATTGTTTGTATTAATGAAAGTATGCCCATTTATTTTAAAATAGGAAACAAGGCTTTTTTCTGGTATTATTGAAATTTGTCGTTGGTGATTGATAATTTTAGTTACTAAAAAATCATCAACGATATCATACTTTATATCTACATCATAAAAGTTTTCTCCTCGATAGGTAATATTACCTTTGGTAAAGAGTTCTTCTTTGAAATAGTTGTGATTTTGAGGAAGCTTTCGTCGATACTTTTCTTTAAAAACAGTACCGTAGCTTAATTTCGTATTATTTGCTCCAATGGTTTTATCAAAAAAAGAGAACATTCGGTTATTAACGTTCTTTTCTTGAGATAAAGCAATATGAATACTAAATAACGAAAAAATGACGATTAGTTTTTTTTTCATTTTGTAGTAGGGCGGTTTGGTAATTATTTTGTTTTCTTGCTATAAAAATATTATTAATTTTTACATAAAAATGTTAAAGTGATAATTTTATTCCTTTGGTTGTTGTTTCTTTAGTTTAAAGATGTTGATAATTTTGATTTTTTTCAAAGAGTCTTTGAAGCTTGTTACACTATATAATTTCAATTATAGGTATAAAAAAACCGTCTGTTTAAGACGGTTTCAAAATTTATTATTTTATGTTTAGTTTTTTACTGGAGTATTTTTTAAAATTTCAAGTAAAAACTTCCAGAATTTTTGTGTTGAAGAAATCTGTGCTCTTTCATCAGGAGAGTGTGCTCCACGAATGTTTGGCCCAAAAGAAACCATATCCATATTCGGATAATTTTGACCTAATATCCCACATTCTAATCCTGCATGACAGGCTGCTACATGAGGCTTCTCATTATACAATTCTTCATACAATTTAGTAACCGTATTCAAAATTTCAGAGTTAATATTAGGTAACCACCCTGGATATGAACCAGAGAATTCAACATCAAAACCAGCTAATTCAAATGAAGATCTTAAAGAATTGGCTAAATCCCATTTATTTGTTTCTGAAGATGAGCGAGTCAAACACCCAATTTTAATATCTCCATTTTTTACAATAACTCGAGCAACATTATTTGAAGTTTCAACCAAACCTTCGATATCAGGGCTCATACGATATACTCCATTTATAGCGGCGTAGATAGCTTTAATAAGTCCTTCTTGAACACCTAAATCCATTACATTTTCTGGTGTAGAAACGGCTTTTAACTCAATAGACAGACTCGGTTCAATGCTTTGAAATTCTGCTTTGATATTATTGATCAACTCATTAAGCTCAAATAAAAACGGTTCCTTTGAAACCTTATCTATTACCACGGTGGCAAAGCTTTCTCTAGGAATGGCATTTCGTAAGCTACCTCCATTTATTTCGGCAATACGCAATCCGAAGTTTGTAAAACCATCAAACAACAAACGATTCATTATTTTATTGGCATTTCCTAAGCCTTTATGAATATCCATTCCTGAATGACCTCCGTTTAAACCAGTAACTGATATTTCATAAGAAACAGAGTTTTCAGGAGTATTTTCCTTTTCATAATTTCTAGTTGCAGTGATATCAACTCCACCTGCACATCCCATTCCAATCTCATCATCTTCTTCTGTGTCTAAGTTTAAAAGTATGTCTCCAGTTAAAACATTTCCTTCTAATCCCATAGCTCCAGTCATACCGGTTTCCTCATCAATGGTAAATAGAGCTTCTATTGCAGGATGAGTAATATCAGTAGAGGATAATACTCCCATAATAGCGGCAACACCCAAACCATTATCAGCACCTAAAGTAGTTCCATCAGCTTTGACCCAATCACCATCAACAATCATTTTTATTCCCTCGGTATCGAAATCGAAATTCGTATCGGCATTTTTTTGATGAACCATGTCGAGATGACTTTGAAGAACTACAGTTTTTCTGTTTTCCATTCCTGCAGTTGCCGGTTTACGTATAATTACATTACCAACGTTATCAACAAAAGTTTCTAATTGTAGTTTTTTTCCAAAGTCAACCATAAATTGAATCACTCTCTCTTCTTTTTTAGAAGGGCGAGGAACTGCATTTAAATCAGCAAAATGACTCCAAACAGCTTTAGGTTCTAGGTCTTTTATCTCTAAGTTCATATTAAATCCTTAATTTTTGTTTAGTGCATCAAAGGTAGTTATTTTAACAAATTTCGCCTAACAAGAAAGTCTATAATATGATTAAAATTAGGTAGTAATTTGAGTATTAAAAATCGTAATTTTGTAAAATGGATTTTTCTTCGAAATTACTTGAAAATGCAGTTAATGAGGTAAGTCGTTTACCCGGTATTGGAAAACGTACCGCATTACGATTGGTATTACACTTATTAAAGCAACCTAAAGAATCGACAAAGTATTTGACAGAAGCCTTAAATGTAATGAGGAATGAAATTAAGACATGTAGAAAATGTCATAATATTTCTGATACTATACTGTGTGACATTTGTGCAAATCCTAAGAGAAATACAGAAATAGTTTGTGTTGTGGAGGATATTCGAGATGTGATGGCTATTGAAAACACGGCGCAATACCAAGGAGTATATCATGTATTAGGAGGGAAAATTTCTCCTATTGAGGGTATTGGACCTCAGAATTTACAGATAGAATCTTTGGTTGAAAAAGTTCGCTCTGGAGAAGTTAAGGAATTGATTTTCGCTTTAAGTTCTACAATGGAAGGGGATACTACCAATTTTTATATATACAAGCAAGTAGAGAAGTACGATATTGTAACGTCAACCATTGCCAGAGGTATTTCCGTTGGTGATGAATTAGAGTTTGCCGATGAGGTAACTCTTGGTCGCAGTATCATAAATCGTATACCTTTTGAGAATTCTTTAAAAGGTTAAGTATTTTTATTGCTTAAATCTCTTTCTTAATGCTAATATAAAAAAGGTTAAAAGTATCGTAGAAAAGAATGTTTGTAAATATCTTATTCCCCAATATTTATATTCTAAACTAGGTTTGAATAATGGAATAGCGGCATCTATACTCTTTCTTAAAGGATTCCAATCCCACTCACAAGAGGTAAGGAAACACCAATCTGAATAAATTAATGGAAAAATTAGAGTTGTAGAAATAAAGAGAATAAAGAAAGGTCTTTTAAAATCTTGTGTGCCTCCAAACATATTATAGAAGCCGTATATTAACCATTCGAAAATACTATTTTCTTTCCAAAGGCTTTTTTGTCTCATAAGCATTTCACTGAAATGAGCTTTTGCTGATTGTTCCCAATATTTATTATTTGAAAAATTCTTTTTTAGACGTCTAAATATTAATTCTAATTGACCTAATTTTCCTTCCTCTGTACTGGGTATTTTTTTTTCATCTAACAAAACAATTCTACCACCTTTTTCATTCCAACTGCAGTCTTCAAATTTTACTATTTCAATGTTTGATTGCGACAAACAGACGTTTTTCATGTCTACTCGCCTAAATATAGTATTTTCATTAAAAGTGTTACTAACAAATAGAACAGACTCATTTATTTGATTTATATCAGAAAAAAGGATTAATTCGTTTTTTATGAATTTAGTGTTATTGAAGTCTATTTCCTTGTCGAATATATTACGTACGAAGCAAGTAGAAGAAGAAAATTCACAGAAACTAAAATCAGCTGATGAAAATGAGGTTTCCGTGAAATTAGCTTCTCCTTCGAAGTTTGTAATGCGAAAATTACAGGATTTTTTGAATTTTGCACGACTAAAATTGATTCCACAGTCTTTTTTAAATGTTACAAAGGAAAAGCTTACATCTTCATAAAATTTGGCATTCATGAAATTAAAACTATCATGAAATACCGAGTTCGTAAACGATACGTTTTTATAAAAAAAACAATTTTTAAAGTCCCCGTAACCTTCGAAAATCGCTTGGCTAAATTCTACTTCACAATAAAAACTAATTTCTTCACCAGATTCCCAAAAGTTACCAGATACTAGTTTGTGAGCTCTATTATTTATTAATTGATTGAAAACACCTTCAAAACGTGGGAAATGGAAGCCTCTACAATTTAATTCTTTGGTTTTCAATGCTTCTTTTTTTGTGTGTAGTCTAATTAATTTCCAGAAAGTTTTAACTTCATTGGGTCTCCATGATTTTAACTCTTTTGTAGTTAATTCACTTATTTCTATATCATACCAATTCTCTTTAGATTCTTGGAAGTAATTTTTTACAAGTTCATCATATTCACCTTCTTTTAAATCTTCATATTTCGTATCAAGAAAATATTGTATTCTTCCATCTGATAACATTAGCTAGTTTTTTTGTAGGTTGGTTTAGAGGCGTGAAAATACAAAATAATTGTACTTTTTTGATCTAGCTTAAGGCGTATAATTAGAGCTGTTTTTATATGAAAGATGAAATATTATTTCACTTATACTTCGCTTTTTTTATAAAAAACAAACAAACCTTTTATTTAAAAGGTGTTTAGAAGGGGGTAGAATTCCTTTCGAGAACTCATTAAAGGGGTAAAAATTAAAATTAATTCTATATAAGTTTCTTTAAAAACACCAATCCAATAACAACTAAAATTACAATGTAAAGTAAGCTCGAAGCGATTTTACCAAAAAATCCAAGTCCCCATGATGGAATAAGAACATCGGCAAGTGTTCTTCTATAAGGAGGAAGAGGTTTATATTCGGGAATAATTGAGTTCGGAATTCGAATATCCCAGTTACCCCTTACAAGTAACGGCATTACTAATTCAAAAGATATCTTTTCATCACCTTTGCGTAATAGGTTTCTATAAGTTCCAATATTAGAGCAGTAAATTTTAGCGAAAATTGGTTTATTCCATACAGTGGCATCACCGGCTTTGTCTTCAATAAGTTTTTCAGGGTTGTTTAAATTGTTATAGTAGTTTTGCTTAATTAACGGTAATTGAATCCCTGGTTCACTTGGGTTTACTCCAATTTTATCATCATCTTCTGGAAATTTAGTGATTTTATTTACATAAACGGCTCCCACGGCAATGTCAGGTTTTATATCAAAGGAATTTCCAGTGTTTACATACCAAGGAGATACATTGGGATATATTTTAAGATCAATATCAAAAGGGTAGTGACGTTGATTTGCTATTTCTCTTCTGCCATCATCTTCGCCGTCTCTTCTACCTTGCCAAGCTTTAGTTTCAAGCGTTACGTTAAATTTAGTTAGCCATAAATCCATACGTATTCTTTCAATTTTTATAGTGGAATCAATAATGCTAAAAACCTCTTTAGTATATGTTTTGTAAGGTTTTCCTTCAGATTCAAATCCAAGTGAATTTACGATGTTTAAAAGGTTTTTATTTTCAATCGGATTATAGGCTCTAGGATCTGTAACTTTAATGTTTAAGTCAGGTTTGCCTCTGGTTTTGCTATCTGGATCGAAAATCAATTCATGAATATTAAAACCTCCTACAAATTCAGGAAATTTATTTTTTTGTTGAATTACAGAGTCGCGATAGTATTCTCTACCATTGTAAGTCAATTTTTCAATATGTACCTGCGGTCCTTCAAATTGACTGCTAGTGGTTCCTAGAAAATTATTGTAATCATTTTGCCATTCAGTTTTTTCGGCAAGATTTAAGCGCGATTTTAGTTCGGTAAGAATATTTTCTTTGAATGAAAGATATTTATCTCTACTTGCTTTTTCGTATTCTTGATACGAGTATTCTTTTACATAATTGTCAGAGTAATTCCCTTTAAAAATCCCTGAGATTAAAAGAATCAAGGTAATTACAAGAACAATTCCAAGCGTCTTCTTATTCATTGAGTCAAAGTTTGTAGTTTGTTAGTAATGCTAAAATTAGTGTTTTTTTAAGGGAGACAATACGAATGTAAGAAAATAGGGGAAAAACCTGAAGTTAAAAGGAGGTTTTACGGAAAAAGAAAAGAGAAAAGGCCAACCAACTTGAAAACCTCTCCTCCCAACTGAGGTAAAATTAACCTTTTATAACTCGTATTTCGTTGATAAAAGACTATTGGAGGTTAGTTTGTCGATGAAGCGCTAGTATGTTATGGTGTGCGGTATTTGAATCAAAATAATGATTAATAAAAAATCCTAAAGGTCTCATTTCTAATTTTACCTTAATTTTTTGGTTTTATTTTTTTTACTAAATAATCGGCTTTGCTAGTACTTACAGGAATTCTGATGTTTCCTGATTTTAATACGATGTGATATTTGCCTCCGTAGGAATTAATATATTTTATATGATCTGTATTAACTAAGTAAGATTTATGGCATCTGTAGAGAGTTTCGTATGAAGTAAGTCTTTTTTGAATGTTGGATATATTTTCTCGAAACAGAATGTTTTTTATGTTATCATTTTCACTTATTGAGTAGAAAATATTTATGTAATGCCCTTCAGATTTAATATACATTAGGTTTTTAATAGGAATTAAAAGTCTTTCATTTTTGTTTTTACCGATAATTTCAACCAACAGAGTGTCGCTTAGTTCAATATTTAGCGGGGTTTTGTTTAAAACATATCGTTGTAGAGTGAAAAAATTTATTGTGATATAAATAAAGAAACCGAAGAACATTCCCGTTGAGGAGGCTTCTATAATAAGTTTTTTTGATATTTGATCTGGAAAAATTATTTGGATACTACCTAATATTAAAATTACTGATACAATTGTTGTGCTAGCAGCTAATACTATTTCCTTGAAATATGTCCAGTTTTTAGATGAAATAGGTCGAAGAATAATAATATTAATTATCAAAGAGCTTACTATTAACAAACTAAAGAACATATTTAAAAGTAGACAGTTTAACTGTGTAGTTGCTGGGAAGTTTTTAACGGGAAATAGTAAAAGTAGTATCAGAGATAAGAAAAATACTGAGATAATGATACGCCTTCTTCTAAAAAGCTTCGAGGGTCTGTAATGCCTTTTAGTCCCTTTGGCATACAGTTTTGAAAGGTTATTGTTCATAAGTTACTAAGCAAAAAAAAAGTTTTTACTCAGTAGTAGTTTTATATCAAGAGGTTACATAAAAATAGTAAAAAGCTCGAATTAAAAAAACAAAAAAATGTAGGTGAGGTGTTAAAATATTGAAAACCAGTATGTTTTTTGAAATGTAGAAGTGTAATCCTGAATATTTAAGCTACTGTAAATCAGTTGTTTAAGTTGTGTTTTGTGTAATAAGTGTTTGATAATCAGTGGATAGTAAAAAAGATGTAATAGAAATTGTATCTTTATTATGTAAAATTGAAGTTTCAAATATTCGTAGTCCCGCTACTTGTTGATTTTCCCCTTATTAAGTGATTCTGAAATTTTATATTTCATTTAGAATGAGAAGGCGATCTAAAAGTATATACTTTAGACCGCCTTTTTTTATTTTACAAATTTTCAATTCTATTTTATGTATAAGAAAAGAGGAAAGGCCAACAACATGAAAACCTTTCCTCCCAACTGGTATTTATCTATTAGAAGAATGAAATGGTAAAATGTTACACTAATAGATGAAAATATTATTGTTAAAATTTTGTTTGTTAGGTTTTTATAGGGGTGAAGGCCATAATTAGATTAAAATGAAAAGAGGAAAGGCCAACAACTTTGAAAACCTTTCCTCCCAACTAATACTTTCTTATAAGAAGAATTAGAAGAGAAGATGTAACATCGAAAAGCGTTAAAAAATGTTAAAACTTATTGGTTATCTTCTTGTTGAGTAGATCTACTTTATCAATTGTAACGGGGATTCTTTTGTTAAAACCGTTTACAACAGCGTAGAATTTTTTCCCGTGATAATTAGTGGTTTTAATATGTTCTGAATTTATGAAGTATGATTTATGACAACGGATAATAGTATCGTAAGGTTTCAGTTTACTCTCGATGTCATTCATACTTAGCCTGAAGATTATATTGTTCAATTTCTGTTTATCCAAAAGTGTATAAAATATACTAACATAATGACCTTCAGATTTCATATATATCAAGTCTGATACAGGGATAACTAATCTTTCATTTTTATTTTTTCCTTTTAAATCTAAAATTTCATTTGAATCCTTTGCTAGTTCAAGATTCAATTTTGTTTTATTGAAAATAAACTTTAATAGATCATAGAAGTTTATAAATATATAAACAGAGACACCAAAAATGATGGTGTATAAAAATGATTTTACTGTAAAATTAGGTGAATAAGAAAATCTATACGGAGTATTAACAATATGTTTCAAAGATATGTTTAATAGAAACATAGCAAATAAGTTTATAAAAAGGAAAATACTGGTAAAAATGCTTAGGTTGTATTTGAGTTCATCTTTATTTAACCAAGGACTTTTGTTCGGTTGAAAGATATGGTAGTTTACCAAAATAGAAATGCAAACTAAGATTGCTGTTATTAAGGATATGAATAATCTTGATTTTAAATCAGCATAATCAATTTCAAAGAAAGGGAAAAACTGTACGATTAGAAAAGTTGAGATGAACGCGAAAACAAATGTTAATTTTGTATCATATTGCCCGTCTGGGCGATAATGCTTTTTGTTAAGAATTTTAATTACAGAGTGTTTTTTTTGCATTGCAAAGATTCAATTTAAAGGGGTAATAATATGTTGTAAAAATTAAGTTGGTTCGCAGATAGTCTATTTATGTGTTTTTTCGTTCTAATATTTTATTACGTTTTTGGATATCGTAAGTAATTATATGAAAGTTTACTCGTTAAATAATGAAAATAAATATAATTTAAAATATTGATTTGTAGTGTTTTGATTTTTTTTTTGTGAAAACTAAATTTAGTTTGATGAATATTTTCCATATGAATAAATCATTGTAATAAATTTATCTCGGCATTTAAAAGAGTCAGATTTTTAAACTGAGCACCAGTAATAATTTATCATAGAATAAAAATATAACCTGACTATTTATTATTAAATAGCTTTTCCCCTGAAAAACAAAAGGGAGTAATTTGCTCCCTTTTGTTTTTATTAACGATTTAATTTAGTTAGTCCGAATCGTTATTAGTGTGTCAAATAACTATAATACTTGGTTGATGAATAATTTAAAATATAGATTTTCTAGAAGAGATACTTAGGTGGCGATCTAATTTCAATTATTATCCAAACGATAAAATCTATATTAATTAAAAAGTATTTTTCTTTAATTAAGGGTAAATGCTATTTTATATTGGATAAAAGAATTTTATATAAGTAAGTATTTGCGACTTTTTAAAGTTCGATGTTTTTAAAATTATTAAGTTTAAATTATGCAAAAAATATTTACTATTACACAACGATTTTTCATTTTTGTTTTTTTCTCTCGTTATTTATGCTTTTTACTAGAGATTGGATGAATGTAATTAGAAATATTATTATGTTAAGTTGATTGTAGGAACTTCATGTAGATTACATAAAAAAATGAAATAGTAAAGAAGATGGACGAACATTTTCTAAGTATACTCTTTTTCAATAGGAATAAAGAGAGCTCTTTATAAGCTCTCTCCTTGTTTATCTTCTTCAATTAATTCTTGTTCGTATTTATCCCAGTTTTTCTTAGCTCGTATCTTTTTGTAAAGCTTAACACTTAACATTAATAGGACTGAAACTAGAATTATTCCTACAACACCCCAAATCCAGTTGATGGCATTTTGCAAAACAACAAGAAATACTACGGCGAAAAGGATGATTGTAGCTACTTCATTCCAAATACGCAGTTTAAGTGAAGTATATTTAACTACATTGTTTTGTAATTGTTTAAATATCTTATGACAAGCTCCATGGTAAAAGTATAGTGCCAAAACAAAAGATAATTTTACATGCATCCATGGCATCTCAAGATAGTAGGGATTTCTATATAGCATCCAAAAAGCAAATAAACTTGCTAGTACCGCCGAAGGCCATGTGATAATATACCATAAGCGTTTCTCCATCAATTTGTATTGATTTTGAAGAATTGATTTAGCTGGTTCTTCCTTTTTTTCTGCTTCAACATGATAGATGAATAAACGAACAATATAGAATAACCCAGCAAACCAAGTTACTACAAAAATGATATGAAGCGCTTTTATGTACAAAAAGTCCATAAAGTATTATGTTTTAAAATTTAGTTGTTAGCATCAAATTCATTAATCCATCCAGCAAGTACATTCACCCATTCATCATTATCGTTAATACAAGGAACCGTATAAAAATTCTCTCCACCAGCCTCTATAAATTCTTCTTTACCTTCCATGGCTATTTCTTCCAAAGTTTCCAAGCAGTCAGAGACAAAAGCAGGAGTTACAATCGCTAAATTTTTAATACCATCTTTCTCTGCTTTGTTGATGATAGTTCTGTCTGTATATGGCTGAAGCCAAGGGTCTACACCTAAACGCGATTGAAAAGAAGTTGTTACTTTCGATTCATCTAAATTTAATTCTTTAATTACGTTTTTAGTGGTCTGATAACATTGATGTCTATAGCAAAACTCATGTGCCTTCGACGGATTATTACAACAGCTGCCATCAATTTTACAATGAGATTTTGTGATGTCCGATTTTCTAATATGACGCTCAGGTACCCCGTGATAAGAGAATAATAAGTGATCATATTCTTTATCAGCTAAATAACCTTTAATACTGTTAGAAAGCGCTTTCACGTACTCAGGTTTGTTGTAAAAGGCAGGAACATCTGTGATTTTCATATCCTTAAAATATTCTTGTCTTAATTCTTCTGCTAATACTGTAATGGTTTCAGTAGTTGCCATGGCAAACTGTGGGTATAGAGGAATTAAAAAAACATCTTTTACACCTTTATCGTAAAGTTCTTGAAGTCCACTTTTAAGTGATGGATTTCCGTATCGCATTGCCAAAGCGACCGGAAGTTCAGTTTTTTCTTGAACTTTATTTTGTAAGCGTTCAGATAATACAATTAAAGGAGAGCCTTCTTTCCACCAAATTTTTTGATAGGCAGCGGCTGATTTCTTTGGTCGAGTATTTAAAATAATACCTTTAACAATAAACGTACGCAGCCATAAAGGAAGATCGATCACTCTTTCATCCATTAAAAATTCTCCTAAGTATTTTTTTACATCTTTCGGATCAGTACTATTAGGTGATCCAAGGTTTACTAATAAAACACCTTTCATTAAAAGTATATTTTTATTTGTTAATTTTTAATAATTGATTTGTTACTTCGTACAGGGTTATAGCGAGGCTATGAATTACATTCATGGATGAGTTTCTTCCAAACATCGGTATAGAAACGGTTGCATCTGCATAATTTATATCCTTTACACCATGTCTTTCACTACCCAAAAGTAGGACAATTTTTTGGTGAGGTGTAAAATCATAATCGCTAATACTTATACTTTCATCGGTTATTTCAATACCTATAATTACATTATTTTCTTCTTTTAAACCAGATAATAAAGATGAAAAATCTGAATAGGTAGAATGTTCAATTTGTTGTATAGTGTTTCGAGCTGTTTTCTTTACAATTCTATTCTCAATAGAAGGAGAGTTTTCATGTAAATATATTTTCGAAACTCCAAAACTTTCCGCAATTCTAAAGCACATACCTATGTTTTCGGGAGTACGAATAGCATCGCAAACAATGGTGATTGGGAAATTTTTTTCTTTATTTTTGATATCGTAATGAGTGAGTTGCTTCATTGCTAAATCTGCACTTAATATTTAAGGATTAGGTATATGTTTTATTGGTTTAAGCCTATTATATATTGTTTCGGAGTTGTGCCGAATTTCTTTTTAAACGCCGCAATAAAATGACTTGATGTGCTATAGCCAACTTGCAATCCAACTTCGTTTACATTAAATCGATTACTTTCAAGTAATTTTCGTGCGTGTTCCATTTTATAATCAAATAAAAAGCTGTAAACAGTATCGCCGTAAATCTGTTTAAAACCTTCTTTTAGTTTTTTCAAATTAAGTCCAACTTCATTAGCTAGCTCCTGAAGTGTTGGAGGCTCGCTCATTTGCGCGATGATAATATCTTTCGCTTTTCTAATTTTTAAAACCTCTTTATCATCAACTAGGAATGGACAGTATTCGTCGTTCGTATTTTCACCACTATCAAAATGTAGACTTAACAGTTCATAAGTTTTACCTTTTATATATAAGTCTCTAATTGAGCTATGACTATCGGCTGCAAAAATTTGCTGTAGCACCAATAATACCGAACTTTTGATTTCAGTATTGTCATAATATTTTCTGTTCTTATTGTTTTCACTTAAAAAAGGAATGTATCCCGCTTCTTTTGAAAATAAAGAGTGAAACTTTTCAATTGAAATTAATACTGAAATAACCCAAGTCTTTGGAAGTATTTCCATATTAATAGGTAGTTTCTGCTGTGGGTTGTATAAAAATATAGAATGTTTATCTAGTACATTAAAGGTGTAGCTACCATTATTAAAATGAAACTTACTATTTCCTTTTACACAATAGTGAATTTGAATAAAAGAGTTGTCAACATCTCTATTATAGTAATCTGTCTGATCAGTATTATTCTGGAACTTAAGAACAGAAAAACCTTTTTCAAGAGGAACTTCTCTAAATGTACTTCGAGCGACATTTTTTGACATAAGCAAGTGATTTGATGAAATATTTCTTATTTAGAATTATTCTATATTACTAGTTTCTCAATAGTTGATTTCACTACAAAAGTACACATTTTTAGGGGTTTTAGCGATATCTTGAGATTAAAAAACTTGAAACGACATTAAAAGTTCTTCTAGCGATGTTTTTAACGTTACAAAGTTTCTATTTTTGAATGATTTTTAGGACGAAGATATTAATGCACACAGATAATAGACCTACTAAGTTTTATAACATTGGAATCAGTTATGTAAAAGCTGATGCAAATACCAGAGGGAAGTTTTCTTTATCAAAAGAGAATCAACTGGCTCTTTTAGAGGAAGCTAAGCAAAGAGGGATGAATGAGCTTTTTGTTTTATCTACTTGTAATAGAACTGAAATAACTGGTTTTGCTGAACACCCTTTTCAATTAATTAGTATGCTTTGTAACCATTCGAATGGTTCGGTAGAAGAATTTGCGAAGGTTTCATATGTTAATAAAGGTCAAGATGCTATTCAGCACTTGTTTAGAACAGGAACAGGTTTGGATAGTCAAATTCTTGGTGACTACGAAATCGTAGGACAATTACGTCAAGCATTTAAGCAAGCTAAAGAGGTTGGGACGACGAACGCTTATTTGGAGCGACTATTAAATTCAGTGATGCAAGCGAGTAAGCGTGTAAAAAACGAAACAAAACTTAGTTCTGGAACAACGTCCGTTTCGTATGCTGCTGTTCAATATCTTATTAACAACTTACCAGATTATAATTCTAAAAATGTTTTAGTGTTCGGTTTAGGGAAAATGGGTAAACATACTTGTAAAAACCTTGCTGAATACACAAATAACAAAACAGTTAGTCTTGTTAATAGAACTGAGCAAAAAGTAGAAGAGTTCATAGTAGAACATAATTCTATTAGACATGCAAAGTTTAATGATTTGAACAATGAAGTGGCTAATGCCGATGTTTTGATTGTTTCAACGGGAGCAAATAAGCCAACGATAACTAAAGATCATATACCAGCGAACAAAGAATTATTGATATTAGATTTATCAATGCCAGCGAATGTTTCATCAGAAGTTAATGACCTTCCAGGGGTAACCGTAATTAACGTTGATGAGCTTTCTAAAATAACCGACGAAACTTTAGCCATAAGACAACAGGAGGTACCTGTTGCGGAGTCTATTATAAATACACACAAGGAGGAATTTAATGAATGGTTAAACCATCGAAAATTTACTCCAGCGATCAATGCTCTGAAACAATCGCTTCAGGCGATTCAAAAAGATGAGATAGACTTCCACAAGAAAAAAATACAAGACTTTGATGAGCAACAAGCAGAAGTTATTACATCGAGGTTAATTCAAAAAATAACAACACAATTCGTAAAACATTTAAAAGACGAAAACACTTCAATTAATCAAAGTATTGAAGTAATGTCTAAAGTTTTTGGGAATAATTTAGAATCAGTTGATGCAACAAAAAATCATTAGAATAGGTACACGTGAAAGCGAGTTGGCATTATGGCAGGCTAACAAAGTACGAAAGCAACTCGAAGAACAAGGATATCAAACTCAAATAGTACCAATTAAATCTACTGGCGATATTGTTTTAGATAAACCTTTATACGAATTAGGAATTACTGGAATCTTTACTAAAAATCTTGATATTGCCATGCTCAATGGTGATATTGACATCGCTGTTCATTCCATGAAAGATGTACCTACGGTTTTACCAAAGGGAATAATTCAGGCAGCAGTATTAAAAAGAGCAAATCATAACGATATTTTAGTATTAAAAGATACCGAAGAGTTTATGGGACAAAAGCAAGGAGTTATTGCTACAGGAAGTCTTCGTAGAAAAGCTCAATGGTTAAATAGGTATCCAACACATGAGGTAGTTGACTTAAGAGGTAATGTAAATACGCGTCTTGAGAAACTCGATAATAATGAGTGGAATGGAGCTGTTTTTGCCGCTGCAGGATTAGAAAGAATTGGTAAAAGACCAAAAGGAGCTATTTCCCTATCATGGATGATTCCTGCACCAGCTCAAGGAGCTATTATGGTAACGGCTTTAGAAGATGATGAGTTTTCAAAAGAAGCTTGTGCCATTATAAACGATAGAGATACAGAAACCTGTACAGGTATTGAACGTGAGTTTTTAAATCGTTTAGAAGGAGGTTGTACTGCTCCAATAGGTGCATTAGCAATGATTAATGAGGTAGAGAAAGAGATTACTTTCAAAGGAGTTTTATTGAGTAGAGACGGAAGTAAGAAGTTGGAAGTTTCTAAAAAAGCAAAACTAGGAGCGCATAAATATCTTGCTAAAGATTGTGCTACAAAAATTATTGAAAGAGGAGGTAAGTTTATAATGATGGAAGATGAAGGAATAGAAAAAGAATTTTCTATTTACTCAACCAAAAAACTTTCAGAAGCTCAAAAGAAGTTGTTACCTACTACGGTAAAAGTAGAGGATAGCGATTTTATAAAAATCAGATTTAATCGAATAGCTCCAAAAGAAGTTAAGGGGGAGTTGGAAAATGTGGTTATAACTAGTAAAAATGGAGTAGAAGCTTTACTTTATAACTTTACAAAAGAAGAACTGAAATTTAAGAATATTTATTGCGTAGGTAGAAGAACCAAGAGGTTAATCGAGCAAAAAATAGGAAAAGTAAAGCATACTGAAAATAATGCTCAAAAATTAGCAAAGTATCTAACGGAGAACATCGAACGAAAGGGAGTAACTTATTTCTGTAGTAATCTTAGATTGGATACATTAACAGTATTGTTAAAAGCAAAAGATATCGTAGTTAAAGAAATTGAAGCTTACAAGACTATGTATAGCCCTGCTAAACTAGACGATAAAGTAGAAGGAGTTATGTTTTACAGTCCTTCAACAGTCGAAAGTTATATGCAGGAAAATAAGGCAGACAAAATAGCTTTCTGTATAGGAGAAACAACAGCTAAAGAAGCTTCAAAACATTTTAAGGATGTACAAATTGCAAAAATACCTACTGTTGAGAGTGTAATCGAAATGGTAAGTTTACATTTTGCAAAAGAATCATAAATATAAAAAAGAGATAAAGAGTACTATTTTTATCTCCTTTTTTATTTTATAAACACATTAAATTAATTTACTAAAAATACTTCTAAGGAGTACCCTACAACCAAATTCAATGTTTAATACAAGAAGACCTCGAAGAAATCGTAAATCTGCTGCAATAAGAGCAATGGTGCAGGAAAATACTTTATCTGTAAATGACTTTATTTTTCCGTTGTTTCTAATTGAAGGAACCAATGAAAAACAGGAAATCGAATCGATGCCTGGTATTTATCGTTATTCATTGGATTTGTTATTGGAAGAAATTAAAGGATGTGTTGAGCTTGGAATTAAAGGATTTTGTGTATTTCCTTCTTTAGGTGATGATAAAAAGGATAAATATGCTACCGAAGGACATAATGAAGAAGGACTTTATATCCAAGCCTTAAAAAAGATTAAAACTCAATTTCCTGATATAGCATTAATGACAGACATCGCAATGGATCCTTATTCAAGTGATGGACATGATGGTATCGTTGAAAACGGAGAAATTCTAAACGATGAAACTCTTGAAGTTTTAGGGAAAATGGCTTTAGCTCAAGCAAAAGCAGGGGCTGATATTTTGGGCCCATCAGATATGATGGATGGCAGAGTTGGTTATATCCGAAATGTCCTAGATAAAGCAGGATATACTCATGTTTCCATTATGTCTTATACAGCAAAATATGCGAGCGCTTTTTATGGACCATTTAGAGATGCATTAGATTCAGCTCCGAAATTCGGGGATAAAAAAACATATCAAATGAGTCCCGCAAATTCAAAAGAAGCTTTAATTGAAGCAGATTTGGATATTGAAGAAGGGGCTGATATGATTATGGTAAAACCTGCCTTGGCGTATTTAGATATTATCAAATCCTTAAAAGATAATTATGATGTTCCTGTTACAGCCTATAATGTAAGTGGTGAATACGCTATGTTAAAGGCAGCTGCCGAAAAGGGTTGGCTTGATGGAGAAAAAGTAATGATGGAAACTTTATTGTCGATGAAAAGAGCAGGCGCAGATATCATACTTACATATTTTGCTAAAGAGGCAGCAAGGGTATTGAGAAAGTAAAATAATGAAATTAACATGTTTAAAACGCATAATTTTCTAGGTATTGATTACTTTTAGGCAATTAAGTACAAACATGAACATTAAAAGAAATAAACAAATGAAAAAGTTTTTATTAGTTATAGCGATATTCTCAATAACAAATATTTTCTCACAAGGCCTTAAAAAGGAAGCAATAGAAGGTGTTTGGAAAGTAGAACGAGTAAAAGATAAGTCAAAAAAAGCTGGAGCAAAGGAAATGATTGAAGGTTTTGGAGGAGCTTATTTTTATTTTAAAAAGAGCAATAATTTCGGAATTAAAACAACGAATATGTCGGAGACTTTTTCTGATGCCACGAAGAGGTTGATAGGAACACAATGGAAATTAGTCGGGAATGAAATCCGTGTAGGAACAGAAAAAAATGATTTTTCTACGATGGTTATTAAGGTGATTTCAAAAAAGGACGGTTTTTATTTTGATCTGGTGGAAGGAAAAGATCAGCCATTACTTGTAAAGGTTAATAAACAATAAAGAATAACAACAACTAAAAAGAATATAAAGTTTGATGGAGTTTAAAAAATCGCAGGAACTTTACAATAAAGGTTTGGAAAACTTGGTAGGTGCAGTAAACTCTCCAGTAAGAGCATTTGCATCGGTAGGAGGAAATCCTTTATTTATTAAAAAAGCGAAAGGAAGTAAAATTACCGATGTTGATGGTAATTCTTACATTGATTTAGTTTTGTCTTATGGACCAATGATACTTGGGCATCGTCATAAGAAAGTTCAAAAAGCAATTACAAAGGCGCTTAAAAATGGATATTCATTTGGTGCGTCTACAAAAAACGAAATTAAACTAGCTAAAATAATTTGTGATGCTTTTCCAGGAATGGATAAAGTTCGTTTTGTAAATTCAGGTACAGAGGCTGTTTTAAGTGGAATACGTTTGGCGAGAGCCTATACAGGAAAAGATAAAATCATAAAGTTTGCTGGTTGTTATCATGGACATCAAGATGCTTTATTAGTAGCAGCAGGTTCAGGATTAGCTACGTTAAGTTTACCTGGAAGTAAAGGAGTACCTGAAGGAGCCGTAAAAAATACACTAATTTCAAATTATAATGATTTAAAGAGTGTAAAGGCACATTTTGAAGAACATGATGATATTGCAGGTGTTATTTTAGAACCTGTTGCTGGAAATATGGGAGTGGTAACTCCGCAAAACAACTTTTTAAAAGAGTTAAAGGAATATTTGACTTCTAAAGGAGCATTGCTAATTGTTGACGAAGTAATGACTGGCTTTAGATCAAAATTTGGAGGAGCTCAAGAGTTATTTGAAGTTGAAGCTGATATTACTTGTTTAGGTAAAGTAATTGGTGGAGGATTTCCAGTAGGTGCCTATGGTGCAAGAAATGAAATTATGGAAATGGTTGCGCCTTTAGGTGGAATGTATCAGGCAGGAACCTTAAGTGGTAATCCAATTGCCATGGCCGCTGGTATTTCAACATTATCTGAGTTGAAGAAACAAAATCCTTATGAAAAGTTTAACGAAGTAGCACAAATAATAGAAGTATTTTTGCTAGAGTCTGCAAAGAAACATGGAGTTGAAATGACGGTGAATAGATTTGGTTCTATGATTAACCCATTTTTTACCAATGTTCATGTTACAAACTTTGAACAAGCTCAAACTAGTGATACGAAAAAGTTTGCTGTATTCTTCTGGGAAATGATAAGAAATGGTGTGTTTTTACCACCATCACAATTCGAGGCATGGTTCTTATCATCAGCGATTTCGGAAAAAGACTTGAAGAAAATTATGAAAGCGATTGATAAATCAATTGAAGCAGTAGGAAAAATGTAATAAAAAAATCCTCTTGAAGTAGAAGTAAAGCTGTAGCCCTTATAAAGTTAAGGTTTACTTTAGTATCTTCGTAGGGGCGTAAATTTAAAATGATTAAAAACGATTTATTTTTAAGAGCCTTAAAGGGTGAAACGGTGGATAGACCACCCGTTTGGATGATGCGTCAGGCAGGTAGGTATTTACCTGAATTTATGGAGTTAAAAAAGAAGTATGATTTTTTCACACGATGTAAAACTCCTGAATTGGCTTCTGAAATAACAGTACAGCCAATTCGTAGATATGGTATGGATGCTGCTATTTTATTTTCTGATATTCTGGTAATCCCTCAAGCGATGAATGTTGAGGTTGAAATGAAGCCCGATTTTGGACCATATTTACCAAATCCTATCAGAGATAGAAAAAGCTTAGATCAAGTTATAATCCCTGATGTTCATGAAGAATTAGGGTATGTAATGGAGGCTATTACAGCCACTAAAGAAAAATTAAACAATGAGGTTCCATTAATTGGATTTGCTGGTTCTCCTTGGACAATATTATGTTATATGGTACAAGGTCAAGGGTCAAAAAACTTTGATAAAGCAAAGGAGTTTTGTTTTACACAACCAGTTTTGGCACACGAATTGCTTAATAAAATAACGTTGACCACAATTGCGTATTTAAAAGCAAAGGTAAAAGCAGGTGTAAATGCTGTTCAAGTTTTTGATTCTTGGGGAGGAATGCTATCTCCAACGGATTATCAAGAGTTTTCTTGGCAGTATATAAACCAGATTATTGAAGCGTTGAAAGATGAGGTTCCAGTGATTGCTTTTGGAAAAGGATGTTGGTTTGCATTAGATGTTATGGCCAAGTCAAATGCATCAGCTTTAGGAGTAGATTGGACTTGTTCTCCTAGAAACGCACGTTATTTAACTGGAGGAAATATAACTTTACAAGGTAATTTTGACCCTTCAAGATTGTTATCTCCACCTGCGGAAATTAAAAAAATGGTACACCAAATGATAAATGAGTTTGGTAAAGACAAATATATTGTTAACTTGGGGCATGGAATTTTACCCAATATTCCTTTAGAAAACGCTCAAGCTTTTATTGAAGCCGTAAAGGAATACAAGGTATAAAATAGTAATCCCCTTAATTACCCTAAAGTATATGAAGAAAGTAATATTCTTATTAAGTATTTTGTTTTCAATTGGACTTTCAGCACAAGAGAAATCATATTACAATTTTGCCGTAAACAATTGTGAGGAAGAAACTACGGAAGGATTAATTAATAACTGCCTAATAGGTTCTTATCTTTTAAATTATGATTTCGTAACAATTGATGGAAAACAAGTAAGTACTGACAAAGTTGAAAAACCAATAGTATTAATTGCTGCATCTACAAGATGTGCTCCTTGTTGGGGTGACATTCCAGCACTTAACAAAATGGTTGAAAAGTATGATGGAAAAGTTGAATTTGTAATGTTCTTCTGGGACGATTTAAATGGTATCCAAAGAATGCAGAAGAAACTTGATCCAAGAATTAAATTAATTCCTCCAACTAAGAAGTTTGATAATAAAGCGTATACAGAATCGTATGGCTTCTTTCATAAGTTAGATTATCCAACTACTTATTTAATAGGAAAAGATAAAAAGTTTATAAGTATTAGGAGAGGTGCAGCGTATCCTTCTAAAGAAATGAACTGGGATAAAGTAAATGAGATTAACGAGAAAGATCTCGAAGAATTTATTAAACCAGTTTTATAAATTTTTTTAACAATAAAAAAGTACAAACCTCTTTCTAATTTTAGAAAGAGGTTTGTACTTTTATACAACAAATTGTAACGTATGATTGCTAACATCTTAAAAGGAATTAAGGCTTATGGTCAAGCCTTCTCATTGATATCAAAATTGAAATTATGGAAGTATTTTGTTATACCAATGCTAATCAGTCTTGTGACAGCTATTGTTATTGGTTCTCTCGCATATGCTCTTTCTGACAATGTAGGACATTATTTGGCAAACTTTTGGAAATGGGAGTTCGGTAAAGAAACATTTGAAGTTATTAGCACTTTTTTAAGCGGATTAATAATTTTAGTGATTGGCTTATTACTCTATAAGCACATAGTACTGGCGCTTTCAGCTCCTTTTATGAGTCCTGTTTCTGAAAAAATAGAAAAGCATTTTTATGGAAAAAGTCATGATCATAGATTCACTTCATTTAGAGAACAACTGATAAGAGGAATACGAATAAGTTTAAGAAATATTACAAGAGAGCTAGCATTAACAGTACCAATACTAATTTTTAGTTTGGTTCCAGTATTGGGGTTCTTTTCAACATTTCTATTGTTTTTAATGCAAGCTTATTATGCTGGTTTTGGAAACATGGATTATACATTAGAACGTCATTATAAGTATAAGGAAAGTATAGATTTTGTTTGGAAAAATAAGGGTACAGCAATAGGAAACGGTATTGTTTTCGTTTTATTTTTATTAATTCCTGTGGTAGGTGTTATTCTAGTTTTACCTTTATCCGTGACGGCTGCCACAACAGAAACTATCAAAAGAATTCATACTACAGAATTAATAGAATAGTTACTTTTGTAATTCAATAATAATCACAAATGAAAGACCAGTTTTACGCATATATTCAAGAATTACAAGATACCATAACAAGTAAACTCGAAGAAGTTGATGGAAAGGCAAAATTTCAAGAAGATCTTTGGAAACGTACTGAAGGAGGTGGAGGAAGAACCAGAGTTATTGAAAATGGTAATATTTTTGAAAAAGGAGGAGTAAATATCTCTGCGGTGCATGGGAAGTTACCAGAGGCTTTAAGAAAACAGTTTAAGGTTGAGGAAGGTGATTTTTTCGCTTGTGGACTAAGTTTAGTGATTCACCCTAAAAACCCTTTTATTCCAACTGTTCATGCAAATTGGCGCTATTTCGAAATGTATAATGAAACTGGAGAAATAGTAACTCAATGGTTTGGAGGAGGCCAAGATTTGACACCTTACTACTTATATGAAGAAGATGCTACGCACTTTCATACTATATGTAAACAAGCTTGTGATAAACATCATAATAGTTTTTATCCCAAGTTTAAAGATACCTGTGATAACTATTTTTGGAATGCACATAGAAATGAGGCTAGAGGGGTAGGTGGTTTATTTTTCGATTATCTCAAAGAAACAGAAGATTTTTCATTGAAGAACCGTTACGATTTTGTTACAGAAGTAGGAAATAGTTTTTTAAATTCTTATGTACCAATAGTGGAGAAGAGAAAGGATAATAAATATTCCCAAGAGCATAAAGATTGGCAAGAAGTGAGAAGAGGAAGGTATGTAGAGTTTAATTTAGTGCACGATCGTGGTACGCTATTTGGTTTGAAAACTAATGGTCGTATAGAAAGTATATTGATGAGTTTACCTCCAACAGTACAATGGAAATACGATCATCACCCTGAAAAAGGTTCTCATGAAGAAAAATTATTAGAAGTATTAAAAAATCCAAAAAAATGGGTATAACTAGAAGAGCTACAAAGGTTTATTTGTAGCTTTTTTTGTTAATAAAGCTCAAAAGAAAATCAGTAATTGCTAAATAAAGAATATTCAATAAACTGGTTTTTTAAAATGCTTATTTTTTATTAAACCTTTTGATTTAGGTGTTTTTTTACGAATAATGTAAAAAAACAAGAATCAATTGTCAAATCTTTTGCTCTAAAAACTTAGAAAAATCATTAGTTTTTAGTAAATTCGCAAGCGTAAAAAATAATTAAACATGGCTAGATACGAACTGAAGTTACCTAAAATGGGTGAAAGCGTTGCAGAAGCGACAATTACTTCTTGGCTTAAAGAAGTAGGAGATACAATTGAATTAGATGATACCGTTGTAGAGGTTGCCACTGATAAAGTAGATAGCGAAGTACCTAGTGAAGTAGAAGGTAAATTAGTTGAAATATTATTTGAAAAGGATGCTGTAGTTCAAGTTGGTCAAACAATTGCAGTTATTGAAATAGAAGGAGAAGATACAGGAGCAAGTTCATCTGAGAGTACAGAAGTGAAAGAAGAAGTACCTGCTGCGGTGGCTGAAGTGGAAAAAACTATTACTGAGGCAAAGGAAACTGTAAACGGATCTTTAGATACATCATCAAGTGATCGTTTTTATTCACCGTTAGTAAAGAGTATTGCTCAGGCTGAAGGTATTTCAATAGCAGAGTTAGAAGGAATTCAAGGATCAGGAAAAGAAGGTAGAGTTACAAAGAATGATATTCTAAGTTTTATTGAAAATAGAGGTAGTCAACCTCAAGCAACTACTGCACCAGTAGCAAAAGTTGCTGCACCAAAGGTTGAAAAGACTACACCTAAACCTGCTTCAACCCCTATTACTTTAGGAGGAGAAGATCAAATCATAGAAATGAGCCGTATGGGTAAACTTGTTTCTAAGCATATGGTTGATTCAATCCAAACTTCTGCTCATGTTCAATCATTTATTGAAATTGATGTAACTAACATTGTAAATTGGAGAAACAAAGTAAAAAATGCTTACCAACAGAGAGAGGGTGAAAAACTAACGTTTACACCAATCTTTATGCAAGCTGTTGCTCAAACAATAAAGAAACATCCTTTAATCAACATTTCTGTAGACGGAGATAAGATTATCCAAAGAGGAAATATAAACTTAGGAATGGCTGCTGCACTTCCTGATGGAAACTTAATTGTACCTGTAATTAAGAATGCAGATCAATTGAGTTTAGTAGGAATGACTAAGCAAGTAAATGACTTAGCTCAGAGATCAAGAGCGAACAAATTAAAGCCAGACGAAATTCAAGGAGGTACTTATACTGTAACCAATGTTGGAAGTTTTGGTTCAATTATGGGAACACCAATTATTAATCAACCTCAAGTGGCTATTTTAGCGTTAGGAGCGATTAGAAAGATGCCATCTGTAGTTGAAACACCAGAAGGAGATTTCATTGGAATTCGTCACAAAATGATTGTTTCACATTCATACGATCATAGAGTTGTAAATGGAGCTCTTGGAGGAATGTTTATTAAAACTTTTAAAGAAATATTAGAAGCTTGGGATGTAAATCAAGATTTCTAAAAAAAAGAAAATATATTCAATAAAAAAGTCGTGCTTTTAGCACGACTTTTTTATTCCTAAGATTTGACTATCTACTAAGGAATATTCAAATATTTATGTGTTTGTAAAGAAATTCTCCACTTAGGGTTTTCCATAACATAGTCTATAATTAACGGAGTCATTTTTTCTTTTTTACTCCATTCTGGTTGTAAAAACAATTGACAGTCTGAACCTACTTTTTCTGCTTGTTCTTCAGCAAACTTAAAGTCATTTTTGTTATGAATAATCATTTTCAACTCATCAGCTTCTGTATAAGATCGTTCCATAGGAAGTTTTGTTTTTTTGGGAGATAAACAAAACCAATCCCAAACCCCAGAAAAATCATAAGCACCAGAGGTTTCAATATGAGTTTTAATATTATTTAACTTTAATTGATTAGTTATATAATCTAAACTCCACATCAAAGGTTCTCCACCAGTAATAACTACTGTTTCAGCATACTTCTTTGCATGCTCTACAATAATGTCAGCATGTGTCGGAGGATGAAGATCGGCATTCCAACTTTCTTTAACATCACACCAATGGCATCCAACATCACAACCACCAATTCGAATAAAATATGCAGCGGTACCAGTGTGTGCACCCTCACCTTGAATTGTATAAAATTCTTCCATTAACGGAAGCATTTCTCCTTTATTTACTAACTCTTGCGTCTTTAAATCCATCTGCTTTTACTGCGATTACA
Source organism: uncultured Tenacibaculum sp. (assembly GCA_947497895.1). GTDB lineage: Bacteria > Bacteroidota > Bacteroidia > Flavobacteriales > Flavobacteriaceae > Polaribacter. Next base: position 143,302 of record CANMIL010000009.1, read on the forward strand.
TCAATTTCAATTTTGGCATCTACCAATAAATCGGCTGCAAAGGTAGTTCTTGCGGGTTTATTTTTAGGAAAATATTTACGGAAAATTGCATTAAATTGATTAAAATCATTTAAATCGGCTAAAATAACGGTGCATTTAATGACATGTTCCATGTCTGATCCATGAGCAGCAAGTACATCTTTAATATTTTCTAAAGCTTGAGTAGCTTCTCCTTCAATACCTCCAGGAGCTAATTTCCTGGTTCCAGGATGTATTCCAACTTGCCCTGCCAAGTATAGCATATTTCCTACTTGAACAGCATCGGAAAATGGGGCGTTTTTCTTTCTTTCTAGTTTTGAGGAATGAAAGATTAGGGCTGGTTTTTCGATTTTACTGCATGAAATAGTAAGAGAAGATAAAAAGACTAAAGCGATTATTTTAGTTTTCATATGTAGAATATTATGCCTGTTCTTCGTAAAGTTAATAAATAAAGTTAACGGGGTTTTTTGAAATGCTATAATTAATAGTATTTTTATCAAAATTTTAGACGGAAATGAGTAATAAAGAGGCTTTTTTTAATCATATTACGGAAGGATATACTTGTAAAGGAGATTATTTAACTTTAGGAGCAGGTATGTTAGAGGAGGAAACCATAACGAATGCATTGGTCAATATTCCTTTAAAAACTTTAAATAGACATGGTTTAATTGCGGGAGCAACAGGTACAGGTAAAACGAAAACATTACAAGTTTTAGCTGAAAATATGTCTGAAAAAGGAATCCCTGTTTTACTTATGGATGTGAAAGGAGATTTGAGTGGATTGGCCCAAGCAAGTGCTGGGCACCCAAAGATTGATGAGCGTCATGAAAAAATTGGAATTCCATTTGATGCAAAAAAGTTTCCTATTGAAATTTTAACCATTTCTGAACAAGATGGTGTTCGTTTGCGTGCAACGGTTTCTGAATTTGGGCCAGTTCTTTTGTCTAGAATATTAGATTTAACTGAAACACAAGCTGGAATTGTAGCTATTATATTCAAGTATTGTGACGATAATCAATTACCGCTTTTAGATTTAAAAGATTTTAAAAAGCTACTTCAGTTTATTACGAACGAAGGTAAGGAGGAGGTTCAGGAAGAATATGGAAGGATCTCATCATCGAGTACAGGAGCAATTCTAAGGAAGATTGTAGAAATTGAACAGCAAGGCGGTGAATTGTTTTTTGGAGAGCGTTCATTTGAAGTTGACGATTTAACAAGAATAGACGAAAACGGGAGAGGTGTAATTTCTGTATTAAGATTAACTGATATTCAAGATAAACCTAAGTTGTTTTCTACTTTCATGTTACAATTGTTAGCAGAAGTATATGAGACATTTCCTGAACAAGGAGATAGTGGAAGGCCAGAATTGATCATCTTTATTGATGAGGCTCATTTAGTTTTTGATGAGGCTTCTAAGGCTTTACTAAGTCAAATAGAGAGTATTGTTAAGCTGATTAGGTCAAAAGGAATCGGTTTGTATTTTGTAACTCAAAATCCTAAAGACGTTCCAGAAGATGTACTGGCACAATTGGGAATGAAAGTTCAGCATGCTTTACGTGCATTTACGGCTAAAGATAGAAAGGCTTTAAAATTAGCATCTGAGAATTACCCAGATTCTGAATATTACAAAACTGAAGAAGTATTAACCCAACTTGGAATTGGTGAAGCGTTGGTTTCGGTATTAAATGAAAAAGGAATTCCTACCCCTTTGGTAAGAACGATGTTAAGGGCACCAATGAGTAGAATGGATGTGCTTACCGAAAAGGAAATTCAAGAAGTACTAGATAATTCAAAGCTCATTAAAAAGTACAACGATACCGTAGATAGAGAAAGTGCTTACGAATTATTGAATGATAAAATAAAAAGAATTAATAAGGAAAAGGAAAGAGATGAGGAGGAAAAGAAAACGACAAGAAGAAGTTCATCTTCATCAAGAAAAAGTACTCGAATGAATCCTATTGTTAAGGTTTTAACTAGCGCTACGTTCATTAGGAGTGTGTTCGGAATCTTAAAAAAAGTAATATAAAAACAATTTTAATCAAAAGAAAAACGTTATAAACAAAACAAATTACATGATAAAACTATTTAAAATATTAGCGGTAGTGTTAGTTTCATTGGCTTTCGTTCAATGTAGTAATAATAAGTTTGATGTATCTAAGGGGAAGGTTGGTAAGTTAACAACCAAGACTACCATACAGGAAATTGATGCGATATTTGCCAATGATTCAATAGTTAAAATCTTAAGTGAAGGAGAAAAGGGGCAATATGATTTCAGCGATGATGATAAATATGAAATATATGAGAAAGGTGGTAAACACTTATTAACGATTGTTCCAAAAGAACAATTAGATTCTACTTCAACGATAAAAAGCATTGAGATTTTTGATGAAAGATTTCAAACAAAATCTGGATTAAATGTTAATTCTGATTTTCAACAAATAAATACGAATAATAAAATTAGTAAGGTAGAAACATCTTTTTCATCAGCAACTCTATTTATTGACGATTTAAATGCAACGATTGCAATCGATAAAGAAGATTTAGGTTTAAAAGAGTTTAGCATGCAAAAAGTTAGTATTGATCAAATACCTGATTTGGCTAAAATCAAATCTTTGACAATCTGGTTTAACTAAATATTTAAAATATAAGTAGAAAGAGGCTCGTACTTTATGGTATGAGCCTCTTTTTTTGTTTCATGTTTTAATGAATGTTTATTCTTTAATTTCATCAATTTTATCAGCGATAAAGTCGTTGATTTTATCTTTGTTATCGGTGTATATTTTTAGCCATTTATCCCAAACTTTTTTTCGAGTATTTACTTCATTTACGCTTATACTAATAGATTCAATTGGATGTACTATAGGAATATACCTTCTTACTTTTTCCTTAGGAGTTTGAAGATCTGAAGATTTTCCTTTAGGTATGGCATTTTCAATTTCAATGGTTTTTAGATTATATGATTGTAATAGCCCGTCATAATCGAAATAGGAAATCTTTATATCAATAAGAATGTTAACCTTATGATGTTTTCTCTTCAGCTTAACGCTCGTATAATTAAAGAGGTATTCATCTAGTTGCAATATTTTGAATCTATTTTGACTTTTTTCATGGTCGTGAAAACTAAAATTTAATAATAGATTGTTTTTTAAAAAGCTGACCTGTTCTTTAGAGTCTTTGCTACTTGGTAATTCACTGTAATTAGAGTATATCAACATTTTGTTATCGAAAATACTTGTTTTTGCATGTGTTGGTTTGCCTAAAAGAGAGTAATTAGCACTATTATTTTTCGCAAATTTTTCGGGTTTATAAATGATATCAGCTAGGTTGTTTACAATATGTTTAGCCACAGGTTTAAGAATAAATCCGATAAAATTGACTTTGTTATTAATTGATTCTACAATACTATCTCTAGTCTTTATAGACGTTAACTTTAACTCTGATTTAGTATTTACGCGCCCTATATATTCAATATTGTTTTTATTGACATAATAATGAGTAATCGCTTTTTGCTGAGAATAGAAGGGGCTGCTAAGTAAAAAAAGAAGTGTTAAAAGTTGAAATGCTTTCATAATTACCTTTTTAATTGACTTTTACTTCACCAACAACAAAACGACTATAATACGTGACAGGAATATACCCCGAGTCGGTACAACCTAAAAACAATTTTGATCCGGCTTCAATTATATGTGTTCTGTAATGAGAACCACTTTGAATACCACTTCTCCAATTTGTTTTAACTGTTACTCGATACCTATTTTTACTGTCAGTATTTAGTAAATATTGATTGGTGCCTCCACCAGCAAAACCGCATCGTCCAGAACTTCTTATAATAGTATTAAAGCCAAGTAATTTCTCTTCTTCAGAAAGGGATTCAAATTCAATTTTGTAAGAGTTTATAATAGTTTGATCTTCCTTTTCTAGAGGTAAATTACTTCCTATCTCTGAATTTAATAGTTCTGAGAATTGTTTTTGAATAGTTTGTGAATTCATAATTTCAAGGTTTAATTGATTATTTATTACCTTAAAATTAGATGTAAATAGGAGAGTAGAGTATCCCTACAATTAGGGATTTTAAAACTTGTATTTTTTTTCAATAGCATATTTTACTAACTCGTTACCATTAGTAAGTGCAAGTTTCCGAATCATGTTTTTTCTATGAGTATCCACAGTCGTTTTCGCGATAAATAAAATTTCCGAAATTTGTTTTGAGGTTTTACCATTAGCTATTAAATGAAGAATCTCTTTCTCTCGATTTGACAGTACTACCTTCTCAGTTTTACCTATATTGGAATTTTCATCGATGTAATCATTCATAAAATTAAAAGCTACGTTCGGATCAAAAAAAGTTTCACCTTTGGCAACTTTTTCTATGGCCTCTGAAAGCATTTTTATTCCAGAGTTTTTTAAAAGGTACCCAGTTGCTCCGGCATCAAGCATTTGTTTAATAGCATCTGGTTGATCGAACATTGTTAAAGCCAATATATTAATATGAGGAAATTTCGATTTAATAAGTTTGGTCGCTTCAATACCATCCATTTTTGGCATTCTTATATCCGTAATAACTAATTTAGGCTGTTTTAAAGAGACCAGTTTAACGAGATCTTCTCCATTATTCACGGTTCCTAAAATTGATATTTCGTCATTGTATTCAAAAAAGGAGAGTACACCATCAATAAGCATCTGATGATCTTCTGCCATTACCATTGTTATCATACTTAGTTGTTTTTATTACTCAGTTTAGCCTTCTTAAAATTGGCCAATCGTGTTTTAAGGTCTAAAATCCCGTCAATTTTAGCTATAATTTCTTCTAAAGTAGTTTGAGTATCCTCTATAATTTCATCAAGTTCGTTATATACTTGAATATGATATTGATTTAATTCTGTATATACACCCTTTAATTTAGCTTCGACTAATCGTAAACGTTTTTTTATTTTATTAGTTCTATTAATTTTCTTTGGAGAAACAATGCCGAGTAGATACAAAAGATAAAGAATGGTTGCAATAATGATACAGCTAGATGTAATAAATACTGCTAGTATAGCAACTACGAAATCACTGGTGCAAGGATCAAATTCTTCACCAGCATCGTTAAAATAGGCCTCCTTACAATGATTTTTCCCGTCAATAGGATAGAACGTAAAATCAATCACATCTCTAAAAAAACGCCAACGGAATGGTATTTTTTCTTCTGGATAATACTTTTCCGTATAATACCCAATTCTTGAAGAAATCGTATTGTCGGGATTTCCACCAGCAAGTACATTACCTAACTGATCTATGGAAATGAGAAAATTAGATATAAAGTTCATATTTTCATGTTTAGTATTCTCAAATGTAATTGATGCACCGAATTTTAGGAATACCTATGTTTAAGTATTATTTATTGGAAAATCGATAATAACGGATGTTCCTTTATTTTTTGTAGAGTCAATTTCAAAAGTCCCTCCGAAATGTTCAACACGTTTTTCTATAGAACCCAATCCCATTCCTTGCGAATGTTCAATGGTATTATAAATAAATCCGATACCGTTATCTTCAACAATAAGGTTTATATGATCATCAAATTGAGAAATATTAATATTTACTTCAGATGCTTGTGCATGTTTTATAACATTTGTAACAAGTTCTTGAATAATTCTAAAAAGAGTAATTTCTAAACTGTTTTCCAACCTATTATTCAAACCAAAGTCAATAACATTGATTTTAATTTTATTGGCTGAAGAAATTTTATCGGCCATTAACTTTACTGCAACAAGAAGTCCTTGATTAGCTATTACTCCTGAATTTTTAGCGTGTGCAATACTCCTAATTTTTAAATAAGCTTCGTCAATAAGGGTTTCAGTTTTTTGAAACAATATATTTTGATCAAATTGTTTTTTATTTCGGTTAAGTTGTAAGTTTTCGAAATGTAGTTTTAAAGTAGCTAACACGCTACCTATATTATCATGCAAGTCTTCGGCTATGCGAATGCGTTCTTTTTCTTGACCATCAATCATAGCATTAATGGCAGTAATTTCTTGTTCTTTTAAAAGGGTTAGGTTTTTTTGCTTTTCTAAGTTTTTTTGCTGTTCTGCGAGTAGGCGTTTTCTACGTGAGTTTTTTAGTATCAAATAGGTGATAACAATACCTAGAAGGATCACTATTGAAGCTAAAATCAGAAGATACCTTTGCTCGGATATTTTCTTTTCTTTTTCGATAGTTTTGTGTTCAGAAATTAATTGAATTTGTTTTGAGTGTTTTAAATAATGTTGTCTTTCAAAATAATTACTTTTATGAATTAAACTGTCTAATTCATTTCCTAGCGATGTATGGATCCGATATTTCCAATACAGAGTATGAGATTTAAGTATATTAAAAATATGATCATTCTCTAAATTAATAATTTGATCAATTGTTTCTTGAGATTTCAGGTATTCTTCCTTTTCATAAAGAATGACACTTTTAATAATTAAGGAAGCGATTTTTTTTTCTTTCTCTATATAACCAACTTCAATATTTTTAAGAATATCAATAGCCTTTGATATTTCTTTAAGAGCAATGTCGTATTTGCGGTTTACTCTTAAATTAAAAGAGGCATTTGTAATAAGTAATTTAGCTCTGATGAAGAGAGGATCTCTATCCGTAATTATTGAATTTACTTTATTAAAAGGTTCTGTAATGAGTGAGGGAGTTTCATAATTAAGTTTTAAGATTATTCTATAATTATATAAAGCGTTAACCTTCCTTTCAAAATCGTTATAGACACTGTTATTATAGTCTCTAAGAAATTCTTTATGACTCAGATCATTTATATTTTCTGTAAACCTATCATAGATATCTAAAATGGCCTTTGAAATTTCACAGATTAATACTTTATCATTCTTATAAAGCGCTTTCTTTAGGGCAAGATTGAGAATTTTAAAGGATTTTGTTTCTTTGCCATTATGGTAGTATTCGTACAAACCCTTATTGAAAAGAAATAAAATTGGGTTTTCGTTATCATTTGATTTATCAGAGTTGTATTTCGAATTGAATTTACCAAATACGAACAAATTATAGTACTCTTTCAAATAGATTTTCTTCTTGTCGTTTTCGATATTAGAAATTACTTGAATAGCTTCTGAATAGTTGTTTTTATTCATAGCAGAGTAAAAAAGTTCAACCTCATTTCCTTTTTGATTTAGAAATGAGGTAATGAGAACTTTTAAAGCAAATATTTTCAATAAGCTAGTCAATAATAAGTCTATTAGGAACACAGAACCCAGTAGGAGCTGCTAAATTATCTGGTATTGGAAAAGCATCGTTAGTACCGAAAAGTCTGCCCGATATTTCAATATAATCCTCGCCATCTCTTTTAAATCGATATGGGTTGATGTACTTCGAATCATTAGGTTTCAAAGGATTATATAAGTCACTAGGCGGTGAATCGCGTTTAAAATTAGTATGAAGTATCATTCCACGTTGAAGAGGTTGTTGTAAAGATAATTCTCTTTCTGTAATTGAGGTATCTGTACTGAATGGAGCAATACTAAAATTTATTGCTGCATGAACAGGATCATTTTCATTGATGTTACTGTTAAACGAAATAAAAGGAATAGTGTTTCCAAAACCAATAGTTATATCACCAATAAAGTTTTGAATCTTAAAATCACAATTGTATTTGTGTTCTTCATAGCCAAATTCATTGACAACGTTATTGTAACTATTAATCTTTATATAAACCATATAAAAAGTTCCATAGTCTTGAGATCCTAGAATTGGTTGAAAATCGGTATGATTGTCTTTATTGAATCGGAATTTCAAATTTTCATGTGCCATAATACAAGTTTTTAGTTAGTAAATTAATCTTCAAATGCTTTTATCTTGGGGTTATCTTTTTTGAGAGTATTATAAAATTGGTGGTAAGTTTGCCATTTCTTTTCCAAATTATAATCCTTGGGGAAGGATACTGGTTTTACATATAAGCCATTATTTTTCTTTTTAAACTTAACAATGGTCGCATAGCTTTCAAAAATTATTTCATTTCTCTTTTTATTTAAACAACCTGCTCTGTTAAGAATAATCCTACCATTTGTAATCGCTCTTATCGGTCTGCTACATCTGTTTATTGGATGACACATATAATCATTTCTTTCATTGAATTTGTAGGACATAAATGAAAGAATATCACTCTGATCTTTAATCTTTATTAAAGATTTATCGAAAGGCATATTCATAAGGATCCAAGGATCCGTAAGCGCAGGATCAATCGAATTAATTTTATCAATATTATTCTCAATATAATCTTGAATAGTAGAATAATTAGCTTCTATAAGTTGGTCTTTTTCAATGTTATGTAGATCTGTCTTTTCTATATCCTTTAATTCAGTTTCCCATATAATCTCAGCCTTTAAATTTAGTTCTTGAAACGATAGATACTGAACATCTGAATAATTCGTGGGATCACTTATTAATAGGTATTGACAACCATTTAATTCTCCAAAACCTATGATTAACTCCATATGGGCAGTATTTCTTTTAGTTTTTAAGACTAAAGGAGACTGATTCGTCATAATGTTATTCACAATATCCTCGTAACTGTTTAAAATACTTTTATCCACTATTGAAGCTGTAAACCCAGCTTTATCGAATATCTCTTCAAGATGATCGGTTTTTAACCCGATATTAATGCAGTTATTGCCTGAATCGCAACATTTCTTATTGGCATGAGGAGTTCCTTCTTTATAGGATTTATAATAACTAACTAACTCACAAATTTTGGTGCCAATTTCTGAATTAGAACCAAGTCCATTAATCATTTTTTCTAGACAGTATGCCCAGCACCATGAAGAATTTTTGGGTTGCTTTAAATGTGTTAAGTTGTTGAAGCAGTAAAAGTCAGGCATGATTAGTCGTTTTATCTATCAATATTATAAGGGTAAATATTAATTTAGTTTCTGATTCAAAATTGAAAAATAAATAAGAAACTTTTTATCCCTACAACTAGGTATTTTACCTTTTAAAGATAAATAAAAACTACTATAAGGTGAATATAGTCAATAGGATACCAAATAAAATGGCAGCAAACTTTTGAATATTGAACTTATGATTTTCTGAACTTTCAAATAAAATTATAGTTGAAATGTGAAGAAAAATACCAATAGTAAATGCAGTAATTTCAGCATGAAACCTTTGAATAAAAGCGAAATTTTCTGAAACTAAAATTCCTAAAGGACTCATCAACGAAAAGAAAATAAGGAAAAAAGCAATCATTTTCTTTGAGTATTTTACCTTTATCAAAAAAGTAGTAAGTATAATTGCGATAGGTATTTTATGAATAAAAATAGCCCAAAGCAAGTTATGTTGATGTCCATTATGATCATGAATAGGCAATCCTTCGGTAAAAGCATGAATACTTAAACTAATGAATAATAACCACGGAAAATGGTTTTGATCGGAATGTAAATGAACATGACCATGTTCAGCTCCTTTTGAAAAAGATTCCAAAATGGACTGTATTAAAATTCCTATTAAAATTAGAATCCCAATAGTTTTTGGCGAGCTCGTTCCTATATATACTTCCGGAAGTAAATGTAAAACAGTAACCGATAATAGGTATGAACCACTAAAGGCCAATAAAAGACTAATGAATTGGTTTTTAGGTTTAATAAATAATACAATCAGTGCACCAAGTAAGACTGATAAAATTAATAGTATTGAACTCATTCAGCTATCAGAATTAATCTATCCGAATTAGATTTATCAAAAGGGTTAAGAGAATAGTCACCAAATATATGCTTAATTTTTAAACCAGCAGTTTCGAAGTAATGTTCCATTTTTTCAAGAGATAACATTTTAACTTGCTCTGTATATGAGTGATTTTCATTGTCAGCCTCAAAGTCTATATGCTTTAAAATATAACCATCTTTAATTTCCTTTTTTATGCAGAAATTAATTCCATCAATGACTTTTTCTTCATAAGGAATTAAAGTGTTTTTAACCTTTTCAACATTCAAAAAATCTAATACAAGTTTACCTTCTTTTTTTAGACCTTTTTTAAAGTTGTCTAAAACTAGAATATCATCATTGTCATCTTCAAAATAACCAAAACTAGTAAAGAGGTTAAATATTACATCATATTCATTTTCTATAGGTTTTCGCATATCCCAAACTTCAAACTTAAGCGTATCATTTTCAAATTGCTTAGCATATTCAATACTGTTTTCACTTAAATCTCCACCACGAACATTTAATCCAAGAGAATTTAAGTAAACGGCATGTCTTCCTTTACCACAAGGAACATCAGCAACGAAGCTATTTTTTTTAAGCTTTAAGAAAGATGTAATATTTCTAATAAAAAACTGGGCATCAGAGTCGTTTCTATGCTTATAAAGTATATGATAGTAAGGGGTGTTAAACCACGAGGTAAACCAATCTTGTTTTGTATCCATAGTTAAAAGTGTCAACAAAAATACATAAAACTTACATCTTTTATTATAGATGTATCAAATTCATTTTTGAAAAACTAATTCAAATTTTATAAGAGATTTTTGGTAGATAATTATTGTTAATACGTTCTAATACCTATTTGTGCTATAATGTTATGGATTCCATGTAAATTAATACTACTTTTGTTTTGAATTTATACATATACATGGAGAAAGATTTTAAAATGACAGCTATTACCATTGCTGGTTTAGAAGGTGTTTTAGCTGATGAGTTGCGCAAGTTAGGAGCGATGCAGGTTACCGAAGGTGTCAGAAATGTTAGTTTTCGAGGAGACAAAGGTTTTATGTATAAGGCGAATATTGCTTTGCGTACTGCAATAAGAATTTTAAAGCCTATCAAACGTAGTAAGATTTTTGATGAAGAGGATTTATATGAGGCGATTCAAAGAGTGAAATGGGAACGATATTTAGAAGTTGACGGAACATTTGCTATTGGTTCTGTTGTAAACTCTAGAAACTTTACATCCAACTCTCATTATATCAGTTTAAAATCAAAAGATGCTATTGCTGATTATTTCATGCATAAATTTAAAAAGCGTCCAAATGTTGATTTAAAATATCCTGATTTAAAAATACATATTCACATTCATCATGAATGGTTAACGATTTCTTTAGATTCATCTGGAGAGTCTTTGCACAAAAGAGGATATAGAAGTGCTACCAATATTGCACCGATTAATGAGGTGTTAGCGGCAGGATTAGTTTTACTTTCAGGATATAGAGGAGAGGAGAATTTTATTGATCCAATGTGTGGTTCTGGAACTTTATTAATTGAAGCTGCAATGATAGCTAATGAAATTCCTGCTAATATAAACAGAAAGCATTTCGGATTTGAAAATTGGAATGACTATGACGAAGATTTATACTTCGTTATTCAGGATTCGTTGCTTAAAAAAATCAAAAGTTCTCATTTTAAAATTATGGGATTTGATAAGGCTCCTTCAGCAGTTAGGAAAGCTCAGCAGAATATAATCAATGCAAATTTGGACGAGTTTATTGGTGTGCATCATGTAAACTTTTTTAATTCGAAAAAAGAGGTGTTTGGTAAAACAACTATTTTGTTCAATCCTCCATATGGTGAGCGTTTAAATATTGATGCGGCTGAGTTTTACAGAAAAATAGGAGATACTTTAAAACACAATTATTCAAACTCTACGGCTTGGTTAATAACTTCAGATATACAAGCCCTAAAGAATGTTGGATTAAGAACATCAAAAAGAATCCCTTTGAAAAATGGAGATTTAGATTGTAGGTTCGTGAAATATGAGCTTTATGAAGGAAGTAAGAAGATAAAAAAAGATATTTCAGATATATAAAAAAGAGCTCCACATGGAGCTCTTTTTTATTATTAAGTTATTCTATTCTTATTGTAATTCCGTCATAACAATATTGGCAATGTTAGCACCAATACTATTTGGATATACTTTCCAGTTTTTAGCTCCATTTGATAAAAAAATCACATTTATATTTTGTTTTAAACCTTTACCATAAAAATGTCTTATTGACGAAATTCCAGCTCCTCCATGTCCAATAGCATTAATATTTTCTCCAACTTCTGCAGCTTCCCACCCAAGACCAAAATAACTAGGTTTTCCGTTTTTAATAACACTGGTGTCCAAATTTTATCCAAAGTCTTCTCCTGATAACTTTTCAATGACCAATCTGAGTAGAAAAAAGCCCGTAGCATTGTATTTTGATTTTTCACCTGATTAAAAATCAAAAGGCTTGTCTTTCATAGCATTGATAACTTCATTATTATTCCTAGGAGCTAAATAAACTTGATAGTCTATTTGATCTGGAATACCTGAAGTATGTGATAAAAGTTGCTTCAAAGGTAGTTTTAACCAAGAGCTAGGTAAATCATTTCTTTTGGGTGAAAAAATGCCTATAGTTTCATCAATACTTCTGTTTTGTTCCAATAAAAATTTATGAAATGCTGTTGGACTAAATAATTTTGAAATGGAAGCTACAGCCAAGAGTTTGTCATTGGTCATTGGAATCTTGTGCTCATAATTAGCATATCCCATTTGTTTTTTATGAACAACTACACCATCAACTAAGATGGCGTAATTAAGACCTATAATTCCATTTGTATCCATTATTTCTTTCACGTATTTGTCGGTTTTGTCAAAAACGGAATTCGAAATGGTTTGTGAAACGATAGATGCATTGTAAGACAATACAAAAGTTAAAATAAGAACCAGCGTTTTTTTCATTAAGTCAAATCTTGTAGTAGCTAGAGCTTTTTATTTTCTCTTTAAAAGGTATTTGTTAAAGCTGCTTCCGTTAATTTTGGTGTACTTTGAATCTATATCGAAAGCAACCTCCATGTTTTCAATATCAAAATCACCTTTAACTTTAGTGTACTTTATATTTAAATCTTCTTTGAATTGAACATTATTAAATGATACTCCATTATTGAATTCAGCATATTTGAAGGTAGCGGTTTCATCAAAAACAGAGTTTTCAAAACTTACATGCTCTTTGAAGTCTGCATATTTAAAAGTAGCAGGCTCATCAAAATAGGTGTTTTTAAAGTTAGCATGGTTTTCGAACTTGGCATATTTAAAAGTAGTATCATCATTGAATTTAGCGGAAGAAAAATCGGCTTTTCTTTCAAAGTCAGAATACTTGAACATTGCTTTTTGATCAAATGTACATCCTCTGAAAATTACATCATTTTCAAAATTACCAACAAAAGTATAACCACTATCTTCATGAGGAATGTAGGCTAGTACATCATCTTTAAAAGTACAGTTAACAAAAGAAACTTTACTTGTAATTTGTTTAGTTACTTCGTTTGATCCTCCATTGTTCCACCAACGTTTTCTTGTAGGTAGTTTTGGCAGTTTTTCATTCATATAAGTAAAGTCCAAAATTCCTTCGATAGTGGCGTTGGAATATTCAATGTTTTTTCCATTCTTAACATCTCGCATGATATCACGAGCGTCGATTGTTTTTTGAGCAGTAACAGCTGAAAAAGAAAACAGTAATGCGATTAGAATAACTATATTTTTCATAATGTAGGTTTAAATTATATTAGAAAGACAATACTGTTTTTGAATTGTGACAATTTTTTATGAGAAGTATAAAACTATAGAAATGTGATTAAACAAAAAAGGCTACCAATATGGTAGCCTTTATATAGACGTGATATTAAAATCTTAGTTTACAGTGTCGCTTAAACCAGCACCTGCTTTAAACTTAACTACATTCTTCGCAGCAATTTGGATTTCTTTACCAGTTTGAGGATTTCTCCCTGTTCTAGCAGCTCTTTCAGATACAGACCAAGTTCCCCATCCAACTAAAGCAACTTTACCTCCACCTTTTAAAGTGTTAGATACATTGTTAGTGAATGATTCTAATGCAGCTTTTGCAGCAGCTTTTGAAATTCCTGCGTCAGCAGCCATTGCATCGATTAAATCTGATTTGTTCATAATTTTAATGATTTTAAAAATTAATTAATATTTCTCGCTAAAAAGCTTAACAAATATAGACGGAATGCGGGATTGTGCAACATTTGGGCCCAAAAAAGTAAGGATTTGTTAATAAAAACCAAATAATTGTTAATAACCGAGCTTGTTTTTCTGTTTAAAACTGCAATTCCTTATAAATAAAGGGCTAGCGTGCTATAGCATCATCAGAAAACTGGTATCCGTTTAATAAACTTTTTGCATCCATTAATTTTTTGCCAGAAAGCTTGATTTGATCAATAAGAAGAAACCCATCTTTGGTAGCTATTTTTAATTCATATTTCGACGTAACTATTTTACCTGGCTCTAATTTATGCTCAGTATATTCTTTAGAAACACTGTATAGTTTTGCACTAATTTCAGTATCATTATTATATATAGTAGTCCACGCAGCAGGATAAGGATTTAGACCTCTAATATGATTGAATATATCGGATAATGACTTTGACCAGTCAATCTTACAATTTTCAGGGAAAAGCTTATAAGCTGGTTTTTCTTCTAATTCAGGTTGTTTCGTTGTTTTAACATCTCCTTCTGATATTAAATCTACTGTTTCTTTAACAAGTTCAGCACCTAAATACATAAGTTTATCATGAAGTTCACCAACGGTTTCATTTTCTCCAATAGCAGTTTCTTTTTGAAGAATAATCTCTCCTGTATCTATTTTATCATCAATAAAAAAAGTCGTTACACCTGTTTTTGTTTCTCCATTAATGATAGCCCAGTTTATTGGAGCTGCTCCGCGATATTCAGGAAGTAAAGAGGCGTGTAAATTAAAAGTACCATATTCAGGCATTGCCCAAACAGAACGAGGTAACATTCTAAAAGCAACGACTATTTGTAGGTTGGTATTCCATTTTTTTAATTCCTCTTGAAAATCTTCGTTTTTTAAATTTTTTGGTTGTAAAAGAGGAAGGTTCTCAGACAACGCATATTTCTTTACAGCAGATTCGTTTAACTTTCTTCCACGCCCAGCTGGCTTATCTAATGCGGTAATTACTCCTACAACATTGTAGTCATTATCTACTAAGTGTTTTAAAATGGTTACAGCAAAATCTGGTGTCCCCATAAAAACTATACGTAAGTCTTTCATTTATATTAGATTGTTTAGTTCTTTAAATTTTAAAGGAAGAGTTAAAGTCAAATAATAAATCTACCTCCTTTATTTCAAGAAATATTTGTTATACAAAGTAACACCAATGACTTCATTGGCAAGTAATTTTCGCAAATGTATTAAAATGTCTTCTTCTTTTTCATTTATACGCTCACAGATTTCTTGAGAAAAGAGCTCACTTGATCTGGAAAGAATTTCAATAATTAATTTTTCTATATCCTTATTATTACTATTCTTTTTCTTTTCCAAACAAACATCGCAAATACCGCAATCATTAATTCTTTCATTAAAATAATTTACCAATAAAACAGCTCTACAAATACTCTTGTTTTGAATGAAATCGAGTACTTGTTTAGATTTTTTTATCTTTTGGTTTAAGAAAGAAGTAATATTTTTAGAGATACGATTAATAGCTAAATCATCTTCTCTAGGTTGGAGAAAATAGAGCTCAGAGTTCTTTCCAGTTTTTTGATAACTTAAAACTTCCATAGTTTCCAGTTTTTCAAGTTGTTCAATAACTGTAAACGATGTTGCTCCAATCTTTTTTCCAATAAAGAATTCATCGATACTCACAGGTTGTTCAAAAACTCCTCCATATAAGCGCAATAACGTCTGAATTAAAAATCCATAATCTTTACGTTTTCCGAGTTCAATCAGTTGATTACTTCGAACTAGAAATTGAATGGTTGATCGTTTATTAATAGGAGTGTTTAATTCAATGATTCCGTTTGAACCTAGTAATTGTAGAGCGACTTTAGTTTTTGTATGTTTAAAATTATATTTACTGCAAAAGTCAAGAAAATTAAAGCTAAAGGCAGTATCGATTAGTTCACCCTTGGCTATTTGAAAATTTTGATATAATTTCTGATGAACTTCTTTAATCTCCTTGATGCTAGGGAATTTATTCGTTTGATTTTCCTCAAAAGAACGGAAATCATTCGCATTGGTTAGCATAACTGAAAAAGCTTTTTTGCCATCTCTTCCCGCTCTACCTGCTTCCTGTGTGTAATTTTCAAGTGAAGAAGGTAAGTTCAAATGGACAACAGCTCTCACATTAGGTTTATCAATTCCCATTCCAAAGGCATTTGTTGCAACCATTACCAAGCATTCTTCGGAAAACCACTTGTCAAACGCAACTTGCTTTTCCATAGAAGTTAGTCCTCCATGGTAATAGGTCGATTTAAAACCTTGTGCATTTAAGTAATTACTAATTTCTTTCGTCTTTTTTCGAGAAGAAACATAAACAATTATTGGTGCATTGATTTTTTTTAGAATTCTTTCTAACCTTCCTAATTTATCATTCACATCAAACACTTGATAGGCTAAATTCTCACGAACAAAAGATTTTGAAAAAACCTTTTGATTAACCATTCCTAAATGTTGACCAATGTCAATAAGTACCTTTTTAGTAGCAGTGGCTGTTAAAGCGATAAATGGAACATTTGGTTGAAGTTCTTTTAAAATATTCAAATCAAGATATGAAGGACGAAAATCATGTCCCCATTCGGAAATACAATGTGCTTCATCAATAGCAATAAGATTTACATTTAATTGTCTAATCTTTTCTTGAATAAATTTAGATTGTAATCGTTCGGGTGATAGGTAGAGGAATTTATAATTTCCAAATCTTATATTATCGAACAAAGTAATAATTTCGTCTTGGGTTTTTCCTGCAGGGATAGTTGTCGCTTTTATATTTTTTTTGACTAAACTATCTACTTGATCTTGAATTAAGGCTACTAATGGAGATATGACAAGACATACTCCTTCTTTAATAAGAGCTGGTACTTGAAAACAAATAGATTTACCACCCCCTGTTGGAAGCAGGGCAATAGTGTCATTACCTTTTAAAGTAGATGTGATTATTTCATGTTGAGGTTCTCTAAAACTGTCGTGTCCCCAGTATTTTTTTAATATATGAAGAGCATTGTTCGACATAATGTTTAAAGAGCATTTAAGATAAAATCACAGCGATATTCCACAGAACCGAAAGGAACATCAATTATGGAATAGCCTAAATCTTCGTATGCTTCTCTTAAAAACTTATCCAATTCAATAGCCTGCTCAAAAGATTCGTAGCGTTCATTATCCTGTTCATAAATTTCTTTCCAAGGACGAAGCATAAACACTTTGTCGTATTTGTATTGCAAACTTTTTTCTACATAGGTTTCAGGATACTCCGTTTTTAAATAGTTCATATATGCATGAACATCAGGAATTCCTCTATCGAAAAAAATTAATTGTTTGTCAGATAACTCAGCATCTGTGAATTGCTTTTCTCTTCCTTTCAATAAAAGCTCACTGAATAACAAAGGCTTCTCCAAAAAAAGTTGGTCTATACCGTCTTCTTGAGCTTTTAAAGTAACTTCTCGAGAAATTTCAGGCATACATTGATACCCTCTTTTAATAAACTCTTTTAAAACAGTGGATTTACCAGTACCTGGACCTCCAATAAGAACGATTTTTTGTTGCATCATGCAAAAATAGAAGTTTCAATTTATAAATTTAATAAATAGTGTAATTTTGTCGTCGACGCGAGTAAAAATAAAATGTCGAAAAATTAATTATGGCAGATAGAGAAGAATTTTACAATAAATTAAAAACTCAATTAGAAGATACTACTACATTTCCTTCAAAATATTTATATAAATTTATCGTTCCAACAACTGGAAATCAGGTACAAGAGGTTCAAGATTTGTTTAATAACGGAGGTGCAGTAATCAATACGAAAAAATCGAGAACAGGAAAATACATTAGTGTTTCTGTTCAAATAACGGTAAAAAGTTCGGACGAAGTAATAGCATATTATAGAAAGGCTGAGGTTATTGAAGGAATCATATCATTGTAAACTGATTTTAAATTTGAAAGGAGAATTACAGAAATGTAAACTCAATTTTAAGAAATAAACTTTAACCAACTTATAGATAAACAAGTTCATGAAAAATCAAATTTTAGGAATAGCTATAGTATTGCAAGGAATTGCCTCTGTTACATTTGCTCAAAAAAAAGATAAAGAATTATTTAGAATTAATGATAATTCAGTGACTGTATCGGAGTTTAAAAGAGTTTATGAGAAAAATTTAGGATTAGTCGTAGATAACGAAGCGAAGGATATTGACAACTATTTAGATTTATATATCAATTACAAATTAAAGGTAAAAGAAGCTTATAATTTGAAGTTGGACACTCTAAAATCTTATCAAAAGGAATTAGAAGGATATAAAAATCAATTAATAGCGCCTTATTTACAAGATAAAGAAACTTTAGAACAGTTAGTTAAGGATGCTTATGATAGAACCGTAAATGAAATTAAAGCGAGTCACTTATTAATTAAAGTATCCCAAAAAGCGAATTCTAAAGATACTTTAGAAGCATATAATAAGATTGTTAATGCCAGAGAGAGGATATTGAAAGGTGAATCTTTTGAAAATGTAGCTTTAGAAGTTTCTGAAGACCCTTCAGTTAAATTGAATCGAGGAGATTTGGGGTATTTTTCAGCCTTTAAAATGGTTTACAACTTTGAAGATAATGCCTACGCAACTGAAGTAGGTCAGGTTTCTAAACCATTCAGAACCCGATTCGGATATCATTTGGTAAAAGTTACTGACAAACGTAAATCTCAAGGTGAATTCGAAGCAGCTCACATTCTTGTAAGAGATAAGTCAATTATTGGAAAAGTAAAGATTGATTCAGCATATCAAAAGTTGAAAAAAGGAGCTTCTTTTACGGAAATTGCAAAAGAGTATTCAGAAGATACTGGAACGGCAAGAAATGGAGGGAAGTTACCTCGATTTGGCACTGGTACTATGGTAGAGCAGTTTGAAAATACTGTTCTTGGTATGAAGAATATAAATGACTTTAGCGAACCGTTTAAAACTCGATTTGGTTGGCATATCGTGAAATTATTGAACAAATTTCCTGTAGAGTCATTTGAAGATGCCAAAAAGAAAATTGAAGGTAAAGTAAAAAGATCAGATAGGCTAAAAGCATCTTACGAAGCTGTTTTAAATAAGTTGAAAAAGAAGTATGATGTAAAAGTGAATCAAGAGGTATTTAAGCAAATTGAAGAAAACTCAATTAAAGATTTTTTAGATAAAAAAAATCAAGAATGGGTTGTATCTATTGACGATAACAAAATTGACGGAAACAAGTTCAATGAATATATCAAATACCGACGAAAATCGAGTTTACTTGAGTTATTTGAGCAGTTTAAAAATTATGAATTAACTGAATATTTCAAGAAAGATCTTGTGAATGTGGAACCGGACTTCAAACATACATTAACAGAGTACAAAGAGGGATTATTGTTATTCGAATTAATGCAAAAGAAAATCTGGAAAAAATCTACAACGGACACTTTAGGATTGCAAAAGTTTTTTGAAAAGAAAAAAGCTAAATATAAAGAGAAAAAGTTGGAAGATGTAAAGGGAGAAGTAATTAGTGATTATCAACAATCTTTAGAAAACGATTGGATTGATCAATTAAGAAATAAGAACAAAATCATTATTAGAGAAAAAGAGGTTAAAAAACTTAAAAAAATATATAATCAATAAGAAACAGTGAAAAGAATATTCCTACTACTACTATGTGTTCAACTATTAACTTCTTGTGACTTAATAACGTTTAAAACTCAAAATGTCCAAGAAGAAAAGCCTATTGCAACAGTATATAATAAACATTTATATAGAAAGGATATAATTGATTTGTTACCTAAAAAAGTGTCTAAAGAAGACAGTGCTGTGGTGGTAAAAGGGTTGATTAATACGTGGGCAAAGCAGCAATTATTTTTGATTAAGGCAGAAGAAAATATTTCTGAAGTTAATAGTATAGAAATTGAAAAGTTAGTGAATGATTATAAGTCAAGCTTGTATATTAATAATTACAAAGAAAGGTTAATAAAGCAGAAACTTGATACTATTATTTCGGATGCTCAGGTTGCGGCATATTATGAAAGCAATAAAAGTAATTTTCGCTTAAATGACGAGCTTGTACAGTTCGATTATGTTCATTTTGGAAATGATCATTTAGAAAAAGATGACATTATAAAAAGCTTTAAATCGGAAGAAGAAGAAGATAGAGAATCACTCGAAAGACACCTTTTAAGCTTGAAATCATATCGACTTCAAGATTCAACTTGGGTAACTCTTAACTTTTTAAAAAGAAAAATACCTCCATTTGGTATAGAATCTAAAGAAAATCTGTTAAAAATATCAAAATTCATACAGAAAGAAGATAGTTTAGGAGTATATTTGGTGTCGGTAAAAAATATTTTGCAAAAAAACAGTGTAGCTCCATTGAGCAATGTAACTGAAAGAATTAAGCAAATTATTTTACATAAGAGAAAACGAGAATTAATTAGAGAGATTGAAAAAACGCTGATAAATGATGCTATTCAAAACAAAAACTTTAAAGAATATTAGTCTTTTAGCAACTTTACTATTTGCTATAACTACGAATGCTCAGCAAACTAAAATAGATGGTGTCGCTGTAGTGGTTGGTAAAAATATTGTGCTTAATTCTGATATTGAAAAATTTAAAAAAGAAGTTGAGCTCCGTAGTGAAGGGAAGGTCACAATTTCAGATTGTGAGATGCTAGAGGAATTAATGAATCAGAAGTTATTAGCTCATCATGCCGTTGTTGATAGTGTTACCGTTTCTCAAGGGGAAATAGATAATAAAGTAAATAGAAGTATTGCCTTTTTCGTAAATGAATATGGAAGTGAAGAAAAAGTGGTAGAAGCTTATGGATTCAACGATATTCAAGATTTAAGAAAGGAATTAGAAAAAGTGCAAAAAGAAAACGCTCTTATTGAAAAGGAGCAACAAAAAATAACGGAAGTTGTTGATGTAACACCTGAAGAGGTAAGAGTTTATTTTAATGGATTAAAGGAAAAAGGTGAATTACCTGAAATTCCAGCTGAAGTTGAATTGGCTCAGCTTGTACTGAATGCTGAACCGGCTAAAGAAGAAGAACAACGAATTGTTGATAAGCTTAACAAAATTAGAGAAGATATTTTAAGCGGTTCTAGTTTTAGTTTAAAAGCTATCATTAACTCTGATGATCCAAGTGTAGCAGAAAATAAAGGGAATTTAGGTGTTATAACAAAAGAAACTCCATTTATTAAAGAATTCAAAGAAGCAGCTTTTTCATTGGACGAAGGTCAAATTTCTGAACCAATTAAAACTGATTTCGGTTACCATATTATCAAATTACATAAAGTTAGAGGTAACGGAAGAGAGGTTTCTCATATTTTAATGCAACCTGAAATTTCGGATGATAAATTAAAAGAAACCAAAGAAGAAATAGAAAAGATTGTCAAGGATGTGAAGGAAGGAAAAATCACATTTGAAGAGGCAGTAAGAAAATATTCAGAAGATAAAGATACCAAGTTAAGTGGTGGTTTAATAATGAACCCTTACACAGGTGAACCTATTTTTGAATTAACAAGACTACCGCCAGATTTATTTGGTAGAATTAGTGAATTGGATGAAGGAGAGTTGACGGATGTATTCTATGACGAAACCCGTGAGGGAGAAAAAATGTACAAAGTTGTTTTTATCCGTCATAAAACAAATACTCACGAAGCAGATATTGTTGAAGATTATGTAAGAATGCAACAATTTGCTTTGGAAAAAAAGAAAGAAGAAACTTTAGAAAAATGGTCAAAGGATAAAATTCAGGAAACTTACATTAAGCTAAGTGGAGACCATAAAAAATGCACATTCAAAAAAGATTGGAAAAAGGAAAATAAGTAAAAAAATAAAAACCACAATCCGTTTAAAAACTATGAGTAAAATCTGTTTTTAAACGGATTTTTTTAACCCTCTTAATCACTATGTCTGACGTTGCAGCTGTAAATAATCTGGTAAATAAGTATAAGGAATTACAGGATGAAATAGGTAAAGTAATCATTGGCCAAAGAGAAGCTGTTGATTTTACGCTTTTATCTATATTTTGTGGAGGCCACTCTCTATTAATTGGAGTTCCAGGATTAGCAAAAACATTATTGGTAAATACCATATCGGAAGCTTTAGGTTTAAACTTTAAAAGAATTCAGTTTACTCCCGATTTAATGCCTTCTGATATACTTGGAAGTGAAATATTGGACGAAACTCGTCAATTCAAATTCATCAAAGGACCGATATTTTCAAATATTATTTTGGCTGATGAGATAAACCGTACGCCTCCAAAAACTCAAGCAGCTTTGCTTGAAGCAATGCAAGAAAGATCTGTTACCGTAGCAGGACATCATTACAAGTTAGAATTACCATTTTTTGTTCTAGCAACACAAAACCCGATTGAGCAAGAAGGAACCTATCCTTTACCAGAAGCACAGTTGGATAGATTTATGTTTTCGATAAATCTTGAGTATCCTTCCTTTGAGGAAGAAGTGGAAGTTGTTAAAAATACAACCTCTATTTTGAATCAAAAAGTGAATGCTGTTTTCTCTGCAAATGAAATTATAGAAATTCAGAATTTAATACGTAAGATTCCAGTGGCAGATAACGTTATTGAGTATGCAGTTGATCTGGTTGGAAAAACAAGACCTAAATCGGAAAGAGCAACAGATTATATAAAACAATATATCGATTGGGGTGCTGGTCCAAGAGCTTCGCAAAATCTTATTTTAGCGGCAAAAGCTCATGCGGCAGTTAATGGAAAATATTCTCCAGATATTGAGGATGTTCAAGCTGTAGCAATACCAATACTATCACACAGGGTAGTTAAAAACTATAAAGCAGAAGCGGAAGGAATTACAATCAATGAAATTATAAAATCATTGTTTTAGGGTTCTTTTTTCAATAAGAAATAATATAAAATGAGGTAGTAAATAATGCAAGTTTACTGCCTCATTTTCTTTTTTATCAGAATAGAAAATACTGTACATTTAAGCGATTAAAAATAGAAAACAACTATGCTGTACCAGAATATTAAAATAGATACAAATAGAGCAGAGCAAATACTTTTTGAGAAGTTTAAAATAGAAGGAACAGCTAAAGAACTTCCAGGAGAAGTTGATTTTAATTTTAGAATAAAGTCAAAGGAAGGTCAATATATACTAAAAATATCTAGACCTGATGAAAGCATTCAGTATTTAGAATATCAGCAAGCTCTATTAAGACATGTTGAAAATGAAGGGAACAAGTTACCTAAAGTAATTAAAGATGTTAATGGAGAATCAATAACGAGTATTGTTGATGATGAGGGGAATACGAGATATGTTCGCTTATTGAGCTGGGTTGATGGTAGATTATGGAGTTCTGTGAATCCTATTTCAAATGATTTACGATTCTCTTTAGGAATGCATGCAGGAAGGCTGACGAAGCTTTTGCAAGGATTTGACCATGGAGAAGCTCATAGAGAGTTTCAATGGGATGTGGCACAGGCAAGTTGGACTTTAAACCATAAAGAATTGTTTTCAGTTGAGAAATTAGCTGTTTTAAGCTACTTTCAGGAACGATTTAAGGCAAACAACAAGAAGTATAATAAACTTCGAAAATCGGTGGTTCATAACGATGCTAACGATAA
This sequence comes from uncultured Tenacibaculum sp., assembly GCA_947497895.1. GTDB lineage: Bacteria > Bacteroidota > Bacteroidia > Flavobacteriales > Flavobacteriaceae > Polaribacter. The sequence continues at coordinate 166,903 of CANMIL010000009.1, forward strand.
TAACGTGGTTGTTTCCGTTAGTATGATTAGTCCAGAAGTGGAGGCAATTATTGATTTTGGCGATGCAGTTTATACTCAAATAATTAATGATGTAGCCATAACTTGTGCATATGCAATAATGGGATTCATAAATCCATTGGAAGCCGCTTTACCCATCGTTCGAGGTTATCATCAGGAGTTTTCTTTACAAGAGGAAGAGCTAGTTTTTTTATTTGATTCTATTGCCATGCGTTTGGTGATATCCGTAACAAAATCGGCAATTAATAAACTAAAAGAACCCGATAATGAATATTTGCTAATATCAGAAAAACCGGCTTGGGAAGTATTAAAAAAATGGAAGCAAATATCTCCGGAATATGCACATTATAGTTTTAGGAATGCTTGCGGTTTTTCTGGGCACCCTAATGAAAACGAAGTTAAACATTGGCTAAGTAGTCAAGTTGTTCATATCTCAACTATTTTTCCGAGTATCAAATCAGATGATTTTTTTCCTCTTGATTTAAGTGTTGGAAGTACATGGTTGGGCAATTATAATCAGTTTAATGATTTAGATTTATTTGACTTTAAAATTGGTCAGCTTCAAAAGCAGCATCCAGATAAGATGATTGCTGGCGGATATCTCGAACCTCGTGGTTTATATACCTCTGATGAATATGAGACCATAGGTAATTACGGTAGAGAAAGCAGAACTATTCATTTAGGTGTAGATTTTTGGGTACCTATAAATACTTCCGTCCATTTACCTTTTGATGGTGAGGTGATTACAGTAGCTGATAATAATAAATACAAAGAATATGGAGGTTTAATAATTGTAAAACATCAGGCCAAAGGAATTCCTTTTTACACTCTTTATGGGCATTTATCTCTAAAAAGTTTAGAGATGGTAAAAGTAGGTGATAAGCTACCCAAGAGAGCTTGTATTGGTTACATTGGAAATCGAAATGAAAATGGTAGTTGGTCTCCGCATTTACATTTTCAAATCATGTTATCAATGTTAAATTATGTCGATGATTTTCCCGGTGTTGCGTATCATTCAGAGCTAGATGTATGGAAAAGTATTTGTCCTAATCCTAATTTGCTGTTCAAATCTGATACACTCGAAGTACCGCATAATTGTAATAAAGAAGATATAATTGCTTATAGAAAAAAGCACTTAGGAAAGAGTTTGAGTTTACAATATAAAGAACCACTAAAAATTGTTAGAGGTCAAGGAGTATACTTAATTGATGAACTAGGAAATCGTTATTTAGATACTGTAAATAATGTTGCCCATGTAGGGCATGAACATCCTAAAGTAGTTGAGGCGGGACAACAACAAATGGCAATATTAAATACTAATTCAAGATATCTTCATGAAAATATAAATGAATTAGCAAAAGAACTAATTGAAACATTACCTCCTGAATTAAATGTAGTGCATTTTGTAAACTCAGGTTCTGAAGCTAATGAGTTAGCTATTCGAATGGTAAAAGCCAATACTCAGCAAAAGGATATTATTGCTTCAGAAGTTGGGTATCATGGAAACGCAAATATGTGTATTGAAATTTCATCCTATAAATTTGATGGTAAAGGAGGAACAGGTGCTCCCGATTTTACACATATAATCCCTTTACCAGATACCTTTAGAGGGAAATATACAGGTGAAAATGCAGCTGAACAATATGTTAATGAAATTCGGGAAAGACTAAAGTTTATAAAAGATAAAGGAAGAAATATTGGAGCCTTTATTATCGAGCCAATTATTTCTTGTGGAGGACAAGTTGAACTTCCTGAAGGTTTTTTGTCGGAAGCTTATAAACTGGTTCGAAATGAAGGTGGACTTTGTATTTCTGATGAAGTTCAAACTGGGTGCGGACGTATGGGGAAAACTTTTTGGGGATTCCAATTACATAACGTAATTCCAGATATTGTAACGATTGGAAAACCTCTTGGGAATGGACATCCAATAGCAGCAGTCGCTTGCACCCAAGAAGTGGCAGATAAATTTGCCAACGGTATGGAATATTTTAACACTTTCGGAGGGAATCCAGTTTCATGTGCAATTGGAGCTTCTGTTTTGAAAACGGTTAAACAAGATAAGTTACAAGAGAATGCAAAAGAAGTAGGAGAGTATTTAAAAGATAAGCTAAATGAACTTGCTCAGAAATTCCCTATCATTGGAGATGTAAGAGGGCAGGGTCTTTTTCTCGGATTCGAATTGGTAACAGAGAATATGAAACCACTACCTGAAAAAGCTTCTTATTTAGCCAACCGAATGAAAGAGTTTAAAATTTTAATGAGTACCGATGGGGTTGATAATAATGTGTTAAAAATAAAACCTCCAATTATTTTTTCTAAAAAACATGCCGATGAATTAATACTCTTATTGGATAAAATTTTTAACGAAGATTTTATGGTTTTTTAATCCATATTGTTTCATTATTTACTTCTGAATGAGTAAAATGTACAAATTTATATGTCATTTTATTATTTAGAAAACTGATTTTATGCCCTAATTTTGTGTAGAGAAAAATTAGGAATAGAACAATGCAAGGAAAAAATACACAATTAGCAACATTTGGTGGAGGCTGTTTTTGGTGTATTGAAGCAATATTTCAACAACTAAAAGGAGTATTAAAAGTAACATCAGGATATTCTGGAGGAGATGTTCCAGGTGCTCCTACTTATAGAGAGGTTAGTTCGGGAAAAACAGGACATGCCGAAGTGATTCAGGTTTTGTTCGATACTGAAATCATTACCTATAAAGAGCTACTTTATATTTTCATGGCTTATCACGATCCAACAACTGATAATACGATTGAAACTGAATATGGAAGTCAGTATCGTTCAGTAATTTTTTATCATAACGATGAGCAAGAAAAAATGGCTCGTGAAGTGTTAAGAGAGTCCAAACCAAATTTTGATAAAGCAATCACCACAGAGATTACTGAATACAGCAATTTTTTCAAGGCAGAAGAATATCATCAGAATTATTACCAGAATAATATAGAAGCTCCATATTGCCAAGCTATGATAACTCCTAAATTAGAAAAGTTTAAGAAGTTTTATCAGGAAAAAGTAAAATAATTCTTTTAAAAATTAAGAGGAGAGGTTTCACGATTTTACAAGTATACAGATTAAGAATAATAAAAAGAAAGGAATAAAATGAGTACTATGGATAGTTCAAGTATAAAAGCACTTATAAGCTTGTTAGAAGATCCTAATGAGCTTATTTATAATCAGGTAAATGCAAATATTTTAGCGTTAGGAGATCAAGCAATACCGCATTTACAGGAAGCAATGGAAGAGAGTAAAAATGGATTAGAAAAGGAAAGAATTGTAACAGTTTTAGATAAATTAAAACTTAATAGTCTTGAAGAAGGTTTAAACACTTGGGCAAATAATCATAATGATGATCTTTTACATGGCTTGCTAACCATTGCGAGATATGGGAACCCAAACCTTAATGAAGAAGAAATTAAAGAAGAAATAAAAGAAATAATTAAGAAAATAGAATTGAAGATAGTTGATGATACTCCAGAGGAGCTTGTGCATCTGCTAAATCAAGTAATTCTTTACGACTACGGATTTAATGGTAATATTCGTAATTATTCGAGTATAAATAATTCTTTTATTGATCGCGTTTTTCAAGATAAGGTTAGTAATCCTATTGGATTATCTTCAATTTATTTGATCGTAGCAGCAATATTGGATATTCCATTAATCGGAATCAATTCTCCGGGGCATTTCGTGCTCGGATATGTAGAAAAGAATTTTTCTCAAGCGGAGTTAGACGACGGAAGTGTTATTGAGAACGTTGGATTTTATGTAGATCCATTTAATAATGGAAAAATCATTGAGACGAATAATTTTGACCATTGGTTAAAGGAAATACCTTTTAATTTAAAAGATAAGCAGTATTTACCAGCAACAAATGCAGATATAATCAGAAGGGTAATGAACAATTTGATCCATTCTGTTTTTACTTCAGGAAATAAAGAAACAGCGAAAAAGTTGTTGCATATAAACGAAAATATTTATTGAGTTTAACATATAGTTGATTGATGAATGTTATTGAAAAGTATTGTTCTTAGAAAGTCAATCAATACTAAACCATTTTGAATTAATATTTATAAATAGTTGATTCCAACTATGAAAGGCTAATAGTCCTATAGAAGTTCTATGATTATTAGTACTTTAGTTTTTTGTCGCCAACAAATGTACTGTTAAAACTAACCACTACTACAGAATAGCAGCATTCACTGAAAACAATAAAAATGACTGGAAAACTAAAATCTAAGAAAATGCTTTTTCTATATGTATTAGTAGTGATCATAAGTATTCCATTATGGATGTATTTTTTCAATCACTATAACTTTAATAAAAAACAGAGAGTCTATAAAGAAAAGTACTTAAAGGAGTCTGGTAAGGATGAATTACCAAAGTTTGAATCATTGGATTTAGAAGGACATAGTTTTTTTGCGGGAAAAGCGACCATGCCTTTTATGGATGTAAAAGTTTTTAATCCTTTTAATGATAACAGAACGGCGTTGTTTGTAACGGGTGGAGAAAATCAAAAGAACAAAGTATACTTATATAAAAATAAAAATTTTGAAAATATTGCTGAAAATTTGAATTTAGAAGGGGCAGATGAAGCCGCTTATAGCATGGTTTTCGTTGATATTGATAATGATGGATATAAAGAAGTTATTGTTGGTTATCAATCGGGAATTTATAGCTATAAATTTAATAAAGAGAATGAGACTTATAATGAACCTATCAAGATATCAGATATTCCTGACGCGAGTATTCCACATGACATAAGTTTCGCAGATACTGATAAATCTGGATATATGGATCTATTCGTTTGCACTTTTGTCGATTTTGAACACTTTACTTCGGCTACTTATCATGATAATACCAATAAACGTGCGAATATTTTTTTGAAGAATAATGGAGGGGGAACCTTTGTAAATAAAACAAAAGAGGCAAATTTAGAGTTTATTGAGAATACATATTTGTCAAAGTTTATAGACATAAATAATAGTGGTTATCCTGATTTAGTAGTGGCACCAAACACGAACATAGGGCTTATTTATGAAAACTTAGGAAATGGAACATTTAAAAAACATGAACTTCCTATGGATTATGGGTTTTGGATGGGACTCGATGTTCAGACAATTAGTGAAGAGAGTAATAAGCTTTATATTCTTATGAGCAATGTTGGAAATAGTTTTCCTGTGTTCTTATTACGTGGAGATTTAGAAAAGCATGAAAAGTTTCAAAAGGATTATGTGCTATTGGAGCAAGTAAGTGGTTTTGAGTTCAAAGATGTTACTAAAAAGAAAAGCCTTTATTCTAATGTTTTTGGCTGGGGAGTTGCGTTTTCTGATTTAAATAATAATGGAAGAAAAGATGCTATAATAACAGAAAATTATATAAAGTTTCCATTAGGTTATCACAATAGTTTTCCTTCAAAAGGTAAAGTTTTTATGCAGTTGAAAAGTGGCGAATTTGCTCCATTTCAAAATGAAACAGGTTTAACAAATCCACATTTTGGATATAGAGTATTAACACATGATTTTACTGGAAATGGATATCAAGATGTTGTGATTGGTAATGTAGATGGCCCGATAAAAGTTTTTTTTAATAAAGGATTAAAAAAGGAAACAAACGACAAAAATGAATTCTAAAAAACATACAAAATTAGTAGTTAACATTTTATTTATAATTTCAATTATGGCAACAACTATAAGCTATGCACAGAAAAAAAATAACTGGATTCCTAAGAATTATAAAATAACAGGAACTTGGAGTTTTGTATCAAATAACACTGGTAGTTATCTTGTGTTTAGTGATGATTTTAAGACAAGTAGAGGTCCTGATGTTAAAGTTTATCTATCAAAGAAGAGTATTGATGATATTGATAAACGTGAGTCCGTGGATGTTGGAGGTATCTTTCTCGGAGAGATTGAGTTTTCCGGAAGTCAAGAGTTTAAAATACCTGAAAATGTTAACCTTGAAGATTATAAAAGCATTGTGATTCATTGCCAAAAATATTCAGCTGTTTGGGGAGGTAGCGATATACGATAAGAGAACAAAGTTTACTTAACTTAAGGGAATACTTATTTAGTTTATATTTGTGAAATAACCGTATTTCTAAAAAAACAAGAGTCATGTTGAATAAACAAAACAATTTTATTATTGCCTTTTTAGCATTCTTTTTTATCATTTTTAACGCCCATGGACAGCAAACTAAAGAAGATCAAGAAAAGCAAGAAATTTTGGCTGTAATGAAAGCACAGGAAAAGGCTTGGTCCGAAAATGATCTAAAAGGATTTATGGCTGGCTATTGGAAAAGTGATTCTCTTAAATTTTATGGAAGAAACGGTGTCACTAAAGGATGGGTTAAGACATTAGCAAATTATGAAAAAGGGTACCCATCAAAGGAACATACGGGTGAATTAAAGTTTAAAATAAATGATATTTCTAAAATAAATGAAGGAGCTTATTTTGTAATGGGAGAGTATCATCTTACAAGAAAAGCAGGTAATGCCAATGGTATTTTTATGATAATCTTCAAAAAGATTGACGGAAAATGGAAGATTATAGCCGATACTTCTTGTTAATTTTATTTTAGAATTTATTATTGTTTTTGGCCAATGAGAGAAATTGAAATTGCTTTAGAAAGTTTTTTACCTAAAGAAAGAATAAAAGAGTTCGTAGCCATAGGAATTTCTATAAAATTGGCAAAGGGAGATTATTACATCAGAGAAGGAGAAACTCCTAAGAAATTAGCATTTGTTCTTTCCGGATTGTTTAGATATGTTTATATAAGTCAGGAAGGGAAGGAGTATACAAAAGGATTGGTTCAGGAAGGTAATTTTCTAACTTCATATTCAGCGATGATAACCGAAACTTCTTCACATTTTTTTGTGGAAGCTCTTGAAGATTCTGAAATATTTACCATTAGTTATACAAATTGGAAGACCCTACTTAATTCTGATAATTTTTGGTATAAGTTTTTAGTAACATTTGTTGAGAAAGGATTCATAAGTAAAGAAAAAAGAGAAAGAGATTTATTGTTATTAAATGCTGAAACTCGTTATCGCGATTTTCTTGAAAGTTATCCCGAAATAGAAAATAGAATTAGTCAAAATATTATAGCTTCCTATTTAGGTATTCAGCCAGAATCTTTAAGTCGAATTAGAAAAAACATGACTACTTAACATAGGTCAATGTGTGAATAAAATCCACCAGATACTTTTGAAATTTAATTTTAAAAGTATAATAATGGATTTAAAGAACAACACAATTTTAATTACTGGAGGAAGCTCGGGGATCGGTTTAGAGCTGAGTAAGGAACTTGTAAAAAGAAATAATACTGTAATTATTTGCGGACGCTCACTAGATAAATTACAAGAAGCTAAAAATCAAATTCCAGAACTACATGTTTTTCAATGTGACATTGCTTCATCTGAACAATGTAAAGAGTTAATAAATAAGGTTGTTCAACTATTTCCTCAGTTAAACGTTTTAATTAATAATGCGGCCATTGTGCATAAAACGGACTTTACCGAAACAGAAGGAATAATGGCAATGGCTGAGAAAGAAATTGCTGTTAACTTAACAGCTCCAATAAGATTTAGTAGTTTGTTGACAGAACATTTTACAGGAAAGGATAACGCTACGATTATTAATATCACTACAGGTTTAATATATATGCCCAGAATTGTTTATCCTTTTTACAATGCAACGAAAGCTGGATTACATTCGTTTACCATGGTTTTAAGGTTACAATTAGCCCAAAGGACAATTAAAGTAACGGAAGTAATGTTTCCAGCAGTTGATACTCCTTGGCATAAAGGGAAACCACCAAAAATTGCAATCTCAACAGAAGAGGCAGTGTCAGAGATGCTTGTCGGTTTAGAAAAAGGGAAATGTGAAATTCGTATTGGAGGGGTGAAATTGTTATATATATTATCAAGAATGCTACCAAATTATGCGTTTAAATTAGTTAATAATTTGAAGGATAGGTAGTAAGATGAATTGCCTTAAATTTTATGTAGAAACGAATAATTTTAATTTAAGATTGATTTAAATTTGTGCTTTGCTTCTTTACGGAGCAAAGCATGTTTTTTGCAAAATTAACCCATTGAAATAACCTTACTTGATGAAAACATTTGAGATAGTTCTCTTAATAATTACCTATACTTTATTTGTTGTAGCCTTGTTTTTACAACTAATCTGTCATAAGAGAAAAATAGAAACTGTTGAAACAATTTTCCTAACGGTTTCAATGCTTTTGCTAATTATTTCAATCACAGTTGATGCAGTTTATGTTCCGTCTGTTGAAAGTTCAGAGACTAGTATACCAACAATGCTTTCCATGGTTTTTATTGCAGTTACAACCCCTTTACAAGTAATTTCCGAAAGAAAATTAACAGTACCTAAAGGAGCTAAAAGAGCATTATTTGTTACGGCAGGAGTATTGGCGCTATTAATACTAACAAGATTCTTTATTAATATTCTGGCTTTCGTAGAATATTTAGTGGCAATTTATCTAGGGATTTCGGTAATAGTTTCAATGATTGTAATTCAAAAAACAACTCCCAAAACAATAACAAATAGTACTGCTAAAATAGAACAGTTTTTAACTTATGGATTCATCATTGTTATATCCATCTCTTTGCTCACAAATTATGTTTCTGGGTTGAATACAATGAATCATAAAATAGGTTTTCTCTTACCCCTAATCTTTATATTGTTTGTAATTAGTAAAATCTGGGATGACCTCGAAAGATTAGCATTGTTCAAGGCAAAAGAAATAAGCGCTAATCAAAGTATTAATAACTACTCCTTCACAAAGCGAGAAAAAGAAATAGCCGAATTACTTGTTAAAGGAATGACCTACAAGCAAATTTCTGAAGAATTGTTTATTTCCATTCCAACAGTAAAAACACATGTATCTAATGTGTATAAAAAGTGTCAGGTAAATAGTAAGTTCGAATTAATAAAGCTTCTCTCTGCTTAAATTGTAAGATGCTGATTTACAATTCTCATACTTTTGTATGAATTTTAAAATATACGCCTAATTCGTACTTTTTCATGATTGTTTCTTAGGCTTTCTGTTTACACATTTGCATAGAAAACAAAAACTAGCAGGAGTGAAACGTATATTAACTTTTTTATTGGCCACATTGGGAGGAATGTATTTGCGGGCACAAAATGATTCAATTCCCTTGGCCAATAAAACTAGATTAAATTTTGCAAAAACATATTATGAAGTAGGAGGGAGTTATATACCATCATTTAATGGACAAAAACTTTCTAACCCAGGGAGAGAGGCAATAAAACATTCAGGGAGTTTCAATACTAATTTGTCTTGGGGTGGCTTTCACTTTTGGGGACACGCAGAATTTTTTGTTTCATTTCCATTAAAACAATTTTACACAAATGAAAATACATATAATTTTACGCATGTCGCAGTAACGGGAGCTCGATTTTTACCATGGGCTTTTCGTGAGAAAGCACTAAGGCCATACATAGGTTTGAACTGGTCGGCATTTGATTTTCAACAAGGAAATGATCCAATTAAAGGAAGCCCTAAATTAGAGAAGAATTTTTCGTTAGTTCCGAATATTGGAGTTTTATATAGCTATAAGAATTTTGCCGTAAGATTTGGTGCTGATTTCTTTTTGGATAACGAATGGCAATACCCTATATCAAAGAATGAATTCGCAACTATCCATACTCCGAAATACAGTTTAAATTTAAGTTTATTGTATTACATGGAAAGTAGTGCCGATAATAAGTACGAAAACTCTAAAGCGCGTTGGAATAATTACCCCACAGTGTCAGAATTGGGGTATGAAGCAAGTAGCTTTGGTGACTTCTTCCTAGGAATAGGTCCGTCTCTTTCTTTTTCCTTATCGGATTCAGAATACCTAAATGAGAAGTATCCATATTTAGAAAAAAGAAAAAGTTCGGAAAGCTACTTTGATATAGCCGCAGGGTACCAGTTTAACAAATGGAATATGTTTACTGCAATTTCTTTTAGAAACCCAGAATTTATAAGAAGTGGTTATGGAGAGCAGTTACAAATAAAGAAAACGTCGTTTGCTTTAGAGTTCACCAAATTTTTAACTGATTATAGTGGATTTGCTCCCTATGTTGGTTTAAATATAGCATATGACAATATAGATATAAAAGAAAAGAACGATGTTGTTACAGTAGAACACAATTTTAAAAAGATAGAGCCAGGGTTAACTTTTGGCTGGGACATTGTTCCTGGGAAAACCGAAGAGTTTCTGATTTTAAGAACCAACTTACGATGGTATCCTTTCGCAAATTACGAAGTAAATGGAAGACGATTTAAAATTGATCAATTAGAATATAATTTAATACAAGTCCTTTTTTATCCTCAGAGGTTTTTAAGAGCAAAAAAAATACGTCTATTTTAAATGTGGGGGCATTGAAATGGAGCTACTTGACTTAAGGTTTGTTTCCCTAAATACAGATCGCATACTCTGTAAATTAATTAAGTTAGTAGAAAGCCACAACTTTAAAGTTGTGGCTTTATCTTTTAAGAAAAGAGATCTTCAAATATTTACTTGCTCTTTAGTTTTTTCCATTGCGACTTAGATATCCTGAAAATATTAACTGCATTACCATGGTAATCGGTTTTTTTATCTACAGTCATTCCGTTTTTGATAGCAACATTTTCAGAGGGTTTATTGGTTAGACTTATAATTGATATGATAGAATCGGCTAAGTCGTTTTCAAAAGCAAAATCTCTGCACTTTATGGCGGCTTCACTTGCGAACCCTTTTTTCCAAAATTTGGGTAGGAGGGAATATCCAATTTCTAACTCCGTTTTCTCGTCAACAGTTTGAATTAAAAGACCGCAATAGCCTATTAATTCGCCTGATTGTTTTTCAATTAGAGAGTTCATTCCTCCTAAATTATTTTCGTAACGATGAAATTGTTTATCATACCATTTTTTGCATTCCTTTTCTGGACTTTCTAATTCCGAATTCCAATGTAATGATGTTAGTGGATTTTTATGAAATGCTAACCAATCATTGAAGTGAGATGAATCGACTTCTCTGAATAAAATTCGTTCTGTTTCTTGGTCTTTTAATAGGTATTTCATATTATAAGGTATGTTGTCTAAGCAAATATAATTACTAATTAAATTTCTCTCTGTTTATGTCGGTAAACAAAAAAGCCACAACTTTCGTTGTAGCTTTCAAATTTATAGAAAGAGTTATTTATTTCAAACTTCCAGTCATATCTTCAGGTTTTACCCACTCGTCATATTCTTCAGCGGTAACATACCCTAAGTTGATAGCTTCTTCTTTTAAAGTAGTTCCATTTGCATGAGCAGTATTTGCTATTTCAGCAGCTTTGTAATATCCAATTTTGGTATTTAAAGCAGTAACTAGCATTAAAGAGTTATTCACTAACTCTGTAATTCTTCCATGATTTGGTTCAATACCAGAAGCACAGTTTACATCAAATGAAACGCAAGCATCTCCAATTAACTGAGCAGATTGTAAAACATTAGCAGCCATCATTGGTTTAAAAACGTTCAATTCATAATGTCCTTGAGTACCTCCAACAGTTACAGCAACGTCATTACCCATTACTTGAGCACAAACCATTGTCATTGCTTCAGCTTGAGTTGGATTTACTTTTCCAGGCATAATTGAAGAACCTGGTTCGTTCGCAGGGATAATTAACTCTCCAATTCCTGAACGAGGTCCAGAAGCCATTAAACGGATATCATTAGCTATTTTATTTAATGAAACAGCCAATTGTTTTAACGCACCGTGAGTCTCAACTAAAGCATCGTGAGCAGCTAAAGCTTCAAATTTATTTTCAGCGGTTACAAATGGTAATTCAGTAAACTCTGCAATATATTTAGCTACTAATACGTCATATCCTTTTGGTGTGTTTAAACCTGTACCAACAGCAGTTCCTCCTAAAGCTAATTGAGATAGATGAGCTAAAGTGTTTTTTAAAGCATTTAACCCAAAGTTTAATTGAGCAACATAACCAGAGAACTCTTGACCTAATGTTAATGGAGTAGCGTCCATTAAGTGTGTACGTCCAATTTTTACAACATCTTTAAAAGCTTCAGATTTCGCCTGTAAAGTATCACGTAATTGCTCAACTCCCGGAATTGTAACTTCAACGATCTTTTTATAAGCAGCAATATGCATTCCTGTAGGGAATGTGTCATTAGACGATTGAGATTTATTTACATCATCGTTTGGTTGAATAGTTTTTTCACCTTCACCAATTACTTTTCCTGCAATTTCGTGAGCTCTATTAGCGATTACCTCATTAACATTCATGTTAGATTGAGTACCAGAACCTGTTTGCCAAATTACTAAAGGAAATTGATCGTCATGTTTTCCAGCTAAAATTTCATCACATACTTTACCAATTAAATCACGTTTTTCTGGAGCTAAAACTCCTAAATCAGCGTTGGTAAAAGCAGCTGCTTTTTTCAAATATGCAAATCCGTAAACAACCTCTAAAGGCATAGATGCTGTAGGACCAATTTTAAAGTTGTTTCGAGAACGTTCAGTTTGAGCTCCCCAATATTTATCAGCAGGTACTTCTACCTGTCCCATCGTATCTTTTTCGATTCTAAATTTCATACGAATTCGTTTATTTTAAATGTGTTATTTTTAGTTTGTTACTCATATTTATCCATGAATTAACCAAGATAAACTACAAGCATTGTTATTTATTTTTCGGTTTAGGCAAGGCTTGTTATTCTGCCAATTCCTGTTTGATAGTTTCATTAATTGAGGTTTTAAATACACTCATAATTAATGATGACCAAAATTACAAATTATACTGCTTTTAATAGTTGATTTTTATTAGATTTTATTGTTTGAAAGAAAAAATAGTTATAATTTTGTTGTCCGTAACAATTATTAATAAAGTACGAATGTTAGATTTTTCAGAATTCTCAGGATTAGTTTTATTCATGTTTATTTTTACAGCCGGATTTTGGTTGTTAATTTTCTTATTAACATTTGTAGTTCCTTACTGGATTGGTGGAACTATCTGGGAAAACATAAAATTAAAAAGAGAAGCAAAAAAAGCTGCTGAAGGTAAGTAAGCAACTTTATATAAGATATTTAAAAAGCTCGTTCAATTTGAACGAGCTTTTTTGTTTTGGTATTGAAAAAAGGGGATGGAATCCCCAGAATTTAATATATTTTATAAATAGGTAGTTTTAAATGCGCTTTTTCGTAATGAGGAGATTGTTGGTAAATAAAATTTAACTGGGCATAGCTGTTGTTAGCAAAGTCTTGGTCGTTTTTCATTTTGTTTTCAAAAGCATCTTTTATAGTGGGGTTCTCTTTTAAAATCTCTTCAGCAATATCTTCGAATACATAAGCCGAAAAACCTTCTTTACGTTGTAAAATAGTGTCAAAAAAGTTCCAGTTGAAAAAAGAATCGGGTGCACTTGATTCTAACGTTTCAATAATATATCGTATGCCTTTTTGTTGAGTTGGTATGTAAATATCACCTTTTTTAAAGGTAACTTCTACTACTGTTTTTTCTATGGAAGTATCATAATGTAAATAGTGACCTTCATAGGCTGATTTTCTAGTGCTGTATTCTTTTATATGCTGAATTTCGGATAGAATAGTAGTGTCTTTTTTAAATCTTACAAATTCAACTTTATTGTTGTTAAGACGCTCAATTACCTTGTGCCAACCACTTTCCAAAACATAGGCTTTTGGAATGTCTATTTCTTGCACAGGAGTAAAATTGTTATAATATTCGATTTCTTTTGTAAAAGGCTTGTTACGATCGTAGAAAAGGCGTTTTCCAGTGGTAACTTTACTATCGATATAACTAGCTTCATATCCTTTAAAATTAAATCGAGAAGGATTTTCTCTATCTGGAATAAAACTAATCGGATATTTTTTTTCTTGATACAAACGATTCAATGATTGTTGACGTAAATCCTTAATTTCCTGTTGAAACTTTTCACCGAAAGCAAGTGCGCCAACCATAATCTCATAAGTTTGTTCAACTCTTATTTGGTAGGGTTTTAACATGTGAGTTTCTACCATAAAGCCAAGTGTATTAAAGAGAGTAGTGTACCCTGTTGAATATCTTGGCGAATCATAAAACTGAGAAAACCCCTTTTCTGGAGTGGTACCCCATACGTTAACATATGGAGTTATTGGAATACCTTTTTGATCCAAATGGTTTTCAATAAAAGGACGCATCTCTTTTTCTAAGAAATCACCTAATGATCCGCCCAGTTTGTTATGCTGGGTAAATAAGTGAGTAATTGCATATTGATAGTCTGCTCCATTACTTACATGATTGTCAATAAAAATTTCAGGATCGAATGAATGAAATATATTTGCAAATGCAGCTGCATTTTTTGTGTCCTGTTTTATAAAATCTCTATTAAGATCAAAGTTCCTAGCATTACCTCTAAAGCCGTATTCTTTCGGACCATTTTGATTGGCTCTTGAGTGTGAATTACGATTAAGAGCACCTCCAATATTATAAACCGGAATTACCCCAATAATAGTATTAGCATATACTTTTTTTAGGGAATCGTTTTGAACAATATCTCTTAATAAAAGCATTGAGGCATCAATACCATCCGATTCTCCAGGGTGAATCCCATTATTGATTAAGATTCTTGTTTTTTGTGAGCTTTTTAAAGATGTTAAATCACTTTTACCTTGACTATTAAAAACGACAAGATGCAAAGGAAAACCAGAGTCCGTTTCACCGATTTGAAAAAGAGAAATTTCTGAATATACTTCACTCAAATTTGTGTAGTAATCAATTACTTCACTATAGATAGGGGTTTCAGTTCCTTTTGATTTTTCAAATAGTGTCGTAAAGTCGTATTGTAATTCTTTCTTCTTAGAATTACAGCTGGTTAAGAGTATGACGAATAGCAGTAGGGAAAGTTTTTTCATTTATTAAAGATTAAATGTTATTGGTAAAGTATATCTTACATTAACGTTTTGACCACGGCTCTTTGCAGGTTTCCATTTTCCAAGTAACTTAACAACACGAATTGCTTCTTTGTCACAATCGGGACATACACCTCGGGCAATTTTAATATCATCTATAGTACCATTTTTTTTTATTCTAAAGGATACCAAGATTCTTCCAAAGGTCTTGTTTTCATAAGCGGAACTTGGGATTTTAAAGTTTTTAATAATATGTTTCGATATACTTTTTTGTCCACTTTTATATCGTGGTTGATCAAATACTTGATTGTATTTATATTTTTTTCCGTTTTTATCCAAACTTATACCTGAAATTAATTTTCCTTTCTTATAATATTCTTCGTAGTAAGGAATTCCATATTGGGTACTTGAAAATTTACCATGTCTCAAACCATTTTTATAATATCCCTTTGTTGTAGAGTTTTCACTTTTGTTTTCAAAAGAACCATTTCCGTTTTTTATGGTTTGCTGACCATCTCTTGTCCAGAAGTTTTTAATGGTAAAGTGTTTGAATTTTTTCGATAAGGCTTCGTTTTCTGGAATCGTAATTTCATCCATGATATTACCGTTGTCATACCAATGCTTCCAAAACCCTACTGATCGTCCTTTTTTAGCAATACCTTCAGAAGCCTTTACTCCATTTTTATGATAGAACCTCTGAAATCCTTCTGCGGTTTTTATTTCAGGGTAGTCCGTTTCGTATTCCGAATGTAATAAGTAATTTGAAGATTTATCTAATTTTTTATAACCAGTTAAACGAAATTTAAACTTATTGATTTTAGTTTTTGTTATAGTTTTTATTACAGAGTAATAATCTGCCTCAGATATATTTTTAGTTATTACATTTTTTCTATAATAAATAGTATCTCCAACCTTGTGATTCTTTTGACAGAATAAAAATGTTGTTAATAGCAGACTAAACATTGTTATTGTCTTTTTCATATAAATTAATTTAGTGTTTTTCTATATTCTTACAGCATCAGGAACCAGTCCTGTAAAATCACCATCGTTTCTTATAACATCTCTTACAATCGATGAAGAAATATAGCTCTTCCCAGATGAGGTTAATAAGAAAACAGTTTCAATTTCAGATAGTTTTCTATTCGTATGAGCAATGGCTTTTTCAAACTCAAAATCTGCCGGATTTCGAAGTCCTCTTAAAATGAAATCAACATTTTGTTCTTTACAAAAATTAACAGTAAGTCCACTGTAGGTTACTACTTTAATTTTAGGCTCATGTTTAAACGTTTCTTCAATAAACTTTTTGCGCTCTTCTAAAGAAAACATATATTTTTTATCGGCATTTACACCAATAGCAATAATAAGTTCATCAAATAACGTAACTCCTCGTTCTATTATATCAACATGTCCAAGGGTTATTGGGTCAAAAGATCCTGGGAAAATAGCTTTTTTCATAATAGTTTGATTTTTATAAGTGGATTATGAGTTTAAAGATTGTTGGATAGCATTGTCAAATAATTGTGAGAGACTAATGCCTCTTTCATTTGCTTGTTGAGGTAAAATACTGGCTTCTGTAAGCCCTGGAACCGTATTCATTTCTAAAAAGTGGGGAATATCATTCACTAAAATATATTCTGATCGAGAGAAACCAGACATGTTTAAAATTTGGTACACTTTCTTAGCAACTTCTCTAACTTTTTTCTCTTGCGCTTCTGTTAATCTTGCTGGAGTGATTTCTTGCGATTGTCCAAGGTATTTCGCCTCATAGTCAAAAAAATCATTCTCAGAAACTATTTCAGTAATAGGAAGAACAGTAGTTTTACCTTCGTATTCAATAACACCAACAGAAACTTCAGTTCCATCTAAAAAGCTCTCAATAAGAATTTCAGAATCTTCTTGAAAAGCTTTATCAATAGCTGGAATTAATTCTGCTTCCTTATATACTTTAGAAATACCAAAGCTTGATCCTGCATTATTCGGTTTTACAAAACAAGGTAACCCTACTTTTTCAATGATTTCATTAGTAGTGTACTGGTCGCCTTGATTAAAATATACTGATTTAGCGGTTGGAATACCATAATGTTTTACCACACTAAGTGTGTCTCTTTTGTTAAAAGTAAGAGCCATCTGATAAAATGGAGCAGAGGTATGCTTCAGATTAATCAAATCGAAATAAGCGAGAAGACTTCCATTTTCTCCAGGAGCCCCATGAATAGCATTAAAAACACAATCGATATTAATTTTATTACCCTCTTTAGTGAATGAGAAATCATTTTTATCAATAGGATATTCATTTTCTCCTTCAACGGCTACCCATTTATTTGGTAAAATATGAACTTGATAGGGATTATATTTTTCTTTGTTAAGATGCTTAAAAACAACAGCCCCACTTTCTAAGGAAATATCAACTTCCGAAGAATAGCCTCCCATAACAACAGCTATATTTTTTTTCATTCGAATATTCAGTTAACTATTTAATTTTAATAAAACTTTACCTTACAAACTTACCAAAAACTAAGTTAGAATTTATGCAACTAATAATTTTATTGAAATAATAAGGTCAAATTACAGCAATGAAAAGTCTTTATTTTTACTCTATGTTAGCGAAAAGAAATTCTCCTTAGTTAATTATAAATGCTATTACGTATTTTTAGTGTAAATTTGTTTCGTTTTACTAAAAATTATTATGAGTAACATATCAGAACGTATTAAGGGGTTGTTCTCATTTGTTAAAAGCAAAAGCTTTTTTAAACAAATAGGAATTGCAATCATAGGAATATTAGTTTTTGTCTTTTTATTACAGTGGTGGTTAGGAATTACTACAAACCATGGGCAAAAAATTCAGGTTCCTAATTTGGATAAATTATCATTATCGGACGTAGAAAAAAAATTAAATGAATTTGATTTGGAATATGTAGTTATTGATAGTGCAAGTTTTAATCCTGATTATCCAAGGAAATCTGTAATAGAACAAAATCCTGAAGCGGGTGATTTTGTAAAAGAGAAAAGAAAAATATATTTAACCTTGAATCCTTCAAAATATAGAGATATTGAAGTTCCTGATTTAAATGGTAGAACTAGAAGGCAAGCAACAACACACTTAAGGTCAATAGGTTTTATTGTTGGCGATGATGTTACTTGGGTAAAAGATTTAGGAAAGGACGTTGTAAGAGGTTTAAAATTTGAGGGAGAAAAGATTGATGCAGGAACTAAGATACCTAAACAATCTACAATCAATTTAATTTTAGGAGACGGAAACGGAGGATAATTAGAACTGAATGCAAGAAGAAAATAAGCAAGATTTAGAAAATGATGACTTGTATGAACATCATCGTTTTGTAGCGACTGATGGGCAAGTTCCGTTGCGAGTAGATAAATTTTTAATGAATTTTATTGAAAACGCAACACGTAATAAAATCCAACAAGCAGCAAAGGCAGGGAATATTTTGGTAAACGATGTAGTGGTTAAGTCCAATTATAAAGTGAAACCAAAAGACGTAGTTAGAGTTGTTTTGGCATACCCACCTCATGAGAATTTATTGGTTGCTCAAGATATTCCGATTAACATTGTTTA
Organism: uncultured Tenacibaculum sp.; assembly: GCA_947497895.1. GTDB lineage: Bacteria > Bacteroidota > Bacteroidia > Flavobacteriales > Flavobacteriaceae > Polaribacter. The sequence goes on from CANMIL010000009.1 coordinate 185,434, forward strand.
TGAAGATGACGAGGTAATTGTTGTAAACAAACCTCCAGGTATGGTAGTACATCCAGGGCATGGAAATTATTCGGGAACGCTAGTAAATGGATTAATACATCATATCGAAAATTTACCAAAAAATAGTAGTGATCGTCCTGGTTTAGTACATCGTATCGATAAAGATACAAGTGGGCTTTTAGTGGTAGCCAAAACAGAGTATGCGATGGCACATTTATCAAAACAGTTTTTTGATAAAACTACGGAGCGTCTATACTATGCATTGGTTTGGGGAAATGTAGAAGAGGATAAAGGAACCATCGAAGGTCATATTGGAAGAAGTTTAAAAGATAGAATGCAAATGGCTGTTTTTCCTGATGGAGAGTATGGAAAACCTGCAATAACACATTACGAAGTTATCGAAAGATTTACTTATGTTACTTTGGTAAGGTGTAAATTGGAGACAGGAAGAACACATCAGATTAGAGCACATTTTAAATATATAGGTCATACATTATTTAATGACGAACGTTATGGTGGTGATCAGATATTAAAAGGAACTACGTTTAGTAAATACAAGCAATTTGTAGAGAATTGTTTTAAAGAGTTGCCAAGACAAGCACTACACGCAAAAACTTTGGGGTTTGTACATCCGAAAAGCGGAGAATATATGGAGTTCAATTCCGATATTCCTGACGATATAGAAAACTGTTTAGAAAAGTGGAGGAGATACTCAAAGAGTTCCACTTTAGAGTTATAAAAAAGGCCAGCGTTTGCTGGCTTTTTTTATTTACTGTTTTGTCATCAAGAAATATTAATTGAGTGAACTCAACCAAGCTAATTGTTTTTCAAAATTAACTTTAAAATGCTCTCCGAAGTATAAGTCGAAATGGCCGGCATTATCAACTATAAATAGCTCCTTAGGAACATTTGCTTTCTCGTAAAGAGATTTTGTTTCTTCTACCGGGTTTACAGTGTCTTTTTCAGCTCCAATTAATAATATCGGTATTTTTATTTCCGAAATAAGATTTTCTGGTCTATGTTCAATAGTTTCTCTCATTGTTGAAAAAGATAAAGATTGGTCCATAGATGGGTGAGTGTGTTCATTCAAAAACTTTTGAGATTGCTCGTCGTTCATGAATTTTTTAATAGGAAGTGACAATGTCCTATTATTTAAAACTTGTTTTGCTAAAATTTTATCAATTGATTTCACTAGTTTTTCAGATTCGGCTTCTGTTTTATCTCCGAAAATAACTCGGGAACCATCTCCAAAGGCTATTTGAGCAATAACTCCTTTTAATTTATGTTGTTCTATAGAGGCTGTTTCAATAACATTAGCACCACCATAAGAAGTTCCCCATAATACGATAGCATTTACATATTTTAAAGATTCTGTGAAAACAAGGGCATTGCGAATGTCTTCAATTTGATTCTTTTTCGAAAGAAAACCATTTCGTCCACCACTTTCACCAAAACCCCGATAATCAAAAGTAATAGCGATAAAACCGTTTTCGGCAAAGTTTTCAGCATAAGTTGGTAACAAGAAATCTTGAACGCCAGCAAAACCATGGCATAATAAAATGGCAGTGTACTCTTTTTCTGAATTAAAATCTTGTGGTAAGTATATTTTTGAAGCAATAGTTTCTCCTTCTGAGTAAAAACTCTTTTCTTCAATACTAATTTGAGATGTCATAGTAACTTGTTTTATTGATATCGTTACTCAAAGATACTAAGAAATCAAATGATTATCGATTTAAGATGCATTAAGGAAATCATAAAAATTGATAATGTTTTTGTATTAAATAGTTTTTTGTGATTTTGATTGTAAATTCACAATATTCTCTATGATTCAAATAAATAGCTTAAAAACAAGCTGTTTGTTAAGTTTTTGTTTTTCAGTATGTTGTGTTTTGCCGATGTTTTTTTGTGTATTGATTTACAGTGCTTTACATGTTGGTAACTGTTTAGCGAGAATCAAATATTTTCAAAAACATGTACAATGAGCTGAGATATGAAAATCTCATAGAATAGGATTCTAGTGAATTTTGTCTTTTACCAACCTCATAATTCGTTCGAATTGTTCTTTGAGTCCCATATCTGAATTATCAAATTCAACAGCTTCTTTGGCTATACTTAAAGGAGAATCCTCTCTCGTTGAATCGATACGATCTCTTTCCTGAACATTTTGAAGAATTTCCTCATAATTAACCTTGTCTCCTCTGTCTAAAAGTTCTTTATAACGTCTTTTTGCACGTTTGTCAGCAGAAGCAGTCATGAATAACTTAAGCTCAGCATTAGGGAAAACTACGGTACCAATATCTCTTCCATCCATTACAATACCTTTGTTTTTCCCCATTTCTTGTTGTTCCAAAACTAATTTTTTACGTACTTCGGAAACGGTAGCCACTTTACTTACAAGTTTGGAAACGTCGATAGTTCTAATTTCTTTTTCAACATTTTTACCATTCAGATATACTTCTGCAAAACCAAGAGTTTCGTTAAAAGTAAAAGAAATCGTTATATCATTTAGGTCATTAATAAGAGCCTCGGTATTGAAATGATTTGATGAAATATAATTCTGCTGCATTGCGTATAAGGTTACAGCACGGTACATAGCTCCTGTATCTACATAGATATAGCCTAGTTCTTTGGCTAATTCTTTTGCAATCGTACTCTTCCCCGTAGATGAAAAACCATCAATGGCTATTGTTATTTTCTTGGTCATAAATAATAAGTATGGAATGCAAAGATACGGCGGAATTTCCTAATATCTGGTCGGTTTTCTTCCTCTTATCCCTTTGTCTAAATCTATTTGCAATCCAAAGGTGCTAACATTTGAAGCTGAATGGAATTTTGAATAAGCATAATTGAATTTGATAGAATTCATTCGAAGACCAAAACCAAAAGATAATCCACCGAAGGAACGGACATTTTGTAATTGAAGTTCTTTACTTCTTCTGAAGTTGTAACCTACACGTAAGTTGATGGCACTTTCAGGAAAAAGTTCAGCTCCAATGCTAACATGTCTAAAAGCATTGTCTAAAAAAGAAATACTCTCTTGGGTAGTATTTCCATCTAAGTCTATCGTTTGATTTGAAGGATTTGCTGTGGCTACTTGCCATTTTTGCAAATTATCAACAGTTACATACCATCTTAAAGGCATTCTCTCTAATCGGTAAGAGGCAGCTATGACTATTTCAAATGGAAGTTTTTCCCTAGTTCCATTAAAAGTGGAAATTTGTGTACCAATATTTCTTGCAACAATGCTAAAAATATAAGGTTTGGTTGTGCTGAAATAGGTAAGCCCAATATCAAATGCGAGTCCTGTAGCGTCAAAATTATCAATATTTGAATAAATTATTTTGGCATTAATACCATAATAAAAATCACTTTTAGGGATATTTCTTGCATAACCAATTGATATAGCAATATCGTTAGCACTAAAAGTTCCTTGCTCATTACCTTCTTCATCTGCTCTTATCAATTCTCCATAATTAATGTAAGTAATATTACCTTGTAATGTTTCAAAATGTTTATTGAGTTCGTAAGCGTATGAAACAGAACCTATTTGGATGTCCGATAAATAGCTTGTGTAATTTACAGCGAATTGTTTATGCAAACGGTTACTAATATTAGCAGGATTCCAAGTAGGTTGGTCTACATCATCCATAAGAGTAAGCACTTTACCACCCAAAGCAATTTGCCTTGGAGAAGTAACTATATTTAAAAAAGAAAAGGCATTTTCACCTCCAGTTTGAGAGTAGAGATAAGAACACCATAATAGCAAGAACAGCCCAAAATTTTTTTTCACACGCATAAGTATACTTCCAATACAAAAAAACGTAAAAAAAGTCGATTATTTTATATATGTCAAAATGTTTTCTTGTAAATGTGATTATTATTTTTTAATTTTCGGTGTGGTAAATTACATTTTAATTGTTATTCAATAAAACAATATGTAAATTGGCACCCCCTAAAGAATTCCTTAGATGAGTAAAATATTAGCTAAAAGCGTAAAAATACTTTTAGCAACGTGGTTGCTATGTTGCAGTGTAAACACCCTTGGGCAAGAGCTCGATGGTGCTCCTACCTTAGTTGGTGATCTTGCAGAGGAAAATGGAGGAGCTGCATGTAGTAATAACAATCAAGATTACAGCATTACTTTTAAAATTCTATCGGGTGACCCTCCGTTTAATAACGGAAATATTTTTCAAGTGGAATTGTCTGATGAAAATGGAAATTTTCCTACCACTCCAGATGCTACGAGATTTGTAGCAACCGTTGAAAATCAAAACGCAAATTATGGTTCAATACCAGCATCATTTCAAATACCGGATGGTTCTTATGGGGATGGATTTAGAGTTAGAATAGTTTCTACTGATCCTGCGATTGTTGGTGAGCCATCGGATTCTTTTGAAGCTTATGACATGTATCAACCAGGAGAGTTGTTTATAAATAATAATGCGGATAATGCGGTTATCTGTGGTAATGGAAATTCTACTGAGTTAACCTTAAATACATCAGTTACGGGTAATTATCGATGGTTAAGAGATGGTAATGTGTATGCTACTACCACGGAACCTACCATTACTGTTACTGAAGCAGGTAATTATCGTGCCCAAGTTGATTATGGTGTTTGTGGTTTTGTTGATTCTATAGTAATACCTGTTATTGTTGTGAATTCAGCAAACGCTCAAATACAAGGAGACAATGTCATTGAAATTTGTGCGGATGAAACACATACTTTTGAAGCAGCAGAGGTGAATTCAGCTTATACTTATAATTGGTATAAGGATGGAACTCTTGTAGCTTCTTCAAATTCTTCTACCTATACCACTCCAAATAATGGTCAGTTCGGAGAATATTATTTAGAAATTCTCGTTGAAGATTGTAGGTTTGAATCTCAGAGAGTGGAGCTAAGACAAAAATCTACGGCTAGTTTTACTATAACAAATAATATTACAGAACCCACACTTATATTGCCAGGAGAAACAATTGAGTTGGAGGTGACATTGGATCCAGCCTCTGTTTCAGTGGAATACAGGTGGTTCATAGATGGAAATCAACAATCTGTTTTTACCAATTCAATAAATGCTACAGTACCTGGAGAATATTATGTTATCGTAACAGAAACTGGAGGTACTTGTAATTTTTCTCAGCAATCTGAATCTTTTTTCATAGTTGGAGTTCAAGAGCTGGATGCTCAAATTCGTACATCTAGTGATTATGTAGAATGTGAAAGTACAACAACGGATTTAATATTATTAGGTATATCGGCACTTGGAGATGACGGAAATACTTATCAATTATCAGAAAGTCAGTTGAATGAGAGGGTAACGTATCAATGGTATAGAAATAGTACAGCTCTTAATCCTGGAGCAGGAAGAGAGATCACTATTGCAGATTATACGGGAAATGATCCGTATAGATTAATGGTAACCGTGGGTACTTTTGAAGATATATCCAATATTATTGATGTTAAACTTTTTATTGAATTACCCGAGATTACGTCAACATCAACATCGAATTCATTATGTCCAGGAGGAAGTATTACATTCACTGTTTCGGAGATTGTTAGTGGTTTTGATTATGTTTGGTCAAAAGATGGTGATGAATTAAGTTTAACTGATCCACAAGTATTTGAGGTTACAGAAACAGGTGTTTATCAGTTGAGTATAAGAGATCAAGGTGGTGATTGTATTAGAGAAATGGATTCAATTGAAATAATTCCATTTGATGATTCGGCTGTGGTAGTAACACCTTCTGAAGTAGTCGTGTTATTGGCAGGTCAACCTACTGTAATTACGGCGAGCGGAGCAGAATCTTATGAATGGTATGAAGATGAAAGTGGCGACTTGTTATCAATTAATGAAAGTTTGGAGGTAACAGAAATAGGCTTTTATACCTTGGTGGCAACGGTAGGTGATTGTCAGGTAAATAAAAGAATAGAAGTTGTAGAAGAGGATAGTCAGGTAATAGTACCGAATATTTTATCGCCAAGAACTCAAGATGGTATTAATGATACATGGAAAATATCCAACAGATATTCTTTTCAACCATCTGTTACAGTGAGTATCTATGATTCTAACGGAAAAGAAGTGTTAACGACCAACGAATATAAAAATGATTGGCCTGAAGGGGACTTGGGCAATCAAAGAATTTTTTATTATAAAATCATTAGAGATGATCAGCTTATTAAGGCTGGAAGTATCTCAGTTATAGATTAGAGGGATATGATTAAAAGAAGTATTATTTATATACTGTTATTGTTTGTTACTTGTGCTACGGCTCAGGTATCTAATGGTGCAGAAATATATAATAGCTTTACATCAAGGAATTTTATGAAGTTTAACCGATTTCTTACAGTACCGACGTTTTCGGCATTAAGAGAAAATAAAACTTCTTTAAATGCGATTGTAAGAAATAGTTTTGTTGAGTTTGAGGACTCTCCAAAATTATATATGTTAAGTTATTCAGGTAAAATGCGTGAAAATGTGGGAGCAGGACTTGCTGTTTATCAGCAAGAAATAGGAGTGTTTAAGGACTTCGGAGCTCTAGCGAATTACGCACACAGAATTCAGTTAAATGATAATTTAGACTTAACATTCGGATTTAATGTGTTATACAGTCGTCGAAGCGCTGATGGGTTAAAGGTTAATTCGCAGCAACCCGATCCAGCAATTAGCAATTTTCAAGATATTCCAATTGTAAATTGGCAGCCAGCAGTAACGTTATCCTTTGGGAAATTTGATGTAGGTGTGTTCTTTGAGAATCTGTTAGATTTTAATTTAAAAGAAAATAATTTGGCTACGTCATTCTCAGAGAAAACAATTTCAGGTCATTTAATGTATTCTTATGAGTTTACCTATGCTGGTGGAATTTTTGAAGGAGCTGACCTAAGAGTTTTAGCTTTAGCTAGAAAACCTGGGCAAGGAGATTTTGGTTATGGAGGTAATGTTATTTTCGATTTACCTAAAGTTGGTTGGTTAAAGGCTGGTTATGATAAGCAGTATGGGATTTCAGCAGGAGCTGGAGTAAACTTGTCTGATAGACTATCTATTGGTTTCTCTTATGAAAAAGGTGATTTTGCAGCGACCAATGAAGTAGGATTAATCTATAATTTCGGTGAAAAATCTTTCACTAGAAGAGTTCCAAAAAGAAGAGCTGGTAGCGTAAGTGTTAGATTACCAGAAAGAAAACCTAAGAAAAATTATCGAAATAAAGATTTAAACAACCTGTCTGAAGAGATTCAAGGAGCCTATGATTCAATCAATAAGCTAAATAAGAAAGTGGACGAAATTTTAAGGATCCTAAAAAATCAGCCACCAAAAGTAGCTCAGAACCAACCAGTGGAAACTGAAGATGAAGTGGTAGAAACAGAAACTCCTGAGAATGAGGAAAAAGACACTTCATTAAGAAGAAGAAAAAATACGCCTTGGAGAGAGAGCACAATTACTCGTTCTGGAGGTGGGGGCACAGCATACTATGTTGCTGCTAATCAGTTTAAAAGCAAAGAAAATGTAGAGGCCTACATAAAAGAGAAAAAACGTAAGTTTGATAAGGAAGGAATAGAAGCAAAATATGTTTTTGATCCTGGAACTGAGCATTATTACGTTTATTTTGATAGATTTGCAAAGAAGGAAGATGCTGAAGAGATGACAGAAGAGTTTAAACAGAAAAAACTTTTCGACGGAGGAGATGATGATCCATTGGCTTTAAAGAACAAGAAGACTTACAAAGAAGCAGTTTATGTTGTGAAAATAACATTGGGAGGAAGTGGAGAATCTTATTCAGAGCCTAAGCCTCAACCACCTGCAAGAGTATTATCAATGAAAAAAGTTGGAAACCTTGAAGAAGGTTACTATATTCAAGTAGGTGCATTTGGTAGTAAAGCAAATGCAGACAGATTTGTGGATGAACTTAGAAATGATGATATCGATGCAGGATATTTCATTCACCCAAATACAGGATTAAGACACGTTTATATATTAAAAACAACAGATAGAAGCGAAGCGATTAAGTTGTATGAAAACAACTTAAATGGTTCATATTATGATCGTAAATCAATCGTAAATATTAAATAAAATTAAATAGAAAGTACTAGTTAATAAATTTTTTCCCCTTACCATGAAAAGACTTATACTTACCCTTATTCTGATGCTGTCTAGCATTGTGCTAGTTGCGCAAGAAAAAATAGTATCAGAAAGTATTAGAGAAGAGAAGAATCTTATTTTGTCGGATGTTGCCTTTAGAGAGCGCTATAACGGTGTTGCTCGGGGTAATATTACTTCCATAGCAAATAATATTCTAAATAGACCAACAACATCAGTTCCGTATGATGGAAACGGGTATAATACCGATTTCAGTCTGGCGTACATCGATATTGATGGCGATACAAATACGTTTTCATCTTCCAGTGCAACCTTAAATTTACCAACTTGTTCAAAGGTGGTATATGCCGGTTTATATTGGGCAGGTATTTATCCTTACGATAACTGGTCAGAAGAAAGTGCTGGTATAAATACTCGTGATAGTGATTTTAATGAAATTAAATTCAAACTACCAGGGGGAAACTATATCGACTTAGTCGCAGACAAACTAGATCCTAATGAGTTAATTTATGATAATGGGGCTGCCGATGAAATGCCTTACGTTTGTTATAAAGACGTAACAAGCTTAGTAGCAGGTTTATCAAATCCTAATGGAGAATATTTTGCAGCAAACATTAAGGCTACATTAGGACAAGATACTGTTAATGGTAGATTGGGGTCTTCGGCTGGATGGAATTTAGTAATCGTATATGAAAATGAAAATGAGTCGAGTAAAAAGTTTTATGTTTTTGACGGGTTTTCAACTATACGTAGGGCAGACAATCCATCTGTAGATGTAAATGTCTCTGGGTTTCAAACAATTCCTGTGGGGCCGGTAAGGGCTACACTTTTGGTGACTGCTTTAGAAGGGGATAGACCTATTTCAGGTGATAGCTTTCAAATACTGAATCCATTTGGATGGTATTCTACTATTACAACTGGTACAAATAATCCTACAAATAACTTTTTCAATAGTTCGGTAACTGCATTTAATAACCATCAAACAAATAGAAATCCTGATAGTGAAAATACATTAGGATATGATGCAGATATTTTTGCGCTTAACAACCCGAGCAATAGTATATTAAGGAATAATCAAACAAGTGCAACGCTACGTTTTACTACGGCGGGAGATTCTTATTATCCATTCCTGTTAGGAATGGCGGTTGAGATTATTGAGCCCAAAGTTCAGTTAGTAAAAACGGTGGATGATGGAGCAGGTAACGATATTGCTGGCCAAACTTTACCATTGGGAGCTGAGCTTTGGTATAACGTAAGTTTCCAAAATGTTGGTACTGATAATGCTACAGATACACAAATAGTTGATGTTCTACCGAAAAATGTTGATTTAATTGAAACCGATATAATACTTCCACCAGGAATAACTTCATATAATTATGATCCACCTTCGGCAGCGAACTCTTTTAGAGGAGTTATAACCATTGACGTACCTGATAGTATGGTAACAGAAGGAGGAGCTGAGTATGATATTAGATTTAAAGTGCAGGTAGTTTCATCTTGTAATGATTTACGAGATGTTTGTTCGAATATTGTTGAAAATCAAGCTTTTGCTAATTATAGTAGTGATTTAGGAGGAACGCCAAGAGTAGAAAACGAGCCAAGTGTTGCTGGGTTAGATGCTTGTAATTTTGGTATCGATGGTTCAACCAACTTCTTAGCTGATACATCGGGATGTACTTATGAAAGAGATGAAGTACTTTGTGGATCTACACTTGAATTATCTGCTGGTAGCGGATTCATTTCTTATGAGTGGAGAGATTCAAGTAATAATATAATAGGAACAACGCAAAACATTACTGTTAGTGAATTAGGTACATATACGGTGAGTAAAGTTGCTCCAGTTGGTTGTATTAGTACTACAGAAATTATAAATGTAATTGCTTATAACACAGAACCAAATCCGTTAATACCTTTTGCGGATATTATGTATACTACGTGTGCGAATAATACTGATTTGGCGGAAATTTATTTGTGTGGAGATAGTAGTACTAGAACTATAAATTTACCTTTCGATGCATCGACAGGAACAACAGTAACGTGGCAACAACTTGACGAGTCTTCTTGTCCAGATCAAACAGCTGTTGGTTGTGCTAATATTGATACAAGTTGTACTTGGAATACGATTAGTACAGCTATGTCTCTGGATATTACGGATTCAGGAGAGTATAGAGTAGAGGTACTCTACGATGGTAGATGTCCGACTACATATTATTTTAATGTTTTCAAGGCTTCTTTAAATCCTACGATTGTAAAAGAAGATATGATCTGTGGAAATGATGGACAAATTACAGTGAACGGTGTGCCAGCTGGATACGAGTATAGTATGACTGGACCAAATGGTTATTTTGTTGATTTTCAAGCGTCAAATGTTTTTACAGTTTCAAATCCAGGAGATTATAATCTACAAATTAGAATAACGAATGCGTCAGCAGCATCTTGTTCTTACGATTTTGGGCCAATCAATGTTTTAAATAGAGAAATTGATTTAGATTTAACACCAACACATATTGTTTGTTCAGGAGATACTGGAAGTATCCGTGTTCAAGTTAATAATGTTCCTGGTGATTATACATATACCTTATTGCAAGGAGGTTCAACCATTGGTAGTGAAGGACCTACAGCAAATAACGATTATACTTTCAATGTAAGTGCAGGAGGAAACTATCAAGTTCGTGTTACTACGGCAGATTGTTCTATCACTGAGGATATTACCATAAACGATGCTGCGGATTTAACCTTAACGGCGGCGATCACTAAAAATATCTCATGTTTAAATGGTTCTTCTGATGGAATTATTCAGTTAACAGGAAATGGAGGAACGTTAAACTCTGGAGATCAATATACGTTTGCGGTTTGGACAAACCAAGGGACAGATTTATACACATCAATCTCAGACATTCCACCTTCTGAATTTTTCAATGCTAATACTTATACAGTTACAAATGGAAATGAAGGTGAATACAGGTTTGTGGTAATTGATAGTAATAACTGTTTTAGTATTTCGAATGCAGTGAATATTGTTGTGGAACCACCATTAACTTTCACACCTACAGTAAATGATATTTCTTGTAGTGGTCAATCTGATGGAAGTATTTCCGTAGCAGTCAATGGAAGTAGTCAGGGATATTTAGTTGAATATAATATTGATTCAGGTTCTGGACCAAGTGCATGGAATACTACTGGAAACTTCACGGCATTAGCAGTAGGAACATACACAATAAATATTAGAGCCTCGAAGCCAAATTATCAATGTTTTTATACTATTGATGACTTGGTAATTAATGATAAAACACCAATTACGAGTTCAGCAACTATTACTCAAGAGTATACATGCTTACAACAAGGAGAAATCACTTTTGGAACAACATCTGGAGGAACACCTCCATATAGTTATGGTATTGATGGCGTATATTCTACAAATCCAGTTAAACCAGGATTGACAGAAGGTACTTACGCGTTAACTGTCAGAGATGCAAATAATTGTATTACGACATTAACAAGTTTGACAATTGAGCCTTTACCAGCTGCACCTACGATATCGACGAATATCGAATATAATTGTGATGGAACTGGAAATATCACAGTCTCACCAAACACGGCTGGCTATACTTATAGTTTAGATGGAGGAACTGCTCAAACATCTAACGTGTTTAATAATGTAGCTATCGGAACACACACAATAATAGTTGATTATGGGAGAGATTGTACAACATCGGTTAATGTAAATGTAATTGATAATGGTAATAATTTTTCTGGTAGTATTGTAGGAACTACTGATAGTAGATGTTTTAATGCAAACAATGGAACAATAACAATTTCTGCTTCGAATTTTGTCGGAGGAGATTACGAATATTCTATTAATGGAGGAGCAGATTGGTTAGTTGCAATTGACAATCCATTTAGAATTGTTGGAGTTGCAGCTGGAACTCATGATGTTTTAATTAGAGAAGTTACTAATGGAGTTACCTGTGAAGTTGATTTAGGTCAGGTAACAATTTCGGAACCACCACAAATGAATGTAGTTGCAGATGTTACTGATACTGTGAGTTGTATTGGAATTGGAGCAACGATTACAGTAACTGCTTCAGGTGGAGTTCCTCCATATACATTTAGTTTAGATGGCGTTAACTGGCAAACATCAAATGTTTTCACTGACGTTGCAGAAGGAACTTACACTATTCAAATAAGAGATAGTCAAAATTGTGACGAATGTGGTTGTACTTCTGATCCTTTCGTGAACGGAAGTTTCGAAGAGCCTATTCGAAATTATACAGGATGGAGTTTGGTACATGAAAATGACGTACCAGGATGGGACACAACTGCTGCAGATAATAGAATTGAAATTTGGCATAACGGTTTCCAAGGAGTTCCTGCTTCAGAAGGAAATAATTTTGCCGAGTTAAATGCAAATGCTGTTTCAACTTTATACCAAGAATATTGTACACAACCGGGTGATGTAATTTCTTGGTCGCTAGATCATAGAGGTCGTTTGGGAACCGATGTCGCCCAAGTTAGAATCGGTGGAGATTTAGGAACGGCACCTGTGCAGGAAACTATGTCCGATGGAAACACTGCTTGGGGTACTTACTCAGGAACATATACAGTTCCAGTTGGGCAGCCGACAACAATAATTGCTTTTGAAGCAGTTTCGACTGCAGGAGGAAATCCGACAGTGGGTAACTTCATTGATAATGTAAATATTGTTATCAATAAAGTAACATGTACACCGGTGACTGTAGTGGCAGATCCACCGCAAACTATAGAATTTACAGCAATACCAACAGCTTGTTATTCTGGAGGTAACAATGGTGAGATTGCAGTAAATGTTACTCAAGGAAATGACGAGTATCAATTTATTTTAAATGGAGGTTCACCTCAAACACCAACACCTACTTCTGCTACAAATTATACTTTTACGGGATTAGGCGCTGGAACATATACTATCGACATTGTTGATGGAGCAGGTTGTACTGCTACCCAACAAACAGTTACAATCAATAATCAATTGGAAGCTACTCCCGATGTAACGAATGTAACATGTAATGATGGTAATTTAACGATCAACGCTTTGGGAGGAGATGGTAATTATGAATACGCAATTATCTCAACAGGAAGCGGAACGATTCCAACATATGTTGTAAATAATAGTTTTACAATATCTACATCAGGAAGTTATGATTATTTTGTGCGAGATGGTTTGGGGTGTAGTTATTCAGCGAGTGTAACGGTAGGTCAAACTACAAATCCAAGTTTTACAACGGATGTCAACCAACCAGCATGTAATGGAGGAACAGGTAGTATAAATGTTACTATTTCGGATGGAGTTGCGCCATATACTATAGATTTTGATGGTACTACAACTACACAAACTGGTACAACTATATTATATGATACACTGGCTGCAGGAACTTATACAATTCAAGTTACCGATGCAAACGGATGTACACAAACGCCTGTAGATGTTGTGATTAATTCAATATCAAGTGTGGTTAGTACAGCTAGTGTAACGCAAGATTATACATGTACAACTTTAGGACAAATTACATTTACTGCAGCAACAGGTGGTACAGCGCCTTACACATATGGAGTAAATGGAGTTTATAATACAGATTTAGTTTATAATAATTTAACTGAAGGCACTTATACCTTAACAGTTCAAGATAATAATGGTTGTATTTCTTCTGTTGGAAGTTTAACGATAGAACCATTACCAGTAATTCCTGATTTTACGAATAGTGTAGCTTATAATTGTGACGGTACGGGAACTATTACTTTAACACCTCCAGCGACTCCTGCTTTAACTTATAATTATAGTTTAGATGGTGGAGCTGTTCAAGCTGGTAATACATTTAGTAATTTAGCAGCTGGTACTTATACCGTTACGGTGACTTCAGATAGAGCGTGTCCGAGAGATTTTGATGTAACGGTTGAGGCTAATCAAGAGTTTAGAGGAAGTATAATAGGAAGTACTGATAATTTTTGTCAAGTTGGAGGAAGTGGTACAATAAGTATCACAGCCGAGAATTATGACGGAGGAGAATATGAAGTTTCAGTGAATGGAGGTGCACAGTGGCAAGTAGCTAATTCACCAAATCATGTGATCACTGGATTGGCTGACGGAGTCTATACAATTGTTATAAGAGATCAAGGATGTGTTATTAATTTAGGAGATGTAACAATAAATGATACTTTACCACTTGATGTAACTGCCGCTATAACCCAACCTGCTTCTTGTGAAGCTACAAATTCAGGAGCTACGATTACGGCTTCAGGTTCAGGTGGAATCCCGCCTTATGAGTATAGCTTAGATGGTGTTAACTGGCAGAGTTCACCTACTTTCACGAATGTTCCGGCGGGTGCAACTTCGACGGATTACACTGTTTATATTCAGGATAGTCGTGATTGTAATGAATGTATTTTTAATACAGCAGTTTCTGGATGTTCAGATTCTGTTATTGATGGAAGTACGGCAATAGGAGATTTATTTGTATTATCAGGAAGTGCAGTTATTTCAGATCAGTTTACCGTTAATATAACACCTGCTGCTAATTCTCAGAAAGGAAATGTAATGTCTAGAAATCAGATATCTTTCTCTGAAAGCTTTACATTCAAATTTGAAGCTTATTTAGGAACTAATGATTCTTGGGGAGCTGATGGAATTGCATTTGTTTTTCATAACGATTCAAGAGGGCCTTCTACTATCGGTAATGTTGGTGGAGGTTTAGGAGCTCAAGGAATTCAAAATGGTATAGCAATAGAGTTGGATACTTGGAATAATGGAGCTCCAAACGATATTGCTCAAGATCATGGTTCTATTTGGAATACGCAAAATAGTGCTATTTTATCTAGTGCTGTGGCATTGCCAAATTTGGAAGACGGAAATTGGCACAATGTTGAGTTAACATGGAATAGCGATTTAAATACATTATCATATACAGTTGATGGAACTTTAGCTGGTTCTTTAACTGATCCAAATTTGATTAATACTTATTTTAATGGTTCAGATCAAATTTATTTTGGATTTACAGCAGCTACAGGAGCGGCGAACAATTTACATAGAGTTAGGTTTAACGATTTTTGTAGTGATATTCCGTATTGTCCTACCAGATGTAACGAAATGTGTACCCGAACGGATACTGTTGATATAACTGTTGTTGCGCCAGCTGAAGTAATACACACAGCTACTCCTACTGCTTGTTTTAATGGAAGCAATGGAGAAATAGTAGTGAATGTTACACAAGGAGTTCAAGATTATTTATTTAGAATTGATGGTGGTCCATGGATAGCACCAACACCTGCTAATGCAACTACTCATACATTTACTGGGTTAACAGCGGGTACTTATGATATTGAAGTTCAAGATGCTTTAGGTTGTATTTCAACATTAACATCTCATACAATAAACGCACAATTAACAGCAACGGCATCAACGGCAAATGTTACATGTAACGATGGTAGTTTAACAATTACTGCGGCAGGAGGAGATGGAAGTTACCAATATGCTATAATTGTAAACGGAAGTGGAACAACTCCAACATATGTTGCAGGTAATACATTTGCTATTTCAACAACAGGAGATTATGATTTCTTTGTTCAAGATGGATCAGGATGTTCATATTCATCTACTATAAACGTCGGACAAACAGCAAATCCGAGTTTTACAACAGATATAAATCAGCCAGCGTGTAATGGAGATACAGGAAGTATTAATATTACTATATCAGATGGAGTAGCACCATATACAATTGATTTCGATGGAGCAACAACAACTCAATCGGGAAGTACCATATTATATGACACTTTAGCTCCAGGCACTTATACAATTCAGGTAACAGATGCAAATGGATGTACTCA
>CANMIL010000010.1 GCA_947497895.1 uncultured Tenacibaculum sp.
GTGCATGAGTCTATTAAAATATATAATACTAAAAGGCCGCATTGGTCTTGTTATATGAACACTCCTGAACAAATGCACAGACAGAGTAGCATCAAAATAAAATCATATAAAAAGAAAATCTCAGAACAAAACATGTTTTGTTCTGAGATTTTATAACTTTAATCCTAATAAAAACTGTAACGGTTATTTAGGACTAGTCATATCTTCGATTAAGAAGCTGCTTTTAATTTTGTTAAAGCGTTCTTTGTTATTTTAGCTTCTGCATAAGACTTATCTACAACAAACTCTTTTTCTTCTGTACTAGGAAGTTCGAACATAGCTTCTGTTAAGATAGCCTCACAAAGTGAACGTAATCCACGAGCTCCTAACTTATATTCGATAGCTTTCTCTACAATAAATTGTAAAGCTTCTTCAGTTATAGAAAATTCTACACCATCCATTGCGAAAAGTTTCGCATATTGTTTGATAATAGAGTTTTTAGGCTCCGTTAAAATAGCTCTTAATGTTTTAGCATCTAACGGATTCATATGACTTAAAACAGGTAAACGCCCAATAATTTCAGGTATTAAGCCAAAGTTTTTTAAATCTGAAGGAATAATGTATTGTAATAAATTACTTTCATCAATCTTATCTTCATCAATAGAAGCACTATAACCAACAGCTTGCATGTTTAAACGCTTACTAATTACTCTATCGATTCCAGAAAATGCTCCTCCTGCAATAAATAAAATATCTTTGGTATTAACTTCAATAAACTTTTGTTCAGGATGTTTTCTACCTCCTTTTGGGGCCACATTTACCACAGCACCTTCTAAAAGTTTTAATAAAGCTTGCTGAACTCCTTCACCAGAAACGTCTCTAGTAATTGAAGGATTATCACCTTTACGAGCTATTTTATCGATTTCATCAATAAAAACAATTCCTTTTTCAGCTTTATCAACATCGTAATCAGCTGCCTGTAACAGACGGCTTAAAATACTTTCAACGTCCTCTCCTACATAACCAGCTTGTGTTAATACTGTTGCATCAACAATAGAAAAAGGAACGTTTAACATTTTAGCAATTGTTCTTGCTACTAATGTTTTCCCTGTACCTGTTTCTCCTACTAAAACAATATTTGATTTCTCAATTTCAACATCATTGGTATCATCAACTGATTGTAATAATCGCTTATAGTGATTGTATACAGCAACTGACATTGCTTTTTTGGTTTCGTCTTGTCCGATAATATATTCATCTAAAAAAGCCTTAATTTCTTTTGGCTTTTTCAATGTTAAATCAGAAGACAAGTTACTTGTTTTTGCTTCGGCAATTTCCTCTTGCACAATACCGTAGGCTTGCTCAATACATTTATCACAAATATGAGCGTCTAAACCTGCAATTAATAAATCAGTTTCAGACTTTTTCCTCCCACAAAAGGAACATTGTAAGTTTTCTTCTTTCGACATTTTATCAACTTTTAGTCAGCTTTGCCTGACTGTTTTAATCCTTATTTTCTTGTTAAAATCTCATCAACCATTCCGTACTCCTTAGCTTCTTCAGCTTTCATCCAATAATCTCTATCAGAATCTTCATGAACTTTATCGTAAGGCTGTCCTGAATGATGTGAAATAATGTTGTATAACTCCTTTTTCAATTTACCAATCTCTTTCACTGTAATTTCCATGTCAGAAGCCTGTCCTTGTGCTCCTCCTAATGGCTGGTGAATCATAATACGAGAATGTGGTAACGCAGATCTTTTTCCTTTTTCTCCTGCACACATTAATACCGCTCCCATTGAAGCTGCCATACCTGTACAAATTGTAGCTACGTCAGGTTTTATAAACTGCATAGTATCATAAATACCTAAACCGGCATACACTCCTCCTCCTGGTGAATTTATATAAATTGAAATATCTTTCGTTGCATCAACACTTTCTAGGAATAATAATTGCGCTTGAATCACATTCGCAACTTGGTCGTTAATTCCGGTTCCTAAGAAAATAATTCTATCCATCATTAAACGAGAAAAAACATCCATTTGAGTGATGTTTAACTGGCGCTCTTCCATAATATATGGAGTAAGACTACTAGTTATTTCACCAAAATAAGTACTACTAATACCATGATGCTTTGTTGCGTATTTTTCAAACTCTTTTCCGTAATCCATTGTTAAAAGTTTTTTTGGTTATAAAATGTAAATATAAGAAGTATTACCTTAATATAGTAGTAGAGTTTTCTGCTAAAAAAACCTGAACGTTTTGTTCAGGTTTTTTAATCCGTTTTATGCTCTGTTACTTCTTTGCATCTACGTTGTAAACTTCTTTGATGAACTCTTCGTAAGACACTTCTTTTGCGTCAAACTCCATGTTTTCTTTAAAGAAACCTACTAACTTTTGAGATACTAATTGCTCTTGTAAACGACGAGCTTCTTCCTGATTAGATAAGATTCTACCAGCGATATCATCTAATTCTTTTTCTTCAGGGTTCGCGTTTCCGAACTGTGCCATTTGCATTCTAATAAATCCTTTTGCGTAGTCTACTAACTCAGGATAGTCAATTTTGATATCGTTATCCTTCATAATCTTTCCTTCGATTAATTGGTAACGTAATCCTTTTTCAGACTTTTCGTATTCGCTTACCGCTTCCTCTGCTGTTAATTGCTTTTCTCCAGCAGTTTGTAACCACTTTTGTAAAAACTCTTTTGGTAAGTCGAACTTCGTATTTTCAACTAACGTTTCAGTTACAGCGTTTAGTAATTGCTGATCAGCTTGTTGTTGAAATTGCTTTTCAGCATCTTCTTTGATTTTATCCTTTAATTCTGTAACAGTCTTAACACTTCCGTCAGCAAATAATTTGTCAAATAACTCTTGATCAAATTCTGCTTTTTCAGTAATACTAATTTCTTCAACAGTAAAAGTTACTTTTATGTCTAAATCTTCAGCTTCTTCTTTAGAAACACCTAAAACATTTTGTAAGTTATGATCTTCTTCAAAAAGTTTCTTCGTGTCTAATTCAATTACATCACCAACTTTAGCTCCGATTAATTTCTTTTCGTTTTTCTTTCCTTTTAAATCGTTTACTAAGAAAGTTGATTTTTTATTGATTTCTTTTTCTTCATTAACAAAAGTACCTGTAACATTTGAATGCTCTTCAGCTTCTTCTTGAGTGATTAATTTTCCGTAACGAGTTTGAATGTTTTCTAACTCTTTTTCAATTAATTCGTCAGTAGCTACAATGTTGTAAGACTTTACTTTATTTGATTTTAAGTCAACATCAAATTCTGGTGCTAATCCTAATTCAAATTCGAAAGAAAATTGCTCAGCATCCCAAGAAAAACTCTCGTTTACTTTTGGTAATGGGTTACCTAAAATATCTAATTTTTCTTCAACTAAGAATTTATTTAATGATTCTTGTAAAAGTTTGTTTACTTCATCAATCATTACCGCCTTTCCATATTGCTTTCTTACCATTCCCATTGGTACATGACCTTTTCTAAATCCAGGAATGTTAGCCGTTTTACGGTAATCATTTAATACTTTTGCTACTTTCTCTTTATAATCGTCTGCAACAATATCAACTTTTACAATTGCATTTAATGCATCTACATTTTCTTTTGTTATGTTCATCTTAAATTCTGTTTCTTTAAAATCGGGGGCAAAATTACTACTTTTCTTATTGAGAACCAAGACTTTTAGACATAAGAATTATTACTTTTTTTATTCGTACACATTTCAACTCTTATGTCCTGAATCTAAGCACCTTGTTATTCTTTATTTTTTTCTTCTTTTAAGAGGGTAAATAAAAACGACCTAAATATAGACAGCAACACGCTAAACATAAGTGCTGTAAAGAATCCACTTACCGCAAACCCTTCAACTAACTTATCGGCCAACATGATAATAACAGCGTTAATTACAAAAAGGAATAATCCTAAAGTAACTATCGTTGCTGGCAATGTGAAAAATATTAAAATTGGACGCACTACCATATTTAGCAGGGCTATTGTAAAGGCTACAATAAGAGCCGTTACATAATTTGTTACTGCCACGCCAGGCAAAATATTTGCTAATACGATTACTACAAATGCAGTTAATAAAAGCTTTAATATAAATTTCATTAAGTATCCACTGTTTAATTCTATTCTTTTTAGATCCAGAACTATACCAAAATAATTTTTCTGCATTTTTGGCAGATTATCAGCTTTTAATCATAACTTTTCCGACTTATTTAGTGATAAAAATCTATTAATAATCCTCTTAAAGATATTTCTGTGAAAAAACTGATATTAACGCTTCTGCTTTCATATCCCGTATTAATTTCTATTGAATTTTATACTCTTGACACAAATCCCGAGAAAAAAAACAACACCTTACTCTATGAAGTAGATCATTCAGCGGATAAAATGAGAGCTTTTATTATCCAGATTTCTGAATATGCAAAAGAGTCCAATCCACAATTCAATATTATACCTCAAAATGGTATTGAATTATGTTTTAACGAACTTGAATCGTCGAAAGGAATTCACCAACAATATGTTTCTGCTATTGATGGTATTGGTGTTGAAAGTTTATTTTACCCAAATAAAAGAAAAGACACCAGAGAAAAGTTAAAAGCATTAAACTTACTTAAAGGTTCTAAAAAAATATTCGTTAGCGATTATACCAAAAATGAAAAGCGCACTGAGCGTTCTTTTACAAAAAACAATCTAGAAGGTTTTACTAGTTTTCCGAGAAAGAAAGGTAATTATGATTATTCATTCATTCCTGCTTTCTTCAAGAATGAAAATAACAGAGACATCAAAACTTTGTCTGATGTTTCTAATTATTTATACCTCATTAACTTCTCTAATTTCAATTCAAAAAAAGAGCTTATCGACGAATTAAAAAACACTAATTACGATCTACTATTAATAGATCTATTTTTCGATAAAACTCCATTTACGTCAAAAGAAATCGATGAACTAAAAATTAAAAAGAATGGAAGCAAACGCCTTGTTGTTTCCTACATTAATATTGGTGCCGCCGAAAAATTCAGGTATTACTGGAATTCAAAATGGAAATTAGGATCTCCTTCATGGCTCAAGAAAGAATATGAAGGGTATCGAGACGAATATTGGGTTCAGTTTTGGGAAAAGCCTTGGCAAAAAATTATTTACGGAAACGATGACTCCTACATTAAGAAAATTATAGATGTAGGTTTTGATGGAGCCTACTTGGACAACGTTGAATGTTATTATTTTTTAGATTTTGACTAAATCCAAAAAAATATGCAATTATCGCAATTGCATTCAACAACACTTTAAGTACATTTACATAATAACCCCCTAAATAACCCCCCATGCTTTATAAAAATTATTTGCTAATTTTTGTGATATTTCTTGTTAATGCATCTTGTTCAAAAATTGAAATGAAACTTCCAGAGAATCCAGAAGAAAGTATGTGTGAATTTGTTATTCAAATTTCTCAGTATGCTAAACAACAGAAATCTGACTTTCTTATTATTCCCCAAAATGGGATAGAACTAGCTTATACAGATTACAACTCTGCAAGCGATTTCAGCGCAGAATTTACAAATGCTATTGATGGTTTTGGTATTGAAGCTTTGTTTTACGATGGTTATGAACTTCCAATTTACGATAGACTGACTATGCTTCAAAAATTTTCAGAAAACAAACAAGTTTTAGTTTCCGATTATCTTTCAGACAATTCTTTATACCAAGAGGTTGTTGATAAAAATACGAATGAAGGCTTTTTAAGCTTTCCAAGAATGAGTTACAATTACGATTACACGCATATTCCAACAACGATATACAATGAAAATAGTTATGACATTTTAAAACTAAATGACGCTAAAAACTATCTTTATTTAATCAATGCTAGTAATTTCCCTACAAAACAAGAATTAATTACTAATTTAGCTAATACAAATTTTGATGTAATCCTTATTGACTTGTTCTTTCATGGAAGACCACTTACTCAAGAAGATCTACAAAAAATTAAAGTAAAAGAAAACGGAGGTAAACGCCTTGTTATTTCCTATGTAAACATTGGTTCGGCTGAGAAATATCGCTATTATTTCAACAGCAATTGGCGCGTTAACGATCCCCACTGGTTAGCGAAACCTTATAAAGGCTATGAAAATGAAATATTTGTAAAATATTGGTCTAACGAATGGCATTCCATTATTTATGGCAATGACAATTCATACTTAAAGAAAATAATTAATGCAGGCTTTGACGGTGCGTATTTAGACAATGTAAAATCATATCATTACTTATTTTCTGACGAATTTTAATTTAACCCCTAAACATTAACTAACATGAGAAGATATTTAGCGTCTTTTAATATTTTAACGGAAAAAGACATTTCAGATTTTAGCAAATTAACTACCCTTAAAAAACTAAAGAAGGGTGATTATTTTATTGAAGCTGGAAGTATGTGTAACGAAGTAGCCTTTATTAATAAAGGATTGTTTCGTTCATTTTACCTATCATCGACTGGTGAAGATGTTACCTATTGTTTTTTCTGGGAAAGAAATTTTGTAACAGCCTATACTTCACTTATCACCGATACAAAAACGACTGAAAGTATTCAGGCTTTAACAGATGTTGAAATGTTAAGCATCTCTAAAGAGGACATCTTAAAACTCCAAGAATCAAATATTAATTGGTTGAGATTTATGAAAACTCTTGCTGAACAAGAATATATTGGACTAGAAAATAGAATGATGTTACTTCAGCGCGAAACAGCTGAAATGCGCTATAAGCATATTCTAAAAAATCACCCTGAATACATACAGTCAATTCCATTGAACTATTTGGCATCGTATTTAGGAATTACTCAAAGACACTTAAGTAGAATTCGAAAGGATTCTTTCATAGAGTAACGTTAATTGGACATATGTCCTTTTATTTTTTTCATGATGGCTCTTTCTTTGTGATAACTTAAACTTAGAAAAACATCATGAAAAAAGTATTAATAATAAATGGCCATCCAGATAAAGAAAGTTTTAATCATGCACTAGCCAATTCTTACAGAACAGGGCTCGAGAAATCAGATGCGATTATTGATCAAATTGACTTAATCGACTTAGATTTTGATCCAATATTAAAATTTGGTTATCGAAAAAGAATGGATCTAGAGCCTGATTTACTCAATGCCATAGATAGAATTAAAAATGCGGATCATTTAGTTTGGTTTTTCCCTGTTTGGTGGGGCGGCTATCCTGCAATTTTAAAAGGTTTTATAGACAGAGCTTTTTTACCAGGAATTACTTTTAAACCTGTAAAAGGGAAGCCTTTTCCTGAGAAATTATTAAAAGGGAGAACGGCTAGAGTTATCATAACATCTGATACTCCTTCGTGGTACGATTATTTATTCTTGAAGAGGCCTGCCATTAACCAATTCAAAAAAACAATTTTAGAATTCTGTGGAATTTCTCCTGTAAAGGTTACTTTCTTTTCTACACTTCAAAACTCTACAGACAAGCAAAGAAAAAAATGGTTACATAAGGTTTATGAACTTGGTGTTCGTATGAGCTAAAAACTTTCGAGGTGATGAAGATATCACCTCGAAAGTTATTTTATTACAATTCTTTTATCTTGTTCATCAAATACTTGTTGATCGCGCAAATATTTATTGAACCACTCAACTATTCTTTCCTCAACATCTTTTCTGTTTTTACTTAACTTATGATTATCTGTTTCATAGCTTACAAACTGAAATGGAAATTTATTTACCTCTAATTTTTCCGTCAACTCAACCGACTGGTCGTAGCTTACTAATTTATCTTCTTTACCATGTAAAATTAAAAGAGGAACCCGAGAAAGTTGATCATCCCAAAAAACCACCGAACGCTTTTTCAATTGATTTTCTTTATCCTCTTTATAATTCGGAATTATCTGTGAGTGTACACTCTTTTCCAAACCAGGACGATTCTTAACTGTAGTAAATGCATTCGCTGTTCCAGCCAAAACAACAGCCGCTTTAAATTTATTTGATTCCCTAAGAGCTTTATACGTCATCATTCCCCCTCTGCTATGACCATAAATTCCAATTTGTGAAGTATCCGCCTTATTTATTTTTGACAATACTGGAATTAAGTTCAATACATCTTGAACATCTTTACCTCCGAGTTCATCTTTTCCTTCACCACCATTATTCCCACGATAGTTAGATGCAATTACCACATAACCTTGTTCTGCAAGAAACAACATTCGCTTTTTTATTAAAGAAAAACTCAATTTCCCATAATCTCGATTACCTCCTCTATTGAAAATAATGCACGGGTATTTCCCCTCTTTTTTAGGAACTACCAAATTTCCTGATACCATTAGCCCATTACTTTTATAAGCTATAGAATATAATTCGGTATTTTTCACGCTTTTGTAACTGGGTAAAACACCACCAAAGAAACTCAAAATACCATATCCTAAACCAGCAACTTTTTTTGTCTTTAAAATTTTATTAGAATCAAATTTACCAAACGCATCTTTTAATTCAACAGTATTTAAATACGAAATTTCTTCATTTGCTAGTGAATTACCAAAAACAATTAGCGCGAAAAAAGTTCCTATAATTACTACAAAAATTAACAAGATTTTCTTTACCATCTTCATCCCTTTTATTATTAAGTATTTTAAAATTAGACTATTCCAAACTACTTTTGTTACACGCCTTATTTTGAATGAAAAATATTTTTTTGACTAAAAACCAACAAAATAAACACCTTACTAACTCTGTTTTAGTATATTTACTTCATTAAAAAAGAAAACTAAAAATGATTGCTGCCAATTACTATCCAAAAAGCCCGAAGGGCATATCTAAAAATTTCACGAAACTTCCATCATCTTATATTACAAAATCCATATTGGCTATTCTTGCTATTATCCTGTTTTTTGTTCTATATGCCTGTCTAGTTTTTACCACAGGATATTTAGCCTACCTTGCTTTAATTTATGATATCGGGCCTGTTAACAAAGTAACTATTCTGATGAAAATTGGAGCCGTTGCAGGAAGCGCTATGCTGTTCGTTTTTACCTTGAAGTTTATATTTAAACTTAAAAATCCGAAACCACAGAACAGAATTAAACTAGACAAAAAAAAGCATCAAAACCTTTGGGACTTTGTTGCTAAAATTTGCCAAGAAACTGGAGCTCCTAAACCAAAAAACATTTACATTGATCCTGATGTAAATGCTTATGTCGCTTATTCAAATATTTGGTTAAGCTTATTCTTACCAATAAAAAAAGAACTTACTATTGGCTTAGGACTTATTGACTCCTTGAACTTAACCGAATTTAAAGCAGTTATTACTCATGAGTTTGGTCATTTTGCTCAAAAAGCGATGAAGATTGGAAGTTATATTAATTCAGCCAATACGATTATCCATGATATGATATATAACAGAGATAGCTGGGACAACCTATTGGACGAATGGAGAGCGTCAGACCTACGACTATCTTTTGCCGCTTGGATTATCACTCCTGTTATTTGGATTATAAGACAAACATTGGCCTTATTCTATCAGTTTTTAAACATCATGTACTCTTCATTATCTAGAGAAATGGAGTTTAATGCAGATAAAGTTGCCGTAAGTACTTCAGGAAGTGATGCCATTATCGCTGCTTTATGGAAACTTGATGCTGGATTTGAGAACTGGAATAGTACTATTGAGCACGCTTATTTAGCTTCTAAAAAGAAAGTATACACGAAAAACTTATATACTCACAACCAAATTGCACATGAAAAAATAAAAGATTCTCAATTAGAAAAGTTATCAAATCTTCCTCAACACACTATGGGTGGAAAAAAGTACTTTTCTTCTTCAGAAAATTCAAAAGTGAGCATGTACGCAAGTCACCCACCGAATAATTTAAGGCAAGAGAACGCGAAAGTTCCTTATGTTGAATGCGCATCGGACAATCGTTCTCCTTGGCTACTTTTTGAAAATGCTCAAGAACTTCAGGAAGAAATGTCATTATTGGTATACAAACAGTACTTCGGAAAAGAATCTCTTGAATTTTCAACTTCAGAGGTTTTCGAGAACTTTATTATTCAAGAAATGCAAGGAAAAGAGCTTCTTGCCGAATATCAAGATACTTTTTTAAATAGATTTTTATTTATTGAAGCTCACGATGAATTACTCAAAAAAGCCAATGAAAAAGAAACTGTTTCTCAAAATGACGTCAAATATTTGAAAGATAGCCTGACAGAATTAATGAATCCTGTTAAAGAAATTGAAAGCTTAATGAACAAAGCAGTCGAAATTTCTCAGGGAACTACGAAAGATGTTTCCTTTAACTTTCAAGGAAAAGAATACGGTAAAAAGGATCTTCAAAAAGGGTACGAAACAATGATTGCCGAACGTGAAAAAATATTCAATGAAAACTTTAAAGACTGGGACACTCGCTTTTGCACTATTCATTTGAATTTAGCTATTCAAAACAATAAACAAGAGGAGTTATTAAAGATATACAAACAGCACCAAGTGATCATTAACATCTACAAAGGTATTGTCGCTGTAAAAAACACAATTTTTGAAGATTTACAACAACTGCAATCTAAGTCAGAAGTTGAGCAAAGTGAAGTAATTAATTTCCAAAACAGGATTAAGGAACTCACTGAAGTTAACAATAAGCACTTATATAAAATAGATGATATTGAATTCATTCCAATGTCAAATATTGATGATGCAAAAGAATTTAAAGAAGCCATTGTTGATGAAGGTGAATTCAAGAAGGAAACAGGTAATCTTTTTGAAAACGGTGGTTTTGATAGAACTGTTATGAAAATTGACAATGCCATCAATAATTGCCAACGATTAGAACAAAAAAGTATTGGGTTAATTTTAATGTTTCACCATCAATTACAAGAACAAGCTAATATTGTAAAGAATTAAAGACTATAACTATCAATTATTTAAAACCTCATTCTTATGAGGTTTTACTTTTTATAATAGTATCAATTTGACTGTTTAGTAACCTACCAACCTCTTCGTCTTTCAAAAGTAATTCAAGCAGACTCTGCTTAATCTTGTTATTCAACATTGACACTTCATAAGCCGAAGGTGGTTCCTGTACTAATCCTTGCGAAGTTCCTTCTAAAAACATTTTTCCTCTACCAGTTAACAACCAAGTAGGATCAACTTCAGGAAAAGCTATAAGAATTTTATTAAGCACATTGCTTTTAAACGAAGCTTTCCTTCTAATAGCAGTTCCTATTGAATTATTTGAAACATCAATCTTTTCCTCAAAAGACCTAATGTTCATTTTATTTACTTCAATAATTTTTGCTACTCTTTTATAAGTATCATCTATGAAATCAACCATTTAAAAACAACTTTTTTCTAAATCTTTTATAATTTTGTTTTACAGTTAGAATTTTGTTTGTATATTTGTAAAGCATTCAGTACAAAACTCGTACAAATATAAATTAAAAGTGCTGTCATTTTCCAAAAAAGACTTATAGTTTTATGATATCACCTACGCAACGAAAAGAATTAGAAAGGGTTAAACCACCTAAGTATAGGGAAAAAGTCAAACAATATTTAGCTCAGAAAGGGCATATTTTTTCCTTAGAAACTATCCAGAAAGTATATTCTGGTAAAAGAAACAACATTATTATAACAGAGGCTATTTATGAAGTATTCAACAGTTATAAAAAGGAAAAAGAGAAAATCAACTCTAAACTAAACACAATCACTGCCGACATTCCAAAAGATATCTCTTAAATATTAGCATTATACGGATGGGGCAACACGGGGTGGAAATGTAAGGTTTTCCGCCTCGTTTCTTTCAAACTAACTTTTTTCTAAATTTTAGTTTTTTGTAAGGCCGCCTAAAAAAAGGCGACCTTGACTTAAAACTGAATCTAAAATATTAGTGTTTAGTTGTTATCAGCAAGTAATAGCAATTGAGCGGCTGCTCCTTTTGCTCCATCACTACCAACTTCACCTAACACACCAATTTCTTTTGCTCCTTCAGGATTTCCACTATAATAAACTGAAGCTTTTTCATACACATGATTATCTGCATAAAAACCTAACTCCTTTCCTCCTTCCGGATTACCGCTATAATAAACGCTTGTCTTTTGATATATTCTGTTGTTTTGTATAAAACCTAGCTCTTTTCCTCCTTCTGGATTACCACTGTAATACACACTTGTTTTTTGGTAAATTCGGTTGTTTTGTATAAACCCAACTTCTTTTGCTCCTTCAGGGTTTCCACTGTAGTATACACTAGTTTTTTTATAAACTCGGTCATTTTTCACAAACCCAAGTTCTTTTCCTCCTTCTGGATTTCCACTATAATAAACGCTGGTTTTTTTATAAACACGACATTGAGCCACCATCCCTAAACTTAGAAATAGCCCGCATACTAATAGTAATAGTTCTTTTTTGTTTTTCATTGGTATTAATTTTAGTTTGGTTATAACTATAATGAGCCTACAAAACAAACTAAAATTGTAACGTAAAACAATTAGGGATTTTACCAGTTTTAATATCAGGAAAAAGCTAAATTATATGAAGAAATTTTTTACATCAATTAACAAAATTGACAAAAAAAAAGTCTGCAACAACCTAATGTCACAGACTTTCATCTTTTGATAAAACCAGACAATCCCTTAAGAGTTCATCAACTCCAAAACTGATTGTTTGTACTTATTTTCTTTCATTTTATTGGCTACTTCAACAACAAAAGGAAGATTTAAAAGATTCATATGATTAGCGGGCAATCTATACACCATAATTTCATTTTTTGTAACGTTTTCCCATTCATAATCTTCACGCACATCTTGAATTCCTTCTTCCGTTCTGAACAATGTAACTGGAACGTAGTATTTGACTTCATTTTCAGGAACATATCGTTCCCATATTTCTCGTTGCTTTAAAAATAGGTGTACAAAACTTTTAAACTCCATTTTCCCCATAGCCTCAAAGCCTGATACCGATAATTGATTATAAACAACATCTAATTGTTCCATTTCTGTTTTCAACCTCAACTCTTCCTCCCTTATTGAAAGCTTTTCTGACGTTCCCATAAATGCTTCAACCATCATTTGGAAAATTTCCATTAGGTTCTTCGTATACGACTTCCCTAAAGAGCTAACCAACCTCCCTTTTAACAAACTCGCATAAGGCAATCCGTCAAAAGAAATAATCTCAGCTACCTGATAACCTCTCTCCCTAAGTTGTAGTGTCATTTCATGTACCACATTGGCTCCCATAGAATACCCAGCCAATCTATATGGCCCTTCAGGATCCACCACCTGCATATCTCTAATATTTTGCCTTGCAATTTCCTGTATACTTTCATATGATTTTGTTTTCCCATCCAAACCATAGGCTTGAAACCCATACAACGTAAACTCATCCTCTAATAAATTTGCCAAAGCATAAAAAGAAACAATATTTCCTCCGGCACCTGGCGCACAAAATATTCTTTCTTCATTATCTGTTTGACTTATTTTAACCAATCCAGCATCCAGAATGCTTTCACCCGTATTTTCAATTAAACTAGCCAAACCAGTAATCGTTGGAAACTGAAACACCTCTTGTACTTTTACTTTATACCCTAAAACATTTTTAATTTTTGAAACTAATTGAATTACCAATAAAGAATTCCCACCAATTTCAAAGAAGTTATCATTAACACCTATGCTATCAAAACGTAATACTTCTTTCCAAATAATTGCTAATGCTACCTCTGTTGAAGTAGATGGTTCTATGTATTCTTGTGTCTGATAGAACTCTGAGCTCGGTGCGGGTAATCCTTTCTTATTTATTTTCCCATTGGCTGTTACAGGAATTTCATCTAAAATTATAAAAGCTTTTGGAACCATATATTCAGGCAAATGTTTTTTCAATTTATTTTGTACTTCTCTGACATCCACCTCTTCTTTTGCAGGCACAAAATAGGCTACTAATTCTTTATGCATTTTTTCATTTTCTCTAGCCAAAACCACTGCTTGTTGTACTTCTTCTAGTCGATCTAACACCATTTCTATTTCTCCGAGCTCTATTCTAAAACCTCTAATTTTAACTTGATCATCTTTCCTCCCCACGAATTCAATAGTTCCATCTGGTAACCATTTTGCCAAATCTCCAGTAGTGTATAATCGCTCTCCCTCTTTAAACGGATGTACCACAAATCGTTCGTTTGTTAAATCTGGTCGATTGAGATAGCCTTCTGCTAAAGCTACTCCAGAAACACACAACTCTCCTACCACTCCAACAGGAACTAATGAACGAAAAGTATCTAGTATTAAGATCTCCGTATTAAAGATTGGAGTTCCAATAGATGGAAATACCGGTGCTGTTTCTATATCAGCAATGCGATAACTACTAACAACATGAGTTTCCGACGGACCGTATTGATTTATTAATTGACAATTTGTTTTCTTTATAAAACTTCTAATTTCTGAATGGATCCGAAGTTGTTCCCCAGCCGTTATTATTTCTTTTAATGAAGCCGGATATTGATTCAATTCATTAGCACATAATGCCAAACTTTCTAACACCACAAATGGAACAAAAATATGGGTTACCTCATGTTCTTCAATTCTTTGCAGTAGCAAACTCATATCTTTACGTTCTTCTTCACTTACCATAATAAGTTCTTGCCCAAAACAAAGTGCACTTGCCATTTCTTGAAAACTCACATCAAAATTAATACTGGCAAATTGTAACACTTTTCTTTTAGAGGATAAATCGAACTGGCTCTCTTGCCACTGTAATAAATTTACTAAGGCATTATTACACATAGTTACTCCTTTTGGCACACCAGTAGACCCTGAGGTAAAAAGTATGTAAACTGCATCGTCCTCCGAATACTCTTGTTGTAAAGGAGCTGAATCAATTTGAGTATTTACGATAATTTGATTTATTCTTATCAAAGCAACTTCGCTTTGAACAATCAATGAATCCGCATTGGTCTCAAAAGAAGTTAAAATTGTAGCTAACCTAGACTCCCTGATAATAGTCTGCAATCTATTTTCAGGGTAAGAAGGATCTAAAGATACATAAGCACTTCTTGTTTTTAAAATTCCTAAAACAGCCACAATTAAATCTAGTGAGCGGTCCATACATACCCCAATAATACTTCCCGATTTTATCTGCTGATCTTGTATTAAATATCTTGCTAACCTATTAGAACATTCATCCAATTCATCATAGGTTAAAAATTCTTCTCCAAAAACTACAGCAATAGCCTCTGGTGTTTTTTGTGCCTGCTCTGTAAATAATTCAATTACCGATTGTTTTGCAGGCAACTCTATAGTCGTATTGTTAAATAATTTAGTTAACTGTATTTCTTCTTTTGACGTTAAATATGACACATCTTTTAAACACTTACCTACCGTTATCATACTTTTTAACAACTGCTGCAAGTGTCCTAAGACCATATTTACCTCCTCATCACCTATAAGCTGACTACTATACATTATTTTAAAAGAAAGTCCTTCCGAAGTGCTAAAAAAACTTAATGAAACAGCAAAATTAGTATGCTCTGACACCTTAAAATTTTCAATAGTAAATCCAAGAATTTCATGGGATGCTAATTCCTGAGTTGGGTAATTCTCAAAAACCACCAAGCTATCAAAAAGCTCCCCTTCCACCTCGCTTTCGGCAAGTATTTCACTTAAAGACATGACCCCATGTTCCTCCCTACCTAAAGTATGTACTTCCTGCAAATCTCGCAACCAAGTAACAACCTCACTATTCTCTGTGACCTTTAAACACACAGGAATTGTATTAATATATAGCCCTACCCTACCTGCTATATCTTCAATTTTAGGGTCTCTACCGGATACTGTAGCTCCAAAAACAACCTGCTCTTGCCCTGTATATTTAGACAATAAATACCCCCAAGCTCCTTGCACAAAAGTATTAATGGTTATGCGATGCTTTTCTGTAAATGAGCTAATTTCTTGCGACAATTGCAGAGGTAAAGTAATTTGCTGTTCATTATTACCAATAATTTTGTTTCGTTTGGAAGGTATTTTCAAAAATGGTATCTCTGTAGGAGTTTTCACACCAGAGATGTACTCTTTCCAATATAACAGAGAGGTTGCCTTGTTTTTTTGTAAAAGACACCTAACATGATCTCCGTAATTATCTTGAGGCATTTCAGGTAATGCTTGCTCTTTTTCTATAGCTTCATAGTTTTCTAAGAAACTACTTAACAATGTAGCAAAAGACCAGCCATCCCATAAAATATGATGGTTGGTAAAAACCATACGTACTTTATTCGGCGTCAGTCGTACTAATGATATTCTAAATAACGGGCTTTGCTCTAAGGTATTCCCTATAAACTCTTTTTCTTCCCTTACTAACTCCTGAAATTTATTTAATTGAACTTCTTCTGAAAAATGACTAAAATCTACCTCAACCACAGGAACCTCAACCGTTTCATAAACACATTGTACGGGCACATTTAAATAACCTGTAAAGAAAGCCGTACGCAAAATACTGTGCTTACCTAATAATTCTCGCCAACTTCTACGGAAAGAACTTATTGAAAGTTCCCCTACAATATCGCACTGAAACTGCACTACGTAAGCAGAGGACTCTTCTTGATACAAACTATGAAACATTAGCCCTTCCTGCAACGGGCTCAACGGATAGATATCTGCAATAGGATATTTATGAACAGCATCTATCTGAAATTGTTGTAATTCTTGATAAGAAACCTCTGGAGGCAGATAATAATCACTTCTGGTTTTTATAGGTTTCTCGATATTTTTGCAGTGTTCTACTATTGACCGTAAAGCTTCTGTATAGGCTTCAGCTAATTTTTCAATGGTATTATCATGGTAGTATTCATCACTATAACTCCACTGAATTTCCAAACAATCATGGAGCACAAGACTGTTAATGGCTATTTTATTCGGGTTTGTATTTTCCAACCCAATAATTTCACCCGAATTTTCTGATGCTAGTCCAAATAATTGATTCGGTTCATTACTTAATTGATTGTCAAAATTTCCTAAGTAATTAAATACAATATTTTCGAAAGGTGTAGATAAGGCCGTACGAATTTCTTCGTCTGGCGAGAGGTAGCGTAGCACCCCATACCCTAATCCTTTATTAGGAACTTCCCGTAAAGTGTCTTTGACAGAAGCTATTATCGCACCCATTCCTAGATTTTGAGAATTTAACGGTAACACCACGGGATACAAACTAGTAAACCACCCAATAGTTTTGTTAACATCTAAGTTATCAAACAATTGCTCACGTCCATGTCCCTCTAAGGCTATCAATACTTGCTCCTCTTCTATCCAGTTGCTCAGTGAAATAGCCAATGCACTTAACAATATATCATTTATATCCGTACCATAGGCAGCGTGTATTTCTTTTAGCAACGAATTTGTTAAAGATGACTCCACAACAACCTTATACTGCTTGGTTTCTTTATAAGTTACATCTTTTACAGGCTGTAAGTCTGCTGGCAATTCTTTGCTAAAATTCATGATATTCTTCCAATAATTCAATTGTTCTTTTAATATTGAAGAAGATGCATATTTTTCCAGTTCCTCTGTCCATTGTCGGAATGAGCTTCCTTTTTCAGCCAAACTAACTGGCAGTTGGAAGTATTCCGCATTTACCAAGGTTCCGAAATCTTCCAATAAAATTCTCCATGAAACCCCGTCCATTGCTAGATGGTGTACAATAATCAACAATCGATTTTCTTCTATTTCTTCAGGAGTTTGTATCCAAACAAAACGAATTACATCTCCCTTCAAAATATTTAAACTTGCCTGATACTTTTCTCCTATATCAGTTATTTCTGAAATGGAAGTAACATATTCTTCTACCACATCTGCATATAAATCACCATAACATTGCTCCGGGAAGGTTTCTTCATTTTTATAAAGATACTTTAAACGAAATGTATCGTGCTGTTCTACTAACGTAGTTTTAATGACGCCTAAATCTTCTTTCGTTATTTTTTTGGACAACGTTAACAACACCGATTGGTTGTAATGATTCACTTGTTTGAATTGTTTTTCAAAAAACTGCAACTGAATAGGATGTAGGGGTACCACTCCTGATAGTGCACCAAGTTCCTTAAGAGTTTCCTGTTCTTGCTTGGCATGCGCAAGAATTTCAGCAATATTCTGATAATAAAAAATATCGTTTACCGTATAATGCAATCCTTTTGCTTTACTTAAACTTACCAGTTGTATCGCCTGAATGGAATCACCACCTAAATCGAAAAAATTATCACGCACTCCAATCTTTTCTACTCCTAAAAACTCTTGCCAAATTACTACCATGAGCTCTTCATTTTCATTTGAGGGAGCCTCATAACTTCCAGACCCACAAACCTCAAAATCATTTACTGCCAGAGCTTTTCTATCTATTTTACCATTATTAGTTAACGGAAACTCTTCCATAGGTACAAATATCTTTGGCACCATATAATCTGGTAATCGTTTTTGCAGAATTCTTTGCAACAACTTTGGGTCAGAATCTAAAGCAGGCACAAAATAAGCTACCAACTTCTTCCTTCCATTTAACTCTTCATGAACAACGACAGCAGATTGCTGTACAAATTTATTCTGATCTAAAATAGACTCAATTTCTTCGAGTTCTATTCGGTAACCATTAATTTTTACCTGATTGTCCTTCCTACCCACAAACTCTATGGTTCCATCTGGTGACCAACTTGCCAAATCTCCAGTTTTATACAACACTTCCCCCTCTTTAAACGGGTGAACCACAAATTTTTCTTT
The DNA here is from genome assembly GCA_947497895.1 of uncultured Tenacibaculum sp. Lineage (GTDB taxonomy): Bacteria > Bacteroidota > Bacteroidia > Flavobacteriales > Flavobacteriaceae > Polaribacter. The sequence continues at coordinate 18,717 of CANMIL010000010.1, forward strand.
AGTCAATTCCTCTCTATTCAAATATCCAGCTGCTAGTTGTGCTCCTCCTAAACACAACTCTCCTACTTCTCCTAAAGGAACCAATTGTAACTGTTCATCCAAAATATATGCTTCTGTATTAGCTAAAGGCTTTCCAATAGTAACAGTTCCTTCAGAATTAATTGGATTGTTAGACCATGTAGCGCAAACACTGTTTTCTGTTGGCCCGTAGGCATTAATTACCTGAACTCCTTTTTCTTGTATTTTTTTTGCTACGGCGGGTAACAAAGGCTCACCTGCAGATACTAAAATCCTAAGATCACCTAAAGCATCCTCCAGTAATTGTTGATAAGAAGGTGGAAGTACTGCCAAAGTAATTTGCTCTTCTATAAACACAGTACTCATGGCTGCTTTTGAATGAATAATTTCATCTGTAACCATTACGAGTTTTGATCCTGCCACTAGACTAGGATATACTTCAAACCCAAAAGCATCAAATGATACAGAAGCAAATTGTAATACGATATCATTTCTACTTATTTCCATACCATTAATCTCGGTCAACACCAAATTTGCAACTCCTTTATGCTTACATAAAACCCCTTTAGGAATTCCAGTAGTTCCTGATGTATAAATCACATATATTAATTGATCAAGATTTGGCAAAGTATCAACAGGATCAGAGGATAATTCAGTAAAATTTACGTCATCAATATATATTGAACTTTCGACCATCTTACTTCCAGCTACAATTTCTTTTAACGAAGTTTGTGTTATAACTAAAGTGGCTTTAGTATCATCTAAAATAAATTCAATACGTTCTTGTGGATATTTGGGATCTATAGGCACATAAGCTCCTCCCGCTTTTAGGATTCCTAAAATACCAATAAGTAAATCAGGCGATCGATGCACACATATAGGGATTAGATTTTCCTTTTGCACCCCGAATCTAAGAAGATGTCTTGCTAATTGGTTAGAACGATCATCCAACTCTTTATAGCTAATTTGCTTATTTTCAAAAACCAATGCAAGCGCATCAGGGGTTTTAGCTACTTGAGCACAAAACATATCTACTACTGTTTGGTTATTGTTGTAAACTACATTCGTTCCGTTAAAATCGCTTAATAGCAGTTTTTGTTCAGGTTCTGAAACGATAGAAATATCACACATTGGCATTTCTAAATTTCCTTCAAACTGTCTTAAAATAAAGAATAACCTATCCACAAAACGTTCTATCTCTTCTTTATTAAAATAGCGAGTCATATAGTCTACTTTCAACTCTAAGGGATATTCTTTTCCATAGTCACACCAACGTACAGATAATGGATTCTGTAATCCATCGGTACTAGTCATATGCCTTAATTCTAAATCGATTCCTGAATCTAATTTTTCATTAAAACCTAGTGGCTCATAGTTTACAATAACATCAAAAATATGTTGACGTTTTTCCGATAACAATTTAAGACTTCTGTTTAATGACGATATTGGATAATTTCTATGCCTAAAATCATTTCGCTGCGTTCGCTTAATTTGTTTAATACAATCAAAAACGGTTTGCTCGGGTAAATAACATCCTTTAAATGCAAGTACGGCAGCAAACATTCCTAATGTTTTACGCTCGTCTCTACTCCCTCTATTATGCATCGGTGTCCCAACACTAATCTCTTGTTCTCCTGTAATTTTACCAAAATACAATAATAATGCCGCCACTGTAAACTGTGATAAGCTTGCTTTGGTCTGTGCTGTTAAACGCTCAAACAACGCTCTATCTTCTTTAGAAACGGAGTAAGAAAAGCGTTCTCCACCTGAAAACTCCTCTTTCTGAATATTTTTCTTAGCTACAATAGATTTTGGAATTGTTTTGTATTTTTCTTCCCAATACTTCTTATCAGCAACATACTGTTCTGATAATAAATACGCAATATTATCATCAATAGCATCGGTATACAATGGAAAGGATTTTTTCTGATCTATACCGTGAAATAATTGATCATACCTTTCCGTTACATGATTTACTAACACAGTAAAACCAAAGCCATCTATAATTAGATGATGAAAAAGCATTTGCCACCAATATTCATGCTCAGAGATTTTTAGTAAGGCGAAGCGACACAGTACTCCATTGTTCAAATTAAAAGGAACATCAAACTGCTGTTGCAACCACTGATATCCTGCTTTTTCAGGTGATTCTTCTTTTGACAGATCTATCTCTATAATTGGAATACTTTCTAAGTTTTTATCTAAATAAAATAAAGGTTCTTCTTGAGAAGTATCAAATCGCATTGAGAATACATCAAAGAATTGAGGGAGTTCCGTTACCACTCTTTTGAATAATTCTACATTTAATTTTCCTTTTAAAACAGTATATCCTCCTGTATTATACAAAGGGCTCTGAGGGTCCATCATTTGACCATAGTATATTTCTTGCTGAGCAAGGTGTAATTTTCCTTTTTTAGACATTTGTGGTTGACTAATTTGGTTAAGTATTTTGGTTTATTTTTTAAAGAGTACACAGTTTCTTTATAGATATGCGTACTATTCTGAAGATTTAGTTAGCTCTACGTAAACACAGATCGAAGTTTTGAATCAAATAAATGACTACTTAGTTTTAAAGTTCTTAATTGAACTTTTTTGTAGCGGTTTTTGGTAGCAAATATTAATAAGAGCACACCTACAAATAGTAAAAAAGTTACTTTTTGCATTTCAAATAAGTTTTGGTTCGACTTTTGTTTGGCAATACAAAGCACGACAAAAAACTACTCCTTGTAAATAAGGAAAACTACCATAAAGAAACACTATAACACCCCTAAAATCAGCACAAAAACCCCACAAACAATACTAGGGTTTTTATAGGGGTAACAAATAGGAAAAAACGTAGAGAAATAAACGAGAAAAATCCAACTTTTTTAACTAGTCAGGTTAGGATAATTATTTCATTAAAAAAAGATTACAACGAGAGTACTAACAAATCAAAAACATAAATTAACAGATATCAAAATTTTTAAAATAGACCTATACTCTTATCAAACTATTAATAATACATTTTTGGATCTCTAATTTTAACTCAAAAAAAATCCGACTAAACAGTCGGACTCTTATATTGTATATCTTAATATCTTTTTTAAAGAAAATCAATAACAGCTTTAAAAAACTCACTAGGATTTTCGGCATGAAGCCAGTGACCTGCATCAGGTATTTCTTTAATTTTAGCTTCAGGAAAGTGTGCTTTAATCAAAGGAATATCTTCTGAAGTTATGTATTGAGATTTTGATCCAGACAAAAATAAAGCCTGTCCTTCAAATATCGTAAATGAAGGTAAAGCTACTCCTACCTCTTTGTTATTTTCTGTTAATGATTTTAAATTGAATCTAAAATCAAGTAACCCCTTCTCCTTCCAGTATACACTTTTTAACAAAAACTGTCGAACACCAACCTCAGGAATGAGTTCAGCAAGTTTTTCATCAACCAATTTTCTAGTATTTTGAATGTTAAAATCTACAGAATTTAACGCACCTAAAATATCATGATGATGTGGAGGATAATCTTTTGGAGAAATATCAGCTACTATTAATTTATCAAGCAAATCAGGGTATTCAACAGCAAAAAGCATAGCCGTTTTACCTCCCATAGAATGTCCTAAAACATGTGGGTTTTCAATTGAATGATGCTCTATATAATTCAATAAATCCTCAACCAAAAGCTCATAATCAAACGCTTCCGTATGAAAACTTCTTCCATGATTTCTTTGATCAATTAAATGCACTTCAAACCCCTCTTCAGCGAATTTATTTGCATGAGATTTCCAGTTATCTCCCATACCAAAATACCCATGGAGTATCAATAATGGTTTTCCTTCACCAACAATTCTTGAATGTAAAATATCCATACTTAAAATTTATCCTTTAAGTCGGTGCAAATACATATTCACTACATTCTCTATTCCTAAATAGATACTCTCCGAAATCAAGGCATGTCCTATAGAAACCTCTGCTAGGTTTGGTATATTCTGCTTAAAAAATTGAATATTTTCTAAATTCAAATCGTGCCCAGCATTAATTCCTAATCCTAAATCGTGCGCTAAAACCGCAGCTTCAGTATATGGCTTTACGGCATCTTTGTTTCCATTAGCAAATTCAGTAGCAAAATGTTCAGTATACAACTCAATTCTATCTGTTCCTGTAGCCGCAGCCGCTTCAATTAATTTTAAATCTGTATCAATAAAAATTGATGTTCTTATTCCTGCTTCTTTGAATTCAGCTATTACATCCTTCAAATACGATTGATGATTTATAGTGTCCCATCCAGCATTCGATGTTAAAACATCATCACCATCTGGTACCAAAGTAACCTGAGTTGGTTTAATATCTAACACTAAATCTTTAAACTTTTGTATTGGATTTCCTTCAATATTATACTCAGTTACAACTACTGGTTTTAAGTCGTATGCATCTTGATAACGTATATGTCTTTCATCTGGCCTAGGATGAATAGTAACCCCTTCAGCACCAAACTCTTGAACATCCTTAGCAACCTGCAATAAATTTGGAACATTCCCTCCTCTAGAGTTACGTAACGTTGCTATTTTATTTATATTTACACTTAACTTTGTCATTATAAAATTTGCTTGGAATATTTAGTAAAGCTTTATTGTTATGCAAAAGTAAATCATTAAATCATTTTAACCTATATTCGTGCTAATGAATATTAACGATTTTATACTTAACGAAATCCGAGAACTTCACCTTGACCACACTGTAGGTGCTGCTCAGGAATTATGTAGAGAACTACCCATAACCCATGTTCCAATTGTTAAAAATGGAAAATTAGTAGGTTGCTTACCTGGTAGTGATATTCAAACTTTAGATAATAAAGACGGACTTTTACAAGAATACGATTATCTCCTTGACCATTTTTACACTAGCGAAAAAGCAACTTTGCTCGATTTAGTTTCTTTATTTGCTGATAACGATAGTAATTTAATACCAGTTTTAGACAAAGAGCTAAACTATATTGGTTATTATGAATTAGGCGATATTTTAGATGTTTTAGCTGACAGTCCTTTCTTACACTTAGATAGTGAAACATTAATTGTAGAAAAAAATAGCGCCGACTACTCTATGAGTGAAGTTTCTCAAATAGTGGAAAGTAATAAAGGTAAACTTTTAGGAATGTACATTTCTCATGAAAGTCAAGAAACCATTCAAATTACCTTAAAAGTTTCAACAGATATTATTAATGATATCATTCAAACTTTTAGAAGATATGATTACACAGTAATTACTCAACATGAAGATGATTCTTACTTAGAAGAATTAAAAGACAGAGCGAGATATTTGAGAAAGTATCTTGATATGTAATCACAACATCATCCTAAACTAAGAACTAACATTTTGAAAAAAGTAGCTATATACGGCCAGGCTTATACGATTTCTGCTGAGAAAGAAATTAAAACCTTGCTTTCTATCTTAAACAAGCATAACATTGTAGTTTTCTTTGAACAAGATTTCTATAACCTCTTAATCAAAGAACACTCGCTTGATAAGAAGTATCCAACCTATGCTCATTTTAATGATTTATCAAACTCTTTTGATGTGTTATTCACTATTGGAGGTGACGGTACTATTCTTAGAGCTGTTACTTATATTAGAGATTTAAACATTCCTATTCTTGGTATAAACACAGGAAGACTAGGTTTTTTAGCTACCGTTCACAAGGACTTAATAGAAGAAGCGGTTGAATTATTATTGAAAAAGGAATATACAATTCAAGAAAGAACGTTGTTAGAAATTAAAACAGCACCCGAAACTCAAGAATTCTCAGAAATAAATTTCGCTCTTAACGAAATTACTGTTGCCAGAAGAAATACAACCTCAATGATTGGGGTAAAAACTTATTTGGATGGAGAGTATTTAACCAATTACTGGGCCGATGGATTAATTATAGCCACGCCTACGGGCTCTACTGGATATTCGCTAAGTTGTCATGGTCCTGTAATACTTCCAAATTCAAAGAGCTTAATCATTACTCCGATTGCGCCACATAACCTTAATGCCCGTCCTATGATCATTCCTGATACTACTTCAATAGAGCTAAAAGTTAGTGCAAGGGAAAAAGATTATTTGGTTTCATTAGACTCAAGAATAGCAACAGTAAACCAAGAAACGAGTATTTTCATTAGAAAAGCGCCTTTTACAATTAAAAGCATTGTTCTAAAAAATCAATCTTATTTAAAAACGCTCAGAAGCAAACTATTGTGGGGAGAAGACACCAGAAATGAAGCACTTTAAGAATGATCATCACAATAATTTGACAAAAAAAAAGTTAATCAGAAAAGACGATTTATTAACTTTTTAAAGCAAATTCAAATTACTATATTTGCACGCTAATTTTACAATGAAAAAACGAGTTTTATTCATATTATTAACAATAATTTCAACTATTGCCCTAGCTCAAAGCCACGAAATAGGTGCGTTTCTTGGTGGCTCTAATTTCATTGGTGACATTGGTAGAACAAACTATATTTATCCGAATAAATTTGCTGGAGGAATTGTTTATAAATTCAATATAAACCCTAGAATAGCTTTAAGAGGGAATTACACATACATTCCAACTTCTGGAGATGATGCTGATGCTGACAATCCGTTTCGTCAAACTCAAGGGAGAAACTTTTCAAATACAGTGCATGAATTTGCCGCTGGTGCTGAATTCAATTTTTACGATTATAATATCAGTGATTATAGAACAACTTACACTCCTTATATATTTACGCAAGTAGCCCTTATTAATTACAAAAGTCCAGCAGAAATGGTTTCTAGTAATACAATACGTCTTGAAAACAAATACTCATATGCCATCCCTTTTGGTGTTGGAATTAAAGGTTTGCTTTTTGATGATTTAGCTATTGCGTTTGAAATAGGAGCTAGGTATACCTTCGCTGACGATATCGACTATAGCACTCCCAAAATTAACAACTTAAATTTTGGCGGAAATGGAAATGATTTATATACCTTTACGGGTTTATCAATTGTTTATACCTTTGGAAGACCACAATGTTATAGTGGATTAACAGAATAACACATATGGAAAAAAAATTACGAAGCATTAATTTACATAAGGTTCCTAATCATATTGCTGTCATCATGGACGGTAACGGTCGATGGGCCAAAGGTAAAGGGATGCAACGTGTTTTTGGGCATAGAAATGCTCTTACTGCTATTAGAGAAACCGCCGATACAGCTTCTGAATTAGGTGTGAAGTATTTAACAATGTATGCTTTTTCTACTGAAAATTGGAATAGGCCAAAATTAGAAGTAGATGCTTTAATGAGCTTACTAATTACAACTCTCAAAAAAGAACTTCCTGAATTTATGAGAAAAAACGTTAGAGTAAATGCTATCGGTAATACCGAAAGCTTACCTAAATCTGCTCAAAAAGTTCTTAATAATGTAATTGAGAAAACGAAAGACAATCAGAAAATTACATTGACTTTTGCCCTTAGTTATGGGGCAAGAGAGGAAATTGTTAATGCTTTTAAAAACATATCTAAAAAAGTTGTTAATAATGAAATAGAAATCGAAAAAATTAACGAGAAAATTATAAATAATCATTTATATACGTTTAATTTGCCTGACGTTGATTTGATGATACGTACGAGTGGGGAACATAGAATTAGTAATTTTTTACTATGGCAAATGGCATATGCAGAGTTATATTTTACTGATGTACTATGGCCTGATTTTAGAAAAGAAGATCTTTTTAATGCCATATTAGATTATCAAAACAGGGAAAGACGATTTGGAAAAACAAGTGAACAGATTGAAACCAATGAATAGAAATTCATTTTTATTTGCACTAATAATTACTGCTTTTTTTGCGGTAAATGTAAAAGCACAAGAAATAGCTAAGGATAGCACAAGCACAACAGGTGTTATTCAATACGAAAAAGGAAAACAATATATTTTAGGGGGAATTACAGTTACGGGATTACAAAAATTCAGTGAACAAACCGTTAGAGTTTATACTGGATTAGTTAACGGACAGCCTCTTAGACTTCCTGGTGATAAACTGACCAGTGCAATCAAAAAACTTTATGAAAGCAAGCAGTTTAGTGAAGTAGACGTTTATTTATCTAAAAGAGATGGTGAAACAGTTTATCTTCAATTTGATGTTCAAGAACTTCCTCAACTTACCGAGATAAAAATTAACGGTGTTAGTAAATCAAAAGCAAAAGATTTACAGAAAGAAACAGAACTTAGAAAAGGAGTTATGGTTACTGATAACTTGATTGTAACCACTAGAAACTATATTAAAAAGAAATATACGGACAAAGGTTATTTAAAAGCCAAAGTTTCAGTTGACACCAAAAAAGACACTTCTGATGTAAATACGGTTACTATGAGTATTTTCATTGATAGAGGAGATCGTATCAAAATCAAAGAAATCAACTTTACTGGTAATGAAGCCGTTTCTGATGGTGCCTTAAGAGGTGCTATGAAAAATACGAAACGTAAATTCTTAGGACGTTTCTGGAAATCGTCAAAATATGTAATTGAAGATTATAAAGAAGATCTAGAGAAAATTCTTGAAATGTATAGCGAAAAGGGATACAGAGATGCTAGAATTTTATCTGATAAAGTTACATGGAATAATGACAACACTATTAATTTAGAGATTGAATTAGAAGAAGGTCGTCAATATAGGTTTGCCGATATTGTTTTTGTAGGAAACAAAAGTTATACTGATGAGCAGCTTCAAGCTTTATTAAGAATTGAAAAAGGAGATATATACAACGGAAAAGTTCTTAAAGAAAGAATTTCTGGTGACGGTACTCCTACATCCCAAGATATTCAAACACTTTACCACAATAACGGTTTCTTATTCTCTCAAGTAAATGCTGTTGAAACGAAGGTAAAAAACGATTCTATTACAGTAGAAGTACGTATTAGAGAAGATGAGCAAGCAACCATTAAAAAAGTTACTGTATCTGGTAATGACAAAACGAATGACCATGTTATCTTCAGAGAACTTCGTGTAAAACCAGGAGATCTTTTCAGTAGACAGAATATTATTAGATCTATTCGTGAAATTGGTCAGTTAGGGTTCTTTGACACTAACGTTACACCAGATGTAAAACCTAACTATCAAGATAAAACAGCAGATATCGACTTTTCAGTTGTAGAAAAAGGAGGTAGTCAAATAGAACTTCAAGGAGGTTACGGTGGAGGATCTTTCATTGGAACATTAGGATTATCATTCAATAACTTCTCTGTAAGAAACATTTTTAATAAAGAAGCTTATAAACCATTACCAATGGGAGATGGCCAGAGTCTTTCATTACGTTTACAAGCGAGTAGAACATTTAATACCTATAGCTTCTCATTTACTGAGCCGTGGTTAGGTGGGAAAACTCCACAATCATTATCTTTCTCTGTATACACATCTAATCAATATCGATTTGATTTTAGAACAAATACAGTAGACAGAGGTCAAAGCTTAAGCATAATTGGTGCGCAAATTGGTTTAGGTAAGCGTTTAAGATGGCCTGATGATTATTTTCAATTATCCCAATCCATCAGTTACCAACGTATCGAACTTCAAAACTATGGGTATAGAGTTGGTTCTTCTAATGCAATATTAAGTGAAGGGGACTTAAATAACCTTGCTTATACTGTTGCATTGACAAGAAATTCTGCTGGTCCAAGTTTAATTTTCCCAACTTATGGTTCTGAATTTACAATTCGTGCTAAGGCTACTTTACCATATTCATTACTTAATGGTAAGGATTATAGTAGACCTGATGGGTTATTAGCAGGATCTCCAGAGGAGCAATCATATTTTGCAGATAAATATAAATGGTTAGAATACTATAAAATATCAGCTAAAGGAAAGTGGTATACACAATTAGCAAACAAGTTAGTTTTAATGTCTAATTTCGAATTAGGATATTTAGGAACTTATAATAATGAATTAGGGTTAACACCTGTAGAGCGTTACTTTGTAGGAGGTGATGGAATTGCACAAGGTCAATTAGATGGTAGAGAAGTAATCGGTCTTAGAGGATATGAAAACAATAGAATTTCTTCAATCGATGGAGGTGCTATTTATAATAAATTCCAATTAGAATTACGTTATTCAATCACTGATAAACCATCGGCATCTATCTATACATTAGGATTTTTAGAAGCAGGTAATTCTTATGACAATTTTAGTGACTTTAATCCGTTTAGATTAAAACGTTCAGCTGGAGTTGGTGTACGTATCTTTATGCCTGCCTTTGGATTACTAGGTATAGACTTTGGTTATGGATTTGATCCATTACCAGGATTTGAAGATACTATTGACCCAACTAGATCTGGTTGGCAAACACATTTTATTATTGGAAGACAGTTCTAAAACCATACATTTGTAATGTGTCCGGTTTTTTGGCACGGTTTTTTCTAAACACATTATATACAAGATGAAAAAAAACATTCTTACAATCGTTCTTTTACTTATAGTAACTGTATCTTTTGCACAAAAAAGTCAACGCTTAGCCTATATTGACATGGATTATATTCTTCAGAATATTCCAGAGTACATTGAAGCTCAAAATGCATTAAACGCGAAGGTTGAAAAATGGCGTGCTAAACTAGATAAAGAAGCTCGTAATATTGAAGTGTTAAAAACCGATTTAGCCAATGAAAAAGCAATATTAACAAAAGAGCTGATTGACGAGCGTGAAGAAGATATAAAAGTTAAGCAAGAAGCATTAAGACGTTTAGAATCTTTATACTTTGGACCAAGAGGAGATATGTTTAATTTAAGAAAACAGCTTATCCAACCTGTACAAGACCAAGTATACAATGCTATTCAAGATATTGCAAAAAGAAAGAAATACGACTTTGTTTTTGATAAATCTTCTGAATTAGTAATGTTATATTCTAATAAAAAACACGATATTAGCGACCTTATCGTGAAAATGATCAAGATTGATCAGAAGCAGGAAGCTAAGAAAGAGAAAATTGAAGCTAAAAAAGAACTTTTAAGTAATAAAGGTGATTTAAGCGATAAACAAAAGCAAAGAGAAGAGCTTAAACAGAAAAAAATTAAAGAAAGAGAAGAAAGAATTAAGAAAATTGAAGAGCAAAGAAAAGCTCGCTTAAAAGCTCAAGCTGATAAAAGAAAGCTTCTAAAAGAGAAAAAAGAAGCGTTAAGAAAGGCAAAAGAAGCTGAAAAAAAGAAGAAAGAAGAAGAAAAGAAACAACAAGAAGAGAAAAACAAATAAATCAAGAATAAAGACAATTATTAAATCAAAACAACAAAAATGAAACATTTAAAAAAGTTATTATTAGTTGCAATTTTTACAGTTGGATTAGGTGGTGTTGCTAACGCACAAAAAACTGCACATATTAACACTGATAAATTGTTAGCTAGCATGCCAGAAACTAAGGCTATGCAAACAGAATTAGAGAAATTAAAGAAGACTTATAATGACGATATTGAAGGTTTAGTTAACAAACTAAAAGCGAAAATAACTAAATACGAAGCTGAAGGTAAGAGTCAAACTCAAGAAGAGAACCAAAAGAGAGCTATTGAAGTTCAACAAGACAGACAAAAGATTGCTCAAGCTGAACAACAAGCAGCTCAGGAATTACAAAAGAAATACCAAGAAAGAACTCTTCCTATTTTAAAGAAAGCGGAAGATGCAATTAAAGCGGTAGCAGCTGAAAAAGGTATTATTTACGTATTTGACGCAGCTCCAGGTAAAGGATTAATCGTTTACGATAAAGGTGACGATATTTACAATGCTGTAAAAACAAAATTAGGTTTCTAATAAATACGTTGTAACGGATATAATAAAAAACCTGCTTTCACAATAAAGCAGGTTTTTTATTTTTGTGATATTATGATGAAAGCAGTGCAACCTATAGGCATATTCGATTCCGGTATCGGAGGCACCTCCATTTGGAAAGAAATTCATACTCTTCTTCCTAGTGAAGATACGCTTTATCTTTCGGATAGTAAAAATGCTCCTTATGGTAACAAAACCAAGGATGCTATTATTGCTTTGGCTGTTAAAAACACCGAATACCTACTTGAACGCAATTCAAAGATTATAGTTGTTGCTTGTAATACTGCTACTACAAATGCCATAAAGGTTTTAAGACAAAATTACGATGTCCCTTTCATAGGTATCGAACCAGCTATAAAACCAGCCGCATTAAAAACTAAAACAAATACTATTGGCATTTTAGCTACCAAAGGAACATTAAACAGCGAACTATTTGAAAAAACATCTTCTAATTTAAGTTCCAATCCTATTATAATTGAGCAAATTGGAGAAGGTTTAGTCGATCTTATTGAAAATGGAAAGATTCATTCAGACGAAATGAACAGGCTCCTTAAAAAGTACCTAAAACCAATGATGAACGCGAATGCCGATCACATTGTTTTAGGTTGTACTCATTATCCCTATTTAAAAGAGAAAATTCAGAATATTGTAGGCGCATCAGTTAATATTATAGACTCTGGGAGCGCGGTAGCAATTCAGACTAAAAATATCCTATCGGAACATAATCTCTTAATTTCAGGTACAAGAACACCTATTAATAAGTTCTTGATCAATAAAAACAAAGCTGTTTTAACTAAAATATTAAGTGATTATGCTTCAAGAATAAATATTGAAGAGGAAGACTTTTAGAATAGTCTACCATTAATATTTGGACAAGCAGAACCTCTTCTCTTCGCACACATAACATTCATTCCGAATGATAATTGATGAAAGTTTCCATTCCCAAAAACAATATCTCCTGATTGTTTTGTAAAGGTATAACCAAACATATATCTCTTATAGTTCACACCAACAAATGGCGATACATAATTAGAATCTCCAAACACACTTCCATCGAAACCTTTTCTATATGAAACTCCTCCCCAAAGTTGAGCTTTACTATTTTTAAGTGTCTTATAGACTTTCATATTTAAATCGACAAGCTTCTCACCCGTTTGGTCTTTATATTGAAACATAAAAGATGGTTCAAATTGAATTTTATCTTCATTACCAAAAAAGTACCCCGCCCCGAGAACATAATTTCTCAAGTTTAAGGATTCAAACTCTTGATTTAACTGACCTCTTGCTGAAAGCAAAATATTTTTTATCGTTAAGTAAGAAGAAAAACCTCCATAATGATATGCCATTCCAAAATCGGCATTGAAATATAAATTACTCTCAATAACCTGGCTAACCGTTGGATCGTTAAAAAAAGACGTCTGATCCACTTGGTTTTGTACTACCGACATTGATAAACCAAAAGATAATTGATTGAATTGATTTTCGTTTCCTAAAAACAAATGATAAGCATAAGTACCTTGTAATGCTTTTTGCGAATGGAAACCATTTTTATCATTGAATAACACAACCCCGTAGGCCGCTTTAGAATCTGGTCTTACTTTTGAATGAAAACTCAATGTTTGTAATTCAGGAGCATTTCTAACACCTGCCCACTGTTGTCTTGCTGTTAATCTAATTTTTGCACACTCTCCCACACCTGCAGCTGCTGGATGGATCAAAAACACATTATCAGAAAGATAATCGAAATAAATTGGTAATGTTTCTTGCGCCCGAACTTTCAACCCAAACGTAACAAGCAATAACAGAAGAGTTATGTTAATTTTCATATAGCATATAGTAATAGGTTGTCAAATATAAACAACCACATTCAAAAAATTGTTAATTTTTTAAAAAACAACGAGTTCTTCTTAACATTTTAGAAACTAAAGCGGTACTCTGATGGTGTCATTTTCTTTAATTCTTTAAATTTTCGATTAAAATTAGACAAATTTTTAAAACCTGCCATTTCAGAAACCTCAGTAATTAAATACTCTTTGTTTTTCAAAAGTTTGCATGCTCTATCAATTCTTATCTCATTCAAAAAAGTAAAATACGTTTTATTGGTTCTCTGCTTAAAATACCTACAAAAAGCATTAACTGTTAAATTAGCCACGTTTGCCACCTCAACCAAATCAATCTTTTCATTATAATTTTCCAATGTAAAATCAATAATATTACGCATTCTTTTACCTTCGTTATCCGAATATTCTCTATTAAAAACAAAACTTGATAACTTTTTTACTTTCGAAGTACTAAGCAATTTCAAAATATTAAAAAAAATTATAAACCGATCTAAATCGCTTCCTTCAGGTAATGCATCAAAATGAGCGTAAAACTCTTGCTTATCAGAATCCACAATAAAACCAGCTTCAACATTCATAAAAAAACTTTCCAATTCTCTAAAATCATCCAATTCAAACAATTTCTTACCAAACGAATATCTTGTAAAAAACAATGACTGCATAAAAACATCTGTTCCAGAAGAAGTATCTGTCTTAAACATATGTGGTTGATGGGCCCCAATAACAAAAATATCTCCTTCTTTATATTCACTAATTGAATTTCCAACCAATACTGTTCCTCTCCCCTTGACTATTCGACTTATTTGTATTTCATCATGCTCATGTAATTTGTCAACAAATGACTTCCCCTTATCTTCTTGATAAAGAACTCCCAAATTTTTTGATTTTGGAATTTTAAATGGTAAAACAATCATAAGTACTAAATTATAAAATATACACACATAAAACAGCTTAATAATTAAATATAAGATAATATAGTATTAGTAGAAGCTAATTTAAGACTCAAATCTATCCTCTTTTGCATCTAAATTTGTTTAAAAAACGGAAACATGAACATTCAATGGAAAGGGGTTATGCCAGCGGTAACCACTAAATTTACGAATAACGACACCTTAGATTTAGAAATGTTTGAGGTAAATATTAAGGCTCAATTAGAAGCTGGAGTACATGGTATTATTTTGGGAGGAACGCTAGGTGAAGCTTCTACATTATCAAATGATGAAAAGAGCACTTTAATTAAGGAAACCGTTCGCATCGTAGAAGGTCGAATTCCTGTAATTATGAATATTGCAGAGCAAACCACTAAAAACGCTATAGAAGCAGCACAAAAAGCAGAAAAAGATGGAGCTTCAGGTCTTATGATGTTACCTCCTATGCGCTACAAAGCTGATGCTCGAGAAACAATTGAATATTTTAAACAAACTGCAAAAGCTACTTCATTACCCATTATGGTTTACAACAACCCTGTTGATTACGGTGTAGAAGTTACTCTTGATATGTTTGAAAATTTACTAAACTCTTGTCCAAATATACAAGCCGTAAAAGAATCGACCAGAGATATATCTAATGTAACTAGGATTAAAAATCGATTTGGAAACAGACTCGCTATTCTAAGTGGAGTAGATACCTTAGCTTTAGAAAGTTTAACCTTAGGTGCCGATGGTTGGGTTGCTGGATTAGTTTGCGCTTTTCCAAATGAAACAATAGCCATATATAACTATATGATACAAAAACAATATGATAAGGCTTTAGAAATATATCGATGGTTTTTGCCATTGTTAGAACTAGATATTAATACTAAATTAGTACAAAATATAAAGTTAGCTGAAGTAGCAACAGGAATCGGTACGGAGAATGTTCGTCCTCCAAGATTACCTTTAATTGGTAAAGAACGTGAAACAGTGCTTACTATAATAGAAAATGGTATCAAAACCAGACCTAACTTATCTCAGTTGCAATCTATTTAACAACGAAACAATTAACATCTCATGGCTACAACCTCTATTTTAAATATCTCAGGACAAAATTATATTGGAAATAATTTATCTTCAAACGGTACTATAACCTTTAAAACCTACAATCCAGAATTACAGCGAGAAAACGGAACTTTATTTTATGAAGCTTCTGATGACGAAATAAATGAGGCTGTATCACTAGCAAGTCAGGCTTTTGAAACATACAAAACATTTTCTGGAAAGAAAAAAGCTGATTTTCTAAATAAAATAGCAGATGAAATCTTAAATCTAGGAGATGCTTTAGTGACAACATATTGTTCAGAAACGGGTCTTCCTGAGGGAAGAGCTATTGGAGAACGAACTAGAACTATTTTTCAATTAAGATCATTTGCCGAACTCGTTTCAAATGGTTCATGGGTTGAAGCGAGCATAGATACAGGAGATCCAGATAGAACACCTGTACCAAAACCAGATTTGAGAAGAATGAATGTTCCTTTAGGTTCAATTGTTGTATTTGGTGCCAGTAATTTCCCACTTGCTTACTCTACGGCTGGTGGAGATACCGCCGCTGCACTTGCCGCTGGTTGTCCTGTTATTGTAAAATCGCATCCAATGCATGCTGGTACTGGAGAGTTAGTTGCTTCTGCAATTGTAAAAGCCGCGAAAGAAACAGGAATGCCTAACGGTATTTTTTCAAACCTGAATTCTAGTGGTATTGAGGTCGGGCAAAAATTAGCCGAGCACCCGCAAGTAAAAGCTATTGGCTTTACAGGAAGTATCAAAGGAGGTAGAGCCTTATTTGATATTGCTTCGAAAAGAAAAACCCCCATTCCTGTTTTCGCGGAAATGGGAAGTATTAACCCAGTCATAGTTCTTCCTGATGCTTTGAAAACTCGTGGAAAAGAACTGGCCAAAACCTATGCAAATTCAATTACCCTAGGAACTGGGCAATTCTGTACAAACCCAGGGTTAATACTTGGTATTGAAAATGATGATTTAAATTCTTTTATCAATCATTTAAGCGAAGAAATAGTAACCATAAACCCCACATGTATGCTTCACCCACAGATCAAAAAAGCATACCATCAAAATAAAGAGAAGATTTTAGGTGAAAATCAAGTATCTATTGTAGCCACATACAATCAAAACATACCTAATCAGAACTATGCGCCTCAAACGTTAGCAACAGTTTCTGGAGAAAGCTTCATACAAAACCCTAATTTGCACGAAGAAGTATTCGGACCATTCTCTTTAATTGTTAAATGTAAAGACAAGGAAGAGTTAGAAAACGCAATTTCTTGTTTGCAAGGACAGCTAACTGGTACAATTTTAGGAAATAATTTAGAAATAACTGAGTATAATTATTTACTTTCGCTCTTAAATAATAAGGTAGGGCGTATTATTTTCAATGGTGTACCAACAGGAGTAGAAGTTTGTCCATCCATGGTTCACGGCGGTCCCTACCCTTCTTCAACAGACTCGAGATTCTCAGCTGTTGGTACAAGTTCTATTAAGAGATGGGTAAGACCTTTTAGCTACCAAAATTGGCCGAATGAGTTATTACCTGACGAATTAAAAAATGAAAATTCATTAGGTATATTACGATTAGTTAACAACCTATTAACTGATCAACCGATATAATATACTGACCTATACCTCTCCTGAAAGGAAAAGTTTAGAAGGGTGTTTTTCCTTAAGGGAGGTTAGGTTGGGGTAAATATTTACTCATGAAGACAACATTTTTTTGCATCGATGCTCATACCTGTGGTAATCCTGTTAGAGTTGTTACCGGAGGAACTCCAAATCTTATTGGAGCTAGTATGAGCGAAAAACGCCAACATTTTCTAAAAGATTACGATTGGATTCGTAAAGGTTTGATGTTTGAACCGAGAGGTCATGATATGATGAGTGGTTCTATTCTCTTTCCTCCACATGATCCAAATAATGATTTTGCTATTCTTTTCATCGAAACCTCTGGATGTTTACCTATGTGCGGTCACGGAACTATTGGCACTATTACGATTGCCGTACAAGAAGGTTTAATAAAACCAAAAGTTCCTGGTAAAATTAAAATGGAAGCTCCTGCAGGTTTGGTCGATATAGAGTATAAACAGACCAATGGAAAAGTTGAATGGGTTAAATTAACAAATGTTAAAAGTTATTTAGCCGCTGAAAACTTGTCTATTGATTGTCCAGAATTAGGAGAACTCACTTTTGATGTTTCTTATGGAGGAAATTATTATGCAATTATTGACCCTCAGGCCAATTTCAGTGGTGTACATAATTTCAAAGCTTCAAAAATAGTTCAGTACTCTCAGATAATCAGATCAAGAATCAATGAGAAATACCCAAATATGTTTATTCATCCTGAAAACGAAACTATAAAGGATGTAACACATTTATTATGGACTGGTGACCCAATAGATTCTAATTCTTCAAGTAGGAATGCTGTTTTTTATGGTGATAAAGCCATTGACAGAAGTCCTTGTGGAACTGGAACTTCAGCTCGTATGGCTCAATTACATGCCAAAGGTAAACTTAAAGTAAATGAAGATTTTATTCATGAAAGTTATATTGGTAGTAAGTTTATTGGAAGAGTAGAAAAAGAAACCACCCTACAAGATAAAAAAGCAATTATCCCAAGTATTCAAGGATGGGCAAAAATCTATGGCTATAATACCATAATTATAGATGACGAAGACGATCCTTATGCTCACGGATTTCAAGTGATTTAACTATGAGCAAAAACGTATTAATTATTGGAGGCGGAATTATTGGTTTAAGTTCTGCCTATTATTTACAAAAACAAGGACATAAGGTAACAGTTATTGATCAATCAGATTTAACCGCTGGCGCCTCTCATGTGAATGCTGGAATTATTACACCCAGTCATATCATTGCTTTAGCAGCACCTGGTGTTATAAATAAAGGGATTAAATGGATGTTTAGTTCGACAAGTCCTTTATCCATTAAACCAACTTTAAATCCTGACTTTTTAAGATGGACCTGGTTATTTAAAAAGGCTTCTACCAAGCAAAAAGTAGCGACTTCGATTCCTATTATTAAAAACATTAATGTATTCAGCCAAGAACTCTATGAGGGTATTAAAAACTCATCTGATTTCAATTTTTATTATCAAAAAAAAGGCCTCATGATGTTCTATCAATCGGATAAAATGGGAGAAGAAGAATGGAGTGTTGGACAGAAAGCAATACAAGAAGGATTACATGTTAAACATTTAAGTGCTTCAGAAGCTCAACAATTACAACCAGACGCCAAATTAAATATTAAAGGAGCTGTTTATTATCATTCCGATTCGCATACTACTCCTTCGGATTTCATGAAGGAATTCAAATCCTATCTTTTGAAAAGTGGAGTGACCATTATTACAAACGAAACAGTAACTTCAATTGACTTATCTGATAAAAAGGCTACTTCTGTTCAAACGAAAAAAGAACAACTTCATTTTGATGAATTAGTAATTGCTTCGGGGGCATGGACTCCTAAATTGGTAAAAAAGTTAGGTCTTCGAATTCCTGTTGTAGCTGGAAAGGGATACAGAATAAACGTTAGAAAAGATACTGGAATTACAATTCCCGCGATATTAACTGAAGCGAAAGTGGCGGTAACTCCAATGGATGGATATACAAGATTCGCAGGTAACATGGAATTAGCAGGAATTAATCATAAAATTAATACAAAAAGAGTACGAGCCATTGCTCAATCTTCCGAAAGATACTATTCCGATTTGAAAATTGATGAAAAGTTTATCAATGATGCAGATTATGGATTACGACCATGTTCCCCCGATGGACTACCTTACATTGGAAAACTATCTTCATTTAACAATGTAACAGTTGCAACGGGACATGCCATGATGGGATGGAGTTTGGGACCAGCTACAGGAAAATTAGTTTCTGAATTAATCTCAGAACAGAAAACAAGTATTGACATAGCTCCTTTCAATCCAGAAAGGTATTCATAAAAAAACAGGTTGGAATAATTCCAACCTGCTTTAGAAAACAAGATTCTATTTTACAGAAATCTTTTTATTTAATTGTTGGTGTTCACTAGCCACACTGACAATATAATAGCCTCTTGAAAATTTAGATACGTTTAAAGTTACCTGCAAATAAAGCTTTCCTTCTACTATCTATTTTTAATTATTACTTTCTAACGGTAACTACTTTCTTAAGAAATTAATATTTTCTTTAAAAAGCTTAATCACAAAGAAGTAGAAAAAACAACAATGCTTTTGGGTATTTTCTTAATTTGAATAAAGAGATCAATGGAATTTTCTATTTAAATTTGCACCGCCCTTAGTTCTTTGAAAAAGTGATTTCAATGATTATAAATATTTTATTTTGGCATTAGCCTATAATAACATTCAAATTGTAATAACAACAAGAATGTAAAACACAAGGTTTTCAAAATTAAATAATTACACTTGTAATATTTACTTACTTTCATTAACTTTGGTTACGCCCCTTTTTTGAGTTTTTATTTTTAAACCAAACTAAAGAAAAACGATTACTAATTATTATCCCCTCAAACCCTATGGCCATTATTAAATGCATACATTCTAATAAAGCTATTATACTTCATACTCAAAATAGAATTGGTAGAAACAAAAAAGTTTCAACAATACATATAGCTGAAAACGACATTTCCCAATCGCATGCCGTAATAGAATGGAAAAACGGAGATTGGTATTTACAAGACTGCAGTAGAAATGGTACTCTCATTTCAAAAAAATATCTTCATCATGCTTCTATTAAAATAAAGGAAAATGATGTTATTCAATTTGGTAAAGATGAATCCACAAAATATCAAGTAGTAAATCTGAATCCTCCTGTGAGTTATTTAGTTTCATTATCAAACCCAGAAACCATTATGGAATTGGGTAATTTTGAAAAACTTATAGATGATAAGAACGAAGAAATTCTATTCTATTACTCGAGTGATATGTGCTGGAAGGCTGAAACCGCGTCTTACTCCATTGAATTTGAGCACGAAAAAGTTTACAAACTCAATAATGACGACTGGTTGTTTATTGAAAATGAGCCACTCGATGCAACTATTGACACAAGAAACTTAGTTGATCAGGCTGAATTTCAATTTAAAATTAGTGAAGACGAAGAAAGTGTTCATATCAATATTACTATTGATGGTCTTGAACTTGATTTAGGTGAACGAAGTCATCATCATTTACTCTTAATTCTGGCTAGAAAGAGATTTTCTGATTCAAAGGAGGACGCACTAACTAATAATAATGGTTGGTTAGAAGTTGAAAACCTTGTATCTGAACTTTCAAAAGAATTGTATAAAAGTATTGATGAATACTACATAAATATTCTAATTCATAGATTTAGAAAACAATTATTCGGATTGAAACCTTATGGTTATTTATTTTCTGAAGTTATAGAACGAAAAAAAGGAAAGATTCGTTTCGCGCATCCTTTGTTTAATATTTCAAAAGAATCTCACTTATCTATTGCCTAGACAATGTCTTAAAAAAATAAAGTGTTTACTTTTTGTGATTAACCTTGTTCTATAAATTTAAATGAAGGAATTCCTTGTAAAAAAAGTTACCTCTGCCCTAACCAATACATATGAACTTGAAGATATTATTGGAGAAGGAACTTATGGTATAATTTACAAGGCGAAACAAATTAGTACAGCTCAAACAGTAGCCATAAAATTCCTGAAGCCTCCAAAGGGTATTAAGAGTGAAGATTATCTATTTCCAATGGATTATTTTGATAAAGAAGTACTTCTTTACTCCAAAATGAACCATACCAATATAGTAAAGCTTCTTGATAAAGGTATTTCTGCCGACAATCGTCCTTTTTTAGTTTTTGAATATCTTGAAGGTGTTAGTTTAAAAGACATTATTACGGACAAAAAACTCCGCTCTCTTTCTTTTATTAAAGAAATTATGAGTCAATTACTCGATGGTATAAACCATGCTTTTGAAAATGGAATTGCTCATTGTGACTTAAAACCTGAAAACATCATGATTTTAAATGGTGGTTTAAGGAATCATGTAAAAATATTAGACTTTGGAACTGGTGTTTTTACTCACAATAAGAAACAACATCTTAAAAACAGCACTGCTCAATCAACTATTATTGAGGGTACTCCCAATTACTGTTCCCCAGAGCAACTTAGAGGTGAAATTGCTTCTGTAAAATCAGACTTATATTCTTGGGGTTTAATTTTAATAGAATGTTTAACGGGAGAAATGGCTATTCAAGGAGAAAGTATTGCTCATGTTTTACAACAACAATTGAGTAATGAGCATATTCCGTTACCATCGTATATCTTAAATCACCCTATAAGTTCCATTTTAAGAAAGGTTCTTATGAAAACTCCTTCCTTAAGAGCTGGAGACCCTAAACGTATTTATCAAGAATTCCATGAAATTGATTTAGAGACGTTAAACATTTCACTAAACCAAGAGTCAACCGAATCTCAATCAGACGATTGTTTAACCGTTGCAAGTCCTTTAGGTTGGCAACACATGAAGGCAGAAAAACGATTTCTATCTATCCTTTGCATTCAAATAAATTTAGAGAATCCAAACGATGAAAATATAGATTTAGAGACATTCGACGTCATTCAAAAAAATCAAATCAATAATTGCATTGATATTACTAACAAATACGGTGGTTACGTAGCAGAACAGTTTGCTAATATTATCGTTGTTTACTTTGGCTACCCTTACGTTGGTGATGATGACATTAGGATGACTGGTACTGCTGCCAATGAAATTATTGATAAAACGAGAAGCTTTAAGAACAGCATATTGGTTCAAGATAAACTTATTTTGAATGTTAAAATGGCCATTCATACTGGGATTCTTTTATCAAATAATAATGAATCACCTAATGGATCGATTTTAAACGAAGCATTACAATTACTGCATTACTGCAATAAAGGAGAGGTTATAGTTCATAACAATTCGAGAAAGTCATTTGAAAAGTACTTTTTTTTAAAATCATGTGAAAGCGGATTTCTGTTAGGGGATGGAATACTAAATAAAGAAGAAGTAGAATTCAGGTTTACAGAAAAAGAACTTTATGGAAGACAAAAAGAATTCGAATTAATATTCCGGCATTGGTATTCACGGCAGTTAACAAATAACATCTTAATTAAAGGGCAAGCAGGTATTGGTAAATCTCGATTAATTTCTGAAATTAAATCTGTTATAACGCAATCAAATCATCTTGTTTATCACAGTCAATGCTTACCTGAACATAGAAATGACACTCTTTATCCTATCTTCAGCCTATTAAGAAAATATTTAAAAATTGACGAGAATACCCCACAAAAAAACATAGTTCAAAAGCTTGAACAAGCGGTACAAAACACAAATTGCGATATTGACATTTCTCTTCCCATACTCTGTTCTTGGTTTTCTATTTCTTATGAAACCGAAAAAACAAGCTCTGTACCACCTGAAAATCAAAGAGAGTTTATTTTAAACCTACTTCAAGAAGTATTTATCAGTATCGGGAATCATGAAAAAGTAGCTATCATCATAGAAGATTGTCATTGGATTGACCCAACTAGTGAAATTTTTATTGAAAGATTTATTTCAAAAAACATAGAAAGCAACTGCTTTTTACTACTTTCTTCTCGATCTGATTTACATTTTTCCTCAGAAAAAAAACTAATAAAAGAAATAGCGCTATCTGCATTAGAAAAAACTCATACGAAAGGCTTAGCAGAAAGTTTGTTAACTGGAGGAGAGTTGGATAGTGAGGTTATCGATCTTATCTACAAAAAAACTGATGGAATTGCTCTTTATGTAGAAGAATTGACATCGATGCTACTAGAAAAAGGACTTATTAAAAAAGTAAACAATACGTATCAATTATCTCGACGTGTTGAAGATTTAAACATTCCATCTTCCTTAGCTGGCTTACTGCAGTCTAGATTAAAAAATATTGGCTTAGCTATTGAAACAGCGCAAATTGCTTCTGTAATTGGTAGAGAGTTTTCTTATGATTTACTTGTTAACTCTTCGCTGAAAGAAGAGAACTTCGTTAAGGATGATCTTGACATACTTAAAAGAGCTAATATTATTTATATTAATTCTGAAAATCATAAAGATTATATTTTCAAACATGATTTAATCCGAGATGCTGCTTTTGAAAGTATTGCCTCATTTCCAAAAAAGGAAGTTCATAAGAGAGTTGGAGACAATATTAGAAACTATCCAAAAGACCTTCGTGAAAAAAATATTCAACGACTGGCTTATCATTTCCATCAAGCAGAAGAATATAAAGATGCTATAAACTTCTATAAGGAAGCGGCAAATCTGGAGTTATTAAAAAAACTAGGGCAATCGGAATCTATTTATCTTACCGATAAAGCACTGCAGATAAATGAAAAATTAAAAACAAGTAAGTCAAAAGATTACATTCCTCTTAAAGAAGCCGAATTAAGAATTCACAAAGCAGCCGTTTTAACATACAAATCAGGTTGGAAACATCCTGAAATCATAGGGAATTATCGAATCGTTGAAGCTTTAGCTAAAGAGTCTAATTTTACTAATAAAGTAAAGTTTGCGCTAGCAAAAGGCTTATGGATATACCAATGTACCGAAGGAAATATTTCTCAAATGTTTCTGCTTGCCGAAGAAATGAAAAACACATCCGAAGCAATTGGAGATTCCAATTATTTGGCACAAGCTTATGATTGTTTATGTCAAACACAGTTTTTTAATGGTCAGTTTAAAGAGTGTATTCAATCCTGTCATAACTGCTATCATTGTTATGATGAAAATAAAGGAAAACGAAAACCCATTTTAGATGGCCAAGATCCATATATTGTATGCATGAGTTTCGAAGCTTTATCTCTATTATTTCTTGGAGAAATCGAGCAATCTATCGGTTTAATGAAAAATGCTTTGAGTCAAGCTAAATCCTACCACTGGCCAAATTTAACCATGGGTGCTTTAGCCCAAACATCCAGACTTTATCTTTATCTATGCTCATTCTCTAGTTTAAACCAGCATACCGAATCTTTATTCAACGAATTAAACAATACAATCCTTTTGTTTGATCAAAAAGGATCCTTCCCTTATTGGGAAAGTGCTATTCGGTTAAATAATACAGCTTCACTTGCCTTATCAGGTGATGAAAAGTCTTTTATACGTTTCCAAGAAGCAAGAAAAAAATGGGCACCAAAAACTTCTTCAATTCCTTATTACAATCTCATTGAAGTCGCGGTTTTATTGAAAAATAAATCCTATAGAAAGGCATTAAAAATAACAGATGAATCAATTCTTTTTGCCGAAACAAACGAAATAACCTATGCCCTCTCCTACGCCTATTGCTTTAAAGCAAAAGCTCTTTATAAACTGAACAGGAAGAATGAGGCTTTTAACACATTCAATAAATCACTAAAAATAGCCGAGGGTCAAGGAGCTAATTGGATCAAATCATTTGTATCTAATGAATTTGTTAGCTTTCTTTCAAAAGAAAAAACTCTCGAAAACTCTATAGAAAAAACTTCAAATTAACTGATAACAACTTAAATTACCCTACTTAAATAAAAGCATGAATACAAAAATAATAATCCCATCAGTAACGGTACAAAAAGTTCTGAGTCGATTTAATATAACCGACTTAGAATGCAATCAAGAAGGGCTAGAAAAAATATATCAAGCTTGGTGTAGAAACATCCCTTTTGATAATTTTTGGAAACGTCTTGACCTAGCAAAAACACCATTTATCAATAAAGACCAAATTGATCCTACTACTTTTTTCGAAGCCTGGTTGGAACACGGTATAGGAGGAACTTGTTGGACTACAACGAACGCCTTACAACATTTATTGGTAGAAATAGGTTTCCAATCAAGAATTGTTGGTGGATCTATGGGAGACATGGGAATGGTGAATCATGGAAGCTTAATTGTTACAACTAATGATGGACAGGAGTTTATTGTAGACTCATCAATATCGAATGAAACCCCAATTGAGGTGACTCCAAAAACAATTGATAATTCACCTCATTCTATTCAACTTATTGATGAAGATGTGAAATTATCTGTATTATTTGAATTCCCTTCTAAAAAGGACCTGATGAAATGTGCTATTTATAATGATACATTTTCTCAGAAAGCACTTCATAAGTCTCATCTTGAAAGCTATACTCACAGCTTATTTAATGATTGTGTGTACATTAAAAAGAATAATGAATTGGGCATTAACACCATTATTGGTGACACTTTATATACAAAAACCAAAAACGAGATTAAAAAAGTTACTCTTACCAAAGGAGAAATACATGAAACTTTATCAAGTATTATGGGGTTTTCAAATGAACTCATAGCTCATATTGAAAAGACTTCATTATTAAATATTCCTAAAGAATCTAACCTAATTAATCTAACCAGATAAATATTAAATTTAGTATACCATGGAAACACAAACAGCAGTACAAGAAACTGAAACACTAGCACCATCTACAAACGATATCAATCGTGCATTAATTAACTTTATGCAGATTTTAGCTAATGATACAAACGGGACCAAAACCACTATGAAAGGTTTTGAAAAACAATTGGCAAAGGCAGTTCAAAATGGTAATGAAGGCGATATCCTTTACTATCAAGATAAAATTGTTGAACTAATCAGTGCTAACATCCCTCTTAAGGAAGCTGCCGAAAAAATGTATTCAGCAATATTTTCTGATATCAGAAACTTAGACTCAAATTGGTGGGCTGTTAATAAAGTAATTGGAAACTCTACAACAGGATTAATTTGGGGGTACACTTGGACATCATCTGATCAAGACGCTTTTATCGCCTTTATTAACGAAGTTGCAAAGGATAAAGAAAATACCTTTGCTAATCTTGCAATTAAATTAAGATCTTCAGAAGAAAACGCTAAGAAATATCGCGAAGCTTTTATAGATTATATCGAAGCTGTTCAAAAGTTAATTGACCCAAAAATGAGTCAATACCTAGTCGATACACTTGTTCAAAAATCAAGTTATCCATGTTCGGAAGCCGAATTAGAAACTTTATTTGATAATTTAGTAGAGCCTAAAACTTGGTAACAAAAGATAAAAATAAATTGATTCCATATATTTTTCCTGTTGGGGAAAAATGTATGGTTTCTTCTTTGAGTGCTAGCAGACTGGAAAAGCAACTTTCTTATTTTTATCCAAGGCAACATTTGTCTTATGTTTTTGAATTTCGCTTATCAGACAAAAATGACCAAGTAGATTTAGCTATAGCCTTTGATCAAGATAAAGATATTGAGTTTTTAAAAAAACAATTTCCTGAGCTTTATAAGAGTACTGAAATTCAGCAATGGTTGGACGATTGTTTGAAGCTTAAAACGAACAATTCTGGCATTAAAAGTTTTTGGCTAGAAATTGACCTCGATGGGTGCGAAACCAATAATCTTCCTAGCTTATTCATTAGTCTTAAATCGAATGCTACAAAAACTAACGAACTCAAAAGATTAGTAGAAGTTTTGAGTTTTGAAAATTCAGATCAAACGAATTCAAAATTACTAGAAACTTGCAAAAATTCATTGGATGATAACCAATATATTGAACATATTGGGGTAATGCACTCTAGAAACAATAATAAAACTACAAGATTATATATTCGAGGGTTTAATAAATCCTCTCTTCTGTCATACTTAAAAAAAATTCAATGGACTGGTAATATTGAACTTTTAAATAAACATTTAGAAAAACATCATTCTATTGAATATATAAGCGTAGCTCTAGAATTTACGGATGTTTGGAAATCTACCATTGGAATCGAACTACACCTAAAAAAAGAAACTCAACATTCTAATTTAATACTTTCTAGTTTTGTGAAAAGAGGTATAGTATCTAGTACAACTTCGAATACTGTAGAAGAAATTCTCACACCTTCTAAAATCTCGACAGAAAACTGTAATTATAGACGAAGTTTGAGTCATTTTAAATTCACTATAAAAAACAACGAAGAGCCTGAATACAAAGTATACATACAACTTATTCCTAGTTATACTGGTTTGTTTGGGTTTTAGTTTCCTAAACAAAATTCTTTACTAAAAATAAAAAAAAGCTTCACTAAATGTGAAGCTTCCTAGTAGCGGGAACAGGACTCGAACCTGTGACCTTCGGGTTATGAGCCCGACGAGCTGCCTACTGCTCTATCCCGCGATTTGCGGTTGCAAATATACAACTTTTTATCACATACTTCCAAATTTTTAAACCACTTTTTTATTTTTTTATACAAATTGTATAATTTTTTAATCCTTTTACGTTAATTTTCAACTTTATAACGACTCATTAAAATCTCAAACAAGCTTTAGCCTTTTTATGAAATTTAGTTACTCTGGAGAAAATGATGCCATCTTCGATTTAATAGATACAACAAATCTTAGTTATAGTTCGCCCAAGATGAGAGGTGATTGTTATAAAATCATTTGGGCCAAAAATGATGAAATACGTATTGGGGTAGATGGATACAGCGTTTTGCTCCAAAAAAATCAAATGTTGTTTTGTACACCTTTAAATCTTTTAGATTTTGATATTGAAAACAAAGAAGTGATTATCTATTCGTTTAATAGAGAGTTTTATTGTATTCGAGATCATGATAACGAAGTTTCATGCAATGGTCTTTTATTTTTAGGATCATCCTCACCCGTTGTTGTTACTTTAAACGATAAAGAACAAAATAGCTTTAGTCTTCTTTATGAGTTTTTTCTAGAAGAATTTGAAACCGTCGATCATATTCAAGGAGAAATGCTCTTAGTCCTTTTAAAAAGGCTTCTGATTAAATCATTAAGAATAGCCAAGAAGACACTCCCAAATCCAGACATGCCTCAACCGAAATTGGATACAATTCGTAAGTTCAACTTATTGGTTGAAATGCACTTTCGAGAAAAGCACAAAGTTTCAGAATATGCTGACCTCATGAGCTTAACTTCAAAATCTTTATCCAATTTATTTACGAGGTATTATACAAAATCTCCTCTTAAGGTGATAAATGAACGTATTATTCTTGAAAGTAAACGATTATTATCCTTTTCGGACAAAAATATTAATGAGATTTCCTATGAATTGGGTTTTGAAGAGGCTTCGCATTTTTCAAAGTTTTTTAAAACACACGTTGGAAAATCTCCAAACCAATTTAAAAAGTCAAATACAAGCGTTGAGGAGAATGTATAAAAAGCTGTGGAAAATAGTTATGTTATAAACTCTTCTTCCTCTGTATCTTTGTATAACAAAAGAAAGGATAAAATAATGAAAGACAAAATACTAACCTGGAAAGATGTTATTAGTTTCACTGTAAACGGGAATCCTGCTCCTGATAGAAGAGTTGAGAAAACTGAAGCAGAATGGAAAGAACTCTTAACACCTGAACAATACCGAATTACTAGACAAAAAGGAACTGAACGTCCTCACTCTGGAGCTTTATGTAGTGCTTACGATGCAGGGAAGTATAACTGTGTATGTTGTAACACTCCTTTATTCGATTCTACAATTAAGTTCAATTCTGGTACTGGATGGCCAAGTTTTACCCAACCTATTCAAGAAAATGCCATCAAATATGAAAAAGATGTTTCTTTTGGTATGGTTAGAGTTGAAGTAATGTGTAATACTTGTGATGCGCACCTTGGACACATTTTTCCTGATGGACCAGAACCTAGTGGTTTGAGATATTGTATCAATTCTGAATCTATGACTCTTCAAAAAGAGGAGTAAAAATATTCCAATGATCTTTTTGAAATACTCTAGGCTATCATTACTGATAGCCAGGGTTACTATTGTCTCAACTTAAAATTATTAGAAAAATGAATCACACTGAAAATAAAGTTTTTAAAGCACCTGAATTCAATGTTAAACATTGGGTAGATGCAAATGGAAATAAAACCAACGAAATAAAATTATCGGACTTCAAAGGTAAATTTAAAGTTTTATATTGCTTTCAAAGCTGGTGTCCAGGATGTCATAGCGCAGGGTTGCCAAACTTGCAAAAAATGGTAAATGCCCTCAAAGACAATGACAATGTAGCTTTCTTAGCTGTGCAAACCGTTTTTGAAGGTCATCATGCGAATACCTATGAAAAAATGTTGGTAACTCAGAAAAAATACGACTTAAAAATACCATTTGGTCATGATGCTGGTGATGATGACAAATCTCGATCAAATATTATGATTAATTATAGAACGGGAGGAACTCCTTGGTTTATTTTAATTGATCAAAACGACAATGTTGTTTTTGCTGATTTCCATTTAAATGTAGATGCAGCAATCGAGGTTTTAAAAACAGTAAAATAATGATTAGAAACATTCCTGAAATTAAACTTTATGGCGCCTCCGGGTGCCATAAAACAAATTATTACAAACTCGTTTTGGATGATATTGGGTTGCCTTATCAATTTTTAGACGTTGAAACAAATGAAGAGCATGCCGAAGAGCTAAGAAATTTATATACCAACCGAAAATTAAACTTTCCAACGATAACAATTGGAAGTAAAAAATTAAGGAATCCTTATAAAGAAGAACTAATTAAATGGATGCATAAATTAATACCAAGTATGTTACAAATTAAACACGATACAGAAAACAAGAAGTTTAGTCTAGATATTAATGGTGAAGAAGCCAAAGTTGAATATGTTTGGAAAAATGACAAAATGTATTTGGTTCATTCTGAGGTCCCATACAACCTTAGAGGTAAAGGAATTGGGAAAGAACTTGTTTTGAAAACCTTCGAAAAACTTCATGAAGAAGGTCATAAAGCTGTTGCTATTTGTTCTTATATAAAACTTGTAAAGAATAGAGATGAATACTGGAAGACTATCATTGAATAACATGGTCTCAAGGGCATGTAAGCACTTTCCTAGTATTTTCTAACTTACATTAATCATACTTTTTTCAATTATTAATCAACGATCAACTTTCCTTGAAAAAAGTACCATATTTCCAGCATTCTATAAGTTAATTTTGAATGTGGGGAAGTAAAAAAACACACTTCTAGATTTAACATCAAACTCAAGTAGCCGTCGGATAATTTTATCCGACGGTTTCTCAAAGTTCATTTACGTACTCAGAAATATATTTCACTAACGCTACTACTAATTACGCAGCATTGGATTGTTTTTGCTATTAGCACCCTGAAACAATATCCAATGAAAATAACATGACTTTAATTATATGAGAAATCTAAAAAGAATGAGGCTACAACAACATCTTATTCCCTAGGAAGCTCAAATAATCTCGTCATAGGAAGTTTAAGAGAATTAACTAAATCCAATCATAATAATGAAAAATAAGTATACTGTTTTTACTTATGTAAAAACTAAAACCATTTTATTGCTTTTACTGATAACTACTAGCTATAGTTTCGGTCAGAAAAAGGCTAAAACTATGAAAAAGGCAAATTACATTTATGTTGCTACAAACGATAAACACGAAAACTCAGTAATTGCCTTTAAACACACAAAAAATAAAATTGAAGAAATAGGAGAATTCGGAACGCAAGGAAAAGGAACTGGAAACATTGAAATATTTGACTGGGGTTATGATACAACTCATCCGCTTAAAGACGGAATAGATCCGCTGATTTCAGCTTATAGTGTTTATAAAACAAATGACAATAAATTCCTATTGATTGTAAACCCTGGAGATGGCTCCTTAACTTCATTTAAAATTCAAGAAAATGGTAAATTATCTTTTGCTAGTAATGTTAAAGCAGGAGAAATTCACCCATTAAGTATTGCAGTTCATGACAATATGGTTTATGTAGCGAGTACTGGAAGTACAGCTCCACCAACACCTCCATTTACGGGAAATCTAAAAGGTTTCTTTATTGGTAAAGATGGTAAACTTAGCGCTATTGAAAATTCTATGCGAGATTTAAAAGCTCGGCCTTCATGTACAATGTTTACTTCTGACGGGAAGTTTTTAGCTGTAAATGAATTGGTAACTGGCTTAACAAAAGTTTATGCTGTTGATAAAAAAACTGGGCAATTATCAAAAGATCCTGTTTCAAAAGCACAATCACCAAATAATGGAACAAATGGAAGATGGTTAGCTATTCCAGTTGGCTTTGACATTGTCACTTTTAACGATTACTATGTTTTATATGCTGCCGAAGCACGTTTCCTTAATAACAAAGGAATGTTAAGAGAAGAGGCGAATGTTGTACCTCAATCTCCTAAGTACTCTTGGCAAACAGGTTCTACTACAGCTTATAAAATTGATAAGAACGGTATAATCTCAGTTTTATCTCCTGATGTTTTAACTGGTACAAACGCGGAAGGTGGAGAAATAGCAAATTGTTGGATTGAGGTAAGTCCTGATAAAAAACATCTTTGGGCTGCCAATGCACTTTCCAGTTCTTATAGCTTATATAACATTGATAATTCAGGAGCGATTAAACTAGATAAAAGAGCTGCTTTTAAAGTGACAGATGAAGGTCTATTCTTTGGAGATTTAATTCATAGTACCGATGGAAAGTACCTATATCAGTTAATTGGAAATCAAGGAGCCATTTATGTTTTCAAAATTCTTCCTAATGGAAACTTAAAACCAATGATGATGCACAACGAACCATTATTGCCAAAAACAGGATCCTTTGGAATCATAGCCAACTAATAAATCAATCAATTTAACTAATCCCAAAATGACAAAGCAGATTAATATCGTTAGGAAAAAGTTCATTATATCGTTTGTAATACTTTTAATAGGAATTCAATTTTACCGCCCTAACAAGCCAATATATAAGAAACTCACACCTAACGATATTATTTATTCCAATAAACCATCTGATCAAATAGCCACTTTAATCAAAACAGCTTGTTATGATTGTCATTCTAATCAAACACAAAAATATTGGTATTCCGAAATTGTTCCAGTTGCATGGTTAATCGATTATGATATTTCGGCAGGAAAACGAAAACTCAATTTTTCAGATTGGGAAACCTATTCTCGAGAGAAAAAAATTGAACTGGCGGGTGACATAATGTTCCAAATGTATGAAGGTAAAATGCCCTTACCCATTTACACTAAAATTCATGGTAATGCCAACTTATCAAAAAATAAACAAAACAAATTAACCGAATGGATAAATTCATTAGTAGAATAAAAAACTTCCTTTTAATTCTTTTTATAAGCTTTCTACTAATTCAACTCTATCGTCCTTTCTCTTTAAATAAAAGCAAGGATAACCCCTATGTGTTTTTTGAAGAGATAAGAGCTCCTGAAAAGGTAAAAAAACTAATTAAAAACAGTTGCTTCGATTGCCATTCAAATTATACGGATTATGCTTGGTTCGATTATATAGCTCCTATTTCATGGAAAGTGAACAGCAATATTAAAAAAGGGAAAACAACGGTAAACTTTTCAGAATGGAAAAACTACGAAGAGTGGCGTAAACTATCAACTTTATCTGCTAGTACTTTCAATATAAAAAATCAGAGTATGCCTCCTAAAAATTATCTTTTAGCACGTCCTTCCAAAAAAATCACAATTGAAGAAAGAAAGTACCTTATCAACTGGTTCGAAAACATTAGTAGAACCACATTGAAATAAGATTTTACTTATACTTTTTTAGTATACATAATCCCAAAAAACAAAATACCTCAACACAACCACCTCATTTAAAATCAACTAATTTTAGTACCTTTAAATGTACGTTTCCCTCAACATGAAATCATATGAACTTTAAATACCAAAAAATCTCCAATCAGAGTAAGTTTATCATTACCGATTTTAGTGATTTTTCATACAGAAACTTTATCAAAAGCAATGCTTACTTCAAAATTTTATGGATAAAAAACGATCGTTCTTCTATTACTATTGACGGGTACAAAATGAATCTTAACAAGGACTGTCTCCTCTTTTGCACTCCTGAAAATCAAATAGAACTGTACAAAAATGAAAACGAAGAAGTACTCGCTTTTATTTTTAATAGAGAGTTTTACTGCATTCGCGATCACGATAAAGAAGTTTCTTGTAACGGACTTCTATTTTATGGTTCTTCTTTACCTACTGAAATAAAGCTTTCTCAGCTAAAAATAGATTTATTCAACATGTATTATATCATGTTAGAAGAAGAATTTATGTTTAAAGATTCACTTCAAGGAGAAATGCTTAGAACAATATTGAAACAAATTCTAATTTTAGCAACCCGTTTGATTAAACAAAACTTAAATATTACAGAAGAATCTCAAGAGAATGTCGACTTAATAAGAAGTTTTAATTTATTGGTTGAACAGCATTTTAAAACAAAACACAAAGTAAAAGAGTATGCTGAGATTTTAAACAAATCTCCCAAAACACTGACAAATGTATTTAACTCAAACAACTATAAAACTCCGAGTTCTATTATTACTGACAGAATTATTCTTGAAGCTCAAAGATTATTAGTTCATTCCGATAAAAATATCTCTGAAATTGCCTTTGAATTGGGGTTTACAAGCAATTCACACTTCTCTAAATTTATTAAGAAACATAAAGGAATGAGTCCTACTCATTTTAAGAATAATTTACTCACTAATTAAAGTTAGACTACACCAATAATCGTATTGAAATTTTCGAATTCAATTTCTTTGAAAACAGCTAAAATCTACCTAACAGAAATATATACAACTATTTAGGAAAATTATCCATTTCCTTGCAGACCTTGTTCCCATAAATTTGCTATGAAACGCAAACCGAACATATGATATTGATTCAAAATATTGAATATCAAGAAATAGTTACAAAATCAACAACACAAATAGAAAACGGAACCGATTATCAAATATTATGGAATAAACACACTATTGAAAACTGTTGGTTTAACTATAAACAAATTAAAATCCCTTCAAATACATTAATAGCCTTAAACCCTAACGATGTATTTCATTTACCTGATGGTGCGCAAAAGTTATATCAAATTTCTTTTAGCCAACCGAAAGAAGAGTCGATTAAAAGTTTTTTTAATACCGCCTTTTGTAACCAACTTAATGAATTCAATAGTCTCTTTAAAATTAAAAACAAAGAGATTGTTAACGAAATAGATCATATAACAAGGCAAATCAAATTATCATTTTTCAATGCGAAAAACACACCTTATTTCAAGACTCATTACTTATTAAACTTGGTAATATGTCTTTTACATGCTAAGTTTTTAGATACTATTGATTTCAAAGTTACTCAGTTTAAAAAACTGTTTTCTCTTGAAGAAAAAGAAACTCATTTCGTAAAATATTATGGTGAAGGATTAAATACTCCTCCAAAAGAACTATTGAGACAATTTACAAAAAAGGGATACAATAAACCGAGTACTATCATCAACAACTTTATCATTTTGGAAGCTCAAAAAAAACTCATGAGTTCTTCTTTGAGTGTAAAGGAAATAGGTTTTGAATTAGGGTTTGACGACCCCGCTTATTTTTCTCGTTTTTTCAAAAAACACACAGGAATTTCTGCTTTGGAATTCAAGAAAAATTACGAACAACTTTTAGCAAAGTCAAACAACGAATCCATTGGAAAATAGTGCCACAAAAACCTTAATCAACTCACTACCTTTAAAATAACATTAACAAAATTCAATAAATAACTTAAACACATTTCAAATGAAAATTAAACTTACTTTATGTAACCTAGCACTCCTTTTGCTAATTTTTACATCATGCTCCAATGGTGGTTCAAAAGAAATGAGTGATAACGGCTATCAAAACAAAAGCTTTTTCACTATGGAAAACGGAGAATTAATCCGACCTACAGGCTATCGTTCTTGGGTTTTCGTTGGAACTCCTGTTACTCCAAACGACTTGAATGGTGGTAAGGCTCCTTTCCCAGAAATGCATAATGTATACATTGATCCTGCGAGTTACGATCATTACAAAAAAACAGGAAAGTTTAAAGAGGGAACCATCTTGGTAAAAGAACTTGTTAGCGTTGGTGCAACTTCAGCTGTTAGTGGAAACGGATATTTCGAAGGAGAATTTATCGGTTTGGAAGCTTCTGTAAAAAGTAAAGAACACTTTCCTAATGAACCAGGGAATTGGGCAATCTTTAGTTTCACACAACCTAAAACTGGAATTCTGAAAGCAACAGCTAAACAATTTCCATACGATGCGTGTGCTGCTTGTCATGACACTAATGCCGACGATGATTTTGTGTTTACCCAGTACTATCCTGTTTTACGTGCAGCAAAAGGTGCAGGAGATATTAACCCTGAAGATGGAGCCAAGCGAGTAGCTGAGACAAAAGAAGATTCTAAAGAACTTGGAATTTGGGACGCAACAGCTCCGACTCCAACAGACAAGAAGTTTGATATTCCATTAGAGGAAGACAAACTATTTGCTTTCTTAAATAAGGAAGGTTATAAAAAACTAAAATACCAAGAGAAGGAAACTCATAAATCAGCGGGACCTCATGAAACAGTTCGAAGCTACATAAGTACTGAATTGGCCGAATCAGTGAAAGCTGGTAATAAAGAGCATCCTGTAGGTTCTTATGCTATTAAAGAGCAATTTAAAGATGGTAAGCAATTAGGATGGTCAGTAATGTTAAAAACTCAAGAAAAAACAGATGGTGGAAATGGTTGGTTTTGGTATGAAGTTTTAGACCGTAAAGACATTACGAAAAAAGCTGCCTATGGAAATGGAGTAAAAGGATGCGTATCGTGTCACTCTATTGGAAACGACATGGTTCGTGCAACATTTTTAAACTAGAAACTAGAGTCTTATTAGTTTATATAGATTGATTGAGTACTTCTTTCGAAGTACATCTTTAGACTCATTTAACTTACTGCTTTGGTTAAATGAGTCTCTTTTAATTCCGTTTTACAAACTCAAATCACACTCATGAAACACCTTAAGAAAAAGTGGAACATTACTTCCAATATTCAACTTATAACTATTCTACTAGTTTTTACAGTTAATGGTTCACTTTCTGTATTCTTAGCCAAACCACTATTACACTCTTTGAATATTACCCAAACTGACTTATCACCATTGCTTTTTTGGCCACTGAGAATTCTTATCATGTTTATCATTTATCAAGTTCTTCTGATTACCATTGGCTGGTTGGTGGGACAACATGAGTTTTTCTGGAATATGGAAAAGAAAATGTTAGCCAGATTCGGCATAATTAAAAACAAATAATATATGAAAACAACAATACTTACATTATTTTTTCTATCTGCGATAACCTTCTGTAGTGCTCAAGAGCATCCTGAACACAGCGAAACTTCACATAACAAAGAAAAAGATCCTGGATTTGAGATTGTACTATCTGGAATTGGAATTTACAGTCCTGAACACAAACATTGGAACAGTGCCATAGAAACCCACTTAACCTATTGGACCACTCATAAATGGGCTTTTGGTGTTGGGTATTCTATCATTTTTGAAGATGAACTTGAGCATGAAATCGCCGCGCTTGTAAGTCATAAGCCGTATAAATTTCTAACACTGAACTTTGGACCAAGTTTTTCATTACCTAATGAACACAAGGACACAAAAGTCTCGGCATATCTAGAAAGTGAATTTGCC
Source organism: uncultured Tenacibaculum sp. (assembly GCA_947497895.1). Lineage (GTDB taxonomy): Bacteria > Bacteroidota > Bacteroidia > Flavobacteriales > Flavobacteriaceae > Polaribacter. The sequence goes on from CANMIL010000010.1 coordinate 55,836, forward strand.
TTTCATGTAGGTGAAATACATTTTGGCCCTACGATAGGAGTACTTGCAGGAGAAGACTTCCGAATATTTGGAGGGCTACATATTAGTTACGAATTCTAATCTAAAACTCAATAATGGACAAAGTAAAATTGAAGGAAGCTTTAATTGCTTTAGAAAAACATCATATCGATGAAGCTGAAATGAAATATGACGATTTCTTACTTGGAAATCTACTCGATAAAACAGAGGTTATTGATGATGACGATCAATCACATCATCGACAAAGTATAGAAATATCCGATCATTTAGAAGAACAAGCACATGTACATTTAGAACATCTTGAAACCATCCATAAAATTTCCTTTACACCAAAAAAGGTAATAGAACCCGGTGCAGTTATAAGCGTAAATGGGAGATGTATGATTGTTGCGGTTTCAAAACCCATGTTTACTATTGATGATAGAAATTTCATAGGAATATCAACTAACGCTCCTATCTACAAAGAACTAGCGGGTAAAAAAACTGGAGACTCTTTTGTCTTTAATGGAAATACATTTAAAATAGAATCAGTATATTAAACTTTGTATTTTGCTTAGTACTTTCCTAAAACGATTCATCTTAAAAAAGAACTCTTTGAACTCAGTAGTTTTAAAAATAATTAAAGATTTACCTGAAGGATATTCAGAAGGTATGTACATGAAGAAAAAATATGGTATTACAAAAGCTTCTTTTAATAAGGGTAAGTCCTTTAAAGTATATGCCAAAGAATTGGGAGGAACAGATTTTATTAGTTTGAATTATTATTTAACTTCAACAGAAGAAAAACTAAAACCTTGCGAAATGCCTGATGAAAAGGTACTTCATTTCTTACACAATGTAGAACCAATTATACAAAAGCAAACTTAATCAAAGCATAAAAAACTTATTATCAAGCTTTTCTTTGAAACACACTTTACAAACAGTAAATTTAATGAGTAAAATAAACAAGTATATATGATTAATGTATATGGTGAAAACAGCTTCTTGATCGTAACTTTGACACAGTCAATTCCCCTATTTAATGCAAAGGGAATTGTAAGTTAAATTTCACTTAGTGAACAAACATTAATCTTATACATCAAATATTACAATGAGCAATTACAAAAAAGCATACATAGCAGGAGGTTGTTTCTGGGGAATGGAAGACCTTTTTAGAAAAAGACCAGGAATTGTAGATACTGAAGTTGGATATTTAGGTGGAGAAAATGACTTCCCTACTTATAGAAATCACCCAGGACATGCAGAAGGTATTGAACTTACTTACAATCCTGATGAAACTAATTTTAAAGAGATTTTGGATTATTTCTATAGAATGCACGATCCAACAACTGTTGACAGACAAGGAAATGACCGTGGATCAAGCTATCGATCGGCTATTTTTTATCAGAATGATGTAGAGAAGCAAATCGCTGAGGATTTTATCAAAATCGTTGACGATTCAAACAGATGGCCAAGCAAAGTGGTTACAACTATAGAACCTTTTACAAAGTTTTGGGTTGCTGAAGATTATCACCAAGACTATTTAGTAAAGAACCCAAATGGATATACCTGTCATTTTGAAAGATTTGACAACTCATTTATACCAGCATAATTATGAACGAAACCAAATTCAAAAACATTCGCTTTAACCCTGATGCGACACCTTTTCATGACCTAGCCAAACAAATGGCTCGAGCTTTCGGCTACACTGCCGATTTGGAAGTGGACAAACAACTAGCTCAATTATTACGATTGCGTGTTGCTCAGAAAAACGAATGTGCTTACTGTGTTATTTTACATGCGAAAACTTCAAGAGAGGTTGGAATTAACGAAGCAAAAACCGACAACATTTCTTCTTGGTGGAATAGTGAATTATTTACCGACAAAGAAAAAGTAGCCTTGGCATATTGTGATGTTTTAACGGAAGGAACTCATAAAAACTTTCAACAATATCACGATGATATGACTGAGTTTTTTTCGGAAAAAGAAATCGCTGAAATCGCAGCAATTGTAATTAACATGAATGTTTGGACTCGTTTAAAACTTGCCCAAGGTCAAATACCTTATATTGAATAATATGACAAAAATTTCCAATATAGGTCTTGGAACCGCTGCTATTGGGAGACCATTATACATTAATATTAAAAACACCACAAAAGAAAGTGGTGTTTTTAATCTTGATGATTTTAAGCTGAAAGGGAAACAAGTTTTAGAGTCTGCCTACGAAAAAGGCATTCGCTATTTTGATACAGCTCCTGGTTATGGGATGTCTGAGCAATTATTAATTGAATGGCTTGAAGAAAAAAATGATACTACTATTAAAGTGGGAACAAAGTGGGGTTATACCTACGTTGCCAATTTTGATCCAAATGCAGAAATTCATGAGGTAAAGGAACATAGCTTAAGTAAGTTAAATGAGCAGTGGGAAGTATCAAAACAATTACTACCACATTTGAGCTTCTACCAAATTCATTCGGCTACCTTAGATACTGGTGTTCTGGAAAATGACGATGTTTTAAAACGACTTCATGACATAAAAAAAGAACACAATATTAAAGTTGGAATTACGGCTTCAGGAGCTAATCAATTGGAAATACTTAAAAAAGCCAGTGCTATATCAATAGAGAATGAAACGTTGTTTTCAGTGTATCAATGTACATTTAATATGTTTGAACAAAGCATACGTGAAATTGATCATGTATTTAAAAACGGAAATCAGCTAATTATAAAAGAAGCTTTAGCTAATGGTAGAGTTTTTAGTAATAACAACTACCCTGAATACAATTCGTTTTATTCCTATTTGGAAAAACTCGAAAACCAATTTCAAATAGGGCGAGACGCTATTATTTTAAGCTATTGTACTTCTATTTACCCTGAAGCTATTGTGCTAAGTGGAGCCAATAATGAAACACATTTAGCAAGTAATTTAAATGCAACAACAGTAAAACTTACGGATACTCAAATCAATGAACTTTCCAAGTTTAAAGTAGCCGCTGAATTTTACTGGAATGAACGCAAAAAACTCACTTGGAATTAATGAATACGAATGATTTACAAATTGGTAAACTACTTCCTGACTGGGAATTAGCATCTATTTTTCAAGAGAATGTTCCTTCTTTGGAAGAACTCAAGGGAAAACCTGTTTTAATTCTCTTTTTTAATCTAGGATGTCCTGGCTGTAAAGGAAGAGCCTTGCCGTATGCCAACAGGGTTGTTGTTGAAAATGGAGAGCATGTTCATGTTATCGGAATTCACTCGCGTTTTGAAGGTCCGCAATATGAATTAAAAGATTTTGAAAATGCCAAGGAAGAATTTTATATCCGGTTCCCATTCTATAAAGATCTAAACGATACAAATACCTTCAGAAAATATCAAGCGGGAGGTACTCCACACTGGTTATTGACCGATAAAGAAGGTAATCTGGTATATTCAATTTTTGGATCAGATCCTAATAATGCTCTTTACAGATTAGACTTGAAAATTAATGAACTTTTAAACTCATAGATAATGCACGATTGGTATTTGCCCATAACGATTTTACCCGCTTTAGGAATGTTGATTTTATCAACTACCAGTCAGATTACAAGTTTAAGTACTGAATTGAATCAATTATTAAGTAATAAATGCACCGATTTTCAACATGTAATTTCGAGTAAAAAAATAAAGCAACTGGGCTTATTAACAAGAGCAAGTGCCCTACTCTATTTGGCTTCGGGAGTATATGTTTTATCTGGAATTTTAGGAGCCATATTTGAAAACAAGTCGTTTTATGACATTCCTAGTTTGTTGTTATACACTGGAACCATTTTTATGTTCATTGCTTTTGTTATTCTAATTATTTACGCCTTCCGCGCTGTAGGAATTAGAAAGTTCCAATTTGAAAACAATCATAATTTATAAGTGAATAATGAAATTAAAATAGGATTTGGTGGCGGTTGCCATTGGTGTACGGAAGCTGTTTTTCAACATTTAAAAGGAGTTATTCGTGTTGAACAAGGTTGGATTGCTTCTTCAGATGAAGATGAGAGTTTTTCAGAAGCGGTTATTGTTTATTTCAATGAACAAATAATCGATTTAAAAACACTGGTTGAAATTCATTTACATACCCACAAAAGTATCAGCAATCATTCTTTTAGAAAAAAATATAGATCTGCCATTTATACATTTTCTAAGGAGCAAACACAAATTTGCAAAGAATATATTGATTCGTTCCAACCCGATTTTGACCACCAAATTATTACGAAAGTTCTTCCTTTTGTAGAATTTAAAGTTTCTCGGGAAGAAATTAGAAATTATTATAAAAAAAATCCGACCAAACCATTTTGTGAAACCTTTATTAATCCAAAACTAAAAGTCTTACTGACCCGATTTTCGAAAGAGGTAAAAGTTGAGGAATTAAATCATTTAAAAAACGAAAGCACATTATGAAAACCATCCGACTTGACATTGAAAACAACAAGCACTATAAACTAAGAGCGTATATAGAACTTCCTGCCGATCAAAAGCCGCATTATTATGCCATTTTTGCGCATTGTTTTTCTTGCTCAAGTAGCTTAAATGCTGTTAAAAATATTAGTAGAGCTTTAACCAATCATGGATTTGGCGTGGTTCGTTTCGACTTTACAGGACTAGGAAGAAGTGAAGGAGAATTTGCTGAAAGTCATTTCTCTGCAAATGTTGACGATTTAATTGCTGTGAATAATTATATTTCTGAAAACTTTCAAGCGCCAAGTTTAATCATTGGACATTCACTTGGAGGTGCCGCTGCAGTAGTAGCTGCTTCGAAACTTTCAAATATAAAAGCAGTAGCTACCGTTGGTGCACCTGCTACAGTCAGCCATGTTACTCATTTATTTTCACATGCAATTGATGAGGTACAAAGTAAGGGAGAAGTTGAGGTAAATATTGGTGGACGACCATTTAAAATCAATCAGGAATTTGTTGAGGATTTTCATAAAACCGACTTACCTGAAATCACAAAAAAGTTAAGAAAACCTATTTTAATCATGCATTCTCCAGTGGATTCTGTGGTCGAAATTAGCAATGCTCATGACTTGTATCACAATGCAAAACACCCTAAAAGCTTTATTAGTTTAGACAATGCTGATCATTTACTATCTCAAAATAAAGATAGTTTGTATGTTGGAAATATGATTGGTTCTTGGGCACAACGTTTTTTTGAACCTAAGGAAAACACTATGCTCGATACAAATGGAGAGCAATTAATAGGACATTTAAACTTGTTGGAAGATAATTTTACAACATCATTACAAACTAAGAATCATTCATTTTTAGCAGACGAGCCTACAAGTTTTGGCGGAGATGACTTCGGGCCATCTCCATACGATTATTTAAGCGCCAGTATTGCTGCCTGTACTACAATGACGCTCAAACTTTATGCGCAACGAAAAAAATGGGACTTACAAGAGGTATATGTGTACATCACCTACTCTAAAAAACATAGCGATGAACTAAGCTTAGATGTTGAAAAACCAGGAAGAATAGATCATATTTCAAAAAAATTAAAATTTGTTGGAAATCTGGATGAAAGTCAACAACAAAGATTAAAGGAAATTGCATCAAAATGCCCTGTGCATAAAACCGTTGCCAGCGAAGTTTATTTTGACACTGAACTACTAAACTAGACCTAACTACTATCGCTAGGATTATTTTATTCATTTTAAAATTATAATTATGAAAGCTATTTGGAACAACAAAATCATTGCTGAAAGCGATAATACTATTGTGGTAGAAGGAAATCATTACTTTCCACCTGAAAGTATCAATAAAGAATATTTTCAAAGTACAGAAACCCACAGCACTTGCCCTTGGAAAGGACAAGCCTCATATTACACTATTACGGTTGACGGCAAAGAGAATAAAGATGCTGCTTGGTATTATGTACATCCTTCAGAAAGAGCTTCTCAAATAAAAGACCACATTGCTTTTTGGAGAGGAGTAAAAATTGAAGAATAATACATAACCCAAATTTAAAATGATAGATACTGAATATTTAAGAGAAAAATTTCTCCAATGTAGAAAGCAGTCGGAATTTATCTGTAAAGATTTAGAAATAGAAGATTACTCTGTACAACCTGTTGTGGATGTATCACCTCCAAAATGGCATTTGGCGCATACTACATGGTTTTTCGAGCAATTTATTTTAGTTGCCTTTGACAAAAACTATAAGGTTTATAATGATGATTTTGCCTTCCTATTCAACAGCTATTACAACAATGCTGGGGATCGGGTTTTACGTCCAAATCGTGGGTTAATGACACGCCCAACTGTTAAGGAAGTATATGCTTATAGAAATTACGTTACCGAGAAAACTTTAGCTTTTCTATCAACTGATGTAACTGAGGAGGTTAACGAAATAATAGAAATAGGCATTAATCATGAGGAACAACATCAAGAGTTATTAGCCTATGATATTAAATATATTTTAGGCCATCAACCGACCTTCCCAAGCATTCCTTTAGACTATTCTTTGCATGAAGAAACACAAGACTTACAGTTTCTTAAGGTAGAAGAAGGTGTGTATGAAATTGGACATGCATCGAATAATTTCTGTTTTGATAATGAACTGGGTGTACATAAAACCTATATTCAACCATTTTCTATTGCCAACAAACTGGTTACGAATAGAGAGTTTATTGAATTTATTGAAGATAGTGGTTACGGTAATTTTAATTTATGGCATGCCGCGGGTTGGGATTGGGTTCAACAAAACAACATTAACGCACCACTGTATTGGCATTTTTTTAAAGGTAAATGGCATTATTATCACACCAACGGTTTTACTGAAATCGACCTGGAGCTTCCTGTGATGAATATTTCTTATTACGAAGCTTTTGCCTTTGCCGAATGGAAAAACATGCGCCTTCCTACAGAATTTGAATGGGAAGTAGCTTCAGAAAAATTCAATTGGGGACAATTGTGGGAATGGACAGCTAGTGCCTATTTACCTTATCCAAATTTTAAAAAAGCGGATGGAGCACTTGGAGAGTACAATGGCAAGTTTATGGTAAATCTACATGTTTTGCGTGGGGCTTCTATAGCTACTCCGAAAAATCATAGCCGAAAAACATATAGAAACTTTTTTCATCCAGAATTACGTTGGATGTTCTCTGGAATCCGATTGGTAAAATAATTCGTCTCTTAAACAGATATCAAATAAAGATCAATTTATGAATCAAACATTTGCAAAAGATCTCATTGAAGGGTTATCTTCAAAAAACAAACATCTTTCTTCTAAATACTTTTATGATGATAGTGGAAGTAAAATCTTTCAAGAAATCATGGAAATGCCTGAGTATTATTTAACCTCGAGTGAATTTGAAATTCTTTCTCTACAAGCTAAGCAAATCATTGATGCGGTAAATTTCAATCAACCTTTTAATATTGTAGAACTGGGTGCTGGAGATGGTATGAAAACCTTCAAACTTTTGGAATATTTAGTGAACCATAATATTGACTTTTATTATGTTCCTATTGATATTTCGCAAGGAGCTATGAATAGTTTAGTAGACAAGTTAAAAGCAAAACTTCCAACATTAAATATTCACCCAAGAGTTGGAGATTATTTTGAAGTACTTTCCAAAGAAAATGTACAAACAACCATTCCTAGTTTATTATTATTTCTAGGAAGTAATATTGGAAATTATGATAACGATGAAGCCGTAAGACTTCTTTCGCTATTCAATAAAAACATGAAAGATGGTGATAAACTGTTATTGGGTGTCGATTTACAAAAAAATCCGATTACTATTAAAAATGCGTATGATGACCCTTATGGCATTACCAAACGATTTAATTTAAATCTTCTCTCACGAATAAACCGCGAATTCGATGGGGATTTCAGGTTAGACGATTTCGACTTCTACTGCCACTACAACCCTGAAAATGGAGAAGTAAATAGCTACCTCATCAGCTTAAGAAAACAAAGTGTATTCTTAAAAAAATTAAATAAAGAGTTCCATTTTAATTATGATGAATTGATTTGGACAGAATTATCTAAAAAATACAATTTAAACGAAATTAACGAACTAGCGCAAACAACTAACTTTACTGCAGAGCAACACTTTTTAGATTGCAAACATTATTTCACCAACATAATTTTAAAAAAGTAAATCATATGAGTTTAATTGAAAATGTAAGAGATTTCTTTAATAGAAAAAGAAAAAATGAAACTACGGAAAAAGCTCCAGAAGGTGTTTGTCCGAACTGTTGGGGACGACATGAATACGATGGTGAGTTTTATTCATTTATGAAAGGTCAAAATGACAATCCGAGCAAAGAAACTTACAATAGTTTTATTGCTGATGTTGTTAGAAAACTGGATAAAATTACCATTAATAAGAATACCTATACTTGTGAAACCTGCCAAGTAAAGTACGAATAGGAAATCAAGCTATACTCGCACCTATGAAAACGCTGGGTATAGCTTTACCAATTTATCTAGATATCTGGTGCTAATGCTTAATTGAACACCATTTGTTAGTAAACACTTAACATGAATTCTACAAAGAAAAATAAGCAGTTATCGCTTGATAAAATCAAAAAATCTAATTTAATTGATTAAAATCACTCAATTAAAGTACAATACAAACAAGACTTAAAACTTCATATTTCTAATACCAACGTTTTTTGTTCTTCTTAGAATTTGATGATTTTCTTCCTTTTTTATGCTTACTAATCGTATTGGGTTGCTTTTTGGGTTTAGGTTTTGATAAAGGAAAAGGGTGATCTTCAATAATAGCAATTGGTTTTTGTAAAAGTTCTTGAATAGTTTTGATATAAGAAGTTTCATCAGCACTACAAAAGGAAAATGCTATTCCCGATTTCCCTGCTCTTCCTGTCCTACCTATCCTATGTACATAAGTTTCGGGAACATTTGGTAAATCAAAATTAATAACAGCATCAACTTTACTTATATCAATACCTCTTGCAGCGACATCAGTAGCAATTAGGATTGTTGATTTTTTATCTTTAAAATCTTGCACTGCTTTGTTACGGATTGCTTGAGTTTTATCACCGTGTAAACTGGTTACTTTATAATTGTTTTTTAGCAATGTTTTTTCAAGCTTATCAACACCAACTTTTGTTCTTCTAAAAATAATAACTTTTCCGTTAATTGTGTTTCGTAAAAGATGCAAACACAAATCTGTTTTATTTTTTTTCGGAACATAATACAGTAATTGACCAATATTCTTAGATGCAGTATGACTTGGTGAAATTGTTATTTTCTCTGGCTTGTTGAGTAGTTTTTTAGCTAACTCATCTATTTTCTGAGGTATGGTTGCTGAAAACAACAATGTTTGTTTTTTCTTCGGAGAAAACCTTTCTATCTGTTTAACATCATTTATAAAACCCATATCTAACATTAAGTCAGCTTCATCCAAAACAAACGTTTTTAAAAAACTCAGATCAATAACTCCTTGTTTATACAAGTCAATGAATCGTCCAGGTGTAGCAATTAAAATATCAACTCCCTTTTTTAACACATCTTTTTGAGATGCTAGGGACATACCTCCATAGACCGCTGTGCTTCTCAAATTTGTGTACTTCCCATAGGTTTTAAAACTCTCATCAATTTGAATTGCCAATTCGCGTGTTGGACTTAAAATTAATGATTTAATTGTTTTCCCTCTTTTTTCAGCATTTTGTTCTTCAAATAATTCTTCAATGATAGGCAATGCAAATGAAGCAGTTTTACCTGTACCTGTTTGCGCTGTTACAATAACATCTTTTTTATTTAACACTATAGGAATTACCTTTTCTTGTACCTGAGTAGGTGTATGGTGTTTATTTTCGGTTAGCGCTTTTAAAATAGATTTATTTAACGGTAAGTCTGAAAACTTCATTGATTATTTTTTCGCAAAGGTAGTTTAAAAGTAAAGACTTCCTTTATTATTGGAAAGTATAATTACTAATGTTAAATTTAGCATTCCTCATACTCTTTTTTATGCATTCTCTAACAAAAGAGATTCATTTTCTGGTATATTACAATCATTTGGAAGAATCGGATCCTTATAATTTATTTTTTGTATTAAAGGCTTCTGCTTGACTTTATCAAATGCCGTCAAAAGATTGAGTGTATTTAAATGCCTGAAACTTTTAAAGTTTACATAACCGTTTTTCCATAGCAATTACTCCTCTACATATTTCATTTTAAGTGCATACTTTGTTAGGCCTGCAAGGTTTCTAACACCTAGTTTTCCAATAATATTTTTTCGGTAGCTTTCGATGGTATGCTTACTTAAAAACAACTTATCTGCTATTTCTTGGGTCGTATATTCTTGAGCTATTAAAGTAATCACATCTATTTCTCTTTGAGTTAATTTAATCTCTTCTTCCTTCTTTTTAGATAGTTTATTTTCGAAATAAATATCTTTTATCTCTTTGGAAAAATACTTATCTCCTTCTAATATCGTTTTGATAGCATACAGTAGCTCCTCTTTTTTTGCATTCTTCGGAACATACCCCTCAACATCAGATTTAATTAAGCTATCAATTACATCAGCATTAGTGTGCATGCTTACTACAAGGATTTTTACATCTTTTCTTTTCTCTTTAACAATTTTACTCAAGGCAACACCATCTAATTCTGGCATCGAAATATCTGTGATAATTAAATCAATTTTATCCTTAGAGTTAATCTCTAAATATTTTACAACCTGCTTGCCTTCAGTTGATGTTAATACAACATTATAGTCGTTTTCAGAATTTAAGATGCTCAAAACACCATCTAAAAACATCTTATGGTCATCAACAATGATTAAATTATATTTCATTTGTTTTTCTACTTTTTGGTTGGTCAGCTATTGTTATTATTATCTTAGTAGTAGTTGTTGATTTAGATATGTATAATTCTTCAATTTCATCAATACAACGATCAAGCTTCTTGATGACTTAATTCATATTCTTCTTCTTTTGTAACGGGAATTTCAATATTAATTATGGTACCTCTATTCAGTCTAGAATCGATATGCAAAACACCATTAAATTTCTTCAATCTACTTTTAATGTTTGAAAAACCAATTCCTTCGTGATTACTTTTTGGAACAAAACCAACACCGTTATCTTCAAATAAAATACTCAAGCCTCCATCAATTAAATTCAATTGTAATTCTATTGATGTAGCTTGTGCATGCTTAATAGTATTTGTAGTTAATTCTTTAATTATTTTGAAGATTTCAATTTGCAATTCCTCTTTTAAAAGATTAACCTTTTCTCTAGGATATACGCTAAACGAACTATTTGATCCCCAAATACTATTTGTATACTCTTCCAAAACATCACAAAAATTATTCTCACTAAACTGCTTTGGTATTAAATTATGAGATATACTTCTTACTTCTTCGTAGGTATAATCTATCTGATTATTTAATTCACTCAAAAAATCAGTCTTCATATTCTCCTTAATAGAACTATTTAGCTTTAATTTTATGGCTGCTAAATTCCCTCCAATACTATCATGTAATTCTTGGGCAATATGCTTTCTTTCTTTATTCTGACCTTTAATAGATGCCTTAATAACCTTCAACTCCTGATCTTTAATTAACGAGGATATTTTTTCATTATTTATTTCTTCTTGCTTCCTATTGAGTTCACTTTGTGCTTGCAGCTTTTGGTAATATATTACAAGTAATCCCAAAACGGGAATTAAAATAATTAAGAAAGAATAAAGAATGATATTTTTAATACTCTTCTCTCGAACAAGTTCTGCTTCTTGAATTTCTTGATTCTTCTTTAAGATGGCAATTTCGTTCAGTTTTTTCTCAGAAGCATTTCGCAAGGATAGAATTTTATTTTCATTGATTTTTTCCTCTATTTCCTGTTCCAACTTAAGGTTTTTCATGGCCTCTTTTTGATTTTCTAGTGCCAATCTTTTATTGTTATTCTCCTTATGTAAAAGCTTTATTTCTTTCTCTTTTTGTAATGTTTTATACTTTATTTCTAGCTCATTAATCTCTTTATCTTTCTGAAGTCTATTAATGGAATCTTTAACGCTATATGCGCGATTCGCAAATTGAAATGCACTTTTATAATCCTTCTTTACTAAGGAAATTTCCTTTAACTTTTCATAAATATGCTCCTGTTGATTCAAATATCCTAACTCAATTGCATTTGCCAAACTGAGAGAAAACATCAACTCCGCATCTTTATATTCCTTGAGTTTTAAAGAAATATTGGCAATATTAAGACGTGCTTCAATTGCCAATTTGTTGTAACCTTTACTTTCTGCAATTTCGAGGCCTTCTTTATTTGCTTCAAAAGCCTTATTTAGATCGTTTAATTCTTCATAATTCTTAGCCAAATTTACCTTTATCGTACCTATAGCATAATACCTATTTTTCGAAAGTTTTAAAGCCTTTTCAAAATTATCGTTGGAAGCTTTAAAGTCTTTTAAAAGAGAATAAATTATTCCCATATTGATATAACTCCCAAAAGTTATCTCTTCATCCTCCTTATATTCCAAACATTGTTTAAATAACTCTAAAGACTTCCTATAATTCCCCATATCCATATAAGAATGAGCCAAACCATGTTTATGGGTATAATAAAGATTTTGTTCTTTGTATTTCTGTGCAGCTTCTATTCCTTTTAAATGCCATTTTTTGCTTTCTTTATTTAAACCTTTTCTCCTATCATTCATCGCAAATAAATTATAAACAATAGCACTCAGTTTACTTTGTAGTGAATCATTTTTAACATACTTTCTATGGTTCAAAGCCTTTCTCCCATAGTATAAAGAAGAATCTATTAACTCTGATGAATTGAAATAAAAACTCAACAGTAAATAAGTATTAACCTTTGAATGCGGATCTAACTTTTTTCTCAATAACTGATGCGCAATTTTATATGCCTTACTCCTTCCGTTGTTGTTTAAGAAATGGAATGCTTTATCTATCGTTGCTTTCTCTTTATAAACAGTCTTTTTTTTAATTTTTATAGATACTTTTTCTCCTCCCATTTCTTGAGCATACACACAAAATGAGAATAGATAAACAGCGGTTAAAACAAAATTTCGAAAAAATTGAAGCATGTTAACAAATGTATTAATTTTAAAGAATTATAGGCATTCTATACTCTTATAAATATTGAATTTTATTCCTATCAAACTAGAAGAGCAAAACACCTTTTCCAGTGCTTGTTAGCTCACCGAAAAAGATGTTTAAAATTCCCCTTCTAATTGTTTTCTTATAACATGTAGTAGTTATAGTTAAATCAACATAAAATATCCGCAGTTTTAAATTAATTCAACTATCGTAGTAGTAATTGTAGTAGTTCTCCTTCTTATAAGAATAAAAAAGAAGCAACAATCATCCATGCCCCAACGATTAAACCGAAAACACCTAATTGACCTTGCTTTGGAGCTAACTTTTGTCTAATACGATTTCCTTTTTCTTCTCCAGCTTCACTTCTAGACAAAATGAACTTGTTTATTAAGCCAAAACCTAACATAAACCCTAAAACTGCCTCAACAACATTGCCAGCAAGTAACGTGATCCACCAAATAGGATAAAGACTCAAACCTCCGATATTCAAAAGTGATGATATAATTCCCCAAACACCCCAAATAAAAAACACAAATCCAATCCAACCTTGGTAAGGTTCAATTTTTTCAAGAAGTTCTTTAGCGTTTGGCTTTTTTGCTAATAATAATGATGGTACTGCAATGATGCTTAATAAGATTAATGTGATTCCCCAAATCATGGTTTTAATAGTTTTTATAGGGTTAATATTTGTTTTATGTGAAAATTTTCAATCATTATAGTTATTGTATTTACTTCGAGAATAGTTGATCAAAAATCACAGGACAAAGATGGGAGCCATTCATTTGAAATAACACACCTTTTTTAGTGAAAACTATCCCCCTGAAAACAGGGGGTTTTCACAGAGTTAAAAACCCCATTTATGGTGACATAGATTCTTTAACTCATTTTTAGTTTTGCTCAGAACTAACTACTATTTTAACCATGAAATCTACTCTAGTAAATACTGTTAAATCAAAGTTTTTGATATTACTAACTTTATTTAAGTTATTAAGTACAAGTAACTGCAAGGCACAACAGTTATATCCTGCTAGTTTTGATCTGAATACACTAAAAGGATCCAATGGATTTGCAATACCTGGAATTGATCTAGAGTCTCAATTTGGTGCTGAAACTAAATTCATTGGAGATATTAATAATGATGGTTTTGAAGACATTGGTATTGGTGTAAGTAATGCCGATATCAATGGTGTAGAACGAGCGGGAGCTGCTTATGTAATCTTTGGAACCGATACAACCTTCCCTCCTTCCTTTGACATTACCTCTCTAAATGGTACCAATGGATTTGTCATAGAAGGAAAAGCGGGAAGTACACGCATGGGAGAGTCTATTGAGGGCGTAGGCGATATTAACGGTGATACTATCGATGATATTGTCATTGTATACTCTGGAAACACCATGGTTATTTATGGAAAACCTACCTCTTTTAATGCTAGTTATACTGTTGATCATGCCGATGGTTCTAATGGTTTTATTATTGAAGGTAGAGCCAATGAGGCAAGCGCTCTTGGTGATGTAAACGGAGATCACATTAATGATTTTATATTAAGTTGGTCTGGGGGATGTGCTCAGATTTTTTTCGGTCGTTCATCCAATTTTCCTGCCTCTATAAACAACTCTTGGATAGATGGTATAAATGGTTTTCGAATTAGAAGATATTCAAATTCAAGTATTCCAGGATATCTAGCTGCGGGGCCAGGGGATATTAATAATGACGGAATTAATGATATTCATATTGGTGATTGGAGATCTGGTACTGGGGCAAGAACACACTTAATTTATGGAAGAAATTCTTTTCCCGCTGTGTTAGATGTAGAAAATATGCCAGCCACAGAAGGTTTTACCATAGATCATAATGGAGGTAACTTCTTAGCTTTCACTGGAACTCTAGGTGATATTAACCATGATGGAATTGATGATTTTTTCTCAGAAAGGGCAGCTATTTTTGGGAAAAGACAAACTGACCCTTTTCCCTCTCATATTCCATTAAGTAGTGTTTACGACGGCACCTATGGTTTTGAACTTCCAGGAAGATTAACTTCAACAACCATTGGCGATATAAACCAAGATGGTATTAATGATTTTATCTCTGTTTTTGGAGCGAATGGTCGTGATGTAAATGCCTATGTAGTTTTTGGAAGTACAACTGGCTTCCCAAATCCCATTGATGAAACAACATTAAATGGAACTAATGGATTTGTTATTCCTGGATTTAGACAATCCAATATTGGTAGACCTATAAGTGGTGGGGATTTCAATAATGATGGGATTTCTGACTTTATTATTGGTAGTCCAAATGAAATACTAAACGGAGATACGGTAAGAACGGGAGAAGCTTATGTAATTTTAGGAGGTGATCATTATGCCATTCCCTTAAACGATACCTATCCACAGGCGAATAACGAAACAACTTCTGGTTTTACCATTACAGTTAATGGCCCAGAAACAGGAACCATATACTACGCCATTTTTCCAGGTACATTTTCTACGAGTGTTACGCATGAGATAATTAGAGGAGGTACAGGAGCTATTGAAAATGGTAGTTTTTTAATGGATACTTCAAACACAAATACGCACGAAGTAATCTCATCTTTATCAGAAGACACTACCTATGATATATATGTATTTTTAGAAGATGGCGCAGGTAATCAGGGAATCATTGAGAGAATAGACAATGTCAAAACTTTGTCAGCTGGAGATACTACACCACCTACGATTACTTGTCCAGGAGATCAAGACGTGCCTTGCCAAACCCATGAGGTTCCAGATTTCATAAGTTTGGTTACGGCTACAGATACTGTAGACCCATCTCCTGTTATCACACAAAGTCCAGCAGCTGGAACTCGATTTACAGACGGAATGACAATTACCATGACCGCTACCGATTCAAGTTCCAACTTTAGCACTTGTAGCTTTATCGCGAACAGAGGAGCTGATACAGAGAAACCAATCATCACTTGTTTAACTTCTGAATCGTTATTTCTAAATGCCACACTCCCAAACTATTTTTTAAAACTACGAGTTACTGACACTTGTACCTCTATTTTCGATTTCACCTATACACAAACTCCTGCTCAAGGAGCCATTTTTACGGGAGATACGAATGTAACAGTAACCGTAACTGATGGGAGCGGAAACAGTGAAAGTTGTAGTTTCTTGGTTACCACACGTCCTTCTCCTCCTCCTTTAGATTGCTCTACTACTTCTTTAAGCTTGAATAATCTAAATGGTAATAATGGTTTTACTATTGAAGGAGATAGAATAAAAGGAGAAACTGGCTATGATGTTAGAAACGCAGGTGATATTAATGGTGATGGAATTCAAGATTTTTTAGTGGGTTCACCCGGTAAAGCTTATCGCATGAATACCTCAAGGGGTATTGAAAGAGGTAATTTTCCGGGTGATGTTTTTGTTATATTCGGAAAAACAGGCAATTTCCTTCCAAACCTAGACACCAAATTATTAAATGGAACGAATGGATTCAAAATAACAAATGATATTCCAGGAGGTACATTTCAATTCTCAGGTTATCAGGTTAGCACAGCTGGAGATATTAATAATGATGGAATAGACGATTTAATGTTTAGTGACCCGTTCCGACGTCATGCTCTAGGAGCGGAAATGGGAGAAACCTATATTGTCTTTGGAAAAAGAAGTGCTTTCCCTCCAGTACTTAATGTTTCCGATATTGATGGTACAAACGGATTCGTATTTTTAGGAGGTGCCGCATTTGACCAATCTGCTCTTTCTATTGACTCAGCCGGAGATATTAATAATGATGGTATTAATGATATTATTATTGGTGCAAGATCAGCAAGATGGACAGACACCACAGGGAAATGCTATATTGTTTACGGAAGTTCCAATCCTTTTCCTGCCTTACTAAAAGCTACCGATTTAAATGGTACCAACGGATTTACCATTAAAGGGAATGCGGATGATGAGGCTATCGGGAATTTTGTTGCTGGATTGGGAGATGTAAACGGCGACGGTATTGACGATCTAGGGTTTCAGGGTGGAAGAACAAACAAAACTTTTGTTCTTTTCGGAAAAACAGGTAACCATCCGAGTACAATAAGAACTGGTGAAATTAATGGAAATAATGGATTTTATGTTGATGTTTCTTCTTTCACATCAAACCGACATAGAACACTAATTAGTGGAGTTGGTGACATTAATAACGATGGAATAAATGACATCTTGTTCGGAAATTCTTATTTACTTTTTGGAAAGAACACACCTTTTTCTTCTGAAGAAGACATAACAAATTTAAATGGAGTTAATGGAGTTAATTTTTCATCAACTTCCTATAGTGCTAGTTCTGGAGGTGATTTTAATAATGACGGAATTGATGATCTTCTTTTAGGAAATTCTGGAAGAACAGTAATTCTTTACGGGAAAAGCACTCCATGGAATGCTTCCATAAATCCATATTTATTACCACCCTCTGAATCGTTTATAATTCATGCTCCTTCCGGAGAATATCCATTAGCCAATTTAGGCGATATAAATGGTGATGGAATTACCGATATTATTATTGGAAAAAAAGAAAGATTGTATTACGACAGTAGCTCTAGTTTAGATCCTGGCCACGCTTATGTAGTTTATGGTTTTTCTGTACCCGACACGGAAGCTCCTACAATTACTTGTCCTGCTGATCAAACACTAGCTTTAGGAAACGTATTACCAGATTACACTTCATTAGCCACGGTAAATGATAATTGCGATGCAAATCCTTCAGTAACTCAATCTCCTGTTGCAGGTAGTACCTATACTTCTGGAATGACTGTTACTCTTATCGCTACCGATAAAAAAGGAAACACTAACAACTGTACTTTTATTGTAAGTGAAGTTGTTGACACTGTCCCTCCCACAGCTAGCAATCCGTCTCCTTTAAATGTACAATGTCCAAGTGATGTTCCGACTCCAGATCCATTAGTAGTAACCGACGAAACTGATGATAGTATGATAGTACCTACAGTTACTTTTCTTAGTGATGTAAGTGATGGGCTTCAAAATCCTGAAACCATTACTCGAACCTATCGTGTTTCAGATCAAGCAGGGAATTATATCGATTTAACACAAACTATCGTAGTAAGGGATACTGTCGACCCGACGGCTAGTAACCTTCCAAATATTACGGTAGCTTGTTCAAACGATGTTCCTGCTGCTGATACAACTGTTGTTACTGACGAAGCTGATAACTGTACTATTAATCCAACAGTAACATTTATCGGTGATGTAAGTGATGGTGTTCAAAATCCTGAAACCATTACCAGAACGTATCGTGTTTCAGATCAAGCGGGGAATTATATCGATTTAACACAAACTATCGTAGTAAGAGATACCGTCAACCCGACGGCTAGTAGCCTTCCAAATATTACGGTAGCTTGTTCAAACGATGTTCCTGCTGCCGATACAACTGTTGTTACTGACGAAGCTGATAACTGTACTGTTAATCCAACAGTAACATTTATCGGTGATGTAAGTGATGGTCTTCAAAATCCTGAAACCATTACCAGAACCTATCGTGTTTCAGATCAAGCGGGGAATTATATCGATTTAACACAAACTATCGTAGTAAGGGATACTGTTGACCCGACGGCTAGTAGCCTTCCAAATATTACGGTAGTTTGTTTTTCTGAAATTCCTATTCCGGACATAAATATTATTAATGACGAAGCTGATAACTGTACTGTTAATCCAACAGTAACATTTATTGGTGATATAAGTGATGGTCTTCAAAATCCTGAAACCATTACCAGAACCTATCGTGTTACAGATCAAGCTGGAAACTTTATTGATATAACACAATCTATCGTAGTAAGGGATACGGTCGACCCGACGGCTAGTAACCCTCCTAATATTACGGTAGCTTGTTCCGCGAACATTCCTGTTCCCGATACAACCGTTGTTATTGACGAAGCTGATAACTGTACTGTTAATCCAACAGTAACATTTATCGGTGACGTAAGTGATGGTGTTCAAAATCCTGAAACCATTACCAGAACCTATCGTGTTTCAGATCAAGCGGGGAATTATATCGATTTAACACAAACTATCGTAGTAACGGATACTGTCGACCCGACGGCTAGTAACCCTCCAAACATTACGGTAGTTTGTTTTTCTGAAATTCCTATTCCGGACATAAATATTATTAACGACGAAGCTGATAATTGTACTCTAACCCCCACAGTGACTTTCGTTGGAGATGTAAGCGATGGAGCGAACAACCCCGAAACTATTACTAGAACCTACCGTGTTACAGATCAAGCAGGTAATTATATTGATGTTACACAAACAATTTTAGTACAAGACACCATCAATCCAATGGCAAGTACCCTTCCCAATATTACAGTTGCTTGTTCCGACGGCATTCCCACTCCCGATATAACCATCATAAGTGATGCAACCGATAACTGTACCGCTAATCCAGTGGTGACTTTTGTAAGTGAGATAAGTGACGGTGGTAGTAATCCAGAAACTATCACCAGAACTTATCGTATTACGGATCAAGCAGGAAATTATATTGATCTTGCACAAACGATTATCGTACTAGATAATATCAGTCCAAGGGCAAGTAATCCTCCTAACATAAGGGTAACTTGTTCTGATGACATTCCTGTTCCTGATATTACTGTTGTAAGTGATGCCACTGATAACTGTACTACAAATCCAACCATAACTTTTGTTAGTGATACCAGTGATGGTGGTGTTAGTCGTTCTGAAACGATTACACGAACCTATCGTATTACTGATGAAGCAGGAAACTATATTGATGTTATACAAACAATCATAGTACAGGATACTATCAATCCAACGGCAAGCAATCCTACGAACATCTCGGTAACTTGTTCTAATGACGTTCCTACAGCAGATATCAGCATAATAACTGATGCAGCTGATAACTGCACTGCAAATCCAAGCGTAACTTTTATTGGTGATGTCAGTGATGGCGCTAATAATCCTGAAACGATTACAAGAACCTATCGTGTTACGGATGAAACCGGAAACTTTATTGATGTTACACAGACTATTTTAGTACAGGATGCAATAAATCCAACAGCAAGCAATCCTGCGAACATATCAGTAACTTGTTCTAATGATATTCCTACGGCAGATATTAGCATAATAACTGATGCTAATGATAACTGTACTACAAATCCAATCATAACTTTTATTGGTGATGTCAGTGATGGCGCTAATAATCCTGAAACGATTACAAGAACCTATCGTGTTACGGATGAAACAGGAAACTTTATTGATGTTACGCAAACTATCTTTGTACAGGACAATATCAATCCTACAGCAAGCAATCCTACCGACATAACGGTGACTTGTTCTAATGATATCCCTACTGCGGATATTAGCATAATAACTGATGCAGCTGATAACTGTACTTCAAATCCAAGCGTAACTTTTATTGGTGATGTCAGTGATGGCGCTAATAATGCCGAAACCATCACAAGAACCTATCGTGTTACAGATGAATCAGGAAACTTTATTGATGTTACACAAACCATTTTTGTACAGGATACGATAGCACCTCAAATCCAATGTCCAAATGATATTATTCAAAATGCAGAAGGAGGTTTATCAACAGCTATCGTGCATTATGATTCTCCTATCGCTATCGACAATTGTTCTTCTGCTACTATTAATCAAATAACAGGATTACCTTCTGGATCTGAATTCCCTATAGGAACTACTATCATTACATTCGAAGCAACAGATATAAAAGGGAATACTAGCACTTGTAGCTTCAGTATTACTATAGAAAATGTAAACATAATTAAAGACAAATACGGTTTTTCTCCTGATGGTGATGGTATAAATGAGTATTGGGAAATTCCTGGTATCGAAAATTATCCCGTAAACAACGTGTCAATTTACAACAGATGGGGTGATTTGGTTTTTGAAATTGCTAACTATAACAATTCTTCCAATGTTTTTAGAGGAGTCGCCAATAAAAAAAGAAGCTTAGGAGCCGATGCACTTCCAGAAGGCACGTATTTCTTTCAAATAAAAATTGACCATCCACAACATCAAAAAGAACAAACAGGATTTCTTGTTTTAAAACGTTAAGCAATGAACATACGATTTATAGTACTTATATCGATAATCCTATCGACAGGTTTTTCACATAGCATTTTAGGACAACAGACTCCCATTTTCGCCGATTACAATTATAACAGTGTTGTATTTAATCCAGCCCATGCAGGTTTTTATGAAAGTACCGACATCATCGTAAATGCTCGAGGTCATTTAAACGGTATTGAAGGAAGTCCCAGAAATATTGGTTTGAGCATTAATACTCCAACAAACGCAAAAAATGTTGGTTTGGGGGGTGGCGTATTTAGCGATCAAATTGGAGTTAGCCGTATGACCAACATCTTAGGAGCTTATTCTTATAAGTTGTTTTTTAACTCCGATCGTAGTACTTGGTGGGACTATAATCCTCATGTATTATCTTTTGGAATCACGGGTGGAATGATTATTTATGGTGAAGATTTATTGTCATTAGAAATAAAAAACGACCCTAAGTTTGCTAGAAATATCAACGCTCTTGTACCAACCATAGGAGCTGGAGTATTTTATAACAGAGAGCGAATTTATATTGGGTTTTCTGCCCCTAATTTATTAGGAGATTCGTTATCATCTGAAGACAATGTGAACATCTCAAGTCCTTTTTACCTATTAACAGGATATCGTTTTTTTGCAACTCGATTTAAAGAAATAATGATTAACCCAAGCATGCTTATTAAGTATGTTTCTGGAGCTCCAATGCAAGTAGATCTAAATACAAAAATCAACTACAAAAACAAATTTGAAGTTGGTGTAGGATATAGAACAAACGCTTCGGTGAATTTTCTTGCAGGTTTTAGAATATCTAACAATTGCAGAGCTTCTTATAACTATAATCAAGCACTTGATAACAATCCAATGAGTACGCATGGTATTGTATTAAACTTCCGATTGAATGAAGGATTTAGTTTTAGGTAAATAACTTACAGTTCAAATACTGTATTATCTTAAAACTTAATTCTAGTTAACAATTTGCTCAATGTCACATCGAGTAATTTTTATGAGATACAAGCAGAAAAATTATATCCAGATATCTTCCCTTGTTTAAACACTGTTCTCGATACATTTTCAACTTCGTTTCCACTACGTAAAAACACTCAAACTGACAGCTGGATAAATAAAAACATATAGCCGAAACGTTAACCATAAAACCGAACCAACAAATTCAACAACACACTAACATTCAACACATTGATACTCATCTTTAACGAGTACTCGTTACACATTTCTTAATAAAATACAAGATAACTTCTCTTAACAGTGACGGCACTCGTCAAAGACGAACGCTAGCGTGTAAATAAAACTAAAAACACAAAATACCAATACTGGTAAAAACACCACCCCTGAAAACAGGGGTGCACAACACTACTAAAAACACTGTTTGTAGTGACATAAAATCTTAAGTACAGCAGTAATTTTGACTCGAACTAACTACTGTTTTAATTATGAAAAATAGCACCAAAAATACGCCAACTTATAAATACTTAATCGTACTAACGTTTTTAAATGTTTTGTACACTTCTAATATCAAAGCTCAAGAATTTGATGTTAGTAACTCTAGTGAAGAAATAAACACTATTGCCCCCCAGACTACTAAGGATACCACACCTCCCACAGCGGATAAACTCCCTGATGTTAAGATTTGTTGTTTTACCTACCTTCCTGATCCAGATGTTTCGGTAGTAAAGAATGCTTCTGATAACCGTACAACCAAGCCTACGATAACTTTTTTGAATGATAGTAGTGACGGACTAAGCAACCCTCAAACCATTACAAGAGTTTATCGTGTAAGTGATGAGGCTGGAAACTTTATTAATCTCAGACAAAGAATCATTATTCATGATACTATTAAACCAACAGCGATTCCTTTAGCGGATATTATGGTTAACGATACTAATGACATTCCAGCGGCTGATATATACACCGTTGATCCTATTGACAATTGTTATACAGAATCTAAAGTTACTTTTATTGGTGATGTAAGCGATAAAATGAGTAACCCTGAAACCATTACCAGAACTTACCGTATTACTGACGAAGCTGGAAATTATAAAGACATTAAACAACGTATTATTGTTGGCGGTTTATTGAAACCTAGCTTTAGTGACACACCAAATAACAACATAGTTTCTCCTACTGAAACACCTATCACTGATGGTCATACTGAATAGTATAATAAACAACATCATTACCTAATATAAAATCGTAATTCAAACTAGTATTTGATTTTAAACAAGCTTCAAACAATACATAATTATAATTTAGTTTTCAATAGTTGATGTTTCTGTTAGCGCTCGTCCTTGACGAGTGCTTGCAAAAACATGTTTTAGCTAAGTAATCAGTATCACTTTTTTATTGTTTCCAATCTTATAATAATAGTAAATAGCATATTAGGTCTCTCTTAACATTTACGATGTTTGACATAGTCAAGTACTAACTAGGAGGTGTTTGTCTAACAAAGGCAGCACAAACAACATATAAATAACTATGCACCAACCCCTTAACCCGTCAACAATTTAAAATTCATAGTGCTTTTTATTTTTTTATCTAGCATAACTCCAATTTCAGTTTTCTCATCCAACTCAGTTCTATCGATACTTATATTATTCTTTTGAATATCTTTAATACCAGTCAAATAAAAATTAGGAAAGTGATTTTCAGATTTGACTAATATTTTAGAAGTTTTGTCTACTCGCTTACCTTTTGTGTTAAAACATAAGATTTGGTTATTAAAGATTTTTATAGCTTCAATTTCATCATTATTCTGCTCATAAATCCTCATTAAATAATTATCATTTATTAACTCAAATAATGCGATAGTGTAGATTTTCATAAAATCGATATATTCAAATAAAATAGTTTTATTTATTAATTGAATATTACTAACTCCATGAGCGATATCGTTTCTTAAGTCGCAAATATGTTCTAAAGGTTGAAAAATAATGGAACTCTTTTTTGATGAATAATCTGAAATATTATTTTTTAAATAACCTTTTAAAGGTTCATACTGTCTAATTAAACTAGATATGTTTTTTATACCGATTTCGGCAAAATATGTATCGACAACCGATATTCGAAAATTTGCACTATGATTTTTGAAAGCATTAATATTAATTGTAGATGATTTTTCATTAATGTTTTTATGTAATATTTCAATTACTTTTTCAACTTTAATATTGCGGTTTTTTCTGTAATCTAGTTGTTTAATAATTTCTAGAGTCTTATTAATGTTATTTTTTTGTATCTCTTCGGGAAGTAAATCATATGAATTTGTAATTGAGCAAATTTCACTTAAATACTTAACTAGCATTTGTTCAACAAAATATTCATATGCTCCGTAAATTGAAATTATATGGGAGTTAAAATCGAATTGTTTTATTTTCGATACGGTTAATGATTTTAAAATAGAATTAGGGTTAGCTTTTTCAAGCTTTGATTGATTCTTATAACTCTCATTTTGAAAATCAATATAAAACTTAAGTAACTCCATTTCATTTTGAAATTCACTTAAGATTTTATTCATTCAAAAAGGAATTAAAATAGTTATCTAGAATAATAATTCTTTCTGCAACTTTAGTCTTATTCGTGTCACGACCTTTAAAAGATTCAAAATTGTCTTTATGCAAATTTTCAATACCAGCAATAATATTTTCTTTCTTAGCTAAAATTAATTCTTTTTTATCTATGCTGTTTGCCAATACTTGCATTAATGGGTCGTATAATATTTTTGTAGGTCTTTCGTAATGAAACCATATATCTTCTCTTTTTCTATGAAGCCAAAATGCTTTTTTACCAAATAAATCAAAGGCAAATTCTACAGTATTGTTAAATAGGTCTTTTAAGTTATTTAATAAATTTTCATCAAATTGCTCATTACCTTTTTTTAAGAATTCATCTAGGAAAAATTCCATAGTATTTCCTTGCCATTGGTCTATTTGGCGATAAGCAAAGAATCTAAGTACAAGCTCTGCGTCGGACATATCTTTAAAGTGTATATTTTCAATTACTTCTTGGCGAGTTTGTCCTGTCTTCAATTCAGTTTCATCCGGTTCCGGTATATTCCATAATTTACAGAAATACTCGTTCCTAGAAAGGCTAATAGTTAAGTTATTTAAGCCACCCGGAAATAATGCATTTCTTATTTCCTGTGCTTTTAATTTTTCTCCTCCACTATTAATCCTTTCAAAAACTAATTGTTTTAATCTATTTGCTTCAGATTCAGATTTCGCTGTTTCTTGTAATAGTATTATGGATGAAATATACCTTCTATCAATTCCCTTTTTTATCTGTTCTGGCAATTGAGAGTATTTAAATCCATTTAATTCTTTCCATTCAATTAAATCTTGCAATACAAATTTATCTTCATAGAATTGAGAAATTGCCGTAAGTCTTTGTAGTCCGTCCATAACTTCATAAACAGAGTATTCCCTTTCATAAAGAAATATTGGAGGAATAGGAACATTCATAATAAAAGATTCTATCAATCTAGATTTCCTTGTTTCGTTCCACCTATGTCTTCTTTGAAATTCAGGGTTTAGAATATAGTCTTCACTATTGACCATACCAACAATAGTACTTAATGGATAACGGGCTTGTTCGGTAACAATTCTTACCTCTCCTTTTTTATACTTTTCATTAATCTCTTCATTAGATAATTCAACTTTGTTTTCAACATCTTTTTGAAGTAGGCTAACTTTTTCGTTATCGAATAATTTGTTACTCATAGTTTATTATTGTTAAGTTGTATTCTTTTCAATTTGTACTAATGGTTAAATTTAGTATATAATGTCCAAATAAAATTTAAGTAATTGACAAAAAACAATAGAACTTATTCCCGTGTAAATACATGGTACACACGTTTCTGTTATCGGTCGTTGTGTGAGTTAGTACTTGTAATTACTTATAGACATTGTTGTATCCTCTATAATATAACTGTTATTTGCTCTATATTTAAGGACAAACGCATATTTCTAAGCATTTACCCTTTGATTAATTGTTTTATTCTATTACAAAAAGCAGTGGCTAAAAAGGGAAATCCTTTTTTTAAGAAAGAGATGTTGAAGTTTCATTTATAACATTATAAACTTATTACTCTTTAAAATATAGGTCTCATCTCTTTTGTAGTAATATCGTTAATTTTTTAGTTTGCTTTTTCTTTGTGTTGCTAACCTAAAAAAAATGGATGTAATTTCCTTACGGTTTCCCGTAAACACCTCTTATTTAATTATTAATTTTAAATTTTAAGTGTTGAATTTTGAGTTCCACGTCATTTAGCCCTTAGGAGAAATTTGAATAAATATTAGCTATAAAACAACAGAGAGATTTCTCAGTCGTTACCTTCTTCGAAATGACATAACTGGAATTATCTGTGATCACTGATAATTGTTAATTGACAATTGTCCATGGTAGGATGGGATTCCGAAAATAAATTCGGAATGATATTGAACTTAAACTAAAAACTCCAATAAACAATCAGATTTCTCAGTCGTTGCCTCCTTCGAAATGACAGAACTGGAATTTCAATTATCAGTTTACTATTATCAATGATCCCATTTATTCTTCGATCAGTACTACTCATTGTTTATGGTTTTCTATTCTTGAACTCTTCCTGACTTGGGCAGGAAGCTTTCGCCATTCCACGAAGTCGCCCTGACGTGAGCAGGAAGCTTTCGGCAGTTCCCGAAATCGTCCTGACGTGGGCAGGAAGCTTTCGGCAGTTCCCGAAGTCGTGCCAGCGTAGCTGGGAAGCTCTCGGCAATCCCCGAAGTCGTGCCAGCGTGGCTGGGAAAGGATTCGGTAATTCCTTTTAATTTTAAATTTTGAGTTCCGCGTCATTTCGACCTTAGGAGAAATCTGAATAAATATTAGCTGTAAAACAACAGAGAGATTTCTCAGTCGTTACCTCCTTCGAAATGACAGAACTGTAATATCGATTGCTAGTTTATATTGAAAAGTGTTCAATAATCGTTGTTCTTTGATAATTTTCAAGACGTCATCAAACAACACAAAATCAACACTTAAACGCATTTGATCGATAAATTTCAGGAAAAAATCAACTTTTTTTAACTTTTAAGGTCTAAACAATTGAATAACATAAAAATCATAAATAATGAGAAATATTTTACGTATTACAATGGTCCTTTTTCTTTTTGTAGGATTGTCGAGTTTTACAACTTCTAACATCGATTTAAAAAGGGACTGGATACATTTAGGCAGTAAAAAAGTGAACTGGGGAATTGAAAAGGATGTTATCGCAGTAGGTGCTAATGAAGGTAACTTTACGAAACTAAAAATAAAGGTTACTGGCGGTGCGGTAAATATGAGAAAAATGTTAGTAACTTATGGAAATGGTAGTACAGACAATATTCCGCTAAAGTTTCATTTTAAAAGAGGAGCTGCTTCAAGAGTGATCGATTTAAAAGGGAACAAAAGAAAAATTAGAAAAATTACTTTTTGGTACGATACTAAAAATCGTAGTAAGCGAAAAGCGACAGTGCATGTTGCAGGTAAAAGGGGGTAATAATACTTTCAACATTGAGCTTATGAGCATATAATATCACTGAAAAAGAATCACATATTCAACCACTGACACTACTTGTTGGTGGTTTTAAAGTTTCAAAAAATACAAGCGTACTACATAAAACAGAATAAAACATTTTATCATGAAGAAAATAACATATCTAACCATTTTCGCTGTCTTACTACTTACTGCTTGCGATAAAGACGAATCGGTTACCCCTGAGAATGGCGTTCCTGTTGTAAAAAGTGCGTCGTCGTATAACGTTTTAAAGGATGAAGACATTACCTATGCCAATGGGTTGAGTCATAATGCAAATAGCACTGCTCCTTTTTCCATTTCGTTAAAATTGGACCTTTACTATCCTGATAATAATGATACCAATAGACCTGTTTATATGTTTATTCATGGTGGTGGATTTCAAGGAGGTACCAAAGAGAAACCTGAAATTCAAGATATGGCACAATACTTTGCTTCAAGAGGGTGGGTATTCGCTTCAATAGATTATAGAACCACGGAAGAGTTAGGAAATATATCGGGAATGACTCAAGAACAGGTATTGGCATTTTATAAAGGACTTGCTCCTGAAGAATGGATCAATTTCTCCATAGAAAATGCATCATCTCCTAGTGATGTTTCAACTAGTGTTGCAATGTATATGGCACAAAGAGATGCTAAAGCGGCTCTTCGATGGCTGGTTGCCAATGCAAACACTTATAACATTAACCCTGATTTTATTACCGTAGGTGGTGCTTCTGCGGGTGCAGTTTCGACAGTAGCTTTAGGTATTTCAGATCAAGATGATTTTAGAGATGAAATTTCTGTTACTGATGATGCTACGCTTTCTACAACGAATCTAAACGAAAATTATACAGTAAAAAGTATGGTTTATTTTTGGGGATCTAATGTAAAACTAGAGCTTTTCGGATCGATATACAATGTGGATCCTTATGATAGTAACGATCCTGAAATATTCTTAGCACATGGTACAAACGACCAAAATCCCACAACTACCTATTCGGAAGCTACTGAGCTAAATAGTATCTATAATTCTTTAGGTGTTTATAATGAACTTGTTCCTTTGGAAGGGGCTGGTCATGGTGCTTGGGGTGCTACAGTGAATGGAAAGAGTTTGTCCGACTTATCTTTTGATTTCCTTACACAAAGACAGGGGTTGAATGTTGAGTAAAATAATTTTTAACCAAAACTGTCAACGAATTAGTTAACCTTTACAGAAATGACATAACTGGAATTATCAGTGATCACTGATAATTGTTAATTGACAATTGTTCTTAGTCGGATGGGATTCCGAAATAAATTCGGAATGATGCTGAACCTTGATATCTATATATTTTAACTAATAAGAAAAGCTTCAAAACACAATGTTCCAATTGTTGCTTTGAAGCTTTTTATTTCTTGTTGATTAAACTCGAACAATATTTTTTAGTTTAAATCTGTTCTCGATACACTTTTTGCTTCGTTAACACTTTGCAAAAACCACTCGAACTGACAGGCCTGCATGAATTAAGAAAACTCTTTTCCTTCGCTTGTTAACGGAACTACATTTAAGCTTAAGCTATCAAGATTGTAATAGCTTTTTACTCCTGGCAAATACGGATTATCTACTTCAAAGATTAATCGGTATCGATATTTTCCAGGTGCTAAATTTGCTTTTACTGCTCCTGCCCAATAATAGAAAATAGGTGGTTGTAAATATGGTCTTCCTTTTTCTTGAGTTCCATATGGTTCTAGGTTATCACAGATTTTCTCATTCACCACAGTCCCATCTTCATGAAGAAAAACGATATTACTAATTCTCGCTGAAGGATTGTAGATATGCGGATTCACCATTTCATCCATATTTACTGGATACAACAGCCAGTTTAATACCTGTCCTTGGGTACAAACTGTTTCTAAGGCTGGTGTCCCTTTATTTTCACTGTGAAAAGCATTATCCGTTAAATACACAGCATCTTCCAAAGACTTTGTTCTATAAATCGTTTTTAAATCGACGGTACTAACAATATTCAATTGAATTCCGTTAGCAACTCCCAATCGTTTACTATCTTTTGTTGCCATGCCTTATTTCTTTTTGATGATTGGTTTAATACTTGGTCCGTTAGCAATAGAAAATACAGTTTTTGTATCGCCTACATTAAAATCGATTGTATAGCCCATTTTTTTGGTAGGTGCTTTTAACACTGTAGCTGTCCAATAAGGAATGTTGGTTCCGTCGTAATACGATTTTACGGGTTCTGTAACATAGGTTTTATTAACCTTGATGGTATTGATTTCCACATAGGATTCTACTTCCAAACCAAAAGTACTCCATACCAGCTCATCGCCTTTTTGAATGGCCGTTTCTAAGCTGGCCGTTCCTTCATTATTTGAACCATTTAACTTATTGTTATCCATAAGATATAGGTTCTTATCAAGCGTGTTGTTTGACAATACGGCAACAACATCTACAATTGCTTTTATACTTATAATACTCATGCTTCTTGTTATTAAATTGGTAAATAGGAATCTCCAGCTCCAGTGAATCCGTTTTTCATCGGGTCTCTTGAAATAAGAATGGATGCATCAAACGACATGTTTACAGGCTTCCAATAGGCTGGTGTATTTTTTGTTTCTTCTATTAAATCAAATAAGGACACATGAACAGTATACGAGAACTGTCCTTCATGGGCAGTATTTAACGTTGCACACCAATACCACCCTTCTGTTGAAAAGTTTGGTGAACCATATTGCGCAGGAAACATAATACCAAGATCAACTGCCTCTCCTGTAATATTGGTTATTATAGGCGGATGATACACGATTTCATCTTTATTTCCTGCTACTTTTTCAACCAGTTCTCCTTTGGTATTTATCAAAGGCCACTCAGTTTGAAGACCTGTTTTTGCATCAGTACTTATATGAAGACCCGTAGCACCTAGAGTACTCTTTTTCAAGTGATTTGTTAAATCTACTAATTGATCATCTTGGGCTTCTTTTGCCTTTCCTCCTTTTAGATTTTTACTATCTAGTAAAGGAAGTTTACTCAATACTGACTCAATGGTTTTACTTTTTGTATGTGCCGATCTTTGCACAGATCTTGGTAAATCATTAATATCAATTGCTAACCAGTTCATTACTTCCTCTCCTGCCTGACTTCCATCATACCAATAGGTTCCATTCACTTTTGATACTAAATGATTCGTTCCTTCGTTTTGAGATCCAAAATCTTTCATGTTTCCAATTAGGTACACATGCTCCTGCAAATTTTTGGTTTTTAAAGCCGCCTTCACATCGACCATCACCATAATTCCGAATTGTTGACTCATAATTTCCGTTTTTAATGATTAATAATGTGCTGGTAAAATTTTTAATGCAGGTGTCTGGATTTCCAATACACTCTTTTCTCCTTTACCAATTTGCAGCACAAGATTGTAGTGATATTGTACGGCATGGTCTCCAACTCGAGGCACAATCCCTGTCCATACCAAAGAATCTAAATTCTCATTGTCGTTGTTTCGAGGCTCTGACGGGTTTGATGAAAATGAAATTTCTTTGATACTTACGGGTGTTTGCACATCAACCGCTTTTACAGTCCAATGTATTTTTTGATAGGGTACGCAAGACGTTACCAGTTTTGATCCTCCCTGATTCTTACTTGGAAAAGGGCTATCGTCAACCATTACGCAGTTTCCTTCAAGGCTTTGATCTAACAAAGCCTTAATAGAATCTACCATGATCATAATGTTAATTTGATTTGACATAGTATTGTTGGTTAGTTAATCTAAGAGTATGTTTAAAAACTTTATTTCCTGAAAAACAAATGCTTTATGAACCGTGACTTTACATCCATCTCATTATTTATCTCGATAAACTCTTCAATCGATGTTTCGTCAGAACCACAAATCACTAATTTTCAGATCATATTCTGTTTAAATATACTCTAATACCAAATGGCATAAATGATGCATTTCTCCTATCCATTTCGATAGTATAATGCAGCTTTCAGATTTAAAATCTATCTCTAATTAATGGTGTTTTTCCATGAGTTGTTCTAAAAATCTCTTTCGATCCTTTTTCAACAACATTCACAAAAAATTGATACTTACTTTTTTCAATATAACCTCGGTTTGCTTCCCAAGTATTAAACAATGGAAGCGATTGAATTAATGACTCCACAAAAAGATTGTTAATGGTTTCTTCTCCTAAATCGACAATCTTCTTTTGGATTTCGTTTGCGTTTAACGCCGAAACTAATAAGGTTAATTTTCTTGATTTTCGATCGTTTGAAAATTGAATCTCAATAGCTTGTTCTGTTAATGGGATGCCTTCTTTTTCTAGTGTAGAAAAAAGTTTCTTTTCAGCTTTTGGTGCCGAAAAATGAGAATCTCCTAAATGAATCACGTCACCACTTCGTCCTTTAAATAAAAACTGTTCTGTTTTCAGTTCAGGAGTATCCATTCGCTTCAATCGAACCACTCGATCTCCTAGTTTATAGCGAATATTCGGAACTTTATTGGTATGCAAACGTGTTATAACCAATTCTCCTTCTTCTCCTTCTTTTACCCACTTTCCGTTTTCATCAACAATTTCAACAAAGTGTAATCCCGGCACGGTTGATAAAGCTTGATTTGCATGGTCTAGCTGTAAACCAATTGTCTCTGCCTGAGTAGCGGCAAAATAACTGAGAATTTCAACTTGAGGATATACCTCTCTTAATGCTTCCTCTTGTTTATTTGACATCAACCCACTTCCATACATGGCAATTTTAAAGCTATTCCTTCTTTCTTCATCCATCCCTCGACCAAAATCAGCCAGTAAGGCAATTGCATTGGAAGTAGACATAATGGCTTTTTCTCCTTTGTAAGACATCATATGCTGAAACACCTTGGTATTTAAAGGTCCAGCACCTAAAAAGTTTACCTTCGGAATTTTCTGCAACACACCTCCTACCATGGTTCCACTACTCCACATTTGGTAGTCGGCTAAAGTTGTAGCCATCCATTTTGGTCCTTCTTTTGAAAGGTATTTATCGGTAATAAACTTCCCCATAAATTCTCCTGCCATTTCGTAGGTTTCTTGAAGTTCATCTAATTCATAAACCGTTTCTAATGGGATTCCTGATGAAGTACCTCCACTTGCTACAATTTCAAAACCACCTTCACTGAAAGGAATGATCATTCCTTCACGCTTTCCGTTAAAAGCGGCAACCATGGTTTCTTTATCCGTTAATGGAATGTTTTGCCATTCTTCAAAGCTTTTGGGTGCCTCCGTGATTCCAGACTCTTTCAATCTGTTATTCCAAAAAGGATTTAAAAACAAATTGTTGGTCATTTGTTGCAATCTTCTTAAGACTATGGCTTCTTGAATATCAAAATCGAACTCGTAAAACTTCTTTCCAAGTTGCTCTTCGACTTCCTTGATTTTATGATAAAAATGCGGTTGTTCTTTAACTTCTTGAGTGCTTTTTACCGAAAACTCCTTTTTAGGTATTAGCTGCTCTGCAAGATGTATTGCATCATTATTTTTTTGGGTTATTGTTTTCTTTGGTTTTGTTGACACCTCCTTTTCTAAAGTATCTGGTGTAGAAATAGTATTCGTGCTCATCGTTAACTTATGTTTTTATAAAGTCATTGCTGACTTCAAAGAGGTTTGTAAAATTGTTTTTCCCGTTACCTTAATTTCTTCTAGTAAGGTTTTAAAGTGATTTAATTGGGTGTTATGATTCATAAACACCACTCTTAAAGCTATTTCTCCATCGAGACTTACTTTTGAGATAAAGAAGTTACCATTTGCTTTAAGTTGATTCCTAATTTTTAATTGAAAATCTGCAATTCGACTATGATCTTCTTGTAAAGGTTTGTATCGAAAACACAGCATATTTGCCTCAGGATGATGAAGCACTTCGAAACCTTCTTCTTTTTTGAGTTCTTGATACGCTCTTTGAGTAAGATCACATAGATAATCTATTTTCTCTTCGAAAACCGATGCTCCATGAAAGGTCCAAACACCCCATAAATTCATAATCATAGGCCTTTTAGTACACTCAATGTTCTTTTTAGCACCGTCGTATTTTGTATACTCGTCTTCTTCGGCTTCAAAAACATAGCTAGCTTTTTGGCGAAAAGCTAGCTTGCTTTTGTGCTTTTCTTTATAAAAAAGCATGCTACAAGTTCCGGGAATGAACATCATTTTGTGAGCGTCCCAAGTAATGGAATCGGCTTTATGAATACCTTTTAGCTTTTTTCTTTGCTTTTCAGATAACAAAAAACTAGCACCATGTGCTCCATCAACATGCAACCAACAATCTTGCTCCTCAGCAATCTCGGCTAGCTTGTCAATCGGATCAAAAGCACCTACTGCTGTGGTTGCTGCATTGGCTACAATACAAAACACTTTAAATCCGTTTTCTTTTGCTTCTGATAATGTCGTTTCAACTTGAGAAATATCGACCTGTTTCTTATGATTTGTTGGTAATTTGATAATATTATGTCTGCTCAACCCCAACATTTCAACCGTTCGGATAATGCTATAATGAGCTTCTTCACTTACTGCAATAGCAGGTACTTCTCCTTGTTTTACACTTAAAATTCCTTTTTTCCAGAATTCAGGGAAGTAGTAATTTCTGGCAGACAATAAAGCTGTTAAATTTGCCAAAGAACCTCCTGAGGTAGTTACCATATCAAATTCATCTTCTTGATATTTGATGAACTTATTTAATTCCTTCGCCATAAAAACTCTTACAACACTGGGTAACTGAGCTGCCTCGTAAAACGATGAGGGCTGACTTAACATAGAGCTTATAAAATCAAAAACACCTGCAATTGGGAAAACTGATGAAAATTGCCTTCCCATATAACCAGGAGAATTGGCTTGAACTCCTGTTTTTAAATACAAATCGACAATAGTACTTAGTTTTTCGTTGAGGCTAGCGTCTTTGTTTGAATTCATGATACTCAAAACTTCCTTCATTAAATCATGAGGGTTCTGAACATCAACACCCTTTACGGTATTCTTACTATGCTTTAAATAATTCTCAATTTTTGTAAGAATTAGTTCCGATTGTTCTTCAAACAAATTGGTATCAAACGCTTTTTTATAATCAACCAATGTTGCCTGTAACTCATTTGTTATTGTCGAATACGATTCGACAATTTCTTTTTGTTCAACTGTTGCTTCCATCGTTCAGTTTCTTATAAATTGGAATCAATAACATCTCTAAAAAATGGTACTTTACCTACCATTGTTCTATGAATCTCTTGTGAGTCTATATCTACGAACTTTATCTCAAATTGATAGCCTAGCTTTTCGACAGTATCAAAGTTAATTGACGATTTGCTGTACAGTCCCATTGAGTTTACCAATGCATCTTTCACTAAACATTGCATTCCATACACACCTAGTTTAGCTCCTATAATTTGTTGGTTTACCAAAGCATTTTCTGATGCCAGTAAAATGGACAGTTTTCTTTCTTTTCTATGATTTACAATTTGAACATGTGAAGCAATCAAATCAACATCAAAAGCATATAGATTTTTTAATACGTTTTTTAAATACTCGTAGGTATTTAAGACTGAAAACTGATGATCATCTAAATGAATTACATCACCACTTCTTCCTCTAAACTCAAATTGAAATGCTTTTAATTCTTTCTCATCTCTTAATGGTAATCTAATCGCTCTATCTCCTAATTTAAATCGGATTAATGGAGCTTCATTACAATGCAATCTTGTTATTACCAACTCTCCTTCTTCTCCTTCTTCCACCCATTTTCCATCTTCATCCACAATCTCAACAAAATGTAAGCCTGGAACTGTGGTTAATGCATTGTCATTTACATCTAACTGAATGGCTATCGCTTCTGCTTGAGATGCAGAAAAATAACTCAGTATATCAAGATTCGGATACAACGATTTCAATTCTGCTTGCTTCTTAGCTGGCAATAAACCACTACAATACAAAGCCAAACGAAGGCTATTTTTGGCCTCTTCCTCTAAACCATCACCGTATTCATAAAGAGTTCCTATTTGTTCCGTCGTTCCTAAAAACACTTTTGCCCCTTCGTAATTCATCATTAAATGATAGATTTTTTTATCAATTGGACCCGCAGCAACATAATTAGCTCCTGGTATTTTTTGTAAAACACCTCCCACCATAGTTCCACTACTCCACAATTGATAATCGGCATACGTTGTGGTTACCAAAGGTGCTTTATCTTTTTTATCAAAGAATCGACTCAACAATTGATTCGCCATAAACTTCCCTGAAATGTCATAGGTATCTTCTAATTCTTTCAAAGAAAAAACTGTTTCCGAAGGTTTTCCTGTACTCGTTCCTCCACTGGCTACAATTTCGAATCCACCATTTTCAATTGGTACGACCATTCCCTTTCTATCCTCAGAGAAAAAAGAAATTGCCGTTGCCTTATCTGTAACTGGTAACTTTTGCCAATCTTCAAAACTTTTGATTGGTTTGGTTACTTCAAAATCTTCAAATCGTTGTTTCCAGTGTGGGTTTAATTCTAAAATATTCTTTATTTGCTGTAATCGTAATAAGATCACCTCATCTTGAATTGCCGCATCTAAAGAATCGAAAGAAGTGCCTTTGTAATGTGCCTCTACCTGATGTAGCTTTTCGGAAAATCGAGGCAGTTTTAATACCTGATCAATAGATTTTGGTTTTAGTTGGCTCGCTGGGTATATTTTTTTCAAGAAAGCCTTGTAATCAGCTTCTGGTTTCACTTTCTTACTCATTTAGTGTCGTTTTTTATTGTTTGATACGAGATCTTCCCCTATTCTTTTAATTTCGGTTAGTAATTCATTGAAATGTGTCATGGTAATTTCATGATTCATAAACACCACTCTTAAAGCGGTTTCTCCTTCAATTTCAACTTTAGAGATAAAGAACTTTCCATCTTCTTTTATAATATCTCTAATTGCTAATTGTAAATCTTTTACCTTGATCACATTGCTGTTTTCTAGAGAATACCTGAAGCATAAAATATTGGCTTCTGGCTTGTGGAGTGGATAAAAGTCTTTCTCTAATTTCAGTTTATAATAAGCCTGTTTTGTGGTTGTACAAAGCTCTTCTAGTTTTTGAGCAAAGAATTCTCTTCCATACAATACCCATGGTATCCAAAGATTCATAATCATGGGTCTTTTTGTACATTCAAAACTCTTTTCACCTCCGTCTAAATTATTGGAATCGCGTTCGAATATGTAGCTTGCTTTTTTATAAAAAGTTTGTTGAACAGCTTCTTTGTTTTTGTAGAACAATAAGGTACACGAAGCTGGTAAAAACATAGTTTTATGAGCATCTAAGGTAAAAGAATCTGCTAGCTCAATTCCTTGTAATTTTCCTCTGAGTTTGTCTGAAACCAAAAAACTTCCAGCATGTGCTCCATCCACATGTAACCAATAGTTTTTTCTTTTACACAGCTCTGCCAAATCGTTCAACGGATCAATTGCACCTACTGGAGTTGTTCCAGCGGAAGCCACTAAACAAAAAACAGACAATCCTTTAGTTTCTGCTTCTGCTAGTTTACGCTCGGCCTGGCTCATACAAATCTGACCTTTGGTATTTACAGGTAATGATACAATTTGATCTTCTCCTATCCCAAGAATCCCCACAGCTCTTTTCACAGAATAATGAACATCTGAACTCATAGCCACCGCAGGAATTCCTTCGGATGAACTATGTAGGTTATAAAAGTTTGGAACTTTACAGTTTCTTGCCGTTAATAAGGCGGTTATGTTTGCCAAAGAACCTCCTGAAGTGGTAACTACATCATAGGTGTCTTTTTTCCAACCTATTAAACCTCCAAACTCATTGGCAATAACCTTTTCAACAATACTAGGTAATTGAGCCGATTCATAGAAAGACGAGGGCTGACTCATCATTGAAGTCAACAAATCCGTTAATCCTGCAATGGGAACTACTCCTGAAAAC
Source organism: uncultured Tenacibaculum sp. (assembly GCA_947497895.1). Classification (GTDB taxonomy): domain Bacteria; phylum Bacteroidota; class Bacteroidia; order Flavobacteriales; family Flavobacteriaceae; genus Polaribacter. Next base: position 93,441 of record CANMIL010000010.1, read on the forward strand.
TGTCTTCCCATATACCCCTTTGAATATACAGGAATTCCTGTAGCAACATATAAATCGATGATTTCCTCAAAGATTTTAAGACTTATGTCTTCCTTAGCATCTTTATGAGTTCTCTCCGTATACTTTTCAACCAATTCTTCCAAACGACTTGGTTGAACTAATTGCAACCCTCTTAATGAAGTATTGCTAATATTCTTGCTTAATTTTTCGACTGCCACAGAAACGGCTTCCCTCAAAATTGTAGCATCAAAAGCTTTTTGGGTTTTTCGCAGAGATATATCAAGATCAAGGAACGTAAGCTCCGAATCAATAGAGTTATTTTTATACATGTTGTTTGGTTAGTTAATAACTTTCCTTTTCATAGGTTTTATACTACTAAAAAGAAAACCTTGCTAAATAATTCAAAGAATTACTCAGTAATGCTAGACCAAAATTAGAGCAAAAAAAAACTGTTAAAGAAGAAATGACATCAACAACAACTTTTTGTTCACAAACAACAAAACACCACCTAAAGTTAAAAAGTTGACACTTAAGTTCGAAATATTAACACTTAAGGAATTTCAAGAAAAACGAACTCGGTATTTAAATAATTTAGCCGTGAAACTGAATCATGAGAGCTATCACCACATGAGAAAAAAACCTGATTTACAAACTCATAAATAAAACTCTCATGTAATTTACCCATAGAATACGAAAACAATTTAATCCTGAAAAAGTTGTACACAGAAGTAAAAAAAATACTAATAATTAGAAAGAAAACAGAGTCTGCCTACCGATTAAAAGAAAGCTTAGAAAGAAAGCCCTATTATCAAGTTGATATAGCTATTTCTGGAATAGAAGCTATAAAGCTTACAGATGAAAACAAATATGATTTACTCTTAGTTGATCTTTATCTCAATGAGTCGAATAAAACAGATGGAATTGACTTGATAAAATACTTATCAGAAAAAAACAGCTTTAAGCATATTTATATCTCGGATCAAGGGACTATGGATGTTATTGATAAGGTAAAGGAAACGAATCCTACTACTTTTATTATTCCTCCATACACCACAAATTCGATATATGCTCAAATCGAAATGATTTTAAATTCGAGCAACAACAACTCTTATTTAAGTTATTCATATAAAGGAATGCAACAGCAAATTTCATTGACTACTATAAGTCATGCAAAATCTGATGGAGCCTATATCAAACTTTTTAGTAGCTGTGGTAAACAGTACTTTATCCGTAAATCTTTATCAAACTTAAGAGAGTTACTACCTTCCGCTTTCATCAGAATACATAAATCTATTTTGATTAATAAGGATTATATACAAGGATACTCCAGCCAATATGTAAAAGTAAGTAGAGAAAAACTACCTATCGGAAGAGCTTACAAAGAACTCTTTTTATCTCAGGTAAAGGAATCCGCTTTTTCTTTTTCGTATTAAACAATTTATAAACAAAAAAAGCTTCACAGATTGTGAAGCTTTTCTAGTAGCGGGAACAGGACTCGAACCTGTGACCTTCGGGTTATGAGCCCGACGAGCTGCCTACTGCTCTATCCCGCGATTTGTTCTGCAAATATAGGTACTTTTCTCTGTTACGCCCAAATTAAAAGAGTGATTTTATCCAAAAAAAAGATAAACAAATCAATAACAACACATTAAAAAAACGTTTTCTTCTTTAAAAAGCGCGTATCTTTGTCATATGACACACAAAGCAGGATTTGTAAACATTATTGGGAACCCTAATGTTGGAAAATCAACCTTAATGAATGCCTTAGTTGGTGAAAAACTTTCAATAATAACTTCAAAGGCGCAAACAACAAGACATCGTATTCTTGGAATTGTAAATGGAGAAGATTATCAAATTGTTTTTTCTGATACTCCTGGAATTATCAAGCCAGCATATGAGCTGCAAGAATCAATGATGGATTTTGTAAAATCCGCTTTTGAGGACGCTGATGTATTAATCTATATGGTTGAAGTTGGAGAAAAAGAATTAAAGAATGAAGACTTCTTTAGACGAATCGTCAATAGTAAAATTCCGATTATTTTATTATTAAATAAAATTGATAAGTCGACTCAAGAAGAGGTTCAGGAAAAAATTGATTATTGGAAGAAAAAAGTACCAAATTCATTTGTGTATATAATCTCTGCTTTGGAAAAATTTAATGTAGAAACCGTTTTTTACAAAATAATCGAGTTGCTACCAGAGGCTCCTCCTTTTTATCCTAAAGATCAGTTAACAGACAAACCAGAACGTTTCTTTGTAAATGAAACAATACGAGAAAAAATACTACAGCAGTATAAAAAAGAAATTCCGTATTCAGTTGAGGTTGAAACTGAAAGTTTTATCGAAGAAAGTGATATCATAAAAATAAGATCTGTTATTATGGTAGAACGTGATACTCAAAAAGGAATTATTATTGGTCATAAAGGTAGTGCTATCAAACGTGTTGGAACTGACGCAAGAAAGGATCTACAACACTTTTTTGATAAAAAGGTATTTTTAGATTTATACGTAAAAGTGAATAAAAATTGGAGATCTAATGACCGACAGTTAAAACGTTTTGGTTATAAAGATTAGTTTATAATTCTCTTAAAACCTTTTTCATAAAACTTTTAAGCTCATTCATTTGCTTTTCGCCAGTGGATTTACCAACACTTCCGATGAAATATAGTAATATCCATAAAATTGGTAAAGCTATTAACATGACTAAAGGAAAAAAATAGCTCTTGTTTAATGACCAATTACTGTAGGCCATAATCGCGAAAACTACAAAAGCTGTTGCCACTGCAAAATGAATAAACATAAAAAGCGTCCAAACTTGAGGTTTCGGACCAAACAATCCTTTCAGTTTACTTGAATTTTCTGTAAGCGCTTCTACTTCTATCTGTAATTGAGGCGACCAGTAATGACTTTCTTTTTCGGGTATATCAATTACAATATGTTGATCTACAACCTTCATTTTATAACGTTGTTCTGTATCAATATATTTTTTAAGTTTTTCTAATAAGCTGTTCGCATTCATATCAAAATCCATTTGAAATCTGGGTTTTAAAAAAATCTGATTGTACAGCTTATCATCCATCGTAATAGTATTGACTTGTTCAGACTTACAATTTAAAAAAATATAAGCATACTACTAAGTTTCCTTTTTACTTTTCCATTAAAACCGTAACACTCTCTTAATAAATAAATGCACTTCTTAATAATATAGTGATCTACCGACCCTAAGTATAACTTAAAGTTTCAAATTAACTAACATTAGTTTCATTGATAGAACTGACTTTTAGTAAATTAATTAACAAACAGAATTATGAAATTTAAAAATGTAAAAATTTGGGGAATAGTTCTACTAGGAACTTTGTTTTACTTTACTTCTTGTCAAAACGTAATTGATGGAGTGGATGGCGCAGATAGGATCGATGGAACAGACGGCGCCAACGGAAATGATGGTCTAGATGGAAACGATGTTACCTACTTTGCTACTACTACTAAAATTGCTTTGGGAGATGGAATCACTGAAATATCTGCTTTTGATGCAAACACAAAAACTATTTTTTCTACGAACTCAGAAGCTAAAGAAGTAGAAGTAATTGACATTACGGATGTAAATTCTCCTCAAATTAAAACCGCAATTGATGTAACTACTTTCGGTGGGAATGTTAATAGTGTTGCTTGTAGTAATGGATATTTGGCAATTGCTGTTGAAGCTACAATAAAAACCGATAATGGAAAGGTTGTTATTTTTAAAACTGATAACTTATCATCTCCTTATGCAGAAATCACTGCAGGAGCCTTACCGGATATGGTAACGTTTACTCCAGATGGAAAGTATATTTTATCAGCTAACGAAGGAGAGCCAAATGATGATTACACTATTGATCCTAAAGGTTCAATAACGTTAATTGATGTAGCAAACAAAACAGCCACTCAAATTTTCTTTGATAGTTTTAATGCACAAGAAGCTACTCTAGAAGCCGAAGGATTCAGAGTTTTCGGTCCTGGAGCAGATTTAAGTACAGATGTAGAACCTGAATATATCACGGTTTCATCAGATTCCAAAACAGCTTTTATTGCTTTACAAGAGAACAATGGTATTGCCAAACTTAATATTGATTCGAAAGTTATTACTGATATTTACCCTTTGGGTACAAAAGATTATTCCAATATTCTTTTCGATTTAAGCGATAAAGACGATACTACAGGTAATTTAAATACATGGCCTGTTTTAAGTTTTTATCAACCAGACGCTATTGATTATTTTGAAGTAAATGGTACAGGATACATAATTACCGCTAATGAAGGAGATGCTCGGGATTACGATGGGTATTCAGAAGAAGAAAGAGGTGATGATTTGAATTTGGATCCAACAGCATATCCTAACGCTTCTGAATTACAAGAAAAGAAAAATTTGGGCCGTTTAAAAGTAACAACTGCTAATGGAGATACAGATAATGACGGAGATATTGATCAAATTTATGGTTATGGAGGCCGTTCTTTCTCTATTTGGGATACTACTGGTAATTTAATTTTCGATTCTGGAAATGAATTTACCATAAAAGCCTTATATGAATTTGGAAACTATCCTGAAGGAAGATCAGATGATAAGGGTACCGAACCTGAAGCTGTAACAACTTTCGTAGAAGGTGACAACATATATGCAGTTATAGGATTAGAAAGAAGCGGAGATGTTTTAATCTATAATATTCGCGATATTCATAACCCTATTTTTGTGCAAAGATTAAGAAATACTTCACCCGAAGGACTACTCGTTGTTAATGCAGAAAATAGTCCTAATGGAAAAACTCTTTTAATTGTTTCTAATGAAGCTCCAGATGATGCAACTTTAAACATCTATTCCAAATAAACAGTCTTCAGAAAATATTGATAATAAAACAACTATTGAATCATAATCAATAGTTGTTTTGTTTTATAGAAACACTACCTTTGCAAAATGAGTAATATTATAGCAATAGTAGGAAGACCTAATGTAGGAAAATCTACACTATTCAATCGTTTAGTAAAACGTCGTGAAGCCATTGTTGATTCTGTGAGTGGTGTTACAAGAGACAGGCACTATGGAAAATCAGAATGGAATGGCAAAGAGTTTTCTGTAATTGATACAGGAGGTTATGTTGTAGGGTCTGACGATATTTTTGAAGGAGAAATTCGAAAGCAAGTAGAACTAGCAATTGATGAAGCTGATATTATTTTATTTGTAGTAGATGTAGAGCAAGGTATTACTCCTATGGACGATGCTGTTGCGAAAATTTTACGCCAGGTAAAAAAGCCTCTTTTTATGGTAGTAAATAAAGTCGATAACGCCATGCGTGATGCTGATGCTGTCGAGTTTTATAATTTAGGCTTAGGAGATTACTATACTATTTCTTCAATTAATGGAAGTGGTACAGGTGAATTATTAGATGCGGTTGTTGATGAAATGCCTGAACCAGAAGAAGATGAAGATCTGAATAACGAGTTACCAAGATTTGCCGTTGTAGGGCGTCCAAATGCTGGAAAATCTTCTTTAATCAATGCCTTAATTGGTGAAGATAGAAATATAGTTACCAATATTGCAGGTACTACACGTGATACTATTGACACCAAATACAATCGTTTTGGATTTGAATTCAATTTAGTGGACACCGCTGGAATTAGAAAAAAATCGAAAGTAAAAGAGGATCTTGAATTTTACTCAGTTATGAGAGCCGTAAGAGCCATTGAACACTGTGATGTTGCTCTTTTAGTTGTTGATGCCACTAGAGGTTTCGAAGGTCAGGATGAGAAAATATTTTGGTTAGCCGAAAAAAACCGAAAAGGTATTGTTGTACTAGTGAACAAATGGGATTTGGTAGAAAAAGAAACCAATACCATGCGTGACTTTGAACGCAGAATAAAAGAAAAAATAGCTCCCTTTACTGATGTTCCTGTTATTTTCACCTCAGTTTTAACAAAGCAACGTATTTTTAAAGCTATTGAAACGGCAGTTGAAATTTATGAAAACAAAAAACGCCGAATTCCAACGAGTAAACTTAATGAAACCATGCTGGATATTGTTCAGCATTTTCCTCCTCCAGCAACCAAAGGAAAGTTTATAAAAATTAAATACTGTATGCAATTACCAACGCAAACACCACAGTTTGCCTTTTTTGCTAATTTACCGCAGTACATTAGAGATCCATATAGACGTTTTGTAGAAAATAAATTACGAGAACACTACGACTTCACAGGTGTTCCAATTAGTATTTATTTTAGGCAAAAATAACTTTAACACATCTTTAACTCAGAGATATACAATCTTATTACGAGTTTTGGGCTAGAAAACAAAAACTTAGACCAACATTCGTAGTAAGATTTTTTTGTTTCTCATTTGAAACATTTAAAGTTTTCCTTCGTTTTTAGGTCGGACAAAACTAATTTAAATATTTACGAGGGATCTATGAAAAAATTGATCATGGCTATTGCTATGTTTACCTCAGCGTTGACTTTCGCTCAATCGTATCCATTCAATATATCGGGAAAAATTCAAACCGATACGGATAAGAAAGCAGTTGAATCCGCAACGGTATACCTAGAAAGAATAAAGGATAGCACTGTGGTATCTTATACCATTTCTAATGAAAAAGGAAACTTTACCCTAGAAGGGAAGTCTTTTCATAAAGACTTAAAACTATTGGTATCATTCGTAGGAATGAAAAACTTCTCTAAAACGTTAGACTTATCAAAAAAATCTAATCTTAATCTTGGTGTTATTAACCTTAAAGAAAATGATAATCTATTGAGTGAAGTTGTTGTAAAATCAACAGCTCCTATTACTATAAAAAAGGACACCTTAGAATTCAATGTAAAATCTTTTAAAACTAAAAAAAATGCCAATGTTGAAGACCTCTTGAAGAAACTTCCTGGTGTAGAAGTTGATGAAGAAGGTAAAATTACCGTAAACGGAAAAGCTGTGAATAAAATATTGGTAAATGGAAAACCTTTCTTCGGAAATGATCCAACAATTACCACTAAAAATTTATCTAAAGATATTATTGAAAAAATTCAAGTTACCGACACTAAAACCAAATCCGAGGCTTTCAGTGGTGAAAACGGTGATGGAGAAAATAAAACCATAAACCTTACCATAAAAAAGGAAAATAATAAAGGTTGGTTTGGTCGAGTTTCCGCCGGAGCTGGAACTGACGAACGTTATGAAGGAGCCGCTATGGTAAATCGTTTTGACAATGATCAACGAATAAGTGTACTAGCTAGTACAAACAACATTAATTCTCCGGGGTTTAGTTTTGGTGAAATTAGAAAAATGTTCGGTGGTGGTGGAAATGTATGGTTCAATGGAAACGGATCATTTAATGTAAACGGACGTAGTTTTGGTGGTGGAAGTGGAATTATTAAGTCCAAAACAGCTGGAATGACCTATGCCGATACATATAAAAAAGGATTAGATGTTAATCTAAATTATTTCTATTCTGGAAGTTCTTCAAATAATGATTCAAAAAACAGCAGAGAAAACATTCTTCCTGATAGTCGCTATTTTTCAAACAATACTTCTTCCACTTTTGATGAGAACGATAATCATAGCATCAATGCTGAATTCGACATTGAAATTGATTCTACTTTTTTAATCAATGTTTCACCTAGGTTTGTTTTGAATGATAGAGAGGGAACCTATAGAAGTAATGAAGAAACTTACGATGAAAATCGTGTATTAACCAACCAATCTAATATAAATTCGAGATCATCATCAACAGCCAAAAACTTTGAGAATGATATTGACATTACCAAAAGGATTGGTAAAGGAGGTTCGTTTATTAAAGCTTCTATTACGAATCAAATTGACAAATCTGATACAGAAGACTATGTTATTTCTACAGCTGAGACTTTTGGAACTGACCCTTCTATTATTGAAAGGAATCAGTTCAGTGATCAAAGTAATAACCTAACGAGTCTAAGAACAAGAATTAGCTACAGATATCCAATTATTTCCAAGAAGCTTTTTTTTGATGTCAAGTATACTTACAGAAACTTTGAGAGAGAAAACATTAAAAGCACCTTCGATTTCAACAATACTAGTGGTCAGTACGATGTATTCAACACAGAATTAAGTTCTAACTTTACTTCAAATGATATTTCAAAAACTCCTACCGCTGGAATCGCTTATAAATCAAAGAAATTTCGATTCAATATAAAGGCAGGAGTACTGAATAGGAACTTAGAGAATGAAGATGAATTAAGGCCTGAACTGAACTTTCAAAAAGACTTTAGCTCGTTCATTATGAGTTCTACTTTTAGATATCGATTTGATTCAAAAGCCAGAATTTACATTAACTATGATTTAGACAGTGACGCACCTAGCATACGACAATTAAATCCTTTTTCAGATGTAAGTAATCCGTTAAACATTGTTACGGGTAATCCTTTCTTAAAACCAACGGAAAGGCACAGTGTATATCTAAGTTTCAATAAATTCGATTGGCAAAAAAGGACTGGAATTTATTTTTACTCAGGAGGTAATTTAACTAACAATAGAGTTATTTCAAAAAGTGTTGTTGATAGTAGTTTCAAAAGAACAACAACCTTTGAAAACGTTGATGGGTATTATAATGTATGGGGAGGTGGTTCCTATAGTAAAAAGATTAAAATTGATACTATAACAACCATTAATCTTCGAGCAGGAGTTAATTTAAACGGTAGCAGAAACATCAACTTTTTCAACGATGTAAAGTATAAATCGACAACTACTTCTCTTTCTCCTAATATTGGTTTTACACTTGAATGGAATAAAGTTTTCATGATTGAGCCAAGGTATACCGTCAATCTCTCAAAAACAACGTTCGATTTAGATAATTTCACGAATCAAAACTTTACACGTCATAACTTGAACATCAGATCGAGAGCTACGTTCTTAAAAAAATTAGAATGGAATAATGATGTTCGATACAGTTATAATCCTGACGTAATCGGTTTCAATAAATCAGCTTGGTTTTGGAATTCTACCCTTTCATATTCAGTATTAAAAGATAAAGGGAGTATTACACTCAAAGCATACGATCTGTTAAATCAGAATAACAATGTTCGAAGACGAGCTACACAGAACTATATAGAAGACTCTGAAAGTACCGTTTTACAGCAATATTTCATGCTTGGTTTCAGCTGGAAATTCAATAGTTTAGGGAAAAAAGGTAAAATAAGAGATCATGATTTTTACTTCTAACAAAATATATCAAATTATATCTAAGCCATTACGTAATTGTAATGGCTTTTCTTTTACAAAATTTTGCATTTTAGTATCCAAAAACCATCTTCTAAAAATTTCGTACCTTAATGCAAGCAATTTGATGCTATTTCGACTATACAATAGTATTTTGTAAATTTGCACATGGGGAAAAACTACTATAATGGAAATTAGAAACATAAATGACACTCAAAATCTTGAGCTTCCATTACAATTACATATAAGTTTTGAAAAGGTTTATGATTTATTTGTCAAGTATGGGAGCGATGAAATGAAACACCACCCTTTTCATGAATCGGCAAAAGCAATGATTCGTGAAATCAAGAAATATCCTGAATTAATTGATGGGTTTACTGACTTTTCGCTTTTAGAAAAACATGGAGATATTATTAGCTTATTACTTGATGCTTTATTTCCTGAAATTTTAACTAATAACGAAATAAAGGCAGCAACCATTCCATTTTCTTTTACTTCTTTCAAATTTACCGAACGTTTTAAAAATATATTGAATAACGCTGGTGATAATTATACATTGAAAGTTAGAAATTTCGAAGATGATTTGATGTATATTTTCGCTTGTACTTTAATCATGGGTACGGTGTATAATCATCCGGTAGATTTAAAGCGTCCTTTTTACTTTGATATTCCAGATAATAATATAGGAGTTACCAAACACTATAGAGCAGCTTTTAACGGTGATTTTATGGAAGTTTATCCGGCAGAAAATGCCCCTAAAATTACAGAAAATGATATTAAGTTATTACTAGATAACTTTGATAATATTGATATTTGGAGAGAAAAATTTCCTCCAAACTCGTACGTTTTTAAAGGTTTTGGTATTATGAATCTTTTTGATGTAACCTCCGATGAAACTCTTACTGCCATCAGAACAAATCTTTTAGAAAAAGATGATGGTAAAATTATTGATAAGTTAAGAGTTAATTTGAGTGAGTTTTATGCGATTAAAGATTTACAAGTAGGGTTTTCCGTATTTGATGTTAGTAACATAGAAACGGAGCCTCCTCGAGTAAAAAAATCAGAAAGTATTATAATTGAAGAAGGAGCTGTTTTAACATGCAATGATTTCTTTTGTGATTTAATAGCATCAAGTCTTTTCGGTAAAAACGAAGATGTCGTTATTTCAGACATCGAGAAATATGGTTTTCATTCGAAAGAAAATAGGTTTTACCAACGTTTAAAGAAAATAAATGTTGAAAGTATTATTCTAATACCTATTAAAACATCGAATAATAAAGATTTAATTCTTCTAGAAATTGCCTCACCTAGAGCTTACGAATTAAACTCGGTAAATAAACAAAAACTAAAAGATATCATACCTGTTTTTGAAGCCGCTGCGGAAAGAAACTCAGAAGAGTTCCTTAATATTTTAGAGGCTACTATTCAAGAACATTATACATCAATTCATCCATCTGTAAAATGGCGCTTCTATGAAGCTGCTGAGAATTATCAAAATGCACTTTACGCTAAAAGTGAAGATGCAAAAATTGAACAGATTGTATTTGAGGATGTTTTCCCATTATATGGTCAGATAGATATTAAAGGTTCATCAACTGCTAGAAATATAGCTATAAAAGAGGATTTAATTACTCAACTTACCTTGGCTATCAAAGTATTGAACGGAGCTTGTAAAACGGAAACTCTTCCCATTTATGAAGAACTAATTTTCCGTGTAAAAGAGTACTTAGTTGATGTAGAAACAGGACTGAAGGCTGGTGATGAAGTTGGAATATTAGATTTCTTAAAGAAAGATATTTACCCCGTTTTCCATCATATTAAAGGAATTAGTACCGAACTTGAAACTCTTGTAAACGATTATACTAAGAACTTAGATGATAATCTTCAGGTAGTATATGACAAGCGTAAATCATACGAAGAAAGTGTCACCAAAATAAATGATAAACTTGCCAAGTTTATTGATACTAAACAGGAAGAAGCACAAGCAATGTTTCCACATTATTTTGAACGATATAAAACCGATGGTGTTGAGTATAACATGTATATAGGTCAATCGCTTACAAAAGAGAAAAAGTTTGATGATTTATACTTGTACAATCTTCGTTTATGGCAATTACAAACCATGTGTGAAATGGAAAACCTTGCTCAAAAAACAAGAAAATCTCTATCACACGATTTGGAAGTTGCTTCTTTAATTTTAGTTCATAGCAATTCGCTAGCCATCAAATTTAGAATGGAAGAAAAACAATTTGATGTTGATGGAGCGTATAATATTCGCTATGAAATCATAAAAAAGAGAATAGATAAATCGCTTATAAAAAACACCAATGAACGCTTAACCGTTCCAGGTAAAATATCGATTGTTTATTTTCAAGATAAAGATGCTCTCGAATATTTAAAATATATAAAGTACTTACAATCGAAAAAGCTTTTAGGTACTATTGAAATGCTAGAACTAGAAGACCTTCAAGGTGTCTCTGGATTAAAAGCAATTAGGGTAGAAGTAATATATTCTTCAGAAACTTCAAAGGAGCCAACAATTACTATTGATGAGCTTTTACATGAATTAAAATAATTTCATTTAATATAAAAAATAAGCGATCCTTAATATCTATAATTTAAGGATCGCTTAAGCATTGTATCTATCTACTCTATCTATTATTCTAGTTCAAAATCTATGGGCATAAAAAACTCAACATTTACATATTGATTATTATATTTTCCTGGTAAAAATTTAGGTAATAACTTCACTAGTCTTTCTGCCTCTTTTTCTAACAGACTTCCATTTTTAGGACCTGTTGTAGTTATATTATTAACGAATCCATCCTTATCAACAATAAAGCGAACCCATACTCTCCCTTGGATTCCCTCTGAAGCAGCATCGAAAGGATATACTAAATTATCTAAAATGTTATTCAAAATTGTTTCTTTCACACATTTCTGTCTATCGAAATCAATATCTGTAGCACATGTTATGAATACTGGTTCTTCAGATACTTGATCGAAACGTACAAAGTCATTCGCTAAAATCTTCGAGTTTTCTTGGGCAGCTAAAGAACTATCTTGGATTGCTCCCTCATGATTTAAATTAAAATCGACATACACTTCATGTTTCATTTCTGCCGCCTTCCCTTTGTGCATTGCTGGATTTAGTTTTGGTAAACTAGCAATTACTTTTTTCGCCTCTTTCTCTAGAGATTTATTGCTCTTTGAACTTGTTGACCTTACATCGGTGATACTTCCATCACTTTTAACAACAAAGGATACCAACACCTTGTCTTCGACTCCATCCTTGTACTCATTGTAAGGGTATGTCAATTTGGACTTAATATACTTTTCCATTTTCTCCTTAAAACATATTGTTTGCTCATTGGAAGTAAAAGCATTGCAATTTTCGAAAAGTGGAGTTCGATCAACTTCTTCAATAGTAAAAACTTTCTTTTCAGAAGCTATTTTCGCTATATTTTCACGAATGTTAGCCAAATCACTGTTAACATTTTTGTTCCTTGATCGAACAATTCGATTTCGGGTATTGATTTTTAAATACCCATCATCGTTGTTTTTTTTAAATTCTTCTATGGCGCATTTACCAATAGTATTTAAATCTTCAATGTGTTCCTTTTCATCGCACAAATTCTCCTGCGCATTCATAGCCAAGCAGAAGCATGCGAAATAAAGGGTTAGGTTACTCTTTAAAATCATGACTTAGTTTTTTGATTTTGGGGAAATAAAGAATAATCGAAAGACCTTACTACAATAAGAAAATAAAGACAGTCGCTTATTTTTTGTTAAAACATAAAAGTAGAATTTAATATCAATAAAACTTAATTTATTCTTTCTTCAGAAACATAGCATCGTTGAAATGCAAATTACTGAAGATCAATGTAATAAAGCGAAAACAAATTAAATCTAATACACACTCAATCAAAACATTACTCTTTCTTCCATGTTAAGAAGTTAGGCTTTACAACTAGCATTGCCCAACCCCAATTTTGAGTATCTCCTGCATTAGGTACATTTTTAAGTAACTTCATAGTGTTACTAGCAAAAAGTTGGGAGTATCCAATTTTTAAAGTTGCATATGGCAGTAACTTTTTAGAATACACAATATCAATTTCAGTTCCCAAATAGTTATCGTTAGCAAGCTCTTTGTCTCCAGAAAAATAATGAGCTTTCACTAATAAGTTTGAATCATTACCTAAATTCGCTACCACCTTACCGTATAAATCTCTTAAACCAATTGAATTTGCATGGTTTCCAACATAAAAGTAATCCATAAAACCATTAAACTTATGGTTGGTTCCGAATATTGGAAAAAACGAACTAATTTCTCCATTAGCCATTCCATCATCATCACCACTTAAGATTTCATATCCTAAACCAAAATTGGTTTTACCTGGTTTATAATTAACTTCTAATAAAGTATTATAGGCTTGTAAATTTACACCTTCTACGAACTCACCTGTTTGCATGTATAAGTTCGCTAAAATCTTCCATTTTGAAGCGGGTGTTATTTTTACATGAGCACCAAAGGTTTGTCTTTGAACATGACCACTCACTGGTGTTTGTCCATTTAAGTTTTGATAAGCATTGTTAGAAAACAGGAAACTTCCTTTAACATTATTCCACTCCTTGTGCAGCCATAGATAAGCCATTACTTTGTAATCGAAAACTGCACGTGCGTTTCCTGTATTATTTGGATCGAACAGCGTGTTTTGCCTAGAAACACCATTTTGATTAAAGGCAAAACCTACATCGAATTGAAAATTATTTTTATTGTGCTTTATCAATAATGCATCGTGAAAGCGACCTTGCATGGCCCAGTCCAATCCTCCAAAAATGCGTTGATCATCATATGAAAGTACTTGTCTACCTCCTTTAAATGCCCAGCTATCTGAAGCCTTAAATTGCACCCAAGCTTGAGCCACACCTAAACTATTATTTCCATCTTGTGCAGCTATTTGAGGATGATCTCCCCAAACACTTACATCTTGAAAACTCATATATGCTGACAACTTCTTATCAACAAAACCAAACTTTAAACGAGCTCTTTGTTGTACGAACAAGGCACCTCTACTTCCTTCTGGAATTAAAGTTCCGAATCCATGTGAGTATTCTCCTCGAGCTCTATAATCTGCATCAATTTTAAACTCTTGACTCGATGCTATTGAAACACTTAATACCGACGCCATACTCAGTATAATACGTGTTGTAATATTTTTTAAACGTAAATTATGTAACATATCAATGAAATCTAATAATGGTATGTATAACTACTCCACTTTAAGCTTTTCGTATAAACTTGTTATTCTGTTAAATAATTTCGTTAAATCATTACTCAAGTCATAGATTTCCTTATCGTTATAACCTTGTTTGAATAAACGCTCATTATTTTTTTGAATCCCTTCCCATTTTGCCATTACAGCTCCAAGAGCATTGTCAATTCTATCATTGTTAAAACTAGAGATTAACAGGTCATTTAATGCTGCATCAAGTTCCTCATATACAGCTTTTAATTTATTTTGTGAATTTGAAGATTTTAGACCTGGCTTAGTGGCAAAATAATACAATGCCAAACGCTGAGATAACATTCTTTGCCTACCCGCTTTATTAATAATTTGTTTTAACTCGTTATCTTCATATGCTACGTCTGAATCAATTGCATTATTCTTTGTATTAGCTTCAGAAATAACAGCGTTCACAACGTTATTGGCATAAGTTAAAATTGTCGTATTTGTATTAATTATTTTTAATGCATCCTCTTTATTAGGTGATGAATTCAAGAATTTCTTATACTTATTCCATGTGTTTTTCACCTCCTTAATATTATTCTTTGTTACATTAGAAGAAGCATTTTTTTCTAAAATGTTATTCTGTTTTTCAAAAATAATCTGAGTAATTTTTATATCCCTTTTCGCCTTGAAATCGGTTGGATTATTTAAAAGATATAAATAGATTTTTCCCATTTTTTGGGTTAACATTCTTTGTTTACCTGAAATATTTACGGCTTTATTAAAGCTTAATGTTCCGTATTCATTTTGTGCAAAAGTTAATTGTATAGCAAACAAAAACACAAAAGTATACGCTACTTTTATTGATTTTTTCATGATATGTGATTTATTCTGTTGGGTAATTAAGGTTATTAATAATCTTTTATCTCAAACTTTTTAATTTTTCCGTCTGATGATAAATTGATAAGAAGTAACATAGAAGCATTTTCAAACTCTAATAAAAAGTTATTGATATCTTCTTCTTTAAGGATAAGTTCATAGCTTGACATTTTCCCTTTATCTTTACGTAAACTATCTAGCTTTTGTTTTAATACTGCTTCTTGAAGATTTTGTTGCAGTGTTGCACTAAATTTTTGAAAAATAGCTTCTGATTTCTGTTCGTTAAAAGCTTTGCTAATGAAGTCTAAGGTATTCTTGTAATCTTCCTCAGTTTGAGAAAACACAGAGGTAGAAAGAAATAAAACAAATATTAATTTCTTCATATTATGGGGGGGGTTAATTTAATCAAACCGAAGGTAGTTTTTTTTAATAAACCACGAATAAATTACCTGTGTTTCAACACATTAAATCGTTGAACTACATTTATCTATAGATTAATGGAAGAGAATATTATATACTTTAGTATTCTATCAATAATTATCGCACGCCCTAACAACAGAAGTTCCTAATATATAAGTATATACATCTAAACAACTGGGGTCGTATGTCCTTGCATATAAAAGGCAACAGCAAAAGCTATAACACTTACGATAATACCAATCATAAAAACGGTATATGTTGTTCTAAGTATGTTATATTTTCTATTTAATACTAATCCAAGGAAGTACAAATCCTTGGTCAAAGATCCATAGAGATAATCTCGATCTTTTAACATTTCATCCATTGCCCATTCAAATTCTGGTAAGCTCATTTTATGAAAATTTCCAAAAAAGATTAAATTAACTTTCTTCTGAGCAACATCCTCCTTTGTAAACTTTCCTTGTGTAATATTAGGTCTAGTAGCCAAAATTGATAACACAATAGAAACAACGGTAAAAACTATAAAAATAATACTTGGAATGACTAGGTAAGAATTAGAAGGATTATCTAGTTTAGGAATTAAAGTAGATAAGGCCATTGAAATGATAATAGCATTCACCGAAAGTAAAATATTTGCTTTTGTATCAGCAATATCACTTAAAGTAATATGATTTCGTAATGCTACTCTAAACATCGTTTCTATACCTCTTTCAGGTAACTCAATTTTGTTCTTCTTTAAAGCAAGCTCTTCCTTCTTTTGCTTCATTTTAGAAAGTTCTTGGTTCACTTTTTTCTCACTTTTTAAAAGTTGGGCTAAGTTTTTACCTTTTTGTTTTTCCCATGATTTAATAGCCGATTTTGTATAAAATTGATGTCCAGAACTCAAGAAACTAATATTGTTTGCAATCCATTCAGAATCAGAAAAACTAATGTTTTTTGTCAGTTCTAATTCCTTCCTTAAAAGAGCAGAAAATTCGTCGTAGTTTTTACTTCCCAAGTGAGAGCAATCAGCATCTCGTAAAACCTTCCCTAATTGAGTTTCTGGAATGGCAGACATTTGAGTTGCCAATATAGTTTTACTAACCTTTGAAATTAAATCGTCTTTCCCTTCTTTCTTTAAAAATTCTGAGGCGATAGCAACGCTTTCTTCTTCGTGAGTAGTTAAACTTTTAGAGTATCCTGTGTCGTGAAACCATGCGGCAACAAGAAGGGCTTCTAAATCTTCACCTTCTATCTTTTCCGACTCTGCAAGTTCTCTAGATTTTTCAACCACTCGTTGCGTATGCGCAATACTGTGATAAACAAATTTCTTCTCTAAATTGTTATTTAAAAAATCCAATGCATAGCTTTCCGCCTTCTCTAAAAAAACACTCATTATTTACCTACTTTAAGTTGTAAATGTAATTAATCTTTAGCATTTTTAATATATTCGCTTAGAAAACACCCTTTCCCTATTTTTTTGACAACCTTATGCCACAGAAATACTGATGGCGAAATAACTATACAATGACTAAATATTTTAATCAAACCCTGCTTTTATTTTTTGTTACTTTCAGTTTGTTCTCTCAACAAACTCATAAAAACGAAACACCTACAAATCTTAATGATGGTCCCTATATTTTCATTGAAGATGACCAGCTCATTGAAAAAAATATAATTAACGGAGAGGTTGTTACCAAGGAATTACCTGCAAACAGCTATCCTCTCAATTTTAAAGATGAAAAAAGCACCTTTAAAAATATAAAAAAGGTTGTAGCATTAAGTGACATTCACGGTCAATACGATTTAGCCGTAGAGCTTTTAAAAAACAATAAAATTGTCGATAAGAATTTAAATTGGAATTTAGGTAAAGGCCACTTGGTTATCGCAGGCGATATTTTCGATAGAGGTCCAAAAGTAAATGAAATGTTATGGCTTATTTATAAATTAGAGCAGCAAGCAAAAAAGAAAAAAGGAAAAGTACATTTTTTACTTGGGAATCATGAATATATGGTTTTGTTTGGTGATGATCGTTACGTAAATAAGAAATACCAAAAAACTTGCGAGCTACTTGGTGTTGACTATAAAGGTTTATATGGAAAGCAAACTGTTTTGGGTAGATGGCTTCGTTCAAAAGCTACCATTTTAAAAATTGATGGCAATAGCTTTGTACATGGAGGGATTTCGAAAAAATTTATTTCTAATGGATACAATCATGAAAAAGTAAATGAAACTATGAGAAATTCAATTGATCGAAGTAAAAAAGAAATGAGAGCTACCGATTTTTATGCTACCTACTTCGGCAAATATGGACCTATTTGGTATCGAGGATATTTTAGAGATAATTTACCTGAAAGTGAAATAGACGCTATTTTAAATGATACGAATTCTGATCATATTGTTGTTGGACATTGTTCGAACAAAGAAGTGGTTCAGCTATACAATCATAAAATATTTGGTGTCGATTCAAGTATCAAAAGAGGTAAATATGGTGAAGTACTTTTCATAAAAAACGGAAAGAAATTCTCAAAAGGAACTCTCGAAGGGAAAAAGAAAAAGTTTAAGGATTAAAATATCGTTTTTATTAAATTTGGGGCGAATTATTTACTTTTTGCTATGAAAATCACCCAGTACCTCCTATTATTATTTATCTGTTTAAACTTTTCTTTTTGTCGAACTGCAACAGTTCAAAAGGATAACGGAGTATTTGATTTCAGTACCGTAGAAAAATATAGGATAACCAAAGAAAATGGCACCATTGTTAATGATTACGATTTTATTTTCAATCATGAAGAAGAATTGGAACTTACTAAAACTTTGTTTGATTATGACATAAAAACGACGAATCAAATTGTAATTGTAACCATTCACTCTATTGAACCTTATAGGAACTTGCAAAAATTTGCTTCAGATTTAGGTAATTATTGGGGAGTAGGAACAAAAGAAAAAAATAACGGACTTATCATTGTACTTTGTAAACCTTGTCGAAAAATAAGTATTGCCACTGGTTTTGGTACTGAAAAAATACTTACCAATGAAATATGTGCTGAGATTATAGATAACACCATTATTCCTGAATTTAAAAAAGATAATTATTACTTAGGAGTAAAAAAAGGACTCAAAGAAATAATAAGAAAATGGAAATAAAAAAGTTTTTAAACATGGTATTATTTTCTTTAACCTTCTCTTAAACACGAATACAAGCTCATAATTCTTCAGTATCTTTGTAATAAGACACAAACCTGTCGATTTTATGAAACTCCAGATTAACAATACCTTTAGTAAAGAATTACCTGCTGATAAAAAATTGGAAAACTCAAGAAGACAAGTATTGGATGCTTGTTTTTCATATGTTACTCCTAAAAAAACAGCGAAACCTCAGCTTTTACATGCTTCGGATGAAATGTTAGATGAATTAGGGGTTTCCAAAGAGGAAAGTTCTTCTTCTGATTTTCTTCATGTATTTACTGGAAATAAAGTGTATCCAGATACCCATCCGTATGCAATGTGTTATGGTGGACATCAGTTTGGAAACTGGGCTGGGCAACTAGGTGATGGACGAGCTATCAACTTGTTTGAAGTAAATCATAATAATAAACAATGGGCCGTTCAATTGAAAGGAGCTGGAGAAACTCCTTATTCAAGATCAGCAGATGGGTTGGCTGTTTTACGTTCATCTATTCGTGAATATTTGTGTAGTGAAGCCATGTACCATCTTGGTATCCCTACAACAAGAGCCTTATCGTTGAGTCTTTCAGGAGACCAGGTATTAAGAGACATTTTGTATAACGGAAACCCAGCTTATGAAAAAGGGGCTATCGTTTGTCGTGTTGCTCCGAACTTTATTCGCTTTGGAAGTTTCGAAATACATGCAGCTAGAAAAAACTATCCTATTTTAAAGCAACTTGCGGATTATACAATTTCAAATTTTTATCCTCAAATTAAAAGTTCTGGAAAAGACAAATATCTCGACTTTTTTAAAGAGGTTAGAAATAGAACCATTGACATGATTGTTCATTGGCAGCGTGTTGGTTTTGTTCATGGAGTTATGAATACAGATAACATGTCTATTTTAGGTTTAACAATAGATTATGGTCCTTATGGATGGTTGGAAGGTTATGACTGGAGTTGGACACCTAATACAACAGATGCTCAACACAGACGCTACCGTTACGGTAACCAATCGTATATTGGATTATGGAACTTATTTCAATTAGCCAATGCATTGTATCCGTTGGTGGAAGAAGTAGATCCTCTTCAAAAATTATTAGAAGAATACAATCCTATCTACGAAGAAAAGTATTTAGCAATGATGCGTGCAAAACTAGGCCTAAAAACAACTGATTCGAAAGACAAAGAAATTGTTGGTAAACTTGAAGAAACACTTCAATTGATTGAAACAGACATGACCATTTTCTTTAGAAACTTAGCTCAAATAAATAAAACAGAAAATGTGTCCGAGGCTATCGAAAAAATTAAGGTGGCATTCTACAATGAAATTGAATTTAAAGGAGATACAAAACAACTTTGGGAAGATTGGTTTACACTATATTTACAGCGTCTCCAGCAAGAATCTACTTCTGATGCAGAACGATTGACATATATGAATACGATGAACCCGAAATATGTTTTGAGAAATTATATGGCACAACTAGCCATTGATAAAGCCGATAAAGGTGAATACGAACTCATTGATGAGTTATATACACTTCTCAAGAAACCATATGACGAACAACCTGAGTTCGAACAATGGTTTGTAAAACGACCTGAGTGGGCAAGAAATAAAGTTGGATGCTCAATGCTCTCTTGTAGTTCGTAACAAGAAATTTTAAAAACACTACTTAAAAGCTTCTCTTTTTAGAATTGATTTTAAAGGGGAAGCTTTTAAGCAATGCTTTCTTTATTTTGTATTAAAGCAAAGCCTTAGATTCTTAATTCTTATAGGAAAATTAGTTCAAACTAAAATCCAAATAAAATTTAGTCTCTTGAGGGTTCGGAATGTAAATGTTAATTTTCTTGTTTGATGTAAGGTAAACGAATAACATAATAATTGTTTTTAGGGAATTATATTGTAAAGGAAAATCATTCTTCCTTTAATAATACCCCTAAAGTATAATTGTAGTAGTGTTTTTAGGAAATAGAGCAAGAAAATGTCTGAAATGCGAACTTTTTTCTTAGCAAAACCTTTAATAATTAACAAAAAACTAAAGAAACGGGCGAGACTCCAATTATTAAAAAAGACGATCACCACACACAACAAAAAGATTATCAATAACATACACACCTAAAACATTAAACACTCTTAAAAACTAAATAATTCGTAAAAAAATAGTATGCATTTTTTATTTTAAATATTCATCAGTATGTATATCTCTTATCTTCCTTAAAATGAACTGCCTCGATGTAAGTATAAGGGATACTTGTAATTCATAGTTTTATATTTCGAGACAGGCCACGAAGAATTAAATCTTTGGTCATCGCCCTGCGATTAAATCGTATTTTTTAAATAAAAATTGCTTATAGCGTTCCTTATTTGAAATATTTCCTTCTAATAATTGTAAAAACGTAGTATCGTTGATATAATAAAACAAAAACGCTTCTTGACTTGGATCCTCGTACCCAAGTCTATCGAAAACACCTGTCAGCAAATCAATAAAAGGTTTTTTATTCTCGAAAGTATTAAAATTAGGATCCATTTTTAATTGATATTGTAGTTTCCAGCAATCATAATCATCCTCTTCAATTTCAAATATAATTTCAATGGCTCTTCTTAAAATTAATTTTGGATCCTTTATCAAAAGAAGCTCCGCTCCTATTTTATCTAATTTTTCCTTAAGGGTTTGTTTAATGGTTTCGAGTAAGCCCTCTTTATTTTTAAAATGTTTGAATATGAGTCCCTCAGAAACACAAGCCTCCTTAGCTATTTTAGCCGTTGTTACTGAATTATAGCCTTCTTTAGCAAAAAGCTGTAGTGCTACTTCTAATATTCTTTGCTGTTTGTCTGTCATATTTTTCAGGGGGATGAAAACGATCACCTGCCTCTCGTTTCCTTAAGGTTGATCTATTTCCACAAAAATAGCCGATTATTATTTAGAATTGTTCCAAATTTTTAACAGATGTAAAAAACAAACATAAAAAAGCTAAATTTATACGTAATTATCTGTATTCTTACACTTTAAAAAGTAAGTGAGTACTCACTTACAAAAAAACTAACCATGTAGTCAATCTTTAAATATACACGTTAAAGTAATTGCTGCATCTGATTCTTAAATCCAATAACAGATGAAGAAAAACGTTTTACAATTAATCATTCCTTTACTGCTCATAACGGGATTACTATTTGCTTCATCAGTAAATAGCGAAAAACCGATTTATTATAAAGTATCCTCCATCAAAAAGTTGGATAAAGTAGACAATCACGAAGCTTTCAATAAAATGATGGATGTTTTAACCCACAAGCGTTGCGTTAACTGCCATCCAAGTGATAATATTCCTAAGCAAGGAGAAGATAGCCATCCACATTATTTCGGAATGTCTCGCGGTCAAAACAACTTAGGCTTTCAAGCAACAAAATGTACCACCTGCCATCAAAATGAAAACAATAACTTTTCTGGAGTTCCAGGAGCACCAGAATGGAGTTTGGCTCCACAAAGCATGCGTTGGGAAGGATTATCAAGAACAGAAATTGCCAAATCAATGCTAAATCGTGCAAACAACGGTAATCGTACCCATGAAGAAGTTATGCATCACTTAACGGAACATGCTCTTGTTTTATGGGCTTGGACTCCAGGAGTAAATGCAAATGGTACTCCTCGCGAGAAACCTCCTGTTCCTAAAGAGGAATATATTAAAGCAGTAAAACAATGGTTTAAAAATGGCGCTGTTATCCCAGAATAATGGTAACCAAATGAACTATTCACCATATAAACTTTCAGTGTGCATGACATCATGCCAAGGTTATCAACATTAAATATAAACTGATGAAAATATCATTTAATATAAATAATACTCCTACCACCATTGAGATAGATGATCCAAACACTCCATTACTTTGGGTAGTTCGCGATTTATTGAATTTGAAAGGAACAAAGTTCGGGTGTGGAAAGGCCGCATGTGGTGCTTGCACTCTTCATGTTAACGATGAAGCCGTTCGTTCTTGCTCATATTCTGTGAAATTTGCAGAAGGCAAAAACATCACAACAATTGAAGGCTTAGGATCTAAAGAAAAACCTCATCCAGTACAACAAGCTTGGATAGAAGAGATAGTTCCTCAATGTGGATACTGTCAACCAGGATTTATGATGGCTACCGCCGCATTATTAAATCAAAATCCAAATCCAACAGATGACGACATTGACAACAATATTGTTAATATCTGTCGTTGCGCAACCTATTATCGAATGCGAAAAGCAATTCATAGAGCTGCTGAGTTAAACAGTCAATCAACAGAAACTAAAACAGAAAACCATGGGTAAAAATATTTCACGTCGTAAATTTTTAGTTCGTGGTGGTTTAGGAACTCTAGGAGTATTAGCCGTCGGAACTTATGTTTTCAGAAATCCTATCAGGAGAGGTGTATTAGAAATGACAGAAACTATGGCACCTATGTACATGGGAAGTGGAACTGAACCAAATTTATGGTTTGAACTCACTGAGAATAATAAAGTTATTTTTCACTCTCCTAAGGTAGAAATGGGACAAGGTTCTTTTACAAGCTTTGCTCAAATGATTGCGGAAGAAATGGATGTAGCTCTTGATCAAATCGAAGTTATTGGTGCAGCTACCAAAACTGGAGTTATTGATGGCATGAGCACAGGAGGTAGTTTATCAGTTGGTGGATTATGGAAACCTCTTAGAGAGTTATCAGCCACTATGAAAGAAATGCTTAAAATTGAAGCGGGTAAAAAATTAGGTATTGATCATAAATCATTACAAACAAAAGACGGTATTATTTCTGGTGAAGGAAAAACAATTACTTATTCCGAAGCTGCGAAAGATGTTACAGAATGGGATGTTCCGGATACTCCTGCCCTAAAAGAATCTTCTTTTAAATTTATTGGTAAACCGATTAAAAGAATTGATTTAGATGCAAAGGTTTTTGGAGATCCAATTTTTGGTTTGGATGCTGAACTTCCTGATATGCTATATGGAATTATCATTAGACCAAGTGCTATCGGCGCTACCATAAACAACGTTGACGACAGTAAGGCAAAAACCTCCAATGGTGTTGTTAAAATTGTTAGAAATAATGACTGGGTCGGTATTGTTGCTCAATCGTATGCTCAGGCGTTAGCAGCAAAACATCTATTAACTATAGAATGGAATATACCAAAAAAATGGACTGAAGCAGAAATTAGAAATATTCTGAAAGTTGGTAAAGGAAATGAAATGATTACTCAGAAAAAAGGAGATCAACTAGAGGAAAATGATTCTGAAATAATCACCATGGAATTTTCAAGTCCTATTGGTGCTCATGCCCAAATTGAACCGAATGGTGCTGTAGCTTCATACGAAGCTAATAATATTACTGTTATTTTATCAACGCAGGTTCCAGGGAAAACCCAAGAACATGTTGCAAAAGCATTTGATACTGATGTAAAAAATGTAAATATTGTTCCAACCTATTTGGGAGGTGGTTTTGGAAGAAGATTAAATACAAATCACGCTATAGATGCTGTTACACTATCAAAAGAAGTTGGGAAACCTGTTAAATATATTTTTAGTAGAAAAGAAGAATTCCAGCACGATTTATTTAGACCTCCAACACATCATATTCTTAAAGGTAAACTCAATACCAGTGGTTTATTAGAAAATTTAGAGCATCACTACGCAAGTGGAGACGTTGCCGTTGGCTCAATTATAATTCCCAATGCATTGCATTCTGTATTAGGAACTGATGTTGGAGCAATGCGTGGAGGAAATATCATGTATACCAATATTCCAAATTATCGCGCGGTGCAGTGGCACACTACTTTACCTTTTGCTACAAGCTGGTGGAGAAGTTTAGGGTTATTAGCGAATACTTTTGCTATCGAAAGCTTCGTCGATGAAATGGCTATAAAAGCAAAGAAAAACCCAGTAGATTTTAGACTGGCGCAACTTACAGATGACGAGCTTCCAAAAAGAATAAAGGATGTTATAAAACTAGCTTCTGAAAAAGCAAATTATACCGACAAGGTCAATGGTAATCGTGCTATGGGGTTTGCTGCCTCTACCGATAGTAATTCTCCTGCCGCACACGTAGTGGATGTATCTGTTGAAAACAACACTATAAAGGTTCATAAAGTAGTTTGTGCTTTTGATTGCGGATTAATTGTAAATCCAGATCAGGTGAAAGCACAATGTGAAGGATCTATAATTATGGGTATGAGTGCTGCCATGTTTGAAAAAATGACTTTGGAAGATGGTGAACTATATCCTACGATTTACGGACCTTACGATATGGCTTTGATGAAACACTCTCCTAAAGAAATAGATGTCCATTTTATTCAAGGAAAGGACATTCCATTACCAGTAGGAGAACCACCTATGGGACCAATCGCGGCAGCGATAGGAAATGCAGTGAGAAGAATAACAGGAAAACGATTAACCGATTTACCATTAAAATTAAAAGATTAGTTTTAGGATTGCACTTAGGGAGTAATCTAATTAAAATACTGTTAAAGATTACTCCTAAGTTATCCTCAACAGTGAAATATACCTATTTTTAAGCGAGACAACCTTTTTTAACCACTCTTATGACCCACGAATTTAAAGACATAATACAACAAGCACTACTAAATCAACAACAAGGAATACATAATGTATTGGCTACTGTTGTACATTTAGATGGTTCTTCTTACAGAAAACCAGGAGCTCGTATGCTACTGTCTTCAAATGGTTGTATTACAGGAGCTGTAAGTGGTGGGTGTGTAGAAAAAGAGGTTCAAAGGCGTGCTCAATCTGTTTTTAATACACAAAAACCGAAAGTTATTGCCTATGACGGTCGATATCGATTAGGATGTGAAGGAGTTTTGTACATTCTTTTGGAATCTTTATACATATCTGAAAAGTTTATATCTGAATTTGCAAATACAGTAAACAAAAGGAATCACTTTTCAATTGAATCCTTTTACAAACTTGGTGATGAAACCGAAGGAGCATTTGGCTCAATTGTTCAATTGGGGCAACAAGCTTTCTCATTGAATAATAATTATGAGATAGACACTTCATTAGAAGATGTATTCAAGCAAAATCTATCGCCTCTTTTTAGATTGTTAATCATTGGTGGTGAGCATGATGCTGTAAAACTTTGTAAGCAAGGAACAATATTGGGATGGCAAGTTGATGTAATTTCCTCTATAAAAGACCCGAAACAATTAAAAGATTTTCCTGGCGCTAGTTCAGTAATTGCTCAAACTCCCGAACTTGTAGATTTAGATGAAGTTAATGAACATACAGCTATTGTGGTCATGAACCATAATTTTTCTTATGACTTACGATACTTGGTTCGATTACAAGAAACGGATCCCTCTTATATCGGTGTATTAGGAGCTGCCAAGAGAAGAGAAAAACTTTTTAATGAACTTTTCGAATTAACTCCAGATGTGTCCGATGAGTTTTTAGATAAAATTCATACTCCTGCTGGTTTAAATATTGGAGCTATTACTCCGGAAGAAATAGCTTTATCAATTGTTGCTGAAATTCTATCAGTAACAAGAAATAAAGAAGTGTTTTCTTTAAAGAAAATTATTGGAAATATTCATTCGTAAATATGAAAACCGCTATTATTATACTTGCTGCAGGAATGTCTTCCAGAATGGGAAAGACAAAACAACTCCTTCCATACAAGCATACGACATTGCTGGGGTGGACTGTTGAACAAGTAATAAATATTTCGAATACGGAAGTTATCTGTGTAACAGGAGCAAATCAGCAAGAAGTAGAGGAAAGTATAAGCGAGCAAGATTTAACATTTGTTTACAATGCTCAATATAAAGAAGGTTTGAGTAGTAGTATCCGTGCGGGAATTAATTATATAACATCAAAAAATTTTGAAAAAGTATTAATAATACTTGCAGACCAACCATTTGTGACAAAGAATTATTTGAAAGATATTATTTCCAAATCTAATGACTATCCAGATAAAATAATAGCTTCCAACTATGGCAAACGAATAGGTGTACCAGCATTATTCCCGCAAAAATATTATCAACATTTGATAACGATATCTGGAGATAAAGGAGCGAAAGAGCTATTGAATAAATTCTCTGATACTATTTTTAAAATGCCAGAAGTTAACTTGATAGATATTGATACTCAAGAAGAATATAAACAGTATGCTTTATAATTAGTAGAACTTTACCTGCTGATATATTGGATTGAACCGAACAATTTTTATTAATTAATACAACAAAAAATAACTCAACATAAACCTTAAATTTTCAATTTGTTTGCAAAAACAATATTTCACAAAATGTAATAGTTTTAAACTTTTTTTATTCTATTGTTTTTTTTACATTTGATATACTCCCCCAATATTCAGAAGTCCTTTTCTAACAAAAAACATTTTTAAATGAGAAAACTACCCACACTTTTATTAGTGTTGTGGCTGTCAATTTCGTACGCTCAAACGAAAAAAAGCTACAATATTGGTATCCTAATGGACAATTACACAGAAGAGGTTACTCCCCTACTCGATCAATTAAAAAAACAGGTTGTCACCATTGTTGGAGAAGATGCAGACATACTTTTTAAAGACACTAACTTTTTAGTTAACAACTACAATTTAGATGCTGCCAAAAAAAATTATCAAAATTTGATAAATAATCCATCAGTAAATATGATTCTCGCTTTCGGAATTGTTAATAGTAAAATTATTGAAGAGCAGAAATCGTATAAAAAAC
The DNA here is from genome assembly GCA_947497895.1 of uncultured Tenacibaculum sp. Taxonomy (GTDB): domain Bacteria; phylum Bacteroidota; class Bacteroidia; order Flavobacteriales; family Flavobacteriaceae; genus Polaribacter. The sequence goes on from CANMIL010000010.1 coordinate 121,040, forward strand.
CGACAATATTATTTGGAGCTATCAACAAAGATTTCAACACCATTGATTTTTCAAAAGTTACTTCTGGCACTAAAAATTTTACCTATTTAATTAACTCGCAATCATACTTGACCGACTTAAAAAGCTTACAAGAGCTTACTAATTTTAAGAAAGTGGGAATTATCATTGAAAAACAGGTTTTAGAAATGCTTTCTTTTAATGAGATTCTTGACAAAGAAATGCAATTACTTAACACGAATTACAAACTTATTCCTTATCAAAATAGCAACGATATTATTTCTAATTTAAATGATATTGATGCCGTTTATATGGCTGGTGGTTTCTTTATGTCTGACAATGAAGTTAGGCAACTATCAAATGTTTTAATTGAAAAGAAGCTTCCTTCATTTACAATCAACAGTATCAAAGATGTAAAAAATGGAATTATGGCAACAAATCAATCTGAAAACAATTCAGCTCAATTTATTCGTCGTGTTGCATTGACTGTTGAAAATTATATTAACGGAACCCCTCTTTCCGAAATGCCTGTTTATATAGAATCAAGTCCGCGATTAACTGTGAATTACAATACCGCAACAGCTATTGGTGTTCCGATTAAATATAGCTTGATTAATACTACAGATTTTGTTGGAGAAATGAAAAACGTTCTTGCTGAAAAACAATATAATCTAATGGATGTTATGAGCCAAGTTACTGGCAAAAACTTGAGTTTGCTAGCTAATAAAAAAAATATTGAGTTAAGTCAGCAAAATGTAAAGTCTGCAAAGAGTAACTATTTACCCAGTCTAACTTCATCAGCTACGGGAACCTATATTGATCCAAAACTGGCTCAGGTAAGTAATGGTCAAAACCCTGAATTCTCTGTTTCAGGAAACCTTACATTACAACAAACTGTATATTCTCCAGCGGCAAACGCTAATATAACAATACAAGAAAACTTAGAAAAAGCTCAAGTTGAATCTTACAACTCCGAAGAGCTGAACACAATTTTAAATGCCTCTCAAACTTATTTTAACACCTTAATATTAAAAGCTAACGCTCAGATTAGACAGCGAAACTTAGATTTCACGAAACGAAATTTACAGATTGCTCAAGAAAATTTTGAAATAGGTCAATCGGGAAAATCTGATGTACTACGATTTCGAAGTGAATTAGCACAAAATACCCAAGTTATGGTGGAGGCCATTAACCAATTAGAGCAAGGATTTATTGCTTTAAACCAAGTGTTAAACAATCCCATAGAAATGCGTATTGATGTTGATGATGCATACTTAGATAGAGGAATTTATAAAGATTATAACTATCAACAGCTAACAGAGTTATTAGACAATCCAACAACACGAGAACCTTTTATTGCTTTTTTAATTGAGGAAGCCAAAAAGAATGCACCCGAGTTAAAATCACTCGGCTATAACTTAACGGCCACGGAACGATCAATTAAATTAAGTGGAAGTAATCGCTTTTTACCAACAGTTGCACTTCAAGGACAATACAACCACACTTTTAATAGGAACGGTGAAGGTAGTACACCTCCTCCTGGATTCAACTTAGTTGATAGTAATTATAATGTTGGCTTAAATGTTTCATTACCAATTTTCAACAGAAACACCAACAATATTGATAAGCAAACTGCTATTATTCAGAAAGAGCAAATTGAATACAATCAACAGAACAGTGAACTTGCTATTGCAGTAAATGTTCGAAGTGGGGTTCTTAATTTGATCAATCAAATATCAAACATTGGTTTATCAAAAGTATCAGAAGAAACGGCTAAAGAATCTCTAGAACTTATTCAATCATCGTACCAAGAAGGAGCCGTTAATTTTGTTCAACTAATCGATGCTCAAAACAATTACTTAAATGCTCAATTAGCAAAAGCAAATGCTATATATAACTTTTTAAGCAATGCTATTCAACTTGAGCGTAACATAGGGTACTTCTTTTTACTGCATTCGAAAGCCGAAAATGATCAGTTTACGCAACGCTTTCAACAGTACTTATTATCAAAAAATTAACTAGCCTTTAAAACATTTACCAATGAAATATTTAATTCAACTATTCACATATACTTTCGTTTTCACCCTTGTTGTTTCTTGTGGAAAAGAGGTAAAGCAAGAGAAAAAATTAATTCGACCTGTTCAGCACAAAACTGTAGGCTATTTTGGAGGTGATAAAACACAATCATTTAGTGGAACTTCACGTACCGATAAAATTATTAAACTGAGTTTCAGAAGCTCAGGAATTATTACAAAATTCAATATTAAAATTGGTCAAAAAGTTAGAAAAGGGCAACAACTAGCTACCTTAGATAATGTTCAAGCTAGACTAAATTATCAAAGTGCGCTGTCTTCACTTAATAGTGCAGAATCTTCTATGAATACGGCAAAGTTGAGTTTGGACAGAACTAAAACCCTATTCGAAAAAGGTAGTGTTGCTTTAAGTAATTATGAATCTGCCAAGAACCAATATACCTCAGCAAAAAATTCATACAATTCTGCCAAGCAAAGTGTAGAACTTCAAAAAGAACAAATTAAGTTCGGGTATTTAATTGCTCCAGAAAATGGAATTATCGCTTCTGTGAATGCCGAAATTGATGAAAACGTAAGTCCTGGTCAAACAATTGCAACATTAAATGCTGGTACTGACATGGAAATCTCTTTGGGATTACCTGAAAGTGTTATTAATCGAGTAAAAGAAAACATGGAAGTAGACATCTCTTTTTCTTCTTTAGAAGGTAAAAACTTTAAAGGTAAAGTTACAGAGGTTTCGCCTGCTGTTGATGCGAATACAGCAACATATCCTGTTAGAATTGCTTTGCTTAAGGCTACCAATGAAGTTAAAAGTGGAATGGCTGCAAACGTTACTTTTCACTTTGGAAATGATTCAAAAGAAGAGATTAAACAATTAGTAGTTCCTGCAAATGCAGTTGGAGAGGACAGTAAAGGAAACTTCGTGTTTCTAATTAATGAAGGAGATAAAAGCACTGTTAACAAGCAACAAGTAACTATTGGTGAATTAACCTCTGAAGGTTTTATCATAAAATCTGGACTCAATGCTGGTCAGAAAATTGCCACAGCAGGATTACAAACACTGTTAGATGGTCAAGAAATAAAACTTCAATAAACTAAAACGAACCAATCACATGAATTTAGCTAAATTTTCAATAGATAAAAACAGGATTACATTCACTGTTTTGGCTACCATTATTTTAATGGGAGTCGTGATGTATTCGGGACTCTCTAGAGATAGTATGCCTCCTTACACGGTTCGTGTTGCTACTGTTGTTTCTGTATTCCCAGGAGCAAGTCCAGAACGAGTTGAACAACTCGTGAGCGATAAAATAGAGAAAATCGCACAGGAATTACCAGAATTGAAAGATGTTACAAGTACCTCAAGAACGGGACTTTCGGTAGTTTCAGTATTTCTAAAGGATGAAGTAAAACAAAAAGACATGCAATCCGTTTGGGATCGTTTACGACGAAAATTAAACGCCATGCAAGGATTACCACAAGGAGTCGTTCCAAATTTAAATGACGATGGGATAGGTGATGTTTATGGTATCGTCGTGGGGTTAACCTCTGACGGATTTTCCTATGCTCAGGTAAAAGACTATGCTGATGATATTAAAGATGACTTAATCAAACTACCTGATGCCGCAAAAGTAACATTGGGTGGTGTGCAGGATGAAAGAGTTTTTATAGAGTTTGATAATACCCGTTTAAAAGAATATGGACTTTCTTCTTCTAAATTACAACAATTCATCTCTTCCACTAACATTTTAAGTTCTGGTGGCCAAGTAAATGTTGGAAATGAACGAATCATTCTTGAACCCACTGGAAATTTTAATTCTGTAAACGACATTAAAGAACTACTTATTCCTGTTGGAAATGGTAGTCAATTGGTAAAATTAGGGCTTATTACCAATGTAAAAAAAGGATATATAGATCCTTCAACCCAAATTGTAAATGTTAATGGTAAAACAGCTATTTCTATACATGTTAACTTAAAAAAAGGAGCGAATGTTATCAAACTAGGAGAAGCCGTAAACTCAGTAGTAAATGAATGGGAAGCAAAACTTCCTGTTGGGCTTGAGTTAACAAGAGTCTCATCTTTAGACACCTATATTGACGTAAAAATTGATGATTTTATTTCCAACCTTCTGCAATCAATTGGTATAGTATTAGCCGTAATGCTAATCTTCTTAGGCATTAGAACAGGATTTGTAATTGCGAGTTTAATTCCTATTGTAACCATTATGACATTAATGATTATGGGAATAATTAATATGGGATTAAATCAGGTTACTTTAGCTGCCTTAATTATGGCATTAGGAATGCTTGTGGATAATGCCATCGTCGTCGCCGAAACCATCATGGTAAAAATGGAAAAAGGTACAACTAAGTACAATGCTGCTGTTGAGGCTTTCTCTGAATTATGGATGCCGTTACTCATATCTACTTTAACAACTTCAGCAGCCTTCTTGGCCTTTTATATGTCTCCAACAACTATGGGTGACATTGTTGGTCCAATATTCGTTGTGATTACCATAGCTTTACTTTCTTCATGGATTATTGCATTAACGGTAATCACCATGTTCTGTTATTTGTTTTTCAAAGTAAACAATAATGAAGAAAAGAAAGAAAGTATTATTGATAAAACTATTAATACGCTTAAAGTGTATTATAAAGATTTAATCTTGTTAGCACTATCTAACAAATGGAAAGTAATTATTACCATATTTGTTGCCTTCTTTTTATCTCTTTATGGCTTTACAAAAGTAGATTTCGTCTTTTTCCCCGATAGTGATAGGAACATGATTACCATTGATGTAAACTTACCCTTAGGAACTAAAATTGAAAGAACTTCGGAAATTGTTGTTCAGATTGAACAATTTATGAAAGACTCTTTAAAAACATCCGAAGAGAACAAAAAAGGAATTGTCGATTGGTCTTCTTATGTAGGGCAAGGTCCAGAATCTTATGACCTCGGTTACACACAAGACGAAGCGAACTCTAGTTACGCACATATCTTGGTTAACACCTCGTCTTTTGAAGAAAATAAAGATATGATTACAAAACTTGACGCCTATTGTTTTGAAAACTTCCCAAACGCTGACATCAAAGTTGGTGCTCTTGGTGCAGGTGGTGGCGGAGATCCGATAGAAGTTAAAATATCTGGAGAAAATCCTGATCAACTAGCCGACATTGCTCAAACGGTAAGAGCCAAGCTTTTCTCAGTCACTGGAACAAAAAATATTAAGGACGATTGGGGTCCAAAAAGCAAAAAATTCTTAATTGAAATCGACCAGAACCGAGCACAAAAGGCAGGTATATCGAGTCAAGATATTGCTATATCATTACAAACTGTTCTCGATGGTTTTAATACAGGTGAGTATAGAGAAGACAATAAATCAATTCCTATTTTACTTCGAAGTAATAATAGTCAACAACAAACATTAGCATCATTAGAAACACTGCATGTTTTTGCGCAAGGAAGTGGAAAAAGTATTCCGTTATTACAAGTCGCAAATATTGTTCCTCAGTGGCAGTTCTCAAAAATTAAACGTCTGAACTTAAGAAGAACGGTCAACATTTCTTCAAAATTAAGAGAAGGTGCAAATGCGAGCGCTATCATGTCGGTTGTTACTCCATGGCTAGAAGAAGTTAGTCAAAACTGGCCACAAGGATACACCTATGAATTAGGAGGTGATGCAGAACAATCAGCAGAAAGTATGGGTTCTGTTATTAAGTACTTACCACTGTCTGGATTCATTATTTTACTACTACTTATCATTCAATTTAATTCATTTAGAAAAATGGGAATGGTAGTATTAACAATTCCTCTTGGAATCATTGGTGTTGTAGTAGGACTATTAACCTTCGGGGAACCGTTTGGTTTCATGCCTTTTTTAGGAGTTATCTCTCTGGCTGGTATTGTAATTAATAACGCCATTGTACTTATCGATAGAATGGAAATTGAACAAAACTCAGGAAGATCAGATCAAGATGCTGTAATTGCTGCTTGTTTACAAAGGTTCAGACCTATTTTATTAGCTACCTTCACCACCGTATTAGGGTTAATTCCATTATACCTTTCAGGAGGTGAAATGTGGGAAGGTATGGCTGTAAGTATTATGGTGGGGCTTCTATTCGGTACAGTAATTACATTATTATTCATTCCATCTTTATACAGTATTTTATTTAAGGTCAACTATAAAAATTATACTTTTAACAAAAACCTTTTAAATGAATAATATGAACAAAATATTTTCTTTAATACTAGTAATAATACTTGCCTCTTGTGCAGTAAACAAGGCTGATTCGAACCAAATTATTTGGGTAAATAGTAGTAAAGTTCCTTGCACTGGAGTGGCTCCGATGCAATGTATGCAAATTCAAAATGGCAATGAGTTAAATCCAGAGAACTGGACACTTTTTTACGACGAAATTGAAGGATTCAATTTTGTTCCTGGAAACATTTATAAGTTAAAAGTTTCGATTACATCCTTAGATCCAAATTTGGTTCCAGCGGATGCATCATCTAAAAAATATAAATTAATAGAAGTGATATCAAAAACACCTGACACAAAGTTAAATCTAAATGATATTTGGGTTTTAACCCATTTAAATGAAAAAGCCATTGCCATTCAGGATGAAAATGAGAGACCTCGAATGGAGGTAAACCTTTCTGAAAATAGAGTGTTCGGAAAAGGTGCTTGTAATAGATTTAATGGTAGCATTAAAAAACTTTCAGGAAACACTTTAAATTTCGACGAAAGAATGATGAGTACTAGAATGATGTGTCAAAATATGAAGCTTGAAGATGCTTTTTTCAAAACTCTTTCTGAAACGAATACATACCAAATAAAAAACAATCATTTATACTTTTTTAATAGTAATAACAAGGAGATTGCTCGTTTTAAAAAAATAGATTAGTAATAACATATGGTTAACGCTTATAAATACTTGTATAAACAACGCTTCGAACTCTACTTGTCAATACAGGCAATAGTATTGTTCGGATCGTTGGTATTTCCAGAAATTATTTTTGAGAATATTTTACTTCCCATTTTGTACTCTTTAAGTACACTTACTGGAATTCTGATTATTTCAAAAAATAAAAAATCGCTTTGGTTTTGTACTGGATTGTTCTTTGTGTCTTTATTAATGTTTGGTGGTGATATGTTGATAAGAAAGGCACAAACCGATGAGTATTTATTAGTACGGTTATTCGTTTATTTTATCATTAATATTATTGTTACTTGGAACATCATCAAACAAGTTTGGAAAGAAAAAAAAGTAGACAGAAAAGTAATTCTAGGATTAACCTCGGGATATATTTCTCTTGGCTTCTTAGGATTCTTTTTATTTATGTCAATTGACCTAACCCACTCCCAAGCTTTTACTGGTGTACTCGTTGATCAATCTACAGATTTTAGATTTCATGCAGAGAGCTTATTGTATTATTCTTTTATAACTTTGCTCACGATTGGTTATGGTGAAATTATTCCTGCGATTCCTATTGCTCAAAAGGCAGCTATTTTATTAGGATTGTTAGGACAGTTTTATATAACCATAGTTACAGCAATAATAGTTACCAAATACATTAATCACTCTATTATTAAAAGTGAAAAATAACAAAATGAGAAAAAATTACTTATACATACTACTGTTTCTATTTATCACTTCGTGCGCTTCTTATAAAGCCAAATATGCAGATAATAGAGACGCTAAACCTGTTAAAGTTAACAAAGAGCTTGACCACTCGTTTTACTTAATTGGAGATGCTGGTAATGCCGACATGGGTAAAAACTTAGCCTCTTTAAATTATTTTCAAAAAGAGCTACTCAATGCCGATAAAAATTCAACTGCTATCTTTTTAGGTGACAATATTTATCCTATTGGGATGCCCAAAAAAGATAGTCCTGAAAGACCTTTAGCTGAACATCGTTTACAAATTCAATTAGACGCCGTTAAAGATTTTAAAGGAGCGCCTATTTTTATTCCTGGTAACCATGATTGGTATAACAATGGAGTTAAAGGTTTAAAACGCCAAGAAAAAATGGTTGAAAAGGCTTTAGGAAAAAACAGCTTTCTTCCTGAAAACGGATGTGGTTTAGACAAAATAAACATCAATGACAATTTAACCTTAATTATTATCGATTCTAAATGGTTTTTAACGGATTGGAATAATCATCCAACGATAAACGAAAACTGTGAAATAAGAACTCGAGAACGTTTTATTGATGAGTTATGGGGGCTGTTTAAAAAGAATCGTTATAAGAATGTTGTGGTAGCGATGCATCATCCATTATATAGTAATGGTCCTCACGGAGGGAGCTTTTCTTTTAAAGATCATATGAGTCCAATTCCAGTATTAGGAACGTTTAAGAATGCGCTACGTTCTCATGTTGGAATTCAAACCGACAACTTCAACAAAAGTTATCATGAATTTGTTCAAGAAATTGAGCTTATTGCCGATGATTTTAAAAACAACATTGTTTTTGTAGGTGGACATGAACATAATTTACAATACATCGAAAATGATGGATTTAAACAAGTCATCAGTGGTTCTGGTTCAAAACAATCGGCTGCCTTAGCGGGCTATGGTGCTCAATTTACTTATGGTAATCATGGTTATGCCAAGTTAAACTTCTTTAAAGATGGTTCGGCAGCGATTGAATATTATTCTGCCAACGATACCGATCAAAACAAGCTTTTATTCAGTAAAGAAATTATTAGCCCTAAGATTTCTTCTTCGGAACTTGCCTTTGACTTTTCGGAATACAATGCTAAAAAAGATTTTGTAACCGCATCAATTTATGCTCCTGAAAAAACTGAGGTTAGTGGTTTTCATAAGTTCATGTGGGGTGATTTACACAGAGAAAAGTATGGTAAAGAAATCAAAGTACCAGTACTTGATCTTACCAAAGCTTTTGGTGGTTTAAAACCGATACGTCGTGGAGGGGGAAATCAAACCAACTCTTTACGTCTTGAGAATCCAGATGGAAAGCAGTACGTTTTACGTTCAATGCTAAAAGATGGAAGCCGTATTATGGGAGGAGTTTTAAAAGGTACTTTCCTAATTGATGTAGTACAGGACATTTTTACAATGTCACATCCTTATGCTGCTTTTATCATTCCTGATATGGCAGAAAGTGTGAACATTTATCACACCAATCCAAAGCTTTATTATATGCCTAAACAGCCAATTTTAGGTGATTATAACGATATTTTCGGAGGTGGTTTGTATTTATTAGAAGAACGTCCAGCTGGAAATCGTGATGATGTTGACAGCTTTGGAAACTCTAAAAAAATAGTAAGTACTTTCGATGTATTAGAAAAAATCAGAAAAAACGGAAAACATTATATCGATCAAGATTGGGCTATACGTTCACGTCTATTCGACATGGTTATTGGAGATTGGGATCGACATGAAGACCAATGGCGCTGGGCTTCTTTTAAAACTGAAACTGGTAAAACCTATTACAGACCTATTCCTAGAGATAGAGACCAACCACTTTCTAAATTTGATGGGGTGATGATTCCTTTGGTAAAACAGTTTGTCCCATTAGTGAAGAACATGCAAAGCTTTGATAACGATATTAAGGATATGAAGTGGTACAACAACTACCCTCGCTTCTTTGATGCAGAGTTTTTAAATCAATTGACTCTTGATGATTGGTTAGTTCAAGCTGATTACATTCAGAAACACCTAACCGATGAAGTTATCGAATCATCTATTAAACAGTTACCAAAAAAGGTTTTTGATATTGATGGAGAAGAAACCATTGCTAAGATTAAATCAAGAAGAGATAAACTAAAAGAAATAGCTAAGAGATACTACAAGAGACAAGCAAAAACTGTTTACATCGTTGGTACAGACAAAAAAGATGTTTTTCTAATTGATAGATTGAACAACAATGAAACTTCGATTGTGGTTATTCGCAAAAATGACACCATCTATAAACGTACTTTCTCTACAAAAGAGACGAAAGAAATTCAATTATATGGTTTAAACGGAGATGATACTTTTAATATAACTGGAAAAGTAAAAAATGGGATTCTTATTCGTTTAATTGGAGGCCAAGATAATGACACTTATACTGATGAATCATCGGTTGCAGGATGGAGTAAGAAAACGAAGATTTACGATTATAAGTCGAAAAAAAATACAATAAACAAAAGTAAAGAAACTGCGGATTTACGTTCTGATAACTACTTTAGAAACACTTATAATCATAGGGATATTAATAACAATACAATATTGGTTTTTCCAAACCTTGGAAGTAACCCTGACGATGGTTTCTTCTTTGGAGCAACCTTAAATTACACTCGTCAAGGTTTTAAGAAAACACCTTTTTCAAGTCAACATACTTTATCTGCGAATTACTATTCTGCTATTCAAGGATATGATGTGGAATATAACGGTGAGTTCAACGAAGTGATTGGAAACTGGAATTTAGTTTTAAACGCTAGAGCGACAAGCGACAATTACGCCATCAACTTTTTTGGTTGGGGAAATCAAACTGTTTTCGACCAAAACTTCGATTTAGATTATTATCGAGTTAAGAGAAGTGAATTATACTTTTCTCCTTCATTATTAAGACGATTTAGAGGCGGTAACACACTTCGATTAAGTTCTTCTATCGAAGGTATTGAAGTACAAAACACACCAAATAGAAACATTACAGGATTTAATCAAAGTGCTATTAATATATTTGACACCAACTATTTTGTAGGTGGAGAAATTGGTGTCGGTCATAATCGTGTTGATGATATTAGTTTCCCTACAAAAGGGATGAACTTTGATATGGCGATTGGTGCTAAATCAAAAATTGATGATTTTGACAGACGTTTCGGTTATTTCAAAGGATCTTTAGCTGTATATCAAAACCTGGTTAGCAATCGATCTTTAGTATTCGCTTCGGAAATAGGAACCCAAATTAATATTGGAAACAGATTTGAATTCTATCAAGGAGCTACTTTAGGTGGTGATAGAAGCTTAAGAGGTTTTAACCGCCAACGATTTACAGGTAAAGAAAGCTTCTATCATAGTAATGATTTACGTTTACGATTTGGCGAAATTAAATCGTCATTCTTACCTTTAAAAACAGGAATTACTGCTGGTTTTGATTATGGTCGTGTTTGGAGCCCATTGGAATCCAACAACACTATTTGGCATACCAGTTATGGAGGTTCTTTTTGGATAAGTGCTATTGATGCGTTCACCTTGAATCTTTCATATTTCCAAGGAAACTCAAATGAAGATAGATTCTCTTTTAGTGTTGGATTTAACTTTTAAGAAAATAAAAAAGCTCTACATAATGTAGAGCTTTTTTTATATCACTTTATTCTTAACTTCTAAATAATCATTAAAACCATTAAACATAAGAAATTCTTTCCATCCAGGTATTTCAATATTCTTCAAAAGATCAAATTCTTTTTTATGAATTTTGAGTAATTGTTCTGTTGGTTCTTCATGCCAAACTTCCTCTTCTTCATCATAAATATAGGTTAGTAAACCTAAACTATCTTCCAATTCACTCAATAAGTAATGGCGCATATTTCTACCATATATAATTGTATTAATTCCATGAATAGATAAAACGGGGTTATCAGAATCAAAAGGTTCACTTATAGCAAATCTGTGAGAATAATTCATAGGAATTAGTTTTGGTAGTTCTCTAAACCATTTTAAAAAAGAAGCTGTTCTTTCCATTTCACAAACTGGTTTTTCACCCCAAGAATCTAACCAAATATTATCATTCAAAACATTCTCAAGTAGAATATCATTGGGCCATTTCAAATATTTCTCAATCTTCTCTTGATCAGAATTCCAATTGAAAAACAGTGATTTTTCTGTTTGTATTTCATTACCACTTGAGTCGAACTCAGTAATAACCTGTTTTTTGTCTACCGTATGTAAGACTTTTAAAAACAATTTATGAGACTCGCTAAACCTAATATTATAAGTTACCTCGGCTTTTTCAATTTCTTCGTCGGTCATACCCACCCACTTTGCACCTTTGAGCCAATCTTCGCATACTATTTGAGAGGAATCATCTTCTTGACTACTAGACCAAAAAGACTCTGTCCTTTCCTTAACCCAGAGCAAAAATTCTGAGTAATTTTCAGGAATTGTTAAGTACATATATGATAAAAGAAGTTCTTGTTTTCTATTGTAAAATTACATTTAATTATCTGTTAACCAAAGTTAAATTCATGCAAATTCCTCTTTTAACATTTCTAAAAGAATTATCATAAAAAGTAATATGCAAAAATTTAGAATAACACATTAAGTTTTCGTTTTTTTGTTAAAAAAATGATGAATCATATTATTTTATTATTTGGCGCTATTTTTGGAATGCTAGCGGTCGTTTTAGGTGCTTTTGGTGCTCATGCCTTAAAAAAAAGGTTAAATACGGATCAATTAAAATCTTTTGAAACTGGGGTAAAATATCAGATGTATCATGCTATTTTACTTTTAGTTATTGGCTTTAATCTTAACAATCCAAGTACTTTTTTGACTATCTGTTTTATCATTGGGATTTTTCTTTTTTCCTTCAGTATTTATGGTTTAGTACTATCAGATTCCTTTGGAAAGAAATTACGATTTCTTGGTCCCATTACTCCTCTTGGTGGTTTATTTCTTATTATAGGGTGGGCAATACTTTTATATGACTTTTTAGTTCAAGCTAAATTCATATAAATTACCTCCGCTTCCATGTGATTTTTCGTCTACAATATATAATGTATTGTTATTTTTAAAAGTCATACCTTCCTTCTGAGAGGTATGATCCAAATTATATTTCTTAAGTTCTCCTTCAAAAAAATTATCTCCTTCGAAATTGGTAAATACAAAAACAGTATTATGATTTAACAATGCCACCTTTGTTTTATCGGGAGATATATCGGCAGCCGTTATCCAACAACTCAAATCATCATCACATGTATTAAACTTCCCGATAAGTATAGCCAAATGTTCTCCAGGAGTTGCTCTAACCTTATATAAGGTTGTTTCCCCATATCTATCTTTTACCCTACTTTTTGAAAAAATATATAAGTACCCATTATTATAGAAAATAGATTCAGCATCAAAAAATCGATCTTTCTTCTTAGGAGGAAACTTCTCTTGATCTGGGTATCTAAATTTTATTTCTTCAGCATCTATCTTTTCTTCTGAAGTCAATTGCTCATTCTTAACTTTATAAACGACCAAATTCTTCCTTTTATTATCATTATTTCCAAAATCAGCGATATACAAATTCCCTTCATCATCAGAAGTGATATCCTCCCAATCCTTGTTTTTTTGTTTTAACCTAATTACTCCTGCTGTCTTTCCAAAAATATCCATTGCGAAAACATTTGATTTATTTCCACTGTCGTTATGCATCCATAAAATGTCCGATTCGTTGGGTCGTTCAATACCTGAAACTTCTTCTAGGTTATCTGGTAACTGCGCAATTAAAGTTAATTGTCCATAATTAGTACAACCAAGAGTAAGAATAAATATTATTAAAACTAAAGTATACTTTTTCATTATATAATGATTAAAACATCAAAACATAAAATTAGATAAATTTATTGACCGTATGAAAAGAAAAAATAAGGTATTGTGAAACTGACTCAGGGGCAACGTAAAACATTTACTTCTAATGCTAACAGTCGATATTTTACACCAAGAAACATATTAAAAGAAGTACATTTAACCTTCTTAATCAGACCCTTAAGTCTAGTTTTTCTTGTTGTCGCCCCCTTTCTAAGTTGACTACGACCTGCTATATGGAAGAATATAGCAGGAGTAGCCTTTGACAATTAAAATTTCCCCTAAATAATTGTACAGGGTAAATATAACTATTTGATTACAAATTCTTTTACGGAAAACCGTAATCCCGTCTCTTTTTTTTTAACATTTTTTTTTTTTTCAAGCGAAGAATTCCCCGTATCTTGCGCCCGCTATGGGAATGTATTTGTTAGCTTTGTTAATAAGTTGACTGTGTAAAAAAATTGTTTGACTGGCAATTTGCTTAGTTCGAATTTTTTCAAACAACATTTTTAAAGAAAAAGGAACTCTCAATGGTTGGTATAAAAATTATACTTTCTGTTGGCATGAGTTAGTTATTGATTATAATAAACAAAAAATAGAGTTGGTTATAATATCCAACTCATAAAGTATAATTAGTACTCTACACAGAGTAGTTTTTATGTAAGTTTGGTTAGTAACCCGTAATTTATATTACGGGTTTTTTTATTCATTTTATTTTTGTTCAAACAATCACTACTCATTTTTTTTGCATTTTTTGCAATTTTTAAAAACAAACTAAGAGATCTAAAAAAACGAAACCGCAGTTCGAAAACTGCGGCTTCTTAAGTAGTATTGGTGTATACTACGCTTGGTTATTGGGTATAGTAGGTTGAGTAAAGTAATTTTTTAATCGAAGCTAATGTAATAAAGTAATTTGTTCTGACAATAAAAAATACCCTAAACGACATATTTTTAACTATAAACGTCTATTTTTTTTGCAATAACTACAAAACAAAATATTAGCTAAATCTAATATTTTGATACTTCTCTTACTTTTCCCTATTCTTTTTAAGTAATAAAATTAAAATCTATAAATACCTTTTTTTATGGAGTATAGTTATTTAAAAATTTTATGCTTCCTAGTTTTACATGTTTCAAAAATCCTCCATCCGAACTCAAAGGATAACCATAAGCTCCACCGCAGGTGTACTGTTTACCTACATAATGTTTTATAATAGCTGGTTGACCTAAATAAACAATTCGCCAAATTTCCCCATTATAGTGCTTTGCATAAATCTCATCATTATAAACATAGTTTAACTTCGAAAAAAAGTTAAACCCTAAACTATTTGAATCTTCAAGTAAAAAACCTTCTTTGATCAATTCAAATCGTTGGTCCGCAGACAAGTTGTATCCGCATCCAGTCCCACTAACATCAGCTCCATCAAACTCTTCTATAGGAATACTATTCCCTTTTTCATTAATACTCATGTATAAAAACTTTTATTGTTACTTATTTATGTTCCCATTTAGAATATAACTTATTACTAATGGGTTCTTTTGATAGTTTAAATGTGCCTTAATAGGGTTTACAATTCTTGGTTTCCCAAAAGGCCAAGAATATCCTTTATTGGCTATACTCACAAAAACATTATTTACATTGTATGCTGATGTATAGAAAACATTTTCAGGTACAGGATAAGATAATAAATCGTTAGGATCGGATATTGAAATTAACTGAGGCTTTTCACCACTAAATGAAGTTTCATTAGAGACAAACTTCCTAAGTGGCTCATAAACATTTAGCGTAAGTTTATCCTGAAAAACTTTCGTTCTATGAATAACTAAACGGTCATCTTCTAAGTACTCGGAAGATTTCAAATCTCCCATGTACAGTAAAGGAAGTTGATTTGACAGCATATAAACAGACGCTATTGATCCTTTCCATTCACTTGCCCAACGTTCACCATTATCACTACTCTCATTAACTGTTTCTATAAATATTTTAGACCCCAAACTTTCAGTAATTCCTACAATAGTTCTATTTACCGAATCAGAAACCATACTCTGAAGTGTATTTTTCATTTCACTTCGTATTACATTTCTAAAATTCCCTTGATACATTATCACGTCAGAAACAGATTGATTCATTAAAGAGGATTTAAATTCGTCCATAGTTTCCAAACGATCTGGAACTACATCCATAAAGTGAAGTATAAACTTTAAACTTGTAGCGGGGTACCAACCATGAATTGTAAAGGTTAATCGTTTATCTCCTTTATGATACCTAATAATCCTTCGTTTACTATGTTTGAAATGGTAGGTAGTATCTTTCACTAAGTTAAATTGCTCCTTTTCTGCAATCCCCTTTATTAAATCATCTGCAAAATTCATATCATTTATACCCATTCCATGGGTAACGAATACATCTAATTCATTGTTTTCTAATAGTAGTTTCTTGATACCATAGAAATTTTTCTCCGATTTATTTACTTTCAATTTGTGAACCATACAGCTTTGAAAAAAAGCCGTAAAGCACAGTACTATAAACCAGAGCTTCTTATTTTTTATCATGACTAGTTATTTTGGTTTAATCTTATGATCCAAAACTAGCCGATAAACGAAAATCAGAAAATCCCTAAGAGTAGGTATAATTTTTATATTAAATACATTGCAATAAAAAAGAGGTCACCTAGGGTAACCTCTTAAATTTTATAAGCTAAGTTCTAAAAAGGATATGGTTTACAGCTATATTTTTAAACTCCATCTTATCATCATAATTTTATATCAATAGATTATTTTTTGAGTCACTGCTCATAACCTCTATCTCGGGTATAACTAATATTTTTCGTTTATGTTTTTCTGGGGTTTTTCTTGGATAAAGCTCTACCATCCACCGGTAGCTCCACCACCTCCAAAGCCTCCACCTCCAAAGCCTCCTCCGAAACCGCCTCCACCAGAAGATGAACCTCCACCGAAGCCACCACCGCCAAAACCGCCGCGTCCAGAGTTACTAAGAATAATGGTATCAAAAACACTTCTTCCTGTATCTCGATATCTTCTACCGCCTCCGCGGTTATTTCTATTACCATTAGAAGCGATAATAAAAAAGATAATCAGGATAATGAAAAAGATAATCCAACCTGAATCAAATATAGGACCTGAATCTTGACGAGTTCCTTTATACTCTCCTTGAAGTACTCTAAAAATAGTCTCTACTCCCCTATTTAAACCTCCGTAGTAATTTCCTTGTTTAAAATAAGGTAATATATCATATTCAATGATTTGTCTTGAAACATAATCTGTTAACAAATGTTCTACTCCATAGCCTGTTCTAATGGTTATTTTTCTATCATTTTTTGCTAATAGAATAAACACGCCATTATCTTCTTTTTCCTGACCTATACCCCATTCATGTACCCAATTCGTAGCCAAATAACCGATATCTTCACCTTCTGTAGAATTTATTGTAGCTATTACTATTTGAGTCGATGTTGTATCCGAATACTTAATTAATTTCTCCTCTAATGAAGTTTTCTCATGAGGAGTTAATAAATTGATATAATCATAAACACTAGTTTGATCTTTATCTTTTTTTGGTTTTTCGGGAATTTGAAACCCTTGAGAAAAGATATCAAAAACACTAAAAAATGTAAGTACAAGGATTAAAATAGAAGTAGTCTTTTTCAATTTTTTTTAAGCTTTAGATATTTCATTTGACAATTCATCCACATCATCAATTTGCCTTGGGAAATGAATTTTTAATTCTTCACCTGCTTTTAATATACCATTAATGATTCCTTGTTTAAAATCGCCTTGTTGGAACTTTTCCTGCATAAGCTTCTTTGTTGCATCCCAAAAGTTTTTAGGAACCACCTTATTAATTCCTTCATCACCATAAACAACAAACTTTCGGTCTTCAACGGCAATATAAAACAAGACACCATTATGTTCCCTAGTTTTATACATTTCTAAAGTTTGAAATACCTCTTGAACTCTTAAATAATGAGGCAACTCTGAAGTTGCCTCAATATGTACTCTGATTTCTCCTGAGGTACTTTGTTCTGCTTGCCTAATGGCTTGCACTATTTCTTGTTCTTCTTTTGCTGAAAGGAAATTTTCAACTTTTGACATGCACCTTAAAATTTAAAGTCAACATTCGGTGCGTTTTCAGCTCCAGGGTCAGATTTATACCTCGGCATTTGATCAAAACCAAAAATACCAGCCAAAAATACTCCTGGAAACTTATCTATTTTCGTATCATATTTATTCACTTCATCATTGTATCTGTCTCTTGCAACATTAATACGATTTTCCGTTCCTTCCAATTGACTTTGTAGTTCTAAGAAGTTTTGATTTGCTTTCAATTCTGGATAGCGTTCTACCGAAACTAATAACTTAGACAAAGCACCAGTCAAACCTTGTTGCGCTTGTTGAAACTGCGCTATTTTATCAGGAGTAATATCTCCAGCATTAATTGTTGTCTGAGTTGCTTTTGCTCTAGCATTAATCACTTCTGTTAAGGTCGACTTTTCAAAATCTGCAGCTCCTTGAACAGTTTTCACCAAGTTCCCTATTAAATCATTTCTTCTTTGATAAGAACTCTCCACTTTCGACCAAGCTGTCTCTGCATTATTCCTTAAACCTACTATTGAGTTGTAACCTGATATAGACCACAAAATGAAAATTCCTCCAAGAACAATAGGTAGCAACCATTTTTTCATGATATTTTGATTTTTTGTGTTTACAATTGATTTTTTATTTTGATCAGCTCCGCTTTCACAGCTTCTAATCTACTAATAATTTCGTGATTGCTAACTACTTTCTCTGGATTTTTCCTTAGTTTTTGCTTTGCTCCATCTAAAGTAAACCCTCTTTCTTTTACTAAATTAAAGATCAATTTAAAATTCTCAATATCTTCTTTAGTAAATAATCGGTTTCCTTTTGCGTTCTTTTTGGGCTTGATTACATCAAACTCTTTCTCCCAAAAACGAATTAGAGAAGTATTGACACCAAAGGCTTCAGCTACTTCTCCAATTTTATAATATCTTTTGTCAGGTAAATCTACATGCATTTTTATTGGTTAATCATACGATTGTCCTTTTTGTTGAGAGGCTTTTTGCATAGCTATAAACTCTTCAGGAGTTAAATCTCCGTAATAATAGTATATCGGATTTACAGGTCGGTTGTTCTTATGCACCTCGTAATGTAAATGTGGAGCTGCCGAACGTCCAGTATTTCCTACATAACCTATTAAATCACCTCTTTTCACTTTTTGGCCTTTTCTACCAACAATTTTACTCATATGAGCATAAATTGTTTTGTAGCCATATCCGTGTTCAATATACACAACATTCCCAAAAGTTGCGCTTCTTTCTGCTCTAATTATTTTTCCATTTCCAGAAGCGAAAATTGGCGTACCAGAAGGAGCCGTAAAATCCATTCCATTGTGCATACGCCACGACTTTAGTATTGGATGCAATCGCATACCATACCCAGAGGCCATACGAGTTAAATCTTCATTTTTAACAGGTTGGATAGCCGGTATAGATGCCAACATTTTTTCTTTTTCTTTTGCTAAAGCCACAATATCATCTAATGATTTCGATTGTACTACCATTTGTTTTGATAAAACATCCAATTGCTTCGTAACATTTTTTACCATATTACTGTTTTCAAAACCATCTAAATGCTTGTATCTATTTACACCACCAAAACCTGCTTTACGTTGCTCATCCGCAATTGGTGTTGCTTCAAAATATGTTCTATAAATATTGTTATCTCTTTCTTGTAGTTCGGTTAATACTTGTGAACTCTCTTCCATTCTTTTTGATAAGAGCTCGTAATGCAGTTTTAAATTTTCAAGCTCTCTTTTTTGTGCGCGCTCTTTTGGAGTCAATAAAAACTGACTAAAGCCTATAAAACCTAAAAAGGCTATTAAAAAAATTCCAGAGGTTACTAGGAAAGCTTGCTTATATTTTTCACTCGTTCTTTTTTCTATTTTCCTATAGGAAAGTGTGTCCGGATCATAATAATATTTTACTTTCGCCATAATGCTAAATATACTATTTTTGTGCTCTTTAAAGAGCAACATTTTTAAGGGGGTTATAAATTGGTAACCCACAAATTTACAAAATGTTTTAAAACTTCATTTTTTTGGGAGTTTTTTAGACAAAAATTAACAATTTTAAGATATGGGTAGTGGTATGAAATCACAAGATATAAGAACTAAATTCTTAGATTTTTTTAAGTCAAAACAACACGACATAGTTCCTTCGGCGCCAATGGTGTTAAAAAACGATCCAACATTGATGTTTACAAACTCAGGTATGGCTCCGTTTAAAGAGTTCTTCTTAGGTAACGCCGCCCCAAAAAACAATAGAATTTCTGACTCTCAAAAATGTTTACGTGTTTCTGGTAAGCACAACGATTTAGAAGAAGTTGGATATGATACATATCACCACACCATGTTCGAAATGCTTGGAAACTGGAGTTTTGGTGATTACTTTAAGAAAGAAGCGATTGCTTGGGCATGGGAACTTCTGACTGAAGTTTATAAAATTGACAAGAACATTTTGTACGTTACCGTTTTTGAAGGAGATGAAAAAGACGGTACGAAGATGGATCAAGAAGCCTATGATTTCTGGAAAGCTATTATTCCAGAGGATCGTATTTTAATGGGTAATAAAAAAGATAATTTCTGGGAAATGGGAGAGCAAGGTCCTTGTGGTCCATGTTCGGAAATTCATGTAGATATTAGATCTGAGGAAGAGAAGGCCAAAGTTGATGGAAAATCATTGGTAAATGAAGATCATCCACAGGTTGTTGAAATTTGGAACCTAGTATTTATGCAATACAATCGTAAAGCTGATGGTTCTTTAGAAGAGCTTCCTTCAAAACATATTGATACAGGAATGGGATTTGAGCGTTTATGTATGGTATTGCAAAATGTTCAATCTAATTACGATACTGATGTTTTTACTCCTTTAATTAGAGAAATAGAAACTATTACTGGAGTTTCTTATGGTAAAGATGAAAAGGTTGATGTAGCAATTCGTGTGATCGCGGATCATGTTAGAGCTGTTTCTTTTGCTATTGCTGATGGACAATTACCAAGTAATAATGGAGCTGGATATGTTATCAGAAGAATTTTAAGAAGAGCCATTCGTTATGGATTTACTTTCTTAAACAAAAAAGAAGCTTTCATTTATAAATTGGTAGAAACGTTATCTCATCAAATGGGAGATGCTTTTCCTGAGATTAAAAAGCAAAGTACTTTAGTTCATAATGTAATTAAGGAAGAAGAGCAATCATTCTTGAGAACTTTAGATCAAGGATTATTGTTGTTAGATAGAGTTATTGAAACTACAGAAGGTAAAACGGTATCAGGTAAGAAAGCATTCGAATTATACGATACTTTTGGTTTCCCGTCAGACTTAACAGAATTGATCGCTAGAGAAAAAGGGTTCGATGTAGATGTTGAAAGTTTTAATGCGGAATTAAAGAAGCAAAAAGATCGTTCAAGAGCAGCTTCAGCTAGTGAAACTGGAGATTGGGTTGTTTTAAGAGAAGATGACGTAGAGGAGTTTGTTGGTTACGACACCTTAACTTCGAATGTAAAGATTACTCGTTACAGAAAGGTTACTACAAAGAAGGATGGAGATCAATACCAATTAGTATTTAATCTAACACCATTTTATCCAGAAGGAGGAGGACAAGTTGGAGATAAAGGTGCTTTAGAAACTAGTAATGGTGATGTAATTTATATCACTGACACCAAAAAAGAAAATAACGTAATTATACACTTTACTAAAAATCTTCCTAAAGACTTAAACGAGACTTTTAAGGCGGTAGTAAATGATGAATTTAGAAGATTATCTGCAAGTAACCACTCGGCTACTCACCTATTACACCAAGCATTACGTGCTGTTTTAGGAGATCATGTTGAGCAAAAAGGTTCGTTAGTTAATCCTAAATATTTACGTTTTGACTTCTCTCACTTTTCTAAAGTAGATAAAGATCAGTTGCAAGAGATTGAAGAGTTTGTAAACGCACGTATTCGTGAGAATCTTTCTTTAGAGGAAAAAAGAGGTATTCCTATGGAGCAAGCCATCGAAGAAGGAGCTATTGCTTTGTTCGGTGAAAAGTATGGAGATAGTGTTCGTACAATTCGTTTTGGAAAATCGATGGAATTATGTGGAGGAACACATGTGCAACAAACTGGTGATATTTGGTATTTCAAAATTAAATCTGAGGGAGCCGTTGCGGCTGGAATTAGAAGAATTGAGGCCATTACAAATGTTGCGGTTGGAGATTACTTCGAAGATGTAGAACGTACTTATAACGATATAAAACAACAATTAAAAAATCCGAAAGACATTGTAAAATCAATTAGCTCTTTACAGGATGAAAACACCAGCCTTAAAAAACAAATTGAACAACTTTTAAAGGACAAAGCGAAAAATTTAAAAGGTGATATTAAAAATCAATTGAAAGAAGTTAACGGAGTTCAATTCTTAGCTACTCAAGTTGATTTAGATCCTAACGGAATTAAAACCTTATCTTTTGAATTGGGTGGAGAAATGGATAATTTATTCTTGTTATTTGCTACCGCTCCTTCAAAAGAAAAAGCCATGTTGACTTGCTACATCTCTAAAGATTTAGCTAACGATCGTGGTTATGACGCTGGTAAAGTTGTTAGAGAATTAGGAAAACTGATCCATGGTGGTGGAGGTGGACAAAACTTCTTTGCTACAGCAGGAGGTAAAAACCCAGGAGGAATTCCTAAAGCATTAGAAAAAGCAGTTGAATACCTTTAAAAAGAGATTCAAATTAGATATACAAAAAGGTTCAAAGAATTATTCTTTGAACCTTTTTTATATTTGTAAAAAATTGCATTATGGATGAAGATTTAAAAAGCACTATCGAGGAAGCGAAGTCGGATTTTAAAAACTACCTCATTAATATTAAAAAGAGTTGGAGAAAAATACTTAGCTCTATTTTTTCATTAATACTTTACACTTCAATTATTTACTCTAATGAACTTTTTGGATTAGATTTTAGGGAGTATATAAATAGAATTCCAAGTGAATATTTTACTATATTTCTCTCTGTTATTCTTGTCTTATCTATTTTCCAACCATTCTTTAAAAAGAGGAAGATTGACGACAACAATATTTTGAATCTGTCAAGTCAAAATGACTATGCCCGTTTAGATTCAGGTATTGGAATTTCAACATTATTTTTTACAGGGTTTCTTATTTATATTTATTTCTTCGGGCTTCCTGATACAAATCCATTATTAATTGCATCAATAATGTTGTTTTTGACCATTCATGGTGGTAAAGTAAAAAAAACGGCTTTCTTTAAAAAAAAGGGCAGCTTTCTTTTTTATGAAAACGAAAAAGAGAAAAGGCGTTTTGTATTATTTGATATCGAACTTATCGTCATTTTCAAAAATCAGATAGTGCTAAACTACCAGAATAAAGAGCATTTGATTGCTTTTTTAGAACTCAAGGAAAAAGATTTAGACGATATTATTTATTGGTTTAAAAAGCAACTACCACATAGTGTGGTAATAAAAAAATAGGATAATCGCAAAAGTAAACTGTAAAACATGGAGTATACAATTAAGAGTTCGAGAAACGATAGGTTAACTGCTACCTATAAAAACTCGGTTGTTTTACACAGTAAATATCATTGGAAGTTATTAAAGAAAAATTTCATTGAAATTTACAATTATCAAAATGAATGTGTCTTAACATTGAAAGATCATGGGATACTCACAAACGACTTTGAAATCGACTACTTCAATTCTTCCTATTACAATGAAAAACCATTATTATTTGGTGGACATCGTAATCTTGAACTACCTTGTAAAAATTGCTTGAGAATTGAAACACTTATATTTCCCTTCGGTAGGTTTAAAATCTATTTCAATAATGAAATAATTGCCCATGGAAAATCTAAATTGTTTAGCATAGGTATTAATACGACTATAAACTTCACCACAAAAAACGAATATTTAATCAACTATTCGTTAATTTTACTATTGATAAAGTTTACCATTTCTCATAACAACGAATAGCTTTTAAGTTTATGATACTACAAACACGAATACCTTTAAAACAGCAACAGTACAATCCAATTAATTATCAATCAAAAATACTATTGCTCGGTTCGTGCTTCTCGGAAAACATTAGCAACAATCTCTCTTATTATAAATTTCAAACTGTTCAAAATCCTTTTGGTATTTTATTTCAACCCAAGGCTATCGAACGACTTGTACTTAATTCAATAAATGAAAAGAAATACTTAGAAAATGAGCTGTTTCTTCATAATGAGCAATGGCATTCTTTTGATACTCATTCTTTACTAAGCTCTTCATCAAAAGAGCTAGTTATTAAGAATTTAAACCAAGCTATTTCTTTAACCCATGGCACTTTAAAAGATACTTCTCATGTTATTATTACTCTCGGGACAGCATGGGTATATCGATATATTGAGGATGATCAATTGGTAGCGAATTGCCATAAGGTTCCTCAAAAAAAATTCTTGAAAGAAATTTTATCTATAAACGATATTACTGAAAGTTTAGATGCACTTGTTTCTTTAATAAGATCGGTAAAACATGATGCTTCGATTATTTTTACTGTATCTCCTGTTAGACATTTAAAAGATGGTTTTGTGGAGAATCAACGAAGTAAATCGCATTTAAATGCGGCAATTCATGAAGTTGTTAACGAAAGAAAGAACATCCATTATTTCCCTTCTTATGAAATTATGATGGATGAGCTCAGAGATTACCGCTTTTATAAGGAAGACATGATACATCCTAACAAAGTTGCCATCAATTATATATGGGAACGTTTTAAAAGTGTATGGATTTCTGAAGATACTGAATCCACTATGAAAACTGTTGATACTATTCAAAAAGGGTTATCACACAGACCTTTTAATCCTAATTCGGAAGAACATAAAGCCTTTTTAAAGAAGCTAGAACAAAAAGTAAAATTACTTCAAGAAAAGCTTCCTCATATTTCATTTTAGAAAAGAACAAAATACCTATTAAATAGATAACGTTGTTGTGAAACCATAACATTAGTCAGAATTTTAGGGAATTCTAGTATCTCCTATAAATCAATCTATTTAAATATCACTCAACACCATATTAAAAATGTTAAATAATTGACATTTCAACCTCCATTCATTATCTTGACCTTAGTTATATTTAACCAATCTAAATTTAAACTACTATGCTTAAAAACATTTTAAAAAGTACAAATGCTAAAGAACTGTCATCAAAAGAATTAAAACAAATTAACGGCGGACATTCTCACTCTACTCATTGTGACTATGATGGACAAGATTGTACTGTCTTTTTTGACAATATCTTTGGAAAGTATCAAGAACCAGGTTTATGCACATTCAATGGTGCTGGATTTGTTTGCATTCCTCAATTTTAAGAATCTTAAATAAAAAAAGGTCGTATGAACTCAATCAGACGACCTTATATTTTTGTACTACGTTTTATTATAAATGTTGATCTACATTTTGCCAAGGACCTCCATTAATAATATCTACTCCTTGAGCACTTAAAAAATCAGTAGCCTGCCCACTTCTTGCTCCACTTCTACACACAGCAATTACTGGTTTATTCCATGATTTAATTTCTTCTACATTCTGAGGAATTGTATCCAAAACGATATGCTTCGCTCCTTCTGAATGTCCTTCATTCCATTCTGGAATTGTTCTAACATCCAAAACAACAGCTCCTTTTTCTAAATATTCTTTAATTTCGTTACTCATATTTTTCTTTCTAAATAAGTTAAATAATCCCATCCTAGGCTTGTTGGAAATTTTCCAGCAAATTTAAGCCGTTTTCAATTAATGTTTGGTAGCTTTTGTTACTTTTTAATATTTCGAGATAGGCAGACAATTCTATTTTAATAGTATAATCTTTCTCCAAAGCCAACTCTAACAATTCCAACGGCAACAACCAATCGTTTTTATATTCCGACTTTAATCGGTTAAAAATAGTTTGAAGTTTACTCTCTGAAACCGTATTATTCTCTCTCATTTCTCTAACTCTTTCGTATAAAGCATACAATTCTTTATCTGAATCAGAGTACTGAATTTTATGAGTTTTTGTTTCAGAAACCTGCCCTAAATCTCCAAAAGAATTCACATCTGCGGGTCCTGCATATGCTGAAACCACCTCAACACCTACCGCCATATCGTAAATTCCCCAATCTGGATGAAATAATACCGTTTCACCATGTGTCACGGTACAATTCTTAAATGATATCAATAAAATCTTACCTCTTAAATCTCTAGTTCCAGTAATTACTTCTCCTTCCACTTTGATATTTCCTTCAAACTCAAGAGTTACCTTTTTCCCTTCGTAAATACCATAAGCCTCTAAATCTCTTGGACTCATATTTTCGATAGGGATATTAATACCTCTTAGCTTTCCAATTGGGCTACCAAAGCCTTCAGCATGATAATTAATACCATGACCAATTAATTCTTTGTCTCTATTAGATAAAGCTGTAGGCCCTGTAGTTTGTATATATATTGGACGGTTCTTATCATCAGAAATTACATTACTAAATGTTCCTGAAATTTGAATCCCTGTACTCAACTCAATAGTTCCTAAATTTTTCGAATCGATTAACTTCTCAACACCTTTCAATCCACCACTACGAATTCCCATTTTGTTAGCAAACTGCTCTAACACTAAACTTAAATGTGCAAAATCTGGTGTTACAAATAATTGAGGTTGTGGTTTTGTTATATCGAAGCTTACATCTGCTGCATCTATAGTATATGGAAGCTTTTTAACTTGATCTTGCATACACCATTTACTTTCTCCTATTGAAGATAGTAATCCTGCACCGTAAATTTTAGGATCTTCTACTGTTCCAATTAATCCATACTCAACAGTCCACCAATGTAAATTACGAATTTTAGCCATTTCAGAAAGCTCTCCAAGGTTATTCTGTAACCACTCTACTTTTTCCTGGGCTTCATTAATTTCTTTGGTGGTAGAATTTGGATTCTCTTTTAAAATTGACAATAAACGAATTGCTTCGTACATCTCATAATCCTTAGCTGACGATATCGCCTTCGCTCCTATTTCTCCGAATCTTCTCAAATACTCAGCATATTCTGGATTCGCGATAATTGGAGCATGTCCAGCGGCTTCATGAATAATATCAGGTGCTGGTGTGTATTCAATATGATCTATTGTTCTCATATCGGAAGCAATCACTAAAACGTTGTAGGCCTGAAACTCCATAAAAGCATTTGGAGGTATAAAACCATCAACAGAAACTGCCGCCCATCCGATCTCTTTTAGAATTCGATTCATCCCAGCCATATGAGGGATACTCTCTACAGAAATTCCAGTTTTTTCAAGTCCGCTGACATAAGAATTATGCGCAACTCTACTCAAATAATCTACATTCATTCTCATCACATAACGCCAAACAGACTGGTTCTGAGCTGTATATTCATCATAAGGTTGCCGAACTATAAATTTATGCAAATGTTTAGGTAACTTCTCGGTTACCTCGTTCAATTCAAAGTGAGTACTCATATATAGCTATTTAAACTTCGTAAAGTTAAGTTTTTTAAGTTTCACAAAAAATTGATATTCGTTAAAAAAACTATATTTCGTATCTTTAAATTCATACAAAAAATCAAAACAAAATGAGACGAGGTGGATTAAAAACGCGATTGTTAATAGGGCTAGTGATAGTAGCCTTTGCCTATTTGCGAAAATGTAGTCAACAAAGTGAAAACCCATACACAGGAAAAACCCAATCAATAAGTTTGTCTCCAAAGCAAGAAATTGCTATTGGTTTGCAACAAGCCCCTTCAATGACACAACAGCATGGCGGACTATATCCGAATGAAAGATATCAAGAAATTGTTGATAACATTGGTCATAGATTAGTTAATAACACCATAGCTAAACAATCTGGTTATCAATACGATTTCCATTTACTAAGAGATGAAAGAGCTATTAATGCTTTTGCCTTACCGGGAGGTCAAATTTTTATCACCTATGCCTTGTTTTCAAGATTAACGGATGACAATGGCCGACTGAATGAAAATATGCTTGCAGGTGTTTTAGGCCATGAAATTGGTCATGTACTGGGTAAACATTCAAATGAACGAATCACAGAAGCTAATTTTTGGAAACTCCTTACTATGGGAGCCTCAGTAGGCGCTGATTTAGGATCATTAGCCAATAGTATCGGACAACAAACCTTATTAAAAAACGGTAGAGGAGACGAATTAGAAAGTGATGAGCTAGGAGTTCGCTTAATGATAGAAGCTGGATATAATCCGAATTATTTAATTAATGTAATGGAAATACTAAAAGCTGCCGCTGGACCAAATAGAGTTCCTGAATTTCAAAGTACACACCCTGATCCAGAGAATAGAATTGAGAAAATTCAAGAAGCTATTAGAAAATATAAATAAGTTTAATTAAAAAAACAGAACATTCACTGTTCTGTTTTTTTAATTAATAAATTTCTTTAATAAATCTTTCGAAGGTAACATACAGCTTTTTCTCTTTCCAAAGAGCATATATCTTTTAGAAGATATTAACCTGTAAAAAAAATCTCTAATAGGAATAGGTATAATTAAGAATATCTTTAACCACCTGTACCCATTCAATTCTTTTAATATTCTTAATACGGCGGTTGACCTGACATATTCTGTTTCATTATCAACAAGAATAATAGTTGATAAATCATTTACGAATTCGCTTTTCAGCCTTTTAGCGTAATCAGATTGTAATGGTGCAAACACGAATTTATTTTCTTTATCCCTTTCAATTATAAAAGAGACCGTACTGTTGCACAAATTACATACCCCATCAAACAATATAACTTTCATCGAGTTTACTTTTATTTCTTTCTATTCAACAGAAACCGTTTGAGTTTCTTTTTTAGTAAAAAGTATCTTTTGCATCCACTTTTTCTTTTTCAATACCTCAATTTTTGAAAGCCAAAACATGTTACTAATAAACATTCCTTGAACAACAATAAATAAAAGTTGAAAATCATATAACATCATTATAACAGCAATTCCAAAATGTAAAGCAATTGCGGCATATATAAAAAGTAATTTGGTTTCCTTAAACCAAACCAAAACTGGATAGAATAATTCAATTAAAATCGTTCCGTATGTTGTTAAAGTCACCAAAACTCCGTTTTTTGCCATCATTTGATTAATTGCATTTGTTCCTCCAAATCGTTCAGAAGAAAACGTATAGTATGTAGCCACTCCATTAAACCATACATCTGTATGTATTTTATGTATTGCTGAAACAAAGTATATCAAACACAAATGAATACAAATGGAATACCCAGCCAGATTCGATAAAAAAGTATTGAAACTATTTAACTCTGCAGATTTAAAACGCTGCTTGTTCATGGAGAAATATTCGTAGGAATTCATAAAAACAAGATAGAGCATAATAAACTTCAGATAGTTATCTCCTCCATTTAAAATAACAGATGTTAGTGATTGAGAAGCATCTAAAAATAAAAAAAGCAAAAGTGCAACAAAGTTTTTTCCAACACCAAAGAAAAAAAGTACAATTAACAACAAATAAACTATATTGAAAATACCAATATTATCTGAGATTAATTGATTTGAAATTCCTAATAGAGATAACCAAGGAGCTTCTCTTTGCATTAAATGATCACCTCCCTTAAATAAAGCTACATGAAATTGTTTGTTTAATAGAATATCCTTTGCTAAATAAAAACAAACAAATATCCTTAAACAGCTTGAATAAAATGAAAAATTATGATTAATAGACAACCTTTCAATTAGATTATCTATTCTTTTTTTTAAAATCATGAGTATTGTTATTATAGAATTAAATACGAACTAGATAATCCTCGTCTTAAATATCAAAAGGCTTGCTTCTGTAAACTAAAGCTTCTTCTACTTTTAAACTATCTTTATTACGATCAACAAACTTAGGAATTGGTGTATTTGTTATCATAAAAGAAACTAAGTAATCTTGACTGTTTACATTCTTTTTTTTGGCGACTTCCAGAACATAATTCTTCAAGACCTTATAATAAGAAGTTACTTCCAAGCCTCTATTTAAAATACTATCTTTTTCTTTGGGTTCTAACTTCCTCGTCTTTTCTAAGTACTCCACCCTATCTTTCAACTCTACTATTTGATTATTAATAGATATACATGAATTTGAAAGTATATAATCTAAAACATCAGCTTTATTGTTAAATGGAGCCTTTTCAACCTTTTCTTCTATAATAGATTGCATTAACTCAAAGGATTTCACTTTAGAAGTATCTTTTTTATTTAGCACCAAACAATATAACTTTTCGTTAAACTGAGGAGGAGGGGCAAAAAAACCCCACTTCTGATAAAAAAATTTATTAAAAATATCTCCTTCCTGAAAAAACTGGATTTTTATATAATTATCTGGAGCATTAAAAAAAAACGTCATTAACCAGTAAGAAGAAAATACCAATAGTGAAATGTAGTAGTATATTTTTTTCATACAAGATTTATATGGTTACTTGATTAAAATTATAAATCAAGAG
Organism: uncultured Tenacibaculum sp.; assembly: GCA_947497895.1. Taxonomy (GTDB): domain Bacteria; phylum Bacteroidota; class Bacteroidia; order Flavobacteriales; family Flavobacteriaceae; genus Polaribacter. The sequence goes on from CANMIL010000010.1 coordinate 151,171, forward strand.
AGATGATAAACATCTCTCTTGAAAAACTTTTAGTCTAGCATTGCTAGTCTTTCATCCATAAGCTCTTGCTTTAGCTCTTTGTTCATCTCAATGTGTACTTTCTCGTTTGGTTGAGGAATTTCACCTTGCCACTGATAATAGCGATAAGCAGCCATTCCCATTCTAAAGGTTAACATTAAGAAAGGAGTTCCTGCTTTCTCAGCAACCTCCATATTCATTGTTTGAACATCTAACTCTTTTACTTGTCCAGTAGTGATTTGCTCTGATTTAAGATTCATAGAACCAACCATCAAAGCTCCAATTACGCATACGATTAATGCATTTTTTGAAAAAAAATTCATAATAGTTAATTTAATTAAAGTTTTCGTTCGTTATTTACGTCAACGAATAAAACGTCTCTTGAGACAAACTCTTGAGAAAATTATTTTTAACCGGTTTAAATAATTGCCTTAAAAATAAAAATCAACCTTCGAATTTCAATCTCCAAAAACGTTAAAAACACATCAGCAAAAACCCTGATTCACACCCCCTCAATAACCCTATAATTAATAAGGGTTAGTAGGTAGCGTATTTTAATAACTCCCACTACTTAAGAGAATTCAATGAAATATTAAAAATATTATTCAATGAACTAAAACAATTACAGTCTTAATTAAAAAAACATACACCTTCTTACAACAAACCATAATATTAATTAAAAAACAGTATCTTTCTTATAAAAATAATACTATGAGTTTCGGATTTGGACCTGCCGCAGAAATGCACAAAAAAGTAAACAGTTTAAAAAGAGAAAGAACTAGTACACTAAAAAAAATTAAAGGACTTGGAACTAAAGCTAATGATTGTTCAAGTTTGAAAAACAAAGAAGCTTCTCCTGAACAATTAGAAAAGATTAGAAAAAAACTTCAAAGGGAGAATAAACGAAACTTTATTTTGAAAGTGATATTCTTCGCAATATCCTTGATTCTTTCTATTTATTTTATGGGATTCTATAAAAGTTAGAAGCGAAGTAGAATTGAATTCCTGTAACAAAATTTTATCCTCAGCGACTAATTAAGTATTAACTCTAAAATTAAACGCTATGGGAGGAGCAAGTTCAATGATTGCTACAATAAAGAACAACAAAAGAAGACGTAAAGTTGCATTTGAAAAATTAGAAAAGTACCTTAACAACAAACACAATCCTTTATACTTTAATAAAAAAGCTACAAGAAAACAATTATTAAAAATACGAGAGAGGATGCAAAAAGAAAACAGAATTCAAAATGTACTTACAATAATGGTAATTTCAATAGTGAGTGCTACTATGTTGTACTTATGTTTCTTTTAAAAAAAACATCGATGCTAAAAAATTTTAGCATCGATGAATAATTATAATATATAACGAGTTCTAGTTCTGATCAGCTTCAGAAATATTTGGATTAGCATCTATTTCACCTTGTGGAATTTTCCAAATCCATGCATCATTAACCGATGGTTTCGCTTGAATGAATCCATCTTGATAGAGTACTTGTGCTGCTCCAGAGTTGGTTAAATCAATTCCAACATCCCAACGAATATGGTCGTGCCAACTAAACCCTTCTCCATAAAGCTCCACATAACGTTGGAATTTTATTTGCTCAATAAAACTATCTTGAGTATTGAATACAGTTACATCATAAGCACTATCACGAGCTTCACCTAATGGTCTCAACGCCTCTTGAGCTCCAGCAATATCACCTAACATAGCTTTTGCTTCTGCCTCGATTAAGTACATTTCAGAAGAACGCATATAAATCACATCATCTGGATCAATTGTACCTGGGTTCTTTTGCAAGAACTTCACATGCATATATGGATGTGTATTATGACGTGAAGTCATACCATAACGAGCGATAATATCAGCTTTTGCTTGATTAAAGTCATTTGCATTATCATAATTAGGATCTGTTAAATAACTTCCTCCTTGACCATTTGAAGCTGCGCTGTTTGTATTTGGCGCTAAAGGAAGGAAAGCATCCTTACGATAGTCTGTATCCGGAATTTGATTGAATCGCTCTGCATTTACTGTCTTAGGATTACTTCTATTTTGACTTCCATTAAAAGTAGGACAGATATAATAGAAATATGAACGGTAATATGTAGTTTCTGCATCAATAACGCGTCCTCCCCAAATTACCTCTGAAAGTTCAACAGTATTAAACCCTGATTTCCATGCAGCCTCACTCATAATAGGGAAACCATCTCTAGCTCTTGCAGCAGCGTCTGCAGCAATGGCCCAATCTCCTTTCGAAAGAGCAACTCTCGCTTTTATACCGTAGGCAGCATTTAAAGATAAATGTGACTTATCGTGAGGTGCTGAAGCATTTTGAAAGTAAGCAATTGATTTATTAATATCATCTTGAATCTGATTATAAATAACCTCAACAGTTGATCTTGGCTCACTTGTATAAGGCGCACCCGCTTCTAACAATAAAGGAACTCCTAAATCTGTAGATGGATTACCAATCAAATATCCTTTAGCATATGTTGTTACCAATTGGTGGTATGCCCAAGCTCTATAAGCATAAGCCTGTCCTAGGATATTCGCTACATCTGCATCTCCTTCTGGAAATCCATTTTCAGCTGTTTTATTAATCAAATTATTTGCCGCAGCGATAAAGTGATAACGTTGATACCAAAAGTTTCTAACTGTAGTTGTATTAGCATTGGTATGATCTAGCCATTGTATACCTGATCTCATCCATCCATTTCCTCGTGATGAGTGAATTAAATCTCCACAATACACATCAAACATTGGCTGAAAATATTGTTGACCAGCTCTACTACCAGAAGCTCCATCTAACGGTGATTGTGCAAACATTTGTCTATGTAGTCCATTTAGCACCAAAAACATATTCTCAACACTAGCAAAGGCATCTTTATCTGAAATAGAATCTGTTGGCTTTGTATCTAAAAAGTCTTCACTACATGAAACATTAACCAATAGTGAACACATTAAAATTACTGCACTTATTTTTCGTAACATAATTTTGTTGTTTTGTTTTAATAATTAGTTCTTAAAAAGCAAGGTTTACTCCAAACGAGATTACTCTATTTGGATTGAACGTATTACCTGACTGAACTCCTGATAAAGTTTGCTGAGGATTCATTCCTCTCCTTTTTGCACTTACGAATAAATTTTCACCAGACATAAACAGTCTTAATCTGTTAATTCCTAATTTATCAGTTAACTCTTTATCTAAATCATACGAAAGATTTACGTTTCTCAATGTCCAATATGATGCATCTGTTAAGAACCTTGTAGAGTTCCAAACAGTTTGATTTGGATTCCCAATTTCTAATCTTGGAACATCTGTGATATCTCCTGGATTTCTCCAAGCATTATTTGCATCAACATGTAATGCGTTGCCATATCCGGTTGACCTCATTAAATTAGAATATCCGTTATCTAGCGTTTTTCCTCCAATCCCGAAGGTTACTAAAAAGTCAAGACCAAATCCTTTGTAGCTTAATCTATTTTGAACCGAACCAATCAAATCAGGAATACTTGAATCCCCAGTGAAAGCTCTTTTTGCATCTTGAAAGTCATTAGTAGTTTTGTGACTTCCATCATCATTTTTAACAGGAACCATTTGACCAGACTCTAAATCCTCTTCAAACATATAATACAAAGCATCTCCATTATCAGGATCAACTCCCGCATAATGATGAATAAAATAATCATATCTCGACCTTCCAACTTCCCAACGCTTAGTTCCATTCGTTACTGGACTATCTAAAGCCGTAATTTCGTTTTTAAAAGTAGAAGCTTGCACCGTTAAATCCCAATTAAATTCATTTTGCTTAAAGAAATGACCTGTTAAGCTTACCTCTAATCCTTGGTTATAAATATCACCAACGTTTTGAGGAGCTTCATTTAAACCTTCAGAAAAAGGTATTGGCTTATTAAATAATAAATCTTTAGATGTTTTTCTGTAGAATTCAACACTTCCCTCAAGGGTATTATCAAATAACCCAAAATCTAAAGCAACATCCCAACTTACTTGGTTCTCCCAAGTTAACTGCTCATTACCTGTACTCGCCCAAAAAATACCAGGAGTACCTGCATTCGGTATGATTTCGTACAATGCCTGATAAATGTAAAAGTCATTTAAATCATCATTTCCAACCTCTCCATATGACGCTCTTAATTTTAAATTGTTAATAAAAGAAACATTACTCATAAAATTTTCTTGATCAATACGCCAAGATCCACCTAATGAGTAAAAGTTACCCCATCTAACATCAGAACTAAATACTGATGTTCCATCACGTCTAAAAGATCCACTTAAATAATATCTATCATCGAAACTATAATTAAGTCTTCCGAAATAACCTTCTAATCTCCTATCTGTACTAAATCCATCCACATTATCTCCAGCAGAGAAATTAGCAAACTCATAGATACCTGTAGCGGTTTGAGTATTCGCTCTTCCTTCTAACTCGGTATAATGTCTGTCAAAACTTTCATGCCCCAAAACTACGTTGAATTTATGCAAATCAAACTTTCTATCAAAAGTTAATATTTGATTAAAATTTTCAACTGTTCTTCTACTTCTTTCTTCACTTAAACGACCAGTAGGCTGACCATCTCCTACGATATGATTATCATAATTTTTTGAGATGAAATCTTGAATATCTTGACCATAAGTAACTTTAGCCGTCAAACCTTCAAACAACTTAACTTCTGCATATTGCCTAAAACTTAAATTATTTCTTTTTCTACTTACATCATCTAAAATCAACTCAGCAACACCATGTCTTCCAGGATTATAAGGTCTTGTTCCTAAATTTAAATCAGGATTTCCTTCCCCTAAGTCGTATTGACGCTGACCATTTGCATCTAAGATAAAATTACCATCATTATCTTCCAAGTATACAGGATAAATTGGAGCTAAATCCTGAATCCAGTTAAAAGGGTTCGCTATTGCGCTTCCTGAACTATTCCCAGGCCCACTTGATTTAGTCAATGTCATTCCTACATTTCCTCCAACTTTTAACCATTCAGCAACATCGAAATCTGCATTTAATCTGTTTGTAATACGCTCGAAATTACTTTCGATTACATATCCTTTCTCTTCCAAATATGAACTCGAGAAGAATACTTTGTGATTCTCTCCACCTCCAGCAATACTTAAAGAATGATTAACACGAGAACCTGTTCTCTCTAATTCTTTAAACCAATCTAAACTTTGGTACTTAATTCTTGCATTTGGATTTAATCTTCCATCCACACCAACAATTTGATCATTCGGTACATTGAAAGGGTTATACCCTAATCTATCATAAATAGTTTGAGCAGCAACTTCTTCTGGATTTGCTACAGAAAGTGAGTTCTTATATGCTTCCCACATTAATTCATAATAATTACCTGCCCCTACAGTTTCGTAATTATCAATAGCTCTGGTGATAATACCATATTGTGTTGATGCATTTACTTGTAATCTACCTTTCTTTCCAGATTTCGTTGTAATAATGATTACACCATTAGCAGCACGTGATCCATACAATGAAGTAGACGCTGCATCCTTCAATACCGTCATCGACTCAATATCATCTTGGTTAAGTAAACTTAGTCCTCCTTCGAATTGAATTCCGTCAACAATGTATAAAGGATCAGTAGAACCGTTTAAGGTACCTACACCTCTAATAACAACGCTAGGAGAAGATCCAGGTGCTCCAGACCCTGATAAAAACTGAACTCCAGTTGCTTTACCTTCAATAGCCGCAATTGGCGAAGTAGCCACCCTTGTCGCTAAATCTTCCGCTCCAACAATACTTGCTGATCCAGTAAACTCTTCTTTTGTAGTTGTTCCAAATGCCACTACAACTACTTCGTTCAACATATTTGCATCTTCAGTCATAGTAACATCAATAGTAGATGAACTCCCTACAGTTTTCTCTACAGAGGTAAACCCCATATAAGTAAACTGTAAAACATCTCCTTTGTTCGCTTTGATGATGTACTTACCATCAAAATCAGTTTCGGTTCCACGTTGTGTCCCCTTCACCAAAATACTTACTCCTGGTAATGGTCCTGCCCCCTTTTCGACAACCGTACCAGAAATATTGCCCGATTGGGCAAATGTTAATTGCGTTATCCCCACAAATAACATCCATAGTAGTAGGATTTTTTTTCTCATAAATGTGTAAATTAATTAATGACCGCTAAAGTGGGAATCCATTAAGAAAAAAATAACAATTCATACTACTATTTCGCTACTACATTTAACAAAAACTAATAGATTAACCTACTATATTTGCCACGAACACTAGGAAACACTAATCATTTTACTACTATGACCCCAAAATGTAGCGATATTAAATTATTTCTAATTTTATCTTTTTTTTGTTTAAATAATCTCATTTTCGCCCAAGAAAAAATCATAAAATCAGGAGATAAATGGCGATTTTACGACAAAGCAACTCCTCCAAAAATTGGTTGGATGAACTCAAATCACATTACCTCCTCATGGAAAAAGGGAATTTCAGGACTTGGTTATGGTGATGAGGCCGTAACCACCATAATTGATTTTGGAAAAGACCCCAACAATAAAAGAATAACCGCTTACTTTTCGAAAACATTTCAAATAAGCAACCCCAATGATTTCGTACTATATCAAATTAACATTGAAAAAGACGATGGAATTGTTTTGTATTTAAACGGAAAAGAAATTTTCAGAAAAGACATGCCTATTGGTAAGATTCATCATGACACTAAAGCAAGTGGATTAATTGTATCTGGTCAGTCTGAAGCATTTTTGCATACGATATATATCACCCCAGAAGATTTACATAGAGGAGAAAACATCATTAGTGCTTCCGTTCATCAAGGTACAGAGAAATCTGAAGACCTTATATTCAATTTAGAATTATTTGGACTAGATACTCAGAAAGCCCTTCCCACTCTAATTAAGGAGCGCTCTATCAAAAGCTCTAATCTCGACTTAAAACTAAAAAACCTTAGTTACAAACATGAATTAGAGAAAAAAGAATTTCAATACGAGCTAATGAAACAAGAAAAAAACAGCTATAGTATATATTTACTTTTTTTGCTTTTCATATTTCTCTCTCTTACTTCAGGATTAGCATACGCTTTAGTTGTAAATCGAAAAAAATTATCGACTGCCACTACTAAGAATGACATACTTGAAAAACAAAATCAATTTAAGGATGCCGAGATTATGGATATATCCTTGAATTCAATTAATAACAAAAACTTTCTCAAAGAAATAAAAAAGGAATTGGGTTTTAGCATTCAAAACAAAAGCCTTCCCATAGTAAACAAGGAAATTCAAAAAATTATTGGAAACATAGATTTTAATTTAGACACAAGTGAAAACTGGAGTAGTTTAAAAAATCATTTTAATGCAATTCATTCTGGATATCTTGACAAATTAAAATCGCTATATCCAAATCTTACTGACGTTGAATTAAGACATTGTATTTTCATTAAGCTTCATTTACAAACCAAAGAAATAGCAAACATTCTACATATCGATCCAAGATCTGTTCAATCAGCCCGTTACAGAATTAAAAAGAAGATGAATTTAGATGAAAGCACTAATCTCAAAGATTATTTATTAAACATCAATACCTAAATCAATAGAACATATGAAACCGAGAAGTAATTTTAATTTCAGAAATGCTTAATCGGTTTCGTTATTTTTTAAGGCATCCCCAAAAATCTTTAGTACTTTTACCCTTCAATTTTAAACAAATGAACAAAAAAGTAATTTTAATGATTCTTGATGGCTGGGGAATTACTCAAGACCCTAAAGTTTCTGCCATCTACAATGCTAAAACACCTTTTATAAATTCGTTATATGAAAAGTTTCCAAATGCAGAACTAAGAACTGATGGAGAACATGTAGGCCTTCCTGAAGGACAAATGGGGAACTCAGAAGTTGGACATATGAATTTAGGTGCTGGTAGAATTGTTTATCAGAACCTTGCCAAAATAAACAAAGCCGTTTCTGAAGGAACTTTAGCTAAAGAACAAGAATTAATAAATGCTTTTGACTACGCCAAAACAAATGGTAAAAACGTTCATTTTTTAGGACTTGTTTCAGATGGAGGGATTCACTCACATATTAATCATTTGAAAGGACTATTATCTGCTGCAAATAATTTCGGATTAGAAAACGTATTTCTGCATGCTTTTACTGATGGTCGTGATTGTGATCCAAAATCTGGGAAGTTTTTTATCAAGTCTATTGAAGATCACATGAGTCAAACTACTGGTAAATTAGCTTCAATAACGGGTCGTTACTACGCCATGGATCGTGATAAGCGTTGGGAAAGAGTTGAGCTAGCCTATAGTGCACTTACCAAAGGTGAAGGTTCAATATCGAAAAACGCTGAAGAAAGTATTCAAGCTAGTTATGACGAAGGAGTAACTGATGAATTCATTAAACCAATTATAATGGTTGACCAAAATGAACAACCAGTAACTACTATTCAAAATGATGATGTCGTTATCTTTTTTAATTTCAGAACAGATCGAGGTCGACAATTAACACAAGTGTTAAATCAAGAAGATCTTTTTGAATTTAACATGAAAAAACTGCCTTTGTATTTTGTAACGTTAACTCGATATGACGATTCTTTCAAAGGAATAAAAGTTGTTTACGATAATAAGAATATTGAAAACACCTTGGGAGAAGTACTTGAAACGGCTGGAAAGACTCAGATCCGTATTGCTGAAACCGAAAAATATCCTCATGTTACCTTCTTTTTCTCTGGAGGTCGTGAAAAAGAATTTAATGGAGAAAAGCGATTGTTATGTCCTTCTCCAAAAGTAGCTACTTACGATTTAAAACCTGAAATGAGCGCCTTTGAAATAAAAGATGCCATTGTTCCTGAATTAAAGCAAGGTGATGTTGACTTCGTTTGTCTAAATTTCGCCAATGGAGATATGGTAGGGCATACAGGAGATTTTGAAGCCGCTGTAAAAGCCTGTGAAGCAGTAGATCAATGCGTTAACGAAGTTGTAACGACTGCTTTAGACTCTAACTATACAACAATTCTTATTGCCGATCACGGTAATTGTGAAACAATGATAAATCCAGATGGAACACCACATACAGCACACACTACAAATCCTGTTCCTATGGTTTTAATTGACAAAGAATTGAAATCAATTAAAAGTGGTATCTTAGGAGATATTGCTCCTACTATCTTGGCGCTATTAGGAGTAGAAAAACCTAAAGAAATGACACAACATTCTTTAGTATAAAACTTAAAGATAATAGACCATGAAGACTTTTTTATACGCAGCATTTTTATTGATCATAGTTAGTTGCGCTTTAACAACTAAATTTTCCGCTGAAAAAAACGCGGAAGGGGATCTAGTTGGTATTGTTACGAAAAATAACTTTAAACAAGAACCTTATGGAAGTGAATGGTTTAACGATTTCTACTCATATTACGAGGTTGACAAACCCGTTTTAGATGAAGCTAAAAGCTATTTAAATAATGTGACCATAAAAGGATTTATGGGAACTTGGTGTGGAGATAGCCAAAGAGAAATTCCTAACTTTTATAAGTTACTCGACAATGCCGATTTCAACTATAAAAAACTTGAACTTGTTGCTGTTGATAGAAGTAAAAAAGCCAAAGGATTAGAAAAGGAATACAACATAGAAAGAGTTCCTACATTTATCTTTTATAGAAACGGAAAAGAACTGGGAAGATTCGTTGAACATGCCATTGATGGATCTACTATTGAAAAAGATATATTAACTATTATTTCTGGTAAACCTTATAAGCATCCATATCAAAAATAAATGTAAATTTGCCCCACAATATTTATATCCATGATCAAACCAAAAACTAGAGAAGAAATTGAAATCATGCGCGAAAGCGCCTTAATTGTATCAAAAACATTAGGGATGCTAGCCAAAGAAGTGAAGCCTGGTGTAACTACACTTTATCTTGACAGATTGGCCGAAGAGTTTATTCGCGAACAAGGAGCTGTACCAGGATTTTTAGGCCTTTATGATTTCCCTAACTCACTTTGTATGAGTCCAAATTCTCAAGTTGTTCATGGCATTCCGAATAACACTCCTCTTCAAGAAGGAGATATTATTTCTATAGATTGCGGAGCTTTAAAAAATGATTTCTATGGTGACCACGCTTATACTTTTGCTGTTGGCGAAATAGCTCCTGAAACTCAAAAACTTCTTGACATAACGAAAGAGAGTTTATATGTTGGAATAAGAGAGTTTAAAGCAGGAAATAGAGTTGGTGATGTTGGATACGCTATTCAAACATTCACTGAAAAACATGGATATGGTGTTGTAAGAGAACTTGTTGGACATGGATTAGGTAGAAAAATGCACGAAGATCCAGAGATGCCGAACTATGGAAGACGTGGAAGAGGTAAGAAATTTGTTGAAGGAATGGTTGTTGCTATTGAACCCATGACAAATCTTGGAACCCAAAAAATAAGACAACATAAAGACGGTTGGACCATTACTACTTTAGATAATAAACCAAGTGCGCATTTTGAGCATAATATTGCCATTATAGATGGAAAACCAGAATTACTTTCTACTTTCAAATATATTTATGAAGCTTTAGGTATTGAGAGCACTGAGGAAGACGAATTCAGACAACAACCTTTAGTTCTTTAGAGTGTCCTTTTTTAAAACTATCCTGAATACTATACCTAGACCACTTTTAATTAAAGTAAGCTATTGGGTGCGCCCGATCGTTGCTTGGTGGTTAAAAGGGAATAATTTTACAGACCCTATTGATGGTAGATCTTTTAAGAAATTCCTTCCTTATGGCTATGAAACTCAAAGAGAGAATGCTCTTTCTCCTTCCACACTATCTTTGGAAAGGCACAGACTCCTATGGTTATATTTAAAAATTGAAACAGACTTTTTCACTTCAAAAAAAACGTTAAAGGTTCTACATATTGCTCCAGAACAATGCTTTTTGGATATTTTCAAAAAACAAAAAAACCTTGACTATACTACCTCAGACTTAGAATCTCCCATTGCTGATGTAAAAGCTGACATTTGCGATTTACCTTTTAAAAATGAAGAATTTGATATTGTTTTCTGCAATCACGTTTTAGAACATATTCCAGATGATACAAAAGCCATGCAGGAGCTATATCGCGTTCTAAAAAATGATGGTTTGGGATTTTTCCAAATACCTCAAGATGTAAATAGAGACACAACCTTTGAAGATGATTCAATTACAGACCCGAAAGAAAGAACGAAAATTTTTGGACAATACGATCATGTCCGCGTGTATGGCCTTGATTATTTCGACAAGCTAAGATCAATCGGATTTAAAGTTAAAGAAGTACACTACGCAAAAAGCATCAATCCAGAATTGGTAAAAAAATATGCCCTTGCTCCTAACGAAATCCTACCTATTTGTTACAAGTCTTAAAATTTAGAATCAAACTAAATAATTGCTTTTAACACTAGTATTTCACAGACGAACTATACATCTCACTCCTTTACTTTTCTCACACTAACAAAGATAGCTCTATCGGATTTCTCGTTCCCAAAAATTTTGAAAAACACAGATACCTTGGTTAAGATCCTCTGTTGAAAACTAATTTATTTGAGATTAAAAATATTTTCCTATTTTTATCTAACTACTCACTAACCAAACATAAATATGCGCGTAAGAAACCATAAAAATGGGGTTTCTTTACATGTTATAGCTGGAACCCATGTAGTATTACTTTGCCTAGATGCTGATGCAAAAACGAGGAAAGGATTATTGGGGTTTAGACTTAGCCGTAAAGAAATTACTACTAATGAAACAACTCCTTTAAAAGGCTTTAAACAATTTAAAAACAACAGCAAAGAAGAAGACTTCAATCTTATTCAAGCTTTCTTTTGGGCTGATTATACAGCTACCCCAAACACTCAGTACGAATATTCTGCAACTCCTGTTTACGGGACTCCTGACAACCAACAAAATGGAGATGAAATTTCTGTAAATATCACTACTGAAAATCCAGATAACGGAACACATGGAGTATTTTTTAACCGTGGAACCGTTGGACAAGCTTATGCCCAAAAGTTCGATAATAAAAGTCCCGACAAAGTACCTAACAATGAAGCTTACAAGTGGTTATCAAGAGGACTTGAAGAGGCTCTTTTATCCTTTATATCTAACGCTAAAGGAAAAGATTATGGAATTCGAGTTGCGGCATATGAATTTGACTATGTGCCAGTAATTAAAGCGTTGTTCGATGCTTCAGAAAGAGGAGCCGATATACAAATTTTATACGATAGATCAAAAAGAGGCCCTTGGGAAAACACAGATAAAGCAGTTGCTCAAGTTCCTGGAATCGAAAAACTGATGATTCCTAGGTCGGCAAATTCTTCAATAAAACATAACAAGTATATCATTCTTCTTTATAAAAACGAACCTATTGAAGTATGGACCGGTTCGACAAACTTTACGAAAGGAGGAATTTTTGGACAATCGAATGTTGGTCATATTGTGAGAGATAAAGAAATTGCCGAGCAATATTTAAAATACTGGGAACGCCTATCTAAAAATCCGGATTTAAAAGAAATACGCCCTTTAAATGACGAAACTTCCCCTACTCCTAATGGTAGTTTAAAAGAAGGAATCACTCCAATATTCAGTCCAAGGGAAGATCTTAGCGCCCTAGATTGGTATGGAGAACAAATTAAAAAAGCTGATCAATCAGTTGGCTTTACAGCTGCCTTCGGAGTAAATGAAGAGTTTGCTGAAATCATGAGTAAAGAAGATGATAGTCTTCGATACATACTCCTTGAACATAAGGGAAAAACCTTCGATACCTTTAAAAGTACTGCAAACAATAGAATAGCAATTGGAGCAACATTAAACGAAGATGAGATCAAACAAGAAGGTTTAAAAAACTGGGAAGAAGAGCATTTAACTGGATTAAATGATCACGTCAAATACTTACATACTAAATACCTATTTGTTGACCCGTTAACAGACAGTCCTACACTAATTACTGGTTCAGCAAACTTCTCCAAAGCCTCTACACATAGTAATGATGAAAATATGATTATTGTAAAAGGCGATACTGGAGTCGTAGATATTTATTTGAGCGAATTCATGCGACTATTTAACCATTACGAATTCAGAGATCAAATGGCTCATCATGGTTACGATGAAAGTTATTTCAGTGACTATTTAACAATAGATTCTTCTTGGACAAATGTTCACTATAAAGAAGGAACGCAGCATAGCAGACAACGTGAGTTGTTTCGCTAAAAAACGAATCTAACAAAAACACAAAATTTAATAATTATGATTGGAGGCCCTGTCTGTAATGAGGTCCTGTCTGCCGAATTGATATTTGCAGAAGGACAACATTTAACCCATGATAATAAAGAAGCACTCTGGGAAATATTTGAGGCTATCGGGATTAATTGGCGTAACACAAATTTCGATTCAAATAACCAAAGAAGTTCTTGGTTTGAAATGATCAAAGCCAAAACTGATAATGCACCAAATTATACTGGGGAGTATGTCAATGCTATTTACGTAATAAATGAGTTAAAATCTATTTACGGTAAAGGTGAAGCATATAAAAAACTATTTTTTGATAGTGGAATTGATAATAATCAACCTCCAACAACCCGATTAGCACACTGTAAAATATATGTAGTTAACGAGTTTATTCGAATGCAGGTAATGGCAGGAGGATTTAAAAGCTGGGGAACAAAATATGGTGGTGAACAAGCTCGTAACTATCATGGCTTTGTAGCAGGAACACGTTATAACCGTGTAGCTAAAGTTCGTAACTACACCCCTGAAACCAATCAAAACCAATAATTATGAGAAAAAAGTATGACTTCATTATTGTTGGGGCTGGTGTGGCTGCAGCAACCATTGCAAAAGGCTTGCTTGAACATAAAAATGATACTTCAATTTTAATACTAGAAGCTGGTCCAGAAGTAAAAGCTAAAGACCGACGATTCTGGTGGGATTACATAACAAAAGGAGAAAGACCTTACACCTATACATACGACCAAAAATGGGAGGCCGATTCAACAGGAAATATCGACTACCAAACAGATGGCGTACGAGTAAAAGCTTACGGAGGTTCAACTATGCACTGGGGAGCTTGGTGTCTTAGATTTCGACCTGAGGACTTCAATTTATTCACCAATACTGGTGAAGGTGCCGATTGGCCTATTAACTATGAAGACCTTGAGGAATATTATAATAAAGCCGAAGCGTATCTTTCTGTTTGTGGAGATAATGACGCCAACTGGGTACCTAGATCGAAACCTTACCCAGTTCCTCCATTTGAATGGACAGCGGCTGATGGCGAAATGATAAAAGCATGGGAACAACTGGATGTGGTTTATCAGGAAGGTGATATAGATCCTGGTACTAAAACCAAAATAAAGTCAGGAAAAATGCCTATTGCTAGATATAGGAAATGTATGGCTACAGGTACCTGTAAATATTGTCCAATTGGAGGAAGGTTTAATGCACAATATGTTCTGGACGATTTAAAACAAGACCCTAGATTTGTAAACTTCGAAGTTCGTGTTAACTCTCCAGTTCATCAAGTAAACGTAAGCAGTAAATCTAAAATAGAATCTGTTACTTATACTGACAACCTATCAGGAGAGCAATTTACTGTTCAAGGCGACACCATTATCTTGGCCTCAGGAGCTTATAATGTACCAAAGCTATTAAGGGCTTCAAAAAATGAATTCTGGGAACAGGGAATCGGAAACGATTTTGATCTTGTAGGTCGTTTCGTTGTTTCTCACTCTATGTTAAACGTGGAAGGAAAAGCTAAATCCAATCCGAATGGTTGGTTTCAAGAGTATGATTTCCCTACCTTAATGACGCATAGTTACAACACCAAAGAGCATCAGAAAAAAGGGAAAATCTTTATGTTTAAAAACAGGGTTACCCCAAATACTGATATTGCTCAATTGATGATTGAAGGAAAAACAAGAGAAGAGATCGATGAGATCGTTTATGGGGAGATGACCATAAACTTACAGGCTTTTTTAGAAGAGAAAGGAAAGTTCACTAACAGATTAGAAGCCAGACCTGGCACCGATCGTTTTGGACTTCCACAAACTACGATTCACTTTAGTAGAACAGAAGAAGAAATAAAAAACGCCAATGATCGCTTAAAGTTGATGGAACAAGTGTTAGAAAAAATGGGCTTAGAAATCACTTCTTCAAGAGTTGATAAACCTGGTGGGCATCACACTACCGGAACAGCAAGAATGGGAACAACCCCTGAAAATAGCGTTACGGATAAATTCATGAAGGTTCATGAAACTGAGAACTTATATGTATGCTCGAATGCTGCTTTTCCTACAGGTAGTGCCGTAAACCCAACCCTTACACTAACGGCTATGGCTTTTAGACTTGTAGAACACTTAATTGACACAAACACAACAAAAACTAAACACGAAAATGTCTACGACACAACTGAAGTATAAAAATGCGTTTCAAGAGAAAGCATCGAATATAAAGAACACCAAAGAACTAATTCATCATTCTCGAAGTGTTCAAGATGATCATGAAGATAAGTTGCACGTTTTAAAAGAGCTCTTGAATCAAGCTGTGGTTTTAGAATTTGCAACCATTCCTATATACCTACAAACAATGTGGAGTATTAAGGATAATAACTGTGAAGTTGCAAAATCCATTCGAAATGTTTTTCAAGAAGAAATGTTGCATATGGCAATGGTTTGTAATATGATTGCAGGATTAGGAGGTGAACCAAAACTATATGATCCAGAAAACGGATTACAATTTCCATCGGGTCTTCCTGGCGGCGTACATCCTGACTTATTTTTATACTTAGAAGGATTAAGTGATTGCTCTTTAAGAAACTTCATGGAAATTGAACTTCCAGAAAAAATAGCCGATATCTACGATTATGAAACTAAAGAACTCGTATCTATTGGTGGATTATGTGATCAAGAAGGTAACTTCCCTGATAGTCATTCTCAAAACTTTGAGCATAACACCACGATTGGAGAATTGTACGACCGAATTAATGAACTTTTTCAAGACCTTCAACCTAAAATGAATGTTGAACGACAACTTGCTGGACCTCTTTCTTGGTGGGTAATGGCCGATGCCGAAAGTGTTTCGAAGGCAATTGACATGATTAAAGAACAAGGAGAAGGGTCAGAAGACGTTTCACCAGCTAGTACAGGAATGGATAATCTAGCTCATTTCTATAGATTTTGGGAAGTTTTTTATCAGAAAAAAATAATACAAGAAGGCGATAAGTATTATTTCAAAGATCCAATGCCTAGACCCGAAATTTATCCTTTAGCGAGAGTTCCTAAAGGAGGTTATCAGCAATCGGATGTGTCCTCAGACATATGGCATTTAATAACGGAATTTGACAAAGCATATACCAATGTAGTTCAGCTACTAGAAGAAGCTTGGGCGATTAATGGAAGAGGTCAGGCGGCACTTGTAAACGCTATTGAAGCGATGTTCAAATTAGAAAGATATGCCATTCCATTAGTAAAAACACCAATTCCAAATAATGAGCAAGGACTGCATTACGGACCTTGTTTTAGAATGATATAAAAACAAAATAATCAAACAATAAAAACCAAAAAATATGGGAAGCTTCGTAGAAATAAATGACACCCTTGAACTTACAACTGAACAAGGATTTCCAGTAGATGTATTCAATTTAGAGAACCATAAAAAAAATCCAGTAACTCTTAAAGATGTTGAAGGGAAAGTTTTTGAATTTAAAAACAAGCCAAGTGCAAGAATTTTTCAATTAGATCCAGTGAGAGTATTTTACGCACATAACATCGATGGAAAATGGCTTTTCTGGGGTCGTGTTTTAATTCAAACGCAAAAAATAGAAAAACAATTCAATGAAGATGGAAGTTGGGATGGTAAATCATGGATTACTTCTGGAACTTATACAATTTTAAATGTTTATGATCCAGAATATCAACACACCTTTACATTGAATGAAGCTCCAGACGATCGAAACTATTTCAAACAAGAAGTATGTCAAACCTCTCAGGTGTAAATAAACCAGGCATTAAACTAAGTCAAAAGCACTTGGATGTGAACGACCCAAATTTAAAAATTGTTCTTGATGATATTCAGGGCAATATTTTAAAAAGTCATGGTCGTGCCCATTCGCGTCATCTTTTTCTAAAATTTACGGGGAAAGCTGAAGATAATCGTTGTTGGTTACATCAGTTTACCTCTAAGCTTACATCCGCCTACGAACAACATAAAACGGCTTTAGATTATAAAAGTACAGGCACCGAACACTTATTTACAGGAATCTTACTTAGCAACTCTGGATATAGAGCTTTAGAAATTGATGATTATAAAATCCCAGATGACAAAGCTTTTCGAGCAGGGATGAAAGATTTGGATTTTTTATATGACACAGGACCAAATGGAGTTCATGAAAGGACATCGAATCCGATGAATGACAATCCGAATACTTGGAAAGCTCCATTTAACAATCAAGTAGATCTATTAATTATCCTTGCCTACGGTGGTGTTAATACCGACGTGGTTATTTGCGATAAATATTTGGATCAAGAAATTGAAAATATAAAAAATAGTTCGAACGGAATTGCTTCAATTTTATCTATTGAAAAAGGATATACGCTCAGGAATAAGAATAATGATGTAATAGAACATTTTGGTTTTGTTGATGGTCTTAGTAACCCTGTTTTTTTTAAATCTGATTACGAGCATTGGCAACATCAAGAAGGAACAGACAATTACGACCCAACGGCTCCTTTTGATTTAGTTGCTGTGAATGACCCAGGTGGTTTTGATGAAGATTTAAGTTTTGGAACTTATGTCGTCTATCGAAAAATGCAGCAAAATATCAAAGGCTTTAAAAATCAAGCCAAATTTTTAGCCGATGAGATATCAAAAAAAGCTGAAATCAATATAAACTCAGAATACGCTGAATCACTAGCTTTCGGACGAAATAAAGATGGATCTCCATTAATACAACTAACTAAGAACCCTTCTCAAAATAATTTTAGTTATCTAGAAGATATGAAAGGGGTGAAATGCCCCTTTCATTCTCATATTCGAAAAACAAACCCTAGAGGAGATACCAATCGTCTAAAAGGAACTCTTCTAAGAAATGAAAGAAGTCATCGAATTGTAAGAAGAGGTATCAGCTACGGATCTAAAAATTTAAATCCAGACACGGAATGGACAGATGCTGGGTTACTTTTTTTATCCTGTCAAAGTGATATTGAACAACAATTTTTGGTGACGCAGTGTGGATGGTCTGACAACTCAAATTTTCCCATAGAAAATACTGGTCATGATCCTATCACAGGAGATCAAAATGTTAAAAAAAGCACTAATAAGTGGCAGCATGAAATCAATGGTAAAATTATTGACATTGATTTTAGATATAAGGACCTAGTAAGAATATTAGGCGGCGA
This sequence comes from uncultured Tenacibaculum sp., assembly GCA_947497895.1. Classification (GTDB taxonomy): domain Bacteria; phylum Bacteroidota; class Bacteroidia; order Flavobacteriales; family Flavobacteriaceae; genus Polaribacter. The sequence goes on from CANMIL010000010.1 coordinate 169,626, forward strand.
ATATTTCTTTGCTCCTAGTATTTCATTCTTTAAAAATTTAATTAATGAATCGTGAAATATCGATCTTAATAAAATTTCAAAAAGAATTGTGAATTAAAGTCGGTATTTACCGAGGTATTATAAAAGATAAAGAGAGGAATTAACCTTAGAATTAAACCAAATTTATTATGAACGAACAAGATTATAAAGACTGGAGAGTTGTAAAATCAGTAGAATTAGGAGCTTCAGCAGAACAAGTATGGGAAGTTATCGGTGGTTTTTACACCATTCATAAATGGCATCCAGACATCACCGAACTACAAGTTATCAGTGATCAAACCGACACACGCGAATTAAGACGTTTATTAACCTTCCCAGGACAACCTCAAGCTATTGAAGAGCTCGTATCAATGGATAATGAAAACCATCATTACCGTTACAAGTGGCATTGGGGTGAATGGGGTGAAGCAATTCACAAATATTATTCAGATTTACGTGTTATTGATGTTGAAGGAGGAACTAGTATTGTGCAATGGGTAGCTACTTTTTACTATAAAGAAGATGCAATTTCAGACTTCTATCAAAGAGGTTTTGATGAGTTATTAAAATTATTCCCTTTAGTAAAAGAATCAGCTAACGCTTTATAAAAACAAAAATTATGGTAGAAACAGTTTTATTAGATCCTACACAAGGAGAAAAAACGAAAATTACTGGTTTTGATGCTGTATACAGAACAGATGTTAAAACCACTGGAAACTTATTAGATTATTTTGAATTAACAGTTCCACCTGGAAAAGGAGCTCCATTACATATTCATCATAAAAATGACGAAAGTTTACATGTAATTGAAGGTGAATTTACTTTTCAAATTGGAGACAAAGAACATAAAGCTCCGAAAGGAACCTTTTTATACCTTCCAAGAGGTGTTGCTCATAAATTTACCAATGTAGGTAGTACTGAAGGAAAAATGATTGGAACTTTTACTCCAGCTGGTACGTTTGATTTCTTTGATAAACTAACAAAATTATCTCCAGATGATTTTGAAGAAATTCAAGCGTATTCTAGAAAATATGGACATGAGGTTCTTGAAGAAGGATCATATTAATATTCAAATAATATCTAAGCATTAAACTTATATAATACCGCCCCAAAAGGGCGGTATATTTCATCATAACTACTGCATTAAAACATACTCGAATGACATCAGAAAGACTTGAGGCTTTTAGCGATGGAATCCTTGCTATCATCATTACTATCATGGTGCTTGAATTAAGAGCCCCTGAAGGAACTACACTTGAATGTTTATTAAAAAAAGCTCCTGTTTTTTTAAGTTATATTGTGAGCTTTCTCTACATTAGTATTTACTGGAATCACCATCACCAATTATTCAAAATAGCAAAAAGAATTAATGGTAAAATTCTTTGGGCAAACTTAAATTTACTTTTCTGGCTTTCATTGATACCTTTTACCACCTCTTGGATTGGAAACAATCATATTGAAGATGTACCCGTTGCTTTGTATGGTATTGTATTTCTTATGAGTGAAGTTTCTTTTCTTTATTTAAAACACAACATTATTCAGTTACATGGAAAAAACTCTAAAGTGGGAAAAGACCTTAGAATGAGTAAACGAAATCTTCTCTTTTTCGGGATTCAAATCAGTGGGCTTTTACTAATGAGTATTAACGATTATTTTCCTTTATGCTGTTTTTTAATTGCCGGTATCGTAAAAGTTCTAGAACTCAAAAAAGTTTACGATTTTATGTTGAGTAAAATAACTTAAAACAATTTGTTTTAAGTTATTTTAGCACATCGTTGTTAACAACTAAAAATCAAACACTAAACAAACCTTTTATTCATATATTTATAAACTTTTAAATACGTCAATGTCGAATTTCTATTTTTAAAATCCTTGTTAAAGGATTCACATTTAATATGAGCACCAAAACAAAAAGAATTATTACTTGCGTTATCATTTTTGTATACATCCTTGTTTTTTTAATCCCTAATTTTGAAACATTAGATAGAAATAACGTACAGTGGCTATATATTTCCTGTGTTAATATCATCTGTCTCGCATATCTTTTTGTTTTTAGAAGCAATTATAATTTTATGTTAGGTAATAAAATTACAATTGTTTTTTACGCCTCCTTCACAGGCTTTTTAATTGTAAGCTTGTTATCTTCCTTATGGGCAATTAATTCTTCTGAAACGATTGTTTATTCTATAAAAACTTTAACAAGTCTTATTAGCTGCATAAACTTGTTTTTTTTAATTAAAGATGATCATATTGAAATTTTCAAAATTATATCCAAGTTCCTTCTAGTTCTCTTGTTTCTTGAATCGCTTTACGTAATTAATTTCTTCATAAACAATACCAACACCGCTAGATCAGCAGATTTATTGAATCTCTTAATAACGAAACATTATCAAAACTATAGCAATATAAATATACTATCAGCAGCTCTAACTATTAAGGTTCCTTTTGCGTTTGTATACCTTTTAAATTCCAGCAAATATTTAAAATGGCTGTCAGTTCTTACCATTTCATCTACCATGTCGGCAACACTTCTAATTGGGGCGAGAACTGGATCTTATTCCTTTTTTATTTTACTATTTACGTTTTTAATCTATACTATTTTTAATAAGCTTTACCAAAAAGAACACCTAACTTATGTCTCTTTGGTCTTTTTATTAGGTTTCTCATTTTTTTTCACGTTAAACTTGAATAGAATTGATGGAGGTAGAGCTAACTCAATAAAACAAATGTACTCCCCTTCTAAAAGAGTAATTGCTAAATTAAAAAGTAGTGAAAGTATAACTTCAAATGAAAACCAAAACATAAAGAAAACTGACTTAAAAGCTTTCACCTCGCTATCTAGTAGAGATATTATATGGGAACATGCTGCAAGTGTCTTTTTAAAAAAACCATTATTGGGATGGGGAAATGCAAACTGGAAATTAACTCCTCATGACGAATTAAAAGTAAAACTAAAAACGAACATTTATTTAAATACTCAACGAGTTCATAACGATTACCTACAAACCCTAGCTGAATTAGGCATTATTGGTTTTATCTTTTTTTTAGGAGCTTATTTTATAATTCCTTGCTTAATTTTCATCCATTTTATTAAAACAAAGAGTATTCATAATTCAGAAGAAAGAAACACCTACTTTGTTCTTGGTCTAACATTTCTTTACTTCCAGATTGATATGTTTATGAACTTCCCTTTATATTGGACTCCAATTCTTATCATTTTTATCATAAACACTATTTTCCTTCTAAGTTTTCATCTTAAAAAAACAAAACTAGATTCGACAAAAGCTAAAAAACATTACTCTTTAATTATCTTATTGCTTATTTTAATCTCTACTTACACAACCTATAAAAATTATAATCGAGTTAAATCTTCAATTGAAGAGTGGAAAATTTACTCAGAGATATCAAATAAAACCTATGAACAATGGCCGGATTTAAAAAGTTCATATGAAGACATTATTAATCGATTAAGTGGAATTGATCAGGATCTCGATGATTTAGGCTCTCCAATCGAAGGACTAAAAGCCATTTATGCCATTTCAGATAAAAGATATCCAAAAGCAAAAAAACATCTAAGAAAAAGTATTCATCAAGCACCAAATAATCATGTAGCGAAATCTCTTTTAGCGCGAATATATTTGGAAACTGAAAACAAACCAGATAGTGCTTATATTTTTGCAAAAGAAGTCTTTCATAAAATCCCAACAGACCTTAACACCTACCTCTACTTAAGAAGAATCTATAAGGAAAAAAGGGATACGATTAATTTACTTAAACTTCTAAATAAACGTTTGGCTTTTGTTTCTGACGACGCTATCGCCTGGAAAAACAAAGCTTTTTACAGCTATCATAACTTAAAAAAAGACACAATAATCTTCTCAAAAATATTAGATTCAGCGGCACGCATATTACCCGCAAAATCCAAAGAATTAATGAAATACAAATCTACTTTTCTTCACGCTTTATCAATGAAACGTTCAAAAAAAGAACGCTAGTTTATTCATCATTAACTTTAATTCACATACTCCTTCAGTTCATTATTTTCATCATTGTATAGAAGTACAACTTTTAACTCTGGATGTGTTTGCAAAAACTTTTTGGTTTCATCCAATCCCATCGCTAAAAACGCTGTTGCGTAAGCATCAACATCGGCACAATCTCCCTTCATTTTCACCGAAACACTTAATAAATTACTTTCAGAAGCCAATCCTGTTCTTGCATTTACTGTATGAACAATTTTCTCTCCTTTTTCGTTTACTTTATACTTTCTGTAATTCCCTGATGTAGCCATTGATTCATCATGCAATTCGATAATTTTTTGAAGAGATCGCGTGCCATCCACATTTGGTTTTTCAATAGCCACCTTCCAAGCTTTATCATGTTTCTTACCTCTAGCTCTTATCTCCCCTCCTATTTCAACTAAATAATTATCAATTCCTCGATTTTCTAATAACCTTCCAATAACATCTATTCCGAACCCCTTTGCAAATGCGTTTACATTAAGCTCTATATTATCGTTTTCACGATACACTTTTCTATCTTTTAAAGTAACCTTATCAAAACCAACTCCAACCATTAATTCTTTTATTTCTTCTTGAGAAAGATTCTTTTTTTCTTTTCCTGAACCAAAACCGTACGCATCAATTAATCTTCCAATAGTAGGATCAAAGTATCCTTCCGTTTCATCGTAAATCTTTTTTGCCTTCTGAAAAACTTCTACGAACAAATCATCAACGACCACTGTCGTATCTCCTTTATTTATGCGAGAAATATCAGATGTTGGAATGTAGGTGGACAAAGATTTATTCATTAAATCAAACAAACTATCTATCGCTTTTTGATGATTAATAGTATCCAGATATTTTATATGATAAGTTGTCCCAAAAATCGCACCTTCTAACTTTGTTATTTCTTGTTTTGCAACCTTCTTTTCAGCCTTTTTACCACATGCTCCAAAACCTAAAACAGTCAGGATTACAATCAACAAGAAGTACTTTTGTTTCATAATATTAGATTTGAGCACAAAAATAATGGTTTCTCGCCTCATAAAAGATTGTTAATTATCTTTTTTGTATTCTCATTTTTATAAATTTGTGTTATCATTTTTCAATCAGAATAAATTTTTTTTAACAATGAAAAGAGTATTTTTACTATTCACCATTACTTCATTGCTTGCGTCTTGTGCTTCAACTAAAGAGTTAGAAGCTGCAAAAGCAGCACATGAAAAAACAAAAGAAGAGCTACTAGCTACAAAAACAAACTTAACAAAGTGTCTAGTAGAAAAAGAAAGGTTTCAAGAAAAATCTGCTTTGCTTGAAACTACTGTTGACGATCTAAGAAAAGATAAAGAAAAGACCTTAAAACAAGTAGGAGATCTAACTGTTTTAACTCAAGGAGCAAATGACAACATTAAAGAAACCCTAGCTCAATTGGGTAAGAAAGACAAATACATCAATAAAATTAGAGCTGCTGCTTCTAAAAAAGATTCATTAAATTTAGTAGTTGCTTTTCACTTGAAGAAAGAACTACAGGCTGGAATTGATGATGAAGACATTGAAGTAAATGTTGAAAAAACAGTTGTATTCATTTCAATTTCTGACAAGCTATTATTCAAAAGTGGAAGCTACACTATTAATGAAAAAGCTTCTAAAGTTTTAGAAAAAGTAGCTACTGTAGTTAACGGACAACCAGAGATGGATGTGATGATTGAAGGTCATACTGATGATACTCCAGTAGGAAGTAATTCAACTATTAAAGACAACTGGGATTTAAGTGTAAAACGTTCAACAGCTATTGTTCGTGAATTACAAAATAAATATAAAGTGGCTCCGAGCAGATTAATTGCTGCTGGTAGAAGTAGTTTTATTCCATTAGTAGAGAATAACAGTCCAGCGAACAGAGCAAAAAACAGACGTACTAAAATTATTATTTTACCAAGGTTAAATCAATTCTTCGATTTATTAGATCAGAAAGTAGAATAATAATTCATAAACTATAAAAAAAGGGATTCAAAATATTTTGAATCCCTTTTTTTATTTTTAACTAACACAAACTGCTTTACTCATATTTTAATACCTTGACATCTTTAATTTGACTCAAATACTTCTCTAGAAAACCTTTATGTGAGGCACCTATTATAACTAGTATTTTCTTTCCTGAGTTACGAGCAGCAACTTTCATAATATTTCCTGTAATTTGTAAATTTCTCATTTCCCATAATGAGTGTCTTGCACGGTCAGAACCAGATGGAAAATTTGTCCTATGCCAGATCCCCCATTGAGCGTCATAATCTTGTTTTAAATATTCATCACTATTAAGAAACACATATAAATTTGATAAATCATTCGACTTAATACCTTCTTGTGCTAATCTATTCGTTTTTTCATACACTGGAAGCATGTTAATGTTCTTAAACTTTTCAGCATGGTTCTTGAAGTCATTCATAAATTCAGGATAATATTTTAATAAAAGGGCTTCATCCTGAAAATTATCAATAGGTTCCAATTCATTAATATCGTTACGCTTCGCCAAGGAACCTGCTAAACTATAGTATTCATTATTACTCGCAATTTCCTCCTTGATCAATCCAACAATGTACTTTTCAAAATCAGTTTTAAATACCCCATCATTATTAATGTATCCATACTGCAAAGCTGCTGAGGGCACATCGGTTACAGCTAAATAATTAAAAAGTAGTTTTTTTCTTTCTTGCGTAGATAATTTTCTGGCACTTTTTAGAACTTCTATATTTCTCTTCGCTTCCAAAAAAGTAACTTTTTTTGCTTTTTGAACAGTATCAGCTACTGCCAAATATTTATGTCCAAATGAGCCTTTAGTAATTCCATCAAAAGAACGATCGTCTCTGGACACAATATCATTCAATAACTCACCTGACATCTTTTCAATACATACAACATCAAAATTATAAGACTCTAATTTAGAGATTACATTTTTTAGCATAGATTTCTCAAAACCTTTTATGTGATTTAAATGCTGAGTCCCTAAAATTAATACTTCTGTTTTTTTCATTTGAGCTTGGGTAACCAGGGTAAATAAGCTCGATACAATTAGTAAATTCGTTAATATACTTTTCATAATTATTCTATTTTGGTCAATAAAAAAGCCGCATAGATAATGTATTTGTTACCAAATTAAAACTATTTAACAGTTAAGTACTAAGCTTAAAAACCCGGAACAGAAATAATAATTATCCTAAACTACTATTTGTCAATAAAATAAATAATTGTACCTTTGCAGACCTTTTTAAAGGAAAAAACATAATAATAATATTTATTAACAAAAACTAATCGTGTAAATATGAACACATTAAGTTACAAAACAGTATCAGCTAACAAGGCTACCGTAAACAAAGAGTGGGTTTTAGTTGATGCGGACGGGCAAACATTAGGTCGTCTAGCTTCTAAAGTTGCAAAACTTATTAGAGGTAAGTACAAACCAAATTTTACTCCTCATGTTGATTGTGGAGACAACGTTGTAATTATCAACGCTGAAAAAATCAATTTAACAGGTAAAAAGTGGACTGATAAGTCTTATATCCGTCACACTGGATACCCAGGAGGACAAAGATCGCTTACTGCAACAGAACTTTTCGATAAAGATCCAGCTAGGATTATTGAAAAAGCAGTAAAAGGAATGTTACCTAAAAACAAATTAGGTAGCGCACTATTCAGAAACTTATATGTTTATGTAGGTTCAGAGCACAAGCAAGATGCTCAAAACCCAAAAACTATTAACCTTAACGATCTTAAATAATGGAAACTGTACACAAAATAGGTAGAAGAAAAACGGCGGTAGCTCGTGTTTATGTTTCACAAGGAAGTGGAAACATTACCGTTAACAAGAGAGAGCTTAAAAGTTATTTCACTACACCAACTTTACAATACAAAGTTCAACAACCTTTAATGTTAACTGAAAACTTAGATGCTTTCGATATTAAAGTGAACGTTTATGGTGGTGGTGTTACTGGACAAGCAGAAGCTATCCGTTTAGCTATTACTAGAGCTTTAGTAGCTATTAACGAAGAAAACAAAGCCGTATTAAAACCAGAAGGATTATTAACTCGTGATCCAAGAATGGTTGAGCGTAAGAAATTCGGTCAGAAGAAAGCTCGTAAGAAATTCCAGTTCTCTAAGCGTTAATCGTTTATTGGAACTGTTATTTTTAAAATTCAATTTTTTATTAACAGTTTAGTATCTAAATATTTCAGACGTAAAAACTACTGGAATATTGATAAAACAGAACGTAAACACATTTATTAAAATGGCAAACATTCAAGAATTATTAGAAAGTGGCGTACACTTTGGTCACTTAACTAGAAAATGGAACCCTAACATGGCTCCATACATTTATACAGAGCGTAATGGTGTTCACATCATCGATTTGTATAAAACATCTGCTAAAATTGACGAAGCTTCAAAAGCTTTACAAAAAATAGCTAACTCAGGTCGTAAAATTTTATTTGTTGCTACTAAGAAGCAAGCTAAAGATATCGTTGCTGAGAAGGCAAAAGCAGTAAACATGCCTTATATTACTGAGCGTTGGCCAGGTGGTATGTTAACTAACTTTGTTACTATTAGAAAAGCCGTTAAGAAAATGGCTTCTATTGATAGAATGAAGCAAGATGGATCTTTTGATGCATTATCTAAAAGAGAAAAATTACAAATTAACCGTCAACGTGAAAAGTTAGAAAAGAACTTAGGTTCAATTGCTGACATGACTCGTTTACCAGGAGCATTATTTGTAATTGACGTTAAAAAAGAACACATTGCAGTAGCTGAAGCGCAAAAATTAAACATTCCAATTTTTGCAATGGTGGATACTAACTCTGATCCAAGACCAATTGATTTTGTTATTCCTGCAAATGATGATGCTTCTAAATCTATCGATAAAGTATTATCATATGTAACTGATTCTATAGCTGAAGGTTTATCTGAAAGAAAAGCAGATAAAGAGAAAGCTAAAGCTGAGAAGGAAGCTAACACTGAAGCAACTGCTGAAGAAACAAAATAATTTAAATTTAAAGGTTTCATCACATTGAAACCTTTAGGTTTTTTTACCTTGTACAACAAAATAATTACAACTAAAAAATAACGTTAGAAATGTCAGTAAAAATAAGCGCTGCAGACGTAAAGAAATTAAGAGAAACTACCGGAGCTGGTATGATGGATTGTAAAAATGCATTAGTAGAAGCTGAAGGTGATTTTGATAAAGCAATTGAAATTTTACGTAAAAAAGGACAAAAAATCGCTGCTAAAAGAGCAGATCGTGAGTCTACTGAAGGTGTAGCTATTACTAAAATTAGCGATGATAACACTTACGGTGTTGCTATAGTATTAGCTTGTGAAACAGATTTCGTTGCTAAGAATGATTCATTCAAACAATTAGCTGCTGAATTTGTTGATGTTGCTTTCAACTGTAAAACTAAAGAAGAGTTTTTAGCTGCTGATTTTGGTGGTGTTGCTGTATCAGAAAAATTAATCGAGCAAACTGGTGTTATCGGTGAAAAAATCGATATTACTTCTTTCGAAAGAATTGAGGCACCATATGTAGGAGCATATACTCACGTTGGTAAGATTGCTGCTATCGTTGGATTAAGTGCTGCTGTTGATAAAGCTGATGTATTAACTAAAGATTTAGCTATGCAAGCTGCTTCTATGGGGGCTACAACTTTATCTTATAAAGATTTTGATCCTGCTTATGTTGCTGCTGAAACTGAAGCTAGAATCGCTGCAATTGTAAAAGATAACGAAGAATTAGTTCGTTTAGGAAAAACTCTTAAAAACGTTCCTCAATTCGTTTCTAGATTACAATTAACAGATGAGGCTTTAGCTACCGCTGAGCAAGAAGCTAAAGATCAATTAAAAGCTGAAGGTAAGCCAGAGCAAATCTGGGATAAAATTTTACCAGGTAAAATTGAAAGATTTATCTCTGATAATACTACTTTAGATCAAGAGCAAGCTTTATTAGATCAAAAATTCATCAAAGACGAAAAGAAAACTGTTGCTGAATACATCAAAACTTATGGTGATGTAGAAGTTAAAACTTTCGCAAGAGTTACTTTAGGATAATTTTTATCTCTAAAAATATTTTAAACCATCCTTTCCTAAGGATGGTTTTTTTTATGCTTTATTAAAAAGTATAATTAAAAAAAATGATTAATTTTGCGCAACTTTCTATAAAATTATGCAATACAAAAGAATTCTTTTAAAACTAAGCGGAGAGGCTTTAATGGGTGAAAAACAATACGGAATTGATCCTAAAAGGCTTCAAGAATATGCTATTGAAATAAAACAAGTTGTTGACAAAGGCATTGAAGTAGCTATCGTTATTGGCGGTGGGAACATATTTAGAGGCGTAGCTGGTGCAAGCAACGGGATGGACAGAGTTCAAGGTGACCACATGGGAATGCTTGCTACATGTATCAACGGACTAGCGCTACAAAGCGCTCTTGAAGACCAAGGAGTTCAAACTAGATTGCAAACCGCTATTGAAATTAAAGAAATAGCTGAACCTTATATCAAAAGAAGAGCTAACAGACACCTTGAAAAAGGCAGAGTAGTTATTTTTGGTGCAGGAACAGGAAACCCTTATTTTACAACGGATACGGCCGCAGTTTTAAGAGCTATCGAAGTAAATGCTGATGCTATTTTAAAAGGGACTCGTGTTGATGGAATTTATAACGATGATCCAGAAAAAAATAAGGACGCTATTAAATTTAATAATATTACCTTTAAGGACGTTATTGAAAAAGGACTTAAAGTTATGGATATGACCGCATTTACTTTAAGTGAAGAAAACAAACTTCCTATTATTGTTTTTGATATGAACAAAGAAGGAAATTTATTAAAACTCGTTTCAGGTGAACAAATTGGAACGGTTGTTGACAATTAATTAAACATTAATCACCTCTTTTAATAGAGAGGTTGCTAAATACTAACGTAATGAACGAAGAGATTGATTTTATTATAGATACTGCCAAAGAGGCAATGAATAAAGCTATTGATCATTTAGTAAAAGAATTAAGAAGTATTAGAGCTGGAAAGGCTTCTCCTGCCATGCTTTCAAACGTTCAGGTTGATTATTATGGATCTTCAACTCCTTTAGGTCAAGTGGCTAATGTAAACACTCCGGATGCACGTACAATAGCTATTCAACCTTGGGAAAAGAACATGCTTCAAGAAATCGAAAAAGCTATTATGATAGCCAACTTAGGTTTCAATCCTATGAACAATGGAGAAAACATTATTATTAACGTTCCTCCATTAACTGAAGAAAGACGTAGAGAGTTAGCAAAACAAGCAAAAGCTGAAGCTGAACATGCAAAAGTTGGTATTAGAAATGCTCGTAAAGATGCCAATAATGACATCAAAAAAACAGACGTTTCTGATGACATGAAAAAAAATGCAGAAGCTGATGTGCAAACATTAACGGATCAATACGTAAAACAAATAGAAGAGAAACTGGCAGTAAAGGAAACTGAAATAATGACTGTTTAATTTCTATTTCATAGATACAAATTAAAAGAGTGTTTTTAAACACTCTTTTTTCATTTTATTACTCTCATTTAGCTACCTTTGCAAAAATTTTTTTGAATGACTTTTTGGACTAAGATCGCTGGGTTTATATTGCGAAATCGTTATTTAGTACTAGTACTGATTGCTGTTATTACAGGGCTATTACTTACCCAAACAAAATACATGCGCTTTTCTTATACGGAAGCGAACCTTTTACCTACCGATCATGAAGCCAATGTTCAATACGATAAGTTTTTGGAAATTTTTGGTGAAGAAGGTAACCTCATTATTCTTGGAGTAAAAGACAGCACAATATTTACTCCAGAAAAATTTAAAGCTTGGAACTTACTTACCAAATCTTTCGATGAATCTTCACAAGTAGATTTCACAGTTTCTATTTCCGACGTAAAGAAACTTAAAGCCAATAGGAAAGAAAGAAAATTTGAAGTTGAGCCTTTGTTCAATGGAACACCTCAAAATAGCGATGACATTGCTCAAATAAAAAAGCAACTTTTCGAAGATTTACCTTTTTATGAGAATCTTTTATATAACGATAAAGGAGTTTTACAAACTGCAATCTATCTAAAAAAAGATATAGTTAATACACCAGAAAGGGCAGACTTCATTACTGAAATACTAAAACCGCGGATCGAAGAATTTGAAAAAGTTAACAATATCGATGTTCGTATATCAGGAATGCCATACATCCGAACGTTAAACTCTCTGAACATAACACAAGAGATGGGAATCTTTGTAATCGGTGCATTATTAATCACTGCTATCATATTTTTCTTCTTTTTCCGATCGTTTAGAGCAACATTTATAACATTATTAGTTGTTGGAATAGGTGTAGTTTGGGCTTTTGGTTTTATTGGCTTGTTCAGATATGAAATTACGGTACTTTCAGCTCTAATACCTCCGTTAATTATTGTAATTGGAGTTCCCAATGCTGTTTTCTTAATTAACAAATACCAACAAGAAGTAAAAAAACACGGGAATCAAGCAAAGTCTTTACAACGTGTTATCTCAAAAATTGGTAATGCTACATTGATGACGAACATTACCACTGCATCTGGGTTTGCTACGTTTGTATTTGTAAAGAGTCAACTTTTAAGAGAGTTTGGTATTCTAGCTTCTGTCAACATTATAAGTATTTTCATTCTTGCATTGCTTATTATTCCAATCATCTACAGTTTTATGCCGCTTCCAGAGAAAAAGCATTTAAGTCATCTTGAAAAAAGATGGATGGAAGATGTTGTTAACTGGATGGAAAGAACTGTGAAGAAAAATCGTATTAGTATTTACATCACAACTGTGGTAGTTATCATACTAAGTATGATTGGGCTTTATCAAATTCGAGTTTCTGGAAGTTTAATTGAAGATATGCCTAAAGGCAAGCAATTTTATAAAGACATTAAGTTTTTCGAAAGTGAATTTGGAGGGATTATGCCTCTAGAAATTTTAGTAGATACTAAGAAAGACAAAGGTGTTATGAAGTTATCTACGTTAAAGAAGATAGAAAAACTCAATGAAACCATTGAAACTTTCCCTGAATTATCGAAACCGATCTCAGTCAACAACTTAGTTAAATACTCGAAACAAGCATATTATAACGGAAATCCAAAATATTATCAACTACCTACTGGGCAGGAGAAGAGTTATATTCTTTCGTATACTAAAAACTCCGACAGTAATTCTGGGATGCTTAAAAACTTTGTTGATTCAACAGGTAGATACGCTCGCGTTACCACTTTCATGAAAGATATTGGTACTGATAAAATGGATATTATCCAAGAGCGTTTAAACGCTGTCATAAAAAAGAATTTCCCAGATGAACGTTTCCAAGTTTCACTAACAGGAAAGGCACTAGTATTCTTAAAAGGAACGAACTATTTGATAAAAAACTTAGTGATATCTCTATCACTTGCCATACTGCTTATTTCGATCTTTATGGCTTGGATGTTCAGATCACCTCAAATGATTCTGATTTCTTTAATACCAAATATGCTTCCTTTATTAATTACTGCAGGATTGATGGGCTTCTTCGATATTCCTATCAAACCATCAACTATCTTAGTTTTTAGTATTGCTTTCGGTATCTCTGTAGATGACACCATTCACTTTTTAGCGAAGTATCGACAAGAACTATTAGCCAATAACTGGAAAATCAAACCTGCTGTTTATGCTGCTCTGAAAGAAACAGGAGTTAGTATGTTTTATACTTCTATTGTTCTTTTCTTCGGATTCCTTGTATTTACGGTATCTAGTTTTGGAGGAACGATAGCACTTGGTGGTTTAGTTTCAGTAACACTCCTCTTAGCTATGGTATCTAATTTACTACTATTACCTTCATTACTATTATCATTTGAAAAGAAAATAGCCAATAAGAAAGTACTTAAAGAAACTAATTTCAAAATTCTTCCTCCAAAAGAAGAAGACAAATAAAGCAGTTATAAAATCATAACACACATTTTTAACAAAAACGCAAGGAATTCCTTCCTTTAAATAACCTTCTGTTCATTTGTCAATTAGGTTCAAAAAAGTATCTTTGCGTATTTTGATATTAAGAATATAGAAAATAATGGAAAGAAGTAGCGTAAAAGAATTATTAGCTTCAGAAAAATTTTTACAAGAAGTACATGTTAAAGGCTGGGTAAGAGCATTTAGAAGTAATCGTTTTATTCAATTGAATGATGGCTCTACCATAAATAATATTCAATGTGTAGTAGATTTTGAGAATACGGACGAAGCCCTTTTAAAAAGAATAACTGTTGGCGCTGCTATTTCTGTGAATGGAACTTTAGTTGAAAGTCAAGGTAAAGGTCAATCTGTAGAAGTACAAGTAACTAATGTTGAAATATTAGGAGATGCCGATCCGGATGAAGTTTCAAAAACAATTTTACAACCTAAAAGACATTCTTTAGAGGTTTTAAGACAACAAGCACACTTAAGAGTTCGAACAAACACCTTCAGTGCGATTATGAGAGTACGTTCTGCACTATCATTCGCAGTTCATCAGTACTTCCAACAAAACGGATTCTACTATGTAAACACACCAATTATTACAGGATCTGATGCGGAAGGTGCTGGAGAAATGTTTAAAGTAACAAACTTTGAAACTAACAAAGCTCCACTAGATGAAAACGGTAATGTAGATTATAGTCAAGACTTTTTTGGTAAAGAAACCAACTTAACGGTTTCTGGACAATTAGAAGCGGAAACCTATGCTATGGCCTTAGGAAAGGTATATACTTTTGGACCTACATTTAGAGCTGAAAACTCGAATACAACAAGACACCTTGCTGAATTTTGGATGATTGAGCCAGAGGTTGCATTTAACGATTTAGATGCAAACATGGATTTATCTGAAGACTTCATTAAATATGTTTTAAAGTATGTTTTAGATAACTGTCAAGATGATTTAAACTTTTTAAATGATCGCTTAGCAAATGAAGAAAAAACAAAGCCTCAAGCGGAAAGAAGTGATATGACTTTACTTGAGAAACTTCATTTTGTTGTTGATAATAACTTTAAAAGAGTTTCGTATACAGAAGCTATCGATATCTTAAGAAATTCGAAACCTAATAAAAAGAAGAAATTTCAATACCCAATTAACGAATGGGGCGCTGATTTACAATCGGAGCATGAGCGTTATTTAGTTGAAAAACACTTTAAATGTCCAGTGATATTGTTTGATTATCCTGCGAATATTAAAGCCTTTTACATGCGTTTGAATGAAGACGGAAAAACTGTTCGTGCTATGGATGTTTTATTCCCTGGTATTGGTGAAATGGTTGGAGGTTCTCAAAGAGAAGAGCGCTTGGACGTTTTAAAACAAAAAATGGCAGAACTAGATATTGAGGAAGAAGAAATGTGGTGGTATCTAGATACCAGAAAGTTTGGTACAGCTGTACACTCTGGATTTGGTTTAGGTTTTGAACGTTTAGTATTATTCACTACAGGTATGAGTAATATTAGAGACGTGATTCCTTTTCCAAGGACACCTCAGAACGCAGAATTCTAAAAAAATCATAAAACTGAATAATTACAATCGTCATTCTTCCCTGAGTGACGATTTTTTTTTCTTGAATTCATATATTTGTAACTATGTTAAAACAAAGTTTACATCAAAAATTACTACAAAAACTATCTCCTCAGCAAATTCAGCTGATGAAACTCATTCAATTACCCACTCAGGCCTTCGAAGAACGCTTAAAACAGGAAATTGAAGAAAACCCCGCTTTGGATACTGGAAAAGAAGATAATGACAACTTTGAAGACACTTATTCAAATGACTCGGAGTATGATGATTCAGGAAATGAAAAGATAGATACCGATGACATTAACATAGATGAGTATTTGAGTGATGATGAATACCCAAGCTATAAAACTCAAGCCAATAATTATTCCTCAGATGATGATGATAAACAAGTTCCATATGCTGCCGGAACTTCTTTTCACCAATCATTAAAAAACCAATTGAATACTTTCAGAATGGACGATAATGAACGTGCCATTGCTGAGTTTTTAGTTGGAAGTATTGATGATAGTGGATATATAAGACGCGAAATAATCGACTTAGTAGACGATCTTGCCTTTACACAGAACATTTTTACAACTGAAGAAAAGGTAGTTGAAATTTTAACTAAGGTAGTTCAGAATTTGGACCCAATTGGTGTTGGTGCGCTAAATTTAAAAGATTGTTTAATTATTCAGTTAAAAGCAAAACCAGAAAAAGAGTGTAGAACGCTCGCGATTAAAATTCTAGAAGACTCTTTTGATCATTTTGTTAAGAAACATTACAAGAAACTACTTGAAAAATTCGATTTAACAGAAGAGAAGTTGAAGGAAGTAGTCACTGAAATTAGCAAACTTAATCCGAAACCTGGAAGTTCTTATGATGGAAATAATAAAATTGCTGAACAAATTGTTCCCGATTTTACCATCAGAATTATCGAAGGAAATTTGGAACTAACGTTAAACGCACGAAATGCTCCAGAATTAAAAGTTTCTAGAGAATACAACAATATGCTTAAAGGGTATCAGGATTCTAAAGATAAAACTAAAGCTCAGAAAGATGCTGTAATGTTTATCAAACAGAAACTAGATGCAGCAAAATGGTTCATTGATGCTATAAAACAACGTCAGCAAACCCTTTTGATTACTATGAATTCAATCATGCATTATCAGCAAGAATACTTTTTAACAGGTGATGAACGAAAGTTGAAACCTATGATTCTTAAAGATATTGCTGATGAGATTAACATGGATGTCTCAACAGTATCAAGAGTTGCGAATAGTAAATATGTATCGACTCCATATGGTACAAAATTAATTAAGGAATTCTTCTCTGAATCTATGAAAAATGATCAAGGAGAAGACGTATCTACAAGAGAGATCAAAAAAATACTGGAAACCGTTATTTTGGAGGAAGATAAAAAGAAACCTCTTACGGATGAAAAACTTTCTAAATTATTGAAAGAAAAGGGATATCCAATAGCAAGACGTACTGTTGCAAAATATAGAGAACAATTGGACATACCCGTTGCTCGTTTAAGGAAAGAAATTTAATGAAATTGCATAAGTTCATATCAGCAATTTTACACCCTATTGTCATGCCTACAATAGGTATATTTCTGTATTTCTTACTATCGCCGATACGACTTAATAAAGATCAAAAGCTAACTGTATTAGCCATCGTTTTTATCGCGACCTACATAATACCGCTGCTACTTTTAGTATTCTTAAAATCTGTAGGATATATCAAATCCTACCAAGTATTTAGTATAAAAGAACGGAAAGTACCTTTATTTTTCATGATAACGTTACTGTTTTTTCTGGCAGAACTATTTAGAAAATTAACTATTGTTAAAGATTTGAGTTATCTTTTTTACGGAATTGTATTAGGCTTAATTATCACCTACCTCCTATTTTTTACGAAACTAAAATCTAGTTTGCATTTGCTTTCCATAGGAGGTGCTGTTGGTTACTTCATAATTTTCCAGCAAATTCACGATGTAAACATCATGCCTGTTATTATCATTTTTATCTTACTTTCGGGAATTTTAGGTAGCTCAAGATTGTACTTGAAAGCACATACTCCGAGAGAAGTATATACAGGCTTTTTTATTGGTTTTCTATGCCAATTTGCAGTGTATTACCTATTATAAAATATAAAAGCTTAAACCTAGCTTAAACACCTTCGTATCAATCGTTGCTCCATTTAAAATTGCTGTAGATTTAAAAATAGGAGTTAGCCCGTAATACAAATGAAAATTAAATGTGCCATATCCTGCAGCAAGTGTTAACCCAACTTGAAACCTATTATAAAAATCAACATCGGTAATAGGTACTGCTACATTGTTATTTTGGTATGTCAACCTACTACTCAAGTTGTACGTTAGCTTCACCCCAGAGTAAACTCTCCAAAAAGAATAGGTTTTTGAATCAGAAGTTCTCAATCGAAATTGTATCGGCATTTCTAAATTATGAAGACTCAATTTATTATCAGTAGAATTGGTTAACTCAAAGCTGTATCCGTTTCCATCTTCAGCGACTTTTAAACTATGACTAAAAGAATCATAACCGTAACCAACCCCCACTCCAAATGCCACTCTTCCACTCTTTACTAATGAAATATCACGAATATAACCCGCAGAGATACCATAAGAAAAGCTACTGGCTTTACTATCTTTTGGTTGTTTTCTAAGTACGTTATAAGTAAAATCAAGATAGATTTGATCTTCCAAATATTTATCTCCAAGTTGCAAAGAGTCTTTCTGAGCATTTATACTTAAAGTAAATAGTAATACTGTTAGCACGTTTAATAGCCTCCTCATTGTAAAATATCGAGATTTTTAGATAATTATAGATGTAAATATAACTCTATAAAAACAAAAAAAGTACAAACCGTAAAGGATTGCACTTTTTAAATTTCATCTATTATAAAATTACTTATTTATTGCATCACCTTTGTGCGTTGATAAATTTAATTTAAGAGCATTCACTTCTCTTAGTTTTTCGCGTATATCAGCCATAGTACCAACACTTGATTCTTTATCTGCCTTTAAAGATGTTGTCATAAAGGGTTTCTCTATATCGGATATATTAACAATTCTATTCAAAATAAACTCAGGAACATCGTCGGCACTCGAAATTTTATCATTCAATTGAATGTTATCGTAACCTGCTCCATATTTGGAATTCTTTGTTTTTCCAACATAAATAGTACTTACCAAACTCTTATTTTCTAACTTCTTAACTTCCATAGCACTTGGCAATCTCGGCGAATCAATTAATAACTTGGTTTCTCGCATTGTTGTTGTTACCATGAAAAAAAACAGTAACATAAAAACAATATCAGGTAGCGAAGCTGTTGATAAGGCCGGTAATCTTTTCTTCTCTTTTTTAAACTTAGACATAGTAATTTGATTTTAATTATTGAATACTTGTTGTGTTGACATCTGTTAGAATCTGGGGATAACTTAACTTAATAGTTTCAATCTTTTTCCTCAATCCATCATCCTTTCTTTGACTGTCTTTAAAAGCCCTTTCTAACTCCGTAAAACTTACACCATACTTTTCTTGAGATAATCTATTACGTAATACTCTATAAGCCGAAAGTAGCTCGTTCTGAACCTTTACATAGGTTCCATACTCTGTAGCTCTATCACTTTCTACCGCAATAACCGCCCTATTTGGGTGATCAGATGACTCCGGATTCTTTTCCCCTTTACAATAATCACACTTCCCACCTTCTCTTTCATCTCCAATAGGACTTCCAATACCTCCACCATTATCTATAAACTTGATCGCAGCTTCCTTTATATCTTCTATTTCCATAATCTTCCCATCTACAAACAATTCGTTTTTATGGTTTAGACTTACTTCAAAGATGTTTCGTTCTTTGATCGTTACTATTGGTTTTGTGGTAGTTCTTTCAACAAGCTTTTTGGAGATTCCAGAATCGACCTCCATAGTCGTGGTTACAAGAAAGAAAATAAGTAATAAAAAGGCAATATCTGCCATAGAACCTGCATTAATCTCAGGGGTTTCTCTTTTTGCCATAGCTATAACAATTTAATTAAACATTATTCTTTCCTAGAACGTAACAAAGAATATGCCATCAATTAATCGAGGTTTCAAATACCATAAATGCTATAGATAGATCGTTACCAAAATAAAAAAAGTGCAATCAAAAAATGATTGCACTTTTTTATACTCTATGTATACTATTAACTATTTCTTAATAGCGTCACCTTTATGTGTCGACAAACTTAATTTAAGAGCATTTACATCTCTTAACTTCTCACGGATATCCGCTAAGGTTCCAACACTAGATTCTTTATCTGCTTTCAATGAGGTTGTCATAAATGGGTGCTCTGCCTCTGCAATTTCCTCTCTTGCCTTTAAGATAAAAGCAGGAACATCGTCAGATGTAGCAATCTTATCATTTAACTGAATACTTTCGTATCCTCCTCCATATTTAGCGTCTTTAGCTTTCCCAACGTAAATGGTACTTACCAAACTTTTATTCTCTAGTTTCTTAACTTCTGTAGCACTTGGTAATCTGGGAGTATCAACTAATAAACTAGTTTCTCTCATTTTTGTAGTTACCATGAAGAAGAATAATAACATAAAAACAATGTCAGGTAATGACGCAGTCGATAAAGCTGGTAGTCCTTTTTTCTTCTTTTTGAACTTAGACATAATCGTTGTTTTAATTATTATTGTACACTTGTTGGATCCACATCAGTAATAATCTGAGGATAACTCTTCTTAATTACTTCAAGTTTCTCTCTTAACTCTTCATCCTTTCTTTGACTATCTTTAAAAGCTTGTTCAAGTTCCGTAAAACTCATTCCATACTTATCTTGACATAATCTATTACGCAATACTCTGTAAGCAGCAAGTAATTCATTCTGAACAGTTACGTATGTACCATATTCAGTTGCTCTATCACTCTCTACAGCAATAATTGCTTTGTTTGGATGATCAGATGATTCAGGATCTTTTTCTCCTTTACAATAATCACATTCCTTACCTTCTTTAGCATCTCCAACAGGATTTCCAACTCCTCCACCGTTATCAATAAATTTAACAGCGGCGTCTTTTAAATCCTTTAGCTCCATAACCTCACCCTCAACAAAAAGTTGATTGTTACGGTTAATACTTACCTCAAAGATATTTCTTTCCTTAATTTTAGGTAAGTCAGTATCTGGAGGTGTTTTTTCAGCTAATTTCTTCGAAACTCCTGAGTCAACATCCATTGTTGTTGTTACCAGGAAAAAGATAAGTAGCAAGAAGGCAATATCTGCCATAGAACCTGCATTAATTTCCGGGGTTTCTCTTCTTGCCATAATTATTTACGATTTAATTAAACCTTTTAACAAGTCAACAATAAAGAAACCTCCTCCTAAAACTAATAAGATTAGACTAATCCATATCCCTGTACTTGTATACTTTGAAACATCAGAACCAGCTTCTGCGATAACAGAACTGTTTGCATCCAATACAGCAGCATCAGAAGCTAAGATGTAAGATATAATAAGGGCTACAACTAAAGCAGCAACTCCTAATAATGTTTTCTTTAAAGCCGCTGGGTTTTTAAAGATACCAAGCAACGAAGCTATAACAGCAGCAGCAACAGCCAAAATTAATAACGCTACCGAATAGGTTACTAAAGGTGAAACTGCACCAGAAAGTGCCGCAGTATCTTCCGTATCGATACTAGCTACTCTAAAGAAAAGTACAAGACCGATTACCGATAATACAGCAACTATAATTTTTAAAATTTTACTATTCATAATTGATGATTACTTTTTATACTTAGCTAATAAATCGATTAAAGAGATAGAAGCATCTTCCATTGTGTTTACAATACTATCTACTTTTGAAACGATGTAGTTATAGAAGATTTGTAAGATGATTGCTACAACAAGACCAAATACTGTTGTTAAAAGTGCAACCTTAATACCACCTGCTACAACCGCTGGAGAAATATCATTAGCAATTGCAATCGAGTCGAATGCACCAATCATACCAATAACTGTTCCCATGAACCCAAGCATCGGTGCTAACGCGATAAATAAAGATAACCAAGAAATATTTTTTTCTAATAATCCCATTTGAACTCCACCATATCCAACTACAGCTTTTTCAGCAGCATCTAATCCTTCATCAGCTCTTTCTAATCCTTGATAAAAAATAGACGCAACAGGACCTTTTGTGTTTCTACAAACTTCCTTAGCAGCCTCAACACCACCAGAGCTTAAAGCCTCATCTACATTAGCAACTAACTTCTTAGTATTAGTAGTAGCCATGTTTAAGTAAATGATTCTTTCTATAGCGATAGCTAATCCTAAGATTAAAGCTACTAATACAATCCCCATAAACCCAGGACCTCCTTCAATAAAACGTTGTTTTAACTCTTGGTGAAAAGTTTTTTCCGCTGCTTCTTGAGCGTAAGTCGACTGAATAGCTCCTAAGAACATAAATCCTGCGATAGTTAGGATATTTACTACTTTTTTCATTTTGTTATAATTAATTTTA
Organism: uncultured Tenacibaculum sp.; assembly: GCA_947497895.1. Classification (GTDB taxonomy): domain Bacteria; phylum Bacteroidota; class Bacteroidia; order Flavobacteriales; family Flavobacteriaceae; genus Polaribacter. The sequence continues at coordinate 191,729 of CANMIL010000010.1, forward strand.
AATAGTTAACGGGTTAAAAATACAAATTTTACTATGATTCTAATAAAAATTAGAGAATAAGTATAGGTTTTACGCCACTTATTGTATATTTTATTTTCAGAGTGGCAAGTAACAAAAAAATGTTGGTTCTTAAAAAAAAAATAGATATTTTATCTATTAACAATCGAATATTAGTGTTATTCCTAGATCATCAAGTGTTTAAGAAATAGTAATTAACATTTTTTTAGCTTATTCACGAATCTCTCCTCTTAAGGACAACTCAAAATATCTTTTAAATCGTTCTTTCGTTAAATCTTCTCCCAATAAATACATCATTTTTGCAACTGCTGTTTCTGTAGTTATATCCTTACCATCTATAACTCCAAGGCTTTTTAAACCTGAACTCGTTTCGTAATGGCCTAATATTACACTACCACCAGCACACTGAGTTACATTAACCACATAAACATCTTTTTCAATAAATTCGCCCAACACTTTTAAAAACCATTTTTCTGTTGGTGCATTACCTGCTCCGTAGGTTTCTAAAATTAAACCTCTTAGTCCTTCAATCCCAAGGTAACTTCTTACCACCTTTTCAGTGATTCCTGGAAATAATTTTAAAACAGCAATATTATTGTCTAATTTCTTGCGAAAAACCAATTCTTTCTCTTCTCCTCTTAGCCTTAATAAAAGAGGATAATTAAAATTTAAATGAACACCACTTTCAACTAAAGGAGGGTAATTCATTGAAGTAAAAGCCTCAAATTGTTCAGCGCTAATTTTAGTAGTTCTATTCGCTCGGTATAATTTATATTCAAAATACAATCCTACCTCTTGTATAATAGGCTCTCCATTATCAGATGAAGCGGCTATTTGAACAGAGGTAATTAAGTTTTCCTTAGCGTCAGTCCTCAAATCTCCAATGGGTAATTGCGATCCAGTGAATATTACAGGCTTCTGTAAGTTTTCAAACATAAAACTAATTGCAGAAGAAATATAAGACATGGTATCAGACCCTGTTAAAACAACAAAACCATCAAACTCATTATATTTATTTGCTATTATTTCAGCAATTTCCACATAATAATCAATATTCATATTTGAAGAATCGATAGGTTCTTCAAAAGAAATGGTTTCAATCGTACAATTTAGCTGTTGTAACTCTGGAATTTTATTTGATATCTGACTAAAATCAAATGCTTTCAAAGCTCCTGTTTCATAGTCTTTTACCATTCCAATAGTTCCTCCTGTATAAACAATAAGAATATTTGGTTTTTTTGTCATTTTGACATATTATTATTAGTTGGTATATTATGGAATAATTTATGCTGTAAATTTATTAACTTAATCAGAATTTAAACTAGAAAAATCAAAAATATGGGAATGCAGTATTACTTAATTATAGGAATTATCTCTATAGTTAGCTGGATAGTAAGCAATACACTTAAAAGAAAATTCAAAAAATATTCAAGAATAAGCCTTAGAAATGGAATGAGCGGAGCAGAAATTGCAGAAAAAATGTTGCAAGATCATGGAATTTCTGATGTAAAGGTTATTTCTACTCCTGGAATGTTAACAGATCACTATAATCCAAGAAACAAAACAGTCAACCTAAGTGAAGGTGTATACAATCAACGAAATGCCGCTGCTGCTGCAGTTGCAGCACATGAGGTTGGACACGCTGTTCAACATGCTAGAGCTTATAAATGGCTTCAAATGAGATCTAACTTGGTTCCTATGGTTAGTCTTTCATCTAAGTTCTCACAATATCTTGTATTGGGTGGACTTGCACTTGGTGCAGCTTCCAGTTTAGGATACTGGGTTTTGGCAGCGGGTGTTGCTTTAATGGCAATGGGAACTTTATTTAGTTTTGTTACACTCCCAGTCGAATATGATGCAAGTAATAGAGCTTTAGCCTGGTTAGAAAGTAAACATATTGTAACACGTGAGGAATACGCTGGCTCAAAAGATGCTTTAAAATGGGCTGCTAGAACTTATTTAGTAGCCGCTTTAGGATCACTTGCTATGCTTGCTTACTGGGTAATGAAATTAATGGCTGCGAACAGAAATTAAAATCACCACTATATAATAATGTAGAAGGCTTGTATTAATTACAAGCCTTTTTTTATTTTCACAAACTGAACAGAGAAAACTAATCATTAAACGGAAAAAAAACCTCGTTCGGCAGAATTGACTTTAAAAAACAAGGATTCTCCCGCACATTTGTTTCCGCAATCCATCAATTGTTCAAACATGAAATATTTAGCTACTATCATTATTATTTTTATTGGAGTTTTTAAATCATACGGTCAGTATACTGTGGAGGGGACGGTAACCGATGAAAACAACACTCCAATTCCCTTTGCCAATGTTATCTTACATTTTCAAAAAGAAAAAGGCAAAACCCCAAAAGGAGAAATTACTGACGATCAAGGTAAATTCAGATTTTCAAACATTAAAAAAGGAACGTATCAAATTGAAATATCTGTACTTGGTTTTAAAACCGAAAAGTCAGATACCTTCAGTTTAGAAAATAACAAAACCTTAAACTTTACGCTAAAAGAGGAAAACCAAGCATTAAGTGAGGTTGAGATTACAGCAAGAAGACCTGTTATTAAACAAACTGCGGAAAAACTTGTAGTAGATCTTGAAAAAACGGAGATGATCAACTCTAGTTTACAAGATGTAATGCGAAAAGTACCAGGAATACTAGTAACTAATAACGGTATTAGCGTAGCTGGGAAAAGCGGTGTTCGTATTTTAATTAACGGTAAAACTACCGAATATATGGATGTTGAAACTCTATTACGAGACTTTCCTGCCGATAATATTGCAAAAGTAGAAGTTGTTGAACAACCAGGAGCTGAATATGATGCATCTGGTACTGGCGCTGTCATTAATATTATTCTTAAGAAAAATGTAAAACTTGGTACACATGGAAGTGCAATGGTTTGGGTGGGTGAAGATGAAGGCTTTGAATACGGCACAAGAGCTTCTATCGCTAGTTATAAAAATAAATTAAACTGGCAAGCGAGTATTGGTCACTCAAGACCAACTTGGAGAGATGATCTTTTCCTCGTTAGAACCGTTGGAGATGAGACCTATGATCAAGTAACAAGAGAACCATACGATCCTGTAAACCTAAACGTTGGAGGAAGTTTAGATTATTACATTACCAAACATCATTCTATTGGTATTGGGGGGCGTTGGAATAGTCGCCAATCCGATAGGATTGCTACTAGTAGAACCATTATTTCAGATTCCAATGATTCAAACACCTTGCTTTCAGAAAATTCATTCAACAGAGATCGTGTTGACTTTAATATTAACCCATATTATGAATACAAAACTGAGAAGGACAAGTTATTAATCGACTTTAATTATATCGATTATGTTAACGACGATACAAACACCCTATCTGATGTTATGGGAAGTACAGTTGATTTTACAGACAGAAGATATTTACAGGACGGAAAATACAATATCAAAACATATCGATTAGATTACTCAAGAAATCTTTCAGATGATTTTAAACTGAGCTTCGGAAGTAAGTTCGCTGATGTAAATACAGATAATGATTTACAATCATTTGAAGAAAATCAATCCGGTTCTGGTTTTGTGTTAGATCCAGAAACCAGTAGTCGTTTTCTAATCGATGAAACCATTTTCGCTTTGTATGCTAAGCTTAATGCTAACTTTGGCAAATGGTCTTTCTCAGGAGGGCTGCGTTATGAAGACAGTAATACTGACGGTACTTCTATTTTCTTAAAAAATGGAGTAATGACGACTGAGGTGAATAAAAGACCTATTAGTAAGTTATTTCCTAGTGCTTCCATTAGCAGGAAAATCACAGAAGCTATTGGAGCCAGTCTTTCTTACAGCTACAGAATTGAAAGACCTTCTTACGGTAGTTTAAACTCATTTCAAGAATTCTTAGATCCATTTTCAGCAAGCGAAGGAAACCCGAGATTGAGACCTGCTTTTACAAATAACTATCAGTTTAATTTGACTTATGAAGGACAACCATTTTTTACAGTTGGATATAGCAGAACAAATGACGAAATTTTTGATTTAATAAAGCAGAATAATGAAACCGCTCAAATAAGACAACAAGCAGTTAATGTTGAAAATTTCGAGAACTGGAACTTCAGATTATTCGGACCATTAAACTTTATAAAGAAACTAGATGGTTTTACTGGTTTTATTGTGAACCGAAATAGTTTTACCTCAGCAACACATGATGTGAACTTATCAAAATGGAATTTAATTTGGTTCCTTCAAGCAAACTATAAATTACCTTGGGATGTAAACTTAGAAGTTAGTGGTAATTATGGTACTGGTGCTTTGGAAGGACAAATTGAGGTAGATTGGTTAGCTGGATTAGATTTTTCTTTCGGTAAAAAATTCTTAGATAATAAATTAAAAGTAAACTTAGGCTTTAATAAAATGCTTAATAGAGGGTTTGTTGGTAATATTGATTACGGAAATGGTACCGCAAATGTTGAAAGTAACGGATCGAGACAAAATATACAGTTGCGAGTAAGTTATAGTTTCGGTTCTAAATTTGGAAAGAAGAAGTCGAAAAGAAACTCTTCTAGAGATGAAGAAAATAGAATAGAAAACAATAATTAAATATCATGACCTATAGAGTATTGTTTATTTTAGGATTATTATTTGAATGTATCGGTCAAATTTTATTATCAAACGGTCTTGAATTTATATATGCGCAAAAACCAATAGATTTTGCGCATTGGCTTTTGCTATTGGGAGTTGTATTTCTTATTCCTCAATTATTTTCTTTTCCTGAGAAACTTTTTGTGAAAATTGGAATTCCGGTTGTCTTAACTGGAATTGTATGTATTATAGGTATGTGTGTATTGGATTTTGTTTGGTGGAGTCAGCCCAATCAGGATGTTCGTGTTGAGTTTGCTACGCACCTTTCTAAATTCCCATCGATTTGGAAACCTTTTATTACAACTGGCCCCAACTTTTTAAATGCAGGATTATTACTTATGAGTGTTCCCTATTTTAAAAAGAGTAAGATTGGCTTTATTTTGGTTGCTTTAGCAACGTTGATTGTATTCTTTATGAGATTCATTCCGAATCGACTAATTTATGCTTATTTCATTTATGCTATTGGCTTTTCCTTCTTATTATTAACAAATCCCCTAAGAGATGAACACTAAACTCAATCGCTCCGATTTCTATTTATTGAAAATATATTTTCTTGTTTCTTTTATAATTCAAATACAAGATTATATTGATAGAGATGCTCTGATGAGAGAATATCTTGTAGATTTCCCAATCGAAATATTCTCTATTTGTAGTATTATATTTCTTTTTGTTTTCTGGTTAATTCCCAAAATTGTGAAAGAGAAAAATTATATTTTCTTTGCTTTTGTAGGTATTTCTATCCTTATAGTATTCACTGGAATTGATTACACATTAGGCTTTTGGTCTGGGAATAATGACTGGAAACGTTTTCCTACAGGTTTCGATTTTATTTTAAAAATGTTAGATATCGGTTCAAGGCAAGTAGCTTTTCCTTTCGCTTTACTTCTCACTAAAAAGTTTTACGAAGGACAAAACAATTTACTAGAAATAGAAAAGCAACAAAAAGAGAATGAATTAAAACTATTGAGATCTCAGATCGATCCTCACTTTTTATTTAATAACCTAAACACATTAGACTCCTTAATTGATAGTGATCCTGAAAAAGCTAAGGAATACATCAATCGCCTTTCATTAATATATAGATATTTAATTCAAACTAAAGACAGTGAAGTTATGGAGCTTTCGGAAGAACTAAATTTTGCCGAAAACTATATCTTCTTAATTAAAACAAGATTTGAAAGTGATTATGTATTTAAGATAGAGAATGATGGAATAGATGTATCAAATTCATTTTTACCTACAGGAGCAATTCAAACATTGCTCGAAAATGTAGTAAAGCACAATAAACCCAACAGAAATCCGATTTACGCAACCATCAAAATTGACAATAAATCGTTAACTATTTTCAATACAAAATCAGAAGTTAAACCTGCAAATATTTCTTTTGGCACAGGACTCGATAATTTAAAAATTCGATACAGTCACCTTTCTAATAAACAAGTATTAATCATTAACACAGAAAAAGAATTTAAGGTTACCATTCCATTGATTAAATTGACCGATTAAAATTAACTAACACAACCAAACCTAATAATTAGAGTAAAATGAAGATATTGATTTTAGAAGATGAAATTCCAGCTTATAAAAAACTAATATCGTATCTCGATGATTTTTTTATAGACGTTCCTTATGATCATGACTGGTCTCGATCAATAAGTGATGGTAAAGAGTTTCTAGCGAATGAAAACTATGACTTTATACTTTCTGATATTCAATTATTAGATGGAATATCTTTTGATTTATTCGATGAAATTCCAACGAATTGCCCAATTATCTTTTGTTCGGCACATGATAATTATCTTTTAAAAGCATTTGACACCAATGGTATTGCTTACATATTAAAGCCTTATACGAAATCTGATTTCTCGAAAGCCATTAGAAAATACCAATCGCTTTTCAAAAATGGAGAATACAATGAGCTCAACAAGAAAACAATTCATAGTTTAAAATCTGCCTTGCACAGTGAGGGTACAAATTTCAAAAAGAGATTTGTTATTAAGAAATCCAACGGAATTCAATTATTAAATGTAAGCGATATTAGCCTAATCGAGGCCTCAGGTGATTTCTGTATCGCTACTGATAATTCAGGGAAACGTCATACCATTTCATTAAACTTAGGAACTATATTTAAACAACTGAATCCTAATAAATTTTTTAAAATTAATAGGAGTGAAATCATTAGCATTGATTCCATAGAAAATATCGAAAGTCATTTTAAAAACAGGCTACTCATTACTTTTACGGGCGGAAAAGATAAAGTAATGACAAGCTCATCGACTACTTCCGATTTTAGAAAGTGGCTAGAACAATAAAAAAAGCTCCTTCCAATTGGAAGGAGCTTTTTTTATCACTAGAATGTCTCGTCCTGAAATAACGTTACACTAAATTTTCAGTGTGATGAAAAACAATTATGTAAAACGAACTCAGAAGGA
>CANMIL010000011.1 GCA_947497895.1 uncultured Tenacibaculum sp.
CCTTTGGATGATTTTGGATTTATTATAGACAAAGAACGTAAGGCTGGATATTTTTCATCAAATAGAGAAGGAGGAAAGGGCGATGATGATATTTATAGTTTTAGAATTTACCAGTGTAAGGAAGCTATTAGTGGAATTATCAGTGAAAGTAAAACAGGGAATCCAATATCAGGAGTATCAGTTCGATTGATAGATGATAAAGGAGAACCAATATCAGAACAAACGACGAGTTCAGATGGAGGCTATAGTTTTACAGAAATAGATTGTGAACGCAAGTATATTGTAGTGGCCTCAAAGCCAGAATATGTTCAGGGGCAGTTTGAACAAACAACTTTAGATGTTGATAAGAAAGAATTACAAGTGAATATTGCTTTAGAATCTTTAATAGTGGAGGATCAAATAGTGATTAATCCAATTTATTTCGATTTCAATTTGGACAGTATAAGAGCAGATGCAGAATATGAGTTAGAACATATTGTAAGTGTAATGAAAGCGAATCCAGAGATGGTAATCCGAATAGAATCGCATACAGATAGTAGAGGAACGGCTGCTTACAATGAGAATTTATCACAAAGAAGAGCAGATTCAACAAAAGATTATATTATATCAAGAGGAATTTCCTCAGATAGAATAGAAAGCGCTATTGGTTATGGAGAGCGACAATTACTTACTGATTGTGGTTCAAATTGTACTGAAGCAGAACATGAGAAAAATAGGCGATCTTATTTCTTCATAGTCAAAGGAGCTGATAACGTAAAATCGAGAAACTAGAAGAGATTCAATCAAATTAGTTAATACAAAACAGGTTGCCTTTTTCTAATAAAGAATTAGGGCAACCTGCAAGCGAGTTAAGCTTTAATGTTTTTAGAACATACCATTCGTATGTGCTAATTTTTCAGGAATCTCCTGAATTACATCCCAGTGTTCAACAATTTTATCATTTTCTATTCTAAAAAGATCATAAAAAGTATGAGGTTTTCCATGCCATTCTCCTTCACTCATAGTTAGAACAAAGTTTCCTTCTCCTAAAATTTTATGTGTTTTTTTGTAGATAAACATATCGTTTTGAGAAATTAAGTACTCAATAGCATCATTTAATCCGCTTAAACCATCAGCAACACTAGTGTTATGTTGGTGATATTTTTCTGTACTCACGTAATCGGTAATTTTTGTTGGATTTTTACCAAAAAGAATATCATCAACGAAATCCTTTACTAAAGCTTTATTGCTTTCAGTTTTGTCTAAGTCGTTTACCTCAGTAGGTCCGTCGAATTGAGATCTTCCACTCACAGTTTTTTCAACTATAGGATTAATTGCATCCCAATGCTCGGCAATTTTTCCATTTTCAATTCTATAAACATCAAATGTTACAATTTCTTTAGCTCCAAAAGCTTCTGCATTATCATAGGTATTGTGCATTACTATGAAATTATCGTCTTGAAATATTCTATGTGTTTTACATGTGGTTCCTGCTTTTTTTAACATAGGTAAAAAGCCTAATACAGGTTCAATACCTGTTGGAACATGTGGGTTGTGTTGAATGTAGTTTTCAGAAAAGTATTTTTTTATCTCTTCTGAATTATAAGTTGTAAAAAAGGCTTTTTGTGCTTCAGATGCTAAAGTTTTTAGGTTCTTCACTTCCATTTTTTCTTCTTTGTTTGTACTTGAATTTGTTTTCTTTGAACTAGTGCAACCAATTGTTAAAGATGTTGCTATGGTTAAAACTAATAATGATACTTGTTTCATTTGTCCCCTTTTATTTGTTTTTAAAAACTAAAACAAAATTCCTGTATTTATTCTAGTATCCAGCTATATAAATAATTAAAAAGACTGTAAAAATGGGAAAGTACTTCAAAGTGAAGTTTATATATGTTAAGTTATGTTTTGTTAACTGTTCTGTTTTCTAAACAATTCTGGAGTGGTTTTCGTATGACGTTTAAAGTACTTATAGAAGTTAGGTGTTTCTTCAAATCCTGAAGAGTACGCTATTTCTTTGATGGAGTCATTAGAATTTAATAGTAAACGCTTAATATGCGTAATGTAAACATCATCTATAAATGCCTTCGCTGTGAGGTTAATTACGCTTTGGCAAATATTATTAAGAGTTTTCGTTGAAACGCTCATTAAATTAGCATAATCATTAACCTTTGAAAATTTGGTTATATTTTCTTCAACTAGTTTTTGAAACTCGATGAATTCGGTCAAATATTTCTTATTGAAAAAATTCTGTTGGTTTTTATATTTTAATCGAAACAGTTTTGTAATTAAAATATGAAGCTCACTTCTTATGATACTTTGAGAATAACTGTCTTTAACCTCAAAATATTCCGTGTTAATTCGTTGAATAATAGAATTTACCTCAGTTAATTCATTTGTATTCAATTGTATTTTAGGATGTCCAAGCATTTCATTGAATAGTTGAAGTGTTTTTAAACCTTCAAATTTTTCTAAATAAGAAACAAGAAAGTCATTGGTAAATAAAAGTAAATCACCTTTGACATTCTTATTTAAATGAAATTTATGTATTTGATTTTTTCTTACCGTTAAGATACTACCAGAGTGATAGGGATATTCTTTAAAATCGATACTATGAGAACCTTTAGATTCTTGAATAATAATGATCATAAAGAAGCCCAAAACCTGAACTTGATCAAAAGAATTTAATAGCTCCTTTTTCTTAAAAAGATCTTCAATTTTGATCATATCAAATCCTGAATTAGGATTTTGCTGATTGTCAAATTTGATATGAATTAAGTCGTCTTTCAATACTTCGCTATTACATAAGTAAATGTAAGTAAAACAAAGAAAGAAAACTACATTAAAATGCAATCAATATAATCGGTAAGCATATGAAATAAAAGACCTAAACCAATATATACATAAGGCTTTTTTAAAAAAAGGAATAAAAAATAAATAGCCATTGCATAATAGGTATGAAGTGGATGAAAATTTATGCTACAACGATTAGATTGAAAAATTGGTGTAGCGAGGAGATGGTCTAAATCGACAAGCATTGTAGCAATAAAAATGAAATAAACTTTTTTCCATTCTTTCCTGAAAAATATGAATGCAATAATTAGCGGAGTAACAAAATGTAGAAAATAATGTATTGAAAAGCGCATTTTACTTGAACTCCCGTTGTCTTTTAGCTTCAAAAGTAAGAATAGCGGCCGCTACAGAAACATTCATGGAATCTATTTCTCCTTGCATAGGAATGTTTATGTTCTGAGTAGCATTATCTCTCCATATATCAGTTAATCCTGTGGCTTCAGTACCCACAACCAACGCTGTAGGTTCTGTATAATCATTTTTATCGTACTTATTAGAGTTTTGAAGAGTGGCGCTGTAAATATTGATGTTTTTTTCCTGAAGGTATTTACAGATTTCTTCTGAACTACCTACAGCGATCTCATTAGTAAATATACAGCCAATACTCGATCGAATAATGTTAGGGTTGTATAGATCGGTTTTTGGATCAGCTATAAAAACAGCATCTAAATTGGCCGCATCGGCAGTCCTTAGCATTGCGCCAATATTACCAGGTTTTTCTATGCCTTCTAAAACTAACACTAGCGGATTCTTAGTTTTAAGCTGTAAAGAGCCTAGGTCAAAATTCTTAGTTTTAACAATCGCCATAACGCCTTCAGTAGAATCACGGTATGCTATTTTTTGATAAACTTCTTTTGAAACTTCAATGACATTTTTACTAGAAATAGCATAGTCAGATATGTTTTCTAAAGTATTTACAGTAGGATCAATTAAAAGATTTTCAATGACGTAACCACCTTTTAAGGCTAAAGATAATTCTCTTTTTCCTTCTATAATAAAAAGTCCTTTTTTACGTCTCTCTCTAGATTTATCTTGAAGTTTCAAGATATCTTTGATCAATGAATTTTGAACACTATTGATTACTCTCATAGCGCAAAAATACTATTAAGATTTACATATTAATAATAAAAAAATAATTCTAATGTCTGCTTTTGAATTCTGCAGTTATAATTTCAAGTTCCTTTTGAGATAATTTAGAAGTTCTTTTAATTTTATCAATAAATTGTTGAATTTCTGAAGGAGCCTTAGGGCATCCTAGATTCTGATTTGAAGTATTAAAACAGTCTTCTAATACTTTTCCTTTAGAATCAAGAATTACCCAAAAAGGAAGGCCTGCTGTCTTTCCATTTTGCTGCTCTAATAAATCACTAGCCCCTGGGTTTTCAAGATGTTTGTTTCTAGAAGGTTCAAAAACAGTAAGATTAACAATTACATAGTTTTTAATAAAGAGATCTTTACATGTAGGACTCTTAATTTTCTGATCCATCTTCTTACACCATGTACACCATGAAGCACCATATTTTAAAAGAATATTTTTATTCTCTTTTTGTGCCTTTTCCATGGCCTTGTTCATAATACTTTCAGCACTTTCTTGAGCTTGGGTTTGAGTAATGAAGAAAAACGAAATAAATAATGCGGTAATAAGTTTCATAATGATATTATTTAAAGGGAAATAATTATACAATAATAGGTAAAAAAAATAACTATTTGATTTTGTGTTATAAATAGAGTGAAAAACTAACCCTCACCTATGGGACGGTGAGGGTCGGATTACTCTTAAAAGTGGAAACAATTAATTACAAATAATGTTGTGCTGTAACTTATTGATACAAAGGTATACCGAACATAGAAAATCCATTAATTACTTTTCGACACTTTATGTTCAAAAAACGACAAATAGGATTTTTTTAGTTGTTCATGATGAAGTAAGTAGCTTCATATCAGTTTGAATTTTTTATTTTCTTCTTTAAGGTAAAAGAGCTAATTTTGTATTAGAATAAGTGGAAAATTGCTATAATACTTTATCATAAAACGGATTCCTTGATTTAGTTTATTGTATTTGTAAAAGCTTTTAAGGCTTTTTAAATAATACGTGCAATTGAAACATTATAGAAGATAAATTAAGAACGTTATAAAATTAAATCATTATGAAAATGGAATTTCGAAAAAAAGCTAGAATTTTATTGGGACTAATATTATTTGTGTTTATACAATCGTATGGACAGGAAAAGAATTTTGAATGGAATATACATTCGCCAGGTTTTGCCAATGGAGTAAGTAATGAAGTAGCCTATATTAATTTCGGAAAGAATAGAGTTTGGGGCTGGGTAGAAGTTACGATTACTTGTGGCTATAATTATCAATTAGCAACTGGGAAGTATACCAAAAGATATAGTATTGGGAGAAATGTTGGTGATGGAGCTTATTTTCATCAAAAGTCAGAAGTACCAGTAATTTTTGGACCAATATCAACTCAATTTAAGTTAGGAGAGTTTGAAATTAGCACTAATGGAGATTTGGTACTTCCAATTTATCATTTGGTAAGTACAAGTAATAAATTATTAATTTCAGTTAAAGGAGGATCATCGGTTCCTGTTGACACTACTTTATTTTCAATAATTAACCCTGTTGTAATTGCAAATTCTGAAACTAAAGATAAAATGTCATTCGAAAACGATATGTTTTTAAAAGGCAAGTTGGGATTAGGAACATTGTCTACTGGAAATCATAAATTGGCAGTTGAAGGTTCAATTGGTGCTAGAGAAGTTAAGGTTGAAGCCTATCCAAATTGGTCTGATTTTGTTTTTTATGAAAACTATGACTTGCCAACTCTTAATGAAGTAGAGAAACACATAAAACAGAAAGGACATCTAAAAGATATTCCAAGTGCCAAAGAAGTTGAAAAAAATGGATTTTATTTGGGGGAAATGGATGCCAAGCTTCTTCAAAAAATAGAAGAGTTAACTCTTTATACAATTGATCAAGAAAAGAGTTTAAACTCTCAAAAGAATCAAATAGAAAAGCAAAACTTGAGAATTGATCAACAGCAAAAAGAAATTCAGGAACTAAAATTATTGGTGAATGAACTTTTGAAAAAAGGTCAATAGATAAGTGAAAAACTAATTAAAAAGCATTCCTCTTAGGGATGCTTTTTTTATTGGTTTAATTATAAAATCCGATTTTAAGAGCTCAATTGTAGATGGTTGTTTTTAAATGACATGAGAGAGAACTATCACTTTTTTAACTGCACATTAACAATACCAGTTATAGAATTTCTTACTTTTGGCGTTACAATTGATTATAAACTAAAGACTTAAATTAGTTACCAATAGATTTATGAAGTTTCAGAAAACAATTACCCTATTTATTTTATTTATTATCAGTAGCACCTTCGTTCAAGCTCAGCAAACCTATAGAGCAGAGAAAGAAAAAAAGCATGAGTTACTGCACACCAAGTTAAAAGTAGATTTTAATATTAAAGAAAAAGAATTAAATGGAGAAGAATGGGTAACAATGAAACCTTATTTTTATGCAACAGATAAAGTTGTTTTAGACGCTAAAGCAATGCTTATTCATAAGGTTTCTTTAGATGGTAAAGAGCTCGATTTCAATTATGATGATTTTGAACTAAGTATTGATTTACCAAAAGTTTATTCTAAAAATGACAAATTTACGTTATATATAAAATATACCGCTCGACCTGAAAAGGTAAAGCAAAAAGGGAGTGCAGCAATTACTTCGGCAAAAGGCTTGTATTTTATAAATCCGAATGGATTGGATAAAGATAAGCCAACCCAAATATGGACGCAAGGAGAAACTGAATCTAGTAGTTGTTGGTTTCCAACAATTGATAGCCCTAATCAAAAAACATCTCAGGAAATATACATTACAGTTCCTAGTAAGTATGTGACATTATCGAATGGAAAGTTGGAGAGTCAAACTAACAATGCTAACGGTACAAGAACAGATTATTGGAATTTTACGCAGAAGCACGCTCCTTATTTATTTTTTATGGGAATTGGAGAGTACGAAATCATAAAAGATAAATACAAGGATATTCCAGTAGATTATTATGTAGAAAAGAAATACGCACCTGTTGCAAAGGATATTTTCGGAAACACTCCTGAAATGTTAGCGTTTTTCTCAAAAATAACAGGTATTGAATACCCTTGGAATAAATATGCTCAAATTGTTGGAAGAGATTATGTCAGTGGAGCAATGGAGAATACCACAGCTGTAATTCACGGTGAACATGCGTATCAAATGCCGGGGCAATTAATTGATGAGAATGCACATGAAAATACAATAGCACATGAAGCTTTTCATCATTGGTTTGGTGATTTAGTAACCGCAGAGAGCTGGAGTAACTTAACTGTTAATGAAAGTTTTGCTAACTACAGTGAGTATTTATGGTTGGAATATAAATACGGAAAGGATATTGCAGATGCCCATTTGTTCGAGGATCAACAAGCTTATAAAAATGGGCAAAATTTTGATAAACATTTGGTTCGATTTCATTATCACGACAAGGAAGATATGTTTGATGCCGTAAGTTACAACAAGGGAGGATCAATTTTACACATGCTTCGCAATTATTTGGGAGATGAGGCATTTAATCAAGGAATGAATACTTATTTAACAGAAAATAAATATGGAACTGGTGAAGCACATCAATTACGATTGGCTTTTGAAAAAGTATCAGGAAAGGATTTAAATTGGTTTTTCAATCAATGGTATTTTAATAGCGGACATCCTAAGTTAGATATATCGTATGATTACAATAAATTGAGAAAAACGGTAACTGTTAATGTAGTTCAATCACAAGCTAATGAGTTCAAGTTTCCATTAGCTATTGATATTTTCGACTCTGGTAAAAGAACAAGACATGATGTATTCGTTGATGGTAGAGATGCATCATTTACCTTACCCTACATTAAGCAACCTAATTTAATTGTAATTAATGCTGATGGTGTTGTATTATGTGACGTAAACGAAAACAAAGTGTTGAGTGATTATATTTTTCAATTGAAACATGCTGAAAATTATGTTCATAAAAGAGAGGCTTTATTAGAATTAGCGAAAAAGCAAGATGATAGAAATGCCTTTGAAGCGATAGCAGCTGCGTTAAATGATGATTTCTATAAGATAAGAATTCTTGCTTTAGAGAATATTAATCTAATTAATAAGTACGCTAAAAAAAATGTGATCGCCAAAATTAAGTCCTTAGCGATGAATGATAAAAAAACATTGGTTCAGGCTGCGGCTATTGAAACTTTAGGAAAGTTAACTGACCCAGAACTAAAATCTGTATTCGAAAAGGGACTAACGAGCAAGTCGTATGCTGTTCTCGGAAAATCTTTGGTAGGTATGTATTATGTAGATAAAAATTTGGCTATTCAAAAGTCTAAAACCTTACCACTAGAGGTGAAAAAGATCATTGCTACACCTTTAACAAGAATCTATTTAGAAGAAAATGACGACGATGAATTAAATTTTATTGCTAGTAATGTAATGTCTGGCATGTTTTTGAGTCAAAATAAAAAGATACAATCGTTGTATAAGAAGGCTTATGATAAAATAGCCGAAAGTAATAACTCAAAAGCAATTGGTAATTTAGTTGAGGATATAGTAGATAAAGGAATTCAATACAAGCAGTATAATTTTGATAAGGTTGGAATTAATTTATTGCGTCAAATGGTGCAACGTCAAAAAACAAAATCACCAGACAACAAACTGACAAATATTGAAATCATAAAAACAGGAATCGCTAAATTATTAGAATAAATAGTAATTTATGGATAACATTAAACTTTTAGTAGGAACGGCAATAGTAATTATAGGATTACTAAGTTTTACAAAAACAGAGAAAAACAATTTTGATAATAATAATTCAAAAGAACGAGAAGTAGCTTATTTTGCTAGTGGTTGTTTTTGGTGTGTTGAAGCAGTTTTTGAGAGCGTCAAAGGAGTAGAAGAGGCTGTCTCTGGATACTCTGGAGGAAAAACTAAAAACCCAACCTATTATAAAATAGGAACAGGGCGCACTGGACACGCTGAAACCGTGGCAGTATATTATGACCCTAAGCAAGTTAGTTTTCAAACGTTGGTAGATGTCTTCTTTGGCTCTCATAATCCAACAACTGTAAATGGACAACATCCAGATTATGGAACTCAATACAGATCGATAGCTTTTTATCAAAATGAAACAGAAAAAAACATTATTGTAAGTACTATAAATAAATTGAATAGAGAAAAGTACAATGGTAAAATAGCTACAGAAGTGACAGAGTTTAAAAAGTTTTATAAGGCAGAGGATTATCATCAGAACTATGAAAGATTAAATCCGAATAATCCATATGTAAGAAATGTTTCTGTTCCGAGATTAAATCGATTTAAAAGAAAGTTTCCTCATTTATTGAAGGAAAGTCATTAAATAATAAAGCGATACTCCAAAGTATCGCTTTATTATTTTAAAGGAGTTAATATTAACTATTTTTTCTATACCAGTAAGCAGTCCTTCCAAGTAGAGAAAAGCCTACATATCCTCTAATTTTAAGTTTGTTTTTTTCTTCAAGTTTAATATAACACTTGTATTCTTTTCCATTTTTCGGATCAAGAATTTTTCCGCCACTCCATTCACTTCCATCCTTTTTTAAACCAGAAAGTATATTCATTCCTAATATTGGCTCGTTTTTTCTTTTGCCGCTGCACTTGTCACAAATAGCATCCTGTCTGCTCTCATCAGTTATTTCAATGATTTTAGCATAAGCTTTCCCATTCTTTTCATAAACTTCAATAACGCTATCAACTTCATTGGTAGTTTCGTCGCGGTTTTCCCATTTACCGAATATTGATTGTGCATTAATGTTAACAGCAAATAAAGTAACTATAAAAGTAAAAACTAGTCTTTTCATATGTTATCGTATAATGTTTATTATTTTCTTGTTTATATAGTATTTAACAGATTTCGTACCAATCTAGTATTATCTGAATTCAAATTTAATTCTTTATTAAGAATATCAAAGAAGATAAAAAGGCAATTAATTCAAAACTAACTCGTGTCCAATGCCAATGTTCCCAATTTATCAAAGCTTTGGATAGATCATGATCATGAATGCTTCTATTTTCGAAATTACTGTTAGCATGTTTAAAATACAAAAAATAAGTCGCAAAAAAGGCGATGACACTTATTCCCATGATGAGTACTGACCAATTGACGGTGCTTGAAGATTGAATAATAAGTATAGCTGTAACTAGAGGAATTATCGTAGCAACTATAGTAATTGGAGCAAAAAAACGGTATATCTTGTTACCATAAGTTTTATGAAGTTGAAAGAATTCATTTGGAGTAAGACTTTTCCAATAAGGGACCATAAGTATGGCTTCTGTGAGCTGTGTTCCTAAAAAGATCCCCAAAGAACCTGAAGAAATTACGATTAAAATATTCATCATTGTAGTTTTAATTTCACTACAAATTTGAAGAGTTGTGGGAAGTATTTCAATTACATATGTAAAGACAATTACGAGCGAAGTAATTTTTTTCGTATTCTGCTTAACTGAGTTCGAGAAATACCTAAATAAGAAGCTATATAATATTGAGGAATAATTGATTCCAAACCAGGAAATCGCTTTTTCATAATTAAATATCTCTTATCAGCATCGAGTAAAGCCATTTCAATTTCTTTCTGTTCTTTTTCTAAAAAATAATATTCCGCAATTTTTCTACCTAAACGTTCAATTTCATGATTGTTTTCATACAGTTTTTCAATTTCAGAATACTCAGCCGCTAAAATGGTACAGTTTGTAAGTGCTTGTTGTGCTATTCTATTGGGTTTTTTAGTCAAAAGAGAGGTGTAGGCACCGATGATAGAAGGTCCAACAAAAAACTGCTTATTATATTCTTTTCCTGCTTGATTAAGAAAATATGCTCGAACAATACCAGTTTCAAGAAAACCGATTTGCCGAGCATATTCTCCTTCTCGAACAAAGAATTCTTTTTTCTTTAATTCAAGAGGTTGAAAACACTTTTTTAACTTATTAAATGTTTCTTCTTTTAAATCACTAATATTACTTATATATTCTTTAAGCCGACTCATAAAAACTTAAAAGATAAGTAATTATTTAGTGGGTTTAGTCATATTTTGCATCAAAATTGTCATCCCATTTCTTTTGAACCCTCATTACTTGTTCAATAACGTCCCTTACACAACCTTCACCACCTTTTTTGTCGGAAATATATTTAGAGATACTTTTTATTTCACGTGCACCATCATTTGGGCTACATGGCATTCCTACTAATTTCATTACCGGATAGTCTGGTAAATCATCTCCCATGTATAACACGTTTTCATGATTTAAGTTATATTTTTCGACTAGTTCATGGTATTGATCGGTTTTATTATGAGCTCCCAAATAAATGTCTTTAATACCCAAATTGGCTAGCCTAGTTCTTACGCCTTCGTTAGTTCCACCAGAAATAATACACACTCTGTATCCAGAATTTACAGCAGCTTTTAAGGCAAAACCATCTTTGATATTCATATTTCTTATTAATTGACCATCAGGCATAATAGTGATCATTCCATTTGTTAAAACGCCATCTACATCAAAGATTAATGTATCGATTTGAGGAAGTATCTCCTTATAACTTTTTTCCATTTATTATTGAATCTGTTAATGTTTTGTATAGTTCTTGTTGGTTTTCGTCAAGAACGCTTATATGTTTTTTAATTGTATTTATGTCATTTCTAACTGCTGGACCCGTTTGAGCTTCTTTAGGAGATAATGTTTCAATTTTTAAAGCAGTTTCTTTGATTAGTGGATATAAAACCTCAAATGGGACATTGTATTTATCGCAAATATCATTCCCAACAGCGTATAAGTGATTTGTGAAATTATTTACAAATACGGCAGCAACATGAAGGTAACTTCGTTGTTCTGAAGTAATCTGATATACTTTTTCTCCTATGGTTAAAGCTAGTCTTTTTAATAGTTTAAAATCTTCATCATTTTCAGCTTCTAAGCAAAACGGAATTTCATTGAAATTCACTTCTTTGTCTTTCGAAAAACTTTGTAGTAAGTAGAAAATACCTTTTCTCCCTTTATTTTTTAAAGTATTCAACGAAACCGTACCAGAGGTATGAACAACCAATCCGTTTTCAGTGATATTTGAAGAAACCTCTTCGATAGCATCATCAGAAACCGAAATAATATATACATCTGCTTTTTTTAATTTTTGAAGGTTATTAGTAAGGTCAGTTTTATGTTCGTACTCTTTTATTTGCTCAATATTTCGAGCATAAATTTGAATTAATTGAACATCTGATGTGTTCAAAAAAGCTTTAACTAGGTGATTAGCAACCTTTCCACCTCCAATAATAACGACTCTAATCATATTGGCGAATTTATTGAATTTTATTCAAAAGGATTCGCTTATTTTTTGCATATTTGTGTCATTATGATTGTTTAAGCCTTTCTACGGACATATAATTTTGATATACAAAACCTTGAAAACTTCTTATCAAGGTATCATTTACTATTAAACAATTTACAATGACAGAAAACAATCAAACTTCATCGAAGAATACTATATTTTCACTTTTTAAAGACGCAATATTTGGCAAACAGCAAGATTTCACATCAGGAAGTTTAAAAAGAGCGGTTTTTATGCTTTCTATTCCAATGATATTGGAGATGTTAATGGAATCAATTTTTGCTTTAGTCGATATCATTTATGTTTCGAGAGTAAGCGTAAATGCAGTCGCTACTGTTGGATTAACTGAATCAGTATTAACCTTAGTATACGCCGTAGCAATAGGGTTGAGTATGGCAGCTACCGCTATGGTTGCGAGGAGAGTCGGAGAAAGAGACATAAAAAAAGCGAATGAAACCGCGATTCAGGTTATCTATTTGGGAATATTCATTTCAATTCTCATCAGTATTATAGGAATATTATTTCCAAAGGAAATTTTACAATTAATGGGAGGTAAGCCCGATTTAATTGAAGAGGGCTATGGTTATACTCAAATTTTATTAGGAGGAAATATTACCGTAATGCTCATTTTCTTAATAAATGCCATATTTAGAGGAGCGGGGAATGCATCTATAGCAATGTGGACATTGATCTTATCTAATGGATTGAATATTATTTTGGATCCCATATTTATTTTCGGATTAGGTCCTATTCCAGCTTATGGAGTAGAAGGAGCTGCGATAGCAACTACAACAGGTAGAGGAGTAGCCGTAATAGCGCAATTACTCATTCTTTTTTATGGAGGAGGTAAGATAAAGCTAGTAATTAAAGATTTAATCTTAAGAATACAGTTACTGTTTGATATCATTAAAGTTTCACTTGGAGGTATTGGACAATTCATTATCGGTACTTCAAGTTGGGTGTTTTTAATGCGAATTATTTCTGAATTTGGAAGTGAAGTGTTAGCAGGATATACGATTGCTATAAGAATTATGCTATTCACGCTAATGCCTGCTTGGGGAATGAGTAATGCTGCAGCTACTTTAGTAGGTCAAAATTTAGGAGCCCAACAGCCAGATAGAGCTGAAAAATCGGTATGGATAACCAGTAAATACTGTGCTATTTTTATGGGAGCAGTTTCCATCATTTACTTACTTTTTGCTACGACTTTTTTAAGCTGGTTCTCGGATAATCCGAATGTAGTCTCAAATGGAGCATTGTGCCTACGAGTAATGTCGGCGGGATACATAGCGTATGCCTATGGAATGGTTGTTATCCAATCTTTCAATGGCTCAGGAGATACGTTCACACCTACTTTAATCAACTTTATTTGTTTTTGGTTGTTCCAATTACCATTTGCTTACACCATGGCAATTCATTTAGACTATGGCCCTCAGGGGGTATTTTGGTCAATAACTATTGCAGAAGTTTTAATTGCGATTTTAGGAATTTGGTTATTTAGAAAGGGGAAATGGAAGTCTGTAAAAGTGTAATCTAGATTTCGTAATTTAGACGAAACTATTTCTATTTAACCATAAACTTTTAAGAATCAATGGCAAGTTCAAACGAATACGGAATTAATACCATATGTACTCATGTTGGAGAAGTAAAGGACGAACAGTTTCAAGGTGCTATTTCACCGATATATATGTCAACATCTTATAATTTCGATAATGTTGATGTAAAACGTTATCCTCGATATTTCAATACCCCAAATCAAGAAGCACTTTGTAAGAAGATTGCGGCCTTAGAAAAAATGGAAGGAGGATTGATTTTTGGTTCGGGAATGGCGGCAATAAGTACTACGTTACTTGCTTTTTTACAAAAAGGAGATCATGTAATTTTACAAGAAACTTTGTATGGAGGAACTTATAATTTTGTAGTAGAGGAATTCGAAAAATTCGGAATTGAATACACCTTTACCAAGAGTTTGAAAATAGAGGATTTTAGTTCGGAAGTTCGTGATAATACCAAGGTTATTTTTATTGAAACACCTTCAAACCCTCTGATGAAAATTGTAAACATGAAGGAAGTATCAGATTTAGCAAAGAATTATGATATCATTACCATGATTGATAATACATTTGCTTCACCCATAAATCAAACACCTGTAGAATTTGGAATTGATATTGTAATACATTCGGCAACCAAATACATGGGAGGGCATTCTGATATTTTGGCAGGAGCAGTAGCTGCTTCACACGAGCATATTCATAGAATTTGGAATTTAGCAAAGAATTTAGGAGGTAGTTTAAGTGATTTTACTGTTTGGATGCTGGAAAGAAGTTTAAAAACTATGAATTTGAGGGTGAAAAGACAAAGTAAGAACGCTTTGAAAATGGCAAAGTATTTAGAAAATAATGAATTAATAGAGAAAGTATATTATCCAGGCTTAAAGTCGCATGAAGATTATCAACTTGCCAAAAAACAAATGAAGTATTTCGGAGGAATGCTCTCGTTTGAATTGAAGGAGAATATTGATGCGATGGATTTCCAAAGAAATTTAAATTTGATAAAACCTTCTATGAGTTTGGCTGGAGTGGAAAGTACCATGTTGAGTCCAGCGCAAACATCGCATGCGTTGTTAGGTCCAGAAGCAAGAGCCGAACAAGGTATTAAAGATGGTTTAATTCGTTTTTCTGTAGGAATTGAAGAAACAAAAGACCTGATTGCAGATATTGAGCAGGCATTAATGAAAACAATAAAAATAGAAGAAAAGACAATATAACTAGAAATAAATGAAATTAGACATATTAGCTTTTGGAGCGCATCCAGATGATGTAGAGTTAGGATGTAGTGCGACCATAGCCAAAGAAATTGCTTTAGGGAAAAAAGTTGGAATAATTGATTTAACGAGAGGTGAGCTGGGAACAAGAGGTTCTGCTGAGTTAAGAGATCAAGAGGCGACAAAGGCAGCTGAAATTTTAGGAGTTAGTGTTCGTGAGAATTTAAGGTTTGCTGATGGTTTTTTTGTAAATGACAAAGAGCATCAGTTGGAAGTTATAAAAATGATACGAAAATATCAGCCTGAGATTGTTTTGTGTAATGCTATTGATGACAGACATATTGACCACCCAAAAGGGAGTAGGTTGGTTTCTGATGCTTGCTTTTTAAGTGGTTTATTGAAAATTGAAACTGAAATAGATGGAGTAAAGCAGGAGAAGTGGCGACCAAAGCAAGTATACCATTATATCCAATGGAAAAATATTGAACCAGATTTTGTAGTGGACGTAACGGGGTACATGGATAAGAAAATTGATTCAGTGATGGCTTATGGATCTCAGTTTTATGATCCGAATAGTAAGGAGCCAGAAACACCTATTACAAGTAAAAATTTTACCGATAGCGTTAAATATAGAGCAAATGATTTAGGAAGGTTAATTGGAGTTGAATTTGCAGAAGGCTTTACTTCAGAGCGTTACGTAGCGGTAGAAAATTTAAGTAAATTAATTTAAAAAAATGTTTGGTGGAATAGGGAAAACCTTATATATTTGCACTCGCAAAACAAATGGTGGTTGTAGCTCAGTTGGTTAGAGCGCCGGATTGTGGTTCCGGAGGTCGTCGGTTCGAGACCGATCTTCCACCCAAAATTAAAGCCTTAGTATTCACTAAGGCTTTTTTGTTTTTTGATCAGCCCTGTGTTTTATGAATTGATGTCGTCCCTAAAAACGTCCCTAAAATTCATAAGTAATGATGAGAAAATCACATCTCTGATTAAGTTCTTGAAAGAAATAATAAAAGCTAAGATTAAAAGATGTCAAATAAAAAAATAAGATTCTTATTTCTAATAATACTAGTACTTTTTCTTTACTTCATTAATAATAAAAAAGAGGAATCTCCGAATGGTATTCATATAGATAGCGATCATTATCCTATCCATGGTATTGACCTTTCAGAATATTCGGGAAATGTTAATTTTTCTAACTTAAAAAATGAAGTTGATATTGATTTTGTCTATTTAAGAGCTAGTGCTGGCAAAAATTATAAGGACAAAAATCTCGAAAGAAACTATAAAAATGCCATATCTAATGAATATTTAGTAGGTTTTTACCATTATTATAGATTTAACGAAGACCCTATAAAACAGGCGGATTTTTTTCTTAGTTGTATAAAGAATAAACAAAACACATTACCGTATGTAATAGATGTGGAAGATTGGGGGAATAAATCGGGTAATAAGCCTAAAAAAGAAATTTCAAAGGAAATTGAATTGTACATAAAGCATGTAAAAGAAAAGACGAATTCTGAGATTATAATTTATACGAATGAGTCTGGGTATAATACTTATGTAAGTGAAAAATTAGATGAATTTGAAATTTGGATTTGTTCATTTAAAAGAGACGTTAAGATTAATAATCATTGGTTATTCTGGCAATATTCACATAAAGGAAAGTATAAAGCTATAGAAGGTTGGGTGGACTTAAATACATTTAATGGAGGAGAAGAAGAATGGAAAGAATTTTTAAAGAGATAAAAGTTTAATAAGAACCTTTTCGTCAGTTAGAAAAAATATTTAATTTTTTTGAGAATAACTAAAAACCGCACTTACTTAAACAAGTAGGTACGGTTTTTAATTATCTATGGTTAAAAAACTATTAGAATTTAAAAATGTTAATTTCGTTACCTTTTTTGATTAGTTCGAAAAGAAAGATTTCTCCATTTTCTACTATTCTGGCTTTATAAAGCCTGTTCTTAACTCCACTAGTTTTATTCAATAAAAATTGCTTAATTTCTGGTTTTAACAGAGCAGCAGCGAGCACATTTGTTGAAATCTTATTTTTATTAGTTCTTTTATTTTTAAATGTATCTTTAAAATTACCACTAAAAATATCTAAATTTAAAAAGTCATTGTTTTTTAAGATTGATTCCTTTTCAAAAAGGTCAACTAATTCATTACTTCTTTTCAAGATCTCTCCAGTTTTCTTGTCTATTAAAAGAAATGCATTTTTGCTATCTAAGAAACAATGAATAACATCGTTTTGTCCATTACTAAAATGTTCTATTTTTCTTTTATAAAGATAATTACTAATTCTCTTTTTGAAGGGATAATAGGTTTTCCATATTAATTTACTACTCCCAATTTCAAACTTATAAGCATATATCCCGTCGACTTTTCCTACTCTAATTTGTTTTCCCTTCTTATTGGAATAATAACCATATAGCATGATCGTATTATTTTGTTTATCAATATAAGAAGAGGCATATTGGTAAGATCTTCCAGTGTATTCAACTCCTGAAGATACACCATAGAAAGATAATGTAGGTAAATGATATTTGTTATCTTCAAGATTAATAGGAAGCTTAGAGTATGACTCTACTTTTCCTTTGAAGTTATATTCGACAAAATGATAAAGTCTTTTGCTTCTATCCTTAAATATGGTAAGATCTTTTGAAATTAGAAAAAAACTATTCTTAAACTTATGTCTAGATAAGTACCAACTTGGATTTTTCTGATTTGTTTCAATTTCAACAATATCTAATGGAAATATTTCCTCTTTTAAATCTTCATGTCTAAGGTTCTTAATAAATAGATCATTATTAGAATATTTGTTTCTTGCGTTTTTCCTTCCAATTTTTGGGCCAATGAATGAAGTGGCATAATGATTAAAAAAATCAAATATAGGATTCACTTTACTTTTTCGGCTAAATTTTCTAACACTTTTGTATGGAAATGTTTTTATGTTTTTGACGTTGTTAATGATTTTATCTTCAATAAGATAGTCTCCAAATCCAGAGGATAAATATTCATCAAAAATAATTGTTTTGTCGATCTCGAATTCTATTTTTCTATCGAGTTCATTACTTATTGCATGGAATTTTTTAACAAGATGATTTCCAAAATCTCTTCCAGAAAATAAAAAGAGGTTTCCATTATCCAAATCATTTTCAATTTTCAAAAAGCGATGATTAGAGTTTTCTAGCTTTATATTAATTTGTTTTTCTTGAGAAAAACAATAAAAATAAATGAAAAAAGTACCCAAAAGAAGTATATGTTTTTTAATCATAGAGCAAGTTTGTTAAGTAATAGGTTAAAGTGATTGAATAATAGTTGTTAGTCCCATGAATAAATCGCGATTTCGTGTAATAATTGTCTTGTCTGACAATTATTGCAGTTTCGTCTGATAGAAAGTTTTGGAAAAATTGACCATATCTTAAATCTATTCGAAACTTTTCTGATCCCCCAGTTATTCCCATAATGAAATATTGTTTAAAATCAGCGATTCCTTGAAAATCTAAACTGTTTGATTGGTTAATCCATTTATTTAGTAATGTAGTCCCTATACCACCTTGAACACCAAAATGAAAACTTGAGGTATCGGGTTCCATAAAATAATAATTGGATAGTATTTCTAAGTTGAGATTATTGATTGTTATTTTATTTCCTTCCAATGATTCTAAGTTACCATAATAATCTTTTCGTGATTTTAATGTTGCGTCGCTAAAAGAGTAGTCTACTTGGAAAAGTAAATCAATCTTATTATTAATAAATTGCAAATAGGACAGGCCAAATGAATATTGATTAAAATCGTTGAATTCTAAATCATCACTTTTAAGATTGTTAATTTTATATCCAGATTTAATACCAAATTGAGATTGAGCTTTGCTTAAATTACTGATAAGAGAAAACAGAATAGCAAAAAGAATTCTTTTTTTCATATTTTTTTGTGGCAAAAGTAAAAAAAAGATTGCTTTTAATATATTAAATGTTAAAAATTATATGTTGTTTGTTCTTTCAATTTAAACTATTGCATTCGATTTTGTAAAACGGATTGTTATTAGTGATTAAAAAACTAAAATGGAAGGCTTTATAGCACGTTTTCTTTATTAGATTAAAAACTATTTTTTTATTTACATTTTCAAGTTTATTTTGAATTGAGTTTATTTTCTATTTTAATTGAATTGATTAGAATGTATTCTGGCGACATGTTAAAATTTACGGTATGGCCTGCTATTTCTCTATATTTGGAGAATAAGGAATCACTAATATTCCTTGAGAAATAACTACTAAACTATAAAATTATGTCTTTAAAAATGAAATCAGTGAGCTTATTATTACTTGCAGTTTTAATAGGATCGTGCCAAGTTGAAAAAACAAATCAAAAAGAAAAACCAATCACCAAAGAAGAAATCAAAATAGCTCAAGATTTAATACAAGGAGCCTTTGATGATTTATGGGGAGGAGTAGATTCAACAAAAATTAGTAAATATCATACGAAGGATTTCATCATTTTAGAGCAAGGTGAAATTTGGGATAATGATCGTATTAAGGAGTATATGAAAAGACAGCTTGCTAGACCCAATAGAGCAAAGAGGATTAATAAAATGGATTATATCTCTATTGAAAAATACGGAAACTCTATTCAAATCGCTTATTTCAACGAAGCTGATTTCACACGTGCAGATACCTTAGTTGGAAAAGCTAAATGGTTAGAAAGCGCTGTAGCTGTTAAAACAGATGAAGGTTGGCGATTAAAAATGATGCATTCTACAGGAGTATGTCAGTAGAGATGTTGTTTGTAATTAGATTTATTCTAAAAATAAAATCCTCCTCGTTTATGGTTAAAGGGAATAATCGAAAAATTTATCTTTGTACTCAAATTGAATAGATTAATCTTAACTAAAAAATTGATATGGATTTAAATGAAAGACTAGAGTTTTGTCGCGTATGTCAGAACAGAAAAATTGATTTCAAAATTGGGCTCGTTTGTTCCTTAACACAAGAGAAACCAGATTTTTTGGAAGTTTGCCAAAGCTTTATAAAAGATGAAAAAGAAGCGGATAGAGTTTTAAAATTGAAACTTGCTGGAGCTGGAAATGCAAGATCTCAAGAAGGTTCGTTAAATCCTCAGAAAAATATTAACTATGGAGTTTTTCTTGCCGTTTCAGGTGTTTTAGTTTTTCTTTTTTTCTCTGCCTTGTTTGGTATAATAATAACTTTCGGAGGAATTTCGTTTTTTGTTAGAGGGAAGCAACAACAGAAAATATTGGCAAAGAATGAAGAGTTAAATAGAAAGATAAATAAAGTAAATTGATAATAGTGTTTATTATCAAGAAACAGAATATATTCTAAACTTAAAACCACCTTAAAGGTGGTTTTGTTTTAATAGTATTTTAAGGCTCAAATATGTCTGAATCGCAATCGAAAGGATGCGCACATAAAGCATTTGTTCCAGAGGGGAGTACTGGTGGATTACTAGAGCAAAACTGTCGGTAACAATCTCCTCCAAATAAATAAATGTTTCTCCCCCCAGTAATGTTTTTTTGCTCAGCTTTGCTGAGACTCTTACCAAAATTTAAAATTGGTTTTAACATAGTGGTTGTTATTGAGGTTTCAATATTGAAATAATAATTTATGATTAGTAAGAATTGACATGTTTAATAAATGCTCAAGTACCAAAATTGTTTTTAAATGAAGTAAAAAGACAATTGAGTTTATTAAGTTTTGTAGGCTATTAATAGCGAAATACATTCAGTTGGAGCTTGAATATATGCGGTAAAAAAAGACTGCGCACCAACAATATTTTCAAATAATTACGCAACGAAAATCAAGCTAATACGCAGTTAACTGTTTTATAGTTTGAAAAGAGTAAGAGCAAACTCAATTTCAAAAAATATTAACCAGCTTATTAGTCGATAAAAAATCAAAAGCTTACAAAAAGGAATATATAAAAATAAGAAATAGCGCTTTAAGCTTTACTAGAGAGTAAATTTCCCCTCTATCTAATGTGATTCCTGAACTCCGATTTGATCAAGTTCATCATGATTACCTTCTCCTTTCGGATTTGGACCAAACTCGTTTGGTCCATAAATACTATTAGCAAAAAGCATCCATAATAGATAAAAAGGAATAAGTTGATACCAACCAGAATTATCTCTGTCATGACATCTCTTGGCCCCTTGGGCAATAAAAAACCAAATGGCAGGAATATAGAATACATATAGAACAACAAGATCGAGTTCAAGTATTAAAGCATCTACTATTCCTAGAAAAACCATGTACATAATATATGACAAACCAAATTCTGTTCGTCTTATTCTACCATCAAAAGAAAAAGGATTTTTGAACATAATGCAATTTTTGTGCAAAGGAAGTTAAAATATCGAGAAAAAAAAATAATTTTTAAGCTATTATGTTCGATTTAGCATAAAAAAAGACCTTGAACAATCTTCAAGGCCTTAAGTTGTTTTACTCGGCAAAGATTGCTATGAGCACTGCTGTATACAATCGGAAATACAGCGACGTCTATATTGTACAGGTACATCTACACAATCATATCTTGCACATTCAGAGACGCAAGAATTACCTCCATTAACTGTTTTTAGTGAGTCAGTCGTTAATATCTTAACGCTATCAATATTCAAAATTGATTTTAACATAAAATATAAGTTTTGATTAGTGAAGGAAAAATAAGAATAACTAGTTGAAAAGTAAAGCGGTATTAACTTCTTTTAAATAAAAAGCTATCAAAACAATGGGGGAAAGAGTTCTTTATTGGGATGATATTGTCTTGATAGCTTCAATGAAAACGAACTATTTAAAATAAATTTTAAAGCTTGTAATGAATAACTAAAAGGGAACTGTTATTAATTACACTACAAAAGTACGTGAGAAGTTTTTGATAAAAGTGAGTGAAGTGTCTGTGATGTAGGTGTTTATGTTAAAATAGAAACAAATTGTCTAATTTGAGAATAAAACGATCAATTATTTAATTGATTGTTTACCAGTTTTTTATGTTTTTGGAAGGTGCAAAAGTCTGTTAAGAATAGATAACATAAATTTTGTACTTCTATTTATTATTGATGAAGTTTGAACATTAATAAAAAAGAAGAAGCAATTCCTAAATAGGTCAAAGCTCTTCTCCTTTATTAATTATTATGTTTGAAAGTCACTTAAATGTAAATTTAAATAACCGTAACAAGGATTTTATTAGTTGAATGGTAGTAAACTATAGGTAAAGTGTAGGTAACTAGCGAAGATATGTCGATGATGTATCGTATGAATTAGCCTTTAAAATTAGGAATATAGTTTAGGAAGTTGTTGACTATCATTGGAAGATTTTGTAAAAAAAGAAAAGAATATATGCCTATATCCTTTTCCTCTTTTTAAATAAAAAGTAGAAATCCCTTAAAAATCTACTCAACTATTTGACACATAGATATTTAATAAGTCACAATAAAAAAGAAAATAATGATTATAACTAAAGTTAGAGAAAACAATTTCAAGTGCGGTATTCGGCAAAAACTGCGTACTAACTGTGATTTTAGAAGGAACAAAGTTTGGTTAATACGCAGATAACACTAATCGCAAAAGCGCATATCAAATATCGAAAAAAACAATACTAAATTCAATAGGTAAAACACTGTAAATCATGATTTTTTAGTGTTTTTATGTTTTGAAGGGAGAATACTTGTTTCAATTTTTTATAAAAAAAGACTGCGTATCAACATTTAACAGAGGATATAGTTAGTAAAGTTTGGTTAATACGCAGATAACACTAAAAGTGATACGAAGATAGGTTGAATTAATAGAAAATAAAACAGGTAAAACTACTGAAAAATTGACTAGGGTAAACCATTAAGTTGTTGTGGTTTAAATACTTGTGGTTTTTAAGGGATTGGTTATTAATCTTTTAATTTTAAAGTTAATTGTGGATTTTTAGCCCTCAAAGTTTAAAATGTTAATTTATATGTGTATTATCACTCAATATTTTAAAGCATCGTTCTTCTCCTAAATAATTAGGATCGCCATATTTTTCAGACCAAAATCCTTCCAATAAATTTGAGGTTAAACATTTGTAAGCTACAACACCTTTATATATGTTAGAGTCTTCACCTTCATACCAAAAATTAATGATGAGTAGATTATCCTTGAAAAATCCGTTTCCAAATTGTTCTTGATTTCCAATTTTCCAAAAAGCATCAATCCTATTATTTTCATCAAGAGACAATATTAACTCTCCCTTGTAAGTATTTTTATCAGCATTCTGGTTACTACCCAAAATCGAATACTGTCCAACTAAATCCTCTATTCTTATCATAAGTGAAGCAAAATTAGGTAAAAAAACGAAAGTAAAACTATTGATTATTAGAATGAGTATCGGTGAGTGGTATCAATATTCAAGGGGCCTCTACCGTTGGTCTATATTTAATAGCATTTAAACTAAAAACTACTGATAATCAACGTTATAGTTTTTTTTATGGTATGCTTTTGAGGTATCTTAGCTATCAGTAACCCCCCGAAATTCGACTAATATGAAAGTACTAGTAATTGATGATGAAAAGTTAGTATTACTCCCCATAGAGAAACGACTGAAGGCAATTGGCTATGAAGTCGAAACCGAAACAAATGGTATTAAAGGTATAAAGCTGTTTGATTCATTTCAGCCCGATTTAGTAATTATTGATATTCATTTGCCAGAGATTTCAGGTTTTGAAATTGTTGAACATATCAGAAGTAAGAGAGCAAAAGAAACACCTATCATGATGTTGTCAGGAAGTGTAGACGACGAAAGTATCATGAAAGGTTTTGACTTAGGTATCAATGATTACATGAAAAAACCTTTAAGTTTAAATGAAATTTGTGCAAGAACTAAGAGATTAATTGGACAACCGAAGAATGTGAACTTTGATGAAGTTATACTTAATAAAATTATGATTCAAAAAAGGAGTGTCGGTGTTGTTATACCTTGCTATAACGAAGAAGAAAGACTACTCCAAGATGAATTTCTAAGTTTTATTGATGAAAATTCTGGTTATTACTTATGTTTCGTTAATGATGGGAGCACAGATAACACTTTAGGAGTACTGAAAAACTTAAGAAAAGGGAGAGAAGATTATATTAAAGTATATGATTGTGAAAAAAATGGAGGTAAAGCGGAAGCGGTAAGACAGGGAATGCTTTATCTAGCAAAAAATACAACATTAGATTATATAGGTTTTCTTGATGCTGATTTATCTACGGATTTTAATGATTTTGATGATTTAGTTTCAACAATTGAAAATTCTGAATTTAAAGTAGTCGGTGGTTCAAGAATTCAAAGAATGGGAGCGAACATAGCTAAAGACTCAGCGAGAGCAATAATCAGTAAAACCATTAACTTAATTATCCGTAGTATATTGTCGATGGACTTTAAAGATACACAATGCGGAGCTAAAATATTCGATAGAAAAATTGTTCCATTATTGTTTGGTGAGAAGTTCTTAACCAAATGGTTATTTGATGTGGAGTTGTTTATGAGAATGAAAAAGGAATTTACACTTCCTGTTGCAAAACAGTTAGTTTGTGAACAACCATTAAAAAGATGGGTACATGTTGATGGGTCTAAGCTATCAATGAAAGATTCTCTTAAAATAATATTACAGTTAGGTCAAATAGCGTATGGATATAGTGATTACTATTATGAAAAGCAGATGGAAAAGAAAAATATGAGATTTGATTTCTTTGATATCGAAAGAAAAGTACTAAAGGAAAAAACCGAGCTCACATTGAGCTAACTCTAAGCTAAATTAGTCAATATGAAAAGTATAAATAACCACGTTATTTGTACTTTTTTGATTTAAATGAGTTCTTAGTATTTATTTTCATCGAAGTTCAAATACCAACCAAAACTATTTTTAATAATGGTTTCTTTTTCTTGTCGAACAAAATTTAAATAGGCCTCCGCTACTGGTGAAAGCTTTTTGTTTTTCAGCCAAATTAATCTCCAATTCGTTATTATAGGTAACTTTTTAGATTTAATAATATGCAATTCACCATTCGATAGTTCATTTTTAATTCCAATTAAAGGTAAAATTGAATACCCTAAACCTGCAATCAACGCTTGTTTCACTGCTTCGTTTGAAGTGAGCTCCATACTTTTACGTTCCTTACCAATTTTAAAATACTCGTTCATGGCCATTCTTGTAGCCGATCCCTCTTCTCGATAAATTAAGGGTTTGTCATTATCTATTTTTTTAGAGTTTCCTATTAAATAAAGTTTATTTTCAACAAGAACTTCTTCCTCTATCGCCAATTTTGGTGGTAGTTTAGAAACAAGTGCAAAATCGATTTGATTGTCCAAGAGATTTTTGAGTACTGTCATTTTATTAGAAACATCAAGAGTTAGATCAATACCAGGATGTTCTCGTAGAAACTTACTTAAAAAATAAGGGACAACATACTTTCCTGTAGAGGCTGATGATATCCTCAATTTTCCCGTCATTAAACCACTATATTCTTTCGTTTTATATTTAATTGTATTCGCTTCGTTAATTATATTTTGAGCAATTTCTGCAATAGATTTTCCAAAATCGGTAACATAAAGCTTTTTTCCTATGATTTCAACTAGGGGAATATTGAATTGATTTTGAAAGTTTTTCAACTGTATAGAAAGCGCAGGCTGAGTCATATGCATTTCTTCAGCTGCTCTTGTGATACTTTTTTGTCTTACTACTTCGAGGAATATTTGTAATTGGTTTAGAGTATAATTCATAAAAATATTTTATGATAAGTATTTAAAATATAAATAAAAATATATGAACAAATATACCAATCTTTGCCCCAGAAATAAAAAACATAATCGAAAATTAAAGAAATGATTAGCGAAATTAAAAAGTCCCCTAAAAATAATTCTGCTGAAATGAATGAAGTGAGCTTAAAAAAGTATTTGACAGATACGGTTCAAATTTTAAAAAAATATGGCATTGTTATTTTCGGGTATGTATTACTTATTTTTTGGATAAGCGTGGTAATTTTAAGTAAAAGCTTATACCTAGAAGCTGTATTGAATGCTTCATTTATTATAGCAAGTTTACTTTTTTTAAGACTCATGGAACAGAGTAAAATGTAATAATTAGATACGTTTATTATCAAAGATTAAGAAAAATCAAAAGTCTCACATTATCGGTGAGCAAAAACATTAAACCTAAACAATTTTATTAACCCCCAACTCATTAAAATTATGATTGCACAAGAAGTATTAGCAACTGAAAAAGTATCTGAACAAACACCTTTAGTAAAGGGAATATATAACAGTTCTCAAGCTAGAGACATCGTGAAAAATTTAATAGACAGTCAAATCAACTTTTATAAGTTAGAAAATCTTAAATCTTGGGAAGCTTGTCATTCAGAAGAAAATACGCATTGGATGACGAAAATTGATGAACTGACTCAAAAAAGAGATGAGTACATTCAGCTTATAAACAAAGCAAAAGAAGAAGGGTTAGATATAAACATCGAAAGTACTTTTGAATTAAAATTGTCGAAATAAATAATTATTAAGTTATAACGAATTGGATAATTAAATGGATCTCCATCTTATTATTGATAATTTAACGAACCCAGCATTGCTATTTTTCTTTTTGGGTTTGATTGCTGTATGCTTAAAAAGTGATCTAGAAATTCCTCAGAATTCATCAAAGTTCATCTCTCTATACCTACTTTTTTCAATTGGATTTAAGGGTGGGCAAGAACTGTCTCATAGTGATTTGGACATGGAAATTGGTTGGTCTTTGTTATTTGGAGTGGTGTTGGCTTTGATGGTACCATTGTATACCTTTTTTATACTAAAGAAAAAATTAGGAATATATAATGCGGGTGCAATCTCGGCTGCCTATGGATCGGTAAGTGCGGTAACCTTTGTTACTTCGGTTTCTTTTCTAGATACCCTAGAGATAAGTTTTGGAGGGCATATGGTAGCGGTTATGGCGTTGATGGAGGCTCCTTCCATTATTATAGGAGTCGTTTTGATAGCATTGTTTAATAAAGAAAAGAAGGAGAGAACGTCATTTTCTAATCTGTTAAAACATGCCTTAACAAATGGAAGTGTATTATTAATAATGGGAAGCTTAGTTATCGGTTTTTTGGCAAGTGATGCCCAAGCTCAAGGAATTAAGCCATTTACAACTGACATTTTTAAAGGGTTTCTAGCGGTTTTTTTACTAGACATGGGAATTACAAGTGGTAAGAAGCTGAATTCATTTCTTGAAAATGGATGGTTCACACTATTATTTGCCATAATTGTTCCACTGATAAATGGTTGTATTGTAGCCGTAATGAGTAGTGCTGTAACCGACAGTATTGGGAATAGATTCCTTTTTGCAATATTGGCGGCAAGTGCCTCATACATCGCTGTACCGGCAGCAATGAAACTGGCAGCTCCTAAGGCGAATCCGAGTTTATATATACCAATGGCATTGGCAATAACCTTCCCTCTGAATATAACAGTTGGGATGCCAATTTATTTAACGATTATAAAATCAATATCGTTTTAAAAATATAAAGAAGCTTTCGGGAATGTAAAAGTTTCCGATTTCGTGGTTGTTTGAATAAAAGACGGCGCGTTTCAGAAAATGTGGTTAAGTTGAGACGTGTTGTCTTTATGTAAAAGAAAAATTTTGTCCCCAATAAGATCTTATAATGATTACAAAAAAAATTGAAGAAGCAATTGAATCACTAAACAACAATAATTTAGTTGCTATTCCCACTGAAACTGTGTATGGTTTAGCGGGAAATGCTTTCAATGAGAAAGCAGTTGAAAAAATATTCGCTTTAAAAGAGCGGCCACTGCACAATCCTTTAATTGTGCATATAAAATCGTATGAATACCTAGAAGAAGTAGCTAAAGATATTCCAAAAGTGGCAATTGATTTGGCTAAAAGTTTTTGGCCAGGACCATTAACTCTTGTTTTAAATAAAAAAGATATTGTTCCCGATATTGTAACAGCAGGTAAAGATACGGTCGCTATAAGAGTACCAAATCATCCTTTGACTTTGGAAGTACTAGAGAATCTTGATTTTCCTTTGGCAGCTCCAAGTGCGAATCCTTTTAGTACAATTAGTCCAACAACAACAGAACACGTTGAAAGTTATTTCGGAAATAATTTAGAAGTTATACTCGAAGGAGGTACTTGCGAAAAAGGTATAGAGTCGACTATAATTGGATTTGAAGATGAATATCCTATTATTTATAGATTAGGATCTTTATCAATTGAAGAAATTGAAAATAGGATTGGTAAAGTATATACTAAAAATAAAAACGATGTTTCTCCTGCAGCTCCTGGGATGTTGAGTCGTCATTATGCACCAAAAACTGAAATGGTGCTAATTGATGAGCCTAAGAGTAAATTAAAGTATTTCCCAAATAAAAATGTTGGAGTACTTTCTTTTAAAGATCAATTGAAAAGTCTACATCCAGATGACCAAGAAGTTCTTTCTAAAGCTGGAGATTTAAATGAGGCAGCAAAAAACTTATATGCCGCAATGCATCGCCTAGATTCTAAAGGATTTGATGTAATTTTGGCGGAAAGATTTCCAAGTGCAGGTATTGGTAAAACAATCAATGATAAACTGGAAAGGGCTACCAAGAAAGAAGAAAAATTGGAGTCGGAAGTAGAACTCATAAAAGATCTGGAAAAGGATATTATAATTAATACAGTTTTTCCTGGGATTATACCATAAAGTAAAAAAGAGATCGAAAGATCTCTTTTTTTATGATTCATATTTGGATGCATTATTTGATTAAAACTAATTATTCAAAAAGTTGTATACTTGAACTGCTTTTTTCAGATTTTAGAAGAAGCTCCATATTGAATTTTCGAAAATTAACCAGATTTTAGAATCATACTATGAAATATTCCAGTGTAAAGAGGGTAGGACTTATCTTAGGACCATTACTTTTTCTAATTATTAATAACTTAAATATTGAATTTATTTCGGCTAATGCTGATGGAGTTATTAGCGTTGCAATTTGGATGATTACATGGTGGATAACGGAAGCGGTTTCTATATCGGTAACGGCTTTATTACCGTTAGTTTTGTTTCCTATGTTAAAGATTATGGAAATAGGAGATGTAGGAGCAAATTATGGAAGTCCAATTGTATTCTTATTTTTTGGTGGATTTGTATTGGCTTTGGCTTTAGAAAAAGTAAACCTTCATAAACGAATTGCGCTAAATATTATAAAATTAACAGGAACAACACCAAACAAGGTCGTTTTGGGTTTTATGATTGCAACGGGATTACTTAGTATGTGGATTAGTAATACGGCGAGTACTGTTGTAATGTTACCGATAGCATTATCGGTAATTCAATTATTAATAGATGATGAAGATGGTTTTACTAAGCGGGATCGAAATTTCGCATTATCGGTAATGCTTGGAATTGCGTTTTCGGCAAATGCTGGCGGAATCGCCACGGTTATTGGAACCCCTCCAAATTCTGTTCTTATTGGTTTGTTAGAAAACGAATATAATATTGAAATTTCCTTTGTGAAATGGATGACTTTTGGGCTACCTTTTTCTGTTATTATGATACTCTTGGTTTATCTGGTTTTGGTTAAAGGAATGTATCCGAGTAGGGGATTGGTATTTAATACTTCTCAAAATGTAATTGATAGTGAGATTAGTAAACTTGGTAGGTTGTCTAGAAAAGAAAAACATGTACTAATTATATTTGGTATAACGGTTTTTTTATGGATTTTTCGCGCCATTATTAATAAGGTTTTCCCTTCATTAGGTTTAACGGATACTATTATCAGTGTTGCCGCGGCCTTGGCAATCTTTGCAATACCTCATAATATAAAAACGGGGGATTTTATTGTGGAATGGAAAGATACAGAGAAGTTATCATGGGGAATATTAATACTATTTGGAGGAGGACTAGCCTTGGCAAAAGGAATGTCGAGTAGTGGTATTGTTGATTTAATATCAGCAACAATAGCTTCCTATAATTTAGGAGTGCTTATTACCGCTTTTGTTTTAATTACATTAATGCTATTTATGACTGAACTAATGAGTAACGTTGCTTTGGTTGCGGTATTAGCACCAGTAGTCGCTGGAATAGCTATTGGAATAGACATTCCTTTAATTCATTTATTAATACCCGTAACGATGGCAAGTAGTTGTGCTTTTATGTTACCTATGGCAACACCTCCCAACGCCATTGTTTTTGCAAGTGGTTATATTAAGGTAAAAGATATGATGAAAGCAGGAGTTCTATTGAATTGTTTAGCGGTGTTATTGCTAATGTTTTTGTTCGTCTTTATTATACCGTTATTGTTTTAAATTTAAATAGTTCTTTTTCGATAATAATTTTAATACAATATAAAATCAAGTTTTTGATATTAAATATTTGATTTTTATTGTTTTATGTTTTTTTGTGTCGTAAGTTTATAAGATAGTTATTAATCTAAAAATGAATAAAAAAGAACAGAGATTATGAGAAAAAGTATAAAACTAATTCCCCTTATTCTAGGTTTTAGTATCGCAAGTTTTAGTCAAACTTTACACGAAGGTACATGGGTTGATGAAGAGAGAGAGATGATTGTCCTTACGATTGAAGATGATGGAAGAGATTATTGGTTGACATATTATAAGGATAAGTTTAAAGTAATGAATTTAAAGGAACCTTATGTACTTATCAATCAGGTTAAAGCTCAAATAGAGTATGACAAGAGTTCTGATAATTTAAAGTTTAATAACTTAACATTC
Organism: uncultured Tenacibaculum sp.; assembly: GCA_947497895.1. Classification (GTDB taxonomy): domain Bacteria; phylum Bacteroidota; class Bacteroidia; order Flavobacteriales; family Flavobacteriaceae; genus Polaribacter. Next base: position 30,770 of record CANMIL010000011.1, read on the forward strand.
ATCCCAGAGCTGAATAGTAGAAAATATCAATTTGCTGGTGAATGGAAATCATCTTCTAATAATACCCAGTTTAGTATAAAGTTGGTAAACGGAGGTGTTTATTGGGATATTATAAAAGACAATGGCGAACCAGTTCGTTATTATCCAAAATTGTCTAAAGAGGGGTTTGAGTTTACCGTTGGTAGTGATGTCTTGTATTTTAAAGTAGAGGATAATGTACTAACTGATAATAAAGGAAATACATATAACAAAATAGGATAATAAATAATATTTAAAAGCGATTATAATTGATTCTGTATTTTCAATTATAATCGCTTTTTTTTTACGCTGTTTTTATCTGCAAATAGGTACTATAATTTCGGTGATATACTCATCAATAGCTCTTATTTTGTTAGGTTATATTTATAATTTCGGCTAAAAGTGTTTGAAAATTAAAAGGTTAATGTTGGTTAGTCAACAACTAAACCTTGTTGTTCTACAATAAAATCAAAAGCTAATTCTGGTAGGGTTTTACCATCAACTGTTGCTCCCCATACACCATGACCTCTACCTTCCAGAGGATAGAAAGCTAAAGGCACTTGATTTTCTTCATAAACCGCCTTTAAGTCTGTGGCGCTACTAAAGGGGACAGTAGGATCTTCTGTTCCATGAGCAATTAAGAGAGGAGGATCATTACTATCAAATCGTTGATGATTATATATAATATCTAGTGCATCAACGGCAACTTTAGATCCCCAAAAATCGACAATTGTATGAATCTCATAAGTTTGGTTCAAATTAGTACTTAAAAGAGTAGGGTCCTGAGAATTTGAAATTTCGGTACTATAATCTTCTAAATTAGAAACACCGAGTGTAATAGCGGTAACAGCACCAGCCGATCCACCACCTATGGTAATATGATTCGTATTAATTTTATAGCTAACTTTATTAGCTATTATCCATCGAAGAGCAGCTTTGGCATCTCTATGAGCAGGATACATTGCTAAAAATTGCTCTGCATCACCAGAGGGAACAAAAGAAGAATAATCAATCCATTCTTGAGGTACAGTTCCAATATCATTTTGAAGACGATAATCAATAGAAACGAAAACCCAACCTCTTGAAGCGAAATAATTCGCCATATATATAATTGTTTCTTGTTGCTTGGAACCTCCGGAAAAACCACCTCCATGTATAAACATAAATAAAGGTCTGTTTTCAATTGTATTGTTTGGAGAATAAATATCTAAATACAACGGGATAACAGAACTGTTTGAACTGTTAATGGTATTATGGCTTAAACCTTCAGCATATTTAATGTTTTCCTCAAATACAACCGTATAAGTTGCATTGTTTTTTACAGTAGAAATTTCATTAGTTTGATCATCTACAGAGGTGTTTTCATTGCTACTGCAACTCAATAAAATTAATGATAATAAAAGGGTAAGAATGATATTTTTCATGCTAATACTTCAAGGTTAATTATTTATTATATTTATAAGACTTAGAAATTAAACTAGGGTTTAATTAAAATTGTAGTATTGGCAAATGTTTTGATTACTCTAATTTAAGCAATTAATGGAAAAAATAGCACTTATGGTAAAGATTCTATTTCTTTAAGAATTTGATCCGCTTCATATACTTTTTCATCGCTTAATTTTCTATTGACAGTAGATAGTTTATGAGCCTCTCCAAGCAGTTTTTCGTATTTAGCTTGTAACAGCTCTTTTTTTGATTTCTTTTTGAAAAATGAAAACATAATTTAATTTTTACTCTTTTTACAAAAATAAGCATTGTTTATGATAACATTTTATGTGTTTAACACTTTTAATTTCAATATTTTTTCATTCTATTGAATATTTTTTACTTTTTAGAGAAGAATTGAAAGTTTTGTTGTGATTTTCCGACCAATTTTCTATAAATACTAATTATAATATGATAGATAAATGTGATTTGCATTATTATGAAAAATTGTAATGTTTAATTATATTTACACAACGTTAAACAATAATAGTTATGGATATAGTTAATGAAGCTTTAGCATTTGAACAAGCAAAAATGAAGAACATGTCTACTAGTGACAGAGTTGTTGCGTCAAGAGAAGCAAAAAGACTAGTATTAGCACTAAACGAAATTTACAAAAAAACAAAGGACTCCAATTTGATGGAAATAATGAAGAGGATAACGTCAAAGAAGAAGAGAATTGAGTCTAGGTTAAAAGGAAAACCTTTGTTATAAGAATTTTCTTTTCTCGTAATAGTTTATAGTTAAAACGAAATAACTTTAAACGATAAGACTAACCCATAAATGAGTTAGTCTTTTTTTATTAATAGGATAAGCCAATTTGTTCTTTAATCCGATCAATAGTCGCTATTAAATCTAGGCTATTTTTTAAAGAATGTTTAGGGCTTTCCGTTTTTCCATTAGCTAAACAATTATTTGCTTCTTCTATTTCATGTAAATAACCGTTTCCTAAGTAAGGGATGTCTATAATTTCTTGGTTTCCGTTGACCGAAATGGTTAGTTTATTGGCATGATGGAATCTCTGATGTAATCGAATAATCCCTTTAGTTCCATAGATGAAGGCTTCAGTAGCCGTATTATACTCAATTGTAGAATCTAAGTTGGATATAGCTCCATTTTTATAATTAAATAGTATAGAACAAGAATTATCAACTTGGGTTTCGGTCATGGATGCGATTGCTCTGATTTTATTAGGCACTCCCAATGTGAGTAAACTTAAATAGATAGGGTAAATACCGATATCTAATAATGACCCACCACCTAATTTTTTGCTATAGAGTCTGCTTTCAAAATTCAAGTCACCTTGAAATCCAAAATCCGCCCTTATAAATTCTATATTTCCAATTTTACCACTTTCTATAATCTCAAGTAATCTTTCTGTAGCAGGGATAAATCGAGTCCAAAGTCCTTCCATTAAAAACAGGTTTCGACTTTGAGCTTCTTGAATCATTTTATTCACTTGCTCAGTGTCCATACCCATAGGTTTTTCACAAAGAACGCCCTTATTATTTTGTAAACATAGCATTGTGTTTTCGAAATGAAATGGATGAGGTGTTGCTATGTAAACAATATCAATTTCAGGATCTTTTACCAATTCTTCGTAAGATCCGTAGTATTTAGAGCATTTATATGACTCAGAAAAGCTTTTGGCTTTGTCAATATCTCGAGAAGCAACAGCGTGTAAATTTGCGTTATTGCTTAGCAATAAATCATGGGCGAACTTATTAGCTATTTTTCCCAAACCTAAAATCCCCCAGTTAATTTTTTTATTCATTATTCAGTAAGTGATATAGTAATTTCAATAATTTTTTTGAAAGATACTATAATTCTAATTAAGGTATTTCTTACTAATTATAATTAGGAATATTTTTATCTAATAAAATGTATTTTATATCTATAAATAGAGTTGTTTTACCATAACCGATGATAGCTTTTTTTTTTAAGAGGTAATATAAAAATGAGATTATAGGAATGAATAAAAACCAAATGGTTTTAAAAAGTAATGATTCACTGAAGCTGAAAGGGCGATTTTTTTTGTTTGAAATCAAGAAATCTTGAAAATTTTCAAAGCTATAGAAACAAAGCCCCCAAAAAGAATCAAAACAAACAAACTCGTTTTGATTAATTCTAACGTTTGATTTCGACCCTTTAATGAAATATTCATTCTTTAATATCTATAGCTTTACTTTAATTTCTTTTCAGGTATTTAAGATAATAAATTCTTACTCTTATTCTTGTTAATCTTTCAGCTAACTAGTTCTTTTTTCAACTCATTTTAAATGATTTTATGTAAACGGAATCGATTTGATATTTTCTGATTATTAATCAATAAGTTAAAAATTCATTTTAATATTTTTTTACTTTTGCCAGCCGAACTAAACAAACGAAGTATAGAAAAAAACTATTACTCTTATGACAAAAGTATTTCCCTTCTTGCTGCTGTTATTAGGTGTCATATTTCCTGGCATATCTCAGACAAAAATTGATTCTTTACAAGAAAAACTAGTGAAGATTAATGAGGACGAATTAAGGTTAAAGGTTCTTGATACTTTAACCAAAGAAATGATTCGTTCAAATCACCCCGATCAAAGAATATATCTCGAAAGCTATGTTGATTTGGCAAAGAGATTAAAACACTTTGATTTAGCGGCTTCTAAAAGTAGATTTATAGCACAGTTGTACATTTATAATGGGCAACCAGATTCGACTATTTATGTTGTCGAAGAAATGTTGAAGTATAAGCCTGAATTTAAAAAGAAAAATTCAGAAGGACATTTATTATTAAAAAGGGCAGGAGCTTACTTCAATAAACAAATGCCACAAGAAGCAGTTAAAGATTACGATCGATCGGCAGAATTATTCATGGAAAGTGGTGATTCAATTTATGTTGCGGATGCTCGTTTTTTTGCTGGACATGCTTTTATGAATTTAAAAGAATTTTTAGAGGCAGTAAATCGTTTTGAAACGGCTTATAAACTTTATGATTTGCTCGGAGATAAAAGATATGCAAATTCTGCACTAACTGATTTAGCTGGTGTTTATGAAATGAATGGATTTTATGACAAAGCAATTTTCGAAAAGAAAAGAGTTTTAAAAGAGGTTTTAAAAACAGATAACTTTTCATTGATTAGTTCTATTTATGCGCAAATTTCAGGAAACTATTACCTAAAAAAAGAATTAGATAAATCCAATAAGTATATTGATTCTTCGCTTTATTTTTCTGAACGTATTTCCGATAAGTTCAAGCAAGCACACATAAGAACTTTCGCTCAAATTTATAAACTAAGATATTATTTGGAGATAGATGATTTGGTTAATGCGTCGAAACATTTAAAACTACTTGAGGATTGTAGAAAGCTAACAAACTCTCCAGAATTTTATGATTCTTACGTATTGCATCATAAAGCCAATTATTATAATAAGTTAGGGAATTATGCAAAAGCGGAAGCTCTTTTGAAGCAGTTATTAGCAAAGAAAGGACAAATTCATGATGTAAAGACATATATAGATGCTGAGAAACAGATTGCTGAGGTGTATGCGCAAAGGAAGAACTATTCGAAAGCCTATCTACACTTATTAGATCATTTAAAAGCAAAGGATTCTTTGTACAATGAAAGAAAAACAAATGCTTTTTTGTTTTATCAATCTCAATTTGAAACAGAACGAAAGGATTATGAAATTTCGAAAAAAGAACTAGCAATTCAATTATTGGAGAGGGATAAAGAGCTTTCAAAAAGCAAGCGAGATATTTTATGGGTTGTATTGATTTCTATTTTATTTATATCTGGAACAATATCCTATTATATCTGGAAAAATGGAAAACAAAAGAGAAGAGCTTTAACAAAAAAAATAGCAAGAAATAAAAAGGAGTTAGATGACTTTACACAGTTATTGATTGAAAAGAGTTTGGCACAAGAATCCTTGACCAAAGAAATAGAAAAATTAAAAGAAGAGCTTGGTGAACAAAACTCGATAGAAAAGCTTCAAGATTTGACTTCAGCTAAGATTTTGACGAATGATGATTGGTACAAGTTTAAAGAAAAATTTAAAAATGTTTACCCCAACTTTTTTATAGAAATAAAAAGAAAAGGATTCGATCTAACAAAATCAGAAGAGCGATTAGTGGCTATGGAAAAACTGTATTTAGATACAAAAGAAATAGCGACTATGCTGGCAATTTCTCAAGATAGTGTGACAAGAAGTAGATCTCGATTACGTAAAAAAATCAATGCACCTAAAGGACATTCTATTTTAGAATTTTTAGAAGCTTCCTAAAGATGGTTTTTTAAGTGTTTGTTTATCAGTTATCTGTGTTTTTGTCCGTTTTTTGTCCGACATAATTTACCCTTATTTTAATAGCATTTTAGTTTTTTTGCCCCGTAATTTCATAAAACTAAAAGTTGATAAAAACAAAGCTATTCTTACTTGTTCTTTTCGCATATAATTATGTTTTATATGCGCAAGTAACAAACATTCCTTATAATAATTTCGAGACTTATTTCGAAGGTAATGGAATGACGAATAGTGATGTTTATAATGACTTTGATAACAACACTAAACTTGAAACACTTTCTTGTTGTGCTAAGTCACTAGCAAGAATAGATGTCTCCCCCCTTTTACACTTAGATTGGCTAGACTGCGTCAATACCGGAAAGGTTAACTTAAATTCAGTGAATAATGCAAAGTTGAATTGTACAAAAGTTAATCCATACGAATTGACCAGTCTAGATTTAAGTAAAGAACATCTAGAAGCTCTCTATCAAATAAAAGGGAATAGTAGTTCAAATATAGAACTAAGCACAACAGATGATCTTAATTTGAAATTTATTTCTGTTGATGATTCAGAAGTAAGTTATTTGACAAATTACGAAGGTGACGTTTATATATATTTAGCACTAGCTGATGCATCTGAGGAAATTGTTTTCCAGAATAATAAAATTGATGATTTAACTGGAATGGAGGATTTTATAGAAGTGTGGTATTTAACATGCAGTGATACTAATCTTTCGAGTATTGATTTAAGTAATAATGAACTAACTACTCAAAACTCTAGCAATGATAGATTATCAGATTTAGATTTTTCTGATACTGTATTGCCGGAGAAATTTTATGTCAACAACAATTTCCTTGGTGCAATGGACGTAATTAATCTCTCCAGTTTAGAAATTTTAAATTTTGATAACATTCAGTTATCTGAATTCGATTTAGAGAAAGGTAGGTTGGAATTACTAAGTTTTGGAAAAATAGGAATTGAGAGGTAAGGATAAATTTAAAACAGATAAAAAATAATTATTTAGGGGATCTGATTAAGTAGGGGTACTTATTTAGACAAAAGTCAGCTATAACAGCTGACTTTTTGCTTTATTACTATTCCTAAATTAATCCGCTAAATCAAGGTTTATTTTCTCATATTGATCGATGATAACATCAAGTTTTTGTTGTTCTTTTTTTGCAATTTTAGGTCTAAGGTAAAACCAATTAAAAGCTACCCATATTATCGTAAGTGTACTACAAATTATTCCTAGCCAAAGAGTCATTTTTACTATGTATTCGTACATATATAATGCAAGGCCTAGCGATAGTAGGATATAGTAAATACCCATGATTTTGGTTTGAATTTGTTTTTGTTGTTTTTTAATTCGAATTAAGTTATGTAGATATTCTTTATTTTTTTCGAAGTCGTTTAGCTTTTTATACATAGTAAATAGCTTATTATAATATAACACAAAGAAAATCATAGAAAGTATCGCGAGGATCATTCCGATTTTAGAGGTGATTAATTTCGGGTTATAGAAATACCAGATTCCTGCAATAAATAAAATGGTTAGTGTAAATAGGGCATTGGTCGCAATTATTTTTAACCTATTTTTCCTACTCATCTTTTTGATTTTATTGGTCAATTCCTTTATATCAGGAGCTTCTGCCTTCTGCTGCTTCCAAATATTTTTTAAGTCTATATGATCAGTTGGCATTTTGTTTAAATTTTTGTGTTAATTTTAGTTTTATCCTATGAATCTTAACTCTTACATTTTGAGGAGTAATTCCAACAATTTCGGCTATTTGAGCTTGATTTATATCTTCCAATTCTAGAGAAATAATAATTCTTTCAATATCTGAGAGTTCAGAAATATATTGATAAAGGTCTTTTAATTGTGTCTCAATAGGAGCGGCTGTCTCTTCCTTTATGTTAGTAGGTAACTTAGACGTTTTTATTCGTTGGTCTTTCTCAATTTGTCTTAAGCAATAATTCGTAGCTATTCTAAAGATCCAAGTTCCAATATTCGATTCATTTCTAAACTTAGATAGATTTTTCCAAACGATTATAAAAATATCTTGAGTTAAATCCTGTGCTTTTGCGTGATCATTTACATATCCCATACATAAGCGAAATATCTTTTGCCAGTAGGTATTATATATGTTTTCAAAAACCATTATTTATTGAGTAAATTTTTATTTAACTGTTCGAAATACCATTCTTTGTCATCATACATAATAAAGTGTAGCCCTTTGTTTGCATAATGCAAATTAGCAGTTTTTAAGTTTTTATATTGATTTTCTATTTGAGTTTTAAAATTTTTAAAATACGATTGTAGTAAAATTACTGAAGGGCATTCGATGGATGATATTTTATCTCTTAAATCAACATTTAAGAAATCACAATACATACTAGCAAAAGTTTTTCTGTCAGAATCTAGACTCCACTTAACGATAAGGTCTTGTTTACTTTTGTTGACAACCATAGTCGTTATGTTCGTTTTTTGCATTTGAATGAATTGCTTTTCAGGCATGTTTACAATTTGATTGACCATAGAAGAACAGTTGTTATTTTCTTTCGAAGTAAATGTCGGATTCGTTAAAGCCATTAAACAGGGGAGTGCATCAACAATAATAATTTTTTTGACTAGTTTCGGATGATCACTAGCAATATTTAAAGCTAAACCTCCCCCCATACTATGACCTATGATAATGGGAGAACTAATGTTCTCATTTTTAATAAAACTTGCGATCTCATCAGACCAATTGTTAAATGTGGCATTTGAATCAGGTTTTACTCCGGCAAAACCAGGCATTGTTAAGATATAGCATGTAAAGTTATTTTCAAATTTTAAAACAGTTTCTTTCCAAACATCCGCTGAGCTGGCAAAACCCGGAATGAAAATAATAGCTTGTTTTCCGTTTCCTTTTTTTTCAATTTTAAAGGAATAGGTTTGTTTTTGACCGAAAGAAATGGAAGAGATTAAAAATGTAATAATGAATATTAATAAATTTAGACAAGTTCTCATAAATTAGACTTTTTTAGTGTTATTTGCCCTTTTGATACGAGAAATCTAAAAATGTTACAGAGTATCAGAGAATTTTATTTAAAAACAGGAAAAGGATTTCATTGATTTGAAATGAATTTAGCAAAATGGGAACCAGTGATTTCAGAAATTCCAAAATTCTTATAACCTAGACTTTCCGCCCCTTTATTTCTATAAAAAAACCAAAGAATAAGTCATATTCTTTGGTTTATATAAGTTAAAATATTGGGACAACACTAGGCAGTTGTACCATCGTCCAATCTGTTGTTAGAACCACGAATGGCCTGTAAATACATATCACCTCCAAAAATACTGTGCATTTCAGTGGTCTTCATAGAATTTTTATTGAAACCTTTTAATTTTTTAGTTTCTGCCTTTTTTAATTTGATCATTTCTAATTTTAATTTTGTACCAAAATATTAAAAATTAGATTAAAAGTAGGTAATGTTTAGCAATTTTTAAAATTGATAAGATAGAGAAGACTTCACTCGATTTTCCCAGTCTTTATGAAATAAATATGTTTTAGGTATTATTCTTGTGTAGATTAGAATTAGTAGGTAGGAAATATTTACTTAAATGTAAATTAATAATTTTTTCTAGTTTACTTATAAACTAAATTCCTCATTATCCTTTACTTTTTTATTTTTGATGTAATATAAACTACAACTAAATCAATTAAAGTGGATACAATCAAAATAGGAATAATAAATGTCTCTGATCGAGCGAGTAGAGGTGAATATGAAGATTTACCTGGTAAAGAAGTTTGCCGATTAATGGATTTATGGCTGTTAAATAAATGGGAAAAAGAATACTCAGTTATTCCTGATGAAGAAGATTTATTAAAGGAAGCTATGATTGACATGGCCGATAATAAAGGTTGTTGTTTAATTGTAACTACAGGAGGTACAGGACCAGCAGTTCGAGATGTAACACCTGAAGCAACGATTGCAGTTTGCGAAAAGATATTACCTGGATTCGGTGAACAAATGAGGCAAGTTAGCTTACAATATGTTCCTACTGCAATTCTCTCTAGACAAACGGCAGGAATTCGTGGAAATACATTGATAGTGAATCTTCCAGGAAAACCAAAGTCAATTAGAGAATGTTTGGAGGCAGTATTTCCTGCAATTCCATATTGTATTGATTTAATTGAAGGACCATATATGGAACCAAACCCGGAAGAGATAAAGGTGTTTCGACCAGGAAAGAAATAGGGGCTAAAATATAAAAAGCGGAGTTAATTTTAAGAAGGAATAATCTTAGCATTGGCCTTCCAAACTTTATTACGTATTACTAGCTACTCCTCTCGATTTAGTAGTTTTTTTAATAAAGATTACAAATTGATGTGTGTGAACTTCCTTTATTATTCATAATTCTTTTAATTTTATACCATAAAATTATTTATAAGAGTTTATGCGAAGATTTATTTGTTTTTTTCTGGTTTTTGTATCCTTAAATTTACTTTCACAGGAAACCGATTCAACGTTATTAAAAATAAAAAAACAGATAGCTAACTCAAAAAACGACTCCTTAAAAATTGTTAATTATCTGAGGTTAAATAAATATTATCACGCCAGAGATTTAAATAAGGCAGATTCACTTTTAACTGAGATTTTAACCATGTTGGATACGGTAAAATTTGACACTAGAAAACATCGTGGTCAAATATTTGAAAGGCGAGGAGTTATTTCACGAATAAGATCTAATTACCCAAAGTCTCTTCGTAATTATAATAAAGCTAAATCTCTTTATGAAGAAATAAAAGACACTAATAAAATTATCAACGTTAATATTAATATAGGTAATTTGTATAATTATCAATATGACTATGTGAACGGTGCAAAATATTTAAAGAAATCCATAGAAATAAATACCAAACCTTTTAGAAAACAATTAGGGATTAGTTATAGATTACTTTCAGGTAATTTTAGTTCTCGTGAGATGAAAGATTCGGCTTTTTATTATTTAAAAAAGTCGAGAATAATTTTTAAGGATGGAGGTTTTGATTTTGAGTATTTCGCATCTAATACCTTGTTTATTAGGTTTTCATTAGAAAATTTTGAAGGTAGATCTTATTCAAAAAGTTTGGATGGAAAGTTTGTGTTTGATGGATTGGATAAAAAATATTCTTTGAATGATTTAGTTAATATGGCTTGGAAAACCAAGAATTATTTTAAGAAAGAAGGGCATAAACATTATTTAAGTGAAAGCTATTATGACTTGACAAAACTTTATTTTATGCTCAATAAGTTTTCTTTAGCAAAAACCTATGCAGATTCAACAATTCAGATAGCTAATCGAATTGAAAAGAAGCATCTTGAATCAATGACGTATAAATTGAGGGCAAAGATAAATGAGAAATCTGGTAAACTTTATAAAGCTTTGGATGATTTTAAGGTATATGATAAAATGCAGAATGAAATTTATACCGAAAATAAAACTAGAGAAGTATTGGAGTTGGAATTTGCTAATAAAAAGACGAAGGACAGTATTCTTTTTGTTAAGCAAAAGGAAATATTTGTTTTAGAAAAAGATAAGGCATTAGCTCAAAATAAATTTATTCTTCTTTTAAGTCTTGTTGGGTTGTTTATTGCATTTTTTGTTATTAGGAATATAAGACTAAAATGGTTAAAGGAACGTAGAGAAGGGAAGAGGTTTAAACAGCAGTTAAAACAAAGCGATAATAAGATTTTTGCTTTAAATACTGATAAGCAAAAATTGACAGAAGAAGTTAACGAGCTCCTTACAGAAACGCTAACGCATCTCCGAACTAAAGAAAAGTTGGCGGATAATTTAAATAAATTATCTCAAGAAAAAGAAGGTGTTACACTCACTAGTATTATCGCTGATTTAAAAGCAGATAAACTAGAAGATTCTAAAATTTTGGTATTGAGAAAAAATATCGAAACCTTAAACTACGAGTTTTTAAAAAAAATTAAAGACCTTCATTCTAACCTAACGAAAACAGATATTGAGGTTTGTTCTTTTATAAAAATAGGATTTTCCAGAACTGAAATAGCAACACTCCGACAAACTAGTATTGAGGCTATTAAATCGACAAGATATCGATTGAAAAAGAAGCTAAATCTTACATCCAACGATTCTTTGGATGATTATATTCGCTCGCTTTAAACTTTTCAAAATATGAACGCTTTTTTCTCATTTTCGACAGGGGTGCAAAAATGAGAAACATAAAGTGTTGTAAATTAGTTGTTTTGGGTTTTTACACCCTATTTTGCACCCCATGATTTCTTTTCCACAGAACAAAAATGAAATATTTTTGCAGTGTCTTTTAATCTAATTAATAAGAGTTAATATGGTAAAAAAACACTATCTACTTTTTTGTTTTATTGCAATACTTTCGATAAAAGCAAAAGCGCAATACACTTCAATTCAAATTATAAATTTTGATTCTACATTAAATGTTCTTGGGTATCATTTCAAGTAATGGACAAAACAAAATATAGAAATCAATAGTATTCAACTATCTAATCAATTAAAATAATTTTTATTCAACATAACATATCAAAGACATTATGAAAATAAAATTACTTTGTATTACAATTTTGGTTTTTATGTCAGCATATAGCCAAGATTCCTGTTCACTTAATGAAACACTTTTTTCAGGAACAGTTACAACTGCTGCTGTAGGGGGTACGAAATTTAAGGCTAGTGATGCAACTTCAAATCATAGATTTGGAGAACGCGTTGCGATAGACGGTAATGTTGCGGCAGTATCTTCACGAAGTAATGCTGAAGCAGCAGGGAAAGTTTACATTTTTACGAACGATGGATCAGGGAATTGGACACAGCAAACTATAATAACTGCTAGTGATAGTTTTGCTGGTGATAATTTTGGATCTGATGTAGCTCTAGAAGGAAATTACTTGGTAGTAGGAGCACGTTCACAATTAGATACGAATGATGTAGATACTGGAGCGGCCTATTTATTTGAATACAATGGCGTAAGTACATGGACTCAGGTAGCACGTTTTGAGCCTAGTGATGGTGCAACAGACAATCGTTTTGGAACTTCGGTTGCTATTGAAGGTGATTTAATCCTTATAGGGGCCCGAAAGGGATGTACAGGAGGATGTGCATATTTGTTTGAAAATGATGGTACAAATACATTTACATATACAGAAACAAAGTTAGAACCGCAAGTACAGTCGGGATATGATGGTGCTCGATTTGGTGAAACAGTAGTTCTAGAAAACGGTCGTGCTTATGTTGGTGGACCTTACGATTACTCTTCTGTCGGTAGAGCTTCAGCAGGGTCAGTACAAATATGGGATCAAGCAAATGATGGTACTTGGTCACGTACACATAGATTAAGAGGAACAGAAACTTCAGAATCATTCGGTTGGGAAATAGATGTGGAAGGAGATTACTTAGCGATTGGAGCTATGAATTTTGAATTATCTAGTACGCCAGAGACAGATCAAGGTAGAGTTTATGTGTATAAAGCCGATAGCAATGGAGATTATTTGGAGGAGAATCGAGTAATGATTCAAAATGATGATAAAGATAGTTTTACGGATCAACGTTTTGGAAGTGCGGTAGCTTTAGAGAATGGGTTTTTATATGTAGGAACTTGGGGTGCTGGCAATACCAATGGAGATGCCGTTTATATTTTTAAAGATGACGGAACCAACAATTGGACGCAAATAGCCAAGATAACAACAGGTTCGGGTTGGGATGAATTTTCTAACAGAGCTGTAGTTGTTTCTTATCCTAACTTATTGATAGGACAAAATGAAGATGATAGTCCTTCAAATTCAGGAGCTGTACATTTTATTCCATTAGCAAGTACTGTTACGCCAACTGCATCTGTAACTGAAGTAACAGGAGCATTTATTGGTCAAAACAACGGAAGTATAAAAGTTAATTTTGATGATGAAGCAACTCGATCTGAAATTAAATTCAGTATTGATGGCGGAACTACGTATCCCTATGTATTTAATGATGATACTCTTACAGGAGAGATTACAAATCTTGGGGTAGGTTCTTATAACTTAAAAGCTACATTCAATAATGGTTCATGTGTTTTAGATTTAGGTAACGTCAGCGTCAATCAAGCATCCTATACAGTAATCCCTGATGCGAATTTTGAAGCAGCTTTAGAGGCTTTAGGTTATGATGATATTTCTGGGGATGGAAAGGTGCGAACAGGAGTAATTGAAGTTATAACAACTTTGGATTTGAGTAATCAAAATATCTCAGACTTAACGGGAATTGAAGATTTTACTGCATTAACAGATTTAAACTGTGAAAATAACACACTTACTTCTTTAGATGTAAGTATGAATACTAATCTTCAAAATTTAATTTTCAATGAAAACAATGTTGTTAGTTTGGTTCTTGGAGCGAATACAAACTTAGCGTCCGTTGAAGGAAAATATAATCAATTAAACTCTATTGATATAACACAAAATACAGGGCTAACATTCCTGAACATTAGAAATAACCTTTTTTCAAGTATTGATGTTTCAAAAAATACCTTACTTGAAACATTGAATATACGTGAGTGTAGTAACGTAACTGATTTGAATGTATCAAACAATGTTAACCTTAAATATTTGTATTTACAGGATGTATCTTTAACTAATCTAGATATTTCTCAAAATACTTTATTAGAAGTAATTACCCTTGAACGAAATAATCTATCTAGTATTGATGTGTCTAACAACTTAGCGTTAAGACAACTTAGAGTAGCCGATAATAATTTAACCAGATTAGATGCTTCTGGTAATCCAGCATTAACTCGAATTTCTTGTGAAAATAACAATCTGTCATATTTAAATGTTCAGAATGGGAAAAATACGATAATATCCAATGGAGATTTTAACGCTAAAGGAAATACTTTATTAACATGTATTAAGGTTGATGATGCTTCTTGGAGTAATTCTAATTGGACAAATATTGATTCAGGTATAACGTTTTTCAATACAGGATTTTGTCGTTACACATCTATTCCTGACTCGAACTTCGAAGCTACTCTATACAATTTAGGTTATGATGACGTTTCAGGTGATGGGAGAGTACCTACTCAGAATATTGAAAATGTAACTTCTTTAGATTTAAGAAGTGATGCTATTGCTGATTTAACAGGTATTGAAGATTTTATCTCATTGGTGTCCCTGAATGTTAAGAACAATGGTTTAACATCTATAAATTTAAGTAATAATACAGAATTAGAAACCTTGGTAATTAGTGAGAATAGTTTAACAGCTATTGATCTTTCTAAAAATTTAAAACTAACATCTTTAGATATTGGAGCTAACCCGATTACATCGTTAGACGTTTCAAATAATACAAGCTTAACTAGGTTAGAAGCTCCGGTAACAGATATTACTTCTATTGATGTAAGTAAATTAACAGAACTTAGTTTCTTGGAGTTATTCCAAACGGACATTACTTCTTTAGATTTAAGTAACAATGTAGCTTTAGGAAAAGTAATTCTTTATAAAACTAAGTTGACTGCTCTTGACGTTTCATTAAATACGGAATTGACACAGTTACGTATTGATAATACGAATATCGCTTCAATTGATTTATCTACAAATACAAAGCTTGACGAAGTTAGAGTTAACGGTTCTTTGATTACTTCTATTGATTTAACAAATCAAACTGCATTAACTCAGTTTTATGGACAAACAGGAGTTTTAGAATATATTAATATCAAAAATGGTAATAATTCCAACATAAGCAATTTTGATGTTAGAAATAACGATGATTTAACTTGTATAACTGTTGATGATGCAACCTATAGTACAACTAACTGGACGAATATTGGAACATCAACAAATTTTATAGAAGGTCTTTATTGCGATTATACAGATATTCCTGATGCAAATTTTGAATCACAATTAGAATCTTTGGGGTATGATGATATCTCTGGTGATGGTAAAGTTCCTACAAGGTTAATTAAAGAGGTAAGCTCGTTAACCATAAATAACAAATCAATAATCGATTTCACAGGTATAGAAGATTTTGTTGGTTTAACATATTTAGATGTTGGGAATAACAAAGCAACGAGTATTGATCTTTCTAATTTGGTGTTACTTGAGTTTGTAAGACTAGATGGGATGTCGCTAACCTCAATTGATTTAACGAATAATATAGCTCTTATTGATTTGCGTTGTTCGTTTAACTCAGGAATTACAAGTATTGACTTATCTAACAATACTTTACTTGAAACAGCACATATAGGAAATAATAGTATTGCTAATATCGACATAAGTAAGAACACTTTACTTTACGATTTACGTCTTACAGGTAATAATTTAACAGCGATTAACTTAACGAATAATACTGCGTTACAAACACTAATAGTAAGTAATAACTCTATACCAAGTTTAGATTTATCAGCGAATACAGCGCTTACATCTCTATATGCTAGCAATTGTGGTTTAGCAACAGTTACCAATATAAACTCAACTATTTTACAAAATATATATCTTCAAAATAATAATCTAACTAGTATTGATTTTTCAAAAAGTGCTGCTAGCATAGAAGCTATTAATCTTTTTGAAAACAGTTTAACAGATATTGATGTTTCAGGAGCAATTAATTTGAAAAAAATATCTATTTATGATAATAACTTGACCGATTTAAATCTATCCGAGGCAATAAATTTGGAAGAAGTATATGTTTCGAATAACGATTTATCAAATTTCAATTTGAAGAATGGAAATAATACAGCAATTCATGAGTTTCATGCTAATAACAATCCTTCTTTAACTTGTATATTAGTTGATGATGCTTCGTTAAGTACTACTAGATGGTCGAGCGATATAGATAATACTGCTAGTTTCAGCGATACTTATTGTCGTTATACAGCGATTCCAGATTCAATATTTGAAGCAAGATTGGAATCTTTAGGATACGATGATATTTCAGGAGATGGGCAAGTACCTACTGTATTAATTGAAACGGTAACATCATTAACTGTAAATGATCTTGGAATTAATGAATTAACGGGAATAGAAGATTTTACAGCTCTAGTTACATTAAATGCCAGAGGTAACAATTTTACTACGCTAGATATGAGTCAGAATCTTCTATTGGAACACTTATATATCAATAGCAATAACTTGTCTTCAATAGATGTTTCGAGTAATGTTTTGTTAAGAAACTTAAATATTGGTTCTAATAGTATTACCTCGATTGATCTATCTAAAAATCCTGATCTTAGAGATCTTTGGGTACAAGGAAATGGAGGGTTGACTTCTTTAGATCTTAGTAATAATCTTGAATTAAGAGAATTGTATACATACAGCTCTGGTGTATTAACATTAGACTTAAGTATTCATACAGAATTTAGAATACTTTCTGCTTATAAAACACCTCTAGCATCAATAAATCTTTCGAATAATCCTGAATTAAGGTCGCTACGTGTTGACGAAACTAATGTTGTATTATTAGATTTAACTAACAACACAAAACTTGAAACATTACGCGTGAATGATACGGGTATTACAAGTTTAGATTTAAGTAGTCAAAGTGCTTTAGTAAAACTTTGGGCACACGATACTAGTTTAAGTTATTTAAATCTTAAAAATGGTAACAATACCAATGTTACAACTCTTGAATTAGAAAACAATCCTTTTTTAAATTGTGTTTTGGTTGATGATGCTGCATATAGCACAACAAACTGGATTAATAAAGATAGTACAACAAATTTCAGTGCTACCTATTGTCATTACACTAGTATTCCTGACACTAGTTTTGAGGCAAGATTAAATGATCTTGGGTATGACGATATTGTTGGTGACGGTCAGGTTCCAACAGATTTAATTAAAAATGTAACAGATTTATATGTTCCTATCAATGCAGCAACTCCAATAACAAATTTAACTGGAATAGAGGATTTTATTTCTTTAGAACGTTTGGTTTGTTCAGGAAGTCAACTTACATCAATTGATTTATCAAACAGTCCAAACTTAAAAGAGGTAAACTTAAGTAGTAACAGAATTACTAGTATTTCGGTGAATGGTTTGTCTTTACTTGAAAACCTTCAATTAGGAGGAAACAACTTGAGCGCTATTGATGTTTCTACAAATCCTGCTTTAATAGATTTAGATTTAGCAGGAAGTAACCTTAATACATTGAATGTAACGAATAACGTCGCTTTAGAAACTCTTGATATTGATAACAATAATATATCTGATATAAATCTTTCCACTAATATTGCGCTTGAAAGTTTCTCATTTTCTTCTACACCGTTAACCGCTTTAGACCTTTCAAATAATATTAATATATTTTATTTAGAGGGAGACTATTCTAATAATCTTACTGAGATTGATTTAAGTCTTTTGGTATCGTTAGAAGAAGTTTATTTGAATTATTGTGATTTGTTAGAATCAATTAATATCAAAAATGGTAAGAATACTGATATTACCGATTTAGAGGTGAATGATTGTCCTAATTTAACATGTGTTTTGGTGGACGATGCAGTTTATAGTGCGACGAATTGGACAAATATTAACTCTATATCGAGTTATAGTGATACTTATTGTAGGTTCACAACTGTTCCTGATGTTAATTTTGAAGCGGCTTTAGAAGCTTTAGGATACGACGATATCTCAGCAGACGGACAAGTTCCAACACATTTAATTGAAACAGTAACTAGCTTAAATGTAAGTAGTAAAAATATTGCAGATTTAACAGGTATTGAAGATTTTAAAGCATTACAAGCATTAAGAGTAAATGAAAATAAATTAACTTCTATAGATTTAAGTAATAATACAGCTTTAAAAACGTTTGCAGCAGATTCAAATTTCTTGAAGAGTTTGAATGTTAACGGTCTTGTGAACTTAACAAGTATTATTGTTTATGGAAACCTTATTGAAAGCATAGATGTTAGCACAAATACCGCGTTAACGAGTTTAGACATTTTTCAGAATAAATTAACAAGTATAGATGTATCTGCTAATGCAAATCTTGAACGATTATTTTGTAACAGTAACGATATAACAAGTATAGATGTTAGTGCAAATAGCAACTTAAAATCTCTTGTTTGTAAAGACAACGACTTAGTTTATCTGAATGTGAAAAATGGAAACAATAGCAATTTCACCGAATTTGATGCATTAAACAATACTGAATTAACATGTATTACTGTTGATAATGTTGCTTATAGTACTGTAAATTGGACTAACATAGATAGTCAATCGAATTTTAATGAAAACAGATGTGATCAAGTTCAAGTGTCTTTAAAAGTTTATTTACAAGGAGCCTACATAAATCCAAATACAGGAGAAGAAGCCTTCATGCGAGATGATTTAAGAATTGGTGGTGGTCTTTATGGAGGTACATCTCCATATGCAGATGGAGCAATGGTTTCTGAATCTATAAAAACAAATGATGCAGGAATTGATTCTATGGTAGACTGGGTTTGGGTAGAGTTGAGAGATGCTGACGATCCAAGTATAGTAATAGCAGGAAAGTCTGGAGTGCTTCAACGCGATGGTGACATTGTAGATGTTACAGATGATAGAATTTCACCGCTTTCTTTTCAAACAACTCCTGGTAATTACTACATCGTAGTCAAGCATAGAAATCACCTAAGTATTATGACTTCAGCAGTGATTGATTTATCAGATATTTCTACGAATGTTGATTTAACATCTGATGTTTCAAATGTTACTGGAGGTATAAATTCACTTACCGATTTGGGGAATGGAATATTTGCAATGATTTCAGGAGACTATGACGAAAATGGACAAATTCAGAATATTGATACGAATTCCGTTATTCAAAAACTAGGTGTTTCAGGATATAATAATGCCGATTTAGATATGAACGGTCAGGTACAAAATGCCGATATCAACAATTTATTAAATCCGAATGTTGGTAAAGGCGAACAGTTTTAATAGTAAAAGTAGTGTTTAAAGTTGTTTTGTCACCCCGAGCACAGTCGAGAGATTATTTTTGGTAGTTTAATTACTAAAAATTACTCAAGGGCCCGATAAGACAATCCTTTTAAATAATAAAGAAATAACATATTTATAAGTCAAATAGTAGAAGGGTGCATAAAAACACCTCTGTAATACCAGTAAAATAAGGGTTTTTGTTTTTTGCACCCCTTTTTGCACCCTATGATTTCTTTTTAAAATCTTTAAAATGAAATAGTATTGCACCGTTGTTTTGCCGAAGTGTTTAAAACTAAAAATTGAGAGAATATTCATGAATTTTTGCAATCTAGCGAGCAACAATTTTAAAAACATAAAGAATAAAAACGTAAATAAATTTTCCCTAAACATGAAACTTAAAAAAGATTTAAAAAATAATTTTAGCTCGAATGGTGTAAAGAGATTGAGTGCATTTTTATGCTTATTTCTTTTTTCATTAACAGCTTATTCACAAACTCCAGAAGGATTTAATTACCAGTCGGTAGTAAGAAATGCTTCCGGAGAAGTATTATCAAGCACCAATGTAGGTGTACAGTTTAAACTACATGAAGCAACAGCAGACGGAACAGTGGTTTATACAGAAACTCACACAGCTACTACCAATGCATATGGAGTGTTTAATTTAATAGTAGGCCAAGGTACTACAGGAGATACTTTTTCAACGATAGATTGGTCATCTAATAATCATTTTTTAGAAGTAAGTATCGATACTGCAGGAGGAACAACTTACGTAAGTATGGGTACTACACAGTTGTTAAGTGTGCCTTATGCATTACAAGCAAAGTATGTAGAAAATGGTGATAATTTAGGAAACCACACATTAACTGAAAACATAAAAACTGATGGAAAATGGATTTCAAATGATGGCGATGATGAAGGACTCCTAGTAAATTCTGGAGGAAGAGTAACTACATCAAACAAATTATTCTTAGGTAGTAATATTAATCTAGATACTCACTGGATTAATGGCGATGGTACTGATAATAAAGGAATTCAATTTGATGCTAATGGAAATGTAACTACATCGGCTAAAATTTCTACAGGAGGAAACATTCAATTAAATGACAATTGGTTGTCTAATGATGGAGATGACGAAGGTATTGCGATTAAAACTGATGGAAGTGTTGGTATTGGAGAATCAAATCCTCAAACAAGTTTAGATGTTGTAGATAATGCTGTTATAGGAAATATCGCGGTAGGTTCTCAGAGTACTACTCAGAGTGCTTCTAACCAAAAAGATGAAGGTTATATGACTACACCATGGATATATACCTCTGCAATACAGGCACCAGGAGAGCGTGATAGTTCACCAACAATGATTGCTGTGGGAGGAGATAATAATTTTGGTAAATCAGATGAAATCCATTTTGTTACTAATGGAGCTTCTCAAGTTGAAGTATCAAATGGCCTATTAAGTGTTTCTGGAGATATTAAAACAACAGGTAGTTTAGAGTTTGATGGTATAATAACGACTACTTCTACAGAAAATCAGATTTTCGGTACTTATGATGATACTAGTAACCTTTCAAATCTTGAAAGAAGAAATGTGGTTATTGGATACCAAGCCGCAGAAGGTGCTCAATCCGGAGATAGTAATGTTGTTATCGGATACTTTGCTGGTTATAATTTAAACGGAGACTCTAATGTATTGATTGGAACGGCAGCAGGAGCAGGTGGTACATTTTCTAATCAGTTACATATTAGGGATTTAATTTACGGAGAGTTTGACAATGATTTATTACAAGTAAAAGGACAATTAAAAGTTGATGAAAACATCGCTACTGATGGAAATGTAATTATTGACGAAGATGGTGATGACCTTAGAGCAGCTGGAGCAGCAAATAATGTAGAAATTATTTCTGTAATCGTAGATACCGATGGATCATTAAGTTCCAATGTTACCAACTCATCAGGTATTACGGCATCTTTAAGTGGAAACATATATACTGTAAATTACTCTAATCACTTTTCAAGTATTCCTGCGGTAACCATAACATGTGTGGCTTCAACTTCAAAAACTAGAATGGCACAAATAACTTCTTTGGCGCAAGGAAAGGTAGAATACTTGATCAGAAGTTCTGGAGGTGATGCAAAAACTGATGCCATAACTGTTTTGCAAATTATAGGAAAAAGATAGTAAGAATATGAAATGAGCCATAACAAGTCTTGATATCCATTGAGATGCTTTTTGGCAAATTACATCTGACCAATTAAAAAATAATAAAAATAAACAGATGAAAAGGTATATAGTTATAACATTCTTATTTCTTGGAAATTTAATGTTTTCTCAAACACTAGAACGTTCAGTAATTGGTTCAAGCGGGAAAACGTTGAGTAATGCTAATGGAAGTCTAAATTTTACTGTTGGTGAATTGGTGACAGCAACTGGTTCAAACAATGGAGTAATTTTAGCTCAAGGATTTCATCAAGAAGAAATTAAATTGAAGATAAAACTTTCTCCAGTGGTATTTCTTCAAGGTCCTTTAGTTACTTCTGGAACAGCCATTATGGATGACAGTTTAAGAAGTAGTGATTTAATTCCAACTACAAGTCCTTATGCTGATGCAATTACTTGTGAGTCTTCAGTATTCAACGTCTCAGGGAGTGATGCCATCGTTGATTGGGTTTGGGTAACACTACGTGATAAAAACGATTACAAAACAATACTTTCAAGTCAATCTGCATTATTGCAAGCAGATGGAGATATCGTTGATACGGATGGAACATCTGAATTAGTCATAGACTTACCTATTGATAGTTATTATATAGCAGTGAATCATAGAAATCATTTAGGAATAATGAGTGCGACTACCTATGCTTTGAATACAACAGGAGTAACAATGGTAAATTTGAGTAATTCATTGTCTTCAATATATGGTACGGCAAATTCAGTAATTGACATGGGTAATGGAATTTATGCCATGATTTCTGGAGATTTTGATGAAAATGGACAAATTCAAAATACAGATGCTAATTCTGTTATCCAATTATTAGGTGTTTCGGGATATTATAAGGCAGATGTTAATATGAACGGCCAAGTTCAAAATTCAGATGTTAACAACCTTGTAAAACCAAACATTGGTAAAGGAGAACAGTTTTAAAAGAAATTAATTCAGAGAATAACAACAATAAGGTTTTATAAAGATTACACAAAAATATAGTTTTAAGGAAACAGGTATGAAATTATTAAAGCGTAGAAAATTTAAAGTTAGAAAGGAAACTAGAAAGTTTGCCTATTTACCAATTATCTATCATGGAGATTTTTTCTGGTTATCAAGTGTTAGAATTGAAAAATCATATAACGGAATGTCTATGAAAATAATCAACATTCAAAAAGCTTAATTTAAAACCCCATTTAAATGATGAAAAATTTACTTTACATTTTTATAGCTCTGTTTAGTACACAGCTATTTTCACAAAACATTAGTTTTTCTTTTGTAAATGCAAGAAATACGTCAGATGGAACTAATGATTTTTATGAGGCAGATATTTATATTGCTTCGGACAGCGATGTTATCATTGGATCAGGTCAAATTTATTTAAATTATAATACCGAGGCATTCGGAGAAAATGTTCATACTAGTGGTAACTTTGAAATGTTACAACCAAGTGGTTCTATTTTAGCAACTAACTTTTTTGGTGGAACTGTAAATGCATACAATTCATTTGTAGTAAATGATAATTCAACTTCAAGAGTTTCTACTTCTTTTCAGCAATTAGCAAGTAGTGGAACAATAGGAATGCCAGTTGTAAATAGCACAGCACTTCATTTGTTTAGTATTAAAATTAAATATGTTGATGTAAACAAAGAACCTAATATTACTTTTGAAACAGGAGGTGTATTTTTAGATCAGTTTTATACGGCTTGTGGGCCAACAATAGCGGTTGCTTTTGGAACAGCAGATTGTACGAATGAACCAGGAACACAAATAACAGGTGACACGTATGACTCTTCTGGGGCATCATTACCTACGGGAGTAAATTGGACAGGTAATTCGAGTGCTTTTTGGGCAGTAGCATCAAACTGGGGTGATAGCGTTGTTCCAGATGCTACAAAAAACGTAACCATTCCCAATGTAGCGAATGATCCTATTTTAAATAGCGGTAGTTATGAAGTAAATGATTTAATTCTAAATGCAGATGCTAACTTAACTATTGATACTAATGGGAATTTAAAAGTAAAAGGAAATTTAACCAATAATGGTTTAATTTCTTTAGAAGCTGATGAAAGCAACGGAGGTGTTTTTATTTCTGAAGGAGCAACTTCTGGACAAGTTACCTTTCAAAAAGACGGTTTGTTAGCGAATCAATGGACCATTATTTCTGTACCAGTTAATGGACAAAGTATAAAAGAATTTGCTGAAAATTCAGCGAATGATATTCGTGTAAATACATCAGTTTCTCCAAATAGATATGCAATAGCATACTATGATGACAGTAATGCTAGTGGAGCCAAATGGGTGTATTATACTGAGAACGATTTAAGTACCAATACACTTACTTTTGAACCAGGAAAGGGATATGCCATCTCCAGAGCAACAGATGGTAGCGTTACATTTACAGGGACAATTGATAATGCTGACGTAACTCAAAGCGTTAATGAAAGTGAGTGGAATGCTATAGGTAATCCATACACAGCGTATGTTCCTCTAAACGATATCTCCGGAGAAAATTTTATCGCTAAAAACTCGGCTAAATTCGATCCTTCTTTTGTTGCTGCATATACTTGGGATAGAACACAAAATAAGTACGTAGCAAATACATTACTCGACTCAGAAGTAAAATTAGTCCCAGGTCAAGGATTTTTCGTGAGAACAACAAGTGGTGTTACCGATGTTATATTCAATGAAAATCAAAGAGGAGAAGCTGTTTCTGGAGGTGCATCAGGTAGAAGTAGAAATAGTAATAATGAAGTGAAAATTGAGCTTAATGCCTTAGCTAACGGAACAAATGTAACCACAAAAATTTTATATAATGAAACGGCGACTACAGGATTGGACGCAGGTTATGATATTGGAAATTTTGACGGTGCATCTTTCGACATTTTTTCAAAGTTAGTTGAAGGTGAATCGGAACATAATTTTACAATTCAATCGTTACCAATAAATAATTTTGAAGAAATAGTTGTTCCAATAGGTTTAGTAGTTGAAAATGGAACTGAAGTAGTGTTCTCAATGAACTCGACGCAAGTACCATCAGAAACTGCCATTTATCTTGAAGATAAAGTAAAGAATACCTTAACTGATTTAACAAACTCATCTTATACGGTAACTATTGAAGAAACAGGGAGTGAAGAAGGAAGGTTTTATTTACACACTTCATCAGAAGTATTAAGTACAGATGATGCGTATTTAATCGATGAAAATATTAGCATTTTAAATTCTGGTAAAAAGGAAATAACAGTGAAAGGAAATACTTCTGACGCTGAAATAAAGATATTTTCATTAATAGGAAAGGAAGTTTTGAGTACTGAAATAGAAGGAAATACCACAACAAATATTCAGTTAAATTATTTATCAACGGGTGTTTACATTGTAAATGTTACATCTGATACATTTAATATTAGCAGAAAAATAATTTTAGAATAAAAAGCATTGAAATCATGGATAATAAAGAGAATAAAATATCGAGAAAAGAGGCTTTAAAGAAAATTGGTGATTACGGAAAATATACAGCATTAACGGCAATAGGAACGTATTTAATGTTGAATCCAAAAAAGGCACAAGCAACATCACCTGAAGCTCCTGGAGAGGGGTTTTAAAATTTAACGCAAGGGAATTATTTAAGGGCGAAGGTCAGTTCATTTATATGGGCTGGCCTTCTTTTTATATATTTTAATAATAGTAAATATGTTGTTTCTAGGGGAGGATGGTTTATTTTCCAATACAGAAAGTATGAACCTTAGTAAAATAGGAGCTTCCAATTTTTCAGGTTGACAATCTGTTTTATGATCAATTACGGACATTCAAATTAATATTTATAATTTATCAGAAAGATAAATTATATGATTTGTGATTAAAAATTTCGTATAGATTAAGCTTTAGAATCATTTTTGATTAAAACTATAATTGCAAGAAGAATATCTTGAGTTTTTTGTTAAAAATCTTTATTTCAGTTGTTTAGCTTGGTTTTAAGTTCTATATTTACACCGAGTAATATGATTTACTCATAGTTTCCTCTCTTTATTTTAATAGATTCACTTTTGGCTAGTCGAGATTTATCTAAAATTATAGAAAATGGAAATAATCGACCCGCTTTTAATTGCAATTCAAGAATTCTTAAAAAGTAAAAACTTTGATGTTCCTGATTGGTTCGTTGAATTAGTTTTAGTATTAGTTGTTCCTTTAATCTTATTTATTTTAAACTACTTAAAGAAGCGAATAATATCGATTTATCGATATAGAAAAAACTCGAATGATCTTCACCCGTTTTATACAAATGCTGATATTACAAGAGCTAAGAAATATTATGTTCCGACAAAATTAAGAGATAAACCTCCTTCTAATTTTGATGATTTATTAATGGCTAGAACAATAGATATTGATACACCGGCTATTAATTGGTTTTTGAACAGAGCCTTTGATGACAAAGATGATGCTAGATTTTATTTAATACTTGCGGATTCAGGGATGGGAAAGACCACATTTTTAATTAACCTTTATCTTGAATATGCAGGTAAGTTATTTAGGAAATATGATATCAAGTTATACCCAATAGGTCATCCTCAAACTTTTATTGAGATTGAAAAACTGAAAGAAAAAGGACTGGAGAAAAACACAATATTATTGTTGGATGCTTTTGATGAAGACAATAAAGCTTTGGTCAATTGGAAAGAACGATTTGATAGTATTATCGAGAGTGTTCAAAGCTTTAGAGAAGTTGTAATAACTTCTCGTACACAGTTTTTTCCGAGTGAGGTAGAGGAACCTTATCAAACAAAAATTCCACGAGCGGGAAGTGAAAAAGGATTTCATTTAATTAACAAAATGTATATTTCACCATTTTCTAAGTCGGATATTTCTTTATACTTAGATAAGAAGTTTGGTAAATACAATATTTTTAAAAAGGGTATAAAAGATAGAGCGAATAGAATAGTGAATCAATCACCAAGTCTTATGTTACGCCCTATGTTACTGGCTTATATAGATGACCTTTTAGAGTCGACAACGAATTATAAGTATGTTTTTCAAATCTATGAGGAGCTCGTTTTAAAATGGATATCAAGAGAAGCGAATAGAATTGAAAAAGAAAGGGCAGAGGAATTCAGAGAGAATTTATCTGATTTTTCATTAATTGTAGCGAAGAAAATTTATCAAAACTGGATTGAGGGCAAAAAAGGTTTAATTCTTACTTCTGATGAAATAGAAGAAATTGCGAAGCGGCATAATATAAAACTGAACTCTTTAGAAATGAAGAGTAAATCTTTATTGAATCGAAATGTTATAGGGGAGTATAAATTTTCACATAAATCGATTCTTGAATTTTTATTAGCAAAAGAATGTATGATTAATGATGAGTTTGGTAGTAGTTTTAATTTTATTGGATTTGATCAAGCTCAAAAGTTTGTCGCTGAATTGAGTAAAGTTGAATATGTCTTGAGATTCTTCAAGAAAAGTAAGATTAAAGTTTTTACAAATTATTATGATTTACCACTGGGCAACTCCGATAGAAAAGTGAAGAAATTTATGAAATCTATTATGGTTAATAGAATACAACTTAAAGAACTTCTTTTGGAATTGGATGATAACAGGTTTATTGAAGGAATTAATGAATTATTTATACAAAATATCATCATATTAGAAGATTCTCAATACTATAAAATTGAGAATCTAGATAAGGTTAAATCGTTAAAAAGGGTAACAATCTATACTTCTTTTAAAGGCGTAAAAGATGGGAGAGTTCAGGATATAAGAAAATATTTACCACATTGTTATATTCCTAGATGGTAATGACTAAAAAAAATGAATTTAATCGGAAGGATCTTTATTCTAAGCGGGGTATTTGCTGAATGTAAAGTTAAAAGGATGTTTTTTCATTTCCTTACTTCCCAATACAGAAAGTAAGAATTCTAGTAAAATCAATAGTTACATCCTCGTGAGGTGGAGTATTGGTGGAAGATTTTGTTTTCTTTTTGTTAATTATTTTTTTTTAAAATAAATAAAAATATATTTGACTAATAATGTCAAGAATATTTAAAGCAAGACAAAATGACTTTAGCTGAATTACTAAAATATCAAAGGGAGAAAGAAGATTTATTAATGAGGGAGATGGCTTATAAAGTAGATGTAGATACTGCTATTATTAGTAAAATAGAAAATGGATATAGAGTACCTACTAAAGAACAATTGAAAAAATATGCTACTGCTTTACATATAGATTATGACAAACTTCTTACCCTTTGGATTAGTGAAAAGCTATATCAAGAAGTAAAGGAAGAACCTAAAGCATTAGATGCTTTGAAAATAGTAGTAAAAAGAATTAAAAGAGGAAAAGAAGAATAATGAGTAGTAATTTTAGTATTGAGACCTTATGGCAAGAAGTTGGGTTTAAACCAAACAATTCACAAGAAAAAGCCATAAAGCATATTGATGGTGCATTATACCTTACTGCTGGTCCAGGTTCAGGAAAAACAAGAGTACTTTTATGGAGAACACTGAACCTTATTGTTTTTCATAATATTAAACCAGATGAAATACTCTTAACAACATTTACGGAAAAGGCTGCTCACCAATTAAAGGAAGGGTTACAATCTCTATTAGGACTTGCAAGTAATCATACTGGAAAACAATATGATTTAGCAAGTATGTATATTGGAACTGTTCATTCTGCTTGTAATAGATTAATTGGGGATAGAAGGTTTTATAAGAACAGAGGAAGAAGTAAAGCAGTAAAAACTATTGACCAATTAGAACAGTATTTTTACATTAAAAGAAATTCTATTTGGAATCGTCTTTTACAAGTTGCAGGATTAGAAACCATTGATGTTAATGCTTTTTTTCAAAAAAAGACTCCAAGTTTTCCTAATAAGCATAAAGCTCTAACACAATGTATTTCTCTTTTTAATAGATTTTCTGAAGAAAGATTAAATATTCCAGAAGCATTAGATAAAACAAACAAAAAAGATGGGTTGTATGCTATTTTAAAGATGTATGAAGAATATAGAAATATTCTAATTGAAGATGAAATGTATGATAGATGTGATTTATCTTTAATTCAAAATAAAGCTTTAGAGGTAATTGAAGAGTATGAAAATGCTAAGAAAATCTTCAAGTACATAATTGTTGATGAATATCAAGACACTAATAGTATACAAGAACAACTATATTTTGCATTAGCAGGAAATAAGAATATTTGTGTAGTTGGTGATGATGACCAAGCACTTTATAGGTTTAGAGGTAGTACTGTTGAAAATTTTGTTGAGTTTCCTGCTAGAGTTTCTCAGTTTTTAGAAGTAGATACCACTAAAATAGCTTTATCAATAAACTACAGGTCAAGAAAAAACATAGTAGATTTTTATACAAATTTTATAGAACAAGAAGATTGGACTAAAAATGGAGATATTGATAACCAATATAGAGTACATGATAAAGGTATTACTGCATTTTCACAAGATTCTAACGCTTCTGTTATTTCTGTTGAGGATAATTGGATAGACCAAACTGCTCGATTCTGTAAAGAATTAATAGATAATAATATTGTAAATGATGCAAACCAAATAGCTTTTTTATTCCCATCATTAACCAGTACTGATGCATTAAGGACAATAGGAGCTTTAAGAGAAAGTGGATTAAATGTTTATGCTCCAAGAGCAGGAAGGTTTATTGAAGGAAAAGAATCTACAGAATTATTTGGTGTTTTTGCGAATATTTTTGGAACTCCAGATGTGTCTGAATTTTCTGGTTTTGAATTTAATAAGTTTAAATCATGGCTTAAAAAAGCTGAAAAAACAGGAAAAGATATTATAGAGAATGATACTGATTTAAAACGTTTTGTAAATAATAAAAGGATTGAATTAGAAAAAATAGCTAAAGATTATGAAGCTCTATTGAGAGTAACTGAAAAAAATAATTGGGAGTTAGACCAAGAATTTGATTTAAACTTGATGAGAAGAAAATTATCAGAAGCTAATAACCTTTCTGAAAATGCTAAAAAGGCAATTTTAAGTCCTTATTTAGCAAGGATTGTTAATGAGAAATTGAATGATGATAGCCAAAAACCTTTTAAGTTATCTCAAATAATCAATAGAGCCACTTCTTTAGACTGGAGTATTTTGGATTTGTTTTATCAGCTTTCAGGTTTTACACATTTTAAACATTACTTTGATTTAGCAGAAAATGAAAATAATGAAGCCCCAATTTGCAATCTATCTAAAATTACAGAATACCTTACTAGGTTTATGGAATTGTATTCTTCTATCCTCTCTGCAAGTTTTTTAAGTGAAGAAGGATTTATTAGACTTTTCTTTTCTTCTTATCTATACACTTTACATAGAATGGGAGAAAGTGATTTTGAAAATGAAGATGACCCTTTCCCAAAAGGAAATATTCAAGTACTTACTATACATCAATCTAAGGGATTAGAATTTCCTGTAGTTTTTATGTATCCTAAAAGAAGAGAATTTGTAGATGCAGATCAAAAAGAGATAATTATTAGAAATTTAAAAGAAGTAGATGGTGAACCTTTAGAAAAAATAGGGAGATTTGATTTAATGAGGATTCTTTATGTAGGATTATCAAGAGCAGAAAAACTATTGATTTTACCAAAATTAAAACCTGTAAAATCTAAGAAAGGGCAATGTACTATTTCATACATTAATAATACTTTATCTTCTACAGGTACTTTAGATATGCAAAATTTCAATACCAGTACTCTACAAATTAGTGGTGTTAAAGATTTTGCATTAAGTAAACCTTATTCTTATACAGCTGATTATTTAGCATATGATAGATGTCCAAGACAATACATGATTTACAGAAAATACGGTTTTATTCCTTCTCGAAGTCAAACTATGTTTTTTGGTTCATTAGTACATAATACTATTGAGGATTTACATGAATTATTAATTTCTAAGAGAGAGCAAAAAGGATGAGAGAGCAAGACAAATTAATAAGGAAAGATAAAGCTCGTTTAAAAGAGTTACAGTACCTCATAGAAATGGAAGAATGGATTGAGGAACAGTATGAAATGAATTATGAAAGATTAAGGCTTGAAGGAGGTCATGCACTAACTCCTGAAGTTAAAAGACAAGGGTTACTTCAAATCATTTTTTATTTCAAAAAAATGAGAGAAGTAGCAGAAACAGTTACAGAAACAGAAGTAAAGTTAACATTACCAGAACAAGTTTCTCCTAATGGAAACAAATTTACTATTGAGGGTGTAGTTGATATTATAAGGGAGAATAATTCAACCACTATGTATGATATTAAAACACATGATGCAGATTATGTAAAGGCTAATAAAGATGACTATATAGACCAACTAAATGTATATACTCATATATGGCAAAATCTAAGAAATGAAAGGTTAGATGGAACTGCTGTAATTGCTACACAGTTTCCAAGAACATTAAAGAAAGCTATTGATGCAGATGATGAAATAAAATTAGAAAGAGAAATGGAAAAATGGAATCCTGTAATTTCTATTCCGTTTTCACAAGAAAAAGTAGAAGAAACCATACATAAGTTTGCTTGTGTAGTGGATAACATTGAAGCTAGAGTTTTCTCTCCACCAAGTATTCAACAGTTACAAGAAAGAATTAAAGGAACTAAACAACGATTTGCTACAAGAGTTTGCAGAAACTGTGATGCTAGATTTTCTTGTGATGCTTATAGAGAATATGCACAAGTAACCAATTCTTTTAGTGGAGGTTTTGCTGAATACATTAGTGATTTAGGTAATGCTGATGAAGTTGAAAACACTACAAATACCAATGCTTTTGTAAAAGCACCACCAACAGACATAAACGACTTAATATAAAATGACTATATCAACTGTAACTAAACAAAAAGTAAGAACTGAATTAGTTTCTTTTGAAGAAATAATTTTAGAGCACCTTTTTAAAATCCCTGATTACCAAAGAGGATATTCTTGGGAAAAGAGACAATTAGAAGATTTAAAAAAAGATATCGAGAATCTGTATACTAAAAGTTATAGACATTTTACAGGTACTATTGTAGCAACAGAAACTGGAAATAATAATTTATTTCATATTGTGGATGGTCAACAAAGGTTAACAACACTCATTATTTTGTTGAGTGAAGCAAACAAAATCTTAAATGATAAAACTATTGAAGAGACCTATATAAAAAGAGGTGATTTTGGAAGAGAAAAATATGTGTTAGAAACAAATGAAGAAACTAAAGACTTCTTTAAGTCTTTGATACAAAAAAATGAATCTCCTACACCAAAAGTAAAATCTCATTTAAGAATTAGAGAAGCTCAAACTTTTTTCAGTAAATGGTTATCCAATAATGAGGTAGATGTTCAGAAAGTAGTGGATATAGTTACACAGCAATTTGGTTTTATCTTTTTTACTCCACAAGATTCAAAAGAAATAGGAATCATGTTTGAGGTAATTAATAATAGAGGAAAAGAATTATCGGAACTAGAAAAAATTAAAAATTTCTTTATCTACTATGCTAGTATTCATGGATATGATGAGTTTAGAAAAGAAATAAATATTTCATGGAGTGAAATATTAGTTAATTTAAGTAATGCTCATATTTATTCTAATAATGATGAAAATAGCTTTTTAAGGAATTGCTACTTAGTGTTTTTTGATACAAACAAAACAAAAAGTTGGCATGTGTATGAACAACTAAAATTACGTTTTAATCCAGAAGAAACAGATGAAAAAATAATCAAAAACGATTACAACAGTATTAGTTCATTTGTTAGTTTTCTTAAAAATGCTTCATTACATTATTCATATTTATTTAACAGAAATACATTTAATGACAATTATGATAAATCATTTAAAAATGAAATAAGCAAAACACTTACACAAATAAGATGTCAGCCAACAAAGGCTTCCATTATGCCTTTATTCATAGCTACAATGAGCTATTTAGATGAACAGCCAGAAAATACAGCAAAAATGTTGCAATTACTGGAAATAGTAAATTTTAGAGTTTATCTGTTACCTAAAATTACATCAAGAGCAGATTCAATGCAAGGAGATATGTTTAAGTGGGCATATTGGTTGTATCATGATAGAAATTGGCACTCATCAAATTTTGAAGACTTCTTCTATACTCAATATGGTCAATTAAAAATTGAAGGAGGAATTTTTGATAGAATTAGTCTTGATATTATAGGTTTTACAAAACATAACTGTTCAGAAAAGAAGTTAATTCAATCTTTAACTGTTGATGAAGATGAAGCTGATGATTATTACCACTGGAAAGGAATACGCTATTTTTTAGCTTCTTTTGAAGAGTACAAACAAGCACAAGTACAAACTACATTCGATATTCAAGAAATTTTAAAACAAAGAGCTGATGCCAATGTTAAAAACAATGACTTCTTGTCTTTAGAACATATTTGGGCTTCTGAAAATAGAAGTGATTATTTTGGAAGACATCATAAAGAAAAGAGAAGACTTGGAAACTTTGTACTATTAGGATTATCTAAAAATATACAATTAAGTAATGACGATGTTCACTTAAAAGTACAAGAACTGAATAATAATGATAAATCTAAAGGTTTTGGACACATGGCTTTAATACAGGTGTCAGATTTACCAAATACTTTACAAGAGTCTTTAGAGTTTGTTACTAGCACTATTCAAAAGAAAAGAACACAAAACTATTATATGCATTTGTCAACTTTTATCAATGATAAAAGGGAAACAGAAATGATAACTTTTGCACTTAAAAGATGGGCATTACCTAATGAAAAACTGGAAAACTTTATAAAAGTAGATAGTTTCAATAGACAAGATGCAAATGAAAGTTTCATTTTAAAAAACAGATAATATGGCTCAAGAATTTACACCACAATATACCTTTAAAGAAGATAGATTAAACGAACTAAAACAATTGTTTCCTGAAGCATGGGAAGATGGTGTTTTTAATGTAGATACGTTAAAAGAACTTATTGGAGAATTTAGCACAGACAATACAGTAAAAGAACACTTTGGTTTAAATTGGGTAGGAAAACAAGATGCCAGAAGAATTGCAGCCAAACCACCTACAGGTACTTTAAAGCCTTGCATTGGTGAAGGAGTAAATGAAGATACTACAGAAAACATTTTTATTGAGGGAGAAAACTTAGAGGTACTTAAAATTCTAAGAAAATCTTATATGGGTAAAATCAAGATGATTTATATAGACCCTCCTTACAATACAGGTAATGATTTTGTATACAACGATACTTTTGCTGATAGTACTGAAGATTATTTAAGGAAAGTAGGTGAAAAATCTGATGAAGGACTACTAGTATCTAACCCAAAATCTTCTGGTAGGTATCATGCTAATTGGCTTTCTTTTATGTACCCAAGATTAAGATTAGCAAAGGATTTATTGAAAGATGATGGAGTTATTTTTATTTCTATTGATGATAATGAAGTTGATAACTTGAGGTTAATGTGTGATGAAATATTTGGGAGAGAAAACTTCATTACTGAGATTGTTTGGCAAAGAACTTTTGCAACAAAAAACGATGCTAAATACTTTTCAACTGAGCATGAATATATTTTGATGTATGCAAAGAGTATTATTGACTTCAATATTAATCAATTAGAAAGAGGTGAAAAGCAAAATTCACGTTATAAAAACCCTGATAATGACCCAAGAGGTCTATGGACTTCAACAGATTTGTTAAGAATGGAGCATAGAGCTAATAGTGTTTATGCAATCACATCTCCTACAGGTAAAAAATGGATTCCAGAAGAAGGAACAAGTTGGCGTCACCCTGAAACAGAGATGTTAGAAATGATTAGAAACAATGAAGTAACATTTGGTAAAGATGGTAATTCCAAACCGAGAAGAAAACGTTTTTTAAAAGATGTTAAGCAAGGAGTAGTTCCTCAAACTATATGGAAACATTCAGAAGTAGGGCATACACAAGAAGCTAAGCAAAATTTAAATAAATTATTTGGGGGGCAGAGAACTTTTGATACACCTAAGCCTATAAGGTTAATTGAAAGGATGATAAAAATAGCTTCAAATGATGAAGACTTTATTTTAGATTTTTTTGCAGGAACAGCATCTTTAGCACATGCTGTTTTAGACTCTAATGTTAAAAATAATTATAATCGAAAGTTTATTTGTGTTCAATTACCAGAAAAAACATCTGAAAATAGCGATGCATTTAAATCAGGTTTTAAAAAAATATCAGAAATTTCCAAAGACAGAATAAAAAGGGCTATTAATCAAGTTGATAAAAATCAAGGGGTTAAATTTTTCAGACAAAACAATTCAACGATATACAAATGGCAAGAGTTCGTGCCTGAGCAAGATGGTGCTTTACCTGATTTATTTAGTAAAATGGAGTTGGCTTATAAAAACCCATTACAAGATGGAGTTACCACACAAGATTTTATAACAGAAGTAATTTTGCATGAAGGTTTTCCTTTAACAGCTCAACAAGAAGAAGTTGCAAGTGGTATTTTTAAAATCACACATGAGTGGGTTCCATATACATTATATGCTACTATGCTATATAGCTTTAAAAATACAGATTTTGAAACTTTACCTTTAGTAGAGACAGACCATTTTGTGTGTTTAGATAAAGCTTTTGATGGTAATGATGCTCTAAAACAGTCTTTAGATAATACCTGTAAACTATATACTATTTAAGGCTATGAAATTAAAGTTTAATGCAAATCAAGATTTTCAGCTTAAAGCCATTAAAAATGTAGTAGAACTTTTTGATGGTATTGGAGAGTATCACACTCATTTTACTTCAAATACAGAAACCATTCCCAACTTACCAGATGATGAAGATTTGGATGATGATTTTCTGTTAGAAAACCTCCAGTTTGTTCAAGAGGAATTTGATATGGAGATGGATGCCAGAGATACACCTACTATGAAAATTGGAGTGAGTAATTCTTTAGATAAAGAAAGGGGGATGCTTTTAGAAGGTGTTAGTAATGATACTTATGAGTATCCTACTTTTTCTATTGATATGGAAACTGGTACAGGTAAAACTTATGTATATTTAAGAACTATACATGAACTCCATGAAAAATATGGATTTAGTAAGTATGTAATAGTTGTTCCATCCATAGCTATTTTTGAAGGAGTTAAAAAAAGTTGGCTAATTACAGATAGTCATTTTAGAAGTTTATATGGTAATGATTTTGCAAGGTTAGTACCTTACAGTTCTGATAGAATACAAGAGGTAAGAAATTTTGCTACTGCAAAGAATATTGAGGTACTGTTAATTACTATGGCAGCTTTTAATTCTGCTTCCAATAACCTATATAAACCTACAGATAAATTACCTGGCGAATTTTTACCTTATGAATACATTCAAAAAACCAGACCTATAGTTATTTTAGATGAACCACAAAATATGAACTCTGCAAAATCTAAAGATGCTATTAGAACATTAAAACCTCTATTTTCTTTACGTTATTCTGCAACTCATATTAATACCCCTAATTTGGTGTATAAATTAACTCCTGTAGAAGCTTTTAGAAGAAATTTAGTAAAACGTATTCAAGTTGTTGGAGTAGAACAAAAAGAATTAGGGGGTAAAATACCTATTTCATTAAAAAAAGTAAGTGGAAAAGGAAAATCTGCAAAAGCAACATTAGCAACCTATACAGAAAGAAATGGGATGCAAAAGATTGAAGAAATTACTGTTAAAACAGGAGATAATGTTGGTGTAAAAACCAAATTACAAGAACATCAAGATTTAGTTGTAGAAAACATAGGTTCAGCTAAAGGAGATGAATTTGTAACCTTTGAGAATGGTACTACACTTACAATGTTAGGAGGTGATGGAATTTCAAGACCTGAAATTTTTAGGTATCAAATTAAAGAAACCATTACTCAGCATATTGAACATCAAAAGAAAATGCAAAAACATGGTGTTAAAGTGTTATCATTATTCTTTATTGATAAAGTAACTAACTTTTTAGGAGATGGCGAAAAAGAAGGAATCATCAGAAGAATCTTTAATGAAGAGTTCAGAATCCAAAGGGATAAACTGGATATGTTTAAAGAGAAAAGCCCTGATGAAGTACAGGCTTCTTATTTTGCAAGTTATAAGCAAAAACCCAAAGGAGGAAAAGAAGAGACTATTTATGTAGAAAATGAAGCTACCAATGAAAAACAACGTAAAGCTCAAAAAGAACAGTTTGAGCTGATAATGAAAAAGAAAGAGGAACTACTTTCTATTGATAATGATGTATGTTTCATTTTTGCACATTCTGCTTTGAAAGAGGGTTGGGATAATCCAAATGTTTTTCAAATATGTACACTAAATCAAACAGTATCTGTTACTAAAAAAAGACAAGAAATTGGTAGAGGTTTACGTTTAGCAGTAAACCAAAAAGGAGAACGTTTACATGATGACCAAGTAAATATTTTAACTGTTATAGCTAATGAAAGTTATGAATCTTTTGCTAATACTTTACAGCAAGAATATATAAATAAAGAGGGGGAAGCACCACCAAAACCAAAACCTAAAAGAGCACCTGCAAAGAGACAAGATAAATTCTTCACCAGTCAAGATTTTAAAGAGTTTTGGACTAAGTTAACTTTAAAGTCAGAGTATAGTATTAATGTAGAATCTGATAAGTTATTAGAAGAAATAAAAGAAAAGTTTAAAGACAAGAAAAACAACACATTCCCTGAACCTAAAATTGTAATTAGTAAAGGAAATTTTGTAATGACTTCCTTCACTTTTAGAATCAAATCTTTTGAAGAAGATAACTCAGCTTTAATAAGTATAGTTAAAGAAGATACAAGAGGAAACAGAAATAATTTAGGTGGAGATTTATTTGATGGTGGTTTAAAAGTTTCTGAAGGAGATGATTTAGCTAAAATTTTAAAAGAACCAAAATTAAGAGGTTTTATAGTTAACAGTATTGAAGCCAATAAATCTAACCCAGACATAGAGTTTAAAAATGGTTTTAAAGTATCTAAATTCAAAGTAGAGACCTATTCTGTTAGTGATAATAAAGATATACAAGCTAAAGACTCTCAAACAGGTTTACAAAGGTTTCCTGTATTTAATGTAGTGGATAAGTTAGAGCAAGCAACATCACTCACAAAAGATACTTGTTTCAAAATTCTAAAAGCAGTTCCACATGAAGAACAAGGTAAGTTATTTAGGAATCCAGAAGGGTTTACCAATAAACTAATAGAAATAACTAAAAATGCATTAGCAATTCATGTAGCAGAAAATATCGAATTTAAAGTTTCTGATACTACTATGGATAATGATGTTGATGAACTTTTTCCTGAAAAAGTAAATTATGTTCAAACAGAAATTGTGGAATCTCCAAAACATGGTTTATATGATAGAACACAAAAGGATTCAGATATAGAGGACCATTTTGTTAATGCAAAATTAGAGGGAGATGATGATGTACATTTCTTTTTTAAGTTTCCTTCTAAATACAAAATAGATTTCCCGAGAATCATAGGAAACTATAACCCTGACTGGGGAGTAATAAGAAAAGATAAAGACGGTGTAAAAGTACAGTTAGTAAGAGAAACTAAAGGAACTGCTGATGTTTCCAAACTAAGATTTGTACATGAAATAAACAAAGTGAAAGTGGCACAAAAGCACTTTACAGCTCTTGGTATTGATTATGATGTTATTAAAGGAGATGAGCCAACTTGGTTTTTAAAAAAAGTAATGAATAACAAAGAAAATACTTTATTGTAATAATAAATTTTAAGAAAATACTAGAGAAGCCCTTTGAAATTAAATAGGACGTTCTTGTATATGAACCGTTCTTTTTAGAAGATTATAACATTGAATCAATGACCTAGAGATGAACTACAGAATTACTATTAAAATTGAGTTTAAGTTTAGTTTGATTGGAGTTTATACCGAAAAAAAACAGGTGTATTATAACACTCAACAACCATTATGCAGACATCATTACTAATGTGCTCTTTGGTGCTTTTTGATACAATATAAATTTCGTTAGGATCATATAACCTTTCGAGAAGTTCAATATTTACCCTTTTGAATATTCTTTAAAACACCCTTTAACGAAATGAGACAAGCAAAGATTTGAGGTAACGAGTGAATACGGCTTAACGAGGATTTTGTGAAGTTCTAATGAGATTATACCCAATATTATTGATAAGGTGTATATTTTTCGTTTTAAGTTTTAATGTTATTTCATGAAGAATTTCTATTTTTATTTAATTTTGTTTAGAAACAAGTTATTGAAAGATACACGAAAAACTTGATATTTCGACTATCATGTAATCATAGGATTAAACCTATATCACGTTTGCTAGTAGTATTAATTTACTACTAGCTTTTAATTTTGTAACCCCTCGTTTCTTAGTTGTATGAATAGAGTATGGCTCATTAATCAATCATATATCGAAAAAAGAAAGGTTCATTGTAACGCTCAGCGATCATTCTGCATACATCGTTACTAATACGCTCTTTAGTGCGTTTTAAAGCAGTATAAATTTCGTCAGGATCATATAACCTTTCGAGAAGCTGAATATTTAAATCAAAATTATCTTTGTCTACAGTCATTAAAACTCTTGGAATAATAAACTCTTTATCATGTTCAATTGATAAAGAATTAATATCCGTATCCCAAAAGGCATGTTTTGGGAGAAATTCTAATGTTCGCTCCTTTTTATTCAATATTTTTCCTTTTTGAATTTCTATAAAATTAGCTTAACGAAATGAGACAAGCAAAGATTGGAGGTAAGGAGTGAATGCGACTTAACGAGAATTTTGTGAAGTTCGAATGAGATAAGATTATTTTATACTTACTGCTATAAAAAAGGTAGTGAAAAAACGCATTTTACGAAGTCGCTTATTTTAGAGTTAAATTAAAGAAAAACCATCTATTTAGTTCTAAAATAGATGGTATATATTCTTAAAGAAGGGGTAAAATGACTTATGAAAGCAGTAAAAAATGTAAAAAGGGTAGTGGAAAAACGCAACTTTTTCAAAAGGGAAAAGAAAAACTAAATATTAGCTGGTGTATTCTCTGCCATTTTTAATTCTCCAGCTTTATCCATTAAAAATATTAAGTTAGAATCTTCATTGTGTCCTTTGCATTTGTGGGCATTCATGGCATTTTGATTATGGAAAGTCATTTGACAATCAGGGCATGTTAGTTTTTTATGTTCGTTAATAATGGTTTGGATATCGCTAAATGTTGTTTGAAGTTCGTTTAATTTTTGCTCAGCTTTGCTTGTTGTCTGTTTTATACTGGCTAAATTCTGTAATGAATTCGCTATTCGTTGTTTTTTTAATTTTTTAAAAACTTCAATTAAAAAGAAAAACATTGTTGAGAGTAAAACGGGAATAAAAATGCGCTTTCCAAAGTTTATAAATTCGCTTATGGTCGCTAATTCTGAAAAATTAACATTATCAAAAGCTCTTAAAATTATAATTAAAAGTAGGCAATCAAAAAATGCTAATAGATACTTTTTCCACTTATTTTCTGCATGTATTGATACAACTAGTAAGATTAAGGAAGCTGGTATGGCAATTAGGAAAGCGGTCATATTTCTTGCAATATCAAATTCTATTACATTACTTAAAACATCATTTAAAAGTGCTGTAATTTTCATTAAGTAGCCCAACACATAAAAAATAATACTTAGAATAACGATTGATATTCCAGTGAGTTGTTTTATTAACTTTTCTTCAAACATAATATTCGGTTTTAGAGCAAATCCGAGGGAATTCCCTCGGATTTAATTTTAGTTCCTCCATTCAACATCTATAGTTACTTCTTTTTCGATATTATTAGAATCTATAAATACGAACGTTAACTTTCCTTGCTCAGGACGTTGAGTTCCAATTTGCTTAACATTCAACCTTATATTTCTATAATTACCCAAATCAAGAATTTCTCCCGCAGATACACTACCACCAGTATTAAGTTCATCCAAACTTATAAAGCTCAAATCATCTGATTTAAAGTACATTTTATAGGTTATAAATTGGTTATTAACCTCTGGAGGAATAATATTTATGTTTAAACTGGCTGGAAATAAATAAAACTGAGAAATAAATGTACTTGAAGGAATTACTTCAAAATCAGTTGCAATACTTTCAAAATTTATAGTTTGTGTTTTTTCAACACCATTAGAGGCGGTAATTGTAAAGACAATTGGTGTATTAGAAACTTCCTTACCTGTAAAATGAAACCATCCTGTTTCCGCAAAATTCAAAAATATATTTTGATTATTCATGTAGGTATTACTCCCAATTATAATTTCTCCTTGTGGACCAGAAAAAGACAAAGTATATGATAAGTCTTGATCTCCATATTTTGAAATATTGAATTCAAAAACTGTTAAATCTCCAACAAAATCACTTTGCTCCGTTGGTGTAATGTTAAAATCAAAATCGGTTTGTTTTACCTCAAAGTCAATGAATACAACTTCAATACTACCATTAGAAGCTTTTAAGGTAAATTCTATTGGGTTGTTAGATACTTCTAAACCTAAAAATTCCATTTCAAATTCGCCATCATTAACATAAAAAAACTGATCATTAGGAAATGTTTCACTTTCATTTTTCAATTGACCTGCCGCACCATCAAAGCTTAATTCATAGGTTAAATTTTCAATTCCTTCTTTAGATACTTCAAAATTGAATTTAGTAGGAGTTTCAATGTAGTTATTATTAAGCTCTGGAGTAACCTTTAAAATTATTTTTGTTGGTTTAATTTTATAAGAAACTGTTACTTCTTGTGTTTTACCATTGGAAGCCCTCACTAAAAGTCTAATATCCAGATTTCCCGATTCACTTGCTAAAAAATTGGAATTAAATCTCCCTTCTGATAATCCAGTAATTTCGTTACCTAATTCTATCTCGGTTTCTTGAATTGTAAGTTTACCGTTTAGAGAGCTTTCCAAAAACTTGATATCATAGGTTAAATCTTGGTTTAATTCGTTTTGTACTTTTTCTATTTCTAAATCGAAATTTGCATTTTCAGAAAAGAAAATTTCATCACTAGACAAATTAATGACATTAACTCTAAAATCATTTAAATCGACTATTTTGTAGGTTATACTGTGCTTAACGAGTAAACCATTATCGTTTTTTATTTTGAGTTCCACTTCGTGGTTCTCAATATCTTCTCCAACATAAAAGAGATCTAAGCTTAAACCATCAACTTCATATTCTTGCCCAGGGGTGAGAATACTTTCATTTTGTTTATAATATCCATTTCCTTTAATAGATTCATAGCTAAATAGGTATTTTGTTCCTTGAACCATTCTTTCAGGTTCGATAGTTACAGTTGTTTTTATTTCTTCAGAAATAAAACTGACATCTTTTTGATTTGATTTTATGGTAAAGTCAAAGCTATCTTGAATTTCTACCTCTAAACCTGTATCACATGAGATAAATGTGATTAGTACTAATGCTAAATAAATTAATTTTTTCATGATTCAATTTTTTAAAAGATTAGAAATTTGATGCCTGCTCCAACAAACATTTTAGATTTATTAATTTCACTATTGGCATGATAAAATTGATTGTATCTAACTAAGAGTGAAAGTTTATCATTGAGAAATAAATCTCCTTGTAATGCGGCGAAACCACCATAGATTGTGCCGTCGTTGCTTTTAATCAAAGCTCCATTAGGTAACTCATTTAATCCGTTATTGATAATTTCTTTACCGAATAACCCACCAATACCCGCATGAAAAATGACTAAATCTTTCTTTAGTGATAAAAAAGGAAGTCTTTTAAAATATCCTAAGTTTAAAGAGTAGATATTTACATCAATATTATATTCTGTATTGTTCTCTTTTAAAAAACCTGCATATACGCCAGCTTCGAAAAAAGAATCTTTTACATTATGATTTGAAAAAGCGAAATTTGTTAAGGTTGCAAATCCTTCGTCTGAATAACCACCGAATGCAGACACTTGTATTTTACTTTGAGCGTAAGAGTGGTTTGTGAATGAAATGGTTAAGAGGATTCCTAACACAATTCGTTGTACTATATTTTTAAAATTCATTTTTGAACATTTTAAATTGATTAAAGTTATTTTTGTAATGAAATTGGATAGCTGAACCCTATCCAATTTCAAAAATTTTTGAACATTGGCAGGTGGTTATCTTATAACTCCTGCCTCTTTGTTTTTGGTTTACTTCATTGGCAAATAGATATTTAAGAATTATAATTAAATGGGTTTTTACTAGCTATGTATGAAAGAACACTTTTGACGGAAACTAGGTTGTAATCTTCCTTATCAACCTGATAATAAATAATATCATGTAGTTTATTATCTGGTGTTTGTAACCATATTCTAAACTCGAATTTAGGATCGGACTTTTCGTCAGATTCAATAGTGTAGTTTCTTTTAAATAGATTCTTTACTTCGTTTTCAATGGCTTCTACTTCAAAGCCATGAAATAATTTGTCTACATGGATTTTTTGGTTCTCCAGTTCTTTTAGTTGTACTTGAAATATCATTTTTATTAAGATTTAAGATTAATTTTATACTTATCTGCTACAGAACTTACTTTACTGTTTTTAATGCTTTCAATGTCTTGATAAATAGTATTAAAACAATTTTGCAGAGTTTGTTCTGTAACCCCTTTTCGGTTGGGAATTTCTTTATATGTTGCCCTATGCTTTTTGAATTGAACAGCAATAAACTCATTGGTGTTTCCTTCAGCTACCAATCCGCAAAACCTACCAGCACCCATATTTATAAGTTCTGACGTATTTAACTTTTCTCGTTGTTGGAAACTTTCTGAAAGACTTTGATTATTGCTTGTATTTTGAATATTTCCTAGCATCCCTTTAACACTAGCTCCTGATGTTTTTGATTTAGTTTGATATTTTACATCATGTTTTCCAAAGAGATTGGATATCATTTGAGCTGACTTTTGATTGACCGTTCTTCCGTAAAACTGATTCCCTAGATTAGATAATAGAACTTGTGCATTACTATCACCGTATTTATGTATAAGTTGTGATATATCTTGTACTCCAAAAACAGTAGCTATTTTATTACTTCTAGCTGTTGCGGGGATTTGTTCTATTCCAGGAATATATAAGGTCGGAGCTTCATCAAGAATAATAGCACTTTTATGTTTATTTGGTTGATTCATGGTTTTAACGCAAGAACTTATGATAACTGAAATAATGGGAGCATAAGTATCGGCTAAACTACTATCGTTTCCTATGGCTAAAAAAACAGGGGTTTCTTTATTGTTAAGATCTAATGAAACTTCATCCACTGATAGTAGATAAAAAATTTCTGGCAGATTTAATTGAGCTATAGCATTCTTTAAAGTTCCTAGGACTCCAGCAATTTGTTTTTCGGCTTTCATTTCGTGTGCTTCGCTTAATGAAGCAATCATTCCGGCTGTTTCATTATTTGAGCTAATTTTCCCAATTAGATCGGCAGATTTAAAATTTAGAATCATTGCTATTAAATGTGGAAGTGTGCAATAACTAGGATATGTATTTCTTAAATACCACATTGCCCCAGCTGTTACAGAAATACAACTTCTAGTCCAATAGTCTTTTTGTTTTATGCTTTCAGAAAGTAAATTGTTTATTAAGGTAGTAGCTAGTTCAAAAGCTATTGATTGTTTGGTTAAATACTTAGGTGATAAAGGGTTTACTCTAACTGAGTTTTGAATGTTTTTAAAATTTAAAAATGCAAAAGTTGATTTATTGTTTTCGGTAAACTGACTGAAAGCAAATTCAGATAATTCGGGAGATTTAAAATCATATAATATTCCGCTGAATTCATTTTTTATAAATTGTTGGATTAAAGGATAGAAGAAACTTACTGATTTTCCAGAG
Source organism: uncultured Tenacibaculum sp. (assembly GCA_947497895.1). Classification (GTDB taxonomy): domain Bacteria; phylum Bacteroidota; class Bacteroidia; order Flavobacteriales; family Flavobacteriaceae; genus Polaribacter. Next base: position 75,444 of record CANMIL010000011.1, read on the forward strand.
CCAGCACCGCCCACTATCAATATACCTCTAAATGGATTAGTAAGTTTTAATAACCCTTTTCTGCTTTTAAAGTATATTGTTTTAGTCGACTTTTTTAATGTGGGTAGGATTGAAAACCTTTTAGAGAGCTTTCTCTTTATAGTATATAATAATTGAAATATTAGATAAGTTATACCAGTTCCAATAAAAAATAGTCTACTGATTAAATTTAATCCAACTATTAAAATTAATGTGTAAAAAATAGTTCTCTTTAAAGAAAATCTCTTATACAGTAGTTTTCCAATTTTGAATGCTACAATTATGATTAACAGTAAATAACCAAAGAAAATAGCCAATGCATAAATATTATATTTCGAGTCCATAATCATTACTTTTTTGTTGTTCTTTATTTAATTTGTCATATCCATTTCTCTCATAAAATGAATCGATTAATTGTTTTTGTAATACTTCTTTTCTTTCTGAAGAAGTTGTAAGTTTTTCTAGTGTTTTTAATTCAATGTTTTTTTGAGATTCTATTTTGTATTCGATAGTGTCGGTAAGTTTTCGTTCATAATTGAAAGCTTTATCAAATGTTCTCTCTGCTTTGAGACTAAATAAGTTTCTATCAAAACCACGTTGAACGGATTTACCATTTAGTTTACTATTGTTATTTCTTCCTTTTTCAGTTGCCAGCGGAGATAATTTTAACTTTTGTTCTTTGTCTTTTCTCGCTACTATTACATGTACATGTGTATTTAATCCCTCTTTAATTTCACCGCTTTTCTTCATTCCATTTTGTACTTCTGAATCTGTACCTTTGTAACTTCTTTGATGCTCTATTTTTCCGAAATAAACTAAGTCTTTACCTGTATGTAAACCATTATTCTGCCTATTGAAATTTTGAGCATATTCATTCATAACTTTATTAGTATAATCCTTTAAAGAATTCTCATACTTTTCTAAGTCCTTGTTGTTTAATTCACTCAGTGATTGAATTGGCTTATCAGTGATTGAGCTTAAAACATGCTGTTGTTCTTTTTCGCTTAGAGAAATAGTAATAGCATAGAATTTCGAATCATTTTTCCCTAATCCTTTTTTATTATTGTCAATGGCACTTATAACTTCCTCTCTGTATATTCTATCTTCTGAATGATTGAAGAAACCTTTTCTAGTACTTAGCTCTCCGTTTTCAATGGCTTCTTTTTCATTTTGTAAGTCTTCTTTTTCTAAGTAACTAGCGAGAGCTCTCGAACTTCCTTTATTTCCATTACTTTTTTCGGATGTTTGAATTTTAACGTAAACCATTATTCCTTCAGATTTTTAATTAATGTGTTACCCAAATCGTTCAGCATTTCAACTAAAAAAGCTTTACTTACAAATTCTTCATTGATAACTCTTGAAAATTCATTTATTAAAATATCTTGTTTTTTAAGCATTGGATCTAATCTCTCTTTCTCTTGGGTACGGATGAACGAAATCAACTGATTTTTCAATTTCTTAACTTCTGCAGAAACGTCTGAAATATCTCTAGGATCTATTTTAGTCTTTTCAAAAAACAGGATGAATTTTTCAATTAATTGTGTTTTTGAAACTGAATATTTATCACAGAACTCATCGAGTTTTTCAAAGCTTGTTTCATATATTCTTATAGTCTTATATTTCATGGTTATGCGTTTGATTATGCATTCATTGTCTTTGTTTATAGGTTTTGTAATGTCTGTTGCATTTTTTATGCATAAAAAATGCAACACTCAGTTTATTCGAAACCCCTTGACTTTACTGGCTTTTTCCCTTTTGAAGCCTCGCAGAGCTGGATGGGATCGTGGCTCTGCCCGAGCCCGTCCAGCTAACTACGTTACCCTTAGAACCTCCGAGATTCTCCAGCCAGTTCTAAAAAATTGAACATTTCAAATAAGCGGTCATAAACTCTATCTCCATAATATTTCTTCAATTCGTTTAGACTTAAATTTGTAGTAACAAAAGTTCTAGTTCCGTTCGTTTTAAATTCATTATATCGAATCTCTAAAACTCTCCCCATCAATCGTTCTTTTACACCCCAACTATTAGCCATTTTTTCGGTACCTAAATCATCAAAATGGATCACTCCTCTAGAATACTTTTTTACAACATCTTCACCTTCTATATTATAATCTGTTGTTACTTGATGGACTGAGATATTTTTAAACCAGATGGATTTTAAATTGTGTTTTCTGCTGATGTTTTGAACTATATCGAAAATGGATGATTTACCAGTTCCACAAACTCCATGAATTAATAAGCCTTTTCTTAATTCTCCATCAGTGATTTTTTCGAACTCAATATTTTTTGAAAAGTATAAGGAGATAAGATTTAAGAAATCTCTATTGTTTTCATCTACTGTAAATTCCCTATGCATTTTATTGAAATAGTCTTTACCTTCTTTCCATAAAACTTCTTTAAAAACATCTGTATTCAAATGCGGTTCTATTTTCGTTTTGATAGTGGATAAGCTTTTGAAGTAGTTGTTGTTTTTTTCTATTTCTTTTTTTTCTCGCGCAACTCTTTTTTTTCTTTCTTTTTCGCTCTCAAAACCTAACTTTATTTTTAATCGTTTACCTGCTCTCATTTTTTCTGTTTTTTACGTGGATTTAAACTTTTTCTCCCTTTTAAATAATTATTAGATTTATTATTTAAGTATTTATTATTCTCTTTAAAGATTTCTTGTATAGACCTATTAAAGTTTATTTGTATAGGCTTTTCAAAAATTGTGATATACCTATTCAAAATTTCTTTACTACCCTTATCCCGATAGATATGTCTTTCGATATAGCCATATTCCTCAAGTTGTTTTAACCAAGAGTTAATAGATTGTTTAGAAACTTGGTATAGTTCTTCGAAGTATCTGTTGTTGGCATAACAAAAACCCAGTTGATTAGTTAAAGAGGTTATCTCCGCATAAAGAATTTTTGCACTTGGAGTAAGACGTTTATCATATCGTACAGGAGCTGGAATTATTGAGTAATATGCAGGCTCTTCATTGAACATGACTATCTCTTATTTTTTAAGGTGTAGGAGAGAGCCTTTTTTTCAATACTACTTTTGGATTGAGTTTCATTTTGAAGCAACCAAGCGTCTAATTTTTCTTTATTGAAAAATATTTTACCTCCGTTAGGCTTACTATGAGGAATCAATTTGGATGCAGTCATTTTATATAAATAACTAGATTTGAGTCCTGTGTATTCGCAAGCTTCTTCGAATGTCAGTACTTTTTTACTGGAAAGAAGGAGCTTCTCAATTTTATCTAATTGTTGACTTATTTTAGAATTGTCCATTACGTTTAAATTTTAAATTTATAATGAACAAAAGCGCTTTTGTTTTCGTCTGTTAAGAATTCTGAAACAAAGGTATAATGAAGGAAAAGAGTAAATGTTTATATTGTTTATATCTAAACATTTTTTATTATTTTTTTTAGAAGATTATCTCTTTCGATTTTATTTTCAGGGCGAAAATCAACTCTGTTTTTATTGCTAGAAGAAGAAAGTAGGCTTTGTCTAACTGGACCATTATTATTTTTTATATTTTGAGCTTTTTCGATTTTAGAGTAGCTTAATTTAACTTTGAATTTATCGTTAAACTCATCGATGAATATTTTTGTCTGAAAGTGATCTAAGTTTAAATATATAAATGAATTATGTGATCCCCAATCTTCAATAAGAACTTGAATGAATTCATTCTTAGAAGTTTTGTTTTCATCGATAAAGTCGTTAAGTGTGAGGTTTGTATATAGTTTTGAAAGTAAATGTTTATTTACATCAATATTGAAGTTATTCTTTTCTGTACTAAAATCATTAAGTACTTTTATTTCTTTAGGAGAAACGAAACTTTTTGTAATCCATTGTATCATTTTATCAATGTCACTTACACTGTTTACTTCATTATCATTATACAGGTCATGTTTAATGAAGTTTTTACCCGAAAGCAATTTTAATTGATTAAGACACTCAATGAAAAATGATAATTGTTCACTAAATTTTTCAACCGATTTTTTCTCTTTCATCATTTTGAATACTAGTGATTTCCAATTTTCAATAGAGTAGCAAAGTGAGTAAACTATAAAAGAATTGTGATTAAAATTGTCGTTATTGGGATTTAGTTTTTTGAATTTGATACAATTAGCTTTGATTCTTCCATAGAACTTATGCATTTTAGCATAATCAGTTCCAAACTTTATATAATCTATCATTAAATCATTTCTTATAACGGAATATATATTAGAATAGTAAACAAAATGATCGTACTTGTTTCCTAGGAAAACCCCGTTTTCATCATGATATGGTTCGTGTTTTACTACATTAGGTTCTAATCTTACAAGGATATCATTGTTAAATTTATTCTCGAGGTTTTTGAATTTATTAGCCAAACTTTCCGATAGAGGAATTAACTCATTTTCAATTTTGTTAGTGAAATATAACCATTCAAGAATATTGTTTTCTGGATAGAGTGATTCACTAAGTTTCGTAGACTTAATATCTATGCAATTAAAAAAAACACCATCAACACCTTCTCCAAACTCATCAAATGATTTAGTGAAAAAGCAATATATATAGTCGTCTTCAAAAAAATGGGCTAAACTTTTATTTGTATCAGTGTATTCGTAAATTGTTAATATCGAATTAAGAGTGTACAAAAACTGATATTCATTCAGTTGAGATATTTCCCACTTTAAATCGTCTTTACTCCAGTTCTTGTAGGTTCCAGATTCAAAAATTCGAATTAGTTTTCTCGTATTATAATCAATTTCAAAATAACTATCTGCAATCATAACTCAATATTTAACTTCGGAATTAACGTAGCTGCTTCTTTCATTTTTTTATCAATGATTTTAGCATAAATTTCAGTAGTTCGGATTTCCTTATGTCCTAAACGTTTTGAAACGGTATAGATATCAGCACCGTTTTCTAAAAGTAATACAGCATTCGTATGTCGGGCAGAGTGGAAGGTAATATGCTTCGTAATTCCTGCACTCATGCACCATTTAATTAAATTGATATTCATTTGTGCGCTGTAATGTAGATTTACAAATACTCGTTCTTCAGGTTTTCTTCTTTCACCTAAAAATTCCCTAGCCTGTGCGGATATGTATAAATATTCAACCCCTTTTGTTTTCTTTTGAGAAAAAACTATTCTGTGAATGTCTTGTCCGTTTTCGTCTTTTCCTTCATCTCTGACCTCGCTCCATCTCATTTTATTAATGTCAGACCATCGAATGCCTGTAAGGCAAGAGAATAAAAACGCCTTTTTCAATATTGTTTGCTTAATTGGTGTTTTTGATAAGGCTTGTACTTCGTCAATGGTTAAATACTCTCTATGGGTTTCTCCCATAGGAATAGCTTTAACTTTTTCAACAAAATTTTCTTTTAAATATCCTTCGTCAAATGCGCTTCTAAGACAAGCCTTAAATTTATTATAGTAAGTATGTTTAGTATTTTGTGCTAACGGTTGCCCTGATTTTGTTTTAGCTTCTGTATGAAGGTATTTCTGGAAGTTTTTAATGAAATCTATATCAATGTCATTAAAAGTGATAGAAGGAGGGCAAAATCCCTCTATATGCTTCTGAGCAGCTTCCCAATTATCATAGTTTGTTTCGGATTGATATCGTTCTTCTTTCTTCTCGTTGTAGTATTCTAAAAAATTATATTTTCCTTTCGAGCTATGTTGAATTTTATATTTACCCTGGTAATATTCCGCTTGACGAATAGAAAGTATTTTTTCTGCTAATTCCTGAGTTTCTTTATTCTTTTGTTTTTCCGCTTTTGTTTTAGGATCAATAATTAAATATTCTTTTAAATACTCAAATTCTCTATCATGTTTGGTCTTTCCGTTTTTGTCAATAATAGTTCCTTTGTAGTATTCTATAAAAAGACTATATTTCCCTGTTTTTAGCTTCTTCTTTTTTAAAGATATTTTCATAAAAGGTGGAATTAACTACACCTCAATTTAAAAATAAGTGTTTGAGGTGGAATTTAGATTCCATAAATATACTAAAAAAGGAAAATAATGGAAAACGAAAACAAGTTAAAATTCTTTTAAAGTGTTGATTTTGTTGGGTTTAGTTTCCTTTGTTTTCTTTTCTTACTTCCCAATACAAAAGTTCCCAAAAATATGTCCTAAAATATCCTTGTCAACATCATATTCACCAGTAATATTACCTAAATGACGTAAACATTCACGGATATCAATAGCAAACAAATCGGAAGAAATATCCAATTCAATTCCGTTTTTAACCGATTCAATACTCTCTAGAGCCAAAGTTAGGGCTTCAAAATGACGAGAGTTCGTAACAATGGTTTCATTATTACTCAAAGCTCCTGTATTTACTAAAGACGTTAACTCACTTAATAAACTGTCAATACCAACTTTTTGTTTCGCAGAAAGCAAGATAATATCATTTACTTCAGAAATTAAATCGGTCTTTTGAGCTTCATTGATAGTATCAATTTTATTGACAATAGTTAAGACACGCTTTTCAGGGAAACGTTCTTTCGTTTGGTTAATTTCGGCTAAAAAAGAAGTAGAACTATCAATAAACTTCTGCGCATTAATCAAGAAGATGATTAATTGAGCGTTTTCTGCCTTTTCATAAGCTTTTTGGATACCGATATTTTCTACCACATCTTCTGTTTCTCTAATACCTGCCGTATCAATAAAACGGAAAGCAACTCCATTAATAATAACTTCATCTTCGATAGCATCACGAGTCGTCCCAGCAATATCAGATACAATTGCTTTTTCTTCGTTAAGTAATGCATTTAAAAGGGTCGATTTACCAACATTAGGCTCTCCAATAATGGCTACCGGAATTCCATTTTTCATCGCGTTTCCAAAGGCAAAAGATTCGATCAATCTTTTCAATACCGAAGAAATAGTGGCAACTAATTCTTTAAATCGGGTTCTATCGGCAAATTCAACATCTTCACCAGAAAAGTCGAGTTCCAATTCAATTAAAGCAGCAAAATCTAATAGTTGTGCGCGTAGTTCTTTTAATTTATTGGTAATACCTCCTCGCATTTGCTGAATAGCAATTTGATGAGAGGCAGCAGAATTAGAGGCAATTACATCGGCAACGGCTTCCGCTTGACTTAAATCCATTTTACCATTTAAAAAGGCACGCATGGTAAACTCACCATTATCAGCCATTCTACAGCCATTTTGCAAAAACAATTGGATAATTTCTTGTTGAATAAAACTCGATCCATGACATGAAATTTCAACTACATTTTCTCCTGTATATGAATGTGGATTTTTAAAAATAGATACTAATACCTGATCAATTACTTGATTGTTATATACAATATGTCCCAAATGAAGTGTGTGCGACTTTTGCTCCAATAACGACTTATCGTGTTTTACAGATTTAAAAAAATCGTTCGCTATGGAAATAGCATTTTCTCCAGATAATCGAATTACAGCAATTGCTCCTACACCAGCAGGAGTCGCCAAAGCAACTATGGTATCATTTTGTATCATGTTGCAAATATACATAGTAGGGAAGCATCCAACAAGTATCTAGAGGATTGAAAAATTTTCTTAAAAAATGTCAAAACCTTAAGTTTCGTGGATAAAAAGGGGGTAGTTTGTAACAAAAAGGATGTTTAAGCGTCTATTTAGTATAACCAACACACGAAAGAGTAGATGAAGAGAAATAGTCAATTATTAGCAATTACCCATTTAAGTCAATTATTAGATTTTGTAACAGGAATCGGAGGACTCATAGTTCCTTTAATTATTTGGGCAGTAAAAAAAGATGAAATAGAAAATATGGATGAACATGGACGTTCTATTATCAATTTTAGAATTACCATGTTTTTATACTTACTAATATGTATTCCATTGGTAATATTGTTTGGTTTAGGACTTTTAGGAATGCTTGTTATTGGAGTGTTCTATCTAATATATCCAATTATTAATGCCGTAAAAGCTAGCAATAATGAAGAACCAAGTTATCCATTTACAATAAAGTTTATCTAGAAACAGAAATAATAATTATTTGAATAAAAAAATCGCCAACTAGGCGATTTTTTTGTTATTCTACCTTGATGAAAATATTTGTATAATACCAAACCCCATTTGTATGCTGTTTTGCAGTGAGGTTAAAGTGACTAAAATCACCTTCGATATTTTCTCTATGTCCGTTACTACTGATCCAGCCGTTAACAACAGCTTGTGCAGTAGTGTAGCCATTGGCAACGTTTTCGGCTATATTGGTAGCATTGGCATTTGTCCTTAGATAGTCTGCTCGTACATTGAAATCATCATGAGATAGCTCAGCTTTGGCAATCATATAATCGCTATGATGATCTGTTTGTGATTTAATGATTTCTAGAATACTTAAAGCAGTTAATCCTTTATTTGTTCTGTGTTGATTAATTAAGTTCATGATTTCAATTTCGAAATCAGAGTTCGTTCCGTTTTCATCCAAGTTTTCAGTTTCTACTGAAGAATCAGAACAAGAAATAAAAAATAGGAATAAACAAGCAATTGCGCTTTTAAAGGGGAAATTATTCATAGTTAAAATATTAGGGGTTACTAAGTAAATTGATCTAGATAGCCTGCTTTATAAAATCTTCATACTCGTAATAGAAGAGTTCAAATTGTGTCATGGTCTCTACAAAGAACTCATAACAATCTCTCCAAGTATTTTTATTGTGAATACTAAACTTCTTTTCATGTAGCACATGAATACGACGAATAATTTTTCGATTATCCAACTCGAAATTATCATCGAAAATAACTTCTGGAAGATATTCAGATTCTAAGATTTTTTTCAAAGAAAGTAGCTGGTCATATAACAATTCATTCGCAACTTCTTCGGGATGTTCAAAATCAAGACAAACAGAAGCTCTTTTTCTATCGGCTTGGAATTTAAACGCTACTCCTTTGATTTTTGTATTGTACAAAAGCCATTTTCTAGGAAATGATTTTCCAAAACTTGTCCAAAATTCCTTGCGAAGTTTCGCTGATTCTTCTTTGCTAAACATTTACTTTGTGATCAGTTGTCGTTTTTTGGTTATCAATCATTGAATTATATTTAAAAGTTACATTAACTTAAAATTCAAAATTCAAAATTCAAAATTCAAAATTCAAAATTCAAAATTCAAAATTCAAAATTCAAAATTCAAAATTCAAAATTAAACTACCCGTGTACTTTTGCGATATTACCTCTGCTTTTCATCATCTCAGCTTCGAAACTTAGAAGGTCGTTCCATTTTTTATCAACGACTTCTCTGTCCATATATTTTCTCGCATAACCTAAGAATAATGTATAGTGATTCGCCTCAGAAATCATTAAATCTGTATAAAATTTTGATAATTCCTCATCGTTCATATTATCTGCAAAAACCTTGAATCGTTCACAGCTTCTAGCTTCAATTAAAGCGGCAACTAATAATCTATGAATTAAAGCTTCTTTTCTATTTCCCGTATGAGGAAAAAACTTTTGAAGTTTTAAGGCATAATCATTTTTTGTAGCCTGACCTAAAACCATCCCTCTATCCACCATGATATTATGAACCATTCTAAAATGTTCCATTTCTTCAATAGCAATATCGCTCATATCTTTAACCAATTCTGTTTCTTCAGAATAGTTAATGATAATTGAAACAGCATTTGATGCAGCTTTTTGTTCAGCAAAAGCATGATCAGTTAACAATTGTTGCAGTCCATTTTCGGCTACTTCAGCCCATGATGTTTCAGTTTCAAATTTTAATCCAAGCATAATTTAAATCTAATAGGAAAAGAATATTTCCTTTTAATAATTCTTTCAGTTTCTATACAAAATAAAAAACACCGATAAATCGATCTTTTTCAATTATGAAACAAAATTATGAAATATAGCGACTATAAAATGTATAAATCATGTAAAAATGGCTAGTTTTGTTATATAATGCTGTTTCAGTAGCTTATAATTTTATGTTGAATTAAATTGCGCTTATAAAGATGATTTCCAGCTAAACTATTTCGGTATGTTTTATGGTGTCCATTCAAAAATATTCAGAATGTTCATAGTAAACTCTTGAAGGAGTAGTATTGTGCTAAATCAACGAATACTCAGTAAACGATAACGAATTCTAAATCGTATGTTTTTCAAAGAATCTTTTTAAGTAATTTTAAACTCAATAACAACTGAAGTTGTCATTTTTTTGATAGAATCATTACATTAAAATTGAGGATATCTTGCTATTAAAAACTTATATGACTGTAAAAAACAAATAGATGAAAACGTATGCTGTCAAATTCAAATCACGAATTTTAATTCTTTTTTCTTTAGTCTTTTCATTAGGGATTCTGGAATCTTGTAAAAAGAAAACCGAAAGCGAAAGTAATGTTAATGCCTATAGTGAATATATTAGTGTTTTTCCAGAAAAATTAATTTCTAGTGGTGCTAACTTACAATTCCTACTCAAAAAAACACCTAATGTCACTGATATAAATACCGATGTTATAAGTATTCAACCAAAGGTAAAAGGTGAGGTAACTTTTAAGAATAATATGTTGACGTTTGTTCCTTCGGAAAAGTTAGCTGGAAACAAGGAATATACGGCGACACTGCACTTATCAAAACTGTATGATAATATTGATGAGGAATTAGAGGATTTCACCGTTAAAATGAAAACAAAAGAATTGTTGTTTAATATTTCGTTGGAATCTCCTAAAGTCTATGATAACGATTGGTATTATGTTGAAGGATTATTAAATGCGAGTGATATTGTTGAAAGTAAACAACTTTCTAGTCTAGTTTCGGCAAATTTCAATGGTAAATTGCAGAATATCAAGTTTGACGTTACTGATGGTTTTACGTCGAAGGTTTATTTTAAAATAGACAGTTTAAAGCGATTTGTTGACGATAAATCATTAAAAGTTTCTTGGGATGGAGGCACTGTGAGTTCATCTTCAAATGGTGAGAAAGAAGTTGTTATTACAGGAAAGAATAATTTCAAGGTTTTAAATGTAGAAGTAACAGACAGTGATAAACAACATATTGAAATAAGTTTTTCTGATGCTATTGAAAAGAAACAAAATTTAAAAGGACTTATTCAATTTGCAAACACACAAAAAAGAAGGTTTACATATAAAGTTAATAACAATGTAGTTACAATTTATCCAGCTGCTTCGTTAAAGGATAAAGTTACCATAGAAATATTTAAGGGTATTAAAAATGTAGAAGGTTATGATCTTAAGGAGAATTACAAAGAGACTTTGCATTTTCAACAACTAAAACCTTCGGTAAGCTTTATAAAGAGTGGTACAATTCTTCCCGATTCAGACAATCTTAAAATAAACTTTAAAGCAGTTAACCTGAGAGCCGTTGATGCAACAATCTATAAAATTTATAAAGACAATATTTTACAGTTTTTACAATACAATAACTTAAACAATAAGGGAAATATAAGATATGTAGGAAGGCCTGTGGCGAAGTATACGGTGAACTTATCGGATCAAGGAGTAGATTTAAGCAAAGAAAATGCCTTTGCTGTAAATTTGGCTGATTTTGTTGAAGTTGATAATGGTGCTATGTATAGGGTTGAGTTTAGTTATTCTAAGGAATATTCTAACTATGCATGTGATGGAAACAGTCCTAACAATACGATAGTTTTTGGTAAAAAAGAAATAAATACAAAAGAGTATGATACAACCCGTTATTATTATGACGGATATTATGATGGTGAATATAGATGGAGAGACAGAGAAAACCCTTGTACTACTTCTTACTTCCGCGATAAAAAAATAACTTCAAATATCTTGGCGACTAATCTGGGAGTTATTGTTAAGAAAGGAAGTAATAATAAAACATTTGTTGCTGTTACGGATTTATTAACAACAAATCCCGTGGCTGGAGCTAAAGTAACATTACATAACTTACAACAGCAACCGATTGCTGAAATGACTACAGATGATAAAGGTGTGGTAGAAATAGAAGAAGAACATAATGCCTTTTTCGCTGTTGCTTCTAAAGGAAAGAATACTACCTATATAAAGCTCAATGAAGGAAATGCTTTGTCAATGAGTAAGTTTGATGTTTCTGGAGCAAAGTTGCAAAAAGGACTTAAAGGATATATTTATGGTGAGCGTGGTGTTTGGCGTCCAGGAGATCAGTTGTTTTTGACTTTTGTATTAAATGATAAAGCGAATCCAATTCCAGAGAATCATCCGATAAAGTTCGAACTAACAAATCCTCAAGGTAAAATTGTCGATAGAACGGTAGTACAAAAGAACCCAACAAACATGTATAGCTATGCTCCAAAAACGGATCAAGAAGCTATTACGGGTAATTGGAAGGTAAAGGCAATTGTAGGAGGTGCTTCTTTCCATAAAAATTTGAAAATAGAAACTATCAAACCGAATCGTTTAAAAATTAAAATGAACGTAAACGATGAAGTTATTAAAGCTAGTTCACCTATTGCAGGAAACGTTGAAGTGAAATGGTTACATGGAGCAATTGCTAGAGATTTAAAGTTGGATATTAATGGTAAGTTTACACAATCGAAAACCACATTTTCCAAATTCAATAATTATAACTTCGACGATGTAACTAGAAAATTCGGAACGGAAGATTTTAAAGTTCTACAAGGAAATCTAAATAATGAAGGGAAATCTAATTTTTCTGTAAAGCCAAAATTAGACAATAAGGCTCCGGGAATGCTAAAAGCGACTTTTATAACCAAAGTATATGAAAATGGTGGTGATTTTAGCACGGATGTTTTCAGTAAGAAAGTATCTCCTTATAAGAGTTATGTGGGATTATTAAATGCTGAAGAGTCACAATCAAGAAATTATTTATTTACTGATGAAAACTATACTTTTAATGTAGCTTCAGTTGATGAAAATGGAAAAGGAATTGCTAATAATTTAGATGTAAAAGTATATAAATTGTCATGGAGATGGTGGTGGAGTAGTTCGGATAATGGATTATCGAGTTATGATGGAACGAGATATCATTCTACTTATAAAACAATGTCGGTTAAAACCAATGGTTCAGGAAAAGGATCGTTTGATTTAAAAATAAGTGAAAACGATTGGGGGCGTTATTTGGTAAAAGTAATTGATAAAAAGAGCAAGCACGTAACATCATCAGTAGTTTATTTTGATTGGCCTTCTTGGTACGGAAAAAAGAAAGGAAGTCAAGATAAAACTAATGCAACCATGTTGGTATTTACAACTGACAAAGAATCTTATAAAGTAAATGAAAATGCTGTTGTAAAGTTTCCTAGTTCAGAAGGAGGACGAGCTTTAATTACTATAGAGAATGGCACACAAGTTTTAGATCATTTTTGGGTAGAGACAAAAGCAAAGCAAACAGAATTTACATTTCCAGTATTAGCCAGTTATACTCCAAATGTTTTTGTTAATATTTCCTTATTGCAAAAGCATAATCAAACGGTAAATGATTTACCAATTCGTATGTATGGATCTATTCCAATGATGGTGTATGATCCTTCTACTAAGCTGGAACCTCAAATTCAGTTGGCCGATGAACTGCGTCCGGAGTCTACAGCTGGAATTAGAGTAAAAGAAAAGGATGGTAAACCAATGACGTATACAATTGCCATAGTAGATGAAGGATTATTGGATTTAACAAGATTTAAAACGCCAAATCCTTGGTATACCTTCTTCGCTCGTCAATCATTAGGGGTAAGAACCTGGGATATTTTTGATGATGTAATTGGTGCTTATGGAGGAAAGGTAAATCAAATATTAAGTATTGGGGGAGATGAATCTGAGGCAGGAAGTAAAAATAAAAAAGCGAATCGTTTTAAACCAATGGTAACGTATTTAGGTCCTTTTAATTTAGAAAAGGGAGAAACTAAAGAGCATACCTTTAAAATACCAAAGTATGTTGGTTCTGTTAGAGCAATGGTAGTAGCAACGAATGCTGATAAAGAGGCTTATGGAAGTGATGAGAAAACGGCGTTTGTACGCAAACCAGTAATGGTATTAGCTTCTTTACCACGAAAAATTACACCTCAAGAAACGGTTACATTGCCTGTAACAGTATTCGCGATGACTCCTGAAATAAAACAAGTAAAAGTAAAGGTTGTTCCAAATGAGTCTTACACGATTGTAGGGAATGATTCTGAAACAATACGTTTTAATCAGCCAGATGAAAAAATGGCATATTTTACCTTAAAAGTGAACGATTTTAAAGGAATTGGAAAAGTAAAGGTAGAAGCAAGTTCGGGAGGAGAAAAGGCAACCTATGAAGTTGAAATAGATGTATTGAATCCTAATCCAGTATCAACCGAAGTAAAAGATTTAGTATTAAAAGGAAAAGAGGAAAAAGAGTTGAACTTTACAGCGTTTGGAACTACAGGAACGAATGTGGCAACCATAGAATTATCGACTCTTCCTCCAATGAATTTTACAAAGAGGTTAGGATACTTAATTCAATACCCACATGGTTGTGTTGAGCAAACAACCTCTAGTGCATTTCCACAGTTATATCTTCCTGAAATTTTTGAGTTATCTGAAGAGAAAAAGCAGGATATTGAAAGAAACATAAAAGCAACGATAACGAGGTTGTCAAATTTCCAAATATCAAACGGTGGATTATCTTATTGGCCTGGTAATAGAAATGCCAATAATTGGGGAACTTCTTATGCGGGACATTTTATGATTGAAGCATCTAAAAAAGGTTATGCATTGCCTATTGGCTTCAAAAATAAATGGATTAATTATCAGAAAGATCAAGCTAGAAAATGGAGAAATAATGATAGGTATTATAACAATGCATTAAATCAAGCGTATCGCTTGTATACATTGAGTTTAGCAAATAGTCCAGACTTAGCTTCTATGAATAGATTAAAGGAAACATCAAATACTTCTAATGCGACAAAATTACGTTTGGCAGCGGCATATGCTTTAATTGGAAAGAGGTCGATCGCAAATTCTATTATTTCAGGTTTATCTATAGAAGAGACAGAAAGAAGATATTATTATAATTATGGTTCTGAAACGAGAAATAAGGCCATGGCATTAGAAACTTACATTTCTATTGGAGATGATGTTAAGGCTATTAAATTGGCTAAAGAAATAGCGGAAAAACTATCTGGTTCAAGATGGATGAGCACGCAAACAACGGCTTACAGTTTATTGGCGATTAGTAATTATGCTTTGAGAAATGGTGAAACAGCCGGAATAAAATCTAAATACACACTCAATGGAGCTAGTGAAAATGTGAATACAAGTAAGTCCTTATTTGCTAAAGATATAGCCATTAGCAAAAAAGAGAATGCCATAAAGGTGTTGAATAATGGAAGTGGTGTTTTGTATGTAAGAGTGTTAAATAAAGGAATACTTCCTGTAGGAGAAGAAAAGGTTGTAGAAAGGAACTTAAAAACGAATGTTGTTTATAAAACAAGAAAAGGAGTAAAAATAAGTCCAGAAAACTTATCGCAAGGAACTAATTTTATTGCTGAGGTAACGATAAAGAATGAAACTAGTTCTAAAGTTGAGAATATCGCATTAACACAATATATTCCTTCAGGATGGGAAATTATAAATACAAGATTTACTGATTTTGGTAATAATACCACTTCTTCAAAAGTGGATTATACCGATATTAGAGATGCGAGTGTAAGTAACTATTTCACGCTAAAAGGTTTTGAAACGAAAACATTTAGAGTTCTTTTGAATGCATCATATTTGGGTGATTATTATTTACCAGGCGCTCAAGCGGAAGCGATGTACGATAATGATTATGTTTCTCGAACAAAAGGACAATGGGTAAAGGTTGTTAAATAAAATTACCCTTTTACCCTTTGGTATTTGGACACTTTTAAACAAGTTATTCAAAAAGAAGTAACTATCTTTAGAAGTGTCTAAACTTACCCAAATTATGAAAAAACTAATCATGTTGGTGGCTATATGTGTAGTATGCATGTATAGTTGCGAGAATAAACAGAAAAAAACTTCAACAAGTACAACAACACCTCAGGTACAATCTAAAGATTCAGTTTCATTTAGTTTTGTTTTTTTAGGATGCAATCGAGTGGATCGTCATCAGCAAGGTGATTCTACAGCGACGAATGCTTCGACAGCGAATTTATCGGCAATGAAAAGAATTTGGACGGAAATTTCCGCGTTGGAAAGAAAACCAGATTTATTCTTTTTCCTAGGTGATATGGTTTTAGGAGAAACGAACACTGCGAATTTAGAAAATCAACTAGTCGCTTGGAAAAAACTTTATTGCGATGTTGATTTTAGTCCAATAAGTCTTTCGAAAATAGAAATGGTCGCTGTACCGGGAAATCATGAAATGCTTTATTGGCATGACTATAATGTACCACACCATGATGAATGGCCGTTAAAAGGAGCTACTGAAGTTTGGATGAACGAAATGGAGGAGTTCATGCCTGAAGATAGAGAAATTATAGCAGGAAAGGATAGTATTAATAATCAGATGACATTTTCTTTTGTAAGACAAAATATTGGTTTCATTTTAATGAATACAGATACCTATAACGAGCCAACAAAAGAAAACCCTTATGGATTGGAAGGTCAAATACCAACACAATGGATTGTTAATAAGGTAAAGGAATATAAAGATAATCCATCGATAGATCATGTTTTTGTGTTGGGACACAAACCTTATTATGTAAGCGGAAAGCCAAAGACAGGGCATAAGGGATTACCAGAAGGACCGATATTATGGCCGAAATTAGAAGAAAACCATGTAGTTGCTATGCTTTCTGCTCATTTACACGATTATCAGCGTATGCAACCAGGAGGTAAAGGTACCTATCAAATAATCGCTGGAAATGCAGGAAGTCCGGGAGAAGCAAAGTTCTTTGGGTATTCGAAAATTGATATTTTAACGAATGGAGAAGTGAAGCTTAGCTCCATGGGATATAATATTGGAGATCCGTATTATAAAGCTGTGCCAGAAAATCCTTCTACATTAAGAGATTCAACAACACTTACTTGGGAGGCAAATAAGAATCCATATCAAAACCAAAACGATTAAATATAAATCATTCAGAATTTAAGAAACTTCTTTGATCATTTCGTATGTATTAATGATTCTTATATTTGGAACATAATATAATTTAGAAATGATTTTAAAGAAGTTTTTTCCCTTTTTACTACTAGGATCTACTCTAATGTCTTGTAATCAAAAGATTACAAATGTTAGATCTGTAAAGCAAGGATATAAAAGTATTTTAAATAAGAATAGCGTTGTTACAAGCGAACATAAAGGTATCAGTAAATCGGAAGATTTATCGAAACTGTATGATAAAAATAGGAATACTAAATTTTTAGCTACTTCACCGAAAAATGTAATAACTATAAAAAATAGTGAAAGCAGTGTTATCAAGGCGTATTCAATAACTACAGCTAATGATGCTCCCGGAAGAGATCCTAAAAATTGGATACTAAGTGGTTCAACTGATAGTAAAACATGGGAGTTACTAGATAAAAAGGAGAATGAATTTTTTAAAGCAAGAAAAGAAACTCATGATTATGAGCTCAAGTCTAATAGCAAAGCATATTCTTTCTATAAAATAGAATTTGAACAAAATAAAAAATCTGTTTACGGTGATAACTTCCTACAAATTGCTGAATTCGATTTAAAAGCTATTACCAAAGCTCCTTTAGCGGAGTTTTCAAGTGATTTAAACAGAACAAAAATCAAGGATACAATTCAATTTAAGGATATATCGTTTAATGGGCCTACATCTTGGGAGTGGCATTTTGAGAATGGAATACCTAAAGTAAGTAACGAGCCATACCCGAAGGTATATTTTCCTATTGCTGGGAATCATACAGTAAAGTTAATCGTTAAAAATAAGTTTGGAACTGATTCTGTGGTATCAAAGAGATATGTCAAGGTATATGACCCTGAAAATCCTTGGAAGGGATTTCATTATCCGAAAGTAGAATTTACTTCAACAGATACATTATCCAAAGGGTATAAAAGAGCCATGCGAATTATACCTGATTTTACAAAAGCAATTAATGAAGTGACGTTAGGTGTTTGTAAGCAATTGTATAGAAATATAAGTGAAGTTCCAGATTTTGAAAAAGTGAATTTTACCTTTAATTGGAGTAATACAGTAGCAGCAAGAGGGGGGAACAATACCATTATGGATTTATGGTTTAGTACAAAATACATTCAAAATGCATTAAAGGATGAAGCTGATGATGCCGTTAAATATGAAATTTACGGAGTGCTATGGCACGAACTAACTCATGGATATCAATTCTCACCCAAAACAGAAAATGATAAATATAGACCAGGATATGATTATTTCGCTTTCTTAGAAGGGGAAGCCGATTTGGTCAGAATAAATGCAGGATATCATAAAACTCGTCATCCTGACTTAGGTTTCAAAGGTTATAAGTATTTATCAGGATATACCACAACTGGATTTTTCCTAAAGTGGATAGTAGACAATCATGATAAAGATTTTATATACAAGTTCAATAAGTCTGTGTTAGAAATAGAACCATGGAGCTATAAAAAAGCAATTCAAGTTATCTTAGACAAAGATATTGATGTTTTATGGAAGGAATATGAAGCTTATGTGACGGATTATAATAAAACAAAGAAAGTAGTAAAGAAGAAAAGAATTGATTGGAAGAATATGAAATAAAGATCTTTAAGTAAATTAAAAAATAGAAGCCCACACAATTGCTGTGGGTTTTGTTTTTATAACATTTACAGCAATTTCAATTTGTAAATGGTATATATAGGGTTTAATTCATTAAAAAGGCTTAAATACTATCTATCTTTGCAAAATTAAATTAATTCGTAGATATGAAAACAAACTTAAAGAAAACTCAAAAAGATATTTTAACAAAGTTAAATATCCATGAATTAAATGAAATGCAGGAAGAAGCTATTTCTACCATTGATTCTAATGATAATACGATTATATTATCGCCTACAGGAACAGGGAAGACGATCAGCTTTTTACTTCCCGTTTTAAAAATGATAGATGTAAGTCTAAATGAAGTGCAAGCTCTAGTATTAGTGCCGTCAAGAGAATTAGCCATTCAAATTGAACAGGTAGTTCGAGAAATGGGGACAGGAGCAAAAGTAAATGCTGTATATGGAGGTAGAGCTATGGCGAAAGATAAGGAGGATTTAAAGCATACTCCAAGTATTTTAATAGGTACTCCTGGTAGAGTTTCTGATCATTTTGCAAATGACCGTTTTGATAAGAGTTATATAAAAGCATTAGTGCTGGATGAATTTGATAAATCATTAGAAGTTGGATTTGAGTATGAAATGAAAGGTATTATTAATGAGATTCCTTCTGTAGTAAAAAGAGTATTAACGTCTGCAACACAAGAAATTGAAATACCTGAATTTGTTGGATTAAAACATCCGACGGTATTAAACTATTTAACAGGTAAAATAAACGATAGATTAACTCTTAAACAGGTAGTTTGGTCGTCTAATAAAAATGAAACATTATTAGAGTTATTGAATCACATAGGTAACGAGCACCAAGGAATAATATTCGTTAATCTAAGAGATAGTGTTGAAAAAGTAAGTCATTTTCTATCAAAGAACTCTATTTCGCATAGTTGTTTTTCTGGTGGAATGGAACAAAGAGATAGAGAAAGGTCGTTAATAAAGTTTAGGAATGGCACAAGTCAAATTTTATTAGCAACTGATTTGGCGGCAAGGGGTATTGATATTCCTGAAATGAAATATATAATCCATTATGAACTACCACTTCGTATTGAAGAATTTACGCATAGAAATGGTAGAACGGCAAGAGTTGATAAAGAAGGAACGGCTTATGTTTTAAAAGCGAAAAAACAAGAATTACCCGAGTTTATAGAGAATATTCCAATAGCTGATATATTTGATAAAAAACCAAAAACTAAGAGATATTGGGAAACTATTTTTATATCAGGAGGCAGAAAGGATAAAATCTCTAAAGGAGATATTGCAGGTTTACTTTTTAAGAAAGGAAACTTAAAAAGAGATGAGGTTGGCGTTATTGAGTTGAAACAAGATTGTGCTTTTGTAGCGGTACCTGTTAAAGAGGCAAAAAAGCTCGTTTCAAATTTGAATAATACCAGATTGAAGAATAGAAAGGTTCGTATTTATATTGTTTAATTGACCTTACTTAATTTGATATATAAATTCTCAGGATAAACAATAAAAGAGTGTTTTTCTGAAACTTCTTCTTTCTTAACAGCTAATTCAATATCGAATTGTTTACAAATCATAGAGGTTAAAGTAACCATTTCTGAAAGTGCAAGATTCATTCCAGGGCATAGGCGAGGGCCTCCTCCGAAAGCTTTAATAGTAGATACATCATGATTTTGATGCATTGGACATTTACTTTTTAACCATCGTTCAGGTTTAAATACCATTGCCTCTGAAAAATGTTTGTCCAAGCGTTGTGCGTATCGATTCAAAAGAATCAGTTTAGTGTGCTTTTTTATGTCTAAACCAAGAATTTGACAATCTTCATTGGCTTGTACAATCTGTTGTGTTGTAGTAGGATGAATACGCAATGTTTCTTGAACCACAGCATTGGTGTATTCTAATTGCTGATATTCTTCAAAAGATTTAGGAGTAAGATGATCACCATATATTGAATGTGCTTCTTCTCTTACTTTATTTATAATTTCAGGATGCTGTGCCAAATAGTATAAAATCCAAGATAACGAACTTGAAGTAGAATCTTCACCACCTAAAAGCATGGTGAAAATATTTCCATATACTTCTTTATCACTAAAAGATCCATCGCTATTTTCTATAAGTAAAGCCTCTAAGAAATTTCTTGGTTGCTCCTTTAATTTTGGGTCATTTTTTAAATTCTCTTTTGCTTGAGCTATAAACTTATAAATAGTAGTTTCAATATGTTTTAGCGAGGACTCTAATTCTTTATCTTTAGCTCTTTTATAAATTTTCCAAATAGGAATAGGAGAGAAGTTACGTTCATTCAACATCATGAAAATTCGCTCCAAGTGTTTTTGAAAAACAGCATCTTTTCCATGGATAGCATCTAATTCATAACCAAAAGCAATAGCCGTGGTAACATCGATAGTAAAAAACATAAATTCTCGTTGAATATCAATAGACTTTTGAGATTTAGAAAATTGTTCGAATTTATACAGCAACGATTTTGACTTTTGGAGCACAATAGGAAAATATCCTTTTACTTTTTTTAAACTAAGTGATTCAGCTGTTAACTTTCTATGTTTTTTCCATAAGTCTCCTTCAGCGTTAAATACACCAGAGATTCCCATTTCTTGTAGAACAGAATTAATTTTTGGAAGTCTTTTAAATAACTTTGGACGTGCCTTTAAAATTTCGTTGTTCAATTCTGGAATAGCTGAAACCACAAACTTTTGTCCTACAAGATTAATAGAGTAGAGATCACCACATTTTTCTACACTCTCTTCTAGAAAAACATGTTTATCGTTTGATTTAAAATTAGGATAATGACCTAGTATAAATGTTCCTTTAGGGCTAGGCAATTGGTCTAGATTTATAGTTTCTAGTTCTTTCATAGTTTGGTTAGGATGGAAAGAGCCAAAAGTACTAGATTTAATTGTCAATTACTATTTATAAGAATCATATTAATTCTTTTTGATAGATTTGTTTAAAAGAGAAATAAGCCTAATAAAACGATGATTAAAAATGTAAACATGTGAAAAGAATAAAAACGTATGTAAAAAGAAATAAAATTAAAACAACCCTCTTCTTAGGGCTATTGATTGGGTATTATTTTTGTCTTCCTAAAAAATTGTTTGTTAGTCCAAATTCAACAGTAGTAACTTCGAGTAATGATGAGTTACTAGGGGCGGTAATTGCTAATGATGGACAATGGAGATTTCCTGAATTGGATTCAGTTCCTACTAAGTTTGAATATTGTGTTTTACAGTTTGAGGACGCTTATTTTTACAAGCACTTCGGGTTTAATCCAATATCCATAGTGAAAGCAATAAAAGCGAATTATAAAGCAAAGAAGGTGGTTAGAGGTGGAAGCACAATCACACAGCAGGTAATTAGACTTTCAAGAAAGAATCAAAAAAGATCTTATTTTGAAAAATTGATAGAACTAGTTCTTGCCACAAGGTTAGAGTTTCGAAATTCAAAGGAGGAAATATTACGTTTGTATGCTTCTCATGCACCTTACGGAGGTAATGTTGTAGGATTAGAAATGGCTGCTTGGCGATACTTTGGATTAAGTCCTCATCAATTATCTTGGGCGGAAAGCGCTACGTTGGCAGTGTTGCCTAACGCGCCTTCATTAATTTACCCAGGGAAAAATCAAGAGAGATTAAGGAAAAAACGAAATGGACTTCTTAAAAAACTTCATGAAGAAGGAATTATAGATAAGGAGACTTATGAATTGGCTACAGAAGAAGAATTACCTCAAAAGCCTTATCCTTTGCCTACATTAGCAACACATTTTGTTCAGGAAGTAGCAAAAAAAAGGAAAGGTCAAAGAGTAAAAAGCGCTATTGATATTCATCTACAAAGACAAGTAAATGTGTTAGCAAAGCAGCATTATGGACAAATGAAACAGAACGAGGTCTATAACTTGGCTGTTTTAGTGCTGGATGTTAAAACAAGAAAGGCACTCGCTTACATAGGGAATTCTCCAACGGATAAGAACCATCAAAAAGATGTGAATAATATTATTTCTCCAAGAAGTACTGGAAGTACGTTAAAACCCTTTTTATATGCTCAAATGTTGCAAGAGGGAGCGTTGTTGCCGACACAATTGGTAGTAGATGTTCCAACAGAAATAGCAGGGTATTCTCCGAAAAATTATGATCTTACTTTTGATGGGGCGGTACCAGCCAATGAAGCATTAACAAGATCTTTAAATATTCCTGCAGTTAGAATGTTACAGTCGTATGGATTAGAAAAATTCAGAGGAGATATTGAAGTTTATCGTATAAAACACATTAATAAATCCTCAGATTATTATGGTTTGTCATTAATCTTAGGAGGGGCAGAAGCAAGTTTATGGGATTTATGTAAAACATTTGCTGGATACGCTGGTATTGTGAATCATTATGAAGAGTTACGACATAAATATTACAAAAATGAATTCATAGAACCTAGTATTTTGTATAATGATGAGGTAGATTTTGGAGTTATTAAGGGAGATTATGAAACTATTGATGCAGGTACGGCTTATTTAACACTAAATACGTTAACAGAAGTAAATAGACCGTTAACGGATCAGGCTTGGAAATACTATGATTCCTCACAAAAGATAGCTTGGAAAACGGGTACTAGTTTCGGAAATAAAGATGCTTGGGCAATTGGTACTACATCAAAATATGTAGTAGGTGTTTGGGTAGGAAATTCTGATGGAGAAGGAAGGTCAGATTTAACGGGAGTAGGAAGTGCTGCTCCTTTAATGTTTAATGTTTTTGATGTATTACCAAAATCAGATTGGTTTTTAGAGCCTTTTGAAAATTTGTATGAAGAAAAAATATGTGCTAAAAGTGGTTATTTAGCGTTACCTATATGCCCTTCTGAAAAAAGAATGATCTCAAAGAATGGTAGAAGAGGAGGATCGTGTCCTTATCACAGGGAAATAACGGTCGATGTAACGGAGAAGTTTAGAGTAAACAGTAATTGTGAGTCTGTTTCTAATATAAAAACAAAAGAATGGTTTGTATTACCTCCGTTAATGGCTCATTATTATCAACAAAAAAATGCTGATTATAGACCGCTTCCAAATTTTAGAAAAGATTGTTTGATTAGTGAGAACAATACGATGGAGTTTCTCTTTCCTACGAAATACAAATCAACGGTTTCATTAACTAAAAATGCTCAAGGTGAAGTTAACTCTTTAGTTTTAAAAGTAACCCATCAAAATTCGGAGGCAAAAGTTTATTGGTATTTAGATGATACTTTTATAGGAATGACAGAGGATTATCATGAGCAAGAGATTCAACCGAAACCCGGAAAATACATAATAAAGGCTATTGATAATTTTGGGAATGAAAAGCAAAGAATCCTCGAAATAAAAAACTAAAAAAACATGAAAAAAGTTTGTGTTAAAAGCTGTATTTTTAGGACTTTTAAACAAACTATATGTTAGAGTTAGCGGGAATTATAATACTTGGAATATTGGCACAATGGTTCGCTTGGAAATTTAAAATTCCAGCAATTTTACCTTTAATACTTATTGGTTTATTGGTAGGACCTGTTGCAGCCGAGTTTTACACGGAAGATGGAAGTAAATTAATAGAGCCTATTTGGAATGGTAAAAAAGGATTGTTTCCAGGTGATGGTCTTTTCTATTTTGTGTCTTTAGCAATTAGTATTATTCTTTTTGAAGGAGGGCTAACATTAAAAAGAGATGAAATTAAAAGTGTTGGACCAGTAATTACTAAATTGATTACATTAGGTTCAGTAGTTACTTTTTTTGGTGCAGGACTGGCTTCACGCTATATTTTTGATTTAAGCTGGGAAATATCTTTTCTCTTTTCTGCTTTAATTATAGTTACGGGGCCAACCGTAATATCGCCCATTTTAAGAAATATTCCATTAAAAAAAGAAGTATCAGCTGTTCTCAAATGGGAGGGGATTTTAATCGACCCTATTGGAGCTTTAGTTGCTGTATTGGTTTTTGAATTCATTAGTGTAGGAGGTGGAAGTGGATTTACTCAAACTGCTTTAACGGAGTTTGGAAAAATTGTTTTATTCGGAACAACGTTTGGTTTCACATTTGCTCACTTTCTAATTTATATTATTAATAAGAAATTAGTACCTCACTATTTATTAAATGTGGTTTCGCTATCGACCGTTTTATTGGTTTTTGTAGAATCGGATCTTTTCGCACATGAATCTGGACTACTGGCGGTAGTAGTTATGGGTATGGTCATTGGAAATAGCAAGCTTAAGAATTTAAATGAGTTATTATACTTTAAAGAATCACTTAGTGTTCTTCTAATTTCTATACTGTTTATTTTACTAGCTGCGAATATAAATATGACGGATTTGCTACTTCTTTATAATTGGAAAACCGCAATTTTATTTTCTTTAGTAGTATTTGTAATAAGACCTTTAGGTGTTTTTCTAAGTACTTATAAATCTAATTTAAAAAGTAATGAAAAATTATTTATAAGCTGGGTAGGACCAAGAGGTATTGTTGCCGCAGGTATTGCATCGTTATTTGGAACCAAATTGATGAAGCAAGGAATTGAAGGTGCCGAATACATTACACCATTAGTATTTTTAATCGTGTTAGGAACAGTATTGTTAAATGCAACTACGGCAAGAATGTTTGCAAAAATTGTAGGTGTGTTTTTAAAGAGCTCGGAAGCTATCGTGATGATTGGTGCTTCTGATGCGGCTAGAATAATTGCTAAATATTTAATGAATAACGGTAGGAGAGTGGTGCTCCTAGATCAAAATAAGAGTTATATAGAGGAATCAAAAAATCAAGGGATTGAAGCTTTTGATATTGATATTTATACAGAAACATTAGATGATTCTGCCGAGTTAAATGATGTGGGATATTTAATCGCCATGACAGGTAGTGATGAGGTAAACAGGTATGCTGTAAACCAGTTTTCAAGTGTGTATGGAGAAAGAGGTTCATACCGTTTGGCTACTTTAAATGAGATTAAGACCGATTCTGTTGAGAATAATGATATGATTTTTACACCTAAGGATGATTTCATCAATATTACCGAAAGCGCACGCGATTATCCAACAATGAACGAAGTCAATGTAAGTTCGGCAGAAGATTATCAAAAGAAACTAAACATTCTTTTTGATGAAGAGAGGTCTGTTCCGTTGTTTGTCAAGAATGAAGACAATATTGAAACTATTCAAGAAACAGAACTATCTACAGTAGGAAATAACCACAAGATTGTTTATTTGGGTAAAGAGATTAGTTTTAATTAATCGTAGGTTTTAAATTGTAGAGATAGATAAAATAACCTTAATTTTAAGGTAATTCTCTTTAATATTTTCGGAAAATCTATTGTTTATAAATCTAATCCAAAAGTAGACCTAAGCTTATCTATTAGAGGGTTTTTCTCTTTAAGTTTTTGGAACTTCTCATGTGGAGTATAAGCAAATTTCTTCTCTACTGTTTCATTAAGGTTAACAATAATCTGAATACCATAATTATTTAATTTTTCACGTAAAAATCTTAATAATTTTGGTTTCCCTTTGTTCAATTGATTTAACATTAATTCATTGGGAACCGATATTCCTATTTGGAAGTTTTCAAATAATTTTGGTTCATCAGAAGCAATAATTGCAGCCATACTTCGCTCTCCAATATCTTGAAGTTTAAAATAGTACTTTTTCCAGGCATCCTTTAATTGCTCATGGTTAAATGGTGTTCTTGGGTGGTTGTCATAATTTTCCTCCTCATCAACACTACTTTTTTCTTTTCTTGTATGAATACTCTTCAAAGAAAGGGCAGAAGTCCTACGTTTAATGTCTTTTAATAAAGGTTTCGTACTTTTTTCTACCTGAGGTGCATTTTGCGTTACTTCAATTGCTTTTGAAGTTGAAGCAGCTTGCTTTATTACATCACCAACTGGTTGAGTTGATACTTTGGGTTTCGGTTTACTCGGTGCTAAAGCAGTAAAAAATGTTGCAGGAATTATGTAGTTCCTAGATTTTTTTTTTGCTCCATCAAAAGTGATAGAGGCAATTTGCATTAGCGTAAGTTCAACAAGTAATCGTTGGTTTTTACTAGCTCTATACTTTAAGTCGCAATCATTTGCTTTGTCTATAGCTTGCATTAAAAACTGTAAAGATGCCTTCGTTGCCTGCTCAAGGTATTTCTTTTTGGCAGTATCACCAACTTCTAATAATGGAATTGTTGAGGCATCTTTTGCCACAAGTAAATCTCTAAAATGAGAAGCAAGTCCGTTAATAAAATGATGACCTTCAAACCCCTTTGCTAAAACACCATTATAAGCCATCAAAGCTTCTGGAATTTTATTTTCAAGAAGTAAATCTGTCATTGAGAAATACACATCATAATCTAAAACATTAAGATTTTGAGTTACGGCTTCTCTGGTCAAATTGTCTCCTGAAAAACTAACAACCCTATCAAAAATAGATAAGGCATCACGCATTGCTCCATCTGCTTTTTGAGCAATAATATGAAGAGCATCGTCGTCAGCTGTTATATTTTCTTTCGCACAAATAGTTTTCAAATATTCTTTAGCATCAAGAACACCAATTCTTTTAAAGTCGAATATTTGACAACGTGATAATATCGTTGGAATTATTTTGTGCTTTTCAGTAGTTGCCAAGATGAATATGGCATGTGCGGGTGGTTCCTCTAAAGTTTTTAAAAAAGCATTAAATGCCGCCTGTGACAACATATGAACCTCGTCAATGATATATACTTTATATTTTCCAGTTTGAGGAGGAATACGAACCTGATCCGTCAAATTTCTAATATCATCAACGGAATTATTTGAAGCCGCATCTAATTCGAAAATGTTGAATGCAAAATCTTCGTCTTCACTCGTGTTTTCGGAAGCTTCTTGATTAATTCTTTTGGCAAGGATTCTGGCACAAGATGTCTTTCCAACTCCTCTTGGTCCAGTAAATAATAAAGCCTGAGCTAAATGATTGTTTTTTATAGCATTTTCAAGAGTATTTGTAATCGCTTGTTGACCTACTACATCTGCAAAGGTTTGAGGACGATACTTACGAGCTGATACTATAAAATGTTCCATTAAAGCCGAATTATTTTCTCAACAAAAATAGAAAACCGAAATTCAACAAACAAGCAAAATGTTTTCCAGTTGTCAACAATAAAAATCTCGATTAATAATGCATTGAAAATCGTAAATTTGATAATTCAACACTCAACACTCAACACTCAACACTCAACACTCAACACTCAAAATTTATAAAAAGATGGATTTGTTTTCTCAATTTAATGATACTCCGCAGAATTTATTACCTAAGGACGGTACTGTTTTGTATTATGGACTTGTTATTGGGAAAGAAGAAGCGAATACATATTACGAAACATTATTAAATGATATAGAGTGGAAGAATGATGAAGCTGTGATTTTTGGAAAACGTATGGTTACCAAAAGAAAAGTTGCTTGGTATGCGGAAAAGCCTTTTGAGTATTCATATTCTAATACAACAAAAACAGCATTACCATTTACTAAAGAATTATTGGAATTAAAAAATTTGATAGAAAAAGAAACTCAAGAGACCTATAATTCTTGTTTATTGAATTTATACCATGACGGATCAGAAGGTATGGCTTGGCATTCGGATGGAGAAAAGGATTTAAAAAAGAACGGAGCTATTGCGTCGGTTACTTTCGGAGCAGAACGCAAGTTCGCATTTAAGCATAAAGAAAGTAAGGAAGTAGTTTCACTTATTTTACAACACGGTTCACTTTTAGTAATGAAAGACACCACACAAACGCATTGGTTACACCGTTTACCTCCTACGAAAAAAGTTCAAAGACCAAGAATTAACCTAACATTTCGAACGATTGAAGAGAATTAATTCGGTATTTATTGTAGTTTTTTCTAAACATATAAACATAATCCGATTTTATACTATAATTCAATTTTTATTGTAAATTTGAGTCATTATCAAATAAAGAAAACTAATTTACAATGGACAACACTACAATTAAAGGGGAAACTGTCGAGTTGAATGGAGTAGTTATGGAGTTAATTAACTATTCAAGATTGCAAGAAACAATTTCTGCGAATGAAATGGCCGATGGGCCTTCTGTAAACATATCTTCTCCTGAAAATAGGGGAAATGACGATTCTTACACAATAACGGTATTAACATATTTACCTAAAGCTCAATTATCGCAAATTGAAAATACTAGCGGTATAAAATTAGAGGATAATGTCTATTTGAATTATAATGGAATTAATCCTGTGAAAATTTTAGGAAAGGATAATAAATATACCACTGTTCAAGGAAGAGAATTTCGTTTCGACTATAGATGTGATATTAAGAATGTTGAAGAATATTTTTTATGTTATCTACAGTTTGCTTACACCATTAAAGATAGTCAATATGCCGATGTTATTTGGGTTCGAGATGAAAACGAAGACCCTGAAACAGATAGAGGAACGGTTACTGTACCAGCGAAACAGGGAGGTTAATGAGAATATTAATTTTATTAATTTTTACTTATTGTTTTTCTTCATTTGCCCAATCTGATTTACAAAATTTAAGAAGTGCATCTGAATTAATATGTTATAACAAAGAAACTTATTTTTGTAAGGCTTACAAGTTTTACGAAAATAAGTTTTATGATTCTTGTTACGTATATAGCAACAAAGCTTTATCAACGGGTTCTTTAAATGCAGAGCAGAAAGATATTTTGCATTATTTGAAAGGAATTAGTGCAATAAATAAATCTTTATATAAAAAAGCTTTAGAGAGTATGTCATTAATTTCTGAAAATGGGAAGTATAAAGGTATTAAGAATTCTCAATTAGGAAGAGTTTACTTGTATTTAAGAGATTATGAAAAGGCCATAAAGCATTATAAAGTATGGGAGTCGTTAAATAAGAAAGATGTTGAGAATGATAGAGATATTATACATAATATTGGATTGACATATTTACATATCAAAGACTTTGAATTAAGTAAGAAATATTTTGAAAAAGAATTATCTCTAATAGAGAAGAAAGATACGTTTTCTCTTATTAGAACTAAAATTAATACTGCAAATGCTTACTACGTGCAATACAAAGATGATATTGCTATACCATTATTCTTGGAGGCCTATAATCTTTCTAATGAATTTTCGGACTACAACTTAAAAAGAGACGCTTCTAGAAACATGGCAGTAGTAGAGCGAAACCGAAAGAACTATAAAGAAAGCGTAAAGTATTATGAAGAATACATAAAATGGAAAGACTCTATTTGGAATCGTGACAATATTGTAGGGCTTGTTGAAAAAGACAAACAAATAGCAGTTGCACAGAAACAACAAGAAATAACCTTACAGGAAGAAGAGATTAAGCGCCAAAATTTAGTTCAAAATGGTTTGCTTGCGGGAGCTTCTGGGTTGGTAATATTTATTGGTTTTTTGGGTTTCTTATATCGTAAATTAAAAAAACAGAATGAATTAATAACTCAGCAAAAGGAAGATCTTAACATAGCAAATAAAACAAAAGATTATTTGTTCTCAGTGGTTTCTCACGATTTAAGGTCGCCTATGAATACGATTAAAAGTCAACATGTAGATTTAAAAAACTACATAGAGGCTAATGATCTTGAGGGAATTAAAAAAACAAATGACGCAGCCATACTTGTAACGGAAAGCACGAGTCATCTTTTAAATAATGTTTTGCATTGGTCTCTAGAGCAAAGTAATCAACTAGTTTTTGATACTAATGAATATGCATTACGACCATTAGTTCAACATGTTCTTCATGATTATGCAACATTAGTTGATGCTAGAGGAATAACTGTTGAAACTGAGATTGAAAATGTATTAGCTAAACTTGATAAGGAGTCTATAAAAATTGTGTTACGCAACTTATTAGATAATGCCTTAAAGTACATGGGAGATAAAGGAAAAATAACGTTAAGAACTGGCGCGATTTCAGATAATGAAGCTTTTATTAGTATTGAAGACACTGGTCAAGGTATTTCTCCTGAAAAACTTAAAAAAATTAATGAGTTAAAAGATTTAACAATTGATAAGATTGATCGATCTAAGGGAGTTGGTCTTGGGCTTTTGTTATGTCAAACACTGGTAAAAAAGAATGATGGAAGTATAACTTTTGAAAGTGATGAAGGTAAAGGAACCAAAATAACCATATTGCTTCCGAGAGTAGCAGAATAACAAAAAGCTCAGTAATTTTACTGAGCTTTTTCTTTTTTATACCAAATAAATTTTAAAATGATACAAAAAATGCGACCTTGCTTTTTTCTTTTTCAAAGCTGTAAAACTGTTGCATAGCCAAGGCTACGGAATTGTTTTGCAATGTGGAAAAAAGAGAAAATGAACAAGTATTTATGTAATATTTTGAGGTTTATTTGGTATTAGTTCTTAATACGTTTTATTATTTCTTCATAAACAAAACTATAGTAATCATGATATTGGGGTAGTAATATATTCTCATGCTTACTTGTGTTTTTGATGATATCCAGATCAAAAAGTTGGATGTCATCAACTTCTGATTCTTGAAGTTTCAAACTTTCAACTCCAACTGTTAATTCAGCAATATAAACATGATGGAACTCATTATCAATTATCCCATTCGGATGATTAACTTGATGTTTTCGAGTTCCTATTTTATTTAAATTTTCAGGAGAAATTGTAAAATCTATTTCTTCTTTTATTTCTCGTAATGCTGCGATTTCAATCTTTTCTCCCGCGGCGATATGTCCAGCTACTGAAATATCCCATAAGCCAGGAAAAACCTTCTTTGTTAAAGAACGTTTCTGTAGGAGTATCTTTTCATTCGAAGTATATAACCATACATGTATGGTAGGGTGGAAGTATCCGTGTTTATGAGCTTCTGATTTCAAACAGGTTTTTCCAGTATAATTTCCATTTTCATCAACAATATCAATAATTTCGTCCATTCAAATCGTAATTTTTAAGTTTATTGAATTTTAAAGGTTGGGTTATATATAAGGCCAATTATATTACCGAAAGGATCTTTTACTGTTGCCGTAACAATTTCTCCACCAACATTAAAGGGTTTTTCATGTTGTGTAGCACCCAGATTAATCAATTTTTTAAAGGTTTCTTCAATATCTTCAACACCCCAATAACTAACTACGTTTTCTATATTTTCCTTAATTACAGTTTCGGTTGGTTGCAAACCTAGTTCAAAGCCACCAATATTGAAGCCAACATAATATGGTTCGTCAAAATAAGGCTTGGTTTCAAAAGCCCTAGAATACCATTCTTTTGCTTTTGATAAATCGGGTACTTTATAAATGGTGGTTCGTAAACCTAATATTTTTGGTGTATTCATATTTGAACTAAGGTTAAAATTAAATGAAACCGGCATGTTTAAAATAATAATTAAACACACAGTGGAAGGATTATTTTAAACATCAAAGGTTACATCTGACAATTGAAAAACAATAAATATAAACAGATGAAATACTTATTTTTTTAATTTTCAGGTTATTTAGACATAAATAAAAACGCCATCGAAAATTCAATGGCGTTTTTTATATTATTTGAAATAAGAGAAATCTTCTCCGTCTTCAATTTTTAGAAGACTTTCATAGATCATTTTAATAACGTTTTCTACATCTTCTCTATGAACCATCTCAACAGTCGTGTGCATGTATCTTAGAGGCAACGAAATCAATGCCGATGCAACACCTCCGTTACTATAAGCAAAAGCATCAGTATCTGTTCCTGTAGCTCTTGATAAAGCAGAACGTTGGAAAGGAATTTTATTAGCTTCTGCAGCATCAATAATTAAATCTCTTAATTTTTGTTGAACAGCAGGTGCGTAAGCTACTACAGGTCCTTTTCCAATCTCTAAATGTCCTTCTTTCTTTTTGTCAATCATTGGAGTAGTAGTATCATGAGTTACGTCTGTAACAATAGCTACATTAGGTTTAATGGTGTCAGTAATCATTTGTGCACCTCTTAATCCAATTTCTTCTTGAACCGAATTAGTTACGTATAAACCAAAAGGAAGTTTTTTGCCATTCTCATGAAGTAAACGAGCTACTTCAGCAATCATAAAACCACCCATTCTATTATCTAGCGCTCTACAAACAAATTTATTTTCATTTAGTATGTGAAATTCATCTGGATAGGTAATAACACACCCAACATGAACACCTAACGCTTCAACTTCTTCTTTTGTAGCACACCCACAATCGATAAAGATATTATCAGGCTTCGGAGCTTCTTCTTTAGCTCTGTTTCTTGTATGGATAGCTGGCCATCCAAAAACACCTTTTACAATTCCATTTTTAGTGTGAATATTTACAACTTTACTTGGTGCAATTTGGTGATCACTTCCTCCATTTCTGATCACATAGATTAAACCGTTATCAGAAATATAGTTGACATACCAAGAAATCTCATCAGCATGACCTTCAATAACTACTTTATACTTAGCATCAGGATTAATTACACCGACAGCTGAGCCATAAGTATCAGTAATAAATTCATCAACATAAGGTTTAAGGTAATCCATCCAAATTTTTTGTCCTTCCCATTCATAACCAGTAGGAGCAGCATTATTTAGATATTTCTCTAAAAAGTCAATAGATTTTTGATTTAAAATTGATGTTGAAGCCATAATAAATATTTTGATTTATTGAGTAAGGAATGAAGTTATATTAACTCCAAAACTTACGTTTTTCGTTAAGTTCTTCTTGTTCTTTTATTTGTGCAGGAGTAAGTACTTTTAAGAATGAAGGGTGTTGTTCAATAGCATATTGTATTTTTTCAACAATACTATCAATATTTTCATTTTCATAGTCAATTTCTAAAGGCTCCTTAATGATCATTGATTGTAGTACATTACGTTTCTTAATCTGAAGGCCTTTTTTATCGAAAGATCTTCTAAATCCATCAATAACGATAGGAACAACTACGGGTTTAAATGTTTTTATGATATGAGCAGTACCTCTTCTTATAGGCTTAAAAGCCGTTGTAGTACCTTGTGGGAAGGTAACAACCCAGCCATCATCTAATGCTTTACCTATATTTGAAATATCTGACATTTTTACCTGACGATTAACATTTTTTCCAGCGCTTCTCCAAGTTCTATCGATAGATACGGAACCAGTATAAGCAAATATTTTAGGTAATATCCCAGCTCTCATTGTTTCACCAGCTGCGACATAGTATACATTTAGCTTAGGTTGCCATATATAACCAATATTTTTGATATTATCTACTCTACCTTTAAGAGAGGCATTAAATACATGGAACATAGCTGCGACATCAGCAAAATACGTTTGATGATTAGAGATAAAAAGAACGTTTTGTTCAGGAATTTGTCGAAGAATTTCTGAACCTTCTATTTGGAGTTCATTAAATCTACGATACCTACCATGTGATATAACGCCTAAAATACGAATTAGCCATTTTTTTATCCATAAAATGTGTCCAAACGGATTCCTTTTAAACAGGGGCATATAAGTGATTTTTATTAGTAGCTTGCTAAATTACAAAAGAAAAAGAAGAATGTTATTATTTTATTAAATCTTTAATTTCAGATAACATCATTGCCGTTGCTCCCCAAACGATATAATCATTTAGTTTAAAGCTTGGTACTTCAATATTATCCATGTAAGATGTACGCATAGAAGTATAAACAATGTTCGTTTCATCTAACAAATCACTTACAGAGACTTCAATAATTTTAGCAACTTCATAATTTGGAGTAAAGGTTGGTCGAAAATCGAGATATCCCATAAAAGGAGCCACTAAAAAATTACTAGGAGGTATATAGGTGTCTGAAAGTTGACGAATCACATGGACGTTTTTATTTGAAACACCGACTTCTTCATCGGTTTCTCTTAATGCTGTTTCTCGTAGGTCTAAATCATTTAAATCAGATTTACCCCCAGGAAAACTAATCTGTGCAGAATGAGTTCCATTATAGCTCGCTCGTTGCGTTAAAAGAAACTTGGTATCGTTATTTTCGTCTGGATAAAATAGCGCTAAAACAGCAGCTCTCCGTGGATTTTTATTGAGAATCATTTCTTCAGAATACTTTTTCCTAATTTCTGGAGCTAATTTGAAATGGGAGTCTAGTCCACCTAAAGAACGTTGTTGAAAATGATCTATTTGATTTTTAAAATCAGAAAAAAACATATTACTTTCATAATTTCTGACAAACATATTATTTTTAAAGAGGTTAAACCAATTTTTTGGCTTGAATTTTGCTCAGTAATACATGTAATATCTAACAAGAATATGAATAAAGAGAATAAATTTTTAAAACTAGCTTTAAGTTTATTATTTGACGCTATTGGTTATGTATCGTATTTGTTTCCAGGTTTAGGAGAAATAACAGATGTGGTATGGGCGCCAACAGCGGCATTTTTAATGACGAAAATGTATAAAGGAAATAAAGGTAAAATAGCAGCTGCAATAGCATTTATTGAAGAAGCAATGCCCGGCTTAGATGTAGTGCCAACATTCACATTAATGTGGTTATTTACTTATGTTTTCAAGTCGTCAAAAGAAAGTGAGAAAACAATAGAGGTATAAAAAAACTGCGACCTTCAAGTCGCAGTTTCTCAGTTGTTATTTTTTCATACTTAGAAATGAAAAATTGTAATTAACTCCTAAGTTGAAGAATGTCGTACTTAAACTACCACCTTTGGCTTTTACATACCCCCCAGCTCCGCGAATACTTAAATTATCATTTAGTTTGAAATCTAGTCCTAAACTAGGTTTTACAATAAGTCCTTGACCTGTACTAATTCCACCACCGCCAGCAGCACCACCAAGCATTTGAGTGAAAATATATGTTGAATTGTTAAAGAAACGATTTGTTTTTACTCCTAACCCAACAATACCTTCGGCATAAGCACCTGCGTCACCAAAATTGGCAAAAGATGTTTGACCTGCGGCATATATGTTTTTATTTAAGAAAAAGTTGAGTTGTAAAGATATTTGATGCATATCTTGTTCAATCCCTGTGTCTCTTTGTGCGTTTGAATACACATCATGTTTAATAATGGCTTCTAGTCCTTTTAATCTACCAAAAGAGAATGACTCAGTATTTGAATTTGTTCCATCTTTATCAACATAATATTTAACACCAAATCCAAAAGAAGAAGATGCAAAATGACTGTCTGGACTCAAGATATATCCTTTATCTATTGAAACATATACATTATCAAATAGTTTTTGTTCTAAGGAAATATCAGGATAAATTAAAAAACCACCTTTGGTATCAACACCGCCTCCGCCACCAGCACCGATTCCAAATTTAGCTAGAATATTAGTTCGATTTTTATTCATTCCAAAATGGTATCCAGCACCTATAAAAACATCCATATAACCAGCCTTGATACCTTGATAAGCACCATCTGCTTTAACAAAGTAAAAGAAATCATCGTTAATATATGAGTTGTATTCGAAACCAGCTAGGCGAATGGTTCTACCTTCATAGTTT
Source organism: uncultured Tenacibaculum sp. (assembly GCA_947497895.1). Classification (GTDB taxonomy): domain Bacteria; phylum Bacteroidota; class Bacteroidia; order Flavobacteriales; family Flavobacteriaceae; genus Polaribacter. Next base: position 111,507 of record CANMIL010000011.1, read on the forward strand.
CCTTTGGTTACATTCATATTGTTTAAATGAACGAATAAGGAATTTCTACTAGTATTGCCATTCCATTCTGTTGTTGATAATTCCTCTACTGAATATTTGTTTTCAATATCATCAAAATTTGAACGTTTGAATGATAAAGGAATTTGAATTGCTACGTTAAATTGACTGCTTTTTATAAGCCCTTTATCAAAAAAATTGATATAACTATACCCAGCCGTAGTAGAAAAATATTTAAAGTCGTATCCTAAATTAAAATGAGGAAGAATAAATGCACCTCCACCATCCGGAGCGGCAGCACCACCACCACCTCCAAAATGAATTCCAGTATCAATAAATAGTTTTTCTGTTAAGTTCTTTTGAATTCCAGCATTTACTCCCAATGTGAAAAAACCTCCACGTATTCCGCCAATAGAACCATAAATACCTAGTCCGGCATAACTCCAATCATTGATTTTTAAATTGTAATGAATCCCTGAGAAATCCATGTTAACCTCGTTTTCAGGCATTTTAATGGATAAAAAATCCAGCTGACCAAAGGCATTTTGAATCTTAGGGTTTTCAGGTTGTTCTTGTCCGTAAAAAAAACAAGCACTCAATGTTAAATTAAACACGAGCGCTTTTTTTAATATGTTTTTAAACATGAATCTGTTTTAGTTTGTTTAATGATGAATTTGTTGTCGTTCTCCGTTTATATATGACGCTACGAAAGCATCCTTAAAGCCTATTTTAACTAATTCAGATTTTAGTTTCTTAGCTTCAGAAATCGAAGCAAATATACCTAAAGAATATTTAAAATAATCACTGTTTTTAGATGCAATACCTGCTAACGATTTTTCTGACATTAACGAATATTTGTTCTTCGAAAAAACTCCAATTTGAACCGAGTAAACAGTTTGACCGTTGTTATTTTCTTCAATAGTAGCGATTTCATCATCTAAGTTAACCTCTTCTTGGTCCGCATCATCCGATGGAGAAGAATCATTATAAGTGGCATTAGAAATGCTATCAATAACTCGTTGGGCTTCTTCTGCTTTAATTTTAGCAATATCAACGGTGTCTTCACTGCTTTTTGTCAGTTGACTAGCAGTAAAACTACCATTTTTTACCATAACAAATATGATTCCTAAAGAAAGTCCCAAAAGTAAGCCAAGAACGATCGCAATGGTTCTCGATTTTTGCTTTTGATGTTGAACATTTTCTTGTATTTCTGTCAGTTCTTTTTCCCTTTCTTCAAGTTTAAGCTTTGTAGCATCAATGTCTTCTTGCATTAATTGATACTTTGCTTCTTCAATAAATGGCATGCTTTAATATTTAAAGTTGGTTTCGGGTACTAAAATACAAATCTTTTTTAATTACACTTTTTAACGCTAATGATAACTCCTTTAGAAGCGGGTGTATTACTAATGCGAGCCTTACTCTTTATGGGGACTAAGACATTGGCTTCAGGAAAATAAGTAGCAGCACAACTCTTAGGTATACTGTATGGAATCACTAAGAATTTTTTCGCAATTCTCTCTTCACCTTCGTAATGACCAATTAAATCCACAGCATCGAGTTTTTTCAAATTCAAACTCTTCATGTCTTCAGGGTTCATTAAAATAACTCTTCTTTCATTCATTATACCTCTATACCTATCATGTAATCCATAAATAGTAGTGTTGTACTGATCGTGAGTTCTAATAGTCATTAATATAAATTGGCCCTCGTGTAATTCAATATCTGAAGGTTGGTTGGTCGTGAAATTTGCTTTTCCTGTTGAAGTAGGAGAGAAGTCTGCTTTTCTGGCATTGTTGGGTAAATAAAATCCACCTTTTTGGCGAACTCTTGTATTATAATTATCAAACCCTTTTATGGTTGCTTCGATTTTATCTCGAATTAAATCATAGTTAGAAGTTAATTCACTCCAATTAACACCAGAGTTCTTAAGTGTTTTCTCTGCGATACCTGCAACAATTTTAGGTTCGCTTAATAATAGTGAAGAGCAAGGCTTCAAATGACCTCTAGATTGATGAACAACTCCCATGGAGTTTTCGACTGAAACAAATTGTTCTATATTATTTTGAATGTCTTTTTCTGATCTTCCTAAACAAGGTAGAATTAAAGCCTTTTTACCATGAATTAAATGACTTCGATTTAATTTTGTTGATACATGGACGGTTAATTCGCAATTTCGTAAAGCATCAGCAGTAAATTCGGTGTCAGGAGTAGCAGAAATGAAATTTCCCCCCATACCAATAAATACTTTGGCTTTTCCTTTATGCATAGCTTCAATGGCTTCAACCACGTCATATCCATGTTTTTTGGGAGCATTAAAGTTAAACTCTTTTTCTAGAGCATTCAAAAAAGGTAATTTTGGTTTTTCCCAGATTCCCATTGTACGATCACCTTGAACATTGGAATGACCTCTTACCGGACATGTTCCTGCTCCTTTTTTTCCAATACTACCTTTTAAAAGAAGTAGGTTAACTACCTCTCTTATATTATCTACTCCATTTTTATGTTGCGTAAGTCCCATTGCCCAGCATATAATAATATTATCATTATTAATAATGAGCTCTGAAGCTTTTTTAATTTCGGGAAGTGTTAATCCAGTCTGTGGTAAAAGATCTTCAATAGAATAGGAGTCAAGATCATTCATTAATTCGTCAAAGCCATGAGTTTGATTTTTAATGAAGTCATGGTTAAAAATCGAACCTGGTTGTTCTTTTTCTTTTTGCTTCATTAATTTCATGATAATTTTTAATAAAGCGACATCACCATTAATTTTTACTTGAAGAAACTGATCTGTTAACTTTTGACCATCTCCGAACCATTTTAAAGGATTCTGAGGATCAACGTAATTCATTAACCCTACTTCAGGAAGAGGATTGATGGTCATTATTTTTCCACCGTTCTGTTTTGTTTCCCCTAATGCGGTTAACATTCTTGGATGATTTGTTCCAGGGTTTTGTCCAATAACAATTACTAAATCGGCATGATTGAAATCGTCAAGAGTAACGGAACCTTTTCCTATACCTAGTGTTTGTGACAAACCACTACCACTACTTTCATGGCACATGTTTGAACAGTCTGGAAGATTGTTTGTTCCAAATTGACGTACAAATAATTGATAAAGATAAGCAGCTTCGTTACTGGTTCTACCGGAAGTGTAAAAGATTGCTTCGTCAGGAGAATTTAGCTTGTTTAATTCTTCTCCAATCAAAGAAAATGCTTTATCCCATGATATTTCTTCATAATGAGTACCGTTTTCTTTTAATAACATTGGGTGTGTAATTCTTCCACTTTTACCAATTTCGAAATCAGACCATTCTGATAATTCTTGAATGGAATGAGTAGCAAAAAACATAGGACTAACTTTATTTTTTGTGGCTTCCTCGGCAATGGCTTTAGCTCCATTCTCACAATATTCGGCAAGAAAAGCTCTTTTCTCATCAGGATCAGGCCAGGCACAACCAGGACAATCAAATCCATAAGTTTGATTTATGTTTTTTAACAAGCCAATACTTTTCCCAAGTCCAGTCTCTGAAACAACATGTTTCAAAGCAGATTTTATGGCTTTTGTACCTACAGCTTTTTTGGGTACTTCAATTAATTTAACACCTGTAAGTTTTTCAGGTGGCTGTGCATTCGTCTTTTTGTTACTCATTCTAGTATATATTGAGGATTTGAGTAAATTGTCATTTTGTTTTGTCGAGTAAAGCCGATAAGGCATATCCCAAACTCTTTTGCGAAATCTACTGCCAGAGAAGAACATGCAGATACAGCAACAATTATTGGTATTTTGGCAAAAAATGCTTTGCTTACTATTTCATAAGAAACTCTACCGCTAACTAACATGATTGATCCTTCAGATAGTTTGTTTAGTTCTAATAAATTTCCAACACATTTATCTACGGCATTATGCCTTCCAATATCTTCCATTGAAGTAATTAGCTTTTTGTCATCATTGAATATGGCACAAGCATGACTGCCTCCAGTAAGTTCAAATGTGTTTTGCTCTTTGATCATAACATCGAACATAGATTGTATATCAATTAATGATAACTGCAACCGATTATCCAGAGCAGTTCCTTCAATTTTAATATCTTCAATTTCCTGCTTTCCGCATATCCCACATGAAGAAACAGATAACAAGGTTCTTTTATTTAAATATCCTTTACCTAAATCATTTTGCGATACCGTTACATTAATCACATTATTATGATATTCATCGTCATCGATTTTTTCTAAATGAAGTGAAGTCCTTTTCTTGTAAATATCTTCGGCAAATAGTAATCCTCTAATAAGGTATTCGTCATCTCCTGGGGTTCTCATTACAACAGTATAAGCTTTGCCATTAATATTAATTTGAAGAGGAGCTTCTACTACCAGTCTGTCTTCCAGTTTCAAAGAGCTTTTATTCGAGGCCTTTATAGCATGATATGCTCTAACTTGTTCCATAAAAACAAATATAAATAATAAAAAAGTTAAAATTGAAATAGCATAAGATTTAAAATATTTACCTTTAAGGCTGGTTTATATATAATATAGTAGAGTTTATTTTAATGAAAAAAATTGTAGTCATATATTTACTTCTTACTGGTTTAATGGCGTATGCTCAAAAAAAAGACCAAGTACCTAACTTTGGTGATAAATATTATTCATTGACGGAAGTCGACTCTTTGATGATACATTTAAATGAGGTAGCAATACTTCCAAAACATAAGTTTAATTCTAGAATTGATGTAAGATATTATTTATGGTTTAAACGTAAAGTGTATAAAGCTTATCCTTATGCGGTTTTAGCGGCAAAGAGATTAGATAGCTTAAATTCGAGATTGGATAAAATCAAATCCAAAAGTAAGAAGAAGAAATACGTGAAGACCGTTCAATCTTATTTAGAAAAGGAGTTAACAAATAGATTGAAAAAATTGACGAGAACTGAAGGTAGAATATTATTAAAATTAATCCATAGACAAACAGGGAAGACAGCATTTAATAATATAAAGGAGTTGAGAAGTGGTTGGAAGGCCTTTTGGTATAATACAACGGCGAATTTATTTAAGCTTTCATTGAAATCAGAATACAAACCAGAGAGTGAAAATGAAGATTACTTAATAGAAGATGTAATACAGCGTGCCTATATAAATGAGTTATTAGTATTTCAAGAACCTAAATTAAAGAAAGATTATAGGAGAATTGTGTCTGATAGAAAAGGAACAATAGATGTTGAAGTTTATAAAGAAATGTTTGCGAAGAGAAAGAAAAAGAAGAAGAAACCAGAGAAACTAAAAAAGCTTAAAAAAAGTTGACGTCTTAAGTGTTTGAAAACAAGTGTGTTTTCGGTGAAGGTTAAGTTAGTTTTAAAAATAGATTAAAAAAAGTGTTGTGGGAATAAAAAATGGTTGTATGTTTGCAGCCGCTAACACGGAAA
>CANMIL010000012.1 GCA_947497895.1 uncultured Tenacibaculum sp.
GTCCTTCTGAGTTCGTTTTACATAATTGTTTTTCATCACACTGAAAATTTAGTGTAACGTTATTTCAGGACGAGACAGACACATAAAATAAAAAAGCTCAATCATTAGTGATTGAGCTTTTTTATTTTTTAATCTTCTTTGAAAAGTTGTTCTTTGTAAGCAGCTTTTTGAATCTCTGCTCTTCTTTGAACTGAAGGCTTAACGTATTGCTTTCTTTCTCTTAATTGCTGAAGCACTTTTACGTCTCTGTACTTACGCTTATAACGCTTTAAAGCTCTATCAATATTCTCACCTTCCTTTACAATAATTTTTAACATACTTTAAAATTTTAATTATACACTTTTGTCATTTGGGCTCTCTCAACTATTTAACATTATAACAAAGCTTATATAGCCAAAAAGTTACAACCTTAATCGTTCGATAATTGAAAAAGGTTTCAATTCTATAAAAAAAGAAAATGTAAAATGTACTTCGAAAATTTTGTTTGCCCCAGAAGAGAATAAAATCTTAGATATTTCCTTATTTTGAGATAGAACACAAATATTCGCGCAAGTTATGAATATTTAATGGCAATACAAACTCATTAGCCATTAAATAAAAAAGAGCCCGAAAATCGGGCTCTTTTTTTATATTGTTTCTCCTAACTCTTTTAGTTTAGAAGTATTTTCTGCCAACATTAACTCATCAATGATTTTCTGAATATCTCCGTTTACGATATTTTGCAAATCATATAATGTTAAACCAATCCTATGATCAGTAACTCTTCCTTGAGGATAATTATAAGTTCTAATCTTTGCAGAACGATCTCCAGAAGTAACCATAGACCCTCTTTTCGCTGCATCTTCCGCTTGTTTTTTGGCTAACTCTAAATCGTATAAACGCGAGCGTAACACTTTAAAAGCCTTCTCTTTGTTTTTATGCTGTGATTTCTGATCCTGACATTGAGCAACTAAACCTGTTGGAATGTGTGTTAAACGAACTGCTGAATACGTAGTATTTACAGACTGACCTCCAGGACCTGATGAACAGAAATAATCAATTCTAACATCTTTGGGATTTATTTCAACGTCAAATTCTTCTGCTTCTGGAAAAACCATACATGTGGCAGCAGAAGTATGTACCCTACCTTGTGTTTCAGTTTGCGGTACTCTTTGAACACGATGAACACCTGCTTCAAACTTTAAGGTTCCGTAAACATCTTCTCCAGAAACTTCGAATTGAATTTCCTTAAAACCTCCATTTGTCCCCTCGCTATAATCAACTATGGAAACGTTCCATCCTTTACCCTCACAATACTTTGAATACATTCTATATAAATCACCTGCAAAGATACTCGCTTCATCACCACCTGTTCCTGCTCTTAATTCAACTACCGCATTCTTGCCATCTTCAGGATCTTTCGGAATCAATAAAAACTTAATTTCTTCCTCTAACTCAGGTATTCTATTTTTAGCTTCATCCATTTCCATTTTAGCCATCTCAACCATTTCAGCATCACTTCCGTCAGCAATGATTTCCTTAGCCTCATCTATATTAGCCAACAAACCTTCATACTCGTTAGCTTTTTTAACAACCTTCCCTAGGTCTTTATATTCTTTATTTAGTTGAACATAACGCTTTTGATCAGAAATAATATCTGGTTGAATAATCAAATCAGATACTTCATCATAACGCTGTTTAACAATCTGTAATTTATCTAGCATTGCATCAAATCTTGGATTGCGAATTTACAATTTTTCTTTAAATTTGAATAATCCACAAACAACTAAAACCAAATGATTTATGAGAACTCTTACTATTCTTTCACTCATATTCCTATTGATTTCATGCAATTCTAAAGTTAAATCCGAAAAACCTAAATTTTTAATTGGAAATTGGGTTCGACTTAATAACGCTGTAAATTCAACAACATTTGAAAATTGGGATAAAGACTTCAATGGCCTAGGATATACATTAAAAGAACAAGACACTACTTTTCAAGAAATTCTAAAAATTGAACGAGTTAATGGGAAACTTAATCTCAAAGTAATTGGAGTAAACGAAAATCCAACGTATTTTGTTTTCACGAATCAGACAGACACTTCTTTCACTTGTAAAAACGAAAAAAACGAGTTTCCCAAAAAAATAAAATACTGGATAGATAAAGAAAAACTTTATGCCGAGGTATCCAATGACAACGCTAAAATCGATTTCATTTTTAAAAGACTTAAGTAAAAAACTTAAGTCTTTTTTATTTCATAGCGTAGCTCGATAAAAATGTTAATTAGTAAAACTTTGAGTTAATTTTAACACTCCTATTCACAAAATTAAAAGTATTACTATTATTTTCGCGCAAAATAATTTTAAGTATGAAAAATTTACTTTCTAATATTAAAATTTTCACCCCTGAAGGCACGTATATTAAAGACCCTGAATCATCTGACTTAGGTAAAAGAATTGTAGGAAACAGTATCATTTTAATAGAGGAGATAGGTTTTGAAAACTTTAATTTCAAAAAGCTAGGTCAAAAAATAGGTTCTAACGAAAGTTCCATATACAGATACTTCGAAAGCAAGCACAAGCTTTTAATTTACTTAACCTCATGGTATTGGGGATGGATAGAGTATCAATTAGTAATGGAAACCTATAGTATAACTGATTCCAAACAAAAATTAGTACAAGCTATTGAAGTTGTTACAAGAACTACAAAACAAGACAACAATTACGGTCATATTAATGAGGTTTTATTAAATAAAATTGTAATTAATGAAAACTCGAAATCGTATTTAACGAAAGATGTTGACACCGAAAACAAAGTAGGATACTTTATGGCCTATAAACGAGTAGTGAAACGATTAGCTGAAATTATATCATCATTTAATGAGTCATACAAATTTGCTCTCAGCTTAGCAGGTACCATTACCGAAAGTGCCCTACACCAACATTATATGAAATTGCATTTTCCATCGATAACCAGTTGTGGAGAAACCATAACTCCAACTGAATTTTTAACCAACTTAACCCTTAACACTTTAGTAAATGACAAATAACACAATTACTCCATGGAAACGTTTTCTCGGGTTAGTAAATCTGGAAAGAAAAGATATTTTACAAATTGCATATTTTGCCATTTTCGAAGGGGTAGTCGCATTATCATTACCTCTAGGAATTCAGGCAATTATTAATTTAATTCAGGGAGCTCAAGTATCCGCTTCTTGGATCATTTTGATCATATTGGTTACCTGCGGAGTAGCTTTTTCAGGTGTATTGAAACTAGCTCAAATGCGAATTATTGAAACCATTCAGCAACGCATCTTTACTAGAGCGTCTATTGAACTAAGTTACCGTTTTCCTAAAATAAAGATGGCAGAACTTAGAAACTACTACCTTCCCGAATTGGCAAATCGTTTTTTCGATACGTTGACTATTCAAAAAGGGCTATCGAAGTTACTAATTGATGTACCTTCGGCTCTTTTACAAATTATATTCGCTTTACTTCTTTTATCATTTTACCATCCATTTTTCATATTCTTTGGAATATTATTGGTGATACTTATATATGCGGTTTTTAAATACACTGCTCAAAAAGGGCTTGACACAAGTTTAAAAGAGTCAAAACATAAATATAAAGTGGCTCATTGGCTTCAAGAAGTAGCAAGAGCAGTGGTAAGCTTTAAAGTTTCAGGTAAAACTAATTTAGCCATTAACAGATGTGACACCTTCGTTGCAGACTATTTAAGTGCGAGAGAAGATCACTTTAAAATATTGGTTCTGCAGTATAAGAAAATGATTGGTTTTAAAATCTTAGTTACTTTTGGATTACTATTCATGGGAGGATTCTTAGTACTAAATCAGAAAATGAATATAGGACAGTTCGTAGCAGCTGAAATTATTATTCTTTTGATCATTACCTCTGTAGAAAAACTCATTCTAGGTTTAGAATCATATTATGATGTATTAACTTCCATAGAGAAATTAGGTCAAGTAAATGACAAACCTTTAGAAGCTCAAGAAGGAGAAGTTATTAAAAACGAAGATAACTTTACTATTGAATTAAATAATGTTAGTTATAAAGTTAAAGACTTAAACCGACCCATTCTTGAGGAAATCTCACTTACTATAAATCCAAAAGATAGAATACTTGTTGAAGGGGAAAGCGGAAGTGGTAAATCAAGTCTATTACAATTAATTTCAGGGATCAACCTTCCCACATCAGGTAATATCTTTGTAAACAATCTTTCTATTGAATGTTTATTTATCAAAGAATATAGAGCGAAACTCGGTTTATCTTTATCAGAAGAAACACCTTTTGAAGGCACTATAAGAGATAATATCTCTTTTGGAGATCCAGAAATAACTGATGATATGATCTTTGAAATACTAGATAATGTAGGATTAACTAATTATATAAAGCTACAACCAAAGGGATTAAATACTGTATTAAAACCTGGAGGAAAACAAATAGCTTATACAATTTCAAAAAAGATTGTACTTGCAAGAGCTATAGCAAAAAAACCAAATATTTTAATATTAGAAGATCCTTTAGATCAGTTTAAAAAAGACGAAACCAAAAAAATCATAGACTTTTTAGCGAACCCAAAACAACCTTGGAGTTTAGTTGTAGTAAGCAGCAACTCTAGTTGGAAAGACAAGTGCAATAAGCATATTGTTTTAGAAAATGGAAGTTTAAAAAAATAAAGTAAACGGTTATGTTGAACATATCTAAAAATAAAATTTCAAAGTACATAGACCTTACCTCGTTAAAATCGGGACAAGAAATATTCACTAAAGAATACCACAAAAAGTTCAAGAAATTTTTACTTGTTTCTATTGTAATTCTGTTTATTATACTATTCCTTCCTTGGACTCAAAACATTACTAGTAAAGGGAATGTTACAACGTTAAAGCCAAGTCAAAGGCCTCAAACATTACAATCTCAAATTCCTGGAAGAATTGAACAGTGGTTTGTACAGGAAGGAGATTTCGTTAAAAAAGGTGATACCATTTTAAGAATATCAGAAATTAAAAGTGATTATTTTGATGAAAGACTTGCCGAAAGAACAGGTGTCCAACTTGATGCTAAATCATCATCTGTTGTTGCCTACAAAAACAAAGTCATCGCCCTACAGAATCAAATAAACGCATTAAGACAAGAAAGAGGTTTAAAATTAAATCAAACTAAAAACAAGCTTACTCAGGCTCGCCTTAAAGTAAAGAGTGACAGTATTGATTTGGAAGCGGTAAAAACCAAAAACGAAATTGCTAAAATTCAGTTTGATCGTGTCGTTACACTTCAAAAGGAAGGTTTAAAAGCAGTAAAAGATGTGGAAGAAAAGAGAGCCAAATTACAGGAAGCTAACGCGAAATTGATCTCTCAACAGAATAAACTTTTAACATCTAAAAACAAAGTTATTAATGCTGAGTTAGCTATTTCGACCTTAAAAGCTACCTATGCTGATAAATTATCAAAGGCACAAAGTAGTCTTTTCACCGCTCAATCAAGTGCATTTGATGGAGAAGCTCAAGTATCAAAACTTGAAACGAATTTAGCCAACTATAAAAAGAGAGGTAGCTTATTATACGTTACCGCTCCACAAGACGGTTTCATCAACAAAGCGATTAAATCTGGTTTAGGTGAAACCTTTAAAGAAGGTGAGCAACTTGTAAGTATCATGCCTGCGAACTACGATTTAGCTGTTGAAATGTTTGTTCGTCCAATTGACCTTCCTTTGATCCATATTGGTGAAAAAGTTAGAGTACAATTTGATGGATGGCCAGCAATCGTTTTTAGTGGGTGGCCAAATATTTCCTATGGAACTTATGGTGCTGAAGTTATTGCTATTGAAAACTTTATTAGTAGCAATGGAATGTTTAGAGTTTTATTAACTCCAGATCAAAAAACAGAACCATGGCCCACAGCTATTAGAGTTGGATCAGGCGCGAGAACTATTGCTTTACTTGAAAACGTTCCTATTTGGTATGAATTATGGCGACAAATCAACAGTTTCCCTCCTAATTTTTATCAACCTGAAAAGAAATCAGACGACAAGAAAAAAAAGAAAAAATAATTTAAGTCAATTACTTAGCTTTAAATTCGTACACATCAATGAAAAAGTTTTTATACGTTTTTTGTTTTATTAGTTCTATTGTTTTCTCTCAGGAAAACCCGAACATTCTTTCTTTCGAAGAGTATTTAGGCTATGTAAAAAAATTTCACCCTATTTTAAAACAAGCTCAATTGGTTTCTTCAAAAGGAGAAGCCAAGTTGCTAAAAGCTCGAGGTGCTTTTGATCCAAAAATTGAAGTAGATTACAATAGAAAAAACTTTAAAGGGACGGAATATTATGACAAACTCAATAGTACATTTAAAATACCTACTTGGTACGGAATTGAATTCAAAGCGAATTATGAAAGTAATGACGGTGTATACCTAAACCCAGAACTTAAAACTCCTAAAGAAGGTTTATATAGCGCTGGTGTATCAGTATCTCTTGCTAAAGGGTTATTGACAAATAAAAGGATGGCTTCTTTGAGACAAGCAAAATTATACAATCAGCAATCCGTACAAAAACAGAAAATACTGGTTAACAAAATTCTATTTGATGCTACAAACACTTATTTTAAGTGGTTAAAAAATCATCAGATTAAGAATGTATACATCGATTATTTAAAGAATGCCAAAATACGATTAGAAAGCGTTAAGAGAAGTTTCGAATCAGGAGATAAACCGGCAGTTGACACCTTAGAAGCTAGCATTAACTATAAAAACAGGTTACTCGATCTTGAAAAGGCTAAAATTGGATACATTAAATCGAAACTTGAAGCTTCTAATTTCTTATGGTTAGAAAATGATGTACCTCTTGAATTAACAGAAACGGTAATACCAGACAACGAAACAGTCAATCTTATTGATGCCGTTTTGACAACATCAATAACCGATGCTGTAGATTTCAACATTGAAGACCATCCTAAATTGGTTAAATTACAATTGAAGAAACAGAGCTTAATTATTGATAAAAGGTTAAAATTAAACAATCTGCTTCCGAAGGTAGACCTTCAATATAACTTTTTATCATCCGATTACAGAAGCATCAATTCGTTTAATACTTCTAACTATAAGGGAGGTCTTAATGTAAGTATACCTTTGTTCTTAAGAAAAGAGCGAGGAGATTTAAAGCTTGCGAAAATCAAAATTAAAGAGATCGATTTTGATATTGCTTCTACCAGAGTTAATCTAAGAAACAAAATAGACGGTACTGTTCAACAAATAAATTCCTATAAAGAGCAATACAATATTTTGAATGATCTTGTTGTAGACTACAAAAATTTGGTACAAAGTGAAGAACGTAAATTCAGCTTAGGAGAAGGTTCATTATTCTTAGTAAACTATCGAGAAGTTAAGCTTATTGAAAACCAACTTAAGTATATTAATACTCAATACAAGTACTTTGTTTCTAAATCGGAATTATTAAAAGTATTGAATCAACACGCTATATAATATAAATTAAAAAGACCTTGAACAACTGTCCAAGGCCTTTTCGTCTAACCAAACTTAGTATAAAAACTAACTACTACTATTGTAAATATTTTTATATAAATGTATACTTTGTTTCTTATTTTCAAAAAAAGCTCTCCTTTCAGGGAATGTTAACATAGGGAAATCTTACTCAGAGAAGCCTTGATAATGAATTCATAACGCTAAAATATGAATTCTACTTTAGGGAAAACAAACTATTACTAATAATTTCTATATTTAATGAACTTTTGTAACTCTTAAACTGTGTTTTTGTTTGATGGTTACACTTATTTGACACACTATTATTTTAAAGGTCACAAAAAAATTAAAAAAAATTAAACTTTTTTGAAATTACTATTTTCTAGTATAAATATTTCCTTAAAACAACCCTGTGCTCAGGTATAGATTTATCGTAATTTTCCACTAAAAGCTCCAGTATTTCCGGCTTCTTACCCCCTATATCTCTTTTTGAGTTATATTTTGATACATATAAATTATATATATCTGATCCTTCTAAATATTTTTTTTCAAAAATTAAAAAATGTTCTTCATTTAATTCTGAATAGCATATTGAATCTCCTAAAAAAGTTTCAGATTTATCTTCAAAAAAATCAGAAAACTCATAATACCTAAAAACGTTCTCCATTCTATACTATTTCAGCCGAAAGCCCTAAATCTAATAACTTAGAACATTTTGGTTTCAATTCTTTAAAATCGCCAGTTTTAACTGAACACTTACCTTTGTAATGAACTAATATAGTGCATTGTTCTGCTTGTTCTGGTGTGTGCTCACAAACACTGATTAAACTATCTATTACAAAATCGAACGTATTTACATCATCATTGTACAAGATAATTTCATGTTGTCTAGTTTCTTGTGTTAAAACGTCTAGCTCTTCTTGAATTTTTTCAATTGTACTCATTCTGCCACTATTTTTGATAGCGTAAAGCTACCCATTTATTTCTCTCTATAGTCTTAATTAACAATAATTTATGCTTTTTCACTTCATTATCAATGATTGGAATGTCTTCGTGATAAAATCCACTTAACAATAATGTACCATTATCATTTAAACAATTTATATAAACTTCCATATCCTTTAACAAGATATTTCTGTTAATGTTTGCAATTATTAAGTCGTATTTTTTATCCTTTAATAACACGGAATCTCCTTCAAAAACAGAAATATTTTCACATTTATTTCTTTCAACGTTTTCTAGAGAATTTGTGTAACACCAAGCATCAATATCGATAGCATCGATTGGCTTAGCTCCCTTCATTTCAGCAAATATCGCTAAAATTCCTGTACCACACCCCATATCCAACACTTTTTTATTTGTAACATCCAAATCTAGTAGATGTTGCAACATCATGTATGTTGTTTCATGGTGTCCTGTTCCAAAGCTCATTTTAGGTTCGATTACGATGTCGAACTCTAAATTCGGATTCTCATGAAAAGGTGCTCTAACACTAACTTTATTCTCTACCTGAATAGGTTCAAAATTCTTTTCCCATTCGGCATTCCAATTTGTTTGTTCAATTTCTTTATGAGAATATTCAATGCTAAACTCTTCAGAGTTCAGTACAAAAATACCATCGAGTATATTCTCATTCCAATCATTGTTCTGAATATAAGCTACTACTCCATTCTCATTTTCAACAAAACTTTCAAAACCTACCGATCCAAGTTCAGCAATTAAAATTTCAGTACCTGGCTCTTTTGGTGATATTGTAAAATTATATTCAGTATAAATATTATCCATTCAGATTAAATAGCTTCAACTATTGCTAAAAAGTCATTTGGTTTTAATGAAGCTCCTCCAATCAACCCTCCATCAACGTCTGGTTTCGAGAAAATTTCTTCAGCATTCGCAGGCTTTACACTTCCTCCATATAAAATAGAAACAGATTCAGCCAATTCTTTATTATACTCTTTTTCTAATACTTGTCTAATAAAAGCGTGCATTTCTTGCGCTTGCTCAGGCGAAGCCGTTTCTCCTGTTCCAATTGCCCAAACTGGTTCATAAGCCAGTATGACATTAGAAAAATTCTCTTTTAACAAATGGAAAAGACTTTCTCTTAATTGTGTTTCAACAACGTCAAAATGCTTCTCCGATTTTCTGTCTTCTAACGACTCTCCAAAACAAAAGATCACTTCTAAATTGTTTGCCAATGCTGTATCAACCTTTTTAGCTAATAATTCGTTTGATTCTGCAAAGATACTTCTTCTTTCTGAATGACCTAATATTACAATTTCAATTCCTATTTCTGACAACATATCAGCAGAAACCTCTCCTGTAAAAGCACCACTTTTTGCTTCATGCATATTTTGTGCTGCTACTTCAACAATTGATTTTTCAGTTCTTTTTACAGCTGAATTTAAATTCACAAAACTAGGAGCTATAATTACTCTTTTCCCTTTTGATTTTTTAGCTGATACTCCTTTTTTAATTCCCTTAATAAGATCTTTTGCCTCCTTAAGGTTTTTATTCATTTTCCAGTTACCGGCAACGATGTTTTTTCTCACTGTATAAAGTTTTATTATAATTACTGAAGTTTGTAGCAAACAAAAGTACATCATTTTTTTAAGGTATCATCTAAAACGTTTTCTTTCAATCGGGTACAATCAAAAACCTCAATGGTTTCATCCTCATTTACAATCAAATACCTTGGGATCCAGTCCAATTGCAAAAACTTACCAAAAGAGCCATCCCAACCTGAAGGTAAATAATAATGTGTACCTAATACTTCATATTTTTTTAAAGCGTTACTCCAATCATTGTACGATTTATCAATTGAAATATTTATGTATTCAAATTGAGAATATTGTTTTTTTAAAATATTGTTTTCAGGAATGCTGTTTAAACAATCTTTACACCAAGAGGCCCAAATATTAATGACTCTTTTTTTATTGGATTTAGGTTTAAAAATATCAGCTACTCTAATAGAATCTCCTTGTTTAGTTAAAAGAATATCCTGTAGCGATTTATTATTAAACTGTGTTTCAATCTTTTTTGAACATCCAATTACACTCAATATTAAAAAGAAAATTAGCATTATTTTTTTCCATATCATAAGACTGTATTTTAATAAGTTATTTATTCGATTCCATTTAGAGTGACTCCTTTATTTTAGAAACTTTTGAAGATTTAAATACTTTGATTTCTCCTTCTTTATTTAATACTAAAAACCTTGGAATTTCTTTAAGTTTTAAAAATCTCCCCAAAAATCCTTTCCCTTTTCTTGGCAAGTAGTAATGTTCCCCTTTCACAGGTAAGTCCTCCACCCCTCTTTTCCAGTCGAAATAAGAATGATCTACTGACAAAAAAACATATTTTATATTTTTATTTTCCTTCTGAAATTCTCCTATTTCCTCCAAGCTTTTTTGACTAAAAGGGCAATAACTCGCATAGATATGAATTAGGGTTTTGTTTTGGTTTTTACTATTTATTATTTCCGAAAACTTAAGAGAATCTCTTTCTACAGATAAAATATTTTCTTCCAGTGATGACTTATCAAATTTACTGGGCTGAAAAATCCCACAACTTATAAATATTAATGATAACAGAATTAGTTTTTTCATTCTAATTTGAAGTTATTGTTATAGTAATAAAACGTCAGAATCTCCGAATATTATTCAAGTTTCACTCTAGGATCGAGCCAAGTGTATGCAATATCAACCAAAATATTTATAGTTATAAAAATTGTAGCAATTACCAAGACACTTCCCATGATAACGGGTAAATCTAATGTATTTAAAGAATTCACAATTTCCTTTCCTAAGCCATTCCAATTGAAAATATACTCCACAAAAACAGCTCCAGCAAGCATGGATGCAAACCAACCAGAAATTGCAGTTATTACAGGGTTTAAAGCGTTTTTGAAAGCATGATTTTTAATAATTTGAAAAGTATTTAAACCTTTAGCTTTTGCAGTTCTTATATAATCCTGATTTAGAACTTCGAGTAGTGAATTCCTCATTAGCTGAATAACTACCGCTAGAGGTCGTATTCCTAGGACAACTGCAGGTAATATCAAACTACTCCATTTAATATGGATTCCCTCACCAAAATCATCAACCTCGTAAAGACTGCCAGTCATTTCAAGCCCTGTAACCTCATGTAGCACAAAACCAAATAGCCACGCAAACAAGATTGCTGAGAAAAATGAAGGAACACTCATTCCCAAAGTGCTAATCACTGCAATTATTTTATCAAATAACGAATCCTTAAATACCGCCGAGAGAATACCTAAAAACAAACCAAAAACTATAGCAATACTAATCGCTGATAACGCTAAAACGAAAGTATTGGGCATTGTTTCCTTTATTACACTCAACACATCCTTTCCATTTTTTTGAAATGATTCTCTTAAATATGGAGTTTTCAAAACTACAGTGGTACTTCCAAAAGTTCCAACAGTTATAAAGTCGTATTTATCTTGGTTTAAGTAAGTATAGTTCTCCTTTGAAGAGCTATGAAATGATAGTGGTGAAATATCATTTAAATAATACAAATATTGAGTAAAAACGGGTTGATCGAATCCATACTTTTTTCGAATGTTTTCAAGTTGCTTAGAATCTTCTCTTTGATCTAGCATCATTCTTGCTGGATCTCCAGGAAGTACATTGAAAAGAAAGAAAATAACAGTTACTACTCCAAATAGAGTTAAGAAACCATAAAAAAGCTTGTTTATAATATACTGAAACATTGAAAACAAAGATAACAGAAACTCCTAAATTTGCTTACTTTTGCCTAACTTTTATAAGAACTCATGACAACACAACAACTTGTATCTGAAATTAAGAAGAAAAAAACTTTTTTATGTATTGGTTTAGATGTGGATCTAAATAAAATTCCTGAACATCTTTTAAAGGAAGAAGATCCAATTTTTGCTTTTAACAAGGCAATTATCGATGCTACTCATCATTTATGTGTGGCATACAAACCAAATACAGCGTTTTATGAAGCTTATGGTATAAAAGGATGGAAAGCTCTAGAAAAAACCATTGAGTACCTTAACACAAATCATCCAGAAATTTTTACAATTGCTGATGCTAAAAGAGGTGATATTGGGAATACATCAACCATGTATGCTAAAGCTTTCTTTGAAGATTTAGCTTTTGATAGTGTTACAGTTGCTCCGTATATGGGAAAAGACTCTGTTGAACCTTTTCTAGCTTTTGAAGATAAGCACACCATTATGCTAGCCTTGACATCCAATGCAGGTGCCTTTGATTTTCAAACCAAAGAAATTGAAGCAAAAGAATTATATAAACATGTATTGGAAACATCAAAAGGATGGAAAAATTCAGAGAACCTGATGTACGTTGTTGGTGCCACCAAAGCAGAATATTTGGCTGATATCAGAGAAATAATTCCGAGTAGCTTTTTGTTAGTTCCAGGCGTTGGTGCGCAAGGAGGAAATTTACAAGATGTATGTAGGTATGGAATGAATGAACAAATTGGCTTATTAATTAATTCTTCACGTGGTATTATTTACGCTGGAAACGATCAAGATTTTGCGGAAAAAGCGGCAGCTCAAGCCGAGTCTCTTCAAAAACAAATGGAAACTATTTTAAAATAAAAAAGTCAAGGTTAATGACTCCTTGACTTATTTAATTAATTCAAACAATATACCAATGAGAACAAAGTAATGGTATATTCGGCAAAGGTACTTTCTTTAGTGCTTGTCACTTTGAATTTTGATTTGAACGACTTATGTTTTGATTTGAAACAAACAATTTTATCAATAATCATAAAAAAAAGCTGAAATCTTACGATTTCAGCTTTTATGTTATTTTTCAAACTAATTGTACTAGTTGATAAATGGATTGTTTTGAACTTCTGATTGAGGAATTTCAAGGTCTAATTTATCATCATTATAAGGAATAGTCTCTCCTACTAAATATAAGTGATTAGCTCCTCTAACAACATTCCCTTTATTTCTCTTCAATGCTAAATAACTCTTTCCTTCACCCCAGAATTCGATTCTAGTCTGTAAATAAATCTCATTGATTAAATCTTGTCCTGTTAATGCATCTACATATGCATAATCTGCAGCATCGTCGAATCTATTTACCAATACATCTTTCAGACGGTTTTTCGCCTCTCCTTCATTTCCTGTTTTAGCAGCCAATTCAGCAGATAATAAATACATTTCATCAACTCTTAAATAAACATAATCCGAAACAATTTGTCTCTGCCCTCTAAATGTTTTGTCTTCATGATAAAACTTATTCAATGGCATTAAATGCTTCATATTTCCAGGTTCAAAATGAAATTGCGTTTTTCTAACATCGTTATCATTTATGGCGTTATATAAATTTTCATCAATGGCTTTAACATCTCCGAAAGATTGGTAACTAAATGTATAATAGTCCATTTGTCCCCACCATGATACTAATCCTAATCCGTTATCTGTTGTAAGATCTACTCCCCACATCCAACTAGGATTATCATATACGCTATTAAAACCTCCAACAGCTTGTGCCTTTGTTGTAAGAGAAAACTCTCCACTTTGAATAACATCTTCAGCTAGTGCTCTTGCTATAATATTATCACTCGCTTCACCTCTAGCTGCATAAGTATAAGCTAATAAAGTTTTAGCTACATTCTGATTAATTTGATAGTGAAAATTTCTATTGAAACCATCAAGTAAATTAATTGCTTCCTCTAGATCATTTATGATAGTATTATAAACTTCTGCTGTTGTTGCCGGAGCCTTTGCATCAGAATTAGCCTCTAAGTAGATTGGTAAAACTCGTGAAGATGCATTATACTCAGACACATAAAATTGAGCTAAATAAAAATATCCATAGGCTCTCAAAGCTTTCGCCTGACCCATTGCTGACTTTGTAGCTTCAGTTACTACTGCGTCGTTTCCTCCTAAGGATCTAATAACCAAATTAGCTTGGTTAACAATTCTATAGTAATATCTCCAAGCCATATAATTTGGCTTCGCGAAAGAAAAATCTGTTGTTGCAACTAACTGGGCGATACTACTATATCTATTGTATGTATTTACAGACAATGCCATATCTCCTGAAAGAAGATCTGATATTACATCGTATCCTTTCTGACCATAATCTTCATGAGAACCTATTAACCCTCCCGTATCATTTTGAAAAGTTGTTTCATATACTCCTCTCAAAGTAGCTTCTAATATTTCAGGATAGATTTGTCCTGTTTGTCCAACATCCTCCACTGAAATGTTCTCAGTAGGTGTTTCTTCTAAAAAACTCTCACTACATCCAACAGAGATAAAAGTGACAGCACCAAATATAATTGGTTTTATATATTTTTTGATCATTCTTTTATTTTTTTGATTAAAATCTAGCTCTTACTCCAAAAGTTAATGTAGATAACGGTTGGTAACGATACGTATCTGATGCACCTGTTTCAGATGTTGTTGGATTAAATCCATCTCTTGCAGTTAACAAGAATAAATTATCTCCAGACACCCATAGGCTTAATGCTTCTAATCCTGAGGTCTCAATAAACCTTCTCGGTACGGTATAACCAACTCTTACATTATTCAATGATAAATAATCTGTTGAAGTTACAAAACGAGATGAAGTTGAGTTCGCCTGTAAATCTCTATCACTAATTAATTGTGGAACATCTGTTACATCTCCTGATTTTTTCCAACTATTTCTAATATCAGTGTGCCAGTTACCAGATCCAATTTGTCCATTACTCATTAATCCAGCATAAGCGCTATCATATGAATGTCCTCCCAAACTATATCCAAACAAAGTACTTATAGAAAAGTCATGTATTTTGGCATTTAATCTAAACGCTCCTCTTACCGTTGGAATGATTGATTTACCTATATATTTTTGAGTTGCATTGGCATATACATTTGTTGTAGTTCTTGTTACAGCATTATTAGGATTATTCTGTTGATATTCATATAAACTTGTAATTCCTTCACCTGCGTCAACAGTTCCATTATTGTTAGCATCGTGATAGTACTGATACCAAGTAGCTTTACCTGTTTGAGAATCAACTCCTGCCCATTCTCTCATATAAAAATCAAATAGTCCTCTTCCTGCTGCACGTCCGTAATTACCAGCAATATCTTGTATTTTTTGCTCTCCTGTTGATGGATCAATTGGCATATCAATTATGTCACTTGAGAACATTTCTCCATTAATTCCGAAATCTAACTTAAAGTTTTGCTTATCCACAACATGAGTTGTTACATCAAATTCAAATCCAGAGTTTCTTAATAAACCATCGTTTACATCCAAGATTGCATTACCAGATGATGGTGGTACTCTTTTCTCGAAAATTAAGTTATCCACGTTTTTTACATAATAATCTAAAGATGCATCAACTCTGTTATTAAATAATGTAAATTCTAATCCTGTTTGGAACATCTTAGATGTTTCCCAAGTCAATAATGGGTTTTGAGCCGCATTTGGTCTTAAAGAAATCTCTCCTCCTAAGTTACCAATGGTATATGTATCTTGACCTGAATAAATGTCAACACCTGCTTGATCTCCAACGATACCAAAACTCGCTTTTAACTTTAAGAAATCAATAAAATCAACTTTCGAAATAAAATCTTCTTCAGATAAAACCCATGATCCACCAATAGATCCAAAAGTTCCCCATTTCTGAGTAAAAAACCTTGAAGATCCATCTCTTCTTAAAGATCCTGACAGATAATATTTACGTCTGTAATTATAAGTAACCTGACCAAAATAACTTTCTAAAGCAGTTTTTGTTCTCCAACCAACAGCTGGAATTGAATTCACAACATAGTTTGTTGGATCTTGAAGACCATTATAAAGATTTACTACTTTATTCTTGTTTATTCTTGAGAACTGATATTCTGTTTGATTCGTTTCATGCGCTAAAAGGGCAGAAATAGAGTGATCTCCAAAAGTCTTGTTATATCTAAAAATGTTCAAGAAATTTTGAGTTAAAGCACTGGAATTAGTTTTTTGTAAAGTACCTCTCTGTTGTACGGCAAAACCATAAAAAGGATTTTGAACGTCATCATCAATATTTGAATAATACTGAGCTCCATATTGACTTTCAAACTCCAACCCGTCAAGGATATCAATCTTAAATGAGAAATTACCATTTAATTCATGTCTGTCGTTACCTCTGTGATTATAATGTGCATTACCGATGGCATTGGTCATACCTCCAAAACCTCTCGCACCGTAATCATATTGATTTCCACCATATTTTGTATCCTCTACAAAGTTTCCTTCTGCATCTCTTAAAAATAAAGGGTAAATTGAAGGAATATTCTCTACAAACCAGAATACATTTCCAGAATCTTCCGTTTGTCCATTTCTAATTCTTCTTCCTAAACTATATCCAATGTTTGCCTTTGCCGTTAACCATTCTTTTGGTTTATGAGAAATATTTAATCTCGTAGCATAACGCTTGTATCCTGTATTTACAGAAAAACCTTTATCATCTAAATAACCAAATGAGCTAAAATACTTAGTATCTTCGTTTCCACCACTCATTTTTATATTTGCTTCTGTTCTCATTGAAGATTGAAATGCATAATCTCTCCAGTCCTCTGGCGTGTATCTTCTCCCAACGTTTGGTCTAACCTTACCCGTTGCTGGATCGATAATATCTTCTACGTTATTAGTATTATAAAAGTTATAAGTTGGGTTAATCCCTCTCCCTGAAAATAAATTAGCATTTGCATACGCTATAGCGTCATCATTTGGGTTCAAATCCAAAGCTCTGTTTCCAATAGCTTGCCAAGCCAATTCAACATACTCATTAGGTGAAGTTATCACATCATAACGAGGCAATAACTGAAAGTTAACTCCAGTTTTCACATCAACTTCAATTGAACTTGTCCCTGCTTTACCAGATTTTGTAGTAATCATAATTACTCCATTTGCTCCACGAGAACCATAAATTGCCGTTGCTGAAGCATCCTTTAAAACTGTTGTCGATTCAATATCTGCTGGGTTTATTGAATTAATAGAGCCAGAAAACGGAACTCCATCAACTACATATAAAGGGTCTCTGTTTCCGTTTACAGAACCAAATCCTCTAATACGGATAGTTGCCACAGTACCAGGTTGTCCTGATGTATTGATTACATTTACTCCAGCAACCTCACCTACCAATGCTTGAGATACATTGGACACAGATTTAGCTTCTAATATTTCCGCCTTTACAACTTTTGCTGTACCTGTGAATGACTGTTTTGTAGTAGTACCGTAACCAACAACAACTACTTCTTCAAGTAGACTACTGTCATTTTCTAGCACAATATTTATTCGATTTGAAGTACCTACTACTCTTTCAACAGTTTTCATTCCTACGAAACTAAATACTAGGATATCTCCTGCTTTAGCTTTTAAAGAATAATTCCCATCAAAGTCAGTTTCAGTACCGAAAGTAGTACCTTTTTTCAAAACGGTTGCTCCAGGCAATGGTCCTGATTCATCAGAAACGTTTCCTGAAACTGTCTTGTCTTGCGCAAAAGTTATTTGCACAATTAACGCTAATAGAAGCGTTAAAATTCCATTAAACTTTGTTTTCATTGTAAATTATTGAATTATTATTAACAGCCATAAAACTATAGGTAGTAACCTTCTGTTAACATTCATTTGATGTAAACAACTTTAATTTTGATGTGAAAAAACAGATTTAGGATATAAAAAAAATCAGCTTAAGAATTAGGACTTATTAAAGAGATGTTAATTTTTTTTAATATCTCTTATTTATCTCTATTTACTAACTTTTCTTTATTAGTTTTGCTGTAAATACTAATTTCAAGAAAAACATTATCCCCTGAAAAAAATGATTTGTATAACCCCTTGTAAATTAACTTCTCAATTGCTATAACCACAAATTGAAAATTACACGTTTACAGAAAATTAAGAGTTGTTGAACAATCCTACTCATGGATTTTCTACTTTCCTTTTTTAAGAAGAAAATGAAATGAAGAAAATGAATATTTCAGCTTTCATCATTGATAGTGATGTCTTGGCTAAAACAAAAATAAAAGAACTAATTCACCAGCATAGTATTATAGAGATTTTAGGTGACTCATCAAATGCAGAAGATGCCATAGAAAAAATAAACACATTGAACCCAGATGTGGTTTTTTTGGATGTAGAAATCAATAAGGTTTCAGGTTTCGAAATCATTGAAAACATTTCTCTTTTGAAAAAGCCTATGTTTATTTTCGTGACCAAACGCCATGAATATGCAATTAAAGCTTTCGATTATTTTGCTTTTGATTATATATTAAAACCATATAAAAAAGAACGTTTCTTCGCTTCTTTGAATAAGATTATCGAATTTAAACGAAGAGAAGAACTAGCCAATTTTCAAGATAACTTAGATAATATTCTTGATCTTGTCAAAGAGAAAAATGTTGTTCCACATACATCAAATAATAAGAGAATAAATATAAAAACTGGAAATAAAATAATATTTCTTGACACCAACTCTATAAAGTACATCTCTGCATCTGGATACTACTTAGAAATATTTACTATTGACAATAAGAAATACTTACTTAGAGAATCTTTATCAAGCATTATTAATAGGCTTAACTCTACTGACTTTATAAGAATTCATAGATCTACTATAATTAATTCCAACTATGTGGATGAAGTAATAACCTCTAACTACGGCGAGACAGATGTTAAAACTAACGACAACAAAATATTCAGAGTAAGTAAGGGTTATAAAAAGGAATTCCAAGAGCTAATGGGAGTTAAATAGTTGAGAAAACTAAATTTTGTAATTTTACTCAATCATTTAATTTAGATTAGTTTGAAAACCATCATTGATCAAATAGGAAGGAGTGTCTCAATATCTCAACCAATCAAAAGAATCGTTTCTTTAGTACCTAGTCAAACTGAATTATTGGTTGATCTGGGATTGGAAGATCTAATAGTTGGAACAACTAAATTTTGTGTACACCCAGCTCATATTAAAAGTACGAAAGAAATTATCGGAGGTACTAAAAACATTAAGGTTGATAAAATCAAAGCTTTAAAGCCCGACATCATTTTATGCAATAAAGAAGAAAACACCAAAGAAATTGTTGAGACCTGTGAATTGATCGCTCCTACTCATGTTTCCAACATCTATACTTTGAATGATGTAAAAGAACTAATTGAACAATATGGAAAATTATTTTCTTGTAGAACTGAATCTAAGAGGATTCTAGAAAAACTTCAGTTCAAGATAATTGGATTTAAAAATTTCATAGCTAACAAACCCAAAAAGAAAGTGGCCTATTTTATATGGCGTAATCCTTGGATGGTGGCAGGAGATAATAATTTCATCAATCACATCTTACAACTCAATCATTTCGAAAATATATATAATAACAAACCTCGATACCCTGAAATCGAATTGAAAAAAATTCGACTTGAAGGAGATCCTGAACTCATACTGTTATCTTCAGAACCATATCCTTTCAAAGAAGAACATGCGTTTGAAATAGGACGTTTCACCCATCATGCAAAAACTATTTTTGTGGACGGAGAAATGTTTTCGTGGTATGGTAGTAGGCTATTAAAAGCTTTTGATTATTTCAAGCAACTACATCAAAGGATTTGAAAGCTCCTTATCAAGATATTTAATTCTATTTAACTTTTCTAATATCTTCATTGCTTTGAATGCAGATCTATCACTCTTACATTCATCTATATACTTATAATCATTCGCTCTTTCAACCAGCTTACCATATCTTTCCTCAAGATGTTTTCTATATCTATGTATTTGATCTACTCGTAACATTGTTTTAATTTAAACGACCTTATAAAGATACACAATATTTTGTGTTACATAGAATTAGTGATATTCGTTTTTTTTCAAAAATCACAAAAAAACCTCATTTTTAAATGAGGTTTTTACTTTTATACTTAAATCAGTGCTTAAATTTTATCTTGTAAAGCAAATACTCTTTTCAATAATGCTGTATTTCTTAACCCTACTTTTTGTCGTATACCTTTTTCTTCCTCTGCAATCATAGTATAAACTCCATTAAGCGCTTCTTTTGTAACATAATCAGTTAAATCTGGATTAACCTTTTTTACAAAAGGAATACTATTATATTTCGTAATCAAGTTACCCCAAATTTTATCTGCTCCAACTTTTGAAAACGACTTCTTTATTACTGGTTGAAACTCTCCATAAAGTTTCTGATTTGTTTTACCTTCTAAATAAACAGTCGCTGCATTTTGTTCTCCTAATAAGATATTTTTAGCATCCGTAAATGATATATCTTTCACTGCATTCACAAAAATAGGTGTTGCTGTTTTCACTGCATCTTCAGCAGTTCTATTTATAGCCCTTAAACCTTCATCAGCCAGTTTGCCTAGTCCAATTTTTCTTAACCCTTTATCTACAACTCTTAATTCTTCAGGCAACAAAATTTTAACCAACTCATTCTTATAAAAACCATCTACAGCGGTTAACTTACTTACTTGGTGTTGTATCCCATTATCAAGAGCCTGACGTAGCCCCTGGCCTATTTGATCCTGAGTTAAAGGCCCTTGAGTTGGTATTTGATTTACCACCTTCTGTAACTCACTACACCCTGTAAACTGTAGTGCTATCAATAAAACTATGATTTTTTTCATATTATTCTTTGTTAGATTATTCTTTAAAGTTAGAAACATTTTTTTTGAAAATAGTCACTTTTACTTAAAACTATCCGTTTTTTTATCATATCCATAGGGACAATGTTTGCAACCACTTTTACAACAATAACCTCTCCTTAAATGAAACTTTTCGGTAAACACCTTGTACCCTTCCTCATTTAAATAGTAATCTCCTTCCTCTAACTCTATTCTTTTATTATACATACAGCAAAAATACTATCAATATACTTAAAATAGGATATTGAAGATTATATTTATTTATATAAAACTGATGATGATAAAGGTTTCCTTATTTTTGTAGCCTATGATTTTAACAACTCAAATCGAAGATAAAACCATCGTTTGGTTACAAAAAAGGAATCAATATATAATTGTTGAAAATATTGTTTCAAAAATTTTAATAGAGTTAGAAAAGAAAACTGATATTGATACTATAGTAAAATTAGTTAAAGACGATATTGATATTCCAAATAATGAAGCTCTCAAATTCATAGAAGATATACATCAGTTATTGAAGGACGAAAATGATGTAAATTCAGAATTAGAGAATCAACAAATATCAAATAAATTTGATTTTAAGAAATACTATAAGATAAATGATTTAGTATTTTTCGTTCAGTTTTCTTCGGAATATGAACTATATTTAATTCATCCTAAGTTTGCTCACTTAGAAATTACTCCTCAAGAATCTTTTGATTATAAATACACAGTATTTTCTCAAAATGATATCATAAGCTTCCAAATTAACAATGAAATCATAGGCAATTGGTCAAAATCAGAAAGCCATTATTTTCAAGGAAAATTCTCCATGAAAATAATTGAGCATACTCATAATCAAAGCGAAGATCAGTGGATGGGAATTTTTCATGCTTCGGCAGTTTCAAATAATGATTCTTGTATTTTGTTCTTAGGAGATTCTGGAAATGGTAAAAGTACTTCGTTAGCTCTACTTCAAGCTAGTGGTTTTTCCTGCCTAGCAGATGATTTTGTTCCGGTTTTATCAGACACTCACGAAGTTCATAGTTTCCCTTCCGCTATTTCAATAAAGAGAAATAGTCTACCAGTTCTTCTTCCTATATACCCAGAACTAGAAAACCAAGCGGAATATCATTTTGAAAAGTTAAACAAGATTGTTCGCTATTTGCCTCCAAACAACACCGACTTCAATAGCAAAGCGAAATGTAAAAAATTAGTTTTTATAAAGTATAAAGCTGGAAGTGACCTGAAACTTGAAAAAATATCTAAGTTAAAAGCTTTTGAACAACTGGTTCCAGACTCTTGGCTTTCGCCGAAGAAAGAAAATGCAAAAAACTTCTTAGATTGGTTTCAAGGACTAACTTGCTATAGTTTGACATACTCCGATAACGAAAAAATGATTAATACATCTAAAAAGCTATTCGCAGATGAACTATAAAGAAACACTTTTTTTTGTTGGAAAATGCCTTACCATAACTCATAATCAAAGAAATAGGCAATTAATTCAAGAAGATTTAAAATCAAAAAAAATAGATTGGGATAATGTCGTTAAATTAAGCACATCACATTATGTTTTTCCTGCTTTATATTGTAATCTTAAGCGGTGTGATTTCCTGAAGTTTCTACCTGAGGACTTAGTTTCATATATGAAACACATTACGGATCTTAATAGACAAAGAAATGAACAAATAATAGAACAAGCCAAGGAAATAAATGAACTCCTTACATCTCATGATATTACTCCTATATTTTTAAAAGGAACGGGTAATTTACTGGAAGGACTTTATGAGGATATTACTGAACGAATGGTCGGGGATATTGATTTTTTAGTATCTCATGATGAATTTAATAAGACGATCGCTTTATTAAATAAAAATGGTTATCACAAAGGAAAAAATAAAATTGATAACTCTATTGTAAGTAGGCATTATCCAAAAATCACTAAAAGTGGTAAGATCTGTGCTTTAGAAATTCATTATAAAATGATTTCAAATAACTCTGTTTTTGGGTATGATCACGTCCTAAATAATTTAATGGAATTAAGTAATAAAATCAAGGTACTATCATATTCTGATCAAATTTTGATGACCTCCTACAACAAACAAATCAACGATTTCGGGCAATGGTTTAAAACACCTTCTTTACGAAATTCATATGATCTCTTTTTACTCTCGAATATTGTTTCTTGTAAAAGTGCTTTAGTCAACCTTAATAATAAATATTCTGATTATTTAAATAATTTCGCATTAAGCACTGAGACTTTATTTAATTTGGAAAATGCGCTCATTTACTCAGATAAAATCGGCTCCAACAATAAAGAATTCCTAAAACAGCAATTATTCTATATTTCCAACCCTAAAAAAAGCATTAAAAACAGAAAAAGATGGGAATTGTACTTTTTATATAAATCTCGACTATCATTCAGCCTATCTCTTCTTAACAGCAAGCCGCACAGGAAATACTTAGCCGACAGAATAAAATCTAAACTAAAGCTTTAAGCTCTTCAAAATTTAAACCTCCGTAATTTCCAGAACTCATTAATAAAAGTGCTCTACTATCCAATGATTGATTAAACAAAAACTGTTTAAACTCTTCTGGCTCTGTAAACACCGTCAAATTCTCTCTATTAAAAGCATTCGCTATTTGTTCTTTGGTTACTTCTTCTAGCCTCTTAATTTTCACCGCTTTTGGTGAGTAAAAAACAACGGCTTCATCTGCTTTATCCAAAGTACCTTGATATTCTTTTAAGAACTCTGCATTTAAACTACTGTATGTGTGAAGTTCGAGACAAGCCAATAAAGATCTATTTTTGTATTGATTTTTAACTGCAGCTGTAGTTGCTTCTACCTTACTCGGACTATGGGCAAAATCTTTAAAAATAACAGTTTTACTACTTTCAGCTATTTTCTCTAACCTCTTATTTGCTCCTTTAAAACTTTCAATTGCCTCATAAAAATCATCTTCATCAACTCCCATATGTTGACAGATCCATTTAGCCCCAGCTAAATTTTGTAAATTATGCCTACCGAATATTTCCAAAGGTAACGGACCATCAGAAGTATCGATATAAGTAACTCCATCTTCAATAGAGTATTCTGGCGTTTGATAAGGATATTTTTTTATCGAATTTTCAGAAGATTCCACTACTCTTTTAACCTCAATATCCTCTTCATTATAAACCATCATTCCACCGTTGATAAGTGAATCTGTAAAAATTGAAAACTGCTCAACATAATTTTCATAAGTAGGAAATACATTGATATGATCCCAAGCGATACCACTAATTAAAGCGATATTCGGTTTATATAAATGAAATTTAGGTCTTCTATCAATTGGTGAACTTAAATATTCATCTCCCTCAAGAACAATAAAGTCATTATCTTCAGTTAAATGAACCATCGTTTCAAAACCATCGAGTTGAGCGCCTACCATATAATCTACCTCAATATCATGATAATTCAGCACATGTAGAATCATAGAAGTTATTGTGGTTTTTCCGTGTGAACCTCCAATAACTACTCTAGTTTTTAACTTAGATTGTTCATACAAAAACTCTGGGTAGGAGTAAATTTTCAAACCTAGATCCTGAGCTTTTAATAACTCGGGATTATCCTCTTTAGCATGCATTCCTAAAATAACAACATCTAAATCCGATGAAATTTTATTCTCAAACCATCCAAACTCCTCAGGCAAGAGATTGTACTTTTCCAAACGTGACTTGGAAGGATCATGAATTGTATCATCACTTCCCGTTACTTTGTATCCTTTTTTATGCAAAGCAATTGCTAAATTGTGCATAGCACTTCCTCCGATAGCTATAAAATGTACGTTCATTTTGCCTAATTTTTGGTAAAGATACTGAAGAAATTGACTTTTGAGTTCTCAAATTTATTAGTATTTTTCCACTCGACTATTACCGCAAGAATATACAAAACTCATAACCAGACTTTTACAGATTTTAAAAAATTGTATATTCGTTATTAATTCTATCTTAATTTTTAAGTTCTTTGCGGGATTATTAATTTAGAATTGCTCATTTTTCAAGTTATTCAAAACTATGGTATACTCAATTAAGAATAATACACTTGTATTGTTCATATTATTAATTTTGGGTTTTTCTCCAGCCATTGTACAATCTCAATGCACTGGTACGGATGGTTCCATCACAGTTTGTGATAAAGAAACCGACTCTAACAACCAAAATTTCAACCTCTTTAATCATTTAAATGGCTCACCTCAAACTGGTGGGACTTGGACAGCTCAAAACCCAGTTGTGAAAAATGCTCTCGATAGTAACACGGGAATTCTCAACCTTTGGGCAATTAATCAATTCGGTGTTTATGTTTTCACTTATTCACATCCAAATTGTTCGGAAACTGCTAACGTTACGGTATCCTTGGGTGGCTATCCTGGTGAAGACAATATAGGTGGTGGAGCAAACGCATGTAGTAGCAATTCAACAGTTGATTTGTTTAATTTTATTGACAACAACTTGACTAGTTTAACTGCGGACTTCAACGGTACTTGGAGCGCAGATGTAGGAACTCCTTCGGCGTTTCTAAGTGAAAACATCTTTAACGCTACTGCCGCTGGCCCAGGAACGTACACATTTATATACACAGTTGATGCCGTAGATACTTGTCCAGAACGATCGGCAAGGGTTACATTGGAAGTCCATAGAGCTCCAGAACCTGGTTTTGGACAAAATATAACCATTTGTTCTTCAGAAGACCTATCGTCTTTTACCAATGTGAATCTTTTTGACCATTTGGCTGGAGGAGATTCCAATGGAATTTGGACTGATATTAATCAAACTGGGCAAATAACTGCGGTAGATGACTCAGAAATAAACATTCAAGAAATATTTAACACATTCGGACCGGGAGAATATCGCTTTGAATACACAGTTTATCCGACACATGGTATCTGTTCTGAAGAAAACACTTCCGTTTTAGTTCAAATACCTGAAATAACAGCTATATTTTCTGTAGAAAACCAATGTTTAGAAGACTCTCTAGTTTTTGAAATTCAACATCAAAGACCTAATGGGGTTTTTATGAGTTATGATTTAGAATATGAGATTTTAGACTCCAATAATCAAGTTGCCTTTTCAGATACAATAACTGGTATTCAAATTGCAGATTTTACTGACACAACCCTTCCGCATGAAGTAACACTACCCAATACTACACTCACTGCTGGTACTTACACTATAAGAACTAAAGAAGTAACAAACATTTTAGGTGCTATCTGCGGTTCTTTTACCGTTTCAGAAGACACCTTTGTCATACTTGACACACAAATTAATATTCCTGATATCTGTCATGAAAGTAATTTAATTAATGCAACTATCACCAGTATGGTTGATACAAATGGTGATTTATTAAACGGTGATCAACTAGTTAATTACACAATTACAGATACAACGTCAAATGTAGAATCTGTAATAACTAATCAAAATGTAAGTTTCACTAATGGAGAAGGGATATTAAGTCTCGATTTCACAAACTTCCCTATCGGAAACACCCAATATTCAATTGTTTTTAACGATGCTACAGATAATGGTTTAGGGTGTATCAATGAAAATTTTATCATTAGAAGAAATCCACAAATTACAGGTTCTTTTATCATAGAAAATCAATGTTCGGAAAATCCTCTAGTGATTAACATTCAGCATCAACGCGTTCATCCGTTACAAATGACTTACGATATTGAATTCGAAATCCTAGATTCTACTGATACTCCTGTTGTTACACAAACTGAAACGAATATCAGTATTTCCGATAACTCTAACACCATTCAAAATCATCAATTCTCAATTGCATCGACAAATTTACCAAGTGGTGTTTACCGTGTTCGTACAAAGGAAATAACCAATATGACGATTATTGAGTGTAATGATTTTACAGTCGCTGAAGATAGCTTTGTTATTTTCAATACCGAAATTAGCATCCCTGATATTTGTTATGAAAACGATTCTGTTGAAGCAACAATAACTGGTCTAATTGATACCACAGGTGCACTTTCAAACAATAGTCACTTACTCAATTACACTATAACCGATTTAACGACCAATCAAGTATCAACAGTAAACGATCAAAGCGTTAGCTTTACAAATGGAGAAGCGATCTTAACTCTTGACATGTCTAGTTTCCCTATAAATAATAGTAATTATAATATATCATTTACTGCAACACCTGAGGATGGAACTGGCTGTATAAATCATGATTTCATTGTCAGAAGAAAACCCGATGATATTGTTTTAGGGCTTGATATTGATAATTCTTGTGATGCATCAAACATAGAAGTAACTATCAATGCTCCTGTTTTATCCAATGGAGAATACACCATTACTTATAGTGTTACAAACTTAACAACCAATCAGGTTTTAATAGGAAACACAATTAATTTCACAGGAGGTAATTCAAGTTTTAATTTGAATTTAGAGAACCTTGCGGACGATATTTATGAAGTGGTTCTTCAGAGCACTCAAAATGACACTACACCATGTAGAGAAGAAACTGAATTTGAAGTACGAGAAACTTTCTCGATCGGAGGAATTCCAGAAAAACCAGTTTTGGACGCGAACCAGTCGTTCTGTTTACCAGATTTCAATCCTAGTTTACCTACTTTAAGTGATATTCAAGTTACTCAAGGGACGAATTTAACATGGTATGAAACGGAAACATCAGAGACTCCTTTAGCCAATGATACAGTTTTAACTGATGGAACTACCTATTATGTGAGTTCGACCAACCCAAATAATAACTGTGAAAGTTCAGAACGTTCGGAAGTTACAATAGCCTTTGTTAATCCGCAAGATGTAACTAGTAATGAAACTACGCCCACATTTTGCGCCATTGATAATCCAACTCTAGCTAATTTGGATGCAATGGCCACTTCAGGAACTGTAATTTGGTATGATAGCTTAACAGGAGGAAACCAATTAAATGATTCAACCCAATTAAGTAATGGCGCTTCTTATTTTGCCGTTGAAGACATTAATGGGTGTGAAGGTCTAAATAGATTAGAATTCGTTCCAACAATTATTGCCCCTCCCACTCCACAATTAGATGGTTCAACACTTTTATGTGCTTTAGACAATACTACTTTGTTCATGTTTGAAGAATCCATTTCAGATGTTGGTGAATTTGAACTTATTTGGTATGATGCTCAAGATGGTGGAAATGAAATTGATAATTCTGCCATTATTGAAGAAAACATCACTTATTATTTAGCAAGTTTCGACGAAACTTCGGGCTGTGAAAGTGAGAGACTTCCATTAACTTTTTCACTTAACAATTGTTCTCCTGAAGATTATGACTTCTTTATTCCTGATGGTTTCTCTCCGAATGGTGACGGTGTAAACGACAATTTCTTTATTCCATATATCAGCTATTTCTACCCGAACTATACGTTAGAAATTTATAATCGATACGGACAAGTATTATTCCAAGGAAATCAAAATTCTCCGAATTGGGATGGTAAAAATTCGTCTTCAGGAAATGAGGTTACAAG
This sequence comes from uncultured Tenacibaculum sp., assembly GCA_947497895.1. Lineage (GTDB taxonomy): Bacteria > Bacteroidota > Bacteroidia > Flavobacteriales > Flavobacteriaceae > Polaribacter. The sequence goes on from CANMIL010000012.1 coordinate 28,612, forward strand.
TGGGGTGTATTTCTATATACTTCAGTATAATAAAGATGATAAGCCAGCAAAACAAGGAAGAATTTATTTAAGTAAATAATTATGAAGAAGTTATTACTCTTAGCTATCATGCTCATAAACTCAATTTATGTTTTGGTAGCCCAACAAGACCCACAATATACCCAATATACCATAAACCAAAGTGTATTTAACCCAGCTTACGCAACCAATGATTTAGGTGTTATTAATTTTGGTTTTATGCATAGAACACAGTGGACAAATGCTGTAGGAGCTCCAAAAACATATACGCTTTTTGCTCATACTCCTTTATCTGAAAAATTCGAAGTTGGATTTTCTTTAATTAGTGATGATATAGGTGATGGTACATTAAAAGAAACCAATTTTTATGCAGATTTCGCTTATATATTACAGCTAGATGATTATCATAAATTATCTCTTGGTTTAAAGGCTGGTTTTACAAGTTTAGCAACAAACTTTGACAATTTTAGGTTTCCAGATGACGACATTACTACTGGTTTTCTATCTAATGACATCGCTTTTGTAAATCAGAACTCTACCCTACCGAGTTTCGGTATTGGTGCTTTTTATTTTACCGATGATTATTATCTGGGTATTGCCGCTCCGAACTTAATCAATGCGAAACATATTGAAGAGAGAAATGGGCTTAGGAATATTGGTGGTGAAGAAATTCACTTATTTGTAAATGGAGGTTATGTTTATAAATTAAGTGATGTTGTAAAGTTAAAACCTTCATTTTTACTGAAAGCTGTAAAAGGGTCTCCAATGGTTTTAGACACTTCTTTAAATGTGTTATTTAACAATAGATTTGAAGGTGGTGTTTCATACAGAATTAATGATTCTTACAGTGCCATGCTGAACTTCCGAGCTACTTCAAGCTTATCGATTGGTTACGCTTTTGACTTTACAACTTCAAATTTAAGCAACTTCAATTCTGGAAGCCATGAGGTATTTATACTTTTTGACTTTGACACTTTTGGATTGAAGAAAGGATTTGACAAATCACCAAGATTTTTCTAAAAAAGAATGTATTATGAAGAACAAAATTATATTTATACTAACATTTTTCTACTTTACTTGTTTAAATGCCCAAGTTGATAGAAACCTTGTAAGAGCTAACAAATATTTTGAAAGAGCTTATTATAGCGAAGCCATTCCTTTTTATAAAAAGTCTTTGGATAACGGATATTCCTTTGAAGCTTTAAAAAATATTGCCGATTCCTATTTTTATATTGCTAAATATGGTAAGGCTTCTATATACTACAAATACTTAGTAAAGAATTACAAACGATTAATTGATGGAACAACATACTTTAGGTATGCTGAAACGTTAAAGGCAAAAAATGATCATGAAAGAGCTAATAAGGTGTTAAGCTCTTATTATAAAAAACATGATTCTACTAAGTTAGCAGCACTTGAAAAATCTATAAAGTATCTTGAAAATGTAAAAGCTATTGGTGATCGATTTACCATTGAAAATTTATCCATTAATACTGAAGAATCAGAATTTGGAGCGATTCGTAAAGGTGATACAATCATTTTTGCTGCTCCAAAGAAACCAGAAGATGGAGTTCATAAAACCTATGGTTGGACGGGTGATCAATATTTAGATCTTTATAAAACCTCAGCTGGAAATTTATCAACTGTGAGTCCTTTTTCCTCAGAAATAAACACCAAGGTACACGAATCAAATATCATATTTACTCGTGATGGAAAAACAGCTTATTTCACTAGAAACAACTATTCTAACGGAAAAAGAAAAAAAGATAAAAATAAAGTAACACATGTTCAAATATTTAAGGCTGAATTGGTTGATGGAAAATGGAAAAACATTACTCCATTATCGATTAACAACGACAACTATTCTACTGAACATCCAGCATTAAGTCCTGATGAAAAAACCTTGTATTTTGCATCTGATATGCCAAAGGGGTTTGGATCTTTTGATATTTATTCTGTGGCTATATTACCTGATGGAACTTTAGGGTTACCAGAAAATCTAGGCCCTGAAATAAATACTGATAAGAAAGAACAGTTTCCTTTTGTAGACGCTAACAACAACCTTTACTTTTCATCAAACGGTCGCAATGGTTTTGGAGGACTGGATGTTTTCATCGCTCAAATCAATGGCGATTCAGTGGCTAAAGCAGATAATGTTGGGCTCCCCGTTAATTCAGGTTATGACGATTTTTCTTTCAATATTAATACCACAACAAAAGAAGGATACTTTTCATCAAACCGTCCGACAGGAAAAGGAAATGATGATATTTATAAAATAGTAGAGAAAAAACCTTTAATCATTGAAGATTGTGCTCAGTTCATAGCTGGAACAATTACAGATACCGATACACAACTAACTATTGCGAATGCATCTATTACTTTGAAAAAGGGTAGTAATGTTATCGCAAAAGTATCTACGGATAATGACGGATATTTCAAATTTGATGCTGGCTGTAATTCAAACTATGTTGTTATAGCTACAAAAGAAGGTTATACCGAAGAGAAAGCTGTTCTTTCCCTAGAAGAAGAAAGAAAAAAAGTGAATGATGCTTCTTTAGCACTAAAATCGTTAATTAAACTTGAAGAAGAGAGAAAAGCAGCACTAGCTTTACAACAACAAAAAGAGCATGAATTAAGAGCTCAGAAAGCTGAACAACTTGAAGTTGACAGAAAAAAGAAAATAAAACAAGCTATTGCTAAAGAGAAAGATATCGTCAAAGAAAATGGCGAATTAGTAATTAAAACAGAAGAAATCAACTTCGATTATAAGCTCTGGTATATGCGACGTGATGCCAAAAAAGCGTCTAAAGTAGTTATTGACTTAATGAAGAAATACCCTGACATGATTGTGGAAATTGGTACACATTCCGATATGCGTGGTAATAGTAGATACAATAAAGAACTCTCGCAAAAAAGAGCCAACTCGGTTCGTTATTATTTAATCGATGAAGGGATTGAACCAGATAGAATTAAAGCAATGGGATATGGAGAGGATAAACCTTTGATTAAATGTAAAACTGAAAGTGCTTGTTCGGAAGAGCAACATGAAATAAACAGACGATGTGAATTTGTTGTCAAAAAAATATACTAATCCTCAATAAGCGAGCCTTTTGGCTCGCTTATTGTTTATACAAACTAAACAAACAAAGACACTCACTAAACAAAGTGCTAATTTTACTCATTTAGATAATGACTATGAGAAATATTCGTTTACTTTGTTATGTATGCATAGCCAACGGATATGGCCTGTATAGAAAAAATGTAAAGAAATGAAACAGATGAAAAGACTAACACCCATTTTAATAATGATTTGTTTATTCTCAACGACCATTAATGCTCAAGATGGTTACAAAAGCTCATGGGATCAAGTTTATAAATTTGAAGTTGACAACCTTCCGAAATCAGCACTAAAAATAGTTGACGAAATATACTCGAAGGCAAAAAAACAAAACAATACTCCACAATTAATTAAAGCATTGTTTTATAAAAGTAAGTTCTCTTTAACTCTTGAAGAGGACGCGCAACTCAAAATCATTAATCAATTTAAAGAACATATTGCTTCAAGTAAATTCCCTACTCAGAACGTACTTGAAAATGTATTAGCCAATCTTTATTGGCAATACTTCAATCAAAATAGATGGAAGTTTTATAATAGAACTCAAACTAATGTAAAAGTTGACACTAATGATTTTAGAACTTGGGATTTAACCACCTTGTTTCATGAAATTCACAAAAAGTTTGAAGCTTCATTGGAACACTCATCTGATCTTCAAAAAATTAAGATTTCTGAATTTTCAGATATCTTACAAATGACAAAAGACACAAAATCGTTACAACCTACCTTATTCGATTTTCTTGCCTACAATTCTTTAGAGTTTTACAAAACATCGGAAACAGCAATCACCAAACCGACATACGAGTTTAAGATTGATGATAAAAATTATCTAAAGAATAGTCAAAGCTTTTCAAAATTGAATCTTTCTACACAAGATAGTTTTTCTCTTCAATTCAATGCATTAAAAACCTATCAGAAACTACTTCAATTTCATAGTAGAAAAAACAATTTAACCGCGCTAGTAAATTATGATATTGAGCGTCTGGCTTTTGTAAATAAACATGGTACATACAGTGATAAACAAGAACTATTACTGGAAGTACTCGAAGCTTCAAAAAAAAGATACACTAATAACGAAGTTTCAGGTTTGTACGCCTATGAAATTGCAAAAATATACAATGAATTAGCTAACAGTTATGAACCTGAGAAGAGCGAAACTTATCAATTTAAAAATAAAGAAGCTCTGGCTATTTGTAATGTAATTATCAAGAAGTTTCCAAAAAGCTTAGGCGCTAAGAAGTGTGAAGCTTTGAAAAACAATATTACTAAACCTGAATTAAATATTATTGCTGAAAAACATATTCCAATTTCTAAATATTCAAAAGTTCTTGTTGGGTATAAAAATATTTCTGAACTACATTTCTCTATTCATAAAATAACTTTAAACCAAATTGAAAAACTAAACAGAATTTACAATACCGAAAAACAATATGCTTTTCTTAAAAAACTTCCTAAAATTGAGGAATGGAATTCCAATCTTAAATCAGTAGGCGACTATCAAAAACATACTACCGAAATTGGACTGCCAAAGCTAAGTGGAGGTTACTATGTAGTTTTGGCTTCTCCTAAAAAAGAATTTAAGGAAAATTCAACCTTTGCCTTTACCAATATTCAGGCAACTAATATTGCTTTTATTTTAAATCATCAACAAGAAAATAATTATCAAGTTGTTGATCGAAATACTGGAGCTCCTTTAGTTAATGCGAAAGTGAATCTATCAAATGATAGTAGAAGTCGTCACAACCGACCTATTAATAAAAATTTTGTAACCGATAAAAACGGAGAATTCACATTTACTCCGAATAGACAGTACTATGCAAATGTTACGGCAACCATCAATTATAAAGATGACAAAGCTGTTTTTACTGGTTTTTACATTAATCCGCAACACAGAAATGCGAATAATTCAAATCGTACTTATTTTGAAACATTTTTGTTTACTGATAGAAGTATTTACAGGCCAGGACAAACCGTTTATTTTAAAGGAATATCGTTAGAAGCTACTGGAGAAAACAAATCAATAGTTAAGGCTGGAAAAATAGTAACAATTTCTTTAAAGGATGTAAATTATCAAACCATCAAAGAAATTGAATTAAAAACGAACGAATTCGGTTCCTTCTCTTCTAGTTTTATTTTACCAAGCCAAGGGCTAACTGGTCAATTTGTAATTGAAGCCTCTATCGAAAATAGAACAAACAACGCCTACATTTCAGTAGAAGAATACAAACGCCCGAAGTTCGAAACGGAATTCAAACCTATTACTGAAACCATAAAAGTTAACGATGAAGTAAAGGTTACAGGATTTGCAAAATCGTTTGCTGGTACATCCGTTACAGATGCGAAAGTAGTATATCGCGTACATAGAAAAGTTATTTATCCAAGATGGTGGTATTGGTACAAACCATATTTCACCTCTCACCCGAAAGAAATTATTCAAGGAGAAACCACTACAGACGAATCTGGAAACTTTTCAATTACCTTCAACGCTATTCCAGATGATAGTGCTGATAAAAAAACATTACCTGTTTTTACGTACGAAGTGACCGCTGACGTTACTGATATTAATGGCGAAACAAGAAGCGCTACTACCGAAGTTAAAGTTGGATACCACACCTTGCTTGCAGATATTGAAATAGCAACCAATATTGATAAACTTAATAATGAAGCAGATATCAGTTTTTCAACTAAAAATCTGAATGGTGAAAAAATTGAGAGTACTGGTTCTATTGAAATATTTAAACTAAATGCACCTGAGCAGATATTAAGAAAACGTCCTTGGAACGCGCCAGACTATCAAGTTATTTCTAAAAAAGAATTCAGGACGAAATATCCTCATGACGCATACACTAATGAAGACAACTACCTGAATTGGAAAAAAGGTAAAAAAGTTTTCTCTACAGAATTTAATACTGCCAATAGAAGCGAACAAACTATTAAAGGACTTAAAAAGTGGACTTCTGGAAAGTATATTGCTATCCTAACAACAAAGGATAAATTCGGGCAAGACGTGGAAGCGAAACAGTTTTTTACAGTTTCGTCTATAAAAGACGCTTTACCATTTGACCAACAATTAATCTCGGTATCAAGTGATAAAAAAGAATATAAAATAGGTGATACTGCTACCATTACAGTAAGCAGTAATTCCGAAGATATTAGTTTAGTATTATTAATTGAAAAGGATCATGAGTTATATGCTAAACATTATGTTCATTTGAACAAAAATCAAAAGAAATTCTCAGTTCCTATCACCGAAGAAGATTTAGGTGGTTTTGGTATTGAATGGTACTTTGTGCAATATAACAGTTTCCAAAAAGGGCAGTTAGATATTGCCGTTCCTTATCCAAAAACAGATCTAGAAATTACTACGAATACCTTTAGAGATAAACTACAACCTGGAGAAAAGCAAACTTGGAGTTTTACAGTAAAAGGACCTAAAAAAGAAAAGGTAGCCGCAGAATTATTAGCAGGAATGTACGATGCTTCTTTGGACGCGTTTAAACCTCATCAATGGAATTTTTCACCACTTGAAAAACCGGTGTATCGTTCGTATAATAATGCCAATGCTGGTGTCAGTTTTGGAAACACAAATTTCAATGTTAAAAACTTAGATAGAGCTCGTCCATTAAACTATGCACCAAATTATACAAAATACAACTGGTTCGGATTAAACCTGAACAACCAACAATGGTCTCAAAGAGAATATGTAAGAAACTTAAGGTTTCAAAAAACGAAATTTGATAAGACGATTTCTGGTATTGTGGAAGACGAATCTGGACCATTAATAGGTGTAAATGTTTTCATTAAAGGAACAAACTACGGAACTACAACAAATTTTGATGGAGAGTTCACATTAAACGTGAATAAAGGAGACATCTTAGTATTTAGTTTCGTTGGAATGGAAACTATTGAAAAAGCAGTAGGTAAAACAAGTCGTATGATTGTTCACATGGAAGCTGGTACTTCTTTGGACGAAGTTGTTATTGCGGGTTATGCATCAGGAGTAAGAGCAAATGCTCCAAGAAGAAAAATGGCTCGTATGGCAGAAAGCGCTATGATGTCCGCCGATGCCGTTGAAATAGTTGCTGATGAAGAGGAAATTAATGCTCTTGGTAATGCTCCAACACCTTCAAACAATGACAGTGGAGATCCAAAAAAAACTGATTTCAGTGGTGTTCAAATACGTAAGAACCTACAAGAAACTGCTTTCTTTTATCCACAGTTAACTACCGATACTGAAGGAAACATATCGTTTAACTTTACAGTTCCTGAAGCTTTAACGAAATGGAAACTGCAATTATTAGCACATAATAAAGATTTGTATTCTGCAACTAAAACTTTAGAAACGGTTACACAAAAGGAGCTAATGGTTACACCCAATGCACCAAGGTTTTTACGTCATGGAGATAAGATTATCATCAGTGCGAAAGTTTCAAATCTATCGGATAAAAATCTTGCAGGAATCGCTAAACTTATATTAACGAACCCTATTTCTGGAAAAGAAATCAATCTTTTACAAAACTCAGTACAAGAACAATCTTTTTCAGTAAATACAAATGGAAATACAGAGGTTTCATGGAGTTTATATATTCCAGAAACTGTTGATGCAGTTCAATATAAAATAGTAGCCAAGGCTGGCGATTTTAGCGATGGTGAACAAAATGCCTTACCTGTATTATCTAATAGAATTTTAGTAACGGAAACCTTACCTATGTGGGTTCGTTCTAATGAAAGCAGAACCTTTAATTTAGACAAACTAAAAAACAACACCTCAACAAGCTTAAAGAATCATCAATTAACTCTCGAGGTTACTTCGAATCCAGCATGGTATGCGGTGCAATCACTTCCATACTTAATGGAGTATCCCCATGAGTGTAGCGAACAGATTTTTGCTAGGTTCTATGCCAATACGCTAGCAAGTCATATCGCTAATTCAAATCCAAGAATTCAAGAGGTATTTAATCAATGGAAATCATCAGATGCTTTATTAAGTAATTTGGAAAAAAACCAGGAATTAAAATCTCTGATTATTCAGGAAACACCTTGGTTGCGAGATGCACAGTCGGAAACAGAACAAAAGAAACGAATCGCATTATTGTTTGATTTAAACAAATTAAGCAATGAGCAACAATCTGCTATTCGTAAATTACAGAACATGCAGTTGAATGATGGAGGATTCCCTTGGTTTAAAGGTGGGTATTATCCAAATAGATACATAACCCTTCATATTGCAAGTGGATTTGGACACTTGAAAAAGCTAGGTGTTTCGAATTTCAATAATGTTGCCGACAATCTTATCAAAAAAACAGTTCGATTTTTAGATAAAGAAATTGTAGACATTTACAAAGATGTATTAAAAGAAGCCAACAAGATTAAAGAAAGAGACGGTGAAAAGAAATACAACGAATACTTAAAGAAAAATCACCTGAATAATTTCGTGACTCAGTATGTGTATATGCGAAGTTTCTACGACATTTCTATCAATTCAGAAACTAAAAAAGCCATAGCATTTTATACAGAACAAACTTCTAGATTTTGGAAAGATGCCGATTTGTATAGCCAAGGATTAATGGCGCTTATTAATCATCGTGATAATCAGAAAGAAACAGCAGCTAAGATTTTGAAATCTCTAAGAGAAAATAGCATTACTTCTGAAGAAATGGGTATGTATTGGAAAGCAAATCAACCTGGATGGTATTGGTATCAAGCTCCAATAGAAACTCAAGCGTTGTTAATTGAGGCTTTTTCCGAAATAGAAAACGATACGAAGACAATTGACAACCTGAAAATTTGGTTACTTAAAAATAAACAAGTAAGTCAATGGAAAACTACGAAAGCCACTACAGAAGCTGTGTACGCACTGTTATTGCAAGGAAGTGATTGGCTTTCTTCAACAGAATTAGTGGATGTTACCATTGGAAAACAACTCATAAACCCAGAACAAAACCCTGAAATTAAATTAGAAGCAGGAACTGGTTATTATAAAACCTCTTGGAATGGAGAATCTATTCAAAAAGATATGGGTACTGTAACCATGAAATCCAAAAGTGAAACTGTTGCTTGGGGAGGATTGTACTGGCAATACTTCGAGGATTTGGATAAAATTACTTCGGCAAAGACACCTTTACAACTTAAGAAAAGAGTCTTCAAAAAGGTTAATTCAGATACTGGTAAAAAACTGATAGAAATCGATGATCAGTCGACTTTGAAAGTAGGTGATTTATTAACGATAAGAATTGAACTTCGTTCAGATAGAGATATGGATTTTGTTCATATGAAAGATATGAGAGCAAGTGGTGTTGAGCCTATTAATGTCCTTTCAGAATATAAATGGCAAGACGGTTTAGGTTATTACCAAAGTACTAAAGATGCCGCAACAAATTTCTTTTTTAGTCGCTTACCTAAAGGAGTGTATGTCTTCGAATATGATGTCAGAGCTAATAACGCAGGTGATTTTAGCAATGGTATTACAAGTATTCAGAGCATGTACGCACCAGAATTTACAAGTCATTCAAATGGAATTCGAATTTCAATAGAGAAGTAAGAAGGCACTCAAAACATTCAGTTGTATTCATTTTTATGGTGTTTATGACCGAACAATATAAAACAAAGGGAGAAGTATTCAATACTTCTCCCTTTGTTTTATATTAATACACTTAGATTAATTGTTTATCCTTAAAAAATTCGGTACTAAATGAAAGATTTCTCCTTTTAGTCGAAATGACGTTATATAAAAATAAGAGTAAATGGTCATTTCGAAAGAATGACAATGATTGAGAAATCTAGAATCAATTGAGAAAAACTCAACTAAACAGAAAACTTCTCATCTTTGTTGATTTAAGGAAAAAAAAGAGCTATCTCACCTTGGCTTACAAGAAATATTAACTACCTAAAACAATTTATTTATTTCACTTTCGTTTAATTCCGTATGAAAAAAAATCATGTATTTTTGGCATCAATTTTGAAACATATTTTCACTTAAACTATTAAATATTTTTGAATATGAAAAAACTGTTATTGTTCATCGGTTTTGTAACGTTATCGGTATTTACTGCAAACGCTCAAGACATCTCTGAAAATGCCATTGGTATTCGTTTTGGAGAGAACAACGGATTTGGAGGAGAATTATCTTACCAGAGAAAATTAAGCGATAGCAATCGTTTAGAGGCTAATCTTGGTATTAGAGGAAACAGTTCATATAGCGCTTTTAAAGTTGCTGGTTTATACCAATGGGTTTGGCAACTTGAAGATCGTTTTAATTGGTACGTTGGTGCTGGTGGTGGATTAGGAAGTTGGAAAACCAAAGCTACCAACAATTCTGACACATTTATTTTTGGTGCTGGTGTTATCGGGATTGAATACAATTTCGATATTCCATTATTAATTTCGTTAGATTTTAGACCTGAGTTCGGATTTAGCGATACCTATGATGGTTTTGAAGCCGATTTTGGATTGGCTTTCCGTTACCAATTCTAATACCAAATAAACCTCAAAATGCTACATAAATACTTGTTCATTTTAAAATTCATTTGGTATTAGAATATGATAAACATATTTTAAAAAGAGGCTGTCTAAAAAGACAGTCTTTTTCATTTATCCGCTTTAATAAAAACAAGGTTTTCCAATTTAATACAGTTATTTCAACTCAAAAGAAAAATCTCCTCCTGGTTCAGAGTATACCCAAGATTTCTCAGTCGTTGTCACTCATTCGAAATGACTTTACTAAAACAAAACAATTCTAAATCATACGGCACATCCCCATAGTCATTTCGACCTAAGGGAGAAATCTCCTCCTGATTCAGAGTATACTCAAGATTTCTCGGTCGTTGTCACTTCTTCGAAATGACTTTACTAAAACAAAACAATTCTAAATCATACGGCACATCCCCATAGTCATTTCGACCTAAGGGAGAAATCTCCTCCTGATTCAGAGTATACTCAAGATTTCTCGGTCGTTGTCACTTCTTCGAAATGACTTTACTAAAACAAAACAATTCTAAATCATACGGCACATTCCCATGGTCATTTCGACCTAAGGGAGAAATCTCCTCCTGATTACAGAGCATACTTAAGATTTCTCAGTCGTTGTCACTCCTTCGAAATGACTTTAATAGGCCAAAACAATTCTAAATCATACGGCACATCCCCATAGTCATTTCAACTCAAAAGAAAAATCTCTTCCTGATTTGAAAATACTTATGGCTTCTGGGGCATTACAAATCGTCAGAGAAAATAAAAGCTATTCAACTCTATGATTTTCTAAAATTTAAAAACCAGCTAAACTAGGTTAACTGGTTTCTTTATGATAGACTACAAACTGCTAAAAAGCTTAAGTGTATTCAGATTTTGAAAAAGTTGCTACCACTAAAGAACCCTACAGGCATAGGGTTCTTTAGGTAACAATATGCACAAATATAACAACTTTATTAACGAGCTAGAAATCAATTAATTAACAATCACTTTTACTATCAAAGTATTAATAGACTCGCTATTTCTAGCTGCAACAATGTGATACAATAGTAGTCTGTTTTTTTGATTTACAAAATAGACAACACCCCTAGTTGTATACTACTCAATATCCCGAAGTTACGTAGGATTTTCACTAATACTAAAAAATGACACGAAGTCGCTAAAACCATCATTACCCCCTCATAAACAAAACATTAACACCAATCACTACTCACTAAAACTACTGATGTTTCAATTTGTCGATCTGGAACAGACCAATACTTTTTCAATAAGTTATTCTTTTCATTTTTTGAAACCATTCTAAAATTATGCTTTTCATAAAAAGAAATAGCCCAGGAAGCATCCGACCAAGTACCTATCAAAACTGGAAAATTCGTCATATCAATTAAATGGTTTAATAATTTTCCTCCAATTCCTTTTTTTCGTGCTGAAGTACGCACATAAGCATGCCTTATTAATGTTACATCTTCTTTAAATTGAATTCCCATAACTCCAAGAATTTTGTTATTTTCAACATAACTCCAGAACTCCACGCCTTCCTCCATCTGAACAGTCAATTCTTCTTTTGACATATAAGGCTCTTTCCAACGATCTTTAGGGATAATTCCTTTATAAGCAACAGATGCATCGTTGATTATTTCAAAAATAGTATTGAAGTCTTTTTTGTGATTACTTTTAACAATCATAAACAGTTAGTTTTAGAAGAATGAAGTTAAAAATTCTTCAAAATTTCCTTCCTAACTAAATGTTAAACCTGAAATATACTTTTTAGTTTGTTAAGTAATAAATAACATTTAAAAGCTCCATAGAATTCGGAGCTCCTAAATCCAAAGAGGATTCTTGATCAAATGTCATTATACAAAATGAGTTCGCTGGTAAACTTAAACAAGGTTCATTAGCAGTTGAAGAATAACTTGTACTAAACTCAAGTCCATCAGATTTAATAGTTAAATAAGGAAATCCGTTCACACTAATATTGTTGTTATTAATAAGTTTTATTTCAAACTGTAACCTCGAAGTATTGTTTCCTGTATCGGGAGTATATTCAAATTTAATTACTTCATAGGTGAAATTTTCTAGCACTGGTGGAGAATCTATCTGCTGCGGCTCTTCTATGTCTGGTAAATGACAAGGAACTTCTTGTGTCGTATCATAGCTATACGTTTGTCCATTTACGATATAAAACTGTGGAATTGTAATGGTTTTAGTACAATCTTCATCTCCGTTTTCTGAGCAATTCACCAACAGAAAACAAATCAGCAATAGCACTAATAGTTGGTCTACCTTATTTTTCATGTCTCTTTTATTTTAAATCATCTATTTTAAAACCTTATAAACACCTATCTATAGAATGTTAACCCAAGTGGTTTTTATGAAGTAATAACGAAGTAAAAATTATATCGAGGAATTTATTTTATGGTAATAAAGACTTCTCGATACAAAATTATTCCTCATTGCATTCTAAATAATTTCACTCAAAGTGACAATCCTAGGTATAAGTAATCAATACTCTAAAAGATTATTTTAAATACGTCGATTTTCAGGTTATGCGTTTATTTCCTCTTAGCTAAAGTTATAAAAATATCCTTAGAATTTTAAGTAGCACATTCAATATCAACAAAAAAAGAACCATTAACCGACAATTAAACCATTAATCTATAGATGAACGATGCTCGCAACAATTTCAATACAGTCGAACTAAAAAACAAAAAGACAGCCCTAATCTGTTGTAGTTTTACAGTGTAATCAAAACAAAAAATCAAAAAATATTTGTTCCCCTTAAAACATTTGTTTTCCCCTTAATATTAGCAGAGCCCTACTCAGGGCTCTTTCCCTTTTTAGGATATAATATTACGTCTTTTGTTTAGCCGTTTTACATTAATACGTTTTTAAAGTCAATCCGAAAGTTAAGAAACGGTCTTGCTGCTTCTGATCTTTAATGACGATACTCTCATGGGTATGTAAATAATTCACTTTAAAGTTTAAGAATTTCCATACAGGAAGTTCGAGACCTAAATCCATACGCCATCTGAAATTATTACTCTTTTCTAAAGAAGGCTGAAAGTAACTCTCATGAGTAAGTACGACTCTTTTTTTGAATACCGAGTACTTTCCATTAATCCATACCGTTCCTCGAATGGTATTGATATTTTCGTTTGTGTCGTACTCTGAATAATTAAAACCTGTTTTTGCAAAATTAGTATGTTCGTACTCACTCGTTAAAGAAAGCTTTAACCAATTGTCTTTACCCTGCAAAATTTGATAGGTTACTCCTGCTCCTACCAGATAACGAACATCAATTTCTCTTCTGAAGTTCGTACTTGCAATTCCTAAAAGTAAGGGATACAACTTCTTTTCGGGATTTAGATATAAAAAATTTAAACTTAAAAAGTCTTCATCGGCTTTTTCTTTTCCAAATTCCTGATAAACAAAGGAGTTTTGCGATTTAAAAACCCATTTTTTCCAAGGCTTTACGCTAATATCGGTTTTAGCTCGAAAAATAAGCGTTTCTACATTTCCATCTTGCCAGAATCCAGTCAATGATAACTTCCCTTTAAACTTTAACGAATCGCTTTCATTCATTTGAGCGAAAAGCATTAAGGGAGAAAATAGGATAAAGAATAAACTTCTTTTCATGATATTTTTTTGCTTGTACGTTCTAAAATTCACTTACTATTAAACTTATACCATTTATACGATTTATAAATAAATATTTCACATATTAACAGTTTCTTTTTACATTCTACTGCGTTAAAAAAAGAAACCGTAGCATAGGCTATGCTTTATTTTTTGCCTTTTATAATAAAAAAATAATTCAATTAATTTATACGAAACTTTTAATTACAAATCGCATTACAATTTAAAATTACCCTAATAAAATATTCTTTTACAGTAATTTCAAACACCTGCTGATATTGAAAATTGCTTACGGAAATAACAAAATGTCAATTCGAATGATTTTTAATTATTCACTCGAATTGACATTTGCTCTATAAACAAACTTCTAATGTATTCACAAAATTAGCGAGGATTATTGATTATCAAAAGAAGAAAAACCTATACAAAAACCATACATACTATTCATTACATCTTGATAAACAAGATAGTTTCTTTTTTGAACTGACAACTCGTGATCAATTTTCCGCTTATCGATAGATAAACGAAACTCAAAGAGAAAACCGCTTTACAACATCTAAAAAAAAGAAAACCACTGCTGTTATTATGTAAATTTGAGTAACAAACAATCAAAAATATTTAATTCCCCTTTTTACCCAAATTGTGCTAAAAAAGAGTTCATCAACATGAACTCTTTTTTAATTTTATCCCGACAGTATTAATTCTAACTTTCCAATACACGATCGGGACTTGTTACACTGTAGTCTGGCTTAGTGCTATTATTAGATGGTACAATGAAATCATAATTACACCACCAAATCTTTACAATATTAGGTTTATCACTATTATAATTAACCGTATGTTGCTCTCTTGAACTCGAATAGATTTTAAGATAATATGTATCTCCAGATTCATCTGTAAATGCTAAATGAAGATATCCACTAAAAGCTCCTTTTGGCCCTTGAGCATCAACTGATACTTGGTAAGTGTATATACCAGTAGTTTTAGTCAACAAAATATTGTAGACCTTTGCTTCATCATTTCCAATTACGCAATTACTTACAGGGCTTCCATTAACTGTAGCCTCCTGATGTGGTGCCATTCCTATACTCACAGCGCAATTAGGATTCTTCTCGTTTTTACTCTCACCACAATCACCTTTAAAATCAACTGTAGGATATCCTCCTAAATTTTGTTCTTTACTCATTTTTCTAAATTTATTTAACTCTTACTCATATGGCTTTTCAGAAATACGCCCTGTTATTTTATGTGGTATCTAGACTCCACGTATGCTATCATTTGTAACTATGTAAAAGTTTCAAATGCAATACAAATATCAAGGCTACTATTCAAAAAAAATATTTCATCATATATCACAGGATCAAACAATTAGATTTTAAGAAAATCAAAGACATTTTAAACCAGCTATTTTCTCAGTCCAGTAAAGAATATACCCAACAGTAGTCATTGATATAATCGCATGACTACCATCACGGACGAGTGCCTATTCCATAAAGCTTAAAAATTATATTCCGTAAATTTTCAGAAAGAAACTGTCTATCTTTTTTGAATAAGCTTAAAAAGACCATATTTGCAATATGCAAAAGAAAATAAACATCATTTTAGGGGTAAGTTTTAGTCTATTTGTAATTCTCATTTTGTGGTTGTATTACTTAGTTAGTCATAACATAGGAGAAATTACCTACAACAAAGAAACAGATACCTCTAATTTTAAAATCTGTAATAAAGAAACGGTGTTCCAGTACTACTCTGTCGGAACCTCGTATACTGGTGGACGAAAGAATATAAAAAAAGAATTAACTGAGCTCCTTTCAGAGAGTAAACCACACTTTAAAACATATAATGGGTATATTACTTTTCGTTTTATTGTTAATTGCAAAGGTGAAATTGACTTCATAAGAATAAAAGAAGTTAATAAAGATTACCAAAAAGTATCCTTTCCAGATAAAGAGGTGCTTAAATTAAAAAAAGCCATTTTACAACTGAAAAACTGGCAAGCGGGCACCTTAAAAAACGGAAAGTCTGTGGATAGCTACTATCAAATTAATTTTAAAATTAAAAATGGTATAATTCAAGAAATATTTTAGCTATGAAGAAGTTTGTTTTTATTCTTAAATCCTTGTTATCATTATTTTTTATTTCGAGTATTTTATTTATTTGCTATTTACTATTCTTAACTCCTAAAGAGGAACGTTTTAATTTCGCTGAGCATACGCAAGGAAATTATCTATCTCAAAAAATATTCGATATTTTAATTTTTCAGTATCCCAATTACTCAAACGCTTATTTTGAAAAATCGGTTGCCTTTAACAAAAGAGGTGATTATCAAAAAGGCTTCGAGTATTTGAATAAAGCTGTAGAGATAGATCCTACTCGACATTTAGGCTATCGAGGCTGGATAAAATTAATGAAACTTAAAGATTATAACGGCTGTATTAAAGACCTAAAACGTTTAGATACGCTAACACCAAATACTATTGATGCTCCATGGGGAGATAACATTCATTACTTACAAGGTTTGGCGTATAAAGGCTTAAAAAAATATGATGCTGCGATTACTGAATTTGATAAAAGCATTGCTTCTCAAAAAGATTCTTCATGGGTAAATCATAATTTATATTTATACAAAGGGATCATTTTAAAAGAGCAAAACAACTATAAAGAAGCTCTACATCATTTTAATTTATGTCTTCAGTTTTCTTATGACAAATCTCCCGAAGCTTATTTTCATAAAGGAAAAACCTATATGAAATTAAATCTTGTGGATAGCTCTAAAGTCTGTTTCGAAAAATCATTAACCTTGTTTAAAGAAGGCTATGCTCATAAGGATAAATACAACGAGATTATGGATGAACTTTATGAGTCTGATATCAGAGAAGCTCTTAACAATCTATAACTTATAATTATACAAGATGCTAGCACTTGTCTCTGACGAGTGCTTACCATACCAACTTAGATATTCAATGAGGATCATCATTAACGATACTCGACACAGTCGAACACTAGCCTGAGCTTGTTAAAAATCATGACAATAATGCGTACGTCATTCCGAATTTATTTTGGAATCTCATCATGCTATAAAACGAATGTGTTTGATGAGAACCTGAAACAAGTTCAGGTTGACCATAATCCACAATGACAATAGAAAAAACCTCAACCATTTAAACATAAATGATTGAGGTTTTTTATTGTGGAGACGCCGAGAATCGACCTTGTTTTACCTTGTTATACCTTAACCCTTGCTACAACTACTATAAACACTGGATTTATAAAAAATTTATAATTCTTTTTATGGTAAAATACATATCAAATACTACCTTTATTGACACCTAAATTGACACCCATTAGCTATGACATACACATTCAACCTAAAGGATAAAAACAAAGATGGAGCAACCCTTATTTACCTAAAAGCTTATTTTAAAAATGAGGGAAAAAGATTTGTATACTCCACAGGAGAAACGATTCATCCAAAGGAATGGGATATAAAAAACCGACAACCAAATAATCTAACAGGAAGAACTTCAAAAGCCGATTCGCATCGAACCATAAAAAGACAGTTAGATAGATATTCTAGTTTTTTTATGCTTATTACAGAAAGCTACAAAAACACGAATCAAGAACTAACAGTTGAAAAAATTAGACAAGAGTTTGACAAAGAATTTAAAAGAGTAGCCACAGGAAAAAATCAATTTTACGAAGCCTATGATAATTTTATGTTGTACAAACAGAAGAATCAAGAATGGTCAAAAGCTACAATTAAAAGATACAACAACATTAAATCGTTACTCAAAGACTTTGAAAAAACGAAAAAATATAAAATAACATTTAACACAATAAATCAAAAGTTTTACACAGAGTTTACCGATTTCTGTATGGTTGATAGAAAACACATCAACAATACTTTTACACGAAATGTTGGACTCGTTAAAACCTTTCTTTTTTGGGCTTTAAAAAACGGACATACGTACAAAGCAGACTTTATAAACTTTAAAAAGAAGCCTAAAGTAATTACCAATCAAATTGCCCTTAGAAAAGAAGATTTAGAAACTTTGCTAAAATCAGAAATGCCATCTAAAAAGTTAGAACGTGTAAAAGATGTTTTTATCTTTTCTTGCGTTACAGGTATGCGATTCGGAGAGCTAAAATATGTTTCAAAAAGTATCATTAATGGTAAAACATTACTTCTTAAAGAAGAAAAAGGTTCAGGTAAAAAAACTAGAGAAATACCACTGAGTAATATCGCCTTGCATATTTTAGACAAATACGATTATAGTTTGCCCTTAATTGCGAATCAAAAATTTAATGATTACATAAAAGAAGTATTTGAAGAAGCTGGATATACACACAACGTAATGAAAGCATCTACCAGAGGAAAAGAAATTATCCGTGAAGAAATGCCTTTTTTCAAAAGAATTAGTTCTCATACGGCAAGAAGAACATTTATTACCATGATGAAAAGAAATGGCAAAAGCGATAAACTTATTGCCGAAATTTCAGGACATAATGATATGAAAACGCTTAACCAATATTATCAAATATCAAATGAAGATGTTAAAGATGCAGTAAATGAAACTTTTAACATTAACATTTAATCAACAAAAATTAATTTATGAACTACGGAGAATATTATGTAAAAAAATACAATGAAAAATTTGAAAATATATGTACTAACTCTAAAGCTAATTTTGAAAGTTACTACGACACCAATTATACTTTTATTAAGGGAAGAAAATTAAACGAAATGCCTTTAATTGAAGAAATTCAAATTCTTGCAGAATCACTAGATAAATATAAAAATATATATGAAAGATGTAAAAACGTATTGGAATGGAATAAAGGCTATTATAAATCAGACATTACAATATCCTTAATTAATGATGAAGTCCAAGAGGAATTTAAAAGATTCGTAAAAGAAGATGATTCTAATCTAACTTATAAAGACTTTTTAAAGATATTTAGTAAAAGACAAGCCTTGAACAGTTATTTCTCTTTCATAGAAAAAAACGATAAGGAGTTAACAAAAATGTTTAACACCAAAAAGATTGGTAATTTTTTAAATGTTGTTAAAACAAATAGGGAAATACATAGACTAACGAACTTAAAAAAAGAACTTAAAAAGAAAAATGAATCCGTTTATCATTTAACACAAAATGAAAAAATGATTTTACTTCATGTTTTGTTACATGAGTTTAAAAACTCAGGCTTACATAGTTTGAGTACGGAATATTTCCGCATATTGTCATTAACATCGGAATGTTTAATCGAAAAAGATGTAGATAAAGCGAATACAAATTTTACCAAATATCAGTATTTCTATAAAGGTGTTAATGCCTCTGACAAACCATCTTTTGAAAAACAGAAAATAATTGATGATATTTTAAAAAAACTTGAAAGTATAAAGAACATAGAAAAATTTAAAAAAGTACTTATTAGATATAAAAACTCAAAATAATCTCCACCAAACTAAGCTCTCAACAAGGTAGTGTTAAAAGTATAAAACCCTAAAAAACAAAACATTAACAAGCGTATTAATGGTAGTTAACCACCATTAAACCAGTGATTTTGCCTTTTATTTTATCACTAAATCAATAATCTTTGTGGTAACAAAACATAAATATTCAATCCATGGATATTAGTAATTACTGAATATGATATGTTATAAATTCTAATTTTTAAACAAAAAGAAAAAATGAAAGGGATCATAGTTACGACACAAGAAGAACTTGTTGAAATTATTGATACAGCAGTTTCAGCACGAATAAATTCATTAGAAGATTTAATTCAAAATAAATTAAATCCAAAAAAAGAAAATGTTACTGTTAAAGAAGCTGCTAAAAGGCTCAATGTTTCTGAATTAACAGTAAGAAACTATATCAAAAAAGGCATTATTGAAGCCTCTAAAATAGGCAGAAGGATTGTTATAAACTTAGAAAGCCTTGAAAACACCTTACAAGAAGTTAAATCTTTAAAATATAGACGATAGTATGGAAGATTTAAATTCACAAAATGAGGTGTTTACGAATAACTTAATTTTTATTGCTAATAATGTACAATCAGAAATAAGTAACCTAAGAATTAACAGGCTTTCAGATTCTTTATTAAGTAAACATTTAGATTTTTATGCAGAAGAAATAGAAAAAATAAAAGATTTAGCGGTTAACAATCCAAGGTTTAAATGGCAACTTATTGAACAGGAAATAGATTTATGCTTCAAACAAGACAAATCAGTTACAGGCGTAAATATTGTTTTTGACTGGAAAGACACACTTATTCCTAATAGACCTTTAATTAAATTAAAATTGTAAAAGCTATGGAATATGTTAGAATAGGAACAGATTATTTTAAGATTTGTAACGTACCATTATTTAGTGGTGATACAAACAAAACATTAATCAAGTGGACAAAAGGAGAACTTATTACAGATAAAGGAAAAGATTATTTAAATACGATAAAAAAGTATGATGGATTTATTACAATTCCAGATCATCAAAATTATCAACAAGAAATAAGCTCTTTCTATAATCAATATGAAAAAATCGAGCACAAACTCTCAAAAGGTTCATTTAAAATAACCGAAAGTTTTTTAAAACATATTTTTCAAGATCAATATGAGTTAGGTTTAGATTACCTCACTATTTTATGGCAAATGCCTACACAAATTCTACCTATTTTATGCTTGGTAAGCGGTTCTCGTAACACGGGTAAAACCTCTTTTTTAAAATGGTTAAAATTAATATTTCAAGGGAATATGACTATTAACAAAAATGAAGATTTTAGAAGTAGATTTAATAGTGATTGGGCTTCTAAACTTATTATTTCTGTTGATGAAGTGCTTTTGGATAAAAGAGAAGATAGCGAGCGAATTAAAAATCTATCAACTGCGGGTTCGTATAAAGTAGAATCTAAAGGAAAAGACAAAGTAGAAACCAACTTTTTTGGAAAGTTTATTTTATGCTCTAATAATGAAGAAAATTTTATTCAAATAGATGAAAATGAAATTCGTTACTGGGTTATTAAAGTGAATTCTTTTCAAGTGGAAGATGTAGATATGTTGGAAAAATTAAAAGCAGAAATTCCTCAGTTTTTACATTATTTAAACACTCGCAAAATAGTATCAGAAAGAAAAACGAGAATGTGGTTTACCAAACAACAAATTTACACCCCTGCATTAGATAAGGTAGTAAAAGGAAATAAAACTTATTTAAGCCAAGAAATTAAAGAGATTATTACAGAAGATTTTATTGCTTTTGAAGTGGATATTTTACGCTATACGGCAACAGATTTGTTTGAAAAACTTAACAAAGGGCTTAGAACAAATCGTTCAAGAATAACAAAATGCTTAAAGGATGATTATAAATTAGAGCCTTATAACGGAAGTTATAAAAAATACTTTCTCTCACTTAATACCTCGCAAAAAAGCATAGTGTCTTTTGAAACAAAAAAGGGAAGGTACTACGAGTTTCAAAAAAGCAATTTTATAGAATATTCGTTGACTGTTGACAAAGCAGTAAATTAATAAGTAAAATAGCTACTCTAAGTAATAAACAAAAACGCAACAGTTCGTCAACAGAAAAACGCAAAAAACCAATGTTGACCTACTGTTGATTTTATTTTACTATGGCAACTCTCTATTTTACAAAGGTTTTTCACCTTTTTCAACGCTTCAACAGTTAAACAAATATATCTTTTACTTGGGAATAACTAATTATTGCGTTTTTATTTGCGCTTTTTTGCGAAAAAAAATTTATAAACCTTCACAATAGCCTAGCACATTTACCGTATGTAATCACATTAACAGCCTTACTTTTTTTACGCAACTATTATTTTTGCGTTTTTATTTGCGTTTTTTATTAATAACAACTTCAACTCTTTCCATCAAAGTAAATTGATAAAAAACCTCAATTCATTACTTTTGCAAGCTATTAATAATGACGGAATAGTTGCATTTATAACTTGAATCCACCTAATTTTTTCATTTAAATCGATTACTTAGTATAACAATTAAATTCTAAGATAGTTTCGTATTCAGTAAAAATGATATATTAATCTATTTTGAGACTATATGATTAATCTAAAAGAAAAGGTTTATATATTTATGTTTTTCTAAAAATTGAATCAACCATGTAAATGAAATATACCGACGAACAAAATTCTGCGATTAATACTATTAAAGACAACTTACAAATCATTGCTTGTGCTGGTGCGGGTAAGACACAAGTTATTAGTCAAAGATTAGTAGAAATCTTAAAACAAAAAGATGTTGAACCAATTAATGTTGTTGCTTTTACATACACAGAAAAAGCAGCTGCTGAACTTAAAACAAGAGTTTTAAAATTGTGCAGGGAACAACTTGGTGATATAAAAGGACTTGCTGATATGTTTATAGGTACTATTCATTCTTGGTGTTTACAGACAATCCAGGATAATGTATTCAAGTACCAAAAATATTCCATTTTAGATAGTATTAAGCAAAAACTATTTATAGATAAATACTATAACTATGTAGGAATGGCAACAGCAGGAATGGATAGATATAAAGATACTAATAGGTTTATTTCTATTATGGCTTTGTTTAGAGAAGCTGAATTAAATGAAGGTGTTGAGTTGCCAGAAGAATGGAAAGAAGCAGTTAAGAGTTATGAAGAAACTTTACATAATCATTCATACTTTGACTTTACAATGATTATGACAGAGGTTATAAAAAAACTCAAATCAAATAAAGATTTTCAAGATAATGTATTAGGAAATCTTAAGTATTTGGTAGTCGATGAATACCAGGATGTAAACCCAGTCCAAGAAAACTTAATTGAAGAATTATCAAAATCAAACTGTAATATATGTGTAGTTGGAGATGATGACCAAACACTATATGAATGGCGTTTGTCAGATGTAAAGTACATTCAACATTTTAAAGAACGTTACAAAGATGTTTTTTCTATCAAATTAGAAGATAATTTTAGGTCTTCCAAAGGTATTATAGATTCTGCATTAAAATGTATTACTAACAACACAAAACGCTTACCTAAAATAATGAATGCTAAAGGTCACCAACGTTTTATAGATGGTGATATTATTTACAATCAATATGAAGATATTGAAAGTGAAAATCAATTTATAGCAGAAACTATTCAGAAATTAAGAGGCAAAGAATTTCAAGATAGAAATGATGGCGTAAAAAGAGGTTTAGACTATTCTGATTGTGCAATTCTATTAAGAACCTGGAAAAAGGCAACGTCTATAATGGAGATGTTAGCAGAAAGTAATATTCCTTTTGTAGTAAGTGGTGTAAATAATCTTTTTGAAAGACCTGAAATTAAAGCATCTAAAGCTATATATCAATACCTAAATAATGATATAGAAGAAGATACACTAAAAGCATATTGGCAAGCTGTTTCAGAAAATATTAAAAGTGAAGATATAGATACTGCTATTGAAGCTATAAGTAAAAAGAAACCAAAACCTAAAATGTACTTTAGCACGTTTAATATTCAGGAAATATTTTGGACGTTTATTGAAAAGGCAAGATTATCAGAAGAGGTTTTTGCAGACAAAGAACACGAGGGCATTGTAGGTAATGATATTAATGAAGTCATCTATTATAATTTAGGGATGTTCTCTCAAATTATTAATGATTATGCAACTATTCACTTTAAAGACAAACCAGTTTATAAATTAAAAGGTTTCTTAAACTTTTTAAGGTATTCAGCAGATGGATATTATCCAGAAGGTTGGTTAAACAATAGTTACAAAACGCCTAATGCAGTTCAGATAATGACCGTATATCAATCAAAAGGATTAGAATTTCCTATTGTATTTGTTCCTGGTTTAAATAAAAACTACTTACCAATAAAAAGACCTGGCGGTAAACAAATTTGGCACTTTATAGAAAGAGAATGGATAAAAGACCAACATAGATTAGAAGTTAGTGAAGAAGCTGAAAGGCGACTATTTTATGTGGCTATAACTCGTTCTCAAAAGTATCTTTTTATTACCCGTAGTAAGGAGAATAGATTATATCAAAAAGAATCACCTTTTGCAAAAGAGATTAGTAATTCAGAATATATAATATCAGATAAAAACCCTGATTATTCGCATTTAGATAATTTAACACCTACACCTAAAAAAGAAGCTGGTGCAATTCAATTAAACTTTTCTGTATTAAAAGCATTTTTTGATTGCCCTTACCGTTTCAAACTTATTAGTTTATACGGTTTTGTGTCACCAATTACAGAACGTATGGGGTATGGTAATTCAATTCATAATGTATTAATGGAAATGCACCGAAGACATTTAAACGGTGAAGATGTATCTAATATAAATATTGATGAATTAATAGAAAGCCACATACATATACCTTATGCTACCAATATTGTTTTAGATAATATTAAACAAACTACTAATAATGTTGCTACTGCATATCTGGAAGAAAACCATAAAGAATTTGACAATATTGAATATGCTGAACAAGAAATTCAGATTGATTTAGGTGATGGTATTATGGTGAATGGTAGAATGGATTTAATCAAGAAAATTGATTTAGATGGTAATGAAAGTACTACTATAATTGATTTTAAAAGTAAAAAAGAATCGCAAAACCAGGATATTACAATGGAGCAATTATCCATGTATGCACTTGGTTACAAAGAATTAACAGGCAAAACAGCAGATAGACTTCAGATATTTAATTTAGATGAAGATAGAAACTCTAAACATACACAACGTTTAGATAATTCAAAAATTGACGAAATAAAAGAACGTATCATTACTTCCGCTAATGATATAAGAGATAATAAATTACAGAAATCTTGCCCACCAACCACCTGTAATACGTGTTGGCAAAGGCAATTATGTTCAGGTGTAAAAGCAAATTAAAATATGGCTAAAAAATATAAAGGTTCATTAAGTCTTGAATGGTTTAATAAACAAAAAGCAATAGTAAATCTTAATGAGGATAGTATTAAATCTGAAAATGATATTCCTGCACCTCGCATCAATTGGATTAACAAAGAAGAAGCTTTATTCTATGAATTAAACGAAGAAGAAGGAAAAGGTAACACACCATATTGGGTAAATAGAGATGATATACGTGTTAAGGAAGCAAGACCTTTAGTATTTCAAAAAGCGTTTAAAGCAGTAGAGCAAAATATAGTAGGTGTTTTACCAGGTACAGATACAGAATTTACCATTCAAGAAATAGATAATGAAGAAGATTCATTAGATATAAAAAATATGCTAATAAAAGGTGATAACCTTTTAGCTTTAAACACCTTAAAAAAGTATTTTGATAAATTACCAGACAATGAAAAAGTAAAATGTATTTATATTGACCCACCATATAATACTGGTGCTGCTTTTGACCATTATGATGATAATTTAGCTCATTCTGAATGGTTAACTCTTATGAGAGATAGATTATCAATCTTGAAATCTCTTCTTAAAGATGATGGATGCATTTTTATACACGTTGATGATAATGAAGTTTTTTATTTAAAAGTATTAATGGATGAGGTTTTTGGTAGAGAAAGATTTGTAAATTCAATTTCAGTCAAATCTTCAACACCAAGTGGTCCTAAAACTGCACATAAGGACAAGACAATCTTGAAGCAAAAAGATACTATCCTTTTTTATAAAAATTCAGACCGTATTAATATTAACCCACAGTACAAAAGGAAAGAAAAATGGGATACACATTTCAATTATATAGTTGATAAAAAAAATAAAACAGTTTCATCGTTGAAAGATTTTCTAATTAAACATAATGTTATAGAATCTGGTCAATCACTTAATGATATTAATTTATCAAATAAAACTCATTATAAATTCATAATGGCAAATAAAGATTTGATTTGTCAGACACAATCTTTTAAAAATGAAGAGATAAAGAAAAAATCAAAAGAATTAAAAGATAAAGTCTTAATCATCAATGAAAATGAAACTAATGAATCAATGTTTTATAATGGAAGACAACTTTCACCTCTTTCATCAAGTGTTAATAAGGTTTTTTATAATAATAAATTAAGAGATGATGTATCTATTTTGCTTTGTGACTTTTGGGATGATATTGATTTTCAAAACACTCAAAACGAAGGAGGTGTCTCTTTTCCTACTTCTAAAAAACCTGAAGAATTATTATATAGAATATTAAGTTTAGTTACTGCAGAGGATGATATTGTTTTAGATTGTTTTGGTGGTAGTGGAAGTACTTTTGCAGTAGCCCATAAAATGAATAGAAAATGGATTGGTGTAGAACTCGGTAACCACGCAGATACGCATATAATTCCTCGACTATCAAATATAATTAGAGGTACAGAACAATCTGGTATTTCAAAATCAGTAAATTGGCAAGGTGGAGGTTCTTTTAAATATTATCATTTAGGAGAATCAATAATAAGTATAGATGAAGAAACTAAAAAAGGTGAGTTTAATTGGTCTTTAGGCAAACAATTTATACAAGAATCATTGTTACAATCTTATGATTTTGTAGTACAAGATATAAATGTTTTTCCTGCTCAAATATTCCAGGATGAAGAAAACAAACCTACTGTCGGTAAAATAGTAGGCTCTTCTAATAAAGCAATATACGGTTTAGCTTTTTTAGCAACACCACAAGAAAGTAATTTAACAATTACTAACGAAGAGGTTAAAACTATCTACAGTACTTTAAAAAACCAGCCAGATTTTCAATCTTTAGTTATTTATAGTAACAAAGGTATAGACATAGCACAAGATACTATTCCTGAAGATTTAGCTATTATAAAAGTTCCTCACGCAATATTTTCAGAATTAGAAAGATAGACTATGCCAGTAATTAAACCATATTACCAAGAGTTTAAAAAAACACTACATTCTAAATTAGAAGAAATTAAAGGTAGAATAGATTCAACTGCTGGAGATATATTTGGCAACCTTACACCAGAAGCATCTTTCTTAAAAGATTTAGCAGAAGGTGTTACTAAATATCCTTTTAGATACTATCAGAAAGAAGCCATTTATACGCTACACTCTATTTACAAACAAGCAATAGATGTATGTAAATCACCAGACGAAATACAGAAGAATCTATTACGTCAAAAAGGGTATAAACACATAAAACCTTTATTAGAAAAAGTTAACAGAGAAACAGGGCAATTAGCACCTTTTATTGGCTATGAAATGGCAACAGGTTCAGGTAAAACAATGCTAATGGGCGCAACTGTGTATTACTTGAATAAATACCATAATGTCAAAAACTTTTTAATAGTAACACCATCATCTACAGAAATTTATAAAAAGACCATTCGTAACTTTACGAAAGGTACTAATGAAACAGTCTGGAATGATGAAGTCCCTTTTAAATTTAATCTAATTACAGGAGATAATTATAAAGACACAAAAGACCTATTTGCAACAGATACAGATGCAAACATATTTATATTCAACATAGATAAGTTTGGGACTAATGCTACGCAAACTAAAAAACAATGGGAAGGTTCAGATTGGAAAGATAAAGAAGGTAATACCATTAGTTTGTTAGAATTTCTATCTCAAAATGATTTAGTAATTATTACAGATGAAGCTCACCACGCTCAAAGTAGAAAAGCAAAACAAGTTATTAATGCGTTTCATCCTTTAGCTGTTATAGAGTTCACGGCAACAGCGGTAGAAACAGAAAGAAGTCAAGCTAAAAAGAATCAAACTATTGTATATAAATATGATATTAAAAGGTTTTTAGAAGACAAGTATGGTAAAAAAGTACGTGTATTAGCATTACCTGGTCAAGAAGCAAAAACTAAAGGTAAAAAGACTGAACTATCAGATTTAGAAAAATATAAACTACTCACGTTCTTTTTAGTGCATTTAGTAAAAAAGAAAGCATTAAACAGTGATGTTAAATGTAGAGACCTAAAACCTATTGGTTTTGTAAAGGTTAAAAATGAAATAGCATTTGCAGAAAAGGTAGAATTATATATTAAAACGGTTTTAGCAACTGATACAGAAATACTGGAAGTAATATTAGAAAAAGCTAAAGCAGAAGATACAGAAACAACAAATCTAATCTTGGAAATGTTTAAATCTGATTACAAATCAGATACTACAGTATTATTAAAAGATATAGATAAAGTTGCTCAAACCTCAATCTTATTAAATTCCAAATCAGATAAATTAGTAAAAAAGCAATTTGATGATATACAGAAAAATAATGTAGAAATTGTAATTTTCATTGATATGCTTAACGAAGGAATAGATATGCCAAATATTTATTCTATGGTAATTATTAACGATACACCTTCAGAGTTTAAAACGTCTGTTAAGCAAATAGTAGGTCGTGGTGTTAGATTAAATAAACTTCAAAGAGACTATGATGAGGTTGAAGATAATGACTTATTAACGCATACAGAAAAACTACATATAGTTTGTGATAAAGGTGCTTCTTTTGAAGAAGTTGTATTACAAATACAACAGGAATTTGGGTTAAATGATAAAACTTTTGCAATGGAACGAGGTGCAGAAGAAGTTATTGAAAATCCTGTGAAAACAGAAAAATTAAAAGGTATTCAAATTCCTAAAGTAACTATTGATTTCAAACGTAAACAAGGTGCTAATATCCAGAATGTAATTACAAATTATGACAAAATCATTAAGGACTTTTTAGTATCAAATTCATTTAATAGAGAAATAGATTCAGAGAATAAAAGTTTTCTAAAATACACCCCAAACAGTTTCTTTACAGAAGTAGATTTATTTACAGACGAAAAAGTATTCCATAAGTTAGGAGAAGACCAGAATTGGAATTATGATACCTTAGAAATATCTGAAAAGGATATGAAAGAAGTATATGGTAGAGTTTTAAAAGAATTACAAGCAATACCAGATATACCAAAAACATATACGACATTCCAAGAGTATGGTAAATTATTAAATGAAGTTGGTTTTTATTTCTACAATTTAGATGACGTTGATTATAAGTTAGCTATAAACAGATTTAAAGACAGTTTTACATATTTCTATATACATTATGTAGAAAATGAATATTTTGAGTTAGACCTAGATACATTAGACTCAGAATCAAACACTTGGTGGTTACAAAACGAGTTTAAAACAGAGAAAATTAAAATTCGTACTAAAGATAAAAATAACAATTCAAGGAATATTACAGATAAAGACGAATTAATTGCTCTTATAAAAAATGGATATTACTTCTATGGCTATGAAAATTCAGCTTATGATTATGACAAGTTTGATTCATACCCAGAAAAGCAATTAGCAGATTATGTAAATCATCTGATTGAACAAGAACCAGATAAGACAGCACCATTTTGGTTAAGAAATGAACGTAATATTCATTTTAAGTATGGTACACATAAGTATTTCCCTGATTTCATATTCTTCTATAACAAAATAATTTACGTTATAGAGATTAAAGGAGAAGCCTTTTCTAATGTAAAAAAGAATAGACTATTACTTGAATTAAATAATGTTGGTGGTATTGGGAAAGTAGACAGTTATGTTGGTATGGTTGTCTTTGAAGTTCAAATGAAAAACCTAAACGATTTAACAAAATCATTTGATGAGTTTAGAGCTGAAGCGGAAGAATATTTTAATCAACTACAAACCAAATCAGAGGTAATAGCAGATGATGAAGTTCCTACAGAATTAAAGTACAAAGAGTATGTTCCTGCTTATGAGGCAAAACAAGCGTATTCAAAGTTCATTTTACACAAAGAACCAAAATCTTTAAAATGGTTAAAAGTAAAACCAGATGATTATTCTCAAAGTATCTTCGCTACAATGGTTAAAAATAATGATTTAGGTGAAGAGTTCAAGAATAAATGGATTCTTATGGATAACACACCTCTTAATCCAGAAGATTTAGAAAACAAAACTATTTTGGCTTATCATCCAGGTATAGATGATGATTCTTATAAAAAGAAAGGTTTAACTATAAAAACATTTAACTATAAGGAAATTACTCGTAAAATAGGAATGTTTGATGAAACTTTGCGAACAATTATTTTATCTAACTTTTTAGAAGAGAAAATTAAATTAGAACAAAAATTAGAGGAGTTTAGTGTTATTGGTTTTAAATTCTAATATATGCAGGAGTTTTTAGAAAAAATAAAAGAAAAAAAACGTGCATTATTTAAAAGTGATTACCACGAAATGCTTGCAGCATTTAATAGAGAGAATGAAACTGTTGCAGGATATAATGGTAGGCAACTATTAGAATTAATACAGAATTGTGATGATGAAGGTTCAAACATTGTTCTCTTAAAATTAGATAAAGACAATAAAACAATAAGTATATCAAATGGTGGTTCACCATTTTCTAAACAAGGTTATAGGTCATTAAGTATTTCAAATCTATCATCAAAAACTTCTAAAAGAAAATTTATTGGTAATAAAGGTTTAGGTTTCAGGTCAATTATCAACTGGAGCAATCAAATAAAAATAATAAGTAATCAAATAGCAATAACATATTCACAAGATAATATTGTAAATGAGTATAATAGCTTATTTTCAAAGAGTACACAAATAGAAATTGCAAAAGAATATAATTATGCTAAAGATGTTGTTCCTGTACCATTTCTATCTCTTCCTAAAATTGAAAGTTATAATACACCAACACAATTTAGTACAACTATTGAGATTCATTATAAAGATCCTTATTACAAGGATATTATTAAGCAAGTCAAAAATATTAAGCCTCAAACATTATTATTTCTTAAAAATATCAATGAAATAAATTTTATTGGCTTTGATGATATTCCAGACCTTAAAAGAGTTAAAACCAAACTTCAAAAAACAGATGACAATAAATTTTACCCAAGTGAAAAAATTTCAATTAATAACGAAACTTGGCTAATATTTGAAGATGAAAATAGTATTGAAAATACAATTTCTATTAGAGATGAAAATGAATTTTATCAACTTAAACTTGCTCTTAAAGATGATTTAAATGACAATAACAACTTTTTGTATTCCTACTTTAAAACAGATATATACATAGATTTCCCATATATCATTCACGGAACTTTTGATTTAGACCAAACAAGAAATAGATTAAATGATACAGCTAAAAACAAATATGTATTAGACAGATTAGTCAATCTTATCATTGATACTGCTAAATATTTATCCAAAGAAAATGTTTCTTGGAAGCCTTTAAAATTGTTGTCTTATTCTCAAAAAAACACAAACCTTGATAAACTTGGTTTTTACGATAAACTTGATAGAGCTGTATTAAATGAAGAAATATTTCCTTGTATAGATAATAAGTATAGATTAAAAAGGAATACTATATATAAAACTAATAGGTTTTCACAAATAATTAAAGATGTTAATGGAGAAGCCTATTTTGGTAATATGTTAATTCCTTCAACTGATATTAATTTAATCAAATACGACATACCAAGTAACATACCTAATATAATATATAAAGTTGATTCTTTAAGTAAGACAGTAGATAGTATTCCACAAAGAGCAGAATTAATTTATGTAGTTAATGATAGTTATCCAAATAGAAATTTCAATATAATTATTGATAGTAACAATGAATTAATTAATAAAGAGGTAGATATTTTTACACCAACAAGAAAAGATATTTCAATTCCTGAATACTGTGATATTAAGGTAATAAATACAAGATTATTTAATATTCTTGTAAACAAGTTCTCTTTAAATAGCTCTAAAGAAAAAGCAAGAGATTTACAAAGGAAATTAAAAAACAACACTAAAATCCATAGTTTTGAACCTGTTCCTTTAGCTTTAAAAATAATATCTAATACAAATAGTATTATTAAAACTAATACTGATAATCCTGGGTATTATATTAAGCAAATGGTTCAGTCATTATACAGTAATTATAAATTATCTAAAGAGAATAGTTCATTACCACCAAAGTCTAACATACCTTTACTATCTAAAACTGGAGATGTTGTATCCTCAAAAGAATTATTTCTTTCAGAATATTATCCAACAGGTAAGATTACTGTAGATTTATTTGGAGACATTTACGGTCAAAATGATTTTTTAGCAAATTATATAGATTTTGGCTTTGTTTCGGAAGAGAAAGATATAGTATTAATAGAAGAGTTTTTTCTGTGGCTAAATGTAAATAAGTTTGCAAAATATTATACTCAAACAGATTCTAACTACGGTACGTCGCATTATTTAAATTATGTCCAGAAAGTACAAGGTCATATAAATAGAACAAGTATAAACCTTATTCAATATAAATCAATATCGCATTTTAAATCACTTCTTACCAAATTATCATTTGAGAAAGTAATTTTTTGGTTGTTCGTTGATGACATATTAAAACAACAACTTGATAATAAAAATAATGATGATATAATTAAATATTATTATTACTCATTACGCAGTGTTTATTCCAAACCATCGTATATAAAATATGTGCTTTTTAGTAGTGGTTATGACTTAAATAATCATTTGCTTGATGAAAATTTTGATTGGTTAAATAATATTAAAATCAACTATTTAGATAAACTTTTTTTTAAGTATAATATTACTAAAAGAGATATAGATAATGTGCTAATACTATTAGGTGCAAAAGATACTTTTAATGAATTATCAATTGAAAGGGTAACAAAAATTTTAGAAGAATTACCTGTTAAGTCCTCAAAAGGTAGAAATTCTCAAAAAATTTACCGTAAGGCTGTACAACATTACAAAGTTAATTCTGAAGAATTAACTAAAGATGTCTTATTGTATGCCCAAGATGGAAATGGTTTAAATCTATTTCCTCAAAGTGAGATATATTTTAGTGACCGTATTAAAATTCCAAAAAAATTAAAAAATAATTATCCAATATTAAATTTCCCACCTCGTTCTGGCGGAAAAGATGCAATTGACTTTTTTAAAATCAATAACTTAAAGAATCTAAAAATTGATATTTCTAACTTTGAGATAAATGATAGTTTAACTGAAGATTTCAGAGTTTTCTTTGAAACAATAAAGCCATTCTTATTGGTTTATCGTATAAATAAGATTGATAAGTATGTTCAAAAACAAAAAGAAGCATCACTAATCAAAAACTTGCAAATCAAACTTTGTAATAAAATTGAATATTCTGTTGACAATATTGAAGATGTGATAGATGAAAATGAATTTATTCTACAATCGAACAATGTTTTTTTAATAAAAGTAAACCCATTAAATTCTTTAAAGTCATTAAGAAAAAATTCTACTTTTTCAGACAGCTTCGCTTCTATTATATCTCAAACTTTTGATGTTTTTAGTGATGCAAATGAATTTAGATATATTTTAAGAGATGATATAAATGATACAGAGCATTCGACTATTAGAAATTTTGGTGAAGAACTTTTAATCGAGTCTAAAGAATTACTTGGTCTATCTGATAGCAAAATAACATTTTGGAAAGCTATTTATACAACTTTAGGTAAGTCTTTTGATTATGACATTAACAAAGATGAATGGTTAGAATCAATAATCATTGATTTAGATTTAGATAAATCAATTTTAGAAATTGATTATGATAACATAAGTAGTAAAGATAATATAGTAATATTAAATAATCTCTTTAATAAAGTTAACATAGCAGTTAAAGATTTTAATATTAATACATTATATGAGGTTAATTTAGAAAAGTATCACTTTTCAACTCTGCAAGATTATTTCTATCAGAAAGCAGAGATATTTAAATCTACATTATGGTCATCTCTAAATTTAAAATCTATTGAAGTGCAAACGACTTTTTTAGATTTGATTTATAAATATGAAAACAATAATGATTATATACTTTTTAAATCTTCTGAATTAAAGTTAGCATTCCATATCAATAAAGAGTTGATACTTTCAACATTTTTAAAAGAAAATTTTGGCTCTGATTTTGTTTTAAACCAGGATATTAGCAATGACTTAATAGCTATTCTATTAAAAAATGAAAAAGCTTTTACACAAGAAGAATTAGATTTTTTAAAATATTCTAAAGTTTATAGAAGTTTAATGTATTTTGAGGATAATATTAGTTTTTTGAAACAAAAATATACAGAATCTATAAAGGAAAATGAACCATTAATAGAAGATGTAAAAGATGATAGTTTTGTGGGTTACGAAATTATTAATATAAATGACTCATTCACATTAGAACAAAATCAAAACAATAATCATACTTATAATAGCCCTTTTGTTCCTGGTGTTTCAAAAGACGTTCTAAAAAAACGTAAAGGCGACAAATCAGAAGATATTGTATATAAAAAGTTAGTATCTAAATATGGAAGTAATAAGGTCTCTTGGAAATCTAAAGAAGATGAAGGGATGCATTATGATATTAGGTACTTATCTGAAGATGGCTATTGGAAATATGTTGAAGTAAAGTCATTTAGTAACAATACTTTTATATTAACAAAGTCTGAAAAAGAATTTGGTGAAAAATATGATGATGTTTATGAAATTTGGTTAGTCAATAATAATAGTAAAATATATACATTAACAAACTTTTTTTCCAGAGACGATATATTGTTAATACCAAAAGATTATTTGGTTTCTATTCAAATATCTATTGAAAGTTAAAAAAACTAAATATCTAAAATTAGTTTTCTCTTTAAAATAAGTAATTTTTGAATAACAAGATTAAACTTCTACTAAAAAGATAACCTTCAAACTTGTTTATATAAATACCTCCAAATCCAATTCAGATTGACAAAATATACTATTTTTGTAGTTCCTAAATCAAAAGAATACATCAATGAACATACAATTTTTGCCCATACGGTATGGTGGCGGTATTGGAAACAATCGCAACGTTCCTTTTGAACGTAGGACACCTAAGCTTTATGGGCTTTATATTTCCTAAATCAAAAGACTATGAGTAATAGTAAAAATCTCAGCTTAGATCAATTAAAAGAACTAAAAAACAGGTATTTCACCACTTTTAATGACGCTAACCATTCAAGAAACGCAGCCTATACAGTTACATTAGAACACAGTTATTCCAATTTATTAAACCTAGTACAATCACTTATTAACGTTAGTCAAAGTGCCATAGAGGGCTTACATGAAAATGAGTTACCTCATTGCAATAGTTTTGATATTGTTAATGTGTTGCAACTTACCAAACAACTACTACCCTTTTCGGAAGCAGAATTTTTAGACCAAATCAACGACAAATTGTAGTAATTAAATAAGTTTAATAAACAAGGTAGTTTTGACACCCAAATTGACACCTTAAAATAAAAAACCCTGTAAAATAAGTACTTACAGGGTTAAAAGTGGAGACGCCGAGAATCGAACTCGGGTCCAAACAAGCAGCTCAAAGGCTTTCTACATGCTTATTTTTGAATTAATTGTCGACCAAAAGCTGATTCAAAACAACCTACTAGTGGCTTATCTTCTTAAATTTCAAAAACTTATCGAAGTACTAAGCTTTCTATGTTTACTTTTACGATGCCCATGAATGAAACGCCGTAAACCAAGGCTTTTCGTGGACATTTAGCTTGCGCACCTTGTGCGCCGAGGCTTGCATCTTACTATAATTCGGATTAAGCAGCTAAAGCGTAGTTATCTTCGCCGTTTATAAAGTTGAAATAAGTTTTACGAGTTATCATTTCACTCCTCGACATGCTTACATTTTCACTGACCTTGCTGTCAAAACCAGTCGTCCCCAATATGTCAAAGATGCTATTTGTGTTCCTACAAAAAATATACCAGATATTACTCTATTATACTGTGCAATTTAACTCGCAATGCTTTGTTAAGAAGTACAAAAACTAGCGGATGCAAATATAAACAAATACTACAATTCAGCTGATCTTTTTTAAAGATCCTTTTGTTGCTATCATTCTTACAATATTTGTCTCATTCTGAATTTATTTCAGAATCTCTTATTTTTTATATAAAATATGTAGGATGAGAGCCTCAAACAAGTTCGGGTTGACTGTTATGACCTGTTGTCACATATCGATACCAATTAACATGAACTGCCCGGATGCAAGTATACGGGGTATCTGTTGGATTCATAATTTTACATTTCGAGGCAAGCCTCGGGGAATTAACCCTTGGCTATCGCCCTGCGATTAAAAATCTATTCTAAGCAGCTTGTAAAATCATTTAAAAAAAAGTATTTTCGCAATGTTTGTTATAAACCATAACATTAAATCGTTATTTGTTTAATTTTAATACAATAAATATGAAATTTGGAATTATAAGAGAACGTAAGAATCCACCCGATAGAAGAGTTGTTTTTTCGCCTCAGAAGTTGCAAGAATTTCAACAAAAATTTCCTGAAGCTACTATCGTTGTAGAAAGTTCAGATATACGAGTATTTTCAGATGCTGAATATAGTAATGCTGGATTAGAAGTAACGAACGATCTTTCTGATTGCGATGTTCTGTTAGGAGTAAAAGAAGTTCCTGTTGATCATTTAATTCCAAATAAAAAATATTTCTTCTTTTCACATACCATAAAAAAGCAACCTTATAACCGTAAGTTGTTACAATCTATTCTTGAGAAAAACATTGATTTACTAGACCATGAAACTATCATTAAAGAAAATGGTGCGCGATTAATTGGTTTTGGTCGTTATGCTGGTTTAGTTGGTGCATATAACGGGTTTAGAGCTATTGGTTTAAAAGAAGGTTTGTTCGAATTACCTAAGGTAGAAACTTTAGCAGATTTGGATGCCATGAAAAGTGAGCTAGATAAGATTACCCTTCCTAATATAAAAATAGCACTTTCTGGTTCTGGTAAAGTAGCTTATGGTGCAAAAGAAATTCTAGATCATTTAGGTATTAAGCAAGTAAGTGATGCTTTGTATTTAACTTCAAAGTTTACCGAGCCTGTATATTGTTTGATTGATGTAATGGAATACAACCGACGTATCGACGGAAAGGTTGGTGATAAGTTTGCTTTCTATGATGATCCATCGGGTTATGAAAGTAACTTTATGCCTTATGCAAAAGAAACAGATTTCTTTATTGCTGGTCATTTCTATGGTGATGGGGCTCCCTATTTATTTACCCGTGAAGATGCGAAAAAAGAAGAATTCAACATAAAATATGTAGCAGATATTTCATGTGATGTTGATGGTCCAGTTGCTTCGACGATCAGACCATCAACCATTGCAGATCCTATTTATGGCTACGATCCTATCACTGAAAGTGAGGTAGATTATAAAAGTGATAACGCTATTACCGTAATGGCTGTTGACAATTTACCATGTGAATTACCAAAAGACGCCAGTGAAGGCTTTGGTGATATGTTTTTAGAACATGTAATTCCTGCTTTTTATAATAACGATAAAGATGGTATTTTAGCGCGCGCTCAAATGACTTCGAATGGAAAACTTACTGAGCGCTATAGTTACCTTCAAGATTATGTTGACGGTAAAGAATAATAATGTTTCGCGTTAATAGTACATGGATTCCAACAAACAGTTCTTAATAGATACAGCTAATATGAAAATGCCTTTTGGAAAATATAAAGGCACTTATTTAATTGAAATTCCTGAGTACTATTTAGTTTGGTACAAAAACAAAGGATTCCCGAATGGAAAATTGGGACAAATGATGACCTTGGTTTATGAGCTAAAATTAAATGGACTTGAAGATATATTAAGAAAAATCAGAGGCTAATAGGCCTCTGATTTTTTTATTACTTAGAACTAAGTAAAACTTCAGTTTCGATAGAAAACTACTTATATTTTTAACAACTCCTTATTATTAAGAGCATCAGCAATGTTTACCTTCACATACTTATGACTTCTGAAAAAGTATTTTTTTGAGCTTAAACTGATCGTTGCAATTAAATCTCCTTTACTATTTTCTTTAATTGAAGTTACTTCAACTTTTTGTCCTCTTACGTTGCTATAATTTACCGTTCCTCCTCTTTTTACAATAAAATTGTCCTTCGGAAACTTTATATGCTTATAATCATCATTCGCTACTTCACCAACAAGAAACACATCTCCTACTTTTACTGAAGTATCTGAATTCTGGGCATATCCAAATCCTGAAAACAAAATCATAAAAAGACCTAATACTATGTAATTCTTCATAATAGTTATTTTAAGTTTAAGTACTACAAAATTAAAAAAAATAAAAAACGTAAACAACCTATTGAATCACAGATAATTATAATTCGACATTAAAAATCGTATCTCTTTTTATTAGATTCCAAATTTCAACCTATGAAAAACGTGATTATCACAATTTTTATTATCCTCAACTTGGTCGTTATTCTACCTAAGTTTCACTCAACCTAACATAATCAACTCAACTACAAAACATTAAATTAACGAACGGCTATAGTTTTGTGAATAAGAGCCCTTTTCTCTATCATAATCGTAAATAGTATTCCTAAAGAATAAGCTAATAAATCATAAACGCTAAACGTAGCTCCAAAAATTATCCTTGCCATTCTGTTATTTTCAAGTCCTACCCATTCTAAAATGGAAGTCATTTGAAGAAACTCAACGGTAAAGGCAAAAATTAAAACACCTAAAGCTATCGATACTGATGATGCTTTTACAAAAGACTTTACCAAGCAATACAATAGAATGACGACCAAAAAATCTCCAAAAGTATGTCGAATAAATCCGCTCAATTGCGCAATTCCTATTTCAACAAAAAGCAATACGATAAAACCTAAAAAGTAATATTTATTAAAAGTCAACATGATTCTTTCTTAATTATTATTCTCCCAATCTATTTTTCTTGACGCAAACATAACGATGGCTAATATGATAAACAAGCCTATACTTCCAACTAATAAGGCATAACTTTCAAGCTGAATAATGATGTAAATAAACAAATACAACATAGCTAAAGAAGCACCCACAAGAATTGGGAATTTATAATTGGCAAAGATTGATTTAGAATACAAACTTATCAAAATGACCACCGCAATAGATGCCACAATGTAGGCTAAAAAGAAGCTACTATGCTCCGATATTGAAATAAGCAAGGTATAAAACAATACCAGGGCTATTCCTATCATTAAATATTGAAATGGATGTATAAGAATTTTACTCATAGTTTGAATAAGAAAAAAGACTAAAAATGTTAGTCCAATTACTAAGAAACCATATTTTGCTGATCGTTCACTTTTCTGATACTCATCTACAGGAATCATAAAATTGACCCCAAAAGCATAGTTCCTCAAATCAGGAATTCCAGAGAAGAACTGCTGAGAAAAAGGTCTGTTAATAGCTAGAACTTTCCATTTGGCATGAAAT
The DNA here is from genome assembly GCA_947497895.1 of uncultured Tenacibaculum sp. GTDB lineage: Bacteria > Bacteroidota > Bacteroidia > Flavobacteriales > Flavobacteriaceae > Polaribacter. The sequence continues at coordinate 68,043 of CANMIL010000012.1, forward strand.
CCTTTATCTGTAATTTTATCGGAATTATAAGGTAAATATTCTCCTAAAAAGTTCGCCGTTTTCCAGTTCGATGAAATTTCTACATTGGTTTCTTTTCCTACAGGAATAAATCGGATTTGCTTGCTCCCATTAATTTGAAGTTCGAGATTAAACTCTGATTGTTTCGTTAACGGTAAGTCTTCTTTTTTGAGAAACTTACTTTCTAATGTATGTAACTTCACAGAGCGGTAGTTACTCCCTGAATTGCGATTACCTTCTCGCTTTGCATTAAAGGTATAGTTACTTTGATGAAGCTGAAGCGATACCAAATTATTCACGCCTTTTAAATTGGAAACTTCCATAATTAACTTAGATTTCCCCCAAAGAATATCGCTTTCTTCTACTTCAATTTCACTAAAATCAGGACGCTCAAAACTACCCGAAACATTGATACTACTCTTGTAAACAGCTGTTTTGTATATTCCTCTTTTCTTTTCCTCTGGATTGATTGTTGATTTAATTTCTAAATCTTCAGGAAAGAAATAAGCATATTTAATCTCCTCGGTTCGTTCTTCACGGTATTCTTTTGAAGATTCATTAAATATCTTTTTTACCTGGTAAGTTTTATATGGCACCCGTAGCATCGGTCCATAAAACAACACCTCGTTCCCCCATTTATTACTGATTTCCTCAACTACTTCCTTTTGTCGTCCCTTACGTTCGTATATAAGTTTTTTAATAAATGATAAGGGAATTAATAATAGAATGATCAAAATCCCTATCATAAACATTCTTGCTGTAATGGATGTTTTTATCCATTTACCAAACCTTCCTCCTTGTGCTTGTAACTTTTCCATTGATATGTATTTATTATGTCTGTTATTAAAATTTTCTCTCTTAATTCAGAAATGGGAAAACGGAGCAACTTTTCATAATTGAGTTCATGAAATGAGGCACTTTTGTTACCTAATAAATAAGATGCTTGATAGTACTTTATGTACTCAGGTAATAATAGAATGCCTGCTAACAAACTCAATAACAAATACAAACTCCTTTTCCCATTTCCAAAGCAGGCAAACTGAAGAGCTATTTCATCTTCTACTTGGGTACCATACCCAAGTAACACATGGTAAATATCATGTGATTCTGACTTCGAAATCAGATCGAAATTGTTCTTCTTTAAAAATTCACCTAACTCATACCCAAGTGTATCCTTAGGTAACTGAAGCAATTCTCCCTTAGTGATATTCCACGATTTCTTTTTCTTGAATTTTAAATATCCTTTTTGTGTTTTTTCAAATAGCCAAAGTATAAATCTCTTTCTCATATTTTAAAGTACTTTGAAATTCAAAGTTTAATTTTAAAAAAATTTATTTAATATGAATTAGTTTTTCCAAAGCTTCAATATGCTTTTGAAATTCTAATTTTCCTTTTTCTGTAGCAAAATATCGTGTATTTGGTTTTCTCCCTACAAATTGTTTTTCAATACGAATAAACTCCACTTTTTCTAGTGCCTTTGCATGACTCGCTAAATTCCCATCCGTAGCTCCTAAGAGTTCTTTCAATGTATTAAAATCGGCATATTCGTTCACCATTAGAATAGACATGATACCCAATCTAATTCGATGATCGAAAGCTTTGTTTATATTTCCAAGTAAATTTTTCAAGAAACCCGCTACTATTGTTTATCGTATTTAACATACATTAAAGCTCCATATACGATATGCATTATTCCAAAACCAAGTACCCAAAACCAGAAACCATAACCTGGAATGCAAGCACTAATTAAACCTAAAAGAATCTCTGTTAATCCGAGATACTTTACATAACCCAAAGTATATTTTGATGCCGAAAATAAGGATATTCCGTAAAACAATAACATCAAAGATCCAGATTGCCCATAACGCCCTTGGCTTAACATAATAACAATGTAAATTCCGCCGGCAAGTAAAGGCACTAAAAAGTTAAACAGTAATCTTCTTGTTGTTGGATCCCATATTTTCTCATTGTTCTTTTTTGCTTTTTGAGTGGTTAATAATATAGCGGTTCCGATACTTAATACTCCCACTCCCATCAAGATTAATAAACACTTTTTAAATAAAGCTCCATGCAATGTTAAATACCCTTGTCCTTCGAAGTTTACTACCCAATACGCATACCATGCTCCTAGCAAAGCATATATCCCTGCTAAAACTCCTGATAATCCACTCAAGGAAATAAACCTTGATGATTGATTCATTAAATTTTTGATTTCAGAAATGTCTTGCAAATATTTTTCTTTATCCATTGTAGAGTACTTTGAATTACAAAGTAAATAATTTTATTTATATCCTACAAGATTTTTTCTCTTCATTTATTTTTTAAAATTCTATGAAAAATATCTAATCGTTCTCTACAACCACTTTATATTGAACTGCCAGGGTATTATCAATATACAAATTTAAAAAAGTGCTCTCGAAAGGTTTCTTAAAGGAAAAACTTATACCTTCATCTTCTTTTGATATTCGTGGTTTTCTAATAATACCATCGTTTGAATACATGCAAAGTACAGTGCTCCCTTTTTTGATTCCTCTCAGCTTTAAACTTACTCTTCGATCTTCTTTCTTCAGTTTAATTTCACCGCTAACGGGGCTTACTATAGTTAAATCTGATTTTACAAAAGAATCCATGTATAAAGGTTGGTAACAAAATTCTTCTAACCTATTCTGACCTAAATGCTCGCGCCAAATCTTTTCAGAAGGAAAATGAGTAACTCTCATTTTCTCTTTGGAACAATTGAAATATTCAGTGTTCAATTCATTTTGCCAAACACCTCGGTAATCATAGCCAGAGCCAAAGGTTACATCCATTAACAGCCATTCACCATCAATTTTTACTGCATTCCAAACATGGTTCTTTTTTCTTGGAATCACCCCTATTTTATGTGGCGAAGTTTTGGTGTACCCTCGTATTAGTTCATTCTCAATTTTCATTAAATCACACATCTTTTTGAACAACAAGGAATATCCCGCGCATACAGCTCTCCTATTCTTGAAGGCCTTTTCAAGAATTTGTTCATTTTTATATTCTTGTAACCTTCTCAAAGCATCATCATTGTAATATGCCAGTAATTCTGGCGAAGGGATTACATTCGAATCATTATATGTTAAATTGAGTGCTATCCAGGTGTATATCGCTCTAACCTTTTCAAGCTTTGTATTAAAATCGTAATCAATTCTTCTATATAAATCTTCTATAGAAGAAACGCTACGATAGGAGCGTATTATTTTGTCAACTCTTTGTAGATTATGATCTGAATTGTTTTTTTGAGAAAAAACTGATGTATAAATAATTAAGAAAATTCCGAGAAAAATCCCTTTCATAAATTAAGTTTTCCCTAAAATAGTAAAATTAAATTAACTTAAACTCAACATGTACCTTACCATCAATCACTAGGAATAACCTATTACTTTTTCTAAAAGACTTTATTTTAATATAACCAATATTGTCCCTGTAGATTATCTCTGGTTTTTGGGCGTAGCGATTACTACTTATTCCGTATAAGACACGTTGAACCGAATCGAGATTTTTTATTTTTAAGGTAAGTTCTTTACTTTTTCTTTTGGCTATAATTCCTTGAAGAGGTTCTATTAATTCAAGATTGGTTCTTAAGAATTCTGTGGTATAAATAGGCTGGCTATAAAACTCTTCTTTCGATAATCGACTCCCAAATTTCCACCTTCTATTTTCGGGGAAATGGGTTTTTAAATAATGTTCTCTCGGAATATCATAATAATAGTCATCATAACTTTGCTGCCATCTTCCATTAATTACTGAACCCGCAGCCCAGGTAGCATCTACGATCCTCCATTCATCATTTACCTTCACCAAATTCCACGCATGATTCGGCATTTGTTGTTCATCACCAATATCTAATATTGAATTTCTAACATAGCCTTTAATTACCATGTTTTCTAATCCTAAATGGGTGTAAATTTTGGATAAGGTTTGTGCATACCCTTCGCACACTGCTTTCCTCGTTTTTAAAGTATGATCTACAATACTGTCCTTAATGGCAAGAAGCTTTCTTCTTTTATCCTCTTCATCTCGATATCTGAAACCAATAACCTTCCTTTTCGGATCGCTGTAAGCAAATAAATTATATTTGATGTTGTTCGCAATCCAACAGAAAGCAGCTTTTGACCTTCCTTCATCAGAAGAAAAATCTTTCAAAATCTTTGCCGCTAAACGTTTCGCCGAAAGCTCACTTGGATATTTGGCTATAACAGCCTCACAATCTATTTTTTCTTGTCCGCTCGCAGCAAAGGATATTAGTAAAATACCAATTAAAAATTGTTTTATCATTTTAGATGGGTTACTCTTTTTAATGACAAATACAAAAACTGTGCCTATAATGACTTAACTACTTTTCTTATAGCAACTAAATTACCTAATAATTTTTCAAGATGCTTCAAGTCTAACATATTTGCTCCATCACTTTTTGCATTTGCCGGATCAAAATGTGTTTCTAAAAATAAACCATCAACATTGTTTACTACACCTGCCCTGGCAATAGTCTCAATCATATCTGGTCTTCCTCCTGTTACTCCACTTGTTTGATTTGGTTGTTGTAGCGAATGAGTTACATCAAGAACTGTAGGTGCAAATTGTCTCATAGTTGGAATTCCTCTAAAATCAACAATCATGTCTTGATATCCAAACATTGTACCTCTATCGGTAATCCATGCTTTTTGGTTTCCTGAATCATGTACTTTCTTCACTGCATGTTGCATTGCCTCTGGACTCATAAACTGTCCTTTTTTAAGGTTTACCACCTTTCCAGTTTTAGCCGCAGCAACTACAAGATCTGTTTGTCTTACTAAAAACGCAGGAATTTGTAGAACATCAACATACTCAGCAGCCTTTGCTGCGTCTGATACCTCATGAATATCAGTAACAGTTGGTAAATTGAATGTTTCAGATACTTTTCTTAAAATTTTCAATGCCTTTTCATCGCCAATTCCAGTAAAACTATCTACTCTACTTCTATTTGCCTTTTTAAAACTACCTTTAAATATATAAGGTATTTCTAATTTATCCGTTACCTCAATTATTCGCTCTGCTATTCGTAGAGCCATTTCCTCTCCTTCAATTGCACAAGGTCCAGCTAAAAGAAAAAAGTTGTCAGAATTACTATGTTTTATATTAGGAATTTCCGATAAATGCATATTATTGGTTTAATTTTCTCGCAAAAATAAGAAATTAAATTAGCTTATATTTAGTCAACAAAATCAAATTAACATGAAGAAAACAACAACATTACTTTCAGTACTACTACTAGCCTTACTTTCATGTAAGCAAACAGCCCAAAAGAAATCAGAAGATAAGCTGGCTGTTATTACCAATAATAACGTTCCAAAAAGTACTATAGACTCATTAACGATTAGGAAACATTTGTATACTTTATCTTCTGATAAAATGCAAGGTAGGAAACCCGGTACCGAGGGAATGGAAAGAGCTACCAAATACATTGAAAACGAATATAAGCGTATCGGTCTTAAACCTTTTAAAGATATAGATGGTTATCGTCAAAACTTCGTTCATGAAGGTGTTGAAATGAGTAATATCATAGGTGTACTTGAAGGAAAGTCAAAAAAAGATGAATTTGTTATTGTATCTGCCCATCATGATCATTTAGGTATGAAAAAAGAAGGAGAAGGTGATTTAATTTTTAATGGTGCCAATGACGATGCTTCTGGAGTTGTTGGAGTATTAGCATTAGCAGAGTATTATGCACAAAAAAGAAACAATGAGAGAAGTATTGTATTCGCATGCTTTACAGCGGAAGAGATAGGGTTAATTGGATCCAATTACTTCGGAAAAGATATCGATCCAGAAAAATTTGTAGCTGGAATTAATCTTGAACTCATAGGAAAAGAACCTAAAACAGGCCCTAAGACTGCTTGGTTGACGGGCTTCGAACGATCGGACTTTGGAAAAATTATTCAGAAAAATTTAAAAGGAACTGGTTATCAACTTTTCCCTGACCCTTATCCTAAATTTAATCTGTTTTTTAGATCAGACAACGCCTCTTTAGCCAAATTAGGAGTTCCTTCCCATACCTTTTCAACAACTTCCATTGATACTGATGAACACTACCACAAAGTAACAGATGAAGCTGAGACTTTAAATATTGAAGTCTTAACTGAAACAGTCAAAGCCGTAGCTAAAGGTACCCAAACTATTATCGAAGGAACAGATACTCCCACTAGAATAATATTGACCGAGTAGTCAATATTGCAATAAATACAAAATGTAAAGCAAAGACTAGTCTTTGCTTTTTTTATTTACAATAATTTAAGTTTAAACTTATGGATTTTACATTTTATTAAGATATTTATTACTCTCAAAATGTTTTTTATGTTGTTTTTTTAATATATTCGTGAAAATCAACAAAATAACTCTTCTCAATTATGAAAAAACAAATTTTGAGTCTTGGAATCATCCTTGCGATGTTTTCATGTTCACACAATGAATCTATTGAAGAATCAACCATTCAACAGGGAGAACTACTTACAAAAAAAGAAATCAATGACATTATTAAGAAATCTATTGAAACTTCTGGAGATTTCTTTTGGTCAGATCAAGACGTACATACTATTTATAGTGCGTTAAAACATGGTAATGATATTTTAACTGTTGGATATGGTTCAACAAAAGAAAATTTCGAAAGAAGCGCCACTTCTGAAACGATTAAACATGATATTTTAACTTTAATCGGTTCTACAGAAAAAGAGTTTTCTAAATCGAAAGATGAAATTTATGCTGATGACAATATTAATGTATTGGACGTAAAAATCAGTAATGAGGAAACATTAACCGCTCTTTTAAATGATAGCAGAGTTCGTTACATAGAACCTTCGGACTACAGCTTTTTCGAAGAGGATCAAGTACGATCATCGAAAGGTTGTGGATATAATCAGCAAACTTTAAGTAGCAGCGACTATCGAACAGTTGCTCCTGGAGCTAGAGTGCCATGGAATTTCGATTTACATAAAATTCCGCAAGCATGGAATTATAGTACTGGCGCTGGTGTAACTGTTGCCGTTATCGATACGGGTCTATCTGGAGAACAAAAATGGATGAATCAATATTTTAATGATGGTTATTCTAGTGGAAGAACCGTTCAAAAATATGGTACATTCGTTGACTCTTGGTGGCCATGGTCAAATAATTACGATGGAGTAAACGACAAATGTGGGCACGGAACTAGCATGGCTTCTGTGGCTACCGCTCCAAGAAATAATAACAACTTACCTGTAGGGGTTGCATACAATGCCAATTTAGTATCGTACAGAGCTGTTGAAAACGTAGTAATTGACGATTATCATGAAAAAAGAGGTGTTGCCGAAGCGTTAACCGCTCTTGGTAAACGAAGTGATGTTAAAGTTATATCAATGTCTTTAGGATCTCCTTTTAGCATTAGCCGAGTTAAAGATGCTGTTAAATATGCATATAACAGAGGTAAAATGATTGTAGCTGCGGGTGGAACTTCCACTTCATTTACTACTTGGTTTGGAGTAATTTTCCCTGCTTCTATGAATGAAACTGTTGCCGTTACGGGTGTAAAAGAAGGAGTTTACGACAATTGTGACACCTGTCATACTGGATCTAAAATTGATTTCACTATTCAAATGCAACGTACGAATGGTACTAGTAATAAAGTACCTGTATTAAGTTATTATAATGGAAAATCTGATTATGAAGGTGGTTCGTCAATTGCAACAGCTACCACAGCAGGAATCGCTGCTTTAGTTTGGTCAAAGCATCCAAGTTGGTCTCGAGCTCAGGTTTTACAAAAAATGAAACAAGCTTCAGATTATTATCCATCGAAACATTCAGAATATGGCCACGGTAACATCAACGCACTGAAGGCGGTACAATAATTTTTTTAAAATTAACAAAAAAGAGAACCTCGTTTTTACGAGGTTTTTTTATTTATCTTTAAACTTTACGGCATGATTTTTGGATCACAAGAACAAAACTATCTACCATGAAGAAACTAATCTATCTAACATTATTTTTGCTAACATTTATTAGCTGTTCTGTCAACAGAACAAACTACGATTACGATAATTATACTGATTATTCACAGTATAAAACATATGATTTTTTTAGCGATGCCGGAAATGGACTCAATGATTTCGACGTCAAAAGAGTTAAAAACGTAATTGCTCGCCAACTCAATTTAAAAGGGATGGTTCATTCAGACACTCCCGATGTGTATGTGAATTTTATTTCTAACAAAAACGAAATTCGAAATAACACGTCTATGGATATCGGAATAGGAGATGAAAACTTTGGAATTGGACTTGGTAATATTTCATTAGGAAGCAGTGTCGATATTGAACAAACTGTTACCATAGATCTTGTGGAAGCAAAAAATAATAAACTGATTTGGCAAGGAGCTATTCGCAGTCAAATAAGAGACAATCTTTCTCCAAGCCAAAAAGAAAGTCATTTTGCGAATATCACGAAAAAAGTATTTAAAAATTACCCTCCAAAAAGATAACAATCATGGCATATGATCAATTCTTAGCAGAACGTATCTCTCATTTTTTCAATACGAAGAACACACTCTTTAATGAAAAGAAAATGTTTGGTGGACTCTGTTTTATGGTCAATGAAAAAATGTGCGTTGGTGTTTTACAGAATGAAGTAATGGCCAGAATTGATCCTGAAATATATCAAGAAGCCTTAACGAAAAGCGGTTGTCATGAAATGAACTTCACGGGTCGTCCAATGAAAGGCTATGTCTTTTTAAGAGATGAAGCGGTTGATTTAGATGATGATTTGCACTATTGGCTTCAACTCGCCTTAGATTTTAATCCGAAAGCAAAAGCTAGTAAAAAGAAGAAAAAGAAATAAAAAACCGGGACTTGAATCCCGGTTTTTTATTATTTAGTAATCTAATTTCCTTAGATAATCTAGCTTCAATTGCCAAATATCAAGGTCATCTTTAAAGCCTTGAATTCCCTTTCGAACACTTATTACTAAAGGATTGTCTTCAGTAGCATTTGAAATAAAACTCAAGTTATTTTCTAATTGTTGCATTTCACGAACATTTTCATCAATCTTTCTACGGATAAACAACTGTTCGCTATCCAATTTTCTATAATCTTCTTGAGCTAAATATCCATTAACAATGTTTTTAAACTTCATTAATTCAATATCTGCTCTGCCCATATTTAAGTTACCTAAATGAGCATCGATTGCTTTGTTAAACTTTTCATTTAAATGACGGGCATTTCTAGGTAATGCACCAAGGTCTCTCCACTTCGCTATGGCCTCTTCAACATTTTCAAGAGTTAAGCTTTCCTTAGCTTTAATTTCTTCAATGAATTCTTTCTTTGCATCAACAACAACTAGTTGTTCTTTGTTCAATTCATTTTTACGCTCATGTAACCTATCAAAATAGTGGTTACATGCACTTTTGAAACGCTTCCAGATTTCATCAGAATACTTTCTAGGAACATGTCCTATTTTTTTCCAATCTGATTGAATTCGCTTCATTGTATTTGTAGTAGCATCCCAATCATCACTATCCTTTAAACTCTCAGCTAACTCCACCAACTCCATTTTCTTCTTTAAGTTATCGCTTTGAGCACTTTTTTCTGATTTATAGAATGTATTCTTTTCAGTATTAAAACGTTTTGTAGCCGCTTTAAATTTCTGCCAAACAGCCTCGCTTTTGCTGTAAGGTAATTTACCTATGTCAAAATATTTCTTGCGAAGTGCCTCAATTTCAACAATACTCTTTTGCCAATCGTTGTGCGTTTTGTTTCCAGAAGTATCGTAGTTATTAATCTCTTCAACAACCTGCAACTTCTCCTCGATCATATCCTGATACTTCGATTTTAACTCTTTGAAATACACATGTCGTCTATCATGAATTTTCTTAGTAGCTTCGCTAAATCTATTCCAAACATTTTCTCTATGCTCTTTCCCTACAGGTCCAATATCTTCTTTCCATAAACGGTGTAACTCTTGTAATTCTTTAAAAGCTACATTCACATCCTGGATATTATCAAGAGCTTCTGCTCTTTCTATTAATCTTAATTTTTCTTCAAGATTATGTTTGAAATCAAGTTCTCTAAAATCTTTATTTAAGTGAAGTAAATCATAAAAACGCTCCACATGGTGATGATATGTTCTCCAAGTATCATTGTATCGTGTTTTCGGAACAGGTCCTACTTCTTTCCACTTCTTTTGAATCTCTTGAAAATCATTATACATGGTTTTCACATCACCTTCTTCAATAAGTCTTTTCAGCCCTTCTATTAAGGTATTTCTTCTCTCAAGATTTTCTTTTAATTGCTTTTCTAATTGAGAATAATAAGCATCTCTTTTTTTCTTATACTCAGCTAAAAGTTTGTTGTATTCTGTTTTTACAGGACTAGAAAACTGGAAATCGATCGAATTACCTCCTTCTGCTAAAAATGCTTCTTTCTTTTCCGCTAAAAGCTTACCAAACTTAGAATTAAAAGATGTTTTAATTGCATCTACGTTATTCTTAAGCTGTTGTATTGGATGTGCTTTTAGTAACTTCTGAAGTTCATCCACTAACTTATCTAACTCCATTGCACCGTAATCCAACATAGGAATTTCATGCTTCTCAGCGGATTTCTCGGATTCATGAGCTACTTCATTTTCAACTTCATTTACAGCTCTTTCAGCGTCAGTTATTTTTTCAATTTTTGTTGATTCTTCGATCTTTTCTTCCTTGTTTTCTAACATATCTACAATGTTTAAGTTCCTTTTAATTAGAGGTTAAAGATAAGCATTCTTAGGCAAATGCGCACCTTCTTTTAATTATCAATAAATTATTTATTCCATATTTCCCAAGCTTTTTCTGCCTGTTGCTCAAGCATTTCCAGTCCATTTTTAATTGTTGCTCCTCGTTCTTTACCCCTTTTTAAAAAGGTAGTTTCGGAAGGATTGTAAATTAAATCATACAATAAATGCTTTTCATTTAGGCATGAATATGGAATATCTGGAGCTCTTTCAATATCGGGGTGTGTTCCTAGGGGAGTACAATTAATAATTAGGGTGTAAATATTCATTAACTCCGAATTTAATTCATCATATTGTAAATAATTTCCGTCGTCTTTTTTATTTCTTGACACAAAAGCAAACTCAATATCTAAGCTTTCTAATACATGTGCTACAGCTCTTGAAGCTCCTCCTGTACCAAGTATGAGCGCATCTTTGTGATGTTTTTTAAGTAAAGGTTCTAGAGATTTTTGAAATCCGTATACATCCGTATTAAAACCTATTAGTTTTCCATTCTTTTCTATCTTAATGGTATTTACGGCGCCAACCTTCTTTGCTTCTTCGTCTACCTCATCCAAAAAATCAAAAACTTCAAGTTTATAAGGAATCGTAACATTCATTCCCCTTAAAACCAACTTGTTTTCAGATATTTTATCAGTTAATTCCTCTAGAGATTGCAAATCAAAATTCACATAACTATGATCGTCAAGTTCTAACTCAGCAAATTTATCCGCAAAATACCCTCTGGAAAAAGAGTAAGAAATATTTCTACCCACTAACGCAAATAGCTTCTTATTTTCTTTTTCTGCCATAAAAATCTATTATTAAAATTAATGCTATCCCAAAAACGATAAAACCAATAGAAATCAGCGTTTGAGTGTCTTGAATTTCTGGAATATATCGTTCGTAATTTTCAACTATTTTATCTCCTTTCTTGTCCAATAGAAAATCTACTCCTTCTTTTTTATAAACGGTTTCTTTCCAAGGCCAAACATTTCCTAAAGACCCCGTAATAAAACCAATAATAACCGCAGTTACAATTTGATGCCACCTCTTCAAAACATAACCTAAAACGTGAGAGATAGATACCAAACCAAATGCGGATCCAGCCGTAAAAACTCCAATAATCTTTAAGTATCTCGTCTTTACAGGGTCTTTCATAAACTCGAAATCTCCAGAAAAAACATCGGTAATTATACCTCCCAATACGTTCACGCTATCGACAAGAAGTAGGACATAATTCCCTAATAAAATAAGAATAAAAGAGCCCGAAAGTCCAGGTAAAGTCATTCCAGAAACACCTATTATTCCACATAGAAAAACAAACCAAAGATTATCATTTTCTTTAGCAGGAGTCATAAAACTAATCGCTACCCCAATAGAAGCACCTATGATGAGCGCAATAATATTCCTAGCTCTCCAATCACCAAAATCTTTTGAAATGTAATATATCGAACCTATAATCATTCCAAAAAACCAAGCCCAAACATAGGTTTCATAGTTTTTTAAAAAGTAATCTAATATTAGCGATACACTGAAATAACTAAACATGCTACCTGCCATCACTAAAACTAAAAACTCTAAATTGGTATATCGTGAAAAACTTTTGAAACGACCATTAAACAAAAGCCTAAAAGCCTTCGCATTAACACGTTGAAAAGTAAAGATTAGCTCTTCATAAAACCCCATAACAAAAGCAACCATTCCTCCTGATACTCCGGGAACTTTATTAGCTCCACCCATTGTCAAACCTTTTAAAAACAGATTGACTTTCTCAATAAATGTACGCTCTTGATGCATTGGTTTTAGTTGGAACCACGAAGTTACGTATTTCTATTGCTTTTTTGTTGCTATTTTTTCTAATAAAATAATTAAGCTGAATCCTACTATTGATAAAATTATGGCATAAAGTAATTGTGGATCTCCTTCATAAGCTCCTGGTAATATGCTTTTTTCTAAAAGTGGCTTTACCTCACCATGACGATCTGTATAGGTTGAAAGTACTTTTTTCCAAGGCCAAACCTTGTTTAAAGATCCAAGCATTATTCCCGTTAAAACGATTAACATTTCATTTTTATATTTCGAAAATAACCACTTCAATAGTTTGGAGAATGTTGTCAATCCAATAATAACACCAATGGCAATGATAGATATCACCACTAAATTTCTATCTGATAACGCTTTCATTACTAAAGGATAAACTCCTATTAATAATAATATGTAGGATCCTGAAATACCCGGTAAAATCATAGCACATGATGCTAAAGCTCCTGCAAAAACAAGGAATAAATATCCTGATTCTTGCCCTCCAATTGAAGGCACAACTGTTATTATATATCCCAGAGCAACTCCCAAAATTCCTAAAATTATTCCTGGTGTACTCCATTTTTCTACTTGCTTTCCAATATAAAGTATACTCGCCAAAACAAGTCCAAAAAAGAAAGCCCAAAGTAATATTGGTTCATTTTTCAATAACCATTTTATCGCATTAGCTAATGAAAGAACACTTGTTAATATTCCAACAAAAAGTGCTAATAGGAAATTTCCATTAAGTGCGTTCCATGCTTTTTTAAACCCTTCTTTTCTTAGGGTTTGAAAAAGACCAAGGTTTACATTACTTATTGATGTAAGTAACTCCTCATATATCCCTGAAATAAAAGCAATCGTTCCTCCTGATACTCCTGGAACTACGTCTGCAGCTCCCATTGCTAATCCCTTCAATCCAATTACTATGTAATCTTTTAATGATCTACTCATAAAGTTTGGTTATTGTTTTTCTTTTTTTCTAGATTTAAAATGAACTAACTTCTTTTCTTTTTTCGCAATTGTATCTTTCTTTTTTTCCTTTTTACTTTTCAAACCTATCTTCTCTCCTAATTCCTTCAAGTTGTTAAAGTTTACTTGATAAGATAAACCGACTCCTTGGGTATATCCTTCATCATCTATGGAATACTGAACATCATTTTGTCTGTTGAACACAGTACCTCTTAAATTCCCTTCTTCATTCAATAACACCTCTACTTTCACTTCTCCCACAACATTGGTTTGCGTATTATTTCCTACTGGGACACCGACTTTTCCATTCACAAGAACTTTGTCACTCAGTTGGGTACTTACTGAAACATCCACCTGATCGTCAATATTAGTTCTGTTTTCAACATTACCCCGATCACCTTGAACATATCCAACACCAACCTGAAACTTATTGTCTTCACTATTTAACATACTCGACAATATACTAGAAGCTATTTCAGAAGCTGTTCCTGTTAAACCAGTTGTAGCACTGGTTCCAATGGCTTCTTCATTATAAAACGTTCCAAAGGCTAATAAAAACGAAAAATGCTGCATTTTTGTATTCAGATCGTTTTCATTTAACACGAATTCTAATTCAGAACTCACTGTAGAATCAGCGTTTGGAATTTTTATATCGAACTCCTGTTTCGAGCTAAATAAGCCTCCTGTAATTTTGGTGTACAAATCTATAGGAATTTTTCTGCTGGAGCTAACATTATCTAATATTTGAGCTGGATTCGCATTTGTGCGATACACAGCTGTAATATCCAGTTCTGCTTCATAAGGGTTTCCGCTCCAAGAAATAGTCCCTCCTTTTTGTACAATGAATGGCTTGGTAATTCCAGCATATTTAAAGTTGTACTGCCCGTTATCAACTTTAAAATTTCCATCCATGGTAAATTTACCTCGTGTATTTATATCTATTCTTAAATTTCCTTGACCACTACCTTTTAATTCACTTCCTGAAACTTTATCTATGACCACTTGTGCTACAGCGTCTTTTGTAACCTCTAAGTTGAAATGTAAATCCAGTCCTTTAATGTCTTCGATAAGTCTTTCTTTTTCTTCTACTTCATCAACTCTTTTTTCAAAGTGAATTAATTTATAATTCTCCACTGTTTTAATATCACTTAAAGGAATCACAAAAACAGTTCCAGGCTCCGTTCGTCCATTCACTTCAATGTATAAGTTATTTGTTGAACCAATTATTTCCGCCGATCCGTTTAAAAACCCAGTACCATAATACGGTACTTCTTCATCTTCTTCGGTATCTAGAATCAACAGATTCTCCGTATTAATATCTAAATCCAAAAACCATTGTTCAAAATTTTGATGTGCAATGTATCCTGAAAGATTCCCTTTGGTTTTATGCTTTGTATCCTCTAAGAGAACATTGTTTAACTTAAACTGTTGCCCTTCAAGCTCAATATTTGTATTCCCTTTTAAATCGAAATCCACATTTAAATACGGAAATGTTAACCCTGCTCCTTCAACCTTTAAAACTCCATTAAAGTCTGGATTTCGCACAAAACCTTTCGCTTCAAAGTTCCCAGAAACTTTACCTCTCAATCGTGACAACACCTCCTGCCCTAGTGGACTAAAAGCATCAATTTCGTAATCTTGTAGTGAAATATCAAGGTCCATCTCTGGACGTT
Organism: uncultured Tenacibaculum sp.; assembly: GCA_947497895.1. Taxonomy (GTDB): domain Bacteria; phylum Bacteroidota; class Bacteroidia; order Flavobacteriales; family Flavobacteriaceae; genus Polaribacter. The sequence goes on from CANMIL010000012.1 coordinate 83,282, forward strand.
TAGCAGAAAAATCAAGACTCCCCTCAGCAAAAATACTCTTCGCCTTCCTGTTATTCAGTGACATGCTCACATCAAATTTGTCATAAGAATTATCTCCGATAACATGTAAAATAAGGTCCCCTTGCTCAAAATCATTTATTTTGAAATCATTGACCAAAACATTTGCTTTCGGACTTACCTCATCCTCTGTTTGTTTGAAAGTAAGCCTTCCATTTACTTTTCCATTTAGTTTTAAGCTATCAATAGATGGTAAAAAACTTTCGAGTTTTACATTTTCAAAATTGGCTTTAAAATCTCTCTCCACGAGTCCTTTAATATTCCCCTCTACTTCGATTTTTTGTTCATCAGAAACTAATACAAATGGACTAATAGTAAAATCATTATCATGAATATTGAAAGTTACTTTATTTTCCTTGTCCCCATTGGGGTTCACAATCCAGTCAAAACCTTTGTAATTCAATTCCGACTTTTGAAAACCAACAACTCCTTTTTTGTCACTATTAATGGTATAGTACAAATTCAGTTCTAGATTATCCTTTCGCTCCTTTCCTGCCTTAAATTCAGATTTAAAAAACAATGTATCCCTTTCTGTTCTATTCAGAAGGTTGAGTTTTTCAATTTTATAATATTTAGTACTAACCTTATTCGCTGTTAAGTGAGTGTTGAATATGGGGTTTTTGTTATCGAGTTTGAGCGCTATATTTTCAACTAGATTTCCGTAAGCGTTGATTTTTGGTGCAGAAAAATCTAACTTGATCGAATTATTACTTGAATTAACTCGACCTTTCAAACGCGTGTTTCCTTCGATTGAAACCTTAGGAAAAAAGACATCTATAATTTTATTGTAAATCCTAAAATCGAATTTTAAGAATTGATTCTCCGATATTTCAAGAGGTTCGTAGTTTGTATAAACACTTCCTAAAGCATTTTGTGTTATTGGCCACAGTTCGTTAAACAAAAACTTCCCTTCTAATTTCCCTTTGACAATGTCGTCAGAATTAATTTCGATACTTTTTATACTATCTTTAATTGCTGAGTTAACCGTAAATTTTTTGAAATCGTATTTATCTTTTTGATTTTGATATTTAAAGTTTTCAAATGTTGCATTCCCAACAATATCATCAAAAGTATTTCCAGAGATATCTAATATCAATTTCCCTTTAAGCTCGGAAATTGAATCTCTAGTAAAAAGATTCGTTTTTTTAAGGTCGACTTTGCTCATATCAGCTTCAAAATCGAACTTATTAATTGCAGATGAAAAGTCTGCCAATCCTTGGAATTGCATCATGAAATTTTCATCTCTCGACTCTAACTCTCCTTTAAACTTCTTTTTTTCGAACTGTCCATTAACAATTAAATCGTTGTACTCATAACCATTAAACTCCAAACTACTAACAGTTCCTAATATCGAAGTGCTAATATTATCAACATCGAAACCACTTCCTCTCACATCAGCACTTAATGAAATTTTACCTAGCAGTGGGTCATTTGCAAAAATTCCCACATCAAAATTATCAAACACCACCTCACCTTCATAATTCGCGAAATCAATATTATCAATATTTGTCAATTGTAAATCAGAAATGGTTGTCCCAATATCTGAGTTTACTGTTAGCGTTGCTTCCATCTGATCTGGAGTTACCTTAACCAGACCAATCATGGTAAAATTCCCTAGTCTTTGGAATTCTGATGGTAATGTTCTACCTAAAAGGTTCGGCAATACACTTTTTAACTGATAATAATTTGCTGTAACATTTTTTATATCCGCATCAAACACAAAACCACGATCCGTATTTAAGGCATTTACAAACCCTAAATCGCCAATAATTTTCATTCCTCTTTTAGAATGCATTTTTACACTGGTTGCACTGAAGTTATTTAAAACCCCTTTAACTTTTCCAGTGAAATGAATCATATCATCACCATTCAGTTCGTTGTACAGTTTATTTAAATCTTTTACTGCTAAATCACTCTTTTTAAATTTAGCTTTAATCTTTACTTTATCATTAAAATCAGCTAGATATTCTCTTTTATAAGTTAACTTAATATCTGCATTAATTCTAGAATCATTATCGGTTTTAAGTATGGTATTATCGAACTGCATGTGAGTTTTCGTGTAGATAAAATCAGTCTTCAGATTGGTAATGTTCACTCCACGATTTTCAGTAAACTGCATATTTCTAATTTTCATAGAAACATCGGGTCCAATTATTGAAAAGTCATTCAGTTCTGCAGAAGTATTACTTGCTGAAAATTGTAACAGCTCGTCCTTATTTTCATCCAATAATTTGAAGTTTAATCTCTCCAAACGAATCAATTCACTTTTTAAAATAAATGGTGTAGATAGACTATCTTTCGGTTTTCCATCATCAAAACTTTCTATAAAAACCGCTAGATTGTCATCTTTTTCGTTTTTGTACGTTTTTAAATGAAATTGAACTCCTGATAGCGAAGCTTCTCCAAGATTTACTTTATTATCGACAATCTTTTTTACATTATTTAAAGATGTTTTTAAATTGTCTACAAAGATTAGCGTGTCTTTATGGTGGTCTCTAATTTCGATACCTTTTAAGTTGACACTTCCTAACCACGATAAGTCAATTTTTTTAACGACTATATTTGTACCAAAATTCTCATTTACATAATCCGTTGCGTACTTTCCTATCTTGGTTTGAGTTACGGGTAGTGACAATATAAAGACCAGTAGTAGTAAAAAAATCACTACATACTTGATGGTTTTTAACGTTATGTTTTTAAGTCTTTTAATACTATATTTTTTACTCACTACTAATTAACAAAAGTAACTACCTAACCCCAAAAAACTTGCCTTATTACAAAGAAAATTAGTTTTTAACGAATTTCTAACACATTATGAATATTTTTGCTAGAAATTTCTTAGAGTTTGAGCGCACAGAAAATATATATTTTAGGTATTGAAAGCTCTTGTGACGACACAAGTGCTTCGGTTATATGTGATGGAAAAGTATTGAGTAATATTGTTGCCAATCAAGAAGTTCATGCGAAATATGGAGGTGTGGTTCCTGAACTAGCTTCAAGAGCGCATCAACAAAACATCGTTCCTGTGGTACAACAAGCTATTGAACAAGCCGGTATAACGAAAGAAGATTTAAGCGCTGTCGCTTTTACCAGAGGACCAGGTTTAATGGGATCTTTACTTGTTGGTACTTCTTTTGCAAAATCTTTAGCTCTAGGTTTAAAAATTCCTTTGATTGATGTGAATCATATGCAAGCACATATTTTGGCTCATTTTATCAAAGAAGAAAACGGAAAAACGCCACCTTTCCCTTTTATTTGCTTAACTATTAGTGGAGGTCATACCCAAATTGTAAAAATTACTGATCATTTTGAAATGGAAGTTTTGGGAGAAACCATTGATGATGCTGTAGGAGAAGCTTTTGATAAATCGGCAAAAATCCTTGGTCTTCCATATCCTGGAGGTCCGTTGGTAGATAAATATGCACAACAAGGAAATCCGAAATCTTTTAAGTTTAGTAAACCGAAAGTAGGTGATTTAGAATTTAGTTTTAGTGGTTTAAAAACAGGTATTTTATACTTTATTCAACGAAATGTAAAAGAGAATCCTGACTTCATCAAAGAAAATCTTTATGATATCTGTGCCTCTATTCAATACACGATTATTGAAATATTAATGGATAAAATAAAAAATGCAGTTAAGCATACTGGAATAAAACATATTGCTATCGCTGGTGGAGTTTCTGCAAATTCTGAAATCAGAAAGCGACTGCAACTAGCAGAGAAACACTGGGGATGGACTACCTATATTCCAAAATTTGAATACACTACAGATAATGCTGCTATGATTGCTATTAGCGGTTATTTAAAGTATTTAAAGGGAGAATATGCAGATGTATCTGTTACTGCGAAAGCTCGTTTAAAAGTTACTGAGCTCTAATATCATTTTTAATCAATAAGCTTATGGATGAGCTCATTCAATTTTGTCATCAAGTATCAACTCTTGATATTACTGCAAAAGAAGCTTTATATCACTCAAACTTTGAAACAAAATCTTTCAAAAAAGGGGAAGCTATTTTAGAGGAAAACTCACACTGTAATCATCTTTACTTCATTACAAAAGGTCTTTCGAAACTGTCTTTTTCTTCAGAAGAAAAAGAGTTTATTATGCGCTTTTTCCCAGAAAACATATTATTCACCAATCTGGATAATTATATGTCAGGAAAAAGGTCTAAATATAAATTTATTGCTATTGAAGATACTTCCTTGATTCAAATAAGCATTACCAATTTTGAAAACCTTTGTAAGCAACATCACTCTATCGAAACTTTCTATAGAAAATTCATGACCATGGCTAACAAAAACATGATGGAAAGAATTAGTGAAATGTTAGAAGAGGAAGCTAAGAATAGGTATGAAAACTTTATTACTAAATTTCCTTATCTAATGCAGCGAGTTAGCCTAGGGGATTTATCAAGTTACTTAGGAATTACTCAAGTATCTCTTAGTAGAATTCGCGCTAAATAACAGTCCTATTTTATAAAACTTGTTATTGTGTTATTTGCTTACTTTGGAGTAACTCATTTAGCTTATCTATAAAGTTTGTTTTACTCTTAAAAGAACCATGATTCTGGTAGAGTTCAGAAATTGATCCGAGTTCTTCCATTTCCTCATTGTAAACTTCTACTTTATCCACGAAGTTTAAATTTCCTTTTACAATTCTCCCACATTTAAGGGCTGTGTTAATTCTTGCCGAACATCTACATGCGTTATCAGGATTATAAACCCCACAATTTTTATTAAGAAAACCTCCTAAAACCTTTCTTGATTTCTCCAACCGTTTTCTAAAGTTCGCAGGCGAAGTATTTGTTATTTCTGCACCAACATTACTTTTTAATTTTAGTATACTTCCCAATATAAAAGTCAAACGATGTTCTCGATTCAAACATTGCAACATAGCCAAAGTACAGCTTGTTTTAAGCTCTTTTTCCAATAGTTCTTTATCTGGTAAATTATATTCTTTAGGAGCGCTAAACGTTTTTAAGTCTTCTGCGTAAACATCAAAAGAAACCAATACATTTTCAACTTCAGTCTTTTTAAGGTTTATCAAATAATTTGTAGCTATTCGGTACACCCACGTTTTAAATTTACTTTTATGTTGAAATTTGCTCAAATTGGTAATTACCTTCACTAAAATTTCCTGTGTAGCATCCTCTGCGTCCAGCTTATCCCATAAAAAACGTAAAGAAATATTGAATATATATTCTTGAATTGAATCGATTAAAGCAGCTAAACTTTTTCGATTTCCTTTTAAACTTTCTTTTATCAACTGTGATTCTTCTATCATACTATTTTTAATCCACACAGACCAAAGAACGGTCTGTGTGTAATATTTTAATTTTTAAACATTTCTAACAAATAATGTCCATGTGGATTGTCTTGAATCATTAACCAACTTCCATCACTTTGCTTTCTTAAAATGGCTATTGACAAACCTCGTTCTGATACTTCAGTTCCATCTGGAAGTTTACCAACCATACTCCATGGCGAAACGTGTTTTGCTATGTTTCCAGAAATATAAATTTCATGACCTCCAAATGTATATTGAGGATTAAACATAACAAACTTACTAAAGGCATTTCTTAAATTTTCTTTTCCTTTAACTGGCTTTTGTGGTTCAAACATAACTACCGCATTTTCCTCATAAGTAGAAAGCACCTCTTCTATATTTTTATTTTGAAAAGCAGTAACCATTTTTCTTATTGTGCTGTACACTTTTTTCTGTTCTTCGTTAAAACTCTTTGGCATTTCTTTACTTGTTTGTGCATTGCTCAAAGAGAAACCTCCAAGAGTCAATACGATTAAAAAATAATTTTTGATTGTAAACATTTGTTTCTTTTTATAATGTCAATGGATTTTGACTACAACTAATTAGACAGTAAAAAATGCTTACTGTGAATTTTACATCAACTTTTTTTCAAAAATTATAAATCTATCCGTCCAGTTATGATAAAAACTTCTTTGAGCAGCGAGCTCTTTTTATCATATGTAAAAAAGAATACCGTTTTCAATAAAGAAATTTGAGTACATATAAAAATACAAATCCATGAGCACTCAAACATCTTTAAATATTGTTAATAAACATTTAAATTATCCAAAAGTTACGCTAATAGAAACTTCGAAAAGTCAGTATATTCATATTGCCGCAGAAATTGACAGATCAGTTTTTCCTATTTTCTTGACTAAATCCTCTCGTAAAAAATCGACACTTAAATATTGTAAACTTCAAAAACAGAAATTCAAAAAGATAAAAGGAGTAATTGATTACAATGTTTTTTCAGCGGCCTTAATACCACCTGGGCGAGGAAAATACGTTCAGGAAAACATAAACAAAACTCATTTAGCCAAATTCGATATCGTTGTACTTATAGAAATAGATACCAATCAACATCTTAAAAAAATACTTTCAAATGAAATTTATACCTCTTTGGTAACTGCGATAAAATCAAAATCTTCCTACACTCATATCACCACAGCCACTAACGTTAGGCAAATTGGTCCTGTTGATCATAAAAAGCAAGGTATCTTTTTATTCAACTATTTTTATGCCCAAAATACAGATCAAAACCTTTTAGTTTGGGAATATACTGCTGGTTGGTTCGAAAAGGAAACTCAACTCAACAATTCAACTCTTTTATTACCAAATACAAATTCAAAGTATTCAATAATTAATCATTGTCGTTGGGATAGCCTCTGGTGCATTATTCCTCATTTAATTTTTAAGAAAACGTTTAAAACCTATGTTCTAGACAACTTTTATGCAAATAATGTCGGTGCTCAACCAATTCTATACAGACTTGTATAAGCATTTTAAATGCTTCCTTTAATTTTTTACAATTTTATATTAAATTAGCTTTTAACCAACAACTACTAACTCTCATAAAAATGTCTGACGCGCGATTTATTGATGTAAGTAAGGATAGAATAAAACTTCCTTTTAATTTTGATGTTAAAAAGATGACCGAGGAGTTTGAAATGCTCAAACAAAAACATCTTTCTCAATACGAATATTACGATGCTATTCCTTTGAGATCTCCAGCTCATTTAGTAGATCCAAAAATCCCTTTCCCTCCACCTGCTGATGATTATGCTGATGGATCTTGGACGGCTTGGCTCGATACCGATAAACTAAAAAGCTCGGAATATTTGACAAGTATTGTCGATTTTTTTAGAGACAATACGAAAGTTACTCTTGTCAGATTGTTAAGACTCGCTCCAGGACAAGTTGTTAAAGAGCACACAGATCCTACGTTAGCTTTAGAGGTTGAAAAATCAGTAGTACGATTAACTATCCCAATAATAAGTAATGATAAAGTAACTTTCTATTTAAACAGTATTCCTGTAAACATGAACCCTGGGGAATGTTGGTACTTAAAATTAAACGATCCTCATATGATTACAAATTATGGAGAGGACGAGAGAGTTAATTTGACAATAGATATGATTCCTAATGAATGGTTAAGAAATATTATTGAAGAAAGTAAAAGATAATAATAAAAATCCCGAGTAATTTACTCGGGATTTTTATTTAATATAATACTTTACAGGCTATACGACAACCGTGAGCCTTTGTAATTGTCTTAACTGGCTTCTCTCCTTTTAATAAAGCAGCGACGGCATCATCAACAAAATGTTCTTTTGCTTTTTCTTCATAAAGCACATTGTCATCTACCCCTCCTTTATATTCAAGAAATAACTTACCATCTGTTTTGCTTAAAACAAAAACTTCAGGCGTCTTCAGTGCTCCATATTTTGCACAAATATTCTGAGCTCCATCATCCAAATAAGGGTAATTGAGTTTTTGTTCCCTTGCTCGTTTCTTCATTTTTTTAAAGCTGTCCTTGGGTGATACTTCAGGATCATTAGAATTTATGGCTACAACATGATATCCTTGACTGCTATATTTTTCATTTAATTTATTAAGCCTATTCTCATTTGCTTGAGAGCATGGACATGTATTACAGGTAAACACAAGGATAAAGCCTTTAGCATCCTTGTAATCAGACAAAGAAACCATCTTACCATTTACATTTTTCAATCTAAAGTCAGATGCTTCTTCTCCAATCTTATACCCTTTCTTATCAGGAGTTTGAGAAAACACATGGCATACTGGAGTCAGTAATAATAAAAATAATAGGGGGTTCAAAAATTTCATTTTATTAATTTATTTCTGTTATTTATTTCTCTGTCTTTCCGATTCTAAAGCTTTTCCGAATATTATTTCTTTATTAACAACAAAGCTTAAACCAACCCTAAAATAAGGACATCCAACGACTTAACAAAACTATTAAATAAAAAAACAAATAAACAATTAATTGATCAACTTCATTTTTTGAACTTTACTTCTATTTCATTAAGGATTAATTTATGTTTTGAATCTTCCAGGTTGCGCAACTTTTAAATGAATCAATTTGGAGCTATAAATGTTTATCAAAGCAAATACCTAATAAAAATCCCGAGTAAATTACTCGGGATTTTTATTAGGTATTTTTTATTTTTTGGTCTTAATACTACAACCTATTGCCCTTGTATAAGATTTTTCGGGTTTTTCACCTTTCATAAGTGAAGCTATCGCATTTTCAACAAATGGAACTTTCACGTTCTTTTCATCTAATGAACTATCATCAATAGCTCCAATATACTCTACAACTAACTTACCATTTGTTTTATTTAAAATATAAACATGCGGTGTTTTAGTTGCTCCGTATTTCGGATACACTTCTTGTTTTTCGTCAAATAAATAGGGAAAAGTAAAACCTTTTTCTTTGGCTCTTTTCTGCATTCCTTCGAAACTATCTCCTGAAACTACAGAAGGATCATTCGGATTAATTGCAATAACTGGGTATCCTTTCTGCTTAAACTTTTTATCAAGTGCTATAATTCTATCTTCGTTAGCTACAGAATACGGACACATATTACAAGTAAAGATTACAATAAATCCTTTGGCTTCTTTAAAATCCGCCAAAGAAACCATTTTCCCATCAATATTTTTCAAAGAAAAATCAGTAGCAACATCTCCTACTTTGTAACCTTTTGGTGGCTGAATAGTAAACGCCGAAATAATTGTTACAAGTGTCAATAAAAAAATACTTTTCAGTAATTTCATGTTTTTTTTAGTTTAAAAAAGTTTTTAATTCATTTTCCAACTCTTTAAAATCAAATGATCTTTCATAAAATTTTCTTTTGGATTTGTTATAGATTATCGTAGCTGGAATAGAACCAGTCCATTCTGTTGCGATATCATCTATCCAAAATTGTTCGTTAGAGTCGTTAAAAATCAACACAGAAGATTCAATATTTTTATTCTTAAGAAAAGGAATGATGCTGTTATCTTTTTTACTCGCCAAATCAAGACTCACCAAAATTACCTCAACATTTTTGTCTTTATATTCTTTATTAACCTTTTCAAACGCAGGTAATTCTTTTACACAGGGAATACACCAAGTAGCCCAAAAATTAATTACATATGTTTTATTATCCTTTTTGTGTAAAATTGGTTTTAGCTGTTCATAATTTAAAGTTTCAATCTTGAACTCCTTCGTTTCCTGAGAACTTAGCTCTAAGTTGCATAAAGCTACCAGTCCTAGAAATAAGCATATTGTTTTGTTGAACATAATGTGTTATTTAATGTCTTTAAAAATACGAAATATATGCTCAATTTTTATCACTCAATAAAATATTATCAAGTAATTAATAAAATATAATCCAACAACTAAATCCTACCTTCGACTGTGTTATTTAAAGATATCATTTAATAATTTAGCCAATCGAATTCCTCCTTTTTGTAACTGTTCACGAAGTATTGGCATATATATATAAGAATATCGATAACGTAAGTTTTGACCTGACTCAGCTGAATTATAGACTCTTTTAGTCAACTCATGAGTATCATGCACCCAATCAACAACAGTACCTGATTCAATTTTCTTTACCTCATCCTTTGATAAGCATTTGGCATTTTTTGCCAGCTCCAAATAACTCATATCCCATTGATTCAATAAATCTTCATCCCAAACACGATGTAAATTTGTTCCTTTACCATGCCACTGTACCTGAATAGTATTTCCTCCTTTGTCATCTTTTCTCCCAATGTGTAAAGGCTGGTGCAAATCGCCAATAAAATGTACGAGCATTTTTAAATAAAACCTCTTATCCTCCTCAGAACTCTCTTTAGATTTTAAAACCTCGATACAATACTCTATTCCAGTTACTAAATCTCCTCGTTTATTTTTCTCACTGACACCATATGTTTTGTCTGTAAACATATTCACATAATGCCAAGGATAAAATTTGTTGTACTTTTTATCTGATTTTATTTCATCAGCAAATGTTGATACAAAAGCTAAGCTTTCACCTTTCAATAATTTTTGAATTTTTCTCTTAGCTCTTCTTGTTAAATGTTTTTCTGCTATTTCCCCCGTTGCTCTATGTCCAGTCGGTCCCCAAACATCATTTGAAAAACTTTCTGTCGATAAAATAAAACTAAAAATAACAATTAAGAAACGTCCCACCATACTAAATTGATTTTCGGCTAAGTTATAAAATACGGTTTAGAAAAAATTTGTATAATTCAAAAATATTTTTATATCTTTATGATATCAAAATAATATCACTATAAATTAACAAAATATGAAAGCAGAAAAAATTATCAAACCCGCCAATGGCTATGTATTATTCTTTATAGCCATTACCTTGTTTTTTGGAGGAATCGTAATGACTATAAGAGAAGAAGCACCAATATATCTTTTGGCAACACTTATTGGCTTTATTCTTTTCTTTGGTTTTATTCTTGTTAATCCTAATTCTTCAAAAGTGATTCTTCTATTTGGGAAATATGTAGGTACAGTAAAACAAAACGGCTTGTTTTGGGCGAATCCACTGTACAAAAAGAAAACAATCTCCCTAAGAGCAAGTAATTTTGATAGCGAGCGATTAAAAGTTAATGACAAGCTTGGTAACCCAGTTATGATTAGTACGATTTTAGTTTGGAGAGTTACTGAAACTTATAAAGCAGCGTTCGATGTTGACAATTATGAAAACTTCGTTCGAGTTCAAACGGATGCTGCAGTAAGAAAATTGGCGAGTATGTATCCATACGATAACTTCGCCGATGAAGATCATGAAGAAGACATTACTTTACGTTCAAGTGTTAACGAAGTGAGTGATGCTTTAGAAAAAGAATTAGAAGAACGCCTATCAATTGCAGGAATAGAAGTTTTAGAAGCCCGTATTGGGTATCTAGCCTATGCACAAGAAATTGCAAGTGCCATGTTAAAAAGACAACAAGCTACTGCTATTGTAGCTGCCAGACATAAAATAGTTGAAGGTGCGGTAAGTATGGTAGAAATGGCTCTGGAAGAATTAAACAAAAAGGAAATAGTTGAGCTCGATGAAGAAAGAAAAGCCGCTATGGTTAGCAACCTAATGATCGTATTATGTGGAGACAAGGAAGCTTCTCCTGTAGTTAATACTGGAACTTTAAATCACTAAAAAGTAATTACATGAAAGAATATAAGGTTGTCATGCCCAAATTAGGGTTACGAAACAGGTATCAAAAACTAGAAGATCTTCTTAATCAATATGCACGTGAAGGCTGGACTTTAAAACACATAGGAGAAAGTTGGACGAATATCGTTTTTGAAAGAGATAAAAATCGTTAATGATTAGATCATGAAGGTATTTAAAGAAGAACAAAAATTTACTCAAACATGGCTTATTGTTTTATTAGTAATAAGCGTAATTGTTCCTGTGATTATTATTACAAAGGAACTCATTGATAAAAAAATGAGTCTTATTGAATACCTTTCTTTGGTTTTATTAATGATTATCGCTACTGGATTAATCTTCATTTTTCAATTAAAAACACGAATTGACGAAATAGGAATCCATTATCAGTTTTTTCCATTCAACATTAAAATGAAAACTATTCCTTGGAGTCACATATCAAAAGTGTACGTTAGAAAATATGATGCTATTTCTGAATATGGAGGTTGGGGATTTAAGCAAGGGGCTTTATGGAGAAGAAAGAACGGAAATGCTCTCAATGTAAAGGGAGATATAGGAATTCAACTAGAATTAAAAAATGAAAAGAAACTCTTAATTGGTACACAGAAAAAGTCTCAAGTTGAATCCGCTATTAACAATTACAAACATCTACTAGAAAACTTATGATTCGTTTTATACTCTATATAGTTTTTTCAATTGCTACAGGTGTCTTTCCCCTTATTGCCCAAGTAAAACAAATGGATATTACATTAATGAACGACTCCATTGAATTATCGGGAACCTTAAGTTACACCGAAAAGAACGTTCCTTTGATAATTTGGGTTCACGGATCGGGAAACATTGACAGGAATGGAAATCAGGGTAATATGGTTAAAGCGAATTATATCCAACAATTTCGAGAAGAAATAAATAAACATAATATTGCTTTCTTTAGTTATGATAAAAGAACAGCTAATCCTAATAACAGCAAATTACATAAAAACATAGTATTTGACGATCTACATGAAGATATTTCCGTTGTAATAGATCACTTCAAAAAGCGTCATGAATTTTCAGAAATTATTTTAGTAGGTCATAGCCAAGGTAGCCTAACAGCCATGTTAGCTTCAAATGGTATTTCAAAATTTGTTTCAATTGCTGGTTCTTCACAATCGATTGATAAAATATTAGTAAAACAAATAGCAAAAGGGAATTCAGAACTTGGAAACATAGCGAAAAATCACATTAACGAACTAAAAAAAACCGGTACTATAAAAACTATCAATCCGATGTTAGTTAGTATTTTTGCCAAACAAAATCAACAATTTTTAGCTTCATGGATGCGATATAATCCAGCAAAAGAAATACAAAAAATACAAATTCCTACCTTGATAGTTAATGGAACAAAAGATTTACAAGTTGACATTTCGGAAGCTAAAAAGCTAAAAGAAGCTTTGCCAAAAGCTCAATTAGCAATTATACCTAACATGAATCATGTTCTGAAGGAAATAAAAGAAGATAAAGACAATTATACTTCTTATTTTTCTGCGGATTTTCCAATTTCAACAGAACTAATAAAAGAAGTAGTTGATTTTATAAAAAAATAATCATGGCGAAAAAAAAGGCATTTGCATTAAGACTTAATGAAGACATGCTCAAAGCAATTGAAAAATGGGCATCTGATGAATTCCGTTCTACCAACGGACAAATTGAATGGATGTTACTGAAAGCCCTAAAAGAAGCGAAAAGAGCTCCCAAAAAAGAGGATGAATAATACTCCAATCTAAAACATGCTCTCTGGCGAAATACTTTCCTCCTAAAAATGAAATCTTTCCCTTTTTTAACAACCTACAAATCCACCTGTTAACATTTTTTTAAGAAGTTTAATTAATACTTTTACTCTCGGAGTAAGTTTTAAGCAATATGAGGGGTATACCTAAAATCTTAAATTCTACTTTAGTTACATTTTGGGACTTACCAAAAGTAATTTTTCATTTACACACTAATTAAACCTTTTTAACGAAACTCGTGCGTTTCACGCAGCACTAACCCAACTGCTTGTATTACATACGATCGTTAAAACCAATTAAAATCAACACATGAAAAAACTTTTTTCAATGCTATTCCTGTTGATTAGCTCTTTCGCAATAGCTCAAGAGTTCTCAATGGATTTAGTAAAGAACATGAAACCAAGAAACATTGGACCTGGAGGTATGAGTGGTAGAGTTACTGCTATCGATGTTGTCTTGAAAAATCCAGATATCATTTATGCTGGAACTGCTTCTGGAGGGGTATGGAAATCTACTTCTGGAGGAATTAAATGGGAGCCTATTTTTGAAAAAGAGGTTACCGCTTCTGTTGGAGCCTTGGCTATCCAACAATCGAATCCGAGCGTGGTTTGGGTAGGAACTGGAGAAGGAAATCCAAGAAATAGTTTAAATGGAGGTTATGGTATATTCAAATCTCTTGACGCTGGAAAAACTTGGAAATCGATGGGGCTTGAAAAAACAAGACATATTCATCGTATTGTAATTGATCCTACAAATCCAAATGTAGTTTATGTTGCTGCTATAGGATCTCCTTGGGGAGAACATAAAGAAAGAGGCGTTTACAAAACAATTGACGGAGGTAAAACTTGGAAACAAATTTTATTCAATAATATAAAAACAGGGGCAGCTGATTTAGTAATGGATCCTTCTAATCCGAACAAGTTGATTGCAGCAATGTGGGAACATAAACGTGATCCTTGGTTCTTTAAATCGGGAGGAAAAGGTAGTGGACTGTACATTACTCATGATGGAGGAGATACTTGGAAGAAAATGACAGATAAAGAAGGATTCCCAAAAGGCGATTTAGGAAGAATCGGTGTTGCTATTTCTCGATCGAATCCTAATGTTATTTACGCTTTAGTTGAGGCTAAAAAGAATGCTCTTTACAAAAGTGAAGACGGTGGATTCAAATGGAAAAAAATCAATGATAAAAGCGGTATTGGAAATCGTCCATTCTACTATTCTGAAATCTATGTAGATCCTCAAAACGAAAACAGATTATACACAATTTTTACCTATGTAAATGTTTCTGAAGACGGAGGAAAAAGCTTTAAACAATTAATGCCTGCTTATGGTGTTTCTAATGGAGTACATCCTGATCATCACGCATGGTGGATTCATCCAAAAGATGGCTCATTTATGATAGACGGAAACGACGGAGGACTTAATATTACACACGACAAAGGGAAATCTTGGCGTTTTATTGGAAACTTACCAGTAGCACAATTCTATCATATTAATGTAGATAATGAATATCCTTATAATGTTTATGGAGGAATGCAAGACAACGGTTCTTGGAGAGGTCCTGCATATGTATGGAAAGCTCAAGGTATCAGAAATTCTTATTGGCAAGAAATAAGTTTTGGTGATGGTTTTGATGTAGTTCCTGACAAAGACGATTCACGTTTCGGTTGGGCAATGAGTCAACAAGGATTTGTTTCGAGATATGATCATCAAACTGGAAATAATTATACAGTACGTCCAACACATCCAGATGCCAATGTTAAATTACGATTTAATTGGAACTCTGCTATTAATATCGATCCTTTCGATAATTCAACTATTTATTTCGGAAGTCAATTTATTCATAAATCAACTGACAAAGGATTAACATGGGAAGTAATTTCTCCGGATCTTTCTACGAATGATAAAAGCAAATTAAAGCAATCGGAAAGTGGTGGTTTAACCATGGATGCAACAGGTGCTGAAAACCACTGTACTGTTTTAGTAATTGAGCCTTCACCAGTGGAAAAAGATATGCTTTGGGCTGCTACGGATGATGGTCAAGTTCACGTCACTCAAAACGGAGGAGCAAACTGGACCAATGTTTCGGCAAATATTAAAGGTTTACCAGCAAATAGTTGGATTACGCAAATTAAAGCATCAAATAAAAATAAAGGAGAAGCTTTATTAGTAGCTAATGATTACAGAAGGTTTAACTACACTCCATATGCATTCAGAACAAAAGACTATGGTAAAACATGGCAACGAATTGTAAAGGAAGGAGATGTTGAAAGTTATACTTTGTGTATTGTTGAGGATATAGAAAATCCAAACCTTTTATTCTTAGGAACTGATGATGGGCTTTATGTTTCAATTAATGCAGGACAAAAATGGACCAAATGGACCAATGGGTTCCCTACAGTTTCAGTAAAGGATTTAGTAATTCACCCAAGAGAACATGATTTAGTTATCGGAACTTTTGGTAGAGCTGCATGGGTGTTAGATGATATTAGACCTTTGAGAAAAATAGCTCAAAGTAACAATGTTTTAACTAATAGTATTACCTTATTCACTCCTCCTACTGGATATCAAGCTTCTTATCAACAACCTACCGGAAGTCGTTTTGGGGGCGATGCTTTGTACAATGGAGAAAACAGAGGATTTGGTGCTCGCATAGCTTATTACTTAAACAAACCTAAAAAAGAAGCTAAAGAAGAAGACAAGAAAGCTAAGAAGAAGTCGAAAACCAAAAAGGAAACTTCTGAAGATTCTAAAGAAAAGAAACCTGAAATAAAATTCGATTCAATTAAGTTTGAATTCTTTGATGGTGATCGTTTAATTAGAACACTAAAAAGAAAAACTCCAAAAGAAAATGGTATTCATAGACTTACTTGGTATATGGATGAAAAAGGAGTTGATCGTCCTTCAAGAAGAACAAGAAAGTCTAAAAGAGAACCTTCTGGTGTTAGTGTTAAACCTGGAACGTACAGAGTAAAAGCAACCTTTGGAGATAAAACTTCAGAACAAAATATTACTATTGAATACGACCCGAGATTAAAACTTTCGAAAGAAGCTATTGACGAAAAGTATACTGCTTATAAAAAACTAGAAGGTTATCAAAAAACCATTGCTGATATCGTTAAACAATTAAATGAAAGCAAAAAAATAGCTGGTGATTATAAAAGTAAACTAACTAAAGAAGATAAAGAGAAATATAAAGATGCGATAGATAATTCTAAAAACATCATTAAGAAAATTGATTCTTTAACTTCAGTATACCTTGGAAAAGTTGACAAGCGTCAAGGAATTACTAGAAACAAAGAAGTTACCGTTTATCAACGTTTAAACACAGCTCGTTGGTATGTTGGAAGTAGGTACGGAAAACAAACCAAAACTGAAGCTCGCTTAATAGTTCAGTTTGAAGAAGCTTTCAAAAAAGCCTTAGAAGGAACCAATAAATTCTTCTCAGATGATTGGAAAAAATATCGAGAAGAAGTTGAAAAAATTACAATTTCACCATTCAAAAAAACTGAAACTTTCTCGTTAAATTAATTTATCGTAATATTGAAATCCTCCAATTACATATTGGAGGATTTTTTTATGGGATAAAATCAACAATTTCTCATCGATTTTTGTTTGTTTTCCCAAAAAAGAACAATACTAAACTTTCAATCTAAATCTATTTTGATGAAGAAAATATTCATTTTATTTTTTGCTTTTATTTCTTTCAATATGCTAGGTCAAAAGAATCCAGAAAACTCTTTAGGGGTATGGTATATGTACGGTGGAAGTTTTGAACTTTCAGATAAATGGAAACTGAAATCTCTTGCTCACTTTAGAATGTTCGATCTGACAAATGATTTACAACAATATCTATATCGAGTTGGAGCAAATTACAAGATTAATAAAACATTAAGTGTTACAGGAGGATACGCTTATTTAAATACAGATGCCACTTTCGATGTTGATGGTGGAAATGAAGATGAACACCGTTTGTATGAAGACTTTAATATCAAACATAAGGCATCAAAACTAGGTTTTGATCATCGATTTAGATTAGAACATCGTTTTTTTGAAAGAGATACACAACATTGGATTCGTTACCAATTAGGATTAAGTTATCCATTATCTAAAACCTTATCAGCTTTTGTATTTGATGAGATATTTTTTAATTTCCAAGGAGATACTTATGCTCAAAATTGGATTGGAGGAGGCCTTACTTTCAAAGCCTCAGATCATATAAAATTGAAGGCTGGATATATGAATATTTCAAACAACAATATTAGTTTGAATAGAATACAACTAGGAATAATTTTTAACACGAAACTTCATAAATAATTTATATAAATTAGCTGAAATTTTATAAAACATGAGCATCGCTGAAATTAATAACGACCTACCACTATTTGCCAATGACACTATTATTTTCGGTGTATTGTGTGTTATTTTAGCTGGTATATTTTATACTTCCAAATTAGATGGATTTTCTCAATTTTATAAAGTAATTCCTGCACTTCTTCTATGTTACTTTATTCCTTCAATATTTAGCTCATTAGGTATTATTGCAGATAAATGGATTGATGTAGATGCAACCATTGCTCACCTGAAAAACACCTATACTAGCATTGAAGGTATCACAGATTTAAAAGGGTTAAAAGCTTTTGTTTTATCGAATAACATACCTTATAAAGAATATTCAGCTTTCGTAGGAGGTAGTAAAATCTATTATATTTCTTCGAGATTTTTATTACCTGCATCATTGGTATTGCTTACTTTAAGTATTGACTTAAAAGGTGTTTTTAAATTAGGACCAAAAGCCTTAATCATGTTTTTAACGGCTACGGTTGGAGTTATGATTGGAGGACCTTTAGCCATTCTTTTTTTCAATTTCGTTGCTCCTGATATTTTAACAAATGTTGAAGGGACAGAATTATGGAAAGGACTTTCTACCGTTGCAGGAAGTTGGATTGGCGGTGGTGCCAACCAATTAGCTATGAAAGAGCAATGGGAGGTTGGAGATAGTCTTTTTAGTATTATGGCTGTAGTGGATGTATTAGTTGCAGAAGTTTGGATGGCTTTCCTTTTATTAGGTGTTGCTAATTCGGATTCCGTAGATAAGTGGTTAAAAGCTGACAACTCGTCTATTACAAACCTGAAAGACAAAATGGAAAAGTTTACTTTAGAAACCTCTAGAATTCCAACTTTCAATGATTTAATGATTCTATTAGGGATTGCTTTTGGTGTTACTTCTATTGGACATTTAGTCGGTGATAATTTCGGAGGTTGGATTAAAGAAAATCTTCCTTCATTAGTGGACTTTGGATTAGGAAGTTCTTTCTTTTGGTTGATTATTACGGCGACTACTGTAGGGGTTTTTCTTTCATTTACCAAAGCAAGAAATTATGAAGGTGCTGGAGCAAGTAAAATTGGATCTATATTTATTTACATTTTAGTTGCTTCTATTGGAATGAAAATGAACCTAAATGCTATTGTCGAAAACCTAAGTTTATTTGCAATTGGCTTCGTTTGGATGATTATTCATGTTGCGCTACTTTTCGGAGTGGCTAAAATTATTAAAGCTCCTTACTTCTTTTTAGCTGTTGGATCTAAAGCAAATATTGGCGGTGCAGCTTCAGCTCCAGTAGTTGCTGGTGCTTTTCACCCTTCGCTAGCTCCAGTAGGTGTTCTTTTAGCTGTTTTAGGTTATGCTCTTGGAACTTATGGAGCCTTTGCTTGTGCGCTAATGATGAAATGGGTTAGCTAATTCATGGTTTTATAAAGGGTCAAATATCTTTTTCATAAACTGAAAACATGAATCTACCAAACACCAATATGCAATTGTTACTGTAGTTAATTATCCATAAAATTTCTGCATATTTGCATTCCTTAAATTATGTAACACTCGCTTATAATAGCAACAAACTCTATATAAAAACATGAAAAAAATAGTAACAACATTCATAACAGGATTATTACTAATAGCTTGTTCTTCTAAAAAAGAAGGGAATATGATTGTTAAAGGTCAAATTAAAGGGCTGAAAAAAGGAACTCTTTACCTTCAAAAAATGAAAGATACTGTAATTGTTACGGTTGATTCTGTTGCACTTTTAGGTAATGATACTTTTGTTTTGAGCGACAATGTTGAATCTCCAGAAATGTACTACTTAACTTTCAACGGAAATACGAATGATAAGCGTCTTTTATTCTTTGGTGAAAAGGGAGAGATTTCTATTACTGATAAAATTGAAGAGTTCGGTTTTAAGCCAGAAATTACTGGATCTCAAAATCAAATTGTCATGGATAAATTTAGAGAAGTTGATCAAAGGTTCAATAATCAGCGTCTTGAATTAATAAAAAAAGAGTTTGAAGCAAAGAAAGAAAACGATGAGCTTTTACTAGATGAAGTGAATAAAGAAAGAACTAAAATAATTCGTAGAAGATTTTTATTCGCTACCAACTTTGCTATTGCAAATGCTGATAGTGAAGCCGCTCCATATATTGCTTTAACAGAACTATATGATGCCAACATAAAGTTGTTAGATACCATCAATAGTAGTTTATCAACTAGAGTAAAGTCTTCTGATTATGGAAAAAAGCTACAGAATTTTATAGATAAAATTAAGAATAACGAAAAATAAATCATGTTTCATTGTAACATAATCTTCGTTATTCACTCTAACTAATATAAAACAACCCTAAGGGTTGTTTTTTTTACCCCTTATATATTTCATTGTAAATTATGATTTTATAATCCCCTCACGAAAACCGAAAAAACTATAATTAAAACCCAAACAATCAAACATGAAAAAAACTCTATTTGTTTTATCAGCACTAATTTTTAAAACCACCTTTGGACAAACAACGGAAGTATCAAGAGACTGGACTTCTTTTGTTCAATCAGTAGAAGTAAGTGCTACATCGAAAAAGAAGTTTAAATTAATTGCCAATGTAAAAGTAGAACCAGGTGATGAAAAAGCTTGGGCAGGCTTATGGGCAAGAGTAGACACCAAAAATGCAGAAAGTGGCTTTTTTGACAATATGGGAGACCGTCCAATTAGAACCAATAAATGGGGAGAGTATGTCGTTGAAGGTACTATCAACAAAAATTCAAAAAGTCTTAATTTTGGAGGGCTTTGTTTGTATAATGGAAAGTTTTTCTTTGACAACTTCCGATTACTTATAGAAGACGATAAAGGGGAATTTCAAAACTTTCCAATAGCAAATGCTGGATTCGAAAGTCAAATTAAAAACAATGTTATTGGAAGCTGGAGCGAAGCTATTCGAGGTAACAAAGTTGTCCGAGTAAAAGAGTACAATTTATTATCAAGTAATGATGCTTACCAAGGAAAAAGATCGTTACTCATCGAAGGTGCTGGAATTACCTTACCCAAAAACGACTATGGTAAAATAGGAAAGGATAAAACTGAAATTCCTCAAATTGAAAACATGATTTCCATGTTGGAAGATTTAAAAGCTCGAGTTGAAAGAGCCGTTAAAGTTTTAAATCAACAACAAACAGATCATTTACACGATGAAAATGCCAATCGAATTGGAGCTTTGGTCATGCACTTAGCGGCTGCAGAAATTTACTATCAAAAATATACCTTTGGAACTTCATATGAAGACAAAGAAAATGAAGAATTATTAGGAGCAGGGATGGATTTAGACGAGGAAGGAAGAAGCTTACTTAAAGGAAAACCTATTAGTTATTACTTGGATATTTATACTAAAGTTAGAGAAAAAACTGTTGAGGAACTTCGTAAACGTGACGATGTATGGTTTAACTCTACCAACGCAGGTAAAGGAATCTCTAACCATTATGCTTGGTTCCATGTAATGGAACACCAATCAAGTCATTTAGGTCAGATTTTATTTTTGAAAAAGAGACTTCCTAAATTTGATAATAAAGTCAATTTAAAGAAACAGATTAAAAATTAAATATGTAAAAAAGTCCAGCTCTCGTTGGGCTTTTTTTTATTTCTGGAATTATGTTTCAGACTTTTAGTACTTATTACACTTTATTCTTGTAATTGTGTTATCCATTATATCTTTTATCTTTGCATGTATCTCTAATATATAATTGTTTTCAGTTATTATAAATACTGATCTGAGAACACATATTGTTAAAAAATAAAAAATTGCAAGATCAAAAACGATATCTTAAAGGTTTCTGTATTGTTTGTTCAAATAGGGTTCTATCTCTTCAAGAAGGAGCTATATGCGGTTTGACCAACTTAACACCCAAATTAGACTTAAAATGTGATCAATTCACAATTGATAACCCGGAAATTACAAAGAAAACAAATCACTTCGAAAGTTTTATTGAGCACAAGTATACTCATTTTAGTAAGAAAAAATTTTGGAGCGACCCCGATACTTCATATTACATTGAGAGAGTAGAAGTTCAACAAAGACTGACAGGCTTTACCAATCATGGCGTAAACAAAAAATTTCATAGAAATAAATACGATATTACAACGGCTACTTTAGGCTTTTTAGGTGTGTTATTTTTAATAATGTATGGAAATATAAAGCATAACTATGCTCACGATTTAAAATCACCTGCTATGATTTTTTTAATATCATATATTATTATTGGCGCTCTATATTTGACTTATAATTACTTTAACGACAACAAGTACGTTATTGAAACAAGCGAAGAGTATATTAACCTTAATGGACTAAAAATATTCTGGAATAGTGTCCTAGATTATGTAATAATAGAAGGTAAATATGAAAATAAGCTAATTATGTGTACATCCTTGAACAAAATAAAAGAAATTGACATGAAACAATTTGACATTTCACCCTTTGATATTGCTAATATAATTGAGAAACAAATAAACAAATTTCACCCTTATCAAAAGAAAAAGTAAATATTATGAAAAATGTATTATTAATTTTATTTTCATTACAAATTTATTTGATTTTTGGTCAAGATAGAACATCATGTAATGATCAATTTTTAAATCAACATGTTAATTTAACCCCGAATAATAAAGAAAGTATTATTAAATTCCGGGAAAACCTCTACTCTTTTCAAGATTGTGGTCTCGATAAAACGGATATTGACATATTTATCAACACACCAATAATAATGGGAGTTTTGACTGATGTAATGGCCAATCAAAACTCGACACCTTACACCTATAGAAACGTTTTAGACAAACTAATATCTATAAAGCAAAGTGACAATTATAAAAACAATATAAGACCTAAATTTATTTTAGCCATGACATTGGTTGAACGTAAGGCTAACATAAAAAATTGGGAAGAAGATAAGATTGTTTTACAAAAGCTAGGATTACCTGAGGAAATGATTTCTGAAGTCTTTTCATATATAAAATCTATACCAGAAAACAGCGAGACGTTTGAAAATATTTTAACAAAAATAAAGAACAAAAGATCAAACAATATTACTAAGATATCGTCGAAACCATTAAGGTCAAACAATAAGGATAATACTCTTTTCAAAAATCATGGTAACATTTCTTTTGATGAAATATTGAAGGATGCTAGAATTAAAAATAAACCTCTATTGATTTTTTTTACCGGGAATGCATGTATTAATGCCATAAAAATGGAGAATAAAATCTTATCTGATTATAAAATTGTCGATAAACTAAAAACCGATTTTCACTTTATAAGCTTATACGTAGATGATGAAACATTATTACCTAAAGAAGAATCAATTTTAATTGGTGATAAAAGGAAAATAATTAAAACAATAGGACAGAGGAATAGTATTTTACAACGAAAAATGGTTAAGAAAAACTTTCAGCCATATTTTTCGATATTTGATTCAGAGGGAAGAGTTGTCAAAGATATTGGTTTTTGTAACTTGGAAAAACTAAGGGACTTTTTAAAATAATAACTCTATAAAATCTTAGTAATACATTAATCTAGAAAAATTATCTAGAACTAATGTTTACAATTAAAATAACGGTGATAAGTCTCTTAATTCTGAGCTATTTAAATCTAAAGGTAATCACAAGGATTTGTTTTAGCATTTTTATTGATTTGATGTTTTATGGTCAGATTTTATATTTCAATACATAAAACTCTCAACAGCTTTTATAAAAAACTTGAAATAATTTATTAAAATAAAAAAGTGATGATTAGTAAAATTATGATTTCAGCTCTTCTAACACTAACCAACTTCTTAGCATTTGGACAAGAATTCCCTAAAGAGAAAACTAAAGATCACTCACAAATAAAAGGGACAAATATCTTTATAATTCCACCTACCTCATTTGAATCTTCAAATAGATTTAAAGGATTTTATAACCCTTATGATCCTTACTCTATAATTATGGTAACAGAAATCCCTGGACCTTACCAAGAAGTGACAAAAGGTTTTAATTCCAAAACACTTAATGCTAGAGGAATGAAACTGAAAATAAAAAAGAACGTTCGATTGGGTGAGTTCAACGGAGTATTATTAGAGTTAGATCAATTTGCTAATGGTATTATGCTTTCTAAACAAATATTAGTCTACGGAAATCAAAAAGAAAGTACATTAATTAACGGTACATTTAGAAAAGACTCTCTGGAACTAGGAAAGAAAATTAAACTTAGCATTCTATCTACAGTTATAGATTACGAATTAAAGAATAATCCAAGACTATCTCTCAATTATTCTATAAATGAAAAAGTTGGATCACTAAAATTTAAAGCTGTGATGGGGAATGGAATGATATTTAACCGAGATTTAAAAATACCAACTGAAAGCTCCGACAGAGCAGCATTAATAACTGCTCAATCCTTTTCCAATATTATTATTGAAGATAAAAAACAATTTTGTATTTCAAGGTTAAAGCAGTTTCCTGGTTCATATTCGATAGTATCAGATAAAAAAATCAAAGAGATTAAAATTGATAGCTTAAGTGGTTTTGAGCTTTTTGCTCAGAATAATACTAAAGAAATGTATCTAGTAATTCTCTTCGAACAGAACTCAGGGTATTATATTCTTTCTGGGACTTATTTAAAAGAAAGCTCTAAAACTATCTCCGATATAAAAAGAATCATAAAAACCTTCAAAAGAAAAAACTGAGACTTACCACAATAATAGTCTTACTTTATTTTTTAAACTAACCTACTACTAATGACTAATAATTTTACTCTGAGCAATGCTCGGTTAACTGCTATTTTGCAGATACTTCTTGTCTATGTCTTCGTATTCAACCCATGGACTTCATTCCCTTATACTTTCTTTATAATTATCATTTCGATTTTAGCACTAGTTTATTGGAGTGATAAATCTTTTACGAAGGTTGGTTTGATTTCAAATCATAATTTATTTAAAACAATTGGAACAGCTGTTATTCTTTTTTTAGCTACTTCTCCAATTTTGGATTTTATAATTCAACCATTAGTAACAAAAGTAACAGGAAACGCAGTAGATTTTTCGGCTTTTGAACCTCTTGCTCATAATTTTAAACTTTACCGAAAGTACGTTTTATATGTTCTAATAAGTGCCGCTATTGGAGAGGAAATTCTTTTTCGTGGCTTCCTTTTTCGTCAACTAAATATCATTCTTCCTGAATTTAAATTGAAAACGCAAACTATGATACTAATATCGGCTATACTTTTCAGCATTCCACATTGGTATCAAGGCTTAAGCGGAATCATTATGACCTTTATTTTTGGAGTCTTGTTCGCTACTGTTTATGTAAAGTTCAATTACAACCTTTGGATTAACATTATTCTTCACGGACTTATAGACACACTATTTTTAACATTGGCTTATTATGAAAAATTAGATTATTACTTGCTAGGTAATGATTTCCTCTTTGGGTATTGAGTAAGCTATATTTGAGATTTAACTTTTGACTTTTTCGGTTATCACCTTTTAGTCTTGAGTTTCATAAAAATCTCTATTTAAGTTATTTCGAACATCTCTTACTTTTAATTAAAGAAATAATTCATATTATTGAAAAACTCTTACTATAATTTCATCATCATGAAAGGCAATTTTGAAACCATTCTATTATACCTCAAAGAAAGAAGAAGTATGGTTATTCCTAATAAAGATTCTTATGAATGCTTAATTTCTTTTTTAATAGGATACGGTATTGGTATAGAGGAAAGCGGCGAAAGAGATATTTTTAAAGACTTTCATTGTTGGTTGGAAAATAAAGAAGGAAGAAACTTTAGTTTGCAATGGGAAAGTTATATTTTGAATATTATGTGCAATGGAGATGAGCAAAAAGCAATTAACAAAGCTTTAGATTTATTGACAGAATTTGTTAACGACAACGACATTAGATAACTCAAATACCTAAAATTATCGTGAGTTATAATTGATATTTATTCTCTGCAACATGGAAAAAACTCATGACTAGTCCTAAATAACCGTTACAGTTTTTATTAGGATTAAAGTTATAAAATCTCAGAACAAAACATGTTTTGTT
>CANMIL010000013.1 GCA_947497895.1 uncultured Tenacibaculum sp.
TCTCAGACCCCCTACCTATCGTTGCCATGGTAAGCCGTTACCTTACCATCTAGCTAATAGGACGCATAGTCATCTTGTACCGATAAATCTTTAATTAATTAATGATGCCATCAATCAACATTATGGAGTATTAATCTTCATTTCTAAAGGCTATCCTCCTGTACAAGGCAAATTCTATACGCGTTACGCACCCGTTCGCCGGTCGTCAGCAAGTAGCAAGCTACTCCTGTTACCCCTCGACTTGCATGTGTTAAGCCTGCCGCTAGCGTTCATCCTGAGCCAGGATCAAACTCTTCATTGTATAATCTTTAATATTATTTAATGTCAAGTCTTCAAAAGAATTTTCAAGTGGTAAACTTAAAAAAGCCTACCGTGGTAATTCTACTCTAATTACGCTGTCAATTTCAATATTTTCAATGAACTTGGTGGCGAATCGCCACTGATAAGTATTTTAACTTATCATTCTGTTTGTAGAAATGCTAGAATCGAACTAACTGATTTTTTTAATCTAAATCATTCCAAAATTTCTGTGACCGTACCGCTTTCTCAAAGCGGATGCAAAGATATAAACTCTTTTAAAACTGACAAACTTTTTTTTAAAGTTTTTTTGTTTTGTTTTTCGTTTAAAACCCTACACCAAATCAATGAACTTTCCGTTTAAAATCGGACTGCAAAGATACTCACTTTAAATTCATTTAAACAAGCTTTTTTTAACTTATTTTTTTCAACCTCATTTTATCTTCAAATCCAACCCTAACCTCAATGAACTCGCTAACTCTGTATCTGTGTTTCCGTGTTAGCGGCTGCAAACATACAACCATTTTTTAACCCTACAACACTTTTTTTAAACTATTTTTAAAACTAATTTAACCTACACCGAAAACACACTTGTTTTCAACCACTTAAATCATCAACTTTTTTTAGGCCTTTTTGTCTTCATGCTTGGAGAAAATCATTAACCATTATAACCTTCCTTTGAAATCAGTATTTTTAGAGATAAAAAAGCTCCGTCAATTAGTCATTAACGGAGCTTGCAATACTGTGTTTTTATTATTTCGGAGCTAAAAATGATTCCTACCATTAACTTAACTCGTTATTTTATCTGAAATCACTCTTTTATTAGCTTCCCTCTTTTTTCAAAACCATCAGTTTGTATTATATATATGTATATTCCAGAAGGAAGATCAGAAACATTCATTATTATATTAGTCAAACTGTAATTTTGAGTTTGTCTTCTAACAAGTGTTCCTTTTTTATCCCATAACCATATATTAACTTCCTGACCCGATTTTATCACTTTTCCGAAATCAAACACCAATTTCTCTTTAAACGGATTTGGATAACAAACAACAGAGAGTTCTTCTTTCCTTAGTAAATCTTCTTTAATCCCGTCTTCTCTATTTTTAAGAAACCTTCTTAACAGCTTATCATTTCTTCTAACTCCAGCCGTATCCAAAATATCATCCGTAGCTTTTTCACTTATCATATATATAGGTACCGCTATAAAGAAACCCGGGATTTTCGGAAAAACGGATGCGTCAACTACTCTTAAGTTTTCAACACCTCTTACTCTAAACTTACTATCTAAAACAGCAAACTCATCATTATCACCTCCAATTTTATTCGTACATGAAGCATGATGTCCCCAAGACTCGTTTTTCACAAAGTTCTTTATCTCTTCATCAGTATTTAAATGACTCCCCGGCCAGACTTCACCTCTATGATGAAACTTTACAAAAGGGTTTTTCATTAAGGACCTAATATTTTTCACACCATGAATCATTGCCTTCATATCTCTGGACTCTGTATCTGTTCCATCTCCGAAATACTTAAAGTTAATATCGGGCGTATCTCTTGGATCTTTGGTTTTCAATGTAACTTCTCCTGTATTATCCGTATGCCCTTTCAATATAGCCCAAGTAACAATCGACTTATCCTCTCTTATTTTCTCGCTATAGCCTGGTTCATAACCTTTGAAAGCTCCTAACAAAGCAAAATTAAAAATATCAGCATCTTCAAGACTAGAATCCGATTTTATAATACTACCTGCTAAAGCACCATTACTTGTATAGGGACCTCTCCTTTTATTATAAAACTCTTTAAACGCTTCATCATTTGTATTTAAGTTTACACCGTTTAATACATTTCTCTTAAACTTAAAACTCACCCCTACTTCATATCTATCTTGTAGATTCTTACCAACACCAGGCAAATCGTGTATTACAGAAATACCTTTACCTTCTAATTCTTTTCTGGGACCAATACCTGATAATTTTAATAATTGCGGACTATTGAATGCTCCTGCCGATAAAATCACTTCCTTATTTGCATAAACTTCTTTTTTTACTCCTTGCTCATTATTATAATGAGGGTCTGCACTATAAAGATTTTCCCCTCCTAGATACTCTACTCCAACAGCCTTTTTCCCATCCATTATAATTTTGGAAGCTAAAGCATTTGTTTGAATAACTAAATTATTAGGAAAGTCCCTTGCTGTCTCAAGCAAATATTCTCGGACTGCATGCCTCTTCTTTGTTTTTAAATTCGTGTTTTGTGGAACTAACACTGCCCCTGTACCACCTTCTGCGAAATACTGGATATTGGGATTAAAGAGATGTTTTTTTATTAAGAAATCAATTATCCCCATTCTATTATGCACAATATTTGCCAGTAAAATTTTAATAAGCAACGGATCGTCAAAACCTGCACCCAACAAATCAGGGTACTGAACAGGCAACCAAGCATCTCTTTTATGGCCGTTTGTTTCAGGATCGTAATAATTTAAATAGAAGCTTTTATCTAATATTTCTCTATACTTTCTCATGTTCGCTGCACTCCAACTAACATCTCCTGTTATAGAAGCAATATAATCGAAGTCACTTTCATGAGGCAACACAGTA
This sequence comes from uncultured Tenacibaculum sp., assembly GCA_947497895.1. GTDB lineage: Bacteria > Bacteroidota > Bacteroidia > Flavobacteriales > Flavobacteriaceae > Polaribacter. Next base: position 2,901 of record CANMIL010000013.1, read on the forward strand.
ATCATTGCATTATTTATGGTTGAACCACCAACCGTTGCACCTCTCGGATAAAAAATCCCCTTTCCGGGAACATATTTCGAATCTTTCATGTTTTCTGAAAGCGAAGAATAGTGTTTCACAAAATAATGCCATGAAAAATTGGGATCTTCCGAACATTGAGCATGAAAAGCTGGTACTTCATTAATATGATTAGATTCATCCTGTTTTCCTGCTTCAAGAACTAAAACCTTGAATCCATGCCGAGCTAAATTACACGCTAGCGGGCCACCTCCTGCTCCTGAGCCAACAACAATGTAATCATAATCATTTTCATTTTCTTCAAAAGATTTCTTTTGGGTTTGCGAAAAAGCTTTAGGACCTAAAAGTGAAGCAACGGTTAATGCCGAAACTGTCTTTTTAGAAAAACTTCTTCTACTCATCTTTTCTTTCATAATATAGGGTTTTAAAGTTTTAAAAAAGCAGAGTAGATTAAATACTGACTTATGAAGTCTTAAAAAGAAGCAACAAGTTTCGACCTTGTTCGCTTATTGAGTAAGTATTATTTTTTAGACTCATGAAACAATCAAATGATGAATCGCAATTCAATGAATCGCAATTCAATGAGTCGCAATTCAATGAGTCGCAATTCAATGAGTCGCAATTCAATGAGTCGCTTCTTTTTTAGGAAAGTCTTAATTATATAAAAAGTAAAGCTTTATCAGCATAATTTTCTTTCATATAATTCAGTTTGGCTTTTCAAAGATACAATTTTTTAAAAACAAAACACTGATACACAAAAACATAAGCCTTTTCAAGTAAAATAAAGTAATTACTTAAAATCAAAAAATTACACCAATCTTATTACTCATTAAAACTCTTCAGTATTTACATAAACATCGGGTATAAGTTTTACATATCTGAATTCTAAAAAGTTCTTCATGTAAAAAAAGCACAACTATTTTGCTATATATTTTGTTCGACCTCTTAAAAGTTTTAATATATAATTGTTCACAAAATGCATTTACAATATCTTTGCCCTTCGAAAATTTCCACTTGTAGGGAAATTAAGTATAATTTTATATAGAACATAATGATTAAAATTACATTACCTGACGGAAGCGTTAAAGAATTTGAAGTGAATAGCACTGCTATTGACGTAGCTAAAAGTATTAGTGAGGGACTTGCTAGAAATGTTATTTCTGCTAGTTTCAATGGAACAACTGTTGAAACAACCACACCTTTAACAACCGATGGATCTTTAGTTTTATATACGTTCAATGATAAAGACGGTAAAAAAGCTTTCTGGCATTCTTCTGCCCATGTATTAGCTCAGGCCATTTTAGAGTTTTATCCAAATGCTAAATTAACTATAGGTCCTGCTATTGATAATGGTTTTTATTATGACCTCGATTTAGGTGATGATGTAATCTCGGAAAAGGATTTTCCTGAAATAGAGAAAAAATTCTTAGAGTTGGCTAGAGAGAAAGCTGAATTTAAAATGCGTGAGGTTTCTAAAGCCGAGGCTATAGAATACTATAAAGGTAGAAATAATGAATATAAGGTAGAGCTTATTGAAGGACTTGAGGACGGAGATATTACTTTCTGTGATCACAGTAACTTTACAGATTTATGTAGAGGTGGTCATATTCCAAATACAGGTTTAATTAAGGCTATCAAAATAATGAATGTTGCCGGTGCCTACTGGAGAGGAGATGAGAAAAACAATCAGTTAACTCGTGTTTATGGTATTTCTTTCCCAAAGCAAAAGCAACTTAAAGAATATTTAGAATTATTAGAGGAAGCTAAAAAACGTGACCACAGAAAATTAGGAAAAGAACTAGAGCTTTTCACATTTTCTCAAAAAGTTGGTCAAGGACTTCCGTTATGGTTACCTAAAGGTGCTGCTTTAAGAAGTAGGTTAGAAGATTTCTTAAAGAAAGCTCAGAAAAAAGCAGGTTATGAAATGGTGATGACCCCGCATATTGGTCAAAAAGATTTATATGTAACATCTGGCCACTATGCTAAGTATGGTGAAGATAGTTTTCAACCAATCACAACACCTAAAGATGACGAAGAGTTTTTATTAAAACCGATGAACTGTCCTCATCACTGTGAAATTTATGCGCATAAGCCATATTCCTATAAAGACCTACCTATTCGTTATGCTGAATTTGGTACTGTTTATAGATATGAACAAAGTGGTGAATTACATGGATTGACAAGAGTACGAGGATTTACTCAAGATGATGCGCATATCTTTTGTACTCCAGAGCAGCTTGATTCAGAATTTAAAAACGTAATTGACTTAGTTCTTTATGTTTTCACTTCTTTAGGATTTGAAAACTTTACTGCTCAGGTTTCTATTAGAGATATGGAGAATCTTGATAAGTATATTGGAGAGAAAGAAACTTGGGAGCTAGCTGAAAATGCTATTATTAATGCCGCAAAAGATAAAGGTCTAAATTTTGTTATCGAAGAAGGTGAAGCTGCTTTTTATGGTCCTAAGTTAGACTTTATGGTTAAAGATGCTTTAGGAAGAAGTTGGCAATTAGGAACAATTCAAGTAGATTATAATTTACCTAAACGTTTTGAGTTAACTTACAAAGGATCAGACAACCAACTACACAGACCAGTAATGATTCATAGAGCTCCATTTGGTTCTATGGAACGATTCATTGCTATTTTATTAGAACATACAGGAGGTAAATTTCCATTATGGTTAACTCCTGAGCAGGTTATTATACTGCCAATCAGCGAGAAATACCAAAATTATGCGGAAAAAGTTTTACATTTGTTAGAAAATTCCGAAATTCGCGCCCTAATCGATGACCGAAACGAAAAAACAGGTAGAAAGATTAGAGATGCAGAAGTTAGCAAAATACCATTTATGGTAATTGTTGGCGAAAAAGAACAAGATGATAACACCGTTTCAATAAGGAAACATGGTGAAGGAGATATCGGAACACTTTCTATCGAAGATTTTGTATCTTTGATTAACGAGGAAGTGAATAAAACGTTAACTCCTTTTTAGAAAATCAGATAGTAATTTTAAATTTATAAGTCATAGCAATCAAAAGAAGAAGAGGTGTAAGAAACACCAGAGTAATTAAAGAAGATCAACATAGAATCAACGAAAAGATTAGATATGTTGATGAAGTTCGTCTTGTAGGAGACAATGTTGAAACTGGTGTATACCCTTTGTCTAAAGCAAAAGAGCTTGCGCGGGAATTGGAGTTAGATTTAGTTGAAATTTCACCTAAAGCGGTTCCTCCTGTCTGCAAGATCATTGATTACAAAAAGTTCTTGTACGAACAAAAAAAGAGAGAAAAAGCTCTTAAAGCAAAAGCAACTAAGGTAGTTGTTAAGGAAATTCGTTTCGGACCACAAACTGATGAGCATGACTATGAATTTAAAAAGAAACATGCTATTAAATTTTTAAAGGACGGAGCTAAATTAAAGGCTTTTGTATTTTTTAAAGGTCGTTCTATTGTTTTCAAGGAGCAAGGTCAGATTTTATTATTAAAGTTAGCCCAAGAACTTGAAGAATACGGAAAGGTTGAGCAAATGCCGAAATTGGAAGGTAAGCGTATGACTATGTTTATTGCTCCAAAGAAGACGAAGTAAGAAAGAAGAATATAAGCAAGATAAAAACGAAAATCGAAAATGCCTAAAATTAAAACAAAATCTAGTGCCAAGAAACGTTTTAAAGTAACTGGTTCTGGAAAAATCAAAAGAAAGCACGCGTTTAAAAGTCATATCTTAACAAAGAAGTCTAAAAAACGTAAGCTTGCATTAACACACGCTACATTAGTACACAAGTCTGATGAAGCAAGCATTAAGCAACAATTAGTTTTAAAATAATTGTTAGCGAGGTAGTAAATTAATTATTAACCATGGAGTCAGGCTCGAAAAGAATTACAAATAAATTATTGTAATCGCCTGCTACAAAAACAATTTGAATTATGCCAAGATCAGTAAATTCAGTAGCTTCAAGAAATAGAAGAAAGAAAATCTTGAAGCAAGCAAAAGGTTACTTTGGACGTAGAAAGAACGTTTACACAGTAGCAAAGAATGCGGTTGAAAAAGGATTATTATATGCTTATAGAGACCGTAAAAACAATAAGAGAAACTTCCGTTCATTATGGATTCAGCGTATTAACGCTGCTGCACGTCAGTACGGATTGTCTTACTCTCAGTTTATGGGGAAAGTTAAAGCTAATGACATCGAGTTAAACCGTAAGGTTTTAGCTGATTTAGCTGTAAACAACCCAGAAGCTTTTAAGGCCATTGTAGAAAAAGTAAAATAAGTTTCATAAACTTGCTTATAATAAAAACCCAAACTTTAACGTTTGGGTTTTTTACTAATACCTATTTATACTTAAAAAATCTTTTATGAAATTATTAAAAGTCTTATCATTAGTTTTTATTACTACCACTACAACACTATCTATTGCCCAAAATAAAGGAAATGATAAAGAGAGTAGCTCAATTGAACAACAGTTTGAAGAATTATATAAAAAGTCAAGTTCTTATCAAAAGTATAAAGTGATTGATAAGAAAGCTTATTCTGACCTTAAAAGAAATGTGGTAAACTCAATAAAAGGTCTTGAAAGTACTATAAATTCGAAACAAGGAAGTATTACCTCACTTGAAACCGAATCAAAATCACTAAAAGATCAAATTACTGAATTAAATCAGAAATTAGATGCTTCATTAGCTCAAGAAAATGAAATCTCTTTTTTAGGAATAAATCTAACTAAAACAAGCTATAATTTACTTGTTTGGAGTATTATTTCGATATTGATTGTACTCTTAGTATTTTTTGTTTACCGATTCAAAAATAGCAACACTGTTACTAAAAATACGAAGATTGCCTTTAATGACATTGAAGAAGAGTTCGAACTCCACAAAAGAAAATCTCTCGAAAACGAACAAAAATTAAGAAGAAAACTTCAAGATGAAATAAATAAACAGCGAGGAGTTTAAAATATAAGCTAGGCCTTTGAATTCATATTCAGAGGCTTTTTTTAACTATTAGAGTTTTTCTAATAACTCATTTATAACATAGTTTTCACGATGTATCTTTCTCTTTTTCATTGTTTTTTTCTTCTTTTTCAAATAATCAGCAAATCCAAATTTCATAGATACATAGTATAAACTGAAAGCTACCTCATTTTCAATTCTTAGATAACTATTTGATTTATCAATGATACATTGATTACTAAAATCGATTAATTGATTCGTATTTAAGTATTTCTTCTTAACGTACTTTTCTATCTCCTTGTGTTTATTTATTGAAGGAAACGTGTATTTAAAAAATACTAGTTTGCTTTTAAAAAAATGTAGTTCAACAACAATTTTATACACCCCTATTCTCATTTTATAGAATAGAACGTGACAGTAACGTTGTATCTTTACTAAAGAGTACACGACGTTTAGCTTTCTTTTGACGCTATAAATCGAATCTCCGAAGTTTATATCGTCAGAATGATTAATTCTTTCCTCAGTAAGTATTGAATAATGCTTTTTAGGCAATTTATCGTAGACAGAGAGGTAACAATTAATATCTCTATATTTAGAGACAGATTGGTTATAATAATTACTGTAGTACTTTTTACCACCCAGTAATTCAGACAATTTCTTTTGGATCAGCAGCATATTACTATTTTTTATAATAAACTCATCACCCCCCTTGAAATCTCTATGTAATTCTAAATATAAGCATTAAAAACTTAAAAACCTATTTTTAAGCAACTTATACAAATACAATTGGATCTACTCTCAAATTTTCTCAGCCTGCAAGATAATTTTTCATGTTGTTATTACTATGTCTATCTAAATCATCTAGGCTTCTTAAATAACCGACGAACTTCGACCTTCTCGATAGATATAATACAGTAAAAACTTCTTTATTACACACTCTTAAGAAATTATCATCAATATCAACAGCACCTTCATAAAGAAAATCTATATAAGTCATATTTTCAAAACGTTTAAGAATTTAGAAAATCGTGCTAAGTATCACATGCTATAAGTGATTGATAAAAGAGTTAATCAGAGTCTTTTATTATTTAACCAAAAACTCTTTTACTGAATATTATAGCCTTATTATAGAACTTGTATTAAATTTAACATAATTACTAACTAAATCTAGAGTAAGACTATAACTATTAATAACGAAGCCAAAAGCTCCTGAGGTCTCATAGTCAGAAGCTATTTTGACTTACTACTATAAAAAGTTTATAATATTAACATTGAAGATAGAATTTAACCGATTTTGTCGATGTTTTTCTTATAGCTTTCATACATTTTAAACTCTTCTGAAGGCCCAAAAAATTCATAATGTATGTGATCTCTTTTCACACCCAAATCACTCAATATATTGGATATATTGGCCATAAAGGTAGTGGAACCACAAAAATAAAAATCACTTTCCAAAGAGACATTTAAATCTTCCAATATTCCCTTAGTAAAAAAACCTTTATAATGGTAATCTTTCCCCAATACATCCTTTGCTAGCGGCATACTATAAACAATTATCGACTTAGATTTTTTACCTGTTAATGCATTTATCTCATCTTGAAATGCTAAATTATCACTATTCGTATCACATTGAATTAACGTTATATTTTTAGCCTTATTTTTAAACTTATTAATCAAAGAACTAAAAAAGCTTTGATTAATTTTTTTATTGTGAGAGTCCTTAAACATACTCATTAAAGGGCTAATACCAATACCTCCTCCAATTAAAACAACAGGTCTATCATTATCCTTTAAAAAAAGTTCCCAGATGGCATACCTATATTCAATACTCCCCCTTTATCCATATTATCATGTAAATAATTAGAAACAACTCCTTTTTGATTTCCCAAATCTCTTTTTATACTAATTCTTAAATAATCTTTATCAGACGTATCAGACAAGCTATAATTTCGAGTATGTTTATGCCCTGTATTTGGAATATCAATAGTTAAAGAAATGTATTGACCTGCTATAAAATCAGGCACTGGGTCTCCATTCTTTCTTTTTAAATAGTAAGAGGTAATAAAATCATTCTCTTTAACTTTGTTTTCAATTACAAACTCTCTCATTCCTCTAAACCCTCCATCATCTTTTTCGTAAGTAGTATATATTTCTTCTTCTCTCTTAACAAAAAGAGTTGCTAAATCATTATAAGCTTCCGACCAAGCCTGCATTACCTCAGGAGTTGCCTTTTCACCTAATACCTCTTTAATTGCTATTAATAAATTTTCACCAACAATTGGGTATGCACTTTTAGGGATAGCCAAGCTAACATGTTTTTGAGCAATAGTTTCCATCGTATGTTGTAACATTTCCAATTTATCAATATGAACAGCATATTTAAAAACGGCATTAGCTAATGCCCGCTGTTGCGTACCCTTCTTTTGGTGTGTCATATTAAAAACATTTTTCAACTGGGGATTTTTTGAAAATAGTAACTCATAGAGTTTTTTCGAAATTTCTTCTCCATTCTTTTCTAAAAGAGGAGCCGTGTTTTTAATAATTTCGATTGTTCCAATACTGGCCATAATTTTTATATAAATTTAGGTTAAACTACAACCTCTGAAATATGAATAAATCATATTTAGAAGTTCTTTCACTTTTCTAAATAAATATACATAATCAACTGAAAAACAACAACATAAAAACAAAATAAACTCATATAACCCCAACTGAATCCACATCTAAAATTTTCTCAGCCTGCAAGGTAATTTTTCATATCGCTACTATGTCTATCTATATCATCTAGGCTTCTTAAATAACCAACAAACTTCGATCTTCTCGATAGATATAATACAGTGAAAACTTCTTTATTACACACCCTTAAGAAATTATCATCAATATCAACAGCACCTTCATAAAGAAAATCTACGTAAGTCATATTTTCAAAATATTTCTGATTTAAATGACTAATAATATCCGCTCTGTCTTCAATAAAAGGAAATGCATACTTGAAGAACACTAATTCATTTCGGTAAAAGTGCAACTCTACTTCAATACGGTGTTCACCGATTTTTATTTTATAACATAATATATCAAGTAAGTTCCCGACAGGGATAATAGAATAGATTGCTTGAAGTTTCTGCTTGACTTCATTTACAGAATCCCCAAAATTGACATCATAGAAATGATCAATCTTACAATTAGTCCGTGTATAAAATTGTTTGAAAAACTCTAAATACAAGGAATTACAATACTTTAAACTTTTCCGCTCAGCTAACTCTAAGAGCTTTTTTGCTTCCGAATTATTTTCTTCAGAAGTACTAATTAATTCATTCTGGATCAATAGCATATTAATACATTATTTAACTTAATAAACTAGTCACCCCCCGAAAATGAAATTACTATTTAAAGATACGTTTTTTACCTATAAAAACCTATTTACTAATTGTTAAAATGATTTTACTTTTATATTATTAATTAGCAGCTCAATATAAGCTCTTGCTCCTTAACCAACGATTTCAAAAATTCTATTATTCGATCTTTTGACAATCCTGGAACACAAATAATATGAGCTATATTTCCTTCTGAAGCTATCTGATATTTCTTACACAATTCATCTGAAGGTTTATCAAAAACTACTGTTAACGCTTCATTATTTCTCCAAGCATTAATTCCTAAATTACAAAGCTCTTTTTCAGTATATGCAGCTAATTCTTGCGCTTCTTGAACCCTTCTTTTTAATCCCTCTTTCCCGATCTTCTCAAGAACCGACCATAAAAACAATGGTGTCAATCCGTTTCTTGATCCAGTAATTGTGGTATCTAATGTTCCAACGTAAGAAATTGAATTCGCAACTCTATTTCTATGTGCTCTTTTACACATTACAACTCCACATGGAATTGGCCCTCCGATAAATTTGTGTCCAGAAATTGAAATACTATCTACTCCTTCGGCAAAATCAAACTTAGGTCTTGGTTCAACAAAAGGTGCAATAGTACCTAGAAACGCTGCATCACAGTGTATATAATAATTCTTGATCGCATATTTTCTTATAATCGCTTTAATCTTTTCCAAATCATCAACAGCCTCTGTCATTGTTGTTCCTATGTTCAAAAAGAATACTGCCGGCTTATCTCTATGAATCGTTAATATCTGTTCTAAATCCTCATAGTCTATTTCTCCGTTTTCCTGACTTCTTACAACAACATTACGCATGTTTAATAAATGTAAGTTCTTCTTAACACTATAATGAGTAGATTCACTGTAATAAACAATTGCATTAGAATAACATTCTCTAGCTAGATATAATCCGTAAAGATTCCCTTCAGTTCCTCCGTTAGTAACGTATCCCCATACATCTTCTGTTGAAGCATTTAGCATGTCTGCGAAAAAAGAAACACATTTTCTTTCTACTTCTTTGGTATCAATTGTTAATGTAGAATCAGATTCAGGGTCTCCAACGTTATTTATGCATAAATCTAAAAATGGAGCGAACTCACTGAAACTGAAATCTTTTGCTAAAGGGTAACCCAAAAAACTGTTTGAACTTTCTTTTATTCTATCGTAGATACTACTAAATGACTGCATACTGACTATTTTTTATCAAAGTTACAAACAAAGAATAAAACACCTAACTAACACATCTATTTAAGGAAATTTTACTATAAAACACTATTAAAACAAAATATAGTAACTTTACCAAGACTAAAAATAAACTCGTTTTAAAAAAATATTCTATGCTTTCATTAGATACAATTGATCTAAAAATTATTGAAGAATTGCAAAAAGACAGCAAGCAATCAATTAAACAAATTTCTCAAAAAATTAATCTCTCAATTACCCCAACGCATGAAAGAATAAAAAAAATTGAAGCTTCTGGGATAATTGAAAAATATGTTGCTATTGTTAAACCAGAAATGTTGGGCAAGAAATTAATTGTCTATTGTCAGGTTACTCTAGTTCAACATGAGGATAATGCTTTTAAAAAGTTTGAAGATTATGTAAACTCAGTACCTAAAATAGCAGAAGTATCCTACATTGCGGGTAGCTTTGATATCTTATTAAAAATTATTTTAAAAGATATGGATGAATATCAAAACTTTGTTTTAAAAGAAATGTCTCAATTGGAAATTATTTCAAATATTCAAAGTTCATTTGTTATCAAACAAATAAAAAGTAATACACTCATTAGTGTCGATTAAGGCTAATCGATTTAACACATATCCCCTCCTATGGCAAATTCGAACTCCTGCATTGCTGGTTTTCCATTGCTAGTTTTTGCAGGTGTCCATTTAGGCATGCTTTTAAGTAATTTAATTAATGTGTCATCAACATCGTTACGCCCTGAAGATTCTTTCACAGTTGGATTTGTTACTTCTCCGTTTTCATCTATCCAAAAGTTAATGATTGCACGTTTCTTAATATCAGTTGACCAATTTAAAACCTCTATTCCAGTATTCTTTTTCAAATATTGAATCATTTTATAATAACCCCCAACATATTCTGCCTCATATTTAGGTGAAACCCTAAGAGCAAAATTCATGATATTCTTTTCTGTTTCATCAGTAACGGGATTCTTTGAGTCATAATAAACCTTTACTGTTATTAAATCGAACATTTTTGCATTCCTAATCAACTCCTCTTGACCTCTAGTTAAAAAATTATTCTTAGAGACAACTTTCTTTTCAACACCATTTGATAGAACTCCAATCGTTACAGATTCATATTCATAAATCCAATTGTTCGGAAAATAATCAATAAAATCGGATAGTTTCTTAGCCTTTTTTAGCCTGTCGGATACCACAACTTTATTATCCCTACGCTTAATAACGTAACTCAACTCGTTATTTGGCTTGTCAGGCAAGTCAAAACCGTAAGAAATTTTGGTTGTTGATTTACAAATCATTTTCTTTTTCTTTTCCTGCTTATTGCTAAATCCGTATAACACTATTGATAGTATAAATGCTATACTCAACAAACTAATAACTTTTGTTTTCATTACTCCATCATTTTGAATTAAAACCACATAATCAAGGTACACTGTTTTCAAGTTCAGTATCCATAATACCTTTACTACAAATTTACTATCTCTTGTCTAGCCCCCTTTAACATAAATGTAAAACGTTCGTTTTCAAATGTAAAAAAAGTGTCAAAACCTAGTAAATGAAGATACAAAATACTTTTTTCATTTTTTTTTGAACGCTTTTTCCAGAGAACGACAAATCCAAATTCAATTTTATCTCCCCGATACTTATACCATTTGCAATTTGAAATTACTGCAATAAAACGTTCTTTTTCTTCTATGGCAATTTCAAACACCAACTGGTATGAATTAAATATTTTTCATAAATTTATAGTGCTATGAAAAAAATATTAGAATACCTACCCTTTTATTTGGTAGTTTCTCTGATTGCAGGAATCTATCTAAATAATAAACTAGTTCATTTTTATTTCAGTACTTCCGAAATATTAATTGTTGTATTCTTTCTCATTACTCTATTGTTTCTTAGTAAGAGATCATTAAAGACTAACCTCTTCTCTCCTATTCTAATTATCTCATTTATTTGTATCGGTTATTTGACAGCTCATTTTAAAGACCCAAAAAATCGCCACAACTATTATAAAAACTACAAATCGACAGATAAAATCATAACCGTTCAAATAAAAGAAAGACTGAAATCATCAAAGTTTTACCATAAATACATCGGGAAAATAATAACTATAAATAACACACCTCTTAGAGGAAATATTCTAATAAATATTAAGAAAGAACAAGCTAAAGTATTGCATGTGGATCAATTGATAATAACTAAACCTGATTTCAAATCTATTTCTCCTCCTTTAAATCCGTATCAATTTGACTACCAAAATTATTTAGCGAACAAATACATTTATGAACAGATATTCTTAAATAACAATGAGTTCCAAGTTCTACAAAAACAAGAGTATACTCTTAGAGGAATTGCAGAATCAACGCGAGTCAGCATAGAAGAATCTTTGGAAAACCAATCATTTTCTGCTGAAGCTCTTTCGGTTATAAAAGCACTTCTTTTAGGTCAACGTAGGGAAGTTTCAAAAGAAACATTAACCAACTATACAAACGCTGGGGTTATTCATATTCTTGCTATTTCTGGACTACACCTCGGTATTTTATTGATTTTCGTAAACTTCATTTTAAAACCTCTGTCCTATTTCCGATACGGTAATTATGTTCATATTATCATTGTTCTCATCATACTTTGGAGTTTTGCCTTTATTTCTGGTTTATCAGCTTCGGTAACTCGATCAGCTACCATGTTTTCCTTTCTTACTCTTGGAAATTTATTTAATAAAAAGACATTTAGTGAACATTCCATTATTAGCTCAATGTTCATCCTTCTTTTAATTAACCCAATGAGTTTATATAGTGTCGGATTTCAACTGAGTTATTTAGCAGTATTCGGAATTATTTGGATTTACCCTTTGCTATTTAATCTATGGAAACCTCAATATCTAATCATAAAAAAACTTTGGCAGTTAGCAATAATTTCCATCTCTGCACAGACAGCAGTACTTCCATTAAGCATTTATTATTTTCACCAATTCCCTGTATTATTTCTTATTTCGAATTTGATTATCGTTTCCTTTTTAGGTTTTATTTTGGTTTTTGGTATGCTTATCATTCTATTATCGGTTACAAATTCCCTTCCTGAACTAGTAACGAACATCTATAATTTTATAATCACTAAGATGAATACCTTTGTTGAATGGATAGCATCCTTCGATCAATTTGTATTAAACGAAATTTCGTTAAATCGAACTCAAACAGTTTTATGGTATTTTATAATTCTTACTGGTATAAGAAACCTATACAAATTCAATAAAAAGACACTAATATTTACGTTATCTTGTTTTATAATTCTTCAATTGTCATTCATAAATGAAAAGAAAATAATAGATATGAAGAACTCTCTAGTTGTTTTTCATAAAAACAGAAAAACCATTATTGGTAGGCAAAAAGGAAAGATAATGACAATTCATAGTAAATGTGAAGAATCTCAATTAGATTATATTATTTCTCCTATTAAAAAAAATGAAAACTTGAATGTTCATATAGAAAATCAAATACCTAATCTAATTAGCTATAAAAAGAACATCTTATTTATTATAAAAAATGATGATTATTCCATGATCAATGGCTTGAATAAGAATGTAATTGTATTACTCAGTAATTCTCCGAAAATAAACTTGGAAAGATTCCTCGAAAATAATGCCCCTAAAATAATAATAGCCGATGGTAGCAACTATAGAAATTTCGTTCAAAACTGGCAACAAACTTGTAATAAACGAAAAACACCATTTTATTCTACTGAACAAAATGGTGCTTATATTTTAGATTAAAAACTTACTAGATTGAACTTTTAAAATTCTTTTCAAAGTCTTTCCAACTTGTTTTTTTGTAGTTATCATCATTAAAGAAAGCTAATACTTTTTCAAATCTCCTTTCCTCCATATACCCTGGTACATTTTGCAACAACTGTTTATCTTTGTTCATAAATGCTGTTGAAGGATAACTTAATTTCCCTTTCATTAATGCAGCTGCCAATTCATGATACCCTCTTCTTCCTTGAGCCTTGTAAGTAAATGTTTTCCCTTGAAAACTAATATCATTTTTATCTTCTCCGTTTAATTTCACAGGGTAATAATTCTCGTTTATATAGCTAACAATAACATCGTTTTTATACGTTGTATTGTCCATTTTTTTACACCATCCGCACCAATCAGTATAAATATCAATTAAAATCGGTTTCGGTTCCTTTTCGCTTTTCTCCATAGCTTCTTCAAAAGACAACCATTCTATCTTTTTTTGGTTCTGAGCAGTAATACTCAAAGAAACTAAAGCTACTATTATAAAAATAAAATTCCTCATATCTTCTTGGTCTCAATAACTATTCCAAATTTACAAAAAAACCTGTCAATTTCTAACGAATTAACAGGTTTAATATTATTTAACTTTTTAAAAAAGTGCTATTTAACTCCGTGCATTAACCTTTTCATAACTGGGTTAAGACCAGCTATAATTAGACCTGCAACAACGGGAACAACAGTAAAGATTAAAAAGAATGTTGAAATAGAGTAAGCCTTTTCAATTTCTTCAATATAACTTCCAATTGTTCCAGCTAATTTATTCCCCATTGCAATGAATAAATAATATACTCCAAACATGAACCCAATCCACTTCGCAGGAACTAATTTACTTATGTAAGATAAACTTACTGGAGAAATACATAATTCTCCCATTGTATGAAACAAATAAGCCGCTATTAACCAAAACATACTTACTTTAATAATTGGCTGACCAGAAATAATATCTTGTGATCCTAAAGCCAAAAAGCCAAAACCTAGACCTAATAACAAGAGTCCTAATCCAAATTTCAATGGACCAGAAACATTATATTTACTTTCCCACCATTTCGAAAAAGCAGGAGCCAGTGTAATAATAAACAAAGAGTTTAATATACCGAACCAAGTTGCAGGTACCTCAACAGTTTCATTAGTAAAATCTCTAAAAATCTTCCATCCTACTATTCCCCAAATAATTATAAAACTAATTGATAGCATAATGTTACCAATAGTATATCTTGCAAATGTTTTTCTAAAAAGGGCATATAATACATATGTAATTATTCCAAGAGGCACTAGCGTTAATAAGGCATCAATGTATTTAAACATGGTTCCAAATCCGCCTGTTAAATTTCTTTGAGTATATTCCTCAGCAAAAATTGTCATAGAACCTCCTGCTTGCTCGAATGAAGCCCAAAAGAACACAGTAAATAATGAAAAAATCACAACTGCCACTAATCTATCAACTATAACCTTTTTCGGAGCTTCTTCTTCTTCCTTTTTTTCTACGAAATCCTGATCACCGTCTTCTCCTATTTCCCTTAAACTTAAAGCATTCAACTTTTTGGGAGAAAGACCTATACTTCCGAAAATGTTTTGTGTGAAATAGAATTGTAACATTCCAAAAAACATAAAAATTCCAGCTAACCCAAAACCTAATGACCAAGAATAGTTTTCCCCTATATAACCACATAACATGATCCCTAAAAAGGCTCCAGCATTTACTCCCATATAAAAAATAGAATAAGCTCCATCTTTCTTTTCCGAGTGATTCTTATACATATTTGAAATAATTGAGGTCATGTTCGGTTTAAACAATCCATTACCAACCATTAAACAACCTAAACCTACATATAACATCATGGGGGTTTCGAATGCCATTGCCGCATGCCCTAAAGTCATAATTAAAGCTCCTAATACTACTGCCCATCTGTAGCCTAAAAGTTTATCTGCTATTAACCCTCCAAAAACTGGAGTCAAATAAACTCCCATCGTATAAGTTCCATATAGAGACAATGCTTCGGCTTTTTCCCAACCAAATCCTCCATCAGTAACTGAGCTAATTAAAAAAAGCACTAATAATGCACGCATTCCGTAGTAGGAAAAACGCTCCCACATTTCTGTAAAGAATAACACAAACAGTCCAGCTGGATGTCCTAATACTTTATCTTTAAATAAATTTTCAATATCTGTACTCATGTATTTCTAGTATTTAGTTTATAAACGCAACAAACCTCACAATTTTAAAAGTGTGAGGCTTGCTTCTAATATTTTTTAATTATTTAATTCCTTGTCAACTCCATGCATTAACTTCTTAATCACCGGGGAAATTAACAATAAAACAACTCCAAAACCGAGCCCAGTATAGAACAAATATTCAAACAACTTCAAGTAACTAGCTTTGGCCAAATTCAAATCTGGAGCAGTTCCGTTCGTGGTATCTACAGAAGCTATGTTTGCTAAAACCGATGCTATAAACTCAGAACTAGCAGTCGCTAAAAACCATACTCCCATCATGAAACCAACAATCCTTACAGGAGAAAGCTTAGTAACAGCTGAAAGCCCAACAGGAGATAAACAAAGTTCTCCACAAGTATGGAGAAAATATGTAATTACTAGCCAATAAATAGCTACTTTTCCTAGACCTGAAAGATTAATCCCTAAAACAAGTGCTCCGAAACCTAAACCAACTAATATTAGTGCTATAGAAAATTTTACTGCCGTATTTGGATTATACTTTCCTAATTTAACCCATAACCAAGCAAAAACAGGAGCTAACAGTATAATAAACAATGCGTTTAAACTCAAAAAAGTACCTGCAGCAATTTCTCCTCTATCTAAAACTCTATCCGCAAATAAATTCAAAGAAGTATAAGCTTGCTCAAACAAAGCCCAGAATATAACCGTAAAAATAATAAGTACAGTTAATGCTATTAATTGTTCTCTTGCTTTCCCGTCTAACTTCGCTACTGCATAATAAACAATATATATAAACGAAATAGCTCCAGCGATCATTAATGATAAAGAAACTGCCTCATGTCTTTGCACCATTTGCCAGAAAATAACGGTTGATAATATACTTACTATATAAATAAGCCACTCATTCTTAATTCCAACAGTTCTTTTATCTAAAAATTCTGGGATAATCGATTCTCCTTTTCCCATTAAAAGCTTTTTCCCTGAGATGAAAGTTATTAATCCCAGTAACATCCCAACACCAGCAGCTCCAAAACCATAACTCCAACCAAATCGTTCACCTAGCCAAACGCAAATAATAGTAGCTAAAAAAGAACCTAAGTTAATCCCCATATAAAAGATGGTGAATCCAGAATCTCTCCTTTTATCTCCAACCTTGTATAGTTCTCCTACCAATGATGATATATTTGCTTTAAGGAACCCTACGCCTACAATAATCAAAGCAAGAGAGAAATAAAAAACCTGTAAAGCTGTATCATCACGTGATATCTCACCTGTAACGGATTGCGTTGCAGCATTTCCTTCATAAGCCATTCCTAAATGCCCTAAAACTAGCATTATTCCACCAAAAACGATGGCTTTTCTAAAACCTAGATATCTATCAGCTATAAATCCTCCAATAACAGGAACTGCATAAACTAAAGCAGCATAACTACCTATTAAAAGGTTTCCCGCATTATCTGAGAAAAGATGATATTTTGTTAAATAGAAAATTAACAAAGCTTTCATTCCATAAAATGAAAATCGTTCCCACATTTCTGTAAAAAACAGAATAAATAAACCTCTTGGATGACCAAAGAAGGTTTTTTCGGTAGTTAAAGAGTCAGCCATAATGATTGAATTATAAGTTATTTTTAATAAAGTTAGTCATTTTAGTATATAAGTGTAAACGTGTGTTTCCACCATATATTCCATGGTTCTTATCTGGATACATTGCCCATTCAAAATCTTTGTTCGCTTGAACTAAAGCCTCCACCATTCTGTAGGCATTTTGAACGTGAACATTATCATCACCAGTTCCATGTACCAATAAATACTTTCCTTTTAATAACTCAGGATAGCTTAACGGTGAATTATCATCATAGCCTGAAGCGTTTTCTTCTGGAGTTCTCATATAACGCTCTGTATAAATACTATCATAAAAACGCCATGTAGTTACAGGAGCCACTGCTATTGCTGCAGAAAAAACATCGTTCCCTTTAAGGATACAGTTCGTACTCATATAACCTCCATAAGACCATCCCCAAATACCAATTCTCTTAGTATCAATATAAGGTAATTTTCCTAATTCTTTTGCTGCGCCAATTTGATCTTCTACTTCGTACTTCCCCAAATTCATATAAGTAACCTTTTTAAAGTCGCGTCCTTTAAATCCAGTTCCTCTACCATCAACACAAGCTACAATATAGCCCTGCTGAGCTAACATCTGATACCAATAATCATTTGCACCACCCCATCTGTTCGCTACTTGCTGAGACCCTGGCCCAGAATATTGGTACATGAATAGAGGATATTTTTTTGAAGCATCAAAATTTGCAGGTTTAATCATGTACATATTTAATTCTTGACCATTTACAGAAATAGTTGAGAATTCTTTTGTTCCCATATTATATTCCGCAACCTTAGCTTTTAATGCTGCATTATCCTTAATCGTTTTTAACACCTCTCCTTTCGCATTTCTCAAAGTATAAACTTGTGGAGTATTTGCATCAGAGAATGTATTAATAAAGTAATTTAAGTTCTTACTGAATGCCGCAGAATTTGTTCCTGATGGATTGCTCAATAACTTCTTACTCTTTCCTTTAATTGAAATACTATATACTCCACGATTAATTGATCCATTTTCAACCGACTGATAATATATTGTTTTCTTCTTTGGATTGAATCCGTAGTAAGAAGTTACTTCCCAATTTCCTTGAGTAATTTGATTGATTAACTTTCCTTTATTGTCATAGTGATAGATATGATTATATCCATCTTTTTCACTCGTCCAAATAAAACTGTTATCATCAAGGAAGGTTAAGTCATCATTAACATCAACATATGCTTTGTCTGTTTCATTTAAAACAACATTAGCATTAAATGAGTCAGCGTTTACAAAGTATAATTTCAAATCGTTCTGGTGACGATTCAAAGTTCTTACCGCTAACACTTTATCATCTTTTGTCCAGTTAATTCTTGGAATATATTCGAACTCTCCAACAGTAATTTCGGCTGTTTTATTTGTTTCTAATGAGAAGATATGTAGTGAAACCTTAGCATTGTCTTCTCCAGCTTTTGGATATTTGAACACATGCTGAGAAGGATACTTCTTCTCACCAACCATATCCATTGAGAACGTCTTCACTTTACTCTCGTCAAAACGTAAAAATGCGAGATTCTTACTATCTCCACTCCACTCAAAAGCTCTTACAAAACCGAATTCTTCTTCATAAACCCAGTCTGTAATACCATTAATAATCTTATTCTTTGCTCCGTTCGAAGTAATTTGAAAAATTGTTTCATCTCTTGAAAAATCTTTGATGTAAAGATTATTCCCTTTAGCGAAAGCAATCTTTCTACTATCTGGAGAAAATGTAGGTTCTTGGATATCTTCACCAATTAACGACAACGTTTTAGTTGCGATATCATATACATAAAATGTTCCCAGAAATGAATGACGGAATATAGGTTTGAAGTTCGTTCCTAAAATTAATTTTGTTTCGTCATTGTTAAACTCATAAGAGTTGAAGTATTTTATTTCTTTTAAGTCTTTACTATGTACAATAGTTTCAACTTTCTCTAGTGTTTCGTAACTGTATTTATCCACTGATGACCCTGAGTTATCATAGTTAAGAAGTGAATAAAAATCTCCGTTCATGGAGTTTAAAGAATTCATGTAATCGGCTCTAAATGTGCCGTTTTTCCAAATATCTTCTAGAGAAATATCTTTTTTTTGAGCCTGCATCAAAGAAGCAAACCCAAGAAAAAATATTAACAGTTTTTTCATATTTAGTTGCTGTTTAAGTAAAAAGTTTGCCAAGTTTACGGAAAATTCATTAATTTTTAGGTTAAAATGCCCATAAATATCTTTAAACACCGCTAATTTAACTGGATTCATTTATCTTTGAATCCTTAAAATTTACACACAGAATGGCGAAAGTTATTTCAGGATTTTCCAAACTTTCTAAACAAGAAAAGATTGATTGGTTAGCAAAGA
Source organism: uncultured Tenacibaculum sp. (assembly GCA_947497895.1). GTDB lineage: Bacteria > Bacteroidota > Bacteroidia > Flavobacteriales > Flavobacteriaceae > Polaribacter. The sequence continues at coordinate 22,402 of CANMIL010000013.1, forward strand.
ATTTTTTTAATAACCAAAACGAAATCATAGAAACAATTCAGCAATACTGGAATGCTGATGAAGCATTACAAAGACTACATGACGATTTCATAGAAAATACCATTACTAATTTTTACATGCCTTATGGTATCGCTCCAAATTTCATTATCAATGGAAAAGAACATGTAATACCAATGGTTGTTGAAGAGAGTTCGGTGGTTGCAGCGGCTTCTTTGGTAGCCAAATTTTGGAGTACACGTGGAGGATTCAAAACTGAAGTTATTTCCACTACAAAAATTGGACATGTTCATTTCATGTTTGAAGGTGATAAAAAAGACCTCTTTAGCTACTTTGAAGAACAAAAGCCAAAACTTCGAGAAGCAACTTCATCCATTACCAAGAATATGGAAAAACGTGGAGGTGGTATTTTAGATATTGTTCTTGTAGATAAAACAGAACAGTTAGAAAATTACTATCAACTTCATGTTACCTTCGAAACCAAAGATTCGATGGGAGCGAATTTCATAAATTCATGCCTTGAAGCTATGGCTAATCAGTTTAGAAGAGAGGATATTGAAATTGTAATGAGCATACTTTCTAACTACGTTCCTGAATGTTTAGTTAGAGCTGAAGTATCTTGTAAAGTAGAAGATTTAGGTGGTGAAAATCCAGAAAAATTCGCTAAGAAATTTGAACAGGCTGTAAAAATAGCTGAGATAGAACCTTATAGAGCGGTTACTCATAATAAAGGAATTATGAACGGTATTGATGCCGTTGTTTTGGCAACAGGTAACGACTTTAGAGCTATTGAAGCTGGGGTTCATGCCTATGCTTCAAAAAATGGCAGTTACAGTAGTCTTTCTCATTGTGAGGTGAAAGATGGTGTTTTCAGATTTTGGATTGAACTTCCTTTGGCTTTAGGTACTGTTGGAGGATTAACTGCCTTACATCCAATGGCCAAGTTATCTTTAGATATGATGGGAAGACCATCAGCTTCCGAATTAATGGAAATTATGGCTACTGCTGGTCTAGCTCAAAACTTTGCCGCTTTAAGAGCCCTAACCACAAAAGGGATTCAACATGGTCATATGAAAATGCATTTGATGAATATTTTAAATCAAATGGGAGCGACTTCTGAAGAAAAAGAGCTTATTTCAAAAAAGTTTGAAAACAAAACAGTATCTCATAGTGGTGTTGTTGAAGCACTCGAAAACTTAAGAAAGAAAGCTTAAATGAGTTCACAAAAACATTACAGTAATGGTAAACTATTACTAACAGGTGAATATCTTGTTCTTGATGGGGCACAAGCGTTGGCTGTTCCAACAAAATTTGGACAAGATTTAATTATAGAAGCTATTGATGAGCCAGAGCTAATTTGGGGTAGTTTTACAAATACAGGAGAATGCTGGTTTGAAGCTAGTTTTGATTTACCAAAACTTAGACTTACCTCAGCTACTTTTAATTCTGATAAAGAAGGAAGCTCTGAATTTATTGCTGAAACACTTCAAACAATTCTTCAAGAAGCCAAAAAATTAAATTCAGAGTTTTTAAATAACTCGAAGGGATATATTGTTAAGACGAACTTATCTTTCCCTAGAAATTGGGGACTTGGAAGTTCTTCTACTTTAATAAACAATATTGCTTCTTGGGCAAAGATTAATCCCTTTACTCTTTTGTGGAATTCTTTTTCAGGAAGTGGTTACGACATTGCTTGTGCAAAACATAATACTCCAATTTTATATAGTGTTAAGGAGAAAAACCCTACAATAAAGGAAGTCAATTTTAATCCCGATTTTAAAAATCAGCTATTTTTTATTCACTTAAATCAGAAGCAAAATAGTAGAGAGGGAATTGCACAGTATAGAAAAACCAAAGAAGCAGCTCTTCAGCATATATCAACGATAAACGAAATTTCTCACAATATTCTGAACGCCAAATCTATTAACGATTTTAATACTCTTATTAACGAGCACGAGCTAATAATAAGTAAAATTATACAGCAAGAATCTGTTAAGAAAAGATTGTTTTCCGATTATTTTGGAGAAGTGAAGAGTTTAGGAGCTTGGGGTGGTGATTTTGTTTTGGCTACCGGAAATGACGATACTCCAGAGTATTTCAAAAATAACGGATATACTACTGTTTTAAGTTACTCAGAAATGATTCTTTAATTTTATGTCATGATTAGACACTATTCCATTGAAGACACGGATAATTTAATTTCATTGCTCGATCAAAATATTCCAAGGTATTTCGATCCTTCTGAAAAAGTTGACTATATCAGTTATTTGAAAAATGAAATCGAAGATTATTTTGTTTTTGAAGTAAATAATGAAATTATTGGCTGTGGTGGTATTAATTATGACATTGAAAATAAAAAAGCTAGAATTTCTTGGGATATTATTCATCCAAATCATCATGGAAGAGGTATTGGTAAGCAATTGGTCAATCACAGAATTGAGCTTATAAAAGCTAACAGAAACATTGACACCGTTATTGTGAGAACTTCACAGTTGGCATTCAAATTTTATCAAAAAATAGGTTTTCAAATAGATAGCATAACTAATGACTTTTGGGCTAAAGGATTTGACCTTTATCTTATGTCATTAAACATAAACAAACATCGTGAGTACTAAAAAGAAAGTAATTATTGTAGGAGGCGGAGCAGCTGGTTTCTTTACAGCTATCAATGCGAAAGAATTAAATCCAGAGTTAGATATTACTATCCTAGAAAAAGGAAAAGACGTTTTACAAAAAGTAAAAATATCAGGTGGTGGGCGCTGTAATGTTACTCATGCATGTTTTGAACCAAAAGAACTTGTAAAACATTATCCAAGAGGAGAAAAAGAATTGCTTGGTCCTTTCCACCAATTTATGACTGGTGATACTTTTGAATGGTTCGATAACCGAGGAGTTCCTTTAAAAATAGAAGATGACAACCGTGTATTTCCAGAGGCAAATACCTCTCAGGCAATTATTAATTGTTTTACTGAATTAACTGATAAACTCAATATTAAAATCACAACGGGACAAAATGTAACTGATATTGGTCATAAAAATGAAACATGGGAAGTCATTACTAAAAATGAAACTTATCAATGTGATTTTTTAGTTATCGCCGCTGGCAGTAGTAAAAAAGTATGGGAATTAGCCGAAAAGCTACAACATAAAATCATTCCACCTGTACCCTCTTTATTTACTTTTAACATTAAAGATCCTCGTATTATTGATTTGGGAGGAATATCCGTTCCTAAAGCCATCGTAAAAATCGCCAAAACAAAACTTGAAAATTCAGGTCCTTTGTTAATTACTCATTGGGGGCTAAGTGGACCTGCTGTTTTAAAGCTTTCTGCTTATGGAGCTCGAATATTAGCTGAAAAGAACTATCAATACAATGTTATGGTTAATTGGCTTGGCATGGACACCGATTTAGCTTTTGAAATGCTCAATAACTTTAAACAAGAGTTTTCTAAAAAACAGATTTATTTAAGATCTCCCTTTTCAGAGATTCCTAAAAGACTATGGGAACGCTTACTAAATGCTTCTAAAATTTCAGCCAAAGCAAATTGGGCAGACCTAAGTAATAAACAATTAAACGCTTTATCTCTGCAATTAACACAGGGACTTTTCAATGCCAATGGTCGAACTACATTTAAAGATGAGTTTGTTACCGCAGGAGGAATTGATCTAAAAGAAATTAACTTCAAGCGTTTCGAAAGCAAAATTCATAAAAACCTCTTTATTGTCGGTGAAATTTTAAATATAGATGCCGTTACTGGTGGATTCAATTTTCAAAACGCCTGGACAGGAGGCTATATATGTGCACAAAGTATAGCTAATAGTTGATATGACTATATTAAGTCGATCACTTCAATACAACCTCTATCGGCAACTGTAATATAACATTTAGAATAATCTAGACTAAAGGTAATATTGGTTGGTTTTTTACCTGTAAGATGTATTTCGTTTACTACTTCTCCTTTTGGTGAAAGCACTACCACTGTCCCTTTATCATATCGACAAACGTAAAGGTTCCCGTCTTTATCGCAACGCATACCATCCAATCCGAAGTCTTTAAATGAAATTAATTCCTTTTTATTCGCAACATCACCATTCTCCTTAATATCGTATACCCAGATTTTTCTTTGAACAGATTCGTTTACATATAGCTTTTTACCATCAGGGCTCACCTCTACTCCATTCGTAGTCCCCATGTTCTTTTCTAACAATTCAAAACCATTTTCCTTGGTTACCTTCCATAAGTTCCCTGTACTTTCTTTCCAATTAGGGTCGCTTGCATATAAAGTGTTGCTTGAAAGTACCGCAATATCGTTAGGTTGATTTGCTAAAGGCTGATTCGCAAAAACCTGAATTTCTTTGGTTTCTAAATTAACCTCAAGAACATTATGATTTGTATAATCCGCAACAAACATTTGATTCTTTCCTCCGAATCGGATACCGTTCCCAATACTTCCATTAGGCAGCTCAAGAAACATACTGCTTTCACCTGAAGCAGTTACTTTACCTATCGTCCCTTCTTTTTCAAAATTAACGGCATAAATATTCCCTAAATAATCTGTAGCTGGCCCTTCAATTCCACCAGTAAATAAGTTTTCTTTTATTAAATCATAGCTAGTTTGCTTTTGGCCACATGAGGTTAATATCGCAGTAAAAAGTAGTAAGTAAAGTTGTTTTCTATATTTCATCCGAACAATGCTTGTTTAATTTAGTATTGCCTAAAATGAATCAGTAAACAACTATTTACCTTCTTTTTTAGCTAAAAACACGAGAAATAGCCATCAACAACTGAATTGTGCACAGTTTAACGGCTTTATAATTATAAAAATGAAAGAAAACAACTTCTTACCTAAAAGCTTTTTTGTAGCTTAAAAACTCTTTTATTTAATTTGCCAGAACTCCTCGATGTGGTTTTAAAGCATCTCTAAATATTTTCATATCGGCCTCATCTACTGTAATGAAAGCTATTACATGAAATTCATGAAGTTGTTCATGATTAACCTCATGATATGTTAGATTATCTATCTGAGCAAACTCTTTTAAATGAATACAATGATGTTTTGCTGTTTCAAGTCCCTCAGGACCTTTAAAGTCCCATATCAATTTGATTTTTCTACTCACGGATCTTAGTTTACGCAAAAATACCTATTTCCAAAACAGAAATAGGCATTTTAATAATTAAATAAATTTAAAATGAGAACAAACTTAGTTCTCTAAGATTTTACTTGAGGGGACACTATCTTGGACACTTAACATTTTAACTATTCAAATAAATTATGTATCGCAAAAAACTAAACGGTTAAAATAATGGTTAAGTATTCTCTTAGTATATTTTTTTTGGGGTGTTTCTTACTGCATTTTTTTTTCAAACTTAAAGCTTATTTCATAACTGCACAAATTTGAAATAAAACCATTTTGAATCTATTGAATCAAACCTCTATAAAACAGTAAGAAGACTTCTTTCTGAAGTCTTCCTGCTAATATTCAAGGGGAAAATATATAAGGGGAAATATTGTTTTCTTTATCCTGACGTAAATATAGAACACATTAAAAGACAAAATCCCTTTGCTTCGATGAAACGTAATTTTCTGTAGATGTATATTTAAAATTAAAGGATAAAAAAACCCGCTCAAAAATAGAGCGGGAAAATTGCTATGAAAAAGAAAAATTCTAAGACGTCTCTTAGAACAGTTGCAAAGTTATAACAGTTTCACTGTACGATATGTTAAAATTCTGAAGTTTATCACTACTCAAAACCCCTAGACCTCCTCTAAGGGTTTTCCCTGAGAGACTCAATTCAAAAAACATTAAAAGTCTATTTTTAAAACAATTGCAGTTAAAATACCCCTATACCATAAAAAAGGCAAGCTTTTTACCGCTTACCTTTTTCATAACTTATATTTCTTATTATTCCTTTTCTTTTCTCATCCAAAGGAGAATAATGTCAAATAATCTAGCAAATACTAAAATGAGCAATCCAAATGTAGGAGCAATTAGTGCTACTTTTAAACCTCCTGCTAAAACTTGTTGACTAACACTATTGGCAAGTGCAATTGCCTCCAAAGCTCCTAGCATCCCCAATATAAAGCCTAAAACACCAAATACTAAAGAAAACAATCCGATTGACTTTAACAATTGAGCATTCTTTTCTGTGTTAGATTTAAGTCCTCGAATAAATAGAAAAACCACCACCAAAAGTAAAATCAATAAAGGCACCATAAATAAGTAACCTCCTTGACATAGAAAGTCTGTACATGGACCTCCTGCCTCTTCTACTAATTCATAACCTGTTGTTAATAGTTCTTCCTTTGTTTGTTGAATTACGATCATAATTTGTTTAAATTTAAAAGTTTCTGTTTGCTAAAGTATGTTCGACTTCAACTCTTTCGCACCCTTTTGAGACTAACAACCACTTTTATATATGATTCTACAATATTCTTAATATTTAACTAGCTTATCAAATACTCCTGTTAAATCCCTATTTAAATTTGTATTTCATCTATATTTAAAGGATCAATTAAATTATTTTTTACTTTTTTGCATGATGCAAAAGCTTATCATATCATTCTCTAAAAAGGCTCCATTACACATGTTGTTTTGGGGAATCGTTTGGGGATTTTTTTATCTTTTCTTTAGTTCAGGGAGTCAGAACCATTCTTTTCTTCTGTTCTTTTCAATTATAATGGCTTCAATTACTATTATAGCTACCTATGTTTTTATTAGTAAGCTCATACCCGATTTTTTACTAACTCAAAAATATTGGTTATTTACTTTGTATACTATATATACACTAATTTTCACATTGTTTGGAGTTACATTGACCATTATTCTAGGTTTTGCGTTTTTCTTTAACCTTGAATACCAACAGATGCCTGTATTAATTAAAAACCCTTCAGTTATCTCAATATGCGTTCTATTGATTATGACATTGGTTAGCGGGTTCAAAATACTTATGAGTAATTATAGAACCTCTGATGAAAAACAAATTTTAAAAAACAAGTTCCTAGAGACTCAATTAGAGTTAAAAGAGCAAGAATTAAAGTTTTTAAAAATGCAAATTCATCCTCACTTCCTGTTTAATACGCTAAACACGTTGTACGGATTTGCTTTAAAGAAAGCAGATGAGGCTCCTGATATGATTCTGAGATTATCAAATCTTTTAGATTATATATTATACCAAGTAGAAAAACCATTAGTAATGCTGAACGATGAAGTTGAGCATATTGAAGATTATATCACTTTAGAAAAAATGAGGTTTCAAGAAAACCTTAAGATTGAATTTCTAAAAGAAGATGACATATCAAATATTGAAATAGCCCCGATGCTTTTACTTCCTTTTGTAGAAAATGCGTTCAAACATGGTATTCCTATTAAAGGCATATTATCCATTCACATTCAACTGGAGGTTAATGATTCCTTTATCCACTTCAGTGTTAAAAATAGTGCCAAAGCATCAAATAGAAGCCCTAAGGGAATTGGTTTAGAGAACATAAACAAACGACTATCTATGCTATATAAAAGTAATTATTCATTGAATACAACCTTTGATGAGGAAGTCTTTTCAGCAACACTAACAATCCCATTGAAAAATGAACAAACGAGTTAATTGCATAATTATAGACGATGAACCTATGGCAAGGGAAATTCTTGCCACCTATATTGATAAAATCCCAAACCTCAACTTAATCAAAAGTTGTTCAAGTGCCATGGATGGACTTAGTACCATTAATGATCATACCATCGATTTAATTTTTTTAGATATTAACATGCCTGAAATATCTGGTTTGACCTTCGCCAAATCCATTCAAAAAAACATTAAAGTAATCTTTACAACTGCTTATAGAGAATATGCAGTTGATGGATTTGATTTACAAGCTATCGACTACTTACTAAAGCCAATTGCTTTTGACAGGTTTTTAAGAGCAGTAAATAAATTATTCGAAACCTCAAATCCAACTCAAGAAACATCATCAGGAGTCGCCGTATCAAGCACACAATCTAATGATTTTATATTCTTGCGTTCTGATAGAAAAATGATTAAAGTTGATTTTGATGACATTCTTTATGTAGAAAGTTTGAGTGATTATGTAAAAATTCACACAAAATCAAAAACAATAGTCACTAGAGAGACTATAAGCAATCTAGAAAACAAGCTTCCTAATCGTAATTTTATTCGCGTACATCGATCGTTTATCGTTTCAATTAAACAAATTATTTCCTTTACAAATGAATACATTGAGATTAACAAAAAATCGATCCCCATTAGCAGAAGCTACAAGGAAGATGTTTTACAAAAGCTCGGCTCGATTTAATTAGCCAACCTGAAAAACAAAGTCTTTAATTTCAAATTTTACAGAAAAATCCACTCCTTATTACTAATGAAAAAATTCACGTATTTTTGCTAAAAAAACTACACGTTTCATATGGTAAATTTCATTTTTCAAGAAGCCTTGAAATCAGTTGAAAAAACAACACATCAATGGCAAACTCCTAGCAACATTGCACTTGTAAAATATTGGGGTAAAACAGAACCTCAACTACCTAAAAATGCATCAATAAGCTTTACTTTGAATAACTGCCATACCAGAACGAAAATAGAATTTGAAAAAGTTAATAGAGGTTCCGAAGTAAAATTTGATCTTTACTTTGAAGAAAAAAGAAAAGATGAATTCAAACCAAAAATTGCCAAGTTTTTTGATAGAATAAAAGAATATTGCCCATATATTTTCGAGTATTCAATGACAATTTACTCTGAAAACTCATTCCCTCATAGTAGTGGTATTGCATCCTCAGCAAGTGGAATGTCAGCAATTGCAAAGTGTTTAACTAGCTTAGAAAAAGAATTAAATCCAAATCTTAGTGAAGAACATTTAACTCAAAAAGCCTCATTCTTAGCTCGACTGGGTTCGGGAAGTGCTAGTAGAAGTATAGAAGGACCTTTAGTTGTTTGGGGGGAACACCCCAATATTGAGGGAAGCTCAGACGAATATGGTATTAAATTTCCGTATGATGTTCATCCTATATTTGAAAATTATCAAGATGCTATTCTACTTGTTGACAAAGGAGAGAAGCAAGTGTCTAGTACAGTAGGTCATAATTTAATGCATGACCATCCTTTCGCGGAGCAAAGATTTAAACAAGCCAATGATAATTTAGCCAAAATCTCAACCATTCTTCAAGAAGGAAAGATTAAAGATTTCATACAACTGGTAGAAAGCGAAGCTTTAACATTGCATGCAATGATGCTAACGAGTAATCCATATTTCATACTCATGAAGCCCAATACACTAGAGGTTATCAATAAAATATGGGAATATCGCGCCGAATCTGGTTCAAATATATGCTTTACTTTAGATGCTGGGGCCAACGTGCATGTACTATACCCACACGCTGAAAAACAGCAAGTTGAGCAATTCATAAATACAGAATTGTTAAAGTTTTGCCAAAAAAATCAGTATATTTGTGATAATACAGGCTTCGGGGCACAAACTTTTTAACATTTAACCTCTTTAATTATGAAAATTTCAACCATCGTATTTTATATAATGTTTGTTGGGTTTTCAACATCATCTATTATAGCACAGGAAACTATATGGTTCGATGCAAACTGGCAACCAACAAACAAATCAGAAGGAGAATATTATCGTCCTAATCCAAAGAAGATTAAAAATGGGTTTTGGATTGTTGATTACTATAAGAATGGTCAAGTTCAAATGGAAGGATTTAGCAGTGTAAACACACCTGGTAATGAGAATTTTGACGGATTGGTAATTTATTACTACGAAAACGGAAATGCATCTCACAAAGCAAACTATAAAAATGGTAAACTGCATGGTTTACGAAGAGTTTACTACGAATCGGGAGAACTAAAGGAACAAGGGAGATACGACCAAGGACAACGTTCTGGTATGTGGAAAACATTTTATAAAAACGGAAAAATCAAGGAAAAGGGTAAATATCGAGATAACGAGAAATCAGGTATTTGGAAGACTTTTCATAAAAACACGAAGTAATAAATTGGAAACTAGAGCAATTACTCGTATTTTTGCAATAATGTAATTACAAAGAATCTATGAAAGGACCTTTATTTTATGCTAAAATTTTACTCTTTGGAGAATATGGTATTATCAAAGACTCCAAAGGACTAGCAATCCCCTTTAACTCATATAAAGGAGCTCTCAAGTCAGTAAAAACGTTAACAGGTGAAGCGCAAAAATCGAACACAAGTCTTGTAGGACTTTACGAATACTTAGCTAAACTTGATACGGAGCTTGTAGATTTCGATCTTGAAAGTTTTAGAGAAGATATTGATAATGGAATGTATTTTGACTCTTCCATTCCTCAAGGATATGGAGTAGGAAGCTCTGGAGCTTTGGTTGCCTCTATTTACGACAAATATGCAATTAACAAAATAACAGTTCTTGAAAATTTAACAAGAGATAAACTCTTAAGGTTAAAAGAGATCTTTTCAATCATGGAGTCATATTTTCATGGAAAAAGTTCGGGATTAGATCCTTTAAACTCTTACTTAAGTCTTCCTATATTAATCAATTCAAAAGAAAATATTGAAGCTACAGGTATTCCTTCTCAAAAAGAAGGTAAAGGTGCTGTTTTCTTATTGGATTCAGAGCAAATAGGAGAAACTGAGCCAATGGTAAACATTTTCATGAACAAAATGAAAAATGAAGGCTTTAGAAAAATGTTAAGCGAAGAGTTTTCAATTCATACAGATGCGTGTATTGAAGACTTCTTACAAGGAAACATAAAATCTTTATTTGGTAATGTAAAGAAATTATCAAAGGTTGTTCTGAAAAACTTCAAACCGATGATTCCTTCGGCTTTTCATAAAGTTTGGGAAAACGGAATTCAAACAAATGACTATTACTTGAAGCTTTGTGGCTCAGGTGGTGGTGGATATATTTTAGGCTTTACCGAAGATTTTGAAAAAGCCAAAAACAGTTTAAAAGATTATAAATTAGAATTAGTGTATCGTTTTTAAAACACCTTTTTTGCTATGAGTACTACATCTAAAGCAAATACACTCTTCTATAAAGTTTTCAGTCTTCTATCAGTAGTTAGAGGATATAATATATTAATATTAATAGCAGCCCAATATTTAGCTGCTATTTTTATTTTCTCCGAGCAAAAGTCACTCAAACATATACTTCTTGATTTTCATTTATTGTACTTAGTGCTTGCCACTACATGTGTGATTGCAGGAGGATATATTATTAATAATTTTTACGATGTAAAAGCAGACAGGATAAATCGTCCAATAAAAGCTGGATTGGACTCTTTTGTTAAACAAGAAACAAAACTATCACTCTATTTTATTTTAAATTTCATTGGTTTTTGTTTCGGATGGCTCGTTTCTTGGCGCGCTGCTCTTTTTTTTGCATGCTACATTTTCGCGATATGGTTTTATTCTCATAAACTCAAAAAATATCCAATTGTTGGACTTGCCTCTGTTACCATTTTAACCATACTTCCGTTCTTTGCGATACTGGTGCACTTTAAAAACTTTTCTAAAGTTATTTTTGTTCACGCTTGCTTTCTATTTTTAGTAATTATGGTTAGAGAAATAATCAAAGATTTAGAAAACATTAAAGGAGCCATAGCCAATAATTACAATACCTTTCCTGTAAAGTATGGTGAGAAAAAAGCAAAGCAGGTTATCATTTTTCTATTAATACTTACATTACTACCAGTAGCCATTTTATTCAATTATCCGGCTATTACATATATGAAGTATTATTTCTACTTCGCTGCTTTTATTCTTTTCTTTGTTGGATTCTATATCAATAAAGCTACAGAAAAGAATCAATACAGGCTATTACATAACATCTTGAAATTATTATTGTTAATAGGTGTATTTAGCTTATTATTTATCGATAAGACATTGATTTTAGATAAAGTAATTCACGTTTTAGATTAACTCTCAAATATTTAGTGTACTTTTGCACGCGTTTTTAAAACATAGATATGAATTCAAAAAACTCGTCGAGAGGACGACAGGCTGGAAGAAACAGCAATCCTCATAACAAACCACAATTCAAGAAAAATTTCAAGAAATCTAAACCCAATACTAGCAAACCTCAACAAGAGGAAAAGTCAGGAGTGCGCTTAAATAAATACATAGCAAACGCTGGTATTTGTTCGAGAAGAGAAGCTGATACTTTTATAGAGCATGGTAGTGTTACTATTAACGGGCAACTCGTTACCGAAATGGGATATAGAGTTCAACCTGATGATGAAGTGCGTTTTGACGGAACATTGCTTTCAATGGAAAAGAAGCGATATATTCTATTAAACAAACCTAAGAACTACATTACTACGATGGAAGATGATCGAGGTAGAAAAACAGTAATGGAGTTAGTTGGAAATGCTACTTCTGAACGTATATATCCAGTTGGAAGACTTGATAGAAATACAACAGGATTACTTTTATTTACGAACGACGGAGAATTAGCTAAGAAGCTAACTCACCCAAAGCATAATGTACGAAAACTATATCATGCAACTTTAGATAGAAAGTTAACTTTAGCCGACTTAGAAAAACTAAGAGGTGATGTTGTTATCGAAGGAAGAAAAGTGTTCATCGATGCGGTTTCTTACGTAGAAGGTGGAAAGAAAAATGAAGTTGGTATTGAAATTCATTCAGGTAGAAACCGAATTGTTCGTAAGATCTTTGAACATTTCGACTACAGCGTCACAAAGCTTGATCGTGTAATATTCGCGGGATTAACAAAGAAGAATTTACCTCGTGGCAGATGGAGAGAACTTACCAAGCAAGAATTAAACAATTTACACATGTTATAAAAAGATCCCGAGCATAGCTCGGGATTTTCTTTTACACTTACTTTCCTTTTTTCTTATGATCATCTCTGACTTCCTCATCACGGTATTTACAACAAGGATGCAAATTATCATAAACCTCTTTTGTTGCCTTTATTTCCTTCGTATCATGCCCAACGTTAGCAACGACCTCTTTAATTGATTTTAAGTCGGTTTTTCGTTGATCAAAAATCAAACTAAGGTCATGAGTATTTACATTCCAAACGGCGTATTTAACCCCCTTTGTAGACAAGGCTGCTTTTTCTATTCTTTTCTTACACATCATACAAACACCATCAACCTTGATTACTGCTTTTGCATTCTTTTTTTTCTTTTGAGCAGAAACTGATATTCCCGCCATAATTAACAATACTATTAAAACTATTTTCTTCATAATTAATTTAATTTAAATCTTAAACCTGTGTAATAATTGCTACCAAAAATTGGCGCATAAACTATTGTTGTATCAAAATTTTCCCCAAAAGGATTATTACTACCTAACACTGGACTACTTTGACGTACATCTGTAATATTCTCAGCTCCAACATAAACCTCAAACTTCTCTGAAAAAACTTTTGTTATTTGAGCGTTAAGCGTACTGAATGATTGAGCATATTGAGTTAAACCTCTATTAAGAAGCTCTTCCTGACTTCCTGGTAATCGTTGTTTTCCTAGCCAATTGTAGGTAGTATCAAATTTCCATTTAGCTCCATTCGCTTTGAACGGTGTTTCATAGGATATACTCGTAAAAAAACGATCTCTAGCCAATAAAGGCTTTACCAATCTTCCTGAGCTATAATCTGTAACTACATTATTCAATCTGTAAGCTAATCGGACGTTAAAGTGAGGCATTAAATTTTGATTTACCTCAACTTGGAAACTTTGTGCCTTACTTTCTCCATTTAAATTATAGAACGAAATAGCGCTAGGATCTTCCCAATCGACCACAACTTTATTTTTAAACATGGTATGATAATACTCGAGACTAGCACTCCCCTTGCGATTAAAGAGCTTATATCCTTGTAAAAAGGAAAAACCATAATTCCAAGCTACCTCAGGGTTCAATCCGTAAATTTCACCTCCGTCATTCTGAACATTGATCGTTCTCGACGAAGCAAACAATTGTTGATTTTCAGCGAAAATATTAGCACTTCTTACACCTCTTCCTAAAGAAGCTCTAAAAACACCCTTAACCCAAGGGGAGTAACGAATATGTATTCTAGGTGTCACAAATGTTCCTAATAAATTATGAGTATCTAATCTGAGCCCAGCTGTTAAACTGAAATTATCATTGTTGTCATAAGCATACTCAAAAAAAGCTCCAACTCCACGTTCTGTTCTATTAAACTCATCATTAATTACTAATTCTGAATACTTATCAAACAAGAAACTAAATCCTGTTTTGAATTTATGACGTGTATCTCCTATAATAGAACTAAACAAACCAGTTCCGTAGAAACTTTTATGATTAATATTATAATCTCTCAATCCAAAATATGATTCTTGGTCATGGTCCGAATATGCTAGCTGAAAACTAATCTTTTGAAAAGGTAATTCAGGAAAAACATATCCTAGTTTCGTTGACAAATCCAGCCTTGACGTTTCAATTTCACTGCCCCAAACACCGGAACTTCCTCTATCTTCTTTGAAATTGAAATCGAGTTGCCCCATTTGCTTTCTATCATTTAAATATCTTAAATTGATAAAGCTCACCCATCCCTTTTCCGCATCGGTATATTGCCACCTATTCATAATATTAATTTGATTCGCTAATGGATTATCTAAAAAACCATCATTATTCCTATCAAATTTCTGTCCTCTATGATTTCCATGAACATAAATCCCTGTTTGCCATTTATCCGAAACCTTTCGATTAACATGCGTATTCAATTCCAGTCTCCCTCCTAAAGCTCCATAAAAGTTTACAAAGAGCTTATCATCGCTAAACGGCTTTACCAATTCAGCGTTAATTTGACCTGAAATACTTTCAAAACCATTAACAACGCTTCCTGCTCCTTTCGTTATTTGAAGACTTTCCACCCATGTTCCCGGAGTAAATGTTAATCCAAATGCTTGAGATGCTCCTCGTATTGAAGGAATATTCTCCTGAGTAATTAAAAGATAAGGACTTTTTAAACCCAACATTTGAATCTGCTTTACCCCCGTTAGAGCATCTGAGAAGTTAACATCAATTGATGGATTGGTTTCGAAACTTTCTGACAGATTACAACAAGCTGCTTTTAACAACTCATCACTGCCAACATTCATAACATTTTGTGCTTCCAAAAATGATCGTTTTGTTGATTCTCTTTCCACACTAATTTTTACTTCTTCCAAAGCATTTTCTTTATTTAAAACATGCTTTAAATAAGCTTTTTTATTTATTGTTAAAGTATCAGTTTTAAACCCAACAAAACTAATTACTAATTCTTTATATTCTTTTTTATAAGGTAATGAGAAGATTCCTTTATCATTGGTATAAGCTCCTACTTGAGTTCCTAACCAATATACCGAAGCTCCTTGAATTGACTCTTCAATCCCTGAATCATTTATAAATAAAATTGTTCCTTGAAGGGGAGATTGAGCAAAGGACATTACACTTATAAACAGTACAAGAGTACTGATTATACTTTTCATATTTTTCTATTTTTTATCAATTACTTCTATTCTAAACCTGTGGTTCGAATACAAATCATATGATAAAAACTTCGTAAAGTAATTGAATATCCCGTGTTATCTGAAGTGGAGCATACACTCCTTTTGATAAATTACTATTATCAAATATAGAATAAACTTGAAGTGACTTACGATCATTTAAAATAGCAAAACTGTTGGTTTTACTATAATGACTTTTCTCTTTTATCGCTTTGCTTTCCTCATGTTGTCCTTCTAAATAAGTAACTTCATTTTTACAACACGAATCCTCTTCCGCAGTAAGTAATGTATCAGTGCAATCGTCATCAGGTTCATTTTCGCAAGCACCAGCATCTCCTAAAAAGGAAATATTAACTAGAGAATCTCCACAAAAATGTTTTTCCACGGTAAAAGAAACCGTAGAAAGTATTAGCAAAAATGCTAATAAAACTGATGATATTTTCTGGATTAAAATTCTCATTATGGCAAAACTACAAAAAACAATAAATATTTTCTCAATACATTTCTTCAAAGTATTTTTGCAGTGTTGTTAGCAACTATTATTTGAACCTTAAATTATGGATAAAATAGCAGAAATAAAAGCACAAATTGAAAAAATTTGTGATTCCCCGATTTCTAAAGAAGATAAACTTCAACAAATTTGCGACCACCTAGCGTCAGAAATTTCTTATTACGACTGGGTTGGTTTTTATTTTAGAAATGGCGACAAAGAGGAGCTAAAATTAGCTCAGTTTAACGGCGAACCTACAGATCATACAATTATTCCTTTTGGTAAGGGAATTTGCGGTCAGGTTGCAGTAAGTAATGAAAATTTTGTAGTTCAAGATGTAAGTGAACAAGACAACTATATTTCATGTGGTTGGAAAGTTAAATCTGAAATTGTGATTCCAATTTTTGTAAATGGTGAAAACATTGGTCAAATTGACATTGATTCACACACTATTAACCCTTTTACAAAGGCAGACGAAGAATTATTGGAGTTTGTCTGTAAAAAAGTTAGCGATTTTGCATAAAATACACTTAAATACTTGATTATTAAAGTTTTTTTTACTTTATTTGATAAAATATTTATTAACAACTTTATTAACATTTAATTCCCTTAGTTTATGAGTAGTAAAGAATTCCCCACTTACGCTGCTTTGAGTGATAACAAGGCTCAAAACAAAACTCAACAATCGTTAATAGAGAAATTTACTACATGGTTTAGAAATTTTCTAGAAAATGCAGAGTGAAAACTAAATTCTCACTTTATCTGATTGTTAAAAACGCTGTCTTAAAATATTTTATTTTGACAGCGTTTTTTAATGCAAAAAAGTTAAATTCTTCTATTGTAAAACCCTCACGGTTTTAGTACTTTTGCTCGTTTAACAACACAACAAAAATGAGCAACACAAAAACTATCAAATCAGCACTAATTTCTGTATTTCATAAAGACGGATTAGAGCCAATAGTTAAAAAACTTAATGAATTAAACGTTACTATTTATTCTACTGGTGGTACTGAAAAGTTTATTAAAGATTTAGGAATTAATGTAGTTCCTGTTGAAGATGTGACTTCTTACCCATCGATTTTAGGTGGAAGAGTAAAAACTTTACACCCAAAAGTTTTCGGAGGTATTTTAAACAGACAAGAGCATGAAGGTGATGTAGCAGAAATGCAAGAATACAATATTCCACAACTTGATTTGGTAATTGTAGACTTATACCCTTTTGAAAAAACAGTTGCTTCTGGAGCTTCTGAGCAAGATATAATCGAAAAGATTGATATTGGAGGAATCTCTTTAATTAGAGCTGCTGCTAAAAACTTTAAGGATACTGTAATTGTTTCTTCTATGGAGCAGTATAATGAGTTCTTATCAATTATTGATGAGAATAATGGTGAAACAAGTATCGCTGACAGAAAAAAGTTTGCTGCAAAAGCATTCAATATTTCTTCGCATTATGACACTGCAATTTTTAATTATTTTAATGAAGATGAAGTAGCTTACAAAGCAAGTGAAACCACTTCAAAGACTTTACGCTATGGAGAAAACCCTCATCAAAAAGGATATTTCTTTGGCGATTTAGATGCAATGTTTGACAAACTTCATGGTAAAGAATTAAGCTACAACAACTTGTTAGATGTTGATGCTGCCGTGAATTTAATGAACGAATTTAAAGGAGAGGCTCCTACGTTTGCTATTTTAAAACATAACAATGCTTGTGGTTTCGCTCAACGTGACACTATGCACCAAGCATATGTAGATGCCTTAGCTGGAGACCCTGTATCTGCCTTTGGTGGAATTTTAATAGCAAATGGAAATATAGATAAAGCTACGGCTGAGGAAATCCACAAACTATTCTGTGAAGTTGTTATTGCTCCTTCGTACGATGATGACGCTTTAGAAGTTTTAAAAGGGAAAAAGAACAGAGTTATCTTAATTCAAAAAGAGGTCGCTCTTCCTGAACAAACTGTTAGAACTGCTTTAAACGGTGTATTGGTTCAAGATAAAGATAATAAAACTGATGTTTTAGAAGATTTAACATATGCGACCAACAATAAACCATCTGAAAATGAGTTAGAAGATTTATTGTTTGCGTCTAAAATCTGTAAGCACACAAAATCAAATACAATTGTTTTAGCGAAAAACAAACAGTTATGTGCGAGCGGAACAGGGCAAACTAGTAGAGTTGATGCTTTAAGACAGGCTATTGAAAAAGCAAAAAGTTTTAATTTCGATTTGTCTGGTTCGGTAATGGCGAGTGACGCATTTTTCCCATTTCCTGACTGTGTTGAAATTGCTGATAATGCCGGAGTAAAAAGTGTAATCCAACCAGGAGGCTCAATTAAGGATCAGTTAAGCATTGACTACTGTAATGAACACAATGTAGCAATGGTATTCACTGGGACTAGACATTTTAAACATTAATGAGTTTTGATGTAAAAACTATGCATATTTTTTATAGATTTGTGTAAACGCATCAATAATTTAGATAAAAGACAAACATTTTATGGGGTTTTTCGACTTTATGACCGAAGATATTGCAGTTGATTTAGGTACTGCAAACACACTAATAATCCATAATGGCAAAGTAGTTATTGACAGCCCTTCTATTGTTGCTAGGAATAGGCTGTCTGGTAAAATTATTGCCACAGGTCATGAAGCCAATAGAATGCAAGGAAAAACTCATGAAAACATAAAAACCATTCGTCCGTTAAAGGATGGAGTTATAGCGGACTTTCAAGCTTCGGAAGAAATGATCAAGGAATTCGTTAAAAAAATTCCTGCAATCAAAAAGAAGCTATTCCCACCTTCTCTGCGAATGGTAATTTGTATTCCTTCTGGTATTACGGAAGTGGAAAAACGTGCGGTTATTGATTCTGCTCGTCACATGAATGCCAAGGAAATTTATTTAATATATGAGCCAATGGCAGCTGCAATTGGTGTTGGTATTGATATCATGGAACCAAAAGGTAATATGATTATTGATATAGGTGGTGGTACTACTGAAATTGCTGTAATTGCTCTTGCAGGAATCGTTTGTGATCAATCGGTAAAGGTTGCAGGAGATTTATTTACAAGTGACATTATGTACTACATGCGTACGCAACACAACCTCTATGTTGGAGAAACTACGGCTGAAAAAATAAAAATTCAGATTGGTTCTGCTACTGAAGATCTTGATACACCGCCTGAAGATATGATGGTGCAGGGTAGAGATTTATTAAGTGGTAAACCGAAGCAAGTTCAAGTTTCTTACAGAGAAATTGCCAAGGCTCTTGACAAATCTATTTTACGTATTGAAGACGCCGTTATGGAAACCTTATCTAAAACTCCACCAGAATTAGCTGCTGATATCTACAACACAGGTATCTATTTAGCAGGAGGTGGATCTATGTTAAGAGGTTTGGATAAGCGTTTGTCTCGTAAAACAGATTTACCAGTTTACGTAGCAGAAGATCCTTTAAGAGCAGTTGTTCGCGGAACTGGAATTGCCTTAAAGAATTTAGAAAAATACAAATCAGTATTAATCAAATAAATGTGATGATTATTTATGCAACAGCTTATTTATTTCTTACAGAAGTATAAATATTTCTTGTATTTCATTTTTTTAGAAATCATAGCTGTTGCATTAATCATCAATAATCACTCTTTCCATAAAAGCAAGTTTATTAACTCCGCTAATGTAATTTCTGGAGGCCTTCTAGATAAAACCAACAACATAAATCAATATCTTAAATTAAAGAGCGAAAACGATTTATTGCTAGAAGAAAATACTGCTTTAAAAAACAAGCTTCAAAAACTTTATACTGCTATTGATACAACTCAATTAAAAACTGTTGATGATAGCATTCATTACAAACAAAAGTATCAATATATAAGTGGTAAAATAATTGACAACTCATACCATACTCCTTATAATTTTCTAACAATTAACAGAGGTCGAAACAACAATGTTGCTCATGAAATGGCCGTAGTTAATAGCAAAGGAATCATTGGTATAACAGAAAATGTTTCTGGAAGCTATGCGAGAGTTCAATCCATTTTAAATAAAAACAGTCGAATTAATGCTCGCTTAAAAAATAGTCATCATTTTGGCACTTTAGAATGGAACGGGGAAAATATTAATATCGTTCAACTATCTGATATACCTAGGCAAGCAGTTTTAGCTATTGGAGATACTATTATTACCGGTGGAAAATCTTCCATATTTCCAGAAGGGCTTCCGATTGGAACCGTCGAGAGTGTACCTGAGAAAGTTTCCGCTATAAACACCATAAACATTAAACTGTTCAATGACATGACCAATATTGGTAGTGTTAACATTATCACTAATTTTCATAAAACCGAAATTAAAGACCTAAACAATCAAAATGAATAAAACCATACAACTTATTTTATTATTCTTGTTTTTTGTTCTATTACAGGCTTTAGTTCTTAATAATGTTTTGTTATTCGGTTATATAAATCCGTATTTGTATATAGCTTACGTATTTATCTTTCCTCTTAGCCAAAAAAGAATTCCATTTTTAACCGTTAGTTTTTTTCTTGGATTATGTATCGATTTATTTTCGAATTCAGGAGGAATTCATGCTTTTGCCACTTTATTCATTGCTTATATACGATTGTTTTTAGTAAGAACTATTTTTAAGAAGACAGAATCAGATTATCTGCTATTTGATTTACGACTAGAAACATTTGATAAAGTATTTAATTATGTAGCAATTTTAACAGTATTGCATCATTTTATATTGTTTAGCTTTATTAACTTTAGTTTCAATAATTTTTCAAGTGTTATAATTAATACACTACTTTCAACGTTATTCACTTTAATATTATATTTTTTAGGAAGTTTTATTTTTAGAAAAAAGCTATCATGAAACGAAGTTTTTTATTGGTCTTTCTAATTGCCTTAGTTGCTGTTATCTATATCGGACGATTATTTCAGCTACAAATTCTTCATGGCAAAAAACAAAATCCAACGCTTAGCTCAACAGTTAAAGTTGAATATGATTATCCTGAGAGAGGCTATGTTTATGATAGAAATGGGAAACTATTAGTAGCTAATCAACTTTCTTATGATGTAATGGTAATTCCTAAGGAAGTAAAAGAGTTGGACACTCTAGAATTTTGTTCGCTACTTAAAATAACCAAAGAAAATTTTATAAAGCGCTACAAAAAAGCTGAGCGTTATGCCCGATGGCTTCCATCTGTATTCTTAAAGCAATTATCAAAAGAAGATTTCGCTTTCTTACAGGAAAAACTATCAAAGTTTGAAGGCTTTTATGTGCAAAAACGTATTATTAGGAATTACCCCATTAAGTCCGCCGCTAATGTACTCGGATTTATTGGAGAAGTTAATGAACAGAAGGCGCGATCGAGCAGTTACTACGAACAAGGAGAATTAATAGGAAAACTCGGTATTGAAAAACAATATGAAGAAGTTTTAAGAGGTGTAAAAGGAAAACGATACTTCAAAAGAAACAATTTAAATGAAATAACAGGTTCCTACAATAATGGTGAACTAGATACTCTAGCCGTATCTGGAAAAGACTTAACACTCACTATTGATACAGAATTACAGCAATATGGCGAGCAACTTATGACTGGAAAAAGAGGCGGTATTGTTGCTATTGAACCTAATACAGGTGAAATTTTAGCTTTGATCACGGCACCTTCATATGACCCAAATTTACTGGTTGGAAGAAAGCGCTCAAAAAACTCAACAAAACTGTTCTATGATTCTATAAACCAACCAACATTTGACAGAGGTTTACAGGCTATGTATGCCCCTGGATCGCCTTTTAAAATCATTAATGGGTTAATTGGATTGCAAGAAGGGGTTATTGACAACAAATTTTCTGTACGATGCTATCATGGATATCGCTATGGTAAAAGAAAGAATGAATTTATGGGATGCCACTGTGGAATTACTGGATATCCTATACGCTTGAAAACAGCCATAGCAAAATCATGCAATAGCTATTTTGCCACCACTTATAGACGGATTATAGACAAAGCCGAAAATTCAAAAAAAGGACTCGAAAACTGGAGTAAACATGCTAAAAGTTTTGGATTAGGAAATTATCTCGGCTACGATTTACCAACAGGGCAAAAAGGAAGAATTCCTGACTCCACCTATTACAACAGACGTTATACGTTCAGATGGGGACCAACAACCACTATTTCTAACGCTATTGGTCAAGGTGAAGTGGAAACAACTCCTATGCAATTAGCTAACATGACAGCTGCCATTGCTAACAGAGGTTACTTCTATCGCCCGCATATTGTAAAGAAAGTAGGAAATAACCCTATTAAAAATAAAGCTTACGTTGAAAAAATAAAAACTACCGTCGATCCACAACATTTTAACATTGCAGTCGAAGCTATGCATGAAGTATTTACTAAAGGTACGGCTAGAGGTAGTCAAGTACCAGGAATTGAAATATGCGGTAAAACTGGAACCGTTGAAAACTTTGTTAGAATTGATGGTAAACGTATGCAATTAAAAGATCATTCAATCCTAGTTGCGTTCGCTCCGAAAGACAATCCTAAAATTGCATTAGCGGTATATATTGAAAACGGTGGTTATGGTTCTACAATTGCGGCTCCTATTACGAGTCTTCTTGTTGAAAAATATCTAAAAGGAGAAATAAAGAGAAAATATATTGAGAAACGAATGTTAGACTTAAGTCTGCAATCAGAATATGATAAATTAATTCCTAAAATAGATTCCATTGCGTCAGGAGAGAAATAACATATTTGCTGGAATAGATTGGATAACTGTATTCCTTTACGTTTTACTAGTAATTTTTGGCTGGGTAAATATTTATGCTGCCTCTTCTAATGAGAGCAGTCGTGAAATGTTTGACTTCTCAACACGGTATGGAAAACAACTAATTTGGATCGGATTAAGTATTCCAATTATCATCTTTGTACTATTTTTCAACTCCAAATTTTATGAGAAGTTTTCAAGTATTTTATATCTTCTTTCCTTAGTTCTATTAGCAGGAGTGCTTGTTTTAGGTAAAAAGATCAATGGAGCGACTTCATGGTATAGTTTCGGAGGTGTAGGTTTACAGCCTTCTGAGTTTGCCAAAGCTTTTACAGCCTTAGCACTGGCAAAATTAATGAGTGATAGACAGTACAATTTAGACCTTTTAAAAAATCAAATAAAAGCATTTGTTATTATCTTTTCACCTGCTTTTCTAATCGCTTTGCAACCAGATATGGGGTCAGTACTAATATACTTTTCCTTTTTCTTTGTTCTAAATCGTGAAGGATTAACCCTTGCTTATTTTGTTTTAGGAGCCCTATCAATACTGTTGTTTTTATTAACGATTTCTTTCGGCATCGCATGGATATTAGCTATTTCTTTAACAATTATATCTGTTTATGTTGCTTATGCCGCTTACCGAAATAAAAGATTCTTACGTTTTAACCTGTTAAGAATAATTAGTACCTATGTTATAACAAGTATTTTTATTGTTGGCATTGGATACACCTATAATAATATACTCGAACAACATCAAAAAGACCGTTTTGATATCTTATTAGGTAAAATTAAAGATAACCGAGGTATTGGTTACAACACATATCAGGCGCAACTAACTATTAGCTCCGGAGGTTTTAGTGGTAAAGGTTTTTTAAAGGGAGATAGAACTCAAGGTAATTTTGTTCCAGAACAGGATACTGACTATATTTTTAGTACTGTAAGCGAAGAATGGGGATTTTTAGGAAGTTCTGCGGTAATAATCCTATTCACTCTGTTACTTTTCAGAATTATATATTTAGCCGAAACCCATACCAATAAGTTCGGAAGAATTTACGGTTATGGAACAGCTTCCATTCTATTCTTTCATGTCATAGTAAATATTGGAATGGTAATCGGGATTTTACCCACTATCGGAATACCTCTTCCCTTTTTCAGCTATGGAGGATCCTCTTTGTGGGGTTTTACCTTACTTCTATTCATTTTTATTAGACTGGACGCCCATAAATCTTACGATTGGTAGTTTATTAAAGCAGTAACTATTTCGCCAGCATCAATAATATCTAGATTATAATTAGTCCTTTCTAATTGTAAAATAAAATGTTGTTCCCTCTCCCAACTTGCTCTCCAACCATACTTCCCCGCCGTTTCTTTCAATAATTTTTCTTACCAGAGCTAATCCTATACCTATCGAGTCAATATGGGATTTCAACTCTAACTTCTGAAAAAGCTGAAATATTTTACGATGATACTTCTTCTCTATTCC
This sequence comes from uncultured Tenacibaculum sp., assembly GCA_947497895.1. Classification (GTDB taxonomy): domain Bacteria; phylum Bacteroidota; class Bacteroidia; order Flavobacteriales; family Flavobacteriaceae; genus Polaribacter. The sequence goes on from CANMIL010000013.1 coordinate 46,624, forward strand.
TGGTCCATTATCCCTAACAGAAAACACATAACAATCTATTTCGTCCACTACGCTAAGTTCTATAAACACTTTATCTTTATCATTATGCTTTATGGCATTTTGTATCAAGTTTTGAAATACCTGCAATAATTGGGATTCATTAAAATAAAGACTCGGAAAATCCCCTCTCATTGTTATCTCACAATACTCAGAACTATTTACCATAATAACCCTCTTAACCAGAGAATCAGCATCTATCTCTTTAACATCCTTTTCTTTTTCTAAGTGCAATGAATAATTCAAAATCCCATTGATCAACATATCCATTTGAAGCACCTGTTCTTTAATTATAAAAAGATCTTCATAAATCTCAGCTCTTTCACCATGTAAATTATCCTTTACATTTTCTGTAGAAGTCAACCACTCGGCCAAATTTAAAATATTACGAAGAGGTCTCTTAAGATCATTTGAAACTATAAACGCAAAATCTTCTAAGTCTTTATTACTCTCATAAAGCTCTTTTGCTCTTTCTTCTAAATCTCTAGAACGCTGTTTAACTTTATCACCTAACTGAGCATTCATATTTTCAAGTCTTTTCCTATGACGTAACGTTCCATTAAGGATAATAAATGAATACGTAAAAATGGCTATTGTAGAACCCAAAATAGCAACTTCAATAGTTGGATCCAAGGTATTTGTTCTCACCCTGTAAGTCATATGTAACAATTGAAATGTACTATAGCATAACAATAAAAAATTATTATTAATTGTAAGTATACCTCCAAACATTACTATATATGTACCCAGTATACAATCTATTGCAAAATCATTATCAGCCAGCGTATAAGTTAAGTAGTACTGAAATGAAAAAAAAACCAAAAATATATATAGCCCATAATGTGCTAATATATTTTCACGCTTCAGTAATGGAAGTGATCCTACAACTAAAAAAAAAACGGCAAAAATCCCCTTAGAATAAGGTAAAATAAATATACTTGGATTCAAGTATTCTATTAACCAGATGTATAAATACAGCGTTGGGGAAATCAATCGAAGTACGAAACTATTGTTTTTAATCTCAAACGGCTCCAATCTACCTAATCGCCGAAAAAAACTCTTACCCATTAAGACAGGAATTTGTGTTTAACGACTAAAAGTTAGTGATTTAATTACAAAAAGAACAATCCTAATAGGTATAAAATAGAAATTAAGCCCTATAATTTATTGCTTTTTGATTGTAAAAAAGAAGGTTGTTCCATTCCCCAAGTTACTCTTCAGCCAAACTTTACCACCATTTCTCTCGATGATTTTCTTCACCAGGGCCAAACCAATACCTATGGAATCAATATGCGCTTTTAACTCTAGTTTTTGAAAAAGCTTAAATATTTTATCATGATATTTTTTTTCAATTCCGGGACCATTATCAGCAACAGAAAAAACATAATAATTATCTTCTTCTGTTACATTCAAATCAATAAATACTTGAGGTTTATCATTATGCTTAATCGCATTTTGAATTAAATTTTGAAAAACTTGAAGTAATTGTGATTCATTAAAATACACTTCAGGAAATACGTTTTTCATTTGAATGTGGCAGTTCTCTGAACTATTTACCATAATAATCCTTCTAACAAGAGTAGAAAGGTCAACTTTCTCCAAATCTTTTTCTTTTTCAAGATGTAAGGAATAATTTAAAATTCCATTAATCAGCATATCCATCTGAATAACCTGTTCCTGTATGATTAAAAGATCATGATAAATTTCGCCTTTCTCACCTTTTAAATTGTCTTCAATATTTTCTGAAGAAGTCAACCATTCGGATAAACTAAGGATATTTCGTAACGGACGTTTAAGATCATTTGATACCAAAAAAGCGAAATCTTCTAAATCTTTATTTCTATCATAAAGCTTTTTAGCACGTTTCATTAAATCTTGCGTACGTTCGCCTACTTTACGCTCTAAAACTGTATTCGAACTTTCTATCTTTCTGCGGTGTCTAGTAAAACCATTTATAATGATAAAGGAATAAGTAAACAGCGTTAATGCGGAACTTAAAACGGCATTCTCCGTAATTGCATCAAATCCTCCCATTCTAAGTCGATAAAATACATGAAGCAATTGAAAGGAACTAAAAATAATGAGTAATAAACTATTGTTGATTGCAAGAATACCTCCAAACAACAGTATATAGGCACCTAAAAGGCAATCTATAGAGAAATTATTCTCTGCAAGTGTATAAACTAGAAAATATTCAAAGGCAAAAAATGCTGTAAAAACGAATAATCCATAATAGCTAAGCAATTTTCTATTTCGAGTTAAAGGAAGTAATCCAAAGCTTAAGAACAAAAGAGCAAAACCTTCTTTTGCAAAGGGCAATACAACAATACTTGGATTCAAATACTGAACCAATATCACATATACGTATAACGTTGGGGAAATTACACCAAGTAAAAAACTGTTATTTCTTATTTCAAACGTATTTAACCTCCCTATTCTCAAAAAAAAGCTCATATCCATTAAGATAGAAATTTGCGTTTAAAGTTGAAAATTTATGAATTTCACGCAAATCTAATCTCCTTCCTTCCGTGAGATGCAAGTAATTACGGGTAAAACGTCTTATTAATAAGGTACTTGTTTTTATTTTTAGTTATTAGAAATTAGTAAAATATACCAATAAACAGTATATATAAAAGAAAAAGGTATCTCAATGAGATACCTTTTTAACTATTAACTAACCTTAAAACTTTATAAAGCTGCTACGTGTTTAGCCAATTTAGACTTTAAGTTAGCCGCTTTATTTTTATGAATAATGTTGTTTTTAGCTAACTTATCTAGCATAGAAACAACTGACGAAAACATTCCTTCTGCTTCCTTCTTGTCTGTAGTAGCTCTTAACTTTCTAACAGCATTACGTGTAGTTTTATGCTGGTATTTGTTTCTTAAGCGCTTCGTTTCGTTACTTCTTATTCTCTTTAATGCTGACTTATGATTTGCCATTTTCTTAGACGTTAATTGTTTATAAAAAACTTGTAGTCCGTACGGGAATCGAACCCGTGTTACCAGGATGAAAACCTGGCGTCCTAACCCCTAGACGAACGGACCATTTTTTTCAATCTTGTTTGATTGAGGCTGCAAATATAAAACTTTTTTTATTACCTGCAATATAAATTCTAATTTTATCTTTTTGATAAAAAAAGCTCCGATAATGTATCCGAGCTATTAAGAACTTTGTAGTCCGTACGGGAATCGAACCCGTGTTACCAGGATGAAAACCTGGCGTCCTAACCCCTAGACGAACGGACCATCACAACACTTATTTCGTGATTGCGGGTGCAAATATATGAACTATTTTAATTTACACCAAAACTTTTTTAATTATTTTTTTAATAAGCTTTTGCGAACAACACTCTTCTCTGCGAAGGTTCTCCAGTCAAAACACACTTACCATCCTCATCCTTAGCGTCATTAGGTATACATCTAATAGTAGCCTTGGTTAATTCTTTTATTTTATCTTCTGTTTCAATTGTACCATCCCAGTGAGCCGAAACAAAGCCTCCTTTGTTTTCTATTACATCTTTGAACTCTTCAAAAGAGTTTACTTCCGTAATATGATCAGCCCTAAAATCTAATGCTTTTTTATAAAGACTCTCTTGAATCTCCTCTAACAAATCAGTAATATGATCCACTAACTGATCTTGCTGTACTGTTTGCTTCTCAAAAGTATCTCTTCTTGCTACTTCAGCTGTTCCATTTTCCAAATCACGATTACCAATTGCTACCCTTACAGGCACTCCCTTTAATTCGTATTCAGCAAACTTTGCTCCTGGCCTCATCGTATCTCTATCATCAAATTTCACCGAAATACCACGCGATTTAAACTCAGAAATCAAACCACTCATTTTATCATAAATAGCATTCAATTGATCTTCTCCTTTATATATAGGTACAATAACTACCTGAATTGGAGCTAATTTTGGAGGTAAAACTAAACCTGCATCGTCAGAATGTGTCATTATTAAACCACCTATTAAACGAGTAGAAACTCCCCAAGATGTAGCCCATACATACTCTTGCTTCCCTTCTCGCGATGTATACTTTACATCAAACGCCTTCGCGAAATTTTGTCCTAAGAAATGAGAAGTTCCCGCTTGTAATGCTTTCCCATCTTGCATTAATGCCTCAATTGTATACGTAGCATCTGCCCCTGCAAAGCGTTCACTTTCCGATTTCGCTCCTCTTACTACTGGCATTGCCATAAACTCTTCAGCGAAGGTTGCATAAACCTCTTGCATTTGTTTTGCTTCAAACAAAGCTTCATCTTTAGTAGCATGTGCAGTATGTCCTTCCTGCCATAAAAACTCAGCAGTACGAAGAAACAATCGTGTTCTCATTTCCCAACGAACAACATTTGCCCATTGATTTATTAACAAAGGTAAATCTCTATGAGACTGTATCCATCCTTTATAAGTATTCCATATTATAGCTTCAGAAGTAGGCCTTACCACTAACTCCTCCTCTAACTTAGCATCTGGATCAACTCTTAATTTCCCTTCTTTATCTGGATCACTTTGCAAACGATAGTGTGTTACCACGGCACATTCTTTTGCGAAACCTTCGGCATTTTTTTCTTCCGCTTCGAATAAACTTTTGGGTACAAAAAGCGGGAAATAAGCATTTTGATGTCCTGTTTCTTTAAACATTCTATCTAATTCTGCTTGCATTTTTTCCCAAATTGCAAAACCATACGGTTTAATTACCATACATCCTCTAACAGCCGATGTTTCAGCCAAATCAGCCTTAACAATCAACTCATTATACCATTTAGAATAATCTTCTGCTCTTTTTGTTAAATGTTTACTCATATTCAAAAGTTTGGCACAAAATTTGTTATTTTTTATGCGTAAATTGTACCTGCAAAACTACATTAAAAAGGCAATTAGCCCAACAAAAAAGGTTTTTTTGCATAAAAAGGTAAGAGAAAAAACAAATCGTTCACATTTAAATAAGTCCTGACATGATACTAAATTATACCAAAACCCGAATATTCTACCTAAACTTTATCTTATTGATTATCTCAGCATCATTTGTTTCTTGTGGTACAACACAAACTGTAGCAAGCAATGATGGCATTTATAATGATGAACCTGCAGCTCCAATAGAAACTCCAGAAAGGAGAGTTATTGTAACTGACGATCAAGGATATCAAGATTATGAAGAGAATTATTTCACGAAAGAGGTTGAAAGAATTGGGTTATTAAATGGTACCGATATTTTTACAGATATCGAGAATTATGAGTCAGACACTTCAGACGAATTTGAACCAGAGGATAACATAGCTACAGAAGAGCCAGAAACTAGAATTAACTATAATTCTAACGCTCCTTGGGGTTATAACTCAAGTAACAGCGATGTTGTAATTAATATTAACACAAACCCTAACTGGGGATGGAACAACTGGGGCTACGATTGGGGCTGGGGTTGGAATAACTGGGGCTATAATAATTGGCGCTACGGCTGGAACGATTGGGGTTGGAACAACTGGGGCTGGGGCTGGAACAACTGGGGTTGGAACCGCTGGGGCTGGGGCTGGAACAATTGGCGATGGAACAATCGTTGGTGGAGAGGACGCGGCTGGTACGGTAACAGATGGGGATGGAATAACGGTTATGCTTATAACAGACCTTATTATAGAAGAGGATCTAATCCATACAGAACAGGGATTTCGAGAAGAAATTATAACTCATATAGAAATTACGATTCAAGAAGGGCGACAACGTCAAGAAGGGCTGCGACATCAAGACGTTCATCAAATGTATATAGAAATGGAAGAGGTACCAGTAGTCGTATTCGTAGAGCAGGATCTGATGGAAGAGTTAGAAATGGAAACCGCAGTTCATCTAGAGTAAGATCAAGATCGAGAGGAAGAACTGGAACTTACAACGGCAACCGCACTCCTTCAAGAAGTTCTAGAAGTTATAATAATAGCTCAAGAAGAAGTAGAAGTAGCAGTTATTCTCCAAGAAGTAGTTCTAGCAGATCATCAGGAAATTATTCTAGATCGAGAAGTAGTAGTTCTTCAAGAAGTAGCTATTCTCCTTCAAGATCAAGAAGTAGTTCTTCTAGCTACTCACCATCAAGAAGCAGTAGTTCTTCAAGAAGTTATTCTTCTGGCAGAAGCTCGTCTTCTAGAAGTAGTAGCTCAAGATCGGGAGGAAGAAGAAGATAAAAACACACAAACCACAACTCATAAAAACAATTATTAACATAAGCATATAGTCTTATATTTGAAAGATTTATAACTTATGCTTGGAAATGAACATGCCTATTTTAAAGTCATATTCAACCACAAAATATAACAATGATGAAAAGATTATTATCAATAGGAGTGCTACTGTGCGCTTCACTAAGTTCATTTTCCCAATCGTTAAATTATAATGATTTAGGATTATTATTTTCTCAAGATGACAACTACGGAACTGCTCGATTTGAAGCCATGAGTGGAGCTTTCGGAGCTGTTGGAGGCGATGTATCGGCTTTTGGAATTAACCCTGCAGGTAGTGCAGTAGCAATATCTAGTAGTGCTTCGTTTACATTAAGTAATAAAAACACAGATTATGCTTCGTTGTATTATGGAAACTCTGGTAACTCCGTAAACGATTCATTTAATTTATCACAGGCTGGAGCTATTTTAACTTTTGACACCAATTCTGATGATTGGGACAGAGTTGCCTTTACTGCTAACTACAGGATAAAAAGTGACTACAGTTCCTTTTACCGCGTTAGAGGAAATAGTGGTTTCTTATATCAAACTGAACACTTAGATGATACAGGAGATCCAAAAGTTCAATTTGATGGTTCAATTGAACAAGATTTTTCTGCCGAAAAACGAGGTCAATCTAGTGTAATGAACTTTGGTTTTTCTGCGGTCCATCAAAATAAATTATTCATTGGGGGATCGCTTAATTTCCATGACATTGATTTTAATCGTATTTCTCGTTTAAGAGAAGTGAATGATGACGTTAATGGGAATGTACTTGTTGCTGATAACCTAATTGATACTTCTATTCAAGGAAATGGTTTTTCTTTAAGCTTAGGGTTTATCTATAAATTCAACCAGAACTTAAGACTTGGATTAGCATATGAAACTCCAACTTGGTACAACGAAATAACAGAAGACTTCTTCGATGATTTAACTCATGGAGCCGTTGATAATTTAGGTTTTGATAAAGTTACCGCAATTCCAATAGAAGAAGGAGCCATTTACAGATTTAGAACAAATAGCAGAATTACAGCTAGTGGAGCTTATATTTTTGGAAAACAAGGTTTAATTAGTTTTGACTATACGTACAAAGACTATCAAAATTTAAAATATAGAGAAAACGATACTTCTTTTATTGATGCTAATGAAAACTTTGCTACCGATTACAGAGGAACTCACTCTTTAAATATTGGTACAGAATGGCGTTTTGATAGATTAAGTTTAAGAGGAGGTTACCATTACTCTAAAAACCCAAATCTTTTAGCTGCCCTTGGAGGAAGCATAAATGACGATAATGTAAGAGGCTTCTCTGGAGGATTAGGTTATAACTTTGGTAATATTAAAATTGACTTATCGTATAGTAAATTTGAAAATAGAGAATTCGAAACTTTATACAATTTAGGTGATATTATTCTTGATAACGATACTTCAAGAATCTCAGGAACTCTTACTATTAATTTATAAAACAAGATAGATTAATCTAAAATAAGAACACAAAAAGGCTCGTAATTACGAGCCTTTTTGTGTTCTTATTTCTCAGTTTTTTACCGTAATTTTGCATTTCATTTAATTAGATATGGATTCGATTACAATAAACATACAAGAAACTAATAATGAAACCATAATTAAATTTGTCAGTAGTGCAATTTTAATTAATGGTGGAAGCTATGAATATAACAATATTGATGAAGCTAAGAATTCTCCTTTAGCGCAACAATTGTTTTATTTACCTTTTGTAAAGAAGGTATTTGTAACAGCAAATTTTATAGCAATTCAACGCTATGATATAGTTGAATGGGACGATGTTGCTGATGGGGTTAAAGAGCAAATTGAAGCCTATATTCAAAAGGGAGATCCTGTTGTAATAGAAGACACTGAAAAGAAAGAACCTATTGAAGTTTATGCTGAAGTAACACCTAACCCAAGTGTTATGAAGTTCGGTACCAACAAAGCTCTTACTCAAACTGATGTTGAGTTAAAAAATATCGATGACGCCAGTAAATCATCTCCTTTAGCACAGGAACTTTTTAGCTTTCCATTTGTAAAAGAAATATTTATTTCTGAAAATTATATTTCAATTATGAAGTATGATATGGTGGAGTGGAATGAGGTATATCATGATGTTCGTGCTTTTATTAGAAACTATCTTTTAGACGGTAAAACTATAATTTCTCAATTACCAGAAACGAAAGAGGATAGTAATACAGTTCAAATTGAAGAAAAAGTAGACTTATCGGATACAGAAGCTAAAATTGTAGATATTCTTAATGAATATATTAAGCCTGCCGTTGCTTCAGATGGAGGAAACATTGCCTTTAAATCTTATGACGTAGACACAAAACAAGTAAATGTAATTTTACAAGGAGCTTGTAGTGGATGTCCTTCATCTACCATAACTTTAAAAAATGGTATTGAAACCATGTTAAAAGAAATGCTACCTAACCAAGTTAACGAAGTAGTAGCTATAAACGGATAATATAACGCCATTTTATGTCTGAACAAATAAAACCTTATAAAGACTCCGAATTAGGAAAAAAAGAGCAAGTAGCTCAAATGTTTGATAATATATCTAAAGACTATGATGGTTTAAACCGTGTTATTTCATTAGGTATTGATGTTAGTTGGAGAAAAAAAGTAGTAAAATTGGTTGGCAAAAACTCTCCAAAACAAATTTTAGATATCGCTACTGGAACTGGAGATCTTGCCTTAATGATGACTAAATTAAATCCAGATAGAATTGTAGGCCTGGATATCTCTGAAGGAATGTTAGAGGTTGGTAGGAATAAAATAGAAAAAGCCAATTTATCAAACAAAATCAAAATGGTAGTTGGAGACAGCGAGAACATTCCTTTTGAAGACAACACTTTCGATGCAATAACTGTTTCATTCGGAGTTAGAAATTTTGAAAATCTAGACAAAGGTTTAACAGAAATACTAAGGGTACTAAAACCTGGAGGGAGATTTGTTGTATTAGAAACATCTAATCCTACTAAATTCCCTTTTAAGCAAGGATATAAATTTTACACCAACTTTATTCTTCCCATCATAGGAAAATTGTTCTCAAAAGATAAAGTTGCCTACTCATATTTATCAGAAAGTGCAAATTCTTTCCCATTTGGAGAGGTCTTCAACAATATTTTACAAAAAAATGGGTTTAAAGATGCAAAGAATTTACCCGTAACCTTTGGAGTTGCATCAATATACACAGCTTTTAAATAATATGGTAAGAAGATTTTTAGTACTTGCAGTACTGTTTAGCGCAATTTTTAATTCATTTGGTCAGAGAGAGAAAGTTCTGAATCTTCCTAGTTTTGACAAACCTTTATTTCATTATGGATTTTATTTAGGGTTAAACACTAATGGATATAAAGTTTCGTACAAACCAAGTTTTGTAAATAACCCTCAAGTAGAAGTTCAATCATCTGTTGGTTTTAATGTAGGTTTAATTGGAGATTTAAGACTACACAATAATTTAAACCTTCGTTTTGAACCAGGATTAATGTCTAATACAAAGACATTAGTATTTAATCACATGTCTGCTGTTAATGAAAACAGAAGAACAAGAGAAGTTGGAGCTACATTCCTTCATCTTCCGTTAATTTTAAAAGCAAGCACGAATAGAATTAATAATGTTAGACCTTATGTTTTAGGTGGTATTTCATATGATTACAATTTTTCAAGTAATGAAAACAATAGTGATGATAACTTCGCTGGGAACTTCAGAACAAAGACAAGTAATTTTATGTACGAAATAGGAATCGGTATTGACTTATACCTTAACTATTTTAAGCTATCTCCATCTATACGTGGGGTTTTTGCTATTAACAACGAATTAACCTACGACAATAGCCCGAATAGTCCTTGGACAGACCCAATCGACTTCCTAGGAACAAGAGGTGTTTTTCTACATCTTGCCTTTGAGTAAATCTGAAAAACTCAGAGTAATACACGCTACAAATTTCACAAAATTCATATATAAAACGAAAGGCTTTCAAGTAATTGAAAGCCTTTCTCAATAAGGATACTAACCTTTAACCTTATTAGATAGAAGTCCCCCGAAATCTATCTCGTGTATAGTTTTGACACGTGATTTTTTAATTAGTCACAATTTGGAACTAAAAAAATAAATTATCACTAAAAAAACAGTTGTTTAAATATAAAAAATGAAAAAGGCTATCAATTAAGATAGCCTTTCGAATATGTAAAGTTAACCTTCACTTATTAGATAGAAGTCCCCCGAAATCTATCGTAAACTCTTTGTTTCAATTTCATTAATATCATTCTGATAGATACGCAAATATATATATTTTTTTTTATTTCTTAAATACTATTTTACTGTCTACCACGTCTTTAATAGGTAAAATCATTTTTCCGTCCTTAGTATTTAACGTAATACATATGTTATCTATTGCTGTTACTACTCCTTCAATTTCACCAATAACCACATGCTCTCCAATACCAATATTCTTTCTTGAATAATATCCAAAAAGCAATCGTCCAACAGCATCTCTTGCTCCTAAACCAAAAGCAATTGTAAAGGCCGCCAAGATCGAACCAATTAGCAATGTTAAGTTACTCTTTATAATTGAAGTATCAACTCCTGCCTGATCTAATGCCGTTATTGATAAAAACACTACAATCAAATAAAATGCTATGTTTCCAACTAAGTTTCCTCCAGAAAGCTCAAGAGACTTAAACATTGACTGAATAGCCTTCTTTACCATGGTACCTAAATAAGCACCTGCTACAAAAATCCCTAAAGCTGTGAGTAATTTTGGCAAGTATGCAAAGAAACTCTTGATTCCGCTTGAAACGCCATCCAAACCAAAAATTTCTGCACCAACCATGACAAACATAAATATTAAAAACCACTTTAAAACGGCTAATATTACATTGGTAAGTACAATGTTTATCGTAGTATCTCCAAAAATTTGAGTATTACTAAGTTTTTTCGACCATTCGTCAATTTTTGTTTTTGCTAAAGCCTTTCGAACAATATAAAGGAAAAGTTTAATTACCAACCAAGATATTATTATAAAAGCAATAAACCCTGCAACCGTTGGCAAAGACTTATAAATGCTTTGAAAAGTGTCCCTAAATGGTTTCAAAATGTTTTCTTGCAATGGAATCATGACAGTATTAGTTTAGTTTATGATGTTAATCCGTTTCTTTTTTATCATCCTTGTTCATATCATTAGAAGGTCGCGAACCTCCACCATTAAGTAAATCGGCAATTGCATTAGGATACTTTACAACAAACAAATCCGCTACGTCAATAGAAAGTTTTATCATTGCCACATCGTTAAGTACTTTTTCCCTAAGTACCTCTGGCAACTCTTCGTTATGTAATATTTTTTTAAATGGATTAGCCATAATAATTACAACTCGTTATACGTTTCTACGACTTTCGCCTTTGCTCGTTTTAATCGCATTTTTACTGCGCTTTCTCCCAATTCTAATGACCCCGCTATTTCTTTTATACTCATATCGTCTTGATATTTCATTAATAAAATCATTTTTTCAGCAGGAGAGATTAGCTCAAGTGCCTTTGCAAGCTTATCTGATTTTAACTCAAATAAAGTTGCGTCATCAATTTCATCCAAACCACTATCCTCTTCCTTGATTTGATCCGTTACAACGGTAACTCTTTCCTTTCTTTTTGCGCTGTTCCGCTGAACATAATTCACACAAAAATTGTAGGTAAAAGAATATAACCAAGTAGAAAACTTTGATTTCCCCTTAAAGGTACGCAATTTTACAAACAAGCGAATAAAAAGATCATGTGTTAAATCCTGTGCTTCTTCCTTACTATTGGAAAAACCATAGCACTTGTTGTACACAAGACCAGCATAGCGATCGTACAAAACAGCGAACAAATGGGTGTCATTTTTCTCTACTATTTTGGTGACCAGCTCTTCGTCACTCATTTTTGTAACATCAATACTCTTCAACGGCTAAGTTCAGTTAACGTTTCGTTTAGACTTTGTTTTTTTAAGACACATATTTTTCTTAATGGTCACTTTTTCATTTTTGACTAAATCAAATTTAACAAATCTTTAACAGGAGAAAAACTTTTTTTAAAAAAAATAAAAACTTTTGTAACATTTAATGTAAATGCTCCGTATAAGTAAGTAAAGAGCAATAGATAACTAATAAAAACACAAGCCTTATTACATGAGACAACTTAAGATTACAAAACAGGTTACCAACAGGGAAACCGCCTCATTAGACAAGTATTTACAGGAGATTGGAAAGGTAGATTTAATTACCGCGGATGAAGAAGTAGAATTAGCACAGCGAATAAAGGCGGGTGACCAAAGAGCATTAGAAAAACTTACTAAAGCTAACCTTCGTTTTGTGGTATCTGTTGCTAAACAATATCAAAATCAAGGTTTAACATTACCTGATTTAATTAATGAAGGTAACTTGGGATTAATTAAAGCTGCGAAGCGTTTTGACGAAACTCGTGGATTTAAATTTATCTCTTATGCCGTTTGGTGGATTCGTCAATCTATCTTACAGGCTTTAGCTGAGCAATCTCGTATTGTACGTTTACCTTTGAACAAAATTGGTTCAATTAACAAGATCAACAAAATGTATGCCTTCTTAGAGCAAGAAAATGAGCGCCCACCAAGTGCTGAGGAAATTGCAAAGAAGCTTGACATGACTGTAAACGATGTTAAAGAATCAATGAAAAATTCTGGTCGTCATGTATCAATGGATGCTCCATTAATAGAAGGAGAAGATTCAAACTTATATGACGTATTAAATTCTGGTGAGTCACCAAATCCAGATAAAACATTATTACACGAATCATTACGTATTGAAATTAACCGTGCGTTAGAAACCTTAACTCCTCGTGAAGCTGATGTTGTAAAATTATACTTCGGTTTAGGAGAACACCAACCAATGACATTAGAAGAAATTGGTGAAACTTTTGATTTAACACGTGAACGTGTTCGTCAAATTAAGGAAAAAGCTATTAGAAGGCTAAAACACACGTCTCGTAGTAAGATTTTAATGACTTATTTAGGTTAATTTTTCTATTAATAATATATTTACAGCAACAAATAGTTATCATAACTATTCGTTTTTTGATTAATGAATGAAAGCTCTCAATTTTGAGAGCTTTCTTCGTTTTGAAACAGATTAAAACTTTCTAAAGTTTCTTCTTCCATTTTATAGGATTTTCAAATAAAAAAATTGACGTACTTTTGCGGCGTAAACAACACAACAATTTTTATTTAAATGGAAAAACTTATTGCTCCTTCGGTTTTAGCAGCTGACTTTGGAAATCTACAAAGAGATGTAGAGATGGTGAATGAAAGTAAAGCTGATTGGTTTCATATTGACATTATGGACGGTGTTTTTGTGCCAAATATCTCATTTGGAATGCCAGTTTTAAAGTCGATTTCTTCGCATGCAAAAAAAACAATTGATGTTCACTTAATGATCGTTGATCCTGACAGGTATATTAATACTTTTGCTGACTTAGGCGCTGATATTTTAACTGTACATTATGAAGCTTGCACTCACTTACACAGAACCATTCAAGCAATAAAAGCTGCTGGAATGAAAGCAGGTGTAGCATTAAATCCACATACTCCAATAGCAGTTTTAGAAGATATTATTGCAGACTTAGATTTAGTTTGTATTATGAGTGTGAATCCAGGTTTTGGAGGGCAATCATTTATTGAAAACACTTATAAAAAAGTAAGTCAATTAAAACACTTAATTGAATTTAGTAATGCATCTACATTAATTGAAATTGATGGGGGTGTTACTGATAAAAATGCAAATCAATTAATAGAGGCTGGTGCCGATGTTTTAGTTGCTGGAAGCTTTGTTTTTAAAAGCGAAGATCCAACAGCGACTATTGAAAATTTGAAAGCGATTGTAAATTAATCACAAATCGCAAAAAGTAAAAAGCAGTAAGAAATTCTTACTGCTTTTTTTGTTCAACTAATTGAACTGTTCTAAAAGAAAATATATCAAATCTGTTGTTGTTACTATTCCTACTAAATCTCCTCCTTCAATTACTGGTAATGCATGAAATTCTTTTTTAGATAATATTTCTGCCACTTCCTTGATTGTATTGGTCGGACTTACAGTTACTAAGTTTTTAGCCATTACTTGCTCAATCGTAAACATATTATAGACTACTGTATCCACATCATTCTCATCTTCATCAATAGCATCAGCAAAACTAATTCTTAATAAATCAGTATAACTTAATATTCCGACAATAGTACTTCCACTTACTACTGGAATATGCCTTATATTATTTTCTTTAAATAATTTCTCTGCTGTAGTTAAATCATCTGTTTTGTTTAAAGTAATTACATTTTTACTCATTATAACTGATACTGGCGTTCTTTTCTTCATGATATTAAATGATTTTTATTTCAATTTCTATATCAAATTTCCAGAAATTATTGAAGCAAAACACTGACTTTTATCATTAAAAGAATTGTTTTATTTTCCTATTATATTAGGTATCTTTACTTAAGATATAGCAAATTAATTCACTCACTAAATTCCTTTACCCTTGATAGAAGAGCTAAAATTCAATTACGGTTATTTGTTCGAAGAAGATTTACTAAATGAGATACTAGCAATTGGTGTTTATAAAGAGTTTGATTCAAATATAACCATCATTGATACGAATAGTTATATCGTTTCAATCCCACTACTTCTAGAAGGTGCTATTAAGATTTTAAGAGAAGATGAAAATGGAGATGAATTAGTTTTATATTATTTAGAAAAGGGTGATACATGCGCTGTTACTCTTTCTTGCTGTGTTGGGCAAACAAAAAGTAAGATTAGAGCTGTTACTGAAACTGATGTTAAGTTACTCATGGTTCCTAAGGAAAAAATGAGTGATTGGTTAAGTAAATACAAATCATGGCAAGAGTTCATTTTACAGAGTTATCACAACAGACTACAAGAGTTTATTGAGGCAGTAGATACTATTGCCTTTTTAAATATGGACCAACGTTTATTTAAGTATTTAAGAGATAAAGCATTGGTAAACCATAACGATTCAATTAGCGTTACTCATCAAGAAATAGCTAACGACCTTCACACCTCACGAGTAGTTGTTTCTAGACTTCTTAAATCACTTGAAAAACAAGGAAAAATTAAACTCCAACGCAACTTAATACAAGTACTAGAAATATAGCCCAAAGAGCTAAAAATTTCTTAAAAAAATAAGCTTTGTAACTTTTGTTACATAAGCAGTTTTTTTATTCCGCTACATTTACTCAACTACCTAAAACAACAGATTAAATCTGTCCTACTACGATTTATTTCGAGATTTGTATAGTTAGTTTAAAATGAAAGTTTCCCCTTAATTCTTTCAAGAAGGATACAAATGAACGGTATCTAAATATTATAATTTTAGCAAAGAGATTAAATTCTCTTGAATAAGTTCTATTTCCTCTAAGTAAAAAGAAAACATCTAATTTAAATTAGATGTTTTTATTTTTTGAAACAAAAAAACCTCTTAAATAATTAAGAGGTTGTAATTTAAAAAGCGACCCAGGAAGGACTCGAACCCTCATCGTCAGAGCCGAAATCTGATGTTCTATCCAATTGAACTACAAGGTCATTGTTTTCTACAATTTAGAAAACTAATTTGAAAGTTTATTTTTTACTATTGCAGAGATTACTTTACCATCTGCTTGACCAGCCAATTGCTTTGATGCCATTCCCATCACTTTCCCCATATCTTTCATTCCTTCTGCTCCAACATTCGCAATTATCTCAACTACTACTTTCTCAATTTCTTCCTCGCTTAAGGCTTCAGGTAAAAATTGCTCTAAAACAGCAGCTTCTGCCAATTCTGGTTCTGCTAAATCAGCTCTTCCTTGTTCACTAAAAACAGCAGCACTATCCTTTCGTTGCTTTACCTGTTTCTGAACAATCTTCAACTCTTCTTGATCGGTTAATTCACCTTCACGAGCTTCAGTATTCGCCAACATAAAAGCTGATTTTAGAGCTCTTAATGCTGTTAAAGCTACGGTGTCTTTAGACTTCATAGCCTCCTTCATTTTTTGAGTTATTTCCTTTTGTATACTCATTCTAAAATTATTAAACTATCTCTGAGGTGATTTTATTAATCTACGTTATCGTGTAAAAAAGAATTATTCGAACGTAATAAATCGTCTTTATCGTTATTTAACGCCTTATCTGTCTTACTAATATCTTGATTCGCGTCAATATCAACTCCTAATCTCTTATAGGCTGGTTGACGCTCAATTTCATCAATATTTTTACTTACTTGATCAGCAAACTTATAATTAAAGCCCTTCATTTTCTCACGTCTTTCTTGAGCTCTTCTTTGTAACTCAGAAATAGTTAAACTTAAAGGTGAAGCTTCATCATTTGAACTATCAGAAGAATTATCTTCATCTGTCTTGGTCTTTACTTCAAAATTTAAAGACTCGTCTTCCTCTTTCTTGATTGCAGGCGTAGAACTTTTACCAATGGTAGGTTCTGCACTAAAATCGTCTAAAATATAACGTTTATGAACTTCTTTTTTAGGTTCTACAATCTCTGCCTCTACTTCGATATTTTTTATTTTCTCCGTAGTTTCAACAATACTATTTGCTGGCTTAATTTCCTCGTAAGAATTCAAAGGTAAATCAAACAATAAATCTTGTTGAATATATTCTTGCTTTGGTTCTTTAACCTCCTCTTTTGTTTCTGTAACGTTTGTTATGATAAAATCATCTTCAGAAACTGATTCTATAGAAATTTCATCATAAATAACGTCTATATTTTTTATAGCTTCAGTAGTAGGAATTAAGTTAAATTTTGGTTTATCCTCAATCTTTTCCTCTTCTAAAACATGCACTACCTTCTGATCAGTCTTTTGAGTTAAAGGCTCGTCAATGGTTGGAGCTTTCTCCACTTTCTTCTCCTCGAAACTATAGGTAGCTTTTTGTTCATCTTCTAATGTATGAACAATTTTTTTAGTTTCTGTATTAGAAATATCACCTTGTTGATCAGCTGTAAACCCCGTAGCAACTACAGTTAATGAAATTCCATCTTCTAAAGCTTCATCTTCACCAATTCCCATAATTATATTCGCATCATAACCTGCTTCTTCTTGAATATAATCATTAATTTCTCCTATTTCATCTAGAGTTACTTCGTTGGCACCAGACACGATTAACAACAATACGTTTTTGGCTCCTGTAATTTTATTATCATTTAATAATGGTGAATCAAGTGCTTTGATAATAGCATTTTTAGCTCTGTTCGCACCTGCTTCTTTAGCAGATCCCATAATAGCTGTTCCACTATTTGACAACACCGTTCTAGCATCATGTAAATCGATATTTTGTTTGTAGTGATGTGTAATTACTTCCGCAATACCTTTAGCTGCCGTTGCTAAAACTTCGTCTGCTTTTGAGAATCCGGCTTTAAAACCAAGATTACCATACACTTCACGTAATTTATTATTGTTGATTACAATTAGAGAATCAACATGTTTTCTAAGCTCATCAATACCTAATTGAGCCTGTTTTGAGCGCATTCTTCCTTCAAATTGAAATGGCATTGTAACGATACCTACCGTTAAAATATCCATATCTTTTGCAATTTTGGCTATAATTGGAGCCGCTCCAGTACCGGTTCCACCACCCATTCCTGCGGTAATAAATACCATTTTAGTATGGGTATTTAACATCTGCTGGATTTCTTGAATACTTTCAGCAGCTGCTTGTGCTCCAACTTCAGGATTTGCACCTGCTCCTAAACCTGAGGTTAGGTGTGCTCCTAATTGGATTTTGTTTGGTATTGGACTATTTTCTAGGGCTTGAGCATCGGTGTTACAAATTACGAAGTCTACTCCGTGAATTTGCTCATTATACATGTGATTTACGGCATTGCTACCACCCCCTCCAACACCGATAACTTTAATGGCGTTAGATTGCGTTTTAGGCATATCGAATGAAATGTTATCAAATTCTGCGCTCATAATAACTTTTCTTTTAATGGTTATGATTTAATTTAACTCCTAATAGGGGACAATTCAGAGTTTTCACTTTATTTTATTCTGCGTTATCTAAAAACTCCTTAAATCTTTCAGTGAATTTCTCAAAGAATGATTTAGACTTTCCTTTTTGGATTTCTTCCTTTTTTACAGGTTCTTCTTCAACTACTGTTTCCTCTTCCTTCCTTTCAAAAACAGGTTCTTCAACTTCTGGCTTAATTTCTTCTACAATTTCTTCTTCTCTTTCAAGTCCTTCCATTATCAACCCTACAGCAGTTGCATAAGCAGGACTCGATAAAACATCATCAGAATCTCCAGCTAAATGCTCATTAGGATACCCAATACGAACATCCATTCCTGTAATATATTCAACTAACTGACGAAGGTGTTTTAATTGAGAACCTCCTCCTGTTAAAACAATTCCCGCAATTAGTTTACCCTTTTGCGTTTCATGTCCGTAATTCTTTATTTCTAAATACACATGTTCAATAATCTCCTGAACACGTGCATGAATTATCTTAGATAAATTCTTTAGTGTAATTTCTTTTGGCTCTCTACCTCTTAATCCAGGAATAGATACAATTTCCGTTTCCTTATTTTCACCTGGCCAAGCTGAACCAAATTTTATTTTCAGCAATTCAGCCTGCTTTTCTATGATAGAACACCCTTCCTTAATATCTTCAGTAATCACATTACCTCCAAAAGGAATTACAGCGGTATGACGAATTATTCCATCTTTAAAAATGGCTAAATCAGTTGTACCACCACCTATATCAATTAATGCAACACCTGCTTCTTTTTCTTCTTGACTTAATACTGCCGAAGCCGAAGCTAATGGCTCTAAAGTGATATCAGAAAGGTTAAGTCCCGCACTTTTAACACAACGGCCTATATTTCTTATAGAGGATACTTGACCTACAACAACATGAAAATTAGCCTCAAGTCTACCTCCATACATCCCAATAGGTTCTTTAATCTCGGGTTGACTATCTACTTTGTACTCTTGTGGTAATACATGAATAATTTCCTCACCAGGAAGCATTACCAATTTATGCACTTGCTCTACAAGGTTATCGATATCAGTATTGTCTATAACTTCGTCAGATTTCTCACGAGTGATGTAATCACTATGATGTAAACTACGAATATGCTGACCGGCAATACCCACTACTACATTTTCAATTTGATATCCAGAAACACTCTGTGCCTCGTCAACAGCTTGCTGTATTGACTGAATCGTTTGAGTAATATTATTAACAACACCACGTTTAACACCCAAGCTTTTCGCCTTACCAATACCAAGAACTTCTAACTTCCCGTATTCGTTTTTGCGACCAATCATGGCAACAATCTTGGTCGTTCCAATATCTAACCCAACTGCTATTTTATTGTTTTCCATCTTGATTATGTTTTGTGCATACAACTTGGTTGTGATACTTTACATTAATTAATTTATACTTTTTTATAGATCCATCTATAAGAGCTTTGTTATAGAATGCTTTTAACTTTTTAAATTTTAGGGGAGCAAACTCATACTTTCCAAACGCTATTTTATAATCCCCAGTACGAACTGTAAAAACATATTCATTCTGAGCATTTCTTTCAATGGCAATGATTTCTTTATTAAAAAAATCATCACTCGAGATGGTTTGTAGTAACTGTATAAGTTCTTTGATTTCTTCAGCATTTCCTACCCCCGAAACTAACGGCACTCTGGCTGAAAAATTAGCTGATAAAGGAATTTTAACTCCGTACTTATCAACATAAAATATCGAGTCATTATCAACAATGCGAGCCACTGGCTTGCGTTGTTTTATGAGTGTTTTCAACACCCCATTTATCGTTAAAAAAACGGTTGCTTTTTCTACATAAGGGTTTGCTGAAACATTAGTTTCTAGAAAGTGTAAATCTACTACACTTTTCGATTGGTTTTGAACAAATTTTTGATTTTGTATTAACATTTTATCAACCATCTTGTGAGTCAAGAAGTTATTATCTCCTTCTTCAAACTCAACCACCGTATTTTTCACCTTTTTTGCACCGTTTCTACTGGCTGAAAATCCATATAGAAAGAACAAAAAAGCAATTAGCGCCACAAATGCTATATAAGCTGTTAATTTTTTCACTTCAATAAACTAAACTTTTCTTCCAACTTCACCTTTATAGTATCAACCATTAGGCCAATATCACCTGCTCCAATCATGACAACAATATCTGCATCAGAATTCAATACATTCTTTGCCAAATTTTCTTTTGTCACCAGTTTTTTCTCTGACAAATCCATCTTTTGCATTAACCAGCTTGATGTAACTCCTTGAATCGGTAATTCTCTTGCTGGATATATATCTAACAATAAAACTTCATCAAACTTTGAAAGTGAATCCGCAAAGTCATCCACAAAATCTCTTGTTCTACTGAACAAGTGTGGCTGAAATACTGCCAGTACTTTTTTCCCAGGATACATTTCCCTAACTGAAGCTTCCACTGCTTTAATTTCCGTTGGATGATGTGCATAATCATCAATCAACACTATTTCTTCCGACTTAATTTTATAAGAGAATCTTCTTTTGACTCCTTTAAAACTAGCCAACTGTTTTTTAATTATTTCAAACGAAACACCATAAACATCTGCCATAGCAAATGCTGCTAAAGCATTCATTAAATTGTGTCTTCCTGGTAAGTAAAACTCAACCTTTTCAGCCACATCACGAGGAGCTTTGACATTAAATAAATAACCTCCATTCTTTATCTGAACATCTATAGCCTGATAATCGACTGAATCATCAAAACCATATGTTAACCCTTCGAGAGGTAGTCCTTCAGCCACAATTAATGAATCAGACACTTTTCCTGCAAACTCTTTAAAAGACTCTTGAAGTGCATCTGGTTTATCGTATATATCTAAATGATCCGAATCCATCGAGGTAATACAAGCAATATTTGGTGAAAGCCTTAAAAAAGAACGATCAAACTCATCTGCCTCTACAACCGAAACTTTATCATCACCTAATATTAAATTTGAATTATAATTTTCAGAAATCCCACCTAAAAAAGATGTTGCTTTCAATGGCTCCATCACATGACCAAGAATAGCCGATGTCGTTGTTTTACCATGAGTTCCCGCAACTCCTAAACAAAAAGTGTTTTTGGTTATCTCTCCCAGAATTTCAGACCTTTTTAATACCGTGTAGTTATTATCTATAAAATAAGTTAGCTCCTTGTGATTAGAAGGAACCGCTGGTGTGTAAATAACAATTGTCTTTTCTTTATCCGAAAAGGCTAAATCTATTTTCTTTACATCATCCTGAAAGTGAACACGAATCCCTAATTCTTCCAAAGAATCAGTTATAGGTGTTTGCACCTTATCATACCCAGCAACTTTTTTCCCATTAGCAGAAAAATAACGAGCAATAGCGCTCATTCCAATCCCTCCTATTCCAATAAAATATATATTATGTATTTTATTTAAATCCATCAACTCTTCTACTTCTATTTCTTAATTATTTTTTCAATTTCATTTACAATATCATTGGTAGCATTCGGTAATGCCAATATTTTTATATTTTCACTTAAACTCTCTTGCTTCCCGGCATCTTTCAATAAAGTTTCAAGAACTATAGGAAACGTTTCTAATTCATTTTCTTTTATCAATATTGCTCCATGCTTATCAGCAATTGCCTTTGCATTTTTTGTTTGGTGATCTTCTGCAACATTTGGAGACGGGATAAATATGGTTGGTTTCCCAACAATACACAGCTCCGAAACAGAGCTTGCACCAGCCCTTGACACAACGAAATCGGCTGCTGCATAAGCCAAATCCATCCTGTCTAAAAATTGATAAACCTGTACATTCTCCAATTTGTTGTGTACCTTGTATTCTTCATAATACAACTTTCCACATTGCCAAATCAATTGAATATTTTGTGATTGAAGAAAGTCTAATTGCGATTCTATCAATTGATTTACTTTTCGAGCTCCTAAACTTCCCCCAAGAACTAGCAACGTTTTCTTTTTCTTATCTAGCTTAAAAAACGCCTTTCCTTCCTCTGTTTTTGTATGAATAAAAAGAAGATCCTGCCTAACGGGATTTCCTGTTTTTATAATATTCCCATCAGGAAAAAAACGCTCCAAATTATCGTATGCGACACACACCTTTTTAGCTTTCTTTCCTAAAAGCTTATTGGTAATTCCGGGGTAAGAGTTTTGTTCTTGAATAAGAGTAGGAACACCCTTTTTATTAGCCATCATTAGAGTTGGACCACTGGCAAAGCCACCTGTTCCAACTGCTACATGAGGTTTGAATTTATTAATTATTCGATTCGCATTCCACAAACTACTAATCAGTTTAAATGGAAATGCTAAATTTTTTAATGTTAATTTCCTTTGTATCCCAGAAATCCATAATCCCTTAATATCATAGCCCGCTTGAGGCACCTTTTCCATCTCCATTTTATCTTTAGCTCCAACAAACAAAATACTTGCCTCAGGATAACGAAGTTTTATTTCATTTGCTATGGCTATCGCAGGATAAATATGCCCTCCTGTTCCTCCACCACTTATGATGACATTAATTGATTCTTTCATATTAAATTCCGGTTAGCTTTCCTCTTACACTTTATATTGTTTCATGTAAAATATCTAAAGGATTATCATCTAAAATAGTTTCCTCAGTTTCATTTTTAGATGCACTTACACTTAAAATCATTCCTAAACCAAAACAAGTCATCCAAATTGAGGTACCCCCACTACTTATTAGAGGTAATGTTTGACCTGTTACTGGTAAAATATTTACAGCCACTGCCATATTAATCAGGGCTTGAAAAACAATAGGTATACCAACACCTATAACTAATAAGGTTGCAAAAATTGTATTGGCCTTTTTTGCTGTTATTAATATCCGAAAGAGCAATAAGAAATAGATAAACACGACTAGTAAAGCTCCTACTAAACCATATT
This sequence comes from uncultured Tenacibaculum sp., assembly GCA_947497895.1. GTDB lineage: Bacteria > Bacteroidota > Bacteroidia > Flavobacteriales > Flavobacteriaceae > Polaribacter. Next base: position 69,819 of record CANMIL010000013.1, read on the forward strand.
CTTCCACGATAATGGCATAGATAAAATCGGAAGACGATTGTGGCAAGAAATTCTTTTGGATACTCTTACCTGGTCCTTTACCGATAGCTCCTCCTGTAGCAATTGCTATTTTTGCTTTTTCTACTTGATAATTTTCCGATCCATTTGGATTGGAAAAATTCTCCAATCTGCTCTGCCAAGTATGAATACGGTTAGGCATCGCATCTGGGAAAGCCTTCGCTACAAGAATAAAGAACAACAGCGAAAACAATCCTATTCCTAATATATAACCGATATACTTTAATGGATATCCTCCTATATAGGCTAATAACAATATCATTGTAAAGAAAATTGCAGTTGTAGAAAAATTAGCAGGTAAAACTAAAATTAATACCAGACCTACTGGCAACCACATTTGCAATAAACTTTCTTTAAACTCAATTGGTTTTTCTTTATTTCTAGCTAAATATCTCGCTACATAAACCATCAGCACTAGCCCTGCAAGTGTAGAAGTCTGGAAACCAATACCTACAAAAGGAATACGTATCCATCTACTTGCATTAGCTCCTCCAATCAATGTACCTTGCGACATAGTAAAGATTAACAGTAACACCACAACAGGTAGCATTAAAACAGAACCTCCACTGAAATATCGATAAGGCACCTTGTGAACTCCATAAATGATAGCAAAACCAGAAATTAGTAAAACGATATGTTTTACCAAATGACCAATAGTAGACCCATTACCAACAACATACACCAAGTTAGTACTTGCACTGTATACTGGCATAAATGAAAACACAGCCAATACAGCTACAATAGCCCATATAGCTCGATCTCCTTTTATATGTTGAAATAGGGATTTCATTATTTAATTTTATAAACTTCTAACTGCTTCTTTAAATTTATTTCCTCGATCTTCATAACTGGTGAATAAATCGAAACTTGCACATGCTGGTGACAACAACACTGTATCTCCTTTGTCTGCAACTTTATGAGCCACTTTTACAGCCTCTTCCGCTCCTGCAGTTTCAACGAAAACATCTACTACATTTTGAAACGTATCAATAATCTTTGTATTATCTAAACCTAAACAAACAATCGCTTTTACTTTTTCCCTAACTAAAGGAAGTAAATCTGCGTAATCATTTCCTTTATCAACACCACCAACAATCCAAACAGTTGGAGTATCCATACATTCTAAAGCATAATAAGCAGCATTAACATTCGTTGCTTTACTATCGTTTACATATTGTACTCCATTAATCTTAAGTACATTTTCCAAGCGGTGTTCAACACCCTCAAAATCAGATAAACTTTCAGCGATTGTTGATTTTCTAGCCTTTAATAATCGCGCTGCCATTGCTGAAGCCATTGCATTCTTAGTATTGTGTTTTCCTTGTAATTTTAAATTTGAAACGTTCATTAATACTTCTTCCGAATTAAATTTTATTATAATATTATTTTCTCGTACAAAAGCACCGTATTCAAGTTCCTTCTCTAGTGAAAATGGGACCAATTTTGCCTTTGTTGTATTTCTTTTTAACCACTCAGTAATTACTTCATCATCGTAATCATAGATTAAATAATCACTTTCGGTTTGATTCTTTGTTATTCTAAATTTTGACTCGATATAATTATCGAAATTGTAATCATATCGATCTAAATGATCTGGTGTTATGTTTGTTAAAATGGCTATATGAGAATTAAACTCCTCAATACCATCCAACTGAAAACTACTCAACTCTAACACATAAAAATCATATTCCTTTTCAGCAACTTGTTTCGCAAAACTATCACCAATATTACCAGCAATTCCAACGTTTAACTCTGCCTTTTTAAGCAAATGATGCGTTATCATCGTTGTTGTTGTTTTACCATTTGAACCTGTAATACCCACTACCGTAGCATTTGTGTATTTTGCTGCAAACTCTATTTCAGAAACGACTGAAATCTCTTTCTTTATTAATTCCTGAACTAATTCCACTTTATCAGGAATTCCAGGACTCTTCATCACAATATCTGCCTGAAAAATGATTTCTTTCGTATGTTGCTTTTCTTCAAAGCTTATTTCATGCTGTTCAAGAACTTCTTTATAATCATCTGCAATCATTCCTTTGTCAGAAACAAAAACATCATATCCTTTTTGCTTTCCTAAAATAGCCGTTCCAACACCACTTTCTCCTCCTCCAAGTACAACTAACTTTTTTTTCATTTACCTTAACTTTAAAGTAACTACCGTTAATACCGCCAGTAAAATTCCTACGATCCAAAAACGAGTTACAATTTTACTTTCATGGTACCCTAATTTTTGATAATGATGATGCAGAGGTGCCATTTTAAATATTCTTCGGCCCTCCCCAAACTTCTTCTTTGTATACTTGAAATATGAAACTTGTAGCATCACTGATAGATTCTCAGCAACAAAAATTCCCGCCAATATTGGCAACAATAATTCTTTTCTTATCGCAATGGCAATTACAGCTATAATTCCTCCAATAGTTAAACTACCAGTATCTCCCATAAATACTTGAGCTGGATATGTATTATACCACAAGAAACCTATTAAAGCCCCTGCAAAAGCAAAAATAAACACAGTCATTTCTCCTGATTTCGGGATATACATTACATCGAGATAATCAGCAAAAATGATATTTCCAGACACCCATGCAAAAATCGCTAAAGCCACGACCATAATAGCAGAAGACCCCGCTGCAAGCCCATCAATACCATCAGTTAAATTTGCACCATTAGAAATTGCTGTTACTAAGAAAACAGTAACAAAAATAAATACGATCCATCCATATTTTTTATACCCCTCTCCCAAAAAACTCAGCGCTTTTGAATAATCAAGTTCATTATGCTTTAAAAAAGGAACTGTAGTTTTTGTTGATTTATGAGCATCTCCAAATACTAGCTTTTTACCGTTCTCTTGAATTACCTGCTGTTCAATAGGAAGCTGTTCTTTGATCGTTACATCTTCATGAAAATAAAGCATTGACCCAACAATCAAACCTAAACCAACCTGACCTAAAACCTTAAACTTTCCCTTTAAACCTTGTTTGTCTTTTTTAAACACTTTGATATAATCATCTGTAAAACCAATGACCCCCATCCATAATGTAGTTATCAGTAATATGATGATGTAAATATTATCGAGTCTAGCAAGAAGTAGCACAGGCAACAATGTTCCAAGAATAATAATTATCCCACCCATTGTAGGTGTTCCCGCCTTTTGAACCTGACCTTCTAAACCTAAATCTCGAACAGTTTCACCAACCTGCTGCTTCCTAAGAAAATTAATAATTTTCTTTCCAAAGATCATAGTTATTAGCAACGACAAAATAAATGCTGATGCTGACCTGAAGGTTATAAACTGGAACACACTTGCTCCTGTCAGGTTAAATTCACTTTCTAAATATTCAAAAATATAATACAGCATTATTTATGTTTTTAACTGGTTAAAACAATTAATGACTTCTTCTAAATCATCAAAATGCAATCGTTCTCCATTTATTTCTTGATAATTCTCATGACCTTTTCCAGCAATAAGAATAATATCTCCAGATTCAGATAGTTTACATGCAGTTTTTATGGCTTGCCTTCTATCCAAAATCGATAAGGTTTTTTTATAATTTTCAGGAGCTACTCCTTTTTCCATATCATTCAAAATCTCTTGTGGATCTTCAGTCCTCGGATTATCCGATGTAAAAACGACTTGAGTACTTAACTGAGAAGCTATTTTTGCCATTTTAGGCCTCTTTTCACGATCTCTATCACCTCCACAACCAACAACTGTAATCACATTTTCATTACCCGTTCGTATATCATTTATCGTTTGTAATACATTTTTCAAAGCATCAGGAGTGTGTGCATAATCAACCACAGCAGTAACTTTATCATCGGAAACCGTATATTGAAAACGCCCACTTACACTTTCTAACTCACTTAATAAACGAAGCGACTCCATTTTCTCCAAATCTAACAAGGTCGCAACACCATAAATGGCAAGTAAATTATATGCATTAAACTCTCCAATTAACTTCGTCCAAACTTCAACACCATTTAATGCTAGTAAACTTCCCGAAAAACTTTTTTCTAAAACCTTTCCTTTAAAATCTCCAATGGTTTTAAGTGCATACCCTTGCTTTCGCGCTTTGGTATTCTGAAGCATTATTTGACCATTTTTATCATCAAGATTCGTCAAAGCGAAAGAAGTTTTTGGCAGATTATCAAAGAAAGATTTCTTTACATCTCTATACTCCGCAAAAGTCTCATGATAATCTAAATGATCATGAGATAAATTAGTAAACACACCTCCCTCAAAATGCAAAGCTTCCGTTCTTTTCTGATGAATTCCATGAGAACTCACCTCCATAAAACAGTACTCCACACCTTCACCAACCATTTCAGCTAGATACTTATTAATCATCACCGAATCTGGTGTGGTATGTGTGGCTTTGTATTCTTTATTGTCAACTAGAACCTTTACCGTAGACAACAAACCTACTTTAGCTCCAGTTTTTTTAAACAATTGATATAACAGTGTGGTTATGGTTGTTTTACCGTTCGTTCCAGTAACTCCAACCAACTTTAATTTATTCGATGGATTATCATAAAAATTCGCAGAAACCACAGCTAATGCTGTACTTGAATCACTTACCTCAACATAGGTCACTCCTTCTTTCTTTTCCTCAGGAAGTACTTCACAAACAACTACTGTTGCACCTAGACTTAATGCTTTGTCGATAAATTGATGCCCATCTACTTGAACTCCTTTTTGAGCCAGGAACAGACTTCCTTCTTTCACCTTTCGGCTATCAAAACAAATTCTATCAACTAAAACATCAGTACTTCCATAAACTGAATTCACCGATACTTTATATAATATGTCCCTTAATTTTTTCACCTATGATAATCTTAAATAAATAGTAGCCCCTTTTGAGACTTTAATTCCATTTTGAACAGATTGCTCTACCACTTTACCCATTCCCGTAAATTCCACTTTCAACCCCATATTCTCTAATAGAGATACAGCATCCATTCCACTCATACCAACAACTTTTGGCATAATCGTTTTATATTTTTTTAACTTTAAATAATACTCATCATAATCCTTATCAATCCTAGCATATGATATCGTATCAGTTACCGATTGATTATCTATTGGAGTTGTTGTGTATATTTTTTGAGCTATTTCTTTGAAAACTGGTGCCGCCACTTGAGCACCATAATAACCTTTCTCCTTTTTAGGTTCGTGAATCACGACGATACATGAATACTTCGGCTCATCAGCTGGAAAAAAACCAGCAAAAGAGGCTACATACTTCGAATTTGAGTAATACCCTCCAACCGTTTTTCCTTGAGAATTTTTATGCCTTGGTATATATTTTTTTGCAGTACCTGTTTTTCCTGCCATTGAAAAGTTTGGCGAATAAATATTCTTTGCCGTTCCCTTTTTCACCGTATTCTCCATAACCTTTCTCACCTTATCTAAAGTTTGTTGAGAGGCTATTTTTTCTTTCACTACTTCGGCACCAAATCTTTTATCAACTTTATTCCCAACTCTCAACTCTTTCACAAAATATGGCTTCACTAATTTTCCATCATTAGCTACTGCGTTATAAAAAGCTAGAGTTTGTAATGGCGTTAATGAAATACCGTACCCCCAAGCCATCCACTCAAGAGCAATTGGACTCCAATTTTTTTCTGGATCACGAATAAAAGGCTTTCCTTCCCCTTTAATCTTTACTCCTGTTTGTTGATCTAAACCAAACGATTTGATTCTCTTGATAAACTTTTTAGGCTTTTTATCATAATGCTTTTGAATTGTTTTAACAATTCCAACATTAGAAGAAACTTCAAAAACTCTTGCTAAAGAAATCTTACCATAACCGCCATACTTACTATCTTCAACCTTTCTATCATTGATAAAAATCTTACCTTTTTCACAATCAACCACTGTAGATGTATCAGCCACTTTATCTTCAAGAGCAGCCATTAAACTCGCTAGCTTAAAAGTTGAGCCAGGCTCATGACTTTCCCAAACCGCATAGTTTCTTTTTTCGTAGTACGTACCCTTTGATGTTCTTCCTAAATTCGCAATTGCTTTAATCTTTCCTGTCTTCACTTCCATCACTACCGCACATCCGTGTTCAGCTTCAAAATTTTGCATTTGCTTTAACAACGCATGATGCGCTATATCCTGAACATTTACATCAATGGTTGTAATTACATCATGACCGTCAACAGGCTCTTTTTCATTCACATCATTAATTGGTTTCCATTGTCCTTTTGCAATTTTCTGCTTTAGTCTCCAACCATTTTCGCCTTGCATATACTCCGCAAAAGCCCCTTCAATACCAGCACCTCCTCTATAATCATCGTACCCAATGGTTCTTTCTGCTATTTTCCCAATTGGGTGTACCCTGACAGTTTGTTGTTCAGCAATAAAACCACCTCGATACACCCCGAGTTTAAATATGGGAAACTGTTTCATCTTGGCATAATCATTATACCCAATATTTCTAGCTATCAACAAATAACGATTCTTACGCTTTCTAGCATCTCGTAATTTCTTTTGATAGTAATCTGCACTTTTACCTAATAATTCCGATAATGACTCTGACAACGCTCTAATATTCCTCTCAAAAACAATAGATTTCACAGACATCACATCCATTCTAATTGTAAACTTAGACATGGAAGTTGCTAACAGATTTCCATCTGCTGCATATACATTACCTCTATTAGCAAATATTGTATCGTTCTTATGAGTTTTGGCTAGCGATAGTTTTCGATACTTATCGCCATCTATATATTGAAGTTCAAAAATTCGAAAAATAATAACCACGAAAAAAAGCGCCATTAAAACCACTACGATATAGAGTTTATTTAATATGCCTTTTTTTATTACCATTTTCTATTCTTGTTTAATTGTTACTTTAATTTTCTTGGGTGGTTTTTGAGCTGGCTTCAACCCTTTACCTTTAACTTTCGCCCTTATACTACTCTCCAGCTTCATCCGCATTAGAATGGTACTTGTGTCTACATACTCTGCCCTCAACCTTCTTTTTTCCTTATTAAGCTCCGCCACCTTTACAACTTTAGCATCTGCGCTATGTGCTACCGTGATCATCACTAAGAGCAATCCTACCACAAACAATAACATCTTCCAGTTTTTAAGAGAACTATCATCAGTAAGAAAGTCTCCTCTCAGAACATCGTAAATATTTCTTTTAACCTTTGACATTGTTTATTTTAATGTAGCTATCCTAAGCTTAGCACTTCTAGCCCTATTATTCTCTTTAATTTCCTCCTTTGTAGGAACGATAAGCTTCCCTATTTTCTTCAGAGGCTCATCTGTATTCCCGAACATATCTTTCTCCGGCTCTCCACTAAACAAACCTGTCCTTATAAATCTTTTCACCAATCTATCTTCAAGAGAGTGGTAAGAAATAACACTTAAACGACCTTCTTCATTTAACAAATCTGGAATCTGACTCAAAAATTCTTTCAAAACTTCCAGCTCTTGATTTACCTCAATTCGTATCGCTTGAAAAATTTGCGCCAGAATTTTATGTTCTTTTGCTTTCGGTAAAAACCTTTTCAAAACCTCTTTCAACTGAAAGCTTGTTTTTATCTCTCCCTCAGCTCTTGACTCAACAATTGTTTTTGCTAAAGCCCTTGCATTTCTCAACTCCCCATATAAAAACAACACATCCACCAACTCCTTCTCTTCATACTTATTAATGATTCTTTTAGCAGAAAGCTTAGATTTTTGATCCATTCGCATATCCAAATCAGCATCAAAACGAGTAGAGAACCCACGCTCAGCAGCATCAAATTGATGAGAAGAAACTCCTAAATCAGCCAAAACACCATCAACTTTCTTCACTCCATAGAAGCGTAAAAAACGAGTTATATATCTAAAATTCTCTCCAATTAAAACAAAACGCTTATCATCTATCGTGTTTTCATGAGCATCAGGATCTTGATCGAAAGCAAACAACTTCCCTCCTTCCCCTAGACGACTTAAAATTTCACGAGAATGACCTCCGCCCCCAAAAGTTACATCAACATAAACCCCATTAGGCTTAATATCAAGAGCGTCAACACTCTCTTTTAACAACACTGAATCATGATAACTCATCCAAATCAATATTACCCATCACCTCTTCCGCCAAATCAGCAAAATCAACAACAGAATCATCTATTATCTTTTCGTACTTTTCCTTATCCCAGACCTCAATCACATTCACCGCAGAAGACAAAACAAGCTCCTTTGTCAAACCAGCAAACTGACATAAATCTTTAGGTATCAAAAACCTTCCGGTTGCGTCCATCTCTACAACCTTTACCCCCGCCGTAAAGCGTCGAATAAAATCATTATTCTTCTTAACAAAACGATTCAATTTATTTATTTTCGCCATCATTAAATTCCACTCTTGCATTGGATAAACCTCTAAACAAGCTTGAAAAACTGATCGCTTCACAACAAACCCATCCTGTAAAACAGGTGACAATTGCTTTTTAAACGCTACAGGCATCATCATTCTACCCTTCGCATCCATCTTACACTCATATGTCCCGATTAGGCTTATCACTAAATAAATTGATAGTTTGCACCAAAAATATAAAAAAAATACCACTTTTTACCACTTTACCCCACTTTGTTGATAAGTTTTACATTTACACCTAAATATTTGATTAGCAAACAGTAACACTTCTGGTTTTTTTTGTTTTTCGAGGGATTTAAATCTACTTTCAAAAAGTAACATTGTTCGAGAACCAAAACTCTATGAACCTCCGATCGTTTTCTCACTCTTTTTAAGTACAACACAGCAAGAAACCTGCAACTCTAAAAGGCAAATTGGCGACCTGAAATACCCGAAAAAATGGATTGTATTTCGATATTGATTTTTAATAAAAAATTAGAAGAATCCTTTTTTACTCTGCAAGTATATGAACACACTATTTCTACTACAAAAATCATAACAAATAAACCTTTTCCTCTTTCATTTTCCCCTCTTCAAAAGAACAGTATTCAAACGTTTTAGTCACTAAAAACAGCCCATAAACACTTAAAAACCAAATCAATTTCATTGATAAAATAATAAAAATGAAAATGTGCTAAAAAAAAACTACATTTGTCGGTAAGTCAAATCAAACTTTTTATGACTGAATTTTTAAAGAAAGAAGGCAAATTTACGTTCGCAGAAGCAGGAGAAGGGAAAGCTATTATCGTTTTACATGGACTCATGGGAGCACTGAGTAATTTTGACGCAACTTTTAAATATTTCTCAGAAAAAGGATACAAAGTTTTCATTCCAGAACTTCCCTTATACACATTACCCTTGCTAAAAACCAATGTAAAAAACTTAGCTAAATTTTTACATGAATTTATTGAATTCAAGAATCTCAAAGATGTGGTTTTATTAGGTAATTCTCTAGGTGGACATATTGCTTTGTATTACATAAAACAATACCCACAAGATGTCTCTGCACTTGTTTTAACTGGTAGTTCAGGACTATATGAAAACTCTATGGGTAACAATTATCCAAGACGAGGCGATAAGGAGTTTGTAAGAAATAAAACTCGTGCAGTTTTTTATAATCCAGAAATAGCTACTGATGAATTAATTGATCAAGTATATGGGGTTATAAATGACAGAAATTCTTTAGTCAGAACACTTGCTATAGCCAAAAGTGCTGTAAGACATAATATGGCGAAGGATTTACCTAACATGAATCAACCTACATGTTTGATTTGGGGAAAACAAGATACAGTTACTCCTCCTGAGGTTGCTGAAGATTTCCATAAGCATTTACCAGATTCTGATTTATTTTGGATTGATAAATGTGGACATGCAGCAATGATGGAAACACCTAAAGAATTTAATGAAATTCTAGAAAAGTGGTTTGCAGAGCGTAATATTTAATTACATTCTAAATTCTTCTAGAAATTTTAATAAACAAGACTAACTTGCTTTAACTGAAAACAGTTATTCTGTTTATAAAGAGCTATATTATGTTTACATTTTATAGCGAATATTTAATTTAAATATTTTCAAAATGAAAATAAAATCTGCTGAGTTTGTTGTTAGCAACACCAATGTAATTAATTGCCCAAAAGATAGAATTCCTGAATATGCATTCATCGGACGCTCAAACGTTGGAAAATCTTCATTAATCAACATGTTAATGGAGAGAAAAGATCTTGCTAAAACTTCTGGAAAACCTGGAAAAACTCAGTTAATTAATCATTTCAAAATAAACGATGAATGGTTTCTAGTCGACCTTCCTGGATATGGTTATGCTCAAGTTTCAAAAAAGCAGAGAGCGAAATTCCAAGGTTTTATTGAATATTACTTTAAAGAGAGAGAGCAGTTGGTATGTGCCTTTGTTCTTGTTGATTCAAGGCATGACCCGCAGAAAATAGATTTGGAATTCATGCAGTTTTTAGGAGAAAATCAGGTTCCATTTTGTATTGTATTTACCAAAGCTGATAAATTAGGTAGTTCTAAACTAGGAAAACAAATTACCTCATATAAAAAAGCGATGCTAAAATATTGGGAGGAAGTTCCAATGTCATTTATTACCTCATCGTCAAACAAACTTGGACGTGAAGAGTTTCTTAATTTCATAGATCAGGTAAACGAAGATGTTGCAAAGGATTTTAAATAATTAAAATGCACACAACAAAAGAGTCTCTTCAGGTTTTATTTGAAGACAATCACATTATTATTGTAAACAAACGCTGTGGTGATATTACCCAAGGAGATAAAACAGGTGATGCTCCTTTAAGTGATATTATTAAAGAGTATATAAAAGAAAAATACAATAAACCTGGAAATGTTTTTTTAGGAACTGTACACAGATTAGACAGACCCACGTCAGGAGTAGTTGTTTATGCAAAAACATCGAAAGCTCTTGAACGTTTAAATAAAATGTTTCGTGACAAAAAAGTAACTAAAACCTACTGGGCTATTGTAAAAGGACATCCGATAAAAAATCAAGATTCTTTATCTAATTTCCTTAAAAAAAATCCTAAGCTCAACAAGTCATTTGTTTATAAAAAAGAGATTCCTGGCAGTAAAAAAGCTGTACTTCATTATCATTTAGTAAAAAAACTTCAAAATTATTCGTTGTTTGAAATCAACCTAGAAACAGGAAGACACCATCAAATTCGAGTACAATTATCACACATAAATCATCCTATAAAAGGTGACTTAAAATACGGTGATAGGAGAAGTAATGAAGATGGAGGTATTTCACTACACGCAAGAAAAATTGAATTTACACATCCAGTAAGTAAAGAAAGCATTAAAATTATTGCTCCAACACCTCAAAATTCTATTTGGAAGGCATGCATGTAATTTCGTATATTTAAGAAAAAATATACCGCATGCGTCCTCTTAAGTATCTGGCTTTCCTCATACTACCTTTAACCGTTTCTATTTCTTTTGTTCAAAATGGATGGTTGACGTATTTACCTATTTTTACTTTTTTTATACTGGTTCCTTTGCTTGAACTTTTGTTTCAACCTGACAACAGTAATTTTAGCAAAGAGGAAGAAGAAATTGAAAAAAACAAAAAAATATACACCATCATCTTATATTTAACTATTCCTATTCAGTTTTTCTATTTTGGATGGTTTTTACTCTACATTGTTCCACAAGAGATACCTTTTACCGATCTTCTTGGCAAGACCTTCTCCATGGGGCTAATGTGTGGTGTTATTGGGATAAATGTAGGACACGAACTAGGGCATAGAAACAATAGACGAGATGAGTTTTTGGGAGAGTTATTGTTACTTACATCTTTGAACACTCATTTTCTTCCTTATCATAATGCAGGTCATCATTTTAATGTTGCCACTCCAAAAGATGCAGCAACCGCAAGAAAAAACGAGATTTTATATATCTTCTGGATTCGTTCTCATTTTCAAAGTTATTTTCAAGCTTGGGCTATAGAAAATAAACGTCTTCAAGCTAGTGGTAGATCTTGGTTCCATTATCAAAACAGGATGGTTATGTATTCCTTATCATCTATTTTGTTAACTTTTTCAATATTCTTTTTTTTAGGTTTAAAAGCTTTTGTTGCTTTTCTAAGCGCGGCGATTGTAGGTATTTTACTTTTAGAAACGGTGAATTATATTGAACATTACGGATTGTTAAGAACGAAAAATGAACGCGGCCGATATGAAAGAGTGAAAAGAACACATTCTTGGAACTCAAATCATATTATCGGGAAATACATGCTTTTTAATCTTTCAAGACACTCAGACCACCACTATAATGGCAGTAAACACTACCAACTTCTTAAATCTTTATCTGAGAGTCCGCAAATGCCAACAGGTTATCCTGGAATGATGCTCGTTGCTTTATTCCCTCCTGTTTGGTTCAAATTAATGAATAAAAAACTTCGAGTATTACAAGAACAATAATGAATATTCAAACTATAGTTCAACAGCAACAAGACTTTTTCAAATCTCAAAAAACGAAAGATGTTTATTTCAGAAAGAAATCTCTTAAATCTCTTTTAAAGGAAATTACTCTTAGAGAAAAAGATATCGTTCATGCGATTTATAGCGACTTCAAAAAATCGGAATATGAAACAATAATGACCGAAATATCCATTGTTCTTTCTGAATTAAAGTTAGTAATAAGAAATATTCATAAATGGAACAAACCTAAAAGAGTACTTCCTTCATTACTCAATTTCCCTTCTTCAGCGAAAATTTATAGTGAACCTTACGGAAATACGCTAATAATTTCTCCATGGAATTATCCTTTTCAACTCGCTTTTGCTCCATTAATTGGCGCTATTGCTGCTGGGAATACGGTTTTATTAAAACCTTCTGAACTCACGCCAAATACGAGCAATATTACTAGAGAAATAATTGAAAAAGTATTTCAACCAAAGCATGTTTCAGTAATTGAAGGTGGAGTTTCGATTTCGCAAGAACTATTACAAATACGTTGGGATTATATTTTCTTTACCGGGAGTGTTTTTGTAGGAAAAATAGTTGCTAAAGCTGCCGCAGAACACTTAACTCCAACAACATTAGAACTTGGAGGTAAAAGCCCTTGTATTATTGATAAATCTGCTAATTTAAAACTTGCTGCAAAAAGAATCGTATGGGGGAAATTTATCAACTGCGGACAAACTTGTATTGCGCCTGATTATATTTTAATTCATGCTTCTGTTAAAGATAAATTCATAAGCTTTTTCAAAAAAGAATTGGACAAAGCTTATGGAGAAAATCCAAAAAATTCAGAGGATTTTGCTCGAATTATTAATACCAAAAACTTTGATAGATTGGAAAGTATGATCACAGACGAAACTGTTTCTATTGGAGGGTTAACAAGTAAAGAAGATCGATATATTTCACCAACTCTCATTGATGAACCATCTCTAGATAGCCATGTAATGAAAGAAGAAATTTTCGGACCCATTTTACCACTTATTTCATTCTCTTCTGAAGAAGAAATTGACGCTATCGTTTCTAAATATGACAAACCCTTAGCTTTTTATGTTTTTTCAAATAAAAAAAGCTTTACTAAAAAAATGATATCAAAATACTCTTTTGGTGGAGGAACTATTAATGATACTACGGTTCATTTTGCCAACCACAGGCTCCCTTTTGGTGGCGTTGGAGAAAGCGGGATAGGAAACTATCATGGAAAAAGATCATTCGATACATTTACTCATAAAAAAGGAGTTGTATCTAGAGGAACTTGGCTTGACGTTCCCACTCGATATGCGCCATACAAAGGAAAACTAAAACAATTGAAAACCTTATTAAAATTGGGGTCATAAACTTTTCAAAATTAATGTCTGAAAAAACAACATTTGAAGCGATAAAATACAGAAGATCCGTTAGGGTATACGATCCAGAAAAAAACATTGACTCGAACACTGTTACCAAATGCCTTGAATTAGCAAGTTTGGCTCCAAATAGCAGCAACATGCAGCTATGGGAATTCTATCATATCACTTCTAAAGATTATATTGAGAAAATTGCTCCTTTATGCTTTAATCAAAATGCTGCTAAAACAGCACAGCAATTGGTTGTTTTTGTCGTTAGAAAAGATTTATGGCGAAAAAGGGCAAAGGCAAACCTAGATTTTATGGACAAGGTTTTCGGTAAAAATAAACCTAAATCAGAATGGCGTAAACGTGAAAAAGTTGCTAGAAACTACTATGGTAAAGTAATCCCTTTTGCCTATTTTGATTTTTTAGGCATAGTTGGTTGGTTGAAATATATAATGATTTCAATTACGGGATTATTTCGCCCGATCTATCGCGAAGTAAGAAATAGTGATATGCGTATTGTCGCTCACAAAACCTGTGGTTTGGCGGCTCAAACTTTTATGCTTGCCATGGCTGCTGAAGGTTATGACACCTGCCCTATGGAAGGTTCGGATACAAAACGCGTTAAACGCTTATTGAAACTACCTTATAGAGCCGAAATAAATATGATTGTTTCTTGTGGCATTCGAAAACCCGAAGGAGTTTATGGTGATCGATTTAGAATCCCTTTTGAGGAAATTTATAAAAAGATATAAATAAGAAGAGAGGCTTAAAGCCTCTCTTCTTATTTATTAGGTTCAAAAATGAGGATATTTTCTGATTTTATAATCTCTTCTTGATTAAGTTTCATTTTTACAAATTCTCCATTCAAATATTTTTCTGCTTGATCTTTATAATGCGGACTTAATACATTACCTGATTGCCCAGTTGGAATAACCGTAATACTATTATCAATATCAGAAAAATCGATAACCCGTCTTGTTGAAGGTCCAGCATGAACTTTGTAGTACCCAGTACTATCAATTTTATAAATATTATTGTTAATTACCTGATCTCCTCCAACTGTTTCGAATGGTCCAACATTAAACATTTTTCTCAATACACCTCCTGCTTTACCTATAGCATGTTCATGTTCTACTGAAAGTACTCGTTTCCATTTCCAATCATCTACATTAGCACCTAATTGGTCTTCAAGAAAAGCAATTGCATTTTTGTATGATTTTAAAACGATGTCTTTCTTAGTTTCTTTTTTATCTGATGTATTTACATCGTCCCACCAAACAGACTCATTTCTTTTAACTTGAGCCGCTACAACTTTTTCTTCAAAAGGTGTATTCATAAACTGATTAAATGCCTGCTTCATTTCATCTTTAAAAGTATTCTTTACAAATTCATACCACATTCTATTATAAATTACTGGCCCCACCTCTTCTTTACCAAAATAACCATTCCAGTTTTTTAATAAATCCATTGCTTTAATTTGACTTGGAGATAAATCTTCCTTTTCAATATACTCTAACCAATGGCTAACAATTTCTGGAGCAGTAACAGAATTAACATCATAAATCATTTTTGCAACATCTTCTTTCTTAAAATCATTTTTAGCATCCAATAAATTTTCAATTCTTCTGGCTCTATCTTCAGGCAAATAATACCCTGGGTATAATATCCCTGCTATAGAATCAGGCTGATTGTTTGCAGAGTAAACATAATTCCAATCTGGATTTATCGCTTGCGGATTTTCTTCAAAATCTAAGTACTGCTGAATATCGTCCTTCCCAGAAGCTCCATCCAAAAACACCTTGGTGTATAAACTATCTCTGTATTTATATAGTTTCCCTGATGCAAACCACGCTATGTTATTTTTAGCATCACCATACATAATGTTTAATCCTGGTGCATGTAACATTGCCGCGCCTTTTTTAAATTCTGAAAGTGAGTTCGCATGCGACAAACGATAACAAGTTTCAAGTAAATCACTTTCAACCTTGGTGTAAATCCACTGCATTGCAATGGGTCTATGATCTTTTAAATGCTCAATGAGTCCGTTCATTATAGGACCGTGTTGACTAACTTTTATTTGATAGGTAGTATCAGGAGCATCTTTAATTTTAATTCTTTTATCAATTAAATCATACTTCTTAAGTCCATCTTTTGTTTTGTAGTACATTTCATCATCCTCTGAATTTTCTTCAAAATAAAAATCTACATCATCATTTTCAAACATTGTCAATCCATAAGCGTATTTCCTATTATGTCCAAGAAGAGGAAATGGAGTTAATGCCAAGTTAAATCCATACATTTCATATGTAGGAGTTTTTATATGTGATTGATACCATACAGAAGGTTGGGAGTATCCAATATGAGGATCGTTTGCAAACAGCACCTTTCCCGATTCAGTTTTCTGTCCTCCAATGACCCACGAATTACTTCCTATAAATGGTGATACTGGAAGTTTATCCATGATATCATTTATTGCTCTCGCAAAATTTGCCTTTAATTCTGGATTTTTCTGATTTTTAATGAGTGTTAAGTTGGAATATTCAGCACCTATAAGTTCATTCAAGTAATTTTCACCAAGCGTCTCCTTAACTTCAGTAAGCATTGGATCCGTCCTATGAGCTGCAGCAAAACTAAATGCCATGTATCCAAAAACGTTGTAAATATCTTCTATTGTATATTTTTCTTTAGCAACTCCTACCATATAAAACTCTATTGGTGTTGGCCCGTTTTCAATAAACTGATTAATTCCATTTAAATAGGCCATTGCCATTTTATATGATGCTTTCTCTTTATTTGCTTTTGCAATACTTTTTGCTGCCGCTTCTTCTATTCCCAATCCTGAGAAAAACTTATCAACTCGGACTAAATCTTTTCCAAATATTTCAGCAAGTCTACCCGCCGAAATTCTTCGAATCAATTCCATTTGCCATAGTCGATCTTGTGCATGAACATAACCCAAAGCGGTATAGGCATCTGTATTATTATTTGCATTAATGTGAGGTACTCCTACTTCGTCAAAATAGACAGTTACAGGATCCGAAATCCCTTTCAAATTTAACTCTCCATTATATGTTGGTTTCAAACTTCTATAGAAAAAGAAACAACCAATAATCGCTAATAATAATGCCATGATAATAACCTTTCGGTTAAATATCTTTTTGAATACGCCCATTTTATAAAAATTTTCCTTTGTTAAATATAGATAGAAATATTTTCTTTTAATCTTCCATGACAGGGATTACTTATTTAGTTTCATAAAAACCACTCACAAACCCTAAAAATCACTAGTAAAACCCCTAGCAAAGTTTCAGCAAAAACCCTTATCAACGAACTAATTCCTTTTATATAGCTTTGCCGTCCCCCCAGCTCTTATTTTTAAATTTTAAACAATTTGACATGAATTTAAAAAAAATAAGGGAATCTGTTGTAAATAAAAGAGTTCTTCTTGTTACTGAAGGTACCTATCCTTATAATTATGGCGGGGTCTCGAGTTGGTCGCATACGTTGTGCAACTTAACAAAAAAGATTGATTATGTAATTTATGCTCTGAATGCTCACTATGAAGAAAAGCCTAAATATAGTATTCACGATAACGTAAAAGAAATTATCCAAGTTCCTCTATGGGCTTCTTATGATTTATGCGATATCATGGATTACGGTGATTCTTATAAAAACGTAGTTGATAGGAAAAGGAATACAAATAGCATTAGTATTCAATACTATTTCCTCGAACCTTTTAAAGTATTTGTCTCAAATCTTATTGGTAATAAGAGGTGTTTAGATAAGCTCGAACAAAGCATCTATATTTTATGGGAATACTTTCAAAAATATGATTATGAAGTTACCACAAAACATCAATTGGTTTGGGAAGAGTTTAAAAATATTATTAAAGAGAACTTCGATAATTCAAATGATTTAGTAATTAGTGATATTGCCTTTTCTCTTCAATATATAAACAAACTTTTATTGCCTCTTGCTATTCCAATTCCTGAGGTAGATATTGTTCATATTACTTTAGCGGGACTTCCTATTTTTCCCGCATTAATTGCGAAAAGACAATACAATGCATCCATAATGGCTACAGAACACGGTGTTTTCATACGAGAAAACATGATTAACATTAGTAGTTCATCACTTTCTTTCTTCGTGAAAAATTTAATTATTAAAAGCTCAGAATCTATATGCAGACTCGCATATACAAGATCTGATTTAGTAACATCGGTAAGTAAATTCAATACAAAATGGGAATTTAGGTACGGTTTGGATGAAGAAAGATCGAAAGTAATTTACAATGGCGTGGATGAGAATAGATTTAACATTGGTGAAAAACCAGCTCATTTAAAAAACACACCTACAGTTGTTGCTATTGCTAGAATATTTGCTTTAAAGGACATTATTACAATGATTAAAACTTGTGAATATGTTAGTAAGAAAATACCTAATGTAAAGTTCATTGTATATGGCGATAAAAAAGCTGATTTAGAATATGTGAAAGAATGTGAAGATCTTATTACAGCATTAAAGCTTCAAGACAATTTTATTTTAGCAGGACATCACAGTCAGCCTAATAAAGCTTTTTTAGAAGGAAATATTTCTATTTTAACCTCAATTTCAGAAGGGTTTCCTTACACAGTAATTGAATCAATGAGTTGTGGCGTACCTGTCGTTGGAACGGATGTTGGGGGTGTAGCGGAAGCCATTACTGAAAAAACTGGTTTTGTTTGTAATCCCAAAGATTATAATACTCTAGGCGAACGCGTTGTGTATTTACTTAACAATCCCGATATATGTAAGCATATGGGAATTGAAGCAAGAAAAAGAGTTTTGGAAAACTTTACACTCAACAAAATCATTCAATCTTACGAAGACACTTACGAAAACTTAACCCCAAAAAGAACATCTACAAAGAAGTTAACCCCCTTTTATTAAACAATGGTAAAAAACATTGAGGAGAGTACTTTTTTACTACTCCAAAAAATTAAAGACAAAATAGGTTCCCCCGTGTCTATTGATGTTGTTGTTGCAACTCTAGAATCTTTAGGAATAAAAAGTGAAAATGTTCAAGATGACTTCGGTTATGAAGACTCTTGGGAACTTGCCAACTATATATTTCAAGAACTTACTTTAAACGTAAAATCATTCGTTAAAAATGAAAAACAACTTGAACAAGAAAATTTATCTGAGGAGAAATCTAAGACAATAGCTCTTAATGCCTATTTATTTTTTAAACAGTATTTTTTTAGTACGTCATATCTCTTGGCTTTCGCTATTCAACTTACTTCAATTATTGCTTATGGGTTTTCAATATACATATACACTGGTTTTAATCATGTACAATCAACGGTTGTTGTTTTAGGTATCGTTATTGGTATGGTCATTAGTGGTGGATTTATTCAGGTAATAGGGAACCAAGTTTCTAAACATTTTTATTTAAAAGACTATAAGTTGGTTGAAGAAATGACCTTTTTTCTATTAAAAAAAGGGGCTGTTTTCATTATTTCTTCCATAATACTCTTATTCACAATTAATTTAATCTTACCTCTATATCCTATAAAAACAGCTTTACTTATTGGAGCCTATGCTTTTTGGGTTGCATTACTGTTTTTAGTGTTCGCTCCGTTACATGTTGTAAAAAACCGTAAAATAATTCTATTAGCAACTTTTCTAGCAACAATCGTATGTCTTCCATTAACAAATAGTACTTTCTTTAACATATATCAATTACATTTTTTAGGGCTTTTTGTTGCTATTTCTACCGTAGTAATCTTCTTAATACTCTTTTTCAAATTGAAAAGAAAAGACAGTTTCTCAAGTCAAATCAAATTCCAAAAAGGAGCTGTTTTTTACAACAATTTATATCCGTTCCTTTACGGTATTCTTATCAATTTCTTCTTTTTTATTGATAGAATCATTGCTTGGTCCAGTACTAAAGTTAGTAATTTCTTTATGCCAATTTATTATGAAAAAGACTATGAAATAGGTATGGATATTTCCATCATATTTTTTTTACTACTTGCAGGAATTCTTGAATATGGAAATACCTCCTTATTCAATCTATTAAACGAGCAAAAAAATAAGACTACACTAGTTAATTTAAAAACATACAAAACAAAAATTCGCGTTCTGTACCTTAAAAACATAGCTTTAGTATTCTTAGCAGCCATTCCAATTTACCTTATTATTCTCTACATATTTTATGGTAACTGGGGGTATAATCATTTTTTTATTGAACCCCTGAAAAGCATAAACATTAAAGTTGGCAATGTAGGTGTTGTTGGATATTTATTTCTATGCTTTGGAATGCTAAACTCCTCCTATTTATTGTCAATGAAAAAACAAAAAGAAGTCCTCCAAATTCTTTCCCTTTCCTGTATTGTAAATATTACATCTGGTCTAATACTAAGTCGTGTATTCTCATATGAGAACAGTGTTTATGGAATGTTAATCGCTTCTATTGTTTTTACTTTTTTAAGTTTTAAAGAAAATATAAAAGTCTACAAAAACATAGATTATTATGCTACACTATAAATATCTCCTTTTATTACTTAGCTCATTTTTATCATTTAAATCCCTTGCTAATTTCAATAATGTTTTCCTTTGTTATGGAAAGGTTCCAATACATGAAATTCGAAATTACACCTATGTTATTCTTGAAGCTAGTCATTATACTGTTGGTGAAGTAGCCGTTTTAAAACAATACAATCGTAATGTTTTGTGTTATATTTCTCTCGGTGAAGTAAACGAATACACCTCTTTTTACAAACAAGCAAAACCCTTTGTGTTATCTGGTAAGAATGAAATTTGGAATAGCTACTATTTAAATTTAGCTCAAAAGCCACTACAAGATATTTTACTGAACGATATTAAAGAGAAAATTAGCATCAAAGGATTTGACGGGCTCTTTCTTGATAATATTGACAACTACGGAATGTATGGTAAACAAAAACATTTAAAAGAACACTTGATTTCCTTTTTAAAGAATATTAAGAGTGAACATTCTGGTATTTATTTAATGCAAAACGCCGGTCTGGATTTAATAAAAATCACTAATAATTTGGTTGATTCTATTGCTATTGAGTCCATTATTACTTCATATAGTTTTGAAAAGAATAAATATCAATTTAGAAACAAAAAAGAATTCAAATGTAAAGCTTTAAATATCAAAGAAATTGAGCAAAAATATGCCATTCCATTTATCATTATAGAATATATGGACAGTGATAAAGGAAAAAATAAGGTTCTACGAAAATTAAAGAAGTTTAATTGGGAAATATTCGTAGGTCAAATTGATTTACAAAACAAACCTGTATTTAAATAGCATCCAATGAAACTCCATGAAACCAGCTTTTTATATGCTTTAATCAGATTTGTTTTTATTCTGATTCTCTTTTATTTGATTCGACGAAATTCAAAAAAGAAAACTGACTACTTGTTATCAGAGTTTATTGTTGTAAATGTGAGCAAATATGCATCATTAAGTGTGGTGATTATTTTCTTACTTACGTTGTTAAACGTTTTCAACCTTTTCAATTATTTATGGCTTGTAACTGTTTTTTTAATTTTCGATCTGAACAACTTCAATCATCCGAAAATTATTTACTCATCGTTAAAAAACTCTTTTGATAAACTTACAGCGGACTATAT
The DNA here is from genome assembly GCA_947497895.1 of uncultured Tenacibaculum sp. Classification (GTDB taxonomy): domain Bacteria; phylum Bacteroidota; class Bacteroidia; order Flavobacteriales; family Flavobacteriaceae; genus Polaribacter. The sequence continues at coordinate 91,263 of CANMIL010000013.1, forward strand.
TGGATTTATTGAAAGCCCCCATAAAAAAGAAGACGTACTAAATTCCATAAGATCTCAAAAATTAAGTACAACTGAGTTGTACGATGCTATTTCAGTAATCTCAATCATTGGGTTGGTCTTTTTTATCAGGATGTATTTTTATACGAATGACCTATTTTTGTTCTCTGAAAACTGGTTTACCGATTATGAAAAACTAACCTTAGTTCAAAATCAAAAATGGTTCAATATTGAGTATCAAGAAATGGGAGAATATGCCCTTATTAGTATATTCAGCTATTTCTTTAAAGTTAGTTCAGGTATGAGTCTGCAAATGTTTGGACTTTTACAAACAGTTATCCTTTCAATTCTGATATATTTTCTAATAAAAACGATTAGTAAAAAAGACAAACTACTAACGCCTATTTTTACTTCATTTTTGTTTTTTGCCGGTTTAAGCATCTTACCTATTGATCTTACTTCAATATTTAAGCATCAAAAAATATTTACGGTTATATTTATACTTCTTCCCGTTCTCATTAAAATATCTGAGAAACAACACTATTATAAATTCAGAACAAATCTATTCATTACTTGTATTGCCTTTGTTGCCATAGCATTAACCTCTTTTGCTTCTATGATTATTTTAGTTGCACCTGTATTTATAATTCTTACTTTTTTCGATAGTAGCAAAACAACGAGTCAGCAAATAACACTGTTTCTATTACCATTCACGGTTGGCTTATTAACACTCACCCTATTTATGATATCTTATGAATACGGGCACTTCAATATTGACTTCTTTTTAAAAAACAGTTTTATTGAAATATCCAATTTCACAAAAACAGAAAGTTTATATGTCGATTATGAGAATATTATTAAGTATGTTTCATTGCTATGTACGGTGACTGTTTTAATGAATATTTTAAGTCATAATTTAAATCTAATTTCATGCACAATTTGCACTTTATACCTAGTCATATCAGCTTTCTATCATACTGAATTCTTTCTTATTGATAAAACCCTTTTACTATCCGTTTTTAGTTTTCTTACACCTCTGTGTATTGGATGTATTATCTCCGACTTGTTTTTTAATAGCATTAAATGGTTTGACTCCAAAAACTCGGCATACATCGCTGCCTTTTTTATATTAATAGAGTTAGCTATTGGTGGAACTTCTCAAATGGACTTTCTTGGAAGATTCAAAAAATCAAATGAAACTAACAGACAATTATTATCGGTTTATGATAAAATTATCACTTCGCATTTACCATATAGTTACGCTGTAGTTAATCATGAAGAAGCGATGACTTTTAGTAAATCAAGCCATTTCTTTATTAACTATTATGAACTAAATGAAACGTACATAGAAAAGGATTCGATATTTCATACGAATAAAAAGGAAAAGGATTTCTTAAAAACTCATCCCGAAGCTATTATTCCTAATAGTGTATTCTTATTTGAAATATTGGGTGTTGATAAAAATGTTAGTCGAATAGGCTTCTTAACATCAGAAAAGCAATTAAAACAAAACGACAGCATAATTAAAAAATTAAAATCAAGAGGTCGAAACATTTCCTTATATGTAAATACAGACCGACTTCGAGTTTATAAAATTATCAACAAAAAAAACAGTAGTAATATTAATAAGATGCTGTTTTACGATAAAAGATTACAACAACTTTAATTAACCCACCTTAACTCCTCCCACTTAATTATTTGCAAAATGTAAAAGCGCTTAACCTAAACTCATTCATGTGAAAAGAAAAACTAACCAATTTATGAAAATAGGAGTAGTACTATTCCTGTTTGCCTGTTCCTTTTACGGCTTTTATTCTGGAAAAAACGGATTAATTAAATCAAAAAACTCTAATGAAAATTATACATTTTCAAAAAGTGATTACTTTATTAATAAAAAGAAACCAATCGTAAGTTTTATTGGAAATCTTGAGAAAAATAATGGTACGTTATCTCATGTTCAACAACTTTGCGATTATACCAAGATTCCTTTTCATGCTATTTCCAATGAAGATTTGAAAGATAATGAATTCAATATCCCGAATACATTAAAAACAATTTGTCTTGATAAAACTGATTCTCTTTCTCTAAAAACCATAGAAAAGTTGATCGAATTTACTGCAAAAGGAGGAACACTTATACTAAGTAATTTACCTACAGACATGCGTCTAAATTATCTGATCGGACTGCAAAAGAAAACCTCTCTTCATACATATAATACTACTGCGAAAGGAGTTTTATTCACCAACAACTTTACACCAAATCTCAACAACCTTGAGATTTTCAAAGATCTAATTCACTATGGATTAAATAAAAGTAGTTTCAATAAAAGGGTAAAAACAATTCTTTCCTCTGTAAATGAAGAAAACTACCCTGTTATTCTAGAAAACCGAATTGGTGCTGGGAAAGTCATTCTTTTTAATACAACTTTCGAGATCTCAAAATACGAAAGAGGTTTATTGTTTCCGTGCATTATCTCATCTCTTGAAGGTGTTCCCTATCCAATTGCCAATGTAAACGCCATTTTTCTAGACGACTTCCCTAGTCCTGTATATCCTTTTATGAAAGAGCCTATTTCAAGTGAATTCAATATTTCTAGCCAGAAATTCGTCAAAGACATCTGGTGGCCAGATATGCTTGAGTTAGCAAAGAAATATAACATACATTATACTACCACCATTATTTTCGATTATGAAGAAAATGTTGAGCCACCTTTTTCTTATAAACAATGGAATTTAGCTCGAGAAAACTTCATTCCCATCCCGCATCAAATTACTCAGGATGTACTCACTCAAAATCACGAATTGGGCATCCACGGCTATAATCATGTATCATTATTGAAAAAGAGTTGGACCTCAGAAAATATAAAGATTGCCATGAATACGGTTAAAAAAATGTGGAATATTAGCAATTACGGTCACCATCCCATTTCATACATACCTCCTTCGAACTATATAGATAAGCAAGGTGTTTTAGCTTTACATGAAGGTTTACCTTCACTAAAATATATGTGCAGTTTATACACAGGAAAATTGAAAAAGGGTGGAGATCGAGAGTTCAACCCTGAACCTTACACCAATGAAATGTTTGATTTCCCTCGAAACACCTCTGGTTTTTATTTAAATAACTTTAAAAAGTACCTGAAAGAATCAATGTTTTTATACACTGGAGTATGGTCTCACTTTGTACATCCCGACGATGTTTATCAAATTCCGACTATGGGAAATATAAAAACCAAAGGAGAGTTTAGTTTTAGAAACAAATTGGGGCTAAACTGGAGAAAAACCAATAAACAGAACTCGCTAGGTATGTATCCAACCTTTGAAAAACTGATTCAAGACCATATAAAAAACTACCCTTTTACAACATTTCCTGATGTTAAAAATGGAGGTAAGCTCGTGGCTCAGTTAAGAGCTAACGATTTTGAGCATGAAAAGAGCGACAAATTCTATACTGTTCAAAACATAAACTCGCAAGAAAAACAACATGATTGGTTTGTTTACATTTCTAACAATCAAGCAAAAGAAACATTTCAATATTTAGTTGATCAAAACTATTTATTTACAAAAACAAAGTTACTCGATGGATTCATTATAAACGTAAAAACACCTAATGGGAAACTCAGTATTCCAATTTTAGAGAAAGAATCTGAACATATTTTCTCAAGTGATATTTTGACCGAATTCAACAGTTTTATAAACTATCGAGAAACCTCAAAAGACATACTCAATGAAAAACTCAAAAACTTAAGACGGCAAATATTTAAAAGTGATACCTTATCAATAGCTACATGGAAAGAATATGCTAAGTATGCAGGATGGGCAAAACAAGAAAACATTTTTTGGAGTGATTTAGAGAATTACTACTACAAACATCAAAATTATGCAGTAGCTTGTTTGCCAGAAAAAATGGCAAAACATATTTGGTATCCTTCGGAAAAAAGTAAAACAATTTGGTTGGAGCGAAAAATAATTAACGCCGTTGACATCAATAACAAAATAATCTTATTAAAGGAATATATTAAAAGCTATAACACTCAGAAGAATCAAAAATCAATTCAACAAAAACTCGAGCGAATAGCAGAATTAAATCCCACTATTGAAAATCGCCTTGCCTATATATTAACATATCTTTGGAATGATAGTGAGGATAAATTTGCTGTTCTTTCAACACTTCCTATTACGAAAGACTATAAACGTATTTCCAATGAACTGGCCTGGTATTTCTATGAACAAAAACAACTTCAAAAAGCTTTGAAATGGGCTTCACTATCAGAGAAAACAACTATAGAAACGCAACTTTATTGGTTGTTCGAAGCAAAAAAATATGTTGAGCTTGAGTTTTTCTATGATAATTACAAATACAACTCAAAAGAAGAAAAGTTTCTAGCCGATAAAACAATGATTGATCTTTATTTGGCAAAAGAAAAATTTTTAAAAGCATGGAAAATAGCTTCTGAAATTCCAAAATCAAATAAAGAATATAACTCTATTCGAAAAAAGTTGAATACATTTTTCCTATACCAAAAAAGAAAAACACAAAAGGTTATCATTGATAATGATTCTTACCTATATAAGAAAATAAGAGATAGCATTCAGCGAATATTTATGATAGAAGAGAATAATTTATATAGTGTTCAATCGATGTTAAACACAAACAGAGAAGAAATTAGCACATTCAATAAAAAATTCACATACAGTTATCTTGATAAAAACAACCATGCCCATAACTTTTCATTTACACATTCCTTGGTAAATGATATTGTCAACAAAAAAGGAAAAAGTTTTTCTCTTTTCGGACTGAATTACCAATTCGAAAACTCAAAATCATTCAGTGAAGTATTTAGGTATTCAGGTAATTTTGGTTTTGAAACTGACCGAAATAAATACTTCTTTCATCTTGGAATTCAAGGAAGTTATAATTTAGAAAACAGCTTAATTTCGTTGAGTTACAAAGCCTCTCCAGTAAGAAATAATATTGGTTTCGGAGATTTTTTATATGTGAATACATTAGGGTGTTATTATGAAAAAAACTTCAAGAACAGAATCAATACTACAGCATATCTTGAAAACAATTACTATACGGATGATAATTCTGATATGACTCTTTCGCTCTCCATAAATTATCCGGTCTATAAGTATGGTAATAATATTTTCAGAACCGTAGCTGAAAGTACCCACTCTATAGGTTCAGCTGATTTAGACGGAATTCCGTATTGGATGACAACCAATAGACATTTCGCAGGTGGAGGTATACAATACCAACTTAATACTGATATTGATAAAACCTTTATTCTTTTGGATGGAATGTATTTTTACGATAGCTATTCATCCTATTTTTCAAGATATAGGGCCAAACTGAACTTTCAATTGCAAAAAAACTTTACGGTTAATTTCAGTGGTGAGTTATTTCAACATAATTTATATTATTCAAATACATTTAATGTTGGCTTATCATACTATATTGATTAAATAACTTACTTTGATCACCCTTAAAAAAACAAATTATAGTCGTATTTTTGACACGATAAAACGCATACAATGAAAAAAATACAAATGGTTGACTTACAGAGTCAATATCAAAAAATAAAAGACGTTGTTAATACATCAATTGAAGAGGTTTTAAACTCTTCAGCTTATATCAACGGTCCGTATGTAAAAGAATTCCAAGCTGATTTAGAAAAATATTTAAATGTAAAACATGTAATTCCTTGTGCCAATGGAACGGATGCTTTACAAATTGCAATGATGGGGCTAGGTTTAAATCCTGGTGATGAAGTGATAACTGTTGATTTTACCTTTGCTGCAACGGTTGAAGTTATTGGCTTACTCCAATTAACTCCTGTTTTAGTCGATGTTGAATTAGACACTTTTAATATTAACATAGAAGCTCTTAAAAAGGCAATTACTCCAAAAACCAAAGCAATTGTTCCTGTTCATTTATTTGGTCAGTGTGCAAATATGGAGGCTATTCTTGAAATTGCAAAAGAACACAATTTGTATGTTATTGAAGATAACGCCCAAGCTATTGGTGCCAACTATACTTTTGCCGATGGAACTATAAAAAAAGCCGGTACTATAGGACATGTGGGAACTACTTCTTTTTTCCCTTCTAAAAACTTAGGTTGTTATGGTGATGGTGGAGCTATTTTTACCAATGATGATGAATTAGCCCATACCTTAAGAGGCATTGTGAATCACGGAATGTATAAAAGATATTATCATGATGTTGTTGGTGTAAACTCTAGATTAGATAGTATACAAGCAGCTGTATTAAAAGCCAAGCTTCCGAATCTAGATGCTTATTGTGAATCAAGAAGAAAAGCCGCTGAATTTTATTCAAATGCTTTTAAAAATAATGAGAATATAATTACTCCAGTAATTAGTGATTTTACTACACATGTATTCCACCAATATACGTTGAGAATCACCAATGGAAAAAGAGATGCTCTACATAAGCATTTATTAGATAATAATATTCCAAATGCAATTTATTATCCAGTACCGTTACATGCTCAAAAAGCATATAAAGATGATCGTTATAATGAGGAGGATTTCAAAGTTACCAACCAATTAATTGATGAAGTTATCTCCTTACCAATGCACACAGAATTAGATACCGAACAACAAGAATTTATAAGCCAAACCGTTTTAGATTTTTTAAACTAACTATACTCACATGAAATAATTAATTTCTTTAACCACGAAAAAACCAAATGAACATGAAAAAAATCCTAGTAACAGGAGGATTAGGCTTTATTGGATCGCATACCGTTGTAGAACTGCAAAATGCTGGTTTCGATGTTGTGATTATTGATAATTTATCAAATTCCAGAATAGAAGTACTACAAAACATTGTTGAAATTACTGGTAAAAAACCAGACTTTCATCAAATAGATTTAAGAGTTAAATCTGATGTAAAAAACTTCTTTGACACGAATACAATCGATGGAATTATTCATTTTGCTGCCTCTAAAGCTGTTGGAGAAAGTGTGGAAAAACCACTAGATTATTATGAAAATAATATCGGTAGTTTAGTATACTTACTTCAAGAAATGCGAGATAGAAATTTCGATAATTTTATCTTTAGTTCATCTTGTACGGTATATGGTCAAGCGGATGAATTACCTATTACTGAAAATGCGCCTGTAAAAGCTGCTGAATCTCCTTATGGAAATACCAAACAGGTTGGTGAAGAAATTATAAAAGAATCATGTAATGCTCATAATTTAAATGCAATCGCCTTACGATACTTTAATCCTATTGGAGCACATGACAGCATTAAAATTGGAGAATTACCACTTGGTGTTCCTCAAAACTTAATTCCTTTTGTTACACAAACTGCAGCAGGAATAAGAGAGGAATTATCTGTTTTTGGAGATGATTATCCAACTGAAGATGGAACGGCTGTAAGAGATTATATTCATGTGGTAGACTTGGCAAAAGCGCATATTGCTGCACTTCAAAGGCTGTTAGATAAAAAGAACAAGGCCAACTTTGAGTTTTTTAATGTTGGTACTGGAAAAGGTAGTTCTGTTTTAGAAGTTCTTCAATCTTTTGAAAAGGTAGCTGATAAAAAATTGAACTATAAAATAGTGGGTAGAAGAGCCGGAGATATTACGGCTGCTTATGCCGATACGACATTAGCCAGTAAAGAGTTGAACTGGAAAACTGAAAAAACTTTGGATGAGGCCTTAGAATCCGCATGGAAATGGCAACAAAGTCAATCATAAAAAAGAAGCCCAAGTTGATCAACTTGGGCTTCTTTTTTAATTTATAAGTGAATTATTTATCCTTCTAATAATTCAAATGATTGTCGAGCAATTTCTAGTTCTTCATTCGTTGGGATCACTAATACTTTTACCCTAGAGTTCTCTGCACTCATATCTGTAAACTCACTCACTCTTTGATCGTTTATTTTCACGTCCAAAGAAATACCAAGCCCATCCATATCTTTACAAATCAATTCTCTCATTTTTTGAGAATTTTCCCCTATTCCAGCGGTAAAAACAATGGCATCTAATCCGTTCATAGCAGCAAGATAAGAACCTATGTATTTCTTAACACGATAAGCATTCATTTCTAAAGCTAAATTACATAACTCATCTCCTTTATCAGCAGAATCTTCAATATCTCTTAAATCACTATACCCTGTTAATCCATACATACCGCTTTCTTTATGCAGCATATTATTCACTTCTTCAGAAGTATAACCAAGAGAATCGATTAAATGGAAAATTAAACTGTGATCAACATCACCACTTCGAGTTCCCATAATCAATCCAGTTGCTGGTCCAAACCCAAGACTATGATCAATACTCTTACCATCTTTAATAGCAGTCATACTACATCCATTACCTAAATGAATGGTTATGATTTTCGAATTTTCTTTATTTAAATAGTCAATGGCTTGTTCTGAAACATACTTATGGCTTGTTCCATGAAAACCATACAATCGAATATTTTCATTCTCTAAAAACTCATTTGGTATTGCGTATTTATATGCTTTCGTTGGAATAGTTTGATGAAAAGAAGTATCAAAAACTACTATTTGCTTTGCTTTATTAAAGATATCTTCAGCAACATTAATACCTTCTAAATTTGCAGGATTATGCAATGGAGCCAAAGGGAATAAATCTTTTATTTTATTTTTTACCTCCGACGTTACTTCAATAGTCTCGGTAAAAGAACTTCCTCCATGCACTACTCTATGTCCAACAGCTTTAATTTCATCAGTAGAGGAAATTACACCTAATTTAGTATCAAGTAATAATTGAACAACCTTTTCAAGTCCTTCTTTATGATTTTTTATATTCGTTATTTCTTCAATAGATTCTTTTTCTGTTTTATAACGAACCTTACTATCTTCCAATCCAATTCTCTCAATAACTCCAGAACATATGACACGTTGTTCTGGCATCACAAATAATTGGTATTTAATAGAAGAGCTTCCTGAGTTTATTACTAAGATTTTCATATTCCAACAAATTTTATCCTTGAGCTTGAATTGCAGTTAATATTACAGTGTTGAATATATCATCAATGGTACATCCTCTACTCAAATCATTTACAGGTTTGTTCAACCCTTGTAACATTGGTCCAATAGCCAAAGCTCCCGTTTCTCTTTGAACGGCTTTATAAGTATTATTTCCAGTATTTAAATCAGGGAAAATTAAAACATTTGCCTGACCTGCCACTTCCGAATTAGGAAGTTTCTTTTTACCTACAGATGGATCCACGGCAGCATCATACTGAATGGGTCCTTCCACTTTCAAGTCAGGTCTCTTTTCTTTTACAATCTCTGTAGCTCTTCTCACCACATCCACATCTTCACCCTTTCCAGATGCTCCGGAAGAATAGGATAATAATGCGATTTTAGGATCTATTCCAAATGCTATACTGGAATCCGCCGAAGAAATCGCGATTTCAGCCAGTTGCTCTGCTGTTGGATTTGGATTGATTGCGCAATCACCAAAAACCGAAACACGGTCCTCTAAACACATGAAAAAGATCGATGATACCACAGAGAAACCAGGTTTAGTTTTCACAAATTGTAATGCAGGTTTTATGGTGTGCTGAGTGGTATGAGCAGCTCCAGAAACCATTCCATCAGCTAAGCCTTTATAAACCATCATTGTTCCGAAATAAGAGACATCAGCCATTAAATCCTCAGCCATTGCCAAATTCAGACCTTTATGCTTTCTTAATTCATAAAGAGTCGTTGCAAAATCTTGGAAATAATCTGATTCTATTGGGTTAATTACTGGAGTCTTTTCAAAATCAAAAGGGATATTCAATCTTTTAATCGAAGATTCTATATTTACCCTTTTTCCTAATATTGTAATGTCAACTAGATCTATTTTTTGAAGTTGAGAAGCTGCTGTTAATATACGATCGTCAGCCCCTTCCGGTAATACAATATGCTTTCTTTCCTGTTTAGCTCTCTGCAGAAGGTTATACTGAAACATTCTCGGTGTTAAAGCATTCGATTTTTTATAGCTAACTAATTTTTCCTTTAATGTTTCGAAATTAACATATGTTTCAAACATATTTATAGACATCTTAATCTTGCTCTTATTATCAGCATAAATATGAGAACGAATTGTTCCTAATTTTGATGCCACACTAAAGGTACCTTCCTCGACCCATAATATTGGAACAATCTTCTCAAGTCCTTTAATCAGCCTTATTACCGAAGAACTTAAATCTATTCCCCCTGTTAAAATAATTCCTGCAACGGAAGGGTAGTTACTTGATATATTAGCTTGTAATGTTCCTAATAGAATGTCAGATCTATCGGCGGGAGTAACCACAACACAGTCTTCCGTTAAGTGGTTTAAAAATTTAGATAGATGCATTGCTCCAACCTTAATTCCTCCAGTCGGATTATTTAAATATTCATCACCAAATAATACATTGGCATTAATTCCTTTTAAAAGCTCTTTTACCGAAGGATTATTTAATTTCTCATCGATTGGTATTGCATTAACCGATACAGATTTTGGTAAGTTGGCTCCAACCTCTTTTAAGATTATTGGGATATTCTTTTGTTGAACTTTATTAGCTACAACAGCAATCACTTCAACATCTTTATTCGTAAACGAGTCGTACGTTAAACGTAATCCTTGTATAAAATCTTCTAGACTCTTTCCAATTCCTCCAGATACAATTATTACAGGAACACCAAGATTCTTTGCTATAAACGTATTTAAATCCATTTCGATTATAGCAGCATGATCAGAGAAATCTGTTCCTTCTATAACCACATAATCGAACTCCTCCTCTAATTTTTTATATTTTTCAATGATTCTATTGATAACTTCATCTTCTTCATCATTATTTATTTTATTAACTAATTCTGAACGAGTAAAAGCATATGAATCTTCATAGCGGGTAGTAAGATTAAAGTGGGTTAAAACCGTATTGATGTGATTGTCTCTTTTTCCATTGACAGGATTATCAATTATGGGCCGAAAATAACCAACTTTAGGGTTATTTCTAAGCAGCAACTGCATTAATCCAAGGGTTAGCATAGACTTCCCAGAATTAGCCTCTGTAGCTGCAATATATATTGCTTTATTCATTATTTAAGAGATAGGTACTTTATTGGGGCAAATTTAATTTAAAATACGAGTATAAAAAAACTCCTCATTACAAAGTAGTAATGAGGAGTTTTAAAAAGAAAGGCAACGACCTACTCTCCCACCAGTGGCAGTACCATCGGCGCTAATGGGCTT
>CANMIL010000014.1 GCA_947497895.1 uncultured Tenacibaculum sp.
AAAACATGTTTTGTTCTGAGATTTTATAACTTTAATCCTAATAAAAACTGTAACGGTTATTTAGGACTAGTCATATCACCGAAATTTAGTCTTCTTGTCTATAATATGCCAATAAGGTGTTTTTAAGAAGCATAGCAATGGTCATAGGTCCAACCCCTCCTGGTACAGGAGTAATGTGAGAAGCCTTATCTTTCACGCCGTTGTAATCTACATCACCAACTAGTCTAAAACCACTTTTCTTAGAAGAGTCAGCAACTCTCGTTATTCCCACATCAATAATAACAGCACCGTCTTTTACCATATCTCCTTTTAAAAACTCAGGAATCCCCAAAGCAGCAACAATAATATCAGCATCTTTGGTAATAGCTTCCAAATTTTTAGTTCTACTATGTGTTAAGGTAACCGTTGCATTACCAACTTTTCTTTTCTGAGAAAGTAAAATACTCATAGGACTTCCAACAATATGGCTTCGTCCGATAACAACTACATTCTTTCCAGAGGTTTCAACATTATATCGTTCTAATAGCTCTAAAATACCAAATGGAGTAGCAGAAATGAAAGTAGGAAGATTCAACGCTAATTTTCCAACATTCATAGGGTGAAAACCGTCGACATCTTTTTCAGGAGCAACAGCCATTATTACTTTCTGCTCATCGATATGATCAGGTAAAGGTAATTGAACTATAAATCCGTTGATATCCTTATCAACATTCAATACTGCAATTTCATTCAATAATTCCTCTTCTGTGGTTTCTTCAGGAAGTCTAATAAGGGTAGACTCGAAACCAACTCTTTCACAAGCTTTAACTTTGGCATTTACATAAGTTAAACTCGCACCATCATTTCCTACAATAATGGCAGCCAGATGAGGAGCCTTTTTATCTTTAGCTTTTAATTCTGCAACTTCTAAAGCAATTTCTTCTTTAATATCGGCTGAAGTTTTTTTTCCGTCTAGTAATATCATGATTTGTTGTGTTGTTGTTTATGTATAAAGGTAGAAAGTAAAAAGAGAAGCCGATACTTCTCTTTTTACTTTCTATTTATTTTAATCTTATCTCATTCCTCGCATCATCTGCATCATTTTTCTTCCGCCACCACCTTGCATCATCTTCATCATTTTGCTCATTTGGTCAAACTGCTTCATTAGTTGGTTGACCTCTTGAACAGATGTCCCTGATCCTTTTGCGATTCTTTTCTTTCTACTTGCGTTAATAAGACTTGGAGTACTTCTTTCAGAAGGAGTCATAGAGTGGATGATAGCTTCTATTCCTTTAAATGCGTTGTCATCAATATCAATATCTTTTAAAGCCTTTCCAGCACCAGGAATCATCCCAACTAAATCTTTCATGCTACCCATCTTTTTGATTTGTTGTATCTGACTTAAAAAGTCATCAAAACCAAATTGATTTTTAGCAATCTTCTTTTGAAGTTTTCTAGCCTCTTGTTCGTCGTATTGTTCTTGAGCACGTTCTACTAAAGAGATAACGTCTCCCATTCCTAAAATACGATCTGCCATACGATCTGGGTAGAATACATCAATAGCATCCATTTTTTCTCCAGTACCTATAAACTTAATGGGCTTATCTACTACAGATTTAATGGAAAGAGCCGCTCCACCTCGAGTATCACCATCTAATTTTGTTAGAACGACACCATCGAAATTTAAAACATCATTAAAAGCTTTAGCCGTATTTACAGCATCTTGCCCTGTCATGGAATCCACAACAAATAATGTTTCCTGAGGTTTAACAGTCTTATGAATGTTAGAAATTTCAGTCATCATTTCTTCATCCACTGCTAAACGACCAGCCGTATCTATAATAACAACATTTTTGCTGTTTGCTTTGGCATGTTTAATAGCGTTTTGAGATATTTCAACAGGATTTTGATTCCCTTCTTCTGCATAAACTTCAACACCTATCTGCTCTCCAACTACACGAAGCTGGTTAATAGCTGCAGGACGATACACATCACAACCAACAAGTAACACTTGTTTGGATTTTTTAGTCTTTAAATAATTAGCGAGTTTACCAGAAAAAGTGGTTTTACCAGACCCTTGTAATCCCGACATTAAGATTACAGTTGGCGAACCACCTAAATTTATTCCAACTGTATCACCTCCCATTAAAGCTGTTAATTCATCTTTAACAAGTTTTACCATTAATTGCCCTGGGTTTAACGTCGTTAATACGTTTTGGCCCATTGCTTTTTCTTTAACCGTTTTGGTGAAATTTTTAGCTATTTTAAAGTTAACATCGGCATCGAGTAAAGCTCTACGAACTTCTTTTAAAGTTTCAGCAACGTTAACTTCGGTAATTTTTCCGTGTCCTTTTAGCGTGTGTAACGCCTTATCTAACTTTTCGCTTAAATTATTAAACATGTATCGGCTTCATTTTTAGAGGCACAAATATAGCGATTTTAGTTCTAGTAACGTAGCTTTTACTATGGTAAATTGAAGAGACTATAGTTAATTTATTGTTGTTTTAAGTCTAACAATGAAATAATAGGACTTGTATTTATCAGAATGAATTTAGTTTAGAATTTCGTATTTGTTTAATAATCAGTTTTTAACTGTTAATAGAAGTGTTAAATTCAGTACTAACATTCAAAATTAATTGAGAATTATTAATTAAATGCTGAGGAAATAACTAATTTTGGGCGCTTTTAAAACTTAAAATGTTTAGAAATGAAAAAGATATGGTCCCCTATAATTTTCTTTATTTTCATTATTTCATTTTCAATTCAAGCGCAAACGGAGGTTAAGTTTAATGCTTTAACAACAGCTTTCTTAATTCCAAATGTAGGAGTGGAAATCCAAATGACTGATAGAAGTAGTGTTCAATTAGATGTTCTTGGTTCTTTTTGGGATTCAATTGGTGGCAGTCCGTTACAAGTAACTCAAATTTTCCCTGAATACCGACGATATTTTAAACCGAATATGAGAGGTTTTTTTGTTGGAGGACATATTGGGTTTGGAATGTTTACTTTAAGAAAATACGGAAAGATTAAATATTCTTATCAGTCTGGAAGAAATACATATTTCGGTTTAACAGTAGGATATAAAACGGATATAGGTAAAAACTGGGCTCTAGAATTTTTCCTTGGAGGAGGTAGTCAACAGGCTCATTACAGAGGATACAACAGTGAAGGCGAGCGTGTAGATACGCAAGATGAATTGGCAACTAGGCCTTTTAATTTGAGCGGAGAATTTATTCCTTATCGAGGAGGAATAATGTTAGTTTATCGTATACCTCAAAGAAAAAGATAACTTTGGTAGTACTCTTTTTTAGAGATCGTCGGTGAAGTGTTTTTTAGTTTTCTTCTGGTTGAACTTCTCTTTATTGTAGGTTTTAGATTGATTTTTAGGAATGGATAAGGATTTCCAGTTTTCTTTTAAAATGAGTTTTCCCAAAAATACTATTTGTCCAATATGATATGAATAATGGCAAAGTTGTCTATTGATAGCTTCAGTTACTGTATGCCCTTGATTTCTTATGTGAATAATAGTTTCTAAATCATCAGTGTTAAGCGAATCTAATGTAGTTAGAAAGCAACTCCATCCTCTTTCCCAATAAGAAATAACATCTTCTTTTGAATCAAATGTATTGACGAATTCATCATCTCTATTACGCCAGCTTTTTTCCCCATCTTCTGTTAAAAAGTTAGTCCAGCGAGAGAGCATGTTTCCAGCAATATGTTTTACTACTACAGCAACTGAATTAGTGGAATTATCAGGCTTGTAAAATATTTGAGCATCTGTTAACCGTTCCAAAGTTTTATCTCCAAGCTTTTTATAATAGTTCACTTGTTTAATAACACTTGGCAAATAAGAATTTTCCATAATAAGTTTAAAAAAAAGCTAGTTTCTACTAGCTCTAATTTACGAATATTATTTCTTCGGAATAAACTCTAAGGCAACTCCGTTAATACAATGTCGCATACCTGTTGTTTCTCTTGGGCCATCTCTAAAAGAATGCCCTAAATGTCCACCACATGTATTACACTTTAACTCTGTTCTGGCATAACCGATTTTATAATCAACATCCGTTTCTACATTTCCTTTGATAGCCCTATCAAAAGATGGCCATCCTGAACCCGAATCATATTTGTGCTGTGATTCGTATAACGGAGTTTTACAGGCAGCACAAGCGTAAATGCCTTTTTTATAGTTTTTGTTTAATGGACTTGTAAAAGGTCTTTCCGTGCCTGCTTGTCTGAGTATATAGTATTGCTTTGGTGTAAGGAGTTTTTGCCATTCGGTATTCGATTTAGAAACTTTATATTTCTTTTTTTGTGCAGTAGCAACCGTTGAAAATAAAAAACTAATAAAAACGAATAAAACGTATTTCTTCATACAACTAAAATTTATCTATTCTACAAAGTCAACTTTTTATAAAGTTGATTATCTCAGAAGTAACTTTTTTATCTCTAAGTATTTTGGTATGCCCTAAACCTTGTGTGATGTAAAGTGTTCCTTCCTTTAAGCTTTGACGAATTTTTATCGCAGAACTTACAGGAACATCTCCATCCATACTATCATGAATAACTAATGTTGGAATGTTTACTCTTTTAGCAACAACACTCGAGGAATGATTATCGATATCTCTTTCCCATTGCTTATCGAACATATTTTTCATTTTACGAGCTACAATAGGTTTTAGTTGCAAACTGTTTGTAAAACCTCTAATAACTCCAGAAATTTTATCAGCAGCACCAACAGTTATTAGCTTTTTTACGGAAAAGTCTTCGGCAATAGAATTGTATAAGCACATACCGCCAAAAGAATGACCAATAGCAATTTCGAAAGGTCCAAATTGTTTGTCAACCTCCCTGATGGTTTCTATAAATTCTAGCATGGAAGTAGTTTTTCCTGATGATTTACCATGTGCAGGACCATTAAATGAAATGTACATAAAACCATTTTCTAATAGTTTATCGGCAGCTAAAAATAATTGTGTACTTCTACCTGCCCACCCATGAACAAAAAGTACTTTTCGTTTTGAATAGCCATATTGTAGAACTTCAACATCTTTATTAATATTGGGAATTTTGATTACTTTTTTTTGAGCGCTTTTATATAGCATTTTCTCTCTCTTGGGAGGAGGGAATTTAACAGGGGTAACAAATAGCTTAGAGCCAAACTTAGCGGCATAATTTGATGATAAAAATTGTAGTGATTTAGCAAGTAATATTATTTTTTTTGGTATTTGAATACTTTTTTGATGTACACGTACGTTGGTAAAATTCATCAATTTGTGTTTTTACTATAAATATAGAATTTGTAAATTAGAAGACATAATTAATGAGATGTTTTGTGACATGAAATTTATTTTTGTGTCATACTACTGTATAATAACCTGAACAAAATATTAGAGTATGAAGAAAATGATGGCTTTAGCATTTGTAGCTGCTATGTTGGTGCAATGTAGCACAGTACCTATTACTGGAAGAAAAAGATTAAATATGGTGAGTGATGCGCAGGTATTACCAGCTAGTTTTGCCCAGTATGAAGGATTTTTAAAAGAGAATAAGTTGTCGAAAGATGCTTCTAAATCGAATCAAATAAAAAGAGTAGGAAAGAAAATTTCTGAAGCGGTTGATAGATTTATGAGGGCTAATGGAATGCAAGCCGAAGCTGAAGCTTATAAATGGGAGTTTAATTTAGTTGAAGATAAAACAGTAAATGCTTGGTGCTTACCTGGAGGGAAAGTTGTCTTTTATACCGGGATAATGCCTATTTGTGCTAATGAAGATGGAGTTGCGGCTGTAATGGGGCATGAGGTTGCACATGCTTTTGCTAAACATGGACAAGAAAGAATGTCTACTGGGCAATTACAGCAGCTTGGAGGTGTAGCCGTTGCTTTAGGTACAAGAAATAGCAAAAACGCTGCCTTATGGAATACCGCTTATGGAATTGGTAGTCAAGTTGGTGTTATGCTTCCTTTTAGCAGAACACATGAAACAGAAGCGGATAAGCTAGGTTTAGTATTTATGCTAATGGCTGGTTATAATGGAGAAGAAGCGGCTGAAGTATGGGTTCGAATGAGTGAACGAGCTGGAAAAAAAGCTCCACCAGAGTTTTTAAGTACACACCCTTCTAATCAGAGTAGAATTCAGACGTTACGAGCATATTTACCCGAAGCACGTCAGCTAGCCGCTAAGTATAACGTACCAGTTAAAAAATAAACAAGTACATATAATTTATGTTATATTGCAAACCGTTCTAATATTAGAGCGGTTTTTTATTTAATTAATTATGCATAAAATTGGAAGTAAAAAAGTGATTAACGGTTGGGCCTTTTACGACTGGGCCAATTCGGTTTATTCACTAGTAATAAGTACAGCTATTTTTCCTATGTATTATGGGATAGTTACTGAAAATCAAGTTGTCCGTTTTTTAGGAATAGAGTGGGAGCACCCTGAAGCCCTATATACGTATGCACTGTCCTTTTCATTTTTAGTAGTTGCATTTATTTCACCAATTTTATCTGGAATAGCGGATTATACGGGGAGTAAGAAAAAGTTTATGCGATTCTTTTGCTGGATGGGATCACTTTCCGTAATGAGTTTGTATTTTTTCGATGGCTTAGATACCGTTTGGATTGGGCTATGGTTTGCCATTTTAGCAAGCATTGGTTTTTGGGCGAGTATCGTATTTTACAATGCCTATTTGCCTGAAGTAGCTTTACCTGAACAACAAGATAGAGCGAGTGCAAAAGGATTTATTTATGGGTACGTTGGTTCTGTTGTATTGTTATTGATTTGCCTTGGAATGATTTTATCTCAAGAAAGTGGGGAAGATAAGCTTACAATGATGAGGTACTCTTTTGTTATTGTTGGAATTTGGTGGGTTGGTTTTGCTCACTTAACATTTAATAGACTTCCAAATAATATTTACAACAAAAAACCGGAGGATGATTATATCTGGAAGGGTTTTAGAGAATTAAAGATTGTTTTGTCTGAACTAAAAAATTATCCTTATTTAAGAAAGTTTTTAGCTTCATTCTTTTTATTAAGTATCGGAGTACAAACCATTATTTTAACAGCCACTATTTTTGGATCAAAGGAACTGGGCTTAGATTCTACAAGTATGATTATTACTGTGCTTTTAGTTCAAGTCGTGGCAATACTAGGAGCGTTTCTTTTTTCTAGGTTATCCGAACGATATGGAAATATATTAGCTTTAAAAATCACTTTAGGAATATGGACCCTTGTCTGTTTTTGTGCTTTTTCATTGGATAAGAGCATAGAAAATGTCGATTTGTACTTCTATGGCTTAGGTGGTTTATTAGGTTTTGTATTAGGAGCGATTCAATCATTGACTCGTTCAACATATTCCAAATTGTTACCAGAAACCCAAGATCATACAATCTACTTTAGTTTTTATGATGTTACCGAGAAAATAGCAATTGTTTTAGGAACATTTGTTTATGGGTTGCTCTATGCTATGACAAACTCAATGCAGTGGAGTGTTCTTTGTTTAGCAATATTCTTCTTAATCTCATTTATAATATTGAGTACATTAAAGAAAACTAAATATGTAAAGTAGAAGTGGAGTTACCTATTTGTTAAGTGATTTCATATATGATTTAGGAGATTCTCCAGTATGTTTCTTAAATACAGTGGCGAAATATTGTGAAGAATTATAACCTAGCTCAAAAGCGATTTTTGTTACTTGACAATTGGTTTTCATTAGTTCCTTTGCGCGCAGTATTTTTATTCTACTAATATAAGTATTAGGAGGAATACCGAAATTTTGCTTAAACCAAATCTTGAAATATGCGGTAGATAAAGAAAATAAATCAGCGAGTTCATCTACATAAATTTGGCGATGTATATTCTTTTCAATGAATTCATCGATATCTTTTAGTTTATGAGTTTGATCTTTGTTGGTTGCTTTATTGCTTTCGTTAAGAGTTTCTAATAAAAGTTGAATAATTAAGTTATTAATACTTATTGTATTTATAGTATTCTCTTCACACTCTAAATGCCTGATTATTTTTTCTAAAATTGGTTTTAAGTTAAAGGTGCCCTTGTGAACTTTTCTCTCTTTTGTTCTAAGTTGATTTATTAAATGTTTTGACTCAGTTTTAGATAAGTTGCAGAGAGTTCCTTTTTTACAAAGTTTAAGCTGTAACCAGAACAATTCACCGATATCCTCTGGATGCATTCCAGTACCGTGTGGAATGTTTGGAGGAACAATTAGAAATTCATTTCCTCGAAGTTTGAAAAGCTCATCTTCAATTTCATAAAACTGCTCTCCCTTTAAATAGTAACAAATTTCAATGGAATCTTCATGTCTATGTATTTCTAAGTTTGGTTCTGCTATATGATAGTTGTAGTAACCAAAATCTAAACAACCTTTGAAACCAAGTTTATTCAGATTAAATACCTTTCTCTTATTATTAGGGTGATGCATTTAATGAGTTTAGGGGATTTGAACTAATTGTAATACAATAATAATATACAATTAATTTATTAAAATGTTCAATATTTAGTGATAAATAGCTTGGTGTAACTTCAGTTATATATATTATAAGTATTGAAATTCAATTATATACCCTTCTTTTGGAGGTTTAGTTAATTTTTTAACATTTTAAAAAAGTATAATATAGTTCTGTATAACAATATTAAAAGATTCTAAAAAAGAAATACCGTTATTTTGAATTATATTTTATTTAAAGAATAAGGTAAACATTGTTTTGGTTTTATAGGTGTGTAGGTTACACCTATGGGCTAGTTTAGAACAAGAGGGGGGACATCTTGTTTTAATGGGTAAATTCATGAAAACTGCAATAGAGATTAATTAAGGTTGTACTTTCTAGAATTTACCCTTTTATTTTGGAATAAATTCTATAGAAGTAATCGGAAATACTTTCTAATAAAAACGTGTAAAAGGTCTTAAAAAATTAGAATAGAAAGCGGTTGATAAAAAGTGAACCCACCCAAATTTCTTCAGGTAGGTTTTTTAGAAGGGAGATTTAATTTTGTTTATTAAGATTAATTCGGATATTCGAATGGATCGTTATTGTTTAACGATTGACCAGTCATAGTTTCAATTACATCCCAATGTTCTATCATCATTCCATTGTTGTCAAACCTGAATATATCGACTACTCCAGTGATTGCATTTTCTGTCGTGTTTAAATCTTCGACTTTAGAATGGATAACTACCATATCACCTTGTGCAATAACTTTTGCAATGGTTGTTTTCGATTGGTAGTTAATGCTTTTTAGAAAAGCCATTAAATCAAGTAATCCTGTTTTTTTATCCGCTGCGGTTGGATTATGTTGAATGTATTCATCAGCTACAAAGTTTTCAACTGCTGACAAATCATCTAGATTGTCGAATGTTTTTAAAACAGCAATCGCTCTTTCTTTGTTTTGAGAAATGTTTTGCTGAGCATTTATATTGGTATCTGGACCAGCGTGCATGGTATTGTTATTTGCAGCTTCACTTGGAGGTGATTGATATTGATCCCAGTGTTCAACTAGTTTACCGTCCTCAACACGCCAGATATCTACATAAATATATTGATCAGAACCAACAGTCCATAATGAGTGTAAAGCGGCGTAGTCATTTTCTCCAACTACTCTTAAAATTTCAATTTTGTTATCACTTTCGGCATTTGCTTGTAGTTCTTCACGTAATGGTTCAACTCCATCGGCATATGCAGGGGCATGTTGCTTATAAGTATTGCCAATATATTTGTTGAATTTACTCATGTCTTTTTCAACGATAACTTCTTGGTAAAAGCCTCTGGCAATTTCAGCAGATGTTAATTCGTTTGTCATGTCGTCATTATTATCGCAGCTTATAAAAATAAATAGGGTTGCAACAATAAATAAAGGGTTTAATAAATACTTCATTCTTATATTTTTTCAAATTACAAGACAAAAATGAAGTACTTAGAAATGAAAAACATTGAACTAGTACAATAAATTGAACAAATGTTTAATCGCAGGGCGATAGCCAAGGTGTTAATTCCCTGAGACCTAATTCAAAATATAAAATTATGAGTTCAACGGATAGCCCAAATGCTAGCATCGGGGAAGTTCATTTTTTTAGAAGTCAGATTTATTCTTTCACTATTTTCCTTCTAATTTTGCTGAGAAATTCATGGGAAATACCTAAATAAGAGGCTATTTGAATGTTAGTAAGACGCTCAGCAATTTGAGGATACTTTGATATAAACTCAACATAGCGTTGGTCTGCTGTGGTACTTATATTTCTAATCATTCGTTGTTCTAATGCGACATGAGACTTCTGAGTCATAACTCTAAACATTTTTTCAATAGCAGGAATTTCTTCAAAAGATTTGTTTTTATTCTCTCTATTAATCAATAGAACCTCGCTATCTTCTAGGGCTTGAATGGTAAACGTAGCAGGAGTTTTGTTTAGAAAGCTATTCAAGTCGGTTACCCACCAATTTTTGATACCGAAGTATAAAGTATGCTCATTTCCTTTTTCATCAATGGTAAATAGTCTAAAACAGCCTTTTGTAATAAAACCTTCAAAGTTGCAAATATCACCTTGCTTTAACAAGAAGTCTTTCTTCTTTATGGAAACCATTTCAAAATAATTAACGAACTGATGTAAGTGTTCTTCTGAAATAGCCACCAGTTTTTTTACATATTCAGCTAACAATTCCATTTGCTTATAATGAGGTATTATTTAAAAGTTCTTGAAAAAGGTCTATATATTCACCAATATGTGATCCATCTATAAGAGCATGATGGGCATGGATTGACATAGGCATTTCCTTTTTCGCACCATTATTCGTCATTTTACCAAAAGTAATTTTAGGGCAGCTATCTTCAAATTCAAAATGCCTTGAATGAGATAGTGACGTAAACTTAATCCAAGGAATGGAAGAGTAATGAATTACATTTTCTCCAGAAGTAGCAGGAATTAATGAATTGGTCGATTGAACCCTATCAATCTCCAACTTGGCCTCTTTTATAAAATTAGCAAAGTTCTCTTGGAAAGGCATGTACGAAAAACCAAATGTTCCATTGGGTCTGTTTATAGTTGGTGACGCATTGATATGGTCGTAAACATAAACCTCGTCATTGTGGATTCTATATTTAAAATTTTCAATTTTATTAGCAGCTAATAATGATCTATGAAGGTAAAATAAGAAAAAAGAGACTTCATTTTGCTTGCAAAAATCATAAGCAATAGTACAATCAACATCAACAGTAAGACCAAAGAAAGGTTCGCTAAAGCCTTTGAAAAAGTTAAAAATTTCCTTTCTGTTCCAGTTCTCTATGTCCAATTTAGTCCTCATAATACCTCCTGTTTATATATGGCAATTTAAGTAAATATGAAATAAGAAGGTTTACATAAATTCAAAAAAAAATGCACAACTAAGTGTGCATTCATACGTAAATTGAATTATAAATTCTTATTATTCTCCATCGAGTTTTATACTAAAATTTATCGGTAGTTTTAAACTCAAGGTTTTACCTTCTTCAATAGTGATTCCAAAATCTAACTTCGGAAGGTTTTCAATGATTTTGATACTCTCATTTATGAAGATCTCATGAGGTCCTTCTGCCGTTACATTAACAGTTTTTCCTTCATGATTTACTTTGAATCTCACTAGCGTTTCAACCTGTTCACCACCTTTGTAGCCAATTGATTTTGCTAAGCTGTCAATCTTGGTGCTGTCGTAGTTGAGAATAGCGTTTGAGATTACTTCTTCATAATTTCCTTGTCCTACAGCGAAATGAGTAACCAGGAAAAAGAATAAAATTAATACCTTTTTCATGAGATTGATTTAATATTTTACGGGATCGTAAATATAGCGTAACTTGACTAAAAAACAAGGAGGAATTTTTGTTAAAAATACACTCGTTTTTTTAACATTTTGCGGTTATTCAAGCGGGTGTATTCGATGAGGTGTTTCACTCAGATTATCATGGATTTAGTACCTTTTATAATAGGTGGGAAAAAATAAGTTTTTCTTAAGGCTTGAGAATCATTAGGAAAGAACTATTAATGTTCAATTGATTCAATTAGTGAATGAGATAATTTAGGTTCAATGATTATTCATTATGGTAATATTGCGTCATTCCGAATTTATTTCGGAATCTCTTCATACTAGAAAGTATATATTTATGATGAGAACCTGAAACAAGTTCAGGTTGACAGTTATGATGTATTACTAATCTTTATTTCAACGATTCCGTTTTCGCTTGTCTTAAATAAATTCTTTTAAATCCTTGAATTCACGAATAACTTTATTTGCCTTTTCTAAAGTTTGATCACTAGACATTGGATTTGAATAACCAAAAACGAAAATTCCAGCTTTATTTGCGGCTTCTATTCCATTGTCTGAATCTTCAATGATTACACATTGCTCTTTAGGTATATTCGCCATAGTGGAAGCTTTTTCAAAAATCTCAGGATGTGGTTTTGATTCTTTTAAATCAGCGCCACTAATTTTTCCAGTGAAATATTGGTTTAAATCAAATCGATCAAAAACACGATTAATATTAGGCATGGATGACGAAGAGGCAAGGATAAGAGTCATCCCTTTGTCAAAAAAATATTTGATTATTTCATGAACACCATCTACAAGTTTTAAAGATGGATCGTTTTCAAAGTAGTTGATATAATAGTTTCGCTTTTTTAAAACCAATTCATTTGGGTCGAGGTTTAATTTAAAGCGAGTAACTAATTTTTGAAAAGCATTAAGCGTTGAAGAACCAGTAATCGTTTTGTACAATTCTTCAGATACTTCTATACCTAACGAGTTGAATGTTTCATAGTAGGCTTTTTTGTGAATGAATTCCGAATCGATAATTACTCCATCCATATCAAATATTACACATTTTGTATTCTTTAATGCCTCGGTTTTGAATTGCATACCTGTATTTTATAAGTGTTTTGATTTTGATTGTGCACTTGTATTTGTGTACAATTTGTTGGGATTTTCGCCAAAAGTAATTAAAAATTATTGGTTATTGGTCTTAGTGAAGATTTTATGAAGTCGGCTTAAGCCTAGTTATTAATTATATATAGCCGTTATTACTCGAGGTGTTTCATCGAAATGCTTCCATAAAACTCACTCTATCCTTATCGGAATTAAATTCAAACATTTTTATATGATGATGAGTTCGTTCAACTTTGTCTGTATAAATCATTCGAGTATTTTCGGATGTATCTAATTCAATAGTTAGGGCTTTTATATCTAAATCATAACATTCTGAATAGGATTTGTGTTGCGTTGATGGAAAGCTATTTTTAAATTCTTTGTTGTATTTTGGTTCAAAGTATTTGATTAAAGCAGCTTCAGTAAAATTAATTTTTTGTCTTTCAGTAATTGATATTCCATCATTCTCAATTATATGATCAAGTTTTTTATCTTGTATTTTTTTATCGGTTTCACTTACTTTAATCAAATCAGCACCAGCCAACATCAGCATACTTTGCTGTGAGAAATTTGTAAGCATAAACCAAATGTCCGAATCGGGATTGTTCGTAAGAGAATGTTGGTAAATTTTTTGTACCGTTTCATGAGAAGATAATCTATCTAATGCTGTTCTTTTTCCTGTTTTTCCATATGCTTGCCCAATATACAGAATCTCATAGTCCAAAGTTGTAAGGTCAATATTGTTTTGAACGTGTGAGTTGTCAATTAATGCACTTGGTCTTGCACCAAGCAAAACTCCTTTTTTATCAGAAAACGTAAAAAGATTATAAGGGTATTCTGAATAGAATTGTAATTCAGATTCAGCTTTACCTGATTCAAAGCCCATTTTTATTACTCCACCACTAGTTGGATGATGTACTATTAAATTAAAATCCGCTTTGTTATCATTTATCACAACAGAAGTTGGATCGATGGTAACTTTAGGTCTACGTAAAACGAAATAGATATTACAAGGATTATTTTTAGTAAAAACTTCGTTGCTTTTTGTGTAATTTTCTAAATCAGAGCCAAGAACAAACTGATACTGATTGAGATACATTAGCAAAAATGTTTCAACCCCAAATCTATAATTATTGTTTTTAAAAATGTCTTTCATATTATGGGTAACGATATCTTATATTATCGTTAATAGTTTTCGGTTTAGGACTGATATTAGTCATTCTTAGCTGTCATTTAATTCTTTTTCAGTTCGATAGTCCAATGGAAACGGATAATAAGTCGGATATTTATTCAGAATGATTGGTAGCTTATCCAGCATTTTTATATTCTCGTAATGTTTAAAATTTGTTATTTCTGATAGCTGCATTATTCTCTTAGGATTGTCAATGCTCAAAACAAATCCAAAAGGACTATATGTAAATTCGCATACTGTTCCATAGAGATTTGTAAAATGTATGTGCCCATTTCTATTTTGTCCTTCGTTATTCAAATACATGTAAAACCTAAATCTATCAGATAGTTCTGTTGATTTTTCGTTTCTAACAAAATCCAAAAGTTCTGGATAGCTTTCCGTAAAAGAGTGATTATTTGAGGCTATAAAAATTGCTGTTATTTGCTTAAGGAATTTGAGTAGATTTATTTCCGAAATGTTTAATTGGAAAGCTTTTACTTTTTTGTCATTAGATTGAATGATACTCATGGCCATATGCGAAAACTTTTTATATGTTCGAACATAATTAGATCCTAAAAATCCATTACAATCAAAACAAAAGCTAAATTCTCCAATTCCGCCTTGTTCTTTTCGTGATTTAGGTTTTAGATTTTCAAATGTATATTCTTTTGCTTTTTTATAGAGCTCAGTTTGGTCAAGAATATAATATTTAGTGTCTTTATTAAAAGCAGAACGAGGTGGAATATGTTCAAAATTCAATTCTTTAGTTTCGAGACATAATTTACATTTTCCGATTCTAGTTCCTTTACTCATTTTTGGTTTGGTTGTATAACGGGTGGGCTATGAGTAGTTGTGTGGTTTAACACTTAACTTTGCAAGTACACACCAAACTGAAAATCCTCACGGATTTTCAGAAGTAGGCGAGAACAAGCAATTACTTATAGCCATTGTTGTAAATAGTTATTTTATGAATTCATCCTTGAAGTTCCATATAGGGGCATTTCTTAAATGAATTAATCTATGACCATCATCTTGCACCCAAAATTGTCTAAAATCAAAACCTTGTTTTAATCTTTTTCCGGTTTCATAGAAAGTCATATCAATTAGATAAGAAACGAAATTTTCTTTTTTAACCTTTTCAGAAGAAGTATTATCGTTGATAATATGTAGGTATCTTAAATTTACTAAGTTTTTAAGTACAGATTCGTGTTCTTTAGCAAGTTTTGAAGGATATAAAATTACATTTGTCTTTAATCCGGTTATTATTTCCTTTTGAATTATTTCTAGAGCATCTCTTAATTTTTCAGGAGATATGTCGCTTTCTAGTTCGATATTTTGTTCTTTATCTAGTTTTAAATCACTAATAGCAGAGTATAAATGTTCCTTTTTTATGGACTTGGCGTTGTCACTTCTTGAAATTTTAATTAATTCAGAAAGTGTAACTAAAAAATCTCTAGGAACACCACCAGTTGCTACTGTAGTATAATTTAAAACATCTTCATTACTAAAAATCCCAATTAGGTCATTTGTAGATATATTCAAACTTGGATTTAAATTAGAAGTTATTCGGAGTAAAAAATCTTTTAGGTTATGAAAATCATAAAGTTCTTTATCTAGTCTTATTGGTGAGAAATCATCTTTTATTGAAAAATCTACTTTACCAATTTTGTTTATTCTTGTTCTATTTGGTATTGAACATATTTTGAAACAAAAAGAATCAAGCTTAGAGTTTTTGTATATATCGTGAAAATACTGAATTATACGTGGTTGAATATCTAAGTTAATTAGATAAAAATCGTCTAAGTAAAGCACCACTCTTTTACTTGAAATTTCTGTAAAATTACTTAGTACTTCAGAAAAGACAAGTATTAAATCATTTATTTTTTCTGTTTTATTAATTGTTTTTTCGTACTCATACTGTTCGGAATGCTCATTGGTAGAATCACTATTCTTAATCGATTTATTTGAAATCGAAGCTAATAACTCTATACTACTTTCTAGGTTTATTAATTGTGTGGGGGCTTTACCTGAAGCCTTTAATTTACTAGTAGCTTTCCACTCCGCATCATTTACAATTTTGAGTTTTTCTAAATTTTGATTTTTCTGAGAAACTTTAATCTTTATTTCGTTCTCAGGTAATGTTTTTAGTTTATTTAAAGCGAATTCAAAATTTTTAATTAAAGAACTTAAACATAAAAATTTTTCATATTCATAAATCTTATCTTCTTTAGTAAATATGTTTTTAAAGAAATTTTTTATTCCTGATTTTTCAGATTCATATTTTGATTTAGCATTTTTAAATGATTCCGAATTAGCAGCGTCATTTTTTAATGATTCACAAAGTTTAGTTAAAACTTCTAAAATTATTTTATTAGAGTCCCACTCTCTAAACAGTTGAGAATCTATTGGTAAGATTAGATTTTTTTTATCCTCTTTGATTGTTGTAAGTAATAGTGTTGTTTTTCCACTTCCTCTTCTTCCCAAAATAAGATGGTTGTTGGGAATTTTTATTTTTCCAAGATTATCAAAAGGGTCAAGGTATTGTATATTGTCTCCTTTGGTGTAATTTATTACTTTTCTCCTTCTAACTTTTTCAATTTCTTGAATTAAAGAGGTGAAATTATCATTGTAGAGGTTGTTTGACATTGATTAGTTTTAATTATTTACAACTAGTTATATCCATACAAATACAACCGTTATCTGTTATATATTTCTGGATAACCACACCTTTTGGGTTTTGTTATCGATTTAATTAATTATTTAAAAAGCTTTGCTAAAAAGTAAAATTGTGATAATAAGAAAAGAGGTCTTTTAAGTATTGCAGTTAAATAATACACCTCCTAAATTCGTAGTATAGTTAATTTTTAGTATTGCTTTTTCTTTATATAGCGAACATAATAAAATGGATTGAAATCACCTTACGGTTTTCCGTAATCTCCTTATTTTAATTTTTAGTTTTGAATTTTAAATGATGAATTTAGCCAGTGTTCAATATTTGGTTGTCCATAAAATCTAGGTTTTAAAGTTGTTATTTCTTTGATTCATTCGATTTATAAGGTTGGATAATGGTTGCGTGGCAAAAAGGCTTCCGCGACATCGCTAAACAGAATTCATGTTGTGTATTGGCTTCAGCGACGTCGTTAAACGGAATTCATGTTGTGCATTGGCATCAGCGACATCGCTAAACAGAATTCATGTTGTGTATTGGCTTCCGCGACATCGCTGAACGGAATTCATGTTGTGTATTGGCTTCCGCGACATCGCTAAACAGAATTCATGTTGTGCATTGGCTTCAGCGACATCGCTAAACAGAATTCATGTTGTGCATTGGCTTCCGCGACATCGCTGAACGAAATTCATGTTGTGCATTGGTATCAGCGACATCGCTGAACGGAATTCATGTTGTGTATTGGCTTCAGCGACATCGCTAAACAGAATTCATGTTGTGCATTGGCTTCCGCGACGCCGCTGAACGGAATTCATGTTGTGCATTGGCTTCCGCGACACCGCTGAACGAAA
The DNA here is from genome assembly GCA_947497895.1 of uncultured Tenacibaculum sp. Taxonomy (GTDB): domain Bacteria; phylum Bacteroidota; class Bacteroidia; order Flavobacteriales; family Flavobacteriaceae; genus Polaribacter. The sequence continues at coordinate 17,572 of CANMIL010000014.1, forward strand.
TTCATGTTGTGCATTGGCATCAGCGACATCGCTAAACGGAATTCATGTTGTGCATTGGCATCAGCGACATCGCTGAACGAAATTCATGTTGTGTATTGGCATCAGCGACGCCGCTGAACGAAATTCATGTTGTGTATTGGCTTCCGCGACATCGCTAAATAGAATTCATGTTGTGTATTGGCTTCAGCGACATCGCTAAACGGAATTCATGTTGTACATTAGCTTCAGCGACACCGCTAAACGGGACTCATGTTCCTTTATTTATTTCGTTCATTTCTGTTATAGTGGTTCACAGTGATCTATTGTAGATAACGTTTTGGCTAAGCTGTGATTTAATGTAGTTTAGGTGGTGTTGTGGTGTTGTTTTATAGATTGTTACCAGTAGTTTTTTTATTTGGTTTAGTATGGTTCAAATTTTCCGTTTTTAGGAAATCCATGATAGTAAATAACTTCTATATTAAAAGTTGTTGCTCCATTCCAACGTTTAAATTCATTCCATTTCAGTGAGTCCAACATTTTGTTCGATTTAGAAAATATCAATGAATCCAATTCGGACAGTTTTTGATATGGAGTTTGGATATCTTTTTCATTTGGTATTTCTCCATAAAATAATCGGTAAACTGAATTTTTGTCCTTTTTCGTTCGTTTATTAATTCTGTCTGAATACAAACTGTAATAAACAGAATCCGCAACCTTTATTACAATTCTTTTTTCGTCATTTAAGTCATTCGGTTCCGTTTCCTCATAATTGTAGGTTTTAAATTCAGTGTGAACATAATATTTTATAGTTCCAAACTCCGTTTTTTCTCTTTTAATCAGCCCTTTTTGTGTCGAGCACGAAACAACTAAGATGATTAAAGAAAGTAGTAATATTTTTATTTGTAGACTTTTCATTCAAATTGCTGGCAACGTTTTAGCTAAGCTGGGTTTTAATGCAGTTTAGGTGTTGTTGGCTAACGTTTTTATTTGTAATTTTCTTTTTCAATTTTCTTCAATTTTGTCGAGTATTTTTCCAATTCATTCTTTCTCTCTAAAAATATGGAGGTTGTACTCTCAATATAATTTCTCGCCTCAATACAGTTTTCATATTCCTCTTTACATTTTTCACTCAAAGCAAAAATCAATTTTTGATGACCATGAAATTTTTCGGGGAGAAATTTTATAGCCTTTTTGTAATTAGAAATTGCGACATCCCAGTTTTTAGCCAGAATGTTCAAATCTCCAACTTTAATGTAACTTTTGTAAAAATATTCTAGTCTTTTTCTAGAAGGCTTTTTCTCTTCCGCTTAATGAAAGAATCCTAAATAAATATTTAAAGAAACACTCAGTATGATTATACTCATAAGAAGGTATATAATAACCTCTTTATCATTTTCAGATTTTTTTAACTTTCTTTTTAAAATTTTCTCTTCTTCAGAGGAGTTTCTTATTTGATAATTAACCTTTTTCGATTTAATAATATCATAAAGTTGATCCTTTTGTTTGAAACTTCTTTTCTCTTTTAATAATAGTCTATTTCTTCTTATTGTTGAATTCATAAAAGAGATAAATCCACCGCCTCCACTCATCTTTTTTTGGTTATTGGATTAATTTGAATTTATACTTTTGCAACTAATAATGTTTGTCAACGTCTAATTTATGTGTCGTAGCAGGGCAAAATGTTACCTTGCTTTTCGATTTTTCTGGGTATTGGTTGCTAACTTTTCCATTCTGCAAGCATTACGCCTTATCAAAAATACAACAACCTTTTGATTGATCACTTTGCTGCTATGATCACATATATCGTGTTACAGTACGTTTTTTATTTTCCGTTTAAACTTTCTATTGTCAGAATACATCACTACAACTCCGCAACTTCCATTTGTTCCGTACAAGGCTGAGGCAACATTTCCTTTTAGTACAGTTATTTTGTCAATATTCTTATTAGTTATTAATTCAAGTCTTTTATTCGTTTTTGGATACTCAATTGGGTCCAGTAAATATGCTTCCTTTTTAAATCCTAGAACAAAAACAACTTTGCATTCACAATCCGATTTTTCAAGAGATTTCTTAAATGATTCTACGTTTTGAATTATAATTCTGCAACCAATTCGGTTATATCCATTTTTTCTAATATATATCGAATCCGAATAGATTTTCTTTTTTATTTCGGCAATCTGCTCATTTTTAGAACTTAGTTTTTCAAATTCCGTAATCCATTCTGCGTTTTGTTTTTCGGTTAGAATTGCGTCGGATTTGATTTCTTGAGAACTAACATTTTTGGCCAATAACAGAATTAATCCTCCAATTATAAGTTTTTTCATTTTCTGATTATTTCTGCCAAATCTAAAGTCAGTTTAGTCTTTTTAAATTTAGAAATGAGTAAACTTGTCTTTTCAATTAGTGAAACCTTTTCTCCAATGTACTGTAACGTTTTTGCTAAGCTGCGTTTTAATGCAGTTTAGGTGATGTTGTAAAACGTTTTTTTTATTAGATTAAATATTACATAATAGGCATAGGCTAATACTCCGTAGATTATAATTCTCAATGATATATGTTTAAATATGTAAAACGCTGTAAATTTGTCTAAAACACTACTTTTATAGTCTGGATCAAATGATTCCCAATGTTTAATGCTTTCATAAGCTAAAAAGCCACTATATCTTTCCCAAGTAAAAGCCAATAACAAAACTAAAATCAATCTTGGTACAATGTATCTTTTAATTTTATACAGGCGAAGTAATTGTGTCAGCAATAAATGAATTAGAGGTATCATCCAATAACCTAACCAATATTTCCCGAACATATTGTTAATTTCTTCAGTTCTATTAGGTAAGTCAGATATTGCGAATAGTAAAATTGATTTTGTAATAATAATTCCAATAAAAAAAACTCCTGAATGAATCAGGAAAATTGTAAAAACATCATCAAGTTTATATTTTTTCTTATTTCTTACGAACCTAGAAACAATTATGAATATTACTGTGTAATAAGAATATGAAAGAAAAATATCAGATTCAATTACTTTTAAAATGAAGTTTAAATTTTCAATCATGTACTGTTTTTCATAATGTTTTACAACGTTTTGTGTAAAATGTGTTTTAATGCATTTTTACATGTTGTTGTAAAACGTTTTTTTCTTAAGGGTTTTATTTAATTTTTTAACAAGTTCAGTTTTTTGTCCATTTTTTAAAAAAATTATATCCATTCCCCAACCATTATCCAAATTCAAAATTCCATATTCAGGGTTAAAAAACATAGGTCCATTTCCATCATCCATTGGTTCAGCTAGAGCATAAAGGTCAAAATCTCGTTCAGATAGGGTTTTGTGGGAATAATAATTTTCTTTTATTAATTCAAATTCAGTTCCGATAAAAAATAGTTGATTTGTTTTTTTAAGAAACTTAAAACCTAAATTCTTTTCATTATCAGATAGATTTTTATAGATATAAATTATTGAGCTGTCATTAATTTTTTTAGTCATTTCATATGTCATCTCTCTTTTCAGAGAGTTAACGTAAAATTCGTAGACAAATCTATTCTCAATAACTTCTTCAATTTCACTAATTGGTGGTTGATTATTTTCAGATTTCAGATTTTCAGACTTTTTCGAGTTTGAACAACTCAATATTGAAAATATTAATGCTATGTAAATTGCTTGTCTCAAATGTTTTACAACGGTCTAGTGTATGATTTCGTTGCGTCTTTAAGCACTAAAGTTAGCAAATAAATCACAGATAGAAAGTCCGCGAGGACTTTCGTAAGAAGGCTATAACTAGCAATGAATTATACACATTGTTGTAAGTAGTGCTTTATATTATTTGTTTTAATTCAGTTAATTCTTTTTCCGATAATGACTGTTTCCATAATTCATTCACTAACCACAATCCACTATCTTTTATTTTCTGTTTAGGCGAGGACAATCCTAACCAATTTTCACTTGGTTTGCAATTAGTACAATTTGAAACTGTAGAAATTATTCTTGATTCAATTCTTAATCTTTGTTCTTTTTCCAAAACCTCAAAAACTACAAAAGAGAAATTGTTGTGAATATATTCAGACACTCTTTTTTCAACACTTTGTTGTTTTTGAAAATCTATTTGTTCGGAATATTTTTCTTTATTTGCCCTAGTTGTCAAATCTAATTCCCATTGATTTAAAAAACTGTCATTTTCTTTATTCAATAATGCACGACCAATATTTTTTCTAAAAATACTTCTGTCTTTATTCTCTTTTATAAAATGTTGTTTTAATCTTGATTGAAGTTGATTGTCTCCTGTGTGAGTTCCAATTCTGACAATTCTCTTCAAGTTATTAAATTTTTCTCCTTTTTCAAATAAAATATAAATTCCATTTTTCGGAATTTCTTTTTCGTTAAAAGGAAAAGAGTATTCTTTTAATTCGTTAAATATTTCGTGAATTTCACTACAAATTTTGCTCATTAATTATTCTGTTTTGTTAACCATTGTAATTGTTTTCCGATTTTCAGACCTTTCATTGGAATTTTTACATTGTTCAATTCTGTAATTAAATATTTGCGATATTTTTCTCCTGCTAAAAAAGTAAATTCATCATTTTTTAAATCGGACAAAGAATTTAATTGATTAATGACTTTTTTCGACCACTCCTTAATTTCGTTTGAACGCATATTGTTCAAAGTTTTGTCATAAGGTTCGATTTCGTCTGTTAATTTTAAAAGTCCGTGTTCAGCAGATAGAATATAAATTCCATTCGGATTTAATGATTTTGCATAAGTCAAATTCTTTTTAAAAAGAGTACTTGTATAAATATTTTCGGCTGTCGATTTTTTATCTAATTTTTTACTTACACAAGAAATCAAAATTATATTTTTCATTCAATTTGGGTATTTTTGGGGCATTACTTACAACTAGTTATATCCGTACAAATACAACTGTTATCTATTATATATTTCCGGATAACCGTACCTTTCGGGTTTTGTTATCCATTTGATTTAATATTAAAAAAGTAATACCTAAAAGCTACGTTTCTAAGAATTAGAAACTCCTTTTATGAATTGAATTCCTCCGAACAGAATAGCTTCCCAAAATATATATCCTATATCGGCAACGGTTGCAATAATTCCACCGATACACCATAGGGCGTCATATAGCATAACACTTTATATTACTTAGCTCTCTGTACTAACTCAAGCTGTTCAATTTTAGCTTCAGTGGTAAAGAATCCGTAGTTTACAAAGGCTTTCTTCTTTTCAATTTTGTCAATAGTTCCAACAGCATTTCCATCTACTAATCGAACCTTATCTCCAACTTTGAAAACATATTCTGCTTTCGCTTTAGCAATTTTGGCAGCTTCAACTTTTTTCTCCTCTCTTACTTTAACAACTTTTTTTAGTACTTCTTGCTCTACTTTTTTAATCGCTTCTTTTTGTTTTTTCTCAGCGATTTGATCCTGTTTCTTCTCAGTTTTAGTCTTCTTTTTTGGAGGATTCTTCTTAGTAAACTTTGTTTTCTCAGAAGCTACCCATTTAAAGAAATTTACAGAAAGCTCTTTTTTATTATTGGTTTGGAAATACTTGTTCAATAATTCGTTAATAGAACGCCCTAAAGAAAGCATACGCTGATTGTTATCATACAATTCTTGAAAACCTTCTAGTTTTTCACGTATTTTCAACTCTTTGTTTTGTAGGTTTTCTAAATGCTCTTGCTCTTTACTTTTTTGCTTTTCTAGGGTGTCAGAGGTCTTTTGTAGTCTATTTCTCTCTTTTTGTAGCTTTGAAATAGTCTTGTCTAAACGAATCTTTTCGTTCTCAACACGTTTTTTAGCACGGTTAATTAAGCTAAAGGGAATACCATTTTTTTGAGCAACTTCAAAAGTAAATGAACTACCCGCTTGTCCAACAAGTAATTTATAAGTTGGCTCTAATGTTCGTTCGTTAAACTGCATGTTTGCATTGGTAACATTATCCAACTCATTTGCTAAAACTTTTAAGTTCGCATAATGGGTGGTAATAATACCAAAGGCTTTTTTATCGTAGAACTCTTCCAAGAAGATTTCAGCTAAAGAACCTCCCAATTCAGGATCAGAACCTGTTCCAAATTCATCAATTAAAAACAAGGTATTATCATTACACTTACGAAGAAAATATCGCATGTTTTTCAAGCGATAGCTATACGTACTTAATTGATTTTCTATAGACTGATTGTCTCCAATATCTGTAAGAATTGTATTGAATAAAGTGGTTTCACTTCGCTCATGGACGGGAATTAACAGTCCGCTTTGAAGCATCAATTGTAATAAACCAATAGTTTTTAAAGTGATACTTTTCCCTCCCGCATTGGGGCCTGAAATGACAATGATTTGTTGTTTGTCACTCAACTCAATGGTTTGAGGAATGGTATTTATGTTATTGTCTTTATTTTTTCTCCATAAAATAGGGTGGAAGGCATCTCTTAAATACAGTCTTCTTTTTTTATGGATTTTTGGTAGAATAGCATTGATTTCATGAGCGTATTTTGCTTTTGCGCCGATAACATCTAAATGTATAAGAAACTCTAAATATTGCTCTAGTAAAGGAACATAAGGACGAATTTCTTCTGCCAGAGCTCTAAGAATTCTTACGATTTCCTGCTTTTCTTCATACATTAAATTCTGTAGCTCTCTGCTGTAGGTCAAAGTTGCTTGAGGAGCAATATAAACGATATTACCTGATTTTGAAGAACCCAACAAACTTCCGGCAACTTTACGACGATGCATTGCCAAAACTGCCAATACTCTTTGATTATCGATAATAGTTTCTTTAATATCATCTAAATAACCACTGGCAATATTTTTACTTAATGCTCTTGAAAAACTTTCGGAAATTTTACCGCGTATACCTCCAATCTCCCTACGTATTCTCTTTAAATCAGGTGAGGCATTATCAGCAACTTCTCCATAAGAAGTGATTTTTTTTGTAATCGCATCCGATACGTGTGTCGTATATTCGATGTTATCACTTAGTTCAGTAAGTTTCGGATAGTAATCTTGAAACTTTGTAAAGAACTTTTTCAGTTCATTAACCGTCGTAGCCGTGGTAGCCACTTTTAAAAATGCCTCCGTTTCTAAGAAACTGTTTTCAATAGCAAGTCTTTGTATATGTTCTGTTATATTGTCATAGTTATGATTGGGTATTCTGTTTTCATTTTCAAAAGAGCTTAAATATTCATTAACCATATTTAGTTCAAAAAACAATGTACGTGTTTTTGAAATAGGCTTAATGTTGAGTACAGCATTTTTACCGAGTGTTGAAATACAAAACTCTGTTACCTGTTCTAATACCGTATTGAACTCTAAATCTTGTAGCGTTTTTTTTATAACTTGTTGACTCAAAAAAGTGAATTTTTATTTGGAGAACAAAAGTACATGAATTTTTTAATTTTTATATTCAGATAGACTGAATGAAAAAGTTGTTCGAAGGTTTAAAAATTAATTTATCTGTTATATTTGAATTTTATAATTGAGATTATGGATATAAAGATTGAAGATAGTTGGAAGAATATACTTCAAGATGAATTTGATAAAACCTATTTTGAAGAGCTGATTTCTTTTGTTAAAAGTGAATACAAGACGACTACATGTTATCCCAATGGGAAAGATATTTTCGCTGCTTTTGATAATTGCACTTTTGATGATGTAAAGGTAGTCATATTGGGACAGGATCCGTATCATGGAGTAGGTCAGGCGAATGGTTTATGCTTTTCAGTTCATGATGGTATTGGACATCCTCCATCTTTAATCAATATTTTTAAAGAAATAGAAACTGATTTAGGAATTAAGTACCCTAGCTCAGGTGATTTATCTCGTTGGGCAAAACAAGGAGTGTTATTACTAAACGCTACACTAACCGTTAGAGCAGGTATGGCAGGAAGTCATCAGAAAAAAGGTTGGGAACAGTTTACGGATGCAGTAATTTCTAAAATTTCAGAATATAAAGAGAATGTTGTTTTCTTACTTTGGGGTGGTTATGCTAAAAAGAAAGGTGCTAAAATCGATAAGAAAAAACACCATGTGTTGGCTTCAGGACATCCATCACCGTTAAGCGCCAACAGAGGATACTGGTTTGGAAACAAACATTTTTCTAAAACAAATGAATTTTTACAATCGAAACAATTGCCTACTATACAATGGTAGGCAATATTGCTTGATTGTAATAAGGTAATGTGATAGCATCTAAAATATCTTCCGTACAGTCTGGATAACTCACTTCGATTGTTTTTTTCGATTTTAGCCATTTAGCAATCTCATTATATTGGTGCTTATTGAATTTTTTAAGAACCGTAGCTCCCATTTCTTTCAAACTTAATGCATTGCATTGTTGTTCGTACTGATTTTTCATTGGGATTACTAACAGTTTCTTTTTTAAATACAAAGCTTCAGCTGGAGTTTCAAAACCTGCACCGCATAATACGCCATTAGAGGATGTTAAACTTTTAATGAACGCTTCACCATTAATTGGTCGAATAATGATGTTATTATGGTATTTATGTTCTTTGGTATGTTTTGAAAATACTTCCCATTTCGCATTTTTGAATTCCGACAACACTTTAATTATTTTTTTATCGCTATAAGCAGGAAGATAGACGGTATAATGACCTTTATTGGTAACATTACGATATCTAATTTCTTTTCTTATAATCGGCGTAAATATTGACGATGCATATGTTTTGAAGTGAAATCCGAACTTTATCTTAGTAGGAGCGTAATACTTTAAAATTAATCGTTCAAACTTATAGGTGCCATATTTGGGTGCATTTTCATTTAAAACGGCATTTTGATGACTTAATGATATAATGGGAACATTTCTTAGTTTCGCAGCCCATGCCGTAACGGGTTCAAAGTCGTTAATTACTAAATCGTATTCCTGTACAGGTACAGATTGAATTTCTTTGACTAAGTTTTTAAGTCTGATTTTCTTTAGTGTTTTTGAAATATCAATACCTCCTTTTTTTCCAAAAATGAAACTTAATCCGTAAAGTTTGTATTTTATTTCAAAAGGAAATTTTAATTCACATTGATAGCCACTAATTAAAACATCTACTTCGGCTTTTCTTTGTAAGAAAGGAATTATTTCAATAGCTCTACTTGCGTGTCCGTTTCCAGTACCTTGAATGGCGTATAAAATTTTCATAGTTAGTGTTATTTTGAAGATTTGCTAATATTGAACTCAACCAAGAGTTCTTCAAATAATTGGGCATTATTACCATCCGCACCAACCAACTCTTTATCATTATCAACTTTAGACTCTGAGTTTAAACTTTTAGCGAAATTATCTTTCTCATATTCGTATAAACTCCAAGTTTGGTTATTGTATTCTAATGCGGTAAGATTCTCTATCCAATCACCGGAATTTAAGTAGATGGTTGAACCATTTTCATTTTCTATTTGTCTTATTTCTGGTTGATGTATATGTCCACAGACTACATAATCGTAGCCTTCAGAAATCGCGATGTCGGAGGCTGTTGTTTCGAAATCGTTGATAAATTTAACGGCGCTTTTAACGCTGTTCTTAATTTTTTTAGAGAAGGATAAGCGACCATACCCAAATTTCTTGCTAATCCAATTAAATGCAGTATTAATCATGATTAAAGTATCATATCCAATACCTCCCAATTTGGCTAGCCATTTGGAATGTTGCATGGTAACGTCAAATACATCACCATGAAAAAACCAGCCTTTTTTACCATCAAGATCAAGTACAACTTTGTTTACAATTTCAAAACTTCCTAAGGTAAACCCTCTGAATCTTCTTAAAGCCTCATCGTGGTTACCAGTAATGTAGTATACTTTTGTGCCCGACGTTATAAATGACATGATTTGCTTTACAACCTTTAAGTGAGCTTTCGGAAAATAACGCTTGTTGAACTGCCAAATGTCAATAATATCACCATTTAATATTAGTGTTTTTGGGTTTATCGTTTTCAGATAATTGTTGAGTTCAGTTGCTCTGCAACCAAAGGTTCCCAAGTGAACATCTGATATTACGGAAATATCAATTTTACGTTTTTTGCTTTTTTTCATATAAAGTAACTAAACAGTTGATCAAGCAGAATTCAAATTGAAACAAATGCTTTGACAACAAACAAAGTTACTTTACGTGTGTTTTGTTAGTGAAAGTAAATTGTAAACTATGAGTAATTATATGATTATTATAAAGTAAGTGGATTGTTATTAAAAAGTAAAAAGCTCGGTGTAAAACCGAGCTTTTCAATATATTATTTGTTGTAAAGAACCCATGTTCCTTGTTCTAATAAAGGAATGGCTTGTTTAAATTTTACAACTTTTTCCTCGCCACTCATTACATTTTTAATGGTTACACGTTCGTTTCTACCAATTTTAGGCTGCTCTCTTACAACTGTCTCAACAACTTGTTGTTCTTGAGTTTGTTGTTGTCTGGCATTGCTGATTGCCTGTTGCGTTGAGTTTTGAACTTCATCTTTACGAAGATCTAATTGTTCTCTTACTTCTTCTTTTGCCTCAGAAATTTGAGATTCATCTTGAGTAGGAAGCTTTCCTTTGAATAAGAAAGAAAGTACTTCTTTATTAATCTTGTCTAAGGTTTGCTCAAACACATTGAATGCCTCAAACTTATAGATTAACAATGGATCTTTTTGTTCGATATGAGCAGTACTTTGGATAGAGTGCTTTAATTCATCTAATCTTCTTAGGTGATCCTTCCAGTTTTCATCGATAATCGCAAGAGTAATATTCTTTTCGAAGTCATTAACTAATGACTTCCCTTCAGATTCATATGCCTCTTTTAAATTAGTAACAACCTGTAATGTTTTTGTTCCATCGGTAAAAGGAACTACGATACGTTCGTAACGATCACCTTCGTTTTCATAAACATTTTTGATAACAGGGAAAGCTTGAGTAGCATTTCGACTAGTATCTTCTTTATAATGTTCTGAAACTACCTTGTAAAGTTTTGCAACTAAATCTTCTTCTGGAGTTGTAATGAATTCACCTTCAGAAAAAGGTGAAGTCATAGAAGAGAATCGTATTAATTCAAATTCGAAGTTTTGATAGTCTTTTGTTGCTTTATTAATTTTAACAATTGAATCGCAAGTATCATAAATCATGTTTGCAATATCAATTTGTAAACGCTTTCCGTCAAGAGCATGACGACGACGCTTGTAAATAAACTCACGTTGAGAGTTCATTACATCATCATATTCTAGTAATCTTTTACGTATTCCGAAGTTGTTTTCTTCAACTTTCTTTTGCGCTCTTTCAATAGATTTACTAATCATAGAATGTTGAATTACTTCACCTTCTTGTAATCCCATTCTATCCATCATTTTTGCAATTCTTTCAGAACCGAATAAACGCATTAAGTTGTCATCAAGAGCAACATAGAATTGAGAAGAACCTACATCTCCTTGACGTCCAGCACGACCTCTTAACTGACGGTCAACACGACGAGAGTCATGACGTTCAGTACCAATGATAGCTAAACCTCCAGCAGCTTTTACTTCGTCGGATAATTTAATATCGGTACCACGACCAGCCATGTTTGTTGCAATCGTTACTTGCCCTGGCTTTCCAGCTTCAGCAACTACATCAGCTTCTTTTTTGTGTAATTTCGCATTTAAGATATTGTGAGGAATCTTACGAATCTTAAGCATTCTTCCTAGTAACTCTGAAATTTCAACCGAAGTTGTACCTACTAACACAGGTCTTCCTTCTCCAACTAGTTTAACGATATCTTCAATAACAGCGTTATATTTTTCACGAGTTGTTTTGTAAACTAAATCTTGCTTGTCATCTCTAGCAATAGGTCGGTTTGTTGGAATTTCAACAACATCCAATTTATAAATTTCCCAGAATTCTCCTGCTTCTGTAATCGCAGTACCCGTCATTCCTGACAACTTGCGGTACATTCTAAAGTAATTCTGTAGTGTAACTGTAGCAAAAGTCTGAGTAGCATCTTCAATCTTTACATTTTCTTTTGCTTCAATAGCCTGGTGTAATCCATCAGAGTAACGACGACCGTCCATAATACGACCTGTTTGCTCATCAACGATCATTACCTTATTATCCATGACAACATACTCAACATCTTTTTCAAAAACAGTATATGCTTTTAAAAGTTGATTCATGGTATGGATACGCTCACTTTTCACACTGAAATCTCTGTATAGTTCTTCTTTTAAAGAAGCTTTTTCTTCAGGAGTAGAATCTGCTTTATCAATTTCTCCAATTTTTACACTGATATCAGGTAAAACGAAGAAGTTTTCTTGTTTTGTAAGATCAGAAAGATAAGCAACACCTTTATCTGTTAAATCAATCTGATTATTCTTTTCTTCAATAGTGAAGTAAAGTTCAGCATCAACTTCAGGCATTAACTTATTGTTATCTTGCATATAGAAGTTTTCTGTCTTTTGCAGAACTTGTTTAACTCCTTCTTGTGATAAGAACTTAATTAAGGCTTTATTTTTAGGTAAACCTCTATAAACTCTTAATAATTGGAAGCCTCCTTCTTTAGTATCACCTTCTTTGATTAGTTTTTTAGCTTCAGCTAAAACACCAATTAAATATTTACTTTGAAGTGATACTAAGTCCGCTACTAAAGGCTTTAATTCATTAAACTCATGACGATCACCCTGAGGAACAGGTCCAGATATAATTAATGGTGTACGAGCATCATCAATTAATACAGAATCTACCTCGTCAATAATAGCATAGTTAGGCGCACGTTGCACTAAGTCTTTCTTAGAGCTTGCCATATTATCACGTAAATAATCAAAACCGAATTCATTATTGGTTCCGTAAGTAATATCTGCGTTATATGCTTTTCTTCTATTTTCAGAGTTTGGTTGATGAAAATCGATACAATCGGTACTTAAACCATGAAATTCAAAAACTGGAGCCATCCAAGCACGGTCACGTTTTGCTAAGTAATCATTTACAGTTACTACATGAACTCCATTTCCAGTTAATGCATTTAAGTAAATAGGAAGGGTAGATACTAATGTTTTTCCTTCACCAGTCATCATTTCCGCAATTTTACCAGTATGTAATACAGAACCACCGATTAACTGTACGTCATAATGGATCATGTCCCAAGTAACTGCTTTTCCTGCAGCATCCCATGAGTTTTGCCAAAAAGCTTTGTCGTCTTGTAAAACAACATGCTCTCTTGTGGCTGATAACTCCCTATCAAAAGGAGTAGCGGTAACTTCTAACTCTTTATTTTGAGTAAAACGCTTTGCGGTTTCTTTTACAACGGCAAATGCTTCAGCCATGATATTTTTTAATACTTCTTCTGAAGCTTCATATGCTTCATCTTTAAGTTTGTCAATTTCAGTATAAATATCTTCTTGTCTGTCAATATCGGCTGTTAAAACTTCTTCTTCTAAAACAATAATTTTATCATTAAAAGGTTGACTAACCTCTGCAATTTTTGCTTTAAATTCAACAGTTTTAGCTCTAAGCTCATCATTTGAGATAGTACTTAATGCGTTTTCGAAAGATTTTACATCGTCTACGATAGGCTGTAAAACTTTCAAGTCCTTTTGTTGTTTGTCTCCAACAAATATTTTTATAATCGAATCTAAAATACTCATTTTATAAACTGTTGTTTTCTAGTTAATTAGTTTTTGGTAATTAACGTAATTAAAGTGGTTATACTATATATGCTAAAAATAAGCAAAAAAAAAGCCTCTTTAATGAGACTTTTCTATGTTGTTTTTTTAATATTCATCTTCGTTCCAAAGATAATCTTCTTCGGAAGGGTAATCTGGCCATATTTCTACAATAGAATCATAAGCTTCACCTTCATCTTCAATATCTTGTAAGTTTTCTACAACTTCTAAAGGCGCTCCAGTACGAATTGCATAATCAATTAATTCGTCTTTTGTCGCCGGCCAAGGCGCATCTGCTAAATACGATGCTAATTCAAGTGTCCAATACATTTCTTTATCGGTTTTTTTGATTTCCGCAAAAATAATTTTTTTTTCTAAAAAGTCAAGTTTTTTTTGAAAAATCTGTGGTTATAAATAAAAGAACTTCACTACAGCTTCTCAGGAACCCATTTAATTTCCTCAGCTTGTAGATCTTTAGTCAACTTTCGTGCCAACACAAAAAGGTAGTCAGAAAGTCGGTTTAAATACATTAATATGGTGTCATGAATCACCTCTTCTTCATTTAAAGCTACTGTTAAACGTTCAGATCGTCTGCAAACGCAACGAGCAATATGACAGAATGACACTGTTTGATGACCTCCAGGTAAAATAAAATGAGTCATAGGAGGGAGCTCTTCGTTCATTTCATCTATTTTGTTTTCCAGAAACTCAATTGATGATTCATTAATTTTAGGAATGTTTAATCTTTCTTTTCCATTTTTTAATGTTTCTTTTTCAGGAGGAGTAGCCAGCATAGCTCCAAGTGTAAACAAATCACTTTGAATTTTTACAAGATCTTCTTTAATATTTATGTCTACTTGTTGATCTTTTATAAGTCCTACATAGGAATTTAATTCGTCAACTGTTCCATAACTTTCTATACGAAGATGATGTTTAGGAACACGAGTTCCTCCAAACAGTGCTGTCGTACCTTTATCTCCAGTTTTTGTATAAATTTTCATTGTTAGCTTGATAATCCATTTTAAATAAAAATAACATTAAGATATGAATATATGTTAATATGTTACATCTTTATTTAAGTTAATATTTTTTTTATGAAATTGTTGTTTTTTTTTTCTATTTTGTTTAGAATATGTTCAGGGCAACGAGTAGGTCGCATTGTTGTTGCATTTACAAATGCTAAGATAGTGCTCCCTGTGCATAAAAGTTCCTTATTTTCATTCATAATTTCATAGTTGAACTCAATCTTAACTGAAGGAGTTTTTTTCAAGTAAGTATGAATGGTAATTACTTGGTCGTAATACGCTGACTTTTTAAAATTACAGGTTAACGATATTACAGGAAGCATAACACCGCTCTCTTCAAGCTGTTTATAACTTGTTCCTAAATCGCGTAGCCATTCTGTTCTTCCTATTTCACAAAAGTGAGCGTAGTTAGCATGATGAACAACTCCCATTTGATCTGTTTCACTGTATCTTATTCTGATTGATGTTGTATTTTTATACAAAGTGTTTTATTTTATAAATCTCAGATTAACGATACGCAAAAAAAAAATAATAATCAATAGCGATTTGGTTTTTTTTTACTGAAATTTATTCACACTTTTGTTCCTCCGAATATGTGATTTTAGAGTCCCCTATAATCTGAATAATTTTAACAAAAAATTTAATCCTTTTTTCACCAATATGACTAAAACAGCTGATTCAGTTTGGATGGAATGCTTGTCTTTTATCAAGGACAATATCAAACCACAAGCATACAAAACTTGGTTTGAACCGATTAAGCCGGTAAAGTTATCTGGGGAAGCTTTAACTATTCAAGTTCCAAGCAAATTCTTTTACGAGTGGCTGGAAGAACACTATATTAAATTGTTAAGAGTTGCCTTAGTTAGGCAGCTAGGAAATGAAGCAAAATTGGTATATGATGTTCGCATGGAAAATACTTATAGTAGTAACAATCCACAAACTGTAAAAATACCTAGTTCTAACAGGAATCCAATCAAACCTCAAAAGGTAACCGTGCCTATTGAGTCAAAAAGAGAACTTAAAAATCCATTTGTAATCCCAGGATTGCAAAAGGTAAAAATAGAATCTCAATTAAATCCAAACTACAACTTTGTAAACTTTGTAGAGGGAGATTCGAACAGGCTAGCTCGTTCAGCTGGAATGGCAGTAGCTAATAAACCTGGAGGAACATCATTTAATCCATTATTAATATATGGAGGAGTTGGTTTAGGTAAAACTCATTTAGCTCACGCTATTGGTGTTGAAATAAAAGATAAATATCCTGATAAAACAGTTTTATACATTTCATCAGAAAAGTTTACACAACAATTTATTGATTCGGTAAAATCAAATACTAGAAATGATTTTATTCATTTTTATCAAATGATTGATGTTTTAATTATTGATGATGTTCAGTTCTTATCTGGTAAAGCTGGTACGCAGGATGTGTTTTTCCATATTTTTAACCATTTACACCAAAATGGTAAACAAGTAATTTTAACTTCTGATAAAGCTCCTGTGGATATGCAGGATATTGAACAACGTTTATTGTCTCGTTTTAAATGGGGATTATCAGCAGAATTACAATCACCAGATTACGAAACTAGAATTTCAATTCTTCAAAATAAACTTTACAGAGATGGGGTAGAAATGCCTGAAGAGATTGTAGAGTATATCGCTAAGAATATCAAGTCGAATGTTAGAGAGTTGGAAGGTGTAATTATTTCGATGATAGCTCAGGCATCGTTTAACAGAAAAGAATTCACTATTGAGCTTGCTAAGCAAATAGTAGATAAGTTTGTTAAGAATACTAAGAAAGAATTGTCGATTGATTATATTCAGAAGGTTGTTTCGAAGTACTTTGATATGGATGTTGCTACATTACAATCAAAAACTAGAAAAAGGCATATTGTTCAGGCTCGTCAATTAGCAATGTATTTTGCCAAAAGAATGACAAAGTCTTCTCTGGCTAGTATTGGAAGTCAAATTGGTCAGCGTGATCATGCTACTGTATTGCATGCTTGTAAAACTGTTGATAATTTAACAGAAACAGATAAGCAATTCAAAAAATACGTTGAGGATTTAACGAAAAAGTTGACTCTATAGTTAATCACATTTTCAAAGGATTGAGCTTTACCTAGCTTTTTGGTCTTCGAGTTTTAAAAACAATAAAAAACGTACAGATGAAAATACTTATGGTTTGTTTGGGGAATATTTGTCGATCTCCTTTGGCTGAAGGTATTTTGAAATCGAAAGTATCTCCTGAAGAAGTATATGTTGATTCGGCAGGAACAGCAGGTTATCATGTTGGAGAGTTACCAGATAAGAGGTCTGTTGCTGTGGCTAAGAAATACGGAATTGATATTACGGATCAGAGATCGAGAAAATTTTCTGTTGCTGATTTTGATAATTTTGACATTATTTATGCAATGGATGAAAGTAATTTTCACAATATTGTTTCTCTGGCCCGAAATGATGAGGATGCTGAAAAGGTAAAGTTAATATTGCAAGAAGTGTCAGAAAATGAAACATTAAGTGTTCCTGATCCTTATTATGGTGGTGATCAGGGTTTCGAAAATGTTTATGCTATGCTGGATGAGGCCTGCGATATCATTGCTTCGAAAATTTAAATTCAATAAATTGGCTGTAGTAAATCTTGTTAAGACCAAGACTATTACAGCCAATAGTCCCTACTTATAAAAACAATAAAACCAAACAGATGAAAGGTAAGTTATATTTAATTCCAACCACTCTAGGAGATACAGAACCTTTAGAGGTAATGCCTATATCTGTAAAAAAGGTAATTGAACAATTAGATCACTTCATTGTTGAAAATGAAAAATCAGCAAGAAGGTTTATTAAAAAAATTACTCCTGCAAAATCTCAAGGTTCATTACAGTTAATGTTATTGGATAAGTATTCAGATGAGATGGAGACACAAAATTATTTGAATGTTTGTGAAGATGGTGTTTCGGTTGGTTTACTTTCTGAAGCAGGAGTTCCAGCTGTAGCAGATCCTGGAGCAACCATAGCTAAATTGGCTCACGAAAAAGGCATTCAAGTTGTTCCGTTAGTAGGACCTTCTTCTATATTATTAGCAATAATGGCTTCCGGAATGAATGGACAGAGTTTTGCTTTTAATGGATATTTACCAATAGATAAATCCGACAGAAAGAGAGCTATAAAAGATTTAGAAAAGATTTCTAAAGATAGAGATCAATCTCAGATTTTTATTGAAACTCCCTACAGAAATGAGAAAATGCTGGCTGATTTGTGCGCGACTCTTTCTCCTCAAACAAGGTTATGTGTGGCTTGTGATATTACATTACCAACAGAATACATTAAGACGCTTCCTGTTAAACAGTGGAAAAATGAAAAAGCCGATTTACATAAACGTCCTGCAATATTTATAATTCACAGATAACGATTAGCAAATCGACTTATAATTTTATACTGTAGCGTATTTGTCGGCAACAATATTTGAAACGTCGTATCCTTTGAACTTTTTTAAATAATGTTGTATTGAAGTTCCAAAAGCATCATTAAATGTAAACTTTCCATACGAACGTAAGTATTTTTTTACATTTCCAGCGCCACTTAAATGAGCTGCTGCCAAAATACCAGATTCCGTAATTTGAATACCGTTTATTTTTTTACCTACAAAACGTTTTATATCTCTACGTAAAATCCATTTGTTAACCTTACATAGTGCTATAAATGTTTTTTCCTGTAATTCTGGATTTTTAAGGAAATTTGAAGTGTTGTATATTCTAAATCTTTTTAGTGTAGATTTTCCAAATTGGTATTTCCCTAAATAACCGAGTGTATTTACTACGGTGTACCTTCCTTGTGATTCTTTAAAGGCTAAAGCTTCTCTAAAGCCAATAAAATCTTTTTGTAAGAATGGAAAGTTAAATTTCCCTTTAAAAACAACCTCTGAAATCGGTGTTATTGAAGTTGTAATACTTTCCCCTTTTTTCCCCTTTGTTGGATTTTTTGTAAAACTTGTCAGTATAAAAAATCCTAAAAAAACAATTACTAAATGTTTGATAATTAAATACTTTCTGTTTAGCGGGGGCAAAGATACAATAAAAATGTAATATAACTAATAACCAGCTAATTACGTTTTTTTTAATGATGAGAGATTCTCAGAATTATCCTACTTTTTTGTCTTTTTTGAGATTTAAGGTTGACTTTATCTTCAGATATTTAATTTAATATCCGTTTTACTGAGAATAAAATATTGTTAAAATTATCGATTTATTCCTCGTTGACTTATCCATTTTTGATATTTCGCTGCGTTTCTGTTGTGTTGAGCTAAAGAATTTGCAAACTCGTGAAAACCAATCTTTTCTACACTGGCACACATATAATAATAGTTATGTTTCTTGTAATTTAAGACAGCATCAATTGCAGAAATATCAGGCATTGATATTAGAGTAGGAGGTAACCCCGTATTTTTATATGTGTTGTAAGGTGAATCAATAGTGAGATCTTTATTCAATACTCTTTTTACAACAAAGTCTTGTCCGTTAATTTGTTTGAGACAGTATATGATAGTTGGGTCCGCTTGCAACGGCCAGTTGCTTTTTAAGCGATTTAAATAAAGTCCAGCAACAATTGGACGCTCACTTTTTTGAGCAGTTTCTTTCTGAACAATTGAAGCCAAAGCAAGAACCTCTGATTTGGATAAATTCAGTTTTTTAGCTTTCCCTATTCTTTTTTCATTCCAAAAACGCTTGTACTCCTTTAGCATTCTATTTCTGAACCCTTCAGCGGAAGTATTCCAATATACTTCATAGCTATTTGGAATATACATGCCAAGTGCAGATCTTTCATTAAAACCATTAGATTCTAAAAAGGCTTCGTCGGTCATCACTTTAAATAGTGCTATCGAATCAGCTTCTATTTGTTTAGATACTCTACCAGCAAGTTTTTCAAGTGTATCTTGATTGTTAAATGAAAGTTTAATTGGTGTTTGTTTTCCACTTCTTAAAAGGTTGATAAGATCATTTAAGCTCATACCTGCTTTTAATTCATAACGCCCTCCTTTTGGATTGACATAATTTTTCTTTTTAGCAATCCATTCGAAATTGGAAGAATTATCAATGAATTGGGCAAGCTTGGTTTTTACATCAGTCAAATCATCTGTCGATTTAATAAGTAGAATACCGTTTTTAGTAACTGCGTTTCCAAAAATTTTGTTGTAAAAGCTAAACCCGACAATTACAGCTGTTGTAAAAATAACAGCTGTAATTCCTAAAAATATTTTTTTATTCATTGATTAATTGAAATAAAATTTCGTCTTTAAATTTTCCTTGATAATAAATCCAATCTTTTTTGATACCCACTTCTATAAAGTGTTTACCACGAAACAAATGTAAGCTATTTAAATTATCGGAAGTAATATTAGCATAAAGTAAGTGCAAATTTAGATGCTTAAAGCAGTACGCAATCAAATGATCTAGAGCTTCATTTGCATAACCATTTTTTTGATAGTTTGGATGAATAAGAATACCAATACCAGCACGTTTATGTTGAGGATTGAAATCAAATAGGTCAACCATACCGATAGGTTGTTCACTATTAGCAAGCTCAATTATTAAGCGTAACTGTTTTGCTTCATAAATATCCAAATGAGAATTTTCTAGATATTGTTTCAAGAGAAAACGTGAAAAAGGAGTTTGTGTATGGCTAATTCCCCAAAATTGCTCATTATTTTCAATCTCGAATAAAAATGATAAATCCTCAGGCTCTAAAGCTCTTAAATTTATGTGTTTACCTTTTAATGTTTGCATTAGATTGCTATTTCTCCTTTAAATACAAAGGTAGCAGGTCCAATTAAAAAAATGTTAGTATAACGATCATTATTTTTTTCAAAGGAAACAGAGAGTTCACCTCCTTTCACAGGCAATGTTATAGCAGAATTATTTGTTTTTCCAGAAGCATGCATTGCAAGAGCAACCGCCGTAACGCCAGTACCACAAGCTAATGTTTCGTCTTCAACGCCTCTTTCGTAAGTTCTTACTTTAAAAGTAGAATCATTCAAGGGCTCAACAAAATTTACATTACTTCCTTCTTTACCATATATATTATTACGAATGTCTCTTCCTTTGGTAAAAACGTCAAAAGAATCAAGGTCTTCTACCAACTCTACATGGTGGGGAGACCCCGTATTGGCAAAACAATACGTTTCATTAATAGCAACTTCATCAACATCGATCATTTGTAAAGATACGATACCGTTGTTGATAGAGGCATGATGCAAGCCATCAATAGCAATAAAGGTTGTTTCCTTTTCAAATAATCCTATTTTATGAGCAAAAGCAACAATACATCGTCCACCATTTCCACACATAGTACTTTCATTACCGTCAGCATTGTAATATACCATTCTAAAGTCGGTGTCCTTATCGTTTTCTAATAAGATAAGTCCATCTGCACCAATACCGAAATAACGATTACACAATGATGAAATAATGTTAGCGTTATCTTTTGGAAAGATATTTGATCTATTATCAATAATTACAAAATCGTTACCTGTACCTTGGTATTTATAAAATGTCAAATTCATAACGGCAAAGATACGTATTTAGGTATTGATTTTTCACTGTTAAACAGGGGTTAAAAATCGTTAAAATGAAGTTAAACAGATTTTGTTAAAATGTTAAAATTGTATATTTGAGTAACTAAATTATTGTAAGCATATGAAGAAAATTTTAGGAATTTTAGTAGTAGCGTTTATAGGGGGCGCAACGTCGCTTACTGGCTACAAAATGTTTGTGGAGCAGCCTCAAGTGATTGTAGAAGAGGAAACACCAACTTTACAAACGGTAAAAGCGAATTATGTTGCCCCAACCTTAACAAATTCTTCAGTACCAACAAATTTTACTGAAGCAGCAGAGAGTACTGTGAATGCAGTGGTGCACGTAAAAAATACAGCTATCCGGACACAGCAAAACCCCTGGGCTGAATATTTATTTGGACGAGGAAAAGGTGGAAGAAAATATGAACAAGTAGGAACAGGAAGTGGAGTGATTATTTCTCCTGATGGATATATCGTAACTAACAATCATGTTATTGAAGGAGCTTCAGAAATTGAAATAACTCTGAATAATAGTAAGAAATTGAAAGCTGAATTGATAGGAACGTCTAAGAGTAATGATATTGCACTTTTAAAAGTTGAAGCTAATGAAGATTTACCATACCTACCGTTTGCAAATTCTGATTTTGTAAAGATTGGTGAATGGGTATTGGCAGTAGGAAATCCTTACAACCTAACATCTACTGTTACTGCTGGAATTGTTAGTGCAAAAGGCCGTGATTTAGATGGAAATAATAATAC
The DNA here is from genome assembly GCA_947497895.1 of uncultured Tenacibaculum sp. GTDB lineage: Bacteria > Bacteroidota > Bacteroidia > Flavobacteriales > Flavobacteriaceae > Polaribacter. The sequence goes on from CANMIL010000014.1 coordinate 39,504, forward strand.
GGAATCATTCATTCAAACGGATGCTGCTGTAAACCCTGGGAATAGCGGAGGTGCTTTGGTAAATACAAGAGGTGAATTGATTGGTATAAACACAGCAATAACATCTAGAACGGGTTCATTTATTGGATATTCATTTGCGGTACCATCTAATATAGCTAAGAAAATCATAGACGATTTACTTGAGTTTGGAACAGTACAAGAAGCTATCTTAGGGATTTCAATTGATCCAGTAGATAAGGAGATAGATGGTGTTAAAATTGGTACAATAGATGAGAAGAGCGAAGCTTTAAAAGCAGGTTTAAAAGAGGGGGATGTTATTACCAAGGTGAATAATGTGAAAATATCTAAGTTTTCTGATTTAAAAGGACAATTAACTGCTAAAAGACCTGGTGATCTTGTTGATGTAACCGTTGATCGTGATGGAGAGAGCTTGACAAAAACTATAAAGTTGAGTAAAAGAACATCTTACATTTCGCAGTATTTAGGGACGCAGTTTAAAGACTTATCCAAGGAAGACAAAGAAAAATATGGTTTAAGTGGAGGAGCTAAAATAGAAATTACCCAAAATAGAGCTTTTTTAGAATACAATGTTGGTAAAGGGTATATTTTAACAAAAATAAATGGAAAAAATATAAATTCTGCTTCTGAAGCTGTTGAGATTTTGGATAAGAATCAAAATGCAAGATTTGTACTGGAAATGATTAATCCTAATGGTGAAATTGAAAGATTTAGGTACTAAAAAAAGAGCCTATAAAATAGAAAAAATCCTGTCCTAAAAAAGACAGGATTTTTTTATTTCAAAAAATTTACGAAATCGATTGAAATATGTACTTTTGCACAAATTTTTTTAAAATTAGTTAACACACAACTATGTCAACAATAACAAATTACGAAAGTGAAGTAGCCAATCAAGCTCAGGTAAGAAGAGCTACTGTTGAATTTATCAATATTGTAAACGATTTATGGTATGATAAATCGATAGAATTGGTTTTATTTCGAAATCCATTAGTTGATAAAAGAGCTAGCGAAGTTCTTAACCTAATCAATTACGCAAAAGAGTTCGTTGCTAAACCAATTTCTATAACAGATGCTCTTGAAATAGCTAGAGCAATACAGTCAATTGAGTTGCCTGCTTCAAAATTAGATATTGGAAAATTAGCGTATGAGTATCATTTAACGGATAATTCAGACTTAGATAAAGTTGAGTTTGTGAAGAATCAGTTAAAAGATGCTACTGAGGCTGCTCCTTTTCAACCAAAAGATGTTGTTTTATACGGATTTGGACGTATCGGACGTTTATTAGCTCGTGAGTTAAGCAGTAAGATGGGGAAAGGTTCTCAATTACGTTTGCGTGCTATTGTAACTCGTGGGAAAATTGATCAATCTGTATTAGAGAAAAGAGCTTCTTTGTTAAGTGTTGACTCTGTTCACGGAGATTTCTTAGGAACTGTTCAAGTTGATGCTGAAAACAACGCATTAATTATTAATGGAACTACAGTTCAAATGATTTCTGCAAGTCAGCCAGAAGATATTGACTATACGGAATATGGAATCAATGATGCTTTAGTTATTGATAATACTGGTGCATTTAGAGATAAAGAAGCGTTAAGTCGTTTGTTAGCTTCAAATGGAGCAAGTAAAGTATTATTAACCGCTCCTGGAAAAGGTATTCCTAATATTGTTCATGGAGTGAACCACTTAGAAAACAATCCTGATAATATCGATATTTTCTCGGCAGCTTCATGTACAACAAATGCAATTACTCCTGTATTAAAAGTTATTGAAGATAATTTCGGAATTAAAAAAGGACATTTAGAAACGATTCATGCATATACAAATGACCAAAACTTGGTAGATAATATGCATAGTAAATACAGAAGAGGTAGAGCAGCTGGATTAAACATGGTAATCACAGAAACAGGAGCTGGAAAAGCGGTTTCTAAGGCGTTACCAGCTTTAGAAGGTAAGTTAACCTCGAGTGCAATACGTGTACCAGTTCCAAATGGTTCATTAGCTATTTTGAACTTACAATTAAACTCTAATGCAACTGTTGATTCAGTAAATGCTATCATGAAACAATATGCTTTAGAAGGTGATTTAGTAGAGCAAATTCAATATTCATTAAGTAATGAATTAGTTTCTTCTGATATTATTGGAACAACGGCTCCTTCTATTTTCGATAGTAAAGCTACCATTGCAGAAGGAGATACTATTGTAATTTACGTATGGTATGATAATGAATATGGATACTCTCATCAGGTAATGCGTTTAGCAAAACATATAGCAAAAGTTCGTAGATATACTTACTATTAAGAGAAGATTAAATCTTGATATAATAAGACCGAAACATGAAAATGTTTCGGTTTTTTTTTATATTTGATATATTAACCTTATATAAATCCCCGAAATAACATGAAAAAAGCTTTGGCATTTTTTGTTCTGGCTATTGGTATTACCATAGCTTCTTATGCTCAGGATAGTTCTGATAAATCATTTCTAACTTCTGGAAAATGGAAAATCGAATCTCTAAAAATAGGTGAAGAAAAAGAAGATTTTTCAGGCTGTAAAAATAGTTGGTTGGTTTTTCAAAAGAATGGAAGTTATAAAATGATGATGAGAAAAAATCAAAAGTTAGGTCAGTGGACTCTGGAGAACAATGAAAAATTATTAAAGTTTGAAAACCAAGGAGCAGTAGATAATTTTAAAATTTTGAAGTTAACTGAAAAGGAGTTATTGTTTTCAACTACAGATCAGGATATCGTATATACGATGACACTAAAACGATAGAAAATAATTTTTTATAAACCATATAACCGAGGTAATTACCTCGGTTTTTTTGTACTTAGTTTTAACTGTTATAATGTAAGAAAGTTTTCATTAACTTAGCCACTATTACTGCACTAAAACATGTTTTTGCTAGCAGTTCATTTTTAGTATAATAGTTAAATAGATTTAAATGAGAATTGTATTAAGTTTAGTAATGTTATTCGTTATGGGGAAAATAAACGCACAAGAATTGCCATATTATGAAATTCCGAAAGCTCCTGAAAATTATACAGAAGGAACAGTAGCAGCGAGAATGGTAGATGGTTTAGGTTTTCGTTATTATTGGGGAACTGAAGGATTAAGAGAAGAAGATTTAAAATATAAACCGAATGAGGAAGCAAGAACGGTCCGAGAAACTTTAGAACATGTTTTGGGGTTATCTATAATGACCCTGAGTGCCGTTGAAGGAAAAGAGGTAGTGTTTAAAAAAAGTGACCATCTTTCATTTGAAGAATTAAGAAAGGAAACTCTAGAGAACTTTAAGAAAGCTAGCGATATTTTGAAGGAATCAAAGGATTTGTCAAATTTTGTAATGAAAATCCCTCGTCGCAATGGTGATACAGCTGAGTTTCCATTTTGGAACCAATTAAACGGACCTATTGCTGACGCTATTTGGCATGTTGGACAAATAGTTTCTTTCAGAAGATCTTCAGGGAATCCTTTTCCAAAAGGGGTTAGTTTATTAACAGGAACAGTAAAAAAATAGGTAAAACAGTTATATTTTTTAAATGACAATTAAGGATAAGATAGAGGTACTTAGAGAAGAATTACGTGAGCATAATTATAACTACTATGTGTTAGATAATGCCACAATTACTGATTACGAATTTGATATAAAATTAAAAGAGCTAGAGAAATTAGAAAACGAAAATCCGGAGTTTTTTGATCCTAATTCTCCTACACAACGAGTGGGAGGAGGCATCACAAAAAACTTTGACACGATAACTCATAAGAATAGAATGTATTCTCTTGATAATTCTTATTCAAAAGAAGATTTATTAGATTGGGAGAAACGCTTACAGAAAAATTTAGGTACATCAGATATCGAATATACTTGTGAATTAAAGTATGATGGAGCCTCAATTAACTTGACATTTGAAAATGGGAAGTTTTTAAGAGCGGTTACAAGAGGAGATGGATTCCAGGGGGATGATGTAACCACCAACATAAGAACTATAAAATCAATTCCTTTAGTACCGAAAAAAGATTTTCTTTCTGATTTTGAGATGAGAGGAGAAATTATTTTACCATTAGATGGCTTCAATAAAATGAATGAAGAAAGAGTAGCGAATGGTGAAGAAGCTTATAGAAATCCGAGGAATACTGCAAGTGGTAGTTTAAAACTTCAAGATAGTTCTGAAGTAGCAAAAAGACCTTTGGATTGTTTATTGTATCAAGTGGTAACCAACGAAAGAAAATACAAGACTCATTACGAAAGTTTGGAAGCTGCTAGAAACTCTGGATTTAAGGTGCCGAATACAATTGTTTTAGCAAAAAATATAGATGAAGTCCTTGAGTTTGTAAACTCTTGGGATGAAAAACGTCATGATTTACCGTATGAAACAGATGGAGTAGTTGTAAAGGTGAACAGTTTACAACAACAAGAAGAATTAGGATATACATCGAAATCACCGAGATGGGCAATTGCCTACAAATTCAAAGCCGAGCAAGTATCAACAGTTTTAAATGAAATTACGTATCAAGTAGGAAGGACAGGGGCGATCACTCCAGTAGCAAATTTAGAACCAGTACACTTGGCAGGAACGGTTGTGAAAAGAGCTTCTTTACATAATGCTGATCAAATAGAAAAACTTGATATTCGAGTAGGGGATACTGTTTTTGTTGAAAAAGGAGGGGAGATTATTCCGAAAATCATCAAGGTTGATTTAAATAAAAGACCTGAACATTCTGTGGCGACAGTATATGCAACACACTGTCCAGAATGTGATACAGAATTGATAAGAACTGAAGGTGATGCGAAGCATTATTGTCCTAATGAGTTTGGATGTGCTCCGCAAATAACAGGTAGAATTCAACACTTTATTTCTCGTAAAGCCATGGATATTGATGGTTTGGGAGGTGAAACCGTTGATTTATTAAGAAAGGAAGGGCTCATTAAAAATTATGCTGATTTATACGAGTTAACGAAAGATCAGGTAATACCATTGGAAAGGATGGCAGAGAAATCTGCTCAAAATATGATTGAAGGAATAGCAAAATCAAAGGAAATTCCTTTTGAGAAAGTTTTGTTTGCTTTAGGGATTCGTTTTGTAGGAGAAACGGTGGCTAAAAAATTGGCAAAACATTTTAAATCAATGGATAACTTGATGAGTGCAGATTTAGAAACTCTTGTAGCTGTTGACGAAATAGGTGATCGTATTGCTCAGAGTATCATTGAATTTTCATCAAATGAAGGTAATAAAGAGTTAGTGGAACGATTGAAATCTTATGGAGTTCAATTAGAGGTTTCTGCTGAGGCTCTAGAGAATCAAACAGATAAATTACAAGCAAAGGCATTTGTAGTTTCTGGTGTTTTTCATCAATTGAGTAGAAATGAACTTAAAAAAGCGATAGAAGATAATGGAGGAAAAGTAAGTAGTTCTATTTCTAAGAAGACCGATTATGTAGTAGCGGGGGATAATATGGGGCCGAGTAAATTGGCTAAAGCTCAAGATTTGGGAATTCCAATTATTTCGGAACAGGATTTTATAGATATGATCAATTAATATCGTAAATACAGTCTTATAATGAGTAAGCAAACGAAAATTATAATGTCACATTTACTATTCTTAATAGTAGGTATTATTGACATTTATGCGGTAGTTATGCAAAACAGAAGTCTTGAACTCATCTTTAAACCGTTTTTAATGATTACATTGTTGATTGTTTATTTTTCGGAAGTAACCAAGCCTGATCAGTTATTCATTGCGAGTTATTTTTTTTCATTTTGGGGAAATGTATTTCTCATTTATGAAAAAAGTTATCTAATTTATGGTTTAATAGCTTTTCTAATTGTACACCTCATTTACATTAAATTGATTTTAGGTTTTTTGAAAAAGGATTCTGTTTCAAGAGTTATTGTATTATCATTACCGTTTTCATTATTGTTTCTTGGGGTAATGTATTTCCTATTTAACAATCTTGATAATATGATGTTCCCAGTGATATTATACGGAGTGGTAGTGGCTATTTTCGGAGTGGTATCTTTGCTTACTTATTTGCAAAACAGAATTACCGAAAACTTATGGTTATTCATAGGTAGTATTCTATTTATATTTTCAAACATTTTTGTTGGATTCGATAATTTTTACGAGCCCAATCATTCTTTTAATATTTTACTAATAGCATTGTTTATTGTTGCTCAATATAGTATTTGTAGAGCCATGATATTAAAAGGGAAATAGATATAGTTTAGAAAAGACAAATGATCAACTTATTACTTACAAGAAATTCAAATAAGAATAAATTCTAAAAGGAGTAAAACTAAATATTAAAATGCCAAAACAAACCAAACTAACCATAGCTACTATTTTATTTCTATTGGTAGCTATTACAGATGTATATGCCGTGATTACTAATAATAAAGTGCTTGAAATCATATTCAAACCGTTACTAATGACAACATTGGTAGTTGTATATTTAATAGGTGTTGAAAAACCTAATTTTTGGTTTGTTAGTGGTCTGTTTTTTTCATTTTGGGGAGATGTTTTTCTATTGGATAAAGAGAGCTACTTTATTTTTGGATTGGCTTCTTTTTTAATGGCTCATATCATATATATTAAAATAACAATTGGCTTTTTAGAAAAACACTTAACCACTAAGATAATTTCATCCGCTGTTCCTTTTATTTTGTTATTCATAGGAATAATATATCTCACATATAACAATTTAGGAAATTTGTTAGTCCCTGTAATTGTTTATGGTATAACAATAGCAACTTTTGGAGCGGTAACGCTACTGAATTATAGACAAGAGAAACGTACGGAGGATTTATGGTTGCTTTTAGGGGCTATCCTGTTTATTTTATCTGATAGCTTAATTGCCTTGAATAATTTTTATAGCCCTAAGCACTTATTTAACATTGCTATTATTGTATTGTATATCGTTGCCCAATATTTTATTTGTAGAGCGATGATTGTTAAAACTTCTTTAGTTCAGGAATCAGCTAACTCATAATTCACTCAGAGAAACTTTACTTAATCGAATGATAATATGGAAAAGCCTAGAATAGAAAGATTAACACAAATTGTAACACAGCTACAGGCAAAACGTATTGTTACGGCAAGGGAGTTAGCAGAAAAATATCAGGTAAGTATAAGAACTATTTATAGAGATATTAGAACTCTTGAGAATTCAGGAGTTCCCATAACTACAGAAGAAGGGAAAGGATATACTTTGGTTGATGGTTATCAACTGCCTCCGGTAATGTTTTCTGAAGAAGAAGCGAATGCATTAATTACAGCTGAGCAATTGATACTTAAAAACAAAGACGCTTCTCTTATAGAGAATTATATGCAGGCAATCACTAAGATAAAAGCGGTATTAAAGTATTCTCAAAAGGATAAAGCTAATTTATTATCACAAAGAATAGCTTTTAGAGCGAATATGACAGAGGAACGATCGAGTAATTACTTAATTCAAATTCAAAAAGCTATAACTAATTTTAATTTATTGGAATTAGAATACAGGTCTCTCGAAAACAAGTTTACTAAAAGGATGGTAGAACCTTTTGCTTTGTATAGTACAAATGAAAATTGGTTATTAATTGCATTTTGTCGATTGAGAAAAGAGTTTCGAGCCTTTAGGTTAGATTGTATGGAAAAACTTGTTCATAGTTATGAAACCTTTGATCCTCATGACATGACTATACAGCAATATTTTGAAATCTGTAAAGAAAAATATTTAAAAACCCTTGACAAAGGGCTGTCATAGGTAGGGCATATTTTTGTGTTGAATTAAAAATATAAGTATGGAAACAATACAAAAAAACGAGTTTTACGTTGTGGGAATTGCTGTTAGAACTTCCAATGAAAACCAAAAGGCTAAAGAAGATATTCCTATGTTATGGAGACAATTTATGTCTATGGATATGAAAGGTCTTATTAAAAATAGAATTGACGATACTATTTGCGCGGTTTATACAAATTATGAATCAGATCATACTAAGCCATATGATACAGTTTTGGGATTTAGAGTTGAAAATTTGGATAATATCCCCGATGAAATGGTAGGAATAACCATTAAAAGTTCTGCTTATAAAAAGTTTATTGCAAAAGGAGATCTAACTAAGGATGTTGTGATCAATAAATGGAATGAAATTTGGCAAATGGATTTAAATAGAAAGTACAGTGCCGACTTTGAGTTGTATGGTGAAAAAGCGATGGATCCGACTAATGGAGAAGTTGAAATTTTTATCGCAGTTTCTTAAAGAATAAAAAACCATTGGTTTCTCGTGTTATAAGGAAACCAATGGTTACCGATTAACGATTGAATAATTCAGACATAATCGTTATTTTGTCTCTCATTACTTTTTCATTTACCGAGGAATAACCAAGCACAAGTCCTTCTTTTTTCTTTTTAGTAATATAATAGTTACTTAATGGATAGGCTACTACATTTTTAGTTAATAGCTCTTCATGAATCAAATGATCACTTTTATTTATTGTTTTAATTTTTCCTATTAGGTGTAATCCTTCAAAGGAAGTATCTATGTCTAAAAAACTTCTTGTTAATTTGGAAAATATTTTTTTTCGATTTGTCGATGCAACGATAACATTTCGAATATGTTTGTTCAAATAATCTTTGCGTATAAATTCATTGAGGTTTTCCTGTAAATGAACCGAAACAAATCTGCTGGATTGCTCATAAATACTTTTAATTGGAGTAATCAAATATCTAGGAACTACCATATAACCAATTCTTAAAGAGGGATGTAACAGTTTGTTAAAGGTGCCAGTATAAATTACTCTGCTTTCAGAATCTAAACTAAAAAGAGATGAAATTGGATGTTCCCAATTACTGAATTCATGATCGTAATCATCCTCTATAATTAGGGAATTATTTTTTGAAACCCAATCGAGTAATTCTTTTCTTCTGTCTTTACTCATTTTAATACCCAAAGGATATTGATTGGAAGGCGTGGTATAAATGAATTTAATCTGCTGATGTTTCATGGAATCTATATTGATGCCTTTGGAATCTATTCCGCAAGGAATAATATTCGCTTTTAAGCTTTCGAATAGGTAATAAGCTCTGGGGAAAGTTGGATTTTCCATGATGATAGTATCTCCTTTATTTAGTAAGCTATTGCCTATTAAATATAAGGAGTGTAAAGAACCTGAAGTGATAATGATTTGTTGATAATCACAATTTATATTTCTATAAATACGAAGATAATTCATAATACTTACTCTTAATTTATCAAGCCCTTCAGTTGGAGCGTATGATAAATTTGTAGGGGTAGCTTCTCTCCAATATGTATTTGAAATTTGTTTCCATTGGTGAATAGGGAAAATATCTAATGGAGGTAAACCAGGTCTGAAAGCAACATTGTTCTTAGAGAATGTATCTGTATTTAAGTATGTGTTTTTTAAAAAGTGATTAGCTCTATTAGATATTGCAGGGTATTTATAAATAGTACTGCGTGCATCTGATAAGTGTTTTTTAGTTTGATTATAATTCACAAAAACACCAGCTCCTTTTTTGGATACGATAAATCTTTCAAAGCTCAATAAATCAAAAGCTTTTAGTACTGTGCTTCTCGATATACCTAAATCATCAGCTAATACTCTCGTAGGTGGTAGTTGAGTATTATTAGGTATAGCCTTGTTTATGATTAAATATTTAAACGAATTATATATTCTCTTGTAAAGAGGAGTTTTATGATTGTTCCACTCTTTAGTTTCCTGTAGTAAGTTCTTAACATTAAAATACAAATTGGTATTCTTTAAAATAAATAATTGGTATGTACAATATACGTGTTTAACTCTATAAATTTATAATAATATAAAAAGTCATATATGAGAGTCAATTTAACCTTTATAAAACTAGTGGTTCTTTTTTTGTTAATAATAAGTTGTAATTCAGTTAAAACCGTTCAGTTTAAAACTCCAGTAGATACCACTTCTAAGAAAATTCATAAACAAAGTAAACAGACATATGCTATTGATGCTATTGGAGTTTATGCGTCTAATAATTTTGATGCTGCACGTTTAAATGGATTTGAAATGGTAAACGATAGTACTGTAAAAGCTATTATTAGGCCAGAGAATACACCTATTAATAATAGTGCGTATTATTCCTTTAAAATATGGTCGAAAGACCCAAAATCAGTTTATATACAGTTCGATTACCCTAGGGAGTTTAAACATCGATATTTTCCAAAGATTAAAGAAAAACATACTAACTGGCATGCTATTGATTCTTCTTATGTTTATAAGAATGGAAAATCGGTTTATGTAAAGTTAAATGTATCAAAAGATACTACATGGGTGTCTGCACAAGAAGTAGTAACCTCTAAAGACACGGAACGCTGGTATAAAAGTTTAATCAAGAATAAATCATATGTACATTTAAAGAGTGCAGGTAAAACTACTTTGGGACGTAATTTACCCGTGTTAGATATTTACAAAGGAATAAAATCCAATAAACCTATTGTCGTATTATTAACAAGACAGCATCCACCAGAGGTAACAGGTTTTTTTGCTTATCAAGAATTCTTAAAAACACTTTTAAAAGAAAATAAATTAACATCTCAATTTTTTAATACCTATAGAGTCATAACTTTTCCAATAGTAAATCCAGATGGAGTAGATTTAGGACATTGGCGTCATAATGCAGGTGGAGTTGATACCAATAGAGATTGGTCAGAATATCACCAACCAGAAATTAAACAGCTTGTAAAATTTATTACAAATCAAAGTAAAAAAGACAAATCGAAAATTGTGTTAGGAATTGATTTTCACTCTACTTATGAAGATGTTTTTTATACTAATAAAATTAGAAAAACTACCGCTTTGCCCAATTTTATAGAAGATTGGTTTACAGCTTTAGGAGCTAATATTCCTAATTATAAGGTAAATGAAAAAGCAGCAAATAGTACAAAACCAGTTTCTAAAGGGTGGTTTTTATACGGACAAAATGCGGTGGGTATTACTTATGAAATAGGTGACGCTACACCAAGAGATAAAATAAAGTTAGTAGGTAAAGTTACCGCCGAAGAAATGATGAAAATTTTAATAAAATCAAACTAGTAGTATTTTAAAAGAAATATGAAAAATATTTTACAAATAGGTTTTGGACCTTTAGGAATTCAAATAGGGAAGTATATAGCCCAAAAAAAGACAGTTAAAACTTTAGCAGGTGTTGATATTGCCCCTTCTTTAAAAGGAAAGTTGTTATCGGAGTTAGATGAAGATTTACCGACTGATGTAACTATTTTTTCTTCTGTAAAAGAAGCTGTTGAAGATTTAAAAGTAAAGCCTGATGTGGCTATTATTACCACAGTTTCCAGTTTACAGAAATTAATTCCGCAAGTTGAAGAAGTTGCCAAATATGGAATTCCAGTAATTTCTACATGTGAAGAATTATCATATCCGTGGAAGCTACAACCAGAATTAAGCAAACGTTTGGATGATATTTGCAAGACACACAATATTGCCTGTTTGGGAACTGGAGTAAATCCAGGTTTTTTAATGGATTATTTACCATCGGTATTTGGTTCTATTTCAAAAGATATTGAGCATATAACAATAGAACGTATTCAAAATGCAAGTCCTAGAAGAATCCCTTTTCAGCAAAAAATAGGCGCAGGTTTATCTATAGAAAGTTTTAGAAAAAAAGAAGCTACAGGAACTTTAAGGCACGTAGGTTTACAGGAATCGGTTTATTTACTGGCAAGTTCTATAGGGATAACATTAGATAAAGTTACAGAAAGTCTTGAGCCTGTGATTGCTAATACAGAAGTCGCTTCTGAAGCAATTCAAGTGAAAAAAGGAGAGGCGAGAGGCGTTGAGCAAATAGCTCATGGTTATAAAAATGGAGTGTGTAAAATTAAAATGCATTTTAAAGCTGCTATTGGTGAACCTCGTTCTTATGATAAGGTAACCATTAAAGGAACACCAAATTTTTCGTCAGAAATAGATGGAGGTATTAATGGAGATATAGCGACTTGTGCTATTACCATTAATTGTATCAATAGTATTTTAAAAGCTCCCGCTGGATTACAAACAATGAGGTCTATTACTGTTCCTGGATTTATTAATTAATATGGTTTTATGATATTGTTTTTAAGAAGAATAGCATTTTTAAGTGGTACTATTCTGTTAATTTATGCTTGTAATGATGTAAATAATAATGTGACATTTGATGCTTCGTTTAAAGGAGGAAGATTGGACAGTGTCCTTTTTTTAAAGAATAACAGTTATAGGTTATTGATAAACCCAGCTTTTGAACCTGTTAATAAGAGTCCGTACTTTGCATTTTCAGTTACTTCCGGTACTCCTGAAACAATTAATGTGGTATTAGATTATGGAAAGTATAAACACCGATATATTCCGAAGTTAAGTACTGATAAAAAAAACTGGAAAAGAATTGAAACCAAAAATATTTCAATCGATACTATTACAGGAAATGCAAACTTAAAACTACATGTTTCTTCCCAAAAACTATTTGTAGCAGCTCAGGAAATTGAAGCTTCAGATGATACTTATTTATGGGTAGATAAAATGATAGCAAAGCACCCCAAAATAAAAAAAACTGTAACGGGGAAAACAGTTTTAAAGAAAGATAATTATTGTTTAGTATTTGAAAATGATAGTGTACAACCCACTTTAGTATTGGTAGCACGACAACACCCGCCAGAAATTCCAGGAGGAACTTTTAGTTTTAAAGCATTTTTTGAAGAGTTGTTTGCCGATACTCATATAGCAAAAGAATTTAGAAGTAGCTTTAACATATACACATTTCCATTATTGAATCCTGATGGTGCTGATTTAGGAAATTGGAGACACAATGCTGACGGAATAGATTTAAACAGAGATTGGGTGGATTTTACACAACCAGAAACGCAAATGGTAAAAAACGTTGTTGAAGAAAAAGTTTCAAACGGAAAGAAAATCCAATTAGCTATAGATTTTCATACTTCTTATAGTGGGCCTTATTTGTTAATTCTTGATTCTATTAATGAGATAAAAACTAAAAAGATAATTCCAGATTGGATTAACAATATTGAGAGTAAATCAAAATTTAAGGTAGAAGCTAGAAGACGAAGTCAAGAATTACCCTACTGTTATAATTATTTTATAAATGCTTTTGGATGTGAGGCTGTTACTTATGAAGAAGGAGATGAGGTAGACAGACAGTTGATAAAAGAACGAGCAAAAGCTTACGCACTAAATTTGATGAAAACAATGCTCACTAAATTAAAAAATAATGAACTATAAAATTTATATATCATTACTTGTTATTTTTCAATTTTTTTCTTCGTGTTCAAAGAAAAAGATTCAAGCCGATATTTTGATAAAAAACGGAACCGTTTACAATGGAATAGATATAAAAGCTAACAATAATTCCATAGCTATAAAAGATGATAAAATTGTATTTATAGGGGCTGAAAATTCAGTATATGTTCAAGCAGAAAAAACAATTGATGCTAAAGGATTCATTGTCTCTCCTGGGTTTATTGATCCGCATACACATGCTGATCGAGACCTTAACATTGCCGATAATTCTCATAATAAACCTTTTTTGTTTCAGGGGATTACCACTGTTATCGTTGGAAATGATGGTGATAGTTTTTACCCAACTTCAAAATATATCGATTTGTATACTACTCACGGAATTGGAACAAACGCAGTCCCTTTGGTAGGGCATGGTACTATTCGAAATCAAGTAATGGGAAAGAGTAACAGAAAAGCCACTGTTGAAGAAATTACTGAAATGCAACAGCTTGTAAAACAAGAAATGGAGGCTGGAGCCTTTGGGATTTCAACAGGTTTGTTCTACTCTCCAGGTAGTTATTCAAATACAGAAGAAGTCATTGCATTAGCAAAAACTGTAGCACAATATGATGGCATATATGACACACATTTACGCGATGAAAGTTCATATACAGTGGGTTTAATTCCTGCTATTGAAGAAGCTATTGAAATTGGTCGTCAGGCAAAACTACCGATCCATATTTCACATATAAAATGTTTGGGAGTAGATGTTTGGTATCAAAGTAAAGATATTATAAAGGCTATTGAAAAAGCACAAAAAGAAGGAATTGATGTTACCGCGAATCAATATCCTTATGATGCTTCTGCAACAGGGTTGAAATCTGCAGTGGCGCCACGTTGGGCAGAAAGTGGAGGAAAAGACTCGTTAATGATTCGTTATAACAATTCTGAGTTAAGAGCGAAAATTTTAATAGATACCAAAAAGAATATCACACGTAGAGGAGGTCCGGAAAAACTACTCATTGTGAAATCAGAAGAATCAAATTTTGTAGGAAAAAATTTATTAGAGATTTCTCAAATATTAAATGAAACCCCAGAAGAAGCGGTTTATTCTGTTTTAAAAACAGGGTATGTTCGTGTAGCGTCTTTTAACATGAATACTGAAGATATTCATCATTTTATGCAGCAAAAATGGGTGGTTACAGGTTCTGATGGAAATACAGGCCACCCTCGGAAATATGGTTCTTTTCCTAGGAAATATAACAAATACGTAGTGCAGGATAAAATTGTAGATTTACCAACATTTATTAACAGAAGTACAGCAAAAACGGCAGCTATTTTTAAAATCAAAAATCGTGGAAGTTTACAGATAGGAAATTTTGCAGATATAATCATTTTCAATCCTGAAACGTTTAAAGACAAAGCAGATTTTACGAATGCATTTCAGTTATCAGAAGGTTTAGAATACAGTATTATTAATGGAAAGTTAGCTGTAGATAAAGGGCAATTTACCAATTCATTAAATGGAGAAGTCTTAAAAAAATAAAAAACCATTGGTTTCTCGTGTTATAAAGAAACCAATGGTTAGTAATTAAACAAACAATAATTTAAATTTTATTTAGAAAAGGAACATCCTTTTTATTCATAATTAATAAAACACCTCCAATAGCCAATGTCACTATTGCAGAAATAAATAAAACACCTCCATCGTTATTATGTTCAATTCCTATTTTCGTTAAATGACTCATAATAGCGCCTCCCATCAATCCTAGGGTTAAAATTGCACCCATCCAAGTTTTGTTAGGAACAAATAACAAAATCGAAGCTATTAGCTCAATTACGCCAGTACCAATTCGCATTAAAGCTTCATTTTCTCCTGCCACTTTTGTAAAAAGATCTACACTTTCTTGGGCTCCTGAGAATTTGAAGAATAACGTTTGCAACATAATAACGGCAGCAATTATTTTTAACAATAAAGGAATGTATTTTTTCATGTTTTCTTATTTATGGATTTAGACGCATAAAATTCTAAACCTTACATAGATAAATATTATTTTAGCGATTTAATTGCTAATCGAATTAAATTGGTGGGTATGCAACGTTGGTTTTTCCTAATAATAGGAGTATGTTTCTTTGGCTGTAAAAAGAATGGTTTACAGATACACTTTCTTGATGAATATGTTTTACAAGATTCTATTAAATTTCAGGAGTTTGTAATCGGTGGTTTGTCAGGAATCGATAAACACAATGGATCTTATTACTTTGTGGTTGATGATGCTAAAAAGCCAAGAGTTTTGGAAGGGAATATTGTCGTTGAAGATTCAGAGATAAAAAATATTGCTTTTAAAAATACGATCGTCTTAAATGATACTTTGAGTGAATTTTATCAAAAGGAGGCGTTAGATTTAGAGTCGGTTTTTATAGATTCTGATGGAAACTTGAATTTAACTAGCGAAGGATCTATTAATAAACAGAAGAGACCTACTGTTTTTATATCAGATACCTTAGGTAATTTTGTAAAAGAAATATCACTACCTGATTATTTAGGTGACATTAACGTAGGAAAACATAGGCACAATGGAGTGTTTGAAGGTTCTAGCAAGTCTATTAGTGGTAATGGTTTTTGGGTTTCATTGGAAGCACCATTAGAAATAGATGGGGAAGAACCATCATATAGAAAGGAGAAATCACCAGTTCGAATTACTTACTTTGATGGAGATCATAAAGCAACTAAACAATATGCATATAAATTAGAGAATCTCGAAAAGGAAGCAAAAGGTAATGTGAATTTAAATGGAGTCACGGCTATATTAGAGTTTCGTGAAAATGAGTTTATTGTCGTTGAACGTATTTATCATAGCGGTTATGGAAGCTATGGAAATACCATTAGAATATTCAGAGCGAAAGCAGAAAGTAAAACAACAAATACTTTAGATATAAAGTCTCTTAAAGAATCAAATTATGTTCCATTAAAGAAGGAGTTGTTGTTCGATTTTGAATCTGTAAAAGATCAATTAACAGATGGAATAATTGATAATATTGAAGGAATTTGTTTTGGAGATGTTTTACCTAATGGGAATAAAACATTACTTTTAATCTCAGACGATAACTTTCAACTTTATGGAAAACAACTAAATCAATTTATATTGATGGAAATAGTTGAGTAACTTTGTTAAAGTAGAAAAATAAGTACCCCAATTATTAAAATAAGATTACAAATTACAAAGAAATGATAGGTAATTTTAAGCAAAAGTCTATTGAGAAACAATATGATAAACTTATAGAAAGAAATGTGACTTCTAATAGCCGAGGAGGAAAGGTGAAATCTGTTGCGGTTATCTTAGATAACGCATCTCTCGAGAATGTTATCACATCCAATTTGGCAAGTAAATTAAACTTTGAGAAAAGAAACATAACCTTCTTAGTATACCGTAAATTCTCTAAAAAAGATGAGATAATACCTAAATTTTTCTCAGAAAAGGAAATTGGTTTTAAAGCAAGTTTGAAATCTGACAATTTGAAAAACTTTGTTAAAAATGATTATGATTTGCTCATAAATTATACAAAGGTGTCAAATTTATATACTAATATAATAACTTTGCATTCACAAGCAAAGCTGAAAGCTGGCTTTGCAAATATTGATGACAAGCTCTTCGATATAGTAGTTTCAGACCCTACTTTTAATGAAGCAGTTTTAAATCAAGAATTAAAAAAATATTTAACGATTTTAAATAAATTATAATGCAAGAGTTTGTGGGAATGGGAGTTGCTTTAGTAACACCGTTCAAGGAGGATTTGAGTGTAGATTTTGACGCTTTAAGAAAATTAGTTACTTATAATATTGATAATGGTACTGACTATTTAGTTATTAATGGAACTACAGCAGAAAGTGCTACTATCACTAAGGAAGAAAAAATCGAAGTGATTAAGGTAATAGTTGAAGTGAACAATGGACGTTTACCTTTGGTTCTTGGAGTAGGTGGTAACAATACACAGGTTGTAATAGATGAACTTAAATCATTGGACCTATCTAATATTGATGCCATTTTATCAGTAGCTCCTTATTATAGTAAACCAACTCAAGAAGGTTTTTACCAACATTTTAAAGCGGTAGCCGAAGCTAGCCCGAAACCAGTTATCTTATACAATGTTCCTGGAAGAACTGCTAAAAATATGTTGCCAGAGACTACTTTGAGACTTGCTAAAGACTTTGGTAATGTCATTGGAGTTAAAGAAGCAGGAAATATCCAACAACAGTACTACGAATTATTAAAAAATAAACCAGAGGATTTCTTAATAATTTCTGGAGATGATGATTTGGCATTAGGAACTGTTTTAGCTGGTGGAGCGGGAGTGATTTCTGTAATTGGACAAGGTTTTCCAAAAGATTTTTCTGACATGATTCGTTTAGGACTGGAAGGGAAAAATAAAGAAGCTTATGCATTACACTACAAGTTAATGGATGTTATCGGTTTAATTTTTGAAGAGAATAATCCAGCAGGAATAAAGAGTGTATTAAAAAAGTTAAATATAACTAGTGATAGCGTAAGGTTGCCATTGGTACCAGCGAGTGAGGATTTACAAAAAAGAATTAGCTCTTTTGTTGATAGCCTTCAATTGGAAAAAGTATAAAAAAAACTCTAATAAATAGTATTAATGAAGAGACCATAATGTTAAATGTTATGGTCTTTTTTTGCATCTTTGCAAATTAAAAAAACAGTATTATATGTTGTCTAAAAAAATAGAAGAAGCATTAAATAAACAGATAAGAATCGAGGCGGAATCGTCGCAAGTATATTTAGCAATGGCATGTTGGGCAGAAGTTCAAGGATTTGAAGGAGTAGCACAATTTATGTTTGCTCATTCGGATGAAGAAAGAATGCATATGCTGAAGTTAGTTAAGTTCGTAAATGAAAGAGGTGGTCATGCACAAATCTCAGATTTAGCAGCTCCTCCTACAGAATTTGGTTCTTTTAAAAATATGTTCGAAACTTTATTCAATCATGAAGTTATGGTTTCGCAATCAATTAACGATTTAGTTCATATTACACTTGAAGAAAGAGATTATGCAACTCATAACTTTTTACAATGGTATGTTTCTGAACAAATTGAAGAAGAAGCATTGGCAAGAAACATTCTTGATAAAATTAATTTAATTGGTGACGATAAAGGTGGTTTATATCTTTTCGATAATGATGTAAAACAATTAGTTGCTGCAGGGCCTGACGCTCCACAATAGTATTAACATACATTTATGAGTTCTTTACCTTTTTTGTAACAGAATATATGGTTTATTGCACTCAGAAATAGAGGGTTCACTTACAGAAGAGATTGAATTAGTTTTTTTGCAAGAAAAGATTGAAATTCTTCAACATAATTTCTAAAAAATTGAATCTAAGTAAGTGAGTTAAAATTCATTTTAATAATCCATTAATAATACTTAATTTTGCCAGATGCGAAAAAATAAAAATTTAGCTTTATTATTTGTACTTATGTTGATATTAACCTCATGTGGGGAGTATCAAAAGGTATTAAATAAAGGAACTACAGAAGAGCAGTACAAAATGGCTGTGAAAATGTATGAATCTCAAAAATACAGCAAAGCCTTGCGTTTATTTGAGAAAATTACACCTTCATATAGAGCAAAACCACAAATGGAACGTATCCAATTCATGGTTTCTCAAGCTAATTTTAATGTGAAGAACTATAGTTTAGCTGGTTATTATTTTGATCGTTTTGCTAAGAACTATCCAAAGAGTTCAAAAGCAGAAGAAGCTGAGTTTTTATCAGCATTAAGTTATTATAAGGCGGCTCCTTCATTTAGTCTAGATCCAACTGATACGAATAAAGCATTAGACGCTTTTCAAAGATTTATTGATAAATATCCAGAGTCTGGAAAGTTAGTAGAGGCTAATAAGTATTATGGAGAATTACGAGGTAAACTTGAAAGGAAAGCTTTTGAAATAGCAAAGACTTATTACAGAACAGCTGAATATGATTCAAGAAATTATAGAGCGGCAATTGTGGCCTTTGATAATTTGTTATCTGATTATTTAGGAACAAGTTTTAAAGAAGAAGCCTTATATTACAGACTGAAAGCGGCTCATGATTTCGCAATGAAGAGCACTTCAAGAAGAAAGGCTGTAAGAATAGAAGAAGCTGTAAAAGCTTACGATAAGTTAAAAAGAAACTTCCCTGAGTCAAAATTTATGGAAGATTCGAACAAAATGCTAGCTGCATTAAATAAAGAACAAGAACAATTAGTTAAAAGTTAAATAATGGATTATAAAGAAACGAAAGCACCTGTAAGTACAATTACTTATGATAAAGAAGCTATCGAGCAACCAACAGAGAATATCTATGAGGCAATTTCTATTATAGCTAAAAGAGCTACTCAAATCAATTCTGATTTGAAAAAGGAATTGGTAGATAAACTTGATGAGTTTGCAACTTATAATGATAGTTTAGAAGAAGTTTTTGAAAACAAAGAGCAAATAGAGGTTTCTAAATTCTATGAGCGTTTACCAAAGCCACATGCAATTGCAGTAGAAGAGTGGTTGGATGGAGACGTTTACTTCAGATCACCAGACAATAAATAGTATGTCTATACTTAGCGGTAAAAAAGTTTTATTAGCCGTTAGCGGTGGAATTGCCGCATACAAAACGGCAGGTTTAGTCCGCTTATTCATAAAATCAGGCGCAGAGGTCAAAGTAATAATGACTCCTGCGTCTAAAGATTTTATTACTCCACTTACTTTATCTACACTTTCTAAAAATCCTGTTCATTCTACATTTTATGATGAAGAAGAAAATGATTTATGGAATAATCACGTTGAATTAGGTTTGTGGGCAGATGTTATGGTTATAGCACCTGCTACGGCAAATACGCTGTCTAAAATGACAAATGGAGTTTGCGATAATCTAGTGTTAGCTACTTATTTGTCTGCTAAATGCCCTATCTATTTTGCACCAGCGATGGATTTAGATATGTACAAACATCCTTCAACAAAAAATAGCTTAGAGAAACTTCAAAGTTTTGGAAATATTATGATTCCTGCAACTTCAGGTGAGTTAGCTAGTGGTTTAGTAGGAGAGGGAAGAATGGCAGAACCTGAAGATATCGTAGATTTTATAGAGAAGGATATTGTGTCAAAATTACCTTTAAGAAATAAAAAGGTTTTAATAACGGCAGGTCCAACGTATGAAGCTATTGATCCTGTTCGGTTTATTGGTAACCATTCTTCTGGTAAAATGGGATTTGAGTTGGCAAAATCGGCTGCGAACCTTGGTGCAGAAGTTATACTCGTAAGCGGACCGAGTTCTCAAAAAGTAAAGCATTCTTTTATAAATAGAGTTGATGTGAAGTCGGCTGAAGATATGTATCAGGCTTGCCATATGCATTATGGAGATGCTGATATTGCTATTTTATCTGCGGCGGTAGCTGATTATAGACCAAAAAATGTTGCCGATAAGAAAATAAAAAAGAAGGATGCAGCGTTAACTATTGAGTTAGAACCAACAAAAGATATTTTAAAATCTTTAGGTGAAATAAAAAAGAATCAATTATTAGTAGGTTTTGCATTAGAAACCAATAATGAGTTGGAAAATGCAAAAAGTAAAATCACTAGGAAAAACTTAGATCTAATTGTATTAAATTCTTTAAGAGATAAGGGAGCTGGATTTGCTACAGATACAAATAAAATTACTATTATTGATAAGGATTTAAATCCTAAAAGGTTTGACCTGAAACCTAAAAATGAGGTTGCTAACGATATAATTAATGAAATAATATTAAAGTTACATGCGTAAGTTTTACTTTTTAGCGTTCATATGTTTTGCATCTTTTGCTGTGAATTCACAGGAATTAAATGCTTTGGTTACAATTAACACAGAAAAAATTCAAAGTTCGAATAAACAAGTCTATACAACACTTGAAACCGCGTTAACTGAATTTATTAACCAAAAACAGTGGACCGATAAAAAGTTTAAACTTCAAGAGCGTATTAACTGTGCATTTACAATCATTGTAAATGAGCAAAATGGAAATAACTTTTCTGCTAGTTTACAAATACAGGCAACAAGACCAGTATATAACTCTTCTTATGCTAGTCCTATATTAAATATTAACGATACTAATTTTAATTTCAGGTATAACGAGTTCGATCCATTGATATACAATCCTAATATATACGATTCGAATTTAGTTTCGATGATTGCTTTTTATGCTTATATGATTATTGGGGTAGATGCAGATACCTTTGCAGAAAAAGGAGGTCAAGAATATTTGAAACAGGCAGAGAATGCAATGTTACAAGCACAATCAAATGGTGAATCTGGTTGGCAAAACCAAATAGGTGAACAAAATAGATTTGCTTTAATTGATAGCCTGTTGTCAGAGAAATTCGCGCCTTTAAGAACGATCTATTACAATTATCATAGAAATGGTTTCGATAGTATGACCAACAACTTGGACGAAGCCAAACAAGCAATAGAAAGAAGTGTTATCGATCTTGATAAACTTCATAACATTACTGTAGGTAATTATATGATTCGAGTTTTTCTTGATGCAAAAGCTGACGAAATAGTGAGTGTTTTTTCAGATGGGAAACCTACAAGAAATCAGCAAAAAATGTTAACAGTGCTACAAACTATTTCTCCTACTTATGAAAATAAGTGGGAAAAAATAAAATAAACTTTTCCGACTTAATTTACATTTCTTAATTCAGTCAAAATTCTTACTTTTATTGCATTCAAAGAGTTAGAATTTGCTTACACATTTATCAATACATAACTATGCTTTAATCAATCAATTATCGATTGATTTTACAAAAGGGTTGTCTATAATAACAGGAGAAACGGGAGCTGGAAAATCCATTTTATTAGGTGCGTTAGGACTTGTAATGGGAAATAGGGCTGATTTATCATCTTTAAAAAACACAGAAAAAAAGTGTGTTGTAGAGGCGGAGTTCGCGCTAAATGGCTATGATCTTAATAGTATTTTTGAAGAGTTAGATATAGATTATGAAGATGATACAATCATCAGAAGAGAAATTTTACCATCTGGAAAATCTAGGGCTTTTGTAAATGATACTCCTGTACGATTATCAGTTTTGTCAACACTTAAAGCTCGATTAATTGATATTCACTCACAGCATCAAACACTTGAGTTGTCAGACGAAGGTTTTCAATATTCTATATTAGATGCTCTTGCTAAAAATAGTGCTAAAATTGCTTCTTATAAAAGGGGATTAAGAAAGTACAACTCTTTAAAGAAAGCATTAAAAGAACTTCAAGAAGAAGCACAAAAGTCAACAGAGCAGTACGAGTATAATTTGCACTTGTTTAATGAATTAGAAGAGGCTAGTCTACAGTTAGGTGAGCAACAAGCGCTTGAAGAAAAATTAGATAAGCTGAACAATATTGAAGATATCAAACTCAACTTATCGGAAAGTCTACATATAGTAATTAACGAAGAGTTAGGCCTACAAACACAATTGAACTCCTTAGAAAATAAATTACAAAAAATTAGCGGGTATGCTAATGAATATGAAGAACTATTTTCAAGAATTGCAAGTGTAAAAATTGAGCTAGACGATGTTGTTACTGAGTTAGAGTCAGAGAATGAAAAAGTAGATTTTAATCCAGCGGAGATAGAAGAATTGAATGATAGACTTCAACTAATTTATAGTTTACAAAAAAAGCATTCTGTTGGTACTATTGATGAATTAATAAAAATTCATGAAGATTTAGGTGAAAAGGTGGCTCAAGTGGAAGGCGCTAGTGACCTAATTCAGAATAAGGAAAAAGAAATTAGTGAGGTGGCAAGTAAACTTGATGATTTAGCAATGGTCATCATGAATAAAAGGAATAAAGCCATTATTCCTTTGAAGAAGGAACTAAAGTATTTATTGACAGAGTTGGGAATGCCGAATGCTGAGTTTCTTATTGAGGTAAAACCAAGTGAAACTTTTAATAGTTTCGGGAAGGATGAACTAATATTCTTATTTTCAGCGAATAAAGGAGGTAACTTTGGTGAGTTAAAGAAAGTGGCTTCGGGAGGTGAACTTTCAAGAATAATGCTATCCATAAAAAATATAT
The DNA here is from genome assembly GCA_947497895.1 of uncultured Tenacibaculum sp. Classification (GTDB taxonomy): domain Bacteria; phylum Bacteroidota; class Bacteroidia; order Flavobacteriales; family Flavobacteriaceae; genus Polaribacter. The sequence continues at coordinate 62,867 of CANMIL010000014.1, forward strand.
TATCTAAGAACGTTCAATTACCAACCATTATTTTTGATGAGATAGATACGGGGGTTTCTGGAGAGGTTTCAAACAAGATTGCTACCATTATGAATGATATGGCCAATCATATGCAGGTAATTACAATTACCCATTTACCACAAATAGCTTCTCAAGGCCAGCAGCATTACAAAGTTTATAAAGGTGAAGAAAATGGAGTAACAACATCTAATTTGAGGTTGTTGAGTTATGACGATAGAGTTGCCGAGATTGCGGAAATGTTAAGTGGAAAAGATTATTCTGAAAGTGCTTTAACACATGCAAAAGAATTACTCACTAAGTAATAGTTAAATGTTTAGACATAAATGATGAAAGATTAATGATAGTTTTCTCTGAATATTCGTAGGCTTACTCCGAGGTGATAGACCTCCAAATAAGATTAAAAAATATTTAACTGAAAACTATTTAATAGAGTAACTTTGAACAATCAACATAATAGAATGTTGAACATAAATTAAATCGAAAAGAACAAATTAACTTAATTAAGATAAAGGTTTATATTTGCCTTTACAAATAACTAAAGAAAAGACTACGATATTATGTATAATTTATTAAAAGGAAAGAAAGGAATCATTTTTGGTGCTTTAAACGAGCACTCGATTGCATGGAAAGTAGCTGAAAGAGCCCACGAAGAGGGAGCGGAGTTTGTATTGACAAACGCACCAATCGCTATGCGTATGGGAGAAATTAATACTTTAGCCGAAAAAACAGGTTCTCAAGTAATTCCTGCTGATGCAACTTCTGTGGAAGACTTAACAAACTTAGTAGAGAAGTCAATGGAAATTTTAGGAGGTAAAATAGATTTCGTTTTACACTCTATCGGAATGTCAGTAAACGTTCGTAAAGGTCGTCACTATACAGATTCTAAGTATGATTTTACTCATAAAGGATTTGACGTTTCGGCTTTATCTTTCCACAAAACAATGAACGTATTATACAATAAAAAAGCCATGAACGAATGGGGTAGTATTGTTGCTTTAACATATATGGCAGCACAAAGAGTATTCCCTGATTATAATGATATGGCTGATAATAAAGCGTACTTAGAGTCTATTGCTCGTAGTTTCGGATATTTCTTCGGAAGAGATCATAAAGTACGTGTAAATACAGTTTCTCAATCGCCTACACCAACTACTGCAGGTAGTGGAGTAAAAGGATTTGATGGATTTATTTCTTATGCAGAAAAGATGTCTCCATTAGGAAATGCAACAGCATTAGAATGTGCGGACTATACAATATCTTTATTCTCTGATTTAACTAAAAAAGTTACATTACAAAACCTTTTCCATGATGGAGGTTTCTCAAATATGGGAGTAAGTGACGCAGTAATGGAGAAGTTTACAGAAGAATAGAATTTTTACATAAAATTTTAGAATATTAGAAAAAGCAAATCGTTAGATTTGCTTTTTTATTTGAACCTATCTAAATAACAAGAAAGTGTTGCTAAAAAGTTTGGTTTAAGGGTAAGCTTTTTTAGAAAAATTAAATTTGTAATAAATAAGAGATAGTGTCAAACTGAACTCATTTAAACACAGTATAGTTTAAAGGAATTCATTAAAATAGAGAATACAATAGAATGAGCAAAATTACATTAATAGAGGAGGAGTTAGCGACGTTAAGAACGCAGTTAAAAGAGCATGAGTTATACAAGTCGTTAAATGATATTGAAGATGTACGTTTATTTATGCAAGAACATGTTTTTGCTGTTTGGGACTTCATGTCTTTGTTAAAAGCATTGCAGCAAGAATTGACATGTATAAGTCTACCTTGGCTTCCAGTTGTAAACCCTAAAACGGCAAGATTTATAAACGAAATTGTCTTAGGAGAAGAAACAGATGTAAATGAACTAGGAGAACCTAAAAGTCATTTTGAAATGTATGTAGACGCTATGCGTCAAACAAAAGCAAATACTAAGGAAATTGCATCGTTCGTTTCAAAAATAATCGATGGAGAAGATATCGACGAGGTTCTATCATCACTTGATATTACTCAAGAAACCAGAGATTTTGTTCTTTTCACATTTGAAGTTATTAAAACGAAGCAACCACATATTATAGCCTCTAGCTTTACTTTTGGTAGAGAAGATGTAATTCCAGATATGTTTTTAGAAATAGTTAAGAATACTGAAGAAAAGGAACAAGTGGACTATGGTAAACTTACCTACTATTTAAACAGACATATTGAATTAGATGGTGACGAACATGGTCCTTTATCATTACAAATGATTGAAGAATTATGTGGAGATGATGAACAAAAGTGGAATGACGTATTGTATTATGCTAAAGCATCTTTAGAAAAAAGAGTTAATCTTTGGAATGGAATAGAAAGAAAATTGTTACAGAATAAAGAAGCCATTTTAAGTTAAAAATATGAGTTTATATTTATCTATTGTTGTTCCAGTTTATAACAGACCTAATGAAATTGATGAATTATTAGAAAGTCTTACAAAGCAGGATTATAATAAAGATTATGAAATTGTGATTGTAGAAGACGGATCGGATGATTCCTCAGAACAAGTGGTTAAGAAATACAATGATTTAAATATAAACTATTTATATAAACCTAATTCAGGGCCTGGTGATTCTAGAAACTATGGAATGCGAAGGGCTTCTGGTAATTATTATATCATTCTCGATTCGGATGTGATATTACCATCTCATTATTTAAGAGCAATTGATGAATTTCTGGAAGATTCCTATGTAGATTGTTTTGGTGGAGCTGACGCCGCTCATGAGAGTTTTACGATACTCCAAAAAGCAATCAATTATGTGATGACTTCATTTTTGACCACAGGAGGAATAAGAGGAAGTAAGAATAAGATTCAGAAGTTTGAACCTCGTAGTTTTAATATGGGAATTTCTAAAGAGGCTTTTGAAAAAACAAATGGTTTTGCTAGAATTCACCCTGGTGAGGATCCAGATCTATCGAGAAGAATAGAGAAAGCTGGATTTGAAACTACCTTTTTACCGGATGCACACGTTTTTCACAAAAGAAGAATTTCGTGGGATAAATTTTACACTCAGGTGAAAAAATTTGGAACGGTGAGACCAATTTTATCGAGTTGGCATCCGAAGACAAAGAAAATAACGTTTTGGTTTCCTACAATGTTCGTTTTTTTTACATTAGGATCAGTACTATCGGCTCTTGTGTTGAAAAATATTTGGTTTATTGTTCCATTGTTATCTTACTTACTTCTTTTACTTATTCATTCTACATTTTTAAATAAGAGCCTAAAAGTAGGACTTTGGTCTGTATATGCTGTTTTTATCCAGTTTTTCGGGTATGGTATAGCTTTCTTAAAATCTACTTTTTACATACGCTTACTCAAAAGAGATCCAGAACAGCAATTTCCTAATTACTTTTTTAAGAAAAATTAGTTCGATTGTCCGTTATTCGTCTTATTTATACTATTACCGTCATTCCGAATTTATTTCGGAATCTCATCATTTTATAAAACAAATATTTATGATGAGCAACTGAAACAAGTTCAGGTTGACTGATACGATATATTATTAATTACGGAAAGCCAATATTTAAATCGGGATAATTGATAGATTCCAATGAAGTTCTTATTTTTGGTGAAAATAATTCTACATTGAAAAAAATATTAGTTACTGGAGGGGCTGGTTTTATTGGTTCTCACCTTTGTGAAAGACTATTAAATGAAGGAAATGAGGTAATATGTTTGGACAACTACTTTACAGGAAGTAAGAAAAACATTTTACATTTAATGGATAATCCATTTTTTGAATTAGTTCGCCATGATGTTACAGAACCTTATTATGCGGAAGTTGACGAGATATATAATTTAGCTTGTCCAGCGTCACCAATACATTATCAGCATGATCCAATAAAAACCATCAAAACTTCGGTTGTTGGGGCAACTAATATGTTAGGATTAGCGAAGAGAGTAAATGCTAAAATTTTACAAGCATCTACGAGTGAAGTTTATGGAGATCCAAAGATTCATCCACAACCTGAAAGTTACTGGGGACATGTGAATCCAATTGGTTTACGTTCTTGCTATGATGAAGGTAAAAGGTGTGCTGAATCGCTATTTATTAACTATCATAAGCAAAACAATGTTCGTATTAAAATCATAAGAATTTTTAATACATATGGAACTAGAATGAATACGAATGATGGTAGAGTTATTTCAAATTTCATTGTTCAAGCTTTAAAGGGAGAGGATATTACTATTTACGGAGATGGATCTCAAACACGAAGCTTTCAATATGTTGATGATTTAATTGAAGGAATGATTCGAATGATGAATACACCTGAAAATGTTGTTGGACCCGTGAATATTGGAAACCCGTTAGAATTTTCAATTGGGCAATTAGCGAATGAAATTATTCGATTAACAAATTCATCGTCTAAGATTATTTATAAGCCTTTACCAGAAGATGATCCAATGCAGCGTAAACCTGATATTACATTGGCAAAAAGTATCTTGAATGATTGGAAACCGGTTGTTGGTTTGGAAGAAGGTTTAAAGAAGGTAATTACCTATTTTGATAATGTTTTAAAAGAATAAAATTAAGTGTTTTAGATGTGATTATGGATTTATTATATTAAAATAAAATCAAAAAACCGTCCAAGGAATATGCCTTGGACGGTTTTTGTTTTATATCAGGTCTATCTATTTCTCTGGGTTCAATACTCCAAGTATGTAACCATTTGCTAGATATTTTTTTGCTACTTTCTGTAAATCTTTAACAGTTAAAGAATTTACGCGATCTTCAAATGTGAATGGATCTGATTTATCATTATTCATATAATCTATATTTTTCAAGGTTGATAACCAAAAACGATTCTTTTTTAAGTCTTCTTTATGATCGTTAATCATTCCTTTTTGTGCTTTCATTAAGTCTTCAGCAGTAGGACCATTTTTTACAACATCAGCTACTTGATCAACAGATATTGTTTTTAATTTTTCCACATTTTCAGGAGCACAAGGGAAAGATATTGTCATATTGTATTTCCCATATGGTAATTTAGAAATGCGTCCACGAGTTCTCGAAGAGTATACACCTCCTTCTTTTTCACGAAGTTTTTCTGTTAATTTAATACCGATGACATCTCCTAACAGTGTAAAAGCTAGGGCTTCTTTTTCATTATAATCGGTTTCTCCTTGATAGGTAATTCTAACGCTACTCTTAGGGTCTTTTCCTTTTACAAAAGTTTTCGAGTGAGAACCAGAAATAGGTCTAAAATCATGAACTTTATATTTTTCGTTTGAGTTTTTACCAGGTAAACTAGCTAAATACTTTTCAGAAAATTCTTTGATTTGCTTTTCATCGACATTCCCTACAAAATAGAAATTGAAATCTCCTGCATCAGCAAAACGCTCATGATATTTCTTATAAGCAAGATTGTAATCTGCTTTTTCATATGCTTCGGGAGAAGGGAATCCAGAATATCTTGGATTTCCGGCATTCATAAACTCACCCATTTCTTTTTGAAAATAGAAATTTGGACTAGCTAATAAGTTTCCTAAAAAACTTTTTTGTTTGTTTACGTACGATTTAAAAGCTTTTTCATCTTTGTTTAAAGCAGTAAAGTATAAATGAACCATTTGGAAAAGTTCTTCGGTATATTTTGGTGCTACCATTCCTCTGAACCCTTCACTTAATCCACTGATGTAAGGACGAACATTTACAATTTTACCGGACATCATTTTAGACAAATCATTTTTAGAATAACCGTTGATTCCTGCTTCGAACAGTCCTCCATTTGCAAAAGTAGTGGCCTTTAAATCTTCATTAGAGTATAACGAGGAACCTCCAAAACTAAAAGCTTCGAATAGAATTTCGTCATTTTTAAAATCGGTCTTTTTGTAAATTACTTTAGCACCATTATTTAGAGTTAATGTTGTTGTTCCCAGTTTATCATTTTTCTCAGTGTAAACAACAGAACCTGGAGCAATAGGTTTTGTTATTAAGTTAGAAGCTACAACTTTGTCTTCATAGGGCTTTAGATCCTTTGTTTTAACATCATTTAATGCTTTTGTAACTTGATCTTTAGTAACAACTTTCTCTGGACCTGTAATAACAACAACGCGATTGTCATCATGAAGGTAGTTATTGATTAACTTGTTAACTTCATCAATTTTAATAGTTGGTAACAGTCCCATATGAATTTTATATTCCCAGTCAATGCCTGGTATTGGTTCTTGTTCAAGGAAGTTATTTACGTATTCACCAACAATTCTTTTAGACTCTCTTTTATCTTTATCCTTGAAAGATTTTTCCATACGAGCCATAATGTTATTCTTCGCTCTTTGAAGTTCCCCTGGTTGAAACCCATAACGCTTTACTCGTTCACTTTCATCTAATAATGCTACCAGTCCTTTTAATTGTCCATGAGCACTAGTTCCGGCCATTGATTGGTATGCATTTTTACCACGTGCCCACGTTCCTCCATGAAAACTAAAACCATAAACGAAAGGAGGGTTTTCACTATTTCTCAGTTCATCCAATCGATTGTTTATCATTTGACTGAATAGAGACTTTATAAGAGAGTTTCTATAATCACCCAAGGTTACCATAGGAGCAGCTTCGTCATAATCTTTATACATTAACTGTACTCGCGAAAAAGGAGCTTCTTTATCGGCTTCAATTCCAATAAAAGTTTCTTTATGATTTTTCAAAGGAGAAACCATTCTCTTTTTTGGATTTGCTGGTGTAGGTATTTTTCCGAAATGATCTTTTATTTTTTGCTCTAGAGTGGCAACATCAGCATCACCAACGGCAACAACAGCCATTAAATCTGGACGATACCAATCTTTATAAAAACGTCGTAGGCTTTCATGTTTGAAGTTTTTAATATTCTCTTCAGTACCAATAGGAAGGCGATCAGCATACTTTGAACCATGCATTACAATAGGTAAATACTTTTCAAGCATTCTACTATCGGCACCTCTTCGTGAACGATATTCTTCTAAGATAACACCGCGCTCTTCATCGATATCCTTTTCAGTTAAAAGAGCTCCATGAGCCCAATCTTCAATAATTTGAAACCCTTTTTCTAATTTAGCCTCGTCATCACTTGGAATTGGCAGAATATAAACAGTTTCGTCAAAGCCGGTATAGGCATTTAAATGAGCACCAAACTTAACACCTATAGACTGTAGATAATCTATTAAGTCGTTTTTCTTAAAATTTTTGGTGCCATTGAAAGCCATATGCTCCATAAAATGGGCTAACCCAAGTTGATCTTCATCTTCTAAAATAGATCCCGCGTTCACTACTAAACGAAGTTCAACTTTATTTTCTGGTTTCGAATTTTGTTTGATGTAATAGGTGAGTCCATTTGATAACTTACCAATTTTCACATTCGGATCCGTGGGGATCTTCAGTGAGGCAAGTTTATTGTTTACTGAAGCTTTGGATTTTAGTTCTTGAGCATGAGATGGTAGTACAAGAAAAGCGGCCAAAGAAATGGCGAAAAATAGTTTTTTCATAGTGTTAAGTATTTGATTTCTAGTACAATTTACAAATACTATTGATATGAACTAATTTTTTAGTTGTAAAATACTGTTAAAAAACAAAGCCCTCAATTATTTGAGAGCTATAAAAAGTAAACATATACGATTTAATTGTCTGTTATTGGTTATAATCATACTATTGCTGTCATTCCGAATTTATTTCGGAATCTCATCATCTGATAAAATAAAGATTTGTGATGAGAACCTGAAACAAGTTCAGGTTAACAGTTACGATTTAGAATCAATAACTGAAGTCATTTATAAAATATCATTTATTACTTCTGGAGGTCTTCCAACTACGGCTTTATTCCCATTAATAACGATTGGGCGTTCAATTAATTTAGGATTTTCAACCATCGCAGTTATAATTTCATTGTCTGAAAGCTCCTTACCTTTAAAGTTTTCCTTCCAGATTTTCTCGTTTTTTCTTACCAATTCAATAGGAGAGATGTTAAGTAGATTAATAATCTCTGTTAGTTCTTCTACTGAAGGAACATTGTCTAAATATTTAACTATTTCGAACTCTTTTCCTGAATTTTCGAGAATGGCAACTCCCGAACGAGATTTGCTACATCGGTTATTGTGATATATTTTTATCATTTAAAGACCTATTTTTACATTTAGTTTTTGAAGTTCCTCAATGTATTGAGAAGTACTTTTATAGTGGATGCCATGTAAACCATTTTTTCTCGCTGCAAGTACGTTATTTAAATTATCATCTACAAAAACAGCAGTTGCTGGATTTTTAATCTCAAATTTTTCCAACGCAAGTTTATAAATTTCATCAAAGGGTTTTCTAGTGCTTTCTTTTCCAGAAACAAGCACATTATCAAAATCTTTAAAAAAAGGAAATAAGGAAACGCCTCTATCCCATGTTTCAGCACTCCAATTTGTTAAGGCAACGACTTTGTAGTTTGTTTGATGAATTAAATATTGCTGAATTTCAACCATTTGTTCAATGCTTCCTGAAAACATTTCTTCCCATCTATCATAAAACATTAAAATTTCAGTTTTATATTCAGGATATTCTTTTATTTTTTGCGCGTTGGCTTCAGCTATGGTTCTTCCTCCATCTTGTGCTACATTCCAATCAGAAGTACAAACATTTTCTAAGAACCAAGTTACTTTTTCATCAGTATTAAAAACCTTTTTATAAAGGTATACAGGATTCCAATCTACGAGCACTCCTCCTAAATCGAAAATAATAGTGTCTATAGTTTGATTCATATCTAATCTTTTTCTTTTTGTCCCATAGTCATTAAGTAAGATTTCAAAAACGGATTGATTTCTCCATTCATAACAGCATCGACATTTCCTGTTTCATGAGCCGTTCTTACATCTTTGACTAATTTATAGGGATGCATTACGTAGTTTCTAATTTGACTTCCCCATTCGTTTTTAAGCTTATTAGCCTCAATATCTGCACGAGCAGCTAAACGTTTTTGTAGTTCAATTTCATATAACTGGGATTTCAGCATTTGCATGGCCGTTGCCCTGTTATCATGTTGAGAACGTGAAATAGAACATTGAATTTGAATTCCAGTTGGTTTGTGATGAAGTTGAACTTTGGTTTCAACCTTATTTACGTTTTGTCCACCGGCACCACTAGATCTAGCAGTAGTTATTTCAATATCAGCTGGATTAATTTCTATTTCAATAGAATCATCGGCAACTGGATATACATATACTGAAGAGAATGAAGTATGACGCTTAGCATTACTATCGAATGGTGATATTCTTACCAATCTGTGTACACCATTTTCTCCTTTTAACCAACCAAAAGCATAATCACCTTCTAGTTCAAGAGTAACTGTTTTAATTCCGGCGACGTCACCTTCTTGGTAGTTTAATGTTTTTATTTTGTAGCCTTGTTTTTCCGACCACATAGTATACATACGCATGAGCATTTCAGTCCAATCACAACTTTCAGTTCCACCAGCACCAGCTGTAATTTGAATTACAGCGCTCAAATTATCTCCTTCTTCTGAAAGCATATTTTTAAATTCTATGTCTTCAAGAGTATGTAGTGTCTTTTCATAATGATTAGTCAATTCATCTTCTTCAACATCACCTTCCTTATAAAAGTCATATAATACGTGAAGGTCTTCATTCAAGGAAACGATGGCATTATAATCCTCTACCCATTTTTTCTTAAAACGAAGAGATTTCATTAGTATTTCAGCTTCCTTTGGTTGATTCCAAAAATTAGGATCCGCCGTTTTTTCTTCTTCGTTAGAAATTTCAATTAATTTTTTTTCTATATCTAAATAACCTTTGAGCTTTTCAACTCTGTTCGATATATCTTTTAATTGTTCTTGTGTTATCATAATTACAACAAAAATAAGTTAAAATTTAAGATTGAAGAATGAAGAGATTAAAATAACTGAGACAATTTTTTAACTTTATCAAATCAATTAAATAATTAAAAAGAGGTATAGTTTTGAGTAAAATTAATTTAATAAGTGATACAGTTACGAAGCCAACTAAAAAAATGCTTGAGGTTATGATGGCAGCCGAAGTGGGGGATGATGTGTTTAAATCTGATCCAACAGTAAATAGGCTCCAACAAAAAGCTGCGGAAATGTTCGGAATGGAGGATGCTTTGTTTTTTCCTTCTGGAACTATGGCAAATCAAGCGGCGATTAAAATTCATACTCAGCCTGGTGATAGAATGTTCTGCGATAAATGGGCTCATGTCTACAATTATGAAGGTGGAGGAGCGGCTTTTAATTCTGGTGTAACTTCTTGTTTAATTGATGGTGATAGGGGAATGTTTACGGCTGATCAGTTAAAGAGTTTGGTTGCAGGGAGAAATGACATTCATACACCGTTTAATAGATTAGTTTGTATTGAGAATACAACGAATAAAGGAGGAGGAGCTTGTTGGGATTTTGATGAATTAAAGAAGATTCATAAAGTTGCTAAATCGAATGAATTGGGCTATCACCTAGATGGGGCACGTTTATTTAATGCTTTAGTTGCTAAAAACGAAACTCCTAGACAATATGGTGAGTTGTTTGATACCATATCCATTTGTTTATCGAAAGGATTAGGAGCACCAGTTGGTTCTATTTTAATAGGAAGCAAGAGAGATATGGAAAAGGCATTACGAGTGCGAAAGTTATTCGGTGGTGGAATGCGTCAAACGGGATATTTGGCCGCTGCTGGTTTGTATGCTTTGGAGAATAATGTAGATCGATTAGATGAAGACCACAAAAGGGCCAAGACAATAGGAGGGGTATTAAATACTTGTTCTTATGTTAAGAAAATAGAAACTATTGAAACAAATATTGTCATTTTTTATGTGGAAGACGGAATCGATACGAACGATTTTATAGCCAAGATGGAATCTAAAGGGGTTTTGATGATTTCTATGGGAGAAGGTAAACTAAGAATAGTAACTCATTTAGATTTTACCGACGATATGCTGGATAAATTAATAAAAGAATTAAAAGAATATGAATAACATTTTATAGAGGTAATTCCAAATTGTAAATGGTTTAAGCATAAAAAAAGAGAAGTTTTAACTTCTCTTTTTTTATGTTGCCTCTTCTAGTTTGACGAGTTCTTTATAATTGTTATTTAGTTTATTCAATAATCTACCGTAGATAAGTTTATAGAAGCCCCAAAGTAACAAGAACATGATTAGTATTGCGATAGAAAAACTTATCATTAAAGAGGTAACAAAAGCATCTTTGTTTAAAGGAACTTCGATACCATGCGTATTATAATATTCTAACAATAAATCTACATCATTAAAAAGTAGGGATATGAAAATTATATTAATTGTAATGGCAAATATTAGATTAAAATATACGTAATACTTAACAACTTTTCTAGTGCTCAGTATTTTTTGTATTAGTGTTTTAGTATTGTCGGAAATTGAAATTGATTTATAGTTTTTGTAAAACAAAATTAAAAAGACAGTAATAACAATATAATGAAGATAAACACTTGAGTAAACAAAAGTTTCAACATGAAGAGTTTCATATAATTCAATATATGAACTTCCTACAAAAGAAAGATTTAATCCCGCCCAAAATAACAATTCTAAAATACCAATTATAAAAATCCATTTTACAATTGAAGAAGATTTCGAGCGTGACATTTTATAAATATCTGCTTTCGAAACTTTATTAGTCTCTTCAGGTTGCTTATCCCAAGCTTTTTTATATTTATCTAATGCATCCATAGATTTCTTACGGGGTCAATATTTTTTTTAATTTATCTTTAGCTCTGTTCATTTTCACTCTAGCATTTACTTCACTAATTCCTAATGTACTAGAAATTTCCTTATAAGGTTTGTCTTCTAAATACAAAAAGATAAGAGCTTTATCAATATCATTTAACTTATGAATAGCTTTATATAATTGTTTTAACTGTTGTTCTTCAGTATCGTCATAATCATGAGATTGTATTTTAAATGCAATCTCACTAATGTCTTGAGTTTTTACAGCTCTGGTTGATTTTCTATATAAAGAAATGGCTGTATTTAAAGCTACTCTATACATCCATGTGCTAAACTTAGCATCACCTCTGAACTTGCTGTAATTTTTCCATAGCTGTATTGTTATTTCTTGAAACAAATCATTGTGAGCGTCAGCGTTTGTAGTGTAAATTCTACAAACTTTGTGCACAATATTTTGATTGTTTTCAAAATCAGCTAAAAATTTATTTTCAAGTTCCTTCTGCACTAAGTTCGGTTAAGTTTTGATGTTTATAGGTAGTCCAAAAATATAAAACGTTACATCATAACAATGTGTTTTTTTATTTTTTTTGACCATAGCTGTGCGCTATACTTTGATTTAAACATCTTTCCGTAAAATAGAAAGACATTTAAAATCTTAATAAAAGTAAATAAGAGATTTTACATAATCTAAAGCCATTCGAATAGTAGAGGGCTTTCTATAAAATAGTGAAATAGATTTATTATAAATTTTAGTTATAAAATAACACTACTTATTTTTCTAATTGTTTTAAGTTTCTATAGTTTTTATTAAGCTTTTTTAAGAGAATTCCATAAAGTAATTGATATATCAACCAAATAATACCAATTAAAAGTGTACAAACAATTATCGAAATAATTATAAAAAACACCAGTTTTGTACCTTCGAATTCTGGGTGAGATTGTACTGTGGAAATAATAGCAACAAGAAATAATACACAGGCATAACCGAGGTTGGTTAGAATATAGTATTTAACGGTTTTTCTGGTTTTTAGTATTTTACTCATTAACTCTGATGTCGAGTCGGTAGTTTTAATATTCTTATAATTTTTGTAGAAAAAGAATATAAAAATTAAAAGTATGGGATACATGATTATTTGAGAATACATCACAAAGTTTTCCATACCAAATTCTTTGTAACTTTTATAAAGTTGGTCGAAATCCCAAAAAAAGAAAGCACTGAAAGGCAAGAAAAATTCTAAAATACCAATTATAAAAATCCACTTTACAATTGAAGAAGATTTCGAACGTGACATTTTATAAATATCTTCTTTAGAAACTTTATTCACCTCTTCAGGTTGCTTATCCCAAGCTTTTTTATATTTATCTAATCCATCCATAGATTTCTTACGGGGTCAATATTTTTTTTAATTTATCTTTAGCTCTGTTCATTTTTACTCTAGCATTTACTTCACTAATTCCTAGAGTACTTGAAATTTCCTTATAGGGTTTATCTTCCAAATACAAAAAGATAAGAGCTTTATCAATGTCGTTTAACTTATGAATAGCTTTATACAATTGTTTTAACTGTTGTTCTTCAGTATCATCATAATCGTGAGATTGTATTTTAAAAGCAATCGCACTAATATCTTGAGTTTTTACGGCTCTGGTTGATTTTCTATATAATGAAATAGCCGTATTTAAAGCCACTCTATACATCCATGTACTAAACTTAGCATCACCTCTAAACTTGCTGTAATTTTTCCATAACTGTATTGTTATTTCTTGAAACAAGTCATTGTGAGCGTCGGCGTTTGTAGTGTAAATTCTACAAACTTTGTGCACAATATTTTGATTGTTTTCAAAATCAGCCAAAAATTTATTTTCAAGTTCCTTCTGCACTAAGTTCGGTTAAGTTTCGATGTTTATAGGTAGTTCAAAAAGGGAAAACGTTACACTTTATTGGTACACTTTTTTCATTTTTCATGATAGATTACAATTCAGCTTTAAAAAATTACAGTTCGGTATCATTTAGTTTAGAAATAAATGTTCTGTTCTGATATTTGCCCTGTAATTAATCTTAAATACTATTAAAAATGAAATTTATATTAAACATAACATTGATTTTAAACATGTTAGTTGTTAAAGTAGCATCTGCTCAAAATCATTCAGTAGAAATTACAGTGGTAAATGCAACAAGTGATAAAGGAACTGTGAATTTCGCATTGTACAATGAAGCAAACTATATGAAGAAACCTGTTCAAGGGAAGGTATCAAAAATTGTTAAGGGTATAAGTACTGTTGTTTTTGAAAATGTTTCTCCAGGAGAATATGCTGTGATTTGTTTCCATGATAAGAATAGTAATGAAAAAATGGATTTTGAATCTAATGGAATGCCTCTAGAAGATTACGGAGCAACAAATAATGTGATGAACTTTGGACCTCCAAGATATGATGATGCCAAATTTGAAGTGGCTGATAAAAATGTATCTTTAGAAATTAGATTTTAATATATAATATGGAAGTTAAGAATACTACTTGGAAAGAGCGTTTAAAAAGTGATTTATGGGTTTGTTTAAAAATGACACTACTGTTTGCAGTTGTTTTTATAGTAATAAATCAAGAGTTTTCTATCAAAGGAATGGGAATTGTGTTTTTATTTTCAGGAATGTATTCTTTCATATTAGGAATGGGTAATGGGATTATAAATGATTATTTGTCGCTTCAATGGAGCTGGGTAACGGAAACAAATAAGCGAGTAACAGCGGGTATCATAGCTACAATAATTTATACAATAATAGCAGTATTATTTATTCATTACGTCATTTATATACTAATATTCGAGAACAGCATTGAAGGGTTTTTTAAAGGGAAATTTATGTGGATTCATTTATTCGCTATTAATATTTCTCTGGGAGTGGCATCTTTTCTACATGCAAGAGGTTTTATGAAAGAATGGAAAAAGGAAGCAACAAAAGAAACCACACAACAACAGATTGTAGCGAAAACGGAAACAGCAAAATTTGAAACATTAAAAAATCAAATTGATCCCCATTTTCTATTCAATAGTTTAAATGTGTTAACATCATTAATAGGAGAGAATCCTTATCAGGCAGAAAAGTTTACAACGAAGCTTTCAAAGGTTTATCGATATGTATTAGAACAACGAAGTAAAGAATTGGTTCCAATTCAAGAAGAATTAAAGTTTGCAAGAACATATATGGAATTATTGCAAATGCGATTTGAAGATGCTGTAAAGTTTGATATTCCAACAGAGATAAGCAATGCTGATTTAAAGATAGTACCACTATCATTGCAGTTACTCTTAGAAAATGCAGTAAAGCATAATGTAGTTTCCTCGAGGAAGCCCTTAGAAGTAAGAATTTATGAAGAAGATGGTTTTTTACAAATAAGTAATAATATAAATCCAAAAGAAGCTATAGGAAAAAGTACAAAGGTTGGTTTAAGAAATATAGCCGATCGATATGGTTTAATTACCGATAAAAACGTAAAGATTAGTAATAATAATAAAACATTCACAGTGAGTTTACCACTGTTAAAAAAGACTGAGAATATGGAAATAAATACCGAAAGTTTAGGAAGCAGTAAATATGTGAAGGCTGTTGAAAGAGTAGAAAAGTTGAAAGAGTTTTATCAGAACCTTGTATCGTATTGTTTAGTAATTCCATTTTTAATTTTCATAAACTTTAGATTTTCTCCACAGTTCCAATGGTTTTGGTTTCCAATGCTAGGTTGGGGGATAGGATTATTATTTCACTATTTAGAGGTTAATAACTATAGTTTGTTCCTTGGGAAAAACTGGGAAGAAAGAAAGATTAAGGAGCTGATGGATGAAGAAAAAAAGCGTAAGCTTTAATCGCAGAGTGCTAGTCGAGAGGGAAATTTTCCAAGGCTTGTCTCGAAATATAAAATTATAAATCCAATAGATATCCTAGATGCTTACATCAGGGTAGGTTATTTGAAATTATCATGAGAAATACAGAAATAGAAGAATATAAATACTTAAAAGCTAAGAAAAGAGTAGAAAAGATAAAAGGGTTTTACATACACGCTATCGTAACCGTAATTCTTATTCCAATTTTGACTTTTATCAATTTAAAGTTTGTTCCTCAATACCATTGGTTTTGGTACCCAATGCTAGGTATGCTATTAGGACTTTTCTTTCACTGGTTTGGTGTATTTGGTACAGAAAAATTTGGATTAGGTAAAGATTGGGAGCAAAGAAAAATTAAAGAATATTTAGACGAAAATTAAGACATTATGGAAAGTAAATATATAAACGAAAAGAAATATTTAGATGCTAAAAAAAGAATTAAACAGATAAAGGCATTTTATGTGCATGTTGTTGTAAACATTGTTTCTCTAGCAATTATTATTTCTGTAAACCTAATATTTTCTCCTCACTATCATTGGTTTTGGTTTGCAGTAATAGGAATTGTATTGGCTACTTTCTTTCATTGGCTTGGGGTTTTTGGAGCGGATATAATAGGTTTAGGTAAAGCTTGGGAAGAGCGTAAGATTAAAGAATATTTAGAAAAAAATAAGTAATCATGGAAAAAGACTATTCAAAAGAACATAAGTACCTCTTAGCAAAGAAGAGGGTGGAAAAGATAAAAGGTTTTTATTGGCATGCTGTTTCGTATGTATTGGTGAATATTTTTATTTCAGCAGTAATAATCATTGGGATTACCTCAGATGGAGCTTCATTTAAGGAAGCTATTAATAATTTCGGCGTTTATTCAACTTGGATATTTTGGGGAATAGGATTATTCTTTCATTGGTTAAGCGTTTTCGGTTCGAATTTCATTTTCAATAAAAATTGGGAGGAAAGAAAGATAAAAGAATTCATGAATGATAATTAATGGTAGTATGGAGATAGATAATAAAGAAGAACAAGAAAAATATTTAAGAGCCAAAGGAAGGGTTGATGAAATAAAAAAATACTATACTCATTTAGTAGTATATATTGTAGTGAATACTTTTATAAGTATTAATAAGATAATGAGAAATATGAGTAATGGTGAAACATTCTCAGAGGCGTTTTTCGACTTTAATACTTTTGCTGTATGGGTGTTTTGGGGAATTGGTATCGCCTTTCATACGTTTAAAGTATTTGGATTTAACCTGATATTAGGGAAAAATTGGGAGGAGCGTAAAATTAAGAAATACATGGACGAACAGTAACTGGTTATGGTTATAGATAAAATAAAAATTAGGGCTCAAGAACGTGTAAAAGAATTGAAGGAATTCTATAAGCATTTGTTCGTGTATATCATCATAAACATTGTTTTCACATTTCTTTCAAACTATTTTAATATTGTTCTTAAAATTTATGGTGATCTCGAGATTAGTAATAAATTTACCGAAAATGGTTTTGAACATTATTCTTTATGGGGAATATGGGGTGTTTTTTTATTTATAGATGCTTTTAGAGTGTTTGGAATCAGTAAATTTTTAGGTAAGGACTGGGAGGAAAGAAAAATTAAAGAGTTAATTAACAAAGAATAAATAGATAATTCAATAATGAATATTGTAGTTATAGAAGACGAAAAACCCGCAGCAAGAAGACTTCAACGTATGTTGGCGCAATTGGATTTGGAGGTCACAAAAATGTTGCACTCAGTGGAAGAATCTATAAATTGGTTCCAACAAAATACGCATCCAGATTTAATTTTTCTTGATATTCAGCTTTCTGATGGTTTATCTTTTGAAATTTTTGAAGAGGTTGTCGTGAAGTCTGCTATTATTTTCACAACAGCTTATGATGAATATGCCTTAAAAGCTTTTAAACTTAATTCTATTGATTATTTATTAAAGCCAATTGATGATGACGAATTAAAAATTGCTGTAGATAAGTTTAAAGAACAGAATAATAAACAAACCGATATACAGGTAAATATTGATGATATCAGAAAACTATTAATTAATCCTATTGATAGAAAATACAAGAAGAGATTTACCATTAAAGTTGGACAGCACATTAAAATTATTCATTCAGATGAAATAGAGTGTTTTTACTCTGAAAATAAGGCTACTTATATTCATACTAGTAGTAATAGAAACTATTTAATTGATAATTCTTTAGAACACTGGAATGAACAACTAAATCCAGAACAATTCTATAGAGTAAATAGAACATATATTGTTCATATAAACTCTATAAAAGATATTATATCCTACACAAATTCTCGTTTGCAATTAAAGCTTCATAATTATAATGAAGCGGAAATTATTGTAAGCAGGGAGCGTGTTAAAGACTTTAAAAATTGGATTGAGTAAAATTAAAGTTTAAATAGATCATTGAATCTTACATAAACACCGTAAGAATAGTCGAAATTATTCTTTTTACTCTCTTGGGTAACTAAAGTTTCAATGGATTCGTTGAGCTGGTAAAAACCTTCCAATTGAACTCCGATTCGAATATTTTTAGCTAACGATTTTTCGTAAAAAGCTTTAGTAAATATCAATTCCCTAATTGGTTCTTGAAGATCAACATATCTATTGTCTAACTCTCCATTCCAATAATTGTTATTTACTTTACGCGAATACGAGTTAAACATGTCATTACCCAATGCTGTAACGAACTTATTACTTTTAAAATAAGAAAGCATAAAGTTAAAACTCTTATGTATATATCTTAGTTTAAAATAATTTGCATTTCCATTCGAGAAAGGAT
The DNA here is from genome assembly GCA_947497895.1 of uncultured Tenacibaculum sp. Taxonomy (GTDB): domain Bacteria; phylum Bacteroidota; class Bacteroidia; order Flavobacteriales; family Flavobacteriaceae; genus Polaribacter. Next base: position 81,257 of record CANMIL010000014.1, read on the forward strand.
GCTCGGTTAATGGTGCATTCGTGGTATGTAAAAGGAAATGATAACTAGTGATAAGCTGGTTTTCAGGATTTAGAATGAACTTGTATTCTAAACCAACTGATAAATTATGAATGTCATAAATATCGATAATGTCTAGTTCATCTCTAACCTTCTTGTTTATTTGACCACCTTTATGTCTGGTGATAAATTGAATAGGAAAGGTTAAGTTTTTGGTAGCAAAAATATTGGAAGAAAGTCCTAGTGTAAATACTTCCTTGAAGTCATCATTTGGACGAATATAGTTTTCCCAATTTAACCAAGTATCTAATGAGAACTTCGATGATTTGTATTTGTATTGTAAACCCGTTTCAACAACGTCATTTCTTAATATCTTTTCACTTGCTAGAATTGGTTCAATAACACCATGATTATTTCCTGCGAAGAAATTACCAATAGTGAATTCATGATTACCTTTTATATACTGAAAACTAAAAGTGGGGATTACGTGCTCAACTTTGGTTTCTCCGAAATTCTTTTGTATAAAAACTCCAGCTCTAAATCGAGTATTTTCGGAATTATTGTATTGTATTTGTGGATAAATATGGCTTCCTAAAAGAGTGTAACCGTCGGCAATGAAATTGAAATATTCGTTGTTTTTAATGAAATTAAGGTTATAAACCTCTAAACTAAACTTGGATGTTTCTCTATTTTCTAATGGGGATTTTAAATAGAATACAGATTCTTGAGAATAGGTACAAATAATTAGAAATAAAAAGGTTGTAGTTAATAGTTTTTTCATAAAAAGATTTAATGAATATTTTCAGAAAGTAAAAGTCGGTAAAAAATAGTCGAAAACTAATATGTATACATAAGTTTCATTGTATAATTTTTTATAGAACTCGTTTAAATTTTCGTTTGCCACAAAAGTTTAAACGAGTTCTAAAAAGGAGAGGTTTAATTCAAAAAGCTCTTTGCTTTAATAAAATCAGATATTAAATAGCTAATAAATTTTCCAACCTGAACTGCCGTGGTAGGCTCATTTTTTACGGCAGGAGCTCCTTCACAAATATGTATATAAGAAGCTTTGTTGTTTTTAGCGAAATTGTATACAAATTGACGTGTTTGTTGAGGTGTAAAACCACTCGGTGTCATGGCACTACTGGGGAAATATTGAATACAATCTAAATCTATTTCAATTCCGTAAAAATTATCTTCAATAAAACTAGAGGCACGTTGAAGTTCGTTTTTAAAACTTGTTACTTGGTATACTTCAAGTTCTTCAAAAGTATTGTACTCTAAATTTATACTATTATGAATCTTCTCAAAAATGTATTGAGGAGTATAATTCTCATGCAATCCAAACATAAAGTATTTATTTAAATAACCTTCTTCCAAAGCATATGAAAAACCATTTCCGCTATGGCGTTCTTCCAAACGTCTTAAATCGGTATGTGCATCTAAATTAATAACATTTACAGGAGTGTTTTTAGCAATTGAAAGTCCTTTGATGTTTCCAAAAGCATTATTATGACCTCCACCAATAATTATAGGAATTTTGTTATGTCGTATAATTAAACCAACAAGTTCAAAAACTTCTTTGTCAATGCCTTTCACTAATAAATCCCCCCTTTCTCGGTCAGTAGGGTCAAAATCCATAACATCATCAAAACAATCTAAATATCCAAGAACAAGAATTTCATCACCTTTAATAAACTGATTTTGTTGAGTATTTAAAAAGGCCTTGATTGCAGGAATAAAACTAGTATGTGCACCTCCATTACCACCATTCATTTTTACACCGATGTCTTCAGGAACACCGAAGATAACAAAAGTAGCATCAGAGTTTTCTAATCCTTCTTCCAATGATTTTTTAGAATTAATAACGGAAACACATTCACCTAGTTTAACTTCACCGTTACGAGTATTCGTGAAATCATTTATATGTTTTTGATTAAAAATAGTAAGCATTGTAATTATATTTTTTTACCATTTATATAAACTTGGTCAATTAAGTTCGATCCAAAACTATAAGGAATAAAACCGTAAGAAGGAATTTCTTTAGTAACAATAAAATTAGCCTTTTTTCCTTTGGTTATACTACCAACCGTGTCGGATAAGTTCATTGCGTAGGCTCCATTAATAGTAGCCGCATTTATAGCCTCTTCTGGTGTCATTTTCATTTTTATACAAGCGGTTGCCACAACAAAATTCATATTTCCAGAAGGTGTAGATCCGGGATTAAAATCGGTTGCAAGAGCTAGTGGTAATCCAGCTTGTATTATTTCTCTAGCTGGAGTATAAGGAATGCTTAAAAAATAGGAACAAGAGGGCAATGCAACAGGCATAGTTTCAGATCCTTTTAAAGCATCAATATCTTCCGAATTCATTACTTCTAAATGATCAACAGACAAAGCTTTATGTTTTACACTAATTTGAACACCTCCAATAGTTGTAAATTGATTTACATGTACTTTAGGTGTAAGTCCATATGATGTTGCTGCTGTTAAAATTTTGTCTGTATCTTCAACAGAAAAATAACCCGTCTCGCAAAAAGCATCGACGAATTCAGCTAAGTTTTCTTCGGCAACCTTAGGAAGCATTTTGTTAATAATTAAATCGATATACCCTTCCTTATTATTTTTAAATTCAGTAGGAAAAGCATGAGCCCCTAAAAATGTAGCTTTTATTGGTAAATTGTAATTCTCTTTAAGCTTTTTTATGACTCTTAACATTTTAAGTTCAGCATCAACCGTGAGCCCATATCCTGATTTTATTTCCACGGCACCAGTCCCTAAAGCAATAATCTCTTCCAGTCTTTTCGCCGATTGATTGTATAAATCGTCTTCAGAGGTGCTTTGAAGTTTTTTTGCTGAGTTTACAATACCACCACCATTGTTTGCAATTTCTTCGTATGTTAAACCGTTAATACGATCTACAAATTCTTGTTCTCTATTACCAGCGTATACAATATGAGTGTGAGAATCACACCAAGTTGGTAGAATCATTTTACCAGTACAATCAATCCTCTCATCAAAAGATTGAGGCACATCCTCCATTGGACCGTAATCTATAATAATATCATTTTCTACAAGCAAATAGGCATTTTTGATAGTTGGTAAGTTTTTCATTTCATTACCAGAAACCTTTTTAACGTCTAGGGGTCTAACTTGAATTAATTCTTTTATGTTAACTAGTAAAGTAGTCATGTGTTGTCTTGTATTTGTTAAGGCAAACTTACATTAAAAACCAATATAATAAATGTGCAAAACATCAATAATTAGAAAAAAACAGAGTTATAAACATGACATGTTTTGTGAATTACATAAAAATATATAATTAAAGGGGTTAGTTTTTAGTGAATTAACATTTTAACCTTGTTATTTCGACATTCATCGATACTTCCATGTGTTTAAGTACTGTTTTATCGATTTTTTTTTGTTAACAAATGTTAAATATATATCTTGTGTGAAGTTAAAGTGCTGTTTTATAGTGCTTTTTTTGATGTTGTTAATAAAATATTACCATAACCATTAGAAGATAATTCGTTAAAAATGAAATCAGCCCTATTACAAAGTATTTAGGGTAGTTACTTAAAGAAGTTTAATTCTAATTACTTTCGAGAACTACTCAAATCCTACAAGAAACTGCTACTACTTCATAATCAAATCAATACTCTTTGTAGACTTTTAAGTGTTCTGTTGTAACATGTTGTTCTTATGTCCTTTCTCTTAAAGATATGTTCTTTAGGAGCATAGTGCTTAATATTCAATTTCTTTCGTATACGATATTGTTCTAATAATCAAATTAAAGTTTAAAAAATCCATAATCCTATTAATAAATTTTTGAATATGAAAACCATATTTTTTACGCTAGTGTCGCTGTTTTTGACTTTATCTGTTAGTGCTCAGATTAAAGTAGGTGATAATCCAACAGTTATTGACGATGGGTCGATTCTTGAAGTAGAGAGTACAACAGGAGCTTTTATTCCTCCAAGAATGACTACTGTACAAATGAATGCAATAACAACTCCCTTAGACGGAGCATTAGTTTATAACACAGATATGAATTGTCTTTATTCTTTTATAAACTCGACTTGGACAAGTCTTTGCAATCAGTCCACTACAGGGGAGATAACACATAGTGTTAGGACTGCAGATTTCAACGGGTGGTATTTGTTAGATGGAAGAGCTATTTCTTCTTTACCAGCAAATGCTCAAACTGCTGCTACTGCACTAGGGTTATCTGGTAATTTACCAGATGCAAGTGGAAGGTTTTTAAAAACAAAAAATAATGATAGTGAAACATTGTTGGCAACAGGAGGTCAAAATTCTGCAACTTTAACACAAGCCAATTTACCAAACGTTAATTTCACGGGGTCAACATCTTCTGGAGGAAGTCATACGCACTCGGGATCAACAAATACTACTGGTAATCACTCTCATAGTTATACAGATAGAGGACATTCTACATTCAATACAGATGGAGGGTCAGGAAATCCTTTGGCGGATGATACTTCAGGATCTTATACTACTGGTACTTCTGGAAATCACAGTCATACATTAACAATTAATAGTGCAGGAAGCCATAGTCATACAGTTACTGTGGCAAGTGGAGGATCTTCTTCGGCAATTAACAATCAACCGAATTATTTAGTGGTAAATACATTTATTTATCTAGGTCAATAAAAGGAACTAAATAATTTAATAATAGTAGTATGAGTTTATATCGTTTATGTTGCATAAATAGAATTTTAGTTTTATTTCTTTTTTTTCCTTGTTTAATATTCGCTCAATCTGGAAACTATGCTTCAGAGGGATATGAACAGGTTACTTTTGATTCAGAGTCTCTGAGTATTAGTAGTTTTTGGAGAACTCAAAGATCAAGTAATCCAGGTTATTTTAGTGCTTATGGGACTGCTGTATTTACCGATTCGAGTGATGGTAATAATGTAGATGGGTATGTGAAGCATTATACAACCGCAACAGATCAATCTTTCGATTTCCCAGTAGGAACGGGAAGTGATTTAAGAACATTAAGTACAAGTGGAACCATACCTAATAATTCAATTTTTGGGACGGCATGGATTTTAGGAGACCCAAGCAGTACTTCAGATCCTACAACCCCAAACTCAGGACTTCATAGTACTAGTTCTTATGGAACTGGAATAGTTGAGGTGAGTAGTGTTGGGCAATGGGATTGGCAAGATTTAGGAGGTACTGGTTCAGGAGTAACAATAACTGTGAGTATTCCTGATATGAGTGGATTCACAGATGCAGATAATTTAAGATTAGTAGGATGGGATGGAACCGAATGGGTTAATTTATCTGGAAGTACAGGTGCTACAGGAAATATTGAAAATAGCTTACTTTCTGGTATCATGCAATCTAATATTACAGCCCTAGCAATAGGAAGGGCATTTATTTTAGATTATGATAATGATGGTATCGAAGATAGTGCAGATTTGGATAATGATAATGATGGTATTTTAGATTCTGTTGAATGTTCTTTAGAACAAGTAGTACTTCCTATCAGTGTTTCGAGTACGGATAGTGATTTTAATTCTCCGAGTAATGGAGGTAGCACCGCAGGATCTTTAAATAATACAATTGATGGAAATTTAGGAACTTTTATAGCAGATGTAGCTCCAAGTGGTGGATACACCGATGTATCGTACACGTTTCCTGAAACGGATATGAAAAAAATTAGAATCTATAATAATGGAGGAGCCATTTTAGGAGATGCTCAAGCGATAAGTAATATAGGAGAAATTAGATTTTATGATGCTTCAAATGCTTTAATAGCTTCTATAACAGGAGGAGCAATCCCCAATGGCGACGCTGGAGGAAATCCATTTGAAATAGATGCCTTATATCAAAATGTTACTCGTGTTGAATTCTTAAATTTAACAGGATTGGCTAATGGAATAGCATGGAGAGATATACAACTTATAGCGAATGTTGATTCAGATGGAGATGGTACTCCTGATTGTTTTGATGTCGATAGTGATAATGATGGTTGTTATGATGCTTTGGAGGCTGCAGGTTCATATAATTACACGCAATTAACCAATGGAGCTTTTAATGGAGGTGTTGATGGAAATGGTGTACCTTCTGTTACATCAGGAGGACAAGCAACGACTGCAGCGGTAAATGATAGCTCTGATAGCACTGTTTGTTGTACCACAACAATTTCTGGTTTTACAGATAGTGATTCTGACGGGTTGGTAGATTCATGTGATTTAGATGATGATAATGATGGGATTGCAGATACTGCTGAGGTTTGTAAATCAGGTATAGTTCCAAGTTCTTCAATCGGAGGTCAAACAGCAACCGTAACTGAGGTTAATGGAGTTAGTGTTGTTCCTACAACAGTTACGCTATCTCCTGCATATACAAATTATAGAATAGCATGGCATTTCGGAAATGTAACTGCTGCGATAGGGAATGAAATTTCAATAAATTTTGATCAGCCTATATGGTTGGCAGATGACGGAATTGATTGGGCGCTGAGTAGTATGGACAGTCCGAGTAGGTTTGGAAATTTTTTTGTAGTGTATGACGACGGAATGAGGGTTTCAAATATTGACTTTAATTTATCGGATACAACAAATTTTGTTAAAGGAACCGAATCAGGTGGAGAACATTCTGTATCAACTATTGGTAGTAACCCAAGTACAGATGTATCTTTTATAGGGCTGGATAGAACAAAAAGAATTGTTTCAATGGGATATACAGTTTATGCATTGAGTTCGAATTCTGGTTTAACCGAAAATGTAACACCTAGATTTCATTTAGATTGTGATCCTGATAGGGATGGTATAAGAAATGATTTAGACACAGATAGTGATAACGATGGCTGTTTTGATGCATTGGAAGCGGCAGGAAGTTACAACCACACACAATTATCTGCTGGAGCGTTTACTGGAGGAGTCGATGGAAATGGAGTTCCTTCTGTAACATCTGGAGGGCAAGCGTCGTCGCCAGCAGTTTTAGATGCAACTGATAGTTCAGCTTGTTGCGATTCGTCGGTTTCTGGACTTACAGATACAGATTCTGATGGTATCATTGATACATGTGATTTGGATGATGATAATGATGGTGTTTTAGATACGGTAGAATGTGCATGGGTAAGAATATCGCCTTCTGATTTAGCCTCTCCTCCAGGAGGAAATGCTTCAAATTATAGCATAACAAATGAAGATGTAAGTAGTCTGTTTGGTTTACCAAATGGCAGTATTTTTTTAACCATAACTAACGGAGCAACGAATGCAGCAGGATTGGCTTGGAAAACCAACACAACGGAAGGAAATGCAATTTTTGAATTTTCTGGACCGTATGCCGATTCAGTTTATGTAACTTTTTCTCATGATGGTTCTTTGGCACAAGGAATTCAAGAAGGTTTTATATCCTTAGAAGGAATTGATTTTAATTTTAATACTTCTTTAGTAGACGATTTTGAGGTAATTAAATCGGGGAATACTCATTACGTAGAAAACCCTGTAGGTGGTACTGATACCGCTAATGGTGTTCGATTTGAATGGGAATCAAGAGAAGTAGGAGCAAAAAGAATTGAAGTTTTTGCTTCTGGAGCAACAGGAAATAATCAATATTTTATCGAGTTAAGAATTTGTGATACGGATGGAGATCAGGTTTTTAATCATTTAGATTTAGATAGTGATAATGATGGAATTCCTGATAATATTGAAGCACAAACAACAACAGGTTATACAGCTCCTAATGCAGACAGTGGAGCCACTTATTTGACTAATAATGGAGTCAACTCTGCATATTTAGGAGGTTTAACTCCAGAAAATACTGATGGAACTGATGATCCCGATTATTTAGATCTAGATTCAGATAATGAAGGAGGGAATGATACTGCTGAAGCAGGATTAACATTAAGCGGAACCGTTGGTACAAATGGTCTCGATAATAATTATGATAATGGTGATAATTACGCCGATGTAAATGGTAGTTTTGATAATACGCAAAATGATAACTTCCCTGATATTGACGGTGATGTATTAACAGAAGATGTTGATTACCGAGATGCCATAACTCCTTTTGGATGTACTCCAGGTTTTTACCAAGTTCTTAGTGGAGTGTTGAATATATTGGATCCTGCAACGGGGAATTATAATGTGGTAGGTACACCAAACCCGACAGTAGCGACATTAGGTTATAATTCGACAGACGGATTTCTTTATGGAATTAATGGCTCTACTTTCAACATAGTGAGAATTGGAGCGGGAGCACAAGGAGTTGATTTGGGGCAAGTAACAAATGGAGGCATACCTTTAAGCTACAGCCCAAATGCATTAGATTTCGATGCTTCGGGAATTATGTGGGCAAGAAGATCAGCGAGTGATTCAGGTGCTTATCTTAGAATAGACTTATCTTCAATGACGTTCACGAGTATCCCTATTTCTGGAACAAATGAGAACTGGGCAGATTTTACTATAATAAATGATACTGCCTACGGGGTTAGAAATAATGTACTTTATATTTCTGATTTAACAGCGAACCCGATTACAGTAACTACAAAAACAATTACAGGATTAAGTGCTACAGCTGGAGGATTTGGAGCAACCTTTACGGATGTAGCTAAAAATTTATACATCTTTAGCAATAGTACTGGAGAGTTTTTTAAGATTAATGATTATGATCAAGCTAGTCCTAGCGCTACTCTACTATTAACAGGAACGCCAAATGTAGGTAATGATGGAGCATCATGTCCAGATTCTTGCCCATCTTTTGATTTAGATTGTGATGGAGTTTTAAATGTTGATGAAGATTTAAATGGTAATTCTGATTTTACAGATGACGATACAGATGGTGATGGAACACCCAATTATCTAGATAAAGATGATGATAACGATGGGATTTTAACACTTGATGAAGATGCTGATGGGAACGGTACATCCCATAATGATGATACAGATGGTGATGGGACACCTAATTACTTGGATACAGATAGCGATAATGATGGTTGTTACGATGCTCTTGAAGCTGATGAAAATGTGACTTCGGCTCAATTAGATGTAGATGGAAGAATTGATATTGCAAGTAATGGAGGTGTTACTGATGGAGTACCGAACTTAGTAAATTCAGGGGGAGCAGCGGATGTAGGAACTGATGAAGGACAAGGAAATACTGGTAATGTTATTGAGGCTACAATGCTTCAAATTGATGTTCCTATTGCCAACACAGTTTTATGTCTAGGTGAAAATATAACCTTTACGCTTCAGGCTTCATCATTGAGTACAACTACTTACACTGGAACGGCTCCAGCGACTTCACCAGATTATAGTTCCAGTACACCAAGTACGGCAGATTTGTTATATGAATGGCAAGAACAGGTAGCGGGAACTGGTCCGTGGAATATTATTAATAATGGAGGAATTTATAGTGGAGCAACTACAGCGAGTCTAACATTAACGAATCCTCCTTTAACGGCCGATTCAAATAAATATAGACTAATTGTTACAAGTACCAAAAATGTATGTGCTAGTTTAACGAGTTCATCGGAAACTTTATTTATCAATGATGTAACAGGCGGAACTGTATCAGCGAATCAAACGATTTGTTCAGGAGGTAATCCGGTAGCCTTTACGGAGACGGTGGCTTCAACAGGAAAAGGTACACTGAGTTATCAATGGGAGAGTAGTACGGATGGTTCAGTTTTTACTCCAATTGTAGGAGGTACTAGTGAAACGCATAATGTGGGGGTACTTACACAAAATATGTGGTATCGAAGAGAAACGTCGTCATTGTTTCTTACAAGAACTTGTACTGCATTGAGTAATGTTGTTCAAATCACAGTAGATCCAGTACCAACGATCAGTATCGATGATATCACAGTAACAGAAGGGGCTACGGCGAATTTTACCGCAACTTTAAGTCAGGCAGTTGCTTGTGATGTTACTTTTGATGTGACTACCAGTGATGGCACTGCCACAGCAGGTGATGATTATACGGCTCAAAGTAGTCAGAGTTATACGATTACTGCAGGAAGCACTACAGTTACAATTCCAGTATTAACCACTGATGATAGTACTTATGAGCCAACTGACGAGACGTATACGGTTACGATGAGTAATGTTCAAACAGGAACAGGAAATTCGATTAGCACTACCGATATAATAGGAGCAGGAACAATTACCGATAGTGGTGATAGTGCTCCAACTATTAGTATCGATGATATTACAGTTGCTGAGGGAGTAACAGCTAATTTTACTGCTACTTTAAACAATCCAGCACAGTATGATGTTACTTTTGATGTAACGACCAGTGATGGAACGGCAACAGGTGGTGATGATTATACGTCACAAACAAGTCAAAGTTATACGATTACAGCCGGAAGTACTACAGTAACAATTCCAGTGTTAACGACTGATGATACCACGTATGAGCCAACAGATGAGACCTATACTGTTACGATGAGTAACGTGAGTATTGGCTCACCAACACCAGAAGCAATAACAACCACAGATTTAGTAGGAGCCGGAACAATTACTGATTTAGGTGATAGTGCACCAACGATTAGTATAGATGATATTACGGTTGCAGAAGGAAGTACAGCAAACTTTACTGCTACCTTAAGCAATCCATCACAATATGA
>CANMIL010000015.1 GCA_947497895.1 uncultured Tenacibaculum sp.
GTTGAATGTTGAATGTTGAATGTTGAATGTTGAATGTTGAATGTTGAATGTTGAATGTTGAATGTTGAATGTTGAATGTTGAATAATAATTTATACGTTTTATTTAATTGACAACATAAGTGATTTTCAGTTTTACCCAGAAGTTATTAACGTAGATTTATTAACTTTAAGACTTATAATCAATAGTTTCCCCGAATGAAACAACAACTCTTCTTATTTATAAGTTTATTAAGTTTTATCATTTATTGTTATGTTAAAGTCAATGATAATTCTTCTGCACAACCTGTAACCATTGAATTATCTAAAACCGAAAAAGTAATTGCTTTCGCCAATTCATTTTTAAATACTCCCTATAGAGCTGGAGGAACAACAAAATCAGGTATGGACTGTTCTGGGTTAGTTCAAACATCCTTTAAAGAGATAGATATTAAACTACCGAGATCCTCTGCAGAAATGAGCGATTTTGGCAAAGCTGTTTCTTGGAAAAATATAAAACCTGGTGATTTACTTTTTTTCAATATTGAAAGATTAGAAGGAAGTATCAACCATGTAGGACTTGTTACAGAAATAGCCAAACCTGATATTTATTTTATTCATTCAACTACTAAAAAAGGAGTCATTACAAATTCACTTCAAGAAAATTATTGGGCAACTTCTTTTGTTAAAGCAAAAAGAATTATTGACTAGACAGAATAAAAAAAGCTACCTATTGTAAGGTAACTTCTTCATTTTTAAAATAGTTAGTTATAACCCCCTATAATTTTACCATCTGTCAAACTCAAAACTTCATTTACAATTACTTTGTCTAAAGTTGGATCTAAGTAGTTTATTTTATAATCTAACAGTTTACATTCAAAATCAGCTTCAATATAAAATTCTTTAGTTTGCCTTCCATACCTATCAACGTCCAGCACCTCATATTTTTTTAATTCAAAGAATGATGCTTCCATAAAGTTGTCGTATCCATAAGGACTATTAGGGTCTTCAGTGTAAAGATCAAGTATTAACTGGCTTGTATATGTTTTATTAGTGTTTTTATCCTTAATCTCCAAGGTAAACCCTTTATACTTTCCTCGCTCCAAGTCCCCAGGATTTCGTTCGTGTTCAATATACTTCATCCCCAGATTCGTTCTTTGAAACATTAATTCCTTTATTCTATTAATATTTGGTATAGTAGCTTGCGACTGAGTGGGGTCAATCCCGAAATCGCTTAACAAAAAATAGTCTCCAAAATATAAGGTAATTTCGTAATTCTCATTTATAAAAAATTCCCTTGTATAAGCATATATTCCTCCATTATCTATCAGTTTCATACTCCCCCAACCGGTCCCCGAATTATCTAAGTGGCTGAAATTTATTGTTATTGGTTCGTTATTAAGTTTAAACGACACAGTCATTCCTTGGGGTTCTACCTGAGGCTCTTCCATAATTTCTTCAGATGAATCGCTACAAGAGATATAAAAAATTGATAAGAAAATTAAGAAAGTGACTCTAGCAGTAGTTTGTAATATAGTTTTCATTTTATAAGTAGTTTTGGTTTCACTTTTAAAACCAAACTCCATGCCAAAAAACATAAATTAAATAAAAAAAGAGCTACCTTATCCAGTAACTCTTTTATTGTCAAAATTTTATTTGACATTATTTTAATTCAACATTTTCCAAACTTTATCTTTTAACTCCATCAAACCTTGTTGCGCTACTGATGAAATAAATACTGAATCAACTCCTTCAGGTAAATCTTGTGCTATTTCTTCTTTCAATTCTTCATCTAACATATCACTTTTAGATATTGCCAATAAACGTTGTTTATCCAACAGCTCAGGGTTATGCTTTCGTAATTCATTCAAGAGAATTTCATACTCTTTTTTAATATCATCGCTATCTGCAGCTACTAAAAATAATAATACCGAATTCCTCTCAATATGACGTAAGAAATAATGACCAAGACCTTTTCCTTCTGAAGCTCCTTCAATAATCCCAGGAATATCAGCCATTACAAAACTTTGATGATTTCTATATTCTACAATCCCTAAATTTGGCTTTAAGGTCGTAAAGGCATAATCCGCAATTTTAGGTTTTGCCGCTGTAATAACAGATAATAACGTAGACTTCCCTGCATTAGGAAACCCAACAAGTCCAACATCTGCTAACACTTTCAATTCTATTCGATACCATCCGTCTTGACCTTCTAATCCAGGCTGAGCATATCGCGGAGTTTGATTCGTTGGCGACTTAAAATGCCAATTTCCTTTTCCTCCTTTTCCTCCTTCCAATAAAATTACATCCTCTCCATCTTCTGTAATCTCAAATAACACCTGATCGGTATCAGCATCTCTAAATATAGTTCCTAATGGCACTGGAATTATGATATCACCTCCATCGCTTCCTGTACTTCTACTACTTCCTCCGTCTCCACCATGTTCAGCTCTAAAATGACGTTTAAATTTTAAATGAAAAAGTGTCCACATGCTTTTATCACCACGAACAATTACATGTCCGCCTCTTCCACCATCTCCACCATCAGGTCCTCCTTTAGCCACAAACTTTTCTCTGTGTAAATGCATAGAACCTCTACCTCCTTTTCCAGAAGACGCATAAATTTTTATGTAATCGACAAAATTTCCTTCAGTCATTGTTTATTGTTTTTAATTATAGTATGATAACCACGGAATTAATACGATTAAAACCGCAGATTTACATCATTATAATTCATTAAAAAAGGCACTTTAATAAGTACCTTTTTTTAATTTTATAACTTATCAAATATTTCCGATAGTCGTTCAGTAATATCTTCGATACTTCCAACACCATCTATTCCATGATAATTACCTTTCTCATCGTAAAAATCTTTCAAGACAGCTGTTTTCGTGTTGTATTCGTTAAAACGGTTTCTGATTTTCTCTTCATCAGTATCATCAGATCTTCCACTAGTTTTTCCTCTTTCAAGAATACGCTCTACTAATAAATCTTCATGAACCTCTAAAGCAACCATTCCATTAATTCTTTCACCTTTTTCAGCTAAGAACTCTTCTAAAGCGATGGCTTGCGATTCCGTTCTAGGAAATCCATCAAAAATAAATCCATCTGCCTCTACATTTTTCTCAACTTCATCTTTCAACATGCTAATGGTAACCTCGTCTGGAACAAGCTCACCAGCATCAATATATTTTTTAGCTAAAACACCTAATTCAGTTTCGTTTTTAATATTATAACGAAATACATCTCCTGTAGAGATATGAACTAAGTTATACTTTTCCTTTAAAATAGTAGCTTGCGTTCCTTTACCGGCACCTGGAGGGCCGAATAATACAATATTTTTCATTTTTGGTTGTGTTGTTAATTGATAAACAGCAGGCAAGTTTCTTCCATAACCATCATAATCTAACCCATAACCTACAATAAAACTATCTGGAATACTTTTTCCTACATAATCTATTGGAAGTTCTTTTCTGTAGACATCTGGTTTAAAGAAAAGCGTTGCTATTTTAAGTTCTTTTAAGTTTTTAGATTTGAATATTTCGTAGATCTCCTGAAGTGTTGTTCCTGTATCAATTACATCTTCTAAGATAACAACAGTTCTCCCTTCTAGATCTTCATTAACACCAATTAATTTTTTCACTTTGTCAGTACTACTAGTTCCTTCATAAGAAGCTAGCTTTACAAAAGAAATTTCACAATCTCCTTTATACGCTCGCACAAAATCAGCAGCAAAAACAAAACACCCATTTAAGATTCCTATAAAAAGTGGCACCTCGTTTTCTGGTAAATCGTTTTTTACCTGTTTAGCTAAATCTTTAACTATACTAGAAATTTCGTTTTTCGAAACGAACTCTTTAAAATATAAATCGTGAATTCTTGTAATTTTCATCTGACTGCAAAGATAGTTGCTTGATATTAAATGAAAAAACCGTTTTGAACTCTATTCAAAACGGTTTTATTATAATCGTGTTATAATTTATTCTTTTTTCTTTCTTTTGGCTACATCGAACATAATTGGTGTTGCCACGAATAAAGATGAGTAAGTACCTACAACTACCCCTACAATAAGTGCAAACATAAATCCTTTGATACTATCTCCTCCAAAGAAGAATATAGCTAACATTACTAATAATGTTGTTAAAGATGTGTTGATTGTTCTACCTAAAGTACTACTTAAGGCTTTGTCAACTAAGTTTGCTGTAAGTGAGTTACTATTGTTTGCGTACTCTCTAATTCTATCGAAAATTACCACGGTATCATTCAGCGAGTAACCAACTACGGTCAGAATTGCTGCGATAAATGATTGTCCGATTTCCATATCGAATGGCATAATTTTGTAGAAAATAGAGAAAACACCTAATACCACTAATACATCGTGGAATACTGCCACAACTGCACCAATAGAGAATGCCATTTTTCTAAAACGTAATAAGATGTATAAGAACACTACAATTAACGAACCTAATACAGCCCATAATGCAGCTTGCTTAATATCATCAGCAATAGTAGGATCTACTTTCATATAACTCATGATACCACCACCGTTGTTTACTTTTTCAAAACCTGGCTTAAAGTTTTCGTAAGAAACACCTTCTAAATAAGGCTGTAATCCTTTATATAAAGCACTTTGAACTTGCTCATCAACCTCTTTACTCTTATCATCAATTTTGAAAACAGTAGTAATTTTTAATTGATTCTCAGCTCCATATGTTTTAACTTCTGGTGCAGTTCCAAATACTTCTTTTAAGTTATTCGCTACTTCATTAGCTTTCATTGCCTTATCAAAACGAACTACGTATGAACGACCTCCTTTGAAATCTACTCCTTGCTTTAACCCTAATGTTAACATTGAAGCTAATCCGATAACGATTAAAGTTCCAGAAACGATATATGCTAACTTACGCTTCTTTAAGAACTCAACACTGATGTTCTTAAACCAGTTTTTAGAAATGTTAGTATTGAATGTTAAGTCAGTTCCTTTTGCAACTGATCTATCAATTAATAAACGAGTAATAAATACTGCTGTAAATAATGATGTTGCAATACCAATCATTAACGTAAGTGCGAAACCTTTAATAGGACCAGTTCCGAATGCGTATAAAATAATACCAGTTAATAATGTAGTAATATTTGCATCGATAATTGCAGATAACGCCCCTTTAATAGAGAAACCTTCTTCTACAGAAAGAGCTAATCCTTTACCTCCATTTAATCCTTCTTTAATTCTTTCAAAAATAATTACGTTCGCATCAACCGACATACCAATTGTTAAGATAATACCAGCAATACCAGGTAATGTTAATACAGAATTAAACGAAGCTAAAATTCCGAAGATAAATAAGATGTTTACCAATAAAGCAATGTTCGCATAAGCTCCTGCTTTACCATAGTATAAAATCATCCATACTAAAACTAATAAAATAGCTAATCCAAATGACCAAATACTTGCGTTAATAGACTCTTGCCCTAATGATGGTCCTACTACCTCTGCTTCAATCATTCTTGCTGGAGCTGGTAACTTACCTGCTTTTAATACTGTTGCTATATCTTTAGCTTCATTAACAGTCATGTCACCTCCAGAAATCTGAGTACTTCCAGTCAAAATTGGTTCGTTTACAGATGGTGCCGTATATACATAATCATCTAATACAACAGCCACAAACTTCCCTGCATTTTCAGTAGTCATTTTACCCCATAACTTAGATCCAACACCATTCATTTGCATGTTAACAACAGCCTCATTCGCTCTTGTTGGGTGGAAATCTTGTTTTGCATCAGCAATCACATCTCCATCGATAGGCGCCTTACCATTTCTGTTCGACTTGATTGCATACAGTTTTAACATTGGAGCTAAATCTTGATCTTTGTTTTGCTCCGTTCTTTCTGGACTAAATGGCTTATAGTCCCATAAGAACTCAGCATATCTCAAGTTTTTAGGTAATAAAGCTTGGATTGCCTTATTTCTTAATAGACTATTTACCATTGCTGTATCCTGTAACTTAGCATAAGCAACAGTTGAACCTACTTGTTGGAAATTAGGAATTAAATACGTGAATAATGATTTTTGGTTCTCAACTTTTGTTGAATCCTTAGCATCTCCTAATAAATCATCAATACTATCTTCGCTCTTTGTAGTATCCTGAGCTTTCTCAACAGCTTCTTCTGTTTCCCCCTTTAATAATTCAATAGCTTTTATGTTAGCTGATTGAAAAAATGGAATTACTTCAGCATTGGTAAATACTTCCCAAAACTGTAATTCAGCAGTACTTTGTAATAACTTTTGTACACGCTCAATATCTTTTGCTCCTGGTAATTCAACTTGAATTCTACCAGATGTTCCAATACGTTGAATATTTGGTTGAACAACACCAAACTTATCGATACGACTACGTAATACTTCAAATGCAGTGTTTATTGAAGAATTGATTTCTTCTTGTAAAGTCGATTTAACCTGCTCGTTTGTTTTATTGAAGTTTATTTTATCACGTAATGATTTGGTAGCTCCAAAAATACTTGGATCACTAAGTTTAACACTACCATTACTTATTTCTACGAATGAATCGTAAAATAAGTCTAAATAATTGTCTTGGCTATCTTTTTGAGCCTCATCTGCTTTTGCTAAAGCGTCTATAAACACTTTATTTTGAGAATCGTTAGACAATCCGATTAAGATATCTTTAACCGATACCTGTAAAATTGCATTAATACCACCTTTTAAATCAAGACCAAGGTTCATTTCCTTGTCTCTGATATCATCATAAGTGAATTTGGCAATTCCTAAATTTACTACTTCCTTATTTGCTACACTATCTAGATACCTTCTTTCGAATCTAGCTAATTCTCTACCGTTATTGTCAGTAACATTACTCTTAGCGTACTCTTTAGCACTCTTTTCTACCTTATTGGCAAAAAAAGTAAATGACAACTGATAGGCACTCACTAATCCGAAAAGGACAGCAAATAATTTAATTAGACCTTTGTTTTGCATTTTTAATTAATTTAAATCGACTTTTTTTAAAACGTGCAAATATAGTATTTCAAAGAAAGAATTGCCAATTCTTTTAGCATATTTATAATCAGAGCAGCTATTTATGCAAAACTTACCAAAAAAATTAATGTTTTTCACCTCTTATTAATGCTTATATTTACGAACTACAGATTAAATTTCAAACAACTTAACAAATTGTAAAATAATGGCGCAAACATCAAATACTGAAACTGTGCACTTAACCGATATAGAAATCGCACAAGCAAAAGAGCTACAACATATTAAACACATTGCAAAGAAATTAAATGTAGATGAAGACGATTTAGAAATGTATGGTAAATACAAAGCCAAACTTCCTCTGAATCTTATTAATGAAGACACTATTAAAAACAACAATTTAGTTTTAGTAACAGCTCTAACTCCTACTCCTGCTGGAGAAGGAAAAACGACTGTTTCAATTGGTTTAACAGAAGGACTAAATAAAATAGGAAAACAAGCTACTGTTGTATTACGTGAACCATCATTAGGACCTGTATTTGGAATTAAAGGTGGAGCCGCTGGAGGAGGATACTCTCAGGTGGTTCCTATGGAAGACATCAACTTACATTTTACTGGAGATTTTAATGCTATTGAAAAAGCTAACAATTTATTGTCTGCTCTCATTGATAATAATCTTCAGAGCAAAACGAATAACTTAAACATCGATCCTAGAACTATTCTTTGGAAGCGTGTTATTGACATGAACGATAGAGCACTTCGTCAAATCACTATTGGTTTAGGAGGAACTGCAAACGGTATTCCAAGAGAAGACGGATTCAATATTACTCCTGCTTCAGAAGTAATGGCTATTTTATGTATGGCTACTAGTTTTGATGATTTAAAAGAGCGTTTAGGAAATATTTTTATTGGATTTACATTTGACAAAAAACCAATTTTTGCTCGCGATTTAAAAGCTCAGGATGCCATGGCAATCTTATTAAAAGATGCTATTAAGCCAAACCTTGTTCAAACTTTAGAAGAGAATCCAGCAATTATTCATGGAGGACCTTTTGCTAATATTGCCCAAGGAACAAACACCATTTTTGCTACTAAAATGGGATTATCTCTATCTAACTATGTTGTTACCGAAGCTGGTTTCGGTGCCGATTTGGGAGCTGAAAAATTCTTAAATATTAAGTCTGCATACGCTGGATTGAATCCAAAATGTGTCGTTTTAGTTTCTACAGTAAGAGCTTTACGTCATCATGGTGGTTCTCCAAAAGATGAATACAACACTCCAAGTTTGGAACGCGTTCAAAATGGGTTTAAAAACTTAGAAAAGCATATTGAAAATATTCGAAAGTTCAATATCGAACCTGTTGTAGCCATTAATTCATTTGTTTCCGATTCTCAAGAAGAAGTTGACTTCGTTATCAAAGCATGTGCTGATTTAGGAGTTCAAGCTGTAGTATCTGAAGGATGGGCTAAAGGTGGTGAAGGAACTAAAAATTTAGCTACTGCTGTGGTTGATGTTCTTGAAAATAAAGCTTCTCAATACAAACCTCTTTACGACTGGAAAAGTCCAGTAAAAGAAAAAATTGAAACGATAGCCAGAGAAGTATATGGTGCTACTTCAGTTGAATATAGTAAGAAAGCACAGTTAAACCTTAGAAGAATTGATCGATTAGGGTTTAATGATTTCGCTATTTGTATGGCGAAAACTCAAAAGTCTTTCTCTGATAATGAAAGTCTAATTGGAAGACCTGAAAACTTTATAGTAACGGTACGTGAAATAGAAATTGCAGCAGGAGCTCAGTTTATCATCCCAATTTTAGGAAAAATGATGCGTATGCCAGGTTTACCATCTACCCCTGCCTCTGAAGGAATGGAAATAGATAATAATGGAAAAATATCAGGATTGTCTTAAAAAAACAATTTCAAACAAAAAAGCATCGATAATATCGATGCTTTTTTCTTATGATATATTCTTATTATTTCTTTACTTCAATATTCAATACCAAGCCTTCATTCGATCGGATATTAAATACGGTTTCATCTTCAAAGATTAAATACTGTCCTTTTACCCCGACAAGTTTGCCTTCATAAGCCTCTTGCTTTACAATATTTAAACTTTTAGGTTTTGCCGGATACTTTTCAACAGGAAAACTGATATTGGTTTCTTTATTAGTTTCTATAAAATACTCCTTTGTTTCCTCAGGAATAAATGGTTTTAATTTATCCTTCCAATCGTTCAAATCAACATCTTCAATATCGTTTTTCAACATTTTTCTCCAATTGGTTTTATCAGCTACATGCTCTTTAAGTGCAACTTCGGTAATTCCCGCTAAGTACCTGTTTGGAACTTCTACAATTTCAACCGCCTCATGAGCTCCTTGGTCAATCCATCTCGTCGGAACTTGACTCTTTCTTGTCACCCCTACTTTCACATTACTTGAGTTTGCTAAATACACAATATGTGGTTGTAATTGCATTTCTTTTTCATACGCTAAATCTCTATCCTCTTCGTTTAAATGCGCCTTACTCAATTCAGGTCTTATAATCCAATCGGCAACCCTTGGAGATTCAAAAAAGCAACTTTTGCAAAACCCTTGACGATAAATCGGTTCCGTTGAACCACAATTTAAACATTCATAACCAACGAAGCTCAATGATATTGTTTTATTAATCAATTGATTCACATGTAAAAAATCAGATTTCATGTCCAAATAATATTGTACAGAATCTAAATTTTCCGTTGCCATTTTTTTTAATACTCCTTGATATTGCATAACCTAAATTTTATTACTTTTAGCTGAAATTATTTTCCTTGTTTTAACCTAAACTGGAAAAAGCTGTTATTAGCGATAAACAGTAACAACAAACTACAAACTTAAAAAATATTATGGCGTTTACGTTTATAAATTCAATCATTTCTTGGTTTTTAAAAAAACGAAAACATCAAGTTGAGCTCTTCTTAAAATATCCTATTGATGTTCAAAATGAAGTGTTGTTGAAATTATTAAATGCTGCAAAAAACACCGAATATGGTAAGTTACATAAATTTTCATCGTTAAAATCATATACCGATTTTGCCACTAAGGTTCCTATTAGGAAGTATGAGAGTATTGAGCCTTTAATTGAACGTTGCAGAAAAGGAGAACAAAACATATTTTGGCCAACTCAAATCCGATGGTTTGCAAAGTCAAGCGGAACAACCAATGCAAAAAGTAAGTTTATTCCAGTAAGTGATGAAGCTATCGAAAACTGTCATTTCAAAGCTGGGAAAGACATGCTTTGCTTGTATATTAACAACAACGAAGATGCTCAGTTATTCACGGGTAAAGGACTTCGTTTAGGAGGAAGTTCAGCCGTTTATGAAGATAACAACTCTTATTTTGGAGATTTATCAGCCATTATAATTGAAAACATGCCTTTTTGGGCGGACTTTAGTTCTGCTCCTAAACAGGAAGTAGCTCTAATGGGAGAATGGGAAACCAAAATGGAAGCCATTATTGATGAAACCATCAATGAAAACATTACTAGTTTGGTAGGTGTTCCTTCTTGGATGTTGGTATTATTAAATAGAGTTTTGGAAAAAACTGGAAAGAATAATATTCTTGAAGTTTGGCCGAATTTAGAAGTGTATTTCCACGGAGGTGTAAACTTTAACCCATATCGTGAACAATACAAAAAACTGATTCCTAAAAAAGATTTCAAATACTACGAAACTTACAATGCCTCTGAAGGATTCTTCGGAATTCAAGATAGAAATGATTCCGATGAGCTTTTACTCATGCTAGATTATGGAATTTTTTATGAGTTTATTCCTATGGATGAATACGATGGAGAGAATTCAAAGGCAATTCCATTAGCTGAAGTTAAAGAAGAAACTAATTATGCCGTTGTAATAACTACAAACGGAGGTTTATGGCGTTATTTAATAGGCGACACCATTAAATTTACCTCAACAGATCCTTATAGAATTAAAGTTACTGGACGAACCAAACATCATATCAACGTATTTGGTGAAGAGTTGATAATTGAAAATGCGGAAGAAGGTTTAAAGGCAGCCTGCATGAAAACCGACGCCACTGTTAAAGACTACACAGTAGGTCCTGTTTTTATGAATGGAAACGCTCAGGGGGCTCATGAATGGATTATTGAATTCGACAAAGCTCCTGACAATCTTAATTTCTTTACCGAAATGCTGGATAATCATTTAAAAAGTTGTAATTCTGATTACGAAGCAAAACGTTATAACAACATGACTCTTGCTATGCCAAAAGTCCATCAAGCGCGAAATGGGTTGTTTTACGATTGGTTAAAAACAAAAGGGAAATTAGGTGGTCAACACAAAGTTCCTCGTTTATCAAACAAGCGCGAGTTTATTGATGAACTTTTGAAATTATAGATTGATACAGAATACTTCAGCGATAAATTGCATTTTACCAAAGTATTCTATGAGTTCTTTATTTCACATTAAGCCTTCTAATATCTAAATAGCCTACTACGCTAGTTATTAAAAAGAAAATAATACTGTACACAAGCACTGTTGGAATTCCAAAAATTTGTGGTCCGTTACTTCCTTGTAAAACAGAAAGAATATTATAGGCATAAGGAAAATAAATTGCTTCAGGTGCTCTTGATACAATTAAACCGATAATCACCATGATCATACCAACAGCCAAGGGAACAATAAAATTCTTAAATCGAAAGCTCAACCAAAACTGCAAGCCGACTATCCCTAGAGAAGCAATAAACGACATTCCAAGTATTTTTATAAACTTAAAATATTCGGGTTGAAACTCTAGAAAATTCAACTCAGGTCTCAACACTCCCAGCAAAGAACCAAAAATTAAAATTGCTATAAAAAAGTAAATATACGTTGCGACTATTGAGCCAACAACTATCGACAACTTACTATAATAAACACTCCATTTGGGTATTGGTAATGCAAATAAATGTTTTATCCCTGTTGCCTTATGCTCAACTTGAATTATTAAACTAGTTATTAATACAATAAACATTGGCACTAAAAAAGGAATGGAATTACTGACTTGATCGTTCATAAACTTATTCCAGGGGTTTATTCCTTCTTCTGGAATTAACTTATCATATCTGAAGAAAAACACAAGAAAGAATAACAACGGAACCATTATTCCACTTATAACCGATAGCCACATTGCAAAGGTGCCTTTTAACTTAATTAATTCATTTTTCGTATTCGAAAGGTAAAATGTAATTGCTGCCATTGTATTAATTTTCAGTTAGTGATAAAAAAAGGTCTTCCAAATTATTTTGAATGCGAACTTGAAATACTTGCACACTCTTTTCTCTGAGTGCATCAATAATTCGAGTTATCTCACTTTTACTTTCGACTTCAATTTGAATAAAATCATCTTCTTTAGATGTATTTTCTTTACTCAAATCATCCAAAACAACCATTGCTTCAATAAACTTATCCACCTCTAATTCAACAACAATCTCCTTACTTTTTGACTCCTTTAGTGCTTTCACTGTATCTTGATACAACATCTTCCCATTTCGTATAATTCCAACATGAGTACATGTTTTTTCTATTTCACTTAACAAATGACTAGAGATAAATATCGTTGTTCCAAACTTTTCATTTAGCTCCTTTATCAGTTCTCTCATTTCTATAATTCCCTTCGGATCTAAACCATTAGTCGGCTCATCTAGTATGATTAACTCAGGATTACTTAATAATGATATTGCCAATCCTAAACGTTGCTTCATTCCTAGCGAAAATGCTTTTACTTTTTTCTTTTTTGCATGAGTGAGTTTCACGATTTCTAATACCTCTTCAATTCTTTCATGAGAAACACTCCCTCTATAATTTCCAGCTATCTTAAGGTTTTCAATAGCGTTTAAATGACCGTATAACGATGGGTTCTCGATAAGTGCTCCGGTTTTACTAAGACTCTTTATGCGATTCTTGGTATTGAAAGATTCTCCAAATAACAATACTTCACCTGTTTTCTTTTTCAACAACCCCAGAATTAAACGAATTGTTGTGCTCTTTCCAGAGCCATTAGGCCCAAGAAACCCATAAACACTTCCCTTGGGTACCTTTAACGTTAAGTCCTCAATATCCGTTTTCCCTTTAGCATATGAGAAATTCAGATTTTGAGTCTCTATAATTAATTGACTCATACTTTGGTTTTATTTAGTTCAATTACTTCGAAAACGAATCAACCAAAGTATTGTAACAAAAAGTAGGCTTTTTAACATTTAAAAACCCTGTTAAAATTTGAGCAAATATCAAAGTCTCTTGAAAAAATAAACCTAACAAACATTAGTATTTATCTAATTTTTTGACAAAAACGCAAATCACAGGATTTGAGACGTGAAAAATGAAAAAAAATTAAGAAAATAAATATTGCTCGTTTGTATAAAATAGATACTTTTGTTCTTATTTTTATTAAATCTAAATAAATATGAAGGTAATGTATTTTGACATACAATGTCTATTTACATCTGTTAATCTTACTTCTTGCGAGCAAGAACAGTATTATTCGGCACCAATATTTCCTTCAGCAAATATTCAAAAAAGTTTAGACAACAATAGTCCTGCCTCTTATCTAAATCAACTATACCTGAATCTTTACAGGAGATACAAAGCAAGACTAAAGAACTTATTCTAAATCGTTAATAAATCTATGATTTAGAAAGTACTTCTATTGAAGCAAAACTTAAATACCCGAAAACTACAAACCAACAATCCTCTGCTTTACCACATAAATTAACCACATGGTAAGCAATTTTAATTATCAAAAGTAGAAACATGAAGCAACTAATTTGTGCCATTTTGTGCACCCTATTCCTAACATCTTGCAGTGAGCATGATAAGGTTATTCCGCCTGGCTTAGACGCCGAAAATGGTGAGAATGTTAAACTACAAACAAATACTCGAATTGAAAACTTAGATTATAAATCAGGAACTGCGGTTACCTCATGGACTCATATCGCTTTTTTCAATTTCGAAAAAGGAATTTTAGTAAAAGAACCGGAAGGCGATAACTGGGATATTGGTTTCGGTCTTAGACAACTTTATATCAACGGAGGAATTTCTTCACCAGATGTTACCAGAGATGGAAATGGAAAAGGCGCTATTATCGACAGAAACTATAGTACCATTTTAGCCAAACCTGATGTTACTCTTTTAAAAGGTGATGACGAAGAAAATGAAGACTGGGCATTAGGTGAAGGGCTAGGAACGCGTTCATGGTATGTTATTGTCAACGCGGCCATTTTTAAACCTATTAAAAACAGGTCTTTCTTCATTGAAACAGCCGATGGAAAACACTATGTGAAACTAAGAATTATTAGTCCGTACAAAGATATTTTTGATGGTTTTGACGACTTAGATTACAATACCGTAACTGGGTTCGGGCACTACACATTTGAATATCAAATCATCAACAAACAAGACAACTTTAAACAATGATAAATAAACAACTAATCAATAAAACACTGTTCTTTATTGTTTTAGGGCTTCTTTTCTCAAATTGTAGAAACGATATAGATCAAGAGCTCTATGCCAAATATGACGATCAAATAACCCCAAGAACTTTAAAAACGGAGTTCTATTTAATACATTTTAAGGACAAAGGAGATCAACAAATTTCTGACGCCGAAAATTATTTCAGTCCTGAGGCAAAACTAAAACGTTCTCTTCACAATATTGAATACAACAGTTTAGACTTACCTGTTTCTAAGGAATATTTAAGACGCATTAAAGAAACGGTCGATGTAGATATTGAACTTACCACTAAATGGTTTAACGCAGCAGTTATTGCTACTGACAAAGTTTTTAAGGTAGAAGATTTAGCCGGACTTGATTTTATTGAACGAATTGAAACTTTTGGAGAGAATAAGGATTTAAGTGTTTATGAAAACAATGTTAACAGTATTAATAGACTGAACACCCTTATGGCTCCTTTGAGTAATAATGCTCCTGTAATTGAAAATTTTGAAAATTTAAACTATGGGCATAATGAAGATTTTCTAACATTCCACAATAATTCATTGCTTTCTAAAGGTTTTTTTGGACAAGGAATTTCTATTGCAATTTTAGCTGATGGTTTTAATTTTGCTGACCACTCTGGAGCTAGTGGTGCTCTTGACGCAGTGCAAAAATCAGCACTTGCTCACATTGCCCATGAAAATCGTTTTATTGACACTTACCATATTCCTAAAAAAATCAATGAGGTAGATGCCGTAGCAAACGATGGTATTAAAGATTTGGAATATGCCGCTGCAATTGTAGAGGATCAATATATTGGAGCCGCTCCTCGCGCCAATTATGCGCTATATGTACCTGAAAGCACTTTACATGAAGAACAAATTGATGAGCTTTTATGGGTTAAAACTCTTGAAAGAGCCGATAGTGTTGGAATACACATCATAAGCTCTAAACATACTTATGGTGGTAATTTTGATGATCCTAATGCAAACTATCAACCGGAAGAACTAGATGGAAAAGTAGCGTTTTCATCAAGAGCAGTTGATATTGCCTTCGAAAAAGACATGCTCGTAGTTAATCTTTTAACAGGATCAACTTGGGGTGAACCAACATTAATAGCTCCAAATGATGCTGAAAATATTATTTCTACTTACGGAGGAAGCTTTAGCTCTTGGACTAATAACTACCGAATGAACACAAGCGTTACCACTACCGCCGATGGTAGAACAAAGCCAGATGCTTTTGGGCTTGATCTTTACGTAAAAGATATTCGAGGAGATGCTAATTATTATTCGAGAACAGCAGGTATTTTATTAGCTTCCAACATCGCTTGTTTATGGTCTTCAACCCCCGAAAAAAGTGCTAAAGAAATACGTCAAATACTTATTGACTCTCAATTAGAAAACGGCACCTTATCAGAAGAGGCCAACTTCCAGCCTTTACCCAATATTAATCCAAGTGACAACAGTTTATATTTTAACATAAATAGAGCTTATGAACTCAGTAGATAAAATCATTAAATTCATTTTATTCACGATTTTATTGTCTTTCATATCATGCGTTGAAGACAACGATTTCGCTGAATATGAAAGTGTAAATAATTTTCAAATTACATCGAGAGGTCGAATTAAATATTTCAGAGATTTAGATGGATTGTATCATTGGAAATATAAATTCAATTACGACGATTTAGGAAGAACAACGGAAATCTATTTCGGTGGTGACAATACTTTCGATCATAAACTAAAAATAATGTTCCGTTTCTCTTATCATGAAGACGATGCTAATAAGATGAAAGTTAAAGAGATTTATCGTTACAATGACAAAGGGAAGTTTGTTGACATTATTGAACCTGATTATACTTTAATAGTGCCAGAGGAGGAAACTTTTCAAGCCACTCACCCTAATCAAACAAACTATATAAGAGAAATAGATGGTGGTGATGTTTTACTTCTTTGTCAAAATATGGAAACAGCTTGGGTAACTCCTAATCATTTTGGAGGATTAGACACTAAGATAGCCTTTAAGCAAGCACATAGATTGAACTTTAAAGAATTCATTCCTCATGATTTCGTGAATGACTATTGGTCTCCAATGGCATATACTTACGACTTTAACGAAAAAGGACTTCCTACCGAAATTTACAGACCTGGCCCTTATTTCTTCAGTTGGGCAAAAATTGAATATTATGAATAAATATATAAAAACCTCAATCCTAATATTAATCTTAGTTATTACTTCGTGTGAAACTAATTTAGACTTGGAAATTGGAAATAGAAAAGTTTTATCTGAAACTTTTAAACTTGTTTCTATCACCGATAAAAGTCAAAATATTATCGAGAAGTATTCATACAACTCACTAAATAACTTAAGTAATATTACATTTCGATCAATTGATAATTTCAATTTGACTTATTCAAATGGTGTTTTAGACTTTATCAATACGATGAAGGTAGAGTTCGATAGGGACAAGGTTATTTTACAAATTAGTGATACCTCAAGAAAAGTTCTAGAAAAAACAGGTAATACCTGGAGAATAAGTAAAGAAACTCTAGATGGAACAGAATATATTACTGATGACTTTTTAGAGATTCGTTTTGATGAAAACAACAACATCAACAGTACTTTTCTTAACTCATACAACGGAACTAGTTTTTACTATTATGATGCAATGATAAATCCCTATCAAAGTATACATGAAACATTAATAATATCTATGTTAAGCTACCCATTAAATATTATCGAAGAGAACATAGCCTTTATTGGAAGTACGAACAATGTTGTAAGATTTAGTAAAATGCCTAGAAACTCTCAAGACCAAAATTTGGTATCTGATCAGGCAAGTGTTAACGAAGTCATATATAATTACACACATCCTAAGTTTGATGTTCCTGTTAAAAGAAACCTATTCCCTGACAGACATAAAATTATATTATTTAACTACAACGAATAATTAAGGTCATAATAACTAGGATTAATTGTTATTAACTACCAATAATTACAGCGCTTAACCCCTAAGAAACACAAAGATATAATTAATAAATATTCAAGGTTCAAACACATTGAGCCCAAGAATGCTATTATCATGAAACAACTAAAATATATAATAGCGATACTCTTATTACTACCTAGTATCGTTATTGCTCAACAGACCATAAGAGGTAAACTAATAGATGAAAATAAAAAACCTGTTGCCGGCATTTTAATAAAAGTACAGAATAGCCGTAATACGACTGTAACGGACCTTGACGGGTTATTTGAAATAAAAACGGCTAATTTCCCTATTCGAATTTCAATAAAAACAGAGTTTTTTATTGACAAACAAGTTATTTATAAAGGCCCTGGTTTTAAAGAAATCAACCTAAAAAGTAAAATTTTTCAAATTGAAAATGTTGAAGTAAAAGCTAACAGAAGTAAAAAGCTTGAAAAAGAGTTTTCATCTAGTATTTCATTAGAATCGAAGGTTATTGAAAACACCTTAGAAGCAAACCCTGTAAATATTCTTAGAGGACAGGTTGCTGGTTTACAAATGAATGCCACTGCTGGAGGTGTTACCTCAGGAACGAGTATTATTATAAGAGGGCAAAAGTCTATTGCTGGAAATAACCAACCTTTATTCGTTATTGACGGTATTCCAGTAAGTAACGAAACTTCAGGAGCCAATGCTAACGGAGGACAAGACTGGGGAAATGCATTAAAAGATTTAAACCCTTTTGATATTGAAAGTATTCGCGTTTTAAAATCTGCTTTAGATGCCAATAAATACGGTTCCAGAGGTTTGAATGGAGTTATTGAAATTACCACCAAAGGAAATACTATGGAAGACGGATGGAGTTTTGATGCGAACATAGCTTCTAGTATTGGTCAAACTTTTGGGAAGCCAGATCTGATTAATTTAAACGATATTGATCCAAGTGACACCAGATCGTTATGGCTTACAGTAGCAAGTGATAATTACTTAAGTCATTTTGAAACTGCTAATTCTCAAACACTCTATGTATCTGCATCAAATAAAAGTGAGAATAACAAACTATACCTTTCATATACGGGAAATATCAACAAAGGAAACTACTTTGACAATACTTTTGACAAGCACAGTTTTACCATAAAAAACAGAATTGATTTTTCAGACAACTCTAGTATCAATGTAGGTGCCTTTTTAACTCAGTCTTTGAGTAGAAATGCCCCAACCATTGGAGCTCACAATTTCGCTTCACTAGGAAATCAATTCATAAGCACTCCCACAAATATTTTGGACAACTCAACAAGCAATGTTTTGGAAAATGAATCGAACTGGTGGTTATATGGTCATAAGGCTGAGAAAGACAATTTAACTCTTCGTGGTTTTGTTAATTACGATCAAGTATTAAGTCCATCGCTTACTTTGAATGCAAATTTAAATTCGACCTATTATCAATCAAAAACTACTGAGCTAGCACCAGGATTCTTTAGAGATGTAGACAACCTCAGAAGAGAATATGTTTTATATGTTGATGAAAACACTCATAGTTACTTCAACCAAGCTAAAGAACAAACCGTTGAATTCACTACTAGTTTAGGGTTAAAGCAACATTTAGATTTCGGAAACTTATCTGTTGACAATCAACTTACCGCATCATATTTCAATACGAAGTCAAGCATTTACGGTGAGGCTTATTTACCTAAAAGCTCGGTACCTATTACATTTATTAGAGGGTTTGAAAGTCAAATAATTGAAAGATACAGAAGTCCAAATGAACGGGTTTTAGAAAGTACTTTAGATGTAGATAACGCAAACCAAGTAGGAATTTTTGGTGTTCACGCCAGCTCTATTCTTTCATGGAAAAACAAACTATTTGGTCATCTTGCTGTAAAATATGATCGAAATAACTACATGAAATCTCTAGGGCAACTTAGCAATATAGAACAGATATATCCATCTGTAGGAGTTACCTATCACCTCATCAAAGACATCCAAGATTTCAACCCCGTAAAGAAAGGTACTTTAAGTAAGTTATCGCTTAGAGCAAACTATGCCGAAGTTGGAAATGTAACAGGATTATACCATATTTCTAATCCTGTAAATAACGATTTAGAACTTCCATATCCATCATTCAGAACTATTACAAGACCGTACTATACTAGTAGTGCTGTTTTTGGACTTCAAAATAATTACCAAGTAGGGTTTTCAGTAGAAAGATCATGGGAAACTGAATTCAATCTTGATTTAGGTTTATTCAATGATCGCTTGAATATTGCAACCACTTACTATCTAAAATCAACAAACAATCATTTGTATGAATTGGTTACTCCTATAGTAAATAGTGCTATTCCTATAAGACAAATGCAAGTTGATGTTGAAAACAGAGGTTGGGAGGTTTTCCTTACTTCGGAAAATATTGTTAGTGATAATTTTCAGTGGACAACTCAAGTAAATTTTGCCCAGAACACGAATAGATTCAAAGGTCTCTCAGGAAGTGTACAACAATCACGTCAGGGACAAGGGGAAGTTAATCTTAGAGGAGCTCTTACAGGAAGTTTCGGAACAATGGTTTCGAATTATGCTTATATGAGAGACGAGAGCAACAATAAAGTATTCAATGCCAATATGCAGTATTTACCAAGCGGAGAACCAACAGTAATTGGAGATGCAAATCCTGATTTTCTTTTGGGATTGTCCAACCAATTCAGATATAAAAACTTCGAACTTTCTGTAGTTCTTGATAGTAAAATCGGAGGAGATATTCTATCTGGAACTTATGGTTTGTTATATAGTAGAGGAGCACTTAAAAACACTGCTTTTGGTAGAAATGAAAACAATGGTGGAGTTTTAAGAACAGAAACTGATACTTATTTCAATCCGAATACCAATCAAAATGAGGTTAATTATATTAACTCGCACGATGGAATTATTCCTGACGGAGTTTTTGCAAATAATACTGTATTACACGGTCAGGATGTTGGTGGGCTAACGTTTGATCAAGCAAGAGAAAAAGTAGGAACAGATGCCAACGGAGTATACCTACTTCAACCTTTAAAGGCCACCGATTACTACGCTGGATTTACGCAGTTTAGCGGTGGTAAAGAAGAATCTGTGCATGACAACACATATATTGCTATTAGAGAAGTGAGACTTAATTACAACTTACCAGATAAATGGGCAAAAATGTTCAATGTAAACAATTTAAACATTGGCTTTATTGGAAGAAACCTTGGTTACATTTATCAAAGTTTACCTTTTAACCTCAACCCTGATGGCTCATACAATAACAGAAATGGTGGAGCCTTTGAATTCGGCTCTTTACTTCCAGCAAGAACGCTTGGAGGTTATTTAAGATGTAGCTTTTAACCATTTCCTTTTTTCATGAAAAAATACCAGTTACACATGTAGCTGGTATTTGATTTTATTGGCTTTTAACCGAAATTTTTACTGGTAATTTATACTGTGTTGTTACTGAAAAACCTTTTTTGACAGCAGGTTTTATTTTAGGCAATTTTTTAATAGATACTTTTAAAAGACTATCTAAAGATGGTAGTATATTGTTTATTTCGGGTGAAGACTGAATGGATTTCAACTTTATCTCCCCAGTTTTATGAATTGTAAAATGAATCATAATAGTCTCGGCAATTTCATCCTCAACGGTAAAATCCGCTTCCGCCAAGGTTGAAGCTATTCTTTTCCTAATCTCTTGTTTGAAACAAGCCGTTTTTTCCGATTCATCTAAATTTTCGCAAGACACAAAAGTAGGGTAAGCATCAACACTTGTAAAATCTAGATTAGCTCTTAAATCCTCTTTTTTCTTAAAGGAAAAATAATCACAAGCACTAAAACAAAAAAGCATAAGCACAAAATTAAAGCAGTTTCTCACCCTATTGGTTTTGAGATGAAAAATACTAAAAAAAATAATATTGCTTTGCATAATCACTTTACTATGTTTACTTTAGTTCCTCTAAATTAAGCCCCTCCCTAAATATTTACGAAAGCTAAACTATAATATTACTTGTAATCATTTCAAATTGATTATCGAGTAAGCCTATCTACTACTGAGCTATTTCTGATTAAGAAACTAGCATGTGTTGCGCAACAAACAATAATCTGAAAACAATAAATCATGAAGAAAGCATTACTTTTAACCATTATCTTTTTTTCCTGCTTATCTACTAGTTTTTCACAGGTAGGAATTGGAACAACAACACCGAACAATTCATCATTACTAGACATTGTCTCTGACGACAAAGGTGTTTTATTTCCTAGAGTAGCCCTTACAAGCTTAACTGACACCTCAACTATTTCCAATGGAAACGTAACAAGTCTATTCGTTTTTAACACAACACAATCAGCTACCTTAAGTGAAGGTTTTTACTATTGGTTTGACAATTCTTGGCACAGAATCGCCAATATCAACGATATTGAGAATCTTGAAACACTCACGGAATTAACTTACGATAACACCAATGGTACTCTTAACTACAAAGATGAAAATGGTGATGTTAATTCTATAAATATTCGAGATATCATTTCTAATTCAGAAACGCTTACCATTTTAGCACTGCTACCAGATGGCAAAACCTTAGAGTACCAAGATGAAAATGGAGATAAAAACACTACCGATCTTTCAACTGTTATTGATAATTTCGAAACGGTAACAGAATTAACTGTAGACGCTACAAACGGAAATTTAAGCTATATAGACGAAAACAATACGACAAATACTATTGATCTAAAAGCCTTAATTGCTACACAGGAAACACTCACCATTTTAGCTCTACTACCTGATGGAAAAACCTTAGAGTATCAAGATGAAAATGGAGACAAGAACACTACTGACCTTTCAACTGTTATTGATAATTTCGAAACGGTAACAGAATTGACGGTAGACGCCACAAACGGGAATTTAAGCTATAAAGATGAAGATAACACTACCAATACCATTGATCTAAAAGCCTTAATTGCTGCGCAGGAAACACTTACCATTTTAGCTCTACTACCTGATGGAAAAACCTTGGAATATCAAGATGAAAATGGAGATAAGAACACTACTGACCTTTCAACTGTTATTGATAATTTCGAAACGTTAACAGAATTGACTGTAGACGCCACGAACGGAAACTTAAGCTATAAAGATGAAGATAACACTACCAATACCATTGATCTAAAAGCCTTAATTGCTGCGCAGGAAACACTTACCATTTTAGCACTGTTATCTGATGGTAAAACCTTGGAGTACCAAGATGAAAATGGAGTTAAAAACACTACTGATCTTTCAACTGTTATTGATAATTTCGAAACGGTAACAGAATTAACTGTAGACGCCACAAACGGAAATTTAAGCTATATAGACGAAAACAATACTACAAACACTATTGATCTAACAGCCTTAATTGCTGCGCAGGAAACTACCACAACTTTTCAACAAAATACAACTACAGGAGTTATTAGTTATACTAATGAGGATATGGTTACCACCAACGCTAGTGTAGTGAGTGGTGACACTAATAACTTAATCACCATTGGTACAGATGGCGGGGCGCTACTGGATTCAAGTTTAAAAACTGTCGATCTTACTGATGACGCATGGGTAAATGATCCTGACAACTCAATGATTAAACTTCAGACGCTGAGCGATGGAACTACAACCAGAACTTCCGATAACTTATTTTTTATGAGAGATGACGGAAGATTAGTGATCGGTGATTCGTTAGATACTGGGAGCCTTGATAGTTTTATCACTATGAGACGAGCTACAGGAACAGCCAACATTAGGCTATCTGCTAGTTCAGGAGATGCTGTTCACTTCTTGGAATCTTATGGTGATGCTTCCAACGCTATCGTTCGTTTAGCCAAAGGTAGAGGAACAGAAACCGCTCAAAGTTTGGTACAAGATGGCGATCGATTAGGACAAATGCAGTTTTATGGATGGACAAATAGAGTGCCTTCAAATGAGGGCCTGTCTTTCGCAGGTGCAATAAGAGGAGAAGTTGAAGGCAATCCTGCCGATGGAGATAGTAACGTTCCTATGCGATTTACTTTTTCTACTTCAAATGGAAGTTCCGCTCCACTTGAAAGAATGAGAATTACTTCTTCAGGGCTAGTAGGAATTGGAGAAAACAATCCTCAATCAACATTAGACGTTGGAGGAAAAGTTCGTGTTCAAGATTTAACTGGAACCGATGCTGGAACCGATGTTATCGTTACCGCCGATTCCACAACAGGAGAGCTGAAAGAAGCCGGCACGCTATCTTCGGTTGCTGCTGCAAACGAACCTTGGTTCGGAACTGATGATAATGCTGGAGCTACCTTAAACACCGAAGACATTTACTCCTTAGGAAAAGTTGGAATAGGAACTAGCCTTCCTCTCGGAACCTTACATGTGTTAAACGACAACTCTGATGATATTGTGTTCTCAAGAATTGGAGGAAATGATACTAAAGATGATATTGACATTGATATTACACGTAGCTTAGGAACAAGAACACTTCCTTCTGTTATCAATCAATCTGGTACAAGAATAGGAGGTTTAAGATTCAGAGCTTTCCTAAATCCATTAACACTCGATCCTCTTCAGGCAATTCCACCTATTGCTGAAATTGCCTCAGAAACCGACGGAACACCTACGGCGACCTCAGCACCTGGTAAGTTAATTTTTCAAACAACACCTAGTGGTAGCATCAACACAGAAACCCGAATGACTATTGATAATCAAGGAAACGTCGGGATAGGCACAGATAATGCGGCTATTAATGCGAAGCTTGAACTTAATTCAGGAACAACAAATCAAAGTGGAATGCGTTTATCTCAAATAAACACAAATTCTCCAGCCACAACTAATGCAAAGGCTATTGGTGTAAATACGACTGGTGATGTTGTTCCTATTCAAAGAGTTGAAACTGTTTTTGTTGGACGAATTGAACCTGATTCTACCATAGATACTGGATATCAATTTGCTGCATTGGAAGCTATATATGATCCAGAAAACGGATATAATACCACCTCAAGGCAATGGGGAACTACTACCAATGGTATTTATGAAGTAATTGTTTCTTTACACAGAATAGATGGTACCATGCCTTTTACACAATTCAGACCTAACTCAGGTAATATTATTCCTTTACCTACAACTACAGGGCAAAATTTCTATTACAGCTATACTGGAACAAGAATGATTGGTGGAAGTGTGAGCATTTTGGGTAGTGACTTTGGTATTCGACTGAATAATAATTCAGGGAGTACATATACTTTTGACAGTTCGTTACTTTATGTTACTCGTGGTTATTGGACAATTACTATTAAAAGACTAACTAGAATTTAAGACAACTAAGATGAAAACACGAGTACAACAATCAAAAATTCAACTTAGTTATTGGCTTCTATTTTTTACTATGAATTTAGTTGCTCAAATGACAAACGAAGGTCAGTTCACCGTTCTTCCAGATACTCCTGTTAGTATTTTGAGTGATTTTCAAAACACCAATTCGGGTAGTGTTGTTCAAAATGGAGAAGTATATTTTCACAAAAATTATAATAATGAAGGTGAGTACACTTATGATTCAGCTTTTACAAAAGGAACATCTCACTTCATTGGAAGTTCAAACCAGCAAATTTTGAGCTCCAGCATGAGTGTCTTTTATAATGTTCTATTTAACAATCCTACCTCAAATCATGCTTTTAATCTCATTGGAGAATTATACATAGAAAATGAAAGCAATTTTAATTTAGGAATTATAGAAAGTAGAACTTTAACTACCGATAGATTTATTTTTGGTGCTGATGCGAAGCATATTAACACTTCAAATAATAGCTTCGTTGATGGTTCGGTTGAAAAGCTGGGTAATTCTAATTTTAACTTCCCTATTGGTGCTAATAATTACTATAGACGATTGAGTATTTCCAACCCTGAAAATACTGATGATTTATTCTTATCCGAATACTTCAATGAAACAAGTAATACTCAATATCCTCACAATCAAAAAGAGGAGATTATAGAACTTATTGATAACCAAGAATATTGGATATTAACACGAAAAAATGGAGATTCTAATGTTTTTGTTACCCTGACTTGGAATGAAAACACGACTTCTAATCAAATTTTAACTGGAGATTTGAACGAATTACATATTGTTCGTTGGGACATTAATGAACAAAAATGGATTGATGAAGGTGGCGTTGTTAATGAACAAAACAAGCAGGTAACTACTATAGCTTCTTTAGATAATTATGGAATTTTCACCTTGGCAAGAGTTAAACAACCCGTGGTTGCCGATTGCTTAACAATTTACAATTACATCACACCAAATTCTGATGGTTTAAATGATGTTTTAAAAGTTGAATGCGTTGAAAATTATCCGAATAACAGTATGGAAATTTTTAATAGATGGGGAAATCAAGTGTATTATTCAGAAAATTATAATAACTTGACGAACGTTTTTAAAGGTTTCTCGGATGGAAGAGCTACAATTAAACGAAGTGACTTACTCCCAACGGGAACCTACTTCTACATATTCAAATTTGTAGATAGTAACTCTCAAAATACTACAAAAACAGGCTGGGTTTACCTGCATTAAGATAATTCTAGTAATCAATCAGAAATGATTACCAAGCAAAAAGCAACCTAATCATATATTAGGTTGCTTTATTGTTAATTTTCACTGTTCTAAATTTATTGCTGGTTAAAGCATGATTTAATGATTTAATGCTTTAAAGCATTATTTGTCCTTCAGTTATTGGCCAACTTTGTGACCATATTGGGTACCCCCAAGTAAAGTTTAAGCCTGGTATACCAAACAAACCAGCTCTTGCAAAGGCCTGCATTCCTGCCCTAAAGCCAGCAAACCAATCAATATAACTAACTAAATCGGTATCTATGTAATACGTTCCATTTACATAAAATCCAGCATTGGCCCCAATACCAACACCTAAAACTCCGTAAAACATTGTTTCAAATTCACCGTTTAACGCTACTGATGCATCGAAACCAACAGTTGCTGAAATTGGCTTAAATCTGAATCCAAAATCGTAAGCATCATGAATATAGTTCCATCCACTACCACGATTATATCGTATTCCTTCCTTTAAAGTTACTGTTCCTTCAACTCCAGTTGAAATACTTGCGTTTACAGACCCATTTGCATCTAAAGTTACATTTACCGAGTTTGTTATTACTACTGGAACCCAGCCTATCCAAAAAGTAACAGGAGGTAATGGTATTTTAGCTAGTGGAATACTATGCTTAAACAACGGAATCGAGTGACTCCAAATAAGATCTAAATTAGCAGTTTTTTTACTGGTAATAATTGTTCTAAACTCTTGCAATTGCCACCAGTGGAAGCGCACTCCAAAATCTAAAGAAGGCTGCACCGAGAAACTACCGTTTGCCTTAATCTGATCATGAGTTGTTGAATGATTTCCATCGGCATCAAAAATGACTCTGTTTAAGGAAATTGTAAAAGTCCCTAAATTAGCACCTTTCGCCATGGTTGTATTATATGAAACCAAATCACCTTTATCCGTTCTTAAAGGTCTTTTGAGATCCATATTATCATAATTATAGATTACATCGAGATTCCCCTCAGGCATTAAATCGGTAACCTCTGCCATTTCTGTTTCTACAATTATTTTATCTCCTTCTTCGCTAATAGAGGTTATCTTCCTTAAAAATCCGTTCGGCGCCGAAGATAACTGCCCTGCTGCTAAATACTCTTTTCCATTTAAATTTAACTCACTATTCTTTTTAAAAACAATTCTATTTTCCTCAACATTAACAATTGACTCAACCAAATTACTATTTTGGTCAAAAACTATAGTCACCTCTCTCTTATCTTTTTCCTCACTTGAAAGATTTTGACTAGTTAACTCCCCTGAAGCATCGTCATTACAAGACACTAAAAGAAAGACAATACATGTAACTACAAATAATAGTCTTTTCATAATTAGAACATTTTAAAATTTGTTTAAATTTAACATATTATTAACATTAAAATGTTCAAATAAACATGACCTAACAAATTTAAACGAAAGAAAATCAACCATTTAACATGTTTTACATGCCATTCATCATGAAAAACGAACAATAACAAAACTTATTGTTACTCTAGAATTTCTCCTTGCTTGAAATAATGTTTTTTGATTACTTTCAATCTTTCTTCTGCATGACTTGTTAACTTCCTATCAATAGATTTAAAACGTTCTATATATGTCTTATAATGTTTATAAGCAATTCTTTTATCCTCATAAAAATGTTCCGTAACCACTGCTAATTGGTATAAGGATCTATAGTTTCTTCTATTTTCCTTTATAGCCTTTTCATAATTAAAAATCGCGTTTTTAGGTTCCTTTAGTTTTTCTGCTGTTAAACCTAACTTATAATACTCAGTATCTCTACTTTCTTTCCCTATGAAAGTTGCAAAACCATAGTTTAAATCTGCTCTTTTAAAATTCTCTTCTTCAAACTCTATATCTCCAAGGTATGTATATACCTTGTAATCATTACGATCAATTTTACCTGCTTTTTTAAAACACTCTCTGGCTTTCTCAAAATCTTTCAATTTGAAATAAGTTCTTCCGAGCATTTTCTTTGTGTACAACTCATTAGGTTTAATGGAATCAATTCTTTGTAAAAGAACAAGTGCATCTTCGAATTTCTTTTCTCTATATAAATCATTTATCTTCAGCTTGTTCAACTCTAGATGGTTCGGATTAACAAGAAGTCCTTGATTTACAAATATTGCCGATGAATCACGATCCTTTATACGTAAATAATCTACGGCCAAATTTTCAATAGATTTCATATGAGTATCGTCTCTTTCGTATGCATCTAAGAAACTATTCATTTTAGGGTCTCTTTGTTTTAGTAACTTAAAAGCCATCCCTTTATAATAATGATAATTAGCATTTGAGTTATCTTTTTCTATCAATTCTTGAAACAATCTCAGCGCCTTTTTCGCTTTTCTTAGTTTAACGTACAATTTCCCCAATTGGTAAGCAACGAACAAGTTATCTTTATCTTGTCCATGTAGTTTCTCATAGATTTTTATGGCCGCACTAAGTTTCTTCTGTTTAACATAAATTGCTCCAAGTTTTACACTGGCGCTAAAGCTCTCTTTTATTTTTAAGGCTTCTTCATAGTAAAAAGCGGCTGAACGAATATTTTCAAGACTATTATAAATGCTCGCTATCTTTTTATTAGTCTCAAAAGTACTTGGCTGTTCTTTTAACAATTTCAAAGCAGATTGATACCTACCTCTGTTTAACAAACTATCAACTTTAGTAAAAGTCGAGGTCTGTGCCTCGACTTTAAAAATTGTTATTACCAGAACGATTGCTAATAAGTTCTTTTTCATAAATTTCATATTATTATTTATTATCTTAATTGACTCCTTCTACAATAAACGTAATTGGTAAAGTATAACCTACTCTAACGACCTCACCATTTTTTTCTCCTGGTATCATATTAGGCAATTTACCTAACATTTCAATAGCTGCCAGTTTCAATGCTGGATGAGGTGCTCTTGCTTGAGTGTCTACTATTTTTCCTGTTTTATCTATTTTGAAAAAACAATAAACCCTTTTTTTACCTGGTGATAACCCTAATTTGTTTACCATTGACATATCAAAATGCTTCATGGCAAAATCTGTCATACTTTTATTAAAACATGTTTTATCTCCTTCATCACATCCTGGAAAAGTTGGAATTTTATCAACCTGTGAAAACGGTACATGATCAACATTTTGAAAGGCCGAGTTCGTTTCTTTTAAATTGAAGACTTCCCTATGCAGCCCAATAACTTTTCTCCCTTCAAAATCATATAATTTATAATAGAATGGATTTTTATTATCTTCTTTCAATTTTATCCCATCTAAAAAATTATTCTTAAACTCCAACAATTCCTCCTTTTCTTTTCTGTTTAATTCTTCTTCCGAAATTTCTTTTCCCAAAGATTTTCCATCAAAAGATATAAACAGGTCTAAATGTGTTTCTTTTTCAGTTTCTTGATACTTCCCTTTTGCACCTATGTAAACTTTCTGTAATTGTTTCTTTTCAACTTCTTCTAACTGATTTTCACTACAGGAAGCATAAAACAACATACTCCCAAGAACTGGTATCAATAATAAATACTTAAGTTGCCTTATCTTTCTCGACTGATTTTTTGTCATCATAATTATTCGTTTTTTGATTAATGAATGTTTATAAAATTGATTAATGAATGAAATATTTTCTACCTGAAAAACATCAGATAGTAAATTGTTTATGTAGTTCAGTTTTTCTGTTTCTTTGCTCACTTCTGAATCTGAAATGTACTCATGAACAAGTGATACTCTATTTTGGTAAACGTATATCATAGGATTGAACCACATGACTATTCGAAGTATCTCAAAGAATAATAAATCTATCGTATGGTTTTGGGAGCAATGCACCAATTCATGTTCGATTACTTTTTCTCTTTTCTCCTCAGGAATATCCTCACCAATGAAAATATAGTTGAAAAACGAGAAGGCGTTGGTAGACTTCTTTAATAAAACTATCCTGTGATTTTCTTTTGTTTCTACTTTATTTGTTTTGATCAAAGTAATCACTTTGAAGACTTTATAAACAAATACTGTAAAGAACACTAGACTTCCAAAAACAAACAAGACATCTAAATAGTTAATGGATTGATACCATGAAGACTTTTGTATTACCTGTTGCGGAGATAGTACTATTTCAGGTAACATAATAGTATACTCATATGGTACAGATTTTTTAACTGATGGAAATTTCATCAACGGTAATACAAACGATATTAAAGCCGTACCTAACAAATACCATCTGTTTTTAGTAAAGAACGTTTCCTTACTTAAAAATAAATCATAGACAAGCACAAATAATACTTGAAACAACAATACCTGAATTATATAACTAATCATTACTCTTATCTTTATTCACTTCCTTTAATATATTCTCTAACTCAGTAATATCCATCTTGTTCTCTTTTACAAAAAAAGAAATCATACTTTTAAAAGATCCACCAAAATATCCATTCAATAATTTATGAACGCTCTGATTACTATAATCACTCTTTTCTACCAAAGGGAAATAAACATAACCTCTACCTTTTGAGCGATGCCCTACAAACTCCTTTGTCTCTAGAATTCTAATTATTGTAGAGACAGTATTGTAAGCTGGTTTAGGTTCTTCTAACTTCTCAATCACTTCTTTTACAGAAGCTTCCTTTAAACTCCATAAAACCTGCATTATCTGCTCTTCTGCTTTGGTTAACTGCTTATTCATAAGTAATAAAATTATTTATAGACCTTCAAATATAACTAAATTTTTAGTTCAAACTAATTTATTAGTTGAATTGTAACAAATTTTAACATAAGTCGTCTCATTAATAAACATAATACATACATTTTAGCGCATTGCTCTATGGACACCTTCTTATTAATTTTAGCCTTTTTATTTTCATGTCTAGGAATTATCGGTTCCTTTTTACCTGTACTACCAGGACCTATAACTGGCTGGATAGGCCTATGGCTACTTCATTTAACCAAAGCAGTTCCAATGAACACCTCTTTTTTGGTTATCACATTTATCATTGCTTTAGTAATTTTTATTTTGGATTATTTTATCCCAGCATTAGGAACTAAGAAATTCGGAGGATCCAAATATGGAGTATATGGAACAACCATTGGACTTATCATAGGACTACTTTCACCTATTCCATTTGGTATATTAATCGGAGCTTTTGTTGGTGCGCTCATCGGAGAACTCATGTACGATAGCAACGATACCAATCGTGCACTCAAAGCTTCTTTCGGAGCATTCCTAGGTTTTCTCGCCTCAGTAACGATAAAGTTTTCCGTGGCGGCGGTATTTTTCGCCCTCTTTATTATTAAGTTTTGGGAGTATAGCGGTTACTTTTGGTAG
Organism: uncultured Tenacibaculum sp.; assembly: GCA_947497895.1. Taxonomy (GTDB): domain Bacteria; phylum Bacteroidota; class Bacteroidia; order Flavobacteriales; family Flavobacteriaceae; genus Polaribacter. The sequence goes on from CANMIL010000015.1 coordinate 31,316, forward strand.
ACCTTAATAATTCACTAAAACAAACAAGTCTCAAAAAGTTATCATAAGATGTTAACTAACATGCAAAAAAAAAGCAACCCATCTCAGGGAAGCTTTCCATTGGTAACAAAACCATGGTGCTATTCAGCACCTTAACAACACAACTAAACGCTGCCTTTTACAACAAGACAGCCTGCAAATATACAAACTAAATTATAACTACCAAAAAAATTGCATTTTTTAGAATAAAATCTGCCTCCTCTTTACATTGTTTAATAATTTTATTGATCGTATCTTTGCGCTTTTAAATTTAGAAACGTAAAAAACAAAGCAATGCAATTATCAGAACAAGAAGTTGTACGTAGAGAAAAGCTTGCCAAGTTAAGAGAACTTGGTATTAATCCATATCCAGCAGATTTATATCCTTTAGACACTAATTCTAAAGAGATTAAAGATGATTTTAAGGAAGGCAAGAAGGTTATTATTGCTGGTAGATTAATGTCTCGTCGTATTCAAGGAAAAGCTTCTTTTGCTGAATTGCAAGATAGCTTTGGAAGAGTTCAGGTATATTTCAACAGAGATGAAATTTGTACGGGAGAAGATAAAACCTTGTATAACGAAGTTTATAAAAAATTACTAGACATCGGTGATTTTATTGGTATTGAGGGAGAATTATTCACAACTCAAGTTGGAGAACCAACCGTATTAGTGAAAAATTTCACTTTACTAAGTAAGTCATTAAAGCCTTTACCATTACCAAAAGTTGATTCTGAAGGAAATACTTTCGATGGTTTTACCGATCCTGAATTACGTTATCGTCAGCGTTATGCAGATTTAGTTGTGAACCCTCATGTAAAAGAGGTGTTTGTAAAGCGTACAAAATTATTTACAGCAATGCGTCAGTTTTTTAACGACGCTGGTTACTTTGAAGTTGAAACTCCAATTTTACAACCAATTCCAGGAGGAGCTGCTGCAAGACCGTTTATAACACATCATAACGCATTAGACATTCCTTTATACATGCGTATTGCAAATGAGCTTTACTTAAAACGTTTAATTGTAGGTGGTTTTGATGGCGTATATGAATTCTCGAAAAACTTCAGAAATGAAGGAATGGATAGAACTCATAACCCTGAGTTTACAGCAATGGAAATTTATGTAGCTTACAAAGACTACAACTGGATGATGGAGTTTACTGAAAAGCTTTTAGAACACTGTGCTATTGCAGTAAACGGAACTACAAAAGCTACTTTTGGAAAGCATGAGGTTGACTTTAAAGCGCCATATGCAAGAGTAACTATGGCCGATTCTATTAAGCATTTTACTGGGTTTGATATTTCTGATAAATCTGAAGACGAAATCAGAGCTGCTGCCGAAGGAATGGGAATCGAAGTAGACGATACTATGGGGAAAGGAAAGTTAATCGATGAGATTTTCGGTGAGAAATGTGAAGGAAATTATATTCAACCAACATTTATTACTGATTATCCAAAAGAAATGTCTCCGTTATGTAAAGAACACAGAGACAATCCAGAGTTAACTGAGCGTTTTGAGTTAATGGTATGCGGTAAAGAAATTGCCAATGCTTACTCAGAATTAAATGACCCTATCGATCAGCGTGAGCGTTTTGAGGCTCAATTAAAATTAGCTGAAAGAGGTGATGATGAAGCTGGAGAATTCATCGATCAAGATTTCTTAAGAGCGTTAGAATACGGAATGCCTCCCACATCAGGATTAGGTATTGGTATTGACCGCTTAATTATGTTCTTAACAAACAATCAATCAATTCAAGAGGTACTTTTCTTCCCACAAATGAAGCCTGAAAGACAAGCGCCAACTGTTGAATTAAACGATGATGAAAAAGCTGTTTTAGCTTTGATAGAAAAAGCTGAGAAGATTGATTTAAATGAGTTAAAATCTCAAAGTGGATTAAGCAATAAAAAATGGGATAAAACCATTAAAGGTTTAACCAAAAACAAACTTGCGAAAGTTGAAAAAACAGAAGAAGGTTTGTTTGTGGAGGTTGTTTAAATAAATCACTTTCTAAAATATTTAAAAGGGGAATTGCCGAAGCAATTTCCCTTTATTTTTGAACTGTATATGTTAAATCACTTTTCAACAAATAGAACACTTCCAAAAACATCGGAATTTATATAACCGTCGTCGTTATTATTTCCATGATACTTTTTTGAGCCCATAAAATTCTCTCGTCGATTGTCACCATCATTATCGCCATAAGCAATCGAAAAACCTATTAATTTATTGTCGGTAATTTTCACAGGTAGATTATTCTTCGATTTTTCATCAAAAGTATTATCGTATAATTTTATTGCCATTTCCCATAGATACTTGTTACCGTCCTGAGATTTTTTTACCTCAACATGATCATCAAAAAAGATGGTTTCTTCAGTTGTACTTTTATCAATTGCATGTCCCTCTGTAGAAACATGATAAGCAAAAGCCTGATGATTAAACTTATGATTCCCTCCAGATTCATCTTCGTCAATAAAGACCTCAACATAATCACCTTTCCAATAATTTTCTCTCCCATTGGCAAGTGTCTCGTTTAAATAATCATCAACAACCTCTACTAAAATATAAAGATGTTCTTCATCCCAAGCCAATTTAAATTTTCCCTGATAGTCTGAAGAACTCACCGGGTCTCCCATCCATCTATAATTCATCTCATACCAAGGAACATCGTTCCATATCGGCTCTACTCCTAAACCATCTACTATAATTTTCTCTTGAGTTTTGTATGCCTTAAAATCACCACTCTCTTTTGAAATTACTATTTCTTCCGTTTTTTTAGGCAAATCGTCCATAATTTTAACTTCCTGCTTACTTTTCTTACAAGATGCAATTAGTAACAACATCAAAGCTAGTATTAAGCCCCCTCTTTTTTTATCCCCCATCTCTATGTAGTTTATTTCTATTATTAATTGAATTCCAGATAATTGAACCCGTAAAAATAGAAAAACATAGTTCAAAACCAAGAAAGCATCTGAAAATCAAACAAATATTAAACACACTTCCTCTTAAGTCAAATACTTTGATAAAACACATGAAGCATTTAAAATAGATAGATTTTAAAACCTGAACACAAGCGTCGGAATATTTTAAATCTCACATAGTTAGTAAGGAATAACTCTTATATACGAACAAAATTTATATCGCAAAATCAATAAAATGAAAACATTAACCTTAGTCTTCCTTATAACTTTTGGGTTCTACACAACCAATAAAAAATATAGTAAATATGAACCCATAGCTGTTCTTGAACTTTTCACCTCTCAAGGATGCTCGAGTTGTCCTTCCGCAGACAATTTATTGGACAGAATACACAAAGATTATAAGGATAAAAACGTTTTTGCGCTTTCGTATCATGTTTCCTATTGGAATTATATCGGATGGAAAGATCCTTTTAGCGACCCAAAGCATACAAATAAGCAAAATGCATATGCCAGAAAGTTTCGAAGTCGCTCAATATACACACCTCAATTGGTCATTAATGGGAAAGAGCATTTTGTAGGTTCCAATGAAACTGTCATGTACTCGAAGGTTAAGGAACATTTAAAAATAAAAACGAGCAATCAAATAGAAATAATTAAAACCAATCGAAACAGTAGTAAAGTAAACATTAGTTTTAAAATTAATGGTAATACAGACGACAGGCAAACACAAGTAGTTCTAGTTTTAAAAAACAGACAAACGCAAGTTAAACGAGGGGAAAACCGTAACCGAAACTTAAAAAACAGCAACATTGTTGTTTCCGAAAAATTTATCTCAACTTCAAACCAACTAACTGAAGTCTCTTTAGATATCCCAAGATATGTTGACAAAGAAGAGAAGCTCCAAGTTATCATACTTACCAAACACAAAGATTTATCTATCACTGGGGCTGCAAAAAGCTCTTACTTTTAACTGGTTGCATTACGATAATCTTATAAATTTATAATACCTCATCAAGCACCTAAACAACTATCAATGAGTAAAAAAAGAGATCTTTTTATAAGACATGTACTTTTTATAGTATTTTTAAGCATCAGTATCTCTTAAAATTACAAACAGATGAAAAGAAGAAACGTTGGTATTTTAATTTTTGATGAAGTTGAAGTTTTAGATTTTGCAGGGCCTTTTGAAGTATTTGGAGTTACAGCAGATATTAATAATGATTTTTTTAATGTTTTCACTTTAGCCAAAACATCAAATCCAGTTTCTGCTCGAAATGGATTATCTATAAATCCGCATTTCGATTTTAACTCACATCCAGAAATTGATGTTCTGATTATACCTGGTGGTTCTATTACACGAAAAATAATTACTGAAGAGCCTGAGATTTTAGCATGGGTGAATAAAATTCATAAAAGCACAGAAATAACTGCATCAGTTTGTACTGGAGCCATGCTTTTAGGTAAACTAAATTTACTTGACAATAAAAGTTACACAACGCATCACGATGCCTTTGATTTTATGGAAAACCTAGTACCAACAGGCACTTTAATGAGAGACAAAAGATATGTAAATAGCGATAAAATATATACTTCCGGAGGAATTGCAGCTGGCATTGATTTATCATTGCATCTAGTAGAAAAATTTCACGGTGAAGACATTCTTAAAAAGACTATTTTAGAAATGGAATACCTGCCTAACGATTCTTATTTTAACGATTGGAATATTTAAGAGCACTATTTTTCTTAAAAGAGTTGCTGAACAAAATTCTATTCTCTAGTTTTGGCTTATGAGTGAATCAAATTCTCTATGGCATATTGCACTTAGAAAATTCAAGAAAAATAGAACAGGACTTGTTTGCTTTGGATACATTATAATGTGCGGATTAGCTGCTATTTTCTGTTATTTATTAGCTCCAGATAATAGCAGTAATGCTAATCAAATGCATTTAGAAATTCACTCAAAACCACCTGGATTTTCAACATTAATATTAAAAATTCCGTCGAAAGAAGAAACTTCCAACAGCTTTTTCAACACGTTTCTATACGGTAAAACTGAAACACATTCAGAAATTCCCATAAAATCATACTCCATACAAAACAATCAATTAGAAATAGTTCAATATGCCGATGGATTTACTAAATCATATCCTTTGACCACTTTCAATAACGAACCTGAATCTTTTATTGAAAACAAAACCTTTTGGTTGGGTACAGACAAATATGGACGTGACTTACTAACCAGGTTACTTGTTGGTGCGAGAATCTCGTTTTTTATTGGATTTATCGCTGTTTTTATTTCTTTAGTTATTGGGATCCCTATTGGAGCTTTTGCTGGTTATTTTGGCGGTAAAATTGATGCTTTTATTATGTGGATTATCAATATCACATGGTCCATACCTACTTTGCTCTTGGTTATCGCAATTACTTTAGCTTTAGGGAAAGGTTTTTGGCAGGTTTTTATTGCTGTTGGACTAACGATGTGGGTTGAAGTAGCAAGAGTCGTAAGAGGACAAGTAATTACCACAAAAGAACAGCAATATGTTGAAGCTGCGAAAGCCCTTGGATTCTCAGATATTAGAATTATTTTTAAGCACATTCTTCCGAATATTTTAGCTCCTATTATTGTGATCTCAGCGGCTAATTTCGCTGCAGCTATTTTAATAGAAAGCGGACTGAGTTTTTTAGGAATTGGGGCACAACCACCTACTCCTTCTTGGGGTGCGATGATTAAAAATCATTATAATTATATTGTATTAGGAAAGCCTTATTTAGCTGTTATTCCAGGTCTTGCTATTATGAGTTTAGTAATGTCTTTTATGCTTTTGGGTAATACTTTGAGAGATGTTTTAGACGTGAAGTCTTAACTACTCCATTCTTACCTTCATTACCTTCTTTTTAAACTGCTCATTCAATTCTTTGATAATTTTTTATTCACTTTAGCTAAAATGGTTAATTTCGTTTAAAACAAATCATCAATGAATTTTAAAGTAAACTTTACCACAAAGTGGGCAGATTTTGATGCCAATATTCACATGCGTCATACTGCTTACAACGACTATGCAGCTGAATCAAGATTACGCTATTTTAAAAAGTACGACATAACAATACAAGATTTTACACGAGAGAAAATAGGACCAATTCTTTTCGAAGAGAATACTAAGTTTTTAAAGGAAATCCATTTAGGAGAAGACATATCCGTTAATTTAAAACTTCTTGGCTTATCTAAAAATGGTGAACGATGGAAAATACAACATGAAGTTTTTAACAAGGATGGAAAACTATCTGCGATAATTACCGTTTATGGAGCTTGGCTCGATTTAGTTAAAAGAAAACTAGCAGTTCCACCGAGTAAGTTTCAAGATATCTTTAAGGAAGCTGAAAAAACTGAGAATTATGAAGAAATCTTAATCAATCAGTAATGACAGCATCAAGAAAAATAAAAGTCGTTGTTTTATTGATCGCTCTTGGGGTTAGTTTTTGGTTAAACAATTCGAAAGAAGACAGCAAAAGCACCCCAGTGGAAACTTCAGTAAAAACCAATAAGACTAATAATGGTTTTAATTACTTACCTACCTCTACAACTGGAGTTATTATTCATCATGAAAACTACCAATTATCATACAATGAAAAACACGAACAAGCAGAGTGGGTAGCCTATTCATTGAAAAAAAGCGACATTGTTTACACTAATCATAAAAGACCTTTTTTTATTAGCGATCCAAAAGTTAAAAGCAAATCGGCAGATTGGAGAAACTATAAAAGATCAGGATACGATAGAGGTCATTTATGTCCTGCGGGCGATCGAAGATTTTCTAAAAAGGCGCATGATGAAACTTTTTACACCTCTAACATTTCGCCTCAAGAACATCAGTTTAATGCAGGTATCTGGAACAAACTAGAACAAAAAACCAGGTATTGGGCTAAAAAATATGATCAATTATATGTTGTTACTGGAGGTATTTTAAAGAATAATTTAAAGGCTATAGGTAAAGAAAATGTCAGCATCCCAGAAGAGTTTTATAAGATTATTTTAGATTATTCTGAACCTGAAATTAAAGCTATTGCTTTTTTAATGCCACATAAAGAAAGTAGTAAACCTCTTTATGAATTTGTTACTTCTATTGACGAAATAGAAAAGAAAACAGGTATTGACTTTTTCCCTTCTCTTCCTGATGATTTAGAGAATCGTTTAGAAAAATCAACTCAGTATAAAAACTGGAGTTTTAGATAAAATAGTATCATAAAAAAACCGAGCTGAATGCTCGGTTTTTTATTGCTTTTATTTTTTCTGCTTATTAGAAATTATATCCTGTCCAAGCAAAAACTGAAGTATCAGCTCCACCAGAGGTAGCCTCTGTAACATTAATTGTTGCTCCACCAGAAGTTGTATTCTTAACATCACTAGAATCTAAACCATTTGCAGGATTTGCATTTGCAGTAATACTAGTAGTATCGTTTGCATCACCTTTTGAATCTTTTAAATCGATAACATCTGAAAATATTGCTCCAGTTCCTAAAGCTAAATAAGCATTGGTAATGTTTGCAGCTGCTCCTCTTCTAACTTTAATTCCATCAGATAAAGTTACTCCTTCTGCATTATTTATTATAGTCAAACCATTTACTGTAAAGTTAGATTGGTTAATATCAGATGGCGTGTTACCGTCTAAGTTTCCATCAGCTTCAATTCCACGAGGGTCAGAAGTTACTGCAGTAAAACCATTTTCTCTAACTCCATATAAATTTGTACAAGTACCTACATAACCTTGTGTAAAATCAAACATATCATCTTTAGCATTTACAACTAAAATATTTGTTGCATCTACTGTACCTCCAAAAAATTCAATAGCATCGTCATCACCGTTTAAAATTGCAATGTTAGAAATAGTTGTTCCTGAACCAACTCCATTTAAAGTTAATCCATTATGCTCAGCTTCATCATCAATTCTTGCTCCTGTATATTCTATTTTTACATAATTTAAAACTCCTGAGTTGTCGTTAGCAACATCTCCTCCGTACTCTATAGCAGTGTTAACCTCTGCGGTTGAATTACTATTCGATCCATTTTGTCTACTTAACGGCGCTTTACCATTTAAGATAATACCACCCCAATCTCCAGACCTAGGACTTGTTGCATTTGAAGTAAACACAATTGGATTTGATTCAGTACCATTAGCAATAATTTTACCACCTTTTTCTACTAAAAGATACACATCAGTTCCTCCTGCTAAAGCCTTAACTCTTACTCCTGCATCAATAGTTAGAGTAGCGCCATCTTTAACTAATAAAGCTCCAGTCAAAGTATAATCAAGTCCAGACTGTAATCTTAAGTCAGTAGTTAAGTTTCCTGCTAAATTTTGAGCAGTTACTTCTCCTCCTGGATTTCCCCCTGAAATTTCATCATCATTATCTAATGAACATGAAGCAAAGAATAAAGATGAGATTGCTATTGTTGATAAAATAATTTTTTTCATTTTGTTTTTATATTATATGTTTTGTTTTAGTTTCTGCAAATTTGCGTTACTAATATTTCTTTATTTGTACTTAATTTTTAATGAATTGTTACGGTTTTAGACTTACAATTAAAAATCGTACGAAAAACCTAAACTTATATTTACTCCTTTTTTATAATTCCTTAACACTACACTACTCTTATTCACAGAACCATCTCTACTTGTCTGAAATTCAGGATTTAATAAATTAACTAATTTCAACTTAAAGTTATATTTCTTTGCTAGTTTTAATGAAGAAACTAAATCTAAAGTTGGAATTCCCTTCTCAATTATATTTTCGAAACCTCTCGTTCCAATAGAGTATACTCTATCACTGAAATAATTTAAAACAATTGACGAGGTAAATTCGCTATTCTCGTACTTCTTAGTAAAAGCCAAATCTGCATTTAATAAAAACGGAGTAGCACCTTCTAACTCACTAGAACTTTGTTGAAATTGTGCTATTGAATTTGAATTTAAATTAACTCTAGAATATAAATACGACGCATTTAAACCTGCCTTTAATTGGTAATCTTTTTCCTCGTTATCAACAAGCTTTTTTCTTGCCTCCAGTTCAACCCCATATACATAGGCATCTTTTCCTACATTTAAGTAAGTTAAAACGTTACCAGCACTTGAAATTTCACTACGAGAAATAGGATTTTTAATCATTTTATAAAATCCAGTTAATGAAACTAACTCACCAGAAGACATATAATGTTCATATTTTATATCTAAGTTATAATTATCTGATGGCTTTAAGTTTGGATTCCCCTGACTCGCAAAGTTTATATCTTGATACTTAAATGGTGCCGTTTCTTTAAATTGAGGATATGTATAAGTTTGACTAGCCGCTAACCTAAAAATATTATCTTCATTGAAACTATATTTCACATTGAAACTAGGTAAGATATAACTCTTATCAATTTCTGCTGCTCCATCTTCTCTACTACTACCAATATTTGTATCGTAAGTAACTCTCTGAACGGCTCTTTCAAATTTCACTCCTCCAGAAAGAATTAACTTTTCACCTAATTGATAAACTACATTTGAAAAAGCACCACTTACTAAACGCTTTCCTCTATAGGTAAATGGTACAAACGTTCCAGCATCTTCGTTTCTCCTACCTCTTCCGGTTTGTAAACTAAAGATATTATTATCAATAGAAGCTTGATTAAACGTAGCATCTGGATTATTGATATCTATAATTGGTCCATTTCCTGTAAAATCATGGTTAAAAATTGTTGCCGCAAACAAACGCTCTGTATATCTGTAATCAGCTCCAAAATCAAACACACTTTTATCATCTTCATTAGCATTAAGCTTATAACTCAACTTCCCTTTAGCTGCATAGTCATTCTCTTGTAGCTTTGAAAAATATCTTTCGTTGGTTCCAGCACTACTTGTGTTAGGTCTTGTTTCTCCATTTCTAATTAAATATTCATTAGATCTTCTATCTGGTTCATTTCCTCTAACAAAGTTTAAAGCCCCTTTCCCTTCTACCGTCAATCTATCATTAAACTTATATTTAGCCAATAATTGATTCACATACAATTCGTTGTTATTTGTTTGTTGTCTGCGAAGAAAAACCAAATCCCCTTCTTCTTGTGGATCATCTTTTCCATAATAATCACCCACACTTTGCTTGTTGTTATGGATAAATAAATGATTAAATGCTAAATCTAATCCTTTTCCTGATTTATACTTTAAATTCCCCATTAATAACTGAGAAGTATTATAAGTATATTGAGAAAATTCCATATCCCTAAAAGGCTCTGCTACACCATCATTTGTTGTTTGTCTTACATTACCTTCTGTAAAATTGTAAGCTCCACTAAATCCTCCAACAACGAAATAACTTAAAGTTCCCTCTTCTCCAACGGAATACTTTTTCCCATAATTAAAAGAAAACGAATTATTCAATTGAAAGTTTTGAGTTTTTGGTTTGAAAGAATTACTAAATGAATATGTATTAAGATCAGTTACCTCATGATTTAACTTTTGAATACCTAACCTATTCGTTCCATCAATAGTTTGAAAATCTTTCTTTGCTAAAGTTTGCGAATTACCACTTAACGACACTCCTAAGTTTGCTACTCTCTTTTTACGTAAATCCTTAGAGACAATATCAATGTTTGCACCACCAACATCACCATTGATATCAGAAGAAAACACCTTATTAATTCCAACGCTTTGAATAATGCTCGTATCAAAAAAGCTTAATGATATGTTTTTATACTCAGGATCTTCAGATGGTAATGGCAATCCATTCAATGTTGTAGAATTATACCTATCTCCTAATCCTCTTACTACAACGTTCTTAGCTCCTTTTGAAACCCCTGCTGTTTTAGTAACTGCTGCTGCTGCATTCGAAACCCCTTTTTTAGAAAGCTCTTGAGCTCCGATACTTGTTTTAATAGACACAGCTTTTTTCTGCTCTAATATCAAAGCGCTTTCTTTTTCTCGACTTACAGAAGCACTAATTTTTACTTCTTCAAGCTGAACTCCTTGGTTAGCTCCTAAAAGTTGATTAACAGTAATCGTTTGTCCTTCTTTTACAACAACCGCCTTTTCTATGGTTTCATAACCAACAAAACTAAATACGATTGTTTGATTTCCGGCAGGTACATTTAAAGAGTATTTACCATCAAAATCTGTTGTCCCTCCAATTGATGTTCCTTTTACAAAAACATTGGCAAAAGGTAACGGCTCGCCTCCCATTTCTTTATCGGTAACAATACCTGAAACAACACCTTTACCTTGTGAAAAGACTAGATTACATAAGCTTAAAAAAGCTACGAATAACATTTTTTTCATTACTAACTTTGAATTCTGTTTAATTATCGCCGCAAAATTCAACCTAAGCTGTAAAGCTAATGTTAGCTGTAAATTATTCTTCTATTATTAGAACGTTGTTTTAATGTTAACAACCCTGTTTAATGTTACCTTAACATTAAACACCAAATAACTATTTATTTTCTTGAAGATACCTTTTAAGCCCACCTACCATTTGATTTACTGAAAGATAACTATCTATCTGCTCATCAATAGTGTTTCCTGAGCTCAAGATTACAGTGGTAGGATATGAAATTCCTTTAGCAGTGGTTGCTAGCGTTTCGGCTAACTTGTGTATACCAGAAGAAGCACTTGTTTTTTTGTATTTGAACTCATGTCCCATATACTGTATTGGCTCTTTAAACTCAGCGTCAAGTGATATGAAATAGAAGTTTTCGTTTAGCAAACGAATAACTTGAGGATTGGTAAAGGTATTTTCTTTCATAGCAAAACAGAATTTGCACCAAGAAGTATGAATAAAAACAACGACAGGCTTTTGTTTCTTTTTCTGTAACTGCTCTACTTGTTCAAATGTATAACTAAGAAGCTTCACATCATTTGACTGAGATAACAAATGATGTGAAACAAAAAAAATTAATATAGTTATTACATACTTCATCTAAAACAGTCTGTATCGTAAACCTAAGAACATTCTAATTCCTTGATTCGAAGCATAAACATAGGCAGGATCAAAGGTTAAATTAGGGTTCTGAGGATCGAGATTTTGATCGAAAGGATCAAAACTCCTTAAAATACTATTTGCCGCTGGAGTAAAGTTAAGGAGATTTTTCACCCCTCCAAAGAGTTCGAAGTTGTTTGCAAACTTTTTAGATAATTGAATATTTTGAATGCTATACCATGGAGACTTTGGAGCTCTAGGGTCATTATCTCCTAACAAAGGTAAATCCATTGGCGCATACACATTCCCTGTATAATCAACTTTTAAATCGATATTTGGAATCGTATATGACACACTCCAAGTACCACTAAAACTTTCTGTTAACAATTGCCTTTCCGTAACTCCATTTTCAGTTACAGAAACATCCATTAACGTTGCTCCTGCAATGACAGATAATCCATTTTGCCAAGTAACATCAGTACTTAACGATATTCCTTTTGAAACTGAATTACCATCTAAATTACCATATATAATCTTACTCGTATCAGTTTCGTAATCTGGAATAATCTTGTTATCAAAATAAGTATAGAAAGTACTTGCATCAATATTTATAATCGTACTATTATCCGTTATAATTTTCTTTACATAATTTATATTCGCGTTCCAAGAAGTTTCTGGCTTAAGCTCGTCTTCAAAAAATAGCTCTCTATTTCCCGTTAAAGCAGCATGATCTTCCGTAAAAACATTTGCCACTCTAAATCCATTCCCTAAACTAATCCTAATCACATCTGCATTGTTTTCAGAATTCCACTTATAATTTATTCTTGGTGAAAAAATACCTCCGTGAATACTGTTGTAATCATACCTGACACCTAACAACAGTTTATTGTTTTTAGCCAATGTAATTTCATCTTGAACAAACACTCCTGGTAAATGTGTTATCGACGGTGCATTTGCAGAACCGTTTATTGTTGCGGGTGTATTATCATCATAATATGTATAACGATATGCCGTCCCAAAAAGTAAATTATGACTTTCCCCTAAAGTAGTATCCCAAAGTAATTGACCAAAACCAATATATTGATCGGCCTGATAAAAAGTATCTCCATAAAATGAATTTTGAGAGTGACCGTTTGCACTAAACTGAATACTTAATTTTTCATTCGTAGGTAAATCATATGTTCCAAAAGTTTCCCACCTACTTGTATAAATACTCTCTCCGTAAACTTCAGTTCCTCCTCTAAATTTAGGTGCCCAATTTATTTGACCTCCCCATCTATCTTCATAGACGTAACGTCCAGCTACAGTAAATACTTTATTATTCTTTCTAGGAAAAGAAAACTTATTAAATAATGAAATTCTATCCTGTAAGGTTAAATCTGTAAATCCATCATCATTATTATCAATCGGGTTTTGGTAATTAAAATAATTAACACCCAATAAACCATTAGTTTCTCCTAAATTGTACTTAAAACCAAGATCGGTATTGATTTCACCCCATGAGCTTCCAAAAGATTCTAATGCCAATTTAGGTGCAGTTTTAGCTGTTTTGGTAATAATATTAATTATACCACCAACTGCCTCAGAACCATATAAAGTAGAAGCTGGCCCTTTTACAACTTCAACTCTTTCGATTAATGACTGAGGTAATCCTGTTAAACCATAAACTGTTGACAATCCACTAACAATTGGCATTCCATCAATTAAAACGAAAGTATAAGGTCCTTCCAAACCATTAATATGAATATCACCCGTATTACATACGCTACAATTCACCTGTGGTCGTATTCCATTAATATTAGCCATTGATTCAAATACAGAAGGAGCCGGATTCTTTTTAAAGAAAACTGGTGAAAACACTTCAACTGGAACTGGGCTATCCAATTTTTTAACAGGCTTCATGGTCCCTGAAATCACAACTTCATCTAAAGCCGCATTCGCTTCACTAAGTTGAAAATTTAACTCTATAGTTACTCCTTCTTTTAACACAACTCTTTTTACTCTTGTATTGAAGCCTATCGAAGAAATCTCTAATTTTTGTTTCCCTAATAAATCTGTTTTTAAGTTATAATTTCCATTCTTATCAGACAAAGTCCCAACACTTGTCCCTTTTAATATAATATTAGCCATCTCCAAAGGCTCTCCATTAAATGTCACCTTTCCTTTTATAGTACTCTGAGAAAAAATGACATTCGAAGTGCACAGTAGCAGTAGTAGCGATAAACATTTCATTCTATTTGTTTTATTCTTAATTTTGAGCAAAGGTAAAATATTTTTTAGACAAACCTAAAAATATGTTTATGTGAAACAAAATTTATATATTTGCGGCAACCCAACAAAGCCCAATGTTTAGTCAGTCTGAAGAAAACTACATAAAAACTATATTTCATTTAGGTGGAATATCAGCTAAAGGAATCAGCACAAATGCCATTGCGAAGAAGCTCAATACTAAAGCTTCTTCTGTTACCGATATGATTAAAAAACTATCAGAAAAAGAGGTTGTACTTTATAAAAAATACCAAGGTGTTAGCCTAACTGAATTAGGAAAGAAAACAGCGGTAAATATTATTCGTAAACATCGTCTTTGGGAAGTATTTTTAGTTAACAAACTTAATTTTTCATGGGATGAAGTTCATGAAGTTGCTGAGCAATTAGAACACATTAATTCAGCAAAATTGATTAATGAATTGGATGCTTTTTTAGACTACCCAAAAAGAGATCCTCATGGCGATCCTATCCCCGATAAAGACGGAAATCTTCAGTTCGTTGAAAAGAGTCTCTTAGCAACATTAAATATAAAAGAAAAAGGGATTTGTATTGGTGTTGAAGATAGCTCTTCTGAATTTCTTCAGTTTTTGGACAAGCACGAAATAGCTTTAGGAAAAAATATAGAGATCATTGAAAAAGAACCTTTTGATGGTTCTTTCACCATTAAAATGGACAATAAATTATTGAACATTTCAAATAAAATAGCAAATAACTTATACATTCAAAAAACACAATAACAAGGATTAAATACATTAAAAAACATTTATGGATTTTTTTGATCAACTCGTTGCATTTTGTAAGGAACACCCTATTCAGGGAGCACTTTATGCATCATTATTTACTTGGGGGCTTACTGGACTTGGTGCCAGCTTAGTATTCTTCTTTAAAAAATTAAATCGCGCAGTACTTGACGGAATGCTTGGCTTTACAGGCGGAGTTATGGTAGCAGCAAGTTTTTGGAGCTTACTCTCTCCTGCCATCGATAATAGTCCTGGGGAAGGCTTTATCAAAGTAATTCCTTCAGCAATTGGTTTTGCCCTCGGAGCTCTAGCCTTATTCGGTATGGATAAATGGCTACCTCACTTGCATATTAATTTCCAAGACAACGAAGCAGAAGGTGTTAAAACCAATTGGCATAAAACTACTTTATTAGTATTAGCAATTACACTACATAATATTCCAGAAGGACTAGCTGTTGGTGTTTTATTTGGAGCTGCATCAACTTTAGTTGGTGTTGAACAAACTGAAATGGTAATCGCCGCGATTTCTTTGGCTATCGGTATTGGAATTCAAAATTTCCCTGAGGGTTTTGCCGTAGCCATGCCACTTCGTCGTCAAGGAGTAAGTAGAAGAAAGAGTTTTTGGTATGGACAACTCTCTGCTATTGTTGAACCATTTGCTGCTGTATTAGGAGCAGTAGCGGTATCTTTTTTCACTCCTATTTTACCTTATGCCTTAGCATTTGCAGCTGGAGCTATGATTTTTGTTGTAGTTGAAGAAGTTATTCCAGAAACGCAAAGAGATAAATATACCGATATTGCCACCTTAGGTTTTATCGGAGGATTTATTGTTATGATGTCTTTAGACGTAGGGCTTGGATAAACAATAAATCAAAGACAATAAAAGTTTAATTTTTTTAGAAAAATCATTCTGTATAGATTTTCATCTATTAGGAATGATTTTTCGCTATTAGGTATATGTATAATAATTAACACCATTTGCAACTCGAAATTACCGCACTAAACCACTCTGCACTAAAAGTACAGAGGTTTGTTTTTACTAGGGACTAAAAGTCCCTCAAGTTTATTCCAATATTTTATTGGAATTGTTCACATTTAATTATTCAATCGATTAAATCTTAGATTCTCATTGAACGTTAGATTTTTTCGCATAACTAAAAGTACTGCAATCAAATTGCAGGGTTTTAAACCCTAAACTGAGACCAATAAAACGTTCTTTTTTCCTTTAGATAAAAAAATCTTCATTTTCTTTTACGGTAATTTCAAACACCAACTGTTATAAACACCTTTTTAATTTTTAGAAATTTCTAATATTGATTGCCTTTCAGTGTTTAGCACTAATTTCGTAACATCTGGCCTTGAATAATGACCAACACAATCGAAATTTTGACGCTCTTCTAATACTTTTTGATAATCTACAATTCCCGTAAACAATCCTTCTTTCCCTGTAACTGGTGGCACAATCCACTCTCCATCCGGTCCAGCAATACACGATCCTCCATTGGCTAGAATTTCAGGTGAATTAGCTACTATTTTCTCAATATGAGGAATGTCTTTTGGAAAATCTTCAATAGACATAAATCCACTAACAGAAACCACAAAAGACCTACTTTCTTTCGCTATAAATTTTGTAATATCAAAAGTATTCCTTTCAGCACCAGGCCAAACAGCAATATGTAAATTTTCCCCTTGACCATATAAGGCTGTTCGAGGTAAAGGCATCCAGTTTTCCCAACAGTTCAATCCGCCTACTGTGAATTCTTTTAATGGATGCACTTTCAATCCATTTCCATCACCAGGAGACCAAGTTAAACGCTCTTCGTATGTAGGCTGTAATTTCCTATGAACCGATTTTATTTCTCCATTTTCATTTATGTAAACCAACGAACAATACAAACTATGCCCTCCTCTATTATAAGCTCTTTCGATGATACCTAAATAAATAGCAATACTATACTCTTTAGCTAACTGACAAATTTCATTCAACTCACCACTTTCAATTTGTATTGAGTTTTTAATATAATGTGCATGGATTTCCTTTTGAACACTCGAGTTAAATTCAGCTCCATTCGTAATCGATAACCAAAATGGATATCCAGGTAATAGACCTTCACCAAAAACTACCAGATTACATTCTTCTTTACCAGCTTGTTTGATATAAGATTTTACTTTTTCTATGGTTTTTTCTTTATTCAGCCAAACAGGAGCTATTTGTGCCATACCAACTTTTAGAAGAGCTTTAGTCATTTTAATTATTGATTTTTAGATAAATATATAGAAAATGAGTCGATTCTATTAGAAAGGCTTACAATAAGGTTTTGCTATTTAACATAAAGCCTAAATATGTGATTTTTAAAACAATTTAAATTAGAAGCAATAGTACCATATGGTTTTTAGAAATACATGAAAGAAAAAATATTAAAATAAGTTACTTTGCATAAAATTTAATAGAATGCCAAACTCTTCGTCTTTTCAAATATATAATGCTTCTGCTGGTAGTGGAAAAACCTTCACATTAGTAAAAGAGTATTTGAAAATACTATTAGCATCAGAAGATATTTTTCTTTTTCAAAAGATTCTCGCGATCACCTTTACCAACAAAGCGGCAGGAGAAATGAAGGAGCGAGTTTTAAATAACCTTCAAGCTTTTGCAGACAAAGAAGAAAATGACATTCTATTATTGATTCTTGACGAGACTAGTTTGGATAAAGAAACTATCCAAAAACGAAGTAGAAAAATTGTAGATGCCATTCTTCAGAACTATGCTGGATTTTCGATAACAACTATTGATAGTTTTACTCATAAAATAATTAAAAGTTTCGCTTTTGACCTTGGATTAAGTCTTAATTTCGAAGTTGAGATGGATGCAGTTTCTTTATTAAGCGAAGCTGTTGATGTTTTAGTTTCAAAGATTGGTAGTGATAAAGATATTACACGGTTATTAATTCATTTTTCCCTTAGCAAAACAGATGATGATCGATCTTGGGATATTTCAAAAGAATTAAATGACATCTCCAAAATACTTCTAAATGAAGACGACGCTAAGCATGTAAACTTATTGGCTTCGAAAGAGCTAAATGATTTTAATACTCTACAAAGCAAACTATCTAAAAACAAAAGTGAATTACTTCAAGAAATAAAAAGCAAAGGAGAAAAAGCTTTAGATATTATTGATAACGCTGGACTAGAAGCAAAGGATTTTTCAAGAGGTACTTTTCCAAAATTCCTTAAAGATTTAACTGAATTCACTTCTTCTTTCGACTTCAAGAAAAGAAGTGAAACGATTGATAAAGCAATAGAAAATCACAACTTTTACACAAAGACAGCTAAACCAGAAATCAAGAACTCTATTGAAGGTATTTTACCAGAATTAATTACTTTTTTTGATCAAAGTAAAGAAATCTACGGTCAACTAATTCTATGCGAATTAGCACTGAAAAGTTTAATTCCATTAGCTGTATTAAATAATATCAATACAGAACTAAATACCATAAAAGAAGATAATAACATCCGTTTGAACGCTGAGTTTAATCAGTTAATTGCGAATAATATTAAAGACCAACCTACTCCTTTTATATATGAACGTATCGGGCAACGCTTTATGCATTATTTTATTGATGAAATGCAAGATACCTCTACTTTGCAATGGAAAAACTTAATTCCTCTAATTGACAATGCCTTAGCTCAAGAAAACAGTAATCTTTTACTAGTAGGTGATGGAAAACAAGCTATTTATAGATGGCGAGGTGGTAAAGCGGAACAATTTATCAATTTAGGGTCAATTGACGAAAACTCCGACAATCCTTTTCAAATACCCAAACTCTCTAAAACACTTGAAACCAACTTTCGAAGCTTTAGTGAGATTATTAATTTCAATAATATTTTTTTCCAACACTCAGCTAAATTCCTTCAAAACAAAAGCTACGAACAATTGTTTATTGATGGAAACCAACAGTTAGAAAATAGCAGAAAAGGTGGCTGTGTAACCATAAATTTTCTAGAAAAAGAAAAAGACAGAGAAGTTGAATCTTTGAAATACCCAAATAAGGTTCTTGAAAAAATTAAAGAATTACGTTCTCAATTCAGATTAGATGAAATATGCATTCTGGTACGAAAAAAAAGTGATGGAATAGCCATTGCTAATTATCTTTCTGAAAATTCAATTCCAATCGTTTCTTCAGAAACACTATTACTTAAAAGCAATACCAAAGTAAGTTTTATCATTAACATGCTTCAGGTATTGCAGCATCCTACAGATAAAGAAACATTAACTAATGTCTTATACTTTCTACATAGTCATTTAAATGTTCAGGAAAAGAAACATTCTTTTATTGCGAAGCATATCAAACTTAACAACCATGATCTCTTCGATAGTTTGGCATCCTATAGTACATCTTTTAACCTTAATGATTTCAACCTTCTTCCATTTTACGAGAAAATAGAAAATATCATTCGAGGGTTTGATTTGACACACTCTTCCGATGCTTATTTACAATTCTTTCTAGATGTTGTTTTAGAACAACAAAGAAAAGATACAGATATCCAGAGTTTCTTAGATTATTGGGACCGTAAAAAGGAAAACCTAAGTATTGTTGCTCCAGAAAGCACTGATGCCGTTCAAATAATGACAATACATAAATCAAAAGGGTTAGAATTCCCTGTTGTTATTTTTCCTTGTGATTTGGATATTTACCAACAAATAAACCCAAAAATTTGGTTGGATCAGTTACCTGAAAACTACACCCCTTTCAACGAGTTACTTCTTCCATTTAATAAAGACTTAAACTTTATCAGTAATCGAGGGAAAGAAATATACGAACATCAAAGAGAAGAACTAGAGTTAGACAACTTCAATCTTCTTTATGTAGCCCTTACAAGGCCCATTGAACAACTGCATATAATCACTGATAAAAGAATTTCGAAAACTGGTGAAAATACAAACTATTACTCCGGAATTTTCATCAACTATTTAAAGAAAACAGGAGACTGGAATAACGACGAGTTAAACTACACCTTTGGTGATATTCAACGAAAAAGTGAATTGATCAATATTGAAAGTAAAACAAAAACTCAGGGTAGTTTTATCTCATCTCCTTGGCAAGATCATAATATTTATATGTTAGCCAGTGCTTCCAAACTTTGGGATACCAAACAAGAAGAGGCCATAGAATATGGAAACCTAATCCATGAGATGATGTCTAAAGTTATTTCTGAAAAAGATATTTCGAAGGTTATCGACGAATATACGAATCAGGGTATTATTCAAAAAAAAGATGTAAAGTTAATTCAAGACACCATTATCAACATTGTTAAACACCCTATCTTGGAAGATTTTTTCAAGGAAAACATTACCGTTTTTAATGAACGTGAAATAGTAACGATTGACAACCAGATTATCATTCCTGACAGATTAGTCATTAGAGAAAACAATGCTATCATCATAGATTACAAAACGGGAAAGGCTTCTTCACAACATCACCAACAAGTATTAAAATATGCTAATGCTATAAAAGAAATGAATCTTCAAATTGAAAGAAAACTATTAGTATATATTGGTGAAGAAATTTTGGTTGAAGAAGTATAACCCACTAAATTTGACCCTAACAAACATTCAACTTAATAAACACGATAAAATGTACGGAAAAATAAAGGAACACCTCCAAAAAGAAATCCAAGACATCAAAGATGCTGGTCTTTATAAATCAGAACGAATTATAACATCATCTCAAGATGCTGTGATTAAAATTTCTACAGGTGAAGAAGTAATTAACTTCTGTGCTAATAATTACTTAGGATTATCAAACAACCCTGAAGTTATTCAAGCAGCTAAAGACACTATGGATACCCACGGGTTTGGAATGTCTTCAGTGCGTTTTATTTGCGGTACTCAAGATATTCATAAACAATTAGAAGGTAAAATTGCTGAGTTTTATCAAACAGAAGACACCATATTATATGCCGCTGCCTTTGATGCTAACGGTGGTGTATTTGAACCTCTTTTAACAAAAGAAGATGCTATTATCTCTGATAGTCTAAACCATGCATCTATTATTGATGGTGTAAGACTATGTAAAGCTGCTCGCTACCGTTATAATAATAATGATATGGCTTCTTTAGAGGAACAGCTAATTGAAGCTAATAAGCAAAACCACAGATTTAAAGTTATCGTAACCGATGGAGTATTCTCAATGGACGGAATCGTAGCTGAATTAGATAAAATTTGTGATTTAGCTGACAAGTACGATGCTTTAGTTATGATCGATGAATGTCACGCTGCTGGTTTTATAGGTGAAACAGGAAGAGGAACCTTAGAGCTAAAAAAGGTAATGGGACGTATTGATATTATTACAGGAACCTTAGGAAAAGCATTAGGTGGAGCAATGGGAGGTTATACCACAGGTAAAAAAGAAATCATTGAAATTTTACGTCAACGCTCTCGTCCATACTTATTCTCAAACTCTTTAGCACCTGCAATTGTAGGAGCCTCTTTAAAAGTATTTGATATATTATCGAATGACACTTCATTAAGAGACAAGCTTGAATGGAACACAAATTATTTCAGAACTGAAATGGAAAAGGCTGGTTTCGATTTAGTTGGTGCCGATGCTGCTATCGTGCCTGTTATGCTATATGATGCTAAACTTTCTCAAACTATGGCTAACAAACTTTTAGAAGAAGGTATATATGTAATAGGATTCTTTTATCCTGTTGTTCCAAAAGAGCAAGCAAGAATTCGAGTTCAGTTATCTGCAGCCCATGAAAAAGAGCATCTTGACAAAGCAATTAATGCTTTTATAAAGGCAGGGAAAGAACTGAAAGTGATATAGATGATTGCAACAAAAAACTTGCTTTTCTGGTAAGTTTTTGTAGATTTGTTTTTGTAAATAAGTTTTAACAACTTACATTTGCGTTATATATAAACGAACTTTTAATTTAAATTTTTAATAATGAAACAATTAAAATTAGCTGTGATGGCTTTGTTTGCGTTCGCAACAGTGGGAACGGTAAGCGCACAGGATTCAGACAACCCATGGGTAGTTGGTTTCGGAGTTAATGCTGTTGACTTTAGAATTCCTACAGAATTTGGAGACTACGCAAAAGACTATATCGGTACTAGTGACTGGAATATCTTACCTTCAGTTTCAAGAATTTCTGTTGACAGATACTTAAACGACGGATTCACTTTACAAGTGGCAGGTTCTTTAAACAAAATCGAAACTTTTAGAGCTGAAAACGATATGGATGAGCTTTACTGGGCTATCGATGCTAACGTAAAGTATGACTTAAACAACTTATTCGGTGATACTGCTTGGTTCGATCCTTATGTATACTTAGGTGGTGGTTACGCTAACTTAGGTGACGCAGGTGAAGGAACTTTAAACGCTGGTTTAGGATTCAACACTTGGTTCAACGATAACTTAGGTTTAAACTTCCAATCTGGTGGTAAGAAAGAATTTGCTGACAAAGTTCAAGATCACTTCCAACACTCAGTTGGTTTAGTATTCAAATTCGGAGGAAAAGATACTGACGGTGACGGAGTATATGACAAAGAAGATGCTTGTCCAGAAGTTGCAGGTTTAAAAGAATTCAACGGATGTCCTGATACTGATAACGATGGTATCAAAGATTCTGATGATGCTTGTCCAGAAGTTGCTGGTTTAGCTGCATTAAACGGTTGTCCTGATGCTGACGGTGATGGTATTGCTGATAAAGATGATGCATGTCCTTCTAAAGCTGGTTTAGCTTCTTTAAACGGATGTCCTGATGCTGATAGCGATGGAATTGCTGATAACAAAGATAAGTGTCCTAACACTGCTGGTCCAGCTGCTAACAACGGATGTCCTTGGCCTGATACTGACGGAGACGGAGTATTAGACAAAGATGATAAGTGTCCAAGCGTTAAAGGTGTTGCTTCTAACAACGGATGTCCTGAAGTTGTAATCAAGGAAGAGGCTGTTAAGAAATTAGAGAACTTTGCCAAAGCTATTTACTTCAACTCAGGAAGAACTTCTTTCAGACCAGGAGTTAAAGGTAAATTAGATTTAATGGCTGGTATCATGAAAGAGTATCCTAAAGCTAACTTTAGCATCGAAGGACACACTGATAGCCAAGGTAGAGAAGCTTCTAACTTAAGATTATCTGAAAAAAGAGCTAAAGCTGTTGTTGACTATTTAGTTGCTAAAGCTGGAATCTCTGGAAACAGATTAACTTCTAAAGGATTTGGAGAGGCTTACCCAATCGCTTCTAACAAAACTAGAGACGGAAGAGCTCAAAACAGACGTGTTGAAATCAAAGTTGTAAAATAATTTTACTTCAACCATATAAAATTAAAGCCTCACCATGTGTGAGGCTTTTTTTATTGCAATAAAAAACTAAAAATACTTCGAAACATTTTTAAAATTGGCTTTAAAAATTTACCTTTGCGCCTTGAAAAAATGAGTTAATTCTCACTTAACAAAATAAATAACTTTAATTACATATAGTAATGTCTACAATAACAGGTAAAGTTTCTCAAATTATTGGTCCAGTTATCGATGTTGAGTTTAATACAGAAAACGCTGAACTACCAAAGATTTATGATTCATTAGAAATAAATAAAGCCGATGGTTCTACTTTAGTTTTAGAAGTTCAACAACATATTGGTGAAGATACAGTTCGTACAATCTCAATGGATGCGACTGATGGTTTACAAAGAGGGCAAGAGGTAATTGCTACTGGTAACCCTATTCAAATGCCAATAGGTAATGATATTTACGGACGTTTATTTAACGTTACAGGTGAAGCTATTGACGGATTAGGTGACTTACCTAAAACTGGACAAGATGGTTTACCAATCCACCGTTCTGCGCCTAAATTTGAAGACTTATCTACTTCTACTGAAGTATTATTTACTGGTATTAAAGTAATCGACTTAATTGAGCCTTATGCAAAAGGAGGTAAAATTGGTTTATTCGGTGGTGCCGGTGTAGGTAAAACTGTATTAATTCAGGAGTTAATTAACAACATTGCAAAAGGACACGGAGGTTTATCTGTATTTGCTGGTGTAGGAGAAAGAACTCGTGAAGGAAACGATTTATTAAGAGAGATGTTAGAGTCAGGAATTATCAAATATGGTGATGACTTTATGCACTCTATGGAAGATGGTGGATGGGATTTATCAAAAGTTGATAAATCTGGAATGAGAGATTCTAAAGCTACTTTCGTATTCGGTCAGATGAATGAACCACCAGGAGCACGTGCACGTGTTGCTTTATCTGGATTAACAATCGCTGAATACTTCCGTGATGGTGCTGGAGAAGCTCAAGGTAAGGATGTATTATTCTTCGTTGACAATATTTTCCGTTTTACTCAAGCTGGATCTGAGGTATCTGCACTTCTTGGACGTATGCCGTCTGCCGTAGGTTACCAACCAACATTAGCAACAGAGATGGGAGCAATGCAAGAGCGTATTACTTCTACTAAGAAAGGATCTATTACTTCTGTACAGGCAGTATATGTACCTGCAGATGATTTAACTGACCCTGCTCCTGCTACAACGTTTGCTCACTTAGATGCAACTACGGTATTATCTCGTAAAATTGCCGAGTTAGGAATTTATCCAGCGGTAGATCCATTAGATTCTACTTCTAGAATTCTTACTCCAGAGATTCTTGGTGATGAGCACTACGGATGTGCACAAAGAGTAAAAGAGTTATTACAACGTTATAAAGAGCTACAAGATATTATTGCTATCTTAGGTATGGAAGAATTATCTGAAGAAGATAAATTAGTAGTACACAGAGCTCGTCGTGTTCAACGTTTCTTATCTCAACCATTCCACGTAGCTGAGCAATTTACAGGTATCCCAGGAGTTTTAGTTGATATTAAAGATACTATCAAAGGATTTACTATGATTATGGATGGTGAATTAGATAAATATCCTGAATCAGCATTCAACTTAAAAGGATCTATTCAAGATGCTATCGACGCAGGAGAAAAAATGTTAGCTGAAGCATAATTCAATTAACAATTATTAATTAAATAATCAATTGAATTTATGTTTTTAGAAATTGTTACTCCAGAAGCGATTTTATTTTCATCAGATGTTGATTCTGTAACCGTACCAGGAATTGATGGTGATTTCCAAATGTTGAATAATCACGCTCCTATAGTTTCTATATTAGACAAAGGAACTGTGAAGATTCATGTACATACTCAAAATCATTTATCTTTTGATGACTTACATGGTAGCATTGAAAAACTACCAGCTGATGATAAAGTTTTAACTTTGAACATCAAGTCAGGGACAATTGAAATGAAAGATAATAAAGTAATTATTCTAGCGGACTAATTACTTTCTATATAAGCTTAAAAAGCCAAACCTAATTTAACACGGTTTGGCTTTTTCTTTTACTAAAAAAATAAGTCTTTTTAACTATCTTTGCTTTATGAATATTACTTTTTTATTTATCGGCGGACCTGAAATCTTTGTTATACTATTGATAGTAGTTATGTTTTTCGGTGCAGATAAGTTGCCCGAAATTGCAAGAGGATTGGGCAAAGGAATGCGTCAAATAAAAGATGCTACCAACGATATTAAAAGAGAAATTAACGAAAGTGCTCAAGAACATGGTCTAGACACAGACATCGTTCAAGATATTAACAAAGAAGTTAATGATGTTAAAGACAACATTGACGATCTTACTGGACCTATTAAAAGAAACCGCTAATAAAATTCTACTTTACTCTGCTTATTGTTAATCCGTCTCTAATCGGCAATAAAACGGTTTCTAAGCGATCATCTTCATTCAATAAACGATTATACTCTAAAAGTACTTTCGTATCAATATCCTTAGGATTTAGCTCTTCAACAACCTTACCACTCCAAAGTACGTTATCAGACAATATAACTCCCCCTGAGTTCATTTTATCAATGATTAAATTGAAGTAATTTAAATAATTCGATTTATCTGCATCAATAAATACCAAATCAAACTTCTCGTCAATTTGAGGAATTATTTCAATTGCGTTTCCCACGTACTGTTTGATCTGATCCTTATATTCTGACTTATCAAAATACTTTCTTTGAAGCTCTTCTAATTCTTCATTTTTGTCAATCGTAAATAAAACACCATCCTTTCTTAATCCTTCTGCTAAAGAAAGCGCCGAATACCCAGTATAAGTTCCTATTTCAAGTATTTTTTGAGGTTGAATTAATTTGGAAATCATCGATAAAACCCTTCCCTGAAAAGCACCACTTAACATCCTCGGATTTAATACTTTTTGCCAAGTTTCTCTACTTAATTCTCTTAAAAGTTTAGGTTCTCCTTGTGAATGTTCAACGGCGTAGTTATCTATTGATTCTGGTAAAAAATTCATACGTACTATTTAAGTGCAAAATTAAAAAAACGGAATTCATCTTTACAACAAATTCCGTTTCAATCTAACAAAAAATCAAAAAATGGTTTTTTCAAAAAAAACCTAAAAGCTCTTTATATTATTTCTTTAATTTTTTCTTTCAAGGCTAACTTGTCCTCGTCTGTCATTAAATGTTTCTTAGCCCTACATTCTGTAGCTTTCTTCTTATAAAACCCTGTTAATATGCCGTTCTGCTTTGAATATAATCTACATATCTTACAAAACATAACATGCATATTAAGCTTAATTTTTTCTAATGTAGTAGCTTCTCCATATTGTGCTTTATCACAAATTGTTGTTGCTTCGTCACAAGATATTTTAAACTTTCCAAACATAAATTAATTATTAAACCAGTTCTTTTCCAAACAACCTCTTAATTGAGTTCTCGCTCTGTGTATGATCACCCATAAATTAGACGGAGTGATATCTAGTGCCTTACAAATTTCCTCTGTCTCAAACTCTTGAATAGTTTTCATCCTAAAAACCATAGCATATTTTTCTGGCAAACTATCAATACATTTATCAATCTGTTCCTTTAATTCTTCGTTTTCAATACCTTCTTCTGCTTCATTTTTCCATGTTTGTGGAACTCTTTCCTCTATCCAATTACCTTCATTATCGCCACCATCGTAAAAACTCATTTTCACTTCGGCTTGCCCTTTTTTCGAATTTATCTTCCTGTAATAATCAATCACTTTTCGTTTCAAAATAGAAACAAGCCATGTCCTTTCAGTAGATTTTCCTTCGAAATTCTTAGCTGATTTTAAACCTGCAAAGAAAGTTTCTTGAACTAAATCTTTAGCTAAAGCCTCATTATTAACTCTTACAACTGCATAGTTAAACAAATAATCGGCATAATTATCTACCCATTCATCAGGCGATAAACTATTTTTCTCTTTGTTTGGGTTCATTACGTCAAATATACACTAAATTTTATTTAATGGCGTACAGTAAATTCGACTTAAACCGTTAGGTAAAACCTCTATTTTCTCAAGCATGCCTTTAAGATTTTTTTTTGGTTCTAAAACATTAATTGTTTCAGTTCTCACTGACGTAAAATACAGCATTTTATTTTTATAATCAACAAACGGACAATATTCTTCACGCTTTGTATTGATATGATTTCCCATGCGTTTAGCTGGCATCCATTTTCCTAATTTATCCTTTTTACTCATATACATATCTCCTCTACCTAAATCATCTTTTCTTCCATATGAGGTGAAAATAATATAGTCTTCATCTTGAGAAACAAAAGCGTTGTACTCAAATTTTTCACTATTAATAACCGCATCTAATGATTTTGGTTTGGTATATTCACCATCAATCATCTCACTCATATAAATATCTTCCTTCCCTTTACTATCTTCACGCTCTGTCGTAAAATATAAATTTCCATTATTCGAAACTGATGGATAAAACTCATCCTTACCAGTATTTATAATTTCTCCCAAACGGATTGGCACTGACCATTCTCTATCATTATTTTTTCTTTCAACATACCATATATCCATATCTTTTTTAGAACCACGGGCATCTACTTTACGATTTGAAGCAAAAAACAATCGAGTTCCATCAGGAGAAAGAAAAGGTTCCAAATCTCTAACTCCCTTTTGGCCTGAAAAACTAACTATTTCAAGTTCCTTCCACTGATCATTAACCTTTTTTGCTGATACTATATAAGAATACTCCTTTAAATACCCTTGGGCTGTAAAATAAATTTCAGATCCATCTTTATTCATTGACAAATCTCTCACATGTCCAAAATCACGAAACAATTCAGGCAAAAACAATTTTGCTTTTTGAGCAGAGAGTATGCTTGACATAAAAAGTAAACAAAACAAATGCTTCATCTTAGTCTTGTTCAGTTTTACAGCCTTGCCTTCTTCTTGTATCAACTATGTAAATAATCTCCCACTTTCCATTATTATTAAAGAGCTGAAACGAATTCGCACCGCAATGACTTAATTTACCATTATAATAAAACTCATAAGGTGTCCAAACTGAAGCCAAATTCGCATCAATATGAATTTCCATAGAGAGTAATTTCTCAAGATAGGTATCCTCCTTTTTTTTACTTGCAATCGCTTTCAATAATTCATCCTTAGTTTGAGTTCTTATTTGTGTCTTTGACTCCCTATCTGTAAAAGTAGTCTGAAGCTTTAAAGACTCATGAATAGAAGAACTTACTATGGCACTATCCCCCTTATGCAATCCTTCAAAAAAAGTACTAATCGTATTTTTTATTTTACTTTCTTCAGAAGAAGTTTGTGCCTTAACTACCGCTGAAAGTGTTAAAACAATAAGGATAGTAATTATTTTTTGCATAATTATTGAATTTCGAAACCTAAAACTATTAAAAATTAATATTCAAAAAATTTAATTAACAGAAGATTAACGACATATTAATCTCTACAAATTGTCTATTTTTACATCATACAAATAGATTATAAAATGTCAACAGCGAAAAAACAGTACAAAAGGGTAACGGTAAAATCATTGGTTGAAATGAAGGCCAATAATGAAAAAATATCAATGCTTACAGCCTACGATTATACAATGGCGAAAATTGTTGATGGAGCCGGTATTGATGTTATTTTAGTTGGAGATTCTGCCTCAAATGTAATGGCAGGACATGAAACAACATTACCAATAACTCTTGATCAAATGATTTATCATGCGAGTTCAGTTATACGAGGAATTGATAGATCGTTGGTTATTGTTGATCTTCCATTCGGAACCTACCAAGGGAATTCTAAAAATGCTCTCGAATCTGCTATAAGAATCATGAAAGAATCAGGAGGACATGCAGTAAAACTTGAAGGAGGTAGTGAAATTTCAGAATCAATTTCTCGAATTTTAACCGCTGGAATTCCTGTCATGGGACATTTGGGGTTAACACCTCAATCAATTTATAAATTTGGAACATATACTGTAAGAGCTAAAGAAGAGGCAGAAGCTGAAAAATTAAAAGAAGACGCTAAACTTCTTCAAGAATTAGGTTGTTTTGCACTCGTTTTGGAAAAAGTCCCTGCAAAACTAGCTCAAGAAGTAGCTGAAAGTTTAACTATTCCTGTTATTGGTATCGGTGCTGGAGCAGGTGTTGACGGTCAAGTATTGGTTACTCATGATATGATAGGAATGACTCATGAGTTTAGCCCAAGATTCTTGAGAAGATATTTAGATTTATATTCTGAAATGACAAAGGCCTTTCAACAGTATATAAGTGATGTAAAATCGCAAGATTTTCCAAACGAAAAAGAACAATATTAACAAATAACAGTATTACTTACTGACTTTTTTTGGCATGAAAGTATTGCACCTAGACACCAATCATTCAATTCTTATCAATCAATTGAATGATCTTAGTTATACGAATGACGAAGATTACACCTCTACTAAAGAAGATATTGAGGCAAAAATACATCACTACGACGGAATTGTTATTCGTAGCAGATTCACGATCGACTCTTCCTTTATAGATAAGGCGACTAATTTAAAATTTATTGGTCGCGTAGGGGCTGGTTTAGAAAACATTGACTGTGATTACGCTACTTCTAAAGGTATTCATCTCATTTCAGCACCTGAAGGCAATCGAAATGCTGTAGGTGAACATACCTTAGGAATGTTACTCTCTTTATTCAACAAACTAAATAAAGCGGATAAAGAAGTAAGACAAGGACAATGGCTTCGTGAAGAGAATAGAGGAATTGAACTCGACGGAAGAACTGTTGGAATTATCGGATATGGCAATATGGGAAAAGCTTTTGCAAAAAAACTTAGAGGTTTCGATGTAGAGGTTATCTGTTATGATATTAAGGATAATGTTGGCGATGAAAATTGTACTCAAGTAACTTTACAAGAGTTCAAAGAAAAAGCTGAAGTTGTAAGCTTGCATACTCCACAAACAGAATTAACTGTAAACATGATTAATACCAGTTTTATCAATGGTTTCAAAAATCCATTCTGGCTCTTAAACACTGCTAGAGGGACTTCAGTTGTTACAGAAGATTTAGCGGAAGCTTTGGAAAATGGGAAAATTTTGGGGGCTGGTTTAGATGTACTCGAATATGAGAAAAAGTCGTTTGAAAACTTGTTTACAAACGAACTACCTGATGCTTTCAATTACCTGATAAATTCTGAAAAAGTTTTACTCTCTCCTCATGTAGCTGGCTGGACTATAGAAAGTAAAGAAAAGTTGGCTCAGACAATCGTAGATAAAATCAAAGAAAAATTTTAGTAAATTGTAGCTTCTAAATTCATTACTAACATGAAATATGAAGCTACTTCACCAGAAGATTATATCTCTCAAGTTCCTGAAGAGAGAAAAGATGCTCTAGAAAAACTTAGGAAAACTATTAAAGAGAATCTTCCTAACGGATTTGAAGAAGGCATACAATACGGCATGATTGGCTATTTTGTCCCTTTAAGTACTTATCCTGATGGTTATCATTGCAGTCCTAATGAACCTCTCCCTTTTATGTCTTTTGCTTCGCAAAAAAATTCCATTAATCTTTATCATAGCGGAATATATGCTATTCCTGAAATTCAGGACTGGTTCGTAAATGAATACCCAAAACATTCGTCAAGAAAATTAGATATGGGAAAAAGTTGTGTCCGTTTTAAAAAAATGGATGATATCCCATATGAACTTATTGGTGAATTGGTAAAAAAGATATCTGTTGATCAATGGATTTCAGTATATGAAAGCAACGTTAAAAATCGAAGAAAATGAAAAAAGGAAAAGTAACTGGTATCGGGGGAGTATTTTTTAAAACTGACAATCCTCAAAAAACGAAAGATTGGTATCAAAAAAACCTTGGTTTAAATACTGATCAATGGGGATGTACTTTTTGGTGGAACCAAGAAAACGGTAAAAAAGGATCAACGCAATGGAGCCCTTTTGATAAGAATACTGACTACTTTAGCCCTTCAAAAAAAGATTTTATGATCAATTATCGCGTTGAAAACCTAGTTGAACTATTAGAAGAACTAAAACAAAATGGCATTACGGTAATGGATAAAATTGAAGAATATGATTACGGAAAGTTCGGTTGGATTATAGATTTAGATGGAAATAAAATCGAGTTATGGGAACCAAATGACGAAGCTTTTTTATAAATTTAATGCAAACTAATTATTAAAATAACATATATGGAAATTGTCGATGAACATGGAAAACCAATGGTACCTCAACAGGAAGAAAGTAAAAGAATTCTTGCTGGTATTTTGGCTATAGTATTAGGATCTCTTGCTGTACACAAATTCATTCTTGGATATACGAAAGAAGGTATCATTCAAATTGTATTAAATATTGTTACCTGTGGAATAGCCTCAATTATTCCTTTTATTGAAGGAATTATCTACTTGACAAAAAGCGATCAAGAATTCATAGAAATCTATCAAAAGAATCAGAAACCTTGGTTTTAATTCCCTGCACTAGAGTTTCATTAACATAAATTATTAACCTATTTTTAAACTATTTAGCCATGTCAGAAGAAAATAAAGAACCATTAGAAAATAAAGAATCGAACACTGAGAATTCAAGTAATGAAAAAGACTTTGTAAAAAAAGCTGAAGAAAAGGTTCAAGAGTTTATAAATAGTGAAGAAGTTGAAAACATAAAAAATAAAGCGTCTGAAGTCATTGGTGATGCCAGTGAAAAGCTAGCTGATTTTACCGAAGAGACCAAAGAAAAAGTTAGCGATTTCCTTGAAAGCGAAGAGGTACAGAATATTAAATCTAAAGCTAAGGAATTTGCTGAAGAAGCAAAAGAAGGTCTTGAAGATGTAACTGAAAAAGCTTCCGAAATAGCTGGTAAGGCAAGCGAACATATTGCCGACTTTGTTGAGGAAGCAGAAGAAGAAATTAAAGAAGCTTCTAAAAAAACAAAAGGATTTTTTCAACGCTTATTCGGAAAATAATAAAAAGAGGTTAGAAATTAATTCTAACCTCTTTTCTTATTCTTATCTTTCAACAAGAACGGGTTGCCTACACTTTTTGAAAACGTAAACTTTTTGTTCTTTCCTCAAAAGTTGTTTGTTTTAATGGAAGAACAACATTTTCGAACAA
Organism: uncultured Tenacibaculum sp.; assembly: GCA_947497895.1. Classification (GTDB taxonomy): domain Bacteria; phylum Bacteroidota; class Bacteroidia; order Flavobacteriales; family Flavobacteriaceae; genus Polaribacter. The sequence goes on from CANMIL010000015.1 coordinate 63,666, forward strand.
GGTAAGCAGGTCTTCAGGATGTTTATCTGAAGACAGCGTTAACAAATTAAAATATACAAAAGAGCTCCACATTACTGCTTTGAGCTCAGTTTTTGTTTCGTTGAACATTCTTATTTCAACTAACAAATTTTTACTTCCGTAATTAATTAATTGTGATTCAATAGTAACTGTTTCCATCAATGTTGCTGGCTTCAAATAAGCTATTTGATGTGAGCCAACAACCCAACTTTTTCCAGTTTCTTTTCCATGATTATAAATATCAAGGTTATAATTAGTTAAAATTTGATCTTCTCTTGCATTAATCATATAATTAAAATAAGATGCATTGTTTAAATGATTGAAAGGATCACAATCTTGAAATCTAATTTTTGCTTTACTTTCTAAAATTTTTAATAGTTCCATGGTTTTAAACTTTAAAATATACCAATCGGTATATTTTGGGTTAAAAAAATATTATTTCTTTTTTTCTAGTTCGGTTTTAATAATTTTAATAATAGTATCACTAACATCAATCAAATAGGAATCATCTCTCATTACATGCGACATATATACAGCACCTTCGATCATGTAAAAAAATCGCTTTGCATACACCATACTATCAATTGAACTTTTCACTTCATTACTATCCTTCGCTTTATCTATCAAAGAAGCTAATTTCTCTAAAATTCTAAAGTTATAACTTCTTACTAAGTCTGAAATCGAACCATTTTGGTGGTCAGAGTCTACCCCTATATTTAGTATTGGGCACCCACCGAATTGTTTATTATACTCATAATACCCTCTGTAAAACTCAGGCATATTTAAAAGCATCTTTAACGGTGTTTCTCCTTTATTGACAACCTCATTCAAATCTTTTAAAACTCTTCGTACAGAATACCTAAAAGCTTCCTGAGCTAGTTCTTCTTTATTCGCAAAATGTCCATAAATTGCTCCTTTGGTTAACCCTGTTGCCTCAGTAATTTTAGACAAGCTCATTGCAGAATAACCGTTCTTATTAAAAATAGGTGCAACCGTTTCTATTATGAATATTTTGGTTCTTTCAGACTTCGACATCTCTTCAAAGATACTAAAAAAATATACCAGTTGGTATATTTTATTTGTTTATTGACAATTTTTACACAATCCGACCAATAAAACCCTCGCCTCTTCTACCACAAAATCATCTGGTTGAGGAGCCTTTAACTGAACTTCCGTGCAAGACAGTTCTCCACATTTTCTGCATTGTCTATGCACGTGATTATGATTATGATGATGCTCAGTACATGAAGTACTGCAAGTAGCATAATAAGTATTTGCATCATTACCTAAAACAGAATGTATTTCGCCAACATTTTCTAAGCGTGTTAACACACGGTAGACCGTTGTTTTATTAAACCTATCAGAAAAATGATCTACTAAATCAACCGCACTTATCGCCACATCGCTACTCTGTAAATAATTTCTAATAGCTAATAAAGAAGCTGTATTTCTCATGCCAAGTGTTTTATAAAGAAATGAATACTGTTTAATTTGTAACTTGTAAGATACTTATTGTATTACAAAAATAGTAATTCTATTGTTTAAATCGAAAACGAAAAGTGCCGACGAATCGGCACTTATATAAGACAATAAAATTTAATAACTTCAAACCCAAACAAAGCTAATTAATGAGGTGCATTGTCTTTTAAAAAACATTAAATTAAATGATTGCAAATTACTGCAACACGGTTGCAAGATATAATTATTTTTCAAATACCGCAAGTAAGTTGCAATAAAAAAAGGCATGCAAAACTGCATGCCTTTTTTTATTTGTGTAATTTCTTACTTTAAAGCTTGTTCTATATCAGAAATAAGATCTTCAATATCTTCTATTCCAACACTTAGTCGAATTAAAGAATCGGTAATTCCTATTTTCAACCTTTCTGGTTCAGGAATCGAAGCGTGAGTCATGGTACTTGGATGATTTACTAAACTTTCCACACCTCCTAATGACTCTGCTAAGGTAAATACTCTTGTACTTTCCAAAAACTTAAAAGCTGCTTCTTTACTTTCATCTTTTAACCTGAAAGAAACCATTCCTCCAAAGTCATCCATTTGCTTTTTAGCAACATCATGATTAGGATGATCTTCTAAACCTGGATAATAAACTTTTCCAACCTTTGGGTGATTTAAAAGATACTTTGCTATTACCTTTCCATTTTCACAATGACGCTGCATTCGTATGTGCAACGTTTTTACACCTCTCAACGCTAAAAAAGAATCCATTGGCCCTGCAACAGCACCTCCAGCAAACTGAATAAAATGTAACTCTTCAGCGAGCTTAGCATCATTGACCATTAACGCCCCCATAACTAAATCGGAATGACCTCCTAAATATTTCGTTGCCGAATGCATTACTATATCAGCTCCTAAATCTAAAGGTCTTTGTAAATATGGAGTAGCAAAAGTATTGTCTACAGTTACTAGAATATCTTTGTTTTTGTCCTTTACAGCTTTCGTTATTTCCACTATATCAGCAATTTTCATTAAAGGATTTGTTGGTGTTTCTAACCAAATTAATTTGGTTGCATCCGATAATTCATTAGTTACATTTTCAACACTATTCATATCAACAAACTTAAACTTAAGTCCATATTTGCCGAACAATTTTGTAAACATTCTATACGTTCCACCGTATAAATCATCACCCGCAATAACTTCATCACCCGGAGCTAACAAACGTAAAACACAATCAATAGCAGAAAGCCCTGATGAAAAAGCAAAACCATGAGAACCATTTTCAATAGAAGCAAATGCGTTTTCTAAAGCTGTTCTGGTAGGATTTGCTGCTCTTGAATACTCATAACCTTTATGCACACCTGGACTAGATTGTGCATATGTTGACGTTTGAAATATTGGAGGCATTACAGAACCTGTCGCTTCTTCATGCTTTTGACCTCCATGTATTGTTTTTGTATTAAACTTCATGCTCTTTAATTTTTATTCATTACATGTCGTGTTGTTTCCAAACACATTACATGTTATTCAACTTACTTTTGCTTCATCTAACCGACTCATTAACAATTGTAATAAGACCATTAAATTAAAACAAATCTACAAAAGTTAAACTAATTTTCTCATCGCCATAATTACTCCTAAATGCAACCCTTCGTGTAAGTTGTTAAAGGCAATTGCATGTTCAAATGATCTTAAAACAAAACCTGTGCTCGTTTCATACTCAGTGTATTCTTTAAAAATACCAGCCTCATAATCTTCTATTAAGGTGCTAGGCAATCCTATTAATAACTCTTTTACTTCTTCAAATTCTTCTTCCGTAAAAGCTTTAGTAGGTTTTGTTCCTTTCCTGTAACCCTCAACTAATTCATCAGAAACCAAACATTGTAATCCAGACAGTTTATAATGTAATAACTGCTGCGTTACAACAAGATGAGCTACATTCCAAGCAATATTATTATTGAAACCTTCAGGTATCGTGTGTAATTGCTCAAGTGTTAAGCCATCAATAAATTTTAAAACTAACTCCCTAGATTTTTTTAACGCTTCAAATTGTATATTCATTTTTCTCGTTATTTTAGCTCAAAGATATTATTAAACATTGTATATAAAATGAAGAAAGTTTATTTTTTACAAACTTGCGATACTTGTAGAAGAATTTTAAAAGAAGTTAATATTGAAGGTTTTGAAAAGCAAGAAATAAAAACAGAACCTATTACTGTTGAACAATTGGAACATATGTACTCTTTAAGCAACAGTTACGAAGCATTGTTTAATAAAAGAGCGAAGCTTTACAGAGAAATGCAACTTAATACTACAGAGCTATCTGAAACCGACTACAAACAATATATTTTGAAAGAATATACATTTTTAAAACGTCCTGTTTTTATAGTTGATGAAGAAATCTTTATCGGTAATAGTAAAAAAGTAGTACAGAGTTTAAAAGAAAAAATAGGATAAAAAAAGGCGCACTTAAGTGCACCTGTTCCATTTGTTGTTATATTTATTTAGTTCTTCAACACGAACTTTCCTTTGAAAATATTATCATTTTCATCTCTTATTACATATAAATAAATCCCTGAAACCATCGTTGGCGATTGATATTCGAATGACTTTCTATTTGCTGTTGTTTGCAAATATTCATTAAACACTGTTCTACCTAACACATCATACACTTCAAATTTAACTCGACTTGATTCTTTTGGCAACGAGAAAATTGTATTTGAGTTAAATGGATTTGGGTAATTAAATACCTCTGAACTACCGATTGTAAAATCATCGGTCGATAATGTCGCTGAAGGTTTAAATGCAATTTCTTTTACATCTAAACTAAAATCTACTGAATTTCCATCCTCTCCTTCTACAGAGAACATTATCATTTTCACCTTATCAATAGTACCATCATTCGCTCCATTGCTATTAGTAAATTCATTGAAATCAATTGATACTAGATTTTCTTCTTCATTTTCTCCCAATACAAAGGTCCATCTATCTTCCCAATCTACAATATCTGGTGTTACTATAGAAACAGTGACAGGGGTATTATTCTTAATAGAGAATTGAACACCATCAAAATCTTCAGTATTTAGAGATAAATCTCCAGGTAACGGATATCTAAATAAGTTAAACGTTCCTTCAGTAGTTCCAGATGCTGAGGCACTCCTCTCTAACTGATACATATCGGTACTAAGCTCTTCAGTTTGCTCATTTACTATATACTCACTTAATGTTGTATTATCGGAAGAATAATCTATTCCCCAGGTACCGTCAGCCATATAAACATTATCGCTCGTATTGTTTTCAGAGTTAATCAATGCAAAACCTCCATCAAACATAAAACCTGTGTCAATTTCTATACTCTCACGAAAATCTCCTGTTAAAGTAACTGGCATTTCCAAATTAGAAAAATCCATTTGTTCGGTTCCTCTAATATTGGCATTTAACGTTACCGTGTTTGTTCTAGACTTATTAATAACATTCAATTTGAGTTTTTGATCTCTATAAACTGCCGAACTCACAAATACAGTTGGTATATATTGTTCAATATCGTACTCAGAAACTAATTCTTTATCTTCAGCAAGTTTATCTATTACATGACCAACTAAATAAGCTACTTGTCCCATGGATTTACCCCAAATTTGGAAATTCAAATAATCTCCCTCAGGATACTCGCCAATATTCCATCTACTTATTAACTCGTTTTCTGTATCTCCTTTTTTAACTGAAAAGCTAATTGAGTATTCAATATATCCATTGTCTCTTTCAATAATCGAAAAAATCATTCGATGATTGTTGATCATTAAAGGCCTAACATCCTTTAAAACAGAAGCGTTTAATCGATCACAAATATGCTTTGAATGATCGTAGATTCTAGATTCCGTTTCAGTTAATAATGCCGCTGACACTCGCTCATTTTGCAAATAATAATCTACAGAAAAAACACCTGTTGCATTTGAGTAATCTACGGGATCATTCGATGTTGACACTAAAGCTTCCTCAACTTCGAACATTCCACTCTGTGGAAAATAGTTCGCTAAATCATTAGGAGTTCTTGAACGTGATTTCAATGGTGTTTGCTTGCTTTTTGTAGACGCTTCATCGTTCATTTTCAAACGATTAATATTCTTTAAAGCCATTTTCCCTGTTAAATCCCCTCTACTTTCAAACCCCCCATTATTAGCTGAATACACATCAGTTGAAGTATCAGAACTTGCTACATTGGTCGTATTTAAATCTGCATACTCAGTAGCTGTTATATAATAAAGAGCATCATTGAAATCATGATCACACCAAGAATGCTCACGGTGAATATCCTCGAATCCCATAATTACTATTTCTGTTTCATCATCACTAATCAAAACATTATGATGTCTTTTAGAAATATCGTTTTCTGGGTTAAAATTTGGATTAGAATGCAATCTCCAATATCCGTTGGTCACCTGACTACCGTTCCATCCATTACTCATTAAAACGAATCCAATTCCTGTACCAGCTTGAAAAGTTCCAAGTTTCACTTTATCACCAGCTACGAGTCCACCACCACTTCCTAGTTTTGAATTATTTGGAAAAATAATGGTAATATCCTCATCCGCAGGAGCTGTTTCTGGAGGGTTATTAAGGTCATAAGTATAGAAACCTAGTACGTTTCTGAACCCAGCACCCTCATCGACAAAAGTCAAAAAGACATCTGTAGTTGTATTTACGAATATATCACTATCATATCCTGACGAAATATAATGCGGATTGTAAGTTGGCACTTGAAATGTTTCTGGCAAAGCATTGTTTATTTTTTCCAAAGTAGCAGACGAAATATTATCTCCTGGATCTTCCAAATAATCTGGAGTTCCGTTTGAACTATATGTTCCTAAGTAGTTAAAATTTTGAGCTAAAGATGATAAACATATCATTATCATCATTAGACTTGAAAGTAATTTTATCTTCATAATAAACTGGGGTTTGGTCCTTTTAAAATTACTCCTTAAGCCCCCTTTACGCATGAACATTCGTTAAGCTGTTGTATTTCATCTTTAAAACGCCAACAAACTAAGCTAAACAACTAATAAACAAATTATTAAACCATGTTTGTTTTCAAGAATAAAAATCGAATTGTAAAAAACTACCTGAAGAAAAAAATATTTAAACTTTACAATATGACTAGTCCTAAATAACCGTTACAGTTTTTATTAGGATTAAAGTTATAAAATCTCAGAACAAAACATGTTTTG
>CANMIL010000016.1 GCA_947497895.1 uncultured Tenacibaculum sp.
TCTGGTAGTTCAGCTGGTTAGAATACATGCCTGTCACGCATGGGGTCGCGGGTTCGAGTCCCGTCCAGACCGCTAAAAGCTTCTCAATTTGAGAAGCTTTTTTTATACCCAATAGTTTCTTCAAAGTTCATTGGTAGCTTTTCTCATTTTTTTAGCTTCATAACAACTGTTCCCATTTACTTTCTTAAGTCTTACCATTCTTAAAACTTAAACAAAACCATGACTATATTCTCATAAGCATTGTTACTCTTTTGTTTTTATTAACAATCTTTCCGTTATAATTAATATATCTTTAGCTCTTCTTACTACTCAAACTATTAAACAATACATAAAAATTAAAAAATGAAAACTAAAAATTGTTTTTTGCTAATCATAGCTTTGCTCTGGACCTCTATTACTTTTTCGCAAAAAATACATCTTCCAAAAAACATGCACAATGATGAAACATCTATTTCAAAAGAGATGAAGAAGATTGCGAAAACTATCTTGGAAAAAGATAAGAGAGATTCTACAACATCTTATTACAATTCAATAGTACATGTTCAGCTCTTAGCTGAAGAATTTAAAAATGCAGATACTAGTATCAATAAATACATCGATAGCTACACCATTAACAAACTAAGAACTGGACGCATGTTTTTATATAGAGTTTTTTCAAAGGCCAATCAGGAAAAGTCTACCCCATTTGACAAGGCTTTTAAAAAGACTTTTATTAACTCTTACACTAACCTAAAAGATGTACTAAAACCAGAAGTTACAAGAAGTATCAATAGCGATACTAAAACTTCTGATTTAAAAGAAAGGTTTCATACATCTCTTGAAAAATATAAGGAAAAAGACAGTATTTCAATAGGTCAGGCAAAAAGTTTATGTAGCGCTTATAACAGATTCTCTATTTATTCAAAAGTGGGAGAATTAGCTCAAAAGCTTTTAGATGAAGAAGACAAGAAAATATTTGATATCCGAAAAGATGTACGTATTAAAACAGCTAACGGTGCAGAAGTAACAGCGCTAATTATTCGAAAAAAAGGAGCTAAAGGAAAGCTACCAGCTATATTTATTTATAATATTTATGCAGGTTCTTACGACTATGAAGTTGCGAAAAGAGCTGCTGTTAATGGTTATGTTGGAGTTGCTGTTAATACTCGAGGAAAAAGATTGAGCAAAAATGAGATCCTTCCTTTTGAATTTGATGGTAAAGATTCTTACAAAATTATCGATTGGATTAGCAAGCACAAATGGTGTAATGGTGATATTGGTATGATGGGAGGAAGTTATTTAGGTTTTAGTCAATGGTCAGCTACAAAAAAATTACATCCTGCTTTAAAAACAATTGTTCCTCAAGTTTCAGTAGGTATAGGAGTCGATTATCCTATGGAAAACAACGTTTTTATGAGCTATATGCTTCAATGGATTGATTATGTGAAAAACAACAATTTTACGGATGGAAATGTTTTTGCGAGTAGTGATTATGAAAAAGCCTATGATGAATATTATATGAAAGGTCTTGCCTTCAACAAACTTGACAGCATTCTTAATAAAGGCAACAACAAGATTTTCCAAAAATGGTTAAAACACCCAAGCTATGATCGTTTTTGGCAAGATATGGTACCTTACAGAGAGGAGTTTAAAAACATTAATATTCCTATTTTATCTACAACTGGTTATTATGATGCCGATCAAATTGGGGCTCTCTATTATTTCCATGAACACAATAAACATAACCCAAAAGCCAATCACTACTTAGTTGTCGGTCCATATTCACACGGAGGAGGACAGCATTATGCTAGCAAAGTTGTTTCAGGATACACCATTGACAAAGTTGCTCTTATCAGTATGCATGAATTAGCTTATCAATGGTTTGATTATATTCTTAAAAACAAACAGAAGCCAGGCTTACTAAAAGACAAGATCAACTATCAAGTAATGGGAGCCAATAAATGGGAACACTGCTCTTCTTTTGAAACTATGAATTCGAACAACTTTAAATTCTATCTTTCAAACATAACTGATGGGCAAAATTTCAAGCTACAAACGGATCAACCTAAATCAGAAGGTTCTATCTCTTATGAAATAGATTTAAGTAAAAGAAGTAAAAATGACAAACATGGATTCTACTCTGAGGCAATTATTGGAGAAGAAATCAATTCGGAGGATGCTATCAGTTTTATGTCCGAACCTTTCGAAGAGGCTGTCTCATTAAATGGAATTTTTGAAGGAGAACTTAATGTAGCTATCAACAAAAGAGATATGGATGTTTTAATCAAATTTTATGAAATACTTCCTGATGGCTCTTATTTTCATTTATCCGAATACTTAGCTCGTGCTAGTTATGCCAGGGATAATGAAAACAGAGAGCTCTTAGAACCTTTCAAAAACTATAAATTCCCGATAAAACAATCCTTAATGACCTCTAGAAAAATTTCAAAAGGAAGTAAAATACTCGTAATTATAGGGGCTAATAAATCAAAATACTGGGAAGTAAATTACGGAACTGGTAAAACGGTTAGCACTGAAACAATTAAAGATGCAGGTGAACCTTTACTTATAAAATTAATTAATGATAGTTATTTATCTATCGGATATAACAAGAAAAAAGAATAACCTTACTGCGATTAATTAAGAACAAACATAAATTAAAACAAGGGGTACTGCTTTATATAGAACAGTATCCCTTATTCTTTTTACATACTCATTACAAACACATTAAAACATCATCTTATCAGTTTTGATTAATGAAAACGATATCGTAATTAATGAAAAATATTTTTTAGTAAAACTTGTTTATTTAAAATAAAATTCCAAGATTTGTCCTGTTCAATAAATAAAGACACGGAAAGATGTTAAATAACGTATGGCAAGGTTTCTATTTTTACTTTTACTTTTTTAGTAAGAGAAGAGACTTTATATCATATTGTTAAGCAACAGAAATAATAATATAAACATAAAGTCTCGATAACATCGAGGCTTTTTTTTTGCATTAAAAAATGAAGAAAATAGCCATTCAAGGAATACAAGGAAGCAACCACCATATTGTGGCACAAAAGTATTATAGCGATAATATTCAATTAAATGAATGTTTATCGTTTGATTCCTTAACGGATAGCCTTTTAACGAAGAACTCTGACGAAGCAATTATGGCTATTGAAAATACCATTGCAGGTTCTATAATTCCAAATTACGCGTTAATCGACAAACACAATTTGCACATTACAGGTGAATATTATCTTCCTATCCATCATCATTTAATGGCATTGCCTAATCAAAATATTGAAGATATCAAGGAAGTTTGTTCACATCCAATGGCACTTTTACAATGCAAAGAATTTTTCAAAAATCATCCTTCAATTAAACTTGTAGAAGATGTTGATACTTCTGCTGTTGCCAAAGCAATAGCTAATAAACAATTAAAAGGTGTTGCGGCAATTGCGCCAAAAATAGCTGCTGATATTTTTGAATTGGAAGTTATTGAAGATGAAATACAAACTATTAAGAATAATGAAACGAGATTTGTTATTCTACAAACTAAAAAACCCATTAATCAAACAAATCATATAAGTAAAGCATCCTTACGTTTTGAATTAGATCATAAAAGAGGTAGCCTTGCTACCGTTTTAAATGTGATGAGCGATTGTAAATTAAACTTAACCAAAATACAGTCGTTACCCATTATTGAAACTCCATGGAAATACGCTTTTTTCGTAGATGTAACCTTCAACAGTTACGATGATTACAACAAAGCGAAATCCATCATTGAAATAATGGCCAACAATTTCAAAATACTTGGAGAATACAAAAACGGAAGATCATGATAACATATGCCAATCGTTTACAAACCGTTCAAGAGTACTACTTCTCACGTAAATTGAGAGAAGTACGTCAACTTGCCTCTGAAGGGAATCCCATTATTAATATGGGAATCGGTAGTCCAGATTTACAGCCACCACAATCGGTTATCAAAGCTATTCAAGATAGCTTAACGGAAACTGGAGCTCATAAATATCAGAGTTATCAAGGACTTCCTGAGTTTAGAAATGCCATTGCCAACTTCTATAAAAATAAATATAACGTAGTTGTAAATCCAGATAATGAAATACTTCCATTAATGGGAAGTAAGGAAGGCATTATGCATATTTCATTAGCCTTTTTAAATGAAGGAGATAAAGTATTAATTCCTAATCCAGGATACCCGACATATAGTTCCGTTACTAATTTAATAGGTGCTAGTCCTATATTTTACAATTTAGATGCAAGTAATGGGTGGCAACCGAATTTTGATGAACTTGAAAAACTAGATTTATCCAATGTAAAACTAATGTGGATCAATTACCCTCATATGCCAACAGGTGCTAGAGGTCTGGAAGAAACCTATAAGAAATTGATCGCTTTTGGTAAAAAACACCATATTATTATTGTAAACGACAATCCGTATAGTTTCATTCTAAATGAAAAGCCTCAAAGTATTTTACAAGTAGAAGGAGCAAAAGATATTGCTTTAGAACTAAACTCTTTGAGTAAATCATTTAATATGGCAGGATGGCGTGTTGGAAAATTAATAGGTAACTCCGATTTTTTAAAGGAAGTTTTAAAGGTTAAAACTCAAATGGATTCTGGTATGTTTTATGGAATTCAAAAAGGTGCTATTAAAGCTTTAGAGCTTGAAAACTCTTGGTTTTCGGATCAGGATAAAATATATAGGAAAAGACAACAACTTATATTTGAACTTGCCGACATTCTTGAATGCAACTACGATAAGAATGCCACTGGAATGTTCGTCTGGGCAAAACTACCTAATGGAAAATCTTCAGAAGGTATGGTTGATGATTTACTATATAATAAAAACATTTTTGTAGCACCAGGAAGTATTTTTGGAAGCCAAGGTGAAGGGTATATTCGTTTTTCTTTATGCCTTCCAGAAACACAAATAAAAGAAGCAATAACACGATTTTAGATGAAAGTATATGTTATAGGATTGGGGTTAATCGGTGGTAGCTTAGCACTTGATATTCAAGAAGAGTTTAAAGACAGTACTATCTATGGTATTGACATTAATGAAAATCATATTAAAGAAGCACTAGAGTTAGGAATTATTCACAAAGAAGGAGCTCTAGATTCTTTGAATGAAGCAGATGTCATTATTATTTCGGTACCTGTAGATGTATCATTAGACCTAACTAAGAAAGTTTTGGATACTATTTCAGAGAACACCTTAGTTATTGATGTTGGCTCTACCAAAGTTGATATTTGCAAAAGTATTGCAGATCACCCAAACCGAAGAAATTTTTTAGCTGCCCATCCTATTGCTGGAACCGAATTTTCAGGACCAAAAGCAGCATTAAAAAATCTATATAAAGGTAAAACTAACATCATTTGTGAAGTAGAAAAAACAGCTTTCAAACTTCAAGAGAGAGCTCTTTCAATCTTTTCAAAAATTGGGATGCGTATTCGCTATATGGATCCGAAATCTCATGACAAGCACATTGCCTATGTATCGCATTTATCACATATAAGTTCTTTTATGCTAGGTAAAACAGTTATTGAAAAAGAGAAAAATGAACGAGATATATTCGATATGGCTGGCAGTGGTTTTGCCTCGACTGTTCGTTTAGCTAAAAGTTCACCGGCTATGTGGACACCAATATTTAAACAAAATAAGACCAACGTTATAGAAACACTCGAAGAATACATATTAAACTTGCAACAATTCAAAGAATTAATGCAGCAAGATAATTTCGAGGAGATTTATAAAGAAATGGAAAACACTAATCATATAAAACAAATTTTAAACGGTATTTTATTAGATGCCTAAGTAACAGCAAATGGAAAATTCTAAACAACTGAGAACGTGGTTAGATGACATGAAATTATCTCACCCATTAGTAATTGCCGGGCCTTGTAGCGCGGAAACTGAAGATCAAGTATTAAATATAGCTCATCAGCTTAAAGACTCCGATGTGAATTATTTCAGAGCTGGTATCTGGAAACCTAGAACACGTCCCGGTAATTTCGAAGGAGTTGGAGCACTAGGGTTAAACTGGTTACAACGTGTTAAGGAAGAAACAGGGATGAAAACTTGTACCGAAGTAGCAAACACAAACCATGTAAAGTTAGCTCTTGAAAATGATGTAGATTTATTATGGATTGGAGCAAGATCAACCGTAAGTCCTTTTATCATGCAAGAAATTGCTGAAGCACTTGAAGGTACTGACAAGATTGTTTTGGTAAAAAACCCTGTGAATCCTGATTTAGCTTTATGGCTTGGAGGAATTGAAAGATTATACTCAAAAGGAATCAAAAAACTAGGAGCAATACACAGAGGTTTCTCTACATACGAAAAATCGAAATATCGTAATATTCCAGAATGGCAAATCGCAATTGAATTCCAAAACAGATTCCCTGATTTACCATTAATTTGCGATCCTTCACATATTACAGGTAATCGAGAAATGGTTTTTGATGTTTCTCAAACAGCTCTAGATTTAAACTTCGATGGATTAATGGTTGAAACACATAATGATCCTGACAATGCTTGGAGTGATGCTGCGCAACAAGTTACACCTGATTCACTTAAACAAATGATGGTAGATTTAAGAGTTAGAAAAGAAACTGCTTCTGATAAAAGCTATAGAGAAGGGTTAGAAAACTTAAGAGCTCAAATCAATGTAGTTGATAATCAGTTGATCGATGTTCTTGGAAAAAGAATGAAAATAGCTGATAAAATTGGAGAGTTGAAAAAAGAGAAGAACGTTGCCGTTTTACAATCTAAGCGATGGAACGAAATTCTTGGAAATATGATTCTTGAAGGAGAAAACAGAGGATTAAGTGAAGAGTTTGTTTTAAAAATGTTTAAAGCAATTCACCAAGAAAGTATTAATCATCAAGAAAAGATTATTAAAGGATAAAAAAAAGGCGCCCAATTGGGCGCCTTTTCTCTAATTATTGCTTAAGTCTTTTAAAGATATATCTTGTAATAAAAATACCATTTTTATCACCTTTACCTCCGTAACTTTCAACTCCGCTATTTACAAAAGCTAAATCCCATCCTTCTTCAACCATCGTGTTGATTTTAGATGTAATCACAGCGTCATTTGCTACAATGTTTTGAAATCTGATACCTCCAATATTGAAAAAGTTCAATAATTTAGTTTCTTCAAAATTCTTAACACGAATCTTAGATCTATCCGACTTATTTCTTTTATCACCTTCTTCTGAACGTACAGATGTAAAATCTTTGTAATTTCTTTCGTCGTTAGAAGAGATTAATCTTGATCTTCCTAATCCACTTGGAATAATTGATTCAACGCTTGTGATAACTTTGTACTCATACTTTTGAGCAACTGCCGATAATGATACGAACACAAATAAGATTAGTGTTACTACTAGTTTCTTCATAAATTTTTATATATTTTTTTCAAGCCGGCAAAGCTATCTCTTTTTTTTCTGTTTCACCTCTCTTTTTAAACATTATTTAAACTGAATAAGACATTCATATCACTTCACCAAACATCATCAATTTAAACAATAATCTTCTGTTTAAAGGATATTTATTTAACCACAGTTCCAACTATATTATCTAGACAATAGTTCATTGATTTTACATTAATTTTAGTAATTTAACCTTACCAAACTTAACAGAACATGCCTCCAATTAATACAATTAATGACGTAATTAATACTCTTCAACAAATTGTTGACGATTCTATAAAAAATGAAAGTACATTAGGCTATTTCGCCGCTCTTTACTTAAATGTTACGATCAAAGTGAAAGAAGGAATTGAAAACAACTATTTCGAAAATGGTGAAAGAATGGAAAAGCTCGATGTAATTTTTGCTAAAAGATATATTGAAGCTTATTTCAATTTCAAAGAAAATAAACCTATAACGTCATCTTGGCAAAAGGCTTTCGGTATTACCAACAAATTTTGGTATATCGTACTACAGCATCTTCTTATCGGAATGAATGCTCATATAAATTTAGATTTAGGAATTGCTTCTGCACAAGTCATGGAAGGTAAAAATATTGAAGATCTTAAAACCGATTTTAATAGAATCAACTCTATTCTATCTTCTCTGGTACATGAAGTTGAGGAAGATTTATCCGAAATATGGCCATTTCTAAAAACAATTTTAAAGTTCACTAGTAAAATTGACAGCTTCTTAATAGACTTTAGTATGAAGCTAGCGAGAGATGGAGCATGGAAGTTTGCAACCAAATTAGCTAACACTCCTAAAAACGATATTGACAAGGCGATTGATGAACGAGATATTGATGTAGCAGAAAAAGCTTCAATTATTACTAAGCCTGGAATAATTATCCAGCTTATTTTTATGTTTATTCGTATTGGTGAAAGAGGTTCAATAGCCGATAAAATAAGAGATTTAAGTGAAAAATAACTTTCACAACATTCAAATTTTATTCTCATCTTTGCTAAATGATTGGAACCGTTTATAAATCAACAGGAAGTTGGTATTGGGTAAAGTCGGAAAAAGAACTTTATAAGTGTAGAATTAAAGGAAAATTCAGAATTAAGGGAATCAAAAGTACAAACCCTATTGCTGTAGGCGACATTGTTGAATTTGACCTTGAAACCAAAACTGACGACGAAACTGGTGTTATTACAAAAATTAAAGATCGCAAAAACTTTATTGTTCGTAAGTCGGTAAACCTATCAAAACAAACACATGTTATTGCTGCCAATATCGATCAGGTATTTTTATTGGTAACCATTAACAATCCTCCTACCCTAACAACTTTTATCGATCGTTTTTTAGTAACCGCTGAAGCTTATTCCATTGAAGTCATTTTGGTTTTCAATAAAATTGACTCTTATGAAGTGGAAGAAAAAGCAGAAATTCTATACTTGAAAGATATTTACGAACCTATTGGTTATAAATGTATTGAAGTATCTGCTGTTGAAAACAAAAATGTTGATTTGGTAAAAGAGCTAATGTTAGATAAGGTTAGTATGTTTGCTGGCCACTCTGGTGTTGGTAAAACCACCCTTGTAAATGCTATTGAACCTACTTTAGATTTAAAAACAAAAGAGATTTCTGAGCAGCACAAGCAAGGTCAGCACACTACCACTTTTGCTGAAATGTTTGATCTTAGTTTTGACGCAAAAATCATTGATACCCCAGGTATAAAAGGGTTTGGAGTTGTGGATATGGAAAAAGATGAATTGGGAG
Source organism: uncultured Tenacibaculum sp. (assembly GCA_947497895.1). Taxonomy (GTDB): domain Bacteria; phylum Bacteroidota; class Bacteroidia; order Flavobacteriales; family Flavobacteriaceae; genus Polaribacter. The sequence continues at coordinate 9,187 of CANMIL010000016.1, forward strand.
ATTACTTCCCCGAGTTCTTTGCACTAAAACAACATTGTAAGTTTAACAATTGCATTCATGTAAATGAACCTCATTGTGCGGTTAAAGATGCACTCGAAAATGAAGAAATATCTTGGTCACGTTACAAAAGTTACTTACAGATTTTAGAAGGTGAAGAAGAGAATTATAGGACTGATATTTGGAAATAATTAACAATTGTTGTTTTAAATGAAAGCAGTAATCCAAAGAGTTACAAAAGCAAGCGTTACCATAAGCGGAAATAAAGTAGCAAATATTGATAACGGCTTGTTAGTTTTATTAGGTATTGTTAACGAGGACACTCAAGAAGATATTAGTTGGTTATCTAGAAAAATTGTAGGGCTTAGAATTTTTAATGATGACGAAGGTGTTATGAATACTTCTATTCTAGATACGAAAGGTGATATTATTGTTGTGAGTCAATTTACCCTGCATGCCTCAACTAAAAAAGGAAACCGCCCAAGTTATTTAAAAGCGGCAAAACCCGATGTTTCTATTCCTTTATATGAAAACTTCGTTCAACAAATTGAGAATGATTTGGGTAAAAAAGTACAAACTGGTGAATTTGGCGCAGATATGAAGGTTGAATTATTAAATGATGGACCTGTTACCATAATTATTGATACAAAAAACAAAGAATAATATGACTTTTTTTGACGTTCACACACATAATTTCGAGCCTCAAAAGAACACTACCTCTATTGTTAATCAATATCCAAAAGATCCCATTACTGGCTCTTTTTTTTCTGTAGGAATTCATCCTTGGTATATTTCTGAATATGAACTAGAACATGAATTTACCTTATTAATGGAAAAACTTAATTTGAAAAACTGTTTAGCTATAGGCGAATGCGGGTTGGATAAACTTTCCGAGACCAACTATGAAACCCAAATAAGCGTTTTTAAAAGACATATTGAACTATCCGAACAAACAAAAAAGCCTCTAATTATTCATTGTGTAAAAGCTTACAATGACATTATTAGATTAAAAAAACAGTTAAAACCTCAGCAAACTTGGATTTTGCATGGCTTTAACAAAAGCTATCAAATTGCCGAAGATTTACTAAAAAACGAAATTTATATTTCCTTAGGAAGTGCTTTAATAAAAAACAGAAAACTTCAAACAATTGCCAGTGAAATTGACTCTTCTAAAATTTTATTAGAAACAGATAATTCCAAAGAGTCTATTACCAACATTTATAATACATTTGCCACCATTAAAAACGAGAATATTGAACTCGTAACAAAACAAATTAGTAAAAACTTCAATAAAATATTTATAGTATGAGTTGGTTAGAACGTACTGAATTATTGGTACAAGAAGAAGGTCTAAATAAAATTAAAAACGCTAACATTTTAATTGTTGGGCTCGGTGGTGTAGGTTCATTTGCTGCAGAATTTATTGCTAGAGCGGGAGTAAATAAAATGACCATTGTTGATGGTGATGTTTTCGATGAAACCAATAAAAACCGTCAATTACCTGCTTTAAATAGTACTGTTGGAAAATCAAAAGCTCAAGTAATGGCCTCTAGAATTAAGGATATAAACCCTGATATTGACCTTACAGTTGTAGAGGAGTTTGTTTCACCTGAAAGAGCTTATGAAATTGTAAATCCTGAATTTGATTATGTTTTAGATTGTATTGATAGTATTACTCCAAAAGTGAATTTGATTGTTGCTGCCAGAAGAAAAAAGGTGAAAATCGTAAGTTCTATGGGAGCTGGAGGAAAGTTAGATGCTTCAAAGGTGAGTGTGAAGGACATTAGTAAAACGAAAAATTGTAAAATGGCTAGAAACCTTAAAAAGAGATTAAAGGAACGAAAGGTTGACAAAGGTGTACGAGCAGTATATTCAGAAGAAATTCAAATACCAGCAAGTTTAAAACTTACAGACGGAACGAATTTTAAGAAATCGTACTATGGAACTATAAGCTATATGCCTGCCGCTTTTGGATTACAAGCAGCTTCATATGTTATCAATCAGTTAATAAATAAAAAATAATTTCCACGGAAAATAAATTTTATCTACATTTGTTCTAAATTAGAACGAAAATTCAATCATTTAAAACTAATATTTATGAAAAAATCGATTTTAGCAATTGCTTTTGTGGCATTAACGGCTATTTCATGTAAAAACGATAAGAACAAAGTAGAAGCTAAAGAAGAAGTTAAAGACGTACAAAAAGTTGAAAACGTAATTAACTCATATAAAGCAAACGTTGCTGAATCTACAGTAACTTGGAAAGGTTCAAAGCCAACAGGATCTCACGATGGTGTTGTTTCTTTACAAAATGGAGTTTTCGATATTGAAAACGGAACTTTAAAAGCAGGAGAGTTCACTATCGATATGAACACTATTTCTTGTTCTGATTTAGAAGCTGGAAACGGTAAAGAAAAATTAGAAGGACACTTAAAAGCTGCTGATTTCTTTGATGTTGCTAAATTCCCTACAGCTAAATTTGAAATCGCTAGTTCTGAAGTTAAAGGTGGTAAATTACAAGTTACTGGAAACTTAACAATTAAAGAGGTAACTAAGAGTATTACAATTCCTGTTACTGTTACTGAACAAGATGGTCTTGCTACTTTAAAAAGTGATACTTTCAGCGTAGATCGTACTGACTTTGGAGTTACTTATAGTTCAAAGAAATTTGATGCTGCATTAAAAGATAAGTTCATCAATGACTTAATGGAAATGTCTTTCGAAATTAAAGCAAAGAAATAATTTCTAATAAATAGTATAAAAAAAGAGGTTGATTATTCAACCTCTTTTTTTATGTATTGTTCTACCTGAAATAGCTCTTTAAAATGTTTCAGTATTTTTTCTTTGACCTCCTCTTCGTCAATACTTCTTCCTAGCTCCACATGCATAGAAGTAACAGCTTTCCCTCTTATTCCACAAGGTATTATATTGTCGAAATAACCTAAATCAGCATTTACATTTAATGCAAAGCCGTGCATGGTAACCCATCTACTCGCACGTATTCCCATGGCGCAAATTTTACGCGCAAATGGAGTTCCTACATCTAACCACACCCCAGTTTCGCCTTGACTTCTTTCTCCTTTAATTCCATACTCCCCTAAGGTTAAAATTATAGCTTCTTCAAGAAGTCGTAAGTATTTGTGAATATCAGTAAAAAAGTTTTCTAAATCTAAAATTGGATACCCTACAATCTGTCCTGGACCATGATAGGTAATGTCTCCTCCTCTATTTATTTTGTAAAAAGTAGCTCCTTTTTCCTTTAATTGATTTTCGTTCAATAAAAGATTACTTAAATCTCCTGATTTACCCAAAGTATAAACATGAGGATGCTCTACAAATAAAAAGTAATTTGGTGTATCAATTTCTTTATTTGTATTTCTCTTTTCTTTCTTTAAGGCCACAATAGAATCTAACAAACTCGTTTGTAAATCCCATACCTCTTTGAAATCTTTTTTTAATAAATCTTTTGTATAAATAATTTTATTCATAAATTTAGGAATACGCTACTTAATTCTTCAAAAAATTAACATTTATTGAATTTTAATTATTCAAAAATGAGAAAAAACATTTTATTAATCTTTTTGACACTCGCTTTTTGGAGCGGGTCTCAAGCACAAAATTACTGGAAAAAAATAGAACAAAAGAAACTATCCCCTAAATCTGAAAGGTATGTACGAAAAGAATCTCCAAAAGAGTTCCAGATATTTTCACTTGATTTAGATGTTTTTAAGTCGGAATTAATGACTAATTCCAGTCGTTCATTTGGTAAAACCATTCAGTTACCTAGTTCTGAAGGAAAACTAGAGCTATACCACATAAAAGAAACACCTGTTTTTGAGGAAAAACTTGCCAGAAAATTCCCAAACATTAAGGCATATACTGCCACTGGTATCGATAACCGAGGTTCTACTGCTAAAATAACTATTGGTACAGATGGTATACATGTTCTTGTATCCTACATTGATAAAGAATCGTTTTATATTGATCCCTACACCAGAGATAATAAAACCTATATTGGGTATAAAAAAAGTGATATCACACATGCTGAAGACAGTTTTGAATGCCATGTACATGAAAAATATAACGAAACCCAAAATTCAAGGAACTTCGGTCAAATAAGAAATGCTAATGATGGAAAACTTAGAACCTATAGAATAGCAATCGCTAGTACAGGTGAATATTCTCAATTTCATATAACAAACCAAAATGTTCCAAATATAGCCACTGATGCTGTTAAAAAAGCTGCTGTACTTTCTGCAATGAATACAACTATGGCTAGGGTTAATCAAATTTATGAAAGAGATCTTTCTGTAACTATGGTTATTGTAAATAATAATGACCAAATTATTTTCTTAGATCCAGATACTGACAATTTAAGTAATAGTAATGCTGAAACGTTAATTATTCAAAGTCAAAATGTTTGTGACAATATTGTCGGATCATCAAACTATGACATAGGTCATACATTTAGTACTGGTGCAGGTGGATATGCCCGTATTGGTATTGTCTGCAATAACATATACAAAGGAGAAGGTGTTACAGGAAGACCTACCCCTATCGGCGATCCTTATGACATTGATTATGTAGCTCATGAAATTGGACATCAATTTGGCGCTACGCATACTTTTAATAATTCTTGTCAAGGAAACAGAACTGGCTCTACAGCAGTTGAACCTGGAAGTGGGTCAACCATTATGGCTTATGCAGGAATTTGTTCTCCTAATGTTCAAAGTAATAGTGATGCACATTTTCACTCTGTAAGCATTGCTCAAATGTGGAATGTAGTGCTATCAACAGCAACTTGTGCGGTACAAACTAATACCAATAACGCTGCGCCTACGGCTCAAGCAGGAAATGATGTTTCAATACCAAGATCAACTCCATTTGTATTAAAAGGAACAGCTTCAGATGCAGATGGTACTTCGAGTTTGACATATAACTGGGAACAAATAGATACTGAAATAGCAGTGATGCCACCTCAAGGAACCAATACAGGAGGTCCATTGTTTAGATCACTTCCTTCTAAAACTTCTCCTGAAAGATATTTTCCTGATTTAGCTACGGTGATTGCAGGAAACTCTTCAACAGTTTGGGAAGTATTGCCTTCCGTGGCCCGTGAAATGAACTTTTCTTTTACGGTAAGAGATAATAATTCTGGAGGAGCTTCTACAGCTAGAGATGATGTTAAAGTTACTGTAGTTAATACCACTCCGTTTACAGTAAACAACCAAGCAACTTGGGCACAAAACACAAGCAGAACGATTTCATGGACTGTAGGCGAAAGTAATACAGACCCTATAAATTGTCAAAAGGTAAATATTAAACTTTCAACAAACGGTGGAAACTCTTTTGATTTTGATTTAGCAACCAATATCGATAATGACGGAAATGAAATTATTACCTTACCTTCATCAGTTCCTGATACGAACGAGGCTATACTAATGATCGAAGCAGCCGATAATATCTTTTACAATGTTACGTCTGAGTTCATTATTAACTCACAACCTGATTTTATAATTTCCAATACATCTGGAGACGCTTCTATTTGTAATTCATCAACATCGCAACATACTTTTGAATTGGATTATTCAACCTCAAACGGTTTTTCAGAATCCGTAACGCTATCCATTACTCAAAGTCCTACAGGGGCACAAACGCAAATTAATCCTTCCACTATTTCAACAAATGGAACCTTCCAAGTAGTTGTTTCAAATTTGAATGCAGTTGCAGATGGTAGTCATACTCTTGTTCTCAACGCGAAATCCACTTCGTTAGAAAAGAATATCAACTTAAAAATTGATGTTACTAGCGATATCTGTGAATCAAATGGAAATTTAACCTACAATACTAGCACCAGACTTGTTCAGTTTAACACTATTGACAATGCGACAGCGGGTAAAGATGCTAATGGATATAGCAATTTTAAATCGATTTCTACGGACGTTGACCAGGGATCAACTCATCAATTAACCGTTAATACAAATACTGACGGAAACTATACCACAGAAACTTTTGCTTGGATTGATTGGAATCAAAATTGTCAATTAGAACCCAATGAAAAATATGATTTAGGTAGAGTTACTGACAACTCGAATGGAGCAACAAGTAATAGTCCTTTAGTTATTAACATTCCATCCGACGCCGCTCCAGGGTCGGCTACTTTAAGAGTTTCTACAAAATTTCAAGGTGATGGAAGTCCTGAGGCTTGTGAAATAAATTTTGACGGTGAAGTTGAAGATTATACTGTAATTGTAAATGAAGTTACTGCGTCCGTTAATGATAATATCTTCAATAAATTTAATCTATTTCCTAATCCCTCAAATGGAAACTTTAGACTTATATTTGAATTAAAAGATCAAACTAATGTTTCTCTAGAATTGTACGATATTCGTGGAAGGCTTATCGAAAGAAAAAGCTTTAATGAAAACTCAAATTTGTTTTCAGAGGATATCACTTTTAACACTGTAAGTTCTGGTATTTATTTGCTTCAGATACAAAACGGGACCTATAGAACTACAAAAAAATTAATAGTGAAATAATAATATATAAAACAAAAGGGTGAGCAATGCTCACCCTTTTCAATTCAAATAATCTACAAATTATACTTAACACTTAACACAGCAATTCTCGGCTGAATAAAATAAGTGCTATTACTTACTAAAATATCATTACTACTATTTTGATTGAGTCCTGAAGAATCTAAAATATTTGTTACTCCTAATTTATATTCCCAATTACTATCTTTCTTCTGATAGGTTAAATCAGCATCCAAGAAACCATATCTGTCAATGGTAGTTCCTTGATTGATTACCTGATTATAAGTATACTTCGAGGTGAAAGCAAATTCTTTTAAAAAGAAAGCATCAAAATTAAAATATGGACTATGTGTTGTAAAACTGTTTTCAACTCCACCAATATTCGAATTATTAATAGCTACATTATATCCTATATCGAAATTTGGAGCTTCTCTAAAATTTGTACTAAATCTTGATTGATAACTTTGAGAAAATGTTTTTGCCAAGCGATTTCCAATTTCATTTGTAAATCTATTGGTTATTAAACTATTCGATTCACTATAAGTTACATTCCCTCCAAGAGAATACTTAAACTTTCTATGACTCTTCTCAAATCGGAATCTTGCACTAATCGATTCATCTGGAAATTGTGTATTAATTGAAGTTCTTACTTGGTTAACATCAATAAACTGAGTATTTGATTTAATAGCATCAATTCGTTTTGTATAATTTAAAACTCCAAAAACATTGGTATAATTAAACATATTAAAACTAAAATAACTCAAGTTTACATTATGTAAAAGTGCATTTTCTAACTCTCTATTCCCCGAATACAAACTGTTATAATTATTAAAAACATACCCTTCTGCCAATTGATTTACATCCGTAAAGCTAGTTTGCATGCTATAATTTAATCGAAGTGTTTCTGATTTTTTCAAATTTACTTTAATAGAAGCATCTGGTAAAAATCGAGTAAAGCTATTTCCCTCAATCGAACCTAATTGAGTATTCTTTGTCGTGTAATTATGAACAGTAAACCCTTGATTAAAGGTGAAGATTCCTGTGATGAATTTATAATGAAATCCAGCATATAAATCGTCAAAAGTGAAATTTACGTCGTTAATACTATTCACATTCGAAACAGCACTTCTATTTCCATCTAATATTTCAAATATATTTGAGTTAAACTGCTGATCACTCAGTGTAGCTCCTGCTGTTAGATTGATATTGTTTTTTTCATTTAAAACATAATAATAATCTAACTTCCCATCGAATTTATTGGTCTTTATCCTTTTGGTTTGATCAACATTAAAAGGATTTGCCGATAGATTCAATCCTATCAAGTTTGCAAATGACAACCTTTCTAGTTCGGCATTATAAAAGGGATCTTCATCCTGCCAAAGATGTTGCCCTTCAAAAGCAAAAATATTACGATCGTCTAAGGTATAGTAATAATTCATGTTTTGATTTACTGAAAATGGATTCTGCTGAGTTAATTGGTTAATTGGAATAACTTCGTCGTCCGCATTTAAATATGTTCTCGTTGACAAGGTCGTTTGTGTTTGCTTTTGTCCTGATACTTTTGCAAAAACATCATAATCAAATTGATTGTTTGTATTTGGTTTGTAGCTTGAACTTATTTTAAACAATCCCAAATCACTTGTTTGAACAGTATTATCCTCGGTAGCTTCTGTAGCAATAATTTCTTGTGAAGAAGGAGGTAAATTACTAATATCAATTCCTGCATTAGAATAAATACTGTTTGTTGTTTCCTCCATTTTTGTTGTATTACCAGAATAAATGGCAAAACCACTAATATCCCAGATTTTTTTAGGAGAATAACTAAAGTTAACTGCTCCAAATTGAGCTTCTATGTTTTTTGCTCGATTATTTCTAAGTGTTAAAAAAGAAATATCATTTGAAGCAACATCGAAATTTGTTCCATTATTTTCTCCAAAACTTCTGAAACCTCCTGTAAATTTGAAATAATCTCTCATTGTAAAAGCGACTTCACCTATATTATTTACATCTGTAATAATATTTAAACTATACTTCGGACTGTAATAAAATAATTTAGGATGTGCCAGATACCTTTCCTCTTCGGTAGCAACGCCAAGTCCAGCTGTGACCTCACCAAACCAAAAATTCTTCTTTCCTTCTTTTAACTTTAAATTGATGACAATGTTATCCTCGTTATCTGTTACGCTACTCAATTGACGAACCTCACTATGGTTTTTCAATACCTCAACCTTATCAATAGCGTTAGCAGGAATGTTTTTTGTAGCCAACTTACTGTCTCCGTCAAAAAAGTCTTTCCCTTCAACCATTACCTTCTTTACCGTTTTTCCTTCGACTTCTATTTCTCCTTCATCATTCACTTCAACTCCAGGTAACTTTTCTAAAACATCTCCGAGCTTTTTCTCAGTACCACTTTTAAAGCTATCCGCATCGTAAACAATAGTATCTCCTTTTACTGTTACTGGCATTTTATAAGTAATATTTACCTCATCCAAAGCGTCATCAGACAACAACTCTATATTTCTAGTAATATTTACTTCTTTTGTTGCTATTTCAATTTGACTTGTTTTTTTACCTATGTAACTCACTTTTACAGAATAGGAAGTATTCTTTTTTAAGTTCAGTTTATAGTTTCCTTGCGCATCCGTAAAACCGTAGGAATCTAATTTCTTAGTCTGTTTATTAATAGCAATGACATTCGCCATTTCAAGAGGTGTTCCTATACTGTCTTTTACGACTCCTCTCATTGTAATTTGAGACATAGAAGTCCATGTAGCCATGATAATGACTAGTATTAGTAATTTTTTCATTATGTATTTGTAATTTTTCTAGCAGGAGAGCATTAGCTAATCTAATATCTCTTACTCAACGTTTCACCTATATTTGAAATTCTTCGAGTTATGATGACTTTTTAAAAACGACCACCTCTTCCTCTACCTCTTCCACCTTGCCCTCTTCGTCTTTGAAACATCTCTCTCATTTCCTCCATTTTCTTTTTCATCGTAGCATTATATTCTTCCCTAGTTACTTTATCTCCTTTAGTTGGAGCTTCGACAACTATTTTTTCTTTAGGATTTAATACTATTTCAGAGCACAAAATAGTAGTTCTTCCTTCATTGATTTCTAAGATTAAACCAGGCAATCCAAAATATCCTCCGGGACCATTACTTACTGGAATTTGAGGAGTATACCAAGCTGTAACTTCAACAGTTTTTGGAATTTCAATTTCCTCAGTTACCTTATTGGTTTCAGTCTCTCGTTTTTCTTTTTTATTATCCTTATCTCCACCTCTTCTACCTCTTCTCCTTCTCATATTTCTCCAATCAAAGGCATCCACTTTTTTAGTCATTGTGGCTTTAAAACAAGTATACTTTCCAATTTGTTTTGTTTCAGCACCTAACTCCCACTCTGGTTTTTCAACGGAATCTTCAATTAAAAATCGTTTTCCAAAAAACTCAGTTGACTCCAACATAATGCTATCGGATAGATTCTTATATTTCAAACCTCCACCAGTAAAGCCTCCAAATCGGAAACCTCTGGTTCCTGGCGCTTCTAACTTTGCATTTTCTTTGTATTGAGATTCATTGGATGTAAATTCTAACGTATATGTCTTTTCTAGAAAGTTTTTCATACGTTCTTTAATTTGCTTCTTTCTTTCTTCTGGCATATCAGCTCCCCAAGAACTCATATCAACCGTAGTCTTCGATTGGTATATTGCTTTACCCTGTAAATCCTTTTGAGCCCAAATTGACGCCGTAAAAAAAACGAATACGTAGATACAGATATTTTTCATTCCCTCTTATATTATTAATTATCTATTTCAATTCACAATGCCTTAGCCCTCTACCCTCGGTAGCATTCATTTTCACATTGTTAAAATATTAGACAGTCGATAACTCAAAAGGTTTAATGGGAGAATGAAATTGAACAACCTTTATCCTTGAATTTCAATACTTATAGATTCGCCGTTTTTACTACCTCTTCTATTTTTAAATCGTTCCATCATATCTTTCGTATGCTCATCGATAATCTTTTCATATTTGGCTTGGGTAACTTTTTTCCCTTTTTTAGGCTCTTTAATTTCTATTTTCTTTTCTGGGTTTAACACAATTTCAGTACAAGCTATTGTTAATTTCCCATCTTGTACTTCTAAAATTAACCCAGGCAATCCCCAAAATAATTCAGGACCATTACTCACAGGAATTTCTGTTGTGTACCAAGCCACAGTTTCAATGGTTACTTTTTCCTTTTTCTCCTCTTTTTCCCCATCGGTCATACTAAATGATGATCTAGTTTCCTCTCTTGTTCTTGTCGCTTTATAACAAGTATACTTTCCAATAGTTTTTGTTTCTCCTGAAAGCTTCCATCCATAATCTTCTAATTCATCTTGAATTAAAAAACGTTTACCACTAATTTCAGTTTTATTGGTATAACGTTTATCCTTTGTGTTTTTATATAACACATCGGTTCCTCCACCACTTCCTAAGATTTGAATCTGCATGCCCCCTGTATTTACTTGTGGAGATGATAATTGCTCATCTTGTTTATAGGTGGATTCTGATTTATTAAAATTTAAAATAAAGGTTTTTTGAAATTGCTTCTTGAGTTGTGCTTGTATTTGTTTCTGCATTGCTGAATTCGGAGCGCCTTTATTATCACTCAATTTTAAATCAAACTTTCTATGTGTTTTGTATACTGCTTTTCCTTGAAAGTTCTGTCCGTAAATAGTTATTGTAGTCAACAATAACATTATTAATAATTTAGTTTTCATTAATTTGCGTTTTTATATTATTAGCCATTCTTGATATTCCTTTAATACCCTTTTTCGATTTTTTAATTATCTCTTCCATATTTTTTGTGATATCCTTTACTCTAAAACTAAAATCTGCTCTTTTGATAGTATGAGTCTCTCGTACATTAATTTCAAATTCTAATTCTACTAAATCATCTTCATCATTTTCTTGAACAATTTCCTTGACATCTTTCCAGTTAATGGTTTCAAACTCTTCTGGAGAGCTTACTGTAAACTTTAAATAATTCACCTTACTATTTTCAAAATGCATTTCAGCATCTTGCTTATTTCCGTCTTGAGCGATCATCAATTTTGTCATTAGAAAAAAACATATGATTAAAAGAATTCGTAACATTTCATTGATTTTAAATATTCACACTACAAAGATGTTTTATCTTATTCTTGTTTTGAGTTAAGCAATGTTAACTAGTGTTAACCGGCATTATTTATAGGCTTTTAGTAAGTATATTTGAATTATGAACAGTAAAAAATATAATTGGATACTCTACTTAATTTCACTTACTATTGTTACAACAATAGCAGTACAACTCTATTGGAATTACAAAAACTATAAGGAAAATAAGCAATATGTTATCAACGAAATTCAGGAAAGTTTGGATAGTTCCCTCGAAGAATACTTTGCTAAATTAACTAAGGAGAGTTTATTTACTATTGTTCAACCTCAAAGGAAAAAGAAAAACTATTTCCCTAATAGTTTTAATGTTGATTCAATTCTTAAATCAGTAATTCCAAAATCTGAACAAAAAAAAGACAGTCTTTCATTTGAAGTTTCCTCTCTACAATTTTCTACAGATAGTTCAAGCGAATTCAAAAAAATGGATTCTATCTTTATCAAATCAATACTAGATGATGTACATCCTAACTCAGATAAAAGAAAACATCTTCAAAATTTCACAAAATATTCAAAGAAAGAACAACTCATTCTTAATGAAAAAAATACCGATATATTTTTTTCTGACTCAAAAGACTCTAAAAAATTTCAGGTATTCTCTGGAAAAAAAGCAAACGATAGTTTGAACTTGATAAAAGGATTGCAAACAATTTTTATAACTGTAAAAAACGATACGTTAAACCATTCAAAAGTAGATTCTATTTTGTCGAAATCCTTATTAAAAAAAGGCATTCGTTCTTCGTTCTATTTACATCATACTAAAAACGATTCTCTAATATTCGATTCTAAAACAAATCAACAAGATAACTACGAACTTTCGGCTGATGCTAAATCAACATACCTTCAGCTTGATGAAAAACTAACCTTGTTCTATAGTAATCCGACAATAGAAATATTAAAAAGAAGTTCAATAGGAATTTTATTATCTTTTATTCTATCCTTGGCTGTAATCGCAAGTTTATTTTATATGTTAAGAGTTATTAATAAACAAAAAGAGCTTGCCGAAATAAAAAACGACCTAATTAGCAATATCACTCACGAGTTCAAAACTCCAATTACCACCGTTTCTACAGCAATTGAAGCTATTGACAACTTTAATATTATTGACGATAAGGAAAAAACGAAAAAATATTTATCGATCTCATCTGTACAGTTAAAAAAGTTACACCAAATGGTGGAAAAACTTTTAGAAACAGCTACTCTAGATAGCGAAAAGCTTTTGTTAAAAAAAGAAGAAATTGATATTGTAGAGCTTATTGAGAAAAACACAAACAAGCACAAACTTATATCTAGTAATAAAACCATTAAATTTTCTTCAAACACAGACTCTTGTCTAATGAAGGTGGACTTATTTCATTTTGAAAATGCTATTTCTAATTTAATTGATAATGCAGTCAAATACGGAGGAGATATTATCGAAGTAAGTATTAACAAAGTCCTTGATTCAGTTGAAATAGCTATTGCTGATAACGGTAATGGAATTGAAAAAACTCAGCAAGAAAAAATCTTTGATAAATTTTACAGAGTACCGAAAGGAAATACGCATGATGTTAAAGGGTTTGGTATTGGGCTTTACTACACAAAAAAGATTATTGAAAAACATCAAGGAAGTATTGAATTATCGTCAAACACAAAACATACCATCTTTAAAATAAACATTCCAAATGAGTAAGAAAATCAAATTGCTTTTAGCAGAAGATGAACCTAGTTTGGGTTTAATTGTGAAAGAAACTTTAGAAACACGAAACTTTGAAGTTTGTTATGCGAATGATGGTAATGAAGCTCTTGAGTTTTACAGAGCCGAAAAACCTGATATTTTGGTTCTTGATGTAATGATGCCTAAAAAAGATGGCTTCACATTAGCTCAAGAAATTAGAGAGGATGACAAATTAATTCCTATTATTTTTTTAACAGCAAAATCACAAACAAAAGATGTTCTGGAAGGATTTAGTTCGGGAGGAAATGATTATTTAAAAAAACCATTTTCAATGGAAGAACTTATTGTAAGAATTAATGCTTTATTGGATAGAGTTTCTTTAAAAACCAATCATGAACAAATCCAAATAGGTGGTTATATGTTTAATTACACGAAACAATCTCTAAGTTTAAACGAGTCTTCTATTTTATTAACACATCGAGAATCTGAACTCTTATTTCACCTTTATCAAAAAAAGAATGAAGTGCTTGACAGGACCTATATTCTCAACAAACTATGGGGAAACGACGATTTTTTCAATGCAAGGAGTATGGATGTCTTTATTTCTAAATTGAGAAAAAAGCTACAAGAAGATGTTAATGTACAGATAGTCAATATTAGAGGTTTCGGATATAAATTGATTTGTTAAACATTTTCATTAATTATTTTTTTACGTAATTTTACGTAACGAAATTTGTAAATTATGCATGTAGCTATTGCCGGTAATATCGGTGCCGGAAAAACAACTTTAACTAAATTACTAGCAAAACACTACAATTGGGAACCTCATTTTGAATCTGTTGATGAAAATCCGTACTTAGATGATTTTTATGCTGAAATGGAACGCTGGTCTTTTAATTTGCAAGTTTACTTTTTAAACAGCCGTTTCCGACAAATATTAGAGCTTCGACAAACAGGTAAAAAAGTTATTCAGGATAGAACTATTTATGAAGATGCTCATATTTTTGCTCCTAACTTACACTCAATGGGCTTAATGACAAACAGAGATTATAGCAACTATAGCTCTTTGTTTGAATTAATGGAAAACCTTGTTACTCCGCCAGATTTGTTAATTTATTTACGTGCCGACATCTCCACATTAGTTGGACAAATTCACAAACGTGGTAGAGAATATGAAAATTCTATTAGTATCGATTACTTAAGCAGATTGAATGAACGCTACGAAGCATGGATCTCAACTTACAGTAAAGGTAAACTGTTAATTATCGATGTTGATAATTTAGATTTTGTAGAAAATCAAGAAGATCTTGGTATTATTATCGACAAGATTGACGCTCAAATAAATGGGTTATTTTAATTACCGATTCTTTATTTAACGTCTTTTAAACTCGCTTAACAAAATAGCAGTTGCAGTAGCTACATTTAAACTTTCGGTTTCTTGCAAGTCACCAAATCGAGGAATGGTTAATTGGTTTTTAATAATCGAATCAATTTCCGTTGAAATTCCATTAGCTTCATTTCCCATTACTAAAATAGCCTCTTGGGGTAAAGCTGCACTGTATACATTTTCCCCATCCATATCTGCTGTGTATTTTGGTAATTCGGAGTTTCTCAAAAATTCAGGTAAATCTGTATAGTTAATTTGTACTCTCGTTAATGACCCCATTGAAGCTTGAACTACTTTTGAATTGTAACAATCTACAGTGTTCTTTGAACAAATCAAATGTTCAACTCCAAACCAATCACACAATCTAATAATCGTACCTAGGTTACCCGGATCGTTAACACCATCCAACGCAACAGTAAACCCTGTATTATTAGGCATATCATTCTCTGGAATTTCAAATAATGCGAGTACCTTATTTGGTGTTTTTAAAGTACTTATTTTTTTAAGCTCAGCCTCTGAAATCTGACTCAATGTAATATCCTGCTCAAAGGTTAGCGAATCATCGGTACAAAACACCTGATTCACAGTTAAATTAGAAGCTAACAACTCTTTTACGACTTTTATTCCTTCAGCAACAAATAATTTATACTTTTGTCTATACTTTTTTTGTTGTAAACTAGTTATCAGTTTAATATTGTTTTTCGATAAACTCATTAAATAATATTTAACACTTTAACCCTCAAAAAAATAGTATTTTTGATTATTAAATTCTGGACGCAAAGTTAATGAAAAAACTCTCTTTTTATTTTTTTCTAATTATCACATTAGTCGGTTGTAGCACCATAAAATATGTCAAAGAGAATGAAAAGCTTTTAGTCAAAAACACTATTTATGTTGATAGCGTAAAAACCTCACAAGAGGAACTTAACGAATTATTAATTCAACGTCCTAATCAAAAGACATTTGGACTTCCTCTAGCGTTATATTTTTATAATTTAGGAAATCCAGAAGGTCCTAAAACACCAGCTACTTGGGGTAAAAAGCATCCTAAAACTTATAATTTCTTCAAAGGAGTATTTTCTGAAAAACAAAGTATTGCCGTTGCTAAATCTGCTATAGGACTCAATAATTGGTTTTTAAATAGTGGTCAAGCTCCAGTAGTAATCAACGATAAGAAAACCAATATTAGCCTTCGTAATTTAAAAACTCATTTTCAAAACGAAGGGTACTTCAAAACAAGAATAAAAGCTACGAAAGACTCGATTTCATATAAGAAAGGTGGTCTTACTTACTATATCGAAAAAGGACAACCTCTTTTTCTTGATACCATTATAAAAGATATTAAATCGCCCGTTTTAGATTCCATCTATAGAATAAGTAAAGAGAAGAGCTTTCTTAAATCAAAACAACAATACAAAGATGTTTCCTTTATTAACGAAGCAAAACGACTTACCAAGCTTTTTAGAAACAATGGGATTTATCATTTCGATAAAAATGAAAGTATCGATTTTTATGTTGAGGATACTGCCTCTTATAAAACCAATGTCGAATTAGTAATTGCCGACCGTGTTGTTGAATCAAATGGAGAATACATCTCAAAACCATACAAGGTTCAAACAATAAAGAATATTAATGTATTTACTGATTACTCTTACAATAAGAAGGATAATACTGTAAATGATACGGCAACCTACCAAGGAGTTAAATTTTACGCATTTGACAAACTAAAATACAATCCTAAGTTTTTATCGCAATCTCTATTTATAAAACCTAACACGGTTTATAGTGATACACTAAGAACGTTAACTAGAACCCACCTCAGAGGTCTAAAAAACTTTAAATCAACTTCCATTCGATTTAGTGAAGTCAGCGATCATGAGTTAGAGGCAAATATTTTTCTAACACCAACAGAAAAGTATACATTAGGATTTGATACCGAATTATCAAGATCCAACATCCGTAACTTCGATATTTCTGGTAGATTTTCACTTACGAATAGAAACACATTTAAAGGGGCAGAAATTTTTAAAATATCTGCTCATGGAGCCTATTTTAATTCCAATAATGGTCCAGGATGGGAAATAGGTGGAGACGCTTCTCTGGAAATCCCTCGATTTGTTGCTCCATTCGGTTTGCACAAGTTTGTTCCAAAAAGGATGTTTCCTAGGACTAAGTTTTATGGAGGTATTAATATTCAGAAAAATATTGGACTTGATAGGCAAAACCTAAATATTGGAATTGATTATAAGTGGAAGTTCGACGCTAAGAAAACAATTCAATTAGAGTTATTAAATGCTCAATATATTCGAAATTTAAATGTAGATAACTATTTCACTATTTATCGATCAGAGTATTCTAAACTAGAAGAAATCTATAAGACTTTTTCAGGTAATGATAGCTTTTTTCCAAATACGGCTAGTAATTATCAAGATATCAGAGGGGCTTTGTTTGACATATTGAATAGTACAGATTTCGCAACTAATAATTCTACAGATTATGTAACAGCGTTAAATATTGGTGAACGTCTGAATATTGTTACATCCGATTTCTTAATTCCTGAAATTGCTTATAGCTTTACGTACAACAACCAAAAAAATGTAAAAGATCAAGATTTTTCATTTTTTAAAATTCGTGTTGCAAATTCAGGAAACATCTTAGGATTAATCTCTAATGCAACCAATCAAAACAGTCAAAAAACCTTATTCAAAATTCCAATTGCTCAGTACTTTAAAACGGATATTGAGTATAAAAAATATTGGAGTTTAGGAGAAAACTCTGTTTTAGCTCATAGAACATTCTTAGGTGCTATTTTCACTTACAATAACTCAGATATACCTTTCGCCAGAAGTTATTTTGCTGGAGGATCCAATGATATCCGAGCTTGGAGAACATATGCTCTTGGACCAGGAACAAGACCTCCCGCTTTGGAATACAATATCGGTAGTTTGAAGTTTATTAGTAGTTTAGAATATCGTTTTGATCTGATTGGATCACTAAAAGGAGCGTTATTTATGGATAGTGGAAATATTTGGGACATTACAGGGTCAGAATTCATTGATACCGATGCTAAATTTGATAGCTTGAAATCCATAACTGATATCGCTGTTGGTGGAGGTTTTGGTATTCGATACGATTTTAAATTTCTTATCGCCAGACTAGATTTAGGTTTTAAAATGCATGAGCCATATCAACCTCGTGCCGATCGCTGGTTTAGCAATTTTAATTTCCAAAGTTCCGTATTAAATATCGGTATAAACTATCCTTTCTAACAAAAACGTTGTAGTAAAAAAACCGTTTTACTTTCTGAAAAAAGTGTAGATTTGTCTATTAATAATTGACATAAACTAAAACACAATACAATGATTAAAGCTGGAGTTGCCACTGGTAAAGAAGTTCAAGAAATTTTCAAACTAGCTAAAGAAAAAAGCTTTGCGTTACCTGCAGTAAATGTTGTAGGTTCAAATACTATAAACGCAGTTTTGGAAACTGCTAAAGAATTAAATTCACCAGTGATTATTCAGTTTTCAAATGGTGGAGCTCAATTTAATGCAGGAAAAGGTCTTTCGAATGAAGATCAAAAATCTGCAATCGCAGGAGCTGTAGCAGGTGCTAAACATGTTCACTTATTGGCAGAAGCTTATGGTGTACCTGTGATTTTACATACAGATCATGCTGCTAAAAAATTACTTCCTTGGATTGACGGTTTATTAGAAGCAAGTGAAAAACATTTTGCTGAAACTGGTAAGTCACTATACAGCTCTCACATGATTGATTTAAGTGAAGAGCCTTTAGAAGAAAACATTGAAATTTGTAAAGAATACCTTGCTCGTATGAGTAAAATGGGAATGACTTTAGAAATTGAATTAGGGATCACAGGAGGTGAAGAAGATGGTGTGGATAACAGTGATGTAGATGTTTCAAAACTATACACTCAACCAGAAGAAGTTGCTTACGCTTACGAAGAGTTATTGAAAGTTAGTGACCAATTTACAATTGCTGCTGCATTTGGAAATGTTCATGGTGTTTATAAGCCTGGAAACGTTAAATTAACTCCGAAAATCTTAAAAAATTCTCAAGAATATATTTCTGAAAAATACAATGTTCCAAGTAATACAATCGACTTTGTATTCCACGGAGGATCTGGTTCAACATTAGAAGAAATTCGTGAGTCAATTGGTTATGGTGTTATTAAAATGAACATTGATACTGATTTACAATATGCTTTTACTGAGGGTATTCGCGATTATATGGCTGAGAAAACTGATTACTTACAATCGCAAATTGGTAACCCAGATGGAGCAGATGTTCCTAACAAAAAATACTACGATCCAAGAAAGTGGGTTCGTGAAGGAGAACTTACTTTTAAAGCTAGATTAAAGAAAGCTTTTGAGGATTTAAACAACGTAAATACTTTATCATAATATTTTTTTTAGATATTTGCATCAGAGAAGTGCGTGGCAAGCTTAACTTTTGTTAAACTTGCCAAATACTATTAACAAATAACTAAAGACTAATTATTATGGCTTGGTTTAAACGTAAAGACAAAGGAATACAAACTCCAACCGAAGAGAAAAAAGACACTCCTAAAGGGTTATGGTACAAAACCCCTAGTGGAAAAATTATAGATACTGACGAGCTAAAGAAAAACTTATATGTAAGTCCTGAAGATGGATATCACGTACGTATAGGTAGTAAGGAATACTTTGAGTTGTTTTTTGACGACAACAAGTTTACTGAATTAGACGCCAAGTTATCCGCTAAGGATCCTTTAAAATTTGAGGATACAGTAAAGTACCCAGACAGATTAAAGGCTGCACAAAAGAAAACAGGATTAAAAGATGCTGTTAGAACTGCAGTAGGTAAATCTTTAGGAAGAGATTTAGTAATCGCAGCAATGGATTTCTCTTTCATTGGAGGGTCTATGGGAAGTGTTGTTGGTGAAAAAATTGCCAGAGCAATTGATTATTCAATCAAACATAACATTCCTTTCTTAATGATTTCTAAATCTGGTGGAGCTAGAATGATGGAGGCTTCATTATCATTAATGCAGTTAGTTAAAACTTCAGCTAAGCTTGCTCAATTAGCAGACGCTAAAGTTCCATACATATCATTATGTACGGATCCAACAACTGGAGGAACAACAGCTTCATTCGCTATGCTAGGAGATATTAACATTGCTGAGCCAAATGCATTAATTGGTTTTGCAGGACCTCGTGTAGTGAAAGACACCACTGGAAAAGACCTTCCTGAAGGCTTCCAACGTTCTGAGTTTTTATTAGAACATGGATTCTTAGATGCTATCTATGAAAGAAAGAATTTAAAAACACAAGTTAATCTGTACATTGATTTAATTCAAAATCAACCAGTCAGAGCATAAACAAAAGCCAGCTTTCGCTGGCTTTCTTTTTTCCCCTAAAAAATTAAATCGTTACCCGTATCTTCACAAAGTAACGCCGAAAAGTTAGTGATTTTTTCTTAATCCTACTAAAATTAAACTATATTTAATCATTCTTTAAAGTTTTGAAACGCAAAACTTTAACAAACATATCATTACTAATTCTCATTCTTTTATTCGAAATTTTAGTTTTTATTTATACAACTATTCATTTATTTTCTAATAATTCATTAAAGAACTATAAAAATTTCATATAATTAAAAACACAAATAACTCTAATAATTTTTATACAATTCTATTAAAGAAACATTAATAATTACATTTTTTCTAGATTCCTCTATATAATTTCTCCCAATTCCAAGAAGTTTCAATCATGTTTTCTAAACTTAATTTTGCTTCCCAATCAAGACTATTTTTAGCTTTTTCAGCTGAAGCATATAACGCTAATACATCTCCTTCCCTTCTAGGAGCAATTTTATAGTTGATTTTTCTTTTAGTTACTTTCTCAAAAGTTTTTATAATATCTAATACTGTAAAGCCTTTTCCAGTGCCCAAATTGTACACCTCATACTTATCTTTCATATTTCCTGAAACCAATCTTTCCACAGCTTTTACATGCGCCTTTGCCAAATCTACGACATGAATATAATCTCGAATAGGAGTTCCATCTTTGGTATCGTAATCATCTCCAAAAACCTGCAATTCCTTTAAAACACCTGCTGCACATTGTGTTACATACGGCAATAAATTATTTGGTATTCCATTCGGTAACTCCCCTATAAGTCCAGATTCATGCGCTCCAATTGGATTAAAATACCTCAATGAAATAGTTTTGAAATCGGAATAAGCCTTTGCAAAGTCTTCCAAGATTTCTTCAGCTATTCTTTTACTATTTCCATAAGGAGAAAAGGCTCTTTTAGTTTGAAGCTTTTCTGTTATTGGCAATATATCAGGGCTACCATAAACTGTAGCCGATGAAGAAAAAATAAAGTTCTTAATATTGTATTTCTTCTGAGCCTCTATCGAATTTATAAGTGTATATAAATTGTTTTTATAGTATAAAATTGGTTTCCTAACTGACTCCCCAACTGCCTTAAATGCTGCAAAATTAATAATTGAGTGCGCATCGGCATGCTTTTTATAAACAATATCCGCCTCTATTGGATTAGATAAATCTACTTTTTCAAAAAGAGGTTTTACACTTGTTATTTCTTCGATTCTATCTAAAATAAATTCTTTCGAATTGGATAAATCATCAAAAACAACAACCTCAAATTCATTTTGTATTAACTCTACCACTGTATGTGAACCAATATAGCCACAACCACCTGTTACAATTACCTTACCTCTACTCATACTATATTCTTGATTAAACAAGCTCTTTTAATCTCTGTACTGCTTGTTCTGGTGTTATATCTCTTTGAGGACTTCCGAACATCTCATATCCTACCATAAACTTCTTTACAGATGCACTTCTCAACAAAGGAGGGTAAAAGCTCATATGAAAATGCCAATGTGAATTATCCGCCCTATTCGTTGGCGCTTGATGTATTCCTGCTGAATATGGAAAAGAAGTTTCAAAAACCTTATCATAAACATTTGTGGTCTTTGCAATTACATCAGCAAATAGTTCTTCCTGTTTTTCATTTAACTCCTCAATACTTTTTAAATGCTTTTTAGGAACAATCATTGTTTCGTAGGGCCAGATTGCCCAGAATGGAACCAAAACAACAAATTCATCATTCTCATAAACAACTCTCTCCTGCTTAAAAAGTTCTTGATTCAAATAATCTAACAATAAAGAACTATTATTCAAATGAAAGTATTCCTTCTGAGATGCATCTTTTTTAATCACCTCGTTTGGTAAGGTAGACTGACTCCATATTTGACCATGAGGATGTGGATTACTACAGCCCATAACCGCCCCTTTATTCTCAAAAATTTGGACATAATTAATAAATTCCAGCGCTCCCAATTCATGATATTCCCGCTTCCAAGCCCTTACCACATTTGTAATTTCCCTCCCATTCATATCTGCTAAGCTTTTGGAATGGTCAGGACTAAAACAAATTACTTTACATATACCTCTTTCGGTTTTAGCTCTAAATAAACCTTCGTTTATTTCGTTTTCAATAACATTTTCCTGTAGTGCTGCAAAATCATTATTAAACACAAAAACTTGATCATATTTAGGATTTATTTCTCCATTTGCCCTTGTATTACCTGCGCACAAATAACAATCTGGATCATAATTAGGTCTTTGATCTTTAACCACCTCCTCTTCTTGCCCTTGCCAAGGTCTTTTTGACCTATGCGGTGAAACTAAAACCCACTCTCTTGTGAGTATGTTGAATCTTTTATGTGAATACTCTTGAAAATTCATACTTAACTTTTAATAATATGGGTTCCTCTTGATAGTTTAACATTAATTGGAGTACATTCGAAACCAAACTTCTCTTGAAAAGAATCAGAAACTGATTCAATAAATGGCTCAACAAATTCCTTTTCAACCAGATTAATTGTACAACCACCGAATCCTCCTCCCATCATTCTTGAACCTACTACCTTTCTAGTATCTTTAGCGAAATCAACTAAAAAATCTAATTCTTCACAACTCACTTTATATTGCTTGGAAAGTCCATCATGAGTTTCATATAACAGCATTCCTAACTTTTTAATATCTCTATTTTCAATTGCCTTTGCTGCAAGTTTTGCTCGTTCTATTTCTTCAATAACATACAATACCATTTTGTATTCTTCATTTGTAAAATCACTCCTTCTCCCCCATAACTCCTTCTTATCAAGATCTCTTAAACTGCTTTTTTGAAACATCTCAGCCGTTTGTTCACAAAGAGCTCTTCGCTCATTATAAGTACTCTCAGAAAGATTATGTTGAACATTTGAATTAATAAGAACAAGCTCGTAGTTTTCTAAATCAATAGGATAGGTTTCATATTCCAATGTTCTACAATCCAGTAATAAAAAATGATTCTTTTCTCCGTACATGCTAGCGAATTGATCCATTATTCCACACTTTACTCCAACGTAGTTATGCTCTGCCTTTTGGGAAATTAAAATCATTTCCTTTTTAGTCAGTTGTAATTGAAACAATTCGTTCAATCCAAATACAATTGCATTCTCAAGAGCAGCCGACGAGGACAAACCCGCACCAGCCGGCACATTTCCACTGAAAATAACATTTACATTCCCTATTTCCTTTCCTTTTGCCTGTACTTCCTTAATAACACCTATCAAATAATTTCGCCAACCTCCATCATCGATTGCTTGAATTTTATCAATTTCAAATTGAAAAGACTCTTCAAAATCATTCGCTATTATTGTAGATTTATCATTGTTTGATTTTTGTATGGCAAGCGCTATACCTTTATCTATAGCTGCTGGAAATACAAAACCATCATTGTAATCGACGTGCTCACCTATTAAGTTTATTCTCCCGGAAGAAAATACCATTAATGGTTCTTTCGAAAACTCAGACACAAAACTATTCTTGATTTTATTGATTAATGCTTGTTTCATTTTAGTTGATTTAATTACCAGAATAACGCATACAATGCAGCTAAAATTAACATGATTGCAAAAGCTCCGATATTGAATATTGGTGATGTTTTAAAAAGTTCTTTGGTAATTGTTATTCCTTTCTCATCATTCTTCCCTCGATGTTGTGCATAACTGAATCCAATAATGACCAACATGGTTAACAACAACGTGTATCCCATTTGATCCATAAAAGGAATATCAACAAAAAAAGCTGCATTAGACCAACCTTTTGGAGCCACTTTAAAATACATAGCAATAGGAATTGAAGAGATTACTCCTATAATAGCAGATTTATTCGTTGTCTTTTTCCAAAAAAGACCTAGTAAGAAAACCGCTAAAATACCTGGACTCACCACTCCAGTATATTCTTGTATAAATTGAAATGCTTGATCTAGGCTTCCTAATAAAGGTGCCATAATACAGGCTATAATTAAAGCTATTCCAGCTGAAATTCTACCTGTATTTACAATCTGTTTATCTGTAGCTTTTTTATTCACGTATTCCTTGTAAATATCCATCGTAAAAATAGTAGAAGTCGAATTTAGCATGGAGGCCAATGAGCTTACAATTGCCGCAGTAAGTGCTGCAAAAGCCACTCCTTTTAATCCGACAGGTAAAAACTGCAACAGCCAAGGATACGTTTTATCTGCAGCCTGTAATGAAGGTAAGTTTTGCTGTGCAAAACCTCCTAAATTATTCATAATCTCAGGATCGTTAATCATTACAAAAGCCGCTATTCCTGGTATTACCACAATTAAAGGGATTAACAGTTTTAGAAAAGCTGCAAACAAAATACCTTTTTGAGCTTCTTTTAATGATTTGGCCGCCAAAGTTCGTTGTATAATATACTGATTGAATCCCCAATAATATAAATTTGCCACCCACATACCACCAACTAATACAGCAATACCAGGCAGGTTCTTATATTCCGGATTGGATGTATCTAAAATCATTTCGAATCTTTCAGGTACTGTATTATATACAGTTTTCAACCCTGATAAAAATCCTTCACCTCCTGACACATAGTCAAGCGCCAAATAAGTCGTAACCAAACCACCAAAAACCAAAAATACTACCTGAATAACATCCGTCCAAGCAACTGCTGACAGCCCTCCGTATAATGAGTAGGCTGCTGCGAAAAGCGACAAACCTATAACTCCATAAACAAGAGGAACTCCCATAATTGTTTCAAGTGCCAATGCTCCCAAATACAAAACAGATGCGAGATTAACAAAAACATATAAGGCAATCCAAAA
The DNA here is from genome assembly GCA_947497895.1 of uncultured Tenacibaculum sp. Lineage (GTDB taxonomy): Bacteria > Bacteroidota > Bacteroidia > Flavobacteriales > Flavobacteriaceae > Polaribacter. The sequence goes on from CANMIL010000016.1 coordinate 34,174, forward strand.
TACTGCTAAAATGGTTTTAAGGTTTGATGAAAATCGTTTTTCAACGAACTCTGGAATAGTATATATATTCTTTTTTATAAATATTGGTAGGAAGTACTTCCCAACAATTATTAACGTTAGTGCTGCCATCCATTCGTATGAAGCAATTGCTAGACCCGAAGCAAAACCTGAACCAGACATACCTATGAATTGTTCTGCTGAAATATTCGCTGCAATCAATGATGCTCCGATAGCCCACCAAGGAAGTGATTTACTTGCTAAAAAGTAATCCTCTGCATTTTTTTGTTCTCCTTTTTTATCTCTAGAGACCCATAATCCGATACCTAAAATTAGTACCGCATAGGTTATAAAAATGACATAGTCCCAAAATTGAAAACCTGTACTCATTATTTCAAGTGTTTTAATTGATTATTTACTAAGAATTGATAAATCGTAGTAGAGCTATACTTCTCATTTGCCTTTAATACAGGGCTTGGAAATTTCTTTTCGTTTGGTGCATTTGGAAATTGCTGCGTTTCTAAACATAACGCAGCATGTTTATTATAAGGTTGTTTGGATTTTCCTAAAAGCGTTCCATCTAAAAAATTACTTGTGTACAACTGAACACTTGGTTCTGTTGTATAAACTTTCATTATTCTTCCGCTTACTTTGTCTTCAACCTTTGCCGCATATTTTAGGTTATCATTGAGAGTTTCCTTTAGTACAAAACAATGATCAAATCCATTAGCCGAAGTAATTTGCGGATCCTTCGAATGCAATGGTTCTTTTATTTTAACGGTACTCCTTAAATCGAATGGAGAATTTTCAACCAACTGAATCCCATCTGGAATACTATCCTCATTAACTGAGAGGTAATAATTTGCATTAATTTTTAGGCAATGATCTTCGATAGTTCCTTTTCCTTCACCTCTTAAATTGAAAAAAGAATGATTGGTTAAACTGATAACTGTGTCTTTATCAGAAGTTGCTTCATAAGTAATTATAAACTCATTATCTTCAGTCAACTGATAAGAAACCTCAACTTGGGTATTCCCTGGATATCCTGTTTCACTTTCCTTAAAAGTATGGCAAAACTTAACCTCATTATTTGAACTGTTGCTTACCTCCCAGATCACATTATGATACCCATTAACACCTCCGTGCAAATGATTGTTTTTTTCGTTTTTATCTAATTGAAACATTTTTCCATTAAGACTGAACTTCCCATTTTCTATTCTATTTGCATACTGCCCAATAACACATCCAAAATATTGCCCCTCCTCTGTAAAATAGTCTTCAAATTTGTCAAACCCCAACACAACATCATCTAAACTACCATATCTATCTGGTACATTCAGAGACATTACCCTCAAACCGTAATTTGTAATTTTAATAGAAATATTATTCTTATTCTTCAAAATGAAAAAAGCTACATCTTTCAAACAATGAGAAACATTCCCTTTATTCGTTATTAAATTCATCCCCCTGAACCTTAATTAATATTTACAATGCTATCTATTTTTCTATCCAATCTTTCTACTAGCTCTTTATTCTCATTAGCGATATTATCTCTTTCAGAAACATCCTTGGACAAATCATATAGCTGAACTTCTTCCAACAACCCCGTTTCTACATTTTTATTACTCAACCATTTTGGTAAGTTTTTAGCCGTAATGGGTTTTATATATTTGTATTTCCCTTCTCGAATGGACAGTGTAAAAGACTCCTCTAACAATTCTTCCCTCCCCTTCACATTGGCATTCATTAACGACCCCATAATATTATGGCTATCAACTGCTTCATCATCCTCTAGTTTAATGTCCAATAAACTTGCTAAAGATGCATATAAATCTATTTGAGAAACGAGAGCACTACTTTCACCTTTCTGTACTTTCGACGGCCAGTACACGATCATTGGAACTCTTGTACCTGCTTCATAGGCGCTATATTTCGCTCCTCTATAGGGGCCTGAAGGTTTATGAATTCCTATTTTTTCCTCAGCAAAATCCTCATAGCCATCATCTAAAATAGGTCCATTATCACTGGTAAAAATTACTAATGTATTCTTATCAATTTCCAACCTTTCTAACTCTTTCATAATGGCACCTGTCATCCAATCCATTTGAACAATTGCATCTCCGCGAGGCCCCATTGTTGACTTACCTAAAAATCTATCATTAGGTAATCTTGGAACATGAATATCATGAAAGGAAAAGAATAAGAAAAAAGGCTTCTCTTTATTTTCTCTGATATACTCAATAGCTTTACCTGTAAAAACATCAGGAAACTCTTCATCAATCCACATAGCATTTTTACCCCCTTTCTGATAACCAATACGACTAATTCCATTCGTTATCGCTTGGCTATGCTGCCTGTCTGCTTTTTGTCTTAACATTTCAGGATTCATAATTCCTGTTGGCTCTCCTTCATATGCTTTTTTATAGTTCACCAGTAATGGATCCTTATCATTTAAACCAACAACACTGTGATTCTCCAAATAAACCGTTGGAGTTCTATCACCAGTCGCTGGCAATAAAAAACTATAATCAAATCCAATTTCCAAAGGACCAGGTTTAACATCTTTATTCCAATCCACAAAACCATCTCCTAACCCTAAATGCCATTTTCCAACAACAGCTGTACTATATCCAGCATTTTTCAACATTTTAGGTAAAGTAGGAATTGAAGGATTGATTATTAAAGGAGCATCACCTGGTAAAATTGCTGCCTTATTTCTAAAAGCGTAATTACCTGTTAAAAGTGAATATCTTGACGGTGTACAAGTGGCAGCAGAACTATGAGCATCTGTATATTTGATACCTCCTTGAACTAACTTATCTACATTTGGAGTTTCCACTCCAACAGCCCCATAAGAACTTAAATCACCATAACCTAAATCGTCAACATAAAAGACCACTATATTTGGTTTTTCTAATTTTTTATCAATCGCTTGACTCTCCTTTTTTTTCGTTGAATTGCACGAAAAAACCACTAATACAATTAGTGTTACAATATATTTTCTCATTTTCAGAATGTGTTTGAATGAATATTTAAGAACTCTTACCGCTTCATTTGTTTTACCTTTTCAATGTATTTACTGGGGGTAACATTCTTTTCCTTTTTAAACAAAGTATTAAAGTGAGCATAGCTATTTATCCCTATAGCATCCATTGCTTCCTGTACTCGATCACAGCCTCCATCGAACATAATTATGGCTTTTTCAATCCGTATGGAATTCATAAAAGCAGTGGTGTTTAATCCTGTTAAAGATTTCAATTTTCTATGCAATTGCATTCTACTTAACCCAAGTTCTTCAGATAATCCTTGAACAGAAAAACTAGATTCGGGCATTTTCTCTTCAATAATTTTTATGGCATTTGTAACAAACTTTTGATCAAAGGACACATAATGATCTTTGATTAAACTGGTTGTACCTTTAGCTAAGTGTTTTCGAAAACTATTTCTAGTTTCTATAATATTATCTATTTTCTTTCGTAACTGTGAACTATTAAATGGCTTAGCTATATAATCCCACGCTCCAGCTCCTAGGCCTTCATTGTAAAACTCATTCCCTGTTTTGGCAGTTAACATAAGTACTGGAATATGAGATACTAAATTATTTTTCTTGATTTCTCGACACATTTCGATACCATCTAACTCAGGCATCATAACATCGGTTACTATAATGTCCGGAATTTCTTTCAAAGCCATTTCTAAACCTTCTTTACCATTAACAGCTTCAAAAACTACATAATCTTGAGCGAGCACGTTATTTAAGTATTTTCTTAAATCGTAATCATCTTCAACCAATAGAACCTTTTCTCTTCCTGTTTCTTCTTCCTCTTCTTTAATCTTAGGAACTTCTCCTGGTGTATATTCATAAGTCGTATTATCAGGAATATCTGCTTTACTTAAAAATTCTTCTTCTGTAAAAACCTTCGATGACACAGGCAACGAAAGCATAAATTCGGTTCCTCCCAATGCACTATCAAAAACATTGATCGTGCCTTTATGGGCTTCAATTAAGGTTGCTACCAAATGAAGTCCTATTCCAGATGAAAACCTGTCTTTTCCATGAAAATGTCTTTCGAAAATTTTCTTCTTATCCAGTTGAGAAATTCCTTTGCCACTATCTTTTATTAAAATTACTAAATACTCCAATTCCTGTTTCCAAGTAAGCTTAACTTCAATTTCTACAGTACCTCCATTCGGTGTATACTTAAAAGCATTGGATAATAAATTATAGAGCGCCTTTTCAACAATATCTCTATCAAAATGACAGAAATAACTTTCTGGTGCAATAATATTAAAATCGACTCCAGAGTTTTTGGCTTGCCAAGCAAACGACTTCGCTACTTCTCTAACAAAAGGACTGATATCATTTCGAGATACTTTTAAAATATTAACTCCCGAATTTACCTTCCTAAAATCAAGAAGTTGATTTACCAAATTCATCATTCGGTTTGTATTTCTCGAAACTATATTGAAACAAAACTCTTTGTGTTCATCGGTCACTTCACCTTCAATCAAATCGTTTAGGGGTCCAATAACTAATGATAACGGAGTTTTAAATTCATGGGCTACATCCGTAAAAAAGGTAAGCTTCATTTCATTTACTTCTTTTTCTTGTTCGCTTTTGTATTGAGAAAGTTCCATTTGACTTCTCAACTTCTGTTTATTCATCCAGAAATAAATAAAGGTTAACAAAAGCCCTGAAAACGCAAGAAAATACAAAAGGTATGCCCACCATGTTCTCCATGGAGCTGGTTCCACCTCAATGGTTAGCGTTCGTATTTCATTTGACCATTTTCCGTTAGGATTTGTAGCTTCTATTTCTAATTGATAATTTCCGCTTTCTAAATTCGAATAGCTCGCATATCGCTTATCATTATTCACAACTTGCCAAGCATCATCGTAATTAGTAAGCTTGTATCTATATTTATTCACGTTCACATTCGCATAATTCGTACTTGTAAATTCAATAGAAAAATCATTTTGTTTATAGTTAAACCTCAACTTTTGTGTTCTATTTAACCTTTCTTCTAATAATCTAGACCCCTCAAAATCTTCATTAACTTTAATCTTAGTATTATTAACAATCAAGTTCGTTAAAGCTATTTTTGAAGGAAATGGATTATACTCCATCTCATTAGGGTGAAAAGAATTGATTCCTTCGATACTTCCAAAAAACAATTCCCCTTTTTTGTTTTTAGATACGGCTTCTGTAAAAGTATTTGTTAAGAGTCCATCGTAATGATTAAACTTTTGTGTTGATTCATCAATTAAAGAATATTTTATGATTCCTTGAGAATTTGTCAACCACAAATTAGATGCATCGTCATCAATGATTCCCATAATTTTCTTATTCTGAATTTCTGGTGAATTGACCAATTCAAACTGACTTTGATCTGCTTTTTTATAGATTAAACCAGTACCTGTTCCAACATATAAAGTACCATCTTCTCTCTGAAAAAATGACCATATTGAATTATTTGGAATTTGATAAGACCCTGATATTTTCTCGCTGTAGTGCTCCGCTGAAATAATACTACCCGAAGTATCAAAGTTTATTTTAAACAAACCGTTAGCAATAGTTCCTACCCAAAGACATTTATTAGTAAAATCAGCTTTTAACGAAAACACACGAACATTTCGCAATGCTCTTAAATTTTGAAATCGCTCATGAACCCAATCAGTATAATTTTTATTCTTAACAATCAATCCTCTAAAGCTTCCAAAAAACTCATTCCCAAAAGCATCTTTACAAAAGCTTGTAATCAAAAGACTATTGTCCTCGGTATTATTAAAAATTGGAACTAAATCAAAATCATCACTGTTCTCATTTCCTTTTCTGTAGAGCCCTTTGGTTGTTGCTAAATGTACCTTACCATTTAAAGTATCGACGCGTAATGGTTTCGCTACCTTGCGTATATCTATAACCTTGTTAAGTTTTTCTTTAAAGGAATATGTATAAAACCGATCAGCTCTTAATCCATAATATACCCTATCCTCTGTGGCAAAAAGTGATCTTATTAACCCTTTTCTGTGTAATGATAAGTTTTTGAAATTTTTACTATTCAAATTTGAATATAACAAGCCATTTCTACTTGCTACCCAAAGTGTATTTGACTTATCTTTAAAAACGTGTTTAGAAAAATCATTTTCTAATTCAATTTGTGATGCCCTTCCTTTTGATAAATCAAGGTAAAAAAGACCTTTGTCAAAAGTAGAAATCCATAAATCATTATTAATACCTTCTTCTATTGAACGAACTCTACCTCTTAACTTACCTCTCCTAGAAGTTAATTTTTCATCTAATAACTGATATAATCCACCACCGCCACCTAGCCAAATTTCTCCTTTTGAAGTTTCAATTATCGAAAATAAATTTACCTGCTCTGAATCTTTTACCAAGACGTATTTATCATCTCTTTTTATCCATATCCCGTTATCAGTTAAAAAAATCATATCTCCATTACTTAAAACCTCAAAAGATCTTACTCTAAAACCAGTTAAAGCCGATTGTTGTACTTCAACCGAAAAGAGGCCTTCTTCTTCTATTATTTTCAACAACCCATGATTTGTTGCTACAATGATATCTCCTTCTTTACTTTTTTCAATATCATTTATAATCTTATAGTTATTAGGAGTACTCACTCTAGTTACACTACCGTTCTTTAAATCGTAGTAATTTAATCCATACCCATCAGTTCCAATCCAAATACGTTCATTCTCCTCTTCCAATAAACACTTTATTCGATTACTGGATAAACTCGCTTCATCAGTATTGTCGTGAAAAAAACTCTCTATAGTATATCCATCAAATCTATTTAGCCCATCATAAGTACCAATCCAAATAAACCCTTCTGAATCATGCATAACACAACTCACATCATTTTGAGACAAACCATCATTTACAGTTAATGAATTAAATTGTATCTGCTGTCCGAAAGTATTTAAGGTTAGCAGCACAAACACCCATAAAAAAGTTAATGATCTCTTCAAAACGTTTTGTATTTAAGTTGAATTACAGAACTAATGTAACTAAATAAAAAGAAACAAAACACCAAAAAACCAACATAAAACACTCATTGTTACATCATTAAACAATAATGTTACATCTCAAAATATCGTAGGGAATTGTTTTATATAATTTTGACCATGACTAAAATATAGCACTTGTTATATGATGTGATTTTAATCAGAAAATAAAGAAATAGTTACGACACCAAACTTCATAACTAAACTTACTACTAAATCGTAATAACTATCTCAAAAAACAAATTTTCTAATTAAATAATGACAGTCGCTATTGATTCTAGTTAAATGTTAATCTCAAATAGTAAAACAGTAGATTTATGCGATACTTATTAAAAACTTTATTTGTATCAGTTACTTTGATTATCGGTTTTAATGCGTTCGGACAGAAAACATTAAACTTAAAAGAGTTTGATATTCAAAAGTATAAAGATGCAACTCCCATAGTGGTGAAGGCACTAAAAAAATGTAAGGAAGAGGGAGTTAGTAAATTAATTTTTCCAAAAGGCACCTATCACTTCTACCCGACTTTTGCTCCAGAGAAATACTGTGAAATAACCAATAACGACAATGGATTAAAACGAACTTCTTTTCCATTAATTGATTTCCATAATTTCATAGTAGATGGGAACGGCTCTGATTTTATATTTCATGGAAAAATGATTCCGTTTATTATAGAAGGGTCAAAAAATGTAACTGTAACCAACCTCAGTGTTGATTGGAAAGTTCCATTTGTTATTGAAGGACTTGTTGTGGCTAACAGCTCGAAAAACAATACATTCGACATCAAAGTTGAAACGCCTTATCTAGTCAAATTCAATCGACTATACCTTTCTTTAGAGAGGGAAGATTCTCCTTATGAAAAGCGATATGGTAAACGTTTTGCCACCTGGGAGCATTACAACTTGGAAGTTGGTCAAAATATTTTCTGGGATCCAAAAACAATGGCACCTTTATACAATACAAAACAGTATAATATGCCCGAAATTGGTATCAAAGCGGAAGAACTTGAGAAAGGTTTGATAAGAATTTCGACTAAGATGAAAAGGCTCCCTCCCGTCGGTTCTGTCATGGTCTCAAAAGGCGAATATTTACAAAATAGAACCAGTCCAGCATTTAGAGTATTTAAGTCAAAAGATCTTGAATTCAAGAACGTGAATGTTCATCACGCTGGTGCTATGGGACTTATTGCTGAAAGGTCAGAAAATATAACGTTGGATAGCTTTAATGTTGTTCTCAAAAAAGGTTCTAAACGTATGGTTACCACCACAGCAGATGCCACTCATTTTTGCAATGTAAAGGGAGTTGTTACAATAAAAAATTGTACTTTCGAGAATATGCTCGATGATGCCACCAATATTCATGGTACATATGTTCGAGTGAACAAAATTATAGACGACTACACATTAGCGATTGAAACATATCATCCGCATCAAAATGGTTATTTATTTGGTGAAAAAGGAGATATGGTTCAAGTTATCGACCAAAAGAACTTACTACCTACAACAGAACCAATGACACTTAAAAAAGTGGAAAGGGTAAATGAGAAAATATCCTACATCACTTTTGACAGACCAATTACGAATAAAGTAAATATATATGATGGTGTTGAAAACATTTCATGGCATGCATCGGCTTTGCTAGAAAACAATATAGTAAGAAATAATAGGGCTCGTAGTTTCTTGATATCCACACCAAGAAAAGTTGTGGTTCGAAACAATCATTTGTCTTCTCAAATGGCTACTTTCAGAATTACGGGAGATTTAGGTCTTTGGAATGAATCTGGTCCATGTGATGATTTACTTATTGAAAATAATCTAATTGAAGATTCAGTTTATGGAGGAAACAGACCTCAGTCTATTTTTCTAATTGATCCTCAATACAGAGATAAGAACGATTTCGAAGGAAAGTATAGTAGAAAAATTACTATCAGAAATAATACGATTAAAACTTTTGATAGTTCAATTTTACTGGCAATGTCTGTTGATGATTTAGTGTTTGAAAACAATAAAATTATTCAAACAGATACCTACAAACCGATCTTTCCTCATATCGAAAATGTTCGGATTATTAATTGTAACAATGCTATTATTCAGGGTAACACCTATCAAAGATTAGATGGAAGAAAAGGAAGTATTTTAATTGATAAGAAAACAACTAACATAAAAGTTTCAAAACGAAGTGCATTTGAAGACGTGTCTTCTAAATAAAAGTAATCATGATTTAAAGAATTGATTCATTGCATAATGACTCAACTAAATGCAGACTGAATTACCAATCGTTTTTAATCTTTTTTAAAAATTAATCACATGCTCAAAACTAATTTTATTTTCATCATACTAACCATTTTCTCACTACAAAACCTGAACGCTCAGAAGAGCATAAAAGGTCAGGTTAAAGATATTGAAGGTATAGGGCTTCCTGGAGTAACTGTACTTATAAAGAACACCAATATTGGTGCAAGTACTGATTTTGACGGAAAATTTGATTTTAAAGTATCCAGCGAACTTAACAAGGCTATTCTTGTTTTTAGTTATGTCGGTATGAAAACTAGAGAGATCAAATATACTGGTCAAGAAGAAATTAATGTAACTCTAAAAGAAACCGAAAACAGACTTAACGAAGTTGTTGTTGTTGGATATGGAACTGTCAAAAAAGGTGATGTAACCGGATCGGTAAGTTCTGTAAAGGATGTTTTAATCAAAAAAAATAAGACACCCAATTTATTTGATGCAATCCAAGGTAGAATTGCAGGGGTAAATATTACTTCTCAATCTGGAGAACCAGGTTCTCAAGTAAGTTTTAACATTAGAGGTTCTAATTCAATTTACGGTTCAGGATCGCCCTTGTTCGTTATTGATGGAGTTCAAATAGATATCGAACCTAACGAAGTAGCTAGTTCTGGTGTTGGTGCTGTAGCAAATTTTGATCCATTAGCTACCATAAACCCTCAGGACATTGAATCTATTGAAGTACTTAAAGATGCCTCGGCAACAGCTATCTATGGTTCAAGAGGAGCTAATGGTGTTATTATTATTACTACTAAAGGAGGTGAAAAAGGAAAATTGACCTTTGATTATACCAGTTCTGTTGGTTTTTCTACAGCTACCAAAAAAATTGATATTATTACTCCAGAAGAATACCTTACCTATCGAGCACTGCGAGATCCTGGAAATTCTTTCACTAACTTAGAAGATGGGACTCCTAGAGATTTTACGAATATTCCAAGTCATAATTGGCAAGATGAGGCGCTAAGAACTGGATTAATCAACAATCATTTTATTTCTGCAACGGGTGGAACAGGAAAAACCAGTTATTCTGCAACGGCTGGTTTCTTGGAACAAGAAGGTGTAATTATTGAAAATGAATATAGCAGATACAACCTTAGCCTTAAAGCTACTCATAGACAGAGTAAAAGTTTAAATTTCGGATTTAACCTTAACACTGCTTTTACCGAATCAAATGGTGTCGCTAATAGCGGTGGTGGTGGAGATGAGTTTAACGGAGTAGTTCAATATTTAGTTATTGCAAACCCTTGGGAACTTCAAGATTTATCGGAAGACGAATTAGCAAGTAATGATTTCTTATCTCCTCTATCTTTAATCCATGAAGGTGAAAAAAAGCTGCGTTTTAATAGAACAATTGGTTCCATTTTTGGAGAATACAAAATCGCAAAGGGATTACAAATTAGATCTACGTTAGGAACTAGTATTTCAGGTTCAAAACTACAGGAATTCCATAGCTCAGCCAGTAGATTTGGAAATAGATGGAATGGAAGAGCATTGATAAGACAAACAGACACGTATTCGTATAACTTTTCAAATACAATTAACTTCAATAAAAAAATCAACAATCACCATCATATCAATCTGCTGGGAGGTCTTGAATTCTTTAAGTACAATAGAGAAGGCTTTTTCAATGACATCACCAATTTTGAAAATCAAGAACTGGGTGTTAACGACATCAGTATTGGACAGGTTTTCAAAAATTACGGATCTGATAGAATCATCTCTAAAAGAATGTCCTACTTTTCTCGTTTAAACTACAGATTAAATGAAAAGTACCTATTTACATTTAATTTTAGGGCGGATGGTTCCGATAAATTTGGAGAGAACAATCGTTGGGGATACTTTTCCGGAGGAGCTTTCGCATGGAGAGCACATCGTGAGAACTTTTTGAAAAGTGTACGTGAAATTAACGAACTTAAGCTTCGTTTGAGTTATGGACAAACAGGTAATGAGCGCATTCCACCGTTTACTTTTGCTTCAAGATTAGATAATACTTTCTATGCGAGTAACGATGCTCTTAATTTTGGTTTATCGCCTGTATCTGCTGGAAATCCCGATTTAAAATGGGAAACAACCACTCAGTTTGACGCTGGTTTAGATCTGGCTTTATTCGATGATAGAATACGACTTACCTTCGATTATTATAAAAAATTAACTGAAGACCTTTTGATTGACGCTCCCGTTCCGGCGCAATCAGGGTTTAACTCACAATGGCGAAACCTTGGTTCTGTCGAAAATGAAGGCTTTGAACTTAGCTTGAGTACTATTAACATTAAAACGCCGAATTTTACTTGGAGAACCGATTTTAATATAAGTACCAACAGGAATACGGTAAAGGATTTAGGAAATACAGAATTTATACCAACATTAATTCCTGGTGGTTGGATTACAAATCCTGGTAGAGTCATTGTGGGGCAACCTATTGGTGTTATGTATGGTTTTGTTTTTGATGGGATTCATCAAGAAGGAAATGACCAAGGAGCTACTCCTGGAACGATTAGATATAAGGATTTAAATGGTGATGGTGTTGTTGATGAGGCCAATGACAGAACGATTATTGGTAACTCTAATCCTAAACATATCGGAGGAATCAACAACACCTTTTCATATAAAAATTTCGATTTATCATTTTTCTTTCAATGGAGTTATGGCAATGATGTTTTTAATGCCGCCAAACTCCGAACAAATGGACTTCAACCCTATATGAATATTACTCGAGATTTTTACGAGAATGCGTGGACACCTGAAAATGCTTCAAACGTAGCTCCGGCTTTTGGAAATGTTGCTGCAGTACCATCAAGTTATTTTGTAGAGGATGCTTCCTTCTTACGTTTAAAGACAGTAAACTTCTCTTATGAATTTCCTGAAAAATTCTTTAAGGATGTTCAAATTCAAGGAATAAGATTATTCGTTTCAGCTAATAACTTATTGACTTTTACTAATTACTCTGGATTTGATCCTGAAGTAAGTTCAAACAACCCATTAATCAGAGGATTCGAACGTTTTTCTTATCCAAGAAGTAGAACTGTAACTATGGGATTAAACATTAAATTTTAAGATCATGAGACACTTAACTAAAACTATCGCGATATTATTTCTTGTTATTTTCACTTCTTGTGTTGAAGATTTTTTAGATAACGAACCTTTGTCTTTCGTTTCTACAGATACTTTTTATCAAACACCTGATCAAGCGGAGATTGCTCTTACTGGTGTATACAACATCCTTTCAGCAAATAATATTAATGGCTTCGGTAACAATGCTACCTATTCACGAAATCTTATGATTATGCTTAATGGAGCCACAGATGAAGCTTTACTAAGATCACCAAATGTAAATCCGAACTACTCCGTTTGGGGAGACGGAACATTCACCGCACAAAGTAATTTTATCAATGAATCATGGGTTTTCTTTTATGCTGGAATCAATAGAGCCAACGTTCTTATCGAGAGAATAAATGGTATTGATGGTTTTTCTGGGAATAGAAAAAATGAAATAATTGCAGAAGCACGACTTCTTAGAGGTTTTTATCATATGATTCTTTCAATGATGCATGGCGGTATTCCAGTGTACGACGCTGAGAACTTAGATGATAGTTTACCAAGAGACACTATTGAAAACGTGTATCGATTAATACTTTCCGATTACGAATTTGCTTTCAACAATCTTGATCATAGAAGTGAGGTTTTGGGTAGGGTAAACAAATGGACAGCAGCAGGATTATTAGCTAAAGCACATACCTACCTTGCAAGTGCTAAAAATTCAGGATTAAAAGGTTTTTTAGATATAAATAATTTCGATTGGGTAAATAGTGATGAGCACTATACCGCGGCATTAGGTTATACTCAAGATATTATATCAAATAGTGGCTATAAATTGACTAACAATTACGACTATTTATTCAGAGAGTCAACGAAAGAGCAGCAATACGAAGAATTTATGTTTGCTTCTGAAGCAAGTAGTGACCCATCTGTAAACGTTGTTAACATTGTTGTTAATGCCTTTATACCTCAAGGAAATGTAAACACAAGGGGCGGAGGATCGGGCTGGTACAGACCTGCAAGTGAGTTATATGACAAGTATAGTAATGGTGATTTTAGAAGAGATCATAACGTTACAGGAAATATGAACTCTTCAACTAGATTTGAGTTTATCAATGGAGTTAAATACTTTGTTCCTAGGCCAATTCCGCACCCAAATGTAGGATACATGTCTATTGGAAAATATCGAATGGTAGACCCTGCTTTAAAAGTGCTTCCTAACTGGGCTTCAAATATTAATTTACCAATTTTAAGATATGCAGATGTTTTATTATTACATGCAGAATCTCAATTCTTTACCGGAGATGAAGCCGGAGCTAGAACAACACTTTCTCTTGTTAGATCAAGAGCTGTAAAAGATGGATTTACAGTTTCAGATTTAGATGATGCATACCGTCAAGATAATTTTCAGGATGAATTACTAGAAGAACGTTCTAGAGAGTTGTGTTATGAAAGCTGGAGACGTTTTGATTTAGCCAGATTCAATAAATTTGATGAAACGATTACTTCCCTTTCGACAACTCGAGGTTTTTTCAATAGACGTACTGCTCCTGTTATACAAACTAATTGGAAAGAAGAACGTATTTGGTTACCTATTCCAACAACACAACTTGACTTAAACGGAAATTTAATTCAAAACCAAGGGTATTAATAAAATAGAAGAGTCTAATTAATATGTCATCATCGAAAGTAAATAAATATAGCATCAAAGTTTGTAGTATGGTCATTTCGTGCCTATGGATTTCTATGGTATACAGTCAAAATCAATTTGAATTACCTACAAATTTCAGGACAAAACGAAATTTACCTTTAACAGAACTGGATACGAAACTCAACATTTATGTTGCTGATTTTGGTGCCATACCAAATGACAATATCGATGATACAATTGGAATCCAAAAAGCATTAAACTCTTGTAGAGAAATAGCTGGTAAAAATAAGGCCGTTAAGCTCATATTTAGTAAAGGTCTTTACGATTTACATACAAACACTAATAAAACACATTTGTTAAACCTAAATAAAGCGAATAACATTCTTATAGAAGGAAATGGAGCAGAAATAATTATTCATGACCCGCTCAAAGGCTTCTTTTCCATTCTGAACAGCAAAAATATAATAGTTAAAAATCTATATATCGATTATAATCCACTGCCCTTTACCCAAGGTAAGATTGTAGGTATTGACCAAAGAAATAAATCATTCGATTTAAAAATCGATGAAGGTTATCCTAGTTTAAAACATACAATGTTTCAGAAGGCTTCCAGAGCGTGGGGTATGCTCATGGATGAAATGAACCCCGGCAAGTTAAAAGACGGAGCTCCCAACCTCTATCAATCAAAGCAATTTGAAGAGTTGTCCGGGGGGATTTTCAGAGTTAAAGTAAGGTCTTCGAAATTATTAAAACATATGGAGCTCAATGATTATTATGTTCATATAGCAAGAAGCAATGGTAGAACCATTTTTAAAACAGCTCATAGCAAAGATGTTACTTATTTAAACATTACAAGCTATAGTAGTCCTGCTGGAACATATAATGCTGGGAATATGAAAGAGTGGAATATTATCAATTGTAAAGTAAAACTCAAGGAAGATAGAATTCATAGTGCAAATGCCGATTGTATCCATGTAAAAGGAGGTTCCATTGGCCCTTGGGTCGAAAATTGCCTCTTTGAAGGATATAGTGATGATGCTATAAATTTAAAATCGTCTAAAAGATATATTCTAAATCAGCTTTCCGAAAGAGAACTTGTAATTAATAAAAAAACAAAGAAAGGAACAGTACTTAGAATATATAATCCAAGAGAAGGAAAACTAATCGGTAAATATGAGGTTGTAAGTGATAAAAGACTAAATAAAAGGAATTTTAAAATTACTTTAGATAGCCCTATTACGGGAACCTTAAACGTTGGAAAAACAAAGAAAAACGACCTAGTCTATTTAGATTCGGAATCTAACGAATCTTTTGTCGTACGAAATAATATTTTCAAAAATGCTCGAAGATATGGGATACTCTTACAGGCTTCAAATGGATTAATAGAAAATAATGTTTTTGAAAACCTTAGTCAATCGGCCATTACCATAAACAACGGAGTAGATTGGGGCGAAGGGTTTGTTGCTCATGACATTACTATTAAAAACAACACATTCAACAATTGTGGTTATGATGCAGTTTATCTAAATAACCTAAACTCGGCAACGATTGCTTTAAGAGTCGTAAAATTGAAGAATCCTGAAGCTAAAGGTAAATGGTGTGGGGTTGCACCTACAAACTGGAAAGGATTAAAGAACATATCAATTACCAACAATACATTTTTATATAATAAACATGCACTTTCAATTGAATGTTCAGTAAACACGAAAATTAAATCAAATGTTTTTCAACGGAATACAAGTGATTTAACTTCTGAAGGAAGCATACTTTACAAGAACAACAACACCAATTTAGTATTCGAAAATTAGCAAAAACTATCCTAAAACTATAGTCTTACGATGAGTACAAAAAAAATAATGAAGGTTATTACCGTTTGCTACCTATTCTTTCTATTGTCATTACTGTTTACTTTAGAAAGTTGTGGACAAATAAAAAAGACAACACCGTCAAAAGATCAAAGCACACAACCTAATATTGTGCTGTTCTTTGTTGACGATTTGGGTTGGTCTGATTTAGGCTTTCGAAATAACATTTTTGAATCTCCAAACATTGATACATTGGCAAAATCGGGTGTAAGCTTTGAGCAAGCCTATATCGCAAGCCCAACTTGTAGCCCGAGCAGAGCTACTTTAGTCACTGGTCAACACCCAGCTAGATTAAAATTAGTTCGTCATATTCCTGGAGGGAAAAGAAATGGTTTTGATCAATTCGGGCGCACAACAAAGGAATTTCATGTTTTACAGAGAGATCCTGCTCAATTTCCATCAAGGAATTGGCTTCCTTTGGAAACCACGACCTATGCAGAGGCTTTGTCAAAATTAGGATACTATAATTTATTTGTAGGTAAATGGCATTTAGGTCATGAAAAGTTTCATCCGAACAAGCAAGGCTTTGATCAACAAATTGGAACTTCTAATTATGGACATCCAAAATCGTATTACCCTCCGTACTTTAAACAAGATACAATATTTAAAGATGAAAAGGGAAGGTATTTAACAGACAAACTAACGGATGAAACTGTAAACTTTATATCAAATTACAATAAGAAAAAACCCTTTATGGTTTCTTTTTTCTATTATTCTGTTCATTCGCCTCATCAAGGGCGAAAAGATTTGGTTCGTCATTTTGAAGCAAAAGGACTAGAAGGTAAATATGCTCATTATGCCGCGATGGTGAAAGCAACGGATGAATCTGTTGGTAGAATTATAAATGCAGTAAAAGAAAAAGAAATTGAAAAAGAAACCATTTTTATTTTCTTGTCTGACCAAGGCGGTTATTTTGAAAACCTTCCCTTTAGGGGAGGAAAAATGACAGAAACCTTATTTGAAGGAGGCGCTAGAGTTCCTTTCTTTATTCGTTGGCCAGGAGTTACCAAACCGAATAGCACCAATAATTCCTTAGTGCAATCAACCGATTTATTTCCAACATTAGTGGAAATAGCTGGTGGAAATACAGTAAACTATAAAAACATTGATGGAATCTCTTTACTACCGACTATTAAAACCAATGACCATTTAAAGCGTGATCCTATATATGGGTATAGGGCTTATGAAGACTTATATGTTTCTGTGAGAGATAAAAACTGGAAACTATTGGCATACAGAAGTGGTAAACTCCAACTCTTTAATATTTCAAAAGATATTAAAGAACAAAAGGATCTTTCTACGGAAAAACCTTTAATGGTGAAAAAATTAGTTCAAAAATTAATTCAATGGGAAACCAAAATGGGAGTGAAATCCTTCTCTGGAATCCAATAAAAAATAATATTTATGAAACCTTTCTTACTTTTAATATCATTAGTTTTTTTTAGTTCCTGTGCTTTTACACAAGTTAAGAAAACAACAAAAAAACCAAATATTCTTTTTTGTATTGCTGACGACGCTACATGGAAACACATGAGTGCTTATGGAAATACTTGGTGTAATACTCCTGCTTTTGATGACATTGCGAAAAAAGGATTGTTATTCGAAAACGCATATACCCCAAATGCAAAATGTGGACCGTCAAGATCAATTGTTCTTACTGGACGAAACACTTGGCAACTAGAAGCTGCAGCAAATCATTTGGCTTACTTTCCAACAAAATTCAAAACCTATCCTGAAGCACTTTCTGAAAAAGGTTATTTAGTAGGATATACAGGAAAAGGATGGGCACCTGGATCATCGTTAAATAAAGATGGTAGCAAAAGAGAGCTTATTGTAAAGCAATACAATAAGATTAAGAAAAAAGCACCGACAACAGGAATTTCCAAAATAAACTATGCGGCTAATTTTAAGAAATTTTTAGAGGGCAAAAAAGAAAACACCCCATTTTGCTTTTGGTACGGTAGTAAAGAACCACATAGAGATTACGAGTACGGTTCAGGCGTTAGCGTAGGTAACAAAAAATTAGCAGAATTGGATAAAGTTTTTCCATACTGGCCGCAATCTGAAGTTGTAAAAAACGATGTTTTGGATTATGCCTTTGAATTAGAATATTTTGACAAACAGTTAGGAGAAATCATACAAGTTCTTAAAGAATCGGAAGAGTTAGACAATACAATTGTAGTAGTAACATCAGACAATGGAATGCCTTTTCCTAGAATAAAAGGCTTGAGCTACGAACATTCAAATCATTTACCCTTGGCTGTTATGTGGCCTAATGGTATAAAGAATCCCGGCAGAGTGATTCAAGACTATGTTAGCTTTATTGATTTCGCAGCAACATTCATTGATTTGGCTGGTTATAACGCCAAAGAATTAGGGATGCAACCTGTTCAAGGAAAAACTTTAAAACGATTTTTCAATTCAAATAAAAACGATGTGATTCCTTCAAAGGAAGATTATGTTTTAATTGGCCAAGAAAGACACGATGTAGGGAGACCTAACGATACTGGATACCCAGTAAGAGGAATTGTTAAAAAAGGATTTATGTATTTAATGAATTATGAAAATGATCGTTGGCCGGCTGGAAATCCTGAAACTGGTTACACAAATACAGATGGAAGTCCTACAAAAACGGAAATTTTAAAATTGAATAGAAGCGGTGAAAACAATGAATACTGGAAGCAAAATTTTGGAAAACATCCAAAAGAAGAACTTTTTAAACTTAATGAAGATGAAAACTGTTTACACAACTTAGCTTCAGTAGAAAAATATCAAAAGATTAAAACCGAATTAAGGAGTTTATTGGAATCAGAATTGAAAAAACAAAACGACCCAAGAATCTATGGAAAAGGAGAAGTTTTTGACAATTATGTTCCAGATAGAAATGTGCATTTTTATGAGCGATATATGCGAGGAGAAAAAGTCAGATCAGGCTGGATAAATGATTCTGACTTTGAAAAGCAATAGGTTCTAAAAATACATGTAAACTATTTATATTAAAACTTACATAAGCTCCTTAATTTTTTAAATTTGGTTAGTATAAATTCTATTCCTTATGATTCATAAAAAAAACATCAAGACAAACTGTAATGGTATTTACTTTAACACCAATGCATACTTTGTACTTCTCTTTACTTCGGCTTTTTTGATAAGTTGTAAGTTTGGCAAATTTGATGATGATAAAAAAAGAATAGAAAATACTAAAAAAATAAAGACTCCAGAAGGAATGGTTTGGGTAAAAACAAAGTCATTTTTAATGGGTGCCAAAATGAATGATAATTACGCAATGAAAAGAGAAAAACCTGCTCATCAAGTAATGGTGGATGGTTTTTTTATTGATGCTACTGAAGTAACCAATAAACAATTCAAAGAATTTGTTGACGCCACTAAATATAAGACAATTGCTGAAAGACCTATTAACTGGGAAGAAATGAAAAAAACACTTCCTCCAGATACTCCAAGGCCTCATGATTCGATATTAAAACCAGGTAGTTTAGTTTTTAATAAGAATGTGAATCTAGTTGCTAATATGAACAATTATGCTCAATGGTGGACCTGGAAAATCGGAGCTAACTGGAAGCATCCACAAGGTCCTAAAAGTTCTATCGAAGGAAAAGACGATTATCCTGTGGTTCACGTTGCTTATGATGATGCTCTTGCATACTGTAAATGGGCGAATAGAAGATTACCGACAGAAGCCGAATGGGAGTCTGCTGCGCAAGGTAATTCTGATAATACTATTTTCACTTGGGGAAATGATTCAAAAGAATTAGACGCGAATGCCAATACTTGGCAAGGTCAATTTCCAATAAAAAATGAAGCAAAAGATGGATTTAGCTTTATTGCTCCAATTAAATCTTTCCCTTCTAATGATATTGGCATTTATGACATGTTAGGTAATGTATGGGAAATTACAAGCGATCTATTCAATGTTAATTATTATCAAGGAATAGCTTCTGAAATAATAATAAATCCAACAGGTGCTCAAAAATCTTATAATCCAAATAATCCATATGAAAAAGAATATATTATAAAAGGGGGATCATTTTTATGTCATGCATCTTACTGTGCCAGTTTTAGAATTTCAGCACGAATGGGATCTAGTTTTGATTCTGCATCCGATCACAAAGGTTTCAGAACGGTTACTACACCAGCAATGCTAAAGGCTATTGAAAAGTAACGTATACATAACTATAAACCCTTCCTTTAAACTATTGTTTTCTTTATGAAAATCCCGAAATAAGATTTGTTAGGATTCTTTATCGGGGTTTTCTATTTGAATTAAAAAGAGTCAGTACTATTAGGTACTGACTCTTTTTTAATATTTTCTTGGACTAAATTATTTGTTGATCACAATTTTTCTTGTAACTGATTCTTCTTTTTCTAAAGCTGTAAACCTTGCAACATAAATTCCATTAGGTACTTTCTCTAATTGATAACCACTATTCTTTTCAACGTAAAAGCTAGTCACTAAACTTCCCTGACTTGTATACAGTTGAACATTTCCTGATTCGTTAAAATAAACTAATCCTGTAGTCGGGTTAGGGTAAACTAAAGCTTCAATATTCTCTATTTTTTCATACTCCAAAACACTCGGTCTATGTCCATTTGAACAGTTCGACATTGGACCTGAAGTTACACAATTATCTTTATAAGTTACTAGTCTAGTTTTAGATGTATTTGAATAGATTTTTCTTTCATCTTCAGAATCTATAAACGAAAAGTTTCCAGAAACTTCACCTTTATATATAGCATCTAATTCGATCACATTTCCATTTAACCCCAATTTCAACCTTCTTTCAAAAAGATTGTTTTTAATGATCAAATTTCTTGTACTTGTCGCATAAATCGCTTTCCTATTCCAATTTTTAAAATGATTGTTAAGAATATTTATTTTATTAATTAAAATATTATTGGTTGGAACTTTATTCCCTCTTACAAAAACACTTATATCAGCATTATAAACTAACTCCATAGAATCCAAATAACGGGAATTAAATGCATTCCTTTGAAAAACATTATCCGAGATAGTAATATTGTTACTTAAAAAACCTTCTTTAAAACTCCCTGTCGTACCATTTTCAATATTTAATGAAATCGCACTTCCTGAGTTAAATTTCACTATGTTATTAACTATATTCACATTTCCATGTCGCACTAAAATTCCATGCCTTCTACTCTTTAAAAATCTGTTATTAGAAATAGTTGCATTTTTGAAATTATAATTTTGCATCCAGAAATCTTCTGATAAATTTTCAGAGAACTGCTCAGGAATAGATTTATCAAATTCAAAAACACGTTTACCTCCTACAGTATCTATTTTAACAATATTGGCTCTTTTAATTATTTGAGCCTGAATCGCATTATAAAAAGCAATATTATCTCCAACCCTATAAGTATAATAAGCATGTAAAGGCACTGTAATTTTAAAATCATCTGTTTTAACTCCTCTAAATTTAGAGGATTGAGAGATATTAATAATATCATCACCGATACTTTCGACATGTGAATTGGTAATACTTATTTTTCTGTTATTCTTTAAATGAAAACCATCTGCATTAGTGGCATAAATCCTTCCATTTTTAGGTCTGATATTAATATCGTTAAAACTTAAATCATTACTCTCACTAACATTAAAGGTTCCAGTTGAAGAAGCATAAATGGTAATATCATCAAAAGCAACATTATTAATTTTATCGAATCTAAAGGTAGTAGATCCATTGGTTCTCGCCTTTAATAGAAATAAATCCCCCACAGAAACACCTTCTATATGATCAGCTCCAGCAAAATCTATTTTATATGAGTTTCCCGAAGTCTTAGTTATGTTTTGTGTTGGTACTGTAATTGAAGAATTCTCCACAATTTTACCTTTCAAATAAGGAAACTTTTCTCCCGAATTCAAAAAGAACCCAAAATCAGAAGACAAAGTACCTGCAGAATAAATTGGGTGATCAGGTTCAATGGTATTTGAATCAGATAACCAATCTACAGTAATCGAATTGTTAGCCTCATCAATACTTGTAATTTTTGAAATAGAATGCGGCATTTTAACAAAGTCGAATTTTAAATTTGTAAAAAACAAGGTATTAAATCGGCTCATTCGAAAGTAACCTTTGTTAAGTTGATGTGAAAGTAAAGTAGCACCGTTACCATTAACCTTTATATTAATAGTAGAATTAGCTCCATTAAACTGAAACATCATTAAATCTGAGCTCTCAGAGTTGAAATTATATACTCCATTTTCTTCAAAACTAATGACAGCCGTTTTGTTCTCTCCCAAATTAGCAAGTGCATACTCAAAAGCAGCTCTAACTCCGGAATCATCGAAATCGTTATCGTTAGGTGTCGCGCCAAAATCATTTACATGTACTTGTAGTGTATTTGGATCTTCAAAAACTGAAAAATCCATTTGATTTTGAGCATGTAATGTGAAAATAGAAAAAGTGAATAGCAAATTAACTAGAAAATTTTTCATCTGTTAAGTTTTTAGTTATTAATTCGCCGAAGTCTCCCACCTCAAAATACACATAAACAACCAATTAACAAAGAATAATTCAAAAAATAACATGATAAATGAACATTCAACTTTGAGTATTGTATTTTTGGCTATCGAAGCATCCAAATTATTACCTCTACCCATATATCTTTCAAAAAATAAATTGTACATTTGCAGCTTCAATGAAAAATCATTGAGTACATAATAATCATTTAAACAATATTGGCATGTATTTAACTAAAGAAGTAAAACAAGAAATTTTTGCTAAACACGGTAAAGGAAACAACGATACTGGTACAGCAGAAGGACAAATCGCTTTGTTCACATTTAGAATTAACCACTTAACAGAGCACTTAAAAAGAAATCGTAAAGATTTTAACACTGAGCGTTCATTGGTAAAGATGGTTGGTAAACGTAGAAGTTTATTAGACTACTTGAAAAAGAAAGATATCAACAGATATCGTGCGATTATCAAAGAATTAGGTATTAGAAAATAATCCTTTAAGAGGCAGGAATTCCCTGCCTCTTTTTTATTGCAACTATTTCAAATATTTTACATACCTTTAAATCGAATTCTTTCTAAAAAAGATTTCACACTTCCATTGAAACAACAACATACACAACAACACAACAATTCAAACAACAAATTAAAATTTTAGAAAAACATTTATGATTCCAAAAGTATTTAGCCAAGTCATAGAACTTGGAGATGGAAGAACCATTACGTTAGAAACTGGAAAATTAGCAAAGCAAGCAGACGGTTCTGTTGTTGTTAGAATGGGAGACACGATGTTACTTGCTACAATAGTATCAGCAAGAACAGCAAATCCTGGTATTGATTTTTTACCGTTAACGGTTGATTATAGAGAAAAATTTGCTGCCTCAGGAAGATACCCTGGTGGTTTTATGAAACGTGAAGCTAGACCAAGCAACGAAGAAATTTTAACAATGCGTTTGGTTGATAGAGTTTTACGCCCTCTTTTCCCAAAAGATTATCACGCTGAAACTCAAGTGATGATTCAATTAATGTCTCATGATGAAAATGTGATGCCAGATGCTCTAGCTGGATTAGCAGCATCTGCCGCGATTCAATTATCTGACATTCCTTTTGAGGCTCCTATTTCAGAAGTTCGTGTTGCTAGGATTAATGGCGAGTTTGTAATTAACCCAAGTTACGATCAATTAAAAGAAGCTGATATGGACTTAATGGTTGGTGCTTCTCAAGATTTCGTAGCTATGGTTGAAGGTGAAATGGATGAAGTTTCAGAAGAAGAAATGGCTGACGCTATCCGTTTTGCTCATGATGCTATTAAGATTCAGTGTGAGGCTCAGGTTGCTTTAGCTGAAGCTGTAGGTAAAAAAGAAACTCGTGAGTACGAAGCTGAAGAAACTGATGAAGAATTAGAAGCTACTATTAGAGAAGCTGCATATCAGAAATGTTATGATATTGCTAAAAAAGGTACTTCTAAACAAGAAAGAGGATTAGCTTTCTCTGAAGTAAAAGAAGAAATATTAGCTGGTTATTCTGAAGAAGAGTTAGAAGAAAAAGGAGAATTAATTTCTAAATATTTCAGCAAAGCTCATAAAGAAGCTGTCAGAGACTTAACCTTAAACGAAGGACTTCGTTTAGATGGTAGAACTACTACTGATATTAGACCAATTTGGTGTGAGGTAAATTATTTACCAAGAACTCATGGATCTTCTGTATTTACTCGTGGGGAAACTCAAGCATTAGCAACGGTAACTTTAGGTACGTCAAGAGATGCTAACATGATTGACTCTCCAACAATTCAAGATGAAGAACGTTTTTATTTACACTATAACTTCCCTCCATTTTCAACTGGTGAAGCTCGTCCGTTAAGAGGAACTTCTCGTCGTGAGATTGGACACGGAAACCTTGCACAAAGAGCATTAAAAGGAATGGTTCCTGAAGACTGTCCTTATACAGTTCGTGTTGTATCAGAAGTATTAGAATCTAATGGTTCTTCTTCTATGGCTACTGTTTGTTCTGGTACAATGGCATTAATGGATGCTGGGGTTCAATTAAAGAAGCCTGTATCAGGTATCGCAATGGGATTAATTTCTGACGGTGATCGTTACGCTGTTTTATCTGATATCTTAGGAGATGAAGATCACTTAGGAGACATGGACTTCAAAGTAACTGGTACTGCTGACGGTATCACTGCATGTCAGATGGATATTAAAATTAAAGGACTTTCTTACGAGATTTTAGTAAAAGCATTAAAGCAAGCTCGTGATGGTCGTTTACATATTTTAGAGAAATTAACAGATACTATTGCTGAGCCAAATGCTGATGTAAAAGCACACGCTCCAAAAATGGTTACGGTTAGAGTTGCTGGTGAATACATTGGTGCAATTATTGGACCTGGAGGTAAACACATTCAAGAATTACAAAAGGAAACTGAAACTACTATTGTAATTAATGAAGATGAAGTAACTGAAGAAGGTATTGTTGAAATTTTAGGTACAAATCAAGAAGGTATTGATAAAGTATTAGCTAGACTTCAAGCAATTACTTTTAAACCGAATAGAGGAAGTGTATACGAAGTAAAAGTTGTAAAAACTCTTGACTTTGGTGCTGTTGTAGAATACATGGAAGCTCCTGGTAATGAAGTTTTACTTCACATTTCTGAGTTAGCTTGGGAAAGAACAAATAACGTAACTGATGTTGTTAATATCGGTGATGTTATCGATGTGAAATACTTCGGTGTTGATCCTAAAACAAGAAAAGAAAAGGTTTCAAGAAAAGCTTTACTTCCTAGACCACCTAGACAAGAAAAGAAGCCTAGACCAGATCAAAATAAAGAGAAAGAAGCTAAGAAAAGCTAAATACTCTCGAGATATAAAATAAAAAGGCTACCAAATTTGGTAGCCTTTTTTTAAATTAAGAGATTTTTGTGAAAATTAAGATCATAATTCCCCAATTAAGACCCTACAAAAAACCTTACTCTATTAAGAAATTCATCAATAAAACAACCATACACAGAATTACCCTACCTTTTTAAAATAATTCAACTTTTATATACGATTTGGCTCAGTTTTATTTTTCTTTGCATTCTACAAGTAGGCTTCTCATTTAAGTATTAAAATATCTGATTACTCATATAAAAGAGTATATAAAATCAGTCTAACTATCAGCCTAGTTTGATCAATAAATAATAGAACAACAAAGATTTAAATAAAACTTTATCGGTTGAAAATACAACGAATTACATACCTTTCACTTGGGACTAATGAAGGAAACAAATTTGAAAACCTTCAAAATGCGGTGAACTTAATTGCAAACAAAATTGGTTCTGTTCTCAAAGTAGCTTCTATTTACGAAACATCTTCGTGGGCTTTTGATAGTGATAATTTTTATAATACTTGTATTGAAGTTTCTACCTATCTCCCTCCTGATAGCTTAATTACTGAATTACTAGCAATCGAAAAGGAATTAGGAAGAGAACGAAACGATACTGACGGATATTCTGACAGAAGTATTGATATTGATATTTTACTTTTTGAAGATGAAATTATCTTTTCAAAAGACCTTATAGTTCCTCATCCAAGAATGTTAGAACGTAAGTTCGCTTTAGCTCCTCTCGCAGAAATTGCTGGAAAAGTACTTCATCCGATACAAAAAATGAAACTTAGTGATTGTCTAAAAAATTGCGATGATACATCTGATATAGCTGTTATTTCGGATAAATTAGTACGTCCAGTTCCAATTACTGAAAAATATAATTATATCGCTATTGAGGGTAATATTGGTGCGGGAAAAACATCCTTAACCAATATGATGGCAGACGAGTTTAATGCCAAAATAGTTTTAGAACGATTTGCTGACAATCCTTTTTTACCCAAGTTTTATGAGGATAATGAGCGTTATGCTTTTCCTTTAGAAATGAGTTTCCTTGCTGATAGGTACCAACAATTATCAGATGATTTAGCTCAATTTGACTTATTTAAAAACTTTATTGTTTCAGATTATTATATTTTTAAGTCGCTAATTTTTGCTCAGATTACTTTGCAAAACGATGAATATAAATTGTATCGTAAAATGTTTGATTTAATGTATAAGGAAATAACAAAACCTGATTTGTATGTATATCTGTATCAAAACACAGATAGACTGCTACAAAACATTAAAAAAAGAGGTAGAGAATATGAACAGAATATTGAAGCGAGTTATTTACAGAAAATTCATGATGGATACATCAATTTTATAAATACACAGCAGCAAAACTTAAATGTTTTAATTGTAGATGTTTCCCAATTAGACTTTGTAAACAATTCAGAAGATTACCAACATGTAATCAACCTTATCAAAAACCATTAAAAAAAGCTGTCAATGACAGCTTTTTTTATTTTTCGATTAGTTCCAGTTTTTCTGCGAAGTAGTCGCAGAAATCTTTCATTGTGGCACTCATCTTTTCGTCATTTGTAGCTCTTTCAAAAGTATTAGCCATTGACACTAATGTCTGATGAAAAAACTGTTTCATTTCATCAACGGGCATATCTTTTGTCCACAAATCCATGCGTAAGGTATCCTTCTTCTTATGGTCCCAAACAGATAACATGATAGCCTTAGATGGTTCATTTTTTATTCCTCCATCTTCCGCATTCCATGAAATTTCTTCGGGTACTCTATTTTCATCCAATCCTACAGTAAATGTAATCTCTGACTTGTGTGCAATACTCATTATCTTCTTGGTTTGTATTTAGATTTTGTAAAGATTTCCTCTTCACTTGTTCTTATTAACTCGTGCAAAGATACATCATTATTTTTCATATATGACTTGACTATTTGCCATCCTACCCACTCTCCTATTCTTCCTGGTGATAAATTATCTTGCCCCATATAAAACTTAGAAAAAGGTGCTAAATCCAAAAACCTCTTATCCAAACTTTTATCTGTACTAAATAACAAATCTTTTTCTATAAAATAGCGCCATATTTCTTCCTCATTAACCAATGCCCAGTCAAACTTTTCCTTACTATATCCTATCTTCAAATAATCCGGCTGTTTTCCTAAATACGCATCTTTAACATACATCTTTTTCCCTTTGTAAACCATTTTCTCGATAAAGGTTCTTTTATTCATTGATAGAACCTGCTTATCTACAATATTCGAGGCTACATCAACGACGATAGACTCTTTTCTATTATTTTGCTTCACGTAGGCTGGATAATCACCATAAAATTTATGATCCTCACCTAAATACGCATCTAATGAAACAAGTAATAAACTATCTCTATACACCACTCTACTCTCATAATCTATGTTTGTTAGCATCGTAATTACTCTTGGGCTTTTGAATTTCGGATTATAGTACTTTACATATTGAAATAAGGTTTTTAATTGATTCTCAACTTCATTTATATCATTATATACTTTTTGAGTTTCTTCAAACAATTCTAATTCATCAGTATCTATCCTTTTATTATTCCACACAGAATCATGAACAAAGCTCGGAAACAAAAATGGATATGAAGATTTAAGTTCATTTAAACTCTTTTTGCTCTGATAAAAATCTTTGTCAAATCTATTCACATCAAAGCTTACTTTAACCTCTGAAACATCAATTTCTAGTTTGTTTTCTTTTTCACAAGACATTAAAATAACGGCTAAAAAAAGAGCTATAATTTTTCGCATTAACTATTATTATTTACATTTAACTTTTACAACGTCGAAATTACTAAATTAGTTTCATCGAAAGAAAACTCATCTAAAAGAAAAACATATTATATGAACGCACCTAAAGTTATAGATCATATTGTAAATTGGTTAAAAGACTATGCTACCAATGCTAAAGTGAATGGATTTGTTGTTGGTATTTCAGGAGGAATCGATAGCGCTGTTACTTCAACTTTATGCGCGAAAACAGGCTTACCTACCCTATGTGTAGAATTACCTATTCATCAGGCCGAAAGTCAAGTTAATCGCGCTAATGAACATATAAAACAATTAAGAGAGCGATTTAGTAATGTAAACGAAGCTGAGGTAAACCTAACTAGTACTTTTGAAGATTTTAAAACTGTAGTTCCTAAAGTTGAATCTTCTCCTAAAGTAGATTTAGCTTTGGCAAATACGAGAGCAAGATTAAGAATGACTACATTGTATTATTTTGCAGGACTCCATGGATTACTTGTAGCTGGAACAGGGAATAAGGTTGAAGATTTTGGAGTTGGTTTTTTTACGAAGTATGGTGATGGTGGTGTAGACTTAAGCCCTATTGCAGATTTAGTAAAATCGGAAGTTTACGCTTTGGCTGCTGAATTAGGAGTACCACAATCGATACAAAAAGCACAACCTACAGATGGCTTATTTGGTGATAGTCGTACAGATGAAGATCAGATAGGAGCTTCATATGACGAGCTTGAATGGGCTATGGATATGCAAAATGAAGGCAAGGTCTTAAAAGACTTTACAGGAAGACAATCGGAAGTATATAAAATTTACACCCGATTAAATCGCATAAACCAACATAAAATGATTCCTATTCCGGTTTGTGAAATACCTGCAGAACTAAAGTAAGTTCACAGAAATCATCTGTTGCTTTATTTTCTTGTATGCCTGCTTCTTTTTACCATTAGATATCTTAAACGGAAGTAAGATTAATAATCTAATTAGTTCAAAAAACTGCAGTAACTTTTTCATGATCTTTTGGTTTGATTTCTTGTTCTTTTCGGGGCTAATTTAGAAAAAAAGTATAAATAAATTGGAATTTCATCAAAAGAAAATCACCTTTTTTAACAATTAAAGCACTTATACTACTCTATTTAACTTCTCTGAGAGTAGGTTTCTAAGTGCGTTATAGTTATTTATTTCTTCCAAATCAACCTCTATTACTTCATTTCGAATATCTTCCATAACTCCCTTAATCTTCTTATCAATTAATACTCTTCTTAAATTTAATATCGCATCAGTCACTAACTTAGGTAAAAGCTTCTCTATTGCCGTAATATGCACCTCTTTTTTCTCCCAATTACTTAAAATATAGCGCTCCTCGTCCATTAATATATTCGTTACTAAACCAGACACCTCAGTATTTTCATGCATTATTAGCTCGTCAATTACTATTTTTTCTCGTTGATTCAATTGATTTACCAATGCATGATACGTGAGTTTGAAAATTTCATTTGAAAATTCGATTTCATCCTCTTGTAAATTCAAATACAATTCGTTAAAAACTGTATTCTGGTATTCCTCTTTCTCTAAAATTGGTTTACCATATTTATCATGAGCATCAACCCAATTCACAAACTCAACTATTTCATTACCATATAATAGAAGAATTCGAATAATCTCTTTTTCAAGAATGGATACTTGATCAATGTTATGAGTTTGTTTTCCTTTACCTCTGGCTCTCAAAACTTCCATTCCCTTACCTCTCGGCGAAGCAGCTTCATCAGATGCTCCACTTCTTGTAGGTCTTGAAAGACTACCTTTTGAATTTCCCCCTGCCCCACTTCGTTGCAATAATTGTGCCAACTCACTGAACAGTACTTGTTCGGAAATATCCATTATTCGCGCACATTCCTGAACGTACACTTCTCTTTGTATACCATCAGGAATCTTCGAAATACTGGTTACAATATCTCGTATAAGCCCAGCCTTTTTTACTGGATCGTTTTGAGCGTCTTCCATTAACATGGAAACCTTAAACTCAATAAAGTCTTGTGCTTTTTCTTCTAGGTATTCCTTCAACTCAGCACTTGAATGACTTTTAGCAAAACTATCTGGATCTTCTCCTTCTGGAAAAGATACTACTCGAACATTTAAACCTTGCTCTAATATTAAATCAATTCCTCGAATAGAAGCCCTAATACCTGCTGCATCACCATCAAATAGAACGGTTATATTTTTCGTTAATCTATTTATAAGCCGAATTTGATCCGGAGTTAACGCCGTTCCTGAAGAAGCCACAACGTTTTCCACACCTGATTGATGAAATGAAATAACATCGGTATATCCTTCAACTAAATAACAATTATCAAGTTTGGCTATTTCCTTTTTAGCATGATACAAACCATATAAAATTTTACTTTTATGGTAAATATCACTTTCAGGAGAGTTTAAATACTTTGCAGCCTTTTTATCATTCGTTAATATTCGACCTCCAAATCCAAGAATTCTTCCCGACATACTGTGTATCGGAAACATTACCCTTCCTTTGAAACGGTCGAATTTCTTATCCTGGGCTCCACCCTCCTTTACAATGGTTAAACCAGTTTCTTTCAGATATTTCAGATCATAACCTTTTGCTAAAGCAGCATTGGTAAAATTATCCCATTCATCTTTACAATATCCTAAGTCGAACTTTTGAATAATATCTTCTCTAAATCCTCTTTCTTTGAAATAGGACAGTCCTATAGCTCGCCCAGTTTGCGAATTCATTAGAAGCTCGTGAAAATAATCCTTGGCAAATTTTGAAACCAAAAACATACTTTCTCGTTCATTTAATTGTTGTTTTTGCTCATCGGACTGCTCCGTTTCTTCTATTTCAATATTGTATTTTTTTGCTAACCATTTGATTGCCTCGGGATAAGTATAATGCTCATGTTCCATTAAAAACGAAACTGAGTTCCCTCCTTTTCCTGTACTAAAGTCTTTCCAGATTTGCTTCACAGGAGACACCACAAACGAAGGTGTTTTTTCATCTGTAAAAGGACTCAATCCTTTGAAATTACTTCCTGCCTTTTTTAATTGCACAAACTCACCTATCACCTCCTCGACTCTGGCAACATCAAAAACTTTATCAATGGTTTGTTGGGTAATCATAAATTTTCAAAAAAATAATTTGCAAAGATAGTGGTTTTGTATCCTTATTTAAACCTAGACTATTTTTAATTGTCTAAAACCATATAAATATATAAATTTGGCTCAAAATCTCTTTAATCATGAAGTTAATAAATACCTGCTGCATTTTTATTTTAATTTCAATTAATGCTCTGGCTCAAGAAACGATAAAGATTCCTGATTTAGGACTTGAAGAAGCATTGATTGATTTAAATTATGATTCAAACGGTTTAAATGGAACTATTTTAGTTAGTGATGCTCAATACATCGTTAATTTAAACATCAATTCTCCTTTAGAGAATAAGTATTTAACAAATGTAAATTCGAAAATTAAAGACCTGACTGGAATTGAACATTTCCCTAATTTAACAAGATTAGATTGCTCTGGCAACGAAATAAAAAAAATTGATCTATCAAATAACCCAAAGCTTTCTTTTTTAAACTGTAGTAATAATAAAATTGAAGAGTTAAATATTGCTAACAATCCGTTACTTTTTGCTATAAGTTGTGATTATAACAAACTAGACAAGCTACTTCTTGGAAGTAAACCAGAATTAAAAGACTTGTTTTGTAATAACAATAGATTGACTTTATTGGATGTTAGCGAGTGTAGTATCTTAGAAAACATGGATGCTAGCGGTAATAAAGAAGGAAAGATATTAATATCTAAAGAAATCTACGATAAGTTTTCAGATAGCTGGTACAAAGACAGTAAACTTTCTTACGAAGAAAAAAGTGGAACTATTGTTGAGGAAGCGGTAAAAGTTGAGGTTACTGATACGGCCGGAAATAATGCTGACATTGCCGATCTTTTAGGTGATAGTCAACCTCCTACTGATGGCTCAAACTCAAATGAAAGTCAATCTGCGTCAAACTATTTTGAAAAATTTAAGCGTTCGGTAGTTGGAGAATACGATAAGTTAGTTTTAGATCCAGCTCATTTAAAAAATCATATTGATGATATTAGTAAGAAATACAATATCGATCCACAAAAACTTACGAATTGGGTTGCTCAAAATGGAAAGCTGAATATGGATCATGTGAACCAATCTAAAACGTTGTATACAGTTGATAGTTCAAATAGTTTTTATAAAAAGTTCCAACAATCTGCTGTTGAAGAATATGAACAATTAGTTTTGGAACAAGCCTATCTTGAAAAGAAAAAAGAAGAAATCAGAAAGAAATACAAAATACAACCTGCTAAATTTGATGACTGGGTAGTTAAATATGGAAAGCTTTCAATGCCAAACCATATTGGAGAAAGTGCTGAGAGTTATTTAGAAAAATTTAAACTTGCAGTAGTTTCAGAATATGAAAGAGCTGTGTTGAGTCAAGCTCATTTATTGAGTAAAAAAGAAGAAATTCAACATAAATATAAACTGAATGCAAAAGAACTAGGTGATTGGATTCATGAACTTAGTAGAATATACAAACAATAAAAAAAGCCTCGTTAACGAGGCTTTTTTTATTTGAAATATTGTCTCGTCCTGAAATAACGTTACACTAAATTTTCAGTGTGATGAAAAACAATTATGTAAAACGAACTCAGAAGGAC
>CANMIL010000017.1 GCA_947497895.1 uncultured Tenacibaculum sp.
GCACTCCAACTAAAGGTTACTCCCGTTAAGTTTACATCTCCTGTTAAATCATGGTTCAACGCCACATCACTACAAACCGTATCTGTAGCCATAGAAGCTGCATGAGGTTCTGGGTTCACCGTTACTGTATAAGTAAACGGATCTCCTACACAACCACTTGGGCTTGTTGGTATGATCGTATAAACAACCGTTTGTACCGTACCACTGATATTGGTTAAGGTATCATTTATTGTTGAACTCGATTGTGCCGTAAGAGACTCTCCTGTAATATTGGCATTATCTGCTGCACTCCAACTAAAGGTTCCTCCTGCTAAATTAACATCTCCTGTTAAGTCATGACTCAACGCTACATCACTACATATTGTTTCTGTTGGTGAACTTGAAGCAAATGACTCTGGATTTATAGTTACTGTATAGGTATATGAATCTCCAATACAGCCATCTGTACTTGTTGGAGTAATCGTATATATTACCGTTTGAGTAGATCCACTAATATTAGTCAATGTATCCGTAATACTTGTTGCCGTTGAAGCACTCGTGGTTTCTCCAGTAACATTGGCATTATCTGCTGCACTCCAACTAAAGGTTGTTCCTGCTAAATTAACATCACCTGTTAAATCATGATTCAAGGCTACATCACTACAAACCGTGTTTGTTGGTGCTGCTGAAACAAATGGTTCTGGATTTACAGTTACCGTATACGTATATGAATTTCCTGCACAACCATTCGAACCTGTTGGTGTAATTGTATATACTACTGTTTGAACTGAACCACTTGTATTAGTTAAAGTATCGGTAATGCTTGTTGCCGTTGAAGCACTCGTGGTTTCTCCTGTGACGTTTGTATTGTCTGCTGCGCTCCAACTAAAGGTTGCTCCTGCAAGATTTACATCACCTGTTAAGTCATGATTCAAGGCTATATCACTACATACTGTAGCTGTTGGCGCTGCCGCTACAAATGGTTCTGGATTTACCGTTACCGTATACGTATATGAATTTCCTGCACAGCCATCTGCACTTGTTGCTGTAATTGTATACACTACCGTTTGAACCGAGCCACTTGTATTAGTTAACGTATCGGTAATACTTGTTGCCGTTGAAGCACTCGTGGTTTCTCCTGTTACATTCGCATTGTCTGCTGCACTCCAACTAAAGGTTCCTCCTGCAAGATTTACATCTCCTGTTAAATCATGACTTAATGCTACATCACTACATACTGTGTCTGTTGGTGCTACCGAAACAAATGGTTCTGGATTTACTGTTACCGTATACGTATATGAATCTCCTGCACAGCCATCCGCACTTGTTGGCGTAATTGTATACACTACTGTTTGAACTGAACCACTTGTATTAGTTAAAGTATCGGTAATGCTTGTTGCTGTTGATGCGCTTGTGATTTCTCCTGTTATGTTCGCATTGTCTGCTGCACTCCAACTAAAGGTTGCTCCCGCTAAATTAACATCACCTGTTAAGTCATGATTCAAGGCTACATCACTACATACTGTAGCTGTTGGCGCTGCCGCTACAAATGGTTCTGGATTTACCGTTACTGTATAAGTATATGAATTTCCAGCACAGCCATCTGCACTTGTTGCTGTTATTGTGTACACCACTGTTTGAACTGAGCCACTAGTATTGGTTAAAGTATCGGTAATACTTGTTGCCGTTGAAGCACTTGTAGTTTCTCCTGTTACGTTTGCATTATCCGCTGCACTCCAACTAAAGGTTGCTCCTACTAAATTAACATCGCCTGTTAAATCATGGTTCAAAGCTACATCACTACAAACAGTGTCTGTTGGTGCTGCTGAAACATTTGGTTCTGGATTTACTGTTACTGTATAGGTATATGAATCTCCTGCACAGCCATCCGCACTTGTTGGTGTAATTGTATATACTACCGTTTGAACTGAACCACTTGTATTGGTTAAAGTATCTGTAATACTTGTTGCTGTAGAAGTACTTGTCGTTTCTCCTGTTACGTTTGCATTATCTGCTGCGCTCCAACTAAAGGTTGCTCCTGCTAAATTAACATCGCCTGTTAAGTCATGGTTCAAGGCTATATCACTACAAACCGTGTCTGTTGGTGCTGCTGAAACAAATGGTTCTGGATTTACAGTTACCGTATACGTATATGAATCTCCTGCACATCCATCTGTACTTGTTGGCGTAATTGTATATACTACTGTTTGAACTGAACCACTTGTGTTGGTTAAGGTATCGGTAATACTTGTTGCCGTGGAAGCACTTGTAGTTTCACCAGTAACATTCGCATTATCTGCTGCGCTCCAACTAAAGGTTGCCCCTGCAAGATTAACATCTCCTGTTAAGTCATGATTCAACGCTATATCACTACAAACGGTGTCTGTTGGTGCTGTCGCTACAAATGGTTCTGGGTTTACGGTTACCGTATAGGTATATGAATCTCCAGCACAGCCATCTGTACTTGTTGGTGTAATTGCATATACTACTGTTTGAACTGAGCCACTGGTATTGGTTAAAGTATCGGTAATACTTGTTGCCGTGGATGCACTTGTAGTTTCTCCTGTTACGTTTGCATTATCCGCTGCACTCCAACTAAAGGTTGCTCCTGCTAAATTAACATCTCCTGTTAAATCATGATTCAACGCTACATCACTACAAACCGTATCTGTTGGTGCCGCTGAAACAAATGGTTCTGGATTTACGGTTACCGTATACGTATATGAATTCCCAGCACAGCCATCTGCACTTGTTGGTATAATTGTATATACTACTGTTTGAACTGAGCCACTTGTGTTGGTTAAAGTATCGGTAATACTCGTTGCTGTTGATGCACTCGTAGTTTCTCCAGTAACATTTGCATTGTCTGCTGCACTCCAACTAAACGTTGCCCCTGCTAAATTAACATCACCCGTTAAATCATGGTTCAACGCTACATCACTACATACTGTGTCTGTTGGTGCTGTTGAAACAAATGGTTCTGGATTTACTGTTACTGTGTAGGTATATGAATCTCCTATACAACCATCTGTACTTGTTGGTATAATTGTATATACTACTGTTTGAACTGAGCCACTGGTATTGGTTAAAGTATCTGTAATACTCGTTGCTGTAGATGCACTTGTGGTTTCTCCAGTAACATTCGCATTATCTGCTGCACTCCAACTAAACGTTGCTCCTGCTAAATTAACATCGCCTGTTAAATCATGATTCAAGGCTATATCACTACAAACAGTGTCTGTTGGTGCTGCCACTACAAATGGTTCTGGATTTACGGTTACCGTATAAGTATATGAATCTCCAGCACAGCCATCTGTACTTGTTGGGGTAATTGTATACACTACTGTTTGAACTGAACCACTGGTATTGGTTAAAGTATCGGTAATACTCGTTGCTGTAGAAGCACTTGTGGTTTCTCCTGTAACATTCGCATTATCTGCTGCACTCCAACTAAAAGTTGCTCCTGCTAAATTAACATCTCCTGTTAAGTCATGGTTCAATGCGACATCACTACAAACAGTGTCTGTTGGTACTGCTGAAACAAATGGTTCTGGATTTACTGTTACCGTGTAGGTATATGAATCTCCTGCACATCCATCTGTACTTGTTGGCGTAATTGTATATACCACTGTTTGAACTGAACCACTTGTATTAGTTAAGGTATCTGTAATACTTGTTGCCGTTGAAACACTCGTGGTTTCTCCTGTAACATTAGCATTGTCTGCTGCACTCCAACTAAAGGTTGCTCCTGCTAAATTAACATCTCCTGTTAAGTCATGGCTTAACGCTACATCACTACAAACGGTGTCTGTTGGTGCTGCCGAAACAAATGGTTCTGGATTTACGGTTACCGTGTAGGTATATGAATCTCCTTCACAACCATCCGCACTTGTTGGTGTTATTGTATACACTACTGTTTGAACTAAGCCACTTGTATTAGTTAAAGTATCGGTAATACTCGTCGCTGTGGATGCGCTTGTTGTTTCTCCTGTAACATTCGCATTGTCTGCTGCACTCCAGCTAAACGTTGCTCCTGCTAAATTAACATCACTTGTTAAATCATGATTCAACGCTACATCACTACAAACCGTGTCTGTTGGTGCCGCTGAAACAAATGGTTCTGGGTTTACAGTTACTGTATAAGTATATGAATCACCTGCACATCCATCTGTACTTGTTGGCGTAATTGTATACACCACTGTTTGAACTGAACCACTTGTGTTAGTTAAGGTATCTGTAATACTTGTTACTGTAGAAGCACTTGTCGTTTCTCCTGTGACATTCGCATTGTCTGCTGCACTCCAACTAAACGTTGCTCCTGCAAGATTTACATCACCTGTTAAGTCATGGTTTAACGCTACATCACTACACACTGTGTCCGTCGGTGCTGCTGAAACAAATGGTTCTGGATTTACAGTTACTGTATACGTATATGAATCTCCTGCACAACCATCTGCACTCGTTGGTGTTATTGTATAAACTACCGTTTGAACTGAACCACTTGTGTTGGTTAAAGTATCGGTAATACTTGTTGCTATGGAAGCACTTGTCGTTTCTCCTGTTACGTTTGCATTGTCTGCTGCGCTCCAACTAAAGGTATTTCCTGTTAAAGTAACATCACCCGTTAAATCGTGATTTAATGCAATATCACTACAAACCGTATCTGTTGGTGGAGTTGTATTAGTTGGCTTCGGGTTCAGGGTTAAGGTAACCTCCGAACTTGACAAGCTAGCACAAACATTCTTTGTACTTGTTACTATTAATCTATATTTATTTGAAGAAGCAGATGAAGGTACGCTTGTTAAAGTTAAACTTGCTGTGGTAGCATTGCTATATATACCTCCATCAGTGATATCATTCCATGCTCCTGCTCCACCTACTTGTTCTTGCCATTGATATACCAAGTCTCCTGTAGCTGGTGTGCTTCCGCTGTAATCTGGGGTAGTTGAAGGCGCTGTACCTGTAAAAGTAGTTGTGCTCAATGAAGACGCTGCCCCTGTAAAAGTGGTATTCGCCTCTGGACAAATAGTCGCATCTGTTGGCTGAGTATCTATTTGAAGCATCGTTGCTTCAGTTTCGTTCCCATTTACACCATCATAACCTCCTGTTCCTCCTGTAACTTGTCCATTACTATCAAAACCTGAACCATCTAATACTCCATCGTTATCTCCATCGGTTCCTCCAGACTCTACAACATCATTACATCCATCATTGTCACTATCTAAATCTAAGTGATCAAGAATCTGATCTTGATCAGTATCACAAACTCTTAATTCTATAAAATATTGATTATTTCCTGTTGCTCCAGAAGCAAAAACTTCAAATCTCTTTGCTCCCACTTCTCTAGCTTCCCATTCAAATCTTATTCCATTTGCCGTATCTGTGCCTCCTACTGGATTCTCTACATAATGAGAATCACCAGATTGAACGACCACAAAATCATCTGCTAATGGTGAGTTAAAATTGAAACCAATTCCTTCTAAGGAAATAAATCCTTCTTGAATTCCTTGTGCTAAAGAACCATCATGTGCAAAAGTTACGTAGGCTAAATCAGCATAAGGTCCAGAAAATTCAAAAATTGCATTCCCTTCTGTTGTATTCGTTTTCCAAGCTAATCCTGCTGAATTCGTTGCTCCATTAGTTATGCTTATGAAAAGATTTCCTGCTGGTAAACCAAAAAGACTACTTACGTCTTCATTGGTAACACTATAATTAGAAGCATTTGATCCAGGAGGAGATGCTAAATCGGATGGAGCTATTCTCACCCAAGTACACTCAGTGCTATCTAATATACCATCGTTGTCATCATCTAAATCACAAGTATCAATAATTCCATCAGCATCTGTATCTGTAAATCCAGAAACTGAAGGATCACAACAAGCTGCATTATCTGTTCCATCCGTTACAGCAGCCGTAGTCGCTTGCCCTCCAGAAGTAACTGTTGGTACTCCGTTCGCATCAACACCGCCTGTAAACGCTCCATCAGTTAATTGAGTATGGTTATAAGTACCAGAAGCTTCTAACGCATCGTAACATCCATCACTATCAGAATCTACATCTAAGTGATCTGGAATTCCATCCAAATCTTTATCACAAGTCCTATACTTTATTTGTAATAACACTCCATTTTGAGAACTAGTAAACGAACCTCCTGATAATATACCCGAGGTCAACTCAATACGATCTCCTTCTAAAATTTCATATCTTGGGAAATCAGTAGTTGTATTCCCTGTACCTCCTATTGGATTAGTTATACCTTGAGAAACTATATCTAAACCAGTAACAGGTGGAGTTGGCTGTAACAAAGTACCCCCCGAAGGGTCAAAGCTAACATACTCCCCTTCATTAAACTGACCATCATACATTAATGAAATTGCTTCAAATGATTTAGTAAATGAAACTTCTACTTTTCTGGTTCCATTAATAGCATTAGCAACGGTGAGCCAAGGACTTCCTGCCGCCCCAATTAAATTTGATGTTGGAGTCGAAGAACCAGTATAACTAAACTTAACGGTTACACCTATCCCATTCAATGCTGGTATTCCTAAAGCTGCTCCTATATCGGGTATTGTTTGCCCAGAAGCTCCACTAATTCCAGCATCCGTCAATCCTAAATCCGCCCAATTGATATTCAACGTAACTAATCCACATTCATCGTCATCCAAAATACCATCATTGTCATCGTCTAAATCTACTCTATCTGGTATTCCATCTCTATCTGTATCATCAGGACAAACAGAAGAAATTGTATCATCGGTGACGGCTGCAACTACACCTGTATCATAAGCAGCGGCTATAACAGATCCATCAGCATTTACTTGACCTCCTGACACTGTCAATGGATCACCAGTTCCATACTGTCCACCATCTCCACCATCAGTATTATAATTTCCATAGGCCTCATTTGCATCAGAACACCCATCATTATCACTATCTAACTCTAAATGATCAGGAATTGTATCACCATCACTATCAATATCTAAACACACATCTGACTCAACAGATATGGTATAGTTTTCTATTGTAAATGCACCACGTGTTACTGTTATTTTATAATCTTCCACTGGAACTGTTCCTGTGTAAATTGTTGTTCCATTATGGATATACGACATATTCCCAGCAGCATCTATTTCCAATCTAAATGTTGTACCCACTATAGAAGGCGCTTGCCAACCTGGAGTCGTCGAACCATGACGGACATACATTCCGTTCGACGCATCGAACTGAAATTTATATCCTCCGTCATTCCAAGAACTTGTTATTTCAGTTCCACTTACAGGGAAGAACCCAATCATTCCGTTACTTACACTTGTTACGGTTCCTTCCATTACAACTGGTAGCGTAAATGTTTGATCAGAATAGGCAGTTGACCATGCAGCTCCTGTTACTTGTAAGGTTGTAGACACTGGTGCCGAAACATTACCAGCTGCTGTACCATGCCAGGTCATATCACCTGGGTTTGTTGTTTCAATTATATTACAATTTCTTTCATCCGTATCATAAATACCGTCATTATCATCATCAACATCTACTATATCTCCAACACCATCACCGTCTGTATCGGTACATAAATTTTGCGCATTATCAAGTCCATATTGACTATAAGTAGAAGTGTAATTAATGTTTCCAGTTGTACCGTCTTCAAACTGATCCAACAATCCGTTGTTATTGGTATCAACCCCTGTATTATACCCAACAATATCATTATCTGTTGTTAATGTATTTCCTGCTTCAACACTATCGGCACAACCATCGCCGTCACTATCTAAATCCAAGTGATTTGGAGTTGTATCTCCATCAGTATCTATATTTCCACAGGTACTTGATCTGCCCGAAACAGAGAAGTTATCAATATTAAAAGCACCGCGGGAAACAGTTACTTTATAATCTTCTAACGGAATAGTTCCACTATAAACAATTGTTCCATTATGAATATAGGTCATGTTTCCTGCGGTATCTACTTCTAACCTAAATGTAGTTCCTACAATCGAAGGCCCTTGCCAACCTGGAGCCGTTGAACCATGACGAACATACATCCCATTGGATCCATTAAATTGGAATTTATAACCTCCATCATTCCAATTAGCTCCTGTTATTTCTGTTCCGCTAACTGGTAAGAAACCTATCATTCCATTAGACGCTGATGTAACGGTCCCTTCCATTACAAGTGGTAAGGTAAATGTTTGGTCAGAATAGGCTGTGGACCATGCGGCTCCTGTTACGTTCAAAGTCGTAGAAATAGGAGATGATATATTTCCTGCTGCAGTTCCATGCCAAGTCATATCACCTGGATTGGTAGCTTCAGTTAAAGTACAATCTTGTTCATCAGTGTCTAATACTCCATCGTTATCATCATCAATATCAACCACATCAACAATTCCATCTCCATCTGTGTCTGTACAGGCATTTAGAATATTATCTCTTGCATATGAATCATAAGTAGAGGAGTAATTAATATTTCCAGTAGTACCATCTTCAAACTGATCTAGTAAACCATTGTTATTTGCATCGGTACCTGTATTGTAATTTGTTGTATCATTATTTGCCACTAAGGTATTTCCCGCTTCAACACTATCACTACAACTATCACCATCAGAATCTAAATCTAAATGATTGTAAACGGTATCCGAATCATTGTCTACTGAACAATTGGTTTTAGGATGTAAACTTGGTTTGAATGTAGCTCCTACTTTTGGTACAATTTCATAAATACGGTTATAGTATGTTGCTCCAGAAACCCCTAATAATCTATACCTAGTATACTTTTGTCCAGTTTGAGTTAAAGTATACGTATACGTATTATTTGTTGTTTCGGTTTCATTTAAAACTCCAGTAACATCTGTCCAAGCAGTTCCGTCATAGCCTTGCCATTTAAACGTTGCCGACGTTCTAAAAATGCTATAGTTGAAAACAACATCAATTTCAGATAATTCAACTGGGAATGCCATTTCCAACTCATACACAGTTTCACCTGCAATATTTGTATTCAAAGCTCCATAAGAAGCAACGTCGTTCATTACCCCATCATACAATTCAGAAAATTGATAAGCAGCATTTGTACTATAATTTGTTAATGTTGTAGTTACGTTTGCAATGGCCACCTCTTCAGGAGTATAATAACAATCTGGAGATTCAGTCGCATCTAGAGCTCCATCATTGTCATCATCAATATCAACCAAATCGTTAATTCCATCACCATCTGTATCGGCACATACACTTAAGAAATCACTTTGTGCATATTGTGCATAGGTTGATGTATAATTTATATTTCCTGTAGTTCCATCTTCAAACTGATCTAACAATCCATTTTGATTCGCATCGATTCCTGTATTGTAGTTTGTAACATCATTATTAGCAATTAAAGTGTTATCAGCTTCAACACTATCACTACAACCATCATTATCACTATCTAAATCTAAAGCATTTACAATATTATCTCCATCTGAATCTAAAGAACAAACTATATAACCATTCGGATCATCAAAATTTAGGTTCGTTATTGCCTTATCTCCATTATTTGCTACATAAAATCTATATTCTGTTGTAGGTATTCCTGATTGCGTATATAAAACAGCTCCATCAACATATACAGTTAAATTTCCAGAAGCATCGATTGTAATTCTATGAGTTTTATCATTTGAACTTGCTGTTGAAGATCCATATGTTTGATTATATCTGGCATAACTTGTCGTATTTGAAATATAAAAACCAAAGGCCGTTGAATTCCAATTATTTGTGGCAACAGTTCCTCCTACCGGAGCCAATCCAAACATTTTCTCCGCAGAGGTTGTACTGTAGGTAAAAGATACATCCAATGGTAACGAGAATACTTCATTTGAAAAACGGTTTCTCCAGGCACTACCACTTGTATTAATAGAATTGGTAGTTGTTGTAATATTCATTGAAGCATCTTCTGTAGTCCATGTTAGTGTTGAAAAATCAAATTTTGATAATTCACACCCTTCATCAGCATCTAAAACTCCATCATTATCATCATCTATATCAATTAAATCACCAACACCATCTCCATCTGTATCAAGACAAACACTTAACGAATTATCTA
Source organism: uncultured Tenacibaculum sp. (assembly GCA_947497895.1). Lineage (GTDB taxonomy): Bacteria > Bacteroidota > Bacteroidia > Flavobacteriales > Flavobacteriaceae > Polaribacter. The sequence goes on from CANMIL010000017.1 coordinate 10,043, forward strand.
TTGCAAATTGGTATGTAGGGTTATAATTTATATTTCCTGTAGTTCCATCTTCGAACTGATCCAATAACCCATTATTATTTGCATCAGCTCCTGTATTGTAGTTTACGATATCATTGTTTGGCACTAAGGTATTTCCTACTTCAACACCATCACCACATCCATCATCATCACTATCTAAATCTAAATGGTTATAAACAGTATCTCCATCACTGTCAGTTGAACAACTAGGTTTAGGATGTAACTCTGCAATAAAATTATTTATGTCGAAAGTTATTTCTCGAACACCACTATAATAATTGGTTCCCGCAACACCATAGATTCTATACTTTTCATAAATCGTGTTTGGGTTTATGGTATTTACAAAAGTATCTGTCCCATTCGATACTGTATTATGGGCTGTTGCTGTTGACAGATCAATCCATGTACTTCCGTCGTACCCCTGAAGTTTAGCTGTAGAACTAGCGTTGCTAGTCATATACCAATTCACCATTTCGAAATTAACCGCATTAATGGCTATTGGCGCTGCTGGTGTTATTTCAAATAAGGTTACATTAACAATGTTTTGTGTTGGGTTAAACGAAGAATAAGTTGCTGTATCATTATCAAAACTTCTTTCAATTCCCTCTCCTGATCTTGTCGTTAACTCGGTGGTAACATCAGAAGGGATTATAAACTCTAATTCAGTATAATAACAATCTGGAGACTCAATAGCATCTAAAGCCCCATCATTATCATCATCTAAATCAGTTAAATCATTAATACCATCACCATCTGTATCAGCACAAACACTTAAGAAGTCACTTAATGCATATTGAGTATATGTTGATGTATAATTTATATTTCCGGTTGTTCCATCTTCAAACTGATCTAACAATCCATTTGTATTGGCATCAGTACCAGTATTGTAATTTACAATATCATTATTTGCTATTGCTGTATTTCCTCCTTCAACACTATCACTACAACCATCATCATCACTATCTAAATCTATATGATTATAGACTGTATCTCCATCGCTATCGGTTGAACAATTCGATTTTGGATATAATTCTGCAACGAAATTATTGGTATCAAAAGTTATTTCTCGAACACCACTGTAATAATTAGTCCCTGCAACCCCATATATTCTATATTTTTCGTAAACAGTATTCGGGTTTATAGTATTCACAAATGTATCTGTCCCATTCGATACTGTATTATGTGCTTCCGCTGTTGATAAATCAATCCATGTACTTCCATTATATCCTTGCAACTTGACTGTAGAACTTGCATTACTTGTCATATACCAATTCACCATTTCAAAATTAACCGCGTTAATGGCTATTGGGGCGACTGGTGTTATTTCAAACAAGGTTACATTAACAATATTCTGTGTTGGATTAAATGACGAATATGTAGCTGTATCATTATCAAAACTTCGTTCAATTCCTTCTCCTGACCTTGTGGTAAGTTCGGTTGTAACCTCTAACGGTATTAGAACTTCCGATTCAGTATAATAACAGTCTGGAGATTCAGTAGCATCGAGAACACCATCGTTATCATCGTCTAGATCCGTAAGATCATTCACTCCATCACCGTCAGTATCGGCACAAAAATTTAAAAAGTCACTTATCGCATATTGGGTATATGTTGATGTATAATTTATATTCCCGGTTGTTCCATCTTCAAACTGATCTAATAACCCATTTGTATTAGCGTCGGCACCTGTATTATAATTTACAATATCATTACTAGCTATTGCCGTATTTCCAGCTTCAACACTATCGCTACATCCATCACCATCACTATCCAAATCTATGTGATTATAAACACTATCTCCATCGGTATCAGCCGAGCAACTTGGTTTCGGATATAACTCCGTAACGAAATTACTTATATCGAATGTTATCTCTCGAACACCACTATAATAATTAGTTCCTGCAACTCCATAGATTCTATATTTTTCATAAGCAGTATTAGGATTTATAGTGTTCACAAATGTATCGGTTCCATTTGACACCGTATTATGAGCAGCTGCTGTTGACAAGTCAACCCATGTGCTTCCATTGTATCCTTGAAGTTTAACTGTTGAACTCGCATTACTTGTCATATACCAATTCACCATTTCGAAGTTAACCGCATTGATAGCTATTGGAGCTACTGGTGTTATTTCAAATAACGTAACATTTACAATATTTTGTGTTGGATTAAACGAAGAATAGGTAGCAGTATCATTATCAAAACTTCTTTCAATTCCTTCTCCTGATCTTGTTGTAAGTTCGGTTGTAACCTCTAATGGTATTATGATTTCAGATTCATTATAATAACAGTCTGGAGATTCAACTGCATCTAGTGTTCCGTCATTATCATCATCTAAATCGGTAAGATCATTGATCCCGTCATTATCAGTATCGGCACAAAAATTTAAAAAATCACTTAAGGCATATTGGTTATATGTTGATGTATAATTTATATTTCCTGTAGTACCATCTTCAAACTGATCTAACAATCCATTTCCATTGGCGTCTGTTCCTGTATTATAACTTACAATATTATTACTTGCTACTGCCGTATTTCCTCCTTCAACACTATCACTACAACCATCGCCATCACTATCTAAATCTAACCTATCAGGTATAGAATCTCCATCCGTATCTCTATCTGTAAAAATATCCGTACAAGCTCCTGCTGTAAGATCCGTTTCTATATGGGGAGTAGTACCAGCAGGCATTACATTTTCAATAGCCACACTTATACTCATTCTAAACTCACTACCTCCTCCAGTCCATGCAATTTGATTGTATACTCCAGGGAAAATAACTGTAGCATCACACTCACAACCAGCTAGATTATTTCTTATTGTAGTTGTTCCGTTTTGGATAACTACAACATCATGAGGGAATGTTGCTCCTGTATTTATTGAACTTACCATCAAACGTGGGTTCAATACAGGTTTATCAAAATCTATTGTATGAGCCCCAACATGATTAGAGGAAACTGAAGGATTTGCAACATTCACTGGAACGCAAAAATCATCAGTTTGGAAAGGTCCATCAAATCCATGTAGAATACTTGAAGATACGGTAGCATTTACTACTTCTCCTTTAACGGTAACCACACCATCAATTTCAGTATATCCACTATTAACATATGGTGCATCTAACCAATTTACAAACTGATATTCTGGATCAACATCACAGGAATAACAAGATGTACCATTCGTAGATTCCTGATTATCTAGAATCCCATCATTATCATCGTCAATATCGATTAGATCTCCGATACCATCATTATCGGTATCCAAACAAACATTTAACGTACTATCGGTTACATAGTTATAAGTAGATGTATAATTAATATTTCCTGTAGTTCCATCCTCAAACTGATCCAACAGCCCATTCGTATTTACATCGGCTCCTGTATTGTAACTTATAATATTGTTATTTGATACGAGAGTATTTCCATCTTCAACGCTATCTGAACATCCATCTCCGTCACTATCTAAGTCTAAACTATTGATCGTACCATCTCCATCTGTATTTTCAGAATAACAAACATTAGCTACTAACGAAAATCCTTCATCTCTTAAATCTGCCACACCCGCTAGAGCAACATGAGATGCGTTAAACTCAAATTGAGATGGTAATAAATTCGTGTTAAAAACAATTTTCCAAGTAGGAGGTGCTCCATTTTCATATTCTGTTCCTTGAACAATAGCTTGACCAGAACTAATTATTGTCCCGTCTGCAATATCTAATTGATTATCGGGATCGACAACCATTGCTGACACCATGGGACTCCAAGTTAAGGTTATTGTTTGTTCGTCATTATCATTTTCTGAATCCGTATTTCCTAATAAATCTGGTCCCCACTCTATACTCTCTAACAAACCTCCTGTTTGAGGAGTTACTATAAATCTTGCTTGATAATCTCCTAAATTGGTATCATCTACTATATAATGTATTCCTCCTGTTACAGGAACAATATTTGCGGCAGCGAGAGCTGCGCTTAAATCTGTAAATTGAATATCAAAATCGGCAACACCTGATCCTTTGGTAAAAGTTCCTTGGATTTGTTGACTTCCTGCAGTTAATACAGTATTACTTACTGAAGCTGATCCTACGCCACATCCTAATTCCACGACATCTAAAGCACCATCATTATCATCATCAATATCTACCAGATCATTTACTCCATCTCCATCGGTATCGGCACAGGCATTAACCAAAGTAGTTATCGCATAATAATAAGAAGATATATAATTAATATTTCCTGTAGTACCATCTTCAAATTGATCTAATAGCCCATTTGTATTTGCGTCAGTTCCAGTGTTATAATTTACGATATCATTATTCGGCACTAAAGTATTACCCGATTCAACTCCGTCACTACATCCATCACCATCACTATCCAAATCTATATGATTATAAATAGTATCTCCATCGTTGTCAGCCGAACAACTTAATTTCGGATATAATTCTGGAACAAAATTGTTTACATCAAAAGTTATTTCTCGAACACCACTATAATAATTAGTTCCTGCCACTCCATAAATTCTGTACTTTTGATAAGCAGTATTTGGATTTATGGTATTTACAAATGTATCGGTCCCATTCGCTATTGTATTATGAGCTTCAGCAACTGATAAATCAATCCAAGTACTTCCATCGTATCCCTGAAGTTTAACAGTTGAACTTGCATTGCTTGTCATATACCAATTCACCATTTCGAAATTAACAGCATTAATGGCTATTGGAGTTGCTGGTGTTATTTCAAACAATGTTACATTAACAATATTCTGTGTAGGATTAAATGACGAATAGGTACTTGAAGTATTATCAAAACTCCTTTCTATCCCTTCTCCTGATCGTGTTGTTAATTCGGTACTAACATCGGAAGGAATAGTTACTTCTGAAACAGTATAATAACAATCTGGTGATTCAGTTGCATCTAAAGCTCCATCGTTATCATCATCAATATCAACAAGATCATTTACTCCATCTCCATCTGTATCAGCACAAACATTTAAAAAATCATTTAAAGCATATTGTGTAAACGTAGATGCATAATTGATATTTCCTGTAGTACCATCTTCGAACTGATCTAATAACCCATTTGTATTGGCATCAGTTCCAGTATTATAATTTGTAATATCATTACCAGAAATTGCTGTATTTCCAGCTTCTACACTGTCAGAACAACCGTCTCCATCACTATCTAAATCTAAATGATTAGGAATTGAATCTCGATCGGTATCTTCTACACAGCCGACTCTAGATAAAAGGCTTGTTTCCTGATTTTTATCAACATTAAAAAATACTTCCGTTATATAAGCACCAGTATTAAAGTTAATAGACGTCGCATAAAATCTATAAAATTTGTATTGACCTAAATTTTGTGTTAATGTAAATTTTAAATTCGGTACTGTATATAATGTTCCATCAGCAGTGAAATTTGAATCTACTGTTGGTGTTGATAGCGTACCTGTTAAATCAACCCAACTATTTCGATCATTTGACCCTTGTATAACATAATCTGAAGAACTAAAAAAGGAAGTGTTCGAGTGTAATCCTATATATATTTCGTTGACTTGCAACCTAGTCGGAAAATCTAATAACAGAAATTCTTCATTAGATAAAGATGACACACTGTAACCCACTTCTCGACAAGACGCATAACCGGTACAATATATTGAATTCGTAAGCTTTTCTGTAAGATTGTAATTTGTGTTAAGATAACTCTCTTCAATTTCAACATTTACTTCTGTTTTATAATCCGTATTCCAATCATCAAGATTATAAAAACATTGACTGGAATCAATATTATCTTTAATTCCATCATTGTCATCATCTATATCATAAATATTTATAACGCCATCTCCATCGGTATCTACACATGCATTTTCAAATTGATAAATCGCAAAATTGTTATATGTTGAATAATATAAAACAATTCCGTCATCAGCAGTTTCTAAACTATCGTCTAAACCATTTGACCCAACGCTTCCAGTAAAAAAATAGTCTATTGAATCGTCAGTTGTAGCTCCAGATTCAAATGCATCGGAACAACCATCGCCATCACTATCTAAATCTTGATGATTTGGTTTTCCGTCACCATCAATATCATTGACACAACTTAAATTAGGGTTTAAGCTTCCTTGGAAACAATTTGGAGATTCCACTTCATCGAGTACTCCATCATTGTCATCATCTATATCATATAAATCGGCAATACCGTCATTATCAAAATCTGAACATAAGTTAATATTGTTACCATATGCATAAGAATAGGTTTCTGTGTACGTAATATCGGCCGATGAAGTATCATTTGTTTCAATACTATCTAGCAATCCATTCGTTCCAAAAGTTCCTGATAAAGAAGAAATAGTATCATCATTACTAGCCCCGCTCTCGAACACATCATAACAACCATCTCCATCGCTATCCAAATCAAGTCGATTAGGAATATTATCACCGTCCCAATCTCCATCTCCTTCATCTACATCACGTATTCCATCATTATCGTCGTCAATATCAACAGAATCATCTATTCCATCATTATCGAAATCATTACAGTCATTAAAAAGTATTGTATTGTTAGAGTAATAATCATTCCCGTTATAACTAGCCTTATATCTAATAAGGTGTAAATTTTCCAAAGCTGTGATCGAAGTAAGCTGTAATTGACTTTCTGTTATGGATGTATAAACAGAATTCATTACAATGCTTTGAAAATTAGCTCCGTTATCCGTACTAACTTGCCATTCATAACTATCAGGTGTAATTGGAGTGACTGATACTGTTGGATATGTTACAGAACCATTACCTGAGCCTGAACCACCAGAGTTAGAACCACATGATGGACCTCCACCGGATCCTGAATTTGCATTGACATTTATCACTCCTGAAGAAACACCTTGAATTAAAGTAGTTCCTCCAGAACCACCACCACCTCCTCCAGAACCACATCCAGAAAAGTTTGTACCATTCGCACCATTATCTCCAGAAACATCTATCATTCCAGTTGATGTCGTATTTCCTAAAACTTGTAAAAACAGAGCTCCTCCTCCATTTCCACCGGCACCACCTCCCCAGGTTCCATAACCTGCAGCACCATCTTCATCAACACCACCGGATCCTCCTCCTCCTCCCATAATCATATCTCCTATTCCATCATAAGCTATTCCTCCAGACACACCAGGGATATTTGAATTCGCACCTGAATTGGATCCGCTTCCGTAAACACCTCCACCTCCTCCGGCATTTCCACCATAGAGACTCGAAGAATTAGAATCTCCTCCAGATCCTCCGGTACCATTTGGCACATCGGAATGTCCACTAATAAAACCATAATTACCTTCTCCAGGATGACCATCAAGCCATACACTTTCATTTGTTACTTTACCACCTCGGTATCCCTTACCTTTTAAATCAATAGTCCCGTTTAGCGTCAAATCACCAGAACAACTTATCGCCATTACTCCTCCTGTTTCTCCATCCCATGCAGAAACTGTTAGAGTACCATCAACCGTTAAGTTATTATATTCCATAACTCGAACTACTTGATGACCTTGAGTGTTACTGGCATTATATGTGTTTTCAAGGGGTTTATTAAAAACTAATTTTCCTGCTGAACTAGAAATAACTCTTCTTAATTCATATAAACCTGTTCTATTTGATGAATCTCTATTGTCTCCATCATACATTGTTACAATCATTACCAAGTCATTCGCATTAAAGTCAAAGGAATTATCAACATTGATCTCACTTGACCCAATTGAATTATTTCCAACGACTTTAGTGGCAGCCGGATCTACAAAAACAGTTTGCCCACTGTTGACAGTTATATCTCCATCTGAACTATTACCTGTCTCTTCTTGAAAGGTAGTAGCATTAATTTGGGCGTTATCTCCTGGACAATAATTTATTTCATCCGGAACGGTAATAGTACTCTGAGATAAACAATAACTAGATATAAGTAAAAAAAACAGTAAAAAACTAGTCTTCGTTTTAACATTTCTAGAAAACAACATGATGTAATTTTTAATAATATTTTTCATTCGAGGCACTGAATGCCAAACCTTTAAGCTAAGTAATAATCTGAAAAACCTTGTTTTCTTCGTTGAAGAAACAATAAGTAACGATAGAATGCTAAAAACATACGTTTTAACATAAATTAACATTTCAAAAACGACTCAAAAGTGATGAGTTCGCTTTCAATTGTTATAAATATTTTGAGTGTAAAATTCCTACTTATCTATGTTTGAGTAGTGGATAAGTATTGATAAATGGTTACGTAATTCGTGTGGTGCTTGGGGTAATCTTTGCGTTTCATAATTTTGATAGCTGTACTGATTAATCTATCCCATTGGGGTATTGGGAACTTGGGGTATTATCTTAAATTATGTAGTAGTTGTATGTGGGTTATTGAAGATGAAGAAAACCTGTTACTTCACCTTTAAAAGTTCGTCATGCAAGGTACTAAATTTTAACATAATTTCACAATCGAAGCACATACTAATTTTTTAAAAGCCAATTATTTAAACCATATCTAAACAAAAAACCATGTTAGTAACTAACATGGTTTTCTTGAATAAGACATTATTAAATCCGAGTATTATTGATTACTCGATTTTACGTTATCAGCTCCCTTGACTATGAAAAAGTAAGATCGCCTGTTTTGTTCATGCTCTTCTTCTGTGCAATCTTCCCTACAGTTGTTTAATAACTGACGCTCTCCATAGCCGACGGCGCTTTCTATTCTATCTGAGGAAATTCCTCTTGATATAATATAATCTTTTGTTGAATCTGCTCTTCTTTGTGATAAATTCTCATTGTAAGCAGCTGTTCCTCTACTATCTGTATGTGATTCTATTCGGATTACCATCTCTGGATTCGCTTTCATTACACTTACAATGTGCTCTAACTCATATTCTGCATCTGCTCGTATACTGTCTAAATTAAAATCGAAATAAATTGGATTAATCACTATTTGATCCTCCACTATTAAAGATTCTAAGGCAATATTCGCTTGTAATTCTTTCTTATCAACATCTAAAGTTGTTTGTTCAAATTGTCCCTGAACATATTCTGGCTTTGAGGCCACTACAATATACTTGCGTTCACAATCTATTTCTGTAAAACTATAACCTCCACCTGAACTCGTCGTTTGTTCTGATATTGGTTCTCCTTTATCATCTATCAATCGGACTGATACTCCTGATATTGGATTCCCTGTTTTACTCTCACTAATAATTCCACTAATAGCTTCCTTACACTGGTAAATTCTAAAACTATAAATATCATCATCTCCTTTTCCTCCTTCTCTATTTGATGAAAAATATCCAGCCTTACGTTCTTTGTCTATAATAAATCCAAAATCATCCAAAGGTCCATTAATTGGAGCTCCTAAATTTACAGGGGTTCCATACTCTGATCCCTCTAACTTACTTTCAAAAATATCTAAAGCTCCTAGACCTAAGTGACCATCTGAAGCAAAGTATAATCTATTGTTTGATCCAACGTATGGAAACATTTCTCTCCCTTCTGTATTAATAGTCTTTCCTAAATTCTCTGGCTCTCCAAAGCTTCCATCTTCCGATATCGATACTTGATATAAATCTGTTTCTCCATATCCACCTGGCATATCCGACACAAAATAAAGCGTTTTCTCATCTGCACTTAACGAAGGATGTCCGATAGAATAATCATCATTATTAAATGGTAACTCTTCTATAGTTCCCCAAGTATCATCATATTGCTTTTTCGCTTTGTATATCTTTAATTTTGCCGTTTTTTCAATATCTCCAGAAGTAATCCCTCTCGTGAAATACATTATATTTCCATCTTTGCTTAGAACAGGGTTTGACTCATGAAACTTACTACTTAATGAAACTATCTTTTCCGATGCTCCTACATCCAAACTTCCTCCTTCTTGTAATTGTTGTTCTTCAGATTTATAAATATTTAAATACGGCTGATTGTTCCATTTATAGATTTTTTTGTTATCTGAATCTGCTTTAGTTGATGAAAAGTACAAGTTTCCTTCATGAATAAAACCTCCAAAATCTGAATACTCAGTATTGATTGCTAAGTTGTGAATATTCACATAGGTTTTAGGCTTGTTGGTATACTCTGAAAAATATTGCTTGTTGGCTTCTAAAGCCAACACTCTACTATCATCTCCTTTTAACTCCTTTAACTTTAAAAGCCACTTATCTGATTCTGGAACGTTTCCATTACTCTTTAAAACCTGTGCATAACGAAAAAAGTGTTCTGGAGAAGCTACTCCTTCGTATTGCTCCATTAACTTTTCATAGGAACCCTCTGCCTTTGTATAAGAAGAAGTAAAATAATAGGAATCAGCCAATCTACTTATCACCTCATACGAGCGATCTCCTTTATCATAAAGTTGTTGATATAACTCTCCTGATTTACTATAGGCAAACTCTTTAAAGTAACGGTTAGCCGCATAACGGCGTTGACCATAGCTGGTAAAGCAAACTCCTAATAATAATAGTATAACAATGATGCGTTTCATATGTATGTTTTTATTATTTATAGATTATATAAAACCTTGAATATTTCGTAGTGGTTAGTTTCATATTTTTCATGTTTTGATATCCTTCCGTTTTCTATTAGAAAAATCTTGGTGATTTCACTGTTTGAGGTCTGAACATTTCATATCGCAGTAAAATCTCGTGTGTCCCTGAATTATAATTACTGTAATTAGACGTCGTTAAATCATAAGCATAACCTATCTGTAACGATCTACTTACTTGGAAACCTAGTAAAGCACTTATCGAATCGTCCCAACGCCAAGCTGCTCCAACTCTAAACTTCTCATTGAATAAAAAGTTGGCCGAAACATCTAATGATAATGGCGCTCCACTTACTACTTTGGTTAATAAAGCTGGCTTAAACTTGATGCTTTCACTTAAATCAAAAACATATCCAGCGATAAAAAAGTAGTGCATACGCTCTACAGCTACACTTCCTCCTCCACTAACATCATCATAATGCTCGGTACGTAAAATATTGGGTACAGCCAATCCTACATACCAGTTATTCGTATAATAATAAACTCCTGCTCCAATTGTGGGTAAAAACCTATTAATAGGAGCCGCTAATTGTAAATCGTCTTTATCTCTATAGATTCCCTTTGTCCAATCGATATTGAAAAAACGTCCTCCTAATTTCATTCCAAAAGCTAAATTCCCTTCATCTGTAGTACGAACTGTATAAGATACATTGGCATCTAAATAGGTTTCTCGTGAAGGACCTATAACATCATTCACTAAATTGACTCCCAATCCAACACCACTATAACCAATTGGAGTATCATAACTTAACGTTTGAGTCTGTGGCGCTCCATCAACACCTACCCACTGTGCACGTCCTAATAAATTAATTACTCCGTGTCCTTTGGAACCAACGTATGCTGGATTCACACTCATCGTATTAAACATATACTGTGTGAAATGTGGATCCTGTTGACCGTATAGTGTAATACTGCTTATTATTAAACTTAGTATTACCAGATTCTGTACTATCTTATTCATCTTTTTATACTTTTGATCTTATCTTATTCGTTGTGAAATCATCATACTAAATAACTTCCCATCATTACTTCATTTTTAAAATTTCCAATTGAATTGAAAACTTTCCTTATGAACTAAAATAATTTTTTACTCAGTATAATTTCTATAGAGGACGGTAGTATCCAATTATCCTTCGATAAAACAACTTTTTGCTTCGCCTAATAGATTCTTTTACTAACCTTCCTTTTGCTTTTAAAACTCCTAAGCTCAAAAGTACTTTAAAAATCTTAACACCTCTAAATGTACTCTTGAGCATACGAGCTATTAATTAATTATTATTCTTTTATTAATTATCATTCCTTTTACCAGATTATTTTCTATTAATATAAATCCAACCTGTTTTCGGATCTGCTCCAGTTCCTAAATCTATTACATAGTAATAGGTTCCTGATGGTAACTGTGCATCTACTTGAACGTTTAATTTCCCATTAGACTCACCTGTCCAACTATTGTCATACCTGTTCTTGCTATACACTAAGCTACCCCAACGGTTGTAAACCTCTAATCGATTGTTCTTGTACATCTCATTTCCAATACAAGAAATCACAAACGTATCATTATGTCCATCGCCGTTTGGCGTAAACTCATTATAGACTGTCAAACAAGGTAAGGTATCTGGATCTAAATAATCAGGAGTTCCGTCTTCATCGGTATCTAAGGCATCATCTGGAGCTCCATCTCCGTTATCATCAGCATGTTCATCGATAGTATCAATACCATCACCATCATCATCAGTATCTAAATAATCTGGAATACCATCACCATCAGTATCATCATTATTAGGATCTCCATCGCCATCTACATCTTCCTCAGAAGTTAAAATTCCATCACCATCATCATCTTCATCTTGGTAGTCAGCTACACCATCTCCATCCTCGTCTGGTGTATCTGGCACATCTCCTCCATTATCTGGATCTACTGAATCTACCATACCATCTCCATCAGTGTCTGTTTGATCATCAAGCATTCCATCTCCATCACTATCTAATGATGTATCGCTTCCTCCTTCTTGAAGATCACTAACTCCATCTCCATCACTATCTAGGTCTTGATAATCTGGTGTTCCATCTGAATCAGTATCAGTAACATCTGGAGAATCTCCTCCATTATCTGGGTCTACCGAATCTACCATTCCATCGCCATCAGTGTCTGTTTGATCATCAATTTTACCATCATTATCAGCATCTAAATCAGGATCTGAACCGCTCTCTACTAAATCTGAGATTCCGTCATTGTCCGAATCTAAATCTTGGAAATCTGGTCGACCATCACCATCGGTATCTACCGGATTTGTACTTCCACCAGCAGCAATATCATTATCATCATTATCAGCTGTATCTAAGATTCCATCATTATCAGCATCTGTTGTACTATCAAGTACGCCATCGCCATCAGTATCCACTGTAGATGCATCTTGTCCACTTTCTATAAGATCTGAAATACCATCACCGTCACTGTCTAAATCTAAATGATCTGGAATACCATCACCATCCGTATCTCTGTTTGGATCACCATTTTGTTCTGCACTATCTAAAATTCCATCATTATCTGAATCTAAATCATAAAGATCTTCAATTCCATCACCATCGGTATCCGTTGTTAAGGCATCTCCGAAACCATCTAAACCATCTACTACATCCGCGATACCATCACCATCACTATCGGTTTGATCATCAATTACGCCATCTCCATCTGCATCTAAGCTTCCTGGTAGAGCATCATTATTTGGTTCTTCTATATCTGGAGTTCCGTCGCCGTCTTCATCTGGTAAGTTGTTACCATCTACTAAATCTCCAGTATCGATTTGACCATCGCCATCTGCATCAGTTCCTCCTGCTTCTATAACATCATTGATTCCATCTCCATCACTATCTAAGTCTTGGTAATCTGGAATACCATCGCCATCACTATCTGGCCCTGTTGATGATGTTCCGCCGTTGTCTGGATCTACTGAATCTGGAAGTCCATCGCCATCTGTATCGGTTTGATCATCAATCACTCCATCATTATCCGCATCTAAACTAGGATCTCCTCCACCTTCGATAAGGTCAGATACACCATCATTATCACTATCGGTATCTAAATAGTCTGGGATTCCATCGCCATCGGTATCCGTTGGACTTGTTGGATCAGTTCCAACCTCTTCACTGGTTGGGATTCCGTCGCCATCATCATCAGTATCTAATACATCTGGAATACCATCACCATCTGAATCATCTGGTCCATTTCCATCACCATCTGCATCGTATTCTGATCCATTACTAATTCCATCACCATCACAATCACCTGTAGCTATCGCAAATGGATTCGGGATACATGGATCCGTTGGGTTTGGATCAATCACATCACAAACACCATCGCCATCACTATCTAATCCATTTGGATTACATGGATCGGTTGGGTCTGGGTCAATCGTATCACATACACCATCATTATCGATATCCGTAGCATTTGGTATACATGGATCGGTTGGATCTGGATCTACCGTATCACAAATTCCATCACCATCTGCATCCGTGTTGTCTGGTACACATGGATCCGTTGGATCTGGATCTACCGTGTCACATACGCCATCATTATCCTCATCATTGCTATTTGGATTACATGGATCATTTGGATCTGGATCAATCGTATCACAGATTCCATCTCCATCTGCATCTGCACTATCTGGACTACATGGGTCTGTTACATCTGGATCAACCGTGTCACATACGCCATCTCCATCTTCATCTGCACTATTTGGATTACATGGATCATTTGGATCTGGGTCTACCGTATCACATACACCATCGCCATCTGCATCCGTATTATTTGGTATACATGGATCGGTTGGATCTGGATCTACTGTATCACATACTCCATCATTATCCTCATCATTACTATTTGGATTACATGGATCGGCTGGATCTGGATCTACCGTATCACAGATTCCATCATTATCTGCATCCGTATTGTTTGGTACACATGGATCTGTTGGATCTGGATCTACCGTATCACAAACGCCATCACCATCCTCATCATTACTATTTGGATTACATGGATCGGCTGGATCTGGGTCGATCGTATCACAGATTCCATCGCCATCTGCATCTGCACTATCTGGGTTACATGGGTCTGTTACATCAGGATCAACTGTATCACATACGCCATCATTATCTTCATCACTACTATTTGGATTACATGGATCGGCTGGGTCTGGATCTATTGTATCACAAACACCATCGCCATCTGCATCCGTATTATCTGGACTACATGGATCATTTGGATCGGGATCTACCGTATCACAAACACCATCGCCATCACTATCTGTTCCATTTGGTACACATGCATCATTTGGATCAGGGTCTTCTGCATCACAAATACCATCGCCATCTGCATCTGGTGCTCCCATTGGGCATGGATCAGTTACATCTGGATCTACGGTATCACAAATACCATCGCCATCTACATCTGTTCCATTTGGTATACATGGATCTGTTGGGTTCGGGTCAATTGCATCACACACACCGTCTCCATCTGTATCCGCTCCATTTGGACTACATGGATCCGTTGGTCCTGGATCTACTGTATCACATACGCCATCGCCATCGGTATCTAATGCATTAGGATCACATGGCTCATTTGGATCGGGATCAATCGTATCACAGATGCCGTCTCCATCTGCATCCGTTGCATCTGGGATACATGGATCGGTTGGATTTGGATCAATCGCATCACAATAACCATCTCCATCCTCATCTGCACTATCTGGATTACATGGATTGTTTGGATCAGGATCAATTGTATCACAGATTCCATCGCCATCTGCATCCGTTGCATCTGGGATACATGGATCCGTTGGATTTGGATCTATGCTATCACAATAACCATCGCCATCTTCATCTGCACTATCTGGATTACATGGATTGTTTGGATCGGGATCAATCGTATCACAAATACCATCACCATCTGCATCTGTATTGTTTGGTATACATGGATCGGTCGGGTTCGGATCTATACTATCACAATAACCATCTCCATCTTCATCATTACCATTTGGTACACATGGATCTGTTGGATCGGGGTCTATTGTATCACAAACGCCATCATTATCTGCATCAGTGTTGTTCGGTATACATGGATCAGTTACATCTGGATCCACTGCATCACAAACACCATCACCATCTTCATCACTTCCATTGGGTACACATGGATCCGTTGGGTTTGGATCAACACTATCACATACGCCATCGCCGTCTGTATCGGTAGCATCTGGTATACATGGATCGGTTGGGTTTGGATCTACTGCATCACAAACTCCGTCACCATCCTCATCATGTCCATTTGGATTACATGGATCATTTGGATCAGGATCTACACTATCACATACGCCATCATTATCTGCATCCGTTGCATTAGGTACACATGGATCTGTTGGGTTTGGATCTATAGTATCGCATACGCCATCGCCATCACTGTCTAAATCGTTTGGACCACATGGATCCGTTACATCAGGATCTATTGCATCACAGATGCCATCGCCATCGACATCAGTAGCGTCTGGACTACATGGATCATTTGGATCGGGATCGACTGCATCACAAATACCATCACCATCAGTATCTGCACTAGTTGGGTTACATGGATCATTTGGATCGGGATCTACTGCATCACAAACACCATCGCCATCTGCATCTGTATTATTTGGAATACATGGATCAGTTGGATTCGGATCTACTGTATCACATACGCCATCGTTATCTGTATCTGCATTGTTTGGATTACATGGATCATTCGGATCAGGATCTACACTATCACAAACACCATCATTATCTGCATCTGTGCTATCTGGACTACATGGATCATTTGGATCGGGATCTACCGTATCACAAACGCCATCACCATCTGCATCCGTACTATCTGGGCTACATGGATCATTTGGATCGGGATCTACCGTATCACAAACGCCATCGCCATCTGCATCTGTACTATCTGGGCTACATGGATCAGTTGGATCAGGATCTACCGTATCACAAACACCATCACCATCTGCATCTGTATTGTCTGGATTACATGGATCGTTTGGATCTGGGTCTACCGTATCACAAACGCCATCATTATCTGAATCTACATTGTTTGGATTACATGGATCATTTGGATCAGGATCTACCGTATCACAAACGCCATCACCATCTGCATCTGTATTGTCTGGCACACATGGATCATTGGGATCAGGATCTACCGTATCACAAACGCCATCATTATCCGAATCTACATTCTTTGGATTACATGGATCATTTGGATCGGGGTCTATCGTATCACAAACGCCATCACCATCTGCATCCGTATTATCTGGGTTACATGGATCATTTGGATCGGGATCTATTGCATCACAAACGCCATCGCCATCACTATCGGTAGCATCTGGTAAACATGGATCATTCACATCATTGTCTGTGATTGTTCCTTCTCCTTCTAAATCCGTGGTCGTTATATTTTCTGGAGTCGGTGAACCAATACTTACGTTACTCATGGTAACTGTATAGGTCTCATCAGTCTCATAAACATTATTATCTATCGTGGTTACTGGAATCGTAACTGTAGTACTTCCTAATGGAATGGTATATCCTACACCACTTTGTGCTAAATAATCTGCTCCTACCTGAGCCGTATTGTCTGAAGTAGTTACATCTAAAGTAACATCATATTGTGATGGATTACTTAAAGTTGCCGTAAAGTTCGCTGTCACTCCTTCTACAACAGTAATATTATCAATACTAATCGTTGGTGCACTATCTCCACTATCGGTAATTGTTCCGTCTCCTACTAAATCTGTGGTTGTTATTGCTTCTGCTGGAGTTGAGCCAATACTAACATTACTCATCGTAACAGTATAGGTCTCATCAGTTGGTTCATACGTGGTATCATCAGTAGTTAACACTGGAATCGTTACCGTAGTACTTCCTGCGGTAATCGTATATGTTTGACTTGTCTGAGCGGTATAATCATCACCTGCAGCTGCTGTCCCATCACTAGTGGTTACATCAAAGGTAACATCATACTGAGATGGACTACTTAAAGTAGCAGTAAAGTTCGCTGTTACTCCTTCTGCAACTGTAATATCATCGATACTAATCGTTGGTGCGCTATCGCCTGAGTCAGTAATCGTTCCGTCTCCTACTAAATCTGTTGTTGTTATTGCTTCTGCTGGAGTTGAGCCAATACTTACGTTACTCATCGTAACTGTATAGGTCTCATCAGTTGGCTCATACGTGGTATCATCAGTCGTTAATACTGGAATCGTTACTGTAGTACTTCCTGCTGTGATAGTATACGTCTGACTTGTTTGAGAAGTATAATCATCACCTGCAGCTGCTGTCCCATCACTAGTGGTTACATCAAAGGTAACGTCATACTGAGCTGGATTACTTAAGGTAGCAGTAAAGTTCGCCGTTACTCCTTCTGCAACTGTAATATCATCGATACTGATTGTTGGTGCGCTATCACCGCTATCGGTAATCGTTCCGTCTCCTATTAAATCAGTGGTTGTAATAGCCTCTGGTGTTGGTGAGCCGATACTTACATTACTCATCGTAACGGTGTAGCTCTCATCAGTTGGCTCATACGTGGTATCATCAGTCGTTAATACTGGAATCGTTACTGTAGTACTTCCTGCTGTAATCGTATATGCTTGACTTGTTTGAGCAGTATAATCATCACCCGCTGCTGCTGTACCATCGCTTGTTGTCACATCAAAAGTAACATCATACTGAGATGGACTACTTAAAGTAGCAGTAAAGTTAGCTGTTACTCCTTCTGCAACAGTAATATCATCGATGCTGATCGTTGGAGCGCTATCACCACTATCGGTAATCGTTCCTGCTCCTACTAAATCAGTCGTCGTAATTGCCTCTGGTGTTGGTGAACCGATACTTACGTTACTCATGGTAACTGTATAGGTCTCATCAGTTGGTTCATACGTGGTATCATCAGTCGTTAATACTGGAATCGTTACCGTAGTACTCCCTGCTGTAATCGTATAGGTTTGACTTATTTGTGACGTATAATCATCGCCACCTGTTGCTGTACCATCACTGGTGGTTACATCAAAGGTTACGTCATATTGTGCAGGATTGTTTAAAGTAGCAGTAAAATTAGCTGTTACTCCTTCTGCAACAGTAATATCATCGATACTAATCGTTGGTGCACTATCTCCACTATCGGTAATTGTTCCGTCTCCTACTAAGTCCGTGGTCGTAATTGCCTCTGGTGTTGGTGAGCCGATACTAACATTACTCATCGTAACAGTATAGGTCTCATCCGTTGGTTCATACGTGGTATCATCAGTCGTTAATACTGGAATTGTAACCGTAGTACTTCCTGCTATAATCGTATAGGTTTGACTTGTTTGAGCTGTGTAATCATCACCCCCTGTTGCCGTTCCATCACTCGTGGTGACATCAAAAGTAACATCGTATTGTGCTGGACTGCTTAAAGTAGCTGTAAAATTAGCTGTTACTCCTTCTGCTACTGTGATATCATCTATGCTGATCGTTGGTGCACTATCACCACTATCGGTAATCGTTCCGTCTCCTACTAAATCAGTGGTCGTTATCGCCTCTGGTGTCGGAGATCCGATACTTACGTTACTCATCGTAACTGTATAGGTCTCATCTGTTGGCTCATACGTGGTATCATCAGTGGTTAATACTGGAATTGTTACCGTAGTACTTCCTGCTGTGATGGTATATGCTTGACTTGTTTGTGCAGTATAATCATCACCTGCATCCGCTGTGCCATCGCTGGTCGTTACATCAAAAGTAACATCGTATTGTGCTGGACTGCTTAAAGTAGCTGTAAAGTTCGCTGTTATTCCTTCTGCAACTGTAATATCGTCGATGCTGATCGTTGGAGCGCTATCTCCACTATCGGTAATCGTTCCGTCTCCTACTAAATCCGTGGTCGTTATCGCCTCTGGAGTTGGTGATCCAATACTAACATTACTCATGGTAACTGTATAGGTCTCATCAGTTGGCTCGTAAATAATATCATCAGTCGTTAATACTGGAATTGTAACTGTAGTACTTCCTGCTGTAATCGTATATGTTTGACCTGTTTGAGCAGTATAATCATCACCTGCTGTTGCCGTACCATCACTGGTAGTGACATCAAAGGTAACATCGTATTGTGCAGGATTGTTTAAAGTAGCAGTAAAATTAGCTGTTACTCCTTCTGCAACTGTAATATCATCGATACTGATCGTTGGTGTGCTATCTCCACTATCGGTAATTGTTCCGTCTCCTACTAAGTCCGTGGTCGTAATCGCCTCTGGTGTTGGTGAGCCAATACTTACGTTACTCATCGTAACTGTATAGGTCTCATCAGTTGGCTCATACGTGGTATCATCAGTGGTTACTACTGGAATCGTTACCGTAGTACTTCCCGCAGTAATCGTATATGTTTGACTTGTCTGTGCCGTATAATCATCACCTGCATCCGCTGTTCCATCACTGGTGGTGACATCAAAAGTAACATCATACTGTGCTGGATTACTTAAGGTTGCCGTAAAGTTCGCTGTTACTCCTTCTGCAACTGTAATATCATCGATACTGATCGTTGGTGCGCTATCACCACTATCAGTAATTGTTCCGTCTCCTACTAAATCTGTCGTCGTAATAGCCTCTGGTGTTGGTGACCCAATACTCACGTTACTCATCGTAACGGTGTAGGTCTCATCAGTTGGCTCATACGTAGTATCATCAGTGGTTAACACTGGAATTGTTACTGTAGTACTTCCCGCTGTAATCGTATATGTTTGACTTGTTTGTGACGTATAATCATCACCACCCGTTGCCGTTCCATCACTAGTGTTTACATCAAAAGTAACATCATACTGTGCTGGATTGTTTAAAGTAGCTGTAAAATTAGCCGTTACTCCCTCAGCAACTGTAATATCATCGATACTGATGGTTGGAGCGCTATCACCACTATCAGTAATTGTTCCGTCTCCTACTAAATCAGTGGTCGTAATTGCCTCTGGTGTTGGTGAACCGATACTTACGTTACTCATCGTAACTGTATAGGTCTCATCAGTTGGCTCATACGTGGTATCATCAGTGGTTAACACTGGAATTGTTACCGTAGTACTTCCTGCTGGAATCGTATAACTTACACTACTTTGAGCTGTATAATCATCGCCTGCCGTGGCTGAACCATCACTCGTGCTTACATCGAAAGTAACGTCGTATTGTGCTGGACTACTTAAAGTAGCAGTAAAATTAGCTGTTACTCCTTCTGCAACTGTAATATCATCTATACTAATCGTTGGTGCACTATCTCCACTATCGGTAATCGTTCCTGCTCCTACTAAATCCGTAGTCATTATCGCCTCTGGTGTTGGTGAGCCGATACTTACGTTACTCATCGTAACTGTATAGGTCTCATCTGTTGGCTCGTAAATAATATCATCAGTCGTTAATACTGGAATCGTTACTGTAGTACTTCCGGCTGTAATGGTATAACTTTGACTTGTTTGAGAAGTATAATCATCGCCACCTGTTGCTGTACCATCACTGGTGGTTACATCAAAGGTTACGTCATATTGTGCTGGATTGTTTAAAGTAGCTGTAAAGTTCGCTGTTACTCCCTCAGCAACTGTAATATCATCGATACTAATCGTTGGTGCACTATCACCACTATCGGTAATTGTTCCTGCTCCTACTAAATCTGTCGTTGTAATAGCCTCTGGTGTTGGTGAGCCAATACTCACGTTACTCATCGTAACTGTATAGGTCTCATCAGTTGGCTCATACGTGGTATCATCAGTGGTTAACACTGGAATTGTTACCGTAGTACTTCCCGCTGTAATCGTATATCCCTGACTTGTTTGTGACGTATAATCATCACCACCTGTTGCCGTTCCATCACTGGTCGTCACATCAAAAGTAACATCGTATTGTGCTGGATTATTTAAAGTAGCAGTAAAGTTCGCTGTCATTCCTTCAGCTACTGTTATGTCATCTATACTTATCGTTGGAGCACTATCACCTAAATCAGTAATTGTTCCTGCTCCTACTAAATCCGTAGTCGTTATCGCCTCTGGTGTTGGAGATCCAATACTTACGTTACTCATGGTAACTGTATAGGTCTCATCCGTTGGCTCATACGTAGTATCATTGATCGTTACCACTGGAATTGTTACCGTAGTACTTCCCGCTGTAATCGTATAACTTTGACTTGTTTGAGAAGTATAATCATCGCCTGCAGCTGCTGTGCCATCACTGGTGGTTACATCAAAAGTAACATCGTATTGTGCTGGATTGTTTAAAGTTGCAGTAAAGTTAGCTGTCACTCCTTCAGCAACTGTAATATCATCAATACTAATTGTTGGAGCACTATCATTATCAGTAATCGTTCCTGCTCCTATTAAATCAGTAGTACTAATCGAATTTCCTGTTCCTGTTTGAACATTACTCATCGTAACCGTATACGTCTCGTCCGTTGGCTCATAAGTACTATCATCAGTGGTTAATACTGGAATTGTAACTGTAGTGCTTCCTGCAGTAATCGTATAACTCTGACTACTTTGAGCCGTATAATCATCACCTGCTGTAGCACTGCCATCACTGGTCGTCACATCAAAAGTAACATCACAAGCAACTGCCTGGCTTAAAGTTGCGGTAAAATTCGCCGTAGCACCTTCTGTTACTGTAATATCATCGATACTGATCGTTGGTACTGGGTCTACCGTGATTTGAACAACATTACTCAATGCTGTACATGTCCTTGTAAGAAATAATGACGAAGTCTCTCTTCGATACCACATATTTTGTGTAAGTACCCCCACATCATACGTTTCACTAGTAGCTCCTACGATTGGAGTAAAAACGGAACCATCCGTACTACTCTCCCATTGATAACTCAGTGTACCTCTTCCTGTTGAAGCCACCGCCTCTGTAAAGGCTACCGGATCTCCACCCGTACAAATGGATTGATTTGCAGCAATAGTTCCTCCGGTTACATCATTAATAAATAAAGTTTCCGATGAACTCGTTAAACTAGCACATACATTTTTAATACTTGTTACAATTAATCGATATTTATTTGAATCAGCTGTTAGTGGAGGGTTAGTTAAGGTTAAACTTGCTGTTGTTGCTCCACTATAAATTCCTCCATTGGTAATATCATTCCATGGACCTGCTCCTGCAACTTGCTCTTGCCATTGATATACTAAATCTGCAGTACTTGGGGTACTAGAACTATAATCTGGTGTCGTTGCCGGTGCTGTTCCTGTAAAAATCGTTGTACTTAATGAAGAAGCTTGAAGTGTAAAGGTTATATTTTCTCCTAGACATAAAACTGTGTTGGCAATAGGAACATCGATTTGCAACATTGTAGCTTCAGTTTCATTCCCATTTACTCCATCATAACCTCCAGTTCCTCCTGTTACTTGTCCATTACTATCAAAACCAGTTCCATCTAAATCTCCATCTGCATCGGCGTCTGTTCCTCCTGATTCCAAAACATCGTTACAGCCATCATTATCACTATCTAAATCTAAATGATCTAATATTCCATCTCTATCTGAATCACAAACTCTTAATTCAATAAAATATTGGTTGTTTCCTGTGGCTCCAGTTGAGAAGAACTCAATACGTTTAGCTCCCACTGTTTTGGAAGTCCATTCAAACCTTACTCCATTTGTTGTAGCCGTTCCTCCTACTGGATTGTCTACATAATATGTATTTCCACTATTTGAAGCTACAAAATCATCTATCAAAGTGGATGTATAATCAAACTCTATACCGTCTAATGAAATAAAACCGTCTCTTAATCCTTGACTCAATGAGCCTCCATGAGCAACAGTAACATAAGCCAAATCCGCATAGGGACCTGACAACTCGAAAGTTGCATTTCCTTCAGTAGCATTGGTTTTCCAAGCAGTACCTCCTGAATTGGTTGCTCCATTAGTTATCGTAACAAAAATACTTCCTGTTGGCAGACCGAAAAGACTACTGATATCGTCGTTCGTTATGCTATAATTAGAAGCATTTCCTCCTGGAGGTGTAGATAAATCTGTTGGTGTAATTTTCACCAATGCACATTCCGCTGTGTCCAAAATACCATCATTATCATTGTCTAAATCACACGCATTTATAATACCATCAGAATCAACATCAGCAAAACCAGATACAGAGGCATCACAACAAGCTGTGCTATCAGCTGGATCCGTTACCGCTGCTGTGTTTGTTTGACCTCCAGAAACTGTTGAAGGAACACCATTTCCATCAATTCCTCCAGTAAATGCTCCAGAAGATAATTGTGTGTGGTTGTAACTTCCCGCTGCTTCCAATGCATCAAAACAGCCATCATTATCACTATCTACATCTAAGCAATCTAAAACTCCGTCGCCATCAATATCTGAACCCTGTCCAATTGAATATACATTATCTATATGAATATCATCACCAGAACCTGCTACCGATTTTACGGTTTCAAGAACTATAGTAGCAGTACTTCCTGATGGAGTAAAAAAGATAGTTCGAGAACCCCAAACTAGATTTCCTCCGTTTTCAGTTCCAATAGCATCAGAAGATGCACTAAAAACTAAACTACCATCAATTCGAACGTTGAATATCATTTCCGTTGCATTATTACTAAATGCTCTTAAATCGAAAGACAATATGTTTTCGATACCGGCATCCACGTTAATAACTTGCGATATGGTATTTGTTTCTGCAGCATCTACATTTACAATAGCAGCATTCCCTGAAACAACCCAATTTCCTGAACCTCCAGATGTCCAACTTGTTAAATCTCCTGTCTCAAAATCTCCATTTGCAACTGCATTTGAACACTCTTCCGTATCTAAAATACCATCATTATCATCATCTAAATCACTAACATTCCCCATACCATCACCATCTGTATCATAATCGACAAATATATTAGCCGTTGCTGTGTCACAATTGACTGGTGAAGCGCTATTCTCACAAATTTGGTATGTCACTGTATGTGGCCCTACAGCCGCTGAAGCTCCAACTGTAATTGTTCCATCCGAATTTAAAGTCAACCCCGTTGGAACCGTAACTCCTATTACCGTTACCTCACCAGAATTTGTACCCGCGGTAGCTGTCGCACCATTAAATGTATCATTTGACAAAACCGAGGGGGAGCTCTCTCCTTCTATTATCGGACTACTACTGAAATCATCGGCCACCGCATCAATAGGACTGAGAACTGTTACGTTTGCTGTGGCTGTTTGACAATTTGTGGAGGCCGCTTCATTTTCACAAATTTGATATGTTAAGGAGTAGGTACCCGAGGGAGTTCCACTATTTACTGTTATCGTTCCATTTGCATTTAGTGTTAACTGACTTGGAACTGTAACTCCAGAAAGTGTTACCTCTCCATCAGCTGTTCCAATTACAACTGGATTTCCATCTATTGTATCGTTCGCTGTAACTGCTGGCGTTGTACCTCCTATTAAATAAGTAGGACTTGTAAAATTATCAGTATTTGCTACAATTACTCCAAGCGGACAATCTGGTGCATTCGTATTAGACACTGCTGTTTGAGGAAATGTAAAACCATCTTGCTCAAAAGTTGCATCCGACGGATTGTCAACTGTTATTGTAATTGTCACTGCTGGATTATCATTATCACAATTAATACCTAAAGAAGCCAATTCAACATCCCAATACCCCCAATCGTTGTACGTATTTTGCTTACCAGGCGATACTGCTATCACCTCTATCGCTTGACTCGATAATGTTGGTAAAGACCCAATAGGAGTATTATTAAAGACTCCAGTGGGAGCTACTGCTGACATAAATATGGGGGTTCCTCCATTTACTGCCACTGTTAAATCTATTGTTGAAGTTGCTGGAATACTCCCTAAGTCACCATGCCAGTGTTCTAAATAAATTCTCATATGTGTTCCGGATGGATTATAAGTCCAAGCCACCTGCACAGTATGAGCAAAAGAACTCATCACGCTTGATAACAAAAACAACAATAACAATAATTTTGACTGAATTTTTCTTTTAGCCATTCCTTGATATTTTTTTGTTAAACTTTCATTCTGAAAAACTGGTAAGTGGATGTCACTTCCAATAAGATACTCCGTGCCCCTTTTGTAAAAAGATTTGCTTTTTAGTAGATCGAAAAAGGAAATTATATCGAAGTTAAAAACCCGTTTCAAAAACCGATTCACGAACTTTATTAGTAAAACATTCAAAATAAATGCTACGAAATTATACCATGAAAAATTTACTTTCTTCATAATAAAGGGGTTAAAAAATTAATCTATACCTGCGTGTTTTTATGTAAAATCCATAAAAACAAAATCTATTATACCGTTAAACATTCATATAGATAATCCTTGTGCAAAAACACAAATAATGAAGATGAATCCCTTAGGACAATTTTAAGTCTTGATTAGTGAATGGTTATGGTTGTAGTAATAGTAGTAACGTATAACGCGCAGTAGTAAAGTAGTTTTTCAAGACTGTAAAATGGATATAACTTAAAGCGGTCGCCTCAAGCGTTTTTTTGATAGGGGTATTTTCATTTGTTTTCGGGGGTTATCTTTTATGATAATTATTTCACTCTATTAATAACATTTGACAAAAGCACATTTTTTTAGCACTTTTAACATTTCAAATATATATAATTAACAATTGTTAACAAATATTTTTTCGATGAAATAATGGTAAAATGCAAATAAGTATCGACGAATGGTTAAATTCCCCTCTCTTTTTTTATCTCTTCGTAGGCTTTTTGTATTTGTTGGAATTTTTGCTTCCCTCCTCGTATATGCTCTTCTCCAAGCCCCACTAATTTATCTGGGTGGTACTTTTTTACCATTTTACGATAGGCTTTCTTCACCTCTGCGTCACTCGCATTTTTTGAGACTTCTAAAATTTCGTAAACGCTTTCTGATTTAGCAAGGAACATTGCTTTTATTGAGTTAAAATCTCTTTCACTTACATATAAATAGTAGGCAATTTTCGCTATGACCGCTTCCTCCTGGATTTTTAAATCCCCATCAGACTTAGCAATTCCAAATAAGAAATGAATCAATTGTAACCTAGAAGCATGCGACATATACTGTCTAATTTGCATACATACCTGCCTTGAAGACACTTTTCTTTTTACGATTCCTTTAAAAAGTTTGAAAGCATTGTTTGCTCTTTCTTTTCCATATAAATTTACGAAGTACTCTCTAACATAATCAAGTTCTCTTTTATCAACATGACCATCAGCTTTAATTACAATTGAGGCCAAAATAAGTAAGCTTATTTCAAAATCACCAGACTCAACATAGCTTCTCCTTTTTCCTTCATTATTTTTATATTCTTTTTGTTCTTCCTTTAAATCTTCTATTGAAACGCCATCAATAAAACTCCCTACCACAAAGCCAATAATAGCTCCTATAGGACCTCCTAATGTAAACCCAGCACCCGCACCTAACCATTTGGCAAATTTCCCCATGTAAATCTTTTTATCAAATATAAGACTATTTCATTTTCGAAATGTTTCAATTTTATCTCTTTATTTTTTAACACGATCCTTCCTCTACTTGTAATCACCCTTTTTCGCAAGCAATAAAACTATAAATAAAAATTATAATCACATGAAAGACTATTCTAAAAAACTATAAAAAACCATCGTTTAAAACCTACTTTAATACAGTTTTAAAAGGAGAACAAACATTTACATTTACCTCAAACTAAAACACTCTTAAAAATGCTTATTTTGAGATTTTTAAAATTTGCTGGTTATTCACAAAAAGAATTATCTTTGTAAAAAACTTAATTTATGTATCCAGAAGAATTAGTAAAACCAATGCGTGATGAATTGATTGACGCAGGTTTTGATGCTTTATATACAGCTGAAGATGTTGATAGCGCTTTAGCAAAAGAAGGAACTACCTTAGTTATGGTTAACTCTGTTTGTGGTTGTGCAGCCGGAACTGCAAGACCAGGTGCCATTGCTTCGTTAGGAGCTGATAAAAAACCAAATCATTTAACAACTGTATTTGCAGGAGTGGAGAAAGAATCAACTGCAAAGGCACGTGAATATATGATTCCATTTCCTCCTTCTTCACCAGCTATTGCTCTTTTTAAAGATGGTAAATTAGTTCATATGTTAGAACGTCATCATATTGAAGGAAGATCAGCTCAGGCTATTGCACAAAATTTAGCCGCTGCTTACGACGATCATTGTTAATATATATTAACGAACCATATTGAATCGTAGATTCAACCTTGAAAATCCACTTATTTGAGTGGATTTTTTTATTTTTACTAACTAAACTTATTTGGACTTTTTTATGTGCTGAAAGAAGGTTGTTTTCAGCCCTGTTTTTGTTTTTTTGCCTCCGTAGCTCTGCTATTGGATTTGAAAAAAACTTCAACAGAACTATAACCTCTAATTTTGGTTTCAACTCAAAAGTCTAAATGAGAGCAATAAGTGAAGTTTATATTTTTCCTAAGATCATATGGAATTTGACAAACAGTTTTCTTTGAACACTCTCGATTTTTTTCTGAGGTTCTTAATTAATTTAGTAAGCATTTGAACATTCTGATACTTATGTCAAAAATTTTAAATATTTTTATTTAAAACATTTAGGTTTTATTCCTAAAATAATTGACTTTTATACACATTTATATTATGACGAAGAAGCTTAAAATTGATGGTATTGATAAAATTATTATCAAGCGACTTGTTAATGATGCACGAACTCCAGTATTGGGTATTGCCCGCGAAGTTGGTATTTCAGGTGCGGCAATTCATCAACGGCTACGAAAGCTTGAAGAATCAGATTTAATAGATGGATATAAAATGGTTTTAAATCCGAAGGCATTAGGGTATACAACTACTGCCTTTGTTGGTGTTTTTTTAGATTCATCGAGCTTATATTCTTCTGCGATTAAGCGTCTAAAAGAAATCCCAGAAATAGTTGAGAGTCATTACACAACGGGAAACTACGCCGTTTTCATTAAAATAATGTGTAAGAACAACGAAGACTTAATGCACTTATTAAACAAAGATATTCAAACAATTAAAGGAGTCTCAAGAACGGAAACCTTCATTTCCTTAGATCAGCAAATTAACAGACAAATTAAAATTTAAATGAACGATTTTATTTTTTACTTTAAAATGGGCCTTTTTCATGTACTTGATTTTAAGGCCTATGATCACATTCTTTTTTTAATCGTACTCGCTGTAGTTTATCAGTTTAAACAGTGGAAAAAAGTTTTATGGTTAATTACACTATTTACCATAGGACACTCAATTACCTTAGCACTATCAGCCTTTGGTGTTTTAAATGTTCGTGCCGATTTAGTGGAATTTTTAATTCCTCTGACAATTTTTATCACTGGACTTATGAATGTTCTAACGGCAAAAAAGGCATCCGTAGGAAAAGAAAACCAAAATTTATTTTTTGCATTATTTTTTGGATTGATTCATGGGCTTGGTTTTTCAAATTACTTTAAAATAATGATTGGTAAGGCTAGTAATAAACTAATTCCATTGCTAGAATTTGCTCTTGGTGTTGAAGCGGCTCAAATTATTATTGTACTTGGTATTTTATTAATTGGCTCTTTAGCGCAATCTGTTTTAGGAGTAAATAGAAGAGATTGGATACTAGTTACCTCTTCAATTGTTATCGGGTTTGCCCTACAAATGATGTTTGATCGGGTATTCTGGTAAAAGTAAAAACTACAACCACTTTAATCAAAACAATTTATTGTTAAATTAGGCAGAAAAACTGTTTTATCTGATTGAAAAAACTACCATATGCTCTGCAATTTTACATTTATTTTAACGACATAATAATGAGTTAATTGATACACTTGTTTTATATTTTTTTTAACCTTATTTTATATAAATTAGCTTAAATTCTGTACGTCTTATATTTTGAATAAAAAACAACTAAAATACGACATAGCTTACTTAAAAATGGCCAGAGAATGGGGGCAGCTTTCTCATTGTGATCGAAAAAAAGTAGGCGCACTCATTGTAAAGGATCGGATGATAATTTCCGACGGATATAACGGAACTCCTTCAGGGTTTGAAAATCCTTGTGAAGACGAAGAAGGTTATACAAAATGGTATGTACTTCATGCGGAAGCCAATGCAATTTTAAAAGTAGCAGGCTCCACTCAATCATGTGAAGGGGCTACCTTATATATTACTCTTTCACCATGTCAACAATGCAGTAAATTAATTCATCAAGCAGGAATCAAAAGAGTGGTTTATGCTGATGCTTATAAAGACCGCTCTGGTTTAGATTTTTTAGAAAAAGCTGGAGTTGAACTGATACATTTACCTTATGAACAAGAATAATTTACCTATTTATTTTTCAATAGCCGTGGTTTTCGGAATCATTATCGGTATTTTTTTTAGCAGAGGAAATTCCTACTCCTCTTTGGTTGGAAAAACTTCAGATAACGAACGGAAAATAAAACGCCTTATTGATTATATTCAAAGTGATTATGTTGATGACGTAAATACGGATAAATTACTTGATGGAGCGATAGCAGAAATGCTGGAAAAACTGGATCCACATTCGGTATATATTCCAAAAGAAAATCTTCAATCTGTCACCGAAAATATGCAAGGTAACTTTGTTGGTATTGGCGTTCAGTTTCGAATGAAAGGGGATACCATAACTGTTATCGATGCGATTAAAGGTGGCCCAAGTATTAGGGCTGGAATAAAGGCTGGCGATCGTATTTTAATGGCAAACAACGATACGCTGCATGGCATAAATATTAAGACCAATCAAATTCTTAAGAAGTTAAAAGGGAAGCCAAACACAAAAGTAAACCTACAAGTTTATCGAAAAACTAATGATAGCCTTTTCAATATTGAGATTACAAGGGGAAAGGTGAACATTAAAAGTGTTGATATAGCTTATATGCTAACCGACAGTATTGGATATATAAAAGTAAATCGATTTGCCCGAAATACTTATAGAGAGTTCAAAACGTCGTTAGACACTCTTCTTACGAAAGGAATGAGAACCTTAGTATTAGATCTTAGAAATAATGGAGGTGGTTTTATAGACATTGCTAATAAAATGGTTGATGAATTTTTAGAAGACGATAAACTAATAGTTTATACCAAAAACAATAGAGGCGATATTAATGAGTCTTTTGCTACCGAGGAGGGTGAGTTTGAAAACGGAAAGCTTTATGTTTTAATTGATGAAAACTCTGCTTCTGCATCGGAAATTGTAGCTGGAGCTCTTCAAGATAACGACAAAGGAACTATAATTGGAAGACGATCTTTTGGTAAAGGTTTAGTACAACAAGAAATGGATTTAGGAGATGGATCAGCAGTAAGATTAACAACGGCGCGATATTATACACCTACAGGACGCTCGATTCAAAAACCGTATAAGAAAGAGAAAGGTACTTCTGATTATAGAGAAGATTTAGAAAATCGATATTATAATGGTGAGTTATTTAGTAAGGATAGTATTAAAATAACAGATAGCCTACAATATAAAACACCCAAAGGAAAAATTGTATATGGTGGCGGTGGAATCATTCCTGATGTATTTGTTCCAATTGATACAACTTCGAATATGTCAACCTTCTTTTTTGTTCCTTTACAAAATTTTGCATTCGACTATGTTGACAAAAATAGAAGAAAACTGAGCAGTCTAAGTATTGATGATTTTATTGAAACTTTTGATAATAATCATGAAGTTTCAGATCGATTCTTTACAAAAGTTAAGGACTTTCGAATCTCTGAAAAGAGAAAAGCCAATATAAGAAACAGCTTAAAAACAGTTATTGCTCGAGATCTTTTTAACGATGAAGGCTTGTATAAGCTGAGCGAAAAAGACGATAAAATGATACAAAAAGTATTAGAACTCGAAAATCAAAATCAAAACTTGCCTTAGGCGAGTTTTTTTTTGCTCTTTAAAAAAAAATTAAAACTACATGTAACCTTTTTAAAATTTGCTGGTTTTAAAGATAGAAACTAATCAAAACTAACACATTGAAAAATTTGACAGACGAAGAGATCATGTTACAAGTTGCCGATGGTGATTTAAACAAGCTATCGATTATTTTCGACAGGTATCATATTCGTATCTATAACTTTTTCAATAAAATGATTCAAGACAGCGTTGTTAGTGAAGATTTAACACAAGAGGTTTTCGTGAAAATTTTAAAATATCGCGATTCTTATAAAAACAGAAATTTTGCATCTTGGATTTTTACTATTGCTAGGAATATCTTTTCAAGTTATTACCAGAAAAGTAAAAAAGAAAGAACACATTTGATTGATGAAGATATTGTTCGTTCAAAAAATGAAGTTTCCATCGAAAAAAATAACGAAGCCATAGAGCATTTACAAAGAGCTCTTTTAAAGCTTTCCGTTAGTGACCGAGAACTTATTGTTATGCACAGACTTCAAGAGATAAAGTATGAGCAAATAGCTGAAATAACTGGAAACTCTGTTGGAGCAATTAAGGTAAAAATGCATAGAGCATTAAAAAAACTAAAGAGTATTTATTTTCAAAGTATTGAAAATTAACGAAAAAAAAAGAATATGGATTGTAAAGATATAGAAGAATTATTTGGCGATTATTTAGACGGCAATCTATCGGCTTCTGATTCTGTTAAAGTAAACACTCATATTGAAAACTGTAATCATTGTGCTGAAGAACTAAAAAAGTACCAAGAACTGCTTTCTACTTTTTCAGAAATTGAAATGGAAGAACCGAGTGCTAATCTTAAATTAAATTTTGACGCTCTTCTAGAAAAAGAAGTTGAAAAAAGTAACACCAAAGTTATTCCTTTAAAAGTTAAGACAGATTGGAAAACCTATCTCAGAGTTGCTGCAAGTATTGTTATTGTTTCCGTAGCCTTTTTGTTAGGAAGGTTTCAATCAGAGCAAAAGTTTGCCAATAACACTGAAATAAACAACGAAGAAAAAAAACAGTTTTTTGCATTATTAGAAAACCAATCCGCTAGCAAACGAATACTAGGAGTGAATAACTCGCAAAAATTTACCGAAGAGAACACTGAAATTATAGAAGCCATTATAAGCAAGTTATTTTATGACAAAAACACGAACGTACGTCTGACTGCAGCAGAAGCACTTTCAAAGTTTACCTCATTAGAAATTGTAAAATCGGCTTTAATAAAAGCTTTGGAAACAGAAAAAGAGGCTATTATTCAAATAGAACTTATTCAAATATTAGTCAAAATTCAAGAAAAGAGAGCGCTCAAACCAATGAAAAAGCTATTAGAAGATAAAGAAACACCTATTTACGTCAAACAAGAGCTACAATTTAATATTCCAAGTTTATTGTAGTTAATAAAATAAGAAAACATGAAACAGCTAAGTTTAATATTATCATTATTCGTTCTCTGTGTTGTTAAAGCACAAGATAAAGAGTATACCCATTCTTTAAAAGGAATAAAAAAAGTACAAATAAAATCGAATGCTTCGATAAAAGTTACAGCTATAGACAATAAAAGTTTAGTAATGTCTTGCATGAAGCACCCTGAATGCGAAGAATGTAACGAAGAACATGATCATGACAATGTTCATTGGTCGTTTAGAGGAGAACGATCAGAAAGGAGACAACAAAAGAAAGATAAAAGAGCCGGGTTGACTCCAATTTATCCTGGTGGAAAAGATGATACGAACGGCTTCGGGTTTTCCATCACTGAAGAAGGGAGCACCTTAATCATTGAAGATCTGAAATCGCATCTACAGGCAAATAACATTCAATTAGAACTTCCAAAAAACATTGATATATCTATCGATTCAGGAAATTTAGGAGGTATCACTATTGCTGGTTTTTCTTCGGAAGTTGAAGCAGAATCTAATGTTGGTACTATCAATATGACTGATGTGACTGGCCCTATCACAGCGCATTCAAGTACAGGGTATATTAACATTGATTTTGTAAAGGTAAGTCAGTCATCTCCAATCACTATTAGTTCATCTGTGGGAGAGATAGATGTTAGCTTACCTTCCAATACAAATGCCAATTTAGATATTAAAACAAATGGAACAGTTTATACCAATTTTGATTTAAAGCAACCAGCGAAAAAGGATTTACCTCAAGTAAGCGGAAACCGAAAGATAGTTAGTCCAATTAATAAAGGAGGGGTAAAAATTAAGCTTAAATCTTCATTAGGAAATATATACTTACGTAAGAAATAACCTTATTCCATTAATTTCATGAACTCATTTAGACTACTACTTACCGATCGACACTAAGTGAGTTCTCTCATAACTTTTAAAACTTTATACAATGAAAAGAATTTTCTTATTCATAGGAATGCTATTGTCTTTTAGTATCCTATATGCTCAAAAAAAAGTAGAATTTAAGAAGGATACTCGCGGGATTTCCAACATTAACTTAAAACTTGATTTTGCCAACAAAATAGAACTCAAAAATTGGAATAAAAACGAAGTATACATTAAAGCTTCAGTGAATTTAAACGACAATACTGAAAATGACTTGTATAGCTTAAAAAGCGATAGGGGCAGTGGTACCTTAAACATTCAATCGGATTACTCTAACTTTTTTGAGAAAAACCACAAACTTATATCGGTAAAAAAAGGAGACAATTGCAATAATAGCTATTACACCAATAACACTTCTGTTATTATTGATTACGTTATTTTCATTCCTCAAAATATGAGCTTAAAAATTAAGAGTATTACAGGTTCGGTAACTGCTCCATCATATAATGGTAAACTTCATTTGGATCTTGTTAGTGGTAACATTACCATTGAAAAATATACTACCGATTTGAATTTAAAAACAATTAGTGGAGAAATCGATCTTTTTATTTCCGATGCAGAATTCAGAGCAGAAACTCTTACAGGGATGGTGTACTCTAATTTGGATATCGACTTTAAGAAACGTGAAGAAGGATTCGGTCATAAAATTTACGGAAAAATTAGTTCGGGAAAGTTAAATCTGAAACTTAAATCGATTAGTGGAGATATTTTTCTCAGAAAACCCAAATTATAATAAGACTGATCACTTAATTATTAAAACGTAAAAGAACTCACCTATCGTGAGTTCTTTTTTAATTATAGTAGCTATTATTTAGCCACATGTTTTGGTTATATTCTTTATCAAAACGAACTTCCAATCAATCAGAAATTAGAAAGAAAGCTCAAGCTGCTTGAGCTTCTTTTTATTCAACTAACCGTACGGTTACTTAAAAATAACAATAACATTGAGCTTTATTAAATCTTTGGATTGTACTATAAAAAAATGATGTTTAAGTAGTTAATCAAAAGCTATTTTCATAAATTTATAACCAAAACTTAACCAGCAAGTTAGTGAATAGAAAATCGCTACTATTCACGTATTATAAAAAAGTAAAATGAAAGATTTAGAAAGAACATTTGCAACTACACAAGAGAGGACTCACGACCGGTTACTCTCAGTTCGCTGTATAAAAAGCAGCCTAGAAAACTTGACCATTAACAGTTTTAAATTTGATACTATTTTCAACAAATTTATCGCTGAAGTAAAAATGAATCTCAACAACTTCTTTAAGTTAATCTTGCTCCTAAACAAATGGGCCTTTTGATTTAATTCATTATAACAGATTGAAACATTAATAATCTTGATTTTTTGAAATCCGTTAGTCGGATATCAAAATAAAATAGTGGTTGAAAAAGTGTAAATATTGCTTTTAAATTTCGTCAGCTTGGGCTGATCGAATTCGAAATTTACACCCTAATTATTTCAAATAATCACAAAACAACCACAAACCTCCTTATTAAACCCTCAAACAAACAATCATGAAAAAAGCATTCATTATGATAGGAATTATACTACTTATTCTTATTATTCTTGGAGGAATTGGAACTTCCTACTTCAAACCAGATAAAACCACCGTTTTAAACTTTATTAAAGAAAATCCAGAAAAAACATCTATCAAATTAATTCGGAATGATTCGATAATTATTGAGAAAAATCCGAATAAAATGATGCCTTTGGCAAGTGCTGTAAAAATAATCATTGCCATAGAATATGCCGAACAGGCGGCAAAAGGACTTATTAATCCTAATGAAGCTATTCCTTTAAGTGAATTAAACCATTACTATGTTCCAAATACGGATGGTGGGGCGCAAAAGAACTGGTTACAAAAAATAAAGGATAAAATTAAAGACGAAAAAATCGCCATCAAAGAAGTAGTAAAAGGGATGATAGCCTTTAGTTCAAATGCCAATACTGAGTGGCTTTGTAAAAAATTGGGTCTTCAGAACATCAATAATCGTTTAGGTAGTTTAGGAATAAAAAACCATTCAGAAATTTATTATATCGTATCAGCCCTATTTATTGGTAAAGAAGTATTCCCTAATTTGAAAGATGAAGAGCTCGAGATGGCTTTAAAAAATCTGACAATTGAAGAATATCGTAAAGCTACATTCGGAATTCATAATAAACTAGAACAGGATACCACTTATAAAAATGATATTGGAGAAAGAAACCTAAATCTTGAAAAAATATGGTCCGACAATCTCCCGAATTCAACCGTAAAAGAATATGCTGAAATAATGCACAAGATTAATTCGAGAACATACTTCAGCAAAGAAACACATGCTTATTTAGATGAAATTATGGAATTCCCTCTTGATGATCCAACGAATGGTCAATGGTTTAATCATTTAGGCATGAAAGGAGGATCCACAGCTTTTGTACTTACCAAAGCACTGTATGCTACAGACAAAGAAAACAACACAACAGAGTTATCATATTTCATCAATGATTTAAACTTTATCGAGAGTAAAAGACTTCAAATGAGTATGAATGAATTTGAATCAGGCATATTAACCAATGAAGAATTTAGAGAGCAATTAAAAAATGAATTGTCTCTTCACTAAAAAGAAAGTCCACCACAAATACAAATAAAATTAATAACTAAAAAGGATAAAAAATGAGAAACTTAAAAAGATTAACTATTGCTGGTTTATTTGTACTTTTTGCAAGCACAAATATTGTTGCACAAGAATTGTCAATTTCAAAAACCGAATCGTCAAGCGTAAATATTAAAGAATTACCGGAATATGTAATTATTACTTCCGAAAACACGAAGCTCTTTGGAGGAATTAATATTGCCATCGATTATAAAAAATCCAGTTATGCTGAGGTTTTAGAAAGACTGGAAACATTATTACAAAACAGAAAAAAACTTAGAATAAGAAATCAAACTGATTTACTTAATGCATTGTCTAAACTAGGTTTTGAGTATATTGATGCTTATAATGCAAATGCAGGAACAATAAGCGCTGGAGGAGGTGATGACATTGAAATTTTTGGAGGCGAATCAAAATACCGTGTGAATATGGTTTTCAGAAAAAAAGAACAGTTTAGAAGTTAATTAAAAATAAATCGAAAAACATGTCCCCTTTTTTCATTTGACAAACGTCTTAGTAATACAAAACTTTAATTTTAAATTATGAAAGATTTTATGATGATTTTCATCGGCTCTGAATATGCCGATTTAGGACTTTCTCAAGAAGACATCCAAGGAAGAATGGAAAAATGGTTTGCTTGGGGTAACAAAATGGAAAAAGAGGGTATACTTAAAGGTGGTGAAGCCTTAACACCTAAAATACGTCGAATCGTTGGCAAAAACAGAACTGTTACCGATTTAACTTCTGCTGAAGTTAAAGAGATTGTTGGAGGTTATTATTTGATTAAAGCCAAAGACTTCGACGCAGTTCAGGAAATTGCTCAAGATTTTCCCGATTATGATTTGGGAAACACCGTTGAAATTCGTGAAATAATGGTTTTCGATCATTAATGGAAAGTAAAAACATAGACCATCTTTTCCGTCATCATAGCGGAAAGATGGTTGCTGTTTTAACGCGAATATTTGGGCTATCTAATCTTGAAATCATTGAAGATTCGATTCAAGATACTTTTCTAAAAGCAAGTATTAGCTGGAAAACCAACCTTCCTGACAATCCAGAAGCTTGGCTCACTCAAGCTGCCAAGAATCGTGTGCTTGATATTTTCAGAAAGCTTAAAAACGAAAAGAAACATACTCCAGAGTTATCTCATGGTGCTCAAACCATAACTATTAATGACTTTTTCTTGGATACACAGATTGAAGATGCTCAACTTAGAATGATCTTTACAGCCTGCCATCCTAAATTGAATCCAAAGGATCAAATAGCTTTTTCATTAAAAACTATTTCTGGGTTTAGCACTAAGGAAATTGCACTTGCTCTTCTTACCAAAGAAGATTCTATTAAAAAAAGGCTTTCTAGAGCCAAAAAATTCATTACAAACAGTGATATTCGGTTTACTATTCCACAAGGTTTTGATTTAAGAGCAAGAATTGAGCAAGTATTAGAAGTATTGTATTTAATTTTTAACGAAGGTTTTCATTCTAACAATAAAGACACGCTGATTCGAAAGGAACTCTGCGGAGAGGCTCTCAGATTATGTAAATTCCTTTTAAAAAACAAATACACAAATATTCCTAGCGCTTACGCTTTATTTGCATTAATGTGCTTTCATTCTGCTCGTTTAGAATCAAAAACGACTAATGAAAATGAAGTATTGGATTTAAAAAATCAGGATAGAAGCCAATGGTCATTTCCTTTAATTCAACTCGGAAATATAATGATGAACAAAGCTGTCGAAAGTGATGAATACTCATGTTACCATTATGAAGCCGCTATTGCTGCAGAACACATTAAAGCCCCAAATTTTGAATTAACCAATTGGAAAAAAATTCTTCATTGGTACGAATGCTTACATGAACTCAACCCGTCACCTTTCTATTTATTAAACATGGCCGTCGTTTGTATTCAAGATTCTAATTATATCAAAGCCAACGTTTACTTCAATAAAATTACTATTAAAGAATTAGAACAACGTTCGTATTTATATTTTGGTGCTAAATCAGACTATTACTCACAAACCAATCAACATGATAAGGCTATCGAATACTTGAATTTTACCATTGAAAAAGTTAATAATAAATTAGAGAAGAACTATTTACTAAAAAAGAAGCAGATTTTACTGCAACAAATTGAAAATAGTTCTCAATAATTTCCATGAATGCCTTCTCGGCGTTCATATTTTTTTAAAAGTCAAATTACTTGGATACGATATAAAAAAATGATCTTCTGTTTTTCTGATGCTTATCTTCTGAACAATCACCTTTACAATCATCTACCAATTGCCTTTCTCCATAACCAATAGCACTTTCAATTCTATCGGACGAAATTCCTCTTGACACTATATAATCTCGAGTTGCATTAGCTCTTCTTTGAGATAGGTTTTCATTATATTCAGATGTTCCTCTACTATCTGTATGAGACTCAATACGAATAACCATCTTCGGATGTGCTTTCATTACACTAACTATATGCTCTAGTTCATATTCCGCATCTTCTCGAATTGTATCTAAGTTAAAATCGAAATAAATTGGATTAATCACAATTTGATCTTCCACGATTAACGACTCTAAAGCAATATCTGCCTGTATTTCTTTTTTATCAATATCCAGTGTGGTTTGTTCTAACTCTCCTTGAACATAAGCAGGCTTAGCAGCAACTACTATATATTTACGTTCACAATCGATTTCCGTAAAACTATACCCTCCATTTGAACTCGTAGTTTGTTCCGATACTGGCTTACCTTCATCATCGATTAATCGTACTGATACTCCTGAAATTGGAGCTCCCGTTTTGGTTTCACTAACAATACCGCTAATAGCTTCTTTACATTGATAGATTCTAAAACTATAAATGTCATCATCTCCTTTTCCTCCTTCTCTATTGGATGAAAAATAGCCAGCTTTTCGATCTTTGTCTATCATAAAACCAAAGTCATCGAGAGGACCATTTATTGGACTTCCTAAGTTTACAGGCTTTCCATAATCGAATCCATCTAATTTACTTTCAAAAATATCCAATGCTCCCAAACCTAAATGACCATCAGAAGCAAAATACAACCTATCGTTTGATCCTACATATGGAAACATTTCTCTTCCTTCAGTATTAATTTTATCTCCTAAATTTTCAGGTTCACCAAAACTTCCATCACCTGCGATAGATACTCGGTATAGATCAGTTTCTCCGTATCCTCCTGGCATATCAGACACAAAAAAGAGCGTACGTTGATCTTTACTCAATGAAGGGTGACCTACCGAATAATCATTATTATTAAAAGGTAATTCCTCTATAGCTCCCCAAGTATTGTCATATTGCTTTTTCGCTTTATAAATCTTTAATTTGGCTGTTTTCTCAACATCTCCTGAAGCATCATCTCTAGTAAAATACAATGTATTTCCGTCTTTAGAAATAACAGCATTAGACTCGTGATACTTACTACTCAATGAAACTAATTTTTCAGAAGCTCCAACATCTAAACTTCCACCTTCTCTCAATTGTTGTTCTTCCGATTTATAAATATTTAAGTACGGTTGATTATTCCATTTGTACAATTTTTTATTTTCTGAATCCGCTCGAGTGGATGAAAAATAAAGATATCCATCATGTACAAAACCTCCGAAATCGGAATATTTTGTATTAATTGATAAGTTATGAATGTTTACATACGTTTTGGGCTTATTGGTAAACTCTGAAAAGTACTGTTTGTTTGCTTCTAACTCTAAAACTCTACTATCATCTCCTTTCAATTCTTTTAATTTTAACATCCATTTATCAGATTCAGCCACATCTCCATTACTCTTTAACACCTGTGCATAACGAAATAAATGCTCAGGAGAAGCAACACCTTCATGCTGTTCCATTAATTTACGATATGAATCTTCTGCATCTTGATAAGAAGATGTAAAATAATAAGAGTCTGCCAGCCTGCTTAGCACTTTATAGGAACGATCTCCTTTATCATATAATTGACGATATAAATCTGCTGATTTAGTATATGCGTATTCTTCAAAATAACGGTTCGCTGCATATCGGCGTTGACCATAACTGGTAAAACAAATACCGAATAACAACAGTATAATAATGGTCTGTTTCATATATATTTCTATTTTTATATCCTTATGTTATGTTAAAAGAACCTTGGTGATTTTACTGTTTGAGGTTTAAATAATTCATATCGAAGTAAAATCTCATGAGTTCCTGAATTGTAATTACTGTAATTCGAAGTTGTTAAATCATAAGCGTATCCTATTTGTAAAGATCTACTTACTTGAAAACCTAACATACCACTTATAGAGTCATCCCAACGCCAAGCTACTCCTAAACGAAACTTCTCATTAAACAAAAAGTTTGCAGAAACATCTAAAGACAAAGGTGCCCCGCTTACAGCTTTTGTAAGTAACGCTGGTTTAAACTTTACACTATCGCTTAAATTAAACACATATCCAGCTATAAAAAAGTAATGCATTCTCTCAACTGCAACACTTCCTCCACCGCTTACATCATCATAATGTTCAGTTCGTAAAATATTAGGAACGGCCAATCCTACATACCAGTTATTTGTATAATAATAAACTCCTGCACCTATCGTTGGTAAAAATCTGTTGATTGGCGCTGCCAATTGCAAATCATCTTTATCTCTATAGATTCCTTTGGTCCAATCTATGTTAAAAAGTCGTCCTCCTAATTTCATTCCAAAAGCTAAATTAGCTTCATCGGTTGTTCTAACTGTATAGGATACGTTGGCATCTATAGAAGTCTCGCGAGATGGCCCAATAACATCATTCACTAAATTAATTCCTAAACCAACACCACTATAACCAATTGGGGTATCATAACTTAAACTTTGAGTTTGGGGTGCTCCGTCTACTCCGACCCATTGAGCACGACCTAATAGATTAATTACTCCATGTCCTTTTGACCCAACATACGCAGGATTTACACTCATTGTATTAAACATGTATTGAGTATAATGCGGATCCTGTTGAGCACAAAGTGTTACACTTATCATTAACAAACTTAGTAATGTCAGATTCTGTACTATTCTTTTCATCTCTTTATACTTTTGATCTTTTCTAATCACTATTGAACTATTTCATCAAACGGTTGTAACAAACCAGATATAATCATGACCTAAGTGGTACTTAAGACTTGGATGATTTTATCTGTTTCGTTATTTCCATTAAACATAAATTATGCGTTATTTTCTATTTATATGAATCCAACCTGTTTTTGGTTCTGAGCCATTCCCTAGATCTAAGACATAATAATATGTTCCAGATGGTAATTGTTCATCAACCTGAAAATTAATACGCCCATTAGATTCACCTGTCCAAGAATTATCATATCTATTCTTACTGTACACAATGTTACCCCAACGGTTGTAAACCTCTAATCGGTTATTCTTATACATTTCGTCACCAATACATGAAATTACAAACGTATCATTTTGTCCATCTCCATTCGGAGTAAACTCGTTGTATACCGTTAAACATGGCAACGTATCAGGATCTAAATAATCAGGAATTCCATCCTCATCAGTATCTAAAGAATCATCTGGCATTCCATCTCCATTATTATCTGGATTCTCATCAATTGTATCAATTCCATCACCATCATCATCCATATCTAAATAATTAGGTATTCCATCACCATCAGTATCATCTGTATTAGGGGTCCCGTCATCATCAATATCTTCTTCCGAAGTTAAAACACCATCTCCATCATCATCGATATCTTGATAATCAGCTGTTCCATCACCATCTGTATCTTGCATATCTGGAGCATCCCCTCCATTATCTACATCTACAGAATCCATCATACCATCTCCATCACTATCCGTAACATCATCGATAACGCCATCTCCATCACTATCTAATGAAGTATCTGTCCCTCCTTCTTGAAGATCAGTTACCCCATCATTATCACTATCTAAATCTTGATAATCAGGCTGACCATCTTCATCTGTGTCCATAACATCAGGAGAACTACCTCCATTATCTGGATCTACTGAATCTGCTAGTCCATCTCCATCACTATCCGTTTGATCATCGATCATTCCATCTCCATCTGAATCCAGATTCATATCAGAACCGCTTTCTATAAGATCAGAAATACCATCATTATCGCTATCTAAATCTTGGAAATCAGGATTACCATCACCATCGGTATCTGTGGCATTTGTACTTCCACCAGCATTCACATCTGTATCGTCCGCATCTGCTGTATCCACAATACCATCATTATCGGCATCTACAGTACTGTCTAACATTCCATCACCATCAGCATCTACTGTTGCTACATCTTGTCCACTTTCTACGATGTCAAGAATTCCATCTCCATCACTATCTAAGTCTAAATGATCTGGAATACCATCACCATCAGTGTCTCTGTTTGGATCACCATCTTGCTCTGCACTATCTAAGATTCCGTCATTATCTGAATCTAAGTCATACAAATCTTCAATACCATCTCCATCTGTATCTGTGGTCAAGGCATCTCCAAAACCATCTAATCCATCTACTGAATCTGCAATACCATCGCCATCACTATCCGTTTGATCATCGATCATTCCATCACCATCGCTATCTAAGTTTCCTGGTAGATCTGAATTATTTGGTTCTTCCACATCTGGAGTTCCATCGCCGTTAGCATCTGGTAAGTTATTACCATCTACTAAATCTCCGGTATCGATTTGACCATCACCATCAGCATCAGTTCCTCCTGCTTCTACAACATCATTGATACCATCGCCATCGCTATCTAAGTCTTGGTAATCTGGTAAGCCATCGCCATCACTATCTGGTCCTGTTGATGATGTTCCGCCGTTATCTGGATCTACTGAATCAGCAAGTCCATCACCATCGGTATCCGTTTGATCATCGATCACGCCATCATTATCAGCATCCAAACTAGGATCTCCTCCTCCTTCGATAAGATCAGACACACCGTCATTATCACTATCAACATCTTGGAAATCTGCCATTCCATCACCGTCACTATCTATTGGTGTGGTGCTTCCTCCTGCATTGACGTCATTATCATCTGCATCGGCTGTATCTACAATACCATCGTTATCAGCATCTACAGTACTATCTAGTACTCCATCTCCATTCGTGTCTACTACTGAAGCATCTTGTCCACTTTCTACGATGTCAAGAATTCCATCGCCATCACTATCTAAGTCTAAGTGATCTGGAACTCCATCACTATCAGTATCTCTGTTTGGATCGCCATCTTGTTCTACGCTGTCTAAGATTCCATCATTATCTGAATCTAAGTCATGGATATCTGCAATACCATCGCCATCACTATCCGTTTGCTCTGCATCTCCGAATCCATTTAATCCATCTACTGAGTCTGCAATACCATCGCCATCACTATCGGTTTGATCATCAATCACTCCATCACCATCTGTATCTAAGTTTCCTGGTAAATCTGAATTATTTGGTTCTTCTACATCTGGAGTGCCATCACCGTTAGCATCTGGTAAATTATTACCATCTACTAAATCACTTGTATCGATTTGACCATCGCCATCAGCATCAATTCCTCCTGCTTCTACAACATCATTGATACCATCGCCATCGCTATCTAAGTCTTGGTAATCTGGTAAGCCATCTCCATCTGTATCTGGGGTTCCTGCTACTGTCCCGCCATTGTCTGGATCTACTGAATCTGCAAGTCCATCACCATCGGTGTCGGTTTGATTATCTAGTATTCCATCATTATTAGCATCTAAACTTGCATCAGTTCCTCCTTCTACTAAGTCTGATATTCCATCATTATCACTATCCACATCTTGGAAGTCTGATGTACCATCACCATCGCTGTCGGTTGGTGTGGTGCTTCCACCTGCATTGACGTTATTATCATCTGCATCGGCTGTATCTAAAATACCATCGTTATCTGCATCTGTTGTACTATCTAATACTCCATCTCCATTGGTATCTACCACTGTTGCATCTTGACCACTTTCTACTAGGTCTAAAATTCCGTCTCCATCACTATCTAAGTCTAAGTGATCTGGAATTCCATCACTATCAGTATCTCTGTTTGGATCGCCATTTTGTTCTACGCTGTCTAAGATTCCATC
The DNA here is from genome assembly GCA_947497895.1 of uncultured Tenacibaculum sp. Lineage (GTDB taxonomy): Bacteria > Bacteroidota > Bacteroidia > Flavobacteriales > Flavobacteriaceae > Polaribacter. Next base: position 54,619 of record CANMIL010000017.1, read on the forward strand.
GTTATCTGAATCTAAGTCATGGATATCTGCAATTCCATCACCGTCTGTATCGGTTTGCTCTGCATCTCCGAATCCATTTAATCCATCTACTGAGTCTGCAATACCATCGCCATCACTATCCGTTTGATCATCAATCACTCCATCACCATCGGTATCTAAGTTTCCTGGTAAATCTGAATTATTTGGTTCTTCTACATCTGGAGTTCCATCGCCGTTAGCATCTGGTAAATTATTACCATCTACTAAATCACCCGTATCGATTTGACCATCGCCATCAGCATCAGTTCCTCCTGCTTCTACAACATCATTGATGCCATCACCATCGCTATCTAAGTCTTGGTAATCTGGCAATCCATCGCCATCACTATCTGGTCCTGTTGATGATGTTCCACCGTTATCAGGATCTACTGAATCAGCAAGTCCATCACCATCGGTATCCGTTTGATCATCGATCACTCCATCATTATCTGCATCTAAACTAGGATCTCCTCCTCCTTCGATAAGGTCAGATACACCGTCATTATCGCTATCAGCATCTTGGAAGTCTGCCATTCCATCACCGTCACTATCCGTTGGTGTAGTACTTCCTCCTGCATTGACGTTATTATCATCTGCATCAGCTGTATCTACAACACCATCGTTATCGGCATCTACAGTACTATCTAACATTCCATCACCATCAGCATCTACTACTGCTGCGTCTTGTCCACTTTCTACGATGTCAAGAATTCCATCTCCATCACTATCTAAGTCTAAATGATCTGGAATACCATCACTATCAGTGTCTCTATTTGGATCGCCATCTTGTTCTACGCTATCTAAGATTCCGTCGTTATCCGAATCTAAGTCATGGATATCTGCAATACCATCGCCATCACTATCCGTTTGCTCTGCATCTCCGAATCCATCAAGACCATCTACTGAATCTGCAATTCCATCGCCATCACTATCGGTTTGATCATCGATCACTCCATCTCCATTAGTATCTAAACTTCCTGGTAGATCTGGATTGTTTGACTCTAGAACATCTGGTGTTCCATTTCCACTACTGTCTGGTAAGTTTGTTCCATCTAATAGTGTTCCACCTGTATCTATTTGTCCGTTATTATCAGTATCTGCTCCTCCGGCTTCCACAACATCATTGATACCATCGCCATCACTATCTAAGTCTTGGTAATCTGGTAAGCCATCTCCATCTGTATCTGGGGTTCCTGTTGCTGTTCCACCATTGTCTGGATCTACTGAATCTGCTAGTCCATCACCATCGGTGTCGGTTTGATCATCTAGTATTCCATCATTGTCAGCATCTAAACTTGCCTCGGTTCCTCCTTCTACTAAGTCAGATACTCCATCATTATCACTATCCACATCTTGGAAGTCTGATGTACCATCACCATCGCTGTCCGTTGGTGTGGTGCTTCCGCCTGCATTGACGTTATTATCATCTGCATCGGCTGTATCTACAATACCATCATTATCGGCATCTACAGTGCTATCTAACATTCCATCACCATCAGCATCTACTACTGAAGCATCTTGTCCACTTTCTACGATGTCAAGAATTCCATCTCCATCACTATCTAAGTCTAAATGATCTGGAATACCATCACTATCAGTGTCTCTATTTGGATCGCCATCTTGTTCTACGATATCTAAGATTCCATCGTTATCTGAATCTAAGTCATGGATATCTGCAATACCATCACCATCACTATCGGTTTGCTCTGCATCTCCGAATCCATTTAATCCATCTACTGAGTCTGCGATACCATCGCCATCACTATCGGTTTGATCATCGATTACTCCATCACCATTAGCATCTAAACCTCCTGGTAAATCTGGATTGTTTGGTTCTTCTACATCTGGAGTTCCATCGCTATCTGTGTCTGGCAAGTTATTACCATCTACTAAATCATTTGTATCGATTTGACCATCGCCATCAGCATCAGTTCCTCCTACTTCTACAACATCATTGATACCATCGCCATCGCTATCTAAGTCTTGGTAATCTGGTAAACCATCACCATCACTGTCTGGGGTTCCTGCTGCTGTTCCGCCATTATCTGGATCTACTGAGTCTGCTAGTCCATCACCATCGGTGTCGGTTTGATCATCTAGTATTCCATCATTGTTAGCATCTAAACTTGCATCGGTTCCTCCTTCTACTAAGTCTGAAACTCCATCATTATCACTATCCACATCTTGGAAGTCTGATGTACCATCGCCATCACTGTCGGTTGGTGTAGTGCTTCCACCTGCATTGACGTTATTATCATCTGCATCGGCTGTATCTAAAATACCATCGTTATCTGCATCTGTTGTACTATCTAGTACTCCATCTCCATTGGTATCTACCACTGTTGCATCTTGACCACTTTCTACTAGATCTAGAATTCCGTCTCCATCACTATCTAAGTCTAAGTGATCTGGAACTCCATCACCATCAGTATCTCTGTTTGGATCACCATTTTGTTCTACGCTGTCTAAGATTCCGTCATTGTCTGAATCTAAATCATGGATATCTGCAATTCCATCACCATCGGTATCGGTTTGCTCTGCATCTCCAAAGCCTACTAATCCATCTACTGAATCTGCAATACCATCGCCATCACTATCCGTTTGATCATCAATCACTCCATCACCATTAGCATCTAAACTTCCTGGTAGATCTGGATTGTTTGGCTCTAGAACATCTGGTGTTCCGTTTCCACTACTGTCTGGTAAGTTTGTTCCATCTAATAGTGTTCCGCCTGTATCGATTTGTCCGTTATTATCAGTATCTGCTCCTCCAGCTTCTACAACATCATTGATACCATCGCCATCACTATCTAAATCTTGGTAATCTGGTAAGCCATCTCCATCTGTATCTGGGGTTCCCGCTGCTGTTCCGCCATTGTCTGGATCTACTGAATCTGCTAGTCCATCACCATCGGTGTCGGTTTGATCATCTAATATTCCATCATTGTTAGCATCTAAACTTGCATCAGTTCCTCCTTCTACTAAGTCTGAAACTCCATCATTATCACTATCCACATCTTGGAAGTCTGATGTACCATCACCATCGCTGTCTGTTGGTGTAGTGCTTCCGCCTGCATTGACGTTATTATCATCTGCATCGGCTGTATCTAAAATACCATCGTTATCAGCATCTGTTGTACTATCTAGTACTCCATCTCCATTGGTATCTACTACTGAAGCATCTTGTCCACTTTCTACTAGATCTAGTATTCCATCGCCATCACTATCTAAGTCTAAATGATCTGGAATTCCATCACTATCAGTATCTCTGTTTGGATCGCCATTTTGTTCTACGCTGTCTAAGATTCCGTCGTTATCTGAATCTAAATCATGGATATCTGCGATTCCATCACCATCGGTGTCGGTTTGCTCTGCATCTCCAAAGCCTACTAATCCATCTACTGAATCTGCAATACCATCCCCATCACTATCGGTTTGATCGTCAATCACTCCATCTCCATTAGCATCTAAACTTCCTGGTAAATCTGGATTGTTTGGCTCTAGAACATCTGGGGTTCCGTTTCCACTACTATCTGGTAAGTTTGTTCCATCTAATAGTGTTCCACCTGTATCTATTTGTCCGTTATTATCAGTATCTGCTCCTCCAGCTTCTACAACATCATTGATACCGTCTCCATCACTATCTAAGTCTTGGTAATCTGGTAAGCCATCTCCATCTATATCTGGGGTTGCAGCTGCTGTTCCGCCATTGTCTGGATCTACTGAATCAGCCAGTCCATCACCATCGGTGTCGGTTTGATCATCTAGTATTCCATCATTGTTAGCATCTAAACTTGCATCGGTTCCTCCTTCTACTAAATCTGAAACTCCATCATTATCACTATCCACATCTTGGAAGTCTGATGTACCATCTCCATCACTGTCTGTTGGTGTAGTACTTCCACCTGCATTGACATTATTATCATCTGCGTCGGCTGTATCTACAATACCATCATTATCGGCGTCTGTTGTACTATCTAGTACTCCATCTCCATTGGTATCTACTACTGAAGCATCTTGTCCACTTTCTACTAGATCTAGTATTCCATCGCCATCACTATCTAAGTCTAAGTGATCTGGAACTCCATCACCATCTGTATCTCTGTTTGGATCTCCATTTTGTTCTACGCTATCTAAGATTCCATCGTTGTCTGAATCTAAGTCATGGATATCTGCGATTCCATCTCCATCAGTATCGGTTTGCTCTGCATCTCCAAAGCCTACTAATCCATCTACTGAATCTGCAATACCATCCCCATCACTATCCGTTTGATCATCAATCACGCCATCTCCATTAGCATCTAAACTTCCTGGCAAGTCCGGATTGTTTGGCTCTAGAACATCTGGGGTTCCGTTTCCACTACTGTCTGGTAAGTTTGTTCCATCTAATAGTGTTCCACCTGTATCTATTTGTCCGTTATTATCAGTATCTGCTCCTCCGGCTTCTACAACATCATTGATACCGTCTCCATCACTATCTAAGTCTTGGTAATCTGGTAAGCCATCACCATCTGTATCTGGGGTTCCTGCTGCTGTCCCGCCATTGTCTGGATCTACTGAGTCTGCTAATCCATCACCATCGGTGTCGGTTTGATCATCTAGTATTCCATCATTGTTTGCATCTAAACTTGCATCAGTTCCTCCTTCTACTAAGTCTGATACTCCATCATTATCACTATCCACATCTTGGAAGTCTGATGTACCATCACCATCGCTATCGGTTGGTGTAGTGCTTCCACCTGC
>CANMIL010000018.1 GCA_947497895.1 uncultured Tenacibaculum sp.
ATAGCTAAGTTTATAACTGGATCTTTTTCCTCTGTCTTTAATCCTTGTAATAAACTTGTTAAAGCTTCTTGCATGTATGTTAGCACACGATCTGCATCAATTCCTTCTTTAATTTGAGCTGTTAATCCAAAGCGCTCTCCAAAATCATCAACATTTAAGGTAAATGGATAATTCGTACGCTCATCTCCTGCTAAAACCTCTACGCCTAAATCAATCGTTTCTCCTTCTTCTGTCTCTGCTGCCATATGAGAATGACGATAATTTAATAAGGCACTAAAGAAAGATACTTCTGTAGATATTCCACTCCAACCTTGGATACTTGATAGTGGCGTTTGCTCGTAAGGTAGTAAATCTTGTAAGCGTCCCTTTACCTGTTGAATATATTCAAGTACACCATCTTCTAAAGAAACATAAAATGGTAGGGTATTGATGAACATTCCTAGAGAATCTGCTGAGTTCAATGCTCCTTGCAAACGCCCTGAGAATATTGATCCAAATAAAGCATATTCTGAGTCGCTACATTTTCCAATGACAAGTCCGTACGCTGCATGGAATAAAACCGCTGGACTCATTCCTAGTTCAGTGCTTACCGCTCTCAATTCACTATTCAATGCTTCTGATAAAAGTATCGTCGACTCTTTAATCTCATTGGCATTAACCTTCGTATCTGATAAATTAAATGGATAGGTTGGTTCTTCAATATCTGATAACAATCCTTGGAAATAAGACGCACTATCATTGATTGCTTGTGAATGCAATGTGTGTCCTATAAAGTCTCGATACAATACTGGTGTTGGAAGATTAGACTCATGTCCTAATAGATACATTTCTATTTCTGCGACAACCTTCTCCAATCCAACATGATCCAAGACTAAATGATGTTGATTGATAATTAAATAGTAACGATCATTATCTCTATCGTCTGCAGATTTTAATTGTAACAATGGTGCATTAGAAACATCCATCCACTGATTTCCTGGAGCTGTTAACTCTTCTAATTCAGTTAAAATGTTTGTTTTTGAATCAAAGGTTAATTCCTCTATCGATAATTCAGCTTCTCGTTGTACTACCTGAACCGCTTTTGGTAAACCTTCACTGACAACACTAGTTCTTAAAACATCGTGTCGGTTTACTACAAATTGTAACGCCTCGATAAATAAAGCTCGTTTTTCTTTGTCTTTAAATGATAGCAGGTTCGATAATACATATGAATCTCCTTCTTTTGTATCACTCATTAAATAATGGAAATAGATCCCTTCTTGTAATGGTGATAATGGATAGATGTCTTCAATATTTGAAACACCTCCTGAAACCTTTGAAACTACCGTATCAATATCTTCTTGAGTAAAATCTAGCAATGGAACCATTGATGGAGTGATATGCTTCACTTCTGGTGTAATTCCATTAGCTGGCACTTGGTATCTTTCTGCATCAGATGATAGTTTTTCTACTATTTGTGCAATGGTTGCATTGGCAAAAATATCTTTAACCTCGATGTATAAATCAAGCTTTTGTAATCTTGAGATTAATTGAACCACTAGTAAACTATGTCCTCCTAATTCGAAGAAGTTATCATAGACACCAACTTTCTCAATGCCTAATATATCTTGCCAAATAGTAGCGATTTGTTCTTCTACCTCCGTTCTTGGTGCTACATAGGCTTTGGTTGATAATAGTGATCCATCTAACTCTGGTAAGGCTTTTCTGTCTAATTTACCGCTTGCCGTTAATGGCATTTCTTCTAGTTCAACCCATAAACTAGGAACCATATATTCTGGTAAACGCTCTTTTAATTCGGCTTGAACTTTTTCTTTATCGAATTCTCCTTCCGTAACTACATATCCAACTAATCGTTTACTTCCTGTAACATCTTCTTTGGCAAGTACACAACTGTTTTGAATATTGTCTAAAGCTGCTAAGGCTGTTTCAATCTCTCCTAATTCTATTCTATATCCTCTAACCTTTACTTGTGAATCCTTTCTTCCTACATATTCTAAAGTTCCATCAGCTAACCAACGAGCTAAATCTCCCGTTTTGTAGATTCTTTCACCTTCCTTAAATGGATTAGCTATGAATTTTTCATTGGATAGTTCTTCTCTATTTAAGTATCCTCTTGCGACTCCTTTTCCTCCTACACATAATTCTCCTACAACTCCTAATGGTACTAATTCATTAGACTCACTTAAAATATAAATCTGAGTATTCGCTATTGGACGTCCAATGATTTGAACTCCGTTTAATTCTCTTTTAATAAAGGTACTATAGGTAGTCGCTTCTGATGGTCCGTATAAATCGTATATCGACTCTACTGAGCTTTCTTTGTAAATACGATCTACCAAACTTGGTAATAATGGCTCTCCTGCTAGGTTGATCGTTTTTACAGTTTCAGGCAGTTTTCCTGATTCTAAGACTCCTAATAAAACACTTGGGACTGTATTAATAAGTGATACAGAAACTTCTGAATCCTCAACTAGTGATAATAAGTTATCTACTAATTCAATCTTTGCTCCTGATGCTAATGAAGTAAATATCTCAAAAATCGATAAATCAAAATTGATAGAAGTACTCGCTAGCATTCCTAAGTCCAATGAATCTTTGAAGTTATCTATTGCCCAATTCACTAGGTTGAACATATTCCCATGTTCAATAAGCACTCCTTTTGGTTTTCCCGTACTTCCTGAGGTATAAATCACATAAGCAAGGTTGTCTTGTGATATTAACTTATAGCTTAATTTTCTTGTTGAATACTCTGAAATCTGATCCCAATTGGTATCTAACCCAATGCTTTTGAATCCTTCTTTATCTTCTACAACATCTTGGCTTCCTTTATTGCTTATTACTAATTCAATTCCAGTATCTTCAATAATATATTCAATTCGCTCTTTTGGATAGTTAGGGTCGATTGGAACATACGCTCCTCCAGATTTTAGAACTCCTAAAATTCCTACGATCATTTCCAAGCTACGCGTCATGCAAATTCCTACCAATCCATCTGGTTGAACACCTTGTTTTTGTAAATAACGTGCTACTTGATTTGAACGCTGATCTAATTCTTTATAGCTTAATGTTTCTCCTTTATAAACAACAGCAACTTGTTTTGGTGATTGCTTCACCTGTTCTGAGAAAAGATCTAGTATCGTTGTATCTAATGGATACGCTGCTTCAGTATTGTTGAAAGTTTCTAATAATAACTGCTCTTCTTCTTTTGGTAAAATAACTGCATTGTTTATCTCTACAGTTTCTTCAGAGTTTAAGCCTTGTACTAACTGTTCCAAGGCTTTTTGCATATACTCTATAACACGAGTAGCCTCAATACTTTCATCTATTTGAGCTGTTAATCCGAAATCAACCCCATAATCATCAACACTTAAAGTAAATGGATAATTGGTGCGTTCTTGACCTCCAATAACATTGATACCTAAATCTACCCCTGGGTTATTTTCTTCTGCTTCCGATCCCAAAGAAGTATGACGGAAATTTAACAAGGCACTGAACAAAGGGACTTCATTCGAAACACCGCTCCATCCTTGAATACTTGACAACGGTGTCTGTTCATAAGGCAATAAACTTGCTAATTGTTGTTTAACAGTTTCAACATATTCCGTCATAGATCCCTCAAGGGCTACATAAAATGGTAACGTATTAATGAATAATCCTAACGAATCTGCCGCTCCTGATGAACCCTGTAAACGTCCAGAGAATAAAGACCCGAAAATAGCATAATCCATGTTACTACATTTTCCTATAACTAAACCATAAGCTGCATGGAATAAAGTCGCTGGACTCATTCCTTTCCTTGTACATATATTTCTAATTTCCTTGCTTAAGTCGTTTGGCAGAACGCCTGTAGCTTCCTTTATTGAAGATCCAGTAATATGAATATTAGATAACTCAAATGGATACGTTGGGGTATCTATATCTCCTAATAAGTTCGTAAAGTAAGAAGCACTATCGTTAGTAGCTTGTTGATATAAGGTATGACCAATAAAATCTCTATATAACGCTGGTTTCGATAAAACCGATGCATTCCCAGTTAAATACGCTCCAATCTCTTCTATAATTTTTTCTACTCCTACATGATCTAATGTTAAATGATGTTCTAATAAAACTAGATAATAAGTATTATTTATAGGATCATCTGCAGACTGTAACTTCAATAAAGGAGCTTTTGACACATCTACCCACAGATTTCCAGAAGCTGTTAGGTCTTGTAATTCTTGTAAAATATCTTTAGAAGAGTCCATCTCTAAACACTCTAAAGACAAAGTTGCTTCTCTTTGTACAACTTGAACTGCTTGAGGTAGTCCTTCACTTATAACACAAGTACGCAATACATCATGACGATTAACTACAAACTGTAATCCTTTTATGAACGTATCTCGATTTTCTTTACTTGGAAACGATAATAAATGAGGTAAAACATATGGATCTCCTTCTTCTGGATTACTCATTAAATGATGGAAATAAATTCCTTCTTGTAGTGGTGATAATGGGTAAATATCTTCAATATTTGAAACTCCTCCTGAAACTTTTGATACTATTGTATCGATATCCTCCTGACCAAAATCCAATAAAGGGACCATCGATGGAACAATACGATCTATATCTTTAGTAATTCCATTCGCCGGAACTTGATAGATTGTTTCTCCTGATGATAATTTTTCACTTATTGACGCAACCGTTGGATTTGAGAAAATAGCTTTTACTGAAATATGGAAGTCATTCTTCTGTAACTGAGAAATTAACTGAACCACTAATAAACTATGTCCTCCTAACTCAAAGAAATTATCATAAACCCCAACCTTTTCTAGACCTAATACATCTTGCCATATAGCAGCAATTTCCGCTTCTGTTTCATTTCTTGGAGCAACATATTCATTTGTTGATAATAAAGAGCCGTCTGGTTCTGGTAGAGCTTTCTTATCAATCTTTCCATTTGCTGTTAATGGCATTTCTTTCAATTCAACCCATAAACTAGGAACCATGTACTCTGGTAGGCTTTTCAATAAACCATCTTGGATTTTTTCTTTATCAAACTTGCCAGTCATTACTACATAACCTACTAAGCGACTTATTCCACTTGCATCTTTTTTAGCTAAAACACAACTATTTTGAACTCCAGAAATAACTGATAAAGCATTTTCAACTTCACCTAATTCAATACGGTATCCACGAATTTTTACCTGATCATCCGAACGTCCCATAAACTCAATAGTTCCATCAGATAACCATCTTCCTAAATCTCCTGTCTTATATAGTCTTCCTCCTTCTGATTTAAATGGGTTTTCTATGAATTTCTCTTTGGTTAGCTCTTCTCTATTCAAATACCCTCGACCAACTCCAATTCCTGCTGTCCATAATTCTCCGACAACTCCAATTGGGCATAATTTGTCAAATTGACCTACAACATAAACATCCATATTCGCCACTGGCTTCCCTATTGAAACCACAGCTCCTGTTGGAGATTCATTCATAATGTGAAGTGTAATATCATCTGAAGCTTCTGCTGGTCCATACGCATTTACAACTGGAACATTTGGATATAATGAGAACCATTTATCTAATAACGATTTGGTAGCTGCTTCTCCAGTAACAAGGAAATACGCTAGATTAGATAATCCTGAAACAACAGTATCACTTTCCAGTAAACTAGCAACGTAAGATGGTACTAATTGAAGATGACTTATATCATTTTTTTCTAAAGAATGTTGGAAATTATCAATAGCTAAAAGTTCTTCTTCCGTATAAATTGCAATACGCCCTCCACATAATAATCCACTTAACATTTGCCATACTGAAATATCAAAGGTAAACGGAGCAGTAAAGGCTACTGTACTATTACTATCCATTTCTAACTCATCGACCATGATGAATAAGTGATTCAACAATCCAGCATGCTCTATCATTGCTCCTTTAGGTAATCCAGTACTTCCTGAAGTATAAATTACATAGGCTAAATCTGAAGCACTATAAATTTTATCTAAGGTTGTTTTTGGGTAATTTGTCTGTAACTCAGAATCATCTAACAATACTAAATCAATTGTTTCTAAAGAAGACAAAACTGATTTACTTCCTGAATTTGTTACCACCAAAGAATGCCCTATATCTTCAAGAATGTAAGCAATACGATTCTTAGGAAAATCAGGTTTAATTGGTACATAAGCAGCTCCTGATTTTAATATTCCTAAAACACCAATCAGCATATCAAAATTACGTTCCAAACAAATACCCACCATGGTATCAGAACCAACTCCTTTAGCTACTAAGTAATGAGCCAGTTGATTAGAACGCTCATCCAAAGTTTTATACGTGATTTGCTGATTCTCAAAAATCGCCGCAATTGCTTCCGGAGTTTTTTGAACTTGATCTGTAAATAAATCTACAATTGTTTTATCTAATGGGTAATCAGCTGAAGCAGCATTGAAAACGTCTAATAACTGACTTTCTTCTGTTTCTGGTAATATTTTCAGGTCTGAAACTGTTACTTCTTCCTGTGATGTTAATCCTTTCAATAAACTCAATAAAGCCTTATAGAGATAAGAAATCACTCGATCTCCATCAACTCGAATATCAATTTGAGCTACTACACCAAAATAATCTCCATAATCATCTATATCTATACAAACTGGATAGTTTGTACTTTCATGTCCTCCATGTCTCCCTATCCCTAAATCAATTCCATTTGATGGTTCTTCTACTTCTTCCGAAGGAACTGTAGAATGACGATAATTTAATATGGCACTGAATAAAGGCAAATCATTTGAAACACCACTCCAATTTTGGATATCGGCTACAGAAGTTTGCTCATAAGGTAAAAGTTCATTTAATCCATTCTTTACTTTGCTAACATATTCTGAAACACTTCCCTTTAATTCTGCAAAAAATGGTAAAGTATTAATAAATAACCCTAGCGAATCTAAGGAATTTGACGATCCCTGTAAACGTCCAGAAAATAACGATCCAAATAGCGCATAATCAGAATTACTACAGCTACCAATAACTAAACCATAAGCGGCATGGAATAAAACAGCTGGACTCATTCCTAATTTTGCGCTAACTGTTCGAACTTCCTTACTTACTTCCTCAGGAATAAGGAGTTCTGAATCTTTTATGTCTCGTCCAGTTCCACGAACATTTGATAAGTCAAATGGATATGTAGGTGTTTCAATAGTTCCTAACAACTCTTTAAAGTAAGCTTTGCTGTCATTAGTTGATTGCTGATGTAATGTGTGCGCAATAAAATCTCTATATAATGCTGGTGTTGGAAGGTTTACTCCGTTTCCTAATAGATATTGCTCAACCTCAGCGACCACTTTTTCTAAACCTACATGATCTAATGCCAAGTGATGTTGATCAATTAACAAATAATAAATTCCGTTTTCTTCATCATCTGTCGCTTTTAACTTCAACAATGGAGCTTTTGAAATATCCATCCATTGATTTCCTGGCGATTTAAGTATTTCTAATTCTGATAGTATATCTTTTGCAGGATCAATAAATATTTCTTCTACTAATAACTTAGCCTCTCGTTGTACTACCTGAACTGTTTTTGGTAAGTCTTTACTTATAAAACAAGTTCGTAAAACATCATGGCGATTTACTACAAACTGAAGTGCTTCAATAAAAATAGTTCGCTTTTCTTTATCTGGGAAAGACAGTAAATTCGATAAAATATATGGATCTCCTTCTTCTTCATTACTCATTAAATAATGGAAATACATTCCTTCCTGCAACGGTGATAATGGATAGATATCCTGAACATTCGAAACGCCTCCAGGAACCTTCGAAACCACCATATCAATATCTTCTTGAGCAAAATCTAATAACGGAACCATTGATGGAACTATATGCTCTACTTCTGGTGTAATTCCATTTGCTGGTACTTGATATCTTTCTGTATCAGACGATAGTTTTTCTGCTATCTGTGCAATAGTAGCATTGGTAAAAATATCTTTTACCTCTATGTATAAATCTAGCTTTTGTAATCTAGAAATCAATTGAACCACTAGTAAACTATGGCCTCCTAATTCAAAGAAATTGTCATAAACTCCGACCTTTTCTAAGCCTAATACATCTTGCCAAATCGTAGCGATTTGCTCTTCTACCTCAGTTCTTGGAGCTACATATTCTTTGGTTGACAATAATGATCCGTCTAACTCTGGTAAGGCTTTTCTGTCTAACTTTCCACTAGCCGTTAATGGCATCTCTTCGAGTTCAACCCATAAACTAGGAACCATATATTCTGGTAAACGCTCTTTTAATTCGGCTTGAACTTTTTCTTTGTTGAATTCTCCTTCCGAAACTACATAACCTACTAAGCGCTTGCTTCCAGTAACATCTTCTTTAGCAAGTATACAGCTGTTTTGAATATTGTTTATTGCTGCTAAAGCAGTTTCAATCTCTCCTAATTCAATTCGATATCCTCTAACTTTAACCTGAGAATCCTTTCTTCCTACATATTCTAAAGTTCCATCAGGTAACCAGCGGGCTAAATCGCCTGTCTTGTAGATTCTTTCTCCTTCCTTAAATGGATTCGGAACGAATTTCTCATTGGTTAATTCTTCTCTGTTTAAGTATCCTCTGGCAACTCCTTTTCCTCCTACACATAATTCTCCTACAACTCCTACTGGTACTAGTTCACTCGATTCACTTAAAATGTAAATTTGGGTATTGGCTATTGGACGTCCAATGGTTTGAACTCCGTTTAATTCTCTTTTGATAAATGTGCTATAGGTAGTCGCTTCTGATGGTCCGTATAAATCATAGATCGCTTCTACTGAGCTTTCTTTGTAAATACGATCTACTAAACTAGGTAATAATGGCTCTCCTGCCAGGTTGATCGTTTTTACAGTTTCAGGCAGTTTTCCTGATTCTAAAACTCCTAGTAAAACACTTGGTACGGTGTTGATTAGTGATACAGAAACTTCTGAATCCTCAACTAGTGATAATAAGTTATCTACTAATTCAATCTTTGCTCCTGATGCTAATGAAGTAAATATCTCAAAAATCGATAAATCAAAATTGATAGAAGTACTAGCAAGCATTCCTAGATCCAATGAGTCTTTGAAGTTAGCAATAGCCCAATTTACTAAGTTGAACATATTTCCATGTTCAATAAGCACTCCTTTTGGCTTTCCTGTACTTCCTGAAGTATAAATTACATAGGCTAGATTCTCTTGAGAGATTGATTTATAACTTAATTTCCTTGTTGAATGCTCCGAAATCTGATCCCAATTAGTATCTAAAACAATACTCGTGAATCCTTCTTGATCTTCTAAAACTTCTTGGCTTCCTTTATTGCTTATTACTAATTCAATTCCAGTGTCTTCTATGATATATTCAATTCGCTCTTTTGGATAGTTTGGATCGATTGGTACATAAGCCCCTCCTGATTTTAGAACTCCTAAAATCCCTACAATCATCTCTAAGCTTCGCGTCATACAGATTCCCACTAAGTTATCTGATTGAACTCCCTCCGTTTGTAAATAACGCGCTACTTGATTCGAACGCTGATCAAGTTCTTTATAACTTAATGCTTCTCCTTTATAAACAACAGCAACTTGTTTTGGTGATTGCTTCACTTGCTCTGAGAAAAGATCTAGTATCGTTGTATCTAATGGATACGCTGCTTCAGTATTGTTGAAAGTATCTAATAATTGTAGTTCTTCTTCTTTTGGTAAGACGACCACATTGTTGACCTCTATAGCTTCCTCTGAACTCAGTCCCTTTAGTAGTTCAGTTAATGCCTCTTGCATATAACTTAATAATCGGTCTGCTTCGATACCTCCATCTACTTGAGCTTCTAATCGGAAACCATGCCCGAAATCATCAACATTTAATGTAAGTGGGTAATTCGTACGTTCCTGTCCTCCCTTGACTGTTATTCCAAGATCGAAAGCACTTTCTTTTACTTCCTCTGTTGGAACATGAGAATGACGGAAGTTTAACAAGGCACTGAACAACGGTACTTCGTTTGAAACTCCACTCCAATTCTGAATATTTGATAATGGCGTTTGTTCGTATGGTAATAATTCGTGTAATTGTTGTTTTACTCCCTTTACATAGGCCAACATGCTACCTTCTAAAGAAACGTAGAATGGTAAAGTATTAATAAATAACCCAAGAGCATCTGCTGCGCCTAGAGAACCTTGTAAACGCCCTGAGAATAAAGAACCAAACAATGCGTACTCTTTGTTACTACATTTTCCGACAACTAAACCATAAGCTGCATGAAATAGCACCGCTGGACTCATTCCTAGCTTTAGAGAAACTTCTCGAAGCTCTTTATTTAGTTCATCAGAAATAATTATTACTGACTCTTCTATATTACTACCATTCCCTTGTATATCGGTTAAATCAAAAGGATAAGTAGGTTCTTCAACAGCCCCTAAAAACTCCGTGAAATATGACTCGCTATCGTTAACTGATTGTTGATATAAAGTATGACCTATAAAATCTCTATATAGAACAGGTGTTGAAAGTGTTTCACTTTTACCTGAAAGATATACTTCAATCTCTGCTGTTATTTTTTCTAAACCTACATGATCTAATACTAAGTGATGTGCAAAAAGTACTAAATAATAATTCTGATTGGTAACATCATCTGCCGGTTTTAAACTCAATAATGGTGCTTTAGAAACATCCATCCATTGATTTCCTGGTTCTGTTAATATGTTTAACTCCGATAAAATATCTTTGTCACTACCTATTGTTAACTCTTCAACAAATAATTGAGCTTCTTTAAGTACAACTTGAACAGCTTTTGGTAAACCTTCACTTAAAATAGCAGTACGAAGTACATCATGACGGTTTACTACAAATTGTAAAGCCTCTACAAATAATTCTCTTTTTTCTTTACTTGGGAATGATAAAAGGTTTGGTAAAACATAAGGGTCTCCCTGATCTTTACCACTCATTAAATGATGAAAATAGATTCCTTCTTGTAATGGTGATAAAGGATAGATATCTTGAATATTTGAAATACCATTTGAGATTTTACTCACAATGGTATCTATATCTTCTTGATCAAATCCTAATAAAGGAACCATCTCTGGTACAATTCTATCTATACCTTCAGTAATTCCATTTGCTGGTACTTGGTATAATAACGATGAGGATACTACCTTGGTACTGATTCCTTCGACAGTTGGATTTGTAAATATATCTTTTACCTCTACATGATAATCGAACTTTTGTAAGCGAGAAATTAACTGAACAATTAATAAACTATGCCCTCCTAACTCAAAAAAGTTATCATAAATTCCAATTTTTTCAACACCTAGAATATCCTGCCATACCGCTACTAATTGCGCTTCAGTTTCATTTCTCGGAGCGACATACCCTTGAGTTGAGAAATCAGAAGTATTGGGTTCAGGTAAAGCTCTCCTATCTAATTTTCCACTGGCTGTTAATGGCATCTCCGCCATTTCCACCCAAATCGATGGAATCATATAGTCTGGTAAACTCTCTTTTAATTCAGTTTGAATTCCTTCTTTATTAAATGCTTCCTCTGAAACCACATATCCAACTAAACACTTGCTGCCATCAGCAGCTTCTTTAGCTAATACACAACATTGACTTATTGTTTCTAATGATGATAATGCATTTTCAATCTCTCCTAACTCAATACGATATCCACGAATTTTTACTTGGTTATCTTTTCTTCCAACATACTCTAAAGTTCCATCGGGTAACCAACGAGCTAAATCTCCTGTCTTGTAAATTCTTTCTCCTTCCTTAAATGGATTTGAAATGAATTTTTCATTAGTTAGTTCTTCTCTGTTTAGGTATCCTCTGGCAACTCCTCTTCCTCCAACACATAATTCTCCTATGACACCTACAGGTACTAGTTCACTCGATTCACTTAAAATGTAAATCTGAGTATTTGAAATTGGACGTCCAATAGTTTGAACTCCATTTAATTCTCTTTTGATAAATGTGCTATAAGTAGTCGCCTCAGATGGTCCATACAAATCATAAATTGCTTCTACCGAGCTTTCTTTGTAAATACGATCTACTAAACTTGGTAATAATGGCTCACCTGCTAGGTTAATCGTTTTTACAGTTTCAGGTAATTTTCCTGATTCTAATACTCCTAATATAACACTTGGTACAGTATTGATTAATGAAACAGAAACTTCAGAATCTTCAACTAATGACAATAAATTGTCTACTAATTCAATCTTTGTTCCTAATGCTAAAGAACTGAATATCTCAAAAATTGATAAATCAAAGTTGATTGAAGTACTAGCTAGCATTCCTAGATCCAATGAATCCTTGAAATTGTCAATAGCCCAATTGACCATATTGAACATATTTCCATGCTCAATAAGCACCCCTTTGGGTTTTCCTGTACTTCCTGAAGTATAGATTACATAAGCTAAACTATCTTGTGATATTAACTTATAGCTTAATTTTCTTGTTGAATATTCTGAAATCTGATTCCAATCAGTATCTAAAGCAATGTTTGTTAGGCCTTGTTTATTCTCTAAAACTTCATGACTTGCAGCATTGCTTAATAATAACTTAATACCTGTATCTTCTATGATATATTCAATACGCTCTTTTGGATAATTTGGATCAATTGGTACATAGGCTCCTCCTGATTTTAGGACTCCTAAAATTCCTACGATCATCTCCAAACTACGCTCCATACAAATTCCTACCAATCCATCTGTCTGAATTCCTTTAGCTTGTAAATAACGAGCTACTTGATTCGAACGTTGATCCAGCTCTTTATAACTTAGTTCTTCTCCCTTGTAAACTACTGCTACTTTCTTAGATGATTGCTTTACCTGATCTGAGAAGATATCTAATATGGTTTTGTCTAAAGGATAATCAGCATACGTATTGTTGAATGTATCTAATAATAGCTCTTCCTCTTCTTTTGGCAAAATTACCACACTGTTTACCTCAACAACTTCTTCAGAATTTAAGCCTTCTACTAATTGTTCTAAGGCTTCTTGCATATATGATACTACTCGATTCGCATCAATACTCTCGTCTATTTGAGCAGTTAATCCAAAATCAACTTCAAAATCATCAACACTTAAAGTAAATGGATAATTCGTACGTTCCTTACCACTTATTACAGAAATTCCTGAATCAATATCAGTAACATCTTCTTCTCTTTCCGAAGAAGTAGCAGAGTGTCGGTAATTCAGTAAAGCACTAAATAAAGGGATATCATTAGAAACACCACTCCAAGCTTGAATATCGGACAATGGTGTTTGTTCATATGGTAATAAATCTTCTAATCTACCTTTAACCGTTTCAACATATTTTGAAATGCTTCCTTCTATATCTACTAAGAAAGGTAAAGTGTTAATAAATAGCCCTAATGAATCCGCTGCTCCTACAGAACCTTGTAGACGTCCCGAAAACAATGTTCCAAATATTGCATAGTCTTTGTTACTATATTTCCCCACAACAAGTCCATAAGCTGCATGAAATAATACAACTGGGCTCATTCCTAATTTCACGGAAATTTCACGAAGTGATTTGTTTAACTCTGAAGGTAAAATAATAGAAACTTCCTTTATTTCGGCTCCATTACCTCTAACATCTGATAATCCGAATGGATAACTTGGAGCTTCAATATTCCCAAATAATCCTTTAAAATAAGACGCACTATCATTAGTTGATTGCTGATATAACGTATGGCCAATAAAATCTCTATATAAAACGGGCTCCCCTAAAGTATCCCCTTTACCTAGAAGATACATTTCTATTTCTGAAATAACTTTTTCAAGTCCTATGTGATCGGTAGTTAGATGATGTTGATTAATAACCAAATAATAGCAATCATTCGAAATATCATCTACTATTTTTAATTCCAACAATGGTGCCTTTGAAACGTCCATCCATTGCTTTCCATGATCAACAAAATCTTTTAATTCTGATAAAATGTTTTCTTCAGAATCAAAAACTAACTCCTCTATATGAAGTTTAGCTTCTCTTTGAACTACCTGAACTGCTTGAGGTAACTCTTTACTTAAAATAGCTGTACGTAAAACATCATGTCTGTTTACTACAAACTGTAATGCCTCTATAAATGATTTACGTTTTTCTTTATCTGTAAAGGATAATAAGTTCGGTGTAATATATGGATCCCCTTGTTCCTTATCACTCATTAAATAATGGAAATACATTCCTTCTTGTAATGGTGATAAAGGGTATATGTCTTGAATGTTTTTCGTTCCTCCAGGAGTATTCGATACTACGATATCAATATCTTCCTGGCTGAATGTTACCAAAGGAATCATATCTGGAGTAATCTGAATAGTATCTTCAGTTATTCCATTTGCAGGTACTTGATAAACGGTATTTAATGAAGCTAAGTTTTCGCTAATACCTGCTATTGTGGGGTTAGAAAAAATAGTTTTTACAGTAATATGAAAACCTACTTTTTGTAAACGAGAGATTAGCTGAACAATTAATAAACTATGTCCTCCTAGCTCAAAGAAATTGTCATAAACGCCTACTTTTTCAACACCCAATACATCTTTCCAAATAGAAGCTATTTGCTCTTCTAACTCAGTTCTTGGCGCTACATATTCTTTGGTTGATAAAAGTGATCCATCTAGTTCTGGTAACGCTTTTCTATCTAATTTACCGCTTGCTGTTAATGGCATCTCATCCATTTCCACCCATAAAGATGGAACCATGTATTCTGGTAAACTCTCTTTTAATTCGGCTTGAACTTTTTCTTTATTAAATTTTCCTTCCGTGACTACATACCCAACTAAACGTTTGCTTCCTGTAACATCTTCTTTAGCAAGTACACAACTACTTTGAATCGTTTCAATTATTGATAATACAGATTCAATTTCTCCTAATTCAATTCTATATCCACGAACCTTTACTTGTGAATCCTTTCTTCCTACATATTCTAAAGTTCCATCAGGTAACCAACGTGCTAAATCTCCTGTCTTATAGATTCTATCTCCTTTTTTAAATGGATTCGGAACGAATTTTTCATTAGTTAATTCTTCTCTGTTTAAGTATCCCCTAGCAACTCCTTTTCCTCCTACACATAATTCTCCTACAACTCCTACAGGGACTAACTCAACAGCATCATTTACAATGTAAATCTGAGTATTTGCAATCGGACGTCCAATGGTTTGAACTCCGTTTAGTTCTCTTTTGATAAAGGTACTATAGGTCGTTGCCTCTGAAGGTCCGTATAAATCATAGATTGCTTCTACAGAACTTTCTTTATAAATACGATCGACTAAACTTGGTAATAATGGTTCACCCGCAAGGTTAATTGTTTTTACCGTTTCGGGTAGTTTTCCTGATTCTAAAACTCCTAATAAAACACTCGGTACTGTATTGATTAGTGAAACAGAAACCTCTGAATCTTCAACTAGTGATAATAAGTTATCAACTAACTCAATCTTTGCTCCAGATACTAACGAAGTAAATAGTTCAAAAATTGATAAATCGAAGTTGATAGAAGTACTAGCCAACATTCCTAAATTCAATGAGTCTTTGAAGTTCGCGATTGCCCAGTTTACTAGGTTGAACGTATTTCCATGTTCAATAAGCACTCCTTTTGGTTTTCCTGTACTTCCAGAAGTATAAATTACATAAGCAAGATTGTCTTGTAATATTGACTTATAGCTTAATTTTCTTGTTGAATACTCTGCTATTTGATTCCAATTGGTATCTAAAGTAATGCTTGTGAATCCTTTTTGATCTTCTAAAACATTTTGACTCTCTGCATTACTTAACAACAATTCAATTCCAGTATCTTCAATGATATAGGCTATACGATCTTTTGGATAGTTAGGATCAATTGGAACATAAGCGCCTCCTGATTTTAGAACTCCTAAAATTCCAACAATCATTTCCAAGCTACGCGTCATACAAATTCCTACGAATCCATCTGACTGAACTCCTTGTGCCTGTAAGTAACGTCCCACTTGGTTTGAACGTTGATCTAATTCCTTATAGCTTAATTCCTCACCTTTATAAACAACTGCTATTTCATTGGGTGATTTTTTTACATGATCAGAAAACAAATCCAATATGGTTTGATTCGATCCATAATCAACAGCTGTTATATTAAAATCTTCTAATAATTGTAGCTCTTCTTCTTTCGATAAAATTCCTGCATTACGAACCAGAATCGTTTCTTTTGAATTTAAACCTGCAATTAATTGCTCTAAGGCTTCTTCCATATACCCTATAATACGAGCTGCATCAATATGTTCATCAATTTGAGCTGTTAATCCAAAATCTACTCCATAATCGTCAACACTTAAAGTAAATGGATAATTGGTACGTTCTTCACCTGCTTCAAAATTAATTCCTAAATCAATACCGTTACCTTCACTCTTTTCTTCAGATGTTGCATACGAATGACGGAAGTTTAATAGTGCGCTAAACAATGGAACTTCGTTAGATACTTCACTCCATCCTTGAATTCTAGACAAAGGAGTTTGCTCATAAGGCATTAATTGCCCCAAACGTTCCTTAACAATTTCAATATATTCAGTGATACTTCCTTCTAACGCTATGTAAAATGGTAAGGTATTAATGAATAATCCCAACGAATCTGCCGCTCCAGAAGAACCTTGTAAACGTCCTGAGAATAAGGTTCCAAATAATGCATAATTCGCATTGCTACATTTACTTACCACTAATCCATAAGCAGCGTGAAACAATACCGCTGGAGTCATTCCTAAATCTAAACTCGCTTTTCTAATAGATGCACTTAAATTCTCAGGTAAAACCGTACGTAATTCTTTGATTTCACTTCCAGTTCCTTGGATGTCTGACAGGCCGAATGGATAGCTAGGAGTATCTACTCCTTCTAATAAACTTGTGAAATACGATTCGCTATCATTTGTAGCTTGTTGATATAAGGTATGACCTATAAAATCTCTATATGATACAGGAGTAGGAAGTTTTGTTTCTTCTCCTAATAAGTACATTTCTATTTCAGAAATAACCTTTTCTAATCCAACATGATCTAAAATCAAGTGATGTTGATTCACTAATAAATGATAATCGCCATTTTCTGTATCATCAATAGATCTCAGTTTTAACAATGGAGCTTCTGATATATCCATCCATTGTTTTCCTGGAGTTCTTAAGTTTTCTATCTCTTTTGAAAAGTCCTTTGATGCATCAATTACTATATGCTCTAAAGAAAGTTGTGCTTCTCTTTGTACAACCTGAACAGCTTTCGGTAATCCTTTACTTAAGAAGCTTGTTCGTAGTATGTCATGACGATTTACTACAAATTGCAATGCTTCGATGAACATTGCTCTTTTCTCTTTATCGGGAAAGGTCAATAAATTTGGCAGAATATAAGCATCTCCTTCTTGAGCATTGCTCATTAAATGATGGAAATACATTCCCTCTTGTAATGGAGCTAATGGATAAATATCCTCAATGTTTGAAACACCTCCTGGAATTTTTGAGACAATTTTATTAATATCCTCTTGAGCAAAATCCAATAGCGGAAGCATCTCTGGTATAATACGATCGGTATCCTTAGTAATTCCATTTGCCGGTACCTGATATACTGAAGCTTCTGAAGATACTTTTTCCGCGATTTCAGCTATGGTCGGAGTAGAGAAAATATCTCTAACTTCAATATGAAAATCAACCTTTTGTAAGCGAGATATTAATTGAATCACAAATAAACTATGTCCACCTAATTCAAAGAAATTGTCATACACTCCAACTTTATCTAAACTCAATAATTCTTGCCAAATCGTAGCTATTTGAGTTTCTGTTTCGTTTCTTGGAGCAACATATTCTTTGGTTGATAACATAGCTCCATCTGGTTCTGGAAGTGATTTCTTGTCTAACTTACCGTTTGAAGTTAATGGCATTTCTTCCAACTCAATCCAAATCTGAGGCACCATATATTCTGGTAAACTCTTCTTTAATTCCGATTGAATTAACTCTTTATTTAAAACCTCATCTTTAACAATATATCCAATCAAACGTTTGTTTCCAGTACCATCTTCTTTTGCTAAAACACAGCTACTGTGAATTCCTTCTACTTTTGATAATACCGATTCTATTTCTCCTAATTCAATACGGTATCCACGAATCTTAACCTGATTATCTTTTCTTCCGATATATTCAATTGTTCCATCTGGCAACCAACGACCTAAATCTCCTGACTTGTATAAGCGAGCATTAGCATCATTACTGAATGGATTCGCAACAAATCGCTCGTTTGTTAAAGCTTCTCTATTTAAATATCCTCGAGCAACTCCGCTACCTCCAACACATAATTCTCCAATAACTCCTTGTGGAACTAAATTTAAATAGTCATCCACTATATAACAGCTCAATGTTGGAATAGCTGTACCAATTGTACTTACCGAATTGTTAACGTCAGCTTCAGTTATTTCTTTGTAGGTAACATGAACCGTAGTTTCTGTAATACCGTACATATTAATAAGCTTGCTATTCGTATACGCCTTTTTCCATCGTGCTAAATAACTAGGATTTAGGGCTTCTCCTCCAAAAACAACATAACGAATAGTACTTTCGTTTGCTATTGATAAATACTGATCTTGAAGTGTGTAGAATGAACTTGGTGTTTGGTTTAATACCGTAACTCCTTCATTAACCAATAAGTTACTAAACGCCATGGCATCCTTAGTAATAGACTTTGGAACAATTACTAAACGACCTCCAAACAATAAGGCTCCATACATTTCCCATACTGAGAAATCAAAACAGAAAGAATGGAATAAGGTCCAAACATCATTTGAATCGAAATCGAACAAACATTCGTCATGCTTAAATAAACGAACCACATTTTGATGTTCAATTAAAACACCTTTTGGTTTCCCTGTACTTCCTGAAGTATAAATAACATATGCCAAATTGCTTGGTGATACTAATTTACTTAACTCTTTAGTTGAATATGATGAAATTGTATCCCAATCTCCATCTAAAGAAAGTACACCAAGTTTAGCTTGATCCTTTAAAACTTCTTTGCTAACCTCATCACTTAAAACCAACTCAATTCCTGCATCCGCTAATGTATATTCGATTCTATCTGCCGGATATGCTGGATCTACTGGAACATAAGCTCCTCCAGATTTTAAGATTCCAAGGATACCAACAATCATGTCGAAACCTCTTTCTAAACAAATACCAACCAAAGTATCCGGCTGAACTCCTTGTTCTCTCAAATAATGTGCTAACTGATTCGATCTAGCATCTAAATCTTTATAGCTGAATTCATTTCCTTCGAATGTTAATGCAATAGCATTTGGAGCCTTTGCTACCTGCTCTGCAAATAAATCTAAAATGGTTAAATTTTCAGGAAAATCTACTGATGCTGTTTCGTTATATGAAGTTAATAAATGTGCCTCTTCATCTTTGGTTAGTAAAGCTAAATTATTAACAGGAAGTTGAATATTATCAACGATACTCATTAATAGCTCCTTGTAGTGTCTCAACATTTTATCAATCGTAGATTGATTGAACAAGGCAGTACAATATTCCATATCTATATTCATACTCGCATCTTCCTCAGATATGGTAATCGTAAGATCTGTTTTCGAAGTTTCTACTTCATATTTGTATCCTGAAATTTCAACCGCCCCTAAGCTAACACCTTCTCCTTTTTTATCAGATATTGAAGGTAAATTTTGTAATACAAACATAGCCTGATAAAGAGGTGTCATACTCATATCACGAGTCGTTACGACCTCATCAACTACCTTTTCAAAAGGAACTAATTGATGGTCGTAAGCATCTAAGGTTGTATTTTTTACTTCTTGTAAAAGCTCCTTAAATTTGGGATTATCACTTAAATCGCTTCGTAATGCTAATGTGTTTACAAAGAACCCAATCATTCCCTCCAAATCTGTCTGTGTACGATTGGCAATTGGTGTTCCTACACAAATATCATCTTGTCCACTATATCGAGATAACAATACCTTAAATGCCGACAACAATAACATAAATAAGGTTACCCCTTCTTGTTGACATAACTCCAGTAAAGAATTCTTTAAATTGTTATCTAATACCAATGAAGTATTTGCTCCTGCTGTACTTTGTGTTGCAGGACGTGCATAATCCAATGGTAATGTTAATGTGCTTGAATTAGATAATTTTTCTTTCCAATATGACAATTGAGACTCTAGAGCTTCTCCTTCTAGATATTGGCGTTGCCATACCGCATAATCCGAATATTGTAACTTCAATTCAGGAAGAAACGCCGTACGGTTTTCTCTTAAAGCACTGTATAACTCAACAAACTCACTGGTTAAAATTCCTGTAGACCACCCATCACTAGCAATATGATGAAAAACACAGGCCAATACATATTTCTCGTTTCCTAAATCATATAAACATGAACGTAACATATAATCTTTCGATAAATCGAAAGGTAGATTTATAAAAGTACGGATTTGCTCTTTTAAGTTCGCTTCTTCGGAAGTAATTACTTTCTGTAATAACCAACTATCAGATGCCATCGTTTTTTGATAACCAACTCCGTCCTCTTCATAAATTACAGTACGTAATACTTCATGTCTATCAACGATTGATTGTAATACTTTTTCTACAAAGTTTATATTGACATCTCCTTGCAATTGCATCACCAGTGGAATGTGATATGCTTGAGTACCATCCAAATGATCTAAAAACCAAATTCTATCTTGATTGAATGATAACGGAATTTTTTGAATAAGTTCTCTATCGAATGGTTGTATAGCATCTTTATCAAACCCCTTATAAGAAATACTATCACCATCGAACTTATTTAAGTGCTCAATAATAAGTTCTTTATTAAGCTTTATATCAACTAGTAAAGCGTCATCAATATCTTCGTTCTCTGATTTTAAAACCAAAGAACCTTCTTCCAATTCTAATGTAACACCTTTACTTTGTGCTGTTTTAATAATACTTAATGCCTTATTCATTATATTTTAATTATTTTTTTATAAACTTTATCCGAACTTTCTTTCTCTTTGATCTTTTTATAATCTAAATAAGTCCCTAATTCATCAATACTTACGAAGCTGAATATATCCTTGATCATAACTTCGATTTTAAACTCTTTACTAATAAGTGATACCAAGCGAGTAACTAATAAACTGTTACCTCCTAATTCAAAGAAATTATCATGAACCCCTATTTTTTCAACTTCTAGTAATTCCTGCCAAATGGCTACTAATTTTTCTTCCGTTTCATTTCTAGGCGCTACGTAATCTTTACTAGATAAATCAGATCTGTCCGGTTCTGGTAAAGCCTTTCTGTCTAACTTCCCATTGCTTGTTAATGGCATCTCATCCATCTTTACCCAAATTGATGGGATCATATAATCAGGTAAATGTTCTTTAAGTTGTAACTGAATTGCTTCTTTGTCAAACGCGTCTTCTGAAACTACGTATCCAACTAAATGCTTGGTTCCATTAGCTGTTTCTTTTGCCAATACACAACATTGGCTAATTGAATTTAAGTTTGATAAGGTGTTTTCTATTTCTCCTAATTCAATTCTATATCCTCGAATCTTAACTTGAGCATCTTTTCTTCCTACAAACTCAATATTTCCATCAGGTAGCCATTTTACTAAATCGCCTGTTTTATAGAGTCTTTCTCCTTTATTAAATGGACTTGCGACAAACTTCTCTTTAGTTAATTCATTATTGTTTAAGTATCCTCGCGCAACTCCTGCTCCACCAACAACTAATTCTCCTTCAACTCCCACCGGAACCAAATTCATTGCTTCATCAACGATATAGGCTACTCTATTTTTTAATGGTTTACCAATTGGAAGAGATTTATCAGTAATTTCAATCGAATAGGTTGTTGAAAAAGTAGTATTCTCCGTTGGTCCATATCCGTTAATAATGGTTAATTCCGGATAGATCTCTTTAATCTTGTTGGTATAGTTGAATAACACAACATCTCCTCCTACTAGTAAGTATTTTAATGAAGCGAACAGACTCGAATCTTCTTCTACTAATTGATGGAACCATGAAGCGGTCATCCATAAAGTAGTTACCTTCTTCTCTTGAATTAATGCTTTTAAACTTGCGGTTTGTAGTAAAGTTTCTGCAGTGGTTAAAACTAATTCACCTCCGTTAAGCAAAGTTCCCCAATATTCTATAGTAGTTGCATCAAATGAAATTGATCCTGTTGATAACCAAACTGTATTTGAGTTAAGTTCAACATAATCACTACTAGTACTTAAGCTTACAATATTTTTATGTTCTATTTGAACTCCTTTTGGTCGTCCTGTACTTCCTGAAGTATAAATAACATAGGCCAAATCACTCGGTAAAATACCTTGATTTACTTTATTTGTTGAATAGGTTGAAATTAGCTCATCCCATTGCTGATCCAAGGCAATCACAGAAATATGCTCTCTGCCTGCTATCACTTCTGAATTGGCTTCGCTTGATAATACCCAGTTAATACTTGCATCATTTAACATGAAATCAATACGATCTTGTGGGTAATTCGGATCGATTGGCACATAGGCTCCTCCCGATTTTAACACTCCTAAAATCGCAACGATTAACTCTAAACTACGATCCATACAAATTCCTACGAATGCACCTTTTTGTATTCCTTGTTTTTGTAAGTAATGAGCTAATTGATTCGAACGCTTATCTAACTCTTGATAAGTTAAAGTACTTCCTCCAAACGAAATTGCTATTGCTTCAGGAGTTTTTTGAGCTTGATCTTCAAATAATGCTACAACTGATTTATCTGATGGATACGTTAATTCGGTAGCATTAAATACTTCTAATATTTGTGATTTTTCTTCTTTAGTTAAAATATCTAAGCGTGTAACCAATTCTTCTCCCTCCGCTCTTAATCCATTCAATAAACTAGTTAGTGCTTCTTGCATATATGCTAACACCAATTCTGAATCGATATCTTCTTTGATTTGAGCCGTTAAACCAAAACTTTCTCCAAAATCATCAACATTTAAAGTGAAAGGATAATTTGTACGCTCATCTCCACCAATAACTTCTAATCCTAAATCAATTACTCCATCATTATCAGTTTCTTCCGATCCTAAATTAGAATGACGGTAGTTTAATAATGTGCTGAAAAAAGCTACTTCATTAGAAATTCCACTCCAACCTTGAATGCTTGCCAATGGCGTTTGTTCGTATGGCAATAATTCGTTTAACTGTTGCTTAACCTTATGAATATATTCAGAAACAGTTCCTTCCAAAGAAGTATAAAAAGGTAATGTGTTAATAAACAATCCTAGTGAGTCCGCCTCACCTAAAGCTCCTTGTAAACGTCCTGAAAATAAAGAACCGAATAGAGCATATTCTGAATTACTACACTTTCCTACAACCAATCCATAAGCTGCATGGAATAATACTGCCGGACTCATTCCTAAAGAAGTGCTCACTTCTCTTATTTCAGTATTCAATGCATCTGATAAAAGTACGTTTGATTCCTTTATTTGACTTGCATTGACTTTGGTATTGGATAAATGAAAAGGATACGTTGGTTCTTCAATATCCGCTAATAATCCCGTGAAATATGACTCACTATTGTTGGTTGCTTGAGCATGTAATGTATGTCCTATAAAGTTTCTATATAATACTGGAGTTAAAAGTTGCTCTTCTTTACCAGATAAATACATTACTATTTCTGATACGATCTTCTCCATTCCAACATGATCCAACACCAAGTGATGCTGATTAACAATCAAATAATAATTAGTATTCTCCTTATCATCTGCAGATTTTAATGTTAATAACGGAGCATTAGAAACATCCATCCATTGACTTCCTGGAGCAGTTAATTTTTGTAATTCAGACAAAATATTTACCCCATTTTCAAACACTAATTTTTCTATTGGCAACTCTACTTCTCGTTGAACTACCTGAACAGCTTTTGGTAAATCTTTATTGATAAAACAAGTACGCAATACGTCATGTCTGTTAACTACAAACTGAAGTGCTTCAATGAACAAGGCACGTTTTTCCGCATCTTTAAACGATAACAAGTTTGATAACACATATGGATCTCCTTGCTCCTTATCACTCATTAAATGATGAAAATAGATTCCCTCTTGTAATGGCGATAATGGATAGATATCTTGAATATTCGAAACGCCTCCTGAAACTTTTGAAACAACGGTATCAATATCCTCTTGGCTGAAATCCAATAAAGGAACCATATCTGGTACTATATAATCAGTATCATCCAAAATTCCGTTTACTGGAACCTGATATCTTTCAGTATCTGATGATAGCTTTTCTGCTATTTCTTCAATCGTTGGATTCGAGAAGATGTCTTTAACTTCTATATATAAATCAAGTTTCTGTAATCTAGAAATCAATTGAACTACTAGTAAACTATGACCTCCTAACTCAAAGAAGTTATCATAGATTCCTACTTTTTCTAAGCCTAATATATCTTGCCAAATCGTAGCTATTTGTTCTTCTACAACTGTTCTTGGTGCTACATACTCTTTTGTTGAGATTAAAGAGCCATCAAGTTCTGGTAAAGCTTTTCTATCTAGCTTTCCGCTAGCGGTCAATGGCATTTCTTCTAGTTCAACCCATAAACTAGGAACCATGTATTCTGGTAAGCTCTCTTTTAATTCGGCTTGAACTTTTTCCTTGTTGAATTCTCCATCTGTTACCACATATCCAACTAAACGTTTGCTTCCTGTGATATCTTCTTTTGCCAATACACAACTATTTTGAATATCGGTTATTGAAGCCAAGGCAGTTTCAATTTCTCCTAATTCTATTCTGTATCCGCGAACCTTTACCTGTGAATCCTTTCTTCCTACATATTCTAAAGTTCCATCAGCTAACCAAAGAGCTAAATCTCCTGTTTTGTAAATTCTTTCTCCTTCCTTAAATGGATTCGGAACAAATTTTTCATTGGTTAGTTCTTCTCTGTTTAGGTACCCTCTAGCAACCCCTTTTCCTCCTACACATAATTCTCCTACAACGCCTACTGGTACTAATTCATCCCTATCACTTAAAATATAAATTTGAGTATTGGCTACTGGACGTCCAATAGTTTGAACTCCATTGAATTCTCTTTTGATAAATGTGCTATAGGTAGTCGCCTCAGATGGTCCGTATAAATCATAAATAGCTTCTACTGAGCTCTCATTATAAATACGATCTACCAAACTTGGTAATAATGGTTCACCTGCTAGATTTATCGTTTTAACTGTTTCAGGTAATTTTCCTGATTCTAAAACTCCCAATAACACACTTGGTACGGTGTTGATTAGTGATACAGAAACTTCTGAGTCTTCAACTAGTGATAATAAGTTATCGACTAACTCAATCTTTGTTCCCGATGCTAATGAAGTGAATATCTCAAAAATTGATAAATCGAAATTGATAGAAGTACTCGCTAGCATTCCTAAGTCCAATGAATCTTCGAAGTTATCAATAGCCCAGTTTACTAAGTTGAACATATTTCCATGTTCAATAAGCACTCCTTTTGGTTTTCCTGTACTTCCTGATGTATAAATTACATAAGCCAAATTGTCTTGTGATATTGACTTATAGCTAGGCTTTCTTGTTGAATATTCTGAAATTTGATCCCAATCTGTATCTAAAGCAATATTTGTTAAGCCTTTTTTACCTTCTAAAGTTTTATGGCTAACAGCATTACTTAATACTAATTCAATTCCTGTATCTTCAATAATATATTCAATTCGCTCTTTTGGATAGTTCGGATCGATTGGTACATAGGCTCCTCCTGATTTTAGAACTCCTAAAATTCCTACGATCATTTCCAAGCTACGAGTCATACAAATTCCTACTAAGTCATCTGTTTTCACTCCTTCCGCTTGTAAATAACGTGCTACTTGATTTGAACGTTGATCAAGTTCTTTATAACTTAATTCTTTTCCTTTATAAACAACGGCAACTTGTTTTGGTGATTGCTTTACCTGATCTGAGAAAATATCTAATATGATTTTATCAGATGGATAATCAGCTTCAGTATTGTTGAAAGTATCTAACAATAACTGCTCTTCTTCTTTTGGTAAGATAACCGCATTACTAACTTCAATCGTTTCTTCAGAGTTCAAGCCTTTTACTAATTGCTCTAAGGCTTCTTGCATATAATTTAAAACACGATCTGCATCAATATGCTCTTCAACCTGCGCTATTATTCCAAAGTCAACTCCATAATCATCAACATTTAAGGTAAATGGATAATTCGTACGTTCTTGACTTCCTATCTTTTTTATTCCTAGGTCAATTGCATCAGTTTCTTCTTCATTTGATACTGGAATGGCGCTATGACGGAAGTTTAGTAAAGCACTGAATAAAGGAACTTCGTTTGATACTCCACTCCAAGCCTGAATATGAGATAGTGGAGTTTGTTCGTATGGCAGTAAACTCACCAATTGTTGTTTTACTGTTTCTACATATTCAGTAATAGTTCCTTCTAATGCGATATAAAAAGGTAAGGTATTAATGAATAATCCTAACGAATCCGCTGCTCCAGTTGAACCTTGTAAACGTCCTGAAAATAAAGTTCCGAAAATGGCATAATCCATATTACTACATTTCCCTATAACCAAACCATAAGCTGCATGGAACAAAGTTGCTGGACTCATTCCAGTTCTCATACATGTATTACGAATCTCCTTATTTAATTCTTGTGGTAAGATGACCACCGATTCTTTTATTGATGCTCCCGTAGTATGAATATTTGATAAATCAAATGGATAACTCGGTGTATCAATACTTCCTAATAAATTTGTAAAGTAAGAAGCACTATCATTGGTAGTTTGTTGATGAAGTGTATGACCAATAAAATCTCTATATAATGCTGGTTTTGCTAAATTGGATGTATTTCCTGTTAAGTAAACACCTATCTCTTCAATAATTTTTTCAACTCCAACATGGTCAAATGTTAAATGATGCTCCAATAAAACCAGATAATAAGTATCATTTTTGATATCATCAGCAGATTGTAATTTCAACAAAGGTGCTTTTGAAACATCAACCCATTGATTCCCTGGAGTTGTTAATCTTTTTAATTCTGAAAGAACATCTTTAGAAGAATCTAATTCTAAACATTCTAGAGATAACTTCGCTTGTCTCAATACAACCTGAACCGCTTTTGGTAATCCTTCACTGATTACACAGGTACGTAATACATCATGACGATCAACTACAAACTGCAACCCTTTTATAAATATATCTCTATTTTCTTTACTTGGAAATGATAACAAATGAGGTAATACATAAGGATCTCCTTCTTCTGGATTACTCATTAAATGATGAAAATAAATCCCTTCCTGCAATGGAGATAATGGATAAATATCTTCAACATTCGAAACTCCTCCTTCAACACTACTTACCACCTTGTCTAAATCTTCCTGCTCAAAGTCCAATAATGGAACCATCGATGGAACAATACGATCAATATTCTCTGTAATTCCATTCGCCGGTACTTGATACATTGTTGCTCCTGATGATAATTTCTCACTTACTG
Source organism: uncultured Tenacibaculum sp. (assembly GCA_947497895.1). GTDB lineage: Bacteria > Bacteroidota > Bacteroidia > Flavobacteriales > Flavobacteriaceae > Polaribacter. The sequence goes on from CANMIL010000018.1 coordinate 27,451, forward strand.
ATGCAATCGTTGGGTTTGAGAAAATATCTTTAACGGAGATGTGAAAATCAATTTTCTGTAATTGAGAAATTAACTGGATTATCAATAAACTATGCCCTCCTATTTCAAAGAAATTATCATAAATACCAATACTTTCTATTCCCAATAATTCTTGCCAAATAGTTGCTATTTGAGCTTCTGTTTCATTTCTTGGAGCAACATATTCGGTCGTTGATAATAATGATCCATCAGGTTCTGGTAAAACTTTTCTATCAATCTTACCATTTGCAGTTAGTGGCATTTCATCCAATTCTACCCATAAGGTAGGAACCATGTATTCTGGTAAACTATTTAATAAATCATCTTGAATTCTGCTCCTGTCAAATTCAGTATCCATTACTACATAACCAACCAAACGATTTACTCCTTTAGTGTCTTTTTTGGCTAGTACACAACTGCTCTGAACTCCAGAAATAACGGATAACGCATTTTCAATTTCTCCTAATTCAATACGATACCCTCTTATTTTCACCTGATCATCTGAACGACCAACGAACTCGATAGTTCCATTTGTTAACCAACGTCCTAAATCTCCTGTCTTGTATAATCTTCCTCCTTCTGGCTTAAATGGATTTTCTATGAATTTCTCTTTGGTAAGTTCTTCTCTATTCAAATATCCACGACCAACTCCAATTCCTGCGGTCCATAATTCTCCGACAACTCCAATTGGACATAAATTATCAAAGCTATCAACCACATAAACATCCATGTTGGCAACTGGCTTTCCGATTGGAACCACAGCTCCTGTTGAAGATTCATTCATGATATGTAGTGTTATATCATCTGAAGCTTCTGCTGGTCCATACGCATTTACAACGGGAACATTTGGATATAATGAGAACCATTTATCTAATAATGATTTTGTAGCAGCTTCTCCAGTTACCAGGAAGTATGCTAAATCAGATAAACCTGGAACTACTTCACTATTTTCTAATAAACTAGAAACATATGATGGAACTAACTGAAGATGACTGACTTTATTATTCGCTAATGAATTTTGGAATTCATCTATAGCTAAAAGATCTTCCTCTGAGTATATTGCAATACGCCCTCCACATAAGAGTCCGCTTAACATTTGCCATACCGAAATATCGAAGGTAAAAGGTGCTGTAAAAGCTACTGTGCTATTAGTATTCATCTTTAACTCATCAATCATGATGAATAAGTGATTTAATAATCCAGCATGTTCTATCATTGCTCCTTTAGGCAATCCTGTACTTCCTGAAGTATAAATTACATACGCTAAATCTGAAGCATTATAATCTTTTTCTAATGATGTAGTTGGATAGTTTTCTTTTAAATCAGAATCATCCAATAGCACTAAATCAATAGTTTCCATAGAAGAAAATACAGGTTTACTCTCTACATTTGTTACTACTAACGAATCTCCTAGGTCTTCAAGAATATGAGCTATACGGCTCTTTGGAAAATCTGGTTTCATTGGTACATAAGCAGCTCCTGATTTTAGGATACCCAACACTCCGATCAACATATCTAAGCTACGTTCTAAACAAATACCCACCATCGTATTTGATGTAATACCTTTTTCAATCAAGTAATGTGCTAATTGATTTGAACGCTCATCTAATTGTTTATACGTTATTTTCTGATCAGCAAAAATTGCTGCAATTGCTTCTGGAGATTTTTGAACTTGATCAGCAAATAAATCAACAAATGTTTTATCAAGTGGATAGTCAGCCGTAGTGTCATTGAAAACCTCTAATAATTGACTTTCTTCCGTTTCGGATAAAATGTTTATTTCAGAAACTTTTATTTCTTTTTCAGATTTTAATCCTTTTAATAATCCTTTAATCGCTTCTGCGATATATGAAAGTAGATTACCACCATTTATACCTCCATCTACCTGAGCCTTTAATCCAAAATCAACCCCATAATCATCTATATCTATGGAAAGTGGATAATTAGTTCGTTCATGTGTTTCTATTAAATTTAACCCTAAATCGACCATATCAGTCACTTCTTCATCTGAAGTAATAACCGAATGACGAAAATTTAATAAAGCACTAAACAATGGTACTTCATTTGAAATCCCGCTCCACCCTTGAACAGATGACAACGGAGTTTGTTCATGTGAAAGAAGTGCTCCTAAAGATTTTTTAACTTCTAAAATATATTCAGAAATGCTTCCTTCTAAATTTGCATAAAAAGGTAAGGTATTGATAAAAAGTCCTAATGAATCCGCAGCTCCTAAACTCCCTTGTAAACGTCCTGATAATAATGAACCAAAAAGAGCATATTCCGTATTACTACATCTTCCTACAACAACCCCAAACGCCGCATGAAATAGCACTGCTGGACTTACTCCCAATTTAACGCTTGTGCTTCGAATTTCTTTACTTAATTCTTCTGATAATACTAAATGAGACTCCTTAACACCACTACCATTTCCTTGAATATCCGACAACCCGAATGGATAAGTTGGTTCATTAACACCTCCTAATATTTCTTTGAAATAAGTTTCACTGCTATTTATTTCTTGTAGATGTAATGTATGTCCTATAAAATCTCTATACAATACAGGTTCAGAAAGACTTGATGTTTTTCCTGATAAATAAAACTCTATTTCTGATATTATTATTTCTAATCCAACATGATCAAATATTAAATGATGTTGGTTAATCCATAAATAGTACTTTCCATTTTTCTCATCATTGACCAATTTTAATTTCAATAAAGGTGCTTCTGATACATCCATCCATTGGCTTCCTGGTGCAGATAAGTTTTGTAATTCTAACAAAACATCTTTAGTGTCATCAATTGTAATTGTTTCAACCGACAATAATGCTTCTCTTTGCACTACCTGAACTGCCTTTGGTAAATTTTCACTAAGAACACAGGTACGTAAAACATCATGACGGTTCACTACAAATTGTAGTGCTTCTATGAATAAAGTACGTTTTTCTTCCTCATTAAACGACATCAAGTTTGATAAAACATAAGGATCTCCATGCTCTCTTTCACTCATTAAATAATGGAAATACATTCCTTCTTGTAAAGGTGATAAAGGATAGATGTCCTGAATATTAGAAGTGCCTCCAGGAATTTTTGATACAATAGTATCAATATCTTCTTGCTCAAAATTTAATAGTGGAAGCATTTCTGGGACAATGCAATCTGTATCAATCGTAATTCCGTTTTCAGGAACATCATAAGTAGTAGCTTCTAATGATACTTTTTCTGCTATTGCTGCAATAGTTGGATTTGAGAAAATATCTTTTACAGTTATATAGAATCCATTTTTTTGCAATTGTGCTATCAATTGGACTACTAATAAACTGTGACCTCCTAATTCAAAGAAATCATCTTGCACTCCGATTCTCTCTACTTTTAATAATCCTTGCCAAATAGTTACTAATTGCTCTTCTACATCATTCCTTGGAGCTAAATACTCTACAGTCGATAATTCAGTATTGTCTGGTTCTGGTAATGCCTTTCGATCCAATTTTCCATTGGATGTTAATGGTAACGAATCCAACTGTACCCAAAGATTTGGCACCATATAATCTGGTAAACTTTCTTTTAATTCAGCTTGGACACTTTCTTTATTAAACTTATCATTTACAACTACATAACCTACCAAACGCTTGTTTCCATTTGCATCCTCTTTTGCCAATACGCACGATTGATTAATTGTTTGTAACGATAATAGTGTATTTTCAATTTCACCCAGTTCTATTCGATAACCACGTATTTTAACCTGATGATCTTTTCTTCCTATGAATTCAATGTTTCCATCTGGTAACCACCTCGCCAAATCACCAGTTTTATACAAACGATCTCCACTTTTAAATGGACTCTCTATAAACTTTTCATTGGTTAAATCATGGTTGTTTAAATAACCTCTCGCCACTCCTGATCCGCCTAATAATAATTCTCCAACAATACCTATTGGAGCCAATTTCATATCAGTATCTACAATATACGCATAGCTGTTTTTGATAGGTTTTCCAATTGGAATCGCTTTTTCAGTAGTCTCAATTGAATAGGTAGTTGAAAAAGTAGTATTCTCAGTTGGACCATATCCATTGATAATGGTTAATTCAGGATATAATTCACTTAATTTATTTGTAAACGGGAATAACACAACATCACCTCCTACTAATAGGTATTGCAATGATTGGAAAACTTTAGGGTCTTCTTCAACTACTTGATGAAACCATGAGGCCGTCATCCATAAAGTATTCACTTTTTTGGCTGCGATAAGTTCTTTTAAACTTGTTGTGTTTAACAATGTTTCTGAAGTCGTTAGAACTAATTCTCCTCCATTTAATAAAGTACCCCAATACTCGATTGTTGTTGCATCAAAAGAAATTGAACCTGTAGATAACCATTTTGTATCTCTATTTAAAGTAACGTAATTACAACTTGTTGCTAAACTAACAACACTCTTGTGTTCAATTTGTACTCCTTTTGGTTTTCCTGTACTTCCTGATGTATAAATTACATAAGCTAAATAAGTTGATGTTACCTGAATATTTAAAGGTGTCGTTAGATATTTAGCTATAGCGCTCCAATTACTATCTAACGAAACCACAGATATTTCTTCTCTTGCCTCAAATATTTTACTCGTACTTTGATTAGTCAATACCAAACCAATATTCGCATCGTCTAACATATAGTCGATTCGTTCTTCTGGGTATTCCGAATCAATTGGTACATAAGCTCCTCCTGACTTTAGGATCCCTAGAATACCAACAATCATCTCCGAACTACGATCCATACAAATTCCGATATAAGCATTTGCTTCAACTCCTTGTTCAATAAGATACTGTGCTAATTGATTTGAACGCTGATCCAACGCCTCATACGTAAGTGTTTCTTCTCCAAAAGAAACAGCAATTGCCGAAGGAGTTTTTGCCACTTGTGATTCAAAAACCTGAATTATTGACTCATTTTCTGGGTATTCCAGAAATGTTTCGTTGAAATCTTGCAGAAGTTTGGTTTCTTCCTCTTTTGTAATAATTGATAACTCTTTAACTGGTCGATATATATCTTTTATGACACTTCTCAACAGCTCTTGATAATGAGTTAGCATTCGGTTAATGGTAGCTTCATTAAATAGATCGGTACAATACTCTAAGCCCAAAGAAATGTCTAAATTTTCCTCAGATACGTGCATTGTAAGATCAAATTTTGATGTTGTTTTTTCAAGTTCGAATCCAGACAACACTACTCCGTCAATTTCTATATCAGAACTTGCTGGCGTATTTTGCAGAACAAACATCACCTGAAATAAAGGACTCGTACTAATATCACGAGTTTTAACAACTCTATCTACTACCCTTTCAAAAGGAGCTAACTGGTTATCATATGAAGCTAATGTTGTTTGCTTCACTTGCTTTAACAACTGCTTAAAACTTGGATTTTCACTTAAATCACTACGCAAAGCTAGAGTGTTTACGAAAAAACCAATCATTCCTTCCAACTCAGATTGCGTACGATTTGCAACTGGAGTTCCAACACTTATATCATCTTGACCGCTATAACGAGATAACAGTACTTTAAAAGCAGATAACATTAACATGAACAACGTAACTCCTTCTTGTTGGCATATTGCTTTTAATGATGAACTTATTTCTTCATTTAATTTAAACGGAATATAAGATCCTCTTGTACTTTGTGCTGCTGGACGAGCATAATCTGTCGGTAATTCGAGAGTACTTACTCCTTTTAATTTCTCTTGCCAATACGACAATTGATTTTCTAAAACTTCACCTTCTAAATATGTGCGCTGCCACATCGCGTAATCGCTATATTGAAGTGCTAATTCTGAAAGTTTCGGTTTTCTATTCAAACTTAGAGAGCTGTACAATTCGATAAACTCTCCTACTAAAATGTTTGATGACCATCCGTCACTAGCAATATGATGAAAAACACATGCTAATACGTACTTATTGCTGCCTAAATCGTATAGACAAGCTCTTAACTTGTAATGATTTGATAAATCAAATGGAATATTAATGTAATCATGTAATGTAGTTTTTAGTAATTCTTCTTTTGTTATTTTTACTTGATCTAGCGACCAGTTTTCTTCACTTACCACCTCTTGATATCCAACTCCTTCAACAGACATTAAGTTTGTTCGAAGAACTTCATGCCGAGCGATAATTGTCTTTAATGATTGTTCAAGAGCCGCTATATCTAAATCGCCCTCTAAACGAATTACAGAGGGTAAATGATAGGTTAAGGTTCCTTCAAATTGATCTAAGAACCATAAACGATCTTGACTAAATGATAAAGGTATTCTTTCAACAGATTTTCTATCAAATGGTTTTATACTTTCTAATAATGTTCTTTTGTTATCTTTCTTGCCATACTTTTCTTGCAATCCATTAGCTTTCTCACCTTGGTATTTTTTTAAATATTCAATAATCAACTCCTTATTGCTCTTAATTTCTAAAAGCAATTCTTGACTTACTCTTTTATTTGATTTGACACTTAGTGATCCGTCTTTTAATACCAACTTTACACCTTGTCCGTTTAGTCTTTGAAAAAAACTTAATAAATCCATATGATTAAAAATTATATGTCAATACTCATGCTGTAATCGTCTACAGAATCTTCACTAAAGTTGACTACCTTATAATTGATATAAGAAGCCATTTCTTCGATGGTACTGAACTCAAAAATCTCTTGAATAAAAATTTCTATTGATAACTCTTTACGAATCATAGCAACCAATCGCGTTGCTAATAAACTATGCCCTCCTAGTTCAAAGAAGTTATCGTGTATCCCTATTTTATCTACCTTTAATAGCTCTTGCCAAATCGCTACTAATTGTTCTTCTAGTTTGTTTCTTGGGGCAACATATTCTCTACTTGATAATTCAGATCCTTCCAGAGTTGGTAACGATTTTCTAGCTATTTTCCCGTTGCTTGTTACAGGCATTTCGTCTAGTGCAATCCATAATGTAGGTACCATGTACTCTGGTAAAACCTCTTTTAATTCTTGTTGAATAGTTTCTTTATTGAAAGTTTCTGTTGGAACCACATATCCAACCAATCGTTTATTTCCGTTTGAATCGGCAGTTGCTAATACACAACCTTGATTTACAGAAGAAAGTGATGCTAAAGCATTTTCAATCTCACCCAATTCAATTCTGTACCCTCTGATTTTAACCTGATCATCTTTTCTTCCTAAAAATTCGATATTTCCATCAGGTAACCAGCGAGCAAGATCTCCTGTTTTATAGATTCTTTCTCCTTGCTTAAACGGATTATTAATAAACTTCTCTGCTGTAAGTTCCTCTCTATTCAAGTATCCTCGAGCAACTCCTCTACCTCCAACACATAACTCTCCTACAACTCCTGTAGGTAATAATTCGTTGGCTTCGTTTAGGATATAAATGTGAGTGTTATCAATTGGTTTTCCTATTGGAACAAGATCACCTATATTTCCTTTAAAAGTGGTTGCACAAATACTGGTTTCCGTAGGACCATAAGCATTTATGTAATTGTAGCTCTCAGCAAAAGTCTTCGCTAATGTTAACGGAATTGCTTCTCCAGCTGTTACCAAGGTGGTGAATCCTTGTAAGTCTTCAACATCCAATAGTTGTAAAAATGCTGGCGGTAATGTGGCTATAGTAATCGCATTTCTCTTTATATATTCTTTGAAGAACTGCACATCTGATTTTTTCTCTTCTTCAATAGTATATAAGCTTGCTCCTTTTAAAAGCACTGTGAAAATCTCTGAAATTGAAGCATCAAATGATTGACTTGCAAATTGTAGACAATGAGATTCTGGAATAATAGAGAAGATTTCTATTTGAGATAAAATGGTATTGATAATACTTCTATGCTCTATTAATACTCCTTTTGGTTTTCCTGTACTTCCAGAAGTATAAATAATGTAGGCCAAGTTATTTGCTCTTACAATAACATCTGTTGCCTCTTTTACATACTCATTTTTATGCTCTTTAAATTCATTTAAGAATTCATCATCAATACTAAAAATGCTACCGCTATCATTAAGAATGTATGATTTTCTTTCTTCTGGATATGATGGGTCAATTGGAACATAAGTTCCTCCTACTTTCATGATTGCCAACATTGATACGATTAACCAATTGCTCCTCTCCAGAATAACTGTAATGGAGTTTTCAATATGTATCGAATAATTCGCTACTAAATACTGAGCTAATTGATTTGACAATTCATCCAACTCCTTATAGGTTAGTTGCTCTTCTTTATAAACCGTTGCTATCGCATTTGGTATTTTTTCAACTTGAACATTGAATAACTCGATTAATGTTTTATCCTCTGGATAAGCAATTGTTGTATCGTTGAAATCGCTAACTAATTCATGTTCTTCAGTTGTAGTTAACATGGTTATACTTTCAACAGAGTTTTCAGTATTTATTCCATCTAAAAGTTGGTTTAATACCATTTCCATGTAAGAAATAATTCTTTCTGGAAGAACACTAGCATCCATTTGAGCAGTCATTCCGAAATCAACTCCGAAATCATCAACACTCAAAGCAAATGGGTAGTTTGTTCTCTCGTGCCCACCAACATGTGTTATACCTAAATCATGTCCTTCTGAACTATCTTCTATAGCACTTGAAGTATCAGAGTGACGATAATTTAATATCGCACTGAATAATGGAACTTCATTGGAAATATCACTCCAATTTTGAATACTCGATAATGGTGTTTGTTCATAAGGCAACAAGGCATTCAATCCTTCTTTAACTCTTTGGATATATTCAGTAATACTGCCACCTAGTTTTGTTAAAAATGGTAATGTATTTATGAAAAGTCCTAAAGATTCTGCAGCTCCAACCGCTCCCTGTAAACGACCTGAGAATAATGAACCGAAAATTGCATAATCCTTATTACTACATCTTCCTACAACAATTCCGTAAGCAGCATGAAATAATACAGCAGGGCTTATACCTAATTCAATACTTGCACTTCGAATCCTTTTACTCATTTCCGTTGGTAACACGATTTCAAATTCACTGATATCACTTCCATTTCCAAGAATATTCGTTAACTCGAACGGATACGTAGGGTCTTCAATATCTTCTAATAATCCCTTGAAATACTCTTCGTCATTATTCGTTGCCTGCACGTGCAAAGTATGTGCGATAAAATCACGATATAGTACTGGGGTTGAAAGACTTTCTTTGTTTCCTAGTAAATATTGCTCTATCTCAACAATTACCTTTTCTAAACCAACATGATCTAATACCAAATGATGTTGATTAACTACCAAATAATAGGTTCCATCAACTTCATCATCAATTGACTTTAATTTTAATAATGGAGCTTGTGAAATGTCCATCCATTGATTTCCAGGAGTCGTAAGTTGTTTTAACTCTGATTCCATATTCTGAGAATCATCAATAGTAATTTCTTCTACTTCCAATTCAGCATATCTCTTTACTACTTGAACCGTTCTTGGTAAATCCTCGCTGATAAAACAAGTACGCAATACATCATGACGATTTATTACAAACTGAAGTGCTTCTATGAAAGAATTACGTTGTGCTTTACTTGCAAATGAAAGTAGATTCGATAAAATATATGGATCTCCTTGCTCTTCATTACTCATTAAATAGTGGAAATAAATTCCTTCTTGTAATGGTGATAAAGGATAGATATCTTGAATATTAGTAACTCCTCCTGAAACTTTAGAAACTACCATATCGATATCTTCTTGATCAAAATCCAATAAAGGAACCATAGCTGGAACGATATAATCTGTATCCTCGGTAATTCCATTCGCTGGAACTTGGTAAACAGAAATTTCTGAAGATCCTTTTTCTGCTATTTCAGCAATTGTTGGATTTGAGAAGATATCTTTTACAGCAATATTGAAATCTATCTTTTGTAAACGAGAAATTAACTGAACCACTAATAAACTATGACCTCCTAATTCAAAGAAATTGTCATAAACTCCAACTTTTTCTAAGCCTAGAATATCTTGCCATATACTTACCATTTGAGCTTCTAACTCATTTCTTGGTGCTACGTATTTAGTTGTTGACAGTAATGATCCATCTGGTTCTGGTAAAGCTTTTCTATCTAGTTTACCATTCACTGTTAATGGCATTGTTTCTAACTCAACCCATAATCCAGGAACCATGTATTCTGGAAGAACCTCTTTTAATTCGTTTTGAATATTTCCTTTATCGAATTCTCCATTTGAAACTACATAAGCAACCAAACGTTTGCTTCCTATACTATCGTCTTTAGCTAATACACAACATTGACTTATAGCTTCTAATAATGATAAAGCATTCTCAATCTCTCCTAATTCAATTCTATACCCGCGAATCTTAACTTGATTATCTTTTCTTCCGATGTATTCAATTGTTCCATCAGCTAACCATCGAGCTAAATCTCCTGTTTTATAGATTCTATCTCCTTCCTTAAATGGATTCTGAATAAACTTCTCATTGGTTAGTTCTTCTTTATTTAAATATCCTCTAGCTACCTGAACTCCTCCAATACATAATTCTCCTGCAACTCCGATTGGAGCTAAATTCATCGAATCGTCCAATACATATAAACTTGTATTGGCTACTGGGCGTCCGATTAATACAGTATCGATTTGTTTGTCTAATGGAACTGGCCAATAACTTACATCAATCGCTGCTTCGGTTGGTCCATATAAATTGTGTAACTCCTTTCCTGTAAACTTCTCATTAAATAAAGCTACATGATCCACTTGTAAGGCTTCTCCACTACAAATTACACGACGTAAAGAAGAACAATCTCCTGTTTCTATTTCTTCCAAGAACACTCTCAACATCGATGGTACAAAGTGCATCGTTGTTACTTTGTGTTCTTCTATAACTTCTTTTAAATAACGAGCATCTTTATGTCCTTCTGGCTTAGCAAATACTAATTTCGAACCGCAAATTGCTCCCCATAATAATTCCCATACCGATACGTCAAAACTGAAAGTTGTTTTTTGTAGAATAGTATCCTCTGAGGTTAATTGGTACTCTGATTGCGTCCATAATAAACGGTTCACAATACCATTGTGCTGGTTCATTACTCCTTTTGGCTTTCCTGTACTTCCTGAAGTATAGATTACATAGGCCAAGTTCTCTGGAGATACTACTGAAGTTAAAGCTTCTTTAGAATAATTCGATATCGTTTCCCACTCGCTATCTAGAGCTATAGAGATTACTCCTTCTCTTTCTCCTAGTACTTCTGAAGTAACTTTTGCACTGGTCAATACCAATTTGATATCAGCATCGGTTAGCATATATTCAATACGATCTTCTGGATACTCTGGATCGATTGGCACATACGCTCCTCCTGATTTCAAGATCCCTAAAATGCTTACTAACATCTCAGTACTTCTTTCAATACAAATACCTACTAAAGTATCTGGCTCAACTCCTTGCTCTCTTAAGTAATGTCCTAGTTGATTTGAACGCTCATCTAACTCTGCAAAGGTCAATGTTTCATTTTCATAAACAACTGCAATCGCCTGTGGTGTTTTAGCTACTTGCTCTGCAAATAAGTCAACTAATGTTTTATCTAATGGATAGTCTGCATGAGTATCGTTGAAAGTATCAAGAACTTGAACTTTTTCTTCTTGAGCTAAAATTGATAAACTTTCAACAGGCACTGCTTCTTCTAACTCTAATCCCTTCACAAGTTGTGATAAAGCTTCTTCCATAAAAGCAAGTACACGCTTAGTATCAATACTACCATCAATCTGGGCTGTTAATTTGAAGTCCTTTCCATAGTCATCAACATTTAATGAGAATGGATAATTAGTACGCTCATGATCACTGATAATTTCTATACCTAAGCTAATAGCATTTTCATCAATTTCTTCAGTCTCTGTTCCTGCAGAAGAATGACGGTAATTTAGTAAGGCACTAAAGAAAGGTACTTCGTTTGAAATCTCACTCCAATTCTGAATGTTTGAAAGTGGCGTTTGCTCATATGGTAATGATGCTCCTAATCGCTCTTTAACTTGAGCGATATAATCAGTTATACTTCCTTTTAATTGTACTAGGAAAGCTAAGGTGTTAATGAACAATCCTAATGAATCCGCTGCTCCTGATGCTCCTTGTAAACGTCCTGAGAATAAGGTTCCAAATAGTGCATACTCTGTATTACTACATTTTCCTACTACAAGTCCGTATGCTGCATGGAATAGTACCGCTGGACTCATTCCTAAACGGGTACTTACCTTTCGTATTGACTCACTTAACTGCTCTGGTAAAACAGCTTGTAATTCTTTAATATCACTTCCTGTTCCTTGGATATCTGATAGTCCAAATGGATAAGTAGGTGTATCAATTCCTTCTAATAAATTAGTGAAGTAAGCTTCACTATCATTCGTCGCTTGTGCATGAAGCGTATGTCCAATAAAGTCTCTATATAAAACTGGTGTTGAAAGGTTCTCTGTTTTACCCGAAAGATATGTATCAATCTCGTTAATAATCATTTCCAAACCAACGTGATCTAATACTAGGTGATGCTGGTTGATGATTAAATAATAACTATCTGTTGCTTCATCATCTGCCGATTTTAATTCTAGTAGTGGTGCCTTAGAAACATCCATACGTTGATTTCCTGGCTCAGCTAATAATTCTAATTCTGGTAAAGATGCTTCTAACTCCTCTACTTCTAATATTGCTTCTTTAAGAACTATTTGAACTGCTTGCGGTAAACCTTCACTGACAACACAAGTACGTAATACATCATGACGATTCACTACAAATTGAAGTGCCTCGATAAATAATGCTCTCTTTTCTTTGCTTGGGAAAGAGAATAAACTTGGTAAAACATAAGGATCTCCATGGTCTTGATCACTCATTAAATAATGGAAGTAAATTCCATCTTGCAGTGGTGATAATGGGTAGATATCCTCAATATTTGAGATTCCGCCTGGGGCTTGTGCTACCGCAGTATCGATATCTTCTTGACTGAAGTCTAATAATGGAACCATCTCTGGTGTAATGGTATCGATACCTTCTGTAATTCCATTTGCTGGAACTTGATACATCAATTCCGATGAAGATACATTTTGACTAATCGCTGCAATGGTAGGTTCTGAGAAAATATCTTTTACTGAGATATTAAATCCTAGCTTCTGTACTCTTGATATTAATTGAACGACTAATAAACTGTGGCCTCCTAATTCAAAGAAGTCATCATATACTCCTACTTGTGCTACACCTAACAATTCTTGCCAAATAGCTACCAATTGTTTTTCCGTTTCATTTCTTGGTGCTACATAGTCATTGCTTGATAAATCTGAACTATCTGGTTCTGGTAAGGCTCTTCTATCTAATTTACCATTGCTTGTAAGTGGTATCTCATCCATTTCCACCCAAATCGATGGAATCATATAATCTGGTAAATGCTCCTTAAGTTCGATTTGGATAGCTTCCTTATCAAAAGTATCTTCTGAAACTACATATCCAACCAAACGCTTGGTTCCATTGATTGTTTCTTTAGCTAGTACACAACATTGACTGATCGAACTTAAGTTTGACAAGCTGTTTTCAACCTCTCCCAATTCAATTCGATATCCTCTGATTTTAACCTGAGCATCCTTTCTTCCTACAAACTCAATGTTTCCGTCAGGTAACCATTTTACTAAATCTCCTGTTTTGTAGAGTCTATCTCCTTGTTTAAATGGATTTGGAATGAATTTTTCTTTGGTTAACTCTTCGTTGTTTAAATAACCTCTGGCTACTCCTGCTCCCCCTACAACTAATTCTCCTTCAACTCCTACTGGAACTAAATTCATCGCTGAGTCAACAATATAAGCCTCTCTGTTTTTAATTGGCCTACCTATTGGAAGGGTTTCCTCGGTAATGTCAATAGTATATGTTGTTGAGAATGTAGTGTTCTCCGTTGGACCATATCCATTAATAATAGTTAGATCTGGATATAGTTCCTTGAGTTTATTGGTATAGTTGAACAAAACCACATCTCCTCCAACTAACAAATAACGTAATGAAGCAAAAACACTAGCATCTTCCTCTACTACCCCATGGAACCATGAAGCGGTCATCCATAAGGTAGTAACTTCTTTTTCTTGTAATAATGTTTTAAAGCTTGCCGTATCTAATAGGGTTTCTTTCGTGGTTAATACCAGTTCTCCTCCATTAAGTAGTGTTCCCCAATATTCAATGGTGGTTGCATCAAACGAAATTGATCCTGTTGATAACCAAACCGTATCTGAATTCAAGGTGACATAATCACAACTAGTACTTAAACTAACAATGTTTTTATGCTCTATTTGAACTCCTTTTGGTTGTCCTGTACTTCCTGAAGTATAGATCACATAGGCTAAATCGTTTGATGAAATTGTTTTGCTTAAACTGTTTGAAGAATATGTTGAAATTAACCTATCCCAATCTTGGTCTAAAGCAATCACTGAGATGTCTTTTTTATCTGCTAGAGTTTCTTTGTTAGACTTGCTTGTCAATACCAAATTAATCGTAGCATCGCTTAACATATACTCGATACGATCTTCTGGATAACTTGGATCGATTGGTACATAAGCGCCTCCTGATTTTAGAACTCCTAAAATCGCTACAAGTAATTCCAAACTACGATCCATACAAATCCCTACAAACGAATCTGTCACTACTCCATTTTCTTGTAAATAGTTCGCTAACTGATTTGAACGTTTGTCTAGCTCCTGATATGTTAAGGTAGTTCCTTCAAAGGTAATCGCCGCTACTTTTGGTGTTTTCTTTGCCTGCTCTTCAAACAATTCCACTACAGATTTCTCTGATGGATACTTGAGTTCAGTTGCATTGAAAACTTCTAGTATTTCTGCGTTTTCTTCTTGAGATAAAATAGCTAAGTTTATAACTGGATCTTTTTCCTCTGTCTTTAATCCTTGTAATAAACTTGTTAAAGCTTCTTGCATATAAGACAATACCTTATCTGCATCAATACTTCCTTCTATCTGAGCTGTTAATCCAAAACTCTCTCCAAAATCATCAACATTTAACGTAAATGGATAGTTCGTTCGCTCATCTCCTCCTATAACTTCTAATCCTAAATCAATAGTTTCTCCTTCTTCTACCTCCTTTGCCATATGAGAATGACGATAGTTTAATAAGGCACTAAAGAAAGATACTTCTGTAGATATTCTACTCCAACCTTGGATGCTTGATAGTGGTGTTTGCTCGTAAGGTAGTAAATCTTGTAAGCGTCCCTTTACCTGTTGCACATATTCGAGCACACCTTCTTCTAAAGAAACATAGAATGGTAAGGTATTAATAAACATTCCTAAGGAATCTGCTGAGTTCAACGCTCCTTGTAAACGTCCTGAGAATATTGATCCAAATAAAGCATATTCTGAATGACTACATTTTCCAATAACTAGTCCATACGCTGCATGGAATAATACCGCTGGACTCATTCCTAATGAAATACTAACTTCTCTAAGTTCTTTATTTAACGCATCCGATAAAAGTACACTTGACTCTTTGATAGCTTCAGCACTAACCTTTGTATCTGATAAATTAAATGGATACGTTGGCTCTTCAATATCTGCCAATAATCCTTGGAAATACGACTCTCCATCGTTGGTTGCTTGTGCATGAAGTGTATGACCAATAAAATCTCTATACAACACAGGAGTTGGAAGATTAGACTCATGTCCTAATAAGTACATTTGAATTTCTGCGACAACCTTCTCCAATCCAACATGATCCAAGACTAAATGATGTTGATTGATAATTAAATAGTAGCGATCATTATCTCCATCATCTGCAGATTTTAATTGTAATAATGGTGCATTAGCTACATCCATCCACTGATTCCCAGGAGCGGTTAACTCTTCTAATTCAGATAAAATGTCTGTTTTTGAATCAAAGGTTAATTCTTCTAATGATAATTTAGCTTCTCGTTGTACTACTTGAACCGCTTTTGGTAAGCCTTCACTTACAACACTAGTTCTTAAAACATCATGACGATTGACTACAAATTGTAATGCCTCGATAAATAATTGACGCTTTTCTTTGCCTTTAAATGATAGTAGATTCGATAAAACATATGAATCTCCTTCTTCTTTATCACTCATTAAATAATGGAAATACATTCCTTCTTGTAATGGTGATAATGGATAGATATCCTCAATATTAGAAACACCTCCTGAAATCTTTGAAACTACCCTATCAATATCTTCTTGAGTAAAGTCTAATAACGGAACCATTGATGGCACAATACGATCGATACCTTCTGTTATTCCGTTTTCAGGAACTTGATACATTGATGCCGATGAAGATACATTTTCACTGATCGCCGCTATGGTAGGCTTTGAGAAAATATCCTTTACTGAGATATTGAATCCAATTTTTTGTACTCTTGAGATTAATTGAACCACTAGTAAACTATGGCCTCCTAATTCAAAGAAATCATCATAAACTCCAACTTGTTCTATACCCAATACATCTTGCCAAATGATAGCAATTTGTTCTTCCACTTGATTTCTCGGAGCTACATATTCTTTACTTGATAAATCTGAACTATTTGGCTCTGGTAAGGCTCTTCTATCTAATTTACCATTTGAGGTTAATGGCATCTCATCCATTTCCACCCAAATCGATGGAATCATATAATCTGGTAAATATTCACTTAATTCATTTTGAATTGCTTCCTTATCAAAAGTATCTTCTGAAACTATATACCCAACCAATCGTTTACTTCCTGTAACATCTTCTTTGGCAAGGACACAACATTGACTGATTGAACTTAAATTTGACAAATTATTTTCGATTTCACCTAATTCAATTCGGTATCCTCGAATCTTAACCTGAGCATCTTTTCTTCCTACAAATTCAATATTCCCATCAGGTAACCATTTTGCCAAGTCTCCTGTTTTATAAAGCTTTTCTCCTTGCTTAAATGGACTTGCTACAAACTTCTCCTTAGTTAGTTCTTCATTATTTAAATATCCACGAGCAACTCCTGCTCCTCCTACAACTAATTCTCCTTCAACACCTACTGGTACTAGATTCATTACCGAGTCAACGATATAAGCTACTCTGTTTTTCAAAGGCTTACCGATGAGAAGGGTTTCCTCGGTAATGTCTATAGTATAGGTTGTTGAGAATGTAGTATTCTCCGTAGGTCCATATCCATTAATAATGGTTAGCCCTGGATATAATTCTTTTATTTTATTAGTATAGTTGAATAGAACTACATCTCCTCCAACTAATAAATATCGTAATGAGGTAAAAACACCGGTATCTTCTTCTACCACTTGATGAAACCATGAAGCGGTCATCCATAAAGTAGTTACCTCTTTTTCTTGTAATAATTCTTTAAAACTGGCAGTATTTAATAAAGTATCTTTTGTGGCTAATACTAGTTCTCCTCCATTTAATAAAGTTCCCCAATATTCTATCGTAGTCGCATCAAACGAAATTGATCCTGTTGATAACCAAACTGTGTCTGAATTCAAGGCTACATAATCACAACTTGTACTTAAACTAACAATATTTTTATGTTCTATTTGAACTCCTTTTGGTTGCCCTGTACTTCCTGAAGTATAAATAACATAAGCTAAATCACTCGGTGCAATAGTTTTACCTAAACTGCTTTCAGAATATGTTACTATTAATGTATCCCACTCTTCATCCAAAGCTACTACATTAATGCTATCTTTATTTTCTAGTATTTCCTTATTCTCTTCACTTGTCAATACTAATTCAATTGCCGCATCTTTTAACATATACTTGATACGATCTTCTGGATAATTAGCGTCAATCGGTACATAAGCTCCTCCTGATTTTAAAACTCCTAAAATGGCTACAAGTAACTCTAAACTACGATCCATACAGATTCCTACAAACGTATCTATGGCTACTCCATTTTCTTGTAAATAATGCGCTAATTGATTTGAACGAATATCTAATTCTTGATAGGTTAAAGTACTTCCTTCAAAGGTAATCGCTGCTGCATTTGGCGTTTTTTGAACTTGTGCTTCAAATAATTCAATAACTGATTTATTCGATGGATACGCCAACTCTGTGTCATTGAAAACCTCTAGAATTTCTTTAGTTTCTTCTTTAGAAAGTATTGTTGTATCACCAACTTGAATTGTTTCTTCAGAGCTTAAACCTTTAACTAATTGCTCTAAAGCTTCTTTCATGTATGATTGTACTCGATTTACATCGATACTTTCATCTATTTGTGATGTTACTATGAAATCAACTCCATTATCATCAATACTCAACGTAAATGGATAATTGGTACGCTCTTGACCTCCTATTATATCAACACCTAAATCTAAGTCTGTCCAAGCTTCTTTTTCTTCTACCCCTATTTGAGTGCGACGATAGTTTAATAAAGCACTGAATAATGGTATTTCGTTTGAAACACCACTCCAACCTTGAACACTCGACAGCGGAGTTTGCTCGTAAGACAACAATCCTGATAAGCGTTGCTTAACTGTTTCAACATAGTCTGTGATACTTCCTTCTAAAGCTATATAGAATGGTAAGGTATTGATAAATAACCCTAACGAATCCGCCGCTCCTGATGAACCTTGTAAACGACCTGAGAATAAAGATCCAAATAAAGCATATTCTGAATTACTACATTTCCCTACAACCAATCCGTATGCCGCATGGAATAAAGTGGCTGGACTCATACCCTTTTCAATACTTACATTGCGAATCTTTTTACTTAATTCTTCTGGTAAACGAACTACTGATTCCTTTATTAATTCTCCTGTTACTTGAGTATTTGTTAAATCGAACGGATATGTTGGTGTATCAATACTTCCTAATAAATTCGTGAAATAAGATTGACTATCATTTGTTGCTTGTTGATGAAGTGTATGACCAATAAACTCACGATATAATGAAGGCTCAGCTAGACTCGTTCCTTTTCCTGATAAGTAAGTCAAGATCTCAGAAATAATCATTTCCATTCCGATATTATCCATGATTAAGTGATGTTCCAACAAAATCAGATAATAAGTACCGTTTTGTAAATCATCTGCTTTTTGCAATCCTAATAATGGAGCTTTTGAAACATCCATCCATTGATTACCTGGAGCTATTAATTCCTGTAACTGAGGCAGAACATCTTTGTCTTTATCAATCTTTAGGTTTTCTACATGAAGTTTTGCTTCTCTTTGTACAACTTGCACTGGTTTCGGTAATCCCTCACTTATTACCATTGTACGTAGCACATCATGGCGATTTACTACGAACTGTAAAGCTTCTATGAAAGAATCACGTTTATTCGTTTCTGTAAACGATAATAAACAAGGTACTGCATAAGGATCTCCTTCTTCTTTTGTACTCATTAAGTAATGGAAGTACATTCCTTCTTGTAATGGAGATAATGGATAAATATCCTGAATGTTTGAAACTCCCCCAGAAACCTTTGTCACAATAGCGTCAATATCCTCTTGCTCAAAATCCAATAAAGGAACCATTTCTGGCACGATACGATCTACATCTTCTGTAATTCCATTGGCTGGAACTTGATATCTTGATGATGATGATAAGCTCTCACTTATACCTGCAATTGTAGGGTTAGAGAAAATATCTTTTACCGAAATATGGTAGTCATTTTTCTGTAGTTGAGAAATTAACTGCACAACTAATAAACTGTGACCTCCTAATTCAAAGAAATTATCATAAACTCCAATCTTTTCAATTCCTAATAGTTTTTGCCAAATAATAGCTATTTGTCCTTCAGTCTCATTCCTTGCCGCTACATAAGCAGTCGTTGATAATAATGATCCGTCTGGTTCTGGTAAGGCCTTTTTATCTAATTTACCATTAGCTGTTAATGGTATTTTATCTAACTCTACCCAAAGCGTAGGTATCATATATTCTGGTAATCTATCTTTTAAGAAGACTTCGATAGATTCTTTGTCAAACGCTTCGTTAGTTACGACATAACCTACTAAACGTTTCGCTCCTGTTATATCTGATTTCGCTAATACACAACAACTCTCAATAGTTGGTGCATCGAAAAGTACAGTCTCTACCTCCCCTAACTCAATACGATATCCACGAATTTTAACCTGGCTATCGCCTCTTCCAATGAAATCCATATTACCATCAGGTAACCAACGAGCTAAATCTCCTGTACGATATAATAAAGTTCCTTCTTCAAATGGATTCGGAATAAACTTTTCTTTTGTTAGTTCTTCTTTATTTAAGTATTCTTTAGCAAGACCTAAACCTCCAATATATAATTCTCCTACAACTCCAATTGGTGCTAAGTTTTTAGAAGCATCCATAATATAAAAACTCATATTATGTAATGGCTTTCCAATTGGTACTGTTACTGAATCCGATAAACTATCAATATTTTCAATCTCGTAGTACGAACTATCAATAGTTGCCTCGGTAACTCCATAACTATTTACTAATCTAAGCGTATTTCCAAATCTTTCATACAAACGCTTGAAGTCATGAACATGGAAAATATCCGACCCTAAAACAACTTGCTTCAACCAAGAAATGTCTAAGTTTTGTTCATAGATATAATCCATTAATGGTACACCTAATGACGGAGTCGTTTCAAAAATGTTAACCTTGTGCTCTTCAATTAAGTTGTAAAGTGCTACGATATCTAAACGAAGATCTTCTGGACAAATAATCATTTGACCTCCAAATAACAGTGACTTACAAAAATCTCCTACGAAAACATCAAAAGCAAAGCTTGCTAATTGTAATAAGCGAGTATCCCCATCAATCTCAAAAGATGTTTTCCAGCTTAAAGCAACATTGTAAACTCCTAAGTGTTTCACTGTAACTCCTTTTGGCTTCCCTGTTGTACCAGAAGTATAAATAATATAGGCTAGGTCATCAGTACTTACCTGAGCTCCTTTAGCGTTTGCAGACTCTTCTCGTATTACAGTTGCTTCTGCATCTACAATAATTTTTTGAATACTTCCAAAAGTTTTCAACAACTCACTATCTAATTTGCTAGTGATTAAAAGGTTTAATGCAGCATCTTCAATAATGTGAGCAATACGATCAGATGGATAACTTGTATCAATTGGTACATAAGCTCTTCCTGATTTCAATACGGCTAACGTACTGATGATCATATCAATTCCTTTTGAAAGACAAATACCTACTAATTCATTAGAGTCTTGATAAATGCGGTCGATGTAACGAGCTAGTTGATTCGATTGCTCATCTAATTCTTTATATGTTATTGAAGTGTTTCCATAAACAACGGCAACATTCGTCGGATTCTGAGCAACTTGATCTTCGAAAAGATTAAGAATCGTTCTATTCTCTGGTAACTCTAATAAGTTAGCATTAAATGCTCCTAATAATTGATCTTTTTCTTCTGATGACAAGATATTTAATTCTGAAACCGATACTTCTTCGTCAGACTTTAATCCTTTTATTAAGCTAGCCATGGCTTCGTACATATAAATAAGTACTCTGTCTCCATCGATACGTGTATCAATTTGGGCAATTAAACCAAAATGATCACCATAATCATCTACATCCACTGAGAATGGATAATTTGTTCGTCCTTCACCACCAACTATTGTAACTCCTAAATTCTCATTAAGTTCTTCTTTGCTTGAAGGTTCTGAAGAGTTACGGTAGTTTAATAGGGTGCTGAATAACGGTACATCATTCGAGATTCCACTCCAACTTTGAATATTTGATAAAGAGCTTTGTTCATAAGATAAAAGCTCATTTAATCTATTTTTTACTTCGGTTACATATTCTAAAACACTTCCCTTTAATTCAGTGAAAAATGGTAAGGTATTAATGAATAAACCTAATGAGTCTACAGAGTTAGCCGCTCCTTGTAAACGTCCTGAGAATAGTGAACCAAAAATGGCATATTCTGAATTACTACATCTTGCTATTACAACGCCATATGCTGCATGGAATAATACTGCTGGACTTACACCTAAATTAAGACTAACGTTACGAATTTCATCACTTAATTTACCTGTTAAAAGCATACTGTACTCCTCTATTTCGCTTCCATCTCCTTGAACATCGGACAGATTAAATGGATAAGTAGGCTCTTCAACGCTTCCTAATAATTCAGTAAAGTAAGCCTCACTATTATTAGTAGATTGTTGATGTAATGTATGTGCTATGAAATCTCTATATAATGCAGGAGTAGAAAGATTTTCTTCATTTCCTGATAAGTATTGTTCTATCTCTAAAATCACCTTCTTCAATCCGATATGATCTAATACCATATGGTGCTGATTGATTAGTAGGTAGTATGCCTTATTTTCAGGATCATCTACCGATTTCAATTTCAATAATGGCGCTTCAGAAATATCCATCCATTGATTTCCTGGTGAACGTAATATTTCTAATTCTGATATGATATCTTTAGAAGAATCGAAAGTGATATGTTCTACTGACAATTGTACTTGCCTTTGAACTACTTGAACCGTTTTTGGTAAACCTTCACTTAAAAAACTTGTTCGTAATACATCATGACGGTTTATTACAAACTCTAAGGCTTTTATAAATGAATTACGTTGATCTTCACTTTCAAAAGACAATAAGTTAGGTAGAATGTAAGGATCTCCTTGCTCTTTATCACTCATTAAGTAATGGAAGTAGATTCCTTCTTGCAATGGCGACAATGGGTAGATGTCTTCGATATTTGCAACACCTCCAGGAATTTTTGACACCACTTTATCAATATCTTCCTGATTGAAATCCAATAATGGAACCATATCAGGTACAATACGATCGGTATCCTCTTTAATTCCATTTGCTGGAGCTTGATATACTGAAGCTTCAGAAGATACTTTTTCTGCGATTTCCGAAATAGTCGGATTTGCGAAAATATCTTTAACATCAATATGATAATTCAGTTTTTGTAGACGAGATATTAATTGAACAACCAATAAACTATGTCCCCCTAACTCAAAGAAATTATCATAAACTCCTACTTTTTCCAGTCCTAATAATTCTTGCCAGATAATTGCGATTTGTCTTTCCTTTATATTTCTAGGAGCAACATATTCTTTTGTAGATAACATGTCTCCATCTGGCTCTGGAAGTGATTTTCTATCTAATTTACCATTTGATGTTAATGGCATTTCTTCTAATTCAATCCATATTTGAGGTACCATATATTCTGGTAGACTCTTCTTTAATTCTGATTGAATTCCTTCTTTATTTAAAGATTCATCTTTAACTATATATCCAATTAAACGTTTGTTTCCTGTACCATCTTCTTTCGCTAAAACGCAACTACTGTGAATTCCTTCAACTTTAGAAAGTACAGATTCTGTTTCTCCTAATTCAATACGGTATCCACGAATCTTAACCTGTGCATCTTTTCGTCCTATATATTCAATGGTTCCATCGGCTAGCCAACGTCCTAAATCTCCAGACTTGTATAAACGAGCGTTAACATCATCACTAAATGGATTTAATACAAAGCGTTCATTTGTTAAGTTTTCTCTATTCAAATAACCTCTAGCAACACCACTTCCTCCAACACATAATTCACCAATAACACCCTGTGGAACTGGATTTAAATAATCATCCACGATATAACAACTCAATGTTGGAATCGCTGTACCAATCGTACTTATTGAATTATTGATATCTGCCTCTGTAATTTCTTTGTAGGTAACATGAACCGTAGTTTCGGTAATACCATACATATTGATTAGTTGGCTATTTTTATACGATTGTTCCCATCTTGCTAAGTAACTTGGATTTAAAGCTTCTCCACCGAAAATAACATAACGAATAGTACTCTCATCTGTAATTGATAAGTATTGGTCTTGAAGTGTATAAAAAGAACTTGGTGTTTGGTTTAATACCGTAACTCCTTCATCAACTAATAAATTACTAAAAGCTATAGCATCTTTGGTTGTTGACTTTGGAACAATTACCAAACGACCTCCAAACAACAACGCTCCATACATTTCCCAAACTGAGAAATCAAAACAGAAAGAATGGAATAAGGTCCAAACATCATTTGAATTAAAATCAAATAAACATTCGTCATTCATAAATAAACGAACCACATTCAAATGCTCAATTAAAACTCCTTTTGGTTTTCCTGTACTTCCTGAGGTATAAATTACATAAGCTAAATTATTTGGTGATACTACTTTTCTTAATTCTTCGGTTGAATAAGACGAAATTGTATTCCAATCTCCATCTAAAGAAAGTATGCTCAACTCAGCTTTGTCTAATAAAACTTCTTTGCTCGCCTCATCACTTAACACCAAGGTAATTCCTGCATCCGTTAAAGTATACTCTATTCTATCTTCTGGATAAGCTGGATCTACTGGAACATATGCTCCTCCCGACTTTAAGATTCCTAGAATACCAATGATCATATCAAAGCCTCGTTCTAAACAAATACCAACCAAAGTATCTGGTTGAACTCCTTGTTCTCTTAAATAATGAGCTAACTGATTCGATCTAATATCTAAATCTTTATAGCTTAACTCTTTTCCTTCGAATGTTAATGCAATAGCATTTGGAGTGTTTGCTACTTGCTCTGCAAATAAGTCTACGATTGTTTTCTCTGATGGATATGCTATCGAAGCATTATCCGATATTTCTAATAATTTAAGTTCTTCATCTTTTGGTAAAACAGAAATACCTGTAATTGATTTTTCAGATTTTACTCCCTCCAATAATTCAGTTAAGGCTTTCTGCATTAAATCAAACACTCTATTCGGAGCTATATTTCCACTTATCTGAGCTTCAATTTTGAAATCATTTCCATAATCATCAACACTTAATGTAAAAGGATAATTTGTTCTTTCATGACCTTCGATAGCTATAATACCTAAGTTTTGAGTAAGTTCTTCTTCTCCCGAAGATTCTGTTGAATGACGATAGTTTAATAAAGCACTAAATAATGGTACATCATTAGAAATTCCACTCCATCCTTGAATATCAGCTAAAGCACTTTGCTCATATGCTAAAAACTCATTCAATCTACTCTTAACTTTATTGATGTACTCCAAAACACTGCCTTCCAATTCTGTTAAGAACGGTAAGGTGTTAATAAATAACCCTAATGAATCAGCAGCGTTTGATGCTCCTTGTAAACGTCCTGAGAATAACGAACCAAAAATGGCATAATCACGATTACTACATTTTGCGATTACAATACCATAAGCCGCATGGAATAAAACCGCAGGACTCATCCCTATTTCATAGCTTATATTTCGTATTTCTTTACTTAAATCTTGTGGTAAGAAAGCTCCATACTCCTCAACTTCACTTCCGTCTCCTTGAACATCCGATAACTCAAACGGATACGTCGGTTCTTCAATATTTTCAAATAAATTTCTGAAATAAGATTCGCTATCGTTTGTTGCTTGTGAATGTAACGTATGTCCAATAAAATCTCTATACAATACAGGTGTTGGAAGATTCTCTTTATTTCCTGATAAATAGTGTTCGATTTCAACAATTACTTTTTCTAATCCAATATGATCTAGTACTAAATGGTGTTGATTTATAATCAAATAACATACATTATTATCTAAATCATCAGCCGATTTTAATTGTAATAATGGAGCATTTACAACATCCATCCATTGATTTCCAGGTGCAGTTAGCGTCTTTAATTGCGATAAAACATCTACATTTCTTTCAAATGTTAACTCTTCAACTAATAGTCTAGCTTCTTTCAGCACTACTTGAACTGCTTTTGGTAAACCTTCACTTACAAAACATGTTCTTAATACATCATGACGGTTTACTACAAACTGTAACGCTTCAATAAAAGATGTACGTTTCTCTTGATTTTCAAATGATAAAAGATTCGATAAAACATATGGATCTCCTTGCTCCTTATTACTCATTAAATAGTGGAAATACATTCCTTCTTGTAATGGTGATAATGGGTAGATATCTTGAATATTTGAAACTCCTCCTTTTACTTTTGAAACTAAAGCATTAATATCCTCTTGAGCAAAATCCAATAAAGGAACCATCTCAGGAACGATATAATCTGTATCCTTGGTAATTCCATTTGCCGGAACGTGATATACTGAGCCTCCTGATGATAATTTTTCAGCGATTTCAGAAATCGTTGGGCTCGCAAAAATATCTTTAACTTCAATATGATAATTAAGCTTTTGTAAACGAGAGATTAACTGAACAACCAGTAAACTGTGTCCTCCTAGCTCGAAGAAATTGTCATAAACTCCAACTTTCTCTATCCCTAAAACATCTTGCCAAATATTCACTATTTGTGCTTCCTTTATATTTCTTGGCGCTACGTATTCTTTTGTTGATAATAATGATCCATCTGGTTCTGGTAAGGCTTTTCTATCTAGTTTACCATTTACTGTTAATGGCATTGCTTCTAACTCAACCCATAATCCAGGAACCATGTATTCTGGAAGAACCTCTTTTAATTCATTTTGAATTTTTTCTTTATCAAATTCTCCATTTGAAACTACATAAGCAACCAAACGTTTGCTACCAATGCTATCTTCTTTAGCTAGTACACAACATTGACTGATGCTTTCTAATAATGATAACGCATTCTCAATCTCTCCTAATTCAATTCTGTATCCACGAATCTTAACTTGATTATCTTTTCTTCCGATGTATTCAATTGTTCCATCAGCTAACCATCGAGCTAAATCTCCTGTTTTATAGATTCGATCACCTTTCTTAAATGGATTTGGAATGAACTTCTCATTGGTTAGTTCTTCCTTGTTTAAATATCCTCTAGCTACCTGAACTCCTCCAATACATAATTCTCCCGCAACTCCGATTGGAGCTAAATTCATTGAATCATCTAGTAC
Source organism: uncultured Tenacibaculum sp. (assembly GCA_947497895.1). Classification (GTDB taxonomy): domain Bacteria; phylum Bacteroidota; class Bacteroidia; order Flavobacteriales; family Flavobacteriaceae; genus Polaribacter. The sequence continues at coordinate 54,229 of CANMIL010000018.1, forward strand.
GTATAAACTTGTATTAGCAACTGGGCGTCCGATTAACACATTGTCGATTTGTTTGTGTAGTGGAACTGGCCAATAACTTACATCAATCGCTGCTTCGGTTGGTCCGTATAAATTGTGTAATTCCGTTCCTGTAAACTTCTCATTAAATAAGGCTACATGATCTACCTGTAAAGCTTCTCCACTACAAATTACACGACGCAAAGAAGAACAATCTCCTTTTTCTATTTCTTCCAAAAACACTCTTAACATCGATGGTACAAAGTGCATCGTTGTAACCTTGTGTTCTTCTATAATTTCTTTTAAGTAACGAGCATCTTTATGGCCTTCTGGCTTAGCAAATACTAATTTCGAACCACAAATTGCTCCCCATAATAATTCCCATACCGATACATCAAAACTGAAAGTCGTTTTTTGTAGAATAGTATCCTCTGAGGTTAATTGGTATTCTGATTGAGTCCATAACAAACGGTTCACAATACCATTGTGCTGGTTCATTACTCCTTTTGGCTTTCCTGTACTTCCTGAAGTATAGATTACATAGGCCAAGTTCTCTGGAGATACTACTGACGTTAAAACATCTTTAGAATAATTCGCTATCGTTTCCCACTCGCTATCTAAAGCTATAGAGATTACTCCTTCTCTTTCTTCTAATACTTCTGAAATAACTTTTTCACTGGTCAATACCAATTTGATATCAGCATCGGTTAGCATATACTCGATACGATCTTCTGGATATTCTGGATCAATCGGCACATACGCTCCTCCTGATTTCAAGATTCCTAAAATGCTTACTAGCATTTCAATACTTCTTTCAATACAAATACCAACTAAAGTATCTGTCTGAACTCCTTGCTCTCGTAAATAATGTCCTAGTTGATTCGAACGCTCATCTAACTCTGCAAAGGTCAATACTTCATTTTCATAAACAACTGCAACAGCTTCTGGTGTTTTAGCTACTTGCTCTGCAAATAAATCTACTAGTGTTTTATCTAATGGATAATCTACGTGAGTATCATTAAAGCCATTTAGCAATTCTAATTCCTCTTTTGGTAAGATTGCTGTATCGGTAACTTTAATAGCTTTTTCAGAAGTCAATCCTTCCAATAATTGCTCTAAAGTTTCTTGCATGTAATCTAAGATACGAGTCGCATCAATATGTGCTTCAATCTGTACAGTTAATCCAAAATCAACTCCATAATCATCAACACTTAAGGTAAGTGGATAATTCGTTCTTTCGTGACCTCCTATGTGAGCTATTCCTAAATCATGTTCTTCTGAAATATCTTGAACCTCTTTTGGGGCTTCCGAATGACGATAATTTAATAAAGCACTGAACAACGGAATTTCATTAGAAATATCACTCCAATTCTGAATACTTGATAATGGTGTTTGCTCATAAGGTAACAACTCATTTAAGCCTTCTTTTACCTTTTGAACATACTCGGTAATACTTCCCTCTAGCTTTGCAAAAAATGGTAAGGTATTAATGAACAGTCCTAAAGATTCTGCTGCTCCAACCGCTCCTTGTAAACGACCAGAGAATAGTGATCCAAATAATGCATAATCTGAGTTACTACATCTTCCCACAACAATTCCATAAGCTGCATGGAATAATACTGCTGGACTCATGCCTAAATCAACACTAATATTTCGAATTCTTTTATTTAACTCTTTCGGTAAAATAATTCCTAGCTCCTTTATTCCGCTACCATTTCCTAAAACATTGGTTAGGTTAAATGGATACGTAGGCTCTACAGTGTCTCCTAACAATCCTTTGAAATAATCTTCATCATTATTCGTCGCTTGCGAGTGTAAGGTATGTGCAATAAAATCGCGATACAATACTGGCGTTGGAAGACTTTCTTTGTTTCCTAATAAATATCGCTCTATCTCGAAAATCACTCTCTCTAAACCTAAATGATCTAATACCAAGTGATGCTGATTGATAACTAAATAATAGGTTCCATTTTTTTCATCGTCAGCTGATTTTAACTGTAACAATGGAGCATTAGATACATCTATCCATTGGTTTCCAGGTGTAGTTAATCGCTCTAGTTCGGCTAGAACATCTGTTGTTTTATTGAACACTAGCTCTTCTACAGATAAATTAGCTTGACGTCTCACTATTTGTACTGCTTTAGGCAAGCCTTCACTTATAAAACTTGTACGTAAAACATCATGTCTGTTTACTACAAATTGAAGTGCTTCAATAAACAAAGTACGTTTAGTCTTGTCTTTAAATGACAATAGATTAGATAATATGTATGTATCTCCCTCTTCTTCATTACTCATTAAATAATGGAAATGAATTCCCTCTTGTAATGGAGATAATGGATATAT
>CANMIL010000019.1 GCA_947497895.1 uncultured Tenacibaculum sp.
AATTTTATATTTTTGCTACTAAATTGAAAGTAAAAATAATAATTACTATCGAAATGATAGTAATAAAAATAAAAAAATGAGTAATAAGTTTCGTTCTGGTTGTCCAATTGCTTCAACATTAGATGTTGTAGGAGATAGATGGTCGTTATTAATTATTCGAGATATGCTAGTTAAGCATAAAAAGACCTTCAAGGAGATATCAAATTCTGATGAGAAGATTGCGCCGAGTATTTTATCTGCCCGATTAAAACTATTAGAATCATACAGGTTGATTTTTAAAACGAAATTTCCTGAGAATAAAAAAGAGAATATTTATTTGCTAACGGAAAAAGGAATTGATTTAGCGCCCATAATAATAGAGCTCACTTTATGGGGAGATGCGAATATGCGTGAATTTAATGATATAGATGTAGTTGATGGGGTAAGTGTTGATAAATCGATAATAATTGCTACTGTTAAAAGAAATTACACCTCAATGTTGAAGTATAAGCTGAAGCAAAAGGTTGATATTGTTGTTGATTAAGATGTGGTTTTTCTTAAAGGAGAGTTTTTGTTCTGTTATTTATCGATAGGGAATGCTTTCTCTCTGTTTTATCGCTTCGTACATTACAATTCCAGTGGTTGTAGAAAGATTAAAGCTTTCTACTTTTCCTTTCATGTCTATAGTTAAACAATATTCGCACATTCTTGCTGCGGTTTCACTCAATCCTTTTGACTCTCCACCAAACCAAATAGCAAGTTTTGGGGCTACTAAATTCGATTCAGTGAGTTTTATCTGTTTTTTACAAATATTATGAGGAGAAGTCCCTACAGAAACAAAACCATTTTTATTTAAATAATTGAAACATGTTTCAGTTTCGGTAAATATTTTTATATCTGTCCATTTTACTGCTCCGTTCGAATGTTTTAATAACGACTTTCTTTCTCGTAATTTTTCAAGATTATCTTCAAGTCTTTTTTGCCCGTCGATTACGAATAGTTTATCTACTCCAAGTCCATGTATGTTTCTAATTACACTTCCGATATTAATGATAAAATTCGGATTTTCTAAAACAGCAATAAGTTCAGGTTTTTCAGTCAATGTCCAATTTTTTTTGATTTTGTTCGTAGAGAATTTAGCCTTCAGCACGGTTAACATTCCCTTTGAATTTATAAATTCTTTTTGCTACTTTTCTATTGCCACCTCCAAATTCAATATCAGCTTTATTTTGAGATATTCCACCTCCTATTTTATGTTGATTTGTGTTCTCGTAGATCTCTTCAATTTCGACATCAATGGCATTCTTAATTCTTTCAGCAATGGCTAGTTCTTGGCTAATTTTTGCATTTAGTTCGTTCATTTCGGCTTCAGCTCGTTTTCTGTTCAATTCAGCCTGGATTTTTAAAATATTACCTTCTTCTACAATAGCTTCGGAAATTTCCTGAGATTTTTTAATATTATCATATATCATTGATTCGATTGAGAGCGAATTTTTTATTGTTTTTTTCATGTTATAGTTTTTATCTTCTGTTGGTTTTTTAGTTGGTGTAGCACAATGACCAATATCTGAGTCAATGTTTTAGTTGGTATTGTTAGTAGTTTGTTGTTTTTCCATTTCATAGCGATCCAAAGATTCGGAATAGAATTTAGGCTTTATGTTCGTTGTTTTAAAACCGTATTTTTCGAAAAATGGAGCAATATCTTGTGTTGTGGCCAGAGCTATCTTCTTATCTGGGTAATTTTGAGAAATAGACTTGAATCTATATTCTAGTAACTTTTTACCATAGCCTAATTTTTGGAATTTTCGGTTCACCATTCCCCATGAAAGAAATATTTCGTTAGAGTTTTTTACAAGTAAGTATCCTGCACAACCTAGAACATTATCGTCGTCTTCTAGGACGAAGTAATATTCTTTTTCAGAAACGTCGTGAGCTAATAATCCTTTTTCCTGGGCAATTAGCCATTCTTCAAAAAGAGGAACCTCGTCCATTGCGAAAAATTCAGGAGTATTACTCTTAATTATTTCCATACAGGCGGTGTGGTCTTTTTTCTTATAAGGTCTAATATTCATTCTATTTGCAAATAAGTTTATACACGATTTTTATAGAAAAAGGACATGAGTCTTTTTTCGTTGTGCCCTAAAGATAATTGATAAGGTTTAATTGAGAATGAAAACTTAATTGGAATTAGTAATACATTATATTAGCCCTTACTTATTATTTCTGTTAGATATACAATTGCTTCCGATGTCTATATAAAATTAGTTGTTTTCAAAAGTTATTGGAAATGTTTAATAAAGCTGAAGAATTAAACACTGAACTTGATTTGAAAGATAAACTTAAATATATAATATCTGATATAGTCTGATATAGTCTGATATAGTCTGATATGGGAAATAAAGTAATAAGTCGTATTCATAATTAATTAGTGATAGTTTTTGTAAGTTGTGTTTTTTCAGAAAAGGTTTTAATGAAAATTAGAGTGTCGGTAATATAAATCACCTCATTCTGTAAGAGGTTTTTTGTTGTATAAATAAAGGCTTATGACTTGTTGTTTGTTAGTTTGTAAAAACAAAAAAGCATCAACAAAATGTTGATGCTCTGCCAAAAAGTGGTCCCACATGGGCTCGAACCATGGACCCCCTGATTATGAGTCAGGTGCTCTAACCAACTGAGCTATAGGACCTGTTGTTTTGGGTTTGCAAATATATAAACTTTTTTAGAATAACAAACAGTTTTTATACATTTCTATTCATTAAATTCAGTCCGAATTTTCGCAGTGCCTCCTTGGCCTCATTGCTAATTGAAAGCTTGTCAATATACTCAAATGATTTATTGGTGTAGCTTTCAATAAGTTGCTTTGTAAAGTCCGGAATATTATTACGTTCAAAAATAGCAGAAACTTCGCTAACTTTTTTCTCAATATTTTTTTCTTCGTTGTTATAAAAAGAAATTAAATCCTTTTTATCGGTGTCATTCGCAACTTCCAAAGACTTTAAATATAAATAGGTCTTTTTGTTTTCAATAATATCACCACCAACTTGCTTTCCGAACGTTTCCGGATCACCAAAAGTATCTAAATAATCGTCCTGTAACTGAAAAGCAATCCCCAAGTTCATGCCATAATCGTATAAATATTGAGCTTGTTCTTCGTCAGCTTCAGCAACAATAGCACCCATTTTTAAAGCTGCACCAACCAAAACCGAGGTTTTCAAAGTAATCATTTTGATATACTCTTCAATAGTAACATCATTTCTAGTCTCAAAATCAACATCTAATTGCTGACCATCACATACTTCCAAGGCGGTTTTACTAAATAACTGTGCCAGTCTCCTAAAAATAGTAGGTTCGTAATTTTCAAAATACTGATAAGCCAAAATTAACATAGCATCTCCTGAAAGAATACCTGTGTTAATATCCCATTTTTCATGCACAGTTTGTTTTCCTCTTCTTAAAGGAGCATCGTCCATAATATCATCATGAACCAAGGTGAAATTATGAAAAACTTCTACAGCTAATGCCGCAGGAAGTGCTTTTTGAATGTTTCCAGAAAAAATATCAGCTGCAATTAAAGTAAGAATTGGTCGAATACGTTTTCCACCTAATTGTAAAATATAATCTACAGGTTCGTAAAGGTTTTTAGGTTCTCTTTTAAAGTCTTGCTCGGCCAGATACGCCAAGAAGTCTGAGTGATACTTTAGTAAATCCAAATTTCAAATTTTTGGTAAAAATAAGCTAAACAAAAAGTATATGCATAATGCTATGTTAAAAAATCGCTAAAACTATGGAAACTTTTTTTGTTTCTAAAGTTTCCCGACGTACATTTGCATTCGACAAGATGGATAAATATGGAGGATAAAATTTTAGAAAAATCGGGGGAGATGTTCTTAAATCTGGGGTTTAAGAGTGTGACAATGGACGATATAGCCTCTGAAATGGGGATATCAAAAAAGACTTTATATAAGTATTTTTCTAATAAAGCTGCTTTGGTTGATGCTGCTACGGTTTCTGTTCAAGAATCAATAGATAAAGCAATTTTCTTTATTAAGTCACAAAACTATAATGCTATTGAAGAAGAGTTTACGGTGAAAGCAATTTTTAATGAAATGTTTAAGAATGCTAAAAATTCACCGATGTTTCAGTTGAAAAAGTACTATCCTGAAACGTATGAGAAGCTCATGGAAAGAGAAGTGTGTATTTTTCGAGATTGTAATTTGGATAATCTTGAAAAAGGAATTGAACAAGGATTGTATAGAAGTGAAATAAAAAAGGAATTAATAAGCGGATTCTATTTTACCTTAATCTTCGGGATTTTTGAAGGAGATAATGGTTTAGATATGCAGGAAATAATTAAAGCAGAATATGAAGTACTAGAATATCACGTAAGAGCAATTGCTACCGAAAAAGGATTAAAAGAGTTAGAGAAACAATTGAAAATCATAAATCAAAAATAGGGAAACAATGAGAAAATACATATACGGTGTATTTGTATTCTTTTTTACGAGTGTATTACTCGCACAAGAAAAAGAGATGCATTTATCAATGCAAGAAGCAATTGATTATGCGATAAAAAATAATTACGATAATAAAGTAGCTGTAAAAAACATTGATGCTGCGAAGCAACGAAAGTGGGAAACAACCACTATCGGTTTACCGCAAATTAATGGTAAATTAGATTATCAAAATTGGTTAAAACAACAGGTTTCGTTTTTACCTGCTGAATTAGCTGGAGGTGCCCCTGGTACTTTTGTTCCGGTAACTTTTGTACCAAAACAAACTATGAATGCTTCGTTAACCTTAACTCAGTTAATTTTTGATGGTTCATATCTGGTTGGTCTGCAATCTGCCAAAACTTACTTGAAAATATCGGAACAAGCTAAAGAGAAAACTGAATTAGCTACTAGAGAAGCGGTAATTAATGCATATGGGAATGTGTTGGTAACCGAAAAGACCATCGATATTTTACAGAAGAATCGTGACGTTCTTAAAAAGAACTTAAACGAAACTGAGAAAATATACGAAAATGGATTGACAGAGCAAGAAAACGTTGAGCAGTTACAAATCACTTTAGGGAATGTTCAGAATAACTTGAATAATGCAAAAAGAATGAAGTTTATTGCTTATAAAATGTTGAACATTGCTCTTGGAAACTCTATAGAGAAGAAGTTAGTTTTGACGGATACTTTGGATAATTTGGTGCTTTCAAATACTGATTTAAGTCTGTTATCTCAGAAGTTCAATGTTGAGAATCATATTGATTTTAAAATGGCTGAAAACGATCGTGAAAGTAAGCGATTGTTAATGAAGTTAGAACAAAGTAAAGCATTACCTAGTTTATCAGCCTTTGTGAATTATGGTGCAAATACGAACTCAAACACGTTTACCTTCTTCAATACAAGTCAACGTTGGTTCGATTACTCATTACTAGGAGTAAGTTTGAATGTTCCAATTTTTAGTAGTTTGGGAAGACATTCGAAAACGGCACGAGCAAGAATTGAACTAGAGAATTCAGAAATCAGAAAAGAAGAGGTTCGCCAAAAACTAAACCTACAAGCTGAATCAGCTAAAAGTGAATATCAATTAAGTATTGAGAATTACGAAACAGCAAAAAAGAATTTAGGATTGGCTGAGCGTATTGAGAAGAAACAACAAGTGAAGTTTTTCGAAGGAATATCAACTAGTTTCGATTTACTTCAAGCTCAAAATCAACTGTATTCACAACAAAATAGTTACGTGCAATCGATGTTAAATGTGATTGCCAAAAAAGCAAAATTAGAAAACGCATTAAACTTACCAATAAAATAATCAACTAATGAGAAGGATTGTATCATATATAGTTATTGCTTCAGTTTTAGCTTCATGTGGAAGCAAAGAGCAATCAGTAGAGTCTGTAATAGGTACGCAGGACTTACAACAAATTAGAACGAAAAAAGATCAGTTAAGCGAAAAGCAACAAGCATTAGCAGCCCAAATTAAATTGCTTAACGATGAGATCGCAAAGTTAGATACGAGCAAAAAAGTTCCTTTAATCACAACTTTTACCGCAGAAGAAAGCGTTTTTACACATTATTTAGATCTTCAAGGAAGTGTTCAAACCAAGAAGAATGTGTTGGTGTATCCAGAAATGCCAGGGCAATTGGTAAGAATCTACGTAAAAGAAGGGCAACGCGTTGTAAAGGGACAAGCTTTAGCTAAAATTGATGATGGCGGTTTAGGACAGCAGTTAGCTCAGGTAGAAGCTCAGGTAAGTTTAGCGAAAACCACCTATGATCGTCAAAAGAGGTTATGGGATCAAAAAATTGGGTCTGAAATTCAATATTTACAAACGAAAACCAATTATGAAGCTTTAACCAGATCGGCAAATCAGTTAAAACAACAATTAGGGAAAAGTGTAATCAAAGCACCATTTACAGGAATTGTTGATGATGTTATTAAAGAACAAGGGACAGTAGTTTCTCCAGGGCCAGGATCAGAAGTTTTTAGAGTTGTAAATTTAGGAGATATGTACATCGAAACAGATGTGCCAGAAAGTTATATCAGTTCAATTCAAAAAGGAAAAGAAGTTCAGGTTGAATTCCCAGTTTTAGGAAAAACAGTTACATCAAAAGTTCGTCAAGCAGGAAACTTTATCAATCCAGCAAACAGAACATTTAAAGTTGAGGTGGGAGTTTCAAATAAAGATAGAACCATCAAGCCTAACTTAACTGCAAAACTTAGAATTAATGATTATACCAATCCAAAATCAATCTTAATTCCACAAAGTATTATTTCAGAAAATGCAAAAGGACAACAATATGTATATGTTGTAAAAGATGTAAAGGATAGAGTGGGAAAAGCACAACAAGTGATTATTTCTACGGGGAAAACACAAGGAGATATTATTGAAGTTTTATCAGGATTGGAAGTTGGTGCTCAAATTGTACAAGAAGGTGCTCGTAGCGTGAAAGATAACCAAGAGGTGAAAATATTAGAGGTTGCCAAATAATCATAAAATTGAAGACTAATGACTGAAAAGCAAAAAAAACAAGTCGATAAAGAATTTGGCTTATCTTCTTGGGCAATTGGTAATAAAACGACCATATATGTCTTAATTACATTGATTTTCATTCTTGGAATATCGGCTTTTATTAGCATGCCAAGAGAGAATTTCCCTGAAATTAGAGAAACCAAAATTTATATAAGTTCTATTTATCCTGGAAATACAGCTGAGGATATTGAGAAACTAATTACGGATCCTTTAGAGGATAAATTGAAAACCGTGAGTAATGTGGTGAAGGTAACTTCAACTTCACAAGAAGATTACTCGATGGTAATTGTAGAGTTTGATGAGAAAATTTCTGTTGATCAAGCTAAGCAAAAAGTAAAAGATGAAATCGATCAAGAGGTTTCCGGTGAAGATTGGCCAACATTTAATGGTGCTAAAGTAGAACCGAATGTTTTTGAATTGAGTATTTCAGAGGAAATGCCAATTTTGAATATTAATATTTCGGGAGATTATCCAGTAGATAAACTCAAAGAATATGGAGAATACTTGGAAGACGAAATCGAGAACTTAGAGGAAATTAAGAAGGTAGATATTCGTGGAGCAGAGGAGAAGGAGGTTGAAATTGCAGTAGATATTTATAAAATGATGGCTGCAAAAGTAAGCTTCCAAGATGTAATCGATGCTGTAAGCCGAGGAAACTTAACTATGTCGGCAGGTAACTTAATTGCTAGTGGACAAAGACGTACGATTCGTATTTTAGGTGAAATTGAAGATCCGCAACAGCTACAAGATTTCGTCGTGAAATCGGAAAGGGGCAACTCGATTTACTTGAAAGATATCGCTATTGTTACTTTTAAAGACAAGGATAAAACTACATATGCACGTGAATTTGGTGCGCCGGTAGTAATGCTTGACGTAAAGAAGCGATCAGGGAAAAATATGGTGGAAGCCGCTGAGAAAATTCAGGAAATCGTTGAAGAAACAAAAGCAAATATATTCCCGACAAATTTAAAGGTTACTATTGCTAACGACCAATCTTCTAAAACAATTGGTCAGGTTGATGACTTAGTAAATAATATTATTTTCGGAGTTATTCTTGTAGTATTAGTGCTAATGTTCTTCTTAGGATTTAAGAATGCTTTATTCGTTGGATTTGCAATTCCTATGTCTATGTTCATGTCATTAATGATCTTAGATTGGATGGGCTATACAATGAATACCATGATACTATTCGGTCTAATTATGGGACTAGGAATGTTGGTAGATAATGGTATCGTAGTTGTTGAAAATGTCTATCGCTTGATGGATGAAGGAATGTCGAGAATTGAGGCAGCGAAAAAAGGTATTGGTGAAATTGCGTTTCCAATTATTATTTCAACCTTAACTACAGTTGCGGCATTTGTTCCATTAGGAATGTGGCCAGGAACCATGGGGCAGTTTATGATTTACTTCCCAATTACTTTATCCGTAGTATTAGGATCTTCTCTTTTTGTGGCTATTTTCTTTAACTCAGTTATGGTATCTCAATTTATGAGTACCGAAGATAAGAGTATGCCGTTAAAGAGAATTATCACTTTATCTTCAATTGTTGGAGGTTTAGGGTTGTTAATTGTAATTTTTGGAGGAGCATATAGAGCTTTAGGAACAATCATGTTATTTACCGCGGTTATGCTATGGGTTTATCGAATGGCGTTAAGACCAATGGCAAATACATTTCAAAATAAAATCTTACCTCGTTGGGAGCGTTTTTATGAGCGAGTATTAAGAGCGGTGTTAAAAGGATATAGACCAATAGTTATTGCAGTATTAACTGTATTCTTGTTGTTCTTTGCGTTTGGTGGATTTGGAGCTTCTATAGGAAGTCAAAGAACCAAAGTAGAGTTCTTCCCTGACAACACACCAAACCAGATTATCGTATATATCGAGTACCCTCAAGGTACTGATATTGAGAAAACAAATACGATTATGAAAGATTTAGAAGAGCGTGTGTATGCTGTTCTAAATTCTCCGGAGTATGTCGATAATGGATATAATTTCTTAGTAGAAAGTGCGGTTTCTCAAGTAGGAGCTGGTTCAGGAAACCCCCAAACAGATGGAGGTTCTACAGCTGAAATGCCACATAGAGGTAAAATAACAGCTTCTATGAGAGAGTATAAGTTCAGAAGAGGAGCAGATAGTAAAGAGCTTCAAAAGAAAGTTACTGAAGCTTTAAAAGGTATTTATCCTGGTTTATCAATTTCTGTAGAAAAAGATGCTGTTGGTCCACCAGCAGGATATCCAATTAATATCGAGTTAGAAGGAAAGGATTATGATGAATTAATTGTTACTGCCGAAAAAATGCGTGATTACTTGAATACCAAAAGTATTCCTGGTATTGATGAGTTGAAAATTGATGTAAACAAGTCTAAACCAGCAATGTTGGTAAATGTTGATAGAAAGAAAGCTGGTGAGTTGGGGGTGAGTTCAGCGCAAGTTGGCCAACAATTACGTAATTCTATTTTCGGAGCGAAAGCAGGGGTCTATAAGGAAGATGGTGAAGATTATGATATCTATGTTCGTTTCAACAAAGATAATCGTTATAATACCAGTGCTATTTTCAATCAGAAAATTACCTTTAGAGATCCTTCAAATGGTCAAGTAAAGACAATTCCAGTATCAGCGGTTTCTGAACAAAAGAATACTTCAGGATTCAGCGCAATTAAACATAAAAAAGCAAAACGTATTGTTACAGTATATTCGGCTTTAGCACCTGGTTACACCGATGCTGCGGCTATTGTGGGTAAAATTCAAAATGAAATGAAATCATTTACTGAAAAACCATCAACCGTAAAAATCGATTATACAGGACAGATTGAAGAGCAGGAGAAACAGATGAAGTTCTTGATGGGAGCATTTTTTGCTGGGTTAGGTTTAATTTTCTTTATTCTTATTTTCCAATTCAACTCAGTGTCAAAACCAGCGATAATTATGTTGGCAATCTTCTTGAGTTTGATAGGAGTATTTGGAGGGTTAATTATTACTGCGAAACCTTTCGTAATTATGATGACCATGATGGGAATTATCTCTCTTGCAGGTATTGTTGTAAACAACGGAGTGGTATTGTTAGATTATACCCAATTATTAATCGATCGTAAAAAAGTGGAGCATAACATTGCTGACAATGATTATGTGAATGTAAATATTTTAAGTGAAGCAATTATTAGAGGAGGTAAGGCTCGTTTACGTCCAGTATTATTAACTGCAATTACCACAATTTTAGGATTAATTCCTTTAGCGACTGGGTTGAATATTAATTTCTATACGCTAGTTTCTGAATTTAACCCACATATTTACGTGGGAGGTGATAATGTTATTTTCTGGGGACCATTAGCTTGGACAGTAATCTACGGATTATTCATAGCGACCTTCTTAACATTAATTGTAGTGCCAATTTTATTCTATTTAGTAACTAAGTTTAAAATGTGGTTACGAAGTCTTTAATTAAATTTATTTGTTAACAGAAAAAGCTAAAACAGTAATGTTTTAGCTTTTTTGTTTTTAATAGCTAGCCATTTGATATCATCTAATAGTGATGATAATTGTGTGTAATGTGTTGTTATTTAGTTTTTTGTGTACATTTATAAAAGTGTTTTCTTCTTTTGGAAGAAAATGGGGACTAACATAAATCAACAAAACAACTAATATATGAATCGAAGAAAGTTTGTTAAGAATGGGGCTGCTTTGGGAACACTTTTAACTTTTAGTAGTGATTTACTTGCGAATACCAAATTGGAGAAGAAAGCTGATAATGAGAATAAATTTCGTTTAAATTATGCGCCTCATGATGGTATGTTTAAAGAACATGCAGGAAGTTCTATTATTGACCAGCTAAAGTTTATGCATAACAAAGGCTTTCGAGCTTTTGAAGATAACGAAATGAGAAATCGTCCAGTTTCTGAACAAGAGAAAATAGCTGAAACAATGTCTAAACTAGGGATGGATATGGGAGTGTTTGTGGCTCATAAGATTTATTGGAAAGAACCTAATTTAGCGAGTGGAGATAAAACTTTCAGAGAAGAGTTTTTAAAGGATATTAAAAGTTCGGTTGATGTTGCCAAAAGAGTCCATGCAAAATGGATGACGGTGGTGCCTGGTCATGTAGATTTAAGAAAAAACATGAGCTACCAAATGGCAAATGTCATTGAAACACTAAAACGGGCTTCTGAGATATTAGAACCACATGGTTTGGTAATGGTACTAGAGCCTCTTAATTTCAGAGATCACCCTGGAATGTTTCTTTCTGAGTCTCCTCAAGCTTATGAAATATGTAAGTCGGTAAATAGTCCGGCTTGTAAAATTCTTTTTGATATTTATCACCAACAAATTCAAGAGGGTAATCTTTTACCAAATATAGAAGCTTGTTGGGATGAAATAGCATATTTTCAAATAGGAGATAACCCTGGGAGAAAAGAACCTACTACCGGAGAAATTAATTATAAAAACATTTTTAAATACATTCATAATAGAAATTTCGGAGGTATATTGGGAATGGAACATGGTAATTCAATAAAAGGAAAGAAAGGAGAGCAATTACTAATTGAAGCCTACCGATCAGTAGATAACTTCTAGCAACTGAATCTCCTTTCATACAGAATGGTTATAGTGATTTTAGCTGGTTTTAAAAGTATTAATCTGGTAAGCGATCTCTGTCTTTTTTAGTTCTATTAAATCGGTAGGTAAAAGTAACGGTAGTGTTTCTTCCCATTCTTCTAAAGCTAGTATTTGAGGTGTAATTTTCACCAGTAATCAATCTTTTTGCAATTCTTGAATCGAAAATGTTATTCATATTTAAGCTTAAAGATGCCTTGTCGTTCCAAAAGTCTTTACTAAAGCCAATGTTAGCAAAGTAGATAGATTCATTAAAGGTTTGTCCACTTTCACGTGCTCCTTGATAATTTATACTTGCTTGTACACTGAATTTTGGAAATCTAAAGCGAGAGTTTAATCGAGAAGACCATGTGTTATCATTTACATCGTATAATCCTTTTTGTTGGTAGGTAAAATAATTGAATTCACTTGATAATCGTAACCATTTAAAAGGAGAGTATCGTATGGCAAGTTCAGCTCCAGCTCTGTTTTCTGTGCCTGAGTTTACGGGCATTGAAACTAATGCTCCATCAGATTCTATGAATATTTGTGTTTCAAATAAATTGGTAGTTCTCTGAAAATAGATCGATGGATTTACGGTAAACTTATTCCATCTTTTTAAGGTTCCAAGTTCAAAAGAATTAGTGTACATCGGATTTAAATCTGGATTTCCTATTCGGTAGTTTCTACGGTCAGAGTACCCTCCAAATGGATTTAACTGCCAGAATCTTGGACGACGTATTCTTCTACTATAGCTTAACTGTAAATTAGTCGCTTCCGTAAAATTGTAAGTTAAGTGAACAGTTGGAAATAAGTCGGTATATTTTTTATCTGTAGTAAAAAATCCTTTTGTATCAGTACTTCCAGTATCTGAGTGTTCAGCTCTTAACCCTAATAAATATTGAAACTTATGTTCTCTATTTCCATATTGAATGTATGCACCATAAATACCTTCATTGTATTTTAACAGGTTGTCAAATCTGTCAATAACGTTGCCATTATCCCAAACCGTATAGTCGCTATCAATATTTCTAACTTCTCCTTTAAGACCAACTTCAACATACGATTTTGGAGTAATAGGTATTTTGAAGTCAGACTGGAAAAGAAAATCTTTACTACTTTCAATATCACGAGACGCTAAATTTCCAGTAGTTACTTCGGTAGGGAAAGTTTGACTTTCTTCAATAAACTCATTTTCGTCATCATTCCAAAATTCGTACTGAAGATTTACGGTAAGTTTTTGTCCCTTTTTATCGAATGTTTTGATGTAATTTAACTCTAATTGATTGGCTTTTTGAGGCTCTCTGTAACTTTCACGATTAAATAAACTTTCGGTTAACTCCCTGTTTTTATCCAAACTATTGAAGTAATAATCGGTATTTCGATAACTTACGTTGCCTCTATGATAATAGCTTAATGTTAAGGTATTAAAATCATTAATGTAATAATCACCTCCGAAATAGATGTTTAAAACCTTGTAGGTAGATTCAGTTTCTGTAGTTCTTTCTAAAAAAGACTCAATTTTATTATTGTTAAAGTCGGTTCTGAATAATGAGCTGTTTCCGTTAAAAGAAATATGGCGGTATCTAAAATTAGAGAACAAATTGAACTTTTCCTTTTTGTAATTCACATTATAATTGATACCATGATTATCAGGAATTCCCGAAGTTAATTGAAGTGAGCTACCAAAGCCTCCAACTTTATTCTTTTTCAAAATAATGTTAATGATACCAGCGGTACCTTCTGCATCATATTTTGCGGATGGATTTGTAATTACTTCTATTTTTTCAATACTTTCTGAAGGAATTTGTTCTAGTCCATTATTATTGGTTAATACAGATGGTTTTCCGTTAATAAGGATTCGGACACTTGGATTTCCTCGTAAACTAACACTTCCTTCGGAATCAACATTTACAGAAGGAACATTGTTTAAAATATCGTTTACGTTACCACCTTTTGATAGTAAATCTTTACCTACATTAAATACACGCTTATCCAATTTATATTCAGTAGTTGATTTTTCGGCAATAACTTGAACCTCTTCTAATGCTTCTGCATCTTCCTCTAAAAAGATGGTTGGGAGGCTCATACTTTTTGTGAAGTTTACATTTTTATTTATGTAATTTTTAAATCCAATAAACTCTACTTTTAAGTCATAGACTCCTGATTTAAGAGATAGGGAAAATTCACCTTTTTCATTGGTTGATTCACCAGTAATAATTTCGTTACTCAAAGGGTTGGTAAGAATTACTGTAGCATATTCTAATGGAATATTTCCCGCTTTTTCAAGAACTTTTCCTTTAATAGATATCTGTGCAATGCTCACAAAGGTGGTAAGAAATAATAAAGTAAATAGTTTGTTTTTCATTCTGTAATAAATTAACTGCTGTTTGAGGAGCAAATATGAGTGGACTTACTGTATGCTTTTGAGATAGTAGATGAATGCATCGGAATAATCGACGTATTCAAAAAATTGATAAGAATACTATATTCAGGGGGTAAAACTTAGGTTTTAGGAGAAAAAAAAGGAAGTTCATCTTTTTTAACAAAAATTGAGGGTTGAGTTTCTATTTTTGTTGTTATGAATAAATTTAACGAGGTTATTTCCTTTTTTCAGAAGAATAGAATAGCAAGGCATATATTATTTTGGTTATGTGTACTAACGGTTACTGTTCCTAAAGGTTTACTTGAGCATCACGAGTCTGTTTTTAAGCTTTCTGTGTATAATACCAGTTTTTTGGTGAGTCAGATTTTGGCGTCTTACTTCTTTGCCTATTTCGTTATTCCTAAATTTATTTTAACGAGAAAGTATGTCGTAGCTGCTTTACTATCGTTTTTAGGGTTGTATTTTTTTAGTGCGCTGGCAAGAATAGTAATGGTTCATATAGCTGAACCGATTGCACGAGAGGGAGTTTTTGTGCAAGAAACGATACTTCAAATTTTAACTGATTTAGAGAAACTATTTATTCATTATATGCCTCATGTTTATTCTGCGGTTTTGGTGTTTTTATTTGTTAAATATTTCTTGAATTATCGAAAGGTAAAGGACAGAGATTTGAAGTTTCAAAAAGAGAAGAGTGAAAATGAATTGAAGATGTTAAAAGCTCAGTTGAATCCGCATTTCTTGTTTAATACGTTAAATAACATTTATACATTGGCTTTGAGTAATTCTCCAAAAACGGCAACTTCAATAGGAAAGTTGTCGGAAATCTTGGATCATGTTTTATATAAGTGTAATGATAAGTATGTAGCTTTGTCAAATGAAATTGAGCTTTTAGAAAATTACATAGAGCTAGAAAAGTTGAGGTATGATGAACGTCTTAAAGTTAGCTTTGAAAAGGAGTTAAATAGCAATCCCAAAATACCACCATTAATTTTACTATCATTAGTGGAGAATGCTTTTAAACATGGCGCGGGAGAGGATAGTGGTTCTCCAGAGATTACCTTTAAAGTGGTTAGTGATAATAATGAATTAATTTTTTCAGTGGCTAACACGGTTTCGGTTGATTATGCCGTAAAAAAAGAAAGCATTGGATTATCTAATATTCGCAAGCAACTGGATTTGGTATATAATGATTTCTACGATTTAAATGTAGAAGTGAAAGACAATTGGTTCAATGTTGAGTTGAAAATAAATCAATTAGAAATTAAGTAATTTGGATTGGTATGAAAGTGAGATGTTTAATAGTAGATGATGAGCCCCTAGCGGTTCAATTAATTCAAAAACATATTGAAAGAATCGAACGCTTAGAGGTTTCCGCAACCTGCAATAATGCCTTGAAGGCTTTCGAAATTTTAAATACCCAAGAGATAGATTTAATGTTTTTGGATATAAAAATGCCTAATATAACAGGATTAGACTTTTTAAAAACCATAAAGAATCCACCTAAAACTATATTTACCACAGCATACAGAGATTATGCTATTGAGAGTTATGATTTAGAGGTAGTGGATTATTTATTAAAACCGATTACTTTTGAACGATTTTTTAAGTCAGTAGATAGATTTTTGAGAGAGAATAAGGGGAATGTTTCAGAAACGGTGATTAAGACGGAAGAAAGAGAGTTTAGGTTTTTTAAATCTGGAAATAAGCATCACAAGGTGTTTTTAGATGATATTTTGTATATCGAAAGTATTAAGGATTATGTTAGAATTCATCTTGGAAATGATAAGCGTATTGTGGTAAAATATAAAATTGGCGATATGGAAAAAGATTTGAAAATGTATGATTTTTTACGAATTCATAGATCATATATTATCAATAAGAAACGAATATCGGCGTTTTCTTTAAGTGAGGTTGAAATAGATTCAATAGAGGTGCCTATTGGTGCCAGTTATAAAGATGAAGTAATTAATTTTCTAAATGGGGTAAAGGGATTATAAAACGTATTTAAAACGGCATAGGTATATTGGAATGAAGAAAGTTTTTACAGTAGAAGAGATAAAAAGAAAGATAGAACAATACTGTGTGTATCAGGATCGGTGTCACAAGGAAGTGGAAGCAAAGCTGAGAGAATATCAGTTAATCCCCCAAGCTAGAGAATTAGTATTATTACATTTATTTGAACATAACTTCTTGAATGAAGAACGTTTCTCTAAAAGCTTTGCTAGAGGAAAATTTCGAATTAAAAAATGGGGGAAAGAGAGAATTGTGAGAGAACTTAAGTTAAGAGATATTGCATCAGCAAATATTAAAATTGCATTGAAGGAAATTGAAGAAGAAGATTATATAAGTACTTTGAATGAACTTGTGGAAAAGAAAAACCTTTCTATAAAGGAAAGTAATATCTACAAAAGAAAAAAGAAGTTGTTCGATTATCTAAAATATCGTGGTTATGAAACAGACTTGATTATGGAGGTTATCAATGAGGTAATAAAAAATCCTCTTTAATATAATTTATATTAAAGAGGATTATAGTGTTTAACTAAAAACTGGGTTTAGTTTAAAACCAATTTCTTAGTTGCTATTTTGTTATTTGTTTTCAAATTAAGTAAGTAAATACCTTTGGTGAAATTACTTAAATCAATATTGAAGCTATTGTCTTTAATGTTCTTTTTCGTAACAATAGTTTTTCCAGTAATATCAAAGATTGTGAAATCCATATTAGCACCTTCTGACTTCCATCTAACGTTGAAAATACCTTCTGAAGGGTTTGGAGAAACTAATACTTTATCCAGGAATTGGATATCACCACTAGATAAAGTACCTTCTATTACTAAGTCATCAATTACAGCTCCTTCTTCATTAGTTGCTGCATCAGCATGAAATGCAAATCTAAAAACAATTTCAGTTTCACTTTGGAGGCTCGCTAGGTCATAACTATAATCATGACTTGTGGCGTTTGTTCCTCCTAAAGGATTACTGTCTTCACCTTCACCTGTCCATTGATTACCAGGTAATGGGACGTTGTATGGAGGTGGAGAAGCTGTAGCACTACTATTATACCAGTTAGCATCATTAGCAGATCCCAAAGTGTTCCAGTTAATACCTTTGTCTGTTGAATATTCAACAATCATATAATCCCAATCTTGTTCAATATCAAAAGCCATTTTAAACCTTAAAACGGGATTGATAATATTGGATAGATTGTAGTATTTGGTATAAAGATATCCTTTAGTGTTATCAGGATGATTACCAACTAACTTTGTAGCATAGGCTTTCTGACCGTTAGGAGTAGATAGTAAAGTTTTATTTACACTTCCAAGCTCCCATAGATCATTTTCTGATAATAGGGCATCTTCAGCATCTTCGAATGAATTCACAGTCGTTGGTGTTTCATTCAAATGATTAACAGAAAACGTTTTTCTTGAACTGTTATTTGTAGAATAAGTATCATTAGTTATTTCTACCGTAACATTTAATTCATAAGTACCAATAGCTAAATTTTCTGTAGGTAATGTTACTTCAGTCGTTTGTTCAGATGCTAAAGAGCCTGTCCAGTTCTCATTTTTAACTGTTCCTCCATTAAAACTATAGCTAATAGTTGCACTTGTCATGGTTTGCGTACCTTGATTTTTAATGGTTACTTTAGGTGCAATTGAGCCAGATGTGTTAATAATGTCATTTGAAGGAGCATCGATAGAGATCAATCGAACATCATTGGCAGGTAATTGCTTAGGTATATCCGTAACAAAAATCCCTCTACCGTAAGTAGCTGCATATAATTTTGAATCTTCTTCGTTTATCTCAAGATCAGTTACTTTTGTATTAGGTAAATTATTGTCAAAAGTTTCCCAAGTTGATAAATCATCATTAGTATAGTACACTCCTAAATTTGTACCAACGTAAATAGTGTTATTACCACTTCTCGTATGATGCTTTACAACATTCTTTCCTTCAGATGGAAGATTTCCAGTAATATTGGTGAATGTAGGTGCAGCACTCTTAATATTTGTACTTTTAAATATAGAGCCCGAAGCAACAATCCAAGCCGTATTTGAATCAGTATTACTAATTTCAATTGATTCTATTTCTCCTCCAGAGAAATTTACTCTTGAGAAAGTACTTCCTTTGTCGGTAGTTCTGTAAAGGCTGAACGAGTTAGAAACCAGCATGAAGTTGTCATCATTAAGATCAATTTCAATATTATCTAAATCTCCACCGAAAGAATGATTTGAAATTTTTGTCCAAGCCCTATTTTCTAATTTATAGACTTGGCTAAATCCTGCAAACAACTCACCAGAACTGTTCATTGACATAGGTGTAATCCATTCTCCACCACTGTCACCAGCACCAGTTTCTTCACTAGGAGCACCAACCCAATATGAAGGGGTTTTACCTCCATCTTGAGAAACGTTTAAGCTACCTCCAAATTGAGTGAACCCGTAGAAAATACTTGCATTATTAACATCTACTATCCCTTCCATTCCATCACCTCCGTGATAGTTATACCATTTATCATCAGTTAAACCGAATCCTCCATTGTCTTGTAAACCTCCAGCGATGGTGTTAATTTTTTGTTGAGAGATAGATATTTTGTAGAATTGACTGATTGCAATATTTTTAGTCAAATCAGTAAAAGTAGCACCCTCGTCTGTTGAAACGTAAATTCCTCCATCAGTACCCGCGAAAAATTTACCATCTATAAATCTTAAAAAATGGATGTCAGCATGGGTATAACTAGGTTGGTTATAATTACTCCAACTATTTATTTTAGAGAAAGAACCTCCTCCATTAGTAGATTTCCAAACATCTAAAACACCAACGTAAACCGTTTCTGCGTTTGTAGAAGAAACAGTAAGCGCAAGGTCAAACCACGCTTGAGTACTTCCGAATATATCATTAGTTTCAGCGGTTCTAGTAAAGCTATCTCCACTATTAGTAGATTTATAAATTCCATTAAAGTTACTACGGTTATTACCAGCACTAACTATGTATACATAATTAGGGTTTGCAATAGTAACATCCATTGTCATTCTTGTAGAGTTAGTAAGCCCTGTTATTGCGACCTCGTTAAATGACTCTCCTCCATTACTTGATTTGTAAAATTTAGTTTTGGAAAGTGCGTACCAAGTATTAGGATCACCTGGCTTCATCTTAATGTCTATAATTTCGGCATTCAATTTTGTAGTCCAACTAGTACCTCCGTTAGTCGTTTTTTGAACCCCAGAGCTCGTAGCCACCAAAACTGTTTCAGGAGAGTTCGGATGAATATAAATCTCGTTAACTGAGCTAGTAGGATTTCCAGGGATAGCTCCAGTACTTTGCCAAGTGCTTCCTCCATCTGTCGTTTTCCAAACTCCAACAGAGTATGAATCGTTGGCATCATCATCACCGGTAGATATATAAATAGTGTTAGAATCATTAGGATGAACAGCAATTCCCGAAACACCAATTTGAGGTAAATAATCTGTCAAAGGTTGCCAGTTTAAACCAGCATCACTAGATTTCCAAATACCTCCAGCAGGAGACCCTACATAATAAGTGTTAGAGTTATTAGGGTCAACAGCAATAGCATTCACACGACCTTGTCCAGTTTGTTGGAAGTTTCTAGCAGCAAATCTATTAGAGTTTTCATATGGTCCAAGAGGTTCCCATTGACCATTGTTATTCTGATTTCTCCTACTCATATTGTTTTTCTGTCTCCATGCAGCCCATAAATCACTAGCAGGAGCAATAGTACCGTCGGCTTTAAGGTAGTCAGACCAATGGCTTTCCCATCTTTTAAAAGGTTTATAACCACTTCCTTTTTTATCCTTATCTATTGTGCTAAAATAAGATTCTGCAGAATTGGATATTTGTTGAAGAGTGTTAGAGGATCTTCTTTGTTGATCGCTATTCGTCCAAGGGGCATTGTGTTGAATTTGTCCGTAGAACGAAAACGTCAAACCAAGTAGTAAAAAAGTAATTGTTTTCTTCATTCTGTGTATAATTATATGATACTAAATCCTGTTTTTTGTTAACAAAAAAGTTGGCTTTAGAGTGTTATCCTAAAGTATATTAACAAACTAAATTAAATTAACCCGACTAAATTAAAGCATTTTATCGAAAATACTGTCTATTTTAACAGAATTGTCAAATGACTTTTTGCGAAAAGTATGTTCAATTTTTGAGTTTAAACTATTAAACGTAGAGAAAATATTTTTTACTTGTAGGTCTATTTCTTTAGAAGTAATGGCTGGGATATAAGTCATGTCAGCCAACCGCAATACTTCGTTTTGAAAAACATTAATTCGTGCTTTAAAAGCTGAACTTTTTAACTCTTCAATATCAATACTGTCTTTAGCTAATTTTGTCAATTGCTTTAACTCTAAAGCATTATTTAATGCCTCACGAGAAGAGATGTTTTCATAAACAATTAGAAAATCTTTGAGATCAAAATACTCTTTCCAAGCTTGGATGTTCTTTAATGAAAGGCTATCAAGTGTTTTCGAAGTATGTTTTTTTACAATATCCATATCTGAATTTGTAGTTACTTCTTGTTCAGTATTCTCTTTTTTTTGAGACGTACAAGAGCACAACAAAATAATGACTAAAAAACTCAATAATTTCTGAAAATATAACTTCTTGCTCATGGATGTAAAAATACGGCTTTCAAAATGCATACCAAATCTCTCAGAAAATTTTATGCTTTTATTAATACTTAAAAAAGCATATTTTTCTTTTGTGAAATCTTAAATTTAATACTTTTGTAGGGTCGTATTTTTGAATAATTGATAATGAATAAAGTATTAATCATAGGAGCTTGCGGGCAAATAGGCACAGCGTTAACTGAAAAGTTAAGAGAAGAGTTTGGAAATGAAAATGTTATAGCTTCAGATATCAGAGAAGGAGGGAAAGAAATGATGGAATCAGGTCCTTTTGAGATTGTTGATGCGACTAATAAAGATCGGATTTTTGAAGTTATTAAGCAACATGATGTAAAGGAAGTATACTTAATGGCAGCTATGCTTTCCGCGACAGCTGAGAAATATCCTCAAAAGGGTTGGGAGTTAAATATGACTTCTTTGTTGGCTGTACTCGATTTAGCAAAGGAAAAACATATAGATAAAGTTTTTTGGCCTAGTTCAATGGCAGTTTTTGGAAGTACTTCTCCAAAAATCAATACACCACAACAAACTATAATGGAGCCAACAACAGTTTATGGTATCAGTAAAGTGGCTGGTGAACATTGGTGTAATTATTACCATGAGAAGTATGGTGTTGATGTTCGAAGTATTCGATACCCAGGTATTATTAGTTGGAAGTCGTTACCCGGAGGAGGTACAACTGATTATGCAGTAGATATTTATTTCGAAGCACTTAGAAAAGGAAACTTTGAATGTTTTTTATCGGAAGATACAAGGTTGCCAATGATGTATATGGAAGATGCTATTAATGCTACGGTTAACATTATGAAGGCAGATAGTGAGCGAATTAAAACAAGAACTTCATATAATTTAGCAGCTATTAGCTTTACACCAAAAGAAATAGCACAGGAAATAATAAATTATGTTCCAGACTTTGAAATAACTTATAAACCTGATTTTAGACAGGATATTGCTGATTCTTGGCCAAGAATAATTGATGATTCTGCCGCTAGAAAAGATTGGGGATGGGAGCATGCGTACGATCTATCTTCAATGACAAAAGATATTATTACCAGCTTGAGAAAACACGAAGAATTACTTTCGTAAGAACCATTAAAGTTTAACGTCTAAGTTTATGCAATTGTAATATTAGTAACTGAACAAAGTATTTTTGGTAGTTACTTTTGTATAAAAAGATAGAATAGATGAAAAACATAATAGAGAATAGTTTACAAAAAGCAATAACATATAGCGATTATAGGTCTTTAGTTAGTGATCTAATAAAGGAAGGTAAATCTACTGGAAATACACAGTCTGAAGATTTATTGAACTATAGTATTTTAAACGATAAAAGAATGAATCGTTTAGATAAGACTATCAAAATTTCTGATGACGTAAAAAATAAGGTTCAGGGCTCTGAAAAAGAACAAACTTGGTTAGTTTTAACGGAAGGATGGTGCGGAGATGCTGCACAAAATATTCCTGTAATTCATAAAATTGCTGAAGAGAATTCTAAAATCGATTTGAAATTTGTTTTAAGAGATGAAAATCCTGAGTTGATGGATGAGTTTTTAACTAATGGAGGTAGGGCTATTCCTAAGCTTATAGCATTAGATAAAGATAAGAATGTTATAGGTACTTGGGGACCACGTCCTAGTGAGGCAACATCAATGGTGAAAGATTATAAAGAAAAAAATGGAAAATTAGATGCAGAATTCAAAAAAGATTTGCAAATTTGGTACAATAAAAATAAAGGTAGAAATACCGAAGAGGATTTATTATCGTTATTCAACTAATTAAAATTAAAAGTTACATTGCCGTTTGATGATTCTGTCATCAAACGGTTTTTTTATATCATAATAAAATGTTTGTAGATTATAATACATTATCAGATGAAGCTAGGGTGTGGGTATATCCAGCAAGTAGAAAGTTTTATCCTCAAGAAATTGAAGATTTAAAAGATAAGTTACAGGCTTTTGTTACTTCTTGGAAAAAGGATGATGAAGAGTTTAAAGCATCTTTTGATATAAAATACAATCGTTTCGTTGTTTTCTATGTAGAGGGTAGTGTTTCCTTAACTAATGCTGATATAGATGAGCAGGTATCTTTTATATTAACACTTCAGAATGAATATGAGCTTGATTTACTTGATAAGATGAATGTTTGTTTTAAACAGGGAGAATTCGTTCAATACAAGGAAATAAAAGCCTTTAAAAAGATGCTAAAAGAAAAATCGGTTTCTTCCAAAACTATTGTCTTCGATAATTTAGTACAATCGAAATATGACTTGGAAAACTACTGGGAGGTTCCCATAACAGAAAGTTGGTATAATCGATTTTTATAATTATGTTTTTTAAAAGAAGCTAAAACCAATACCTAAAGAAATACTATCTAGATTTCCGTTTCTAAAACCTGCGATTTTTTTTCTGTGGAAATCGATTCTAAGAATACCGTTCCAGCTATTATCGCTTAGTCCAAGGATACCTATACCAACTTTGTAATAGTTTCCGTTAGAGAATCTTTTTGAAGGACGAAACATTTTTCCATAACTTCCTTCAATAAACCATGCATCACTATCATCTACGATAAAATTATATCGTAAACTTCCATACATCGGAACAGAATTAATTGCATATGAAAAATGATGGTCATAACCTATGTTTACACTTGAAGCCCATCTTTTATCAAATTGATAGCCAATCCCTGTTCTGATTAAAACGGATTTAGGTTCTATTAATGGGCCAATATCATCTCCTTCTGGACCATCGTAATATTGATTTATTCCAAAGGTTGTACTTATAGATCCAGTGAAAAAAGGATGTCCTTTTTGTGTTTGGCTAAATGTATGAATAGCAAATAGTAAAGTAGCTGTTAGTAGGAGGTTTTTCATTTTATATTAAGTTTTCATCAGAATTAACAAAAACTGTTCCATTAGGTGTAACAATCTGATTTTTTTGATACTAATCTTATAAAAGCTATGTATGAGAAGAAGAAAAGAGATTTATATAACCCAGCCAGTATTAAGAAATAATCGAAATTTATTTAGGAAAAAACATCTTTTTGAAAGAAAGAGAGAAGATACATTAAAAGGATGCAAAGGAAAGTTAGCTTTTAAAAAAGCCTCAGCTGAAAAACTTTTAATGATTAGAAAGAAAATTTCTGGTGAACGTCGTGTTTTTATAGTGATGGAGTATACTTTAGTGTTAGTTACGTCTTTGATATTATTGACGATTGGCCATATGTGGTTTTTAAATGAAAAAGAAGAACAAAATAAACAGAAGGAAAGGAAAAAATAGCATATATAAAAAGGAATATGCCCGAATATAAGTTTTACATCGATGACGGAAACAAATGGTTAAGAAAAGGGCATTATAAAAACGCACGATATCAGTTTAAAAAAGCGCTAGAATTGTTTCCGGATGATCAATTAGCAAAAGAGAAACTTAATATTGTGAATCTTAAAAGTAAGATGAAATAGGTTTAATCGTCTTTTAACAAAGAAATAAACTCATCGATGGATTGTGCTTTGTCTACCGAAAAATCGCCAATTTTTGTTCGTCTTAAGCTTGATAAATGAGCGCCTGAATTTAAAGCAATACCAAAGTCGTGAGCTAAAGAACGGATGTAGGTTCCTTTGCTACAAACAACTCTGAATTCAGCTTTAGGGAATTCTATATTGGTTATTTCAAATTCCTTGATTTCTATCTCCCTTGACTTTATTTCAGTAGTTTTTCCTGCTCTAGCTAATTCATATAAACGTTTACCATCTTTTTTGATAGCCGAAAAAATTGGTGGTTTTTGTTGAATTTTCCCAATAAACTTAGAAGTCGTTTCATGAATTAATTCAGAAGTTATATGCTCAACAGGGTACGTTTCGTTTATTTCTGTTTCTAGGTCGTAGCTTGGTGTTGTAGATCCAATAGTGAACGTGCCAGTATATTCCTTTATTTGTCCTTGATAGGTTTCAATACTTTTAGTTTGTTTACCTGTACAAATAATAAGTAAGCCAGTAGCCAGTGGATCTAGTGTTCCTGCATGACCTACCTTTATTTTTTTTAGATTAAAGTGTTTTTTAATATGCCAACGAAGCTTATTAACCACTTGAAAGGAAGTCCACTCTAAAGGTTTATCTATTAATAAAACCTGTCCGTCTTTGAAATCTTCAACCGTCATTTAAAAGAATAAAGAATAAACAATTGCAATAACACCTACAACTGCGCAATAAATAGAAAAATAAGAAAGTTTACTTCTTTTAACTAAAGCTATCATCCACTGACAAGCTACAAGTCCTGATACGAAAGCAGCAATAAAACCAGCTGATAAAGGAAGTATTTCTGAACTTTGGAAGTTAATATCGCCTCCAAGAATATCTTTAGCAACCTTACCTAAAATTAATGGGACTACCATTAAAAAAGAGAAGCGCGCAGCCTTTGTTCTGTCAACTCCTAATAAAACAGAAGTTGAAATAGTAGCACCTGAACGAGAAATACCTGGAAGCATTGCAATAGCTTGCGAAACTCCAATGATAACAGCGTTGCTAAATGAAACCTTTTTATCTGTATTTTTAGCTCTATCAGCTAATAAAAGAAGCAAAGCTGTTACTAAAAGCATGCAGCCCACTAACAGGATTTTACCTCCAAAAAAACTTTCAAGTTCCTTTTCGAAAGCTAAACCAATAATTACAGCAGGAATCATTGAAAGAACAATCTTTACACAAAATTTCGTTTGCTCATTCCATTTAAATTGAAACAAACCTGAAAGAATCTCTATAACTTCTTTTCTAAAAATTACTAAAGTACTTAAAGCTGTTGCAGCATGAAGTACCACTGTAAAAGTTAAACTCTCTTCAGGAACAGAAGTATCTCCGAAAATCGCTTTTGCTATTTCTAAATGACCGCTTGAGGATACAGGTAAAAATTCAGTCAGTCCTTGAATAATACCAAGGATTATTGCTTCTAGTAAATCCATTTTATTTTTTTGGGTTGGCTAAAATAGCATAAATTTCTATACCAAAACCAATAAGTACTAATGTTGGAGCTAAACGAATTCTTCTCCAGCTGTAAAGTTCAGGGTTGAAAACATTCGGATCATCACTTCCTCCGCCTGCCATCAATATGAAGCCAAGAGCAATTACTGCTAAACCGATAAGCATTATCATGTAATTTCTCTTCCCAAAAAGAAAATTGTTTTCTGTTTCTTTATTATTCTCCATGTTTAATAATATAAATCGTTTGTTTGTAGGTTTAAAAAGCGTTGTGTTGCAAAAAATGTGCTTATCCAAGTAATAATGAAAGCACTTAGTAGTACACCCCCAGCAATATAAGTTAAAGATAGATAATCTTTAAGAAGCTCAAGCGTAGGAACGTATTTGTCAACATAATAAATGATAATAAACAACCCTATTAGTGAGATAAATGCCCCTAAAACTCCTAGTTTAATACTTTGCCAAATAAAAGGTTTTCTAATAAAACGCTTCGTAGCTCCAACCATTTGCATAGTTTTTATATTAAAACGCTTTGAATAGATGGCAAGTCTAATAGAACTATTGATTAAGATAATAGCAACTAATCCAAAGAATCCACTTAATACTAACAACCAAAAACTCATTCTTTTGATGTTTTTTGTTAAAAGATTCACTAAAGGTTTATCATAATTTACTTCAGCTATTAATTTGTTCTTTTGATAAGTCTCCTCAATTTCGCTCATTTTTTCAGGAGTCACAAAATTAGCGTTTAAGTAAACGTCAATTCCGTTTTTTAGAGGATTGTCACCAAGAAACTGTAAAAAATCTTCACCTAGATCTTTTTTATAAGCTTTGGCAGCTTCACCTTTTGTAATGTAAAGAATACGTTTAGTATATTCCTCTTTTTTAATTGAGGCCTGTAAGTCGTCCAATTGTTTTTTTGAAACATCATCTTTTAAAAATAAAGTCATTACAACTTTTTCTTTAAAGTGATTGGCAACATTTGTAGATTTCAATAATACCAATCCAAGCATACCAATCATAAAAAGTACCAAAGCGATACTTACAACAACAGATACATAAGAAGATTGCAATCGACGTTTTTGAAAAGAATCAAAAGATGTGCTCATTTTAGATGGCTATTTTAACTCCGCAAGATATGAAATCAATAATCAAATATCAATCATAAATTATACAATTATTACCCAATAATCAATCTTTCAGTCAAGCAAAAAATACTTCATTAAAGTAAATGAAATTTTTTAAAATTTATTGTCTTTTTATTAAGAATCTGACGGTATTTCTTGACACAGCTCAATAAGAACGCCATTGGTTGTTTTAGGATGTAAAAACGCGACTAACTTATTGTCAGCTCCTTTTTTAGGTGTTTCATTTAAAACTGTAAATCCTTCTTCTTTTAAACGAATTATTTCCGCTTTAATATCGTCAACAGCAAATGCAATATGATGAATGCCTTCTCCTTTCTTATCAATAAATTTAGCGATCGGGCTATCAGTTTTTGTTGCTTCTAACAATTCTATTTTATTGGGACCAGATTTGAAAAAAGAAGTTTTAACGCCTTCGCTAGCTACTTCTTCAATTTTATAATGAGGCTCTCCAAAAAGTGAAGCAAAAAGTTGATTTGATTTTTCTAAATCCTTTACGGCAATTCCAATGTGTTCTATTTTGTTCAAATTCATAAGGTAAAAATAGAAATTTTGGAGAGATGGATTTGTTATAAATTTTCTAAATCTATTTCATTAGCCATAATTATAATGACATCTGACTTGTTTACCAAGGAAAGAATTTGTCCAGTAATACCTTTAAGTTGTTCATGTTGATGACAAAAATTCCAGAGTTCATGTATGAAAACAGTGAAATCTTCATTGGGATCGTATTTAAATTCGTTTGTTTGATAGAGGAGTCCTAAAAGTTGACTAATAAGTTTTTTAGCATTGTCCAATTTTTCATTGAATGCAGTGAAAACTTCCCATAAATCTTGCTGTGCTTGGGTTAGTAGAGTAGCAGTTAAAAACAAATGCTCCTTTTTTTTGCTCCCCCCAATGGATGGAATAAAAGCACTTAGCTCTGACCTTTTTACTGAGAATTTTGAAGATTCTGGTAGATTTAAGTTTTTTAAAACATCTTCTGTACTGTTTAGCCAATTTGAAAAGTTTCGAATACTTTGCGTACTTTTCTTCTGTATTTGATCAGCAATTGTAGAAATCTCATTCAATTGTAAAGTAATGTCTGATGTTATTTTTGTTATCGATTTTCTCATGATTATTCAGGAAGTAGTTTTGATTCTATTTCTCCATTTTCATTTTCTGAAGTATACCATTCCATACCTTCTTCATTTAAAGTCATTTTTATTTGAATGACATTTTCAGGTTTAATTTCATTTAGTTTATGTGCTTCAACTATCACTTTTGTGTTTTGCTTTACAACTTGTTTTGAAGAAATGAGCGATTTTAGATTCGAGTTAAGTTGCTTTACTAGAAAGTTATAATCTAGTTTTTTAGGGTAAATGGATAAAAATCGCTCAGCAATTCTCATTGAAAATTGATTGAGTAACTCTTCACTGTTGTTTTGGCTTGCTTTTAAATTTCTTTCTAGACTATCTGTTTCCTCTGCAATTAAAGATCTTAGAAGTGCTGATGTTTTTCGATCAAAAGAATTTACTTTCGAACTGTTTTTTAAAATGTTATAAGTTTGAGAGTTGAACTCAATATTATTAATTGGTTCGTAATCTTTTTCGTAATCATTAGAAAGTTCGCCAATAGCCACAGGAATTGTAAGTTCTACGTTTTGGGCTTTAAACCTTGGGATTGTAAAGTGTTTAAGTAAATCATGTTTCGCAAATTTCTCAGCAATTTCTAGTGATTTTAAATCAGACATTAATCGTGCTTCTGCAATTGAGGTGGCAATTCCACCAAGATATTCATTTAAATTAACCATAATAAAAAGTTTAAAAAGAGACCGAGTGAGAACTTACTCTTCGGTCTCTTTGTGTTATATTTATGCTACTGTAGCAATGCTATCTTCAAGCATGTCTAAAATTCTACTTAAACCTTCTGGTAACTCATCATTTACCGCCCTAACTTTTACACCTAAGTTGTAAGTCTTATCTACTTTGACTCCTTGAGAAGTATTTCTCTTGTAAGAAGCCGAAGCTTTAAAGTTTACAATCTTATAATTGATTCCTAACTCAGCACTTGCTGCGAATTCAGAGGAAATATCTCTTGTTTCCGTCGAACTTAAACGCGCGTTGAAATCAATATTTACTTCATCAATTCGAATAGAAGGAATAGTAAGTGTTGTTAAAAAAGGTACTTTAATTTCTACTTCATTTTCGATAAACTTTTCACTATTAGGTCCTGAAGTTAACGTAGGATCGTAATCAGGATTGGGAACAGATTTCTTATATTGGAAGTCTACATAACGAAGTGGAGCCACACCACCAGTTGCGGGCGGTTCAAAACCTACTTCTTTAATAAAGTTAACAGTTGCCATAGAAGCGGCAGTTTGTGCTTGAATAGCAGCCTGTAACGGTCCTCCCACATATACATTAAAATCTAAGCTATTTAATTCTGGAACTAAATTTGGCATTTTTATAATTTGTTTTTGTTTGTGCCTACTCTTTTAAGGTTTTTCGGCTTTCTCCTTTTCTATTTCGAAATACTGAATGCAAAGTTTGTGGATTGTTGGTCTTGTTTTTCCAGTAGAACAACGCTTTTTAAAGCTGGAATCACTGCTGTTTTTTACCGTTGTTTTCCTTGAATAGAAACAGGAAAAGTGAGAGGTGATAGAGTGGAATAGCCTAAATTATTTTATTTAAGATGTTTGTTAATGTGTTTTTAGTGAGGTGTTGGTTGTTTTATTTAAAAATTATTAAATTGCTACAAAATGCTGGCTATGAATTTTCTACAAAAAATAATGCTCTTTTAATAAGTCTTATAACAACTATATAGAATTTATAGTGACTTTGTGCTATGCAATAGTCAGTGAAATCTTAACCAATAAAATATTTTTATTATGAAAAACAAATTGATGTTAGGCTTAATGGCTGCAGCTTTAACTATGGTGTCTTGTTCTCAAGATAGAATTGAAGAACCTTCTCAGGATGAAACAGCAGAAGTTTCACGTCCCTACAATGCCCTAAACTATTTGGAGCTAGTTCCAATGTTGGAACATTATGACAAAACGAGAAAACCTGTTTTGGAAGAAGCTTTGGGTTTTGAGGATACTCGTATGAATTATTTCAGTATTGAAACTATAGAAAACTACATTAAATATGTAAAGACACTTTCAAGAGAAAAAGGAATAAAGTTTACTGGAATAAATTTTGTTTCGGCGGCTTATCCTGAAAATACAGGCCATGGAGTT
This sequence comes from uncultured Tenacibaculum sp., assembly GCA_947497895.1. Taxonomy (GTDB): domain Bacteria; phylum Bacteroidota; class Bacteroidia; order Flavobacteriales; family Flavobacteriaceae; genus Polaribacter. The sequence continues at coordinate 29,949 of CANMIL010000019.1, forward strand.
CCAAATTATCAGAACTTGTTATTGATGCCAACGACCAAAATTAATGGTAAGAATATATGTTTTGATCCTGTTCAGTCAACATCAGAAAAGATTGTAACAGTAAAAGAGATGTTAGCGAGTTATGGGTATAACTGGGTATATGATTCGAAAGAGGATTATGATAATAGATATAAAAGTAACGAGTTAATTTTGAATAATTTTAAAAATAGAAATCAAAAATCCGATATCGAAAGTGGAGCAGGAAACCATTCAACATTAGCTCCACCTTATCATTAAAAATTTTAACTATGAAAAACAAATTAATGTTAGCCTTTATGGCTATTGCTTTAACTATGGTATCTTGTTCTCAAGATAGAATTGAAGAACCTTCTCAAAATGAAATTGCAGAAGTTTCACGTCCATATAATGCTTTAAACTATTTGGAGTTGGTTCCAATGTTGGAGCATTATGATAAAACTAGAAAACCTGTTTTGGAAGAAGCATTAGGTTTTGAGGATACTCGTATGAACTATTATAGTATTGAAACTATTGAAAACTATTTGAAATATGTGAAAACACTTTCAAGAGAAAAAGGAATAAAGTTTACTGGAATAAATTTTGTTTCGGCGGCTTATCCTGAAAATACAGGTCATGGAGTTCCAAATTATCAGAACTTATTATTGATGCCAACTACCGAAATTAATGGTAAGAATATTTGTTTTGATCCTGTTCAGTCAACACCAGAAAAGATTGTAACCGTAAAGGAAATGTTAGCGAGTTATAGGTATAACTGGGTATATGATTCAAAAGAGGATTATGATAACAGGAATAAACCGAATGAGTTAGTGCAGAGAAACTTTCAGAATAGATCTAAAAGTAATTATGTTGAAAGTGGAGCAGGAAATAGAGGTCAAATATCTCCTCCCTATTAACATAAGAATGCCGAAAAGGTCAGTTTTAAACTGGCCTTTTTTTATAAACAACCGTTGAAGTCTTTAAATTCCTTTAGTGTAAACGCTGGAGGCTTTAGGGGGGTTTTCCTGAATATTTTTCTGAAAGCATTGATTTACTTAGGCGTATGAAAAAAATGTTGGTTTAGAAAAATATAGGAATGTATATTTGACTCAAACAAACCAAATAGTATCATGAAGGAACAAAATTTTATTACAAGATTATTAAGAGCAATTAGAAACCTTTTTGGAGGAGGTTGCGATTGCGAGGAATGTATCGAGAGGGGGCCAGAACAAGGAATTTTCTGTTATAAAGATGAGGGGAGAACCAAAGAAATGCTGACCTACCCAGAAATTATTGAAATGTTGAAAAAGTATGATGATTCAAGAATCAAACCTTTTGAACAGGCCTATGGATATGAAGATACAAGAATGAATATTTTCAATTTTGATCAATTTAAAAAATACTTAGGACATATTGAAAATTTGAGTAAAAAGGCAGGGATTCGTATTTCGGGAATTTCGTTTATTTATGGCGCTAAGGATCATGATGGAGCAGAGTATGGGTATAATAGTTTACTTTATTTACCATCAACAATAGTCAATGGAAAAGAAGTGCTTTTCGATCCCGTACAAAGTGCAAAGCGAGGAGAGTTAGTTACCTTTAAAGAAATGCTAGAGAGATATGGCTATCAATGGATATATGATAACGCTGAAGATTATGAACAAGGAAAAAGGAAAGATAATAATTACGATTTAAAATCAAATCAAGTGAAATCAGGAGAGTTTAGAATGGTTTCTAATGATGGTTTTGGTCAAGAAGATGAAAGTGGAGCGGGTAATTGGGGATCAATTAAACCTCCTTATTAAAGTATTAATATATGTTAAAAGATATTGCCTTACTAATTCAGGTAGCTGTTGCTATATTATCAATTGTTTTATATAAAAAGTTCTCCACTTCTTTTTACAGGGTTTTAGTACTCATACTTTCAATTTCTGTTCTTGTGGAGTTTTGGGGACATTATATAGGAAGTGAGCAGATCGTTTGGACAGTTTATACAATATTTATTTTTATACTTATATATATATTGTTTATACAAGTTCTTATTGATAAGTTAGCATTGAAAATAAGTAAGGTAGTCTTTTGTTTTTTTTTAGTCGTTTCAGTTATTGTTCTCTTTGATGTGTCTTTTTTTTATAGGCTGCTCATTTTGGGCTCAATTAATACGAGTTTATTGTCTTTCTTCTATTTGAGGCAGTTATTACTTTCTGACGAAATTCTAAATTATAAAAAATTGTTGCCATTTTGGATTTCAGTTGGTTTTTTAGTTTTTTACTTACCATCAATTCCTTTTTTTAGTATGCTGAATTATATGCAAACTAGAGGGTTGTTTTTTGTAATACAAGTTCTAATTATATTGATGAATTTAATAATTGGTTTTGGTCTAATATGGAGCAAGGAGGAGAAATATTAATTGTGACGACTGTAATTATAGCGGTTATTGTTGCGTTTTTGGTGATGCTGTTCATTGTCTTTCAACGTAGAAAAAACAAGTTGTTGTTAGAACGTGAAGAAATTAAGAAGCAATTCGAGAGAGAAATCGCTGAAACACAAATAGAAATTAGAGAAGAAACATTAAGAAGTATAAGTTGGGAGTTGCACGATAATATCGGACAACTCCTAACATTAGCTAAAATTCAATTGCAGCAAGCTACTCCTGAAAGCTTACAAGAAATTACAGAAACTATAGGAAAGAGTTTAACAGAAATTAGAGCATTGTCTAAATTAATAAACCCAGAATTTATCAATAATATAAAGTTCATCAAAGCATTAGAGTTAGAGATAGAGCGTTTTAATAGATTAAATTATATCAATGCTAGTTTAAATGTTTTTGGTGAAGAACAAGAGGTCAACCAAAAACATGGGATTATTATATTTAGAGTTCTCCAAGAATTCTTTTCCAATACAATTAAACATTCAAAAGCAACAGATTTAAAAGTAGCGTTGCATTTTAAAAAAGATAAACTAGAGATTCAAGCCTGCGATAACGGTGTAGGTTTTGAAGTTGATAAGGTAGCTCTTAAAGGTATTGGCTTGCAAAATATTAAGGCCAGAGTCAAACTAATTAACGCACAGGCAACCTTAAAATCAGAGCCTCAAAAGGGTACAACTTTAACAATTAATTATTATTTTTAAGAAATTTCCCTGTTGTTATGTCTATTATTTGAAATTATAGAAAGAGAAAGTGAATAATTTTTCCTTACTTATATAAAAGAAAAAAGTAGTGTTTTATTACGATCATTTCGAATTTCAAAAGGCATTGTTGGTAGAAATTAACCTAAACTTAGTTTTATGAAATATTCAGTAGTTGTTGTCGACGATCATACGTTATTGTCGCAAGCAATCGAAAGTATGGTAAATACTTTCGATAAATTTAAGGTGCTTTACACCTGTAAAAACGGAAAAGAATTATCAGATAAATTTACGGGCTCTCCAATGAATATTCCTGATATTGTATTGGTTGATGTTAATATGCCAGTTATGAATGGTATTGAGACTACACAATGGGTTGTTGAGAATTATCCCCAAGTTCACGTAATGGCATTATCAGTCGAAGACGCTGACAATACTATTTTAAAAATGTTAAAGGCCGGTGCTGTGGGGTATTTATTAAAGGATACTCAAAAGGAAGTATTAGAAAAAGCATTACTAGAATTAATGGAAAATGGTTTTTACCATACGAAAGAGGTTACCAGTTTGTTAATTGATTCAGTATCTGGGAAAAAAAACAGAAGCAATATTGAGTTTAAAGAGAATGAATTAAAGTTTATGAGATTGGCTTGTTCTGAATTAACTTATAAGGAAATTGCTGAAAAAATGTTTTTAAGTCCTAAAACTATTGATGGGTATCGAGATAGTTTGTTCACAAAACTAGATGTTAGAAACAGAGTAGGGTTGGTAATGTATGCGATTAAGAATAAAATATACACTCCTTAAAATTCGTACGGGTCGCAATTTAGAATATTAGTCTAATTTATATTGGTTTTTAAATACGGAGGTAGGTTCTGTATTCACTTTAAGCAATTTAAATCATAAGAGAAAAATCGTAATAAGGTTTTTAATTCTTCTGAATAGTATGATACGCTCCTGTTTTTCATACTTAAAAGATGGATTTAAAAATTACAAAAGGAGTAATCGTCTGAAAATATTCCTTAAATTTGCCGCATGGAAGAAACAAACAGACAGCGTAAAATTGCAGGTGTACTGCAACAGGATTTAGTAGATGTTTTGCAACGTGCTGCTCAAGATGGAATGCGAGGGGTGATAATTTCTGTATCGAAAGTTTCGGTTACAGCAGATTTAGGTGTAGCGAAGGTGTATTTAAGTGTATTCCCTTCGGAAAAAAGAGATGAAATAATAGAAGGAGTTAAGTCGAATACAGCTACAATACGACACGAGTTAGCTCAAAGAACTAGAAATCAATTGAGAAGAATGCCAGAGCTGTTGTTCTATGGTGATGATAGTCTAGATTATATTGAAGAAATTGATAAGTCGTTAAGTGGTGAGGATGTGGATCCTATTAAAAATCCAGATATACTTCCAAGACGTCAAAAGCGTTAATAGGCTAATTCTTAATACTTAGTTCGATAAGAATCCAAGTTTAAATTTAACTGCATAAACTTTTAAAAAAATACATTTGAATTAACTTTAGATGTAATACGGTGTCATTAAAAAAAGAAGTACATTTGGTGAAGTGAAATCTTTTTTAAAAAAGTCTATTGAATTTTCCTCTGTACATAGCTAAGAGATATTTATTTTCAAGAAACAGCACAAATGCAATAAATATTATAACGTTTATAGCAACGTTTAGTGTTATTGTAGGTACAGCTGCTCTTTTTATTGTGTTGTCGGGTTTTTCAGGATTGAGAACCTTTAGTGATTCATTGTTGGAGGTTTCAGACCCAGATTTAAAAATCCTTCCAGGTAAAGGGAAAAACTTCGAGATTTCTGATAAGCTTATTAATTCACTAGTTGATAACACCAAATTAAAGGAGTTTTCATGTGTTGTAGAAGAAAGAGTTTCTTTAAGTTATAACGGTAAGAATTATATTGCCTTTATTAAAGGAGTTGATAAGCATTATAATAACGTCGTTCAAATTGACTCTGCCTTAACGGTGGGGAATTGGCTTGATAAAAAGTATGTAAATACAGCTGTAATTGGGGCTGGAATATCTTATAAGCTATCGGTGGGAGCCTTTAATTTTGGAGATCCTTTACGAGTTATGGTACCAAAGCCAGGTACTAAGTTTATTACCAATCCAAATAAAGCTTTTAACGCAATTGAAGTTCAAGTGGTTGGTGTGTATACTGGGTCAGAGGAGTTTCAAAACAAGTTTGTTTTTACGCATATTGAACAAGCTCAAAAGTTACTTAATTATACTAATCAAGAGATTTCGGCTATTGAAATTAAGTTGGAGAATCCTTCTAAAGTAGAGAATGTAAAGGATGAATTAGTTAATATACTAGGTGATGGGTTTAAAGTGAAAACGAAGAAAGAGTTAAATGCTTTATACTATAAAGTTGTAAATACCGAAAACTTTATATCCTATCTTATTTTTACATTAATTATTGTAATTGCTCTTTTCAATGTGATTGGTTCAATTATCATGATGATTATTGATAAAAGAAAGAATTTGAAAACCTTACTTAGTTTAGGTACAAGCGTAAAGGATATCAAAAGAATATTTGTTTATCAAGGGTTTTTGCTGGTTTTGGTTGGAATGTCGATAGGATTATTCATAGGGGTTGTATCGGTGTTTATACAATTGAAATTCGGTTTTTTTATGATTACTGATAGCCTTCCTTATCCTGTAGAATTAAAATGGATTAATTTTTTCGTAGTACTCCTTACAATAATAGTTCTCGGTTTTATAGCTTCTAAAATTGCTAGTTCTCGAGTTAATAGAGCCTTTATTGAGAAGTAAATAACATGTTCATATTACTTCGTCACTTTCACTATCAATAGAAATTTAATCAACGTGAGCTCGACTTAAGCAAAAATATGATTCAAAAATTGTCAGTTCGAGTGAAAATCGACTATTTTCAATATATTTTTCTTCGAAAAAAACTCAAATTGACATCCATTTCCTTATATGGAACTTACGTTAATTAACTAAAATTAGTTTCTCCTAAATTTTTGATTTATCAGGAGTTCATATTTCTTTGTAGTGATTTTGATAAGAATATAAGAATGAATAGCTAACTTGAGAATATTAACCAAACTTCTCTTTTACCAATTCAAACGTATCAAAAACATCTTGTGGATCATCAGAAGTAACCATTTTTAAACGGTATTCTTTAAAATGAGGAATTCCTTTAAAGTAATTCGTGTAGTGTCTTCTGGTTTCAACAACTCCTAAATGCTCACCTTTCCAATCGATAGACATTTCAAGATGCCTTCTCGCCATTTCGGCACGCTCTACAATGGTTGGTTTTGCTAAATGCTCGCCCGTCTTAAAATAATGCTTTACCTCATTAAAAAACCAAGGGTATCCAATAGAAGCACGACCAATCATACAGCCGTCAAGTCCGTAAACATCACGCATTTCTTTGGCTCTTTCTGGCGTGTCAACATCACCATTTCCAAAAACAGGAATGTGCATTCTTGGGTTGTTTTTAACTTCAGCAATAGGTTTCCAGTCGGCATTCCCTTTATACATTTGAGCACGAGTTCTACCATGAATAGAAATAGCTTTACAACCAACATCTTGTAAGCGTTCTGCTACTTCAACAATACGAATAGAATCGTGATCCCAACCTAAACGAGTTTTAACCGTAATTGGGAGTTTGGTGTGTTTAACCATGGCTTCGGTTAATTTCACCATTAAATCAATATCCTTCAGAATACCTGCTCCAGCTCCTTTAGAAACTACTTTTTTAACAGGACATCCAAAGTTAATATCAATAATATCTGGGTTGGTTTTTTCAACAATCTCAACAGATCGTAACATAGAATCCAAATTCGCACCGAATATTTGAATACCAACAGGTCGTTCCTTCTCATAAATATCTAATTTCATAACACTTTTAGCAGCATCACGAATTAAACCTTCAGAAGAGATGAATTCAGTATATACAACATCCGCACCATTTTCCTTACATAAAGCTCTAAAAGGAGGATCACTAACATCTTCCATTGGAGCTAGTAATAAAGGAAAATCCGGTAATTCTATAGTATCTATTTTAACCAAACCAAAAAATTTTGGCAAATTTAACTTTTATTTTTTAGGTAGAAAAGTATCTAGTTCTATCAATAATAAGTCTTAAAGTTAAAATACGCGCACAACATTAAAGCCGAAAGCGATATCACCTTCTGCCTTGCTAATGAAACCAGGCTCATTGGTAGATTGAGCATTGGAAAAGAGTAGTTGAAATACATGTCCTCCAGTTTCAATATCTACTCCGAAAGTATATGGATTAGCAAACCTAGAATTTTCATGGCTATTAAAATTGTGAACGTATTCAGCATTTAGACTTATTCGTTTGCTAATTTTATATCGTCCACCTAAACCTAGAGCGAATTGATTATGATTCGCTTCAACAGTATTTCTTAAATTTTGTAAATTTTCTCGTATATAGGTTGGTGCTATTTGAAAAGAGAGCTCTTTTGAGAACCTTTTAGAAGCTAGTAGCTGTAAAGAGTATGAGTAACGATCAGCATCTTTTAGTTCAGGGAATGTTTGGGTGTTGATTAAGGTGTTTCTGTAAACACCTGCATATCCAGTTAAGTTTATCGGAAACCTTTGAGATTGTTGAGCTATTCTGATTTTAGATGTTGCTGCGAAAGTACGATCAAAAGACTCTCTGGAAATACTAAACTGTACTCCTTTCCAAAAACTATATAGTAATTCAATTTTTGTATTAGCATTATCCAAACCAAGAAAGGTGTCGAACCCTTCACTAAGTGGTCCAAAACGATGCGAAACTATTAAATACAAATCTCCTTTCTCAGCTACTTTAGTCGACTGAAGGTTTCCAATTTTAAGAGTTTTAAAAGCAGGTAAAATAAAAGTAGATGTATTGTTGTCATCATTTTCTAATTCTTCAAGAAGGTCATCTTGAGAGTATACAGAGGTCGCGACTAAAATGATAAAAAGAGAAATTAATTTTTTATAATACATTGATTGATTTTTAGTTCGTTTAGTAATTCATCATAACCAATAACAATTCCTTTGATGGTTATTTTACTGTTTATTTTAATAGGAGGTTTTCTTTCTTGAGTTTCTTTAAGTTGACAAAAAATAAATTCATCAAGTATGAAGTTATTATCTACGAATTCTGTGATTTTGCCTGATATTTCTACGGGTTTATTATTCCACTCCAAAGGATTGCTTTGTAATATATTTATGAAATCGGAGGAAGAGCCAGTGTAGCTGACTTCCATTTTTTCAATCTGAGTTGGAGCTTGAAATAGATACTGGTAGCCATACCAAAGTATGATAATCAGAAAAATAGAAAAAAATATGGTGCCTTTATTTTTTTTCAGAAAGTTCATATTTAAGAGTTATGGTTACTTGTTCTGCTATTTTTCTTCTAACAATACTTGGAATTTTAATGTTAAAATCTTTGGGAGATACGGAGAAAGCCCCTTTTAGGGTGATTTTATTATTCGAAGTCTTTTTTACTTCAACTTTAGTTTGAACCATTTTAGAGATACCTCTAATAGTGAGGTTACCTTTTAAAATATAGGAGTCTTTTAAAACTCCTATATCAAACTGTTCTAGGATACCTTTAAAATTCGCTTTCGGGAATTCATCAGACTCCATATAGTTTTCATTAAAGTGCTCTTGCATAAGAGCTACTTTAAATGAAAAGGCACCAATATATAATTGAGCTGCTATTTTGCCTTCACTATTTACGATAACAGATGTACTTTTGTTAATGGCTTCGACAGGTTCAAAGGCATCAATTGATGCTTTAAATTCCGTAATTCCTGTTCTTGTAAATAGTTTTTGCGAGAAACATAAAGGCGCGGTAAATAAAAGTACCAGAACAAAAAATCTAATTTTCAAGATATCCATCATTTTTCCATTGATCAATAATTGAAATGACTGTATTGTTTTGGCCAGATGGTGGCATTGGGTTCGAACTGCTATTGATTCGGTTAATCAGATTTCCAGTTTCGGCTGCATTTCGTACTTGATTATAATTTGTTAGAGGTAGTCCCGCTGCAGGATTATCGGCATCATGACAAGCAGAAGTAGCGCAACTGTTATTGATTAATGTTTTTACGTCTTTGTCGTAAGTTGTTTTTTCTTCACTTGGTGGATCAACAGGAGTTGGATCACTTATTTCGGAAGAAGAACAACTAAAAAGCAAAAGACTCATCGATAAGACTAGAGTTGATTGAATTAGTTTTTTCATTTTTAAAGAAATTTTAAAATTATTTGTTACGTGAGTTTTCTTATCGCTAATAAAAACGATTGTGTAAACAAATTAACTTCAATTAGCTGTAGTGTAGTTCTTTAAAGTTACTAAAAAGGAAATTAATCACCTTAAAAAGGAAAAATAAGCGTTGAAAAAATACTCGGTTTACTTAAAATAGGGTGAAATTGTTCTGAACATGAAAAAAACGGTATTGAAAATTAAAGGTTTTGAATTGATATTTGGATGAATAATTTTAAATGGGATACTTACTTTTTATTTGCTGAAGGAGTTAAATAGCGTATCTTTGTCGGTCACGAGATGTTAGAATTTGATACATGAAAAATATTAGAAACTTTTGCATTATTGCGCACATTGATCACGGGAAGAGTACTTTGGCTGATCGTTTGTTAGATTTTACTCAAACTGTTACAGAGAGAGAAAAACAAAATCAGTTGTTAGATAGTATGGATTTGGAACGTGAGCGTGGTATTACAATTAAGTCGCATGCCATTCAAATGAATTATGTTCACAATGGAGAACCTTATATATTAAATTTAATTGATACTCCAGGGCATGTTGATTTTTCGTATGAAGTATCTCGTTCTATAGCGGCTTGTGAAGGAGCATTATTAATTGTTGATGCGGCTCAAAGTATACAGGCTCAAACTATTTCTAATTTATATTTAGCGCTGGATAATGATTTGGAAATTATTCCAGTTATGAATAAGGTTGATTTGCCAAGCGCAAATCCTGAGGAAGTAACAGATGATATTGTTGATTTATTAGGATGTGATCCAGAAGATGTGATTCCAGCAAGTGGAAAAACAGGGTTTGGTGTTGACAATATTTTAGAAGCTATTATAAATAGAATTCCTGCACCTAAAGGAAACCCTGAGGCTCCATTAAAAGCATTGATTTTTGATAGTGTGTATAATTCTTACAGAGGAATTGAAACTTACTTTAGAGTAATCGATGGTTCTATTAAAAAGAACCAAAAGATTAAGTTCATGGCTACAGGAAAAGAATACTTTGCTGATGAGGTTGGAACACTAAAGTTAAATCAAGTTCCTAAGAAAGAAATTCAAACAGGTGATGTAGGATACTTAATTACAGGAATTAAAACTGCTAAAGAAGTAAAGGTAGGAGATACGATTACTGATTTCGCAAACCCAACAACCGATACTATTGAAGGTTTCGAAGATGTAAAACCAATGGTATTCGCTGGGATTTATCCTGTAGATACTGAAGACTATGAGGAGTTAAGAGCTTCTATGGAAAAGCTTCAGTTAAATGATGCATCATTAGTGTTTCAGCCAGAAAGTTCTGCAGCTTTAGGTTTTGGATTCCGATGTGGATTCCTTGGAATGCTACACATGGAAATTATTCAAGAACGTTTGGAACGTGAATTTAATATGACTGTAATTACTACGGTTCCTAACGTATCATATCATGCTTTTACAAACAAACAGCCAGATGAGATTATTATTGTAAATAATCCTTCTGATTTACCTGATCCTTCAAAATTGAATAGGGTAGAAGAGCCATTTATTAAAGCTTCTATTATTACGAAGGCTGATTTCGTAGGTCAAGTAATGAGTTTGTGTATTGAAAAGCGCGGACAAATAATGAATCAAACATACTTAACTACAGAAAGAGTTGAATTGATTTTTGAGATGCCTTTGGCTGAGATTGTATTTGATTTTTATGATCGCTTAAAAACAGTATCTAAAGGTTATGCTTCGTTTGATTATCATCCAATAGGTTTAAAAGCTTCGAAGCTTGTTCGTGTTGATATGTTATTAAACGGACAACCAGTTGATGCACTATCATCTTTATTGCACGCCGATAATGCTTATACTATTGGTAAAAGAATTTGTGAGAAATTAAAGGAGTTAATTCCTCGTCAACAGTTCGATATTCCAATTCAGGCAGCTATTGGAGCTAAAATTATTGCTCGTGAAACTGTAAAGGCTTTAAGAAAAGATGTAACAGCGAAATGTTATGGAGGTGATATTTCACGTAAGAGAAAGCTTTTAGAGAAGCAGAAAAAAGGTAAAAAACGTATGCGTCAGGTAGGTAATGTTGAAATTCCGCAGCAAGCGTTTATGGCTGTATTGAAATTAAATGATTAATTATTTAAGTTCTTGATTTTGAATAAAACTCAAATAAGAATATTAGGGATATTATTAATTCTAATATCTGTTAGCTTTATGGTTTTCGATTTTGTTGGTGGTTTTCTGGGAGGGATGTTTCTTGGAGCGGCAACAGCAGGAGGTATCGTACTAGCAATTTATGGGAAATTCAAATTAAATAATTAAAAATATATTCTGACTAGTCCTAAATAACCGTTACAGTTTTTATTAGGATTAAAGTTATAAAATCTCAGAACAAAACATGTTTTGTTC
>CANMIL010000020.1 GCA_947497895.1 uncultured Tenacibaculum sp.
TATACACTACTGTTTGAACTGAACCACTTGTATTAGTTAAAGTATCGGTAATGCTTGTTGCTGTTGATGCGCTTGTGGTTTCTCCTGTTATGTTCGCATTGTCTGCTGCGCTCCAACTAAACGTTGCTCCTGCAAGATTTACATCTGAGGTCAAATCATGATTCAAGGCTACATCACTACAAACAGTGTCTGTTGGTGCTGTCGCTACAAATGGTTCTGGATTTACGGTTACTGTATACGTATATGAATCACCTGCACAACCATCTGTACTTGTTGGCGTAATTGTATACACTACTGTTTGAACTGAGCCACTTGTATTAGTTAAAGTATCGGTAATGCTTGTTGCTGTTGATGCGCTTGTAGTTTCACCAGTAACATTCGCATTATCTGCTGCACTCCAACTAAACGTTACTCCTGCTAAATTAACATCTCCTGTTAAGTCATGATTCAAGACTATATCACTACATACTGTAGCTGTTGGCGCTGCCGCTACAAATGGTTCTGGATTTACCGTTACCGTATACGTATATAAATTTCCTGCACAGCCATCTGCACTTGTTGCTGTAATTGTATACACTACCGTTTGAACCGAGCCACTTGTATTGGTTAAGGTATCGGTAATACTTGTTGCCGTTGAAGCACTTGTAGTTTCTCCTGTTACGTTTGCATTATCTGCTGCACTCCAGCTAAACGTTGCTCCCACAAGATTTACATCGCCTGTTAAATCATGGTTTAACGCTACATCACTACAAACTGTGTCTGTTGGTACTGCCGAAACAAATGGTTCTGGATTTACCGTTACCGTATACGTATATGAATCTCCTGCACAGCCATCCGCACTTGTTGGCGTAATTGTATACACTACTGTTTGAACTGAACCACTTGTGTTGGTTAAGGTATCTGTAATACTTGTTGCCGTTGAAGCACTCGTGGTTTCTCCTGTGACGTTTGTATTGTCTGCTGCACTCCAACTAAAGGTTGCTCCTGCTAAATTAACATCGCCTGTTAAGTCATGGCTCAACGCTACATCACTACAAACGGTGTCTGTTGGTGCTGTCGCTACAAATGGTTCTGGATTTACTGTTACCGTGTAGGTATATGAATCTCCTGAACAACCATCTGTACTTGTTGGTGTAATTGTGTACACTATCGTTTGAACTGAACCACTTGTATTGGTTAAGGTATCGGTAATACTTGTTGCCGTTGAAGCACTCGTGGTTTCTCCTGTGACGTTTGTATTGTCTGCTGCACTCCAACTAAAGGTTACCCCTGCAAGATTAACATCTCCTGTTAAGTCATGATTCAAGACTACATCACTACATACTGTAGCTGTTGGCTCTGCCGCTACAAATGGTTCTGGATTTACAGTTACTGTATACGTATATGAATCTCCTGCACAGCCATCTGCACTTGTTGGAGTAATTGTATAAACAACCGTTTGAACTGAACCGCTGGTATTAGTTAAAGTATCGGTAATACTCGTTGCCGTAGAAGCACTTGTCGTTTCTCCTGTTACGTTTGCATTGTCTGCTGCACTCCAACTAAACGTTGCTCCTGCTAAATTAACATCGCCTGTTAAATCATGATTCAACGCTATATCACTACAAACGGTGTCTGTTGGTGCTGTCGCTACAAATGGTTCTGGATTTACAGTTACTGTATAAGTATATGAATTCCCAGCACAGCCATCTGCACTTGTTGGTGTAATTGTATACACTACTGTTTGAACTGAACCACTTGTATTAGTTAAGGTATCGGTAATACTTGTTGCTGTTGATGCACTCGTAGTTTCTCCAGTAACGTTGGCATTGTCTGCTGCACTCCAGATAAACGTTGCTCCTGCTAAATTAACATCACCCGTTAAATCATGGTTCAACGCTACATCACTACAAACTGTGTCTGTTGGCGCTGCTGAAACAAATGGTTCTGGATTTACAGTTACCGTGTAGGTATATGAATCTCCAACGCAACCATCTGCACTTGTTGGTGTAATTGTATATACTACCGTTTGAACTGAACCACTGGTATTGGTTAAGGTATCGGTAATACTTGTTGCTGTGGATGCACTTGTTGTTTCTCCTGTTACATTCGCATTATCTGCTGCGCTCCAACTAAACGTTACTCCTGCAAGATTTACATCACCTGTTAAATCATGGTTCAATGCGACATCACTACAAACAGTGTCTGTTGGTACTGCTGAAACAAATGGTTCTGGATTTACGGTTACTGTATACGTATATGAATCTCCTGCACAGCCATCTGTACTTGTTGGTGTTATTGTATACACTACCGTTTGAACTGAACCGCTTGTATTAGTTAAAGTATCTGTAATACTCGTTGCTGTTGACGCAATTGTCGTTTCTCCTGTTACATTCGCATTGTCCGCTGCGCTCCAACTAAAGGTATTTCCTGTTAAAGTAACATCACCCGTTAAATCATGGTTCAACGCTACATCACTACAAACAGTATCTGTTGGTGGAGTTGTATTGGCTGGCTTTGCGTTCACCGTTAACGTAACCTCTGAACTCGTCAAGCTAGCACAAGCGCTCTTTGTACTTGTTACTATTAATCTATATTTATTCGTAGAAGCAGATAATGGGGCGTTTGTTAATGTTAAACTTGCCGTGGTAGCATTGCTATATATACCTCCATCAGTGATATCATTCCATGCTCCTGCTCCACCTACTTGTTCTTGCCATAGATATACCAAATCTCCTGTAGCTGGTGTACTTCCACTATAATCTGGAGTGGTTGAAGGAGCTGTACCTGTAAAAGTAGTTGTACTTAATGAAGAAGCCGCTCCTGTAAAAGTGGCATCTGCTCCTAGACAAATGGCAGCATCTGTTGGCTCTGTATCCATTTGAAGCATTGTTGCTTCAATTTCGTTTCCATTTACACCATCATAACCTCCTGTTCCTCCTGTAACTTGTCCGTTACTATCAAAACCTGAACCATCTAATATTCCATCATTATCTCCATCGGTTCCTCCAGATTCTACAACATCATTACATCCATCATTGTCACTATCTAAATCTAAATAGTCTGGGGTTCCATCGTTATCAGTATCATTATCACATGCTACAATTGGTAACATATTCATAGCTACTAGGTCTCCAGATGTAAGATCATTGAACTCGATCACAAATGAGGTTAACGTATTTGTTCCTTCTCCAATAAGTACAGTAGTATATCTATTCGAAGAAGAAGGAGGACTTGGGAAAGAACCTTCTCCAGTCGATCCATTATACACGAACGGGTTCGATAAACCTGCTGCTACTTTAATATCTTCAGTAGTTGCAGTTCCCCCAGTAACAGATATATTAATTACGGGTTCACCTGCGTTTATATCTCTTATGCTATATCCTATTTCATTTACAGGTATAGGAGTGTCAAAAGTATAAGTTATTCTTGTTAAGTTGGAAACTCCTGAAGGGTTTACCAAAATATCAGTAGTTCTACTAAAAGGATAGGTATTGTCAACAAGAAGGTTTCCTACATCTGATCTAACACTAACAGCCGAAGATGTAACCACATTTGATATTGAAACATTTGCATTTGTAGGTCCTGACCAAGCTACTGTTCCCGTAACATCTGAAATAGGAGTAGAAACACAATTCTCAACGGTATCTAAAATTCCGTCATTATCATCATCATCATCACAAGTATCAATAACTCCATCAGAATCTGCATCATCTAATCCTGAAACTGAAGCATCACAACATGCCGCACTATCACTTGAATCGATAACAGCAGCCGTTGTTGCTTGTCCTCCAGAAGTTACTGATGGCACACCATTTGCATCGACACCACCCGTAAACGCTCCATCAGTTAATTGTGTATGGTTGTAACTACCAGCACCTTCTAGCGCATCATAACAACCATCATTATCAGAATCCACATCTAAATGATCTGGAATTCCATCATTATCACTATCACAAGTTCTATATTTTATTTGTAATAATACTCCATTTTGAGAACTGGTAACAGTACCTCCCGAAAGGATACCCGAGGTCACTTCAATATTATCTCCTCCTAAAATTTCATATCTTGGGAAATCGGTAATTGTATTTCCTGCCCCTCCCACAGGATTAGTTACCCCTTGAGAAATTATATCTAAACCTGTAACTGGTGGAATTGGTTGGAGTAAAGTACCTCCTGAAGGATTAAAACTAACATACTCTCCATCAGTAAACTGACCATCATACATTAATGAAATTGCCTCAAATGATTCGGTAAATGAAACTTCAACTTTCCTAGTTCCGCCAATAGCATTAGCAACTGTAAGCCAAGGACTTCCTGTAGCTCCAATCAAATTTGATGTTGGAGTTGATGAACCTGTAGAACTAAACTTAACAGTTATACCTATTCCATTCAATTCTGGTATCCCTAAAGCTGCTCCGATATCCGGTACTGTTTGTCCTGAAGCTGAGCTAATACCTGCATCTGTTAAACCTAAATCGGCCCAATTGATATTCAACGTAACTAATCCACATTCATTATTGTCTGAAATACCATCGTTATCATCATCTAAATCAACTGTATCAGGAATTCCATCTCTATCTGTATCATCAGGACAAACAGTAGATATAGTATCATCAGTAACAGCGGCAACTACACCTGTATTATAAGCAGCTGCCATCACAGAACCATCGGCATTTACTTGACCTCCGGCTACTGTCAATGGATCACCAATTCCATACTGTCCTCCATCATTTCCATCTGCATTATCATTACCATAAGCTTCGTTCGCATCTGAACATCCATCATTATCACTATCTAATTCTAAATGATCTGGTATGGTATCTCCATCACTATCGATATCTAAACAAGCACCACCTTTTCCGGATACTGTAAAGTTTGTGATGGTAAATGCACCACGAGATAGTGTTATTTTATAATCTTCTACAGGAACTGTTCCTGTATATACTGTTGATCCATTATGGATATACGACATGTTTCCAGCAGCATCAACTTCCAATCTGAACGTAGTTCCAACGATTGAAGGCGCATGCCATCCACTATTTGTCGCTCCATGACGCACATACATTCCATTCGCATTATTGAACTGGAATTTATATCCACCATCATTCCAAGTGGCTCCTGTTATTTCTGTTCCACTTACAGGGAAGAATCCTATCATTCCATTACCCACACTTGTTACGGTTCCTTCCATAACAAGTGGTAAGGTAAATGTTTGATCTGAATACGCCGTAGACCACGCCGCACCTGTTACTTGTAATGTTGTTGAAATTGGAGCTGATACGTTTGCAGCAGCTGTTCCGTGCCAAGTCATATCACCTGGATTCGTGGTTTCAATTACATTACAATTTTGCTCATCTATATCATAAATACCATCGTTATCATCATCTACATCCACAATATCTCCAACTCCATCACCGTCTGTATCGGTACATAAGTTTAGAGCATTGTCTGATGCATACTGACTATAGGTAGAAGTATAATTTATATTTCCTGTTGTTCCGTCTTCAAACTGATCTAATAAACCATTATTATTTGCGTCGGCACCTGTGTTATAGTTAGTGGTATCGTTATTTGCTACTAAGGTATTTCCTGATTCAACACTATCACTACATCCATCACCGTCAGAATCTAAATCTAAGTGATTGTAAACTGTATCTGAATCATTGTCAACAGAACAATTGGTTTTAGGGTGTAAACTTGGTTTGAATGTAGTTCCTACTTTTGGAACGATTTCATAAATACGGTTGTAATATGTGGTTCCAGAAACTCCTAACAATCTATACTTGGTATACTTTTGCCCTGTTTGAGTTAAGTTATATGTATAAGTATTATTGGTAGTTTCAGTTTCATTCAGTACTCCTGTAACATCTGTCCAAGTACTTCCATCATATCCTTGCCACTTGAATGTTGCCGATGTTCTGAAAACACTATAATTGAAAACAACATCTATTTCAGTTAATTCTACTGGGAATGCCATTTCTAACTCATACACAGTTTCACCTGCAATATTTGTATTCAAGGCTCCATAAGAAGCAACATTATTCATTACTCCATCATATAATTCAGAGAATTGGTAAGCCGCATTTGTGCTATAATTTGTAAGTGTTGTGGTAACGTTTGTAATGACTACCTCATCAGAAGTATAATAACAAGAAGGAGATTCCTCTGCATCTAGAATTCCATCGTTGTCATCATCTAAATCTGATAAATCATTAATTCCATCACCATCAGTATCAGTACAAACGCTTAAGAAATCACTTAATCCATATTGTGCATAGGTTGATGTATAATTTATTGTTCCCGTTGTTCCCGTTTCAAATTGGTCTAATAAACCATTTAAATTGGTATCAACACCAGTATTGTAATTTGTAGTATCATTATTTGCCAGTAGGGTATTTCCTGCTTCAACACTATCACTACACCCATCACCATCAGAATCTAAATCTAAATGATTTGAAATATTATCACCATCAACATCACAAAAAGTTCCGCCAGAAGTTGAAGTTGTTATTACTATTCCATCAATACCTATACCTGCTGCCGAAGGTGCGGTAAGTTTAAATCCAATAACATCTGTAGTTTGTGTAGCTACAAAGGTTAATGTTTCTGTATGCCAAGTATCTTGGTCGTATGATTGCACACTTGTAACCTGATCTCCATCTGGAAGATATACAGTTACAGCCGTATCATTTCTTTCATTTGAAGCCCTTCCTGCATTTGCCCAATGGAAGGTTACTTGATAGGTGTCACCAACCACTAAATTACTCATGGTTGTTTGAATTGCCTCTGTATGTGCAAATCCTGCATACCTTCCTCCTTGAGGAGACAATACATTCATAGCATATTGATTAGAGTACCCATCTGTTCCTTCAACTATTTCGAAAGTTGTTGTTGCCGAAGTTGAATGACTTTCCCAACTTGCTGATCCATCAGAAGGCGTTAAAGTTGCCCAAGTTTGTTCATTGAACTCATCAAACGATCCGTAGATATTTGTTCCTTGTAATGATGGACATTCTACAACATCTAAAACTCCATCATTATCATCATCTATATCAATTAAATCACCAATACCATCACCATCTGTATCAAGACAGGCACTTAATGCACTGTCCACTGCGAATTGGTAGGTAGAAGTATAATTTATATTTCCAGTAGTTCCATCTTCAAACTGGTCTAATAATCCATTATTATTAGCATCAGCTCCTGTATTATAATTTACTATATCATTATTAGATACTAAGGTGTTTCCTGCTTCCACACCGTCACTACATCCGTCTCCATCACTATCTAAGTCTAAATGATTGTAAACTGTATCGGTATCAGTATCTTCACTACAACTAGTTTTAGGATATAAACTTGCTTGGAAAGAGCTTCCTACTTTAGGAACTATTTCATAGATACGATTATAATACGTAGCTCCAGAAATACCTAATAATCTATATTTCGTATACTCTTGCCCCGTTTGATTTAATGTATAGGTATACGTATTATTTGTTGTCTCAGTTTCATTTAATACTCCTGTAACATCTACCCAACTACTTCCATCATATCCTTGCCATTTAAACGTTGCTGATGTTCTAAAAATACTGTAGTTGAAAACAACATCAATTTCAGAAAGTTCAACAGGAAATTCAAGATCTAATTCGTAAACAGTTTGTCCAGCTATATTAGTGTTTAAAACCCCATAAGCAGCTAAATCGTTCAATACTCCATCATATAATTCAGAAAATTGATAAGCTGCATTTGTACTATAATTTGTTAATGTTGTTGTTGCATTGTTAAATACGATTTCCGAAGCAGCGTAATAACATCCTGGTGATTCAACAGCATCTAATACACCATCATTATCATCATCTAAATCACTTAAATCATTAATCCCATCACCATCAGTATCTACACATACGCTTAAGAAATTACTTAGAGCATATTTATCATATGTTGATGTATAATTAATATTTCCGGTAGATCCATCTTCAAACTGATCTAACAATCCATTATTGTTAGCATCTGTTCCCGTATTATAATTTGTTGTATCGTTATTTGCTATGATGGTATTTCCTGCTTCAACACTATCACTACACCCATCATTATCAGAATCTAAATCCAATCTATCAGGAATCGTATCTCCATCCGAATCGGTTGTACAAGTTGGACTGTTATAATTTGAGAATTGTACATTATCAAGGTACAAATCATTGTTCCCTGTATGCACATGACGCATTACTATTTTTAAATCAACTGTTCCCGAAACCGACGAAATACCACTGAAAGAATATTCGGTCATAGTACTACCAATATTCCCTGGAGCTGTACCCAATAATTGGTCTCCAATATAAACATCAAATCCATCTTGAGTTTGATAAGCAGTGCTGGTACTTAATGATCCTAAATCCATCGTAACAGTAATTTCATCACCAGAATTTACTGCTATTGACTGCGTTAATGAAACTTCCCAATTAGAGTCAGTATTAATTAAATAACGACCACTTGAAGCGCTTCCCAAAGCAGGGGAAACAGTCCATCCAGAAGCATCATTGGTTGCAAAATCTCCATTGGTAACAGTTGGAGCTGTATCACATTCATCAATATCTAAAACACCATCATTATCGTCATCAATATCCACTAAATCACCAATTCCATCACCATCTGTATCCGTACAGGCATTTGCTGTATTTGAAGTTGCAAAATAATATGTTGGCGAATAATTGATATTTCCAGTAGTTCCATCTTCAAACTGATCTAATAATCCATTATTATTAGCATCTACTCCTGTATTAAAGTTTGTAATATCGTTGCTTGCTATTACTGTATTTCCTGCTTCAACACTATCACTACATCCATCTCCATCAGAATCAAGATCTAAGCTATTAATTAAACTATCTCCATCGGTATTTTCTGAAGAACATACGTTGGCAACTAAACTAAATCCTTCATCACGAAGATCAGCTACACCTGCCAAGGCTACATGAGAAGTTGTTAAACTAAACGTTGTTGGTAATAAATTTGTATTGAATACAATCTTCCAAGTTGGTTGATTTGCATCTTCGTATTCAGCTGCTTGGAAAATTGCTTGACCTGAATTGATTACTGTTCCATCAGCAATATCTAATTGGTTATCTGGATCGACAACAGTAGCTGTTATCGTTGGTGTCCATGTAAGTGTTATTGTCTGTTCATCATTATCATTTTCTGCATCAGCATTTCCTAACAGATTTGGTCCCCATTCAACAGACTCTAGAATTCCTCCTGTCTGCGGAGTGATTGTCATCGTTGCTTCATAATCTCCTAAGTTTGTATCATCAACAACATAGTGTAGTCCTCCAGATACTGGAACTATATTTGCTGCAGCCAATGCTGCACTCAGATTATTAAATTGGATATTAAAATCTGCAACTCCAACACCTTTAGTAAACGTTCCTTCAATTTGTTGACTTCCGGCTGTTAAAACAGTATTCGTTACTGCTGCCGCACCAGTTCCACATGACAATTCCTGAGTATCTAATATTCCATCGTTATCATCATCAATATCGGCTAAATCATTAATACCATCTCCGTCAGTATCGGCACAGGCATTCGACAAATCGGTTGTTGCATAATGATACGTTGATGTATAATTAATGTTTCCTGTAGTTCCATCTTCAAACTGATCTAATAAACCATTGTTATTAGCATCTGTTCCTGTGTTAAAGTTTACAATATCGTTACTGGCTATTGCTGTATTTCCTGCTTCAACACTATCAGAACAACCATCAGCATCACTATCTAAATCTAAATGATTATAAACTGTATCATTATCACTATCAATAGCACAACTCGATTTAGGATTTAAAGAACGTACATAACCATCGATGGTATACGTAATTTCTCCAATTGTTGTACTCGTTACTGTATTTCCAGCCGCCGTTCCTCTTATTGCATAATATTTATAAGACGTACTGCTTAGGTTTGTAAATATTTTATTTGTTGTTGTCGCTATATCTATCCCTGTAACAAGATCCGTCCAGTTTGTTGCATCATTTGACCCTTGTAAACTAGCTGTCATTCCAGCTCCAAATGTTCTATTATTGTTAATTGTAACATCGGATAATAAAATAGGGTAAGGATATTCTAATTGGAATAAAATAGCATTGTTCATTGCTTGCCCCGCATCCCAATTGAATGTATATGTTGTTAATGCTTCGTCATGTAATAATTGAATGTCACCATCACCTTGATCATCATCAGGACTTGTTAATTCTGATGTTATTTTAATTGCATCTACAAATTCTTCCTGAGTATAATAGCATTCTGGTGATTCTATTTCATCTAAAGCACCATCATTATCGTCATCAATATCAGTTAAGTCATTGATACCATCTCCATCTGTATCGGCACAATAGTTTAAGAAATCGCTTAAAGCAAATTGATTATATGTTGAAGGATAATTTATATTTCCAGTTGTTCCGTCTTCGAACTGATCTAATAATCCATTTACATTGGCATCAACTCCTGTGTTATAATTTGTGGTGTCATTATTTGCGATAATAGTATTTCCCGCTTCAACGCTATCTGAACATCCATCTCCATCGGTATCTAAATCTAATCTATCAGGAATAGAATCTCCATCAGTATCTTGATCAGTAAATAAATCCGTACAATCTCCAACGTTAATATTTGTTTCAACATAAGGAGTGGTACCTGTTGGCATTACATTTTCCAGAGCCACACTAATACTCATTCTAAACTCATTTCCTCCACCAGTCCATGAAATCTGATTGTATACACCTGGGTAAATTACCGTAGCATCACACTCACAACCTCCAATATTAGTTCTTACCGAAGGACTTCCATTTTGGATAACAATAACATTATGTGGGAATGTTGCCCCTGTATTCATTGAACTTATCATTAAACGAGGGTTCAACACAGGTTTGTCAAAAGTGATTGTATGCGCTCCAACGTGATTTGAAGAAACTGATGCGTTTGTTGCATTTATTGGTGGGCAAAAATCATCCGTTTGGAAAGGTCCATCAAATCCATGCAAAATACTAGTAGCTACGGTTACATTTACTGCTTCTCCTTTCACGGTAACAGTACCATCAATTTGAGTATAGCCACTATTTACATAAGGAGCATTTATCCAGGTTACATATTGATATTCTGGATCATACTCACAAGAATAACACGTCTTCCCTATTTTAGCTTCTTGATTATCAAGTATTCCATCATTGTCATCATCAATATCAATTAAATCTCCTACACCATCCCCATCTGTATCAAGACAAACACTTAATGTATTGTCTGTTGCGTAATTATAGGTAGACGTATAATTTATATTCCCTGTAGTTCCATCTTCAAACTGATCTAATAATCCGTTATTATTCGCATCAGCTCCAGTATTGTATGTTGATGTATTATTATTGGTTACTAACGTATTATTTGCTTCTACACTATCAGAACATCCGTCACCATCACTATCTAAATCTAAATGGTTATACGTAGTATCAGTATCTGTATCAACTGAACAATTGTATTTCGGGTATAATGAAGGTTTATATGTACTAGAATCTACCTTTGGTACTATTTCATAAATACGGTTATAATACGTAGTACCAGAAATACCTAACACACGGTATTTAGTATAGGCTTGTCCAGTTGGTGTCAATGTATATGTATACGTATTATTTGTTGTTTCTGTTTCATTTAAAACTCCAGTTACATCTACCCAAGCACTTCCGTTATATCCTTGCCATTTAAAGGTTGCACTTGTTCTAAAAATACTATAATTAAAAACTACATCTATTTCTGAAAGCTCTACTGGAAATGCTAACTCTAATTCATATACAGTTTCACCTGCTATATTCGTATTTAAAGCTCCATATGATGCAACATTATTCATCACTCCGTCATACAATTCAGAGAATTGGTAAGCTGCATTCGTGCTATAATTTGTTAACGTGGTTGTTACATTATTAAATGCTACTTCATTTTCTAAGTAGTAACATGAAGGTGATTCTACTGCATCTAATATTCCATCATTATCATCATCTAAATCTGTTAGATCATTAATTCCATCACCATCTGTATCAGCACAAACACTTAAGAAATCACTTAATCCATATTGTGCATAGGTTGATGTATAATTGATGTTTCCTGTAGTTCCATCTTCAAACTGATCTAATAATCCATTTTGGTTAGCATCAACTCCAGTATTGTAATTTGTTATATCGTTACTAGCTATTGCTGTATTTCCTGCTTCAACACTATCAGCACAACCATCACCATCACTATCTAAATCTAAGTGATCAGGAACTGTATCTCCATCAGTATCAATACTAATACATCCACCAACAATAGGTACAACTTGGTCTCCTTCAAGAATCCTCACCCCATCAATAGCTGGATAGTTATATGCTGCGGTTCCTCCCGTATGATTATCGGTTCCAGAATTGGTAAAAAACTCAAGTCTTTGAGTAGTTGCCGTAGCGGTAAACAACAAACGTTGCTCTTCCCAAACCTGATTTCCTTCACCTAAATAAGGTTGTTCATTACTAAATTTAATTTCGCTTCCGAAAACTACTTCATAACGTGCGTTGTCGTTAAGTTGAGTAGTTCCATCTACACCAACGTGTGCTTGATAAAACACTAAGGTATATTCTTGACCAATTGTTAAATCAGTTACATCTGTATAAAAAGACTCTGCTCTTGATGCATCATTAGTATATCCTCCAATGAATACACCTCCATCTGGTGATGACGGTGTTCCATCAGCAATACCACCCCAAGTTCCTGAACCCGTTGTAGGCATTGGAGATTGCCATGAGTCGGCAGTTCCCGTTCCATTATTCCATCCTCCTGCGGTCACATTACTATTATATGCATCAGTACTTGCAACACCTGCCAAATCTTCAAAAGTTCCATCAACACCTAAATCAACTGCCGTGTTACAATCTGAGCCTTCATCTGCATCTAAAATACCATCATTATCATCATCGATATCAATCAAATCACCTACGCCGTCACCGTCAGTATCAGCACAAACATCTAATAAATTATTAGTTGCGTACGAATAGGTAGAGTTATAATTAATATTTCCTGTGGTACCATCTTCAAACTGATCTAATAATCCATTATTGTTAGCATCTGTTCCTGTGTTAAAGTTTACAATATCATTGTTTGGTACTAAGGTATTTCCTGCTTCAACACCATCACTACAACCATCTCCATCACTATCTAAATCTAAACTATTAATCGTAGCATCTCCATCTGTATTTTCTAAATAACATACATTTGCTACCAATGAGAATCCTTCATCTCTTAAATCGGCAACTCCGGCTAGTGCGACATGAGAAGTATTAACTTGAAAAGCAATCGGTAATAAATTTGTATCAAAAACTATTTTCCAAGTTGGTGGAGCTCCATTTTCGTATTCAGCACCTTGAAAAATAGCTTGACCAGGACTAATAATTGTTCCATCAGAAATATCTAATTGATTGTCTGGATCAACAACCCTTGCAGTGACTGCAGGCTCCCAAGTCAGTGTTATTGTTTGTTCATCATTATCATTTTCAGCATCTGTATTTCCTAAAAGGTTTGGTCCCCATTCTACAGTTTGTAATAGACTTCCAGTCTGAGGTGTAATTACAAGTGTTGCTTCATAATCTCCTAAATTTGTATCATCAACTATATAATGAATTCCCCCTTCAACCGGAACAATATTGGCTGCGACCAAAGCAGCACTTAAATTTGTAAACTGAATATCATAATCGGCAATACTCGTTCCATTTGTGAAAGCTCCTTGTATTTGTTGACTTCCAGCAGTTAATACTGAATTTGTAACAGTTGCAGCACCTATTCCACAGCCTAACTCTTTAGTATCCAAAGCTCCATCATTGTCATCATCGATATCAACTAAATCATTTACCCCATCACTATCCGTATCTAAACATGCGTTTAGAACATTAGAAGTTGCATAAAAATAGGGTGCAACATAATTTAATGTTCCAGTAGTACCATCTTCAAACTGATCTAACAATCCATTCGAATTGGCATCAGTTCCCGTTTTATAATTTGTAGTATCGTTGTTTGCTACAGAAGTATTACCTACTTCCACACTATCACTACAGCCATCATTATCACTATCTAAGTCTAAATGATTTAATACATTATCTCCATCTGTATCTGTGGTACAAGTTACTTTTGGATGTAGACCACTAACATACCCTGAGGCTACAGTTGACGTAATTTCCCCTATAGTAGTTGAAGTTACTGTTGATGTACCTGTTTCTCCTAAAATTCTATAATATCTATATTCATTTGTATTAGTACTCGTAAAGATTTTATTGGCTGTGGTAGCTAAATCTACGACAGAACTAGCATCAACCCATGTATTCCCATCAATAGATCCTTGAAGTTTAGCGGTAACACCAGCTCCCCAAGTAGTAATATTAACCAAAGTAACATCAGCCAATTGAACAAGAGATGGGTATTCAATTTTGAAAAGCTCCTCTCCAGCAATGTTTTGCCCTGCATTAAAATTGAAGGTGTACGTAGAAGCGCCATCGTGCAATAATTGGATATCTCCATCCGATTGATCGTCATCAGGGCTAACCAAACTCGAAGTAATTTTTTCTATTTGATTTATTTCAGAAATAGTATAGAAACAATCCGAAGATTCCATTTCATCTAAAACTCCATCATTGTCATCATCTAAATCTACTAAATTTACAATTCCATCACCATCCGTATCCTCACAAGCGTCAATATTCTCTGTCACAGCATACAAGTCGTAAGTAGACTCATAATTTATATCGCCCGATGTTCCATTTTCATAGACATCCAATAATCCATTATTGTTTGCATCTGTTCCGGTTGGATAATTAATAACATCATTACTTCCTAGAGCTGTGTTTCCAGCCTCCACACTATCGGCACAGCCGTCACCATCACTATCTAAATCTATTCTATCTGGAACCGTGTCACCGTCCGTATCTATATCCGTAGGAGGAATTTGAACAGGGCTACACACTGGTAAATCAATATCAATAGACTCATTTGCGTAAGTTGTTCCATAAATATCATATTGTGTATAATAGAATGTATATGGATTATTTTCATCTGCTTCTACATAAATATCTAAGTACCCAGCATTTGCCGATACTGAGGATGGATTCGTCATTAAATCTCCACTATGATAATCGGAAGTACCATCAAATTCGTTCACAAACTCATTCAATTCCGTAAATGAAGCGACATTGGGATCTCCATTTGGAAGTGCTGGCAACCACATTCGATGGGCTCCTTGATGATTTGTCCAACCAGAAGTTCCTGGTATAAAGATTCTAAAAATAGCTTTAATACTTTGCCCTGGTAATGGCCTTAATTTGATAGAAACTTGTAAAGAATCATAAGCTACTGATTGTGAAGTCGAATATGTCACTTTACTAGAATTTTGCAATTGTGTAGTACTTGCTTGAACTGTGTTCGAAGGAGTTTGCCCTGGAGGTATATCAAACTCCACATCAGCAACGTATGCCCCGTCAACATTTAATCTTCCAGCAAACTTCGTACCTGTTAATGAAAAATCAGAATAAGAAGATACAATTGGTGTACACCCAGAAGGTCCTGCAATAGATTCATCTATATCTAAAATACCATCATTGTCATCATCAATATCTGTCAAATCTCCAACATTATCTCCATCCGTGTCCACACAGTTGGTTCTTTCACTATTAATTGCGTATCGATAAGTTAAAGTATAATTAATATTTCCAGTGGTACCATCTTCAAACTCATCTAACAATCCATTCGAATTGGCATCAGTTCCCGTATTATAATTTACAATATCATTATCTGAAATTAATGTATTACCAGACTCTACTCCATCACTACAACCATCTCCATCACTATCTAGGTCAACATGATTATAACTACCATCGTTATTGGTATCGGTAGTACATTCTTCTTTTGGGTGCAATCCTTTAACATAACCTGCAGCAACATTGGATGTAATTTCTCCAATAGTTGCCGAAACTACAGTGGTTGTTCCTGTTTCTCCAACAATTCTGTAATACTTGTACTTATTAGTATCCGTAACAGTAAACACCTTATTGACTGTGGTTGCCATGTCCGTAGCTGCGCTAACATCTACCCAATTTACTCCATCTAGAGAACCTTGAAGCTTTGTTGCAACTCCCGCTCCCCAAGTAGTGTTACTTATTAATGTTATATCTGCTAATTGAACCAATGAAGGGTATTCTATTCTGAAAAACTCAGCTCCAACAATATTTTGCCCTGCATTAAAATTAAAGGTATATGTTGTAGCTTCATCATGTAATATTTGAATATCCCCATCAGATTGATCATCATCAGGACTCGTTAATCCCGAAGTTACTTTAACAATCTCTCCAATTTCAGTTTCAGTGTAAAAACAATCTGGTGATTCATCTTCATCTAAAACTCCATCATTATCATCATCCAAATCGGTTAAATCTCCAACTCCGTCTCCATCGGTATCGGCACAAAAGCTTAAATTATTTGAATTGGCGTAAATTTTATAAGTATCTGCGTAATTAATTTCTCCGCTGGTTCCATTTTCAAATTGATCTAATAATCCATTATTGTTAGCATCTGTTCCTGTGTTAAAGTTTACAATATCATTGTTTGGTACTAAGGTATTTCCTGCTTCAACACCATCACTACAACCATCTCCATCACTATCTAAATCTAAACTATTGATGGTAGCATCTCCATCTGTGTTTTCTGAAAAACATACATTGGCAACTAATGAGTACCCTTCATCTCTTAAATCGGCCACACCAGCAAGTGCTACGTGAGAGGTGTTTATCTGAAATACTGAAGGCAATAAGTTTGTATTGAAAACTATTTTCCAAGTTGGTTGACTTGTATATTCGTATTCTGCTCCTTGCACTATCGCCTGACCTGAACTTATTACTGTTCCATCCGCGATATCTAATTGATTATCTGGATCAATAACTGTAGCCGTTACAGCAGGACTCCATGTTAAGGTTATCGTTTGTTCGTCATTATTATTTTCTGTATCGGTATTACCTAAAAGGTTTGGTCCCCATTCAACGCTTCCTAGTAATCCTCCAGTCTGAGGAGTCACTGAAAGGCTAGCTTCATAGTCTCCTAAATTTGTATCATCCACTACATAGTGAATTCCACCAGTTCCAGAAACAATATTCGCCGCGACTAAAGCCGCGCTTAAGTTTGTATATTGGATATCGAAATCTGCAATTCCTGATCCGTTTGTGAATGTTCCTTGAACTTGCTGACTTCCCGCCGTTAATACTGTATTGCTTACTGAAGAAGTTCCTGCTCCACATGCTAATTCTACAGTATCTAATGCTCCATCATTATCATCATCAATATCTACTAAATCATTTACTCCATCTCCATCAGTATCAGCACAAGCATTTGTTACTGCACTTAAAGCATAATAATATGAAGACGTATAATTTATATTTCCTGTAGTTCCATCTTCAAACTGATCTAACAATCCATTTGTATTCGCGTCAGTTCCTGTATTAAAATTAGTCGTATCATTACTTGAAGGAGCTGTATTTCCTGCTTCTACACTATCAGAACATCCATCGGAATCACTGTCTAAATCTTGATGATTGTACGCAGTATCGGTATCAGTGTCAATAGCACATGAGCTTTTAGGGTGTAAACTAACTACATAACCACTAGCAACTGTCGATGTTATTTCACCAATTGTTGTTGAAGCTACAGTGTTTCCTCCGTTTACTCCTAAAATTCGATAGTACTTATACTCATCAGAACCGGATTTTGTAAAGACTTTGTTAGCAGTAGTTGCCATATCTACATCAGTACTGGTATCTACCCAAGTAATTCCATCGATTGAACCTTGTAATTTCGCAGTAACTCCAGTACCCCAAGTGGTATTATTAATTAATGTTACATCCGATAAGTTTACTAAATAAGGGTATTCAATCGAGAATAACTCTGCTCCTGCTATTGCTTGACCAGCATCAAAATTGAATGTATAAGTTGTTGCATTATCATGAAGTATTCCTATGTCTCCATCTAATTGATTATCATCAGGACTCGTTAATCCTGATGTGATATTTACAATAGCCCCAATTTCTTGTTCAGTATAAAAGCAATCTGGAGATTCGGACTCGTCTAAAACTCCATCATTATCATCGTCCAAATCTACCAAATCACCAATGCTATCTCCGTCTAAATCCGCACAACTATTCAACGCCGCTGAATTAGCATACAAACCGTAGTAAGACGCATAATTTATTGTTCCTGTTGTACCATTTTCAAACTGATCTAGTAATCCGTTTTGATTGGCATCAACACCTGTATTATAATTTGTAGTATCGTTATTTGCTAAAAGTGTATTTCCTGATTCAACACTATCACTACACCCATCACCATCACTATCTAAGTCCAAATGATTAGGTATGTTATCTCCGTCAGTATCAACATCTGAGCAAAAAACTTGTGAGTTTCCTGTAGCTACACCAATATCAATGGTTAAACCTTGATTGACTCCTGCATATTCATTTACATAAAGTTTTATTTTATCTCCTTCTTCAAAATAAATATTATTTATTCCTGGGCTTGGAACCGTCCATTGTGGCTCACAGAACAATACCGTTTCTACTCCATTTTTATCTTCTTTGATAGCCATTTTGCTATCATGTGTTCCCGATGAAGGTAAAATATCATAGAACCCTTCTTCATTTGCAGTGAATGTATGAATATGCTCAACAATCCAATAATTTCCTGTAGGATTAGCACCCGTAACAGAACCTCCATTGGCATTTAATGTTGATAATAAAGTGGAAGCTCCTCCATTATACCAATCTATTTTTAATTGCCCAGGGAACTCATCCATTGTACCAGAAGCTATCAAAGTAGTTGCTGCTAGTCCTAAATTATCTCCACAACTTGGTCCTGTTCCTCCAAGATATACGTTAATATCCCAAGCACTGTCATAATTAGGAGTTGATGAACATTCTCTTTCTACTGTATCTAAAACACCATCATTATCATCATCAATATCAATCACATCTCCAATTCCATCTCCATCTGTATCTAAACATGCGCTGATAGAATTTTCTTTAGCATAATCCTCGTAAGTTGATGAATAATTTATATTTCCAGTAGTTCCATCCTCAAACTGATCTAACAATCCATTGTTGTTGGCATCAGTTCCTGTATTGTAATTTACAATATCGTTGTTTGCAATATTTGTATTTGCTGCCTCGACTCCATCTGCACAACCATCACCATCACTATCTAAATCAATGCTGTTTACCAGCGAATCACCATCTGTATTTACTGTACTACATACATTGGCAACTATACTATATCCTTCATCTCTTAAATCTGCAACACCAGCTAAAGCTACATGCGATGCCGTAAACTGAAAATCTGAAGGTAATAGATTTGTATTGAAAACAATTTTCCAAGTTGGTTGACTCGTATATTCATATTCAGCCCCTTGAACAATTGCTTGACCAGAATTAATCACTGTTCCATCCGCTAAGTCTAGTTGATTATCTGGATCGATAACCATAGCTGTTACTGCTGGACTCCAAGTAAGTGTTATTGTCTGCTCGTCATTATTATTTTCTGTATCGGTATTTCCTAAAAGGTTTGGTCCCCATTCAATACTCTCTAATAAGACATCCGTTTGAGGCGTTACTGTAATTGTTGCTTCGTAGTCTCCTAAATTTGTATCATCAACTACATAATGTAGTCCTCCTACATGTGGTACTATGTTAGCTGCAACCAATGCTGCACTCAAGTTAGCAAACTGAACATCGTAATTTGCAACACTAGCCTCATTTGTAAAGGTTCCTTCTATTTGTTGACTTCCTGCTGTTAAAACTGAATTCATAACCGCAGCTTCTCCACTACCGCACCCTAACTCACTAGTATCAAGCACTCCATCATTATCATCATCAATATCAACAAGATCATTTGTTCCATCTCCATCTGTATCGGCACAAGCATTAGTAACTGTACTTAATGCATAATAGTAGGTAGAGGTATAATTAATATTTCCTGTAGTTCCATCTTCAAACTGATCTAACAATCCGTTGTTGTTGGCATCAGTTCCTGTATTGTAATTTACAATATCATTGCTCGAAGAAGCTGTATTACTTGCCTCGACACTATCAGAACATCCATCGCCATCACTATCTAGATCTAAATGATTGTATGTAGAATCACCATCTTTATCAACATTACATGCTGTTTTAGGATGTTCTTCACTTATAAATGAACCGTTTACTTTTGGAACTATTTCATAAATTCGGTTATAGTAAGTAGTTCCTGAAATACCTAATAACCTATATTTACTATACTTCTGCCCTGTCGCATTAAGATTGTAAGTATAGGTGTTATTTGTAGTTTCTGTTTCATTCAACACTCCCGTTACATCATTCCATGCACTTCCATCATATCCTTGCCATTTAAATGTTGCCGATGTTCTGAAAATACTATAGTTAAATACAACATCTATTTCCGAAAGCTCTACTGGGAAAGCCATTTCCAATTCGTACACAGTTTCACCTGCAATGTTTGTACTTAAAGCTCCATAGGCGGCTAAATCATTTAAAACTCCATCGTATAATTCAGAAAATTGGTAAGCCGCATTTGTACTATAATTTGTTAATGTTGTGGTTACATTTGAAATAGCAACTTCATTTGATGTATAGTAACATTCTGGAGATTCGGTTGCATCTTTTATTCCATCATTATCATCGTCTATATCTACCAAGTCATTAACACCATCACCATCAGTATCAGAACAGAAATTTAAAAAATCGGTTCTAGCATAATTACTGTAAGTCGATGTATAATTTATAGTACCCGTAGTACCATCTTCGAACTGATCGAGCAATCCATTTTGATTGGCATCTGCTCCTGTGTTGTAGTTTACAATATCATTCCCTGCAATAGCTGTATTTCCTGCTTCAACACTATCAGCACATCCATCTCCATCACTATCAAGATCTAAACTATCAGGAATTGTATCTCCGTCTGTATCAAAAAACTCTTGATCACAAATGTTAATTTGAGTTGGAAGTAAGAATTTAGAACCCTCGCTCCCTTCTGCTCTTTCGTTTAAATAATCAGCATCAAAACCAACTGTTTGATTTGAATACAACGTTACCGTTAAGTCAAGATCAGAGTACGCAGTGTTTGTATCTTTCAATATTCTGGTCCCATCAGCAATAGTATCTCCATTGGATACTAAAGAGCTGTTATCATAATAATACCCAGTAGCTCCAACATTATTAACATATAAACCATTAGGGCTATTAAATGTATAATAACTATCTTCTAATCTATATGCTCCTCCTTCAAATTCCCATAGTAAATCATAACTTCCTTCTCCTGTATAAGTAAATGAATAACCGTAAGAGTGATTTGTTGTATCAGGAATGGCATATGTAAAATCTAACACACCAGAAGATATAGAAGCTGTAGGTGCAGTACTTGTACCGTAAAAATTAAGAATAAATGAACCTATTTGTGTAGATGACTCATCTAAAACGGGTATGGTAACAGTCCCTGTTGAAGTTCCAGAAACTACTGGTGCCCCATAGGTTACATTTTGAGGACAAGCCTCTGTGGAGTTTTCAACTGCATCTAATATACCATCATTATCATCATCAATATCTATTAAATCACCAATGCCATCACCATCAGTATCTGTACAAGCATTTAAAGAATTATCAAGAGAATAATTTGAATATGTTGATGAATAGTTGATATTTCCTGTAGTACCATCTTCAAACTGATCAAGTAATCCATTATTATTTGCATCAGTACCTGTGTTATAGTTTACAATATCGTTGTTCGCTATATTGGTATTTGCAGCTTCAACTCCATCAGCACATCCATCGCCATCACTATCCAAATCTAAATGATTGTAAACAGAATCTCCGTCAGTATCGACTGCTTCAGGACATTGAGGATACGTACTACTATCATAAGGCCCAGCAGCAAATTCCCAATCGTTCATCACACAATCAACACTTGCAAGCGTATTATGAAGATAGAAACGTACACTATAAATTGTATTAGGCTTTAAATCACCATATGAATTATTGAAGTAAGTAAAGGTAGAAGAATTAAAAAGTTGGTTATCCGCTAAAACGTCATAACTTGTCCAATTATCATCTGATATCGCAATCGTAAACGTTGCTCCTCCACTCATAAAAGAAACACTTCTTAAAGAATTAAGTACGTAACTTCCTGTGAAATTCTGAGTTTGAAAATTATATTCTATATAATGGTCTTGTGCTATTGGATCAGTTACATTGGCAACTAACGATTGAATGTACATACAAGTAACTCCAATATTTGGATCTGTTAATCCTGCTCCTAAAGCACCGTCATAAACTTGACTTATTAAAGAAGTATCATAAGCAGTTATACCCGCATTCGTAGTATTATCAAAAATATATTTATTTCCTACTGTGGTTGGCGCAACATTATCATGTGCTCCTCCAAAAGCCGATTGACTTGTTGGTGGTAAAAATTGACAGTTAGTTTCATTTTCATGAACATCCAATACTCCATCGTTATCATCATCAATATCAACTAAATCTTGTACGCCATCACCATCGGTATCTGCACACACATTTAAATAATCTACTATTCCATATTGATTATATGTTGATGTATAATTTATATTTCCTGTAGTTCCGTCTTCAAATTGATCTAATAGTCCATTGTTATTAGCATCAGTTCCTGTATTGAAATTTACAATATCATTGTTGGCTATTATTGTATTATCTGCTTCTACGCTGTCAGAACAACCATCACCATCGCTATCTAAATCTAAATGGTTATATGTTGAATCTGAATCAGTATCTTCGGAACATGTCGTTTTCGGAAATAATCCGGCATTGTAATTTGAAAACCCTAATGTTATTTCTCTTACTCCTGAATAATAGTTAGTTCCTGCAACACCATAAATACGATATCTTTCATATGCTGTATTAGGATTTATCGTATTTGTAAAAGTATCTATTCCATTGGCTACTGTATTATGAGCTTCTGCTGCTGATAAATCGACCCAAGAACTTCCATCATATCCTTGTAACTTGACTGTCGAACTAGCATTCGTTGTCATATACCAATTGATCATATCAAAGTTTACAGAACTAATTGCAACTGGTGATTTTGGAGTAATTTCAAATAATGTTACTCCAACAATGTTCTGTGTAGGATTAAAAGAAGAATAGGTCGCAGTATTAACATCAAAGCTCCTTTCAATACCTTCTCCTGCTCGTGTTGTTAATTCAGTAGTTACAGAAAGTACTTCTGACATTTCCTGCTCTGAATAATAACAACTTGGCGACTCAGTAGCATCAAGAACTCCATCATTATCATCATCTAAGTCAGTCAAATCAGTTACTCCATCGCTATCCGTATCGGATACAGTATTTAAAAAGGCACTTCTGGCCATTGGTATATATGTACTGGTATAATTAATTTTTCCAGTAGTCCCATTTTCAAATTGATCTAACAAACCATTATTATTGGCATCTACTCCAGTATTATAATTTACAGTATCATTACTTCCGGCAGGCGTATTTCCTGCTTCAACACCATCACTATATCCATCATTATCAGAATCTAAATCTAAATAATCCGGTGTTCCATCTCCATCGGTATCAGCATATACATAATTTACGGATGTACAAATTGACACGCCATCTAAAGTAACATCTGTGTATGTACCCACAGTCGTTGTTTGAGCCGTAAATGTTAATGTTTCAGATGTAGCTGTTGCCTGAAAAGGACCAACAACAACTGTTCCCCATCCAGAAAAAGATGGGTTTTCAGTTGGTAAAGTCATTACAGGACTTGCTATCGTCGTTCCTCCTAAAGTAACATCAATATAACCATCATTTTGCGCCCAATTTCTTACGAGCCCTTGATGAAAAGTTACATAATAGGATTGTCCTACAACTAAGCCATTAACTGTTTGGGAAAGAGACTCAATATAAGAACCGCTATCACTCACCATTCTAACAAAAGTTCCTCCATCAGGAGAAGCTTCAAAAAGACCTGCCGTACCATCAATTGTAGAATTTTCATCTCCTAAATCTGTTGAATTTACCGCAGTCCATCCTGAAGGAATTGTTGCATTAGGCATTGTACTTGCAGTACCTGCCATAGATCCATTGGTTATGGTTACCTCTCCAACACAAGAAGTTGCAGCCAATTCAAATTCATCTACGTCTAGTACACCATCATTATCGTCATCAATGTCTGTCAAATCGTTTATACCATCTCCATCTGTATCGGCACATACATTTAAAGTATCACTAAGTGCATACTGATTGTATGTAGAAGTGTAATTAATAGTACCTGTGGTTCCATCTTCAAATTGATCCAGCAGCCCATTATTGTTGGCGTCTACACCAGTATTATAGGTACTAATATTATTACTTGAAAACACTGTATTTCCTGCTTCAACACTATCACTACATCCATCAGCATCGCTATCCAAATCCAAATAATCTGGAATTGTATCTCCGTCACTATCTATGTTTTCACAAAATTCTCTTTTTAAGTAAATATCGCCAAAAGCTACATCCTGCGCTGAGGCAGGATTATTTTCATATATTTCAACTTTGGCTATGTTATCACTGGGAGATTGATAACTAAATATGGTTGCCCCATCGGGTGCGGTATTACTATATAATAAGTTATCCCCTGAGTCGTATACATTAAAATAAATGGTACCTCCATTTCCTGCAGGATCACCATGCATTTCAATATAATTTATATTCTTTGCGAAGGTCATTCCCACACCTGACCAATTTAAACTTCCCGAAGTATTCGTTCCTCCCACAACCAAATTGCTAACAAACCCTCCATGAGCACTTCGAATTGCAGCTGGGTAACCACTTAGTGAATAAAAAACAATTCCATAGGTACTTTCTAATTGGTTGCTAATTTCCGTTCCAGAAGCAACTGAAGATAAATCTACAAGTGTTCTTGTTTCAAAGGTTAATGAACAATCACGTTCATTGGCATCAGGAATTCCATCATTGTCAGAATCAATATCTACTGAATCATCAACTCCATCTCCATCTGTATCCTGAAGTGAATACTTATAATTTTCTAGTTTTCTTGGGTATAACCCTTTTCCCACTTCTAATTCCCAATCTCCATTATACCCCGTAACATTGGTTGATGCTGCCACAGAAACTCCCAAATGTTTCTCTATATATGCAATGGCACGTTTTCCTTTATTTCCCTTAGCGAAATTACACCCGTAAAAGCTAATGGATTTCAATCTTTTTCTATCTAGATTTAAATTAAAAAACCAATCAACTATTGCTTTCTGATTGAGCCATTTTCCTTCGACAAAAATCGCACCGTCTCTAGCATGAGTGAAAATTTGCAACTCCTCCGGGGCTATAGTTTCTTCTTTGGAATAGAGAACATCTACATCTAAAATGGAATTCTCTAATTCCTTTCTTCCTAACAAATTAGGTTCTATAAACACCAATGATTTCATAGAAGAATTAACATTGAAATTGTCATTACAGATAACCTCATTGTTAATTAAATTGTTATGGTTATATAGATGCTTTTCTTTAGCATTAACCTTAAAATTTGTTACCGTTAAAATAAGTGTGATAGTAAAGAAGGCAATACGACTCCTTTTAGCTAGTATTTTGTGGGGGAATAATAGCATATTGTAATATTTTAATTATGATTTTTCATTCATGGCAGGGGCTGCCAATTCATTAAACTAGATAATAATGCGGTAAGTTGTCGTTTTCTTAGTTGAAAGGTTCAAATAAAACGTTAAAACACTGAATACATAAAGCTTAACAGATTTTAACATTTCGTATAAACTTTACGAATGCATAAAATTATCTCTAGTTTTTCAATTTATTTTCAGAAATAAACATGAAGTCTAGGTTCGAATAATGGATAAACAATGGTAAATGGATAAGTAATTTACGTGGTTTTGGGGGTATCTTTTAGGTTTCATAATTTTGATAATTGTCCTAATTAATTCATTCAATTAGGGAATTGGAATATCATTTTATCTTAAATTATGTAGTAGATATGTTATTAATTGATTGAAGGCGAAAATATCGTTTAGCTTTATCTTCAATTAATTTAAGTCGAAGATAGTAAATTTTAACATAATTTCACAATCAAAAATCACACTAATTTTTTAAAAACCAATAAATTAAACAAAATTCAATCAAAAAACCATGCTCGTTATAAGCATGTTTTTTTGATTAAAGCTTGATTAAACTAACATTTAAAGCTATAAATGCCTTTTATATTGTAGTAACATTCTAAATCGGATTATTTTCTATTAATATAAATCCAACCCGTCTTGGCCTCTGCCCCTGTACCTAAATCCAATACATAGTAATAGGTTCCTGATGGTAATTGCTCACCTACTTGAACATTCAAACGTCCTGTGGATTCTCCAGTCCAGCTGTTATCATACCTATTCTTGCTGTACACTAGATTACCCCAACGGTTATAAACCTCTAATCGATTGTTCTTGTACATCTCATTTCCAATACAAGAAATCACAAACGTATCATTATGTCCATCGCCATTTGGTGTAAACTCATTATAAACTGTTAAACATGGCTCTGTATCTGGATCTAAATAATCAGGAGTTCCATCTTCATCGGTATCTAAGGCGTCATCTGGAGCTCCATCTCCGTTATCATCAGCATGTTCATCGATAGTATCAATACCATCACCATCATCATCAGTATCTAAATAATCTGGAATACCATCGCCATCGGTATCATCATTTGTTGGATCACCATCACCGTTAAGGTCTTCTTCTGAAGTTAAAATTCCATCTCCATCATCATCCACATCTTGATAATCAGCTGTACCATCACCATCTTCGTCTGGAGTATCTGGCACATCTCCTCCATTATCTGGATCTACTGCATCCATCATACCATCACCATCAGTGTCAGTTGTATTATCAAGCATTCCATCGCCATCACTATCTAATGATGTATCGCTTCCTCCTTCTTGAAGATCAGACATGCCATCACCATCACTATCTAGATCTTGATAATCTGGTGCTCCATCTGAATCTGTATCTGGAATATCAGGAGAATTACCTCCATTATCTGGATCTACCGAATCTGGCATACCATCACCATCGGTATCAGTCGTATCATCAATTTTACCATCATTATCAGCATCTAAATTAGAATCAGAACCACTCTCTACTAAATCTGAGATTCCGTCATTGTCTGAATCTAGATCTTGGAAATCTGGTCGACCATCACCATCAGTATCTACTGGATCTGTACTTCCGCCAGCGGCGATATCAGTATCATCATTGTCGGCTGTATCTACGATACCATCGTTATCAGCATCCGTCGTACTATCTAACATTCCATCTCCGTCAGCATCCACAACATCCGCATCTTGTCCACTTTCTATAAGATCTGAAATACCATCTCCATCACTATCTAAGTCTAAGTGATCTGGAATACCATCGCCATCAGTATCTCTGTTTGGATCACCATCTTGTTCTACACTATCTAAGATTCCATCATTGTCATCATCTAAGTCGTCAATATCTGGAATGCCATCGCCATCGGTATCTGTTGATTCAGCATCTCCGAATCCATCTAACCCATCTACTGAATCCGCGATACCATCACCATCAGTATCCGTTTGATCATCAATTACACCATCACCATCTGCATCAAGATCACCTGGTAAATCTGGATTATTTGGTTCCTCAACATCAGGAATTCCATCGCCGTCTTCATCTGGTAAGTTGTTACCATCTACTAAATCTCCAGTATCAATTTGACCATCATAGTCATCATCAGTTCCTCCTGCTTCTACAACATCATTGATTCCATCTCCATCACTATCTAAGTCTTGGTAATCTGGAATACCATCACCATCGCTGTCTATTCCTGTTGATGATGTTCCTCCGTTATCTGGGTCTACTGAATCTGGAAGTCCATCACCATCTGTATCGGTTTGATCATCAATCACTCCATCATTATCTGCATCTAAACTAGGATCTCCTCCACCTTCTACTAAGTCTGAGATTCCATCATTGTCACTATCGGTATCTAAATAATCTGGTGTTCCGTCTCCATCAGTATCTGTTGGATTCGTTGGATCAGTACCAACCTCTTCACTAGTTGGAATACCATCGCCATCATCATCTATATCTAATACATCTGGAATACCATCACCATCTGAATCATCTGGTCCATTTCCATCGCCATCCGCATCGTATTCTGATCCATTACTAATTCCATCACCATCACAATCACCTGTAGCTATTGCAAATGGATTCGGGATACATGGATCCGTTGGGTTTGGATCAATCACATCACAAACACCATCACCATCACTATCTAATCCATTTGGATTACATGGATCGGTTGGGTCTGGATCAATCGTATCACATACACCATCATTATCGATATCCGTAGCATTTGGTATACATGGATCGGTTGGATCGGGGTCTACTGTATCACAAATACCATCACCATCTGCATCCGTGTTATCTGGTACACATGGATCGGTTGGATCGGGATCTACCGTGTCACATACGCCATCATTATCCTCATCATTACTATTTGGATTACATGGATCATTTGGATCTGGATCAATCGTATCACAGATTCCATCTCCATCTGCATCTGCACTATCTGGACTACATGGGTCTGTTACATCTGGATCAACCGTGTCACATACACCATCGCCATCTTCATCTGCACTATTTGGATTACATGGATCATTTGGATCTGGGTCTACCGTATCACATACACCATCGCCATCTGCATCCGTATTATTTGGTATACATGGATCGGTTGGATCTGGATCTACTGTATCACATACACCATCATTATCCTCATCATTACTATTTGGATTGCATGGATCAGCTGGATCTGGATCCACCGTATCACAGATTCCATCATTATCTGTATCCGTATTGTTTGGTACACATGGATCTGTTGGATCTGGATCTACAGTATCACAAACGCCATCACCATCCTCATCATTACTATTTGGATTACATGGATCGGCTGGATCTGGGTCGATCGTATCACAGATTCCATCGCCATCTGCATCTGCACTATCTGGGTTACATGGGTCTGTTACAT
Organism: uncultured Tenacibaculum sp.; assembly: GCA_947497895.1. Lineage (GTDB taxonomy): Bacteria > Bacteroidota > Bacteroidia > Flavobacteriales > Flavobacteriaceae > Polaribacter. The sequence goes on from CANMIL010000020.1 coordinate 29,142, forward strand.
CAGGATCTACTGTGTCACATACGCCATCATTATCTTCATCACTACTATTTGGATTACATGGATCGGCTGGGTCTGGATCTATTGTATCACAAACACCATCACCATCTGCATCCGTATTATCTGGACTACATGGATCATTTGGATCGGGATCTACCGTATCACAAACACCATCACCATCACTATCTGTTCCATTTGGTACACATGCATCATTTGGATCAGGATCTTCTGCATCACAAATACCATCGCCATCTGCATCTTGTGCTCCCATTGGGCATGGATCGGTTACATCTGGATCTACGGTATCACAAATACCATCACCATCTACATCTGTTCCATTTGGTATACATGGATCTGTTGGATTCGGGTCAATTGCATCACATACACCGTCTCCATCTGTATCTGCTCCATTTGGACTACATGGATCCGTTGGTCCTGGATCTACTGTATCACATACGCCATCGCCATCTGTATCTAATGCATTAGGATCACATGGCTCATTTGGATCGGGATCAATCGTATCACAGATGCCGTCTCCATCTGCATCCGTTGCATCTGGGATACATGGATCGGTTGGATTTGGATCAATCGCATCACAATAACCATCGCCATCCTCATCTGCACTATCTGGATTACATGGATTGTTTGGATCGGGATCAATCGTATCACAGATTCCATCGCCATCTGCATCTGTTGCATCTGGGATACATGGATCCGTTGGATTTGGATCAATCACATCACAATAACCATCGCCATCTTCATCTGCACTATCTGGATTACATGGATTGTTTGGATCGGGATCAATCGTATCACAAATTCCATCGCCATCTGCATCCGTATTGTTTGGTATACATGGATCTGTTGGATTCGGATCTATACTATCACAATAACCATCTCCATCTTCATCGTTACCATTTGGTACACATGGATCTGTTGGATCGGGGTCTATTGTATCACAAACTCCGTCATTATCTGCATCAGTGTTGTTTGGTATACATGGATCAGTTACATCTGGATCCACTGCATCACAAACACCATCACCATCTTCATCACTTCCATTGGGTACACATGGATCCGTTGGGTTTGGATCAACACTATCACATACGCCATCGCCGTCTGTATCGGTAGCATCTGGTATACATGGATCGGTTGGGTTTGGATCTACTGCATCACAAACTCCGTCACCATCCTCATCATGTCCATTTGGATTACATGGATCATTTGGATCTGGGTCTACACTATCACATACGCCATCATTATCTGCATCCGTTGCATTAGGTACACATGGATCTGTTGGGTTTGGATCTATAGTATCACATACACCATCGCCATCACTGTCTAAATCGTTTGGACCACATGGATCCGTTACATCAGGATCTATTGCATCACAGATGCCGTCGCCATCTACATCAGTAGCATCTGGACTACATGGATCAGTTGGATCAGGGTCTACCGCATCACAAATACCATCGCCATCAGTATCTGCACTAGTTGGGTTACATGGATCATTTGGATCAGGATCTACTGCATCACAAACGCCATCGCCATCTGCATCTGTATTATTTGGAATACATGGATCAGTTGGATTCGGATCTACTGTATCACATACGCCATCGTTATCTGTATCTGCATTGTTTGGATTACATGGATCATTCGGATCGGGATCTACCGTATCACATACTCCATCATTATCTGCATCTGTGCTATCTGGACTACATGGATCAGTTGGATCGGGATCTACCGTATCACAAACGCCATCACCATCTGCATCCGTATTGTCTGGGCTACATGGATCATTTGGATCGGGATCTACCGTATCACAAACGCCATCGCCATCTGCATCTGTACTATCTGGGCTACATGGATCAGTTGGATCAGGATCTACCGTATCACAAACACCATCACCATCTGCATCTGTATTGTCTGGATTACATGGATCGTTTGGATCTGGGTCTACCGTATCACAAACGCCATCATTATCTGAATCTACATTGTTTGGATTACATGGATCATTTGGATCAGGATCTACCGTATCACAAACGCCATCACCATCTGCATCTGTATTGTCTGGCACACATGGATCATTGGGATCAGGATCTACCGTATCACAAACGCCATCATTATCCGAATCTATATTCTTTGGATTACATGGATCATTTGGATCTGGGTCTACCGTATCACAAACGCCATCACCATCTGCATCCATATTGTCTGGGTTACATGGATCATTTGGATCGGGATCTATTGCATCACAAACGCCATCGCCATCACTATCGGTAGCATCTGGTAAACATGGATCATTCACATCATTGTCTGTGATTGTTCCTTCTCCTTCTAAATCCGTCATCGTTATGTTTCTTCCTAAAGCAGTTTGAACATTACTTAAGTTTACGCTGAATGTCTCATCTACTTCATAAACATTATTATTTATTGTCGTTACTGGAATCGTAACTGTGGTACTTCCAGCTGGTATTGTATAGCTAATACCCGATTGCCCAACATAGTCCGTTCCGTTTAACGCTGTATTATCAGCTGTACTAGCTTCAAACGTTATATCACAAGTAATTGCTTGACTTAACATCACTGTAAAATTACCTACTGCCCCTTCAACAATTGTAATATCATCAATACTAATAGTTGGAACAGCATTTACAACGACTGTGTATGTATACGAATTTCCAACACAGCCATCTGCACTCGTTGGTGTAATCGTATAAGTAACCGTTTGATCTGCATTACTCGTATTCACCAAAGTATCAGTGATACTTGTTGAGTTCGAAATTGTTGTTGTTTCTCCCGTGACATTCACATTATCAACTGCATTCCAACTAAAAGTCACCCCTGTTAGATTGACATCACTTGTTAAATCATGATTCAACGAAACATCACTACAAACTGTCTCTGTTGGTGCTGTTGCTACAAACGGTTCTGGATTTACAGTTACCGTGTAGGTATATGAACTTCCAACACAACCATCAACATTTGTTGGTGTTATTGTGTATACTACTGTTTGAACTGAACCACTGATGTTAGTTAAGGTATCGGTAATACTTGTTGCTGTTGAAGCAGTTGTCGTTTCGCCTGTTACGTTTGCATTGTCTGCTGCACTCCAACTAAAGGTTGCTCCTACTAAATTAACATCACCTGTTAAATCATGGTTCAATGCTACATCACTACAAACGGTGTCTGTTGGTGCTGCTGAAACAAATGGTTCTGGATTTACGGTTACCGTGTAGGTATATGAATCTCCAGCACAACCATCTGTACTTGTTGGCGTAATTGTATAAACTACTGTTTGAACTGAGCCACTTGTATTGGTTAAAGTATCGGTAATACTTGTTGCCGTTGAAGCAGTTGTGGTTTCTCCTGTTACATTTGCATTATCCACTGTACTCCAACTAAAGGTTGCTCCTGCTAAATTAACATCTCCTGTTAAGTCATGATTCAAGGCTACATCACTACAAACGGTGTCTGTTGGTGCTGTCGCTACAAATGGTTCTGGATTTACTGTTACTGTATAGGTATATGAATCACCTTCACAACCATCCGCACTTGTTGGAGTAACTGTGTACACTACTGTTTGAACTGAACCACTTGTATTAGTTAAGGTATCGGTAATACTTGTTGCTGTAGAAGCAGTTGTAGTTTCACCAGTAACATTTGCATTGTCTGCTGCACTCCAACTAAAGGTTGCTCCTGCTAGATCTACATCTGACGTTAAATCATGGTTCAATGCTACATCACTACATACTGTCTCTGTTGGTTCTGCCGAAACAAATGGTTCTGGGTTTACCGTTACCGTGTAGGTATATGAATCTCCTGTACAACCATCTGCACTTGCTGGTGTAATTGTATAAACTACTGTTTGAACTAAGCCACTGGTATTAGTTAAAGTATCGATAATACTTGTTGCTGTGGATGTGCTTGTTGTTTCGCCTGTTACGTTTGCATTGTCTGCTGCACTCCAACTAAAGGTTGCTCCTGCAAGATTTACATCTGAGGTCAAATCATGAGTCAAGGCTATATTACTACATACCGTATCTGTTGGTGCCGCTGAAACAAATGGTTCTGGATTTACTGTTACTGTGTACGTATATGAATTTCCTGCACAGCCATCCGCACTTGTTGGTGTTATTGTATACACTACTGTTTGAACTGAGCCACTTGTATTGGTTAAGGTATCAGTAATACTTGTTGCTGTGGAAGCACTTGTAGTTTCACCTGTTACGTTTGCATTGTCTGCTGCACTCCAACTAAACGTTACTCCTACTAAATTCACATCTCCTGTTAAGTCATGGCTTAACGCTATATCACTACATACTGTGTCTGTTGGTGCTGCCGAAACAAATGGTTCAGGATTTACGGTTACTGTATACGTATATGAATCTCCTGCACAGCCATCTGCACTTGTTGGTGTTATTATATATACTACTGTTTGAACCGATCCACTTGTATTAGTTAAGGTATCTGTGATACTAGTCGCGGTTGATGCACTTGTCGTTTCTCCTGTGACATTTGCATTGTCTGCTGCACTCCAACTAAAGGTTGCTCCCGCTAAATTAACATCTCCTGTTAAGTCATGACTTAACGCTACATCACTACAAACTGTCTCTGTTGGTGCTGTCGCTACAAATGGTTCTGGGTTTACGGTTACTGTGTAAGTAAACGGATCTCCAACACAACCATTAACACTCGTTGGTGTAATGGTATACACTACAGTCTGCACTGAACCACTTGTATTGGTTAAGGTATCCGTAATATTTGTTGCTGTAGATGTACTCGTTGTTTCTCCTGTGACATTTGCATTGTCTGCTGCACTCCAACTAAAGGTTCCTCCCACTAAGTTCACATCTCCTGTTAAATCATGGTTCAATGCTACATCACTACATACTGTTTCTGTTGGTGAGCTTGAAGCAAATGACTCTGGATTTATCGTTACCGTATACGTATATGAATCTCCAACACAACCATCTACACTTGTTGGTGTTATTGTGTACACTACTGTTTGAGTAGATCCACTTGTGTTGGTTAAGGTATCGGTAATACTGCTCGCTGTGGAAGCAGTTGTCGTTTCGCCTGTTACGTTTGCATTGTCTGCCGCACTCCAACTAAAGGTTGCTCCTGTCAAATTAACATCACCTGTTAAATCATGGCTCAACGCTACATCACTACAAACCGTGTCTGTTGGTGCTGTCGCAACAAATGGTTCTGGATTTACCGTTACTGTATAGGTATATGAATCTCCAACACAGCCATCTGTACTTGTTGGTGTTATTGTATACACTACCGTTTGAACTGAACCACTGGTATTAGTTAAGGTATCGGTAATACTGGTCGCTGTAGAAGCAGTTGTAGTTTCTCCTGTGACATTTGCATTGTCTGCTGCGCTCCAACTAAAGGTTGCTCCTGCTAGATCTACATCACCTGTTAAATCATGGTTCAACGCTACATCACTACATACTGTAGCTGTTGGCGCTACCGCTACAAATGGTTCTGGATTTACTGTTACCATGTAGGTATATGAATCTCCTGTACATCCATCTGCACTTGTTGGGGTTATAGTATACACTACTGTTTGAACTGAACCACTTGTGTTGGTTAAGCTATCGGTAATACTTGTTGCTGTAGATCCACTTGTAGTTTCACCTGTGACATTCGCATTGTCTGCTGCACTCCAACTAAACGTTGCTCCTACTAAATTAACATCACCTGTTAAGTCATGATTCAACGCTACATCACTACAAACCGTGTCTGTTGGTGCTGCCGAAACAAATGGTTCTGGATTTACTGTTACCGTATACGTATATGAATCTCCAGCACAGCCATCTGCACTTGTTGGTGTAATTGTATATACTACAGTTTGAACTGAGCCACTTGTATTAGTTAAGGTATCGGTAATACTTGTTGCGGTTGAAGCGCTTGTGGTTTCTCCTGTTATGTTTACATTGTCTGCTGCAATCCAACTAAAGGTCGTTCCTGCTAAATTAACATCGCCTGTTAAATCATGATTCAACGCTACATCACTACAAACCGTGTCTGTTGGCGCTGTTGCTACAAATGGTTCTGGGTTTACCGTTACCGTGTAGGTATATGAATCTCCTGCACATCCATTCGAACCTGTTGGTGTTATTGTATATACCACTGTTTGAACTGAGCCACTTGTATTAGTTAAGGTATCTGTGATACTTATCGCAGTTGATGCGCTTGTTGTTTCACCAGTAACATTTGTATTGTCTGCTGCACTCCAACTAAAGGTTGCTCCTGCAAGATTTACATCTGAGGTCAAATCATGGTTCAACGCTACATCACTACAAACGGTGTCCGTAGGTGCTGCTGAAACAAATGGTTCTGGATTTACGGTTACCGTGTAGGTATATGAATCTCCTGTACAACCATCTGCACTTGTTGGTGTTATTGTGTACACCACTGTTTGAACCGAACCACTTGTGTTGGTTAAGGTATCGGTAATACTTGTTGCTGAGGAAGTACTTGTTGTTTCACCTGTTACATTTGCATTGTCTGCTGCACTCCAACTAAAGGTTGCTCCTGCCAAGTTAACATCTCCTGTTAAATCATGATTCAAAGCTACATCACTACAAACTGTATCTGTTGGTGCTGTTGCTACAAACGGTTCTGGATTTACAGTTACTGTATAAGTATATGAATTTCCAGCACAGCCATCTGCACTTGTTGGCGTAATTGTATATACTACCGTCTGAACCGACCCACTGGTATTGGTTAAGGTATCTGTAATACTTATTGCTATAGAAGTACTTGTGGTTTCACCAGTAACATTTGCATTGTCTGCTGCACTCCAACTAAACGTTGCTCCTGCTAAGTTCACATCTCCTGTTAAATCATGGTTTAAGGCTACATCACTACAAACTGTATCTGTTGGTGCTGCCGAAACAAATGGTTCTGGATTTACCGTTACTGTATAAGTATATGAATCTCCTGCACAACCATCTGTACTTGTTGGTGTAATTGTGTACACTATCGTTTGAACTGAACCACTGGTATTGGTTAAGGTATCGGCAATACTTGTTGCCGTAGAAGCAGTTGTAGTTTCACCAGCAACATTCGCATTGTCTGCTGCACTCCAACTAAACGTTGCTCCTACCAAGTTAACATCTCCTGTTAAATCATGGTTCAACGCTATATCACTACAAACCGTGTCTGTTGGTGCTGCCGAAACAAATGGTTCTGGATTTACTGTTACTGTGTAGGTATATGAATCTCCAACACAACCATCCGTACTTGTTGGTGTTATTGTGTATACTACCGTTTGAACTGACCCACTTGTGTTAGTTAAGGTATCGGTAATACTTGTTGCAGTTGATGCACTTGTAGTTTCTCCTGTTACGTTTGCATTGTCTGCCGCACTCCAACTAAACGTTGCTCCTGACAAGTTAACATCTCCTGTTAAATCATGGTTCAAGGCTATATCACTACAAACCGTATCTGTTGGTGCTGTCGCTACAAATGGTTCTGGATTTACTGTTACCGTGTAGGTATATGAATCTCCTGCACAACCATTCGAACCTGTTGGTGTAATTGTATAAACTACTGTTTGAACTGACCCACTTGTGTTGGTTAAAGTATCGGTAATACTTGTTGCGGTTGATGCGCTTGTCGTTTCTCCTGTAACATTTGCATTGTCTGCCGCGCTCCAACTAAACGTTGCTCCCGCTAAATTAACATCGCCTGTTAAGTCATGATTCAACGCTACATCACTACAAACTGTCTCTGTTGGCGCTGTTGCTACAAACGGTTCTGGATTTACCGTTACTGTGTAAGTAAACGAATCTCCAACACAACCATTAACACTCGTTGGTGTAATGGTATACACTACTGTTTGTACCGACCCACTTGTATTGGTTAAGGTATCGGTAATATTTGTTGCTGTAGATGTACTAGTTGTTTCTCCCGTTACGTTTGCATTGTCTGCTGCACTCCAACTAAAGGTTCCTCCTACTAAGTTCACATCTCCTGTTAAATCATGGTTCAATGCTACATCACTACATACTGTAGCTGTTGGTGAGCTTGAAGCAAATGACTCTGGATTTATCGTTACCGTATACGTATATGAATCTCCAACACATCCATCTGTACTTGTTGGTGTTATTGTGTACACTACTGTTTGAGTAGATCCACTCGTGTTGGTTAAGGTATCGGTAATACTTGTTGCTGTAGAAGCACTTGTAGTTTCGCCAGTAACATTCGCATTGTCTGCCGCACTCCAACTAAAGGTATTGCCTGTTAAATTAACATCTCCTGTTAAATCATGATTCAACGCTACATCACTACAAACCGTGTCTGTTGGTGCTGTTGCTACAAACGGTTCTGGATTTACCGTTACTGTATAAGTATATGAATTTCCAACACAGCCATCTGTACTTGTTGGTGTTATTGTATAGACTACTGTTTGAACTGAACCACTTGTATTGGTTAAGGTATCGGTAATACTGGTCGTTGTAGAAGCACTTGTCGTTTCTCCTGTTATATTCGCATTGTCTGCTGCACTCCAACTAAACGTTGCTCCTGCTAGATCTACATCTGAAGTTAAATCATGGTTCAACGCTACATCACTACATACTGTAGCTGTTGGCGCTGCCGCTACAAATGGTTCTGGATTTACCGTTACCGTGTAGGTATATGAATCTCCTGCACAGCCATCCGCACTTGTTGGTATTATTGTATACTCCACTGTTTGAACTGAACCACTTGTGTTGGTTAAGCTATCGGTAATACTTGTTGCTATGGAAGCACTTGTAGTTTCTCCTGTTATATTCGCATTGTCTGCTGCACTCCAACTAAAGGTCGCTCCTACCAAGTTAACATCACCTGTTAAATCATGGTTCAACGCTATATCACTACAAACAGTGTCTGTTGGTGCTACCGAAACAAATGGTTCTGGATTTACTGTTACCGTATAGGTATATGAATCTCCAATACAGCCACCTGCACTTGTTGGTGTTATTGTATACACTACTGTTTGAACCGATCCACTTGTATTGGTTAAGGTATCGGTAATACTTGTTGCTATAGATGCGCTTGTTGTTTCTCCTGTGACATTCGCATTGTCTGCTGCACTCCAACTAAAGGTTGCTCCTGCAAGATTTACATCTGAGGTCAAATCATGGTTCAACGCTACATCACTACATACTGTGCCTGTTGGTGCTGTTGCTACAAATGGTTCTGGATTTACCGTTACCGTGTAGGTATATGAATCTCCAATACAGCCATCTGTACTTGTTGGTATAATTGTATATACTACTGTTTGAACTGAGCCACTTGTATTAGTTAAGGTATCTGTAATACTTGTTGCTGTAGATGCGCTTGTTGTTTCACCAGTAACATTTGCATTGTCTGCTGCACTCCAACTAAAGGTTGCACCTGCTAAATTAACATCTCCTGTTAAATCATGGTTCAAGGCTACATCACTACAAACTGTCTCTGTTTGCGCTGTTGCTACAAATGGTTCTGGATTTACCGTTACCGTGTAGGTATATGAATCTCCTGCACATCCATCTGCACTTGTTGGTGTTATTGTATACACCACTGTTTGAACCGAGCCACTTGTGTTAGTTAAGGTATCTGTAATACTTGTTGCTGTGGAAGCACTTGTAGTTTCTCCTGTAATATTTGTATTGTCTGCCGCGCTCCAACTAAACGTTGCTCCTGATAGATTTACATCTGAGGTCAAATCATGGCTCAATGCTACATCACTACAAACGGTGTCTGTTGGTGCTGTCGCTACAAATGGTTCTGGATTTACGGTTACTGTATACGTATATGAATTTCCAGCACATCCATCTGCACTTGTTGGGGTAATTGTATACACTACTGTTTGAACTGAACCACTTGTGTTAGTTAAGGTATCTGTAATACTTGTTGCCGTAGAAGCAGTTGTTGTTTCTCCTGTAACATTCGCATTGTCTGCCGCACTCCAACTAAAGGTATTGCCTGTTAATGTAACATCTCCTGTTAAATCGTGATTTAATGCTATATCACTACAAACGGTAGCTGTTGGTGGTGTGCTATTCTCTGGTACAGGATTCAACGTTACCGTGTAGGTATATGAATCTCCAACACAGCCATCTGAACTCGTTGGTGTAATTGTATACACTACCGTTTGAGCAGATCCACTTGTATTGATTAAAGTATCTGTGATACTCGTTGCTGTGGATGTACTTATGGTTTCTCCTGTGACATTTGCATTGTCGGCTGCACTCCAACTAAACGTTGCTCCTGATAGATTTACATCACTTGTCAAATCATG
>CANMIL010000021.1 GCA_947497895.1 uncultured Tenacibaculum sp.
CACTGGTGGGAGAGTAGGTCGTTGCCTTTCTTTTTAAAACTCCTCATTACTTCATGTAATGAGGAGTTTTTTTATACCATAAATTTACTTCGAAGCTAACCAGAAAACAACCTCTTAAAACAACTCTTTTAGCTAGCTTTATCATAAAAACAATTACTTGCCTAAATATTAAGAATACTTGGAAGAAAGATATCTTAAAATGATTATGTGGGTTTCGTAAGCTGAATAAGCTTTATCTAGATAAATAAATATTTCTCTTTTAAATTATAGTTATAGGTAGCAACTATAGAAAATTCGAAATCAAGGTCATTAAACTATACATAGTTTGTTATGCTTGTTCAGGTACTATGTTTAAAGGGAATTTAAAGAGTCGATAGTTCTTACGTATTTATAATGAGTTAGATACGTTTTTTTTTTGATAAAAAAACGTAATAAATTTTATTAAATAATTAATTTTCAGAGGTTATTTTTTAATATTTAGTTTAACTTTTATTTGCGGGGTTTCTTAAATTTATAGGAGAACTTTAACCCCCCAAAATGAAAATACTTCACACTAGTTTCGAGTGCCACCCAATAGCCAAAGTTGGTGGTTTAGCCGACGTCGTTGGTGCATTACCTAAATATCAATCGAATTTTGATATTGACTCTTTTGTAGTAATGCCGTTTTACAAAAATTCTTACTTGAAAAAGAAAAAACTTCAAAAGGTAAGTAAAGGTACTATTGATTTAAATGGGAACAGTTATGAATATATCGTAAGTAAATTTGAATCTAACAGTATCTCTTACAAATTATTCTTAATCCAGATAGATGGGTTATTAGATACGGAAAATGTTTATGGGTATACAAATGAAACACATAGATATATAGGTTTTCAGAAAGCTTTATTAGATTGGATACAAAATAGAGATTTAAAATTTGACGTTATTCATTGTCATGACCATCATACGTCGCTGATACCTTTTTTTATTAACCATTGTTCTGATTATGAACATTTGCAAAAGATACCAACGGTATTAACGATTCATAATGCACAATACCAGGGTCAGTTTTCTCATGAAAATTTAGATTTACTTCCACAATTCGATTTTAATAATGTTGGATTGTTGGACTGGTATGGCTCAGTAAATCCCTTAGCGGCAGGAATTAAATGTGCAACGAAAGTGAACACAGTTTCACCGTCATATATGGAAGAATTAAAAGAGAGTGCTTGTGGATTAGAAGGACTTCTTGCATCTGAAAGTGAAAAGTTTTCTGGTATTTTAAATGGAATCGACACTGCTTTGTGGAATCCAGAAACAGATAATACATTATCTAAAAATTATAAAGTCGGGAATGTAGTTTCTGGGAAGAAAGCGAATAAACTAGCTCTGTGCAAGCAGTATGATCTTGATCCTGATTTACCATTATTTGGATTCATAGGGCGATTAGTTTATGAAAAGTCTGCAGACCTGCTAGCGGAAGCTGTTAGAGAGGTACTTTCAAAGAATAAAGAACTTAACATTTTTATTTTGGGTTCTGGAAATAATGAAATTGAAGAAGAGATATTACAGTTAAAAGAGGAGTTTGCAGAAAACTTTAATGCTTATATAGGTTATGATGAAGAACTTTCGCATCTAATTTATGCGGGTGCTGACTTCTTATTGATGCCGTCTAGAGTTGAACCATGTGGTTTAAATCAAATGTATTCATTACGATATGGAACAATTCCTATTGTTAGAAGAACTGGTGGTTTGCGTGATACTGTTGTTGATATAGGTGATGGCGGTTTTGGAATTTGCCATGATCAAGCTTCTGTATGGGATATTAGTTACTCTATTGGTAGAGGTATAGAACTTTTTAACGACCAAAAGAGCTTTAGAAAAATACAGAAACAAATTATGAAAATAGATAATTCTTGGGATAAGTCAGCCAAGGAATACGTAGATCTATACAAATCAATCTAACCAAAACTATCAAACAATCATGATTAACAAAAAAGTTCTCGCAATTATATTGGGAGGAGGTCAGGGTTCCCGTTTATCTCCTCTCACAGATAAACGTTCTAAGCCTTCGGTTTCTATGGCTGGTAAATATAGACTAGTCGATATTCCTATTTCAAATTGTATTCATTGCGATATAAAAAGAATGTTCGTTCTTACACAGTTCAATTCTGCTTCACTTAACAGGCACATAAAAAATACTTATTCATTCAGTAGTTTTAGTGAGGCCTTTGTTGATATTATGGCAGCTGAACAAACTCCTGAAAATAAAACTTGGTTTCAAGGAACTGCCGATGCAGTAAGACAATCAATGCATCATATTTTGAATCATGAATTTGAATATGCACTGATTCTTTCTGGAGATCAATTATATCAAATGGACTTCAATAGAATGTTGGAGCAGCACATTGAAAAAAAGGCTGAAATTAGTGTTGCTACTTTACCTGTTACTTTTAATGAAGGAACTCAATTCGGTATTTTGAAAACGGATCAGGATAGTTTTATTTCTTCATTTATTGAAAAACCATCAGAGGACGAACTTAAAGGATGGGAATCGAGAGTCGATGATCAAATGAAGAAAGAAGGTAGAAATTACCTTGCTTCGATGGGAATTTACATATTTAATCGAGATTTGCTGGTTGAGATAATGTCGGATACTAGCACTACTGATTTTGGTAAAGAAATAATCCCGAAATCTATAGGTAAGAATAACGTTTTAGCATATCAGTATAAAGGATATTGGACAGATATAGGGACAATTGGAGCTTTTTTTGAGGCTAATATTGGTCTAACCGAAGATACACCTAAATTCAATCTGTTTAATCAAGCAAAGAGTATTTTAACTCGCCCTAGAATATTACCTCCATCTAAAATTTATGGAACAGTACTTAATAAATCTGTTATTGCTGATGGTTGCATCATTAATGCAAAAACAATTGATACTTCTGTTATTGGAATTCGATCAAGAATAGGTAAAGGTTGTGAAATAAAGAATACTTATATGATTGGAGCGAATCAGTACCAGGAAAAAGAGTTAATTGAAAATAAAGAGTCTGAGGAAGCTCCTAAGATTGGTGTTGGAGACAATTGTATTGTAGAAAATGTAATTATTGATAAGGATGCCAGAATTGGGAATAATGTGGTCATTAGAGGAGGAAAACATCTTCAAGATGCTAATGAAGATTCCTATGTTGTGAAAGAGGGAATTGTAGTTATAAAACGCGAAGCTGTAATAGCCGATGGTTTCGTTCTTCAATAATCTAACAATTCACAGACCTAATAGATAATAAAGAAGATTTTTTTAGCACCCTTAAAAGTTAAGCTTAAATCTCACATGGTGAGTAATACTAGTTTATGAGTAAAGTTATACCACACAGTTTATTTACGGATTTTGATATTGGATTATTCAAACAAGGAAAGCATTATCGATTATATGAAAAACTAGGAGCTCATGTGATGACCATCGATGGCATCAGGGGAACCTATTTTGCTGTTTGGGCACCATCAGCTAAGGCAGTTTATGTTGTTGGAGATTTTAATTATTGGTCGGATGGGAGACATCTATTAAACGTTCGATGGGATGAATCGGGTATTTGGGAAGGTTTTATTCCAAACGTTGGAAAAGGCAGTCTATATAAATATAAAATTCATTCCCATAATAATGGTGTCATTACAGAAAAAGCAGATCCATATGCTCGACGCTGTGAGCATCCACCGAAAACAGCATCAGTTGTATGGCATGATACCTATAAATGGAAGGATAAAGAATGGATGCAAACACGTAAGGAGAATAATGCTCTTAACGCTCCATTTTCAGTTTATGAAGTTCATTTAGGCTCATGGAAAAAGAAGTTCGATGATCATAATCGATCGTTATCATATGTTGAATTGGCAGACGAGCTTGTTACTTATGTAAAAGAAATGCAATTTACTCATGTTGAGTTTATGCCGATAATGGAATATCCTTACGATCCTTCTTGGGGCTATCAAATTACAGGATATTTTGCTCCAACTTCTAGGTATGGTTATCCCGAAGAATTTAAGTTACTAATAGATAAGTTCCACGAAAATAACATTGGCGTAATTCTAGATTGGGTTCCATCCCATTTTCCTGAAGATAATCATGGTCTTGGTTTTTTTGATGGTTCACATTTATACGAACATCCTGATAGAAAAAAAGGCTATCATCCTGATTGGAAAAGTTTAATTTTTAATTATGGAAGAAACGAGGTAAAGAGTTTTCTCATTAGTAACGCCATTTTCTGGTTAGATCAATATCATATAGATGGTTTGCGAGTTGATGCAGTAGCTTCTATGATATTTTTAGATTATTCTAGAAATTATGGTGAATGGGAACCAAATATGTTTGGAGAAAATGAATATTTAGAAGCCATAGATTTTCTTAAAGAACTCAATAAGGAAGTTTATCAATCTTTTCCTGATGTACAAACCATCGCAGAAGAATCTACAGCTTTTCCAAAGGTATCTCAACCCACATATTTAGGAGGACTTGGGTTCGGGAAAAAATGGATGATGGGCTGGATGCATGATTCTTTACAGTATTTTGGAAAATTGCCAATATATCGTAAAAGCCACCAGAACGATTTGACATTTAGTATGACTTACGCATTTTCGGAGAATTTTATGTTGCCCTTATCTCATGATGAAGTGGTACATGGTAAAAATAGTATCATTGGGAGAATGCCAGGTGATGAATGGCAAAAATTTGCAAATCTAAGAGTATTGTATAGTTATATGTTTACGCATCCTGGAAGCAAATTATTGTTTATGGGAGGTGAGTTTGGTCAACATGCAGAATGGAATTTTAGAAATAGTTTAGATTGGTATGTTTTGGAGTACGATTTTCATAAAGGAATTCAACAATTAATCATTGATCTTAACCTTTTGTATCGAAATCATGCTGCCTTACATGAAAAGCAGTTTGAACAAGAAGGCTTCGAATGGATAGCATATGATGATCATGAAAACTCAGTGATAAGCTATTTACGTAAAGGAGAGACAAAAGATGATTCGTTGATAGTGATTTGCAACATGACACCTGTACCACGAGAATTATATAGAATAGGAGTACCAAGAAAAGGTAAATTGATTGAAATACTAAATAGCGATCATAAAAAATATGGTGGTACTGGAGAATATACAAACAACAAAATTCTTTCAGAAACTACAGAATGGAATGGAAGAGAGTATTCATGTGAGGTGACTTTACCTCCATTAAGTACTACCGTTTTTGTATTAGAAAATTAAAAGAAAAACAACAATTCACAATGGAATGTGAGTGATTTGACCTTAGAAAAAGGATAAAATCAACTAAACCTAAATCGTATGATTATTAATACCCAACTTGAAAATAAAGGAAACCTTTTTCCTGGAAAGATACGCTCCTTTGAGCAGGACGTTGATAAAATTTATTTTAAAACTGAAAATGGAGTTATTCTTCAAGTTACGATACTTCGAGGAAGTGTCATAAGGTTTAGATATGCTACCGATAACAATTTTGAAAATGATTTTTCATACGCAATAAGTAATGATGGAGCTAGGGGGTATAGTAAGTTAGGAGTTGAAGAGCACGATAATCACTATAGAATAACTACTAGAAAAGTTGTTATAGAGATAAGTAAATCAGATTTAAGAACCTCTATTTATGATACTGCAGGAAATGTTATATGTAATGACGATTGGGGATTTCATTGGGAACAGAGCTACGAATATGGAGGGAATATTGTAAAAATGAGTAAGTCCGCACCTCAGGGAGAATGTTATTATGGCTTAGGAGATAAAGCAATGCATTTGAATTTGAAAGGGAAGCGTGTCGAAAATTGGGCAACAGATCAATATGCTTTTGGAAAAGAACAAGACCCTCTGTACAAAAGTGTTCCATTTTATATTGGAATGTACGAGGAACGAGCTTATGGAATTTTCTTTGACAACACATTTAAAACTTTTTTCGATTTTTGTAATGAACGAAGAAACGTGACTAGTTTCTGGGCACATGGAGGGGAAATGAATTATTATTTCTTTTATGGTCCAGATATGCAAGATGTCATTACAAGATACACGGATTTAACTGGTAAACCTGAACTTCCTCCATTATGGGCTTTAGGATATCATCAATGCAAATGGAGTTATTACCCAGAATCGAAAGTAAGAGAAATTACTCAGAAATTTAGAGAGCTACAAATACCATGTGATGCCATTTATTTAGATATTGACTATATGGATGGGTTTAGGTGTTTTACTTGGAACAAAGAGTATTTTCCAGATCCTAAAAAGATGGTTTCTGAATTGGAGGAACATGGATTTAAAACAGTTGTAATTATAGACCCAGGAATTAAGATAGATGACGATTATTGGGTTTATCAAGAAGCTTTGGATAAGGATTATTTTTGTAAGCGAGCAGATGGTCCTTACATGAGAGGGAAAGTATGGCCAGGAGAATGCTATTTCCCTGATTTTACAAATCCAGAAGTTAGAAAGTGGTGGTCAGGACTATTTAAAGAAATAATTGATGATATTGGAGTAAAAGGCGTTTGGAATGATATGAATGAACCTGCCGTAATGGAGGTACCGACTAAAACATTCCCAAATGATGTTCGTCATAATTACGATGGAAATTTTTGTAGTCATAGAAAGGCGCATAATATTTACGGAACACAAATGGCAAGAGCTACTTATGAAGGTGTAAAGAAGTATGCTTATCCGAAAAGACCGTTTATCATAACTCGTTCAGCTTATTCTGGAGCGCAACGATATACTTCATCATGGACAGGAGATAATGTGGCTTCATGGGAACATTTATGGATTGCTAATATCCAAGCACAGCGTATGAGTATGAGTGGAATGTCATTTACAGGAAGCGATATTGGAGGGTTTGCTGAACACCCAACAGGAGAATTATATACGCGATGGATTCAGTTGGGAGTATTTCATCCATTTTGTAGAACACATTCTTCTGGAGATCACGGAAATCAAGAACCATGGACTTTTGGTGAAGAGGTTATAGAAGTAACAAGGAAATATGTAGAGTTACGTTATCAATTACTCCCATATTTGTATACAATGTTTTGGGAATACGCGGAGTATGGAATCCCAATGCTTAAACCTCTGGTATTATTCGATCAGTATGATTTACAAACACATTATAGGACAGATGAGTTTGTTTTTGGAAATCAAATATTAGTATGCCCAGTTCAAGAGCCTAATTCTAAAGGAAGAAGAATGTATATTCCAAGAGGGAACTGGTATAATTACTGGACCAAAGAGTATATTTCCGGAGGTATGGAACGTTGGGTTGATGCCGATATTGATATCATACCAATGTTTATAAAGGAAGGTGCTTTAATTCCTAAGTATCCTGTTCAGCAATATGTAGGAGAAAAGACAATTGAAGTTTTGAAAATTGAATCCTATTTTAAATTAGGAGAGAAAGAAGTATCAAAAGTTTATGAAGATGCGCAAGATGGTTATGATTACATGAAAGGGAGATATTGCTTGAGAACTTTTACGGTTACAGGAAAGGAAAAAGAAGTAATCATTCAACAACATAAAGATGGAACTTTTATTACTGAATATGATACTATTGAATTTGAATTTATTGGTTTACCTTTTACAATACGAGAGGTAGAAGTGGATAACGTTATTGTGGATTTGCGAAGTGTTCAGAATTCAGAAAATGAGACTATTTTGGGAATTCCGAAGGATTTTAAAGAAATTCATGTCATAGGATAAGTAAAAAATAAAAGCTCAAGATGTAAACCTTGAGCTTTTTTATGTAATAAATATTATTTTTTAATGAATTTGATCATTTTCGTTTGACCTTTATAGTCTATTCTAATAAAATATACTCCAGGCTGATAATGACGAATATCTTGATTATCAAGCTTCACATCTTCGATATAATTTCCAGATTGATTGTAAATTTTAATAGTTCCCACTCTGTTATGAAGTAATAACGTATTGTTAATAGGATTACCTGCTAAAGTTGTTCCAATTGGAGCAGCCTTACAGCTTCCCAATCTTTTCCAAACTTGAGTATATATGTTTGGAAATGCATATCTACTCCACCATATAGCTTCATAAAGAGTACTTTGATACACTACTTTATCTTTTATTCTATAAGTTTTTGAAGGTTGCCATTGTCCAATATTATCACAAACACCTCCTGTACTTGGATTTTTAACTTGAATTTGAACGGTTTTTTCAGAAGAAGCTCCTTTAGAATCAATTGCTTTTACCCTAATTGTAAAATTTCCATAACTGCTTGGAGTCCATGAGGCTGAATCCGAATTAAAAGTTTGTCCACCGACGTTTATTTGTGTGGTAGTGGTATCACCATCTGGATCACTTATATTGGCGTTGATTGCTATTGGTTGAAAAGTTGCTTGCTCAAATACTTGACCATTACTAGGTCTAACAATAGTAATCGATGGAGGATTATTGTTCGGTTCTTTAATTGTAATATTAATGGTAGCACTTCCTGTTTTTCCTGCTGCCGTAGTCGCCGTTCCTTTTATGGTAAAACTTCCATAACTGCTAGGAGTCCATGCTGCCGTTGTTCCCGTGAAGTTCTTATTATCTACATTAATTGATGATGAGTATGAATTACCACCTGTGTTTGTTACATTAATTCGAATTGAAATAGGCTTTAATTGGTCTTGAGTAATGATTTGATTATTTGTAGGAGTAACAAATGTAACCGTTGGGTTTGTTCCGTTAGAACTTCCAGTAATAGAACCGGAAATACCGTACCAACCCAAAGATGAGTAACGAGAGAATCCATTACTCGGTGTTCCTTCGGCACCACTTTCAACAATTAAAGTATAATTTCCTGAAGGAAGATTTTGATTGAAGGTAGCTTTACGATCGGCTTTAGGATTACTCTGTGCCACCGTAGCTCCGTTTGAATTTACTATACGTGCGTTAATGTCCAAAAAAGTAATATACTCAATAGGTTTAACAGTTAAATTTACTTTTCCACCTGAACTTCCGATTGAAAAAGAAAACTTATCAGTATCTGTATTGGTTTCTATTAATCCTTTATTGTTTTCTTGGTTAACTGTTCCATTAGATATTTGCAATGCTTTACCTTGTGAATTATCGTCTTGGCGATAAGCTAAATAACGTCTAATAAGAGTTAAATCATTTTCTCTATTTGTTGCAGTATTATATTCTCCTTTACTATATTGATATAGAGGGTTTGCCCAAGAACTGGAGAAATAATAATTCCCCATAATTGGAACCCATTGAAATTCAGGAATTCCTTGATAATACTCACCTCCAGGAGTCCCTCTATCATGGCTTAATCCTAATTGATGCCCAACCTCATGAGCAAGTGTAAGTCCTAAAAACTTAGGATTCGTTTCTTTATAAATAATAGATGGTCTTGATGTTCCGAAGGAATTTAAATAGGCGTATGAACGTCCTGATTGGTTCTTCATTTGCGCGATTCCTGAATTTGTAACGGGAGTAGCAGTGTATACTGCGTAATCAGTTGTTACATTTACATTAAAAGCGGATAAAGCAGAAGCTAGACATTGATAAACTTTCCAAATGTCTGCCTTAGAACCAAATTTAGGGTTTGCTCCATTCATGATTTCTCTTAAATCGATATACATCACTTTGGATGCCCCAGGTAAACTTTGAAGCTTTCTGACATCGGTTCCAGGGTAATTTCCAATATGCTCTTTATGGTTATGCTTATGTTCATGATGTACATGTGGCTTTTTAAAGTTACAAACTGAAACCAATTTTTGAGAAGGAACTTTTTGAACAGTTACTTTTCCTGTTTTATTGGTCGTATACTCATAACCATAATCTTTAGTTTGATCCAAGGCGTAGCCGTATACGTTCTTTTTATTTCCTCGAAGAATAAAAACAGAATTTTCATTTTTAGCGATAGTTCCATTTAAAGACATTTCACCGTTTTCAAAGTAATAATCCTTTAAAGAAATTGAAAGCGAACGATTGTTGTTTAACTTAAATTGAATTTGATCATTTGACTTGTTTTTTAGGTTCTTTTTTGAGTAGATATTTAAGATATCTTGAGGAGTTCCAATCTCGACTTTTTTTGACCGTGATTGAGCGAAATTTAATGATGTAAACAAGCACATCAAAAAGATTAGAAAGGGTTTGAAGTTTTTCATAATTGGTTTAAATATTAAGTTATTAATAGTTAAATAGCTTAATAGTGAATATTATCGGATACCACCGATATTTAAACCTTTCTAATGTTGTGAAAATAAATAGGTTATATTTTTTGTTCTAAAAAAATCTCTGAACGGTACCGATTTTAATATAAAAGAAGTAGAGTAGAGGATAAACAACAATTATAAAAACAAAAAGTCGAAACATTTGTTTCGACTTTGAGCGGGAGACCGGGTTCGAACCGGCGACATTCAGCTTGGAAGGCTGACGCTCTACCAACTGAGCTACTCCCGCGGTAAAGCTTTGTGCAATTTCTTGCTATGTTTTTAAAAATTTGAGCGGGAGACCGGGTTCGAACCGGCGACATTCAGCTTGGAAGGCTGACGCTCTACCAACTGAGCTACTCCCGCAGTAAAGCGGTTGCAAATATAAAACCTTTTCTAGAATCTACAAGGCTTTTTTAAGATTTTTTAATGAGTTTTTTTGATGTTTTTTATAACGTTCATAGTATCAGTATTTTTGGTTTTTATTTTTTTGAAATTATTTTTAGCCCTTCATATGGCATTATTGATAATTGTGTGTTTTTAATAAAGATTGGGTGTAATTTCTTCGTAAACCAAATATGCTTTTAGTTGACTTTTATTTTTTTTCGAGGTCTATCACTTTACATCGAATGGGAAATGTTGATATGCTAGCTCCAGATGATAAACTACGAACAAAGTCAATTGCCTTTGTTAAGTCTTCGGTTTCTATTTTGAGTTCGTTTGAAATTCGACCATCATTCGTCATGTCGGTATCAACAACACTCGGACATAAGCAACATACCTTAATGTTAAAAGGTAATAACTCATGGTACAGTGATTTACTATAACTTATGAAAGCGGCTTTTGAAGCTGCATATGCCCCTATTTTCGAAACAGGTTCTAAGCCAGCCATTGATCCTAAATTGTATATTTCACCGTGTCCTTGATCTTTCATTTTCTCTGCAACACAATTGCTCACAATCATATTTGATATCAAATTAACATTCATTAATTGAGTTATATCTTCCACAGATAGTTTTGTGTTACCAGCCATTAATATTCCCGCATTATTTACTACAACATCAATTGTTTCGTGACGTTCTAATATTGATTTAACTTTCGTTTCAACCTCAGATGGTATATTAAAATCTAAAGAAACAGTTCTAATATCAATTGTTTGATATTCCTTCTGCATTTCTAATTTAAGTTTTTGGAGGTTCTCAAATTGGCGCGAGATTAAAATCAAGGAATATCCTTGAGAAGCGAAATAATATGAAATAGCTTTTCCTATTCCACGGCTAGCTCCCGTAATTAAAGCGAATTTGTTCATAGTGAAAAACGTTTAATAAGTGTTTGGACTATCTTAATTATCTTTATTGTTGAGAAATGGATTATTTTTATCATATATTTTCACAAAATGGAATCCGTAAATTTCAAAGCCTTCATTGTAATAAAACTTGTGAGATTTTCTATTGCCAGTATAGGTATTTAACTCTATAGCTTCACACCCCTTTAATTTTGTGTACTCGTATATCCAAGCGAAGAATTGTTTTCCTATATTTTTACCTCTATACGATTCGTCAATAACAACATGGTCTGGTTCAACACTCATTCCTGAGTAATGCCTCATACTATACCATAAGCCCGAAATACCAATGAGTTTATCATTATGAAATGCACCGACGCATTCATAATTTGAACATTTAACCATTTTCAAAACTCTTTTTTCTAAGATGTCTTTTGGTGTTGTTGTGTTTATGACAGTAAGTAGAGGTAGAATCGTAAGAATTTCTTCTTTTTTAATTGCGCTAAAAGTTAAGTTCATTGATAAATAATAATCTTTGAGTTTGCTAATTCAGTTTGTTTATTTTTGTGAAGTTACTGCTTAAATATGATTTAAATGGAATTTAACGTTCAAAAAATAGAAACCGAAGAAGCATACGATTTAAGAAGAAAAGTGTTGAGAGATGGGATAGATTTGCCTTATCAATTCGATAGAGATTTTGATAGAGATACTTTTCATCTAGGAGCCTTCTTGGATACTAAGTTAATTGGAATTGCTAGTTTTATGAAGTCTAGCAACGATTTATTTTCGACAGAACAATATCAGTTGAGAGGAATGGCTACTTCAGAAGAGGTTAGAGGTAAAGGTGCAGGAAAAATTCTAATAAATAATGCTGTTGAAGTACTTCGAAGTAAAGGGATTAAAACTGTTTGGTGCAACGCAAGAAAAGAGGCCACTACTTTTTATAAAAAATTAGGTTTTAAAGTAACAGGTAATTTATTTATAGTTGAAAAAGTAGGTCCTCATTTTGTTATGTTTTTAGATCTTTAAACTACTCCTCTTCGTTGCTTATATTTTTTAGCTTTTTGATGCCATCTACTAAAAACCATCCTGCGAATAAGGATCTTGCAGCTAAGAATATAAATTTATTTTCTGTATGAAATCCAAATAAAACTCGGTAAGATTCTTGATCTGTCATGAAAGAGCGAATGGTCGCGTAAAGTATAAGTACACCAATAATAATGTATATAAAAGGAAGTGCTTTTTTCAATGTTTTAGTTTAAGTAGTTTTAAGTTTGATAAAAAATTTTAGACCTCATTTTTTCAAAAAGGTCTAAAATTAATGTATGTTTTTATTGATCCGAAGGGATTTTAATATGGTATAGTTTTCTACTTTTGTTATTCAATTTAGTTTCTCTTAACCAAGGATTTGCTAATTTAAGCTCCTTGTAAGTCACACCAAAATGCTTTGCAAAACTAGGGATACTTGTAATGGCAGTATCCACAGGTACTTCATATGATTTCATAGGTTTGTATAAATCTTCTTGATTAAAAACAAAACCGTATTTTTTCGGATTAGAAATGATTTCTTTTAAGGCCAAAATTCTAAACACATATCTAGACGTTTCTTCATTCAATAGTAAATCGAAATAGTCAGAAACTTGTTGTTCTTTTAATCTTCTAGAAACTCTTCCTTCTCCAGCATTATATGCAGCTGCTGCTAAGGTCCAAGAACCAAATCTTTTCTTTGATCTTTTCAGATATTTAGCTGCCATTTTTGTTGCTTTCTCCAGATGATATCTCTCATCCACATTATCATTAACCTCAAGACCATATTGTCTGGCCGTTCCTTTTAAAAATTGCCAAAACCCAGCAGCACCAGCATAAGATTTTACATTCATTAAACCACTTTCTGCTAAGGCAAGATATTTGAAATCATCGGGTAAACCATGTTTTTCCAATAATGGTTCAATTACTGGGAAATATTTATGTGCTCTTTTAATTAATAAAAGTCCATTAGATTGCCAATAGGTATTAACTAAAAGTTCTCTATCCATCCGCTCTCTAATATCCTGTCTTTCAATCGGAACTTTTTCACCTGCTAAGTTCATATTTGGAGGTAATTTTACCGCCTTTATTTCGTAGTTTTCCGCTACATTTTTAACAGTTGGTTCATTCTCTTTACTAATCGTATTAACAAGTAAGGTTGCCGTACAAGTGATGGCAACTATAGGTAATAATCGTAATACTTTATTCATATTTCTTTCTTTTTTAACTGTTATCTGACCTAATTTAGCAAAAAACATTCCGTTTCTAAAATTTTGGAGATAGTTTTTGCTTTGTTCAATATCATTATGTGTGTTCCGTTTTCTATAATTTGCGCTCCTTTTATATTTTTAAGTGGGAAAATTTCATCATCATCTCCATGAATATGAGTTACATAAGGGAGTGTTTCAGTTTGTTTCCAATGTAAAACATTAAAAATAGCCCACTGTAAATATGTTTTATCTCTTACAGATAAATAAATTTTATATAACTCAGCCCGTTTTTTCAAATAGTCGTTGAAGAAGTATTGTTCATACTTTTCAATATTCGAAATAATTTTTGAAGGAAATAACTTATAAGCTTTTGTTATTTGAGCGATTTTAAGTCTATTAGGAAGTTCTTGATTATTCTTAATACTAGAAATAATAATGACCTTGCTAGAGGAAATATGTTTACTCATTTCTTGTACCATAACACCGCCAAATGAAACCCCAACAAGTATAGGGTTTTTATGTTGAATTTTTTCGCACATTCTTTTTGCATAATCTTGAATGGGCTCATTGACACTTGTTGGCAGTATCCAGTCTAAAAAGATTAATTCGAAGTGTTCTTCAGGAAGTGAAATAAACTCGAATATTCTTGTGTTAGCTGCTAGACCGGGTACAAAATAAATGGGAATTTTTGTCATTATTCTAAATACTTTCTTTTATATAACAGATCGCCGATGTATTCATGGATATCGATTAATTCATCTGGTAAATCTTTCCAAAGGCGAATTTTTACTTGCTTATTGTTGTATGTAATATAGGTACTTGCTAAATCCATGATTTCAGGATCGTCGTACACATCGTTAAAACTATTAAAGTCTTTTTTAGCAAGCTTATCTTTTAACGTTTTTAACTCATTTTCTTCTAGTTTAAACGTTTGGATACCTTCTTCTTTAACATATTGTAAACCGTTAAAAATAAGATTTCCTTCTTTATCAATGGTTACTTCGTATACAGGGCAATCACCAAAACAAGCAGTTTTACTTAGCGCAATTAATACTTTTTCTTCTTCTTTGATGGCATTATCGATTGCTTCTTTTCCGTTTTCCGCAACGAATTTGAAAGCACCAGATTCTTCTAGTCGTTGTATCCATACTTCACGGTCGGTATCAGGCAATGTTACAATTCCAATTTTAGTTACTTTAGAATCGTAGTTGGTATCTTCCCATTGTAAGCTACTGTTTTTTAATAACTCTATAGCATCCTCACTACTTTGAGCGTATTTTAGTACCACAACCAATTCTTTTGAGTAATCTTTTTCTGGTATAACAACCTCTTCAACAGGAGCTTCTTTTTCTTCCTCTGTAATTTCAACTGTTTTTTCTTCGGTAGGAGGAGGTGTTTCCTTTTCTTTTTCCTTTTTCAATGAATCACATGACAATGCAAAAAGTAATGAAAAGAGTAAAATGTATCTCATGGTATTTGATTTTTTGTTAGATAATACATCTTAAAAATACATTATTTTTTGAGTAAATGTATATGAAAATGAGCTAAATAAATAAAGAAGGAGAAATCCTCTGAGAGGATGATAAAAAAAAGAAACGAACAAGTACTTGTTCGTTTCCTATATTGTTAACAAAAGTCGAATCTTACAATTCCGTCTTCGTCTATTTTTGTTAATGTAATTTTATGCAGTGTGTTAACAAACTCAGGATTCCAAGGAGTTTTAACTTTTACATAGTTTTCAGTGAATCCATAGATATATCCTTCCTTGTTTTCACTTTCGAATAAAACAGTGAGCGTATTGCCTAATTGACTTTCATAAAATGCTCTGCGCTTCTTTACAGAGAGCCCTCGAAGCATTTTACTTCTTTTAGTTCTTATGTTTTTAGGAACAACTCCATCCATTTCAACAGCTTCTGTATTCGGACGTTCAGAATACGTAAATACATGAAGGTAAGAAATGTCTAATTCACTTAAATAATTATAGGTTTCTAAGAATAATTCGTCAGTTTCCCCAGGGAAACCAACAATAACATCAACACCAATACAGGCATTGGGCATTACCTCCTTAATCTTAGATACTCTGTTAGTATATACTTTTCTAAGATAACGACGTTTCATTCTCTTTAAAAGGGTGTCACTTCCTGATTGTAAAGGAATGTGAAAGTGAGGTACAAATATGTTTGAATTGGCAACAAACTCTATTGTTTCGTCTTTTAATAAATTTGGCTCAATAGAAGAAATTCGAAGCCTGTTAATTCCTGCTACCTGATCTAATGCTTGAACAAGTTCGAAGAAGGTGTGTTCGTGTTTTTTATTTCCAAACTCTCCTTTTCCGTAATCTCCAATATTAACTCCGGTAAGTACTATTTCTTTAATACCTTTTTCCGAAATTTCTTTGGCGTTCTTTAAAACATTTTCTAAAGTATCACTTCGAGAAATTCCTCTGGCCAAAGGTATGGTACAGTAGGTGCATTTATAATCGCAACCATCCTGAACTTTTAAGAAAGCTCTTGTTCTATCTCCAATAGAATAGGAACCAACATAGAAATCAGCTTCTTCTATTTCACAAGAATGGACTTCACCTAATTCGTTTTTAGTAAGATCGTTAATATAGCTAGTAACATTGAATTTTTCAGTAGCTCCTAAAACCAAATCAACACCATCAACTGAAGCCAATTCTTCCGGTTTTAATTGAGCGTAGCATCCAACACCAATTATAAACGCCTGATCATTTTGTTTTAAAGCAGATTTTACAATTGTTTTAAAACGCTTATCGGCATTATCCGTTACAGAACAGGTATTAATAACGTACACGTCAGCCTTGTTGTCAAAATCCACACGTTCGAAACCTTCACTTACAAAGTTTCTTGCAATTGTGGAAGTTTCTGAAAAGTTTAACTTACAACCTAGTGTATAAAAAGCTACTTTTTTATCTACATTCATTTCTCTATCCAAGGTTTATAAAAAACTGATTTTTTACATAATAAATCTTAGAACCACTTACTTTACTCGTTAAAGTTTGTAAATTCGTCACTATAGTATTATTAAGTCAGATTTTAAAAATGCAAAAGTACTTAATTTATGATGATTTTTGAAACAGAAAGACTAAATGTTAGAAGGTTGATTTTGCAGGATTTAGATGGTTTTCATGAGATGCAAAGTAACCCCAAGGTAATGCAGTATGCCGATGGAGAAGTTAAAAGCTATGAGGAACATAAAAAGGAACTCAATGAATTGATCAAAAAGTATAACAAAAAAGGTAACGATTTTTGGATATATGCTGTTGAAAGGAAGGAAGATAAGGAGTTTGTTGGCACGGTAGCTCTTGTTAAAGATGATGGAGATGATGAAATAGGATATCGATTTTTGGAAAAACATTGGGGGAATGGATATGCAACAGAAATTTGTGACGGGTTAATTAAATATTGTCGATCAATTGGAATGAAAAAGCTCGTTGGGTATGTTGTGGATAAAAACATAGCATCTGCAATTATTTTGAAAAAGTACAATTTTAAAATTGTAAAACAATTTGTCAGTGATGATATTGGCTTGCCAGAAACGAAATATGAGTTAAATCTATAAGAGGAGAAAATTATGTATGCAACACTTAGTAATATCTTAAAGAAATATTTTAAAGACAGTACAATATTCAAATATGGATTTAACGTTTCTCCAATGTACCGAAGGTCTACTGGAAGAATCAAATTTGTATCAGATGATTTGTTAACAGTTAAGGTTAAAATTCCTATTAGCTTAAAGAATAAAAATTATGTAGGGTCGATATTCGGAGGAAGTTTATTTTCAGCTACAGACCCAATTTTTATGATACAGCTTATTAATATTTTGGGTAAAGATTATGTTGTATGGGATAAGAAGGCAACTATAAAATTTAAGCGTCCGGCTTTTTCTAGTGGTTTTGTTGATTTTATTTTTACTGAAGATGAAATTAATGATATAAAAGAACGAGTAAAAGTTGAAAAAGAAATAGATTTGGTAAAAGAAATTAAGATAACAGATAAGGATGCTTCAGTAGTTTTTGCTGAGGTTTTTAAAACCATATACATTGCGGATAAAGGATATTACAAAAGCAAACGAAAAAAATAGTTCGTTTTTAAGTAAACAGTTTTTTGATAATATAAATAAAAACAGATTGAAGGAGAAAAGTAGAAGTTTTTATAATACTAGATTCATTTTCGAATCACTATTATTTATTTGGATAGTTGTAACATTTTTATCTTGTTCAAAAGCAAAAAATAATTATTCTGATAAAGATGTTTTTCGATACAATGAGCATTCAAATATTACTTCATTAGATCCTGCTTTTGCTAAAGATCAGCGAAATATCTGGGCTGTAAATCAGCTGTTCAATGGATTGGTTCAGTTAGATGATAGTTTACGAATTCAACCTGATATAGCGAAAGTATGGACGATTTCAGAAGACGGAAAAACCTACGAATTCACTTTGAGAAACGATGTGTTTTTTCATGAGCATGAGGTGTTTGGAAGTGAGAAGACTCGAAACGTTAGAGCTTCGGATTTTGAATATTCATTTAATCGTTTATTAGATACCAAAGTAGCTTCTCCTGGCGGTTGGGTATTGCAAAATGTGTCGCAATTTCATGCAAAAAATGACTCAATTTTTACGATTCAACTGAAAAAGGCATTCCCTCCGTTTCTTGGGCTTCTAGCAATGAAGTATTGTTCCGTGGTTCCCAAAGAAGTAGTTGAGAAATATGGAAGCAAATTTAGAGCAAATCCTATTGGAACGGGCCCATTCTATTTTAAATTATGGATAGAAAATACTAAGTTGGTTTTTAGAAAGAACAAAAACTATTTTGAAAAAGATATTCAGGGAAATAATTTACCTTATTTAGAAGCCGTTACAGTAACGTTTTTACCAGATAAACAAAGCGAGTTTTTACAATTTGTACAAGGTAATATTGACTTTATGAAAAGCTTAGATGCTTCTTATAAAGATGATATTTTAAATACCAACGGAAGCTTAAAAGAAAAATATAGGAGTCAGGTGAATATGTTAACTGGTCCATATTTGAATACAGAATATTTAGGAATTTACCTCGATAGTGAGGAAGGTTTAGCTATTAATTCTATTGATATTCGAAAAGCGATTAACTTTGGTTTTGATCGTGAAAAAATGATCAAGTTCTTAAGAAATGGAATAGGTATACCAGCAGTAAATGGATTTATACCAAGTGGACTACCTTCATTTAATAAGCAAAAAGGATATACTTACCAACCTGAAAAAGCAAGAGCACTTGTTGCTAAATACAAGAAAGAAACAGGTAAGGAAAGAGTTGAAGTAACAATTACTACCAATAGCAATTATTTGGATTTATGTGAATTTATACAAAGAGAACTTCAAAAGATCGGCATTCAAACTAAGGTCGATGTAATTCCTCCATCAACACTTCGTCAAGGTAAAGCAGGAGGGAAGCTACCTGTTTTTAGAGCGAGTTGGATAGCTGATTATCCCGACGCAGAAAACTATTTGTCGTTATTTTACAGTAAAAATTTTATACCTAACGGACCAAACTATACACACTTCAAAAATGCTGAATTTGATAAGTTATATGAACAATCAATTCAAGAGGTAACCGTGAGTAAAAGATATAATCTATATCAGAAAATGGATAGTATTATCATTGAAAATGCTCCGATTGTTCCTTTATACTATGACGAGGTTATTCGATTTATGCAAAAGAATGTGAAAGGTTTAGGTATAAATCCTATCGACATGCTTCATTTAAAAAGGGTTAGAAAAAAAAGTTAATATTTAAGGGCTTCCATAGGTATATCAGTTTTGAAGCCCAAAATGTTAAGTAATTCTATATTAAAATAGAATAATTTGAAGCATTACTAATTAGTTAAAAATATTAATAAAATTTCGGGAAATTTAATGTTAAGTTTTCTATATTTTTTTGATCAAAATTAGGGGTTTCTTATTTAAAATATTAACGTTCAAAGGGATGTGTCCCGCACGATACTTAACAATATTTTAAACTTTTGGTTTGGTACGAGGTACTTTTTTTCTTAAATTGCGTTGCTTTCTAGATCAAACGGGGGCTAGAGCGAAAAAAACAAACAAACAAACAAAATACACTCATGTAACTGAGAACGGCGAAGCCATATCCAGTTGCGACCAATCAGCTATTTATTTTATGAACTGCGCTAACAGATTGTTACTTTCTTAAGTTGTATCTGAAAAATAAAGAACATTATCATTTTCTTCGTAGTTTCCTGTATTTCTCTCTTTAAAATACTTTTAAATTCTAATTGTAAATAGAGTTTGTAATTATGTTTGCTTTTAATATTAGTGATTACATTAAAATTTTTATAAGAATTGATTTTTAGAAACAAATTTTATAATTATTGTAGCAACAAAAGTTAAATTATAAAAACAGTCTTGAATTTATATCCCTCTTACTAAGCTAATAAGGAAGATACTTTGTGATTCATTATTTTCCATTATTAGACAAAAACTAAAACTTTATTAAATAAATCCGCACTAAATTTTAAGAAAATCATTCTTAAGATGTAGATGAGGTATTAACTAACTAATTTTTTTTACCATGAAAGAAACAGTAAATGATTTTTCAAATTTTCACTTATCAGAATCTGCTAAAATTGTAGTAGAGAATGTACCGGGAGAGCGCTCTAAAGAATTATTAGATTTGCAAAAAGAAATTGAGGGAGCTGTAGTTTCCTATCCAAGAAGTATGCCTTTTGCAATTAAGAAAGCTAAAGGAGCTATTATCGAAGATGTTGACGGTAATCAATTTATAGATTTATTCGCTGGATGTGGTGTAGTGAATGTAGGACATTGTAATGAAGAAGTACTTTCATATGTTAAAGAGCAACAAGATAATTTAATTCACGCGTTGGATTTTCCAACAGAAAATAAATTATCTGCTATTCAAAAAATAATTAAAAATTTACCTTCAGGTGTACAAAATGATTACAAAGTAAGTTTTGGCGGCCCAACAGGATCTGATGCGGTTGAAGCAGCTATTAAACTTGCCAAAATAAAAACGGGAAGAGACGGAATAATCGCATTTTCTGGTGGATATCATGGAATGACCTCTGCGGCATTAGCGGTTACAGCTGATACAGCTTTCAGAAAAACTTTAACTTCTTTAATTCCAAATGTACACTTTACTCCATTCACATATCAATACCGATGTCCTTCGAATGACGATGAGTTGGCATGTAAGAATTATGCTATCGATCGCTTAAAGTTTTTATTGGAAAATAAACATTCAGGAATAGCAAAACCAGCTGCGATTATTGTAGAATCCATTCAAGGAGAAGGAGGAAATGTGCCTCCAGCAGCAGGATTTTTAAATGAGCTAGTTGAGGTAGCTCATAGAAATGATGTTTTAGTGATTTTTGATGAAATTCAAAGTGGATTTTTTAGAACAGGTGAATTCTTAGCATGTATGAATTATGGGGTAATGCCTGACATTATTACTTTGTCAAAAGGATTAGGAGGAGTTGGATTCCCAATATCTGCACTTATTTATAAGAAAGAGATAGAAGCTTGGGGACCTGGAGCTCATATTGGAACATTTAGAGCAAACCAAGTAAGTTTAGCGGCAGCAAATGGAGCATTTGATTTCGTAGAGAAATACAATATAAAAGAACATACTAAAGAAATGGGAAATTACTTTATGAACGGTTTGAAAGAATTGTCAGAGGTATTCCCACAAATTGGAGATGTGAGAGGGAAAGGTTTAATGATTGGAGTGGAGCTTGTTAAAGACTCGCTTACTAAAGAACCTTACCCAGAGTTAGTAAAAGAATTAAGAACGCAATGTTTGCAAAAAGGTCTTTTATTCGAAGTGGGAGGTCACTATAATAACGTATTACGTATAGTCCCACCATTAACCATTACTTCTACAATTATTGACAATGCTTTAGGAATTTTGAAGGAATCGCTAATAGAAGTTTTATCAAAAGAAAAGAAGGAGCATTCAATTCCTGAAACTATATAATCACAAATAGTTCAATTACACAATACAATCAGTATCAAAACATAATTAAAAGAAAATTTCTCTTTTAATATTTCACATTCTTGTGATTACATAGTTCTTAGTTATTTCCTTGATAATGAGTCTTTAGGGCTGGATACTGAATTAATAGACCGCATATTAGAATACGTTGAAGATTTTTGACAGAGGAAGATAAGATACATGTCCTTTAATTGGGAACACTTTCAATTAAATAGGACATGCTATCTCTTCTTTGAAAGAGAAATTTACAATGAAGAACCTGTGTAAGTAGAAAGTTAATAGTGATGTCACAAAAATAGGTTGCGAACATCACATTAATTATCTGCTCACCTATAAGAGTATGAAGTAAAATATATAGGAATTAGCGATAGAAGATTTGTACACAAATTAACACAACAAAAAAGCTATTGAAACCTAGTTTAAGAAAAAATAAAATGGAAGTTTTAAAATTTGGAGGGAGCTCTGTAAGTTCTGAAGTTTCTTTAAAAAACATGTTAAAGATTGTAAATACGTACGATCTAGAAAATGAACCTTTAATTATTGTAGTTTCTGCTTTAAAAGGAATTACGAATGAATTAGTAAGCTTGACAAAGTCTTTGGAAAACAAAGATCAAGAGCATGTAAAAATAATTCGAACAATATTCGAAAAACATAAAGAATTTATAAAAACCATTTTTGAAGGAGAATCGACCGAGCTACTAAAAAAGATAAAACAAGTTGAAAATGATCTTTTAGAAAGTGTAAATAGCATCATAAAAAATGGAGCAACTTCAGATAAGGATTATGACAAAATTTTAAGTTTTGGAGAGTTGTTTTCGGCTCAAATAATTACGGCTTTTCTGAATAGGAATGGTTTGGATTTTAGTTTTAAAGATTCGAGAGATTTAATTATTACAAACGATGTACATATAACAGCTAAAGTCAATTGGGATTTAACCAGAACAGTCGTGAATTCTTTCTTTTTAGGGAACAAAAAAAGTTATGTGGTTTCAGGTTTTATAGCACGTTCTGTTTATGGTGATACTACAACTTTAGGAAGAGGAGGATCTGATTACACAGCTACGGTTCTTGGAGCAATATTAAACGCTGAAAGAGTAACAAAGTGGACCGATGTAAATGGTATTATGACCGCTGATCCAAACAAAGTATTGGAAGCTTCATCACTTGAAAATATAACATTCTCAGAACTTAAAAATTTATCAAAATTTGGTTCAAATGTACTAGTTCATCCTGATTCTATAGATGAATTATCAAAACATAACATTCCTTTCCTAATAAGAAACACTTTTGATTATGATTTTAAGGGAACACAGGTGATTAATCAGAACCTTTCAAATAAAAAAGCTCTTTCACTACACGAATCATGCTGTCTGGTTGGTTTTAATAACACGGCTAAAGTTCCTAAAGATTTCATTAAACAAATAATTGACAAAGATTGGCTGTTCTTCAGAGTGAAGAGGCCTCAAAACAAAGACAAGAGTTACTATGTAGTTTCGGAAGAATGTGTCGATTTTTTCAAATCGAACATAAAAACAAATGACGAAGATGTTGATATTTTAAACGAAGAAATGGTATTAATAACCATTACTGGCGAAAATATGGATAAGAAAAAGGAAGTAAATAAAATTCAACAGAAATTAAATAGCAATGAAATCAGTCTATTAGGTTTTAGACGTTTTTACAATTCAATTTCATTAATACTAGATAAAAAAGACTTAAAAAAGGCCGTTGTTTTATTACATGAGGTAATAAAAAATGACGAAATACTGCTTGTTTAGAAGACCTTTTAATAAATATTACGCAGATAACATTTATCAATAATACTAAGATTAATCAAAAAGATAATTTCTTTAAGAGCCTTGAGGAAGTATCTTAAAATTTAAATAGCAATAAAAAAGACTAATGGATAAAGTAAGAATAATAGCAATTCCATTTGCTGGAGGAAATCGATACAGTTTTGGTGATATAGAAAAACATATCGCAAGAAAAACAGAATGGGTAACTCTAGAACTTCCTGGTAGAGGTGGACGTTTCAAGGAAAATCTGTTAACAAGTGTTGAAGACATGACAGATGATCTTTTACAAAAAATGATACCACATATTTTAAAAGAAGGTGAGTATATTATTTATGGTCATAGTTTAGGAACCATCTTAGGGTATGAGTTAACAAGAAAAATTAGAGAGAAAGGGTTGAAGGAACCGTCTTGTTTATTTTTTACGGGAAGAGGAGCACCTGGATTTGAAAGATGTCGAAAAAAGAGATCTCATTTACCTAAAGATGAGTTTTGGGATGAAATTGATAAAATAGGAGGTTTGCCTAGTGATTTTTTCGAACATAAGGAATTATTGGATTTGTATTACCCAATTATGAAGTCTGATTTTAAAGCAGTTGAAGATTATAAATTCAAAGAAATGGAAAAACCTTTTTCTATGCCAATCCACATATGTATGGGAGAAGATGAAATAGGTGAAGAGGATGATGATAAAACTCCATTACCAACTATGGAAGCTTGGGCAAATGAATCTTCAGCTACTTGTACTTTCGAGTTATTCGAAGGAGATCATTTCTTTATTCTAAATCACACGAAAACGATTGCAGATAAAATATATAATGCTGCAATTAGCAGAGATATCGCGGTTCAACAATAAGAATTTATACAATCAAATAATTATTACTTACGATAGTGCTTATTAGTCTATCACTTTAAACTAGAACAACTTAAAATTTATAAAATTGGAAAAATTAACTTTATTTAGCTTTTTTAAATTCAAGCTAGCGCTACCAATGCTTACATTATTTACTATTATCAGTAGTTTATGGAGTACGGCATTAATATCAATAATTAATAACAAAATATCAGGAGCGCCAATGCTCGTTTTCGAAGGGTACGATTGGCAGGTTTTTGTATTTGTTGCAGTAACCTCATTTATATTTACTTACTTTTTTAAACTTCATATTGTAAAAATTACTTTGAATTTTGGAAAAGACATGATGCTTAAGCTTATTAACAGATTAAGATTGTCAGACTACGAATCTTACTTGCGTTTAGGAGAAGCAAAAATTCGTACAGCAATGGAAGATATTGGAACATTAGAAGATATTCCAGAAACATTCATTTCACTTTTAAATGCTTTAGTGATGTCAATAGTAACAATTGCATATATGTTCTATTTGTACCCACCGGGTGCTTTTATGATTATAGGAATTGTTGTTGTTTTAAGCTCAGTTTATGCATACACAAGTTCAATTATAGAAAAGAATATGGATGAAGAAAGAGATTTAGAAGATGCATTCATGGATAATTATAATGATTTTATTCATGGTTTCAATAAAATAAAAATGAGTACAAAAAGAAGTAATTCTATCTTTTTCGATTTCATGAAGAAAAATAGAGAAAGAGGGGTTAATTTAATGATTAAATCTCAAAAGGCAGCTTTAGGAAATGATGTTTTGGGAGAGTTCTCGTTTAACTTTTTAATAGCTTCAATACTTTTTATCATGCCAGTTGTTTTTACTGTAGATAAGGAGGTAATTAGTGGGTTTATGTTTGCAGTTTTATTTTTAATAGGACCTATAACTGCTTTAATTGGATTGATTCCAGGAGTAATTGCCTTTAATATTGCTATTTCAAGATTGAATAAGTTTACCGAAATAACTACGAGTAAATTTAATTATGAGAAATTATCGAAAGATTTAACTGATGACCTAGGAAACTTTGAGAAGTTAACGATTAATGAGGTGACTTATGAATATCTTGATGAAAAAGAAGATAAAGTGAGTTTTACACTACAACCAGCGAGTTTAGAGGTAAGCAAAGGAGAGGTTATTTTTATCTATGGAGGAAACGGAAGTGGAAAAAGTACATTTATCAATATTTTATCGGGATTATGTGTTCAAAAAACTGGTGAAATTATCTTTAATGATACTCTAATTACAAACGAAAATAGAAAGTTTTATAGAGATAAATTGTCATGTATTTTTTCTAATAATTACCTTTTTACGGAAAATTACGACGGATTCGATTTAACCGAATCTAATGAAGAGTTCATGGAGCTTTTAAAAGAAATGAGATTAGATGAAGTGATTCGAAAAAATGAAGAAGAAAATAAAGTACATCAAGATTTATCAAGTGGTCAAAAGAAGAGATTATCGTTAATCTATTCTTTATTAGAAGATAAAGATATTTTTATTTTTGATGAATGGGCTGCAGAACAAGATCCTGAGTTTAGAAAGTATTTTTATAAGAACATAATTCCAGGGTTGAAAAATAAGGGGAAAACTGTGATTGCTATAACACATGATGATGCTTACTACGAGTATTGTGATCGATTAATCAAGTTTGATTATGGACGCATGCATGAAATAGAGGAAAAAGTATTTGGAGTTCCTAGTTTTTAAAACTTAAAAATTAGGATCCTAAAAGCTACATTTAATACTATTCAGGTATATTAAATCGTTAATACATAATTTCAATAATAATTACCTTTTTATTATAAAGAAATAAGAGCTAACTTATTTCAAAAAGACATTTACAGCCCAATAAATTACATACTACTATAACTTTTCTTTTTGCCTGATGTAATCAGGCAAAAAGAAAAAATGTAATGCCCATCTTCAAGTCATTACAAGCCGTAAAATACACTCTTAATTTAATACTACAGTCTTTCCAAAAGGTAAATTCCTTGAAACAAAAAACAATTTTAAAATGAATTTAAAAGAGAAGTTGCATTTAGCACAGCTAGAGGTTTATTATGGTCAATTAATAGATCCTCAAAGTCCAATATATAATATGGGAGGATATGCTGTACTTACAGGTAAGCTTGATATTGCGCTTTTTAGGAGTGTTGTAGCCAGTTTATCATCAGTTTATGATACCTATAACTTTAGATATGATTTTACTGGAATGGAGCCTTTATTTTATGTTGATGATCATGAAGGAGTTCATTTAAATGAAGTTGATTTTTCACAAGAATTGCATCCTGAGCAAAAAGCTAAAGAATGGATGCAACAAGGAATTGACACTGCTTTTGATTTAAATCAAGAGAGGCTATACAATTATACACTGATAAAGATTGCAGAAGATGTACATTGGTGGTGTTGCTACAATCATCATTTGGTTTACGATGGTTTTGGTTCAGCATTAATGGTAAGTTATGTAATAGGAGAATACGATAGAAGGTTGAATCAATTTGACGAACCTGAAGTGAAATATCCATCGTATTTCAATATTGCTCAAAAAAACAATGATTATTTAGAGTCGAATCAATATGAAAAGGATGCTGAATATTGGAAGGAAAAATTTTCGATAATACCAGAATCTTTAATTACTCATAAGAGTAAGTCTAACAAAAAAGGAGGACGACGATTCTCAATTGAAATTTCTAAAGAAGATAGGGAGTTATTTAGCCGTTTAACAGAAAAAACAAAAGCAAATCTTCCTCAATTTACGATAGCTGCCTTATTACTTTATTATGGGAGAACTACAGATAATACAGATTTTAGTTTCGGAATTCCAGTTCATAACAGGGTAAGCCGCGAAGAGCGTAAAGCTCTGGGAATGTTTTCAAGTATTCTTCCTTTTAAAGGAACATATAAGCAAGATGAGATTTTAGGAGACTTTATCGCAGATATTAAAAGAACACAACGTAATGATTATAGACATAGACAATATCCTATTTCACATTTAAATAGATCTTTAAAATTATTGTCGAAGGGAAGGAAGCAGCTTTTTGATATTATTGTAAATTATGAGCCTTTTCCCTTTCCAAAATCATTAGACTCAGGCCTGCATGTAGCCATAAAGCATTTATCCACTATTATTGATTTAGAGGGACCTTTGTCATTCCGTTGGAGTGATTACGGAGAAGATTCTTCATTAATTTTAAATGTTGATTTCCTTCAAGAATATTTTGATGAGGAGGAAGTAAAAAAACTAACAGAGAAATTACTTTTCATTTTAAGGCAGTTTGAAGAAAATTTAACAGAATCATTAAAAGATATTTCTTTACTATCTCAAGAAGAAAGTAACGAAGTTTTAGAGCTATTCAATACCACTAAGCATTCATATCCTGAAAATAAGTCTGTGGTGGAATTATTTCAGGATCAAGTTAAAAGAACACCAGAAGCAGTTGCTGGTGTTTGCGAAGGAAAAAAAATAACTTATCAAGATCTTGATAAGCGCTCGAATCAAGTAGCAAATTATTTAATAGAGCAAGGAGTTCAAAAAGATACTTTTGTTGGTGTTTGCATGGATCGAAGCCTAGAGTTGATTGTTGCTGTAATAGGAGTATTAAAATCGGGAGGGGCGTACATTCCAATTGATCCAACATATCCTGCAGATCGTATCAACTATATTATTGAGGATGCCGATATTAATTTAGTATTGAGCGATGCAAATAGTTATGACGCATTAAAAGGAAACGAAACATTATTAATTAAATGTCTGGATATTGATTGGAGTACAATTTCATACTATCCAGAAACAAATGCAATTAATGATGTTGATATTGATGATTTAGCATACATAATTTATACCTCTGGAAGTACTGGAAAACCAAAAGGAGTTATGGTTGAACATCGAAACTTAGCTCACTTATCTTTTTGGCATCAATCCGAATTTTCTGTAACCGAATCAAGTAGAGGAAGTTTGTTTGCAGGAGTAGGTTTCGATGCAAGTGTTTGGGAAATATTTCCATATTTACTCAGGGGAGCAAGTTTATATCCAATTACTGGAGAAAACCGTTATGATTTACAACAGCTTTCAGAGTTTTTCAATGAAAATAAAATTACGCATGCTTATGTACCTACATTGTTGTGCGAAAATTTTATAGAAGCCGATGTCTATTTACCAAACACAACTATTTTAACAGGAGGAGATGCTTTATCTATAAGTAAGAAAACGTCACTTACAATTTATAATAACTATGGTCCAACAGAGACAACAGTGGTTGCTACAAGTTGTAAAGTATCACCAACTGAAATCAGTACAAAAAAACCTCCGATAGGAAAACCAATTCATAATACACAAGTTTATATTGTTGATTCTGAAATGAATTTATTACCTATAGGAATTGTCGGTGAGTTATGTATTGGAGGTTCGGGAGTATCTAGAGGTTATTTAAATAGAGAGGAGCTTACTAAAGAAAAATTTGTCAATAATCCTTTTAGAAAAGGAGATAGAATCTACAAAACAGGTGATTTAGTACGTTGGTTACCTGATGGAAATATAGAGTTTATAGGAAGAAAAGATACTCAGGTAAAAATTCGAGGTTATCGAATTGAGTTAGGAGAAGTAGAGAATGTACTGTCAAAGATTGAAGGAGTAAATCAATGCTGCGTATTAGCAAAAGAAGACGCAAATGGAATCAAGCGTTTAGTAGGGTATTTAGTTTTGAAGTATGAACTAAACAAAGATAAAATTCAAGCTGAATTAAAAGAATTCTTACCAGACTATATGATTCCGTCTATCTTCGTGGAGTTAGATGAAATGCCATTAACATCTAATGGGAAATTAGATAAAAAGGCATTGCCAGAACCTAACTCGGCAATGTTATCTACCAAGGAACATGTAGCTCCAAGAACTGAAGTAGAATTACAAATAGCTACTATTTGGGAGGATATATTGGGTATTGAAAAAGTAGGGGTTTATGACAATTTCTTTGAACTAGGGGGGCATAGTTTGTTAGTGGTTCAGTTAATAGCACGCTTACAAGAAATAGGTTTCTATGTTCAGGTAAAAGACCTCTTTTCAAATCCAACAATTGAATCTCTTTGTAAAAAAGTATCTTCGAAGCCTTCAGAATATCAAGTTCCTTCAAATGGAATTATTGAAGGAATAGACCGTATTGTTCCAGAAATGGTGCCTTTGTTAGATTTTCAGCAGGAAGATTTGGATAAAATTACAGCTGAGGTTGAAGGAGGAATTACTAATATTCAAGATATATATCCATTATCACCATTACAGGAAGGAATGTATTTCCATTACTTGATGAGTGATAAAGAGCAGGGAGACCCATATATTATTTCGAGTTTGTTGTCTTTTTCAAATAAAGAAAAAAGGAACTTATTTGTTCAAGCTTTACAATTTGTAGTAAATCGCCATGATGTGTTGCGAACTCGTGTATTAAGTGAAGGATTGCCAAAGGCTGTTCAGATAGTGCTTAGAGAAGCGAAACTATTGGTAAAACATATAGAAACGACCACTACGAACACTGTTTTATCTGAATTAGAATCTCTTTCTAAACCAGGTAATCAATGGATGGATTTAACAAAGGCTCCTTTGTTAGAGTTAACTTCAGCTGATGATGTAGAAAATGACTGTTATTATTTATTGCTCAATAAGCATCATTTAGTATTGGATCATGTGGGAATGGAAAAGATTGTCGCAGAGATAGAGGTGTTTATAGCAGGAGAAGAAACAACACTTGCTGAACCTGTTTTGTATAGAGAATTTATTGGCCATACTATACATACTCAACAAACTAGTGATAGTGAGTCTTATTTCAAAAATCTATTAGGAAGTATAGAAGAGCCATCATATCCATTCAACTTATCAGATGCTCAAGGAGATGGAAGTGATGTAGAAGAATCGAGTATTCTATTACCAATTGAACTAAGTAATAAAATTAGAAAAGCGAGTCTTGAATTGGGAATTACTCCAGCGGTAATATTTCATGCGGCATTCGGACTTGTTGTTGCAAGATGTAGTAATAAGGATTATACTATTTTCGGTAGTTTATTTTCAGGGCGTTTGCAAGGGGCGTTAGGAGCTGGTGATTCGTTAGGTTTATTCATTAATACGTTACCTTTTTATGCCGAGTTAAAAGGTACTATTTCTGAGTATATAAATGCTGTAAAAAAAGGGTTAGGAGGCTTATTACCTTATGAACAAACTCCTTTAGCTGATGTTCAAAGATGGAGTGGGGTTTCCAATGAAGTTCCGTTATTTAGTGCTTTGTTAAACTTCCGTCATTCAGCGACTTTATCGGAAAAAGAAGAAATTATAGAAAGCCTGGGAATTACTTCTATAGAAAGTCATGAAAGAACAAATTATCCGTTTACGTTAAACGTTGATGATAGAGAAGATGATTTTCAATTGGAAGCTCAAATAAGTGGAGATATCTCATCAAATATAGTTCTTGTTTACGTGCAAGAGGCTCTAGAGCAATTACTAGAAGGATTGGATTCTGAAGAAGCTGTTGAGGTTAATAGTTTGACAATCTTACCAAAAGAAGAGCAAGAATTACTAAATACTTTCAACGATACTCATGCAGACTATCCATTAGATAAAACACTAGTAGATTTATTTGCAGAGCAAGTAGCTAAAACACCAGAAGATATTGCTGTTGTTTTTGAAAATGAAGTATTGACCTTTGCAGAGTTAGATGAGCGTTCGAATCAATTAGCACATTACTTGCGTGAGCAAGGAGTTCAGCCAGATACTTTAGTAGGTATTTGTATTGAACGAAGTACTGAGATGTTAGTAAGCATTTTAGGAATCTTAAAATCAGGAGGGGCTTATGTGCCGATTGATCCAGAGTATCCAGAGGATCGTATCGAGTATATGCTCACTGATGCTGATATCAAATTGGTATTGACTAGTGAAAAAGTTACTGAAGAAGTATTAGGAGAAAGAGAAGGAGTAATCTCTATAGCTTTAGACAGCGAGTGGGAAATCATAGCGAATTATTCAAAAGATGCTTTAACTTCAGTAGTATCTCCAGAGAACTTGGCCTATGTAATTTATACTTCAGGAAGTACAGGAAAGCCAAAAGGTGTAATGAACCAGCACAATGGTATTGTGAACCGTTTATTATGGACGCAATCAGAATACCAATTAACCTCAGAGGATAC
>CANMIL010000022.1 GCA_947497895.1 uncultured Tenacibaculum sp.
ATAGGAAAATTATTTTTCAAAAGCACAAAAATAGGCTTGGTAAGCATGGGGCTTATTGCTATTCATTTTATACTAGACTTCTTTTCTGGACATATGCACCATGTATTCGGGGCAGAAACAATGGAATTAGGCTTTGGACTGTATGCCTCAAATCCTTATTTAGCCATAATTATTGAAGCAATATTCATCGTTTTTGCTGTTTGGTATTTCTTTATATCTGAAAATAAAACAGGGATTTTACGAACTGTAAAAAACAAAATTGCTATTATCTCCGTTTTCGCATATGG
The DNA here is from genome assembly GCA_947497895.1 of uncultured Tenacibaculum sp. Taxonomy (GTDB): domain Bacteria; phylum Bacteroidota; class Bacteroidia; order Flavobacteriales; family Flavobacteriaceae; genus Polaribacter. The sequence continues at coordinate 288 of CANMIL010000022.1, forward strand.
TATAATTTTCATGCTACTTATTGCAACGAAATCTTTTAGAGACATTTTAGACATTCCTGAATTTAATCTCGGCTTTAACACGACAATACCTACACTCGTATTTACCTATGTAGCAATGCTCTATTTCTTGAACTATTTCGTTTCCAAACATCAGGTTAGCTAAAGATTAAAACATATTATAAAAATTACTACATTCGACAAGAAAAGTAGAAAGCTTTGACGTTTCTACATTCACAAGAATTATAATTTACGAAGCTATAAAACAGAGAAAGGAAAACTAACCTAATATGGATTCTCTAACACAAATTGTACTCGGAGCAGCAACCGCTGAAGCAGTTGTTGGCCGTAAAATTGGCAACAAAGCTTTACTTTTTGGAGCCATAGCTGGAACTATTCCTGATTTAGATGTATTGGCAAGCCCTTTATTAAGTGATGTAGGAGAGTTGATTTTCCACCGTAGTTTCAGTCATTCATTATTATTTGTGATCTTCGGAGGTTGGTTTTTCGCCTATACCTCCTGGAAGGTTTTTAAATGGAAAAAACTCACCTTTAAAGATCTGTTTCTTGTGTTTCCATTTTGCTTCCTAACTCATATTTTATTAGACACCTGCACCACTTGGGGAACACAGTTGTTATGGCCATTTACCTCTTATGGTTACGCTCTATACAATGTATCAGTGGTAGATCCGTTTTACACTGTTCCTTTTCTCCTACTATTGATCGTCATACTTTTTCTTAACAGAACAAATCCTTGGCGAAATAGATTAAATTGGTTATGCATCATTTTAAGTACTTCTTATTTATTTGCTGGATTATTTTTACAAAGCAAAGCGAACTCAATATTTAAAGAGCAACTGGAAAAACAAGGAATTCAAATTGAAGAAATGATTACAAAAACAACTCCTTTTAATATTATTCTTTGGAGTTGTTCAGCAAAAACTTCAGAAGGTTATTACACAGGGTTTTATTCCTTCTTTGATAAAGACAATAAAATTGATTTTGCCTTTGAACCCGCTAATAAGCATTTACTCGAACCTTATCTTGATAATACCGAAGTACAAACCCTTATAAAAGTGACCAAAGGGTATTATTCTGTAGAAACCATGGATGACCGTATATTATTGAACGATTTAAGGTTTGGAAAATTTAATGGCTGGCAAGGCAATAAAAATGGAGAATATGTATTTAAATATACTATAACTCCCTTGGGTAATGGAGATTTAGACATCAAACAAATAAGCTATAGAAAACCAGTAGACAAGACTTATGTAAAAGCCTACATCAATAGAATTTCGGGGATAAAATAACAATAAACGAATCAATCTACTAGTTCTAAAGAAATAAGTATATTTAACTGAACATAAATATTTCAAAATGAAATTGCTAAAGAAAATCGTAAAATACTTTTTCTATGTTTTATCTATACCAATTCTCTATGTATTGATTTCATTGATATTAACATTCATTACAGTAGATCGGAAAACTAAAAACCAAGTATCAGATAAAACCATTTACCTTAATACAAATGGTGTTCATTTAGATGTTGTGATTCCAAAAGAAAATATCAACAACAAACTACTCGAAGGCATTCACCATAAAAACTATGAACACTATCTCGCTTTCGGTTGGGGTGAAGAAAACTTTTACTTGAATACTCCCAGTTGGAGTGATTTAACATTTAGTAATGCTTTTAGAGCTTTATTTTTAGAAAGTTCAACACTAGTGCATATAACTCGTTATCGAAGTATTCAACCCGATTGGATCGCTATCAAAATTAGTTCCTCTGAATTAAACAAACTAAATTCCTACCTACTCAACTCGTTTCAAAAGGACACATTAGGTTCGAAAATTATATTAGAAGGTAAAGGTTATTCTTTTCGAGATGATTTTTACAGAGCAAAAGGGAGTTACTCTTGTTTTAAAACTTGTAATAGTTGGGTGAATTCCGCTTTTAAAGAAAGTGGTTTAAAAGCTTGTCTTTGGACTCCTTTCGATTTTGGGTTAATGAACAAATACAAGGAACAATAGTTTCTAACTTTAGAATAACCAAATCTAACAAGAGTTTAATTCATGTAGATTCAACGCTTTGTTATATCTTGTAAACTATGAGTTTTTACGCAATTATTGGTTGGTCTGGAGCTATTATTTACCTAGTAGCTTACGCCCTTTTGAGCACTAATAAACTTAGGTCTGACAAACCAACATACCACCTTTTAAATGTAATAGGTGCTATTGCTTTGGTTGTTAATGGAATTCCAAATGATGATTTCCCTACCATTTTCTTGAATGCTATCTGGGGAGTGATTGCTCTATTTGCAACCTATAAAACATACTCTAAGTCTAGTTAATATTTCAACAGACTTTTTGCATGTGAAGAAAATGGCTTTACTCTCTTATTATACTCTATTTCGTCATTTACATAAACACCCAAAGCATAATATGCGCCATCAACTATAGCAAAAATAACTCTTGTTAACTCTTCAATATTTTGATTTTTCAGTACACCACCTAAAACAGCTTCACTTAACTTTAAGCGCAATACTTTAATAAGTTCTTCATGATGAGACTTAAAATTCTCTTTTACTCTTTCATTTTGATAGATTAACGCATAAAAACTATAAAAAACACCATCGTCAATATAATCCCCCCAATCTCTACTAAAGAGTAAATCTATATAAGCTTCAATATTTTCTTTGGAAGTCATTTCATATTTGGAGCTATTGGTTAAAAACTCCAAATAGCGATCTAAAATAAAAGTATTGAGAGCTAAAACTAATTCTTCCTTACTTTTGAAATAATGCAACACCAAGCCCTTGCTAATCTGCATTTCATCAGCTACTTTTCCAACGGACGCATTTTCAAGCCCGTACTTTTTCGCCGTATTATAAAATGCTCTTATTATTTCCTCTTGCCTAATATCTGTAAGCGGTTTTCTTCCCATTTCTTTATCGTATATCAACCAAATATATGATTTTGTTCTTTATTTACTAGTGTAACCCTTGGAATACCAAAAGATATTCAATAAAAAAAGGATTATCCTTTTATTAAGACAATCCCATTATATATTGTATAAGATAAACTCTATTATCTTAATTCATGTAATCTAGCAACATATTTTCCAATAACATCGAACTCTAAATTTACTTTGGTTCCAACTTTGAAATTTTTAAATGTTGTGTGATCTAAAGTAAATGGAATAATAGCAACGCTAAACTCATCCTTCTTAGAATTTACTACTGTTAAACTAACTCCGTTTACCGTAATAGATCCTTTTTCTATAGTTACGTTACTTCCATCAAAATCATACTTAAAAGTAAAAATGGTACTTCCTTCTGCATCCTCTATACTCACACACTCCGCGGTTCCATCAACATGACCTTGCACAATATGTCCATCGAGTCTTGCTCCTAACTTCATTCCTCTTTCCAAGTTTACTACATCATTTACCTGTAAATCTCCTATATTGGTTTTATCAATTGTTTCTTTAATAGCCGTAACTACATATTCATCACCCTCAATGCCTACTACAGTTAAACATACACCATTATGAGCTACACTCTGATCAATTTTTAGCTCACTCGTAAAATCACTTTTTACAGTTAAATGTAAGTTTTCTTGTTCCTTTTCTAATTTAGTTACAATTCCGAGGGTTTCAATTATTCCAGTAAACATTCTCTAAATTTTAATTACTTTTGTTAGCATCAAAAATACGACTTTAGAAAACGTAACTATGGATAAATCAAACAAAATTATTGTTGGTATTTCAGTTGGAGACATTAATGGAATAGGAATTGAAGTTATTTTAAAGACTTTTGAAGATAAACGAATGTTAGACTTCTGTACTCCAGTATTGTTTGCTTCAAACAAAGTGATCTCTTACCACAAAAAGACTTTAAAACTCAACAATAGTATTAATGGTATTCCAAATATTGATAAAGTTGTTCACGGCAAAATTAATGTTGTCAATGCATGGAAGGAAGATGTGAAATTTGATATTGGTAAACTAACGGAAGCCGGAGGAAAATGTGCATTAATGTCATTACAATCGGCAGTAGATGCCCTCAAAGAAAACAAGGTTGATCTTTTGGTTACTGCACCAATTAATAAAGAAAACATACAATCGGAAGAATTCAATTTTCCAGGTCATACAGAGTATTTAGAAAGTGAATTAGATGGAGAAAGTTTAATGATACTCATGACCGAGGATTTACGAATTGGCTTAATAACTGGTCATATTCCTCTTTCAAAGGTATCAGAAACCATCACTCCTGAATTGATTAAATCGAAAGTCGAAGTGATGTATTCTTCACTAAAACAAGATTTCAATATCGGTAAACCCAAAATTGCCGTATTAGGATTAAACCCTCACTGTGGTGACAATGGTGTCGTGGGTACTGAAGACGACGAAATAATTCGCCCAACTATTAAAGAAATACAAGAAACAGGAAAATTAGTATACGGACCTTATGCTGCTGACGGTTTCTTTGGCTCAAAAACCTATGAGCAATTCGATGGAGTGTTGGCGATGTATCACGACCAAGGATTGGCTCCTTTCAAAGCCTTATCTTTTGGCAATGGTGTGAATTTTACCGCTGGTTTAAATAAAGTAAGAACCTCTCCAGATCATGGTACTGGATTTGATATTGCTGGAAAAAAGAAGGCAAACCATTTATCCTTCCAAGAAGCACTTTTTAGCTCTTTACATATCCACAGAAACAGAATTGAATATCAAAAGCTTACAAAAAACTCATTAAAGGTGTAATTTTTCAAAAAAAAACTTGCAGAATATAATAATAAAAACATTTTTTATATCTTTGCACGCTCAAATTGATATTATAAATGAAAGACTTAAAAGATTTCAACATACCCTTTATCGGGTTAAAGCAAGGAAGTCATTTGTTTGAGTATCAGATTAGTAAAAAGTTCTTTGAGGCTTATAATTTTGATGAATTCAATGATTGTGACATTAAAGTTACTATTGATTTAGCAAAGAAAGGCACCTTTTTAGAGCTCGATTTTAATGTTAAAGGTTCAGTAAACGTTCCTTGTGATGTTACTAATGAGTTGTTCGATCAAGAAGTAAAAGGTGATTTGCACTTAATAGTAAAGTTTGGGCATGAGTATAATGATGACAATGATGATGTGTTAATCATTCCTCATGAAGAATACCAAATTAACGTATCACAATACATCTATGAATTGATCATACTATCGGTTCCCAACAAAAGAGTACATCCTAAAGTATTGGATGGCACAATGGAATCGGAAGCATTGAAAAGATTAGAAGAATTAAGAATAAAAGAAAACAATACTGCTGAAGAGCAGGATTCAACAGACCCGAGATGGGATAAATTAAAGGATTTACTAACAGATAAATAAGACATAAAATGGCACATCCTAAGAGAAAAATATCTAAAACTAGAAGAGATAAAAGAAGAACTCATTATAAAGCTTCTATTCCTCAAATAGCGGTTGACCCAACTACTGGAGAGGCTCATTTATACCATAGAGCTCACTGGCACGAAGGAAAATTATACTACAGAGGACAAGTAGTTTTAGAATCAGCAACTGCTGAAGCATAGACACTTATGGCTTGTAAACAAATATAAAAAACCCTCTTTTCGAGGGTTTTTTAGTGTTTTTAGGGCTAAAAAGTGAGTTTTCGTTTTTTTTTATATCAAAAAGTGAAATAAATTTCATTTCTTTGAAATCTCGTTTTACAACAAAACAAACAACTATGACTAAAATAACTGCAGCTATCACAGCGGTAGGAAAATATGTTCCTGAGTACGCACTCACTAATAAAGAGCTTGAAACTATGGTTGAAACCAACGACGAGTGGATTACAACCAGAACAGGAATTAAAGAGAGAAGAATTTTAAAAGAAGAGGGAGCTGGTACTTCATTTATGGCAATAAAAGCAGCCGAAGACTTACTAGCGAAATCAGGGGTTGATGCCGCTGAAATCGAAATGGTAATCGTTGCTACTGCCACTCCTGACTTGCCTGTAGCATCAACAGCGGCTTACACAGCTTCTAAAATCGGAGCAGTAAATGCATTTTCTTATGATCTACAAGCTGCTTGTTCTAGTTTCTTATATGGTATGTCAACTGCTGCTCGATATATTGAAAGTGGTCGTTACAAAAAAGTATTAGTAATTGGAGCGGATAAAATGTCTTCTATCATTGACTACACCGACAGAGCTACTTGTATAATTTTTGGAGATGGCGCTGGTGCCGCTTTATTTGAGCCAAATTCAGAAAATTTAGGATTACAAGATGAATACTTACGCAGTGACGGAATTGGTAGAGAATTCTTAAAAATTGATGCTGGTGGATCAATTCTTCCTTCTTCCGAAGAAACTGTTAAAAACGGACAACATTTTGTACATCAAGAAGGTAGAACTGTATTTAAGTTTGCTGTTTCGAACATGGCGGATGTTTCTGAAAAAATGCTTACGCGTAACAACTTAACAAAAGAAGACATTCAGTGGTTAGTGCCACATCAAGCTAATAAAAGAATTATTGAAGCAACTGCTAACAGAGTTGGTTTAGAACCAGAGAAAGTGATGATGAATATTCACAGATATGGTAACACTACCTCGGCTACTTTACCTTTGTTATTAGCAGATTATGAAAAAGAGTTAAAAAAAGGAGATAACTTAATTTTTGCTGCATTTGGTGGTGGTTTCACTTGGGGAGCTATCTATTTAAAATGGGCATATAATTCATAAAACCAAACAACTTAAATTTAGGAAAATGGATATTAAAGAAATTCAAAATCTTATAAAGTTTGTAGCTAAATCTGGTGCAAGCGAAGTGAAGTTAGAAATGGGAGACACTAAGATCACCATTAAAACAGGAAGCAACGCACCTGAGACAACTATTATTCAGGCAGCTCCACAAGTTGCTGCTCCACAAGTTGTTGCTGCAGCTCCAATTGCTGCTCAACCTGAGGCTGCTCCTGCTGCCCCAGCTAAAGAGGCTCCTGCAAACGAAGACTCAAAATATGTAACTGTAAAGTCTCCAATTATCGGAACTTTCTATAGAAAACCTTCACCTGATAAGCCTTCTTTTGTAGAAGTAGGTAGCGATATCAAAGCTGGTGACACTGTATGTGTTATTGAAGCAATGAAATTATTCAATGAAATCGAATCTGAAGTATCAGGTAAAATTGTAAAAGTATTGGTAGATGATTCTACTCCTGTAGAATTTGATCAACCTCTTTTCTTAGTTGACCCATCATAATTATAGATCTTAGATTAACGAATATTTAGAATTGCGAGTAAACTCCTTTCTAAATTCATCATTCTAACTCTAAACCTTTACATTATGTTTAAAAAAATATTAATTGCCAATAGAGGTGAGATTGCATTACGTGTAATCAGAACCTGTAAGGAGATGGGAATAAAAACCGTAGCTGTTTACTCTAAAGCTGATGCTGAGAGTTTACACGTACGTTTTGCTGATGAAGCTGTATGTATCGGTCCTGCTCCAAGTAGTGAGTCTTATTTAAAAATGGACAGAATTATTGCTGCTGCTGAAATTACAAATGCAGATGGAATTCATCCAGGGTACGGTTTCCTATCAGAAAATGCTAAGTTTTCAAAATTATGTGAAGAGCACGATATTAAATTTATCGGTGCTACTTCAGAAATGATAGAAAAAATGGGAGATAAGGCTACAGCAAAAGCAACAATGATTGCCGCTGGTGTTCCTTGTATTCCAGGTTCAGAAGGTATCTTAGATACTTATGAAGAGACTGAAACTCTTGCTGTTGAAATGGGATTCCCTGTAATGCTTAAAGCTACCGCTGGTGGTGGTGGAAAAGGGATGCGTGCCGTTTGGAAAAAAGAAGACTTACGTGACGCTTGGGATTCTGCTCGTATGGAAGCAAAAGCTTCTTTTGGAAATGATGGAATGTACATGGAGAAGCTTATTGAGGAGCCTCGTCATATCGAAATTCAAGTTGTTGGTGATGCTTTTGGTAAAGCATGTCACTTATCAGAAAGAGATTGTTCGGTACAACGTCGTCACCAAAAATTAACAGAAGAAACTCCTTCTCCATTCATGACTGACGAATTACGTGAGAAAATGGGAGAAGCTGCTGTAAAAGCTGCTGAGTTTATTAAATATGAAGGTGCTGGTACTGTTGAGTTTTTAGTTGACAAACACCGTAACTTCTATTTCATGGAAATGAATACTCGTATTCAAGTAGAGCACCCTATTACTGAAGAGGTTGTTGATTACGACTTAATCCGTGAACAAATTTTAGTAGCTGCTGGTGTGCCAATTTCTGGTAAAAACTATACTCCTCAGTTACATTCAATTGAGTGTAGAATTAACGCAGAAGATCCTCACAACGGATTCAGACCTGCTCCAGGAAAAATTACTTCTTACCATGCTCCAGGAGGTCATGGTGTAAGAATTGACACTCACGTGTATTCAGGATACATGATTCCACCTAACTACGATTCTATGATCTCGAAGTTGATTGTTACCGCTCAAACAAGAGAAGAAGCAATTAACAAAATGAAAAGAGCTTTAGATGAGTATGTAATCGAAGGTGTAAAAACAACAATTCCTTTCCACAGACAGTTGATGGATCATCCTGATTATGTTGCAGGAAACTATACAACTAAGTTTATGGAAGATTTTGACATGAAATCTTAGTTCATGTAAAATATATTTAACAAAAACCAGTGCTATCGCACTGGTTTTTTTATTATTCTCTACCTTCGCATTATGACGGGATTTATTTACAATATTTTTGTTTCATTAGTATACGGTATTATTAACGTAATTGCTCTATTCAATAAAAAGCTAAAACTGTTTGTAACGGGAAGAAAAGAAAGTTTTGATAAGTTAAGTGTTATCAAGTCTTCGGATAAAGTTTTATGGTTCCATGCAGCTTCCTTGGGCGAATTTGAGCAAGCACGTCCCATCATTGAATCCCTGAAAAACGATTACTCGAATTACAAGATCGTTGTTACATTTTTTTCTCCTTCAGGATATGAGATAAGAAAGAATTACCCTCATGCTGACGTTATTTGCTACCTCCCTTTTGATACTAAAAGCAATATGAAAAAATTTGTTTCTATGCTCCAACCTGACCTCGCTTTTATTGTTAAATATGAATTTTGGCCCAACCTTTTAGATCAATTACATAAACACAAAATAAAGACTATTTTAATTTCAGGTATCTTTAGAGAAAAGCAATCATTTTTCAAATGGTACGGATCTTATATGCGTAAAAAATTAGATGCTTTCGATTACTTCTTCGTTCAAAACGAAACCTCTAAAAACTTACTTAATAGTATTGACTTTACAAACGTTGTTAAAAGCGGAGATACAAGATTTGATAGAGTCTATGATATTTTGAATCAAAACAACAAACTGGACTTTGTAGAAGAATTTAAAAACAATACATACACCGTCATAGCTGGTAGCACATGGCCAGAGGATGAGGAACTCATTGTAAACTATATAAACAATCATGCTTCTGAAGATGAAAAGTTTATTTTGGCTCCTCATACTATACAATCGAATAAAATACAAGAACTTAAAGCTTCAATTTCAAAAAGGGCTGTGCTATTTTCGGAAAAGGAGAGTTCCGAATTAAAATCTTTCCAAGTTCTTATCATTGATACCATAGGAATACTAACCAAAATTTACGCTTATGCAGATATTGCCTATGTTGGTGGCGGGCTTGCAACTGGGCTACATAACATACTAGAACCAGCCACTTATGGCATTCCAGTAGTATTCGGAGGTAATAAATACCAGAAATTTCAAGAAGCGGTAGACCTATTAAAATTACAAGGAGTAACAATTGTTACAAACAAAAAAGAATTAAGTCATAATTTTGCTAATCTAAAAACTAACCAAAGCTTAAGAATTACTATGGGTAAAACCAATTCGGATTATGTAACAAGTAATACGGGTGCTACTCAAAAGATTTTAGAATATATTAAAAGTAATTTATGACAGATATTTTATTTCAGCCTTGGCCTTGGTATGTATCAGGCGTTCTGATTGCAATAGTCTTGTTTCTCTTTTTTTATTATGGAGAAAACTTTGGTGTTTCCTCAAACCTTGAAACACTTTGTACGATAGCAGGCGCTGATAAAGTGAGTGATTACTTCAAAAAAGATTGGAAATCGAAAAAATGGTCTCTTGTATTTCTTTTAGGACTAATGATCGGTGGATTTATTGCAAAGACTTGGATGTCCGCTTCTTCTATTGACTTAAATCCTAAAACGATACAAGAACTTCAATCCTTAGGGTTTTATAACGCAGGACAAACTTATGTACCTACAGAATTATTTAGCATTGAAAGTTTATTTACCATCAAGGGTTTTGCTTTGCTACTTATTGCTGGAATATGTATTGGTTTCGGAACAAGATATGCTGGAGGATGTACTTCAGGACACGCCATTACAGGATTGAGTAATTTACAACTTCCCTCTTTAATTGCTGTTATCGGCTTTTTTATTGGTGGACTTTTAATGACTTGGGTTTTATTTCCTTTAATTTTTGGTTAGTATGAAGTTAGTTAGATTTTTATTAATTGGTATATTTTTCGGAATAGTATTAACCAAATCAGAAGCTGTTTCTTGGTACAGAATATTCGAAATGTTTAAGTTTCAATCGTTTCATATGTATGGAATTATCGGAACAGCAGTTATCACCTCAATGATCTTTATTCTCCTCTTTAAAAAAGGAACTATAAAGAATTATATAGGCGAAAAAATCATTATTAAAGACAAACGAAAAGGTTTTATCAGAACTTTAGTCGGAGGAACTATATTTGGCTTAGGATGGGCTTTAGCAGGAGCTTGTCCAGCTCCAATATTTGTTCTAATTGGCCAAGGAGTGCTTCCAATTATACTCGTTTTAGGTGGAGCTTTATTAGGCGCATTCCTTTACGGAGTTTTGAGTAAAAAATTACCTCATTAAAAATACAAGAAATTCAGTTTTATATTAGCAATACTCAATTGGAAGCGTCACAACTTCCTTTTAAGTATTGCTAATTTTGTTTCAACCTTATCAAAACTACACCCTAACAACAACATATCCTCTTGACGTTTTTCTATGATAACGTCCGTTCCATACGTAATACTTCCTTCCATTCACCCGAACTACTTTATACTTAGCAGGTCTTTTTACTATCACAACTTTTTTATTGGGTTGTTTTACCACAACTCTTCTTGCACATGAAGTTGACATTAAACAAAACGACATCATCAAAACCATTAGTAAAACTCTCATATTAACTTTCTTTATTTGTTTCTTCTCTTTTAGACCTCTACTTAGTTAAAAAGTTTTATGATAACTAAAAACTTTGCTCTTTAAAAAAAGGATATACTCTTTAGAGCTAACATTCTGAAAGGGATGTACCTATTTAAAACAGCTATTTTATGCGTTTATACCGAAACATACTAGGGATAACCTCTATCTTTGTGGACTTATAATAAGTTGTAGCTAATTATAGAAACAAATGAAAATTTTCGACGAAATAAAAAAAGGAATTACAAAGAACATAACTATTCCTATAGAATTACAAAAACTATGTGGATGGACTGAAACAAATGGATATCCAATTAGCGGACACTTTGAATTAAGGGCAGATGATGGCGAGACTATGCGATATTGGCTTGGATTTGATAATTTATCTGATAGATTTGGAATATTTGGAGCAGGACCTGATGGTTCGCTATATTCCTTTTGGATAGATGATAATAATAAACAAAAAATAGTTCATTTAGGTTCTGAAGGAGAAGAACTTTATATCCTCGCAGAGAATTTTGTTGATTTCTTAAGATTACTAGCTATTGGTTATGATGAAATTGGATTTGCCGATATGAGTAAATCTATTGAAGATTGGAATTTGGAAATTGGCAACGATAAAGATGAAGGAATTAATACTAAATTCATTGATTGGGTTGAGAAAGAATTTAACGTAAAAGTGCCTAAAGCTGGAAACGAAATCACTGATTTTGATAATCAAGAATTCAACGATTGGATTGAAAAGCAGATAGAAAAACATTCATGACAACTAGCTACAACACGGTATAAAAGAAAACAAATTAAAAATAATTATAAATCTAAATTATTATGAAAACAATTAAAATTGCTGCTCTTGCTATGATGGTAATGAGTTTAGGAGTTACAGCACAGGAAAATTTCTCAGGTATTAACCTGTCAGGGAATAACCCAATTTCTTCTGTAAATGGGTTTTACAATAAAATTGAATTTACTGGAAGAGCACACGGTGCTTTAGTTTTTAATCCTGGTAAAACAGATGAATTAATGTTTGGTATGCACACTAATGGTAATTTTTACTGGGGTACGGGTCGTTCCTCAAATACCCCTAACTTTTATTCAATGGTTTTAAATGGCAAAAATGGTGATTTACATTTAAAGAGAAATTTGAATGTAGTAAATTCAATTTCTTCTAAACAGATAAAAATGAATAACGGAAATACGGATTTGATGTTGTACCGAGACGGAGATGTAGGAGATTGGTCATTATTGAGAACTAATAAAGGAAATGGAATAGGTTTGATAGGACAACCTGACCGAGTTGCTTTAGCTGTTTCGAGATTGAATAGCTATGTTGGGATTGGGACTTTAGATCCAAAAGAAAAATTAGATGTTATCGGAAATATTAAAGTAACAGGAAATTTAAATACAAGTAGTTCAGTAGTGTCTAAAATGATAAGAATGGATAATGGCAATACGGATTTATTCATGTACCGAGACGGAGATGTAGGGGACTGGTCTTTATTGAGAACTAATAAAGGAAATGGTATTGGTCTTATTGGTAAACCGGACCAAGTTGCCCTTTCTGTTTCTCGACTAACAGGAAATATAGGAATTAGGACAACCGACACTAAAGGGTTTGAACTTGGAGTAAATGGTAAAATAGCGGCCAACGAAGTAAAAGTTGCAATTTATCCAAATTGGCCAGATTTTGTTTTTGAAAAAACATATAATCTTCCAACTTTACTTGATGTTGAAAACCATATAAAAGAAAAAGGACATTTAAAAGATATTCCCAGTGCTGAGGAAGTAGAGAAGAATGGCTTCTTTTTAGGAGAAATGGATGCTAAGTTATTGCAGAAAATTGAGGAACTTACTTTATATACAATTGAACAAGAAAAGGAAATTAAAGAATTGAAAAAAGCTAAATCTGAGATTGCTAAGCAACAAAAAGAAATCAACACTCAGAAAAAAGAGATTGAAGAATTGAAAAAACAAAATTCTAGAATTAAAGATTTAGAAATCTTGGTTGAGAAATTAATAAAAGATAAAAACTAAGCATAACGGATTATAGCACAGTATTTAAAAAATAGCGGTCTAGATCTAAAATGAAAGTTTTTCTTTTCTGCTATTTTTTGTGTTTTAAACTGAAAGAGTAGTGTTTTTTCATTCTACTACTTTTCACATACTAAATGTTGGCAATTATTAGATGAAAGTAATTGAATTAAAGAATTTTATTAAGACTGGTAAATTTGATGCTATTCAAATTGGAAAATCTACTAAACAAAATGTGATTGACTTAATGGGAAAGGATTTTGACTTTGCTGATTGTGGTGAAAGTCAAATTATAAAATATGGTTGGTACGAATTCTTTTATTGGACTAAATCTGAAATTGTATATGCAATACAAAATGACCACCTAAAATTCGATTGCCCAAATCATGATGAGATGATTGAATACCAAAATGAAAATATAAAGATTGACAACTGGTTTCTAACAGTTAACAAAAACATCACCTTTTCAGAGATAATTAGAATTCTAAAAAGCGAGAATATCCACTATAAATTTGAAAAACACAATTTTGACGGAGCTTTAGAGTATTTGAGACTCAAAAATGGTATCACTATCGATTTTGATAATGAATTAACCACTTGGCTTTATAATAAGCATGAAGATGAATGGGATATGAAAAATGAGCTAATTAAAAATCAACAAGACTATATTTTAAACGGAATTAGGCTCTTTAAGTATTAAAAACGACACATAAGCAATAGCTAGTACATAACCATACATAGCAGAGTCGGTTGCCATAATTTAAATAATGACCGAAACTGAATTGAAAATATAAATAAAGAACCAAATAAAAACTATTTCTCTAACTTCATACTCACTTATAATTCTTAAGGGGCAGATGATTGGATTTCCATTTATTCTATGGCTGATTTTTACAAGTTTTGATTTTAGAAATGGCGACCAGATTTTTGCAATTGGCGGACTAATCGGACTCATTGGAAATTTTACAAAGTATAGAAATTTGATCACTGGAAAAATATTTAGTTTCATTCTTATGGCTTTACCAATTGTGAAAAGACTGATGGAAGTACCTACAGAGAAATTTAATTATTTGACTTTTCAAATACCAATTTTGATTTTTGTAATTACCTACCTGATTTACATAATAAAACCAAGTAGAAATAAAAAAACAGGAAGAACTACCCATAACCACAATTACGATACGTTCAACTTCGTCCAATCCATTCATAATTATTAAGGGTTCTAATTTATTCGAAATATTTCCCCAACCCCAAAAACTAAACACTTTTCTAAAAAGGGGTTTTATCCTTACCATTTATTTTTCAAAACCATCCTTAAAATTATATATTGCGCAAAAAATTAACAACCAAGAAAAACTCGGGAACTCTTCATAAAAAAGAAATGCGCTTTATCCACCTATTTCCTTTTATGTAAATTAAGGTTACTGACTTTCACTTTAAACATACAACCTACTACATGGACTTTCTTAACAATTGGGGCATGATTGCCGGACTTGCGGGAATAGGAATGACTGTTTTCCTTATTTTGTTTCGTAGCATTATTCAATTAAAAATATTTTCAAAACTCAATACCAAACAATCTTTTAGACTTATTGTTCTTATTACCAGTATGATTTTTGCTATTTCTATTTTTAGCATTGTCATGTATTCTATGAACAATTCAAATGAAACTCCAGGTGATATTACCGTGGTTGTTCATGGTAAAAAAAGTAAGAATCAGAAAATACTTCCAAATCGTGGTGTCGTCACTTTAGTTTATCGAGATGTTCTTATTAACGAAACCATCAACACTAAAGGGGAAGCTATTTTTAAGCAAATTCCAGCCGATTTTTTTGAGAACGAAGCAAAGGTTGAAATTCGTTTTGAAGATCCTAAAGGGGAACCTTATGCAGCTGTTTATCCTGATTCTGTATATACCATTCAGAGAAATAAATACATTCCTCTTGTTGTGGAATTAAAAGGTCTCGATAGTTTAGAAGGAATTGTAAAAGATTTTGAAACTGGGAACCCAATAGAAAATGTAGCTATCAGGGTAAGAGGTGCCAACGCAACCACCAATGAATTCGGTGAGTTTACGTTAACCATTCCTGAAGAATATCAAGAGCCCTACAAAAATGTAAGAGCCTTAAAAGAAGGATACCAACCTTATAGCGAAAATGAAGTTCCCTTAGACACGAATGAGGAATTGATTATTAAACTGGAAAAAACCAAATCATAAGCTGGTTTTTGATTTCTTAATGAACGACCCCGATGCGAGCATACGAGGTATCTGTCGGATTTATAATTTTATATTTCGAGGCAAGCCTCGGGGAATTAACCCCTTGGCTATCGCCCTGCGATTAAATCAAACTATGAAATATTTGAAACGATACTATTGCGTATTTTTTATACTCGCTATAAAACTTAGTTATGCTCAAACGAAGGTTAAAGGAGTTGCTTCTATTTTAAACAGTCATTACAAAAAAGGGAAAACTGAATATGTAAAATTTGCTGAAGTAAAAGCAACCAAAGGGAAAGCGGTAACCACCGAAACGGATAGTAAAGGACGATTCAAACTTGCTTTTTCAAATGTATCTGATGGAGATAGGGTTTCAATATTTGTAAGAAAGCCGAATCTTCTTTTGGTGAATCAGCATGAGTTACAAAACTTACTCCCTGAGGAACAAAAAGATTTACGTGTTGTCATGGCAACCGCCAATCAAATAGAAAATTGGAAATCCGAATTAGAAGAAATTAATTTTCAAGCGCTGAGTGAAGAAAACGAACGTGTTCTTGGCAGGTTAAAAGAAAAGGGAGAAAAAAGCAGAAAAGAACTTCTTCGTTTGGAATCAAAATACCATAAACACCTTAAAAATGCTCAGGAAGGTGTTCTTTTTTGGAAAAAACGCTATAGAAAAATCAAAAGTCAGCTTCCTTCGTTAATAAAATATGTTATTCAAAACAACCTTGATTTTCAAGATAAATCTTATGTAAAAGCCTATGAAAAAGGTTTAAAAGGCGGTGACATTGAAAAAGCAATAAGCTTACTCAACTCTCAACAAGCTTCCGAGAATTTGATCAAAAATCTACAGGAATTAGAACAAGAGAATAACAATATTGAACTTAAATTTCAAATTCAACAAGATTTAAATACACTATACCTCCGTTACAACTTACTTATGTCTAACGGACAATTCGAAGAAGCTATTGTAGTCTTAAATTCAATTATTGAATTATTTAGAGGTTATGAAAAATTAAAACCTCAGCTTATTGAAGCCAATCTTAAACTAGCGAAAGCCTATTGGTTATATGGTGATTTTAGATCGGCTATTTTAGTTCAATGCAGTTTGATTGAAATGGTAAAAAAAGAAGCTGATCGTTTCCCTTATCAATTGGCGCAATGCTATCATAACCTAGCGCAATACTTAAATGAGATTAAAGTTTCTGATAACATGGAAATTTTCGAATTTCATGAAACTTCTTTGAATATTCTGGTTGAAAGCAACCAAGAAGACCATTATTTGATTCTAAAGAATCTTTCGAAAATGCTAAGAATTCTTGCCATAAGACATTTAGATGAGAAGAGAGAGTTTTATGAAAGTATTTTTACTCAGATATTAGCTGAATTGAATGATGAAAGTTTTACCTCCGAGGAAAAAACGAATCTATACGAAGCTATTGGAGATTATTTCTTAGAAATCGACTCGCTTAAAGAAGCTCAAAATTATTACGAAAAAGCAATTTTATATTCGAAGCAAGCAGACTCTTTTTCTCCCATTCAGAAAGCTATTGTTTTCGGTAAATACGGAATTCTACTTGAGCAACAGGGCACAGATTATAAAACCGCCTACGAATATTTAAATTTTGCTTTTGAAGAATTGGTAAAATGGGAAAACAAATATTCTTCCCGACTATACGAAATCTACAAATCGTTATATACTGTGAGTCTTTATCATAAAGATCCAGAAGCTAAAAAAACTCCTTATATACGATTGGCAAATGCTACCATGCAAACGAATGCTAGCGGATACAGAGAAGCTATTACAGCATTCAGAACAACTCCCGTTTATAAGTACAATGCTACAGGCATGTTTCAACAAGAAACATCGCAAGACATGTTTTTCAATAGTGTGCAAATGAAAATTCAAACCGCAAAGTCATTCCTACAAAGCGGTAACGAGTCCATGGCTATTTCTACCATTGAATCGGCAATTCCATTACTCACTTCAATAGCATCTTATTGGAATCAACGAAGAGCAAGTTACAATATCTTTATAACCTTAGCTACAATCTATTATAACAATGCTAATTGGGAAGCTTTTGAAAGCACCATGGCTAAAGTCCCTAATTTTGATCGAGTAAAAACGGTTGGTGTTCCGAAGTACGGGTTCAACTTTTTCGAAAAGCAAAACTTACACATCTGGTCTTTAATCAAAAGAAGAAAAACGGACGAAGCAACTAGCGCATTACAAAAATGTCACAGTAAGGAAAAACATAATCCTGAGTATCTAATTTTAACTGCAGCTAATCTCTTATTAAAAAACAAGAAAGATGAAGCTTTAGTAGAAATTAAAAAAGCCATGAAATACGGTTTCAATAACAAGAATATATTCAAAACCGAAGCTGTTTTTGAAAAATTAAAAACAAACGATGAATTTAAATCGCTCATTGAGTAATTAGGCTATAATAAGTTTTTCCTCTGTTATTTTTAACGTCAGGTCGAGGCGAAAGACTAAAATTTTTACCAAGCGGTAATAATGATAGAAATATGAAATATTTTTGAAAGATAAATTTTGTTGATTAGAAAAAGGCAACCAAAGATACCTCGTCATAAGCAGGCAAGCCAAAAATAACACCGCAAGAACCGTTAAAATTAAAATCTGTTTGAGCGATAGCGAGCTATTTTAATTTAGGTTCGAGGATGATTAGTTTTGAGTGAAGGCTGTTTAAGACTAGATTTTTTCTTTCTTTTTCATCAATGGAAAAAGAAAAGTGGTTCAGAAAAAAAATGTCGGTTCGAGTGTTTTTTACGAGTACTAACGAAGTAAAAAATGTATCGAGAACTGAATCCAACAGCACTAAAAACTCAAGATTTAAACGTATCGCTGATAATTGAAAAGAATAACACCCCCTTCCCAGCCTCACTAGCATGACTTCAGGAACTACCGAAAGCTTCCTACCCATATCAGGACGACTTCGGGAACTGTCGAGAGCTTCCTACCAACGTCAGGATGACTTCGGGAAACGCCGAGAGCTTCCTCCCCATGCCTGGACGACTTCGGGAACCGCCGAGAGCTTCCTGCCAACGTCAGGACGACTTCGGGAATAGAAACAATAAAAAGTTACTAATGATCGGTGATGAAAGAATAAATAGGATCATTGATAACGATACACAGATAATTGAAAATTCCGACTGTGTCATCGAAGAAACGATAGTGACTGAGAAATCTATTTACTGATTACAATCGTAATAATTGCGTCATCAAACTGAGCGATTATCAATTAACCAATTACTAAAACTCAAAATTTAAAATTCAACTTCTATAATTAAAAACAAGGTGTTTGCGGAAAACCGTAAGGAAATTTCAACTCATTTTCTTAAGTTCGCTACAGAAAGAAAAAGCAATACTAAAAATTAACCAAATACTACAAATTTAGAGATACATGCTTTAACCGCGTACTTCAAAATCTCTTCTACGATGGTAATAATTTACCTTTTAGCAATGCTTTTTGAATAATTAAATAAGATGGATAACAAAACCCATAAGGTGTGATTATCCCAAATTATAATATTGATAACTGTTGTATTTGTTCGGATATAACGAGTTAGCGGTAATTGAAAGAAACAGTATAAATTAATGAATCAAAACTTCAATTCAAAAGAACTAAAAAGGTATCTCAAAAAAGGCGAGTTGTATCGCAATGAAATTGAAGAAAGCCAATTTGAAGAAGAATTGGATAATATTGAAAAAAAAATTATTGAAAACAACTTCACTTTTAATGTAAAAAAAAATGAATCATATTTTTTTGTTGAAACTCTCCCTGAAAAACTAATTCTGAGAAAGTTAAACGACAACATTAAGAGGATTTATAAGGATGAGCAAGCAAATAGAAAATTTGTAATTCAACAAATCAAAGTTTTGTTAGCCGAAGACGCTCCATTTTGGATAATAAAAACAGATATCAAGTCTTTTTATGAGAGTATAGATAGAAATAAAGTTTTCAATAAACTAAAGAATGATGCTATGCTATCATACTACTCAATCTCATTAATCAATTCTGTATTTAATAACTCTATTGTAAAACAAAACAAAGGCTTACCAAGAGGTGTTAATATAAGTTCAACTCTTTCCGAAATATATATGAGGAAGTTTGATAAATGGATTCAAAGATTTTCAGATGTATACTACTATGCAAGATTTGTTGATGATATAATAATTTTTATCAGTAATAAAACAAGTGCAATTGAAATGTTAAATGGTTTAGATATTAAACTTAAAGAAACAACTTCTAGTCTTCAAATCAATAAATCCAAAACAGAACTTTTTGAAGGAGAGAAAATCATAAGAATTCAAAACTTATCAAATCATAAAACTAAAAAAGAGAATATAGAATTTCTAGGGTATGACTTTAGAATTTCTCAAGAAAGCACAAAAAAGACAAAGCTCATAACAGTATCAATAGCGGAAAAGAAAATAAAAAAAATCAAGTCTAGGATTGTTAAAACGTATTTAGATTACTTAAAAAACAAAGACTTTAAACTCCTAAACCAAAGAATAAAATTCCTTTCAGGAAATTATGGGATAAATAAGAGTTCAGATAGTAGTGTATTAAAAGCAGGAATTTATTACAATTACTCTCACTTAAATAATTATGATAAACTATCTGAATTAGACTCTTTTCACAAGAAATTACTTTTTTCAAAAAAAAATAATTTAGGTTCAAATATAAATGCAAATTTAAGTGCCCATCAGAAAAGCATTTTAAAAAAATATTGTTTTAAAACAGGATTTCACAAAAAAACATATAATAGTTTTTCTTACCAAGAAATGGGTGAAATAACGAATTGTTGGAAATGAGAAAAATAAAAATAAATAAAGAAGATAAAAGTAGAATTCTATTAACCGAACTTCTGCCTTATGAGGTTCCAATGCTTTTTTCAAATGAGGGGTTCTATTCTATTGTCTCAAATAACAATTACGATTATTTTTTTCAAAAAATTAAAACTAATTGGGGAAAAAAATATGCATTACCATTCAATTATGAAATAAAAAAAAATATTTATGGAGAAACTAGAACTTTAAGTATAATTCATCCATTTATTCAACATCGGTACATTGAACTTTTTGAAAAATACGATTCTTTAATGTTACACCTATGTTCAAAAAGTCCTTTTTCCTTAAGAAAAATACATAAAATAGCAAAGTTCTATTTCTCACCAAACTTTGTATTTGAGGAAGAAAGCATAGTAAATCCAGATAAAGAAGTTGAACCAGAAATTTTGGATTCAGAGACAAAGTATATTAAATCATACTTCACATACAAACCTATTGATTTAATTTATAAATTTTACGACAGAAATGAATTTCAGAGATTAGAACAAAGGTTCAATTTTATGATGGAATTTGATATTAGTAAATGCTTTTATCATATTTATACGCATTCTATAACTTGGGCTGTAAAAGATAAAGAGTCAGCTAAATTAAACTCTAACAAAAAGACATTTGAAAACGATTTTGATAAATTAATGCAACTTTCAAACTATAATGAGACAAATGGTATTTTAGTTGGCCCAGAAATATCTAGAATCTTTGCAGAAATAATACTACAACAAGTTGATTTAAATGTTCTTGAAGAAGTCAATTCTACTAAATACAAATTAGGTGTTGATTACGAAATAAGAAGATATGTTGATGACTATTTCATTTTCTCAAATAATACAGAATTACTAGAATTAATAAAAAATAGCTTTAAAAAAAATCTTCAATTTTATAAACTATACCTTAATCCAAATAAATCTGAAATAAAGACATCACCATTTATTTCAGAAATTGCAGTTGGTAAAGCTGAACTTAAAAAGGAATTAGTTAGTTTTTACAATGGTTTATTTGAGAAAACAATTAAAGATGATGAGGAAATAGAAACAATAAAAAAAATTAATAAACCTTATATAATCTCAAAGAAATTCATAAAAGAATTCCAAGTTATAGTTAAGAGAAACAATCTAACATATGATTCACTAAGTAAAGATGTTGTTAGGTTTATAAAATCAAAGCTAGTTTCTGTTTTTAAAAATGAAGATAAATTAAGTGAAGAGCGAAGTGAGAATTTTTTGCTTACAATGATAGATATTCTTTTTTATTGTTATTCTGTAAACATTAATACAAATACCACATTTAGAATATCACAAGTTATTGTGTTGATAACTAAGTATTTTGAAAACAAGACAATTGTAAACATTAAACATTCTGTGTTTTCAAAAATATTTAGAGATAGCGAGTTTGCCTTAACAAACTTTCATAGGAAGCAGAGAAAAAATGATACTAGTATTGAAACATTAAACCTATTGATTGCCTTGAATAAACTAGGACAAGAATATAAGTTCTCTGAGAAAAAAATTTCAGAATTCTTTAATCTAGAAGATATAAAAAAACTAAATTATTTTCAAATAATTACTTTGTTGTATTATTTTAACAACTCCATAGAATATAAAGTAATTCAGGAAAAAATTATAGAAAATTGTGTGAAACGTTTTAGTAAAGAAAAAGCTTTTTTAAATTCAGAATTAACTTTATTGTTTTTCGATTTAATAAACTGTCCTTTTCTTGAAAAGAACATAAAAAGAAAAATTTTGAGAAACTCTAAATATGTTTCCAAACAAATAAGTAATTTATATGTAGATAGTGAAATTGATAAAATTATTAATGAAAAAAAGTGGTTTATGGATTGGAACCAAGACATAGACTTAGAAAGAGTTTTAAAGAAAAAAGAATGGGTATCTAGTTATTAATTAGTACTTGTTTTTTTAGGTTAGGGTCAAACAAGGGCGTACTAGTTTTATTAAAGTATACTTTAAATAAACTTAAGAATACCTTTAGAATTGAAATATAACCGCAAGTTATATTAAGAGTCTAAAATGAAGGTTTTGAGCAATCGAAACCACACACGATAGCTTGGATGACCTTAACTCTTTTAAGAATGAACAACAGCTAACAATGTATATAATTAATAGGGGCTTAAGTGATAAAACGAAAGTATAAACATAAAACTACGGTCAGCGTAAAACCGAAAGGTTTTTGATAAAAAATCCACTACTACTCATACACGGTACCGTTTCAGAACACTTGAAAACGAAACAATGAAAGTAATACATTGGACACCCAAAGAAAATAAAAATCAAATTTTAGAAAACGGGATTCTAATATCCGACACTTGGATTTCGTGTTCAATTCTTACACCTTTTAAAAACTTGAATCGTTGGTGGCTTGACTTTTTACTAAATGACAAAGAATATGTAGGAATTATATTTGAACTGGAAGATAATGATTTCCCTTTAGTTCATAGTCATTGGTGTATTGATACTCATACAGAATATGACGAGGATTATGAAGTTGTTTCGAAAAAAAGATTCAGTTTAAATGAAATTTTATCTCATAATCCAAAATCAGTATTTACTGATTTAAAAAAACTAAAACGTGATTACGAAGAAACCATAATTTGGCGAATAGGAAATACAATAGATGACTCTAATTATCTAGATAATGAAGGAACTTATCAATTAGATGACAAGGAAATAATTGCTTCAGGATTAAAGTTAATAAAATCGAACCCAAGAAAAGCGGAAAAGGAGTTTTTTGATAATCCAGACTTTATGGAATTTGTTTTTGAAGACTACGAGGTTCTTCTATTTAAAAATATCGAACCAAACAGAATTGAAAAAGTGATCAAAGCAAATACAACCTATTCTTATAATGACTTAATAAATGAAATAAAAACGAAATACAATAAAATATAAAACCGTTGTGCACAATAAAATAATCAATCCGCAATAAGTACTTCATCAAAAGAGCTAATCAACTTCGTATCCGTATTATCAACTACTTTCCATCCATACAATTTTGACAACTGATAAATTTTAGACAATTCTATAAATAAGCGGTTTTTAGCGTCTTTTTGTAAATCAGACACGGTAACTGTTGTTTTTATCTTTTCAATCGCTTTATCATTAAGGGTATTGAGTTCTTGCTTAGAAAAAGTATTAAACTGACTCTGTTGTAAATCGAAATACTTAATATCTGGAGAAATAACGAGTTCTTCCTTCGGAATTTTGTTTATGATAATACTTTTTCCTGTAGAATCAATTTGAATCTCTAATTGTGATAAATCATACCCCACTTCTACTTTAGCATTTACCGAAAGAATTACTTTTTTTTCGAAAGACAGATAATCATAAAAATACTTTTTGGTATCAGAAAAGCTAAATACCTCTGAGAAGCTTCCTTGTGACACCACCAACTTGCTCATATTTTGTATCCCATCTAAAAAGACTTTGACTTCCTCTTCTTGGTAGTGATTTTCTTTTTTCTCATACCAGAATTTGGCAATCAAAAAACCTAATAAAAAAACGGCTAGATATTTTATGATTTTCATTTACAAATAAGTTAAGCACAATTATTTTGAAACCAATTTACAAAACTTATACTATTTTATGTTTGAAATGAAAAAGAATAAATGATTATCCGTAGCTAATAATAAATCGTACCGTCAACCTGAACTTGTTTCAGGTTCTCATCATAAATAGCTGCTTGATAGCGTAATGAAATTGCGAAATAAACTACCATTGACATCTTTTCTTAACCACTTAAATTTCATGTAGAATTATCTTTTTGTGAGCCACTTTTCTTTTTCAGTATGTCATTTCGAAAGAAGTAACGACTGAGAAATCTCTTTGATGTTTTTATCTCGAATACATACATAGATTTCTCCTAAGGTCGAAATGATGCAGAATTTAAAATTAAGAATTAAAAAAGACATCTCGATACAATTTTTCTTCCTGTTTCCCAGAAAAATCACTTGATGTGACAACAAACGAATTGCCTATTGGATTACCGTTTTTCTAACGGACTGTCAGTTCGAGTGCTTTTTACGAAGTGATAACGAAGTGAAAATTATATCGAGAACTTCTTTAAAACTGAAAAATTGTGTTTTGAAGCTTTTCTTTTTCAGTATGTCATTTCGAAAGAGGTAACGACTGAGAAATCTCTTTGATGTTTTTATCTCGAATACATACATAGATTTCTCCTAAGGTCGAAATGACGCAGAATTTAAAATTAAGAATTAAAAAAGACATCTCGATACAATTTTTCTTCCTGTTTCCCAGAAAAATCACTTGAT
>CANMIL010000023.1 GCA_947497895.1 uncultured Tenacibaculum sp.
TCGAATACATACATAGATTTCTCCTAAGGTCGAAATGACGCAGAATTTAAAATTAAGAATTAAAAAAGACATCTCGACACAAAAATCCTACGATTTTCACTCGAATTGACACTTTTTAAGTTTAATAATCCTTACATCAAACTAATGTTATTTAAGCTTCACTTTCTTTAGGAAAAGCATATTTGTTGTAAATAAATAATAAAGCCACTCCAATGGTAATCCAAGAATCAGCACCATTAAAAATCGCGTTAAAAAAGGTAAAACTTTCTCCTTCATAAATTGGAAAATACAGCATATCCACTACTTTACCATAGAATAATTCGCCATAAGGTTTATCGGCAAAAAGCGTTGCTATTTGTCCATGAGAGGAATTAAAAATAACTCCGTAAAAAACAGAATCGATAATGTTACCAACAGCTCCTGCCAATATTAAAGAGATAGCTATAATAACTCCTGAATGAATATTTTTCTTAATACTTTGAACTAACCAGTAAATAATTCCAGAGACAGCAATTAAACGAAATAACGTTAAAAACAACTTACCTGCTCTTCCCCCAAATTCAAATCCCCAGGCCATACCATTATTTTCAGTAAAATGAATTTTAAACCAATCAGCGAAAACCACTACTTCTTCTCCAAGGGTAAAATGCGTTTTTACATAAATCTTGCTAATTTGGTCGATAAATATTGCTACTAAAACCGTAAGGATGGCTATATTCTTTTTTGTCATTTTTCTGAATTAATGAAAACAAAAATAAGAAAAGAAATGAAATGGCTTTGAGTCTAATAATTTAATCTCGTTTAATCGCATAGAATTAGAAGTTCTTTAACAATTCTTAAGGGAAATCGCTTCCTAAAAAAGATCATAATTCTTATCTTAGACACCTTAGACGTTTACTGAGAAGAGCAATGAAGCTATGAGGAATCCTTCAATTGAAACATACCGTCCTAAAAATGAGATTTTAGCAAAATACATTTATCGCTATTATGAGAACACACTAATAGACGAGGAATACGTTGCTTTTCCTTCTGAGCATAATATTGTTGTTGCCCTTGAAAAATCGATTCCAAACTATAAGAAAGACCAATTATTTTTAGCTGAAAACTCAGCGGATTCAAATAACTTCCATGCATTAAATAAATTCGGTTCTCCATTATTTATAAAAACAACAGGTAAAATTAGAGAATTCGTAGTTATATTTCAGCCTCATGGATTAGCACAGTTTACAGACCACAAGGTTCAGAATGAAGTATTTTTTAAACTATCGGAGTTCGATAGACTCCTTCATGATCATCCTGAGTTTTTCGATTATCCAATTGCTCAAAAAATAGCTATTTTTGAAACCTTTCTACTTCCATTTTTAAATGAGAAACAAAATATAGACATCATAACCAAGGCAATTCAATTAATTTCGGAAAAAGATGTATCAATTGAAGAAGTAGCTGAAGCCTGTAATTGTAGCTATAAAAAACTATACAGATTATTCAAATTACATTGTGGAGTTACTCCGATGACTCTAAAAAAAAGCATCCGTTTTAGAAATGTTTTGAAAAAAATTAAAAGTGAAGGAGGCAACTCAAAACTTTCAGATATTGCTCTTGATTTCGGTTTCTATGACCAAGCTCTTTTTAACAAAGCCTTCAAGCAACTCACGGGTGAAAACCCAAAATCTTTCTTAAAAAATATTAGTATTCATAAAGAAAAGGACATGTATTTTAAACCCTTAAAATAACGTTAATGTCCGAAAATTACAATTTTAGGTAGTTACCTTAAAGTAGATTTGACAGAATCTAACGTAATTATCTATCATGGAAAGCAAACTAAACTTGGAAAATTTATGGTCTTTACCCCAAAAAGTACTATTTAGATTTTTCTTTTCATACTTCGCACTTTTTATAATTTTTAAAAACAATGGTGCCTATCCTTTTTTTGGATACATTCAAGACCTCTTTAATAAAATTCTTTATGATTTTGTTCCTTGGGTTGGAAAATCCATATTAGGAATTACTTACGAAATTAAAACCGGACCAAATGGAAGTGGTGATACCACTTATGATTATGTATTGCTATTTACTATTCTTTGTATAGCTGTAATTGCTTGTATTGTTTGGTCGGTATTGGATACTAAAAGGAAAAACTATGATAAATTATATTACTGGATTACACTAGCCATTCGTTTTTATGTTGGTCTCATGCTCATAAATTACGGTATGGTTAAAGTAATCCAGCTTCAATTTTCTCAGCCATCAATGTACAGGCTAACTCAAAATTATGGTGATTCATCACCGATGGGATTAGCCTGGACATTTTTAGGTTTTTCAAAAGGTTATAATATGTTCATGGGAATTGCTGAAGTCGCTGCTGTTCTACTTTTATTTAGAAGAACCTTAGTTTTTGGACTTATCATCACCTTAATGACTACGGCAAATGTTATGGCTGTTAATTATTTTTACGATGTTCCGGTAAAAATACTATCGACACATTTATTTTTAATGTCAGCCTTTTTATTAGCTTATAGTTTTGTTCCTTTATTTCAATTCTTTTTCTTCAGAAAACCAGTTGTTCTTAAAGACATATACAAACCTAAGTTTGGCAATATTACTTCTAAGATTTCCTTTGCTGTAAAGGCGTTTTTACTTGTTTATTCTTTAGGGTATGGAGCTTATTCTACACTTGAATCTAAAGAAAAGTACTATGGTGAAGCAACAAAAAGTCGTATGGAAGGTTTGTTTGAAATAGAAGACTTTTCGGTAAAAAATGATTCTATAACTCCAGATAGTTTGAAAGTTAAACAATGGAAATATTTAATGATTAGCAGCAAACAATATGCTCAAGTGAAATATCCTGAAGGTGGTAGAGGAAAATGGTATAAATTAGCTGTTGATTCTCTAGAAAATAAACTTTCATTAACTGATTATAGAGATAGCACGAAAACTTTTGATTTGAAATTTTCGAAACTAGATTCGATTAATTACCAATTTGATGGAACCTATGCAAAAGACACCATTTTTATAAAAGCAAAAAGGTTTGAAGATTATAGAAAAAAGTTCTTGTTAACGAATAGAGGATTTCATTGGATAAATGAAAGACCTTATAACAGATAACTCTAACTAACAACAATTTACAACTTAATAGAAGATGACTGTATATGAATTTGTTTCCAACCATGAATCATATTTTCAACCAGTATTAAAATTAAGTTAATGTCTAATAGAAACCATTTTATGTTATTTTCAAATTTTAGATTTGAAGGGAAAACAAGCAATTTATTCAATTATAAAAAAGTGAATTTATAAATAATTATCAGCTCTATGTTTAAGAAGCTAAAAGTCGTTTGGAGAAATTTTCTCAAGCATTAAAAAACAAATTGACTGTACAATTTTATAATCTCGTTGCTATCAATAAATAACTAATCTGTTGTAATTATGAAAAAACTATTTTTTACAATCTCAATATTAAGCATTTGCTTCTTATCTGGAGAAAAAACAATAGCGCAGAGCAATAACTTAAAAGAGAATGAAAATTCTTGGAAATCGCCAGGTGAAGATATTCTGAAAGTTTTGCATGCGCCAAAACTACCGAGCACATCAATATCACCTGACAAAAAATATATGATTTTGAAGGATCCAATTATTTATCCGACATTATCAGAATTGTCACAGCCCATGTTGAAACTGGCTGGAATACGTGTAAACCCAAAGAATAATTATTATCATGGAAGACATGGGGGTACTTCTCCTAGAGTATTTAATATAAAAAATGGAAAAACGACACCTTTAAACATTCCTAATTTAGCGGAAGTTCTTTCTATTTACTGGGCTCCAGATAGTGAACGCTTTGCTTTTTCAGTTGCTTTTGAAAACAGCGTGGAATTATGGATGGGGAATGTTAATGGGGAAATCGAAAAAGTACCTGATATGATACTTAACCCTCTTATGGATACAGCCGTAAGATGGTTTGCCGATGGAGAGAACATCTTAGTAAGAAGAATTGGCAATAGAGGTTCAACTCCTCAAAAACCTGTAGTTCCAAATGGCCCTAAAATATTAGAAGACGCCGGAGCAACTGCGAGATCTACTTACGAAGCGAGAAACCTTTTAACTACTGCTTTCGAAGATGAGCAATTCAGTTACTATACCCAATGTGAATTGGTTATGTATAACACCAAATCAAAACAAAGACGTACTATTGCACCAGCTGCTACTTATGTAGATGCAAGTATTTCTCCAGATGGTAAGTATCTTTTAATTGAGCGACTAAAAGCTCCATGGTCTCATGAGGTAGCATGGTGGAGATTTGCTAGCGATATTGAAGTTTTAGATTTAAAAGGTAACCTTGTAAAAACAATTGTAAATCAACCGATAGCCGATCAGGTTCCTGTTCATGGTGTTGTAACTGGGCCAAGAAGTGTAAGTTGGCAACCTACCACTCCACACGCCTTATTTTGGCAGGAAGCTTTAGACGGTGGTAACCCTGTTGCAAAAGCAGAGTTTCGAGATAAAATGATGAAATGGGAAGCTCCATTTAAAGGAATGCCTACAGAAGTTTACAAAGCCAAACACAGAATACTTGGTGGTTTGTGGGGTGAGAAAGATGGCATGCTTATGATTTACGAACGAGAACGTATGAAAAGAAGACGATACGTTTCTTTACTAGATATTAACAAAGGAACTTCTAAACTTTGGTTTGATGTAGATGAAAGCGATCGTTATAATAATCCTGGATTCCCTATTTACACGAGATTAAAGAACGGTAAATATGCTATTAAAGTAGATAAAGGTTCTATTTATTTCCGTGGAAATGGAGGTACAAAAGAGGGAGATCGACCATTCGTTGATAAGAGAAATATAAAATCAGGGAAAGTTGAAAGAATATTTAGGTCTGAAAAAGGTAAGTATGAAAACTTTGTTGATTTTGCAGAGAATACCAGTAATTTCATTATGAGATCTGAATCTTCAACTGCTGTTCCTAATTACTATATGGCGAAATTCGGAAAATCTATTAAAGCAAAAAAAGGAGAAAGTACTAGAGAAATTAGTAAAAACCCGATTACACAGTTTAAAGATCCAAGCCCAGAATTACGACAAATTGAGAAGAAAATTGTAAGATATAAGAGAAATGATGGTGTTGAACTAAGCTTTCAGTTACTGCTTCCTCCTGGTTATAAAAAGGGAACTAAACTTCCTACAGTTGTATATGCTTACCCTATGGAATATGCAAGTGCTAAAACTGCTGGACAAGTTAGAGGTTCTTCAAATAGATTTATGAGAATCTATGGTGCTTCTCACAAGTACTTTTTAATGAGAGGCTATGCTGTTTTAGACAATACTGCTATGCCAATGGTAGGAAATCCTGAAACCGTTTATGATACTTTTGTACCACAATTGGTTGCTGATGCAGAAGCTGCTGTTGCCAAAGCTGTTGAAATTGGTGTAGCTGATCCAGATAGAATTGGTATCATTGGTCATAGTCATGGTGGATTAATGGTGGCTAATTTATTAGCACATTCTGACTTATTCTGTGCTGGTATTGCAAGAAGTGGTTCTTACAATAAAACAAATCAACCTTATGGATTCCAAAGTGAACGCCGTTCGCTTTTCGAAGCTACCAAATCATATATTGATTGTTCTCCAACATTTTTTGCCGATAAAGTAAACGAACCTGTTTTAATAATTCATGGTGATGATGATTCTAATCCTGGAACATTAACATTTCAATCAGAAGTGTTTTACGAAGCTGTAAGAGGTTCTGGTGGTACTGCTAGATTAGTTTTACTACCTTTTGAAGATCATGGATATCGCGCAAAAGAATCGATTGAGCATGTTTTATGGGAACAAATTAACTGGTTTGACAAGTATGTTAAAAACCGTAAGATTGATCAAACTAAAAAAGTAAAATAAAGTATTCATGCTACCTAATATTCCGGAAAATAAACAATTAATTCTTTTTGATGGTGTTTGCAACTTATGCAATAGCAGTGTTCAGTTTGTTATTAAACACGACAAAAAGAAGCAATTTTTATTTGCATCATTACAAAGCGATACGGGTACAAAAATTATAGACCATTTTAAAATAGATCGAGAAAAGACGGATTCGATCTTGTTATTTACGAAGAGCGGAAAGATCTATTCGAGGTCAACGGCGGCTTTATTAATTGCCTCAAAACTCAAATTCCCTATAAATGTGTTGATTCTGTTTATAATAATTCCACCGTTTATTAGGAACGTTGTTTACAACTATATAGCCAAAAATCGTTACAAATGGTACGGTAAAAAAGAAGCTTGTTACATACCAACTCCTGAGTTGAAAGCAAGGTTTTTAGATTAACTTTTTACCAAACCTTTTGTTACCTACTACTACTGAAAAAGACCGATAACTAACGTATCGGTCTTTTATCTTTTACTATAACTTAGTTTTTTATCCCTTTAACCAAGCTTGTCTTAATTGCTTTTGCTTTTCTGAAGCATTTGAATTTTCTTCTAATCCACCCGCCTTGCTATACGATTGAACTAAGGTAGTTTTAATAATTACTTCCTCTCCATTTCTATCTAACTTCACCTCTACATCGGCTCCTGGCTTCCACATATACATTTTCATGAATACTTGTTGTGCCGTTTCTTTACTTATCTTTACTCCATCTACCTCCTTAATAGCGTCATTTGGTAATGCTCCATTATCGGCCCAAAAACTGTTATTCTTCACTGCACTAGTAAATTTAACTGCTTGACTTGCCTTATCTAAATGAAATATCATGGTTCCATTATTCTGAATATAGTTGGTCTCTACTTTCGTTTCTTTTTCTTGTAAACCAACTTTCTCAAAGAACTTATAGTAATCAATTGGCGTTGTTCCTACAACATGAGTATTTAAAAACTCTCCTATCGATGGATATGTCATTTTAGTAATCTCATCAATTAAATTCTCATCCTCAAAAGGTTTGTTCTTACCATATTTCAATGATAACTCCTTCATTAAAGATAGAATCCCTCTAGTACCATTACTTTCTTCTCTCAAAAGAATATCGACACACATCCCTATTAAAGCTCCCTTTTGGTATACATTTAAATATTGAGAAGCGTAAGGCTCTTCAAGGATATTCTCACTCATTTTCGTAAAACTCATCGTATCATTCATCGAAGATGATGACGCTATTTTACCTAAAATCTTGTTATAAAACTCTTCTTCTTTTACTAAACCTTGGTTTACTTGGAAGTGGGTTGCGAAGTATTCTGTAATACCTTCGTACATCCATAAATGCTTAGAAAACGTTGGCTGATTATAGTCAAAATAATGTACGTCTTCCGAATGCACACTTAGCGGTGTTACAATATGGAAAAACTCATGAGAAACAACATCAACCATACTCTTTGCCAATGCTTGATCAGGCATTGCTTCTGGTAATACAACTACTGTAGAAGTATGGTGTTCTAGTGCTCCAAATCCTTTTGGTGCCTCTTTAGTTCCATCAGATAAATACAAGTAGATATCGTAACGTGCAGTACTGTTAATACTTCCCAAATACGTTTTTTGGGCTTGCATCATTCTCTCTACTACCGCTTTTATTTTTTTAGCAGAATGTACTTTATTTGGAGAATAAACACTCAATACAATTTTAATATCGCCAACTTGAAACTCTTCTACATCCAACTCCCCATAGAACATCGGGTTATCGGTAATATCAAAATATCTTGACCCAAAATATCTCGATGTTGTTTTATTTCCATCTTCACTTGGTTTTGCTTCAACTACTTGTAAAGCTGATGTTCTTTTATGTTTTGAATCTGAAATAACATCAAGCTTATATTGGTTGTTTTTTAAAGAATCAAAATAACCAATAAAACCATGTAAGTTTAATACATAGTTTGTTGGTTCAATATTTGTCCCCGCTGGTGAAAATGGCACCTCACCTCCAATTCCTCCTTGAACTTCTAAATCAAAGGTATCGTTAACTAAATAGGTTATTTTATCTAGTTTCGTCGCATTGCTTATTTCCCAAGTATTTGTATCGATTTTTGTTACTTGCAATTCGTTCCCATCGTAATCCAAGGCTTTTAAATCATCAACGTACTTACCAAAATCACTCACCGAATACGTTCCTTGAACAACTCTTGGTAATCTGTAAACTACCTTTTCAGTTGTAAATCGACCTGGATTTACAGTTACAGGCACTTTATCATTTTCAACTTTAGTTAAATCTAAGGTAGTTTGGATTGGGTTTTTAACAGCTAAATCGTTTCCAGCAGTATTTTTAGTTGAACTACAACTAGTTAATAATACCGAGGCAAGAGCTGCCGATAGTAATGTTTTCTTCATTATTTAACTTTTATTGTTAGGTGTTTGACCTCGCAAATTACAATCTGTTACGCACAATTTTTATAAAATTTCGTTAATTATAACAAGGTACAAACACTTAAAAAGTTAAAAACTGATTCTTAACTAATTACCATTGATAAAAACGTTTCCGTGAATTGTGGTCACCTTTAACAGGTTTGTTATTTCTTCTTTGTTTTGAATGAATGGCGATTTCACTTCCCTCCTTTCTACTAGAATTTTCCCCTTATTGGAAATTAGATTCATATTGAAGTTAGTGTTGGAAACATGTAAATTTCCTTGAAAAAAGCTCATATTACAAACTCCTTTGATATTATTAAGGTATATGTTACCTCTTTTAATATAAACGCTTAAATCACCTTTATAGCTTTTAGATTTCACTCCAAGATCTTCTCCGTAAACAATTATGGATTTTCCAATTGGTACTTCAACAACTGCATTTACTCCACTAACTCTATTCGTAATAAATTTCCGAAAAATCTCTTCTTCTCTAATAAAATCATTGGATTTAAACCTAACTTCTATTTGCTCTGAAGTTTTATTGGTGCTGATATAATAATCCCCTGAATTCTTATTATCTAAAAATACCCTCAAAAAATTGTCTTTTGAATTCTTAATTACTAAATCATCCAGGCCTTTACCATTAATAACAATTTCCTTTGAAGTTATCTCCTCTATTTTACTCCCTTTACTCTGAGCAAATAGTGTCGATATAAATAATATAGATGTAATGATAAGTAATCCTTTCAAGCGATCGTTGTTATTATAGTTATTCAAAAGTATAAAAAACCTTCATCTTTATTATTCTTGTTACTAGTATAAACAAAAAAATAGGACTTCTTTTACAAAGTCCTATCTGTCATTATTTAGTTCGCTTTTGGCGAATCGTTTGATTCTATTGTTTACGTTTTGCTTCGATACTTAATGTAGCATGAGGAACTAGTTTTAACCTCTCCTTTTGGATTAACTTTCCTGTTACTCTACAAATACCATAAGTCTTGTTTTCAATCCTTATCAAAGCATTTTTTAAATCACGAATAAACTTTTCTTGTCTAATTGCTAATTGCATATTAGCTTCCTTAGCCATCGTGTCACTTCCTTCTTCAAACGACTTAAATGTTGGTGACGTGTCATCAGTTCCGTTATCAGATCCATTTTTGTATGAATCTCTTAACAAATTAAGGTCGTTTTCAGCACTTTTGATTTTCTCGAGAATAATTTCTCTAAACTCTTGTAGATCTCCATCTGAGTATCTCACTTTTACATCATCCATAATGTTAGATTTTTTCAATTAACATTTTACTTTTGATGGTATCGAATTCAATTTCTACACCACCCTCCAACGTATCAACAAAAATGAGTTCGTTGGTTAAAGTTTCCGTTTTGATATAGTTTTCATTCGCTAATATTGATTCTTGTAAGTCGGCTAAAGTTAAAAAGGTCAACTTTATTCTATCTGTCACTTCGAAACCAGAATCTTTACGTGCATTTTGAATTCGGTTAATTAATTCTCTTGCAACTCCTTCTTTACGTAAATCATCTGATATAGTAACATCTAAAGCAACGGTTAAGCCTTCAGCATTCGCAACCAACCAACCTTCGATATCTTTCGATGAAATTTCTACATCAGCGGAATCTAATTTAATCAATTTATCATTAACTTTTACACTTACCTCGCCTTCTTTTTCAATAGTCGCGATATCTTCTTGCGTAAAACTACGTATCTCATTGGCAATCAACTTCATATCCTTACCAAACTTAGGCCCTAAAGCTTTAAAATTAGGCTTAATTTGCTTTACTAAGATACCTGAAGCATCATCCAATAATTCGATTTCTTTTACGTTTACCTCCGATTTAATCAAATCAGATACTGCTAAAATCTCATCTTTTTGCTCTTCATCCAACACAGGAATCATGATTTTCTGTAATGGTTGACGTACTTTAATCTTCTCTTTCGCCCTCAAAGACAGCACTAAAGAAGAAATTGTTTGAGCATTTTCCATTTTACGTTCCAACGACTTGTTCACAAAATCTTCGTTGAATTTTGGGAAATTAGCGATATGTACACTTTCTGCTTTTTCCACACCCGTAGCCGCTACTAAATCCTTGTAAAGCCTATCCATAAAGAATGGAGCCACTGGAGAACCTAATTTAGCAACTGTTAACATACATGTATATAAAGTTTGATAAGCTGAAATTTTATCTTGAGCATATTCTCCTTTCCAAAATCTTCTTCTACATAAACGAACATACCAATTACTTAAATGATCTTGAACAAAATCAGAAATTGCTCTGGTTGCACGAGTAGGCTCGTAATCAGCATAAAATTTATCTACTTTATTGATTAAAGTATTTAATTCCGATAAAATCCATCTATCAATCTCTGGACGTTCATTTAAAGGAATTTCTGCTTCACTATATGTAAAGTTATCGATGTTCGCATATAAAGCGAAGAATGAATACGTATTGTATAATGTTCCGAAAAACTTACGCTTTACTTCTTCAATTCCCGCTAAGTCAAACTTCAAGTTATCCCATGGATTCGCATTTGAAATCATATACCAACGCGTTGCATCAGGGCCATATTCTCCTAAAGTTTTAAAAGGATCTACCGCATTCCCTAAACGCTTTGACATTTTTTGACCGTTCTTATCTAAAACAAGTCCGTTAGACACTACATTCTTATAGGCTACAGAATCAAAAACCATGGTACCTATAGCATGTAAAGTATAGAACCATCCACGTGTTTGATCAACTCCTTCTGCAATAAAATTAGCTGGATAACTTTCGTTATTATCTATTAATTCTTTGTTTTCGAATGGATAGTGCCATTGTGCATAAGGCATTGAACCTGAATCGAACCATACATCGATCAAATCACTTTCTCTATGCATTGGTTTTCCAGTTGAAGAAACTAAAACGATCTTATCAACAACATTCTTATGTAAATCAATTTTATCGTAGTTTTCTTCAGACATGTTTCCAACTTCGAAATCTGCAAAAATATCTTCAGACATTACACCAGCCTCTACTGCTTTTTGCATTTCTTCTTTAAGCTCAGCTACTGAACCGATACAAACTTGCTCAGTTCCATCTTCCGTTCTCCAAATTGGTAAAGGAATACCCCAAAAACGCGAACGAGATAAATTCCAGTCATTGGCATTCTTTAACCAGTTTCCGAAACGTCCTTCACCCGTTGATTTCGGCTTCCAGTTAATCGTTTCGTTCAAATCGAACATTCTATCCTTGATGTCAGTTACTTTAATGAACCAAGAATCTAATGGATAATATAAAATAGGTTTATCGGTACGCCAACAGTTTGGATAACTGTGAGCATACTTTTCTACTTTAAATGCTTTATTTTCTGTTTTTAACTTAATAGCAATCTCTACATCTACCGATTTTTCAGGAGCCTCACCATCGGTATAGTACTCATTCTTTACGTACTTCCCTGCGAGTTCACCTAATTCAGGTCTGAACTTCCCTTGTAAGTTTACTAACGGAACTGGATTTTCGTTTTCATCCAACACTAACATCGGTGGAATTTCTGGAGTCGCTTGTTTAGCAACTAAAGCATCATCCGCACCAAAAGTTGGCGCTGTATGTACAATACCTGTACCATCTTCGGTAGTTACAAAATCACCTGAGATTACTCTAAATGCATTTTCCGAATTTTGATATGGCAATACATAATCTAATAGTTGCTCATATTTTATTCCAACCAAGTCTTTTCCTACAAATTCTCTATCAACGAAATAAGGAATTTGTTTCGCTCCTGCTTCATAAGTTCCTAAATCTTCTCCATTTTCAACCTGATTAAACTTCTTTCCTGCAAATTGCTTTCCAACCAAGTTTTTAGCCAATACAACTTGGATAGGCTCAAATGTATACTGATTGAATGTTTTTACTAAAACATAGTCAATTTTAGGTCCAACAGTTAACGCTGTATTACTTGGCAAAGTCCAAGGAGTAGTTGTCCAAGCTAAAAAGTGAACATCTCCTTCTACTTGCAAAAATTCAGGTAAGGTTTCTTTAATTGTCTTGAACTGAGCTACAATTGTAGTGTCAGTTACATCTTGATAAGTACCTGGTTGATTTAACTCATGTGAACTTAAACCTGTTCCTGCTTTCGGAGAATATGGTTGAATAGTATATCCTTTATACAACAAATCTTTATCATAAATCTGTTTTAGTAACCACCAAACCGATTCCATGTATTTCGGTTTGTATGTGATGTATGGATCTTCCATATCAACCCAGTATCCCATTTTATGGGTAAGATCATTCCAGATATCAGTATAACGCATTACTGCTTTTTTACAAGCTTCGTTATATTCTTCAACAGTAATTTTAGAACCGATATCTTCTTTAGTAATACCAAGCTCCTTCTCTACACCTAACTCTACTGGTAATCCATGTGTATCCCATCCAGCTTTACGTTTTACTTGATATCCTTTTTGAGTTTTATAACGACAAAAAATATCCTTAATGGCACGTGCCATTACATGGTGAATTCCAGGCAATCCATTTGCTGAAGGTGGTCCTTCAAAAAACACAAATGGCTCATTTCCTTCACGGCTAGTAATACTTTTTTCAAAGATGTTGTTTTCTTCCCAATAGTTTAATATTTCTTCCGCTACTTTTGGCAAATCCAATCCTTTGTACTCAGTAAACTTTTTACTCATTTTTGTCATTATATTTATTGAATGTGCGAAATTACGTATTTTCTTGTAATTGTAGTGATTGACAACTAAAAAAACACCTTTAAAGAAAGGTGTTTTTTAAATTATTCAAAAAGTTGGCGGTTTAATTAATTTTCTTTGAAAATATTATTATCTATTTAAATAAACCCAACCTACTTTTGGTTCAGTTCCATCACCAAGATCAAGTACATAGTAATATGTTCCTGTTGGTAACTTATCTTCAACATTAATGTTCATTTTTCCATTTGAAATACCATCCCAGCTGTTATCATATCCTGCTTTTCGGTAAACCAAACTACCCCAACGGTTGTATACTTCCAATACGTTATTCTTATACTGATCTTCAGTAATACAATTTATAATGAAGGTATCATTATGGCCATCACCATTTGGTGTAAACTCGTTGAATACAGTTAAACATGGCTCTGTATCTGGATCTAAATAATCTGGAATACCATCACTATCAGAATCCATTGCATCATCAGGTGCTCCATTTCCATTACCATCAGCTTGCTCATCAATAGTATCAATACCATCTCCGTCATCATCCATATCTAAATAATCTGGAGTACCATCGCTGTCAGTATCATCATTTCCAGAGTCACCATCGTCATTAACGTCTTCTTCAATAGTTAAGATACCATCTCCATCATCATCGATATCTTGATAATCTGGACTACCATCGCCATCAGTATCTGGCACATCAGGAGAATCTCCTCCTTCATCTGGGTCAACAGCATCCATCATACCATCTCCATCATTATCGACAACGTCATCAATCATACCATCTCCATCACTATCTAGTGACGTATCACTTCCTCCTTCTATTAAATCTGACATTCCATCACCATCACTATCTAAGTCTTGGTAATCTGGAGCTCCATCACCGTCTGTATCTGGAGTCGTAGCTGAGTCACCTCCATTGTCTGGATCAACAGCATCAGCAATACCATCACCATCGGTATCAGTTTGATCGTCAAGTATACCGTCACCATTATTATCTAGTGAAATATTAGTTCCTCCTTCTGATAAATCTGACATTCCATCATTATCACTATCTAAATCTTGATAATCTGAATTTCCATCACCATCTGTATCTACAGGAATAGTCTTTCCACTAGAACTAGGATTTGTATCATCGGCATCCGCCGTATCAACAATACCATCGTTATCTGTATCAATTGTACTATCAAGCACACCATCTCCGTCTCCATCAACAACAGCTGCATCCTGTCCACTTTCTACTAGATCTGAAATACCATCTCCATCACTATCTAAGTCTAAATGATCTGGAATTCCATCACCATCAGTGTCTCTGTTTGGATCACCATCTTGTTCTACGCTATCTAAGATTCCATCGTTATCTGAATCTAAATCATCAATATCAGGAATACCATCACCATCTGTATCTGTAGACTCTGCATCTCCGAATCCATCAAGACCATCAACCGAATCCGCGATACCATCGCCATCAGTATCTGTTTGATCATCAATCATTCCATCACCATCAGTGTCAAGATCACCAGGCAAGTCTGAATTATTTGGTTCTTCTACATCTGGAGTTCCATCGCCATCAGTGTCTGGTAAATTATTACCATCTACTAAATCTCCGGTATCGATTTGACCATCGTAATCAGTATCTGAACCACCAGCTTCATCTACATCATTGATACCATCACCATCACTATCTAAGTCTTGGTAATCTGGTAAGCCATCGCCATCACTATCTGGTCCTGTTGATGATGTTCCGCCGTTATCTGGATCTACTGAATCAGCAAGTCCATCACCATCGGTGTCGGTTTGATCATCGATCACTCCATCATTATCTACATCTAAACTAGGATCACCTCCTCCTTCGATAAGATCAGATACACCGTCATTATCGCTATCAGCATCTTGGAAGTCTGCCATTCCATCACCGTCACTATCCGTTGGTGTGGTGCTTCCTCCTGCATTGACGTCATTATCATCTGCATCAGCCGTATCTACAATACCATCATTATCGGTATCTACAGTACTATCTAACATTCCATCACCATCAGCATCTACTACTGAAGCGTCTTGACCACTTTCTACTAGATCTAAAATTCCGTCGCCATCACTATCTAAGTCTAAATGATCTGGAATTCCATCACCATCAGTGTCTCTATTTGGATCACCATCTTGTTCTACGCTATCTAAGATTCCATCATTATCTGAATC
This sequence comes from uncultured Tenacibaculum sp., assembly GCA_947497895.1. Lineage (GTDB taxonomy): Bacteria > Bacteroidota > Bacteroidia > Flavobacteriales > Flavobacteriaceae > Polaribacter. The sequence continues at coordinate 15,238 of CANMIL010000023.1, forward strand.
TAAGTCATGGATATCTGCAATACCGTCGCCATCACTATCCGTTTGCTCTGCATCTCCGAATCCATTTAATCCATCTACTGAGTCTGCAATACCATCGCCATCACTATCCGTTTGATCATCGATCACGCCATCACCATCGCTATCTAAGTTTCCTGGTAGATCTGAATTATTTGGTTCTTCTACATCTGGAGTACCATCGCCATCTGTGTCTGGCAAGTTATTACCATCTACTAAATCATTTGTATCGATTTGACCATCGCCATCAGCATCAGTTCCTCCGGCTTCTACAACATCATTGATACCATCGCCATCGCTATCTAAGTCTTGGTAATCTGGTAATCCATCGCCATCACTATCTGGTCCTGTTGATGATGTTCCACCGTTATCTGGATCTACTGAATCAGCAAGTCCATCACCATCAGTATCCGTTTGATCATCGATCACTCCATCATTATCTGAATCTAAGCTAGAGTCACCTCCACCTTCGATAAGATCAGATACACCATCATTATCACTATCAGCATCTTGGAAGTCTGCCATTCCATCGCCGTCACTATCCGTTGGTGTAGTACTTCCTCCTGCATTGACGTTATTATCATCTGCATCGGCTGTATCTACAACACCATCGTTATCGGCATCTACAGTACTATCTAACATTCCATCACCATCAGCATCTACTACTGAAGCGTCTTGTCCACTTTCTACGATGTCTAAAATTCCGTCTCCATCACTATCTAAGTCTAAATGATCTGGAATTCCATCACCATCAGTGTCTCTATTTGGATCGCCATCTTGTTCTACGCTGTCTAAGATCCCATCATTATCTGAATCTAAGTCATGGGTATCTGCAATACCGTCGCCATCACTATCGGTTTGCTCTGCATCTCCGAATCCATTTAATCCATCTACTGAATCTGCAATACCATCGCCATCACTATCCGTTTGATCATCGATCATTCCATCACCATCGCTATCTAAGTTTCCTGGTAGATCTGAATTATTTGGTTCTTCCACATCTGGAGTTCCATCGCCGTTAGCATCTGGTAAGTTATTACCATCTACTAAATCACCTGTATCGATTTGACCATCGCCATCAGCATCTGTTCCTCCTGCTTCTACAACATCATTGATTCCATCACCATCGCTATCTAAGTCTTGGTAATCTGGTAAGCCATCTCCATCACTATCTGGTCCTGTTGATGATGTTCCGCCGTTATTTGGATCTACTGAATCAGCAAGTCCATCACCATCGGTATCCGTTTGATCATCTAGTATTCCATCATTATCTGTATCTAAACTAGGATCACCTCCTCCTTCGATAAGGTCAGATACACCGTCATTATCACTATCCACATCTTGGAAGTCTGCCATTCCATCACCGTCACTATCCGTTGGTGTAGTACTTCCTCCTGCATTAACATCATTATCATCTGCATCGGCTGTATCTAAAATACCATCGTTATCGGCATCTACAGTGCTATCTAACATTCCATCACCATCAGCATCTACTACTGAAGCTTCTTGTCCACTTTCTACTAGATCTAGAATTCCATCGCCATCACTATCTAAGTCTAAATGATCTGGAATTCCATCACCGTCAGTATCTCTGTTTGGATCACCATCTTGCTCTACGCTGTCTAAGATTCCGTCGTTATCTGAATCTAAGTCATGGATATCTGCAATTCCATCACCATCTGTATCAGTTTGCTCTGCATCTCCAAAGCCTACTAATCCATCTACTGAATCCGCAATACCATCACCATCACTATCTGTTTGATCATCAATCACGCCATCACCATCGCTATCTAAGTTTCCTGGTAGATCTGAATTATTTGGTTCTTCTACATCTGGAGTACCATCGCCATCAGCATCAGGTAAATTATTACCATCTACTAAATCTCCGGTATCGATTTGACCATCACCATCAACATCAGTTCCTCCTGCTTCTACAACATCATTGATTCCATCACCATCGCTATCTAAGTCTTGATAATCTGGAAGTCCATCACCATCACTATCTGGGGTCCCTGCTGCTGTTCCACCATTATCTGGATCTACTGAATCTGCTAGCCCATCTCCATCACTATCCGTTTGATCATCGATCACTCCATCATTATCGGTATCCAAACTAGGATCTCCTCCTCCTTCTACTAAGTCTGAAACCCCATCATTATCACTATCCACATCTTGGAAGTCTGGTGTACCATCACCATCGCTATCGGTTGGTGTAATGCTTCCACCTGCATTGACGTTATTATCATCTGCATCGGCTGTATCTAAAATACCATCGTTATCTGCATCTGTTGTACTATCTAGTACTCCATCGCCATTGATATCTACCACTGTTACATCTTGACCACTTTCTACTAGATCTAGTATTCCATCGCCATCACTATCTAAATCTAAATGATCTGGAATTCCATCACCATCAGTGTCTCTATTTGGATCGCCATCTTGTTCTACGCTATCTAAGATTCCGTCGTTATCTGAATCTAAATCATGGATATCTGCAATACCGTCGCCATCACTATCGGTTTGCTCGGCATCTCCGAATCCATTTAATCCATCTACTGAATCTGCAATACCATCGCCATCACTATCCGTTTGATCATCAATCACGCCATCACCATCGGTATCTAAGTTCCCTGGTAAATCTGGATTATTTGGTTCTTCTACATCTGGAGTACCATCGCCATCAGTGTCTGGTAAATTATTACCATCTACTAAATCTCCGGTATCGATTTGACCATCACCATCAGCATCAGTTCCTCCTGCTTCTGCAACATCATTGATTCCATCTCCATCGCTATCTAAGTCTTGGTAATCTGGTAAGCCATCGCCATCACTATCTGGTCCTGTTGATGATGTTCCGCCGTTATCTGGATCTACTGAATCAGCAAGTCCATCACCATCAGTATCCGTTAGATCATCGATCACTCCATCATTATCTGAATCTAAACTAGGATCTCCTCCTCCTTCGATAAGATCAGATACACCGTCATTATCACTATCAGCATCTTGGAAGTCTGCAATTCCATCACCGTCACTATCCATTGGTGTAGTACTTCCTCCTGCATTGACGTCATTATCATCTGCATCGGCTGTATCTACAATACCATCATTATCGGTATCTACAGTGCTATCCAACATTCCATCACCATCAGCATCTACTACAGATGCGTCTTGTCCACTTTCTACGATGTCAAGAATTCCATCTCCATCACTATCTAAGTCTAAATGATCTGGAATACCATCACCATCAGTGTCTCTATTTGGATCACCATCTTGTTCTACGCTATCTAAGATTCCATCATTGTCTGAATCTAAATCATGGATATCTGCGATACCGTCGCCATCACTATCGGTTTGCTCTGCATCTCCAAAGCCTACTAATCCATCTACCGAATCTGCAATACCATCACCATCGCTATCCGTTTGATCATCAATCACTCCATCTCCATTAGCATCTAAACTTCCTGGTAAATCTGGATTGTTTGGTTCTAGAACATCTGGTGTTCCGTTTCCACCACTATCTGGTAAGTTCGTTCCATCTAATAGTGTTCCACCTGTATCTATTTGTCCGTTATTATCAGTATCTGCTCCTCCGCCTTCTACAACATCATTGATACCGTCTCCATCACTATCTAAGTCTTGGTAATCTGGTAAGCCATCTCCATCTGTATCTGGGGTTCCTGCTGCTGTTCCGCCATTGTCTGGATCTACTGAATCAGCCAGTCCATCACCATCGGTGTCGGTTTGATTATCTAGTATTCCATCATTGTTTGCATCTAAACTTGCATCTGTTCCTCCTTCTACTAAGTCTGATACTCCATCATTATCACTATCCACATCTTGGAAGTCTGATATTCCATCACCGTCACTATCCGTTGGTGTAGTGCTTCCGCCTGCATTGACGTCATTATCATCTGCATCGGCTGTATCTACAATACCATCATTATCAGCATCTACAGTACTATCCAACATTCCATCACCATCAGCATCTACTACTGATGCGTCTTGTCCACTTTCTACGATGTCTAAAATTCCGTCTCCATCACTATCTAAGTCTAAATGATCTGGAATTCCATCACTATCAGTGTCTCTGTTTGGATCGCCATCTTGTTCTACGCTATCTAAGATTCCGTCGTTATCCGAATCTAAGTCATGGATATCTGCAATACCGTCGCCATCACTATCGGTTTGCTCTGCATCTCCGAATCCATTTAATCCATCTACTGAGTCTGCAATACCATCGCCATCACTATCCGTTTGATCATCGATCACTCCATCACCATTGGTATCTAAGTTTCCTGGTAGATCTGAATTATTTGGTTCTTCTACATCTGGAGTACCATCACCGTTAGCATCTGGTAAATTATTACCATCTACTAAATCACCCGTATCTATTTGTCCGTTATTATCAGTATCTGCTCCTCCGCCTTCTACAACATCATTGATACCATCGCCATCACTATCTAAGTCTTGGTAATCTGGTAAGCCATCTCCATCTGTATCTGGGGTTCCTGCTACTGTTCCGCCATTGTCTGGATCTACTGAATCTGCTAGTCCATCACCATCGGTGTCGGTTTGATCATCTAGTATTCCATCATTGTTTGCATCTAAATTTGCATCAGTTCCTCCTTCTACTAAGTCTGAAACTCCGTCATTATCACTATCCACATCTTGGAAGTCTGGCATTCCATCACCGTCACTATCTGTTGGTGTAGTGCTTCCTCCTGCATTGACGTTATTATCATCTGCATCGGCTGTATCTACAATACCATCATTATCGGTATCTACAGTGCTATCCAACATTCCATCACCATTGGTATCTACTACTGATGCGTCTTGTCCACTTTCTACTAGGTCTAGAATTCCATCTCCATCACTATCTAAGTCTAAATGATCTGGAACTCCATCACCATCTGTATCTCTATTTGGATCGCCATCTTGTTCTACGCTATCTAAGATTCCATCATTGTCTGAATCTAAGTCATGGATATCTGCAATACCATCACCATCACTATCGGTTTGCTCTGCATCTCCGAATCCATTTAATCCATCTACTGAGTCTGCAAGACCATCGCCATCGCTATCCGTTTGATCATCGATCACTCCATCACCATTGGTATCTAAGTTTCCTGGTAGATCTGAATTATTTGGTTCTTCTACATCTGGAGTACCATCGCCGTTAGCATCTGGTAAATTATTACCATCTACTAAATCTCCGGTATCGATTTGACCATCACCGTCAGCGTCAGTTCCTCCTGCTTCTGCAACATCATTGATACCATCGCCATCGCTATCTAAGTCTTGGTAATCTGGTAGGCCATCACCATCGGTATCTGGTCCTGTTGATGATGTTCCGCCGTTATCAGGATCTACTGAATCAGCAAGTCCATCACCATCGGTATCGGTTTGATCATCGATCACTCCATCATTGTTAGCATCTAAATTAGGGTCACCTCCACCTTCGATAAGGTCAGATACACCGTCATTATCGCTATCCACATCTTGGAAGTCTGATGTACCATCACCATCGCTGTCTGTTGGTGTAGTACTTCCACCTGCATTGACGTTATTATCATCTGCATCGGCTGTATCTAAAATACCATCGTTATCTGCATCTGTTGTACTATCTAGTACTCCATCGCCATTCGCGTCTACTACTGAAGCATCTTGTCCACTTTCTACTAGGTCTAGTATTCCGTCTCCATCACTATCTAAGTCTAAATGATCTGGAATCCCATCACTATCAGTATCTCTGTTTGGATCTCCATTTTGTTCTACGCTATCCAAGATTCCGTCGTTGTCTGAATCTAAATCATGGATATCTGCAATACCATCACCATCACTATCAGTCTGCATTGCATCTCCAAAGCCTACTAATCCATCTACTGAATCTGCAATACCATCACCATCACTATCGGTTTGATCATCTATCACTCCATCTCCGTTGGTATCTAAGTTTCCTGGTAAATCAATATTCCTAGGCTCTATAACATCTGGTATTCCATCACCATCAGCATCAGGTAAATTATTACCATCTACTAAATCACCTGTATCGATTTGACCATCACCGTCAGCGTCGGTTCCTCCTGCTTCATCTACGTCATTAATTCCATCGGCATCACTATCTAAATCTTGATAATCTGGTGGTAGAACACCATCACTGTCAGGTGTATCTGCTGCTATTCCTCCATTGTCTGGATCTACTGAATCTGCAATACCATCACCATCGGTGTCGGTTTGATCATCTAATATTCCATCATTGTTTGCATCTAAACTTGCATCGATTCCTCCTTCTACTAAGTCTGAAACTCCGTCATTATCACTATCCACATCTTGGAAGTCTGATGTACCATCACCATCGCTATCGGTTGGTGTAGTGCTTCCACCTGCATTGACGTTATTATCATCTGCATCGGCTGTATCTAAAATACCATCGTTATCTGAATCTGTTGTACTATCTAATACTCCATCTCCATTGGTATCTACTACTGAAGCATCTTGTCCGCTTTCTACTAGGTCTAGTATTCCATCGCCATCACTATCTAAGTCTAAATGATCTGGAATCCCATCACTATCAGTATCTCTGTTTGGATCTCCATTTTGTTCTACGCTGTCTAAGATTCCATCGTTATCTGAATCTAAGTCATGGATATCTGCAATACCATCACCATCGGTATCGGTTTGCTCTGCATCTCCAAAGCCTACTAATCCATCTACTGAATCTGCGATACCATCTCCATCACTATCGGTTTGATCATCGATCACTCCATCTCCATTAGCATCTAAACTTCCTGGTAAATCTGGATTGTTTGGCTCTAGAACATCTGGGGTTCCGTTTCCACTACTATCTGGTAAGTTTGTTCCATCTAATAGTGTTCCACCTGTATCTATTTGTCCGTTATTATCAGTATCTGCTCCTCCAGCTTCTACAACATCATTGATACCATCGCCATCGCTATCTAAGTCTTGGTAATCTGGTAAGCCATCTCCATCTGTATCTGGGGTTCCTGCTGCTGTTCCGCCATTGTCTGGATCTACTGAATCAGCCAGTCCATCACCATCGGTGTCGGTTTGATCATCTAGTATTCCATCATTGTTAGCATCTAAACTTGCATCGGTTCCTCCTTCTACTAAATCTGAAACTCCATCATTATCACTATCCACATCTTGGAAGTCTGATGTACCATCTCCATCACTGTCTGTTGGTGTAGTGCTTCCACCTGCATTGACATCATTATCATCTGCATCGGCTGTATCTAAAATACCATCGTTATCTGCATCTGTTGTACTGTCTAGTACTCCATCGCCATTAGTATCTACCACTGTTGCATCTTGTCCACTTTCTACTAAGTCTAAAATTCCGTCTCCATCACTATCTAAGTCTAAATGATCTGGAATCCCATCACTATCAGTGTCTCTGTTTGGATCGCCATTTTGTTCTACGCTGTCTAAGATTCCATCGTTGTCTGAATCTAAATCATGGATATCTGCGATTCCATCACCATCTGTATCGGTTTGCTCTGCATCTCCAAAGCCTACTAATCCATCTACTGAATCTGCAATACCATCACCATCACTATCGGTTTGATCATCAATCACGCCATCACCATTAGCATCTAAATTTCCTGGTAAATCTGGATTGTTTGGCTCTAGAACATCTGGTGTTCCGTTTCCACTACTGTCTGGTAAGTTCGTTCCATCTAATAGTGTTCCGCCTGTATCGATTTGTCCGTTATTATCAGTATCTGCTCCTCCTGCTTCTACAACATCATTGATACCGTCTCCATCACTATCTAAGTCTTGGTAATCTGGTAAGCCATCTCCATCTGTATCTGGGGTTGCAGCTGCTGTTCCGCCATTGTCTGGATCTACTGAATCAGCCAGTCCATCACCATCGGTGTCGGTTTGATCATCTAGTATTCCATCATTGTTAGCATCTAAACTTGCATCAGTTCCTCCTTCTACTAAGTCGGATACCCCATCATTATCACTATCCACATCTTGGAAGTCTGATGTACCATCGCCATCACTATCGGTTGGTGTAGTGCTTCCACCTGCATTGACATCATTATCATCTGCATCGGCTGTATCTAAAATACCATCGTTATCGGCGTCTGTTGTACTATCTAATACTCCATCTCCATTGGTATCTACCACTGTTGCATCTTGTCCACTTTCTACTAGATCTAGAATTCCGTCTCCATCACTATCTAAGTCTAAATGATCTGGGGTTCCATCACTATCAGTATCTCTGTTTGGATCACCATTTTGTTCTACGCTGTCTAAGATTCCATCGTTATCTGAATCTAAATCATGGATATCTGCAATACCATCACCATCACTATCGGTTTGCTCTGCATCTCCAAAGCCTACTAATCCATCTACTGAATCTGCAATACCATCGCCATCACTATCGGTTTGATCATCAATTACTCCATCACCATTAGTATCTAAACTTCCTGGTAAATCTGGATTGTTTGGCTCTAGAACATCTGGTGTTCCGTTTCCACTACTGTCTGGTAAGTTCGTTCCATCTAATAGTGTTCCGCCTGTATCGATTTGTCCGTTATTATCAGTATCTGCTCCTCCTGCTTCTACAACATCATTGATACCATCGCCATCGCTATCTAAGTCTTGGTAATCTGGTAAGCCATCTCCAT
>CANMIL010000024.1 GCA_947497895.1 uncultured Tenacibaculum sp.
AACAAAACATGTTTTGTTCTGAGATTTTATAACTTTAATCCTAATAAAAACTGTAACGGTTATTTAGGACTAGTCATCTTAAAGAATAGAATTAATAACTTTTCTATTCTCCATACATATCTTGTTAATACTTTTGATAATTTCCGCTAGTAACATTATCCACCCAATCTTTATTATCTAAATACCATCTCACTGTCTTTTCAATTCCTTCTTCAAATTGAAGAGAGGGTTCCCATCCTAATTCATTCTTTAATTTACTTGAATCAATGGCATATCGATAATCATGACCAGCCCTATCCGTTACAAAAGTTATTAATTTCTCAGAAGCTCCTTGAGGACGTCCTAACAGCTTGTCTACAGTTTTTATAATCACTTTTATCAAATCAATATTCCTCCATTCATTAAAACCTCCAATATTGTAGGTTTCTCCTATTTTCCCTTTATGAAAAATAACATCAATTGCACGAGCATGGTCATTAACGAATAACCAATCACGAACATTTTCTCCCTTCCCATAAACTGGCAACGGTTTATTACTACAGATATTATTAATAAAAAGTGGAATTAATTTTTCCGGAAACTGATAAGATCCATAGTTGTTAGAACAATTAGAAATAACAACAGGTAATTCATAGGTATCTAAAAATGCTCTTACAAAATGATCTGAAGATGCTTTTGATGCTGAATATGGTGAGTGGGGATCGTAAGCTGTACTTTCTGTAAAAAATCCCGATTCTCCGAGAGTCCCATATACTTCATCTGTAGATACATGGTAAAACAGTTTATTTTCAAAATCACCATTCCAATACGTTTTGGCAGCCTGTAATAGGCTTAACGTTCCTAAAACGTTTGTTTTAGCAAAAGAAAAAGGATCTTTAATTGATCTATCGACATGAGATTCAGCAGCTAAATGTATAACACCGTCGATATTATAATCAGAAAAAATAGAATCCATTTTTTCATGATCACAAATATCTGCTTTTATAAACGTATAATTCGGTTTATCCTCAACGTCTTTTAGGTTTTCTAGATTACCAGCATAAGTTAAAACATCTAAATTATAAATATGATAATCTGGATATGAGTTCACAAATAACCTAACTACATGAGACCCTATAAATCCGGCTCCTCCTGTTATTAAAACGTTTTTTTTCAAAATATAATTGAACTATTTATTCTCAATCAAATTTAGTAAATATTGACCGTATTCACTTTTTAAAAGTTGTTTTGCTAGTTTTCTGACTTGATCTTCGTTTATATATTTCATGTAATAGGCTATTTCCTCAATGCAAGCGACTTTTAAACCCTGTCTTTTCTCGATAGTTTCAATAAACCTACTAGCTTCCATTAAAGAACTATGAGTTCCAGTATCTAACCAAGCAAAACCTCTTCCCATAAGTTCCACTTTTAAAGATTCTTTATTTAAATATGATTGGTTTACGGAAGTTATCTCTAATTCTCCTCTTTCTGAAGGTTCTACCTTTTCCGCTATGGACACGACATTATTTGGGTAAAAATACAATCCAACGACCGCATAATTCGATTTAGGATTAGCAGGTTTCTCCTCAATAGACAGTGCATTTCCATCTTTATCGAAATCAACAACACCATATCTATTGGGATCTTTTACATTATATCCAAAAATGGTCGCCTTTTTCTCTTTTTCTACATTATCAATAGCGTTTTTTAACATTTCGGGAAGTCCATGCCCATAGAAGATATTATCGCCTAAAATTAGGCAAACATCATCATTCCCAATAAACCCTTTACCAATTATAAAAGCTTGAGCTAACCCATCTGGTGAAGGTTGTACTTCATAATGTAACTGAATACCAAGGTCGTTACCAGAACCTAGTAACTTCTCGAAGTTAAGTAAGTCGTCAGGAGTAGAAATAATTAATATTTCCTTGATTCCAGCAAGCATTAAAACCGATAAAGGATAATAAATCATAGGTTTATCATAAACAGGTAACAATTGCTTCGATACTCCTTTAGTTATGGGGTACAAACGTGTTCCTGAACCGCCCGCTAATATTATTCCTTTCATCTGCTTATTTTTTTACTGTTTTTAATTAGGTCAGATGTAATTCGCCAACAATAATCTCGATACACACCAAGATTCTCTATGGCTCATTTCATATTTCTTTTTTTATGATAATTAGGCTAAGTTATAAAAAATAAGCTCAGAAAATTTCTGAGCTTATTTTTATTATTTAATTCTATCTCCAGATCCTTTACCTCCGACTGTGGCCAGTATATATTGAAAGTACTTTTTTGTAGTCAAACTACTCAACATTTCGGCGTCAACTTCCGCTAGTTTCTTAGGAGTAGACATATCTATCTCGTTTATTTGAGCCAAACCTGTTATTCCTGGTAAAAAATTGTAAACTCCTCTTTCTTCTCTTTCCTTAATTAACTCTTTTTGATTAAAAAGATTTGGCCTTGGACCTACTAAACTCATATCTCCTCTTAATACATTTATTAACTGAGGTAATTCATCCAATTTAGATTTTCTCAGAAAAGATCCCAATTTAGTAACAGAGCTGCTATTTGCTAAATGAGTTGCTACCGACTTCGTGTTAACACTCATTGTTCTGAATTTAAGTAAAGTAAATGTTTTTTTATGTTTACCTACTCTTTGTTGTTTAAAAACTGGAGATCCAGTATCAAACAATCCCAAGACATAAACTATTAAGCCAAATGGCCATAAAATTAATATTCCGAACAGCGAGAATATAAAATCAAAAAGACGTATCATAAGTTTTTTAAAATTTAATAGCGTTTAAGGCAGATGAAGGCTTCCAGTTCAATTCCTTTCTAGCTTTTTCATCTGAAAAAGTTAAAGATTTTGTTATTTTATTTAACTTATTCGAATTCAATATAAAAAAAGGTAACATATCACCAATCTTTGCAAGAATAGAAAAAATGAATTTCGGAAATGTAATTATTTTTCTCCTGCCTAAACCTTTGCAAATATAATCTTCTATCTCTTTAAATGAAGGGTGAAGTCCATCCGTTAAATTGTAGATACCTTTTTTATTATAAAGGCTTGGTAAAATAAGCGCAATATCATTTGCAGATACCATTGATTTTTTAGCCTCTCCTTTTCCAATTCTAAAATAATAGCCTTTCTTAATTGCATTTATCATTTTCCCTAAATTACCGGGTGGATTAGCCCCTGAAATCAACGGTAATCTCAATATTACACAATTAATATTATTCTGGTCACAGAACTTTTGAACTTCTTCTTCCGCTAATATTTTACTTTTTGCATAAGGAGTTTTACCTTCTAATGGATGATATTCAGAAATATTATTACCAACATCTTTTCCATAAACAGCCACAGTACTAATTAAAACAAAGGCTTTTAACTGTTCTACATTTTTTAATAAGCCTTTTAAAAGTCTTTTAGTTCCTTCAGTATTTACATCATAAAATTCTTTTATCTCTGTTTCATTTTTCGGCTCATAATGCGCTCTTCCTGATGCATGGATAACAATTTCAATTTTTTTGTTTATCTCAGGTGTGTTTTTTGTCAAATCATAAATAAAATCATTTGTAATGGATCTTCCTAAAGTTATTATATTATTCTCTTTGACTTTTGTTAAACTTTGATAGATTTCTTTCCCCAAAAATCCACTCGCTCCCGTTAAAAGTATTTCCATATATTCAATTATTTCTTGAAAACTGAGCTAACCACATAAGATATTGTCAAATATAAAGATCTAAATATCCCCAATTTTTCATAGTTGAAATAAATAAACCAATGATATTTTATTAATTTTATCTTATTACTTGAAACAGAATTCTTTCTAATTCTATAATTTGCTAAGACTTCTGTCAAACAATTAACATAATCGGTTCTTTTGAGTAACTTTAACCAAAGTCCATAATCTTGTCTTTTAGAAATATTATCCATATACACTTTACCAAAAAATTCGGTACTATATATTGATGTTAAACAACCTACCTTATTTGCTTTTAACAACTCGTTATATGATATTTCCTCTGGAATATTATTTACAGTACCAATATGTAATCCTTCTTCACTAATCCGATTAAAATAGGTACATGTAAATGGATAATTATTACTCTTCATAAAACTTATTTGCTTCTCCAACTTTCTAGGAAGCCATAAATCGTCACTATCTAAAAAGGCTATGTATCGACCTCTAGCTCTTTTTATTGCTTCATTTCTTGTTAAAGCCGGACCAAGATTATTCTTATTTTTAATTAAAAAAATATCTTTATTTGAATTTTCTTTAATAGCTTTCTGAATGATATCAATTGAATCATCAGTGGAAAGATCATCTACTATTATAAGTTCCCAGGAAGTATATGTTTGAGTTAAAACAGAATCAATTGTTTCTTTAATGAATTTACCTGAATTATGTGAAGGTGTTATAATTGAAACTTCTATTTCTTTCTTCATTTATATAGATAATTAATTATTAATTAAATCTTGATACAATAAATAAGTTTTTTTTGAAATATTACCCCACGAGTAATATTCTCGTATTTTTGCAAAATCTGTATTCTTATTTTTAAAATCAATGACAGCCATTAAAATCTTTTCTTTCAAGGAATCGGCTGAAGTATCCTCCAATATCCAACCTATATCGGAAACATCAAAAGGTTGAGTTAATCCTCCAATATTAGAAACTATCACATTTTTCTCTTCATTCAAAACTGTAAGTAAAACGCCACTCTGTGAAATCTTTTTATAAGGTAGTAAAACAATATCAGACTTTCTGATAAACATAACAAACTCTTCATCGGTGAGAAACTTGTTACAAATGGTTACATTCTTAAAAGGTTTTAATTCACTCAGAAGATTATCTTTATCATGACCGCAAATTAATAACTGAATTTTATTATTTGAATTAATTTGTTCATAGTTGTTCCATACCTCAATTATTAGATCAATTCCCTTATACTCACTAATATTTCCTATAAACAAAAAAACTACCTTATTTCTAAAATTAATTTGTTCTTTGGATAACTTGTAATTTTCCTTTTCTACAATTGGAATATTTAACAACCCATGAAGAATAACAGCTATTTTCGATTCTTTCAATTTAAAACTCCTAATTAATTCTAATTTTGTCGAATTATCATGTACTATTACTTTATCTACTTTATTATAAATCTTTAAAAAAATGTTCTTAAATTTTTCTCCACTGTTATGTGGTAAAATATTATGAGCAGTATAAATAATCCTTAATTTAGGCCTAATAGACTTAATTAAATGAAGAAAAACATAGTCGAAAAGCGGGGCTTTAAACCACTGAAAATGTATTATTTTCGGTTTAACAACAATTACCAGCAAGTAAAATTTCAATATGGAAAAAGCATAAGACAGCTTTTTTTTTATACCTGATTTATTACTATAAGTAAATATTAATTTAGATACTATCCCTAATGGGGGCTTCTTCATTTTAATATTTCCAAAAAAAATTATGTCATTCTTTGGAAATTTAGACACTAAATTTGAATCGTATTGCTCCAAATTATTAAATGACATTGGATCAACAAAAAACACTTTCCTTCCTTTAAAATTCCTCATAAGTACATTTAACCTCTTTAAAGTTTCTCGACACCTCTCTAAAATAAGTTTTATCAGACAACACCACCTCTATATTAGGTATTGATATTGCCTTATATAATATTCCACTAGCGCGATACTTATAATTCCCAATTATATATATTTTTGAACATGTTGATAGCATTCCGTCAAAATCCTTAATGTATCCCATTTCTAAATTTTTAACATAGCCCAATTCGAAATTTTGATTACATATAATATTTGACCTTTCATTACTTTTGCAAACTTTAATTAACTGCTCTTTTGTTAGATTTCGTCCACTTACAAAAATATTATCCTTATTGATATCCTTCGCATTAATTACTATCTTGGGATGTCTAACGACAATTGACTTTTTATGACTAAAGAACTCCTCTCCCTGTTTTTTTAATCTATCTTCAAGATAAATTAGCCTATATTTTTTTGCAATTCTTTTATACATTATCCTGTGCAATCTGCCTCTTACAGCAAAATCTAAATTATTATGTACAACGAACCAAACGCCGCGATCTTTAAAAACGAAAGTAAGTAAGAAAAGAGACATGTTATTGAATATTAAAAAACAATCATCTTTTTTTGATTCTCTAAAAAAATTATAGTGATTTACAAAACTCTGAAAGTGAAATCTAAAATATCCATTCTTACTATTAGCCTTCCTTTGAAAAAAATTAGAAAAACTCATTTCTTCAATAAATAAACTATTGAATTCTCTATGTCCATACTCCACTATTGGATCAAAACAAAATTTACTCATTTTCTAATTTTTAAATTTGTAAAAAGAAGCATACAACATTATTAAGCCAACAATTGCAAATTGCGAGTTATAGAAAAACGTAAGAAGTAACCATGGAATTACTGAGCAACTTAAAAGATTAACTCTAATATTACCTAAATATTTATATGATACATAAAACAAATATATAAGTCCAATTACTCCGTTAGATAATGGTACCGCCACAACAGTATCATGAGGTCTAGGATATTTGCCGGACAATATCTCATTTTCTTGAAACGCCGAATCTAAATTCATGGTTCGTAACAACTGCATATGATCTGTAAAATAACTACCAAAGCCCTTTCCAAACAACAATGCTAAAGGGTTTTTTATATTATCATAAAAAATATTAATCATTGAAACAATTCTAATTCTCGGTGACTCCGGAATTAAATGTAAATAATTAATTCCTTTAAAGACACTAAAGATCCTAAAAACTGAATTTAACTTATGTAGGAACAACTTATTTTCAATTGTAAAACTCAAATTCATAATTAACAAAACAACAATTGAGAGCCCAAAGAAAAGCTGTAACAATTTAACTCTAAACTTATAAAATTGAGTTTTAAAGAATAAAAAAGCAACAAAAATAACAAAGGCTATTCCAACTAATATTATTCCCTTACCGCCAGTAGCTCCTTTCAAAGTCAAAAAAAACATAAAAAGAGATGATATTACAGGCAAAATAAATCTTTTGAATTGGAAAAAAGCTAATATTAAAAATATACTATAGTATCCAGCTTCATTTATAATTGGTATTTCAGAATTCCCGTACATCACAAAAATTCCAGAAAAATATAATATCATTGATGCGATTGGGCTACTAATTAAAACCGACACTACCATTCTGAAAGTATTTCTCGCAAAATCTTTAGTATGCAATATTCTAAACAAAATAACATGAATAATTATCACTAATACATATATGGTATACGTAATAAAATGTTTTAGATAATAATCAGAGAATGCTATACCTAGCAAACCAAATAATACTCCAAAGAGAAACAAAAACACTAGAAACTTATGAAGAAGCCTAAATTCATTAAACACTTTCCTCTTTGTTATGTTTAAAAACACTAATAATGTTAAAATTACATGATAAACCCCAATTGGACCAAATAGCTTTAATTTCGAATAATTAAATAACCCAATAAAATTAACATCGCCTGACTTGTCTGCGTAAGAAAAAGGTACTGCTAAACATGTAATTGTAAACAATAAATGGTAAAAAAAAGCCTTTCTATACTTACCCTTGAAGATAAGAACTAAAACACAAATAATTTGAGGTAAGGATAACAATAAATTTAAATATGACTCATGAGTCAGTAAATTGAATAATGTAAAAGTAAGATATACAAAAACATCCTTATAAGAAAACTCTCTATCCTCCATCTCTTTATTTAATATCCTTTAAAATACTAACAACATTAAAAGATTCAATATTATTTTCAACAACGAAATTTAATTTTTTATTTCTTAGTTTCCAGTTATGATATTTTAGCCCTATAAGTTTTTTTAAACACTCCTTAAGGAATAAGAAATATGAACATAAATTCAACTTAAAATTTTTAAAAACTACTTTGAACAAAAACTTATACAAATAGGGTTCATAAACCAGCATTGCTCCATAAAATGCCGGAAAATTAATATCAAAATCTTTTTTAAAGAATTTGAGTACCTCATAAGCGGTTTGAGGATAAATTGATTTTTGAGACCATATTTTAGGTATCTTCTCATTCCAAGAAAAAATAGTTTCCTTTCTTAAAAACTCTGCTTCTTCCAGTTTTTTATAATGTTGTCTACTAGCAGTTAATCCTCCACCACTATTCTTACATGCTCCAAAAATAGTTAACGGCATCCTTACATGATAATATTCTTTTACAAGACAAGACAATGTCACTGCAAAAGAAATATCCGGGCAAGAGCCAATCAAAAAGCTACCAGACATTTTTTTGAATTCCACCAAAACATCTTTTCTAACGATCCCGTGATAAAAACGAGGTAAGTTGTAATAACTTAACATCCCCTTTTTTTTAGCCGTTTCCAGTTCTAACTCAGAATTCATCAATTTGAATTCACTCGCAGTTTTTTCTGGAATCCACATTTTTTTGTTATCATGATAATAATCTGTCTTTGCAAATAATACACTATCCCACCAATAATATCCAGGATCATAAATTAAAGCTTTACCTTCTTTTTTATCCAAAATTTTCACAAACTCCAAAATATTTGGATTAACAAAATCATCATCTCCTATAAAACATAAATACTTACCAGAAGAATTCTCAATTGCCTTACAAGTATTATCAGAAATTGGAATATGATCTTTGATATAGTCGTATACTAATCTGGAATCATTAATACTTTTTATAAAATCCAATGCTTCTTTATTATCATCAGAATTATCCTGTATAATCACTTCTATCTCAGAAGAATTAACATTTTTTAATATCGATTCTATCACAACAAACAACGTTCTATATCTGTTTTTTGTTGGGATAAGTATGGATAATAATTTTTCTTGATTATTCATTTTTTAGATTTTTAAAAGTCTATTCTTTATTTTTTTACTTTCTTCTTTTATTTGATCAAATGGAATAACTAAAAAAAGTCCAATAAAAAAATTTACCCCTCCTAAAAGTAATAGAAAAACAAATAACGGGAATCTTTCTATTGAAATATTCGAATTAATGTAAATATGTTTTATAAGAAACGTAAGTAAAAAAACACTTGTAAATGGAACTAATATTTGAATATAAAACAGTTTAGATATAGCTATTTTTCTTAAAAACTTTCTACAAATCATATAAATGTAAACGATCGTTGACAAAAACTGGTTTAGAAAAAAAGTAAAAGCAACGCCTTCAACTCCATAATAACGATAGGATAACCAATAAGAAGGTATTGTAAAAAATATACTTACAATACCTATTATGTTATTTAGCTTGGTATATCCATTCGCTACCGCAATATTAAAAGGTATGTGTTGAAGAGCAATCATTCCAAACCCCAAACATAACCATGGTAAAGACAAAGATGAATTACTTGCTATTGAAACATCATTAGTCCAAATCCATAAAATTTCCTTTGAAAACACAAACAACATAGATATACTCGTAAGAACTATGACTATAATGAAATTAAAAAGTTTCTTAAATAACTCAAGGCTCTTTTCTATATCATTAATAGAATATAAATATGTGAATCGAGGTAATGATGCTATCGACACTGGACTTATCAAGGTTACAATAGCCATTGCCAAGGTAACAGATAAGGTATAATAGGAAAGATTTTCAGAAGACATCATTTTCCCTATAATAACTTTATCTAATTGTGTATTTATAGTTGCAACAATCATAATTAGAAAAATGCCTAGTGTAAATCTTCCTATTTTATTTACAACCTCCTTGTTTATCCTGAACTCTATTAAATTTTCACCTATAACATTGGTAAATAAACTTTTTCTAATTAAAAGCGCGAAAATAAAAGTTATAGTAGCCTGCCAGATAAAAAAAACATACAAAGTAGGTTTAAAATAAATTAGGATAACGACAACCCCATTTCTCAAGACCCCATAGAGTATTCGATATAAATTTGCTTTAACTTGCTTTTCTATACCTAGTAATCCTCCAATATAAAAATTAATTAATAATTGTAATAAAGTACTTGCACCCAAAATTCGAACATAATTAATCTTATCTCTAAAGTTAATAGAATCTATATTTACAAAATTATCAGCAATGTAACCAGATGAAAAATATAAAACTATTGTAAACAAAAGTATTATCAATAGGTAAATTGATTCTATTGTAATTAAAGTATCCTTTTTAAAATCGAAGGTTGTATTTCTAGCTAACTCTCTAGATAAAGTTGAAGATAAACCTCCATCAATCACCGAAATAATACCTGCTAATAATATAGCGAGACTAATTACCGAAAAATTCTCTAAGCCAAGAAACTTTAGATAAAGAGGTAAAAAGAAAAAATTCGAAAAAAAACCCCAAACCTTCCCTAAAAGATTTGCTATAATATTCTTTTTCATCTATTTATTAATTATTTGATAAGTATTCTTCACTATCTTACATTTAATTACATAATAAAATATAGCTCAAATAAAAAGTCTGAATCATTATATCAACTGATATAGATTATTCTCTTCTAAAGTTTTAAATTAAACATATAACTTTTTTACCCTACTAAATTTAGTTTTCTTTTAAGATCATCAATTAAATTAAGTAATTCTTCTTTCTCAATAGTACTGTACTCTTTAGACAACCAACCACATTAAAATACTCCACTAACTAAGAAGTAGCCATAAAAAATAAATAAAACTATACTTTGTTTATTTTCAAAAATAATTAGAGACTCACTAACACTTATAATTTAAGAAAGCTAAATTAAGCCTCCATTAAGATCAATACAAGATCCATTTATGTAACCACAATTACGTAAGTATTCTACTGTCGTGAATATATCTTCAGGGGTGCACAACTTTTTTGATGGAATTTGCTCTATTAAAGAACCTAAAAACTCCTTAGGCACTTGATTTATCATTCCTAGTTCACTATATCCCATATTGATATTGTTAATGGTGATATTCAGAGCTGCATTTTCTTGAGAAAGAGATTTAGTCAATCCCCATAACGCAGATTTAGAAGCGGCATAAGCACTAACTCCTGGTGTCCCTTTTGAAGCTACAACAGAGGAAAAATTAATTATCCTACCAAATTTCTGTAATCGCATCAACGGTAATATTGCCCTGATGCAATTATACGACCCAATTAAGTTTACGTCTATTACTTTCTTCCAAAGCTCTGGATCACTCTTATGGGCAAAAGAACTATAAGTAACTCCTGCACAGTTTATTAAAGTGATATCATTAAGATTTGTTTCATTCTTATTCACCCAGTCTGAAACCTCACTGTAATCCGTAACATCAACCTTTGAATACCAATCTTTTTCTATAAAAGAAGAATTATAAGTTCCTAAGACTTTAACTTCTTTTGATTTATATTTCTCTAAGAGAAACTTTCCAATTCCTTTTGATGCTCCTATTATTAATATCATACCTATAGTTATATTATACCCATTTTATAATTGCCGCTCCATAAGTCCACCCACTACCGACGGCCGCAAAAAGAATTATATCTCCCTTCTTTATTTTTCCTTCTCTATGTACCTCGTCTAATAATATTGGTAAAGTACCACCTGAAGTATTCGCATATTTATCCATATTTGTCATTACTTTTTCAAATGGTAATCCGATTACGCTTGCTGTCTTTTTTAAAATCCCAATACTCGGTTGATGTGGTATCATCAAATCTATATCGTCAACATTCAGGCCTGTATCTTTCAAAACTTGATTAATTGCCTTTGGCAATACTTTTGTAGCTGTTTCATATACAGCTCTTCCATTCATTTTAAAAAAATGTTTCCCCTCACTGATAGTTTTGCTCGATGCTGGGAACTCCGATCCTCCACCTGGTATTGTAAAATTTTCCCTACCTCTACCATCTGAAAATAATCTATACGCAAGAAAACCTCCATTTACATTAGAATGTGAAATTACAGCTGCTCCCGCTCCATCTCCAAAAAAGACAGCATCTCTTCTAGACCAATCCGTAATTTTAGAAAAAGTATCTGCTCCAATAACTAAAACATTGTCATACACACCACTCGAAATATACTGGGAAGCCACAGACATCCCAAATAAAAACCCACTACATACAGCGGAAACATCAAATGCCACAGCATTATAGGCTTGCAACTTATCTTGCACAATACATGCTGTTGATGGAGCTAATCTATCCGGAGTAGCGGTACAAACTATTATGAGATCAATATCTTCCTTCATTAATCCGGAATTTTCTATTGCCCTTTCCCCTGCTTTCCATGCCAAATCACTTGTTGCTTCATCGTTTTTCGCAATATGTCTCTCTTTTATACCTAAATTATCAAAAATCCATTTTGAATTTGTTGGCAAAATCGTTTCCAAGTATTCATTAGTATACACTTTTTCGGGAATATAAGATCCTGTCCCTATAATTTTAGCATTTCTTACTAATTGTTTCATAGATAATCTATTTTTAATAAGCTTATTTAATATCCTTCTTCAACTCCCATCTGAATATGACAGGTTTCTAAAAGTAATGGTGATGTTTTGTTTATATTCACAGATATCATAGAGATTGGTAATCCATGTTTGGCTCCTTTTTTATATCCCGCTTCAATTATTTCACTCATAAAAAACTCATTCTCACTTGCCCAAAGATTCAGCTCATCCCAACCATGCCTATATGCTAAGACTTTGGCCGATTCTAATAAAAAATAAACATCTTTCCTATTTCCATTAAAGTCAACTATGTGACAAAAATTAGAATATGGCTTCAAAACTAAATATGAGTTATCTCTCTTTAGACATATATAATTAATATCAGGGTGACTAAGCCATCTCTTATTTCTGTAATCTGGTGTCTCAATAAAGCTTCCATTAACCTTAGATGGTTCCTTAATATCTCTAAAGTCTTTGATGATTTCAATTTTAGATAACGAGTATTGCTCATTAGCACAAAAAGATGAACTACTATAAATATCGATTTCTTGTAAATGCTCCCAACCAGCTTTGAGGTGTCCTCCAATTACTGATCTTCCTTTTTGTGGAAATCCCAGGATGTAATCATATTCTCCTCTTTTTATTTCCTCTTTTATGGCAAATTTGCTCAGGGACACAAACAACCCCAGTCTCCTATAATCTTTGTGTATACCGACAGCAAAGCACCTTCCTACCTTTATCTCTTTATCTTCCAAATTCATCAATTTAGGTTCTACGCTCCAAACACCTATCAATATGTCTCCATCATAAGCTCCGTAAGTAACGGTCTTTAAACCCAATGAATCTGGTATATCTTTATGATACCATCGAATCCACTCATTAGAAATTGATGCGCTTACAAATAAGCTATTATGTAACTCTTTATATTCTATAACATCAGAACTTATTGTCCTAAAACTAAATTTATCTTTCATTTTTCTTATTTAACATGTTCAACCACCAACCACAAGGGAGTGCTATAAAACTATTAATAAACTCAGAAACTCCTTTTAATTCGATGCTATTATCAAAAACCGAATATATATTATTATTAATATGAACTCCTGTAGCGTAAAATCCATTATTTCTGAACTCTTGTATCTTTTCTCCTTTATTTTCAACAAAAACTCCAAAAACCCAGTAATTGGGCACAACTTTATCTATCGCTTCAACAACTTTTATATCTTTGCTGTCAATTAAACGATTCTTCCATTGTAAGGCATTTGATCTTTGAATCTCTAAAAGCTGGTCTAATTTCTCAAACTGCCTTAAACCAATGTAAGAATTGACTTCACTCAATAAGGCCCCATATCCTTCTAATTTTATATCACAATTGGGATTTATTTCATTCATTTCATCGCGAAATTTAGCTCTATCAATTCCATAATCTCTAATTTTGGATGCTTTGTTGTAAAGTTCTTTATCTTTAAAAGAAAGTCCTCCTCCATCAATTGTATTGGGTAATCTCACTGTTTGAAACGAAAAGATAGAAACATCAGCGCCGGTATTACCTATCCGCTTACCATTATAAATTGTTCCAAAAGCCTCTACACAATCCTCTACAAAGTATATTCCTTTTTCCTTTGCTAAAGCAGATATTTCATCAATGTTTCCAGCGTAGCCACAATAATGATTTAAAAAAATTGCCTTAGTTTTCTTCGTTATCCGACGCTTTACATCATCTACATCTAAGGTTCCTGTGCTCGGATTAACATCAGCCCAAACCACCTTAACTCCTCTAACCACAAAAGGCTGATTGGAAGCTAGACAACTAACTGGAGATGCTATTATCTCATCTCCATTTATAATTCCCAATGTTGAAAGAGCAATCAGTATCGCTTGGTTATATGAGGAAATACTAATAAATAAATCATTAGAAATGTAGTTCTTAACTTCTTTTTCAAACATCTTTCCATACTTCCCAAAAGATAGTTTACCAGAGTATAATATCTCAGCCAATCCAGATTCTACCTCTTTCGGCATATATGGTTTAAAAATTGGTATCATTATTTTACCATCCTTTTTTTATTAGATCTACTATTTTCTCTCTATCTTCTTCTTTCACCCAATATCCACAAGGAATATGTACCCAATCTCTTGAAAAGATATCTACATTTGGTAAATTAGTCTTTGAATCAGCAAATAACGTATGTAAATCATTTCGTTTATGTAATTCAGAAGCCATAATTCCATTACTCCCCATCATTTTGATAAATTCCTCTCTGTTTTCTACTC
Source organism: uncultured Tenacibaculum sp. (assembly GCA_947497895.1). Taxonomy (GTDB): domain Bacteria; phylum Bacteroidota; class Bacteroidia; order Flavobacteriales; family Flavobacteriaceae; genus Polaribacter. Next base: position 14,686 of record CANMIL010000024.1, read on the forward strand.
TTAAAGTATAAAGCCAATATGAAGGAACGGTATTCTCATAATAACTCAATTGCTGAACTCCTCCAGTATTCTGAAGTTCCCTGTCATAAAACTGCCCATTATTTACATAACTGTCGATTATATGATTAAGACTTTCGAGTTGGCAGAGACCAATTGCAGCATTTACATTATTCATATGGTATTTATAACCTTGAATATTTATGTCATTTTCTAACCGACTAATTCCTTTCTTTATACCAAACCACCTGAGTAGTTTGGCCCTCTCATACTCTTCATCATCTCTGACGCATATCATTCCTCCATCTATCGTGGTCATATGCTTAATAGCCTGAAAAGAAAAAGTAGTATAACTAAAATGGTTCCCGAGATTCTTCCCCATATATTTAGCTCCAAGAGCGTGCGCGGAATCCTGAATTATAGGGATATTGTACTTAAATTCTATTTCCAAAAATCTCGCTACATTCACAGGGACTCCAGCATAATCAACAACCATTATGGCCTTCGTTCTTTCAGTAATTTTACTCTCTACACTATCAGGACATAAATTACCTGTATTTAAATCTATATCTGCCCAGACTATCTTCGCTCCTGTCTGAGATATTACAGTGTTGGTAGGCTCAGCAGTAATTGCAGTCGAAATTACTTCATCTCCTGGTTTAACTCCTGCCAATATCAGTGCAATATGTAAAGCAGAAGAGCCGCTATTAACAGATAAATTGTTTTTACTTCCATTGAAACGAGAAAATTCTCGCTCAAATTCATCGACATAAACACCTTGAGCAATATAGCCAGAATATAATACCTCTTCCAGCTTACTCATCAGTAACTCTTTCGGAGGCATCAATGTTTTTATTAATGGGATCATTTAGTTAATTTTTCAGTTCACTTTGAACATAATCTAGTGTAAGTAATAATTCTTTCATTCCTTCCACATTAAGCAATGTAGTGTTATCAGAATTATATTCTTCATCTTTCAACCTAGGACCATCTTCTTGAACATATTTGGTATAATTCAAATCTCTATAATCTGCAGGGATTCTATAAAAATCTCCCATATCTTCCGATTTTGACATTTCTTCCCTTCCACACAAGGTTTCATACATTTTTTCTCCATGTCTAGCCCCAATAATTTGAATTTCATTATCTGCTTTAAAAAGCTCTTTTAAAGCTTTAGCTAATGTTAATATTGTAGCCGACGGAGACTTCTGAACAAAAATATCTCCTGGTTCCGCATTCCTAAAAGCAAAAGTAACTAAATCTACAGAGTCTTCCAATGACATCATAAATCTTGTCATTGCTGTATTAGTTATTGTCAATGGTTTTCCTTCTTTTATTTGTTTTATAAACAAAGGAATTATGGAACCTCTTGAGGCCATTACATTACCATACCTCGTAGCACATATAACTCCACTATTTTCTCTTACCCGATAATCTCTAGCTTTTGAAACAGCAAGTTTCTCCATCATTGCTTTTGACATACCCATAGTATTAATTGGGTATACAGCTTTATCTGTACTTAAAACAACTACTTTCTTTACCTTATTAATCGCCACTGCTTCTAATACATTCTCAGCTCCTAATAAATTGGTTTTAATAGCCTCCATTGGGTAAAATTCACAAGAAGGCACCTGTTTAAGAGCCGCTGCGTGGAACAAATAATCCACTCCAATCATTGCTCTATTAATGCTATCAAAATCGCGAATATCTCCTACAATAAAATTAAGCTTATCATTCTTGTAAGAAATCCGCATATCTTCCTGTTTTTTTTCATCTCTGCTGAAAATTCTTATTTCTTTGATATCTGTCTTCAAAAATTTATTTAGAACAGCATTCCCGAACGAACCCGTTCCTCCCGTAATCATCAAGACCTTATTGTCGAATATTTTCACTATTTAAATGTTTTTTATGGATATTCTTTATATCATTAGATTTACCTCTTTCCAAAATTATTAAGTAATCTTTTTCTTCTACAAGAATAAGATCTTCAATATTAGTTAATAATTTCTTTTTTGACTGACTAAAACAATAACTAGTATTTTTTCTCAAAATATCAACATTATTCCCCTCTTCAAAATAATCTATAATTGAATCATATGTCCCCAAATCAGTCCAATAAAACTCGCCAGAAATTGTCTTTATTCTATCGCTTTTTTCCAGTATAGCATAATCTATACTATCTGACGGGATTTTAAGCATTAATTCCTTGTTTATTTCACCTTCCTTATTAATTGATTTACTTGCATTAACACAAGCATCAAACATTGGTTTATTATATTTTTTTAATTGATCTAAAAAAGTTTTCACCTGAAAGCAGAATATCCCACTATTCCAATTAAAATTACCTTTCTCTAAAAACTTCTTCGCAGTTTCTAAATCAGGTTTCTCCCTAAAACTAACAACATTCTCGCCTTTACTTTCAATATAGCCAAATCCGATATTTGGATTTGTTGGTTTTATCCCAAAAGTAACCAAAACCTCATGTTTAGCCATTTCAATAGCTCTATCAATTGCATTTTCATATAATTCAAATCCTTCAACCATATGGTCTGCTGGTGTTACAATTAAAATATCATTTTCTCGTAATTTCAAACATGCCAATGCTATTGCCGGGGCTGTATTTCTGCCAATTGGTTCTATTAAAATATTAGAAATATTTGCGTTAATCTCTTTAATTTGGCTTTTCGCTTGAGCTAATTGCAATGTATTCGTAACCAATAAAAAATCGTCTACCAAATTTATATTCCTATTTACTGTGTGTTGAAAAAGTGATAGACCATCAAACATTTGTATAAACTGCTTTGGTTTACTTTCACGAGATAACGGCCATAATCTTGTTCCGGCCCCACCACTTAATATTACATTGATAATTCTTCCCTTCATTTTTTACTTTATATATACTTCCAGTAGTTCAAAATTAAAAAGATTACAAATACTAGCACTTTTAACAAAAGCCGGTATCAGTACTGTATTTCCCTGCTCTAAGTATTCAATTTTATCACCAACAACAATCTGTCCTCGACCTGACACACACATATAAACAATAAATGAATCTAGTTCTTTATAATCTCTATAAATACTGTCAGAAACAAATAGTTTGTTCGTAGTAAAATATTTGCAATCCAGAACGTTATTTACCTCATTTATCTTATTACAATAATGCAGCTTACATGAGCCAATTTTACTCAAGTCAATAGCATCAATAGCCAAATCAGTATGTAGTTCCCTTGAATTCCCATTACTATCAACACGATCCCAATCATATATCCTATAGGTAACATCCGAAGTTTGCTGGATTTCGGCCAAAACAATTCCTGCACCTATTGCATGAATTGTTCCAACTTCAATAAAATATGAGTCCCCCCTAGACACTTCATCTATGTGAATTATATCTAAAAGTTCTCCCTTATGAAAATAGTCTAGATACTCTTCTTTACTAAGCTTTTTAGTCAAACCTGCGTATAACTCTGAATTTTCTTCTGAATGCATAACATACCACATTTCAGTTTTCCCAAAAGAATTATGCCTTTTCGCCGCAAGTTCATCATTTGGATGCAATTGAATAGATAAATTTTCTTTGGCATCAATAAATTTAAATAACAGCGGAAATTTATCTCCAAAATTATCAAACACCTTTTCCCCGACTAAATCACCTTTAAATTCACGAATGAGTTCATTTAAATTAACCCCTCTAAGTTCTCCATTAGACACAACAGAGACATCTTCATCTACACCCGAAATCTCCCAACTTTCCCCTATATTTTTCTTCGTTGATTTTTTATTGAATTTACCTACCAAAGCATTACCTCCCCATATTTTCTTTTTAAGAATTGGCGTAAACTTTATCGGGTATTCTAGTCTAGATTTCATTGACATTATTTACCAATTCTATAATACTCTATTCCCCTCTTTTCCAGATCGTACGCTATATATTGATTTCTACCATCAAAAATTACAGGAAACTTTAGTTGTTTTTTTATTTCTTCAAAATCTGGTGATCTAAACTCTTTCCATTCAGTAAGTAAAATTAACGCTTCAGAACCATCTAAAATATCATACTTCCTTTCAAAATACTGAATCCCATCCAAGTCTTTCAAATAAAAATGTTGAGCTTCTCCTATTGCTTTTGGGTCATAAGCTTTAATTTTAGCTCCTCGTTTTACCAACTCATTAATCACGTATATGGATGGAGCTTCTCTCATATCATCAGTTCCTGGTTTAAATGAAAGCCCCCATATAGCAAAAGTCTTTCCAGATAAGTCTTCCCCAAATTTCTTAACAACTTTTTCAGCTATAACAAACTTTTGTCTGTTATTCACATCTTCAACGGATTGAATGAGTTGTGTTTCATATCCATACTCTTCTCCTATTTTTTTTAGAGCTTTTACATCCTTTGGAAAGCATGAGCCTCCATACCCAGCACCTGGATAGATAAAACTGTAACCTATTCGGCTATCAGAACCTATTCCTAGTCTTACATTATTCACATCAGCTCCTACTCTCTCACACAAATTGGCGATTTCATTCATAAAAGATATTTTCGTTGCCAACATTGCATTAGCCGCATATTTTGTCATTTCAGCAGAACGAATATCCATTGTTATGAAACGATCATGAGTTCGGAAAAATGGGCTATACAATTCCTTCATTTTTCTCAGAGAAAAATCCGTATCAGCTCCAATAACAACTCTATCAGGTTTCATAAAATCATTTATGGCATCTCCTTCCTTAAGAAACTCAGGGTTCGAAACAACATGAAAATTAAGATTTAGTTTTCTTTTATCAAGCTCATTTTGAATGCAAGCCTTTACTTTATCTGCAGTTCCAACTGGAACAGTTGATTTATCTACAACAACTAATTCTTTGTTCATTTTCATTCCAATTTCTTTAGCAACAGCCAAAACATATTGCAAATCAGCGGAACCATCTTCTCCCATCGGGGTTCCCACTGCAATAAAAACTATCTCTGCGTCCTTAATGGCTTGAGATAGATTTGTTGTAAAGAAAAGATTTCTCTTCTCTACATTCTTGACAACCATTTTCTCTAAACCTGGCTCATAAATTGGAATTATTCCTTTATGTAGTTTATTTATTTTATCCTGATCGATATCAACACAAGTCACTTTGTTCCCCATTTCAGAAAAACACGTCCCCGAAACCAACCCGACATAACCTGTACCAATTACAGCTATATTCATTTACTATTTATCTTTTGTTTTTAAGCTTTCTTTATCATGAACCTCTTTTCTTAAACCACTACTAGAAAATCGATGTTCCCTTTTATTAAAGTATAATTTTATCCCTTTTTTCTCGCAATAATCTCTACCCGTAAATTGTTTATTAGCATATTCATCTCCAATAATTCTAACATCGATATGGAAAGACTTGAGTATATCCTCCAAGTCTTGTTCAGTAGCATAAGGTACTATTTCATCAACATACTTGCATCCCTTCAATTGAATATAACGTTCAACAACTGATTGTACAGGTCTATTCTTTTCAGGTCTATCTAAAGTAGGATCTGTTTGCAATCCACAAATCAGATAATCACATTGTCGTTTTGCCTCTTCTAGCATCTTAATATGCCCAGCGTGTAGTAAGTCAAAAGCACTAAAAGTTATACCTATTTTCATTTTCTTTTTATTTTTTACTGCACAAAGATATATGTTCTTTTACAATAAAAAATGTTTTTGTCCTAAATTTACTTTTTCAGATTTTCTAATTTTCGATATTAATTCAATTGCAGGTCTTGCTTCCTTTATTTTAAATCCAGCCTCGGACAAAATCAAACTATAGCTATCTTTATGCAAATTGGTAAAACCATTACTAAACTCAACTTCTTCTCCATCTACAACAATACTCCTATAAGTTCTAACTCCATCATTTCTATATTTCTTCGGTAATGAATTAGAATCTATAGATAAATACCAACGTATCCTAGCCCTTTCCAACTCCAAATACCCAGCCATTTTATCTACCTCCTTTAAATGAACTATACTTTCTTGTAAATCTCCAAATATCCATAGCAGCATATCAAAAAAATGCACTCCTATATTTGTAGCTATCCCACCAGATTTACCAACATCGCCTTTCCATGAATTATGATACCAATTCCCTCTTGAGGTTATGTAGGTTAGATCTACATCGTATTTATTGTTTTTATTCTCTTTTTCGATCTTTTCCTTCAGTTTAATAATACTCGGGTGTAATCGAAGCTGCAAAATCGTATAAACACTTCCCTCAGACTCCTTTTCAATAGCTTCTAAAGCATCTATATTCCATGGATTAAGAACTAAAGGTTTTTCACATATTGCATTTGCCCCAACTCTTAAAGCCATTCGAACATGAGAATCATGTAAGTAATTCGGTGTACATATACTGAAATAATCAATCCCCTTCCCCTCTTTCCTTTTCAACTTCTCAACATATCGATCAAAACGTTCATATTCCGTAAAAAAGTTAGCATTTGGAAAATAACTATCAAGCACTCCTACACTATCAAATTTATCTAAAGCAACAAGCAAATTATTACCCGTTTCTTTAATGGCCTTCATATGTCTAGGAGCAATATAACCCGCTGCTCCAATAAGTGCAAAATTTTTCATTTCAGTTCTCTATTTACCCTTATCCTAAAAACTATTTCAGAATTACAACCATCAACCGCATATACTATAAAGTTTTATCCTTATCGCTCAGAAAGTTTTTCACATCATAAACGACAGCTCCCTCTTTTTTTAAGTCCTGAATATTGATAGACTTAAAATAATTATGAGATACAGCCAATACTACAGCATCGAACGTCTTATCTTTAATCTCATTCATTAAGTCAATACCGTATTCATTTCTAACATCGTCCGCCTTAGCTAAAGGATCAAAAACATCTACTTCAACCCCATAACTGTTTAACGAATGGTACACGTCAATAACCTTTGTATTTCTTACATCGGGGCAATTTTCTTTAAAAGTAAATCCAAGAATCAAAACATTTGCCTTCTTTATTTTAACTTCCCCATCAATCATAAGCTTTATAACTTCTGACGCTACATGTGCCCCCATACTATCATTCAACCTCCTTCCTGACAAAATTATTTCAGGATAATAACCATATTGTTGAGCTTTTTGAGCTAAATAAAAAGGATCTACTCCAATACAATGCCCACCAACTAAACCTGGCTTAAAAGGTAAAAAATTCCATTTTGTCCCTGCAGCTTCGAGCACTTCATTGGTATCAATATCCATGAGATTAAAAATCTTAGCCAACTCATTTACAAAAGCAATATTAATATCCCTTTGGCAATTCTCTATAATCTTAGAAGCTTCCGCAACTTTAATTGAAGATGCCAAATGAGTTCCCTGTTTTAAAACAGATTTATACAACTCGTCAACCTTTAAAGCAGTTTCTTCATTAGAACCTGAAGTAACCTTCAAAATATTTTCTACAGTTCTAACTTTATCTCCTGGACTAATTCTTTCTGGAGAATATCCAACGTAGAAATCTCTATTATACACTAATCCCGAAACCTCCTCTAGAACAGGCACACAGTCTTCTTCGGTAGCACCAGGATAAACTGTAGACTCATATATTACGATATCACCGAAGTTTAAATTCTCTGCTATTGTTTTACTGGCGGACAATAAAGGTTTCAATATAGGTTGATTATTCTTATCTACAGAGGTAGGCACAGTCACAATATAATAATTACATTCTTTAAGTAAACTAGAGTCAGAAGTAACCAATAATCCTTTTTCGATATCAAATTCATCTACGAGCACCTCCCTTAACAACTCATCATTTACCTCTAGAGTTAAATCAACTCCTTTATTTAACTCCTGAACTCTTGTGTTCTTTATATCAAAACCTACCACCTTATACTTTGTAGCAAAAAGTCTTGCTAATGGAAGGCCGACATAACCGAGACCTATAACACCTATAATTGGCTTACTCATTGATTCCTTTAAAAATTTAGTCTACGAAGTTACAAAAATGTTTAACTAAGTATCAATAAACAAAAAAGCTTCATCAAAATACGATGAAGCTTCTCTTAAGTGGGCGCGAAGGGATTCGAACCCCTGACCCCTTGGGTGTAAACCAAGTGCTCTGAACCAACTGAGCTACGCGCCCTTAATTATTTATACTCACTAAGGATGAGTTTGTGGGCGCGAAGGGATTCGAACCCCTGACCCCTTGGGTGTAAACCAAGTGCTCTGAACCAACTGAGCTACGCGCCCT
>CANMIL010000025.1 GCA_947497895.1 uncultured Tenacibaculum sp.
CCCCTGACCCCTTGGGTGTAAACCAAGTGCTCTGAACCAACTGAGCTACGCGCCCTTAATTATTTATACTCACTAAGTAATGAGTTTTGCATCTCAACTTTACTGTAAAAGTAATTGCTAATTGCGGGTGCAAATATATAACAGTTTTTAGAATTGACAATACTTTTTATGAAGTTTTTTTCTATAAAATTTCAGCAACAACAAAAGTACTTCCACCTACGTAAGCCACTTCATTTTCTTTTAAATTAATTTTCAAAGACTTATACCCATCACCAACTGAAGAATACGATTCTCCTTTCAATCCATATTTTTTCGCATTTTCTTTCAATTCCTCTTCAGAAAGTCCTCTTGGAATATTCGGTTTACAAAAATAATACACAGCTTCTTTAGGAAACATTGGTAAAACATCATCTAATTTTTTATCAGAAACGACCCCTAAAAGGATGTGAAGTTTTTCAAAATTTTCTTTTTTTAGTTGCGCTAAAGTATAAGATAGCCCTTCTTTATTATGAGCCGTATCGCAAATAACTTTTGGCGAATCTTGAAGAATTTGCCACCTCCCCTTTAAATTCGTGTTACGAACTACGTTTAAAAGACCTTTTCTTATATTTTCATCAGAAACATGATAATCTTTTAATTCATTAATTGCTCGTACGGCTGATCTTGAATTATGTAATTGATAATCTCCCAACAAATCAGTATCATATTTATCTTTCATATCTGAAGCAAAAATCAACTCAACACTACATTCCTTTGCCTTTCTTTCAAAAACGGGAGTAGTTTCTTTTTGCCTTTCTCCAATGACTATCGGAACATTCTTTTTAATAATCCCTGCCTTTTCAAAAGCTATTTCTGGTAGTGTTTCTCCTAAAAATTGAGTATGATCTAACCCTATATTAGTTATTACAGACACTTCAGGAGTAATAATATTTGTGGAATCTAACCTTCCTCCAAGCCCTACCTCAACAATAGCTATATCGACTTTTTGCTCAGCAAATTCATTGAATGCCATACCCACTGTCATCTCAAAAAATGACAAGCCCTGCTGTTCTAAAAAAGATTTATTTTTCGAAATGAAGTCTTTTACAGAATCTCTTGAAATTTCCTCTCCATTGATACGAATTCTCTCCGTAAAATTCTTTAAATGAGGTGAAGTATACAAACCAACCTTGTAACCTGATTCTTGTAATATAGAGGCAATCATATGGCTTGTTGAACCTTTACCATTTGTTCCACCAACATGAATGGATTTAAATTTTCTTTCAGGATTTCCTAGATGCTTGGCTAAAGCTATGGTATTGGTTAAATCTTTTTTAAACGCAGTTTTACCTTGTTTTTGATACATTGGTAACTGAGCAAACATCCAATCAAGTGTTTCTTGGTATGTCATTTACAATACAATATTTAAGTGAAATTTATTGAGAAAGTGAAAACTGATAAATAATAGTTCCTTTTTGTTTTGAAGGCGCATTTGAGTCGGGATTCCATTTCGTTTTTAATGCTGCTTTTTTCGCTGCATCATATAAACAAGAAGCTGAGTTCGTTGTTCCTCTTGCTCCCGGAATAGCACGAATAACTTTTCCATTTTTGTCTACTTCAATACTTACTACTACTGTTCCTTCTTCCTGACAATTTGGTTTTTCAACAGGTTTTGACAGTGCTCGCCTTCCAGCAAGGTTATAATTCCCTCCAGAACCACTTCCTCCTTTACCATAATATTTTGAGGAGTTAGGATCTCCATTTTGATTTCCTTTCGTCCCTCCTTTATCATCATCTCCTTCTCCACTTGAAGCACCGTCTTTCGAAGCTCCATTCAACAAGCTATTTAACGCATCTGTTGTCGCTTTTGAAGGTTTTGGTTTCGGTTTTTCTTTTGGTTTTGTCTTTTCAGGAGTTTCAGTAACTTCTTTCTTTTCCTCTTTACTTTTTTCTACCACAGGAACATCCTCAGAAGTATCATTCGTAATAACATCTTCTTTGATTACTTCTTCTTGAACTTCTTCTACCTGTTCCTCCTGAACCTCTTCTACTGGCTCATTTGTTGCTTGCTGTTTTGTTTTTTCAACAGGCTCTCCTTTTCCTACATCTGAATTACCAAAATTAATCGCTACTCCATATTCTATAGGTGGATCTAGGTACCTCATTCCGAAATTAAATACACCATAGAGAAACAACAACAAAATAATTGCTGTTATTACTGCTGATTTTTTCTTATGCTTTGTATCTAATATGGACATATATTTATTTTCCTTTAACCGCTAAAATCATCTTCAACTTGTTTCTATTCGCTATGTCAATAACCTTCATAACATTTTTATATGCCACGTTTTGATCTCCACGAATTACTACCGTCTTTTTCTTGTCAGCCCCAACTTTTGCAAGTAGTTCTCTTTCCAAATTCCTTGAATTCACTTTTGATTTATCCAAATAAAAAGATGAATTCTTGGTAATGGTAACAGCAACAGAAGTACTATTTTCTGTTTTACCACCTGCTTTTGGCAACAATACATCAATAGCACTAACGGTAACCAATGTTGACGTTAACATAAAAAATATTAACAACAGGAACACAATGTCCGTCATTGACGACATATTAAAACTAGGGTCTACCTTATTTCTACCTCTTAAATTCATAATTATACAGGCTCATTTAAAAGATCTAAGAACTCCACAGATTTGGCTTCCATTTGATAAACAACTTTATCTGTTCTCACAACCAAATGATTGTATGAAATATAAGCAATAATTCCCACAATTAAACCAGCAACCGTAGTAGTCATTGCTGTATAAAGTCCATCAGAAAGCATTTTTATATCTATCTGCCCGCCAGAGTTTGCTATCTCATGAATGGCAACAATCATTCCAATTACAGTTCCTAAAAAACCAATCATAGGGGCAGCACCAGCTATAGTCGCTAAAACACTTACGTTCTTTTCTAATTGGTACACCTCCAATTTACCTGCGTTTTCGATCGCCTTATTAATATCTTCTAAAGGTTTTCCTATTCGAGAAATCCCTTTACCTATTAGCCTAGCCGTTGGAGTAGTTGTATTGTCACATAACGACTTTGCACTTTCAAGCTTGCCATTCATAACATGGTCCTTTATTTGGTTCATGAAATTTTTATCTACTTTCGAGGCTGCCTTAATAGCAAAAAAGCGTTCAAAATATATGTATAAAGCTACTGCTAAAAGAACAAATAATAAGGCTATTATAATTTGCCCTCCTATACCTCCATCCATAATCAAATTATAAATGGATAATGTCTTTTCTTGTGACACTTCTTCTACTACTTCAGCTTGGTCTTGAAAATATGCTATCATTAAAAGTGAATTTAAGTTTTTATTACTAACGAATGAGTTCTTTTTTAATTGTTTAAAAAAATCCTGAATTACGAAAATTCAGGATTCAAAATTATAAAATAAAATGTATGTTTCTTAATATTTTATGCTAACATTAACTTTACCATAATATATCCAACTCCTCCTAATACAATTGTATATGGTAAGGCCATTTTCACCATTTTTGTATATGATAAATTAATCAAAGGAGCTAATGAAGATGTTAACAAGAACAAAAATGCCGCTTGACCATTCGGTGTTGCCACACTCGGTAAATTGGTACCTGTATTAATAGCTATAGCTAGTGTTTCAAAATGCTCTCTGGTAATTTGACCAGACTTAAATGCAGCTTCTACTTCTCCAATATAAACTGTTGCCACAAAAACGTTGTCACTAATAGCAGAAAGAATTCCGTTCGCTAAATAAAACAACCCTGGCTGAGAAGAAGGATCCTGTTCTAGCGCCCAATGGATAATTGGACTAAACAAATGTTGATCATGAATCATTGCTACAATCACGAAAAACACTACTAATAACCCCGTAAAAGGAAGCGCTTCTTCAAAAGCGTGCCCTAATTGATGTTCATCAATAATTCCCATGAACGCAGTTTGCACAATAATCAATGCCAACCCGATGAATCCAACTGGAGCTATATGTAAAGCCAAACCAGCTATTAAAAGTATTGCAGATACACCTTGAACAATAAGCCCATATTTTTGTTTATCTGTACGTTGTTGATCTTCTTTCTCAGTATATCTTTCAATAATCTCAGCTGCCGCTTGAGGAAGCTTCGCTCCAAACCCAAACCAACCAGTTACTTCCAATACTATAGTTGTGATTACTCCTAAAACGAATACAGGCAATGTTATTGGTGCCATTTGCATGAAAAACTCGATAAAATCCCACCCCATTCTTTCACCAATCAATAGATTTTGAGGTTCTCCAACAAGTGTACAAACACCACCTAAAGCGGTACCTACAACACCATGCATAATTAAACTTCTCAGAAAACTTCTAAACTGCTCAAGTGTTTTCCCTCCAAGTTCTTTTCTATCGAGTATTCCATCGTCATCATGATCAGAGGAACTTGAATTAATTTTATGATAAACACCATAAAATCCAACAGCAACACTAATCAATACAGCAGTTACCGTTAAGGCGTCTAAAAAAGCAGATAAAACCGCCGATAAAATCACAAATAATACTGAAAGAACTATTTTTGATTTTATTCTAGTAAACACCTTGCTAAAAATATACATTAAAAGAGGTTTCATAAAGTAGATACCAGCTACCATAAATACTAGTAGCAATACAACCTCAAGGTTTTGATCAACTTCATGATAAGCATTTTTAGGTGTTGTTAATCCTAGAGCCATTGCTTCAATAGCTAATAAACCACCTGATTGAAGGGGATAACATTTTAAAGCCATTGCCAGAGTAAAAATAAACTCTCCTATAAAAAGCCAGGCTGTCACTGTTTTTCCTAACACAAAGAAGGAAAAAATGTTAAAGATTAAAAAGCCAATCATGGTCATTTTAAACCATTTTGGGCTGTTACCTAAAAAATATTTAAACATATTACTTAATTTATAGCTTTTAAACTAGTTCTTTCAATGCTATTTCAAAAGCTGTTTCACTTATTTTTGTTTTCGAAGCACTTCTTGAAAATGTTTTTTGTAGTGCTTTTTTTATCGTATTTGAGGTATCACTAAAAATAGCCTCATCTGTCATTTCAACTCTTCTTTCCATGAAATAAGCAAAAACTCTTGCCATTCCACAGTTTGATATAAAATCAGGAATTAAACTTACTTTTTTGTCAGTTTCCTCCATAATTGGCCCAAAGAAAATTTCCTGATCCGCAAAAGGAACATTCGCTCCACAAGAAATAACTTCTAACCCAGTAGCAATCATCTGATCAATTTGATCTTTCTTTATTAATCTTGATGCCGCACAAGGAGCAAAAATTTCACAAGGTAAATTCCAAATTCGAGCATTCATTTCTTCGAAAGGAATCATGTTTTCAGCAATTAATGTATTTCCATCTTTATTTAAGAAAAGTTCTTTAATTTCTTCAAAAGAAAAACCATTTTCATTAATTACTCCACCAACTCTATCTATAATTCCGACTACTTTCGCGCCCATTTGAGCTAGATAATACGCTGCTGCAGAACCTACGTTTCCAAAACCTTGCACTATTGCTCTCTTTCCGACAACACTTCCTCCATAAATTTCATAGTAATGCTTTACGGCTTCAGCAACACCATAACCAGTAATCATATCGGCTACAGTATATTTTCTTGCAACACTCGGAGATAAGTTGGAATCTTCAAGAACTTTAATTACTCCATGACGTAACTGACCAATTCTATTGATTTTATCTGCTTCCGTCGGCTTAAAATGTCCATTAAATACTCCCTCTTGTGGATGCCATACCCCACTATCTTCAGTAATTGGAATTACTTCATGAATTTCATCAACATTTAAATCACCTCCAGTACCGTAATAGTTTTTTAATAAAGGAGCCACCGCCTTATACCAACGCTCTAAAACTCCTTTTTTCCTTGGATCATGCGGATCGAAATTAATTCCTGACTTCGCACCTCCAATAGCAGGTCCTGATACCGTAAACTTCACTTCCATTGTTTTCGCCAAAGACATAACTTCATACTTGTCCAATCCTTTTCTCATTCTTGTTCCACCTCCAGCGGCTCCTCCTCTTAGCGAATTTATAACAGTCCAACCCTCTGCTTCAGTTTCTGAATCCTTCCAGTTAAAAACTATTTCAGGTTGTTTTTCTTCATATTTTTTTAATAATTCTTTCATCTTTTATTTTTTAGTAATGTTCAACTTTAGTTTCTTTTCTTTCAATAGCTAACTATACATCATAATTTTTTACCCCAATGAGGGGAGTTAAAGCTGATTCATCTAAATAAATTTTAAATTTTTCTTACCTCACAAACTTACCAAAAAAATATATGTTACGTGTTATTATTTTACCTAACTACCCAGATTAGGCATAACTTGTTTTCAATGACCTTTAGATTGTATAATATTCATTACACATGTCGCTAAAATACGATGGAAACTTTATATGTTCAAAAAGTTTCCATTTAACTATTCGCTTTTAACAAAAATTTAAAACTAAATCGTTTCAGGAAAGTTCTTCATAAAAATATCCCCCGAGGAATGATCAGAGCTAGCACCAGTTACTGAAGCTAAACAATTTACTTTATCATCTACTCTTAACACTCCTAAAAAAGCGAAAATTAACGCTTCCTTATATTCAATAAGCTTCTTTTCGGCCAAAACTACTCTTTGTTGAGTAAAAAACTCAATTCTTTTCATTAAGAAAGTATTAAATACGCCTCCTCCAGTATAAAGCACATCTCCCTTATTTCCAATAGATTTACTTATTTGATAGGCCGAATGTTCAATAAATGTTCTTAAAATATTGGATATATTTTTTTCATTTGCATCGATTAACGGAATTACATTTTCCTGAACCCATTCTAAACCAAGTGATTTAGGTGGTACGGTTTTATAATAGGTCAATTCATTTAACTCTTGAAGTAACTTTTCATTCAATTGACCATTCATTGCTAATTCCCCATTATTATCATATTCCTTACCGAGCTTTCTCATATAATAATTCATAACAATATTCACTGGACAAATATCAAAAGCAATTCGCTTTCCAACTTTATTATCAAAAGAAACATTTGCAAAACCGCCTAAATTAATACAGTGTTTATATTTTGGAAAAAGCAACTTATCTCCAATAGGAACTAATGGAGCTCCCTGACCTCCAAGTTTAACATCTTGGGTTCTAAAATCACATACCACTTTTCTTGATGTTACGTTTGCTATAGTTTGACCATCGCCGATCTGAAGTGTTACTCCCTTATCAGGTTCATGAAGAATCGTATGTCCATGAGAAGCTATAAAGTCAATCTTTTCAATGCTATTCTTGTTTATAAATCGGTTGATTTCCTGAGCAATCAATTTACCATATTCCAAATTCAAAGACGCTAATCTTTGCTTGTCATAAGAGATCGCTTCACGAAGTCTTTTCTTCCATTCTAAGGAATAAGAAACAGTTTCCGAAAATGTTATTTCAAACTGAGTATAATCCTCTTTTTTAAATTTAGTATACACTAAATCAATTCCATCTAATGATGTTCCTGACATCATCCCAATAACAAAATAGTAATCTTCTATCATATTCAGTAAAAATAGAAAAGTCCATTGAATATTTCACATTAAAAACGTATCTTTGAAAACAATTTTTACGAATTTAACAAATAAATTAATAAATAGATAAATGGATTTCAACCTTACTGAAGAGCATTTAATGATTCGTGATGCTGCACGTGATTTTGCACAAACCGAATTATTACCTGGAGTTATTGAACGAGATGAAAAACAAGAATTTCCAAACGAGTTAGTCCGAAAAATGGGTGAACTTGGTTTCATGGGAGTTATGGTAGATCCTAAGTACGGAGGAAGTGGTATGGACACTATTTCTTACGTTCTTATTATGGAAGAACTTTCTAAAATTGATGCTTCTGCCTCAGTAATGGTTTCTGTTAACAATTCATTAGTTTGTTATGGTTTAGAATCTTACGGTTCTGAAGAGCAAAAACAAAAATACTTAACAAAATTAGCTACAGGAGAACAAATTGGTGCTTTTTGTTTAAGTGAGCCTGAAGCTGGTAGTGATGCAACTTCTCAAGCAACTACTGCTGAAGATAAAGGAGACCATTATTTGTTAAATGGTACCAAAAACTGGATTACCAATGGTGGGCGTGCAGATGTTTTTCTTGTAATTGCTCAAACTGATAGAAGTAAAGGACATAGAGGAATTAATGCATTTATCGTTGAAAAAGGTATGGACGGCTTCCATATTGGACCGAAAGAAGATAAACTAGGTATTCGTGGTTCTGATACTCATACATTACAATTTAACGATGTTAAGGTTCCTAAAGAAAATAGGATTGGTGAAGATGGTTTCGGATTTAAATTTGCCATGAAAACATTGTCAGGTGGTCGTATTGGAATTGCTGCTCAGGCATTAGGTATTGCTTCTGGAGCTTATGAATTGGCTTTAAAATACTCAAAAGAACGTAAAGCTTTTGGTACTGAAATATGCAATCACCAAGCTATCGCCTTTAAATTAGCAGATATGTATACTGAAATTACTGCGGCTCGTCATTTAGTAATGAAATCTGCTTGTGATAAGGACGCAGGAGCTAATTACGACCAATCTGGAGCTATGGCTAAGTTATATGCATCAAAAGTAGCTATGGAGCAAACTGTAGAAGCAGTTCAAATTCATGGAGGTAATGGTTTCGTAAAAGAATACCACGTAGAAAGATTAATGCGTGATGCCAAAATCACTCAGATATATGAAGGAACCTCTGAAATTCAAAAGATTGTAATTTCAAGAAGCTTAATTAAAGGATAAGCTATTTATATATTCTACAGACTAGTTTTTTCATTATTTATATCCACTAAAAAAAAGTGGCACAGAAGTTGAATAACAAACAGCAACTTTAAAAATATTAAAAAATGAAAAAACTAGTTTTTATTATTGCCGTAATGCTTGGAGTATCTATTCAAGCTCAAGAAGGAGAATTTAATGTTGGTGTAAACGCCGGGTTTCCTACAGGCGATGCCAGTAATTTCTCTTCTTTCACTCTAGGTGCAGAAGCAAACTACTTATTTAATGTTGCCGATAAATTCAAAGCTGGTCCTTCTCTAGCCTTTGTAAACTTTTTTGGTAAAGAAATAGCAGGAGTCAATGTAAGTGACGCTCAATTTTTACCTGTTGCTGCAGCTGCTAGATATCAAGCTTCAGATAAGTTTACTGTTGGAGCTGATATTGGATATGGAATCGGAATAAATACTGGTAATGACGGTGGTTTTTATTATAGGCCATTAGTAAGTTATGAAGTTGCCGATAACATTGCTATTCAAGGAAGTTATAATGGAATTTCAGTTGATGGGGGAAGTGTAAACAGTATTGGTTTTGGTGTAATGTTTAACCTATAACATTCAAACATATTTATTTAAAAAGTTCATCCTAATGGATGAATTTTTTTTTGTTTGCTATTGTTATATGATAATAAAACAAGTTTTATATTTATCACATGAACACAAATAACTTGGACAACCCTGTATGGCTTGCTTTAACAGAAACTCATAGACCATTTGCTATTGATCATAATGGAGTAAAGCTCTATCATCCTGATATTTGCCCTTTTGGTAGTTTTACAAAGATTGAAGAAACTGCGAAAGCAATGGAATCATACCACAAGCTATGTGATAATTTCTTTATTGTCGGAAATGAGCCTGTTATACCTTCTACTCTTGCACTCAATAAAACCTTTATCTGTGATCAAATGCTTCTTAATAAATTAAATCAGCCAGAATATACTCATCCCATTGAAAAACTAACCGAACAACATATTGACGAACTTTATGAACTTGTTTGGCTGGTAATGCCTGGATATTTTAAAAAAAGAACCTTTGAAATGGGAGATTACTATGGTATTTTTATTGACAATACACTAGCCGCCGTCACAGGTGAAAGACTGCAAATGAACAACTATATTGAAGTAAGTGCCGTGGTAACGCATCCAAATCATATTAGAAAAGGAATGGCAAAACAATTAGTCGCTCATACTTCTCAAAGAATCTTAGAAAAAAATAAAACCCCAATTTTACATGTTGATCAAGAAAATACAGGAGCAATTAAACTTTATGAAAAATTGGGTTTCAAAAGTATTCGAAAAGTGACTTGGAGACATTATGTTAGTAACTCAGTCGTTATTTAAAATTAACCTTATGTAAATGTAGTCCAGATGAAGGTGCAATTGTTTTTAGAAAATCAATATCACTATTCGGATTTAAAGACTCTTTTATAAAATCTAAATCATAGTTCCCCTTCCCTAACTCAAACAATGCCCCCATTATCAAACGTATTTGATTTCGAAGAAAACCTTCCCCTTTAACAACTAACACATAACTTCTTTCTGGAAAAAATGACGCTGATAACTCAGTATTTTCTATAATAACACATTCATCAATTACTCTTTCTACTTTAGTATCCTTAGATGGTTTTGTACAGTATCTGGTAAAATTGTGAAACCCTTCAAATAACTTTGCCCCTTTTTTCATTTCATCAACATCAAGATCCTGCAAAACCCCAGTTAAAAATGCAGCGCAATAAGGATGGTTTTTCTCTCCATAAGAAAAATAATACCTATACTCTTTTAGCTTAGGATGTTGAATAATATTAAAGGAGTCATCGGTTATTCGTTGTACAGACAAAGCACGAATATCAGAAGGTGAATTTATATTGAAACTTTCTATAAAATCTGTTTCTTCAAGTTCCGAATCTATAAACAGCTGAAAAGCATAATTTGTTGAAGAAACCTTAGCATCTGTCCTTCCGACTCCAATAGACTTATTACGAATACCTTTACACACGAACTTTAATGTTTTATCAATAGCCCAATGCACCGTTTTAAGATCAGGCTGCTTTTGCCAACCATGAAACCTAAACCCAAGATACTGAACCCGAACGAGATAAGAACAACTGTAATTCATAATGCCAAATCTACAACCATTTTCAATTTTATCCTTATTTTGAATCGTTCTAAATTAATTATTGATTATTCAATAAAAACAACCTTTTAATAAAAATAAATTAACAAAAACAGCTTTTTACCTAAAATTCCATATCGAAAAACAATATTTTTTCAAAAAAAATGCATTTTTATTAAATCGATATTTTTTCCAATTATATTTGAGTACTTCTCATTTTACACGCACTTAGGTTTCCCCCTTTTATCATATTAAAATTTTTACCCCCCTTTTTTTGACAATCAAACGGTTTACGAAAACGTTTTTCCCTCTTAACAAGCTAGTTGCCATTTGTTTATATCTATAAAAAGTTGAAAATTAGCACCTCATTTAATCAAAAATTCGAATAGTTATGGTAAAATTTAATCCTATTACATTTACGATAACCATGCTCTGTTTTAACTGTTTTTCTCAAACTGAAGAAACGAAAAGTAACTTTTCGTTAAGCGGAAGCGTGGATACGTATTACACTACTAATTTAAGTACAAGTAGTTTAGGTAGCGTCGGTATTTTATCCGATAATTCAGCTAATGGATTTGGTCTTGGTATGGCCAATGCAGTTCTTTCTTACGAAAAAGAAAAAATTGGAGCTGTTGCAGATTTAGCTTTTGGGCCTAGAGCCAATGCCGCTAATGCCTATGAAGGTGCCATCAATCAGTTATATGTGTATTACCAAGCTACTGATGATTTAAGATTTACACTTGGACAATTTAATACCTTCTTTGGTTACGAGGTTATTGCTCCCGCAGCAAATTTCAACTACAGTGTTTCTTATCTTTTCAATGCTGGGCCTTTCTCTCATACTGGTTTAAAGGTGGACTACACGGCTTCTGAAGATTTAAGTTTCATGTTAGCTGTGACAAACCCACATCTTATTACTGACGGAACCAATTCTACAAATGATTATCAATTAGGTTTTCAAACTGGTTACAAAGGGCAGTACTTAAATTTAGTTTATGGAGCTGACGGATCTGGCTTTAAAGATTTCTTGTATTTAGATTATACAGGAGGATTCGATATTACAGATGATTTTTATTTAGGTATTAATGGTGCTTATGCAAATTCAAATGATGCTGATGCTGGGTACTATGGTGTTGCTCTGTATTTACAGAAAGAATTTAAAAATGAGTTCTCATTAGGACTAAGACCAGAATTCTTCACAACAACAACATCTGCAGGTGACCTTAGTCAATCGGCCTACACCTTGACCTTGAATAAAGGAATTATGAAAAATTTAAAGGTTATTACGGAATTCAGATATGACACATCTGATGACGTTACATTTTTTAATGACAAAAGTATAACAGGAGTAACGCTAGCAGCTATTTACTCTTTTGAATAAAAACATCGTTTATTATGAGTTTAATTTTAACAATAATTCAAGATAATGCTTCTGACTTGGCAACCGAAGTTGCTAAAATTAAAGGAGATATGGGAATGCTTTGGATGCTACTTTCAGCAATATTAGTATTCTTTATGCAAGCAGGATTCACATTAGTTGAATCTGGAATGACACGTTCTAAAAACGCAGTAAATATTGCGATGAAAAACTTATTAGACATCTGTGTAGGTTCTTTAACATATTGGATGGTCGGATATTCATTAATGTATGGAAGCACATCGAATGGTTGGTTCTTCTGGAGTGGTTTATTCCAAGGAGAAGGAGCTGATCTTCTTTTCCAAACCATGTTCGCTGCAACTGCTGCTACAATTGTATCAGGAGCTATCGCAGGTAGAACCAAATATTCTACGTATGTAATATTTTCAGTTATTATGACCGCTCTTATCTATCCAATCGCTGGAGGTTGGCAATGGCAAGGTGAAGGTTGGTTAACTAAAATGGGATTCATTGATTTTGCGGGTTCTTCTATAGTACACTCTGTAGGTGGATGGGCTGCTTTAGTTGCTGCTATTTTAGTAGGTCCTAGAATCGGGAAATTTGTAGATGGAAAAGTACTTCCTATTCCTGGGCACAACCAAATTTTAGCAACATTAGGAGTTTTCATTTTATGGCTAGGATGGTTCGGATTCAACGGAGGTTCTCAATTAGCTTGGGGAGGTGAAGATGCTATCGCTGCTTCAAATGTTGTTTTAGTTACAAACCTTTCAGCCGCTGCTGGTGGATTAGGAGCTCTTATTACAACATGGATCTGGTATGGTAAACCACATTTAGCGCAAACCTTGAATGGAGCTTTGGCTGGTTTAGTAAGTATTACAGCTGGCTGTGGAAACATGACTGATGGTGGTGCTGCTTTAGCTGGACTAATTGGAGGTGTTTTAGTTGTATTCTCAATTGAATTTATCGAAAAGAAATTAAAAATAGACGATGCTATTGGTGCAGCGTCAGTTCATGGAGTTGTTGGTGTATGGGGAACTTTAGTTATAGGACTTTGGGGTGTTAATGGAGATAAAGGTATTGGACTTTTTAACGGTGGAGGATTCTCTCAGTTAGGTGTTCAAGCTGTTGGGGCTCTTGCTTATGCTTTATGGGCAATTGTGTTAGCATTCGTTGTCCTATTTACCCTTAAGAAAACCATCGGACTAAGAGTTTCTAAAGAAGTTGAAGAAAAAGGATTGGATTTAGCTGAACACGGTACAATCGCATACCCTGGAAAAAGAGATAGAGGTGAATAACAAACAAGTATTCTTTAATACAAAAAATAGAAATAGATAACTATTTCGTTCTTCACGGAACGTTTTAGTGTAAGCCTACTCAAGATGAATAGTTTTCACAACTATTTGTCTTGAGTATACTAAACTAACTGAGTTAGTTATGTTAAACATTAATTATTGTAAAAAAGCAAACAAATGAAACAACAAGGATTATATTACCCAGAGTTCGAAAGAGATAACTGTGGTGCTGGATTTATTTGTAATTTAAATGGAGAAAAATCAAACACTATTATCCATAATGCACTTGAAATTCTAGTAAAATTAGAGCATAGAGGTGCAGTTAGTGCTGATGGACGAACAGGTGATGGTGCTGGTATTCTTATCGATATTCCACACGAATTCTTTAAGCGTGTTTGCTCATTTACAATTCCTGCTCCAAAAGAGTATGCTGTCGGAATGGTATTCCTTCCTAAAAGCTCTAACCAATCAAACTATTGTATTTCAGTTTTTGAAGAAGAAATTAAAAAACAAGGATTAAGAATTATAGGTTGGAGAGATGTTCCTGTTGACACTTCGTTTATGGGAAAAATCGCTTCCAAAACTGAACCTAAAATGAAGCAAATTTTTGTTGATAAAAACGATACAGAACTTACTGATTTACAATTCAACGCTAAACTATTTGCAGCTAGAAAAATAGCAGAACATATTATTGCTAAATCAAAACTTTCACAAGCTGACTACTTTTATTTACCAAGTCTGTCAACGACAACGTTAATATATAAAGGGCTTTTAATTCCTGAAGATATTGGTAGATATTATAAAGATTTAAAAGAGAAAGATGTAGTAACAAGATTAGCGCTTGTTCACCAACGTTTCTCTACCAACACTTTCCCTGCTTGGAGTTTGGCCCAGCCTTTCCGATACATGTGTCACAATGGTGAAATCAACACATTAAGAGGTAACGTAAGTAGAATGAGAGCCAGAGAAGAACTTATGAAAAGTGACTTGTTTGGTGAAGATGTAAAGAAATTATTCCCGATCGTAAGAGATGGGAAATCGGATTCTGCCTCAATGGATTTGGTCGTGGAACTTTTGTTAATAACAGGTAGATCTTTACCAGAAGTAATGATGATTATGGTACCTGAAGCATGGGAAAAGCACCAAACAATGTCTGAAGACAAAAAGGCTTTCTATGAGTACAATTCATGTATTATGGAACCATGGGATGGTCCTGCTTCAATTCCTTTCACTGATGGAAATTATATTGGTGCTCTTTTAGACAGAAACGGATTAAGACCTTCACGTTATACCGTTACTAAAGATGGGTTTGTTATCATGTCTTCTGAAATCGGAGTGGTTCAAGTTGAACCAGAAAATGTAGAAAGACATGGTCGATTAGAGCCAGGAAAAATGTTCTTGGTTGACATGAATGCTGGTAGAATCATTGAAGATGAAGAAATTAAAACTGAAATTGTTTCTAAAAGACCTTATCAAGAATGGGTTAGTGAACATACACTTCCTTTAGCGAAAGTTCCGTACACAAATAATATGTGTCCAATCGAGCCTACGAATTACAAAACTAGGTTACGTGTTTTTGGGTACACCATAGAAGAAATTAACACAGTGATTGTTCCAATGGCAACTAAAGCTAAGGAGGCTATCGGATCAATGGGTACCGATACTCCATTAGCGGTTTTATCCGACAAACCGCAGTTGTTATACAACTACTTCAAACAATTATTCGCTCAGGTTACCAACCCTCCATTGGATGGAATTAGAGAAGAGTTAATTACTGATATTAGTCTTGCTATTGGTGGTGATCGTAACGTTTTCGACATTGTTCCAGAACAAGCAAAAAAACTAAGAATTCAAAATCCAGTAATATCGAATGACGATTTAGATAAGATAAAAAATATTGATCATCCTGATTTTAAAGCTGTTTCAATTCCAATTTTATACCCTATAGATAAAGGTGTGAATGGATTAGAAAAAGCCTTAGATGATGTTTTAATCGCTGTTGAGAAAGCCGTTTTTGAAGGAACCAATATTATTATTCTTTCTGATAGAAATGTAGATAAAGAATATGCACCTATCCCAGCCTTATTAGCTTGTTCGTATGTTCATCACTCACTTAACAGCAAGCAAAAACGTTCAAAATTCGGTATTGTAGTTGAAACTGCCGAAGCAAGAGAACCGCATCATTTCGCAACATTATTCGGATACGGGGCAAGTGCTATCAATCCATACTTAGTAAATGAAATTATTCGTGAGCAAGTAAAAACCAATGTCATTAAAGATTTAGACGAAGAAACTGCTGTTGAGAATTTTAACAAGGCCATTGGAAAAGGATTACTGAAAATAATGAACAAAATTGGAATCTCTACATTACACTCATATAGAGCTTCCCAAATATTTGAAGCTTTAGGTTTAAAGAAAACTTTCGCGAGTAAATATTTCCCTTACACTCCTTCAAGAATTGGAGGTATTGGATTGGTTGTTCTTGAAAAAGACATTCAGACAAGATTTGATAAAGCCTTCAAACTTGAAAACTACAAATCTGTTCTTGATTTAGAAATTGGAGGAGACTACAGGTGGAGAAGAAATGGAGAAAAACACATGTTTAATCCAACTACAGTAGCCAAACTACAACAGGCTGTTCGTAGTAAATCTAAAGAAAGTTATCAAACCTATGCTGATAAAATCAATAAGCAAAGTGAAAACTTAATGACTTTAAGAGGCTTGTTTGAATTCAACAATCTTGATCCTATTTCTATTGATGAAGTAGAACCTTGGACTGAAATTGTTAAACGATTCAAAACTGGAGCTATGTCTTATGGTTCTATTAGTGAGGAAGCACATGAAAATTTAGCAATCGCCATGAACAGAATTGGAGGTAAAAGTAACTCTGGTGAAGGTGGTGAAAACAAATTAAGATTTGAAAAAGAATCTAACGGAGATTGGAAAAACAGTGCTATCAAACAAGTTGCCTCTGGACGATTTGGTGTGTCAAGTAATTACTTAACTAATGCCAAAGAAATTCAAATAAAAATGGCTCAAGGAGCCAAACCTGGAGAAGGTGGTCAGTTACCAGGAGAAAAAGTACTTCCTTGGATTGCTGATGTTCGAAATTCAACACCTTATGTTGGATTGATATCACCTCCTCCTCACCATGATATTTATTCTATTGAAGATTTAGCTCAGCTAATATTCGACCTTAAGAATGCTAACAGAGAGGCTAGAATTAATGTAAAATTAGTTTCAAAAGTCGGTGTAGGAACTATTGCAGCAGGAGTTGCAAAAGCAAAAGCAGACGTGATTTTAATTTCTGGTTATGATGGAGGTACGGGAGCTTCTCCTTTAACTTCATTAAAACACGCTGGTTTACCTTGGGAATTAGGTTTAGCTGAAGCGCAACAAACACTTGTGTTAAACGGATTAAGAAACAGAGTAGTTTTAGAAGCCGATGGACAATTAAAAACAGGTAGAGATGTTGCTGTTGCTGCCTTATTAGGAGCTGAAGAATTCGGTTTTGCAACTGCACCGTTAGTTGCTTCTGGATGTATTATGATGAGAGCTTGTCATTTAAATACTTGCCCAGTAGGAATTGCTACTCAAAATCCTGAATTGCGTAAAAACTTTAAAGGAACACCTGAGCATGTAATTAACTTCATGTACTTCGTTGCAGAAGAGTTAAGACAAATTATGGCTCAATTAGGATTCAGAACTCTAAATGAAATGATTGGCCAAAGTCATAAACTAAACACCAATAAAGCTATAGACCATTATAAAGCTAAAGGAGTAGATCTTTCTGCGATTCTTTATAAGCCACAGCAAGAAAAAGAAACTATTGAATACAATACCGAAAAACAAAACCACAATTTAGACAATGTTCTAGATTTTAAAATTTTAAACGATGCAAAATCAGCAATCATCAACTCAAAAGAAACAAATCTGCAATATCCAATTCAAAACACAGATAGGACCGTTGGAGCTATTCTCAGCAATGAAATCTCTAAAAAATACGGAGAAGACGGTCTTCCAGAAAATACACTTAACGTAACATTTAAAGGATCCGCTGGACAAAGTTTTGGGGCTTTTTCAACCAAGGGACTTACGCTTACTGTCGAAGGAGAAACAAACGATTACCTTGGAAAGGGACTATCGGGAGCTACTTTAATTGTTAAAAAACCTGAATCAGCAACTTTTGATGCTTCTAAAAACATCATCACTGGAAACGTAAGTTTCTATGGAGGAATAAAAGGAAAAGCATTTATCAACGGAATTGCAGGAGAACGTTTCGCTGTTAGAAACTCAGGAGTTACTGCAGTAGTAGAAGGTGTTGGTGATCACGGATGTGAATACATGACAGGAGGTAAAGTTATCATTCTAGGAAAAACTGGTAGAAATTTCGCTGCTGGTATGAGTGGAGGAATTGCCTATGTATTCGACGAGGATAATGAATTTGTAAACAATTTGTGTAATAAAGAAATGGTTGATTTAGATCCATTAGATGACAATGATTTCTTTGAGCTTAAAACACATATTGAAGTTCATTACAATTACACCAATAGTGAACTAGCAAGAAAACAGCTTGAGAATTGGGAAACCGTAAAGAAGAAGTTTGTAAAAGTATTCCCTAGAGATTACAAAAAAGCTTTAAAAAGGTTATCTGAAGAAAAAATAGTATTAAAAAAAATCACAGCGTAAGTTATGGGTAAAATTGGAGGATTTATAGATATTGAGAGACAAGATGAATCGAATATCAAAGTTGAAAAAAGGGTAAAAGACTATAAAGAGTTTACCATTGCCCTGAAAGAATCTGAAATTAAAAAGCAAGGTGCCCGATGCATGGATTGCGGAATTCCATTTTGCCATAGCGGTTGTCCATTAGGAAATTTAATTCCTGATTTTAACGACATGGTGTATAAGGGAGAGTGGCAAAAAGCAGCTGAAATTTTACACTCAACAAATAACTTCCCTGAATTTACTGGAAGATTATGCCCTGCCCCATGTGAAAAATCTTGCGTTTTAGGATTGGTTAACGATCCTGTTTCTATTGAGAACATAGAAAAAAACATCGTTGAACGTGCTTTTGCCAATGGATGGATTCAGCCGAATCCACCTAAAATAAGAACAGGAAAAACA
Organism: uncultured Tenacibaculum sp.; assembly: GCA_947497895.1. GTDB lineage: Bacteria > Bacteroidota > Bacteroidia > Flavobacteriales > Flavobacteriaceae > Polaribacter. The sequence continues at coordinate 18,747 of CANMIL010000025.1, forward strand.
GTCGCTGTCATTGGTTCTGGTCCTGCTGGTTTGGCTGCTGCTCAACAATTGAATAGAGCTGGTCATAACGTTACTGTATTTGAAAGAGATGATGAAGTTGGAGGGTTATTAAGATATGGTATTCCGAATTTTAAACTGGAAAAAGGAATTATCGATAGACGTGTAAAAATACTAGAGAAAGAAGGTGTTATCTTTAAAACAAACGCCAATGTTGGAGTAAATTATGATATTAAGAATCTAGATTATTTTGACGCAATACTATTATGTGGAGGTGCTACACAAAGAAGAAGTATTCCAGTGAAGGGAATCGAATCAGATGGTGTGCACCAAGCAATGGATTTCCTGACGCAACAAACAAAACTAGTATTTAACAAAGAACTTGAAGATGAGCATATTTCTGCAGAAGGTAAAAACGTCATCGTTATTGGTGGTGGTGATACTGGATCAGATTGCGTAGGTACTTCAAATAGACAAGGAGCTAAATCGGTCACAAACTTTGAAATAATGCCCAAACCACCAGCACTTAGAAGTTTAAAAACTCCTTGGCCATATTGGCCCTTACAATTAAAAACAAGTACTTCTCATGAAGAAGGTTGTGATAGAAATTGGTTAATTAATACGAAGGAATTTATTACAGATGGTGATGGTAAGCTAACCGCTCTTAAAACTGTTGAAGTGGAGTGGGAAATTGTTCCAGGTGAACGTCCTAAACTTATCGAAAAACCGAATACAGAAAAAATTTGGCCTTGCGACTTGGCTCTTTTAGCTCTTGGTTTTACAGGACCTGAAACTACCTTAAGTGATCAGTTAGGATTAACACTAGACAATAGAAGTAATTATAAAGCAGATAATTATCAAACTAATGTTCCTCATGTTTTCACTGCTGGAGATATGAGAAGAGGTCAATCATTAATTGTTTGGGCCATTTCAGAAGGAAGAGAAGCTGCTATTAGCATCGACAAATACTTAACCAGTGCTAGCTATTTAGCTACTAAAGGCAATGGTGACCTTCCTGGTGTATAAGTAATTAGTTTAAAACGTTTTCGTAGAATTTCCATTTTATATGGGAATTCTTGCTAGACGTTTTTTAATTTTCAGTATTAAAAAAACTACAATGTCCAAACTACCTAAAATAGAAAGATTTGAAGAAAGTGTAGAGGCCAAATATAAAATATATAACAGTATTTTTATGACGCTGCCATTTAGCAGTATTACTAAGACTGGTGTGCTTTTACCTCTTTTTCACGAAACCTGTAAGAAAGGATATGATCGTGGGGATGACCCTACTACTATCGTAAAAACATTCTTTGAAAAATATCAAGCTCGAAGAGACGAAAAAAGTCAGATAAATTTACTTTTTCGATTTATTCAATATATCGAAAGGCAAGTTGTTTTATTTGATGCTATTGAAGATGCTGCATTTCCTATAGTCAATAACATGGACGGAATTGGTACTCTCAGAAACTTAAAAGAGTTTGCTTCTTCTAATAACAAAATGGGGCAATTGAAAGAGTTTTTACAAGATTTTAAAGTAAGAATTGTTTTAACAGCGCATCCAACACAATTTTATCCAGGATCTGTTCTTGGAATTATTACTGCTTTATCCGAAGCAATTAAAAACAACGATTTACAACAAATCACTCAACTCTTAGCTCAGTTGGGAAAAACACCTTTTTTCAGACAAAGCAAACCAACACCTTACGACGAAGCCATTAGCTTAATTTGGTACTTAGAGAATGTATTTTATCGTTCTTTTGGGAATATATACGATTATATAAAAGAAAACATTTTTGCGGATTCCGAAGATCTGAAAAATGACGTTATCAACATCGGGTTCTGGCCAGGGGGAGATAGAGATGGAAACCCTTTTGTTACTCCAGAAACAACCTTAAAAGTTTCTGAAAAACTAAAAGAGGCGATTATAAAAAATTATTATCGCGATGTAAGAGTACTTAAACGAAAACTAACGTTTACTGGTATTGAAGATAGAATTCTTAATTTAGAAAGTAAGTTATATGAGACTATCCTCAAAAATGATTCAACTTCAATTTCACTAGAATTTTTAGAACAAGAACTTCTTGATATTAAAAATATTCTTATCAACGAACACCAGTCGCTATATCTAAAAGAAGTAAAGAGTCTTTTAAATAAAATTAAGCTTTTCGGATTCCACTTTGCCAATCTGGATATACGACAAGATAGTAGACAACACCACAATGTATTTACCACTTTAGTAGATACATTGAAAGAAAACAACGCTACGATCTTTCCAGATAACTATCATGATTTAGAGGAAACCGAGCAAATAAAACTTCTTTCAGAAATTAAAGGATCTGTTGATTTAGATATTATCGAAGATGAATTTGCATTGAAAACCTTAAAAACAATGAAGGTTATCAAAACAATTCAGGATACTAATGGGGAAGCAGCAGCCAATAGATACATTATAAGTAACAATCAAACTTCATTGAATGTTATGCAATTGTATGCAATGCTAAAATTAGTTGCTTTCAATGATCGACTAACTGTCGATATTGTTCCTTTATTTGAAACAATAACTGACCTTAAGAATGCTCCTAAAGTTATGGAAGAACTTTATAGTAATCCTTCATACATGAAGCATCTTGAAGAAAGAGGTAAAAAACAAACCATAATGCTTGGTTTCAGCGATGGAACTAAAGATGGTGGTTATTTAATGGCAAACTGGTCAATATTTAAAGCTAAAGAAGAATTGACTGCAATGTCAAGAAAATATGGAATTGCTGTAATATTTTTTGATGGTCGTGGAGGACCTCCTGCAAGAGGTGGAGGAAAGACTCATCAATTCTACGCTTCTTTAGGTCCCAAAATTGAGGATAGAGAAGTTCAGTTAACAATTCAAGGTCAGACAATCAGTTCTAACTTTGGTACATTAGATTCGTCGCAATACAATATGGAACAATTAATTAGTTCTGGTATTAGCAATAAATTAAATGGTATTAATGAATTGATGACTGATGACAATGTTATTGTTATGAACGAATTGGCTAATATTAGTTATCAAACCTATAGTGATTTTAAGGCTCATCCTAAATTTTTGTCATATTTAGAAAAAATGAGTACGCTTAAATATTATGCGAAAACCAATATTGGAAGTCGCCCATCTAAACGTAATGCTTCTGCTGGTTTAGTTTTTGGAGATTTAAGAGCTATTCCTTTTGTTGGATCTTGGAGTCAATTAAAGCAAAATGTACCAGGGTTCTTCGGAGTGGGTACTGCGATTAAACAATTTGAAGACAAGGGAGAATTCGACAAAGTAGTAAAACTATACAACGAATCAAGTTTCTTCAAAACTTTAATTGAAAACAGTATGATGTCTTTATCGAAATCATTCTTCGATTTAACGAAATATATGGCAAACGATGAAGAATATGGAGCATTCTGGAAATTAATATATGAAGAATACTTGCTATCTCATCGATTAATTTTGAAGCTTACTGGTTACACTACCTTAATGGAGAACCAACCGGCTGGTAAAGCTTCTATAGATATTCGAGAGAATATTGTATTGCCTTTATTAACAATTCAGCAATACGCCTTGAAAGAAATCCAAAAGCTCGAAGAACAAGGCAATTCGAATTCAGAAACACAGGAAATTTTTGAAAAAATCGTTACTCGTTCATTATTTGGAAATATTAATGCTAGTAGGAATTCAGCCTAACATGGTTGAAATAGCGATAGATTAGAATTCTCAGCTCAAGAATAGTTTTATTCTTGGGCTTTTTTGTTCAAACGAACTAAGCTTTTATTCATCTCAGTGTCATTTTAAGACATCTTTTTTCGTATTATTCTTAATATTTAGATAAGTAGTTGTTTTTATGATGAAGCTAGCTAAAAGAGCTGTTTTAAGAGGTTGTTTTTGGTTAGCTTCGAAGTAAATTTATCGTATAAAAAAACTCCTCATTACATGAAGTAATGAGGAGTTTTAAAAAGAAAGGCAACGACCTACTCTCCCACCAGTGGCAGTACCATCGGCGCTAATGG
>CANMIL010000026.1 GCA_947497895.1 uncultured Tenacibaculum sp.
CCTTCTGAGTTCGTTTTACATAATTGTTTTTCATCACACTGAAAATTTAGTGTAACGTTATTTCAGGACGAGACAAATATAAAAAATTAAAAGGACTACAATATTATTTGTAGTCTTTTTTTGTTTTAATGATTCATCCGCTCTCTTATATTAGTTACTTTCGAAAGAACCCTTTTTAATAAATTAAGTAAAGCCTGTTGATTCTCTTCAGAAGCAGGTGCTCCATTAGTGGTGATCGTATTGCTTATATTTAAAGTTGGTTGTACTGGATTATTAAACACATTTTTTATTGCTTCAGACTTTTGTAGTATCTTCTGAGTATAAAACAGTAATTCATCTTGGTTTCCTGACCATTCTGGTAATGGAATTAGTTCTACTTCCCTTATGAATGATAAATCGCTCTCAGGAACAATTTCAATCCATTCCGAATATCCATATCTAGATAATTTTACCTTTGTGTTAGAGGCGTCTGCAGGTGCCTCAAATAAAGTTTTTAATGTCCCTGTAAAATCTAAATTCTCTTGTAAAACATTTTCAGGAGAAGGAACGAAATCAATAATTGTTGCATCTGTACTCGTCAAATTAATCAACTCAATATATTTATATGTACCAGTACTATCAATATATCCAAATTCTATAGCTGATCCATTAGCCGTTGAGATTGTTCCGGTTGCTTGAATACTTTTAAATTTTGTCCCGAATCTTAAAGTACTTGCATTTAATGTTATAATTTGTTCCGTTTCATCAACTGTAAATACACCTGTTGCTGTTTGATCTATAACGATGTCCCATCCTGTTTGTAATACTAATTGATCACCAACTGTTGAAAAAAAAGAGTTCTCTATGCCTAATGAGGTTACATTGTCTACTTTAAAACTTTTTGCTCTATCGTATAACTTATCTAAGTTATCAATAGCGGTATAGGCATCAACAACACTTTTATTCGTTTCTGATATAGCTGTATCTTCAAAAATTTTGGTTGTTAACGATGTTCCATTTACACCTTTCAGTTCAGCATCTGATATTATTTGATATAAATGATTATATGACCAAATATGAATATCGAACAAATCACTATCATTATTATTCTTACCTCTATAATCCCAAGCATATGTACCTGTATTTAATCCATTTGTAGCACCTGAATTAGCTACATTAGCAGCGAGTAAAATTTGTTGTTGTGGAATATCACCATTTGCATTCGTTTGGACTAGATACTCATTATCATCTATATTATTTACCACATGCCCTTCCCTATTGTAAGTTCCTCTATTTCCGTTATTGGTATCTACAATATACATAGTGGCACCCGACACTGGGTTATTATTTACATCTTGTACATTCAAATCCAGTTCTTGATAAACCAAAGCTATTCCGTATCCGTTACCATGACCACTTTGGTGATTTCCCGCAATTAATTGAGAACCTGTTTTTGAATTTATCAATATCGGTCGACAACCAGACCAAAATTTTATATCCTGAGTGTTTCCTCTATCTCCTCCTGAATACCCCCTAAAGGTAACATCATAGTTTGGAGTGAATGAAGAAAAAGCTATGGCTCCTCCTGTTGTTTCAGGCCTATAATTATCCATTTGTTGAGGTCTTCTTAAAAATGTTATATCTCCTTCTCCATTTCCGATAAAAGTAAGTCCATCAACGAAAAAATTATCTGAATTTTGTCTTACTTGAACCACATCTGAAGTAGCACTTCTCCTTACCAATAATACTCCATTAGTTATATTAACCGTTGATGTTGGCTCTGCAAACCATGGTAATTGACCTACATCTATAGTAGCTCCTCTCCAATTCCATGTAGCGCCATCTCTTATGTATAGTACTGCTTGGCCTGAACCACAACATCCAGAATCAGTTGAAGAGATAAATATTCCTAAACCTAAGGTTTGCCTAATAATTCCGTTCAATGTTACATCACTTCCCAAATTATATTCAGCTCCATTTTGAATATCTATTATTGGATTTCCAGGGTTATTAAATAATAACTGTTCTTGCTCTGGGTTATGATTTAAAGTTCCTTGAATTACCAATCTTAAATTGTTCAAATTATATGTAATGTATTGATTGGCTCCAGTACCATTAGTAGTCGTAGTTACTCCTGCAATGGACGCTAATCCTGATAAATTATTATCTGTTCCTGTTTGTGTAATTACACTACCAGATAATGTGAAATTTGCCATAATCACATTTACAAATAGAAAAAAGTAAATAGAAAAAACTCCGCTAATTTTATTCATATACTAATTATAAGTTAAAGCTTGTACCGCAGCAAGAGTATTGGGTTGAGATCCCGTTCCTGTAGACCTTGCCTCTACATTAACATCGGTTTTATCATACCTTATCACAAGATATTCTGTTCCACTTTCAATCATCGACACATAACAATAATCATCATCTTCAAACATTAATTCAGAATTAACGTCTTTAAATGTTGTAGTTATTTCGAAAACCGAATTACTATTATTGATGGTAAGAAAAGGATCAATTGTAGTAATGTCTTTTATAGGAGTTAACATTTGCCAAGTACTATCATCTCTAAAATACAATCCCTTAATAGTCGTATTGTATAGAATAGAACCTTCATTAGGCAAAGAAATAGAGTTCATTTCAGTTGTTGAAGCTTTTGGTAAACCAAACAAAGAATTAGCATCTATCTGAGAAAAGATTGCATTAGATGATACTAATAATAAAAAAGTTATTTTTTTCATCACGATTATTTAAGGGGTAATCAAATATAACAAAGTTATTCTTAGTATCAAAAAATCAACCACTTATGAGACCTTAATAAAAAAACAAATAGACTATTTATATAAACATGTGAGGTTAGAGCTTATGAATTAATAAGGTGATGCGATTTATTTTAATGATTAAAACGTAATCGTCCTAGAATCAATCCACTCTTTAACTTTCGGCCAAACTTCGCTTTTTGCGCTTTGCGATTTTAGAATTCTACTATGATTATAGTCCTCTAAATTTCCATTTCTCTTTGATAAGTACCATAGTCTGTTTGATTCATTATTAAAAGCATTGAGAAATTTTTCACACCCAACCTTCGGAGCGATAAAGGTATCCCCTTTTGCACATATCGATAGAATTGGAATCCTAATACGTGGCATTCTTTCCTTATAATCAAAATCATTCTCTCCAATAAAGTTCTTCTTTAAGTTCCAATCGAACCATTGCTTCATTGTGTAGTAACTCTCATCATGTTCCGTTGATCCTACCTTTTTTGCTGGTGTTTTTCCTAATATAGCTGTAACATACTTGCCTAAGAATATTTTGCCCCTGTTTAAAACATATGTCCCAGCACCAAAGGCTTGAGTACCAAACATAGTAATACTTCTAATTTTGGGTTGATATGCAGAATTCTTGATCAAAAACATAGTAAGTATCAGACCTCCACCACTATGAACTAGGCAATCTATAGTGTTGACCTTTTCCTTTTTAAAAAGAAATTCAAATGTCGACTTTAAATCATACTTTGATATTGTTTCAAAGTTGAAATTAGAATCAATTCTGTCACTACTGCCATGATTTCTCCATTCCATTATCCAACAAGTAAAGCCTTTTTCAACAAAGTATTCCGCAATCCCTTCACAGATTTTTTTATTTGAAAAAGTACCATGAGTGAGTAAAACGTCTTTTCCCGAGGAATGCTCAGTGTCTAATTTCCATAATGCAACGGAAACTTTGTCAGATGTAGAAATATGATATAATTTTTCTCTCAGAACGTATATGATTTAATTCTGTTCATGTTTTAATACCGTTATTGGTGTTCCGTCAATTCCAGCATAAAACACAATAATTTCAGCTGGAACATCTCCTTCATTTTTGCCATAGTGCCATGTATTAACCAATTCAACAATAGGATCACCTTTCTTTAAGTACAAGGTGTCATTTTTCTCACTTATTACTGTTAAAGCACCTTTTAAAAGAACTCCTGCATTTATCTCAGGATGCTTATGAATTTCTAACTTTTTCTTAGGTGGAATCGTTATTTTCAATATAGTTACTTTTGGTTGTCCATTTGGATACTTCGGAAGAGTATTACCATTCCAGCTTTTAGTTGTTTCAGTTAGCTTCACAACGTCAATTTTGGACACTTCATTTGTTTTACATGAAAATCAATAGTGAACCAATAAAACAGGCAACGATTACAGAGTTTTTCATAAGGAGGATTCATATAAAATAAACCCCTAATGTATAACTTTAGTGTCGATTAACACAGTATATTCATTATAAAATAACTTAATTGAGCCATCCTTTTTTGATAGAGAAATTAGAAAGCCAAACCAAAAATAATCCAAAGACAACAACCAAAATAGGCATTGTGATGGTGTGAAGTAATCCATAAACTTCAATAGATTTGGTAAAAAAAACATGATGACTCATTTGAATGATTACCGCTACTATAGAAATAATAGCAGCTATCTTAGCCCATTTTTTCTTAAAGAATAAACCGATTGCTCCAGCAAGACCGAAAAACACGGCGACTCCAAATACAACTGTAATTAACTTAGGATATTGATCATACAAATCGCGTTCATTGGTTGGAAGTTGAGCTAGAGCTTCTTCAGTTATAAAAGTATGTATGTAAAATGAGAAAACTCCCATAATATTCCATAGCACAAAAACGATGACAAGAATCCAATACCAACTTGGTATTTTGTTGTTATTTTCCATAATATTTGATTTAGCTAGTCACAAAACATACTGTTTATGTGTTGATTAGTTAAAGTTAGTGATTTTATTAAAAACCTCAATCTCTTAATTTTTGAGCATAAAAAAAGGTCTATCAAACGATAGACCTTATGTATATTGATTATTAATTTTACTGCAAACTTGCCAAACTATTTTTTATAGTTTCAATTTTTGCCAAAGCATCAGCTTCCTTCTTCTTTTCGTTTGCTACAACTTGCTCAGGTGCATTGCTCACAAAACGCTCGTTAGCCAATTTCTTTTGAACAGATTTAAGGAATCCTTCAGTATAATTGAGCTCCTCCGTTAATTTCTGAACCTCTTCTTCAACATTAATATTATCTGCTGATATTGGAACAAAATACTCATTTGACTTCACACGGAAACTTAAAGCACCCTCTATTTTTTCGTCAGAATACGAAAGTGTTTCAATATTACCTAACTTCTTAATTACATCATCAAAATTAGAAGTAACCTTTTCATTATTAGTAATAATTAAATCAATAGTTTCCTTAAAAGCAATGTTCTTTTCTTTTCTAATTGTTCTAATTCCAGAAACTACCTCTGAAGCAAAATCAAACTCAGCAATTAAGCTTTCCTCTGATTCTTGAGAAGTTGGATATTTTGCTACGATTAATGCCTCCTTTGGAGTTCTTGTTGCAATGGCTTGCCAAATTTCCTCTGTAATAAAAGGCATAAACGGATGTAAGATCTTTAAATTATCTTCAAATAATGCAATTACTTCATTATATGTTTTCGCATCTATTGGTTGTTGATATCCTGGCTTTACAATCTCCAATAACCATCCACAGAAATCATCATAGATTAATTTGTATATCGACATGATTACATCGCTCAAACGATATTTGCTGTAATGATCCTCAATTTCAGATAAGGTCTTTTGGAATTTTGCTTTGTACCAATCTAATGCAATCTTACTCGACTTAGGCTGCTCCAATGATTCAGAAACTTCCCAAAGAGTTGTTAAATAGAAAGCACTCCATACCTTATTTCCTAAACCTTTTCCTTGCTGACAAAGTGCTTCATCAAATAAAAGGTCGTTCCCAGCTGCAGAACTCAATAATAAACCAACACGAACACCATCCGCTCCATAATCTTCGATTAACTTTAAAGCATCTGGAGAATTTCCTAATGACTTTGACATTTTTCTACGTTGTTTATCACGTACTAAACCTGTCAAATACACATTTTCAAAAGGACGTTGATTCTTATATTCATATCCAGCAACAATCATACGTGCAACCCAGAAAAATAAAATATCTGGCCCCGTTACTAAATCGTTCGTTGGATAATAATACTTAATTTCTTCATTCTCTGGATTTCTTATTCCATCAAATACACTCATTGGCCATAACCAAGAAGAGAACCAAGTATCTAAAGCATCTTCATCTTGACGAAGATCATTTTCAGTAAGTTCTGAGTTATTTGTTTTTACTTTAGCTAATTCTAAAGCTTTCTGTACATTTTCAGCAACTACAAAGTCTTCCTTTCCTTCACCATAATAATAAGCAGGAATTTGTTGTCCCCACCATAATTGACGTGAGATATTCCAATCACGGATGTTTTCCATCCAATGACGGTAAGTATTCTCAAATTTTCTTGGGAATAACTTTACATCTCTATTTTCACCTAATACAGCATCCAATGCAGGTTTGGCTAAATCTTCCATTTTCAAGAACCATTGATCCGATAATCTTGGTTCAATAACCGCTTTGGTTCTTTCAGAAGTACCAACTTTATTAGTGTGTTGCTCTATTTTTACTAAATATCCTTTTTCTTCAAGTTCTTTTGCTATTTCCTTTCTAACGACAAACCTATCTTTTCCTTCATAGTGTAAACCGAAAGAATTTAAACTTGCATCTTCATTAAAAATATCAATTACTTCAAGGTTGTGTTTATCTCCTAAAACCTTATCATTTTCATCATGTGCAGGAGTTACCTTTAAACACCCTGTTCCGAACTCTACATCAACATAACTATCTTCTATAATAGGAATCTCTCTATTGCATAAAGGAACAATAACTTTTTTCCCTCTCAAATGAGCATAACGATCATCTTCAGGGTTAATACATATTGCTGTATCACCTAAAATAGTTTCAGGACGAGTTGTTGCAATTGTTACTTTTTCATCTGAATCAACAACATCATACTGCAAGTAATATAGATTTCCTTGACGCTCTTCATAAATAACCTCTTCATCAGATAAAGTCGTTTTTGCTTCTGGATCCCAATTAACCATACGGAATCCTCTGTAGATATATCCTTTATTATATAAATCGACAAAAACTTTAATTACCGATTCCGACAAGGCAGGATCCATGGTAAAAGAAGTTCTTTCCCAATCACAAGATGCTCCTAATTTTTTAAGTTGTTCTAAAATGATTCCACCATATTCATTTTTCCATTCCCAAGCATGTTTTAAAAACTCCTCTCTCGTAAGATCATTTTTATTAATCCCTTGTTCTTTCAACTTAGCAACAACCTTGGCCTCAGTAGCAATAGACGCATGATCTGTACCAGGAACCCAACATGCATTTTTACCTTGTAAACGAGCTCTGCGAATTAATACATCTTGAATAGTGTTGTTTAACATATGTCCCATATGAAGTACTCCTGTGACGTTTGGTGGAGGTATAACAATTGTATATGGCTCTCTGTCATCTACTTCTGAATGAAAGTAATTATGCTTCATCCAGTAATCGTACCATTTTCCTTCTACTTCTTTAGCGTTGTATTTTGATGGAATATTCATATGTTTTTACTATATTTAACCAAATAAATTTTTTGGCATTATTTTTGAAATCTAATTAGCAAAAATACAACTATCTCTGAGCTATAGAAAAATAGTTGTCATTTTTTTAATACCTAAAAAATAATTATAAATTTGTGCAACGGTTGTAATGACCCCTTTTAAAAAATAACATTTATGAAGACAATTTTATCATTTGTAGCTATCTTCTTTATCGCTTTAACAGTGAACGCTCAGGAATTCAAATTTGAATCTGAAGTAATTGACTATGGAAAGGTAGCTCTTGGATCTGAAGGAAAACGTGTTTTTGAATTTACTAATGTTGGTGATGCTCCTTTAATCATCAAAGATGTTAGATCTACATGTGGATGTACTGTTCCTAAAAAACCTGAAAAACCAGTTATGCCAGGTGAAAAAGGACAGATAGAAGTTTCTTATGACACAAAAAGACCAGGTGGTTTTTCTAAAGCAATCACTATTATGTCGAATGCAAAATCTGAAAGAAAAGTTTTAAAAATTAAAGGTTTTATTGACAAAAATGCTGCTCCTGCTAAAGCGAAAAGCATGGTATCAAGTGGTACGAAGTAAAAATCTTTGAGTTTTACAAAATATAAAACGCCCTGTAGAGAAATCTACAGGGTTATTTTTTACACCAACTTTTCTATCCTTGCTTCTAATTGAATCTACAATCTACATTCAAACGGCGTTTTTATTTGCCAAATATTGAGTTTATTCTAAGATTGATATGAATACTTCTAAAAATATATTTTTCTCTAAATATTACCTATACAAATGAAGCCAAAGTTATTCTTTATAGGTATTTGTAACTATCGTATCTACAAAATATACCCCACCCCTACCAATCCTTTTATAATGGTATCGTTAAAAGAGATTTATAAATTGACAATTAATTCGTATACCCTAGCATGTTGAAAATTTACGTAACGTAAAAAAAAGACATAATGGAAAATATTAAAAGCATAAAAAAGGTGCTCATTATAATAATGAGCACCTTCATAAGTTAAAGAGATAGAACTAAGTTTTAGATTTAACTATCTTCTTTTTTCTTGTCTTTATCTTTAGAAGCTTTATTCCAAACTTTAATTTCGTCATTAAGAGTTACTCCTTCTAATACTTCTACATTCACACCATCAGAGACTCCTAACTTTATTGTCTTCTTTTCAAATTTACCATCATCGTTCGATCTAATTTCTACATAAGGCTCTTCTGATTCTTTATCAAATCGTAAAAGAGATTCTTTAATAGATAAAACGCTATCCTTTTTCTCAAGAACAATATTAGCGTTAGCACTGTATCCAGCTCTCACAAAATACTTGTCATCTAACGAAACATCCGCTTTAATTTTAAACTGTACTGCTCCACTTTCTTCTGTTCCTTTAGGTGCGATAAAGTTTAACTTAGCAGGAAACTTTTTACCATCAATTGCTCCTAAAGCTACTTCGATATCCGACCCTTTTACCAATTTCCCTACTTCAGACTCATCAACTTTTCCTTCAAAAATCATTTTGGTCATATCTGCAATAGTGGCAATGGTAGTACCTTCGTTAAAGTTATTACTTTGAATTACTTGATATCCTTTTTTCACAGGAATCTCAACAATCATTCCCGATGCAGTAGCTCTAATGTTCGTGTTGGCAGTTCTTCCTAAACCTGCTGTAGTTCCTCTTTTAATAATATCTAAATCAGACTTTGCGTTATATAAACTCTGCTTAGAATTATTGAAATTAAGTAAAGATGATTCATAATCTTGACGTGAGATTACTCCTTTATCAAATAATTTCTTATTTCTATCGTATTGAATTTTTGCATTGTCATAAGTCAATTTAGCGTTTTTAACAAGACCATTTGCAGAGTTCAATGACTGAATGTTTGGTACAACTCTAACGGTCGCTATTAAATCTCCAGCGTTAACTATGGCTCCTTCTTCTAAGTATATTTTATCAATAATACCTGAAATTTGAGGTTTAATATCTACTTCTTCTAACGGAATTACTTTACCTGTTGCTACAGCTTTCCTTTCTATAGAAGTTTTAAATGGTTTTTCTGTTTCATAGGTAATAATACTCTTCTGATTTTTTTTACCTAACCAAATTAGAACAGCTACAAACAAGGCTGCTATAATTCCTAAAATGATTTTTGCTCTTTTACTCATGATTTGTTGATTGTTTTATTCTTCTCTTAATGCTTCGATTGGTTTTACTAATGTTGCCATATGGGCTGGAATTGCACCTATTACAGTTCCTAAAACTACTAGAACTGAAAATGCTATCATTACAATTGGGATACTTACTGTCGGATTAACCAAAGCCGCATCGGGTCCCTGTCCCCAAGCTGAGTCTACTACCATTAGTATTAGACCTCCAAATATGATCCCAATCATACCTGCTATTGTTGTTAAAAAAATAGACTCTAAAATAATTTGTCGTCTTATACTTGATGGAGTTGCCCCTATCGCTCTTCTAATTCCAATTTCTTTGGTTCTTTCCTTTACGGTAATTAATAGAATATTACCGATGGCGAACACACCTGCAATTAATGTTGCGATTCCTACGAACCAGGTTAAAAACTGCATTCCTTTAAGAAATCCATTCAATTTATCTATTCGTGTTCCTAGATTAAAAGAACCAAACGCTCTTTCATCTTCCGGATGCACCTTGTGTAAGTTTTTTAAGCTTAGAATGATATTTTCTTCCATTTGTTCAATATCAACCCCACTTTCGGCAGTAACCATCATCCAGTCAATATTGTTTCCAGTGTTGTATACCTTTTGAAAAGTAGTAAAAGGGATATATGCCGTATCGTCATCTATATCAATACCATCAGTCGATTTATATACACCTACTAATTGGTAATTTACTTCACTTATTTTGATGTATTCACCGATAGGATATTCATTTTTTTCAAACAGCTGTTTGTACATATCTTCCGATATTACACAAACCTTTGTATTGTTTTTGATATCGTTTTGATTGATGAACCTACCATACATTAGGTCTTTCTTTTGAATTTTATCCAGAATAGGATAATCACCACTTACTTGAAAATCTCCTGTTTTAAAATTTCTAACTAGAAGTCCTTCAGTTTGATTTCTTGGAGCTAAAAATTTGATTTCATTCTTATATTCCCTTTTCAGAATTTCAATATCCTTGAAAGTTAACGTTAACCTTCTTCCTTTTTGATAACCTTTAAAAGGTTTATCAGTAAATTGTGTCCATATAAAAACACTGTTCGTAGCAAAATCCCCAAAAAGCTTTTTAAATCCATTTTCAAGCCCTCTTGCAGAACCTAATAAACCAATCAATAAAAGTATTCCCCAGAAAACTCCAATTATTGTAATAACGGTTCTTATTTTGTTTTTACGTATACTACCGTAAATTTCTTGCCAAGTATCAGAATCAAATAAAAATTTCATAATTAGTCTGCTCTTAATGCTACAATTGGTTTTATTCTTGCCGCTCTTTTCGCTGGTACATAACCCGCTATTAATCCTGAAAGAATTAATGTTACAGTGGCTCCAATAACTATTCCTGAACTTACATATGGATCTTTTATAAAGTAATCCTCTAAACTATCTCCTATTTGACTTAGGATATAAGTTCCAAGTGATAAGCCTAAATAACCTGCGATGGTTGTAATTAAAACCGACTCTTGTACAACCATTCCAATAATTGAAGAAGGTGTTGCTCCCAGAGCTTTTCTAATTCCCAATTCTTTAGTTCTTTCCTTTATTGAAAAAATCATAATATTACTAATTCCAATAATACCTGCTATTAAGGTTCCAAAACCTATAAAGGCTACCAGCACTACCAGTACAACGGTTATCATTCTTGTTGCTTTCGTTGCTTCAGCCATATTACTCACTGACAAGGCACTTTGGTCATCTGGATGGATATCTAACTTTTTTCTTAAGTCTTTTTCCATTTCATTTCCGAAAGCAATAGCTGCGTCTACACTTAATTTAGGATCATATCCAATATTAATTTGACTTATATAATCGTTATTTCCGTATAACTTTTGTGCTGTGGTTACGGGCATGTAAGTCAATCTCTCCTCTCTATCACCACCTTCATCGGAAAATATTCCAACTATTTTATATGAAATTCCGTCAACGCTTACACGTTTTCCTAAAGCTGGCTTTTCCCCGAAAAGATCCTTTTTAACCAATCTACCAATAACAATAACCTTCGACTCCCTCTTAAGATCTAGTCCGTTAATATATCTTCCTTCATCAATAATTGTTTTCTCTAAAAATTGATGATCAGGATGAACCGCCCTTAACTCATAATTATTTTGATTTCTTTTATATCTAATGTTTACACCTCTGTAAATTCTTGCAGTTAAATGTTGAATTTTGTCCTTGTATTCATTCTTAACATAATCAAAATCTTTGTTTTTCAACTGGATTTTTCTTCCTGTTTGTAAACCTCTGTATGGCTTCGAAGTTTTCCATACTCTAACGAACATAGCGTTCTGAGCATCGTCAGCAAAAGCAGTTTTAAACTGATTCTGAAGACCTGTTACAATTCCAAAAAGTAAAGTGAATAACAAAATAGCGAAAGCCACGGTAAAGCCCGATAAAACTGAACGAAGTTTGTTTTTACTTATACTCTGGAAAATTTCTCTCCAACGATCTAAATCAAACATAATTACCAGCTTTAGCTTTACCCGCTTCAGTTAATTCATCGCTAATAATAATACCATCTTTCAACCTTACTACTCTGTTCGTTTGTTCTGCTACATCTTCCTCATGAGTAATTACGAAAACTGTCATTCCTTCATCATTAATTTCTTTCAATAAATCCATTACAGAATCCGTAGTAGTTGAATCTAAAGCTCCAGTAGGCTCATCTGCCAAAACAACTTTTGGTTTGGTTACCAAAGCTCTGGCTATAGCAACACGCTGTTTTTGTCCTCCTGAAAGTTCATTTGGTAAGTGATTGGCCCATTGTTTCAGACCAACTTTATCTAAATACTCTAAAGCAACTTTTAATCTCTCTTTTCTATTAACTCCTTTGTAATAAAGTGGTAATGCCACATTTTCCAAAGCAGTTTTATAAGATATTAAATTAAAAGATTGAAATACAAAACCTAGAAACTTGTTTCTTAGTATTGCTGCCTTCTTTTCATTTAAATTTTCAATTAATTGACCATTCAAATAATAGTTTCCTTCATCATGAGCATCTAATAATCCAACAATGTTTAAAAGAGTTGATTTACCAGATCCCGATGATCCCATAATTGAAACAAATTCTCCTTCCTTTATATGTAAGTCTAAGCCCTTAAGAACATGTAGAGAATCTTTCCCTATTGGATAGGACTTGTGGAGATTTTCTATTTTTATCATTTGTTAGTTAATTTTCTTACCAAAATAACAATCACAAAACCAATTGATCACTAATTTTATGTTAATTAGATGGTTATTTTCTTACAAGACGCTTATTTTATAATTATGTTACATAAAGCATAAAATATTTTATGTTTTTTTTAGCAATTCGTAAACAACAAGGATACCACAAAAAAACAACACCTTAAAAACCAATAAATTAAAACAAAAAAAAGACCCACCAATGGTGAGTCTTAATTTAAGTAACTTAGTTACTCTGGGGGGAAATATTTTAATTAAAATAAATTTTCGAAGCACCTAAAGCCACCTCTTTTTCTTCTTTCTTAGTATTATCTAATAAATCGTATACCTTAAGTAAACTTTTACCCTGAAAACTAGCATCTAAAATGAATAACTCATTGTTTCTAGTTTCAATTCCATACAAATATCCAGCTTCAACACTCAATAATTTGCTAGCTGGAAGCGTCGTTGAATTACTACTTAATTTGAAGATATCATTTCCTAAACTGTAATAAATATCATTTCCTTGTACTGTCATTTGTGATGGGTGTTGCCCTTCGCTAAAAACTAATTCCTTTTCAATTGATCCTTCTGTTGTATCAATAAAAGAGATTGCACCTAAAGTATGCCCCGTTACATTCCAATTTGAATCATAAATTGTTGCCCCTCCTGATAAAACAACCAAATCTCCAGCATTGTCAATAAACAACTCATCTGGTTTATCTTTTACCGTAATTTCTTTTTCAACCTGATTATTGGCCAAATTAATAACAACAATTTTATTATTAGTTCCAAATGCTCCTTTATGAGAAACAAACAACTTATTGTTATTAGAAATTATTCTCTCTGGTCCTAAGGCAACATTAATAGTGCCCTCAACTTGCATCGTAGAAAGGTTTACAATAGCTACAAAGTCATCATCATTATTGTCAGTTGCTCCCCAATTGGTAACATAACCTTTATTTCCAACAATAGTCATATACCTCGGTTTATTCAATCCCAACGTTACAGTTCCCTCTTTTTCAAAAGTATAACGATTAACTACTGAAATAGTATTTTGATTATCTGCAATTATATAAGCTCTTTCATCATCAAAGCTTACGGACTGAACATATTCACCTAGCTCCTCGTTATTCACGTTTTTATAAACATTGTTGTCTACTGCAATATAATCGTTAGAAACAAACGAAATGGATCCTGATACCGAAGATGATCCTTCTCCACTTATAATAATTCCATTTTCATAATCACCTCTTGGCTCATTTTCATTATTAACTACTTCATCACTACAAGAAATGAAGATTGCGCATCCTAAAAAACAAGCCATTAAAAACTTACTTACTCTCATTTGCTAAAATTTATAATTGATATTAAAATTGAAATTTCGAAGAGGCATTGGTCTTCTGGGTAATACCATATATTGCTCTCCTAATACATTATTTATTCTTAACCCCAGTGTTAATTCACTATTGAAAAACTTTTTAATTCTATACTCTACCATGGAATTTAAAAGAAAGAAGCTTGATACTGTAAAATCTCTATCATTGTCCTGAGTAGAATAAACTTCGCCATTGTATAACGTTTGAAATGATAGAGACCATTTATTTTTTGTTATAGATAAATTACCATTGAACAGATGTTTTGGGACAAAAATCAAGAACTTATCCAATCGTAAATCTTTTGCCAAAGTATAGCTGTAGTTCAAAATGGTATTTATTTTAAAACCTTCAAGATAATTCTTCAATTCCAAAGTCGATTCTACTCCTCTATTCCTTGCTTCAGCCACATTTATAGGCACCCAAACTCCAGGTCTTTCTGGATCTCCTGATGGAGTCCATATAATTTTATCCTTAGTATTAATTGAATAGATTCCAACGTCGAAGGTCACTTTTTCAGATTCATATCCAAACCCCACTTCACCTTGTTCTGCTGTTTCAGGAACAAGGTTTAAGTTACCTTGACCAGGCCAAAACAGGTCATTATAAGTTGGAACTCTATAATTTTTAGAACCATTAAGTCGCATATAAAAATTCTTGAGAGGTCTAAAGTTTAAACCTCCAGAATAAATTAAAGGGACATTATAATCTGAATTAAAGTCTTTTCTAACTTTTAAATTATATGATAAATTAGATAATACATTTTGCTTGAAAATAAAGTATTGAGAAAACTGTTTTCGATTTCTTGTTTGAATTCTATCAGTTTCTCCAAATGCGGATTCATATTCGGAATATGATGTTATGGATGCTTTTAATTTAGGTAGTTGCCTCTCATAAAGGTATAAGAAAACATATCTTCTCGATTGACCAAAATTACCTTGCTCTGAATACTCATTGGGATAATAGTTGTATTTCTGAGTTAAATATCCAGTACTAAATTCATGCCTAGTCTTCTCTCCATGGATTCCATATTTTATCAAATTTCTACTATAGGAATCCTGATACTGTTCATTCGCTGCAATAGGATTCGGTAATGTTCCTGAAAACCCTCTTTTTCCTATAAAACTAGAACTATAAACTTTAATTTCTGATTTTTTATCAATGCGGTATCCCAAACTTAAGTTCAATGCATAATTTTCATAGGATCCGTTACTATTATTAAATTCAGTGCCAAATAGTTTAAAATCATTATTCGAAGAATTCCGTGCCAATCCAATATTAATATTATGTTTATTGTCAGAAATTTTTGATTTAAATAATGAATTATAAGTGTTGAAACTTCCTGCGGTTAGAACCAGTTGGTTTTCTATTTTATCATTTTCACTATATGCAATTTTGTCACTCAAATGAATCGTTCCTCCAATGGCTCCGGATCCAAATTCGATACTTCCTCCTCCAGATCTTATATCTATTCCGTCGAATAAATTAACATTCAAAGCATTAAATCCAGTTTGACCATTATTGATAGAGTTAATATTTATTCCATTCCAAACTACAGCCGTATTCGATGCACTTGTACCTCTAAAGCTTACTGAACTTGTGCCTCCTTTTCCATATTCCTTTAAATAAATTGAAGAGTTAAATCGAATTAAATCCGTGAAAGATTCAGTATTTCTGACAATTAGAGAATCCGACAAATGTACTATATGTTGTCCTGTAGATGTGTTTTTCAATCTTTTCGTTGCATTAACAACAACTTCATTCAACCTATTTTCAACAGTATCTTGTTGTCCTACAACACCTAAACATTTAAATAATAAAATAAATATAATTAATCTTCTATGCATTTCTAAATAACTTTTATCCCGAAAGTTTGTTTTATCTTGATATTCGGCAGGTCTCCTGGCTTGCGTCTTGTAATGCGCCTTCCCATTTGGTTAAACAGTGGCTAAAGATTAATTACAAGCATAATAGCTTACAGTTGCGGGAACAGCTTCGGATTTTAACCGAATTCCCTTTTAATTTTCTCTAAATGATTTTAAAGAAAAACCAAAAATCGGGACAAAGATATTCTATTCTGTTATAATAATCAGCATTATCAACCTATTATTTAAAATATTCGCATTAATTTCTCAAAATCACAAGTCAATTTTGATAAAAATATAAGAGGACACCCACATTCTGTAAAAACTTTACAATCTTTGCATTTCTAAAGCTTAAAAAATGATATATTATGTTTCAGGTGGTGAGCGCTCAGGTAAAAGTAGTTATGCACAAAATTTAGCTGAATCTTTATCTGAATCTCCCATTTATCTGGCTACTTCACGTATTTGGGATGAAGATTTTCAAAAACGAGTAGATCGTCATATTTCCGATAGAGATGAACGATGGACCACTCTAGAAGAGGAAAAACATATCAGTTCAGTTATTTCTGAAGGCCAAACTGTAGTTGTAGATTGCGTTACGTTATGGCTTACGAACTTTTTTATGGATACCGAATATAATGTAGCTAAATCTCTTGAGCTAGCTAAAGAAGAAATAAAAAAACTCTTGACTATTAACGCCAATATTATCATTATTTCTAATGAAATTGGTATGGGATTACACGCTACCACAGAATCAGGAAGAAAATTCACTGAGCTTCAAGGTTGGACAAATCAATTCATTGCTAAGCATGCCAATAAAGCCTTCTTTATGGTTTCTGGTTTACCCTTAACTTTAAAATAAAAATAATGCGTACCAAAATAAAACCTCTTTCGAAAGAATTACAAGACCAACTTCAAGAAGAAATTAACTTTAAAACGAAACCTATTGGAGCTCTTGGAGTTTTGGAAGATATTGCTTTACAAATTGGATTAATCCAAAATACATTAACTCCAAAAATAAAACAACCTGCGATTCTTGTTTTTGCTGGCGATCACGGTATTGCTAAAACCAATAAAGTAAGCCCATACCCTCAAGAAGTTACTCAACAAATGGTTTTAAACTTTTTAAACGGCGGTGCCGCCATTAATGTTTTTTGTAATCAAAATAATATTAATCTTAAAGTTGTTGATACTGGAGTAAATGCAGATTTCGATGAACATCCTTTATTAACCAATTTAAAAATAGCAAAGGGAACTCAAGATTATAGTCAGAATAAAGCCATGACAAAGAAACAATGTGAACTGGCTTTAGAAAAAGGAAAACGACTTGTTCGAGAAATTTTTAATAATGGATGTAATGTTATAGGTTTTGGCGAAATGGGAATAGGAAATACTTCTTCTGCTTCCCTGTTAATGAGCTACTTTACGAAAACTTCAATCGAGAAATGTGTTGGAAGAGGAACTGGACTAAATGATGAAGGACTTAATACTAAAATTAGTACCTTAAAAGAAGTTTACGATCTTCATTGTAATGATATACAATCTCCATTAGATGCTCTTGTTGCTTTTGGTGGTTTTGAAATTGCGATGATGTGTGGAGCCATGTTGGAAGCCGCTTCGTTAAATATGACGTTATTAATTGATGGTTTTATTGTTACATCGGCTCTTCTAGTTGCTCATGCTATCGCTCCAAGTATTCTTGATTATTGTATTTTTTGTCATACTTCTGGTGAACAAGGACATGAAAAAATGCTTCACTTTTTAAAGGTAAGTCCTTTGCTAAATATAGGTATGCGATTAGGTGAGGGAACTGGTTGTGCTGTTGCCTTCCCTCTGATTCAAGCTAGTGTCAATTTTTTAAATAATATGGCTACCTTTAAAAGTGCCAATGTTAGTGAAGCTTAGATGATGATAAAAAGACAAATTCATTATTTTTTAACGGCCGTTTTATTCTTCACAAGAATTCCTTGCCCTAAATGGGTGGATCATTCGGCTGATATTTTAAATAAAAGTAGTCGTTATTTTTCATTAGTTGGAATAGTCGTTGGAGCAATTAGCGCTTTCATTTTTTATGGTGCTACTTTAATTTTTCCTTCGAGTATTGCTATTCTTTTAAGCATGATAAGTTCTGTATGGGTTACAGGTGCTTTTCATGAAGATGGTTTCGCCGATGTTTGTGATGGTTTTGGTGGTGGATGGACTAAAGAAAGAATTTTAACAATCATGAAAGATTCTCGATTAGGAACTTTCGGTGTCATAGGTCTTATTTCCATTTTAGCTTTGAAATACTTGTCTCTTTCGGAACTAAATAATAATTCGATAAATTTAGTTATCACTATTATATCTGGTCATAGTGTTAGTAGAGCAATTGCAACTATTCTACTTTTCACCCATGAATATGTAAGAGATAATGATAGTTCAAAGATAAAACCCACTACGAAACAAATGAGTACCAAATCTCTAGTGATCTCGATTCTATTTGGCATTGCACCTTTGTTTTTCTTTAACAATTACAATGTATTTTTAGTTTTAATTCCTTTATTTCTGACATATTTATATCTAGGACACTTTTTCAAAAAATGGATAGGAGGTCAAACTGGAGATTGCGCAGGGGCATTACAGCAAGTGGCAGAAATTGTATTTTATCTAAGCTTATTAATTATATGGAAGTTATTTTAATTAGGCATACAACTCCTAAAATTGAAAAAGGTGTTTGCTATGGGCAATCTGATATTAATGTTGAAGAAAGTTTCGAAAAAGAAACATCAATTATTCAAAATCAAATTACACACCTAGATAAAAACATAGCTTTTTTTAGTAGCCCTTTAAAGCGATGTAGGCTTTTAGCTGAAAAATTAAGTAAAAAAGTCAGTTTCGATGATCGTTTAAAAGAACTTAACTTCGGAGATTGGGAGTTAAAAAAATGGGATGATATTGACAAGAAGACTTTAGATGTTTGGATGAATGATTTTGTTAATATCGCTCCTACAAACGGTGAATCATATATCGATATGTTCGGTCGTACTTCTGAACTTTTGAAAGAACTAAAAGAAAAAGGTATTAAAAAAGCTGTTATAATTACACATGCAGGAGTTATCAGAAGTATGAATGCTTTTGTTAATCAAATTCCTTTAAAAGATTCTTTTAACCTTAAAGTTCCTTATGGAGCTATTATAAAACTAAACGTTTAATAAACGAAATATGAAAAATTATTTACTCCTTTCCGTTCTTACTTGTTTCTTATTTCAATGTAAACAGAAAACCAAAAACAACTCTCAACTTACATTAAATTCTTCCATAAAATATGCCAAAGGATTTGATATTATCGATGAAAATGGGGAGAAAAAACTAGTTATAAAAAAAGTATTTCAAAATTCAGATCAACAGTTTACCTACGTTTTAAGTAGTGAATCGGATGCACAACAAAATAAAATTAAGATTCCTGTTGAAACTATTGTTGTTACAAGCACCACTCACATACCAATGTTAGAGTCTTTAAATGTTGAAACTTCACTAGTAGGGTTCCCTCACACAAAATACATTTCGTCTCATAAAACAAGGAATAGAATCAAAAATGGTGAGATTATTGAACTAGGTTTAGAACAAGATATGAATACTGAAAAACTAATTGATCTACAGCCTCAACTTGTTATTGGCTTTTCTTTACATCCGAACACTAAACTATACAATAACATAAAGAAAACAGGAATTCCAGTCGTTTTTAATGGTGATTGGTTAGAAGAGACTCCTTTAGGTAGAGCTGAATGGATTAAGTTTTTTGGTGCGTTATATGATAAGGAAAAAGAAGCTGATAGTATTTTTTCTGCTATAGAAAATGAATATTTACGAGTAAAGTCCTTAGTTAAAAACAGTGCAAATATTCCAACTGTAATCTCTGGAAGTATGTTTAAAGATATCTGGAATGTTCCAGCTGGAGAAAGTTATTTTGCCAATTTCTTAAGAGATGCAAACCTAGATTATGCTTGGAAAGAAAGTAAAGGCACAGGTAGTTTACAATTAAACTTTGAAAATGTTCTTGAAAAAGGTAAAAATGCACAATATTGGTTAAACTGTGGTTTGTATGAAACGAAAGATCAATTAAGTGTATCTAACCCTCATTTCAAAGAGTTTCTTTCTTTCAATACCGATAACGTATATACTATTGCCCATAAGAGAGGTGAAACTGGTGGTTTAATGTACTTCGAATTGTCACCAATGCGCCCAGACCTAATTCTAAAAGATTTCATTAAAATTACCAATCCCTCACTTTTACCCAATTATGAGTTAACTTTTTTTGGTAAGTTAAAATAAATAATACAGATACTATTAAAGTAAAAAACCATGTTAGTAGCTAACATGGTTTTTTAAAATAAGACATTATTAAATCCGAGTATTATTGATTACTCGATTTTACATTATCAGCTCCCTTGACTATGAAGAAATAAGATCGCCTATTTTTCTCATGTTCTGCTTCAGTACAATTTGAACCACAATCAGTAAGTAATTGTCGCTCTCCATAACCAATAGCACTTTCTATTCTATCTGAAGAAATTCCTCTTGATATAATATAATCTTTTGTTGAATCTGCTCTTCTTTGTGATAAATTCTCATTATAAGCAGCTCTTCCTCTACTATCTGTATGCGATTCTATTCGAATTACCATCTCTGGATTCGCTTTCATTACACTTACAATGTGCTCTAACTCATATTCTGCATCCGCTCGTATACTGTCCAAATTGAAATCGAAATAAATTGGATTAATCACTATTTGATCCTCCACTATTAAAGATTCTAAGGCAATATTCACTTGTAATTCTTTTTTATCAACATCTAAAGTTGTTTGTTCAAACTGTCCCTGAACATATTCTGGTTTTGAGGCCACTACAATATACTTGCGTTCACAATCAATTTCTGTGAAACTATAGCCTCCATCTGAACTCGTCGTTTGTTCTGATATTGGTTCTCCTTTATCATCTATCAATCGAACTGATAC
>CANMIL010000027.1 GCA_947497895.1 uncultured Tenacibaculum sp.
GCGCTATCACCACTATCGGTAATTGTTCCGTCTCCTACTAAGTCCGTGGTCGTAATTGCCTCTGGTGTTGGTGAGCCAATACTTACGTTACTCATCGTAACAGTATAGGTCTCATCAGTTGGCTCATAAGTACTATCATCAGTCGTTAATACTGGAATCGTTACCGTAGTACTTCCGGCCGTAATGGTATAACTTTGGCTTGTTTGAGAAGTATAATCATCACCTGCAGCTGCCGTTCCATCACTGGTCGTCACATCAAAAGTAACATCATATTGTGCTGGATTGTTTAAAGTTGCAGTAAAATTAGCTGTTACTCCCTCAGCAACTGTAATATCATCGAGGCTGATTGTTGGTGCGCTATCGCCACTATCGGTAATCGTTCCGTCTCCTACTAAATCAGTCGTCGTAATTGCCTCTGGTGTTGGTGAACCGATACTTACGTTACTCATGGTAACTGTATACGTCTCATCTGTTGGCTCATACGTGGTATCATCAGTAGTTAACACTGGAATCGTTACCGTAGTACTTCCCGCTGTAATCGTATATGCCTGACTTGTTTGTGACGTATAATCATCACCACCTGTTGCCGTTCCATCACTCGTAGTGACATCAAAGGTAACATCGTATTGTGCTGGATTGTTTAAGGTAGCGGTAAAGTTCGCCGTTACTCCTTCAGCTACTGTTATGTCATCGATACTAATCGTTGGTGCGCTATCTCCTGAGTCAGTAATTGTTCCTGCTCCTACTAAATCAGTGGTCGTAATTGCTTCTGCTGGAGTTGAACCAATACTTACGTTACTCATCGTAACAGTATACGTCTCATTTGTTGGCTCATACGTAGTATCATTGATCGTTACCACTGGAATTGTTACCGTAGTACTTCCTGCTGGAATCGTATAACTTACACTACTTTGAGCGGTATAATCATCGCCTGCTGTGGCTGAGCCATCACTCGTACTTACATCAAAAGTAACATCATATTGTGATGGATTGCTTAAAGTAGCAGTAAAGTTTGCTGTACTTCCTTCTGCAACCGTAATATCATCTATACTTATCGTTGGTGCACTATCACCTAAATCAGTAATCGTTCCGGCTCCTACTAAATCTGTGGTTGTTATTGCTTCTGCTGGAGTTGAACCAATACTTACGTTACTCATCGTAACAGTATACGTCTCATTTGTTGGCTCATACGTAGTATCATTGATCGTTACCACTGGAATTGTTACCGTAGTACTTCCTGCTGGAATCGTATAACTTACACTACTTTGAGCTGTATAATCATCACCTGCTGTGGCTGAACCATTACTCGTAGTTACATCAAAGGTTACATCATACTGTGCTGGATTACTTAAGGTTGCCGTAAAGTTGGCAGTTGCTCCTTCTGTTACTGTAATATCATCGATACTGATTGTTGGTGCTGTACTGGTTGTTGTATCATCCAAGATCGTTCCTGCTCCTACTAAATCCGTAGTCGTAATAGACTCTGGTGTTGGTGAGCCAATACTAACATTACTCATCGTAACTGTGTACGTCTCATTCGTAGGTTCGTAAGTAGTATCTCCTAATGTTGCTATTGGAATCGTTACCGTAGTACTTCCCGCAGTAATCGTATAGGTTTGACTTGTTTGAGAAGTATAATCATCACCTGCAGCTGCTGTTCCATCACTCGTAGTGATATCAAAAGTAACATCATACTGTGCTGGATTACTTAAGGTTGCCGTAAAGTTGGCTGTTGCTCCTTCTGTTACCGTAATATCATCGATACTGATTGTTGGTGCTGTACTGGTTGTTGTATCATCCAAGATCGTTCCTGCTCCTATCAAATCAGTTGTCGTAATAGACTCTGGTGTTGGTGAGCCGATACTAACATTACTCATGGTAACTGTATAGGTCTCATCCGTAGGTTCGTAAGTAGTATCTCCTAATGTTACTACTGGAATCGTGACCGTAGTACCTCCTGCTGTAATCGTATAACTTTGACTTGTCTGAGAAGTATAATCATCACCTGCATCTGCTGTTCCATCACTTGTCGTAACATCAAAGGTAACATCATACTGTGCTGGATTACTTAAGGTTGCCGTAAAGTTGGCAGTTGCTCCTTCTGTTACCGTAATATCATCGATACTGATTGTTGGTGCTGTACTGGTTGTTGTATCATCCAAGATCGTTCCTGCTCCTACTAAATCCGTAGTCGTAATAGACTCTGGTGTTGGTGAGCCGATACTAACATTACTCATCGTAACTGTATACGTCTCATCCGTAGGCTCGTAAGTAGTATCTCCTAATGTTACTACTGGAATCGTGACCGTAGTACTTCCTGCTGTAATCGTATAGGTTTGACTTGTCTGAGAAGTATAATCATCACCTGCAGCTGCTGTTCCATCACTCGTAGTTACATCAAAGGTAACATCATACTGTGCTGGATTACTTAAGGTTGCCGTAAAGTTGGCAGTTGCTCCTTCTGTTACCGTAATATCATCGATACTGATTGTTGGTGCTGTACTGGTTGTTGTATCATCCAAGATCGTTCCTGCTCCTACTAAATCCGTAGTCGTAATAGACTCTGGTGTTGGTGAGCCGATACTAACATTACTCATCGTAGCTGTATACGTCTCATTCGTCGGTTCGTAAGTAGTATCTCCTAATGTTACTACTGGAATCGTTACTGTAGTACTTCCTGCTGTAATCGTATATGTTTGACTTGTCTGAGCGGTATAATCGTCACCTGCATCTGCTGTTCCATCACTGGTAGTGACATCAAAGGTAACATCATACTGTGCTGGATTACTTAAGGTTGCCGTAAAGTTGGCTGTTGCTCCTTCTGTTACCGTAATATCATCGATACTGATTGTTGGTGCTGTACTGGTTGTTGTATCATCCAAGATCGTTCCGTCTCCTACTAAATCCGTAGTCGTAATAGACTCTGGTGTTGGTGAGCCAATACTAACATTACTCATCGTAACTGTATAGGTCTCATTCGTAGGTTCGTAAGTAGTATCTCCTAATGTTGCTATTGGAATCGTTACCGTAGTACTTCCCGCAGTAATCGTATATGTTTGACTTGTTTGTGATGTATAATCATCACCTGCATCTGCTGTTCCATTACTCGTAGTTACATCAAAGGTTACATCATACTGTGCTGGATTACTTAAGGTTGCCGTAAAGTTGGCAGTTGCTCCTTCCGTAACTGTAATATCATCGATACTGATTGTTGGTGCTGTACTGGTTGTTGTATCATCCAAGATCGTTCCTGCTCCTACTAAATCCGAAGTCGTAATAGACTCTGGTGTTGGTGAGCCAATACTAACATTACTCATCGTAACTGTGTACGTCTCATTCGTAGGTTCGTAAATAGTATCTCCTAATGTTGCTATTGGAATCGTTACCGTAGTACTTCCCGCAGTAATCGTATAGGTTTGACTTGTTTGAGAAGTATAATCATCACCTGCAGCTGCTGTTCCATCACTCGTAGTGATATCAAAAGTAACATCATACTGTGCTGGATTACTTAAGGTTGCTGTAAAGTTGGCTGTTGCTCCTTCAGTAACTGTGATATCATCGATACTGATTGTTGGTGCTGTACTGGTTGTTGTATCATCCAAGATCGTTCCTGCTCCTATCAAATCAGTTGTCGTAATAGACTCTGGTGTTGGTGAGCCGATACTAACATTACTCATCGTAACTGTATAGGTTTCATCCGTAGGTTCGTAAGTAGTATCTCCTAATGTTGCTACTGGAATCGTTACTGTAGTACTTCCTGCTGTAATCGTATAGGTCTGACTTGTCTGAGAAGTATAATCATCACCTGCATCTGCTGTGCCATCGCTTGTTGTCACATCAAAAGTAACATCATACTGTGCTGGATTACTTAAGGTTGCCGTAAAGTTGGCAGTTGCTCCTTCTGTTACCGTAATATCATCGATACTGATTGTTGGTGCTGTACTGGTTGTTGTATCATCCAAGATCGTTCCGGCTCCTACTAAGTCCGTAGTTGTAATAGACTCTGGTGTTGGTGAGCCAATACTAACATTACTCATCGTAACTGTGTACGTCTCATTCGTAGGTTCGTAAGTAGTATCTCCTAATGTTACTACTGGAATTGTTACCGTAGTACTTCCTGCTGGAATCGTATAACTTACACTACTTTGAGCTGTATAATCATCGCCTGCCGTGGCTGAACCATCACTCGTGCTTACATCGAAAGTAACATCATATTGTGATGGATTGCTTAAGGTAGCAGTAAAGTTTGCTGTACTTCCTTCTGCAACCGTAATATCATCTATACTTATCGTTGGTGCACTATCACCTAAATCAGTAATTGTTCCGGCTCCTACCAAGTCAGTTGTTGTTATTGCTTCTGCTGGAGTTGAACCAATACTTACGTTACTCATCGTAACAGTATACGTCTCATTTGTTGGCTCATACGTAGTATCATTGATCGTTACTACTGGAATCGTAACTGTAGTACTTCCTGCAGTAATCGTATAGGTCTGACTTGTCTGAGAAGTATAATCATCACCTGCAGCTGCTGTGCCATCACTCGTAGTGACATCAAAAGTAACATCATACTGTGCTGGATTACTTAAGGTTGCCGTAAAGTTGGCAGTTGCTCCTTCTGTTACCGTAATATCATCGATACTGATTGTTGGTGCACTATCATTATCAGTAATCGTTCCTGCTCCTATTAAATCGGTAGTGCTAATCGAATTCCCTGTTCCCGTTTGAACATTACTCATCGTAACTGTATACGTCTCACCTGTCGGTTCATAAATCGCATCATCAGCGGTTGATATAGGAATTGTAACTGTAGTACTTCCTGCTGTAATGGTATAACTTTGACTACTTTGAGCCGTATAATCATCACCTGCTGTGGCAGTGCCATCACTGGTCGTCACATCAAAAGTAACATCACAAGCAACTGCCTGACTTAATGTTGCGGTAAAATTCGCCGTAGCTCCTTCTGTTACTGTGATATCATCGATACTGATCGTTGGTACTGGATCAACAGTTATTTGAACAACATTACTCAATGCAGTACAAGTAACTCCATTTAATAAGGACGAGGTCTCTCTTCGATACCACATATTTTGAGTAAGTACTCCAGCATCATAAGTTGTACCAGTCGCCCCTCCAATTGGTGCAAAACTAGATCCATCAATACTACTTTCCCATTGATAACTCAATGTTCCGCTTCCTGTAGATGCCACTGTTTCTGTAAAGGCTACTGGATCTCCTCCTGAACAAATCGTTTGATTTGCTGCAACGGTTCCTCCTGTTACATTATTTATCGTTAAAGTAGCTTCAGAAGTTGTTACACTTGCACACACATTTTTTGTGCTGGTTACTACCATTCTATATTTATTGGTAGAAGCTGCTAATAATGGGTCCGTTAAAGTTAAACTTGCTGTAGTCGCATTGCTATAAATTCCTCCATTGGTAATATCATTCCATGCACCAGATCCTGCGACTTGTTCTTGCCATTGATATACTAAATCGGTAGTACTCGGTGTACTAGAACTATAATCTGGTGTGGTTGCTGGCGCTGTTCCTGTAAAGGTTGTTGTACTTAATGAAGAAGCCACTCCAGTAAACGTAATATTAGTTCCTAAACAAATAGTTGCATCACTAGGTTGAGTGTCAACTTGCAAAGTAGTTGCTTCAGTTTCATTTCCATTTA
This sequence comes from uncultured Tenacibaculum sp., assembly GCA_947497895.1. Lineage (GTDB taxonomy): Bacteria > Bacteroidota > Bacteroidia > Flavobacteriales > Flavobacteriaceae > Polaribacter. Next base: position 5,678 of record CANMIL010000027.1, read on the forward strand.
CTCCATCATATCCTCCAGTTCCTCCTGTTACTTGTCCATTACTATCAAAACCAGTTCCATCTAAATCTCCATCCGCATCTGCATCTGTTCCTCCTGATTCCAAAACATCGTTACAGCCATCATTATCACTATCTAAATCTAAATGATCTAATATTCCATCTCTATCTGAGTCACAAACTCTTAATTCAATAAAATATTGATTGTTTCCTGTAGCTCCCGAAGAAAAAATCTCAACTCTTTTTGCTCCAGCTAATTCCGATTCCCATTCAAATCTATTGCTATTATTAGTAGCAGTTCCTCCAACTGGATTTTCAATATAATAGGTCCCACTATTTTCTACGGAAATAAAATCATCAACTAAGGGTAATGGCGTTTTAAGTATAAAACTATCTCCATCTAATGAAATAAATCCGTCCTGTATTCCTTGTCCCAAATTACCTCCATGAGCTATGGTTACAAAAGCCAAATCTGAGTAAGGCCCTGAGAATTCAAAAGTAGCATTTCCTTCTGCTGCATTGGTTTTCCAAGCGGTACCTCCTGAATTAGTCGCTCCATTAGTTATCGTAACAAAAATACTTCCTGTTGGTAGTCCAAATAGGTTACTTATGTCATCATTTGTTACACTATAATTTGAAGCATTCCCTCCTGGCGGAGATGTTAAATCAGATGGAGCTACTTTAACCAGCATACATTCGGCACTATCCAGAATTCCATCGTTATCATCATCCAAATCACATATATTATTAATTCCATCACCATCAGGATCATTTGCAGTAGGAGTCCCAACAGTTGCTCCATCTCTACAAGGATCAATTACCGTTAGAACTGCACTATTCTGAATATCTATACATTCATTATTTGGATGTGTAACCTTTAAATTATAAACTTTTCCTGACAAGCCCGTTACATCTGAAATATTTAAAGTATTTGTAGAAGTACCCGAAAATACTCCAGAATCAGATAAATCAACTCCATCTTCTTGCCATTGATATACAATACTACTTGAAACATTCGTTGCAGATCCTCCAGAATAGTTAGGATTTATTCCAGTGTAATCTGTCGTACTTGTTGCTGTAACGGAAGTAATTGTAAAACTAGTGCTATTCCCTGCATCAAGGGTTTGATCCACTAGAGCTGTTGCGTCAACTACTACCTGGGTGGCTATAATTTCATTTCCTCCACCTTGACCGGTATCTCCACCAACATCTGCCGCTCCAGAATTATTGACCAATTGTGGAACTCCTTGTCCATCTATACCTCCTTGATTAGCTATATCGATTGCATTTACAGCATCTAGCTGAGAATTAGTCACATTTTCATTCCCTTCTATTGCATCTGGGCAACCGTCATTATCTGAATCTGTATCAAAATGGTTAGGAACCCCATCTCCATCAATATCAAAAACATCAGCAATTCCATCATTATTTGCATCTGTGTAACTAGTTGTCGAACCATCTCCAGAATTACCATTATCAAGTAAATCGAGATAATTCGGAATAGAATCTCCGTCCTCATCTCCAATCGGATTAAAAACTCCAGCTTCATCTACATCTAAAATACCATCATTATCATCATCATCATCGCTCAAATTAACAACTCCGTCATCATCAATATCCGAATCAGAACAAATAATAACACCTAACGAAGCACCTGCCGGATTACTCAATGCATTATTATTTTTATTTAGATCAACTGTTTTAACCCAACCACTTGCTGTCGCTCTCATGGTAAAGTTTACCACATCGACATTTAAATAACTAAACTCAGCATCATTATTACTCCCAGAATTACCGTCAGCTAAAATTCCTCCTGAAACTTCGGAAAGTAACACACCCTGTTCAGATCTAATAAATGCAACCCTATCTGTACACGGAATAAATACTCCCTCGGGACCATCAATATCCGCAATCACATAAGAATAATTTCCACGAATTCTTGTATTGGTATTATCTAGAAATTCAAGTGTAACTACAACATCAGTTGCATTAGAATGACCAAAATTAAGATTATCTCCTGATAAAGTAAACAATCCTGTTCCACTTACAATTGTAGCTCTTACTGAGACAATTTCTGGTTTAATCGTTGAGGAAGCTGGAAATACTTGAACATTTCCAGTATTTACAGGGTTTCCTGTAATCGCTACATCAACATACTGAGCATTAACATTTTGGCCATAACCAAACAACAACATAAAAAACAACAAACTCAAGCCATTTATTATGCAATACGAAAAGTACTTTTCTTTCATAATAAGGGGTTAAAAAATTAATTTACACTACCTGGCCTTATGATTAAATCATAAAGCAAAACATTATACCATAGAATTTTTAAATGATGAGTACAGTGCTATAATGCACATGAAAAATGCATGACCCCAAGGACATATTTGCAATCCGTTGCTTAAGTATGGTTAAGTAGTGTATAGAAAAGTAGTAATGGTAGTAATTGTAATAGTAAGTCTAGTAGGTATAGTAGTGTAGTTTTTAAGACCGCTTATAATGTATTACAATATAATTCTTTACGAATTAAAATTTAAAGGGTATTTTCATTTTCATATGGTTTATCTCAATTAATTCACTCTATAAATAACATCCCAAAAAGCACATTTTTACTAGTGCCTTTTCCAATGTACGAATATATATAATTACCATCTCTAAACAAATTTTTTAAGGAGTTAATTATTGATATTTTATCCTTTTAATAAATTAAAGAGTAAAAAACAACATAAAACACTGAAAAACAACAAATTAAACACATTAGATTCTATATTAATAGAATCGGAGCACTAAAACTTAAATATTTAGTTTTCAAACAATTATTAAGCAGTTTTAAATATAATAAAACATCAATACTTAGTAATTAAAAAAGACCGAAAGTAAATATACTTCCGGTCTTTTTTAAGATATTTTATCGCTATAATACTACTCTTTAAATACCCCCATATTGGCATATTTATCCATACGAGTATTTATCATTTTAGTAATATCAAGGTCTTTTAATTCATTATACGTAGAAACAATTTGATTTCTAACTGCTTCAAAAGTTCCTTCTCTATCAGAATGTGCACCTCCAGATGGCTCTTTAATTATTCCATCGACGATTTTTAATTTCATTCCGTCATTTGCAGTTAACTTCAAAGCTTCAGCTGCTTTTTCCTTTTGTTCCCAACTTCTCCATAAAATAGAAGAACAGTTTTCAGGCGAAATAACAGAATACCATGAGTTTTCCAGCATGAATACCTTATCTCCAACACCAATACCTAATGCACCTCCAGATGCTCCTTCACCAATAATTATAGTAATAATAGGTGTTTTCAAACGAGACATTTCAAAAATATTTCTTGCGATAGCTTCTCCCTGACCTCTTTCTTCAGCTTCAAGTCCAGGATATGCTCCAGGTGTATCAACGAAAGTTACTACAGGGATACCAAACTTCTCCGCCATACGCATTAAACGTAACGCCTTTCTATACCCTTCTGGATTGGCCATACCAAAGTTACGGTACTGACGTGTTTTAGTATTGTATCCTTTTTGCTGTCCGATGAACATAAAAGACTGATCTCCAATCTTTCCTAGACCTCCGATCATTGCCTTGTCATCTTTTACACTTCTATCTCCATGTAACTCCATAAAAGTGTCTCCGCAAAGCGCCTTAATATAGTCTAATGTATAAGGTCTATTTGGATGACGAGATAATTGTACTCTTTGCCAAGGGGTTAGGTTTTTGTATATTTCTTTTTTAGTTTCTTCTAATTTCTTTTCTATTTTGCTACAGGTCTCTGTAACATCTACATCACTTTCTTTTCCTATGTCATAACATTTTGCCAATTGTTCTTTTAATTCCTTAATTGGCATTTCAAAATCTAAATATTCCATAGTGTTATAGTTTGATTTTTTACTTAATTATATTCAGTTGTTGTGAAGGCAAACATACTAAAAAATTATGCAGCGAACTTATTTGAATGATTTTTTTACTCTTTTTTTGCTGATATTTTTTTTGTTAGTACGTTTCTATTTTTAATTACTCCATTTAGCAGAACTACTAATAAAACAATTAGTGCTCCATAATAAAATTCAGGGTTCATCTGTTCTTTTTCTCCGAATATTAGTAACGCTAAAACTATTGCATAAATAGGTTCTAAGTTAATCGTTAACATTACTGTATAGGGAGTTATATACTTCATAACTTTTACAGAAGCAATGAACGCATACGCTGTACAAAAACTACTTAGTAACACAAGATAAAACCAATCTGTGCCTTTTAAATTAAAAAATTCCAGTGAAAACTGATTTGTGAAAAATAAGAAAATCGTTATTCCTATTGCACCAAATAATAATTGATAAAAAGAAATAACGGTCGCTTCATACTTTTTGATATACAATCCATTTAACACAGAAAACAAAGCAGATAAAAATGCAGAAATTAACGCATAAATGATCCCTAAGGTATATTTACTTTCAAAATTGAAGATTATATACAATCCTAAAATCACTAACAAGCCTAAGAAAATTTCAACTGCTTGTACTCTTTTTTTAAAAAATATAGGTTCAATCATTGAAGTAAAAAAAGCACCAGTACTCATGGTAACTAAGGCTACCGATACATTAGATACCTTTATTGCTTTGAAAAATGTTATCCAATGAATAGCTATTATTATACCTGAGAAAATAAACTTAAGAATGGCTTTCTTATCTATTTTTAAATTTTCTCGCTTAATCAGAAAATATACTAATATAAAGCCTACTGCCATAAACATTCGAAACCAAACTAATGGTATTGCATCAATAGAGATTAACGCTCCTAAGATGGCCGTAAATCCCCAAATGAAAACAATAAAATGTAAGTGTAAATAGTTCTTCAGTTTATTTCCTTGCATTCCAATATAAATAAATTGCATAAATACCAAACATGATATTCGGCATCCAAACATTAATCAACGGATTTGCCCCTGCTACTGCACCTAGTACCTCTCCAATCTTCATAAAGAATACGTAAATAAACATTGCAGCTATTCCTAAGGCTAAATTAACTCCCAATCCTCCTCTTTTTTTCTTATGAGCTAATGCCACCGCAATTAAAGTTAGAATGTACGAGGCTATTGGTAGGCTAGTTCTTTTATAAAGTTCTACGTAATAAGCGTTAAGGTTTTTAATTCCCCTCTTTTTCGAAATATTAATGAAGTCTTTTAATTCTCCTGACCTCATTTCTTGAGCAATTATAGACTTGTAATTTAAATCGTTTGGAGTAAATGCAAAGGTAGTATCCATAGAATTTCCAGTAAAAATACTGTCTCTATCCTTGAACACCTTTCTTTCTTTCCAGTTATATAATTTAAAAGTACTGTCCTTTTTATTCCAATTAAAGTTATCCGCAAAAAATTTATATTTTAAATGAATTCCATCGTAAATTTCTTTAGAGAAATTATAGCCTGAATTCCTCTCTAAATTAAAGTTTTGAATAAATATGTAAGTACTATCATTCAATTGCAAACTAAAATCCCGAACGGTTTTATCTTCATACTTTTTACTAGAAAGATATTTCTTTTCAAATACTCTACGGGTTTTACTACTACTTGGTACAAAAAAGTGATTCATAAATAACGCCACAATCGTTATAATTGTAGCACCAACAAAATAAGGATACAGAAAACGTGTAAAAGATACTTGCGAGCTATTAATTGCGACAATTTCCGTATTATTCGCCAGCTTAGACGTAAATAAAATAACCGCGATAAATAGTGCAAGTGGCATAAAGGTGTTTGCATAATAAATAATAAAGTTTTTGTAATAATCATTTACTACTTCAAACAAAGACAAGTTTTCATGTCTTAGAAATTTATCTATTTTTTCTGCAATATCAATGGCTACCGCAATTGGTATTAGAATAAGCAAGGTAAACAAGAACGTTACCACATACCTCTTTAATATGTATCTATCTAAAAGCTTCAACCTACAAACGTTTGTCCATTTGTTTAACCATCTTGTCCTTCCATTCTCTAAAGTCTCCAGCAATAATATGTTTTCTTGCCTCACGCACTAACCAAAGGTAAAAACCAAGATTGTGAATGGAAGCTATTTGCTTTCCAAGCATTTCTCTTGCTGCAAATAAATGACGTAGGTACGCTTTAGAATACATCGTATCAACAAATGTAATTCCCATTTCGTCGATTGGAGAAAAATCATTTTCCCATTTCTTATTTTTAATATTTATGGTACCATGAGCGGTAAATAACATTCCATTTCTAGCATTTCTAGTAGGCATTACACAGTCAAACATGTCAACACCTAAAGCAATGTTTTCTAAAATATTAATAGGTGTCCCTACCCCCATCAAATAACGTGGTTTATCCTCTGGTAAAATGCTACATACAACATCTGTCATTGCATACATTTCTTCCGCAGGTTCTCCTACCGATAATCCACCAATAGCATTTCCTTCCGCTTCTACCGATGCTATAAACTCGGCAGATTGCTTTCTTAAATCGGTATATGTACTTCCTTGTACAATAGGAAATAATGTTTGATCGTATCCATACTTGGTAGGTACTTTCTCCAAATGATTAATACAACGTTTTAACCATCTGTGCGTCATATGCATTGATTGCTTCGCATAACCGTAATCGCAAGGATATGGTGTACATTCATCAAAAGCCATAATTATATCGGCGCCGATAGAACGCTGAATTTCCATTACGTTTTCAGGTGTAAAAAAATGTAATGAGCCATCAATATGACTTTTAAATTTTACACCTTCTTCATTAATTTTTCTTCTTCCCGAAAGTGAATATACTTGATATCCTCCACTGTCTGTTAGAATACTTCTGTCCCAATTCATGAACTTATGCAATCCTCCTGCCTGTTCTAAAATATCTGTTTGTGGACGTAAATATAAATGATAAGTATTTCCTAAAATTATATCAGGATTAATTTCATCTTTAAGCTCTGATTGATGTACTCCCTTTACTGTAGCTACTGTACCTACAGGCATAAATATCGGAGTTTCTATAGTACCGTGGTCAGTTGTTACGACTCCTGCACGGGCTTTACTTTTAGGATCTTTTGTTTTTAAATCGAATTGCATAGTCGACAAAGATACGTATGTAAGTTTAATGTTGAAATGTAGAAAGTTAAAAGTTTCTTATTGTTATTAACTTTTAACTTGATTATTAAGAAATAAGCTAATTGAACTCTTATTCCTTTTTATTTTCTCCTTCTTCCAAACCTATTTTTAAAGTCTTTTTTAGGTGGAGCTTTTTTATTCTTTTTCGTATTTATAGAAGCTTCTTCGGTTTTAGAAGACTTTGAAACCAACCTATTGATATGTTCCATTTCCGATTTACCTAACTCTCGCCATTCCCCTGTTTTTAAATTCCCCAGTGTTACATTCATAATTCTAGTGCGCTTTAGCTTTTTTACTTCGAATCCTAAATATTCACACATTCGACGAATTTGACGGTTTAAGCCTTGAACCAAGATGATTTTAAATGTTGTATTATTTATTCTTTCAACCTTACATTTCTTTGTAACTGTTCCTAAAATCGGAATTCCATTGGACATTCGTTTAATAAATCTTTCATCAAATGGTTTATCAACAGTTACTATATATTCTTTTTCATGGTTATTACCAGCTCTTAGAATCTTATTGACTATATCTCCATCATTTGTTAGGAAAATAAGTCCCTCTGAAGGTTTATCTAATCTTCCTATGGGAAATAATCTTTCGGAATGTCCTACAAATTTTACGATATTTTTTTTTTCCTTACTATCAGTAGTACAAACAATCCCCACAGGCTTATTTAGAGCTATGTATAATGTTTTTGGTTTAGCCTTTAATGGTTTATTATCAATTTTAACGATATCGCCCTCAAATACGCGATTTCCTAATTGAGCAACTTTGTTGTTAATAGTTACTCTTCCTTCAGTAATAAACTTTTCTGCATCTCGCCTTGAACAAATACCAGTACTACTGATAAATTTGTTAAGATTTGTAGATTCTTGATTATTTGTACTCATCACTGCAAAGAAAAAGAAAATCCTCAAGATTCTATGTAATCTTGAGGATTTTAAACTTTATATTAAGTTTTCTATTAGAATATAACCATCTTTTGGGTACAACGCGCTAAACTTGGTCTTCTTTCATAATCAAATCCTAAGGTTATCATATGCGTTCCATAGTTGAAATCTTGCGTCCTATTCACGTTTATACTAAAACCGTATGAAGCATAGAAACTTCCCTTTTTTAAACCAAATAAAGGAGCGATTGCGTTCGGAGTAAAAAACTGATCATTTAAGAAAGTATAACTTAAACCTGCCCAAACATAACCATCTCTAACACCTCTACGTGCTTTTAAGTTTACATCGGTTCTAGAACGTTTGTCAAACTCTCTATACTCGACCAAAACTGAAGGTTCTAATTCGAAGTTACGACTGATTCTTGAAAATACATACGAACCAAACAAATTATACTTTCTAAGAACTTTTGGTTCATTCGACTCAAAGTCTTCAATCTTTCTATCTAATAAATTCACCACATTCGCACTGATACTAAAACGTTCATAACGATATAACATTCCTACATCAAAGTTTGAAGTTCCAAGCATCCTATTTGGTAATACTTGAGAGGTATTATTATCGAATGTATCGATATTAAACTGTGTATAACTATATGTTAAAGCAAATGACAAAAAGCTATCATGAAAATCACTTAACGTTAGGTGCTTTGCTAATGATAAACGAGCACCTTGCTGAGAGGTAAACCCATTTCTATCATTAAACACTGTAATTCCTCCACCAAAAGTATCTGCCAAACGAGCTTCAACCGTCAAGGACTGTGTGTCAGGAGCTTCCTTTACACCAATCCATTGACTAACTCCATTTAATCTTATCTGTAACCCTGTTCCGATTCCTGCATATGCAGGAGATATTAGGAATGGATTGTCAGCTAAATGGCTCACATACTGTGGTAAATCAACCTCTTGCGCAGATACTTTGATACTGCAGCAAATAATACTAATTATTAGAAATATCTTTTTCATTCTTATCTGTATAATGTAAAGTGACCCATTGTTTTTCTCTCTTGACCTGATAACTCTTTAAAGTAAATCGTATACCAGTAATCACCTGAAGGTAATTCTCTTCCTTGGTAAGTTCCGTCCCAACCTTGCTGTTGTCCTTCGAACTCTGTTATTCTACGAGCGTATCTATCGTAAATATAGACTCTAACACCATGATAATCTTCTACGTTTATTGGGTACCAGTAGTCATTTACTCCATCTCCATCAGGAGTAAATAAATTAGGTACTTCGATCGTAATATAAACTCCTTCAACGGTTAACTGAACCTCACATCCTCTCGCATCTCTGATAATTACAGTATAATCTCTAGTTTCTAAGATTGTCATTTGATTATTAGAACTGAAACTACCTCCATCGAAGCTAAACTCATAAGGTGGTAATCCAAAGTCTCCAGAAGCTATTAATTGATTCATTTCAGAATCATCAATAAGTAGTTGCAGCTCCTGAATATCTCTCACTTCTTCAATATCCATTGATACAGGACATCCATCATTTATGTGCTCAACTTCCACTCTATAACCGCTTCCAGGTGCAAGATTCTCAAATACTCCTGTGTCATTTGAAGAAACTAATCCAGTTGAATCGTATAATGAGTATATAACGACGTTTCTGTATTCATCTTGAACATTTGCGTTTAATACATTTCCTGTAGGACAATTATATGTTAGTGTTGATTCTAACAATAGATCAATCGCTTTTGTTGTAGTAACTGATGTATTCAATGGTGTTGGTGTACAATCTCCATTAATAGGTTGTACGGCGATACCATAAACACTATCATCTTCAATTCCTTCAGCCGCACCTAATACAATTGTTCCTTCTGGATACGACCCTGGTAAATCAATTCCATTGATACTTACGGTATAAGAAACTGTTCCTCCTGGTACTGATCCTCCTGTGGCTTCAATTGTAATAGTTGGACTAGGGTCAGTAGCACAAATTTGTTGTGTCACATCAACTAGGGCCAAATTCACCGCAGTAGGTTCTGCAATTGTCACTTGAATAACGTCATAACAACCTACTCTATCTTTCACAGTGATTACATAGTCACCAGGTGCTAAATCTTCAAACACATTGTAATCTACAAACTTGTTAGGATCAAAAATAGGACTAATATTGTATTCATAATCTCCATTTCCTCCTCCAGCATTTATTGTAATTGTACCATCAGCACCACCATTACAACTAACGTTTGTATGTGTTTCTGCAACTGTTAATACTTCAGGCTGAATTATTTCATGTGTTACTGTTTCTACATTACAAACATCACCATTTGTATTTGTACTATATACTCTAATACTATAGATTCCTACAGGTAAGTTAGAGAACATATTTGAATCTTGAATTGGCCTAAAAATACCTCCAGTAGAATCTAATAATTCATATTGGTAGTTTCCTAAACCACCTGTTACAGTAGCTGATAATACACCATTATTCTCACCGTTACAAGTAACAAATCCTGATTCGATATTTAACCTAGAAGCTAAATCTTCATATGGATCTACAGTTACTAATGAGAATGGATCAGAAATACATCCATTAGCATCCATTACATAGAAGTTATGTCTACCCGCCGTAACATTAAAGGTATTTCCTGCAACAAAGTTAACTCCGTCCATACTGTATGTATAACCACCTGCTCCACCAGAACCACTCACTTCAATAGTTGACTCGCTTCTGTTACAAGTAATCTCTTCTAAAATAATTGCTTGTGCAATAACTCTAGTCGGATCTGTAATCGTAACGTTAATCGGATTACTTTCACATGAATAGTCATCGTAAACTGTAACGATATAATCACCAGCTTCTAAACCAGTAAATACATTACTTGACTGATTTGCTGAAATTGTTCCATCAGGATATGTTAACGTATATGTATATTCAATTGGCGATCCTTGTCCTCCAGCTGGATTTGTTACTGTTATTGAAGCTAACTGATCTCCATTACACTGATTCGGTGTAACAGTAGTTGTCGCTGTAATAGCCGTTGGATCTAATAATTCAAACGTAGTTGTTTCAATACATCCATTTAGATCTCTTACTGAAGCTGTATACTGTCCTGCATTTAATCCATCAATGATATTATTGGCAGCAAAACTTTGAATTGTTGTTCCTGTTGTTGTATTTACTAATTCGAACTCATAAGTTCCCCAACCTCCATTTGCTTCTAAAGAAACTTCACCAGAGTTAGGTCCAACACAACTAATTAAAGAAGGAGTTGCCACAATAGTTAGTACCGTTGAAGGCTCCTCTATTGTTACATTTGTTGAACTAATTGGACAGAAAGGACTATCTGTCATTGTTAATTCTACATAATAACTTCCAGCTGGTAATCCAGTCGCTGTTGTTACTCCGGTTACTCCTGTTCCTGTAATACCCGTTGTTGTTCCATTCGATTGGAAAACTTCGTAATCATAATTTCCTGAATAAGGAGTTGTAGAACTAAACTCAAATGAGATTTCTCCAGTACTCGATCCTAAACAAGAAGCATTACTAAGTTTATTAATATCAATTATAAAGTTAGGCTCGGCCAATACTTCATGTGATGTTTCTAAAATACATCCAGTTCCTGAATTAGTAACTTGTACACTATAGATATCAGTTGCTAACCCTGTAAATACTCCCGTTGCATTTGTAGAAGTAAATCCTGTATTTCCTCCAGTAACTGTATAAGTTATATCTGCTGCAGGTATTGGTGTACTCGATGTGTATGTTACCGTGATATCTTCACCTGTAGCACAATCGATTTCCTTATCAATAATAATATCAGCTGTTAACAGTTTACCAAATGGTGCCACTGTAGCACTTGTTACTGCCGAACATCCATTATCATCGTAAACAGTAACAGTTACTGTTCCTCCTGTTTCATCTTCTAAAGCAAATGTATTGCTAGTACTGTTTTGAGTCTCACCCAATCCACTTGCTGGAATGTACACAAATTCATAACGAACATAAGTTCCACTTCCTCCTGTTACAGAAGCTGGATCTACCGTTACCACAGCATTGTTTGTTACATTTCCAGTAGTACATCCAAATTCCGATACAGATACTGCTCCTGTAATATCAACTGCTGTATTTTCATTGATAGTAACATTCTGACTGAATGTACAAGAGTTCGTTCCTGTTCCTGTGATTGTATATATTCCTGCTGGTAAATTTGTAAACAACTTATCCGCTGTTGAACCTACCGCATTTGGATCAGGACTGATTGTATATGTCAATGGATTTATACTTGTATTAATTTCAGTTATTAAAATTTCACCAGTACTACTTCCATTACAAATATCATCAACACTTGCCGTGGCAGTAAAGTTAGGTTGAATTGCAGATAATATTTCAATATCAACAGTGTTTGAACAGTTTGGTGTAGCTCCTACATCAAATACTTCAACTGTATAAGTATCTGCCGTTGCTACGTTGAACGTTACTGTAGTTCCTCCTGTTGTAGTTTGAGCTACAACAATTCCTCCTAAACTATTTACTACAGAATATTCATATGTTCCTGATCCCGAAGTAATCTCAATTGACACCACTCCATCAGGGCTTGCACTACAGTCAATGTTCTTCGTTTGCGTTACTACAAAGTCTAAACTTGGTAATAAAGTCACTGCCTGCGCACTTGCACTACAGTTATTAGTATCAGATACGGTTACTTCGTAAGAACCTGCTGCCACGTTGGTAAATGTAAACACACCTGTTCCTGTTTCCGTACGAATATCTAATCCTGTTACTGTATTAGTTAATATATAAGTATAGTTTCCAGTTCCTCCAGCTGGAGTTACTGTAATACTTCCTCCTGTAGTCGCATCACATGCACTATCATCTTTTGTTAAACCAAAGCTTACTAAGACTGGATCTGCTATTACTTCTGTATCGGTATCAATACATCCATTCGCATCTCTCACTCTTATAGTATAGGTATCTGCTGGTAATCCGTTAAATACATTATCATTACTGTAAGCTCTAATAATTGTTCCTGAAGAATTCTCTACTTCATATTCATATCCGCCCCAACCATCAATTCCAGTGATTGTTAAGCTACCATTACTTCCTCCATTACAACTAACTGGACCAACAACCGTCGTAAAGTCAAGTGTCGCTGTAGGCTCATCAATAGTAACAATTGGTGAGGTAATTGGACAGAATGGACTCGCCGTTTGAGTTATCACCGCATAGTAACTTCCTGCAACTAAACTTGAAATACTCGTAAGCCCTGTAACTCCTGTACCGCTAATTCCTGTACTTAAACCTGTGGCAACATCGAATACTTCATAATCATAAGCGTTTCCATATGGCGTTGATGCACTGAAATCGAAACTAAACGACCCAGTAGCTGTTCCAATACAACTAACATCTGAAGTTTTATCCACATCTAAATTAAATACTGGTGCGGCATCTACCTGATGCGTTGTTGTTAATCTACATCCTGTTGATGGATTGTAAATCTCTATCTCATAAGTTCCTGTAGCTAATCCCGTAAATTGCTCTGGATTCGCTGCTGGAGACGTTTGTGTTACTGTAGGGAACGTTGTTCCATTAATTCCTGTTACGCTATATTCCACATTTGGTATTGCTGAAACTGAAGTGAAATTAATGGTAATGTTCTCTCCTGTTGCACAATCAATTTCCTTATCTACTAAGATAACTGGTGAAGTCATTGCGTTAAATGGTGCAATTACTGTATTTGCCGTTGCTGTACAATTATTATCATCATACACGGTAATCACTACTGTTCCACCAGACTCATTTGTTGTAGTGAATACAGAATTTGAACTATCCTGTGTTTCTACTGATCCACTTGTTGGAGTAAATACAAACTCATAACGAACATAAGTTCCTGTTCCTCCCGTTATTGATGCTGGATTAACAGTTACCGTTGCGTTGTTGGTTACATTTCCTGTTGTACATGCAAATTCAGCTACTGTAACCGCTCCTGCTATATCAACCGCAGTATTTTCATTAATTGTAACATTTTGACTTACTACACAAGAATTAGTACCTGTTCCAGTAATTGTATATATACCTGCTGGAAGGTTTCCAAATACTTTATCTGTGGTAGCTCCTACCGAATTTGGATCTGGACTAATAGTATAAGTCAATGGATTAATACTGTTACTTACTTCGGTAACCGTAATTTCTCCAAGTGTACTTCCGTTACAAATATTATCTACACTTGCTGTTAAACTAAAGTTAGGCTGAATTGCAGGTAATATTTCTATATCAACTGTATTTGAACAGTTCGGTGTAGCTCCTATATCAAATACTTCAACTGTATAAGTATCTGCCGTTGTTACGTTGAACGTTACTGTAGTTCCTCCTGTTGTGGTTTGTGCTACTATCGTTCCTCCTAAACTATTTACTACAGAATATTCATACGTTCCTGAACCCGAAGTAATTTCAATTGATACCACTCCATCGGGGCTTGCACTACAATCGATATTCTTCGTTTGAGTTACTAAGAA
>CANMIL010000028.1 GCA_947497895.1 uncultured Tenacibaculum sp.
GATTGCGTCCATAATAAACGGTTCACAATACCATTGTGCTGGTTCATTACTCCTTTTGGCTTTCCTGTACTTCCTGAGGTATAGATTACATAAGCCAAGTTCTCTGGAGATACTACTGACGTTAAAGCATCTATTGAATAGTTCGCTATCGTTTCCCACTCACTATCTAAAGCTATAGAGATTACTCCTTCTCTTTCTCCTAATACTTCTGTATTAACTTTTTCACTGGTCAATACTAATTTGATATCAGCATCGGTTAGCATATACTCGATACGATCTTCTGGATACTCTGGATCAATCGGCACATACGCTGCTCCTGATTTCAAGATTCCTAAAATGCTTACTAACATCTCAGTACTTCTTTCAATACAAATACCTACTAAAGTATCTGGCTGAATCCCTTGCTCAAGTAAGTAATGTCCTAGTTGATTCGAACGCTCATCTAACTCTGCAAAGGTCAATGACTCATTTTCAAAAACAACAGCAATATCTTCTGGTGTTTTAGCTACTTGCTCTGCAAATAAATCTACTAGTGTTTTATCTAATGGATAGTCTACGTGAGTATCGTTGAAAATTTCTAAGAATTGTCTTTCTTCTTCCTCAACAAGCATTGATAAATTACCTATTGGCTTCTCAATATCATTTACAACACTTTTCAATAATTCCTGATAATGCTCTAACATTCGCACTACCGTAGCTTCTTCAAATAAAGCTGTGCAATAATTAACACCTAAGCCTATCTTTGTCCCATTATCGACTACATTCAGACTTAAATCAAATTGAGCTGGAAGATTTGAATATTCATATCTAGATATTACTAGATCTTGCATATCTACACTTTCTTCTTCTTCATTTAAAATGGAAGTCCCATTTTGATAATCAAACATTACCTGGAACAAAGGAGTCATACTCATATCACGAGTAGTCACTACTCTATCTACTACTTTTTCAAAAGGTGTTAATTGGTAGTCGTATCCTTCTAAAGTGGTTTCTTTTACTCTAGACAACACTTCTTTGAATGTTGGATTCCCACTTAAATCGCTACGTAAAGCCAAAGTATTTACAAAGAACCCAATCATTCCTTCTAATTCCGACTGAGTACGATTTGCGATAGGAGTACCTACACAAATATCATCTTGACCACTGTATTTCGATAACAACACCTTAAAGGTTGATAACATAAACATGAAAGGTGTTACTCCTTGTTCTTTACATAGAACTCTCAAGGCATCACCTATTGTATTATCTAGCTCAATAGATATTTTTGAACCTTTATTACTTTGAACAGAAGGACGTGCATAATCAAGCGGCAATGATAAAGGACTAACTCCTGTTAATTTATCTTTCCAATATCCCAGTTGATTTTCTAAAACATCTCCTTCTAAATATTTACGTTGCCAAATCGCATAATCGGTATATTGTAAATCCAATACTGGAATACTCGCCGAACGATTTTCTTTCAGAGCATTGTATAATTCTATAAACTCATTAGTCAAAATATCTGATGACCATCCATCACTTGCAATATGATGGAAAACACTCGCTAAAACATAATTCTCACCTCCTAAATCGTATAAACAAACTCTAAGTTTGTAATCCTTAGATAAATCAAATGGTTGGTTTACAAAGTCTACAATTTCATTTTCTAGATTTGCTCTTTTTGAAATAGTTTGCGTCTGCAATGACCAATCATCTGGTGATATTACTTTTTGATAACCAACTCCTTCTTCTTTATAAATAATTGTTCTTAGAACTTCATGACGAGTAACAATCGTTTTTAAAGTTTGTTCCAATATTGCTGAATCCAGTTGTCCTGAAAGACGAACAATTGTTGGAATATGATATTCCGTACTCTTACCTTGTAATTGATCTATAAACCATAAACGTTCCTGACTGAACGATAAAGGAATTTGTGATGGTTTATTTTGTACAACCACCGCTGGAAGTGATGTTCTTTGAGATTCCGTTACTATATGTAATCCTAAATCAGCTATGGTTGTATATTCAAATATTTCTCGAATTGCAACTTCTTTTTCTAGCTCTTTACGAATCATTGAAACCAAACGAGTAGCTAATAAACTGTGTCCTCCTAACTCAAAAAAGTTGTCGTAAACTCCTACTTTCTCTACATCTAATAATTCTTTCCAAATAGTAACTAACTTATCTTCTGTTTCATTTCTTGCTGCTACATACTCTTTAGCTGACAATAACGATCCATCAAGCTCTGGCAATGCCTTTCTATCTAATTTACCGCTTGAAGTTAATGGCATTTCTTTTAATTCAACCCATAAAGAAGGTACCATATACTCTGGTAGGTTTTCTTTTAATTCGGTTTGAACTTTTTCTTTATCAAAAGTTTCTTCAGAAACTACATATCCAACTAATCTCTTACTTCCTGTAATATCTTCTTTGGCAAGAACACAACTACTTTGAATAGTAGCTATTGCTGCTAAAGCCGTTTCAATCTCTCCTAGTTCTATTCTATACCCACGTACTTTTACCTGAGAATCCTTTCTTCCTAGATATTCTAAAGTTCCATCAGCTAACCAACGGGCTAAATCTCCCGTCTTATAAATTCTATCTCCCTCCTTGAATGGATTTGGAATGAATTTTTCATTGGTTAATTCTTCTCTGTTTAAGTATCCTTTAGCAACCCCTTTTCCTCCTACACATAATTCTCCTATAACACCAGTTGGTACTAATTCATTAGCCTTGTTTAAAATGTAAATCTGTGTATTGGCTATAGGACGTCCAATGGTTTGGACACCATTCAATTCTCTTTTAATAAATGTGCTATACGTAGTTGCTTCAGATGGTCCATATAAATCATAAATTGCATCTACTTGGTTTTCCTCGTAAATACGGTCTACCAAACTTGGAAGTAATGGCTCACCCGCTAAATTGATCGTTTTTACCGTTTCTGGTAACTTTCCTGATTCTAACAATCCCAATAACACACTTGGTACCGTGTTAATCAAAGACACAGAAACTTCTGAATCTTCAACAAGTGATAGTAAATTATCTACTAATTGAATCTTAGCTCCTGATGCTAATGAAGTAAAGATTTCGAAAATTGATAAATCGAAGTTGATTGAAGTACTCGCTAGCATTCCTAAATCAAGCGAGTCCTTGAAGTTATCTAGAGCCCAGCTAACTAAATTGAACATATTTCCATGCTCAATTAAAACTCCTTTAGGTTTTCCTGTACTACCAGATGTATAGATTACATAAGATAAATCATTTTGAGAAATTGTTTTATTTAAACTTTCCTCTGAATAATTTTCTATGGTATTCCATTCTGCATCTAATAAGAAAACTGTTTGATTTTCTTTCTTTTTTATAACTGAAGCACTATTTGTGCTACTTAATAATAAATTTATTCCAGTGTCTTCAATAATATAATCAACTCGCTCTTTCGGGTAACTCGGATCGATTGGAACGTAAGCTCCTCCTGATTTTAAAACTCCTAAAAGCCCTACAATCATTTCCACACTGCGTTCAATACAAATTCCTACAAAATCATTCGTTTGAATACCTCGCTCCACTAAGTAATTTGCCAATTTGTTCGAACGTTGATCAAACTCTAAATAGGTTAATACTTCTCCTTTATAATCTAGAGCGATTGACTCAGGGTTATTTTTAACTTGTTCTTCGAACAGATCTATAATGGTTTGATCTGGTGAATATTGTACAAACGTATCATTAAATACTTCAGATAATTGTAACTTTTCCTCTTTTGGTAAAATAGATAAAGTCGAAACAGGAATAGCTTCTTTTGATTCTAATCCTGTAACAAGTTGCACTAACGCCTCTCTCATATAAGAAAGTACACGTTCAGTATCAATACTTCCATCAATTTGAGCAGTTAGTTTGAATTCTTTTCCGTAATCATCAATATTTAAGGTAAATGGGTAATTTGTACGTTCATGATCACTCAGTATTTCTATTCCTAAATCGAATCTGTTTTCATCAATATTTTCGGTTTCTAATGATGAATGACGGTAATTTAATAAGGCACTAAAGAAAGGAACTTCGTTGGAAATATCACTCCAAGATTGAATACTTGACAATGGAGTTTGCTCATAAGGCAATAAGTCCTGTAAATTTTGTTTAACCTCTTGAATATAGTCAGACACATTTCCTTCAAGGTTTACTAAAAAGCATAAGGTATTAATGAACAATCCTAATGAATCTGCAGCTCCTGATGCACCTTGTAAACGTCCTGAGAATAGTGTTCCGAATAAAGCGTAGTCCGTATTACTGCATGTTCCAACCACAAGTCCATATGCCGCATGGAATAAAACAGCTGGGCTCATTCCGTAATCAACACTAACCTTTCGAATGGCTTCACTTAAATCTTCAGGTAACGTAATTTGAGATTCTTTAATCTCTTCTCCTGTACCCAATATATCTGATAAACCAAAAGGATAACTCGGCTCATCGATTCCTTTTAAAAGTTCTTTGAAATATAATTTACTATCATTAGTTGATTGTTGATGTAAAGTATGCCCAATAAAATCGCGATATAAAGCTGATTTTGGTAAAGTAGTTTCTTTACCTGACAAATAAGCATACACCTCATTAACAACTATTTCCAACCCTACGTGATCAAAAACTAAATGATGTCTATTAATTATTAAGTAGTAATTGTTAGTTGAAGCATCATCTGCTAATTTCAACTCCAATAATGGAGCTTTGGATAGATCCATCCATTGCTTTCCTGGAGCTGTTAAAGATTCTAGCTCCGATAGATCTAAATCTAGCTTTTCGACCTCTAAAGAAACATTTTTGAGTACTACTTGAACAGCCTGTGGCAAGCCTTCACTAACAACACTAGTGCGCAATACATCATGACGATTCACAACAAATTGCAATGCTTCAATAAATAAAGCTCGCTTCTCTTCTGTTGAAAATGAGTATAAACTTGGTAATACATAAGGATCACCATGCTCCTTATCACTCATTAAATAGTGGAAGTACATTCCTTCTTGTAATGGTGATAGTGGATAAATATCCTGAATATTCTCAACGCTTCCTACTTTAGAAACAACATTATCAATATCTTCTTGCTCGAAATCCAATAACGGAACCATTGATGGAACGATACGATCTATTCCCTCGGTAATACCATTTACTGGAACTTTATAAACTGATACTTCTGATGAAACTTTTTCACTAATTCCTGCAATTGTTGGTTCTGAAAAAATATCATTGATAGTAATATAAAAATCCAGTTTTTGCATGCGAGAAATCAACTGCACTATTAATAAACTGTGTCCTCCTAATTCGAAAAAATCGTCATAAATTCCTACTTTCTCTATTGCCAATAATTCTTGCCAAATAGCAACTAACTGCTTTTCAGTTTCATTTCTTGGAGCTACATATTCTTTACTTGATAAATCTGAACTATCTGGTTCCGGTAAAGCTTTTCTATCAAGTTTACCATTATTCGTTAAAGGCATTTCTTTTAACTCCAGCCAAATTGATGGAACCATATATTCTGGTAAATGCTCTTTTAATTCTCTTTGAATTGTTTCTTTATCAAAAGTTTCTTCTGAAACTACATAAGCTACTAATTGCTTAGTTCCATTTGAAATTTCTTTTGCTAGCACGCAACATTGACCAATTGAGCTTAAGTTAGAAAGGATATTTTCTATTTCACCTAATTCAATTCGATATCCTCTGATCTTAACCTGAGCATCTTTTCTTCCTACAAATTCAATATTTCCATCAGGTAACCATTTTGCTAAATCTCCTGTTTTGTAAAGTCTTTCTCCTTCTTTAAACGGACTTATTATAAACTTCTCTTTGGTTAATTCTTCTTTGTTTAAATACCCTTTAGCAACTCCGGCTCCTCCCAAAACTAATTCTCCTTGAACTCCTACAGGAACCAAATTTATTTGCGAATCAACAATATATGCTGAGCTATTTTTTATTGGTTTACCAATTGGAAGTGTTTCTTCAGTAAATTCAATGGTATAAGTTGTTGAGAAGGTAGTATTTTCAGTAGGTCCATATCCATTGATAATGGTTAATTCTGGATATAGCTCCTTTATTTTGTTAGTATAGTTAAAGAGAACTACATCTCCTCCAACTAATAAATATTTTAACGAGGCAAAAACATTAGCATCTTCCTCCACTACTTGATGGAACCATGAAGCCGTCATCCACAAAGTAGTAATTTCTTTTTCTTGTATTAAAGTCTTTAGTTTAGCGGTGTTTAATAACGTTTCAGTAGTCGTTAAAACAAGCTCTCCACCATTTAATAAAGTTCCCCAGTATTCTATGGTGGTTGCATCAAACGAAATTGATCCCGTTGATAACCAAACCGTTTCCGAATTTAATGCTATATAATCACAACTAGTACTTAAGCTAACTATGTTTTTATGAGATATTTGAACTCCTTTAGGTTGCCCAGTACTTCCAGATGTATACATTACGTATGCCAAATTATCTGGAGAAATGATCGTACTCAAACTAGCTTCAGGTGAATTTGCTATTGTATTCCAATTTCTATCTAAAGCGATTGTGGTTAAAGATTCTTGAGTGGCTAAAACCTCCTCATTTCCTTCGTTAGTTAACACAATATCAATAGCTGCATCTTTTAACATATAATCGATACGATCTTGTGGATAATTGGGATCAATTGGCACGTATGCTCCTCCTGATTTTAGAGTTCCCAAAATAGCAATCATTAACTCAGAACTACGTGTCATGCATATTCCTACAAATGTTCCTGGTAGTATTCCTTGAAATTGTAAATAATGTGCTAATTGATTTGAACGCTTATCTAATTCATTATACGTTAGTGAAATCCCATCAAAAGAAATGGCTATAGCTTCAGGTGTTTTTTCTACCTGTGCTTCGAACAATTCAACAACAGATTTATCCGATGGATACTCAAAATAAGTGCTATTAAAAACATCTAGAATTTGAACTTCTTCTTGTTGAGATAGTATCTTAATCTCAGAGAGATTACCAGTATTTAATTGTAATCCTCTTAATAACTCCTTCAAAGTTTCCTCCATATAAGATAGAATCTTACTTGCTGAAACTTTCTCGTCAATTAATGCAGTTAGCTCGAAAACCGATCCGTAATCATCAACATTTAAGGTAAATGGATAGTTTGTACGTTCTTGACTGCTTATTGTCGTTATTCCTAAATCGAAAGAATTACTTATTTCTTGTTCTGAAGCATTTGAATGACGGAAATTTAATAAAGCACTAAATAATGGAACTTCATTCGAAACACCACTCCAAGCTTGCACTTTAGATAATGATGTTTGCTCATAAGGTAATAATTCGTTCAAATGTTCTTTTACTGAATTGATGTATTCAGCAATACTACCTTCTAAAGAAGTGAAAAATGGCAAAGTATTGATAAATAATCCAAGTGAATTTGCAGCATCTAGAGAACCCTGTAAACGACCTGAGAATAATGATCCAAATAATGCGTACTCTGAATTACTACACTTTCCTACAACCAATCCGAAAGCAGCATGGAATAATACGGCTGGACTCATTCCTAACCTCGTGCTAACTTCGCGAAGCTCTTGGCTAACATCTTCTGATAAAACAGTTATAGCTTCCTTGATACTACTTCCATTTCCTCTAACATTGGATAATTCAAACGGGTAAGTAGCTTCTTCAATAGTACCTAATATATCTTTAAAGTAAGCTTCACCATCATTTATTGATTGCGAGTGTAATGTATTTCCGATAAAGTTTCTGTATAATCCTGTTGATGGAAGACTTGCTTGGTTTCCTGACAAGTACATTTTAATTTCTCCAACAACAGTTTCTAATCCAACATGATCTAATACTAAATGATGTTGATGAATTACTAGATAATACGAATCACTTTCTTTATCATCCGCAGTTAACAGGTTCAGTAATGGAGCCTTACTAACATCCATCCATTGATTTCCTGGCGCGGTTAATAATTTTAATTCTGATAAAACATCTTTAGATTTATCTACTTCAAAATGTTCTATAGCTAAGAAAGCCTCTTTGAGTACAACTTGTACCGCACTCGGTAATCCTTCGCTTATAAAACAAGTTCTCAAAACATCATGGCGACTTATTATAAACTGTAAAGCCTCTATAAATGAAGAACGTTTTTGTTTATCTGGGAATGATAATAAGTTTGGTAAAATATATGGATCACCTTGCTCTTTATCACTCATCAAATAATGGAAATACATTCCTTCTTGCAATGGTGATAACGGATAAATGTCTTCAATACTAGTTACTCCTCCAGGAATCTTTGAAACTAATGTATCAATATCTTCTTGATCAAAATCTAATAATGGAACCATCGAAGGCACTATGTGATCCGTATCAGGTGTAATTCCATTTTCTGGAACTTGATACATTGATGATAACGGTATCGCTATTTTACTCATTGACGCAATCGTAGCGTTTGAGAAAATGTCTTTTACAGCGATATGATAGTCTAGTTTGTGGAGACGCGATATTAATTGAACTATTAACAAACTATGTCCACCCAATTCGAAAAAGTCGTCATACACTCCTACTTTCTCAATGCCTAATATATCTTGCCAAATCGTAGCGATTTGTTCTTCTACCTCAGTTCTTGGAGCTACATAGGCTTTGGTTGACAATAATGATCCATCTAACTCTGGTAAGGCTTTTCTGTCTAACTTACCGCTTGCCGTTAATGGCATTTCTTCTAGTTCAACCCAAAGTGATGGTACCATGTATTCTGGCAAGCTCTCTTTTAATTCGGCTTGAACTTTTTCTTTATCGAATTCTCCTTCTGTAACCACATATCCTACTAAACGCTTACTTCCTGTAACATCTTCTTTGGCAAGTACACAACTGTTTTGAATATTGTTTATGGTTGCTAAAGCAGTTTCAATCTCTCCTAACTCTATTCTGTACCCTCTAACTTTAACCTGAGAATCCTTTCTTCCGACATATTCTAAGGTTCCGTCAGGTAACCAACGCGCTAAATCTCCTGTTTTGTAGATTCTTTCTCCTTCCTTAAATGGATTCGGAACGAATTTTTCATTGGTTAGTTCTTCTCTGTTTAAGTATCCTCTAGCAACGCCTTTTCCTCCTACACATAATTCTCCTACAACTCCTACTGGTACTAATTCTTCTCCTTCACTTAAAATGTAAATTTGAGTATTGGCTATTGGACGTCCAATGGTTTGAACTCCGTTTAATTCTCTCTTTATAAATGTACTATAGGTAGTCGCTTCTGATGGTCCGTATAAATCATAGATCGCTTCTACTGAGCTTTCTTTGTAAATACGATCAACTAAACTTGGCAATAATGGTTCACCTGCTAGGTTAATTGTTTTTACCGTTTCAGGTAATTTTCCTGATTCTAAGACTCCTAATAAAACACTTGGTACTGTATTGATAAGTGAAACAGAAACCTCTGAATCTTCAACTAGTGATAATAAATTATCTACTAATTCAATCTTTGCTCCTGATGCTAATGAAGTAAATATCTCAAAAATCGATAAATCAAAATTGATAGAAGTACTCGCTAGCATTCCTAAGTCCAATGAGTCTTTGAAGTTATCAATAGCCCAGTTCACTAGGTTGAACATATTCCCATGTTCAATAAGCACTCCTTTAGGTTTCCCTGTACTTCCTGAAGTATAAATTACATAGGCTAGATTCTCCTGAGAGATTGATTTATAGCTTAATTTTCTTGTTG
Source organism: uncultured Tenacibaculum sp. (assembly GCA_947497895.1). Lineage (GTDB taxonomy): Bacteria > Bacteroidota > Bacteroidia > Flavobacteriales > Flavobacteriaceae > Polaribacter. Next base: position 9,695 of record CANMIL010000028.1, read on the forward strand.
AATATTCTGAAATCTGATCCCAATCTGTATCTAACGCAATGCTTGTAAAGCCTTCTTGATTTTCTAAAACATCTTGGCTTCCTTTATTGCTTAATAGTAACTTAATTCCAGTGTCTTCTATGATATATTCAATTCGCTCTTTTGGATAGTTCGGATCGATTGGAACATAAGCTCCTCCTGATTTTAGAACTCCTAAAATCCCTACAATCATTTCTAAGCTACGCGTCATACAGATTCCGACTAAGCTATCTGGTTGAACGCCTTGGTTTTGTAAATAACGTGCTACTTGGTTCGAACGCTGATCTAATTCTTTATAGCTTAATGTTGCTCCTTTATAAACAACAGCAACTTGTTTTGGTGATTGCTTTACCTGCTCTGAAAAAAGATCTAGTATCGTTGTATCTAATGGATACGCTGCTTCAGTATTGTTGAAAGTATCTAACAATAACTGCTCTTCTTCTTTTGGTAAGATAACTGCATTGTTTATCTCTACAGTTTCTTCAGAATTTAAGCCGTGTATTAACTGTTCTAAGGCTTCTTGCATATACTCTATAACACGAGCAGCGTCAACACTTTCATCTATTTGAGCTGTTAATCCAAAATCAACCCCGTAATCGTCAACACTTAAAGTAAATGGATAATTCGTACGTTCGTGACTTTCTATTTTAGTTATTCCTAAGCTTGTTGTAAACTCCTCTTTATCTGAAGCTTCTAATGAATGACGGTAGTTTAATAAAGCACTAAATAAAGGAACATCGTTAGAGATTTCACTCCAGTTTTGAATA
>CANMIL010000029.1 GCA_947497895.1 uncultured Tenacibaculum sp.
AGCAACCATAAAAAAGAACGTAGTTCCTTCGCCTTTCTTGCTTTCTAACCATACTTTTCCATCATTACGCTCGATAATCTTCTTCACTAAAGCCAACCCAATACCTATTGAATCCACATGCGCCTGCAATTCCAACTTCTGAAATAACTGAAAAATCTTTTGATGATACCTCTCTTCAATCCCTGGACCATTATCTGAAACTGAAAAAACATAGTCATTTACTCCTTCCTTTACATCTATATTAATATGTACATTCTCTTTATCGTTATGTTTGATTGCATTTTGAATCAAATTCTGAAAAACCTGCAATAACTGTGACTCGTTAAAATATACTTCCGGTAATTTATTCTTTATTTCTATTGTACAGTTCTCCGAACTATTGACCATAATAATTCTTCTCACTAAAGAATCGACATTCACCTTATTCATTCCTTTCTCTTTCTCCATTTGAAGTGAATAATTTAGAATACCATTAATAAGCATGTCCATTTGTGTTACCTGCTCCTTTATAATAAAGAGATTCTCGAACATTTCCGAACCTTCCTTCACACTATTTTCTTCTAGAAGCTCTTTGGAGGTTACCCATTCTGCCAAAGTATGAATATTACGTAATGGCCTTTTTAAATCGTGAGACACCACATAAGCAAATTCTTCCAAATCCTTATTACGCTCATATAACTCTTTCGCTCTTCTCTCAAGGTCCTTCGTTCGTTCCCTTATTTTAGATTCCAATTGAGAATTGACCTGTTCAAGTCCCTTTCTATATTGCATAGCTCCGTTGAGTATAATAAAAGAAAAGACAAATATGGTTGTAATAGAAATTAAGATTGCTCCTTCAGTAACTAGATCGATGTTATTCGTCTCAACTCTGTAAGCCATATGCAACAACTGAACAGCACTAAATAAGACAATCAGCCATCTATTACTAAGCATTAAAACACCTCCGAACGTAGCAATATAAGCTCCCAATAAATAATCGAGTGAAAAATCATTGAGCGCCATCATATATATAAGGTACTGCTCAAACACAAACATTGTTACAAAAGTGAACAGCCCATAGTACTCAAGAACAAATTTGTTCTTAGTCATGGGTGATAATCCCACTCCTAAAAAAAGAATAGTAAAAAACTCTCGAGCATATGGCACTTCTACCAAACTCGGGTTAAAATGATAAATTAATACAGAGTAAATATATACCCCCGGACCAAGTAAAGATAATACGATGCTATTATTTTTTATCTCAAAGGCCTCTAATTTCCCCGCATCCTTTAAAAATCTCCAAATCATATTAAGACAGAAAATGTCGCATTATCTGGGAATAAAACAAATAGTAATGAATATGAAGCTATCAATTCTACGATTGCAAGGGTAAGTATCGATAAAATACCTTTATTTAACGTTGTTTGATTTTATACTATACCAACCCCTCCTTTTTTTCATAAAAAAACTCCACTAATTTTCATTAGTGGAGTTTCTTTTATTTCGTAAAAAGCTTTTATTCAAATTGAGCTGAAGAGGCTGTAACTCCTCTGTCTATTTTACGCATTAATCCAACCAACACCTTTCCTGGGCCAACTTCAACAAACTCTGTTCCTCCATCAGCTATCATAGCTTGAACACATTGAGTCCATTTTACTGGCGCAGTTAATTGAGATATTAAGTTTTCTTTTATTTCCTGTGGATTTGTAACTGCCTTTGCAACTACATTTTGATATACAGGACAAGTAGGCTCATTGAACTGAGTTTCTTCTATTGCTTTTGCTAACTCTTCTCTTGCTGGTTCCATCATAGGTGAATGGAATGCTCCTCCTACTGGTAAAACAAGCGCTCTTCTTGCTCCTTTTTCTTTTAGAACTTCACAAGCCTTCTCAATAGATTCTATTTCTCCCGAAATTACTAATTGACCAGGACAGTTATAGTTTGCTGCAACTACTACTCCTTCAATTTCTTCACAAACCTTTTCAACAACATCGTCTTCAAGACCAAGAACCGCTGCCATTGTTGATGGTTGAATTTCACAAGCCTTTTGCATTGCTAAAGCTCTTTTAGAAACTAACTTCAACCCATCTTCAAATGATAAAACTCCATTTGCCACCAATGCTGATAATTCTCCTAATGAATGCCCTGCAACCATTTCTGGCTTAAAATCATCACCAAGTACTTTTGCCAAAATAACAGAGTGTAAAAATATAGCTGGCTGCGTAACCTTCGTTTGCTTTAGCTCATCGGCTGTTCCTTCAAACATAATATCGGTAATACTAAACCCTAAAATATCATTCGCCTTTTCAAATAATTCTTGAGCGATTGGAGATTTTTCATATAAATCTAATCCCATTCCAGTAAACTGTGCTCCTTGCCCCGGAAATATATATGCTTTCATCTGTTTGTCTTTATTATTTTATGTATGGTAAGTTGTAAATGTCTAATGTTGATTTCAATTACTTTCTCTTCTTAAAAGAATAGTTATTCAACATATCAACTCTAATTTTAATTGCTATTGTTTGTTTCCTGCAAACATACAATTTTTAAAATTACTATCTTCGTTTTATGACTACACAACAGAAATCACAGGCTCTTTTAATTTATTTAATTCTAGCCTCTTTATTTATTGCTTCTTTAGTAACATCAAACTTAATTTTTCAAAAATTCTTTTATTGGTATCCATTTGATATAACGGTTTTTGATACCAAACTTTTTGAAGTTTCGGTTGGGCTACTTCCCTATCCTATTACTTTTTTAATTACTGATATTATATCAGAGGTTTATGGTAAAGCCAAAGCAAATCAAATGGTTATTGCTGGAATTTTTGCTTCTTTCTTTTCTTTGGGAATTATATATGTATCAAAACATGCTCCCGCTACAGAATGGTCTCAGGTAAATGATGCTACATTTACACATGTTTTTGGGGCTGCTCCTTTAGCTGTCTTGGCTTCCATGCTAGCATATTTATTTGCCCAATTTGTTGATATTCGTGTTTACCATTTCTGGAAATCTTTTACCAATGGAAAGCATTTATGGTTACGCAACAATTTCTCAACCTTTTCATCTCAATTCATTGATACTTTAACTGTCTTAGTTTTGTTATGTATGTTTGATATTGTTGAATGGAGTAAATTTTGGGGTCTGCTTATAAGTGGTGTTCTATTTAAGATTATTGTTGCCGCTTTCGACACGCCTTTATTATATATAACAGTTTATTTTTTCAGAAGAAAGTTTAACTTAAAACCTGGTGAAGAAATTCCTAATTTTGATTCCTAAAAAAGGCAAATGACAACAAAGTTTTTCTACCATATTTTTAAAGACAATCTTCATCTACCTCATGAAGTTTCTATTTATCTGAATTTAGCTTCTAACTTATTAATTATTCTTGCATTCGGATATGCTTTATTCAGAATGCTCAGGTTTTTGGGAAGAAAGTATTTAAGTAAAATAGCATATAAGACGAAAACCTCATTTGATGATTTATTAATCAAAAATCGAGTTTTCTTGAACGTGGCAAGGATTGTAATGCTATTATTGTTTAACTCTTCATTACATATCCTTTTAGAAGAATTCCCTATTGCCTATAAATATTTAGACAGAGTTGTATCGGTTGTAATTACGTTCTTTATTATTTGGTTTATTAGAAGTATACTTTTAACCATAAAAGATTTTTTGAGAGAACTTCCGTCTTTTAAGGATAAACCATTAGAAAGTTATGTTCAGATTTTTATGGTAATACTATGGATGATTGGCGTGATTATCGCTTTTTCATTACTCACCAACAAGTCTTTATATAAATTCCTTACAGCTTTAGGTACTTTCTCAGCAATATTACTACTCATATTTAAAGACACCATATTGGGTTTTGTAGCTAGTATTCAAATAACAGTTAATGATACTGTTCGTTTAAACGATTGGATTACCATGGAAAAGTATTCGGCCGATGGTAATGTTATAGAAATTAATTTGGCCTCGGTTATTGTTAAGAACTTCGACAATACCATTACTAGTATTCCTACATACTCATTAATTTCAGATTCCTTTAAAAACTGGAGAGCGATGAGTAATTCTGGAGGAAGAAGAATTAAACGTTCCATTTTAATTAAGGCTAATTCAATCAAGTTTATTGACGATATAAAATCATTTGAAAGAATTGAATTACTGAAGTCTTATATAGATAATATTACTCAAGAGATATCAACATACAACCAAGCGAATAAGGTTGATAAGTCGGTATTAATAAATGGAAGAAACTTGACAAACTTTGGATTATTTAGAAAATATCTTGATGAATATTTGAAACAGCACCCTCAAATAAATCAAGAACTTCTTTTTATGACTCGGCAACTTGCCCCAACTCCAAATGGTATTCCTCTTGAGATATATGCGTTTAGCACAAATAAAGTTTGGGCGAATTACGAACGTATAATGGCCGATATCTTCGATCATATTTTTGCAAGTGTTCCTTATTTCGATTTAGAAATTTTTGAACTACCTACTGGAAAGGACTTTCAAAACCCCAAATAAAAAAAAGAGTCTCAAAATTGAGACTCTTTTTTTTTTAATGCTTTACTATTGATAGTTCCTTGTTCATTTTTAATTCACTCAGAACGTTTAGTGCTTCATTCATATAAATATCTTTCTTTAGATTTTTATGCCATGCCACACGCTTATCTTTTAATACGGTATCCTTTTTAAATAACTCGTATTCATATTTTGGTGAGTTAAAGGTTAAATCAGAATTGAACTTAAAAACTTCTCTGAACTTTTTTCCTTCATTTTCTCGTTTCAAACTTTCTTCCTTGAAGTTATTGTAGTTTAAAGAAAGCTCATTATCATCTTGATTTCTCTTTAACCATTTTGCATATTCATTGATCTTTTGAAACTTTTGATCGTTCATTACTCTTTGCTGAGAGTTATACACGACATCTCCAAAGTTACTGTAAGAGTTTTTTACTTTATAATTTGCCTGCTTCACCTTATCCCAAGGTAGCGCTCCTTCTAAATCACGCTCTCCAAACTCCATATAACTATATCTTGAAGGTAGTGCAATGTCAGAATAGACTCCTTCTTTTTGAGTTGAACCTCCATTTATTCTATAAAACTTTTGAATGGTCATTTTCAATGAACCTAAATCGCTTGGATATTGCTCATAAAAACGATTGATTGGTAAAATGTTTTGAACAGTACCTTTACCATAAGTTTGCTTTCCTCCAATAATTACTCCACGCTTATAATCTTGCATAGCCGCTGCAAAAATTTCCGAAGCAGATGCTGAGAATTCATTTACCATAACAACTAAAGGTCCTGTCCATTGAATTTTATCATCGATATCGTTCTTTACCATTGGGTCTTCACCTCTGTATTTCACCTGAACAATAGGTCCTTTATCTATGAACAATCCACCAATCTCAATAGCCGTTTTTAACGAACCTCCTCCATTATCTCTTAAGTCAACTACTAAACCAGAAACACCTTCTGATTTCAATCTTTCTATTTCTTTCTCCATGTCTTTAGCAGCATCTCTCCTATCAAGATCGCTAAAGTCGATGTAAAATTTTGGTAAGTTTATAACACCATATTTCTTACCGTTTTTCTCTACAATACTTGATTTCACAAAAGTCTCCTCTAATTCAACCACATCACGAATAATAGAAATTACTTGTTGCGATCCATCTATTTTTTTAACAGTAAGTCTTACTTCTGTTCCTTTTTTTCCTTTAATAAACTTAATAGCATCATCCAAACGCATTCCAACAATATCGAGAGGTTCTTCCTCTCCTTGTGCTACTTTCAATATAATATCACCTGATTCTAAATCTCCTTGCTTCCAAGCTGGTCCACCAGAAATCAATTCTATAATATGCGTATACATTCCCTTTTTTTGAAGCCTAGCACCAATTCCTTCCAGTTTACCCGACATGTCTTGATCAAATCTGCTTTTCACTCTAGGTGACATATATGTTGTGTGTGGATCAAAACCACTTACAATACTATTTAAAAAAGAAGAGTACCAGTCTGAATTCTCAAGTTCATCAATTCTTTCATAAAGTTCATTCATGTTTTCAAGCACCTTGTCTCTTGCCTCTTTTTCTAACTCTGTAAAGCTTTTCTTTTTTACCGATTTATCTTTTTTAGCTTTTTCCTCTTGACTCCCTTCCGCTTGTTCAACTCTACTTATAACCGATAACTTCAATTGCTTTCTCCAATAATCCAATAATTCAGAATCGTTTTTAGCAAAAGGCATTTTTTCATAATCAACATTAATATTTTCTTTCTTATTATAATTGAAAGGTTCTTTCAACATTGACTGATATATCGATTTGGCATCTTCAAGCTTCTCTAAAAATCGACCATACACCAGTTTGTAAAAATCAATATTTGTATTTCTCAGTTGATCATCAATTAAGTATTTAAACTTTGAAAACTCCAAAATATCTTCTTGAGTAAAATAACGCTTACTTGGATCTAAAGCATCAATAAATTCGTTATATACATGTTCGGAAAAATCATCATCTAATCCTTTTTGAACGTAATGATACCTGCTTAAAATGTTTTTTAATACATAAACAATTATTCGATCCTTTTCAGGGTCTTCAGCTATATTACGTTTCTCATTTGCACTTGTAGTATTTGCGAATAATAGTGCTGAAATAAAAAATGGAATGATAAATTTCGTCTTCATAAATCGTCTATCGTTTTTTTGTAAGTGATACTATATATCATGGCTAAGCTACTAAAATAATGCCACTTTTACTAACTCTGTTATTTTTTATAAATTCCTTTAAACAACTTTTTGGTTTCTTTTCCGTTTTTATCAACCTGAACCCATTCTTGAATAACCGAACCGTTATTCTGCTGAGTCCAAGTTATTTTATCTCGGTAAACTCCTTTTTCATCTTTGGTTAAATCGCTTTGTAAAGTCATTACTCCATTGTCAAACTTTCCTTTTAACACTAAAGAACCTCCTGAATTATCAATCCAAACTTGGTTCCAAGAGTTATCTTTTTTATTGAAATAATTATAACTGGTACCTTTACTACTGGATTTCATTGATTCCCAATTCTCTTGAATGGTACAAGCATTGGTCATTTTTACTACTTTATTGGTTCCTAATAAAACTCCTTGTTCGTTATAAACTTTCCAATTTCCAACCCAGAAATCAAACTGACTATGATACTCTGTTTCACAGGAGTTCTGATCATTATTTTGTGCTGAGATCTTCGAAGAAACCGCCAATAAAATGGACACTAGGACATAAATTATTACGCGTACCATGATTTTTATAGTTGATTACAACAATTTTACGCAATAATTACGGATTCTTATACTTATGAAATGTTAAAAGTAATTCGTCCAGTATCCTCCGTTAAGCCTTAGATTCACATTAAACGCTATTGCCCTAGAATATTAAAATTTTACAATGTCCCTAGTTTTTATTTTTCTTAGCATTTAAATCAACTAGTTTAGACGAGTTCAATAAAAAAAATCGTGTACTTTTGTTGTAAAACTTGATTATATATGGAGGACAGACCTTTAATTTTAGTTACCAATGACGACGGTATTACCGCTCCAGGTATTAGAATGTTGATTGAAATAATGAATAAAATTGGAGATGTTGTTGTGGTAGCTCCAGACAGTCCACAAAGTGGAATGGGACATGCTATTACTGTTAATAACGTTCTTCATTGTAATCCGATAACCATTGATGAAGGCCCACAAATTGAATACAGCTGTTCGGGAACTCCTGCTGACTGTGTCAAGATGGCTAAAAATGAGATCTTAAATAGAACTCCAGATTTATGTGTATCGGGAATTAACCATGGTTCAAACTCGTCAATTAATGTTATTTACTCAGGTACTATGAGTGCCGCTGTAGAAGCTGGAATTGAAGGAATACCTGCTATTGGATTTTCGTTACTTGACTTTGATTGGCATGCAAACTTTAGAGCTGCAAAAAAGTTTATTGAACAAATAACTTTGAATGTTATCTTAAATGGGTTGCCAGAAGGAGTAGTTTTAAATGTAAATATTCCTAAGTTAAAAGAGAAGGAAATTAAAGGAATTCGTGTTTGTAGACAAGCAAACGGTTATTGGAAAGAGAACTTCGATAAAAGAAAGAGTCCTTACGGAAAAGAATATTATTGGTTAACTGGTGAATTTATAAACAAAGATAAAGGTCAAGATACTGATATTTGGGCTTTAGAAAATGGATATATTTCTGTAGTACCAGTTCAATTTGATATGACAGCTCATCATGCAATTCAAAAACTGAATACATGGGATTTATAAGAAAAGAAATTAGTATCGGAGTTTTAATATCTCTTCTTGCTACGGCTTGCGGTTTTTTTATTTACCTACAATATATTTCAGAATCTGATTTAAGTACCACCTTTGAGCAAATTAAACAAGGAGGTGTATTGGGTACAGTATTGGCGTTAGCTGCAATTCCTAATCTGTTTGTATTTTTTATTTTCTTAAAAAAGAAACAAGATTATAGAGCTAGAGGTGTATTAATTGGTACAATCATAATTGCTCTATTAACATTTATTTTAAAATTTATATAGCTCTCAAAACAACTCAACTACGTGAAATACTATATACTTGCAGGAGAAGCTTCAGGAGATTTGCACGGTGCCAATTTGATGAAATCGATTATAAAGGAGGATGAAAACGCTGACATACGATTTTGGGGTGGTGACCTTATGCAAAAAGTCGGTGGAGAATTAGTTCTTCATTACAAAGAGAGGGCTTTCATGGGATTTGCTGAAGTAATTATGAATCTTAGAAAAATCTTAGGATTCATTTCTTTTTGCAAAAAAGATATTGCTGAGTTTAACCCTGATGTTATTATATTTATTGATAATTCTGGCTTTAACCTAAGAGTTGCGAAATGGGCAAAACAAAAAGGGTTTAAAACCAACTATTATATTTCTCCTCAAGTTTGGGCTAGTAGAGCTAGCAGAGTAAAAGCTATTAAAAGGGATATCGACAACATGTTTGTTATCCTTCCTTTTGAAAAAGATTTTTATAAAAAGTTTGACTATAATGTTGAGTTTGTGGGCCACCCATTAATCGATGGTATTGATGGAAGAGAACAAATAGATGAAAACGAGTTTCGAAATGAGTTTTCTTTAGGAAAAAAGCCTATCATTGCATTACTTCCAGGAAGCAGAAAACAAGAAATTACTAAAATGTTATCGGTCATGTTATCGCTTGTTGACGATTTCAAAGAATACCAATTTGTTGTTGCCGGTGCTCCAAGTCAAACACTTGATTTTTACCAGCCTTTTATTGAAGGCAAGAATATTTCATTCGTTTCAAACAGGACATATGATCTTTTAAGTATATCATATGCTGCCTTAGTTACTTCAGGAACGGCTACTCTTGAAACCGCATTATTCAAAGTACCACAGGTTGTTTGTTATAAGGGAAGCAATCTATCTTATCAAATAGCTAAGAGAATTATTACCTTAAAATATATTTCTCTAGTCAACTTGATTATGGATAAGAAAGTTGTTACCGAATTAATTCAAAATGATTTTAGCAACGAAAACTTAAAAAAGGAACTAGAATTAATTTTAAACACTGAACATCGAGAAAATTTGTTTTCCGAGTACTATGATTTAGAACAACTTCTAGGAGGAAAAGGTGCTTCGGATAAAACAGCCCAATTAATTGTTAAAGGTTTAAGAGAATAGACACGAACCTAATCTTTTTCTTTTACTGAAATTTAAGAACATCTTGTATTAATTTTAGATTGAGTCTTGTTATCTTAGTATTATATTTAATTTCAGAAAGTACTTGACCACTATGTCATGTACATTTTTATTTAATATAAAACGCGAGACAATTCCCAGAAACCATTGAACTAGCTCTATGATTAAAAAACTACTTTGCTTATTACTTTTTTCTCTTTTTCTTTATTCTTGTGGTTCCTCGCAAAAAGTAGCTCAACAGTCACCTAGAAAAAGCACTAAAAAAAAGTCCTCTTCAAACAAACCAACACTTGCTGATAAGGTAGTTTGGACCGCTGTTTCTTACAAAGGAATTCCATATAGATATGGAGGTATGAATGAAAATGGTATGGACTGTTCTGGGTTGATTTATGTTTCATTTAAAAAAAGAAATATTAATCTTCCTCGTACTTCTAGATTAATGTATTCAGAAGGTTATCCTATCCCTCTTAGCAAAGTTAAAAGAGGTGATTTATTATTTTTCAACACTTCTCGAAGAGGCAGAAACGTGAACCATGTTGGTTTGGTTACTTCAGCCAAAAGAGGAAGCGTTCAATTTATTCACTCAACAAGCTCGAAAGGAGTTTTAGTAAGTTACTTGAGAGAAAAATATTGGAAAAGAGCTTTTATAAAAGCGAAACGGGTTATTGATTAATGTTGAATGTTGAATGTTGAATGTTGAATGTTGAATGTTGAATGTTGAATGTTGAATGTTGAATGTTGAATGTTG
>CANMIL010000030.1 GCA_947497895.1 uncultured Tenacibaculum sp.
TGTGATGTGATTGATCCAAACCCAACGGATCCATGTATCCCGAATCCATTTGCGATAGCTACAGGTGATTGTGATGGCGATGGAATTAGTAATGGATCAGAATACGATGCAGATGGTGATGGAAATGGGCCAGATGATTCAGATGGCGATGGTATTCCAGATGTATTAGATACTGATGATGATGGAGACGGAATCCCAACCAGTGAAGAGGTAGGAACTGATCCAACAAGTCCAACGGATACCGATGGCGATGGAATCCCAGATTATTTAGATACCGATAGTGATAATGATGGAATCTCGGATTTAGTAGAAGGCGGAGGGGGTCCTAGTTTAGATGCAGATAATGATGGAATGATTGATGATCAAACCGATAGTGATGGCGATGGACTTCCAGATTCAGTAGATCCAGATAATGGAGGAACATCATCAACAGGAATAGACAGCGATGGCGATGGAATTCCAGATTACCAAGACTTAGATAGTGATGGAGATGGAATCAATGATGTTGTAGAAGCAGGAGGAACTGATGCAGATGGCGATGGTCAAATTGATACTGGAGATTTAGTAGATGGAAATAACTTACCAGACACAGATGGAGATGGAACTCCAGATGTAGAAGAGCCGAACAATCCAGATTTACCAGGAAGCTTAGATGCAGATGGAGATGGTGTAATTGATGATCAAACGGATACTGACGGTGATGGTATTGCAGATTCAGTAGATGGATTAGATGGTTTTGGAGATGCAGAACAAACCGATACCGATGGAGATGGTATTCCAGATATCCATGATTTAGATTCAGATAATGACGGAATCTTGGATAGTGTAGAACAAGATGGTGATCCGAATAGAGATACCGATGGCGATGGTATTCCAGATCACTTAGACTTAGATAGTGATGGAGATGGTATCCTTGACATTGTAGAAAGTGGACAAGATGCAGCCACTTTAGATGCAGACGGAGATGGAATGTTAGATAGCACTGTAGATGCCGATAACGATGGTATAGTAGATACGGCTGACAATGATGATAATGATATCAATGCAGGTGGAAGCACGACACCAATCGATAGTGACGGTGATGGAATGCCAGATTTCCAAGATACCGATAGTGATAATGATGGTGTATCTGACCTTATTGAAGGAGGAGGTGATCCTAGTTTAGATGTAGATAATGATGGCGTGATTGATGATCAAACTGATAGTGATGGTGATGGTGTTGCAGATTCAGTAGATCCAGACAACGGCGGAACATCATCAATAGGGCCAGATAGTGATGGCGATGGGCTTCCAGATTATCAAGACTTAGATAGTGATGGTGATGGAATCAATGATGTAGACGAAGCAGGAGGAACTGATGCCGATGGCGATGGTCAAATTGATACCGGAGATTTAGTAGATGGAAATAACTTACCGGACACAGATGGAGATGGAACTCCAGATGTAGAAGAGCCGAACAATCCAGATTTACCCGGAAATTTAGATACAGATGGTGATGGAGTAATTGATGATCAAACGGATACTGACGGTGATGGTATTGCAGATTCAGTAGATGGATTAGATGGTTTTGGAGATGCAGAACAAACCGATACCGATGGCGATGGTATTCCAGATATCCATGATTTAGATTCAGATAATGACGGAATCTTAGATAGTGTAGAACAAGATGGTGATCCGAATAGAGACACGGATGGCGATGGTATTCCAGATCATTTAGACTTAGATAGTGATGGAGATGGTATACTTGACATTGTAGAAAGTGGACAAGATGCAGCCACTTTAGATGCAGACGGAGATGGAATGTTAGATAGCACTGTAGATGCCGATAACGATGGTATAGTAGATACGGCTGACAATGATGATAATGACATCAATGCTGGAGGAAGTACGACACCAATCGATAGTGACGGTGATGGAATGCCAGACTTCCAAGATACAGATAGTGATAATGACGGAGTATCTGACCTTATTGAAGGAGGAGGTGATCCTAGTTTAGATGCCGATAATGATGGAGTGATCGATGATCAAACTGATACAGACGGCGATGGTGTTGCAGATTCAGTAGATCCAGACAACGGCGGAACATCATCAACAGGACCAGATAGTGATGAAGATGGACTTCCAGATTACCAAGACTTAGATAGTGATGGCGATGGAATTAATGATGTAGATGAAGCAGGAGGAACTGATGCTGATGGCGATGGTCAAATCGATACTGGAGATTTAGTAGATGGTAATAACTTACCAGATGAGGATGGCGATGGAACACCAGATTTAGTAGAGCCTAATAATGATGCATTACCTGGAAATTTAGATGCTGATGGAGATGGAGTTATTGATGATCAAACAGATACCGATGGCGATGGTATTGCCGATTCAGTTGATGGCCTAGATGGTTTCGGAGATGCTTTGACAACAGATACTGACGGTGATGGAATAGAAGATCTTTATGACTTAGATTCTGATAACGATGGAATTTTAGATAGTGTAGAACAAGATGGAGATCCAAATAGAGATACCGATGGCGATGGTATTCCAGATCATTTAGATTTAGATAGTGATGGCGATGGAATTCTAGATCTTGTAGAAAGTGGTCAAGATGCCGCTACGGTAGATACTGATGGTGATGGTGTACTTGATAGTACCATAGATGCTGATAACGATGGAATTGTAGATTCAGCCGATAATGACGATAATGATGTTGATGCAGGTGGAAGTACCACACCAATCGATAGTGACGGAGATGGAATACCAGACTTCCAAGATATCGATAGTGATAATGATGGGATTTCTGATTTACTTGAAGGAGGAGGCGATCCTAGTTTGGATACTGATAACGACGGAGTGATTGACGATCAAATGGATAGTGATGGTGATGGTTTGGCAGACTCAGTGGATCCTGATAACGGAGGAACAGCATCAAATACTCCTGATACCGATGGAGACGGAGTTCCGGATTACCAAGACATAGATAGTGACGGAGATGGTGTTAATGATGTTATTGAAGCGGGAGGAACTGATACTGATGGCGATGGTCAAATTGATACTGGAGATTTAGTTGATAGTGATAACTTACTAGACACTGACGGTGATGGAATATTGGATTATCAAGATATAGATGATGACGGAGATGGTATTCTAAGTTCAGAGGAAGATGTTGATGGTGACGGAGATCCGACGAATGATGATACTGATGGAGATGGTATTCCGGATTATTTAGATCCTGACGATGATGGAGATGGTATTGATACTATTGATGAGAATGCTGATGAAAATGGAGATGGAATCCCAGACGATGCCCTAGATACTGATGAAGATGGTACACCAGATTATTTAGACCCTGATACGTTGCCATGTTTAACAATTTACAATGAATTTACTCCAAATGGAGATGGTCAAAATGATACATTCGTAATTTCATGTATTGAAAACGAAGAGTATAAGGACAATCGACTTGAGATATACAACCGATGGGGTAATCTAGTGTATGGTAAAAATGGATATGATAATAGTTGGACTGGAGAGTCTAGTGGACGTTTGAATATTCAAGTAAATGAGCAATTACCTTCTGGAACTTATTATTATGTTTTAGATCTAGGAAATGGAGAAGCTCCAAGAACTGGTTGGGTATATATTAATAGAAACTAGGTTAATTAAAATTATAAGATCGAGAGTGCTTTTAAGAAAAGGAAATTCTAAAAGTACTCCTCCTTCATAAAAGAGTGTTCAAATTCGATAAGAAGTATTGATGATAGAGTAATGAAAGGTAGGTGTTTAGTATGATGATTTCACAACGAATAAGATAAGATCAAAAGTATAAAAAGATGAATAAGATAGTACAGAATCTGGTAATACTGAGTTTAATAATAAGCAGTATTACACTATACGGTCAACAAGATCCACATTTCACACAGTATATGTTTAATACAATGAGTGTGAATCCAGCCTATGTTGGTTCCAAGGGACATGGAGTAATCAATTTATTAGGACGTGCGCAATGGGTAGGTGTTGAAGGAGCGCCACAGACTCAAACGTTAAGTTATGATACTCCAATTGGTTATAGTGGTGTTGGATTGGGAGTTAATTTAGTGAATGATGTTATAGGTCCTTCACGAGAAACTTATTTAGATGCCAATGTATCTTATACAGTTCGTACTACAGATGAAGGGAATTTAGCCTTTGGAATGAAATTAGGAGGACGTTTTTTCAATATCGATTGGACAAAGGGAATCTATAGAGATAAGGACGATTTACAATTAGCGGCTCCTATTAATAGGTTTTTACCCACAATTGGAGCAGGAGTTTATTATTATACGAACAATTGGTATGTAGGATTGGCTGTACCCAATATTTTACGTACCGAGCATTATGATGATGTCAGTGGAGGAGGAAGTGTAGCTGTAGAGCGTATGCACTACTTTTTTATCGCTGGATATGTTTTTGATTTAAATGAAAATATCAAGTTTAAGCCAGCCTTATTAACCAAGGTAGTAAGTGGAGCACCATTATCATTAGATGTTTCGGCCAACTTTTTATTCAATGAGAAGTTTAGAGTTGGAGCAGCTTGGCGTTGGGATGATTCGATAAGTGCTTTACTAGGTTTCCAAGTAAGTAGATCGTTACAGATAGGTTATGCTTATGATTTAACGACGTC
>CANMIL010000031.1 GCA_947497895.1 uncultured Tenacibaculum sp.
TCCAATGAATCTTTGAAGTTATCTATTGCCCAGTTTACTAAGTTGAACATATTCCCATGTTCAATCAGCACTCCTTTTGGTTTCCCTGTACTTCCCGAGGTATAAATTACATAAGCAAGATTGTCTTGTGATATTGACTTATAACTTGGTCTTCTTGTTGAATGCTCTGATATTTGATTCCAATCCGTATCTAAAGAAATGCTTGTGAATCCTTCTTTATCTTCTAAAACTTCTTGACTTGCCTCATTGCTTAATACCAATTCAATTCCAGTGTCTTCTATGATATATTCGATACGATCTTTTGGATAGTTCGGATCGATTGGTACATAAGCGCCTCCTGATTTTAGAACTCCTAAAATTCCTACAATCATCTCCAAGCTACGTGTCATACAAATTCCTACCAAGTCATCTGGTTGAACTCTCTCTTCTTGTAAGTATCTCGCTACTTGATTCGAACGCTGGTCTAGTTCTTTATAACTTAATGCTTCTCCTTTATAAACAACAGCAACTTGCTTTGGTGATTGCTTCACCTGCTCTGAGAAAAGATCTAGTATCGTTGTATCTAATGGATATGCTACTTGTGTATTATTGAAAGTATCAAGCACTTGAGCTTTTTCTTCTTGTGCTAAAATTGATAAAGTTTCAACAGTTACTACTTCTTCTGATTCTAATCCTTTCACAAGTTGTGATAAGGCTTCTTCCATAAAAGCAAGCACACGCTTAGTATCAATACTTCCATCAATCTGAGCTGTTAACTTGAAGTCTTTTCCATAATCATCAACATTTAACGTAAATGGATAATTGGTACGCTCATGATCGCTGATTACTTCGATTCCTAAATCAATAGTATCATGATCAATATCTTCTTCTGTTGGGATTGATGAGTGACGATAGTTTAATAAAGCACTAAAGAAAGAAACCTCGTTTGAAATCTCACTCCAGTTCTGAATGTTTGAAAGTGGTGTTTGCTCATAGGGTAATGATGCTCCTAATCGCTCTTTAACCTGAGCTATATAATCAGTTATACTTCCTTTTAATTCTACTAAGAAAGCTAAGGTGTTAATAAACAATCCTAATGAATCTGCTGCTCCTGATGCTCCTTGTAAACGTCCTGAGAATAAGGTTCCAAATAATGCATACCCTGCATTACTACATTTTCCTACTACTAGTCCGTATGCTGCATGGAATAGTACTGCTGGACTCATTCCTAAACGAGTACTTACCTTTCGTATTGACTCGCTTAACTGCTCTGGTAAAACAGTTTGTAATTCTTTAATATCACTTCCTGTTCCTTGAATATCTGATAGTCCAAATGGATAGGTAGGTGTATCAATTCCTTCTAATAAATTAGTGAAGTAAGTCTCACTATCATTCGTCGCTTGTGCATGAAGCGTATGTCCTATAAAGTCTCTATATAAAACTGGTGTTGGAAGGTTCTCTGTTTTGCTTGATAAATAAGCTGTGATTTCCGCTACAATTTTCTCTAATCCAACGTGATCTAATACTAGGTGATGTTGGTTAATGATTAAATAATAACTATCTGTTGCTTTATCATCTGCCGATTTTAATTCTAGTAGTGGTGCCTTAGAAACATCCATACGTTGATTTCCTGGCTCAGCTAATAATTCTAATTCTGGTAAGTCTATATCTAACTCCTCTACTTCTAATATTGCCTCTTTAAGAACTATTTGAACAGCCTGTGGTAAACCTTCACTGACAACACAAGTACGTAATACATCATGACGATCTACTACAAACTGAAGTGCCTCGATAAATAATGCTCTCTTTTCTTTGCTTGGGAAAGAGAATAAACTTGGTAAAACATAAGGATCTCCATGATCTTGATCACTCATTAAATAGTGGAAGTAAATTCCATCTTGTAGTGGTGATAATGGGTAGATATCCTCAATATTTGAGATTCCGCCTGGGGCTTGTGCTACCGCAGTATCGATATCTTCTTGACTGAAGTCTAATAATGGAACCATCTCTGGTGTGATGGTATCGATACCTCCTGTAATTCCATTTTCTGGAACTTGATACATCAATTCCGATGAAGATACATTTTGACTAATCGCTGCAATGGTCGGTTCTGAGAAAATATCTTTCACTGAGATATTAAATCCTAGCTTCTGTACTCTTGATATTAATTGAACGACTAATAAACTGTGGCCTCCTAATTCAAAGAAATCGTCATATACTCCTACTTGTGCTACACCTAACAATTCTTGCCAGATGGCTACTAATTGTTCTTCTGTTTCATTTCTTGGAGCTACATAGTCCTTACTTGATAAATCTGAACTATCTGGTTCTGGTAACCCTCTTCTATCTAATTTACCATTGCTTGTAAGTGGCATCTCATCCATTTCCACCCAAATCGATGGAATCATATAATCTGGTAAATACTCCTTAAGTTCGATTTGGATAGCTTCCTTATCAAAAGTATCTTCTGAAACTACATATCCAACCAAACGCTTGGTGCCATTGATTGTTTCTTTAGCTAGTACACAACATTGACTGATCGAACTTAAGTTTGACAAGCTGTTTTCAACCTCTCCCAATTCAATTCGATATCCTCTGATTTTAACCTGAGCATCCTTTCTTCCTACAAACTCAATATTTCCATCAGGTAACCATTTTACTAAATCGCCTGTTTTGTAGAGTCTCTCTCCTTGTTTAAATGGATTTGGAATGAATTTTTCTTTGGTTAACTCTTCGTTGTTTAAATAACCTCTGGCAACTCCTGATCCCCCTACGACTAACTCTCCTTCAACACCTACTGGAACTAAATTCATCGCTGAGTCAACAATATAAGCCTCTCTGTTTTTTATTGGCTTACCAATTGGAAGATTCTCTTCCGTTATTTCTATCGTATAGGTCGTTGAGAATGTCGTGTTCTCCGTTGGACCATATCCATTAATAATAGTTAGATCTGGATATAGTTCCTTGAGTTTATTGGTATAGTTGAACAGAACCACATCTCCTCCAACTAATAAATAACGTAATGAAGCAAAAACGTTTGTGTCTTCCTCTACTACTTGGTGGAACCATGAAGCGGTCATCCATAAGGTAGTAACTTCTTTTTCTTGTAATAATGCTTTAAAGCTTGCGGTATCTAATAACGTCTCTTTTGTGGTTAATACCAGTTCTCCTCCATTGAGTAATGTTCCCCAATATTCAATGGTGGTGGCATCAAATGAAATTGATCCTGTTGATAACCAAACCGTCTCTGAATTTAAGGCTACATAATCACAACTAGTACTTAAACTGACAATGTTTTTATGCTCTATTTGAACTCCTTTTGGTTGTCCTGTACTTCCTGAAGTGTAGATCACATAGGCTAAATCGTTTGATGAAATAGCTTTGTTTAAAGTCTTTATTGGATACTCTGAAATTAAGCTATCCCAGTCTTGGTCTAAAGCAACAACACTAATGTTACTTCTATTTTCTAGTACATCTGTATTCGTCTTACTTGTCAATACCAAATTAATCGTAGCATCGCTTAACATATACTCGATACGATCTTCTGGATAGCTTGGATCGATTGGTACATAAGCGCCTCCTGATTTTAGAACTCCTAAAATCGCTACAAGTAATTCCAAACTACGATC
>CANMIL010000032.1 GCA_947497895.1 uncultured Tenacibaculum sp.
GTTACAGCTCCTGAAACATCTATTGCTGTATTTTCATTGATGGTAATATTATGACTTGTAGTACATCCATTTGTTCCAGTTCCTGTAATGGTATACTCTCCTGCTGGAACATTTGAATAAGTTAAAGTACTAGTGTTTATAGCTCCTGAATAAGGACCTCCACTTACTACTGTAATACCATATGTTAATGGATTTATACTATTGTTTACTTCTGTTACCTGAATCTCTCCTGTACTACTTCCGTTACAAATATTATCTACACTTGCTGTTAAACTAAAGTTAGGAACTATTGCCGGAGCAATCGTAACTCTTTGTGTTACTACACACCCTGAAGTATTATCAGTCATTACTACTTCGTAAGTACCTTCTGCCGTTACTGTGTGGCTTGCCGATATAGAAGTTGCTGTAATGGTTCCTGTATTAATAGCTGGAGTAACCGCCGGTGCGGCAACCGCTGTAATTGTATAAGAGAAGTTTCCAGTAGATCCTAATCCCGCTCCTGTATCAACTCTAATATCTACTACTGCTTCACCTGGAACACAATTCAAATTCTGTCCTGTTGTTAATGTAAAGTCTAATTCTGGATAAATTATAATTCCATTTTGACTAGCAATACATCCATTAGAATCTCTTACAACAATATCGTAAGACCCAGGAGTTAAGCCATTAAATGTATAATCCGTATCATTAGTAGATGCCGTGAATGTGGTACCTCCATCATTTGAGTATTGATATGGAGGTGTTCCTCCTAATACTGCTCCATTATTTCCTGTAATTGTGATAGACTTATTTGTGTCACAAGCACTCGTTGTAATATCTCCTGCTTCTAGCACTGGGGATGGGCTCAATGTTAAAGTAACAGGCCCTAAGTTTCCTGTACATCCATTTGAATCGGTTACAGCGACTTCCACATCAACAGAAGTTATACCTCCTAATGCTATATCATCAACAGAAATAACCGTTCCTGATAATGTTGCTGCTACGGTGTTGGCAGCGTTACCCGTTTCGTAGGCATTAACCACATAAGTATATCCGCCAAAACCACCTGTAACATTTTCAATCCTAACTTGACCATCAACATCACAAGTAATATTGTTTACGGCATTTAAAATTCCATTAATAGGAGTTCCTTGTCGTATTTCAATGTTTGGACTCGCGAATTCACAAGAAGTTGGACTAGTTCCATTATTAAGAACTAAATAGTATGTTCCAGCAGCTAGCGTTCCGTTCGATGTTGGTACAATAGGAGCTAAATCACTTTGTGTTCCTGTTTCAATTGATGTTATTGCCCCAGTATTTACATCAATAGAGAATAATTCCCAATTTAAAGGTGGTGTTCCTCCGTTTAATAAATTTTCGGCGGTATCATCTATATCAAATTGTAAAGCACCTCCAACCCCTACATCACATGCTTCCGTAATAACCGTAGGAGTTATTATCACATCAATATCAATGATAAAAGTCTCATCTAATTTAATACATCCGTTATCTCCAATATCCCTAACAAAGAAATAATATGTTCTTCCTGGTATTAATCCTGTGAAAGTAAAAAAGGGATCATTTGTTCCACCTGCAGGCTGCCATCCTACTGGACCTGGTGGAATTGGTATGGTGTTATATGTGTATTCATATGGCCCAATACCTCCTGATACCGTAACGTTGGCTGTAGCTCCAACAGTACAATCCGCTGAATCGGTAGTAACTTGTACTACCAATGGACTCACCTCAAATGGCATAACGTAAGAACCTAAAAGATTTAAACAATAGGTCACTGTACTTGTAGCCGTATCTGTAATTCTTATGGCAGGATAAGAAACTGTACCTAAATCAAATTCAGGGTTTCCACTAGTTCCTCTGAAAGTAGGACTATCTTGCCAAGTAGTTCCATTATCAACACTAAATTGAATTTTATATGGTGCAGAAACAGTTGGATATCCAGTGAAATCAATACCGAATAAAGTTTCATTTCCTACAAATGGAGTTCCACAAAGTGGTCTCTCTGGTACAATAGTTGTTACTAACGCAGCCGGGTTATTAATTCTCACTGTTTGGTTGTCAGAACACCCTAACGCATCTGTAATAGTTATTGTATAATCTTCAAAATCATTCGCCGGAGGTGATGTTGGTAATAAATCATTTACAGTAAGTGTAGCTCCAACATAATCATTAAATGTAGCAACTGTTGTTCCTGCCGAGTTTGTCACAGTGATATCATGAGGAGATTCCCCGTCTGCAATTGTTACATCAATACTTCCGAAATCTCCATTACATATTGGCTGATTTGCTGTTGCCGTTATATCAACGTTTGCAACACCAGTTATCACTACGTCTTCAATCAAAAATTGACAATATCCCGCAGCTCCATTCTGATCTCTCACATAAACATCATAAGTTCCTGCTCCTTGAGAAATTGGATTTGTATTATTAAAAGTTCCATCTGCTGGCACTGCAGCATTTGCCGCAACCACAGAGTACACATAATTACCGTCTCCTCCTAGCGCTGTAACTTCAATAGCTCCATTAGAACAACTCGCATTCGTCGGTACTACTGTTGCTGTTAATTGATCATTAATCGTAACAGTTTGCTGTGTTCCTGTACATCCTCCTCCATCAACAACATCAACGGTATAAGTTCCTGAACTTAATCCTGTAAATGTATATGTTGTAGCTGATGTTGGACTAGGTGTTTGTGGTGAACCTCCATTCAATATAAATTGGTATTCTCCATTTCCTTGTGTTACATTAATAACGATTTCTCCATTGCTACCATTAAAACAAGTTGTTGGTACTGCCGTGAAAGCAATTGTTTCCACTGGATCAATTGTTAAATTAAAGGCTGGCGAATCACAATTATTTGCATCTCTTACTACAATATTGTAACTACCTGCTGCCAAACCTGTAAATGTTGAACTTGCTTGGAAAGTAGTCCCGTTATCTGAACTATAAGTATATCCAGGAGTTCCTCCTCCTCCAGTAACTTCAATAGTTGCTCCTGTTGGATTTGAACATGTTACTGGTTTAGTTATGGCTGCTGAAGCCGTTACAGCTGTTGGTTCATTTAAAGTAACTGCTGGTAACGTTATTGTACAAGCCGCAAGTGAACTAGAGTCTGGACGTATTTGAATATTATACGTTATATTATCTAATCCTGTAATGGTGAAAGTAGCGTTGGTTTGAGTATTCCAACTTCCTCCTCCGTCTGTACTATATTCATAAGAACCTGTGAAATTAACAACCTCAATCGTGATTGTTCCATCAGTCGCGCCATTACATAAAACATCTGTACTAGAGACAATACTTCCTCCAAATTCTTCATTTGCATCTACAGTAACCAC
>CANMIL010000033.1 GCA_947497895.1 uncultured Tenacibaculum sp.
ATAGCTAAGTTTATAACTGGATCTTTTTCCTCTGTCTTTAATCCTTGTAATAAACTTGTTAAAGCTTCTTGCATGTACGTTAGCACACGATCTGCATCAATTCCTTCTTTAATTTGAGCAGTTAAGCCAAAGCTCTCTCCAAAATCATCAACATTTAACGTAAATGGATAATTCGTACGCTCATCTCCTGCTAAAACCTCTACGCCTAAATCAATAGTTTCTCCTTCTTCTACCTCCTCTGCCATATGAGAATGACGATAGTTTAATAAGGCACTAAAGAAAGATACTTCTGTAGATATTCCACTCCAACCTTGGATGCTTGATAGTGGTGTTTGTTCATAGGGTAGTAAATCTTGTAAGCGTCCCTTTACCTGTTGAATATATTCAAGTACACCTTCTTCTAAAGAAACATAAAATGGTAAGGTATTGATGAACATTCCTAAGGAATCTGCTGAGTTCAATGCTCCTTGTAAACGCCCTGAGAATATTGACCCAAATAAAGCATATTCTGAGTTGCTACATTTTCCAATGACAAGTCCGTACGCTGCATGGAATAATACCGCTGGACTCATTCCTAGTTCAGTGCTTACCGCTCTCAATTCACTATTCAATGCTTCTGATAAAAGTATCGTCGACTCTTTAATCTCATTGGCATTAACCTTCGTATCTGATAAATTAAATGGATAGGTTGGTTCTTCAATATCTGATAACAATCCTTGGAAATAGGCCTCACTATCATTGGTTGCTTGTGCATGCAATGTGTGTCCTATAAAATCTCGATACAATACTGGTGTTGGAAGATTAGACTCATGTCCTAATAGATACATTTCTATTTCTGCGACTACCTTCTCCAATCCAACATGATCCAAGACTAAATGATGTTGATTGATAATTAAATAATAGCGATCATTATCTCCATCATCTGCAGATTTTAATTGTAACAATGGTGCCTTAGAAACATCCATCCACTGATTTCCTGGAGCTGTTAACTCTTCTAATTCAGATAAAATGTCAACTGTATTATCAAATACTAACTCCTCTATCGATAATTTAGCTTCTCGTTGTACTACCTGAACCGCTTTTGGTAAGCCTTCACTTACAACACTAGTTCTTAAAACATCATGACGATTGACTACAAATTGTAATGCCTCGATAAATGATTGACGCTTTTCTTTGTCTTTAAATGATAGTAGGTTCGATAATACATATGAATCTCCTTCTTCTTTATCACTCATTAAATAGTGGAAGTAGATTCCTTCCTGTAATGGTGATAATGGGTAGATATCTTCAATATTAGAAATACCTCCTGAAATCTTTGAAACTACCGTATCAATATCTTCCTGAGTAAAATCTAGCAATGGAACCATTGATGGAATGATATGCTCCACTTCTGGTGTAATTCCATTGGCTGGAACTTGATATCTTTCTGTATCAGACGATAGTTTTTCCGCTATCTGTGCAATCGTGGCATTGGCAAAAATATCTTTAACCTCTATGTATAAATCAAGCTTTTGTAATCTTGAGATTAATTGAACCACTAGTAAACTATGTCCTCCTAATTCAAAGAAATTATCATAGATACCTACTTTTTCAACCCCCAATATATCTTGCCAAATCGTAGCGATTTGCTCTTCTACCTCAGTTCTTGGAGCTACATATTCTTTGGTTGATAATAAAGATCCATCCAACTCTGGTAAGGCTTTTCTATCTAACTTCCCACTTGCCGTTAATGGCATCTCTTCTAGTTCAACCCATAAACTAGGAACCATGTATTCTGGTAAACGCTCTTTTAATTCGGTTTGAACTTTTTCTTTGTTGAAGTCTCCTTCTACAACTACATATCCAACTAATCTCTTACTTCCTGTAACATCTTCTTTGGCAAGTACACAGCTGTTTTGAATATTGTCTAGAGCTGCTAAGGCAGTTTCTATCTCTCCTAATTCTATTCGATATCCACGAACCTTTACTTGCGAATCCTTTCTTCCGACATATTCTAAAGTTCCATCAGCTAACCAACGGGCTAAATCTCCTGTTTTGTAGATTCTTTCTCCTTCCTTAAATGGATTCTGGATGAACTTCTCATTAGTTAGTTCTTCTCTGTTTAAGTATCCTCTAGCAACGCCTTTTCCTCCTACACATAATTCTCCTACAACTCCTACTGGTACTAATTCTTCTCCTTCACTTAAAATGTAAATTTGAGTATTGGCTATTGGACGTCCAATGGTTTGAACTCCGTTTAATTCTCTCTTTATAAATGTACTATAGGTAGTCGCTTCTGATGGTCCGTATAAATCATAGATCGCTTCTACTGAGCTTTCTTTGTAAATACGATCAACTAAACTTGGCAATAATGGTTCACCTGCTAGGTTAATTGTTTTTACCGTTTCAGGTAATTTTCCTGATTCTAAGACTCCTAATAAAACACTTGGTACTGTATTAATAAGTGAAACAGAAACCTCTGAATCTTCAACTAGTGATAATAAATTATCTACTAATTCAATCTTTGCTCCTGATGCTAATGAAGTAAATATCTCAAAAATCGATAAATCAAAATTGATAGAAGTACTCGCTAGCATTCCTAAGTCCAATGAGTCTTTGAAGTTATCAATAGCCCAGTTCACTAGGTTGAACATATTCCCATGTTCAATAAGCACTCCTTTAGGTTTCCCAGTACTTCCTGAAGTATAAATTACATAGGCTAGATTCTCCTGAGAGATTGACTTATAACTTAATCTTCTTGTTGAATACTCCGAAATCTGATCCCAATCAGTATCTAACGCAATGCTTGTAAATCCTTCTTTATCTTCTAAAACATCTTGGCTTGCGGCACTACTTAATACTAATTCAATTCCAGTATCTTCAATAATATATTCAATTCGCTCTTTTGGATAATTAGGATCGATTGGTACATACGCTCCTCCTGATTTTAGAACTCCTAAAATCCCTACAATCATCTCTAAGCTTCGCGTCATACAGATCCCCACTAAGTTATCTGGTTGAACTCCCTCTGCTTGTAAATATCTCGCTACTTGGTTCGAACGCTGATCTAATTCTTTATAGCTTAATGTTGCTCCTTTATAAACAACAGCAACTTGTTTTGG
>CANMIL010000034.1 GCA_947497895.1 uncultured Tenacibaculum sp.
TAAAGAGTGTCCTTCTCCCTCCTTACGAAGGGAGAGGATCGTACATAAGCCTATGGGTTATTAGTACTACTCGGCTACATACATTACTGCACTTACACCTATAGCCTATCAACGTGGTCATCTCCCACGACCCTTTAAAGAAATCTCATCTTGTGGTGGGTTTCGCGCTTATATGCTTTCAGCGCTTATCCCTTCCGAACGTAGCTACCCAGCAGTGCCCCTGGCGAGACAACTGGTACACTAGAGGTTCGTCCAACTCGGTCCTCTCGTACTAAAGTCAGATCCACTCAAATTTCTAACGCCCACAGCAGATAGAGACCGAACTGTCTCACGACGTTCTGAACCCAGCTCGCGTGCCACTTTAATGGGCGAACAGCCCAACCCTTGGGACCTTCTCCAGCCCCAGGATGTGACGAGCCGACATCGAGGTGCCAAACCCCCCCGTCGATGTGAGCTCTTGGGGGAGATCAGCCTGTTATCCCCGGAGTACCTTTTATCCTTTGAGCGATGGCCCTTCCACTCGGAACCACCGGATCACTATGCTCTACTTTCGTACCTGATCGACCTGTATGTCTCTCAGTCAAGCTCCCTTATGCCATTGCACTCTACGCACGGTTACCAAACGTGCTGAGGGAACCTTTAGAAGCCTCCGTTACTCTTTTGGAGGCGACCACCCCAGTCAAACTACCCACCACGCACTGTTCTCATCGCTGAGTTAGGCTCTAGATAAGCAAAGGGTGGTATTTCAAGGACGACTCCACAACGCCTAGCGACGCCGCTTCATTGTCTCCCACCTATCCTACACATTACTTATCCAAAGTCAATACGAAGCTATAGTAAAGGTTCACGGGGTCTTTTCGTCCCGCTGCGGGTAATCGGCATCTTCACCGATACTACAATTTCACCGAGCTCATGGCTGAGACAGTATCCAGATCGTTGCACCATTCGTGCAGGTCGGAACTTACCCGACAAGGAATTTCGCTACCTTAGGACCGTTATAGTTACGGCCGCCGTTTACTGGGGCTTCATTTGAGATCTTCGCCGAAGCTAAACCCTCCACTTAACCTTCCAGCACCGGGCAGGTGTCAGGCCTTATACATCATCTTTCAATTTAGCAAAGCCCTGTGTTTTTGATAAACAGTCGCCTGGATCTTTTCACTGCGGCCTACCGAAGTAGGCGACCTTTCTCCCGAAGTTACAGGTCTATTTTGCCTAGTTCCTTAGCCATGAATCTCTCGAGCACCTTAGAATTCTCATCCCAACTACCTGTGTCGGTTTACGGTACGGGTTCTTATAAACTGAAGCTTAGAGGTTTTTCTTGGAAGTTCTTAACCGCACTATCCACGCTTCCGAAGAGTTGTGGTACTATCACACTTCAGCTAGATCTGCGGATTTGCCTACAGTTCTAATACCTACATGTTTCAACGAGCTATTCCGTCAGCTCGCGGCGGGTTCATTACTCCGTCACCCCATCGCATTTATAAGAAGTACAGGAATATTAACCTGTTGTCCATCGACTACTCCCTTCGGATTCGCCTTAGGTCCCGACTAACCCTCAGCTGATTAGCATCGCTGAGGAAACCTTAGTCTTTCGGTGTGCGGGTTTCTCACCCGCATTATCGTTACTTATGCCTACATTTTCTTTTCTATACGTTCCAGCAAACCTCACAGTTCACCTTCTACACATATAGAATGCTCCCCTACCACTTTTAAAAGTCCATAGCTTCGGTAATATGTTTATGCCCGATTATTATCCATGCAAAACCGCTCGACTAGTGAGCTGTTACGCACTCTTTAAATGAATGGCTGCTTCCAAGCCAACATCCTAGCTGTCTAAGCAGTTTCACCTCGTTTTTTCAACTTAACATATATTTGGGGACCTTAGCTGATGGTCTGGGTTCTTTCCCTCTCGGACATGGACCTTAGCACCCATGCCCTCACTGCTGATAAACATTTTATAGCATTCGGAGTTTGTCAGGAATTGGTAGGCGGTGAAGCCCCCGCATCCAATCAGTAGCTCTACCTCTATAAAACTTTTAATCAACGCTGCACCTAAATGCATTTCGGGGAGTACGAGCTATTTCCGAGTTTGATTGGCCTTTCACCCCTACCCACAGGTCATCCAAAGACTTTTCAACGTCAACTGGTTCGGTCCTCCACTGTGTGTTACCACAGCTTCAACCTGCCCATGGGTAGATCACTCGGTTTCGCGTCTACTACTACTAACTTATTCGCCCTATTCAGACTCGCTTTCGCTTCGGCTCCGAACCTTAAATTCTTAACCTTGCTAGTAACAGTAACTCGTAGGCTCATTATGCAAAAGGCACGCCGTCACATCCGAAGATGCTCCGACCGCTTGTAGGCGTACGGTTTCAGGTTCTATTTCACTCCCTTACTTAGGGTTCTTTTCACCTTTCCCTCACGGTACTAGTTCACTATCGGTCTTTCAGGAGTATTTAGCCTTAGCGGATGGTCCCGCCAGATTCATACAGGATTACACGTGTCCCGCACTACTCAGGATACTACTATCGCATCTTCGCTTACCTATACGAGACTATCACTCTCTCTGGTTAGTCTTTCCAAACTATTCTAGTTCGCTAAGATTTGAATATTGTAGTCCTACAACCCCATAATTGCCGTAACAATTATGGTTTGGGCTATTCCGCGTTCGCTCGCCACTACTAGCGGAATCACTTTTGTTTTCTTCTCCTCCGGGTACTTAGATGTTTCAGTTCTCCGGGTTTGCTCACCTTACGGTGTGATATATCTTCAATATACCGGGTTGCCCCATTCGGAAATTTACGGATCATAATGTATGTGCCACTCCCCGTAACTTATCGCAGCTTATCGCGTCCTTCATCGCCTCTGAAAGCCTAGGCATCCTCCATACGCCCTTATTTAGCTTATTGTACTTTTTGCTTTGACACTAATGTCAAAACGAGCTCTTTATAATTCTTAATTATATTTTTATAAAAATATGTCGTTAGATATTTA
>CANMIL010000035.1 GCA_947497895.1 uncultured Tenacibaculum sp.
TTCTAATTACACTTCCGATATTAATGATAAAATTCGGATTTTCTAAAACAGCAATAAGTTCAGGTTTTTCAGTCAATTTTATTCTTCAAATGATTTAGCCATCTTTCCTTTGCAGGAATGTTTTGCAAAATTGTATCTTTTAGTAAGGGGGTGTGTATCAATAATGGGCTTCCGATCGCAGGCCATGTAACTTTTTTATTTTCAGCGGGTTCTTTGAAGAATTCAGGAGTTTTGTGTAAATAAAATGATGCCTTGTGTGGATAATTATATCCTTGTTTGATAACTGAGTTACTAAATAGAGATGTGTTTTTATTATTAATTGTAATATAGGCATTCATATTGTCTATAATATTTGTGTCGGTCATTTCATCAATTTTTAATTGATTATATTTCGTATAATTTCGAAAAAAAGTGTTGTAAGGACCATTCGGACCAAAGCAATTATCCGCATGTATTCTGTCTACCATATTACCTTCAAAGAGATTTGCATAAGGATAGAAACCATGCAGGTTTAAGTCACTTAAAGAATTACCTAGTTGATCAGTTTGTTCTCTTGAATAGTTATACCCAAAAACATTATAATTAGAACCGAAAGATACTTGCATTGCATGTCTTAATTTTCTGAAGGTATTATTTTCAATTTTACAATGTACACTTCTTGATCCTACGACGACGCCATAAGCTCTCCCATTTCCTCCATAATCATAAGCCTCATGAATGTAACTATTTCTAAGTTCTGAATGGAAGGATTGTCCAATTGCTATACCTAGAGATAAAACTTTGGAAATTTCTACATTATTTATCCAGCAATTTTTAGCTCGATTAACAGATATCAATGCAGAATTTATGTCGTCTTTTTTTATATTTTGAAAGCTGTCACTATATCTTATAGATAAGTTATTCAGTCCAATTTCTTTAATCGGAAGGAATTTATACACCTTTGCGATATTTGTAGAATCCTTGAATACGTTCCAAGTTTTACTAAAGTCTTTTTCGAGTTGATAGGTCCTGTTATATATTAATTTAGCAGGAGTAATTAGTCCAACATATTCATTTTGTTCTGGTAAGCTATTACACTCAGATGGAGGTTTATGCCATTTACCATTAGTAAATAATATTTCTAGTAACCACTCTTTTCCATCTGAGATATTAATTTTTTTATCTAACGATATTTGATTCTTAAAAGGGTTGTAGTTAATAATTTTTGGAGCTTCATTTTTTTTAGGATACACTAAACTTCCATTTATGTTTATGAAATGATTTCCTTCTCTTGGTCTGGTGGCATTTGGGTTAATGTTGTAAATTAGTTCGGTGTAATTATTATTCGTAGCTCCAGTCTTAATGCCTTTACCTCTTAAGATTATATAAGAATGGTTGTTAAATATGTTTAAAACAATTTGCTGGTTAAATACATAGGAACCTTGTTGGAATTGAATTACTATATTTTTATTAAGAAAGTTACTTTTTAGATTAACGGCTTGTTGGATTGCCGAAGCAAAGTTTTCATAGTTTTTTTCAGGGAGTTTTTGAGGCGGGGGCATCTCAATATAGTGAAAAAAGTTATCAGGAATAGGTTTTCCACCTTGGTATCCGGCGTTATACCAATCTATTCTTCTTCTATCATTTAATACATTGTGATTATTTAGTGATGTGTTCAATCTGTATTTAAATTGATTGCCTTTAGGTTTAAAAGTCCGAAAATCTTTATCAGAGTAAAGAGATGTCAAGTTATTAGGTTTATTCGTGTTAATATATGGATGGCACTTTTTTTTAAAATTTTCATTATCGGTATATGAATTATGGAGATAAAAATTATCCTTAATGTAATCATATATTCTATTGTGTTTTTCGTCTTTAATATTGTTATTAATACCATTAAAATACTCTTTTGTGTCAGATACATTTTTTATAAGAGTATAAGTCTTGTATTTCAGGCTACCGTCTTCCATAGAAAAAAGATATTTCTCTTTCCCGTTATCATTTGAAGTACGAGTTTTATTTTTTTCTTCTTTATTATCACAGAAAGTATATAGGTCCTGAGATTTAGTTTTATCCACGAAAAAAAAGCTTAGAATGATTAGGTAAATTGTTTTGTTCATTATAATTATTCAATTACTTAAGATGTATTAGTATCTAGACAGTTTTAATAAGTTAGGCTTTTTGTGAGTTTTTCATGGGGGCTAAAGTTAATTAAAATTATACTTTTTAATAAATTTGTTCATAGGCTCCGAAATTTCTGTTATCCTTTATACAGCCTTAACTATTTTAAAGAGACAACGGTTGTTATGTTTAGTGGTCTAACAATTTGTTTAGTTTTGAATACAAAATATACCTATAGTTGTATTAATTAGAGATATAAAATTAGATATTAAATGACCTTAAAGTGTGTTAATAGTTTGGAGGTGATTATGTTTTGAAAAAAGTTGTTTTTGTAATCATTTCTTCAATTTGAATTCCTTGTTTTTCCAGTTGCTCTTTAAATATTGAGCTTGCTTTACTTTGTAAAAATAACCCAGCAAATAAATAAGAAGTACTTAAAATGATGCCTAGCCAATTCAATCTATTTCGCCAAGGATTTGTTCTGTTAAGAAAAAGTATGACGATCAATAGTAGGAGAAAAGGAACAGTGTAAAA
>CANMIL010000036.1 GCA_947497895.1 uncultured Tenacibaculum sp.
TGGTATTCCAGATTACCAAGACTTAGATAGTGATGGAGATGGAATCAATGATGTTGTAGAAGCAGGAGGAACTGATGCTGACGGAGATGGTCAAATTGATACTGGAGATTTAGTAGATGGTAATAACTTACCAGACACAGATGGCGATGGAACTCCAGATATAGAAGAACCAAATAATGATGCTCTACCAGGAAGCTTAGATGCAGATGGTGATGGTGTAATTGATGATCAAACCGATAGTGATGGTGATGGTATTGCAGATGTAGTAGATGGTTTGGATGGTTTCGGAGATGCCTTAACAACGGATACTGACGGTGATGGAATTGAAGATCTTTATGATTTAGATTCAGATAATGATGGAATTTTAGATACTGTAGAACAAAATGGTGATCCAAACAGAGATACAGATGGTGATGGTATTCCAGATCACTTAGATTTAGACAGTGATGGAGATGGTATTTCAGATCTTATAGAAAGTGGACAAGATGCATCTACAGTGGATACTGATGGCGATGGCGTACTTGATAGTACAACAGATTCAGATAATGATGGAATCTTGAATACAGCTGATAATGATGATAATGATATTGCTGCCGGTGGAAGTACAAATCCAGTAGATACCGATGGTGATGGTCGACCAGATTTCCAAGATTTAGATTCAGACAATGACGGAATCTCAGATTTAGTAGAGAGTGGTTCAGATCCTGATTTAGATGCTGATAATGATGGTAAAATTGATGATCAAACAGACACTGATGGCGATGGAATGGTAGATTCGGTAGACCCAGATAATGGAGGTGATTCTCCTGATATTACTGATACTGATTCAGATGGTCGACCAGATTATCAAGACCTAGATAGTGATGGAGATGGAGTTAGTGATCTTCAAGAAGGAGGAAGTGATACGTCATTAGATAGTGATGGTGATGGAATGCTTGATGACACGACTGACACTGATGGAGATGGTATGGTAGATTCAGTAGATCCAGATAATGGAGGAGATGCGGCGGATACGCCAGATTCGGATAGTGATGGTGTGGCTGACTACCAAGATGTGGATGATGACGGTGATGGAATTTTAACTTCAGAAGAAGATCTTGACGGTGATGGTGACCCAACGAATGATGATACAGATGATGACGGTATTCCAGATTACTTAGATACTGATGATGACGGTGATGGAATTGATACTATCGATGAAAATCCAGATGATAATGGCGATGGTATTCCAGATGATGCCTTAGATACCGATGAAGACGGAACTCCTGATTATCTAGATCCAGATACTTTGGAGTGCTTAACAGTCTATAATGAGTTTACACCAAATGGCGATGGTCAAAACGATACCTTTGTAATCTCTTGTATTGGAGATGAGATGTACAAGAACAATCGATTAGAGGTTTACAATCGTTGGGGTAATTTAGTATATAGCAAGAACAGATATGATAACAGTTGGACAGGTGAGTCTAATGGACGATTCAATGTTCAAGTGGATGAACAGTTACCATCAGGAACTTATTATTATGTATTAGATTTAGGTAATGGATCTCAACCAAGAACAGGATGGGTTTATATTAACAGAAAGTAATCTGGTAAAAAGAATAATAATTAATAAATAACTCATATGCTCAAGAGTACATTTAGAGGTGTTAAAATTTTTAAAGTACTTTTTGAGTTTAAGAGTTTTAAAAGTAAAAGGAACGTCAGTAAATGAGCTTATTGGGAGAAACAAAAAGTTGTTTTATCGAAGCAAAGTCAGATACTACCGTCCTCTATAGAAATTATACTAGGTAAAAAACTACTTTAATTTACAAGGTATTTTTGAGAATAGACCTAGGCATTAGAAAAACTAGCAACAACAGTATACTATTGTTTAGTATGATGATTTCACAACGAATAAGATAAGATCAAAAGTATAAAAAGATGAATAAGATAGTACAGAATCTG
>CANMIL010000038.1 GCA_947497895.1 uncultured Tenacibaculum sp.
CTTCTAATGAATGACGGTAGTTTAATAAAGCACTAAATAAAGGAACATCGTTAGAGATTTCACTCCAGTTTTGAATAGTTGCTAATGGACTTTGCTCATAAGATAAAAGCTCATTTAGTCTGTTTTTAACCCCTGTAATATAGTCTGAAATACTTCCATTTAATTCCGTTAAAAATGGTAAGGTATTAATGAACAGACCTAATGAATCCGCTGAGTTCGAAGCTCCTTGTAAACGACCCGAGAATAATGATCCAAATAAGGCATATTCTGAGTTACTACATTTTCCAATAACCAATCCATAGGCTGCATGGAATAAAACAGCTGGACTCATTCCTTTCCTTGTACATATATTTCTGATTTCCTTGCTTAAGTCTTTATTTAAAAGCTTACTTGATTCTTTTATTTCACCTCCATCTCCTTTGATATTTGATAATCCAAATGGATAAGTAGGCTCTTCTATATTTTCTAGTAGCTCTTTGAAATAGGTTTCACTATCATTAGTCGCCTGTTGGTGAAGTGTATGGCCAATAAAATCTCTATATAATACTGGCTCTAAAAGTGTTGTTGTTTCTCTTGACAAATAAACTTCAATCTCCGCAACAATCTTCTCCATTCCAATATGATCTAAGATCAAATGGTGTTGATTCAATACTAAATAATAGTCTTCATTTTCTAAATCATTTACTGATTTTACTTCTAATAATGGAGCAGTTGAAGCATCTATCCATTGGCTACCTGGAGCTGTTAGTTCCTCTAATTGAGATTTAGCTTTAGCAGTGCTTTCAAATGTTAATTCTTCTATCGATAACTCCACCTCTCTTTGTACTACCTGAACGGCTTTTGGTAAGCCTTCACTTACAAAACAAGTTCTTAATACATCGTGACGGTTTACTACAAACTGTAAAGCATCAATGAAAGATTTGCGTTTCTCTTCAGTTGAAAAAGACAATAAATGAGATAAAACATAAGGATCTCCTTGCTCCTTATCACTCATTAAATGATGGAAATAAATTCCTTCTTGTAATGGTGATAATGGATAAATATCTTGAATATTTGAAACTCCTCCTTCTACACTATTCACGATCTTATCTAAATCTTCCTGCTCAAAGTCTAATAAAGGAACCATTTCTGGAGTAATATGATCGATACCTTTCGTAATTCCATTTGCTGGAACTTCGTATACTGATTTTAACGATGAAGCACTCTCACTCATCGATACAATCGTTGGATTTGAGAAGATATCTTTTACAGCAATATTGAAATCTATCTTTTGTAATCTCGATATTAACTGAACTACTAGTAAACTATGACCTCCTAACTCAAAGAAGTTATCATAAACTCCTACCTTTTCTAAGCCTAGAATATCTTGCCATATACTTACCATTTGAGCTTCTAACTCATTTCTTGGTGCTACGTATTCAGTTGTTGATAATAATGA
Source organism: uncultured Tenacibaculum sp. (assembly GCA_947497895.1). GTDB lineage: Bacteria > Bacteroidota > Bacteroidia > Flavobacteriales > Flavobacteriaceae > Polaribacter. Next base: position 1,439 of record CANMIL010000038.1, read on the forward strand.
TCCGTCTGGTTCTGGTAAAGCTTTTCTATCTAGTTTA
>CANMIL010000039.1 GCA_947497895.1 uncultured Tenacibaculum sp.
CACCAAATCAATGAACTTTCCGTTTAAAATCGGACTGCAAAGATACTCACTTTAAATTCATTTAAACAAGCTTTTTTAACTTATTTTTCCAACCTCATTTTATCTTCAATTCCAACCCTAACCTCAATGAACTCGCTAACTCTATGTCTGTGTTTCCGTGTTAGCGGCTGCAAACATACAACCATTTTTTATTCCCACAACACTTTTTTTAATCTATTTTTAAAACTAATTTAACCTACACCGAAAACACACTTGTTTTCAAACACTTAAAACATCAACTTTTTTAAGACTTTTTTAATGCTACAACTCTGTAATCTCATTAACCATTATAACCTTCCTTTGAAACCAGTATTTATAGAGATAAAAAAGCTCCGTTAATTAGTCATTAACGGAGCTCGTATTACTGTATTTTTATAATTTTAAGGTTTAGCAACCATAAAAAAGAACGTAGTTCCTTCGCCTTTCTTGCTTTCTAACCATACTTTTCCATCATTACGCTCGATAAATTAGACTGGATCGTGTATTCCAAATTTGTATTTATACTTCAAATTAAGACCTAAACAACGTTTTTAAGATCAACTTCTAGTCTAAGTCAATGTTATTGACTAAATCACTCTACACTAAAAGCACAGAGGTTTCTTTATACTGGGGGGACTAAAAGTCCCCTTGTTTATTCTAATATAACATTAGAATTGTCCGAATTAGGTTTTCGATGATTCTCTAAATACTTGTTAATCATTTCATCGGTAACATTTCCAGTACTCCAAACACCATAACCAACTCCAAAAAAATGTTTCCCTAAGTAAAGACTACTTAATTTCGGAAATTCCTGCTGTGATTGTCGTGAACTCCTTCCTTTCATTTGTTTTACCAAATAGTTTATACTTTGCTTTGGGGCATATTCTATATGCATATGAACTTATAAATCCTTTTAAAATACATACATTTTTGGCATCACATATTTGTATGATCAAATCTCTACACCTCTCTTGAATAACTCCCTTTAATATCTCATATCTTTATTTTGTCATCCAAACTATATGGCAGGTTAGCCTACTAACTTTATGTGAGCCTTTTCCCATCCTTTTTCCGTACCAAAAGATATTAATTTTTAACACAACTAAAAGTGCTGTAATCAAATTCCAGGGCTTTAGCCCCCAAACCGTGACCAAAAAAAACATATTTCATAATAAAGATTAGATGACATATAACATAAAGCCTAAAATCTTCCCATTATTCTTAATATTTAGGTTAGTCAGTTGTTTTTATAATAAAGCTAGCTAAAAGAGTTGTTTTAAGAGGTTGTTTTCTGGTTAGCTTCGAAGTAAATTTATGGTATAAAAAAAC
>CANMIL010000040.1 GCA_947497895.1 uncultured Tenacibaculum sp.
GCAACTGGGAATGCTGATGCGCAAGTAACCGCTGGTACTGCAAGAACTATTGGTACTTATACTAATGAAGATGCTACTGCTGTGACTATTAACGAAACTGTAACTAGCATCTCTGATGCTAATAATGGTTTTATTACTTATACAAACGAAGCAGGCGCTACTCAAACGGTTGCTAAAGCGGATATTACTGCAAATCCTGATGGTACTTATACTTTCACCAACAATGATGGGTCTGATGTTACAATAGATACCAATGGTATTGTAATCTCTAATGTTATCGCTGGTAATAGAATCGCTACAGTTACAGAGGCTGATGGGACTACTGTAGATATTGATGAAACAATAACTACTGCTACTCAAGCAACTGGGAATGCTGATGCGCAAGTAACTGCTGGTACTGCAAGAACTATTGGTACTTATACTAATGAAGATGCTACTGCTGTGACAATCAATGAAACAGTAACTAACATCTCTGATGCTAATAATGGTTTTATTACTTATACAAACGAAGCAGGGGCTACTCAAACGGTTGCTAAAGCAGACCTAACTTTTAATTCTACTACTGGTGTATATACCTTTACAAATAATGATGGATCAGACGTATCATTCACTTCAGGTGGGCTAATTGATGCTACTGATAATAACACAGCTACTTCTGTAAATATTATAGCTACAATTACAAAAGCTGACGCTTCTTTAGTAAATATAGAGGAAACAGTAACTGCTGTGGCCAATACTGTAACTGGTCATAAAATAGCTGATTACACTGATGAGAATGGAACGACTACTGATATTAATGAAACAATAACCACCGCTACTCAAGCAACTGGGAATGCTGATGCGCAAGTAACCGCTGGCACTGCAAGAACTATTGGTACTTATACTAATGAAGATGCTACTGCTGTGACAATCAATGAAACAATCACTAACATCTCTGATGCTAATAATGGTTTTATTACTTATACAAACGAAGCAGGGGCTACTCAAACGGTTGCTAAAGCAGATATTACTGCAAATCCTGATGGTACTTATACTTTCACCAACAATGATGGGTCTGATGTTACAATAGATACCAATGGTATTGTAATCTCTAATGTTATCGCTGGTAATAGAATCGCTACAGTTACAGAGGCTGATGGGACTACCGTAGATATTGATGAAACAATAACTACTGCCACTCAAGCAACTGGGAATGCTGATGCGCAAGTAACCGCTGGTACTGCAAGAACTATTGGTACTTATACTAATGAAGATGCTACTGCTGTGACTATTAACGAAACTGTAACTAG
>CANMIL010000041.1 GCA_947497895.1 uncultured Tenacibaculum sp.
CTACGATTCATCTGCAGCTCTACGATTCATCTGCAGCTCTACGATTCATCTGCAGCTCTACGATTCATCTGCAGCTCGAGCACCACTTTGTACAAGAAAGTTGGGTTTTTTTTTTTTTTTTTTTTATAAGCCAGAATATTGATTTCATTTCATAATAAGAATGATACGCCCCTTCATATACATACAAAACGGAACGAAATCGAGCCCTGCAGGCACTCGAGAAAGTTCACAAGAGATGATTCTAAACTATAATACTACACTAGGTACTACTGATCTTCTATGAAGTAAACTAGTAACCTGTCGGGAATTTGCAATCGCCATACTTTGGAGACTGGGTAACGACATAAGCAGCGCCCTGGAAGTCGCAGGTTCCAGTCTTGCGGCTGTTCTTTTGATAATAACTGTTAAAAGCATATGAAGCATGGGCTTCCAGCGTGTTAGGATTGTAGCAAGACGCCCCGGGCTGAATCTGCTTGCAATCCGCAGCCCCTTCTCCACATGCATAGTCTAATGCCGCCTGGAGCTTACTAGTATCGATCTTGGAATTTGCAACGCACCACGTTTCGGATGCTCCTTCTGGGGTTGTCCCGCTGCTGCGATGATGCTGCACAGAGGTGGCCGGGGTGGAAGAGGAATTGTTTCCAGAGGTGGGCGCCTGGTTGTTCATGGCTGCAGGTGTCAGAGCAATACTGTAGACGTGCTCCTCGGTTGGGTAGAACAAGCCGTAGTTGCGCTCCGATGTGGGGCCGGGCTTCTGGTTTTCATTAAAGAGAGCAAAAATGAAGGTATCTAGAGAGGCCTTGGGCCTGAGCGGAGTTCCATCGCTGGAGAGGACATGCTTGACGAGGTTCCCATTGTAGGCCGCAGCGTTGTCAAGGTTAGCACCGGTTTCACCCTCGTCGCCCTTAGATGGCCACCCAGTCTCAGACACAACAATGTCAAGGTTCTTATACCCAAGGGCCGACATTGCAGAGAACACTGCGTCGAGCTGTGCGTCAAAGAGGTTCGTGTACAGGAGCCCGCTGTTGCTGTCCCGGACTCCGGCATTGGGGCGAAAGAGTGCGTAGTCCAGAGAAATATCGTTGGCGTCGCCTCCAACTTTTTTGTACAAACTTGTCATATGAGCGTAATCTGGTACGTCGTATGGAGCTACGATTCATCTGCAGCTATTAATTCTCTTTAGCTATCTGGTACGTCGTATGG
>CANMIL010000042.1 GCA_947497895.1 uncultured Tenacibaculum sp.
CTCCAACTAAAGGTTCCTCCTACTAAGTTCACATCTCCTGTTAAATCATGGTTCAATGCTACATCACTACATACTGTGTCTGTTGGTGAGCTTGAAGCAAATGACTCTGGATTTATCGTTACCGTATACGTATATGAATCTCCAACACAACCATCTGCACTTGTTGGGGTAATTGTGTACACTACTGTTTGAGTAGATCCACTCGTGTTGGTTAAGGTATCGGTAATACTTGTTGCTGTAGAAGCACTCGTCGTTTCTCCTGTTACATTCGCATTGTCTGCTGCACTCCAACTAAAGGTTGCTCCTGTTAAATTAACATCTGAAGTTAAATCATGGTTCAATGCTACATCACTACAAACAGTGTCTGTTGGTGCTGTTGCTACAAATGGTTCTGGATTTACCGTTACCGTGTAGGTATATGAATCTCCAACACAGCCATCTGTACTTGTTGGGGTTATTGTATAGACTACTGTTTGAACTGAACCACTTGTATTGGTTAAGGTATCGGTAATACTGGTCGCTGTAGAAGCACTCGTCGTTTCTCCTGTGACATTTGCATTGTCTGCTGCACTCCAACTAAACGTTGCTCCTGCTAGATCTACATCTGAAGTTAAATCATGGTTCAACGCTACATCACTACATACTGTAGCTGTTGGCGCTGCCGCTACAAATGGTTCTGGATTTACCGTTACCGTGTAGGTATATGAATCTCCAATACAGCCACCTGCACTTGTTGGCGTTATAGTATACACTACTGTTTGAACTGAACCACTTGTGTTGGTTAAGCTATCGGTAATACTTGTTGCTGTGGAAGCACTTGTAGTTTCTCCTGTTACGTTCGCATTGTCTGCTGCACTCCAACTAAAGGTCGCTCCTACCAAGTTAACATCTCCTGTTAAGTCATGGTTCAACGCTACATCACTACAAACCGTGTCTATTGGTGCTACCGAAACAAATGGTTCTGGATTTACAGTTACCGTATACGTATATGAATCTCCTGAACAACCATCCGCACTTGTTGGCGTAATTGTATATACTACCGTTTGAACTGAGCCACTTGTATTAGTTAAGGCATCTGTGATACTGGTTGCGGTTGAAGCACTCGTGGTTTCTCCAGTAACATTGGCATTGTCTGCTGCACTCCAACTAAAGGTTGCTCCTGCAAGATTTACATCTGAGGTCAAATCATGGTTCAACGCTAC
>CANMIL010000043.1 GCA_947497895.1 uncultured Tenacibaculum sp.
CTACGATTCATCTGCAGCTCGAGCACCACTTTGTACAAGAAAGTTGGGTTTTTTTTTTTTTTTTTTTTGTACATGGAAAGCAGATTTTTATACAAATTAAAACTAATTACAGCAGTCATCTTCTGGAAGCCCTAATTTGGTCTTTCCAAAGTCAGGCTAATATATATGTATTTCTTAGTTTTGTTAAATAATGAGGTTGAACTTAAAATGAGTTTTCATCCTTTACTCTTTTGAAACCTAACAAGATAATAATACTCATAATAAATCAAGATCATGTTTGAATTTGAAAATAACAAACCATCAGATTAGCAAGGAATTACAATGAAGATTTTTAACAGGAAAGTGGTCTTGTACATTTGGAGGTCTTATAACCAATTGTGTCTCGACTTCAATCTGTTCTACGCCTCCAACTGGGCTTGCCGAAACCGAACCATCCATATATCGAGCCTCAGCACATTTTTTATGGAGAAAAGCATTCTCCTCACTTAACATGCGTTCCTTTTTTTTAAGTTGATCGATTTGATTCTTTAAAATTTCCATCCTTCGTGACCGAATATGGCTTAATCCCCGTTCGGCTTGGCTTTCCAAATTATTTAATTCCTTCACTGAACATGATGCCAGACCCTCCCCCAACATCTTTCTTTGTGTTGATTCAAGAAGCCTGATGGTTTCTTCCATATTTGCAATCTCCAGCTTTAAAGACTGAGTATTTTCTTCTCTGACTGTGTTATTCATACTATTTTCATCCGAATATTTTCGATATCTTTCCACTATTTTCTGCATGCTGGGACTACCGAATTCATAGAGCTTCCCTCTCGGGGAGAAAACAATGAGTCCCACTTCGGCATCGCAGAGCACCGACAGCTCGTAAGCTTTCTTGAGCAAGCCGTTCCTGCGCTTAGAAAAGGTAACCTGTCTGCTAGTAGTGTTCTCGATCCTTTTCATCTGGGTCTTCCCCCGCACCATTCTTCTCCTCTCCTCTCCTTCGCCCTCAAAACAATCAATAACAGAGTCGCAATCGGACGAGATTCCAACTTTTTTGTACAAACTTGTCATATGAGCGTAATCTGGTACGTCGTATGG
>CANMIL010000044.1 GCA_947497895.1 uncultured Tenacibaculum sp.
CCATACGACGTACCAGATCAGCTGCAGATGAATCGTAGGGCCCATACGACGTACCAGATTACGCTCATATGACAAGTTTGTACAAAAAAGTTGGGCAGCCTCAGCCTGTTGCTGTTCTCCAGGACGAGAACACCCAAATCACGAGAGGCAACATTGCTAATGTTATTGCAGGCAAATATGGCAGCTTTGAGGAGGCGCACCAGCATGAGGTCAATGCTTGGGCTGATTATGAAGGAGGAATCGAGAGGGTTAAGTTTTGCGGTGAAGACATGGAGGCGATGAAGGAACATATTGCACAAGAAGAGGTTGACAGACGAGTTGCACAGGCATTGAGCTACCAAACAGACATACCATGTTTTCTGTCTCGTGCTTTTCAAAAGGACCCCCCTGAAATTAAGGATTTTCTGGAGTTAGACTTTGTGAAAGATCTCAACAATAAGGGAAATTCTCCTTGCTATGATATGGAACTGCAGGTGATAGATGTGGATTATGATGACTCTTTCCTGGAGTGGCTTGAAATAATATTGCAGAATGCCTCTAAATACTGGCCTGCTCTTATTGAGGAGCGTCTGTGGTGAGATTTGTTAACCAGTTATCCTTTTTGGACACCTAGTCTAAACTGATGGGTTCAATGACATGGTTGCACTGCCATAGGGCTGTATGGGAAAAACAGGAGTTTATGAATCGCTATAGGAATAGAGTTTGTATTATGCAATTATCTCTACTATTTACAGATACATGGGAGCAACAGATGATGACATTAATCTTTGAAGAGTTTGTTTTAGGGGCATGGTGGTTAATACATATTCCATTGAGAAGGGCAATGATGTAACTGATACAGTTGAATAATGTATGTCTGGAAAAGATGTCATATTAATCATTAAACATTTTACTGTTTAATGCAAAAAAAAAAAAAAAAAAAAACCCAACTTTCTTGTACAAAGTGGTGCTCGAGCTGCAGATGAATCGTAG
>CANMIL010000045.1 GCA_947497895.1 uncultured Tenacibaculum sp.
GAGCTGCAGATGAATCGTAGAGCTGCAGATGAATCGTAGAGCTGCAGATGAATCGTAGAGCTGCAGATGAATCGTAGCCCCATACGACGTACCAGATTACGCTCATATGACAAGTTTGTACAAAAAAGTTGGAACGTCGTTTACTGCTTTGGAACCCTCGAAACCCTAGGCAGGACGAAGAAGAGCGAAGCAATTTGAATCAGAAGGAGCATGGCATCACAGATGATTAAGGGAGCTCTCTACAATGTAGGGAAGAAGGCCTTAGATTGGGTGGCCATTACACAGTGCACTGTCGTGGGAAACCGCCTTAGAAAATATGGTCTTCGGTACGAGGATCTCTACGATCAAGCTGATAGCTTGGACGTTGAAGAGGCACTTAATCGTTTGCCCCCGGAGGTCGTGGATGCTCGCAATCAGCGCATCAAGCGTGCAATGGATCTGTCCATGAAGCACGATTATCTTCCTAAGGAGTTGCAGGCAGTGCAGACTCCGTTCAGGAGCTATCTTCAGGACATGTTGGATTTGGTTATAGCAGAGAGGAAAGAACGTGAAGCCTTGGGTGCTACTCCACTAAAAGAGCGCACCCTTCCATGAGATATATTTTTAGGGGTATTCAAGTGTTGGGAGGCCTATTGCTTCCAGACTAGGCATTCGAATATCAGTGATGTTAATTTTGCAATAATGAATAAATTGCAGTGTAATTATCAAATTGCTCAAACAGCTGGATCATTTAGAGCTGAACTAGGAATCATTTCTTTCTTCAGCTCCATGTTGACATTATTATCTGTATTCAAGGGCGTGCCCATATGGAAGCATTTTTCAACTGCAAAAAAAAAAAAAAAAAAAAACCCAACTTTCTTGTACAAAGTGGTGCTCGAGCTGCAGATGAATCGTAGAGCTGCAGATGAATCGTAGAGCTGCAGATGAATCGTAGAGCTGCAGATGAATCGTAG
>CANMIL010000046.1 GCA_947497895.1 uncultured Tenacibaculum sp.
TTAGTTACTGTTTCATTGATTGTCACAGCAGTAGCATCTTCATTAGTATAAGTACCAATAGTTCTTGCAGTACCAGCGGTTACTTGTGCATCAGCATTCCCAGTTGCTTGAGTGGCAGTAGTTATTGTTTCATCAATATCTACGGTAGTCCCATCAGCCTCTGTAACTGTAGCGATTCTATTACCAGCAATAACATTAGAGATTACAATACCATTGGTATCTATAGTAACATCAGAGCCATCATTGTTAGTGAAAGTATATGTCCCATCAGGATTCGCAGTAATATCCGCTTTAGCAACCGTTTGAGTAGCGCCTGCTTCGTTTGTATATGTAATAAAACCATTATTAGCATCAGAGATGCTAGTTACAGTTTCGTTAATAGTCACAGCAGTAGCATCTTCATTAGTATAAGTACCAATAGTTCTTGCAGTACCAGCGGTTACTTGCGCATCAGCATTCCCAGTTGCTTGAGTGGCAGTAGTTATTGTTTCATCAATATCTACGGTAGTCCCATCAGCCTCTGTAACTGTAGCGATTCTATTACCAGCAATAACATTAGAGATTACAATACCATTGGTATCTATGGTAACATCAGAGCCATCATTGTTTGTGAAAGTATATGTACCATCAGGATTCGCAGTAATATCCGCTTTAGCAACCGTTTGAGTAGCGCCTGCTTCGTTTGTATAAGTAATAAAACCATTATTAGCATCAGAGATGTTAGTCACAGTTTCATTGATTGTCACAGCAGTAGCATCTTCATTAGTATAAGTACCAATAGTTCTTGCAGTACCAGCGGTTACTTGTGCATCAGCATTCCCAGTTGCTTGAGTGGCGGTGGTTACAGTTTCATTAATAGTCACAGCGGTAGCATCTTCATTAGTATAAGTACCAATAGTTCTTGCAGTACCAGCGG
>CANMIL010000047.1 GCA_947497895.1 uncultured Tenacibaculum sp.
TAGCACCAACAGTAACGGTAAGTGCAGCAAGTTGCGCGTCAGCAGCAGTTGTCACAGTAACGAATTATGATAACAGTTTAACGTATGTTTCCACTCCAGCAGGATTAACAGTAGGAGCAACGGGAGTTATCACAGGAGGAATTGATGGAGATTCTTATACGATCACAGCAAGCAACGGATCAGGTTGTACTTCAGCGGCATCAACAAATTTTGTAAATGATACGGATGTTCAGTTAACAACTCCAGTAGCACCAACAGTAACGGTAAGTGCAGCAAGTTGTGCATCTGAGGCTATTGTCACAGTAACGAATTATGATAACAGTCTAACCTATGTATCAACTCCAGCAGGATTAACAGTGGGAGCAACAGGAGTTATTACTGGCGGAATCGATGGAGATTCCTATACGATCACAGCAAACAACGGATCAGGATGTACTTCAGCAGCATCAACAAGTTTTGTAAATGATACCGATGTTCAGTTAACGACACCAGCAGTACCAACAGTAACGGTGAGCGCAGCAAATTGTGCATCTGAGGCTATTGTCACAGTAACGAATTATGATAACAGTCTAACCTATGTTTCCACTCCAGCAGGATTAACAGTAGGAGCAACAGGAGTTATTACAGGGGGAATTGATGGAGATTCCTATAGGATCACAGCAAGTAACGGATCAGGTTGTATTTCAGCGGCATCAACAAGTTTTGTAAATGATACCGATGTTCAGTTCACGACTCCAGCAGTACCAACAGTAACAGTAAGCGCAGCAAGTTGCGTGTCAGCTGCAATTGTCACAGTAACAAATTATGATAACAGTTTAACCTATGTTTCCACTCCAGCAGGATTAACAGTGGGAGCAACGGGAGT
>CANMIL010000048.1 GCA_947497895.1 uncultured Tenacibaculum sp.
ATTAAACGGAGTTCAAACCATTGGACGTCCAATAGCCAATACCCAGATTTATATTTTAAGTGAATCGAGTGAATTAGTACCAGTAGGTGTTGTAGGAGAATTATGTGTAGGAGGAAAAGGAGTTGCCAGAGGATACTTAAACAGAGAAGAACTAACCAATGAGAAGTTCATACAGAATCCATTTAAGGAAGGTGAAAGAATTTACAAAACAGGAGATTTAGCACGCTGGTTACCTGATGGAACTTTAGAATATGTAGGAAGAAAGGATTCACAGGTAAAAGTTCGTGGATATAGAATAGAATTAGGAGAGATTGAAACAGCGTTAGCGGCTATAGCTACTATTCAAAACAGCTGTGTACTTGCCAAAGAAGACGTTACAGGAAGCAAACGACTGGTAGGATATGTAGTTGCAGAGGGTGAATTTGATAAAGAAAAAGTTCAAGCCGAATTAAAAGAGAGTTTACCAGAATACATGGTTCCTAGTTTATGGGTTGAACTAGAGGAAATGCCATTAACGGCAAGCGGTAAATTAGACAGAAAAGCCTTACCAGAGTTAGACGGATCACTCTTATCAACCAAAGCATACGTAGCTCCAAGAACTGTTGTAGAAGAACAAATAGCTACGATTTGGCAAGATATATTGGGAGTAGAAAAAGTAGGAGTGTATGATAACTTCTTCGAATTAGGAGGTCATAGTTTACTAGTAGTTCAATTAATCTCAAGATTACAAAAGCTTGATTTATACATCGAGGTAAAAGATATTTTTGCCAATGCAACCATTGCAGAGATCGCAGAAAAGTTATCTTCAGAGATTCCAGTATATAAAGTTCCAGAAAATGGAATTACTCCAGAGGTGGAG
>CANMIL010000049.1 GCA_947497895.1 uncultured Tenacibaculum sp.
AAATTAAATACTGGTGCAGCATCTACTTGATGAGTTGTTGTTAATCGACATCCTGTTGTTGGATTGTAAATCTCTATCTCATAAGTTCCCGTTCCTAATCCAGTAAATTGTTCTGGATTCGCTGCTGGTGCAGTTTGTGTTACTGTTGGGAACGTTGTGCCATTGATTCCTGTTACGCTATACTCCACATTTGGTATTGCTGAAACTGAAGTGAAATTAATGGTAATATTCTCTCCTGTTGCACAATCAATTTCCTTATCTATTAAGATAACTGGTGAAGTCATTGCATTGAATGGTAAAATCGTAGCATTCAATGTATCTGTACAGTTATTATCATCGTAAACTGTTACTACAACTGTTCCTCCTGATTCATTTGTTGTACTGAATACTGGATTTGGACTGTCTTGTGTTTCTACTGATCCACTTGCTGGAGTGTATGCAAATACATAACGAACATAATTTCCTGTTCCGCCTGTTATTGATGCTGGATCAACAGTTACTGTTGCATTATTGGTAACATTTCCTGTTGTACATCCAAACTCCGTTACTGTTACAGCTCCTGAAACATCTATTGCTGTATTTTCATTGATGGTAATATTATGACTTGTAGTACATCCATTTGTTCC
>CANMIL010000050.1 GCA_947497895.1 uncultured Tenacibaculum sp.
GTCGCGCCATTACATAAAACATCTGTACTAGAGACAATACTTCCTCCAAATTCTTCATTTGCATCTACAGTAACCACAAAGTCTCTGTCACATGCTCTCGGTGAACTAACCGTTATTGTATGAGCTCCAACTGCAACATTATTAAACACATTACTCGCTTGTGCTGCTCCTCCGTCTAAACTATAAGTGTAAGTTAAAACTGGTGTTGCTGGTGCTGTTATTGTAATATTTCCACTTCCATCACAGTTATACGTCACGCTATCCGTGAAATCTGGTATAACTGGTAATGGATCTATTGTTAAACTTCCTACCGAAGAAATACATCCGTTGTTATCTTGAACTGTTAATACGTATGTTCCTTCTGTTAAATTATCATATACTAAATCTGTATTATAAACTCCATCTACTCCATAAGTGTATGGTGCAGTTCCTCCTGTTGCTGCTGTGAAAGTTATCTGACCTAAAGTGCTACATGTATAATCTTGTGTAACACTTGCCGTACTTGCAACAGTAGTCAACGCATTAATCGTAACATCTACTGGAGTTTGAGTACATCCATTTGCATCTGTTACCTGAATTGTATAAGTGCCTGGAGCTAAAGTGTCATATAATATGGTACTTCC
>CANMIL010000051.1 GCA_947497895.1 uncultured Tenacibaculum sp.
GATGGAGATTCCTATACGATCACAGCAAGTAATGGATCAGGTTGTATTTCAGTAGCCAGTTCAAGTTTTGTAAATGATACCGATGTTCAGTTAACAACTCCAGCAGCACCAACAGTAACGGTAAGCACAGCAAGTTGTACATCTGAGGCTATTGTCACAGTTACGAATTATGATAATAGTTTAACGTATGTTTCTATTCCAGCAGGATTAACAGTGGGAGCAACGGGAATTATTACAGGCGGAATCGATGGAGATTCCTATACGATTACAGCAAGTAACGGATCAGGATGTATTTCAGCGGCATCGACAAGTTTTGTAAATGATACAGATGCTCAGTTAACGAGACCAGTAGCACCAACAGTAACAGTAAGTGCAGCAAGTTGCGGGTCAGCTGCTATTGTAACAGTAACGAATTATGATAACGGTTTAACTTATGTTTCTACTCCAGTAGGATTAACAGTTGGAGCAACAGGAATTATCACAGGCGGAATCGATGAAGATTCCTATACGATCACAGCAAGTAACGGATCAGGATGTACTTCAGCAGCATCAACAAGTTTTGTAAATGATACCGATGTTCAGTTAACGACACCAGCAGT
>CANMIL010000052.1 GCA_947497895.1 uncultured Tenacibaculum sp.
TAACTCGTATAGTATAGGTATCTGCTGGTAATCCGTTAAATACATTATCATTACTATAAGATCTTATGATAGTTCCTAATGAATTCTCTACTTCATATTCATAGCCGCCCCAACCTGCAATTCCTGTGATTGTTAAGCTTCCATCGCTTCCTCCATTACAGCTAACTGGACCTACAACGGTTGTAAAGTCTAATACTGCCGTTGGCTCATCAATTGTTACTGTTGGTGAAGTTATTGGACAGAATGGACTTGCTGTTTGAGTTACTACAACATAATAACTTCCTGCTACTAAACTTGAAATACTTGTAGCTCCTGTTACTCCTGTTCCTGTTACTCCTGTTGTTACACTTGTAGCTGCATTGAATACCTCATAGTCATACGTTCCTGTATAAGGACTCGTAGTACTGAAATCGAAATCAAATGATCCTGTTGGTGTTCCTACACAACTAACATCTGAAGTCTTATCTACATCTAAATTAAATACTGGTGCAGCATCTACTTGATGAGTTGTTGTTAATCGACATCCTGTTGTTGGATTGTAAATCTCTAT
>CANMIL010000053.1 GCA_947497895.1 uncultured Tenacibaculum sp.
TAAAGTAACATCATATTGTGATGGATTACTTAAAGTTGCCGTAAAGTTCGCTGTCACTCCTTCTACAACAGTAATATCATCAATACTAATCGTTGGAGCACTATCTCCACTATCGGTAATTGTTCCGTCTCCTACTAAATCAGTCGTCGTAATAGCCTCTGGTGTTGGTGAGCCAATACTTACATTACTCATCGTAACAGTATAGGTCTCATCAGTTGGTTCATACGTGGTATCATCAGTCGTTAACACTGGAATTGTTACCGTAGTACTTCCTGCAGTTATCGTATATGTTTGACTTGTCTGAGCGGTATAATCATCACCGGCATCTGCTGTCCCATCACTGGTGGTTACATCAAAGATAACATCATACTGTGCTGGATTATTTAAAGTAGCTGTAAAATTAGCTGTTATTCCCTCAGCGACTGTAATATCATCGATGCTGATCGTTGGTGCACTATCGCCACTATCGGTAATCGTTCCGTCTCCTACTAAATCCGTTGTCGTTATCGCCTCTGGTGTCGGAGATCCGATACTTAC
>CANMIL010000054.1 GCA_947497895.1 uncultured Tenacibaculum sp.
CTTTCTCTGGATTTGATAGCTCTGTAATACACCTGTCTACTTACCCCAAGTAACTCACAGGTCGATGAGATACTCTCTTGATGATGAACTTTAAACATATCTATTACTTGGGTTCGGAGTTTTTTCGGATTGGAATATTATACTCTTTCTCGGCTAAATCAATCATCATATCAAACAAAATAACTTTCTTATCTGATTGCTTTACTTGATTCTCTAACAAGGCTTTTTGCTTTTCTAATAACCGAACTTTTTGTTCAAGTTCCATTAACTTTTGTTCTGGCGTCTTGGGCATTTGAGATGGAGTTTGATTTTCCCAATCAAAGTTACCATATTTTCGTAACCAATTTACAACGGTACTTCTGGCTTGAATTCCATATTTACGTTGAGCTTGGGTAGTGGATAGTTCTCCTCGTTCGACTAATCGAACCACTTGAAGTTTTAAACTTAAACTGTAGTCCTTCTGAGTTCGTTTTACATAATTGTTTTTCATCACACTGAAAATTTAGTGTAACGTTATTTCAGGACGAGACA
>CANMIL010000055.1 GCA_947497895.1 uncultured Tenacibaculum sp.
TATAAGAATCTCCCGCACAACCATCTGCACTCGTTACTGTAATTGTATAAGTTACTGCTTGGAATACTCCTGAAGTATTATTTAAAGTATCAGTAATTAACTGATTCGTTTGTGATGTTAAGGTTTCTCCTGTAACATTTGGATTATCAGAAGCCACCCATGTAAACACAACTCCTGTCATATTAACATCGGTAGTTAAATCGTAATTCAATAATTGATTATTACAAATAGTACTTGATGTTGGTGCTGCTGGTACATGTGGTTCTGGATTTAAAGTAACCGTATAGGTATATGGATCTCCTACACATCCATCAGAACTCGTTGGTGTAATGGTGTATACTACCGTTTGAACATTACCACTAATATTGTTTAAAGTATCAGTAATACTTGTGGCCGTTGAAGCTGTTGTGGTCTCTCCTGTAACATTAGGATTATCTGCCGCACTCCAACTAAAGGTTACTCCCGTTAAGTTTACATCTCCTGTTAAATCATGGTTCAACGCCACATCACTACAAAC
>CANMIL010000056.1 GCA_947497895.1 uncultured Tenacibaculum sp.
AGAAAGCATAAGAATCTCATTGAACAGTTAACCTTTGAAAGACCTGAACAGGTCTGGGTATCTGACATTACCTACATAGGTAATCGACAAAATCCGATGTATTTATCTTTAGTTACAGATGCTTATTCTAAAAAGATCATGGGATATTACTTAGATAACACACTAGAAGTAAATGCATCTTTAAAAGCTCTAAAAAGAGCTCTTAAAAATAGAGTTTATCCTAAACAAGTATTGATACATCACTCTGATAGAGGGTTGCAGTATTGTAGTAACGATTATCAAAAGATATTAAATAAAGCCAATGTAAAATGTAGTATGACAGAATCTTACGATCCTTATCAAAACGCTATCGCTGAACGAATTAATGGTATATTAAAACAAGAGTTTTTGATGGGAACATCGAAAATTAAACTCAAGTTAATGAACAAAATCGTGCATGAGTCTATTAAAATATATAATACTAAAAGGCCGCATTGGTCTTGTTATATGAACACTCCTGAACAAATGCA
>CANMIL010000057.1 GCA_947497895.1 uncultured Tenacibaculum sp.
AAAGGAGTGCTGATTGAACATGGGAATATGTTCAACTTAGTAAACTGGGCAATAGATAACTTCAAAGATTCATTGGATCTAGGAATGCTAGCGAGTACTTCTATCAATTTTGACTTATCAATTTTTGAGATATTCACTTCATTAGCCTCAGGAACAAAGATTGAGTTAGTCGATAACTTATTATCACTAGTTGAAGACTCAGAAGTTTCTGTTTCATTAATCAATACTGTACCAAGTGTTTTACAAGGAGTCTTAGAATCAGGAAAATTACCTGAAACAGTAAAAACGATCAACCTTGCAGGTGAGCCATTATTACCAAGTTTAGTAGATCGTATTTATAAAGAAAGCTCAGTAGAAGCGATCTATGATTTATACGGACCATCTGAAGCGACTACTTATAGCACATTTATAAAGAGAGGATTAAACGGAGTTCAAACCATTGGACGTCCAATAGCCAATACCCAGATTTATATTTTAAGTGAATCGAGTGAATTAG
>CANMIL010000058.1 GCA_947497895.1 uncultured Tenacibaculum sp.
AAGTTTGCTGTACTTCCTTCTGCAACCGTAATATCATCTATACTTATCGTTGGAGCACTATCACCTAAATCAGTAATCGTTCCGGCTCCTACCAAGTCTGTTGTTGTAATGGCCTCTGCTGGAGTTGAACCAATACTTACGTTACTCATCGTAACGGTATACGTCTCATTTGTTGGCTCATACGTGGTATCATCAGTCGTTAATACTGGAATCGTTACCGTAGTACTCCCTGCTGTAATGGTATAACTTTGACTTGTTTGAGCAGTATAATCATCACCTGCTGTTGCTGTACCATCGCTGGTGGTTACATCAAAAGTAACATCATACTGTGCTGGATTGTTTAAAGTAGCAGTAAAATTAGCCGTTACTCCCTCAGCAACTGTAATATCATCGATACTGATCGTTGGTGCGCTATCACCACTATCGGTAATTGTTCCGTCTCCTACTAAGTCCGTGGTCGTAATTGCCTCTGGTGTTGGTGAGCC
>CANMIL010000059.1 GCA_947497895.1 uncultured Tenacibaculum sp.
TGGTTAGAGCGCTACACTGATAATGTAGAGGTCGGCAGTTCGAGCCTGCCCAAGACTACTTTTTTTGATTTGAGATTAGGAAGGAAATTCTAGAAGCGGGTTATGTTGAGAAGTTTTACAGACTCATAACTCAACACTAAAACCTCAGACTAGAAATGAAATGGGGGATTAGCTCAGCTGGCTAGAGCGCTTGCCTTGCACGCAAGAGGTCATCGGTTCGACTCCGATATTCTCCACAAGATTAATGTAGCAATTAATCAATTTAAAAAATGTAACAATTATTTAATTGATGCATTGATAGATTAAAATAGTGTTACATTAAATAAAAGTTCATTGACATATTGGTAAAATGATATCGTAAAGAATCAAGATAGAGAGTTAGATTTAAATATCTAACGACATATTTTTATAAAAATATAATTAAGAATTATAAAGAGCTCGTTTTGACATTAGTGTCAAAGC
>CANMIL010000060.1 GCA_947497895.1 uncultured Tenacibaculum sp.
CCTGTGACATTTGCATTGTCGGCTGCACTCCAACTAAACGTTGCTCCTGATAGATTTACATCACTTGTCAAATCATGATTCAAGGCTACATTGCTACACACCGTTTCTGTTGGTACTGTTGCTACATATGGTTCTGGATTTACCGTCACCGCATAAGTATAGCTTCCTCCAACACAGCCCGTTGATCCAGTTGGCGTTACATTATAATAAACAACCTGAACTGAACCACTAATATTATTTAGTGTATCGGTTATTAAATTCGTTGTTGAACTAGATGTCGTTTCTCCTGTAACATTTGGATTATCTGTAGCATACCAATCAAATGTTACTCCTGATACTGAGAAATCATCTTCTAAATTATGATTTAAAACATCATCACTACAAATGATTGTTGTAGGTGGTGTAGCACTCGCTATTTGTGGTCCTGGATCGACATTAACTGTATGG
>CANMIL010000061.1 GCA_947497895.1 uncultured Tenacibaculum sp.
ACAGTTGATCCTCAGCCGTCAACTCCCGCAGCACCTTCAATAGGAGTAATAACACAACCTACTTGTACTGTGTCAACAGGAAGTTTCCAGATAGATAGTTATGACGCTAACAACACTTATAATTTTACGCCATCAATTGTTAGTTTATCAAAGACAGGGTTAGTAACAGCAAATTCAGGAGATTATACATTCACGGTAACCAATGCAGCAGGTTGTATCTCAGTTGCTAGTGGAACTATTACAGTTGATCCTCAGCCGTCAACTCCAGTAGCACCAACAGTAACGGTAAGCGCAGCAAGTTGCGCGTCAGCAGCAGTTGTCACGGTAACGAATTATGATAACAGTCTAACCTATGTTTCAACTCCAGCAGGATTAACAGTGGGAGCAACGGGAATTATTACAGGCGGAATCGATGGAGATTCCTATACGATCACAGC
>CANMIL010000062.1 GCA_947497895.1 uncultured Tenacibaculum sp.
ACTAATGAAGATGCTACTGCTGTGACTATTAACGAAACTGTAACTAGCATCTCTGATGCTAATAATGGTTTTATTACATATACAAACGAAGCAGGCGCTACTCAAACTGTCGCTAAAGCGGATATTACTGCTAATCCTGATGGGACTTATACTTTCACTAACAATGATGGCTCTGATGTTACCATAGATACCAATGGTATTGTAATCTCTAATGTTATCGCTGGTAATAGAATTGCTACAGTTACAGAGGCTGATGGGACCACCGTAGATATTGATGAGACAATAACTACTGCCACTCAAGCAACCGGGAATGCTGATGCACAGGTAACCGCTGGTACTGCTAGAACTATTGGTACTTATACTAATGAAGATGCTACCGCTGTGACTATTAATGAAACTGTAACCACCGCCACTCAAGCAACTGG
>CANMIL010000063.1 GCA_947497895.1 uncultured Tenacibaculum sp.
TTACAGATAGGTTATGCTTATGATTTAACGACGTCTAATTACAGTAATTATAATTCAGGGACACACGAGATTTTACTACGATACGAAATGTTTAGACCCCAAATAGTGAAATCACCGAGATTTTTTTAATAGAACAACATAAGGACTTAAAAACAGGGAGATATGAAACGCATTATTGTTATACTGTTGCTATTAGGAGTTTGCTTTAGCAGCTATGGTCAACGTCGTTATGCGGCTAACCGTTACTTTAAAGAGTTTGCCTATAGTAAATCAGGAGAGTTATACCAACAACTTTATGATAAAGGAGATCGCTCGTATGAGGTGATAAGTAAATTGGCTGATTCCTATTATTTTACTTCTTCTTATACAAAGGCAGAAGATTCCTATAAAAAATTAATGGATCAATACGAAGGA
>CANMIL010000064.1 GCA_947497895.1 uncultured Tenacibaculum sp.
TTTTTTTATTTTTATTACTATCATTTCGATAGTAATTATTATTTTTACTTTCAATTTAGTAGCAAAAATATAAAATTAAATTAAGAATTATGTTAGCAGGTCATTTTACCACAGCTCTAATCGCCAAACAAAAATTCCCAAAAGGAAGCCTCCTTTATTTTTTAATTATATCGCAATTACAAGATTTTCTATGGTTTGTATTCCATTATTTCAATCTTGAACCTACAAACCCAAATGATGCTTTTGATGCTACTTTAAGCAACATGGCAGTAGATATGATTTATAGTCATGACTTAATACCTCTGTTATTATGGCTTATAGTAGCTTTTACAATAGGAAAATTATTTTTCAAAAGCACAAAAATAGGCTTGGTAAGCATGGGGCTTATTGCTATTCATTTTATACTAGA
>CANMIL010000065.1 GCA_947497895.1 uncultured Tenacibaculum sp.
ACAAGCTTAGGAATAACTAAAATAGAAAGTCACGAACGTACGAATTATCCATTTACTTTAAGTGTTGACGATTACGGAATGGATTTCGGATTAACGGCTCAGATTGAAGAACAAATCGATGCAGATCGAGTTATCGATTATATGCAAGAAGCTTTAGAACAGTTAGTAAAAGGCTTAAACTCTGAAGAAACTGTAGAGATAAACAATGCAGTTATCTTACCAAAAGCAGAAGAGCAGTTATTGTTAGAGACTTTCAATAATACTGAAGCAGCATATTCATTAGATACAACGATACTAGATCTTTTCTCAGAGCAGATAGAGCAATCACCAAAACAAGTTGCTGTTGTTTATAAAGGAGCAACATTAAGCTATAAAGAATTAGATCAGCGTTCGAAC
>CANMIL010000066.1 GCA_947497895.1 uncultured Tenacibaculum sp.
GGGTCTGTTACATCTGGATCAACCGTGTCACATACGCCATCGCCATCTTCATCTGCACTATTTGGATTACATGGATCGGCTGGGTCTGGGTCTACTGTATCACATACTCCATCGCCATCTGCATCCGTATTGTTTGGTATACATGGATCGGTTGGATCGGGATCTACTGTATCACATACACCATCATTATCCTCATCATTACTATTTGGGTTACATGGATCGGCTGGATCTGGATCCACCGTATCACAGATTCCATCATTATCTGCATCCGTATTGTTTGGTACACATGGATCCGTTGGATCTGGGTCTACCGTATCACAAACGCCATCACCATCCTCATCATTACTGTTTGGATTACATGGATCGGCTGGATCTGGGTCGAT
>CANMIL010000067.1 GCA_947497895.1 uncultured Tenacibaculum sp.
GTTGGGTTTGGATCAATCACATCACAAACACCATCACCATCACTATCTAATCCATTTGGATTACATGGATCGGTTGGATCTGGATCAATCGTATCACATACGCCATCATTATCGATATCCGTAGCATTTGGTATACATGGATCGGTTGGATCTGGATCTACTGTATCACAAATTCCATCGCCATCTGCATCCGTATTGTCTGGCACACATGGATCCGTTGGATCTGGGTCTACCGTGTCACATACACCATCGTTATCCTCATCATTACTATTTGGATTACATGGATCATTTGGATCCGGGTCAATCGTATCACAGATTCCATCTCCATCTGCATCTGCACTATCTGGACTACATGGGTCTGTTACATCTGGATCAAC
>CANMIL010000068.1 GCA_947497895.1 uncultured Tenacibaculum sp.
GTTAATGGCATTGTTTCTAACTCAACCCATAATCCAGGAACCATGTATTCTGGAAGAACCTCTTTTAATTCGTTTTGGATCTTTTCTTTATCAAATTCACCATTTGAAACTACATACCCTACTAAACGTTTGCTTCCTATACTATCATCTTTAGCTAATACACAACATTGACTGATGCTTTCTAATAATGATAAAGCATTCTCAATCTCTCCTAACTCAATTCTGTATCCACGAATCTTAACTTGATTATCTTTTCTTCCGATATATTCAATTGTTCCATCTGGTAACCATCGAGCTAAATCTCCTGTTTTATAAATTCGATCGCCTTCCTTAAATGGATTTGGAATGAACTTCTCATTGGTTAGTTCTTCCTT
>CANMIL010000069.1 GCA_947497895.1 uncultured Tenacibaculum sp.
ATGTAGGTAATGTCAGATACCCAGACCTGTTCAGGTCTTTCAAAGGTTAACTGTTCAATGAGATTCTTATGCTTTCTAAATCGATGATGCGAATTGGTAGTGATATGATAACTTCGTTTAGGATGAATCAACATATGATTCGCTTTTAGGATCATAAATAATCGATCTCTACCTACACCTAGTTCTTGTAACTCACTTTTTAAAATATGATACAGTTTTCTGGTTCCAATACGTGGTTGTTCTACACGAACTAATTCAACTAACTTCACTACTTTTGAAGCAATATCTCGTCGTCTTTCTCTGGATTTGATAGCTCTGTAATACACCTGTCTACTTACCCCAAGTAACTCACAGGTCGATGAGATACTCTC
>CANMIL010000070.1 GCA_947497895.1 uncultured Tenacibaculum sp.
GTTACCTGTGCATCAGCATTCCCAGTTGCTTGAGTGGCAGTAGTTATTGTTTCATCAATATCTACGGTAGTCCCATCGGCCTCTGTAACTGTAGCGATTCTATTACCAGCGATAACATTAGAGATTACAATACCATTGGTATCTATGGTAACATCAGATCCATCATTGTTAGTGAAAGTATATGTCCCATCAGGATTAGCAGTAATATCCGCTTTAGCAACAGTTTGAGTAGCGCCTGCTTCGTTTGTATAAGTAATGTTACCATCATTAGCATCAGAGATGCTAGTCACAGTTTCATTTATTGTAACAGCAGTAGCATCTTCATTAGTATAAGTACCAATAGTTCTTGCAGTACCAGCT
>CANMIL010000071.1 GCA_947497895.1 uncultured Tenacibaculum sp.
GTTAAATCATGAGTCAAGGCTATATTACTACAAACTGTATCCGTTGGAGCAGTTGCTACAAATGGTTCTGGATTTACTGTTACCGTGTAGGTATATGAATCTCCAACACAACCATCCGTACTTGTTGGTGTTATTGTGTATACTACCGTTTGAACTGAGCCACCTGTATTTGTTAAGGTATCGGTAATACTTGTTGCGGTTGATGCACTTGTCGTTTCTCCTGTGACGTTTGCATTGTCTGCCGCACTCCAACTAAACGTTACTCCTGCTAAATTAACATCTCCTGTTAAATCATGATTCAAGGCTACATCACTACAAACTGTCTCTGTTGGTGCTGCCGAAACAAATGG
>CANMIL010000072.1 GCA_947497895.1 uncultured Tenacibaculum sp.
CCAGTAACATGTTCAAATCCAACAGGAGCAACTATTGAAGTTACTGGAGGAGGAGGAACTCCTGGATATACTTATAGCTCAGACAATGGAACTACTTTCCAAGCAAGTTCAACATTCACAGATTTAGCTGCAGGTAGTTACAATATTGTAGTAAGAGATGCGAATAATTGTGATTCACCAGCCTTTAATTTAACAATTCCTCCAGCGGAAACAATTGCTTTCACAGCAGTACCAACAGTTTGTTTTAATGGAAGTAATGGAGAAATAGTTATTAATGTAACACAAGGAAATGGAGAATACCAATTTATATTGAATGGAGGTTCACCACAAACACCTAGTCCAAC
>CANMIL010000073.1 GCA_947497895.1 uncultured Tenacibaculum sp.
TTAGTAAGCTTTGGTTTAACAAAAGATGATAGTGCATGTGATGCGACTACAGGAGGAAGTATTACAGTAACTCCAGCCGGAGGAACAGGAAACTATACTTATGTATTAACCAATACAGTATCAGGATTAGATATTCGAACAGAAACAGGAACCGGAGTGTTTACGTTTACAAACTTAGCAGCAGGTTCTTACGAAGTAACAGTATCAGATACTAACAGTTGTAGTGCAAGTGCACAGGCAATGACATTATTACCAAGTTTAGACTTCTTAGTAACTCAAACGAAGAATATCGATTGTAGTGCAAGCCCCGATGGAGTGGTATCAATTGAAATTACTTCGGG
>CANMIL010000074.1 GCA_947497895.1 uncultured Tenacibaculum sp.
TCTACTGTATCACATACGCCATCGTTATCTGTATCTGCATTGTTTGGATTACATGGATCATTCGGATCGGGATCTACACTATCACAAACACCATCATTATCTGCGTCTGTGCTATCTGGACTACATGGATCATTTGGATCGGGATCTACCGTATCACAAACACCATCACCATCTGCATCTGTACTATCTGGGCTACATGGATCATTTGGATCGGGATCTACACTATCACAAACGCCATCGCCATCTGCATCTGTACTATCTGGACTACATGGATCATTTGGATCAGGATCTACCGTATCACAAACACCATCACCATCTGCATCTGTATTGTCTGGATTACA
>CANMIL010000075.1 GCA_947497895.1 uncultured Tenacibaculum sp.
TCAATGAACTCGCTAACTCTGTGTCTGTGTTTCCGTGTTAGCGGCTGCAAACATACAACCATTTTTTAACCCTACAATACTTTTTTTAAACTATTTTTAAAACTAATTTAACCTACACCGAAAACACACTTGTTTTCAACTACTTAAAACATCAACTTTTTTTAAGCTTTTTTAATACAATAACTCTGTAATATCACTTACTACTATAACACCTTATTGAATTCAGTATTTATATAGATGAAAAAGCTCCGTTAATTAGTCACTAACGGAGCTTGCAATACTGTGTTTTTATAATTTTAAGGCTTAGCAACCATAAAAAAGAACGTAGTTCCTTCGCCTT
>CANMIL010000076.1 GCA_947497895.1 uncultured Tenacibaculum sp.
TCGATTGGTACATAAGCGCCTCCTGATTTTAGAACTCCTAAAATCGCTACAAGTAATTCCAAACTACGATCCATACAGATTCCTACAAACGTATCTGTATCTACTCCATTTTCTTGTAAATAATGTGCTAATTGATTTGAACGTTTGTCTAGCTCCTTATATGTTAAGGTAGTTCCTTCAAAGGTAATTGCCGCTGCTTTTGGTGTTTTCTTTACTTGCTCTTCAAACAATTCTACAACAGATTTCTCTGATGGATACTCGAGTTCAGTTGCATTGAAAACTTCTAGTATTTCTGCGTTTTCTTCTTGAGATAAAATAGCTAAGTTTATAACTGGAT
>CANMIL010000077.1 GCA_947497895.1 uncultured Tenacibaculum sp.
TTTAAATATCCTCTAGCTACCTGAATTCCTCCAATACATAATTCTCCTGCGACTCCGATTGGAGCTAAATTCATCGAATCATCCAGTACATATAAACTTGTATTGGCTACTGGACGTCCGATTAATATAGTATCGATTTGTTTGTCTAATGGAACTGGCCAATAACTTACATCAATTGCTGCTTCTGTTGGTCCGTATAAGTTGTGTAACTCCGTTCCTGTAAACTTCTCGTTAAATAACGCAACATGATCTACCTGTAAGGCTTCTCCACTACAAATTACACGACGTAAAGAAGAACAATCTCCTGTTTCTATTTCTTCCAAGAACACTCT
>CANMIL010000078.1 GCA_947497895.1 uncultured Tenacibaculum sp.
TCAACATTAGATGTTGTAGGAGATAGATGGTCGTTATTAATTATTCGAGATATGCTAGTTAAGCATAAAAAGACCTTTAAGGAGATATCAAATTCTGATGAGAAGATTGCGCCGAGTATTTTATCTGCCCGATTAAAACTATTAGAATCATACAAGTTGATTTTTAAAACGAAATTTCCTGAGAATAAAAAAGAGAATATTTATTTGCTAACGGAAAAAGGAATTGATTTAACGCCCATAATAATAGAGCTTACTTTATGGGGAGATGCGAATATGCGTGAATTTAATGATATAGATGTAGTTGATGGGGTAAGTGTTGATAAATCGAT
>CANMIL010000079.1 GCA_947497895.1 uncultured Tenacibaculum sp.
ATATCTGTTGTAAAACTCGGATTTGCTGTTTGTCCGACGTTTATAGTAGATGAATATGAACATCCTGATCCATCTTGTACAAAGAAATCATAATCTCCTGTTGTTGAAATAGCAAACGTATTTCCTGAAACATATGTTGGAGTTGTTCCACTTCCGTTTACAATTACAGCATATTGGTAACTTCCGTCTCCTCCTGCTGCAGTAATTGTTAAACTACCATCGTTACATGTAACATTTACTGTTGAGGCAGTTGCTGTTAATTGATCATTAATCGTAACAGTTTGCTGTGTTCCTGTACATCCTCCTCCATCAACAACATCAACGGT
>CANMIL010000080.1 GCA_947497895.1 uncultured Tenacibaculum sp.
TCTTCAGAACACTTTTTTCGTTATGCACAGGTTCTAAAGAGTAATGGAAATGTTCCAGAATCAGATAAATGGCTTTTAAAGTTAAAGGAGTTAAAAGGAGATGATAGTAGAGTGTTGGCTTTGGAAGCTAACAAACAATACTTTTCAGAGTATACCAACAAGCCTAAAACCTATGTAAACATTCATAACTTAGGAATTAATACAGAGTATTCAGATTTTGGAGGTTTTGTTCGTGAGGGGACTTTGTACTTTTCATCAACTAAAGCAGATTCAGATAACAAAAAAATCTATAAATGGAACAATCAGCCGTATTTAAATAT
>CANMIL010000081.1 GCA_947497895.1 uncultured Tenacibaculum sp.
CCAACTAAAGGTTGTTCCTGCTAAATTAACATCACCTGTTAAATCATGATTCAAGGCTACATCACTACAAACCGTGTCTGTTGGTGCTGTCGCTACAAATGGTTCTGGATTTACAGTTACCGTATACGTATATGAATCTCCTGCACAACCATTCGAACCTGTTGGTGTAATTGTATATACTACTGTTTGAACTGAACCACTTGTGTTAGTTAAGGTATCGGTAATACTTGTTGCCGTTGATGCACTCGTGGTTTCTCCTGTGACGTTTGTATTGTCTGCTGCGCTCCAACTAAAGGTTGCTCCTGCAAGATTTACATC
>CANMIL010000082.1 GCA_947497895.1 uncultured Tenacibaculum sp.
AATGGAACAGATGTAGATGGTGATGGTATTTGTGATACCGTAGATCCAGATGTAACCGATCCATGCCCAATGGGAGCGCCAGATGCAGATGGCGATGGTATTTGTGATGCAGAAGATCCAGATCCAAATGATGCATGTGTACCAAATGGAACAGATAGTGATGGCGATGGTGTTTGTGATACGGTAGATCCAGATCCGAATGATCCATGTAGTCCAGATAATACGGATGCAGATGGAGATGGTGTTTGTGATACAATAGATCCAGACCCAGCCGATCCATGTAATCCAAATAGTAGTGATGAAGATAATGATGG
>CANMIL010000083.1 GCA_947497895.1 uncultured Tenacibaculum sp.
GGTTTTATTACTTATACAAACGAAGCAGGCGCTACTCAAACGGTTGCTAAAGCGGATATTACTGCGAATCCTGATGGGACTTATACTTTCACCAACAATGATGGCTCTGATGTTACTATAGATACCAATGGTATTGTAATCTCTAATGTTATCGCTGGTAATAGAATTGCTACAGTTACAGAAGCCGATGGGACTACCGTAGATATTGATGAGACAATAACTACCGCTACTCAAGCAACTGGGAATGCTGATGCGCAAGTAACCGCTGGTACTGCAAGAACTATTGGTACTTATACTAATGAAGATGCTAC
>CANMIL010000084.1 GCA_947497895.1 uncultured Tenacibaculum sp.
TGTAGCAACAGCGCCAACAGAGACAGTTTGTAGTGATGTAGCGTTGAATCATGACTTAACAGGCGATGTTAATTTAGTAGGAGCAACGTTTAGTTGGAGCGCGGCAGACAATGCAAATGTTACAGGAGAAACGACAAGCGCATCTACAGCAACAAGTATTACCGATACTTTAACCAACACAAGTGGCTCAGTTCAAACAGTAGTGTATACAATTACGCCAACAGGTTCGAATGGTTGTGCAGGAGATTCATATACCTATACAGTAACCGTAAACCCAGAACCATTTGTTTCGGCAGCACCAACAGAG
>CANMIL010000085.1 GCA_947497895.1 uncultured Tenacibaculum sp.
GCAGTAGATCCAAACCCAACCGACCCATGTATACCAGATGCTACCGATACAGACGGCGATGGCGTATGTGATAGTGTAGATCCAAATCCAACGGATCCATGTGTACCCAATGGAAGTGATGAAGATGGCGATGGTGTTTGTGATGCAGTAGATCCTGATGTAACCGATCCATGTATACCAAACAACACTGATGCAGATAATGACGGCGTATGTGATACAATAGATCCAAATCCAACAGATCCATGTGTACCAAATGGTAATGATGAAGATGGAGATGGTTATTGTGATAGTATAGATCCGAACCCG
>CANMIL010000086.1 GCA_947497895.1 uncultured Tenacibaculum sp.
GCTTCAAGTTCACCAACAGAAACAATATGTAGTGATGTAGCGTTGAGTCATGACTTAACAGGAGATGTTAATTTAGCGGGAGGAACCTTTAGTTGGAGTGCAGCAGATAATGCCAATATTACAGGAGAGTCTCTTACAGCACAATCGAGTTCAACAATAAATGATACCTTAACCAATATCAGTGGTACGGTACAAACTGTTGTTTATACGATCATACCAACAAGCTCAAGTGGTTGTGTAGGAGATCCGTTTACTTATACAGTAACGGTGAACCCAGAACCTCATGCAGCTTCTATGGCTACA
>CANMIL010000087.1 GCA_947497895.1 uncultured Tenacibaculum sp.
GCACTCCAACTAAAGGTTGCACCTGCTAAATTAACATCTCCTGTTAAATCATGGTTCAAGGCTACATCACTACAAACGGTGTCTGTTGGTGCCGCTGAAACAAATGGTTCTGGATTTACGGTTACTGTGTACGTATATGAATCTCCTGTACAACCATCCGCGCTTGTTGGTGTTATTGTATACACCACTGTTTGAACTGAGCCACTAGTATTGGTTAAGCTATCTGTAATACTTGTTGCTGTGGAAGCACTTGTAGTTTCTCCTGTTACGTTCGCATTGTCTGCTGCACTCCAACTAAAGGT
>CANMIL010000088.1 GCA_947497895.1 uncultured Tenacibaculum sp.
TGTAACAGACCCATGTAGTCCAGATAGTGCAGATGCAGATGGAGATGGAATCTGTGATACGATTGATCCAGATCCAACGGATCCATGTAATCCAAATAGTGCAGATGAAGATGGAGATGGCGTATGTGACACGGTAGATCCAGATCCAACCGATCCATGTGTACCAGACAACACGGATGCAGATGGTGATGGAATTTGTGATACGGTAGACCCGGATCCAACGGATCCATGTATACCAAATGCTACGGATATCGATAATGATGGTGTATGTGATACGATTGACCCAGACCCAACCGATCC
>CANMIL010000089.1 GCA_947497895.1 uncultured Tenacibaculum sp.
GATACTGATAGTGATGGGATTCCAGATCATTTAGACTTAGATAGTGATGGAGACGGAATACTAGACCTAGTAGAAAGCGGACAAGATGCTTCAGTAGTAGACACGAATGGCGATGGAGTACTAGATAGTACAACAGATTCAGATAACGATGGTATTTTAGATACAGCCGATGCAGATGATAATGACGTCAATGTAGGCGGAAGCACTACACCAACCGATAGTGATGGTGATGGTACATCAGACTTCCAAGATGTGGATAGTGATAATGATGGAGTATCCGACTTAGTAGAAGGAGGAAC
>CANMIL010000090.1 GCA_947497895.1 uncultured Tenacibaculum sp.
GTTACATCTAAAGTAACATCATATTGTGATGGATTACTTAAAGTTGCCGTAAAGTTCGCTGTCACTCCTTCTACAACTGTAATATCATCGATACTGATCGTTGGAGCGCTATCTCCACTATCGGTAATTGTTCCGTCTCCTACTAAATCTGTCGTTGTAATAGACTCTGGTGTTGGTGAGCCAATACTCACGTTACTCATCGTAACAGTATAGGTCTCATCAGTTGGCTCATACGTAGTATCATTGATCGTTACCACTGGAATTGTTACCGTAGTACTTCCTGCTGGAATCGTATAACT
>CANMIL010000091.1 GCA_947497895.1 uncultured Tenacibaculum sp.
GAAGTTTCTGTTTCATTAATCAATACTGTACCAAGTGTTTTACAAGGAGTCTTAGAATCAGGAAAATTACCTGAAACTGTAAAAACGATCAATTTAGCAGGAGAGCCATTATTACCAAGTTTGGTAGATCGTATTTACAAAGAAAGCTCAGTAGAAGCGATCTATGATTTATACGGACCTTCAGAAGCGACTACCTATAGCACATTTATAAAGAGAGAATTAAACGGAGTTCAAACCATTGGACGTCCAATAGCCAATACCCAGATTTATATTTTAAGTGAATCGAGTGAATTAG
>CANMIL010000092.1 GCA_947497895.1 uncultured Tenacibaculum sp.
GTAATGAACCAGCACAATGGTATTGTGAACCGTTTATTATGGACGCAATCAGAATACCAATTAACCTCAGAGGATACTATTCTACAAAAAACAACTTTCAGTTTTGATGTATCGGTATGGGAATTATTATGGGGAGCAATTTGCGGTTCGAAATTAGTATTTGCAAAACCAGAAGGACATAAAGATGCTCGTTATTTAAAAGAAATTATAGAAGAGCACAAAGTAACAACGATGCACTTTGTACCATCGATGTTGAGAGTGTTCTTGGAAGAAATAGAAACAGGAGATTGTTC
>CANMIL010000093.1 GCA_947497895.1 uncultured Tenacibaculum sp.
AGATTAAAGCTTTCTACTTTTCCTTTCATGTCTATAGTTAAACAATATTCGCACATTCTTGCTGCGGTTTCACTCAACCCTTTTGACTCTCCACCAAACCAAATAGCAAGTTTTGGGGCTATTAAATTCGATTCAGTGAGTTTTACCTGTTTTTTACAAATATTATGAGGTGAAGTTCCTACAGAAACAAATCCATTTTTATTTAGATAATCGAAACATGTTTCAGTTTCGGTAAATATTTTTATATCTGTCCATTTTACTGCTCCGTTCGAATGTTTTAATAACGACT
>CANMIL010000094.1 GCA_947497895.1 uncultured Tenacibaculum sp.
CATACGCCATCATTATCTGCATCCGTTGCATTAGGTACACATGGATCTGTTGGGTTTGGATCTATAGTATCGCATACACCATCGCCATCACTGTCTAAATCGTTTGGACCACATGGATCCGTTACATCAGGATCTATTGCGTCACAGATGCCATCGCCATCTACATCAGTAGCATCTGGACTACATGGATCATTTGGATCGGGATCTACTGCATCACAAATACCATCGCCATCAGTATCTGCACTAGTTGGGTTACATGGATCATTTGGATCAGGATCTACTGCATC
>CANMIL010000095.1 GCA_947497895.1 uncultured Tenacibaculum sp.
TTAGTATAAGTACCAATAGTTCTTGCAGTACCAGCGGTTACTTGCGCATCAGCATTCCCAGTTGCTTGAGTAGCGGTGGTTATTGTTTCATCAATATCTACGGTAGTCCCATCAGCCTCTGTGACAGTAGCAATTCTATTACCAGCAATAACATTAGAGATTACAATACCATTGGTATCTATGGTAACATCGGACCCATCATTGTTTGTGAAAGTATAAGTCCCATCAGGATTCGCAGTAATATCCGCTTTAGCAACCGTTTGAGTAGCGCCTGCTTCGTTTGT
>CANMIL010000096.1 GCA_947497895.1 uncultured Tenacibaculum sp.
TCCAGGAGTTCCTCCTCCTCCAGTAACTTCAATAGTTGCTCCTGTTGGATTTGAACATGTTACTGGTTTAGTTATGGTTGCTGAAGCCGTTACAGCTGTTGGTTCATTTAAAGTAACTGCTGGTAACGTTATTGTACAAGCTGCAAGTGAACTAGAGTCTGGACGTATTTGAATATTATACGTTATATTATCTAATCCTGTAATGGTGAAAGTAGCGTTGGTTTGAGTATTCCAACTTCCTCCTCCGTCTGTACTATATTCATAAGAACCTGTGAAATT
>CANMIL010000097.1 GCA_947497895.1 uncultured Tenacibaculum sp.
TCCAACTGATCCATGTATTCCAAATAATACAGATGCAGATGGCGATGGCGTTTGTGATGCAGTAGATCCTGATCCAACTGATCCATGTAACCCAACTAGTGCAGATACTGATGGCGATGGTATTTGTGATGCAGTAGACCCTGATCCAAATGATCCATGTAGTCCAGATGCTACTGATGTAGATGGCGATGGTATCTGTGACGCAATAGATCCTGATGTAACGGATCCATGTGGTCCAAACGATTTAGACAGTGATGGCGATGGCGTATGCGATACTAT
>CANMIL010000098.1 GCA_947497895.1 uncultured Tenacibaculum sp.
GATGGCGATGGAATCCCAGATTATTTAGATACCGATAGTGATAATGATGGAATCTCGGATTTAGTAGAAGGCGGAGGAGATCCAAGTTTAGATGCAGATAATGATGGAGTGATTGATGATCAAACCGATAGTGATGGCGATGGACTTCCAGATTCAGTAGATCCTGATAACGGAGGAACGAGTTCTAATACCCCTGATACAGATGGTGATGGTATTCCAGATTACCAAGACTTAGATAGTGATGGAGATGGAATCAATGATGTTGTAGAAGCAGGAGG
>CANMIL010000099.1 GCA_947497895.1 uncultured Tenacibaculum sp.
TCAGGTAATTTTCCTGATTCTAAGACTCCTTGTAAAACACTTGGTACAGTATTGATTAATGAAACAGAAACTTCTGAATCTTCAACTAGTGATAGTAAGTTATCGACTAACTCAATCTTTGCTCCTGAGGCTAATGAAGTAAATATCTCAAAAATTGATAAATCAAAATTGATAGAAGTACTCGCTAGCATTCCTAAGTCCAATGAATCTTTGAAGTTATCTATTGCCCAGTTTACTAAGTTGAACATATTCCCATGTTCAATCAGCACTCCTTT
>CANMIL010000100.1 GCA_947497895.1 uncultured Tenacibaculum sp.
CTGTAATTGTATACACTACCGTTTGAACCGAGCCACTTGTATTAGTTAACGTATCGGTAATACTTGTTGCCGTTGAAACACTTGTAGTTTCTCCTGTTACATTCGCATTGTCTGCTGCACTCCAACTAAAGGTTGCTCCTGCAAGATTTACATCTCCTGTTAAATCATGACTTAATGCTACATCACTACATACTGTGTCTGTTGGTGCTGCCGAAACAAATGGTTCTGGATTTACTGTTACCGTATACGTATATGAATCTCCAGCACAGCC
>CANMIL010000101.1 GCA_947497895.1 uncultured Tenacibaculum sp.
ACTTCTCTGTTCGGAATGGTAAGAGGTGAGCCCCATTGCTATAATCACCTTAAATCGTTTCAGTATGTCTCAACTGTGTAAGTTAACATATTGCTAAAATCATATCGTTATATCAAGTTTTGAGTAGATAGTATTGAGTAATGAGATTAGATATATCTAAATTCTCTCTTCTCAATTCTAATATCTATCTAAAGAGTGTCCTTCTCCCTCCTTACGAAGGGAGAGGATCGTACATAAGCCTATGGGTTATTAGTACTACTCGGCTA
>CANMIL010000102.1 GCA_947497895.1 uncultured Tenacibaculum sp.
AAAAACTTTAAAAAAAGTTTGTCAGTTTTAAAAGAGTTTATATCTTTGCATCCGCTTTGAGAAAGCGACACGATCACAGAAATTTTGGAATGATTTAGATTTAAAAAAAATCAGTTAGTTCGATTCTAGCATTTCTACAAGAAGTTGATTAAGATTTTGATTGAAAGATTATCAAATATTGCGATTAACAAGTTCATTGAAAATATTGAAATTGACAGCGTAATTAGAGTAGAATTACCACGGTAGGCTTTTTTAAGTTTACCAC
>CANMIL010000103.1 GCA_947497895.1 uncultured Tenacibaculum sp.
TTACTTGCTGTGATCGTATAGGAATCTCCATCGATTCCGCCTGTGATAACTCCTGTTGCTCCCACTGTTAATCCTGCAGGAGTTGATACATACGTTAGACTGTTATCATAATTTGTTACTGTGACAATAGCCTCAGATGCACAACTTGCTGCGCTTACCGTTATTGTTGGTGCTACTGGAGTTGTGAACTGAACATCCGTATCATTTACAAAACTTGAACTTGCTGCTGAAACACATCCTGATCCGTTGCTTGCTGTGATCGT
>CANMIL010000104.1 GCA_947497895.1 uncultured Tenacibaculum sp.
GTTACAGCTCCTGAAACATCTATTGCTGTATTTTCATTGATGGTAATATTATGACTTGTAGTACATCCATTTGTTCCTATTCCTGTAATAGTATATTCTCCTGCTGGAACATTCGAATAAGTTAAAGTACTAGTGTTTATAGTTCCTGAATAAGGACCTCCACTTACTACTGCAATACTATATGTTAATGGATTTATACTATTGTTTACTTCTGTTACCTGAATCTCTCCTGTACTACTTCCGTTACAAATATTAT
>CANMIL010000105.1 GCA_947497895.1 uncultured Tenacibaculum sp.
TTTACAGTTCGTAAAATCCCTGTTTTATTTTCAGATATAAAGAAATACCAAACAGCAAAAACGATGAATATTGCTTCGATAATTATAGCTAAATAAGGATTTGAGGTATACAGTCCAAAGCCTAATTCCATTGTTTCTGCCCCGAATACATGGTGCATATGTCCAGAAAAGAAATCTAGTATAAAATGAATAGCAATAAGCCCCATGCTTACCAAGCCTATTTTTGTGCTTTTGAAAAATAATTTTCCTAT
>CANMIL010000106.1 GCA_947497895.1 uncultured Tenacibaculum sp.
TCCTTACACTGGTAAATTCTAAAACTATAAATATCATCATCGCCCTTTCCTCCTTCTCTATTTGATGAAAAATATCCGGCCTTACGTTCTTTGTCTATAATAAATCCAAAATCATCTAAAGGTCCATTAATTGGAGCTCCTAAATTTACAGGGGCTCCATATTCTGATCCTTCTAACTTACTTTCAAAAATATCTAAAGCTCCTAGACCTAAGTGACCATCTGAAGCAAAGTATAATCTATTGTTTGA
>CANMIL010000107.1 GCA_947497895.1 uncultured Tenacibaculum sp.
GGAGTCGGTGAACCAATACTTACGTTACTCATGGT
Source organism: uncultured Tenacibaculum sp. (assembly GCA_947497895.1). Taxonomy (GTDB): domain Bacteria; phylum Bacteroidota; class Bacteroidia; order Flavobacteriales; family Flavobacteriaceae; genus Polaribacter. The sequence goes on from CANMIL010000107.1 coordinate 36, forward strand.
AACTGTATAGGTCTCATCAGTCTCATAAACATTATTATCTATTGTGGTTACTGGAATCGTAACTGTAGTACTTCCTAGTGGAATGGTATATCCTACACCACTTTGTGCTAAATAATCTGCTCCTACCTGAGCTGTATTGTCTGAAGTAGTTACATCTAAAGTAACATCATATTGTGATGGATTACTTAAAGTTGCCGTAAAGTTCGCTGT
>CANMIL010000108.1 GCA_947497895.1 uncultured Tenacibaculum sp.
GTGGCTGAACCATCACTCGTAGTGACATCAAAAGTAACATCATATTGTGAGGGATTGCTTAAAGTAGCGGTAAAGTTTGCTGTACTTCCTTCCGTAACAGTAATATCATCTATACTTATCGTTGGTGCACTATCACCTAAATCAGTAATTGTTCCGGCTCCTACCAAGTCTGTTGTTGTTATGGTCTCTGCTGGAGTTGAACCAATACTTACATTACTCATCGTAACAGTATACGTCTCAT
>CANMIL010000109.1 GCA_947497895.1 uncultured Tenacibaculum sp.
CCTGTGATAACTCCTGTTGCTCCCACTGTTAATCCTGCTGGAGTTGATACATACGTTAGACTGTTATCATAATTTGTTACTGTGACAATAGCCTCAGATGCACAACTTGCTGCCGTTACTGTTACTGTTGGTACTGCTGGAGTTGTTAACTGAGCATCCGTGTCATTTACAAAACTTGAACTGGCTACTGAAATACAACCTGATCCATTACTTGCTGTGATCGTATAGGAATCTCCATC
>CANMIL010000110.1 GCA_947497895.1 uncultured Tenacibaculum sp.
GGTTCTGGATTTACGGTTACTGTATACGTATATGAATTTCCAGCACATCCATCTGCACTTGTTGGGGTAATTGTATATACTACTGTTTGAACCGCCCCACTTGTGTTGGTTAAAGTATCCGTAATACTTGTTGCGGTTGATGCACTTGTAGTTTCTCCTGTGACATTCGCATTGTCTGCCGCACTCCAACTAAAGGTATTGCCTGTTAATGTAACATCTCCTGTTAAATCGTGATTTAA
>CANMIL010000111.1 GCA_947497895.1 uncultured Tenacibaculum sp.
TGTAATCCAGACAATACAGATGCAGATGGTGATGGTGTTTGTGATACGGTAGATCCTGATCCAAATGATCCATGTAGCCCAGATAGTACAGATGCAGATGGCGATGGTGTTTGTGATACGGTAGATCCCGATCCAAATGATCCATGTAGCCCAGATAGTACAGATGCAGATGGTGATGGCGTTTGTGATACGGTAGATCCCGATCCAAATGATCCATGTAGTCCAGATAGCACAGATGC
>CANMIL010000112.1 GCA_947497895.1 uncultured Tenacibaculum sp.
AACAAAATTGCTATTATCTCCGTTTTCGCATATGGTATAATTTTCATGCTACTTATTGCAACGAAATCTTTTAGAGATATTTTAGACATTCCTGAATTTAATCTCGGCTTTAACACGACAATACCTATACTCGTATTTACCTATGTAGCAATGCTCCATTTCTTGAACTATTTCGTTTCCAAACATCAGGTTAGCTAAAGATTAAAACATATTATAAAAATTACTACATTCGAC
>CANMIL010000113.1 GCA_947497895.1 uncultured Tenacibaculum sp.
CTTTAATCTTTCTACAACCACTGGAATTGTAATGTACGAAGCGATAAAACAGAGAGAAAGCATTCCCTATCGATAAACAACAACATAAAAACTCTTCTTTAAGAAAAACCATATCTTAATCAACTCCAATATCAACCCTTTGCTTCAGCTTATCCCTCAACATTGAGGTGTAATTTCTTTTAACAGTAGCAATTATTATCGATTTATCAACACTTACCCCATCAACTACATCT
>CANMIL010000114.1 GCA_947497895.1 uncultured Tenacibaculum sp.
CAGAGATCGCAGAAAAGTTATCTTCAGAGATTCCAGTATATAAAGTTCCAGAAAATGGAATTACTCCAGAGGTGGAGTATATTGTCCCAGCGATGGTTCCATTATTAGACTTCAGTCAAGAAGATCTTGATACGGTAGTTTCGAAAGTTTCTGGTGGTGTTTCTAATATTCAAGATATATATCCATTATCTCCATTACAAGAGGGAATTCATTTCCATTATTTAATGAGTAA
>CANMIL010000115.1 GCA_947497895.1 uncultured Tenacibaculum sp.
TGGTAATCTGGTAAGCCATCTCCATCACTATCTGGGGTTGCAGCTGCTGTTCCGCCATTGTCTGGATCTACTGAATCTGCTAGTCCATCACCATCGGTATCTGTTTGATCATCTAGTATTCCATCATTGTTAGCATCTAAACTTGCATCTGTTCCTCCTTCTACTAAGTCGGATACTCCATCATTATCACTATCCACATCTTGGAAGTCTGATGTACCATCACCATC
>CANMIL010000116.1 GCA_947497895.1 uncultured Tenacibaculum sp.
GTAAGTATCGGATCTCCGACACCAGAGGCGATAACGACAACGGATTTAGTAGGAGACGGAACGATTACCGATAGTGGTGATAGTGCACCAACGATCAGCATAGATGATATTACTGTTGCAGAAGGAGTAACAGCTAATTTTACCGCTACTTTAAGCAGTCCAGCACAATACGACGTTACTTTTGATGTCACTACGAGTGATGGAACGGCAACAGGTGGTGATGATTA
>CANMIL010000117.1 GCA_947497895.1 uncultured Tenacibaculum sp.
CTGGTTTCAAAGGAAGGTTATAATGGTTAATGAGATTACAGAGTTGTAGCATTAAAAAAGTCTTAAAAAAGTTGATGCTTTAAGTGTTTGAAAACAAGTGCGTTTTCGGTGTAGGTTAAATTAGTTTTAAAAATAGTTTTAAAAAAGTGTTGTAGGGTTAAAAAATGGTTGTATGTTTGCAGCCGCTAACACGGAAACACAGACACAGAGTTAGCGAGTTCATTGA
>CANMIL010000118.1 GCA_947497895.1 uncultured Tenacibaculum sp.
GGTAATGATGAAGATGGAGATGGTTATTGTGATAGTATAGATCCGAACCCGACCGATCCATGTATACCAAACAATACGGATGCAGATGGTGATGGTATTTGTGATACGATTGATCCCGATCCAAACAATCCATGTAATCCAGATAGCGCAGATGAAGATGGCGATGGTTATTGTGATAGCATAGATCCAAATCCAACGGATCCATGTATCCCAGATGCAACGGA
>CANMIL010000119.1 GCA_947497895.1 uncultured Tenacibaculum sp.
CCAGCAGGAAGTACTACGGTAACAATTCCAGTGGTAACGATCAATGATACTACGTATGAGCCAACAAATGAGACCTATACCGTTACGATGAGTAATGTAAGTATTGGTTCAGCTCCAGCAGAAGCAATAACAACAACTGACTTGGCAGGAGCCGGAACAATTACTGATTTAGGTGATAGTGCACCAACGATTAGTATAGATGATATTACGGTTGCAGAAGGAA
>CANMIL010000120.1 GCA_947497895.1 uncultured Tenacibaculum sp.
CAGCGGCATCAACAAGTTTTGTAAATGATACCGATGTTCAGTTCACGACTCCAGCAGTACCAACAGTAACAGTAAGCACAGCAAGTTGTACATCTGAGGCTATTGTCACAGTTACGAATTATGATAATAGTTTAACGTATGTTTCTACTCCAGCAGGATTAACAGTGGGAGCAACGGGAATTATTACAGGCGGAATCGATGGAGATTCCTATACGATCACAGC
>CANMIL010000121.1 GCA_947497895.1 uncultured Tenacibaculum sp.
GGTCCTGGATCTACTGTATCACATACGCCATCGCCATCTGTATCTAATGCATTAGGATCACATGGCTCATTTGGATCTGGATCAATCGTATCACAGATGCCGTCTCCATCTGCATCCGTTGCATCTGGAATACACGGATCCGTTGGATTTGGATCAATCGCATCACAATAACCATCGCCATCCTCATCTGCACTATCTGGATTACATGGATTGTTTGG
>CANMIL010000122.1 GCA_947497895.1 uncultured Tenacibaculum sp.
ACTAACATCTCTGATGCTAATAATGGTTTTATTACTTATACAAACGAAGCAGGCGCTACTCAAACGGTTGCTAAAGCAGATATTACTGCTAATCCTGATGGGACATATACTTTCACCAACAATGATGGGTCTGATGTTACAATAGATACCAATGGTATTGTAATCTCTAATGTTATTGCTGGTAATAGAATCGCTACAGTTACAGAAGCTGATGGGAC
>CANMIL010000123.1 GCA_947497895.1 uncultured Tenacibaculum sp.
ATTGGTTATAGTGGTGTTGGATTGGGAGTTAATTTAGTGAATGATGTTATAGGTCCTTCACGAGAAACTTATTTAGACGCCAATGTATCTTATACAGTTCGTACTACAGATGAAGGGAATTTAGCCTTTGGAATGAAATTGGGAGGACGTTTTTTCAATATCGATTGGACAAAGGGAATCTATAGAGATAAGGACGATTTACAATTAGCGGCTCCTAT
>CANMIL010000124.1 GCA_947497895.1 uncultured Tenacibaculum sp.
CAAACGCCATCGCCATCTGCATCTGTATTATTTGGAATACATGGATCAGTTGGATTCGGATCTACTGTATCACATACTCCATCATTATCTGTATCTGCATTGTTTGGATTACATGGATCATTTGGATCGGGATCTATTGCATCACAAACACCATCATTATCTGCATCTGTGCTATCTGGACTACATGGATCATTTGGATCGGGATCTACCGTATCAC
>CANMIL010000125.1 GCA_947497895.1 uncultured Tenacibaculum sp.
ATTGATGAGCCAACGGCAGTATTAGACTTTACAACCGTTGTAGGTCCAGTTAGCTGTAATGGAGGAAGCGATGGAAGCTTAACAATCACAGGAATTGCAGGTTGGGGCGGCTATGAATATGAAGTAGAGAATTCATCAGGAACTATCATAAGATCTTATAGTAATGATAATGTATTTAACGGATTACCAGCAGATACCTATACTATACGAGTTA
>CANMIL010000126.1 GCA_947497895.1 uncultured Tenacibaculum sp.
ATCGACCCAGATCCAGCCGATCCATGTAATCCAAACAGTAATGATGAGGATGGTGATGGCGTTTGTGATACGGTAGATCCAGATCCAACAGATCCATGTGTGCCAAACAATACAGATGCAGATAATGATGGTATTTGTGATACGGTGGATCCAGATCCAGCTGATCCATGCAATCCAAATAGTAATGATGAGGATAATGATGGTGTATGTGA
>CANMIL010000127.1 GCA_947497895.1 uncultured Tenacibaculum sp.
TAAGATAAGATCAAAAGTATAAAAAGATGAATAAGATAGTACAGAATCTGGTAATACTGAGTTTAATAATAAGCAGTGTTACACTATACGGTCAACAAGATCCACATTTCACACAGTATATGTTTAATACGATGAGTGTGAATCCAGCCTATGTTGGTTCCAAGGGACATGGAGTAATCAATTTATTAGGACGTGCGCAATGGGTAGG
>CANMIL010000128.1 GCA_947497895.1 uncultured Tenacibaculum sp.
CTTCCATCTTCCGATATCGATACTTGATATAAATCTGTTTCTCCATATCCACCTGGCATATCCGATACAAAATAAAGCGTTTTCTCATCTGCGCTTAACGAAGGATGTCCGATAGAATAGTCATCATTATTAAATGGTAATTCTTCTATAGCTCCCCAAGTATCATCATATTGCTTCTTTGCTTTGTATATCTTTAATTTTGC
>CANMIL010000129.1 GCA_947497895.1 uncultured Tenacibaculum sp.
CTTCCATCTTCCGATATCGATACTTGATATAAATCTGTTTCTCCATATCCACCTGGCATATCCGATACAAAATAAAGTGTTTTCTCATCTGCACTTAACGAAGGATGTCCAATAGAATAATCATCGTTATTAAATGGTAATTCTTCTATAGCTCCCCAAGTATCATCATATTGCTTCTTTGCTTTGTATATCTTTAATTTTGC
>CANMIL010000130.1 GCA_947497895.1 uncultured Tenacibaculum sp.
AGGAACTATCATAAGATCTTATAGTAATGATAATGTATTTAACGGATTACCAGCAGATACCTATACTATACGAGTTAGAGATGCAAATGGATGTATTGATACCGATACAGAAGTAATAGCAGACCCAGTCTTAGTAAGCTTTGGTTTAACAAAAGATGATAGTGCATGTGATGCGACTACAGGAGGAAGTATTACAGTAAC